>NZ_CP168265.1:0-4534418 GCF_040149425.2 Cupriavidus sp. DF5525 | reverse complement strand
CTGGATGGCCGCGGCCCTTGCCAACTGATTGGCCTTGCCGGTGACGAAGTTGTCAAAGGTCAGGATCGGGTTCAGGCGCGAGCGCTCGTGGACCGTGTCGCTGGGCTGGTGGCCGGGCATCGGCGTGGCGCCGCCCATCTGGGGCTGGTGCTGCGGGTGCTGCGGATGCTGCGGCTGGTGCTGCTGCTGGCGGTAGGAGCGGGCGCTGGCCTCGGCGGGGTCCATGTGGACCACGTCGATCTCGCCCATGTCGTTGGCGTGGTTGCCATGCTGGTTGCCGTGGCCGCCATGCTGGCCAGGGTGCACCTGGCCGCCCTGGCCCATGCCGCCCATCTGCGCACGTGCACCAGCCGGAATCGGTGCGGCAGACGGGTTGCCGTACGGCGACTGGCCCGCGCCGTAGCCGGCCGGGGCAGGGTACTCGCCATAGCCGGGCTGGCCGGGCATGGCGTAGGGGGGCTGGCCGCCCATCTGCTGGGCGCCGGGATAGCCGCCCATGCCCGAACCCGGGGCTGCGTGGCCTTCCATGCCCATGCCGGCGGCGGGCGCGTGCGCGCCCAGGCTATTGGGACCGATCCCCGGCTGCGGTGCCTGCATATAGGCAGCGGCGCGGCCGGAGGCGGCGGGGTCCAGCACGAACTGGACAGTGACCTGCGCTTCCCAATACTCGCAGGCGAGCGCGGTGATGCGCCCGGAAAACTGGCTCTTGACCCAATCGAGCTTGAAACGGTTAGGCGCGGCAATCCGCAGCGCGTGCGTTTCTTCATCGAACGCAACGGGCGCCAGCGGCTTAATCCACGTTTTGAACTGTTGCGGCGTCAGCTCGCGCTCGAGTTGCGCAGCTGCCGCCTGCCAGAAATCTTGCATTGTTTGTTGTTTAGTAATCGCACCCGTGGATCGCGTCCGGGGCACGCCACGGGTTGCGCATACGTCGCGCGATCCGGGCCGCCTTCACCGTACTAGGAATCAATTCCAGTCGGCGAGGCCGCCGCGGCATGCCAATGCAGCCGCCAGCGAGCCTTCAGGCTCGCCGCACTGGCGTGCGTTCGATCATGCGTTGCCGCGGTGGGGGCCCGGGTTGCGCCTGCGCCACGCAGCCCGTGTTGTGTTTGGACCCGGATTGTACCCCTGCCCCCGAGTTATCCACAAAGGATAAGTCTGTGGACAACTTGTGCAAATTCAGTGGATTGCTGTGCACAACCCTTGCTGGGATGCGGCTTTGCGGGAAGCTGGAAGGGGTAATTCCTCTGGCAAAACAGGGACTTCGGCCTAGGTTGTCCTATTGTTTCGTGCCGCCCGGAGCACATGTAGTTACTCACCGGTTGTTGTGGACAATGAGGCACCGACAGCGCAACCGGTAATGTGGTAATTGTGCCGGCGCACATGCTGTTTGCTTGACAGTGCGCGCGAAAATCGTTTAAATGGCGGGTTCTGCGATGCGGCAGGGGATCACGTATGCGCATCGCCGGGTCTGGCCTGTCCGTGCCGTCCGCGCCCACAGGTCAATAGCCTGCAGCGCGCGCCACACGGCCGGCAGCAAAGACAGAACCAGAATCGTCGGACAAGCCGCGGCAGTTCCTTGCCGGTGGCAACCCCCATGCGAACCATACGCGGCGGCCACGGCAGCCCGGCACCGGCCGGAGTCGGGCAAGCCCAGATCAACCAGAGAGTGCAACATGAAACGTACCTACCAACCTTCCGTTACCCGCCGCAAGCGTACCCACGGTTTCCGCGTGCGCATGAAGACCCGCGGCGGCCGTGCCGTCATCAACGCACGTCGCGCCAAGGGCCGCAAGCGCCTGGCCATCTGAGGCCCGGGCGACCGGCCTGACGGCGCGCCCGGCGCCGGCTGCAGCGTACCGCAGCCGTGCCGCGCAGCCGTCAATGCCTCCCGCCTCGGCTTCAGGACGGCCAGCAGCTTGCCGCAGGGCGCCGCTTTTGCGCCAGCAGTAGTCTTCGCCAGCGCTCGCAAGTGTTACCCAGCGTGTCAGCCCATGCCTTCCCCAAAGCCGCAAGGCTCACAAAGACGGATGAGTTTTCATCCGTTTTTGCTTTGCGGCCCCGGCGGCGCAGCCCGCATTTCGTGCTGTACGTGCGCGCCAATGACCGGCCGGAAGGCCGGCTTGGCGTCGTGGTGGGCAAGAAGTTCGCGCCGCGCGCGGCCGAGCGCAACCTGGTGAAGCGCATGGCGCGCGAGCTGTTCCGCCAGCGCCGCGACGAACTGGCGGGGCGCGACGTGCTACTGCGGCTGCAAGCCAAGTTCCCGCGCGCGGAATTTGCGACGCGCGCTGCGGTCCGAAGAGCGTGCGCGGCGGAAATCGCCAGCCTGCTCGAGGTAGCGGCCAAGCCACTGCCGCCACCCGCACCGCCTGCCTCGCCCTCGGCACCGCCTTCCGCGGCGCCACCGGCGGGCACCTCGCAAAGCCAGCCACCAGGCCTTCCGGCCTGAACCGCCCCGCCATGAAGCGAATCCTGCTAGCCCTGCTGCGCATCTACAAGATCGCCCTGAGTCCCTACCTGGGCTCGCAGTGCCGCTTCCTGCCGACCTGTTCCGACTACGCCCGCGACGCCATCGTCCATCACGGCGCCGCGCGCGGCAGCTGGATGGCCGCCTGCCGGCTGTGCCGTTGCCATCCCTTCACCGAAGGCGGGTATGATCCCGTGCCGGGCACGGAAGCCGACACTGCCAGGCCGGACACCCGCACGGGCCGTTCCGTCCATGCCGCGACAGGCCATGCGCCTGCCGCGATCCGTCTGCCCAGACCCTGATTTCTCCGACCACAGCCAGACATGGATATCAAACGCACCATCCTCTGGGTCATCTTCTCGATGTCCCTTGTGCTGCTCTACGACAACTGGCAACGCGCCCAAGGCCATGCCTCGATGTTCTTCCCGGGCACGACGCAGCAGCAGGCCGCCTCGGCGCCGGCCGCCAGCGGCGCGGCCGCGCAGGGCGACGTGCCCAAGGCCAACGTGCAGCCGGGCGCAGCCGCCCCGGCCGCAGGCGCTGCCCCGCAAGCCGCCGCCCAGCCCACCGGCGAGAAGATCGTGGTGACCACCGACACGGTGCGTGCCGAGATCGACACCGCCGGCGGCATCGTGTCGCGCCTGGAGCTGCTCAAGGAGCACGAGAAGGACGGCAAGCCGGTGGTGCTGTTCGAGCGTGACAACGTGCGCACCTACATGGCGCGCTCGGGCCTGATCGGCGGCGACCTGCCCAACCACACCACGGTGTTCACCGCCGCCCCGGGCCCGCGCTCGCTGGACGGCGCCGAGCAGCTGGAAGTGGCGCTGACCGCCGAGAAGAACGGCGTCAAGTTCACCAAGACCTACGTCTTCCGCAAGGGCAGCTACGTCGTCGACACCAAGTTCGCCGTGACCAACGCAGGCACCGCGCCGGTCTCGCCGACGCTGTACCTGGAACTGGCGCGCGACGGCAGCAAGATCGAGCAGTCGCAGTTCTACAGCACCTTCACCGGTCCGGCGATCTACACCGACGCCGACAAGTACCACAAGATCAGCTTCGAAGACGTCGCCAAGGGCAAGGCCACCGTGCCGGCCGCCGCCAACAACGGCTGGGTGGCGATGGTGCAGCACTACTTTGCCTCGGCCTGGATCCCGCAGACCGGCAAGGAGCACACCTTCTACGTCCAGCAGATCGACCCGAACCTGTACCGCGTGGGCATCCAGCAGCCGCTGGGCGAAGTGGCCCCGGGCGCCACGGTGACCACCGATTCACGCCTGTTCGCCGGCCCGCAGGAAGAGCACATGCTCGAGAAGGTCGCGCCGGGCCTGGAACTGGTGAAGGACTACGGCTGGCTGACCATCCTGGCCAAGCCGCTGTTCTGGCTGCTGGAGAAGCTGCACGGCTTCCTGGGCAACTGGGGCTGGTCGATCATCGCGCTGACCGTGCTGATCAAGCTGGTGTTCTTCCCGCTGTCGGCGGCAAGCTACAAGTCCATGGGCAAGATGAAGGACCTGCAGCCGCGCATGACCGCGATGCGTGAGCGTTACAAGAACGACCCGCAGAAGATGAACCAGGAGATGATGGCGCTGTACCGCACCGAGAAGGTCAACCCGCTCGGCGGCTGCCTGCCCATCGTGATCCAGATCCCGGTGTTCATCGCGCTGTACTGGGTGCTGCTGTCGTCGGTGGAAATGCGCGGCGCGCCGTGGCTGGGCTGGATCCATGACCTGTCGGTGCCGGATCCGTTCTACATCCTGCCGATCGTGATGGCCGTGTCGATGTTCGTGCAGACCAAGCTGAACCCGACCCCGCCGGACCCCGTGCAGGCCAAGGTCATGACGATCATGCCGCTGGTGTTCTCGGTGATGTTCTTCTTCTTCCCGGCCGGCCTGGTGCTGTACTGGGTGGTGAACAACATCCTGTCGATCGCCCAGCAATGGCAGATCAACCGCATGCTCGGCAAGGGCAAGGCGGCGGTGGTGGCCAAGAGCTGATTCTGGTTACAGGACCATGCGGTAACCATGAAGCCCGGCAGCGATGCCGGGCTTTTTGTTTGCAGCGGGCGTATGCTTTCGGGCTGTACCGACGCTGCATGCGCCTTATTCAGGAGATTCCCGATGAGCTGGTCCGCCCGCCAATACGTCGCCTTCGAAGACGAACGCACCCGACCGGTCCGCGACCTGGTCGCCGCCATTCCCAACGAAATCGTGCGCAGCGCGGTGGATATCGGCTGCGGGCCGGGCAACTCCACCGAGGTGCTGTTGGCGCGCTATGCGGGTGCGTCGGTGACCGGGCTGGACAGTTCGGACGACATGGTCGAGGCGGCGCGCAAGCGTTTGCCCGATGTGCAGTTCCGCGTGGCGGATATCGGCGCCTGGGACGAGGCCGGGCCTTATGACGTGATCCTGGCCAATGCCGTGCTGCAATGGCTGCCCGACCACGCCGGGCTGTTCCCGGCGCTGGTATCGAAGCTTTCCCCCGGCGGCACGCTGGCCGTGCAGATGCCTGACAACCTGGAGGAACCCGCGCACCGGCTGATGCGCCAGGTGGCGGCGGAAGGCCCGTGGGCCGACAAGCTTGCTGGCGCCAGCAAGGCGCGCGCCGAACGCGCTTCTGCGCAGTGGTACTACGAGTTGCTGCGTCCCCTGTGCCAGCGCGTGGACGTATGGCTGACCACGTACCACCATCCGCTGGCCGGCGGCCCGGCCGCGGTGGTGGAGTGGTTCAAGGGCAGCGGCCTGCGGCCGTTCCTGCAGCCGCTCGATGAGGCCGGGCGCGCCGCGTACCTGGCGCGCTATGAGGCTGAGATCGCCAAGGCCTATCCGCCGCTGGCGGACGGATCTGTGCTGCTGCCGTTCCCGCGGTTGTTTATCGTGGCGACGCGCTGAGCTCGTCGCGCAAACCCGGGCCGCCGGGGATCAGCCCGGCTTGTGGCACACCGCCTCGATGTTGTGCCCGTCCGGATCCAGCACGAAGGCACCGTAGTAGTCGGGGTGATAGTGCGCCCGGATGCCGGGCCCGCCGTTGTCGCGCCCGCCCGCGGCAATCGCCGCGCGATAGAACGCATCGACTGCCTCGCGGCTGTCCACGCGGAACGCGACATGTATCGGCGGCTGGTTGGGTGTGCCGCGGATGACCCAGAAATCGGGCTTGCCCGGCGGCCCGAAGCCCGCCACGTCCGTGCTGCCCGTGACGCTGGCCGGGAATTCCTTGACGATGCCGTAGCCGATGGCGCCCAGCGCCGCCAGGTAGAAGGCGCGGCTCTTGCCGTAGTCGCTGACGTTCACGCCGGTATGGTCGATCATGGCTCGCTTCCCTTCAAAGATTGGCGCTCAGGCCAGGTCCAGCACGCTCATGGTCGCGTTGAGGCGACTGACCAGCACGGATTCGCCATGGACGTCGGCGAACACATCCGCCTCCACCACGATGATCGAGCGGCCGGACTTGAGCACGTCGGCGCAGCAGCGCAGCCGGTCGCTGCGCACGGCCCTGAGCAGGTTGATCTTGAATTCCGCGGTGACCACATGCTGGCCCGCTTCGAGGATGGTGGACGCCGCCGCGCCCGCGGTGTGGTCGGCCATGGTGGCCTGCACGCCCGCATGGACGATGCCGCCTTGCTGCAGGTGGCGTGGCGTGATGGCCAGCATCGATTCGCACCAGCCGGGGCCGCAGTCCGCCAGCGCGATGCCGATGTCGTTGACGAACGCGGCCTGGCGGAAGCCGGCCTCGACGGTATCGCGCAGTAGGAGTCGCTCCTGTTCTGTGGTCATGGCTGTTCCTCGTACGGTCACTGCATCACCAGGCGGTGTGCGCATTGCAACGCGAAGGAGCAAGGCTGTCAACCGCCCATGGGCCTTGTACGCCGCATGCCCGCACTGCCGCGTGCTGTCACCTACACTGGAAGCATCTGCGTCCCGCGTGCGCGCCTGACCGCATGAAGACCGCCATGACCGCCGACGCCAAACGTCCCGCACTGCGCCGCAAGATGCGGCCTGCCGCTGCCTTTGCCGCGCTGACCGAAGCGAGCCTGGCGCGCATCGACGCGTGCCTGGACCAGTTGACGCGCCGCGACGATCCGGAAGACCTGCACGAACTACGCGTGTCGCTGCGCCATGCGCGCGCGGTGGTGTGGGCGCTGGGGCCAGCGCTGCCACGGCCGGAGCGCGAGCGCTGGAAGCGCGACCTGCGCGTGCTGGCCCGCGCCACCAGCGAGGTGCGCGACTGGGACGTGTTCCTGGCCGAGACCATCGCCCCGGCGCGCGAGCTGGAGCCGGACGAACCGGTCCTGGCGGCCGTGGCCGACACCGCCGCCGAGCGCCGTGACGCCGCGCGCGAAGCCATGCTGGCAACGCTGGCCGGCTACCGTGACTGGCCGCTGCCCTCGCTGCATCGCGATCTCGCGCATTTGGGGCATCTGGCGGCCAAGGCGCGCAAAGACAGCGGCGACCGCCTCGGGCCGTTTGCGCGCAAGCGCGTGCGCCGCGGACGCCAGAGCCTGCGCAAGCTGGCCCGGGCCGCACGCAGCGGCGATGCGCGCGCGGTGCATGCCCAGCGCATCGCCGGCAAGCGGCTGCGCTATACGATCGAGGCGTTCGAGCCGGTACTGCCGTCGCGCATCACCAAACGCCTGCACCGCAAGCTGGTGAAACGGCAGACAAAGCTCGGCAGCTTTGTCGATGCCATGGTCGCGCGCCGGCTGATGGCCGATTGCCTGCAAGTGCAAACGCTTTCCGATGAAGCGCCGCTGCAGTTGCCCGGCGCAAGCTGACGCCCCGCCAGCCACGGCGGCCAATCCACCGCGCGCCGCTGGCGCCACACCGCGCCACGCCAACCGCGCCCGATCTGCGACAATACCGCCATGACTGCTCCCCAGGTTCCCATTGCCGCCATCGCCACCGCGCCCGGACGCGGCGGCATCGGCGTGGTGCGGGTGTCGGGCCCCGATGTCGGCCCCGTGATGCGCGCCGTCTGCGGCCAGGCGCTCAAGCCGCGCCACGCCACCTACCTGCCGTTCCTCGACGCCCATGGCAAGGTCATCGACCACGGGCTGGCGCTGTACTTCCCGGCACCGAACTCCTATACCGGCGAGGAAGTGCTCGAGCTGCAGGGCCACGGCGGCCCGGTGGTGATGCAGATACTGCTGACGCGCTGCCTGCAGGCCGGCGACGGCATCGGCCTTCGCCTGGCCGAGCCGGGCGAGTTCACGCGCCGCGCCTTCCTCAACGACAAGCTCGACCTGGCCCAGGCCGAGGCCGTGGCCGACCTGATCGAAGCCAGCACCGAGGCCGCGGCGCGCTCGGCGGCGCGTTCGATGGAGGGCGAGTTCTCCAATGCGATCCGCAAGCTTGTGGATAAGGTCATCCACCTGCGCATGCTGGTGGAAGCCACGCTGGACTTCCCCGAGGAAGAGATCGATTTCCTGGAGCAGTCCGACGCGCGCGGGCAGCTCGCCACCATCCGCAATGAACTCGGCGCCGTGCTGGCGCAGGCGCGCCAGGGCGCGCTGCTGCGCGAGGGGCTGTCGGTAGTGCTGGCGGGCCAGCCGAACGTCGGCAAGTCGTCGCTGCTCAACGCGCTGGCTGGCGCCGAACTCGCCATCGTCACGCCGATCGCCGGCACCACGCGCGACCGCGTGCGCGAGACCATCCAGATCGACGGCATCCCGCTGCATATCATCGACACCGCCGGCCTGCGCGAGCAAGCCTCCGACGAAGTCGAGCGCATCGGCATCGAGCGTACCTGGGACGCAATCCGCCGCGCCGACGTCGTGCTGCACCTGGTGGATGCCACCGACTACCTGCGCCACGGCTTGTCCGAGATCGACGACGCCATCGACGACCAGCTCAGCGGCCAGCTGCCGCCGGGCTCGCCGATCGTGCGCGTGGTCAACAAGATCGACAAGGCCCCGGCGGTGGGTGGCATGATGTTCGGCGGCAACCGGCCCCATGTGGTCGCCGCCAATGGACCCAACCCGACCGAGATCTGGATCTCAGCGCGCACCGGCGCCGGCATCGAGTTGCTGCGCCGCGAACTGCTGCGGCTGGTCGGCTGGCAGTCCGGAAATGAAGGCACCTTCCTTGCGCGCGAACGGCACCTGACGGCGCTGCGCAGTGCGCAGTCGCATCTCGATATCGCGGCGGAGCAGGCCGAGCACCAGGCGCAGGCGCTGGATCTGTTCGCGGAGGAGCTGCGGCTGACGCAGGAGTGCCTGAACAGCATTACGGGTGAGTTCACCAGCGACGACCTGCTGGGTACGATCTTCACGCGCTTCTGCATCGGCAAGTGAGTGCGGCCGCGCGGCACCATGCTGCGGCACGCACCCCGCCGGCAGCAGGTAAACTGCAGGCCGCCTCCTCATGCCAGGCGCCGGCCGCTTGCGGCGCCCCCTCTCGATGCGCCTGATCCTCATCACCTTCGGTACCCAGGGCGACTGCCGCCCGATCGTTGCGCTGGGCCTGGGCCTGCGCGATGCCGGCCATGACGTGCTGATGCTGGGCGAGCGCTCGGCTGCGGCATTGGCCGCCGAACATGGGCTGGCGTTCGCGCCGATGGCGGGCGATATCCAGCAGACGCTGGCGCCGGGTGGCGCGCTGCACAAGCTGATGACTGAAGGCGGCAATGTGGCCGAGGCCACGCGCGCGTTTGCGCGTATTGCCGAGGACAACACCGAGGCGTGGATGGCGCAACTGGCCGAGGCCGCGCGCGATGCCGACGCCATCGTGTTCTCGGGCCTGACGGGCTACGTGGCGCTCGCGGTGGCCGAGCAACTGGGCAAGCCTGTGATCGCCGCGGCCATGTTCCCGATCTCGCCGACGCGCGCCTTCCCGTCCGCGCTGTTGCCGCCGTTCAGGATGCCGGGGTGGGCCAACCGCGCCAGCCATCACGTCATCAACCACGTGCTGTGGCGCATGTTCCGTACCGCCACCAACGCCGCGCGCGGCAAGCTGTTCGGCGTGCCGCCGCGCAAGGCGATGTGGCGCGATTTCCCCACGCTGTACGCGATCTCGCCGCACCTGGTGCCGCGCCCGCAGGACTGGCATGCCGACTGGCTGGTGAGCGGCGCATGGACCATGCCGCCGCAGCACGACTGGCAGCCGGCTGCGCCATTGCAGGACTTCCTCGCTGCCGGCGAGCCGCCGCTGTATATCGGCTTCGGCAGCATGGCGGGTTTTGACCGGCAGAAGGTGGTGACGGCGCTGGTGCAGGCGGTCGATGGCCGGCGCGCGTTGTTCTATCCGGGCTGGAGCGGCATCGACGTGTCCGCGCTGCCGGCCAGCTTCCACGTGATCGGCGCCACGCCGCACGACTGGCTGCTGCCGCGCGTGTCGGCGGCGATCCACCATGGCGGCGCGGGCACCACGCATGCGGCGGCGGCGGCGGGCGTGCCGTCGATCGTGCTGCCGTTTGCCGGCGACCAGTTCTTCTGGGCGGGCCGTCTGGCGGCGCTGGGCGTGGCGCCGCGCTATGTCGAAGGGCACAAGATCGACGCGGTGCGGCTGGCGTCGATGATCGGCTTTACCGAGCAGGCCGCCACGCGCGAGAAGGCCGGCACGCTGGGCCGCGCGATCGCCGCCGAGCGCGGCGTGGACAATGCCGTGGCGGCAATCGAACGCTTCTGCGGCCGGCGCGAGGCATAATCCGCTTCCGACTTTCGCATTTCACCCAGGCAGGATCTCCAGATGTTGAACCGTACCCAGCAAATCCTCGTTGCCATCGTTGCCGTAGCTGTGCTTGGCATGTTGTGGTTTGCCGGCAATGATCGGCGTGATGACGTCGGCGGTGCCCAGCCCGAGGCGCAGGCCGAAGCCAGCGCGGCGGTCCCGGCAACGGCCAGCGACGTGCGCGGCGTGCCGCACGACGGCACGCTCGAGCCTATCAGCATCGATCCCGAGCGGCCTGCCGACCGCCTGCCGCAATACCAGGCCAGCACGATGCAGGACGACTATCGCGCCAACCCCAAGGCCGCGGACGAGCGCTACGTCGGGCAGTACCTGATCGTCGAAGGCGTCGCCAGCGGCATTCGCCGCGAGGGCGACCAGGTCATTGTCGATATCCGCACGAACGATCCGGGGGTGAATGTGCGCGCGCTGCTGCTGCCACGCCAGATCTGCGGGCCGGCGGGCCGGGTGTGCGAGGTGGAGGCGCGGGCCACGATGGTGCGGCGCGGCCAGAAGGTGGCGCTGGAATGCAATGGCGCTGGGCTGGCGGACGGTTCGCCGCTGCTGCGCGACTGCCTGCTGCGCGGCGGCGCGAACTGATCGCTGCATCGACCACTCCGGAGCTTCGCCATGCAATCCGTGCTGTCCGTCCTCGCCATTTTGATCGCGGTTGCCACCATCGTGGGCGTGGTGTCGCCCGCCTGGCTCAGCCAGACGCTGCTTGGCGGCAAACCCGTCACCCGGCTGCAGGTGGCGATCATAGGCATCTGCCTGGCCGGGCTCTGCCTGATCCTGGTGGGCCGGCTGGCGCAGGGCGGGGTGGGCGGCTAAGGCGCCCCGCCGGGCCGAAAGCACGGGTTTTGCTGTTCTGTTCGGCCGATCGGATGGGCGCGCCGGCGCCTACAGTGTGAAGGCGGGCTGCCCGCATTGCGCGCCGCGCCGCCCCATGCCATCCAGGAAACCCATGAACAAAGCTCTGCTGGCCGCCAGCCTCGGCCTGCTGCTCACCGGCTGCTCGACCTACCAGGCAGTGACCCCGGTCGACCGTCCTGACCTCCCCGACGCCTCCGCCGCGTTCCAGCCGGCTGGAGGCGGTCCGCGCGGCAACTATGGCGCCAATGGCACGCTGCTATGCGTGGTGGTGAAC
Source organism: Cupriavidus sp. DF5525 (assembly GCF_040149425.2). Lineage (NCBI taxonomy): Bacteria > Pseudomonadati > Pseudomonadota > Betaproteobacteria > Burkholderiales > Burkholderiaceae > Cupriavidus > Cupriavidus sp. DF5525. Next base: position 4,523,146 of record NZ_CP168265.1, on the reverse strand, counting down.
CCGGTCACCGGCAACGACTATGTGGAGGCGTTCCGTGCCTCGCTGGAGCAGCGCAATTTCGAGGTGAAGCTGGTGCGGCCGGATGCGTCCGTGGCCGCGTGCCCGATGGTGGCGCTGTACAGCGCGCGCAGCGCCTGGTACTGGGCCTCGTTCCTGAGCAGCGTGGACATCACCGTGTTCCACAATGGCGAGCGCGTCGGCAAGGCGATCTACAACGCCAACCGCAGCGCGGGCGGACTGAACCTGAGCAACCTGGTGCGGCCGGCGTCCAAGCTGGAGGAGCTGGTCGAGCAGCTGTTCCCGGGCATGCTGCTGCCGCCTTCGGCGCCAGCCGTGACGTATGCGGGGCCGAACAGCTGAGCGGGCAGCACGGCCCGATCAGCGCTCCAGCCGGCCGAGGCGCACCACGGTAACGCCGGGCCGCAACTGCCGCAGCGACGGCATTACCAGCACGCAATCGGGATAGGGCGTCACCACCGGCTCGCCATCGCGCCAGGCGATCACGGTGCCGGCCTCGGCAAAGGTTTCCAGGCCGGTAAAAGGGCCGGCAAAGCGGAAATCCATGCTGGTGGCCACCACCGGCTCGGTCACGCGTACCACCCGCTGCGTAGCGGGCAGCGGGTGCAGCCAGCCGGCGGGCAAATCGCTAGCGTCCACCACGCCGGCATGCAGCAGGAAACGCGCGGTGCTGTCCTGCGCCACCGTCACCGCCGCCGGCTCCCAATGCTGGCCGCATTCGATCAGCAGCGCATTGCGCGGGCTGGCGGCGTCGCCGAAGCCGTCGTAGTCGCGCATGCGGCGGCCTTCGGGGTGGCCTTCGTCGACAATCACGTCCGCGGGTGCGCCAAGCGCGCGGGACAGGGCTATGCCCTTGTCGAGCGGGCCGGAGACGATCAGCGCCCGGCTTTTCTCATGCATCGAATGCAGGTCGAGCAGCAGGTCCACGGTGTCGATCACCGGGCGCATGGCGCGCGCCCGGCGCAGCTCGGACGAATCGCGGCTGATGTCGTCCAGCGTCGCGGCCGTCCACACGCGGTTGAAGTCCTGGTCGACGAAGCGCGAGGCGTCAGGCTTTGTGGGATCGAAGCGGTGGTATGCGTCGACGTTGGCAAAGGCCAGCGTCAGCCGGCCGCGGCGCGGGCGCAGGCCGTGGTCGAGCAGCGCCGTGACGGCGATGGCGCCGCAGACCTCGTTGCCGTGGGTCAGGGCGTTGACCATCACGTGCGGGCCGGGCTGGCCGCTGTCGAAGGTGTAGAGGTAGGGCACGCCGGTGTTGCCGGCGGCGTAGGGGCGGATGTCGGGGAATTCGACGTCGACGGGGTAGGCGTCGAGTGGGGCGGGTTGCTGCGTCATGGGGATCGGTGCTCTCAGGGTGCCTGGCGGGTCGGTGCCCGACGGGTCGTATTTGTGTCGATCAGCTTTGGTGAAGGCTTATGGATGCTTCCAGCGCCTGCCCACTACCTCACTTACTCGTGAATGCCAGCAGTCTGCACAATCGTGCGATAACGCCCCGTCTCGCGCTTGATAAAGCTGCCAAACTGCGCCGGATTTGCCGGCGTCACTTCCACGCCAGCCTCAGCCAGCTTCTTCTTCACATCCGGCAGCGCCAGCACGGCCTGCATCTCCGTGTTCAGGCGATCCACCACCGGCTTGGGCAGGTTGGCCGGCCCCATCAGCCCGAACCACACGCCCATGTCCACGCCCTTCAGCGCCGGCGTCTCGGCCAGTGCCGGCACGTTCGGCGCCACCGCGGAGCGCTTGGCAGCGGTCACGCCGTAGGCCTGCACGCGGCCGGCCTGGATATGCGGCAGCGCCGACGACAGCACCATCACCGCCAGGTCGATCTGGCCACCGAGCAGGTCCGTGGCCATGGCCGACGCCCCTTTGTATGGCACGTGCGTGATATTGACCTTGCCCTGCTGCTTGATCAGCTCGCCGGCCAGGTTCAGCGGCGTGCCCACGCCCGACGACGCATACGAGAGCTTGCCCGGCTGCGCCTTGGCCAGCGCGATCAGCTCGGCCGCATTCTTCGCCGGCAGGCCAGGCTTGCCGACCAGCACCATCGGCTGGGTGCCGACGAAGGTCACCGGCGCCAGGTCCTTCTCGCCGTCGTAGCGCACGGCCGGGTTGGTCAGGCGCGCGATCGAGACCTCACTGCCGGAACCCATCAGCAGGGTGTAGCCGTCGGCCTCGGCCTTGACCACCTTGGACGCGCCGATGGTGCCGCCGGCGCCGCCCAGGTTTTCGATCACCACGCTCTGGCCGAGGCGCTTGCCCAGCTCCGGCGCGATGGTGCGGGCGACGAGATCGACGCTGCCGCCGGCGGTGTAGCCGACCACCAGCGTGATCGGCTTGGCGGGCCAGGTGGCGGCAACGGCGCCGCCGGTGAAGGTGGCGACGCAGAGTGCGGCAGCGGCCGCGCGCAGGATGGTCTTCATGGTCTTGGCTTGGGGGATCCAGGTTTGGATGGTGTGGCCTGATGTTAGAGAGCGCGAGACCGGACCTGCGTGCGGCTTTGGCAAGGGGGATTGCCGTTTCGGCAATGGTGCGGCTCAGCGCGGTGCCTGCACCGCGGTGCGCCAGAACGCCTCGGCCAGCGGGCGCATCGGCGCGCGCGGGCGGTACAGGCGGATATCGAGCGCCAGGTCGTCACCCTCGGCGCCGGCGATGGCGCGCACCAGCCGCCCGGCGTGCAGGTCGTCGGCGATCAGCCGCGCCGGCAGCCAGGCCAGCCCCATGCGCTGGCGCACCATCTCGTGCACCGACTCGGCAAAGTCGCTGACCGCGATCACGTCGAGCCGGGGCGCCAGCCTGCGGCGCGCGATCTCCTGGTTGACCATGCGGCCGAGCGTCAGGGTCTCGGCGTAGGCGATCATCGGCACCGGCTTTGCGGCGGCCTTTCCCGCGGACTTGCCGGTGCCCAGCCGGTGCAGCGGCGCGCCGCGCGCGTCGGTGGCACTGACGCACACCAGCCGCTCCACGCCGGCCAGGTGGAACTGGTAGCGGGCATCGTCCAGCATCACCGGCAGGTCCGGCGGGCTATAGCACAGCAGGAAGTCGGCATCGCCCTCGGCGAACATCGCCAGCGCGTCATGCATGGGGAAGGCGGATAGCCGCGTGCGGAAGCCGGCCGCATCGGGGTCATGCCGCAGCGCCTCGCGCAGGCCCGCCAGCCAGGCCGGTACCATCGAGCGCGCCAGCGTCTTGCCGGTGGCGATGGTCAGGGTGCTGGCATCGGCCCGGTGCGCGGCGCGCAGCGCCAGGCGCGTTTCATCCAGCGTGCGCAAGGCGCTTTGCGCCGCTTCCAGGAACTGGCGACCTTCTGCTGTCAGCCGCACCGGGAACGCGCTGCGGTCGATCAGCGGTGCGCCCGCCCAGACCTCCAGCGCCTGCATGCGCCGGCCGAACGCGGGTGGGGTCACGTTGCGCAGTTCGGCGGCGCGCGCGAGGCTGCCGGCCTGGGCCAGGCAGACGAAGTCTTCGAGCCAGCGGATGTGCATGGAAGCGGACAGGTTAGGGTCAAGCAGCGATGCCCTCATTATCGGCTGCGCTCGCGCGTGCCGGACCCGCATGGACGGCTGGGCGTCCGCACATTTATCCATTCGATGAATATCATCATCGCGAAAATTCCGGATCACATTGATCCCTGTTATGGTGCACCACAATCCATCGCCTCCGACCACTTCCAGTGGAAGACATCGCGCCGCGGTCATTGTGGTGCGATTGCAAACATCAGGCCCGGGATTAGAGCTGCCAGTCCAATTCAACGCTTGTGAAACGCTCGAAGCAGTGGATAGGCTTCGTACAGCTGTTTCAAGCATCCGTATGCCGTCAGAGCCGGGAGCGACGCAGCGCAGCGAATTGCAAAGGGGTTCACTGCAGCAAAGAAGAGAGACGCCCCCATGAAGACCGGCAAAAGCACGGCAGGAGACACCAAGGCCCGGATTCTCGACGCCACGGAAAAATTGTTGATCGAGGTCGGCTACGAGGCCACCTCGCTTCGGCAGGTAACTTCGCGCGCCATCGTCAACCTGGCGGCCGTGAACTATCACTTTCGCAGCAAAGACATCATGATGCACGCCGTGCTGAGCCGGCGGCTGGATCCGCTCAACGCGCGCCGCCTGGCGCTGCTCGATGCGTGCGAAGCCCGCTGGCCCGGCAGCAGCATCCGCTGCGAGCACGTGCTGGGCGCACTGTTCGTGCCCGCGCTGCAAATGGCGCGCGAACCCGCAGTCGGTGGGCCGTCGTTCCTGCGGCTGCTCGGGCGCGTGTATTCGGATACCTCGCCGTTTATCCAGCACTACCTGCTGGAGCACTACGCACCGGTGTACGACCGCTTCTTCGACGCCTTCGCGCGCGCCATCCCGGCCCTGCCGCGGCGCGAGCTCGGCTGGCGCCTGCAGTTCGCGCTGAAGGCGCTGGCGGGCGTGCTGGCCGGCGACGAACTCGCCAACCTGCTGCCGGCCTTCACGCAGGGCAAGCAGATGAGCGATGCGCATGTGCTGGCGCAGCTCACCGCCATGGTCGAGGCGGCCATGACGGTGGCGCAGCCGGGCGCGGACGAGCTGTCGGCGCTGCAGTCGGTGTTCGAGCTGGGCGAGCAGCAGCAGGCCGGGCAGCGCGCCAGCGCGCTGGAGGCAACGGTGCAGGAACAGGCCGGCCATACGGCCGCCGTCACCGCGGCCACCATCGGCAAGACCCGCATGAGCGCACGCCCCGTGCGCAATGAGGGCACCAGTCGCACCGCCGTGGCCAGCGTTGCGGTCCGCGCGCGCGAACATGGCGTGAGCTTCCCCAGCAACCCGCTGGATGACTGGATGCGAATGCGCGCCCGGTCCTAGCGCTCGCGCCGCGGGTCGACGTCGAAGACGAAGCTGGAGCCGAATCCGCTGGTGTTCTTTCTGCCGGCTTCCTACAAGTTCTGAGGCGGGAAGCAAAAAACCAGCGGCAGTACCGCTGGCGTCCTGATCGACCGACTGTTTGCTCCCTCACCCGCAAGCGGGAGAGGGAGCAAACCGCAAGCATGCTGACGTCGTCAGCACACCCTTACTGCGTCACCGTCCCCTGTTGCGCAGGCGTACCTTGCCGCGCCACCGGACTGGTTTCCTGCAACCCGCCACCCAGCGCGCGATACAGGTCGATCGAATTGTTCAGCCGCAGCTGCCGCGCCTGGATCAGCGCCTGCTCCGCGGTGAACAACTGGCGCTGCGCATCGAGCTCGTCCAGGTAGCTGGCGATGCCGCTGCGGAAGCGCAGGCGCGCCAGCTCATAGCGCGCCGCTTCCGCATTGCGCACTTCTTCCTGGCCGGTGACCTGGTCTTCCAGCGTGCCACGCGCCACCAGCGCATCCGCCACTTCCGCGAAGGCCGTCTGGATGGTCTTCTCGTAGTTGGCGACCTGGATGTTCTTGCGCACGTTGGCCAGGTCCAGGTTGGACAGGTTGCGGCCATAGTCGAAGATCGGCAGCACCAGTTGCGGCGCGAACGACCATGCGCGCGTGCCGGCATCGAACAGCCCCGAGAACGTCGGGCTGATGGTGCCCGCGCTGGCGGTCAGCGTGATGCGCGGGAAGAACGCCGCGCGCGCCGCGCCGATATTGGCATTGGATGACAGCAGCAGCTGCTCGGCCTGGCGGATATCGGGACGCTGCTCGAGCAGGTCGGACGGCAGCCCCTCCGGGATATCGCTGATGATGCGCTCATCCGACAGGCGCACCGGCTCGGGCAGGTTCTCGATGGTGCCGATGGGCTTGCCCACCAGCACTTCGAGCGCGTTCTGCGCCTGCGCGCGCTGGCGTGCGAGCTGGGCCGCCGCGACGCGGGCCTGCGCCACCAGCGATTCGTTGTCGCGCAGGTCCAGCGCCGAGGTGGCGCCCGCCTCGAAACGCTGCTTGGCCAGGCCATAGGTGCTTTCGCGCGCCTTCAGCGTGTCGCGTGCCAGGTCGTACTGCTCGGCAAAGGAGCGCTCGGCCAGGTAGGCCTTGGCGACTTCCGACACCAGCGAGATATACGCCGAGCGATGCGCTTCCTCGGTGGCGAAGTACTGCGCCAGCGCGGCATTGGACAGGCTGCGCACGCGCCCGAAGAAATCGAGCTCGTAGGACGCGATGCCCAGGCCGACCTGGTAGACCTCGGTCACCCCGGCCTGGCCGAGCACCGTTGCCGCCTGGGCGGCGGTGGTACGGGCCCGGGTGTAGCCGGCGTTGACGTCCACCGTGGGCAACAGGTCGGCGCGCTGCACCTGGTACAGCGCGCGCGCCTCTTCGATGCGCAGCGCGGCGGTGCGCAGGTCGCGGTTGTTTTCCAGCGAGTTGGCGATCAGCACCTGCAGGCGCGGGTCGCGGAAGAACTCGCGCCAGCCGATATCGACGGCGCGGCGGGTCTCGCCGCTCTTCACCTCAGCGGTGGCGTAGCCCTCGGGCGCCACCGGGTAGCTGCCCGCCACCGGCGGGGCGGGGCGGTCATAGTGGGGCGCCAGCGTGCAGCCGGTCAGAACGCCGGCCACCAGCAGCAGCGTGGTCAGAGTCTTGGTCATTGTCAGATTTCCTCTTGCGGCTCATGCCACTTCTTGTCCAGCATGCGCTGGCGCTCGCTGCCCTTGAAGCGCTTGCGCACCACGACGAAGAAGACCGGCACCAGGAAGATCGCCAGCACCGTGGCCGTGATCATCCCGCCCATCACGCCGGTACCGATGGCGCGCTGGCTGCCCGAACCCGCGCCAGTGGCGATTGCCAGCGGCAGCACGCCCAGGATGAACGCCATCGACGTCATCAGGATCGGGCGGAAACGCAGGTGCACCGCCTCGAGCGTGGCTTCGACCAGGCCCTTGCCTTGCGCCTGCAGGTCCTTGGCGAATTCCACGATCAGGATGGCGTTCTTCGCCGACAAGCCGATCGTCGCGATCAGGCCCACCTTGAAGTACACATCGTTGGGCATGCCGCGCAGCGTCACGCCGAGCAGCGCGCCGAGCACGCCCAGCGGCACCACCAGCAGCACCGAGAACGGGATCGACCAGCTTTCATACAGCGCGGCCAGGCACAGGAACACGATGATCAGCGACAGCGTGTACAGGATCGGTTCCTGCGCGCCGGCCAGGCGTTCTTCGTACGACTGGCCCGACCACTCGAAACCGAAGCCCGGCGGCAGCTTGGCGAAGTTCTCTTCCATCACACGCATGGCTTCGCCGGTACTGCGTCCGGGCGCGGCCTGGCCCGCGAGCTTCACCGCCGGCATGCCGTTGTAGCGCTCCAGGCGCGGCGAGCCCATGATCCACTTGGACGTCGCGAACGCGGCAAACGCCACCATGTCGCCGTTGGCGTTGCGCACGCGCAGCTTGGTCAGGTCGTCGGGCAGGCGGCGGTCGCTGCCGTCGGCCTGCACGATCACCTTGCGCACGCGGCCTTCATAGATGAAGTCGTTGACGTAGCTTGAGCCGAACGCAATCGACAGCGTCGAGTTGATCTCCGCCACCGAGACGCCAAGCGCGCGCGCCTTTTCGCGGTCGATGTCGATCTGCAGCTGCGGTGCGTCTTCCTGGCCTTCCGGGCGCACGCCCATCAGCACCGGGCTCTGCGCGGCCATGCCGAGCATCATGTTGCGCGCTTCCATCAGCTTAGCGTGACCCTGGCCGGTGCGGTCCTGCAGGCGGAAGTCAAAGCCCGAGGAGTTGCCCAGCTCGGAAATCGCCGGCGGGTTGAGCGGGAAGATGATCGCGTCCTTGATGAACGACAGCGCGCCGAAGGCTCGGCCGACCAGCGCCTGCGCGTTCTCGCCCTCGCCGGTGCGTTCCTTCCAGTCCTTCAGGCGCACGAACGCGATACCGCCGTTCTGGCCGCGGCCGAAGAAGGAGAAGCCCGCCACCGTGATCATCTGGTCCACCACCTTGCTTTCCTTCTGCAGGTAGTAGTCCTCGATCTGCTTGAGCACGCCGATGGTACGGTCCTGGGTCGCGCCATTGGGCAGCTGCACCACGGTGATCATGTAGCCCTGGTCTTCATCGGGCAGGAACGACGACGGCAGGCGCTTGAACAGCACCACCACGCCGAGGATGATCAGCGCGTAGATGATCAGGTAGCGGCCGGTGCGCTTGAGGATGCGCGCCACCACGCCCTGATAGCTGGTCGACGCGCGCGCGAAGGTGCGGTTGAACCAGCCGAAGAAGCCCTTCTTCTCATGATGATGGCCGGCTTCGACGGGCTTGAGCAGCGTCGCGCACAGTGCCGGGGTCAGCGTCAGCGCCAGCAGCGCCGAGAACGCCATCGAGGCGATCAGCGAAAGCGAGAACTGGCGGTAGATGTTGCCCACCGAGCCCGAGAAGAATGCCATCGGGATGAACACCGCGGTCAGCACCAGCGTGATGCCGACGATGGCGCCGGTGATCTGGCCCATGGCCTTGCGCGTGGCTTCGCGTGGCGAGAGTCCTTCCTCGCTCATGATCCGCTCGACGTTCTCGACGACCACGATGGCATCGTCCACCAGGATACCGATGGCCAGCACCATGCCGAACATGGTCAGCACGTTGATCGAGAAGCCGAACGCCAGCAGCGCGCCGAAGGTACCCAGCAGCGCGATCGGCACCACCAGCGTCGGGATCAGCGTGGCGCGGAAGTTCTGCAGGAACAGGTACATCACCAGGAACACCAGCACCACGGCTTCCAGCAGCGTCTTGATCACTTCCTCGATCGAGATCTTGACGAAGGCCGAGGTGTCGTAAGGCACCGAGTACTGGTAGTCCGCCGGGAAGTTCTTAGACAGCTCTTCCATCTTGGCGCGCACCGCGGTGGCGGTGGCCAGCGCATTTCCGGTCGGGGCCAGCTTGATGGCGATGGCCGCCGACGGCTTGCCGTTGGTGCGGGCCAGCGTCGAGTAGTCGGCACCGCCCAGTTCCACGTGGCCCACGTCCTTGATGCGTACCGACGAACCGTCAGGGTTGGTGCGCAGCAGGATGTCGGCGAACTGCTCGGGCGTCGACAGGCGGCTCTGCGTGGTGACGGTGGCGTTCAGTTCGGTGCCCTTGGGCGAGGGCGTGCCGCCCAGCTCGCCCACGGCGACCTGGATGTTCTGCTCGCTCACCGCGGCGGTGACGTCCAGCGGGGTCAGGTTGTAGCCGGTCAGCTTGGCCGGGTCCAGCCAGACCCGCATGGCGTACTCGGTGCCGAACAGGTCGGCCTGGCCCACGCCCGGCACGCGGCGGATCGAGTCGATCACCTGCGCCGAGACATAGTTGCCGAGCTGGATCGCGTCAGCCGTGCCGGACTTGGACGACACGGTCAGGAACATCATGTAGTTGTTCCCGGCCTTGTCCACGCGCACGCCCTGCTGGCGCACTTCCGCCGGCAGGCGCGCTTCCACGCGCTTGAGGCGGTTCTGCACTTCGACCGAGTTCAGGTCGACGTTCGAGCCCGGCGCAAAGGCGATGGTGATCGACGCCAGGCCGGTCGATTCGCTGGTCGAGTTGTAGTAGAGCAGGTTGGGCGCGCCATTCAGCTCTTGCTCGATCACCGAGGTGACGGAATCCTCCAGCGTCTTGGCCGACGCACCCGGATAGGTGGCGGTGACCGAGATCGTCGGCGGGGCGATGTTCGGGTACTGCGCGATCGGCAACTGCATGATCGACAACAGCCCGCCCAGGACGATGATCAGCGCGAGCACCCACGCGAACACCGGCCGGTCGATGAAAAACTTGGCCATAAGACTGGCTCCCTCTTTGTCTAGCCGTATTTGCCGTAGTGGTGATACGGCCTGTTTCAGCCTTGCTTGGCTTCAGCCTTGGGCTGCGGCTTCGCCTCGGCCTTGGGGGCAGAGGCAGGGGCTGCCGAAGCCGAGGCCGGAGTAGCGGCCGGTGCCGAGGCACCTGCCTGGACGAACGGCACCGCCTTGGCCGGCGCGCCGACCTTGACCTTCTGCAGGCCCTCGACGATCACCTTCTCGCCGCCCTTCAGGCCTTCGGTCACGACCCAGCGGTCGCCGATGGCCTGCGGCGCCTTGACCGGCACCGCCGCGACGTTGCCGTCCGCGCCCACCACCAGCACGCTGGCGCCCTGGGCACCGCGGATCAGCGCCCGCTGCGGCACGGTCAGTGCGTTCTCATCCATGCCCTGCTCGATCTTCACGCGCACGAAGGTGCCCGACAGCAGCTCGCGGTTGGGGTTGGGGAACTGCGCCCGCAGCGTGATCGCGCCGGTGGTCGGGTCCACCGTCATGTCCGAGAACAGCAGCTTGCCGGTGTGCTCGTACTCGCGGCCGTCTTCGACGAACAGGTGCACGTTGGCACCGCCGTTGACGCCCTTGACCGCGCCGGATTCGATGGCGCGACGCAGGCGCGTGACTTCCGAGGCCGGCTGGGTGAAGGTGACCCACATCGGGTCGACCTGCTCCACCAGCGCCAGCTTGGTCGCCTCGCCCTTGCCCACCAGCGCGCCCTCGGTCACCAGCGCGCGGCCGGCACGGCCGCTGATGGGCGCGGTCACGGTGGTGTAGCCCAGGTTGATCTGGGCGGTGCGCACCGCCGCCTTGGCCGAAGCCACGTCGGCGTTGGCCTGGCCGGCAGAGGCCACGGCGTCGTCGTACTCCTGCTTGCTGACCGCGTTGACGGCCACCAGAGGCTTGTAGCGGTCGGCCTTCAGGCGCGCCGACACGGCATTGGCCTCGGCGCGCTGCAGCGCGGCCTGGGCCGAAGCCAGCGTGGCCTGGTAGGGCGCCGGGTCGATGCGGAACATCACCTGGCCGGCCTTCACTTCGCCGCCTTCGGTGTAGTTGCGCGACAGCACGATGCCTTCCACCCGGGCACGGACTTCGGCCGTGCGCACGCCTTCCAGGCGGCCCGGCAGTTCATTGACGACGGCGACGGGCGACGGCGTCACGGTGACCACGCCCACTTCCGGCGGCGGCGGGGGGCTGCCTTCGGCCTTCTTCTCGCCGCAGGCGGCAAGCGCCAGCGCCGACAGCGCAGCGACTGCATAGGCGGCAACGCAACTGATACGTTGGGACTTCCTCATCGATAACCCCATGATGGCAATTTGAGATCTGCCGCATCGTCCCGACCTGCCATCTTGTGGCAAACGGAAACGACACAGCCCGCCGCACGGTTTGCGGCGGACAAAAGCGTGATGCTAGCCACAATTCGCGGCGTCGCGATGTCCTTTGCGACGAACGGTGGCTCTTCTATGACGACTGGATATACGACCGGCTGGCCCCGCAGCAAGCGCCAGCTGTGCTGGCTATGTCACAGGATGGGCGGCTGGCCGAAAGCCGGGCGAGCGCGTATTATATATACATTCAAGCATGTATGTTAAGTGGTTCCCTTCGCAGGGGTTTTTGGACGCACATCAGCGTCTCCGGCCACTGCACGACTAGCAGCGCGCATCCGGTTTTATCCATCGGATTTGTCTGCAACGGCAAGGGACCGCCCGGGATTGCGGCGCAAACGGCCGACTCGGGTTAGGATGCGCGCCGTCCTGTCGGCCGCACGGCTCCGCGAAGGCATTGCCATGTGATGACAACGACCCGCCGGTGCCCTGCACCGGCCAGAGCGCCTGCCGCATGCGGCACCGGCGCCAGGGAGATCCCCAACAAGCCGGCCATGAACTACCCATCGGGGCCATGACGCCGGCATCAGAGAGAGAGATGGTCAGACGCACCAAGGAAGAGGCGCTGGAGACGCGCCACCGGATTCTCGACGCTGCCGAAGCGGTATTCCACGCCCGCGGCGTGGCACGCCCGTCGCTGGCCGACATCGCCGAAGCGGCGGGTGTCACCCGCGGCGCGATCTACTGGCACTTCAAGAACAAGAGCGATGTGTTCGCCGCCATGTGCGACCGCGTCAACCTGCCGGTTGAGGCGCTGTGCGACCCCGAGCGGCTCGCGCGCCAGGAAGACCCGCTGGGCGGCATCCGCGACATCTGCGCCTATGTCATGCGCCAGACCGTGGTCAATCCGCGCTGGCGCCGTGTCTTCGAGATCATCTTCCACAAGTGCGAGATGGTGCAGGACAACGGCGCCATCTTCGAGCGCCAGCGCCAGTCCCACCAGGAAGGGCTGGTCAAGATGCGCGAGCACCTGCGCCTGGCCATGGAGCGCGGCCAGCTGCCCGCCGAGCTGGACCTGGACCTGTCCGTCAACGCCTTCCATGCCGCGATCGGCGGCGTGCTGGCGCACTGGCTGTTCTCGCCCGAGGACTTCGACCTCGACGCCAATGCCGAGCGCATGTCGGACGTCTTTATCGATACCCTGAAATATTCCCCCGCCTTGCGCCATGGCTACGTGCCGCGGCCGATGGCACAGCTCGACGAAGAGCTGTCCTCGCTGTGCGAGCAGGCCTGCAAGGACGCTGCCGGGGCCGGCGGCCTGGATACCGGCGACCTGGTGCCCTGATGCGCCGCGCCGGCTGAGGGCCGGCGCATGCGTCTTGGTTCGCGCTATCCGCGCATGGCCTCGCGCCAGCGCGCCAGGAACGCGCGCTTGCGCAGCGCATCCTGTGCCGCCAGCAGGCCGGGGCCGACGCTGATCGGCTTGAGCGCGTAGCCCAGGCGCTCGGACAGCGCCGCCGCGGTGTGCACGCTGTCGGTATCGGTGCGGATGGTATAGAGCGGCGAGGTCGACTTGGCCAGCAGCGCCTGCCCGTCGCGCGACAGCAGGTAGTCCAGCCACAGCCGCGCCGCATTGGGCCGCGGCGCGCGCCGGTTGATAAAGGCCACGCGCGACATCACCAGCGTGTAGTCGCGGGGCGCGATCACGTCGATGGCCGCGCCGCGTTCCATCAGCGACAGCGCGTACGAGCCCAGCAGGTTGTAGCCCATCACCAGCTCGCCGCTGGCGATGCGCTCGATCATGTCGGCGGTGGACGCCGACAGCTGCACGCCGGCGCGGCCCAGCGCCTGCGCCAGGTACCAGAACTCGCTTCCCATGCGCGCGTCCTGCTGCGCCAGCAGGTAACCCACGCCCGAACGCTCCACGTCGTACGTCACCACCCTGGCGCGCCAGCGCGGTGCATTTTCCTGCAGCAGCCGCGCCAGCCCGCTGCGGCTGCGCGGCGCGCGCATGCCGGCGAAGTGGTGGCGGTTGTAGACGATCACCGCGGGCTCGAAGGTGGTACCCCAGGCCTCGTCGCGCCATACCGCCCAGCCGGGCAGGCCGGCGCGCTCGGGCGAGGTGTAGCGCTGCGCGTGGCCATCGTTGACCAGCTTGATCTGCAGGTCCATCGCTGTGCTCCACAGCACGTCGGCGTAGAACGCGCCGGGCGCGGGCCGGCCGCCGCCGAGCGCCGCGGTCTCGGCCAGGAAGCGCTGGTTCAGCTCGATGGTGTTGAGATCCTCGTAGCGCACGCGGATGCCCGGGTAGCGCGCCTCGAACGCGGCGATCAGCGGCTGGGCGACCCTCAGGTCGGTCGAGGCATAGACCACGACCTCGCCTTCGCGCAGCGCCCGGGCGATGGTGACGTCATACCCGGAGGGGTAGCCCGGCGGCGGCGCGGGCAGCATAGACTGGGCATGGAGGGGTGAGGCGACGGGCAGCGCGGCACCGGCCAGCAGCGAGGCGCCGAGCAGCCGGCGGCGCAGGTCCGAGGCGGGCGCGCCGTCGGCTGCACCATCGGCCGCGGACGGCACAGGAGCGGACGGCAGGGGCGGACGCGTGGGCACGGTGGTCGGAACGGAAAAACTGCCTGTGGAAAGGAGTGGGCGCGCTTGCATCGCGCGCCAGGACCGGCGGGGCGGAGGTATTATAGGCGCCCGCGGCGGGCGCGCTCCAGCGTGCTGAACCCTGTGTGGCGCCTCGTGCCACCTCGTGTACGGCCGCCGCAACCGACACAATAAACCCAACCGGCGGAGGAGGACCGGCAATGCGCATCCTGCTGGTGGAGGATGAAGTCGAACTGGCACGCTGGGTCGCCCGCGCGCTGGAGCAGGGCGGCTTCGTGATCGAGCACGTCGCCGACGGCCTGCAGGCCGAGGCGCGCTTGCAGGCCGAGGAATACGACGCGGTGGTGCTGGACCTGCGCCTGCCCGGCAAGGACGGGCTGGCCGTGCTCAAGTCCATGCGCGGGCGCGACGACCGCACCCCGGTGCTGATCCTGACCGCGCAGGACACGCTGGACGAACGCGTGCGCGGCCTGAACCTGGGCGCCGACGACTACCTACCCAAGCCCTTCGCCATCGCCGAGCTGGAAGCCCGGCTGCTGGCGCTGATCCGGCGCAGCCGCGGGCGCGCGCATCCGCGCCTGCAGTGCGGCACGCTGGTGTTCGACGGCGAGACCCGCAGCTTTACGCTGGACGGCGCGCCGCTGGCGCTGACGCCGCGCGAATCGACGCTGCTGGGTGCGCTGCTGGCACGCAGCGGCCAGCCGCTGACCAAGGCGCAGCTGCTCGACAAGGTGTTCTCGCTGGACGCCGACGTCTCGCCCGACGCCATCGAGGTGCTGGTCTACCGCCTGCGCAAGAAGCTGGCCGGGCACGGCGTCACCATCGTCACGCTGCGCGGCTTCGGCTACCTGCTGGAGCCCGAGGCCGGCCGCTAGCAATGTGGCCGCGCCATCCGGTCCTGCTGTGGCGCCGCGGCAGCCTGCGCCGCCAGTTGCTGTTGCTGCTGCTGCCGGCGCTGGCGGTGATGATGGCGATCGACACCTGGCTCACCTACGGCACGCTGCGCGACGCCGCCAACACGGCCTATGACCGCTCGCTGTACGGCTCGATCCGCGCCATCGACAACGCCATCGGCATGGCCGGCGACAGCATCCAGCTGACGCTGCCCGACGCCGCCATGGAGATGTTCGAGACCGCGGCGCAGACCCATGTGTTCTACCGCGTCTCGCTGGAACGCGCCGGCAGCATCGAAACCATCACCGGCTACGGCGACCTGCCGCTGCCCGCCGGCACGCTGGTGAACAACCAGCCGCGTTTCTACGACGCCGAATACCTGGGCGAGGCCGTGCGCATCGCCGCCATGGCGCGCCCCGTGTACCGGCCCGACGCGCGCATGCGCGTGATCATCCAGGTGGCCGAGACCGCCGAGCCCCGCACCGCGCTGATCGGCACGGTCTGGCGCAGCGCGCTGGCGCGCGACCTGCTGCTGATCGTACTGAGCGCGGCCATCCTGGTAGGTGGCGTCACCTACGTGCTGCGCCCGCTGGCGCGGGTACGCGATGACGTCGAGGCGCGCTCACCGGACGACCTGACGCCGCTCACCTTCGAGCGCGTACCGGCCGAAGTGCGGCCGCTGGTCGACGCGGTCAACCTGCACGTGTCGCGCTCGGCGGCCATGGCGCAGTCGCAGGCGCAGTTCATCGCCGATGCCGCGCACCAGTTGCGCACGCCGCTGGCGATCCTGAAGACGCAGGCCGAATACGCCGAGCGCCAGCTGCGCGCGCCCGACCCCGAAACCGCGCGCCAGGCCGCCGGCGAGGCGGTGGGCGGCATCGTCACCCAGCTCGAGCAGGCCGCGCGCCTGACCAACCAGCTGCTGGCGCTGGCGCGGGTACGCCAGCACCGCGGCGAATCCGCGCAGGAAGTCGACGCCATCGACATCATCGATGCCGTTGCCGTTGCGGAGCAGGTGGCGCTGGACTACCTGCCGCTGGCGCGCGGCAAGCAGCAGGACTTCGGCTGGGAACCGATGCCGGGGCTGAAACTGCCGGTGCGCGCCGACCCCGCGCTGCTGCGCGAGGCGCTCGCCAACCTGGTCCACAACGCGATCCAGTATTCGCCGCGGGGCAGCTGCATCACGTTGTCGGCCACGCGCGAAGACCAGACCGCCTGCCTGGTGGTCGAGGACGATGGGCCCGGCATCCCGGCGGAGGAGCGCGAGAAGGTGTTCGCGCGCTTCTACCGCCGCGTGGGCAATGCCGAGCCCGGCTCGGGGCTCGGGCTGGCAATCTCGCGCGAAATGGCCGCGCGCTTCGGCGGCACGGTGGAACTGGGCGAGGGCGCGCAGGGCACCGGCGTGCGTGCCGTGCTGAAGCTGCCCGTCGGCGAATAGCGCTAGCCGAAGAATTCCTCCGCCACCGTCGGATGCAGCTGCACCGTGGTCTGCAGGTGCGATTCACGCACCCCCAGCCGCAGTGCCACCGCCAGCGTCTGCACGATCTCGGGCGCGGCGTTGTCCATCAGGTGCGCGCCCAGCACGCGCCCGCTGCGCGCATTGAGCACCAGCTTGAACACGGACTGGTGCTGCGAGCCGCCGAAGCGGTTCTCCAGCGAGACAAAGCGTTTCACGACCGTGCGGACGCGATCGGGCTTGCCGGCGGCCTCGATCGCCTGCGCCTCGGTCAGGCCCACGGCGCCGATGGCCGGCTCGCAGAACACCGCGGTGGGCACGAAGTCGAAGTCCGCGCGATCGCCGCGCTTCCCGTACAGCCGGTCGGCCAGCCAACGGCCCTGCGCGGTGGCCACCGGGGTCAGGTGCAGGCCTTCGATGGCGTCCCCCAGCGCATAGATACCGCGCACGCTGCTGCGGAACTGCCGGTCGACGCGGATGCCGCCCTTGTCACCGAACTCGACGCCAAGGTCTTCCAGCCCCAGCCCCTGCACATTGGAAACGCGCCCGATCGCCGCCAGCGCCGCCTGCGCGCGCACCGCCTCGGTCTGGCCGGGGCGATCGGTGGGGCGGTAGCAGACTTCCACCGCGCCGTTGGCCTGGCTGAGCAGGTTCACCTCCGCATTCAGGTGCAGGCGCACGCCGCGCGCGGTCAGCGCATCGGCCAGCGCCGTGCCGATCTCGTGGTCGAAGCGCGGCAGCAGCCGGTCGCCGGCGACGATCAGGTCGACCTTGACGCCATAGCGCGACAGGATCGAGGCCTGCTCCACGCCGATATAGCCGCCGCCGATCACCGCGATCGAGCCCGGCACGGTCTGCCAGGTGAAGACGTCGTCGGAACTGGCGGCCAGTTCGCCGCCGGGGACTTCGAGCGCGCGCGGGCGCGCGCCGGTGGCGATCAGGATGCGGCGCGCGTGGATGGTCTCGTCGCCGACGCGCACTTCGTTCTTGCCGGTGACCAGTGCGTCGCCGCGCAGGATTTCCACGCCGGATTCGTGCAGGCGCTGGGTGTAGCCCGCGTTCAGCCGTGCGACCTCGGCGTTGACGCGCACGATGGCGTCGCGCCAGTCCTCATGCCCGCCGGTATGCGACAGGCAGCCCGACAAAATGGCTGCCCAGCTGGCGCCGTAGGACAGCATCTTCTTGGGCACGCAGCCGCGGTTGACGCAGGTGCCGCCGATGGCGTCGCGCTCGACCAGGATCACGCGCGCGCCGTGCGAGGCCGCGCGCCGCGCGCACGCCACGCCGCCGGAGCCGCCGCCGATCACGACCAGGTCCGCCTTGCGCACCCTATCGTTGCGACGGGCGCCACTGCCGCGGGCACGCGGCACCTGCTCCACCGGCGGCGCCGCGCTGACCTCGCGGGCACGCCGCGGCTCCCTGGTCCCCGCGGGGGTTGTCTGGCGCTTAGTCATCCATGCCTCCTGTCGCGGCACGCGGGCCGCATCGACAACGATCTGGCCGGCGCCACGCCACGAAGCTAGGCAGCCGGCCGCAATTCGGTATTCAGGATTGACGGCCACTCGCGCAGGAAGGTTTCCCCGTCGAGGCGGCCGAGCTCGTAGGCGTGCGTCATGGCATCGGGCCGGGTGTAGTCCCAGCTCGAGATCGGCACGCGCTGCGAGGGCTGCAGGTACAGGCGGCGCTGGCCGCCTTGCTCGAGTACGAAATGGCGCGGGCGCGGATACAGCCGCGTGACCAGCACCAGCACATTGCCCGGCGCGGCGTCGAGCGCGTCCACCGGCACGTTGTCCACCAGCCCGCCGTCGAGCACCGGGCGGCCGTCGCGGCGCAGCACCGGCGTGAACGGCGGCGTGGAGGACGACTGCAGCAGCAGGTCGGCCAGCTGCTCGGGCGAGCCGCAGTCCTGTGCGCGCACGAACTCCGACCGGAAACCAAGCTTGCGCCCCAGCCGCGGATGCAGCGTCTTGAGCACATGCTTGTCGATGTTGTACGCCAGCAGCCCCGCCGCCACCGCCTGGCGCGGGCCGCTCCAGCGCGGGATATGGGCCACGCCGATGCGGATTTCAGGCGCCTGCTGCAGGTGCGCCAGGCGCCCGTCGGCAAAGATCGTCAGCAGCGCGGTGCGGTAGATGCCGTAGTGCGGGAACACGCGCTCGTTGCGCAGCAGGTTGCCCCAGTAGGCATTGCGGCGGTTGTTGGACAGCACCTCGCGGTAGTAGTCCATGGTCTGGTGCGAGTCGTGCGCATAGACCATGCATGCCGTGGCGGCCCCGGCCGAGATGCCGGCGATCACGCGCGGGCGCAGCTGCAACTCGGGCGCGACCGTGTCCCACCAGCCCGCCTGCCACCAGCAGCGGTTGCCGCCGCCGGCGAAGACGACCTGGTCGAAGGGATTGGCGTGGCCGGAGCGCATCGCGATCTGGAAGGCGCGGTGCTCAGAGCAGGGCGTAGGTGGTGGTGGCCTGCACCGCCAGCTTGCCGTCCTTGCCGGTCAGTTCGAGCTCGCCGAACACCACGGTCTTGCCCAGGCGCAGCACGTTGGCGCGTACCAGCACGTCGCCATCGATCACCGGGCGCATGAAGTTGGTGGTCAGCGAGACCGTGGTCATCGGGCGGAAGGCGCCGAGCGCACTGGCGACCGCGACGATCATCGCGGTATCGGCCGCCGACATCAGCACCTGGCCGCAGACCACGCCGCCTGCATGGCGAAACGATTCGCTGAAGGGCAGGCGCAGTGTTACGCCTTGCGCATCGACGGCTTCGGCACGCAGGCCGAGCTGGCGTACCCAGGGGGCCAGCACGCGCTCCAGCGTGGCATCGATGTCGGCAAGGGTCAGCTGCGCTGGCGTGGCTACAACGGCTTCAGGCATTGGCAGTCCTTGTTCTGGCTGGCCGCACCGTAGCTGTCCTGTGGCGGACCTCTACTCTGTCTCCTCCGGCGCGACGCGATGTTTGAGGCAATGATACAGGGGCCCGGTGGCCAGCACCACGAAGGCCATCCGGATCACATGGAAGGCCGTCACCAGCGGCACGCCCAGCTCCAGCACCTTGGCGGTGATGCACATCTCGGCGATGCCGCCCGGCGTGGTACCGAGGATCACCGTGGCCGGGTGCGCGCCGGACAGCGCGGACAGCCCCCAGCCGAACAGCGCCGACACCGCCAGCGCCACCAGTGTGTAGAGCGCCACGCCCGACAGGAAGCGCGGCGCGGTATGCAGGAACTCGCGCGAGAAGCGCACGCCCAGCGACACACCGATCAGCAACTGGCCCGCACGGCTCATCCAGGTGGGAATGGCTGACAGCTCGACGCCGGACGCGGTCAGCACCGCCGCCGCCAGCAGCGTGCCGATCACGAACGGGTTGGGCATGTTCAGCCGCTGCATCAGCAGCGCCACGCCCAGCGTGATCGCGATCAGCGCCAGCAGCCCCGGCGCGCTGACCACGCGCGGGCCAGGGATATAGGGATCGAGCCCGTGGATGCCGCCGTACTGGAGGATCGCCGGCACCGTCACCACCACCATCAGCACCCGCAGCGAATGCGCCGCCGCCACCTGGTCGATGCGCGCACCGTTGCGCTCGGCCAGGTTGGCCATCTCGGAGGCGCCGCCAATGGCGGTGGAGAAGAACGCGGTCTTGAACGCCACCCCGGTGGTCCGCTGCAGCATCACCGCGCCGCCCGCGCCCAGCACCAGCGCGAACAGCGAGCCGGCAATGATGTAGGGCAGGAACTCCACCAGCCGCGCCACCACATCGGGCGTGAAATAGAGCCCGAGCGACGCGCCGATCACCCACTGGCCCGCATTGCGCGCCTGCGACGGCGCACGCAGGTCGGCCCCGGCCATGCGCGCGGCGGCCACGGCCAGCAGCGGGCCGATCATCCACGGCAGTGGGGTATGCAGCAGGCTGCAGAGCAGCGCGGCGGCCAGCCCCAGTGCCAGCGTGGGCACCGCGGACAGCCAGCGGTTGGTGGAAAGACTCATTGGTCAGCGGCCTGGCGCGGGGGCACCGGCGGCTTGTTGTTCTTGACGATGAAACGCAAGAGAGAAAGACAAGAGGCCCGACGCCAGGGCGTCGGGCCTCAGGAACTACCGCATGCTAACGCGCATCAGGCCGCGTTGTCAGCCTGCGCGTGCGCGGTGCTGCGTAACGCATGCCAGCGCAGCAGTCGCGGGATCACCACCACGGCCACGGTCAGCGCCAGGATGCTGGCCGAGATCGGCTGGCGCAGGAACAGGGTCCAGTCGCCCTGGCCGATCGACAACGCGTTGCGCAGCTGCTTCTCGGCCATCGGCCCCAGGATCATGCCGACGATCACCGGCGCGGTCGGGAAGTCGAAACGGCGCATCACCATGCCCAGCAGGCCGATCACGAACAGCAGCAGCAGGTCAAACCACGACTGGCGGATGCCATAGGCGCCCAGGCCCGCGAAGATCAGGATGCCGCCGTACAGCAGCGGCGTGGGCACGCGCAGCATGCGCACCCACAGGCCGATCGCCGGCAGGTTCAGCACCAGCAGCATCACGTTGCCGATATACAGCGAAGCCAGCAGGCCCCACACCAGGTCGCCCGAGGTCTGGAACAGCATCGGGCCCGGCTGCAGGTTGTAGTTCTGGAACGCGGCCAGCAGGATCGCGGTGGTGTTGGAGGTGGGGATGCCCAGCGTCAGCAGCGGCGCCAGCGTCGCGGTCACGGCGGCGTTGTTGGCGGCCTCGGGGCCGGCCACGCCTTCGATCGCGCCGACCTTGCCGAACTCTTCCTTGTGGTTCGACAGCTTCTTCTCGGACGCGTACGACAGGAAGGTCGGGATCTCGGCGCCGCCGGCGGGGATCAGCCCGAACGGGAAGCCGATGATGGTGCCGCGGATCCACGCCGGGATCGAGCGCTTCCAGTCCGACTTGTTCATGTGGATCGAACTGAGCTTGTTGAAGGTGCCCTCCGGCTGCGGGAAGAAGGCGTTGAACAGCGCCTCGCCCACGGCGAACAGGCCCACGGCGACGACCACGATGTCGATGCCGTCGTACAGCTCCTGCACGTTCATCGAGTAGCGCGTCTGGCCCGACAGCGAATCCATGCCGATCAGGCCGATGCCCAGGCCCAGGAACAGGGCGGTCATGCCGCGCAGCAGCGACGAACCCAGCACCGCCGAGACGGTGGTGAAGGCCAGCAGCATGATCATGAAGTACTCGCCCGGACCAAACTGCAGCGCCACGTCGGCCGCCACCGGCGCGAACATCGACAGCAGCACGGTGGCGATGGTGCCGGCCACGAACGAGCCGATCGCCGCGGTGGCCAGCGCCGGGCCGGCGCGGCCGTTCTTGGCCATCAGGTTGCCTTCCATGGCTGTCACCATGGTGGAAGACTCGCCCGGCGTGTTCATCAGGATCGAGGTGGTCGAGCCGCCGTACATCGCGCCGTAGTAGATGCCGGCGAACATGATCAGCGCGGCGGTGGGCTCCACCTTGGCGGTCAGCGGCAGCAGCATCGCCACCGTCAGGGCGGGGCCGATGCCCGGCAGCACGCCGATGGCGGTACCGAGGAAGCAGCCCACCAGGGCCCACATCAGGTTGATCGGCGTGATCGCGACGGCAAAGCCGTGCATCAGCTGGTTCAGGGTATCCATTCGAAGACTCCTTGCTGGACGGGCGAGCAGGCTCAGAAGCCGGCGATGGGCAGCAGCGGCAGGTTGATGCCGAGCAGGAATTCAAACAGCGCCCACATCGGCACCGTGATGCACAGGCCGATCAGCGCGTCGCGCACGATGCGGCGGCTGCCGTAGCCGCGTGCCACGCACACCATCAGCAGCGTGGAGGAAAACACGAAGCCGAGCGTGCCGATCAGCGCCATGTTCAGCAGCAGGCCGGCCGCCACCCACAGGAAGCCCTTGAAGTTGTGCGGGGCATTGGGCAGCTCGGCATCTTCCTCCGGCATGTTGCGGAAGCCGCCGCGCACGCCCTGCCAGGTCAGCAGCGCGCCGCACACGGCCAGGCCGATGGCGACCAGCGTGGGCACGAAGCGCGGCGACAGGCCGGCATAGCCCTCCTCACCGGAAATGCCGGCGAGGCCGAGGAAGAAGAACAGCGAGAGCGCCAGGACGGCAACGCCGATGGCAAGGTGCGAGGGTTTCATGGAGACTCCTTGGCCTTTGTCGCCAGCGAAGGGCGCTGGCGTCCGCGACGCTGGCTTTATATTGCCCGCGCGGCTGCGGGGCCCGGTGACATATGGTTGTAGTCGTCGGTATCGCAGGTGGACACCGGGCCCCGCGCCGTTCTTCCTGCCGCCGGGATCAGCCGGCGGGGTTGGCAGGCACGACAGGTAAAGCAGTGGATGCGGTTGGTACGGTATTGCAGGGTGCTGCCAGGGCGGACGCGCCGGCGTCAGCGCGCCCGCTGGTCTTACTTGGCGACGCCCAGCTCGCGCAGCGTGCCGCCCAGGCGGGCCGATTCGCTGTCGACGAACTTGCCGAACTCGTCGCCGGTCAGCAGGAACGGCGTCCAGTCATTCTTCTGCAGCGTGTCCTTCCAGGCCTTGCTCTCGGTGGCCTTGACCACGGCGTCGATCATGGCCTTGCGCTGGTCGGCGCTGATGCCGGGTGCGCCATACACGCCGCGCCAGTTGTAGATCTCGACGTTGACGCCCTGTTCCTTCAGGGTCGGGATGTCGGCGGTGCGGTCCTTGGAGGTCACCGCCAGCGCGCGCATCTTGCCGCTCTTGATAAAGGGCAGGAACTCGGACACGCCCGCGATGCCGACCGTCACGTGGCCGCCCATGATCGAGGCCGAGGCTTCGCCGCCGCCCTGGAAGGGCACGTAGTTGATCTTCTTCGGGTCGACGCCGCTTTCCTTGGCGACCAGGCCGGCCAGGATGTGGTCGATCGAACCCTTGGAGCCGCCGCCCCAGCTGACGCTGCCCGGGTTGGCCTTGAGCTGCGTGGTCAGGTCCTTGATCGACTTGATCGGCGAGCTGGCCGGCACGGTGATGACCATGGTGTCGGCAAACAGGCGCGCGATCGGCGTGGCGTTCTTCAGCGTGACCGGCGGCTTGTTGGTCTCGATCGCGCCGACCATCACCGCGCCCACCACCATCAGCGCATTGGGATTGCCCTTGTCGGTGTTGACGAACTGGGTCAGGCCGATGGTGCCGCCGGCGCCGCCCTTGTTGTCGTATGAAGCGGTCTTGGCCTGGCCCGCGGCGATCATGGCCGCGCCCAGCGAACGGCCGGTCTGGTCATAGCCGCCGCCGGGATTGGCGCCGATCATGAACTTGACGCTGTCCAGCGCAAAGGCGGGCGCGGCGGCAACGGTGGCGGCAACGGCAGCCGATGCCATCACGGCATGGGCCAATCGGGAAATCGAACGACGCATAGCGGTCTCCTTGGTAGTACCGGTGATCGCCATGGCAGCCGGCTGGCAGCCGCGATCCGACCCGGGGATTCCGGCGGCAGCCAGTGCGTTGCAAGCGGACGGGAACACAGCGAGGCGGCTGCGCGAGAAGGGCGCAGTGCCGGTTGTTGTCTCCTGTCCGGCGCGGCGGGGCGTGGCCGGAACTGTTCTTGGACTTTTGGTGAACATCAGACCGGGGTTACCGGTCATGGGGCGGATTCTAGGACGTGGAAACTGTCAAAAGGCTGTCAAAAGGGGGGAGAAGGGGTCGGGGTTTACGTGGATAGCGAGGCCTGGCTTGGCTTTGCGGGTGACAGGCGCGGTCGCCGGGTGCCCGCCGGCGCGCCCAATTACCCCGCCGGCTTCGCCTGCAAACACGGATCCTTCCGCGCCACCGCCGGCACCACCACCGCCATATCGAATTCCCAATCCCCCGGCGGGCTTTCCACATACCCCACGCTGAGCACCTTGCCCGCATCCGCCGCCAGCCAGCGCGGCACGCCGATATCGCGCCGCACATGCCCGTTGCCGGCGACGAGCACCGCGCCGCGCTGCGCATGGGGACGCAACACCTGCGCCATTACCGCATCGCGCGCCGCCTGCGCCGACAGCATGCCGGGCAGCATGGCCTTGGGGAAGTTGCCACAGTGGCCGCGATCCAGCACCGCGGTCTGTGCTGAAACGAGGTCGGGTGGCAGTGCGCCGTCCAGGCCGAGCTGCCTGCGCTCGTCCGCCGAGAAGAGCCCGTCCAGCCCGCCGCGCACGATCTTGCCCGCATCGGCCCGCGACAGGTTGGCGGCCACCAGCGGCAGGTCGTACTGCAGCGCCAGCGCCACCACCGGGCGGTACAGCGGCCATTGCCAGGCGCCGCCGCCAGCCTGGGCGATCAAGTAGTCGGCGTCGCGCGGGCGCTCGCGGCGGGCGCGCTCGATATCGGCCTGGCGCTCGCGGTCAAACTGCTCCATGGCGATGGCGGGGCGCCAGCCCAGCTCGACGGCGCGCTTGAGGGCAGCCAGCCGCTGCTGCTGCGCCGCGGCGTTGTCGTGGACTTCGCCCAGCAGCACATAGGACTTGCCGGTGAAGGCGGCGCTGACGGCGTCGGGCGCGGGCGCCGTGGATGCGCAGCCGGCGGCGAGCACGGTGACGGTGGCGGCAAGCATGCCCATAACGCGCAAACGGAATGACATCACGCAGCTCCTTATTTCGTCTGAGTCGTCGGGGCGGCGGCCTGCTGTCCCGGTTGCTCCGGCACATACACCATCGACCCGTCCTTCAACCGGTACGCCACCCCGGCCTTGATGCCGTCGCCGCTGCCGACCTGCCCGCTGGCCTGGTAGCGCACCACCTTCTCGCCCTGGCGCGACACGATCTCCATGTTCGGCTTGCCCGGGTTGGTGATGATGGTGACCCAGTGCGCGGCAAGCCCCGCCACTCATGGTGGGGAAGGATAGCGCGGACGGCGTAGCCGTCCTTGCTGTTGGTTTTTCAGTGTGGGGTCTGCTGTTGTTCGATGTACTGGCGCACGATGGCGATCGGTGCGCCGCCACAGGATGATGCGAAGTAGGAAGGCGACCACAGCACGCCCTTCCAGTAGCGTTTCTGGATGTCGGGTCTTTCCTTGCGCAGCAGGCGGCTGGACACGCCCTTGAGGCTGTTCACCAGATTCGACACCGCGACCTTTGGCGGGTACTCCACCAGCAGGTGAACGTGATCGTCCTCGCCGTCCATCTCGATCAAGTTCGCCTCGAAGTCGGCGCATACCTTGTCGAAGATGGCGTGCAGCCGTTTGATGGCGTCGCCGTCGAACACTCTGCGGCGGTATTTCGCCACGAAGACCAAATGGACGTGCATCTTGAAAACACAGTGTCTTCCGTGTCTAATATCGTTGTCATCGCTCATAGGCCAAGAGTATGATTGAGCCATGCAGCGACTTCAAGCCTACAAGTACGAACTGATGCCGACCGGCGAGCAGCAACGCAACATGCGTCGCTTTTCTGGTTCGTGCCGGTTCGTCTTCAACAAGGCACTGGCGTTGCAGAAGGCTCGTTACGAGCAAGGCGAGAAGAAGCACGGCTACGCCGGACTGTGCAAGCTGCTCACCGAGTGGCGCAACAGCACGGAAACCGCATGGCTGGCCGATGCGCCGGTTCATCCGCTGCAACAGACGCTCAAAGATTTGGAGCGGGCCTACGGCAACTTCTTTGCCAAGCGGGCCGACTTTCCGCGCTTCAAGAAGAAGGGCCAGGGCGACAGTTTCCGCTATCCCGACCCCAAGCAAATCAAGCTCGACCAGGCCAGCAGCCGCCTGTTTTTGCCCAAGCTGGGCTGGCTACGATACCGCAACAGCCGGAAGGTGCTGGGGGTGGTGAAGAACGTCACAGTCAGGCAGTCCTGCGGCAAGTGGTTCGTGTCGATCCAGACCGAGCGTGAGGTCGAACAGCCGGTGGCACAGGCCGCGAGCGCGGTTGGCATCGACATGGGTGTTGCCCGGTTCGCCACGCTTTCGGACGGGACGTTCTACGCCCCGCTCAATTGTTTCAAGCGGCAAGAGGCCGCGCTGCGCAAAGCGCAGCAGGCGATGAGCCGCAAGAAGAAGTTCAGCAGCAACTGGAAGAAGGCGAAAGCCCGCGTCCAGCGCATCCATTCCCGCATCGGCAATGCCCGCCGCGACTACCTCCACAAGTGCTCCACCACGATCAGCCAAAACCACGCGATGGTGTGTATCGAGGACTTGCAGGTACGGAATATGTCCAGGTCGGCGGCAGGCAGCACCGAACAGCCGGGTAAGCAGGTTCAGGCCAAGTCCGGCCTGAACAAAGCCATCCTCGATCAAGGCTGGTTCGAGTTCCGCCGCCAACTGGACTACAAGCTGGCTTGGAACGGTGGCTATCTCATCGCCGTGCCACCGCAGAACACGAGCCGCACCTGTCCGTGCTGCGGCCATGTCTCGGCAGACAACCGCCAGACGCAAGCCCGGTTCGAGTGCGTGGAATGCGGTTTCGAGGAAAATGCCGATGTGGTCGGCGCGATCAATGTTCTAAGGGCGGGACACGCCCGGTTAGCCTGTGAAGTGAACGCTGCGGTAGCGGCGTCAGCATCAGGAACCCACCGAAGCGACTCAGGGGCGGCTCAATGCCGCGTCTGAGCGCCGTAGGAATCTCCGGCCTTCAGGTCGGGGAGGATGTCAAGTCGTCATGCGTGAACGGGTTGGCCGGATTCTGCGCGATCGCCACCAACAGCGCGGCGATCACCACCAGGAACACGTCGATCAGGTTGACGGTGTCGAGGAATGGAAGTAGCGCGTGCGCAGTTCGCTGGCAAGGAAGCCGGTGGCGGTCTCGGTGCGCGCGTTGTTCGCATCGCGCAGGTTGGAGATCAACAGCTCCGGCGCCTTGCCGGTCAGGTACCGCACTGCCAGGCCGATACCGCCCAGGTACTGGAAGGGATCGTCGGTGGTCAGCATACCGTACAGGTTGGCGCTGCGCGCCAGCAGCGCGGCATCGACGCCCTTCAGGTTCTCGGCATAGAGGTTGACCTGCGGCAGCGCCTCGCCCCAGTGCTGTTCGTCGGGGCCGTAGGCGTACTGCATGCGCGCGAGGTAGAGCTTCGCATCGGCTTCTCTCCCGCTGCCGAAGGTATCGGTGGCCATGGTGGCGTCGTTCAGGCCGGTGCCGTAGTTGCCCGATTCGCTGGCGAAGATGCGCGTGACCGCCAAGGCATCGAGGCGATCGGCAGGGACGTTGAGCTTCGCCAGCCGTTCGCGCACGGCGCGCGTGTTGGCGGCGACCACGTTGTCGGGCTCCGGCTGCGCGGCGGCGACTTTCACCGCTTCGGCCAGCCACTTCATCAGCGACCCTTGCAAACGCGCCCTTCTCCCGCAAGCGGGAAAGGGGAACAAACCCGCAGCGGGCAGGACGCAGCAGGCCTCAGCGCTGATGCACCGTCTCGCCCGGCGCCTTCTCCGGCAGCTTGTTGCCTTCCGAATCGATCTGCAACGGCCCGGTGCCGGAGAACCGGTCCAGCGCCAGGTAGATCACCGGCGTGATGAACAGCGTGATCACCTGCGAGAACAGGAGGCCGCCCACCACGGCCAGGCCCAGCGGCTGCCGCAACTCGGCGCCGGCACCAAGGCCCAGCGCCAGCGGCAACGCCCCCATCACCGCCGCAAAAGTCGTCATCATGATCGGCCTGAACCGCAGCAGGCACGCCTGCCGGATCGCCTTTGCCGGCGTCATGCCTTGCTCGCGCTGCGCCGCCAGCGCGAAGTCGATCATCATGATCGCGTTCTTCTTGACGATGCCGATCAGCATCAGCACGCCGATCACTGCGATCAGCGACAGCTCGACATTGAAGATAAACAGCGTCAGCAACGCGCCCACCGCCGCCGAGGGCAAACCTGCCAGGATCGTCAGCGGGTGGATATAGCTCTCGTACAGCACGCCCAGCAGCGTATAGATCACCGCGATGGCCGCCACCAGCAGCACGATCTGCGTGGCCTGCGACGACTGGAACACCGCCGCGTCACCGCCCCAGCTGGTGAAGATCGAGGTCGGCATGGCGATCTCCTGCCGGTAGC
Source organism: Cupriavidus sp. DF5525 (assembly GCF_040149425.2). Taxonomy (NCBI): domain Bacteria; kingdom Pseudomonadati; phylum Pseudomonadota; class Betaproteobacteria; order Burkholderiales; family Burkholderiaceae; genus Cupriavidus; species Cupriavidus sp. DF5525. The sequence goes on along the minus strand of NZ_CP168265.1, from coordinate 4,495,202 downwards.
GGTCGATGCGCGACGACGCATCGCCCAGCGCCGCGCCCGGTGCCAGGTTGAACGACACCGTCACCGAAGGCAGCTGCCCCTGGTGGTTGACCGCGATTGGCCCGACCCGGCGCTCGGTGGTGGCGAAGGCGGAGATCGGCACCATCTGGCCGGTCTTGCTGCGCACGTAGAGCTTGGCGAACGCGGTCTCGTCGACGCGGTCGATATCGGCCGCCTGCAGGATCACGTAGTAGTTGTCGATCGGCGTATAGATGGTCGACACCTGCCGCTCGCCGAACGCGGAATACAGCGCGGTGCGCACGTCCTGCATCTGCACGCCGAGCGCATTGGCCTTGTCGCGGTCGATCGACAGGTGCGCCTCCAGGCCCGACTGCTGCGAATCGCTGGTGACGTCGCGGAAGATCGGGTCGGCGCGCATCTTCGCCATCAGCTGGTCGGAGAAGTTCTGCAGCTGGCCGGCCTTCACGCTCTGCAGCGTGTACTGGTAGCGGCTCTTGCTCTGGCGCCCGCCGAGCTGGAGGTTCTGCACCGGCGCAAAGTAGACCGCCAGGCCGGGCACGCCGGCGACGTCGCGTCGCAGCGACTCGATCACCTTGGGCATGGCGTCGCGATCGCCGCGCGGCTTGAGCTCGACGAACATGCGGCCGGTGTTGATCGCTGGCGACGGGCCGCCGCCGATGGCGACCACGATGCTCTTCACCGCCGGGTTGGCGCGCATGCGCTCGGCGGCGTCGCGCAGGCGCTCGGCCATGGCGTCGAAGGAAATGTCCTGCGGACCTTCCGCGTTGACGCGGATCTGGCCGATGTCTTCCTCGGGGAAGAAGCCCTTGGGGATGGTGATGAACAGCACCGCGGTCAGCACGAAGGTCAGCCCTGCGACCGCCAGTACCGTGCGGCGGTGCGCGAGGCACCAGTCCAGCCCGCGCGCATATCGGTGCAGCGTGAACTCGAACAGGTTCTCGAACCACTGCGTGGAGCGCATGCCGAAGGTCTGCTTCTGCACGATGGCAGGCTGCGCCGACGCGTGGTCGCCGTAGGCATGGTGCGATTCATCCACCGGCACGTTCTCGGCCGACAGGAAACGCGCACACAGCATCGGGATCAGCGTCAGCGACACCAGCGCCGACACCAGGATCGCCAGCGACACCACCGCGGCAAATTCATGGAACAACAGCCCGATCACGCCCGGCATGAAGAAGATCGGGATAAACACCGCCACCAGCGAAATCGAGATCGACAGGATGGTGAAGCCCATCTCGCGCGAGCCCACCAGCGCGGCCTTCAGCGGCGGCACGCCTTCCTCGATATGGCGCACGATGTTCTCGAGCATCACGATGGCATCGTCAACCACCAGGCCCACGGCGAGCGTGATCGCCAGCAGCGAGACGTTGTCCAGGCTGTAGCCGAAGGCCTTCATCAGCGCCACCGTGCCGATCAGCGAGATCGGCAGTGACACGGTGGGGATCAGCGTGGCCGCGGCACGGCGCAGGAACAGGAAGATCACCATCACCACCAGCGCCACGGTCAGCGCCAGCGTGAACTGCACGTCGTGGATCGATTCGCGGATCGAGCGCGAGCGGTCGTTGACCACCGACACGCTGACCGAGCCCGGCATCTGGTGGATCAGGCGGGGCAGGGCGGCGTTGATCGAATCGACCACCGCCACGGTGTTGGCGTCGGGCTGGCGCAGCACGGCCAGCACGATCGAGCGCTCGTTGTTGAGCCAGCTGCCGGTCTTGATGGTCTCGACGCTGTCCTCGACCTCGGCCACGTCAGAGAGCCGCACCAGCGCGCCGTTGGGCTGGCTGGCGACGATGATGTTGCGGAAGGCGTCGGCGCTGGTCAGCTGCCGGTTGGCCTGGATGGTCAGGGTCTGGCGCGCGCTGTCGAGCGTGCCCACCGGCGTATTGGCGTTGGCGCGATTCAGCGCCGTGGCCAACTCATCCAGCGTCAGGCCGCGCGCGGCGAGCGCGTCGGGGTGGGCGCGCACGCGCACGGCAAAGCGCTTCTGCCCGAAGATCTGCACCTGCGCCACGCCCGGCAGCGTGGCCAGCGTGGGCGAGATCAGGTTGTCGCCGAAGGCATTCAGGTCCGCCAGGCTCATTGCCGGGGAATTGATCGCCAGCAGCAGCACGGGCGCGTCGGCCGGATTGACCTTGCGGTACGACGGCGGGACGGTCATCTCGATCGGCAGCGAACGCTGCGCGCGGAACAGCGCCGCCTGCACGTCCACGGCCGCGTCGTCGATATCGCGGTCGTTGTTGAATTCGATGGTGATGCTGGAGTTGCCGAGCGTGTTCTGCGAGCTGATCACCGTCACGCCGGGGATGGTCGCGAACTGCTTTTCCAGCTGCGTGGCGACCGATGCGGCCATGGTCTCCGGGCTGGCGCCGGGCAGCGTCGCGGTGACCTGGATCACCGGCGAGTTGAAGCTGGGCAGCGCGGCGATCGGGATGGTCGGGTACAGCACGATGCCGGTGACCACCACGGCCAGGCACAGCAGCACCGTCATCACCGGACGGCGGATACAGAGTTCCGAGAGCGTCATGGCTCAGTGCCCCGCTGCGCCGTTGGCCGTGCGGGACGCGGCGGCGGCCGACGCCCCTGCGGCGGGCGCCTCGCGCACCAGCGCGCCGGGGCGCAGGTTCTGCGTGCCTTCCACCACCACGCGGGCCCCGGGCTGCACGCCCTCGACCACGGCGGCGGCGGCGGTGGTGGTCACCACCTGCACCGGCACGCGCGCGACCTTGCTGTCGGGCTGGACCACGTAGACGAAGCGGCCTTCGGGTCCGGTCACCACCGCCTGCGGCGGCACCGACAGCGCGCCCTTCAGGGTCTGCACCACGGCGCTCACAGTGGCGTAGGTGCCGGGCCACAGCCGCTGCTCGTCATTGTCGAACTGCGCCTTGACGCGGATGGTGCCATATTGCGGATCGACGGTGTTATCCACAAAGGTGATCTTGCCGGTCACCGGGGTCTTGCTGCCGTCGTTGGGCTGCGCGGTGACCTGCACCGGGCCGGCCCGCATTGCTTCGCGCAGCGCGGCCAGTTGCCGCTCGGGCAGGGTGAAGGTCACGGCGATCGGCTGCACTTGGGCGACGGTGACCATCGGCACGGTGCTGCCGGGCATCACCAGCGAGCCCGGGAAGGCGTTGATCACGCCGGTGCGCCCGCTGATGGTGGCGCGGATCACGCCGTAGCTGATCGCCACGCGGCTGGCTTCGATCGCGGCCTGGTCGGCGCGCACGGTGGCGGCAAAGCCGTCGACCTTGGCCTGGGCGGTGTCGACCGCGCTCTTCGAAATGAAGTTGCGCTCGAGCAGCTCCTGGCTGCGCGCCAGCGTGCGACGGGCATCGGCCAGGTCGGCCTGATCCTTCAGCAGCTGGGCCTGGGCCTTGGCCAGGTTGGCCTCGTCCATGCGGGTGTCGAGCGAGAACAGCAGGTCGCCCGGCCTGACCGTCTGGCCTTCCTTGATATGCACCGTGCGCACCGTGCTGGATACCTGCGGGCGCACGTCAACCGTGGATAACGCGGTGACATTGCCGTTGGCCGAGACCTGCAGCGGCACGTCGCCCTGCTGCACCCGCGCGGTGGACACCACCACGGCGGCAGGCGCCTTGGGCTCCGGCTTGGGCGCGAGCCAGGTGCGCCAGGCCAGCCAGCCAAGGCCGGCTATCACCAGCACCACGGCCACCATCCCCCACGGCGATACACGGCCGCGCCCGGTCCCGGCAGCCGCACTCCAGTTGCTGTCGACGAAGCCCTTGGGCTGGTCGATCCTGTCAGTTTTCATGTTTTGTGGACCCTCTGCACCCGACTTCGCGCCACTCCCCGTGACCCGCCCGGCTTGTTGTCATGACATGCCGCCGGTGCGTGTTGCGCAAAGACTCTACTAGTACCGCGCTTCGCCGCCCGGGGCCAGCGCCGCGTATTACAGTCCGTTACAGGACCTGCAAGGGTCGGGTGACGGGACGGCGCCAGCAAACGCCGTCCGGACCACGGAGGAGGCCGGGGATGTGTGTAGCGGGGCGCTTGTATGGTTAGACAAACATTATCAGAAAAGCTGCCGCCGGCCATCGCGGCGCCACTGATTGACGCTGTCGACCGAGAGTTCGCGTGGCCCGGCCTGCACAATGACGGCATCGCCGGCGCGAACTGAACCCGCCCGCACCACGCTGAGGTAAACGCCCGTGTAACCGCTCTGGACCATGTCCCGCACCGCATGGCGGTAAGCCATGGCCGCGTTGAACTTGTAGCAGGGCTGGCGCGGCGATTCCACCCGCAGCAGTGCGGTGCCCACGCGCAGCAGGTCGCCGACCCACAGGTCCGCCTCGACCAACCCTTCCAGCGTCAGGTTTTCGCCCAGCGCGCCATAGGGCAGCGGCTGGCCCGACTCCGGCTGCGAGCAGGCGCGGCGGCGCGCGTTCCACCAGGGGTAGTGCTCGGCCGGATAGGCGTAGACCGCCTTGTCCCGGCCGCCGTGCACGGTCAGGTCGGCCTGCTCGTCGCCGGCCATGCCCAGCGCCAGCACCTGTACGCAGATCGGGTGCAGCAGCGTGCTGACCGGGTGCTTGCGAATGCCGGAGAGCACCACCGCCTCGGTGCCCGCGCCCGCCACCACCAGCGGGATGGCCTTGCCCAGGCTCACCGCCAGCACGCGTGCACGGGCCTGCCAGGGTCTGGAATCGCTCACGTGAGCCCCCGCTTCGGTGGTTGTGGAAAGGGATGTGGATAAGCTGCGGATATCCCTGAGGATAACGGGCGGATAACGCTGTGGAAAAAGGCTTGGTGCGGTGCCTCACCAGACGCGGTGGCAAGGGCTGGCGCGCTTGTGGCAGGCTGGCGGCGCGGCCGTCGGGCCCGCACCGCCTGGGGATCAGGCCTGCTGCGGCGCCTGCTGGCGCTGTTCCTGGCAGCCGAGCGCGCGGGCACGCTGCGACACCGCCAGCGCCGCCAGCATCAGCGCCGCCGCGCCCCAGTGCAGCGAATCCGCCCCCGCCAGGGTGTAGATCGCGGCACCGGTCATGGCGCCGGCCGCCTGGCCCAGGTAGATCGACGAGGAATTGAGCGAGATCGATACCGAGGCCCGCTCCGGCGCCAGCAGCACCAGGCGCGCCTGCTGCGCGCTGTTGGTGGCAAACCCGCCCACGCCCCACAGCATGAACAGCAGCACCAGCGCCACGCCGCCCAGCCCGGCCAGCGGCCACAGCACCATGGCGGTGATCGAGGTCAGCAGCGTGACCTGCACGATCCGGCTCGGCGTGACCCGGTCCATGCGCGACGCGGCCACGGCGTTGCCGAACACGCCGCAGGCGCCGTAGGCCAGGAACATCAGGCTGAGCGTGCCGCCGCTGATGCCGTACTGGTCGCGCAGCAGGGGGGCGATATAGGTAAACACCGTAAACATGCCGGCCGACGAGATCATGGTGGTCAGCACCACCAGCATGATCGGCTTGTGGCGCAGCACCGCGCCCCAGGCCTCGCGCCCGACCGGCGGCACATACAGCCCGCGCGGCAGCGCGCGCCACACCGCCGCCGACACCAGCAGGGCCAGGACGCCCACCAGCGCCATGCTGACGCGCCAGCCCAGCGTGGAAGAGATCCAGGTGCCCAGCGGCACGCCCACCACGCTGGCGATGCTCCAGCCGAGGAAGACAAAGCTGATGGCGCGCCCGCGCGTCTGCGCATTGACCAGCAGCGGCAGCGTGGCCGCGGTCTGGGGAGTGTAGATGGCCGCGCCGATGGCCGTCAGGAAGCGGATCGCCATCAGTGCCGCGAAGCTGGGAGCGAACGCCGCGGCGAGGTGCATGACCGCGTAGATCAACAGCGATCCGGCCAGCAGCAGCCGACGGTCGATGCGCGAGCCCAGCGTGGCGAACAGCGGCGCGCCGACACAGGTCGCCAGCGCGAACACGGACACCAGCTGGCCAGCACTGGCCGCGCCGAGGCCGAAATCGCCGGCAATGTCGTTCAACATGCCGGTAACGATCATCGCACCGGTGCCAATGACGAAATTGCCGACGCAGAGCGTCACTAGCCTGGGGTCCATGCCGGCCTTGGGGAGGTGTTCAGCGCGCAGGCGCCTTGTTGTTGTCTGGGCTGCCGCGGGCCAGGGCGGCCGGGCGGTGAGGGAAGTCCCGAGTGTAGCGGTTTCGCGGCGTTCGCGTTTTCCCCCGGAAATGGCTACCCAGATGTGAAACGCCCCTGTCCCGCATCGCGGAACAGGGGCGAACAGGGCCTCATGGCGAGGTTACCTCGCGGCAATCCGGCCGCAACAACTCAGCGCGACAGTGCCGGCGTCAGCGCCTTGGGATTGACGATGCAGTCGTGCTTGCCGCCCAGCACATCCAGGATGTTCTGGAACGCCGTGCGGAAGTACAGCTCATAGCTGTCACGCTCCACATAGCCCAGGTGCGGCGTGCAGATACAGTTTTCCATGCGCAGCAGCGCGTGGCCCTGCAGGATCGGCTCGGACTCGAACACGTCGACCGCTGCCATGCCGGGCCGGCCCCGGTTCAGCGCGGTAACCAGCGCGTTCTCTTCCAGCAGCTCCGCGCGGCTGGTGTTGACGAAGAGCGCGGTGGGCTTCATCCGCGTCAGGTCGGTCAGCTTGACGATGCCGCGGGTGTCGTCGTTCAGGCGCAGGTGCAGCGACAAAACGTCGCTGTCGGCAAAGAACTGCTCCTTCGACCCGGCCACGCCCAGGCCATCGGCGCGGGCGGCTTCCTGCGAAGCCTCGCGGCCCCAGACCAGCACCTTCATGCCGAAGGCACGGCCATAGCCGGCCAGCAGCCGGCCGATCTTGCCGTAGCCCCAGATCCCCAGCGTCTGGCCGCGCAGCACCTGGCCGAGGCCGAAGTTGGGCGGCATCGTCGTCGATTTCAGGCCCGACTGCTGCCAGGCGCCGTGCTTGAGGCTCGCCACATACTGCGGGATGCGCCGCTGCGCCGCCATGATCAGCGCCCAGGTCAGCTCGGCCGGGGCCACCGGCGAGCCCACGCCTTCCAGCACCGCGACGCCGCGGTCGGTGGCCGCATCCAGGTCGATATGGCTGCCCGGGCCCGCGCCGACCTTGCCGGTCTGGCTGATCAGCTTCAGCTTGGGCAGTTTTTCCAGCAGTTGACGGGTGATGCGGGTGCGTTCGCGGATCAGCACCACGGCTTCCACGTCGGACAGGCGCGCGGCCAGCTGGCCCACGCCCTTGACGGTGTTGTTGAACACCTTGACGTCGTGCCCCTCCAACAAGCTGAAGCACGGCAGCTTGCGCACGGCGTCCTGATAATCGTCGAGTACGGCAATCTTCATCGGCAACTCTGGTTGTCTACCGGCCTTAGTGCCGGTTGGTGCGCGCGGCAACGGAGCCGCGCGCCGGTCAACAGTATTGTTGAATACCCCTCGCCGGCGCTACGCAACGATACCCGCCGAGCGACGGGGATGCCGCGCCAGCCGGCCGCGGCAATTGCTGCGCAGCAAAAAACAGGGGGGTGCGCCAGTGGTATCCTTGCCTGCTCCGGTGTCGCCGCGGATTGTCGGTCGAGCCCAGCTCCCGTCACGCTGCCCCATCCGGACAAAGCCCACCCGGCGCGCGCAGCCACCCCTGCGCGGGCGAAGCGCAACTTTAGCGCAGCCGCAGGGACCGCCGCGACCTTTGCACAACCCGGGTCGCCGCGGAGTTGTAACGGGATGTGACGATTCGGATATCACGGCCTGATGTTACCCACATCCTGTGACGATCTCGGATTTGCCTCCCGCCGGCCAAGGCTTTGCAAGGTTTCCCCATTCCCTTACTTCCCTTTACGAACCGGAGTTGCAGTATGAACCACCCCACGATGCAAGGCACGGCGCCAGTCAATGCACCGGCCTGGGTCAAGCACCCGAAGCTGGTGTCCTGGGTCGCGGAAATTGCCGCCCTGACCAAACCCGACAATATCTACTGGTGTGACGGGTCGCAGGAAGAATACGACCGCCTGTGCGAGCAGATGGTATCCGCCGGCACCATGAAGCGCCTGAACCCGGCCAAGCGCAAGAACTCTTTCCTGGCCCTGTCGGACCCCTCCGACGTGGCCCGCGTGGAAGACCGTACCTTCATCTGCTCCGAAAAGCAGGAAGACGCCGGCCCGACCAACAACTGGACCGCTCCCGCCGAGATGCGCCAGACGCTGAACGGCCTGTTCGAGGGTTCCATGCGCGGCCGCACGCTGTATGTGGTGCCGTTCTCGATGGGCCCGCTGGGCTCGCCGATCGCCCATATCGGCGTGGAACTGTCGGATTCGCCGTACGTGGCGGTGAACATGCGCATCATGACGCGCATGGGCAAGGCTGTGTATGAAGTGCTGGGCAGCAACGGCGAGTTCGTGCCGTGCGTGCACACCGTGGGCAAGCCGCTCGCCGCCGGCGAGAAGGACGTGGCGTGGCCGTGCAACCCGACCAAGTACATCGTCCATTTCCCGGAAACGCGCGAAATCTGGTCGTTCGGCTCGGGCTACGGCGGCAATGCGCTGCTGGGCAAGAAGTGCTTCGCGCTGCGGATCGCCTCGACCATGGGCCGCGATGAAGGCTGGCTCGCCGAGCACATGCTGATCCTGGGCGTGACCTCGCCCGAGGGCAAGAAGTACCACGTTGCCGCCGCATTCCCTTCGGCCTGCGGCAAGACCAATTTCGCCATGCTGATCCCGCCCAAGGCCTTCGAGGGCTGGAAGGTCACCACCATCGGCGACGACATTGCCTGGATCAAGCCGGGCAAGGACGGCCGCCTGTACGCGATCAACCCGGAAGCCGGCTACTTCGGCGTGGCCCCGGGCACCAGCGAGAAGACCAACTTCAACGCGATGGCGACGCTTAAGGAAAACGTCATCTTCACCAACGTGGCGCTGACCGACGACGGCGACGTGTGGTGGGAGGGCATGACCAAGGAAGCGCCGGCGCACCTGGCCGACTGGCAGGGCAAGGACTGGACCCCGGAAATCGCCAAGGCCACCGGGGCCAAGGCCGCGCACCCGAACGCCCGCTTCACCGCGCCGGCCGCGCAGTGCCCGTCGATCGACGATAACTGGGACAACCCGGCCGGCGTACCCATTGATGCGTTTATCTTCGGCGGCCGCCGCTCGACCACCGTGCCGCTGGTGACCGAGGCGCGCAACTGGACCGAAGGCGTCTACATGGCCGCCACCATGGGTTCGGAAACCACCGCCGCGGCCGCCGGCCAGCAAGGCGTGGTGCGCCGCGACCCGTTCGCCATGCTGCCGTTCTGCGGCTACAACATGAGCGATTACTTCGGCCACTGGCTGGAACTGGGCAAGAAGCTGGAAGCGTCGGGGGCCAAGCTGCCGAAGATCTACTGCGTCAACTGGTTCCGCAAGGATGCCGAGGGCAACTTCGTGTGGCCGGGCTTTGGCGAGAACATGCGCGTGCTGTCGTGGATGATCGACCGCGTGGAAGGCAAGGGGCAGGGCGCCGAGCACATGTTCGGCACGACGCCGCGCTACGAGGACCTGAACTGGAACGGCGTTGAGTTCTCGCCGGCGCAGTTCGAGCAGGTGACCTCGATCGACCGTGACGCGTGGCAGAAGGAGCTGGCGCTGCATGACGAGCTGTTTACGCAGCTGAAGCACAACCTGCCGCAGGCGCTGGCGGAAACGCGGGTTGCGCTGGGCAAGCGGCTGGAGGGCTGATGCTCTCGCAGCCGTGCTGACAAAGCTGGCACGCTGTGCCAGGTTTGGTCGGCAAACCAACGCCCGTCTCTCCGGAGGCGGGCGTTTTTTATCCCGCCTCGCTATCCCCCAACGTCTCCACCGCATACTTCACCAACCCCGCCCGCCCCTCGATCCCCAACTTGCGCTTCAGGTTGAGCCGGTGCGTTTCCACCGTGCGCACCGACACGCCGAGCTGCACCGCAATCTCCTTGTTGGCCATGCCACGCCCGATGCAGCCAAGGATGTCGCGCTCGCGCCAGGTCAGCGCGTCGAGCGGGCCAGGGCTTTGCTCGGCCATGCCGCGCGCGATGCGCGCGCTGTAGAACACACGCCCGGCCAGCACCGACTGGATCGCCGCCATCAGCTCGTCAGCCGGCGCGTCCTTGAGCACATAGCCGCGCGCGCCGGCGCGCACCGCCTGGCGCACGTATTCCAGGTTGTCGTGCATCGACACGATCAGCACCGCCAGTTCCGGATAGCGGTCGTGCAACGCCGCCGCCAGCGCGATGCCGCCCATGCCGCGCATGCCGATATCGGTGATGACGAGGTCCGGCAGCTCGGCTTCAGCGGCACGGTCCAGCCACGCCAGCGCGGCTTCGCCGTCGTCGGCCTCGCCTACCACGCGCAGCCTCGGCTGCAGCGCCAGGTGCATGCGCATGCCGTCGCGCACCAGCGCGTGGTCGTCGATCAGCAGCACGCGGGCGGGTGCGTCGGCGCTGCCGGGGGCGAAGTCGGGAAACTGGGTCATGACTGCGAGGGTCCTGCGGAAACGGGATCGTGCGAAATTGCAGTGGCTTTTGCTGCAGGCTTCGCCAGCGGCAGCGAAGCGACCAGCTCGGTGCCGCCGACGCCGGAAACGATGCCGAACTGCCCGCCCAGCGCGGCGATACGCTCCCGCAGGTTGCGCAGGCCGATGCCGCGCTGCGGGTCGAGCTGCATGCGCGCCACATCGAAGCCGCTGCCATCGTCGCGCACGGTCAGGCGCGTGGCGTCGGCATCGAACGCCAGCAACACGCTCACGCGCCGCGCACGGGCGTGGCGCTCCACATTGGTCAGCGCTTCTTGCGCGATGCGGAACAGTGCCGTGGCCTGTTCATCCGCCAGTTCGCGCGGCGTACCGGATTGCGTCACCGCGATCTCGAGCCGGCTGCCGCCCTGCATCTCGCGCGCCAGGTGCTGGAGCGCGGCGTAGAGGCCCAGGTCGTCGAGCAGGGCGGGGCGCAGGTTGCGCGCCACGCGCCGCACTTCGTTGAACACGGTGTCGAGCCGGTTCAGCGCCATGCCCAGCACCGGCGCCACCGCCGCGCCTTCAGTGGGCGCCAGGCGCAGGCGGTTGGTGGCGGTCTCCAGCACCAGCTTGACCGACACCAGCAGCTGGCTGATGCCGTCGTGCAGCTCGCGCGACAGCCGCGCGCGTTCCTCTTCCTGCGACTGCACCACGCGCTGCGCCAGCTGGCGCAGCTTGGCATCGGCCTCGCGGTGTTCGCTGACGTTCAGCGCCAGGCCGCTGGCGGCGACCAGCAGGATGCTGATCGCGGCGATCACGCCGATCCAGGCCATGGTTTCGCGGATATCGGTCTCGGCGCGGGCGTCAAGCTGGCGCAGCGTGCGCTCCACGTCATCCAGGTAGATGCCGGTGCCGAGCATCCAGCCCCACTCAGGCACCGCGACCACGTAGCCGAGCTTGGGCGCGAGTTGCTGCGACGAGGGCTTTCTCCACAGGTAGCGGACCGCGCCGCCGCCACTTTTTGCCGCGGCGATCAGCTGCTGGATGGTCAGCGCGCCCTGGGGGTCACGCATGGTCCACAGGTCCTGGCCGACCAGTTCGGGCTGGCGCGGATGCATCAGGTTGCGGCCCTGCAGGTCGTACAGGAAGAAGTAGCCGTCGGGGCCGTAGTCGAGCCGCGCCAGTGCCTCCATCGCCGCGCGCCGGGTATCGGCGTCGTTGCGGCCGGAGCGCACCATCGGCGCGATCGCGCTCTGCGCCAGTTCCACGTAGTGGCGCAGCTCCATTTCCTTGCTCTGCAGGTAGGCGGCTTCGACCAGCGCGCGTTCATGCCGGGCTAGCTGGGTGGCCTGGTAGCGCACGGCTATGGCGATGCCGAGCATGGCCACCGCCAGCGGCGCCACGGCTAGCAACAGGATCTTCTGGCGGAGTTTCATCTGGGACCGGGGGTAAACACCGACGCCGCGCAGGCGGCATGCCACCGTCGATTTGCGTAGTACTACGCAGATGTGCTGCGTAGTTACGCGCTTGTGCGGGGTTTGGCGGGTGTCAATACTACACGCCGGACACGCCACCGCCCCAGCAGGGCGCGCGAGTCGACGCAGCTGGTGCACCGGACACCCCTGGACGGTGCATCGCCTGCCTGCAAGACGAGATCCGGAAACGACGACAAACCGGGCGTGCAGCAGCAGATCCCAGGAGACGCCCTCACCGCCGGATTCACCGCAAGCTGCCCGCCTTCGGGGCGCATGCCACCGCTGTTCGCCGTTCCCGTCCTTCGCCACCGCAGGCTATCCAAGACATCCCGGTCTGAGGAGACCTTCACTATGAATCGCATCGGAGAACACCTGGTGTGGCTGGCCGTCGCCGTGCTCGGCGCGTTTGCCTTCGGCACCGTCGCGCTGGCGCGCGGCGAGGCCGTCAGCGCGCTGTGGATCGTGGTTGCCGCGCTCTGCATCTACCTGATCGCCTACCGCTACTACAGCCGCTTTATCGCCGACAAGGTGATGCAGCTCGATCCCAAACGCATGACGCCCGCCTGGCGCCACAACGACGGCCTGGACTACGTGCCGACCAACAAGGCGGTGCTGTTCGGCCACCACTTCGCGGCGATTGCAGGCGCCGGCCCGCTGGTCGGCCCGGTGCTGGCCGCGCAGATGGGCTATATGCCGGGCATGCTGTGGATCCTGGCCGGCGTGGTGTTCGCCGGCGCGGTGCAGGATTTCATGGTGCTGTTTATCTCCACGCGCCGCGACGGCCGCTCGCTGGGCGACCTGGTCAAGTCGGAGATGGGCACGGTGCCGGGCATGATCGCGCTGTTCGGCTGCTTCATGATCATGATCATCATCCTGGCGGTGCTGGCGCTGATCGTGGTGAAGGCGCTGGCCGACTCGCCGTGGGGCACCTTCACCGTGGCGGTGACGATTCCGATTGCGCTGTTCATGGGCATCTACACGCGCTACATCCGCCCGGGCCGGATCGGCGAGGTGTCGGTCATCGGCTTCGTGCTGCTGATGCTGGCCATCATCGGCGGCCAGTACGTGCATGAAAGCGCCACGCTGGCGCCGCTGTTCACCTACGACGGCAAGGCACTGACCTGGATGCTGATCATCTACGGATTTATCGCCGCCGTGCTGCCGGTGTGGCTGCTGCTGGCGCCGCGCGACTACCTGTCGACCTTCCTGAAGATCGGCACCATCATCGCGCTGGCCGTGGGCATCCTGATCGTCGCGCCGGAGCTGAAGATGCCGGCCTTCACGCAGTTCGCCAAGGGCGGCGGGCCGGTGTGGACGGGCAACCTGTTCCCGTTCCTGTTCATCACCATCGCCTGTGGCGCGGTGTCGGGCTTCCATGCGCTGATCTCGTCGGGCACCACGCCCAAGCTGCTGGAAAATGAATCGCACGCGCGCTTTATCGGCTACGGCGCGATGCTGGCCGAGTCCTTCGTCGCCATCATGGCCCTGGTGGCCGCCTCGGTGATCGAGCCGGGCGTGTACTTCGCCATGAACAGCCCGGCCGCGGTAATCGGCACCACGCCGGAAGCAGTGGCACACGCCGTGTCGACCTGGGGCTTCGTGATCACGCCGGACGTGCTGGTGCAGACCGCCAAGGACGTCGGCGAGAACACCATCATCTCGCGCGCCGGCGGCGCGCCGACGCTGGCCGTGGGCATCGCCCATATCCTGCACCAGGTGGTGGGCGGCCAGGCCATGATGGCGTTCTGGTACCACTTTGCCATCCTGTTCGAGGCGCTCTTCATCCTGACCGCTGTCGACGCGGGCACCCGCGCCGGCCGCTTCATGCTGCAGGACCTGCTGGGCAGCTTTATCCCGTCGATGCGCAAGACCGACTCGCTGGTTGCCAACCTGACCGCCACCGCGCTGTGCGTGGCGGCCTGGGGCTACTTCCTGTACCAGGGCGTGGTCGATCCGCTGGGTGGCATCAACACGCTGTGGCCGTTGTTCGGCATCTCCAACCAGATGCTGGCCGCGGTGGCGCTGGTGCTGGGCACCTGCGTGCTGGTCAAGATGAAGCGCGGCCAGTACGCCTGGGTCACTTTGCTGCCGACCATCTGGTTGCTGATCTGCACGCTGACCGCCGGCTGGCAGAAGCTGTTCCATGCCGATCCCAAGGTCAGCTTCCTGACCCACGCCGCCAAGTTCAGCGCCGCCATTGCCGAGGGCAAGGTGCTGGCCCCGGCCAAGTCGATGGAGCAGATGCACCGCATCGTCTTCAATGACTACCTGGATGCCGGCCTGTGCGCGCTGTTCATGCTGGTGGTGCTGTCGATCGTGTTCTACGGCTTCAAGACTGCGATGCAGGCACGCGCCGTGAACCGCCCGACCGACAAGGAAACGCCGTTCGAGCCCCTGCCGGGCGCCGCTTCGGCCCAGTAACCCGGGAGCCCGCCATGCTGGAACAACTCGGAACCATGGGGCGCTACCTGGGGCAGTCGCTGCGGCTGATGGTCGGGCTGCCTGACTACCAGACCTATGTGGCCCACATGGAAAGCACCCACCCGGACCGTGAGCCGATGAGCTACGAGGAATTCTTCCGCGAGCGCCAGGAGGCACGCTACGGCGGCGGGCAGGGCAAGTGCTGCTGAGCACACGCTGACACGCGGCCCGCCGATGGTGGGCTGCAGACAAAGCAGACAGGCGATCACACGATCGCCTGTCTTTTTATTAAGTGTTGTATTTTCGCCGCGCATTTGTAACCCACGGAGGCTGTTTCTGTAGAGGGTTACAGGGCTTTACAGGTAGTTACAGCAAGGGTAGGGCTCCTTATCTACACTTGCGTCACATCATGGCAATTCGAGGAAAAAACATATGACTCGCCATCCCGTTCGCAACCTGACTATTGCCCTCGCCCTGGCGGCCAGCGCGCTGCCAGCCTTCGCGGGCGACATGAACAACGCCCTGGGCGGCGCACTCGGCGGTGTCGCCGGTGCCGCGGTGGGCGGCGCGCTGGGCGGCAGCACCGGCGCGGTGATCGGTGGTGCAGTGGGTGGCGGCGCCGGCGGCGCAGTGACGTCCAACCGCCGCGAGCGCACGGGCGCCATCATCGGCGGCGCGCTGGGTGGCGGTGCCGGTACCGCGGCGGGCAACGCCATGGGCGGCCGCACCGGCGGCCTGATCGGTGCCGGCCTGGGTGGCGGTGCGGGTGCCGCGCTGGGCGGCAATATCTCGCGCAGCAACTCGTACGAAAATGACCACCACCACGGCTATTACAAGAGCCACTACAAGCGCAAGAAGCACAGGCATCACCACCACCGCCACCACGACCACGATTAAGTCGCAGCAGCGGTAAAGGGAACGGGCCGGAATGGCCCGTTTTTCATTTGCGGCGTCTGGCATAATCGTTCGAACTACCTCGCCCGCCTGCCGGGAGCTGAAACAAAGAAGCCCGCAACCGGCGACGGCCGGAGCGGGCTTCTTCTCCAATAAAGTGGGAGAGGCCGTCGGGGGCACTCTCCTAAAGACCTGTGGAGACCAGGTTGAAACAGAAGGGGCCGCCCTTGGGGAGGGAGCGACCCCGGATCGCGCTTGCAGGTGCCGCTGGCAGTGGCTGCGCGGCGCAGGAGGGTGGCCGCTCAGAGCGGCGCGCGATCGGTAGTGGTTTCGTACTTGGCGCCGTCGGTAAAGGCGTCGAACTTGCCGGCACGGGCGCCGTCGGTGAAGGCGTCAAACTTGCCGGCCTTGGCACCGTCGGTGTACGGGTCGAACTTGCCCACCTTGGCGCCGTCGCTGTAGACGTCGAACTTGCCGTTCTTGGCAAAGGCCGGTGCGGCCGACAGGGCGGCGACGAGGGTAGCGACAGTGATCAGGGCGTAGCGGTTGGTTTTCATGGTTCAGCCTTCTGTGTAGCGCGGATGCCTGAGCCGTCACTTCGACGAAAGACTATGTTGCGTTGCGGCATCCAATGGCTAGATATTAGGCATTTCCCTCATATCAATAAATATCAGGAGCCACAATGATTAGTTTTACTTCGAACAATAAAGCAAGCTGATTGCGTAAAAATTCAGCGCAGAACCGGGAGACTATGTCATGGATCGCCTGCAATCGATGCGTGTGTTTTCCAAGGTGGTGGAGTTGGGAAGCTTCGCGCGTGCAGCGCAGCAGCTGGAAATGTCCAATGCGGTGGTCACGCGCTACGTGGCCGACCTGGAAAGCCACCTCGGTACGCGCCTGCTTAACCGCACCACGCGCAGCCTGTCGCTGACCGACGCCGGCGAGACCTACCTGCAGCGCTGCCAGCAGATCCTGGAAGACGTGGAAGAAGCCGAGAGCGTGGTCACCGCGCGCAGCCAGTCGCTGTCGGGCACGCTGCGGCTGGTCACACCCGTGATGTTCGGGCTGCACCTGCTGCCCGATCTGCTTGCGCGCTTTCAGCAGCAATACCCGGATGTGGTGTTCGACGTGATCCTGTCGGACCGCAATGTCGATATCGTCGAAGAAGGCCGCGACGTGGCCGTGATGCTGTCCGACCTGGGCCTGGGTTCGCACCTGGTGGCGCGCCCGCTGCTGTCGGCCGAGGTGATCCTGTGTGCCTCACCCGGCTACGTGGCCGCGCACGCGCCGCTGCGCCATGCCCATGAACTGACCCACCACCGCTGCATCGCCATGCGGCTGCCCAATGTCGAGCATGAATGGACGCTGCTGGGCCCCGAGGGCGAGGTGACCGTGCCGATCCGCCCGGGGCTGCTGTGCAACGACGCCGAGCTGGCACACCAGGCGGCGCTGGCCGACATGGGCGTGGCGATGCTGTCCTCGTACCTGGCGCGCCCGAACATCGAATCCGGCAAGCTGGTGCATGTACTGCCGCAATACCAGCTGCCGCGGCGCGATGTCAGCGTGGTGTATCCCAGCCGCAAGTTCCTGCCGACCAAGGTACGCGCCTTTATCGACTTCCTGCTGGAAGAAGGGCAGGTGCGCGGCAGGGAGACACAGCCTGAGCCGGCCCCTGGACGTGATGCCCAGGCCGTGCGGACCTGACGCCACGCCGTAGCCAGCCAGCAAGGCAAAAGCGCCCGGACATGCCGGGCGCTTTTGCTTTCGGGGCGCTGACAGGCGCTGTGGCGCTTATTCGCCGGCAGCCGCGGCGCGAGACTTCTTCGCCGCTGGGGTCTTGGCGGGTGCCTTCTTGGCTGCGGTCTTGGTGGCCGCCGCCTTCTTGGCCGGTGCCTTGGTCGCTGCCGTCTTGGTTGCCGCGGTCTTGGCGGCCGTCTTGGTGGCTGGCGCCGCCTCGGCCTCGGCCTCGGCCGCGCCGCGCGAAGCCGGCTTGGCGGCGGTCTTCGCCGCCGTCTTGGCGCCCGCCTTGGGCTCGCGTGCCTCGAACTCGAAGCCGATCTTGCCGTCCGGCTGCTTGACCAGGAAGGCCTTGAAGTTGCGGCCCGTGCGCGACGACTTGAAGCCGGTCAGCAGGTCGGTCTTGCCGTCGTTGAGCAGCTTGCCGATCTGCTCGCGGCTGATCTCCTGCTGCAGGATGATCTTGCCGGTGGTGAAGTCGCAGCTCTTGGGGCTGGCCACGCTGTTCTCGCAGACGTACTTCATGCCGTGCTCGAACACGGCGCCGCCGCACTTCGGGCAGGTGCCCACCGGCTCCTGGCCGCTGAAGTCGACCGGCTCGCCGTCGCCTTCCTCGTCGTTCTGGCCGAAGTCGAATTCCATCTTGTAATGGCCTTCGTCGTCCTTGGCCAGCTTCAGGATGGCCGCGAACGGGCGGCCCATCTTGCTGCGGAAGCCCTGCAGCGGACCGATCTCCTTCTTAAGCAGCAGTTCCTCGACCTCATCGATCTCGAACTGGCGCCCGCCCGGGATCTTGCTGATCGAGAACTCGCACGCGGTGCAGGCAAAGCGGCGGTAGTTCTCCTTGACCTGCCCGCCGCACTGCGGGCACGGCGTGTCCAGCGTGGCGTAGTCGCCCGGGATGGTGTCGCTGTCGTACTCCTTGGCGCGCTTGACGATCTGCTGCGTCATCTGCGCGATCTCGAGCATGAACTCGTCGCGCTTCAGGCGCCCACGCTCGATCTGCGAGAGCTTGTGTTCCCACTCGCCGGTCAGCTCGGCCTGCGTCAGTTCCTGCACGCCCAGGCCGCGCAAGAGCGTCATGAGCTGGAACGCCTTCGCGGTCGGTATCAGTTCGCGGCCTTCGCGCACCAGGTACTTTTCCGTCAGCAGGCCTTCGATGATGGCCGCACGCGTGGCCGGCGTGCCCAGACCCTTGCCGGCCATGGCCTCGCGCAGCGCGTCGTCGTCCACCAGCTTGCCGGCGCCTTCCATGGCGGACAGCAGCGTGGCTTCGTTGTAGCGCGCGGGCGGCTTGGTCGTGAGGCCGACGCTCTCGACCTTGTCGGTCTTGACCTTCTCGTCCTTGGCCACCGGCACCAGGTTTGCGGCGTCCTTGTCGCCCTGCGCCTCGCGGCCGTAGATCACCAGCCAGCCCGCGTTGACCAGCACCTTGCCTTCGGTCTTGAAGTGGTGGCCGGCAACTTCCGTGATGCGGGTCGTGACCTGGAACTCGGCCGCCGGGAAGAACACCGCCAGGAAGCGGCGCACCACCAGGTCGTACAGCTTCTGCTCGGGCTCGGACAGGTTCTTGGGCGCCTGCAGCGTCGGGATGATGGCGAAGTGGTCGCTGATCTTGCTGTTGTCGAAGATGCGCTTGTTCGGCCGTACCCAGCCCTGCGCCAGGATCTTCTTGGCATGCGGCAGGTAGTTGGGCGAGCTGTCGGCCAGCATGTCCATGGTCTGCTTGACCGTGTCCAGGTAGTCCTCGGGCAGCGCGCGCGCGTCGGTACGCGGGTAGGTCAGGACCTTGTGCTTCTCATACAGCGCCTGCGCCAGGCCCAGCGTGTTCTTGGCGGAGAAGCCGAAGCGCGAGTTGGCCTCGCGCTGCAGCGTGGTCAGGTCGAACAGCGCCGGCGACTGCTGCGTCGACGGCTTGGATTCCTCGGTGACCGTGCCGGTCTTGTCGCGGCAGGCGGCGACGATGCTCTTGGCCTCGGCCTCGCTCCACAGGCGCGACTCGCGTGCCTCGGGATCGAACTCGTTCTTCTTGAACTTGGGATCGAACCAGCGGCCTTCATACAGGCCGGCGGCGGCGATGAACTCGGCGTGCACTTCCCAGTAGTCGCGCGGCACGAAGTGCTTGATCTTCTCTTCGCGCTCCACCACGATCGACAGCGTCGGCGTCTGCACGCGGCCCACGGTGGTCAGGAAGAAGCCGCCGCCCTTGCTGTTGAAGGCGGTCATGGCGCGGGTGCCGTTGATGCCGACCAGCCAGTCGGCCTCGGAGCGGCAGCGCGCGGCATCGGCCAGCGGCAGCATGTCTTCGTCTTCACGCAGGCTGGCAAAGCCGTCGCGGATCGCCTGCTGCGTCATCGACTGCAGCCACAGCCGGCGCACCGGCTGCTTGGCCTTGGCCTGCTGCGCGATCAGGCGGAAGATCAGCTCGCCTTCGCGCCCCGCGTCGCAGGCGTTGATCAGCGCGGTGACGTCCTTGCGCTTGATCAGGCGGTTGAGCACCTTCAGGCGCGACTCGGTTTTGGGGATCGGGCGCAGGTCGAAATGCGGCGGGATTACCGGCAGGTTGGCAAAGCTCCACTTGCCGCGCTTGACCTCGTATTCGTCCGGAGCGGCGATCTCGACCAGGTGGCCGACTGCCGAGGACAGCACGTAGTCGTCGCTCTCGAAATATTCGTCGTGCTTGGTAAACCCCCCGAGGGCACGGGCGATATCCGCCGCGACCGACGGCTTTTCCGCGATGATGAGGGCTTTTGACATTGGAAAGGGTCCTTGCGAGCCGCTTCCGGCAACCCGCTAATGCACTGCAAACGAAGTAATCAGAACGCCGGGAGGCTTTGAGGCGCCAATAATAAGCGCGGTATCAACGGCGGTGCAAGCAAGCCCCGTCGCGGCTTACCGCGCCGCCAGAACTTAACCTAGGCGGCACCACGGCTTCCGGCAAGTAACCAGTCCAGCACTTGCGGCACATCGTCGGCACTTGCCGGCATCGCTGCGCCGCGCGTCAGCATACGCTCCAGCACCTCGATATGCGGCAGGAGCGTGCCATAGAACTGCGGCGTGCCGCCCGACGCCGGCTGCACCAGCACCGTCGGGAAGTTCTCGATATCGACATCGCCGAGCGCGTCCGCATGCGTCTCGATGTCGATCCAGACGAAGCAATCCTCCGGATGGCGCCCGGCCAGGGCCGTCAGCGCCGGCAGGTAGTCCCGGCACGTGCCGCACCACTGCGCGCACAGGCAGGCAACCAGGCGGCCCTGCGGCCGCGCCGCCAGGCACTCGGCGATGGCGTCGGCATCACGCTCGGGGAAGTAAACGGTCATGGCATCGGAAACATGAGGCGCCCGCGGCACGCGGACAGCCGGCGATTGTATCGGTATTGCGCACCGGCCCCCTCGGGACGCCTCGCGGGCGGCTCAGCCAAGGCGGCGGAACAGGTTTCCCGGTAGACGCTCGGCGTGGCCGGCCAGTTCCAGCTCGAGCAGGCGCGCGGCGACGGCTTCCGGGGGCTGGCCGCTGCGCTCGCACAGCGCGTCCAGCGTAACGGGATCGTAGCCGAGTGCGGCCAGCAGGGGGTCGGAAGGGTCGGCAAAGTCAGAAAAGTCCGGTCGGCCCGGCTGGGCGGGTGGGGTGGCGCCGCGCGCGCCGACGATGGCCACCGCGGGGCGCGCCAGCAGCGCGGGATCGCCTTTGATATATAGCAGCGGCGGCGGATCGGGCAGGTCGAACAGCCGACGGGGATAGGCGTCGTCAGCCAGCGTGACGAGATGGTTGCCGGGCGTGTCGAGCCAGGCCAGCGTGCGCGCGGCCAGCCCCGACAGCGCCGCGCCGGGCGCGGCCAGCACCGCACGCGCCTGCTTCTGCGGCACCACCGAGGACAGCGCCTCGACGCTCTGCGCCAGCACTTGCTGCGGCAGCCCGAACGCGGCCAGCAGCAGGCGCGCGGCCACCGGGCCGACCCCGGGCGCGCAGGCCAGCCGCAGCCACGCCATCACGTCATCGGGGTCGCGCGTACTGTCGCGCCGCCCCGGACCGGCGGCGGCGTCGCCTGGAGCAGCGGCGGCCGCCAGCCAGGTTGCGAGCAAGGCCGGCTCAGCGTGGCGAGGTGGCGCGATCGCCCACCGCGATCACGTTGGAGGCGTCGGTCACCAGCGCGTACGCCACGCCAGGGAACACGCGGAAGACAAAGGCCAGCCCGTAGCGTTCGTCCGGCAGGCGGATGTTGCGGTTGCTGTCGGTCTTGTCGTGCACGATCTCGCCGGCGCGCGACAACGCCAGCACCTGCCCGGGTTCGAGACCCGCCTTGCTGCCGACGTTGAGCACCACCACCTGCTTGGCGCCGCCGTACTGCACGCCGCCGAAGACCTTGGCGACGCGGCCGTCGACCTCGGCGTCGGGCGCGTGCGGCACGTAGCGCACCGCTTCGCGCGCGGGCTGCGGCATCAGCATCGTGCCCACCCCCATCTCCTGCTGGGCTTGGGTGACCTGCAGCGTCGACACCGCGTCCGGGCCCTGCGCACCGCGCGCCAGGCGGGCGTTGCCTTCGTACTCGGCTTCGTAGCCGAGCACGGCGTTGGTGACGGGGTCGCGCACCGGGGTGACCGGGCGGTAGGCCTGCCAGTCGCTGCCCGGCGGCGCGTCGACGGCGATGCCGCGCGCGTAGGCATTGTCGTCGCGGCCCAGGTACACGCGCGACTCGGGCACCGCGACGATGCGTGCGGAGGTGGCGAGCGTGCCTTCGTCGACCACCAGCGGGCGGATCAGGAAAGGCTCGATATCGCCGGCGGGGATGCTCAGGATGGCGGCGCTGTCGGCGTCGCCGCCGCGCGTGCGTGGCGACAGGTGCACCGTGCCGCTGCCCCCAGGCGTGGTCGACAGCCAGGCGCGGCCGTCACGCTGGATCAGGTACAGGATCTGGCCTGGATAGATCAGGTGCGGGTTGCGGATCTGCTGCTGGTTCATGCCCCACAACTCGGGCCAGCGCCAGGGCTGGCGCAGGTAGCGGCCCGAGATCCCCCACAGCGTGTCGCCGGTGCGCACGGTGTACTGCGACGGCGCACTGGGGGCGAGTTCTGAAACGGGGATGCCCTGCTGGGCGGTGCGCTGGGCCTCGGCCTGCTGCGCTGGCGTGACCGTGAGGTCCGCTGCCAATGCCGGCAGGCTGGCCGCGGCTGTGAGGCCGGCAGCACTCAGCAAGAGGAGGGTGAACGCGTGCAGCCTGCGGCCCGACGCCGCCTGGTGTTCTTTGGTAAGATCGCGCATTTTCCTGACCAGCCGGTGGTTCGGCCGGATTGACCCGGGAGAGCGTGCCTGCTGCGGCGCGCCTTGAATTTTTGTACTTGCGCCCCGATTCTGCATGTAAACACTGGCCGCCGCAACGCGACCGGTGCGCCGGCAGCGCCCGGCGTTGCGCCCTAGCATCATGGCAAAACTCGACATCCTGACTTACCCCGATCCCCGCCTGCACACCGTTGCCAAACCCGTGGCCGCGGTGGACGACCGCATCCGCCAGCTGGTCAAGGACATGGCTGAAACCATGTATGAAGCGCCTGGCATCGGGCTGGCCGCCACCCAGGTCAACGTGCACGAGCAGGTGGTGGTGATCGACGTCTCCGAGACGCGCGACCAGCTCCAGGTCTTTATCAACCCGGAGATCATCTGGGCCAGCGAGAACCGCAAGGTGTGGGAAGAGGGCTGCCTGTCGGTGCCCGAGGTCTACGACCGCGTCGAGCGCCCGGACCGCGTGCGCGTGCGCGCGCTCAACGAGAAGAGCGAGACCTTCGAGCTTGACGCCGACGACCTGCTGGCCGTGTGCATCCAGCACGAGATCGATCACCTGCGCGGCAAGGTGTTTGTCGAGTACCTGTCGCCGCTCAAGCTCAATCGCATCAAGAGCAAGCTGCAGAAGCGCGAACGCACGCGCATGTAAGCGGCGCCCCTCACAAAGATGTAACAGCCCGCCGGAATCCAGCCACCGGCGCATGGCCCCCGCGCGGGGGTCTGTTATCTTTATGACTTCCGAAGAACGAAGGTACCGGCCGCTATAGCGGCCGGTTCTGCTTTAGGGCCCACCGGTCCTGATGCCAGCAAGCCCGGAACCTGCCATGTCGAAAGCCTCCCAAGCCAGATCCCTGCGTGTCGCCTTTGCCGGCACGCCCGAGTTCGCGCGCGTCGCGCTTGAAGCCATCCACGCAGCCGGCTTTCCCGTCGTGGCCGTGCTCACGCAGCCGGACCGTCCCGCCGGCCGCGGCATGCAGCTGCAGGCCAGCCCGGTCAAGCAGTACGCCGCCGCCAACGGGCTCGGCCCGGTGCTGCAGCCGCGCTCGCTGCGCCGCCAGGGCAAGTACCCGGAAGAAGCCGCGGCCGCGGTGGACACACTGGCTGAGATCGCGCCCGACGTGATGGTGGTGGCCGCCTACGGC
The DNA here is from genome assembly GCF_040149425.2 of Cupriavidus sp. DF5525. Lineage (NCBI taxonomy): Bacteria > Pseudomonadati > Pseudomonadota > Betaproteobacteria > Burkholderiales > Burkholderiaceae > Cupriavidus > Cupriavidus sp. DF5525. The sequence goes on along the minus strand of NZ_CP168265.1, from coordinate 4,471,837 downwards.
CTGATCCTGCCGGCCGAGGTGCTGGCGCTGCCGCGCCTGGGCTGCCTCAATATCCATGGCTCGCTGCTGCCGCGCTGGCGCGGCGCGGCGCCGATCCACCGCGCCATCGAGGCGGGCGATGCCGAGACCGGCATCACGCTGATGCAGATGGACGAGGGCCTGGACACCGGCGACATGCTCACGCGCGAAGCGGTGCCGATCGGCCCCGAGGACACCACCGGCACGCTGCACGACACGCTGGCCGCGCTGGGCGCGCGCATGATCGTCGAGGGGCTGACGGCGCTGGCCGCGGGCCAGACGCTGACCGCTACGCCGCAGCCGGAAGAGGGCGTCACCTACGCCGATAAGATCGCCAAGGACGAGGCGCCGCTGGACCTGCGCCGCCCGGCCGTGGAACTGGCCAACCAGGTGCGCGCGTTCAATCCGTTCCCGGGGGCGACGGTGCAGGTCGGCGACACCGTGATCAAGTGCTGGCAGGCCGCGCCGCTTGCCGCGGCCAGCAGCCTGCCGCATTCGCCTGGTACGGTACTCGCGGCCGATGCCGCCGGCATCCTCATCGCCTGCGGCGACAGCAGCGCGCTGCTGGTCACCGAGCTGCAGAGGCCGGGCGGGCGCCGCCAGCCCGCGCAGCAGTTCCTGCAGGGCATGCCGCTGGTGCCGGGTGCGCGCTGCGCGGTGCCCGGGGACGGGACGGCACAGGCATAATCAGGCGGCCAGGTGGCGCAAGTGCTGGCGGGATCGCCCGGCAGACACGCTACGCATCGCGCCGGGTGCGCGGCTCGCCATCGCGTGGCGCGCAAGGCCCGGACCTCGCCCAACCGTTGAATTTTCCGGTATCGGCCCCTATCTAACGGTCATCGCGCCAGCTTTCCCGGCCGGGCGCGAGTCACGCGATTCGCGATTACACGGAGATCACCGCAATGTTCAACTGGGTCAAGACCTTCATGCTGATGGCGGCCATCACGGCGCTGTTCATCGTCATCGGCGGCATGATCGGCGGGCGCAGCGGCATGATGTTGGCGCTGCTGATCGCGCTGGGCATGAACTTCTTCTCCTACTGGTTCTCGGACAAGATGGTCCTGCGCATGTACAACGCGCAGGAAGTCGACGCCGGCAGCGCGCCGCAGTTCTACGGCATGGTGCAGGAGCTGGCGCAGCGCGCTGGGCTGCCGATGCCGCGCGTGTACCTGATCAATGAAGACGCGCCCAACGCGTTTGCCACCGGCCGCAACCCGGAACACGCTGCCGTGGCCGCCACCACCGGCATCCTGCGCGTGCTGTCCGAGCGCGAACTGCGGGGGGTGATGGCGCATGAACTGGCGCACGTGCGCCACCGCGACATCCTGACCTCGACCATCGCCGCGACCATGGCCGGTGCCATTTCCGCGCTGGCCAATATGGCGATGTTCTTTGGCGGGCGCGACGAGAACGGCAACCGCAGCAACCCGATCGCCAGCATTGCCGTGGCGATCCTGGCGCCGCTGGCGGCCTCGCTGATCCAGATGGCGATCTCGCGCGCGCGTGAATTCGAAGCCGACCGCGGCGGTGCCGAGATCTGCGGCGACCCGCAGGCGCTGGCCAGCGCGCTGGACAAGATCCACCGCTACGCGCAGGGCATCCCGTTCCAGGCGGCCGAGGAGCACCCGGCCACGGCGCAGATGATGATCATGAACCCGCTGTCGGGCGGCGCCATCGCCAACCTGTTCTCGACCCACCCGGCCACCGAGGAGCGCATCGCACGCCTGATGCAGATGGCGCAGACGGGTACGTACCCGGCCTGATCGCCTCTGCCCGCTGGCCGGAAAACCGGCCCCGGCCCGCGCACAGGGTAAACTGCCCGCTGTTTCCGCATGGACCGGCGGGCTTTTTCATGGCCCGCGCCGTGCGGCGCGATCCCACCACTCACTTTACTGCCTTAGCTGCTGCCTGACCGATATGCGCCTGCCTCCCGATTCGCTTGCCTTCCAGATGCTCGGCGCCGCCGCCGCGGTACGTGCCGTCAGCGAAGGCACCGCCTTGCCGCAGGCGATCGAGGACGCCGCTGCGCAGCTGCGCCTGGACCGCGTGCGCGATGCTGCCACGCGCGGTGCGCTGCAGGACATCGCCTATCGCACCATGCGCCAGTTCGGCACCGCGCGCGCGCTGGTGACGAAGCTGGTCACGCGCCCGCCCGGCGCGCAGGTCGATTCGCTGCTGGCCGTGGCGCTGGCCTTGCTGCTGGAACACGCGCCGGGCCCGCGCGACAAGCAGGACAATGCAGACAAAGACCAGCAGGACGGGGGCGCGGGCCGCCCCGGCTACAGCACCTTCACGGTCGTCGACCAGGCGGTGAGCGCCGCCGCCTCCGAACCCAAGACCGCGCACGCGCGCGGCCTGGTCAATGCGGTGCTGCGCCGCTTCCTGCGCGAACGCAAGGCGCTGCTGGCCGACGTCAACCGCGACGAGCAGGCACGCTGGAACCTGCCGCCGTGGTGGCTGCGCATGCTGCGCGAGGCCTACCCCGACCAATGGATGACGCTTGCCGCCAGCGCCAACGTGCGCCCGCCAATGACGGTGCGCGTGAACACCGCGCGCACCTCGGTCCAGCAATACCAGACCGACCTCGCCAATGCCGGCCTGGCCGGCACCGTGGTCGGCCCGCAGGCCGTGCGGCTGATCCGCGCAGTGCCGGTAACGCAGTTGCCGGGCTTTGCCGAAGGCGTGGTGTCGGTGCAGGATGCCGGCGCGCAACTGGCCGCACCGCTGCTGGAAGTGGCCGACGGCATGCGCGTGCTCGACGCCTGCGCCGCGCCCGGCGGCAAGACCGGCCACCTGCTGGAGCTCGCCGATATCGACGTGACCGCAGTGGAGAGCGACCCGCAACGCGCCGTTCGCATCGGCGAGAACCTGGCCCGCCTGGGCAGGGAAGCAAAGATCGTGGTGGGCGATGCCAGCCGGCCCTCAGACTGGTGGGACGGCCAGCCATTCGACCGCATCCTGGCCGACGTGCCGTGCTCGGCCTCGGGCATCGTGCGGCGCCATCCCGATATCCGCTGGCTGCGCCGCGACACCGATATCGCCAAGCTGATCACCGAACAGCGCCGCATCGTCTCGCAGCTGTGGCCGCTGCTCAAACCGGGCGGCATCCTGGTCTACGTCACCTGTTCTATTTTCCCAACGGAAGGCGAGGAGCAGGCGCGCTGGTTTGGTGCACAGCTGGCAGATGCGATACGATTGCAGGCGCCGGGGCAGCTGCTGCCCGGCACCCGAACCACGCAAATGGCTGGCGAACAAGGTGAAAAGGAAGCCGGCCAGGCCAGCCTGCCATCGGATCACGATGGCTTCTTCTACGCCCGCTTTCAGAAACGCGCCTGATCTGATCCGATGCCGAGCATGCCGCGCCTGTCAGACTGCCGCGCGACCGTGGACACTACGGCGGGCAAGGCGCGCCTGCATCCGCCCCACCACGGCGCAGCCAGGCGTGGCGCACTGGCGCGCTGGTGGCTGGCCCTCGTGCTGGCGCTGGCGACTCTGCTGTTGCAGCCGCCTGCGGTGCAGGCGCAAGTCATCGAAGCCACCGAAGCGCGCATCGAATACCAGGATGGCGGTTTTGAACTCGCTGCCAGTTTCGACTTCGACCTGCCGCCCGCGCTCGAAGACGCGCTGCACAAGGGCATCTCCCTCTATTTCGCGGTCGACTTTCAGCTCACGCGTCCGCGCTGGTACTGGTTCGACGAAAAGCCCGTCAACATCAGCCGCAACGTGCGCCTGTCGTACCAGCCGCTGACACGCCAGTACCGCGTCTCCACCGGCGGCCTGCAGCTGCCGTTCACGCGCCTGAAGAGCGCGCTGCAATTCATCCAGCGCGTGCGCGGCTGGCGCGTGTTCGAGCGCAATGCGGTCAAGCCGGGCGAGAGCTACCACGCTGAAGTGCGCATGCGGCTCGACCTGTCGCAGCTGCCCAAGCCATTCCAGATCAATGCCGTCAATACGCGCGACTGGAACCTGGCGTCGGACTGGCGGCGCTTTACCTACACGGTGCCGACGGACCTCAACGCGGCACCGCCACCACCGCCACCACCGCCGCCGCAGCCGCCACCGCCTGCGCCGCCCGCACCGCCCCCGGCTCCCGCATCGCCGCCGCTGCCGGCTTCGCCCGCCGTGCCCGCGCCGGCATCGGTGCCGGGCGCGCCCGCCGCCGCCAACGATGCGCGCGGCACCGTCTTCATGCAAGCAGCGTCGACCGCGCTGTCGCCCACGCTGCTGGCGCAGCCCGCCTCGAGCCAGCCATGAACACCTCGCTGTGGGACAGCCGGTTCCGGCGCGTGCTGTACCGCGTCGTGGCCGGGATCATCGCCTTCCTGGCGCTGGTGCTGGTGGGACTGCTGGCCGGCGCGTCGGCCAACACTGAATTCTTCGATCGCTATTTCACGCTGCTGTTCAAGGTGAACCTGGTGATCGGCGCGCTGCTGGTGCTGACCATTGGCGCGCTGGCGCTGACGCTGTGGCTGCGCTATCGCCGCGGCAAGTTCGGCACGCGGCTGATGACCAAGCTCGCCGTGTTCTTCGGCGTGGTGGGCGTGCTGCCGGGCGTGCTGATCTACCTGGTATCGCTGCAGTTCGTCTCGCGCAGCATCGAGTCCTGGTTCGACGTGCGCGTGGAAACCGCGCTCGAGGCGGGCCTGAACCTGGGCCGTTCCACCATCGACAGCTCGCTCGCCGACCTGCAGGTCAAGGCGCGGCTGATGGCCGACCAGCTCTCCGGTTCCACCGGCGTAGCCACCTCGCTGCAGCTGAACCGGCTGCGCGAGCAGTACGGCATCCAGGAAGCCGCGATCTTCACCGGCAGCGGCCGCGTGCTGGCGACCGCGTCGAGCAACTATGCCTCGCTGGTGCCAGACCTGCCTTCGGGCGTGCTGGCCGAGCAGGCACGCCTGGCCGGCGGCTTCGCGGCGGTGGAGGGCGGCACCGACCCATCCACCGACAGCGGCCAGGGCGCCGAGCGCGTCGACAGCAGCCACTTGTACCGGCTGCGCGTGATCATCCCGCTGGGCGCGGCGCCGACCGCGACGCAGGACATGGTCGAGGGCGCCAGCGTGCCGCGCGCGGCACCGAAGTCGCGCTGGGCCGGCTCCGGCCTGTCGGTCGAGCGCCGACCGGAAGAATCGCCCTCCAGCGGCTTCGGCCTGGTCGGCGAGACCGTGCGCGAAGAGCGTTACCTGCAGGTGCTGCACCCGGTGCCGGCGGTGCTCGCGCGCAATGCCGACGAGGTCCAGCGCGCGTACCAGGAATACCAGGAAAAGGCGCTGGGCCGCACCGGCCTGCGCAAGATGTATATCGGCACGCTGACGCTGACGCTGTTCCTGGCGGTGTTTATCGCGGTGATGCTGGCGCTGCTGCTGGGCGGACAGCTGGCGCGGCCGCTGCTGATGCTGCTGCAAGGGACCAAGGAAGTGGCCGAGGGCGACCTCTCGCCCAAGCGCGAACTGAAGAGCCGCGATGAACTCGGCATGCTGACGCAGCAGTTCAACCAGATGACGCGACAGCTGGCCGAGGCGCGCCTGGCCGTCGAAGAAAACCGCGCCGCGCTGGAGCAGTCCAAGGCCTACCTGGAGAGCGTGCTGCAGAACCTGACCGCGGGCGTGCTGGTGTTCGACCGCCGTTTCGTGCTGATCACCGCCAATCCCGGCGCCGAGCGCATCTTCCGCCAGCCGTTTGGCGCGGTGCTGGGCCTGCCGGTGGAGCAGATCCCTGGCATGGGGCCCTTCGGCGAGATCGTGCGCCAGGCCTTCTCGGACCAGAACACCAGCGAGGTGCTGGGCGGCGCCGAACACTGGCAGAAGCAGATCGAACTGCCACACGGCAATGCAGGCATCGAGGAACAGCCGCTCACGCTGCTGGTGCGCGGCGCGCGCCTGCCCGGCGGCGAGCGCGACGAGCCCGGCTATGTGGTCGTGTTCGACGATATTTCCGATGTGATTTCCGCTCAACGCTCAGTGGCATGGGGCGAAGTGGCGCGGCGCCTCGCCCACGAGATCAAGAACCCGCTCACGCCGATCCAGCTCTCGGCCGAGCGGCTGCAGATGAAGCTCTCGCCCAAGCTGGAAGGCACCGACGTGGATGTGCTGAAGCGCGGCGCGGCCACGATCGTTAACCAGGTGCAGGCGATGAAGCGCATGGTCGATGACTTCCGCGACTACGCGCGCACGCCGCCGGCGGTGCTGCAATCGCTGCAGCTCAACAGCCTGGTGGCGGAGGTGCTGCACCTGTACGGCATCGACGATGCGGCGGTGCACGAGCACCCGGTGATCCATCCGACGCTGGGCGCGGGCCTGCCTGAAATCAAGGGTGATCCCACGCAACTGCGCCAGGTCATCCACAACCTGCTGCAGAACGCGCAGGATGCGGCCACGGAGAACGTGGCGGCGGGTAGGGCGGCGCCCCATATCACTCTGAACACCGAGACTGTAGAATACAAAGATTCTGCCGGCGAAAACCGGCAGGCCGTCAAGCTCACCATTGCGGACAATGGTCCCGGCTTTGCACCACGAATCCTGAGCCGTGCGTTCGAGCCCTATGTGACCACGAAAGCCAAGGGCACGGGTCTCGGGCTCGCGATGGTAAAAAAGATCATTGACGAACACGGTGCGCGCATCGAGCTGCGCAATCGCATGGAAGGTGCGGAGATCGTCGGTGCACAGATCTCGATCCTGTTCGTTAAGCTGGCATAGTCAACATTGGCGTCCGGTCCCGGAACGCTGCGGTGGGGTTAAGAGGGGAAGTATGGCAACGATCCTCGTAGTCGATGACGAAATGGGAATCCGGGAGCTGCTCTCGGAGATCCTCAGCGACGAAGGCCACGTGGTCGAACTCGCGGAAAACGCGCACCAGGCGCGCGAATACCGCGCGGCCGGCACGCCTGACCTCGTGCTGCTCGATATCTGGATGCCCGATACCGATGGTGTGACGCTGCTCAAGGAATGGTCCGCGCAGGGCCAGCTGACGATGCCCGTCATCATGATGTCGGGCCACGCCACCATCGACACGGCAGTCGAGGCGACCAAGATCGGCGCACTGAATTTCCTGGAGAAGCCGATCGCGCTGCAGAAGCTGCTGTCCGCGGTCGAGCAGGGCCTGGCGCGCGCCGTCGATCGCCCACGCAGCGCCCCGGCCGCTGCAGCCGCGCCGGCCACCGCGCCCTTGGCCGAAGCCGGCACCGTCGGCGCCGCGCCCGAGCCCACCGCCGAGGCCGCCACCAACGGCAGCCCCGCGCGCGTGCCCGAGGCCGAGATGCAGTTCTCCTTCGACATGCCGCTGCGCGAAGCGCGCGACCTGTTCGAGCGCGCCTACTTTGAATACCACCTGCTGCGCGAACACGGCAGCATGACCCGCGTGGCCGAAAAGACCGGCCTGGAACGCACCCACCTGTACCGCAAGCTCAAGCAGCTCGGCGTCGAACTGGGCCGCAACAAGCCCGAGCCTGCCGAACAATGAGGCAGTGACGCAGATGACGCTTGACTGGCCAAAAAAGTCCAGTTATAGTTTCACTTCTTTGGCCCGGTAGCTCAGTCGGTAGAGCAGAGGATTGAAAATCCTTGTGTCGGCGGTTCGATTCCGTCCCAGGCCACCAGAACAAGAAAAGCCCGGCTCCTGCAGCCGGGCTTTTTGCATTGGGCGCTGTCCGGCCGCCAAGACAATACCTTTGCACAACTTGCAACAGACAATCCAGAAGTAAATATCTTCTACTTGGCACCCGTTATATGTATCTCTACGATTCCCTGACGCCCTGCCACCCGGCAGCGCGTGCCGAGCCGGTCTAGCCGCGCCAATAGAGCGGACAACGCCGGCCCAGGGCTATCGTTTCTCTACCGGGGGTCTGATGGATACGTTGATCGGGGATGACAAGCGCTGGCCGCCGGAAGGCGCGGGCAGCGAGCGCGGTCTGTGGAAGAGCACCATGGCCGCGGCCAGCCACGCGCTTGGCGCGGCCGGGCGGATGCAGCAGGCGGTCACGCAGACGCTGAAGCTGCAGCGCAAGATCCGCGAATTGCGCGACGAACTCCACAAGGCGGAAGCCGAACGCGATGTCTACCGCGAACTGCACGCCCGCACCGTCGACGAACTGCACCAGGCCATCGACCGCAGCCCGGCGGAGATGAAACGGCTGCGCGGGGAGGCCGAGGCGATGCAGGTGCGGCACCGCGCCTACAAGCTGCTGGTCCGGCACTACATGCGCCTTGGTACGCCGATCGATGCGGCGGCATTCGCCGAGCAGCGCAGCCGCGTGCAGCAGCACATCCTCTTCCAACGCCGCAAGGGCATCCCGGTTTCGCAGATCAGCGTGGAGGACATCGCGTTCCTGTTACGCTGAGGCACACGCAACGGAGCACGGCTCAGCCCGCTGAAGCCGGCTTGTGTCGGCCTCGGCTTCGACGACGCAGCCGGCGATGTCCTGGCGCAGGCGTTCGGCGGTCTGCACCGCGTCGGCCAGGCCGGTCTGCGGCAGCATCACGGCAAACTCCTCGCCGCCAAGGCGCGCAGGCAGGTCGGCTGCGCGCAGCACGTTGCGCAACGCCTGCGCCATTGTCTTGAGCACGCGGTCGCCGCTGCCGTGACCCCAGTGGTCGTTGATCTTCTTGAAGAAGTCGATATCGACCATCAGCACTGACATGGGGTTGCCGTCGCGCTGCTGGCGCCTGGCTTCGCGTGCAAACTCCTATCGCCCTGCCATCCAACCCGCGCAACGCCATGTTCGACATCCAGAACTACACCAGCTTCGTGCTCGCCATCCTGGTGTTCCAGCTGATCCCCGGCCCGGGCACGATCGCCATCCTCAACGCCACCGCGCGCAATGGCGTGGCGGCGGGCATGGGCGCCGTCTGCGGCACGCTGCTGGGCGATCTCGTGTACATGCTCGCCGCGGTGGCGGGGCTGGCGGCGGTGATGCAGGCCAATCCGCTGCTGTTCCACGGCTTGCAGTGGTTTGGTGCCGCGTACCTGTGCTGGATGGGCGTGCAGTTGCTGCGTACGCGCCTTGCCGCGGACGCCGGCGTGCCTGAGCCGCGCAAGTCCGCGCGCGTGACCCTGCGCCAGGGCTTCACGGTCAGCCTAGGTGGTGCTGTTCTTTGTCGCGTTCTTCCCGCTGTTCCTGCGCCCGGATGCGTCGCCGGCCACGCTGGCGGCAATGATGGCCCACGTCACGGTGCTCAGCTTTGCCTACTAGGCGGCGCTGGTGCTGGCGGGCAACGCGGTGGCCAGCCGGCTGCGGGCACTTCCGTTCGCGCGCACGCTGGCAACGCGCCTGGCCGGGATCGCGCTGATCGGCTTCGGCCTGCGGCTGGCGGCCAGCAACCGGTAACGGCAAGGTCAGCGGCCGCGCGGCGATCCCGGCGATTCGATACCTAGCGTCCGCACACAACGAAGCGGCTGCGCATTGACGCACCCGGTGCGCGAGCGGAACACTGTCGCGTCCGCGCGCAGCCTGTGCGCGCGGGCTTGCCACTGTACCGCCACACCTCCGAGGCGTCGTCTCAGGCGACGTTTTCCATGCCGCTGCACGCTTTTTCCATCGCTTCTTCCACCGCTTTGGCCGCGAATTTGCGGCCGATCCCGTGCCACCTTCGTTCGCCCCGGCGCGACGCCAGCGGAGCGCAGCGATGAGTACGCTCGCACGCCGCCTAGTGGCCGAAGGCCTGGGCACGGCCCTGCTGGTGGCGATCGTGGTGGGCTCCGGCATCCGCGCCGAGCGCCTCGCCGCAGGCGACACCGCGCTGGCGCTGCTGGCCAATTCGCTGGCCACCGGGGCCGGGCTGGTGGCGCTGCTGGTGTCGCTGGGCCCGGTGTCGGGCGGGCATTTCAACCCGGTGGTAAGCCTGTCGGCGCTGGTGCAGGGCGCGCTGTCGCCGCGCGATGCGCTGCGTTATGTGCTGGTGCAGGTGGCCGGCGGCGTCTGCGGCGTGCTGGCCGCGCATGCGATGTTCGGCGAACCGGCGCTGGCGTGGTCGGCGCAGAGCCGTACCGGCGCATCGATGTGGTGGAGCGAGTGCGTGGCGACCTTCGGGCTGGTGGGCGTGGGCATCGGCACGCTGCGCAGCCGGCCGCAGCTGGTGCCGTTCGTGGTGGCGGGCTATATCACGGCGGGGTACTGGTTCACGTCGTCGACCTCGTTCGCCAATCCGGCCCTGACCATTGCCTGTGCGCTGACCGATACCTTTACCGGGATCCGCCCGGAGGATGTGCCGGGCTTTGTGCTGGCACAGATCGGCGGCGGGCTGGCCGCGACGCTGCTGTTCCACTGGCTGTGCCGCAAGCCTGTGCCTGCGGCTGGCGCTATCAAGGGCTCGCGCCGCGACTGGCGCGCCGCGCCTACCAGCGTCGATTGAGCTGCACGCCGAAGATCGAGCCGCTGGGCTGCGAGGCCCAGGCGTCCGCGGGCGCGGTGTAGCCGATGCCGTCCACGTCCGAGGCCCGGCTGTAGGTGTAGAAAGCGCGCAGATTGGCGTTGCCCGCCGACTTGCCCAGCGTCAGCGTCGGCGCAACGGTAAGCGCGGTGCGCTGGCCGCTGACGCCGAAGCCGGAAGAGATCTGGTCGTGCGAGACCTCGAAATTCAGTCGGAACTGGTCGCTGGCCACATAGGCGGGGCGCAGGCGCGTGGTGGTCCACTGCATCGTGCCGACTGGCGAGCGGTCGAACTGCAGGCTTTGTTCCACCGCGCCGCTTAGCCCCGAGCGCCCCTTCCATTCGATCGATTCGGCCACGCGCATGCGCGACAGCGACGGGCCCATGCCGGTATAGCCAGTCATGGCGTTGCGCGAGCCCGAGCCGAACTGCAGGCCGAGCCGGTTGGTGCCGAACAGCACGCCTTTCTGCTCATGCAGGGCGGATGCCCACCAGGCGCCACCGGTGTCTTCTACCATTGGCTGCGCTTCCACGCGCGTAAAGCCGAGCTGGACCGAGCCCTTTTCATTGGTGTTGATCGGCGCGGTACGCACCGAGTGGTAGCTCGGCAGGTTCTGGCCTTTCTGGTCGGCGCGCGCGGTGTACTGGTAGCTCAGGCCGATATCGCCGATCACCTTGGCGTTGTCCACGCCGAAGCGCATCGCGGTGGAATTGGGCGGCAGCAGGCCCGACGACATCAGGAAGGGCGCATTGTCGCGCCGACCGGCCCACATGGTGGCGCCGTCCAGCACCGCGAGGCCGCTGACTGCCGTATAGAACTGCGGCACCAGCGCATAGGGGTCGATCGCCTCCGGGCGGCCGTTGACCGTGGTGGCATCGGTGCCACGCGCCTGGGCGATCAGCATCACCTGCGCACCGCCATCCAGGGCGAGCACGGATTCGCGGATCTTGACCTCGCCGGCGGTGCGGCAAGCCAGGCCGCTGCCGATGCCGGTCGAGAGCGCGCCGCCGGGGCAGGCGCGCATGTTGGCCGGGCGCTCCTCGACGGCGGCACGGCCGCTGTAGCTCAAACGCCACACTGTGTCCACCGCGGCATCGTCGGCGGGCAACTGCGAGCGCAGCACCGGTGGCGCGTCGGGTGGCGCCTCCCCGGGGGCCGCGACCCTGGCCTGCGCCGGTTGGGCGGGCGGCTCGGCCTGGAACTCGCCGAGCCGGGGCGGGAACAGTACCAGCGGCGGCGGCGCAGGGGGCGGTGGCTCGGGTGGGCCGACGAAGTTCGGATCGGCTGCCGGGTTGGTGGCGGCAACGCTTGCGGGAGCGCTGACGTCAGCTTGCGCAGCGGCCGGTGCGGGCTGGTCGGACTGAGCGGGCTGGGCAGGCTGCGCCTGGGCCTGTGCAGGCGGGGCAGCGCCTGGCGCTGGTGCCGCGTCGCCGCCAATCAGCGCGGCCAGCGGATCATCCACGGCCGCTGGCGTGGCGGGCGGCACATTGGCCGCGGCTGGCTGCGCAGCGGCAGGGCCGACAGCGGACACCACCGGGGGCAGCTCTGGCCGCGGCTCAAAGCGCGGCGGCGGCGTGGTCGTGTCTGTGCTCGTCCTGATCATCGAGCCACCGGTCTGCGCGCACGCCACCAGTCCCCATGCGGCGAGCACGGCAAAGCCGAAGCGGCGCAGGGGCAGGCCGCCGCGCCCGGCCGGGATGCGCGGGCAGGGCGGCGAAGCGGTGATGCGGCGGGAGGCGGACAACAATTCAGGCATGCAGCAATGGTGGCCGGAGCAGACAAACCCTCCGGGGGCGGGGTCTGTTTTTTATCAGCCGGTTCATTTGACCGCAAGCCGGGTTACAAAATCCATCGTAGTGTTGCTCGTCTCACAATGTGAAAAGCACTTGGCACTGGCGTAATCGACTAGCGAAAACCCGCACTCGCGCAGGGCCCCGTGGCGAAAGGGCCACCGCTATAATCGGCGGGCTTGTCTTTCGGGTAAGACAGCCCTCGCCGCGCACGCCGCTCTCCCGGGCGGACAAGTCCGTGGCTGCCGCGACCAGTGTCCGGCACTGGGGGCACGCCGCCGTGCCCGTTCGCAACAGGCACAGCGTTGCGCAGGCCACCGTACCCCGGCGGCCAGTGCGTCACGGTCTGGTGCGCGGCCTCATGCGAGCCGCGGGCCTGCATCCGAATCAATATCTATAAGAGGAGAAGTGGAGATGGAACGTCGTTCCTTTCTATTGAAGGCGTCGGCCGTGGCCGCCACCGGGGCACTGGCCGCGTGCGGCAAGGGTGAACAAAAGGCAGCGCCTGCTGCCGCCAGCGGCCCGGCAGCGCCGGCCGTCGTCGGTAGCAATCCCGCCGTGGAATGGCGCCTGGCCTCGAGCTTCCCCAAGTCGCTCGACACCATCTTCGGCGGCGCCGAACTGCTGTCCACGCGCGTAAAGGAACTGACCGACGGCAAGTTCAATATCAAGGTCTTCGCCGCCGGTGAACTCGTGCCGGGCCTGCAGGTGCTGGACGCGGTGCAGAACAACACCGTGCAGCTCGGCCACACCGCCGGCTACTACTATTTCGGCAAGAACCCGACGCTGTGCTTCGACACCACCGTCCCGTTCGGCCTGACCGCGCGCCAGCAGAATGCCTGGATGCTGCAGGGCAACGGCATGAAGCTGTTGCGCGAATTCTTCAAGGAATACAACGTCGTCAACTTCCTGGGCGGCAACACCTGTGCGCAGATGGGCGGCTGGTTCCGCAAGGAAATCAAGACCGTGGCCGACCTGCAGGGCCTGAAGTACCGCATCGCCGGGTTTGCCGGCGTGGTGCTGTCGCGCCTGGGCGTGGTGCCTCAGCAGATCGCTGGCGGCGACATCTACCCCGCGCTGGAAAAGGGCACCATCGACGCGGCCGAGTGGGTGGGCCCGTACGATGACGAGAAGCTGGGCTTCTACAAGGTGGCGCCTTACTACTACTACCCAGGCTGGTGGGAAGGCAGCGCGCAGCTGTCGTTCTACGCCTCGGCCAGCGAGTATGAGAAGCTGCCGGCGCTGTACAAGCGCGCGCTGGAAACGGCCACTATCGAGGCCCACACCAACATGATGGCCAAGTACGACACGGTCAACCCGCAGGCGCTGGCGCGCCTGCTGGAGAACGGCGTCAAGCTGCGCCCGTTCTCCAAGGAGATCATGGAAGCGTGCTTCAAGGCGACCCAGGAAGCCTACGCCGACGAAACCGCCAAGAACCCGTCGTTCAAGAAGATCTACGACGACTGGCGTGTGTTCCGCAACAACGAGGCCGCCTGGTTCAACGTGGCCGAGCAGGGCTTCGCGCAGTTCAGCTACGCGCGCAAGCTGTAAGCGGCACGCCGCCCGGGTTACCCCGGGCCGACCTGCAAACCCCATGTTCCTCCGGGAGCATGGGGTTTTTTGTTGCCGGCCTGCCTTTGGCCCGCCTTGCCTCGCCTGCGCGGCGCGATCTGGCCGGCGCCGGTAGAATCGCCGGCATCTACCGGAATTCCCCATGCAACTCGGCATCCTCTACGCCCTCCTGGCCTATGTCATCTGGGGGCTGCTCCCGCTCTACATCAAGTCGTTGCCCGGCATCGCGCCGGTGGAAATCCTGCTGCACCGGATGGTGTGGTCGCTGGTCTTCCTGGGGCTGATCCTGGCCTGGCGGCGCCAGTGGGGGTGGCTGGGCCAGGTGGTGCGCGACCGGCGCCTGCTGCTGGCGTTCGCGGCAAGTGCGGCGCTGCTGTGCGGCAACTGGTTCCTCTATATCTGGGCGGTGTCGGCCAACCGCGTGGTCGATGCCAGTCTGGGCTACTTCATCAACCCGCTGTTCAGCGTGCTGCTCGGCGTGGTGTTCCTGCACGAGCGGCTGCGCCCGGTGCAGTGGCTGTCGATCGCGGTGGCCGCGGCCGGCGTGGCCTGGCTGACGGTGGCGGCGGGCCAGCTGCCGTGGATCGCGCTGGGGCTGGCGGCCTCCTTTGGCGGCTACGGGCTGTTGCGCAAGACCGGGGCGTTGGGCGCGCTTGAAGGGCTGTCGCTGGAAACGCTGCTGCTGTTCCCGATCGCGGCGGCGGTGCTGGGCTACCTGTTCGCCACCGGGCAGGACGGCTTCACCCACGCAGCGCCGGGTACGCAGCTGCTGCTGCTGATGGCGGGGCCGGTGACGGCTGTGCCGCTGCTGTTCTTTGCGGCCGGTGCGCGCCGCATCCCGCTGTCGCTGCTGGGCCTGCTGCAGTACACCGGGCCGACGCTGCAGCTGCTGCTGGGCGTATGGCTGTGGAACGAGCCGTTCCCGGCGCAGAAGCAGGTCGGCTACGCGCTGATCTGGATCTCGCTGGCGCTGTATGCGGCCGAGGGACTGTGGATGAGCGCGCGGCAGAAGCCAGCGCCCATCCAGCCGACTAATGAATCAGTCTGAAGATCGGACCGCTTCATTCTTCACACGGATAACGATACGGTGCCTGGCCACCTGTCCGCCCCGCCTGATGCCACGCCCGGGCTCCAGCGCAAGATCATCCATTGCGACTGCGACTGCTTCTACGCCTCGGTCGAGATGCGCGACGACCCGTCGCTGCGCGGCCGCCCGATGGCCGTGGGCGGCTCGCCCGACCGCCGCGGGGTGATCGCCACCTGCAACTACGAGGCGCGCGCCTTTGGCGTGCGCTCGGCGATGGCGTCGGCACAGGCGGTCAAGCGCTGCCCCGATCTGCTGATCGTGCGCCCGGCGATGGACAAGTATCGCGAGGTGTCGCGCCAGATCTTCGCGATCTACCGTGAATACACCGAGCTGGTCGAGCCGCTGTCGCTGGACGAGGCCTACCTTGATGTCAGCCGCTGCACACGCCACGCCGGCAGCGCCACGCGCATCGCCGAAGAGATCCGCCAACGCGTGCGCGATGAGGTGGGGGTGACGGTCTCGGCCGGCGTGGGGCCGAGCAAGTTCGTCGCCAAGATCGCCAGCGACTGGAACAAGCCCGACGGGCTGTTCGTGGTCAGGCCCGCGGCGGTCGACGCCTTTGTCGCCGCGCTGCCGGTGGAGCGCATCCATGGCGTGGGCAAGGTCACCGCGGCCAAGTTGCGGCGCCTGGGAGCCGAGACCTGCGGCGACCTGCGGCCCTGGTCGGCCGACCGGCTGCACCGCGAGTTCGGTGCCTTCGGGGCGCGGCTCTACCGGCTGTGCCGGGGCGTGGACGAGCGCGAGGTGTCGCCGGAGCGCGAGCGCAAGTCGATCAGCGTGGAAGAAACCTATGCCGACGACTTACCCGACCTGCAGGCGTGCCTGGCCGAGCTGGAGCCGCTGGTCGCGATGCTGGAGGGCCGCATTGCGCGGGCGCAGGCGCACGACACCATCGACAAGCTGACGGTCAAGCTGCGTTTCTCGGATTTCCGCCAGACCACGGTGGAGTGCCGTGGCCATGCGCCCGACCGCGCCGTCTATGCGCGCCTGCTGGCCGAAGGGCATGCGCGCCGCGGGCTGCCGGTGCGGCTGCTGGGCGTCGGGGTGGGGACCAGCGACCGGGATACGTCGCAGCTGGAATTATTCGACTAAACCCCATGGATTATTCAAGCGAATAATCAACGAACCAAAAAAATCACCAACTCGATAAGTCGCGACAATATTTTTGCCTACTGCAGGTCGTTGCGCATCACCAGCAGCCACGGCATATGCGAGTTGGTCAGGCCATCGAGCCGGCCTGAATCGCCCAGCTCGATCTCTTCCAACGACACCGACTGCTGCACGTTGCCGCCGATGGCGCGAATCACGCGCGCTGCCGGGTCCACCGCGACCACGATGTCGCAATGCATCGGCGTGGTGCCGAAGCCGATCTCGCCGATGTCCTCCAGGTAGCGGTCACGCCCGCGGCCCGCGCAGATGATGTCGCCGGGACGCGGCATGGCAGGCACCGGCTCGAGATGGAAGGCAGGCCGGGGCAGGATGCCGTCGCGCGCATCCACCACGTACATCGAATGCGACTGGCCGGTCAGGAACTGGCGCTCGTCCAATCCCGCCTTGCGCAGCACCCAGGAGATGAACACCGCCGACCAGGCCCACGCGCCCTGCGTCACCTGCCCGCAGCTGGGGGTCTCGCCGACGATGCCCCAGTAGCGACGGGCAAGGGTGCAGCCCAGCGGCGTCGCTTCCATGCCAGTGCCGTCGGGGAAGGACAGGCAGTGGGACAACGGCGGCTGGTTGGCATTGGTTTCGGTATCGGCGCTGGTGGGAAGCTGGCCGGGGGCCGGGCTATCGCCCGGGACCTCCGGCGGCTCGGGCAGCGGCGGGGGCAGTTCCGGTGCGGGCAGCGGACTATAGGTGACGCAGGCGCTATCGTCGCGGCCCAGCCGCACCACCTGGCCGCCCCAGCGTGCCCATTCCTGCGTGGCGATCTCGACGATGCGTTCGCGCGGCGTGGCGCCTGGGTGCGTTACCGGCCTTTCGTTGTCGGGCAGGGCGCGCGCCTGCGGGCGGGCGGGTTCGCTGATGGTGGTACAGGCGCTGAGCAGCGCAAGCGCCATGGCGGCACAAAATGCCTGTGGAGAAACCTGTGGAATCGACTGTGGAAAGCGCTGTGAATAACGCTGTGGAGATCTGCGGCGCGGCGGACGGGCGAACATAGGAGCCCCACGTACTGCGGCACCCGGTCCGGCCAGCAACGGCCAAGGCTGGACGCCTGTTGGAAGACTTCGCGCGCGATCGCTGTGGCTGCGGCTACAGCGATGCGGCGGATACTGCAGAAATTCCGGAACACTGCTGTGGATAACGTCCCCCGCCTGGCGCACACCTGCGCCCTCGGGCACTGGGCGGCGGCATGGCGGGGTCAGGCAAATCCGGGCCGTGCAGTGCTGCAGCCCGTCAGGCTCACTGGTTGACCGCGTCCTTGAACTTCTGGCCGGCCTTGAACTTCACGGTCTTGGCGGCTTCGACCTTGATTTCTTCGCCGGTGCGCGGGTTGCGCGCCATGCGCTCGCCACGCTCGCCCTTGCTGAACGTGCCAAAGCCGATGAGGCTCAGCGTGTCGCCCTTGGCCACGGCGTCCATGATGGCCGACAGGGTCACGTTCAGTGCCTGTTCCGCCTTGGCCTTGGTCAGACCGTCAACCCCGGCTGCGATCGCGTCGATCAGTTCGGTTTTCGTCATGCTTCACTCCGTATCGAGTTGATAAAACACAGGCGTCCCGGTCCCGGGCGGCCAGGCTGGCACGGCCCCGGCAAAGACGCCGCGGGCCACATGATACCGTGTCGGACAAGGCGCACCGGGAACAGATTGTTACGGGGTAGTTTCCGCCAGCCCGCTTCAGGCCGTGCCTGGCGGGAATGTGACGCAGCGTTCGGGGCTGCCGCGCAAGGGCAAAGGCGTGACGGAAACGCTCCATGAGGCCGCTAAGGGCCCCTGGACGCGTTCCGGGACCAGCAGGGGTAGGTCAGCGCGCCAGAGGCCCCTGAGAGGCTGTAGAGGGCCTCTCGTCGTCTTTCGCAGGCGGAGTAGCCCAGAAGTCTCAAATCGCTCAGGGACCGCCTATGGTGCCTCACAGGCGGCATGCACTATGTTGCACGTTTGCCCGCCCAGCCGCAGTTCACCGAAACCTTGCTGGTATTCGGCCCATGCATGGGCTCCCGGGCGCTTCCGTCAGGCACGCATCGCGGCGTATACGCCGTCGACACACCCGCGCCGCGTATACCTCCTGGGGGGCGTATACGCGACTTCCTCTCCAAAAACCAAAGCGTCTCCTGGCGTAAACGGCCACCTCCTTTCGGCTGAGCCTTGCTTCGGGGCCACCGGGCCGGGCTTGTTCTTTCGGTTTACCTCTTTCTTTTCATGTATACAAATAGTGGTAGTAGGTAAACACCCGCCTGCGCTGTGGAAAACCCCGTAAACGTCTTTTTGCTCAACGGTTTACGTAAACGAGAAGTGGTCTTATCCAGTGTTGGTCGAGGTGGATGACTCAGCCCTATGGATGAGGTCGGTGCCGGAGCCCCTCCGACTTATGCCTGATGCATCCCCATGCCAGCCCCAGGCAGCCCACATCGAATCCGCGCGCTTTTCCACAGTTCGGGGCCGGGTTATCCACAGCGGGAGGCGTAAACGATCGGCGCGACGCCGGGAAATGTTGTGGTGTATACCGCGCAAACCGGGTGGTCATACCAGCGCGCGAGGTATACCGTGGTCGCGCAGAGGTTGGCACGCGTATACCTGCGGCGCCTGGTGCCGGCACGCGCAAGGCGCACGTATACGTGTTGCGGCTGCGCCGGTATCATGCCGATCGCCGGCACGGCAGGCACAACAGGCGACACGCACGGATAGGCAAATGGCGGACAAGGCAAAGCGCAAGGCAGCGGGCGAGGGCAGGAAGAAGACAGCGAGCGACCGGATCGAGGTGCGCCAGTCAGGTGTGCACGGCAAGGGCGTCTATGCGATCGCGGCGATTGCCGAAGGCGAGCGCGTGATCGAGTACAAGGGCGAGCACATCTCGTGGAAGAAGGCGCTGGAGCGCCATCCGCACGATCCGAGCGATCCCAACCACACCTTCTATTTCAGCCTTGACGATGGCAGCGTGATCGACGCCAAGTACGGCGGCAACCGCGCGCGCTGGATCAACCACGCCTGCGCGCCCAACTGCGAGGCGCGCGAGAAGAAGGGCCGGGTGTTTATCCACGCGCTGCGCGATATCGCCCAGGGCGAAGAGTTGTTCTATGACTACGGCCTGGTCATCGACGCGCGCTATACCGCCAAGCTGAAGAAAGAGTTCGAGTGCCGCTGCGGCAGCCCGCAATGCCGCGGCACGATGCTGGCGCCCAAGGAAAAGAAGAAGAAGGACAAGTAAGGCGGGAGCCCGGACCAGCGGGCGCCGCACGCGCAGCGAGCGGGTTCAGGCCACCGAGCCCGCCGGCTCGCAGGGAATCCGGATCACGAAGCGCATCGTCGGCCGCCGCTCCGGCGTCCCGTCACCCGCCTGGGCCGGAGCCGTGACGCCGCCGGGCACCGGCGGCACATCCTCGATGCGGATGGTGCCCTGGTGCAGGGTCACGATCTCGTGCACGATGGCCAGCCCCAGGCCGGCGCCGCCGGTGGGTGCGGCACGGCCGCCCCCGCCCGGTTCCGGCGAGCGGTCACCGCGGAAGAAGCGCTTGAACACCTCCTCGCGCCGCTGCGGCGGGATGCCGGGGCCGTTGTCTTCCACCATCACCACCGCCATGCCGCGGTGGCCCATGGCCTCGCCGCCGGCGCGCACCGTGATGCGCCCGCCCGCGGGCACGTATTTCACCGCATTGTCGATCAGGTTGGACAGCGCCTCGCGCATCAGCAGCCGGTTGCCGCGCACGATCGCCGGCGCGCTACCGGTGAAGGTAGGGCCGGGCAGCACCTCGAAGCCCAGGTCGATGCGGCGCGCCAGCGCCTGCGGCACCCACTCGGCGCCGGTTTCGAAGGCAAGCTCGGCCAGGTCGAAGTGTTCCACCGGCCCCAGCCGTTCCAGCGACAGCCCGGGCTCGGCGCGCGCCAGCGACAGCAGCTGGTTGGACAGCCGCACCGCGCGGTCGGCCGCGGTCTGCACCTCGCGCAGCGCGTGACGGGTGATCTCCAGCGAATCGGCCTCCATGGCCCGGTCGGCGTGCAGCTTGACCGCGGTCAGCGGCGTGCGCAGCTGGTGCGCGGCGTCGGCGATGAATTTGCGCTGGGCGTCGAGCGCATCGCGCAGCCGTGCCAGCAGCGCATTCAGGCCGCGGATCAGCGGCGCGACCTCGGCCGGCACCTGGGTTTCGTCCAGCGCCGCCAGCGATCTTGCGGTCTGCCGGTTGAGCTTGTCGGCCAGGATCTGCAGCGGAACCAGTTCTTCCTTGAGCACGTGCGACAGGATCAGGCTGCCCACCAGCAGCAGCAGGATCAACGGGACCGAGACCGACAGCAGGATCTCGTTGGCGGCCGTCTCGCGCCGGTCCAGCAGTTCGGCCACTTCCACCACGATCGGCCCGCGCGCGGCCTTGCCTGCCTCGCTGGTGCCGAGTTCGTCCACGGCGGGGCTGGGCAGCATCACCGGCAGGCGCACCGCGCGCACCTGGCGGCCGCTGAACCAGGCGTAGAAGAGCCGGGCGTCGTGGAGCGTGGTCTGGCCGGTGCCGTAGCCGAGCCACGTGTCCATGCCGCCGATCAGCCCGTCGGGGCCGTGGATGCGCCAGTAGATGCGGTCGGTACCCTCGGCCTCGACCAGCGTCTGCGCGATCATCGGGATGTCCTGCTCCAGGCGCGGGCCGGCGATGTGGATCTGCTGGGCGATATTGTTGGCCACGCCGTACAGCGCGCGGTCGAACACCTGCGTGGTGTAGTGCGCCGCCAGCCAGTACGACAGCGAGCCGCTGGTCAGCACCAGTGCAAACAGCGGCGTGGCCAGCGCGCGCAGCAGGTGCACGCGCAGGCTGGGATTGGAGCCGGGGCGCGTGGCCTGGCGCATGGCGGGTGCAGCGGGCTCGGCGCCGGGCACGGCCGCGCTGCGGCCGGCGACAGGCTCGGCGGCAGAGGCGGAACGGGAATTACGGGATCTTGGCCACATTGCCGGCTAGACCGAGAGGCGCGGCCGCAACGCTGCCTGCGGCCGGTCGGGGTTCATTGGCCGGCGCGGTTCTGCAGCAGGTAGCCGAAGCCGCGCACGGTGACGATCTCGACATCGCTGTCCTCGAGCTTCTTGCGCACGCGGTGCACATAGACCTCGATCGCGGTGTCGCCCACGGTGTCGCCGCCTTCGCCGGCGGGGTGGGCAAAGGTGGCCAGGTGGTCCTGCAGCTGCGCCTTGCTGACCACGCGGCCCTGGCGCTGCAGCAGCAGCTCGAGCACAGCGAACTCACGCGGCGACAGTTCCAGCGGGCGGGCGTCGATAAACATGCGGCGGTCGTTGCCCGACAGGCGCAGGCGCCCCAGGCGCACATCGCGTTCGGGCGCGGCCTCGCCGTGCTGGCTGCGGCGCAGCAGCACGCGCACGCGGGCTTCCAGCTCGGGCAGCGCGAAGGGTTTGATCAGGTAATCGTCGGCGCCGGCATTCAGGCCGGAGAGCTTGTCTTCCAGCTCGTCGCGAGCGGTCAGGATGATCACGGGGGTGGTGCGGTTGCGGGCGCGGTAGCGCGCCAGCAGGGTCATGCCGTCGATGCCGGGCAGGCCCAGGTCGAGGATGACCAGGTCATGCTGCTCGCGCAGCAGGTGTTCGGTGGCATAGACGCCGTCATGGACGACGCGCACCTGGTGGCCGGCGCGGGACAGGCCGGCTTCAACGCCGCTGGCAATCTGGCGGTCGTCCTCGATCAGCAGGATACGCATGGCGGCTCGGGCAGGAAATTGGGCATGGCTGGAGGGAAGGCCCCTGGCGCACATGAGGTGCGGGCCTGCCGCAGATTGTACAAGGCGCGGGCGGCCGGTTCCTTACGGTTAGCCTACAGCCGCGCCCGCAGCCATGCCTGCCCGGCTGCGCTCCCCTCAGTCCTGCGCCACCGCGGCGGCGGCGCGCTCGATAAAGTGCGCCAGGTCGATGTCGCGCTGCGTCAGGCCGTTGGCGTCATGCGTGGACAGCGTGATATCGACGCGGTTGTAGACGTTGAACCATTCCGGGTGGTGGTCGGCCTTTTCGGCCTGGATCGCCACGCGCGTCATAAAGCCGAAGGCGGCGTTGAAGTCGTGGAAGGTAAAGCGCTTGAAGATCGCGTCGCGGTCCTGGACGGGGGTCCAGCCGGGCAGGTCGGCCAGCAGTGTGGCGCGTGCTTGCGGAGAAAGAGGGGTCATAGAGGGCTCGATCTGGTCGTAGGAAAACGAAGTCCGCAAAAATGCGGACAGCCGGCCCGCCCGCGCCGTGGCGGCGGGCATGCCGGCATTGTTTCACAAAGCGGGAGGTGGGGCAGGGCCCGAAGGCCCGGGATTGCGGGCGTTGCCGCTCAGATATCGTCCGTCTGGGCCCAGCCTTCGCGGGTGCCGACGTTGATCACCTGGTCGCCCGGCGCCACGTCGCCCGCGCCCAGCGTAGGCAGCGCGCGCAGTTCCTGGTACAGCGGCGCGAAGTCGGGCCGGGTGGCGTCGAACAGCTGCTCGAAGCTGTCGATCACGAAGTAGGTCTTCTGGAAGGTATCGATGCGGTAGCGCGTGCGCATGATGCGGCGCACATCGAAGCCGATCCGGTTGGGACTGGCCGAATCCAGGCTGTAGATCGACTCGCCCTGGCTGGAGAGGATGCCCGCGCCGTAGATGCGCAGCCCTTGCGGCGTGCGGATCAGGCCGAATTCAACGGTGTACCAGTACAGGCGCGACAGCATGTCCAGCGCGCCCATCCCGGCCGCCTTCAGGCCGCCCTTGCCGTAGGCCTCCATGTAGTCGGCAAAGACCGGGTTGATCAGCAGCGGCACATGGCCGAACACATCATGGAAGCAATCCGGCTCCTGCAGGTAGTCCAGCTGCTCGGGCTTGCGCATCCACCAGCTCGCCGGGAAGCGGCGGTTGGCCAAGTGCTCGAAGAACACCTCGTCCGGCACCAGCCCCGGCACGGCCACGACCTGCCAGCCGGTGGCGCGCATCAGCGTTTCGTTGAGCTGGTCGAATTCGGGAACGCGGTCCTTTTCCATGCCGAGCGTGGCCAGGCCTTGCAGGAACTCGTCGCTGACCCGGCCCTGCAGCATCGAGGCCTGGCGCTCGTACAGCTTGCGCCAGATGGCGTGGTCGGTGCTGGTGTAGCGGTGCACCGGCTGCTCGATGGTGAAATCGGGGCGCAGCGACTGGCCGGACAGCAGGCCGGCGTCGAACTGTTCCTTGAGCTTGTCGGTCAGGGTGCCCTGGAAGGCACTGTCGGGGGCTTGTGCGGCCGTAGCGGTGGCGGACATGGGGGAGCGTCTCCTTGGAATGCGTGGCTGCTGCATCGTCGGCAGCAAGAATGCGGATTTACTGCGTAGTTTAGACATCGACACGCGCAAACTGGCCGCATAATCCGCTTGTTTCTGGGTATGCGTGCATATAATGTGCATCGTGCGATCACAGAATGCGGGATTTGTGTATGACTGCCCAGAACGTCTCCC
This sequence comes from Cupriavidus sp. DF5525, assembly GCF_040149425.2. NCBI lineage: Bacteria > Pseudomonadati > Pseudomonadota > Betaproteobacteria > Burkholderiales > Burkholderiaceae > Cupriavidus > Cupriavidus sp. DF5525. The sequence continues at coordinate 4,448,430 of NZ_CP168265.1, read as the reverse complement.
TCGACCCCTTCGACCTGGCCCTTTTGGCCGCGCTGCAGGCCGACGGGCGCTCCACCCATCAGCAACTGGCCGAGCGCGTACACCTGTCGCCCAGCCAGGTCGGCCGCCGCCTGGCGCGGCTGGAGGCCGACGGCGTAATCACCGGCTACCGGGTCAGCCTGTCGTCGCAAGCGCTGGGCCTGGGCGTGCTGGTCTTTATCAGCGTCAAGCTGGCTCACCACGGCGACACCATCATCGAGCGCTTCCGCGAAGAGATCCTGCTGCTGGAAGAAGTGCAGGAGTGCTACTCGGTGGCGGGCGAGGCCGACTACCTGATCCGCGTGGTCGTGGCCGACCTGCCCACGCTGGCCGAATTCACCATGAAGCGGCTGATGCGAGTGCCCGGTGTCGAAAGCGTGCGTTCGAATATCGTGCTGACCGCGATCAAGTGCGAGGGCGCGCTGCCGCTGTCCCACCTGCGCTGAATCTTTTCCCGCGGCCCGTTGCAGGATTGCGTACCGGTCTTGCACTCCTGTGGCGTGCGTGTCACCCTCGCCGGGTGCCATAACCGGAGGCTGGCAGGATGAAGGGAATCGTTGCCCGAGCAGATCGGGGCCTTGGCAAGGCGCCGCAGCAACCGCACGCACGGCGCGCCGCCGCTGCACTGGCCCTGGCGGGCGCTTTCGCATCGCTGGCGGGCGCCGGCGCCCAGGCGGCACAGGTGACCCGCTTCTCGCCGGAAGGCACGGTCGGGCAGGTCAGGCAGGTGGCGATCCGCTTCGACGAGGCGATGGTGCCGATGGGCGATGTCCAGGCCGCAGCGCCCGCGACGGTTTCCTGCACCGGCGCCAGCACCGGCGGGCAGGCCCGCTGGGTCGATGCGAAAAACTGGGTCTACGATTTCACCAGCGACCTGCCGCCCGGCGTGCGCTGCAGCGTGCGCATGCGCGCCGACCTGCGCAGCGCGGCCGGCACCGCCTACGCCGGCAAGCCGGAATACCGCTTCGAGACCGGCGGCCCCACCGTCATCGCCAGCCGTCCCTCGGGCGGCGAGATCGAGGAAGACCAGGTCTTCGCGCTGCGCTTCAACGGCGTGGCCACGCCGGCCTCGGTGCGCGAACATGCCTGGTGCCAGGCGCAGGGGTTGGGCGAACGCATCCCCGTGCGGCTGCTGTCCGGCCACGAGCGCGAGGCAGTGCTCAAGGCCATCTACTGGGAACGCATTGCCAAACAGGCGCCGGATGCCGTGCACCTGCTCGCCTGCCAGCAGCGCCTGCCGGCCGCGGCGCGCGTGCAGTTGGTGCTGGGCGCGGGCATTGCCACCCCGTCCGGTGTCGCCACGCGCGACGAGCGCCGCTTCGATTACACCGTGCGCGAGCCCTTTACCGCCAGCTTCAGCTGCGAGCGCGAGCACGCGCAGTCGCCCTGCACGCCGCTGCGACCGATGTCGGTCACCTTCTCCTCGCCGGTATCGCGCAAGCAGGCCGAGCGCGTGGTGCTGAAGGGCTCCGCGGGTCCGCGCGCGCCGAAGTTCGACCCCGACCTGGCGCCGGATGCCAGCCTCAATGTGCTGACCTTTGCCGCGCCGTTCGCGGAAAAGGCCCAGTTCACCATCGATGTGCCCAAAGACCTGAAGGACGACAGCGGCCGCACGCTGGCCAATGCCGACCTGTTCCCGCTCAAGGTCACCACCGCGGCGATGCCGCCGCTGGCCAAGTTCGCCGCGGCGCCGTTTGGCGTGGTCGAGCGCTTTGGCGAGCTGCCGCGCGGCAAATCCCCGGCGGACTATCCGCCGCTGCTGCCGGTGACGCTGCGCAATGTCGAGGCCGATCTCGCGGTGCGCGGCGTGCAGGCGCAGGCCGGCACCGTGATGAAGCTGAAGCTGGATGACGATGCGGCGGTGATGCACTGGTTCGGCCTGGTGCGCCGCATGCACGAGAGCAGCTATACCCGCGCGGAGCTCGATGCCGTGCTGGCGGGCCGCTCGCCATACCGGGTCAACAATCCGCGCAACGCCGTGGCGATCGAGACGCGCTCGGTGACGCTGCTCGAGCACGCCCCCGGCGTGCAGAAGCTGGCCGTGCCCAAGCCCTCGGGCGATGCGCCGCGGCCGTTCGAGGTGGTCGGCATCCCGCTGCCGGAACCTGGTTTCCATGTGGTCGAGATCGCTTCGCCGATGCTGGGCGAGGCGCTGCTCGGCAAGCGCGCGCCGATGTACGTGCGCACCGCGGCGCTGGTGACCAACCTTGGTGTGCATTTCAAGCTGGGGCGCAGCACCGGCAACGAGGACGACGGCAGCCGCAGCGGACTGGCGTGGGTGACCACGCTGGATGACGGCAAGCCGGTGGCCGATGCCGCCGTGGCAGTGCGCGATTGCAACGGGCGCCTGCTGGGCGAGGGGCGTACCGATGCCAGCGGCGTGGTGCGTTTTGGCAAGCTCGGCGCCGCGCCTGAGGCCAGTTGCGACCAGAACGGCCTGTCGGGCTATTTCGTCTCGGCGCGCATCGCCGCCGGGCATCCGCAGTCGCGCGGCAAGGCCGACATGGCCTTCGTGATGTCGGACTGGAACCGAGGCATCGAGAGCTGGCGCTTCCATGTGCCGACCGATACCAGCACGGCGCCCACGGTGCGCGCGCACACCATCTTCGACCGCACGCTGCTGCGCGCCGGCGAAACCGTATCGATGAAGCACCTGATCCGCGCCGAAACCTTGCAGGGTTTTGCGCTGCCGCCGGCCAGCCGGCCGCTGCCCATGCGCGCAGTCATCCGCCATGAAGGCAGCGGCCAGACCTACGAGCTGCCGCTGCAATGGCGCCAGACCGCGACCGGCGGGCGCAGCGCGGAAAGCACGTTCCAGGTGCCGCCGGCGGCGAAGCTCGGTGTCTACACCGTCGAGCTGGAAACGCAGAAAGGCGAAGGCGCGCAGGACGATGGCGGCGCGCGCAGCTACACCAGCGGCAGTTTCCGCGTCGAGGCTTTCCGCTTGCCGGTGCTTGCCGGCACGCTGCAGGTTGCCGGCAAGCCGGGCGCCGTGATCGCGCCCGCCGAACTGCCGGTCGGCGTCGAGATCCACTATCTCTCCGGCGGTGGCGCCGCCGGCCTGCCAGTGCGCGTGTCCGCGCTGCTGCGCGACAAGTACGTCAGCTTCCCCGGCTATGACGAGTTCTCGTTCAACCCGCCGCGCGCGGAGCGCGAAAGCACCAGGGGCGACGAGGAGATGGACCAGGATGAGCAGAGCAATGCCGACAGCCAGAAGCTGGTCGCCGACAAGCTGCCGGTCACGCTCGACAAGAACGGCAATGGCAGCGTGACGCTGCGCGAACTGCCCAAGACCGAAGCGCCGCGCGACCTGGTGCTCGAAGCCGGCTTTGCCGATCCCAACGGCGAGATCCAGACGCTGCGCCAGACCGTGCCGGTATGGCCGGCGGCGGTGGTGGCCGGCATCCGCACCGAAGGCTGGGTCTCGATCAAGCAGAAGCTGGCCGTGCATGGCGTGGTGCTGGACGTCAACGGCAAGCCGGTGGCGGACGCGCCGGTCAAGGTCAGCGCGCGGGCGCGCATCACCACCTCGGCGCGCAAGCGCGTGGTGGGCGGCTTCTACCGCTATGACAACCGCAGGGAGACGCGCGACCTTGGCACCGTCTGCGAGACGCGCACCGACGCGCAGGGCCGCGCGCGCTGCGAAGTGGCGCTGGACCAGGCCGGCCAGGTGGAACTGGTGGCGAGCGCGCGCGACAAGGACGGTCGCACCGCGCAGGCCGCGTCGACGGTCTGGGTCACGCGCCAGGGCGAGCTGTGGTTCGGCGGCGAGAACCATGACCGCATCGACCTGCTGCCCGAGAAGAAGTCCTACGCCCCGGGCGACACCGCGGTGTTCCAGGTGCGCATGCCGTTCCGCCACGCCATCGCGCTGGTGGCGGTGGAGCGCGAAGGCATCTACCAGACCCAGGTGGTCGAGCTGCACGGCAGCGATCCCACCGTGCGCGTGCAGGTGAAGCCGGAATGGGGCCCCAACGTCTACGTGTCGGTGCTGGCCCTGCGCGGGCGCCTGCATGAAGTGCCCTGGTATTCCTTCTTCACCTGGGGTTGGCGCCAGCCGGGCGAGTGGTGGCGCGCGTTCCGCAGCGAAGGCCGCGACTACGCCGCGCCGACGGCGCTGGTGGACCTGTCCAAGCCGGCCTTCCGGCTGGGGCTGGCCGAGATTCGCGTTGGCAATGCCGGCCACCGGCTCGACGTCACCGTCACGCCGGACAAGACGACATACCAGGTGCGCGGCAAGGCGCGCGTGGCGATCCAGGTCAAGTTGCCCGACGGCAAGCCCGCCGCCAACGGCGAGGTGGCGCTGGCCGCGGTGGACCAGGCGCTGCTGGAGCTGATGCCCAACACCAGCTGGGATCTGCTCGACGCGATGCTGCAGCGGCGCGGCTACGGCGTGGAGACCTCTACCGCGCAGATGGAGATCATCGGCCGGCGTCACTACGGCCGTAAGGCGGTGCCTGCGGGCGGCGGCGGTGGCAAGAGCCCGACGCGCGAGCTGTTCGACACGCTGCTGCTGTGGAACCCGCGCGTGCAGCTCGATGCCGAGGGCCGTGCCAGCCTGGACGTGCCGCTCAACGATTCGCTGACCAGCTTCCGCATCGTCGCCGTGGCCGACCTGGGCGTGGGCCGTTTCGGCACCGGCAGCGCGACCATCGCCGCGACCCAGGACCTGCAGGTGATTTCCGGCCTGCCGCTGCTGGTGCGCGAGGATGACCGCTATCGCGCCATGTTCACGCTGCGCAATACCACCAAGCGCGCGATGACGGTGCAGGCGAGCGCGCGCGGCACGCTGGTCGGCAATGAGGCCGCGCTGCCCGCGCAGACCGTGCAGATCCCCGCCGGCGAGGCGCGCGAGATCGGCTGGGACGTGACCGCGCCGGCGCTGCTGGCGTATTCGCGCAGCGGCACGGTGCAGTGGGAAGTGCAGGCGAGCGAGCAGGGCACGGGCGGCGCAGCCGACCGCATCAAGGTGTCGCAGCAGATCGTGCCCGCCGTACCGGTGACGGTGCAGCAGGCCACGCTGGCTCAGGTGGCGCCGTCGCTGTCGGTGCCAGTCAAGGCACCGCCGGGCGCGCTGAGCGATCCCTCCGGCAAGCTGCGCGGCGGGTTGCAGGTGAACTTCCAGTCGTCGCTGGCGGGCGGCATGCCGGGCGTGCGCGACTGGTTCCGCAACTACCCGTTCACCTGCCTGGAGCAGCGCGCATCGAAGGCCATTGGCCTGAACGACACGGCCGCGTGGGATGCACTGATGACGCAACTGCCGTCCTACCTCGATGCCAACGGGCTGGCCTCGTACTTCCCGCTCAATGCCGATGGCGACTTCGGCAGCGAAGTGCTGACCGCCTACCTGCTGTCGGTGACCGACGAAGCCGCGCGCGCCGGCCTGCTGCTGCGCATCCCCGACGCGCAGCGCGCGCAGATGGAGCGCGGGCTGACGGACTTTGTCGAAGGCCGCATCCGCCGCGACAGCTGGGCCCCGGTTGGCGGCACGCAGTACCTGGAAGTGCGCAAGCTGGCGGCGCTCGAGGCGCTGTCGCGCACCGGCCATGCGCAGGCACGCATGCTCGGCTCGATCCAGATCCTGCCGGCACAGTGGCCCACGTCCGCGCTGCTCGACTGGACCCTGCTGCTGACGCGCATGCAGGACATCCCGCAGCGCGAGCAACGGCTGGCCGAAACCCAGCAACTGCTGCGCTCGCGCCTGACGGTGCAGGGCACGCGGCTGGCCTTCTCTACCGAGCGCAATGACGACTGGTGGTGGATGATGGCCGGCGGCGACACCAACGCCGCGCGCCTGCTGGCGCTGGCTGCCGAACTGCCGGGCTGGAAGGACGACGCACCGCAACTTGCGACCGGGCTGCTGGGCCGGCAAGTGCGCGGCGCCTGGGGTACCACCACAGCCAACGCGTGGGGCATGCTGGCGGTGACGCGCTTCGCGCAGGTGTTCGAGAAGACGCCGGTGGCGGGCAGCACGCGCGTGAGCGTCAGCAATGCCGCCGATGCCACGCGCAGCTTCGACTGGGCGCGCGCGCAGCGTACCGATGGCGTGGCGCAGGGCGGCGTCGACCTGCCCTGGCCGGGTGGCGCTGACGGTGGCACGCTGCAGGTCGACCACGCCGGTGCCGGCCATCCCTGGACTACGGTGCGCGCGCAGGCCGCAGTGCCGGTGACCGCGCCGCTGGCCGCCGGCTACCGCATCAAGCGCACAGTGACGCCGCAGGAACAGGCGGTGGCGGGCAAGTGGTCGCGCGGCGATGTGTACCGCGTCAAGCTGGAGATCGATGCGCAGGCCGAGATGACCTGGGTGGTGGTCAGCGATCCGGTGCCGGCCGGCGCGACCATCCTTGGCAGCGGCCTGGGGCGGGATTCCCAGATTGCCACGCGCGGCGAGAAGCGCAAGGGCATGGCCTGGCCGGCCTATACCGAACGCACGCCGCAGGCCTATCGCGAGTACTTCGCTTATCTGCCCAAGGGCACGGCCTCGGTCGAATACACCGTGCGGCTCAACAACGCCGGCGACTTCGCGCTGCCGCCCACGCGCGTCGAAGCGCTGTATGCCCCCGACGTGTTCGGCGTGGCGCCGAACGCGCGGCTGGTGGTGGGGGCGCGTCCATGAGCTGGCAGGCGCTGAGGATGCCGGCACGCGTGCGCGAGTGGTGGCTCGCGGGGGCGGTCGCCGGCGTGGTCTACGGCGCGCTGCTGGTGCAGGTGGCGATGGAACTGCCCGAAGGCGCGCCGCTGACCGGGCAGATCGCCATGCAGCCGATATGGAAAAGCGCGATGGCGCTGCTGCTGGCGCGCGCTGCGTGGTTCCACCGGCCCGTGGCCGAGCGGAACTGGATGGTGGCGGCGCTGGTGTTCTCGGCGCAGGGCGACTTCCTGCTGGCGGTGCCGTCGCTGTCGGTCTCGTGTGTCGGTGGCCTGGGTGCCTTCCTGCTCGCGCACCTGGCCTACATGTGCGTGCTGGTGCCGCGTGCGGGTGACTACCGTGCGCACCGGCTGATCGCGTGCGGCGCCATCATGGGCGTGGCCGGCACCATGCTCGGCCGCTTCTGGCCCAACCTGGGCGCGCTGATGCTGCCTGTGGTGGTGTACGTGATCGTGCTCACGGCGATGGTGTGCAGCGCGCTGGTGGCGCGGCTGCCTACGCCACTGGCGGCTCTGGGCGCGCTGTGCTTTGCCGCATCGGACCTGATGATCGGCATCGCGCGCTTCCTGTTGCCGTTCGATAACTTCCACCTCAGCATCTGGTGGACCTACGCCGCCGCGCAGCTGTTGCTGGTAGCGGGCATCGTGTCGGGACGCGCGCAGGCATGAGGCCACATTGCCGTCGCGCCTTGCTGATCGCGGTAGTGGCCTGGTCCGCGCCGGCTGAGGCCTTGCCTTCCTTCGAACAGGTCCGCACCGACTGGCGCAGTGCCGACGTGGTGGTGCTGGACCGCCACGGCGATACCGTGGGCCGCGTGCGCGACGATTTCCGCGCGCGCCGCGGCGACTGGGTCGCGCTGGCGGATACCTCACCGGCATTGCGCACTGCCATCGTGCTGTCGGAGGACCGGCGCTTCTATGCGCATAGCGGCGTGGACTGGCAGGGCGTGGCCGCCGCCGCGTGGGCCAACCTGTGGAACACGCGCACGCGCGGCGCCTCGACGCTGACCATGCAGCTGGCGGGGCTGCTCGACGACGACCTGCGCCGGCCCGGCGCGGCGGGGCAGGGGCGCAGCTTCACGCAGAAGCTGGGACAGGCCGCGGGCGCAGCCGCGCTGGAGCGTAGCTGGAGCAAGGACCAGATCCTGGAGGCCTACCTGAACCTGGTGCCGTTCCGCGGCGAGCTGGTGGGCTTGTCGGCGATGTCACAGGTGCTGTTCGGCAAGTATCCGGAAGGGCTCAACGCGCGCGAGTCGGCGCTGGCAGTGGCGCTGGTGCGCGCGCCCAATGCGAAGGCGGCGCAGGTGGCGAGCCGCGCCTGCGGCATCCTGCGCGAGATGCGGGTGCCGCGCGAGTGCGACGGGCTGGAAGGCTTCGCGCAGCTCGCGCTGCTGCGTACCGGCCCGGTGGCACAGCGCGCGGCGGCAGCGATGGCGACCTCGGCATCGCCACAGTTTGCGCCGCACCTGTCGCGCCGGCTGGTCGGCGAAACGCGGGCGCAACTGGCGCCCGGTGCGCCGATGCCCGCGCGCATCGCCTCCACGCTCGACGCCCGCCTGCAGCGCGCGGCCATGGCCAGCCTCGACCGGCACCTGCGCGAACTGACCGGGCGCAATGTCGAAGACGGCGCGGTGGTGGTGATCGACAACGCCAGCGGCGATGTGCTGGCCTACGTGGGCTCGTCTGGCGCGCTGTCGGCTGCGGCGCAGGTGGACCATGCTGCCGCGCTGCGGCAGGCGGGCTCGACGCTCAAGCCGTTCCTGTACGAACAGGCGCTGGAAGAGAAGCGGATCACCGCGGCATCGCTGCTGGACGACCGGCCCGTCAACCTGCCGGTTGGCGGCGGGCTCTACGTGCCGCAGAACTACGACCACCGCTACGCCGGCTGGGTCAGCACGCGCGCGGCGCTGGCCGCGTCGCTGAACGTGCCGGCGGTGCGCACACTGGTGATGGTGACCCCGCACCGCTTCCACAAGCGGCTGGTGGCGCTCGGGCTGCCGCTGACCGAGGCGGGCGACTACTACGGCTACAGCCTGGCGCTGGGCAGCGCCGATGTATCGCTGCTGGCGCTGACCAATGCCTATCGCGCGCTGGCCAACGGCGGGCGCTACGCGCCGCCGCGGCTCAGGCAAGGCATGGCCGCGCCGGCGATGATACCGGTGATGCAGCCGGCCGCGAGCTACGTGATCGCCGATATCCTGTCCGATCGCCACGCGCGTGCGCGCACCTTCGGCCTCGACAGCCCGTTGACCACGCGCTTCTGGACCGCGGTCAAGACCGGCACCAGCAAGGACATGCGCGACAACTGGTGCATCGGCTGGTCGCAGCGCTATACGGTGGGCGTGTGGGTCGGCAATGCCAGCGGTGCCAGCATGCACGATGTCTCGGGCGTGTCGGGCGCGGCGCCGGTGTGGCATGACGTCATGGAAGCGCTGCACCGCGCGCAAGGCAGCCGCGCGCCCGCGGCGCCCGCGGGCGTGGAGCGCGCGGCGCTGACTTTTGCCGATGGCCTCGAACCCGCGCGCGAAGAAGTCTTCCTGACCGGCACCGCGATCACGCGCGTCAGCGTCGGCGCCCCCGCCGCGCGCCCGAGCGCACCGGTGATCGCCAACCCGGCCGACGGCACCGTGTTCGCCCTCGATCCCGACATGCCGCCCGCGTCGCAGCGCGTGTGGTTCCAGGCCGAGGGCGTGGCGGGGCAGGCCGCGCGCGCGGTCAGCTGGCGCATGGACGGTAAGCCGCTGGGCCGCGGCGGCGAGGTGGCTTGGCTCCCGTGGCCGGGGCGGCACCAGGTGGAACTGCTCGATGCCGCGGGCAAGGTGGTGGACCGTATAGGCATCGAAGTGCGCGGCGCATCGGTGCGCGCGCCGGCCACTGCCTCAAAGCGCTGAAACCGGCGCGCGCGCTTTCAGGAAGTCGACGAACACCCGCAGCTTGGGCGGCATCAGCACGCGGCCCGGGTAGTACAGGTAGAAGCCGTCGAACGGCGGCAGCCAGGCATCGAGCACGGTGACCAGCCGGCCGCTGTCGAGCGCGGCCTGGATATGGACCGGGAACTCGTAGATCAGCCCCATGCCATCGAGCGCCGCCTGGTGCAGCAGCGTCTTGTCGTTGGCGATCAGCGCGGCGCGCGTATCGACGGTAAAGGTGCGGCCGTCCTCCACGAACTCCCAGCGGTAGACGCTGCCGTGCGGACCGAAGCGGTACTGCAGGCAGGCGTGCGCGTGCAGCTCGCGCGGATGGCGCGGCGTGCCGTGGCGCGACAGGTAGGCGGGTGCGGCAGCCACCACCATGCGCAGCGGGCCGGTGACGGGGATGGCCACCATATCCCGCTGCAGCGCTTCGCCCAGGCGCAGGCCGGCGTCGAAGCCTTCGGCGATCAGGTCGGCAAAGCGGTCGTCCGTGACGACGTCGACGGTAATGCCGGGGCAGGCGCGCATGAATTCGGCCAGCAGCGGACGCAGCACCAGCGCGCCGGCGGTGGTCGGCGTGGTCAGGCGCAGCGTGCCGGCGGGCATGTCGCGCTGCTGGCGGATATCGTCGGTGGCGGCGCCGATCTCGGCCAGCGCGGGCTCGACGCGTGCCAGCAGCGCGGCGCCGGCTTCTGTCAGCCCCACGCTGCGGGTCGTCCGCTGCAGCAGCCGCACGCCCAGCCGCGCTTCCAGCTGGCGGATGGTCTGCGAGATCGCGGACGGGCTCACCGCCAGCTCGGTTGCGGCGGCGGTGAAACTGCCCAGCCGCGCCACGCGGGTGAATGCGGCCATGGCGGGCAGTGAATCGGCGTCGATTGTGAAGTCTGGCTTCATGATGCATGCAGCGTACCACGCTGTTTCCGCGCGGGTCGAGTGGCCATACTTGCCTGCATCCGACGTACACGCCGGCAGGCTGCCGGCCAACAGGAGCCTCTCGATGACCGCAAGCGCCATATCCGTCCAACATCGCCAGCTCGGCAATACCGGCCCCAAGGTTTTCCCCCTCGGCCTCGGCTGCATGGGCATGAGCGACTTCTACGGCGCGCGTGACGATGCCGAATCGATCCGCACCATCCACCACGCGCTCGAGCGCGGCATCAATCTGCTCGACACCGCCGATATCTACGGCCCGCACACCAACGAGCAACTGGTGGGCCGCGCCATTGCCGGCAGGCGCGAACAGGTGGTCCTGGCGACCAAGTTCGGCATCGTGCGCGACCCCGCCAACCCGATCGCGCGCGGCGTCAACGGCCGCCCCGAGTATGTGCGCGCCAGCTGCGAGGCCAGCCTGAAGCGGCTGGGCACGGACCATATCGACCTGTACTACCAGCACCGCGTCGACCCGGAAGTGCCGATCGAGGAAACCGTGGGCGCGATGGCCGAGCTGGTAAAGGCCGGCAAGGTGCGCTGGCTGGGGCTGTCGGAAGCGAGCGCTGCGACTATCGAGCGCGCACACAAGGTCCACCCGATTACCGCGTTGCAAAGCGAATACTCGCTGTGGAGCCGCGATGTCGACGAGGACGGCATCCTCGCCACCTGCGAGCGCCTGGGCATCGGCTTCGTGCCGTACAGCCCGCTGGGGCGCGGCTTCCTGACCGGCGCCATCCGCAGCCCGGAAGATTTCGCCGAGGACGATTTCCGCCGTACCAATCCGCGCTTCATGGGCGAGAACTTCGCGCACAACCTGGCGCTGGTCGACAAGGTGCGCGCACTGGCGGCCGACAAGGGTTGCACGCCGGCACAGCTGGCGCTGGCCTGGGTGCTGGCGCGCGGGCCGCAGGTAGTGCCGATCCCGGGTACGCGCCGCGTGGCCAACCTGGAAGACAATCTGGGCGCGCTCGCGGTGCGGCTCGATGCGCGGGACCTGGCCGGGATCGCCGCGGTGTTCCCGGCCGGCGCAGCGGCGGGTACGCGCTACGCCGCGCAAGTGATGAGCCTGCTGGCGCGCTGAGGGGGCGGGGCTGCGCAATAATGGCGCTTCGCCAACGTCTTGCCGGAGTGAGCGCATGTCCCTGGTCCCCCTCGATGCCGCCAGCACCGCGGCGCGCCTGCCATATCCCGAACTGGCGCAGGCCATCTCCGATATGCTGGCCGAACTACGCGACGGCACCGCCATGGCGCCGCCGCGCATCGCACTGCCGGTAGGCGATGCCGAGCGCGGCGAGGGCACGCTGCTGGTGATGCCGGCGCGCAACCGCGACCTGGTGATGACCAAGAACATCACCGTCCATCCCGGCAACCCGCAGCGTGGGCTGCCCAATATCCTCGGCGAAGTGGTGGTGGCCGATGCGCACACCGGCGAACGCGTTGCCATGCTCGACGGTCCCACCGTGACGGGCCGGCGCACCGCGGCGGTCTCGCTGCTGGCGGCGCAGCGCTTTGCGGCACGGCCGGAGGGCGAGTTGCTGATCGTCGGCGCCGGCGTGCAGGCGCTGACGCACCTGGAGGCCTTCGTGGCGGGGCTGGGCGTGCGCAAGGTGTGGCTGCATTCGCGCACGCGCGACAAGGTGGAGGCGCTGGCGGCGCACGCGCGCACGCTGGGTGTCGAAGCCGAGGTGACCGATGCGGTCGCGGCGGTGCTCGCGCGCGTGTCGATGGTGGTGACGGTCACGTCCAGCCGCACGCCGGTGCTGCCGGATCTCGACAGCGGCCTCTGGCGCGACCATCACTTCGTCGCCGCGGTCGGCGCCTTCCGGCCCGATATGTGCGAACTGCCGCCGGCACTGTGCCATGCCGCCGCGGACAACGGCCGGCTGCTGGCCGATACGCTGTTCGGCATCGAAGACGAGGCGGGGGACCTGCTGCAGGCTGGCATCGACTGGGCCACGGTGCAGCCGTTCGAGACCGCGATCCTGCAGGCCGATGCGATCCGCGCCCGCGCCGGCAGCCCGCTGGTGTTCAAGAGCGTGGGTTATGCGCTGTGGGACCTGGCGGCCTGCGTGCTGGCCAGCCGGGCTGGCGCCGCCTGAACCACTAGATTGATGAGCGCCGGCGCGTGGTGCCGGCCTTGCCTTCAGCCTCGTGTGGCTCGCGGCCGCGCAGCCAGCCGTTGAACAGCTCGCTCGCCGGCGCCAGGAAGCTGGCCATCGGTTCGCTGCGGTCGCTGGCGTACCAGTGGCAGTAGCAGCCGTGGATGGTCGCCACCATCAGTCGCGCCATGTCCGCGGACATTGGCTGGCCGGGCTCTGACAGCCACCCCTTTCAAGGTGATTAGACGACACGTCCAGCCTTGATGACACGGGCGGTAGAAACATGCCGCCGTGCTACGCATCCGGCCACATAGCCTTTCTTCTTCGGCGCTTTCGGTCCCCGCGTATGTTTGCGCATCGCGCGGGGATCAACGTGCGTCGCCATCTTGATCAACTCGCGACCGAGCTGAGCTGGGGTGAGGAGGTCATAGGCCTGCCACACCTCGGGCGGCACCGCGATCATCATGCCGGCATAAGTTGCCCGGATTTCGCTGGCGAGGTAATACGGTGAGAGCTCGATGTCGCTGGTATCCAGCTCATGCCGGATTCTCACCGCAGTCGCAATCACGCTCAGTACGTTATACGCGAGCGCCGCCACGCCGAAGGCCAGCAGCGCCGCGCGCGGTTGGCTCAACGAACGAATCTCACTGTTGAGCACCGATTCCAGTCGCTGAAACAGATTCTCTATGCTCCAGCGTCGCCGGTATAGCCGGGCGACTGCCTCGGCCGTCAGATGGGCGGCCGGGACATTGGTCAGCAGGCGGATGACGGTGTCACCATCCTCGGTGGCGCCATCCAGATGCAGCTCGATGCGCCGCAGCACCAGCGGCGCGTTCGATTCATCTGGGATGCTGACCGCTTGCTCGTACACGATGCCGGTTTCGACCCGGCCCATTTCGCGTAATGGCTCCAGCTCGCTGGGGCTCGGATTGCGGCCGTGCTCCCGCACGATGAAGGCGCTGCCGCGACGCTGCCACCCGGCAAGAATCGCCCGGGTGCTGAAGTTGCGATCGGCGATCCACAGTTCGGCCGGCTGGGCCGATGCGAGCAGGGTTTCCATGATGGCCCGCTCCTGGGCATGCGCATCTTCACAGGGCACCAGATCGACGATCATCGCCGTGTCCGGGTCATAGACCACCAATGACTGCCCTGGCAAGGCCGCACCCCGAAACCCCCGCAATGGTTTCAGGCGCTTTTCGCTCGCCGGCAAATGGCTGCCATCCACGATGCGCAGGCGATAGCCATTCACCGATGGCGGCTGCTTGCGCAACATCGGTTGCACGACCGGCCCCAATCGCTGCGCACTGCCTTGCACCAGGGCACGAACCAGCCCCGGCTCGGTCCGGCTGAGCTTGTCGTACAGCGCGGTGATGGAAACCGGCAGCGCCGGACTGGCCTTGGCTGCCGCATGCACCGACGGGCGCAGCCCCACGGCGACCAGCGACATGATTTCCACCGTCGTCGAGAACAATAACTCCCGCGTGTACTGCGTTTCACGCTCTTGCTCGAACAACTCGTCGATCCAGGCCGGATCAAGGGCGCGTTGCAACCCCAGGCGCGCCATCACGCTGATCGGGCTGTGTTCGATAAAGCGTTCCACCACTGCGTCCAGTACCACGCCATTGACTCCGGTTTCTGTTCGAGAACACGGAGGGTGCCCCAATTTTCGTCACCTTGAAAGGGGTGGCTCTGACAGCGCCTCGGCCAGCGCTTGCACGTGCGCGTCCCAGCTGCGCCGGATTTCCTGGCGCACGCTGCCCGAGAACAGCTGCGCGAGCACCACGCCCTTGGCTTCCGGATTCGCGGCGAAGTACGCCGCCACCTCGTCGAATATGTTTTCCAGCCGCTGCGCCGGCGTCTTGCCGGCATGCCGGTCCAGGGCGAGCTCCTGGCCGAACTCGCGGTTTCAGGTGACGGACCGCATCTACCAGGTACGCGGCTTCGACATCTCCAACATGACGATCATCGAGGGCGAGACCGGGCTGATCCTGATTGATCCGCTCACCGCGACGGAGACCCGCACCATCGACGGTGTGCAGATCGAGTTCCTGATGGCGCCCGGCACCGAAGCCCCGGCCGAGATGCTGCTGTACCTGCCGCAGTGGAAAGCGCTGTGCGCCGCCGAGGACGCCACCCACAACCTGTACACCATCCGCGGCGCGCAGGTGCGCGAGACCCAGGCCGGCCGCGCACGCGTGGACGGCGACCCGCAGGCGCTGGGTGCGTGGGTGGCGCTGATGGACAAGTTCGAGCCGAACTTCGGCATCGTGACGCCCTGAGTGCATTGCGATGGGGCAGGCGGTCGATCGCATGCTTGCCCCATAAAACCTCATCGACATGAGGGGTTTTTTCCGGCGTGCGATACAAGCCGTTGCGTCGATGCAGCGCAGCACTGGCCTTCGCGCCGGTTTTCGGGTGTTTACTTAGTGGTTAACCCTTTCTTTAGGGCTCGGCCTCTACGATTCTGTATCGTTGGTGAAACAGTTCTGCTCCCGCAAGTCGGATAATGCATGCCGCAGTAACCGAATGAGGAGTAAGAGGACTATGAAATCGACCAATAAGAAGATGCTGGTGGCTGGCGCTGTCATGGCCCTGGCTGGCGCCGCCCAAGCACAGTCCGCCGGCAGCAATATCGTCAGCATGGGCTGGTTCCGCGTGATGCCGAACAGCTCGGCCGATCCGCTGACCGTTGACAGCATCAACGGCCGCCCGGTCGGCATGACCCGCCCCAACACCGGCGCCGATATCGAATCCGCCGACACCGTGGGCCTGGCCTTTACGCACTACTTCACCGACAACATCTCGGGCGAAATCGTCGCCGGCATTCCGCCCAAGCATGACGTCAAGGGCACCGGCAACTACGCCCAGTATGGCAAGCTGGGTTCGGTCAAGCAGTGGAGCCCGGCGCTGCTGGTCAAGTACCACTTTTTCGACGCCAAGACCAAATTCCGTCCCTACGTCGGCATCGGCGTGAACTACACCTGGTTCACCGACGAGACCATCACCAACCAGAACTTCGTGAATCACGAGTTCCTGCCCGGCGCCAACATGACCGCCAGCGCCAAGCCGTCGTGGAACCCGGTGTTCAATATCGGCGCCAACTACGCCATCGACGACAACTGGTTCGTCGGCCTGTCGGTGTCGTACCTGCCGCTGTCGACCCGCGCCACCTTCACCACGCAGGCGGGCCCGGTAACGATCGTGTCGCACACCAAGATCAAGATCGATCCGGTGGTGACCTTCCTGAATGTGGGCTACCGCTTCTGAGCGCGACACACGGACAAAGCATAAGGGCGCCCGGGCGCCCTTTTTGCTTCGGCAACGCTTGCGGTTTACGCCAAGGACTTGACCGGGTAGCCGGCTTCCTCGATGGCCTGGCGCAGGGCCAGCGTATCGGCGCCGCTTTCCACGCGCACCGCCTGCGTGGGTACGTCGGCGCTCACCTTCGCGGCCGGGTCGACTGCCTGCACCGCGCGCGTGATGGCGCCGATGCAGTGGCTGCACGACATGCCTTCGACCTGGAACTGGATCATGGCTGGAATCTCCTGAAGAAGATGGAAGGGCGGCAGGACGCCGCGACAGACATAGTTTGAACCTTCCTATCGTGGGAAGCGCAAGCGGAATCTGCTATGGACGAAAATGGCGCCCGCGGCATGGCATCCGGCCTTTACCTTCCTATGATGGTAAGGTCCATCATGCAGTCATAGCCACTGCCGATGATCCAGAACCATGCCAAGTTCCAGCGCTGTCCTTCCTTCCCAGCCCGTGCGCCCGGCGGCTGATGCGCCCGAGTGGCGCCTGCCGGTCGATGGCATGACCTGCGCCTCGTGCGTGCGCCGCGTGGAGAACGCGCTGGCGCGCGTGCCGGGCGTGCACGACGTGGCCGTGAACCTGGCGACCGAAACCGCTACGCTGCGCGCCGACTCCGGCGCGGTGCTGCCCGCCGCCGCCCGCGCCGTGGCCGATGCCGGCTATGCGGTGCCGCAGGACACCATCGAACTGGATATTGCCGACATGACCTGCGCCTCGTGCGTGGCGCGCGTGGAGAAAGCGCTGCGCGCCGTGCCCGGCGTGATGGACGCGCAGGTCAACCTGGCGACCGAACGTGCCAGCGTCACCGTGCTGCGCGGCGCGGCGGACACCGCGGCGCTGGCGGCCGCGGTCGCGCGCGCCGGCTACGGTGCCACGCCGGTCACAGAAGCGGCCCCGCAGGCAGTGCAGGCCGCGCGCACCACTGCGTTCCGGGACGGTCCGTGGCCGGTGGCGATCTCGGCGGCGCTGTCGCTGCCGCTGGTGGCGCCGATGGTGCTGGAATGGTTCGGTGTGCACTGGATGCTGCCGGCCTGGGTGCAGTGGCTGCTGGCTACGCCGGTGCAGTTCGTATTCGGCTGGCGCTTCTACAAGGCGGGCTGGAAGGCCGTGCGCGCGGGTGCGGGCAATATGGACCTGCTCGTGGCGCTCGGCACCACGGCGGCCTACGGGCTGTCGCTGTGGCTGATGTGGCGCACGCCGGCCGATGCCATGCCACACCTGTACTTCGAGAGCGCCGCGGTGGTGATCACGCTGGTGCGCCTGGGCAAGTGGCTGGAGACGCGCGCCAAGCGCCACACCGCCGATGCCATCCGCGCGCTGGCCGCGCTGCGCCCGGATACCGCGCGCGTGCGCCGCGGCGGGCAGGAGCAGAGCGTGCCGCTGGCGTCGGTGCGCGTGGGCGACGAGGTTGTGGTGCGCCCCGGCGAACGCATTCCGGTCGACGCCGAGGTGATCGAAGGCAACAGCCACGCCGACGAGTCGATGCTGACCGGGGAAAGCGTGCCAGTGCCGAAGAAGCCCGGCGACCGCATCACCGGCGGCGCCATCAACTTCGAAGGCTTGCTGGTCGCGCGCACCGTTGCGGTGGGCGCCGAGACCGTGCTGGCGCGCATCATCCGCATGGTCGAGCACGCGCAGGCGGCCAAGGCGCCGATCCAGCGCATGGTCGACCAGGTCAGCGCGGTATTCGTGCCGGTGGTGCTGGGCATCGCGCTGGTGACGGTGCTGGGGTGGGGACTCTTTGCCGGCGACTGGGAAGCGGCGCTGCTCAATGCGGTGGCGGTGCTGGTGATTGCCTGTCCGTGCGCACTGGGGCTGGCCACGCCCACCGCGATCATGGCCGGTACCGGCGCCGGCGCGCGCGCGGGCATTCTGATCAAGGACGCCGAGGCGCTGGAGATTGCCCACCGCGTCAGCGTCGTGGCGTTCGACAAGACCGGCACGCTGACGGTGGGCAAGCCCGACGTGGTGGCGCTGCACGCGGCAGACCCGGCAGATGGCGATGGCAGCGCGCTGCTGACGCGCCTGGCCGCGCTGCAGGCCGGCAGCGAGCACCCGCTGGCCCGCGCGGTGCTGGCCGCGGCACAGGCGCGCGGCATTGCCGTGGCGCCGGCCACCGAGGTGCAGGCCCTGCCCGGGCGCGGCATCGCCGGCGTGGTGGCGGGCCAGGCGCTGCAGCTCGGCAGCGAACGCCTGCGCGAAACGCTGGGTGCTGAAGCGGGTACGCTGGCGCCAGTGGCTGACAAGTTGCGCGAAGAAGGCCGCACCGTCTCGTGGCTGGTCGAAACCACGCCGCCGCGCGTCATCGGCCTGGTTGCATTTGGCGACGCCATCAAGCCCGGCGCACCGGCAGCCATTGCACGGCTGCGGGCCGCCGGCGTGCGTACCGTGATGCTGACCGGCGACAACGCCGGCGCGGCGGCGCGCGTGGCGCAGGCGCTCGGCCTGGACGAGGTGCAGGCCGAGGTACTGCCCGAGGACAAGGCCGCGCGCATACAGGCGCTGGGGCGGGGCGGCGCGGTGGTGGCGATGGTGGGCGACGGCATCAACGATGCGCCGGCGCTGGCCGCGGCGGACGTGGGCATCGCCATGTCCACCGGCACCGACGTGGCCATGCATGCGGCCGGCATCACGCTGATGCGCGGCGATCCGGCGCTGGTGGCGGATGCGCTGGCGGTCTCGCACCGCACCGTGCGCAAGATCCGGCAGAACCTGTTCTGGGCGTTTTTCTACAACGTGGTAGGCATTCCGCTGGCGGCGGCCGGGCTGCTGAACCCGGTGGTGGCGGGTGCGGCGATGGCATTCTCCAGCGTCAGCGTGGTCAGCAATGCGCTGCTGCTGCGCCGCTGGCGCCCGCAGGCCGGGGCTGCCACGGCGCAGGGAGGGAAATGATGAATATCGGCGAAGCGGCGCAGGCCTCGGGCGTGTCGGCCAAGATGATCCGGCACTACGAATCGATCGGGCTGGTGGAGACGCCGCCGCGCACCGAAGGCGGCTACCGCCGCTATGACGAACGCGCGGTGCACACCTTGCGCTTCGTGCGGCGGGCCCGTAATCTGGGATTTTCGCTCGACGAGATCCGCAACCTGCTGTCGCTGTGGCGCGACCGCGGCCGCGCCAGCGCCGACGTCAAGGCGCTGACGCTGCGCCACGTGGCCGACCTGGAGCAGCGCATCGCCGAGCTGGCCGCGATGCGCGACACGCTGCGCGAGCTGGCGCAACACTGCAGCGGCGACGTGCGGCCGGACTGCCCGATCCTGGCCGATATTGCCGATCCGGCACCGCCGGACGCGCCAGGCAGGGCCGCCTGCCACGGCTGATCCGGCCGGGTGGCGCAAGCGAAGAAGCAACAAGAACAACGCCAGTGCACGCGTTCCGTGCAGCGGGAGATTTGCGCGAATGGACAAGCCCATGACGACGGACAACCCGATGACGGACCCTCCCGCTGCCGCCGATGCCATGGCCGGTGCGCCCGCCGGCATCGCCGCCGGCACGCACGCCCCGGTGCAGAGCCGCCAGCGCATGCGCGACGGCACCGAGCTGCTGCTGCGTACCTGGCAGCCAGACCCGGCGCGCTTTGCCGAGCCGCTCGGTTCGGTGCTGCTGGTGCACGGGCTTGCCGAACACGCGGGGCGCTACCAGCACGTGGCCGATGTGCTGTGCGGCCTGGGCCTGCGCGTGCGCGCGCATGACCTGCGCGGCCACGGCGCCAGCGGGGGCGCGCGCATGGTGGCGGAGCATCCCGACGCCTACCTGGCCGACCTCGCCGAAATTTACGACGCCGCGCTGCGCAGCTGGAACGAGCTGCCGATCCTGCTCGGCCACAGCATGGGCGGCCTGATCGCGGCGCGTTTCGCCACCGCGCGCGTGCGGGCGGTGCGTGCGCTGGTGCTGTCTTCGCCCGCGCTGGCGTTGCGGCTGTCGCCTGCGACGCTGACCGTGCACCGCGTGCTGCTGGCGCTGGCGCCGCGGCTGCGCGTGCCCAACCCGATCGACGCGCGCCATTTGTCGCACGATCCCGCGGTGGTGGCCGCGTATCGCACCGATCCGCTGGTGCAGACCACCATCACCGCCAGCGTGCTGGAGAGCTTTATCCGCGGCATGGCGCAGGCGCAGGCCGATGCCGCGCAACTGGAGGCGCCGATGCTGATGCTGGTCGGCGGCGCCGACCGCGTGGTGGATCCTTCCGGCAGCCGCACCTTCTTCGATCACGCGCCACCGGACCTGCGCGACGAAGTCTGGTTCGAGCAGGGCTACCACGAGATCTTCAACGAGGCCCAGCCGCTGCGCGGCGAAGTCTTCGCGGTGCTGACCGGCTGGCTGCGCCGGCACCTGCAGCCGGCACCGCAGTAGGCGGGCCTACGTCCGGAACACCGATTCCGCCACGCCGAACACCGCCGCGACCACCGGGTCGTCGCGGCGCGTGGCCAGGCATACCAGCGTCAGCTCGGTCGGCACCGACATCCCTTCGACGATCACCAGCCCGTGCGCATGCGATTCGCGCAGCGCAATGGAGTCGCGCACCAGCGACAAGCCCACGCCCGAGCGCACCAGGTCCAGCATCGACGCCTCCTGGTCCACATGCGCCACCTTGGGCACGGTCGCCACATCGACCCCGGCCTGCGCGAAGCGCGCCGACAGCAGCCGATGGTGCGCGGATTCGGGGGGCGTCCAGATCCACGGCAGCGTCGCCAGCTGCGCCCAGGAGCGCAGCGCGGTGCGCTCCTTCCAGCCCTTGGGCGCCAGCACGTAATAGGAGAACGGCGTCAGCGTCAGCGCATGGAAGCCCGCATCGGGCGGCTGGCCCAGATAGAAGCCGACATCGAGCGCACCGCTGCGTACCTGTTGCAGCACCCCGCCCGACATGCCGTGGCGCAGCTCGGTGCCGATCTGCGGGTGGCGCTCCACCAGCGTGCGCAGCATCGGCCCCAGCCGCGTGAATTCCGGGTCGAGGATGGTGCCGATCGCCAGCCGGCCGCGCACGGTGTGATGCATCGCGCTGACGGTGTGCTGCAGGTCGCCCACGCCGTCGAGAATGCGCTCGGCGAGCGGCAGCAGCGCGGCGCCGTCGACGGTCAGCGTCAGACCCGCGGCGGTGCGCTCGAACAGCTTGATGCGCCACGCCGACTGCAGTGCCTTGAGCTGCAGGCTGACCGCCGGCTGCGTCAGGTGCAGCCGCTGGGCGGCGCGGGTGAGGTTGCCTTCGCGCGCGACGGCGACAAAGGCACGAAGGTGGTGGAGGTCCAAGGGGAGTGTTGGAGGGCGGCAGGGGCGGCAGGTGGTGCGGCGCAATATTTTGCGCGGCTTATATTGCGATTGACGATAAATCATTGGACGGGGCCGCGCAACTACACCAAGCTTGCGCTCATCGACGGCCTATAGTCCTTGTGCGGCGCGCTATCCGCGTCGCCAGGGGCCACCTCCCGGCACGAAGCAGCGTCTTCAACGGACGCAAAGATCGGCGGGCCACATGCCATCAGAGATCCAAGCATTGAGGAGTGGAAGTGGAAGACATCCTTGCAGAAGCCAGCGCGGTGCAAACCATCATCGGCCATGCCATCGCAGGCCGGCAGACGCGCGGTACGTCGCAGCGTCTGGCCGATATCTATAATCCCGCGACGGGCGAAGTCGCCGCGCGCGTGGCGCTGGCCACGGTGCAGGATGTGGGCGACGCCGTGGCTGCGGCAAAAGGCGCATTCCCCGCGTGGTCGGAAACCCCGCCGCTGCGCCGCGCGCGCATCCTGTTCAAGTTCAAGGAGCTGCTCGACCGGCACCACGACGACCTGGCCGCGCTGATTACGCGCGAACACGGCAAGGTGTTCTCGGATGCCAAGGGTGAAGTCACGCGCGGCATCGAGGTGGTGGAGTTCGCCTGCGGCATCCCCAACCTGCTCAAGACCGACTTCACCGACAACATCGGCGGCGGCATCGACAACTGGAACCTGCGCCAGCCGCTGGGCGTGGTGGCCGGCATCACGCCGTTCAACTTCCCGGTGATGGTGCCGATGTGGATGTTCCCGGTGGCGATCGCCTGTGGCAATACCTTCGTGCTGAAGCCTTCGGAACGCGATCCGTCGCCGAGCCTGCTGATTGCCGACCTGCTGCGCCAGGCCGGCTTGCCCGATGGCGTGTTCAACGTGGTGCAGGGCGACAAGGAAGCGGTCGATGCGCTGCTGGCGCATCCGGATGTGCAGGCGCTGTCGTTCGTCGGTTCGACGCCGATTGCGGAGTACATCTATACGGAAGGCACCAGGCACGGCAAGCGCGTGCAGGCGCTGGGCGGTGCCAAGAACCACCTGGTGGTGATGCCCGATGCGGATCTCGACCAGGCGGTCGATGCGCTGATCGGCGCGGCCTACGGCTCCGCCGGCGAGCGCTGCATGGCGATCTCGGTGGCGGTGGCGGTTGGCGACGTGGCCGACAAGCTCGTGCCGCGACTCGCCGAACGCGCCAGCTCGCTGAAGATCCGCAACGGCATGGAGTCCGACGCCGAAATGGGTCCGCTGGTGACCGCTGCGCACAAGGCGAAGGTGGAGAGCTATATCGCCAAGGGCGTGGAAGAGGGCGCGACGCTGGTGACCGATGGCCGCGGCCATACCGTGCCCGGCCACGAGAACGGCTTCTATGTCGGCGGCACGCTGTTCGACAACGTCAAGCCGGACATGACGATCTACAAGGAAGAGATCTTCGGCCCGGTGCTGTCGGTGGTGCGCGTGCATGACTTTGCCGAGGCGGTGAAGCTGATCAATGCGCATGAGTACGGCAACGGCGTATCTTGCTACACCAGCGATGGCGGCATCGCGCGCGCCTTTGCGCGGCAGATCCAGATCGGCATGGTCGGCATCAACGTGCCGATCCCGGTGCCGATGGCCTGGCATTCGTTCGGCGGCTGGAAGCGCTCGCTGTTTGGCGACCACCATGCTTACGGCGAAGAGGGCGTGCGCTTCTACACGCGCTACAAGAGCGTGATGCAGCGCTGGCCGGATTCGATCGCCAAGGGCGCGGAGTTCACCATGCCGGTGGCGAAATAATTCCCGCCACCCCTGCCACGATAACCAAAAGAGCCATGGAGACATTCGACTACATCATCGTGGGCGCCGGCTCGGCCGGCTGTGTCCTGGCGAACCGCCTGACGCAGGACCCGGACGTCAAGGTGCTGCTGCTGGAAGCCGGCGGCAAGGATGACTACCACTGGATCCATATCCCGGTCGGCTATCTGTATTGCATCGGCAATCCGCGTACCGACTGGCTCTATCGCACCGAGGCGGAAGCCGGACTGAACGGCCGCTCGCTGGGCTATCCGCGCGGGCGCGTGCTGGGCGGATGCTCATCCATCAACGGCATGATCTATATGCGCGGCCAGCGCGAGGACTATGACGAGTGGGCGCGGCTCACCGGCGATGACGGCTGGCGCTGGGACAACGTGCTGCCGCTGTTCAAGCGCAGCGAGGACCATCACCGCGGCCCGAGCGACTTCCATGGCGCCGGCGGCGAGTGGCGCGTGGAAGGCCAGCGGCTGCGCTGGGACATCCTGGAGCGCTTTGCCGATGCGGCCGAGCAGGCGGGCATCCCGCGCACCGAGGACTTCAACCGCGGCGACAACTTCGGTGTCGGCTATTTCGAAGTGAACCAGCGCCGCGGCATCCGCTGGAATACGGCCAAGGCCTTCCTGCGGCGCGCCTCGGAGCGGCCCAACCTGACCATCGTCACCGGCGCGCAGGTCAGCGGCCTGACCTTCGACGGACGCCGTTGCAACGGCGTGAACTACGTCGGCGGCGGCCAGCCGCATACGGTAGCGGCCACGCTCGAGGTCATCCTTGCCGCGGGCGCGGTCAATACGCCGCAACTTCTGGAACTCTCCGGCATCGGCCAGGCCGAGCGTCTGGGCGCGCTGGGCATCCCGGTGCGGCACGCGCTGCCCGGCGTGGGCGAGAACCTGCAGGACCACCTGCAGCTGCGCACGGTGGTCAAGGTCAACGGCGTGCGCACGCTCAACACCCGCGCGGCGAGCCTGTGGGGCAAGTTCTGTATCGGCGTGCAATACGCCATCAACCAGAGCGGGCCGATGAGCATGGCGCCGTCGCAACTGGGCGCGTTCGCGCGCTCGGACCCCGGGCAGGCGCGCGCCAATATCGAGTACCACGTGCAGCCGCTGTCGCTGGACAAGTTCGGCGACCCGCTGCACGCGTTCAACGCCTTTACCGCCAGCGCCTGCAACCTGCGGCCGACCTCGCGCGGCAGCGTGCATATCGGCAGCGCGGACTTCCGCCAGGCGCCAGCGATCGCGCCGAACTACCTGTCGACGGAAGCGGACCGGCGCGTCGCGGCCGATTCGATACGGCTCACGCGCCGCATCGTGGCCTCGCCCGCGCTGGCACCGTACCAGCCCGAGGAATGGCTGCCGGGCCCCGCGTTCCAGACCGACGCGGAGCTGGCCGAAGCCGCCGGCAATATCGGCACCACCATCTTCCATCCGGTGGGCACCTGCAAGATGGGCCGCGCCGACGATCCTACGGCGGTGGTGGACCATCGACTGCGCGTGCTGGGTATCGAGGGCCTGCGCGTGGTCGATGCCTCGGTGATGCCGCTGATCACCTCGGGCAATACCAACTCTCCGACCATCATGATTGCCGAGCGCGCCAGCGACATGATCCGCGAGGATCGCCGGCGCGCGGCGGACACGCAGGAGATTGCAGCTCCGGCGCCGGCAGCGGCGGTGGAGAGCGCCTGATGGGGCGCGGCGTCGCAGCAGAAAGTCAGGCAGGCAGGCGGCGTCGGCCAGGTGGCGCCTCCTGCTCATGTGCGCCTGCAAAAAAACTGACACTTGGTTCATGTTTCATAGTGCAAACCCCGATGTTTTGCGATGCAACAGGCGCACACAATAGACGCCTCACAGGGTGCGGCGGCAGCACATGCTAGCCAGTCGCCAGGCACCAGCGGGAGCCGCCCCGCGCACAGATAAGAAGTCCGCAGGCAGGCCGCAGGAGCGGCCGGCCTGACGGAAAACGCGGCACCAAGGGCCTACCAGGCCGGTTCGGACCATTGTCAGTGCCGGGCATCACCCCGGCAGTTCAGCAAGAGGGCGGGCAGGAGACATGAACCAGCAGGAAACCATCCTGGAAACGCGGAACCTCACCAAGGAATTCAAGGGGTTCACGGCAGTGAGCGACGTCAACCTGCGGGTGCGACGCGGGTCGATCCATGCATTGATCGGGCCCAACGGCGCGGGCAAGACCACTTGCTTCAACCTGCTCACCAAGTTCCTGGAGCCGACCACCGGCACCATCCTATTCAACGGCATCGACATCACCCGCGAGAAGCCCGCGCAGATCGCGCGCCGCGGCGTGATCCGTTC
The DNA here is from genome assembly GCF_040149425.2 of Cupriavidus sp. DF5525. Lineage (NCBI taxonomy): Bacteria > Pseudomonadati > Pseudomonadota > Betaproteobacteria > Burkholderiales > Burkholderiaceae > Cupriavidus > Cupriavidus sp. DF5525. Next base: position 4,423,156 of record NZ_CP168265.1, on the reverse strand, counting down.
CTTCCAGATCTCGGCGGTGTTCCCGCACCTGACGGTGATGGAGAACGTGCGCATCGGCCTGCAGCGCCAGCTTGGCACCGCGTACCAGTTCTGGCGCAGCGAGCGCTCGCTGAACGTGCTCAACGACCGCGCCATGGAGCTGCTCGAGCAGGTCGGGCTGACCGAGTTCGCGCACACCGTCACGGTGAACCTGCCGTACGGCCGCAAGCGCGCGCTCGAGATCGCCACGACGCTGGCGATGGAGCCCGAGCTGATGCTGCTGGACGAACCCACGCAGGGCATGGGCCATGAGGACGTGGACCGCGTCACGCAGCTGATCAGGAAGGTCTCGGCGGGCCGCACCATCCTGATGGTGGAGCACAACATGAGCGTGGTGTCGTCGATCGCGGACAAGATCACGGTGCTGCAGCGCGGCGCGATCCTGGCCGAGGGCCCTTACGCTGAAGTGTCGAAGGACCCGCGCGTGATGGAGGCCTACATGGGTACCGTCGACGCGGAACTGCAAGGCGCGCACTGAGGGGCACGACATGACGACATCGAATACACCTGCCCTCGAAATCAAGGGCCTGGAGGCCTGGTACGGCGAATCGCACATCCTGCACGGCGTGGACCTGACGGTGAACCGCGGTGAAGTGGTCACGCTGCTGGGCCGCAACGGCGCCGGTCGCACCACCACGCTGCGCGCGATCATGGGCCTGACGGGGGCGCGCAAGGGCTCGATCAAGGTCAATGGCCATGAAACCATCAGCCTGCCCACGCACAAGATCGCGCACTACGGCATTGGCTATTGCCCCGAAGAGCGCGCCATCTTCTCCAGCCTCTCATGCGAAGAAAACCTGATGCTGCCGCCCGTGCTCAAGGGCGCCGACACCAGCAAGGGCATGAGCGAGGCGGATATCTACGAGATGTTCCCGAACCTGAAGGAGCGCCGCCAGAGCCAGGGCACGCGTCTTTCCGGCGGCGAGCAGCAGATGCTGGCGGTCGGGCGCATCCTGCGCACGGGTGCCAACCTGCTGTTGCTCGATGAAATCTCGGAAGGGTTGGCACCGGTGATCGTGCAGGCGCTCGCGCGCATGATCCTGATGCTCAAGCAGAAGGGGTACACGGTGGTGATGGTGGAGCAGAACTTCCGCTTCGCCGCGCCGCTGGCCGACCGCTTCTACGTGATGGAGCATGGCAGCATCGTCGAGCGCTTCGCGGCCAATGAGCTGCAGGCCAAGATGCCGGTGCTGCACGAACTGCTCGGGGTCTGATCCGCACGGATCATTGGTTGCTGTTTGGCAGGAACGGGTGGCGCGCATGCCGCCGCAAATCAGGAGACATAGACATGAAAAAGACTCGGCTCGCGGCCGCGATGGCGGCCATTGCCATGGGTGCGGTTTCCTTCAGCGCCGTTGCCCAGGTGTCGGGCGACACCGTGAAGATCGGCTACATCACCGACATGTCGGGCCTGTACGCCGACATCGATGGCCCGGGTGGCCTGGAAGCCATCAAGATGGCGATCGAGGACCGCGGCGGCAAGGTGCTGGGCAAGCCCATCGAGATTGTCTCCGCCGACCACCAGAACAAGGCCGACATCGCCGCCTCCAAGGCGCGCGAATGGATGGATCAACAGGGCCTGGACCTGCTGCTGGGCGGCACCAACTCGGGCACCGCGCTGGCGATGAACAAAGTGGCTTCGGAGAAGAAGCGCGTCTACATCAACATCGGCGCCGGCACCGCGCGCCTGACCAACGAAGAGTGCTCGCCGTACACGGTGCACTACGCCTATGACACGGTGGCGCTGGCCAAGGGCACCGGCAGCGCGGTGGTCAAGCAGGGCGGCAAGTCGTGGTTCTTCCTGACCGCCGACTACGCCTTCGGCCATTCGCTGGAAAGTGACACCGCGGCGGTGGTCAAGGCCAGCGGTGGCACGGTGGCGGGCCAGGTGCGCCATCCGCTGTCGGCATCGGATTTCTCTTCGTTCCTGCTGCAGGCACAGTCGTCCAAGGCGCAGATCCTGGGCCTGGCCAACGCCGGCGGCGACACCATCAACGCGATCAAGGCGGCCAAGGAATTCGGCATCACCAAGTCGATGAAGATCGCCGGCCTGCTGATGTTCATCAACGACATCCACAGCCTGGGGCTGAAGAACACCGAAGGCCTGCTGATGACCGACAGCTGGTACTGGGACATGAACGACGACACCCGCAAGTTCGCCAACCGCTTCTTCGGCAAGATGAAGAAGATGCCGAGCAGCCTGCAGGCGGCGGACTACTCGGCGGCCAGCACCTACCTGAAGGCGGTGGAAGCGGCCAAGACCGACGACCCGGACAAGGTCATGGCTGAGTTGAAGAAGATGAAGATCAACGACTTCTACACCAAGGGCTATATCCGCCAGGACGGCCGCGGCATCCACGACATGTACCTGATGCAGGTGAAGACGGCAGCCGAATCGAAGAAGCCGTGGGATTACCTGAAGGTGGTGGCGACCATCCCGGGCGATCAGGCCTTCACCACGGTGGCCGACTCGAAGTGCGCGATGTTGAAGAAGTAAGACGCAGCAGGCCTGCGACGGTTTGCTCCCCTCTCCCGCTTGCGGGAGAGGGGCAGGGGGAGAGGGCGGGCGTCGGCCGGAGCGCGACGCCGGTAGACGCGGCGCGGCGTGACCAATGCCGGCGCCATCGTTGAAGTTCGTAGCCCCTTCCGCGCCGGCCCTCTCCCCCAACCCCTCTCCCGCTCGCGGAAGAGGGGAGACCCCACCAGCAATCGATGCTCATGGACATCTTCGGAATCCCCTTGCCTGCCATGCTCTCCCAGCTATTGCTGGGGCTGGTCAACGGCGCTTTCTATGCGATGCTGAGCCTGGGCCTCGCGGTCATCTTCGGCCTGCTCAACGTCATCAATTTCGCGCACGGCGCGCTGTTCATGCTCGGTGCGGTACTGGCCTGGATGGGCATGGAGTACGCCGGGCTGAACTACTGGATCATGCTGCTGCTGTCGCCGCTGGTCGTTGCCGCGCTGGGCGTGGTGATCGAGAAGACCATGCTGCGCTGGATCTACAAGCTCGACCATATCTATGGCCTGCTGCTGACGCTGGGCATTACGCTGGTGATCGAGGGCATCTTCCGCTCGATCTACGGCGTGTCGGGGCTGCCGTACTCGACGCCGGACGCGCTGCAGGGCGCGACCGATCTGGGCTTCATGATCCTGCCCAACTACCGCGCGTGGGTCGTGGTGGCGTCGCTGGTGGTGTGCTTCGCCACCTGGTACGTGATTGAGAAGACCAAGCTGGGCGCCTACCTGCGCGCCGGCACCGAGAACCCCAAGATGGTCGAGGCCTTCGGCGTCAACGTGCCGCTGATGGTGACGCTGACCTACGGCTTCGGCGTGGCGCTGGCCGCGTTTGCGGGCGTGCTGGCTGCTCCGGTGATCCAGATCTCGCCGCTGATGGGGCAGAACCTGATCATCATCGTGTTCGCGGTGGTGGTGATCGGCGGCATGGGTTCGATCATGGGTTCGATCCTGACCGGCCTGGGGCTGGGCGTGGTCGAGGGCCTGACCAAGGTGTTCTATCCTGAAGCATCGTCGACCGTGGTGTTCTTCATCATGGTGATCGTGCTGCTGCTGCGCCCGGCCGGGCTGTTCGGGAAGGAGAAGTGATGAGCGCACCATCCACATCATCGACGCAAACGCCGGTGGCGGCCAACGCAGGCCAGGCAGGAAAGGGACAAGGCGTGCAGAAGAAACTGTTGTACGGATTGCTGTTGCTGGCACTGGTTGCCGCGCCGCTGGCGGGCGCCTATCCGGTGTTCGTGCTCAAGGTGCTGTGCTTCGCGCTGTTTGCATGCGCCTTCAACCTGCTGATCGGCTATACCGGCCTGCTGTCGTTCGGGCACGCGGCCTTTTTCGGCGGCGCCGGCTACGTGGCCGGCCAGGCGATGAAGGCCTGGGGCGTGACGCCGGAGATCGGCCTGATCCTGGGCACGGCCACCGGCGCTCTGATCGGCTACGTGGTGGGCTCGCTGGCGATCCGCCGGCAGGGCATCTACTTCTCGATGATCACGCTGGCGCTGGCGCAGATGCTGTTCTTTATCTGCCTGCAGGCGCCGTTCACCGGCGGCGAGGACGGCCTGCAGGGCATCCCACGCGGCAAGCTGTTCGGCGTGCTGTCGCTGTCTAGTGACCTGACGCTGTACTACGTGGCACTGGTGATCATCGTCGCGGCCTTCGCGCTGATCGTGCGCACGGTGCATTCGCCGTTCGGCCAGATCCTGAAGGCGATCAAGGAGAACGAGCCGCGCGCGATCTCGCTGGGCTATGACGTCGACCGCTTCAAGCTGACCGCCTTCGTGCTGTCGGCGGCGCTGTCGGGGCTGGCCGGTTCGATCAAGGCGCTGGTGCTGGGCTTCGAGACGCTGACCGACGTGCACTGGTCGATGTCGGGCTCGGTGATCCTGATGACGCTGGTCGGCGGCCTGGGCACATTGTCGGGCCCGATCGTCGGCGCCTTCGTGGTCGTGGCGCTGGAGAACAAGCTGGGCGACATCGGCAGCTTCCTGGCATCGACCACGGGCTTCGGCTGGTTCAATACGCTGGGCGAGTCGGTGACGATGGTGACCGGCGTGATCTTCGTGATCTGCGTGCTGACCTTCCGCCGTGGCATCATGGGCGAGCTGCTGGCGCGCTTCGGTCGCAAGCAGGAGTGACCGCCGATCGACATGCCCGAATCTGGGGCTAGGGTTTTTTCTAGCTTGTCCTCGATGCACCGCTTCGTTACATTCCATATACGGTTTTCGCAGGTTAAATGGAGGCGGAAGCGAGGAGACGACAGGCGCGCACCCGGTGTCGGGTAGCAGCGTTATAAATAAAGGGCGTTGCCGGGTGATCCTCGGCAACGCTTTTTTCATTTGGGCTTCCCTCCGCGCCTGTGTCGCATTCGCCCCATCCTGGGGCATCCATGCCGCATCGGCATCACCTGGCCCCCTGCCGCGTGAGACAATGCGGGCGCTCTCCGTTGCCCGCCATGCCCGCCGTTCCTGACTCTCCCGATTCCCCAGACACCCCCGGTGGTCCCGGCTCACCCGCGCCGCAGGGGTTGGTACGCCTCGGGCTGGGTGCCGATGCGGCCATACTGGCGGCCTGGCTGGACGTCGTGCAGCCGCTGCCGGTGCCCGCCGCCCGCGCGCGCCGGCTGATGCTGGATGAGTTGCTGGCCCAGTCCGGGCGCGGCATCTGCCTGATCGCGCACGGGGCGGCGCCGGACGATGTGCTGGGTTGCCTGCCGGTGGCGCTGGTGCCGAGCCTGGACCTTGCCGGGCTGGTGGCCTGTGCGACGGAGTGGTGGGTACGCCCCGGCTTGCCGCCCGAGGCCGGCCGGACGTGCCTGCAGGCCTGCTGCGACACGCTGGCCGACTGGGGCCGCGCCCACGGCATCCGCCACGCCTTGCTGGCGCCCGCGCTGGTGACCGCGCTGGTGTCGGGGAAGGGTGGCCCGCCAGCGGGCTTCAGCCCCCACGGCAGCGGCATGTGGCATCGCGGCCTGGTGCCCGCCGCCAAGGTGCTCGGCTGAGCCGGCACGCCTGGCCGCGCGCCTGACGTTCCCCTCCGTTTCTCCCTTCTCGCTTTCCCGTTTCCTGCAATGATGGAATTTGCATTCCTGGCGGTTGCCGCCTTTCTCGCCGGCCTGATCGATGCGGTTGCCGGCGGCGGTGGCCTGGTACAGATCCCGGCCCTGTTCTCGGCCTATCCCGGCATGTCGCCGGCCACGCTGCTCGGCACCAACAAGGTCGCGTCGATCGCGGGCACCGCCAACGCGGCACTGCGCTACGGCCGCAGCGTGCGCATCTACTGGGGTGCTACCGCGCCGGCGGTGGTGGCGGCCTTTATCTGCTCGATGGCCGGCGCCTGGGCGCTGACCATGCTCCCGGCCGAGCCGATGCGCAAGGCGTTGCCGTTTATCCTGGTGGTGCTGCTGGTCTATACGGTCGCCAAGAAGGACCTGGGTACGGAGCACGCGCCCACGCTGTCGGGCGGGCGCGAACGGCTGGCCGCGCTGCTGGCCGGCGCGGTGCTCGGCTTCTATGACGGCGTGTTCGGTCCCGGCACCGGCAGCTTTCTGATGATCGTGTTCGTGCGCGTGTTCGGCTATGACTTCCTGCACGCGGCGGCCTCGACCAAACTGGTCAACCTCGCCACCAACCTGGCGGCGTTGCTGCTGCTGGCCAGCAAGGGCCATATCTGGTGGCAGCTGGGGCTGGTGATGGCGGTGGCCAACGTTGCCGGCAGCCAGGTGGGCAGCCGGCTGGCGCTGCGGCATGGCAGCGCCTTCGTGCGCAAGGTGTTTATCGTGGTGGTGAGCGCGCTGATCCTGAAGACGGCGTGGGATGCGTTCCTGCGTTGATCCGGCCAGGGCCTGCGCCGTGGCGCGATGCGGGTTAATCCTCCCTTTTCGCGCCAAAACGCTGTGATAGACTCGATCCGCATTCCCGACCGTGCGGTCGGTGAATGACGGAAGCGCCAAGTCCGGGGGCTGGTGCGGACGGGAGAAGCGGAACGATGTCGCATCGTTCCTGGCTGTAGCGCGGGCGCCAGCGATGTGCCTGCGTCAGACCCGAGGGGTCACTAGAAAAGGGGCATCCGCCGGCGGACGCCGGACGGATGCCTTTCCGTTTCAGGAACCGAAGGAGACAAGATGGATTTCAAGCGCGCCAGCCTGCTGGCAATCGCGGCGGCCAGCCTCAGCCTGGTTCTCGGCGCAGCCCACGCACAGGTCAAGGTCGGGGTCACGGTATCGGCCACGGGTCCGGCGGCTTCGCTGGGCATCCCGGAAAAGAACACCTTCACGCTGATGCCCAAGGAAGTGGGGGGCAAGAAGATCGAGTACATCGTGCTCGACGATGCCTCCGACACCACCACCGCGGTCAAGAACACCCGCAAGCTGATCAGCGAAGACAAGGTCGACGTGGTGGTGGGTTCCACCGTGACGCCGAACTCGCTGGCGATGGTCGACGTGGTCTCCGAGAGCGAAACGCCGATGATCACCATGGCTGCCTCGGCCCGCATCATCGAGCCGATGGACGCCAAGCGCGCCTGGGTCTTCAAGACGCCGCAGAACGACTCGCATATGGCTACCGCCATTGCCGAGCATATGGGCAACAACAACGTGAAGACGGTGGCCTTTATCGGCTTCGCGGATGCCTATGGCGATAGCTGGGCGCAGGAATTCGCCAAGGTGGCGGACATGCGCAAGATCAAGGTGGTCGCGAACGAGCGCTTTGCCCGCACCGATACCTCGGTGACCGGCCAGGTGCTAAAGATGATGAGCGCCAACGCCGACGCCGTGCTGATCGCAGGCTCGGGTACGCCCGCTGCGCTGCCGGCAAAGACGCTGAAGGAGCGCGGCTACAAGGGCAAGATCTACCAGACCCACGGCGTGGCCAATGCGGACTTCCTGCGCGTGTGCGGCAAGGACTGCGAAGGCACCTTCCTGCCGGCCGGTCCGCTGCTGGTGGCCGAGCAGCTGCCTGACAGCAACCCGGTGAAGAAGCCGGCGATGACCTACAAGACCGCTTATGAGAAGGCGTTCGGCGGGCAGGTCTCGACCTTCGGCGGCCATGCCTGGGATGCGGGCCTGATCCTGCAGCACGCCATCCCCGAAGCGCTGAAGAAGGGCCAGCCCGGCACCAAGGAATTCCGCAAGGCGCTGCGCGACGCGATGGAGCAGACCAGGAACCTGCCGGTCTCGCACGGCATCATGAACATGAGCGCCACCGACCACCTCGGCTTCGACCAGCGCGCCCGCGTGATGGTGCAGATCGTCGACGGCAAGTGGAAGCTGCTGACGAAGTAGGGCTGGCAGCGCTTTCATTCACCGCATCGCTTCGCTAAGGCGGGACGCAGCACAAGCGCATGGTTCGGCCATGCGCTTTTTTTTGCCCGATGCGGATTGCACGACGCACGGCCTGGCGCCATCCTGAGCGTGGGGTCGTTAGGGTTGCCCTGTATTTGCGCTATGGGCAATCCGTTTACTATTTCGTAATCCCAACGCGCTCAGCGCCCTGTCGGCCCCCTTCGATGCAGGCAGGTATTTCTACGACACGGGGAGACAATGGACTTATCTATCGCTGCCATCCTGGCGCAGGACGGCATCACCTCGGGCGCGATCTACGCGCTGCTGGCACTGGCCCTGGTGCTGGTGTTCTCGGTGACCCGCGTCATCTTCATCCCGCAAGGGGAGTTCGTGGCCTACGGCGCGCTGACGCTGGCGGCGATGCAGGCGGGGCACGCGCCACAGACCAGCTGGCTGCTGCTGGCGATGGGCGTGCTCACCTTCCTCTATGAAACCGTGACCGTGCTGCGCAGCGCCGAGCTGCGGCGCACGCTGGGCCAGCGCCTGGGCGTGCTGGCCGGCAAGTACCTGGTGTTTCCGCTCGCGGTGCACTGGATGGCGCAGCAGTATGGCGCGCAGCCACTGCCGATGCTGGCGCAGATCGCGCTGACGCTGCTGATCATCATCCCGCTCGGGCCGATGCTGTACCGGCTGGCGTACCAGCCGCTGGCCGAGGCCAGCACGCTGGTGCTGCTGATCGTCTCGGTCGGCGTGCACTTTGCGCTGGTGGGGCTGGGGCTGGTGATGTTCGGTGCGGAAGGATCGCGGACCACGGCATTCTCTGATGCGCGCTTCGACGTGGGCGCGCTCAGCATCTCGGGGCAGAGCCTGTGGGTGGTGGGCGTGTCGGCGTTGCTGATTGGCGCGCTGTACTTCTATTTCGAGCGCACGCTGCAGGGCAAGGCGCTGCGCGCGACCGCGGTGAACCGGCTGGGCGCGCGCCTGGTCGGCATCGGCACCACGCAGGCGGGGCGCCTGTCGTTCACGCTGGCCGCGGCGATGGGTGCCTTGTGCGGCATCCTGATCGCGCCGCTGACCACGGTCTATTACGAGTCGGGCTTCCTGGTGGGCCTGAAGGGCTTTGTCGGGGCCATCGTCGGCGGGCTGGTCAGCTATCCGGTCGCAGCACTGGGTGCGCTGCTGGTGGGGCTGCTCGAATCCTATTCGTCCTTCTGGGCCAGTGCGTTCAAGGAGGTTATCGTCTTCACACTGATCATCCCGGTGCTGCTGTGGCGCTCGCTGACGAGCAAGCATGTCGAGGAGGAGGAATAAGCCATGACCATGCTGACCGACAAGCAGGCGGCCGTGGCCGGAACCGAGGCAGGCAGCCGCGCGCGCCTGAACCGCAACCGGGTGCTGGTGCTGGCGTTTATCGTGGTGCTGGTGCTGCTGCCGGTACTGCCCACGCCGGAATTCTGGATCACGCTGGGCAACTACATCGGGCTGTACAGCATCGTGGCGATCGGGCTGGTGCTGCTGACCGGCGTGGGCGGCATGACCTCGTTCGGACAGGCCGCCTTCGTGGGGCTGGGAGCGTACAGCACCGCGTACCTGACTACGCAGTTCGGGCTGTCGCCGTGGTTCGGGCTGCTGGTGGGGCTGGTGATCACGGTCGCTTCGGCCTATGTGATCGGGCTGATCACGATGCGCATGTCCGGGCATTACCTGCCGCTGGCGACGATCGCGTGGGGCCTGTCGTTGTTCTTCCTGTTCGGCAACCTGGAATTCCTGGGCAAGTATGACGGGCTGAACGGCATCCCGGTGCTGTCGTTCCTTGGCATCGAGCTGCAGTCGGGCCGCTCGATGTTCTACCTGATCTGGGCCGTGGTACTGGTGTCCGTGCTGGCGACGCAGAACCTGCTGAACTCGCGCCTGGGCCGGGCCATCCGCGCGCTCAAGGGCGGCGGCGTGATGGCCGAGGCCATGGGCGTGAACACGGCGTGGATGAAGGTGGTGATCTTCGTCGTGGCGGCGATCCTCGCGTGCGTGTCGGGCTTCCTGTATGCGCACCTGCAGCGCGCGGTGAACCCGACGCCGTTCGGGCTGAACTACGGCATCGAGTACCTGTTCATGGCGGTGGTTGGCGGCGTGGGCCACGTGTGGGGCGCGGTGCTGGGTGCAGGCATCCTGACCATCCTGAAGGACGTGCTGCAGGGCGTGTTGCCCAAGCTGCTCGGTGCCAACGGCAACTTCGAGATCATCGTCTTCGGCGTGCTGCTGGTGCTGTTGCTGCAGTACGCGCGCGATGGCATCTGGCCGTTCCTGCGTCGTCTCTTTCCTTCGGGCCCGGCGGTGTTGGCACCGGCGCAAGCCGAGGCGTTGGCCGTGCGGCAGAAGCCTGAGGCCGGCGAGCTGATCCTGGACGTGCGCGCCGCGCGCAAGGAGTTCGGCGGACTGGTCGCGGTGAACGATGTCAGCTTCCAGGTACGGGCCGGCGAGATCATCGGCCTGATCGGTCCCAACGGCGCCGGCAAGTCCACCACCTTCAACCTGGTGACGGGCGTGCTGCCAGTCACGCGCGGCGAAGTGCGCTATCGTGGCGAGGTGATCTCGGGCCTGCCGTCGCGCGAGATCGTCAAGCGCGGCATCGGCCGCACCTTCCAGCATGTGCACCTGCTGCCGACCATGACGGTGCTGGAGAACGTCGCCATCGGCGCGCACCTGCGCGGCGATTTCCGCGCGCAGGGCGGTGTCTCCGCTGCGATCCTGCGCATGAACAAGGCCGAGGAAGAGAAGCTGCTGTTCGAGGCCAAGCGCCAGCTCGAACGCGTAGGCCTGGCCGACTGCATGTACATGGAAGCCGGCAGCCTGGCGCTGGGCCAGCAGCGCATCCTGGAGATCGCGCGCGCGCTGTGCTGCGACCCGGCGCTGTTGCTGCTCGACGAACCTGCGGCTGGCCTGCGCTACAAGGAGAAGCAGGCGCTGGCCGAGCTGCTGCGCAAGCTCAAGGGCGAGGGCATGAGCGTGCTGCTGGTCGAGCACGACATGGACTTCGTGATGAACCTGACCGACCGGCTGGTGGTGATGGAATTTGGCACGCGCATTGCCGAGGGCGTGCCCGAGGAAGTGCAGAAGAACCCCGCGGTACTGGAAGCCTATCTCGGTGGCGTGGAGTAAGGACCCGACATGAGCCTGATTCTCGAAGTGAAGGACCTCCACGTCCGCTACGGCAAGGTGGAGGCGGTGCACGGCGCCAACCTGAAGGTGGAAGCCGGCAAGATCGTCACCGTGATCGGCCCCAACGGGGCCGGCAAGTCAACCATGCTCAATGCGATCATGGGCGCGCTGCCGGTGAACGGCTCGTCAAGCGGATCGGTCAGCTACCTCGGCCACGACATGGCCGGCATCCCGGTGGAGGGGCGCGTCGCGCGCGGCATGTGCCTGGTGCCGGAGAAGCGCGAGCTGTTCGCGTCGATGACGGTGGAGGACAACCTGCAGCTTGGCGCCTTCCGCCGCAAGCGCGCGGGCGAGAAGAACTATCTCGACCAGATGGATGTGGTCTATGACTTGTTCCCGCGCCTGCGCGAGCGCGCGCGACAGGAGGCGGGCACGCTGTCCGGCGGCGAGCGCCAGATGCTCGCGGTGGGCCGCGCGCTGATGGCCAAGCCGCAACTGCTGATGCTGGATGAACCCAGCCTGGGGCTGGCGCCGCTGATCGTCAAGGAGATCTTCCACATCATCAGCAACCTGCGCACGACGGGCGTGGCGACCCTGCTGATCGAGCAGAACGCGCGTGCCGCGCTGCAGGTGGCGGACTATGGCTATGTGATCGAGACCGGGGATATGTCGATGGAAGGGCCGGCGGATGAGCTGGCGGCGAATCCAAAGGTGATCGAGACTTACCTTGGATTGGCAAAGAAAGCGGCGTAAACGTCGCGGCGATTGCCGGATGAATGAGGGCCTGCGGCTGCAGGCCCTTTTTTATTTTTCCTGTGAATAACTTTGGGGATAACCGAATTCGGGATGGGTTCAGGGGGCGCAAATGCCAGATGCGCTGAACTGGGTACAGAAAAATTCGTTGTATGAATTTCAGGGTCAGAAATTCGGCTGTTCGTATCTTACATAAGCATGAATTTGCGAAATTAATCAATCAAATGAATGATATGTCTAGCTTTGCGAAGATCATCAGTGATCCGCTGCATATTATGCAGCATCGACGTTGGTATCATGCTTTGCCGTTTCCAACAGCCACTCCCGAAAGCGGTTCAGCGCCGGATGATCGCGCCGTTCCTTGGGGGCACACAGGAAATAGCCGCGCATCAGCGTAATTGGCAGGTCGAACGGTGCTACCACGCGGCCGGCGGCCAGTTCATCGCGCAACAGGCAGCGCTGCAGCACTGCTACGCCCATATCCGCGCGCACCGCCTGGATCAGGATCGAAACCTGGTCGAAACCTGTGGATAACGTCGGCGCAGCGCTAGGTACGCCCGCAGCCTGCAGCCAGTTCTGCCAGTTCGCCGGCGCGGTGGTGTGATAGAGCAGGGGCTCCTGCAGCAACTCAGCCGGCGACTGCCATTGGCCTGCCGCGCGACGCGCGCGAGCGCGTTCCGGGTGGCAGACCGGCACCATTTCACGCCCAACCACATAGTCGACCAGCAGGCCCGGCCACTTGCCGGCTTCGCCCGCCAGGATGGCTGCATCGGGGGCCGGGCTAGAAAAGTCCTCATCGCGCTCGTATGGCACGAAGTCGAGCCTGATGTCCGGATGGCGACGGTGGAAGTCAGGCAGCCGCGGCACAAGCCAGACACTGGCCAGCGTGGGCACGACCGACAACGTCAGGTGGTGCCGGCGGTCACCGGCGAGCAGGGCGGCGCTGGCGTTCTCGATTGCGGCCAGCGGCTCGGCCACTGCGTCCAGCAGTTGCTTGCCGGCGTCCGTCAGCAGCAGCCGATGGGCATTACGCTGGAGCAGTGGCTGGCCGAAATGCGTTTCGAGCCGGGCGATGGCGCGGCTGATGGCCCCTTGCGTCACGCACAGCAGCTCGGCCGCACGGGTGAAGCTGCCCAGCCGTGCCGCGGCGGCGAAGGCGTGCAACTCAGACATCGATGGGGAACGCAGCCGCATGGCGGGGCAGGGCAGCCAGGGCGGCTGCACAGGATGATCTTTGGTAATGCAAACGTGCAATATAGTCGTTTGTGTCGACCCGGTAAACGGCTGACACTCGCCCGGTTCATTGCACAAAACCAACAGGAGAGATCCCCATGATCCGAGCCAGGATGACCCGCCGCCAGCTGCTGCTGTCCGGTACCGCCGCCGCTGCCACGCTGGCGTTTGCCGGCAGCGCTTTCGCGCAGGCCAACTACCCGACGCGCCCGATCCGCCTGATCGTGCCGTTCGCGGCAGGCGGCTCCACCGACCTCTCGGCGCGCCTGGTGGCCGAATTTGCCGGGCGTGAGCTTGGCCAGTCCATCGTGGTCGAGAACAAGGGCGGCGCTGGCGGTTCGCTGGGCATGGAGCAGGTGGCCAATGCCGCGCCGGACGGCTACACCATCGGCATGGCCACGGTCAGCACGCACGGTTCCAACCCCGCGGTGTACCCGAGGCTGAAGTACGACCCGGTCAAGGACTTCGCCCCCGTCACCAACGTGGTAGCGATCCCCAGCGTGTTCGCGGTGCATCCCAGCGTGCCGGCGAAGACCATGCAGGAGTTCGTCGCGCTGGCCAAGGCCAACCCGGGCAAATACAGCTTTGCCTCGCCAGGCGCCGGCTCGCTGGGGCACGTCAACATCGAGAACTTCATGATGCTGGCCAAGATCGACCTGCTGCATGTGCCGTACAAGGGCGCCGGCCTGGCGCTGAATGACGCCGTGGCAGGGCAGGTCAATGCCATCACCGACAACCTGTCGTCCACGCTGCCCCATGTGAAATCGGGCAAGCTGCGCGCGCTGGCGGTGCTGGGCGCGTCGCGCTCGGCACAGTTGCCCGGCGTGCCGACCTACGCCGAACTGGGCTTCAAGGACATGGGCGATGGCGGCTGGTTCGGCATCGTGGCGCCGGCGAATACGCCGCCTGCGATCGTCGCCAGGCTGAACCAGGCCATCCACAAGGCCATGCAGAACCCGGAGTTCAAGCGCAAGGTCGACGAGTCGGGCGGCACGCTGGTGCCGACCACGCCCGAGCAGTTCAAGGCGCAGATCCAGCAGGCCATGGCGCGCTATGCCCGCGTGGCCAAGGCGGCGGATATCAAGCTGGACTGAGGCATGGCTGAAGTGACGAACCCGACGACCAACGAGACCGCCGCGCTGCCCCCGGTGCTCGTGCGCCTGCCGGAAGGGGAGGCGCTGCCGCTGGTGTGCGACTCGCCGCACAGCGGTACCGCATACCCGGCGGACTTCGGTGCCGCCATCCCGGCGGCCCGCCTGCGTGGCGGCGAGGATACGCACGTCGATGCGTTGTGGGATGCTGTGCCGGCCGCAGGCGGTACGCTACTGGCGGCGACGTTCCCGCGTGTCTATATCGATCCCAACCGGATGGCCGACGATATCGACCCGGACCAGCTCGACGGCCCCTGGCCGACCGCGCTGGCCCCGGGCCCGAAGACGCAGCTGGGCTATGGCCTGATCTGGAGCCGGGTCGATGCGTGCACGCCGATCTACGACCGCCGCCTGTCGGTGGCCGAAGTGCAGGCCCGTATCGACCGCTACTACCGGCCGTACCATGCTGCGCTGGCCGAGGCGGTGGAGGGCGCCTGGCAGCGTTTCGGCGCGGTGTGGCACCTGAACCTGCACTCGATGCCGAACAACGCCTATGAGCGCCTCAAGATCGACAGCCCGCATCCCCTGGCGGACTTTGTGCTCGGCGACCGGGACGGCACCACGTGCGAGCCGGGGCTGGTCGACTTGATAGCAGGGGAGTTGCGCGGCATGGGCTACGCGGTGGCCTGCAATGATCCCTACAAGGGCGTGCAGCTGATTGCCCAGATCGGGCGGCCGGCCGAGCGGCGCAATAGCCTGCAGATCGAGATCCGGCGTCCGCTGTACATGGACGACGTTAGCCGGGAGCGCAATGGCGGATTCGCCACGCTGCAGCGCGACCTTGGCAAGCTAACTGAGCAGGTTGCGGCCTATATCCGCACCCAACTCTGAGGCGTTTGTTCCACGTGAAACATCGGCTGGGCCTTGTGCCCGGCCTTTTTGTTTCACGTGGAACATAGCGTGGTTTCGGAACGACTCCTCGGGTACCGCCGACGCCATGTTTCACGTGAAACATGGATACCATCGAAAAGCCCCCAGTCGATTGCCGCTATAATTCGGCATTCCTGAATTTTCCCGCCAGCCTCCCGGAGGAGGTGTCCCATGCTTTACCCAACAGAGTTCGATGTCATCGTCGTCGGTGGTGGTCACGCCGGCACTGAAGCTGCGCTCGCGGCCGCCCGCATGGGCTGCCAGACGCTGCTGCTGACCCATAACATCGAGACGCTGGGCCAGATGAGCTGCAACCCGTCCATCGGCGGCATCGGCAAGGGGCACCTGGTCAAGGAAGTGGATGCGATGGGCGGCGCCATGGCTGCCGCCACGGACGAGGCCGGCATCCAGTTCCGCATCCTCAACTCCAGCAAGGGCCCGGCCGTGCGCGCCACGCGCGCCCAGGCGGACCGCGTGCTGTACCGCAAGGCGATCCGTACCCGGCTGGAAAACCAACCGAACCTGATGCTGTTCCAGCAGGCGGTGGACGATCTGATGGTCGAGGGCGACCGCGTGGTCGGCGCCATGACCCAGGTCGGCATTGCCTTCCGCGCCCGCGCGGTGGTACTGACCGCTGGTACCTTCCTGGACGGCAAGATCCACGTGGGGCTGGACAACTACACCGGCGGCCGCGCCGGCGATCCGGCTGCGGTGTCGCTGTCGGCGCGCCTGAAGGACCTGAAGCTGCCGCAAGGGCGCCTGAAGACCGGTACGCCGCCGCGCATCGACGGCCGCACCATTGACTTCTCGGTGATGGAAGAGCAGCCCGGCGACCTGGACCCCGTGCCGGTGTTCTCCTTCCTGGGTCGCCCGGAGCAGCACCCGCAGCAACTGCCGTGCTGGATCACCCATACCAACAGCCGCACCCACGACATCATCCGCGGCGGGCTGGACCGCTCGCCGATGTACACCGGCGTGATCGAAGGGGTAGGGCCACGCTACTGTCCGAGCATCGAGGACAAGATCCATCGCTTTGCCAGCAAGGAAAGCCACCAGATCTTCCTGGAACCCGAGGGCCTGACCACCAACGAGTTCTACCCGAACGGGATCTCGACCAGCCTGCCGTTCGATGTGCAGCTGGAACTGGTGCGCTCGATCCGCGGGCTGGAGAGCGCGCACATCCTGCGCCCCGGCTATGCGATCGAGTACGACTACTTCGACCCGCGTGGCCTGAAGGCCTCGCTGGAGAGCAAGGCAATCCGCGGCCTGTTCTTTGCCGGGCAGATCAACGGCACCACCGGCTATGAGGAAGCCGCCGCGCAGGGCCTGCTGGCCGGTATCAACGCCGGCTGCTACGTGCGCGAACGTGACGCCTGGACACCGCGCCGCGACCAGGCTTACCTGGGCGTGCTGGTCGACGACCTCATTACCCGTGGCGTGACCGAGCCGTACCGAATGTTCACCAGCCGCGCGGAATTCCGCCTGAGCCTGCGTGAAGACAATGCCGATATGCGCCTGACCGAAGTCGGCCGCGAACTGGGCGTGGTCGACGATGGGCGCTGGGATGCCTTCAACCGCAAGCGCGACGCTGTTTCACGTGAAACAGAGCGCCTGAAGAGCACCTGGGTGAACCCGGCGATGCTGCCGGCCGAAGACGCCGTGCCGCTGCTGGGCAAGCCGATCGAGCGCGAGTACAGCCTGGCCGACCTGCTGCGCCGGCCGGAAGTTCGCTATGAGTCGCTGATGGCGCTGCAGGGCGGCCGCCATGCGCCGGAGACGCCGCTGGATGCCGACGCCATGCTGGCCGAACAGATTCGCGAGCAGATCGAGATCGGCATCAAATACCACGGCTATATCGCCCGCCAGGCGGCCGAGGTCGACAAGCTGGAAGCCAACGAGTCGACGCGCCTGCCGGAGGGGCTGGACTACACCGAGGTACGCGGCCTGGGCTTCGAGGTCAGCCAGAAGCTGAACCAGCATCGTCCGGAAACGCTGGGCCAGGCCTCGCGCATCTCCGGCGTGACGCCGGCTGCCATCTCGCTACTGTTGGTACACCTGAAGAAGAAGGGGTTGGGCCGCACGCGCGCTGACTCTGCTGACTCGGCTGCTGGTACCAATTCGGGCAGCAACTCGCAAGAGGCAGCCTGAGTGGCCGGTCCGCGACACACCATGATCGACGACGCCGCCCAGCGTCGTCGCCTCGAAGCCGGTCTGGAAACGATCGGCCTGGCCCTGGCGCCGGCCCAGATCGACAAGCTGTTCGACTACCTGGCACTGCTGCGCAAGTGGAACGGCGTCTACAACCTGACCGCAATCCGTCATCCCGATGAGATGCTTACGCATCACATGCTGGATTCGCTCGCCGCGGTGCCCGCGCTGGCCAAAGCCGCGCGCGCCGCAGCGCCAGGCACGCCGGCCCGGGGCAGGGTGCTGGACGTGGGTTCGGGCGGCGGCATGCCCGGCCTGCCGCTGGCGATCGCCTGCCCGGACTTGTCGGTGCTGATGGTCGACATCGTGCAGAAGAAGACCGCTTTCCTGACCCAGTGCCGTGCGCAGCTTGGACTTGCCAATGCCGCTGCCCACTGGGGCCCGGTGGAAAAGCTGGAAGACGCAGACGGCTATGCCGTGATCACCTCGCGCGCGTTCGCCGAACTGACAGACTTTGTGAACCTGTCGGGCCATCTGCTGGCGCCGCACGGCAAGCTGATTGCCATGAAGGGTGTTTATCCACAGGCCGAGCTCGACCGCATGGAAGCGGCCGGCCTGATGGCGCAATGGCAGGTCGATACCGTGCCCCGGCTCATCGTGCCGGAGCTGGACGCCGAGCGCCACCTGGTGGTGTTGTCGCGGCGCTGAAGCGCGCAAGCAGGACCTACGCCGCGACGCTGCAACGGCAGCGCCGCGAACTGCCAGCCCCGGGCTGGCCGGATGAATTGAAGCAGGAGCCGCAGAAGCTTATGGCCAAGGTATTCGTGATCGCAAACCAGAAGGGCGGGGTAGGCAAGACCACCACCACGGTGAACCTCGCCGCCGGCCTGGCCGCGCAGGGCCAGCGCGTGCTGCTGGTCGACCTGGACCCGCAGGGCAATGCCTCGATGGGCTCCGGCATCGACAAGCAGGCGCTGGAACACAGCGTGTACCAGGTCCTGGTTGGCCTGGCCAGCGTCACGCAGGCGCGCCAGCGCTCCGAGACCGGCAAGTACGACGTGCTGCCCGCCAACCGCGAGCTGGCTGGCGCCGAAGTGGAGCTGGTCGAGCTCGACCAGCGCGAACGCCGGCTCAAGCAGGCCATCGACGAAGTCGATGATCAGTATGACTTCGTGCTGATCGACTGCCCGCCGTCGCTGTCGCTGCTGACGCTGAACGGCCTGTGTGCGGCACACGGCGTGATCGTGCCGATGCAGTGCGAGTACTTTGCGCTCGAAGGACTGTCGGACCTGGTCAACACCATCAAGCAGGTACACGCCAACCTGAATCGCGAGCTGAAGGTGATCGGCCTGCTGCGCGTCATGTTCGATCCGCGCGTCACGCTGCAGCAGCAGGTGTCGGCGCAGCTGGAGTCGCATTTCGGTGACAAGGTCTTCAAGACCATGATCCCGCGCAATGTGCGCCTGGCCGAGGCACCGTCCTATGGCATGCCGGGCGTGGCATTCGATCCGTCGTCCAAGGGCGCCAAGGCGTACCTGGACTTCGGCGCCGAGATGATCGCGCGCGTCAGGCAGCTGGGCTGAAGGGGAGGTTGAGCATGAGCACGGTAAAGAAGAAGGGCTTGGGCCGCGGCCTCGAAGCGCTGCTGGGCGGGCCGGCCGAGATCGTGGAATCGGTCAAGCAGGACGGCGCGCCCACTGTGCTGCGCCTGGACCAGCTGCAGCCGGGCAAGTACCAGCCGCGCACGCGCATGGACGAAGGCGCGCTTCAGGAGCTGGCAGCGAGCATCCGCGCGCAAGGGCTGATGCAGCCGATCCTGGTACGCCGCGTCGCCGAACCGGATCGTTACGAGATCATCGCGGGCGAACGCCGCTTCCGCGCCTCGAAGCTGGCGGGCCTGGACAAGGTACCGGTGCTGGTCAAGGACGTGGCCGACGAAGCCGCCGCCGCGATGGCGCTGATCGAGAACATCCAGCGCGAAGACCTGAACCCGCTGGAAGAAGCGCAGGGCATCATGCGCCTGATCCGCGAATTCAAGTTTACGCATGAGCAGGCGGCGGAGTCGGTCGGGCGCTCGCGCAGCGCCGTATCGAATCTGCTGCGGCTGCTGAACCTGGCCGCGCCGGTGCAGACCATGCTGATGGCGGGCGATCTCGATATGGGCCACGCGCGCGCGCTGCTGGCCGTCGACGGCGCCAACCAGATCACGCTGGCGAACCAGATCGTCAACAAGCGGCTGTCGGTGCGCGAGACCGAAAAGCTGGTGGCGTCCACGCTCAAGCCGTTCGACCTGAAGTCGCTCAAGCATAAGGGCGCCAATAACATTCGCGACGTGGCGCGGCTGGAAGAAGAACTGTCGGATGCGTTGGGGCTGGCGGTGCAGATCCGGCTCGGCGCACGCGGCAAGGGTCAGCTCACCATCCACTTCAACGACAACGACGCGCTGGAAGAGGTGCTTGCGCGCTTGCGCGAGTCGCAGGCAGGGCAGCGGGTTGCCTGATTTTTAATCAGGCAATTCCGAGAGTATTTCCGCGCGCAATTCGGTGCGATAAACGGCCATTGCCGCGATGACTGTTGCGTGCACGCCGCAGTAGCAAATTCAATGGTCGGTATACGTACCGCGTGGCCGTTAATCCACCATCATGCGCAGGGTTCGCTGCGCAATCCAATTACGTCAAACATTATTGCTGCGCAATTTTTACGCAGCCATCATGCAATCGTGATGGCAACCGTTGTGCGCAATGCACTGCAAGCTAACTGTAAGCAGATTGACGCGAATCAGTAGTTCCCCTTAAAATCGTGCGGTTTGAATTCTGGCCGGGCCGAAAAGTTCCGGTCTGGAATGAGGCAGGAAGGTAGTGGTTCGAGACCGTCAGCAGCGAAGCGCCGGGTCCCGTCAGGAAGATGACTGGGACGACTGGAAAGAGGGCGCAGACCGAGAGGAAGAAGCGGTCGATCCGCTGACGCGCGCCGACGTGGAAAGGCTGTTTGGCGAGCGCGCGCTGCGTCCGTCGCGCATGACCCCGGGCAAGGTTGTCCTGACGCAGGTGATCGTCACCCTGCTGTCGGCACTGTGCTGGGCGCTGTTCGCGAAAGAGCCAGGCCCGTACGGCTGGTCGGCGTTGTTCGGTGGCATCGTGTGCTTCGTGCCGAGCGGGTTCTTCGCGTTCCGCTTGTGGCTGGCGCGCGACCGGGCTTCGATCAGCGGGCTGGTGCTGGGCGAGGCGATCAAGGTCTTTGGCACGGCCGCACTGCTGGTGCTGGTGGTGGTGCTGTACCGGGATCTGCGTTGGGTGCCGATGCTGGTCACGTTCCTGCTAGCGCTCAAGACATATTGGGTGGTGGCCCTGGTGATCCGCTAGGCCAGCCACACGAAGACGGTGCTTCCTCCGGAAGTGGGGCGCCAAGACGGAATATCAAGATTTTCCCGTGACGGTTTCACAGTGGTGACACCGGACACGGCCAAGGTTGGACCCCGCTTGCATTGCGGTGACCGGCGAATCCGCCGAAGGCGATGCAAGACGCGTACCGGGCGTTGGCCAGAGAGTGGCTGCGCACGGCCTGAAGATTTCGCAATATACCGTTCGTATCGACATGTCTGATGCTACCCAAGGCGCCGAACACGCGCTGACACCCTCCGGCTATATCGCCGAACACTTGCAGAACTTGAACTCGGTCGGCGGCAAGCAGGCGTCGGTGGTCGACTTCTCCGTGATCAACTACGACACGGTGTTCTGGTCGGTCCTGTGCGGCGCCATTGCCGTGCTGTTCCTGTACGCCGCCGCGCGCCGCGTTACCGCCGGCGTGCCGGGCCGCTTCCAGGCCTTCGTCGAGATGATCGTCGAGATGGTCGACGACCAGGCCAAGGGCATCATCCACGGCGACCGTTCGTGGATTGCGCCGCTGGCGCTGATGGTGTTCTGCTGGATCACCATGATGAACGCGATCGACCTGATCCCGGTGGACTGGGTCAACGGCCTGAATCACGTCCTGGGCATCTTCCACATCCATCTCCCCCACCACCGCGCGGTGGCCACGGCCGACCTGAACGGCACGCTGGGCATGTCGTGCTCGGTGCTGGTGCTGATGATCTACTACAGCTTCAAGATCAAGGGCACGGGCGGCTTCATGCACGAGCTGTTCTCGGCCCCGTTCGGCGCCAAGTGGTACCTGGCCCCGTTCAACCTGGTCCTGAACCTCATCGAATTCCTGGCCAAGGCCGTTTCGCTCGGCATGCGGTTGTTCGGCAACATGTACGCCGGCGAACTCGTGTTCCTGCTGATCGCGCTGCTGGGCTCCATCTGGACGTTCAGCGCAGACCTGTCGGCGCTGGGCTTCGTTGGCCACGTACTGGCCGGCGCGGTCTGGGCGATCTTCCACATCCTGATCGTTCTGTTGCAGGCGTTCATTTTCATGATGCTGACGCTGGTGTACATCGGCCAGGCTCACGATCACCACTGATTTCCGGTTTTTGGTTTTTTGGTTTTTTGGTTCTAAGTCTCTCTAAATTAAAGGAGTCGTCATGCAAGAATTTCTCGCCAACGTCCAGGGTCTGACCGCCATCGGTATCGGCATCATCATCGGCCTGGGCGCTATCGGCGCCTGCCTGGGTATTGCCCTGATGGGCGGCAAGTACATCGAAGCCTGCGCACGTCAGCCTGAGCTGATGAACCCGCTGCAAACCAAGATGTTCCTGCTGGCTGGCCTGATCGACGCTGCATTCCTGATCGGCGTGGGTGTTGCAATGCTGTTCGCCTTCGCCAACCCGCTGCTGGCTGTCATCAAGTAATTCTTTTCGGTCTGCATGATGCTGACGGGCGGCGCGGGCCACCAGCCTGGCCGCCTTTTGTGCATTTATCTGTAGTTTGATTACCGAAAGGAACACACCATGAATCTGAACGCAACGTTTTTTGCGCAGATGGTCGTGTTCTTCATCCTGTGGTGGGTTGTTGCCAAATTCATTTGGCCGCCGCTGGTGAAGGCGCTCGACGAACGCGCAACGAAGATCGCCGATGGCCTCGCCGCTGCCGAAAAGGGCAAGGCCGAGCTCGAACTCGCCAACAAGCGTGTGGACCAGGCTATGGCCGAAGCCCGCACCGAAGGCGCTCAACGCGTCGCTGACGCCGAGAAGCGCGCCCAGCTGACGGCAGACGAGATCAAGCACAACGCCCAGGCAGAAGCCGCACGCATCATTGCCCAGGCCAAGGCCGAAGCCGAACAGCAGGTTACCCGCGCACGCGAATCACTGCGTGACCAGGTCGCCGTGCTGGCTGTCAAGGGTGCCGAGCAGATCCTCAAGCGTGAAGTGAACGCGCAGGTCCACGTCGACCTGCTCAATCAACTCAAGGCTGAGCTCTAATCATGGCAGAAACCGCAACCATTGCCCGTCCCTATGCTGAGGCGCTGTTCCGCGTCGCTAGCGAGTCGAGCGCAGGCAATCTGGGTGCATGGTCCGAGCTGGTGTCGGAAATGGGGCAGGTTGCCGCCAATCCCGACATGAAGGCGATCGCCGGCGATCCGAACGTTCCCGGCAAGAAGCTGGCTGAACTGTTCCTGTCGGTGCTGAAGTCTCCGCTGAATGACGAGGCACGCCGCTTCGTCCAGATGCTGGTGGAGAACGGCCGCCTGACGGTGATGCCTGAAATCGCCGAACAGTTCCATGCGCTCAAGAACGCCCGCGAAGGGTCGTCCGACGTTGAGATCACCAGCGCTTTCCCGCTGGACGATCAGCAACTGAACGACCTGGTCGCCGCACTCGAACGCAAGTTCGGCCGCAAGCTGCACGCGCAGGTGGCGGTGGACCCGTCCCTGATCGGCGGCGTCAGCGTCAAGGTTGGCGACGAAGTGCTCGACACCTCCGTGCGCTCGCGCCTGGCAGCCATGCAAGTGGCGCTGACCGCCTGATCGCACCGGCCGACGGATTGAAGAATTAGGAGCATTGTGATGCAACTGAACCCCTCAGAAATCAGCGAGCTGATCAAGACCCGCATCTCGGGCCTTGGCGCTGAAGCTGAAGTGCGCAACACCGGCACGGTGATCTCCGTGACCGATGGTATCTGCCGCGTGCACGGCCTGTCCGGCGTGATGCAGGGCGAGATGCTGGAATTCCCCGGCAACACCTTCGGCCTCGCGCTGAACCTCGAGCGCGACTCGGTCGGCGCCGTGGTGCTGGGTGACTACGAACACATTTCCGAAGGCGACACGGTCAAGTGCACCGGCCGCATTCTGGAAGTGCCGGTGGGCAAGGAACTTCTGGGCCGCGTGGTCAACACGCTGGGCCAGCCGATCGACGGCAAGGGCCCGATCAACGCCAAGGAAACGGACGTGATCGAGAAGGTCGCCCCGGGCGTGATCGCGCGTCAGTCGGTGAGCCAGCCGGTGCAGACCGGCCTGAAGTCGATCGACTCGATGGTGCCGATCGGCCGTGGCCAGCGTGAGCTGATCATTGGCGACCGCCAGACCGGCAAGACCGCCGTGGCGGTCGACGCGATCATCAACCAGAAGGGCAAGGGCATGTACTGCGTGTACGTCGCCATTGGCCAGAAGGCTTCGACGATCGCCAACGTGGTGCGCAAGCTGGAAGAGCACGGCGCGATGGAATACACCGTCGTCGTGGCCGCCGCCGCTTCGGACTCGGCCGCCATGCAGTACCTGGCTGCCTACGCCGGCTGCACGATGGGCGAGTACTTCCGCGACCGCGGTGAAGACGCGCTGATCGTCTATGACGACCTGACCAAGCAAGCCTGGGCCTACCGCCAGGTGTCGCTGCTGCTGCGCCGCCCGCCGGGCCGTGAAGCTTACCCGGGCGACGTGTTCTATCTGCACTCGCGCCTGCTGGAGCGTGCTGCCCGCGTGAACGCCGAGTACGTCGAGAAGTTCACCAACGGCGCCGTCAAGGGCAAGACCGGTTCGCTGACCGCGCTGCCGGTGATCGAAACGCAGGCCGGCGACGTGTCCGCGTTCGTGCCGACCAACGTGATCTCGATCACGGACGGCCAGATCTTCCTGGAAACCGACCTGTTCAACGCCGGTATCCGTCCCGCCATCAACGCCGGTATCTCGGTGTCGCGCGTGGGTGGTGCTGCCCAGACCAAGGTGGTGAAGAACCTGGCCGGCGGTATCCGTACCGACCTGGCGCAGTACCGTGAACTGGCTGCGTTCGCGCAGTTCGCTTCGGACCTCGACGACGCAACCCGCAAGCAGCTGGAGCGCGGCCGCCGCGTGACCGAGCTGCTCAAGCAGGCGCAATACCAGCCGCAGCAAGTGTGGCAGCTGTCGGCGTCGCTGTTTGCAGCCAACAATGGCTTCCTCGACAACGTGGAAGTGAAGGACATCCTCCCGTTCGAGAAGGGCCTGCACGACCATCTGAAGACCAAGTACGCTGACCTCGTCAACCGCATCGAAG
This sequence comes from Cupriavidus sp. DF5525, assembly GCF_040149425.2. Classification (NCBI taxonomy): domain Bacteria; kingdom Pseudomonadati; phylum Pseudomonadota; class Betaproteobacteria; order Burkholderiales; family Burkholderiaceae; genus Cupriavidus; species Cupriavidus sp. DF5525. The sequence continues at coordinate 4,398,609 of NZ_CP168265.1, read as the reverse complement.
AGACCAAGGTGCTCTCGAAGGAAGATGAGCCCGCACTGCGTGCTGCGATCGAGGATTTCAAGAAGTCCGCCGCGTTCTAACCGCGTGATTCCCCGACACCACCGCCGCGCCTGGCTCACGCCGGCGCGGCGCTGGTTCGGCTGGAGAGGAAGATATGGCCGGAACGAAAGAGATTCGAACCAAGATCAAGAGCGTGCAGAACACGCGCAAGATCACCAAGGCGATGGAGATGGTCGCCGCATCCAAGATGCGCAAGGCGCAGGAGCGGATGCGCAACGCCCGTCCTTACGCCGAGAAAGTGCGCAACATCGCGGCGCACCTGGCTTCGGCCAACCCCGAGTTCAAGCACCCGTTCATGCAGGAGCGCGAAGTCAAGCGCATCGGCATGATCGTGGTCACGACCGACAAGGGGCTGTGCGGCGGTCTGAACACGAACGTGCTGCGTGCGGTGACCAACGAGCTGAAGAGCCTGCAGGGTCGCGGCGTGGATGTCAAAGCTACTGCCATCGGCAGCAAGGGCCTGCAGTTCCTGAGTCGCATCGGCGCCAAGGTGGTGTCGAATGTGGTGCAGCTCGGCGACACCCCGCACCTGGAAAAGCTGATCGGCGCGATCAAGGTCCAGCTCGACGCATTCACCAACGGTGAAGTCGACGCGGTGTACTTGGCGTACACCAAGTTCATCAACACGATGAAGCAGGAACCGTTGGTTGAGCAGCTGCTGCCGCTCGCCGCCGACAAGCTGTCGCAGACGGAAGAAGAGAAGCGCGCCTACTCGTGGGACTACATCTACGAGCCTGACGCGCAGACCGTGGTGGAAGAGCTGTTGGTCCGCTACGTCGAGGCGCTGGTGTACCAGGCCGTGGCCGAGAACATGGCGTCCGAGCAGTCGGCGCGCATGGTGGCCATGAAGGCGGCATCCGACAATGCCAAGAACGTGATCGGCGAATTGCAGCTGGACTACAACAAGACCCGGCAGGCAGCGATCACCAAGGAACTGTCGGAGATCGTCAGCGGCGCGGCAGCGGTCTGAGGCGTCAAGAATTCAAGCTATCGGAGATACGAAATGAGTATCGGAAATATTGTGCAGTGCATTGGCGCCGTGGTGGACATCGAGTTCCCGCGCGACGGGATGCCGAAGGTGTACGACGCGCTGGTGCTGGAAGACAGCGGCGAATCGTCGTTCGCCGAAAAGGGCCTGACGTTCGAAGTGCAGCAACAGCTGGGTGACGGCGTGGTGCGTACCATTGCCCTCGGTTCGTCGGATGGCCTGCGCCGCGGCATGGCGGTGAAGAACACCCAAGCGCCGATCTCGGTGCCGGTGGGTCAGGGCACGCTGGGCCGCATCATGGACGTGCTGGGTCGCCCCATTGACGAGGCCGGCCCGATCGCTTCCGACGAGCGTCGCGCGATTCACCAGAAGGCGCCGAAGTTCGACGAGCTGTCGCCTTCCACCGACCTGCTCGAAACCGGCATCAAGGTGATCGACCTGATCTGCCCGTTCGCCAAGGGCGGCAAGGTGGGCCTGTTCGGTGGTGCTGGCGTGGGCAAGACCGTCAACATGATGGAGCTCATCAACAACATCGCCAAGCAGCACAGCGGTCTGTCGGTGTTCGCCGGCGTGGGCGAGCGTACCCGTGAAGGGAACGACTTCTACCACGAAATGAAGGACTCCAACGTGCTCGACAAGGTGGCCATGGTGTTCGGCCAGATGAACGAGCCGCCGGGCAACCGTCTGCGCGTGGCACTTTCCGGCCTGACCATGGCCGAGAAGTTCCGCGACGAGGGCCGTGACATCCTGTTCTTCGTCGACAACATCTACCGCTACACGCTGGCAGGTACCGAAGTGTCGGCACTGCTGGGCCGTATGCCTTCCGCCGTGGGCTACCAGCCGACGCTGGCTGAAGAAATGGGCAAGCTGCAGGAGCGCATCACCTCGACCAAGACTGGCTCGATCACCTCGATCCAGGCCGTGTACGTGCCTGCGGATGACTTGACCGACCCGTCGCCGGCAACCACCTTCCTGCACCTGGACTCGACCCTGGTGCTGTCGCGTGACATCGCCGCTCTCGGTATCTACCCCGCTGTGGACCCGCTCGACTCGACCTCGCGTCAGATGGATCCGCAAGTGGTTGGCCAGGAGCACTACAACGTCGCGCGCGCCGTGCAGCAGACCCTGCAGCGCTACAAGGAACTGCGCGACATCATCGCGATTCTGGGCATGGACGAACTGTCGCCGGAAGACAAGATGGCAGTGAACCGCGCTCGTAAGATCCAGCGTTTCCTGTCGCAGCCGTTCCACGTGGCAGAAGTGTTCACGGGTTCGCCGGGCAAGTACGTGCCGCTGAAGGAAACCATCCGCGGCTTCAAGATGCTGGTCGACGGCGAGTGCGATCACCTGCCCGAGCAGGCGTTCTACATGGTCGGCTCGATCGACGAAGCCTTCGAAAAGGCCAAGAAGCTCCAGTAAGCCTTGCTTTGACGCTCCTGCCTCGCGGCAGGGGTGACGGTCGGCCGCCATGTGCGTCCGGCCGTCCGAAGCGAAGGGATTGGAGAAAGGATCTGATATGGCAACCATTCTTGTAGACGTCGTCAGCGCGGAAGCGTCGATCTTCTCCGGCCCGGCGAAGTTCGTGGCGCTGCCGGGCGAGTCGGGTGAGCTGGGCATCCTGCCAGGTCACACGCCGCTGATCACGCGCATCCAGCCGGGTGCGGTGCGGATCGAGAAGGAAGACGGCAGCGAAGAGTTCGTGTTCGTTGCCGGCGGCATTCTCGAAGTCCAGCCCAAGCACGTTACCGTGCTGGCCGACACCGCCATCCGCGGTGGCGACCTGGACGAAGCCAAGGCCCAGGAAGCCAAGCGTGCGGCCGTGGAGTTGATGCAGAACCAGAGCAGCGACCTGGACCTGGCCCGCGCCCAGAGCGAGCTGGCCGTGGCCGCCGCGCAGCTGGCTGCCATCGCCCGCCTGCGTCGTAAAAAGTAAGAATAGAGCAGCACCGTCGCATTGTTGTTTTTTCGATGCGACATTTAAAAAAGGCAGCCGCGAGGCTGCCTTTTTTGTGGGCACAGCGATATGCTTTCGACTCGCCTGGACAAAAAAAAGCGCGCGGGCCGGGGAGGCTCCGCGCGGACGGGAAAATCCCTTCGAGGGGTCAATTCGAAGGAACGGGTTCGGTCCAGGTCGACAATCAAGGCGCAACGGATATTCAATATCCGCACACAGGCCGCAAAGGCCACGCGCTGCAAACGGTCTTCCTGGTACTCCGGTCCAGCGGCGTTTTTGCTGGATCGGAAAATCGGGTTACTGCAAAAAACACTACAAAAAGGCTTTCTTCACCGCCCCTTTAGGTCTGCACAGCCTTTGTTTGCCGGGGCGCCGCACCCAGACAGCGGGTGTGTCAATGCATTGTGGGGGAAACTCCCCGGCATGGCAGTAACAAAATGTATCGTTTTGCAAGAAGTTGAAAGCTGGCGGTGCCAAGATCCGGCGCGTTCGCCACATTTTTGCACGTTGGCGCCGCGTTCGATGTCGTAACGTGCAGCTACCTTATCATTCCAGGCAGGTTTACCGTGTTCGTTCGCGCACCATCGCCCTGCGTGACGATTCGCGGTTACGATTCGATACGTCGCGCCCGATGCTGCCCACGCCGGCCGTGTCCGGTGCAGGACTTGTCCACATGCCGGAGACGCAATGCCCCCCGAGATGCAGCAAGCGATACAAGCCATGCTGGCGATGAAAACCGTGGCCGTGGTCGGACTGTCCGACCGTCCGGAGCGCCCCAGCCACGAAGTGGCCGAATTCCTGCAAGGCCACGGTTTCCGTATCGTGCCGGTCAATCCGCGCCACGCCGGCGAGCGCATCCTGGGCGAGACCTGTTACGCCACGCTCCGTGAAGCGGCCGACACCGCGGCAGCGGCGGGGGCCCCCATCGAGTGGGTCGATATCTTCCGCCGGGCCGAGGATACGCTGCCCGTGGTCAACGAGGCCGTCGCCATCGGCGCGCGCGGGGTCTGGCTGCAACTGGGCATCGTCAACGACGAAGCCGTGCGCCGTGCCCTCGACGCCGGCCTGCTGGCGGTACAGGACTGCTGCAGCAAGATCGAGCTGACACGCCAGCTTGGCCTGGACTGAAGCGAGCCGGGCAAGTTATCCACAACCCTGTCCCACCTTCTTACCAATTTTCCCCCGCCACCAACCATGGCCATCGATCCGCAACTGCTCGCCTACTACCGCCGCCTTGCTGACCGCTACGCCGGGGAGCCGGCCCCGGCCGACATCGCCGCGCACCGGGCCCGCTTTGCCGAGATCGCGGCCGCGTCGCTGCTGCCGGACCCGGAGGGCATCGCGGTGCAGGATCTGGAGCTGGCGCTGGCAGGTCGCACACTGGGGGCGCGGCTGTTCCGTCCGCAAGGCGCAGTGGCACCGCGGTTGATCGTCTACTTCCATGGCGGGGGCTGGGTGATCGGCTCGGCGCAGACGCACCACACCGTGTCCGCCTTGCTGGCCGCCGATACCGGCTGCGCGGTTGCCAGTGTCGACTACCGGCTCGCGCCGGAGCATCCGTACCCGGCACCCAGCGACGACGCCGCCGACGCGGTGCTGTGGCTCTCCGGCCAGCGCCAGGCGCTTGGCCTGGCGCCGGACTTCCTCGGGGTGGCGGGCGACAGCGCCGGCGGCCACCTGGCCGCGCAGGCCGCGCAGCAGCTCAACGGGGGCGACGCGGTGCGAGTGAACGCGCAGTTGCTGATCTACCCGGTGACGGCGCCGGTACTCAGCTCCGAAAGCTACCGCGCCTTTGCCGACGGCCCAGGCCTGACGCGCGACGAGATGGCGTGGTTCTGGACCCAGTTCATTGGCGCCGAAGCGCTGGCGCAAGGCGCCGCGCACCCCGACCCGCGCGTGCACCTGATGGCCGCACCGCCGGTGCGCCCGCCCGCGACCGTGGTGGTGGTCGCCGCGCACGACGTGCTGCGCGACGACGGTCTGGCCTATGCCGACTTCCTGGTGCGCCATGACGCCCCGGTGATCACCATCGAGGCCGGCGGCATGACCCACGGCTTCGCGCGCCTGCAGCCCGAAGCCGAACGCGCGCGCGAATGGATGCGGCGCACCGCCGCCGCCTTTGCCGACCTGCTGCACGACGCCTGAGCGGATTCCCACGGATTCCCGGACAGGCGGCGCGCAAAGCTCCGGCGCGGCGCGGCCATCCCTTAGAATGGCGGTCTTACGAGGATGACCATGACCGCTCTGCAGAACGATACCTTCCTGCGCGCGCTGCGCCGCCAGCCCACCGAATACACGCCGCTGTGGCTGATGCGCCAGGCAGGCCGCTACCTGCCCGAGTACAACGCCACGCGTGCCCGCGCCGGCAGCTTCCTCGGGCTGGCCAAGAACCCGGCCTACGCCACCGAGGTCACCCTGCAGCCGCTGGACCGCTATCCGCTGGACGCGGCCATCCTCTTCTCCGATATCCTGACCGTGCCTGACGCGATGGGCCTGGGCCTGTCGTTCGCGCAGGGCGAGGGCCCGCGCTTTGCGCACCCGCTGCGCACCGAGGCCGACGTGCAGAAGCTGGCCGTGCCCGACATGACGTCGCTGCAGTACGTCTTCGACGCCGTCAGCGAGATCCGCCGCGCGCTGGTGCAGGACGGGCGCCAGCGCGTGCCGCTGATTGGCTTCTCCGGCAGCCCGTGGACGCTGGCCTGCTATATGGTCGAAGGCAGCGGTTCGGACGATTTCCGCACGGTCAAGGCGATGATGTACGGCCGTCCGGACCTGATGCATCGCATCCTCGAGATCAACGCCGAGGCCGTCACCGCCTACCTGAACGCGCAGATCGAAGCCGGGGCGCAGGCCGTGATGATCTTCGACACCTGGGGCGGGGCGCTCGCCGACGGCATGTACCAGGCCTTCTCGCTGGCCTATATGCACCGCGTGCTGGCCGGCCTGAAGCGCGAGCACGACGGCGAGCAGGTACCGGCGATCGTCTTCACCAAGGGCGGCGGCCTGTGGCTGGAGGCGCTGGCCGACACCGGTGCCGATGCGATTGGGCTGGACTGGACCGTCAACCTGGCCCAGGCGCGCCAGCGCACTGGCGGCCGCGTGGCGCTGCAGGGCAATATCGATCCCACCGTGCTGTTCGCCCCGGAAGCGGCGATCCGCGAGCAGGTCCGCGGCGTACTCGACAGCTACGCCGCCGGCGGCGGCAGCGACGGCCATGTGTTCAACCTCGGCCACGGCATCTCGCAGTTCACGCCGCCCGAGAACGTCACCGTGCTGGTGGATGAAGTGCATCGCCACAGCCGCAAGCTGCGCGCCGCACAGAAGTGACGGTGCCGGTATGCGCGGCAGCATGCCTTTGCTGACGCGCCCCGCGCTGCAACGAACTGGTGCGCTGGTGTACCCAGTGCTGCGCGAGGCGCGTCGCTACTGCTGTCAAGTAAACTTTTTCGCCAGCATTCGCCAAAAAGGTGCTCGGAGTTGATTGCCGGTACTTGACTTATGCACACCGATAGGTTTGCCGCAGTGCAAGACGAGGCCACCCTCTAACCTATCCGGGGGATGTTTGCAAAGTCTTGATTTTTAAGGATTTGGAAGATTTTCAAAGCATGGGACGATGCCGGTGAATCCCTTGTTTTGCGGGGCTTCCGGGCTCCCCGGCGCGACTTTTCAACAAAGTTATCCACAGGGGCGGTGGAATTAGTGGAAAACCAGTCATCTATCATCGACTTAGGGCCACATTTGAAGTTTTACTTTAAGTTGATGTTGCGCCGCACACAAAAATCCCTCGTCCGCCCCCTGGGCCGCCAGCTGCATAGCGTGTGCGCAAAGGCGGTGCACCAGGAATCGACGCATGGCGCACGCTAGCGGCGCCATCCCTCTCGCTGAGCCCGATATGGCACCCACCGAGGCCGTGGCGCCGTCTGCCAGCGCCCGGCCCATTGTCCGGGTCGCGCTGGACACGCCCGCCGACGACTGCTTCGACTACCTCGCCACGCCCGACATCGCCCTGGGAGACCTGGTGGTGGTGCCGTTCGGCCGCCGCAGCCTGGTCGGTGTGGCCGTGGCGCGTGCCGACAGCTCCGATGTGCCGGCCGGGCGCTTGCGCCCGGTGGCACAGCGGCTGGACTGGATGCCGCCGCTGCCGCCCGACTGGATCGAGCTGGCCGCCTTTGCCGCGCGCTACTACCAGCGCCGGCTGGGCGAGGTGATGCTGCCGGCCCTGCCGCCGGCGTTGCGCGAGGCCGAGAGCTGGCCTGGCCTCGGCCAGCGTGCCCGCACCGACGAATACCGCCTGCTGCCCGGCCACGCCGCCGACCTGCTGGCCGCCGTGCCGCCGCGCGCACGCAGCGTGCGTGCGCTGGCGCAGGCACTGGCCGACCGCGCCGCCACCACCGACGAGCCGCTGGCGCTCGCCGACGCGCGCGTGCTGTGCGCGGCCGCGCCGGCCCGGCTGGCCGAATGGCAGGCCGCCAGCTGGGTCGAGGCCAGCCGTACCGCACGCCCGCTGCTATCAATCGACCCGGGGCAACCACCGTCCGTGGCGCCCGCGCTGCATGACGAGCAGCGCGCCGCTGTCCAGGCTATCGCCGAGGCCGGAGGGTTCGCGCCGTTCCTGCTTCACGGCGTCACCGGCAGCGGCAAGACCGAGGTCTACCTGCATGCGATGCAGGCGGTGCTGGAACGCGATGCCCAGGCCCAGGTACTGATGCTGGTCCCGGAAATCAACCTGACGCCGCAACTCCAGGCCCGCATTGCCGCGCGCTTCCCACACTTGCCGCTGGCCGTGCTGCACAGCGGGCTGGCCGACCAGGAGCGCAGCCTGCAGTGGCTGGCCGCCCACCGCGGCGAGGCGCGCATCGTGCTGGGCACGCGCATGGCGGTGATGGCCTCGCTGCCGGCGCTGGCGCTGATCGTGGTCGACGAGGAGCATGACACCTCCTACAAACAGCAGGAGGGGCTGCGCTACTCCGCGCGTGACCTGGCGGTGTGGCGCGCCAAGCAACGCGGCATCGCGGTGGTGCTGGGCTCGGCCACGCCGTCGATGGAGACCTGGTGGCGGGCAGGGCAGGGCACTTACCGTAAGTTGGTGCTGCGCGAGCGCGCCCAGGCCGACGCTGCGCTGCCGACCGTGCGCCTGGTCGATCTCAACCACGAACGCCAGCGCCAACGCACGCTGTTCGAAGGCCTGTCAGTGCCGCTGCTTGAAGCCATCGACGCCCGCCTGGCGCGCGGCGAGCAGAGCCTGCTGTTCCTGAACCGCCGCGGCTATGCGCCGGTGCTCGCCTGCGACAGTTGCGGCTGGCTGTCGGGCTGCCCGCGCTGCTCGGCGTACCTGGTGCTGCACCGGCCCGAGCGGCGCCTGCGCTGTCATCACTGCGGGCTGGAAGCGCCGGTGCCGCACCATTGCCCGGACTGCGGAAATGTCGATATCGCGCCGCTGGGGCGCGGCACGCAGCGCATCGAAGAGGCGCTGGCGGCACGCTTTCCGCAGGCCCGAATCGCCCGCATCGACGCCGATTCGACACGGCGCAAGGGCAGCGCGCAGGCGATGTTCGACGAGGTCCACGCGGGCGAGGTCGATATCCTGGTGGGCACGCAGATGGTCGCCAAGGGCCATGACTTCCAGCGCGTGACGCTGGTGGGGATCGTCCATCCCGACGCCGCCATGTTCAGCCACGACTTCCGCGCCGCCGAGCACCTCTTTGCCTCGCTGATGCAGGTCGCCGGCCGGGCAGGGCGCGCGGGCCTGGCGGGCGAGGTACTGATCCAGACCCGCTACCCGGACACCCCGGCATTGCAGGCGCTGACGCGCCACGACTATGATGGATTCGCGGCCAGCCAGTTGCGCGAGCGGCGCCAGGCCGGGTTGCCCCCGTTCTGCTTCCAGGTGCTGGTAACCGCGGAGCATGGCCAGCTGGAACGGGCGCTGCAGTTCCTGCAGGTGGCGCGCCGGCATGCCGATACCTGCCAGCTCGCCGCCGAGGTGCAACTGCATGACCCGGTGCCGATGTCGATGGTGCGCATCGCCAACCGGGAGCGCGCTCAGATGCTGGTCGAGGCCACTTCACGCCCGGCGCTGCAACGCTTTGTGGCCGAGTGGGTACAGACTTTCGCAGAGGTAGGAACGGAGGCCAAGGGGGTGCGCTGGCAGCTGGAAATCGATCCGCTGCGGATCTGATCCATGCCGCCTGGTGCAACCTCTGCATTAGGGTTTTCGATAGGGTTGCACCGGGTTGCACCTTCGTGATTCCCGGGAGTAAGATCGCCCCAGCTCACAGGCTGCGGCCGGTCGCGCGCCCTGCCATTCCGGCACAGACGCGGTAGCACCGGCGGCGGCCTCCAGTCTTACGGAGATTTGCCCGCATGGCCACCACCACTCTCGGCGTCAAGCTCGACGACGCCTCGCGCGATCGCCTCAAGCGCGTCGCCCAATCCATCGACCGCACGCCGCACTGGCTGATCAAGCAGGCCATCTTCACCTACCTGGAGCAAGTCGAGCGCGGCCACCTGCCGCACGAGACCAGCGCCGCCGGCACGGCGGAGTCCGATGGCCCGGATGCCGCCGAGCCGGCCCACGCCGACGGCGCGCCGCAGGCCTTCCTGGAATTCGCGCAGAGCATCCAGCCGCAGTCGGTGCTGCGCGCAGCCATTACCTCCGCCTACCGCCGCCCGGAAACCGATTGCGTGCCGGTGCTGCTGGAGCAGGCCCGCCTGCCGCAACAGCAGGCCGACGCCGCCATCAAGATGGCCAAGACGCTGGCCACCCGGCTGCGCGAGCAGAAGGTCGGCACCGGACGTGAAGGGCTGGTGCAGGGGCTGATCCAGGAATTCTCGCTGTCGTCGCAGGAAGGCGTGGCGCTGATGTGCCTGGCCGAGGCCCTGCTGCGCATCCCGGACAAGGCTACCCGCGATGCACTGATCCGCGACAAGATCAGCGGCGCCAACTGGCAGTCGCACCTGGGCCAGAGCCCGTCGCTGTTCGTCAACGCTGCCACCTGGGGCCTGCTGCTGACCGGCAGGCTGGTTGCCACCCATACCGAATCCGGCCTGACCAAGGCGCTCACGCGCATCATCGGCAAGGGCGGCGAGCCGCTGATCCGCAAGGGCGTAGACATGGCGATGCGCCTGATGGGCGAGCAGTTCGTCACCGGCGAGACCATTTCCGAAGCGCTGGCCAACGCGCGCAAGTACGAAGCGCAGGGCTTCCGCTACTCCTATGACATGCTCGGCGAAGCGGCCATGACCGAGGCCGATGCGATGCGCTACCTGGCCTCGTACGAGCAGGCCATCCACGCCATCGGGCAGGCCTCGCGCGGGCGCGGCATCTACGAAGGCCCGGGCATCTCGATCAAGCTGTCGGCGCTGCACCCGCGCTACAGCCGCGCCCAGCACGAGCGCGTGGTGACGGAACTGTACGAGCGCCTGAAGTCGCTGACGCTGCTGGCGCGCCAGTACGATATCGGCATCAATATCGACGCCGAGGAAGCGGACCGTCTGGAGATCTCGCTGGATCTGCTCGAACGCCTGTGCTTCGAGCCCGAGCTGGCTGGCTGGAACGGCATCGGCTTCGTGGTGCAGGGCTACCAGAAGCGCTGCCCGTTCGTGATCGACTACCTGATCGACCTGGCACGCCGCAGCCGCCACCGCCTGATGATCCGCCTGGTCAAGGGCGCCTACTGGGACAGCGAGATCAAGCGCGCCCAGGTCGAAGGGCTGGAGGGCTACCCGGTCTACACGCGCAAGGTCTATACCGACGTGTCATACGTGGCCTGCGCGCGCAAGCTGCTGTCGGTGCCGGACGCGATCTACCCGCAGTTCGCCACGCACAACGCGCATACGCTGTCGGCCATCTACCAGATCGCCGGCCACAGCTACTACCCCGGCCAGTACGAGTTCCAGTGCCTGCACGGCATGGGCGAGCCGCTGTACGACCAGGTGGTCGGGCCCACCGCCGACGGCAAGTTCAACCGTCCGTGCCGGATCTACGCCCCGGTCGGCACGCATGAGACGCTGCTGGCCTACCTGGTGCGCCGACTGTTGGAAAACGGCGCCAACACCTCCTTCGTCAACCGCATCGCCGACGACACCATCTCGCTGGACGAACTGGTGGCGGACCCGGTCGCCGTGGTCGAAGCCATGCACCGCGAAGAGGGCGTGCTGGGCCTGCCGCACCCGCGTATCCCGTCGCCGCGCACGCTGTATGGCAAGAGCCGCCCCAACTCGGCCGGTATCGATCTCGCGAATGAGCACCGGCTGGCCTCGCTGTCGTCGGCGCTGCTTGCCGGCACCAGCGAACGCGCCGTGGCCGAGCCGCTGGTGGGCGCCGAGGTGCCGCGCGCTGCCGACGCCATTACCGCGCCGGTGCTGAACCCGGCCGACCACCGCGACGTGGTGGGCCATGTCACCGAGGCCAGCCAGGCCGACGTCGACGCCGCGCTGCAAGCCGCCGTGAACGCCGCGCCGATCTGGCAGGCCACGCCGCCGGACGTGCGCGCCGCCGCGCTGGAGCGCGCGGCCGACCTGATGGAAGCCCAGATGCAGTCGCTGATGGGCATCATCATGCGCGAGGCCGGCAAGACCTTCTCCAATGCCATCGCCGAAGTGCGCGAGGCCGTGGACTTCCTGCGCTATTACGCCGCCGAGATCCGCCGCAGCTTCGACAACGACACTCACCGCCCGCTGGGCCCGGTAGTCTGCATCAGCCCGTGGAACTTCCCGCTGGCGATCTTCACCGGCCAGGTGGCCGCTGCGCTGGCCGCCGGCAACCCGGTGCTGGCCAAGCCCGCCGAGCAGACCCCGCTGATCGCCGCCGCTGCGGTGCGGCTGCTGCGCGAGGCCGGTGTGCCGGCCGGCGCGGTGCAGCTGCTGCCGGGCCGGGGCGAGACCGTCGGCGCCGCGCTGGTGGGCGATGCCCGCGTCAAGGGTGTGATGTTCACTGGCTCGACCGAGGTCGCGCGCATCCTGCAACGCAACGTGGCCGGCCGCCTCGACGCCGCCGGCCGCCCGATCCCGCTGATCGCCGAGACCGGCGGCCAGAACGCGATGATCGTCGACTCGTCGGCGCTGGCCGAGCAGGTGGTCGGCGACGTGGTCAACTCCGCCTTCGACTCGGCCGGCCAGCGCTGCTCGGCGCTGCGCGTGCTTTGCCTGCAGGAGGATGTGGCCGACCGCGTGCTGGAAATGCTCAAGGGCGCCATGCAGGAGCTGAACATGGCCAACCCGGACCGCCTGTCGACCGACGTCGGCCCGGTGATCGACGAAGAGGCGCGTGCCAATATCGTGCGCCATGTCGATGCCATGCGCGCCAAGGGCCGCCGTGTCCACCAGGCCGATCCCAACGCGCCGCAGGCGGCCAGCTGCCGCCATGGCACCTTCGTGCCGCCGACGCTGATCGAGCTCGACAGCATCGAGGAACTGAAGCGCGAAGTGTTTGGCCCGGTGCTGCACGTGGTGCGCTTCCCGCGCACGGCGCTGGACACCATGGTCAGCCAGATCAACGGCACCGGCTACGGCCTGACGCTGGGCATCCATACCCGCATCGACGAGACCATTTCGTTTATCGTCAGCCGCGCCCATGTGGGCAACCTGTACGTGAACCGCAATATCGTCGGCGCGGTAGTGGGCGTGCAGCCGTTCGGCGGCGAGGCGCTGTCGGGCACCGGCCCGAAGGCGGGCGGCCCGCTCTACCTGCACCGCCTGCTGTCGGTATGCCCGCAGGACGCGGTGGCGCGCAGCGTGCGCGCGGCCGATGTCAGCAGCAGCGCCGAAGCAGTGGGCCCGGCCGACGAGGCGGTGCGCCCGGCCGAGGCCTTCCGCACCTGGGCCCGCGCTGAGCTGCCGGAAGTGGCCGCCGCCTGCGAACGCTTCGCGGAGGCCTCGCCCTCGGGCCTGGCGGTGACGCTGGCCGGCCCCACTGGCGAGCGTAACACCTACACGCTGCTGCCGCGCGAACGCGTGCTGTGCCTGGCCGCGCAAGAGGCCGACCTGGCGCTGCAGCTGGGCGCCGTGCTGACCGTCGGCGCCGAGGCGGTCTGGCCGGAAAACCCTGTCGGCCGGGGGCTGTTTGCGCGCCTGCCTAAGGGCGTACAATCGCGCGTCCGCATGGTGGCCGACTGGACCGCTGCGGATACCGGATTCGATGCGGTGCTGCACCACGGCGACTCCGATCAGCTGCGCACGGTGTGCGAGCAGGTGGCCGCGCGCCCCGGCCCGATCATCGGCGTGCAGGGCCTGGCGCAAGGTGAACCGAATGTCGCGCTCGACCGTTTGCTGATCGAGCGCTCGCTCTCGGTCAACACCGCGGCCGCGGGCGGCAATGCCAGTTTGATGACGATCGGCTGAGGCAACCTCGGACATCGTCTTGTCGAAGCGCGCGGCGGTGGCGGCGATCCCGCCCCGGCGCGCATATGAAGAACGGCGCGGCACTGCCAATACCGCGCCTCCAACAATGCCGGCAACGGCACCACATCGACACCATTTGGGACCCAAGGAGATCTGATGAGCTCGACATTCCACAAGACGGCAGTGACCGTTGCCCTGACCCTGGCTGGCCTGACCGCCGCCTCGGCCGCGTTCGCGCAGGCCCAGGAAATCAAGCTGGGCTTTGCCGGCCCGATGACCGGCGGCCAGGCGCAGTACGGCAAGGACATGCAGAACGGCATCGTCCTCGCGATCGAGGACATGAACGCCACCAAGCCCAAGATCGGCGGCAAGGAAGTCAAGTTCGTGCTGGTCTCCGAAGACGACCAGGCCGACCCGAAGACCGGCTCGGTAGTCGCGCAGAAGCTGGTGGATAACGGCATCCAGGGCATGCTCGGCCATTTCAACTCGGGCACCACCATCCCGGCGTCGATGGTCTACAACCGCGCCGGCATTCCGCAGATCGCCATGGCGACCGCGCCGGAATACACCAAGCAAGGCTTCAAGACCACCTTCCGCATGATGACCTCCGACACCCAGCAGGGTTCGGTGATTGGCGCCTTCGTGGTGAAGAAGCTGGGCGCGAAGAACATCGCCATCGTCGATGACCGCACCGCCTACGGCCAGGGCCTGGCCGACGAGTTCGAGAAGGCCGCCAAGGCCGCCGGCGGCAAGATCGTGCGCCGCGAGTTCACCAACGACAAGGCGGTGGACTTCAAGGCCGTGCTGACCAACATCAAGCGCAGCAACCCGGACATCATCTTCTACGGCGGCGCCGAGACCCAGTCCGCGCCGATGGCCAAGCAGGTGAAGGAACTGGGCATGAAGGCCCCGCTGGTGTCGGGCGAAATGTCCAAGACCGACAACTTCCTGAAGCTGGCCGGCCCGTCTGCCGAAGGCACCGTGGTGTCGCTGGCCGGCCTGCCGCTGGACCAGATGCCGGGCGGCTCTACATACGAGAAGAAGTACGAGAAGCGCTTCGGCTCGAAGGTGCAGACCTACTCGCCGTACGCCTATGACGGCGCCACCGCGATGATGACGGCGATGGTCAAGGCCGGGTCGGCCGATCCGGCGCGTTACCTGCCGGTGCTGGCTGCGACCAGTATGCAGGGCGTGACCACCAAGACGCTGGCCTATGATGCGCGCGGCGACCTGAAGGATGGTGGTATCACCGTCTACAAGGTGGTCGGCGGCAAGTGGACCGTGCTGGAAACGGTTGGCGGCAAGTAAGCCTTCGGTACTGCCGTGTGAAACGCCACCTTCGGTGCTAGCCGTTAGCAAAAAGTGTTGAAAGCTCAAACGGGTGCGGTCTTAGCTCCGGACCCGTTTGTTTTGTGGGGGACGTATCCTGTCGCGAGGCTACGAGAATTAACTGACCGCAAGGACCGCTGCTCATCTCGGCCGTAGCCTCAGCCGACAAAGGAGTGCTCGACTTCAAGGACATCATCCCAAGGTGACCACGTAGGACTGTCGGTCCACACCGCGGGAGCGGCCACCACACCACAGACAATGCATTTGCATTGCCATGGGAAGGTATTTGCATTACCATGGAGGTATCCCCGTTTCTTGACCGGAGACCATCATGATGCCTGCCACCCTCGAGGTCGAATCCACGTTGACCGACCGCTACCAGACTACGGTACCGGAGACCGTCCGCCGCGCCCTTCGGCTTGGTAAGCGCGACAAGATCCACTACACCATCCGCGCCAGCGGCGAGGTGGTACTAACCCGCGCCGAAGCTTCCGAGGGCGACGACCCGGTGCTCAGCCGGTTCCTGGGATTCTTGGCGCGCGACATCGCCAACCATCCTGAACGCCTGCAGGCCTTGGATGCAGGTCTCGTCCAACGGCTCGAGTCGCTGGTCGGTGGCGTCGAAGTCGATCTCGATGCGGCCCTGTCGGCAGACGATGAATGAGGGCGGGCAAGCCCGCACCTCTGGTCATTCATGGCTGGACGATTTTCGCTCACCCACTGTTCCTGGCGCAGCTTGAAGTACTGGCGCAGCAGGTCGAGGCCCTCAAGCAGAAGGACCCGAGTGGGTACGTAAAGAAGAACGCCAGCAAGCGACTGGCGGCGATCACCAAACTCGCATTCGATGTCATCCCGCAAGATCCAGCGCGACCGGAGTACCGGCAAGGCAGCACCCTTGGCGACGACCACAAGCACTGGTTCCGAGCGAAGTTCTTCCAGCAGTATCGGCTGTTCTTTCGCTACCACGTGTCGAGCAAGGTGATTGTGTTTGCGTGGGTAAATGATGAGAGCACGAAGCGCGCCTGCGAGAGCAGCGACGACGCCTACCGGGTTTTCCGCAAGATGCTGGAAAGTGGCCAGCCTCCAGGTGACTGGAACCAGTTGCTGGCCGAGGCTCGTGCCGAGGGGCAACGCCTACAACGACTCGCCGCTGGCATCGCCTCGTAGGGCTTGGTTTGTCTTTCCTGTGGAAGAATTCGTCGGCACGGTCGACAGAGAAGGCCCAGGCTGAGTAAAGATCCTAGGCCCGGTCTCAGCCGATTTTCAACACTTTTTGTTAACGGCTAGCCTTCGGTGGCGTTTTTCTTGCCGGCGGCTGTGCTCAAGAAAAGACGGGCGCTGCCGATTGTTGTCCGGATGCGGATCGCACCATTGGCGCATAATCCCGCACTCGCACAATTTATCCATAGGAGCAGTACGTGTCCCAGCAGGAAGCCAGCTACGACCACGCCATCGGGCTAGCCAACCAAGGGCGCTTCGCCGAAGCCCTGCAGATCGCCGACCAGCTGTCGCAGGCCCGCCCCGAGGTGGTCGATTTCGTCACACTGCGCGCGCGGCTGCACTTCGACAATGGCGACGCAGCTGCGGCGCTGGCGGTGCTGGACCAGGCGCTGGCGCGGCTCGACACGCTGCCGCTGCAGCCGCCGCACCGCTGGGCCTCGCGCGGCGTGATCGCGCACCGCTACGGCGCCATGCTGATGAGCCTGGGCCGCGACGCCGAGGCGCGCCCGTGGCTGCACGAGGCGGCGCAGCGCAGCGGCCTGCTGTCGGGCGACTGGCCCGCGCACTTCCACGCCGGGCTGGTGGCCCTGCGCATGGGCGACATGGCCGCCGCGGCGCGCTACTGGCATGACCTGATGGTGCGCAACCCCGACCTAGGCGCCGAGGACATCGCGCCGCTGGTGCGCGACTACATCGGCCGGGCCGAGGCCGCCGGCGTGCCGGCCGAGCCGCTGATGCGGGTGTGCCTGGGCCGTGTCGCCCTGGACAACCCGCACCTGCTGGAGCTCGACCCCGATGCCGGCGACGCCGTGGCCGCCGACCAGGCCGCCCGCGTGCTGGCCGAACAGCCCGACCACCCCGAGGCGCGCCGCCTGCGCGCGCCGCTGCGCTGGGGCGTCGGCGACACCCAGGGCGCGCTCGACGACCTCGCGGTCTACCTGCGCCAGGTGCCCGACCCGCAGAGCCAGGTACGTGAACTGGCGTGGCGCCACCAGCTGGCGCAGGCCGGCGACGGCGTGCAGCAGGTTGAGCGCGAGCCGTGGCTGCGCTTCAACCTGACCGACAATTCCGACGACGGCGCCGCCTACCACAGCGCCGCCATGGCGCTGGGTGAGTTTATCGACGAAGTGCCGGCCGCCGAAGCCGCGCTGCGGCCCGTGCTGGTGCAGGGCTGCCGCAACGGCGTGACGCGCTTCGACCAGTATTTCGCCACCGGCCAGGGCGATGCCGCCGGCCATGGCGGCAATGCCGACCCGCATGTTTATTCGCTGTTGTGCCGGCTGCTGTCGCGCAGCTTGCCGGCCGATGCCGCGCACCTCGAAGAGCGCATCGCGCTGCACCGCCAGGGCATGGCCGCCAGCGAGTTCATCGACCACTGGATCGACTTGCTCGACTGCCACGCCGGCGCGGGCCAGCACCAGAAGGTGGTGGAATTGGCCGGCGAAGTGCTCAACCGCTATCCGCTGGAGCGCAACCCGGCCGACGTGACCTGGGCCTTCAGCCGCCTGATCGCGGCGTGGAAGGCGATGGGCGGCGCCGAGCCGACCGAGGCCGCGCGCGCCGCCATCATGCATATGGACGCCCGCCTCGACGCGCTGCCGGTGGAAGCGCGCAGCGAGGCCGCGCACCCGATGGCCCACGCGCGCGCGCACTATGCCGCGCTTCTGCAGGCGCGCATGGCCGGCATGGATGAGCATGACCGCACCGATGCGCTCGCCGAGATCGAAGCCCAGCAACGCCGCGCGCTGCTGGTGGAGGATGCGTGGCTGTACAACCGCTTCGGCCAGGTCTGGCGCGACGCCGGCGAGCCCGAGCGCGCGCTGCCGCTGTTCGAGCAGGCTGTGGCGCTGACCGAGGGCGATCCGTTGGACCAGGCAGGGCCGCGTATGCAGCGAGGACTTATCCACAACGCCGCGCAGCGGCACGATGCTGCCATGGCGGACTTTGTTGCGGCGTTTGCCGTACGTGACGACTGGGACGCAGAGGTGTACCTGCGCGCGGTCCAGTCCGCACTCGGCCTGGACCAGCGGGAGACGGCGCTGGCGTACTTCGACAAAGCCCGCGCTCGCGGTGCTGCGCAGGGCGCAACGCGCACTTTGTACGGGCAAGTCGAAACGGCGCTGAAGGCCACCCGGCCGAAGTGGAAAGTGTGGGGCGTCTGAAACGTCTCACGGGCGCTTCGAACCGCCGGATCGTGTAACGAATGTAAAAAACGCCATCCAGGAGATGGCGTTTTTTACGAGTAGTTGACAGAAGTAGCTGTCAGGTTTGGTGCGGTGTCGGACAATCACTGACATGGATTGTGATGTGCTTACATTACCATGTCGACCATGAATGGACTGAGCCAACTTTTCCCCACCCTCCCGCTCGCGCCAGGTGGCCTTTTCTGGGTCGGACTGGCCCTGGTCGGCGCCGGCCTCGCGGGCGAGGTCAGCCGCCGCTGGCTGCGCTTCCCGCGCATCGTCGGCTATGCCGTGGCGGGGCTGTGCGCCGGCATGCTGGGCCGCGGCATCGTCGACGAGAACATGATCAACCAGACCCGTATCCTGATCGATATGGCGCTGGCGCTGGCCTTGTTCGAACTCGGGCATCGCCTCTCCCTCACCTGGCTGCGCGCCAACCGCTGGCTGCTGCTGACCAGCGCCTTTGAAAGCTTGCTGACCTGGGGCCTGGTAGCGGCGGTGCTGCAATGGATCGGCGCTTCGCCGGGCGTGGCGATCCTGGCCGGCGGCATCGCGGTCAGCACCTCGCCCACCATCGTGCTGCAACTCAAGAACGAACTGCGCGCCGAAGGCCAGGTCACTGAACGCCTGATGGCGATGGCGGCGCTCAACAGCATCTACGCCGCCGCCATCGTGCAGGTCGCCACGGGCTGGCTGCATTCCGAGTATGGCAACCTGGGCGCGGCGCTGCTGCACCCGCTGTACCTGCTGGTGGGCTCATGCCTGCTGGCGTGGGTGGTGGGCAAGATCGGCCACGCCATCTATGACCGCATGTCGGCCGACGATCACTACAGCTTCCTGGTGCTGGTGGGCCTGGTGCTGTTCACGCTCGCGCTGACGCGGGTACTAAAATTGTCGATGCCTCTGACGCTGATGCTGGCTGGTGTGGTCTTCAAGCACCAGGACAGCCAGCCGCATGTATGGCCGCCGCACTTCGGCAGCGCGGGCAGCCTGCTGATCATCGTGATGGTGGTGTCGCTGGGCCTGCCGCTGACTGCGCATGACTGGGCCGTGGGCGGCATCTATGCCGTCGTGCTGGTGCTGCTGCGCCATACTGCCAAGCTGGCCGGTGTGGTCTCGCTGGGTTCATTCTCGGGCCTGAGCATGCGCCAGTGCATGGCGCTGGGGCTGGCACTGGCGCCGATGTCGGGTCTGGCCTACCTGCTGATGAGCGACGTGGCACGCCTTTACCCGGGAACCGGACAGCCGCTGGCCGCCATCATCCTGTGCGCGCTGGCAATCGAACAACTGCTCGGCCCCGTGATCGCGGCCTGGGCGCTGCGCTTCGCTGGCGAGGTTCGCGGCAATGGAGGAGGGCGCTGATGTCTCTCGAATCGTTCAAGCATTCCGAGGCCCTGACCTTCGGCGTGGAGCTGGAGCTGCAGCTCGTCAACCGTCATGACTATGACCTGGCGCCATTCGCGCCCGACCTGCTGCGCGCGCTCAAGGGCGCCGAGCATGCCGGCGACATCAAGCCGGAGATCAGTCCGTCGATGATCGAGATCAGTACCGGCATCTGCCACAGCTACCAGCAGGCGCTGGAAGAGCTGACCACCATGCGCGACCTGATGGTGGCGGCCTCGCGCTCGCTCAACCTGGGCATCGCCGGCGGCGGCACGCACCCGTTCATGCAATGGGCCGACCGCACCATCTCGGATTCGCCGCGCTACCAGTACATCTCGGAGCTGTATGGCTACCTGGCCAAGCAGTTCACGGTGTTCGGCCAGCACGTGCATATCGGCTGCCCGAGCGCGGACGAGTCGCTGTTCCTGCTGCATGCGATCGGCCGCTACGTGCCGCACTTTGTCGCGCTGGCAGCGTCGTCGCCCTATGTGCAGGGCGTGGATACCGGCTTTGCCTCGGCGCGGCTGAATTCGGTGGCGGCCTTCCCGATGAGCGGGCGCGCGCCGTTCCTGCTGACGTGGGACGCCTTCACCGCGTACTTCGAGAAGATGCGCAACACGGGCGTGATCGAGAGCATGAAGGACTTCTACTGGGATATCCGGCCCAAGCCGGAATTCGGCACCATCGAAGTCCGCGTGATGGACACGCCGCTGACGGTGCAGCGCGCCTGCGATATCGCCGCCTATATCCAGATGCTGGCGCGCTACCTGCTGCTGTCGCGCCCGTTCATGCCGCAGGAAGACGACTACCTGGTGTACACCTTTAATCGCTTCCAGGCCTGCCGCTTCGGGCTGGACGGCGAATACGTGCATCCCAACGAACTGACGCGCATGCCGATCGCCGACCACATCCTGTCGATCTGCGATGCGCTGGTGCCGCACGCCGAGGCGCTGGGTTCGCTGGAAGCGCTGGCGAATATCCGCGCACTGGCCGCGCGCCGCGATGGCGATGCCGAATGGCTGCGACAGGTCGATGCGGATGCGCGCAGCCAGCGCGAAACTGTGCGCAAGGCGTGCGAGCGCTGGGCGACCTGAACCTGCGCTGAGCTACTGCACGCCGTTTCACTTAACGCTGTAGCCTCGCCCCTGCATGCAGGCGGTCCAGGCCTGGTAGTAGGAACCCATTGCCTGGCTGGTATTGGCCGCCGCCTGCTGGTTCGCGGCGTCCGCCTGCCGCCGCGACTGCCGGTGCGCCACGCCGCCCCCCACCGTACCCGCTGCAGCGCCGACCGCCGCACCCTTGCCGGCATCGCCTGCCATCGCGCCCACCACAGCACCCGCCGCGGCGCCGCCCGCGGCACCCCGCACCCGCTGGCCGCTCTGGGCCTGGGCCGGCGGCGGTGCGTTGGCAGCCTGTGCGGGATCCACGCCGGTCTGCTGCTTGGCCCAGCTGTAGCATGCACCGTCGTCGCTGGCTTGCTGTTGCTGGCTCTGGCCCTTGGCCGGATAGGCCATAGGCTTGTTCTGCGCCATAGCCTGGGCCGGAATCAGCGCGATCGCCGCGGCGGCCAGTACGCCGAGGCCACGGTAGAGCTTGCGATGCTGGCATTGCTTCATGATGGAGTTCCCCCACGGGTGTCGGCTACGCAACGCCGGATGCACCGACCGGTGCGCAAGTGGCGAGCCGTTCTGTGAAGGCCAGTATTGCAGCGCACAGGGGTAAGTCAACTCAGCGTTTTGGCGGCGCGATGTTATTTGTTTGCAGGGCGGGCGCCAGGTGCATGCCGGCGCACGCCACGCGCTTAACGGGGCGCCAGCAGGAACGCGACCGCGTCTTGCCACCATGCGGCATCGACATGCCCGGTCCAGTCGTTGTGACCGGCGCCATCGATCACCGCCATCCGACGGGGTTCGCCTAGCGTCTCATAGAGCGCCTTGCCGAAGCGTGCCGGCACGATGGTGTCGCGTTCGGCGATCGCGACCATCACGGGGCGGCCGAAGCCTGCCAGGTTGGCCGCGCTGTCGTAACGGTCGCGCAGCACCCAGCCGGCCGGCAGCCAGGGATAGTGATGCGAGGCAATATGCGCGAGCTTGTCCCATGGCGTGATCAGCAGCAGGCCGGCAACCTTGTCGCGCTGGCGCGCTGCGGCCGCTGCAGCCACGCCTGCGCCCAGCGACTCGCCGATCAGCAGCAGCGGGCCGCCGAACTGGCGCCGGGCCAGCTTAATGGACTGTTCAGCGTCGTCCACGAAGCTGCGCTCGCCGAGCGCACCCGGGCGCGGACCGTATGCCGGGTACTCGGCGAGGATCACGCGAATGCCGAGCTTCGTCAGCGCGCTGGCGTAGTACTCGCGATGCCCGGCGTGCCCCGCATTGCCGTGAAACACCATGGCGGTGGCGCGCGCGGCTCCGGCCGGCTCGGCTACCAGTCCGCGAAAGTCCTCCGGCCCCGGCCAGGCGCGCAGCCCGGGCGCGACCATGTCATCGACCGACGCCTTGTCGGGGAAGTAGAGGAAGTGATCCTGCAGCATGCTGATTCCCGTGAGCAGCACGACGCCAATGGCAAGCCACCACATCGGCCGAACGCGTGCCCGCGTGGCCCGCGGCGGCGCCAGTCCCGCTGAAGCTTGCGCCGGGACGTTGCCGGACATGGCAAGCGGGCTACGCGCCGGCGAACACCGGCTCGCAGCGCACCTCGGTCCTGACCGAGTTGGCGATAAAGCAGGCGTCGTGTGCGGCGTGGTGCAGCGCGTCGAGTTCTTCGCGCGTCGGCTCGCGTTCGCCGCCAAAGGTCACCTGCGGGCGCAGCGTGACCACCGTCATCGCCATCTGGCCGTCGGCATTCTTTTCCATCACACCGCTGGCCGCGTCGATATAGCGGTCCACGACAAAGCGCTGCTTCGCCGCCAGCGACAGGAACCACAGCATGTGGCAGCTCGACAGCGAGGCGATGAACATCTCCTCCGGATCGACCGCGCCCGGATCCGACATCGGCAGCGGCACCACATGGGGCGATGACGAACCGGGGACTTCCACGCCGCCGTCAAAGCGCAGCACATGCCGGCGGCTGTAGCGGTTGCCGGTGAAATCCTGCCCATCGCGTTGCCACAGGACTTCGGCGGTATATGCGGACATGCGGTGACTCCTAACGTTGGGAAAGCTCAGGCGCCGTGCGGCACGCTTTCGCCGTCGCGCAGGCCCAGGCGCTGGTTGGCCGGTACCGCAACGTCGATCAGCTTCGGCCGCGGCAGGTTCAGGTTGCGCATCATCTCGACGAACTCCTCGCGCGTGCGGCCGGCGACGCGGCTGTTGTGCGCGCGTTCCTGGCCGATGGTGGAAGAGGTGCGGCCCTTGTAGTCATGGGCCGGATAGACCTGCGTGTCATCGGGCAGCGCGAACAGCTTCTTGGTCAGGCTGTCGTAAAGCGTACCCGCATCGCCCGACTGGAAATCGGTGCGGCCGCAGCCGTCGATCAGCAGCGCGTCGCCGGTGAAGATGCGGCGCACGATGCCGTCGGGCGTGGGTTCTTCCCACAGGTAGCTCATGCTGCCGGCGGTGTGTCCCGGCGTATGGATCGCGCGCAGCACCTGCTTGCCGAATGCGACCGTGTCGCCATCGATCAGCTGTTTCTGCGCGGGCTTGATATCGCAGCCGGACGGGGCTGCCGTGTGCGCGCCGGTCTGCAACGCGAGGTGGCCGGCCGAGGTGATGTGGTCGGCGTGGGCATGGGTCTCGATGACCCACGCGAGGTGCGCGCCGGTGTCTTGCAGCAGCGCCATGTCGCGTTCCAGCTGGTGGTCGACCGGGTCGATCAGCAGTGCGTCTCCCGTGGCGGCGTCGATCAGCAGGTAGGTGAAGGTGGACGAGGTTTCGTCGAACAGCTGGTGGAAGGTCTGCATGGCTGTCCTCTTCTTTTTGCGATCGGGGAACGCCGCCATGATACGCCGGGCATGCCGATGGGCACTAGCAGAGGGCGGTCAGCACTCCACGATATTGACCGCCAGCCCGCCCCGCGCCGTCTCCTTGTATTTCGTCTTCATATCGGCCCCGGTCTCGCGCATGGTCTTGATCACCGAATCCAGCGACACGTAATGCGTCCCGTCGCCGCGTAACGCCATGCGCGCCGCATTGACCGCCTTGACCGAAGCCATCGCATTGCGCTCGATGCATGGGATCTGCACCAGCCCGCCGACCGGGTCGCAGGTCAGGCCGAGATTGTGCTCCATGCCGATCTCGGCGGCGTTTTCCACCTGCGCGGGGGTACCTCCCTGCACCGCCGCCAGCGCACCCGCAGCCATCGAACAGGCCACGCCGACCTCGCCCTGGCAGCCGACCTCGGCGCCGGAGATCGATGCATTGAGCTTGTACAGCAGCCCGATCGCGCCCGCGGTCAGCAGGAAGTCGACCACGCCCTGCTTGCTGGCGCCCGGCACGAAGCGATCGTAGTAATGCAGTACCGCCGGGATGATGCCGGCCGCGCCGTTGGTCGGCGCGGTGACCACGCGCCCGCCGGCGGCGTTCTCTTCATTGACGGCGATGGCGTAAAGGTTGACCCAGTCCATCACCGACAGCGGATCGGACAGCGTGCGCTCGGCGCGCTCGGTCAGGCTGCGGAACAGCTCCGGCGCGCGCCGCTTGACCTTGAACGGGCCCGGCAGTTCGCCGTCGGTGCGGCAGCCGCGCGCCACGCAGGCCTGCATCACGTCCCAGATATGCAGCAGGCCGCTGGTGACCTCTTGCTCGCTGCGCCACGTCAGCTCGTTCTCCATCATGAGCCGCGCAATGCTCTTGCCGCTGGCCTTGGCCATCTCGAGCATGTCCTTGCCGCTGCGGAACGGGTGCGGCAATTGCTGCGCGGCGTTGAGTACCTGCGTATTGGGTGCGCCCGCGGTAACCACGAAGCCGCCGCCGACCGACAGGTAGCGCGCCTCGCGCAGCGAAGCGCCGCTGGCATCGAAGGCATGGAACTTCATGCCGTTGGGATGCTCGGCCATGGCCTCGCGCCGGTAGAAAGCGATGTGTTCCTTCTCGACGAAGGGCACGATGTGCTTGCCCAGCAAGGACAGCTCCCGGCTGGCGCGCAGCGCGGCCACCCGCGTGTCGATGGAATCGGGATCGATGGTGTCGGGGGCCTCGCCCATCAGGCCGAGGATCACGCCCTTGTCGGTGCCGTGGCCCTTGCCGGTGGCGCCCAGCGAACCGTACAGCTCTGCGCGCACGCTCGCCACCTGCGGCAACAGGCCGTCGCGCTCCAGTCCCTGCGCGAACATCAGGGCCGCGCGCATCGGGCCCACGGTATGCGAGCTCGACGGGCCGATGCCCACCTTGAACAGATCGAAAACGCTGACTGCCACGGAATGTCTCCAGGATGGCCCGTGAAGGGCACTTGTGCGTGCTGTAAGGTCAGACCGGCTCGTCCATGCCGGGATGGGTCCAGATCGTAGGCCTGCCTGTGGCCGTGGTACTGGTGGCGGGGGCCTCGCCCTGCTGCGCTCGCTCGCGCATCTTGACCGAGACCGTGCCGTCGGTTTCCAGGATCGCGAAATGCACCTGCCCGACGCTGTCGCAGCCGGCATGGCGCAGCGCCTTGTTCAGGTCATCGAAGCTGATGTGCTCGCGCTGCATCACGTCGCGGTAGACCTTGCCGTCGTGCACCAGCACCTGCGGGCGCCCCTCGACCAGGAGCTCCAGCTTGCGGAAACGCCACGTCAGGAAGCCGATCATCGCGTTGGCGCCGACCAGCGTCACCGCCAGGATCAGCCCGGCGCTGACCGAGTTGTCGCCGGCGTTCATCGCGTTCTGCACCGCGTTGGAAATGACCAGCAGCAGCACCAGGTCGAACGGTGTCAACTGCCCGATCTGGCGCTTGCCCGACAGGCGCAGCAACCCCAGCACCGCGCCGTAGACGATCAGCCCGCGCAGCACGAATTCCCACCAGGGGGCACTCAGGTTCCACATGCAGCCTCCGCTCAGGACGGCCACCGCACGGCGCGGTGCCCTACATATCGAGCATAGTGCTTTGGCGGGCGCCCGGTGCCGCGGCGGCCCGCCGGACCTGCATGTCAGTCGACCACGTAGTCGCTCACCGGCACGCAGGCGCAGAACAGGTTGCGGTCACCGTACACGTTGTCGGCACGGCCAACCGGCGGCCAGTACTTCTGCGTGCGCAGCGATGCCACCGGGTACGCGGCTTCTTCGCGCGTGTACTTGTGGGTCCACTCGTCGGCGGTCACGACCGCAGCGGTGTGCGGCGCGTGCTTGAGCGGGTTGTCGTCGCGGTCGAAGGTGCCGTCGGCAACGCGGCCGATTTCCTGGCGGATCGCGATCATCGCGTCGATAAAGCGGTCCAGCTCATGCAGCGCTTCGCTCTCGGTCGGCTCGATCATCAGCGTGCCCGGCACCGGGAAGCTCATGGTCGGGGCGTGGAAGCCGTAGTCCATCAGGCGCTTGGCCACGTCTTCATTGCTGATGCCGGTGTCCTTCTGCAGCGGGCGCAGGTCCAGGATGCACTCGTGCGCGACCAGGTCGTGCTGGCCGGTGTACAGCACCGGATAGTACGGCGCCAGGCGCTTGGCGACATAGTTGGCAGCCAGGATCGCGTTCTCGGTGGCGGCGGTGAGGCCGGCCGAACCCATCATCGCGATATACATCCACGAGATCGGCAGGATGCTGGCCGAGCCGAACGGCGCCGCCGACACGCCGCCGATGCCGCGGTCGTCGCGGCGATAGCCGACGCTGTCCTGGTTGGGCAGGAAGTCCGCCAGGTGCGCGCCGACCGCGACCGGGCCCACGCCCGGGCCGCCGCCGCCGTGCGGGATGCAGAAGGTCTTGTGCAGGTTCAGGTGCGAGACGTCGCCGCCGAACTGGCCCGGCGCGGCGGTGCCGACCATCGCGTTCATGTTGGCGCCGTCGACATAGACCTGGCCACCGTGCTGGTGCACGATCTCGCAGATCTGCTGCACGCCCTGCTCGAACACGCCGTGCGTGGACGGGTAGGTGATCATGATGGCCGCCAGGTTCTTGCTGTGCTGCTCGGCCTTCTTCGCCAGGTCGTCCAGGTCGACGTTGCCGTCCTCGTCGCAGGCCACCACGACCACCTTCATGCCGGCCATCTGCGCCGACGCCGGGTTGGTGCCGTGCGCCGACGACGGGATCAGGCAGATGTCGCGATGGCTCTCGCCGCGGCTGGCGTGGTAGGCGTGGATGATCAGCAGGCCCGCGTATTCGCCCTGCGAGCCCGCGTTGGGCTGCAGGCTCACCGCGGCGTAGCCGGTGGCGGCGCACAGCATGGCTTCGAGCTGGTCGATCATCTCGCGGTAGCCCACGGTCTGGTCCAGCGGCGCGAACGGGTGGATCTGGCTGAACTCAGGCCACGTCACCGGGATCATCTCGCTGGTGGCGTTCAGCTTCATCGTGCACGAGCCCAGCGGGATCATAGTGCGGTCCAGCGCCAGGTCCTTGTCTGCCAGCATGCGCAGGTAGCGCAGCATCTCGTGCTCGGCGTGGTGCGTGTTGAAGACCGGGTGCGTCAGGTATTCGGTGGTGCGTGCCAGCGCTGCGGGGAACGCGTCCTGCGTGGCGGCTTCGAGCTTGTCGAAGTCCAGGCCCGTGGGCAGCGGCTTGCCTTGCGTGAAGACTTCCCACAGCGCGACCACGTCGGCGCGGGTGGCAGTCTCGTCCAGCGAGACGCCGACGCGCGTGGCGCTGACATGGCGCAGGTTGAGGCCGCGCGCGGTGGCGGCGGCGTGGATGGCCTCGGTATTGAAGCCGGTTTCCAGTGTCAGCGTGTCGAAGAAGGTGGCGTTGGTGCGCGCGAAGCCGAGCTTTTCCAGACCGGCGGCCAGCGTCGCGGTCAGGCGATGCACGCGCTGGGCGATGCGCTTCAGGCCCTGCGGGCCGTGGTAGACGGCGTACATCGATGCCATCACGGCCAGCAGCACCTGCGCGGTACAGATGTTGGAGGTAGCCTTCTCGCGGCGGATATGCTGCTCGCGCGTCTGCAGCGCCAGGCGGTAGGCCTTGTTGCCCTGCGCGTCGATGGTCACGCCGACCAGGCGGCCCGGCATCGAGCGCTTGAACGCATCCTTCACCGCCATATAGCCGGCGTGCGGGCCGCCGAAGCCCAGCGGCACGCCAAAGCGCTGCGAGTTGCCCACGGCCACGTCGGCACCCCATTCGCCCGGCGCGACCACCAGCGTCAGCGCCAGCAGGTCGGCGGCGGCCACCACCAGGCCGCCGGCAGCGTGCACGGCGTCAGCGATGGCACGATAGTCGTTGACGTCGCCGTTCACGCCCGGGTATTGCAGCAGCACGCCGAAGGCGCCGGCCGCGGCGGCGTCGGCAGCGGGGCCGACCTTGACTTCGATGCCCAGCGGCAGCGCGCGCGTGCGTACCACTTCCAGCGTCTGCGGCAGCACGTCGTCCGCGACGAAGAAGATGTTCGAATCGTGCTTGTTCACGCGCTGCAGCAGCGTCATCGCCTCGGCGGCGGCGGTGCTTTCATCCAGCATCGACGCATTGGCGATATCCAGCCCGGTCAGGTCGGTGACCATCTGCTGGAAGTTCAGCATCGCTTCCAGGCGGCCCTGCGAGATTTCCGGCTGGTAGGGCGTGTAGGCGGTGTACCAGGCCGGGTTCTCGAAGATATTGCGCAGGATGACCGCCGGCGTGACCGTGTTGTAGTAGCCCTGGCCGATAAAGCTCTTCAGTACCTTGTTCTTGCGCGCGAGGCCGCGCAGCTTCTCGAGCGCCGCTTCTTCGCTGAGCGGCTCGGTGAACTCGCCCATCGGCATGCCGTCGCGGCGGCGGATGGCGGCGGGGATGACGGCGTCGATCAGCGCGGCGCGGCTGTCATAGCCGAGCACCTTCAGCATGTGCTGCTGTTCGGGGGTATCGGGGCCGATATGGCGGGCGGCGAAGGCGTCGCGCGCCTCCAGTTCGGCCAGCGTGGGCCGGTTACCTTGGGCGGCGTTCATGGGAAGCGGGGCGTTCATTGGCAAGAACCTCGTGGGGGGCGCGTCGGCAGGTGGTCAGCCCGCCGGCGCGCGTCTGTCTGCAGTGGCCGGTCCGCGCGGGACCGGCGTGGCCGGCGTCAGGCGCCGACGCTGGCCTTGTACGCGTCGGCCGACATCAGGCCATTGACGTCGTCGGCGTTGGCCGGCTTGAGCTTGAACAGCCAGGCGTCGAAGGCATCGGCATTGACGCTTTCCGGCGCGGCCGTGGCGGCCTCGTTGACGGCGATCACTTCGCCGGCCACCGGAGCGTAGATGTCGGAAGCGGCCTTCACCGATTCCACCACTGCCAGCGCATCGCCGGCACCGACCGACTTGCCCACTTCGGGCAGTTCCAGGAAGACGATGTCGCCCAGCGCGTCCTGCGCGTGGTCGGTGATGCCGATGGTGAGCGTGCCGTCGGCTTCGACGCGTACCCACTCATGCGACTCGGTGTACTTGAGGTCAGCGGGGAAATTCATGGAGGTTCTCCGGATACAGATCTGTTTCTTGTTGGGTGATGCCTGCCCGGCGAAGCTGCCGGCAGGCGAGGGCGACCGTTGGGTGAGCGGGTTTTCCCCTTAGCTCACGAGTGCCTTGCCATTGCGCACAAACGGCAGTTTAACCACAGTCGCACTGAGTTTGCGGTCGCGGATCTCTACCTGCACCGTGTCGCCGACATTGACGCCCTGCGGCAGGCGCGCAAAGGCGATCGACTGCGACAGCGACGGGCTGAAGGTGCCGCTGGTGATCTCGCCGTCACCGGCCGCGGTGATCACCTTCTGGTGCGAGCGCAGCACGCCGCCCTTGTCACGCAGGATCAGGCCGAGGAATTGCTGGCGCGAACCAGCCGCGGCCAGTGCCGCCTTGCCGGTGAAGTCGCGTTCGCTCTGCAGGTCGACGGTCCAGGCCAGGCCCGCGTCCAGCGGCGAGGTGTTGATATCCATGTCCTGGCCGTACAGGTTCATGCCGGCTTCCAGGCGCAGCGTGTCGCGCGCGCCCAGGCCGGCCGGGCGCACGCCCGCGGCGTTCAGCTTTTCCCACACGGCGGCGACGCTCGCGGCGGGCACCACCAGTTCGAAGCCGTCTTCGCCGGTGTAGCCGGTGCGGGCGGCCATGATTTCGCCGATGGCCGGGTCCTGGACCACGACGGCGTTGAAGGGCTTGAGGGCGTCGGAGGGCTGGGTCGACGGGAACGTGCTCCACACCTTGGCGCGGGCGTTCGGGCCCTGCACGGCGACGATGGCCAGCGGCTGCACGCCCTCGGGGGCGACGTCTTCACGGCGCGGGGTGATGGTCACGCCGCTGCCGGTGGCGGCATTACGCGAGCGGATCCAGTCGATATCGCCCAGCGCGGTGCTGGCATTGACCACCAGGCGGAAGCGGTCCTCGGCAAAGAAGTAGACGATCAGGTCGTCGATCACGCCGCCTTTCTCGTCCAGCATGCAGGAGTAGAGCGCCTTGCCCGGCGTCTGCAGCTTGTCGACATTGTTGGCCAGCAGGCCGCGCAGGAAGGCGCGGCTATTGGCGCCGCTGAGGTCCACCACGCACATGTGCGACACGTCGAACATGCCGGCATCGCTGCGCACGGCGTTGTGTTCTTCGATCTGGGAGCCGTAGTTGACCGGCATGTCCCAGCCGCCGAAGTCGACCATGCGGGCGCCGAGGGCGCGGTGGATGGCGTTGAGGGGCGTGGCCTGGAGCGTCATGGAATCCTCGGGGGCAGTCTCGGGTTGCGAAAACGAAAAAAGGGTCATCCGCCGCAACGCTCGCCGCGCCAACAATATGGCGTAGCAATCCGCTGCGGCGGATGACCCCTCTGTCCTCGATACCTGAGAGATTACAAGGCGGATCCGTAGACCCCATCCTCGTGCGCCCCTTCGGTGGGCACGCTCGCCATGAATGGCGGGTGCCGCTCTCCAGAGTGCGGCATGCATTGTGTGCATGTTGCATGCCGATCCGATCGGTCCGTGGTGCCTGAGAGTTTTCGGGTGATACCCCTTCGGCGGCGCAGAGATGCGCGCTCTCCCGGTCGGATGCGCGCAATGTACGGGAGGCCCCGGCCTTTGTCAAACGCGGGCCGGAAGCCGCCCGGCGGCTGTACCCGTTCCTGCGCCCCGCCGCCAGGGGCGGCGAATTTACTTCTTCTTGTCGTCGGTGACGACGTTACCGATCACGCCGCCCACGGCCGCGCCACCCAGCGTACCCAGTGCACTGCCTTCGGTGAGGATGGCGCCGCCCACGGCACCCGCGCCCGCGCCGATGGCGGTGTTGCGTTGCTTCGGGGTCATGTCTGCGCAACCGGCAAAGGCCGCGACCGTTGCGCCGATCAGGGTCACCTTGGTCAAAGTTTGCAGGGTTTTCATTATTGGCTCCGTGTGATGATTAATGCATGTCCGAACGGCCGCGCAGGCTGGGGGACACATTAGTTAGATCGGCGCCCTATGCGATCGGCTCCGGCCTTTACGAAGTGTTACGCCAGTGACACAAGAGGAGCTGTCAATGCGATTTTCGCTGACTGACCGGGGGCGGCCAGCGTGTTAACATCAGCAGCTTTGCCGCCGCTACCTTTCGCGGGAGCTGGCGCGTCCCGCCTCTCTTGCCGATTCCCCTTCCGTCTCCAACCGCGCCCCTCGCATGACCCACGGCCTGAACCCCGCCCAATCCGAAGCCGTCCGCTACCTGGACGGGCCCTGCCTGGTGCTGGCCGGGGCAGGCTCGGGCAAGACCCGCGTGATCACGCAGAAGATCGCGCACCTGATCGAGGACAAGGGCTTCGAGCCGCGCCATATCGCCGCCGTCACCTTTACCAACAAGGCGGCCAAGGAGATGCAGGAGCGCATCGGCAAGCTGATGGAAGGCAAGACCACGCGCGAGGGCAAGCGCATTCCTCTGAAGCAGCTGACGGTCTGTACCTTCCACTCGCTCGGCGTGCAGATCCTGCGCATGGAGGCCGAGCATGTGGGCCTGAAGCCGCAGTTCTCGATCATGGATTCGGACGACTGCTTCGGCCTGATCCAGGAGCAGCTCGGCACCACCGACAAGAAGCTGATCCGCGGCGTGCAAAGCACGATCTCGCTGTGGAAGAACGGCATGGTCGACCCCGAGGCCGCGATCGCGCAGGCGGCCAATGCCGACGAGCA
Organism: Cupriavidus sp. DF5525; assembly: GCF_040149425.2. NCBI lineage: Bacteria > Pseudomonadati > Pseudomonadota > Betaproteobacteria > Burkholderiales > Burkholderiaceae > Cupriavidus > Cupriavidus sp. DF5525. The sequence goes on along the minus strand of NZ_CP168265.1, from coordinate 4,367,018 downwards.
CCAGGCCGCGCTGGTCTACCGCAACTACGTAGCCACGCTGCACGCCTACCAGGCGGTGGACTTCGACGACCTGATCCGCTTGCCCGCCGAACTGTTCGCGCGCAATGAAACGGTACAGCTCAAGTGGCAGAACCGCCTGCGCTACTTCCTGGTCGACGAATACCAGGACACCAACGCGTGCCAGTACCAGCTGCTCAAGCTGCTGGCGGGCGGCTCGCACCTGCGCGCACCGGCCTTTACCGCGGTGGGCGACGACGACCAGGCCATCTACGGCTGGCGCGGCGCCACGCTGGACAACCTGCGCCTGCTGCAGACCGATTTCCCGGCCCTGAAGGTGGTCAAGCTGGAGCAGAACTACCGCTCCACCGTGCGCATCCTGGAAGCGGCCAACGCGGTCATTGCCAACAATCCCAAGCTGTTCGACAAGAAGCTGTGGAGCGAGCACGGCATGGGCGATCCCATCGCCATTCACCCGATGAACGACGAGGAGCACGAGGCCGAGTCGGTGGTGTTCCGCCTGTCCGCGCACAAGTTCGAGCGCCGCGCGCAGTTCCGCGACTACGCCATCCTCTATCGCGGCAACCACCAGGCGCGGCTCTTCGAGCAGATCCTGCGCCGCGAGCGCATTCCCTACGTGCTGTCGGGCGGCCAGAGCTTCTTCGACAAGGCCGAGATCAAGGACATCTGCGCCTACCTGCGCCTGATCTCCAATCCGGACGACGATCCCGCCTTTATCCGTGCCATCACCACGCCGCGGCGCGGGGTGGGCACTACCACGCTGGAAGTGCTGGGCACCTTTGCCGGGCAGGCCAAGGTGTCGCTGTTCGAGGCCGCGATGATGGGCGGCATCGAAGGCAAGCTGCAGCCGCGCCAGCTGGAACCGCTGCGCGTGTTCTGCGAATCGATGGTGCGGCTGGCCGATCGCGCGGCCAAGGACCCGGCGACCGTGGTGCTCGACGACCTGATGGAAGGCATCCACTACGAGGCCTACCTGTACGACGCCTTCGACGAACGCCAGGCCCAGTCGCGCTGGACCAATACGCTCGAATTCCTCGACTGGCTCAAGCGCAAGGGCACCAAGCCGGAAGCCGCCGAGGGCGAAGAGGCCACCGGCTTCGACAACGCCGACGGCTTTGGCGACGAAGGCAAGAACCTGCTGGAACTGACCCAGACCGTGGCGCTGATGAGCATGCTCGAAGGGCGCGAGGAAGATCCTGACGCGGTGCGGCTGTCGACGCTGCACGCCTCCAAGGGGCTGGAATATCCGCATGTGTTCCTGGTCGGCGTGGAAGAGGGCATCCTGCCCCACTGCCGCGAAGACGAGGACATGACCGACGAGAAGATCGAGGAAGAGCGCCGGCTGATGTATGTCGGCATCACCCGTGCGCAGCGCAGCCTGCAGATCAGCTGGTGCAAGAAGCGCAAGCGCGCGCGCGAGACCTATTCCTGCCAGGCGTCGCGCTTTATCGGCGAGATGAAGCTGGAGGAAGCGCCCGCGCCCAAGGACGAAACCCCGGCGATGAGCCCCAAGGACCGGCTCGGCGCGCTCAAGGCGCTGCTGGGCACGCCCGGCAAGACTGCCGCGGGCTGAATTCCATTAATCCGCACTACAGTCCCGATACAAATCCCTACCAGCCTGACAAGACGGCGCGCGCCGTGCTCCCTAGCATAGTGACTGTGCTGCCTGCGCTTGCGCAGGCGTGCTGCGGTGGGCTCGCCCGGCTTTCCTGCCGTACCGGACCTCGCGTTCGGAATTTCCCTGTTCTCCGGCCCCCGGCGCGCAAGCGTGCGGGGGCATTTTTTCGTGGCGGCGGGCGCGTACCTACCGCTGCAGTCCGCCCGGCGGCGGCGCCATCATCGCCGCGTGCGGCGGCAGGCCCAGCCAGTGCGCCGCCTCGGGCAAGCCGCGCAGGCGCCTGCGTTGCGCGGGGTCGAGGCTGTCGTCCAGCGCCAGCCAGCATTCACGCACCGCGCGGCGGTCCTGCTCGAACGCTTCATGCAGGCGCTCCATGGCCTGCACGCGCGGGCGCAGCGGGCCGTCTGGCGACTCGTCCGCGGTCTCGCGCACGAAGCGGGCACGCAGTTCGAGCGCGTGCGCCTCGGCTTCGCGCGTGGCACTGCGGGCCGCCTGCCACAGGCGCGCCTGCGCGGGATTGAGGCCGAGCGACTCGGCGGTTGCCGGCGCAGATGGCGGCATGGCGCCGGGCAGCGGGCCGGCTTGCAGCGCGCTGGCCGGCAAGGCGACCAGGCAGGCGGCGCACAGCGTCAGCACGGACAGGCCGGCGCGCAGCCGGGCATTCAGGGCGGGTAGGGCGGGCATGGACTTCTCCTGTGGTTGGGTAGCTTGTTGGAATGCCGGTCCATGCTAGGGAAGGGCGCGCCGCATTGCTTGAGCACTTGGTCAGGCCCGTATTGCATTCGCGTACAAGCCAGGTGCCCCGGCCAGGCTGCGTATCAGCGTTGATACAAAGCGGGCACAGTGGGGTCATCGCGGGCTGGTAAAGTGGGGCACCGCATGCCCCTCGGCGCCGGCGCCTGCCGCCGGCATATGCCGATCCCTTCGCTTATGGAATTCACCCCCACGCTTCCCATCCGCCTGCTGATCGTCGACGACGATCCCCAGATCCGCTCCATGCTGGCCGAATACCTGTCCACCTTCGGCATGCAGGCCGATGGCGTCGAAGGCGGCGTGGAGATGCGCCAGGCGATGGCCGCCACGCCGTATGACCTGGTGATCCTCGACCTGTCGTTGCCCGGCGAGAACGGCCTGGCACTGTGCCGCGAGCTGTGCGCGCAGACCGATGTCGCCGTGATCATGCTGACCGCGCGCGCCGAGCTGGCCGACCGCGTGGTCGGGCTGGAAGTGGGCGCCGACGACTACGTCACCAAGCCCTTCGAGATGCGCGAGCTGGTAGCGCGCATCCACACCGTGCTGCGCCGCAGCCGCGGCAATGGCGCCGAAGCACGCCGTGCCGCCGCGCCGTCCGGGCACGAGCTGCGCTTCGGCGACTGGCGCCTGAATACCACGCTGCGCCAGCTGGTCGATCGCGACGACGTGGTGGTGCCGCTGTCCAATGCCGAATTCCGCCTGCTGCTGGCCTTTGTCGAGCAGCCCAACCGCGTGCTCGACCGCGAGTTGCTGATCAACCAGGCGCGCGGGCGCGGGCTCGACGTGTTCGACCGCAGCATCGACCTGCTGGTGTCGCGGCTGCGCCAGAAGCTGCGCGACGACCCGCGCGACCCCACGCTGATCCGCACCGTGCGCGGCGAGGGCTATGTCTTTACCGCGACGCTGGAAGCATGAGCAAGACCGGGCGCCTGGCGCGCTATGACTCGATGTTCGTGCGGCTGTTCGTGGTGATGGCCGCGATCATGCTGGCCGTGCACCTGCTTGGCATGACCGTGATCGAAAACCTGTTCCCGCGGCCGGGGCTGGAGCGCGCGTTGCGCGACGGACCGGGCGGGCCGCCGCCGGGCGAGTGGCGTCCGGGCCCGCCGCCTCCGGGCGAATGGCGTCCAGGTCCGCCGCCTGAAGGCGCCGACGCCGGCGCGCCGCACCGGCCACCACCGCCGCGCTGGCCGTGGCCGCCGCACATCGGCCTGCTGTTCCAGGTGGCCGCGATCGTGGCGGCCTCGTGGGCCGGCGCGCGGCTGCTGGCGCGCCCGGTGCAGCAACTCGCCAGCGGCGCCGGCCGGCTCGCGCAGGACGTCCATGCGGCGCCGCTCGACGAAAGCGCCGGCCCGGCCGAGGCGCGCGCCGCGGCGCAGGCGCTGAACCATATGCAGCAGCGCATCCGCAACCAGCTGGCGCAGCAGTCGCGCTTCCTGGCGGCGGTATCGCACGACCTGCGCACGCCGCTGACGCGCATGAGCCTGCGCATCGAACGCATGGATGGGAGCGAGGGGATCGACAGCAAGCAGGCCGGCGAAGTGCGCTACCGCCTGCGCCAGGACCTGGCCGAGATGAACGGCCTGATCGACGCCACGCTGTACTACCTGCGCGACCGCGATGAAGCCAGCGGCCCGCGCCAGCGCGTGGACGTGCTGGCGCTGTTGCAGGCGGTGGTCGACGACGCCGCCGAGACCGGCCACGAGGTCGCGCTCAGCGGGCAGGCGCAGCCGCTGCTGGCGAGCCCGTCCGACCTGCGGCGCGCGGTGGTGAACCTGGTGGAGAATGCGCGGCGCTACGGCGGCGCGGCCAGCATCGTGCTGACCGATAGCGCGGAACGGGTGCTGATCGATATCTGCGACGACGGCCCCGGCATCCCGCCTGACGAACTGCAGCGCGTGATGGAGCCGTTCTACCGCATCGAGTCCTCGCGCAGCCGCGCCACCGGCGGGGTCGGCATGGGTCTGTCGATCGCCGCGGACATCGCCGCGCGCCATGGCGGCGAGCTCACCCTGACCAACCGCCCGGAAGGCGGCCTGCGCGCGCGCCTGTCGCTACCGCGCGCCTGACGCCGCCAGCGTGACGTACTGCGAGCCGCGCTGGCCGCGGGTGAAGTCCAGCGCAAAGTCGCCCACGTCGACACGCCCCTGCAGCGCCCGCCGCATCTCGGCGGCGCCGCTGCCGCGCAGCCCGGCGAGCGCCCGCGCCAGCCACGCCGCGCCGATATAGCCCGCCAGCGTCGCCGCCGACGGCGGCTCGTCCAGGTACTGCTTCATGCGCGCCACGTGCTCCTTCACCACGCGCAGCGTGGCCTGCTGCGGGCCCGGCGCAATCTGCGTCAGCACCATGCCACCGGTGTAGCCGCTACCCAGGATCTCGCGCGCCGCGGTGGCGCTGACCGACGACAGTCCGACCAGAAAGCCATACCAGCCTTGCGCGGCCAATGCGCGGCCAAGGCCGGCATAGGCCAGCGTATCGCCAGCCACGATCACCGCACCCGGACGGGTCGCGGCGATGCGCCGCGCGGCGGCGTCGGGATTGCCGTCCAGCGGCACCGCGCGCGTGCCGGTCTGCGCCTCCAGCCGGCCCAGCCACTGCGCGCCCGACGTGCCGCCCGCCGCAAATTCCCCCGACACCGCCAGCGCGATGCTGGTCAGGCCATAGCTGCGCAGCTGCTTCACCGCCGCGTCCAGCTCGGCCTGGTAGTCGGCGCGGGTGAACCAGACGTTCTCCGCCGCCAGCGCCAGTCCCGACAGTGGCGCCACGATCTGCACGCCGCGCCGGTTGAGTTCGGCTGAGGAGGCCAGCGCCGGCAGCAGCCGGTCGCCGGGGCCGAACAGCAGTTCCGCGCGCTCGCCATCGGCAAGGGCCACCGCCTGTGCCAGTGCGCGGCGCGGGTCGGCATCGGCATCTCGGACCACATGGACGACGCGCACCGGTCCGTTGCCGGCATTGAGTGCATCAAACATCACCTTGGCCCCGGCCAGGTAGTCCCGCGCCAGGTCGGCCTGCGCGCCAGTGCGGTCGAGCAGGTGGCCGACCACCACTGTGTGGCGCGCGGGCGCCTGGGCCTGGACAAGGGCAGGCAGCGCCAGCCCGGCCGCGGTGGCAAGCAGTAGGCGGCGTTTGGCTGCGGAGGGTGGATGCGCGTGGCCGCGCCGCAGGCGAGGCGACAGGGGAATAGGCATGGTACGGGGAGCGGAGATGGGTGAGGGGGGCGGTATTCGCAGGCCGCGCGCAGCGTATCCGGCACGCATGACACAGATGTGACGCCCGCCCCCCACCAGCGAGGGGCTCGTCGCGCATGGGTTCCGCCGCGCTTTGACGACGGTCAACGCGCCGGCCGCGCCGCGGCCCTACGATGGGCCGTCACACACCCGATCCCCCGCGCCCCCATGAAACCGTCTGCCATGACTTCCCCTGCGCTCGACCGTCGCGCGCTGTCCGACTTCCGCGCGCTGGCCGGCCGCATCGATGGCAACGGCCCGCGCTACACCTCGTACCCGACCGCGGACCGCTTCCGCAACGGCCCCGACCTGTCGCTGTACCACGACGCGCTGGACGCCTGCCGCGCCAGTGCGCCGGCACCGCTGTCGCTGTACCTGCATATCCCGTTCTGCGAGAACATCTGCTACTACTGCGGCTGCAACAAGATCATCACGCGCGATCATGGCCGCAGCGCGCGCTACGTCAACTACCTTGGCCGCGAGATGGCGCTGGTGGCGGACAAGCTCGGTGCGCGCCGCCAAGTGCTCCAGTCGCACTGGGGCGGCGGCACGCCGACCTTCCTCGATCCCGACGAAATGCGCCGCGTGATGGCGCTGCTGCACAAGTATTTCGAACTGCCCGCCGACGGCGAGCATTCCATCGAGATCGACCCGCGCCGCGTCGACTACGCGCGCATGGCGCTGCTGGCGGAGCTTGGCTTCAACCGCGTCAGCCTGGGCGTGCAGGATTTCGACCCCGAGGTGCAGCAGGCCATCCACCGCATCCAGCCGTTCGAAGAGACGCGCGCCGTGGTCGACGCCGCGCGCGCCCTCGGCTTCCGCTCGGTCAGCCTGGACCTGATCTACGGCCTGCCGCACCAGACCGCGGCGCGCTTTGGCCGCACCATCGAACAGGTGCTGGCGCTGCGCCCCGACCGGCTTTCGGTCTACAGCTACGCCCACCTACCGCATGTGTTCAAGCCGCAGCGCCGCATCGACGAGAACGCCTTGCCGCCCGCCGGCGAGAAGCTCGACATCTTGGTCTCGACCATCGAACGGCTGACCGCGGCGGGCTACGTCTATATCGGCATGGACCACTTTGCGCTGCCCGACGACGACCTTGCCATCGCCCAGCGCGAAGGCCGCCTGCAGCGCAACTTCCAGGGCTATTCGACCCACGCCGGCTATGACCAGGTCGGGCTCGGCATCTCGGCGATCGGCGCGATCGCGGGGCGCTATGTGCAGAACGCGCGCACGCTGGACGATTACTACGGCGCGCTCGATGCAGGGCGTCTGCCGCTGGCGCGCGGCGTGGCGATGAGCGCGGACGACCATCTGCGGCGCGAGATCATCGGCGACCTGATGTGCAACGGCGTGCTCGACCTGCCGGCGCTGGAAGCCCGGCACGGCATCGATTTCAGTGCGGCATTTGCGCCTGAGCTCGCCGAACTCGGCGGCCTGGCTGCCGACGGGCTGGTGCAGTGCGAACCCGGGCGCATCACCGTGACGCCGCTGGGCCGGCTGCTGGTGCGGCGCGTGGCGATGGTGTTTGACCGCTACCTGCGCGAGGACGCCGCGCGCGCGCCCGAGGCCAGTGTCGAAGCCGCAAATGACGGCTCGCAGCCGATCCGCTTCGTGCCGCGGGCTCGCTACTCGCGCGTCGTGTAGCGCGCCGCACCGATGCTCCGGACGAAAAAAATGCCCGCGGACGCGGGCATTTCTGTTTGCGGCTGGCGGGCTTACTTGGCGGCGTTGGCCATGTAGTCCGAGGCGGCGATCACGTCGGCGTCCGGGCCGGCATAGCCGCCCTTGGGCGGCATCACGCCCTTGCCCTTGAGCGCAAAGTTGTGGACCGCATCCATGCCTTCCTTCAGGCGCGGCGCCCAGGCGGCCTTGTCGCCGAACTTCGGCGCACCCGCCACGCCGGCAGCGTGGCACGCGGCGCAGACTTGCTCGTAGACCTTCTTGCCGACTTCCGCCGAAGCGGCGGCCGGGGCGGCGGCAGCCGGCGCGGCAACTGCCTCGGGGGCCGCGGCCGTCGTCGGGGCGGCAGCTGCCGGGGCGGGCGGCTCAGGGAACTTGGCGCCGCCGGCATCGGCCATGTAGACCACGGCGCGGGCCAGCTCGTAATCGGTATAGTCGTCCGGGGTGCTGCCGGCGCGCGGCGGCATCGCGCCCTTGCCGTTGAGCATCGACTTCATCAGGCCGTCAAAGCCCTGGCCGATGCGTGCGCTCCAGTCCGCAGCGGTCCCGTACTTGGGCGCACCCGCCGCCCCCGTGGCGTGGCAAGCGGCGCAGATTTCCTTGTAGACCTGTTCACCGGTCTTGAACACGCGCGGCGCGTTCGGATCCTTGATTTCCAGCGATGCGACCGGCTTGATGCGGTCGTTGATGGCTTCTGCTGTGGTGCCCGCACCGGCACTTTCGGTCGAGCCGTGTCCGACAAAGTTGACCAGCAGAATGATCACGATGATCGGCACCAGGAAAGCCGCGATCACAACTGCGATCAGCTGCTTCGGCGTCTTGATGGGAGACTCGTGTTCGGGGTGTTCGTTGTGGACGTCGCTCATACAGAACTCTCAGTTTTGCAGGAAACCTTCTGGCCGCTCACGCTCGGCTTGCTTTTTCTGGCCCGATCCCGGCCATTTGCATGACCACTACCTGGCCCCATCCGGACCGCCCGTGCTGCCCTGCGGCCTTTGCCTGACTTGGGTCTGTTGCTATTTGCGTGCTTCGGACTGTCTCCCGGACCGGGCCCCGATTGTCACCGACAACGGGCCGCGCAACCTTGACCTTGATCGACTGGCGTCATGGATTGCACAGCGGGCACGATTTGACGCAAATAGTTGGCGATTATAGCGCCAAAGCCCCCTTGCCAGTGCCCAAAAGCGACGGTTCCGAGACGTCGCACGACGCCCCTGGCGGGCCCGCATGGACGGCATCGGGCAAAAGCGGTATCCTATGCGACTTCCCTGCGGCGGCATTCGCTGGCCGCAACCGCTGTACCCGCAAAACCGGTTGCAAAACCGTCCTGTGCGCCCGTAGCTCAATGGATAGAGTACTGCCCTCCGAAGGCAGGGGTTGCTGGTTCGATCCCAGCCGGGCGCGCCAAGATTTCCTTCCGATACGTGAAGTGATGGCCCTCGCCATCGGTGACCGCCCGTTCAGGCGGCGCTCCGGACTACCCGCCGACACCCGTCTTCCATAGCGCCATCGCCGCGATGTTCAGGACCACCGTCCCCCAGAAGTTCGCCTGAAACGCCGGCTTCCTGTTCTTGTGCCGAAGCAGGTGCTGGGCGGCAAGCGCGCCCGGCCAGCCGCCGCACAGCGCCAGCAGGTGCAGCTTGGCCTCAGGGATGCGCCATGCGTTGCGAGCCGCGCGCGCCTTGTCCGCCGCGTAGGCGAGAAACGCGAGGATGCTGGCGAGGACGCTTACGATACCGGCTTGCCGCGGGAGATAACCCGTGAGGCCGCATCCGACGATGACGACCAGGGCTGCCAGGCCGAGCAGGGCTGGCAGCAAGCTTGCCTCCGCGTTTTGGCTGGGCGCGCCCGCGATGGCAACGTCAAGCGCCTGCATCCGGCCATCCTTGCCTCGGGCGAGTTCGAAGCTGACGCGGTCGCCCGGCTTGGGCGTCACGGCGCGCGCCTGCAGCGCCGTGACATGGAAGAAGACATCCTTTGAGTCCGCGTGGACCTCGATGAAGCCAAAGCCCTTCGGGGCATGCCACGACTTGATCCGGCCCGCTTTTCTCATGTTCTTGACGTGTGCTGTACGAGGCATCAAGTGTAGGCGAACACCGGCTGGCTGGCGCCAGTAGGCGCTTGCTATGATGCCGCCATGACCGACGACCCCGTCATTCCCCACCACGAGTACCTGATCACGGCGATCCGCGCGCAAGGGGCGGGCGGCCAGAACATCAACAAGGTGTCCAATGCCGTGCACCTGCGCTACGACGTGCGTGCCTCCTCGCTGGCGCCCGACCACAAGGAGCGCCTGCTGGCGCTGCACGACCACCGCATCACGCGCGACGGCGTGGTGGTGATCAAGGCCCAGCAGTTCCGCAGCCTCGACCTGAACCGCGACGAAGCGGTGCGGCGGCTGCACGAGCTGGTGCGCAGCGTGGCCACGCCCCCGCGCGCGCGCCGGGCCACGCGGCCCACGCGGGCATCGCGCCAGCGCCGGCTGGAATCCAAGAGCCAGCGCAGCCAGGTCAAGGCGCTGCGCGGCCGGGTGCTCGACTAGTACCGCTTCAGTACGGCTTCAGTCCTCTGCCGCAGTCCTGCGTCAGATCTCGCTTTTGACCGTCGCGGGCGCCGGAGGCGCGGCCAGGTCGTCGCCGGCATCGGCCTGCGGCGGGCCGACGCGTGCGCCGGGGCGCCGGTAGGCGGGAAAGAAGCCGTTCAGGTCTTCCAGCGTGGTGTAGTCGCCGCCGGACAGTGCCACGTAGCGATCGGGGTCGACTACCAGGCGCTGGGTCCGGTACACATGGGTGTCGGGCGAAAAGCCGCGCTTGAACTCGAACAGCGAATCGTTGGCCGAGCCCAGCCCGCCGCCAAGGTGCAGGTAGTGCAAGCCATTGGTGCGGCCCCATTCGCGCGCGGCGTGGATCACGGTCTTGGTCGGCTGGCGATGGCGGTATTCCCAGTCCCAGGCCGACAGGTGGTATTGCATGATGCCGCTGCCATTGGCCACGGTGAACAGTGCCGAGCCAATCACGCAGCCCGCTTCCTCGGCCACGAACAGCAGCAGGTCGTCTCCGAGCGCGCGCTCCAGCGTGCGGTAGTACTGCGCATCGAAGAAGTAATAGGGCGACGCCTCCAGGCGCGTCATGGTCTCGTTGTACAGCTCGACAAAGCGCGGCAGCGTGGCGAACTCACGGTCCAGCCGTACCGTCACGCCGGCGCGCCGGGCGCGGTTGATGCCCAGTTTGTGGCGCGACTGCGTCTCCTGCCACTGCCGCTCGGGGCTCTTGGTCAGGTCCATCGACACCGTCTCGCCCTGCTCGACCACCAGCCCGAGACGGCTGTCCCAGCCGGCATTGAGCAGCGGGTGCAGGCGGATAAACCACGACACGCAGCCGTGCTCGCGCAGCAGCGCGATCGCCGCGCCCAGTGCGTCGTCGGCAAAGCGGGCAGGAGCATCGCTGCTCAGCACCGGGCCACCATAGCCATAGGCCGAGGTGGCATCCCAGCTGCCGCAGTCGAGGGGGCGGCGCACCAGCGGCACCAGCAACTCGTGGGTGCCGTCGGTCACCCGCACTGCGGCGGCGATGCCGTGGTCGCTGCGCTCGGCGGCGGTGTACCACCCAGGCGTGTGGTGGCAGTCGTGGCGACAGCGCGTCAGCGTGTCGCGCCACGCCGGGCTTCCCGGTTCCAGCAGGCTCGATTGCATCGCGCCCCCCCCTCAAATGACCGGCGCCGCGCGCGATAGCCGCGGCGCCAGTGCCTTAGGTGCGCCAGGTTTCAGCGCGCGGATTGCAGCGCGGCAATGCGCTGCTCGATGGGCGGATGGCTCGAGAACAGCGCCAGCCACGACTTGCCGCCGGCGATGCCCATCGCCTGCATGTTCTGCGGCAGTCCGTCCGGATCCAGGCCGCCCAGGCGGCGCAGTGCCGACACCATCGGCGTGGGCGAACCCATCAGGCCGGCGGCGCCTGCGTCGGCGCGGAATTCGCGGTGGCGCGAGAACCAGGCCACGATGATGCTGGCCAGGACGCCGAACACGATTTCGCAGACAACCACCGTGACCATGTAGCCGATGCCCGGCCCGCGCGATTCCTCGTCATTCTTGCGCAGCATCGAGTCGACGAAGTAGCCGACCACGCGCGCCAGGAAGATCACGAACGTGTTGACCACGCCCTGGATCAGCGTCAGCGTGACCATGTCGCCATTGGCCACGTGCGCCACTTCGTGCGCCAGCACCGCCTCGACTTCGTCGTGCGACATCGACTGCAGCAGGCCGGTAGACACCGCCACCAACGAGCTCTTCTTGGTCGCGCCGGTGGCAAAGGCGTTGGGTTCGCCGTCGTAGATAGCCACTTCAGGCATGGGCAGGCCAGAGCGCTGGGCCAGCTTCTCGACAGTTTGCACCAGCCACAGCTCAGTGCTGGTGCTGGGGTGGGTGATGACCTGCGCGCCGGTCGACCACTTGGCGATGGTCTTGGACATCAGCAGCGAGATAAAGGCGCCACCGAAGCCCATCAGCAGTGCGAATGCGAGCAGGGTGCCCAGGTTCAGGCCGTTGGCGGTCAGGTAGCGGTTCACCCCCAGCACGCTGGCGGTGATGCTGAGGACGAGCATGACGGCGAGGTTGGTCGCCAGGAAAAGCAATACGCGTTTCATGTGTATGGAGTGGAGCAGTACGGCGGAAAGGTGCGGACGAGCCGCGGACGCGTGCCTGGGCGCGGCACGCAGGAACGGGCGGGCGCGGTCAGGCCGCGCCGGTGGGATTCAGGCGCGCGGCGGACGCGGCAGCAGCGGCAGGTCGGGGTCAGGCAGCGGAGCGCCGGCATAGTGCGGCGGCCCCGCGCGGCCGGACCAGGCCGCAAGGTGCAAGGGAGGTGCCGGCAGTAGTTGCTCGGCGAGGTCGGCACCGGGCTGCAGTTGCAGCTCGGAGATTTCGGAGAAGGGTGACGGCTGGCCACCCGTGGCGGCAGCGTCGTCGAGGTCGGCGCTGCCAGTGGTGGGGGCCGATGCACCCGCCATCTCGGCAGGGGACGCTACGGCGTGCGCGAGCGTGTCCGCCCAGCCCTGGAACGGCAGGCAGGCCAGCATCACGATCAGAAGGAGAAGCCGAATGGAGCGCACGCGAGGACGGCTTGTCAGTAAGTGTTCAGCGAATTCTACAGGATGCGCCATGGCGCATGCGGCAAGCATGAGGGATACCACACCATGCGCAACCAGTTGCCCGGGGCGGCTCAACCCGGACCGGGAATCGCGCGCAAGGCGGCGCATCCGCCGCCTCTGCACGCTAGCCCGGACTGGCCTACACTATGGCCTACCCTGTAGTAGTTTCAGGGATTGTCCGGCCAGAGGGGAAACAATATGCGCATTGGCGAACTCTCCCGTACCAGCGGCTGCGATGTCGAGACCATCCGCTACTACGAACGCGAAGGGCTGCTCGACGCGCCCCGGCGCGAGGCCAACGGCTACCGCCGGTATGACGACGGCCACCTGGTCCAGCTCAACTTCGTGCGCCATTGCCGCTCGCTCGGCATGAGCCTGTCGGACGTGCGCCGGCTGCGCGAGTTCGAGCGCAACCCCTCGCAGGACTGCGATGACATCAATACGCTGCTGGATCGCCAGATCGCGCAGATTCATGCCCAGCGTGTGGCGCTGGAGGCACTGGAAGGGCAGTTGCGCGCACTGCGCGAGACCTGCCACCACCAACATCACCAGCCCGCCAGCGAGTGCGGCATCCTGCAGAACCTGCAGCAGGCCGCCGCCGGCGCCGCGTGCGAATGTCATCCGGACGTGCACGACCAGGGCCATGCCGCCAATGGGTGAGGCAAGCGCGCGCGTCACTGTGCTACGATGGCTATACCCGTGACCGCACCACAGCGGTGCACGTACCACGACGGCAGTGCACGCAGTAAGCAATGACTTACGAAGCATGCCAGACCCAGCAACAGACTCTGCCGTCGATCCCAACCCCTGATGATTTCTCGCGTGACCGTGCCTGATCGCCTGATGCCGCTGAACGACGTGCCTGCCCGCTTGCCGCGGACGGGCCGCCCGCGCGCGGCCGCGATCGCCATGGCCGCCGCCCTGCCTGAGCGCGCGCCGCGCGCGATGTCTCCCCGCCGGATCAGCGCACCGCCTGATTCCGCCCGGTTCCCAGCCTGATTCGTCCCCCACTGCGGGGCACCCGGGCCGAACCGGGCCCGAGCCAGCGTTTCCGTTGTTGCCGGCGCGCGCCCACGGGCCAGCGCCGGATCCGTTGATGTCTGCGCTACTGCGCAAAGCCAAGACCTGACTGCGCCCCCCCCCGCCTGAACGCAGGCCGCCGGGCCGCGCCTACCCTGACTGCCGGAGGAACCTGCCATGACGGCCAACCAAGCCACCCCGACCAATCCGACGCTTTACCTGACCGAACTCGACATCACCCGCCTGGAGCGCATCGCCAGCCGCGCCGGCTCGGCGCAGCTCGAAGAATTACTGGACGACCTGCTGGCACGCGCCACCATCGTCGCGCCGGACGAGATCCCGACCGACGTGGTCACCATGAACTCGCGCCTGGTGTGCACGCTGCCGGGGGAGCATTCGCCGCGCAACTGGACGCTGGTGTATCCGGACGCCGCGGACTTCGATGCCGGCCGGCTCTCGGTGCTGTCGCCGGTGGGCCACGCATTGCTGGGCGCACGTGCCGGGCAGACCGTCAGCTACCAACTGCCGGACGGCCGGGAGCAGCACGTCACGATCGACGAAATCGCGTTCCAGCCCGAAGCGAGCGGCCAGTACACCCTCTGAGCCAGCTCCCCGTGCGTGCCGCCGGCGCCACGTGCCGGCCGTCGGGGGTGCGCACCGTTGGCGATCCGTGGACACCATTCATCCGCAAGCCTGTCGTTTCACGACTCGCAACGCACCATTCGTCGCAGCGGTATTTCTGCTTGCGGGGACTGTGACTAACCTTCAATCCGTGCTCGCATCACAACGTAGATTGCAGAGCGGCCGGAGTTTTAACCGGTCACATACCAAGAAAAGCCGAAATCAGTTGAAGGAGTCCCAAAATGATCGCCAGACGTATCCTTGGCGGCGCGCTCGTGTTCGCGGCTGTCGCCGCGTCCGCTGCGGCGTTGGCTGCCCCCGCTGCCAGCAAGGTTGGCAAATTTGATGTGTATGCCGACGCGCTGCGCGTAGGCAAGTACGACGTGTACACGGACGGCGCCAAGCAAGGCAAGTTCGATACGTACACCGATGGCGCCCGTACCGGCCGCTTCGACTCGTTCTCGGAAGGCTCGCGCAGTGGTGGCAAGTTCGACACCTTCAGCGAAGGCACGCATACCTTCAGCGGCGAGATCTCGAAGCAAGGCAAGTTCGATACCTTCAGTGAAGGTACGCACACCTTCAGCGGCGATATCGCCGACCGCGCGCTGGACAACTCGCGCAGCGGTGACGGTTCGCTGTACGGGTATCGCGTCTGATCTTCACGGGTCTTCTCCAGGACCCCGGGCGGCCACTGCGGTGGCCGCAAGTTTTCTCTCCCGCCTGCCCGGCCGACCTCCTCCTCCTTCTCTCTTCGCCTGGCAGGCGATTTTTCCTTCCTGACCGATCCCCGGCACTTGCCGTGCGCGCCTGAGCGTCTTGTCGATGGCGTTTGCGTTGCCTCGCTGCCATCCTACGCCGCCGTCGTTTGCTGCAAGCGTGGCGACCTGCGCGCGATCGCCGCGTAGAGCAGCGGCACCGCCAGTGTCCCCAGCACTGTTGCACCCAGCATGCCGCCGAGCACGCCGGTACCGACCGCCTGCTGCGCGCGTGCGCCCGGGCCGGTGCTGATCGCCAGCGGCACCACGCCGAGCACGAACGCCAGCGAGGTCATCACCACCGGCCGCAACCGCTGGCGCGCGGCACGCGTGGCGGCTTCAACCGTGCCCATAGCGCCCGCACTGCCACGGCGCAGCTGTTCGGCGTACTCGACGATCAGGATCGCGTTCTTGGCGGCCAGCCCCAAGGATCACCACCACGCCCACCTTGAAGTAGACATCTGGGCATGCCGCGCAGGAAGATCGCCGCGGCAGCGCCCATCAGCCCGGTCGGCACGATGGCGATCACCGCCAGCGGCAGCGTCCAGCTTTCATACAGCGCCACCAGGCACAGGAAGATAAACAGCAGCGACAGCGCAAACAGCCACGGCGCCTGCGTACCGGTCTGCTGCTGCTCGAAGGCGCGGCCGGTCCAGCGCACGTCGTACTCGAGGCGGGCCCGGACAACGCGACCGTCACATTGCCGGTACCCCTCCGGCGTCGGGGGTGGGGCCGGAACTCAGAGATCGCGCGAGGCGAAGGTATCGCACTTGCGGATGTCGCCTGACTCGATACCGCGGCGCAGCCAGCGCACGCGCTGCTCGCTGGAACCGTGGGTGAAGGCCTCCGGCACGACATAGCCCTGCGACCGGCGCTGCAGCCGGTCGTCGCCGATGGCGGCGGCGGCCTTCAGGCCTTCCTCGATATCGCCCGGCTCCAGCAGTTGCTGGTTGGCGCGCTGTGCGGTGGCCGCCCACACGCCCGCCAGGCAGTCGGCCTGCAGCTCCATGCGCACTGACAGCTGGTTGGCCTGCGCCTCGCCCATGCGGCGGCGCGCGGTATCGACCTTGTCCGAAACACCCAGCAGGTTCTGCACATGGTGGCCGATCTCGTGCGCGATCACATACGCCTGGGCAAAGTCGCCGCTAGCGCCGAAGCGCTGGCGCAGCTCGTCATAGAACGCCAGGTCGATATAGACCTTCTGGTCGCCGGGGCAGTAGAACGGGCCCATTGCCGACTGGCCCGTGCCGCACGCGGTCGGCGTCGCGCCGGAGAACAGCACCAGCGTCGGCGGCGCGTAGCGGCGGTTCAGCTCGGTCTCGAAGATGTGTTGCCAGGTGCGCTCGGTATTGCCCAGCACCTTGCGCGTGAAGACCGTCATCTGGTCCGTCGCCGGCGGGCGGTTGACCTGTTGTTGCTGCGGCGGGCCGGATCCCTGCAGCACCGACGCGCCCTGCATGATCAGCGTCGGATCGATGCCAAAGAAGTACGACGCGGCCAGTGCAACGATGACGGTGCCGATGCCGATCGTCTTCCCGCCGACACCGCCGAATCCGCCGCGGCGGTCTTCAACGTGCTGGCTTTCGGCTTCGTCATCTAGGCGCATGGGGGCTCCGGGAGAGTAGGGTTTCTGGCGAGGTGCAGGTGGCAACCAGTATAGCAATCGGGGGTAGCGGATGCCGCTGAGCGCGACCGTTGCATTCCGGACAGCGGCGGGCCGGTCTTCGTTAGCGCACTTTCGCTTTGTGCGCCGCCATGGCGGCAGCGCACAAAAAAACACCACCTGCTCGCCCTGGAGTCGGGCAACGCAAGTGGTGTGCGGCAAAACAAAGAACCGGGCTCGCGCCCGGTTCCGTCACTGCCTGAAGGTCCCGGGCCGGGAACGCTATCGGTTCGCTCAGGCCAGGGCAGCCTCGCGCGTGGCAGGCGTGGTGGCTGCGGCGCTGGCGCCGACCTCCGCCACGCGCAGCAGGTTGGTGGTCCCGCCCTGCCCGAACGGCATGCCCGCGGCGATGGTGATCTGGTCACCCGGCGCGGCGTAGCCTTCCACCAGCGCCGCGCGCGTGGCGGCGTCGACCATTTCATCGACGCTCTGCACGTCCGGGCTCACGGTCGAGTGGATGCCCCAGGCAATCGCCAGGCGGCGCGCGATCTCCAGGTTCGGCGTAATGCTGACGATGGGCGCGCACGGCCGCTCGCGCGCCGCACGCAGCGCCGTGGCGCCAGACGAGGTGTAGGTCACCGTCGCGGCCGCGCCGATGATCTGCGTGACTTCGCGCAGCGCCGCGCAGATCGCATCCTGGCGCGTGTTCAGCGGGGTCTCGTGCTGGGCGTCGAGCAGGTTGCGGTACAGCGGGTCGCGTTCCACCTCGGTGACGATGCGGTTCATCATCGACACCGCCGGCACCGGGTAGCGGCCGTTGGCCGACTCGGCCGACAGCATCACCGCGTCGGCGCCTTCATAGATGGCGCTGGCCACGTCCGACGCCTCGGCGCGCGTGGGCACCGGCGAGTCGATCATCGATTCCAGCATCTGCGTGGCGATCACCACGGGTTTGCCGAGCTGGCGGCACACGCGCAGGATGCGCTTCTGCACGCCCGGCACGCGCTCCGGCGGCAGCTCCACGCCAAGGTCGCCGCGGGCCACCATCACGGAATCGGACACGCGCACGATCTCTTCGAGTTGCTGCAGCGCGGCCGGCTTCTCGATCTTGGACAGGATGCCGGCACGGGTGCCGACGATCTCGCGCGCTTCGACGATATCGGACGGGCGCTGCACGAACGACAGCCCGATCCAGTCCGCGCCCAGCGACAGCGCGAAGTCCAGGTCCTTGCGGTCCTTCTCGGTCAGCGCGGGGATGGGGATCACGGCGTCGGGCACGTTCACGCCCTTGCGGTCGGACAGCGTGCCATTGTTGACCACGCGCGTGGTGATGCTGCCGGTGGACACAGACTCGACCGACAGGCGCACCTTGCCGTCGTCGATCAGCAGCGACTGGCCGGGTTGCGCGGCCTCGAACAACTCGGGATGCGGCAGGTAGACGCGGGTGCCGTCGCCCGGCGTGGGATCGCTGTCGAGCACGAACACATCGCCCGCGCGCACCGCGACCTTGCCGGCGGCGAAGGTGCCGATGCGCAGCTTGGGGCCCTGCAGGTCGGCCAGCACGCCGATGGGGCGGCCGGTCTCGGCCTCGACCTGGCGCACGGCGTCGTAGCGCGCGCGGTGGTCCTCGTGCGTGCCGTGGCTGAAGTTGAGCCGGAACACGTCCGCGCCAGCCTCGAACAGCGCGCGGATCACCGCGATGTCGGTGCTGGCGGGGCCGAGCGTGGCCACGATCTTCGCTTTGCGCTGGCGTCTCATGATGTCTCCTCTTCCATTCTCGAGTGGCGCGCCACATGGCGCGCCGGATGATGCTGTTCAGGTGAACTACTGGTTCGGTACGGCTTTGCTGCGATGCTGCGGACGGCTTACACGATCAGGATGGCGCGGAAGTCGTTCACGTTGGTACGGGTCGGGCCGGTGACGATCAGGTCGTCCACGCCGGCAAAGAAGCCGTAGCCGTCGTTGTTGTCCAGGTGTGCGCGCGCCGACAGGCCGCGCGCGGTGGCGCGGGTCAGCGTGTCGGGCGACAGCAGCGCGCCGGCGTTGTCCTCGGAGCCGTCGATGCCATCGGTATCGCAGGCGATCGCATGCACGCCGGCCAGGCCATCGAGTGCGACGGCCAGCGACAGCAGGAACTCCGCGTTGCGCCCGCCGCGGCCCTTGCCGCGCACGGTCACCGTGGTCTCGCCGCCGGACAGCAGCACGCACGGCTTGCTGAAGGGTTGGCCGCGCTGTGCGATCTGGCGCGCGATGGCGGCATGCACTTCGGCCACCTCGCGCGCTTCGCCTTCGATGCAGTCGGACAGGATGTGGGCTTCGTAGCCGAGTTCGCGCGCACGCGCGGCGGCGGCTTCGAGCGATTGCTGCGCGGTGGCCAGCGTCGCGCTGCGGTGACCTTCGAAACGCGCGTCGCCGGGCTTGGGCGTTTCGCCCGCGCCGCTTTCCAGGTGCGCGCGCACATTGGCCGGCACTTCGATGCCGTACTTGGCGATGACGGCCAGCGCATCGGCGCAGGTGGTCGCGTCGGGCAGCGTCGGGCCGCTCGCGATCAGCGTGGGATCATCGCCGGGGATATCGGAAATCAGCAGCGTCTCGACGCGTGCCGGCGCGCAGTGCAGCGCCAGGCGGCCGCCCTTGAGCGCGGACAGGTGCTTGCGCACGCAGTTCATCTCGCCGATGCTCGCGCCGCTCCTGAGCAGTGCCTTGTTGACGGCCTGCTTGTCGGCCAGCGTCAGGCCGGGGGCGGGCGCGGCCAGCAGCGCCGAGCCACCACCTGAGATCAGGCACAGCACCAGGTCGTCGGCCGTCAGGCCCTGCACCAGTTCTACCATCCGTTGCGCGGCACGCGCGCCGGCTTCGTCGGGAACGGGGTGGGCGGCTTCCACGACTTCGATGCGCTTGCAGTCGGCACCATGGCCGTAGCGCGTCACCACCAGGCCCGACAGTTCGCCTTGCCAGTTCGCCTCCACCGCCTGCGCCATCGCGGCGGCGGCCTTGCCGGCGCCGATCACCACGGTGCGGCCCTTGGGCGGCACGGGCAGGTGCGGGGGCAGGCAGTGGCTGGCGCTGACGGAGGCGACCGCGGTATCGAACAGGTCGCGCAACAGCGCGCGGGGATTGAGCTGTCCGGGATTGGCTGCCGTGCGCTGGGGCGACAGCAGGGCGGCTTGGGGTTCGGTGACGAGCATGAAGAATCCTGGTGCTGACGGGAAAAGCGTGTCGTCCCCGCAGGGCGGGGACGACGTGGTTGCTGCTTACTTCGCGATCTGGTGGTTCGACATGATTTCGATCGCGCGGCACAGTGCCGAGTGGTCTTGCTTGCCCAGGCCGTTGGCCGAGCACGTGTTGAAGAGCTCCTGCGCGGTGGCGGTGTTGGGCAGTGCCACGCCCAGCGCCTTGGCACCTTGCAGCGCCAGGTTCAGGTCCTTCTGGTGCAACTCGATGCGGAAGCCCGGGTCGAAGGTGCGCTTGACCATGCGCTCGCCGTGCACTTCCAGGATGCGCGAGGCCGCGAAGCCGCCCATCAGCGCCTGGCGCACCTTGGCCGGATCGGCACCCGCCTTGGAGGCGAACAGCAGCGCTTCGGACACGGCCTGGATGTTCAGCGCGACGATGATCTGGTTTGCCACCTTGGTAGTCTGGCCGTCGCCGTTGCCGCCCACCAGCGTGACGTTCTTGCCCATCAGGTCGAACAACGGCTTGACCTGGTCGAAGGCTTCCTGCGGCCCCCCGACCATGATGGTCAGCGAAGCGGCCCTTGCGCCCACCTCACCACCGGACACCGGTGCGTCCAGGTACGAGGCCCCCAGCTTGTTGATGCGTGCGGCGAAGTCCTTGGTCGCGATCGGCGAGATCGAGCTCATGTCGACCACGATCTTGCTGTAGCTGGCTTCCTTGCCGGCGGCCTTCAGCGCGGCGGCAACGCCCTTGTCGGCAAACAGCACGGCTTCCACGTGCGGGGTATCCGGCACCATGATGACGATGATGTCGGCACGCTTGGCGACTTCCTCGGCGCTGGTGCAGACGGTCACGCCTGCATCGACCAGCGCTTGCGGGGCCGGGTTGACGTCATGCACGAACAGCGTGTGGCCGGCGGCGCGCAGGTGGCCCGCCATCGGTGCGCCCATGATGCCCAGGCCGATGAAGCCGACGTTGCGTTGGTTTGCCATGTTGATGTCTCCTTGTATGAGATTAAGTCTGTCTTGGTTGGCGTAGGTGGTAACGGGTTACAGCAGGGGTTACCGCAGCGGTCACTGCACGCCGTGCGCGGCGCGCCAGCCCAGCCCGGCCTCGGTGGTGGTCTTCGGCTTGTACTCGCAGCCGATCCAGCCGGTGTATCCAATCTCGTCCAGGAACTTGAACAGGTACTGGTAGTTCAGCTCACCCGTGCCCGGCTCGTTGCGGCCCGGGTTGTCGGCCAGTTGCACATGCTTGATCTTCGGCAGGTTGACCTTGATGGTGTTGGCAATTTCGCCTTCCATGCGCTGCATGTGATAGATGTCGTACTGCACGTACAGGTTGGGCGCGTTGACCTGGTTGATCAGGTCGACAGCCTGCTGCGTGCGCGACAGGAAGAAGCCGGGGATGTCGAAGGTGTTGATCGGCTCGACCAGCAGGTCGATATGCTCGGCGGCCAGGGCGCTGGCAGCGAAGCGCAGGTTTTCCACCAGCGTTTCCTGCGCCTGTTCGCGCTTGACGTTCTGCGGCAGGATGCCGACCAGGCAGTTCAACTGGCGCACGCCCAGCACTTTGGCGTACTTGATGGCCTCGCCCACGCCGTCCTGGAACTCGCCCACGCGGTCCGGATGGCAGGCAATGCCGCGCTCGCCCGCTTCCCACTTGCCGGCGGGCAGGTTGTGCAGCACCAGATCCAGCTGGAAGCGGTTCAGGCGGTCAGCGATCTGGTCCGCGTGGAACGCATACGGAAACAGGAATTCCACGCCGCGGAAGCCCGCGCGCGCGGCGGCTTCGAAGCGGTCGAGAAAGCCCACTTCGTTGAACAGCATGGTCAGGTTGGCCGCAAGTTTGGTCATACGTCTCTCCGGTTTAGTTGTGTTGTCGTTCTGCCGGTGCAGAACCGGTTATGCAGGGGCGCTGGATTTGCGCGGGCCATAGCCCGCGCTTCCATGTTGGAATCGTGCTGCTTACGCCGTTTCCACTTCTTCGGTCAGGATCGCCTCGTCAGCGTCCTCGATATCCTCGATCGGCTCGAACTCGTTGATGTTGTCGATCTCGGTGCCCATCGCGATATTGGTCACGCGCTCCAGGATCACCTCGACCACCACCGGCACCGAGAACTCGGCCATCAGGTCGCGCGCTTCGGCAAAGGCCGGGGCGATGTCTTCCGGCTTGAACACGCGGATCGCCTTGCAGCCCAGGCCTTCGACCACCTTGACGTGGTCCACGCCGTAGCCGTTCAGCTCAGGGGAATTGACGTTGTCGAAGGCGAGCTGCACGCAGTAGTCCATCTCGAAGTTGCGCTGCGCCTGGCGAATCAGGCCGAGGTAGGAGTTGTTCACCACCACGTGGATGTACGGCACCTTGAACTGCGCGGCCACGGCCAGCTCCTCGATCATGAACTGGAAGTCGTAGTCGCCCGAGATCGCCACCACATCCGAATCCGGCGAAGCGGTCTTCACGCCGATCGCGGCCGGGATGGTCCAGCCCAGCGGGCCGGCCTGGCCGCAGTTGATCCAGTGGCGCGGCTGGTTGACCGACAGGAACTGCGCCGCGGCGATCTGCGACAGGCCGATGGTGCTGACGTAGCGCACGTCGCGCGGGAAGTACTGGTTCATCTCGCGGTACACGCGCTGCGGCTTGACCGGCACGTTGTCGAAGTCGCTCTTGCGCTGCAGGGTGCGGCGGCGCTTCTGCACGTCGGCGACCCACGACTTTCGGCACGGCAGGCGGCCGGCCATCTTCATTTCGCGGGCGACTTCGACGAACAGTTCCAGCGCGGCCCTGGCGTCGGAGACGATGCCCAGGTCCGGGCCGAACACGCGGCCGATCTGGGTGGGCTCGATGTCGACGTGCACGAACTTGCGGCCCTTGGTGTAGACATCGACGCTGCCGGTGTGGCGGTTGGCCCAGCGGTTGCCGATGCCCATCACGAAGTCCGAGGCCAGCAGCGTGGCATTGCCGTAGCGGTGCGAGGTCTGCAGGCCGACCATGCCGGCTTGCAGCGGGTGGTCGTCGGCCAGCACGCCCCAGCCCATCAGCGTCGGCACCACGGGCACGTTGACCAGTTCGGCAAACTCGACCAGCAGTTCCGACGCGTCAGCGTTGATCACGCCGCCGCCACACACGATCAGCGGGCGCTCGGCCGCATTGAGCATGGCGATGGCCTTCTCGATCTGGGCGCGCGAGGCGGCCGGCTTGTACGGCTGCAGCGGCTGGTAGGTCTCCGGATCGAATTCGATCTCGGCGACCTGCACGTCGAACGGCAGGTCGATCAGCACCGGGCCCGGACGGCCCGAACGCATGAGGTGGAAGGCCTGCTGGAACACCTGCGGCACCAGCGCCGGCTCGCGCACGGTCACGGCCCACTTGGTCACGGGCTTGGCGATCGATTCGATATCGACGGCCTGGAAGTCTTCCTTGTACAGGCGGGCGCGCGGGGCCTGGCCGGTGATGCAGAGGATGGGGATCGAATCCGCCCAGGCCGAGTACAGGCCGGTGATCATGTCGGTGCCGGCGGGGCCCGAGGTACCGACGCAGACGCCGATATTGCCCGGCTCGGCACGGGTGTAGCCCTCGGCCATGTGCGAGGCGCCTTCGACGTGGCGGGCCAGCACGTGGCTGATGTTGCCCGACTTGCGCATCGCCGAGTAGAACGGGTTGATTGCCGCGCCCGGGACGCCGAACGCCGTGGTCACGCCTTCCTTCTCCAGAACCGCGATGGCCGCGTCGATTGCTCTCATCTTTGCCATGATCTTGTCTCCAATGGTGGTGGGATTCGCATTGGAGTCGATCCTAGTCCCGCAACGGGGGCGGGATAAACAGAAGGACGATCAGTTGATTCGATACCCTGTGTATGGAATATGGCCATGGAAGCCCGATGAGACGGTCGCCGATGGCACGCCGGCGTATGCAATTGGATATGTGGTGTGATGAGCCGGCCACGCAGCGCAGCGGTGGGTACGCCCCGGTCCCGCGCGGCGTGGTGTCTATCCGGCACGTGCGCAAGCGGCGAAAATGGCGGTATTCCCTCGCCAGGCCCGACCATGTATTCCAGGCTCCCGCCGTCGTACGAACTGCTTGAAGCCCTTGAGGCGCGCACCACTGCGGCGCCCGCGCCGGCCGGCGGCTTCGCGCGCGCGCTGTGGTTCGGCTTTATCGCCGCGCTGGTGGCGACCCTGGTCTGCGGCGGTGCGCTTGCAGTCTGGCGGCTGTGGCTGAAGCACCCGGTGCCACTGTGGTCGCTGCGCACCTTCGAGGCGCTGCTGGCGCTGGCCGCCGCCTGCTACGTGGGTACGGGGCTGGCGCGTACCGGCACGGTGCTGGCCAGGCTGCGCAACCCGCTGCGCTGGCAGGCGGCCGAGATGGACCGCCAGCGCGCGGCCGAAGACGTGCTGCTGCGGCAGCTCGCGCGCGTACCGCCGGCGCAGCTGGAAGCGCGGCAGCGGCGCGTGGCCTTGCAGCTGCGGCTCTGGGAGGGGGCGGCGCGCACCTTGGGGCTGCTGCTGGCACTGGCGCCTGCCGCCGTGGTGCTGGCCAGCGCCTGGCGCACGCTGCCGCGTCCGGAGCAGACGGTGCCGATGCTGCTATGGGGCTATGGAGTGATGCTGGTCGCCGGCGGCGCCAGCTACCTGTACCTGCACGTGCAATGCAGCCGGCCGTTGCGGCGGCTGGCTTACGTGCTGGGCGAGGCTGCGCAGATGAATGCCGAGCTGGACGCGCGCCGGGCGCAACGCGCCGGCGCGACGCCGCGGCAGACGTGATCAGGCCGCAAGATAGGTCTGCACCAGTCGCACCCAGGCCGCCGCACCCAGCGGCAGCACCGCGTCGTTGAAGTCGTAGCCGGGGTTGTCCATGCAGCTGCCGAACTCGCCTTCGCCGTTGCCGCGGCGATCGGGTACACCGCCAGCACGCTGAGTACCAGCGAGGCCACCACCACCAGCGGCTCGAAGTGCGGCATTGTGCCCGCCAGTGCCCTGAAAAACTGCCCGCCATGCGCCGCGCCCGATCCGCTTCATAAGCGCCGCCGGGGTGCCACGGCGGCGCCGATGCCGCACAATGGCGCCCGGGAGACAAATACCAGATGGACAAACTCAAGCAAATCGAAGCCTTTATCGCCGTGGTGGAGCACGGCAGCATGGCGGCCGCCGCGCTGACGCAGAACGTCACGCCGGTGATGATCGGCCGCCGCATCAACGCGCTGGAAGCGCGCATCGGCGTCAAGCTGCTGCACCGGTCCACGCGCCGCATCGCCGTGACCGAGCAGGGCGCGGTGTTCATGGAGCAGTGCAAGAAGGCGCTGGCCGACCTGGACCGCGCCGAGATGCTGATCGCCGAAGGCAGACACAAGGCCACCGGCCACCTGATCGTGTCGGCGCCGGCCGCGTTCGGCCGCAAGCACGTGGCGCCGCACGCGCCGGCCTTCCTCGCCGCGAACCCGGAAGTGCAGATCTCCTTCAACCTGACCGACCGCGTGGTCGACCTGGTGCGCGAAGGCTATGACGTGGGCATCCGCATCGGCGGCGCGATCGATCCGAACTTTGTCGCGATCAAGCTCGCGTCCAACAAGCGCGTGGTGTGCGGCACGCCGGCCTACTTCGCCAAGTACGGCGTGCCGCAGACGCTGGATGACCTGGAGCAGCACAACTGCCTGGCGTTCAACCTGCAGGGCGGCCAGCAGCGCGGCTGGTACTTCAGCCAGAACGGCAAGACCGTGACGGTGCGCGTCAACGGCAACCTCGACTGCAACGATGGTGAGCTGCTGCACCGCTGGACCGGCGAGGGCCTGGGGCTGGGCTGGCGTTCGACCTGGGAGATCCTGCCGCAGCTCGAGAGCGGTGAACTGATTACCGTGCTCGACGAATACGCACTGCCCGCTTACGACATCCTGGCCGTGTACCCGCAGCAGCGTCCGGTGCCGGCCAAGATCCGTTTCTTTATCGAGCACCTGAAGGCGCAGTTCGCGCGGCCCGGCTACTGGATGGCGGCCGGGAACGGAGACTGAGGGGCTGACGATGATGACAGCCTGGCTCGCCGACCTCGTCGTCGTGGCGCACGGGCTGTTTATCCTGTTCGTGGTGGCGGGCGGCTTGCTGGTGTTGCGCTGGCCGCGCGTGGCGTGGCTGCACCTGCCCGCGGCGGTGTGGGGCGTGCTGATCGAATGGCTCGGCTGGATCTGCCCGCTGACGCCGCTGGAAAATACGCTGCGGCATGCCGCAGGGCAGGCTGGCTACAGCGGCGGGTTTATCGAGCGCTACCTGTTGCCGCTGATCTATCCGGCAGGGCTTACGCCGGCGGTGCAGTTGTGGCTGGGCGTGGTGGTGCTGGTGGTCAACGTGGCGATCTACGCGCTGTGGTGGCGCCGCCGGCGGGCCGTGCGGCGTCACCACTGAACGTTGCGCTTCAGCGTGCCGGATCGAAGCGCGGCGCGCGTTTTTCCATATTGGCCAGCACCGCCTCGCGCTGGTTGGGCGAGCCGACCAGTTTGTCCTGTTCATCGGACTCGGCCTGCAGGATTTCAGCGTCGCCCCCGCGCTCCACCACCGCCATCAGCCGCTTGGCGGCGCGGATCGCGTCGGGGCTCTTCAGCGCGACCTGGCGCGCGGCTTCCAGCGCGGCGGCGCGCGGGTCGTCCGCAACGTAGGTGGCGAGGCCCAGCTCGCACGCTTCGGTGCCGCTCAGCACCCGCGCACTGTAGATCAGCTCGCGCAGCACGTCGGGGCGGACCAGGCCGCGCGTCAGCACCATGCCGGCCATGTCGGGCACCAGGCCCCACTTCATCTCCATCACCGACAGCCTGGTGTCCGGCGCGACGTAGCGCACATCCGCGCCCAGCGCCACCTGCAAGCCGCCGCCGAAGGCAACGCCGTGCACCGCGGCGAACACCGGGACCGGCAACTCGCGCCACACCATGCAGGCGTATTGCGGGCGATTGGAAATGCCGTGAGTGCGCTTGCCAAGGCGGCCGGCGCCAATGCTGTCGTTGTGCGCCTGGCCATCGCCCGTGCCGTCGTCCGACAGCATCCCCGCCATGCGGCCCATGTCGAGACCGGCGCAGAAGGCGCGGCCTTCGCCCGACAGCACCACCGCACGCAGGTCCGGCATGCGGGCCAGCTGCTCGCCGGTTTCGATCAGGGCATCGAACATCGCCTGGTCGAGCGCGTTCATCTTGTCGGGCCGATTCAGGCGGACATCGGCGACGCCATCGTCGATCGTCACGAGAATTCGTTCGTTGCTGCTGGCGCTCATGCGCGGGCTCCTTGGATACGGGTTTGGGGTTATGCCGTGCGCGCAGTGTCGGCGGTCGGCAGTACATAGTCGCGATAGGTCTCGCGCAGCTTCACCTTCAGCAGCTTGCCGGTGGCGGTATGGGGCAGCGCCTCGACGAACACCACGTCGTCGGGCACCCACCAGCGCACCATCTTGCCGGCGAGGTAGTCCAGCAGCTCGGCCGCGCTGACGTCCTCGCCGGCGCGCTTTACTGCCACCAGCAGCGGGCGTTCCTGCCATTTGGGATGCGGCACGCCGATCACCGCCGCTTCGGCCACGGCGGGGTGGCCCATGGTGGCGTTCTCGACGTCGATCGACGAAATCCATTCGCCACCGGACTTGATCACGTCCTTGGCGCGGTCCACCAGCTGCACGTAGCCGTCAGGGTCGATGTTGGCAACGTCGCCGGTGTCGAACCAGCCATTGTCATCGAGCGCACTCGGTCCGGCCTTGAAATAGCCCGACGCGATCCACGGCCCGCGCACCTTGAGCCGGCCGAAGGCCTTGCCGTCGTGCGGCAGCGCGTTGCCGGCATCGTCCTCGATGCGCAGGTCCACGCCCCATAGCGCGCGGCCCTGCTTGAGCTGCACCTTCAGGCGCGCAGCATCCTCCAGTCCGGCGTGCTGCGGCAGCAGGGTGTTGATGACACCGATCGGGCTGGTCTCGGTCATGCCCCAGCCTTGCATCAGCCGTGCGCCGAATTGCCTGTCAAAGCGCTCGATCATTGCCGCGGGCGCGGCCGAGCCGCCGACGCCCGCAACCTTGAGCGGGAGCTGCGAAGGATCGATCTCGGGATGCGCATCGAGGTACTGGAACAGCATCAGCCATACTGTCGGCACGGCGGTGGAATAGGTCACACGCTCGTCGCGCAGCAGCCGGTAAACACTTTCACCGTCGAGGTGCTGCGCCGGCAGGACCATCTTGGCGCCGTTCATCGCGCACGCGTAGGGCAGCCCCCAGGCGTTGGCGTGGAACAGCGGCACGATCATCAGGACGCTGCTGTCGGGGCCGACGCCGAAGGTATCCGCCGCGCTCGCCTTCAGGCTGTGCAGCACGGTGGAGCGGTGCGAGTACAGCACGCCCTTGGGATTGCCCGTGGTGCCTGAGGTGTAGCAAAGCGAGGACGCGGTGCGTTCGTCGAACTGCGGCCAGTCGTAGGTATCGCTCTCAGCATCGAGCAGGTCTTCGTAGCACCGCGCATCGGGCACGCCGGCCGCCACCACCGCCGGCATCTGTGCACGGCCGGTCAGCGCGACATAGTGCTGCACGCTGGTGAGATGCGGCGCAAGCTGCGCCACCAGCGGCGAGAAGGTAGTATCGAAGCACAGCACGCGGTCTTCCGCGTGGTTGATGATGTAGGCAATCTGCTCCGGGAACAGCCGCGGGTTCACGGTGTGCAGTACCGCGCCCGAACCGGATACGCCGAAGTACAGCTCCAGGTGCCGGTGCGTGTTCCACGCCAGCGTGCCGACGCGGTCGCCCGGCTGCACGCCGAGCGCGGCCAGTGCATTGGCAACGCGTTTCGCGCGCCGGTGCACGGTCTCGTAGTTGCTGCGCACGGTGTCGCCTTCCACCGTGCGCGAGACGATCTCCTGTCTCGGGTGGTACGCCGCGGCGTATTCGATCAGCGAAGAAATCAACAACGGACGGTCTTGCATGAGGCCAAGCATGATGCGTCTCCAGGTGCTGTTTCCCTTGCCTCGGGGACGGCTGTCCCCGAGGGTGCTGCAAACGGCGAATGCGCTGGCGCTCAGCGGCCCTTGAACTGGGGCTTGCGCTTCTCGACGAAGGCGGCCACGCCCTCGCGGCAGTCTTCGCTGCGGCTGGCACGCGACTGCAGCGTGGCTTCCACCTCCAGTTGCGCGGCCAGGTCGTTGTCGAAGCTCTGGTTGAGCGCTTCCTTGATCAGCCCGTAGGCCATCGTCGGCATGGTGGCCAGGTGGCGCGCCAGCTTGCTGGCCTCGTCCTGCAGCGCTTCGTCGTCATAAAGCTTCCACACCAGTCCGATGCGATGCGCTTGCTCTGCGTCGATCTTCTCGGCCAGGATCGCCAGCGCGCGGGCGCGCATCTCGCCAGCGTAGCGCGGCAGGAAATAGGTGCTGCCGGCATCGGGAATCAGGCCGATCTTGGAGAACGCCTGCAGGAAGCTGGCCGAGCGGCCCGCCAGCACGACGTCGCCGGCCAGCGCCAGGCTCATGCCGGCGCCGGCGGCCACGCCATTGACCGCGGTGATCACCGGCTTGGGCATCTGGCGCAGCGCCATGATGATCGGGTGGTAGCGCTCGCGCAGCAGCGCGCCCGAATCGGACAGGCCGTTGCCGCCGCCCTGGCGCGCGGCCAGGTCGGCGCCGGCGCAGAAGCCGCGGCCGGCGCCGGTCAGCAGCACGGCACGCACCTCGGCATCGGCGGCGGCACGTTCCACGCCTTCGCGCAGTGCGCCCATCAGCTCGGCGTTCATCGCGTTGAGCACGTCGGGGCGGTTCAGCGTGAGCGTGGCCACGCCTTCGCTGGATTGGTAGAGCACGGCAGCGGTCATAGGTCGGTTCTCCATGTAGATAGTTATTTGTTCAAAAGGCGATGGCCTTACTGCGGCTTCTTCAGCGCGTCGGCGGAGGCGTCGCCCAGCTTGCTGCCGCCGTCGCAGTCGAGGATGGTGCCGGTCACGTAGCGCGCGTTGTCGCTGCTCAGGTACATCGCCGCGTCGGCGATATCGTCCTTGGTGCCGTAGTCGCGCAGTGCCAGGCGCGCCTTGTAGCGGGCCTCGACCTCGGGCGTCGGCGCGAGCCGCGCCATGCCTTCGGTATCGGCGATCGGGCCAGGCGAGATGCCGTTCACGCGTACGCCGGCCGGGCCCCATTCCATCGCCAGGCACTTGATCAGCATGTTGATGCCGGCCTTGGCCGCGCAGGCGTGGGCCTGGAACATCATCGCGTTGACCGCCTGCGGCGCGGTAATGGCGATCAGCGACGAGCCTGGCTTGTTGAGGTGGTCGAAGCTGGCGCGGAATACGTTGAAGGTGCCGAGCAGGTCAATATCGACCACGGTCTTGAAGGCATTGGCCGACATGCCGACCACCGGCGCGAGGAAGTTGCCCGCTGCGCCGGAGATCACCACGTCGATCGGGCCCAGCTCGTCCTGGGTGCGGGCGAAGGCCGCTTCCACGGCGGCGTAGTCGCGCACGTCGGCGGCCATGCCGATGGCGGTGCCGCCGGCCGCGGTGATGGTATCGGCCGCGGCCTGGATGCGTTCGGCGGTGCGGCTGATCAGCGCGAGCTTCGCGCCGGCGCGCGCGAAGCCGTGCGCGATGCCGAGGTTGATGCCGGAAGAAGCGCCGGCGATAAATACGGTCTTGCCGGCGAAGGCGTCTGCGCGGAAGGCACTGGGCATGGAAAGTCCTCTCGATCGATGGTCAGGGCGATGCTTGCCGCGATCCGGCAGGGCAGATCGTGGCGGGGTGGGGCGGGGAAGCGAGTGAGGGTGCTAGCGCCGGCGGCGTGGCCGCCGGGCGGGCGTGGCGCAGTAGCGCATGACTGGTCTCCATTTCTGCGTTCTGATTTACGTCCGCGCGGATGCTCCGGCGGCGCTGGCCTCTGGCTCGGGCCTCCGGCATCCTAACCCGAAGCCGGGGTTCGTTCACGCGCGCCGTCGGCAATGCCGGACCGCCGCCGGCGCAATAGTGCGAGCGCGGCGGCGGCACCGTCAACGCGGCTGCAGTCGCCGCAAAGCGCTGGCTGGAAAGGGAAAACGGCATGCCCCGGAGGGGAAGAACACTGGCCCCGGCGGTGCGCCGTTCAGCGGCACGAAAGCCAGTCCTCAGAAAAAAGAAAGCCCGCACACCATTGCAGCGTGCGGGCAGCCTTCCGGCGATAAGGCGCGGAAGGCGGAGTGCTCATGAAGTGCGCCCCCGCGTCTTCATGGCGAGGGCAAGTGTGCGCGCGGGCGGCGCTTGCTGCTTTGACTCACGTCAAGCGCGGGTCAGGCGCCTCGGAAGTGATCAGGCCAGCAGTGCCGCCACCAGGTCCTTGCCCCGCGCCACCGGCGGGGTTTCCTCGAAATGCAGGGCGCCCTCGACATGGCCGAGGTGCTCCACCATCAGCGCGACGGCCCGCTCGACATCGCCGGCACGGGCGGCCTCGATGAACTCGCGATGCTCGTCCGACGAGCACGCCGCGTCGCGGCGCGACTGGTACAGCATGGTGATCACCGCGCTGCGCGTCGACAGTTCGCGCATCATCTCGGTCAGCACGCCGTTGCCGACCACCTCGGCCAGCACGATATGGAAGTCGCCCAGCAGCCGGGTGCGCACCTGCGCATCGTTGCCAGCCAGCGCCTTGCGTTCGGACGCCAGGTGCTTGTCGATGCGCTTGTAGTCGGCAGGCGTCGCCTTGGCGACGAACTCGCGCGCCAGCGCCGCTTCCAGGATGCGGCGCACCGCGAAGACTTCGCGCGCTTCTTCCGCACTGGGCTTGGCGACGAAGGCGCCCTTGTCCGGCACCATCTGGATGACCTTGTCCTTGGACAGCATCAGCAGCGCCGCGCGCACCTTGGTGCGGCTGACGCGATAGACGCTGGCCAGGGCCTCCTCGCGCAGCTTGGTGCCGGGCGGCAGGCGGTGCGAGACGATCGCCGCGACAATGTCTTCGGCGATCGCTTCGGCGGTCATGTCAGGATCGATATGCTCGGGCATGGCAGCGCACTTGCGCAGAGGCTGCGCGGTAGGGGAGATGCCGTGATTCTAGCGCCCCACGACGGTCCCGGGCACGGCGGCGGGCGAACCCGCACCGGCGCCGTCTTGCGCCATCGCGGCAAGGCCCGCATCCAGGTCGGTCGCCTCGATGGTGCCGTTGAGCACCCCATGCGCCCGTTCGCGGTCGATATCCTTCTCCCAGGCCGCCACCACCACGGTTGCCACGCAGTTGCCGATCAGGTTGCCGAGGGCGCGCGCGATGCCGATAAACCAGTCCACCGACAGCACCAGCACCAGCCCGATCGCCGGAATCGCCGGATGTGCCGACAGCGTCGCCGCCAGGATCACGATGGCCGAGCCCGGGATGCCGTGCGCGCCCTTGGAGGTGACCAGCGCCACCGCCAGGATGCCGAGCAGGTCTGCCATTGCCAGCGGCGTGTTGGTGGCCTGGGCGATAAACACCGCGGCCAGCGTCAGGTAGATCGAGAACGCATCCAGGTTGAAGGAGTAGCCGGTAGGAATCACCAGGCCCACCACCGACTTCTTGATGCCCATGAATTCCAGCTTCTTCATCACCTGCGGCAGCACGCTGTCGGACGAGGCGGTGCCCAGCACCACCAGCAGCTCGGCGCGCAGGTAGCGGATCAGCTTGATCACCGAGAAGCCGCACACGCGCATGATGGTGCCCAGCACCACCAGCACGAAGATGATCACCGCGCCGTAGAACAGGAACACCAGGAAACCGAGCTGCTTGAGCGAGCCGATGCCGTACTTGCCCACGGTAAAGGCCACCGCGCCCAGCACGCCCAGCGGCGCCAGCTTGATGATGAAACCCATCATCTTGAACAGCGTGTGCGAGAAGGTGTCGATCAGCTTGACCAGCGGCCGGCCCGGCTCACCGACCAGCGACAGCGCGCAGCCGAACAGGATCGATACCAGCAGCACCTGCAGCACGTCGCCATTGGCAAACGCGCCGAACACGGTATTGGGGATCAGTTTGAGCAGGAAGTCGACCGTGCCCTGGTCCTTGACCTTGGTGGCGTTGTCGATGAAGCCGGCGATGGCCGACGCATCGAGCGAACGCGGGTCGACATTCATGCCGACGCCGGGCTGGAACACATAGGCCAGCAAGATGCCCAGCGCCAGCGCAATGGTGGTGACGATCTCGAAATACACCACAGCCTTGATGCCGACACGGCCGACCTTCTTCAGCTCGCCGGCGCCGCAGATACCGGCCACCACCACGCAGAACACGATGGGCCCGATCAGCATCTTGATCAGCTTGATAAAGGCGTCGCCAAGCGGCTTGAGCTTGGCGGCGAACTCAGGAAAAACCAGGCCGAGTGCGGTGCCGATCACAAGTGCGATCAGTACCTGGCCGAACAGCGAGCGGGTAAAGCGGGTGTGCAGGCGAGGGGTGCCCGGGCGGGGCTGCGAGGGAACTGCATGCTGCATGGTTGTCTCCGTGCCGGGCCGGTCCTGCACTTGTCCATTGGCTTGTGCAGGCTGGCCCATCTGATCCAGGAATCACCGGCTGCCCCCGTACTGCTCTGCTGGCTGGTGGGCTGCCGGCCTTACGTTCCGGGCGGGGCCTCCAGGTCGGAAGCTCGCCACCTCGCGGACAGCCCCCCTGTTGGGACGGTATCCACGCAATCCGCTGTCCGGACCGGATTGTCCGCAGCGAATTGTCTGAACGTGGAATCGAATATAGTGCATATCATTTTTGTATGCAATTTTTGAATTCACTGTGCTAACATGAATCGCACAGAATAGAGCTTCGGCACGGGCGCCATGCCCGCGCCGGCTGGCCCCGGCAGACGCCGGAAGGTTCGGCCGGATCATCCCGCCGCGGCAATCACGCACTTCCAGCAGGAGACAACGCATGGCAGCAAATCCGTCGCCGTCCACACCCGCAGAGGTAGGCACGCGCATCATGGGCTGGGCCGACGCCCTGGCCGTCCACACCGAGCAGCCCGGCATGCTCACCCGTACCTACCTGACCGAGGCCCACCACGGCGCCGCCGCGCAGCTGACCGAATGGATGCAGCAGGCCGGCATGACCGTGCGGCGCGATGCCGCCGGCAACGTGATCGGC
The DNA here is from genome assembly GCF_040149425.2 of Cupriavidus sp. DF5525. Lineage (NCBI taxonomy): Bacteria > Pseudomonadati > Pseudomonadota > Betaproteobacteria > Burkholderiales > Burkholderiaceae > Cupriavidus > Cupriavidus sp. DF5525. The sequence goes on along the minus strand of NZ_CP168265.1, from coordinate 4,333,347 downwards.
CGCTACGAGGGCACCTCGCCGGACGCACCCGCACTCTTGACCGGTTCGCACTTCGACACCGTGCGCGACGGCGGCCGCTATGACGGCAACCTCGGCGTGATCCTGCCGACCGCCTGCGTGGCGGAATGGAACCGCCAGGGCAAGCGCTTCCCGTTCGCGATCGAGGTGGTGGGCTTTGCCGAGGAAGAGGGCGTGCGCTTCAAGGCCACGCTGCTCGGCAGCCGCGCCATCGCCGGCACCTTCGACAACAACGTGCTCGACAACGTCGACGATTCCGGCAAGACCATGCGTGAAGTGATGCACGAGGCCGGTTTCGACGCCGCCGCGCTGCCGGCCGCGAAACACGATCGCAGCAAGGTGCTGGCCTTCGTCGAAGTCCATATCGAGCAGGGCCCGGTGCTGCTCAACGAAAACCTGCCGGTAGGCGTGGTGACGGCCATTTCCGGCGCCACCCGCTTTATCGTCGAGCTCGAAGGCCTGGCCGGCCACGCCGGCACGGTGCCGATGGACATGCGCCGCGACGCGGCCATGGCCGGTGCCGAGATCGGCCTCTTTATCGAGAAGCGCTGCGGCGGCAAGCCGGGCCTGGTCGGCACGGTGGGCCAGTTCAGCGTGCCCAACGGCGCCACCAACGTGGTGCCCGGCCACGCGGTGTTCTCCATCGACATCCGCTCGGGCATCGACGCCGAGCGCGAGGCCGCCGTCAACGACGTGCTGGCCGAGATCGAGCGCGTATGCGCGCGCCGCAACGTGCGCGCACAAGTGCGCAAGACCCACGAGGCGAAGAGCGTGCCGTGCGCCCCGTGGCTGCAAGAGCAATGGGCCGCTGCCATTGCCCGCCAGGGCGTGCCGGTGCGCCACCTGGCGTCGGGCGCCGGCCACGACGCCATGGCTATTGCCGCCATCGCCGACGTCGCCATGCTGTTCGTGCGCTGCGGCAACGGCGGCATCAGCCACCATCCCACCGAAACCATGACCGCCGAAGATGCAGCCGTGTCCGCGCGCGTGTTCAGCGATTTCGTCGAAAGCTTCCGGCTGCCCCAGTAAGCGCGCACGCCCCGAACCCCACCCGAACCCTCCTGAGTAGTTACGAGAACAAGTCATGACCGCACGAGACAATATGAACCCCATCGAAACCACGCTGACCCAGTTCATCGACCAGCACCGCCCGGAGCAGGAAGCCTTCCTGGCGGAGCTGGTCAAGGTGCCCTCGGACAACCCGGCCGGTGACTGCGACGCCCATGGCAAGCGCGCCAAGGAACTGCTGGAGGGCCTGGGCTTTGCGGTGGAAGCGCACAAGGTGCCCGACGCGCAGGTGAAGGCGGCCGGCATGATCAGCGCCACCAACCTGATCGTGCGCAAGCAGTTCGGCACGGGCGGCCCGACCATCGCCATGAACGCCCACGGCGACGTGGTGCCCCCGGGCCTGGGCTGGACCAAGGACCCCTACGGCGGCGAGGTTGCCGACAGCGAGCATGGTCCGGTCATGTACGGCCGCGGCGTGGCGGTGTCCAAGTCGGATTTCGCCACCTACACCTATGCCGTGCTGGCGCTGATGGAAGCCGAGAAGCAGGGCGCGAAGATCAACGGCGCGGTCGAGTTGCAGTTCACCTATGACGAGGAAACCGGCGGCGATATCGGTCCCAAGTTCCTGCTCGACAACAACCTGAGCAAGGCCGACTACGCGATCTCGGCCGGCTTCTCGTACGGCATCACCTCGTCGCACAACGGCTGCCTGCACGTGGAAGTGACCGTCAAGGGCAAGCAGGGCCACGCCGCCATGCCGCACACCGGCGTGGATGCGATCGAAGCCGCGACCCACATCCTGCAGGCCATCTACGGACTGCGTGCCGAGCTGGCCACGCGCAAGTCCAAGGTGCCGGGCATCGACACCGCCACGCTGAACGTCGGCCTGATCAAGGGCGGCATCAACACCAACGTGGTGCCGGACCTGGTGACCTTCCGCGTCGACCGCCGCATGATCCCCGAGGAAATCGGCTTCGACGCCGAAGGCGAGATCCGCGCCGTGGTGGAGAACGCCGCCAAGGACCGTCCGGGCATCGAAGTCAAGGTCGAGCGCATCATCCTGGCCGAGCCGCTGTCGGAACTGCCGGGCGTGGAAAAGCTGATCGGCGCGCTGAAGAGCCGTGCCGAGTCGGTGTTCGGCGTGGAGATCCCGGTGCAAGGCGTGCCGCTGTACACGGACGCACGCCACTACACCAAGCGCGGCATCCCGACTGTGCTGTATGGCGCTGGTCCGCGCACGCTGATGGAGGCGCGCGGCCACAACTCGGATGAGAACCTGCGGTTGAACGACCTGAACCGGGCGACCAAGGTGGTGGCGCTGGCGTTGTCGGATTTGATGAAGTAAGCAGTTCGATGAGCGCCGCCGGCAGGCGGTTGCGCAAAAGCAAGAAAAGACGCCACGGAGGGTCCGTGGCGTCTTTTTGTTGGATGGTCGATCAGACAGTGATGCTGCTCCGCTCACCTCGCGCCCGACGGGTACTCGCGCATCAGCACCGCAATGATCTGCGAGGCCGTACTCGCGGAGGCCGATTCTGCCTACTCCGGCAGGGTATTCGCCCCCGCCCCCAGCACCCGCTGCATCAGCACCGTATCGATCCACTGGCCATGCTTGAAACCCGCCGCCTCCAGCCGGCCTACGGTGCGAAAACCCAGCCGTTCATGCACGGCCAGCGAGCCGGCACCCTCGCCGCCGGCGGTGCAGGCGATCACGGCGACCATCTGGCGCCACGGCCCGGTCTCGCACCGCGCGATCAGTTCAGCGAGCAGCGCCTGGCCCAGGCCTTCGCCGACGCGGCGGTGGTCAATATAGATCGAGTCCTCGATGGCAAAACGGTAGGCGCTGCGAGTGCGGTACGACGAGGCATAGGCGTAGCCCAGCACCTCGCCCTCGCGTTCGGCGACCAGATAGGGCAGTCCCTTGCACTGCACCTCGGCAAAGCGCCGCTGCATGTCGTCGAGCGTGGGCGGCACCTCTTCGAACGAGGCGCGGCCGTGCAGTACGTGGTGCGCGTAGATGGCGTGGATGGCAGGAACGTCGGCGGGGGTAGCGTCGCGCAGCGAGAACGATTTGGGCGCGGTGGTGCGGTCTGCGGGACTGGTGGAAGCGGTGGCGGAGGTCATCGGAAAAGGCAGGCTCGGCTGGCCGGAAGCAAGGAATTGGGGCAACGCAGGATGCGTGCCGGACACATGATCGTACCTACCCCTGCGCGATCGCCGGTGTCTTGTATATAGTGCGGTTTGATTTGCACCGCATTAGTGCCGACGCCCCAGTCCGGGGCACGATAATGACCAGAAAGGACAAGAAAGGACCTGCCATGATCACGATCTACCACAACCCCCGCTGCTCCAAGTCGCGCGAGACGCTGGCCCTGGTCGAAGCCGCCGCCGAAAGGCTGGGCGAACCGGTGGAAATCGTGGAGTACCTGAAGCACCCGCCGTCGCTGTCCACGCTGCGCCAGCTCCACACCATGCTGGGCGTGCCGGTGCGCGAGATGCTGCGCGACAACGAGGCGCCGTACGCTGAACTGGGCCTGGACGACCCCGGCCTGACCGACGCCGAACTGCTGGCCGCCGTGGCCGACAACCCGATCCTGCTGCAGCGCCCGGTTGTGGTGCGCAACCGCCGCGCCGCGATCGGCCGGCCGCCCGAGAACGTGACCCAACTGCTGGCCTGACCCTTGTCAAGCGCGGCCCCGGAATAGAACCGGCCCCCACGGACTGTGGGGGCCGGCCGGTCTGCGAGACAAACTGCTTCAGGCGGGTCGTCTAATGAACACCCAGCCAGTGCATGGCCTCCTGACCGAAAGCGATGGCCGCCAGCACGACCAGCAGCACCACCAGCGTCACCGTGCTGACGTACAACGTTGCCTTGGCGACTTCGGCGTCCTCATCCGAGGTGTGTCGATGGGTAATGGGCGTGGCGCCGCGCGTGGCATGCGGCCAGTGGATCCGGCCGGCCAGGTCTCTCAAGTGCAGGTCGGTAGGAAAACGCATGATCGACACCTCCTCGGCAGGCGCCGCGCGGACCGGGCAACATGGGTCAGACGGTATATGGCGGGGTTGCGCGATTGCGCCGGATAGTCTGTTGGCTCGTTTCGCCCGGTGCGCCATATCCACTTCTAATATAGGCGGGATGAGGTCGGATGCGAGGCGCAGTCTGCAAAGGACGTGCCGCCATGCATGCTGCGGCGCAGCGGCAGGTTCAGGACTGCGCTGGCGGGGGTGACGGCTCGCTTGCCTCGTCGGCACTGCCGGGCCCCGGGGCCGCCATCGCGGCCTCGCGTTCGCGCAATGTCGCCAGCATGTTGCAGAACAGCGCGCCTTGCTCCAGCGCATCGTCCAGCGCCACGTGGGTATGCGGCAGCGGGTCCAGCCATCCGGCCGGGAAGGCTGCCTTGACCGTCCTGCGGTAGGGCCGCCCGGTCAGCGCGAAGCCCAGCGTCTTGATATCCAGCGCCGCCCAGCCAAAGGGCGAACGCCCGGCAAAACGCATCATGTACCAGAACATCCAGGTGAAATCGAAACCGGCCGGAAAGGCCACGAAGACCGGCTTGCCGGGCAGGCTCTCGACCCATTCGACGTAGCGCACCATGGCGTCCTCGGGGCGCTGCAGGTCGCGCCGGCAGGCGCTCCAGGCTTCGGGCTGGGTTTGCCACCACTGCATCTGCACCGGGTGGCCGGCGGCGCCGGGCAGCGTTTCCAGGTTGGCCGAGAAGGTGCCGACCACGGTCTTGTCCGCCAGCATCGCCGCCGAGGCGAACGACAGCATCGAATGCGGGCCCGGGATCGGGCCGTCGGCCTCCACGTCGGTGCTGACGTAGATCTCCGGGCGGGTGTCGGGCGCCTGTCGCTTGGCCATGGCGCTCAGCCCACGTCGATCAGGTGGTCGGCTACGAACGGGTTGTTGCGGCGCTCTTCGCCAAAGGTTGAGACGGGTCCGTGGCCGGGGATGAAGGTCACGTCCTCGCCCAGCGGCCACAGCCGCGTGCGGATCGAGCGGATCAGGTCGGCGTGGTTGCCGCGCGGGAAGTCGGTGCGGCCGATCGAGCCGGCGAACAGCACGTCGCCCACCACCGCCAGCCGGTTGCCGCGCGAGAAGAACACCACGTGGCCGGGCGTGTGGCCGGGGCAGTGGTAGACCTCCAGGATTTCGTTGCCGAACTGCACGGTGTCGCCGTTCTCCAGCCAGCGGTCGGGCTCGAAGGCCTCGGCCTGGCCGAATCCGAAGCGACGCGTCTGCTCGGGCAGCTGCTCGATCCAGAAGCGTTCGTCCTGCTGCGGGCCTTCGATCGGGATGCCGAACTCGCGCGACAGTGCCGCGGCGCCCGCGCAGTGGTCGACATGGCCGTGCGTCAGGAAGATCTTTTCCAGCGTGACGCCTTGTTCCCTGACCGCCTCGCGGATGCGTTCCAGGTCGCCGCCGGGATCACAGACGGCGGCACGATTGGTGCTTTCATCAATTAGCAGCGAGCAGTTTTGCTGGAAGGGCGTAACGGGGATAAGCAGGACTTTCATGGATGTGTTTTTGTGATCCTGGCGCCTTCTGAGGGGCGCGCCGGATTGGCCCGAGCGCACGGCGGACCAGTGCCATGCATTGTAGCGCCGGGCGGCCGGGACACCGCCGCGCTATCGCCAATGTGACTTATTAGTTTCGCGCCTGCCGGAACAGGTGATCGGCCGCAATCCCTTGCCACATGCGGGATTCCGGGCAGATAGCACCCGTTGGTGCGAAATCGTACAGATTTCGTAACAAAATGAAAGCCATAGTCCGCAATAGTCGATGTTAGACTCGCGCCCATGCTAAGGATCTCCGCCCTCACCAAGCGCTGGCAACGGCTGGCCAAGCTCGGGACATGCACCGCATGTGCCCTGGTGCTGGCCGCTTGTGCCACGCCCCCCGAGGGCGACGACGCGGCCAGCGCCGGCACCTCCGGCGCGGTGCCCACGCGCGCGGCAGCAAAGAACGCCGCCAAGCCCGACGGCGGCAAGTCTGCGCGTAATAATGACAACGGCAGCTGGAACCTGTTCGGCTATGACCCGGACGACAGCCGCAGCGGCAGTTCGCTGGACGGCCTGCGTGCCGACATCGGCACCTTCGAGCAGCGCGGCGTCGCGTCGTGGTATGGCAAGGGCTTCCACGGCCGCAAGACCGCCAACGGCGAGCGCTTCAACATGCGCGCCATGACCGCCGCCCACCCGTCGTTGCCGCTCGACAGCTGGGTGCTGGTGCGCAACCTGCGCAACAACAAGGTGGCGGTGCTGCGGATCAATGACCGCGGGCCGTACCACGGCAACCGCGTGCTGGACGTGTCCATGGGCGCCGCGCGCCGGCTGGGCTTTGTCGAGCGCGGCGCCACCCAGGTGGAAATCCGCCGCCTGACGCGCACCGAAGTGGCCGCGCTGGGCCCGCAGGTGGATGCCGGCGGCACTGAATCCGGCGATGGCAGCGGCGACGACGACGTGTCCGTGCCGGAACTGGCCAACTCGCTGGCGCCCGCCAAGGCGAGCAAGTCGACCAAGGCCAGCGGCAAGACGGTCAAGCGCAAGCGCCGCTGACGACTCCAGCGCCGATGCATGCCACCGCGCGCTGACACCTCTCCGTTACTTTCCTCTCTCCCAGCCCGGGATCATGCCCGGGCCGCTTCAATCCTCGGCGTCGCCGGCGCGTTGCGCCAGCGCCAGCTGGTAGAGCGCATCGGTGCCCGCGCCCGTGATCGCCGCTGCCAGCTTGGCGGCGCGCTTGGCCGGCAACTCAGCCAGCAGCAGCCCCAGTACACGTTGCGCTTCGGCATCCGGCTGTCCATCCGCGGCAGCGGCGGCGCCAGCGCCTTCCACGACCAGCACGAACTCCCCCTTGGCCCGGTTCGGGTCGGCCGCCAACCAGGCCGGCGCCTGCGCCACGGGCAGCACGGCAATGTCCTCGAACAGCTTGGTCAGCTCGCGCCCGACCAGCAGGCGGCGCTCGCCCGGCAGGCCGGCGGCCAACGCGGCCAGTGTGTCGGCGATCCGGTGCGGTGCCTCATAGCAGACCCAGGCGTGGTCCAGCGCCGCCAGCCGGGCGATGGATTCGGCGCGTGCCTTGGGCTTGCTCGGCAGGAAGCCGACGAAGGTGAAGCGGCCCTCGCCGGCGTCGAGCATCTCGCCGGCCACCGACAACGCGGCGACCGCGGCGCTGGGCCCGGGCAGGGGCACCACCAGGTGGCCGGCGGCGCGCACCGCCTCGACCAGGCGTGCGCCGGGATCGGAGATGCCGGGCGTGCCCGCATCGGAGACGTAGGCGATGCGCTCGCCCGCGGCCAGCCGCGCCACGATGCGGCCGGCGGCTTCGCGCTCGTTGTGCTCGTGCACGGCCACCAGCGGCCGCTGCAGGCCGACGCGCGACAGCAGCTGGCCGGTATTGCGGGTGTCTTCGCAGGCCACGGCATCGGCCAGGCCGAGCACGTGCAGGGCCCGCAGCGACAGGTCCGCGACGTTGCCGATGGGCGTGGCCACGACATACAGCGTGCCGCCCGGGTACGACTGGCTGGCCGCCAGCGAGATCCAGTCACTCATTGAGAACTTCCGTTGATGCAACCATTCAAATCCACCACGCAGGCGCGCGGGGCGCGGGCCGAAGACCGGGCGCTGGCACACCTGCGGCGCCAGGGCCTGGAGCCCGTGGTTCGCAATTATCGCTGCAAAGGCGGCGAGATCGACCTGGTGATGCGCGCGCCGGACGGCACGCTGGTGTTCGTGCAGGTGCGCCAGCGCAGCGGCAGGGGCTTTGGCGGGGCGGCCGCCAGCGTGACGCCCGCCAAGCAGCGCCGCGTGCTGCTGGCGGGGGCGCACTACCTGGCGACGCTGGCGCAGGCGCCGCCGTGCCGCTTCGAGGTGGTGGCGCTGGAACCGGGCCGGCTGGACTGGCTGCAGCACGCCTTTGACCTGGATGCCGCCGGGGCTGGTTCATAATGCGCGCTATCGCGACCGCACGATAGGCGGGCGCCCCCGCGCCGCATCGGCAATGAAAAAGGCCACAGAGCCATGAGTATCGACAGTATCCAGCAACAATTCCTAGACAGTGCCGAGACCAAGCGACAGGCCGCGGCGGTGATGGCCCCCTATATCGACGCCGCCGTGGAACGCATGGTCGGCGCGCTGACCAGCGGCAACAAGATCCTGGCCTGCGGCAACGGCGGCTCGGCGGCCGACGCGCAGCACTTCGCGGCCGAGCTGGTCGGGCGCTTCGAACGCGAACGGCCGGGCCTGGCGGCGCTTGCGCTGACCACCGACAGCTCGATCCTGACCGCGATCGGCAACGACTATGACTTCAGCAAGGTGTTTTCCAAGCAGGTCGAGGCGCTCGGCTTGCCCGGCGACATCCTGCTGGCGATCTCCACCTCGGGCAACTCGGCCAACGTGATCGCCGCCATCGAGGCCGCACGCCAGCGCGAGATGGCCGTCATCGCGCTGACCGGCAAGGGTGGCGGCGTCATTGGCGGCCTGCTCGACGAGTTCGATATCCACCTGTGCGTGCCCAGCGAGCGCACCGCGCGCATCCAGGAAGTGCACCTGCTGACCCTGCACTGCCTGTGCGACGGCATCGACGCGGCATTGCTCGGGGAAGCCTGATCCCGCTGATCCGCACATCCGCCCATTCCCAACATCCAGCCATAGCAAGGACCGCATGACGACTCTGCCCACTACGCATGACTCCCGGAACGGCGCCGGCGCGCGCCATCCTGCCCGCACCCCGCGCCTGGCGCGCGCCGCGCTGGCCGCGGCCGCCGTACTGGTCTCGGCCACGCAGCTCGCCGGCTGCTTCCCGGTGATCGCCGGCGCCATGGGGACCGGCGTGGCCATGGCCACCGACCGCCGGCCCACCGCCACCCAGACCGTGGACCGCGGCCTGCAGCTCGAGGCCGAGAACACCATCAACTCGCGCTACAGCGGCCAGGCACGCGTCAACGTGACCGTGTTCAACCGCAAAGTGCTGCTGACTGGCGAAGCCAGCAACGACAACGTCAGGCAGCAGGTCGAGCAATATGTGCGCGGCCTGCCCAATGCGCGCGTGGTGATCAACGAGCTGGAGGTCGTCAGCTCGCCGGGCTTCATGACCCAGAGCCAGGACGCCTACCTGACCAGCAAGGTCAAGACGCTGCTGATGACCGCGGAAGGCGTGCCGTCGAACTCGATCAAGATCACCACCGAGAAGAGCGTGGTCTACCTGCTGGGCGTGGTCACCACCGCCGAGGGCGATCGTGCCACCGACGTGGCGCGCAACGCTTCGGGCGTGACCAAGGTGGTCAAGGCCTTCGACTACGTCAACGATACTGAGCGCGCGCGCCTGGACGCGGCCTCGACCGCGCAGAACCCGTCGCCTGACAGCAGTGCCGGCAATATCGGCACGCCGGCGCCAGTGCAGTCGGTGCCGGGCGTCGGCGGTCCGATCGACGCGCCGGCGGGCACCGACGCGGCGGCCACGGCCAGCCCGGTCACCGCGCCGGTGGCCTCGCCGGTGACGCTGCCCCCGGGGCGCAACCTGCCCTGAGCACCAGGGCCAGTTCCGGCCCGGTCTCGACGGCGCCCGCTCATGCGGGCGCCGCTCGTCCTTCTGCGGTTTTCGCCGCACACCATTCCCGCCCGTTGTGATACGGTTGCCACGCCGGCCGCCCCCAAGCGGATCCCCGCGCCGGCCCCACACGGAGCGAGACCAATGACAACAATTCCCCGGCCCGCTGTGTTCGTGCGGCTGGCGCTGCTGGCATCGGCGCTGTGCGGCGCCCAGCCGGCGCTGGCCGCAGATGCTGCGGCAGCTGTCCCATCCACCGAAGCCGCGCTGCGCGCCCGCAACCAGGCCGCCGCCTGCACCAGCTGCCATGGCCCCGCCGGGCGCGCGCCGGCCGGCAGCCCGATCCCGTCGCTGGCGGGCCGCCCGGCGGCCGAACTGGTGACACAGATGCAGGCGTTCAGGGCCGGCACGCGGCCGGCCACGGTGATGCACCAGATCGCCAAGGGTTACGACGACGAGCAGATCGCCACCATCGCGGCGTGGTTCGCCGCGGTGCGCTGAAAGGGGACCGGCAATGCAAAGACGAAGCTTCCTGGGCGCCACGGGCGCCGCAGTACTGGGTTCGGTCGGCATTGGGGCGGCCCAGGCGGCCCGGGCTGCGGCGCCGGCAAAGGTGGTCGTGGTCGGCGGCGGCTATGGCGGCGCGACCGCGGCGCGCTACCTGCGGGAGTGGAGCGGCCAGGCCATCGAGGTGACGCTGGTCGAACCCAATCCGGCCTTTATTTCCTGCCCGCTGTCGAACCTGGTGATCGGCGGCAGCCGCCAACTGGCCGACCTCACGCTGCCGTACGACGCGCTGGTGCGCCGCCATGGCGTGAAGCTGGTGCGCGACACCGCCGTCGCCATCGATCCGGCAAAGCGCACCGTGCGGCTCGCGGGCGGCACCACGCTGCCGTATGACCGCCTGCTGCTGTCGCCCGGCGTCGACATGATGAGCGACGCGCTGCCCGGGCTGAAGCAGCCCGGCGGCGACCAGGTGCTGCACGCCTGGAAGGCCGGCCCGCAGACCGTGGCGCTGCGCCGCCAGCTCGAGGCCATGCCCGACGGCGGCACCTACGCCATCACCATCCCGCTGGCGCCGTACCGCTGCCCGCCGGGCCCGTACGAGCGCGCCTGCCAGGTGGCGCATTATTTCAGGCAGCACAAGCCGCGCAGCAAGGTGCTGATCCTCGACGCGAACCCGGACATTACCTCCAAGGCGGGGTTGTTCCGGCAGGTTTGGGCCTCACAGTACAAGGGCATGGTCGAATACCGGCCGCAGTACAACACAGTCGATGTCGATCCCGCCACGCGCACGCTCAAGTTCGAGGTGCAGGACGACGAGCGGGCGGATGTGCTCAACGTGCTGCCCCCGCAGCGCGCCGGCGCGATCGCAGTGTCGGCCGGGCTGGCGACGGCCAACGGCAAGTGGTGCGAGGTGGACTTCGTCAGCTTCGAGTCGCGCGCGGCGCCGAATATCCACGTGATCGGCGATGCCATCCAGATTGCGCCGCTGATGCCCAAGTCCGGCCATATGGCCAACCAGCACGGCAAGGTGGCCGCCGCCGCCATGGTGGCACTGCTGTCAGGCCGCGCACCGGACCCGCAGCCGCTCTATAACAACACCTGCTACAGCTTCACCTCGGATCGCGAGGCCGTGCATGTGGCCAGCGTGCACCGCTACGACGCCGCGCAGAAGACCATGCTGACGGTGCCGGGCTCGGGCGGGCTGTCGGAGGCGCCGAACATCCTGGAAGGCGACTACGCGCTCGCCTGGGCCAGGAGCATCTGGGCGGAGATGCTGGGCTAGCGGCGCCGTCGGGGCGGTCCGGCAGCGCCAGTCGTGCCGGGAGGATCGCAAAAACTTGCCAGGCGCCTGGCGCGCCCGGCTGCTACCCTACGGGCTTCGTTCGATTCCGCGACCAGCCCCGCGCCGCCCCCATGCAAGCCAGAGACCGCCTCCTCGCCCTCGCCATCGTCTGCGTCTGGGGCGTCAACTTCGTCGTGATCAAGGTCGGGCTGGCGGGCGTGCCGCCGATGCTGCTGGGCGCGCTGCGCTTCCTTCTGGTGGCCTTTCCCGCGATCTTCTTCGTGCCGCGTCCGCGCGTGCCCTGGCGCCTCCTGCTCGCTTACGGCGTGACCATCAGCCTGGGCCAGTTCGCCTTCCTGTTCTACGCGATGGCGGTTGGCATGCCGGCCGGGCTGGCCTCGCTCGTGCTGCAATCGCAGGCCTTCTTCACGCTGGCGATCGCCGCGCTGTGGCTGGGCGAGCCGGTGCGCTGGCACAACATCGCCGGCATGGCGGTCGCGGCGGCCGGGCTGGCACTGATCGGCTCCGGCGCCGCCGCCAGTGCCGGCGGCATGAGCGTGGCCGGCTTCGTGCTGACGCTGTGCGCGGCGTTCTGCTGGGCCAGTGGCAATATCGTCAGCAAGAAGATCGGGCCGGTGGACCTGCTGGGGCTGGTGATCTGGGGCGCGCTGATCCCGATCGTGCCGTTCGCGCTGCTGTCGCTGTGGGTGGAAGGGCCGGCGCGCATCGTGCAGAGCGTCACCCATGTGTCCGGCATGGGTGTGTTCGCGGTGCTGTACCTGGCCTTTGCCGCGACCGTGTTCGGCTACACCATGTGGGGCCGGCTGCTGACGCGCTACCCGGCCAGCCAGGTGGCGCCGCTGACGCTGCTGGTGCCGGTGGTGGGGCTGGTGTCGGCCCACGTGCTGCTGGGCGAGGACCTGTCCGGTGCGCAATGGGCGGGGGCGGCGGTGGTCATGGTGGGGCTGCTGCTCAACGTGTTCGGCCAGCGTCTGTGGGCGGGCAGGGCGCTGGTGCGGCGCTGAGCCGGACCAGCAACGCTGGCAAACCATGGTTGGTGCGCAAGATCCGTCGCCGGCACAATCATGCTGTTCTGCATCATTGGGTAAACACTATATGCGCATTCACGCATATACGAATATATTGGACGGCATGGAAGAGCTGGATCGCGTATTCGAGAAGGTATCGGGCTACTTCAGCCTGTTGGCGGAGCCGACGCGGCTGAAGATCCTGCACGCCTTGTGCGATGGCGAGAAGCCGGTCAGCACGGTGGTCGAGACGGTGGGTTCGTCGCAGACCAACGTGTCGCGGCATCTCAACGCGATGTACCGCTCGGGCGTGCTGTCGCGCCGCAAGGAGGCGAACCTGGTGTTCTACGCCATTGCGGACGAAAGCGTGATCGAGCTGTGCCGCACGGTGTGCGTGCAGGTGGCGAGCCGGCTGGAGGACAACGCCTTGCCCTCCAACGCGGTCGACCGTTTCATGGCGCAGCCCGCGCCCGAACCGTCGCCGCGCCGGCGTCGCACCGCAAGCTGAACGCGCGCATTCCGGCTCTTCCGGCCAATCGCTGGCAGCTGCGCCACGGCACGGCTGACCGATAACAGGCGGCCGCCGACGGTCCAGGGCGAGCCAGCCGGAGGAGACGGCATTGCAGGAACGGAACCGGCCCGGGCGCATCGTGCCCGCGCCCCAGCACTTCGTCAGCGCATCGCTGGCGCAGGATATCGGCCGGCACGGCCTGGACGCGCCGCGGCGCGATTTCCTGCGCAAGAGCTTCCTCGGCGCGGCGGCCGGTGTTGCCGCCGCCGCCGCGGGACGGCGCGCGCTGGCCGCCGATGGCGATCCCGCCATCCTGCAGCCGCAGCCGTGGGCCACCTCGCTCGGCCAGCCGGTCGCGGCACGGCCGTACGGTCAGCCGTCCGTGCATGAGCAGAACCTGGTGCGGCGCGAGTCGCCGGGCCTGACACGCGTTTCCGCTGCCTCCGTCGCCTTTGCGCCGCTGCAGGGCTTCTTCGGCATCATCACCCCCAACGGCCTGCACTTCGAGCGCCACCACCAGGGCTGGCACGATATCGACCCCGCCCGCCACCGCCTGATGATCAACGGCCTGGTGCGCGCGCCGCGCGTCTACACCATGGACGACCTGATGCGCCTTCCGGCAGTGTCGCGGATGCATTTCATCGAATGCGGCGCCAATACCGGCATGGAGTGGGGTAACGTGGCCGTGCCGACGGTGCAGTACACCCACGGCATGCTGTCGTGCTGCGAGTTCACTGGCGTGCCGCTGCGGGTACTGTTGGACGATGCCGGCGCCGACTTGCGCCGTGGGCACTACCTGCTGGCCGAAGGCGGCGATGGCTCGTCGATGACGCGCACCATCCCGATGGCGCTGGCCGACGAGATCATCGTCGCCTGGGGTATGAACGGCGAGATGCTGCGTCCCGAGAACGGCTACCCGCTGCGGCTGGTGGTGCCGGGCGTGCAGGGCGTGTCGTGGGTCAAGTGGCTGCGTCGGCTGGAGCTGGGCGACCAGCCGTGGAACGCCAAGGACGAGACCATCCACTACGTGGACATGATGCCGGACGGCAGGCTGCGCCAGTACACCTCGATCCAGGAGTGCAAATCGGTCATCACCACGCCCTCCGGGGGGCAGCAGCTGGTAGGCAAGGGCTTCTACAACATCAGCGGGCTGGCGTGGTCCGGGCGCGGGAGTATCAAGCGGGTCGATGTCTCGACCGACGGCGGGCGCAACTGGCGCACCGCGCGGCTGGAGTCGCCGGTGTTGTCCAAATGCCTGACGCGCTTCAACCTCGACTGGGTCTGGGACGGCGCCCCGGCCATCCTGCAAAGCCGTGCCATCGACGAGACCGGCTACGTGCAGCCCAGGCTGGCGCAACTGCGCGCGGTGCGCGGCACCCGCTCGATCTATCACAACAATGCCATCCAGAGCTGGCAGGTGGCGGCAGGCGGCGAGGTGTCCAATGTCCATGTGGGCTGAGCGCCGGACCCTTGCCGCGCTGATGCTGTCGGCTGCCCTTGCCGCCCCGGCGTGGGCGGGAACGGCTGACGCCCGTGCGGCACTCGGCCGCACTGCCACCACCGCCGAAGTGACCGCATGGGATATCGACGTGCGCCCGGATTTCAAGGGACTGCCCAAGGGTAGCGGCACGGTGGCACAAGGGCAGACGATCTGGGACGGCAAGTGCGCGTCGTGCCACGGCGACTTCGGCGAATCCAACGAGGTGTTCACGCCCCTGGTGGGCGGCACCACCGCGGAGGACATCAAGCGCGGCCGGGTGGCGGCCATGACCGGCAACCAGCCCTACCGCACCACGCTGATGAAGGTCAGCACCGTCAGCACGCTGTGGGACTACATCCACCGCGCCATGCCGTGGAACGCCCCCAAGAGCCTGGGCGCCGACGAGGTCTACGCGGTTACCGCCTACCTGCTGCACCTGGGAGAGATCGTGCCGGCGGACTTCACGCTGTCGGACGCCAATATCGCCGCGGTTCAGCGGCGCATGCCCAACCGCGACGGCATGACCACCGACCACGGCCTGTGGCCGGGGCGCGGGCGGCCGGACACGCGCAACGTCGCCTGCATGAAGCATTGTGCGGACCGGGTGGCGATCGCCTCGTCGATGCCGGACTACGCCCGCGATGCCCATGGCGACCTGGCGCGGCAGCAGCGCATCTTCGGACCGGTGCGCGGCGTGGCGGCGCGGGTCGCGGTGCCGGCAAGTGGCGCGTCCGACGCATCAGCGCCGGCAGCGCCCGGCGCGCGCCTGGCCAGCCAATACCAGTGCGTTGCCTGCCATGCGATGGACAAGAAGCTGGTGGGACCGTCATTCGCCGACATCGCCGGCAAGTACAAGGGCCAGGACGCCCATGCCGCGCTGGCGCGCAAGGTCAAGGCGGGCGGGCAGGGCGCCTGGGGCAGCGTGCCGATGCCGCCGCAGCCGCAGATCCCCGATTCGGACGTACAGGCCATGGTGGGCTGGATTCTTGAGGCAAAATAGCGGGCTGGCCGCCGCAGTGCCCCCAGGCGGCGGCCAGTGTGTGCCGCGAGGCAGTTTTTTGCAGTGTTTGCCTGGCGGCCTTTGCCGTCCCCACGGCTTTACAGAGCTTGGAGAGCTTAACAATGAAGCAGTTTGTCATCGCAGCGCTGATGCTCGGCGCCGCCGCATCGGCCCACGCGGTCGATGCCGCCAAGGCACAGGAGATCGCCAACAAGAACGCCTGCATGGGTTGCCACCAGGTCGACAAGAAGCTGGTCGGTCCTTCCTACAAGGAAGTGGCGACCAAGTACAAGGGCGACAAGAATGCCCTGGCGACCCTGACCAAGAAGGTCAAGAGCGGTGGCTCGGGCGTCTGGGGTCCGGTGCCGATGCCGGCTAATGCCGCCATCAGCGACGGCGACCTGAAGACGGTGGTCGAATGGGTGCTGGCAGGCGCCCCCGCCAAGTAAGCCTTACCGCCCTGGCGGGTGTTCCGCCGATGCAGCAAGGCCGGACGGTGAATGCCGCACGACCTGTACAGACCAGCGGCCGGCAATGTACCGGCCGCAAGCAAGAACACCAGAAAGAACACCAGAAGTACAGCCGAAGCGGTCATTGACGGACTGGAACGGAGTAGCCGGAGAGCATGCAATGAATTCAAAACGACGAGAAGTGCTGCGGGTCACCGCTGTCCTGTCGCTGATGGCCGCCACCGGCCTGATCAGCGAAGCGCAGGCGGCCGAGTGGAACAAGAACGCCTTTGACGGCAAGAGCGTTGCCGACGTGATCAAGGCACTCGGCGGCAGCGGCACCGAGAAAAGCACCGCCATCACCTTCACCGCCCCCGATATCGCCGAGAACGGCGCCGTGGTGCCGGTGGCCGTGACCAGCACCATCCCGGATACCGAGCAGATCGCGATCCTGGTCGAGAAGAACCCCAACACGCTGGCCGCCGACTTCGTCATCCCGGCCGGCACCGAGCCGTTCGTCTCCACGCGCGTGAAGATGGGCCAGACCTCGGTCGTGCACGCCGCGGTCAAGGCCGGCGGCAAGTGGTACGTGGCATCGAAGGAAATCAAGGTCACGCTGGGCGGCTGCGGCGGCTGACGCCGCTGAACCCATCCCGACCCGAGATTTCCCGCCAACACTGCAACAGGAGAACCATATGGCAGACCCGATGCGCGTACGCGCCACCGAAAACGGCGGCGTGGTAGACGTCAAGATCCTCATGAAGCACGACATGGAAACCGGCCAGCGCAAGGACGCGTCCGGCAAGCTCGTGCCGGCCTGGCATATCCAGACCGTGACCGCCCAGTGCAAGGGCAAGGAAGTGTTCCGCGCCCAGTTCGGCCCGGCGGTGTCGAAGGACCCGTTCCTGAACTTCAAGTTCAAGGGCGGCGCCAAGGGTGACAAGGTTACCGTGACCTGGATCGACAACCGCGGCGACAAGCGTACCGACGAAGCGACCATCGCCTGATCGTCGCGGGCCAGGCGCCGATCGCGCCGGCCCCGGCAGCGCCCGCCGTCCTCTGCTAAGGTTCGGGTCGGATGCCGGGACGGGCCGCGCGACGGGCGCTGCGGCCAGGACGGACCCGGCCGGAAGGAACACTATGCGGCGAGCATTTATTCGAGCATCGGCGGCGCTGGCCGCCATCGGCCTGTCGGCTAAGGCCGCGGCCCAGGCTGCGCCGGCTGCAGGCAAGGGCGGGCGCATCAAGGTGGTGTACCAGCTGTCGGAAGGCGTCGACCAGGCGGTGCGCGCCATGGGCAACCTGCGCAACCACCTGAACGGTGCGCCGGGGACGAAGATCGTGGTGGTCGCGTTCGGCTACGGCGTCGATTTCCTGGTCGAAGGCGCCAAGGATGCGCGCGGCAATACGTTTGACGCCCCGGTGGGCGCGCTGGCATCGGCCGGCGTGGAGTTCCGCGTGTGCCGCAACACGCTGACCGCACGCAAGATCGCTGAATCGAGCCTGTTGATGGAAGCAAAGGTGGTACAGGCCGGCGTGGTGGAAATCGCCCGCCTGCAGGCCGAGGAAGGCTACGCCTATATCAAGCCCTGAGCCGGGCAGGCGCAGCTGACCTCAACACAAGAGAAAACGGCCCGCCACGGCGAGGCCGCGAGGAGAAGCCCCATGAACACCATCCGAAGCCTGGGCCGGCGCGCCGCGCTGGCCGCGGCCGCCACCGCCGCTGTGGCCGGTGCTGCCGCCGTGCATGCGCAGGGCAGCACCGCCGACGAAATCGCCAAGTACCGCCAGATGCTGGCCGAAGGCAATCCCGCCGAGCTGTGGGAAGCGGCCGGCGAAGAGCTGTGGAAAAAGCCCGCCGGCCCGAAGAACGTCTCGCTCGAACAGTGCGACCTGGGCAAGGGTCCGGGCGTGACCAAGGGCGCCTATGCCGAGCTGCCGCGCTACTTCAAGGATGCCAACAAGGTGATGGACCTGGAGCAGCGGCTGGCGTACTGCCGCGTGACGCTGCAAGGGCTCACTAAGGAAGAGGCGACAAAGAACCCGTTTTCGGCCTCGGGCAAGCCGTCCGAGATCGAGCGGCTGGTGGCCTACCTGACCGGCGAGTCGCGCGGCGTGAAGATGAACGTGCAGCTCAACCATCCGGAAGAGAAGCGCACCTACGCGCTCGGGCAGAAGATGTTCTTCTACCGCGGCGGCGCCTATGACTTTGCCTGCGCCACCTGCCACGCGGTGGACGGCCAGCGCATCCGCCTGCAGGACCTGCCCAACCTGCTGACTGAGAAGGGGGCGCAGGCGGCCTACACCACCTGGCCCG
This sequence comes from Cupriavidus sp. DF5525, assembly GCF_040149425.2. Taxonomy (NCBI): domain Bacteria; kingdom Pseudomonadati; phylum Pseudomonadota; class Betaproteobacteria; order Burkholderiales; family Burkholderiaceae; genus Cupriavidus; species Cupriavidus sp. DF5525. The sequence goes on along the minus strand of NZ_CP168265.1, from coordinate 4,315,199 downwards.
CCTACCGCGTTTCGCAGGGCGAGGTCCGCTCGATGCAGCATCGCCTGTACGACTGCCTGCGCCAGCAGCGCTTTCCCGAACCCGCCTATGGCTCGGACGTGATCACCGCGCTGACCATGTTCCTGGCGAAGAACGCCAACGGCGGGACCTACGATGGCCCGGCAATGAAGCGCTGACCGGTACGGGAGAGACAACATGCAACGACAGAACAAGGCGCTGGCCATCGCGGCCCTGGCCACCCTGCTGGCAACGGGCGCCCATGCGCAGGACACCACCACCAAGGCGCGCCCTGCCAAGGGCAAGCCCGCCGCAGTCAGCGGCGCCGACATGAAGCACCTGATCGAGGACTCGTTCTCGTCCAGGGGGCCGGTCACGGTCGAAGGCGTGCTCAACCAGGACGGCATGCAGCAGGCTTGCAGCGAGTACCCGGACCGCACCAAGGTGCCCGAGAAGGTTGCCAAGAAGATCGAGGCCGCCGAGCTCAGGCAGGTGAAATACCCGGGCGACAGCAACTGGCTGGGCGACTGGAAGGAGGGCGAGAAGATCGCCCAGAACGGTCGCGGCATGCAGTTCACCGACCAGGTCGGTGGCACCAACGGCGGCAACTGCTACGCCTGCCACCAGATGACCAAGGCCGAGATCTCGTTCGGCAATATCGGCCCGTCGCTGTACCAGTACGGCAAGCTGCGCGGCAACTCGCAGGAAGTCATCAAGTACACCTGGGGCAAGATCTGGGATTCCAGCGCCTACGCCGCCTGCTCCAACATGCCGCGCTTCGGCCACAAGGGCATCCTGACCGAAGCCCAGATCCGCGACGTGATGGCACTGCTGCTGGACCCGGCCTCGCCGGTCAACCAATAAGCCCGATGCGCGCGCCTGCCCTGCTGCTGCGCTGGCTGCTGGCCTTCAGCCTGGCCGGCGCGGCCGGCGGTGCGGCCGCGCTGGAAGTGGGCGACACCGTGCGACTGCCCGACGTGCGGACGCTCGACGGCCGCACGCTCAGCGCCGCGGCTTTGGCCGGCAAGCCGCTGGTGGTCGAGTACTGGGCCTCCTGGTGCCCGTTCTGCGCGATGCAGAACCCGCGCCTGCAGAAGCTCCATGAACGCACGCGCGGCACACCGCTGCAGGTGCTCGCCATCAGCATCGACAAAGACCCGCGTGAAGCCGCCGGGTACATGAAGAAGCGCGGCTACACCTTCCCGGCGACGATGGACTCCGCCGCGCTGCAGGCCGTGTTCGGCGAGCGCAAGGGGCTGCCCGAACTGTACGTGATCGATGCACGCGGGCGCGTGGTGCAGAAGGAAGTGGGCGAGATGCTTGAAGACGAGGTGGCGGCGCTGGAGCGGTACGCCAAGCCATAGCCAGGCGGTGCCGGACGCCACGGGCCGACCGGTACGCACAATCCACAGGAAGAGACATGGACCGACGCGAGTTCCTGCAGGTGCTGGCCATCGCCAGTGCCGGCGGCATGACGTTCCCCCTTCAAGACGCGCACGCCGCGCAGGCCGCCGACGCGATGTACGACCTGCCGCGCTTCGGCAATGTCCACCTGCTGCATTTCACCGACTGCCATGCGCAGCTGCGGCCGGTGTATTTCCGCGAACCCAACGTCAACCTTGGCATCGGCGACTATGCCGGCAAGGCGCCGCACCTGGTCGGCGACGCGTTGTTGCGCCACTACGGCATCCGCCCCGGCACGCCACAGGCGCACGCGTTCACCTACCTCGATTTCAACGACGCCGCGCGCCGCTACGGCAAGGTCGGCGGATTTGCGCACCTGGCCACGCTGGTCAAACGCCTGAAGGCCGACCGTCCAGGCGCGCTGCTGCTCGATGGCGGCGACACCTGGCAGGGCTCGGCCACCGCGCTGTGGACCAAGGGCCAGGACATGGTCGATGCGGCGCTGGCGCTTGGCGTCGATGTGATGACACCGCACTGGGAAATGACCCTCGGCGCGGACCGCGTCAAGGAGATCGTCGACAAGGACTTCAAGGGCAAGGTCGCCTTCCTCGCGCAGAACATCAAGACCAACGATTTCGGCGACCCGGTGTTCGAGCCCTACGTGATCCGCGAGATCAATGGCGTGCCGGTTGCCATCATCGGCCAGGCTTTTCCGTACACGCCGATCGCCAACCCGCGCTACTTCGTGCCGGACTGGACCTTCGGCATCCAGGAAGAGAACCTGCAGCAGGTCATCGACGAGGCCCGCGGCAAGGGCGCGCAGGCGGTGGTACTTCTTTCGCACAACGGCATGGACGTCGACCTGAAGCTGGCCTCGCGCGTGCGCGGCCTCGACGCCATCCTGGGCGGCCATACCCACGACGGCGTGCCGGCGCCGGTGCCGGTGAAGAACGCCGGCGGCACCACGCTGGTGACCAATGCCGGCTCCAACGGCAAGTTCCTGGGCGTGCTCGATTTCGATGTGAAGGGCGGCAAGGTCGCAGACTTTCGCTACCGGCTGCTGCCGGTGTTCGCCAACTACCTGCCGGCCGACCCGGCCATGGAGGCGTTGATCAGCAAGGTCCGCGCCCCGTACGAACAGAAGCTGGGCGAGGTGCTGGCGGTCAACCGCGGCCTGCTCTACCGCCGCGGCAACTTCAATGGCACCTTCGACCAGCTGATCCTGGACGGCCTGATGCAGGTGCAGGGCGCCCAGATCGCCTTCTCGCCTGGCTTCCGCTGGGGCACCACGCTGCTGCCGGGCCAGGCCATCACCATGGAACACCTGATGGACCAGACCGCGATCACCTATCCGTACACCACGGTGACGCAGATGAGCGGCGAAACCATCAAGACCATCCTGGAGGACGTGGCCGACAACCTGTTCAACCCCGACCCGTACTACCAGCAGGGCGGCGACATGGTGCGCGTGGGGGGGCTGCAGTACACCGTCGATCCCAAGGCGGGCATGGGCAAGCGCATCACCGACATGCGCCTGGCCGGCAAGCCCCTGGAGGCCGGCAAGTCCTACAAGGTCGCCGGCTGGGCCCCGGTGGCCGAGGAAGCCCGCCAGGCCGGCGGCGCCCCGATCTGGGACGTGATGGCGCAATGGCTGCGCAGCACAAAGGAAGTCAGCGCCCGGCCGCTGAACCAGCCCCGGGTGCGCGGCATGGACGGCAATCCGGGCATCGCCGCCTGATGTTGCGCAGCGTCCTCATGCCGGCCGCGAAGGATTGAAGGCAGACGGCGAAGTCGTTACAATCGTCCGCTACGGGCCGATAGCTCAGCTGGGAGAGCGCTGCGTTCGCAATGCAGAGGTCGGGAGTTCGATCCTCCTTCGGTCCACCAGAATCGCTGTCGCAAAAGCCTCGGAAAGAGAAATCTTCCGAGGCTTTTGTGCTTTCCGGGCTGTGTCTTGTCAGCGGAGTGCGCCGCGGTTGCCCTGCTAAGCTACCCGCGTAGGCCGCCTGGCCTTCATCGCCGAGGGCCGTACCTGTTGCAGCGCTCGCAGCGACTGCAGCGCGTCTTCTACCGCCTCGATCCCGTCGCGCAGGCGCGCGGTGGCATAGCCCAGCCGGCTTTGCGCATCGGCGTCGGGGGTGGAGAGGTGTTCGAGTGCGTCGACTTCCGCCTGCATCTGTCCGACCAGGCGGCGCAATTGGGATGTGCTGTGCGAGGCTATTGACCGGATCGCCATCGTTGGGGACCTCCTTGCAGTGACCGGGTGTGCCCGTCCCGTCTACGGTAAAGGCGTCGCAAGAACTTCGCCAGCGCTGTTACGAAATCTCCACGACGCCCCGGATGGCTTGCGTTTGCCGCCAGAAGTTCGGCCGTCGCCCTCCACAGCCGGAGGCATGCGACGGCCGCGCGGATTGGCAAAAGTCGCATCGCAGAAACGCTTTCGGTGGTAAAGCTTGCAAACCGGACCTCTCACCGGGTGTGGCCCAGCGTGATCCTCACGCCCCGTCCTGGGCTATAGTCGGCCGATGGAATCGGAATACCACGCCATGCGTCCTGAACCCGCCGATTTGCCCGACGATGCCACCACCGCCGGCAGCGCGGCCGATGTCGACGCACGCCATCGCGCCGGCCGCCGCAGCACGCTGGTCAGCGTGGCGGTCAATCTCGGGCTGACCGCCACCCAGGCGGTGGCGGGCGTCATCTCCGGCTCGCAGGCACTGATCGCCGATGCGGCCCATTCCCTGTCAGACCTGCTGTCGGACTTCGTCGTGCTGCTGGCCGCCTGGCAGGGCCGCAAGGATGCCGACGCCGACCACCAGTACGGCCATCTGCGCTTCGAGACCGCCGCCTCGCTGGCGCTGGGCGGGCTGCTGCTGGCGGTCGGGGCGGGCATGCTGTGGGCGGCGGTGGGCAAGCTGCAGCATCCCGCGGGCGCGCAGCCGGTGCAGCCGCTGGCGCTGTGGGTCGCGCTGGCCGCGTTGGTATCCAAGGAACTGCTGTTCCGCTACATGCTGGCCGTGGCGCAGCGCGTGCGTTCCGGCATGCTGGTGGCCAATGCCTGGCATGCGCGCTCGGACGCGGCCTCGTCGCTGGTGGTGGCGATGGGCATCGGCGGCAATCTGCTTGGGTACCACATGCTGGACCCGGTGGCGGCCATCGTGGTGGGGCTGATGGTGGCGCGCATGGGCCTGCGCTTCGGCTGGGGTGCGCTCAACGACCTGATGGACCGCGCAGCCGATGAAGAAACCGTCGAGGCCATCCGCCAGACCATGCTCGGCACGCCCGGCGTGCTGGGTTTGCATGACCTGCGCACACGCAAGATGGGCGACCAGGTCCTGGTCGACGTGCACCTGGAGATCGACGCCACGCTGACGGTGGCGCAGGGTCACGCGATCGCGGTGGAAACCCGGCGCCGCACGCTCGACCACCATCACGTGCTCAACGTGATGACTCACGTCGATCCCGTATACGTCACCGGCCAGCCCACAGCGGCCTGAGCCCGCCTGTGGACATCTTCGCCCGCGGCTGGGGATAACTGTCCGGACAAGCTGTGCCCCGCCTGGGGGCACGTTGTGGGACGTATACGAACAACTCCGGGGCCCGCACGGGTCAGGTATACGCCACCCGCGAGCTATCCCGGCGAATCAGGGTTATCACGGGGTGGTTATCTTGTTCGCAAGTCCCTGAGTCAAAAGGGAAAAGGTGACTTATCCACGGCCCGCGGCCCGGTTTACCTACTACTACTATGTATACATACGTAAACAATATAAAAGACATAACCAGGACCGTTGCTCCGCGCGGGGTTTGCAAGCAACGGTCCATCTTCCTCAGGACGTATACCGGCGGCTCCCTCCGTTAAGGCAGCGAAGGTATACGTCGGCGCCACCGCGTATACCGGCCTAGCGCGGCACCTTGAACGCCTGCCGCGCCCGCAGCGCCTCCGCGCGTGTCGTGCAGCCGTCCTGGTGGTCGTTGACGAGCCCCATCGCCTGCATCAGCGCATACATGGTGGTCGGGCCGACAAAGCGCCAGCCGCGCTTCTTCAGGTCCTTGGACAGCGCCACGGATTCCGGCGAGGTCGCCATGGTGCGCAGCACCTCGGATGTCAGCACCTTCGGCCGGCTGGCGGGATCCGGCTCGAAGCGCCAGAAGTAGGCGGCCAGCGACGATTCCGTTTCCAGCAGTTCGCGCGCCCGCTGGGCATTGCTGATGGCTGCCTCGATCTTGCCGCGATGGCGCACGATGCCGGCGTCGCCCAGCAGGCGCTGGATATCGCGCTCGCCGAAGCGGGCGACCTTGTCGATATCGAAATTGGCGAACGCCTTGCGGAACGCCTCGCGCTTGCGCAGGATGGTCAGCCAGCTCAGCCCCGCCTGGAAGCCCTCCAGGCACAGCTTCTCGAACAGCCGGCGGTCGTCAGCGACCGGGAAGCCCCACTCGTGGTCGTGGTAGTGGCAGTAGTCTTCCAGCGTGCCGCACCAGCCGCAGCGTACTGGCGCGGCCGGCGCTTCCTTCTTGCTCGTCATGCGTTACTTTCCCCGTTGAGAACTTCGAGCGCCGGCCAGCCTCTCGCGGACCAGCGCATTTGCTGCGATCATGCCCGCACCTGAGAGATTGCGGAAGGCTGAAAATGGACATGCAACTGGCAACACTGGACGAAGACGGCTGGGAACTGGACGACGCCGAGCCCATTGCCGCCGCCCATCCCGACACCTTCTGGATGCCGCCCCGCGAGGAGCGCGACGCGTTGGTCCCCGGCCAGCAGGCCAAGCTGATCTTCCGCATCCTGGTCGCGGACGAGACGGGCCGCGAGGAGGTTCATGTCGAGCGGATGTGGGTGAACGTCATCGGGCGCGAGGGTAGCCTCTATGCGGGCGAACTCGACAACCAGCCCTACTGCACCGACGAGATTAGCCCTGGCATGCCGCTGTGCTTCGAGGCGCGGCATGTGATCAATATCTTTCGGGAAGGCGAGGACGAGGCGTAGGCAGCTGTTCGCCGGCGCGCTACAAAAAGACTGGCTGCTACGCGCTCAGAAGCTCGCCGCCAGGCCCAGCGATACCCCGGACACATTGTTGCCGAACACATAGCGCACCACCGCCCGTATCCGCGTGACGAACACTTCATGGGCGCTGGTATCCAGTTCCAGCCCGGTCCCGAGCGTGGTCAGGTGGTTGAAGCCAAGGATGCCAGCCTGGCTGCCGAGATATTGCGAATGTGACAATTCAAGCACGTACCTAACCGGCCGATCGAGCGCGCGCAGCCCCGTCGGCGCACGCCAGCGCGCCCACAGGTTGGCGGTCTGGGCCGTGGCCGTGCCGGTGACCGAGCTGGTCGTGCCGCCGAAGCTCTGCAGGTGGATATTGGTGTAGCGCAGTTCGACGTCGACTTCATAGTTCTCGCGGTAGTGCTCCCAGTCCAGCATCACCGAGCCGCCCAGGCCATAGGCGTTCAGGCTGCCGCCGTCGAGGAAATCGATCTGGCGGTCGGTGACCTGCTCGAGCGCGAACTTGCCGATCGACAGGTCGCTGGAGACATTGCCCAGCGAAGCGTTGAAGATGGGCCGGAACACCAGCTCCTTGTTGGCGGTGAGCGGAAAGTCCCAGCCGATGCCGATGGTGCCCGAGAAGGTGTTCCAGCGCGTCGGGATGGAACGGGATTCGGCCCCGTTGGTGGCGACGAAGGTCGGGTCATAGCGACTGTAGGCGATCGCGCCCTCCAGGTAGAGCGGGAACGACTTGCTGATCGTGAAGCCGCCGCCAAGCTGCGACATGACGATGCCGGGGTTGTCGGTGCTGGCGCTGTCGATCGATACCGAGCTGGAGGTCAGGTCCGGCACCACTGAATACGACATCAGCGACAGCACGGCATTGGCGTGCTTCTGCACATTGACACCGACCAGGCCGAGCCCCGGCGCTCCCTGCGCCTGGGCGGCGCCGGCCGTCAGCAGCAGGCCCGCTGCAAGGCCGCACAAAGCGGCGGGCGTGCGCACAAGCTGGGCGCAGCGGGCGCGGCGCGATGGCTGGCAAGCGGACATGGGCGATCCCTTTGCTGTCAGTGCCGCGGTGCGCTGCGGCACGCGGCAACCGTCCCGCGAATTCTAGCGAGACGGACCGGTGCGCGAGCGCTGCATGAAAGTTTTCAGATCGGCTTGCTGGTGTTTTATATCGGATCGCTGCCATGGCGAGATGCCGGCCGCGATCCTTCGATGCCAGCTTCAGGCGGCAGGGCGGCGCCGGGGCGCCGGGCGTGGCGCCGCTTCAGCCGGCACGGCGTGGCTCTCGCTGCGCTCAGGCGGCGGGCGCCGGCGCGCAAGCCAGAGCAGCAAGGCGCTGGCGGCCCAGCCGGTGACGAACACGGTATCGCCTGCATGGTTCAGCCAGGCCGATGCCTGCGCGGTGCCGGTCAGCGACACCAGCAGGCCGTCGGGCAGCCTGGCGAGGATCCACAGCGCGACGGCGGGCACACTGCCGTAGACACCGGGCTGCCACCAGTGGGAGAGGAAGGGAACGTGCCGCCCGGGGCGGCGCAGGATGCGCGGTACCACCGAAGTCTCCGGCCACGCGCGGCACGCGGGAGGGCGTGCCGGTGGCGTCATGCGTTGCGGGCTGGCCCGGCGGCAGGCGCGCCGGAAGTGGCGCGGCATGCAAGTCGGCTCCTGTCTGCATCATAGGCCGATTGCCCCGACCGCGGCCGCGGTTGCGCAATGCGGTGTGTGCGCCGCCCAACGCAGGGCGGCGGGCGCGCCACGCCAGGTGGCGGCCTTCAACTTTTTTGCATGAGGTGTCCGCAAATGGCTGCCGTGCCGGCCACGGTTCTTTGCCACACTCGATGCAGTACATAAAACCGTTTGAAGGTGGTCACTACCATGCTACCCGCACTCTATATCTCACACGGCTCCCCGATGCTTGCGATCGATCCCGGTCCGACCGGCGCCGCCTTCGATGCGCTCGGCGAGCGGCTGCGCGCGCAGCGCCCGCGCGCGGTGCTGGTGGTCTCGGCTCACTGGATCTACAGCACGCTGGTGGTGAGCAACCGCGAGCGGCAGGAAGCCTGGCATGACTTCGGCGGCTTCCCGCGCGAGCTGTACGCGCTGCGCTACGATGCCCCAGGCTCGCCGGCGCTGGCGTTGCGGGCCAAGGCCCTGATCGAGGCTGCCGCCATCCCCGGCGCCGGCTTTGTCTGCCAGGACGAGGAACGGCCGCTGGACCACGGCGCCTGGATGCCGATGCGGCACTTCTTCCCGGATGCCGACGTGCCGGTGGTGCAACTGGCGTTCAATCCCTACCTGCCGCCCGCCACGCAGATCGCGATCGGCCGCGCGCTGGCGCCGCTGCGCGAGGAGGGCGTGCTGCTGCTGGCCTCGGGCAGCTTCACGCACAACCTGCAGGAGGTGTTCGGCAGCGGCAGCCGGCGCGACCAGCATGGGCCGCAGGCCGAGCCGTATGTGGAAGCCTTCCGCAGCTGGATGACCGAGGCGCTCGACGAAGCGCTTGACACCGGCGATACCAGCCGCATTGCCGACTACCGTGAGCAGGCGCCGTATGCGCGCCGCGCGCACCCGACCGACGAGCACCTGCTGCCGTTCTACGTGGCGCTGGGCGCTGCGCTGGGGCCGCAGGGCGCAGGCGCGGGTACGCCCGCTCCAGTCAGCGTGGCGCGCGTGGCCGATGAAGTGACCTATGGCGTGCTCGCCATGGACAGCTTCGTGTTTGAAGGGATGGGCGCGGGCGCGCCGCTGAAGGCCGTTGTCTGAGGCTCGGCGCCCGGGTGGATTACCGGTCGCGCGGCGGCAGATAGCGCCGCGCCGCGCGGGCGCCCGCCAGTGCGATCCAGCCCATCGTCAGCGCCACTACCGCCAGCCCGATGCGCAGATTGGCCAGGTGCGCCACGCCGCCGATCAGCACCGGCCCCAGCAGCAGGCCCAGGTAGGCAAAGCGCGCCACGCGCGAGATCGCCTCGGCCGGCGCCACGCCCGGCAGCCGCGAGGCGGCGACAAAGAAGATCGGCACCATATTGGCCGCACCCAGTCCCATCAGCGTGAAGCCGGCCAGCGCCGCTACTGGCAGCGGTACCAGCAGCGCCAATGCGATGCCGGCGAAGCCCAGCCAGGCACTGCCGGTCAGCGTCGTGCCATCGCCCAGGCGTGCACGCAGGCGGTCGCCGCCGAAGCGCCCGCACGCCATGCCGCCCGAGAACGCGGCATAGCCCAGGCTGATCCAGCCATCGGGCGCCTGCGTCACGTCGCGCATATAGACGCTGGTCCAGTCGTACATCGCCCCTTCACCGATCAACCCGAGGAAGGCCAGCAGCCCCAGCAGCCACAGCGCGCGCACGGCGTGGTCGCGATGGTGGCCCGCCGACGGCATCACCGGATGGTCGGGCAGCAACCCGGGCAGGGTGAGCAGCGCCACCAGCGCCGTCACGCCCGCCATCAATGACGCATGCGCCAGCGGCGCCACCCCCAGCGACAGCATCAGCCCGCCGAACCCGGCCCCCGCCATCCCGCCGAGGCTGAACATGCCGTGCAGCGCCGACATCACGGGCCGCGTGCGACTGGCCTCGACCGTGGCGGCCTGCGCGTTCATGGCGACGTCGAAGGCTGCATTGGCCATGCCGAACGCAACCAGCGCGGGCAGCAGCAGCCAGAACGTAGGCATCGCCAGGATCGCCACGGTGCACAGCGCGAACAACAGCCCGCCGGCCATCGACGCGCGCCCGCTGCCGGCGCGTGCGACCCAGCGCCCGACCGGCCCCATCGCCAGGATGGCGCCGCCGGCCACGGCCAGCATCGCCAGCGACAGCCAGGCATCGGACAGGCCGAAGCGCGCCTTGATGGTCGGGATATGCACGCCCCAGGTGGCAAAGGTGGCGCCGTTGGCGAAGAACAGCGCCATGGTGCCGCGCGTGGCGCGCGCCACCGTGCCTGGCGAGGCCAGGGCGGCGGTGGCGGAAGGAGAAGGGAAATCAGCCATAGCGGGGCACGGCGGCAGGCGGGCGCTGCCGCGCCGGGCCTGCAAAAGCCGTCATTGTCCCGCATCGGCGCGAAACGGGTGTAACCGTGCCCCGGGGGCGCTAGCGTGCGGCGCGATCCATTCGCAGCAGCCCGCGCCGGTGCAGCGCATAGCCGAAGGCCAGCAGCGCGCCCAGCGCCAGCGCCACCATCACCCACAGCATCAGCCAGTAGCCGCTCGCGGCGCGCCACAGCAGCGCGCCCAGCCAAGGCGCGGCCGCCTGCATCAGCAGCACCGGCGTCATCATCAGCCCATTGAGCGTGGCGTAGTGATGGCGCGAGATCAGCTCGGGCATGGCCATCGCGCGCAGCATGGTGTTGACGCCGTTGGCGCAGCCGTAGAGCACCGCGGCCACCATCAGCCAGGCACCTTGCCCCAGGGCAAAGCACAGCAGCCCGGCGACCATCAGCACATAGACCGGTAGCGACAGCCGCACCGGGTGCCGCACCGCAGCGCGCATCATCAGCATGCGGCCCACCACCTGCGCGGGGCCGATCAGCGCCGCCACCACCAGCTGCTGCGCCACCGGCAGGCCCTTCTCGGTCAGCATCGGGATCAGGTGCGCGCCCAGCAGCGAAGCGACCACCGCGGTGGCGGTGAAGGCCAGCACCACCGCCCAGAACACCGGCTGGCGCAGCGTGGTGCGCGCGATGCCATCGCTGCTGGGCTCGCCGTCGGACGGGGTCATGCCGGTGTAGGTCGGGTGCAGCGCGTAGCGCATGCGTGCGTGCAGCGGCGCGCAGACCAGCAGGTTCAGCATGGCAAAGCCGACCAGCGTCGGGCGCCAGCCGAGATGAATCACCAGCCATTGCGCCAGCGGCACGAAGATCGTGCTGGCGAAGCCGGCCATCAGCGTGACCACCATGATGGGCTTCTGGTACTGGTCGCCATAGGCCTGGCGCAGCACCACGAAGGCGGGTTCGTACAGCGTGGTGGCCATGGCCAGCCCGATCGGCACCCACATCAGCAGGAACATGGCTTGCGAGGGCGTCCACGCCCACAGCAGCAGGCCCAGCCCCGCCAGCACCGAGCCCGCGCCCATCACCCTGCGCGCCGGCGCACGGTCCAGCAGCCGTCCGACCGCGAACGAGCACATCGCCCACACCAGCAGCCCGAGCGAATAGCCGCCCGCCAGGAAGGGCTTGGACCAGCCCAGGCTGCGGATCATCGGGTCGATAAAGACGGTGAAGGCGAAGAACAGCGTGCCCCAGGAGATGGTCTCGGTCAGGCCGAGGATCCAGACCAGCCGGCGCGGCGGCGTGGCGGGGTGCGCGGGTCCGGAGCGTGCCGGGCTGGCGTCAGTTTTGGCGTTGGCGGCGTCCGCGTCGGAGCTGGCTTCTAGTGTTTTGACATCCTCCCCGACCTGAAGGCCGGAGATTCCTACGGCGCTCAGACGCGGCATTGAGCCGCCCCTGAGTCGCTTCGGTGGGTTCCTGCTGCTGACGCCGTTACCGCAGCGTTCACTTCACAGGCTAACCGGGCGTGTCCCGCCCTTAGAACATTGATCGCGCCGACCACATCGGCATTTTCCTCGAAACCGCATTCCACGCACTCGAACCGGGCTTGCGTCTGGCGGTTGTCTGCCGAGACATGGCCGCAGCACGGACAGGTGCGGCTCGTGTTCTGCGGTGGCACGGCGATGAGATAACCACCGTTCCAAGCCAGCTTGTAGTCCAGTTGGCGGCGGAACTCGAACCAGCCTTGATCGAGGATGGCCTTGTTCAGGCCGGACTTGGCCTGAACCTGCTTGCCCGGCTGTTCGGTGCTGCCTGCCGCCGACCTGGACATGTTCCGTACCTGCAAGTCCTCGATACACACCATCGCGTGGTTTTGGCTGATCGTGGTGGAGCACTTGTGGAGGTAGTCTCGGCGGGCATTGCCGATGCGGGAATGGATGCGCTGGACGCGGGCTTTCGCCTTCTTCCAGTTGCTGCTGAACTTCTGTTTGCGGCTCATCGCCTGCTGCGCTTTGCGCAGCGCGGCCTCTTGCCGCTTGAAACTATTGAGCGGGGCGTAGAACGTCCCGTCCGAAAGCGTGGCGAACCGGGCAACACCCATGTCGATGCCAACCGCGCTCGCGGCCTGTGCCACCGGCTGTTCGACCTCACGCTCGGTCTGGATCGACACGAACCACTTGCCGCAGGACTGCCTGACTGTGACGTTCTTCACCACCCCCAGCACCTTCCGGCTGTTGCGGTATCGTAGCCAGCCCAGCTTGGGCAAAAACAGGCGGCTGCTGGCCTGGTCGAGCTTGATTTGCTTGGGGTCGGGATAGCGGAAACTGTCGCCCCGGCCCTTCTTCTTGAAGCGCGGAAAGTCGGCCCGCTTGGCAAAGAAGTTGCCGTAGGCCCGCTCCAAATCTTTGAGCGTCTGTTGCAGCGGATGAACCGGCGCATCGGCCAGCCATGCGGTTTCCGTGCTGTTGCGCCACTCGGTGAGCAGCTTGCACAGTCCGGCGTAGCCGTGCTTCTTCTCGCCTTGCTCGTAACGAGCCTTCTGCAACGCCAGTGCCTTGTTGAAGACGAACCGGCACGAACCAGAAAAGCGACGCATGTTGCGTTGCTGCTCGCCGGTCGGCATCAGTTCGTACTTGTAGGCTTGAAGTCGCTGCATGGCTCAATCATACTCTTGGCCTATGAGCGATGACAACGATATTAGACACGGAAGACACTGTGTTTTCAAGATGCACGTCCATTTGGTCTTCGTGGCGAAATACCGCCGCAGAGTGTTCGACGGCGACGCCATCAAACGGCTGCACGCCATCTTCGACAAGGTATGCGCCGACTTCGAGGCGAACTTGATCGAGATGGACGGCGAGGACGATCACGTTCACCTGCTGGTGGAGTACCCGCCAAAGGTCGCGGTGTCGAATCTGGTGAACAGCCTCAAGGGCGTGTCCAGCCGCCTGCTGCGCAAGGAAAGACCCGACATCCAGAAACGCTACTGGAAGGGCGTGCTGTGGTCGCCTTCCTACTTCGCATCATCCTGTGGCGGCGCACCGATCGCCATCGTGCGCCAGTACATCGAACAACAGCAGACCCCACACTGAAAAACCAACAGCAAGGACGGCTACGCCGTCCGCGCTATCCTTCCCCACCATGAATGGCGGGGCTTGCCGCGCACTGGGTCATGGCGGGCCCGGGGGGGGGAGATCGCCATGGTGGCGGCGCGTGGGGCCAGCCGGAAATTGTAGCGATCCTGCACGCGCCGTGCGGTGGGACGCGCGCGTTACTGTGCGGTCACCGGTGTGGGCGGTCCTTTCAGTTCGACGACGTTGCCGTCCGGGTCCTGCACATAGAGCGACGGCCCTTTGCCCTCGGCGCCGAAGCGCTGCGCCACCTCTCCCGTCTGCACGCCGTGCTGCGCCAGCCAGGCGCGCAGCGCGCCGGCATCGAACGGGTCGATGCGCACGCAGAAGTGGTCGAGGTTGCGCCCTTCCGCGCCGGGACCCGCGCCGCCGGCACGGCCCAGCGGGCCGTCGAGCGAGACCAGGTCGATCAGCGCATTGCCCGCGCGCAGCTGCGTCAGGCCCAGGTCCGTCTGTTCGCGCTCCACGCTGCAGCCCAGCACGTCGACATAGAAGCGCCGCAGCGCCTCCACGTCGGCGCTGCGCAGTACCAGGTGATCGATGCCGAGGATGCGGAACATGGCGGCGTCAGTGGTGCAGGCCGTCATAGTCGATGATCTTCAGGCTGTCCAGGTCCACATTGTCCAGGCAGCGCACATTGACCCCGGCCATCGGCTTGCCGTCCTTGTCCTGGCCGTCCGCATACGGGCCGCAGCCACAGACCGGGCAGAAGCGGTGCGCGATCTTCATGGTGTTGAAGCGATAGGTGGAGGCGTTGCTCTCGGGCGTCTCGAGCTTGAAGCTCGCGCGCGGCACGAACCACAGCAGGTGGCCGCGGCGGCGGCAGATCGAGCAGTTGCATCGGATCACGCTGGGGATGCTGTCGGCTTCGACCTCGAATGCGATCGCGCCGCAGTGGCAGCTTCCGTGGAAGGTCATGTCGTCTCCTTTCGTCAGCCTGTCTCGGCTGCTAGATATCCGGGATCAGCCGTTTGCCAAGACTGACCGCCTCGTCGGGCGCGTAGCCCAGCTGGTCGTAGAAATCGATCACCGCGCGATTGCCCGCGCGCACCAGCAGGTTGATCTTGGGGCAGCCCCGTTTGACCAGCAGCTGTTCGGCATGCGCCATCAGCATGCGTCCGTAACCCTTGCCCTGCAGCTCGGGGTGTATTGCCAGATAGTAGACCCAGCCGCGATGCCCGTCGAACCCCACCATGGCGGAGGCCACCGGCTGGCCGCCGAGTTCGCCCACCAGGAACAGCTCCGGCTGCTCGGTCAGTTTGCGCGCGATATCGCGATGCGGGTCGTTCCACGGGGCGCGTCAGGCCGCATGCCTGCCACAGGGCAACGATCGTGTCTTCGTCTTCGGTGCGGAAAGGGCGGATCAGCATAGTGCTGTGGTGCGCTGCAATACGCGCACATTGTTGGCTTTTTGACAGTGTAGCCCTGCTGCGGATGCCACAATGCCCCGGAACAATTGCATAACCGATGATGGCGGCCACCGCGCACGCCCCCACAAAGGAGACCAGCATGAGCGACACCCACGCGCCTGCACGCGCCACTTTCAGCCACATGGAGCAAGGCACCCGCGAGGACTGGGCGGCCATCTCCGCCGAGTTCATGCCCTTCGCGCAGGCCCTGCCGGATCGCGTGCTGGCGCACCTGCGCCTGCTCGACGGCGATTGCGGCGGCTTTCCGGTGGACCGGCTGACGCATTCGCTGCAGACCGCGACGCTTGCGCACCGCGACGGGCAGGACGAGGAGTACGTGGTCTGCGCGCTGCTGCACGATATCGGGGATACGCTCGGAAGCTTTAACCATCCCGATATCGCCGCTGCCATCCTCAAGCCCTTCGTCAGCGCCGAGAACCTGTGGATGGTGGAAAAGCATGGCGTATTCCAGGGCTACTACTTCTTCCACCACCTGGGCCTGGACCGCAACCTGCGCGAGCAGTACCGCAGCCAGCCCGAACTGTTCGAGCGCACCGCGGAGTTCTGCCGCAAGTATGATGCCGCGGCCTTCATGACGGACTACGACACGTTGCCGCTGTCGTTCTTCGAGCCGATGGTGCGGCGCGTGCTGTCGCAGCCGAAGAATTCGATGTATGTGAAACCTGGCGAAGCGACGCTCGCACAGCCCTGAAAGCACAACGGCCTCGCTTCATGCAAAGCGAGGCCGTTGGGGGATGCGGCGCCGGTCAGGCAGCGCGCTGCGCCGTCTCCGGATGCCGGAACTGCTCGAGCAACTTCGCCCAGCGCCCGCGTACTGCCTTCAGGTTGTTCTCCTTCACGTGGCCGAAGCCGCGGATATCGTCCGGCAGGTTCGCCAGCGTTACCGCGGTGTCATAGTTGGCCAGGCTCAGGCCCGCAACCAGTTCGTCCAGCAGCGCACGATACTCGCCGATCAGGGCGCGTTCCATGCGGCGCTCCTCGGTCTTGCCGAAGACATCGAACATCCCGCCGCGCAGCCCCTTCATCTTCGCCAGCACGCGGAACAGCTTCATCGTCGAGGGACCGAACTTGCGCTTGACCAGGTGGCCCTTGTCGTCGCGCTTGGCGCTGATCGGCGGCGCCAGCCAGAAATTGAGCTGGTAGTCCTTGCCCGGCTCG
Organism: Cupriavidus sp. DF5525; assembly: GCF_040149425.2. Classification (NCBI taxonomy): domain Bacteria; kingdom Pseudomonadati; phylum Pseudomonadota; class Betaproteobacteria; order Burkholderiales; family Burkholderiaceae; genus Cupriavidus; species Cupriavidus sp. DF5525. The sequence goes on along the minus strand of NZ_CP168265.1, from coordinate 4,299,108 downwards.
CCCTCGAACTGGGCACGCAGCTTGTCGAGGAAGACAGGGTCGGTGTAGAGCCGTGCCACCTCGTACTCGTCCTTGTACGCCATCAGCTTGGCCAGGTTGCGTGCCGCGGCCTCCGTCAGCGGTAGCGACTTGCCGCTGCCAGCCAGCGCGCTTTCGGCCACGCGCACGCGGTCGATGGCTTCGCGGTAGGTGCGTGCGTACGCGGCATCCTGGTAGGCCGCCAGATGCTCCATGCGCCGGGCGATCAGCTTCTCCAGCATCGCGCCGCTCGAAGTCGGCATCTTGACCACTTCCGCGCCTTCCGCGGTGTTCTTCAGCTTGCCGGTCAGCGACAGCACGTGCTCGGGGTCGTGCGCCATATGGCGGCCCCAGTCGAATGCGGCCTTGTTCTTCTCGACAGCCACGCCGTTCAGCTCGATGGCGCGCTCCAGCGCTTGCAGCGTCAGCGGGATCCAGCCCTTCTGCCAGGCATAGCCGAGCACCAGCGGGTTGGTGTAGATCGCGTCGCCCAGCAGCGCCACGGCGAGACCCGAGGCGTTGATGAACTCGCACTTCTCGCCCACGGCGGTGCGCACGTCCTGCTCGGCCGACAGGCCGGGGAACTGCCACTTCGGGTTCTTGATGAAATCCGCCGTCGGCGTCTGCGCGGTGTTGACCACGGCGCGGGTGCGGCCCGCCTGGGTCTTGGAGATGACCTCGTCGGTGGCCGACACGATCGCATCGCAGCCGATCACCAGGTCCGCCTCGCCCATCGCGATGCGCGTGGCATGCAGGTCGTCCGGGCGCGCGGCCAGCTGCACGTGCGACAGCACCGCGCCGCCTTTCTGCGCCAGGCCCGCCATGTCGAGCACGGTGACGCCCTTGTTCTCCAGGTGCGCAGCCATGCCGAGCAGCCCGCCGATGGTCACCACGCCGGTGCCGCCCACGCCGGTTACGAGAATGCCGTAGGCACGGCGGATCGGCGGCAGTTCCGGCTCAGGCAGCGCGGGCAGGCTGCCAATCGACACGCCGTGCTGCTCGGGCTTGCGCACCTGCGCGCCTTCGGCCGTGACAAAGCTCGGGCAGAAGCCGTTCACGCACGAGAAGTCCTTGTTGCAGGACGACTGGTTGATCTGGCGCTTGGTGCCGAATTCAGTTTCCAGCGGTTCCACCGACAGGCAGTTGGACTTGACCGAGCAGTCGCCGCAGCCTTCGCACACCGCATCGTTGATAAAGGCGCGGCGTTGCGGGTCCTCCATCGTGCCGCGCTTGCGGCGCCGGCGCTTTTCGGTGGCGCAGGTCTGGTCGTAGAGCAGGATGGAGCAGCCCGGCACTTCACGCAGTTCGCGCTGCACGCGGTCGAGCTGGTCGCGGTGATAGATGGTGATGCCCTCGGGCAGCTTGATCGCGCCGTTGAACTTCTCCGGCTGGTCGCTGACGATGACGATCTTCTTCGCGCCTTCGCTATGCACCTGCCAGGCGATGTCCCGCACTGAGAGCTGGCCGTCCACCGGCTGGCCGCCGGTCATCGCCACCGCGTCGTTGTACAGGATCTTGTAGGTGATGTTGACGTTCGCCGCGATCGACGCGCGGATCGCCAGCAGCCCGGAGTGGAAGTAGGTGCCGTCGCCCAGGTTGGCGAACACGTGCTTGTCGCCCGCGAACGGTGCCTGGCCGATCCACGCCACGCCTTCGCCGCCCATCTGGCTGAAGGTGCTGGTATTGCGGTCCATCCACACTGTCATGTAATGACAGCCGATGCCGGCCAGCGCGCGCGAGCCTTCGGGAACATTGGTCGAGGTGTTGTGCGGGCAGCCCGAGCAGAACCACGGCTTGCGCTCGGCGGTCACGCGCGGCGTGGCCAGCGCCTTCTCCTTGGCCTCGATGATCGCCAGGCGCGCGGTGATGCGCGCGCGCACGTCCATCGGCAGCTCGAATTTGTCCAGCCGGGTGGCAATGGCCTTGGCGATGATCGCCGGCGACAGCTCATAGTGCGCCGGCAGCAGCCAGTTGCTTTGCGGGATCGACCATTCGCCGCCCGCGTTGTCCTTCTCGTCGAACTTGCCGTAGACCTTGGGGCGCACATCGTCGCGCCAGTTGTACAGCTCTTCCTTGAGCGCGTACTCCATGATCTGGCGCTTCTCTTCGACCACCAGGATTTCCTGCAGGCCCTCGGCAAAGGCGCGCGCGCCGTGCGCTTCCAGCGGCCACACGCAGCCCACCTTGTACAGACGGATGCCGATTTGCGAGCAGGTGGCATCGTCCAGGCCCAGGTCGGCCAGCGCCTGGCGTGTGTCGAGGTAGGCCTTGCCGCCGGTCATGATGCCGAAGCGCGCATGCGGCGAATCGATCTCGATGCGGTCGATCTTGTTGGCGCGCACATAGGCCAGGCCTGCGTACCACTTGTAGTCGAGCAGGCGTGCTTCCTGTTCCAGCGGCGGGTCCGGCCAGCGGATGTTCAGGCCGCCCTGCGGCATGATGAAGTCGTCCGGCAGCACGATCTGCACGCGGTGCGGATCCAGTTCCACCGAGGCCGACGATTCCACCACGTCGGTCACGCATTTCATCGCCACCCATAGGCCGGAGTAGCGGCTCATGGCCCAGCCGTGCAGGCCGTAGTCCAGGTACTCCTGCACGTTCGACGGATACAGCACCGGCAGGCCGCAGGCCTTGAAGATGTGCTCCGACTGGTGCGCCAGCGTCGAGGACTTGGCCGAATGGTCGTCACCGGCCAGCACCAGCACGCCGCCGTGCTTCGACGATCCTGCCGAGTTGGCGTGCTTGAACACGTCACCGGTGCGGTCCACGCCCGGCCCCTTGCCGTACCACATGCCGAACACGCCATCGAACTTGGCGTCCGGATACATGTTCACCTGCTGCGACCCCCACACCGAGGTCGCGGCCAGGTCCTCGTTGAGGCCGGCCTGGAACACGATGTTGTGCGCGGCGAGGTGCTTCTTGGCCTTCCACAGCGACAGGTCCAGCGCGCCCAGTGGCGAGCCCCGGTAGCCGGAGATAAAACCGGCGGTGTTCAGGCCGGCAGCGCGGTCGCGTTCCTGCTGGAGCATCGGCAGGCGTACCAGGGCCTGCGTGCCGCTGATATAGATGCGGCCACGCTCCAGCGTGTATTTGTCTTCGAGGGAAACGTTTTCGAGCGCGCGGCGGATGGCGTCGCTGACCGGAGGGGTCAGGGGGGCATTCATAGGTGCTCCTCTATGGGCGTGCTGTCGGGATCACCGACACCTACAGTTGTGGGCAACCGCCTCGTGGCCTCTTGTGAAGGCGTAGGGCGGTCGTGTCTCTGCGCGGCATGGTAGCACCGCCACAAAATTGGCGGTACCTTGCAATGCAGCACAAAGCATGCCCGTGGCGCCCGTGATTTCCCGTATGGACAGGGGTTCGCGTGTACACTGCGTTGCATCGAGATGGCCCGCGTCACTGCCAGGCTGTCTGCGATGCGCCACATCTGCACAGCCAGCCTGGTGCAACCTGCTTTCCGATTGCCTGTCCTGTGCACGGGCAAACCAGCGAATACCTGAACATGACCAATTCCCCCCGCCAGGGCACCGCGACCCTGGCCGTGCTGATCGACGCCGACAACGCGGCGCCCGCCATCGTCGAAGGCCTGCTGGCCGAGGTTGCCAAGTACGGCGTGGCCGCCGTCAAGCGCATCTATGGCGACTGGACCCGGCCCAACCTGGCCGGCTGGAAGGAGCGGCTGTTGTCGCACTCGATCCAGCCGATCCAGCAGTTCCGCTACACCGTGGGCAAGAACGCCACCGACAGCGCCATGATCATCGACGCCATGGACCTGCTGTACACGGAGCGCTTCGACGGCTTCTGCATCGTCTCGAGCGACAGCGACTTCACCCGGCTGGCCTCGCGCATCCGCGAGCAGGGGCTGACCGTCTACGGGTTCGGCGAGCGCAAGACGCCCAAGCCCTTCGTCACCGCCTGCGACAAGTTCATCTACTCGGACGTGCTGCGCGCCGATGCGGATACGGAGGGGGCCGACGAGGCCGCCGCGCCCACGCGCAAGCGCAGCACCGGCGAGCTGCGCCAGGACTCGCGCCTGGTGCGCCTGCTGCAGAACGCGGCGCAGGCGGTGTCGGACGAGGACGGCTGGCTGACGCTGGGCAGCATGGGCAACCATATCGCCAAGCAGGCGCCGGAATTCGACTCGCGCAACTACGGCTACGGCAAGCTTTCCGAGCTGGTGGCAGCCACCGGCCTGTTCGAGGTCGAGACCCGCAACGGCGGCAACAACAAGACCATCTGGATCCGGCTCAAGAAGCGTTCCAAGGGTGGCGGGGAGAGCGACGGGCGTGGCCAGCCGCAGCCGCAACAATCCCAGCCGCAACAATCCCAGCCGCAACAGTCGCAGCAGCAGCGCCCGGCCCAGCAGGCCCAGGCACAGCCTGAAGCGCGCCGCCAGCCGCAACCGGCGCCCGTGCCCGCGGATCCGCCTGCGCCCGTCATGTCCCAGCCGGAGGCGGCACCGGAGCCGGTGCAGGTCCGCGAACCCGAGCCCGATCTGCCGTTCGTCGCCGCCGATGCGGTCGAGCCGGATCCCGCCGCCGACCCGGTAGTCGAGGCCGCGCCGCAGCCCGAGGCCGCCCCCAAGGGCCACACCGCGCGCAAGCGCGCCGCGCGCCGCCCGGATGTGACGCTGAGCGAAACGCCGTGGCCGATCGACCAGTCGGTGTTTGCTGCGCCGGGCACGACGGTGCTGACGGCGCAGATCGAGCCCCAGCCTGAGGTGCAGCCCCGGCAGGAAGCGGCCGCCGAAGCGGCGCCCGCGCCGGCACCGGCACGGAAGACGCGCAAGCGCCCGAGCAAGAAGGAGAAAGCCGAGTGATATGGCAGGCCGGCGCAATGCCGGCCGCAAGCGCAAGAAGCGCCGGCCCTGTGCCGGCGCTTTGCTTTAGCGCACCAGCTGGTTGATCTCGATGATCGGCATCAGCACCGCCAGCACGATCAGCAGCACCACCACGCCCATGGTCAGGATCAGCAGCGGCTCCAGCAGGCTGGTCAGGAACAGCGTGCGCCGTTCCAGTTCCTGCGCCTCGCCCTGCGCGGCGCGGTCCAGCATCACCGGCAGGTTGCCGGTGGCCTCGCCGGAGCGGATCAGGTGCACCAGCACCGGCGGGAACTGGTTCTGCGCGGCCAGCGCGCGCGCCAGCGATGCGCCTTCGCGCACGCGCGTGTTGGCATCTTCCACATTGGCGCGCAGCGCCTCGTTGGTCAGCGTTTCGCCCGCGGCCTGCAGGCTGCGCAGGATCGGCACGCCGGCCGACACCAGGATCGCCAGCGTGCCGGCAAAGCGCGCGGTGTTGTAGCCGCGGATCAGCTTGCCCAGCAGCGGCGCGGTCAGCAGCCAGCGGTCCCATTCCAGCCGCACCGCGGGCTGTTTCAGCAGGCTGCGGATCGCGAATACCGCGACCGCGATCACCGCCAGCGCCGCCCACCACCAGTTGCGTACAAAGTCCGACAGCGCCAGCATGATGATGGTCAGCGTCGGCAGCTTTTGCTTGGTATTGGCGAACACGCTTACTACCTGCGGCACCACGTACGAGAGCAGGAAGATCACGATCGCGAACGCCACCACCGTGACGATTGCGGGGTAGGTGAAGGCGAGCCGGATCTTGGAGGCCAGCGTGTTGCGCGACTCGATATAGCCCGCCAGTCGCTCCAGCACCAGCCCCAGGTGGCCGGAGTGCTCGCCGGCCGAAACCAGCGCGCGGTAGATGTCGGGGAAATCGCGCGGATGCTGCGCCAGCGCCACCGACAGCGAGCTGCCGCCCATCACCTCGGCGCGAATGCCGGCCAGCAGTTCGTGCACGTAGGGGCGCTCGGCCTGGTCGGCCAGTGCGCCCAGCGCCTCATCCAGCGGCAGCCCGGCCACGATCAGGCTGGCCAGCTGGCGCGTGAACAGCGCCTGCTCCTGCGTCGACAGCTTGCGCGCGAACAGCTGGCTGCCGCTGCGCGGCGCCAGGCCGGCGCCGGCCAGCGCATCGACGGTCAGCGGCGTCAGCCCGCGCGCGCGTAGCTGCGAGCGCGCCTGGCGCGGGCTGTCGGCCTCGATCACGCCGCGGTCGGTTTTGCCGGTGGCGTCGGCGGCTTCATAGCGGAAGGCTGGCATCCGGGCGGCTCCGCTCAGTCGCGCGTCACGCGCAACACTTCCTCAAGCGAGGTCGCGCCGCTGTCGATCCAGCGCTGCGCATCGCCACGCATGGTGTGCATGCCGCGCGCCAGCGCCGCGTGCTTGATCTCGGACTCGGGCGACTGCCGGTGGATCATGGTGCGGATCTCGTCATCGACGGTCAGCAGCTCATAGACGCCCATGCGCCCCTGGTAGCCCGACTGGGCGCACTTGTCGCAGCCCACCGGGTGCCAGACGCGCTGCAGCGGCTTGCCCTGCGCCTGTAGTGCCTCGGCTTCGGCGGCGGTCACTTCGATCATGTCCTCGCGCTTGCAGTGCTGGCACAGGCGCCGTACCAGCCGCTGCGCCAGCACCCCGAGCAGCGACGACGACAGCAGGAACGGCTCGATCCCCATGTCGACCAGACGCGTCACCGCCGAGGCTGAGTCGTTGGTGTGCAGCGTCGCCAGCACCAGGTGACCGGTCAGCGAGGCCTGCACCGCGATCTGCGCGGTCTCCAGGTCGCGGATCTCGCCGATCATCACCACGTCCGGGTCCTGGCGCAGGATCGCGCGCAGGGCCTTGCCGAAGGTCATGTCGATGCGCGGGTTGACCTGGGTCTGGCCGATGCCGTCCAGGTCGTACTCGATCGGGTCTTCCACCGTCATGATGTTGGTGGTGCGCGAGTCCAGCCGCGACAGCGCCGCGTACAGCGTGGTGGTCTTGCCTGAGCCGGTCGGCCCGGTCACCAGCACGATGCCGTGCGGCTGGTTGATCAGGTGATCGAAGCCGCGCAGCGTGCCCGGCGCCATGCCGAGCTTGGCCAGGTCCAGCCGGCCCGCTTCCTTGTCCAGCAAGCGCAGCACCGCGCGCTCGCCGTGCCCGGTCGGCAGCGTCGACACGCGCACGTCCACCGGCCGCCCGCCCACGCGCAGCGTGATGCGGCCGTCCTGCGGCAGGCGTTTCTCGGCGATATCGAGCTGCGCCATGATCTTGATGCGCGAGATCAGCGCGCCGTGCAGCGCCTTCTTGGGCCGCACCACGTCGCGCAGCGTGCCGTCCACGCGGAAGCGCACCACCGACGACGACTCGAACGGCTCGATGTGGATATCCGACGCGTTTTCGCGCGCGGCCTGCGTCAGCAGCGCGTTGATCATGCGGATGATCGGCGCGTCGTCCTCGGACTCGAGCAGGTCTTCCACCGCCGGGATGTCCTGCATCAGGCGCGACAGGTCGACCTCGCCTTCCACTTCGCCCACCACCTGCGCGGCGCTGCCGGCGTCCTGGCGGTTGTAGGCATCGGCCATGGCGAGTTCCAGTGCCTCGGGCTCGAGCACGCGCAGCCGCAGCGCGCCGTGCACGCGCGCCACTTCGGCCAGCGCGGTCGGCGAGGTGGCGCGGCTGACCCACACCTCCAGCCCGTCGGCGCGCTGGTGCGCGATCAGCAGCGGCGCCTCGCGCGCAAAGCCGTACGAGACCAGCCGCGCGGCCATGGGCGAGGGCGGCTCGAGCGGCTCGGGGGTAGCGGATTGGACTTCGCTTGCCATGGCAGGGCTCAGTTCTGGCGGGCCGGCGTAGCCGGCTGCGCGGCGTTCAGCGTGGCGGATTCACCACGCTGGCTCAGCGGCTGCGGTGCGGTCGCTGGTTGCTGGATGGGCTGAGGCTGCGCCGGGACACCTGGCTGCGGCGCATTTTGCGGAATCGTCTGCGGCAGAGGCAGCGGGGCGGCAACCGGCCCGTTCGCGCGCGGGTCGATGAACGGCGTGGTCGGCGCATCGGCCGGTGGCAGCATCGGCGTGTTCGGCTCGCGCAACATGATGTTAGGCGAAACAAAGCCCTGCTGCTGCGCGCGCATGTAGTCGTACCGGTCCTGCGTCAGGCGGTCGGCGGCGCCAGCCGTGCGCATCACATACGGGCGCAGGAACACCAGCAGGTTGGTCTTGCCGCGGTTCTTGTTCTCATAGCGGAACAGGCCGCCGATCAGCGGCAGGTCGCCCAGCAGCGGCACCTTCTGCACGCCGTCGCCGTACGTGTCCTCGATCAGGCCGCCCAGCACGATGATCTGGCCGTCATCGACCAGCACGTTGGTCTCGATCGAGCGCACATTGGTGGTCGGGCCCTGGATCTGGGCGAGCGTGCCCGCTACCACCGACGACGACTCCTGGAAGATCTGCATCTTCACCAGCCCGCCGTCGGTGATCTGCGGCTTGACGCGCAGCGTGATGCCCACGTCCTTGCGGTCGAAGGTCTGGAACGGCGTGACCGAGGCCGCGCCGCCGGTCTGCGCGTAGGAGCCGGTGGTGATCGGGATGTTCTGGCCGATCAGGATCTTGGCTTCCTCGTTTTCCAGCGTGATCAGGTTCGGCGTGGACAGCAGGTTGACGCTGCCATTGGTGCCGAGTGCGCGCAGCAGCGCGCCCAGCCCCATGGCCTTGTTGACGATGCCCAGGTTCAGGCCGCCCACGTCGGGCACCAGCGATTGCGCGGCAGCGATGCCGGCGGTGCGGTTGGTGTCGAACAGCGCGCCGGCCAGCGTCAGGTTCAGGATGTTCTGGCCGCCGGAGCCGAAGTTGGTGCCGGCAAAGACGTTGTTGTTGCCGCCCGGCGAGCTGATCAGGCCCTGCCACTGGATGCCCAGCTCGCTCGCCTGCGTGGAGGTCACCTCGACGATCATCGATTCGATGTAGACCTGCGCGCGGCGCGCGTCCAGGTCGTCGATCACGCCGCGCAGGTTGCGGTAGACCGGCTCGCTGGCGGTGATGATCAGCGAGTTGGTGGACGGGTCGGCCTGGATGATGCCGCCGGTGGTCGGCTGCGTACTGGTGCCGAACGACGCGGCGAAGGCCGAGCTGCCATAGGCGCCGCCGCCCGTGCCGCCGTTGCCGCTGCGCATGCCGGTCTGGGTGCCGGTGGTGCCGCCGGTGAACTGCGAGCCGGTCGGCGTCGAGACGCTGGTCATCCCCGCGGCGCCGCCGATGCCACCGGCGGCAGCGCCCGCGGCGCCGGGCTGGGTGGCCGTGGTAAAGCTGCTGTCCGCGGCGACGATCGCGCGCAGCGTCGCCGCCAGCTTGACCGCATCGGCGTTCTTCAGCGGCACCACCCAGATGTTGCCGGGGCGCGCATAGGGCTGGTCGAGCTTCTCGATCAGCTGGCGCGCCTGCTGCAGCCGCGCACGGCTGGAGGCGCGGATCATCAGCGCGTTGCTGCGCGGCTCGGCCACCACCGTGGTGCGCAGGCTGCTGTCGATGCCGGGCGCGCCGGCGCCGCCGGCCGCGCCCGCGGCCGAGGGGTCCATCAGCTTCTGCAGTACCAGTGCGGTATCGCTGGCGAGTGCGTGCTTGAGCGGCACCAGCTCGACCTCGCCCGAGGCCGGCGCATCGACGGCGGCAATGATGCGTGCCAGCCGGCGCAGGTTGTCGGCGTAGTCGGTGATGACCAGCGTGTTATTGGCCGGGTAGGCGGTGATCGTGTTGTTGGGCGCGATCATCGGCCGCAGCACCGGCACCAGGTTGTTGGCCGATTCATAGTTGAGCCGGAACACTTGCGTCACCACCTGGTCGCCGCGGCTTGCGCCGGGGCCGATCACGGTGGGCGAGCCCTGCAGCTTGGCGTCGGCCTCAGGCACGACCTTGGTGAAGCCATTGCTCTCGACCATCGCATAGCCCTGCATGCGCAGCACCGAGCCCAGCGTCTGCAGCGCCTGCGCGCGCGAGACCGGTTGCTCGGTGACCAGGTTCACCGTGCCCTTGACGCGCGGGTCGATCACGAAGTTCTTGCCGGTGGCCTGGCCGACCGCCTTGATCACCGAATCGAGGTCGGCGTTGACGAAGTTCAGCACCACCTGATCGCGGTTGGACGGCGAGATGTCTGGTGGCGGCGGCGGGTTTGCGGCACCAGCGGGCTGGGCCCACAGCGGCGCGGGCGCCAGCAGCGAGATCCCGCACAGCAGGGCCACCGCGCGGGCGCAGGCGGTCTGGAAAACAGGTCGGATGGCGTGGGTTTTCATAGTCATTTCCGTGCACTTCTGCTTCTGCCTGGTATCAGAAGCGCAGCCTTGTCACATGGTTGTCTCGTCGTCCCAGCAGGCTCAGCAGGCTGGCCAGCTGTGTTGCCGCCTCGGGTTCGGCGTGCGCGGTGCCCTCGAAGCGCGCCTGCCGGCCGAGCGTGCCGCTGCCCTCCAGGTGCAGCGGCCCGGCAATAGTGCTCAGTTGCAGCCTGCCGCCGCCCGCGCCGGCCCAGTCGATCTCGGCGCGGTAGCTGCCCAGCGGGCGCAGCCGGCTGATTGCCGACGACACCTGCTCGATGCGCAGTGTCATATGGCCGCTCATGCCGTTGCCGTTCGTGCCCGAGAAACGCCCCTGTAGCGTGGACCAGTTCAGGCGCATCAGGCCGTCCGGGCGCAGCGTGTTGAACGGCGCGCCGACGCCTTCGAGCAGCGACGCCGGCAAGCGGATCGCGCCCGATTGCGCGGTCCAGCCGCCCGGCGTCACGGTGATGGCCACCGGCGCGGCCATCGCCTCGGAGTGGCTCACCACCAGGCGCGCGGTGCCGGTCAACAGCGGCCAGAAAGCCAGCGTCCATTGCAGCCGCCCGGGCAGCACCGTCGCGGTCTGGCTGCCGGTGCCGGCCGACAGCGCCAGCGTGGCGCTGCCACGCCACACCGAGCCGCTGGCATCGGCCAGCAATACCCGTCCCTGCGTCTGCGTGGCGACGCGCTCGGCGATCCAGGTCGCCGGTAGCATCGCCACCACGGTCACCGCGGCGCTGGCCAGCCCGATCCCGAGCCAGCGCAGCCGCCGCCACGCGCCCGGCTGGCGCGGCTTGCGGCGCGGCAGCCGCAGCGTTTCCAGCCGTACCATCAGCTGCGGCCGCCCGGACCCTGCAGGGTCGCACTGACATTGACCAGCGCCGTGGCGCCGACGTAGACGATACGGGCGTCGATCACCTTCATGCGCTGCTGCTGGCGCACGTCCTGCAGCCAGGCGCTGACCGCGCCGAAGGGTACCTTGTCCAGCTGCACCTGCACGCTGTTGTCGGCGCCGGCGGCGAGCCTGCTCGCCTTCAGGCCGTGCTGGCCGAGGCTGTCCTGCAGCGCCTGCGTAAGCGCATCGCCGCGCAGCGACGGCGCCGGCGTGGCCTTCAGGCCGCGTGCTTCCTGCGCCAGCGATTCCATTTCGGCCAGGTCGGCGCGCATCTGCGGCAGGCTGCGCGCCAGGCGCTGGCGGCCCTCGGCGGCCGGCTCCCACAGCAGCATGTAGCCGATCACCAGCACCAGCACGGCGCCGCCGCCGGCCAGGATCGCCTGTTCGCGCGGGTTGCGCGCCGACCAGAAGGCGTTGAAGCGGTCTTGCCAGGCCTGCGGCACCGACGGGCGCAGCCGCGCCAGGCGCGCGCCCAGCGCGGAGGTCGCGGCGGGCCGGGCAGGGCCATTCGTGGCATGAGGGCGGGGCGTCTGGTTGCGGGCGGAGTCTTTCATCAGTTTGCGCGAGAAACCTCGGCCTTCAGGTCGGGGAGGGATAGCGCGCGACGCGAAGCGTCGCCCCTGGTCTCGCTCTCCTTTGTGGTGGGCGTTATGAAGAAATATCCATACCCGTCGCCGCGCTGGAGCAGATTGCAGTGCTTGTAGGAAATACCCTGCACGGCGCCAGCGACGGTTTGGATGTTAAAAGAGCCGGTTGCTCGGATGGCAACCCGGCCAATATGCGTACCTGCCTTTTTCCCGGAGGGAACCACCGCCTTGACCATGTCGCCGGTCTGAAAGCCGAACACGCGTTTGCTGCGCATGAGATAACCGCGCGGGAAGCCGTGAGCGGTAACGCGAGTGCGCTGATAACTACCGCGGCCGGCGCATTTGATGCGCAGTATGGGCCGTTGCCAGGGCCAGACGGAATGCACGTTGCCAACGCAGGCCGCGTCTAGCGCATGCGACTTTGGGATGTCGAGACGCCTCCGGTTGTACTTCGTCTGACCGCCGGATCCGGTTTCGACCGGCAGCCCGAAGGATTTGAGGGCATTGAGCAGGGCGAAGCGAGTTGCATTCACGGCTGCGGCGTTTCGCAGCGGTGCTTTCGCGCGCGCCAGGATGCGCTTGGCGCGATCGGGGTCCTTGCGCAGGAAGACCTCTAATGGAAGGTTCCCCTTCTTCTGGTTGCAGGGCCGGCACGCAAGCGTCAGGTTCGAAACGCGGTTGGACCCGCCTTTGGCCTTGGCGACAATGTGTTCAGTCTCCAAGGGGCGATCCGTTGCGTCGCAATATGCGCAAGTTCGGCCGAGCTTCGCCAGCAGGTACTCCTTGACCTCGTAGCCCAGGAGCGTGCCTTGCTGGTACTCAACGCCGGAGATCTCCGGGTTTTCCATGGCCTGCATGTCAAAGCGCACCAATTCCATGCTGAGGGCGGTGATTGGGGCAAGCTTGCGGAAGCGGCGCACCCATGCCGCAGTCGTCTCGACGCGGTGACGAAGGCTGGGCGCGAGCCAGCCTTCCGGCTTTCGACGATTGTCGAATCTGGCCGCGCGATAGCGCGTCATGCGCCCGCGCCGGGCCCGCCGCATGGCGCGTCGGGCAGTAAGTGCCTCGTTGATCTGCCGGCCGCGGTGGATGATCTCGGCCAGCGAAAGCACGAAGGCGTCTGGCGCGCCGCCGGCGTGCGAAGCCATTTCGCGGACGATGGCGACACCGGTCTCCTTGCTGCCTGGATCGAGCTTGAGGCGCAGCGGCTGGAGCTCACTGTCCACCAGTCGCCGGTCGGTCAGCCGGATTGCGAACGGCACCAGTCGATGCACGCGAGCCCGCCCGCGCTCGAGCAGCAAGCGGGCCCGCTTCTCGCTGCACGGCATGAGCGACTTGCCGTGCCTGTCCAGCACAAAGACTGCCATGCAATCTCTCCTACTAGGTGCCCTTACGGGCCTGGTTACGCGCCCCTTGCGGGGCGTCTCCCTTCGGCAATGTTGCGAACCGGCGATCTGCCCCGATCCGTTTCGTGCTTACCCTGTCGCTTGTCTGCAACCGGGGCTTCGAGAGGTTGGGACTAAGGAAGCATCCCAACGTCGGTCTTGCACCTGCGCGCAACGTAGCGGATTGGCTACCGCTTTGCCTGGTCAACCCGAGCTTGTCAGTTGCCTTTCAAGCTCCGGCCTTTAGGCCGGGGTAGTTGACTGCGTTCATGCTTGCTCGTCGGGCCCTTACAGGCCCGGCCTGACGGCCCAGCGCGAGCCTGGCGTCACGGGGCTGCCCGCGCTGGTGGCGGTACCACTGACTGCGCCGCCGGTCTTGTCCTCTTCCATTTGCAGTCCGGCCTGGCGTGCGGCGCCGCGCAGCCCGGCGATGTCGGTGCCCGGCTTGAGCGTGACCAACAGCATGCGGCCGCGGTATTCCAGCCCCTGCAGCGCGTCGGGCGGCAGGCGGCGCGCGGCCTGGGCGAAGCGGTCCGCCAGCGGCAGGAAGTCCTCGGGCGTGCTGCGCCCGCTGGCTGTGCGCAGCTGCTCGACCTCGCGGCGCATCTGCAGCGGCGCGTCCAGCACCGTCTGGATCTGCGGGAAGGTGCCGCGCAGCGTCTGCAGCTGCGCGGTTTCCAGGCGCTGCTGCTCGCGACGCAGCAGCAGCCAGTGGATATTCATGCCCAGCACCTGCACCAGCACGATGCCGGCCAGCAGCGCCAGCGGCAAGCGCCAGGCGGCCAGGTTCCAGCGGTCGGCGCGGCCCTGTGCGAACTCGAACTGCGCCAGGTCCAGCGCCGGCTCGCGCAGGCATTCCTGTGCGCCTTCGATCCACAGGCGCCAGCCGGTACGGGAGGCTTGGCGCAGCTCGGGCACCGGGGCGGTGGCGGCGGCTTCGGCATCGGCGTACCAGGTGCCCGCCGGCGCCAGGGCCTGCCAGGCGGCCAGCGCGTCGTCGCCCAGCAGCAGGCCGTAGCCGGCATGCTCGCCGGTGCGCACGGTCAGCTGCCACTGGCGCGCCGGGGCTGGTGCGGCCGGCGCGGCGGCAACGGCGGCGGGGTCCAGCAGCTCGCCACTCTGCGCGAAAGCGCCTGCGGCGGCTTCGACCACCAGGGTCGCCGGCTGCGCCGGCGTGGTCTCGGGTGCCGCAGCTTCGGCGGCCGGCGCCAGCGACGGCTCGGCCGGGGAGGCTTCCGGCGGGACCAGCGGCATGCACAATTGCGCGGCCAGCACGTGACGGCGGCGATGGCGGTGTTCGGCAAAGGCGTCGAGCACGGCACGCAGCCAGGCGCGGTCGGCCACCATCAGCAGCCGCCGGCGCGGGCCGCGCGCGGGGGCACTGCCGTCCAGCACCGGCCCCACGCCGACATGGCAGGGCTGCGCGTCGGTGGCGAGCGCATCCTCGATCAGGTTCGGCAGTGCCAGTTTCAAACGCGCGGGCGGTAGCGGCGGCACGCTGGCGGTGGTCAGCAGTACGTCGCTGGCGGCCAGGATCAGCACCAGGCGCTCGGCCGCGGGCAGCTCGGCGATGCGGGCGTGGCCTTCGCGCAACACTTCCGGTGCCGTGCGAGCCTCCCCGCGCCGTGCGGACCCGACCGCCGCGGCGGCGGCCGTGCGCACCAGCGCGAACGGCAGGGCGCCGAACTGCCACGGTTGCGGCTGGTCATGCGGCCGATGCGGCAGGCGGACGTACAGGGTGGTGCTCAAGGTTTCCTTGCTTTGGCTTCGGTGGAACGGCTCGGGCAGGCGCATGGCCCGGGGGATTGCGCCCGGGATCGCCCCGGAATCGGACGACGGCCGGGGCGCGGGGATGCCGGCGGGCGGCCAGGCAGGCCGGACGGCGGCGGGTGGGCTGGTGCCACGCTCGCGCCAGCGCCGCAGCATACCTTGCCTGTGTGACTAAACCGCGTCAATAGCATTCTCCCCGGTAGCCGGCGCCGCGGAATTCCTTGCTTCGCCGGCATTGCTTCAGACATCAGCGCAGAACCGGCAGCCTGTCCGCATCCTGGATCCAGACCACGCGGGTGGTGTTGGTGGCGCCCAGCGGCTCGCCGCGGAACACTAGCGACACCTGCAGCCGGCTGGCGCGTTCATGGCGCACCAGTCCGTAGACCAGGAAATAGTGGGTGCGGACGTCGAGCATATTGCCCAGGTTGCTGGTATCCGCCTGCGGGGCCAAGGAAGAAAGCTGCGTCTGCAGGTTGCTGATGTTGTTGAAGTAGGCGCGGTCGCGCTGGCGCACCAGCTCGCGCGCGCGCTCCACGGGCAGCTTGTCGATTACGGCGGCCAGCACCTCGGCCTCGGCGGTATTGGCGTTGACCAGCGTGCGCTCGGGCAACACCGTGACGAAGGGCTCCAGCACCGCCACCATCTCGGGCGTATAGCCGGGCAGCGCCAGCAGGCCCTGCACGCTGTCCAGCGGGCGCGGCGCGGCGCGCCCGTCGCTGCTGCCGCCCTGGGCGGCTTGCAGCATGTAGCGCGCGGTGGTCTCGGCCAGCGCCGGGTTCAGGCCCACGGTCTGCAGCAGCCGGCGGTAGGCCGCCTGCGCGGGCTGGTCGATCGAGGCAATGCGGCCGCCCTCCGCGCCGCTGGCGGTCCATATCACCAGGTTGGCCAGGTTGAAGCGTGCCTGCGCATCGAGAATACGGCCCGACAGGAACGAAGTCTCGCCGGCGACATCGGTGCGCAGCGACGCGCCGAGGAAGTCCGACAGCCGGGTCTCGGCGATCGGCACGGCCCAGGGCTCGCCCAGTTCGTCGACATTGGTGCGGCGCTGGTCGTCGCGCAGGATCAGGCGCGCCCAGTCCACCGCGGCGCGCTCGATCCAGGTGGCCTGGGCCAGCAGCCGCTGGTTCTCGATAGCGCGGATCTGCACCTGCTGGCGCCACAGCATGCCCGACACCACCACCACGGCCAGCGTCACCATCAGCAGTGCGGTGACCACGGCGGCGCCGCGCTGGCGGCGGGCCCAGGGCAGGGAGCGAGGGGAGCGGCGGAGGGCGTGGCTCATAGCCCGGTCATGCAGATCTTCTGGAACTGCCGCGGCGCGTCGCCGCCGCCCATGCGCGCAAAAATGGTCAGCTCCACTGCGCGCACCCCGGTGTTGGGCAGGGCGGCGCCAACGGCCGAGGCCTCCACAGCACTGGCGGCGTTGCCGCTGAACAGCACATTGCGGATGCGCCCGGTATCTGCCTGCCAGCCGGCGGGCTCCACCCATGCGCGCGCGCTCATGCCGTCCACGTCGGCCAGCACGCGCCGCACCTGTGCGGCGCTGGTGCCGCCGGTCTGGCGCAGCGCCAGCATGGCCGACTGCAGCGCGGCGCGATTGTCTACCGGCGGCGCGGCCACGCGCAGCAGGGTATTGCCGTCGAGCTGGTATGACAGCACCTGCCACGCCGGCGGCTGGCCTTCGTCGCGCCGGTCGCGCACCAGCAGCAGGCGGTTCTGGCCGATCTCGACCGGGCTGGCTTGCAGCAGCGTGGGATCGGCGAGGTGTTCGCAATCGGTCTGGAACTGGCCGTAGAGGACCTTGAGCGCATCCAGGCGCGCATCGTGGTCGGTGAGCCGTTCGTGGCTGCGCGTCAGGCTGTCGAGCGCGCGCCAGCCGATCACCGCCATCACCGCCAGCAGCGTGATGGCGACCAGCATCTCCAGCAGCGTGAAGCCGCGGCGCTTGCCAGCGCGTTCGCGCGCGCGCCGGCGCTCAGAGCACGTTGCGGGTTTCATTGGGGACGATGGTGACCAGCCACGCCAGCCGCACGGACTTGTCGGTGGCGGACGGGTAGACCGCGACCTCGACGCGGCGGAAGACCGGGTTGGGCGTGGCCGAGACCGACTGCTCGCAGTACAGCGGCGTGCCGCCCTGCGGGCAGGCGTAGCCGCTGACGCCGGGCTCCGGCCAAGTCTTGGACAGGCGTAGCGAGGCCAGGTGGTTCTCCGCGCTCCATTCCGCCAGCATGCGCGTCTGCAGTGACATGCTGGCATCGACCATCGAGCCCATCGCGCGCATCGCGGCGGTCAGCGCGACCGCCAGGATAGTCAGCGCCACCAGCACTTCGATCAGCGTGAAGCCGGCCGCGCGCCGGCGCATGACGGGTCGGGTCATGGCGTGCTGGCGAAATAGCGCCCGCTGCCGTCGCTGGCTATGTCCACGCGGATATCGCCTCGCACCAGGATCAGCCGCTGCGGGGCGTCGATCAGCTCGCGCCCGAAGATCAGCCGGGGCGGGCCGCCGGTACCGGCGGTGCGGCCGCCCTCGGTGACGATGACCTGGTCCAGCGCCAGGCGCCAGTGGCCCGGGGCGAACACGTCGGTGCGCATCGGGATCCAGCCATTAGGGGTCGATTCCAGGAAGCGCCAGCCGCTGGCGTCGCCCTCCCAGGCGATCGGGCGCGCGCCCAGCTGCGCCTCTTCCTGCGCCAGCTCGAACAGCCGCGCGATGCGCTGGCCGTCGTCCAGCACGCGGCCCCGCTCATTGGGTGAGGCGTTGACGGCCACCAGGGAAATCACAATGCCGGCGATCACCATGACCACCAGCAGTTCGAGCAGGGTGAAGCCCCGGCGCCGCCGACGGGGAGCGCGGGGGCGCGGGGCCGTGGTCATGGAAGGTT
The DNA here is from genome assembly GCF_040149425.2 of Cupriavidus sp. DF5525. Classification (NCBI taxonomy): domain Bacteria; kingdom Pseudomonadati; phylum Pseudomonadota; class Betaproteobacteria; order Burkholderiales; family Burkholderiaceae; genus Cupriavidus; species Cupriavidus sp. DF5525. The sequence continues at coordinate 4,281,441 of NZ_CP168265.1, read as the reverse complement.
GGTGGAGGCGCTGCCGCGCTTATTCCCAGTTGCCGATATCGGCGTCGTTGCCGCTGCCGCCGGCCTGGCCGTCGGCACCGAAGCTGAACACGTCGATCTCGCCGCGCACGCCCGGGTTCAGGTACTGGTACGGATGGCCCCAGGGATCCTTGGGCAGCTTTTCCAGGTACCCGCCGCCCTTCCAGTTGTTGGGCACCGGCTCGGTGGTGGGCTTGCTCACCAGCGCGGCCAGGCCCTGCTCGGTGGTCGGGTAGCGGCTGTTGTCGAGCCGGTACAGCTTGAGCGCCTGCATGATCGATGAGATGTCCTGACGCGCGGCCACGATGCGGGCCTCGTCAGGACGGCTCATGATCTTGGGCACCACCAGCGCCGCCAGCACGCCGAGGATCACGATCACCACCATGATCTCGATCAGGGTGAAGCCGCGCGCACGGCGGGCATGCCGCACGGGCGCGGATGCAGAACGGGCAGGGCTGGCGGAACGGGTAGTGAAAATGCGCATCGTCTGTGGACCTCGTTGCTTGGATGGCTGGGCCCTGGCCGCGGCTCTGGGAGACGCGGCGGGCCGGGTTCGCCAGTCAGTATAACCGGCGCCACATGACTGTTTTATGGGGGGTGGCGTTGGCGCCTCGGCAAAGTCTGATCCGGATCACAGCCCGGGGCGGCCGTCGGATTTAACTTGCATTTCAAATGCATCTTTTTTAAGATGGCGGCACGATGCAACTGACCCGCTTCTCCGACTATGCGCTGCGCCTGCTGATGTACGTCGCCCGTGGCGACGGCAGCCGACCCATCACCATTGCCGAGGTGGGGCAGCAGTTCGATATCTCGCACAATCACCTGGTCAAGGTGGCGGCGCGGTTGTCGAAGCTGGGCTGGATCACCGCCACGCGCGGCCGCCACGGCGGCCTGCAACTGGGCCCGGGCGCCGAACGGCTGACCATCGGCACCATCCTGCGCGAGCTGGAAGGCCACAAGCCGATCATCGACTGCGACAACCCGCCCTGCGCGCTGAATGGCAACTGCCGGCTGCGGCGCGCGCTGGACGTGGCCGAGCAGGCGTTCTACCGGGCGCTGGACGATGTCACGCTGGCGGATGTCACCGGCAGCCAGACGGCCGAGTCGATCATCCGGCTGCATCGCGATTTCCTGAACCGGCGTTCGGCCTGAGCGGACCCTGTCCGAGCAGGCGCCGACGAGCGCCGGTTTTATTGTGAGTAAAAACATGCATATTACATGCATGATTATTGAACGGAGTGTTACCTGATGCTGTCCGCCGCTTCCCGCCCCTATATCGATGCGAGCGTCCCCGTGCTGCGCGAGCATGGCCTAGCCATCACCACGCATTTCTACCGCGAGATGTTCGCCGACCGGCCTGAACTGACGCAGCTGTTCAACATGGGCAACCAGGCCAACGGCAGCCAGCAGCAGTCGCTGGCCTCGGCCGTGTTTGCCTACGGCGCCAATATCGACAACGCGGCGGCGCTGGCGCCGGTGATCGAACGCATCGTGCACAAGCACGCGTCCGTGGGCCTGACCCCCGCGCACTACCCGATCGTCGGCCACTACCTGCTGGGCGCCATCTCCGCGGTGCTGGGCGAGGCCGCCACGCCGCCGCTGCTGGCCGCCTGGGACGAGGCCTACTGGCTGCTGGCGGGCGATATGATTGCCGCCGAGGCGCGCCTGTACCAGCGCACCGGTGTCGCCGCCGGCGAACTGACGCCGGTACGCGTGATCCGCCGCGAGGCGCAGGGCGAGCAGGTCGTTGCGCTGACGCTGGCCGCCGCTGACGGCGGGCCGCTGCGCGAATTCCGCCCTGGCCAGTACATCAGCGTCGAGGCACTGCTGGATGACGGTACGCGCCAGCTGCGCCAGTATTCGCTGTCGGGCGAAAGCGGGCTGCCGACCTGGCGCATCTCGGTCAAGCGCGAGGACGGCGACCAGGCCACGCCGGCCGGCGCGGTCTCCGGCTGGCTGCACGCCAACGCCCACGAGGGCACGGAACTGAAGGTAAGCGCGCCGTTCGGCGACTTCACGCCGGCGCTCGATGGCCGCCGCCCGCTGGTGCTGCTGTCGGCCGGGATCGGCATCACGCCGATGCTGTCGGTGCTGCGCACGCTGGCCGCGCAGGGCTCGCAGCGTCAGATCCTGTTCGCCCACGCGGCCCGCAACGGCCGCCATCACGCGCACCGTGCCGACGTGCAATGGGCGCGCGAGCGCCTGCCGCAACTGGCCACGCACGTCAGCTATGAAGCCCCGGAATCTGGCGATGTCGCCGGCCGCGACTACGACCACGCCGGCACCATGCCGCTGACAGAGCTGCTGAGCCAGCCCGACCTGCAGCGCTTTATCGACGGCCGCTTCTACCTGTGCGGACCGCTTGGCTTCATGCAGGCGCTGCGCCATGCGCTGGTCAGCACGGGCGTGCCGGTGGCGCATATCGAGCGCGAGGTGTTCGGGCCCGACCTGCTGGACGACCTGCTCTGAGCCTGATCCGAGCGGCAGCGGGACAGACAGTGTCATGAGGCTCTGGTACGCTTGGCGCGTCCGCACTTCTGCGTTATCGCCCGCGCCAAGGGTACCGTTCCGTGCAACTCTCTCTCCGGCCTGACTTTCGCTTCGATGCCTCGGCGGCCTGGCTGCCACGCCTGGCCAGCCTGGTGCTGTTTATCGCGCTGTGTGCGCTGGCCACGTACTGGGCGCTGACCTTCAGCGCGATGCGCACCATCCCGGTCCCGCAGAGTGCGCGCGTGGCGCAGACGGAGGCCGTCGAGACCGGTGCGGTGGCCACGCTGTTCGGTGGCTCGGCGCAGGGCGGCCCCCGCGACGTGCAGCTGCTCGGCGTGGTGGCTGAGGTGGACGGCGGCGCGGGCGCGGCGATCGTGTCGCTGGACGGCGGCCCGCCCAAGGCGGTGCGTTCCGGTGCGTCGCTGTCGCAGCAGATCCGGCTGGCGGAAATCCGCCAGCGCTCGGTCGTGATCGAGCGCAACGGCGTGCGCCAGGAGATCGCGCTGCCGTTGCAGGCGGGCGCCACGCGCGCCGCGCCGCCGCCCGCCGCGCCAGCTGCCTTGCCCACGCCGCCGGCCGGCGCCGCGGCTCCGATGGCGACACCGATGCCACCGCCGGCGCCGGTGGTCAGCCAGCCGGTACCGCCGCCGCAGAGCCCGCAGCCTCAGCCCCAGACCCAACCGAGCCAGCCGGCCCAGCCCCAGATGGCTGATCCCCGCCAGTACCAGCCCGCGATGGTCCCGCCGGCCCCCGCCGGGGGCGCGCTGGTCCCGAAGAACTAACCCGGCGATAAAGCGAATATTCGCACTGGATTGCGTTCCCTTACGGCGTGCCGGCTTTTCTGTGAGCCGGGTAACATCGTATTAAAAGCGCCAACTTACGTGCATCGTCTGCGTTCTAATCCGTACATGCCAAACGTGATGAAAAGGAGCCAGACATGCAACGCAATCACAAGCCGCAGATCCTGAAGCAGTTCCTGGCCGCATCGGCCGCCCTCCTGGTCGCCGGTGGCGCCTTTGCGCAGGCCAGCGCGCCTGCCGCGCCCTCCGGCCAGGCTGGCAAGCCGGGGCACGGCCACCATCACCATATGGGCCACGGCGGCATGTGGATGAAGTCCATCGATACCGATGGCGACGGCGCGATCTCCAAGGCGGAAGCCGACGCGTGGTTCAGCAAGCTCGACACCAACCGCGACGGCAAGATCGACAAGGCCGAGATGGAAGCGCACCGCAAGGCCACCATGGCCGAGCGCCACGCCCGCATGCAGGCTGCCTTCGACGAGAAATTCAAGGCCGCCGACAAGAACGGCGACGGCGCGCTGACCAAGGCCGAGGCCAACGCCGGCCTGCCGCGCCTGGCCAAGCGCTTCGACCAGCTTGACGCCAATCGCGACGGCAAGCTGACCCGCGACGAGATCCGCGCCGGCATGGAGAAGATGCACCGCGACCACCACCAACGCGATGACCGCGGCCAGCGCGGCAGCCAGCCCGCGCCGGCCACCCCGAGTGCGCCGGGTGCGCCGGCCACCAGCGGCGGCTGATCCCGGGGCAGGGCGGCCAGAACGTCCTGCCGCTGACACAGTGAGCGCGCGCGCCCCCTTGGGGCGCGCGTTTTTTCTTGTGCGCCCAGCATGGGCGCACTCCTGCGGGTGTAAGTCCCGCCATAAGCTGGTCACGGCGAATGAAGTGAAGCGCAACCGCATGAGGGCGACCGAGTGTGGGGAGGAAGCGTGGAGCGTAAATCGCGAGCCGATGGACAAGAACTGCATAGAAGGCGCTGCCGAGCAGGGCGAGCGGGCAAGAAACCGCGAAGCTCTTGTGACCAAGGCGAAGTGGCGTAAATGCAGCGGCTGTGCGGTGAAGGAGTGCGTTCTTACCTGGGGAGGCCTCGCCTCATGCCTGAAAGGGCAACGACGTCGAGTCGGAGCGAGGAGTCAGCAGAGGCCATAGTAGTTGGGCGGCGTGGCTGGGAAAGCTAAAGCTGCCGGCGAAGGGCCGAAGGAATGGGAGGGGGAGCCCTCTGGTTATCGGAAGTGAAGCGCCTCAGATGTTCGCGAGAGCGAAGCTCGTCGGTAAGGTGGATAGGGTGAAGCCCGACAGGCCCCGGCAGCGAGGAATCAGTTCCGCCGAACCGGACAAAGGCAAGCCTGGGCGTCGGGTCGGGAGCAACACAAGCCCGACGACCTCAACCATTCCAACCGCCTGGTGCGGACCCGCATGCCAGGTGGTGTGGGAGGGGACCGGTCAGATTACCTGACCGCCCCTATCCCGATTTGCGCATCTTTTTGCAGCACCGCCGGCCCCCGGGCGCTGCGTGTACCAGGAAGCTTCTGACTTGCGTGGCAAACGCCCGTAGAATGCCGCTTCCCTGTGCGCCGGGCTTGGCACCATCCTTGCCTGCTCCCGGTCGGCGAGCGCGATGGCGATACGCCCGTGCCAACAGGATTGCCCAGCCCGACCGGCTGCTGCATGAGTGACCGATGAGGCCGCCGGTTGGTGCGAACGGGGGCTGGATCGGGCGCAACCAAACAAAAAATTGCGTACTTGTGCACGGCTTGCTAAATTTGCGCAAAAAAATTGCCAATAAACATATTGCGGAGCAACAATATCGTGAGCAAGGTGGAGTTGGACAAGATCGACCGGAAGATCCTGGAAGTGCTGCAGACCAACGGCCGTTTGACCAACCTGGAGGTGGCCGAGCGCGTGAACCTGTCGCCCAGCCCCTGCCTGCGCCGTATCCGGCGGCTGGAAGAGATCGGCGTGATCCGGCAGTACGCGGCGCTGCTGGAGCCCAACAAGATCGGGCTGGGCCTGCTGGCCTATATCAACGTCCGGCTGGAAAAGCATGGCGGCGCGCCCAAGGGCAAGGCGCCGCTGGACCTGTTCCGCGCATCGATCGCGGTCTGGCCGGAGGTGGCCGCGTGCCATGCCATGACCGGCGAGATGGACCTGCTGCTCAAGGTCTACGTCGAAGACATGGAACACTTCGCGCGCTTCATGCAGGAACAGCTGCTGGCGCATCCGTCGGTGATCGATGTGCGTTCCAGCTTTGCGCTGGAAAGCATCAAGGACACCACCGCGCTGCCGGTGGGCGGCGCCGCCTGACGGCCTGAAACAAAAACGGCGCATCGTTGCGATGCGCCGTCTGGCAGGAAAGCCACGAAGGGCTGGGTCAGGCGGTATGCTTCTGCGGCACCATGCTGCGCCAGAAGCGCAGCCCGAAGCGGCGCGCGTCGCGCAGGTTGCGGCGCATCGCGTAGTCCAGGTCGGCGAGCTGCTCGTCCAGCGCCTCGGTCAGGCGGCTGACGGTGTCGGCGGGCGGCAGTTCCAGGTAGGCGTCGGCCTCGCCATAGGCGTACTGGACCTTCATGCCGGCCTTCTTGGCGATATGCATCATCGCCGCGTTGCGCGACAGGCAATGCATGTACAGCGTTCGCACATTGGTGTTGCGGCCGTGTATCGCGGCACGCTCGAACAGCGCGCTGCCGATGCCGCGCCCGCGGGCGCTGCGCGATACCGACACGCCGAACTCCGCGACGCGGCCCTGGGCGTTGTCGCGCAGGTTGGCGAAGTGCCCCACGCCAACCAGCTCGAGCTTGTCGTCGTAGACGCCGAACACGGAGTCTTGGTCGAAGTCGATGCTGTCGACATAGGCTTCGATCACGTGATCGCCCACGGACTGGCCAAAACGGAGCAGGCGATCCTCCTCGCCCAGGGCGAGGAAATGCTTCAGCAGGCGCGAGCGGTGATGGGCCGCCAACTCGCGCACCAGGACGGTGGCGCGGTGGGTGGCCTGTGCGGCTTCGGCTGCCTTGCGCAGATCTTCGTCGGTCAGTGCGCCGACGGCCTTGCTCAGTTCGAGCGGGTTCACGATTATTTCCTTCCTGATGCAGTCACAGATAAAAATAGCACTGCGTTGGTGTTCCGCCAGGCGCTTTTCCCTGGCTCGGTGCAAGACTCGGGGGAAACACCATCTTGATACAGTGCGAAAAGTATTGTAGTGGAATTGTCAGTTCGGCGTAAGCTTCCTGCGCCGCAACAGGTCTGCGTATCGCCTCATGCGCGCGATAAATCAAATAAAATCAACGGTTTGAATAAATGTGATGATTTGTTGCGCGCCATCAGTTGTGGATTTGGTGCAACGCCGCAATCGGCCGCCGCATCCCGTATCTTCCGCTTCCTCCTACCAGCCGATCGCCTTCCGATGACCGAGCCCCCAATCGTTGTGATCTACGCGCATCCCACGCCCAGCCGTTCGCGCGTCAACCAGCCCCTGGCCGATGCGCTGGCGGCGTTGCCGCAGGTTCAGGTACGCGACCTCTATCGCAGTTATGTGGATTACGACATCGACGTCGTCGCCGAGCAGCGCGTACTGTCGGTATCGGACACGGTCGTGCTGCTGTACCCGGTGCGCTGGTACAGCGTGCCGGCGCTGCTGAAACTCTGGCTGGATGAGGTGCTGGAGGCCGGCTGGGCCTTCGGCCCCGGCGGCACGGCGCTGCGCGGCAAGTCGATGCTGGCGGTGGTCAGCGCCGGTGGTACTGCCGATTCGTACGGGCCGGACGGCAGCCATGGCCATCCGATCGAGGACTTTCTGCTGCCGCTGGAGCAGACCACCTCGCTGTGCGGCATGAACTGGCTGCCGCCGGTGGTGCTGCACGATGCCGACAATGCCGACGCGCAGGCGCTGGCCGACCATATCGCCCATGTCTGCGGACGGCTGGGCACCGATGCGGCCCCGGCGGAGGTGCAGGCATGAACCAGCACGACTTCCTGATTGCGCTGCTGGTGTTCCTGGTCGCGGCCGTGGTGGCGGTGCCGCTGGCGCGCAGAAGCGGCCTGGGCGCGGTGCTGGGCTACCTGCTGGCGGGGGCGGCGATCGGGCCGTTCGCGCTGCGCCTGGTCACCAATGTCGAGTCGATCCTGCATTTCTCCGAGTTCGGCGTGGTGCTGATGATGTTCGTGATCGGCCTGGAGCTGGAGCCGCGCAAGCTGTGGGCGCTGCGGCGGAGCATCTTTGGCTTCGGCGGCGCGCAGATGGCCGCGTGCGCGCTGGTGATCGGCGTAACCGCCGCGCTGGCGGGCGCGCCGTGGCAGGTGGCGCTGGTGGCCGGGCTCGGCCTGGCGCTGTCGTCGACCGCGATCGCGCTGGCGACGCTGACCGAGCGCAACCTGTTCGGCACGCCGGCGGGAGCGGCCAGCTTCGGCATCCTGCTGTTCCAGGACATCGCCGCGATCCCGATGATCGCGCTGCTGCCCCTGCTGGCCACCCAGGGTGCAGAAGGCGCGGCGGGCGCGACCGGCTGGCTGGCCGCGGGCAAGGCGGTGGCGGTGATCGGGCTGGTGGTTGCCGGCGGCCGCTACCTGGTGCGGCCGGCGCTGCGCTTTATCGCGCGCACCGACATGCGCGAGATGTTCACCGCGTTTGCGCTGCTGCTGGTGGTGGGGATCGCGCTGATGATGGACGCGGTGGGCCTGTCGATGGCGCTCGGCACTTTCCTGGCCGGCGTGCTGCTGGCCGACTCGGAATACCGGCACGCGCTCGAGGCCGACCTGGAGCCGTTCAAGGGCCTGCTGCTGGGGCTGTTCTTCATGGCGGTCGGCATGTCGATCGACTTTGCCATCCTGGCACGCTCGCCGTGGCTGGTGCTCGGGCTGGTGGCGGCCTTTGTCGCCGCCAAGACCGTGGTGCTGGCGCTGCTGGCCAGGCATTTCGCCGTCGCCCGCGGCCAGCGGCTGCTGTTCGCGCTGCTGATCTCGCAGGGCGGGGAGTTTGCCTTCGTGGTGTTCGGCGTCGCCGGCGGCGCGGGCCTGCTCGCGCGCGAGACCGAAGCGCTGCTGGTGCTGGTGGTGGCGCTGTCGATGGTGGCCACGCCCTTGCTGCTGCTGGCCTACGACCAACTGGTGGCGCCGCGCCTGGGCGGGCGCCGCGCGCGCCCGGGCGAGACCATCACGCCGCAGGACAATCCGGTGCTGATCGCCGGCTTCGGGCGCTTCGGCCAGATCATCGGGCGGCTGCTGTACAGCCAGGGCGTGGGCGTCACGGTGCTGGACCACGACCCGGACCAGATTGAGTTCCTGCGCCAGTATGGCCTCAAGGTCTTCTATGGCGACGCTACCCGGCTGGACCTGCTGGAAGCCGCCGGCATCGCCCGTGCGCGCATCCTGGTGGTGGCGATCGACGGCATGGACGAGAGCCTGCAACTGATCGACCGCGTGCGCGAGCGCTTCCCGGAGCTGCAGATCTACGCGCGGGCACGCCATGTGTCGCACGTCTACCAGCTCAAGGACCGCGGCGTGCACCTGTTCGAGCGCGAGATGTTCGAGGGTTCGCTGATGCTGGGCCGGCGCGTGCTGGAAGGGCTGGGCTTCGACCCGGCCGAGGCGCGCAACGTGGCGCTGCGTTTCCGGCGCCACAACATCCAGGCGATCGACCGCTTCTACCCGCACTACACGGATCAGAAAAAGCTGGTCTCGCTGGCGCACCAGGCACGCGACGAGCTGGAGGAGATGTTCCGCCAGGACCGCGAGCAGCGGCGCCAGCGGGAAGAAGCGGAGTGGACCTGAGGTCCTGGAGGCAGGGCGGGACTGGCGGGACTGGCGGGACTGGCGGGATCAGCGCCCCGCCGCGGCCCGCCCGGGCAGACCGCCTTCGAGCAGGTCGACCACCATCTCGGCAAACTCCGCGTACGACAGCCGTCCGCCCGGCTTGAGCCAGGTGAAGGTCCAGTTGATCATGCCGAACACGGTCATGGTCAGCGCGGTCTGGTTATCGCGCGTGACTCGTTCCGGATAGGCCCGGCGCAGCAGGCGCGAGAAGGCGGCCACCACGTCGCGCTCGCGCCCGAGGATGAGGTCGCGCTGGGTGTCGGCCAGGAACTTGACGTCGTTGATCAGCGCGACGTGGCGGGTCTGCGAAGTCTCATACTCCGCCAGGAAGGCGCGGATCAGGTTGGCGAAGGCTTCCTTGTCGCTGCGGGCGTGGCGTTCGGCGTCGGCTTCCACTTCGGTGACCAGCAGCATCAGCCGGCGCGTGTAGCGGTCCAGCAGGTCGAACAGGATCGCTTCCTTGCTCTCGTAATAGTGATACAGCCGCGCCTTGGAGGTGCCGCAGGCGGCGGCCAGGTCGGCCATCGAGGTGCTGGGGTAGCTGCTGTTGGCGAAGGCGGCGGCGGCCAGGTCCAGGATCTGTTCGCGCTGCGCCTCGAAATCGGGTGCCTTGGTACGGGCCATATTGATGATTATTCGCCGCCGGTACCTGAGTGGCGGCGCAGTTCGCAGGTCTCGAGCGAGTCGGCGCTGCCGCGCAGCACCAACTGGCCCATGGCGATCAGCTCGCGGCAGCGCCAGAACACAAACCAGTCGCTGGCCAGCAGGCCTTCGATCGCGCCCATCACGCTGCCCACCACCTGCGCCGCCGGGGTCCAATCGAGCGGGGCGCGCTCCATGATGATCTCGTCGATGGTGTGGTACGCCGCCGGCACCAGCGTGTTGCCTTTCCACAGGCGCACGTCGGCGTTTTCCTTGACGTTCTGCTGCCACTCGTAGCCCAGCCGCCCCAGCCGCAGCACCGAGACCGGCGCGATGGTGGAAAAGCGCCGCGCCAGCCGCGCGGGCGAGTACATGCCGATGGCCGCGAGGTTGCCTTGCGCGGGCATTTCGAGCTCGCGCAGGTCCATCGCGACTTCATTGATCCGTTGCGGCGCCTGGTACAGGTGGAACACCACCCGGCGCAGCATCAGCTGGTCGGCCGCGCTCTGGCCGTGCCAGATCGCCACTTCCATGTCGTCCTGGCGCAGCGCCTGGAGCTGGTCCAGCGCCTGCCGCATCTCGGCGGCGAAGTCGATGTCCGTGTGCGGGGCCACCCGCTGCCAGAAGCCGGAGCGGATCAGCCCGGTGCTGTCGATGTCGGCCAGCGGGCCCACCGCGAGGTCGTCGCGCAGCACTACGACCGGGTCGGGCCGCGCTGCTTGGGCCAGGGCCTGGCGCAAGGTCGTGCCTGCTACATCACCGTTGACGACGTGGATATATTGCATGGCCGTGATTGTATATGGGTGGGACGGTTCGCTGGCACTGCCAGCCGGTCATCCTCCCGCAAGCATCGCGCCAGCCGGATGCCGGTCTGCCGCCATTGTAATCACGGGCGGTGTTGCTCCATACCCGGCCAATGCCGGCGATTGTCTGAACGCGTACGAGGCGCCACGGCCGCGGCGCCTCCTCAGCGTCCGGGTCAGCGTTCGTCGTAGCTGACCACCACCCGGGGCGTCAGCGCGCGCGCCTGGCAGGTGAGCACGAAGCCCTTTTCCATCTCCCACGGCTCGAGCGTGTAGTTCTTTTCCATCTCCACCTGGCCCTCCAGCACCTTGGCGCGGCAGGTGCAACAGACGCCGCTCTTGCAGGCAAAAGGCAGGTCCAGGCCGGCGGCCAGCGCGGTGTCGAGCACGTTGGCGTCTTCCAGCGGCAGGCGCAAGCTGTGCTGCTTGCCGTCGAGCACCACCACCAGCTCGGCCGTGCCGGCATGATCGGTGTGGGCGGGGGCGGGCTTGCGCCTGGCCTGCGCGAGCGGCACGCCGAAGCGCTCGGCATGGATGCGGTGCGGATCGAGACCCGCATCGCGCAGCGCCGCCTCCGCCTCGTCGATCATCGAGGCTGGCCCGCAGACAAAGGCCGCGTCGATATCGTCCACCGGGATCAGCGTCTGCAGGAAGGCGGTTACGCGGTCATGGTCGAGCCGCCCGTGCAACAGGTCGACCTCCTGCGGCTGGCGTGACAGCACGTGGTAGAGCGTGAAGCGCGCCAGGTACTGGTTCTTCAGGTCCTCCAGCGTCTCGGAGAAGATGATGCTGTCGACGTTGCGGTTGCCATAGACCAGCGTGAAACGGCTGAGCGGCTCGGCCTGCAGCGTGGTGCGGATCAGCGACAGCACCGGCGTGATGCCACTGCCGGCGGCAAAGGCCACGTAGTGGCGCGCGGCGGCGGGATCGAGCGGCACATGGAAGCGGCCGTCGGGTGTCATCACGTCGATCACCTGGCCGGGTGCGATGGAGTCATGCAGGTGCGAGGAAAAGAGCCCGTCCTCGACCAGCTTCACGGCCACGCGCAGCTCGCCGTGCTCGTCATAGTCCTGCACCGCCGAGCAGATCGAGTACGAGCGGCGCAGGTCCTTGCCATCGACCGGCGCCCTTAGCGTCAGGAACTGGCCCTGCGTGAAGCGGTAGGCGTCGCGCAGCGCCTCCGGCACCTCGAATGCGATCGAGATGGTGTCGGCGGTCTCGGGGCGCACCTGCGCTACGCGCAGCGGGTGGAACTGTGGGGTCATGGCAGCCTGGCTTCGGCCCGGCGGGGCTCAGTAGGGTTTGAAATAGTCGAACGGCTCGCGGCAGTCCAGGCAGCGGTACAGCGCCTTGCATGCGGTCGAGGCGAAGCGCGAGATCTCCTGCGTATGCACGCTGCCGCAGCGCGGGCAGACCACGGTGTCGGGCGCGCCGGCGCGGGCGGCGCGCGGCACGAAGCGCAGCTCCTGCGCGGCGGCGGCCGTGCCGCACTGGCCCGGCGGCGCGATGCCGAATTCCCGCAGGCGCTCGCGCGCGGCCAGGGTGATCCAGTCGGTGGTCCAGGCCGGCGCCAGCACGGTGCGGATGCGCCAAGGCGCCAGGCCGGCATCGTCGAGCGCCTGGCCGATGTCCTCGGCGATCTGCGACATTGCCGGGCAGCCGGAGTAGGTCGGGGTGATGACCACTTCCAGGGGGCCGTCCGATGCGGCGGTGATATCGCGCAGGATGCCCAGCTCGCGGATCGACACCACCGGGATCTCCGGGTCAGGCACGGCCTCGAGCGCCGCCCACGCGCGCGCAAGGCGGTCGTCGGTGGGGCCGTCGGCGGCGCCATCGCTGCGGCGGGGGAGGGTGGCGACTTTCATGCTGGCCAATCCTTGGCGGCGAAGCGTGCGCTTACCATTGCGCACCCGGATGGGCACGTGCCAGCCCCTGCATCTCGCCCAGCAGGTAGCTCATATGCTCGGAATGCACGCCGTGCTTGCCAGTCGAGACAAAGCTCGTGGCCGGCGGCAACGTCAGCGTGGCGGCTTGCAGCGTCTCGGCGACGGTGGCGTCCCAGGCGGGGCGCAGCGTGGCGGTGACGATGCCAATGCCCTGCTCGGCGGCTTCGGTTTCCACCGCGTCCTCGGCAAAGCACTCGTTCATATAGGGCAGCAGGTGCTCCAGCGCGCTCTGCATGCGTGCGTGCGATGCCTCGGTCCCGTCGCCCAGGCGCACCACCCAGCCGGCGGCGTGGTGCAGGTGGTAGCGCGCTTCCTTGACCGACTTGGCGGCGATGGCGGCGACCTGCTCGTCGCGGCTCGCCAGCAGCGCCTGCCACAGCTCGACCATCAGCGCGCTGTACAGGAAGTTGCGCATGATGGTGACGGCGTAGTCGCGCTCGGCGGCCGCGTTTCCGGCGAGCGGGCCGCGGTGCGGCAGCTCCAGTAGCGTCCAGTTGCGGAACTCGCGCTCGGTGCGCCAGTAGGCGTAGTCGTCCTCATGGCGGGGCAGGCCGGTCAGCTCGCCTTCCAGCTCACCGGCGCGGCCGTACAGCAGACGTGCCTGGCCGATCAGGTCCAGGCTGATATTGGCCAGAGCGATGTCCTCTTCCAGCACCGGCCCGTGGCCGCACCATTCGGCGTTGCGCTGGCCCAGGACCAGGGCGTTGTCGGCCAGGCGCAGCAAGTAGCGCAGCGCGGCGGTGCGCGCCGGCGGCAGGTGGTCCAGCGTGGCGGGCGCAGTGGGTGGTGGGGGCGCAGTGATCATGCGGGGCCCTTACATGTGATTGACTTCGTCGGGCAGCTGGTAGAACGTCGGGTGCCGGTAGATTTTGTCGGCCATCGGGTCGAACAGCTCCGGCTTTTCCTCGGCCACGCTCGCGGTGATGGCCGCGGACGGCACCACCCAGATCGACACGCCTTCCTGGCGCCGCGTATAGACGTCGCGCGCCATGTGCAGCGCCTGCTGCGCGTCGGCGGCGTGCAGGCTGCCGCAATGCTTGTGTTCCAGGCCTTGCTTGCTGCGCACGAACACTTCCCACAGCGGCCATTCCTTGCGGTTCATCGTTGTCTCCTCCGTCCTCGCTAACGGGGTTGGGGGGTCAGGCGGCGGCGCGGCTTTCGCGCGCTGCGCGTTCGGCCACCTTGGCGGCGTGCGCCAGCGCGGCCTCGCGCACCCAGGCGCCGTCCTCGTGCGCCTTGACGCGGGTGGCCAGACGCTCCTTGTTGCAGGGGCCGTCGCCGTTGATCACGCGCCACAACTCGTCCCAGTCCAGCGGGCTGTAGTCATAGTGGCCGCGCTCGGCATTCCATTGCAGGCCGGGGTCGGGCAGGGTCACGCCGAGCACGCGCGCCTGTTCGACCGTGGCGTCGACAAACTTCTGGCGCAGGTCGTCGTTGGAGATGCGCTTGATGCCCCAGGCCATGGTCTGGGTGCTGTTGGTTGAGGCTGCGTCGGGCGGGCCGAACATCATCAGGACCGGGAACCACCAGCGGTTGACCGCGTCCTGCACCATCTCGCGCTGGGCGTCGGTGCCGCGCATCATCGCCAGCAGCGCGTCGAAGCCCTGGCGCTGGTGGAACGACTCTTCCTTGCAGATGCGGATCATCGCGCGCGCATACGGGCCGTACGAGCAGCGGCACAGCGGGATCTGGTTCATGATGGCCGCGCCGTCGACCAGCCAGCCGATCACGCCGACATCGGCCCAGGTCAGCGTCGGGTAATTGAAGATCGACGAGTACTTGGCCTTGCCGCTGTGCAGCGCGTCGACCAGGTCGTCGCGCGAGGCATCCAGCGTTTCGGCGGCGGAATACAGGTAGAGGCCGTGGCCGCCTTCGTCCTGCACCTTGGCCAGCAGGATCGCCTTGCGCTTGAGCGACGGGGCCCGGCTGATCCAGTTGCCCTCGGGCAGCATGCCGACGATCTCGGAATGCGCGTGCTGCGAGATCTGGCGCACCAGCGTCTTGCGGTAGGCGGCGGGCATCCAGTCCTGCGGCTCGATCTTGCCGTCGGCGGCCATGCATGCATCGAACGCGGCCTGGCGGGCAGCGTCGTCCTGGGGCGCGTGGGCTTGGCCTGGTTCGGCGTGCTGGCCGGGCAGGTCCAGACTCTGGGTGTACATGGGGCCTCCTCTCGCGGGGGTGCCGCGCTTTTGTCAGGTCCGTTCCGGGCGCGGCGGCTGGCCCTATTATATATAAGCCGACCGGTCGGTCAATTTAAGGTGGAGGCCGTTTCCCGTGCTGATGCCTTGATCCGACCAGGCACGTGGCGACTGCCGCACGTGTAGTATCGAAGCGTGGGCGGCGTTGCCGCCGCCTTCTTGTTTCTGTTCCAGACCTGTCTACGGAGGTAACGCATATGGCAAGCGCGGCATACAGCAAGATCGTGGTAGCGGTGGACGGCAGCAGCACGTCGGAGCTGGCGCTGGGCGAGGCCATCCGCGTGGCGGGCCCGGGCGGCGCCACCGTGCTGGCGATCTATGTCGTCGACAACTTCATGCCCATGTTCGATGCCGGCTACTACGACCCGAGCCAACTGCAGAAGGCGTTCGAGGAAAGCGGCCAGCGTGCGCTGCAAGCGGCGGCGCAGCGGCTTGCAGCGGCCGGTGTGGCGCATGAAACCCGGCTGGTCAGCGAAGCACCGGTGCCCGGCGATATCGGTGCCTCGATCAACGAGGCTGCGCGCCAGTGGGGCGCCGACCTGCTGGTGATCGGCACGCACGGCCGGCGCGGGGTGCGCCGGCTGATGTTGGGCAGCGTGGCCGAGGCAGTGATCCGCCAGTCCACCATGCCGGTGCTGCTGGTGCGCGGCGAAGCCAAGGCAGACTGAGCGCGTGCGGGCGCCGGGGCGGCATCGCCCCTGGCGCCTTCGATCGGAATCCGGTGCAGATCAGCCAGCGAAACGGAAATGGCCGCTGCGCAGCACGATCTCGCGCGCCTCGGTCAGCTCGAACAGGCTTTCGGCCAGGCGCTCGATGCGCTGGCGGTTGCTGGTGAACGCGGCGACCAGGTCCTCCTCACGCGGCGAGCGCGCGCCGAAATGGGCCTCGAGGGCCTCGGCGGTGACGGAATAGAGGGTGGGACTGCCGTTGACCGTGGCGGGACAGGACAGCGTCAGGCTGGCTGCGCAGTAGGTCGGGAGGCTGCGAGGGAACGTGATGTCTGACATGGCGTGCCTCGTGCTGGCGGCGGGTATTAGATCATTCTAGGTCATCGTCGCGTTCCGTAAAGGCTTCCCTCGCCGCGCGTGCGTCGGCGGCCGGCGCTGCTGCCAGATTGCTTCCCTTCGATCAGCCACTGTGCGCCCGCCGGCGCCCCAGCGGCGGGCGCGCGGTGACCCCCAGCGCGCGCAGGTCCGCTACCGCGGCGTGCGCGGCGGCGAGATGCGCGGCGGCATAGTCGGCCTGCTCGGCCAGGAAGGCGTCGAGGGCGCCTGCGGCGCAGCGCGGCAGGACCGTGGGTTCGGCGGTGCCGGCGCGCTCGGCCAGGCCCGGGCGCATTGCCAGCTCGGCCAGTTGCGCTTCGAGCATTGCCATCAGCGCGCGCACTTCGGTGCCGGCGGGCAGCGTAAAAGCGCCCGACTCCACCCCCGCTCGCACCACCCCTGCCAGCGCCGCCATGCGGCGCGCGGTCGCATGCACCCGTTGGTAGGCGCCCGCATAGTCCGGCGCCAGGGCGGCGGCGGACTGGGCCAGCGTGTGCTCGGCGCGGGTGGATGCACGGCCGGCGGCGATGCGCAAGGCTTCCAGGCGCGGCACGGCCGGCGCCGTGGCCGCATCGGCCACTCGGCTGGCGGCCAGGGCGGCGCGCAGGTAGACCGCATTGACCGCCACCGCGTCGACGGCGTGGCGGAACACGCGCGACATTTCCACACGCGGGGCCAGTACATAGTACGTGGCCAGCGCGATCAGGCAGCCCAGCGCGGTGTCGATCCCCCGCAGCGCGGCAAAGTGGCTGCTGTCGATGGCCGGTGCGCCCACCCATGAGAACAGGATCACCGCCGGCGTCAGGCAGAAGGCGAATGCACCCGGCTGCCCGGCCAGCCGATTGGCGTAGGCGCCGGCCAGGAAGGCCGAGCTGATGCCCAGAGCTACCGCGGGCGCCGGATGGAGCAGGCCGATCACGCATGCGCCCAGCGCGCCAGCCAGCGATCCGGCGAACCGCTTCAGCGACACCTGCCGCGTGGTCTGCAGCTGCGGGCTGAGCACCATGATCACCGTCACCGCGACCCAGTAGCCGTGGTCGAGGTGCCATAGCTGCGCCGGCACCAGGCTGAGGCTGCCGGCCAGCGCCAGGCGCAGGGCGTGGCGCGCGGCCAGAGCGTCGCGTGCCGCGTGGTCGGCCAGCGCGCGCAGCATGCGGCCGAGGCCATGGCTCAGGCCCCGGCGTGGCCAGGCAAAGCCGGCACGCCAGGTATCGAAATCGGGGTGGCGCGCCAGGGCCGATAACGCTGAGTGATAGGAAGGCGGGGCACCGGTGTTGGCGCCCGGCGCGGTCAGGCGGCGCAGTTCGTGGCGCAGTGCGGCGCTCAGTGCCGGCAGGTCGGGTGCGTGGCGATCCAGTGCCTGGCTGACCTGCTCGCGGGCATCGGCCACGCTGCGTGCGATATGGCGCAGGGGCAGGCCGTGGACGGCGCCGGCGCGCTCGCGTAGTTCGCCGGCAACGATCAGCAGGGCGAACAGGGCGTCGGCCACGCCTACCGCATAGGCATGGTGCAGTGGGCTGAAGGTGTCGCGCAGGCTGCGGCGCGCAGCGATGGCCAGGCGCGCGGCTTCGATCCGGTTGCGGACGTCCTGTTTGCAAGCGGCAAGGTCGCTGCCGTGGGACGTGTCCGCCAGCGCCGCGGCGAACCGCAACAGGGCATCGTAGGTGGCCAGTACTTCGGCGCGCGGCCGTTCGTCGCGTGCGGACGGGATCAGCGCCAGGCATGCCACGCAAGCGAACACCCCGCCGCGCAGGTAGTCCAGGCCGCCCTGCAGTGCCTGTGCTGCCAGGTCCGGCCCGGTGATCGGCTGCAGGCATGCGGCCACCAGCACCACATAGAGCAGCTTGGCTGCCAGCGCGCTGGCCTGGCCGCGCGTTTCCGCCAGCCCCGCGGCGAGACCGCCCGCCATGACGGCCAGCACGGCCAGCCACGGCGTGGGTGCCACCGCGGCGCCCAGCGCACTCGCCACTGCCCCGCCGATGCCGACCGCGCCCACGCTTGAGAACCGCGCCGACGCGGTCCCCGGCCGGTCCGCCAGGCAAGTCCAGATGGAGGCAGTGGCCGACCACAGGTAGCCCTGCTCGCCGGTCAGCCAGCCCACGCCGGCCAATGCCAGGAACGACAGCGCATAGATGGTCCCGCGTCGGAGCAGCGCGGTTTCGGGCCAGTATTGGATCAGGCGGGCGTTGGCGAACATGCGGGCCGGAAGTAACGAAGGCGGGGCCGGATTGGCCGCCCATCGTCTAGCCACTCTACGACACAGGTTGGTGCGGTGCAACAAAGCCGGCATCGGGGCCGCTTCCGGCGGGTGGTTGCACCGGTACTGGGCGTCGCAAGCCCGCCGAGGTGCGCAAAGCACAAATTCAGCGCTTGTCCCGCCTAATATCAGCAACGCCGGTTGCAGTGGCCGGCGACAGGGCAAAAAAAACCCACGCAGGTTGTGCGTGGGCTGGAATCCACCGAGGTGGTGGAGGAGACAGACTTCACTATACACGCTTTGTTGCGACGCACCAAGTCGTCCATGTGTTAATGTCTGGCGATAAGCACAATAGCGTTGCGTTGATGCAACAGGGTGGAATTTTGCGGCGCGAAATGCACTACCGGAACAGATAAGCGGCGCAAACAGCACAAAAGATGCCGGCTGCATCCGCCACCAGCGCACAACCGAGCGCATGGCGGGTGTTGCGCACATTGACGCTGCCGAAATAAACCGCCAGCACATAGAAGGTGGTTTCGGTCGATCCTTGGATGATCGCTGCCAGCCGGCCCTGGAACGAGTCCACGCCGTAGGTCGTCATCACGTCGACCATCAGCCCTCGGGCGCCCGCGCCCGACAGGATTTTCATCAGTCCAACCGGCAGGGCTGGCACGAAATCGGTATTGACCCCCAGGTAGGCAAAGCCCAGCGTGAGCCAGCCCATCAGCACGTCCATGCAGCCTGTCGCCCGGAACAATCCGATCGCGACCAGGATCGCCACCAGATAAGGAATGATCTGCACGGCGACGCCGAAACCTTCCTTGGCGCCATCGATAAAGGCTTCGTAGACATTGACCCGCCGCAGCGCGCCACAGACCAGGAACAGGGTGATCAGCGACAGGATAAAGCCGGCGCCTGCCAGTGCGGTCACGCTGCCGACCTGCTCCGGCGGCGCGTGGTGCAGCCAGGCGAACATGCCGCCCAGCAGCGCCGCGACCAGCCCGAACGCCGCGAGCACGGCCGGCTGCAACAGGTTGAGCCGCTGTACCCAGGCCACCGCCAACAGCCCCGCCAGGCATGAGCCGCCCGTCGCCAGCAGCGTCGGCAGGAAGATATCGGCGGCATTGAAGCCGACCAGGCCCTGTTTGACCGCAATCGCCTGACGGATCGCAATCACCGAGGTCGGGATCAGCGTGAGCCCGGCCGTATTCAGCACGATGAACATGATCTGGGCGTCGGTGGCGACGTCCGGGCGCCGGTTCAGCGTCTGCAACTCGCGCATGGCGTTCAGGCCGAGCGGCGTGGCGGCGTTGTCCAGGCCGAGCAGGTTGGCCGACACGTTCATCATCATCGCGCCCTGCGCCGGGTGGCCCTGTGGCACGCCGGGAAAGAAATGGCGCAGCAGCGGGTTCACCAGCCGCGCAAAGGCATCGACCACGCCGGCGCGCTCGCCGATGCGCATGATGCCCAGCCACAAGCTCATCACCCCGGCCAGGCCAAGCGCGATCTCGAAGGCCGTGCGCGCGCTGTCGAACAGGCTGGCCAGCATCGCCGGGAAGACGGCAAGGTCGCCGCTGGCCAGGCGGATGCAGGCGGCGAGGAAGGAAATCAGGAAAAAACCGAGCCAGACTACGTTCAGGGCCATCGGATTGCGAATGCTGGGAAGGGATCTCCGGGGTTGCCCCCGGCACAGCGTAGGATCAGCCGATCACGGCCCCACGTTCGGCCAGCAACTCGCGCAGTATGGACCGATGGCAATGCGCCTCATCTTCGCAATAGCAACCCACTGAGAAGTTGGTCTGGTGCGACAGCGCGGCCAGCAGGTCGAGCGTACGGCTCGCTTCGGGTTCGGCCATTTCCTTGCGGAAGTGCCTGACGAACGCGCGCCATTCCTTGTCGTCGCTGGCCGCCAGCGCCTGTGCCACCAGTTCAGGCGAAGGCGACAGCGCGGGATACCAGACATCGTAGAAATCGCGGCTGGCAAACTCGGACTTGGGCACGCCGCGCGGCGGCCGCCGTACCGTGCCGATGCGCAGGCCTTCATCGGCCGCGCGTGGCGAACCCAGTTTTACGATTCGGATGGTCATGGATGATCCCGCTGATGTTCGCCTACGCGGTTGCGTCGGGCTTCGCGTTTGCCTCAAGCCCCAGATCATGAATCATGGTGTCGCGCATGACAAACTTCTGCACCTTTCCTGTGACAGTCATCGGCATTTCCGAGACAAAGCGGATATAGCGCGGGATCTTATAGTGGGCGATCTGGTCGCGGCAGAAGGCGCGGATCTCTTCCTCGGTGGCGATCTGGCCGGGTTTGAGCACGATCCAGGCGCAGACTTCCTCGCCGTACTTCTGGTCAGGCACGCCGAACACCTGGACCGCCTGGACCTTGGGATGGCGGAACAGGAACTCCTCGATCTCGCGCGGATAGATGTTCTCGCCGCCGCGGATCAGCATGTCCTTCACCCGGCCGACGATATTGCAGTAACCCTCGTCGTCGATAGTGGCCAGGTCGCCGGTGTGCATCCAGCCGTCGCGGATCGCCTCCTGCGTGCGCGCCTCGTCTTCCCAGTAGCCCTGCATCACGGAATAGCCGCGAGTGCACAGCTCGCCGGTGGTGCCAGTCGGCACGATCTGGCCGAGCGCGTCGACCACCTTGCACTCCAGGTGCGGCTGCACGCGGCCGACGGTGGAGACGCGCTTGTCGAGCGGGTCGTCGGTGGCGCTCTGGAACGAGACCGGGCTGGTCTCGGTCATGCCGTAGGCGATGGTGACCTCGGCCATGTGCATATCGGCGACTACCCGCTTCATGACCTCGATCGGGCAGGGGGCGCCGGCCATGATGCCGGTGCGCAACGCGGAGAAGTCGAAACGACTGAACTCTGGGTGGTCGAGCTGGGCGATGAACATGGTTGGCACGCCGTGCAGGGCGGTGCAACGTTCCGCACTGACGGCCTCCATGGTCGCCAGCGGATCGAAAGCCTCGCCAGGAAAGACCATGCAGGCCCCGACCGAAACGCAGGCCAGCACCGACAGCACCATGCCGAAGCAGTGATAGAGCGGCACTGGGATGCACAAAACGTCCCTGGACCCGAAGCGCATTGCAATCGCCACGAAGCGGCCGTTGTTAACTACATTGTGGTGGGTCAGCGTGGCGCCCTTGGGGTTGCCGGTGGTGCCGCTCGTGAACTGGATATTGATGGCGTCGTGCGGGCTGAGGGTGGCGGTAATGGCGTCCAGCCGGACCGCATCCGGCTCGGCCAGCAGCGCCTCGTAGTTCAGCATGCCTGGCGTGGCCTCCGCACCCATGCGCGCGAGCCATTGCAGCTTAGGCAGGCGCGCGGCGCGTAGCGCGCCGGGTTCCGCCTGGGCCAACTCCGGCGCCAGCGCCAGCAGCGTACCCAGGTAGTCGCTGGTCTTGAAGCGCGCGGCGGTGATCAGCATGCGCACGCCGGCCTTGTTCAGTGCATATTCCAGTTCGGCCTGGCGGTAGGCCGGGTTGATATTGACCAGGATTGCGCCTATGCGGGCGGTGGCGAACTGGGTCACCAGCCACTCGGGCCGGTTCGGCGCCCAGATACCGACGCGGTCGCCGGGCTGGATGCCGCGCTGGAGCAGGCCGCTGGCCAGGCGGTCGACCTGGTCGGCAAACTCGACCCAGCTCCAGCGCACGCCATGCTCGCGGAACACCACGGCCGGGCCGCCGGGGTTTGCCGCGACGGCCCGGGCCAGCAGTGCAGGGATCGTCTCGTCGGAAAGGGGAATGTCGGGATTGCCGGCAACCAGCGACAGGCCGGGCTTCACGGGTTGGGTCATCTTGTCTCCTTCAACTGCTCTGATCGTATTCGACGCCTATATATAGAAGAGAAGGCGGTTCGGGTTGGGTCAGCGCCTTGGCATCAGCTTAAGCCGAGCCTCGGCAGGAAGCTGTCGCCATCACGACATTTGAGGCGTACACGCCGCTTTTGTCGATTCCGCGAATTATTTCGCGAAATCGCTTGCCAAGCCCGCATGGCTCCCTTAATATTCGCCCCCTCGCAACACAACGCAGCGCTGCAAAGCAGGCGCAGCAAGGGTTGCGGGGTCGACCGGGAGGTTGGCGCAGCGAGGTTTGCAGCGCTGACCGCAGCAAAAAAAGATTGCTGAAACGGTTGACGAAACGAAGAAAGCTCTGCATAATCTCTTTCTCTGCTGCTGACGCAGCGACGCAAACGGCAAAGCCGGAGGCGAGGTCGAAAGACCGGGTTCTTTAACAACCAAACAACCGATAAGTGTGGGCGCTGGGTAGCGGACGCCGCTGTCTTCGGACAGTGTTGCTTCAAAAGTTATCAGTGCTCGCACAGCAAAACGTGACTGGATCTTCGGATCTGGTCAGTCAGTTTTCTGAGAGTGAGCGACCGCTCGAAAGAGCGAGGACCCGCGAGGGTCCACACAGAGATTGAACTGAAGAGTTTGATCCTGGCTCAGATTGAACGCTGGCGGCATGCCTTACACATGCAAGTCGAACGGCAGCACGGGCTTCGGCCTGGTGGCGAGTGGCGAACGGGTGAGTAATACATCGGAACGTGCCCTGTAGTGGGGGATAACTAGTCGAAAGATTAGCTAATACCGCATACGACCTGAGGGTGAAAGCGGGGGACCGCAAGGCCTCGCGCTACAGGAGCGGCCGATGTCTGATTAGCTAGTTGGTGGGGTAAGAGCCTACCAAGGCGACGATCAGTAGCTGGTCTGAGAGGACGATCAGCCACACTGGGACTGAGACACGGCCCAGACTCCTACGGGAGGCAGCAGTGGGGAATTTTGGACAATGGGGGCAACCCTGATCCAGCAATGCCGCGTGTGTGAAGAAGGCCTTCGGGTTGTAAAGCACTTTTGTCCGGAAAGAAATGGCCTGGGATAATACCCCGGGTCGATGACGGTACCGGAAGAATAAGCACCGGCTAACTACGTGCCAGCAGCCGCGGTAATACGTAGGGTGCGAGCGTTAATCGGAATTACTGGGCGTAAAGCGTGCGCAGGCGGTTTTGTAAGACAGGCGTGAAATCCCCGAGCTTAACTTGGGAATGGCGCTTGTGACTGCAAGGCTAGAGTATGTCAGAGGGGGGTAGAATTCCACGTGTAGCAGTGAAATGCGTAGAGATGTGGAGGAATACCGATGGCGAAGGCAGCCCCCTGGGACGTCACTGACGCTCATGCACGAAAGCGTGGGGAGCAAACAGGATTAGATACCCTGGTAGTCCACGCCCTAAACGATGTCAACTAGTTGTTGGGGATTCATTTCTTCAGTAACGTAGCTAACGCGTGAAGTTGACCGCCTGGGGAGTACGGTCGCAAGATTAAAACTCAAAGGAATTGACGGGGACCCGCACAAGCGGTGGATGATGTGGATTAATTCGATGCAACGCGAAAAACCTTACCTACCCTTGACATGCCACTAACGAAGCAGAGATGCATTAGGTGCCCGAAAGGGAAAGTGGACACAGGTGCTGCATGGCTGTCGTCAGCTCGTGTCGTGAGATGTTGGGTTAAGTCCCGCAACGAGCGCAACCCTTGTCTTTAGTTGCTACGCAAGAGCACTCTAGAGAGACTGCCGGTGACAAACCGGAGGAAGGTGGGGATGACGTCAAGTCCTCATGGCCCTTATGGGTAGGGCTTCACACGTCATACAATGGTGCGTACAGAGGGTTGCCAACCCGCGAGGGGGAGCCAATCCCAGAAAACGCATCGTAGTCCGGATCGTAGTCTGCAACTCGACTACGTGAAGCTGGAATCGCTAGTAATCGCGGATCAGCATGCCGCGGTGAATACGTTCCCGGGTCTTGTACACACCGCCCGTCACACCATGGGAGTGGGTTTTGCCAGAAGTAGTTAGCCTAACCGCAAGGAGGGCGATTACCACGGCAGGGTTCATGACTGGGGTGAAGTCGTAACAAGGTAGCCGTATCGGAAGGTGCGGCTGGATCACCTCCTTTCCAGAGGCTTGTGTCTCAAGCCTAGCGTTCACACTTATCGGTTTGTTTGCTGTTACAGCCAAGGGTCTGTAGCTCAGGTGGTTAGAGCACCGTCTTGATAAGGCGGGGGTCGTAGGTTCAAGTCCTACCAGACCCACCAAGTTATCCATGCGGGGGATTAGCTCAGCTGGGAGAGCACCTGCTTTGCAAGCAGGGGGTCGTCGGTTCGATCCCGTCATCCTCCACCATCACCTGGTACCTTGGATTGGTTGTCAAATGAAAGCGCATCGCGACGATGAGGTTGCGAGTGTTTTCATTTGGCATTGCCAAGCGATCTAACGATCGGCTGTTCTTTAACAATATGGGATGTAGTAAAGGTGTCGCGCGAGCGTTGATGAGACGCTGCAGTACCAACGCGATACCGGGTTGTGATTGTATCAACCAAAATGTATTTAAGTGATCGAAAGATGACTTGGAATACGGCACAAATGCGAGAACTCATCCTGTAGCGAGGTCTTCGAGCGATCGAGACACACTCGTTATAGGGTCAAGCGAACAAGTGCATGTGGTGGATGCCTTGGCGATCACAGGCGATGAAGGACGCGGTAGCCTGCGAAAAGCTTCGGGGAGCTGGCAAACAAGCTTTGATCCGGAGATGTCCGAATGGGGAAACCCGGCCCGTATGGGTCATCCCACACTGAATTCATAGGTGTGGGAAGCGAACGCGGCGAACTGAAACATCTAAGTAGCTGCAGGAACAGAAATCAACCGAGATTCCCAGAGTAGTGGCGAACGAAATGGGAACAGCCTTGTACTCTTTAGCAGCATTGTTAGCAGAACGGGATGGAAAGCCCGGCCCTAGCAGGTGATAGCCCTGTATGCGAAAACAGCGTTGTGGAACTAGGTGTACGACAAGTAGGGCGGGACACGTGAAATCCTGTCTGAAGATGGGGGGACCATCCTCCAAGGCTAAATACTCGTGATCGACCGATAGTGAACCAGTACCGTGAGGGAAAGGCGAAAAGAACCCCGGGAGGGGAGTGAAATAGATCCTGAAACCGCATGCATACAAACAGTCGGAGCCCTTTCGGGGGTGACGGCGTACCTTTTGTATAATGGGTCAGCGACTTACATTCAGTGGCAAGCTTAACCGATTAGGGAAGGCGTAGCGAAAGCGAGTCCGAACAGGGCGTTGAGTCGCTGGGTGTAGACCCGAAACCAGATGATCTATCCATGGCCAGGTTGAAGGTGCGGTAACACGTACTGGAGGACCGAACCCACTAACGTTGAAAAGTTAGGGGATGAGCTGTGGATAGGGGTGAAAGGCTAAACAAATCTGGAAATAGCTGGTTCTCTCCGAAAACTATTTAGGTAGTGCCTCGTGTCTCACCTTCGGGGGTAGAGCACTGTCATGGTTGGGGGGTCTATTGCTGATTACCCCGCCATAGCAAACTCCGAATACCGAAGAGTGCAATCACGGGAGACAGACATCGGGTGCTAACGTCCGGTGTCAAGAGGGAAACAACCCAGACCGCCAGCTAAGGTCCCCAAGATTGGCTAAGTGGGAAACGAAGTGGGAAGGCTAAAACAGTCAGGAGGTTGGCTTAGAAGCAGCCACCCTTTAAAGAAAGCGTAATAGCTCACTGATCGAGTCGTCCTGCGCGGAAGATGTAACGGGGCTAAGCCAGTCACCGAAGCTGCGGACGCACGCAAGTGCGTGGTAGGAGAGCGTTCTGTAAGCCTGTGAAGGTGTCTTGTAAAGGATGCTGGAGGTATCAGAAGTGCGAATGCTGACATGAGTAGCGATAAAGGGGGTGAAAGGCCCCCTCGCCGTAAGCCCAAGGTTTCCTACGCAACGTTCATCGGCGTAGGGTGAGTCGGCCCCTAAGGCGAGGCAGAGATGCGTAGCTGATGGGAAGCAGGTTAATATTCCTGCACCGTCGTATGATGCGATGGGGGGACGGATCGCGGAAGGTTGTCCGGGTGTTGGAAGTCCCGGTCCCTGCATTGGAGAAGGCGCTCAGGCAAATCCGGGCGCGGAATTCAAGGATGTGGGGCGAGCGGCCTAGTGCTGCGAAGCAATTGGAAGTGGTTCCAAGAAAAGCCTCTAAGCTTCAGTCATACGAGACCGTACCGCAAACCGACACAGGTGGGCGAGATGAGTATTCTAAGGCGCTTGAGAGAACTCGGGAGAAGGAACTCGGCAAATTGGTACCGTAACTTCGGGATAAGGTACGCCCTGGTAGCTTGACTGGCCTGCGCCAGAAGGGTGACGGGGTTGCAATAAAATGGTGGCTGCGACTGTTTAATAAAAACACAGCACTCTGCAAACACGAAAGTGGACGTATAGGGTGTGACGCCTGCCCGGTGCCGGAAGATTAAATGATGGGGTGCAAGCTCTTGATTGAAGTCCCGGTAAACGGCGGCCGTAACTATAACGGTCCTAAGGTAGCGAAATTCCTTGTCGGGTAAGTTCCGACCTGCACGAATGGCGTAACGATGGCCACACTGTCTCCTCCCGAGACTCAGCGAAGTTGAAGTGTTTGTGATGATGCAATCTCCCCGCGGCTAGACGGAAAGACCCCATGAACCTTTACTGTAGCTTTGCATTGGACTTTGAACCGATCTGTGTAGGATAGGTGGGAGGCTTTGAAGCGTGGACGCTAGTTCACGTGGAGCCGTCCTTGAAATACCACCCTGGTTTGTTTGAGGTTCTAACCTTGGCCCGTGAATCCGGGTCGGGGACAGTGCATGGTAGGCAGTTTGACTGGGGCGGTCTCCTCCCAAAGTGTAACGGAGGAGTTCGAAGGTACGCTTGGTACGGTCGGACATCGTACCTAAAGTGCAATGGCAAAAGCGTGCTTAACTGCGAGACCGACAAGTCGAGCAGGTGCGAAAGCAGGACATAGTGATCCGGTGGTTCTGAATGGAAGGGCCATCGCTCAACGGATAAAAGGTACTCTGGGGATAACAGGCTGATACCGCCCAAGAGTTCATATCGACGGCGGTGTTTGGCACCTCGATGTCGGCTCATCTCATCCTGGGGCTGTAGCCGGTCCCAAGGGTATGGCTGTTCGCCATTTAAAGAGGTACGTGAGCTGGGTTTAAAACGTCGTGAGACAGTTTGGTCCCTATCTGCCGTGGGCGTTGGAATCTTGACGGGGGCTGCTCCTAGTACGAGAGGACCGGAGTGGACGTACCGCTGGTGTACCTGTTGTCTCGCCAGAGGCATCGCAGGGTAGCTATGTACGGAAGAGATAACCGCTGAAAGCATCTAAGCGGGAAACTCGCCTGAAGATGAGGATTCCCTGGAGGCTTGACCTCCTTGAAGGGTCGTTCGAGACCAGGACGTTGATAGGCTGGGTGTGGAAGCGCAGTAATGCGTTAAGCTAACCAGTACTAATTGCCCGTAAGGCTTGATCCTATAACCAGTGTGTTTTACCTGGTATGTGTGATCGCGACTGTGCCGAAACAGTTGACACAAGACGCACAACCCCAACTACATCCCTATTCGCAGCGTTGGCCTCAACCCCAGCGTTGCAACCCCTTATGCCTGGTGACCATAGCGAGTTGGAACCACCCCTTCCCATCCCGAACAGGTCCGTGAAACGACTCCGCGCCGATGATAGTGCGGATTACCCGTGTGAAAGTAGGTCATCGCCAGGCTCTTATACCGCAAAACCCCTCGACAGCTGATGCTGCGAGGGGTTTTGTCTTTTCCGGTTGTCGGTGTGCGTGCCGCCGGCGCCCGCCAGGCGGCCTAAGAGCGTCCAGGAGCTGGCGCCGGAAAGCCCTATAGGGTGAGAACGCAGAAATCTAAACTGCGCTTGTGGGAGCGATCAGGCGGCGTCAAGCGCCACGCTGGAACGCCTTCCCTAGTCTGAACAAGTACAGCATCCGCAACGGAAAGTGCTTGACAGGCGAGGTGAACAGCCCCATAATCGATAGTTCTCTGCGGAGAGGTGCCCGAGTGGCTAAAGGGGGCAGACTGTAAATCTGTTGGCTTACGCCTACGCTGGTTCGAATCCAGCCCTCTCCACCAGAATGTAAGACAGCAGCCGGCAGTGCCGGTGAAGAAGCAGGAAAGAACCGGGCGGGTGTAGCTCAATGGTAGAGCAGAAGCCTTCCAAGCTTACGACGAGGGTTCGATTCCCTTCACCCGCTCCAGTCGCGCGGTTGCTGTCAAAGTAGTACGTCAAGTTTCGCCCATGTGGCTCAGTGGTAGAGCACTCCCTTGGTAAGGGAGAGGTCGGCAGTTCGATCCTGCCCATGGGCACCAATACCACGCACTGGCAATATCGCTACCGAGACAGGAGTCGCGAAATGGCAAAGGAAAAGTTCGAGCGGACCAAGCCGCACGTGAACGTTGGTACGATTGGTCACGTTGACCATGGCAAGACCACGCTGACGGCAGCGATCGCTACGGTGCTGGCTGCGAAGTTCGGTGGTGCCGCCAAAAAGTACGACGAAATCGACGCAGCGCCGGAAGAAAAGGCACGCGGTATTACCATCAATACCGCCCACGTCGAGTACGAAACGGCCAACCGCCACTACGCGCACGTTGACTGCCCGGGCCACGCTGACTATGTGAAGAACATGATCACGGGTGCTGCCCAGATGGACGGCGCAATCCTGGTGTGCTCGGCCGCTGACGGCCCGATGCCGCAAACGCGTGAGCACATCCTGCTGGCCCGCCAGGTTGGCGTGCCTTACATCATCGTGTTCCTGAACAAGTGCGACATGGTGGACGACGCTGAACTGCTCGAGCTGGTCGAGATGGAAGTTCGCGAGCTGCTGTCGAAGTACGAGTTCCCCGGCGACGACACCCCGATCATCAAGGGTTCGGCCAAGCTGGCGCTGGAAGGCGACAAGGGCGAGCTGGGCGAAGTGGCCATCATGAACCTGGCCGACGCCCTGGACAACTACATCCCGACGCCGGAGCGTGCCGTTGACGGTACCTTCCTGATGCCGGTGGAAGACGTGTTCTCGATCTCGGGTCGCGGCACCGTGGTGACCGGCCGTATCGAGCGTGGCGTGATCAAGGTCGGCGAAGAAATCGAAATCGTCGGTATCCGCCCGACCGTGAAGACCACCTGCACCGGCGTGGAAATGTTCCGCAAGCTGCTGGACCAGGGTCAAGCTGGCGACAACGTCGGCCTGCTGCTGCGCGGTACCAAGCGTGAAGACGTCGAGCGCGGCCAAGTGCTGTGCAAGCCGGGTTCGATCAAGCCGCACACCCACTTCACCGGCGAGGTGTACATCCTGTCGAAGGACGAAGGCGGCCGTCACACCCCGTTCTTCAACAACTACCGCCCGCAGTTCTACTTCCGTACCACCGACGTGACCGGCTCGATCGAGCTGCCGGCGGACAAGGAAATGGTGATGCCGGGTGACAACGTGTCGATCACCGTCAAGCTGATCGCCCCGATCGCCATGGAAGAAGGCCTGCGCTTCGCTATCCGTGAAGGCGGCCGTACCGTCGGCGCCGGCGTCGTGGCAAAGATCCTCGACTAAGTTGTTCGATAGCGAACGCGGCACCAACCGGCCGCGTTCGTTGCCAGAAAGGGGTTGGCGCGTGCGTCGGCCCCCAGTTGTTTTAGGGGTATAGCTCAACTGGCAGAGCGTCGGTCTCCAAAACCGAAGGTTGGGGGTTCGATTCCCTCTGCCCCTGCCAAATCAATCAGCCGCGTCGCGAAGAACAATCGTGACGCGGCTTAGTCTCGTTTGCGAAACATGGCCAATCCCAATGTTGAAACCGTGAACGCCAACAGCGGCAAGTGGATGCTCGGCGTCGCGGTGCTGCTGGTGGTTGCCGGTGTCATCGGTTTCTATGCACTAGCACAGCAACCGTCTTATGTACGTGGCGCTGCGCTGTTCGGCGGCATTGCACTGGGTATCGTGGTTGCGCTGGTGTCGGCACCAGGCAAGGACTTTATCGGGTTCGCCAAGGAATCGTACCGGGAAGTTCGCAAGGTCGTCTGGCCGACGCGCAAGGAGTCCGGGCAGATGACGGGACTGGTCTTCGTCTTTGTCGTCATCATGGCACTGTTCCTGTGGTCGGCGGACAAGCTCATCGAGTGGATCGTCTTCTCGCTCGTGTTGGGCTGGAAATAAGAGGTAGCACATGACGGATAACGCTCAGCAGGAAACCACCGCGCCGGAATCGCCTTCGTCGAAGAAGCGCTGGTATGTCGTGCATGCCTACTCCGGTATGGAGAAGAGCGTGCAACGCGCGCTGCAGGAGCGCATCGAGCGCGCCGAGATGCAGGACAAGTTTGGCCGCATCCTGGTGCCTTCCGAAGAAGTCGTGGAAATCAAGGGCGGGCACAAGTCGGTCACCGAACGCCGTTTCTTCCCGGGCTACGTGCTGGTGGAAATGGAAATGACCGACGAAACCTGGCACCTGGTGAAGAACACCAGCAAGGTCACCGGCTTCGTGGGCGGCGCCCGCAACCGCCCGAGCCCGATTTCGCAGCGCGAAGTCGACAAGATCATGACCCAGATGCAGGAAGGGGTCGAGAAACCGCGTCCCAAGACGCTGTTCGAAGTGGGCGAAATGGTGCGGGTCAAGGATGGCCCGTTCACCGACTTCAACGGCAACGTCGAGGAAGTGAACTACGAGAAGTCGCGCCTGCGCGTCTCGGTCACGATCTTCGGGCGCGCAACGCCGGTCGAGCTCGAGTTCGGCCAGGTCGAGAAGGTTTAAGGAATTTGCCGGCTGCAGCCTGAAAGGGCGGCAACTGGCAACGGCGACGCTGCCCCGGTGGCGGCGCCAAGAGGAGCGTGAGGCCGTGCCGACGGTGCGGCGACAGCGCGTTACGACTCAACAGGATCGCATCCCGAAAGAGCGATCCGGATTGGAGTAGAGATGGCCAAGAAGATCATTGGCTTTATCAAGCTGCAGATTCCGGCTGGTAAGGCAAATCCCTCCCCGCCCGTTGGTCCCGCACTGGGTCAGCGTGGTCTGAACATCATGGAGTTCTGCAAGGCGTTCAACGCCCAGACCCAAGGCATGGAGCCTGGTCTGCCGGTGCCGGTGGTGATTACCGCCTTCGCCGACAAGAGCTTCACGTTCGTGATGAAGTCGCCCCCCGCGACCGTGCTGATCAAGAAGGCAGCCGGCGTGACCAAGGGTTCGCCGAAGCCGCACACGGACAAGGTTGGCAAGATCACCCGCGCCCAGGCTGAAGAAATCGCCAAGGCCAAGAACGCTGACCTGACCGCCGCCGACCTGGACGCCGCCGTGCGTACCATCGCCGGTTCGGCTCGTTCGATGGGCATCACCGTGGAGGGTCTGTAAATGGCTAAGGTTTCCAAGCGCGTCGCCGCCAACAAGGCGAAGATCGAGCGTACCAAGTTCTACCCGATCGACGAGGCCCTGGGCCTGGTGAAGGGCTGCGCCTCGGCGAAGTTCGACGAATCGATCGATGTGGCCGTGCAACTGGGCATCGACGCCAAGAAGTCGGACCAGGTGGTTCGTGGCTCCGTGGTGCTGCCCGCCGGTACCGGCAAGTCGGTGCGCGTGGCTGTGTTCGCCCAGGGTGAGAAGGCCGAAGCCGCCAAGGCCGCCGGTGCTGACATCGTCGGCATGGAAGACCTGGCTGAGCAAGTCAAGGCCGGCAACCTGAACTTCGACGTCGTGATCGCTTCGCCGGACACGATGCGTATCGTCGGTACGCTGGGCCAGATCCTGGGCCCGCGCGGCCTGATGCCGAACCCGAAGGTTGGCACCGTGACCCCCGACGTGGCCCAGGCCGTGAAGAACGCCAAGGCCGGTCAGGTCCAGTTCCGTGTCGACAAGGCCGGCATCATCCACGCCACCATCGGCCGTCGTTCGTTCGAAGACACCGCGCTGAAGAGCAACCTGGCGGCGCTGCTGGACGCGCTGGTCAAGGCCAAGCCGGCTACCAGCAAGGGCGTGTACCTGCGCAAGGTTGCCGTCTCGTCGACCATGGGCGTTGGCGTGCGTGTCGACCAGGGTACGCTGGCTGCCTGAGCTGACGGCAAATTGCTGACCGGAACCCGATAACGCTGGTCGGCAAGAAGAATTGAAGACCCTGGCCAATGGCGGGGGTCGTCTCCGGACCGCGAGGGATGGAGCAAGGCTTTGGGCAGTGGTGTCCGGCCGGATGCGCAAGCATATCGGCGGGCACTGCTGGTTATCAAAGACCGCTGGTGTCCTTGTCTGCGGCAGTGATGCGGAAAGGGCTTAATCGGTCGGAACGTGCGGGAAGGCTTCCCAGCCTGAGCGACGTCTTCCGGCCAGCCAGCGCAGATGGCGCACCCGAAGGGATTGAAGAAGCCGGGCACTGCCCCGGTCGATTCGGGCCAATCGGACGCCGTTCGTTTGTGCTGACGTGAAGGCTCCGGTATTGCCGGAGAGACAGCGTCATTTTGGAGCTTAACCGTGCCACTCAATATTGAAGATAAGAAGGCCGTCGTTGCTGAGGTCTCGGCGCAAGTCGCCAAGGCCCAGACCATCGTCGTGGCCGAATATCGCGGCATTGCGGTTGGCGATCTGACCAAGCTGCGTGCTGCCGCTCGCCAGCAAGGCGTGTACCTGCGTGTTCTGAAGAACACGCTGGCCCGCCGTGCCGTCGAAGGTACGCCGTTTGCAGGCCTCGCAGAGCAGATGACCGGTCCGCTGATCTACGGTATTTCCGAAGATGCAGTGTCGTCGGCCAAGGTTCTGAACGACTTCGCCAAGACCAACGACAAGCTGGTCCTGCGCGCTGGGTCGTATGACGGCAAGGTTCTCGACGCTGCCGCCGTGAAGGCGCTGGCCTCGATCCCGAGCCGCGACGAACTGATTGCTCAGCTGCTGGGCGTGATGCAGGCACCGGTGTCGGGCTTCGCCCGTCTGCTGGCTGCACTGGCTGCCAAGAACGCAGAAGGCGCTCCCGCGGAAGCGGAAGCCGCCGGCGCCTAAGGCAATCCAGGCCTCGCATCGAAAGATCGCATTACCGATACCGAATCAAATCTAGTAGGAGTATTTCAAATGGCAATCACCAAAGACGACATCCTGGAAGCCGTTGGCGCGATGTCCGTGATGGAACTGAACGACCTGGTCAAGGCGTTCGAAGAGAAGTTTGGCGTGTCCGCCGCTGCCATGGCCGTGGCTGCTGCCCCGGGCGCTGCCGCTGCTGCTGCCGAAGAACAGACCGAATTCAACGTGATCCTGGCCGAAGTCGGCGCCAACAAGGTTGGCGTGATTAAGGCTGTTCGCGAAATCACCGGTCTGGGCCTGAAGGAAGCCAAGGATCTGGTCGATGGCGCACCGAAGCCCGTCAAGGAAGGCGTGGACAAGGCCGCTGCTGCCGAAGCCAAGAAGAAGCTGGAAGACGCCGGCGCAAAGGTCGACGTCAAGTAATGCAGTGCTCGCGTGCCCTTGCGGCACGCGAATGGGGCTGGCAAAGGGAAATTCCCGGCGCCAGCCTTTTTGCGCTTGTGCGATTGTGTTTTAGTCACCACTCCGCACAGCAACAAAGTCGTAAAAAGTGATGTTTGCGATCCCCGGCAGGACTTGATTTGCCGGCGATTCAGCAGAGGCCAAACATCAGTGGCACACTAAGGGGTTGCTGCTGATGTTTGTCTTCTGAACCGACTGCAGAAGACAAGTTTGGTCGGGTGTCCCCCGGGCGAGTACAGGCGTTGCGCTGATGCGACGACCACACCGCCCGCAGCGTGCGGACACCGTCAGCCAGAGGTTGGTAGCGGCCAACCGCCAAATCCCCTCCCAGTCGCTGAACACCTCAGGCGCGGCCAGGTCCAGCCGTCCTGCGATGATTCGGAGATCCCATGGCGTACAGCTTCACCGAAAAGAAGCGCATTCGCAAAAGTTTTGCGAAGCGTGCGACGGTACATCAGGTTCCATTCCTGCTTGCCACCCAGATTGAATCCTACACCCAGTTCTTGCAAGCGGAAACGCCGACCGCGCGTCGCAAGACTGAAGGCCTCCAGGCCGCTTTCAACGCAATTTTCCCGATCTCCTCGCATAACGGGCTCGCCCGTATGGAGTTCGTCTCCTATCACCTGTCCAACCCGCCGTTCGACGTCAAGGAGTGTCAACAGCGTGGCCTGACCTTCCACTCGGCCCTGCGCGCCAAGGTTCGCCTGATCATCAACGATCGCGAGAATCCTGGCAAGGTCAAGGAAGTGAAGGAACAGGAAGTCTACATGGGCGAAATCCCACTGATGACTTCCACCGGTTCGTTCGTGATTAACGGCACCGAGCGTGTCATCGTCTCGCAGCTGCACCGCTCGCCGGGCGTGTTCTTCGAGCACGACAAGGGCAAGACCCACAGCTCGGGCAAGCTGCTGTTCTCGGCACGTATCATCCCCTACCGCGGTTCGTGGCTGGACTTCGAATTCGACCCGAAGGACATCCTGTACTTCCGCGTCGACCGCCGCCGCAAGATGCCGGTGACGATCCTGCTGAAGTCGATCGGCCTGACCCCGGAACAGATCCTCGCGCACTTCTTCGTGTTCGACAACTTCACGCTGCAGTCGGAAGGCGCGCAGCTGGAGTTCGTGCCCGAGCGCCTGCGCGGTGAAGTCGCACGCTTCGACATCGCCGACAAGAACGGTCGCGTGGTGGTCGAGAAGGACAAGCGGATCAACGCCAAGCATATCCGCGACCTGGACTCGGCCGGCACCAAGCTGATCAGCGTGCCGGAAGACTACCTGCTGGGCCGCGTGCTGGCCAAGAACATCATCGACCCGGATACCGGCGAGGTGATTGCCAACGCCAACGACGAGCTGACTGAAACGCTGCTGGAAAACCTGCGCGAAGCCGGCGTCAAGCAGATCCAGACCCTGTACACCAACGACCTGGATCAGGGCCCGTACATGTCGCAGACCCTGCGCGTGGACGAGACCGCCGACCAGACCGCTGCGCGTATCGCGATCTACCGCATGATGCGCCCGGGCGAGCCGCCGACCGAAGAAGCGGTGGAAGCGCTGTTCCAGCGCCTGTTCTACAGCGAAGAGTCGTACGACCTGTCGCGCGTTGGCCGCATGAAGGTCAACAGCCGCCTGGGCCGCCCCAGCGGCGAAGGCGCCATGGTGCTGCAGGACGAGGACATCCTCGAGACCATCAAGATCCTGGTCAACCTGCGCAACGGCAAGGGTGAGGTCGATGACATCGATCACCTGGGCAACCGTCGCGTGCGTTGCGTCGGCGAACTGGCCGAAAACCAGTTCCGCGCCGGCCTGTCGCGCGTGGAGCGTGCTGTCAAGGAACGTCTGGGCCAGGCCGAGACCGAGAACCTGATGCCGCACGACCTGATCAACTCGAAGCCGATCTCGTCGGCGATCCGCGAGTTCTTCGGTTCGTCGCAGCTGTCGCAGTTCATGGACCAGACCAACCCGCTGTCCGAGATCACGCACAAGCGCCGTGTCTCCGCACTGGGCCCGGGCGGTCTGACGCGCGAGCGCGCCGGCTTTGAAGTCCGCGACGTGCACCCGACCCACTATGGCCGCGTGTGCCCGATCGAAACGCCGGAAGGTCCGAACATTGGTCTGATCAACTCGCTGGCACTGTACGCGCGCCTGAACGAGTACGGCTTCCTGGAAACCCCGTACCGCAAGGTCGAGAACAGCAAGCTGACCGACCAGGTCGACTACCTGTCCGCTATCGAGGAAGGCAAGTACGTGGTGGCGCAGGCCAATGCAACCGTCGACGCCGAAGGCATCCTCACCGACGAACTGGTGTCGGCGCGTGAAGGCTCCGAGCGTGAAACCCGTATGGTCACGCCGGACCGCGTGCAGTACATCGACGTGGCGCCGTCGCAGATCGTGTCGGCCGCTGCCTCGCTGGTGCCGTTCCTGGAACACGATGACGCGAACCGTGCACTGATGGGCGCGAACATGCAGCGTCAGGCTGTGCCTTGCCTGCGTCCGGACAAGCCGCTGGTCGGTACCGGCATCGAGCGCACCGTTGCGGTCGACTCGGGTACGGCCGTGCAGGCGATGCGTGGCGGTGTGGTCGACTATGTCGACGCGATGCGTATCGTGATCCGCGTGAACGACGACGAAGCCGTGGCCGGTGAAGTCGGCGTGGACATCTACAACCTGATCAAGTACACGCGCTCGAACCAGAACACCAACATCAACCAGCGTCCGATGGTCAAGGTTGGCGATATCGTTGCCCGCAACGATGTGATCGCCGACGGCGCCTCGACCGACCTGGGTGAACTGGCACTGGGCCAGAACATGCTGGTGGCGTTCATGCCGTGGAACGGCTACAACTTCGAGGATTCGATCCTGATCTCGGAGCGTGTGGTGGCCGAAGACCGCTATACCTCGATCCACATCGAGGAACTGTCGGTCGTTGCCCGCGACACCAAGCTGGGACCGGAAGAAATCACGCGGGATATCTCGAACCTGGCCGAAGCCCAGCTGGCTCGCCTGGACGAGTCGGGCATCACCTACATCGGCGCTGAAGTTGAAGCCGGCGACGTGCTGGTGGGCAAGGTCACGCCGAAGGGCGAGACCCAGCTGACCCCGGAAGAGAAGCTGCTGCGCGCGATCTTCGGCGAGAAGGCATCGGACGTGAAGGACACCTCGCTGCGTGTGCCCTCGGGCATGAGCGGCATCGTGATCGACGTCCAGGTCTTCACCCGCGAAGGCGTGACCCGCGACAAGCGTGCCCAGTCGATCATCGACGACGAACTGAAGCGCTACCGCCTGGACCTGAACGACCAGCTGCGTATCGTGGAAGGCGACGCGTTCCAGCGTCTGGAGCGCCTGTTGCTCGACAAGACCGTCAACGGCGGTCCGAAGAAGCTGGCCAAGGGCGCCAAGCTGACCAAGGAGTACCTGGCCGATATCGACAAGTACCACTGGTTCGACATCCGCCCGGCCGACGAGGACGTGGCTGCCCAGCTGGAAGCCGTCAAGGAAGCCATCGAGCAGAAGCGTCACGAGTTCGACCTGGCCTTCGAAGAGAAGCGCAAGAAGCTCACGCAGGGCGACGAACTGCCGCCGGGCGTGATCAAGATGGTCAAGGTGTACCTGGCCGTCAAGCGCCGCCTGCAGCCTGGCGACAAGATGGCAGGCCGTCACGGTAACAAGGGTGTCGTGTCCAAGATCACCCCGATCGAAGACATGCCCTACATGGCCGACGGCACGCCTGCCGACATCGTGCTGAATCCGCTGGGCGTGCCTTCGCGGATGAACGTGGGTCAGATTCTCGAGACGCACCTGGGCTGGGCCGCGCGCGGTCTGGGCGAGCGCATCGGCAACATGCTGAAGGCGCAAGCCAAGGCAGCCGAAGTTCGCAACCTGCTCACGCAGATCTACAACGAGAGTGGCAAGGTCGAAGACCTCGACAGCCTGTCGGATTCGGAAGTCCTGGAACTGGCCGAGAACCTGAAGAAGGGCGTGCCGTTCGCGACGCCGGTGTTCGATGGTGCGCATGAGGACGAAATCCGCCGCATGCTGGACCTCGCCTATCCGGAAGAGATTGCGAAGGAGAAGGGCCTGACTGCTTCCAAGCAGCAGGTCACGCTGCACGACGGCCGCACCGGCGAAGCGTTCGAGCGTCCGGTCACGCTGGGTGTGATGCACATGCTGAAGCTGCACCACCTGGTCGACGACAAGATGCACGCACGTTCCACCGGCCCGTACTCGCTGGTGACGCAGCAGCCGCTGGGTGGTAAAGCCCAGTTCGGTGGCCAGCGTTTCGGTGAGATGGAAGTGTGGGCACTGGAAGCCTACGGCGCATCGTATGTGCTGCAGGAAATGCTGACGGTCAAGTCCGATGACGTGAACGGCCGTACCAAGGTGTACGAGAACATCGTCAAGGGCGAGCACTCGATCGACGCCGGCATGCCGGAATCGTTCAACGTGCTGGTGAAGGAAATCCGCTCGCTGGGTATCGACATCGATCTCGATCGCTACTGATCGGGCAGGTGAGGGGAGCCGGTTGCGGCCGGCTCCCTGTCGACGAAACAGCGGCAAGGATTTCCCACAGGATGAATGCCATCGACCCGGACAGATTCCGGGGCGGTGGCGAAACAAGGAGTTGCAATGAAAGCATTGCTCGATCTCTTTAAGCAGGTTCAGCAGGAAGAGCAGTTCGACGCGATCAAGATCGGCCTGGCCTCGCCCGAGAAGATCCGTTCGTGGTCGTACGGCGAAGTGAAGAAGCCGGAAACGATCAACTACCGTACCTTCAAGCCGGAGCGCGACGGCCTGTTCTGCGCCAAGATCTTTGGCCCGATCAAGGACTACGAGTGCCTGTGCGGCAAGTACAAGCGCCTGAAGCACCGTGGCGTGATCTGCGAGAAGTGCGGCGTTGAAGTGACGCTGGCCAAGGTGCGCCGCGAGCGCATGGGCCACATCGAACTGGCCGCGCCGACCGCGCACATCTGGTTCCTGAAGTCGCTGCCGTCGCGTCTGGGCATGGTGCTCGACATGACGCTGCGCGACATCGAGCGCGTGCTGTACTTTGAAGCATTCGTGGTGCTCGAACCCGGCATGACCCCGCTCAAGAAGAGCCAGATCATGTCGGAGGACGACTACCTGGCGAAGTGCGACGAGTACGGCGAGGGCGAGTTCGTCGCCATGATGGGTGCCGAGGGCATCCGTGAACTGCTGCGCGGCATCGACATCGAGAAGCAGATCGAACAGATCCGCGCCGAGCTGCAGGCCACCGGTTCCGAAGCCAAGATCAAGAAGTTTGCCAAGCGCCTGAAGGTGCTCGAGGCCTTCCAGCGTTCGGGCATCAAGCCCGAGTGGATGATCCTCGAAGTGCTGCCGGTGCTGCCGCCCGAGCTGCGTCCGCTGGTGCCCCTGGACGGCGGCCGCTTTGCGACCTCGGACCTGAACGACCTGTATCGCCGCGTCATCAACCGTAACAACCGCCTGAAGCGTCTGCTGGAACTGAAGGCGCCTGAAATCATCGTGCGCAACGAAAAGCGCATGCTGCAGGAAGCAGTTGACTCGCTGCTGGACAACGGCCGTCGCGGCAAGGCGATGACCGGCGCCAACAAGCGTCCGCTGAAGTCCCTGGCCGAAATGATCAAGGGCAAGGGCGGCCGTTTCCGTCAGAACCTGCTGGGCAAGCGCGTCGACTACTCGGGCCGTTCGGTCATCGTGGTGGGCCCGACGCTGAAGCTGCACCAGTGCGGCCTGCCCAAGCTGATGGCGCTCGAGCTGTTCAAGCCCTTCATTTTCCACAAGCTGGAAACGATGGGCATCGCCACCACCATCAAGGCGGCGAAGAAGGAAGTCGAAAGCCAGACGCCGGTGGTGTGGGACATCCTCGAAGAGGTGATCCGCGAGCACCCGGTGATGCTGAACCGTGCGCCGACGCTGCACCGCCTGGGTATCCAGGCGTTCGAGCCGGTGCTGATCGAAGGCAAGGCCATCCAGCTGCACCCGCTGGTCTGCGCGGCGTTCAACGCCGACTTCGACGGTGACCAGATGGCTGTCCACGTCCCGCTGTCGCTGGAAGCGCAGATGGAAGCCCGCACGCTGATGCTGGCCTCCAACAACGTGCTGTTCCCGGCCAACGGCGACCCGTCGATCGTCCCGTCGCAAGACGTGGTGCTGGGTCTGTACTACACGACCCGCGACAAGATCAACGGCCGCGGCGAGGGCATGACCTTCGCCGACATCAGCGAAGTGATCCGCGCCTACGAGAACAAGGAAGTCGAGCTGGCTTCCCGCGTGAACGTGCGTATCACCGAGTATGAGCTGGTCGACAAGGACGCCGAGGGCGACGCCCGTTTCGCACCCAAGATCACGCTGCAGGCCACCACGGTCGGCCGCGCGATCCTGTCCGAGATTCTGCCGAAGGGGCTGCCGTTCTCGGTGCTGAACAAGCCGCTCAAGAAGAAGGAAATCTCGCGCCTGATCAACACCGCGTTCCGCAAGTGCGGCCTGCGCGAGACCGTGATCTTCGCCGACAAGCTGCTGCAGTCGGGCTTCCGCCTGGCAACCCGCGCCGGTATCTCGATCGCCATCGACGACATGCTGGTGCCGCCGCAGAAGGAAAAGATCATCGCCGAGGCCTCGGCCAAGGTGAAGGAATACGACAAGCAGTACATGTCGGGCCTGGTGACCGACCAGGAGCGCTACAACAACGTCGTGGACATCTGGGGCGCCGCCGGCGACCAGGTGGGCAAGGCGATGATGGAGCAGCTCCAGCACGAAGACGTGGTCGACCGCGAAGGCAAGACCGTGAAGCAAGAGTCGTTCAACTCCATCTACATGATGGCCGACTCGGGCGCACGGGGCTCGGCAGCGCAGATCCGCCAGCTGGCGGGGATGCGTGGCCTGATGGCCAAGCCGGACGGCTCGATCATTGAAACGCCGATTACGGCGAACTTCCGTGAAGGCCTGAACGTTCTGCAGTACTTCATCTCGACCCACGGCGCCCGTAAGGGCCTGGCCGATACGGCACTGAAGACCGCGAACTCGGGTTACCTGACTCGTCGTCTGGTCGACGTGACGCAGGATCTGGTCGTGGTGGAAGACGATTGCGGCACCTCCAACGGCGTGGCCATGAAGGCCCTGGTCGAAGGCGGTGAAGTGATCGAAGCCCTGCGCGACCGTATCCTCGGCCGTGTGA
Source organism: Cupriavidus sp. DF5525 (assembly GCF_040149425.2). Lineage (NCBI taxonomy): Bacteria > Pseudomonadati > Pseudomonadota > Betaproteobacteria > Burkholderiales > Burkholderiaceae > Cupriavidus > Cupriavidus sp. DF5525. The sequence goes on along the minus strand of NZ_CP168265.1, from coordinate 4,240,969 downwards.
CCGTGGCCGATGTGGTGAACCCGGAAACCCAGGAAACCGCGATCGAAACTGGCACGCTGCTGGACGAAGACCTGGTCGAGCTGATCGACGCGATCGGCGTGGACGAAGTCAAGGTCCGCACCCCGCTGTCGTGCGACACACGCTACGGCCTGTGCGGCAAGTGCTATGGCCGCGACCTGGGCCGCGGCGTACTGGTGAACTCCGGCGAAGCGGTTGGCGTGATTGCCGCCCAGTCGATTGGTGAGCCGGGCACGCAGCTGACCATGCGTACGTTCCACATCGGTGGTGCGGCATCGCGTGCGGCAGTGGCATCGAGCGTGGAAGCCAAGGCAACCGGTACCGTGCGTTTCACGGCGACTATGCGTTACGTCACCAATGCGAAGGGCGAACTGATCGTCATCTCGCGTTCGGGCGAGGCGCTGATCACCGACGACCACGGCCGCGAGCGCGAACGCCACAAGATCCCGTACGGCGCCACGCTGCTGGTGCAGGACGGCCAGGCCATCAAGGCTGGCACGCAGCTGGCCACGTGGGACGCGCTGACTCGCCCGATCGTTTCGGAATACACCGGTACGACCAAGTTCGAAAACGTCGAAGAAGGCGTGACCGTCGCCAAGCAGATGGACGAAGTGACGGGCCTGTCGACCCTGGTGGTGATCGACGCCAAGCGCCGCACGGCTGCAACCAAGGGCATCCGCCCGCAGGTGAAGCTGCTCGACGCCAGCGGCCAGGAAGTGAAGATCCCGGGCACGGACCACTCCGTGACCATCGGCTTCCAGGTCGGCGCGCTGATTACCGTGAAGGACGGCCAGCAGGTGCACGTGGGTGAAGTGCTCGCGCGTATCCCGACCGAATCGCAGAAGACCCGCGACATTACCGGTGGTCTGCCGCGTGTGGCCGAGCTGTTCGAAGCGCGTTCGCCGAAGGACGCCGCCGTGCTGGCGGAAGTCACCGGCACGACCTCGTTCGGCAAGGACACCAAGGGCAAGCAGCGCCTGGTCATTACCGACCTGGACGGCAATGCCCACGAGTTCCTGATCGCGAAGGAAAAGCAGGTGCTGGTGCACGACGGCCAAGTGGTGAACAAGGGCGAAATGATCGTGGAAGGTCCGGCGGATCCGCACGACATCCTGCGCCTGAAGGGCATCGAAGAGCTGGCGCACTACATCGTGGACGAAGTCCAGGACGTGTACCGTCTGCAGGGCGTGAAGATCAACGACAAGCACATCGAAGTGATTGTTCGTCAGATGCTGCGCCGCGTGCAGATCGCCGATGTCGGCGACACCAAGTTCATTCCGGGTGAACAGGTGGAGCGTTCGGAACTGCTCGACGAGAACGACCGCGTGATCGCCGAAGGCAAGCGTCCGGCTACCTACGAGAACCTGCTGCTGGGTATTACCAAGGCGTCGCTGTCGACCGACAGCTTCATCTCGGCGGCATCGTTCCAGGAAACCACGCGCGTGCTGACCGAAGCCGCGATCATGGGCAAGACCGACGACCTGCGTGGTCTGAAGGAAAACGTGATCGTCGGCCGCCTGATCCCGGCCGGTACCGGCCTGGCCTACCATCGTGCCCGCAAGGCGCGCGAGGCCTCCGAGCGCGAACGCGCCCAGGCGATCGCCGAAGAAGAGCAGTCGCTCTTCATCGAGCCGGCGCCGGTGGTGCAGGCGACGACCGAAGGCGAAGGCGACAACGTCTGAACGCAGTAAGCTGTTTGCCGCCGCAAGGCGGCCCGAAAGCCCGGCTGATCCAGCCGGGCTTTTTTTCGCCTGCACGCGGCGTTTGCTTTCGTGAGAAACGTCGGAGAGTTTGCCCTGCCGCCGCGGAAGCGGGGTCCCTTAGTGGTATGGTTACGGCTTTTCCGGCTTCAGCAATTCCGTTGTCTATGTCGCACGCGCTGGCGATCCTCAAAGATGTCTTCGGCTATCACGCCTTCCGCGGGCGCCAGGCCGAGATCATCGATCACGTCGCTACCGGCGGTGACTGCCTGGTGCTGATGCCGACCGGCGGCGGCAAGTCGCTGTGCTACCAGATCCCGGCGCTGCTGCGCCAGCGCGGCGGCGAGGGTGTTGGCATCGTCGTGTCGCCCCTGATCGCGCTGATGCAGGACCAGGTGGCGGCGCTGACCGAAGCGGGCGTCCGTGCCGCGGTGCTGAATTCGACGCTGAGTGGCTCGGAAGCGTCCGCGGTGGAGCGCGACCTGCTCGCCGGCCGCATCGAGATCCTCTACGTGGCGCCGGAACGGCTGATGACGCCGCGCTTCCAGGATTTGCTCGAACGCATTCGGGTCGGCCTCTTTGCCATCGACGAAGCGCACTGCGTGTCGCAGTGGGGCCATGACTTCCGGCCCGAGTACATCCAGCTGTCCGTGCTGCACGAGCGCTTCCCGTATGTGCCGCGCATTGCGCTGACAGCCACGGCCGACGCGCTCACGCGCAACGAGATCATCGAGCGCCTGGCGCTGGACGACGCCCGCGTCTTTATCTCCAGCTTCGACCGTCCCAACATCCGCTACCGCATCGTCGAGAAAGACAATGCGCGCCAGCAACTGCTGGCCTTCATCAAGGCCGAGCACACCGCGGCTGACGGCACACACGACAGCGGCATCGTTTATTGCCTGTCGCGCAAGAAGGTGGAGGACACCGCGCAGTGGCTGAGCGGGCACGGCATCAACGCGCTGCCGTACCACGCCGGCATGGACGGGCAGGTGCGCCAGCGCCATCAGGCGCGCTTCCGTGAGGAAGAAGGGCTGGTGATGGTGGCGACGATCGCCTTCGGCATGGGCATCGACAAGCCCGACGTCCGCTTTGTTGCCCACCTGGACCTGCCCAAGAGCATGGAAGGCTACTACCAGGAAACCGGCCGCGCCGGCCGAGACGGGCTGCCGGCCAATGCTTGGATGGCCTATGGCCTGGGTGACGTGGTGCAGCAGAAGCGCATGATCGACGAGTCCGAGGCGGACGAGGCCTTCAAGCGCGTGTCGTCGGCCAAGCTCGATGCGCTGCTGGGTTTGTGCGAGACCGCCGGGTGCCGGCGCGTGCGCATCCTGGCTTATTTCGACGAAACCAGCGAGCCGTGCGGCAACTGCGACACCTGCCTCGAGCCGCCCGCTACCTGGGACGGTACCCGCGAGGCGCAGATGGCTCTGTCGTGCGTGTACCGCACCGCGCAGGCCAGCCGCGTGCATTTTGGCGCGACCCACCTGGTCGACGTGCTGCGCGGCAACGCCTCGGAGAAGATCCGGCAGTGGGGCCATGACAAGGTATCGACCTTCGGCATTGGCAAGGATCGGTCGGTGCATGAATGGCACACCGTCTTTCGCCAGCTGATCGCCCAGGGCTGGCTGGTGATCGACCACGGCGGCCACGGCGCGCTGCTGCTAGGCGAGGGCGCGCGCGAGGTGCTCAAGGGCGAGCGGCAGATCATCCTGCGCCGCCAGGCTGCCAAGCCGGGCAAGTCCGGCGAGCGCGCGGCGCGCGGAACCCGCACCGATCACACCGCCGACATGGACGCCGACACCTTGGCCAACTGGGAGGCACTGCGCCGCTGGCGTACCGAGGCCGCGCGCGAGCATGGCGTCCCGGCCTACGTGATCTTCCACGATGCGACGCTGGCTGAACTGGCGCGCACCGCACCCGACTCGCTGTCGGCGATGCAGGGCATTCCCGGGATTGGTGCCTCCAAGCTGGAGCGCTATGGCCAAGGCATTCTGGACACGCTGCGCGGCGTCTAGTCTCAGGCGGCCCCCCGAATGTACAGGTTGGGTATACGACTTGACGGTATACGCTTCCCCTGCTAGAGTGCCAGATTCGAGTTTTTGGCTTTGGATTTCGCTCGCCCGTCGGACATGTGGCTTTCATGCCGCTGCCGGCAAGCCTCCCGGATCGGTTTGATGGACCGGTGGCGGCAGACGCGGGATCCGGGTGCCGGCTCGCGCTCTTTGGCATGCTGTTACCGCACAGTCCCGTCTCCAGAGCGCGTCCGCTCATCTCTCCCGCCCAAAACCCGTAGTTGCCTCTCCTTCCTGGCCCATGCCGGTGCGAGGGGCGTTTTTCGTAAAACCAAGCTGGATTGAACAATGCCAACTATCAACCAACTGGTTCGCAAGCCGCGCGTCTCTGAAGTCGTCAAGAGCAAGAGCCCGGCGCTTGAGAACTGCCCCCAGCGCCGTGGTGTGTGCACCCGCGTGTACACCACGACGCCGAAGAAGCCGAACTCGGCACTGCGTAAGGTTGCCAAGGTGCGCCTGACCAACGGTTTCGAAGTCATTTCGTACATCGGCGGTGAAGGCCACAACCTGCAGGAACACTCGGTCGTGCTGATCCGCGGTGGCCGTGTGAAGGATCTGCCGGGTGTGCGTTACCACATCGTCCGTGGCTCGCTCGACTTGCAAGGCGTGAAGGACCGCAAGCAGGCTCGTTCGAAGTACGGCGCGAAGCGTCCGAAGGCAGCCTAAGCTTAAGCAGCCTGGGTCGGAAAGACCCGAAGCAACAAACGATAGCCTGTGGCGCGAGTCATGGTGCTGTCACCAGGCGGCGGTACAACGGAGCGCCTTTTTGGCAACCGTGCCGTCGAGTAAGTGGTCACCCGGCGAATTTGCTGCAAAAGAATGCAAGCTAGTTGGTGGCCGGAGAGCGGGAACAACTGACCGCGCTCTCAACTGAATCTAAAGGAAAGAAGATGCCACGTCGTCGTGAAGTCCCCAAGCGGGATGTTCTGCCTGATCCGAAGTTCGGCAACGTTGAAGTTGCCAAGTTTATGAACGTGCTGATGCTGGACGGCAAGAAGTCGGTTGCCGAACGTATCGTCTATGGCGCGTTCGACCAGATCGAAAAGAAGGCAGGCAAGGCCCCCATCGAAGTGTTCTCCGTTGCCATCAACAACGTGAAGCCGGTGGTGGAAGTGAAGAGCCGTCGCGTGGGCGGCGCCAACTATCAGGTTCCGGTCGAAGTCCGTCCGTCGCGTCGTCTGGCATTGGCGATGCGTTGGCTGCGCGAGGCCGCGAAGAAACGCAGCGAGAAGTCGATGGCGCTGCGCCTGGCAGGTGAGCTGCTGGAAGCATCGGAAGGCCGTGGCGGCGCAATGAAGAAGCGTGACGAAGTGCACCGCATGGCCGAAGCCAACAAGGCGTTCTCGCATTTCCGCTTCTAAGCGCGCGATAGCGTTTGTTGGTTGCCGGGCGGGCTGTGTTTTTACACATCTCGCCCGTTTGTGTTAGGGGCGCGGGCCATGAGATGCCGGCGCCTCACGGACGAATAGAGGATTAAAGTGGCTCGTAAGACTCCCATTGAGCGCTACCGCAATATCGGTATCTCGGCTCACATTGACGCGGGTAAAACCACCACGACCGAGCGCATCCTGTTCTACACCGGTGTGAACCACAAGATCGGTGAAGTGCATGATGGCGCGGCCACCATGGACTGGATGGAGCAGGAGCAGGAGCGCGGCATCACGATTACCTCCGCTGCTACCACCGCCTTCTGGAAGGGCATGGCCGGCAACTACCCCGAGCATCGCTTCAACATCATCGACACCCCGGGCCACGTGGACTTCACCATCGAGGTGGAGCGTTCCATGCGCGTGCTGGACGGCGCGTGCATGGTGTACTGCGCAGTGGGTGGCGTGCAGCCGCAGTCGGAAACCGTCTGGCGTCAGGCCAACAAGTACGGCGTGCCGCGTCTGGCATTCGTCAACAAGATGGACCGTACCGGCGCGAACTTCTTCAAGGTCTATGACCAGCTGAAGACCCGCCTGAAGGCCAACCCGGTGCCCGTCGTGGTGCCGATCGGCGCTGAAGACGGCTTCCAAGGCGTCGTCGATCTGTTGGAAATGAAGGCGATCATTTGGGACGAAGCCAGCCAAGGCGTGAAGTTCGAATACCGGGACATCCCGGCTGAGCTGCAAGCCACCGCTGACGAATGGCGCGAGAAGATGGTCGAGTCCGCCGCCGAAGCCAGCGAAGAGCTGATGGAAAAGTACCTGGGCGGCGAAGAGCTGACCCGCGCCGAGATCGTCAAGGCGTTGCGTGACCGTACCATCGCCTGCGAAATCCAGCCGATGCTGTGCGGCACCGCGTTCAAGAACAAGGGCGTGCAGCGTATGCTCGACGCCGTGATCGACTTCCTGCCGTCGCCGGTCGACATTCCGCCGGTTACGGGCACGGACGAGGACGACAGCGAGAAGAAGCTCGAGCGCAAGGCTGACGACAACGAAAAGTTCTCGGCACTGGCGTTCAAGATCATGACCGACCCGTTCGTTGGTCAGCTGATCTTCTTCCGCGTCTACTCGGGCAAGATCAATTCGGGCGACACCGTGTACAACCCGGTCAAGAGCAAGAAGGAACGCCTCGGCCGTATTCTGCAGATGCATGCCAACCAGCGCGAAGAAATCAAGGAAGTGCTGGCCGGCGACATCGCCGCTGCAGTGGGTCTGAAGGACGCCACCACGGGCGACACGCTGTGCGATCCGGCTGCACCGATCGTGCTCGAGCGCATGGTGTTCCCGGAGCCGGTGATCTCGCAGGCCGTCGAGCCGAAGACCAAGGCTGACCAGGAAAAGATGGGCATCGCCCTGAACCGCCTGGCCGCTGAAGATCCGTCGTTCCGCGTGCGTACCGATGAAGAATCGGGTCAGACCATCATTTCGGGCATGGGCGAGCTCCACCTCGAAATTCTGGTCGACCGCATGAAGCGCGAATTCGGCGTGGAAGCCAACATCGGCGCGCCGCAGGTGGCCTACCGCGAAACCATTCGCAAGACGGCCGAAGGCGTCGAGGGCAAGTTCGTCAAGCAGTCGGGCGGCCGCGGCCAGTACGGTCACGCTGTGATCACGCTGGAACCGCAAGAGCCGGGCAAGGGCTTCGAGTTCATCGACGCCATCAAGGGCGGTGTGATTCCTCGCGAATACATCCCGGCGGTCGAAAAGGGTATCGTCGACACGCTGCCGAACGGCATCCTGGCTGGCTTCCCGGTGGTGGACGTGAAGGTCACGCTGACGTTCGGTTCGTACCACGACGTGGACTCGAACGAAAACGCGTTCCGCATGGCCGGCTCGATGGCTTTCAAGGAAGCCATGCGCAAGGCCAGCCCGGTTCTGCTCGAGCCGATGATGGCCGTGGAAGTGGAAACGCCGGAAGACTACACGGGTACCGTGATGGGCGACCTGTCGTCCCGCCGCGGCATCGTGCAGGGCATGGATGACATGGTGGGCGGCGGCAAGATCATCAAGGCCGAAGTCCCGCTGTCGGAAATGTTCGGTTATTCGACGTCGCTGCGCTCGGCCACGCAAGGCCGCGCCACGTACACCATGGAATTCAAGCATTACGCAGAGGCACCGAAGAACATCGCCGAAGCCGTGATGACGGCCAAGGGCAAGTAATTGGAAGTTCGCCGCCGCGCCTGCCGGTGCGGCGGCGCGATGAAACAACAAGATTGCATTCCTATCAGGAGCTGAAAAATGGCAAAGGAAAAATTCGAGCGGACCAAGCCGCACGTGAACGTTGGTACGATTGGTCACGTTGACCATGGCAAGACCACGCTGACGGCAGCGATCGCTACGGTGCTGGCTGCGAAGTTCGGTGGTGCCGCCAAAAAGTACGACGAAATCGACGCAGCGCCGGAAGAAAAGGCACGCGGTATTACCATCAATACCGCCCACGTCGAGTACGAAACGGCCAACCGCCACTACGCGCACGTTGACTGCCCGGGCCACGCTGACTATGTGAAGAACATGATCACGGGTGCTGCCCAGATGGACGGCGCAATCCTGGTGTGCTCGGCCGCTGACGGCCCGATGCCGCAAACGCGTGAGCACATCCTGCTGGCCCGCCAGGTTGGCGTGCCTTACATCATCGTGTTCCTGAACAAGTGCGACATGGTGGACGACGCTGAACTGCTCGAGCTGGTCGAGATGGAAGTTCGCGAGCTGCTGTCGAAGTACGAGTTCCCCGGCGACGACACCCCGATCATCAAGGGTTCGGCCAAGCTGGCGCTGGAAGGCGACAAGGGCGAGCTGGGCGAAGTGGCCATCATGAACCTGGCCGACGCCCTGGACAACTACATCCCGACGCCGGAGCGTGCCGTTGACGGTACCTTCCTGATGCCGGTGGAAGACGTGTTCTCGATCTCGGGTCGCGGCACCGTGGTGACCGGCCGTATCGAGCGTGGCGTGATCAAGGTCGGCGAAGAAATCGAAATCGTCGGTATCCGCCCGACCGTGAAGACCACCTGCACCGGCGTGGAAATGTTCCGCAAGCTGCTGGACCAGGGTCAAGCTGGCGACAACGTCGGCCTGCTGCTGCGCGGTACCAAGCGTGAAGACGTCGAGCGCGGCCAAGTGCTGTGCAAGCCGGGTTCGATCAAGCCGCACACCCACTTCACCGGCGAGGTGTACATCCTGTCGAAGGACGAAGGCGGCCGTCACACCCCGTTCTTCAACAACTACCGCCCGCAGTTCTACTTCCGTACCACCGACGTGACCGGCTCGATCGAGCTGCCGGCGGACAAGGAAATGGTGATGCCGGGTGACAACGTGTCGATCACCGTCAAGCTGATCGCCCCGATCGCCATGGAAGAAGGCCTGCGCTTCGCTATCCGTGAAGGCGGCCGTACCGTCGGCGCCGGCGTCGTGGCAAAGATCCTCGACTAAGCACTTCCTGGGACATGCCCGCGGGCATGTCCCCATTTAACTGGGCACGTTGCCCAATCGCTCTTTTAAGGAAATATCATGCAGAACCAGAAGATCCGTATCCGCCTGAAGGCTTTCGACTATCGCCTGATCGACCAGTCGGCCGCCGAAATCGTGGATACCGCCAAGCGTACCGGCGCGATCGTCAAGGGCCCGGTGCCCCTGCCGACCCGCATCCAGCGCTTTGACATCCTGCGTTCGCCGCACGTCAACAAGACCAGCCGCGATCAGTTCGAGATCCGCACTCACCAGCGCCTGATGGACATCGTCGATCCGACCGACAAGACCGTTGACGCGCTGATGAAGCTCGACCTGCCGGCAGGCGTGGACGTCGAGATCAAGGTGTAATCATGCTTCGGGCCGCGCACGCGGCCTGCTGCAGCAGAACGGCGAACCGATGGTTCGCCGTTTTTGTTTTGTGCCGCCAGCTGGCCGGCCCGCACTGGGGCGTTGACCGAGCCCGCCGTTTCCTGCACTAATCGGATAGCCGCTGCGCCCAGCGGTATCACCCGACCGAGATACAGAACGACAAGGAGAGCAGGCAATGGGCCAGACCATCCAGATCCAGACCCCCGAAGGCGGTTTCAGTGGCTATCTCGCCATCCCGGCGACAGGCAAGGGCCCGGGCATCGTGCTGTGCCAGGAGATCTTCGGCGTCAACGCCACCATGCGCGAGGTAGCCGACTACTACGCGGAGGAGGGCTACACGGTGCTGGTGCCGGACTTGTTCTGGCGCATCGCGCCGGGCATCGAGCTGACTGACCGTGGCGAGGATTTCCAGCGCGCGCTCGGCCTGTACCAGCAGTTCGACGAAGCCAAGGGCGTGCAGGACGTGGGTGCGGCGCTCGAGGCGTTGCGGGCCCGGCCGGAATGCGTCGGCCAGACCGGCGTGCTGGGCTTCTGCCTGGGCGGCAAGCTGGCCTACCTGGCGGCCTGCCGGTTGCCTGACGTGGCCTGCGCGGTGGCGTACTACGGCGTCGGCATCGAGCATGCGCTGGGCGAGGCCGACAACGTGCGCGGCCGGTTGGTGTTGCATATTGCAGAGCGCGACGGCTTCTGCCCGCCGCAGGCGCAGGCCGCGATCCGGGCAGCGCTGGCCGGGCGCGAGAACATCGAGGTGTACGTCTACCCCGGCGTCGACCATGCCTTTGCACGCGTCGGCGGCCAGCACTTCGACAAGCCCTCGGCGCTGATGGCGCACCAGCGCTCGATCGCCGCGCTGCGCCGCGAGATGGGCCCGCACTATGACTTCTCGGCACTGTGGGACAAGCATTGCGAGTATGAATTCGCCACGCGCGACGTCGATGCCACCATGGCCACGATGGTGCCGCAGCCCTATGTGAACCATATCCCGACCATGACCGGCGGCGTCGGCTACGCGCAGTTGCGGCGCTTCTACCAGCACCACTTCGTGCACAGCAACCCGCCCGACACCATGCTGATCCCGCTGTCGCGCACGGTCGGCGCGACCCAGATCGTCGATGAGATGCTTTTCTGCTTCACGCATACCTGCGAGATCGACTGGATGCTGCCCGGCGTGCCGCCGACCGGCAAGCGCGTGGAGATCCCGCTGATCGCCATCGTCAAGTTCCGCGGCGACAAGCTCTACCACGAGCACATCTACTGGGACCAGGCGAGCGTGCTGGTGCAGATCGGCAAGCTCGACCCGGCGGGTTTGCCGGTGGCGGGTGTCGAGACGGCGCGCAAGCTGCTGGACGAGGCGCTGCCATCGAACACGCTGATGGAGCGCTGGCAGGAGAGTGCGAACAAGTAGGCGTCAGGGAGCCGGCGCGTTAATCGCGACGCGCCGCCTTCAAGCCGTCTTTTGTGCACATCTGCGTGAATCCTGCCTACAACACCCAGCGGCAAATCGCAATTGCATATTGCACTTCCAAAGGGAGCACGTTATAGTGTAAGGCTACCCGTGTCTCCGGGTAGTGGGTTGGCCGTTTTGGCCTCGCGCAGTCCTTTTGGCGCAGCCCATCCGCGCAAATGCGCAAACACAGTTTTCGTGTATCAATCAGCCCCGGCCAATCGCAGCTGGGAATGGAGCAAACCATGAGCCTTGGCCTTGTAGGTCGCAAGGTTGGCATGACCCGTATTTTCACGGACGACGGTGATTCGATTCCCGTTACCGTGGTCGAGGTCGGCGACAACCGCGTGACGCAAATCAAGACGGACGAGACCGACGGTTATACCGCCGTTCAAGTCACCTTCGGCGCACGACGCGCAAGCCGCGTTACCAAGCCGCTGGCGGGTCATCTCGCCAAAGCCGGCGTGGAAGCCGGCGAAATCATCCGCGAATTCCGTATCGATGCAGCCAAGGCTGCCGAACTGCAAGCTGGCGGTTCGCTGTCGGTCGACCTGTTCGAAGTCGGTCAGAAGATCGACGTGCAGGGCGTGAGCATCGGTAAGGGCTACGCCGGTACCATCAAGCGCTACCACTTCGCCTCCGGCCGTGCCACCCACGGTAACTCGCGCTCGCACAATGTGCCGGGCTCGATCGGTATGGCGCAGGATCCGGGCCGTGTGTTCCCGGGCAAGCGCATGACCGGTCACCTGGGCGATGTCACCCGCACCGTGCAGAACCTGGAGATCGCCAAGATCGACGCAGAGCGCAAGCTGCTGCTGGTCAAGGGCGCCATCCCCGGCTCCAAGGGCGGCAAGGTCATCGTCACCCCGGCCGTCAAGGCCAAAGCCAAAGCTTAAGGAGCGCATGTAATGGAACTCAAGCTCCTCCAGGACAATGGCCAGATCGGCGCAGGCGTTGACGCTTCGCCCGAAGTGTTCGGCCGTGACTACAACGAAGCCCTCGTTCACCAGATCGTCGTCGCTTACCAGGCCAACGCTCGCAGCGGTAACCGTAAGCAGAAGGATCGTGAAGAGGTCAAGCACACGACCAAGAAGCCGTGGCGCCAGAAGGGTACGGGTCGCGCCCGTGCCGGTATGTCTTCCTCGCCGCTGTGGCGCGGGGGCGGCCGTATCTTCCCGAATTCGCCGGAAGAGAACTTCAGCCAGAAGGTCAACAAGAAGATGTTCCGTGCCGGCATGCGCTCGATTTACTCGCAGCTCGCACGCGAAGGTCGTATCAACGTGGTGGACGGTTTCACCGTCGACGCGCCCAAGACCAAGCTCTTGGCCGACAAGTTCAAGGCCATGGGCCTGGACTCGGTGCTGATCATCACCGACAGCCTCGACGAAAACCTCTACCTGGCTTCGCGCAACCTGCCGCACGTGGCAGTCGTGGAGCCGCGCCAGGCTGATCCGCTGTCGCTCGTGCACTACAAGAAGGTGCTGGTGACCAAGGCGGCCGTCGCGCAGATCGAGGAGTTGCTGAAATGACGCAAGTAGCCAAGAACGATCATCGTTTGATGCAGGTGCTGCTCGCGCCGGTGGTTTCCGAAAAGGCAACCCTGGTCGCCGACAAGAATGAACAAGTCGTGTTCGAAGTGGCCCGCGATGCCAACAAGGCAGAAGTGAAGGCCGCCGTCGAACTGCTGTTCAAGGTCGAGGTGCAGTCCGTTCAGATCCTGAACCAGAAGGGCAAGCAGAAGCGCTTCGGCCGTTTCATGGGCCGTCGCAACCACGTGAAGAAAGCTTACGTGTCGCTGAAGCCGGGTCAGGAAATCAATTTTGAAGCGGAGGCCAAGTAATCATGGCACTCGTCAAGACCAAGCCGACTTCCCCGGGTCGTCGCTCGATGGTGAAGGTGGTCAACAAGGACCTTCACAAGGGCACCCCGTACGCGCCGCTGCTGGAAAAGCAATTCCAGAAGTCGGGCCGTAACAACAATGGTCATATCACCACCCGCCACAAGGGCGGTGGTCATAAGCACCACTACCGCGTGGTCGACTTCAAGCGCAACGACAAGGACGGCATCCCCGCCAAGGTCGAGCGCCTGGAATACGATCCGAACCGCAGCGCCAACATCGCGCTGATCGTGTTCGCCGACGGCGAGCGCCGCTACATCATCGCCACCAAGGGCATGGTTGCCGGTCAGCAACTGCTGAACGGTTCGGAAGCGCCGATCAAGGCCGGTAACAACCTGCCGATCCGCAACATTCCGGTCGGTACCACGATCAACAACGTGGAAATGCTGCCGGGCAAGGGTTCGCAGATCGCGCGTGCCGCCGGCGGTTCCGCCGTGCTGCTGGCTCGTGAAGGCCTGTACGCTCAGGTTCGCCTGCGCTCCGGTGAAGTGCGCCGCGTGCACATCGAGTGCCGCGCCACCATCGGTGAAGTGGGCAACGAAGAGCACAGCCTGCGCGTCATCGGCAAGGCCGGCGCGACCCGCTGGCGCGGTATCCGCCCGACGGTCCGTGGTGTCGTGATGAACCCGGTCGACCACCCGCACGGTGGTGGTGAAGGCAAGACCGCCGCTGGTCGCGATCCGGTTTCGCCGTGGGGTACCCCGGCCAAGGGTTACCGTACCCGCAGCAACAAGCGCACGGACAGCATGATCGTCCAGAAGCGCCACAAGCGTTAATCGGTAGGTAGGAGCTAAAGATATGACTCGTTCCGCTAAAAAGGGTCCGTTCTGCGACGCCCACCTGCTGAAGAAGGTGGAAGTCGCATCGAGCGGCAAGGACAAGAAGCCCATCAAGACTTGGTCGCGTCGCTCGACCATTCTGCCGGAGTTCATTGGCCTGACGATCGCCGTTCACAACGGCCGTCAACACGTGCCGGTGTACGTTACGGAAAACATGGTTGGCCACAAGCTCGGTGAATTTGCGATTACCCGCACGTTCAAGGGCCACGCGGCTGACAAGAAAGCGAAGAGGTAAGGTGCCATCATGGAAGTGAAAGCGATTCATCGCGGTGCCCGCATCTCCGCCCAGAAGACGCGCCTGGTCGCTGACCAGATCCGTGGTCTGCCGATCGAGCGCGCGCTCAATGTCCTGACGTTCAGCCCGAAAAAGGCTGCCGGGATCGTGAAGAAGGTGGTCGAATCGGCCATCGCCAACGCTGAGCACAACGAAGGCGCCGACATCGACGAGCTCAAGGTCAAATCGATCTACGTCGACAAGGCGACCTCGCTCAAGCGCTTCACCGCACGGGCGAAGGGCCGCGGCAACCGCATCGAGAAACAAACCTGTCACATCACTGTGACGCTCGGCAACTAAGGAGTCACGATGGGACAGAAGATTCATCCGACTGGCTTCCGCCTGGCTGTCAGCCGTAACTGGGCTTCGCGCTGGTACGCCAGCAACACGAAGTTCGCCGGCATGCTGAAGGAAGACATCGAAGTTCGGGACTTCCTGAAGAAGAAGCTGAAGAACGCATCGGTTGGCCGCGTCGTGATCGAGCGCCCCGCCCGCAATGCCCGCATCACCATTTACAGCTCGCGTCCGGGCGTGGTGATCGGCAAGAAGGGTGAGGACATCGAACTGCTGAAGGCCGAACTGCAGCGTCGCATGGGCGTGCCCGTGCACGTGAACATCGAGGAAATCCGCAAGCCGGAAACCGATGCTCAGCTGATCGCCGATTCGATCACCCAGCAGCTCGAGCGCCGCATCATGTTCCGCCGCGCCATGAAGCGCGCCATGCAGAACGCGATGCGCCTGGGCGCCCAGGGTATCAAGATCATGAGCGCCGGCCGTCTGAACGGTATCGAAATCGCACGTACCGAGTGGTACCGCGAAGGCCGTGTGCCCCTGCACACCCTGCGCGCCGACATCGACTACGGCTTCTCCGAAGCAGAAACCACCTACGGCATCATCGGTGTCAAGGTGTGGGTCTACAAGGGTGATCACCTCGGCCGCAACGAAGCGCCGGTGGTGGAAGAGCCGCAAGACGATCGCCGTCGTCGCCCGGGTCGTCCGGAAGGCCGCCGCCGTGAAGGCGAAGGCCGCCCGGGTGGCAACCGTCGCGGTGGCGCCGGTGCAGGTGCCGGTCGCCGCGGTGCGCCTGGCGATGCGAAGAGTGGAGAATAACGATGCTGCAACCTAAGCGCAGAAAATACCGCAAGGAGCAGAAAGGCCGCAACACGGGTAAGGCTACCCGTGGTAACGCCGTGTCTTTCGGCGAATTCGGCCTGAAGGCCATGGGCCGTGGCCGTCTGACGGCTCGTCAGATCGAGTCGGCACGTCGTGCGATGACCCGCCACATCAAGCGTGGCGGCCGCATCTGGATCCGGATCTTCCCGGACAAGCCGATCTCGAAGAAGCCCGCCGAAGTCCGTATGGGTAACGGCAAGGGCAATCCGGAATACTACGTGGCTGAAATCCAGCCGGGCAAGATGCTGTATGAAATGGATGGCGTGAGCGAAGAGCTGGCGCGTGAGGCGTTCCGCCTCGCGGCCGCCAAGCTGCCGATCGCCACCAATTTCGTGGTGCGCCAGGTCGGGACGTAAGGAGAGCAGGAATGAAAGCATCCGAACTTCGCGGCAAGGACGCCGCCGGGCTGAACCAGGAGCTCTCCGAGCTGCTGAAGGCCCAATTTAGCCTGCGCATGCAAAAGGCGACCCAACAGCTGCAGAACACCAGCCAGCTGAAGAAGGTCCGCAAGGACATCGCGCGCGTGCAAACCGTGCTGACTCAAAAGGCAAACGCGAAATGACTGAAGCTGCACAAACGGAAAAGTCGCTTCGCCGTACCCTGGTCGGCCGTGTCGTGAGCGACAAGATGGACAAGACCGTTACGGTCTTGGTGGAAAACCGCGTCAAGCATCCCCTGTACGGCAAGTACGTGCTGCGTTCCAAGAAGTACCACGCACACGACGAAGCCAACCAGTACAAGGAAGGCGACAAGGTCGAAATCCAGGAAGGCCGTCCGCTGTCGCGGACCAAGTCCTGGGTGGTTTCCCGGCTGGTAGAGGCTGCACGCGTCATCTAAGAACAACACGTTCTTAGCTTGACTTGCAAGTCCAGGGTTATGTAGCTATAATCCTGGACTTCCGCTTTATTGCGTTCGCCTTAGCTGTACCACCCGGGCGGGCCTGTTGAGCGAGCCAGGGCCAGGCGGCCTCGACGATCTGTCGGGATTGCCAGGTTCCTACCGACTTCAAAGTTGATCAACCCAGACGGTGCTGGCGCAAGGCCGGAGCCGACGGGACCAAGACTGACCGACGGGCGCTATCGCACCTGGCGGATTAAGTTGGGAAGACAAACACCATGATTCAGACAGAAAGCCGGCTCGAAGTGGCCGATAACACTGGTGCGCGCGAAGTGCTGTGCATCAAGGTGCTGGGTGGCTCCAAGCGCCGCTACGCAAGCGTTGGCGACATCATCAAGGTGACCGTCAAGGACGCAGCGCCGCGCGGTCGCGTGAAGAAGGGCGACATCTACAACGCCGTCGTCGTGCGTACCGCCAAGGGCGTGCGCCGGGCTGACGGTTCGCTGATCAAGTTCGACGGCAACGCCGCCGTCCTGCTGAACAACAAGCTCGAGCCGATCGGCACCCGTATCTTCGGGCCGGTGACTCGTGAACTCCGTACCGAGCGCTTCATGAAGATCGTGTCGCTCGCTCCGGAAGTGCTGTAAGGAGCCGCCATGAACAAGATTCGCAAAGGCGACGAAGTCATCGTGCTGACCGGCAAGGACAAGGGCAAGCGCGGTACCGTGCAAGCCGTCCTCGGCGACAAGGTTGCGGTGCAAGGCGTGAACATCGCCAAGAAGCATGCCCGCCCGAACCCGATGCTGGGCACTACCGGTGGCGTGGTCGACAAGGTCATGCCCCTGCATATTTCCAACGTTGCGCTCGTGGATGCCAATGGCAAGCCGTCGCGCGTCGGCATCAAGGTGGAAGACGGCAAGCGCGTGCGCGTGCTGAAGACCACTGGCGCCGTCGTGGCAGCTTGATTCTGGGCACGTATAGGAGTTGAGCATGGCAGCACGTCTGCAAGAGTTTTACAAAGAACAGGTTGTGCCGAAGCTGATCGAGCAGTTCGGCTACAAGTCGGTCATGGAAGTGCCGCGCATCACCAAGATCACCCTGAACATGGGCCTTGGCGAAGCGATCAATGACAAGAAGATCATTGAAAACGCCGTCGGCGACCTGACCAAGATCGCCGGTCAGAAGCCGGTCGTGACGAAGGCCAAGAAGGCCATCGCCGGCTTCAAGATCCGCCAGGGCTACCCCATCGGTGCGATGGTGACCCTGCGCGGCGAGCGCATGTTCGAATTCCTCGATCGTTTCGTCACCGTGGCCCTGCCGCGCGTGCGTGACTTCCGTGGTGTGTCGGGCCGTTCGTTCGACGGTCGTGGCAACTACAACATCGGTGTGAAAGAGCAGATCATTTTCCCCGAAATCGAGTACGACAAGATCGACGCACTGCGTGGTCTGAACATCAGCATCACGACGACGGCAAAGAACGACGAGGAAGCCAAGGCACTCCTCGGTGCGTTCAAGTTCCCGTTCCGCAATTAAGGGGTAACCGTGGCTAAACTGGCTCTGATTGAACGTGAGAAGAAGCGCGCCAAGCTGGTGGCGAAGTATGCCGCCAAGCGCGCCAACCTCAAGGCCATTATTGACGACCAAGAGAAGTCGGAAGAAGAGCGTTACAGCGCGCGTCTCGAGCTGCAACAGCTCCCGCGCAACGCGAACCCGACTCGCCAGCGTAACCGCTGCGCGATCACCGGTCGTCCCCGCGGTACCTTCCGCAAGTTTGGCCTGGCGCGTAACAAGATCCGCGAAATCGCCTTCAAGGGCGAAATCCCGGGTCTGACGAAAGCCAGCTGGTAATTACGCACAGGCTACAGGAGAAACAGTATGAGCATGAGCGATCCTATCGCCGATATGCTGACGCGCATCCGCAACGCCCAGGGCGTGCAGAAGGCGTCGGTTGTCATGCCGTCGTCGAAGCTGAAAGTGGCAATCGCCAAGGTCCTGAAGGACGAAGGCTATATCGACGACTACGCCGTCCAGGAAGATGGCGGCAAGGCACAACTGAGCATCGGCCTGAAGTACTACGCCGGCCGTCCGGTGATCGAGCGCATCGAGCGCGTCTCGAAGCCCGGTCTGCGCGTGTACAAGGGCCGCAGCGACATCCCGCAAGTGATGAACGGCCTGGGTGTGGCGATCATTTCGACCCCGCAGGGTCTGATGACCGACCGCAAGGCTCGCGCCACTGGCGTGGGCGGCGAAGTTCTCTGCTACGTCGCTTAAGGAGAGAACCATGTCCCGTGTAGGTAAGGCTCCCATCGCGCTCCCCAAGGGCGCGGAAGTGAACGTGGCGGCTGGCGTGCTCTCCGTGAAGGGCCCGCTCGGTACGCTGTCGCAGCCGATTCACAGCCTGGTCAAGGTCAATGTCGAGAACGACACGCTGACCTTCAGCCCGGTTGACGATTCGCGTGAAGCAAACGCTCTGCAGGGCACCATGCGTGCTCTGGTGGCCAACATGGTCAAGGGCGTAACCACCGGTTTCGAGCGCAAGCTGAACCTCGTCGGCGTGGGCTATCGTGCCCAGCTGCAAGGCGCTGCGCTGAAGCTCCAGCTTGGTTTCTCGCACGACGTGATCCATGAGATGCCGGAAGGCGTGAAGGCGGAAACGCCGACGCAGACCGAGATCATCATCAAGGGTGCGGACAAGCAGAAAGTCGGTCAGGTTGCCGCGGAAGTTCGCGCGTACCGTCCGCCCGAGCCCTACAAGGGCAAGGGTGTACGCTACTCGAACGAGCGCGTCATCCTGAAGGAAACCAAGAAGAAGTAAGGGGTGCAATGATGAACAAGAAAGACGCTCGTTTGCGCCGTGCACGTCAGACCCGCGCCAAGATCGCGGAGATGAAAGTCAATCGTCTGACCGTGTTCCGTACGAATTCGCATATTTACGCCCAGGTCTTCTCGGAGTGCGGCACCAAGGTGCTGGCTTCGGCTTCGACCGCAGAGGCAGACGTCCGCAAGGAACTGACCGGCAATGGTGCTACCACCGCTGCCGCGACCGCGGTCGGCAAGCGCATCGCCGAAAAGGCGAAGGCTGCCGGCGTGGAAACCGTCGCGTTCGATCGCGCCGGCTTCCGCTTCCACGGTCGCGTGAAGGCATTGGCTGACGCTGCCCGCGAAGCCGGCCTCAAGTTCTAAGCGCACAAAGAGAGATACGTCATGGCAAAGATGCAAGCAAAAGTCCAGCAGGACGAACGCGACGACGGCCTCCGCGAGAAGATGATCTCGGTCAACCGCGTCACCAAGGTGGTGAAGGGCGGCCGGATTCTCGGTTTCGCTGCGCTGACCGTGGTTGGTGACGGCGATGGCCGCATCGGCATGGGCAAGGGCAAGGCCAAGGAAGTGCCCGTCGCCGTTCAGAAGGCAATGGACGAAGCCCGTCGCAAGATGGTCAAGGTCTCGCTGAAGAACGGCACGCTACAACATGAAGTCGTTGGCAAGCACGGCGCCGCCAAGGTGCTGATGATGCCCGCCAAGGAAGGTACCGGCGTGATCGCCGGCGGCCCGATGCGCGCGATCTTCGAAGTGATGGGCGTCACCAACGTGGTGACCAAGTCGCACGGCTCCACCAACCCGTACAACATGGTTCGCGCCACGCTGGACGGCCTTCAGAAGATGAGCACGCCGGGCGAAATCGCCGCCAAGCGTGGCAAGTCGGTCGAAGACATCCTGGGTTAAGGTGAACGCAATGTCGCAGAAAACCGTAAAAGTGCAACTCGTGCGCAGCCTGATCGGCACGCGCGAGGATCATCGCGCCACCGTTCGTGGCCTGGGCCTGCGCCGCATCAACTCGGTGTCGGAGCTGCAGGACACGCCCGCCGTGCGCGGCATGATCAACAAGGTCTCGTACCTGGTCAAGGTTCTGGCCTGATACCGGGAACTCGGAGAGCAACATGCAACTGAACAACCTGAAACCGGCCGCCGGTTCGAAGCACGCCAAGCGTCGCGTCGGCCGCGGTATCGGCTCCGGCCTGGGCAAGACTGCCGGTCGCGGTCACAAGGGTCAGAAGTCGCGTTCGGGCGGCTTCCACAAGGTGGGCTTCGAAGGCGGTCAAATGCCGCTGTATCGTCGTCTGCCGAAGCGCGGCTTCACCTCGCTGACCAAGGCGTTCACCGCCGAAGTCACGCTGCGTGACATCGAGCGCCTGGAAGCGGCCGAAGTCGACCTGCTGGTCCTGAAGCAAGCTGGCCTGGTGGGCGAGCTGGTCAAGAGCGCCAAGGTCATCAAGGCTGGCGAACTGACCCGCAAGGTGACGATCAAGGGTCTGGGCGCCACCGCTGGCGCCAAGGCCGCGATCGAAGCCGCCGGCGGCCAGATCGCAGCCTGACAGGCATTTATCGCAGCATAGGCAGTCATAGTCGGAGCATCGTTTGGCCACGGCGAAACCCAATGCAAGCGCGCAAGCCAGGAACACGGCGAAGTACGGCGACCTCAAGCGCCGGCTGATGTTCCTGGTGCTGGCCCTGATCGTGTACCGCATCGGCGCTCATATTCCGGTGCCCGGTATCGATCCGGAGCAGCTTGCGAAGCTTTTCCAGAGTCAGTCGGGTGGCATCCTCGGGATGTTCAACCTGTTCTCGGGCGGGGCGCTGTCGCGCTTTACCGTCTTCGCGCTCGGCATCATGCCGTACATCTCGGCGTCGATCATCATGCAATTGCTGACGATCGTGCTGCCGCAGCTGGAAACGTTGAAGAAGGAAGGGCAGGCAGGGCAGCGCAAGATCACGCAGTACACGCGCTACGGCACGGTGGTCCTGGCCACGTTCCAGGCGCTGTCGATTGCGGTGGCGCTGGAGTCGCAGCCTGGGCTGGTGCTGGATCCGGGCCTGATGTTCCGGGCCACGGCGGTGATCACGCTGGTGACCGGCACGATGTTCCTGATGTGGCTGGGTGAGCAGATCACCGAGCGTGGTCTGGGCAACGGCATCTCGATCATCATTTTCGGCGGTATCGCGGCGGGCCTGCCCAACGCGATCGGCGGACTGTTCGAACTGGTCCGCACGGGTTCCATGAGCATCATCGCGGCGATTTTCATCGTGGCGATCGTGATCGGTGTGACCTTCGCCGTGGTGTTTGTCGAGCGGGGCCAGCGCAAGATCCTGGTGAACTATGCCAAGCGTCAGGTCGGCAACAAGGTGTACGGCGGCCAGTCGTCGCACCTGCCGCTGAAGCTGAACATGGCAGGGGTGATCCCGCCGATCTTCGCATCGTCGATCATCCTGTTCCCGGCGACGATCGCGGGCTGGTTCACGTCTGACTCGACGGGCATGGTTGGCGGGTTCATCAAGGACCTGGCTGCCACGCTGTCGCCGGGCCAGCCGGTCTACATCCTGCTGTACGCTGCTGCGATTGTATTTTTCTGCTTCTTCTATACGGCGCTGGTGTACAACAGCCGTGAAGTGGCAGACAACCTGAAGAAAAGCGGTGCCTTCATTCCGGGCATTCGTCCGGGCGAGCAGACGACGCGCTATATCGACAAGATTCTAGTGCGCCTGACGCTGGCTGGTGCGGTCTATATCACACTGGTCTGCCTGTTGCCGGAATTCCTGGTGCTGCGGTGGAACGTTCCGTTCTACTTTGGCGGAACCTCGCTGCTGATCATCGTGGTCGTCACGATGGACTTCATGGCTCAGGTTCAGTCTTACGTGATGTCGCAGCAATATGAGTCGCTGCTGAAGAAGGCGAATTTCAAGGGCAATCTGACCTTGCGCTGACTTCGGATCGGTACAGGCTAGGTATGGCAAAAGACGACGTCATCCAGATGCAGGGGGAGGTCCTGGAAAACCTTCCCAATGCGACGTTCCGGGTCAAGCTGGAAAATGGCCATGTAGTACTGGGCCATATCTCCGGCAAGATGCGAATGAACTACATCCGGATTCTTCCGGGTGACAAGGTGACGGTCGAGCTAACCCCATATGATCTGTCGCGCGCACGAATCGTCTTCCGGACGAAGTGAGCGAACAGGAATTGAAGGAAGAGGAAAAATCATGAAAGTGCTGGCTTCTGTTAAGCGCATTTGCCGCAACTGCAAAATCATCAAGCGCAACGGTGTCGTGCGCGTGATCTGCTCGTCGGATCCCCGCCACAAGCAACGCCAAGGCTAATCGGAAAGAGGATTGACGAATGGCACGTATCGCAGGGGTTAACATCCCGAACCACAAGCACACCGAAATCGGCCTGACGGCCATTTATGGTGTCGGCCGCTCGCGCGCTCGCAAGATTTGCGAGGCCACCGGTGTACCGTTTGACAAGAAGGTCAAGGATCTGACCGACGCCGACCTGGAAAAGCTTCGTGACGAAGTGGGCAAGGTCACGGTCGAGGGTGACCTGCGTCGTGAAACCACGATGAACATCAAGCGTCTGATGGACCTTGGTTGCTATCGTGGCATGCGTCACCGCAAGGGCCTGCCCATGCGCGGCCAGCGTACCCGGACCAACGCCCGCACCCGCAAGGGTCCGCGCAAGGCCGGCGTGGCTCTGAAGAAGTAAAGCCGAAGGCAGAGGAAGAAACTAATGGCAAAAGGTCCGAATAACGCCGCACGCGCGCGTAAAAAGGTCAAGAAGAACGTTGCCGACGGCATTGCGCACGTCCACGCCTCGTTCAACAACACCATCATCACGATCACCGACCGCCAGGGCAACGCCCTGTCGTGGGCGACCGCCGGTGGCCAGGGCTTCAAGGGTTCGCGCAAGTCGACCCCGTTCGCTGCCCAGGTTGCTGCCGAGAACGCCGGCCGTGTGGCGCAAGACCAGGGTATCAAGAACCTGGAAGTGCGCATCAAGGGCCCGGGCCCGGGTCGTGAATCGGCTGTCCGCGCGCTGAACGCGCTGGGCATCAAGATCGCGATCATCGAAGACGTCACGCCGATTCCGCACAACGGCTGCCGTCCGCCGAAGCGCCGCCGCATCTAAGGCGCTGGCGTGTCCGGACCGGCGGGTTTACCTGCCGGTTTCGGATATGGTAGTATCGCGCGTTGACCTGCTGCATTTCGATGCGGCAGGTTTTCGTTTTGCTTCGAGTGAATGTCTCTTGCAGCACATTTGCCCGATGCACTGGTTATTGCTTTCAGCGTCGTACCCGGCAATGGGGCACGCTCAATAAGCCCACCGTCCGTCACGGTCTCCCGAAATACCGGGTAGCACAGCGTTGACGGACTCGCGGCGCGTCCACACAGGCGCCGTGATCGATCAAAGGAAGACAACGTGGCACGTTATACCGGCCCGAAGGCCAAACTTTCCCGCCGTGAAGGCACCGACCTGTTCCTGAAGAGCGCCCGCCGTTCGCTCGCCGACAAGTGCAAGCTGGACAGCAAGCCCGGCCAGCACGGCCGTACCTCGGGTGCCCGCACTTCCGACTACGGCAACCAGCTGCGTGAAAAGCAGAAGGTCAAGCGCATCTACGGTGTGCTCGAGCGCCAGTTCCGTCGCTACTTCGCCGAAGCCGACCGCCGCAAGGGCAACACCGGCGAGAACCTGCTGCAACTGCTGGAATCGCGCCTGGACAACGTGGTGTACCGCATGGGCTTCGGCTCGACCCGCGCTGAAGCGCGCCAGCTGGTGTCGCACAAGGCGATCCTGGTGAACGGCCAGACCCTGAACGTGCCGTCGGCCCAGATCAAGTCGGGCGACACCATCACCATCCGCGAGCAGTCGAAGAAGCAAGTCCGTATCGCCGAAGCGCTGTCGCTGGCCGAGCAGTCGGGCTTCCCGACCTGGGTCGCTGTGGATGCCAAGAAGTTCGAAGGCACCTTCAAGCAAGCGCCGGATCGTGCCGATATCGCTGGTGACATCAACGAAAGCCTGATCGTCGAACTGTACTCGCGTTAATCAACCGAGCAGAACGATCCCAGAGCTTGCGTTCGCCGCAAAGCTTCTCTTTCAGCCCGACGCGCGCTATGCGCGGTCGGGCTTATTGCCCATCGTGCGATGGGATTTTCAGGTTCCAAACGTCAGCCTTATCGGTGTAACGAGCCGAGGGTATTGAAAAGGACAACCTAATGCAAACAGCACTCCTCAAGCCAAAAATCATCGCCGTCGAGCCTCTGGGCGACCATCACGCCAAAGTCGTGATGGAGCCGTTCGAGCGCGGCTACGGCCATACGCTCGGTAACGCCCTGCGTCGCGTGCTGCTGTCGTCGATGGTCGGTTATGCGCCGACCGAAGTCACGATCGCTGGGGTGGTCCACGAGTATTCCACCATCGACGGCGTGCAGGAAGACGTCGTCAACCTGCTGCTCAACCTGAAGGGCGTGGTGTTCAAGCTGCACAACCGCGACGAAGTCACGGTGTCGCTGCGCAAGGATGGCGAAGGCGTGGTCACGGCTGCCGATATCGAGCTGCCGCACGACGTCGAGATCATCAACCCGAACCACGTGATCGCCCATCTGTCCGCCGGCGGCAAGCTGGACATGCAGATCAAGGTCGAGCAGGGCCGCGGCTATGTGCCGGGCAACGTGCGCAAGTTCGGCGACGAGTCGGGCAAGGTCATCGGCCGCATCGTGCTGGACGCCTCGTTCTCGCCGGTGCGCCGCGTGTCGTACGCGGTTGAATCCGCTCGCGTGGAACAGCGTACCGACCTGGACAAGCTGGTGATGAACATCGAAACCGACGGCGTGATCTCGCCCGAGGAAGCGATCCGCCAGTCGGCCCGCATCCTGGTCGACCAGCTGTCCGTGTTCGCCGCGCTGGAAGGCACCGAGTCGGCAGCGGAAGCTGCTTCGAGCCGCACGCCGCAGATCGACCCGATCCTGCTGCGCCCGGTCGACGACCTGGAACTGACGGTGCGTTCGGCCAACTGCCTGAAGGCCGAGAACATCTACTACATCGGCGACCTGATCCAGCGTACCGAGAACGAACTGCTCAAGACCCCGAACCTGGGTCGCAAGTCGCTCAACGAGATCAAGGAAGTCCTCGCCTCGCGTGGCCTGACCCTCGGCATGAAGCTCGAGAACTGGCCGCCCGCAGGTCTGGAGAAGTAATTGTGGGGCGGGGCCGGTTTTTGCATGTTGGCCTCGCACCGCGGTAACCGCCCTGGCTTCATGCCGGGGCTCGTATGACTACCGGCCCGCGTCCAGCCGCATCGGACGATAGAAGAGCTGGTCAAACACTTAACTGAAAGGAATCATCATGCGTCACCGTCATGGTCTGCGGAAACTGAACCGCACCTCGTCGCACCGTCTCGCGATGCTGCGCAACATGTCCAACTCGCTGTTCCAGCACGAGCTGATCAAGACCACCGTGCCCAAGGCCAAGGAACTGCGCAAGGTCGTCGAGCCGCTGATCACGCTGGCCAAGAAGGACACCGTTGCCAACCGCCGCCTGGCTTTCGCCCGTCTGCGCGACCGCGACATGGTCACCAAGCTGTTCACCGAACTGGGCCCGCGCTACGCCACCCGTCCGGGCGGCTACACCCGCATCCTGAAGTTCGGTTTCCGTCAGGGCGACAACGCGCCGATGGCGCTGGTCGAACTGGTGGATCGTCCGGAAATCACCGAAGCCCCGGCCGAAGAAGCCGCGGAGTAAGGTAGTTTCCGCCCGCCGTTCCGGCGGGTCCGGGCACACCGCTTTACAATCGAGCCAGGCTACCGCCTGGCTCTTTTGTTTTGGGCGGCCGCCCGCCGCAAGGAGAGTGTCGATGCAAAGCCATACCGACCCGGCCGAGGTGATCGTGGTGATCACCAATACTCCCGATGCAGAGACCGCGGCACACCTGTCCCAGGCCGTGCTGCAAGCCCGCGCAGCGGCCTGCGTGAACCGACTGGCGCCGGTGGAATCCGAGTATTGGTGGCAGGGCAACCTGGAGCGCGCGCAGGAGTGGCCGCTGCTGATCAAGACCACGCGCGCACGCTACGCTGCACTGGAGGCCGTGATCCGGCAACATCACCCCTACGACGTGCCGGAAATCATCGCCTGGCCCGTTGTGGCGGGTTTCGCGCCGTACCTGGAGTGGGTCCGGAGCGAGACAGATAGCGCCGGCCAGCCGGCGAAATAGGCGCCATGCGCCCGCAGCGCAGCAGTAGGTACGGCAGCGTGCGCTGATCAAGACAGACAGGAAACAGCTTCATGAACATCGGTTTGGCACTTCCGGAGCGAGCAGGCGGTCGGAACTGGGCGCGGCATATTGCCGCAGCCTTGCTGGTGGCATTGGCCTGGTTGTGCCTGGCAGGTACGGCGCATGCCGCCACGGAAGACGACTTCCTGCCGCCGGAGCAGGCCTTCCGCTTCGCCGCAAGCCAGCTCGACGACAAGACCGTGGAGGTGCGCTTCGAGGTCGCGCCCGGCTACTACATGTACCGCGAGCGCTTCGCCTTCGCCGCGCAACCTGCCAGTGTGAAGCTGGGCACGCCGGCCTACCCGCACGGCAAGGTCAAGTTCGACGACACCTTCGGCAAGGAGATGGAGACGTACCGCGACAGCGTCGTCATCCGCGTGCCGGTCGAATCTGCCCCGGCCGACGGCAAGTGGTCGCTGACGGTCACCTCGCAGGGCTGCGCCGACAAGGGCCTGTGCTACCCGCCGATGGAGAGCGTGTACAAGGTCGGCGGCGGTGGCCTGTCCGACCTGTTCGGCAAGCGCCGCAGCTCCGATGCGCCCACGGTCGCGCCGGCTCCGGCGCCTGCCACGCCAGCCGCACCGGCGGGGCTGCGCGCCGACGACAGCGACCGCATCGCTGGTGCGCTGGCGAGCCGCAACCTGGGCGTGATCGCGGCGCTTTTCTTCGGCCTGGGCCTGTTGCTGACCTTCACGCCATGCGTGCTGCCGATGGTGCCGATCCTGTCGTCGATCGTGGTGGGCGAGCACGTCACCCGCGGTCGCGCGCTATTGGTGTCGCTGGCCTACGTGCTGGGCATGGCCGTGGTCTACACCGCCGTCGGCGTGGCCGCCGGGCTGCTCGGTGAGGGCCTGTCGGCCGCGCTGCAGACGCCCTGGGTGCTGGGCGTGTTTGCGGCGCTGATGGTGGCGCTGTCGCTGTCGATGTTCGGGCTGTATGAGCTGCAACTGCCGCAGCGCTGGCAGACCCGGCTGACCGAATCCTCCAACCGCCGCCAGGGCGGCCAGGTGGCGGGTGCGGCGGCGATGGGTGCGATCTCGGCGCTGATCGTCGGGCCATGCGTCACGGCGCCGCTGGCGGGGGCGCTGGCGTATATCGCGCAGACTCGCGATGCCGTGATCGGCGGCGCGGCGCTGTTCGCGATGGCGATCGGCATGGGCGTGCCACTGGTGCTGGTGGGCGTGGGCGCGGGCAACCTGCTGCCGCGCGCCGGGCGGTGGATGGAAGTGACCAAGCGCTTCTTCGGTTTCCTGCTGCTGGGCGTGGCGCTGTGGATGCTGGGGCCGGTGCTGCCGGCCTGGGCCACGATGCTGTTGCTGGCGGCGCTGCTGCTGGTGGCGGCGGTGTTCCTCGGCGCCTTCGACGGGCTGGGCCCGGAGCCGCGCAACCTGGCGCGCGTAGGCAAGGGCGTGGGCGTGTTGTTCGCGATCACCGCGGCGATCGTGCTGATCGGCGTGGCCTCGGGCGGGCGCGATGCGTTGCAGCCGCTGTCGCACCTGAGCGTGGCGCGCAGCGGCGCAGAAGCAGGGGGCGGCGCCCAGGCCGTGCGCTTCGAACGCGTGCGCAGCGTGGCCGAGCTCGACGCCCGCGTGGCGCAGGCGGCCGCGGCGGGCAAGCCCGTGCTGCTCGATTTCTATGCCGACTGGTGTGTCAGCTGCAAGGAGATGGAGCGCCTCACCTTCGTCGATCCGCGCGTGCGCGCGCGGCTGTCGGAGATCGTGCTGCTGCAGGCCGACGTGACCGCCAACAATGCCGACGACAAGGCGCTGCTCAAGCGCTTCGGCCTGTTCGGGCCGCCCGGCATCATCCTGTTTGGCGCGGACGGCCGCGAGCGGCCCGTGCGCGTGATCGGCTACCAGTCGGCCAACCGCTTCCTGGAAAGCCTGGAACGGGCGTTCGGCACGCGCACCAGTACCTGAGGCGTACCTGCGGCTGCGGGCGCGCTAGCGCTCGATCTGCCGCCCCAGCCCCCACAGCGCGGCCAGCACCACCGCCACTGCTCCC
Source organism: Cupriavidus sp. DF5525 (assembly GCF_040149425.2). Lineage (NCBI taxonomy): Bacteria > Pseudomonadati > Pseudomonadota > Betaproteobacteria > Burkholderiales > Burkholderiaceae > Cupriavidus > Cupriavidus sp. DF5525. The sequence goes on along the minus strand of NZ_CP168265.1, from coordinate 4,213,350 downwards.
ATCAGGCCGATCGACCACCAGAACCCTTGCGGCTCGCGCAGCCACGGCATGCGGTCGAAGTTCATGCCGAAGATGCCGGTGATCAGCGTCAGCGGCATGAACAGCGCCGTGATCAGCGTCAGCGTGCGCATGGTGCGGTTGGTCCGGTGTGCCACCGCCGAGAAGTGGATCTGCACCGCCGACTCGATCGAATCCTCCAGCCGCCTGGCATGCGCCAGCACGCGCTGGATATGCTCCATCACGTCGTTGATGCGCACCAGCAGTACTTCGTCGCGCCCCGGCGCATTGGCCGGCGCGCCTGGCTGGTCGCTGCTGTAGCGGTTGTCGAGCAGGCTGTCGCGGAATTCCTGCAGCGCATCGCGCTGCTCCTCGCTCAGGTGCTCGAGCTTGCGCAGCTGGATGCGGGCATCCAGCAATCCTTCCCAACTGGAAAAGCTGCGGCGCGAATTGAGCAGCGCACGCTGCCAGCGGTCGAGCTGGCGCGTCAGTGGCGCGCGCAGCTCCAGGTAGCGGTCGACCATCGCATTGAGCAGGCGCAGCATCAGGTCCTCGGGCCGGCTCGGCGGGCGCACGCCGTGCAACAGCGGCTGGCCGTTACCGCGCGCGGGCGCGGCCTGCGGGCGCGGCGCCTGGCACAGCTCGAGCAGGCGCTGGCGCACTTGGTCGACGGTGCGCGAGGGCCCGGAGCGCACCGTCACCAGCACCGTGTCGAAGACGAAGAACGTGACCGGCTGGGTGTCGATCCTGGCGAGCGCGGGCAGGAAGCCGGGCGGATGACGCCTGGGCCGCGGCGCGCCGTCAGCCTTTGACTTGGGGCCGCCCGCGGGCGCAGCCTCCTGCGGCTCCGCCTCAGCGATCGCGCGGCTGGTCTCGAAGGTGAGTTTGCGGAAGATCACCATGTCATACGCAATGGTCGTGTCGAAATACGACGGATGCGCAGCATTGGTGGCGTCGGCCAGGTGCAGGTCCAGGATCGGTGCGCCGGCAAGCTGCCGCACGCTCTCGCGCCAGGCATCGGGGGCGGCGGTGACTTCCTCGGTGGAGAAATCCGCCCAGACGAAGAGCGAGGCGGCATTGCCGCCGAGGAAGCTGGCCGCCTCGGTGAGCGAGGCGAGCCGATGTACCTGGCTGGCCGAGAAGCCGAGCAGTTCCATAGGCGCGAGATCAGGCCGTCAGCAGGCGCGCGGCGTCGCGCGCGAAATAGGTCAGGATGCCGTCGGCACCGGCACGGCGGAAGGCCAGCAGCGATTCCATCATGACCTTGTCGTGGTCGAGCCAGCCGTTCTGCGCGGCGGCTTTCAGCATCGCGTACTCGCCGCTCACCTGATACACGTAGGTTGGGAAGCGGAACTCGTCCTTCACGCGGCGCACGATATCCAGGTATGGCATGCCAGGCTTGACCATCACCATGTCGGCGCCTTCCAGGATGTCCTGCGCCACTTCGCGCAGGGCCTCGTCGGTGTTGGCCGGGTCCATCTGGTAGGTCATCTTGTTGCCCTTGCCCAGGCTGGCGGCCGAGCCCACCGCGTCGCGGAAGGGACCGTAGAACGCCGATGCGTACTTGGCCGAGTACGCCATGATGCGCGTATGGATGTGGCCGTTGTCTTCCAGCGCCGTGCGCACCGCGCCGATGCGGCCGTCCATCATGTCCGACGGCGCCACGATATCCACGCCGGCGTCGGCCTGGGAGAGCGCCTGGCGCACCAGGATCTCGACTGTCACGTCGTTGATGACGTAACCGTTGTCGTCCAGCACGCCATCCTGACCGTGGCTGGTGTACGGGTCGAGCGCCACGTCGCACAGCACGCCGAGTTCAGGGAAGCGGTCCTTCAGCGCGCGCACGGCGCGCGGCACCAGCCCTTCGGGATTGGTCGCCTCGATGCCGTCCGGCGTCTTCAGCGACGGGTCGATCACGGGGAACAGCGCGATCACGGGGATGCCGAGCTTCACGCAGTCTTCCGCCACCGGCATCAGCAAATCGACGGATACGCGCTCGACGCCCGGCATTGACGCCACCGACTGGCGCTGGTTCTCGCCGTCGAGGATAAACACCGGGTAGATCAGGTTGTCCGGTGACAGGCGATGCTCGCGCATCATGCGGCGGGAGAAATCGTCGCGGCGCATGCGGCGGGGGCGGTACTCGGGGAAGGTGGACATGGCAGGCTTGTTGGCGAAGAGCTGGACAAGAAGACGGGCCGGAATGCTTGTCGCCCGAAAGAGCGTTACTGCATCCCGATGGGTCCCGATTGCGAGCCGGCAGGCACTGCGCGCGCGGCGCAAAGATGCCGGCTGAAGAAAAACTAAACTTTTGAACGTGCTCGCTATCATACTCGCGGACACTTTGCGTTGCGCCCTGCGTGGCGCGGTGTCCCCCGCTACTCCTCCCTGAGCGGGTCCCGCCCACGCGGCGGGAAAGTTCGTCCCCGTTGCTTGCAACGGGGCTTTTTTTTGCGCGCTCGCCGCAACATGGCCGAGCGCGCGTCGCGCTCACGCCGCGGGATCAGCGGCGGGCGGCTCGGGCTTTTCGGATGGTGCGGAAGCTTCGCCCTGCTGTGCAGCCTTCTGCGCGCCTTTCTCCGCTCCCTTCTCCGCGGCCTTCTGCGCTTCCGGCAGGTTCAGCCAACCCGCGATCACACCCTGAGCTTCTTCGATGCCGCGTCGCTTCAGGCTGGAGAACAGCTGCGCCGTCAGCGGCACCGGCGTTTCCAGTTGCTCCGCATAGCCTTGCAGCATCTTGCGCGTCTCGCGCAGCGCCTTGGCGTTGTCGCTGTTGGTCAGCTTGTCGGCCTTGGTCAGCAGCACATGGATAGGCCGTCCCGTCGGCAGGAACCACTCCACCATCTGGCAATCGAGATCGGTGAACGGGCGGCGCGCATCCATCATCAGGATCAGGCCCGACAACTGCGGCCGGCTCTGCACGTAGTCGCTCAGCAGGCCCTGCCAGTGGTACTTGGCCGAGCCTGACACTTCCGCATAGCCGTAGCCGGGCAGGTCAACCAGGAAGGCGAGCGGATCGGGCGCCTTCACCGGCGCCACCGAAAAGTAGTTGATGTGCTGCGTGCGCCCGGGCGTGCGCGACGAGAACGCCAGCCTTTTCTGATTGCACAGGATGTTGATGGCAGTGGACTTGCCGGCGTTGGAGCGGCCGGCGAACGCCACCTCCGGCACGGCCGTGGCAGGCAGGTCGCGCAGGTGATTGACGGTGATGAAAAAGCGGGCCTGGTGAAGGAGGGACATGCGCTCGAGCGGTGGGGCGGGGCGCCGCGGCGGCGCGCATGGCGCGTGCGGTGGCCGGGGTCCCGCCAGGGTGGGATGGCAGACGGCCATGGCCGCCGTCCGGGGGTTGATCTGGCGCAGCCCGGAGGAAGTTCATCGGGGCTCAGCGGGGCGCAAGGCATCAATCCGGCACATATCTTATTGTACAATACGCCGGTTTACGGTCTCCTGAGCGGGTGACGCGTGGCATCCCTGGCTGCGTGCCTCGGCTGCCGTTGTCCGGGCGGGAAGCCTAGTGTGTCGTTCCATCGTGGGTAGTGCCTTGTTTCCGTATTGCGCGTAGCGGCGTTGCCGCAGCGGATCCGGTGCGGGGCCGGGCGGCGGGGTCTGCCGCCGGCGGTGACGTCGCGGATCGGTCGGGGGACAGGCCAGCCGCGCGCCACGCCACGATGTCAGGCTTCTGCACCGGCGCGTCCTCACCGCCAGCAGAACGCCGGCCGGCACGCATTACGGTATCCAAAACAATTCAGAGAAGGTGTGCGAATGAACCGCATTGCGAAGATTCTGGGTGTCCTGGCTCTGGCCGTTCCTGCCGCCGCCCTTTCCGGACTGGCATCTGCCGCCGAGCAGGCCGCCGCGAAGGCTGACCCAGCCAAGGGTGAAACGCTGTACACGCAAGGTGCCCCTGATCGCAATGTGCCCGCCTGCCTGAGCTGCCACGGCGCCGCCGGCAACAGCGCTGCCGCTGCCAACCCCAAGCTGGCCGCCCAGCATCCTGAGTACGTCCACAAGCAGTTGGCTGACTTCAAGTCCAAGGCGCGCAACAACGCGATCATGGTGCCGATGGCGTCCGTTCTGTCCGACGAGGAAATGCGGAACATCGGCGCCTACCTGGCCAAGCAGTCGCTCAAGCCGGCCACTGCCAAGAACAAGGACACCATCGAAGCCGGCCAGAAGATCTACCGTGGCGGCATCGCGGCCAAGGGCGTGCCCGCCTGTGCTGCCTGCCACGGCCCCACCGGCGCCGGCATCCCGGCCCAGTACCCGCGTATCGCCGGCCAGTGGTCGGAATATACCGAGGCACAACTGGTGGCGTTCCGCCAGGGCACCCGCAAGAACAACCCGGTCATGACGACTATCGCCGCCAAGATGTCGGATGCCGAGATCAAGGCGGTGGCGGACTACGTCGCCGGGGTCCGCTAAGGACTACGGCTGACGACTCCCGCTGGCGCCGCCAGGCGCCGGCGCCCTGGTTGGCATGCCCCGGCATGCAACCGAACGCGACCGTCACAATCGAAAAGGGTGGCCTGCTTGTTCAAGCATGTCCGCCCTTTTTTATTTCATAGCTGCAGGCTTGTTTTAGGTTTCCCTTCACATGTCGACCGCCTCCACTTCAGGGCTGCACCTGAAGACCTCTCACCGCGTGCTGCGCGACGCGGTCGAATTGTTGTCCTCGATGCGCTTCGCGATCGCGCTGCTGACCGTGATCGCCATCGCCAGCGTGGTCGGCACCGTGCTCAAGCAGAACGAGCCGTATTCCAACTACGTCAACCAGTTCGGGCCGTTCTGGGCCGATATTTTCCACGCGCTGTCGCTGCAGAAGGTCTATGGCTCCTGGTGGTTCCTGCTGATCCTGGCCTTCCTGGTGACATCGACCTCGCTCTGCCTGGTGCGAAACGCGCCCAAGATGGTGGCCGACATGCGTTCCTGGAAGGACCATGTGCGCGAGCGCAGCCTGCGCGCCTTCCATCACCGCGGCGAGTTCGACGGCGCGCGCCCGCGCGCCGAGGCGGTGACCCGGCTGTCGGCGCTGCTGCGCAACCGCGGCTACCGCCTCAAGGCGGTCGAGCATGACGGCGCCACGCTGCTGGCTGCCAAGGCCGGCGCCGCCAACAAGGCCGGCTATATCCTGGCGCACACGGCCATCGTGGTGATCTGCATCGGCGGCCTGCTGGACGGCGACATGCTGATCCGCGCGCAGATGTGGTTCGGCGGCAAGACGACGATCAGGGGCAACGCCGTAATCAGCGAGATCCCGCCTCAGCACCGGCTGCCGGCCAGCAACCCGGGTTTTCGCGGCAACGCCTTCGTGCCCGAGGGCGCCACCGTGTCCACCGCCATCCTGAATATCTCGGACGGCGCGCTGGTGCAGGACCTGCCGTTTGCCCTCACGCTCAAGAAGTTCAAGATCGACTTCTACGAGACCGGCATGCCCAAGCTGTTCGCCTCGGACGTGATCGTGACCGACCGCGCCACCGGCAAGCAGACCGAGGCCACCATCAAGGTCAACGAGCCGCTGATCGTCGACGGCATCGCCATCTACCAGTCCAGTTTCGAGGACGGCGGCTCGCGCCTTAAGTTCGTCGGCTACCCGATGCAGGGGAGCGGCCACGCCACCTTCGCCATCGACGGCGCGGTGGGCGGCAACAAGCCGCTGGCGGGCACGGGCACCAGCGCGGACAGCGAAGGCATGACGGTCGAGTTCAGCGATTTCCGGCTGATGAATATCGAGAACGTCACCGATGCCTCGGGCAAGCCCGATGCGCGCGGGGTGGCACGCAAGTCGTTCAACGACACGCTGGAAAAACACCTCGGCGCCGCCGCCAGCACCGACCGCGCCAAGACGCTGCGCAACGTCGGTCCTTCGGTGCAATACAAGCTGCGCGACCGCAACGGCCAGGCGCGCGAATTCAACAACTACATGGTGCCGGTGCAGATGGACGGCCAGTCGGTGTTCCTGGCCGGCATGCGTGAATCGCCCAGCGAACAGTTCCGCTACCTGCGCATCCCGGCCGACGACCAGGGCAGCGTGGCCGACTGGATGCGGCTGCGCGCCGCGCTGCAGGACCGCGGCCTGCGCGGCGAGGCGGCGCGCCGCTTCGCGCTGGCGTCGATGCCTGGCGACGACAAAGCCGACCTGCGCCGCCAACTGGCCGAAAGCGCGCTGCGCGCGCTCGACCTGTTCGCCGGCGCCGTGCGGCCCACGCCTGACTCGCCGCCGGGCGGCTTCACCGCGATCGCCGCGTTCCTGGAAAAGTCCGTGCCGCCGGCTGAGCAGCAGAAAGCGGCCGACGTGCTGCTGAAGATCCTGAACGGCTCGATGTGGGAGCTGTGGCAGCTGGCGCGCGCGCAGGACAAGGTGCCGGTGGTGGCCAACAGCGCACAGAGCGGCACCTTCCTGCAGCAGGCGATCAACGCGCTGTCGGACAGTTTCTTCTACGGCGCGCCGGTGTTCCTGCAGCTTGATGACTTCAAGGAGATCAAGGCCAGCGTGTTCCAGATGACCCGTGCGCCGGGCAAGAACATCGTGTATCTTGGGTGCTTGCTGCTGGTGCTGGGCGTGTTCGCGATGTTCTATATCCGCGAGCGCCGCGTCTGGGTCTGGATCAAGGACAAGCCCGCCGAAGGCGACGTCACGGAGCCGGGCAGCCACGTGCTGATGGCAATGTCGACCCAGCGGCGCACCATGGATTTCGAGAAGGAATTCACCGCACTGCGGGACGATATCGGCCGCGCCTCGGGTGGCAGCGGCGATGCGCCGGATTCGTCCGCGCACGGCGCACCGGCCACCGCCGCGCCGCCCCACGCGCCTGACCCGCGCAAGTAACCAGCGAAGTAACGAGCAGGTACGCTATGTCTTCAAATGTGAACCAGGCCAACACCACGCGCGCCGAAACCGGGGCCGCCGACGAGGCCTATCTCGAACCTTCCTTCCTGCGCCGCCTCAGCTGGGTGGACTGGCTCTTCGCCTTGGCGCTGGCCGCCGGCGCCGGCGTGGCGCTGTCGCAATACGGGAAGTGGATGGACGGCTACGATAAGGCGGTGCTGATCGGCGCCGTGCCGACCTTTGCGCTGCTTGGCTGGCACTGGAAGCCGGTGCGCCCGCTGATGCTGGTGCTGGCGGTGCTGTCGCTGTTTGCGATCCAGCTCTACCAGGGGCAGCTCGCGCGCGCGGACCAGGCCTTCTTCCTCAAGTACTTCCTGTCGAGCCAGTCGGCCATCCTGTGGATGAGCGCGCTGGTGTTCCTGTCCACGCTGTTCTACTGGGTCGGGCTGGCCACGCGCTCGGACACCGGCTACAGCATCGGCAGCAAGCTGTGCTGGGGCGCGATCGTGCTGGGCTTCACCGGCATGCTGGTGCGCTGGTTTGAGTCGTACCTGATCGGCACCGACATCGGCCATATCCCCGTCTCCAACCTGTATGAAGTGTTCGTGCTGTTCACGCTGATTACTTCGCTGTTCTACCTCTACTACGAAGGCCACTACGCCACGCGCGCGCTGGGCCCGTTCGTGATGCTGGTGGTGTCGGCCGCGGTGGGCTTCCTGCTGTGGTACACGGTCAGCCGCAATGCGCAGGAGATCCAGCCGCTGGTGCCGGCGCTGCAGAGCTGGTGGATGAAGATCCATGTGCCGGCAAACTTTATCGGCTACGGCACCTTCGCACTGGCGGCGATGGTATCTGTCGCTTACCTGCTCAAGCAGCGTGGCATCCTGGCCGAGCGGCTGCCGTCGCTGGAGCTGCTCGACGACGTGATGTACAAGGCCATCGCGGTCGGCTTCGCCTTCTTCACGATCGCCACGATCCTGGGCGCGCTGTGGGCGGCCGAGGCTTGGGGTGGGTACTGGAGTTGGGATCCCAAGGAAACCTGGGCGCTGATCGTGTGGCTGAACTACGCGGCGTGGCTGCATATGCGGCTGATGAAGGGCCTGCGCGGCACGGTGGCGGCCTGGTGGGCGCTGGTCGGCCTGCTGGTGACGACCTTCGCGTTCCTGGGCGTCAATATGTTCCTGTCGGGGCTGCACAGCTACGGCGAACTCTGATGACGCGCCATGGTGCGATGCAAAAACCTGCCTTCGGGCAGGTTTTTTTTCGAATTTTTTTGTGACGTGACGGAATAAAGGCATCACATCGGGTGTTTACTTGAGGAGCGGTGCCGGCTGGCGGCACCGATTTGCATGGAGAACAAGATCATGGCACGTGTGCGTCTAACCTCTGCAGCATCCCTCCTTCGTCCCGCCGCGCTCGCGCTCGGCTGTGCGGCTGTCCTGCTCGCCGGCTGTTCCGGCATGGGCATGGGCGGTGGCGGTGGCGCCGGCAACTTGCCGCCCACGGTGAAGGTGACCAGTGGCGTGCTGACCGACCCGCAGGGCCTGACGCTGTATACCTTCGACCGCGACACCGCCGGCAGCGGCAAGAGCGCCTGCAACGGCCCGTGCGCCACCAACTGGCCGCCGCTGATGGCCGCGCCGGGCACCAGCCCGACTGGCCAGTACACCATCATCACGCGCGATGACGGCAGCAAGCAGTGGGCCTACCGCGGCATGCCGCTGTACCGTTTCGCCAAGGACGCCAAGCCGGGCGACCGGACTGGCGACAACCTCAACAACGTCTGGCATATCGCCAAGCCCTGACGGCAAGGCGAGCGCCGCGGCAGCCACGCCATGGAAGGATTTGACGGCCAGCTCGTCGCGCTGGCGCCGCGGCTGCGGCGCCATGCGCGCGGCCTCACCGGCGACGCGGCGCTGGCCGACGACCTGGTGCAGGACACGCTCGAGCGTGCGCTGCGCTACCGCTGGCGCTTCCGCCTGCGCCCCGGCGCATGGTGGGGCGACGGTGGCGACGGCCTGCTGCCGTGGCTGCTGACGTTGATGCACCGGCTGCGGCTCAATACGCTGCGCCGGAAGGAGCTGGTGGTGGCAACCGAGACCCTGCCCGAGGTCAGCGCTCCTGCGGAAGACCCCGGCCTGCGCCGCGACCTGGTCCAGGCGCTGGCGCAACTGCCGGAGCCGCAGCGCGCGGTGCTGCTGCTGGTGAGCCTGGAACAACTGACCTATGCCGAGGCCGCGCGCGTGCTCGACATCCCGCTGGGTACGGTGATGTCGCGCCTGGCGCGTGCGCGCGAGCAGATGCGCCGGCTGCTCGACGGCACCAACGTTTCTGTGCAGGCGGCCGCCGTGAACCCCTCCGGCAATTCCCTGCAGCGGGTGAAATGATGTCCGGCATCCACGAAGCGGACCTCCACGCCTACGCCGACGGCCAGCTCACCGGCGCGCGCCGCGCGGCCGTGGAAGCGTACTTGGCGCAGCACCCCGAGGCGGCGGCGCAGGTGGCCGCCTGGCGCCGACAGACGGATGCGCTGCACGGCGCGCTGGACCCGGTACTGAACGAGCCCGTGCCGCTTGCGGCGCTGCCGCCCGGGCTGCATGGCGATGGCCGCCGCCGCGAGGCCATGCGCCTGCAGTGGCCGCGCTGGCCGATGGCGCTCGCGGCCACCTGCGCCTCGGTGCTGCTGGTGGCCGTCGGCGGCGCGCTTGGCTGGATGGCGCACGCGCGCCTTGAAGGCAGCACGGTGGCGATGGCACCGGGCGAGCGCTTTGCGCGCGAGGCGCTGGCCACGCACGCGGTCTACGCGCCCGAGATGCGCCACCCGGTCGAAGTGCCGGCGAACGACGAAGCCCACCTGATCGCCTGGCTGTCGAAGCGGCTAGGCATGTCGCTGCAGGTGCCAGACCTGCGCGCGCAGGGCTTCCACCTGATCGGCGGGCGGCTCGGCGTGGCCGAGGGCGGCCCGTCGGCGATCCTGATGTACGAGTCGGACGACGGCACGCGCCTGTCGCTGCAGCTGCGGCGCATGGCGCAGGGCACGCCCGACACCGGCTTCCGCGTCGAGCACATGCCGCGCGAGCGCCGCGCGCGGGTGGCTTCCGGCGGCGACCCGATGGCGTTCTACTGGATCGACCGCGGCATGGGCTTTGCGCTGGCCGCCCCGATTGAACGGGCACGGCTGCTGACGCTGGCGCAGGCGGTGTATCGCCAGTACCAGGGAGGCTAGCCATGCGGCCCGCAGCCCGCTCGCACGCGGTGCGACAAAGCGACGCAGGCCGCTGGCCAGCCGCGCCGGGCCAGCACTATCGGCCCGCGCGGCTGGTCAAAACCTGCATACGAGCCAGCGCATGGTGCGCGCGCCCGTATGCGCAACGAGGCACAACATGCTGATTCCGTCCCCCAAGTGGCTGCGTGGCGAAGATATTGCCGGCAGCGAGATCACGCCCCGCGATGTCTTTGCCTCGCGCCGCCGCCTGCTCGGCCTGGCCGCGGCCGGGGCCGCCGGCTCGGCACTGGCGCCCTGGCTGATGCGCGAAGCGCACGCGCAGGCCGGGCGCCACGGCCCCAAGCTGCCCGCTACCGCTAACAACACCTACGTCATCACGGAAAAGCGCACGCCTTACGAGGACGTGACCACCTACAACAACTTCTACGAGTTCGGCACCGACAAGTCCGACCCGGCGCGCAACGCCGGCACGCTGCGCCCGCGCCCCTGGCAGGTCTCGGTGGAGGGGCTGGTGAAGAAGCCCAAGGTCTATGATCTGGACGAGCTGATGAAGCTTGCCGCGCTGGAAGAGCGCGTCTATCGCCTGCGTTGCGTGGAGGGCTGGTCGATGGTGATCCCGTGGACCGGCTATCCGCTGGCCGAGCTGATCCGGCGCGTCGAGCCCCTGCCCGGTGCCAGGTACGTGCAGTTCATCACGCTGGCCGACAAGAAGCAGATGCCCGGCGTCAGCAGCGGCGTGCTCGACTGGCCCTACAGCGAGGGCCTGCGCATGGACGAGGCCATGCACCCGCTGGCGCTGCTGACCTTCGGCCTGTACGGCGAGGTGCTGCCCAACCAGAACGGCGCGCCGGTGCGCATGGTGGTGCCGTGGAAGTACGGCTTCAAGAGCGCCAAGTCGATCGTGAAGATCCGCTTTGTCGACAAGCAGCCGCCGACCAGCTGGAACCTGGCCGCTCCGCAGGAGTATGGCTTCTACTCGAACGTGAACCCGGACGTGGACCACCCGCGCTGGAGCCAGGCCACCGAGCGCCGCATCGGCGAGGACCGCGGCAGCGGCTTTGGCGCGCTGTTCGCGCCCAAGCGCAAGACCCTGCCGTTCAACGGGTACGGCCAGCAAGTGGCCGCGCTGTACCAGGGCATGGACCTGAAGAAGTTCTTCTGAGGCAAGGCAACGCATGGCTCTTCTCTCCACAGGCGCGGCCACTGCGGCCGCACGCAAACCGGGCGGCCTCGCACGCCTGGCCGCGCTTACGCCGCAGCGCGTGCGTGCGGTCAAGATCGCGGTCTGGCTGCTGGCGCTGCTGCCGTTCGTGCGGCTGCTGTACCTGGGCGCCACCGAGCAGTACGGTGCCAACCCGCTCGAATTCGTCACGCGTTCGACCGGCACCTGGACGCTGGTTATGCTGTGCCTGACGCTGACCATCACGCCGCTGCGCCGGCTCACGGGCTGGAACTGGCTGATCAGGCTGCGGCGCATGCTGGGTCTGTTTGCGTTCTTCTACGGGCTGCAGCACTTCCTGCTGTGGATCGGCGTGGACCGCGGGTTTGACCTCGCCTACATGGTCAAGGACGTGTACAAGCGGCCCTTTATCACGATGGGCTTCAGCGCCTTCGTGCTGATGATCCCGCTGGCGCTGACCTCGACCAACGGCATGGTGCGGCGCCTGGGCGGCAAGCGCTGGCAGGCGTTGCACCGGCTGGTTTATGCGATCGCCGTGCTGGCGATCCTGCACTACTGGTGGCACAAGGCGGGCAAGAACGACTTCAGTGAAGTGTCGATCTATGCCGCGGTGGTGTTTGTCCTGCTGGGGATGCGGGTGTGGTGGCGGGCGCGCACGCCGGCCAGTGGGGCGCGGCAGCCCGCCGCGTAGGCGGGCTGCGCCAGGGGATCAGTCCTGCAGCAGGCGCTCGTCGCGGAACAGGTCCTCGACCAGTTCGCGCTCGCGTACCAGGTGCACGTTGGCACCGTCCACCATCACTTCGGCGGCGCGCGGACGGGTGTTGTAGTTGGAGCTCATGGTGAAGCCGTAGGCGCCGGCCGACATCACCGCCAGCAGGTCGCCCGGTTCCAGCGCCAGCGCGCGGTCGCGGCCGAGCCAGTCGCCCGACTCGCACACCGGGCCAACGATGTCGTAGGTCACCGGCTGCGCGTCGCGCAGCGCCACCGGCTCGATGCGGTGATAGGCCTCGTACATGGCAGGACGCGCCAGGTCGTTCATGGCGGCATCGACGATGCAGAAATTCTTGGCCGCGCCGGGCTTCAGGAACTCCACCTGCGTCAGCAGCACGCCGGCGTTGCCTACCAGCGAGCGGCCCGGCTCGAACAGCACCTCGCGGTGGCCATGGCCACGCGCGGCCACGCGCTCCAGCAGCGTAGTGGCAAAGCCGGTGATGTCCGGCGGGGTTTCGTCGGTATAGGTGATGCCGAGGCCGCCACCCACGTCGATGTGTTCCAGGCGGATGCCTTCTCGCTCGAGCGCCTCGACCACGTCCAGCACCTTGTCCAGCGCTTCCAGGTAGGGCTCGACCTCAGTGATCTGCGAGCCGATATGGCAGTCGATGCCGGTCACTTCCAGGTGCGGCAGCGCGGCCGCGGCGCGGTAGGTCGGCAGCACGTCCTCGAAGGCGATGCCGAACTTGTTGCCTTTCAGGCCGGTGGAGATATACGGATGGGTCTTGGCGTCGACGTCCGGGTTGATGCGCAGCGAAACGCGTGCACGCTTGCCCACGCGGCCGGCCACTTCATTCAGGCGGTCCAGCTCGGGGATCGACTCCACGTTGAAGCAGCGCACGTCGTGCGCCAGCGCCAGCTCCATTTCCGCCGCGCTCTTGCCCACGCCGGAGAACACCACCTTGCGCGCGTCGCCGCCGGCGGCCAGCACGCGCTTGAGTTCGCCGCCCGAGACGATGTCGAAGCCCGCGCCCAGCTTGGCGAACACCTGCAGCACGGCCAGGTTGGAGTTCGCCTTCATGGCGTACTGCACCTGCGCGTTGCGGCCCTTGCAGGCGGCGGCGTAGGCCTGGTAGGCGGCGGTCAGCGCGGCACGCGAATACACGTAGGTGGGCGTACCGAATTCAGCGGCGATACGCGCCAGCGGCACCTGCTCGACGGCAAGCGCGCCGTCCTGGCGATGGAAAAATGCGGTCATGGTTATCGGGTGGTGGGGGCGGCGGGGGACGATGCGGGCTGCGCGGCAGGCGTGGCCGGTGCAGCCGGCACGGCGTCCGCACGGCCCAGGCCAGGATCGGGCGCGGTCGGCGCGGTCGGCTCGGGTGGCACTTTGGGCATGGTCAGCGGCCCGCGGATGCCGCATCCGCCCAGAAGGGGCATCGCAAGGGTGGCGGCAAACGCCGATACAATCGCAACACGACGTAGCATCGGGTCGTCCTTTAGGCTGTTGGCAAGGCATTGGATTGCCCGACGCAGCGGCCGAGGCATCCGCAGAATTCTCTACAAGTACTTCTTAACAAAAAACGCCGTTCGCGCCACGTACGCCCGGTCCGGGCAGCGGCGGCAACGGCGGTCTCGGAGTTTAGCATGCCCCCCTTGAGCGAAAGCGAGTTCCTGGCCCTGGCCACGCAGGAGCTGGACCGCATCGAAGCCGCGGTCGAGGCGGCCGCCGACGCGGCCGGCGCCGATATCGAAATCAGCCGCACCGGCAACGTGATGGAGCTGGAGTTCGAGAACGGCACCAAGATCATCATCAACAGCCAGGCACCGATGCAGGAACTGTGGGTGGCAGCGCGCGCCGGCGGCTTCCACTTCCGCCGCGACGGCGAGCGTTGGGTCGATACGCGCAATGGCGGCGAACTCTATGCGGCGCTGTCGGGCTACCTGAGCGAGCAGGCGGGCACGGCCCTCAAGCTGGGCTGAACTGCACCGCGCGATGGAAAGAACCACGTGGCAAGGGGGGTCGCTTAAAGTGTTGACGGGGGTAACGAGAGAAGCATAGAGTGCTGTATATCCATACAGTGCTCTAGGTAGGCCTTTGCTCCACACCTTTGAAGCCCGCCTCAATCTGACCCCCGAGTTAGCCGCCTTGTTGGCGGCTAACTCGGAACGCTGGTCGTGGGGCGCGCGTAAGGCTTGGAGTCTTCTGTATCGACAAAACCTCACTCGAACGACCGCCTACGCCACCTTAACGAGGGAAGGCTTTACCTCGCATCAAGTCGATTCCATGCTGAGGCAAGCTGAAATGCGCCATGCAGGCTTGGTCGAACTCAAAAAGTACGAACGAGGTCAGCTTGAGCTGGCCATTCAGCGACGAATGCGCACTAGCCGACAAAGGCAAGAAAATTCAGGCCCTGTCAAAACGGCAAGCCAAGCTACGCGCTCAACGCGATAAAGTAGCACCGAAGCCGGGGAAAGCCCGTTCAAACCGCTACCTTACGACGCTAGCCCGCCTACGGGAAGTCGATACCGAACTCGAATTTTGCCGCAACTGGGTTGCACAAAAAGAACGCGTTCTTACTGCCAAGCGCGGCAAGCTGTCCGCGCTGCTTAAAGCTATTGATGAAGGCCGCTACAGTCTCTGTTTTGGCTCGAAGAAGCTGCTTCAGCAGCGGCCCGGCGAACACAACACCGAGACCACTCCATTCGCCTCTGTCGAGGATTGGCACGAGGCCTGGGACACAGCCCGAAACGGTCAGGTCTGGTCGATAGGACATACGGCTAAGCCCAGCGGCAATAGCGAACTACAGTGGCTGCCGGATACCAACCAGTTGCGCGTCCGGTTGACGGACAAGCTTGCGCATGAACGCATGGACGCTTTGGGCATTCCTCGCAGCGGAGGGCCGCAAAAGGTGATGCCCCTTCGCATGAAATGCCGATTCATTGTGATTGACGGGGTCGACTTTGCCTCGCATCGGGGCGCGGCCCGCGCAGCGCTGATTGACGCGTTTGGAAAGCGGCCTGTCACAATGCGGCTCTTGCAAAGGCTATCACCGGCCGGCGAGCGCATTTGGTATCTGCAAGCGAGCGTTGACGTTCCCACCGGTTTCAACCCAGAGACCGCTCGCACTAGAGAGGCTGGTGTCCTTGGACTGGATTTGAATGCCCGGGGCGTTGCCTGGGCTGTGGTGAAGCCCGATGGGAACCGGTTGCGGGAGGGTCATCCGCAGAGCGGCTTTCTCGGCTGGGACCTAAAAGGCCTTTCCGACGCTGTACGCAAGCAAGTCATCGGAACAACCGTTGCAGAGCTTGCCCGCCTGGGCAAGCGCCTAGGCCTCGCAGTGGCCATCGAGAACCTGGATTTCGCGACGAAGAAGGCCGGCTTGCGCGCCGGCGGCGTCAACAAGCGATACAACGAGATGCTAAGCTCGTTTGCAAGCTCACAGTTCGCAGAGCTGATGACCCGTGCCTGTGAAAAAGCTCATGTTCGGCTCTATTTGGTGAACCCTTCGTACAGTTCGGTCGGAGGCTTCACCAAATATGGCCGTCCCAATCGAATCGGCGCGGATGAGTCCGCCTCTCTTTGGTTGGGCCGGCAAGCTTTGTACGGTATCCCCTGGAAGACAGTGGGTGCCCAGTGCTTCGTCAAGAGGCACAACGAGCGACTCGTCTTTTCGCACCTGCCAGCCACCCCGAAGCAGAGCAAGACGGCCCTGGCAGGGGCTCAATGGAGAGATGTCGCTCGGGCTCTAGGCAAGAACCGGAAGCGATGGGGTGAAAACCTCCGCAATTGGTTCCTCTGCCAGGTCGAAACCCCTTCCCCGCAGACCGTCTGCGAGCCTGATGTGGCGTCATTGCCAACGGGATAGAAGTGTGGTTTTCAGCTCGAGACCTCTAGGACCTCGAGCGGCGCAGTGAAAACTGCGTTTTGTCGCCGTGTTCTCTTGTGGAAGAAATTTTGCCTAAGAGAATGGCCATCTCTGCTAGTCCAGAGATGGCCATTGAGAATTACATCAACACTTTAAGCGACCGCCTAGGCCACGTGGCCGGCTTTCTGCTGTCTGGCGGCAGCCATCACGCCCCGCCAAACATCTCCAGGATCTTCCGCTTCTCCTGCTCCGTATCGGCCTGCGGGGTGGTCGACTCCTCCGGCTTGCCCGGCCACGGATCGCCCAGGCCCACCGAAGCCACCCCGGCGCCGCCGGCGTTCTCCTCGAAGGTCCAGTCGCCGCCCACCATCAGCACGCCTTCCGGCGCCGGCCGCTCGGGCGATTCCGGCACGCCCTTGAGCGCCTTGCTCATGTAGCCGACCCAGATCGGCAGCGCCAGGCCGCCACCGGTTTCGCGCACGCCCAGGCTCTTGGGCTGGTCGTAGCCCATCCAGGCGATCGCCACCAGGTTCGGCGTGTAGCCGGCGAACCAGGCATCGACCGCGTCGTTGGTGGTGCCGGTCTTGCCGGCCAGGTCATTGCGGCCCAGGCGCTGCTTGGCGCTGTTGGCGGTGCCGTAGCGCACCACGTCGCGCAGCATGGTGTCGGCGATAAAGGCCGTGCGCGCGTCCAGCACGCGCACCGCGTCGCTGCCGGCGCGCTGCGGATGGGTTTCGGAGATCACGTTGCCGCGCGCGTCCACCACCTTCTGGATCAGGTACGGGTTGACGCGGTAGCCGCCGTTGGCGAACACCGAGTACGCGCCCGCCATCTGCAGCGGCGTCACGGCGCCCGAGCCCAGCGCCATCGGCAGGTAGGCGGGGTGCTTGTCGGCCTCGAAGCCGAAGCGCGTGATGTAGTCCTGCGCGTACTGCGTGCCGATCGCGCGCAGGATCCGCACCGAGACCAGGTTCTTGGACTTGGCCAGCGCGCGGCGCATGGTCATCGGGCCTTCGAAGCGGCCGTCATAGTTCTTCGGCTCCCACACCTGGCCGCCGGTATCAGGGCCGATCGTCAGCGGCGCGTCGTTGATCACCGTGGCAGGCGAGAACCCCTTTTCCAGCGCCGCCGAGTAGATGAACGGCTTGAAGCTGGAGCCCGGCTGGCGCCAGGCCTGGGTCACGTGGTTGAACTTGTTGCGGTTGAAGTCGAAGCCGCCCACCATCGAACGGATTTCGCCGTCCTGCGGATTGATCGACACGAACGCGGCGGACACTTCCGGCAGCTGCGTGACCGACCAGTTGCCTTTCTCATCCTGGGTCACGCGGATGATCGCGCCCGGGCGCATCTTCATCTTCGGCTGCGCGTTGGCCGACAGCGACGGCGAGATAAAGCGCAGCGCCGAGCCTTCGATAGTCGCCACCTCGCCGGACAGCAGCGTCGCCTTCACTTGCTTGCCCGACACGCTGGTGACCACGGCCGAGCGCAGGTCGCCGCTGCCCGGGTGCTCGACCAGCGCATCGTCAATGGCCTGCTCGCGCTCGGCCGGATCGGAAGGCAGGTCGATAAAGGCCTCGGGGCCGCGGTAGCCGTGCTTGCGCTCGTAGTTCATGATGCCGCTGCGCACGGACTCGTAGGCGGCGTCCTGGTCGGGCTTGGTCAGCGTGGTGTAGACCGTCAGGCCGCGCGTGTAGGTCTCTTCACGGTACTGCGCGTACATCAGCTGGCGCACGATTTCCGCGACGTACTCGGCGTGGGTGGAGAACTCGTTGCCCTCGGTGCGCACCTTCAGCTCTGAGCGCACGGCCTCGTCGTACTGCTCGGGCGTGATGTAGCGCAGGTCGCGCATGCGCTGCAGGATGTATTCCTGGCGCACCTTGGCGCGGCGCGGGTTGACCACCGGGTTGTAGGCCGACGGCGCCTTGGGCAGGCCGGCCAGCATGGCGGCCTCGGCCGGCGTCACCTCGCGCACCGACTTGCCGAAGTACACGCGCGCGGCGCTGTCAAAGCCGTAGGCGCGCTGCCCCAGGTAGATCTGGTTCATGTACAGCTCGAGGATCTGGTCCTTGTTCAGGTTGGCCTCGATCTTGTACGCCAGCAGCATCTCGTAGATCTTGCGGGTATAGGTCTTCTCGCTGGACAGGAAGAAGTTGCGCGCCACCTGCATGGTGATGGTGGAGGCGCCCTGCGAGAGCCCGCCGCGCAGATTGGCCAGCCCGGCGCGCATTACGCCGACGAAGTCGACGCCGCCGTGTTCGTAGAAGCGGTCGTCCTCGATCGCCAGAACCGCCTTTTTCATCACGTCCGGGATTTCGGCGATGGGCACGAAGTTGCGCCGCTCTTCTCCGAATTCCCCGATCAGCACGTTGTCCGCGGTGTAGATGCGCAGCGGGATCTTGGGCCGGTAGTCGGTGATGGTGTCCAGCGACGGCAGGTTGGGCGCGGCCACCAGCAGCGCGTAGCCAAGCAGCAGCGCGATTACGACGGCGCCGGCGACAAGCAGTCCGACCGCCCCGAACATGAGCCGCGCCCAGATCGAGCGGCGGGCAGGGTGGGACGGCTTGTGTTGTGCGGTGGCCATAAGGGAAATACCTAGTCAGGGGTGCCCGGGATTATATCTTCCGGGATCGGGCCATCCGCGCGCCCAGTGCCCCGGGCGCCGCTATCGCGCTGTTACAAGATGTAATACGACGGATACCAGCTAGCAAGCCGAAGTTGCCTGCAACAGCCGGCTGCGGAAGGGAACCCGACGACCGTGGGGTTTTGGCAACGAAATGGCACGAGGCTTCTGAAAAAGTAGTCGTGGTCAGTTCGGCACATTGCCACCGGTGCTGGTTTTTGTGAGAATCGGCCAACATAAAAGAGCAAAGGTTTCATTCAAGAAACACGGCTCGCCCGATTAGAGCGTTGACGCCAGGGGCGAGTTCAAATGTCAGGGGGTCACCTTGCGACGGGGCATTTTGTCGGGGCTTCTGCGCCGGACTACGGTCGGCGTAGATATCGGGTCGTCCAGTGTCAAGGTAGTCGAGCTGTCCGTAGGGGGCAGCAGGCAGGACTATCGGCTGGAAAAATGCGCCAGCGAACTGCTGGACCGCAACGCCGTTGCCGATGGCAACGTCATCAATATCGAGGCAGTCGGGATCGCGCTCAAGCGCGCGCTCGGCAAGGCTGGCATCCGCTCGAAAGACGTGGTGCTGGGCGTGCCATCCATGCTGACCGAATCGCAGACGGTCAGCCTGCCGGACAACCTGTCCGAAGACGAGCTTTACTCCCAGGTCGAATCCGAGGCGCACCGGCTCTATCCGCCGTCGCAGGCGGTCAACTTCGACTTTGCCGTGATCGGTCCGAGCGAAACCGAGGGCGGCATCGGCGTGCGCGTCACCGCGGCCAACAGCGACCGCGTGCAGGAGCGCGTGACCGCGGCGGAGATGGCCGGGCTCAAGCCCCAGGTGATGGACGTCGAGGAATACGCGGTGCAGCGCTCGATCGTGCAGATGCTGGGCGTGCCGCAGGAAATGTCCGAGGCCGATGCCCGCGCGCTACCGGTGGTGGCGGTGGTCCACCTGGGCGGCAGCCGCTCCAAGGCGATCTTCTACCAGGGCTGGAAAGAGCTGTACGAACAGCCGCTGAACAGCTACGGCGACCAGCTCACGCAGAGCGCCGCGCGCATGTTCACGCTCGACGCGCTCAAGGCCGAGATCAAGAAACGCAAGAACACGCTGCCTGAAGCCTGGCGCGGGCAACTGCTCAAGCCGTCGCTGGACGCGCTGGCGATGGAAGTGCAGGCCGCGATCGGCAACTTCATCTCCAGCTCCAGCCTGGGGCGGGTCGACGAGATCCTGCTGTCGGGCGGCCATGCTTCGCTGCTCGGCGTGCAGGCGGCGATCCAGCAGCAGACCAAGATCACCACCACGCTGGCGAACCCGTTCGCCAACATGGCGACCAACGCCAAGGTCAACGAGCGCTACCTGCAGCGCGACCTTCCGGCGTATATCGTCAGTGCCGGCCTCGCATTGCGCGGCCTGCAATAACGCACCGGAGGCATTCGAATGTCTACGAACACGCTGCCTTCGGTCAACCTGCTGCCCTACCACGAAGCCCGCAAGGCGGCTCGCCGCAAGAAGGTCTATTCGATGCTGGGCGCCGCCGCGGCCGGCGGCGCGGCGGTGGTGCTGCTGGGCGGGCTCTATATCGACGGGCGCATTGATTCCGAGGTCGCGCTCAACCAGGTGCTGAGTGCCGAGAACGCCAAACTGGACGGGCAGATCCGCGAGGTCAACAGCCTCAAGAAAGATATCGACGCGCTGCTGCAACGGCAGAAGGCGGTGGAAAGCCTGCAGACCGAGCGCAACCGCCCGGTGCAACTGCTCGAGGAACTGGTGCGGCAGGTGCCGGAAGGCGTCTACCTGACCAGCCTCAAGCAGACCGGAGAGTCCTTCACCATCGCGGGGGTGGCGCAGTCCAACGAGCGCATTTCCGAACTGCTGCGCAACCTGAGCGGCGTGGCCTGGCTGGACAAGGCCGAGCTGGTCGAGTCCAAGGCGGTCACCATGACCAACAACCTGCGCGAGCAGCGCCGCCTGTTCGACTTCTCGATGCGCTTTGCCTACCGCGCGCCGGGAACGCCGCAGGGCGCGGACGGCAAGAAGGCCGCGCCGGCAGCTTCCGCACCAGCCGTACCGACACCCGCATCCGCAGCAGCCCCCGCAGCCGGAAAGGCCTGACCATGGCGCTCAATACCGAAATCAACCTGGCTGACCTCACCAGCCAGTTCCGCGGGCTCAACCTGAACGAGCCGGAAACCTGGCCGGCCGCGCCGCGCGTGCTGTTCGCGGTAATGGCCGCGGCGCTGGTGCTGCTGCTGGGCTGGCAGTTCTACTGGAGCGCCAAATTCGACGAACTCGACCGCCAGCGCCAGGAGCAGGAAAGCCTCAGGCAGGCGTACCAGTCCAAGGTGACGCAGGTGGCCAACCTCGACGCGCTGCGCGAGCAGAAGAAGCAGGTGGAGCAGCGCGTGGCGCTGCTCGAGCGCCAGCTCCCCAACAAGACCGAAATGGACGCGCTGCTGGCTGACGTCAACCACGCCGGCGTCGCGCGCGGCCTGCAGTTCGAGCTGTTCAAGCCGCAGGCGGCGGTGATCAAGCCTTACTTTGCCGAGATCCCGGTGAACCTGCGCGTGACCGGCCGCTACCACGAGGTGGCGCAGTTCAATGCCGACGTGGCCGCGCTGTCGCGCATCGTGTCGATGCAGAACCTGCAACTGGCCAATACCAAGGACGGCGGGCTATCGATGGAGGCAGTGGCGATGGCCTACCGCGCGCTCGATCCCGAAGAACAGGCCGCGCAGCGCAAGGCCGCCGCGGCCGCCGCCGCCGCCAAGCAGGGAGGTGCCAAATGAGCCGCACCGTCCGTATCCGTAGCCTGGCATGGGCCGCAGCGCCGCGTACGGTCGCGGTTGCAGCGCTCGCGGTCGGCCTGCTGGGCGCCTGCGGCGCCAGCGACGAAGCCGCGCTGCGACAGTGGATGGACGCCACCCGCAACGCCCGCGCCAAACCGCCTGAGCCGCTGCCGGAGGCCCGCCCCTACGTGCCGCGCGAGTACGCCGTGGCCAACGCGCCCGAGCCGTTCGCGCAGGCCAAGATCGGCGAGCTGAACAAGACGCTGCCGGATTCGCCCGAGGCCGGGCGGCGCCGCGAGCCGCTGGAAGACTACCCGCTCGAGAACTTCAAGATGCTCGGGATGATGAAGAAGAACGGGGAAACCTTCGGCATCGTAAGAGTTGATAACAAGATCCACCACATCAAGGTGGGTCAGTATCTCGGCCAGAGCTATGGCCGGGTGGTCCGCATCACCGATCAGGAGATCGTGTTGCGTGAATTGGTCCGGGAGGGGGTATCAGAGTGGAAAGAGAAAATGACCAGCCTGAAGCTGGAGGTGGCGGCATGACCCTCGCGCGCTGGTACCGTGCGCTCGCGGGCGCCGTGATGACGACGCTGGTGCTGGCCGCTCCGGCCGCGCTGGCACAAAGCAACCGGGTCAAGTCGGTGGACGCCAGCGTGGTCGGCGAGCAGACCGTGTTGACGATCGAGCTCGAACGGCCGCCGGCGCAGAAGCCGGTGGACTTCACCACGCAGAACCCGGCACGGCTGGCGATCGATTTCTTTGATACCGGCTTTGCCAACCGGCGCGCGCAGTATGACTACGGCGGCAAGCTGGTCAAGACTGCCAACGTAGTGCAGATAGGCGACCGCACCCGCGTGATCGTCGACCTCACGCGCACCGCCACCTATCGCACCGAGGTGCGCGGCAACTACTTCGTGGTGGCGCTGGATAATGTGGCGCCCGCGGTCAAGAGCGCCGCGCCAACGTTTGCGCCGGCCGCGACAGTGACGCCGGTGGCCGCTGCGGCGCGGCCGTCGGTGCGCAATATCGACTTCCGTCGCGGTGCCGACGGTGCCGGGCGCGTGGTGGTGGACCTGTCATCGCGCGACTCGGGCATCAATATCGCGCAGCAGGGCAAGCACGTGGTGGTCGACTTCCTCGGCACCACGCTGCCCGACAACCTGCGCCGTCGCTACGACGTCAGCGACTTCGGCACGCCGGTGCAGAGCCTGCGCGCCAACGATGCCAACGGCAACGCGCGCCTGACCATCGAGCCGAACGGCAACTGGGAGTACAGCTCTTACCAGACCGACACCCAGTTCGTGGTCGAAGTGCGTCCGGTCAAGGAGGACCCGACCAAGCTGATCAGCGGCCCGGGCTACCGCGGCGAGCGCCTGTCGCTGAACTTCCAGAACATCGACATCCGCTCGCTGCTGCAGGTGTTTGCCGATTTCACCAACCTGAACATCATCACCAGCGAAAGCGTGCAGGGCAACCTGACGCTGCGTCTGAAGGACGTGCCGTGGGACCAGGCGCTGCAGATCGTGATGGATGCCAAGGGGCTGGCGTCGCGCCGCAATGGCAATGTGCTGTGGGTGGCGCCCAAGGCCGAGCTGCAGACCAAGGAAAAGCTCGAACTGGAGTCGCAACAGCAGATCAATGATCTCGAGCCGATCCGCAGCCAGGTGTTCCAGCTCAACTACCAGCGCGCCGAGGACGTGCGCCGGATGCTGCTGGGCATGAACGCCGGCGGCGGCGGCAGTGCCGTGCCCGCGGTCGGTGCGGCGGGAGCGGCGGGCGCCAGTGCGCGCATGCTGTCCAAGCGCGGTTCGCTGACGGCCGATGCGCGTACCAACCAGTTGTTCGTGTCGGATATCGCCAGCAAGCTGGAAGAGGTGCAGAGCTTTGTCGGCAAGATCGATATCCCGGTGCGCCAGGTGATCATCGAGGCGCGCATCGTCGAGGCCACCGATTCCTTCAGCCGCAACCTGGGTGTGAAGCTGGGCTTTGCCGGGCAGTACAACAACGCCCGCGTCGGCAACACGTACAACAACGTGCTGCCCGGGGCGACTTCCGACAACGGCCCGTTCCTGAGCCTGCCGGCCGGCGCCATCAACGGCACCAACCCCGCCAATGTCGCGGTCAGCCTGTTCAACAGCGCCGCCACCAAATTCCTGGCACTGGAGTTGTCGGCGCTGGAAGCGGACGGCAAGGGCAAGATCATCTCCAGCCCGCGCGTGGTCACGGCCAACAACATCAAGGCGCTGATCGAGCAGGGTACCGAGCTGCCGTACCAGGCGGCGACCTCCAGCGGTGCTACCTCGGTGCAGTTCCGCAAGGCCAACCTGAAGCTGGAGGTGACGCCGCAGATCACGCCCGAAGGCAATGTCCTGCTGGACGTGGACGTGAACAAGGACAGCGTGGGCATCCAGACCACCTCGGGCTTTGCCATCGACACCAAGCACGTGCAGACCCAGGTGCTGGTGGAGAACGGCGGCACGGTGGTGATCGGCGGCATCTACACCCAGACGGAGTCCAACGACACCGACAAGGTGCCGCTGCTGGGCGATATCCCGGTGCTGGGCTACCTGTTCAAGAGCAACGCCAAGGTGCGCAACCGCACCGAGCTGCTGGTGTTCCTGACGCCGCGGATCCTGAACGACAGCGTGTCGCTGAGGTAGGCGGAAGCCGGCGGTGGTCCGCGCATCGGGCGGGATACAGTAGACTGACAGGCCGCATCGACCGATGCGGCCATTTTTTTTTGCGCACCGCGGCCGTCCGGGCGAGGAGACGGCCCTGGGAGGACGGGTCGGATCCCGGCATGTGGCCCATGCTGCATCCGCCACTTGCCGGGCGCGCCACAACATAAGAAGATGATGCAGTTCCCAACCGGGGAGGACGGCCCGCATGCCGCGCTCCCGAACGACAGTCCAGTGACAGCCTCAGCGACAGGGCCGGCGGCACAGCGCCCCGCTCCGGATCGACGCGACTCCGATCTACCGGAATCCGATCGACCGAACCTCTTTTTCGTCGGCCTGATGGGCGCCGGCAAGACCACCGTGGGCCGCACGGTGGCGCGGCGCCTGCACTATCCGTTCTTCGATTCCGATCACGAGCTCGAGGCGCACTGCGGCGTGCGCATCCCGGTGATCTTCGAACACGAGGGCGAGGCGGGCTTCCGCGACCGCGAAGCCGCCATGATCCGCGAGCTGGCCGAGCGCCAGGGCATCGTGCTGGCCACCGGCGGCGGCGCCGTGCTGCGTGCCGAGAACCGCGAGGTGCTGAAGGCTCGCGGCACGGTCGTGTACCTGCGCGCCAGCCCACACGACCTGTGGCTGCGCACCCGCCACGACCGCAACCGCCCGCTGCTGCAGACCGAGGATCCCAAGGGCAAGCTCGAGGCGCTGTACGCCGAGCGCGACCCGCTTTACCGCGAGGTGGCGGACTTCATCATCGAAACCGGCAAGCCCTCGGTGGCGCAGCTTGCTAATATGGTGTTGATGCAACTCGAAATGGCCGGTTTCCCGATCGATCCCCCGCAGCCGGCCGCCGAGCAGTCCGGCCAGCCCGGGCAGCCGGCGCAGGACCCCAATCCATGATTACGCTTGAAGTTGACCTGGGAGCGCGAAGCTACCCCATCCATATTGGCACCGGCCTGCTCGACAACGCCGAGCTGCTGCGCCCGCACGTGCGCGGGCAACACGCCGTCATCGTCACCAATGAAACCGTGGGGCCGCTGTACGCGGCGCGGGTGGAAGCCAGCCTGAAGGCGCTGGGCAAGACCGTGCGCACCGTGACGCTGCCCGACGGAGAAGCCTTCAAGCACTGGGAAACGTTGAACCTGATCTTCGACGCGCTGCTGCGGGCCGGCGCCGACCGCAAGACCACGCTGGTCGCGCTGGGCGGCGGCGTGGTGGGCGACATGACCGGGTTTGCGGCCGCTTGCTACATGCGCGGCGTGCCCTTCATCCAGATGCCAACCACGCTGCTGGCGCAGGTCGATTCGTCGGTGGGCGGCAAGACCGGGATCAACCATCCGCTCGGCAAGAACATGATCGGCGCGTTCCACCAGCCCAACGCGGTGATCGCCGACATCGACACGCTGCGCACGCTGCCCCCGCGCGAGCTGGCCGCTGGCATGGCCGAGGTGATCAAGCATGGCGCCATCGCCGATGCGGAGTACTTTGGCTGGATCGAGCGCAATATCAAGGCGCTGAACGACTGCGCCCCGGAACTGATGGCGGTGGCCGTGCAGCGCTCGTGCGAGATCAAGGCCGGCGTGGTGGCGCAGGACGAGCGCGAGGGCGGCCTGCGCGCCATCCTCAATTTCGGCCACACCTTCGGCCACGCGATCGAGGCGGGCATGGGCTACGGCGCATGGCTGCACGGCGAGGCGGTGGGCTGCGGCATGGTGATGGCCGCCGACCTGTCGCACCGGCTTGGATTTATCGATATCGAGACGCTCGCGCGCATCCGCACGCTGACCCAGGCGGCCATGCTGCCGGTGGTGGCGCCGGAACTGGGCACCGATCGCTATATCGAACTGATGAAGGTCGACAAGAAGGCCGAGGCCGGCAGCATCAAGTTCATCCTGCTGAAGAAGCTCGGCGAGGCGTTCATTACCACCGTGCCCGATGCCGACCTGCGTGCCACGCTGCAGCACGCCGTTCTTAAACCTCCCACCGAGGCCACGGTCGCGTGATCG
Source organism: Cupriavidus sp. DF5525 (assembly GCF_040149425.2). NCBI lineage: Bacteria > Pseudomonadati > Pseudomonadota > Betaproteobacteria > Burkholderiales > Burkholderiaceae > Cupriavidus > Cupriavidus sp. DF5525. The sequence goes on along the minus strand of NZ_CP168265.1, from coordinate 4,187,454 downwards.
ATCGGTTATGCCTCGCAACCCTGACCCAGCTCACCGGATTGCCGCATGACCGACTTTGAAAGCCATCTCGCCCCGTACGCCGCCCGCTCCGCGCAGACGCGCGGGCGGGTGCATGCCGAACCCGCGTCGCTGTCGCGCAGCGAATTCCAGCGCGACCGCGACCGGGTCATCCACAGCACGGCGTTCCGGCGGCTCGAGTACAAGACCCAGGTCTTCGTCAACCATGAGGGAGACCTGTTCCGCACCCGCCTGACCCATAGCCTGGAGGTGGCGCAGATCGCCCGCTCGATCGCGCGCAACCTGCGCCTCAACGAAGACCTGGTCGAGGCCATCTCGCTGGCGCACGACCTGGGCCATACGCCCTTTGGCCACGCCGGGCAGGATGCGCTCAACACCTGCATGAAGAATCACGGCGGCTTCGAGCACAACCTGCAGAGCCTGCTGGTGGTGGACGAGCTGGAAGAGCGCTACGGCGGCTTCAACGGGCTGAACCTGACCTTCGAGACGCGCGAGGGCATCCTCAAGCATTGCTCGCGCGTCAATGCCGCGGCGCTGGGCGAGCTGGGCCGGCGCTTCCTGGAAGGCACGCAGCCGTCGCTGGAGGCGCAACTGGCCAACCTGGCCGACGAGATTGCCTACAACAACCACGATATTGATGACGGCCTGCGCTCCGGCCTGCTGACGCTGGAACAGCTCGACGAAGTACCGATGTGGGAGCGCCACCGTGCCGAGGTGGCTGATGCCTTCCCCGGCATCAACGGCCGCCGCGCCATCAACGAGACGGTCCGGCGCATGATCAACACGCTGATCGTCGACCTGATCGAGACCACCAGCAGCAATATCGCCGCGGTCAACCCGCGCAATATCGACGCGGTTCGCGCCGCCGGCCCGCTGGTCGGCTTCAGCCCGCAGATCCACGAGGAAGCCGCGGCGCTCAAGCGCTTCCTGTTCCGGCACCTGTACCGGCACTACCTGGTGATGCGCATGTCGGCCAAGGCGCAGCGCATCGTCGGCGACCTGTTCCAGGCCTTTATGTCCGATCCACGCCTGCTGCCGCCACAGTACCAGGCCGGCCACGGCACCGAGCAGCCGCGGCTGATCGCGCATTACATCGCCGGCATGACCGACCGCTACGCGATCCGCGAGCATCGCCGCATCTTTGCCGTGAGCGAGGGCAACTGACAGCGGCGCGCCTGCGCATAATTGGGGACGGATCAGGCTATCATGCGGGCATCGATGCTCGCATGACCTGTCATGGCCCGCCTTCCCCGTTTCTCTCCCGCCGGTCTTCCCGCCCTGGTGTTGCAACGCGGCAACAACCGCCAGGACGTCTTCCTCGGTCCCGACGACTACCTGCACTACCTCGACTGCCTGCGCATGGCCGCGCGCGAGCATGACCTTGCGCTCCACGCCTACACGCTGCGGCCCAACCACGTGCACCTGGTGGCCACGCCCAAGGGGCCGGATTCACTGAGCCTGACCATGCAGGCGGTCGGCCGTCGCTACGCACGCTATTTCAACCGTGTGGCCGAGCGCACTGGCACGCTGTGGGAAGGGCGCTTCCGCTCGGCGGTGTTCGACCCGGCCCAGTGGATGCTGCCGGCCATGCTTTATGTCGAAGCGAACGCGCTGCGCGCCGGGGAGGTGAGCACGCCGGAGGCCGACCGCTGGAGCAGCTACCGCCATCACGCCGGCATCGAGGCCAGCCCGTTTGTAAGCGACCACTCTGCTTACTGGGAACTGGGCAATACGCCGTTCGAGCGCCAGTCCAACTATCGTTCGCTGACTGCCGAAGGCCTGTCGACCAAAACGCTGGCCACGCTGCGCAGTCACGCGCATAGCGGCTGGCCTCTTGGCGGCGAAGCATTCCTGGCGCAACTCGAACGCCATGCGACCCGGCGCGTTCAGCCGCTCCCGAAAGGGCGCCCCAAAAAGGTGCAAGCACCCACGGAAGACGTGGCCCAGTCGACGCAAAAATAACGTGTCCCCATTTAATCCGATCACCGAAACGGTGCGAATATTAATGTGTTCTGACCCTATTTAAAAATTTTGCGAGCCGAATAAGATTCCCATATAGTTGCTCCACCCACAGTAATTGTGCGGCGCGTCACGCTCGTGTACGCCGCTGCGGCCCGCAGACAGCTTCGTCCCCATTTCCCTTCCCGCCGGTCCACCGGTTTGGGTGGATATCAAGAAAGCGCGCGGTCCCCGTTCCGGTAGTCCAGCAATTCGCGCAGCCTTCACCGGAATCCAGCCCGTGGACCAAACGAAAAATCTTTCGGCCCAAGCGCAGACCAGCGAGCAAATCAGCGGATCCGAATCCGCCCTCGACTTGCGCCCCCAGGCGCAAGGCATGTACGACCCCAGCAACGAGCACGACGCCTGCGGCGTCGGCATGGTCGCGCATATCAAGGGCAAGAAGTCCCACGAGATCATCTCCCAGGGCCTGAAGATCCTGGAGAACCTGGACCACCGGGGTGCCGTCGGCGCGGACGCGCTGATGGGCGACGGTGCCGGTATCCTGGTCCAGATCCCCGACCAGTTCTATCGCGAGGAAATGGCCGCACAGGGCGTGAGCCTGCCGCCCGCCGGCGAATACGGCGTGGGCATGATCTTCCTGCCGAAGGAACACGCCTCGCGCCTGGCCTGCGAACAGGAACTGGAGCGCACGGTCCGCCTGGAAGGCCAGGTCGTGCTGGGCTGGCGCGACGTGCCGGTCGACTGCAACATGCCGATGTCGCCGACGGTGCGCAAGACCGAGCCGGTGATCCGCCAGATCTTCATCGGTCGCGGCCGCGACATCATGACCACGGACGCGCTGGAGCGTAAGCTCTACGTCATCCGCAAGACCGCCAGCCACGCCATCCAGGCGCTCAAGCTCAAGCACGGCAAGGAATACTTCGTGCCGTCGATGTCGGCCCGTACCGTGGTGTACAAGGGCCTGCTGCTGGCCAACCAGGTTGGCGAGTACTACCTGGACCTGCAGGACCCGCGCGCCGTCTCGGCCCTGGCCCTGGTGCACCAGCGCTTCTCGACCAACACTTTCCCGGCCTGGGAACTGGCCCACCCGTACCGCATGGTCGCCCACAACGGCGAAATCAACACAGTCAAGGGCAACGTCAACTGGATCAACGCGCGTACCGGCGCAATCTCGTCGCCGGTGCTGGGCGACGACCTGCCCAAGCTGTGGCCGCTGATCTATCCGGGCCAGTCCGACACGGCATCGTTCGACAACTGCCTCGAACTGCTGACGATGGCCGGCTACCCGCTCGTCCACGCGATGATGATGATGATCCCGGAAGCCTGGGAACAGCACACGCTGATGGACGACAACCGTCGCGCCTTCTACGAGTACCACGCCGCCATGATGGAGCCGTGGGACGGCCCGGCCGCGATCTGCTTCACCGATGGCCGCCAGATCGGCGCCACGCTGGACCGCAACGGCCTGCGCCCGGCGCGTTTCTACGTGACCGAGGACGACGTCGTGGTGCTGGCGTCCGAAGCCGGCGTGCTGCCGTTCCCCGAGTCGCGCATCGTTGAGAAGTGGCGCCTGCAGCCGGGCAAGATGTTCCTGATCGACATGGAGCAGGGCCGCATCATCGACGACAAGGAACTCAAGGACAACCTGGCCAACGCCAAGCCGTACAAGAGCTGGATCGACGCCGTCCGCATCAAGCTGGACGAGATCGACGCCAAGCCGGAAGACGTTGCCGCCGAGAAGAAGCCCGTGGCCAAGCTGCTGGACCGCCAGCAGGCCTTCGGCTACACCCAGGAAGACGTCAAGTTCCTGATGGCGCCGATGGCGCTGGCCGGCGAGGAAGCCACCGGCTCGATGGGCAACGACTCGCCCCTGGCCATCCTGTCGTCCAAGAACAAGACGCTGTATCACTACTTCAAGCAGCTGTTCGCCCAGGTCACCAACCCGCCGATCGACCCGATCCGCGAGAACATGGTGATGTCGCTGGTGTCGTTCATCGGCCCGAAGCCGAACCTGCTGGAGCTGAACAACATCAACCCGCCGATGCGTCTCGAAGTGTCCCAGCCCGTGCTGGACTTCAAGGACATCGCCAAGATCCGCAACATCGAGCACTACACCGGCGGCAAGTTCCGTGCTTACGAACTGAACATCTGCTACCCGACCGCCTGGGGCAAGGAAGGCATTGAAGCGCGCCTGGCGTCGCTGTGCGCCGAAGCCGTGGATGCGGTGCGTTCGGGCTACAACATCCTGATCGTGACCGACCGCCCGGTGGATGCCGACCATGTCGCGATCCCCGCGCTGCTGGCCACGTCCGCGATCCACCACCACCTGGTGGAAAAGGGCCTGCGTACGTCGACCGGCCTGGTGGTCGAGACCGGCACCGCGCGTGAAGTGCATCACTTCGCGCTGCTGGCCGGCTACGGCGCCGAAGCCGTGCACCCGTACCTGGCGATGGAAACCCTGGCCGACATGGCCAGCGGCCTGTCGGGCGACCTGTCGCCCGAGAAGGCGGTCAAGAACTTCGTCAAGGCGGTCGGCAAGGGCCTGTTCAAGGTGATGTCCAAGATGGGCATCTCCACGTACATGTCGTACACCGGCGCGCAGATCTTCGAAGCCATCGGCCTGTCGCGCGAACTGGTGCAGAAGTACTTCCACGGCACGCCGTCGAATGTCGAGGGCATCGGCATCTTCGAGGTGGCCGAGGAAGCGCTGCGCCTGCACAAGGATGCTTTTGGCAACAACCCGGTGCTGGAAAGCATGCTCGACGCCGGCGGCGAGTACGCCTTCCGCATCCGCGGCGAAGAGCATATGTGGACCCCGGACTCGATCGCCAAGCTGCAGCACTCGGTGCGCGCTGACGACGGCAAGGGCGCCTACCAGACGTACAAGGAATACGCCAACATCATCAACGACCAGAGCAAGCGCCACATGACGCTGCGTGGTCTGTTCGAGTTCAAGGTCGATCCGGCCAAGGCGATTCCGCTGGAAGAAGTCGAGCCCGCCAAGGAAATCGTGCGGCGCTTCGCCACCGGCGCGATGTCGCTGGGCTCGATCTCGACCGAAGCCCACACCACGCTGGCGCTGGCGATGAACCGCATCGGCGGCAAGTCCAACACCGGTGAAGGTGGCGAGGACGAGAAGCGCTACCGCAACGAGCTGCGCGGCATCCCCATCAAGCAGGGCGATACCCTCAAGGGCCTGCTGGGCGACGGCGTGATCGAGAAGGACCTGGAACTGCGCGACGGCGACTCGCTGCGCTCCAAGATCAAGCAGGTGGCGTCGGGCCGTTTCGGCGTGACCGCCGAGTACCTGGCTTCGGCCGACCAGATCCAGATCAAGATGGCGCAGGGCGCGAAGCCCGGTGAAGGCGGCCAGCTGCCGGGCCACAAGGTCTCGGACTACATCGGCAAGCTGCGTTACTCGGTGCCGGGCGTGGGCCTGATCTCGCCGCCCCCGCACCATGACATCTACTCGATCGAGGACCTCGCACAGCTGATCCACGACCTGAAGAACGTCAACCCGTCGTCGGACATCTCGGTCAAGCTGGTGTCCGAAGTGGGCGTCGGCACGGTGGCCGCGGGCGTGTCCAAGGCCAAGGCCGACCACGTGGTGATCGCCGGCCATGACGGCGGCACCGGCGCCTCGCCGTGGTCGTCGATCAAGCACGCCGGCACGCCGTGGGAGCTGGGCCTGGCCGAGACGCAGCAGACGCTGCTGCTCAACGGGCTGCGCAACCGCATCCGCGTGCAGGCCGACGGCCAGATGAAGACCGGCCGCGACGTCGTCATCGGCGCGCTGCTGGGCGCCGACGAGTTCGGCTTCGCCACCGCGCCGCTGGTTGCGGAAGGCTGCATCATGATGCGCAAGTGCCACCTGAACACCTGCCCGGTGGGCGTGGCCACGCAGGATCCGCAGCTGCGCAAGAAATTCCAGGGCAAGCCGGAACACGTGGTGAACTTCTTCTTCTTCGTTGCAGAAGAGGCCCGCGAGATCATGGCCCAGCTGGGCATCCGCACCTTCGACGAGCTGATCGGCCGCGCCGACCTGCTCGACACCAAGGCGGGCATCGAGCACTGGAAGGCGCGCGGCCTGGACTTCAGCCGCATCTTCCACCAGGTGTCGCTGGGCGCGGACGTGCCGCTGTACCACACCGACGTGCAGGACCATGGGCTGTCGGCGGAAGCCGGCAAGGCGCTGGACCACGTGCTGATCGCCAAGGCGCGTCCGGCGATCGAGAAGGGCGAGCGTGTCTCGTTCATCCAGCCGGTCAAGAACGTCAACCGTACGGTGGGCGCGATGCTGTCCGGCGTGGTCGCCAAGCAGCACGGCCATGAAGGCCTGCCCGACGACACCATCCACATCCAGCTGCAAGGCACCGCCGGCCAGTCGTTCGGCGCGTTCCTGGCGCACGGCATCACGCTGGACCTGGTGGGCGACGGCAACGACTACGTCGGCAAGGGCCTGTCGGGCGGCCGCGTGATCGTGCGCGCTCCGCATGAATTCCGTGGCGATCCGACCCGCAACATCATCGTCGGGAACACCGTGCTGTACGGTGCCATCGCCGGTGAAGCGTTCTTCAACGGCGTGGCCGGCGAGCGCTTCGCGGTGCGCAACTCCGGCGCGGCGGCCGTGGTGGAAGGCACCGGCGACCACGGTTGCGAGTACATGACCGGCGGCACGGTGGTGGTGCTGGGCGGCACCGGCCGTAACTTCGCTGCCGGCATGTCGGGTGGCGTGGCCTACGTCTACGACGAGGACGGCCTGTTCGACAAGCGCTGCAACACCTCGATGGTGGCACTGGAAGCGGTGCTGGCCTCGGCCGACCAGGAGAAGGGCCAGCCGCAGGCTTCGTGGCACAAGGTCGACGGCAAGCGCCAACTGGATGAAATCATCCTGCGCAACCTGATCGAGCAGCATTTCCGTTACACCGGTTCCGAGCGCGCCAAGGCGCTGCTGGCTGACTGGACCACGGCGCGCCGCAAGTTCGTCAAGGTCTTCCCGACCGAGTACAAGCGCGCGCTGGGCGAGATGTACGCCAAGGAACAGGCCGCCCGCGACAGCGACCGCGAAGCCATCGCGGCCTGAAGCACAGCAAACCAACGTAGCGACGGGGCGCGGCAGCCGCCGCGGCCCCCGACAAGATACTGACCCCACCGCAGGGCCGGCGATGCCGCCGGTCCCGCGCAGCATGACCAAGGACGCAACATGGGTAAGGCGACTGGCTTTCTCGAATTTCCGCGCCAGAATGAGGGCTACGAACCGGTAGTCAAGCGCGTGAAGCACTACAAGGAATTCGTGTTCGCGCTGTCCGACAGCGAAGCGAAGCTCCAGGGTGCGCGCTGCATGGACTGTGGCATCCCGTTCTGCAACAACGGCTGCCCGGTCAACAACATCATTCCCGACTTCAACGACCTGGTGTACCGCCAGGACTGGAAGTCGGCGATCGAGGTGCTGCACCAGACCAACAACTTCCCCGAGTTCACCGGCCGCATCTGCCCGGCACCGTGCGAAGCCGCCTGCACGCTGGGCATCAACGAGCTGCCGGTCGGCATCAAGTCGATCGAGCACGCCATCATCGACAAGGCCTGGGAAGAAGGCTGGGTCGCGCCGCAGGCGCCCAAGCACAGGACCGGCAAGACCGTGGCCGTGGTCGGTTCCGGCCCCGCCGGCATGGCCGCCGCGCAGCAGCTGGCACGTGCCGGCCATGACGTGACCGTGTTCGAGAAGAACGACCGCATCGGCGGCCTGCTGCGCTACGGCATCCCCGACTTCAAGATGGAGAAGACGCTGATCGACCGCCGCATGGAGCAGATGCAGGCCGAAGGCGTGACCTTCCGCGCCGGCGTGATGGTGACCGACGGCGAGCTGCCTGCCGGCATCAAGAACTACGCGCGGGAAACCATCTCGGCCCAGGCCCTGATGGAGCAGTTCGACGCCGTGGTGCTGGCGGGCGGCTCGGAAGTGCCGCGCGACCTGCCCGTGCCGGGCCGCGACCTGGCCGGCATCCACTACGCGCTTGAATTCCTGATTCCGCAGAACAAGGAAGTGGCTGGCGACGGCGAGAACGAGATCCGTGCCGAAGGCAAGAACGTGATCGTGATCGGCGGCGGCGATACCGGCTCCGACTGCGTGGGCACGTCCAACCGCCACGGCGCCACCTCGGTGACACAGTTCGAGCTGCTGCCGCAGCCGCCGGAAGAAGAGAACAAGCCGCTGGTGTGGCCGTACTGGCCGATCAAGCTGCGCACCTCGTCCTCGCACGACGAAGGCTGCGAGCGCGACTGGTCGGTCGCCACCAAGGAATTCATTGGCGAGAACGGCAAGGTCACGGCTCTGAAGGCCTGCCGCGTCGAATGGAAGAATGGCCGCATGCAGGAAGTCGAAGGCAGCGAGTTCATCCTGCCGGCCGACCTGGTGCTGCTGGCGATGGGCTTCACCAACCCGGTGGGCTCGATGCTGGAAGCGTTCGGCGTGGACACCGACGCGCGCAAGAACGCCAAGGCCGCCACGGAGGGCGAGCGCGCCTACCACACCAACGTGCCCAAGGTGTTCGCCGCCGGCGACGTGCGCCGTGGCCAGTCGCTGGTGGTGTGGGCCATTCGCGAAGGCCGCCAGGCCGCGCGTTCGGTCGACGCCTTCCTGATGGGCCACAGCGACCTGCCGCGCTGATCCACAGGCTTCGGCCGCAAGAGAAAGCCCGCCTGGCGCAAGCCGGCGGGCTTTTTCTCTTGGTGCAGGCTCGGCGCTCAGTCCGCCAGCGCGCGTTCCATCAGCACCGCGTTCGCGCCATAGTCGGCCAGCTTGGCGGCATGCCGCGACGCTGTCCCAGCGGCCACCGGCGCGTACCCAAGCCTGCGCCACCATGACGCGGCCGATTGCACCGCAATCAGCCGCGAACGCCCGAGCCCGGTCGAGCGTGCTGCCGCCAGCGCCGCCGCATACAGTCTTGGCGCCAGCCCAGCGCCGCGCCCGGCGGGCGCCACGGCCATGTCATGGACGAACCACGTCAGCGACTCCGGCGCGGACGCACCGCGCCAGCCGTCGTCCAGCACGCCATCCAGCGGCGGCAGGCTGGCTTCGAGCCAGGGATGCGTGAACAGGTAGGCGGCGAGGGCGCCCGGGTCGCGTGGGTCTGGTGCGACCCAGCAGGTGGCAGGGGACAGCGCGAGCCTGCTGGCCAGTGCCTGCTCGCTTTCGAGCAGCACCTCCGTGTAACAGCTGGCCTGCACCGCCAGCACGGCCGGCAGGTCCGCGGCCACCATCGGCCGCAGCGTGAAAATCGTCATCGCGCGATTATAGCCGGCGACCCCTGCCGGGCCCCTCTGCGCTGGCGCCTGATGGCAGGTTTGGCAAGGCTGTACAAGGCCTTCAGGGTTCTCCCGGCTATGGTTTACGTGCCTGTAGTGGCCTCGGTAATGTCCCTACAATTTTTAAAAAACCATTAACGGAAACCGCCTCGAAAATCCTTTTTCCCCAGAACCCGCTCGCGGTCTTCTCAGGAGATCGTCCGGAGGAAATTGATGCCCGAAGTGCGCAATTTGTCGCAGCTTTGGCGAGGTAAAGCGAAGTTCGCGACGGAGCGCGGCGCTTTGGCGCGGCTCTGCCGCTGGCTGCAACCTTTCCTGTACTTGTACGCGCTGGGGTGTACCACGCTCGCGCTAGCGGTACCTGCCATGCCCGCGCTTGCCGGTCCGCAACTGGTGCGCGCCATTTCGTTCCCGGATCGCCCAATGCGCCTGATCGTGCCGTTCCCGGCGGGCGGCGTGGCCGACGCCGTTGCGCGCATGCTGGCCGAGCGCTTGTCCGCGCGCCTAGGCGTGCCGATGGAGGTTGACAATCGCCCCGGCGCGGCCGGCACCACCGCCGGCGATGTGGTCGCCAAGGCCAGTTCCGATGGCCATACACTGCTGTTCCACCAGGCAAATATGCTGATCCAGCCCGGGCTGGAGCCGGTGCCCTATGACGTCGTGCGCGACTTCACGCCGGTGGCGCGCGTTGCCACCACGCCGATGTTCCTGGTGATCGACGCCCGGCTGCCGATGCGCACGCCAGAGCAATGGATGACGGCGGTGAGGTCCAACCCCGGTTCGTACAGCTACGGCTACGGCCAGCCCGGCAGCCCATCGCACCTCTATGCCGAATACGCGGTGCGCGGCATCCCCAACAGCGTGCCGCTGGTCATCGCCAAGGGCGAGGCCGCGGTGGTGCAGGAGATGTTGGCCGGCCGCATCAGTGCCTGCTTCTGTTCCTTCGCCGCAGTGCAGAGCCAAGTCAAGAGTGGAGCGCTGCGGCTGATCGGCGTCACCGGCGTGGCGCGCTCGACGCTGGCGCCGCTGGTGCCGACACTGCAGGAGTCGGGCATGGAGGGCTATGCCGCGGTGGCGTGGTTCGGCGTGATGGCGCCGGCCAAGACCCCGCGCGCGATCGTGGCGCGGCTGGCGGGCGAACTCGACGGCGTGATGGCCGAGCGCGAGGTGCGTTCGCGCCTGATGGCGGCGGGACTGACGCCCTTGCGCGACTCGCCGGAGGCGTTCGCCACCGCGATCCGCTCGGAATCGATCCAGTGGCAGGTCATCCTCAAGGACGTCGCGCATACGCAGGCGCCGTGAGGCACGAGCACTGAGCCGCACGCCAGAGAGCCGCCGTCCCGGTCGTTGTGCAGGGCCCGGGAGCGATTGTTCCAATCCGGTCAACGTAGCGTGTGACACACGGTACAGCGCGCCTAGGTAGTAGACCTTATAATGCGCGACTGTCCCGACCGGTGCTAACGTGACCGATTCTGCTCAAAACCTCGTCGAACTGAACGCGGTGGATTTCGCTTATGCGGACCACGGCAAGCCGATCCTGTCCGGCCTGACCATGCAATTCCCGCGTGGCAAGGTGATTGCGGTGATGGGCGGCTCGGGTTGCGGCAAGACGACGGTGTTGCGCCTGATCGGCGGCCAGGTGCGTCCACAGGCGGGCGCGGTGCGCTTTGCCGGCACCGATATCCACACGGTGGATATGCGCGGCCTGTACGCGGTGCGACGCCAGATGGGCATGCTGTTCCAGTTCGGCGCGCTGTTTACCGACTTGTCGGTGTTCGATAATGTGGCCTTCCCGCTACGCGAGCACACCGACCTGCCCGAGTCGATGATCCGCGACCTGGTGCTGATGAAGCTCAATGCGGTCGGCCTGCGCGGCGCGCGCGCGCTGATGCCGTCGCAGATTTCGGGCGGCATGGCGCGGCGCGTGGCGCTGGCGCGTGCGATCGCGCTGGATCCGGCGCTGCTGATGTATGACGAGCCCTTCGCCGGGCTGGACCCGATCTCGCTCGGCCTGACTGCGCGCCTGATCCGCAGCCTAAATGACGCGCTCGGCGCGACCACGATCATCGTCTCGCACGACGTGCACGAGACATTCCAGATCGCCGACTACGTCTACTTCATTGCCGACGGGCGCATCGCGGCGCAGGGCGAGCCCGAGGCGTTGCGCGCCTCCACCGACCCGTTCGTGCACCAGTTCGTCCATGCCGAGGCCGATGGCCCGGTGCCGTTCCACTATCCGGGGCCGTCGCTGGCCGAGGACTTTGCCGGAGGTGCGCGGTGATCGGTTTCTTCACCACCATCGGCGCGGCAGTGCGCCGCAATGTCTCGGGCGTGGGCCATGCCACGCGCATGTTCCTGGCGCTGATGGGCCTGTCGCCGGCGCTGCTGCGCCGCTTCCGGCTGGTGACCGACCAGGTCTTCTTCGTCGGCAACCTGTCGCTGGTAATCATTGCCGTGTCGGGCCTCTTTGTCGGCTTCGTGCTGGGCCTGCAGGGCTACTACACGCTGAACCGCTACGGTTCCGAGCAGGCGCTCGGGCTGCTGGTGGCGCTGTCACTGGTGCGCGAGCTGGGGCCGGTGGTGACCGCGCTGCTGTTCGCCGGCCGCGCCGGCACCTCGCTCACTGCGGAGATCGGCCTGATGAAAGCCGGCGAGCAACTCACGGCGATGGAAATGATGGCAGTGAACCCGCTGCAGCGCGTGATCGCGCCGCGCTTCTGGGCGGGCGTGATCGCCATGCCGGTGCTGGCGGCGATCTTCAGCGCAGTGGGCATCCTGGGCGGCTACGTGGTCGGCGTGCAGCTGATCGGCGTGGACGCGGGCGCTTTCTGGTCGCAGATGCAGGGCGGCGTCGACGTGCGTGCCGACGTGCTCAACGGCGTGATCAAGAGCTTTATCTTTGGCATTGCTGTGACATTTATTGCCCTGTACCAGGGCTTCGAGGCCAAGCCCACGCCCGAAGGCGTCTCGCGCGCGACCACCCGCACCGTGGTGATCGCGTCGCTGGCCGTGCTGGGGCTGGATTTCCTGCTGACCGCGCTGATGTTCAGCAACTGACGCGGGCCGCAGTGACAACAAGACAGCGACAAGACATAGAACGGGGTTGAAGAAAGAGATTCCAATGAAAAAGAACACACTCGATTTCTGGGTGGGCCTGTTCGTGGTGGCGGGGTTCGTGGCCCTGCTGTTCCTGGCCCTCAAGGCGGGGAACATGAGCGCCTTCTCCTTCCAGGAAACCTACAGCGTGCAGGCGCGCTTCGACAATATCGGCGGGCTCAAGCCGCGCGCGCCGGTCAAGAGCGCTGGCGTGGTGGTCGGCCGCGTGGCGGCGATCCGCTTCGACGACAAGACCTACCAGGCCACTGTCGAGATGAGCCTGGAGAAGCGCTACGAGTTCCCCAAGGACACCTCGGCCAAGATCCTGACCTCGGGCCTTCTGGGTGAGCAGTACATCGGCCTCGAAGCCGGCGGCGACACCGCCATGCTGGCCGACGGCGCGCGCATCACCATGACGCAGTCGGCGGTGGTGCTGGAAAACCTGATCGGCCAGTTCCTGTACAACAAGGCGGCCGATGCCGGCGGCAGCAGCGGTGGCTCGGCTACCGGCGCCAGCGCGCCGGCGCCCGGCGGAGAGCTCAAATGAGCGCTGCGCCATCCGTCTATCGGGGCAGCGCCGCGCGCCGCCCGGCGGCCAGGCTGCTGGCAGCGCTAGCCGCCGCCGTGCTGGCCGGCTGCGCCACCGGTCCGAACGCCAACCCCAGGGATCCGCTGGAGCCGTTCAACCGCGAGGTCGCGAAGATCAACGAGGACTTCGACAAGGGCATCCTGCGCCCGGTCGCCGAGGTCTACGCCGACTACATGCCCACGCCAGTGCAGCGCGCGGTGGAGAACTTCTTCTCCAACGTGAGCGATGTCTACTCGGCGGTGAATAACCTGCTGCAGGGCAAGCCCACGCGCGCGGCGGAAGACTCCATGCGCGTGGCGATGAACAGCGTTCTGGGCATCGGCGGCCTGATCGATATCGCCACCCCGGCCGGCCTGCCCAAGTACAAGGAAGACTTCGGCCAGACCCTGGGCGTGTGGGGCGTGCCGCAGGGGCCGTACCTGGTGCTGCCGCTGTTCGGGCCGAGCACGGTGCGCGACACCGGCGGCATGCTGGTGGATCGCCAGTTCGACCCGTCGGCCTATCTGTACCCGGTGTCGCTGCGCAATTCGCTGACCGGCGTGCGCATCGTGGCCGGCCGGGCGCAACTGCTGGGGGCAAGCAACCTGCTCGAGCAGGCGGCCTTGGACAAGTACTCGTTCCTGCGCGATTCCTACCTGCAGCGCCGCCAGTACCTGGTCTACGACGGCAACCCGCCGGAAGCCGAAGCGGATGCCGACAGCGATGAGTCGGCGCCGGCAGCCCCGGCCGCGCCCGAGGGCGAGAAGCCCGCGGCGCCCGCCGAGCCGGCTCCCGCTCCGGCGCCGGCTGACGCTTCAGCCGCGCCTCCGGCTCCGGCTCCTGATCCGGCATCAGCCCCGCAGCAAACGGCGCCCTCCGGCAATATCCAGCCGGAAAGCCAGAGCCTGCCGGTGCCAGCGGTGGAGCCGATGCAGCGGATCGTGCCGGGCGTCATCCGCATACGCTGAAACCATTGTGGCGCGGGCACGCAACAGGCCTGCGCCCAGGCTGTGAATGCCCTGTGAGGGCTGAAACAATTTGTTTGGAAGTGGCGGGAAATGCCCGGCGACCCGCCACCAGCCGGCCGGGCTTGTGTTCCAATCACCGCAAGGCCGCGCGCCACCAGCGACGCTGGCTAATTCGCCCCCATCGGCGAGAAACGTCTCAGATGAAGAAGGAAAATCCATGATAAAGCGACTGTTGGTCCCCTTCCTTACCGTAGTTGCCTTCGCAGGCGCGGCCCACGCCCAGGTGTCCCCGGACGCGGCCACCCCGGACGGGCTGGTCAAGGCACTGGTCAACGACGTGATGTCGACCGTCAAGGCCGACAAGGACATGCAGGCCGGCAATATCGCCAAGATCACCGCGCTGGTCGAGCAGAAGATCATACCCAACGCGAACTTCCAGAAGACCACGCAGATCGCGATGGGCCGCAATTGGTCCAAGGCCACGCCCGAGCAGCAGAAGCAGATCACCGATGAGTTCAAGACCCTGCTGATCCGCACCTACGCCGGCGCCATCGCCCAGATCCGCGACCAGACCGTGCAGTACCGCCCGTACCGCGGCACGCCTGAAGATACCGACGCGACCATCCGCACCCAGGTGATCAACAAGGGCGAGCCAATCCAGATGGACTACCGCCTGGAGAAGACCGCACAAGGCTGGAGGCTCTATGACATCAACGTGCTGGGCGCGTGGCTGACCGAGGCCTACAAGGGCAGTTTCAACACCATCGTCGGCCAGCAGGGCGTCGAGGGCGTGATCAAGACGCTGCAGGACCGCAACCGCCAGCTCGCCAACGCCAAGAGCTGACGCGGCTGCCCCGGCGCGCCGCTGCGATGCAGCAAGGTGCGCCGATCTCCTCTACAATAGCCGTTCGCGGCACCGGCTCCCGCCAAAGTGCGGGAGCCGTCGTTTCTGCCGCGGCTTTCGCTTTCTTCCCTCCAGGCCACTACACGCATCCATGCTTTCGCTGGGTACCTCGCTGACCAACCAGAACGCCGCCACCGTGCTGCGCGACGGGCTGGCGCGCGTCGCGCAGGGGGATGTGCAAGTGGACTGCACCGGCCTCACGCAGGTCGACTCCGCCGCTGTCGCCGTACTGCTGGCCTGGCATCGCGCCGCCGCGGCACGCAACCTGGCGCTTTCGCTGCGCGGCGTGCCGGCCGGACTGTCGCAACTGGCAAGCCTGTACGGCGTGGACGGCCTTCTGGGCCTGGTGCCCGCGGCTGCGCGCGACGTTGCGCCGGAAGCCGAACTGGCCTTCTCCCCGGCAGGTTCCCAACTGGAACACCACCACCGACATTGATCCGGCATCGCCGGCCCGCCATCACGGCGGCCACCAGCGATGCCCCGGCGGCTGCCTGGCGCGGTCGCCGCGCCACAGAGCGGGGGCAGGACGGCTCAGGGGCGGATCAAGCGGGACTCACCCCGCATCCCCTATAATTCCGGGTTGTTCGCCCATCCCCCCGCCCACCCCCGGTTCGTGCCTGCCGGGCCAGGGTAGCCAGGGCACGCAGTTGCTCCCCATTTCCAGGCGGTCGCCCCCCAAAAGGCGCTCCCGCCACAAACAATCGGCCATGAAAGCCATTGAAATCCACGACGTTCGCAAGCGCTACCGCAACCTGCAGGCGCTCAAGGGCGTCAGCTTCACCGTCGAACGCGGCGAATTCTTCGGGCTGCTCGGGCCCAACGGCGCCGGCAAGACCACGCTGATCTCGATCCTCGCCGGCCTGAACCGCGCCGATTCCGGCCGCGTCAGTGTGCTGGGCCACGATGTGGTGTCCGACTACCGGATGGCGCGGCGTATGCTGGGCGTGGTCCCGCAGGAACTGGTGTTCGACCCGTTCTTCACGGTGCGCGAAACGCTGCGGCTGCAGTCCGGCTACTTCGGCCTCACGCGCAATGACGACTGGATCGACGAGATCATGGCCAACCTGGACCTGACCGGGAAGGCCGATGCCAATATGCGCCAGCTCTCCGGCGGCATGAAGCGGCGCGTGCTGGTGGCGCAGGCGCTGGTGCACCGCCCGCCGGTTATCGTGCTGGACGAACCGACCGCCGGTGTCGACGTGGAACTGCGCCAGACGCTGTGGAAGTTCATCTCGCGCCTGAACCGGGAAGGCCACACCATCATCCTGACCACGCATTACCTGGAAGAGGCCGAGGCGCTGTGCGACCGCATCGCCATGCTCAAGTTCGGCGAAGTGGTGGCGCTGGACCGCACCAGCAACCTGCTGACGCAGTTTGCCGGGCTGCAGTTGGTGCTGACCTTCGCGCACGGCGGCCTGCCGCCGGCGCTGGAGCCGCTGCGCATGCCGGCCATCCCCGGCGAGCGCGCGGTGCGTCTGCGGCTGTCGGGCTACCAGGCGGTGGAACCGATCCTGGCAGCCTGCCGCGAAGCAGGCTGTGACATCGAAGACATGGAAATCAACAAGGCCGACCTCGAAGACGTGTTTGTCCAGATCATGCGCCGCGAGGGGCATATGCCCGGCGCGCTGCCCGATCCCGCCATGGAGGCTGCGGCATGAAGCAACCCGGCGACATCGAGATCCTGGACGACGCCCGCCTCGCGCCGATGGCGGTGGGCGGCCTGGTGGGCTTCCGCACCCTGCTGTACAAGGAAGTGCTGCGCTTCTGGAAGGTCAGCTTCCAGACCGTGGCCGCGCCCGTGCTGACCGCGGTGCTGTACCTGCTGATCTTCGGCCATGTGCTGGAAGACCGCGTCAAGGTCTACGACCAGATCAGCTACACCGCCTTCCTGGTGCCCGGCCTGGTTATGATGAGCGTGCTGCAGAACGCGTTCGCCAACAGCTCGTCGTCACTGATCCAGTCCAAGATCACCGGCAACCTGGTGTTCGTGCTGCTGCCGCCGCTGTCGCACTGGGAGATGTTCGGCGCCTACGTGGTGGCCTCGGTGATCCGCGGGCTGACCGTGGGGCTGGGCGTGCTGCTGGTGACGGCGTGGTTCGCCAACCTGCATTTCGCCAATGTGGGCTGGATCCTCGTCTTTGCGCTGCTGGGCGCGGGCATCCTCGGCACGCTGGGCCTGATCGCCGGCATCTGGGCCGAGAAGTTCGACCAGCTCGCCGCGTTCCAGAACTTCCTGATCATGCCGGCGACCTTCCTGTCCGGTGTGTTCTATTCGATCCACTCGCTGCCCGCCTTCTGGCAGGCGGTGTCCCATGCCAATCCGTTCTTCTACATGATCGACGGCTTCCGCTATGGCTTCTTCGGCGTCTCGGACGTGTCGCCGCTGTTCAGCCTGGCGGTAGTCGGATCGGCCTTCGTGGTGCTTGCCGCGCTGGCGCTGCGGCTGCTGAAGTCCGGATACAAGCTGCGCCACTGAACGTCGGCCGGCCCTACTGAATACGCTGAAGAGAACCCCATGCTGCCAACACCGGAACAAGTCAGGGATTACATTGCCCAAGGATTGCCCTGCGAACATCTGCAAGTCGAGGGCGACGGCCAGCACTTCTTTGCCACCATCGTCAGCGCCGAGTTTGAAGGCAAGCGGCTGATCCAGCGCCACCAGCGCGTGTATGCGGCGCTGGGCGACCGGATGCGCGCCGAAATCCATGCGCTGTCGATGAAGACGCTGACGCCCGCTGAATGGCAGGCCGGCGAGGGCAAATAGGCCTCGTCGGCAACATCGCGCCGCGCCGCATGCGCGGCCCCAGAACAATGACGCCGGGCGTGTGCCCGGCCAGAACGACAGAACATGGACAAATTCCAGATCCACGGCAACGGCCCGCTGAAGGGCGAAATCCGCGTTTCGGGTGCCAAGAACGCCGCGTTGCCGATCCTGTGTGCCGGCCTGCTGACGGCCGATACCATTTCGCTCGATAACGTGCCCAACCTGCAGGACGTGCGCACCACGCTCAAGCTGCTGCGCCAGATGGGCATGCAGGCCGAGCTCGACGGTGCCCGCGTGAGCCTGAACGGCGCCGGCGTCAATTCCTACGAAGCGCCGTACGAGATGGTGAAGACCATGCGCGCCTCGATCCTGGTGCTCGGTCCGCTGGTGGCCCGCTTCGGCGAGGCCCGCGTGTCGTTGCCCGGCGGCTGCGGCATCGGCGCGCGCCCGGTCGACCAGCACATCAAGGGCCTGCAGGCGATGGGCGCCGAGATCACCATCGAACACGGCTTTATCCATGCCCGCGCCAAACGGCTGAAGGGCACGCGCGTGGTCACTGACATGATCACCGTGACCGGCACCGAGAACCTGCTGATGGCCGCCACCCTGGCCGAAGGCGAGACCGTGCTGGAAAACGCCGCGCGCGAGCCCGAGGTGACCGATCTGGCCCACCTGCTGGTCAAGATGGGTGCCAAGATCGAAGGCATCGGCACGGACCGCCTGGTAGTGCACGGCGTCGAGCGCCTGCACGGCGCCAGCCACAGCGTGATCGCCGACCGCATCGAAGCCGGCACCTTCCTGTGCGCCGCGGCCGCGACGCTGGGCGACCTGGTGCTGCGCGGCGTGCAGACTGACATCCTTGACACCGTGCTCGACAAGCTGCGCGAAGCCGGCGCCCGCATCGAGACCGGCGCCGACTGGATCCGACTGGCCATGCCGCACCGTGCCAAGGCCGTCAGTTTCCGCACCTCGGAATACCCGGCCTTCCCGACCGACATGCAGGCCCAGTTCATGGCGCTCAATGCCGTGGCCGAAGGCACAGCGCGCGTGACCGAGACCATCTTCGAAAACCGCTTCATGCACGTCCAGGAACTGAACCGCCTGGGCGCCGACATCGCGGTCGAAGGCAATACCGCGGTGGTCAACGGCGTGGCGCGCCTGTCCGGTGCCAACGTGATGGCGACCGATCTGCGCGCTTCGGCCAGCCTGGTGATCGCCGGCCTGGTCGCCGACGGCGAGACCGTGATCGACCGCATCTACCACCTGGACCGCGGCTACGACCGCATGGAAGACAAGCTGTCTGCAGTGGGCGCCAAGATCCGCCGCATGGCTTGAGCACCGAGGACTGACGCCCGATGAGCCCCACTTTCAACGCTTCGCCCAACCAGCTTACGCTGGCGCTGTCCAAGGGCCGCATCTTCACCGAGACGCTGCCGCTGCTTGAGGCTGCCGGTATCCGCGTCACCGAAGACCCGGAAACCTCGCGCAAGCTGATCCTGCCCACCTCCGATCCGGCCGTGCGCGTGGTGATCGTGCGCGCCTCGGACGTGCCCACCTACGTGCAGTACGGCGCCGCCGATTTCGGTGTGGCCGGCAAGGACGTGCTGATGGAAAACGGCATGGCCGGCCTGTACGCGCCGATCGACCTGAACATCGCGCGCTGCCGCATGTCGGTGGCGGTGCCCGCCGGGTTTGACTATGCCAACGCGGTGCGCCAGGGCGCGCGCCTGGCGGTGGCCACCAAGTACGTGCAGACCGCGCGCGAGCATTTTGCGAAAAAGGGCGTTCACGTCGACCTGATCAAGCTGTACGGTTCCATGGAGCTGGGCCCGCTGGTGGGCCTGTCCGATGCCATCGTCGACCTGGTCAGCACCGGCAGCACGCTGCGCGCCAACAACCTGGTCGAGGTGGAGGAGATCGTGCAGATCTCGTCGCGGCTGGTGGTGAACCAGGCCGCGCTCAAACTGAAGCGCGAGCGGCTGGCGCCGATCCTCGACGCATTCGAACGCGCTTCGGCGGCGCTGGCCTGAGGCCGGGCCGCCTGAGAGGAAAGAAGTCATGAACGCAACCGAAATGGAAAACCTGCCGATCCGCCGGCTTGATTCCAGCGAGCCCGGCTTTGCCGAGGCGCTGCGCCAGGTGCTGGCCTTCGAGGCCGGCGAGGACGAGGCCATCGACCGCGCCGCGGCGCAGATCCTGGCAGACGTGAAGGCGCGCGGGGATGCCGCAGTGCTGGAATACACCAAGCGTTTCGACCGCGTGGAAGCGTCGTCGATGGGCGCGCTGGAAGTGTCGCAGCAGCAGTTGGAAGCCGCGCTCGAGGACCTCGAGCCTAAGCGCCGCGCCGCGCTGGAGGCCGCCGCCGCGCGTGTGCGTGCCTACCACGAGAAGCAGAAGATCGAGTGCGGCAGCCACAGTTGGGAATACACCGAGGCCGACGGCACCATGCTGGGCCAGAAGGTGACCCCGCTGGACCGCGTCGGCATCTATGTGCCGGGCGGCAAGGCCGCGTATCCGTCGTCGGTGCTGATGAATGCGATCCCGGCGCGCGTCGCGGGCGTCAAGGAAATCATCATGGTCGTGCCCACGCCGGGCGGCGTGCGCAACGAGCTGGTGCTGGCGGCCGCGCAGATCGCCGGCGTGGACCGCGTGTTCACCATCGGCGGTGCGCAGGCTGTTGGCGCGCTGGCCTACGGCACCGCCACGCTGCCGCAGGTCGACAAGATCGTTGGCCCGGGCAATGCCTACGTGGCCGCGGCCAAGCGGCGCGTGTTCGGCACCGTCGGCATCGACATGATCGCCGGTCCGTCCGAGATCCTGGTGATCTGTGACGGCACCACCGACCCCGACTGGGTGGCGATGGACCTGTTCTCGCAGGCCGAGCACGACGAGCTGGCGCAGTCGATCCTGCTGTGCCCGGACTCGGAATATATCGCCCGCGTCGAAGCCAGCATCCAGCGCCAGCTCGGCACCATGCCGCGCCGCGACGTGATCGCCGCGTCGATCTCCGGCCGCGGCGCGCTGATCAAGGTGCGCGACATGGAAGAAGCCTGCGAGATCGCCAATGCGATCGCGCCCGAGCACCTGGAAATCTCCGCCGAGAACCCGCGCCAGTGGAGCGAGAAGATCCGCCACGCCGGCGCCATTTTCCTCGGCCGCTATACCAGCGAATCGCTGGGTGACTACTGCGCCGGTCCCAACCACGTGCTGCCGACCTCGCGCACCGCGCGCTTCTCGTCGCCGCTGGGGGTCTATGACTTCCAGAAGCGTTCGAGCCTGATCGAAGTGAGCGAGGGCGGGGCGAAGATGCTCGGCCAGATCGCCGCCGAACTCGCGTACGGCGAAGGCCTGCAGGCCCACGCGCGCAGCGCGGAATATCGTTTCAAACGCAATTGATTTACTGACCCACGCTGCCTGATAAAGCAGCCAACTTTGGAGTTTCCATGTCAGCCGTAGAGCCCTCCCTGATCGAACGCATCATCCGTGACGACGTACGCGCCATGGGCGCCTACCACGTGCCGGATTCGCACGGTCTGGTCAAGCTCGACGCGATGGAGAACCCGTACCGGCTGCCGCCCGAGCTGCGCCGCGAACTGGCCGAGCGCCTGGGCGAGGTCGCGTTGAACCGCTACCCGGTGCCCAGCAGCGAAGCCCTGCGCGCGAAGCTGAAGACCGTGATGCAGGTGCCCGCCGGCATGGACGTTCTGCTCGGCAACGGCTCGGACGAGATCATCAGCATGCTGGCGCTGGCCGCGGCCAAGCCGGGCGCGAAGGTGATGGCGCCGGTGCCGGGCTTCGTGATGTACGCGATGTCGGCGCAGTTTGCCGGCCTGCAGTTCGTCGGCGTGCCGCTGCGCGCGGACTTCACGCTCGATCGCGCCGCCATGTTGGCCGCGATGGCCGAGCAGCAGCCCGCCATCATTTACCTGGCCTACCCGAACAACCCAACCGGCAACCTGTTCGATGCCGCCGACATGGAGGCCATCGTGCGCGCCGCCCAGGGCGAGATCTGCAACAGCCTGGTGGTGGTGGACGAGGCCTACCAGCCGTTCGCGCAGCACAGCTGGATGCCGCGCCTGACGGATTTCGGCAACCTGCTGGTGATGCGCACCGTATCCAAGCTGGGCCTGGCCGGCATCCGCCTGGGCTACCTGGCCGGCGCGCCGGAATGGCTGGCGCAAATCGACAAGGTGCGTCCCCCGTACAACGTCAACGTGCTGACCGAAGCCACCGCGCTGTTCGCGCTGGAGCATGTGTTGGTGCTGGACGAACAGGCCGCACAACTGCGCGCCGAACGCACCCGCGTGGCCGACGGCATGGCCGCGCAAGCGGGGGTGACGGTGTTCCCCAGCGCCGCCAACTTCCTGCTCGCGCGCGTGCCGGATGCCGCACAGACGTTCGACCGGCTGCTGGCGCGCAAGGTGTTGATCAAGAACGTGAGTAAAATGCACCCGTTGCTGGCCAATTGTCTGCGCGTCACGGTCAGCACGCCCGAAGAAAACGCGCAGTTCCTTGAGGCATTCGCAGCGTCGCTGCAGGATTAACACCATGCGTGTTGCAGAGGTCACCCGCAATACTTCGGAAACGCAAATCCGCGTTTCCCTGAATCTCGACGGCACCGGCCGCCAGAAACTGGCGTCCGGCGTGCCGTTCCTCGACCACATGCTGGATCAGATCGCCCGGCACGGCATGTTCGACCTGGAGGTCGAAGCCACCGGCGACACGCATATCGACGACCACCACACGGTGGAAGACGTTGGCATCACGCTTGGCCAGGCCGTGGCCCGGGCCATCGGCGACAAGAAGGGCATCACCCGCTACGGCCACAGCTATGTGCCGCTGGATGAATGCCTGTCGCGCGTGGTGATCGACTTCTCCGGCCGCCCCGGCCTGGAATTCCACGTGCCGTTCACGCGTGCGCGCGTGGGCAGCTTCGACGTCGACCTGACCATCGAGTTCTTCCGCGGCTTCGTCAACCATGCGGGCGTGACCCTGCATATCGACAACCTGCGCGGCATCAATGCCCACCACCAGTGCGAAACCGTGTTCAAGGCCTTTGGCCGGGCCCTGCGCATGGCGGTGGAGCTGGACCCGCGCGCGGCGAACACGATCCCGTCGACCAAGGGTACGCTCTGAGGCGCCTGCCAACGCATCGACAACGCATCGACCACTTCGAACAACCGTAGGCGTGCCGGCTGGTTGCGGCGCCCGCTGACCTTTTCCAGGCCCCCAGGCTGAATCCGCCAGCGCCGCTGGCGACCCGCAACCGATGGATACGCTCAAGTCGTTTATTTCGCTGCTGGCGCTGATCAACCCGATCGGGGCGATCCCGTTCTTCATCAGCCTGACCAGCCAGCAGACTGAAGCGGAAAAGCTGCGTACCATCAAGATCGCGTCGATCTCGGTGGCGATCGTGGTGGCGGTGTCGGCGCTGCTGGGGCAGCAGATCATCGAGTTCTTCAATATCTCGGTGGCGTCGCTGCAGGTGGGTGGCGGGCTCATCATGATCATGATGGCCATGAACATGCTGAACGCGCAGACCAGCCGCACCAGGGCCACGCCGGAAGAAGAGGACGAGGCCGAGGTAAAGTCCAGCATCGCGGTGGTGCCGCTGGCGCTGCCGCTGCTGACCGGGCCTGGCTCGATCAGCACGGTGATCGTTTATGCCGGCAAGACGCAGCACTGGTATCAGTTGCTGATCCTGGTCGGCCTGGGCGTGGTGATCGGGGCGGTGGTGTACATGGTGTTCCGCGCGGCCGACCCGATTGCCCGGGTGATCGGCCGCACCGGCATCAATATCGGCACGCGCCTGATGGGGCTGATCCTGTCGGCGCTGGCCGTGGAATTCATTGTGGACGGGCTGAAGACATTGTTGCCTGTTTTGAAATCATGACTACCATAGCAATTGTGGATTACGGCATGGGCAACCTGCGCTCGGTGGCGCAGGCGCTGCGTGCCGCGGCGCCGGAAGCGGACGTGCGGGTGGTGGATGCCCCCGAAGGCATCCGGAGCGCGGACCGCGTGGTGCTGCCGGGCCAAGGCGCGATGCCGGACTGCATGTCGGCGCTGGGCGCGTCCGGGCTGCAGCAGGCGGTGATCGAGGCCGCCGGCAGCAAGCCGATGCTGGGTGTGTGTGTTGGCGAACAGATGCTGTTCGAGTTCAGCACCGAAAGTCGTGCTGGTGCGCAGCGCACACCGGCGCTGGGCCTGATGCCCGGCCAGGTGGTGCGCTTTGCGCTGGACGGCATGACGCAGCCCGACGGCTCGCGCTACAAGGTGCCGCAGATGGGTTGGAACCGGGTGCGCCAGGCGAAGCCGCACCCGCTGTGGGACGGTATCCCGGACGACAGCTGGTTCTATTTCGTCCACAGCTACTATGTGCAGGCGCAGGACCCGGCCCATATCGCCGGCGAAACGGAGTATGGAGTCGTATTTACCAGCGCGGTAGCGCGCGATAATATTTTTGCGACGCAGTTCCACCCCGAGAAGAGCGCGGCCCTGGGCCTGCAGCTGTACCGGAACTTCGTCCACTGGAACCCCTGAGGCGCCGACACGGCACCGCGGCGCGATCCAGGCACGACCAGGCACCCGAATCGTTTTTTTACCGATCTATCGACCGCTGACTCGACCCGTTCATTCGACCAAGTTTCCGATCGATTATCGACCCCAGACCTGACCGGCAGCGCCGGTCTCGCTCAACTTCCCTTACTCAACCACGCTCGTCACGCATATGTTGCTCATTCCGGCCATCGACCTGAAGGACGGTCAGTGTGTACGCCTCAAACAAGGCGACATGGACCAGGCCACCGTCTTTTCCGAAGATCCCGCCGCCATGGCACGTCACTGGGTGGAGCAGGGCGCGCGGCGCCTGCACCTGGTGGACCTGAACGGCGCATTCGTCGGCAAGCCCCGCAACGAGGCCGCCATCAAGGCCATCATCGCCGAGGTTGGCGACGAGATCCCGGTGCAGCTGGGCGGCGGTATCCGCGACCTGAACACCATCGAACGATGGCTGGATGACGGCCTGTCGTACGTCATCATCGGCACGGCCGCGGTCAAGAACCCCGGTTTCCTGAAGGACGCCTGCTCGGCCTTCGGCGGCCATATCATCGTTGGCCTGGACGCCAAGGATGGCAAGGTGGCCACCGACGGCTGGAGCAAGCTGACCGGCCATGAAGTGGCGGACCTGGCGCGCAAGTACGAAGACTACGGCGTGGAGGCCATCATCTACACCGATATCGGCCGCGACGGCATGCTCCAGGGGATCAATATCGACGCCACCGTCAAACTGGCGCAGTCGATGTCGATCCCGGTGATCGCCAGCGGCGGGCTGTCCAACCTGGCCGATATCGACAACCTGTGCGCGGTCGAGGGCGAAGGTGTCGAAGGCGTCATCTGCGGCCGCGCGATCTACTCCGGGGACCTCAACTTTGCCGCTGCTCAGGCGCTGGCCGACAAGCTGCGCGACGGGCAGTAAGCCAACGCGCCGCGAGCGCAGCCGCCGCCGGGCCCGCCGTTTCGTCGGAAGCGGCGGCGGACAAGGAATCTCATGCTAGCCAAACGTATCATCCCCTGCCTGGACGTTACCAACGGGCGGGTGGTCAAGGGCGTCAACTTCGTTGAGCTGCGCGATGCGGGCGATCCCGTGGAAATCGCGCGCCGCTACGACGAGCAGGGCGCCGATGAAATCACATTCCTGGACATCACCGCGACCAGCGACGGACGCGACCTGATGCTGCACATCATCGAGGATGTGGCCTCGCAGGTCTTTATCCCGCTGACGGTGGGTGGCGGCGTGCGTACGGTCGAAGACGTGCGGCGCCTGCTCAATGCGGGCGCGGACAAGATCAGCGTGAACTCGTCGGCCATCGCCAATCCGCAGCTGGTGTCGGACGCGACCGCCAAGTACGGCTCGCAGTGCATCGTGGTGGCGATCGACGCCAAGCGCAGTTCCGCCCCGGGCGAAGCCCCGCGCTGGGAGGTCTTCACCCACGGCGGGCGCAAGGCGACGGGACTGGACGCGGTCGAATGGGCCCGTGAAATGGCCGCGCGCGGCGCCGGCGAGATCCTGCTGACCAGCATGGACCGCGACGGCACCAAGAGCGGCTTCGACCTGGAACTGACCCGCGCCGTCAGCGACGCGGTACCGGTGCCGGTGATCGCCTCGGGCGGCGTCGGCGGCCTGCAGGACTTGGCCGACGGCATCACCCAGGGCCACGCCGACGCGGTGCTGGCCGCCAGCATCTTCCACTACGGCCAGCATACCGTGGGCGAAGCCAAGGCATTCATGGCCCGCGAGGGCATTCCCGTGCGGATCTGATCATGGCAAAGAAATGGCTCAACAAGGTCAAGTGGGACGATAACGGGCTGGTGCCGGTGATCGTGCAGGAAGTCGGCTCGAACGACGTGCTGATGTTCGCGTTCATGAACCGCGACGCGCTGCAGCGCACCGTCGAGCTGGGCGAGGCCGTGTTCTGGTCGCGCTCGCGCAAGCGCCTGTGGCACAAGGGCGAAGAGTCCGGCCACGTGCAGAAGGTGCATGAGATCCGGCTGGACTGCGACGAGGACGTGGTGCTGCTCAAGGTCACGCAGGTCGACAGTATCGCCTGCCATACCGGGCGTCATTCCTGCTTCTTCCAGAAGTTCGACGGCGACGCCGAATCCGGCGACTGGCACACGGTCGAGCCGGTGCTGAAGGACCCTGCGCAGATCTACACCAAGCCATGAGCGACACCCAACTCAGCAGCAACGATGTGCTGGCGCGCCTGGCCGAAGTGCTGGAATCGCGCAAGCCCGCCAACGGCGGCGATCCCGACAAGTCCTATGTGGCGCGCCTGTTCAGCAAGGGCGACGACGCCATCCTGAAGAAGATCGGCGAGGAAGCCACCGAGACCGTGATGGCCGCCAAGGACGCGCGCGCGGCCGGCCAGAGTGGCGCCGACGCCGCCAAGGTGGTCTATGAAGTGGCGGACCTTTGGTTCCACAGCATGGTATTGCTGGCAAACTTCGGCCTGACGCCGGCCGACGTGGTCAATGAACTGGCACGGCGCGAGGGATTGTCCGGCCTGGAAGAAAAGGCCCGACGCAAGGACGAGGGCTGACCGGCAAGGATCTGCATAGCGCCGGCCAGCTTCCCGCCTGCCTTTCCACCTGGAAAAGGGCAGGCCTCCGACAACAAGGGCGAACATGGCCAACGACTACACCGGGCAAGTGACCACTCCCAGCGGCGAACAGCTGAGCAGCCTGCGCAAGCTGCTGCATATCCTGTATGCGCTGTATGCCATCTTCTGGCTGACCGGCGGAATCACCGCGTTGATCGCCATCGTGATCGACTACGTCAAGCGCGACGATGCGCGCGGCTCACTGTATGCGTCGCACTTCGCCTGGCAGATCCGCTCGTTCTGGTGGTCGGTGGTGTGGGGCGCGCTCGGCGGCGTATTGTTCGCCACGGTGGTGCTGATACCGCTTGCCTTTGCCGTCTGGGCCGTGTTGTCGCTGTGGATGCTGTATCGTATCGTCAAGGGCTGGCTGTACCTGAACGACAGCAAGCCGATGTACCCGGATCAGCAGTTCTGATGCCGGTCAGGCTAGGCGCCCGAAGGTGATGCCGGGGTGTCGTGGCCGTCGCAATGAAAACTTCATGAACGCTCAGGATAATTGCATCTTCTGCAAGATCGTGGCCGGCCAGCTAACGTCGCGAAAAGTCTACGAAGACGACGACATGGTGGCCTTCCACGATATCCATCCCAAGGCCCCGGTACACTTGCTGGTCGTTCCCAAGTCGCATGTCGACTCGCTGGCCGATTGCGGCGCCAGCGAAGGGGAGGTGCTTGCTAGAATGCTACTTAAGGTGCCTGAACTCGCGCGCGCGGCTGGCTGCACCAACGGTTTCCGGACGGTGATCAACACCGGCCCGGACGGCGGCCAGGTGATCTACCACCTGCACCTCCATGTGCTGGGTGGGCCGCGTCACGAGTGGAAGGGAACGCTGCCCTGATCGGGCGGCTTGGCATGGGAGCGCCTGCGGCGGCAACGCCCGGGCGGAAGCTGCGCCGGCAACCGTCGCCCGGCGCGGCCATAACGGGACGGAACAACGGGTCCGGGCATCAATGATTGCGCCCGAGGCTTCATCAGGAGCAAAAAATGGGTTCGTTTAGCATTTGGCACTGGCTTATCGTGCTGGTGATCGTCATGCTCGTGTTCGGCACCAAGAAGCTGCGCAATATGGGCCAGGACCTGGGCGGCGCGGTCAAGGGCTTCAAGGACGGCATGAAGGACGGCGAAGACAAGTCGGCACAGGCTGGCCAGCCGGCCCAGGCCAAGGAACTGCGCGATACCACCACCATCGACGTCGACGCCAAGGAAAAGTCCCGCCAGCAGCAGTAAGCCGGCGGTGTGCCATCCCCTTCCCGCAATCGTGGCTGCCTGCGCATGCGCGCATCCGCTGTTCTTCGCATGTTGTCCGCATGACGTGTCCGCATGATTGATCTCGGCATTTCCAAGCTGGCTCTGATCGGCGCCGTGGCACTGATCGTGATCGGTCCCGAGCGCCTGCCCAAGGTTGCCCGTACGGTGGGCGCGCTGGTAGGGCGCGCGCAGCGCTATATCAACGACGTCAAGGCCGAAGTCAGCCGCGAGGTCGAGCTGGAAGAGCTGCGCAAGATGCGCACTGAATTCGAGGATGCGGCGCGCGATGTCGAGCGCACCATCCACAAGGAAGTCAGCGAGCAGACCCAGGCGGTGAACGAGGCGCTGGGCGGTGCCGAGTCTGGCATCGGTACCAGCAGCGTGGGCTCCGGCAGTGGCGACGGCTTCGTGCCCAGCTGGGACGCGGCGCACAAGGCGCACAACGGGCGCAAGAGCTGGCGCGTGAAGCAGGGAGCGCGTCCGCTGTGGTTCAAGCGCCAGCACAATGTCCGGGTCTGGGTGCAGTCGGGGGCCGCGCGAGTGAAGCGTCACCGCCCGGCCACCCGGCCGTCCCGTTCCTTCTTCGAGTAAGCATGGCCCGCGGCGATACCTTGCCGGCCTGCGTTCCGGCTGCCGCCGTCGTGCCCGCGCAAGCGCGCCGCGCCGTGCAGATCGATTCCACCTTGCCAGCCAGCGCGGCTGAGCGGTTCACGCCATGAGCGACACCCCGTCCCCCGATCCCCAAGACGAATCGCAGCAGGAAACTTTCATTTCCCATCTGATCGAGCTGCGTCAGCGCCTGGTCAAGGCGGTGGCCGGGATCATCCTAGTCTTCGTCAGCCTGGTCTACTGGGCCCCGGTGATTTTCAACCTGTTTGCCGCGCCGCTGATGGAGTCGTTGCCCAAGGGCGGCAAGATGATCGTGACCGACGTCACCGGCTCGTTCTTCGTGCCAATGAAGGTCACGCTGCTGGTGGCCTTCCTGATCGCGCTGCCCTGGGTGCTGTACCAGGTCTGGCAGTTTGTCGCGCCCGGCCTGTACCAGCATGAGAAGCGGCTGATCCTGCCGCTGGTGTCGAGCAGCTACTTCCTGTTCCTGTGCGGCGTGGCGTTCGCGTATTTCCTGGTGTTCCCGACGGTGTTCCAGTTCATGGCGCACTACAACGCGCCGCTCGGGGCGGAGATGTCGACCGACATCGACAAATACCTGAGCTTTGCCATGACCACCTTCCTGGCCTTCGGCATCACCTTCGAGGTACCGGTGGTGGTGATCGTGCTGGTGCGCTTCGGCGTGGTGGAGCTGGAAAAGCTCAAGCAGATTCGCCCCTATGTGATCGTCGGCGCCTTCATCATTGCCGCCATCGTGACCCCGCCCGATGTGCTGTCGCAGCTACTGCTGGCGGTGCCGCTGGTGCTGCTCTATGAACTGGGGCTGATCCTGGCGCGTTTCATCGGCAAACCGACCACCGAGTCCGCCGCTTCAGGGGAAACGCAGCCGGACTAATCCCGCTGAGGTAGACATTCTGATCCCGCCAATCCCCGTTTTTGCACCAAAACGGGGATTTTTTTCGGCAATCCTGTTGTTCGATCACAACATAAACCGTCGCAAAGCGTGGTTTACGCCGAAAAAGCCTTCTGACGGCCGGGGGGGCTGGCACATAATACGCAGCAGACGTGAATGTAAATACGTCGCCCAAGTACTTGGGCAACCAAGATTTCCCAATCAGTTGACAAGGAAAGTGTCGATATGAAGATGAAACTGTTTGCTGCTGCCGTCGCCGCTCTGGCCGCTGGTGGCGCGTATGCCCAATCGAGCGTAACCCTGTACGGCGTGGCTGATGTCGGTCTCGAGTACGTTAGCAACGCTAACGCCGCCGGTGACGATCTGTTCCGCATGTCGTCGGGCAACCAATCCGGTTCGCGCTGGGGTCTGCGTGGTGTGGAAGATCTGGGCGGCGGCCTGAAGGGCGTGTTCGTCCTGGAAAGCGGTTTCGACCTCGACAACGGCACGTCGGCCCAAGGCGGTCGTCTGTTCGGTCGTCAAGCCTACGTCGGTCTGCAAAGCCAATACGGTTCGCTGCTGCTGGGCCGTCAACAAACGTCGTTCTATGACTTCGGCCTGATCTACGATCCGATGGCCATCTCGTCGCGCTACGGTATCCTGGCTCAGGACGCCCAGTTTGCTGCACGCGCTGACAACACTGTCAAGTACATCGGCACCTTCGGTGGCCTGACCGCTTCGGCTTTCTACAGCTTCAACAACAACGGCCAGGAGACCGCCGGCCAATTCCGCCGCGGCCAACAGTACGGCGCGCTGCTGAGCTACGCAGCTGGCCCGTTCGCAGTTGGTGCTGCTTATGACGAAATCCACGGCACCGTGTCGGCTGCTGGTGTTGACCAAAGCGGCCAGCGCACTCGTCGCGCTTCCGTCGGCGCCAACTACGCCTTCGGTCCGGCCAAGGTCTATGCCGGCTATCGCTGGGCCAAGGCCTTCGACGGCGCCCCGCTGACGGGCGGCACGACGGTTGACAATGGTATCCTGACCACGGCTACGGCGTCGAACCTGTACTGGCTGGGTCTGGGCTACCAGCTGACCCCGGCGTTCTCGCTGTCGGGCGCTGCGTACTACCAGGACTTCCGCAAGAGCGACGCAGATCCGTGGCAGTTCGTGATCACGGCCGACTACGCGCTGTCGAAGCGTACCGACGTGTACACCTCGCTGTCGTACACCCTGAACGACAAGGGCTCGGCCCTGGGCGTGAACGGCTTCAACACCGCCACGACCACGAACGTTCAGCCGAACAAGGATCAGTTCGGTGCTGTGGTTGGTCTGCGCCACAAGTTCTAATCTGACGCGGGCGTAAGCTCGCTTAAGATTGGCTTGAAGCAAGAGGCCGGCATCCGCAAGGATGCCGGCCTTTTGTCTTGTGCGGGGCCAGATGGTGGGACAGGCTGTTGCACTGTTACCGCGCTGTATCTGTCATGCTGCACATCGAAGGGCGGCCGGAGAATCGGCGCGCGGCCTGCATGCCTGCTGCTGCGCCGTGCCGTGGATCGGGCGCTGTGTTGCCGACGCCGCTTGCACGCCGATGACGTGCGGAGTCATTGCGCCTACCCGTGACCGTTCGATAGTGAGTGCTGCCATGGCCAGCACAGTGCAGCAGTCGGCCCTCCTCGATCCGTATGTCATCGAGGGCGGCGGTGAGCTTTTCGCTCGACGCCTTGGTCTCCCGGAACGCCTGAACTGTCGCCCGCGCGCGCGGCCGTCGCCGCTCCACCGCGATGCGACGGTCAATCGGACCGCCAGGCACAAAAAAACCCCGCCGTCCAAGGCGGGGTTTTTCGTCAGGGGCATAGTGCCGGGACTCACTCTTCCTCTTCAAACGGCAGCGCCCGGCGCGGCGGCGGGGGCCGTTTGCCAATCGTTACCGTCAGGTCAGTTGGCTTGCCGCGGCGGATCACGGTCATCTTGATGTCCACGCCCGGCTTGAGCTGGGCAATCGCGTTGAGCAGAGCGGTCGTGTCGGTGATCGCCTGGCCGTCCACCTTGGCTAGTACATCGCCCGGCTTCACGCCCGCCTTGTCGGCCGGGCCGCCCTGGACCACCGCGGCGATCAGTGCACCTTCCTTCGCATCGAGCCCGAACGACTCGGCAATCTCCGGCGTCATGTCCTGCGGTTCGACGCCGATCCAGCCGCGCGTCACGCTGCCGGTGGAGATGATCGACTCCATCACTTGCTTGGCGGTCGACACGGGAATCGCGAAGCCGATACCCAGCGAGCCGCCCGAGCGCGAGTAGATCGCAGTGTTGATGCCCAGCAAGTTGCCCTGCGCATCCACCAGCGCGCCGCCCGAGTTGCCCGGGTTGATGGCAGCGTCCGTCTGGATGAAGTTCTCGAAGGTGTTGATGCCCAAGTGGCTGCGGCCCAGTGCCGACACGATGCCCATGGTCACGGTCTGGCCGACGCCGAACGGGTTGCCGATCGCCAGCACCACGTCGCCGACCTTCACGTTCTCGAGCCGGCCCAGCGTGATCGCGGGCAGCTCCTTGAGCGTCACCTTCAGCACCGCCAGGTCGGTTTCCGGATCCGAACCCACCACCTTGGCGTCGGCCTTGCGGCCGTCGGTCAGCGCCACCTCAATCTCGTCGGCCCCGTCCACCACGTGGTGGTTGGTTAGAATATAACCCTCGGCACTGACAATGACGCCAGAGCCCAGGCTGGAGACCGGCTCCTGCCGTTCCGGCAGCCGGTCGCCGAAGAAGAAGCGGAACCACGGATCCTCGGCCTGCGGGTTGGGCGAGCGCTTTGAACCGTTCTTGCTGGTAAAGATATTGACCACCGCCGGCATCGCCTCCCGCGCGGCTTCGCTATAGGACCCCTCGGCAGACGGGCCCGACACGTTGGGCACCACTTCCTTGAGCGCCACAATCGGCGAACCGGACTGCACCGCCACGCGCCCCCGCTGCAGCCAGTCAGGCTTCAGTGTGGCCACGACGAACCAGACCGCCAGCACGACGGTGACAGCCTGGGCAAAGAACAGCCAAAAGCGCCGCAACATATTGGAGTTTTGAGCAGAAAATGAAAACAAAAGAGCTTGAATTGTACTTGAACGACCTGTTGGAAGTTCCCCGTTACAAGGACTATTGTCCCAACGGGCTGCAAGTGCAAGGTCGCCCGGAAGTCACTCACGTGGTGACGGGGGTGACGGCAAGCCTGGCATTGGTCGATGCCGCGATCGAGGCTGGCGCCGATGCCATCCTCGTCCATCACGGCTACTTCTGGAAAAACGAGGATGCGCGCGTGGTGGGACAGAAGCATGCGCGCCTGAAGCGGCTGCTGGGTGCGGACGTCAACCTGTTTGCCTTCCACCTCCCGCTGGATAACCATCCTGAGTTCGGGAACAACGCCCAGCTTGGGCTGCAGCTCGGCTTCACGCCGACCGGCCGCTTCAGCGACGACCAGCTCGGCTGGACCGGCACGCTGCCCGCGCCGATGCCGCTCGCCGCGCTGTCCGCGCATGTGGGCGGGGTGCTCGGGCGCGAGCCGCTGGTCATCGGCGAACCGGAGCAGATGATCCGCACCATTGGCTGGTGCACGGGCGGCGCGCAAGGCTATTTCGACGCAGCGGTCGCCGCGGGCGTCGATGCTTATCTCAGTGGCGAGGTTTCGGAGCAGACCACGCACCTGGCGCGCGAGAGCGGTGTGGCCTATCTCGCTGCAGGCCACCACGCCACCGAGCGCTACGGCATCCGCTCGCTCGGGGAACATGTGGCCCAGCGCTTCGGCCTGCGCCATACATTCATCGATATTCCGAATCCTGTCTGACGCAAAACAAAACGGCCCCATCGGGGCCGTTTTATCTTCCCGGGTCAGCGCGCAATGCAGCGCACGGCCGGTTTCCGCTCAACGCGTCTTGAGGCTGTCGCGGATCTCACGCAGCAGCACCACTTCTTCGGGCGGCGCTGCGGGCGGCGGAGGCGGTTCCTTCTCGCGCATCCTGTTGAACGCGCGCACCATCATGAAGATGATAAAGGCAAGAATGAGAAAGTTGACCGCGATGGTCAGGAAATTGCCGTAGGCAAACACGGGCACGCCGGCCTTCTTCAGCGCATCCAGCGTCATGGGCGTCCCGGGTGGGGGATCGGACAATGTGACGAACAGATTGGAGAAGTCCAGCTTGCCGATAACGCGGCCCACCAGCGGCATGATCAGGTCGTTGACCACTGAATCCACGATCTTTCCGAAGGCAGCGCCGATGATCACGCCGACCGCCAGGTCGATCACATTGCCGCGAACGGCGAAGGTTCTGAATTCCGAGATCATGCCCATTGGGGTTCTCCTTCTTGTTGCTAGCGATGAACGGTTTCAAGCCAAAGCCTGCCGCATCACTGCCCGGAAAGCAAGCACACAAGCGGATTTCCGGCAAGCACGTCCGATAATCGTACGGGCCCGTGGCAATTTCTGCCTATCTAGCGCGCAGGTGTCTAAGGTACACTTTATGGTTGACGCAAAATCTAAATTGACTTCCCCTGGGGTTTGGAATGAGTGACCAGCAAGACGTGAAGAGCGTGGATAAAGGTCGCCGCAATTGGTTGATCGCGACATCCGTCGCTGGCGGCGTCGGAGGCGTAGCGGTAGCGGTTCCTTTCGTCAGTACGTTTGCACCATCGGAGAAGGCCAAGGCCGCGGGTGCGCCAGTCGAGGCAGATATCGGCGCGCTCAAGCCCGGCGAGATGATGACTGTCGAGTGGCGCGGCAAACCGGTCTGGATCATGCGGCGTACGGACGAACAGCTTGCGTCGCTGAAGAAGACTGACGGCGAAGTGGCCGATCCCACTTCCGATATTCCATTCACCATGCCGACGCCCGAGTACTGCAAGAACGAAACCCGTTCGCGCCCGGAGCACAAGGACGTCCTGGTCGTGGTGGGTATCTGTTCCCACCTTGGGTGCTCGCCTTCCGGCCCCTTCGGCCCTGGCGCCAATCCTCAACTCGGCGCTGATCCCGGTTTCCTTTGCCCCTGCCATGGTTCGACCTTCGACCTCGCCGGGCGCGTCTTCAAGAACAAGCCGGCTCCGCAGAATCTCGATGTTCCCCCCTACCAGTTCCTGACCGATACCAAGATCGTGATCGGCAAGGACGAGAAAGGAGAAGCCTGATCATGGCGGCCGAAAAACAAGTCAAGACCACCGGCCTGCTCGGCTGGATCGACGCCCGCTTCCCCGCAACTCAGCTCTGGGAAGACCACCTCTCCAAGTACTACGCGCCGAAGAACTTCAACTTCTGGTACTTCTTCGGTTCGCTGGCACTGCTGGTGCTGGTGATCCAGATCGTCACCGGCATCTTCCTGGTGATGAACTACAAGCCCGACGCCACGCTGAACGCCGCCGGCATTCCCGTGGCCTTCGCCAGCGTGGAATACATCATGCGCGAAGTCCCCTGGGGCTGGCTGGTGCGCTACATGCACTCGACCGGCGCCTCGGCCTTCTTCGTCGTGGTCTACCTGCATATGTTCCGGGGCCTGCTGTACGGTTCGTACCGCAAGCCGCGCGAGCTGGTCTGGATCTTCGGCTGCCTGATCTTCCTGTGCCTGATGGCCGAAGCCTTCATGGGCTACCTGCTGCCGTGGGGCCAGATGTCGTACTGGGGCGCCCAGGTGATCGTGAACCTGTTCTCGGCGATTCCCGTGATCGGCCAGGACCTGTCGCTGTTCATCCGCGGTGACTACGTGGTGAGCGACGCGACGCTGAACCGCTTCTTCTCGTTCCACGTCATCGCCGTGCCGCTGGTGCTGCTGGCGCTGGTCATCGCCCACATCATCGCGCTGCACGAAGTGGGTTCGAACAACCCGGACGGCGTCGAGATCAAGGCCAAGAAGGACGAGAACGGCATCCCGCTGGACGGCATCCCGTTTCACCCGTACTACTCGGTGCACGACACGCTGGGCGTTGCCGGCTTCCTGCTCATCTTCTCGGCCGTGATCTTCTTCTTCCCGGAAGTGGGCGGCTATTTCCTGGAACACAACAACTTCCTCCCGGCCGACCCGCTGAAGACCCCGCCGCATATCGCGCCGGTCTGGTACTTCACGCCGTTCTACTCGATGCTGCGCGCGACGACGTCGAACTTCCTGCCGATCCTGTGGGTGTTCTTCGCGCTGCTGCTCGGCCTGGTGTTCCTGCGCAGCAAGGATGCACGCGTGAAGATCGGCGCCATCGCCGTCGCGGTGATCCTGGCCGTGGGCTTCTACTTCATCGACGCCAAGTTCTGGGGCGTGCTGGTGATGGGCGGCTCGGTCGTGATCCTGGTCTTCCTGCCGTGGCTGGACCACTCGCCGGTCAAGTCCATCCGCTATCGTCCCGCTTTCCACAAGACCATCCTGACCGTCTTCGTGGTGGTGTTCCTGGTTCTCGGCTACCTCGGCGTGCAACCGCCGTCGCCGGTGGGTGAGAAGGTGTCGCAGCTCGGTACGCTGCTGTACTTCGCCTTCTTCCTGACCATGCCGCTGTGGAGCCGTGTCGGCGAGTTCAAGCCGGTCCCGGAGCGTGTCACGTTCCACCCGCACTGAGCGCAGCGAACCCCGACAAGAGCACAAGGACACAAGATGAAAAAGCTGCTTTCCATCATCGCGCTGGCCGGCGCCTGCTTTGCCGCCGCGCCCGCCATGGCCAGCGAAGGGGGCTTCCCCCTGGAGCCGGCTCCGGTGAACACCGCCGACCTGTCGTCGCTGCAGCGCGGCGCCAAGCTGTTCGTCAACTACTGCCTGAACTGCCACGGCGCATCGATGATGCGCTACAACCGGCTCAAGGACATCGGCCTGACCGATGACCAGATCCGCGAAAACCTGCTGTTCACCGCTGACAAGGTTGGCGAGACCATGACCATCGCCATGCAGCCGAAGGAAGCCAAGGCCTTCTTCGGTGCGCAGCCGCCCGACCTGTCGGTGATCGCCCGCGCCCGCGGCGACGACTGGCTCTACACCTACCTGCGCACGTTCTACCGTGACGACAGCCGCGCCACCGGCTGGAACAACCTGGTGTTCCCGAGTGTCGGCATGCCACACGTGCTGTGGGAACTGCAGGGCCAGCGCGCCGCCAAGTTCACGGAAGTGGAAGAGCACGGCGAGAAGGTCCACAAGTTCGCCGGCTTCGAGCAACTGAGCCAGGGCAAGTTGAGCAAGGTCGAGTACGACCAGGCCACCGCCGACCTGGTCGGCTTCCTGGACTGGATGGCAGAGCCCGCGCAGAATCACCGCAAGCGCCTGGGCGTCTGGGTGCTGCTGTTCCTGGGCGTGTTCACGGTCTTCGCCTGGCGCCTGAATGCCGCTTACTGGAAGGACGTGAAGTAAGCTGGCGCAGCAGTCGTCAAGGAAAAGGCCAGATGCGGATGTTGCGAAGGCAGCACCGTTCTGGCCTTTTCTCTTTGGAAATATGCAGGAAGCGCACCGAAAAAGTGCGCTGTTTGCAACTTATTTGCTTTTCGGTGTCCGATTTTGGCAGAATGGCTGACCTTATCGTCCGACCCTGCTTCGGCTAAGCCCAAGGAATCCAACCATGATGGTGTTGTATTCGGGTACGACTTGCCCGTTTTCCCAACGTTGCCGCCTTGTCCTGTTTGAAAAGGGCATGGATTTTGAAATCCGCGACGTCGATCTGTTCAACAAGCCCGAAGATATTTCGGTGATGAACCCGTACGGCCAGGTACCCATCCTGGTCGAGCGCGACCTCATTCTGTATGAGTCGAACATCATCAACGAATACATCGACGAGCGCTTCCCGCACCCGCAGCTGATGCCGGCCGACCCGGTGCAGCGCGCCCGCGCCCGCCTGTTCCTGTTCAACTTCGAAAAGGAACTGTTCACGCACGTCTACGTGCTGGAAAACGAAAAGGGCAAGGCCGCGGAAAAGAACCACGAACGCGCCCGCGCCGCGATCCGCGACCGCCTGACGCAGCTCGCGCCGATCTTCGTCAAGAACAAGTACATGCTGGGCGAAGAGTTCTCCATGCTCGACGTCGCCATCGCGCCGCTGCTGTGGCGCCTGGACCACTACGGCATCGAGCTGTCGAAGAACGCCGCGCCGCTGCTGAAGTATGCTGAGCGCATTTTCAGCCGTCCCGCGTACATCGAAGCGCTCACCCCGTCCGAAAAGGTGATGCGCCGCTAACCGGCACCGGCCCGAAGGCATCCGCCATCGGGCCACCACGGCGCCACTGGAAGCACAATGCCTGAAACCTCCACCAAGCCCTACCTGATCCGCGCCATCTACGAATGGTGCACGGACAACGGCTTCACGCCGTATGTCGCCGTCTTCGTCGACGCCAACACCAACGTGCCGCGCGAGTTCGTCAAAAACAACGAGATCGTGCTCAACGTAAGCTTCGACGCCACCAGCGGCCTGGACATGGGCAATGAGTGGATCACCTTCAGCGCTCGCTTCGGGGGTGTTTCGCGCAAGATCGACGTGCCCGTCGAAAACGTGCTGGCCATCTACGCCCGTGAGAACGGGCAGGGAATGGCCTTCCCGGTCGAGCGCAGCGTGCCGGAAACACAGGCCGCCACCGAGCGTGAAAACAATCCGCCGCCCAAGCTGGCGCCGGTCGAAGCCGAAAGCCAGGCAACGACCGCCGACACCGGCCCCGGCGACGATGACACGCCGCCTCCGGTGCCCCGCATAGGCGGCAAGAAGCCTGCGTTGAAGGTGGTGAAGTAAGTCATCCCAAAGCGGGCCGCAATGCAGTAGAATCGCGGTCTGCACCAGACATGCCGGCTTAGCTCATCAGGTAGAGCAGTTGATTTGTAATCATCAGGTGGCGGGTTCGAGTCCTGCAGCCGGCACCAGAATTCAGGCGGCCTCCCGATACGGGAGGCCGTTTTGTTTTTGGCGTTACCACCAAGCGCTGGCCGACATAAAGCTTCTGGCGATGGTAACGATGTTCGCCACAGGCGGATCGGGCCAGTAAGCTACTGCTGCAGTCGCCCGACCGCGTCCCTCAGCCTCCCAGCGAACCGCGATTCCAGCCCGAACGTCATCACTAGCTGCCGCGTAGCTCGCGTCATCGCCACATACATCAGCCGCGCCTCGTTCTCCTCCGCCTCATCATGCTTATGCGGCATCCCGGTGGCGGGAATGCATACCAGCGGAAACTCCAACCCCTTGCTGCTATGCATGGTGATCACCTTGACGCTGTCTGCGCCGGGCGTGAATCGCTTGTTGCTGACTTGAGGACATTCGAATGGAATGCCCCTGCGCGTCAGCGCACTCGTGACATGGCCGGCAGTGTCCCAATGGCGATACAGCACCGCCATCTCTGACCACGGCGTCCCGGCGCGGTTTTCGTCGGTCAGGATCTGGGCGATGCGTTCAGCCTCTGCTTCCACAGTTGGCAGTTCGATCAACAGCGGCTTGTTGCCGCGGCGACCGGCGCCGACAGGTTGTACAGTCGGAGCCTCGTCGTCGGCACCCTCCGTTGGCCGGAGCAATTCATCCGCAAAACTACGCGCGACGGCCAGGATTTCCTGGGAATTGCGGTAGTTCAGCTTGAGGATGGTGGTTCGGCCCCGGGCCTGGATGCCGACGCTGGCGAAGGTCATCCCGCGCTTCTTGGCGCCGCCATAAATGGACTGCGCGTCGTCATAAAGCACCAACAGCGAATTGCTCTCCAGATTGACCATCTGGACCACCAGCTTGAACCACTCTGGCCGGAAGTCATGGCCTTCGTCGATCAGCACGGCATCGTACTGGCCCGCCGGGATTGCCTTCCGGTCCACGCCCTGGATGACCCGATTCACCATTTCCTCGAAAAGCGCATCGCTGGGCCGGCCTTTCGGACGGTCGATGTTGTACGTCTCCAGCTGCCGCGAGCACCACGCATGGAAGTTGTAGACGTGGACCTTCTCTTCGATGCCTTTCTCGATTATCGTCGCCGCCAGCTTGGCGGCGAGGGTCTTGTTGTAGCAAAGCACGAGGACCGGCCGTGTGACGATCTTTGCCAGATGCTCCGCCCGGTAGCCGAGGATCATCGTCTTGCCAGAGCCGGCGACGCCATGAATAACGCGGTGGCCCTCGCCGAGGCTGCGTGCCAGTTGCTCCTGCTGGAGATCCATGACACTCAGGATGTCCGGCATATCCAGTGGTCCGGCGGCGTCCTCCGGAAAGAGCGTGCGCTGCTCTGGCATGCGGATCTGCGGGAACAGATGCCAGCGAATTCGCTCGATCTGCGGCAGGGAAAGCTTGAAGGTGAATTTGACCGGGAACATCTCCCACAGGCGCTGCTGGAAGTGTTCTGCGTCGACCGTCTCATACATCTCGTCCTGGCAGATCACCAGGTGCGACGGCAGGACGTCACCGAGGTCGGTCTTGTCGAACTGGGCGCGCGTGATGTTGGACAGGACGACGCCGCAGCCGTAGGGGAAGAAGGGTTTGCCCTTCAGTGAGCCGCTGGGCCAGACCAGCTGCGGGTCGCGCTGCAGCAGGTTGGTGACATAGAACATGTACTGCCGGGCTTGCTCCAGGGGATTCATCTCCCGCACCAGCCCACGATCCGTCAGCAGCGTGACATCGCGTTGATCGATCTCCCGTATCGTATCCAGCCGCCAGTCCTTTACCTCCAGCACCAGCAGACCGCGGCTGGGATGGAAGACGATGAAATCGGGATGCCTGGTTTTTTCACCGATGGCGACGTCATACCAGCACAGGTAGTCGTCTTCCAGCTTTGCCTCCAGACGCTCGGCGAAGCGTCTCTCTCCACTGGTCATGCGCGAAGTGACCGAACCCAGCGCGGGAATCAGCGTGGCCATGCCTTGTTGCTCTTCTTATTGCCCGTTCAGGATCTGCGCTAACCACGTCTTGTGTCGCGGACCGGTGCGACGGCGGTCAGGCAGGTTTCTTATGCGGCAATTGTAGGCACAAAACGGTAACGGTGGCTGTTTTGGTAGTTTTGTCGATTTGAGGGGCGACGATTCTGGCGAGGCGGCGGCACCGGCGGCGGGTTATCAGTCGATCTGCGCCGATTTTCCCGCCATCCACGCTGCCAATCTGTCGATTCCCGCCACTCCCATACCAGGCCTTGAGCAGGTACTGGAACATTTGAAGGTGGGTGTTGACCCAATCGGTGTAGCCCCCGCCCGAGGGCGTCGAGTTCCTTCACATAGTGCTCAATCGCTTTGACGCTGTTCTCCACACCTCAGCGCGAGCTATTGACGAACCAACCGACAAAACGGCCCGGCTACATCTGAACCATCCAGATGCCGTAGCCCATTTGCCTGTGTTGCGCCTCGCGAACAGTGGCGCCGTGCCATCCGATTGGACATGGCAAACCATCACGGGAATCCGCTAAAGTGCTTGAACCGTATCGGCAGGCCAACGGGTACGGAGCAGAGACAACACAGGCCGTCGATTTTGCTCGGGCTTCACAACAGGGAAGGGTAGAAGAACATGAAAAGCAAATATGCTGCGCTTGCCGGGGTCATGCTGTCCGTCGTACTGGGCGGCTGCGGCGGGGACGGGGAACAGACCGAGATGGTGTCGCCATCGGCGTCGACGATGGCAGCCACGACACCAAAGTACGCTGTCACGGCAACCACCACCAGCGCCACCACGCGCTGGGCGCCGGCCATCACCGATACGTTTCAGATCCAGTTCACCGGCCGACTCAATACCAGCTACGCGGTGGTCGCCTACGACATCGACCTGTTCGACACGCCCACGGCCACCATCGCAACGCTCAAGTCGCAGGGCCGTCGCGTGATCTGCTACTTCTCCGCCGGCAGCGCCGAAGACTGGCGCCCGGACTACAGCCAGTTCACCGCCGCCGACATGGGCGCGCCGCTGGCAGGCTGGGCGGGCGAAAGCTGGCTCGATACGCGCTCGGCCAACGTGCGCCAGATCATGCAGGCGCGCATGGACCTGGCGGTCAGCAAGGGCTGCGATGCGGTCGATCCGGACAACGTTGACGCCTACACCAACAGCCCCGGCCTGCCGCTGACGGCCGAGACCCAACTCGACTACAACCGCTTCCTCGCGGCCGAGGCGCATGCACGCGGACTGGCGGTGGGACTGAAGAACGATATCGCACAGGTGGACGTGCTCGCGGCGGAATTCGACTTCGCGATCAACGAACAGTGCTTCAAGTACAAGGAGTGCGGCGTCTACACCGCGTTCACCGGGCAGGGCAAGCCGGTGTTCCAGATCGAGTATGCGACCAAGTACAAGGACGCCGCCACGCGCGCACCGCTGTGTGCAGCGGCGCAGGCTGCCAACCTGCGCACGGTGGTGCTGCCGCAGAAGCTCAACGGCGCGTACCGCTACGCCTGCGACGCCTGATCGCCTGCGCTGGCGGGAGCGCTGCTTTCCAGTTCCCGCCACGCCAGGTAGAGCCGCGTATCGAACTCCAACTGGTGGTAGCGCGGCTCCATGTGTCCGCAGAGCCGGTAGAAGGCTTTGTTGTGCTCGCTCTCTTTCAGGTGGGCGAGCTCGTGCACGACGATCATGCGCAGAAATTCCGGCGGCGCTTCCTTGAACAGCGAGGCCACGCGGATTTCCTTCTTGGCCTTGAGCTTGCCACCCTGCACGCGCGAGATCGCGGTATGCAGGCCTAGCGCGCGCTGGGCGGAATCGAGTCGTGCGTCGAAGCCGACCTTGTGCAGCGGCGGCGCGCTGCGCAGGTATTCCTGCTTGATGGCGGCGGTGTACTCGTACAGCGCGCGGTCGGTCTGTACGGTGTGGCGGCCGGGGTAGCGGCGCGCGATATGGTCGCCCAGGCGGCCGGCGGCGATCAGCTCACGCACCTGGTCGAGCACGCCGGGCGGGTAGCCGCCCAGGAAGCGCATCGGGTCCTTGCCGGCGGGGCGCCAGGTTTCAGTCACTGCAGCGGCCTGCTCAGTGGTGGTGGTGATGGTGGTGCATCCAGCTGTTGTCCAGCGAGTTGACGAACGACTCGACCGCGTCCTTGTCGCCGGTGGCATGGCGCATCATCTCGCCGCACTTGCAGAAGCCCTGGTACGGCGTGATGTGCGAGCACGCGGACGTCTTCTGCAGGTACAGCGTGACGGGTTTGGTGCACTTCTTGCACTTGAACTTCAGGGTCAGGGCGGGTTTGCTCATGGCGGTCGCTTGAAAAATCGGCGGAAAGTCGAACCTGACATTGTACCGGCGAGGACGGAATCCGGCCGGAGGCGGCTGAGCGTGCCCTATCTGCCTGATCGCGCCTGATACACTCCCGCCATTCCCGAACAACCCTCCAACACGCACCCATGGCACAGTACGTTTTCACCATGAACCGCGTGGGCAAGATCGTCCCGCCCAAGCGTCACATCCTGAAGGACATCTCGCTGTCGTTCTTCCCCGGCGCCAAGATCGGCGTGCTGGGCCTGAACGGCTCGGGCAAGTCCACGCTGCTCAAGATCATGGCCGGCCTCGACAAGGAAATCGAGGGCGAGGCCACGCCGATGCCGAACCTGAACATCGGCTACCTGCAGCAGGAACCGCAGCTCAATCCCGAGCAGACCGTGCGCGAGTCGGTGGAAGAGGCGCTCGGCGGCGTATTCGAAGCGCGCAAGAAGCTCGACGAGATCTACGCGGCCTATGCCGAGCCGGACGCGGACTTCGACGCGCTGGCCGCCGACCAGGCCAAGTACGAGGCGATCCTGGCTGCCAGCGACGGCAACAACGTCGAGCTGCAGCTGGAAATCGCCGCCGACGCGCTGCGCCTGCCGCCGTGGGACGCAAAGATCGCGAACCTGTCTGGTGGTGAAAAGCGCCGCGTGGCGCTGTGCCGCCTGCTGCTGTCGCGCCCCGACATGCTGCTGCTCGACGAACCGACCAACCACCTGGACGCCGAGTCGGTGGACTGGCTGGAGCAGTTCCTGACCCGCTTCCCGGGCACCGTCGTGGCCGTGACCCACGATCGCTACTTCCTCGACAACGCCGCCGAGTGGATCCTGGAACTGGACCGCGGCCAGGGCATCCCCTGGAAGGGCAACTACAGCTCGTGGCTGGACCAGAAGGAAGCGCGCCTGAAGCAGGAAGAGGCCAGCGAATCGGCCCGCCAGAAGGCGCTGCACAAGGAGCTGGAGTGGGTGCGCCAGAACCCCAAGGGCCGCCAGGCCAAGTCCAAGGCGCGTCTGGCGCGCTTTGACGAGCTGAACAGCCAGGAATACCAGAAGCGCAACGAAACCCAGGAAATTTTCATCCCGGTGGGTGAGCGCCTGGGCAACGAAGTG
Source organism: Cupriavidus sp. DF5525 (assembly GCF_040149425.2). Taxonomy (NCBI): domain Bacteria; kingdom Pseudomonadati; phylum Pseudomonadota; class Betaproteobacteria; order Burkholderiales; family Burkholderiaceae; genus Cupriavidus; species Cupriavidus sp. DF5525. The sequence goes on along the minus strand of NZ_CP168265.1, from coordinate 4,143,742 downwards.
ATCGAGTTCGACGGTGTGAGCAAGGGCTATGGCGACCGCCTGCTGATCGACAACCTCAGCTTCAAGGTGCCGCCGGGCGCCATCGTCGGCATCATCGGCCCGAACGGCGCCGGCAAGTCAACCTTCTTCCGCATGCTGACCGGCAAGGAACAGCCGGACAGCGGCGAGATCAAGATCGGGCCGACCGTGAAGATGGCGTTTGTCGACCAGAGCCGCGATGCGCTGGACGGCACCAAGACCGTATTCGAAGAAATCTCGGGCGGCGCCGATGTCCTGACGGTGGGCAGGTACGAGACGCCGTCGCGCGCCTATATCGGCCGCTTCAACTTCAAGGGGGGCGACCAGCAGAAGCAGGTCGGCACGCTGTCGGGTGGCGAACGCGGCCGCCTGCACATGGCCAAGACGCTGATTGCCGGCGGCAACGTGCTGCTGCTGGATGAGCCGTCGAACGACCTTGACGTGGAAACGCTGCGGGCGCTGGAAGATGCGCTGCTGGAGTTTGCCGGCTGCGTGATGGTGATCTCGCACGATCGCTGGTTCCTGGACCGGATCGCGACGCATATCCTGGCGTTTGAAGGGGACTCGCATGTGGAGTTCTTCCCGGGCAACTACCAGGAATATGAGGCCGACAAGAAGCGCCGGCTGGGTGAGGAAGGGGCCAAGCCGAAGCGGATTCGCTATAAGCCGATTGCGCGGTGATTTGCTGCGGAGTGCGATAAGAGAAACCAGGCCTGCGGGCCTGGTTTTTTTATGGCTGTGAAGCTCGCGAGTGTATGGGCGAGCTGCCACCCCTCGTGAACGCTCCCCTCTCTCGCACGCGGGAGAAGGGAGCAAACCGCCGCATTGCGTTAGTCAGCTGCCCGCACCAACCGCAACCGCGTAATCTCCGACGGCGCCCCAAACCGCTTGGGTGGCCCCCAATACCCCGTCCCCCGGCTCACATAGATCCACATCGCCCCATGCCGCACCAGCCCCGCGGTGTACGGCTGCTGCATCGGCACGAACAGGTTCCACGGCCAGAACTGCCCGCCATGGGTATGCCCTGACAGCTGGAGGTCGAAACCAGCTTCCGCCGCCACCGTGGCCGTGCGCGGCTGGTGCGCCAGCAGCACGCGTACGCCGGCCTGCGCCGGTGCGCCGGCGATGGCGCGGTGCGGGTCGCTGCGGTGGCTTTCGTGAAAGCGGCCGGCGGAGTAGTCGGTCACGCCGGCCAGCACCAGCGGGTGGCCGCCGTGCTGCAGCACCACGTGCTCGTTCATCAGCACGCGCAGGCCGAGCCGGCGCAGTTCGTCGATCCACGGCTGCGCTCCGGCGTAATACTCGTGGTTGCCGGTGACGAAGTAGGTGCCGTGGCGCGCCTGCAGGCGCGCCAGCGGCGCGGTGTGGGCGGACAGTTCGCGCACGGTGCCGTCGACCAGGTCGCCGGTGATGGCAACCGCGTCGGGCTGCAGGCTGTTGACGCGGTCAACGATGCGGTCGAGGTAGGGCCGCTTGATGGTGGGGCCGACGTGGATGTCGCTGATCTGGGCGATGGTGAATCCATGTAGCGCCTCGGGCAGGCCGGCGACCGGCACGTCCACCTCGACCACGCGCGCCAGGCGGCGGGCATTGATGTAGCCGGCCAGCGTGACCAGCACGGCCAGCAGCGGCACCGCCAGGGCGCTGCCTGCCGTCAGCCCGGGCATCTGCCAGCCGAGCAGCTTGCCGGCCAGCCAGGCGGTGGCCAGTGCGATGTCGCGCGCCAGCGTCAGCACCAGCAAAGATGAGAAAAATCCCATGGCCAGCATGCCGATCCAGGAAATCCGGTCAGACCACGGCTGGCTGAAGCGACGCGCCAGCAGGCCAGCGGGCAGCAGAGCACACGACATGGCGAGCCACAGGACGGCGAGCGTCTTGACCAGCATCGGCACGGGCATCGCCGGCAGCAGGCGCAGCCCGATATAGCCGTGCAGCAGGGCCGTCACGATGGCGGCGGTCAGGATCGTGGTGCGAGGGGGCATTGGGGCGGGGGCGGAGCCAGGGTGGTATGGAGAGATGAGGCCGCGGCGCGCGCCCTTCAAGGGCTTGGCGCGGCGTACGCCTCGCGCCAAGCCAAGCAAGATGCACACCCGCGCCGCCGCTGGCAGGCGCAACGGCGCATTGCGGCTTGATGGTGCCGTACCGCGGCCTCAGTTCTTCATACCCCCGAGGACGCAGCGAAACCCGCCTCGTACGAGCCTGATCTGTCTTTTTTTGCGCCGGCCCTGAATGTTTTTAAATGAGATTGTTCGCCTGTCCGCCCTAATTTAGATTCGCAGCATGGGCCGCTTGCTGTGCAGCATCGTGCGCCTCCATGCCACCAGACGGCCGTGTTGCCGTGCCGCAGCAGCCTTGCGAGTCACAAGCAGCATTCCCGGAGAAACCCATGCCATTTCGCCTGAAGCAGACCTGCATCCTGATCGCAGCGGCGTGGCTTGCCCTGGCACCTCTCGGTCCGCAAGCCGCCACGCCGCCGCAACCGGCGACCGCGGCGCTGGCCTGGCCGCGCAATTTCGACGCCGCCACCGACCATGTCGAGCTGTACCAGCCGCAGGTCGAGACCTGGGACGGCACCCGGTTGTCGGGCCGCGCCGCGGTGGCGGTGGGCGAGAAGGGCGGCGCGCCGACCTATGGCGTGGTGCATTTCTCGGCGACGGCCGATATCGACAAGCCTTCGCGGCTGGTGCAGCTGACTTCGTTGCGGATCGAAAGCGTGGAAGTCCCGACCCGGCCCGACGCCGCCGACCAGGTGCGCCAGGCGCTGGTGTCGCGGCTGCCGGCCGATGGCCTGACCGTGCCGCTTGACCAGCTGCAGGCCAGCTATGCGGTATCGCAGCAACTGGCCCGGGCCGGCCGCGTGGCGGTCCGCAACGATGCGCCGCAGATCCTGTTTGCCACCACGCCGACGCTGCTGGTGCTGGTTGACGGCGAGCCGGTCTGGCGCGCGGTGCACGGCACGGCATATGAACGTGCGCTCAATAGCCGCGCCCTGTTGCTGCGCGAGGCCGGCGGCGAGCTGTACCTGAAGGCCGCCGGCTACTGGTACCGCTCCGAATCCGCCGGCGGCGCGTGGGAAGTGATGACGTCCGCGCCCAAGGCGCTGGAGAACGCCGCCGCCAAGGCCGCCACTGGCATGAAGCCGGATGCGATGCTGCCGGCCGATGGCAAGCGCCCGGCCGGGGCGCCGGCCATTGTCTTCGCCGAGCAGCCGACCGAGTTGGTCATCACCAGCGGCGCCCCGCAGATGACGCCGGTCAGCGGCGTCAGCCTGCTCACGGTTTCCAATGCCGATCACGCCATCTTCGTCGATCCGGCGACCAACCAGTATTACGTGCTGGTCTCCGGCCGCTGGTTCCGCGCGCCGATGCTGACCGGCCCGTGGGAGTTCGTGCCCGGCCGCGAACTGCCGGCCGACTTTGCCAGGATCCCGCCGACCGATCCCAAGGCCAATGTGCTGGTGTCCGTGCCCGGCACGCCGCAGGCGCGCGAGGCCGAGATCGCCGCCACCATTCCCCAAACGGCAACGGTATCGCGCAGCAAGGCCAGCCTGAGCGTGGCCTATGACGGCGCGCCGCGCTTTACGCCGATCACCGGCACCTCGCTCAGCTATGCCGTCAACACCGGCACGCCGGTGATCGAGGTCGATGCCAGCCACTATTATGTGGTCGCCAACGGCGTCTGGTTCACCGCGCCGGCGCCGTCCGGCCCGTGGCGCGTGGCCACCGAGGTGCCGTCGGCCATCTACACCATCCCGCCGACCTCGCCGGTGTACTACGTGACCTACGTGCGCATCTACACGGTCACCCCCGAGACCGTGGTGGTCGGCTATACCCCCGGCTACATGGGCGTGGTGGTCAGCGCGGACGGCACGGTGGTGTACGGCACAGGCTACGTCTATCCGCCCTACGTGGGCGCGGCCTACTACGGCTACCCGGTCACGTACGGCTATGGCGCCGGCTTCGGCATCGGGATGGCGGAGGGCTTTGCCTTCGGCTTCGCCGCAGGCGCGTTCTGGGGCGCGGCATCGCCTTACTGGGGACCGTACTGGTGGGGCGCCCCGTACAACTGGAATTACGTCAACGTGAACCAGGCCAACTTCTACGGCCGCTGGGGCCAGGGTACCGTGACGCACGCCCAGGGCTGGAACGCCTGGACCGGCACCGAATGGCGCGGTACCGCGGCGTCGGGCTTCAACCCGGCCACCGGCGCGCGCTACCAGGGCAGCCGCGGCGCGGCGTTCAATCCCTATTCCGGCAACTACGCGGCTGGCCGCCAGGGCTCGTTCGCCAACCCGTCCACCGGGCGCGAGGGCGCGGCGCGCGGCGGTGTGGCCGGCAATACTTATACCGGCAACTATGCGGCCGGGCGCCAGGCAGCGGGCTACAACGCGCAGACCGGGCGCGTCGCCGCGGGCGAGGCCGGCATTGCCGGCAACACGCAGACCGGCGAGCACACCGCCGGCAGCCGCGGCTTTGTGGCCAACCCGGGCAAGGACAACGCCGTGGCGTGGAACAACGGCAACGTCTATGCGGGCCACGACGGTTCGGTCTACCAGCACACCGACGACGGCTGGCAGAAGCACACGCCCGGCGGCTGGGAGCCGGTGCAGCCTAACAACGAAGTGACCAACCGGCTCGACCAGCAGCGCCAGGCCCGCGACGTGGCGCAGCAGCGCCTGGACGGCGCGTCGCGGCAATGGCAGGCGCGGGGCTTCGGTGGCGGCGCGGGTGGCGGCTTTGGCGGGCGCGGCAGCGGTTTCCGTGGCGGCGGCTTCCATGGCGGTTTTCGCCGTTGAGGGCGGACGATTTCAGCGGATGCTGAAGACGACGTCCGTTCTCGAAAGCAGTTAATACGCAATCGAAAAGAATTGAATTGGCGCGTGCCGGCACCGGCCTTACCCTGCCGGATAAGGCACGCGCATGGCTGCCGCCTGCTGCACGCAGCGTCCGCCTGGGCGCCGCGTGCACGCGATCGCGTGCAACACCATGGCGGGAGGAGGACCCGTGAACACTGCTATCCACTGGCGCAGCATGCTGTGCCTGGCCTGCGTAGTGCTGGCGGCCTGCAGCAAGGAAAAACCGGCGGCCGTGGCACCGCCCGCGGCGGAGGTCGGCGTGATGACGGTGGCGCTGCGGGATGTGCCGATCGTCTATGACTTCGTCGGCCAGACCCAGAGCTCGCAGCAAGTAGAGATCCGCGCGCGCGTCAATGGTTTCCTGGACCGGCGCGTCTATACCGAGGGTGCGGTGGTCAAGGCCGGCGAGACCATGTTCCTGATGGATCCCAAGCCGTTTGCCGCGGCGCTGGATGCCGCCAATGCCGAACTGGCGCAGCAGGTGGCGCGGCTCAAGACCGCCAATGCCGACCTGGCGCGGGTGCGCCCGCTGGCCGAACGCAACGCCCTGAGCCAGCGCGACCTGGATGATGCTACCGGCAAGCAACAGGCCGCCGCGGCCTCGGTCGAGGCGGCCCGGGCCAATGTCACCAATGCCAGGCTGAACCTGGGCTATACCACGATCAAGTCGCCGGTCACGGGCGTGTCGAGCTTTGCCAAAAAGCAGGCCGGCAGCTATATCGACCCGTCCAACAGCCTGCTGACCTACGTCGCCAAGCTCGACCCGATGTGGGTCAACTTCAGCCTGTCGGAAAACGAGGTGCTGTCGTCGCGCGCGGAGCAGGAATCGGGCGCGCTCAAGTTCCCGGCCAAGGGCGCCTTCGACGTGGTGATCGTGCTGGCCGATGGCAGCCAGTTCCCGTACCACGGCAAGATCACCTTCGCCGATGCGGCGTTCAGCGCCGAGACCGGCACCTACATGATCCGGGCCGAGGTCTCCAACCCCGAGGGCACGCTGCGGCCAGGGCAGTTCGTGCGGGTCAAGCTGCATGGCGCCGAGCGCACGAAGGCCATTGCGGTGCCGCAGGAAGCCATCATCCAGGGGCCGCGCGGGCAACTGGTCTGGGTGGTGGGCCAGGACAACAAGGCCCAGCAGCGCGTGGTGGAGGTCGGCCAGTGGACCGGTGACAACTGGGTGGTGCGCTCTGGCCTGAAGGCCGGCGAGCGCGTGGTCATCAGCGGCGGGCTGCGGTTGGCGCCCGACGCACCGGTCAAGGCCGTCGAGGCTGTTCCCGGACAGAAGCCCCCGGCGGGTGCGGCGGCCGCCAGCGCGCCAGGTGCGCCAGGCGCGTCATCGCCCGCCCAGGCCAAGGGCACGGAGAGCGCAGGGAGCAAGCCATGAAGCTTGCCCACTTCTTTATCGACCGGCCCATCTTTGCGTCGGTCCTGTCGATCATCATCGTGGTGGGTGGCCTGGTCGCGCTGACCAAACTGCCGATTGCCCAGTTCCCGGACGTTACGCCGCCGTCGATCACGGTGACGACGCGATACCCGGGAGCCAGCGCGGAAGTGGTCGCGCAGAACGTCGCGGCGCCGATCGAGCAGCAGGTCAACGGCGCGGACCGGATGATGTACATGAACTCGACGAGTTCCTCGACGGGTGACCTGACCCTGACGGTGTATTTCGAGATCGGGACCGATCCGCAACTGGCGCAGGTGGACGTGCAGAACCGGGTCAACCTGGCGCTGCCGACCCTGCCTGAAGCTGTCACGGCCCAGGGCGTTTCCGTGCAGAAGCGCTCTTCTGCGTTCATGATGGTGATTGCCATCTTTTCGCCGGACAACAGCTACGACCAGACCTTTGTCGGCAACTACGCCAACATCTATGTGCTGGATGCGCTCAAGCGCATTCCCGGCGCCAACCAGTCGGCGATCTTCGGCAATCCGGACTACGCCATGCGGATCTGGCTGCGGCCGGACCGGATGGCGTCGCTGGGCATTACCACGGAGGACGTCAAGAACGCTGTCAGCGCGCAGAACCAGCAGTTCTCGGCCGGCCGTATCGGACAGTCGCCGACCACGGGCACGGTCCTGCAGACGTTCCCGATTGCGACCAAGGGCCAGATGACCGAGCCCGCCGAGTTCGAGAACATGATCCTGCGCGCGCAGTCGGGCGACGCCGCGCTGGTGCGGCTCAAGGACATCGGCAGGGCCGAGCTCGGTGTCAAGGACTATTCGCTGCGCAGCCGCTACAAGGGCAAGACCGCCACGCTGCTGGCGGTCTACCAGCAGCCGGGCGCTAATGCGCTGGACGTGGCCAAGCAGGTCCGCAGCACGCTGGCGGAACTGAAAAAGTCGTTCCCGCCGGGGCTGGAATATGAGGTCGCGCTCGACACCACGGAGTTTGTGAACGAATCGATCAACGAGGTGGTGCACACGCTGCGCGATGCGGTGATTCTCGTGATCCTGGTCGTCTACCTGTTCCTGCAGAGCCTGCGCGCAACGATCGTGCCGATCCTTGCCGTGCCGGTGTCCATCATCGGCGCCTTCGTCGGCATGAGCATGTTCGGCTTCTCGGTCAACATGCTGACCTTGTTCGGGATGGTGCTGGCCATCGGCATTGTGGTTGACGACGCAATCGTGGTGATCGAGAACGTCGAGCGCAACATGGTGGAGTTCAAGCTGCCACCAAAGGAGGCGGCCAAGCGTGCCATGGACGAGGTGAGCGGCCCCGTGGTTGCGATCGTGCTGGTGCTGCTGGCGGTATTCATCCCGGTGGCGTTCCTGTCCGGCATTACCGGCCAGCTCTACAAGCAGTTTGCCGTCACCATCGCGGTGTCGGTGGTGCTATCCGGGGTGGTGGCACTGACACTATCGCCGGCGCTTGCGGCAATCCTGCTCAAGCCCGGCGAGCATAAGAAGAACCGCTTCTTCCAGTGGTTCAACAATTCGTTCGATCGACTGATACAGGGGTACGACAAGTCGCTGCAGGTTGTGATCAGGCGGACGGTGATCTCCATCATCATCATCCTTGTCATGATCGGGGTGAGCGTGCTGATGTTCGTGCGGATACCGTCGTCGTTCCTGCCGGTGGAGGACCAGGGCTATCTGTTCGGTGCCGTGGTCATGCCGGATGCGGCCAGCCTGGACCGCACCGGCAACCTCTCCTCCCGTGCCGAGGCCTGGTACGCCAAGCAGGCCGGCGTCAGCTCGGTGGCGTCTGTGGACGGGTACAGCCTGATCGATTCGCAGAACAAGGCCAATGCTTCTACCTTGTTCATCACGCTGAAGGGCTTCCATGACCGCAAGGAAGGCGAGAGCGCGGCGGACCTGATCGCCAAAGCGAAGAAGGAGTTTGCGAGCTACCAGGACGGTGTGACAATTCCGATCAACCCGCCCTCGATCCCGGGCCTGGGAACGACCGGTGGTTTTGAGTTCTGGCTCCAGAGCACGGCGGACGGCACCTACCAGCAGCTGGAGGAGCGGGTGCATGCCTTTATCGCCAAGGCCCGGCACCGGCCAGAGCTGACGGGGATCAATTCCACCATCAACACGCGCTCGCGCCAGTTGCTGGTGGAGGTGGATCGCGAACGCTCCGAAACCCAGGGCGTGCCCGTCGAGCAGGTCTATTCCGCGCTGCAGACCATGTTCGGTTCGCTCTTCGTCAGCCAGTTCCCCAAGAACAGCCGGCTGTTCCAGGTGATCCTGCAGGCCGAACCTGACTACCGCTCGCGTCCGGAGGATCTCGACAAGGTCTACGTGCGCAACCGCACTGGCGAAATGGTGCCGATCAAGGCGGTGACGACATCCCGGTATGTCCCAGGCGCGGATATCATGACCCGCTTCAACAATTTCCCGGCCGCCAAGATCATGGGCGATGCCGCGCCGGGCTACAGCTCTGGCCAGGCGCTTGCGGCCATGGAGGACGTGGCGCGGGAAGTGCTTGGCCCGGGCTACAGTTATGCCTGGAGCGGCCAGGCATACGAGGAGAAGACCGCCGGATCGACGGCAGCAATGGTCTTTGCCTTTGCCTTGCTGATGGTGTTCCTGATCCTCGCTGCGCAGTACGAAAAATGGACGCTGCCGTTCGGTGTTCTGCTGGCGGTACCGTTCGCGCTGTTCGGTGCTCTGGTTGCCATCCTGTTGCGCGGCATGCAGAACGACGTCTACTTCCAGATCGGGCTGACGGTGCTGATTGCGTTGGCGGCGAAGAATGCCATCCTGATCTTCGAGTTCGCGGTGGAAATACGGCACAAGGAAGGCCTCAGTGCCTACGATGCCGCCTTGCATGCGGCCAAGCTGCGCCTGCGCCCGATCATCATGACCTCGCTCGCCTTCATCCTCGGCTGCGTGCCGCTGGCGATCGCAAGCGGCGCGTCGGCGGCCAGCCGACAGTCGCTGGGCACCGGCGTGATCGGCGGGATGCTCGGCGCCACGGTCATTGCGCTGTTTTTCATCCCGATGTTCTTCTGGGGGCTGGAGGTGATGTCCGAGCGCAAGCCGAAGCCCAAGGTCGGCGCTGCACCCACCACGCCACCGGCCGGAGAACCGTCATGAGCGCGCGCCGCCGGCTGGCCGGCGCCTGCCTGGCCGCGGCGCTGGGCGGCTGCGCCATCGGCCCCAACTACGAGCGCCCGGCCACGGCGGATCCGGCGCAGTACCGCATCGACACCGGCGTGCTGTCCGTTGCCGCGGACAGCGCCTGGTGGGACAGCTTCGGCGACCCGGTGCTTAACTCGCTGGTCGAGACGGCGCTGCGCAACAGCTACGACGTGCGCATCGCCGCGGCCCGCATCGATGAATTCCGTGGCCAGCTGATGGTGGTGCGCGCCGGCTTCTTCCCGCAGGTCAACCTGACGGCGTCGGCTACTCGCCAGCGCGCCGGCACTTTCACCGGCACGCCGTTCGCGTCGCTCGACGGCCCGCGCAATTCCTACCAGCTATTGGCCAATGCCAGCTGGGAGATCGACCTGTGGGGCCGCATCCGCCGGCAGGTCGAGGCGGCCGAGGCCAGCCTGTGGAACGCCGAGTACGCCCGCCGTGGCGTGGTGCTGTCGCTGGCAGCGTCGGTGGTGCAGGGCTATGCCACGCTGCGCGGGCTCGACGCGCAGCTGGAGATCGCGCAGCAGACGCTGCAGGCGCGCGGGCAGGGGCTGGATATCTTCCGGCAGCGCTATGAGGGCGGCGTGATCTCGCAGGTGGAGCTGTCGCAAGCGGAGAACGATTTTTACGTGACCGAGGCGACGATCCCGGTGCTGCGCAGCGGCATCGCGCAGACCGAGAACGCGCTGTCGGTCCTGCTGGGCCGCGAGCCCGGCCCGATCGAGCGCGGCAAGCCGGTCAACGAACTGCAGCCGCCGCCGGTCGGCGCCGACCTGCCGGCCGCGCTGCTGTCGCGCCGGCCTGACGTGTTGCAGGCCGAGCAAACCGCCATCGCCGCCAACGCTCAGCTGGGCGCGGCGCAGGCGCTGTACTTGCCAGCGGTCAACCTGAGCGGCCTGTTCGGCGCCATCGCCACTTCGCCGGCGGGCCTGTGGCACAGCGCCTCGCAAGTGTGGGGCATCGGCGCCGGGCTGACCCAGCCGATTTTCCAGGGGGGCGCCATCCGGGGCCAGGTGCAGACCGCATCGGCGCAGCGCGACCAGGCCATGCTGGCCTACCAGGGCACCGTGTTGGCGGCGCTGGCCGACGTCAACAGCGCCCTGTCCAGCGGCATCGAGACCCGCAACCGGCTGGTGAGCCTGCGCCAGCAGGAGAAGAGCCTGGTGGTGTATGCCGACCAGTCGAGCGCGCGCTACGAGGGCGGATATTCCAGCTACCTGGAGGTGACCACGGCGCAGGAGAAGTTGTTCGCCGCGCAGCTTTCAGCGGTGCAGGGGCAGGTGGATGTGCTGACCAGCACCGCGGCGCTGTACAAGTCGCTCGGCGGCGGCTGGCCGTCGGTGCCGCAGGATGTACGCGATGCGGGGATGCAGGGGGATGCGAAGGTGTTGACGCGGTAGGGGAGCACGCCACCGGTCGCGGCTTGCGCCAACGCCGCAATGCTTATCGCGCCGACCACTCTCCCTGCCTGACCCCCATCGCAGTGACCACGCCATAGGCCGTGATCCCCAGCGCCACCCCCAGGAAATGCCCGTCCAGCCCCATGCCGAACACATTGGCCAGCATCCACCCGCCGCCCACGGCCAGCGCGATCCGGCACAGCCCGGCGGCCACCGGCCAACGCATGCGCCCCGCCCCCATCGACGCAAAGTACAGCGCCATGCCGAGCCCGAAGCCGCCGAAGGCCGGCCCCACCCATGACAGCGCGCGCGCCGCGATGTCGATCACTTCCGCGTCATTGGTGAACAGGCTGGCAAACCGCACCGGTGCCAGGCCCACCGCGGCGCCAGCCATGCCGGCAATGGCCAGCGCCAGGAACGCACCCACCCATGCGGTGCGGCGCGCGGTGTGCCAGTCGCCGGCACCCACGGCGCGGCCGACCAGCGCCGTCAGCGCCGAGCCCACGCCGAAGGCGAGCGGGATCATCAGGAATTCCAGCCGCGCCGAGATGCCATAGGCCGCCACCGCCGCGGTGCCATGATGGCGCAGTTGCGCGGTGACCAGGATGGTGGTCAGGTTGCCCACCGCCGCCAGCGCGCACGCCACCAGCCCCACCGACAGGATGCGCGCGAACAGTTCCCACGACGGCCGCAACCGCAACACCGGCACGAAGCCCGCGCCGCCGCGCGCCACCACGACCGCCATCGCCAGCGCCGCGGCCCACGACACCGCCGCCAGCGCCGCGCCAATACCGGCCAGCCCCATGCCGGCGGGCTCGGCCAGCAGCCACGACAGCGGCGGGAAGGCGATCCACATCAGCGTGAGCACGCGCGCGGCCAGCGCATGGCGGCCGCCGCCGCGCAGCACCGAGGCCAGCGTGTTGGCCAGCCACGCCGGTATGGCGCCGGCGCCGAACAACCAGATCGCATAGGTGGCAGCCGCCTCGGCCGCGGTGTCGCCGCCCACCGCGCCCAGCACGCCACGCGGAAATCCCGCCAGCACCACGGCAAAGGCCAGTCCCGCGGTCACCGCGATCAGCAGCGCGTGCACGACCAGCGACGACGCTTCCTCGCGCCTGTTGGCGCCGAGCGCGCGCGCGATCGCCGCGACCACGCCCCCGCCCATCGCGCCGGTCGACATCTGCTGCAGCAGCAGCGCAAACGGCAGCACCACGGCCCAGCCGGCCAGCGCCGCCGTGCCCTGGCGCGCGGCCAGCCAGGTTTCGATCAGCTGGGCCACGGCCTGCAGCAGCGCGATCAGCGCGGTCGGGCCGGCCAGCTTGCCGATGCGGCGGGCCAGTTCGCTGGCGGGCACCGCTTCGGCCGGGGCGGCGCAGGCGCGCAGCGCGCTGGTATCAGTCATGGCGGCTCTCCTGCTCGCTGACAGCTTCGGCGTCGCCGAAGCGACGCCGCAGGAAGCGCCCCGCGCCCGGCCCGGGCAGCACGCGCACCTCGTCCAGCGTGATCTGGCTGCCATCGGCGCGCATCAGCTCCGCCGCGGCGATTTCCTTGCCGGTGCGGCGGTCCTGCAGCACGGTCAGCGGACCCTTTTCATCGGTCATCCAGCAGTCGGCCCAGGCCTTGAGCGCGACAAAGACGGGGAAGAAATCGCGCCCCTTGTCGGTCAGCTGGTAGACGTGGCGGCCACCGCCCTCTGGCGTGACGCGCGCCAACAGGTCGTGCGCCACAAGCGTCTTCAGGCGCGCGCTGAGGATGTTGGGAGCGATGCCCAGGTTGCTTTCGAACTCGTCGAAGCGCGTGCTGCCGTAGAAGGCCTCGCGCAGCACGAGAATTGCCCAGCGTTCGCCCAGCACCGCCATGGAACGGGCGACGGGGCAGGGCATGGAAGCGAAATCGGTGGGGGTCATGGGGGCGCCTGGGATGTCGTCGGCTTGCTTTCAATTTGCAAGTTTGCTGAATCATAGCTTGCAAATTGAAAGTTTGCGCCGGCCCGGCGTAGATGCCGTTCGCTCACCGGCCAGTGTGCCGCCGCCGCCGCTCAGGCCGCGGCGTCCCGGAAGACCTCCAGCTTGCCCAGCTCCTCGCGCATGAACCCGATGAGAGCCCGGGTCGCCATCGACGGATGCAGGTTGGGCGTGGTGATGATGAAGAGCTTGTTGCCCAGCCCCTCCGGGCGCCAGTCGGGCAGCACCGGCACCAGGTGCCCGGCGCGCACTTCCTCCCAGCCGATATAGACCGGCAGCAGGCCGATGCCATGGCCCTCGCGCACGGCCCGCGCGAGGAACAGGAAGTGTTCGGATTGCAGCGTCGGCGTCAGCGCCACGTCCACGCGTTGGCCGTCGCGGTACAGCGACAGCGCGAACTGGCGCGGAGGGTAGGGCGGGCACAGGAACTGGCAGCCGGCCAGGTCGGGCGGCACGCGTACCGGCGGAATGCTGGCAAGATAGTCCGGCGATGCATACAGTTGCCAGCGGATGTCGCAGATTTCGCGCGCCACGTGGTCAAGCGGCGGCGCAGAAGTGACCTTCAGCGCCACATCGATCTCGGCGGCGATCAGGTCGTTGACGCGGTTGGCAAAGAACACGCGCAGCGTGATGCCGGGGTGCTTCTGCGCGAACTGCAGCAGCAGCGGCGCGATATAGGCGTCGCCCAGCCCAGTGGGCACGCTCACGCGCACATGGCCGCGCAGCGTCTTGCCCAGGCTGTCGATCTCCGCCTGCGCCGACGCCACCTCCTGCAGGATGCGCACACCGTGCTGGTACAGCGCGTGGCCGGGCTCGGTCAGCTCCAGCCGGCGCGTGGTCCGGCGCAGCAGTTGCGCGCCGGCCTGGTGCTCCAGCTCGCGCAGCTGGCGGCTGACCTGCGAGCGCGTGACGCCGCGCCGCCGGCCCGCCTCGGCCAGGTTGCCGGCGTCGACGATGTCGACGAAAGCCTGGATCAGGTTGAGGTCCATCCGGGATTGCCTGAAGAATTGTCACCTATGGCGCAACATTGTGATTCCGATGCGCGTGATTGTCGATGCACGGCAGCACCGATACAGTGATTAACTGCCGGCCGCACCGCGGACCGGCGCCCGATTCCGCAGAACGCACAGCAATACAGGAGACAACGGATGGCCACGGACCTCTGGTTTGAAGACATGCATCGCACCGGCGACGAGCAGGTGGCGCGCGGCGCGCAACTGGCCGGCGGCCTGCGCACGCTGGGCGTGCAGGAGGGCGACGTGGTCGCGGTACTGCTGCGCAACGACCCTGCCTACGCCGACGTGGTCCACGCCTGCCGCACGGCCGGCTGCTACTACTGCCCGATCAACTGGCACTTCACCACGGAGGAAGTGCGCTTCCTGCTGACCGACAGCGGCGCCAAGGTACTGCTGGTGCAAGCCGACCTGCTGCCCGCGGTGCGCGAGGCCGTGCCGGCCGGCATGACGGTGCTGGCCGTGGGCGGCAGCGGCGGTACCGGCGGCGGCGCCATCGAATACGAAAGCTGGCTGGCGCAACAGCCCGCCTACGACGGCCCGCGCGTGGCCCCGCGCGGCCATATGGCCTACACCTCCGGCACCACCGGCCGGCCCAAGGGCGTGGTGCGCCAGCCGGTGCCGCTCGATCAGCTGGAAAGCCAGCTTGCGCGCATGCGCTCCGTGGTGCGGCAGACCTACGGCCTCGAGCCGGGCTGCCGTGCGCTGATGTCGGCGCCGCTGTACCACAGCGCGCCGGGCTCGTTTATCCAGAACGCGCTGCAGATGGCCGAGCGGCTGGTGCTCACGCCGCGCTTTGATGCCGAGCAGGTGCTGGCGCTGATCGAAAAGCACCGCATCGACGTGATCTACCTGGTGCCGATCATGTACGTGCGCCTGCTCAAGCTGCCGCCCGAGGTACGGGCGAAGTACGACCTGTCGTCGCTGCGCTTTGTCGCCTCGACCGGCTCGCCGTGTTCGCCGGACGTGAAGCGCGCCATGCTCGATTGGCTGGGCCCGGTGATCCACGAAACCTACGCCTCCAGCGAAGCCGGCATGATTACCGTCGCCACCCCGGCCGATGCCGCCGAGCGTCCCGGCACCGCCGGCAAGCCCGTCGACGCCGCGCAGCTGCGCATCCTCGACGAGGACGGCCGCCAGTGCGCGCCGGGCGAGGTCGGCCTGGTCTACGTGCGCCAGCCCGCCTATCCCGACTTCAGCTACCGCAACAACGACGCCGCGCGCGCTGCCATCGACCGCGATGGGCTGGTGACGCTGGGCGACATGGGCTTTGTCGATGCCGACGGCTACCTGTTTATCTGCGACCGCGCCTCCGACATGGTGATCTCCGGCGGCGTGAACATCTACCCGGCCGAGATCGAGCACGAACTGGTGCGCTATCCCGGCGTGGCCGACTGCGTGGTGTTCGGCATCCCCGACGACGAATACGGCGAGCGCCTGCTGGGCATGGTGCAGCCGATGCCCGGCGTGGAAATCCGCGAGGCCGAGGTGATCGAATGGCTGCGCCAGCGGCTGTCGGGCTTCAAGGTGCCGCGCAGCATCGTGATCGAGGCGCAGCTGCCGCGCGACGAGACCGGCAAGCTCGCCAAGCGCCGGTTGCGTGACCGATACTGGGAAGGCCGCCAGCGCCGCGTCTGAGCGCCAGCGCGAGATAAAGACAATGACAGGAGGAGACGCGATGCACAGCAGCAGAAGCGGATGGCGCACATGGCTCGCCGCCACGGCGGCGGGCGCGGGATGTGCGTTGGCCTTGTGGGGCGGCGCGGCGCAGGCCGCCTATCCCGACCGGCCGATCAAGCTGGTGGTGCCGTACACGCCCGGCGGCTCGACCGACCAGTTCGGACGCGCCCTGGCCGATGGCATGTCGCGCCAGCTCGGCCAGACCGTGGTGGTGGAGAACCGCCCGGGCGCCGCCACCATGATCGGCACCAACAGCGTGGCGCGCGCGCCCGCCGACGGCTACACCATGGTGCTGGCCACCAACGGCAGCATGGTGCTCAACCCGATGCTGTACAAGAAGATCACCTACGATCCGCCCAAGGACTTCAAAATCTTCACCATCGGCGCCGAGGTGCCGCTGGTGGTGGTGACCAACACCCAGGTGCCGGCCAGCAACATCCGCGAGTTCGCGGCCTACGCCAAGTCGGCGGGCGGCAAGCTTAACTATGCCTCGGTGGGTCTGGGCAACGCGCTGCAGCTGGCAACCGAGATGCTCAAGACCGAGCTGGGCATCCATGTCACGCACGTCCCCTACAACGGCAGCGCGCCGGCGCTGGCGGCGTTGCTGGCCAATGATGTGCAGCTGATGGTCGACGTGGTCAGCACCTCGCTGCCGCATATCAAGGGTGGCAAGCTCAAGGCGCTGGCGGTCACCGGCCGCACGCGACTGGATGTGTTGCCGAACGTGCCGACGGTGGCCGAGAGCGGTTATCCGAATTTCCAGGCTGCGACGTGGTTCGGCCTGGCGGTGCCGGCGCAGACGCCGGCCGATGCGGTGGCCAGGCTGCAGGCTGCGGCTTCGCACGTGCTGAAGGACCCGCAGTTCCGTTCGACCTTCAACGCGCTGGGGCTGATCGTGCAGCCGCCGCGCTCGCAGGCGGAAATCGACCGTTATATCGAGGCGGATCGTGAGCACTGGGGCAAGGTGATCAGGGCCAACAACATCACGCTGGACTGAGCGTAATCGTCGGTGCGACGGCGTTTCGCGCGCCGCTGGCTTGCTCCCCTCTCCCGCCCGCGGGAGAGGAGCCGGGGAAGCGGGCAGGCGCGTCCACACCACGACATGCCGGAATGCCGCATCCAGCCGTCGATCGCCGGCCACAACGCGCCAGACGCCGCCATGATGGGCGTATAGTTCGATGTCATCCCGGCTCCGCCAGGCGCCGCACCGGATGCCTACGTAACGCCCCTCTGTCATGACCGAGCGCGAGCCCACCGATCCCAAAGATCCGAATTCCGCCGATCCCGCTTCCCCGGATCCCGCCAACCGCCCGGATCCGCAGGCGCGCCCCGACGCCAGTTCCGACGCCAGCCCCCTGCCCCCCGATCCCCGCCTGCTGCACAAGCTCAGCCGCCGCGCCCGCGTGGCGGCCAGGCGCAAGTCGCGCCAGGCGGGGCGCATCTCGCGCACCACGCTGCGCTACACGGTGTTCATGTTCGGCGCCGGCTGCGTGGGGTTGTTTTCGCTGGTGTTTGCCTGGATCGCCGAAGTCGCGCTGCGCTGGAACCAACAACTGACCCAGGCGACCCCGTGGCTGGCATTCGTGATGCTGCCGTTCGGGCTGGCCGCCTTGCGCTGGCTGACGATCCGCCTGGCGCCGCAGGCGCGCGGCAGTGGCATCCCGCAAGTGATCGCAGCGGTCACGTTGCCGCCCGCGGGCGCCGCACAGACCGTGCTGGTGTCATTGCGGCAATCGATGTGGAAGGTGGTGCTGACCGCGCTGGCGCTGCTGGCGGGCGCCTCGGTCGGGCGCGAGGGGCCTTCGGTGCAAGTTGGGGCGGCGGCCATGCTGGCCTGGGGCCGCTGGTGCCAGGAGAAGCTGCGCTTTCGCATCGGCTTCCATCCCAACGCGCTGATCGTCGCCGGCGCGGCGGGCGGGCTGGCCGCGGCCTTTAACACGCCGCTCGCGGGCGTGGTGTTCGCCATCGAGGAACTCGGCCGCGGCACCGCGGTGCGCTGGGACCGGCTGGTGCTGTCCGGCGTGCTGACCGCCGGCTTCGTGTCGCTGGCGCTGCTGGGCAACAACCCGTATTTCGTGGTCAAGGTGCCGATGCTGGTGCTGCATGACGCGTGGGGCCCGGTGTTGCTGTGCGCGCTGATCAACGGCGTGCTGGGCGGGCTGTTCGCCAAGGCGCTGATCGGCGGCGTGCCCGGACTGCTGCCCGCGCACTGGCGCGCCTGGCCGACGCAGCATCCGGTGTGGGTGGCGTTCGGCTGCGGGCTGGTGGTGGCGGTGCTCGGCGTGGCCACCGCGGGCGCGACCTTCGGCACCGGCTACGAGCAGGCCTCGGCGCTGATCAACGGGGAATCGCATGCCACGCAGTGGTTCGGCGTCGCCAAGCTGGTGGCGACTGTGGTGTCCTACTTTGCCGGCATCCCGGGCGGCATCTTCACGCCGGCGGTGGCCATCGGCGCCGGCATCGGCGAGAACGTGGCGCACTTTGTCACCGGCATGGCCGAGCCGCGCGTGCTGGCACTGGTGTCGATGGCAGCGTTCCTGGCCGCGGCCACGCAGGCGCCGATCACCGCCAGCGTGATCGTGATGGAGATGACGCGCACGCAGGACCTGACGGTGTTCCTGCTGGCGGCGGCGTTGCTTGCTTCGTTTATCTCGCGGCAGTTCTCGCCGCACCCGTTCTACCATCGCGCCGGCCGTGCGTTCCGGCGCGAAGCGCTGATGCTGGTACGCAAGGCGCCGGCGGGCTGAGCGGGGTGGTCGCGGGCAGTGCGGGCAGCGTTGCGCCGGCGCGTCGGCGCATCGGTCCCATGGCGCGCCGCCCGGCTTTGCCCTACCATGGCGCCGCGCGATCCCACAGTGAAACTGAGCGGGCCGCGCGTGCACCGGCGGCACACACACCAATGACAGGACGCCGGCATGCCATGGGCAATGTTCCGGGGAGCACAGATGGCTTCGCAACGTCCGGCCGGCAAGACCCGGCCTCCGAGCAAGGAAAGCACCCACCTGCAGGATGCGGGCCCGGAAACCATCTGGCATACCCGCGGCCTGCAGACGCCTTCGCGCCTGCGCGCGCCGCTGCCGGGAGTCCGGCGCACGCCGCGCCGGCAGCTGCCGCCCAGCCGGGTGCCGCGCCTGCTGGCGTGGGGACTGGTGCTGGTGATGATCGCCACCTTCGTCCAGGCCTTCCTGCGCATGCACGGCTGAGCGCCGCCACAAGTGCCGGAGCCGCCTTGGCGATCGGTTAAGCTGACGGTCGCCCCGTATCGAACCGGTCGCAGTGACTTTGTCGTCACCGCCGTGTGCCGGTTTTGCCCCGCGCGACCGCGATCCGCCCGGAACATCCGGGCCAGGGCTTGCTCCAACCCGGAGCCCTTTATCCAGGTTTGTCCAGGTTCATCCAGGAGTCCGATTTGAAATTCCCCGTTGCCGGGCTGGCGCTTGCCGGCCTGCTGGGCGCCGCCACTGGCGCCATCGCCGCACCTGCTTCCGCGGCTGCCGCCAAGCCTGCTTCTCCGTCATCGGCCAAGTCTGCGGCCCAGTCCGAAACCAGCGCGCTGGCGCCAATGCTCGGCATGCTGGAAATCGGCAACCCGCTGCCGGCCTTGCCAGATTGCGCCGACAAGCGCACGCCCGACGGCCGCGATGTCACCGGGTTTTGCGTCGAACTGAAGGGCGACGGCCTGATGCGCCAGGTCGGCGTGCCGCGCGACAAGCGCCCCGCCTTCATGGATGGCCCGCATGTGGTGGCCTTTGTCGACCGCAACGCGCTGGTCGGTCTGATCGTGCCGACCGCCGGCGCCAACTCGCAGCAGGCCGCGGCCGACAGCGTCACGGCGCTGTATGGCAAGCCGTTCCGCCAGGAACAGGTCGACATGCGCGACAAGGGCGGCAAGACCGTCAAGACGCTGCACGCGGGCTGGATGCAGAAGCCGCTGACCGTGGAGCTGTACGCGATGCCGGAAGATCCCAACACCGGCACCATCGAGATGCTGCTGCCGCAGGCGCGCGTTCTGATGGCGGAGAAGGACGCTGAGATCGACAATAAACTCAATCCGGCGCCGGCTTCCGCGCCGGCCGCTAAGCCTGCCAAGCCGGCGCCCAAGCCGGCCGCCAAGCCGGAGAAGCCGGGCAGCTGGTAAGACCGCGGTGGGCGGCAGCGCCGCCCGCCAGTCAATGCGTTTGCCTCAGAGACCTTCCATCACCTTGTCCAGCCCCCGCACCACGCCGCGCACGGTATGGACCTTGCGGATCGCCAGCAGCGCGCCGGCGACATAGGGCGTGGAGCCGTCGCCAGCCTCGTGCTTCAGGTGCAGGCGCTGCCCGTCGGCGCCGAAGATCACCTCCACGCCAAGCTGGTAGCCCGGCAGTCGCACCGCATGTACCTGCGTGCCGGACATGGTGGCGCCGCGGGTTTCCATCGGACCGTTGACTTGGTCGACCGGCACCACCTGCGCCGCGGTCTTGACCTGGCCGAGCCGGTAGGCCAGCTCGCGCACCGTGCCCGAAGGCACGTCGACCTTGCCGGCCTTGGCGTAGTCGATGATCTCCCAGTGCTCCAGGTGGCGCGCCGCCATCTCGGCAAACTTCTGCAGCAGCACCACCGTGATGGCGAAATTGCCGCAGGCGAGCACGCCGCGGTCGGCCTTGCGCGCGGCTGCGTCGATCTCGGCATAGTCCTCGTCGGTCAGCCCGGAGGTGCCCACCACCACGTGCGCACCATGCGCCAGCGCTTGCAAAATGTTGTGCTTGGCGATCGCCGGCTTGGTGTATTCGACGTAGACGTCATAGGGTGTCTCGCCCAGTGCCTCGATGCTGGCGGCGGCCACGCCCGGGGTATCGGCATGGCCGGTCAGCTGCGCCAGCGGCTGCCCGGCGGCGCCGCGCGACAGGCCGGCCACCAGCGTCATGTCCGCCGCGTGCGCCACGCCGCGCGCCAGTTCGCCGCCGGCCCAGCCGGTCACGCCGCCCACGGCGACACGGATCGGATTGTTCATGTTGTGTTCTCCGCAATGGCTTGATCGGGTAGGCAGCATACCGCTTCAGCCGGCAGCGCGCCGGCGGTCGAGCTTGCGCGCCAGCACGATCGAGGTGGTGGTGTGGTTGACGCCGTCGAGCATGCCGATCTCGTCCAGCAGCCGATCGAGGCGGTCATGTGTGTCGCAGCGGATCGCCACCAGGTAGTCGACCGGCCCGCTGACGGAATTGACCTCCTCGATCTCTGGCAGCCGCTGCAGCGCACGCAGGATCGCAGGCGCGGCCTTGGGCTGCACCGACAGGCCGCAGTAGGCCAGGATCGCGTTGTCTTCCATCTTCTGACCCAGCCGCACGCCGTAGCCGGCGATCACCCCCGAGCGCTCCAGCCGCGCGATGCGCGCGACCACGGTGGTGCGGGCGATACCCAGGTGCCGGGCGAGGTTGGCGGCGCTTTCGCGCGCATTGGCCTGCAAGCGTGACAGCAGGTGGCGGTCCGTGGCGTCGAGTTCTGTCATTACGTCGGTAGGTCTCGTCGTTTCGTTCGATTATGGCGGTTTTTCGTCGTTCTTGGGCCTTCATTCCGTCTCATGGGCTATCCATACTCCAGTCAACGGGACCAACTTTTCTTGTGGACGGAGACACCATGCAACCCTCGAACCTGGGCCGGCAGGGCCCGCGCGACCTGCCCAAGGCGACCCGCCCGCTGCACGTGACGGTGCTGGGCGCGGGCAAGATCGGCCGCACCATCGCGGCGATGCTGCATGACAGCGGCGACTACCGCGTCAGCATGGTTGACCATGACGCGCGCCGGCTGGACGGCCTGCCGCGCGGCGTGCTGGCGCGCGCCGGCGACCCCACCGAGCCGGGCACCTGCGCCGCGCTGCTGGCCGGCGCCGATGCCGTACTCAACGCGCTGCCGTTCCATGCCGCCATCAGCGTGGCCTCGGTCGCGGCGCGCCTGGGCGTGCATTACTTCGACCTGACCGAGGATGTGGCCGCCACCCAGGCCATCCGCGCGCTGGCGCAGGGCGCGCGCTCGGTGCTGATGCCGCAGTGCGGGCTGGCGCCCGGCTTTATCGGCGTGGTCGGGCACGACCTGGCGCAGCGCTTCCTGCGCGGCGGCGGCGGCTTGCTCGACCTGCAGATGCGTGTCGGCGCGCTGCCGCGCTACCCCAGCAACGCGCTCAAGTACAACCTGACCTGGAGCACCGAGGGACTGATCAACGAGTATTGCAACCCCTGCGAGGCCATCGTCGACGGCCGCCGCGTGGAGTTGCCGGCGCTGGAGGGGCTGGAGAGTTTCGCGCTGGACGGTATCGAATATGAGGCCTTTAATACATCAGGCGGCCTCGGCACGCTGCCCGAAACGCTGGCCGGGCGCGCACGCAATGTCGACTACAAGTCCATCCGCTATCCCGGCCACTGCACGCTGATGAAGCTGCTGCTCAACGACCTGCGCCTGCGCGAACGCCGCGAATGGCTGCGCGATATCTTCGACCGCGCCATCCCGGTCACCGAGCAGGACGTGGTGATCGTGTTCGCCACCGCCACCGGCTATCCGGCCGGCGGCGAACGGGGGCGCGGGCCGCTGACGCAGGCTTCGTTCTCGGCGCGCATCGGCGGGGTGGACGGCAAGGGCGGGCATGTCAACGCGATCCAGCTGACCACCGCTGCGGGCATCTGCACCGCGCTGGACATGGTGGCGACCGGCGCACTGCCGCAGTCCGGCTTCGTCCGGCAGGAGCAGATGCCGCTCGACGCCTTCCTGGCCAACCGCTTCGGCCGCCACTACACGCAGCACCCGCTACAGGAGATGCATGTATGAAAGCGCAACAGTTCGCTGCCAGCTGGGATTCGATCGGCCTGCCGCGGCCCTGGCAGGAGGGCACGCCGGCCGGCACCGTGACCGTGCGCTCGCCGGTGGACGGCGAGGCCATCGGCCATGTGCCCGCCTGCACGCCGGCACAGGCCGATGCGCTGATCGCGCGCGCCCACGCGGCGCAGAGCACCTGGGCGCTGCTGCCCGCGCCGGCGCGCGGCGAGATCGTGCGGCGCTTCGGCGAGGTGCTGCGCGAACACAAGCAGGCGCTGGGCCGGCTGGTGTCGCTCGAGACGGGCAAGATCCTGCAGGAAGGGCTGGGCGAGGTGCAGGAGATGATCGATATCTGCGACTTCGCGGTCGGGCTGTCGCGCCAGTTGCACGGGCTGACCATCGCTTCCGAGCGCCCGCAGCACGCGATGCGCGAGACCTGGCACCCCTACGGGCTGTGCGGCGTGATCTCGGCCTTCAACTTCCCGGTGGCGGTATGGGCGTGGAACTCGGCGCTGGCGCTGGTGTGCGGCAACGGCGTTATCTGGAAGCCCTCGGAGAAGGCCACGCTGTGCGCGCTGGCTGCGCAGGGGCTGCTCGACCGCGTGCTGGCGGCGGTGGCGCCGCAGCACAGCGGCATCTCGGTGGTGCTGCCGGGCGGGCGGATGCTGGGTAATCACCTGGTATCGCACCCGGCGGTGCGGCTGGTCAGCGCCACCGGCTCGACCCGGATGGGGCGCGAGGTCGGCATCGCCTGCGCCGGGCAGTTCAAGCGCAGCATCCTGGAGCTGGGCGGCAACAACGCGGCCATCGTGGCACCGTCCGCCGACATTGAACTGGCCGTGCGCGCGATCACCTTCGCGGCGGCGGGCACGGCAGGCCAGCGGTGTACCACGCTGCGCCGCTGCTTTATCCACGCCGACCTGATGGACACCATGGCCAGCCGGCTGATCACCGTGTTCGATCGCCTGCCCGTCGGCGACCCGCTCGAGGACGGCACGCTGCTTGGCCCGCTGATCGACAATACCGCCGGAGAGGCCATGGCCAATGCGTTGGCCGCGTGCCGCGCGCAGGGCAATATCGTCACCGGTGGCGAACGGCTGCTGGCCGACCGCTTTCCGCACGCGTGCTACGTGCGACCCGCGCTGGTGATGACCGACGAACAGCACGACACCATGCTGACCGAGACCTTCGCGCCGATCCTGTACCTGATGCCGTACACCACCTTCGACGAGGCGATCGCGCTGAATAATGCCGCGGCGCACGGGCTATCGTCTTGCATCTTCACGGAATCGATGCGCGAGGCGGAACGCTTCATCTCGTCCGCGGGCAGCGACTGCGGCATTGCCAACGTCAACATCGGCACCAGCGGGGCGGAGATCGGTGGCGCGTTCGGCGGCGAGAAGGCAACCGGCGGCGGGCGCGAGTCAGGGTCGGATGCGTGGAAGGGGTATATGCGCAGGGCGACCAATACGGTCAACTATGGCGATTCGTTGCCGCTGGCACAGGGGGTAAGGTTCGAGATCTGAATGGGTCCAGGGGTCGCCACGACGTTTCCGTAGGGAACGGTAACAAGCCTTACATGCCTTTGACGCCGTATTACGCGGCGAGCCCGTATAACGTCAGCAGGGCAGGCACATGCCCGATTCGACCCCAAGGACGAAACCATGAAAATACTGACGATTGGACTGGCCGCCGCGGCGGCGTCAGTCACCCTGCTGGGCGGCTGCGCCGTCTATCCCACCCCCGCCGGCCCTGCGCTAGGCCCGGCGCCCGTGTATGTCGCGCCCGCGCCAGTGGTCGTCGCGCCCCGGCCGTACTACTACGGCGGCTACGGCTACTATGGCCGCGGCTATCGTCGCTGGTAATGACAGTGGTTAGCCGGAGTATGCAGCAGCGTAGAAGGATTTGAAGCAGTGGATTGAAGCAACGGCAGGGAGCCCGGCAGCAGCGTTCAGTTGCCGCCTGCCGCGTCACCGGGACGGGCATTCAGTCCGCCCCAGCTGGGCGTGAGCGTCTGGCCGATCTCGGGCAGGTCGACCAGGTCCAGCACGCGGCCGACCGTATGATCGACCAGTTCGGCAATGCTTTGCGGCTTCTGGTAGAAGCCCGGCACCGGCGGGAACACGATCCCGCCCATTTCCGTCACCGCCGTCATATTGCGCAGATGCGCCAGGTTCAGCGGCGTTTCCCTGACCATCAAAACCAGCTTGCGCCGCTCCTTGAGCGTGACGTCGGCTGCGCGCGTGATCAGGTTGTCGGAGAGGCCGTGCGCGATCGCGGCGAGCGTGCGCATCGAGCAGGGGGCCACCACCATCGCATGCGCGCGGAACGAGCCGCTGGCGATGGTGGCGCCGATATCGCGCACGTTGTGCACGACGCCGGCGAGCGCTTCCACCTCGGCACGGCTGATATCCAGCTCGTGCTGCAGGTTCATCACGCCCGCGGGAGAAATCAGCAGGTGCGTTTCCACCGACGGCGCCGCGCGCAGCACCTGCAGCAGGCGCACGCCGTAGATGGCGCCGGTGGCGCCCGTGATGGCGACGATCAGCCGCTGCGGCGGGGCGCCGGTCACGGGCATGGCGGGCTCAGCCCTTCAGCAGGGTTTGCAGCTCGCCGTTCTGGTACATCTCCATCATGATGTCCGAGCCGCCGATGAACTCGCCGTTCACGTAGAGCTGCGGGATGGTGGGCCAGTTGGCGTATTCCTTGATACCCTGGCGGATGCCTTCATCGTCCAGCACGTTGACCGTGGTCGGCGCGTCCACGCCGCAGGCCTTCAGGATCTGGATGGCGCGGCCCGAGAAGCCGCACATCGGGAACTGCGCGGTGCCCTTCATGAACAGGACCACCGGGTTGCCCTTGACGATCTGGTCGATCTTTTGCTGCACGTCGCTCATGGTTTGCTTTTCGGTTGGGCGGGACCGTTGCGCGGGCGCCGCCTGGGGAGAATGGGATGCCGCGCGGCCAGCCGCACGGCGGAGATCTGTTTTGCCGGAGATTTTACCCGGAATCGCCGCCGCGCTTCAGGCCGGCCTCAGGCCGGTGTTCGGGGCCAGCGCCCGCCGGTGCAGCGTTCCTGCCCCGCCAGGTCGCGCGCGGTGAAGACTTCGGTGAAGCCGGCGGCTTCCAGCAGCTTGCGGGTGGCCTGCGCCTGGTCGAAGCCATGTTCCATCAGCAGCCAGCCGCCGGGCAGCAGCCGCGCGCCGGCGCCGCCGACGATGGCGCGCAGGTCGGACAGGCCGTCCTCGTGGTCGGTCAGCGCGTCGATCGGCTCGAAGCGCAGGTCGCCCTCGGCCAGGTGCGGGTCGCCCGCGGCGATATAGGGCGGGTTGCTGATGATCAGGTGAAAGCGCAGGCCCGGCGGCAGCGCCCCATACCAGTCCGAGACCAGGAAGTGGATGCGGTCCGCGCCGAGTGCGCTGGCGTTGTCCTGCGCCACCATCAACGCACCGGGCGAGATATCGGTGGCCCACACCTGTGCATCGCGGCGCTCGCGCGCCAGCGTGACGGCCAGGATGCCCGAGCCCGTGCCCAGGTCCAGCACCTGCGGGTGCGGCACGTCGGCCAGCCGGGCCAGCGCCGCTTCCGCCGCGATCTCGGTATCGGGCCGCGGGATCAGGACATCGGGCGTGACGCGGAACTTGCGGCCGAAGAATTCACGCTCGCCGATCAGATAGGCCATCGGCTCGCCGGCCAGGCGCCGCGCCAGCAGCGTGGCAAAGGCGTCGCGCTGGGCGATGGTGAGGGTGTCGGTGTCGCGCGTGATCAGCTGGGTGCGGTTCAGCCCGGTGACGTGCGTCAGCAGCATGCGCGCTTCCAGCGCCGGCAGGCCGGTCATGGCAGCCAGGGTCTGGGCTTCGCGCAGCGTCGGCGTCGCCGGCAGTGCGGCGGAGTTGGGGGAGGACATCTGGAGGCAGGGACGGTTCTGTTGCCGGCCATAAAAAACCCCACCGGCGCAATGCCTGGTGGGGCTTTGTGGCGGGACTTCCGGCTTGGCGCCAAGTGTACCGCCAGATTGACGGCGGCGGCCTGAAGCCCCCGCCGGGACGATTACTTATTGACCGCGTCCTTGGCCTTGTCGGCGCTGGCGTTGACCGCGTCCTTGGCAGCCTGCTTGGCGTTCTCCATGGCGTTGCCGGCTTCGACCTTGGCCTTCTCGGCAGCGGCCGAAGCGCTGGAGGCGGCGTCGTTGGCAGCGGCCTTGGCGGCGTCTGCGGCACTGCTGGCTGCAGCGGCGGCGTCGCTGGCGGCGGCCTTGGCGGATTCAGCCGCGCTTTGCATGGCGCTGTCGGCGCTGGAGGCGGCCGGGGCTTCTTCCTTCTTGCTGCAAGCGGCCATCGCCGCGGTGATCATCAACAGTGCGAGCAGCTTTTTCATGATTTCGTCCTTGGGTATGTTTTCGGGAGAGATTCACCCGGCACCTTCTCCGTTTGCCGGTCGAAATCGATTATAGACAGGGCCTTTTACGCTGCTAGTGCTGTTTCAAGCATTTACAAGAAATACAACTATATCGGCGACTTTACGCGCGGTTGATGGCGGAACAGTTACACGGGTGACTTAAACGTCCCCTCCGAGCGCCGCCAACTGGTCGGCCTGGTGCTCCGCCGACAGCGCCGACAGCAGTTCGTCGAGGTCGCCGTCCATGACCATGTCGATCTTGTACAACGTCAGGTTGATGCGGTGGTCAGTCACGCGCCCCTGCGGGAAGTTGTAGGTGCGGATGCGGTCGCTGCGGTCGCCCGAGCCGATCAGATTGCGCCGCGTGCTGGCCTCCTTGGCCTGTGCGGCGCGCGTCTGCATGTCCTTAATGCGCGCGGCCAGCACCTTCATCGCCTTGTCTTTGTTGCGGTGCTGGCTGCGGTCGTCCTGGCACTCGACCACGATGCCGGTCGGCAGGTGGGTCAGGCGCACGGCCGAGTCGGTCTTGTTGACGTGCTGGCCGCCCGCGCCCGAGGCACGGAAGGTGTCGATGCGCAGGTCCGCCGGGTTGATTTCGACCTCGCCGACTTCATCGGCTTCAGGCATCACCGCGACGGTGCAGGCCGAGGTGTGGATGCGGCCCTGCGCCTCGGTGGCCGGCACGCGCTGCACGCGGTGGCCGCCGGACTCGAACTTGAGCTTGGAAAACGCCGCATCACCGGCGATCCGCACGATCACCTCCTTGTAGCCGCCCAGGTCCGATTCGGACTCGCTCATCACCTCCACCTGCCAGCGATGGCGTTCGGCGTAGCGCGTGTACATCCGCAGCAGATCGGCGGCGAACAGCGCGCTTTCCTCGCCGCCGGTGCCGGCGCGGATTTCCAGCAGGAGGTTGCGGTCGTCGTTGGGATCCTTGGGCAGCAGCAGGCGCTGCAGGCTGGCTTCGAGCGCTTCGAGCCGCGCGCGGGCGCTGGCGATCTCGTCGGCGGCAAAGTCCTTCATCTCCGGATCGTCCAGCAGCGCCTGCGCCGTGGCCAGGTCATCCTGCGCCTGGCGGTACTCGCCATACTGCTCGGCCACCGGCGACAGCTCGGCATGCTCGCGGCTGAGCTTGCGGTACTGGTCGATCTTGGCGGTGGCGTCTTCGCGCGCGAGCAGGGCGTTGACTTCGTCGAGTCGCTCGGCCAGTTGGTCGAGCTTGGCAAGCATGCTGGCTTTCATCGGGTGCGGGGGAAAGAGGTGGGCCGGAGGGCCGGGGCTGCCCGCGGACGGGCGGCGGCGTGCGGCGCGGCAGGGCGCGCGGCGCAAGGGCAGAGCGGCTAGCGCTCGGAGTGGCTGCTGTGGCGGAACAGGCCCGGCACCAGGCGCAGCAGCGCCTCGCGGTCCTCGCCCTGGGTGTGGTTCAGCGCGTGGGTGGGGCCGTGCAGGAACTTGCGGGTCAGCGCGCCGGACAGGGCCTCGAGCACCGCTTCAGGATCGTCGCCACGCGCCAGCATGCGGCGCGCGCGTTCCAGCTCGGCCTGGCGGATGGCCTCGCCACTGGTCTGCAGTTCGCGGATGACGGGCACCACGCTGCGGGTTTCCAGCCAGTGCATGAAGTTCTGCACCCGGCTTTCGATGATGGCCTCGGCCTGCGCGACTGCGGCCTGGCGCTGGGCATTGCCCTCGCGCACGATCGCGCCGAGATCGTCGACGGTGTACAGGAAGACGTCATCCAGGCGTGCGACTTCGGGCTCGACGTCGCGCGGCACGGCCAGGTCGACCATCATGATCGGGCGGTGCTTGCGGCGCTTGACCGCGCGCTCCACCGCGCCCAGGCCGATGATCGGCAGCGAGCTGGCGGTGCAGGACACCACGATATCGAACTCATGCAGGCGCTCGCCCAGGTCCGTCAGGCGGATCGCCTGCGTGGTCAGGCCCTGGCCGGAGAGCTGCTCGGCCAGCTTCTCGCCGCGCTCGACGGTGCGGTTGGCCACCACGATCTGGCGCGGCTGCTGGGCGGCGAAGTGCGTCGCGCACAGCTCGATCATCTCGCCCGCGCCGATAAACAGCACGCGCTGGGTCGAGACGCTTTCAAAGATACGCTGCGCCAGCCGCACCGCGGCTGCGGCCATCGACACCGAATGCGCGCCGATCTCGGTCTGGCCGCGCACTTCCTTGGCCACCGCGAAGGTGCGCTGGAACAGCTGGTTCAGGTACGTCCCAAGCGAGCCCGCCTCGCCGGCGGTGCGCACGGCGTCCTTGAGCTGGCCCAGGATCTGGGTTTCGCCCAGCACCATCGAATCCAGCCCGCTGGCCACGCGGAAGGCATGGCGCACGGCCTCCGACTGCGGCAGCGCGTACAGGTGCGGCGCCAGTTCACCGGCGGGCACGTTGTGATGCTGCGACAGCCAGCGCAAGGTGTGCTCGAATCCATCCGTGCCCGGCGTCAGGACGTCGGTCGCGCAATAGATCTCGGTGCGGTTGCAGGTGGAGAGGATGGCGGCTTCGGTGCCGCTGCGCCCCGACAGGTGCGAGCGCAGCGCGCCGAGCGCGGGTTTGATCTGCTCGAGCGGAAACGCCACCCGCTCGCGCAGCGAGACAGGTGCCGTCGTGTGATTGATGCCGATCGCGAGCAGTTGCATTTGTTGGGGACAGGTGCGGTCCGAAGCGTGGCCGGACCGGATGCCATTATACCGCCGGCATCGCTATTTGCAGGCATGGCGCCTCAGCGCGTGGCAGGCAGCGGCCGCCGATTGCAGTATCGTTACGCCGCAGCCCCTTGTGGCTGTGATTCGTACAACACTGGAGATGGGGATGCTGGGCACCTTGATCGTGGGTTTGCTGGTGGGGCTGGCGGCGCGCCGGCTGCATCCGGCGGGGCGCGTGGTGACGCTGCCGGCCGCGCTGGTGCTGGGCGCGGCGGGTGCGGCGGCCGCTTTCTACGGCGGCCGGGCGCTGCATCTGTTTATCGACGGGCAGCTCAGCAGCTGGCTGGCGGTGATTGCCGGCGCGGCGCTGCTGGTTGGGTTCTGGGGCGCGGTCCGGCCGCGCGGACGGTAAAAACAGAACTGACTGCCGGGTCGCAATCTGCATGCTGTTTGATCCCGGTCAGGCAGCACCCGACGTCTGCTCTTTCGCCCTTGCGGCCAGCAGGCGCCGCAGCACGCCGCTGGAATAGTGGCTTGCCACATCCTTCAGGAATGCCGCGAAGTCCACATGCGCGCTGTCGTCGGCACGGTCCGAGATGGTCCGCATCACGGCATAAGGCACGCCGTATTCGTGGCAAACCTGCGCCACCGCGGCGCCTTCCATCTCCACCGCCAGCAGCCCGGGCAGGCGCTCGCGCAGTTCCGCGACCGCGGCCGGCGAGCCGATGAACTGGTCGCCGCTGGCGATCATGCCCCGGTGCAACGCCGGCGACGCCACCCCGAAGCGCTCCAGCACATCGTGTGGCACCTCGGTCGGCAGGTCCAGCCGCAGGAAGTCCGCCGCGGCGGCTTGCAGTTCGGCGGTCAGCGCCGGGTCGGTCGGGAACTCGGCGCGGTCCAGCAGCGGCACCTCATGGCGGCCAAAGAACGGTCGCGCGTCCAGGTCGTGCTGGATGGTGCGGTCGGCGATGACGATATCGCCCACATCGGTATGTGCAGCGATGCCGCCCGCGAGCCCGGTAAAGACGATCTGGGTTGCGCCGAACTCGCGGATCAGCGTGACCGTGGTCGCCGACGCCGCTACCTTGCCCATGCGCGCCAGCACCAGCACGCACGGCTGGCCGTACAGGTGGCCGGCGTAGTAGTCGCGCATGCCGATGGTGTGCACCGTGGCGCGGCTGTCGTCATGGCGCATGGCGGCCACCAGGCCATCGACTTCATCGTGGATGGCGGCAAGGATTCCGAGGGTCATGGAGCGGGGTGGCGAAGGAAAAGACACAGCATACCGGCCCGTTGCAGCGTGGCAAAGCGCGACTCCCCTGGTGCGCCGCGACCCCCTCCCACAGGACAGGTGCGGTCCCGGCATCGCTTTGCTAAAGTCCCCACGACATCCCCAGTACACAAGGGCGAGCATGCAAGTCACACCCACCGTGGCAAACGGCGAACGGCGCGCCATCCGCCGGGCACTGGCCGACTGGCGTGCTCTGAGGCGGCTCGGCCCCGCGGGCGTGGCCGGACTCTGGGGGCGCACCGAACCGGTCGCGGCCGACTGGCGCCGCTGGCTCGACCAGGCCTTGATGGCGCTGGGCACGGCGTTGCTGTGCGCCGGCCTGATCGTTTTCTTTGCCTTCAACTGGCAGGACCTCCACAAGTTCTCCAAATTCGCCCTGCTGGCCGCCGCCATCAGCCTGCTGGCCGGCTTCGCCTGGCTGCGCCCGGACGGCGACAAGGCGGGCCAGGCCGCGCTGGGCGGCGCGCAGGTAGTCGCCGGCGTGCTGCTGGCCGTGATCGGGCAGACCTACCAGACTGGCGCCGATGCCTGGCAGTTGTTCGCACTGTGGGCGCTGCTGGCGGTGCCGTGGGCGCTGGCCGCGCGCGCGGCGCCGCACTGGTGGCTCGTGATCGTGGTGGGCAACCTGGCGCTGCTGCGCTACTTCAGCATCCGCTTCGGCGTGGATGGGATATTTGCGCTTCTGTTCGATGCGCGCTTCGTGCGCACGGCCACGCTGTGGCTGCTGGGCGCGGTGCTGCTGCAGATGGCGTTGTGGCATCTGCTGTGCGCGAAGGCGCCGGCGCTGGGCTTCCGGGGCCAGACCGGCGCCCGCATGCTGGCTGCGCTGGCATGTACGCATGCCGGCTGGCTGGGGTTATCGAGCCTGCTGGGCAGCCGCTTCGATGGCGCATCGTTTGTGCTGGCCGTGGTGGTGCTGGCCGCGCTGATCTGGTGGTACCGCCAGCGTGTCTTCGACATCGTAGTGCTGAGCCTGGCCTGCCTGACCGGCATCGTGCTGGCGGTGGCCGCGCTCGGCAAGGTGCTGTTCGAAGGCAAGGCAGACTTCGACGCCTTCCTGCTGCTCGGGCTGGTGACCATCGGCCTCGCGGCCGGCGCGGCGGCCTGGCTGATGCGGGCCTATCGATCCCAACTGGAGCAGGCATGAGCACCGCTTTGCAGACTGAAAGGCGGCTCTGGCAAGAACTGGCCGCACGCGGCGAAGTGCAGGGCGAGCAGCCTCAGCACACCCACACGCCTTGGGCGGTGCGCTGCCTGATGGGCGCGGCCGGCTGGCTCGGCGCCTTGTTCTTCCAGCTCTTCCTGGTCGGCACGGTCTTCGTCGCCGCGCGCGAGAACGCGGCTGCGATGGTGGTGACGGGCCTCGCCATGATCGCGCTGGCCGCGCTACTGTACTGGCGCCGCGGGGGCATTGCAGCCGGGCAGTTTGCGCTGGCGGTGAGTCTGAGTGGGCAGGGCCTGGCCGTCTACGGCGTGGCCGAGGCGCTCAGCTTCACGCGCGTGGCGGATTCCGCCGGCTTCTGGGCGGGCCTGGCGCTGTTCGAGGCTTTGCTGGCCTTGATGGTGCCCAACCGGCTGCATCGGCTGCTGTCCGGGCTGGGCGTATGGATCGGGCTCGCAGGCGCCGTGCATATCGTGCTGTCCGGCGGCGCGCGGCATGAATGGCTGATGCTGACGTGGTCGCTCGGCTGGCTGGTGCCGGTGGCCTGTGCGCTGGCGACCGGTTTCACGCTGGCCGAAGCGCGCCTGTGCGCGGCGGGCCGGCACACCCTGCTGGAGCCGCTGGCCGATGCCACGCTGTTGTTCGCGCTGGCCGTCGCCTTGGTGGTGACGGGGATGAGCCATCCGCTTGCCTGGCTCGCCGCCCCCGAAGCCGGGCGGCTTTCTGCGGCGCATTGGATCGCGGGCGGACTGGCCACGCTGGTGCTGGCCGGATTTGCGCTGGCGGAATGCCGCCGGCTGGCGGTCCCCCTCGCGATGCAGGGCGGCGTGCTAGTCGGCGTGGTGGCCTTCGGCGCGCTGATGGCGGCTGCGCCGGCGGTCGTGGCCGGCGTGCTGGCGCTCGGCCTGGCGCTGCGCCGGGCGTCGATGCCGTGGCTCGGCCTGGGTGTCGCCACCATCGCCATCGGCTTTGTCTGGTACTACACGTCGCTGCACTGGACGCTGCTGGCCAAATCCGCAACGCTCGCCGCCGCTGGGGTGCTGCTGCTGGCCGGCCGCTATTGGCTGATGCGCAGCCGCACCGGCAGGGAGTTCGCATGAAACGATGGATATTAATTGCCTGGGCCCTGACGCTGGCATTGGCCGCCGTTGGCATCGCTGGCAAGGAACGCCTGCTGGCGCGTGGCGACACCGTCTACCTCAAGCTCGCCCCGGTCGACCCGCGCTCGCTGATGCAAGGCGACTACATGGCGCTGAACTTTGATATCGGCAACCAGATACGCGCGGTGCAGATGCAAGGCAAGCAACCGCCACGCGACGGCGTGGCGGTGATCCGCCGCGATGCACAGGGCGTAGCCGGCTTCGTGCGGGTGTATCACGGCGAGGCGCTTGCGGCAGGGGAACAGCTGCTTCGCTACCAGATCGCCCGGTCGCGCTGGGGCGCTACGCAGGTGCAGGTGTCGACGGACGCGTATTTCTTCCAGGAGGGGCAGGGCGAGCGCTTTGCGCGGGCGGAGTATGGGGAATTCCGCGTGGGGGCGGATGGGCAGGCGTTGCTGGTGGGGTTGCGGGGGAAGGGGCTGGAGAGATTGTGAGTGGTACGCCGTCCCACCGGAGACTGAAAATGAAAAAGCCCGCAGTGCTGCGGGCTTTTTCATGCGATCGGGTGAAGATCAGACGTTGAACAGGAAGTTCATCACATCCCCATCCTTCACCACGTACTCCTTGCCTTCGGCGCGCATCTTGCCGGCTTCCTTCGCGCCGGTCTCGCCCTTGAAGGCAATGTAGTCGTCGTAGGCGATGGTCTGGGCGCGAATGAAGCCGCGCTCAAAATCGGTGTGGATCACGCCTGCTGCCTTGGGCGCCGTGTCGCCAACATGGATCGTCCAGGCGCGCACTTCCTTCACGCCAGCGGTGAAGTAGGTTTGCAGCCCCAGCAGCTTGAAGCCCGCACGAATCACGCGGTCCAGGCCGGGTTCTTCCATGCCCAGGTCCGCCAGGAACTCGGCCTTATCAGCATCGTCCAGATCAGCGATCTCGGCCTCGATGGCAGCACACACCGCCACCACCGGCGAATCGGTCTGCTTGGCGTGCTCGCGCACCGCGTCCAGGTGTGGATTGTTTTCGAACCCGTCTTCACGCACGTTGGCCACATACATGGTCGGCTTGGCGGTGATCAGGCAGAACGGGCGGATGGCCTCCCACTCCTCCGGGGCCAGGTCGAGCGTGCGCACGGCCTTGGCCTGGTCAAGCACGGCTTGCGCCTTTTCCAGCACGGCGACCAGGCGCTGGGCTTCCTTGTCGCCGGCGCGGGCCGGCTTGACGTAGCGGGCCAGGGCCTTCTCCACGGTGGCGAGGTCGGCCAGCGCGAGTTCGGTGTTGATCACTTCGATGTCCGACAGCGGATGCACCCTGCCTGACACGTGGATCACGTTGTCATCCTCGAAGCAGCGCACCACGTGGGTGATGGCGTCGCATTCACGGATGTTGGCGAGGAACTGGTTGCCCAGGCCTTCGCCCTTGGAGGCGCCCGCCACCAGGCCGGCGATGTCGACGAACTCGACCGTGGCCGGCAGGATGCGCTCGGGTTTGACGATCTCCGCCAGCTTGGCGAGCCTCGAATCCGGCACTTCGACCACGCCCACGTTGGGTTCGATCGTGCAGAACGGGTAGTTTTCGGCGGCGATGCCGGCCTTGGTCAGGGCATTGAACAGCGTGGACTTGCCGACGTTAGGCAGGCCGACGATGCCGCATTGGAGGCTCATGGTGTCAGGCGGGAAATGGCAAAACCCATATTCTAGCGGATGGGCGCCCCGCCATCGGCGGGGTTGGCCGGCCTGACCGGCGCTGCGCGGCGCAGGGCGAGGCCCGGAGTGACGTGGCTATAATCCAGCCATGACCCGATCCAACGCGTCCGCGCGCCCCGCAGCGCGCCCCTCCGCTCAAACTGCCTTGGCTTTCCAGGTTGTCGTCGTCGGCGGCGGCATCGTCGGCAAGTCCTGCGCCCTGTTGCTTGCCCAGCAGGGCATGGACGTGGCGCTGGTCGCGCCGAAGCCGCCCAGGGCCAGCGGCCGCGCGGCGGCCGCGCCGGACGACTGGGACAGTCGCATCTATGCCTTCTCGGCCAGTTCGCAGGCGCTGCTGGAGCGCATGCGCGTGTGGGAGGCGCTGGACCCGGCGCGGATCCAGCCGGTGCGCGACATGCGCGTGTTCGGCGACGTCAGCGCCGCCGAGACCACGCCCAGCCTGGACGGGGACCTGCATTTCTCGGCCTATGCCGCCGCGGTGCCGCAGCTGGCGTGGATCATTGAATCCAGCCATGTCGAGCGCGCGCTGGACACTGCGCTGGGCTTCCAGCACCAGGTGACCTGGCACGATGGCACCGCCACCGCATTCGAGCGCGATCCGGACGGCGTCACGCTGACGCTGGACAACGGGACCAAGCTGCGCACCGCCTGCGCGATCGGCGCCGACGGCGCGCGCTCCTGGCTGCGCCAGCAGTGCCATATCGGCGTGACGACGCGCAAGTACCGGCAACTCGGCGTGGTCGCCAACTTTGCCTGCGAGCGCCCGCACCATGAGACCGCGTGGCAGTGGTTCCTGGGCGCCCCGGAAAAGCTGATGGCCGACGAGGAGCCCGCCAACGGCGAAGTGCTGGCGATGCTGCCGTTGCCGGGCAACCATGTGTCGATGGTCTGGTCGGCCGACGAAGCCCATGCCCGCGACCTGCTCGCACTGTCGCCGGAGGCGCTCGCCGCCACGGTAATGCAAGGCGCCACCGGCGCGGTTGGCGCGCAGTTCGGCGCGCTGCGCTGCGTGACGCCGGCGCAGGGCTTTCCGCTGGTGCTGCAGCGGGCCGAACACTTCGTGCAGCCGCACGTGGCGCTGGTGGGCGATGCCGCCCACGTGGTGCATCCGCTCGCCGGCCAGGGCATGAACCTGGGCCTGCGCGATGTCGCGGAACTTGGCCGCGTGATGGCCGACAAAGAACCTTTCCGCAGCGAGGGCGACCTGCGCCTGCTGCGCCGCTACGAGCGCGCGCGCGCCACGGACCTGTTGTCACTGACGGCGGCCACGGACGGGCTGCACCGCCTGTTCTCACTACCCGGCGGCGTGGCCCGCGTGGTGCGCAATACCGGCATGCGCGCGGTGGGCGGCCAGTCGCTGCTCAAGCGCTTTCTGATCGGCCACGCGCTAGGCTGACGAAAGTCAAACCTGCGCCCCGATCTCTCTACCGAACACTCTGGAGTCCACATGTTCCAATTCCTGCGTCGCCACCCTGCCTGGACCACAGCCATTGCCGGCGGGCTGGCCGCGGCGGGTTTTGCGCTGCACGCCATGGCCGCGGGCGAACCCGGCACCGACCGCATCAAGGAATCGCTGCAGAAGGTGCTGGGCGGCCGCGCCGAAGTGAAGAGCGTGAGCAAGACGCCGGTGCCCGGCCTGTTCGAGGCCAATATCGGCGGCCAGGTGGTCTATACAGACGCATCGGGCCGCTACATCCTGAACGGCGAGCTGATCGACACCCGCACCGGCACCAACCTGACCGAGGAGCGGATGGCGGAGATCAACCGCATCAAGTGGTCCGACCTGCCGCTGGCGCGCGCGATCAAGTGGACCAAGGGCGACGGCAGCCGCCAGATCGCGGTGTTCTCGGATCCTAACTGTGGCTACTGCAAGCGCATCGAGCAGACCTTCCAGCAGATGGACAACATCACCGTGTACACCTTCCTGTACCCGGTGCTGTCGCCGGATTCGGAAACCAAGGCCAAGCAGGTCTGGTGCGCGTCCGACCGCACCAAGGCATGGCGCGACTGGATGCTCAAGCAGGTGGCGCTGACCGGCAACGGCAGCTGCCAGACGCCGCTGCAAGAAAACCTGGCGCTGGGCCACAGCATGAACGTGACCGGCACGCCGGCGGTGTTCTTCACCGACGGCACGCGCATCCCGGGCGCGGCCGACGTCGCCACGCTGGAACGCAAGCTCGCCAGCATCAAGAAATAACCCCGCGCCGGACCTGCGCCGGCTCGATCGACGGCCGGCTTGTCCGGCCGTTGTGCTTTCCGCCTTCCCATCATCCCGAGCGATCGCCGCTAGGCGACAAGGAGACACCATGACCTTCCAGGCATTGCTGCTGACCCAGACCGACGGCGCCACGCAGGCGAATATCGCCACGCTCGAAGAAGCGCAGCTGCCGGCCGAGGGCGACGTGCTGGTCGCCATCGACTACTCCACCATCAACTTCAAGGACGGGCTGGCCATCACCGGCCGCTCACCGGTGGTGCGCAAGTGGCCGATGGTGGCGGGCATCGACGGCGCCGGCACGGTGCTGGAGTCCTCGCACCCGCGCTGGAAAGCCGGCGACAAGGTGGTGCTCAACGGCTATGGCGTGGGCGAGACGCACTGGGGCTGCCTGGCACAGCGCGCGCGCCTGAAGGGCGACTGGCTGGTGCGCCTGCCCGATGCCTTCACCACGCGCCAGGCCATGGCGATCGGCACTGCGGGCTATACCGCCATGCTGTCTGTGCTGGCGCTGGAGCGCGGCGGCGTCAACGGCCCGGTGCGGCCGGGCGACGGCGAGGTGCTGGTGACCGGCGCTTCGGGCGGCGTGGGTTCGGTGGCGATCTCGGTGCTGAGCAAGCTCGGCTACAAGGTGGTGGCGTCGACCGGCAAGACCAGCGAGGCCGATTTCCTGAAGGCGCTCGGCGCCGACGAGGTGATCGACCGTGCCGAGCTGTCGGCGCCCGGCAAGCCGCTGCAAAAGGAACGCTGGGCCGCGGTGGTGGATTCAGTCGGCTCGCACACCTTGGTCAATGCCTGCGCCCAGGTGCGCTACGGCGGCGTGGTAACGGCGTGCGGGCTGGCGCAGGGCCTGGACTTCCCGGCCTCGGTGGCGCCCTTCATCCTGCGCGGCATCACGCTGCACGGCATCGACAGCGTGATGGCGGCGATGCCGCTGCGCGAGCGCGCATGGGAACGGCTGGCCGGCGATCTCGAGCCGGATCGCCTGAACGCGATCACGCGCGAGATCGGCCTGGGCGATGCGATCGAAGCCGGCCGCAAGATCGTCGAAGGCGGCATGCGCGGGCGTGTGGTGGTGGATGTGAATCGCACCTGATCGGCGCCGCCTTGCTTAACAGCGTCGGCGTTGCCTGCAAGCGCCGACGTTACAATCCTGCCCATGACGCCGATCCGCTACGCCATCGCCCCGCTTCAGCCTGAAGCCCATCTCTTTGCCGTCACCGTCACGGTGAGCGAGCCCGATCCCGCCGGCCAGCGCTTCTCGCTACCGGCCTGGATCCCGGGCAGCTACATGATCCGCGACTTCGCCCGCAATATCGTGCGCATCCGCGCCGATGCGGGCGGCCGCGAAGTCGAGTTGACCAAGCTCGACAAGCAGAGCTGGCAGGCCGCGCCCGTCAGCATTGCCGACGGCCCGCTGACACTGAGCTACGAGGTCTATGCCTGGGACCTGTCGGTGCGCGCCGCGCACCTGGACAGCACGCACGGCTTCTTCAACGCCAGCTCGGTATTCCTGTGCGTGGAAGGGCAGGCCGAGCGGCCATGTACCGTCGATATCCACGCGCCAGCGGGCGAGGCCTACCGCAACTGGCGCGTCGCCACCGCAATGCCGGAAGCGCCGGGGCGCGAGGGCGCCAAACGCTACGGCTTTGGCCGC
This sequence comes from Cupriavidus sp. DF5525, assembly GCF_040149425.2. NCBI lineage: Bacteria > Pseudomonadati > Pseudomonadota > Betaproteobacteria > Burkholderiales > Burkholderiaceae > Cupriavidus > Cupriavidus sp. DF5525. The sequence goes on along the minus strand of NZ_CP168265.1, from coordinate 4,105,265 downwards.
TACCAGGTGGCCGACTATGACGAGCTGGTCGACCACCCCGTCGAGATGGGCACCTTCCAGCTCGCCACCTTCCGCGCCTGCGGCGCGCAGCACGATGTGGTCTTCACCGGCCGCGTGCCGCAACTCGATATCGAGCGCGTATGCCGCGACCTGAAGCGCATCTGCGAGACGCAGATCCGGCTGTTCGAGCCCAAGACCGCGCAGGCGCCGTTCCTCGACAGCAACCGCCGCTACGTCTTCATGACGATGGTCACCACCGACGGCTACGGCGGCCTGGAGCACCGCGCCAGCACCGCGCTGATGTGCGCGCGCAATGACCTGCCGGTGCGCGGCGACAGCGAAACCAGCGAGGGCTACCGCACCTTCCTCGGGCTGTGCAGCCACGAGTATTTCCACACCTGGAACGTCAAGCGCATCAAGCCGGCCGCGTTCGTGCCATACCGGCTGGTGGAGGAAACCTACACTCCGCTGCTGTGGCTGTTCGAGGGCTTCACCAGCTACTACGACGACCTGGTGCTGGTGCGCTCCGGCTGCATCACCGACGAGCAGTACGTCGAGATGCTGGCCAAGACCTGGAACGGCGTACTGCGCGGCAACGGCCGCACCAAGCAGAGCGTGGCCGAAAGCTCGTTCGACGCCTGGACCAAGTACTACCGCCAGGACGAGAATGCGCCCAACGCCATCGTCAGCTACTACACCAAGGGTTCGCTGGTGGCACTGGCGCTGGACCTGACCATTCGCGAGAAGACCCGCGGGCGCCGTTCGCTGGACGACATCATGCGCGCGCTGTGGCGCCGCTACGGGCGCGGCTTCTATGCGTCGGGCGCGGTGCAGCGCGGCGTCACCGAGGCCGAGGTCTATGCGCTGTTCGATGAAGTCACCGGCCTGCGCCTGGGCGCGCTGCTGCGTTCGCTGACCGAAGGCACCGGGGAGCTGCCGCTGCCGGCGCTGTTCAAGGCGATCGGCATCAAGGCCGAGGCGCAGAAGCCGGCGCGCACCGCGGCGCTGGGCATCAAGGTCAAGAGCGACGAGGGCTGGGTGCGCGTGGCGCAGGTGTTCGACGGCGGCGCGGCGCAGGCCGCGGGCCTGTCCGCCGGCGACCTGCTGGTGGGCATCGACGGCCTGCGCGTCGCGCCCGGCCAGATCGACAAGCTGCTGGCGCGCTACCGCACTGGCGATCGGGTCGAGCTGCACGCTTTCCGTCGCGACGAGCTGCAGGTGCTGCCGGTGACGCTGGCGCGCGAGCCGGCGGCGCAGTTCAAGGTGAAGCTGGAGAGCGGTCGGCACGCGGCACGCTCGCGCTGGCTGGGCCAGTGACGTAGCACCCCGACGCAATACCCGCCACCGCAGGCAACCGCCCCCGCTGCATGCAATACGCGCACGATCCCCGCACCTTCCTGTATTCGCACTACGTCTACCGGGGTCTGCGCTCGGCCACCGGTGTGATCGGTGCCACGCTGATCGCGCTGCAGTTCACCGACCTGCCCACCGCCATGGTGGTGTCGATGGGCGCGCTGTGCACCAGCCTGATGGATCTGCCCAGCCCGCTGAACCACAAGTTCAACGAGATGCTGGCGAGCGTGCTGCTGTGCAGCGTGGTGACGCTGGTGGTGGCGCTGACCACGCCGTTCCCGCGCGTGATGCCGTTCGTGCTGGTGCTGGTGACCTTCATGGCCGCCATGATGACGGTGTACGGCAACAAGACGCTGCCGCTGCAGTTCTCGGCGCTGTTCGTGATGACGCTCACGATCAACGAGGACTTCGTGGTGGAGCGCGCGCTGGTGCATGCGGCGCTGTTCAGCATCGGCGCAGTGGCCTATCTCGGCTATGCGATGCTGGTGAGCTGGATCACCGAGCGCCGTACCAGGCAGCAGGTGCTGGCCGAATCGCTCTACGAGCTGGCCGGCTACCTCGAGATCAAGGCCGGCTTCTACGACGCCGGCAACGACTACGAGGCGCAGTTCAACCAGCTGGTGCGCCAGCAGATCGTGGTGGCGGAGCGCCAGCAGGCCGCGCGCGACCTGGTGCTGCGCGGCAACCGCACCCCGCACGACGGGCTGCTGGTGCAGGTGCACCTGCGCATGCTGGACCTGTACGAGTACATCCTGTCGACCAACACCGACTACCCGCTGCTGCGCCAGACCTTCGCCGGCACGCCGGTGCTGGACCACCTGCGCGGGCTGGTGATCCTGATGTGCAAGGACGTGGAAGAGATCGCCTACGAGGTCACGCGCGGCCGCCCCTCGTACCCCACGGTGGAGTACCGCGAGGGGTTGCGCGCGGTCGAGGCCGAGATCGCGCAGCTGCGCCACCACCACATCAACCCGGCGGCGATGACCGCGCTGGCCGAGACGCTGGACATGATCCGCGGTGCAATCACGCTGATCGGCCAGTTGCACGAGGCCTCGCGCACGCCGGTGGAGCCGGCCAAGGTGCTGCCGGGCTCCGACATGACGCCGTTCCTGACGCGCCAGAAGTATGAATTCGGCGTGCTGCGCGAGAACCTGAACTGGCGCTCGCCGGCATTCCGCTTCGCGCTGCGGATCTCGATGGCGGTGGCGCTGGGGCTGTGGATCACCAACCATCTTCCCTATGTCTCGCACAGCTACTGGATCCTGCTGACCATCATCGTCATCCTGAAGCCCAACTTCAGCATGACCAAGCAGCGCTACAACGACCGCGTGATCGGCACGCTGATCGGCTGCGTGGTCGCGGTCGGGATCCTGAAGGTGGTGCACCAGCCGCTGGTGCTGCTGGGCGTGCTGTTCCTGGCGCTGGTGGCCAGCGCCGCGTTCGTCACCATCAAGTACCGCTATACCGCGATTGCCGCGTGCATCCAGGTGCTGATCCAGATCAACCTGCTGATGCCGGGCAGCCCGACGGTGGCGGGCGAGCGGCTGGTCGATACGGTGATCGGCGGCATTATCGCCTCGCTGTTCAGCTTTGTGCTGCCGAGCTGGGAGTACCGCGCCATCCCCAAGCTGGTGGAGGGCGTGCTGCAGGCCAACCGCCGCTATATCGCCGCCACGCGCGACCTGCTGCTGCGCCGGGCCAAGGACGATTTTGCCTACCGCGTGCAGCGCAAGCAGTTCATGGACCACCTGTCGGCGCTGATCTCGTCGTTCCAGCGCATGCTGGACGAGCCCAAGAGCCGGCACCGCGCGGTGGACAACCTGAACCGCTTTATCGTGCAGAACTACCTGGTGGCGGCGCACGTGGCGGCGGCGCGCATCCAGGTGCGGCAGCATTATGACGAGCTCGATATTCCGGCTGCGGAGGCCGCGATCGAGCAAGCTACCGAGGCAGCCAGCCACAGTCTGCAGCTGGCCGTCGACCGGCTGCATGCGGATGACCGCGGCGGTGGCAAAGGTGCGGGCTTTATTCGCAATCGGGCAGCGCCGGGCGAGCGTAGGCAGGCGGCCCCGACGACGGAGGAGGCGGACGCAAGGGCAAGCGGAGCAGCAGCGGACGCTGCCGAGCCAGGAGCAGTTGCCGAAGCCGCCGAAGACGCCGCTGCCGAGCGCCGCGCGCGCCTGGCCGACTCGGCCGACAAGCGCCGTACCGAAGGGCTGGTGCAGGCGGCCGCGGCCGGCGAATCGAGCGACGCGGCTGGTCTTACCTCCAGCTCCACCGGCCGCCCGGCCAACGCGGTGCTGGAGCGCCGCCTGCGCGCGTTGCGTGAGGATGCGGCCAAGATTGCGCTGCGTACCGGGGCCATCGGGCGTGCGATGCGCGCAGGCGGTTAGCCCCGGCGCGGCTCAACCGCCGTTTGCCTGCGCTTCTGGCATCTCGTCCTCGGGCAGCGTCAGCATGCCGCTGTTGTAGCGGTACTCGTAGATTTCGCCGTAGCGGCCCCAGCCGATCGCCACGCTCAGCACGCGCTCGGCTTCTGCGGGCTTGAGGAACTGCTCCAGCTCGCGCAGCACCTGTTTCTCGCCGATCTCGCCCGCCTCGCTCGCTTCCAGTTCGCGGCGGATATGCGCGGTCAGCGCCACGTTGCCCAGCAACTGCTTGCCGAACATTGCCTTGCGTTGCTGAGGCTCGGCTGCGTAGTAAGCGCGGCCCGCCTCGGTGGCGGTGATGTCGCCGCGCTCGATCGACACCAGCCGCACCAGCTGCAGCGCTTCGCAGGCGGGCAGCAGTTCGTCGTCGGTCAGGCCGGCTTCGTCGGCCAGGTGCGGCAGGTCGGCGCGGCCGTCGAAGGGCGCCTCGCACAGCAGGTCGAGGATGGCTTCCATCTGGCTGATGTCGGCGTCGGGCAGGCGGTAGCCGATCTGGCGCGCAGGCGCTTGCGCCGGCAGGCGGGCTTCGGCAGCGGGGGCGGTCATCAGCGCGTAGATCTCGTCGACCAGCGCGCGCACCTGCGCGCTGTCGCGGTTGCGCGGGCGCGGCAAGGATACCGGCACCTCGGCGCGGATGCGGCCCGGGTCGCTCGACAGGATGACGATGCGGTCAGCCATCATCACCGCCTCTTCGATGTTGTGCGAGACGATCAGGATGCTGCGGATATTGGCGCGGCCGCTTTCCCACAGCTCGAGCATCTCGTCGCGCAGGGTCTCGCCGGTCAGCACGTCCAGCGCGGAGAAGGCCTCGTCCATCAGCAGCAGGTCCGGCTCGGTCACCAGCGCGCGCGCAATGCCCACCCGCTGGCGCATGCCGCCAGACAGCTCGCGCGGCAGTGCGCTGTTGAAGCCGGCCAGCCCGATCATGTCGATCGCGGCTTCGGCACGGCGCTCGCGCTCGGCCCTGGGCACGCCCTGCGCCTCGAGCCCCAGCTCCACGTTCTGCTGCACCGTCAGCCACGGGAACAGCGCGAACGACTGGAACACCATGGCGATGCCTTCGGCGGTGCCGGCCAGACGCTCGCCGCGAAAGCGCACCTCGCCGCGATCGGCACCGACCAGACCGGCCATGATGCGCAACAGCGTGGACTTCCCCGAGCCGGACTTGCCCAGCATGGCGACGATCTCGCCCTCGCGCAGCGTCAGGTCGACGCCTTCGAGCACCGCGCGGTCGCTCTGGCTGGCGGTGCGGAAGATCTTGCCGACGCCGTGCAGTTCGATCACGGCAGGGGCGGCGGCAGTTGGGTTGAAGTTCTCGGCCATTGGAGCCTTAAAAGCGGGTGCGCTCTTGCGCGAGTTGATACAGGCGATTCCACAGCAGCCGGTTGAAGCCGACCACGAACAGCGCCATCACGCCGATGCCCAGCGCGATGCGCGGGAAGTCGCCGCGCGCGGTGGTCTCGGCGATATAGCTGCCGAGTCCCGTGGCGACGATGGTGCGGTCGCCCCAGGTTACATACTCGGACACGATGCTCGCATTCCACGAGCCGCCGGCAGCGGTGACCAGCCCGGTCAGCAGGCTGGGGAACACGGCCGGGATCAGGAAGCGCTTCCACAGCAGCCAGCCGCGCAGTCCGAAGTTGCGCGCCGCGAGCTTGAGTTCCGTCGGGATGCCGCAGGCGCCCGCGACCACGTTGAACAGGATGTACCACTGCGTGCCGAAGATCAGCAGCGGGCTCAGCCAGATTTCCGGATTGAGCCCGAAGCGTGCGATCAGCATCACCGCCAGCGGGAACATCAGGTTGGCCGGGAAGGCCGCCAGGAACTGCACCACCGGCTGGGCGATGCGGGCCAGGTCCGGGTTCAGGCCGATGCGGATGCCGATCGGTACCCACACCAGCGCGGCCAGCGCGATCAGCACGACCACGCGCACCATGGTCAGCGTGCCGAGCCACAGCACATGCCCGACCTCGGCCCAGCCCACCTCGCTATGGACAAAGTACCCCACGCGCAGCAGCGCGGCGAGAGCCACCAGCACGATCACGGCATCGCGCACGCGGGCGAGCCACTGCGCGCGGCTCGCGTTGGCAGGCTGCACCGCGCCACGCGAACGGCGGCGGCCGCCCCAGGCGAGGGTGCGCGCGGCCAGCGCTGCCATCTGCGCCAGCAGCGCGCCGACCCACGCCGAGCGGCGCAGCAGGTCCAGCAGCCATGACTGCGGCAGCTTGTCCTGCGCCAGCGTCTCGAAGCGGAAGCGGTCGGCCCATGCCACCAGCGGGCGGAACAGCAGCTGGTCATACAGCAGGATGCCGACCAGCATGGCCAGGATCGCCCAGCCGATCGCGGCCAGGTTTTGCTGCTGGATCGCCAGCGCGATGTAGGAGCCGATGCCGGGCAGGCGGATATCGTGGCCCGACACCGAGATCGCCTCGGACGCCACCACGAAGAACCAGCCGCCGGACATCGACATCATCATGTTCCACAGCAGGCCCGGCATGGCGAACGGCACTTCCAGCCGCCAGAAGCGCTGCCACGGCGACAAGCGGAACATGGCCGCGGCTTCGAGCAAATCGCCCGGGATGGTGCGGAACGACTGGTACAGGCTGAACGCCATGTTCCAGGCCTGCGAGGTGAAGATCGCAAAGATCGCCGCGCATTCCACGCCGGCCAGGCTGCCGGGGAAGAGCGCGATAAAGCCGGTCACGGTGATCGACAGGAAGCCCAGTACCGGGATCGACTGCAGGATATCCAGTGCCGGCACCAGCACCTTTTCGGCGGTGCGGCTCTTCGACGCCAGCGCGGCAAATGCCAGCGAGAACAGCAGCGACGCCGCCAGCGCCGCGAGCATGCGGATGCTGGTGCGCATCAGGTAATAGGGCAGGTAGGCGACCTCCAGGTGCACCGCCAACTGCTGGTCGGGCTGGAACGGCGCGCTCATCTGCTGCGCGGCGAACGCGATCATCACGATCACGGCCAGGATGATCGGCAGCAGCGCCAGGTCGAAGCGGTTCGGCGGCGCGCGCAGCAGCTGGCTGTCGTAGCCGGGGGCGGGCTGGGCCGCGCGGCGGTCGGTGGGTGGCATCATGGGCGCTTCTCGGGCTTTCTCGGCTTGAGGCCAGGGCTTGTGGCCCGGCTCCGGTTCGCGGCCCGGCGGACGATGGCAAAGCCCGCATGCCGCCGGCTTCACGCCGGGCGGCGCGCATCCCTTGGTAACGCCCGGCATGGCGGTCTAGTTTACTTGGTGTGGATGACACTTCGCGTACGCCGCCGGCGTGCGCTCAAAGGGAAAGGCCATGAAGAAAGCAACCTGGCGCATGGTCGCGCATGGGCGCGTGCAGGGCGTGGGCTACCGCGCCGCCTGTGCCGACGCGGCGGACGAGCTCGGCCTGGGTGGCTGGGTGCGCAACCGGGTCGACGGCACGGTAGAGGTGATGGCGCACGGCACGGTCAAACAGCTCGAAGCGATGCAAGCGTGGATGGAAACGGGCCCGCCGGAGGCGCGCGTGACGCTCGTCGAGGTCGGGCCTGGGGAAGGGGAGTTTGCCGGCTTCGAGTTCCGGCCGACAATTTAGCCTGGGGAGTCGCGCTCAGGCGACGGTCCATTCGACCGGCGCGCGGCCGTGCGCCTCCAGCCAGCAGTTGGCTTCGCGGAAGTGGCCACAGCCGAGGAAGCCGCGGTGCGCCGACAGCGGCGACGGGTGCGGCGCTTCCAGCACGCAATGGCCGTCGCCCAGCAGCGGCTTCTTGGCCTGCGCGTGGCTGCCCCACAGCATGAACACCAGGTTCGGGCGGCTGGCTGCCAGATGCTGGATCAGGCAGTCGGTGACCGCCTCCCAGCCGCGCCGGGCGTGGCTCGCCGCCTGGCCTTGCTCGACCGTCAGCACGGTGTTGAGTAGCAGCACGCCCTGGCGCGCCCAGCCTTCCAGGTTGCCGGACGTGCGCGGCGGGCCGTTGCCGTCCGCGCCGAACTCGGCGGCGATTTCCTTGAAGATATTGCGCAGGCTGGGCGGCACCTTGATGCCCTCCGGCACCGAGAACGCCAGCCCGTGCGCCTGCGGCATCTCCACGCCGCCGACCGAGCCGGTGCCGTGGTACGGGTCCTGGCCCAGGATCACCACCTTGACCGCGTCGGGCGGCGTCAGGTGCAGCGCATGGAAGACGTGGTGCGGGAACACCGGCTTGCCGGCGGCGCGCTCGCCATCGACAAAGGCGGCCAGCTCCAGCCACGCCGGCACCTGGATGCACGGATCGAGCAGCGCGCGCCAGGCGGCGGGCAGGGCGTCGGCCTGGGCCTGCAGGCTGGCGGTCGGCGCGGGCTCGCCGGGGGCGTGGGTGTCGGTGGCGAAGAGATCGGCTTGCATGCGTTGGGAAAGCGGGGCGAGGAAAAACGCGATTATGACGCCTTGCCTTCGACGATGCCTGCCAGGTGGTAGCCGCGTGCGGCCTTGCTGAGATCGGACGGCGCCAGCGTTGCAATGCCGGCCAGCCGTGCGGCAAAGGCGCGCAGGGCGCCGGCCGCCTGGGTGGCGTCGCCGTCGAGCCATTCCAGTTCGAGTTCCTGGATGCGTTCCTGCGCGGCACTGGCCGGTGCGGTGATTGTGCCGGTGTCGAGTGCTGCCTCGATGCGTGCGCCGTCCTGGCTGACCAGCCAGGTGCGGCGGACGAAGTCGGTGCGGAACACGGGGGCCAGCCGGCCGATCAGCGGTGCCAGTACGGCCTGCGCTTCGGCGGGGAAGCGCTCCAGTTCGATGGCTTCGCCAGCGATCTCGGTTTCCCATTCATGGCGCGTGGCCAGGCCTGCCTGGCTGCTGCCGGCGGTCTTCAGCGTCTGCAGCCACTGCGAGCCCTTGCGGCGCAGCCGCAGCGCGGCGCGCGCCTGCGCCAGGTCGCGTTCCGGCGTATCGAGGTAGACGTTGAGCAGGGTGGCTTCGCCCTGTGGCGTGCCGTTGGCGTCGAGCCAGGCGGCCAGCGGGGCGAGGGCGGCGTCGGGGACGGCCAGCTTGAGTTCAATTTCCTGGGCCATCGCTCAGGCAAACAACCGCGCCAGCTCCACCCCCGGATCCGGCGCCCGCATGAACGCCTCACCTACCAGGAACGCATGCACGTTGGCATCGCGCATGCGCTTTACGTCCGCCTGGCCGAGGATGCCCGATTCCGTCACCACCAGCTTGTCAGCCGGCATATGCGGCAACAGGTCCAGCGTGTTGTCCAGTGACACCTCAAAGGTGCGCAGGTTGCGGTTGTTCACACCCAGCAGCGGGGTCTTCAGGCGCAGGGCGGCATCGAGCTCATCGTCACCATGCACTTCCACCAGCACATCCATGCCGAGCTCAAGCGCGCAGGCTTCCAGGTCGGCCATCAGGCCCGGGTCCAGTGCGGCCACGATCAGCAGGATGCAGTCGGCGCCCCAGGTGCGTGCTTCATACACCTGGTACAGGTCGACCATGAAGTCCTTGCGCAGGGCAGGCAATGGGCAGGCGCCGCGGGCGCGCTTCAGGTAGTCCGCATGGCCCTGGAAGAAGTTCACGTCAGTCAGCACAGACAGGCAGGCGGCGCCGTGGCCGGCGTAGCTTTCGGCGATCGCCTCTGGCACGAAGTTCTCGCGCAGCACGCCCTTTGACGGCGATGCCTTCTTGACCTCGGCGATCACGCCGGCGTGGCCGGCGGCGATCCTCTCGCGCAGCGCGCGCTCAAAGCCGCGCGGCGCCAGGCCGGCCTCGCTGCGCAGGCTCTCGGCCTCGGCGCGCAGGCTGGGCAGTTCGCGCTTCTTGCGCGCGGCGGACACTTCGTCGGCCTTCACGGCCAGGATTTTTTGCAAGATGTCGGACATATGGCTTTCCGCCAGAAAAATGTGGATCAGGCCTTGAATTGCTGCGTGGCGCGAACGAACCTGTCGAGCTTCTCACGCGCCGCGCCGCTGGCAATGGCTTCACGCGCGCGGCGGATGCCGTCCTCGACCGAGTCGGCCACGTTGGCGGCATACAGCGCCGTGCCCGCGTTCAGCGAAACGATCTCGCGCGGCGTGCCCGGCACGTTGGACAGCGCCTCCAGCAGCATTTCCTTCGATTCGGCCGCATCGGCCACCTTCAGGCCGCGGTTGGAGATCATCTGCAGGCCGAAGTCCTCGGGGTGGATTTCGTACTCGCGCACTTCGCCGTCCTTGAGCTCGCCTACCAAGGTGGCGGCGCCGAGCGAGACCTCGTCCATCCCATCCTTACCGTAGACCACGATGGCGTGCTTCGCGCCCAGGCGCTGCATCACGCGCACCTGGATGCCGACCAGGTCAGGGTGGAAGACGCCCATCAGGATGTTGGGCGCGTCGGCCGGGTTGGTCAGCGGGCCCAGGATATTGAAGATGGTGCGCACGCCCATTTCCTTGCGGATCGGCGCGACATTCTTCATCGCCGGGTGGTGCGTGGGCGCGAACATGAAGCCGATGCCCGTTTCTTCGATGCACTGCCCGACCTGCTCGGGTGTGAGCATGATATTCACGCCCAGCGCCTCCAGCACGTCGGCGCTGCCCGACTTGGAACTGACGCCACGGTTGCCGTGCTTGGCGATCTTCGCGCCGGCGGCGGCCGCGACGAACATCGACGCCGTCGAGATATTGAAGGTGTGCGAGCCGTCGCCGCCGGTGCCGACGATATCGACGAAGTTGTCGCGGTCCTTGACTGGGACCTTGTTGGCGAACTCGCGCATCACCTGCGCGGCGGCGGAGATCTCGCCGATGGTTTCCTTCTTTACGCGCAGGCCGGTCAGGATCGCGGCGGCCATCACCGGCGAGATCTGCGCCTGCATGATCTGCCGCATCAGGTGCAGCATCTCGTCATGGAAGATCTCGCGGTGTTCGATGCAGCGCGTCAGGGCTTCTTGCGGCGTGATGGACATGGCGTTCTCAATATCGGAAGTCTGCGGGGCGTGATGCGTGCTGGCGGGTGCGGAATCGAGCAGTCTCATCGCGGCGCCTTGACGAAGTTGGCCAGCATTGCATGGCCGTGCTCGGACAGGATCGACTCGGGATGGAACTGCACGCCTTCCACGGCGAGCGTCTTGTGGCGCACGCCCATGATCTCGCCGTCCGGGGTCCAGGCGGTGATCTCCAGGCAATCGGGCAGGGTCTCGCGCTCGATCGCCAGGGAATGATAGCGCGTCACGTCGAAGTGCTTGGGCAGCCCGGCGAACACGCCTTGCTGCGTGGTCTCGATGGTGCTGACCTTGCCGTGCATGACGTGCTTGGCGCGGATCACCTTGCCGCCGAAGGCCTCGGCGATGGCCTGGTGGCCCAGGCATACGCCCAGCAGCGGGATCTTGCCGGCAAAGTGCTGCAGCGTCGCCACCGAGATGCCGGCTTCCTTCGGGCTGCATGGGCCGGGCGAGACGCAGATGTGGTCGGGCTTGAGCGCCTCGATCTCCTCGACGGTGATCTCGTCGTTGCGGTAGGTGCGTACTTCCACGCCCAGTTCGCCAAAGTATTGGACCAGGTTGTAGGTGAACGAATCGTAGTTGTCGATCATCAGCAGCATGGCGTCTGTCTCCTGTTCTCTCAGATGTCGGAGTCCAGGCCATCCTGGACCTGCTCGGCGGCACGGATCACGGCGCGTGCCTTGGCCTCGGTTTCCCTCCATTCGGCTTCGGGGTCCGAATCGGCGACGATGCCGGCGGCGGCCTGCACGTAGAGGTTGCCGTCCTTGATGATGCCGGTGCGGATCGCGATCGCCAGGTCCATCTCGCCGCCGAACGACAGGTAGCCCACCGCGCCGCCGTAGATGCCGCGCTTGCGCGGCTCGAGCTCGTCGATGATCTCCATCGCATGGACCTTGGGCGCGCCCGACAGCGTGCCGGCCGGGAAGGTCGCGCGCAGCACGTCCAGATTGCTGATCCCTTCACGCAGCGTGCCTTCGACCGAGCTGACGATATGCTGCACGTGCGAGTATTTCTCGATCACCATCTTGTCGGTGACCTTGACCGAGCCGGTCTCGGCGATGCGGCCGATATCGTTGCGCGCCAGGTCGATCAGCATCACGTGCTCGGCGATCTCCTTGGGATCCTGCAGCAGCTCGGTGGCGAGCTGGGCGTCCTTCTCCGGCGTATTGCCGCGCGGGCGCGTGCCGGCCAGCGGGCGGATGGTGACGATGTGTTCGCTGCGGGTGTCCCCATTGGTGCCGACCTTGCGTTCCTCCTGGCGCACCAGGATCTCCGGCGAGGCGCCCACCACCTGGAAGTCGCCGAAGTTGTAGAAGTACATGTACGGCGACGGGTTCAGCGAGCGCAGCGCGCGGTACAGCGACAGCGGCGCATCACGGTAAGGTTTGACCAGGCGCTGGCCGATCTGCACTTGCATCATGTCGCCGGCCATGATGTATTCCTTGGCCTTGTGCACCGCGGCCAGGTAGTCGGCCTTGGCGAACTCGCGGTAGACCTCGGTCTGCACCGACGGGCTGGTGACCGGCACGTCCACCGGCTGGCGCAGCTTCATGCGCAGCTCGCGCAGGCGCTGGCGGGCGCGAGGGTAGGCCTCGGGCGTGGTCGGGTCGGCGTAGACGATCAGGTAGAGCTTGCCCGACAGGTTGTCGATGACGGCCAGCTCCTCGCACAGCAGCAACTGGATATCGGGCAGGTTCAGGTCATCGGGCTTCTGCGTGCCGGCGAGCTTCTTCTCGATATAGCGCACCGCGTCGTAGCCGAAGTAGCCGGCCAGGCCGCCGCAGAAGCGGGGCAGTCCGGGGCGCAGCGCCACCTTGAAGCGCTTTTCGAACTCGGCGATGAAATCGAGCGGGTTGCCTTCGTGGGTTTCCACCACCTTGCCGTCGGTCACCACCTCGGTGCGGTTGCCGAAGGCGCGCAGCAGCGTGCGGGCATGCAGGCCGATGAACGAAAAACGTCCGAAACGCTCGCCGCCCACCACCGATTCGAGCAGGAAGGTGTTGACGCCGCGGGTCTGCGACTGGGCCAGCTTCAGGTACAGCGACAGCGGCGTTTCCAGGTCGGCAAAGGCCTCGGTGATCAGCGGGATGCGGTTGTAGCCCTGGTCGGCCAGCGATTTGAATTCCAGTTCGGTCATGTCGGTCCTCTTGTGCGGCCCGCGCTGCGCGTCGGGTGGTCAGGCGCGGCGCCGCTTGTCGGCAGATAAAGCTGGAGCGTATGGGATACCCGCCCCGGTGGCGGACCGTGGTGCAAGAAGCTTGCGGACAAGACTGCACACGGCCGGAGAGAGGGCGTGCGGCGCGTTCTTGAGCTAAACGTAGCACACGAATATGGCGGCTACGCTGGCTTGCGGCGGGTTTTGGTGGGAATGCCCGGCAGCTGGGCCGGTGTGCCGAGGCCCTCGGGTCGAGGGCTCGTCAGCAGACTCGCGAACGCACTTTACGCCTGTTGGGAGGCGCGCCAGCGACGCCAGGGCCAAGCCTGCCGATCACTGCCAGAAGAGATGCGTTTGCGGTTGAGAAACATTGAATGTTCAGGGATTCCGGTCTGGATCGACGGTTATCGATGACCTGCCCGGTGTGCCGCAAACAGCTCTGCGGCGAGGGCAATGGAGTCGACTATACCATCGGCCTCGACGGCTTGTACAGGGTTGCCATGGTTGTAACCATAGGGCACCAGCAGCACACCCATGCCGGCCGCGCGGGCCGCCTGGGCGTCGTTTTCCGAGTCGCCCAGCGCCGCCATCGCCGTCGGCTCCAGCCGGAATGCCTCCGCCACCTTGAGCAGCGGGAACGGGTCCGGCTTGCGCAGCGCGAAGGCGTCGCCGCCGTACACCAGCTCGAAATACGGCGCCAGCCCGGTCTTGGCCAGCAGCGGCTCGGTGAAGCTGTAGGGCTTGTTGGTCACGCAGGCCAGCCGCAAACCGGCGGCCTTCATCGCCGCCAGCCCCTCGCGCACGCCCGGGTAGACTTGCGAGAACTGGCCGTTGATGCGGATGTACTCGCGGTCGTACAGCGCGTAGGCATCGGCGAACAGGCCGTTGGCGTGCAGCGGCGCGAAGCGCGCGTCGAGCACGCGCCGGATCAGGTTCTCGGAGCCCTTGCCGACGTAGCTGATGATTTCCTGCTCGGACATCGGCGCCACCGGGCCCAGGTTGGGGTGCTGGCGGCCCAGCGCCAGCAGCATGGCGTTGATCGACGCGTGGAAGTCGCCCGCGGTGTCGACCATGGTGCCGTCCAGGTCGACGATCACGCCTTCGATGCCGCGCCAGTCGGTGCGGCGCAGGACCACGCCCGCGGTCATTGGGCGACCTGCGGACCGACCTTCGCCAGCTCGCCGCGCAGCGCCGAGAGGATGCCGCGGTAGCCGCCGTCCGCATCCGGCTTGCCGAACACGGCCGAGCCCGCCACGAAGGTATCCGCGCCGGCCGCGGCGATCTCGACGATGTTGTCGACCTTCACGCCGCCGTCCACTTCCAGCAGGATGGTGCGGCCGGTGCGGGCCTTGTATTCATCGATGCGCTGGCGCACGGCGCGCAGCTTGTTGAGGGTCTCGGGGATAAACGACTGGCCGCCGAAGCCCGGGTTGACCGACATCAGCAGGATTACGTCCAGGCGGTCCATCACGTGATCCAGGTGGTGCAGCGGCGTGGCCGGGTTGAACACCAGGCCGGCCTGGCAGCCGTTGTCGCGGATCAGCGCGAGCGAGCGGTCGACGTGCTCGCTGGCTTCCGGGTGGAAGGTGATGATATTGGCGCCTGCCTTGGCAAAGTCCGGGATGATCCGGTCCACCGGGCGCACCATCAGATGCACGTCGATCGGCGCGGTCACGTGCGGGCGGATCGCCTCGCACACCAGCGGACCCACGGTCAGGTTGGGCACGTAATGGTTGTCCATCACGTCGAAGTGGATCCAGTCGGCGCCGGCCTCGGTCACGCGGCGCACTTCCTCGCCCAGGCGGGCAAAGTCGGCGGACAGGATGGACGGGGCGATGCGGAAAGTGGGCGTGCTCATGGTGGCGATGGCGGCGAGGATGGGGATGAATGCTGTTTGCGCCTCTGCCGCGATGCCTGGGGCTGGCGGCGGAGGGGACACGTCCGGCGGGCCGTGGCGTGCGCCCCGGGGCGCTGCCCGGGACGGCCAGGCTGTGAAAGGGCTATATTCTACCGCTGCCCCGCCGGGCCCGTGCTCTTGCGGGTGCTCTTGCCCGTGCCGCGCCCATCCCGCACAATGCGGCTACCCATTTCCCCTTGCCGGCCGCCTGCCGCCGGCCCTGCCCAAGATGAGCGAGTACGCCTTCTCCGTCTCGGTACGCACCCAGTACCTGCCGGACCAGTCAGATCCTGAGCGCGGGCGCCATGCCTTCGCCTACACCATCACCATCCACAACATCGGCGAAGTGGCGGCGCAGCTGATCTCGCGCCACTGGATCATCACCGACAGCGACAACGGCACGCAGGAAGTCGCCGGCCTCGGCGTGGTCGGCCACCAGCCGCTGCTCAAGCCGGGCGAGCATTTCGAATACACCAGCTGGGCCACCATCTCGACGCCGGTCGGCTCGATGAAGGGTGATTACTTCTGCGTGGCCGAGGACGGCCATCGCTTCGAGGTGCCGATCCCGGAATTCGCCCTGGTACTGCCGCGCATGCTGCATTGAGCGCGTGGCGCGTCTGGCAAGTGCGGGGAACCTACTGGCGCTTGGCGCTGTCCTGATCCTGCGCCGGCGCTTCGGGTGCCTGCGAAGCCTGGCGGGACGGATGGTTGTCGGGCGCGCGCGTCGGACGCGGGTTCTTCTTGGCCGTGCCCATGGTCCAGACCACGATAAAGATCAGCAGGAACAGCGCCACGCCGGCTTCCAGGGCGAACAGCAGCATGGGATGGGCTTCGAAGAACTTGCTCATGGCGGATGCGGCTAAGGCCCGCGGGGCGCAGGCAGTAAAGGATGACTGGTGATTGTAGGGCAATCGGCCCGGCGATCCATGCCCGCGCAGCGACGGCGGCGGACACTGAACAATAAGCAAGATGGCATACGCGGATTCCCTTTCGATTTCTCCTGGTTCCTCCTCGCGCCTTGGCGCGCCCGCCCGCGCCTGGCTTGCCCTGGCCGGCGCCGCCGCGCTGTTGGCCGGTTGCATGAGCGGCCCGCCGCCGCGTATCGAGACTGGCCCGGCCGGCACCACTCCGCCACCGACGGCTTCCTCCCAGAAGGGCAGGCTGCAGGCGGCCAACTGGAACGAAATCGGCGGCTGGACCCAGGACGACGTGCGCGCCGCCTGGCCCGCGCTGCAGGCCAGCTGCCAGGCGCTGAAGAAGCGCGCCGAGTGGAGCCGGGCCTGCGCCGCCGGCATGATGGTGGACGCCGGCGACCTCGACGCCATGCGCGCCTATTTTGAGTCCAATTTCCAGCCGTTCCGCGTCGTTAATGGCGACGGCACCGACAGCGGCCTGATCACCGGCTACTACGAACCCATCCTGCACGGCTCGCGCACGCGCCAGGGGCGATACCAGGTGCCGCTGTACCGCAAGCCGGCGCAATTCGGCAACCGCCCGCTGCCCGGCCGCGCCGAACTGCTGCAGAACCCGGCCATGCGTGGCAATGAGCTGGTGTGGGTGGACGATCCGGTTGAGGCCGCCTTCCTGCAGATCCAGGGTTCGGGGCGCATCCGCATGGCCGATGGCACCATGGTGCGGGTCGGCTTCGGCGGCACCAACGACCAGCCGTTCCGCTCGATCGGCAAGTGGCTGCTGGACCGTGGCGAGATCACCCCGGCGCAGGCCACCATGCAGGGCATCAAGGCGTGGGCGCGTGCCAACCCGTGGCGCGTCGAGGAGATGTTGAACATCAACCCGCGCTTCGTGTTCTTCCGCGAACTGCCGCCCAACAACGACGGCCCGGTGGGCGCGCTGGGCGTGCCGCTGACCGCGGAGCGCTCGATCGCGGTCGATCCGGCCACCATCCCGCTCGGCGTGCCAGTGTTCCTGTCGACCACGCGCCCGCTGTCGACCGAGCCGATCCAGCGGCTGATGTTCGCGCAGGATACCGGCAGCGCCATCAAGGGCGGGGTGCGCGCGGACTTCTTCTGGGGCGCAGGCGATGCGGCCGGCGAGACCGCGGGCCGCATGAAGCAGGGCGGCCGCATGTGGGTGCTGATGCCGCGCAGCTGACGGCTTCAGGCGGAAACGCGAAAGGGCGCCATCGAGCGCCCTTTTTTCGCGGTCGCCGGCGCCTAGCGCGGGCGCTGGTCGACGATACGCCGCGCCTTGCCCACCGAACGCTCGATACCGCCCTCGGGCAGCACTTCGATGCCGGCGGTCACGCCGATATAGGCCTTGATCTCGTGCGCCAGCCGCTCGCGCGCCTTATGCGCCAGCGCCGGCTGGCTGCCGTGGGCGCACTCCACGCGCACGGTCAGCGCGTCCATGCGGCCGTCCTTGCTCAGCACGCACTGGTAGTGGGGCGCCAACTCGGCGTGCCTGAGGATCAGTTCCTCGATCTGCGACGGGAACACGTTGACCCCGCGCACGATCATCATGTCGTCAGTGCGGCCGGTGACCTTCTCCATGCGGCGGAATGCCGCACGCGCCGTGCCGGGCAGCAGCCGGGTCAGGTCGCGGGTCCGGTAGCGCACCACTGGCATCGCCTCCTTGGTGAGCGAGGTGAACACCAGTTCGCCGAACTCGCCGTCGGGCAGCACTTCGCCGGTATCCGGGTCGATGACTTCCGGGTAGAAATGGTCCTCCCAGATGGTCGGGCCGTCCTTGGTCTCGGCGCACTCATTGGCCACGCCCGGGCCCATCACCTCTGACAGGCCGTAGATATCGACCGCCGAGATGCCCATGCGCTTCTCGATCGCCAGCCGCATCTCCGGCGTCCACGGCTCGGCGCCGAAGATGCCCACCTGCAGCGAACTGCTGGCCGGGTCGATGCCCTGGCGCTCGAACTCGTCGGCGATCGCCAGCATGTAGCTCGGGGTGACCATGATCACCTCGGGCTTGAAGTCCAGGATCAGTTGCACCTGGCGCTCGGTCTGGCCGCCGCCGAAGGGGATTGCGGTCAGGCCAGCCTTTTCCACCCCATAGTGCGCGCCCAGCCCGCCGGTGAAGAGTCCGTAGCCATAGCTGATATGCACCTTGTCGCCGCGCCGCGCGCCCGAGGCGCGGATCGAGCGCGCCATCACCGTGGCCCAGTTATCGATGTCCTTGAGCGTGTAGCCGACCACGGTCGGCTTGCCGGTGGTGCCGGACGAAGCATGGACACGCGCCACGCGGTCCTGCGGCACGGCAAACATGCCGAACGGGTAGTTGTCACGCAGGTCCTGCTTGCTGGTGAACGGGAAGCGCGCCAGGTCGGCCAGGGAGCGCAACTGGTCGGGATGGACGCCGGCTTCGTCGAACTTGCGGCGGTACACCGGCGAGTTGCTGTAGGCGTGGTTGAGCGACCACTTCAGCCTTTCCAGCTGCAACGCCTGCAACTCGGCGCGGCTGGCGGACTCGATCGGATCCAGGGGCAGATCTGTCAGGCGCGTGCTCATGTCGTCTCCTGCACAGGGGGCGTTTGTCGTAGGTGTCTGCGGGATTCGGTCAGGCGCCGTCTGGTGGCGGCACTACATGTCCCTTGATGTGCGCAGACTTGCCGCGGAACATCGCCACTACCTGGCCTGCGGCGTTGGTCACGCGGATGTCGTAGATGCCGTGCCGGCCGGACAGGATCTGCTCGACCGCTTCGGCGGTCAGCACGTCGCCGCCGTGCACGGGTTTGAGGAACTCGATGCTGCAGCCCGCCGCCACGGTATTGATGTTGTGGCTGTTGCAGGCGAAGGCGAAGGTCGAATCGGCCAGCGTGAACATCAGGCCGCCGTGGCAGATGCCGTGTCCGTTGAGGAATTCCTTGCGCACCGGCATGGTCAGCCGGGCGTAGCCGGGCCGGACGGCTTCGATCGTGATCCCCAGCCAGCGGCTGCAGGTATCGGCTTCGTACATGGCGGTTGCGGCCGCTTCGGCGAGGGCCTGGGGGTCCTGTTTCAAGCGTGTCTCCTATATCGTGCAGGGTGGGCGACCTACTTGCCGGTGAAGTGCGCGGCGCGCTTTTCGAGGAACGCGTTGACGCCTTCGGCATAGTCGGCGGACTGGCCGAGTTCGCGTTGCAGGTCGCGTTCCATATCGAGCTGGGCGTCCAGCGTGGCGGTGGTGCTGGCGTACATGGCGCGCTTGATCGCAGCGAGCGCCCGCGTCGGCTGGCCGGCCAGGTGCGTGGCCATTGCCAACGCCTGTTCGGGCAGCAGCGGGTCGTCCATGGCTTCCCAGATCAAGCCCCACTTCTCGGCTTCTTCTGCGGAGAGGCGCTCGCCGGTCATAGCCAGTCCGAGCGCCCGCGCCATGCCGATGCGCCGCGGCAGCAGCCAGGTGCCACCTGAATCCGGCACCAGCCCGATCTTGACGAAGGCCTGGATGAAGGTGGCCGAGCGCGCCGCCAGCACCATGTCGCAGGCCAGCGCCAGGTTGGCGCCGGCACCGGCCGCGGTGCCGTTGACCGCCGCCACCACCGGCAGCGGCAGGGCCTGCAGCCGGCGGATCAGCGGGTTGAACCAGGTATCGATCAGTTCGCCCAGGTCGGTCATGTGGCCGGGCGTGAAGTCGAGGTCGGCCAGGTCCTGGCCGGCGCAGAAGCCGCGGCCGGCTCCGGTCAGCAGCAGGGCGCGCGCGCCGCCGGCTTCGACGTGGTCGAGTGCCTGCTGCAGCGCCTTGTGCATCTCGCGAGTGAAGCTGTTGAGCTTGTCGGGGCGGTTGAGTGTGATCACGGCGACCGGGCCTTGCCATTGCAGCAAGACCGGGCCGACATCTACGCTGACCGGCTGGCCAGCGGGCGTGGACATCGGGGGCATTGGGCTGTCTCCTGCCTATATGTGCTCGTGGTCGGCGCGGGCTGGTGCCTCTAAAATAAACCGACCAGTCGGTCGGCAAATGGTAGCACTAATTTACATGCGGGGGTTGTCGCGCGCCACCTGCGTGGCGCGCGGGCGGGCAAGTCAAAGCGAAGGTTGGCGATGCGGTATCAGGGTCCTGCCTGTGAGAGGCGGAGCCATTCGTCGAGGCCGATGCGGCCGAGGCGCGCCTCGCCCAACGGCACGAGCGAATGCTCCTCGACCCGGCCGCCAAAGTATCGGGCCTCGGGGTCGCGCACGACCTCCCGCGGGTCGCCGACCGCCTTCAGATAGCGGGCGACGATTTCGTTGAATGGCGCTGGTTCCGGACCCGCGATCTCGACGATGCCGTTTAGCGGCGCTGCGAGCGCCACATCGGCAACGATGGCTGCAACGTCGTCCGCCGCGATGGGCTGGAACAGACCGGGCGAAAGCCTGACGATGTTCCCATCCGCACTTGAATCGGCGATGCCGCCGAGGAATTCCATGAACTGGGTCGAGCGGATGATGGTGTAGGGAATGCCGGAGGTCTCGATCAGTTTCTCTTGGGCGACCTTGGCGCGGAAATAGCCATTGTCGGGCGTCCGGTCGATTCCGACGATGGAAAGCGCAACATGGTGCCGGACGCCCGCTGCGGCCTCCGCCGCGTGAAGGTTTCGGCCGGAGGTCTCGAAGAATTCCAGCACCGCCTTGTCTTCAAACGACGGCGAATTGGCGAGGTCGATCACCACCTGCGCGCCGGCCATGGCTTCCTTGAGCCCCTCGCCGGTGATGCTGTTGACACCGCTTTTGGGCGAGGCGGCGACGACCTCGTGGCCGGCCTGGCGCAGAATTGGGACGGTCTTCGAGCCGATCAGGCCGGACCCGCCGATGACGACGATCTTCATGGCTTACCCTCCTATGTCAAACACTGGAGCCCCTTGAATGGGCTCGAATGCCGGTGAGGAAAGTATATGGGTCGGGTCGGGGTTTCCTACGACCCTTGTCTGGCAAGAATTCCATCGACTCTCAAGTTAGGTGGCAGAATAGCCTGCAAATCAGACGGCGAGAGACGCCATAAGTCATTGATTTTTCGAGGATCAGATCTCGAGACAGGTGGCACGCGACACGCGTATTGTCTCGCTGGATAAGAAATTGACTCACTTACGCACAGAGGAGAAGACATGTCGTACGAAAACATCCTGGTTGAGACGCGCGGCCGTGTTGGCCTGGTCACGCTGAACCGCCCGAAGGCCCTGAACGCGCTCAACGACGCGCTGATGGACGAACTGGGGGCCGCGCTGACGGCCTTTGACCAGGATGAGGGCATCGGCGCCATCGTCATTACCGGCAGCGAGCGCGCCTTCGCCGCCGGCGCCGACATCGGCATGATGGCCAAGTACTCCTTCATGGACGTCTATAAGGGGGACTACATCACCCGCAACTGGGAAACCATCCGCAAGATCCGCAAGCCGGTGATTGCCGGCGTGGCTGGCTACGCGCTGGGCGGCGGCTGCGAACTGGCGATGATGTGCGACATCATCATCGCGGCCGACTCGGCTAAATTCGGTCAGCCGGAAGTGAAGCTCGGCACCATGCCCGGCGCCGGCGGCACCCAGCGCCTGCCGCGCGCGGTGTCCAAGGCCAAGGCCATGGACCTGTGCCTGACCTCTCGCATGATGGATGCCGCCGAAGCCGAGCGCTCGGGCCTGGTGTCGCGCGTGGTCCCGGCCGATAAGCTGCTGGACGAGGTGCTGGCTGCCGCTGAAACCATCGCCGGCTTCTCGCTGCCGGTGGTGATGATGATCAAGGAGTCGGTCAACGCCGCCTATGAGACCACGCTGGCCGAAGGCGTTCATTTCGAGCGCCGGCTGTTCCATGCCACCTTCGCCAGTGAAGATCAGAAGGAGGGCATGGCCGCTTTCGTCGAGAAGCGCAGCCCGAATTTCCAGCATCGCTGAGAACTTGATAGGGGAATACCCGAGGGCAGCGAGGGGGTATTAACACGCGCCTGCACCTGCAAATCTCGGGATTCCCTTTATTGCTCAAAGGGTTACCAGATAATCCCGGAACCCTTTAACCGAACGTTGTGACAAAGGTGTTGCAAGGTGCGCGGATCCGGCCTACTATTCGCCCCCTCGCAACACAACACGCAGCGCTGCAAAGCAGCCGCAGCAAGGGTTGCGGGGTCGGCCGGGAGGTTGGCGCAGCGAGGTTTGCAGCGCTGACCGCAGCAAAAAAAGATTGCTGAAACGGTTGACGAAACGAAGAAAGCTCTGCATAATCTCTTTCTCTGCTGCTGACGCAGCGACGCAAACGGCAAAGCCGGAGGCGAGGTCGAAAGACCGGGTTCTTTAACAACCAAACAACCGATAAGTGTGGGCGCTGGGTAGCGGACGCCGCTGTCTTCGGACAGTGTTGCTTCAAAAGTTATCAGTGCTCGCACAGTAAAACGTGACTGGATCTTCGGATCTGGTCAGTCAGTTTTCTGAGAGTGAGCGACCGCTCGAAAGAGCGAGGGCCCGCGAGGGTCCACACAGAGATTGAACTGAAGAGTTTGATCCTGGCTCAGATTGAACGCTGGCGGCATGCCTTACACATGCAAGTCGAACGGCAGCACGGGCTTCGGCCTGGTGGCGAGTGGCGAACGGGTGAGTAATACATCGGAACGTGCCCTGTAGTGGGGGATAACTAGTCGAAAGATTAGCTAATACCGCATACGACCTGAGGGTGAAAGCGGGGGACCGCAAGGCCTCGCGCTACAGGAGCGGCCGATGTCTGATTAGCTAGTTGGTGGGGTAAGAGCCTACCAAGGCGACGATCAGTAGCTGGTCTGAGAGGACGATCAGCCACACTGGGACTGAGACACGGCCCAGACTCCTACGGGAGGCAGCAGTGGGGAATTTTGGACAATGGGGGCAACCCTGATCCAGCAATGCCGCGTGTGTGAAGAAGGCCTTCGGGTTGTAAAGCACTTTTGTCCGGAAAGAAATGGCCTGGGATAATACCCCGGGTCGATGACGGTACCGGAAGAATAAGCACCGGCTAACTACGTGCCAGCAGCCGCGGTAATACGTAGGGTGCGAGCGTTAATCGGAATTACTGGGCGTAAAGCGTGCGCAGGCGGTTTTGTAAGACAGGCGTGAAATCCCCGAGCTTAACTTGGGAATGGCGCTTGTGACTGCAAGGCTAGAGTATGTCAGAGGGGGGTAGAATTCCACGTGTAGCAGTGAAATGCGTAGAGATGTGGAGGAATACCGATGGCGAAGGCAGCCCCCTGGGACGTCACTGACGCTCATGCACGAAAGCGTGGGGAGCAAACAGGATTAGATACCCTGGTAGTCCACGCCCTAAACGATGTCAACTAGTTGTTGGGGATTCATTTCTTCAGTAACGTAGCTAACGCGTGAAGTTGACCGCCTGGGGAGTACGGTCGCAAGATTAAAACTCAAAGGAATTGACGGGGACCCGCACAAGCGGTGGATGATGTGGATTAATTCGATGCAACGCGAAAAACCTTACCTACCCTTGACATGCCACTAACGAAGCAGAGATGCATTAGGTGCCCGAAAGGGAAAGTGGACACAGGTGCTGCATGGCTGTCGTCAGCTCGTGTCGTGAGATGTTGGGTTAAGTCCCGCAACGAGCGCAACCCTTGTCTTTAGTTGCTACGCAAGAGCACTCTAGAGAGACTGCCGGTGACAAACCGGAGGAAGGTGGGGATGACGTCAAGTCCTCATGGCCCTTATGGGTAGGGCTTCACACGTCATACAATGGTGCGTACAGAGGGTTGCCAACCCGCGAGGGGGAGCCAATCCCAGAAAACGCATCGTAGTCCGGATCGTAGTCTGCAACTCGACTACGTGAAGCTGGAATCGCTAGTAATCGCGGATCAGCATGCCGCGGTGAATACGTTCCCGGGTCTTGTACACACCGCCCGTCACACCATGGGAGTGGGTTTTGCCAGAAGTAGTTAGCCTAACCGCAAGGAGGGCGATTACCACGGCAGGGTTCATGACTGGGGTGAAGTCGTAACAAGGTAGCCGTATCGGAAGGTGCGGCTGGATCACCTCCTTTCCAGAGGCTTGTGTCTCAAGCCTAGCGTTCACACTTATCGGTTTGTTTGCTGTTACAGCCAAGGGTCTGTAGCTCAGGTGGTTAGAGCACCGTCTTGATAAGGCGGGGGTCGTAGGTTCAAGTCCTACCAGACCCACCAAGTTATCCATGCGGGGGATTAGCTCAGCTGGGAGAGCACCTGCTTTGCAAGCAGGGGGTCGTCGGTTCGATCCCGTCATCCTCCACCATCACCTGGTACCTTGGATTGGTTGTCAAATGAAAGCGCATCGCGACGATGAGGTTGCGAGTGTTTTCATTTGGCATTGCCAAGCGATCTAACGATCGGCTGTTCTTTAACAATATGGGATGTAGTAAAGGTGTCGCGCGAGCGTTGATGAGACGCTGCAGTACCAACGCGATACCGGGTTGTGATTGTATCAACCAAAATGTATTTAAGTGATCGAAAGATGACTTGGAATACGGCACAAATGCGAGAACTCATCCTGTAGCGAGGTCTTCGAGCGATCGAGACACACTCGTTATAGGGTCAAGCGAACAAGTGCATGTGGTGGATGCCTTGGCGATCACAGGCGATGAAGGACGCGGTAGCCTGCGAAAAGCTTCGGGGAGCTGGCAAACAAGCTTTGATCCGGAGATGTCCGAATGGGGAAACCCGGCCCGTATGGGTCATCCCACACTGAATTCATAGGTGTGGGAAGCGAACGCGGCGAACTGAAACATCTAAGTAGCTGCAGGAACAGAAATCAACCGAGATTCCCAGAGTAGTGGCGAACGAAATGGGAACAGCCTTGTACTCTTTAGCAGCATTGTTAGCAGAACGGGATGGAAAGCCCGGCCCTAGCAGGTGATAGCCCTGTATGCGAAAACAGCGTTGTGGAACTAGGTGTACGACAAGTAGGGCGGGACACGTGAAATCCTGTCTGAAGATGGGGGGACCATCCTCCAAGGCTAAATACTCGTGATCGACCGATAGTGAACCAGTACCGTGAGGGAAAGGCGAAAAGAACCCCGGGAGGGGAGTGAAATAGATCCTGAAACCGCATGCATACAAACAGTCGGAGCCCTTTCGGGGGTGACGGCGTACCTTTTGTATAATGGGTCAGCGACTTACATTCAGTGGCAAGCTTAACCGATTAGGGAAGGCGTAGCGAAAGCGAGTCCGAACAGGGCGTTGAGTCGCTGGGTGTAGACCCGAAACCAGATGATCTATCCATGGCCAGGTTGAAGGTGCGGTAACACGTACTGGAGGACCGAACCCACTAACGTTGAAAAGTTAGGGGATGAGCTGTGGATAGGGGTGAAAGGCTAAACAAATCTGGAAATAGCTGGTTCTCTCCGAAAACTATTTAGGTAGTGCCTCGTGTCTCACCTTCGGGGGTAGAGCACTGTCATGGTTGGGGGGTCTATTGCTGATTACCCCGCCATAGCAAACTCCGAATACCGAAGAGTGCAATCACGGGAGACAGACATCGGGTGCTAACGTCCGGTGTCAAGAGGGAAACAACCCAGACCGCCAGCTAAGGTCCCCAAGATTGGCTAAGTGGGAAACGAAGTGGGAAGGCTAAAACAGTCAGGAGGTTGGCTTAGAAGCAGCCACCCTTTAAAGAAAGCGTAATAGCTCACTGATCGAGTCGTCCTGCGCGGAAGATGTAACGGGGCTAAGCCAGTCACCGAAGCTGCGGACGCACGCAAGTGCGTGGTAGGAGAGCGTTCTGTAAGCCTGTGAAGGTGTCTTGTAAAGGATGCTGGAGGTATCAGAAGTGCGAATGCTGACATGAGTAGCGATAAAGGGGGTGAAAGGCCCCCTCGCCGTAAGCCCAAGGTTTCCTACGCAACGTTCATCGGCGTAGGGTGAGTCGGCCCCTAAGGCGAGGCAGAGATGCGTAGCTGATGGGAAGCAGGTTAATATTCCTGCACCGTCGTATGATGCGATGGGGGGACGGATCGCGGAAGGTTGTCCGGGTGTTGGAAGTCCCGGTCCCTGCATTGGAGAAGGCGCTCAGGCAAATCCGGGCGCGGAATTCAAGGATGTGGGGCGAGCGGCCTAGTGCTGCGAAGCAATTGGAAGTGGTTCCAAGAAAAGCCTCTAAGCTTCAGTCATACGAGACCGTACCGCAAACCGACACAGGTGGGCGAGATGAGTATTCTAAGGCGCTTGAGAGAACTCGGGAGAAGGAACTCGGCAAATTGGTACCGTAACTTCGGGATAAGGTACGCCCTGGTAGCTTGACTGGCCTGCGCCAGAAGGGTGACGGGGTTGCAATAAAATGGTGGCTGCGACTGTTTAATAAAAACACAGCACTCTGCAAACACGAAAGTGGACGTATAGGGTGTGACGCCTGCCCGGTGCCGGAAGATTAAATGATGGGGTGCAAGCTCTTGATTGAAGTCCCGGTAAACGGCGGCCGTAACTATAACGGTCCTAAGGTAGCGAAATTCCTTGTCGGGTAAGTTCCGACCTGCACGAATGGCGTAACGATGGCCACACTGTCTCCTCCCGAGACTCAGCGAAGTTGAAGTGTTTGTGATGATGCAATCTCCCCGCGGCTAGACGGAAAGACCCCATGAACCTTTACTGTAGCTTTGCATTGGACTTTGAACCGATCTGTGTAGGATAGGTGGGAGGCTTTGAAGCGTGGACGCTAGTTCACGTGGAGCCGTCCTTGAAATACCACCCTGGTTTGTTTGAGGTTCTAACCTTGGCCCGTGAATCCGGGTCGGGGACAGTGCATGGTAGGCAGTTTGACTGGGGCGGTCTCCTCCCAAAGTGTAACGGAGGAGTTCGAAGGTACGCTTGGTACGGTCGGACATCGTACCTAAAGTGCAATGGCAAAAGCGTGCTTAACTGCGAGACCGACAAGTCGAGCAGGTGCGAAAGCAGGACATAGTGATCCGGTGGTTCTGAATGGAAGGGCCATCGCTCAACGGATAAAAGGTACTCTGGGGATAACAGGCTGATACCGCCCAAGAGTTCATATCGACGGCGGTGTTTGGCACCTCGATGTCGGCTCATCTCATCCTGGGGCTGTAGCCGGTCCCAAGGGTATGGCTGTTCGCCATTTAAAGAGGTACGTGAGCTGGGTTTAAAACGTCGTGAGACAGTTTGGTCCCTATCTGCCGTGGGCGTTGGAATCTTGACGGGGGCTGCTCCTAGTACGAGAGGACCGGAGTGGACGTACCGCTGGTGTACCTGTTGTCTCGCCAGAGGCATCGCAGGGTAGCTATGTACGGAAGAGATAACCGCTGAAAGCATCTAAGCGGGAAACTCGCCTGAAGATGAGGATTCCCTGGAGGCTTGACCTCCTTGAAGGGTCGTTCGAGACCAGGACGTTGATAGGCTGGGTGTGGAAGCGCAGTAATGCGTTAAGCTAACCAGTACTAATTGCCCGTAAGGCTTGATCCTATAACCAGTGTGTTTTACCTGGTATGTGTGATCGCGACTGTGCCGAAACAGTTGACACAAGACGCACAACCCCAACTACATCCCTATTCGCAGCGTTGGCCTCAACCCCAGCGTTGCAACCCCTTATGCCTGGTGACCATAGCGAGTTGGAACCACCCCTTCCCATCCCGAACAGGTCCGTGAAACGACTCCGCGCCGATGATAGTGCGGATTACCCGTGTGAAAGTAGGTCATCGCCAGGCTCTTATACCGCAAAACCCCAGCCCTAACAGGCTGGGGTTTTTGCTTTGGGGGCGTGCGCATCTCATGCTCCTTCCATGTGACCCTCTGGCCGTTGCCGGTCGTTGTTTTCGTGCTGCATGCCGGGTCGTCCAGCATTCCGGCGGCGCCGACCTTCTGCTATGTTCGACACCCAAGTGCCCACGCTCGGCACGAAGTCGTTTGCAACAGCGTTTTGCAGCAAGCAGTGAGCAATAGCCAGGCCTTCGCCCAGGAAGCAAGGCCGGTTTCGGGATTCGAGGGGTTACATGACGGCCAAGGTGTTTCGGCTGGTTTTCACCGGCGCCGCCGGCGCGCTGCTGCTGGCAGGATGCGCTTCCACTCCTCCAACTTCCGCGGTTCCCTCAGGCGATAAGGCCCCCACGGCCGCCAGTTCCGCGATCGATTGCCAGGCTTTCGCCAGGCGCATGTCCGCACACGCGGCGGCGCAGGCGGTAGCCGAAGCGCGCGCCGTGTCGTCGCACAATCCGCTGAGCGCCGCCAATACCCGCGCGGTCGAGGCGGAATCCGGTGAAGACGGTGAGCCCGACGACGCCGCACCGCCCCCGATCCTCGCCACGCTGCCGTTGTTCTCCGCCGCAGAGCGCCGCGATCAGCTGCCGATCGGCTGGCAGCCCTGGACCATCAACCGCAACAAGGTCCCCACCCGCTATTCGATGGCCGAGGTCGACCAGCGCGTGGTCGTTCATGCGCAGGCCGAAAGCTCGGCCTCCGGCCTCTACGTGCCGCTGCGCGACCGCGATGCCGGCATGCTGCGCTGGACCTGGAAGACCAGCGGCATCATCCGCAACGCCGACAACAGCCATGGCCCGCGCGAGGATTCGCCGCTGCGCCTTTTCGTCGCCTTCGATGGCGACAAGGGCGGCCTGCCGCTGAAAGACCAGTTGATGTACGAGATGGCCCGGCTTACCACCGGCCGCGAAATGCCTTACGCCACGCTGATGTACATCTGGGGCGGCAGGCGTGTGGAAGGTACCGTGCTGTCAAATCCCCATACCGACCGTGTGCGCATGATCGTGGTAGATAGCGGTATGAAGCACACCAATGAGTGGCGATGCCATGAACGCGACCTGCGCGCCGACTACCGCAAGGCGTTCGGGACGGACCCGGGCCGCGTCATTGCGGTCGGCATCATGACCGATACCGACAACACCAAGAGCAAGGCGGAATCCTGGTACGGGGATATCGCACTGGACTGATGGCCGGCGCGCTGACGCAAGCAAGCTCAACCGCCGATCGGCTCGGCCATGGCGAGCACCGCAAAGGACGCCAGCCAGTGCGTGGACACATACTGGCCCTCGACGGCCTGGGGCAGCGAAGCGTCGATATGGTCTGACCAGGCACGGATAGCCAGGGGCCGCAGTGGCTCGGGCAGCGCCGGTTCCAGCAAGCGCCAGCACCAGGCGCGCGACAGATTGAGCCCGTCCAGGTGCGAGGTCTTGGGATCGCTGCGATTGCCGACCTCGACCGGCGTCAGCCAGTTGGCCAGTTCCGCCTGTGGCGGCACGAACAGTTCCCACCATTCCGCGAAAGCGCTGCCGTCCATCACGGCGTGCATCAACACGGCCTCTGTCATGCCGCCCGACAGGAACTCGTCGCCGCCGGGTTCATAGCGCGCCGGATATTTCCGATCATGCGCGAACCAGCGGTGCGCGCGCCGCACGATGGCGCGGCGCAGGGCGAGATCCTGGTGAGTCCGTGCATAGGACAGCGCCATCACCAGTGCGAAAGCACTGTTGTAGTGAGTACCGGTGCGCACCGGGAAATCCGCCGCATCCAGGAAATCCGCCAGTTGCCGCGCCAGATGGGAGGCCAGCGGCGCGCACGCCGCAGCCCAGGCGGCCGCCTGCGCGTCCTGTTGCGACAAGGCAAGCAACTCCGCCTGCAGCTTCAGCATCCAGCCCCAACCGTAAGGGCGTTCGAAGTTCCGCGAACCAGGCCGATGGAAATAGTCCAGTTCGACCGCGATGCCCTGCGGCCGCAACTGCGCGTCCAGCGTTTCGCGGATGCGCGGCGCGTCCTCGAGGTCAGGGAACAGCGCCAGCATCCGCGCCAGCAGCCAGTGCATGTGCACGCTGGAGTGCCAGTCATAGCTGCCGCAGAACACAGGATGCCAGGTCGCCGGCTCCGCCACGTCGCCGGCGCCGGCCATCATGTGATCCACCTTGTACGGATAGCGGCGCAGGACATTGTCCATGGCCACGCGCGCAAAGCTGCGCGCCGTCTCGCGATCCAGCGCCGAGCGGCCCATCGCTGAAGCTCCCCCTGTTATTGTCGATGTGCTGCCGTCACGCAGGTGCCAGCCATTTCTCCACCAGCCGCACGAAGAAGGTCGCGCCGACCGGCAGCAGTTCGTCGTTGAAGTCGTAGCTCGGGTTGTGCAGCATGCAGGGCCCGATGCCGTGCCCGGACTCGCGGTGCGCGCCGTCGCCGTTGCCCAGGAACAGGTAGCAGCCGGGCTTGTGCTGCAGCATGAAGGAGAAGTCCTCGGCGCCCATGGTGGGCTCGACGTCGCTGTCCACGTTGGCCGCGCCGACCAGTTCGGCCGCCACCGTGGCGGCAAAGCCAGACTCGGCTTCGCTGTTGATCGTCGGCGGATAGTTGCGGTGGAATTCGTATTCGATGGTGCAATCGAACGCCGTCGCCACCGCGCGCGCGACCTCTTCCATGCGCCGCTCGATCAGGTCGAGCACCGGCACCGTGAACGTGCGCACCGTGCCGCCGATCCAGGCCTGGTCCGGCACGATATTGGTCGCGTCGCCGGCATGGAACTGCGTGACCGAGATCACCGCGGTGTCGATCGGACGCTTGTTGCGGGTGATGATGCCTTGCAGCGCCGACACGATCTGCGCGGCGGTAAAGACCGGGTCGTTGCCGTTGTGCGGCATCGCGGCATGCGCGCCCTTGCCGCGCACGACGATGCGGAACTCGTTGCTCGATGCCATCAGCGGGCCCGCGCGGGTGCCGAAGGCACCGACCGGCATGCCCGGCCAGTTGTGCAGGCCGAACACCGCGTCGCACGGAAAGCGTTCGAACAGCCCGTCGTTGATCATCTCGCGCGCACCGCCGCCGCCTTCCTCGGCCGGCTGGAAGATCAGGTGCACGGTGCCATCAAAGGGCTTGTGCTGCGCCAGGTAGCGCGCCGCGCCGAGCAGCATCGCGGTGTGGCCATCGTGGCCGCAGGCGTGCATCTTGCCGGCGTGCTGCGAGCGGTGGCCGAAGGTATTGGCTTCCTGCAGCGGCAGCGCGTCCATGTCGGCGCGCAGGCCGATGGTGCGCCCGCTGCTGCCGTTGCGGATCACGCCGACCAGGCCGGTGGTGCCCAGGCCACGATGGACTTCGATGCCCCACGATTCCAGGTTGCGCGCGACCACGTCGGCGGTGCGCTGTTCCTCGAAGCAGAGTTCCGGGTGGGCGTGGATGTCGCGTCGGATTGCCTGGATTTCGGCTTGCGCCTGCAGGATTTCGGGTATGAGCTTCATGATGCCGGAGTCTGGGGCGGAAGGGGCCTGTGCCATGGAGCGCAAGGCGTTGGATACCCCGATCATACGATGCCTGCCCGCAAAGCGCCAAAATGCGGCGAAACATGCGCCGCCGCCGTTTTGGCGCGGTGCAATATGCCACGCGGGTGGGTTTCCCCGCATTGCCGCGGCATGTGCACTGCTGGAACAGTTCATGCTTGAAGTGCCCGGCCGGCAAATCCGTTGCTTTGCGTTGCGCTATCGCACCAAAACGCAGCGCCACCGCGTGACCCGTGGTGTGCGCGCATTGCCGATCCTTACGTCTGCTTCACTTCCTACAGGGAGAATTGCGCGATGTCCCTTCGCACTTTCAAGAAGGCAATTGGTGTGGTCGCGGTGACCGGGGCCCTTGGCCTGGCATTCGCCGGCAACGCCCAGGCCGCGGACCTCAAACTGGCCATGAGTTCGCCGCCGACCTCGATGGATCCGCACTTCTACAACCTGTTCTCCAATATCAACGTGTCGGAGCACGTGTTCGACTCGCTGGTCAAGATGGACCCGGACAGCCGCATCATCCCGGGCCTGGCCGAGTCCTGGAAACTGGTCAACAACCTCACCTGGGAATTCAAGATCCGCAAGGGCGTGAAGTTCCACGACGGCTCCGAGCTGACTACCGAGGACGTGGTCTGGTCGCTGGACCGCCCGGCCACCATCCAGAACAGCCCGGGCAAGTTCGACGTCTACACCAAGGCGATCGTCAACAAGAAGGTGATCGACAAGTACACCATCCAGCTGACTACCAACCAGCCTTACCCGCTGATGCTGAACGACCTGACGTCGATCTTCATCGTGCAGAAGAAGGCCACGCAGGGGCTCAGTTCCGACGATTTCGCGCAGGGCAAGGGCATGATCGGCACCGGCCCCTTCAAGTTCGTCAGCTATGCGCGCGACGACCGGGTCGAACTGGTGCGCAACAACGACTACTGGGGCGCCAAGCCCGCCTGGGACAAGGCGACGCTGCGCTTTATCCCCAACCCGGCCACGCGCCTGGCGGCGCTGCTGTCGGGCGACGTGCAGGCGATCGAGAACGTGCCCACGCCTGACCTGCCTAAGGTGCGGCAGGATCCCAAGCTGTCGTTCTTCTCCAAGATCTCGCACCGCGTGATCTACGTGTTCTTCGATGCCAAGCGCGACAAGTCGCCTTACGTCACCACCAAGGAAGGCGCGCCGATGGACAAGAACCCGCTGAAGGACGCGCGCGTGCGCAACGCCATCAGCATGGCCATCAACCGGCAGGGCATCAAGGACCGGCTGATGGAAGGCCTGTCCGAGCCGACCAACAACCTGGTGCCGCCCACGCTGTTCGGCTACAACCCCAACCTGAAGACCGTAAAGTACGACCCCGAGGGCGCCAAGAAGCTGCTGGCCGAGGCGGGCTACCCCAACGGCTTCGGCGTGACGCTGCATACGCCCAACAATCGCTACGTCAACGACGAGAAGATCGCGCAGACCATCGCCCAGAACCTGACCCGCATCGGCATCGCCACCAAGGTGGAAGGCATGCCGATGGCGACGTACTCGTCCAAGGGCATCAAGCATGAATGGTCGTTCGGCCTGCTCGGCTGGGGCGCGCAGACCGGCGAGGTCAGCTCGCCGCTGCGCGCGCTGCTGGCGTGCGAGGACAGCAAGAAGGGCTTCGGCACCACCAACTGGGGCGAGTACTGCAATCCCAAGATGGATGTGGTGCTGGAGAAGGCGCTGTCCACCGTGGACGATGGCGAGCGCTCCAAGCTGCTGCAAGAAGCCACCGCGATCGCGATCAACGATGGCGGTATCATCCCGATCCACCAGCAGGTGACCACCTGGGCCACGCAGAAGGGCATCGTCTACGTGCCGCGTACCGACGAGCGCACCTACGCGCATAACTTCAAGCCCCAGTAAGCGCCACCAAGAAGCGCTTACATGAACCGCGGCCTGCGGATTACCTGCTGGCCGAGTTAGCGGTGCCGCGTACGGCTGCCGCGCCGCCCCCCGGGAGCGTTTTTGCGCTTCCCGGCGGTGGCGCGCATTTGCGCGCGAAAGGATAGTGGTTCCAACATGCTGGTCTTTATCATCCGGCGCCTGATGCAGAGCGTGGTCGTGCTCTTCGTCATGTCGCTGCTGGTTTTCCTCGGCGTCTTTGCCATCGGCAATCCCGTCGACATCCTGATCAACCCGCAGGCCGACCAGGAGGACATCAAGCGCACCATCGCGGCGCTGGGCCTGGACAAGCCGCTGTGGGAGCAATACTGGGTGTTCCTGCAAAACGCGCTGCAAGGCAACTTGGGGACCTCGTTCGCGCACGGCACGCCGGCGCTCAAGCTCATCTTCGAGCGCATGCCTGCCACCATGGAACTGGCCATCTGCGCCATCACGCTGGCCATCGTGCTGGGCATCCCGCTCGGCCTGTGGGCGGGGCTGCGGCCCAACGGCGTGGCCGGCAAGTCGATCATGACGGTGTCGATCCTGGGCTTCTCGCTGCCCACCTTCTGGGTCGGGCTGATGCTGATCATGGTGTTCGCGGTGCAGCTCGGCTGGCTGCCGTCCAACGGGCGCGGCGAGACCGTGCGCGTGCTCGGCATCCCGCTCAGCTTCCTGACCGTCGACGGCATCCGCCACCTGATCCTGCCGGCAGTGACGCTGTCGCTGCTGAATATCGCCATGGTGATCCGGCTCACGCGCGCCGGCACGCAGGAGGCGATGCTGCAGGACTACGTCAAGTTCGCGCGCGCCAAGGGCTTGTCGAACACCCGCATCGTCGGCGTGCACGTGCTGAAGAACATCCTGATCCCGATCGTCACCGTGATCGCGCTGCAGTTCGGCTCGATCATCGCCTTTGCGATCGTGACCGAATCGATCTTTGCCTGGCCCGGCATGGGCAAGCTGATCATCGACTCGATCCAGTTGCTCGACCGGCCGGTGATCGTCGCCTACCTGATGGTGATCGTAACGCTGTTTATCCTGATCAACCTGGCGGTGGACATCGTCTACAGCATGCTCGATCCGCGCGTGCGCATTGCCGACAACAAGGGCTGAGCCATGACTGCCGTATCCGTGGAACAAGAGGGCAAAACGCCGAAGGACGCGCCGGGGCTGCCCGGCGCACCCGCCGCGGCGCGTGAGCAAACGCCGTGGCGGCGCTTTGCGGCGGAGTTCTTCTCCAGCAAGATCGCCGTGGCCGGGCTGGTGACGCTGATCACGATCATCCTGATCGCGATCCTGGCCCCGTGGCTGGCACCGCAAAACCCATATGACCTGGCCACGCTGGACGTGCTCGACGCGCGCCTGGCACCGGGCGAGAAAGCCGGCGATGGCATGACCTTCCTGCTGGGCTCGGACGAGCAGGGCCGCGACATCCTGTCGGCGGTGATGTACGGCCTGCGCATCAGCATCGGCGTGGGCGTGGTCAGCACCGTGATCGCGCTGCTGCTGGGCGCCACGCTCGGCCTGCTGGCCGGTTTCCTGGGCGGGCGCACCGAGGCCTTCATCATGCGCGTGGCCGACCTGCAGCTGTCGTTCCCGCCGATCCTGCTGGCGCTGATCCTGCTGGCGTTCCTGCGCCCGGGGCTGGGCAATATCGTGATCGCGCTGGTGGCGGTGCAGTGGGCCTACTACGCGCGCACCACGCGCAGCGCGGCGCTGGTGGAGCGGCGCAAGGAATATATCGAGGCGGCCACCTGCCTGGGCCTGCCGCCGATGCGCATCATGTTCCGCCACCTGCTGCCCAACTGCCTGCCGCCGCTGATCGTGATCGCGGCGCTGCAGGTGGCCTCGGCGATCACGCTGGAGGCGACGCTGTCCTTCCTCGGGCTGGGCGTGCCGGTCACCGAGCCCTCGCTGGGCTCGCTGATCTCCAACGGCCAGCAGTACATGCTGTCGGGCAAATACTGGATCAGCTTCTTCCCGGGCATCGCGCTGGTGGTCACCATCGTGGCGATGAACCTGGTGGCCGACCAGTTGCGCGATGTCCTCAACCCGCGTCTGCAGACGCAATAACGGACGCAAACACGGGGAGCGGAACATGGCACAACCGACGCTGGTGGTCGAACACCTGAAAACGCATTTCTACACGCGCGGCGGCATTGCCAAGGCCGTCGACGACGTTTCCTTCTCCGTGGGCCGCGGCGAGATCATGGGGCTGGTGGGCGAGTCCGGCTCGGGTAAGTCCATGACCGGCTATTCAATCATGGGACTGATCGACCCGCCCGGCAAGATCGTCGACGGCCGCATCGCACTGACCAGCCGCGACGGCGTCACGCGCGACCTGCGCGCGCTGACGCCCGCGCAGCAGCGCGACGTGCGCGGCAACCGCATCGCGATGATCTTCCAGGACCCGATGATGACGCTGAACCCGGTCCTGCGCATCGACACGCAGATGATCGAGGCGGTGCTGGCGCACGAGAACGTGGGCAAGGCGGTGGCGCGCGAGCGCGCGCGCAACGCGCTGGCGCGGGTCGGTATCCCGTCGCCGGACGAGCGCCTGCAGGCCTACCCACACCAGTTCTCGGGCGGCATGCGCCAGCGCGTGGCGATCGCCATCGCGCTGTTGAACAAGCCCGACCTGATCATTGCCGACGAGCCCACCACCGCGCTGGATGTCACCATCCAGGGCCAGATCCTGTACGAGATGCAGACACTGTGCCGCGAGTCGGGTACCGCGCTGATCTGGATCACCCACGACTTGTCGGTGGTGGCGGGGCTGGCCGATACGGTCTGCGTGATGTACGCCGGCAAGATCGTCGAGGCGGGCGACGTGCGCCAGGTGCTGGAGCATCCCGAGCACCCGTACACGCACGGCCTGATCGGCTCGGCGCCCTCGCGCAATCCGCGCGGCACTCCGCTGCGGCAGATCCCGGGCATGACGCCGTCGCTGCTTAACCTGCCCGGTGGCTGTTCGTTCCGCGAGCGCTGCCCGTACGCGACTGCCGCCTGCAAGATCGAGCCGCCGCTGGAAAACGCTGCCGACGGCCGCCGCCTGCGCTGCTTCCATCCGGTGCTGGCCAACCAGGAGGCGGCATGAGCGCAACCGAACTGCAATCCCGACCGATGACGAACACTGTCGCTGACGATGGGGGCACGCCAGCTGCGCCGATCCTGGAGTTGCGCGGCGTGTCCAAGCGCTTCGTCAAGTCTCTCGATGTCGCGGCGCGCATCGCCAACCTGTTCGGCGCCCATGCGCACGAAGAGGTGGTGCATGCGGTCGACCGCGTCGACCTGAGCATCCGTGCCGGCGAGGTGGTCGGCTTGGTTGGCGAGTCCGGCTGCGGCAAGTCCACGCTGGGCCGCATGGCCGTGGGCCTGCACACGCTGACCGAAGGCGAGCGCTTCTGGCGGGGCACCAACCTTGACCACCTGCCGCCGGACAAGCGCCGCGAGAAGCAACTCGCGATCCAGATGATCTTCCAGGATCCGTACGCCTCGCTCAATCCGCGGCTGCGCGTGCTCGATATCGTCGGCGAGGCGCCGGTGGTGCATGGCATGGTCGAGCGCGGCGGGCAGAAGGCCTATGTCGAAGACATGCTGGTTCGCGTGGGCATGGACCCGACCGTGCTGCGGCGCTTCCCGCACCAGTTCTCCGGCGGGCAGCGCGCGCGCATCGGCATTGCGCGGGCGCTGGCGGTAAAGCCGGAATTCCTGGTATGCGATGAGTCGGTGGCGGCGCTGGATGTGTCGATCCAGGCCCAGGTACTGAACCTGTTCATGCGGCTGCGTGAAGAGCTGAACCTGACCTACCTGTTCATCAGCCATGACCTGGGCGTGGTCAAGCACATCAGCGACCGCGTGGTGATCATGTACCTGGGGCGGGTGGTGGAGTCGGCGCCGACCGAGGATGTCTTTGCCGCGCCAAACCATCCGTATACGCAGGCACTGCTGGCCGAGGCGCCCAAGCTGGAGGTCGCCAAGAAAACCTACGTGGCGATCCGCGGCGAGATCCCGTCGCCGCTGAATCCGCCGCCGGGGTGCCACTTCCACCCGCGTTGCCCTTATGCGATGCCGCGTTGCCGGGAGGAGCAGCCGATGTTGAAGGAGATTGCGCCGTTGCGGTTTTCGGCGTGTCACCTGAATGACATGAAGTAGGGGCGGTGGTCAGCGATCCCAAAACGGTAAGGGGGCCCTCGGGCCCCCTTTGCGTTGGCGATGCAGCTGCGCCTCAGCGGATCACCTGCCCCTTCGAATTAATAATCGTCATCTCCACGAACTTCGACCCCACGTGGTTCTCCGGCGTGAAGTTGACGATAAACCCGCCCAGGTCATGGCTGCGCATCGATTCCAGCGCCGTCACCAGCTTTTCGCGCGTCAGGTCCTTCCCAGCGCGGCGCAAGCCTTCGGTAAAAGCCTTGGCGGCGACGAAGCCCTCGATACTGGCGTAGTCGAACTCATTGGGCCGGCCGGCGGCCTGCAGCAGCCGCAGGTATTCGCGCACCACCGGCAGCGTGGCGTTGCCCGGATGCGGCATCACCTGC
This sequence comes from Cupriavidus sp. DF5525, assembly GCF_040149425.2. Lineage (NCBI taxonomy): Bacteria > Pseudomonadati > Pseudomonadota > Betaproteobacteria > Burkholderiales > Burkholderiaceae > Cupriavidus > Cupriavidus sp. DF5525. Next base: position 4,067,937 of record NZ_CP168265.1, on the reverse strand, counting down.
GAGATGATCACGCCGCTGCCCTTGGCGCCGACCTCGTTGGCCAGCGCCTGCGTGCCAACGAACGAGACGTTGTAAAACTGGCCGTTGTAGCCGCGGCGCAGCGCTTCCTTGACGAAAGAGCCCGCCGTGCGATACGCGCTGATCATCACGATGGCGTCCGGCGTCGCCTTGATCACGCCCTGCATGGCGTCGCCGATCTCCATCGTATTGCGCACCACGGCCTCGCGCGCAACCAGCTGCACGCCGCTGTCGGCCGCTGGCTTTAGCGCGCGCTCGAGCTCCTCGAGCTCGGCCTTGCCATAGGCATCATCGTTGTAGACCACGGCCACGCGTTTCAGGCCGGTGGTCTGGATCTGGCGCAGGATCGCCGTGGCCTCGTCGTTGTAGCCGGCGCGGACGTGGAAGACGTAGCGGTTGCGCGGCTCGCGCACCGAGCGTGCGCCGGTGTACGGGCCAAAGAACGGCACCTTCGCCTGGATCGCCAGCGGCAGCGCGGCCTGGCTGGTGGGCGTGCCGACGTAGCCGAACAGGGCGAAGACGCGGTCTTCCTCGATCAGTTTCCTGGTGTTCTTGGCGGCCGGCTCGGGCTCATAGTAGTCGTCCAGCGCCTCGATGCGGATCTTGCGGCCGTAGATGCCGCCCTGCTGGTTGATGTGATCGAAATACAGCCGCGCGCCCGCGTTCATCTGCTTGCCGAGCGAGGCAGCGGGCCCGGTCAGCGCGGCGGATTGTCCCAGCAGGATGGTGTCGGCGGTGACGCCGATTTCAGAAGTGGCGGCAGCGCCGGCCGCATTGGATGCGATGGCAGCGCCGCTAGCGCCCACCATGCCGCCCGCGCCGATGGCGCACGCCACCAGCAGGCCGGCAAGCCGGCCGTTGACCCCGGATCGGAAAGACATAAACCCCCGCGAAATTGTGGTTCGGTTACCCGTGTTACCCGTTCGCCGCTGTTGGCCGGTCTGCGCCGGCGTGGTGCGGCAGGGCGCGCCGGCGGTACTGTGCCGGCGGCGCGCCGGCACATCATAATCGAATACAATCGGACCGAGATACTCCCCGCCATCGCCCCGCACGGACGGGGACGCGCCGCCCCGCCGGCGCGGCGCAAGCCCCCCCTGCCAGGCGGGCCTGCGCCAGTCCCACCTGTTCCGTACAATCGAACAAAAATCACCGACCGCCCGCCCGGAGACCCCATGGCTTCCCGCATCGTCCGCGCCGCCTGCCCGCATGACTGCCCCGACACCTGTGCCTTGCTCGTCACCGTCGAGGACGGCCGCGCCACCAAGGTGGCGGGCGATCCCGACCATCCCGGCACCCAGGGCGTGCTGTGCACCAAGGTGTCGCGCTATGCCGAGCGCACCTACCACCCGGACCGCCTGCTGACGCCGATGAAGCGCGTCGGCAAGAAGGGTGAGGGGAAATTCGCCCCGATCTCCTGGGACGAGGCGCTCGACACCATCGCCAACCGCCTGCAGGGTATCGCCACGCGTGATCCGCAGGCCATCGTGCCATACAGCTACGCCGGCACCATGGGACTGGTGCAGGGCGAAAGCATGGCCGCGCGCTTCTTCCACAAGCTGGGCGCGTCGCGGCTGGATCGCACTATCTGCGCCAACGCCGGCGCCACCGCGTTGCGCTATACCTACGGCGCCAGCGTTGGCATGGACATGGAGCATGTGGTCGATGCGAAGCTGGTGATCATCTGGGGCGGCAACCCGATCGCCTCCAACCTGCACTTCTGGACACGCGCGCAAGAGGCCAAGCGGCGCGGCGCCACGCTGGTGGCGATCGACCCGTACCGCTCGCTGACCGCCGAGAAGTGCCACCGCCATATCGCGCTGATGCCAGGCACCGACGGCGCGCTGGCGCTGGCGATGATCCACGTGCTGATCCGCGATGACCTGCTCGACCATAACTACATCGAACGCCACACCGTGGGCTTCGAGGCGCTGCGCGAGCGCGCGCAGGCCTTCACCCCGGCGCGTGCGGCCGAGATCTGCGGCATTCCCGTGGAGGATATCGAGTGGCTCGCAGGCCTCTACGGCCAACTGGCCGTGCGCGAGCGCCAGCCGGTGGCGATCCGCCTGAACTACGGCATGCAGCGCGTGCACGGCGGCGGGCAGGCGGTGCGCGCGGTGGCGTGCCTGCCGTCGCTGGTGGGTGCATGGCGCCAGGCCGCGGGCGGGCTGCAGTTGTCGACCTCGGGTTTCTTCCCGGTCAACGAAGCGGCACTGCAACGCCCGGACCTGTTGCCGGGGTGGCCCAAGACGCTGCCGCGCATCGTCAACATGAGCACCATCGGCGATGCGCTGCTCGACCCGGGCACCGACGGCGCGCCGCGCATCGAGGCGGTGGTGGTCTACAACAGCAACCCGGTCGCCGTCGCGCCCGAATCCGGCAAGGTGGCCGAAGGCTTCGCCCGCGAAGACCTGTTCACGGTGGTGCTGGAGCACTTCCGCACCGACACCGCCGACTACGCCGACATCCTGCTCCCGGCCACCACGCAGCTCGAGCATACCGACGTGCACAAGGCCTACGGCCACACCTATTTCCTGGCCAACAATGCCGCGATCTCGCCGGTGGGCGAGGCGCTCCCCAACACCGAGATCTTCCGCCGCCTGGCGCAGCGCATGGGCTTCAATGACCCGTGCTTCGCCGACAGCGACGAGGACATCGCCGCGCAAGCGATCATCCCGGGCGATGCGCGTGCCGCCGGCATAACGTGGGAATCGCTGAAGGCGCAGGGCTGGCAGAAGCTGGCGCTGCCGGCGGCGCCGTTCGCCGAGGGCGGCTTTCCCACGGCGTCGGGCAAGTGCCAGTTCTATTCGGAGCCGATGCTGGACGACGGTCTCGACCCGCTGCCCGACTACGTGCCGCAGTACGAAGCGCCGTCGACCGCGCCCGACCTGGCCGCGCGCTACCCGCTGGCGATGATCTCGCCGCCGGCGCGCAACTTCCTCAACAGCTCCTTCGTCAACGTCGACAGTCTGCGCGCCACCGAAGGCGAGCCGCACCTGGACATCCACCCGGCCGACGCCGCCGAGCGCGGCATCGTGCACGGCGCCATGGTGCGCGCATTCAATGACCGCGGCAGCATGGTGGCGCGCGCCCGCGTCACCGACCGCGCCCGGCGCGGGCTGGTGGTGGGGCTGTCGATCTGGTGGAAGAAGCTCGCCTCGGACGGCAAGAACGCCAACGAGCTGACCAGCCAGCGCCTGACCGACCTGGGCCGCGCGCCGGTGTTCTATGACTGCCTGGTGCAGGTGGAGGCCTGCCCGGAACCGACCCCAATCCAGGCATGAAGCAGCGGCCCGGCCGCCGGCGCGGGGCGGTACTCCTGGCGGCGACGGGCCTGGTGGCACTGGCCCTGCTGACGGCCGGGTGCGAGACCGTGGGCTATTACGCGCAGTCGATCGGCGGCCATCTGGGCGTGATGGCGCAGGCGCAGCCGCTGACCGACGCCATCGCCAGCGCGCGCGACGCCAACGACGCGCGCCTGGCGCAGCGGCTGGCCCTGGCGGGCCGCATCCGCGACTATGCCTCGCGCGAACTGAAGCTGCCCGACAACGGCAGCTACCGCCGCTACGCCAACCTGCATCGGCCGTATGTGGTGTGGAGCGTATTCGCCACGCCCGAGCTGTCGATGGACCTGCACAAGTGGTGTTTCCCCATCGTCGGCTGCATCAGCTACCGCGGCTACTACGCGCAGTCCGATGCCGAGCAGTACGCACAAAGCCTGCGCCGCGACGGGTATGAGGCCTATGTGGCCGGCATCCCCGCGTATTCGACGCTCGGCTATTTCGACGACCCGCTGCTCAATACCTTCGTCTACCTGCCCGAAGGCGAACTGGCGCGGCTGATCTTCCATGAGCTGGCGCACCAGGTGGTCTACGTGCGCAACGACACCGCCTTCAACGAGTCCTTTGCCACCGCGGTGGAAGGCGCCGGCGTGGAGCGCTGGCTGGCCGAGGATGCCTCCGAGGACGCGCGCGCCAGCTATCGCCAGTACGACGCCCGGCGCCAGCAGTTCCGTGCGCTGCTGCTGGCCACCCGCGACCGGTTGGCGGCGCTTTACCTGACACCGCTGGACGAGAACGCCAAGCGCGAGGGCAAGGCGGCGATCTTTGCCGACCTGCGCGCGCAGTACGCGCGGCTGAAGACGGAGTGGGGCGGCTACACCGGCTACGACCGCTGGTTCGACCAGCCGCTGACCAACGCGCACCTGGCGGCGGTGGCGACATACCAGCAGTGGGTGCCGGCCTTTACGGCGCTGCTGGCGCAGTGCGACGGCGACTGGCGCCGCTTCTATATGGAGGCGGGGCGCATCGGCGCGCTGCCCGCCGCCGAGCGCGAGGCCGCGCTGCAGCGGCTGGCCCCGCCGGCCACGCGCGTCGATACGCTGACCGCTAGCGGCAAGGCGGCTGAAGCCGACTAGCCGCCTGGCTCAGGCGCCGACCGGTCGCTTCATCCGGCATGCCGACGGCAGGTCCAGCGCCTTGGCCGGCGTGGTGCTGTCGAGGCGGAAGCCGTACTGCGTGCCTTCCGCGCCCACCTTCACCGTCTTGCCATCAACCGGCGCCACCGTCGACACCACCTGCGGCAGCAGCAACTGGTGATCGCTCTTGCGCATCACCACCTCGCCCAGCGCGGTGCGGGTCTGCAGGCCCTCCAGCGCCAGCGCGACCTTGGTGGGATCGTCCGTGCCGGCGCGGCGCATCGCCTCGCTGACCATCTGCACCGACACCAGCACGCGCGGCGCAAAGTACTCGCCCGCGGCGGTCTGCTTCACGCGCGCGGCCAGTGGCGCCAGCACCGCGTCATCGCCATTGGGCAGCCATTCCGAGACCCAGGTAAGCCGCCCGGTCTTCGCCTGCGACACCGCCAGTACCGTGCCCGGCGCGCCGCCGCCGCTGTGGTTCAGGTAGCGCACGTCATAGCCCATATCGCCGGCAGCCTTGATCAGCAGGCTCAGGTCCTGACCCCAGTTGCCGGTGACCACGGTATCGGCACCGCTCGCCTTGACCTTGCCGATATAGGGCGCGAAGTCCTTCACCTTGCCCAGCGGATGCAGCGTCTCGCCGACGATCCTGGTGTCGGGGCGCGCGTTGGTGATCATCTGCTGGCCGAGCGCCGCCCACACGCGGCCGTGCGCATAATCCTGGTTCAGCAGGTAGAGCTTGTGGATGTCCTTTTGCTCGCGCGCGAAGTCCGCCAGCGCGCGCATCTTCATCGTGGTATTGGCCTCGGTGGCGAAGTGCCAGAAGCTGCAGCGCGCGCCGGTCAGGTCCGGGTCGATCGAGGCGTAATTGACGATCAGGATGCGCTTGTCGGGGTTGCGCTCGTTGTGACGGGTAGCGGCCTCGACCAGTGCCGTCACCACCGATGAGCCCGAGCCGCCGGTGAACACGATCTTCGCGCCGGCATCGATCGCGCTTTGCAGCGCCGACAGGCTGTCCTGCGCCGAGAGCTTGTTGTCGTAGCTGATCAGCTCGTACTTGCGCCCCAGCACGCCGCCCTGCGCGTTGGCGTCGTCGAGCGCGAACTTCAGGTTGGCCTGGAAGATCTCGCCGACGTTGGCCAGCGGCCCCGAGAGCTGGTCGATAAAGGCGACCTTGATCGGCGCGCTGGTGGCCTGCGCCGATGCCGCGGCAGGTGCGAGGGCAATCAGTGCGGCAGTCGCGAGCGTGGCCAGCGGACGAACCTTGCGGGCCTTGCCGGGTTTGGCGCGTGCGGGCAGGGCAGTGGCGGTGCTGTGCATCAGGTGTCTCCTCCTGTGTCGGATGCTGGGTCGAATGGTCAAGCCCGGGCGGCGTCGTGCGCGCCGCTTACCAGGTGTCGATGAAGCGTCGCTGCGATTCCTGCCGGCGGCCGACGCTGCCGGGCGGTACCGAGGCCAGCCCGCGCAGTAGCCAGCGGCGCGTGTCGGCCGGGTCGATCACGGCGTCGATCTCCAGGTGGCTCGCCATGTTGAGCGCGCGACCGCGCTGGTAGGCGGCATCGACCATGCGCGCGAACAGTGCCTCGCGCTCGTCGGGATCGGCCACCGCTTCGAGTTCCTTGCGGAAGCCGAGCCGGATCGAGCCTTCGATGCCCATCGCGCCAAACTCGCCGCTGGGCCACGCCGCAGTGAAGAAGGGCGCGGCGAAGCTGCCGCCGGCCATCGCCTGCGCGCCCAGCCCGTAGCCCTTGCGCAGTACCACCGTGAAGAACGGCACGCGCAGCGCGCCGGCGGTGACGAACAGGCGCGACACATGCCGCACCGTTGCGGTCTTCTCCGCCTGCGGCCCGACCATAAAGCCAGGGGTGTCGCACAGAGACACGATCGGCAGCCCGTGCGCATCGCACAACTGCATGAAGCGCGCGGCCTTGTCGGCGGCGGCGCTGTCGATGGCGCCGCCGAGGTGGCGCGGGTTGTTGGCGATACAGCCGAAGGCGCGGCCATCGATGCGGATCAGAGCGGTGATGATGCCGGTGCCGAACGCCGCGCGCAGCTCCAGCACCGATCCGGTATCGGCCAGCGCCGCCATCACTGCGCGCATGTCGTAGCTGCGCAGGCGGTTCTCGGGAATGGCGTGGCGCAGGTGGCGCGGGTCTTCCGAATGCCAGTCCTTCGCATCGCCCTGGAAGTAGGAGAGGTAGCGCTGCGCGGCGTCGACCGCCGCCTGTTCGTCGTCGACCAGCACGTCGATCACGCCGTTGGGTCCCTGCACGCTGGCCGGTCCCACTTCCTCAGGCGCGTAGGCGCCCAGCCCACCGCCTTCGATCATCGCCGGGCCGCCCATGCCGATGGTGGCGCTGCGCGTGGCGATGATGACATCGGCACAGCCCAGCAGCGCAGCGTTGCCGGCAAAGCAGCGGCCCGACACGATGCCCACCAGCGGCACCTGGCCCGACAGCCGCGCGAACTGGATAAACGAGGTGCAGTCCAGCCCGGCCACCACCGGCATGTCGGTATCGCCGGGCCGGCCGCCGCCGCCTTCGGCAAACAGCACCACCGGCACCTGCCACTGGCGCGCCAGCGCCAGCATGCGGTCCAGCTTCTTGTGGCCGTAGAAGCCCTGCGTGCCGGCCAGCACGGTGTAATCGTAGGCCAGCACCATGCAGCGCGTGTCCTCGCCCGGGAAGCGCGCCGCGTTGACGGTGCCGATGCCGGTGACGATGCCGTCGGCGGGCGTCGCGCGGACCAGGTCGTCGACGCTGCGGCGCTGCCGTTGCGCGGCGATGGCGAGCGCGCCGTATTCGATGAAGGAGCCGGCGTCGCACAGCTGCGCGATATTCTCGCGCGCGGTGCGGCCGCCCTGGGCGCGCCGCTTGGCCACCGCCTGCGCCCGCGCGGCGTCATGGCCGAGCGCATGGCGTTCCAGCGTCTCGCGCAGGTCGGCGCGGATATGGTCGAGGTCGGCCGCGGCGGTGGCTTCCGTGGCATGGCCGGCGTCGCCGCCGGGGGCCAGCACCACCACTGGAGCGCCGGCGCGCAGCGTCGTACCGGCCGCGGCCAGCACGCGCAGCACCGTGCCGGCGGCGGGCGCTTCCAGCGGATGCTCCATCTTCATCGCCTCGATGATGGCCAGCGGCTGGCCGCGCCGCACCGCGTCGCCTTCGCGCACGTGGAGGGCGGCGAGTGCGCCGTCCATTGGCGCGGCCACGGCGACGGCGTCGTCGGGGATGTCGGCCAGCGCGTTGTCGTCGTCGATTTGCGTATCGGCGGCGAGCGTCGGGGGCGCGTGCAGCGCCGGGTGGTCGCCGTCGGCGCCGGCCAGTGCGGCCAGCGTTGTGTCGAGGTACTGCGTATGCACCGCGTTGCGGCGCACATCGTCCAGCTGCAGCAGGTCCTGCAGCAGGCGGCGGTTGGTGTCGATGCCTTCGATGCGGAACTCGCACAGCGCGCGGTAGGCGATCGCCAGCGCGCGCGCATAGTCGCCGCCGGGCTCGTGCACGATCAGCTTGGCCAGCAGCGAGTCGAAGCGCGGGTTGGCCGTCATGCCGGCAAAGCCGGCGCTGTCCACGCGCACGCCAGGACCGTTGGGCGGCTCGAACGCTGTCAGCGTACCGCTGGCGGGGCGCAGCTGACCGTGCGCATCGAGGTGTTCGGCATTGATGCGCAGTTGCACGGCGACGCCGCGCGGGGCGGGCGCCTGCTCCAGCCCCAGGTCGGCCAGGCTGGCGCCGGCGGCGATCGCCAACTGGGTCTGGACCAGGTCGACGCCGGTCACCATCTCGGTCACCGTGTGCTCGACCTGCAAGCGCGGATTGGCTTCCATGAACCAGCACGACGGTTCGGCGCCGCCGCTGTCCTCCACCAGGAACTCGAACGTACCCAGGCCGCGATAGGCCGCGGCGCGCGCCAGCGTGGCGGCGGCTTCGGCCAAGCGCGCACGCAGCGCATGGTTGAGCGACGGGCTGGGCGCGACCTCGACCAGCTTCTGGTGGCGCCGCTGCAGGCTGCATTCGCGCTCGCCCAGCGTCAGCACGCGCCCGTCGGCGTCGGCGATCACCTGGATCTCGATATGGCGGGGCGCGTTGACGATGCGCTCTACATAGATGGCCCCATTGCCGAATGCGGCCTTCGCCTCGGAAACGCAGCGCGCATAGGCTTCGTCGATCTCATTCGCGTGGCGCACCGCGCGCATGCCCCGCCCGCCGCCACCGGCGAGCGCCTTGATCATCATGCCGGCGCGGTCCTGCAGGCTGCTGAAGAAGGCATGCGCCTGCGCCAGCGTGGTCGGGCCGGTGCTGCCGGGCACGACCGGCACGCCATGCTCGCGCGCCAGCGCACGGGCCCGCGCCTTGTCGCCGAACAGGCGCAGCACGTCGGGCGCCGGGCCGGCGAAGACCAGTCCGGCGTCGAGGCAGGACTGCGCGAAGTCGGCGTTCTCCGACAAGAAGCCGTAGCCCGGGTGCACCATGCCGCAGCCGGCGCGGCGCGCGGCGTCGACCATGGCATCGATGTCGAGATAGGCGCGCGGGCCGGTGCCGGGCAGCGCGATGGCTGCGTCGGCCTTGCGCACATGCAGCGCGTCGCGGTCGTCCTCGCTGTAGACGGCAACAGTGGGCATGCCCATTGCAGCTGCGGCACGGGCGATGCGAATGGCGATTTCGCCGCGATTGGCGATCAGGAGTTTGTCGAGCGTCATGATGCAGAGGCGTTGGCCGAAGGCTTGGTTTGCTCCCCTCTCCCGCTTGCGGGAGAGGGGCCGGGGGAGAGGGCAGGCGAGTCGCAGGCAGACGTCGTCAGTCAGCCTGCTCAGCCAACGCCACCAGATCCTGCTTGCGCACCTTCCCCGTAGCCGTCAGCGGCAGCGCCTCGACGATGCGCACCTCCGGCACCTTGTAGACCGCCATGCTGGCGCGGCACCACGCCGCAAGGCCGGCTTCGTCGACCGAGCCCGCGGCCTCGGGTTTGAGCATGATGAAAGCCACCGGCACCTGCCCGCGGTCCTCATCGCTGCGCCCGACCACGGCCGAGCCCAGGATCGCCGGATGCTGGCCGAACATGGCCTCGATCTCGGCCGGGAATACGCTCATGCCGTTGACCTTGAGCATCTCCTTGCGGCGCCCGAGGTAGTGGATGTAGCCGTGCTCGTCGATCAGCCCGATATCGCCGGTATGGAACCAGCCGTCGCGCATCGATTCGCGCGTGGCATCGGGTTTGTTCCAGTAGCCCTTGAGCAGGGTCGGCGTGCGCACGCACAGCTCGCCCTCGCTGCCCGGCGGCAGCAGCGCGCCGGTGCCGAAGTCGCAAACCTTGAACTCGGTACCCGGCACCGGCAGGCCGACGAAGACCGGCTGCGCGCGCAGGTCCATGTCGTCGTCCTGCATGCCGTAGGTGAAGGTGTTGCAGGTCTGGGTCTCGGTCATGCCCCAGGCGCTTTCGGCGATGGTCGAGCCGGTCAGCGCCTGCCAGCGGCGGCGGTAGTCCAGGTTCAGCTTCTTGACGAAGGACGACACGCCGACATGGCGCAGCGAGCGCAGGTCGTATTCGCCCACGCGCGGGTGTTCCATCACCTCGACCGCGCTGTCGACCAGCATCGACGCATTGGTCACGCGATAGCGCTGCACCGCGCCCATGAAGGTCTGCGCGTCCCAGCGCGCCAGCAGCACCAGCGGGATGCCGAAGAACGCCGGGAAGATCAGGCACAGGTTCTCGCCGGCGATCCAGAACTCGGGGAAGAAGCCCAGCATCACGGTGTCGTCCCGCACCGGCAGCGCCACGGCGCCGAACGCGGCGGCCATGTCGACCATGTCGCCCTGGGTGTGGATGCAGCCCTTGGGCAGGCCAGTGGTGCCGCCGGTGTAGTTGAGCGCGGCGGGGGCGTCGATGGCGGGAACGGTGGCGGGCGCGGGTGCGGTGCAGGCGGCCATGGCCGGCAGCAGGTCGATGGCGCGGTCTTCGGGCTCGGGCGCGTGGCGCGGTGCCTGCACCATCGGCGGCAGCGGCAGCGTGGGTTCGTCAGGGACGACGTCGGCAAAGCTGGTGACGAACAACAGTTCGAGCGGGTCGGCGTCGCCGAGTGCTTCGCGGGTATCGGCCACCAGTGGCAGCAACTGGTCCAGCGCCACCAGCGCGCGCGGCGTGGCGTCGCGCAGCGCGTGCAGCAGTTCGGCGCGCTGCGACAGCGGGCTCACCGGCATGTACACCGCGCCCAGCTTCAGGATGCCGAAGAACACCACGTGGAACTGCGGGCAGTTGGGCAGCAGCACCGCGACGCGGTCGCCGGGACCGATGCCGCTGGCGGCCAACAGCGCCGCGCAGCGGTCGCTCTGCGCATCGAGTTCGGCGTAGGTAGTCTGGTGGCCGTAGAAGATCACGGCCGGCTGGCCGGGGCGCGCGCGGCCCCAGTGACAGAGCATCTCCGACAACGGGATGCGTCCCAGCGGGTATTGCGGCGCGCGCGGTGCGCCGGGCGGCCACGCCGCCTGCCAGCACCGGTGCAGGTCGGCAAGATAGTTCGCCTCGTTGATCGGCGCGCCCGCGGGCGCGGCATGCGATGCGGTCTGGTCCATCCGTGCGGTCTCCTCGCGGTGTTCAGCGCAATCGCTGGCACGGACGCGGCGGCGCGCGTCAGGCAGCATTGCGGCTGGCTGTACTCGTAAGGCGCTACTCGTTGGTATATTTATACCGGGCGGTAGGATCCTAGGCGGATCGGCCGTTCGCGTCAATCGGCCCGAGCCCCTGCGGCCCACGCGTGGTGTCTGCAAGGGTCCACCGGGATGGCGCAACCATGCCGTCATGCGAGAATTGCATCATGTCGATCGCTCCAAGACCCGCAATCCCATCCGCCCCGCAGACCCCGTCGCTGACGACCGCGTCCAACCCTTCGCAGAACGCCGCCCCGCAAGGCCAGGCTGCGCGCCCGCATATCGCCGAGCGCCAGGAGGCGCGGCGCCGCCAGATCCTGGACACCGCCGCGCAGCTCTTCTACACCAAGGGCTACCCCGGCATGACCATGAACGACCTGTGCCGCGCCCTGGGCGTGACCAAGCCGGCCGTCTACTACTACTTCACCGACAAGTACGAGATCTTCGACATCCTGTGCCGCGAGTCGGCGCAGACGTGCCTGCCGGTCATCCGCGAGACCGCCGACCCGGCGCTGCCGGTGCGCGAGCGGCTGCATGCCTGCCTGCTCGAAATGGCGCGCCGCTGCGTGGCCTGCCATGTGCCGGCGACGCTGAGCTTCCGCGACAACCAGTACCTGCGCCCGGAAACCGTGGCCTGGCTCGACAGCATGGCGCGCGATTTCTACCGCGACCTGTACGCGCTGCTGGAGGAGGGCAAGCGCGAGGGCGTGTTCGCCTTCGGCGATGCGCGCGTGACCGCGCACGCGATCGGCAGCGTGGTCGGCTTCATGTACACCTGGCACGAGCCCGGCCGCATGGATGCGGAGGTGCTGGCGCAGGAGCTTGCGACCAACATGATGAAGCTGGTGCTGCCCAGCGGTGGGTGATCGCACGTCCGGCTAAGGGTTATCCCCCTGCCGGTGCCCAACCGGTGGCGCATAATGCCCGCAGGGGCGCCACATGCGCGCGCAATTGCCCCGAGGACTTCGTCTAAGTTGTTGTTTTAACCGGGGCGCACGTTTAGCATCTCGGAAAAATCGAACGACCATTCAGAAAATCAGGAGACGGTGCTATGGAAAGAATTTGGCTGAAACACTACCCGGCCGGCGTCTCCGCCGAGATCGATGCCAGCCAGTTCCGCTCGCTCGCCGCGTTGCTCGAGGCGTCTTTCCGCACCTATGCCGACCGCAAGGCTTTCGTCTGCATGGACAAGGCGATCACCTACGGCGAGCTGGACCAGCTCTCGACCGACTTCGCCGCGTGGTTGCAGTCGCGCGGGCTGCGTCCGGGCGCGCGCGTGGCGATCATGATGCCCAACGTGCTGCAGTACCCGGTGGTGCTGGCCGCGGTGCTGCGCGCCGGCTTCGTGGTGGTCAACGTCAACCCGCTCTACACCCCGCGCGAGTTGGAGCACCAGCTCAAGGACAGCGGCGCCGAAGCCATCGTGATCCTGGAGAACTTTGCCGCGACGCTGCAGCAGGTGCTGGCCAAGACCCCGGTCAAGCACGTGGTGGTGGCCAGCATGGGCGACATGCTCGGCGGCCTGAAGGGGGCGATCGTCAATTTCGTTGTGCGCAACGTCAAGAAGATGGTGCCGGCGTGGGAGCTGCCCAACTGCGTGCGCTTCAACAGCGCGCTGGCCGAGGGCCGCAAGCTGACGCTGCAGCCGGCCACCACTGGGCCGGACGATATCGCCTTCCTGCAGTACACCGGCGGCACTACCGGCGTGTCCAAGGGCGCGGTGCTGCTGCACCGTAATGTCGTCGCCAACGTGCTGCAGTCCGAGGCGTGGATGCAGCCGGCGCTGGCCAAGGGCGCCCATATCGACCAGCCGATCACCATCACCGCGCTGCCGCTGTACCACATCTTCGCGCTGACGGTTTGCTGCCTGCTGGGCATGCGCAGCGGCGGCATGAGCGTGCTGATTCCCAATCCGCGCGATATCCCGGGCTTCATCAAGGAACTGCAGAAGTACAAGTTCAATATGTTCCCGGCGGTCAACACGCTGTACAACGCGCTGCTCAACAACCCGGAAATCGGCAAGGTCGATTTCTCCGGCCTGCGCGTGGCCAATGGCGGCGGCATGGCGGTGCAGGAGGCAGTGGCCAGGAAATGGCTGGCCAAGACCGGCTGCCCGATCATCGAAGGCTACGGCCTGTCCGAGACCTCGCCCTCGGCTACCTGCAACCCGACCGACACCGACGCGTTCTCCGGCACCATCGGCATGCCGCTGCCGTCGACCGAAGTGGTGATCCGCGATGACGACGGCAAGGATGTGCCGCTCGGCCAGCCGGGCGAGATCTGCATCCGCGGCCCGCAGGTGATGGCAGGCTACTGGAACCGCCCGGACGAGACGGCCAAGGTCATGACCGCGGACGGCTTCTTCAAGACCGGCGATATCGGCGTGATGGACGACCGCGGCTACACCAAGATCGTCGACCGCAAGAAGGACATGATCCTGGTATCGGGCTTCAACGTGTACCCGAACGAGGTCGAGGGCGTGGTCGCCGAGTGCCCGGGCGTGCTGGAAGTGGCCGCGGTGGGCGTGCCCGACACGCACTCGGGCGAGGTGGTCAAGCTGTTCGTGGTCAGGAAGGACCCGGCGCTGACCGAGGCCGACGTGATCGAGTTCTGCAAGGAACGGCTCACCGGCTACAAGCGGCCCAAGTACGTGGAGTTCCGCACCGAGCTGCCCAAGACCAACGTGGGCAAGATCCTGCGCCGCGAATTGCGCGACAGCCGCAAGGCGGCGTGAGGCGGGCACGCCGACGGAGCCAACGGTTTTGCGTGCACCCAAGCCGCTTGAGCTAGCCTTGGCAAGGTGTTCTCCCTCTCCCCTCAGACCCCTCAGGGGGAGAGGGTTGGGGAGAGGGGTGGACTAGCAAGGAACCACATCAAGCGGGACCCACGGTTTAAACCCACGGCCGCCAGCCGTTGACACTCCTGCCCTCTCCCCCGGCCCCTCTCCCGCAAGCGGGAGAGGGGAGCAAACCAGCAGCATGCACAGGCTCGCGCCTCAGCACTCATTCGACGGCGCCAGCCGCGCGTCCGTACTGCCATCCACATAAATCACCCGCACGCACGCCCCCGGCTCCAGCCCAGGCGCCGCCGGCGCATTGACCGCCGCAATCGCGCCGTCCATCATCCGCACCTTGTACTGGAACAGGTCGACCTGCTGCACCGGCGCAGGACGGCTGAAGAGCCGGGTCAGGTCGAAGGCGAAACCGACGCCCACACCGCCACCCCCGCCGCCGCCCGCGGCGCCCACGCCGACGCTGGTGCCGCCGCCATAGTAGGAAGGCACCTGCGCCACGTCCATGCGCGTCAGGAAGGTCTTCTCGGTCACGCGGCCCAGCTTGACGGTGGCATTCACCGGCGTGACCTGCGGTGGCTGCGGCGTGCTGCTGCAGGCGGCCAGCACCGGCACCAGGCCGCACAAGGTGAGGAAGGGCAGGGTTTTCATGGCGAGATCAGGCCGGACTTGAGCCGGCCAAGCAGTCGGAACAGGGCACGCCGGTCGGTTTCGGCCAGGCCGGAGAACAGTTGCTCGATCCAGTCCTCGTGCGCGCGCGCCATGCGCGAGAACGCGGCGCGCCCGGCCGGCGTCAGGCGGATCAGGTAGGCGCGGCGGTCGGTGGGCAGGGCCTCGCGCGAGACCAGCCCTTCCTGCTGCAGCTGGTCAGTGATGCCGGTGACGTTGCCGCCGGTCACCATCATGCGGCGCGACAACTCGCCCATCTTCAGGCCTTCGGGATGGCGGTCGAGCTGCGCCAGCAGGTCGAAGCGGGGCAGAGTGCAGGCAAATTCCTGGCGCAGCCGCGAACGGATATCGGCCTCGATCAGGTTGGTGCAGGTCAGCAGCCGCAGCCACAGCCGCAGGGCTTCGTGCTCGGTCTGGTCGGCACGGGTTTCAAGGTCGACCGGCGCGTTCTCGGCGCCGGCGGCAGGGGAAAGGTTTGGCATCTTCAGGGCGACGGTGCGCGGGTGTGCGGCCGGGGCCGCCAGGCTGCGGGGCCGGCGGCGACATTTGATGCCTCAAGTATATGCGTGATGCGCGCCGCCGCCTTGATCGCCGGAAGGGGCGATCAAGTCGCGCTTAGTCGACCTTGGCGCCCGAGTCCTTGACCACCTTCGCCCACTTGGAGGTCTCGGACCGGATCAACGCGGCGAACTGCTCCGGCGTGTTGCCGATGGGCTCTGCGCCCTGCGCCTGCAGGCGTTCGCGCACCGCGGGCGCGCTGAGCGCTTTCGCCACTTCCTGCTGGATGCGGTGGATGACGTCCGGCGGCGTGCCGGCCGGCGCCAGCATGCCGAACCACGAGCTGGCCTCGTATTGCGGCAGGTTGGCTGCCTGCGCGACGGTCGGCACGCCCGGCAGCGCCGGCGACGGCTTGGCGCTGGTCACGGCCAGCGCCTTGAGCTTGCCGCCCTTGATCAGTGCCATCGACGACGGCAGGTTGTCGAACATCACCTGCACGGTGCCGCCGGTCAGGTCCGTCAGCGCCGGCCCGCTGCCCTTGTACGGGAAGTGGACCATAAAGGTTTTGGTCTGGGTCTTGAACAGTTCGCCCGCCAGGTGGATCGAGGTGCCGTTGCCGCTGGAAGCCATGTTGAGCTTGCCGGGATTGGCGCGCGCGTAGCTGATCAGGTCCTTGACGCTGTCGATCTTGTTCTGCTGCGCGAACGCCGGGTTGATCACCAGCACGTTGGGCACGGCCGCCACTTCGGTGATCGGCGCGAAGTCCTTGATCGGGTCGAACGGCAGCTTGCCGTACAGGGACTGGTTGATGCCATGCGTGCCGACGGTACCCATCAGCAGCGTGTAGCCGTCGGGCGCGGCCTTGGCGACGATGTCGGCGCCGATATTGCCGCCGGCGCCGGGCTTGTTGTCGACCACCACGTTCCAGCCCGGCAGCTTGGCCAGCTCCGCGGCCACGGCCCGCGCCAGGATATCGGTGGTGCCGCCGGCGGCGAACGGGACCACCAGCCGGATCGGCTTGGCCGGATAGGGATCGGCCGCCAGCGCCGACGGGCTGGCGAGCGCGGCAAGGCTGGCGGACAGCAGCAGCGCGACGGCGCGACGGCGAGTGGCTTGCATGGGGGGTCTCCTGGTGGGGGCCGTTCGTGTGTCGGGTGGCGGTTTTGGTCAGTGCATTCTAGTCGGCGGCCGTGGGAGCGCCGATGAGGTAATGCCCTATGCGGCGCCCATGAAAAAAGGCACCCGGAGGTGCCTTTCAGGATCAGCCTTGCGACTTGCGTCGACCGGGCGATCAGAACTTGTGGCGGATGCCGATGGCGGCGCCAATCATCTTGTCTTCGCCGGTACCCAGGAAGTAACCATTGGCGAAGCTGATCGCCGAGGTGTCGAAGTTCAGGCCGGCGTTCTTCGAGAAGGCCGTGGTCAGGTACACGTCGGTGCGCTTGGACAGGTTGTAGTCGGCGATGAACGAGATCTGCCAGGGGTTCTTGATGTTGTTGGTGGCGCCGGTGGCGGCCGGGTTGAAGTTCTTGACGTCGTCGTAGTAGTACGCGAGCGTCAGGCCCAGTGCCGGCGTGACCTGGTAGTTGCCGCCGACCCAATAGTAGTTGTCCTTCAGGATCGTATTGTCGTTCGGCGCCTTGCTCATGCCCCAGCGATAGCCGGCCATCAGCTTGGCCGGGCCAAAGGCATAGCTGGCAGCGACCGCGGCCTTCTTGACTTCGCCGGTGCCGCCGGCGGCGTTCAGGGTCGGGTTGTACTGGTCATAGGCGCCGCTGATGCCGAACGGGCCGGCTGCCCACGACACGCCGGCACCGTAGCCGGTGTCGCGGCGGAACTGGCCGGGGACTTCGCCAGTGTTCGCTGCGGTGATGCCATTGCCGAACGACCAATGCGCGACCGCGGTCACCGGGCCGAACTTGCCGGTGTACTTGGCGGTGTTGTCCGAACGGAAGTTCAGGCCCAGTTGAGCGACCACCGGCTCGTACTGGGTGGCATAGCCGGCCGGCGAAAAGTTGGCCATCATGTCGAACAGCGAGGTGTACTGACGACCGAAGGTCACGCGGCCCGCCTGGGCGCTTTCCAGGCCGACGTAAGCCTGACGACCGAAGAGACGGCCACCTTGCTGCATGCCGCCATTGTCGAGGCCGAAACCGCTTTCCAGCACGAACAGCGCCTTCAGGCCGCTGCCCAGGTCTTCCACGCCGCGCAGACCCCAACGCGAACCGGACAGGCCGCCGGACGACATGCGGAAGAGGTTCTCCGACGGGCCCGTTGCGAAGCCGTTGGCCGCTGACGGCGTGACGCTCGACATATTGCTCACGTACTCGATGTTGGCATCCACCACACCGTAGAGCGTCACGCTCGATTGGGCCTGCGCCGCCCCAGCAAATGCGCCAAGCGCTGCCAGCGCCAGAAGCGATTTCTTCATGCTCGTTGATCTCCACTGTAAGAATTATTGGTGACGCTGCGGGGGAACCTCCTTTTGGTCTCCATCCCCCGTACGTCAAACTTCCTCGGAAGTTGCGAAGTACTGTAACAAACAACGTTTCGTTCACCAGTCGGTCGCAACCCCCTTGTCTGCTTTTAACAACTCAGGGTTTTTGAGTAGCCAGGCGCATCAATGCAAGGCGTGATGCGGGCTGGCGCCGATTAGAGGCAAGCTACAATGCGGGTAATCCCGATGGATGCCTCGCGTGCCGCGCTGCGGCCGCGCACCCCACCATGGAAGGGCGCCCGGGGGAACGAAGACCAACCGCTTCTGCGACATGGACACCCTGATCAAAGAATTCGACGTGGCATTGCGCGCCATCGCCGGCGCAACCCGATCCGCGCGCGACAACCCGGCCGATCGGCTGGCACCGGACACCGAGCAGATGAGCGCCGACGAACGCCGCCACGTGGCCGGCCTGATGCGCATCAACCATGTCGGCGAGGTGTGCGCCCAGGCCCTGTACCAGGCGCAGAAACTGACCGCGCGCAACCCGACCGTGCGCGCGCAGATGGATGCGGCCGCGCGCGAAGAGGAAGACCACCTCGCCTGGTGCGCCGAGCGCCTGCGCGAACTGGGTTCGCGCCCGAGCCTGCTCAACCCGCTGTGGTACGCGGGCGCCTTCGCCATCGGCTGGGTGGCCGGCCGCGCCGGCGACCGCGTCAGCCTGGGCTTCGTCGCCGAGACCGAGCGCCAGGTCGAACATCATCTGGGCGGACACCTGGACCGCTTGCCCGAGGCCGACGGCCGCTCGCGCGCCATCCTCGAACAGATGCGCGACGACGAGATCCGGCACGGCGATGCCGCGCGCGATGCCGGAGGCATCCCGCTGCCCGCGCCGGTGCGTGCGCTGATGCGCGGCGCCTCGCGCGTGATGACCACCGCTGCCTACCGGATCTGAACGCGTGCGCGCGTCCCCCAATGCGCGCTTCGTGGTCAGGCCCGCCGGCCCTTGATTCACCGGGGCTGGCGGGCATTTGTTGTATCCTTTCCTCGCGCGGCGGGACAGGTCTTTCCCGCGCCGCAACGGCAGTTCTCCCCCGGCGGTTCTCAGGTGGTTTCTCTGCATTCCTCCCTAAGATCTTCATTTCATTAAGGATTCACTTTTTCGGTGCGTGAAGTGTGCGCGCTAAGTCATTGTTCTTATTCACAAATTCTCTGTTTGCTGCTCTGCAACCAGCCTTGACCGCCCATATGGCTTCCTCTAAAGTGGGAAATAGTGTGAGGAAGTGTATTTTTGTGTGAAATAGGGCACCGACCGTGGGATCATCTCGCCATAGTCGGAACGGAACGATTCACGCACATGTCGGCCGGAAACGGGCCTGCATGGACCGGGAGCGAGCTTGTTTCAGGGAGCATCGGCGCTTTCGCTGGATGCCAAGGGGCGGATGTCCATTCCGTCCCGGCACCGCGAGGCGCTGCAACAGCAGGCCGAGGGCCGGGTGACGCTTACCAAGCACCCGGATGGCTGCCTGTTGCTGTTTCCCCGGCCCGAGTGGGAAAACTTTCGCACGCGCATTGCAGCGCTGCCGATGGATGCGCACTGGTGGAAGCGCATCTTCCTGGGCAACGCCGCCGACGTGGAAATGGACGGCGCAGGCCGGGTGCTGATCGCCCCGGAGCTGCGCAGTGCCGCCATGCTCGACAAGGAAGTCATGCTGCTTGGCATGGGCAGCCATTTCGAAGTGTGGGATGCCGCGACCTACGCCGCCAAGGAACAGCAGGCGATGGCGCAGGGCATGCCCGAAGCATTGAAAAATTTCTCTTTCTGACGAGGTCATGAGTCCTACCGGAACGCCGGCAACCCCCGCCCTGCGCCATCGCACCGTGCTGCTGGACGAAGCCGTCGATGCGCTGGTCTGGCGCCCGGACGGCATCTATGTGGACGGCACCTTCGGCAGGGGAGGGCACAGCCGGGCGGTGTTGGCCCGGCTAGGGCCAGACGGGGCCCTCGTCGCGTTCGACAAGGACCCAGCAGCAATCGCAGAAGCGGGCACCATCGGGGATGCCCGCTTCTCCATTGAGCACGCGAGCTTTGCGGACATGGCCGAGCGCCTGGCCGGGCGCGGCCACGTGGCTGGCGTGCTGCTCGACCTGGGGATCAGCTCGCCCCAGATCGACGAGGCGGCGAGGGGGTTTTCCTTTCGTTTCGAGGGCCCGCTGGACATGCGCATGGACACCACGCGCGGCCTCACCGCCGCCCAGTGGCTGGCGCAGGCGGATGAGCAGGACATTGCCAGGGTGATACGAGACTATGGGGAAGAACGGTTTGCTGTACAGATTGCAAAGGCGATTGTTGCTCGCCGGAGCGAACCCGGCGATGGCGGACCCATCGCCACTACTGCCGACCTTGCCGCGCTCGTGGCGAAAGCCGTCAAAACACGCGAGAAGGGTCAGGACCCTGCGACCCGCACCTTTCAGGCTCTACGGATTCACGTCAATCAAGAGCTTGAGGACCTCGAAAGAGGGCTGAAGGCGGCGTATGAACTGCTGCAGGTCGGAGGGCGCCTGGTGGTGATCAGCTTCCACTCGCTGGAGGACCGCATCGTCAAGCGGTTCATGGCGGCGCACGCCCGTCCCCAGCAGGATGCCGACCCGGCCCTGCGCCGCGCGCCGCTGCGCGCGGCTGACCTGCCGCAACCGACGCTGCGCCTGCTCGGCCGCTACAAGCCCGGCGCCGAAGAGGTGGCCGCCAACCCGCGCGCGCGCTCGGCCGTGATGCGCGTGGCCGAAAAGCTGGCACCTGCCGCCGGCGGAGGCGCGCGCGCATGAACCGCCTGACCTTCTTCCTGCTGGCCGCGCTGATCCTGTGCGCGCTGTCGCTGGTGAGCGCGCAGCACCAGGCGCGCACGCTGTTCGTCGCGCTGGAGCGCGCCCAGGCGGAAGAAAGGCAGCTCGATATCGACTGGTCGCGCCTGCAGTACCAGCAGAGCGCGCTCGGCAAGAGCGCGCGCATCGCCGATGCGGCGCGCGCCCAACTGAAGATGTCGCCGGTCAACCCCGGCAGGACCCAGTACCTGTCCGGCATCGTGCTGCCTCCCGCGCAGCCGGCGCCGGCCAGCGACGCGGAGGCGCGGCGATGAGCATGGCCCGTCCCAATCCGCCCCGCCGCGACCGCAACGGCACCGCCTCGCGCCCGCGCAGCGGCCAGTTCTCGGCCAGCCCGGTGCTGGGCCTGCGCCTGCCGATGTGGCGCTCCAAGCTGGTGGTGTTCCTGATGTTCGCGGCCTTCGCCGCGCTGGCGGTGCGCGCCGCCTGGATCCAGGGGCCGGGCAACCAGTTCTACGAGGCCGAGGGCAAGAAGCGCTTCCAGCGCACGCTGGAGCTGCCGGCCACGCGCGGCAAGATTCTGGACCGCAACGGTCTGGTGCTGGCCACCAGCCTGCCGGTCAAAGCGATCTGGGCGGTGCCCGAAGACGTGCCCAACCAGGTCGAGGCGGACAAGATCCGCCAGCTCGCCAGGCTGCTCGGCATGTCCGAGAAGGACTTGGGCAAGAAGCTGTCCGAGGACAAGGGCTTCGTCTACCTGAAGCGCCAGGTGCTGCCCGACATCGCCGACAAGATCGCCGCACTGAAGATCGAAGGCATCCACCAGACCCGCGAATACAAGCGCTTCTACCCGGAAGGGGAGGCGATGGCGCACATCGTCGGCTTCACCAACGTGGAAGACCGCGGCCAGGAAGGCGTGGAACTGGCGCGCGAGCCCGGACTGGCCGGCCGTCCCGGCGCGCGCCAGGTGATCAAGGACCGTCTGGGGCGCGTGGTCGAGGACGTCGGCATCCTGAAGACCCCGCGCGACGGCGAGGATATCCAGCTCTCGATCGACGCCAAGATCCAGTACCTGGCCTACAACGAACTCAAGGCGGTGGTCGAGCGCCACAAGGCCAAGGCTGCCAGCGCGGTGGTGCTCGACGCCCAGACCGGCGAGGTGCTGGCGCTGGCCAACTGGCCCACCTACAACCCCAACGACCGCACCCGGCTCTCGGGCGAGCAGCTGCGCAACCGCGTACTGACCGACACCTTCGAGCCCGGCTCGATGATGAAGCCGATCACGGTGGGCCTGGCGCTGCAGCTCAAGCGCGTGACGCCGTCAACGGTGATCGCCACCACCGGCAAATACCAGTTCGAAGGCGCCACCATCAGCGATACCCACAACTACGGCGCGCTGACCGTCAGCGGCGTGATCCAGAAGTCGTCCAACATCGGCACGACCAAGATCGCGATGATGATGAAGCCGCAGGAGATGTGGGACATGTTCACCAGCATTGGCCTCGGCCAGGCGCCCAAGATCGGCTTCCCCGGCGCCGTGGCCGGCCGCGTGCGCCCGTTCAAGAGCTGGCGCCCGATCGAGCAGGCCACCATGTCTTACGGCTACGGCCTGTCGGTGTCGCTGTTCCAGATGGCTCACGCCTACACCATCTTCGCGCATGACGGCGAGTTGATCCCGGTGTCGATGTTCCGCACCAATGGCCCGGCCACCGGCGAGCGCATCCTGTCGCCGCAGGTGGCGCGCGACGTGCGCGCCATGATGGAGACCGTGACCGCGCCCGGCGGCACCGCGCCCGAGGCGCAGGTGATGGGCTACCGCGTCGGCGGCAAGACCGGCACTGCGTACAAGCATGAAGGCCGCGGCTATAACCGCAGCAAGTACCGCGCCTCCTTCATCGGCCTGGCGCCGATGTCGAATCCGCGCATTATTGTGGCCGTCAGCGTGGACGAGCCCACCGCCGGCAGCCACTACGGCGGCCTGGTGGCTGGCCCGGCGTTCGCGGCCATCACCGGCGGCACGTTGCGCGCGCTGAACGTCCAGCCCGATTCGCCGATCCGCCAGCTGGTGGTCAGCGACAAGGTGCAGGAGAGCGAACCGTGGAGTGCGACGCAATGACGCCCAAGGTCCTGCTCCCGCTCGAGGTCACCGCCCAGGCCAGCAACGCGCTGGCCTGGCTGCGTACCAACGTGGCCGCCTCCGCGCAGCTGACCGGCGATACCCGGCGGCTGGCGCGCGGCGATGTGTTCTTCGCCTACGTGCTCGGCAACGATCGCCTTGCCACCGACGGCAGGCCTTATATCCAGCAGGCGATTGCCGCCGGCGCCGGCGCCATCGTTTATGAGGTGGAGGGCTTTGACTGGCCGTTCGGCGACACCGTGCCGCACCTTGCCGTCAGCAACCTGCACCAGCTTGCCGGCCCGATCGCGGCCGGCTGGCACGGCAACCCGGTGCGCGGCCTGGCCGTGACCGGCATCACCGGCACCAACGGCAAGACCTCGTGCAGCCAGTGGCTGGCGCGATTGCTGCAGGCCACGGGCACGCCGTGCGCGACGATCGGCACGCTCGGCACCGGCTTCCCCGGCGCGCTGCAGGTGACCGGCTTCACCACGCCCGACGCGGTGCAGTTGCAGGCAAGCCTGGCTGCGCTGCACGACGCCGGCGCGCGCGCGGTGGCGATGGAAGTTTCCTCGCACGGCCTGGAGCAGGAGCGCGTGGCGGGCACGCATTTCTCGGTGGCGGTGCTGACCAACCTGACCCAGGACCACCTCGACTATCACGGCTCGATGGCCGAGTACGAGGCCGCCAAGGAGCGGCTGTTCTGCTGGGACGGCCTGCGCACCGCGGTGATCAACCGCGACGACGTCATGGGCCAGCGCCTGATGGCGGCGGACGCCGCCGCCATCGGCGCGCCGCACGTGATCGAATACGGCATCGACGGCCCCGGCGCGGCCACGGTGCGTGGCCCGCGCGGCGAGTGGCTGCGCGCCACCAACGTGCGCGCCACGCCCACCGGTACCGCCTTCCATATCGACGGCAGCTTCGGCAGCGCCGAGATGGCCACGCCGATGATCGGTGCCTTCAACGTCAGCAACCTGCTCGCGGTGCTGGGCGCGGCGCTCGCCAACGGCGTGGGGTGGAGCGCGGCCATTGCCGCGCTGCGCGCGCTGACGCCGGTTGAAGGACGCATGGAGCTGTTTGGCGCCAGCGGTGGCCACGATGCCACACTGGCGCCGCTGGCCGTGGTCGACTACGCCCATACGCCCGACGCGCTGGAACAGACCCTGGCCGCGCTGCGCCCGGTGGCGCAGGCGCGCAACGGCCGCCTGTGGTGCGTGTTCGGCTGCGGTGGCGACCGCGACCCGATCAAGCGCCCGCTGATGGGCGCGGTGGCCGAGCGCCTGGCCGACGAAGTCATCCTGACCAGCGACAACCCGCGCAGCGAAGATCCGCAGGAGATCCTCGACGCCATCGCCGACGGCATGGCGGACCGCGCGCGTGGGCGCCAGATCGAAGACCGCGCCGCCGCAATCCTTTATGCCATCAAGCACGCGGCCCCGGCCGACGTGGTGCTGGTGGCCGGCAAGGGCCATGAGGCCACGCAGGAGATCCAGGGCCGCAAGCGGCCGTTCTCCGACCGCGAACACGTACGCCTGACCCTCGGCACACGGGGGGTATCGGCATGAGCCAGTCCAACATGACCACCTTGCAGCAAGCCGCCGGCTGGATCGCCGGCGCGCGCATTTCCGGCGACGGCGCCGTGGCATTCTCGCGCGTGCATACCGACAGCCGTACCGTCGAGCCCGGCGACCTGTTCGTCGCGCTCAAGGGCGAGCGCTTCGACGCGCACGACTTTATCGCCGACGTGGTCGCGCGCGGCGCCGCCGCGGTACTGGTCAGCCGCGAGGTCGATGGCGGCGTGCCGGCCATCGTTGCACCCGACACCCGCATCGCGCTGGGCGAGCTGGGCGCGGGCTGGCGCCGCCAGTTCACGCTGCCGGCGGTGGCGGTGACCGGCAGCAACGGCAAGACCACGGTCAAGGAAATGATCGCGGCCATCTTCGCCGCGGCGGTGGGCGAGGGCCAACGCCTGGCCACCGGCGGCAACCTGAATAACGATATCGGCCTGCCGCTGACGGTGCTGCGCCTGCGCGCCACCCACAAGCTGGCGGTGCTGGAGCTCGGCATGAACCATCCGGGCGAGACGGTCTACCTGGCCGGCATCGCCCAGCCCACCGTGGCGGTGATCACCAACGCGCAGCGCGAGCACCAGGAATTCATGGTCAGCGTGGAAGCCGTGGCGCACGAGCACGCGGCCGCGATCGCGGCGCTGCCCGCCGGCGGCGTGGCGGTGTACCCGCTCGACGCGGAAAGCGGCGGCGTCTACGCGCCGGTGTGGCGCGAAGCCGCCGGCGCGCGCCGCGCGCTGTCGTTCGGCACCTCGCAGCGGGCCGATGTGCATGCCACCGTGGCGCTCATCGACGGCGTGCAGGTGATGCAGGTGCGCGCACCGGGCCATGCATTTGAAGTCAGGCTCGCGCTGCTGGGCGAGCACAACGTGCGCAACGCGCTGGCCGCGATCGCCTGCGCGCTGGCCGCGGGCGTGCGCGTGCCGGTGATCCAGGCGGGCCTGGCCGGCTTCAAGGCGATCAAGGGCCGGCTGCAGGTCAAGTACACGCCGGGCGGCACGGTGCTGATCGACGATACATATAACGCCAACCCCGACTCCATGCGCGCCGCCATCGACGTGCTGGCCGGCTTCGCCGCGCCGCGCGTGCTGGTGCTCGGCGACATGGGCGAAGTGGGCGACCAGGGCCCGGCCTTCCACGAAGAAATCGGTGCCTACGCGCGGGCGCGAGGCATCGACACGCTGTGGGCGACCGGTGAGTTGGCCGTGCACGCCGTGCAGGCGTTCGGCGCGGGCGCCCGCCATTTTGGCACCGCCGAGGCACTGGCCAAGGCGCTGGAGGAAGACAGCAGGGGCATGGTGGCGCAAGCGGGCGCCGTGCTGGTGAAGGGATCGCGCTTCATGCGCATGGAACGGATGGTCGCTGCGCTGGTCGCAGACACTTCCGCATATTAAATAAGACAACACGATGTTATTGGCTCTGGCCCAGTGGCTGCAAAACGACTACAGCTTCCTCCGGGTCGTCAACTACCTGACCTTTCGCGCGGTGATGGCCAACCTCACCGCGCTCCTGATCGGCCTGGCGTTCGGTCCGTGGGTGATCCGCAAGCTGACCGAGCTGAAGGTCGGCCAGGCGGTACGCACCATCGGCCCGCAGACGCACCTGGTCAAGGCCGGCACGCCGACCATGGGCGGCGTGCTGGTGCTGGTGTCCATCGCGGTGTCGACGCTGCTGTGGTGCGACTGGGGCAACCGTTTTATCTGGGTGGTGATGCTGGTTACCTTCGGCTATGGCGCGATCGGCTGGGTCGACGACTACCGCAAGGTGGTCTATCGCGACCCACGCGGCATGTCGAGCCGCGAGAAGTTTTTCTGGCAGACGCTGATCGGCCTGGTGGCCGCGGTCTACCTGGCGTTCTCGGTGTCGGAAAGCAGCAACGTGAAGGTGTGGGACCTGTTCCTGAGCTGGGTCGAGGGCGGGCTGTCGCTGGACATGCCGTACAAGTCCAACCTGATCGTGCCCTTCTTCAAGGAAATCAGCTACCCGCTGGGCGTGGCCGGCTTCATCGTGCTGACCTACCTGGTGATCGTCGGCTCGAGCAACGCGGTCAACCTGACCGACGGGCTGGACGGGCTCGTGATCATGCCGGTGGTGCTGGTCGGCAGCGGGCTGGGCGTGTTTGCCTATGTGATGGGCAGCTCGGTCTACAGCAAGTACCTGCTGTTCCCGCATATCCCGGGCGCGGGCGAGCTGCTGATCTTCTGCTCGGCGCTGGGCGGGGCGGGGCTGGCCTTCCTCTGGTTCAACGCGCATCCGGCGCAGGTGTTCATGGGCGACGTGGGCGCGCTGGCGCTGGGCGGCGCGCTCGGCACGGTGGCGGTGATCGTGCGCCAGGAAATCGTGCTGTTCGTGATGGGCGGCATCTTCGTGGTGGAAACGCTGTCGGTGATGCTGCAGGTGACGTGGTTCAAGATCACCAAGCGCCGTTATGGTGAGGGCCGGCGGCTGTTTCGGATGGCGCCGCTGCACCACCATTTCGAGCTGAGCGGCTGGAAGGAAACGCAGGTCACGGTGCGCTTCTGGATCATCACCATGCTGCTGGTGCTGATCGGGTTGTCGACACTGAAGTTGCGCTGATCAGGGACTGACGGCGCTCTCTATATAGATACAGGAAACCAAAGGCAGGAAATCGAAGTGTTTGGCGAGCTGCAAAAACCTCATGTGCTGGTACTGGGCCTTGGCGAATCGGGCCTGGCCATGGCGCGCTGGTGTGGCCTGAACGGCTGCGCGGTGCGCGTGGCCGACACGCGCGAGGCCCCCGCCAACCTTGTCTTCCTGCAGGCCGAGCTGACTTCGGCCGAATTCGTCGGCGGCCCGTTCGCCGACAGCCTGCTCGACGGCATCGGCCTGGTGGCGATCAGCCCGGGCCTGTCGCCGCTGGAAGCCGGTACTGGTGCGCTGTTGGCTGCCGCGCAGGCACGCGGTGTCCCCGTGTGGGGTGAGATCGAGCTGTTCGTGCGGGCGCTGAAGCATCTCGAAGCCGAGTCGGGCTACGCCCCGAAGATCCTGGCGATCACCGGCACCAACGGCAAGACCACCACCACCGCGCTGACCGGCCGGCTGGTCGAGCGCACCGGCAAGAGCGTGGCAGTGGCGGGCAATATCAGCCCGTCGGCGCTGGACAAGCTGTCGGCCTGCATCGCCTCGGCGACGCTGCCGGAGGTCTGGGTGCTGGAGCTGTCGAGCTTCCAGCTCGAAACCACGCACACGCTGGCGCCGCATGCGGCCACCGTGCTCAACGTGACGCAGGACCACCTGGACTGGCACGGTTCGATGGAGGCCTATGCCGCCTCCAAGGCCCGTATCTTCGGGCCGGCGGACAGCGCCTGCGTGCAGGTGCTCAACCGCAATGACCGCTTGACGCTGGACATGGCGCGCCCGGGCCGCACACCGGTGACCTTTGGCACCGACCTGCCCGAAGTGCCGGGCAGCTTCGGCATCCTGCGCGAGGGCGGCATGCCCTGGCTGGTGCTGGCCGAACCCGATGCGGAGGCGGAAGGGGAGGGCAAGCCGCGCCGCCGCAAGGCCGCGGAGCTGGTCCGGGAAGCCGTGCCGGTGCGCCACAAGCGCCTGATGCCGGCCGATGCGCTGCATATCCGCGGCATGCACAACGCGACCAACGCAATGGCCGCGCTGGCTCTGTGCCGTGCCATCGACCTGCCGATGAACGCGCTGCTGCACGGCCTGCGCGAGTACCGCGGCGAGCCGCATCGCGTGGAGTGGGTCGCCACCATCGATGACGTCGAGTATTTCGACGACAGCAAGGGCACCAATGTCGGCGCGACCGTGGCCGCGCTGTCCGGGCTGGACAAGCGCGTGGTGCTGATTGCCGGTGGCGAAGGCAAGGGCCAGGACTTCTCGCCGCTGGCCGCGCCGGTGGCGCAGTACGCGCGCGCGGTGGTGCTGATCGGACGCGCCGCGGCTGAGCTGCGCGACGCGCTGCAGGGCAGCGGCGCCAGCCTGGTCGACGCGCCGACGCTGGAAGAGGCGGTCGCCAAGTCGACCGAGCTGGCCGAAGCAGGCGACGTGGTGCTGCTGTCGCCGGCGTGCGCTAGCCTCGACATGTTCCGCAACTACGTGCACCGCGCTGAAGTGTTCCGCGCCGCGGTGGAAGAACTGGCACTGTCCCGGGGGATCCTGCCATGAGCGAAACGCAGGTCAAGCGCAGCGGTTTCATCGGCGCCACCATCGGCAATGCCTGGGGTGGCCTGCGCGATGCGGTGTCGGGCGTCAAGCCGACCCGCTCCCGCATGATGGAGTACGACCAGCCCATGCTGTGGGTGTCGATCGTACTGCTCGCGCTCGGCCTGGTGATGGTCTATTCGGCCTCGATCGCGCTGCCGGATTCGCCGCGCTACGCCAACTACCGCGAGAGCCACTTCCTGCTGCGCCACGCGTTCGCACTGCTGATCGGGCTGTCGGTGGGGCTGGCGGCGTTCCAGGTTCCGGTCAAGGTCTGGGACCGCTATGCGCCCAAGCTCTTTATCTTCGCGCTGATCCTGCTGGTGATCGTGCTGGTCCCGTTCGTCGGCAAGGGCGTGAACGGCGCGCGCCGCTGGATCCCGCTGGGCGTGATGAACTTCCAGCCGTCCGAACTGATGAAGCTGGCGGTGGTGCTGTACGCGGCCAACTACACGGTGCGCAAGCAGGAGTGGATGCAGACCCTGTCCAAGGGCTTTTTGCCGATGGGCGTGGCGGTGGTGGTGGTGGGCATGCTGCTGCTGCTCGAGCCTGACATGGGTGCGTTCCTGGTGATCGCCGCGGTGGCCATGGGCATCCTGTTCCTGGGCGGCATCAACGGCAAGCTGTTCGCCGGGCTGGTCGGCGTGGCGGTGGGCGCGTTCGCGCTGCTGATCACGGCCTCGCCCTGGCGGCGCGAGCGGATCTTCGCCTACCTGAACCCGTGGGAAGAGAGCAATGCGCTGGGCAAGGCCTACCAGCTCACGCACTCGCTGATCGCCTTCGGCCGCGGCGAGTGGGCCGGGGTGGGGCTGGGCGGCAGCATCGAAAAGCTTCACTACCTGCCCGAGGCGCATACCGACTTCATCCTCGCCGTGATCGGCGAGGAATTCGGCTTTATCGGCGTGCTGGTGGTGATCGTGCTGTTCTACTGGCTGGTACGGCGCGCCTTCAATATCGGCCGCACCGCGCTGCAGCTGGATCGCACCTTTGCCGGCCTGGTGGCCAAGGGCATCGGCGTGTGGATCGGCTGGCAGACCTTTATCAATATGGGCGTGAACCTGGGCCTGCTGCCGACCAAGGGGCTGACGCTGCCGCTGGTGAGCTACGGCGGCTCGGGGATTTTGATGAACTGCGTGGCGTTGGCGATCTTGCTGCGGATTGATTACGAGAATCGTGTGTTGATGCGTGGAGGCAAGGTATGACGGCAACGCGTCAGTCCTCGATGCCCGGTATGCCGCGTGTGGGTGAAGCCATGCGCGCCGCGCGCAGCCACAATCGCGTACCGACGCGCGGAGGCCGGGCATGACCGCACCGCGCACCCTGCTCGTGATGGCCGGCGGCACCGGGGGACACGTGTTCCCGGGGCTGGCGGTCGCGCACGCGCTGCGCGAGCAAGGCTGGAAGGTGGTCTGGCTGGGCAACCGCACCGGCATGGAAGCCACGCTGGTGCCCAAGCACGACATCCCGATGGAGTTCATCCAGTTCGGCGGGCTGCGCGGCAAGGGCCTGGTGACCAAGTTCCTGCTGCCGCTGAACTTGCTGCGCGCGTTCTGGCAAAGCATCGGCGCGCTGCGCCGGGTGCGCCCGAGCGTGGTGCTGGGCATGGGCGGCTATATCACCTTCCCGGCGGGCATGATGGCGTCGCTGCTGGGGCGGCCGCTGGTGCTGCACGAGCAGAACTCGATCGCCGGCCTGGCCAACAAGGTGCTGGCCAAGGTGGCCGACCGCGTGCTGTGCGCGTTCCCGGACACGCTGCCCGGCGGCGAGTGGACCGGCAACCCGGTGCGCGAGGAAGTGGCGCATCTCGATGCGCCGGAAGCGCGCTACGACCAGCGCCCCGGCCCGCTGCGCATCCTGGTGGTGGGCGGCAGCCTGGGCGCGGCGGCACTGAACGAGGTGGTACCCAAGGCCGTCGCGCTGCTGCCCGAGGGCGAGCGCCCGGTGGTCACGCACCAGGCGGGCGCGAAGCAGATCGACACGCTGCGCGCCAATTACGCGGCCGCGCAGGTGCCGGCGCAGACCCTGCCGTTTATCGACGACATGGCGCGTGCCTATGCCGATGCGGACCTGGTGATCTGCCGCGCCGGCGCGATGACGGTGTCGGAAGTGGCCGCCGCGGGCGTGGCGGCGCTGTTCGTGCCGTTTCCGCACGCGGTGGACGACCACCAGACCACCAACGCGGAATTTTTGTCGAAGCAGGGCGCGGCCCTGCTGGTGCAGCAGAAAGACCTGACGGCCGAGGGGCTGGCGCAAACCATCGCCAGCCTGACCCGGCCGCAGCTGAAAGACATGGCGCGCCTGGCGCGCGGACTGGCCAAACCTGAGGCAACCCGGCGCGTCGCCGAGATCTGCAGTCAGCTGGCCAGGGACTGAAGCCTATTTAAGCAGCAATCGAATGAAGCATATCGTCAAGAACATCCACTTCGTGGGCATCGGCGGGGCCGGCATGAGCGGCATCGCCGAGGTCCTGCTGAACCTGGGATACAAGGTCTCGGGTTCGGACGTGGGCAGCAATGCCGCCACGCGGCGCCTGGCCTCGCTGGGCGCCACGGTCATGCACGGGCATGACGCGGCCAACGTTACCGGCGCAAACGCCGTGGTGGTATCGACCGCGGTCAGCGGCGACAACCCTGAAGTGCTGGCTGCCCGAAGCAAGCGCATCCCGGTGGTGCCGCGCGCGGTGATGCTGGCCGAACTGATGCGCCTGAAGCAGGGCGTGGCCATCGCCGGCACGCACGGCAAGACCACTACCACCAGCCTGGTGGCATCGGTGCTGGCCGAAGGCGGGCTCGATCCGACCTTCGTGATCGGCGGCCGCCTGAACTCGGCCGGCGCTAATGCGCGCCTGGGCACCGGCGACTTCATCGTGGCCGAGGCGGATGAGTCCGACGCGTCGTTCCTGAACCTGTTCCCGGTCATCGAGGTCATCACCAATATCGATGCCGACCATATGGACACCTACGGGCACGACTTTGCCCGGCTCAAGCAGGCGTTCATCGAATTCACCCAGCGGCTGCCGTTCTACGGCATCGCCGTGCTGTGCGTGGACGATCCCAACGTGCGCGAGATCCTGCCGTTCGTGTCCAAGCCGGTGGTGCGCTACGGGTTTGCCGAAGACGCGCAGATCCGTGCCGTGGAGGCGCGCGCGGTCGACGGCCAGATGCACTTCACCGTGCTGCGCCAGCTCAATGGCCATGCCGAGCCGCCGCTGGAGATCGTGCTGAACCTGCCCGGCCTGCACAACGTGCAGAACGCGCTGGCGGCGATCGCCATCGCCACCGAGCTGGAAGTGCCCGACGCCGCCATCGTCAAGGCGCTGCGCGAGTTCCACGGCGTGGGCCGGCGCTTCCAGCGCTACGGCGAGGTCGCCACGCCCGACGGCGCCGGCACCTTCACGCTGGTGGACGACTACGGCCACCACCCGGTGGAGATGGCCGCGACGCTGGCCGCGGCGCGCGGTGCGTTCCCCGATCGCCGCCTGGTGCTGGCGTTCCAGCCGCACCGCTTTACCCGTACGCGGGATTGTTTCGAGGACTTCGTCAAGGTCCTGGGCACTGTCGATGCGCTGCTGCTGTCCGAGGTCTACGCCGCCGGCGAGACGCCGATCGTGGCGGCCGACGGTCGTGCGCTGACCCGCGCGCTGCGCGTGGCCGGCAAGGTCGAACCTGTTTTCGTGGAGCAGATGGAAGAAATGCCGCAGGCCATCCTGAATGCCGTCCGGCCCGGCGATGTGGTCGTGACGATGGGCGCGGGCTCGATCGGGACCGTGCCGGGACAACTGGTGTCGCACCAGCAATCGGTGCAAGCGGGAGGCCAGCAATGAGCTTCGTCGCCCATCCCACTATCGATCCCAAGTCGCTGGGCAAGGTCGGCGTGCTGCTGGGCGGCCGCTCGGCCGAGCGCGAGATCTCGCTGATGTCGGGCAACGGCGTGCTGGCCGCGCTGCGTTCGCGCGGCGTCGATGCGCACCCGTTCGACCCGGGCCTGCAGGGTGTGGCCGAACTGGCCGCGGCCAAGTTTGATCGCGTCTTTATCGCGCTGCACGGCCGCTACGGCGAGGACGGCACCATGCAGGGCCTGCTCGAGCAGCTCGGCGTGCCATATACCGGCAGCGGCGTGCTGGCCTCGGCCATGGCGATGGACAAGCAGGCCACCAAGCGCCTGTGGATGACCCACGACCTGGCCACACCGCGCTTTGCCATGCTGCACGCGGACACCGACTTTGACGCCGTGGCCGCCGACCTGGGCCTGCCGCTGATCGTCAAGCCGGCGCGCGAGGGCTCGTCGATCGGCCTGACCAAGGTGACCGCCGCCGACCAGATGCGCGCGGCTTTCGAGAAGGCGGCCGCGCTCGATAACGACGTCATCGCCGAGGTTTTCATCGACGGCGCCGAGCTGACCTGCCCGCTGGTGGGCGAGGGCGAAACCGCCGAAGCGCTGCCGGTGATCCGCATCGTCGCGCCCGAAGCCAACTACGACTATCAAAATAAGTACTTTACTGACGATACCCAATACTTGTGTCCGTCAGGTCTGGATCCCGAGGTCGAACGGGAAGTCCAGGCGCTGACGGTGCAGGCCTACCGCGTACTGGGCTGCCGCGGCTGGGCGCGCGCCGACGTCATGCTGCGCGCCGACGGCAAGCCTTTCCTGCTCGAGATGAATACCTCGCCCGGGATGACCGGCCATTCGCTGGTGCCGATGGCGGCGCGCGCGGCCGGCATCAGCTACGAGGACTTCGTGCTGCAGGTGGTGGCCGCCGCGGCACTGGACCTGCATCCGAACGAGCACTGGAAACCCGAATAACACCGCAACCGATAGGACTGCCCCGGACCATGTGGCATAACGCACGCCTGCTCAACCTGATCGCTTCCACGCTGTACGCGGTGGTGGCGCTGATGGCGCTCGCGGCGGGCCTGCTGTGGCTGGCGCAGCGACCGGTGTTTGCCATCACCCATGTGGAGATCGCGCCGATGGACGGTGGTGCGCTGCGCCACGTGAACGCCCCCAGCGTGCGTGGCAGCGCGCTGGGCAAGCTCTCGGGCAACTTCTTCACGCTGGACCTGAACGCGGCGCGGCAGGCGTTCGAGTCGGTGCCTTGGGTGCGGCGCGCGAGCGTGCGGCGCGAGTGGCCCAACGGCCTGGCGGTCGAGGTCGAGGAACACGAGGCGCTCGGCACCTGGGGCTCGCCGGAAAGCGGGCGCCTGGTCAATACCTATGGCGAGGTGTTCGTCGCCAACACCGCCGAGGCGGAAGAGGATGCACAGCTGCTGGCGCTGGACGGGCCGCCGGGCAGCGAAGGCGACGTGATCGAGAAGCTCGAGGTCATGCGCCAGTGGTTCAGGCCGCTCAAGGCCGAGCCGCTGGCAGTGGCGCTGTCGGGCCGCTACGCCTGGCGGGCAAAGCTGTCCAACGGCATGGTGGTTGAGCTTGGCCGCGAGCAGAACGAAGACGAGCGCGCGGCCATGGAGCAGCGGGTCAGGCGTTTCGTGGCGGCATGGCCTCAGGTCACCGAGCAGTGGGGCAAGCAGATCGACTACGCCGACCTGCGTTATCCCAACGGCTTTGCCATCCGTGCCGCCAATGCCCGCTTCCTGACCGACGCGCAGGTTGCGGCGGCGGCCAGGGCGGAAAAAGCGGAGAAAGCGAAGGCGGCAGCAGCGGCTTCTGGTACTTCCAACAACAATCCGACGCGACTGAAGAGTAAGAACGCGGAGAAAACCCGATGAGCAAGGAATACAAGGACCTGTTGGTTGGTCTGGACATCGGCACCTCGAAGGTGGCGGCGGTGGTGGCAGAACTGCGCCCCGACGGCAGCTACGAGGTGATCGGGATGGGCCAGTCAGAGTCCAAGGGTCTGAAGAAAGGGGTCGTGGTCAATATCGAGGCCACCGTGCAGTCGATCCAGAAGGCGCTGGAAGAGGCCGAGCTGATGGCCGACTGCAAGATTTCGGAGGTCTTTACCGGCATTGCAGGCAGCCATATCCGCAGCTTCAACTCCAGCGGCATGGTGGCGATCAAGGACAAGGAGGTCACGCAGACCGACGTGGCGCGCGTGATCGAGACCGCCAAGGCGGTCAATATCCCGACCGACCAGCAGATCCTGCACATCCTGACGCAGGAATTCATCATCGACGGCCAGGAGGACGTGCGCGAGCCCATCGGCATGAGCGGCATCCGCCTGGAAGTGAAGGTGCATATCGTCACCGGCGCGGTGAGCGCCGCGCAGAACATCGTCAAGTGCGTGCGCCGCTGTGGCCTGGAAGTGCACGACCTGATCCTGCAGCCGCTGGCCTCGAGCCTGGCGGTGCTGACCGAGGACGAGAAGGAACTGGGCGTGGTGCTGGTCGACATCGGCGGCGGCACCACCGACATCGCCATCTTCAGCGAAGGCGCGATCCGCCATACGGCCGTGATCCCCATCGCCGGCGACCAGATCACCAACGATATTGCGATGGCGCTGCGCACGCCGACGCCCGACGCCGAGGACATCAAGATCCAGTACGGCATCGCCAAGCAGGCGATCGCCGACCCGGAAGACATGATCGAAGTCCCCGGCGTGGGCGACCGCGGCACGCGCACGCTCAGCCGCCAGGCACTGGCAGCGGTGATCGAGCCGCGCATCGAAGAGCTGTACTCGCTGGTGCACCAGGTGGTGCGCGAGTCCGGCTATGAAGAACTGTTGTCGTCCGGCGTGGTCATCACCGGTGGGACCGCGATGATGCCGGGCATGGTCGAGCTGGGCGAAGACATCTTTCTCAAGCCCGTGCGCGTGGGCGTGCCGGAGTACCGCGGCAACCTGCACGAGGTAGTGAAGAGCCCGCGCTATGCAACGGTGATGGGCCTGCTGCTGGAAGGTCGCGTGCAACGCATGCGCGGACGCAAGGTCGCGGTGCAGAGCGGGTCGGTCAAGCAGGTGTGGGCCCGCATGAAGGAATGGTTTGTCGGCAATTTCTAAGCATCAGGGAAATTGACGGCCAGTCGATGCAACGGCGCGCCAGTGGTCTTGTCTACCGGACAGGCCGTGGCGCGTTGAGCGGAAGGTTTCTGGTTCTTTTCTTTTTAATGGTTTCTTGTTCAGGAACCAGGGGTTGCGGCGGGGAGGCTGCATCGTCTGGGGACTGATTCTTCTCGGAGGCAGTGATGGACTTTGACATGATCGAAACGGAAGTGCAGGACGGCACCATCATCAAGGTGGTTGGCGTGGGCGGTGCGGGCGGTAACGCCGTGCAGCACATGATCAGCCGCGGCGTGCAAGGCGTCGAATTCATCTGCATGAACACCGATGCTCAGGCGCTCAAGCGCTCGAGCGCTTCGCGCGTGCTGCAACTCGGCAACACGGGTCTGGGCGCCGGCGCCAAGCCGGAAGTCGGCCGCAACTGCGCGGATCAGGCGCGGGAGCAGATCGCCGACGCCCTGCGCGGCGCGCACATGGTCTTCATCACTGCCGGCATGGGCGGCGGTACCGGTACCGGTGCCGCGCCGATCGTGGCGCAGGTTGCCAAGGAAATGGGCATCCTGACCGTAGGGGTGGTCAGCAAGCCGTTCGAGTTCGAAGGCGCACGCCGCGCCAAGGTGGCCGAACATGGTTCGAGCGAGCTGGAATCGTCGGTCGATTCGCTGATCGTTGTGCTCAACGAGAAGCTGTTCGAAGTGATGGGCGACGACGCCGAGATGGACGCGTGCTTCCAGTGCGCCGACGACGTGCTGCACAACGCGGTGGCCGGCATTGCTGAGATCATCAATGTTGACGGCCTGGTGAACGTCGACTTCGAAGACGTGAAGACGGTGATGGGCGAGCAGGGCAAGGCCATGATGGGGACGGCCACCGTGTCGGGCGTGGATCGCGCCCGCCTGGCGGCCGAACAGGCCGTGGCCAGCCCGCTGCTGGAAGGCGTGGACCTGTCCGGCGCGCGCGGCGTGCTGGTCAACATCACCGCCAGCCGTTCGCTGAAGCTGTCGGAAACCAAGGAAGTCATGAACACCATCCGCAGCTATGCCGCGGAAGATGCGACCGTGATCTTCGGTACGGTGTACGACGATTCGATGAGCGATGCGCTGCGCGTGACCGTGGTCGCCACGGGCCTGGGCCGCTCGGCCAAGAAGCAACAGCCGATGACGCTGCTCAAGACCGGTACCGACAACATGCCGGTACAGATGATGAGCGGCATGACCGCGGCCGCGGCCACGCACCACTCGCCGGACTACAGCGGGCTGGACACGCCGGCGGTGTGGCGCAGCTCGCGCGAGTCGGCGTCGGCTCACGTGGCGGCGCTGCAGGAAAAGGGTGTGGATACGTACGACATCCCGGCCTTCCTGCGCAAGCAGGCAGACTGAGCCCGGACCGGCGCGGCATCGGTGCTTCCACCGGCCGCCTGACGGATCGCGTCGCCTTGTCGCGAAGCACGTGCGCTCCCCATCCGCGCGTGCCTAGCATGGACTGACGTGACCCGGCAGGCAGCCGGCGGCGCCGCGCCGCCTGCTGGTCGCGAGCTTCACCCACATCCCGTCGCCGGGCAAGGCGTGCCGCTGGCCGCCTCCCCGGACTGGTTTCCCGCCTTCCCGGTCGGGATGTATCGACGTCCGCGCGGCGCACCCACAAGGTGCGTCGCGCGGACGTCTTTGTAGCAAGCTGTATCGCTAGTTGTATCGAATTCATGGCGAATGTCACCGGATGTGATCCGGCTTTGGCATCGCTGCCAGGGCGCCTATGATCTTGAGGTTCCCCGCCGCAAGGGTGTGCGCATGCATCCGGCCCATCCGTCCTATTCTTCAGAAAACCCAGGAAGACCACGAGCCATGATCACTGTCGGATCCCGCGTCCCGGACGCCACGCTGCAGGAATTCATTGAAACGGAAAGCGAAGGTTGCGTACTGGGACCCAACGCTTTCAAGGTGGCCGACCTCGTGCGCGGCCGCAAGATCGTGGTGTTCGGCCTGCCCGGCGCCTTCACCCCTACCTGCTCGGCCAAGCATGTGCCCGGCTATGTGCAGCATGCCGCGGCGCTGCGCGACGCCGGCATCGACGAGGTCTGGTGCGTGTCGGTCAACGATGCTTTTGTGATGGGTGCGTGGGGCCGCGAACAACAGGTCGCCGGCACGGTGCGCATGATGGCAGACGGCAGTGCGGAATGGACGCGCGCGCTCGGCCTGGAGCAGGACCTGAGCGCCCGTGGCCTGGGTCTACGCTCGAAACGCTACGCGATGGTGATCGACGATGGCGTGGTGACCCGGCTCGAGGTGGAGGCGCCCGGCGAATTCCGCGTCAGCACCGCCGAGGCAGTGCTGGCAGCGTTGCGCGGCTGACACAGTCATCCGGGTAAACGTGGACAATGCGCAACTTGTTAAGGCAGTGTTACCAGCCGGAAACAAAACCCGGCTGCAGCGCCCCTGAGGTGGTGGTAAAATCCCTTAATCAAAAAAACCGCCCGATAGATTTTTATAATAGTTGAGGCTGTCATGCTCAAACAGCGCACGATCAAATCCCTGGTGAAGACGGTTGGCATCGGCCTGCACTCGGGTCGCAAGGTCACGCTGACCCTGCGTCCCGCGCCGGCCGATACCGGCATCGTCTTTACCCGCGTCGACCTGCCCGAGGCCGTCGAGATTCCCGTGGCCGCATCGGCCATCGGCGACACGCGCCTGGCATCGGTGCTGCAGAAGGATGGCGCGCGCGTTTCGACCGTCGAGCACCTGATGTCGGCGTGCGCGGGCCTGGGCATCGACAACCTCTATGTCGACGTCGATGCCGAGGAAATCCCGATCATGGACGGCAGCGCCGCGTCCTTCGTATTCCTGCTGCAGTCGGCAGGCATCGAAGAGCAGAACGCGCTGAAGACCTTTATCCGCGTGAAGAAGGCGGTCGAAGTGCGCGAGGGCGACAAGCTCGCGCGCCTGGAGCCGTATTTCGGCTTCAAGCTGTCGTTCACCATCGACTTCCGCCACCCGGCGGTCGACAAGACCGGCCAGACCTTCGAGATCGACTTCGGCGACACCAGCTACGTGCGCGAAATCGCCCGTGCCCGCACCTTCGGCTTTGCCCACGAGGTGGAGGCGCTGCGCGAGATGGGCCTGGCCCGTGGCGGCAGCCTGGACAACGCCATCGTGCTGGACGAGCACCGCATGCTCAACAACGAGGAACTGCGCTACGGCGACGAGTTCGTGCGCCACAAGATCCTGGATGCGATCGGCGACCTGTATGTGGTGGGCCATCCGCTGATCGGCGCCTATGTGGCAAACAAGTCGGGCCACGGCCTGAACAACCAGCTGCTGCGCGCGCTGCTGGCCGACCAGGAAGCCTACGAGCTGGTCACCTTCGACCGCGTCGAGGAAGCTCCCGCGGCCTTCCTGCCGCAGGCACAGCCAGCGTTTGCCTGAGTCACGCAACCTGCCGGCCGCACAACGAAAAGCCGACCCTCGGGTCGGCTTTCTTGTTTTTTCCGAATTACCGGGACGGCGCCTGGCGATGGTGGGCGAGCAGCGTATTGAGCGCGTCGCGCAGCGGCGAATCCGGCAGGCTGCGCGCCAGCTGGTCCAGGTTGGCGAGCCCCGTGGGCGTCATGCGGCCGCCGGTGCGCTGGCGCTGCACGGGCTCCACCTCCCAGTCCGCGTGGCGCGACACCTCCGGCTGCACCCGCACCCGGATCGCGGTGATCTGCGAGCCGCGCTGCTGCAGCCGCGTGAGCAGCGTGGGTACCACCTGGCGCACGCGGGCCGCGGCGGCGCCGTGGGCGGCAAGCAACAGCAGCACCTGGGCGTTGGGGTCGCTTGCATCACGCTTGACCCCGGCCACAGCCAAACCGTCGCGCATGCCGGCGGGCAGCAGCGCCAGCACCTCGGCCTCCAGCACCGACAGCTGGCGCGCGGTCTGCATCAGCGTCGAAACCGGGCCGGCCTTGGCCAGCCAGTCGTTGAGCGGCTTGGCGGCGGGGGTCTGCAGGGCGTGGTGGGTGAAGCGGCGCATGCATGCATTCTAGCAAGGGGCGCGGGGGCCGCCTTGCCCAACTGTGGATTGAAGCTGCGGCGGCCGCCCCAAACTGCGGCTGGTGGGGCGCGCGGGCAATCGTGCGGGCGATAAGCGTGGTCGACATTCGGCAGGCTTGCCCGCCCTTGCCGGACGGGGCCCGGCGCGTTCCGGCCGTGACCCCGGCACATGATAAACTCGGCGTTTTGCGCCAATCTATCCATTCCTCGCCCGGCCGCCGGAGCAGCCCGCATCCCTGGGGTGCCACCCGGTTCCGCGCAGGTGAAAGCAATCGATGATCACCGGCCTTCTCAAGAAAGTCTTCGGCAGCCGCAACGAGCGGCTGATCAAACAATATCTCCGCACGGTGGTGCAGATCAATGCGCTGGAGCCGAAGTACGAGCAGCTCTCGGACGACGAGCTGCGCGGCATGACCGAGACCTTCCGGCAGCGCCACGCCGGCGGCGAGTCGCTCGAAGCGCTGCTGCCCGAGGCTTTCGCCGTGTGCCGCGAGGCGAGCAAGCGGGTCATGAAGATGCGCCACTTCGACGTGCAGCTGATCGGCGGCATGGTGCTGAACGACAACAAGATCGCCGAAATGCGCACCGGCGAAGGCAAGACGCTGACCGCGACGCTGGCCGTGTACCTCAATGCCATCACCGGCAAGGGCGTGCACGTGGTGACCGTCAACGACTACCTGGCGCAGCGCGATGCTGAGTGGATGGGCCGCCTGTACAACTTCCTGGGCCTGTCGGTGGGTGTGAACCTGTCGCAGATGCCGCATGACGAGAAGCAGGCCGCGTACAACGCCGACATCACCTATGGCACCAACAACGAGTTCGGCTTCGACTACCTGCGCGACAACATGGTCTACGACCCGTCGCAGCGGGTCCAGCGGCCAATGAACTACGCCATCGTCGATGAAGTGGACTCGATCCTGATCGACGAGGCCCGCACGCCGCTGATCATCTCCGGCCAGGCCGAGAACCAGACCGACCTGTACCAGCGCATGAACGGCATTCCCAAGCTCCTCGAGCGCCAGATCGGCGAGGAAAAGGCCGATGGCACCGGCGTCGAGAAGCCGGGCGACTACTACGTCGACGAGAAGGGCCACCAGGTCTACCTGACCGAAGCCGGCCACGAGAAGGCCGAAGAGATCCTGGCGCAGCAGGGCCTGATCGGTGAAGGCGAGTCGGTGTACGCGCCGCAGAACATCACGCTGATGCACCACCTGTACGCCGCCCTGCGCGCGCACAGCCTGTTCCATCGCGACCAGCACTATGTGGTGCAGAACGATGAAGTCGTGATCGTCGACGAATTCACCGGCCGCCTGATGACGGGACGGCGCTGGTCCGACGGCCTGCACCAGGCTGTCGAAGCCAAGGAAGGCGTCACCGTCCAGCAGGAAAACCAGACGCTGGCGACCATTACCTTCCAGAACTACTTCCGGATGTACAACAAGCTGGCCGGCATGACCGGCACGGCCGACACTGAAGCGTATGAATTCCAGGAGATCTACGGCCTGGAAGTGGTGGTGATCCCGACCAACCGCCCGGCCCAGCGCAAGGACCAGCAGGACCAGATCTACAAGACCGGCAAGGAGCGCTACGACGCCGTGGTGCGCGATATCCGCGACTGCTACGAGCGTGGCCAGCCGGTGCTGGTCGGCACCACCTCGATCGAGACCTCGGAATACCTGTCGGGCCTGCTCGAGCGGGAAACGCTGCCGCACCAGGTGCTCAACGCCAAGCAGCACGCGCGCGAAGCCGAGATCGTGGCGCAGGCGGGCCGTCCCAAGATGATCACCATCGCCACCAACATGGCCGGTCGCGGTACCGATATCGTGCTGGGCGGCAATGTGGAGAAGCAGTCGGGCTTTATCGAGGCGGATCCGAACCTGTCCGATGCCGAGAAGGCCGCGCGCATCAAGCAGCTCGAGGACGAGTGGCATTCACTGCACGAGCAGGTCAAGGCCGCTGGCGGCCTGCATATCGTCGGCACCGAGCGCCATGAGTCGCGCCGGATCGACAACCAGCTGCGAGGCCGTGCCGGCCGCCAGGGCGACCCGGGCTCGTCGCGCTTCTACCTGTCGCTGGACGACCAGCTGCTGCGCATCTTCGCCGGCGACCGCGTGCGCGCCATCATGGAACGCCTGAAGATGCCCGAGGGCGAGCCGATCGAAGCCGGCATCGTCACGCGCTCGATCGAATCGGCGCAGCGCAAGGTCGA
The DNA here is from genome assembly GCF_040149425.2 of Cupriavidus sp. DF5525. Classification (NCBI taxonomy): domain Bacteria; kingdom Pseudomonadati; phylum Pseudomonadota; class Betaproteobacteria; order Burkholderiales; family Burkholderiaceae; genus Cupriavidus; species Cupriavidus sp. DF5525. The sequence continues at coordinate 4,026,585 of NZ_CP168265.1, read as the reverse complement.
GGGCCGCAACTTCGATATCCGCAAGCAACTGCTGCAGTACGACGACGTCGCCAACGACCAGCGCAAGGAAATCTACAAGCTGCGCAACGACGTGCTCGAAGCCCAGGACGTCGGCGACATGGTGGCCAACCTGCGCCAGAGCGTGCTGGTGGAACTGTTCCGCGACCACGTGCCGGCCGACACCATGGAAGAGCAGTGGGACATCGCCAGCCTGGAAACGCGCCTGCGCGAAGACTGGGGCCTGGAAGTGCCGCTGGCGAAGACTATCGAGGGCGCGCAGAGCATCGAGGACGAAGAGCTGCTCAACCTGATCATGCAGGCGGCCAAGGAGCGCTACGACAGCAAGGTCGCGATGGTCGGCCGCGAGTCGTTCGCCGGCTTCGAGCGTTCGGTCATGCTGCAGAGCATCGACACGCACTGGCGCGAGCACCTGGCGGCGCTGGACCACCTGCGCCAGGGTATCCACCTGCGCGGCTATGCGCAGAAGGATCCCAAGCAGGAATACAAGCGCGAATCGTTCGAACTGTTCGCGCGCCTGCTGGACGTGATCAAGAGCGAAGTCACGCGCGTGACCTTCAACGTGCAGATCCAGTCGCCGGAAGAACTAGAACAAGCTTCTGAGCAGATCGAGGAAGGCCTGTCGCACCTGGAGAACGTGCAGTACAAGCACGACGAGTTCGCCGAAGGGCGCGAGCCGGTCGAGGAAGTGCCGTCGCCACGCACCGGCGCGGCCATGGCCGCTGCCGAACTGGCGCTGGCGGGCATGCCCAAGGTCGGCCGCAACGATCCGTGCCCGTGCGGCTCGGGCAAGAAGTTCAAGCAGTGCCACGGCAGGCTGAGCTGAGCCGCGCACCGGTATGACGTCGTTCCCGCCGCTCGGGGAATGACGCGATAGGAAACGACATGCCCGCCCTCCGCGGGCATGTTTGTCTGAGACAAGCAATTCGCTAGCAGAAAGCGCAAGCAGGAATAGAGGAGTCCACATGCCCGTCAATCTTCCGCTGCCCCAGGCAGAGAACCTGAAATCCGTCGCCGGCGTGGAGCTCGGCTGGGCCGAGGCGGGCATCCGCAAGGCCAATCGCAAGGACGTGCTGGTGGTGCGCGTGGCCGAGGGCAGCACCGTGGCCGGCGTCTTCACCAACAACCGCTTCTGCGCCGCACCGGTGCAGGTGTGCCGTGAGCACCTGGCTGCCGGCAAGGGCATCCGCGCGCTGGTGGTCAACACCGGCAACGCCAACGCCGGCACCGGCGAGCCGGGCCTGGCCAATGCCCGCGCCACCTGCGATGCACTCGCCGCGCAACTGGGTATCGCCGCCGAGCAGGTGCTGCCGTTCTCGACCGGCGTGATCCTGGAACCGCTGCCGGTGGATCGCCTGGTGGCCGGCCTGCCCGCCGCCATCGCCAACGCCAAGGCCGACAACTGGCTGGCCGCCGCCGAGTCGATCATGACTACCGACACGCAGCCCAAGGCCGCGTCGCGCACGGCGCAGATCGACGGCAAGACCGTGACGCTGTCGGGCATCAGCAAGGGCGCCGGCATGATCCGCCCCAACATGGCGACCATGCTCGGCTTTATCGCCATGGACGCCGCGGTGGCCCAGCCGGTGCTGCAGGCGCTGGTGTCGCACGCCGCCGACCACTCGTTCAACAGCATCACCATCGACGGCGATACCTCGACCAACGACTCGTTCGTGCTGATCGCCACCGGCAAGTCCGGTGCCGTGGTTGACCGCGCCGAAGGCCCGGCCTTCGAGGCGCTGCGCGACGCGGTGACCGCGCTGGCGCAGGAGCTGGCGCAGATGATCGTGCGCGACGGCGAAGGCGCGACCAAGCTGATGACCATCCGCGTCGAAAGCGGCAAGGACGTTGCCGAGTGCCGCCAGATCGCCTACGCGGTCGCGCACTCGCCGCTGGTCAAGACCGCGTTCTATGCGTCGGACCCCAACCTGGGCCGCATCCTGGCCGCGGTGGGCTATGCGGGCATCGATGACCTCGATGTCGGCCGCGTCAACCTGTGGCTGGACGATGTCTGGGTGGCCCGCAACGGCGGCCGCAACCCCGACTACCGCGAAGAAGACGGCCAGCGCGTGATGAAGCAGGCCGAGATCACCGTGCGCATTGCGCTCGGCCGCGGCAATGCCGAAGCCACCGTATGGACCTGCGACCTGTCGCACGATTACGTGTCGATCAACGCCGACTACCGCTCTTAAGCACCCCGGGTTTGCTCCCCTCTCCCGCATGCAGGAGAGGGGCCGGAGGAGAGGGCAGGCGTTTCCGGATACGCGATGCCCCGCAAATCCACCCCTCTCCCCAACTACTGACACCGTCACGCCGCCATGTCCGACCTCACCTCCCGCCTCGACAACTTCCTCGCCCGACTCGAACAATGGCTGCCGCCGCAACTGAGCGATGCGGACTGGCAGGAGGCGGTAGCGTTCCGCTGGCGCAAGCGCCAGAGCCTGTTCGGCAATATCGGCTACCTGCAGCCGGTGCGCCAGCTGCCGCCGATCCACCTGGACGACCTGAAGAATATCGAGCGCCAGAAGGACGCCATCGTCGCCAACACGCGCCAGTTTGTGAACCAGCTGCCGGCCAACAACGTGCTGCTGACCGGCGCGCGCGGCACCGGCAAGTCGTCGCTGATCAAGGCCTGCCTGAACGCCTTCGTCAAGGACGGGCTGCGCCTGGTCGAGGTGGACAAGGATGACCTGGGCGACCTCGGCGATATCGTCGAGCTGGTCTCGCAGCGCCCCGAGCGTTTCGTGATCTTCTGCGACGACCTGTCGTTCGAGGAGGGCGAGTCGGGCTACAAGTCGCTCAAGTCGGCGCTGGATGGCTCGGTCGCGGCGCAGTCGGACAATGTGCTGATCTACGCCACCTCCAACCGCCGGCACCTGCTGCCGGAGTACATGAAGGACAACGAGACCTACCGCCACACCGACGACGGCGAGATCCACCCCGGTGAAGTGGTCGAGGAGAAGATCTCGCTGTCCGAGCGCTTCGGGCTGTGGCTGTCGTTCTACCCGCCCAAGCAGGACGAGTACCTGACCATCGTCGGCCACTGGCTCAAGCACTTCGGCTGCACCGACGAGGACATCGCCGCGGCGCGCGGCGATGCGCTGGTGTGGGCGCTGGAGCGCGGCTCGCGCTCGGGCCGGGTGGCCTGGCAGTTCGCGCGCGACTGGGGCGGCAAGCATGGCAAGCCTTTTATCGCCGACGTGAACGGCGACGCCAAGGCATGAGCGTGTCCATGCAAAGCCCCGCAGAAACGGCTGATAATCCTCCGCGCAAGGTCACCGAGGTCGCCGTGGGCGTGATGGTGCAGCCCGACGGCCGCTTCCTGCTGGCGCAACGCCCTGCGGGCAAGCCCTACGAAGGCTACTGGGAATTCCCCGGTGGCAAGCTGGAGCCCGGTGAGTCGGTAGAGGCCGCGCTGGCCAGAGAACTCCATGAAGAGCTGGGCCTTGACGTAACGCAATGCGAGCGCTGGCATACCCTCGAACATGACTACCCGCACGCCTATGTGCGGCTGTACTTCTGCAAGGTCACGGCCTGGCGGGGCGATCCCGTCGGGCGCGAAGGCCAGGCCTTTTCCTGGCAGCAAACGCCCGTGACAGTCGGGCCGCTGCTGCCCGCCACCATCCCGGTGGTGGAATGGCTGGCCGAGGAAGCGCGCAACGACTGACCTTGCCATTGCCGCGGCGCCCGCTTCTGCGCCGCCAGTCCAAGGAAAGGAACCTGCATGCTTCGCGTCGACCGTATCGCCGACGACATCTCCCTGCCTGAACTGACCCTGCGCGGCATTATCCCCGGTGCGCTCATCACGGTCGTGTTCACCCCCTCGAACATCTACCTGGGGCTGAAGGTCCGCCGCGGCGACGGGGTGCGGCTGCCGGTGCTGGCGGTCGGGATCGGCATCTACCTGCCGCCGACCATCAGCTCGGCGCTGGTGGTCGGGGCGATGCTGTCGTGGCTGCTGCTGCGGGCCGAGCGCCGCCGCGCCACCGCGCGCGGGGACGACGTCAAGCTGGCGCTTGAGCACGCCGAGCGGCGCGGCACGCTGCTGGCCTCGGGCCTGATCGTCGGGGAAAGCTGGTCGGCGTGATGCTGGCCGCGGTGATCGGCCTGTCGGGCAAGGATGCGCCGCTGGCGCTGGTGGGGGCGGGGTTTGAAGCGACCGCGCAGTAGCTGGGCCTGGCGGTGTTCGTGCTGGTAGGCGTGGGCTTCTACCGCCGCGTGCTGGCGGCGGCGCACTGAAGCGTCTGGCCGGTGAGAGGGGACGCTCAGTCGTCCTCTTCCTCACTCAGGTCGGCGGACGGCGTTTCGCCCGGCTTGCTGCCGATCACGTACTTCTCGGACGCCCACGCGCCGAGGTCGATCTGCTTGCAGCGTTCGGAACAGAAGGGGCGGAACTTGTTGTCGGGCACCCAGGGTACATTGGTGCCGCAGGTGGGACATTTGACGACGGCAGGCATAGCGCTAAAAGCAGGCTTCAGGAATCGACTTCAGAAATTGCAGAGTTTCAGCAGAAACGGGATATCCGCATCGACCGAGCGCGGCCGCAGGTCGCCGTCCTGCTGCGTGAAGCGCACCCACAGCATGTACTTGTTGGCGCTCATTTCCGGGATGAACGCCAGCAGCGAATCATCCAGGTAGACCTGCATCAGCTGGTAGCTGCGCCCGGACAGCATCTGCTGGTAGCTGCCGCCGGTGGCGATCACCTTGCCGCTCTGGCCGGCTTCGCGCAGCAGGCGCAGCACGATGGTGGTGCCCATGCGCAGCGACACCAGCGGGCGCGCCCATTTGAGGATATCGGCGCGGCGGTCTTCTGCGGGGCGGTGCTGCCAGGCGTAGTAGGCCGGCAGGTCGAACTCGCAGGTGCCGCCGGGGATGATGGCGCGGCTGCGGATGCTGGTCAGCCACTCGTTGTCGGTCAGCAGCTGGCCGGCCTTGCCCACGGTCTGGTTGAGCATGGCGATGCCCTGCTCGATCTCGCCGATCACGGCGTCCAGCGTTTCCTGATGGATCTGTGGATTGGCGCGCAGCGGCGCCAGCGCCTGGCGCTGCCGTTCCAGTTCCTTGATCAGGTCGGTCTTGAGATCGGCACGGCCCGCTACGTCGATGATCTCGAACAGCGTGGTCAGCGCGACATGGTGCTGCTGGGCATGATCCTGGGCGAGGAAGTAATCCAGCCGATCGAACAGGTCCTCCAGGCGCAGGAGCGTCCTGATGCGTTCGTTGAAAGGATATTCGTACAGAATCAAGTGCTATGTCCGTGCAGGGCGTCGGGCGAGCTCCGTGGCAGGAGCTCGCCCGGTGCAGAATGTGGCCCGGGAAACGCGGGGAGATGCCAAACATGGGGCGCCTCGAGTCGCATCGAGTGGCGCATCATGTGTCGATCCGTGCAGTATGCGGCTATTTCCCGGCATGTTCCAGCGGATTCTATGCGAGACAAGGGCCGAGGACAATGTCATGTGCATGATGCGGTGCGCTGGCACGCCGACTTTGCTGTTATACGCCGGACTCGGGATGGACCTCGCCGGCCGCGGACAGTTCACGGTAGTAGCGGTCGAGCCGGTCGACCTGGTCCACCAGCGCCTCCACCGGGCCGTCGTTGTCGATGACGTCGTCGGCACATGCCAGGCGCGCGCCGCGCGTGGCCTGCTTTGCCATGATGGCCTGGACCTGCTCGCGGCTGAAGCCGTTGCGTGACATTACGCGCGCCACCTGCGTGGCCTCGCTGCAGTCGACCACCAGCACGCGACCCACCCGTTCGCGCCACGAGCCCGACTCCACCAGCAGCGGCACCACATAGATCAGATAGGGATGTTCGCCGGCGTCGCGCACGGCCTGGGCGCGTTCGTTGGTCAGAGCGCGGATCAGCGGATGCGTAATGCCTTCGAGCCGTGCCTTGGCGGCCGGGTCGGCGAATACCAGCCCGCGCATCGCGTCGCGGTCCATGGCGCCGTCAGGGCGAAGGCAGCCGGGGCCGAAGGCCTCGACCAGCGCCGGGATGGCGCGCCCGCCCGGGGCGGTGATCTCGTGCGCGAGCAGGTCGGTGTCGATGATCGCTGCGCCGCGCGCTGCGAACATGTCGGCCACGCGGGTCTTGCCGCTGCCGATGCCGCCGGTCAGTCCGATTTCCAGCATGTGGGATTCTGTGAAGGGTTCGATGGCGATGTTGCCGTCACGATACCAGCTTCACGCGTTCGCGTCGGACGGTCACCACGCCGGCTTCATGGCAGCGCCAGCGGCAGCACGCCCGGGCCGAACCCCAGCACCACCACGCCCGCCAGCGCGATGAAAGGGCCAAAGGGGAAGGGTGTATCACGCTCCTGCCGGCGCAGCGCGATGCTGGCCAGCCCGAACACCACGCCCGCGACCGACGACAACAGCACCAGCGCCGGCAGCGCCTGCCAGCCGAACCACGCGCCCAGCGCGGCCATCAGCTTGAAGTCGCCGAAGCCCATGCCTTCCTTGCCGCGCACCAGCCGGAACAGCCAGTACGCCACCCACAGCACCAGGTAGCCGGCGGCGGCGCCGATCACCGCATCGGCCAGCGGCACGAACAGGCCACCCAGGTTCAGCAGCAGGCCCAGCCACAGCAGCGGCAGCGTGATCTGGTCGGGCAGCAGCTGCGTGTCGGCATCGATCATGGTCAGCGCCAGCAGCGACCACACCAGCACCAGCGCGGCCAACGTCTGCCAGCCCGGCCCGAAGCGCCACGCCAGCAGCGCGCTCAGCAGGCCGCAGGCCAGCTCCACCAGCGGATAGCGCACGCTGATCGGCGTCTTGCAGGCCGAGCAGCGCCCGCGCAGCAGCAACCAGCTCAGCACCGGCACGTTTTCCCACGGCGCGATCGCGTGCCCGCAATGCGGGCAGGCCGAGCGCGGCACCATCAGGTTGTAGCGGGCGGGATAGGGCAGCGGGTCGCCGCGCAGTTCGGCGATATAGTTGGCCTCGTCGCGCTCCATCATGCGCGGCAGCCGGTGGATGACCACGTTGAGGAAGCTGCCGACCACCAGCCCCAGCAGGGCCGCCACCGCGACCATGAAGGCCGGCGGCAGCGCCGCCAGCGCGTGCAGCAGCTGCCCGCTGCCGGTCGGGAAAGGCGAGGTGGAGAATGCCAAAGCCATCCCTTACACCACCTGTCCCAGCTTGAAGATTGGCAGGTACATCGCCACCACCATGCCCCCGATCAGCACGCCCAGCACCACGATAATCAGCGGCTCGATCAGGCTGGAGATCGCGGCCACGGCATCGTCGACCTCGCGCTCGTAGAACTCGGCGACCTTCAGCAGCATATTGTCGAGCGCACCCGACTCCTCGCCGATCTGCGTCATCTGCAACACCATGTTGTCGAACACATGCGTCGCCTGCATCGCATTGGTCAGGCTGGTGCCGATGCGCACCGATTGCTCGATCTCGCGCGTGGCGTCGTAGTAGAGCCAGTTGCCGGCGGCGCCGGCGACGGACTCCATCGATTCCACCAGCGGCGTGCCGGCGGCGAACATGGTCGCCAGCGTGCGCGTCCAGCGCGCGATCACCGCCTTGCGGAACAGGCTGCCGAAGATCGGCAGCTTCAGCAGCACGCGGTCGGTGGCGCGCTGCACTTTCTCGGATTTCTTCAGGGCGCGCAGGTAGAAGATGATGCCGCCCACGGGTACGCCGATCACCAGATACCAGTACTGGACAAAGAAGTCCGAGATCGCGATCACCACCAGCGTCGGCGCCGGCAGATTGGCGCCGAAGCTCGAGAACACGCCCTTGAACGCCGGGATCACGAACAGCATCAGGATCACCGTGACGGCAAAGGCCACGGTCAGCACCGCGATCGGGTAGATCATCGCCGACTTGATCTGGCTCTTCAGCGCGATGGTCTTTTCCATGTAGAGCGACAGGCGCTCCAGCAGGGCATCGAGGATACCGCCCTGTTCGCCGGCATCGATCAGGTTGCAGTAGAGCGTGTCGAAGTACTTCGGATGGCGCCGGAACGCCGCCGCCATGCTGCTGCCGGCTTCGATGTCGGAACGGATGTCCGACAGCAGCTGGGTGAAGTTGGGGTTGACATGCCCGCGCGCGATGATGTCGATCGACTGCAGCAACGGGATACCCGCCTTGAGCATGGTCGACAACTGCCGCGTGAAATAGGCGATGTCCTTCTCGGTAATCTTGCGCCCGCGCGCGGCCTTGCGCTTCTTCAGCTTGACGATGGTCAGGCCTTGCTTGCGCAGCGTGGCGGTGACCTCGGCCTGGTTCTCGGCGCGCAGCTCACCGGTGAAGGTCTTGCCCTTGCGGTCCTTGCCTTCCCACTCAAAGATGTACTGGGTGGGTGCCTTGCGCCCCTTCCCTGATTTCGCCCGTGACGGCGCTGCCGTCCGGGCGCCCGCCGCTGGTGCGCGCGTCGCCATGATTTTGACCCCCGATGTAAATGACGTTTGTTCTACGTCTTGTATTTACGTTGTGCCCTACGTGTCCGACTAAATATTCGTGGTCGCCAGCACTTCTTCGAGTGACGTGACGCCCTGCTTTACCTTCAGCAGCCCCGCGTCGCGCAACGATAGCACGCCGTCCTTGCGCGCCTGCTCCGCGATTTGCAAGGCCGTGCCGTGCGACAGGATGATCTGCTGCATGGCCTCCGTGATCGGCATGACCTGGTAGATGCCGCAGCGGCCCTTGTAGCCGCTGCCGTTGCAGCGCTCGCATCCGACCGGATGGAAGGGCTGCCAGCTGCCGTCGATATCCTGCTCGCGGAACCCGGCGTCGAGCAGCGCCTGGTGTGGCAAATCGCCCTGGCGCTTGCAGGTGCACAGCCGGCGTGCCAGCCGCTGCGCGGTGATCATCAGCACGCTTGACGCGATGTTGAAGGGCGCCACGCCCATGTTCATCAGCCGCGTCAGCGTGGTCGGCGCGTCGTTGGTGTGCAGCGTGGACAGCACCAGGTGGCCGGTCTGCGCGGCCTTGATCGAGATATCGGCGGTTTCCAGGTCACGGATTTCGCCGACCATGATGATGTCCGGATCCTGGCGCAGGAACGAGCGCAGCGCCGCGGCAAAGGTCAGCCCGGCCTTGTCATTGACGTTGACCTGGTTGATGCCGGGCAGCTGGATTTCGGCCGGGTCCTCCGCAGTGGAGATATTGATATCGCCCTGGTTCAGCAGGTTCAGAAAGGTGTACAGCGACACTGTCTTGCCGCTGCCGGTCGGGCCGGTCACCAGCACCATGCCGTAGGGGCGCTTGATCACGTCCAGCAGCAGTGCCTTCTGCTCCGGCTCGTAGCCGAGTTGGTCGATGTCGAGCTTGTCGGATGACGATTCGAGAATCCGCATCACGATCTTCTCGCCGAACAGCGTCGGCAGCGTCGACACGCGGAAGTCCACCGCCTTCTCGACCGTCTCCTTGGCGTCCTTGTCCTTGGGTAGCGAGAGCAGCAGCTTCATGCGGCCATCCTGCGGCACGCGCTTTTCAGAGATATCCAGCCGCGACAGCACCTTGATGCGGGTAGCGATCTTGTCGCGGATATCCAGCGGCGGGCGCGCGACTTCCTGCAGCACCCCGTCCACGCGAAAGCGGATACGGTAGAAGGTTTCGAACGGCTCGAAGTGCAGGTCGGACGCACCGCGATGGAAGGCCTCGGTCAGCAGCTTCTGCAGGAAGCGCACCACCGGGGCGTCGTCGATGGCCTCGGCGGCAGTGCGGTTGCGCTGGGCGCTGGCGGCGGCTACCGGGTCGTACTCGATCAGCTTGCGCTCGACCTGTACCGGCGAGATGTTCTTCAGCGTGCCCAGCGCCTCGCCGGCGGAGCGCACGTGCTTCATCAGCTTGTCGTGCTCAACCACCACCGCTTCGACCGGCAGTTTGTACTTTTCCTTGATCGCATCCAGCCCGGCCTGGTTGGACGGGTCGGATGTTGCCAGCACCAGCCGGTTCTCGCGCCGGCCCAGCGGCAGCAGGCGGTGCGCATGGAACTCACGGTTGCCGGCCAGCGCCGGCGGCACCTTGTTGAGGTTGTACTGCGCCAGGTCCAGCAGCGGCAGCTGGTACTTGTCCGCCGCGAACAGCGCCAGGTCGTGCGCGCTCATGGTGCCGCTGCCGACGATTTCGTCGATCAGCTGCGACTGCTTTTCGCGCGCGGCCTGCTCCAGCTGAGCAAGCAGGGCGGGCGCGATACGCCGGCTCTGGGCCAGGGCAAGACCGAGTGTCATGGCAGGTGCGCTGTGCGGTTGGACGGTGGCCGCTGGCCACGGAGGGGGCGGGACGGTCCCACGTCCCCGGATCGGGGCAGTTTGCCGCCGGGGTCACTTTTTGTAAAGGCGACGACAGCGCGGTGTTGGCGTTTGCGCGACACAAGCGCAACCCTACTTGCGCGGGGAGAAGGGGTGATTTCACCACCGCCGAGGCCGCCGAATACATGGAAGTCTCGATCGCCACCTTCCGCCGCCTGGTGCGGGATGGCAAGCTGAATGCTCGTGTCGAAGTGGGACGTAGGCAGCTTTTCTGCGTAGCCGACCTGAGGGCGTTCAAGCGTCAGCGCGAGGCGATCAAGGGTTGATCGGACGGTAGCGGCGCAGCCGATCTGGCGTGTGGGGGACACGCCGTGGCCCGAATGGCCGGCACAAAGACAAAGAGCCGAATCAACTCACGTCGATTCGGCTCTTTAAATCTGGTCGGGGTGAGAGGATTCGAACCTCCGGCCTCTACGTCCCGAACGTAGCGCTCTACCAGGCTAAGCTACACCCCGATTTAGTCTTGCTGGCTAACGCTTAACCGTTAAGTTTGGTCGTCAGCAGCAAAGAAGGCAAGTTTAGCAGCGTTTTTTTTGAAAGGGAAGAGGGGCAGGCAAAATCGCACTTCGTCCCGCTTCCGTTGCCTGCGCCACGTTCCCGTTAAGACAGTCGCTGCAGCGAGGACGAGCAGAGCTGGATCAGGGTCTCTTTCAACTCCGACGCGGGGAATTGCATCGCCGCTTTTTCCGCAGCCTCGGCCTCACGCCGTGCCGCTTCGAAGGTGACCTCCAGCGCGCCGCTGGCGTGGATCGCGGCGAACACCGCGTCAAAGTGCTCGGTGCCGCCCTGGACGATGGCGTCGCGCGCCAGCTGGCGCTGCTCGGCGGTGCCGTGCTCGAGCAGGTGCAGCAGCGGCAGCGTGGGCTTGCCTTCGCGCAGGTCGTCGCCGGCGTTCTTGCCCATCTGCTCCGCGCTGGCGGTGTAGTCGAGCATGTCGTCGATCAGCTGGAAGGCGGTGCCGATGCGGCGGCCGTACTCGGCCGCGGCTTCTTCCATCTCCGCGTCGGCGCCGGCCAGCACCGCGCCCAACTGGGCCGCGGCCTCGAACAGCTTGGCGGTCTTGTAGCGGATCACCTGCAGGTAGCGCTCGATGGTGACATCCGGGTCGTGCATGTTCAGCAGCTGCAGGACCTCGCCCTCGGCGATCACGTTGGTCGCGTTGGACAGGATTTCCATGATACGCATGCTGCCAGCATCGACCATCATCTGGAATGCGCGCGAGTAAAGGAAGTCGCCCACCAGCACGCTGGCGGCGTTGCCGAACACCGCGTTGGCGGTATCGCGGCCGCGCCGCAGTTCGGACTCGTCGACCACGTCGTCGTGCAGCAGCGTGGCGGTGTGGATGAATTCGACGACGGCGGCCAGCTCATGGTGGCGGTGGCCGTCGTAGCCCAGCGCGCGCGCCGTCAGCAACAGGATCACCGGGCGCAGGCGCTTGCCGCCGGCACCGATGATGTATTCGCCGATCTGCTCGATCAGCGGGACTTCAGAAGACAGCCGCTGGCGGATGACAGCATCGACCGCGCGCATGTCTGCAGCGACCGGGGCAAGCAAGGCAGTGGCGGAAGGCTGGGACAAGATGATCACCGTTACGCAAAACCGGACGATTATATGCGAAGCCCACGCCGTTCTACGCATGCAGCGCATTCTAAAGATGGCCGCTCAGGGTATGCGCGCAGGGTGTTCGCGTGGCGCGCATCTATAATTCGGGCATGGACAAGCCCGTATCTCGCCGCCATTTGCGCCGCACCGCCCTGTGGGTGGCGTTTGCCGCACTGGCGGGATTCCTGCTCGCCGACCTGACCTGAGCCGGGCGCCCTCGCTTTGTGGCGATGCCGCCGCCCACAGGCTATGTGCCTGTTTTCTTTGCGCTTTTCCCCAACCTCGTTTACAATTCCCGGTTTCCTCCGGTTGCTACGCTCGCTTTGCGGGTGCTGACCGGCGGGAGATAACCGGGCCGCAGTGAGCCCGCCCACGCGCCAGGCCGTGCATTGACCGGCCGCGCAGGGTGCGCCCAGTGCCGGCATTCGGCGTTTTATTCACATCCGAGAGGTTCGACAATGTACGCGGTCGTAAAAACCGGCGGCAAGCAATACAAGGTTGCTGCTGGCGAAAAACTGAAAGTAGAACAGATACCGGCAGACATTGGCGCAGAAATCACGCTCGACCAGGTGCTCGCAGTGGGCGCCGGCGACCAAATCAAGTTTGGTACGCCGCTGGTTAGCGGGGCTTCCGTCAAAGCTACCGTTATCTCCCAAGGTCGTCACGACAAGGTGAAGATCTTCAAGATGCGCCGTCGCAAGCACTACCAGAAGCGTCAGGGCCATCGTCAGAATTACACCGAACTGCGCATCGAAGCGATCGTTGCCTGATCGATCGAGCGTAACCAGGTAAAGCGACAGGAGTAAGACATGGCACAGAAAAAAGGCGGCGGTTCCACGCGGAACGGCCGTGATTCCGAATCGAAGCGTCTGGGCGTGAAGGTGTTTGGTGGCCAGGCCATCAACGCCGGCGGCATCATCATCCGCCAGCGCGGTACCCGCGTGCATGCCGGCGACAACGTCGGCGTGGGCAAGGACCACACGCTGTTTGCCCTGGTGGACGGCCACGTGCAGTTCGCCGTCAAGGGCCCTGCCAAGAAGCAGCACGTCAGCGTCGTCCCGGCGGCCTGATAACAGCCTTTGCAGGATGAAGGCCCCGCAACGCTTGCGGGGCTTTTTCTTTTCTGGCCACAATTAGAGGCACTATCAAAACGATGCTGGCGCGGTCTTGAGGTTCGCCTCGCTCGTTTCGCTCGTTTCGATAGCGCCTTTTGCGGTGCGCCCGGCAGGGCAGGCGGCATCCGGCCGCCAGCCCGCCGCTCCATCACGGAAAACCCATCATGAAGTTCATCGACGAAGCCCGAATCGAAGCCATCGCCGGCAACGGCGGCAATGGCAGCGCCTCGTTCCGGCGCGAGAAGTTTGTGCCCTTCGGCGGCCCGGATGGTGGCGATGGCGGCCGGGGCGGCAGCGTGTTCGCCGTGGCGGACCGCAATATCAATACGCTGATCGACTTCCGCTACGCCAGGAAGCACGTGGCGCGCAACGGCGAGAACGGCCGCGGCTCCGACTGCTACGGCGCGGCTGGCGAAGACGTCACCCTGCGCATGCCGGTGGGCACGCTGATTATGGACATGGACACCGGCGAGGTGATCGCCGACCTGACCGAGCACGGCCAGCGCGTGTGCCTGGCCGAAGGCGGCATGGGCGGGTGGGGCAACCTCCATTTCAAGTCCAGTACCAACCGCGCGCCGCGCCAGCAGGTGGACGGCAAGCCGGGCGAGCGCCGCATGCTCAAGCTCGAGCTGAAGGTGCTGGCCGACGTCGGCCTGCTGGGCATGCCCAACGCCGGCAAGTCGACCTTTATCTCGCATATTTCCAATGCGCGCCCGAAGGTGGCGGACTACCCGTTCACCACCCTGCACCCCAACCTGGGCGTGGTGCGCGTGGACCATGAGCAGTCGTTCGTGGTCGCCGATATTCCCGGCCTGATCGAAGGCGCGGCAGAAGGGGCGGGCCTGGGCCACCAGTTCCTGCGCCACCTGCAGCGTACCGGCCTGCTGCTGCATATCGTCGACCTGGCGCCGTTCGACGAGGCGGTCGACCCGGTCGCTGAAGCCAAGGCCATCGTCAACGAACTGAAGAAATACGACGAGACCCTGTACGACAAGCCACGCTGGCTGGTGCTGAACAAGCTCGACATGGTGCCCGAGGAAGAGCGCGTCACGAAGGTGAAGGACTTCCTCAAGCGCTACAAGTGGAAGGGCCCGGTGTTCCAGATCTCGGCGCTGACCGGCGAAAACTGTCGCGACCTGATCTACGCGATCAAGGACCACCTGCTGGCGATCAAGGCCGCAGAGGCCGCGGCGCTGGCCGAGCCGGACATCCGCCTGGACGAGCGCTTGCACAACGTCGACCAGGGCGAGCGCGAGGCATAAGCAAGGGGCCGCCGACGGCTGGCCTCACCGCAGCACACTACATACGGACAATTCGGGCGCGGCGCCCGCCGCCGGCTGCCCGGGAGACAGGATTCCCGCCATGCAATCGGTCATCGCGCAGGCAAAGCGCATCGTCGTCAAAGTCGGCTCCAGCCTGGTCACCAACGATGGCAAGGGGCTGGACCACGACGCCATCGCCCGCTGGGCTGCCCAGATCGCCAAGCTGCGCGTGGCGGGCAAGGAAGTGGTGCTGGTCAGCTCTGGCGCCATCGCCGAAGGCATGCAGCGCCTGGGCTGGGTGCGCCGCCCGAAGGAAATCCACGAGTTGCAGGCCGCCGCCGCCGTCGGCCAGATGGGCCTGGCGCAGGTCTATGAAAGCCAGTTCGGCCGCTACGGCATCCGCACCGCGCAGGTGCTGCTGACCCACGCCGACCTGGCCGACCGCGAGCGCTACCTGAACGCGCGCTCCACGTTGCTGACGCTGCTGTCGCTGGGCGTGGTGCCGATCATCAACGAGAACGACACCGTCGTCACCGACGAAATCAAGTTCGGCGACAACGACACGCTGGGCGCGCTGGTGACCAACCTGATCGAAGGCGACGCGCTGGTGATCCTGACCGACCAGCGCGGCCTGTACACCGCCGACCCGCGCAAGGACCCGGCCGCCGAGTTCGTGGACGAGGCGCTGGCCGGCACGCCCGAGCTGGAAGCGATGGCCGGTGGCGCCGGCACGTCGATCGGCCGCGGCGGCATGCTGACCAAGATCCTGGCGGCCAAGCGCGCGGCCAAGTCGGGTGCCCACACCACCATCGCCTCCGGGCGCGAAGCCAACGTGCTGGAGCGCCTGGCCGCCGGCGAGGCCATCGGCACCCAGTTGCTGGCGCCAACCGGCCGGCTGACCGCGCGCAAGCAATGGATGGCCGACCACCTGCAGCTGCGCGGGCGCGTGGTGATCGACAACGGCGCGGTCGAGAAGCTCACCAGTGGCGGCAAGTCATTGCTGCCGATCGGCGTGGTGGAAGTCCAGGGCGAGTTCGCCCGCGGCGAGGTGATCGCCTGCGTCGACATGCAGGGGCGCGAGGTCGCGCGCGGCATCACCAACTATTCCAGCGCGGAGGCGCGGCTGATCGCACGCAAGCCCTCTTCCGAGATCGAATCCGTGCTCGGCCACCTGAACGAGCCTGAGCTGATCCATCGCGATAACCTGGTGCTGGTCTGAGGCACAGGCAACAAGCGAAGAAGAAAAAACGGCGGGACTGGATGACAGTCTCGCCGTTTTCGTATCGACGCTTCCGGTGTCAGCGATTGCTCGGCGCCCGTGACTTCAGCTCGCGCACCATGTCATCCGGCTTGCCGGCCACCGTGCGGCCTTCACAGAAGAAATCGGTCGCCAGCGTCGCGGCATAGGCGTTGCTCACCCGGGTTTCCATGCGGTGCCAGTTCTCGCCGTATTCGCTCAGGTTCGGAATCCATTCCTTGGCGCCGGCCGGCAGCGTGGCGTAGAGCTTGCGCTCGAACGCGTCGCAACGCATGCCTTCGAAGGTCACGTTGCGCGCGCCGCTCCGGCTGGTGGTGACGACGGTATAGCGCACCACGTTGTCCTTGCCGACCGAGACCGACTTGCTGTCCACCGCGAACGAGAGGCTGCCGGTGCCCGATACCGAGAACGGGATCAGGTCGGCGTCCTGCGGCAGCGGCGGCAGCATCGCCTTGGCCTCCTCGAAGGTCTTGGGCGCGAACGGGTTGAGCCACGTGCTCTCTTCCTCTGCCATCTGCTTGCCAGTGGTCTTGCAGCCGGCCAGCGCAAGGCTGGCCGCGGCAAGCAGCAGTCCGGCAGCGCGCAGGCCGCCGCGGTGGCGGCCCGGGCCGGTGAAACTAGTCATCAGTGCTCCGTGAGGTGGATACCGGCGCTGCGGCCGGCGAAACAGATACAGGCTGGGCTTCAGGCTCGGGCGCAGGGGCAGGCTCAGGTTCCGCCGCGCCATCGCAGTCGGCCCCGGCCACCGCCGGCTGCCCCGGCTGGCCACCTCGGCCCTGCATCTGGCTGCGCGGCCCGCCGTAGCGCCCGTGCATGCCATGCGCACCATGGGCGCCGTGCGTGCCATAGGGGCTCAGCGGCACGCGCGGGTGCCGGTTCAAAAAGCGCGACAATTCCGTCAGCGCCATCTGGTAGACATCGCGCTTGAACTCGATCACCGCCTCCAGCGGCACCCAATAATGGCTCCAGCGCCAGGCGTCAAACTCCGGATGGTCGGTGGCGCGAAGGTGGATATCGCAGTCCCTGCCGGCCATGCGCAGCAGGAACCAGATTTGTTTCTGGCCCTTGTAGTGGCCGCGGATCTCGCGGCGGATGAACTTGTCCGGCACCTCGTAACGCAGCCAGTCGCGCGTGCGACCAACGATCCTGACGTGCTCCGGAAGCAGGCCGATTTCCTCATGCAGTTCGCGGTACATGGCCTGTTCCGGCGTTTCGCCGTACTTGATGCCGCCTTGCGGGAACTGCCAGGAGTGTTCGCCGATTCGCTTGCCCCAGAAAACCTCGTTGCGTGCGTTGAGGAGGATGATGCCGACGTTCGGGCGAAAGCCTTCACGATCGAGCATGACTGCACCTCGAATCCTTTAGAATTACGCTGATTATAAAGGAAGCGCGCAGCCGGGCTCAGAAGGGGGGATGGTGGTTTTCCCCGAGCAGAAGGGCAGTTTCAGGCGCGTGCGCGACAAATCAGTGCCGCAGCTCCCCCGGATTTGCCGGGATTCCTGGCGGCCTCGAGAGAAACAACGGATGAAAGCCTCGCAATTCTTCATTTCCACCCTCAAGGAAGCGCCCGCCGACGCGGAAATCGTGTCGCACAAACTGATGATGCGCGCCGGCATGATCAAGAAGCTAGGCGCCGGCATCTACAGCTACATGCCGATCGGGCTGCGCGTGATCCGCAAGGTCGAGAACATCGTGCGCGAGGAGATGAACCGCGCCGGCGCGGTGGAACTGTCCATGCCCGTGATCCAGCCGGCCGAGCTGTGGCAGGAAACCGGCCGCTGGGACAAGATGGGCCCGGAGCTGCTGCGCCTGAAGGACCGCCACGAGCGCGACTTCGCGGTGCAACCGACCTCGGAAGAGGTGGTGACCGATATCGCCCGCGGCGAAATCCGCAGCTACAAGCAGCTGCCGGTCAATTTCTACCAGATCCAGACCAAGTTCCGCGACGAGCGCCGGCCGCGCTTCGGCATCATGCGCGGGCGCGAGTTCACCATGAAGGACGCCTATTCCTTCGACCGCGATACCGACGGCTTGCGCAAGTCGTACGAGAACATGTACGACACCTACGTGCGCATCTTCCGCCGCTTCGGGCTGGAATTCCGCGCCGTGGCGGCCGACAACGGCGCCATCGGCGGCTCGGGCTCGCATGAGTTCCACGTCATCGCCGAGACGGGTGAAGACGCCATCGTCTACTGCCCGACCTCCGCCTACGCGGCTAACATGGAGGCCGCCGAGGCATTGCCGCTGCTGGCCGAGCGCGCCGCGCCCAAGGAAGACCTGGTCAAGACCTTTACCCCGGAAAAGACCAAGTGCGAGCACGTGGCCGAGTTCCTGGGCATCCCGCTGGAGCGCAACGTCAAGTCGATCGTGCTGGCCAAGGATACCGAAGCCGGCGCCGAAATCTGGCTGCTGCTGATCCGCGCCGACCATGAACTGAACGAGGTCAAGGCCTCCAAGGTGCCGGGCCTGGCCGACTTCCGCTTCGCCACCGAGAACGAGATCGTCGATGCCTTCGGCTCGCCGCCGGGCTACCTCGGCCCGATCGGCGCCAGGAAGCCGGTCAAGGTGGTGGCCGACCGCACCGTCGCCAACATGAGCGACTTCGTCTGCGGCGCCAACTATCGCGACTACCACTACACCGGCGTCAACTGGGGCCGCGACCTGCCCGAGCCGGTCGTCGCCGACCTGCGCAACGTGGTCGCCGGCGACGCCTCGCCGGACGGCCAGGGCACGCTGGAAATCTGCCGCGGCATCGAGGTGGGCCATGTGTTCATGCTGGGCACGCGCTATTCCGAGTCCATGAACGCCACCTTCCTGGATGAGAACGGCAAGACTCAGCCGATGCAGATGGGCTGCTACGGCATCGGCGTCACCCGCATCCTGGGCGCCGCGATCGAGCAGAACTTCGACGAGCGCGGCATTATCTGGCCGGCAGCGATCGCGCCGTTCGCGGTGGTGATCTGCCCGGTGGGCTACGACCGCTCCGAAGCCGTCAAGGCCGAGGCCGACCGCATCCATGCCGAGCTGCTGGCGGCCGGCGTGGACGTCATCATCGACGACCGCGGCGAGCGCCCCGGCGTGATGTTCGCCGACTGGGAACTGATCGGCGTGCCGCACCGCGTGGTGGTGGGCGACCGCGGCCTGAAGGAAGGCAAGGTCGAGTACCAGGGCCGGCGTGACGCGCAGGCCACCGCGGTCAGCGTGGCCGACGTGGTCGGCCACGTGCGCAACCAGCTGGCGAACTGACCTCCATGCGCGCCGCACCGGGGATGACCGACGCCGGCCGACGCCCCGCGTGGCGCCAGCCCGTGGCCGTTGCCCGCCGCTTTGCCGGCGGGCTGCTGCTGGCGCTGGCCGCCACGGCCGTCCAGGCCGGCGCGCAGAAGGAAGAAGACCTGGCCGATTCCGTGCGCGGCGCACTGGCCGCCGCCATCGCCGATGACCGGCCCACGCGACCGGTCTTTGCTTCGGGCGGCGAGCGCCTGGCCTACCTGAAATGGCTGGGCGAAATGTCCTCGCGCCTGTCTTCGCGCATCCCCGAGCCGCAGGTGCGCGTCGAGCTGATCGAGACCGCTTACTACGAGGCCAAGCGCGCCGGGCTGGAGCCCGCGCTGGTGCTGGGCCTGGTCCAGGTCGAGAGCAATTTCCGCAAGTACGCGATCAGCTCCGCCGGTGCGCGCGGGCTGATGCAGGTGATGCCGTTCTGGGTGCGAGCCATCGGCGACAACGACCCGCGCAAGCTGTTCCACCTGCAGAGCAACCTGCGCTACGGCTGCACCATCCTGCGCTACTACCTCGACCGCGAGCAGGGCGACCTGTACCTCGCGCTGGGCCGCTACAACGGCAGCCGCGGCCGGCCGGAGTACCCGAACGCGGTGCTGGCGGCGTGGAAGCGCTGGCAATATTCCGAAGCCTCGGTCACCGTCGCCGGCGATCCCGAGATCGCCCCGTCGCCCCCGCGCGCGCCGCTATCGCCTGTATCCGAGCCACCCCAAAGCAATCCCTTCTCGCCCCGGCGCGTCGCCAATCCCTCATGATCCGCGAAGCATCCGCAGTCGGCGGCAAGGCCGGCTATACCGAATCCTCGCCCGAACTCGAGCAATGGCTGGCCCGGCATATCGCGCAGGGCTTCGGCGCCGATGCGCTGGTGTTGTCGATGCTGCGCTCGGGCTATGACGATGCCTTTGCGCGCCAGGCCGTGGCGGCGGCATTCGGGCAGGATGCAGGCGCCGACGCACCCGCGAAGCCGGCGGCGCGCGGCAAGGCGCCCGTCGCTGCGGCCGAGGCCGAGCCGCAGGTCTACGTAGCGCACGGCGGCGACCGCGAGATCTCGATCCTGTTCCAGCTGGCATCGCCGCGCATCCGGTTGTTCCAGCATCTGCTGACCGACGAGGAATGCGATGCGCTGGTGGCGCTGTCGCGCGGCCGGCTGGCGCGCTCGCCGGTGGTCAACCCGGATACCGGCGACGAAAACCTGATCGACGCCCGCACCAGCATGGGCGCGATGTTCCAGGTGGGCGAGCACGCGCTGATTTCGCGCATCGAGGCGCGCATCGCCGCGGTCACCGGCGTGCCGGCAGAGCATGGCGAAGGGCTGCAGATCCTCAACTACAAGCCCGGCGGCGAGTACCAGCCGCACTTCGATTACTTCAATCCGCAGCGCCCCGGCGAGGCGCGCCAGCTGTCCGTAGGCGGCCAGCGCATCGCCACGCTGGTGATCTACCTGAACACCCCCGAGGCGGGCGGCGCCACCGCGTTCCCGCGCGTAGGCCTGGAAGTGGCGCCGGTCAAGGGCAACGCCGTGTACTTCAGCTACCTGCTGCCCGACGGCAAGCTCGACGACCGCACGTTGCACGCCGGCCTGCCGGTGGCGTCGGGCGAGAAATGGATCGCCACCAAATGGCTGCGCGAACGGCCATACCGCAGCGAGGCGTGAGCCTGCCTGCCGGCGCCAGCTGATCCATCTGCTGGCACTGGTCTCATCTCAAGGCGGATCCTGCACCGTGCCGTGGCGTAGTACGCGGCGCAGGGCATCGTCGTCCAGCCGCTGCGTGCCGTCGAGCCAGGTGCCCAGCAGCGCCAGCAACTCCAGCAACGCATCGATGCGCGCCAGCAGGTGGGCGTCGTCGCCGGCCGCCCCGGCTTCCTGCCTGAGGGCGCGCACGGCCGCTACGGCGGGATCGATCTCGCGGCGCTTGCGCTCGTCCGCCAAGGTGCGGAAGTTGACCCAGACATCTGCCGGCACGCGCACGTACTCGCGCCGGTCGCGCGGGACATCGGCATGGGACGGCCGGGTCAGGTTCCAGGAATCGAGTTCCCTGAGCCCCACGCTGAGACTGGAGCGCGAGCGGTTCAGTGCGTGCGCGATCTCGTCGGCGTTCAGCGGCCGCGAGGCGATATACAGCAGGCTCAGGATTTGGCTGGCCGTGCGGGTAAGGCCGCAATGGCTGCCCAGTTCCCCAAGGTGGCCAATCAACAGGTGGGCAAGCGGTGACAAGTGCATGGTGTGGTGGTGGGTCACGTGGACGCCAGGCTTGTAGGTGCCGATGCCATCGGGCCATTTCGGGTACTGGCCCGGCGCCGGGGCCGGTGCAGGCGCCGGAGTCGGTGCCGGAGTCGGTGCGGGAGCCGGCGCTGGCGTCGGAGCAGGAGAGGGCGCAGGCGCAGGAGAGGGCGCAGGCGCAGGAGAGGGCGCCGGCGTCGGTGCGGGCGCCGGCGTGGGCGCATCCGGCGACAGGATCGACAGCTGCGCCGAGTCCTTCTCGTTCTTAAGGTAAATCACGTTGGCCTGCAGGTTGGCCGTGTTGAAGACGACTTCGTTGCCCTGGCGTTCGCCGATGCGCAGCAGCGTGCCGTACTTGCCGTTGAGCAGGCTGGCCAGCTGCGGGCCCCATGCGGACTGCGGCGAGTTCTGCGCCGTGATGGCCAGGCGCTCGTCCACGCGCTCCTTGCCGCCGGCATCGCTGCCGAGCACGCGGAAGCGCACCTGGTCGCCGGGCACCGTATCGGCGGATTTCCGTCAAAGTGTACCGGTACTGTACCGTTGGCTGACCGTAGACTGATTCCCTGAATGCCCTGGAGTCAGTTATGGAAGTGTCCCAACTTGCCGCCGGAACCGGTGTCTTTGCCGCGTTTGCCGGCTTTGCGCTGGTGTCGTCGATCACCCCCGGTCCCAACAACACCATGGTGCTCGCCTCGGGCGTGAACTTCGGATTTGCGCGCACGGTGCCGCACGTGCTGGGAATCAGCATCGGCTTTGCGCTGATGGTGGCGCTGGTCGGGCTGGGGCTGGGATCGCTGTTCCACGCCTTTCCGTGGACCTGGCAGGTGCTGCGCGTGGTGGCGACGGTCTACCTCGTGTGGCTGGCGTGGAAGCTGGCCACCTCCGGCGGCGTGCAGGACCAGAAGGTCGGGCGGCCGATGGGCTTCCTGGCCGCCGCGGCATTCCAGTGGGTCAATCCCAAGGCTTGGGTGATGGCGGTCGGCGCGTGCAGCACATACGTGCTGCACGGCAACCTGTGGCTCAACGTGCTGCTGCTGGCGGGGATCTTCGGCGTGGTCAACCTGCCGAGCGTCGCGATGTGGGCGCTGTGCGGCTCGGCGCTGCGGCGCTGGCTGGCGCGCCCGCGCGTGCTGCGCGCCTTCAATATCGGCATGGCAGCTTTGCTGCTGGCCTCGCTGTGGCCGATCCTGGGGGCCTGAAGCGGGCGCCCAGGGCAGGCACCCCGGCGGGTGCCTGTATTTACGTGATCAGAACAGGGCGCGGATCGCGTCCAGGTTGCGCCAGTAGCCCTTGGCGTCCATGCCGCAACCGAACACATAGCGATCCGGCACGGCAAAGCCGCAGAAGTCCGGGTGCATGGGCTTGATCTTGGGCAGCGTCTTCTCGCACAGCACCGCGGCGTGGAATTCCCTGGCGCCCATGTCCAGGATGCGCTCGCGAATCGCGGCCATGGTTTCGCCTTCATCCAGGATGTCGTCCAGCACCAGCACCACGCGGTCCTTGACCGATTCGCGCGGGGCCACGCGCCACTGCATCTCGCCGCCCACGGTCTTGTTGTTGTAGCGCGAGAGGTGGATGTAGTCGAACTCCAGCGGGAAGGCCAGCTTGGGCAGCAGCATGCCGGTGAAGACCACCGCGCCGCCCATCACCGACAGTACCAGCGGGAAGGCATCGCCCATCTTGACGGTGATCTCGGCCGCCATGCGGTCCAGGGCGGCCTGGACTTCCTCGGCGGAGACGATTTCTTCGGAGTTGGCCCACAGCTCGCGGGCCTGTACGGCGCTCATCATGATGTCTTTCCTGTTCTTTTGCGGGGGAAGGCAGATCGCTTGCCGATCTTACTACCGCTAATTAGCGGTTGAAGAGGCCCTTCATGCCACCCTTCATCGCGCCCATCTGGCGCATCATCTTCATCATGCCGCCGCCCTTGAGCTTTTTCATCATGGATTGCATCTGGTCGAACTGGTTGAGCAGGCGGTTCACTTCCTGCACCGGCACGCCGGCGCCCGCGGCGATGCGGCGCTTGCGGCTGGCCTTGATCAGCTCGGGCTTGGCGCGCTCGGTCGGCGTCATGCTGTTGATGATGCCTTCCATGCGGGCCACCTGCTTTTCCGCCTGATCCATATTGGCGCCTTGTGCCTGCTGGGCGAACTGCGCCGGCAGCTTGTCGACCAGGCTGCCCAGGCCGCCCATTTTCTTCATCTGGCCGATCTGCGCCTTGAAGTCTTCCAGGTCGAAGTCGCCTGTCTTCTTGATCTTCTTGGCCAGCTTCTCGGCCGCTTCCATGTCCACGCCGCGCTGGGCTTCCTCGACCAGCGCGAGGATGTCGCCCATGCCCAGGATGCGCTGGGCCATGCGGTCAGGGTAGAAGGGCTCGAGGCCGTCGAGCTTTTCGCCGACGCCGACGAACTTGATCGGGCGCCCAGTAATGTGGCGTACCGACAGCGCCGCACCACCGCGCGCATCGCCGTCCAGCTTGGTCAGCACCACGCCGGTCAGCGGGAGGGTGTCGTTGAAGGCCTTGGCGGTGTTGACCGCGTCCTGGCCGAGCATGGCGTCGACCACGAACAGCGTCTCGGCGGGCTTCAGCTCGGCGTGCAGGGCCGCGATTTCCTGCATCATCAACTCGTCGATACCCAGCCGGCCGGCCGTGTCGACGATCAGCACATCGTGGTAGTGCTTGCGTGCCCAGTCCACCGCCGCGCGGGCGATGTCGACCGGTTTCTGGTCCGGCTGCGACGGGAAGAAGTCAGCGCCGACTTGCTCGGAAACCGTCTTCAGCTGCGCAATCGCGGCGGGGCGGTAGACGTCGCACGAGACCGTCAGCACCTTCTTCTTCTTGTTTTCCTTGAGCCACTTGGCCAGCTTGCCCACGGTTGTGGTTTTACCGGCACCCTGCAGGCCGGCCATCAGGATGATGGCGGGCGGCTGCACGGCCAGGTTCAGCTCGGCTTCCTTGTTGTTGCCACCAGCGGCTTCGGTGCCGCCGATCACCGCGGTCAGCTCGCGCTGTACCACGCCGACCAGGGCCTGGCCCGGGGTGAGGCTGGTGACGACCTCCTCGCCCAATGCCTTTTCCTTGACGCGGGCGACGAATTCGCGCACGACCGGCAGCGCCACGTCGGCTTCGAGCATGGCAAGGCGCACTTCGCGCAGCATCTCGGCGGTGTTGGCCTCGGTCAGGCGCGCCTCGCCGCGCATGGTCTTGACCACACGCGCCAGGCGTTGAGTGAGATTGTCCAGCATGGCAGGAATTGGGGAAAGGTCGGAGCAGGGCTCGGAGAAGAATCGGGGCAGGACCGGCTCACGCGGGGGCCTGGAGCACCGGTTCAACCGGCCGCCACCGTCCGTGGGCACTAAGGTAAACTGCGCAAATGGTCATTGTACTGTATGCCCTCACGGCACTTCTCTATTGCGGCCTGGCCTGGCACGGCTGGGCCACGCGCCATCCGCTCGCGACCGCGGCCGGCCAGGCAGGCGGCGGCGCCTCGGCCGTGCTCGTTGCTTCCGGTCCCGGCGGCCCGGGCGGCGGCATCCCACCGGCGGGCGGCGCGCACGGCGAAGCGCGCCCGGCCTGGTGGCACGTGCTGATGCTGGCCGCGCTGGCCAGCCACGGCATGCTGCTGCATGAAACCATCTTCCCGGCCGAGCGCATGGTGTTCGGCTTTGCCTTCGCGCTGTCGGCCATGCTGTGGCTGGGCGTGGGCATCTACTGGATCGAGAGCTTTTTCTTCTCGCTGGCCGGTCTGGGGCTGATCGTGATCCCGGTGGCGCTGGTCGCCAGCCTGTTGCCCCTGGCCTTCCCAGGCTCGCAGATCCTGGGCTACGCGGCGCAGCCGCTGTTCAAGCTGCACTTCATCATCGCCAACGTGGCCTATGGGCTGTTCACGCTGGCTGCCTTCCACGCCTTCCTGATGCTGCTGGCTGAACGGCGCCTGCACGGCTTCCGCCACGCGCCGGCGCGGCCGAGCGAGGCGCAGCCCAGCCAGTGGCTGGGGCGCTGGCTGGACCTGCTGCCGCCGCTGCTGACGCTGGAGAAGCTGCTGTTCCGGCTGATCGGCGCCGGCTTCGTGCTGCTGACGCTGACCATTGCCTCGGGACTGCTGTTTTCCGAGGAACTGTTTGGCCGCGCCTTCCGGCTCGACCACAAGACCGTGTTTGCGCTGATCTCGTGGGCCATGTTCGGCGGCATCCTGGCCGGACGCATCTTCCGCGGCTGGCGCGGCAAGGTGGCGCTGCGCTGGGTCATCGCCTCGTTCGGCATCCTGCTGCTGGCCTATGTCGGCAGCCGCTTCGTGATCGAAGTCGTCTTGCACCGCATCTGATTTGCCATGGCACGTATCCTGATCCTGCTGGCGGTGGTGCTGGGCGTCATCTGGTGGCTGCGAGCCCGTGCCGAGGCTCGGCTGGCGCAACAGCGCGCGCAGCAGCATGCGCGCGAAGCCAGCCAGCGCGCTGCCGCCGAAGCCGCCGCGCCTGCCACGGCCGAGCCGATGGTCCAGTGCGCACACTGCGGCGTACACCTGCCGCAAGGCGAGGCCATTGCCTGGCGCGGCCTGCATTACTGCCGCCGCAGCCACCTGCCTGACGAAGCCAGCACCGGCACCACTGGCGGTCCCGGCGCATGACCGGACCGGCGCCGACTGGTCCCTCGGGCTGGCAGCGGCTGAACGCCTGGCGCGGTCTGGCGCAGTTGTGGCGCCAGGACGAACCACCCGAATTCCACTGGCGCCTGCTGCGCTACTTCTGCTGGACCCGCGTCGCCGTCGGCCTGCTGCTGGTCGGCTACGCGCTGATGCAGCGCGGCGAGCCCCCGGCCGTCGCCGCAGTTTTGCCGTTTGCGCTGGGAGCGGTCGAGCATGCGGCGGCCATGACGGTCGCGTTGCCCTACCTGGTGATTGCGCTGGCGATGCTGGCCGGCACGCTGTGGCGCCGGCACTTCCATCTGCGTGTACGCGTGCAGGTGCTGGCCGACCTGGCGCTGCTGGCGCTGGTCTACCACGTGCTGGCGCGGCACGGCACCCACGGGCAGGCCGACGGCCTGGCCATGATCTTCCTGCTGCCGGCGCTGGAAGCCGGGGCCTTGACCAGCCTGCTGTTCGCGCTGTTCGCCGCGGCCATCTCCGCGCTGGTG
The DNA here is from genome assembly GCF_040149425.2 of Cupriavidus sp. DF5525. NCBI lineage: Bacteria > Pseudomonadati > Pseudomonadota > Betaproteobacteria > Burkholderiales > Burkholderiaceae > Cupriavidus > Cupriavidus sp. DF5525. Next base: position 4,000,425 of record NZ_CP168265.1, on the reverse strand, counting down.
GTGATGAGCGGCCCGTTCACCCACACCATCCTGCTGCGCCAGGCCGACGCCGGCCTGCTGGGCTCGGGCCTGTTCGGCCTGGTGTTCATGATCGCCGCGCTGCTGATGTATATGCTGGCCAACCGCCAGATCGCGCAGGAACGACTGGCGCTGGCGCGCGAGCAGGAGCTGCGGCTGCAGCAGCTGGTCAACCGGCTGATGGTCAACGACATGCAGGACGGCGTGATGCTGGTGCGCGCCAACGGCGCGGTGGTGGCGGCCAACCCGGCGGCGGTAGTGCTGCTGGGGGTGCAGCCGCATGAACGGATCTATTCGCGCCGGCTCGGTGGCGCTGCGGGGCAGGGCGCCAGCGGTGGCGACGCCGTCTTGTTCGACCTGCGCCGCATCCCGCGCCTGCAGCCGCTGATGGAGATGCTGCGCGACTGGCTGCGCAGCAAGGACGATGTGCCGCGCATCCTGCAATTGCTGCCGATGGCGTCCGGCACGGCGCTGGCCGACGGCACCATGCAGCACACTCGGCTGCGGCTGCGCTTCGTGCTGCCGGGGCTGGCGGGCCTGCGCTCGACGCTGGCGCACGGCCGTACTCTGCCGACCACCCTCGATACCGCCACCTGGAACGAACTCTCGCCCGAAGCTGCCGCGCGCCTGCGCCTGGCCATCGCCCAGAACGAGGCCATGGCCTGGTCGCAGGAAGACGAGGCGCTGCTGCGCAGCGAGATGCGTGACACCGTGCTGGTCCATATCGAAAGCTGGGAACGCATCGCCGAACAGGTGCAGCAGGAAAAGCTGGCCGCGATGGGCCGGCTGGTGGCCAGCATCGCGCACCAGATCCGCAACCCGCTGGCGGCAATCAGCCAGGCCAGCGAATTGTTGGCCGATTCGGGCAGGCGCGAGCCCGGTGTGCCAGACAGTGGCGGCGCCGACGTCGATATCGACGCCCGCCTGCTGCGCATCATCAACGACAACGTGCGCCGGCTCGACCAGGTGGTGTCCGACGTGCTGCAGATGTCGCGCCGCCCGCGCACCGGCCGCAGCACCGTGCACCTGGCGCAGGCGCTGCCCGAGATCGTCGAGCGCTGGCGGCTGGAAATGCGCTCGCGCCGCCCGCACGCCGGCGAAACCCGCCCAGCGGGCCGCGCCGACATCAACGCCAACGCCATCCGGCTGACGGTGGACGTGGCCCAGCCGGTGGTGTTCGATACCTCGCAGCTGCAGCAGGTGCTGGGCAACCTGCTCGACAACGCCTGGCGTTACTGCAGCCGGCTGCCGGGCTCGATCCGGCTGCTGGCGCACGCGCTGGACCAGCACCATGCCGAGCTGATCGTCTGGAACGACGGCGCCGAGGTCTCGCGCGAGCACCAGCGCAGCCTGTTCGAGCCATTCTTCACCAGCAACGCGCAGGGCACCGGGCTGGGCCTGTTCATGGCGCGCGAGCTGTGCGGCGTCAACGATGCGCAGGTGCGCTATGGCGCCGTGTCGCTGCCGGCGCTGATCGAGCGTACCGGCGTGCTGGCCCCAGCCGCGCGCGATACACTGCCGGCCAAGGCCTTCGTGCTGACGCTGCGCATCGAGACCGCGGATGCGGCCGCAGCCTGAGCCGGCTCAACCCGACCCACCCCCGATCCCGTTCTCATGCCACCCCGAATGTCCAGCGCGCCCGATCCCATCCTCGTCATCGACGACGAGGCCGACCTGCGCGAGCTGCTGGATATCTCGATCCGCCGCATGGGACATGACGTGGTGCTGGCCGGCTCGCTGGCCGAGGCGCGCGAGAAGCTGGCGCAGCGCCGCTACAGCCTGGTGCTGACTGACATGCGGCTGGGCGACGGACTCGGCATCGAGATCGTGCGGCAGCTTTCCGCCGCGCCCGAGCGCGTGCCGGTCGCGGTCATCACCGCCTACGGCAGCGCCGACAACGCCGTGGAGGCCCTCAAGGCCGGCGCCTTCGACTACATCGCCAAGCCGGTATCGCTGGAACAGCTGCGCAGCCTGGTGCTGAACGCGCTCGGCCGCCAGCAGCGCGACAGCGATGCCGCCGCGGCCGACCCAGCCGCCGACCGCGCCGCGGCCTTGCTGCCCGGCCACTCCGCCGCCATGCAGGAGGTGCGCCGCTCGCTGTCGCGGCTGGCGCGCAGCATGGCACCGGTGGTGATCAGCGGCGAATCCGGCAGCGGCAAGGAGCGCGCCGCCCGCGCCATCCATGCGACCAGCGCCCGCGCCGCGCACCCCTTTGTCGCGGTCAACTGCGGCGCCATCCCCGAGAACCTGATGGAGTCCGAGTTCTTCGGCTACGTCAAAGGGGCGTTCACCGGCGCCGACGGCGAGCGCGGCGGCTTCTTCCAGGCCGCCAACGGCGGCACGCTGATGCTCGACGAAGTGGCCGACCTGCCGCTGCCGATGCAGGTCAAGCTGCTGCGCGCGCTGCAGGAGCGGCGCGTGCGCAAGATCGGCGCCAGCCGTGAAGACGCCGTGGACGTGCGCGTGATGTGCGCCAGCCACAAGGATCTGGCGGCGATGGTCGCGGCCGGCCAGTTCCGGCAGGACTTGTATTACCGCCTGAACGTGCTGGAGCTGCGCATGCCCACCCTGCGCGAGCGCGGCGAGGACATCCCGGTGCTGGCGCGCGCCATCCTGGACCACCTGGCGGTGCGCTACGGCGACCCGCGCCCCAAGCGGCTGGCGCCGGCGGCGCTGGACCGGCTGGCCGCCTACCGCTTCCCCGGCAACGTGCGCGAACTGGAGAACCTGCTCGAGCGCGCCTACGCCTTTGCCGAGAGCGAGCAGATCGAGGTCGCCGACCTGGGCCCGCTGGAAGCAGGCGCCGAGCGCGCCGGGCTGATGCACGCGCCGGCCCCCGCCATGGCGCCCGCCGCCCACTACGCCCCCTGGGCCGCCGGGGGCATGTGGCCGCCCGTGCCGCCTACGGCGGTCCCATCGACGGCCCCGACATCGGCACCGGAACCCGCACCGCCTGCCCCGGCCGCCGCCGCCCCGGAACCCGAAACCGACGGCGATCCGGTGGATCGCGCCTGCCGCGGCATCGTCTTCCCGATCGACCTGGCGGCGCGGCTGGAAGCCGTGGAGCGCGAGCTGATCCTGCAGGCGCTGGCACAAACCAACTTCAACCGCACCGCGGCGGCGCCGCTGCTGGGCCTGAACCTGCGCCAGCTGCGCTACCGCATCCAGCAGCTGGGCATCCGCGAGGCCATGGACGCCGCCGACCGCGGCGCCGCCGAGGGAGCGGGCGAGAACGCTACCGAGGGCACGTCATGACCAGCGCCGCCACGCCCGCGCTGCCCGCATTGCCGGAGCGCAGCCGCCGCTTCCTGCCCGACGCCGACGGCTGGGTCCCCGCCGCGCGCCGCGTGCCGTCGCCCAATTTCGACGAGCGCCCGCCAGGCATGGCGGTCGACCTGGTGGTGCTGCACAACATCAGCCTGCCGCCGGGCCAGTTCGGCAGCGGCGACATCGAAGCCTTCTTCCAGAACCGGCTCGACCCGGACAAGCACCCGTTCTTCGCCACCATCCACCAGGTGCAGGTGTCCGCTCACTTCCTGGTCACGCGCCAGGGCGAGCTGGTGCAGTTCGTACCGTGTACGCAGCGGGCCTGGCATGCGGGGCAATCGGACTTCTTTGGCCGGGCGCGCTGCAATGACTTTTCTATCGGCATCGAGATCGAAGGCTGCGACGACCTGCCATTCACCCCCGCCCAGTACGACACCGTGACCGCACTGGTGCCGGCGCTGCTCGCCACCTACCCGGTGCGGGCGATTGCCGGCCACAGCGATATCGCCCCGGGGCGTAAGACCGATCCCGGCCCGCATTTCGACTGGGCGCGCTTTGCCACAGAAGCGTCATTGCCGCCGGCTATGCTGCCGTATCGTTGCGGCCCGGTGACCGACTCGGGTGACTGATTCGTAACGTCTGCCATCACGCCAGCGTGCCCCGTCCTGGCGCACATGCCCCATGCCGGCGAGGGGCTATCGCACCGTCACAACAATCAAAAAAATTTTTCAAAAATGTGCGGTTGCGAACGGTTTGGCCGAAACCCTTGCGAGTATTAGCCTCCCGGGCATGTGGCGCTGCCGCATCCGTGGCACCGACCCCGAAAAAGCGCTTGTCAAGACTGGTCATTCGGATTCGTTTCACTATACTTAGCCCAGTTTTCAGCAGCACCCACTATATCTAGTAGTCAAACCGGGGAGCCGGCCCAGGTGTGAGGTGGCCGTCGCGCAGATCGCGACACCGTCTTGCCGCCACCGCGGGGCCAGCGCATCACAAGAGTCCCTGGCGAAATGTTCACGCAGAGGTAGTTTGTCCATGCCCGGCCCAGGCCGGGCGGATGTTCTTTCCGCAGCATTTCGCCAGGGACTCTTTTGTCTCTTATTTCCAGGGTAAAAACAGGAGTTCTCATGCAAACGGCCCAGAACGAAATCACCACGGGCGCGAGTGGCGCTGCAGGTATCGCACCGACCGCGCAGCAGACCCCCGCCAACGCCGCCAATACGAACTACCCGGATCACAAGATCATTCGTCGCAACGGCGCCGTGGTGTCTTTCGAGCCGTCCAAGATCAACGTGGCCATGACCAAGGCCTTCCTCGCCGTGAACGGCGGGCAGGGTGCCGCTTCAGCGCGCGTGCGCGAAGTGGTCGAGCAACTGACCCAGACCGTGGTCCGCGCATTGCTGCGCAGCCGCCCCAACGGCGGCACCTTCCATATTGAAGACGTGCAAGACCACGTGGAACTGGCGCTGATGCGCTCGGGCGAGCATGAAGTGGCCCGCGCCTACGTGCTGTACCGCGAGAAGCGCAAGGACGAGCGCGCCAGCGCTAGCGCGCAGGCAGTGGCCCGTGTGCAGGAAGGCGGCTTCTCGGTCAACGTGACCGACGGCGGCGTGACCCACGTGCTGGACATCGCCGCACTGCACGCCCTGATCGACAACGCCTGCTCGGGCCTGGGCGATGCGGTCAGCGCCGAGCCGATCCTGAAGGAAACCCTGAAGAACCTGTACGACGGCGTGCCGATGACGCAGGTGTACGACTCCGCCATCCTGGCCGCACGTACCCTGATCGAAAAGGACCCGGCCTACAGCCAGGTCACCGCTCGTATCCTGCTGCACACCATCCGCAAGGAAATCCTGGGCGCCGAAGTGACCCAGTCGGAAATGTCGGCCCGCTACGCCGAGTACTTCCCCAAGTTTATCGCCCGCGGCATCGAAGCCGAGCTGCTGGACGAAAAGCTCGCCACCTACGACCTGACGCGCCTGGGCGCCGCGCTGGACGCCGGCCGCGACTTCCAGTTCAACTACCTGGGTCTGCAGACCCTGTACGACCGCTACTTCCTGCATATCGATGAAACCCGCATCGAAATGCCGCAGGCCTTCTTCATGCGCGTGGCCATGGGCCTGGCGCTGAACGAGAAGGACCGCGAAGGCCGCGCCATCGAGTTCTACCAGCTGCTGTCGTCGTTCGACTTCATGTCGTCCACGCCGACGCTGTTCAACTCGGGCACCCGCCGCTCGCAGCTGTCTTCGTGCTACCTGACCACCGTGTCGGACGACCTGGAAGGCATCTACGAAGCGCTGAAGGAAAACGCGCTGCTGTCCAAGTTCGCCGGCGGCCTGGGCAATGACTGGACCAACGTGCGCGCGCTGGGCTCGCACATCAAGGGCACCAACGGCAAGTCGCAAGGCGTGGTGCCGTTCCTGAAGGTGGTGAACGACACCGCCGTGGCCGTGAATCAGGGCGGCAAGCGCAAGGGCGCCGTCTGCGCCTACCTGGAAACGTGGCACCTGGACATCGAAGAGTTCCTGGAACTGCGCAAGAACACTGGTGACGACCGCCGCCGCACCCACGACATGAACACGGCCAACTGGATTCCGGACCTGTTCATGAAGCGCGTGATGGAAGCTGGTGAATGGACGCTGTTCTCGCCCGCCACCTGCCCGGACCTGCACGACAAGGTCGGCAAGGAATTCGAGAAGGCCTACCTCGGCTATGAAGCCAAGGCCGCCAGCGGCGAACTGAAGCTGTTCAAGAAGCTGCCGGCGCTGCAACTGTGGCGCAAGATGCTGGGCATGCTGTTCGAGACCGGCCACCCGTGGATCACCTTCAAGGATCCTTGCAACATCCGCAGCCCGCAGCAGCACGTTGGCGTCGTCCACAGCTCCAACCTGTGCACGGAAATCACGCTCAACACCAACGAGAGCGAGATCGCCGTCTGCAACCTGGGCTCGGTCAACCTGGTCGCCCACCTGGCCAGGCAGGCCGACGGCACCTACGCGCTCGATCACGCCAAGCTGCAGAAGACCGTCCGCACCGCGATGCGCATGCTCGACAACGTCATCGACATCAACTACTACGCGGTCGAGAAGGCGCGCAATTCCAACCTGCGCCACCGCCCGGTCGGCATGGGCATCATGGGCTTCCAGGACTGCCTGCACGTGCTGCGCACCCCGTACTCCAGCAAGGCCGCGGTGCAGTTCGCCGACACCTCGATGGAAGCGGTGTGCTACTACGCCTACCAGGCTTCGACCGAGCTGGCTGAAGAGCGCGGCCGCTACAGCACCTACGAAGGCTCGCTGTGGGACCGTGGCATCCTGCCGCAAGACTCGCTCAAGCTGCTGGCCGAAGAGCGCGGCGGCTACCTGGAAGTGGACCTGTCCAGCACGATGGACTGGGACGCGCTGCGCGGCCGCATCAAGCAACACGGCATGCGCAACTCGAACTGCATCGCGATCGCCCCGACCGCGACCATTTCGAACATCATCGGCGTGTCCGCTTGCATCGAGCCGACCTTTCAGAACCTGTACGTCAAGTCCAACCTGTCGGGCGAGTTCACCGTGGTCAACGACTACCTGGTGCGCGACCTGAAGGAACGCGGCCTGTGGGACGAGGTGATGGTTGCCGACCTGAAGTACTTCGACGGCTCGCTGGCCCGTATCGACCGCATCCCGCAAGACCTGCGCGACATCTACGCCACCGCGTTCGAAGTCGAGCCGACCTGGCTGGTGGAGGCTGCAAGCCGCCGCCAGAAGTGGATCGACCAGGCCCAGTCGCTGAACATCTACATGGCTGGTGCATCGGGCAAGAAGCTGGATGACACCTACAAGCTGGCATGGGTACGCGGCCTGAAGACCACGTACTACCTGCGCACGATGGCTGCCACGCACGTGGAGAAGTCGACCGTGTCGCGCGGTTCGCTGAATGCGGTGTCGTCGGGTAGCGACAACGGCTCGGCACTGGACGCAGCGGCCGCTTCGGCCCCGGTCATGCCGGAAGCCGAGGGCGCGGTTTGCACGATGCGCCCGGGCGACCCCGGCTTCGAAGAGTGCGAAGCCTGCCAATAAGTCCTACCTAACCCCTCGGTTTGCTCCCCTCTCCCGCTCGCGGGAGAGGGGCCGGGGGAGAGGGCCGGCGCCTCAACGAAGTGCTGCCGCCCATTGCTGGCCCCCTAGCCAGCCACCACGAATCACGGAGAATCACATCATGCTGAGCTGGGACGACGACGTTCAAGCCACCCCGCAAGCTGCCCCGCAGCCTGCCCTGCAACCCGCTGCCGCCACCACGGCCGACCAGCAAGGCGTCCTGCCGCCCGCCGCCACGCAGCCCGGCATCCTGGGCAACAATCCCAACGCCGCCGCCCTGCAAAGCAACCGCCGCGTCAACGCCGCCGACAAGCGAGTCATCAACGGCTCCACCGACGTCAACCAGCTGGTCCCGTTCAAGTACAAGTGGGCGTGGGAAAAGTACCTGGCCGGCTGCGCCAACCACTGGATGCCGCAGGAAATCAACATGTCCCGCGACATCGCCCTGTGGAAAGACCCCAACGGCCTGACCGAAGACGAGCGCCGCATCATCAAGCGCAACCTCGGCTTCTTCGTCACCGCCGACTCGCTGGCCGCCAACAACATCGTGCTGGGCACCTACCGCCAGATCACGGCGCCGGAATGCCGCCAGTACCTGCTGCGCCAGGCGTTTGAAGAGGCCATCCACACGCACGCCTACCAGTACATCGTTGAGTCGCTTGGCCTGAATGAAGCCGAGATCTTCAACGCGTACCACGAAGTGCAGTCGATCCGCGACAAGGACGAGTTCCTGATCCCATTCATCGACACGCTGACGGATCCGTCGTTCAAGACCGGTACGCCGGAGAATGACCAGAAGCTGCTAAAGTCGCTGATCGTGTTTGCCTGCATCATGGAAGGGCTGTTCTTCTATGTGGGCTTTACGCAGATCCTGGCGATGGGGCGGCAGAACAAGATGACCGGGGCTGCTGAGCAGTATCAGTACATCCTGCGGGATGAGTCGCTGCACTGCAATTTTGGTATCGACCTGATCAACCAGATCAAGCTGGAGAATCCGCATCTGTGGACGGCGGAGTTTAAGGCTGAGATTACTGAGTTGTTCAAGAAAGCGGTTGACCTCGAATACCGCTACGCTGAGGACACGATGCCGCGTGGGGTGTTGGGGTTGAATGCGCCGATGTTCAAGTCTTACCTGCGCTTCATCTGCAATCGTCGGTGCCAGCAGATTGGACTTGACCAACTGTTCCCGAACGAAGAGAACCCGTTCCCGTGGATGTCTGAGATGATCGATCTGAAGAAGGAACGGAACTTCTTCGAGACTCGGGTTATTGAGTATCAGACTGGCGGGGCGTTGAGCTGGGATTGAGGCAGCAGCGGCAGACATCCTGCTGTCATGCAGGAACTAGAAATGGGAGCTGAGGCTCCCATTTCTTTTGGCTACGACTCAAAAATGGCGAAATGGCTGCTATCGGCCATGAACGGCCAGTCATTAGCGCGCCGGAAAGCGGTCATAGACCGCGGAGCCGATTGTCATTAATCATCCGTGGCGCCAGGGCCTACGTAGGCCTCTATCGCAGCGAGGACGGCCGGCAGATCGGCAGGCTTTACAAAATGATGATCGAATCCGGATCTGATTGATTCGGCGTGCTCGGAAGGCGATGCCAGAGCGGTAATCGCCACCAGCAATGGAGCCGGCACGAATTGTAGACGCCGGATCTCCCTGGCCACCGCGTGCCCGTCCAAACCGGGCATCTGAATGTCGAGAACAACAGCGCCCGGACGCCACGCATAGTATTCCGCGAGCGCGTCCGCGCCGTCTCCTGTTGTCCGGGTTGCGTAACCATGCGCGTCGAAAAACAACTCGTATGCTGCCAACGCATTCGGGTCGTCGTCCGCGATTAGCAGGCACACCGCGTTTCGGGTAGGCATGAGGTTCTCCAATTTCCTATCATAAGCAATTGATGTACCCGACAAAATGAGGTAGCAATTTTGCTCACCGCAAAAATGCGTTATGCAACGCATTTCCCGTCCTTCGAGAGCAGACATGCGATTAGCCGACTTTATCCTCGACCATATGGATGCGATTCTGTTGCGATGGGAGGACTTCGCCCGCACCCAGTTGCCAGCAGCGGCAGATATGAGATCGCTGGCCTTACGGGACCATGCGCAGCAGATTCTGGTGGCTGTGGCAAAGGATCTGTCTACTTCCCAAAGCAGGAAGGAACAATTTGAAAAGTCCACGGGGCAGGCGCCCATACTGGCTGGAGCTCCAGAGACAGCCGCCCAGATGCACGCCCTTCTGCGCGCGCGAAGCGGCTTTGATATCAACCAGATGGTTGCCGAATACCGTGCCCTGCGCGCGAGCGTACTCCGACTGTGGCTGGACGAGTGCGCGCCCGACAGTCATCACGAGGATGACATGATCCGTTTCAACGAGGCCATCGATCAGGCAATCGCCGAATCGGTAGACTTTTTCAGCATGCAGGTAGACTTGGCCCGTAATCTGTTCCTCGGAATGTTGGGGCATGACATGCGCAGTCCGCTCCAGACCATCCAGATTACAGCGTCGTATCTGGCGGCGCTGAACGCCGGCGAAAAAGTGTCGGAAGCCGCGTCCCGCTTGATCAGAAGCGGCGCTCGCATGCAGGCGCTGCTGGACGATATGGTTGATTTCAATCGAGCCAGGCTCGGTTTGGGTATCAATATCGCGCCAACCGATATCGATCTGGCCCAGTTGTTTGCCGATACGCTGGACCAGTTGCGGGTAGTACACCCGGACCATCAGATTGATCTGGACGTGGTCGGTGACTGCATGGGTGTCTGGGATGGCCCGCGTCTCCAGCAGTTGTTGGGCAATCTGGTACTAAATGCGATCAAGTACGGAGCTTCAGACGCGCCTGTATGTGTGACAGTGACCGACGAGGGCGCGGAAGTCCTACTGGAAGTGAGGAATACCGGCACCGCCATTGAGCGGTCGACCCTCGACCTCATTTTTAATCCACTCCAGCGCGGCCCGAACCATCAAGGCACAAATACCGACAACAGTCTGGGGCTCGGACTGTATATCGCGCGCGAGATTGCCAAGGCACACGGGGGCGAAATCGATGCGCGATCCGACGCAACAGAAACGGTGTTCTCTGTAAATCTGCCTCGTGGCAAATAGCGCGCATTGTGTGGTACGCGCAGATCGCTGCCAGTCTGCGGTACGGCTGTCCGCTTCCGCTGGACGCCGTTGGCCGCTTCGGGTCGATAGGGGGCGTCCGTTGGTCGCCACCGACTTGGCCGTTCGCTTCACTCTACTGAAATTACAACCTTCTTGTCCTGTACCTTAACCTTCAGCAATTGCCCAACGCTGAAGCCAGCTTTCTCCAGCCAAACACCCCGCAATCGAATCCACGGGATTGCCCGTAGCCCAGTAAAGTTGTTGCTTCCACCTGAAGCAACCGGATAAGAAGTACGCCCCGTCTTGAGAGTGCGCACCTGTGCGCGAGCCGATAGCTTTGCCATAGCCAACTCCTGTGAGAATGCGGAATCGCCCCCGTTCATAGGGCGGCCAGGTACTTGAACACCGCTCACAGACGGCCCGCAGTGTTCCCCTTGCGGGTCTTGTATGACTGCGCGTTACCCGGCCATAGCGAGAGCTATGGGCGCAAAGAACCACGGGCTGGCGAGCGTGGCTGAGTCGCTGTAAGAGGTGTGTTCAGCACCATTGACTAGGCTAAGCAACAACTCTTCCGCCAGCGACCACCGATAAGTGGACGTACTATCGCGACAGCCAGTGGCCTCCATGCGCCAGGCATTTGGGCAGTCATGCGCAACGTCAGGGAGAGAGAGAAAAAAGGGCAGATCTAATTCGGGATCAGAAATAGATCTGTCACCTTTCACCCTGTGGTGTCCATCCCACTCATGGAGTATCTCCCCGCGGCGCCAGGTCAGGGGCCGGTCGGCCGTTGGCCAGTGAGAGCAAGGCACAATGCGCCGAAGGGAGCTCCTAACTGCCTATTGCTAACGAAGTCGTGGCACTGGCGTTTGCGTCGGTCAATCTCATTTCAGCCAATTCTACCGTGTAGTGACCACCTGCCTCTCTTTTCAGAGCGAGAAGGTCGTACGTCTTCAGCATGTCCACCAGACCTGAATGCCCGTAACTGGCAGGGGAAAAGCTGGGGTCGGTACGCTTGAGGTACTGTCCTAGCGCGCTGAGATGCACGCGGCCTTCAGATGTGTTGCTCGCAAGCAAGCTGATGGCTTCCACCACGAACCGGGGCCGCCGCTTGATTGCAGGCTGCTTTGGCACGTCCGGCTTCGTGTGCGCGGGCGCACCGGCGGCAGTCTCGGTAGCCGCCGTGGCGGCCGGCCTCCACTCGAAAAACTGGTCGCTGGCATTGCGAAGCGCTTCCGGCGTTTTTGACTCGCCAACGATGCAGACCGTCGCGCCACGCTCACGGAGCTTGCGGCAGAGATAGGAAAAATCAGAGTCGCTGGTTACCAGGCAGAATTTGTCAGCCCGGTGGTCGAACATTGCCTCCAGCGCATCCAGCGCCAACGCGATGTCGGCGGTGTTCTTGCCGGCCGCGTATTGATACTGAAGGCACGGCGTAAATGCCAGTCGAACTAGCGCTTCCTGCCACGTCTTGCCCAGCGTGTTCTGATTGCCATAACCACGACGGAGAACAACGCGTCCAAACTGGGCAACGACTCGGAGGGCGTATTCCAGAATGTCCGGTGTCGTGTTATCGCAGTCGACAAGTACGGCAATACGGGATTCGGCAGCTGGGACTGGTGCACTCATCTATTTGCTCATCGAGTGACGAAATGTAATGTCGTCATAATGGCAAATGTGAATCCATTTGAGGGTCTGGCGAATTTGTCGGATGATTTTGTCTCGCTCGGCCGTGGGTCTCCTCTGCGCCATGCGGGCATAGTGATCAGCTGATACGCTATATGGCCGAAGCGCTGACTTCTTCGCGGTTGCAGATTTCTGTCGAGGCACTGATCTCGACGAATATTGGAAAACCTTATGCTTTTCGCCGTCCGCTTCCACGACAAGCCCGGTCAACTCGACCTGCGCAGTGCTCATTTGCAGGCCCACCTCGATTGGATCGCCAGGCACAGCGACGCGATTCTGATCGCCGGCTCATTGCGCGAAATGGCGGAGGCCGACCCGGTTGGCGGCCTGTGGATCGTCCAGGCATCCGATCGCTCGGAAGTCGAAATCTTGCTTCAATCGGATCCTTTCTGGATCGAAGGCCTTCGCGAAAGCGTGGAAATTCACAGCTGGCACCGTGCCTTCGACAAGCCGGTGACTATCTGAGCTTTCCCGATTGGGAGGGTGAAATTCGCGGACGCGGGAAATCCGCAGTTGCCGACCCAGCTCGATGAGGGGAAAATCAGACGGCCCAGTGCACCGCATTCCAAGGCGCTCGAAACGGTTTCCACTTCCCTCATCGGTAGCCCGCCTACCTAAGCACGGCCCATCGTGACATCCTCGGCTCCACGCACCCCGCGTCTGCATTTCGACCTGACCACCATCCAGCTTTTCATCGCAGTCTCCGACCAGGGCAGCATCACCCGCGGCGCCGAACGCCTCCACCTGGCCCCAGCCGCCGCCTCCCGCCGCATCCTCGAACTGGAATCCCAACTCGGCGTCTCCCTGTTCGAACGCCTCCCCCACGGCATGGCCCTGACCGAAGCCGGCCGCGCCCTGCTGGCCCACGCCCGCGGCATCACCCACACGGTCCAGCGCATGCAGGACGACGCCGCCTCCTTCGTCGGCGGCGACCTTGGCGTAGTCCGCGTAGCCGCTCCGAAGTCCGCTGTCATCCAGTTCCTCCCCTTCGACATCCAACGCTGCACCACTGCCTGCCCCGGCGTCCGCATCGACCTGCAGGAAATGAACAGCCTGGAAGTCCAGCAATCCCTGCGCCGCGGCACGGTGGACATCGGCATCTACGAAGGCAGCCTGGGCGTGGTCGATCTGCCGACCGGGCCCTACCGGACCGACCGCCTGGTACTGGTGGTGGCGCGCGGCCATCCCCTGGCCCGGCGCCGCAAGGTCACGTCGGAAGACGTACTGGACTGCGACCTGATCGTGCTCGGCGAAAGCTCGGCAATCTCGATCGGGCTGGAGCGTCTGGCCGAGGAAGCCGGCCGCGTGCTGCATATGCGCATGCGCGTGGGCGGCTTCGACAGCATCGCCGCGCTGGTCGCGCAGAACCTGGGCGGCGGCGTGATGCCAGAGGCGATTGCGCGCGAGGTGGCAGCAGGTAGCCGCTTCGTCCGGTTGCCCATTGCCGAGCCATGGGCAGAACGACAATTCGTGCTCTGCCACCGGCCCCATGGCGCACTTTCCTCGGCGGCGCTCAGCGCGCTGGAGGTGCTTGCGCAAAACGCGAAACCTGAATCCCCCAAATAGCGATAGCCCGCGGCGGGCGCATTGCGGATGATGGCTCCATAACTACTAGCTCGGAGACACGCAATGCAGCGCAGACAATTTATTCTGGCGGCAACAGCCGGACTGGCGATGCCCGGCCTCGTGCGCGCTGCGGATATGGCCGGCCCGGTACGCATCGTGGTGGGCTTTGCCCCCGGCGGTGGCACTGACGTGCTGGCGCGGGTGATCGGGCAGAAGCTGGGCGTGATGTGGAACACCAGCGTACTGGTGGAAAACAAGCCCGGCGCGACCGGCGCGATCGCCGCCGCCTACGTCGCCAAGCAGCCGCCTGACGGCACCACGCTGCTGATGGCGCATGTCAACAGCCATGCGATCGCCCCGGCGCTGCTGGACGTCAAGTACGACCCGCGCACTGACTTCACGCCGATTTCGATGGTGGGTGTCACGCCCAACATGCTGACCTGCCGTCCGGAACAGAAGGTGCGCAGCGTTTCGGACATCGTGGCGCTATGCCGCCAGAAGCCTGGAAAGATTTCCTTCGGTTCGTCCGGTATCGGCTCGGCACAGCACCTGGCGCTGGAGATGTTCCGCCTGCAGGCCAAGCTCGATGTGGTGCACGTGCCTTACAAGGGCTCGGGTCCGCTGGTGGCGGACCTGATCGGCGGCCAGATCGACTATGCCTTCGACACCATGACCGCCGCCACCCCCTTTATCCAGCAAGGCAAGGTGATCGCGATCGCGCAGACCCGGCTGAAGCGCGCGGCCAGCCACCCCAATGTGCCGACGCTGGCGGAGTCCGGCTTCCCCGGCCTGGACGCGGCGTCGTGGTACGGCCTGGTGGGCCCGAAGGGCATGCCGCCGGCGCTGGTGCAGCGCATGAATGCTGACGTCAACCGCGTGCTGGCCATGCCCGACGTTGCCGAGCGGCTCAAGAGCTTCGGCGCCGAGGACTCCGGCGGCTCGAGCCAGCAGTTCGGCGCCTTCATCGCGTCCGAGTCCACCAAGTGGGCCAAGGTCGTGAAGGACGCCGGCGTGAAAGCTGAAAGCTGATGGCCAGGAGCCGTCGCGCCCATGCACGCCGCTATATCGAGTTTTCCAGGAAGCAACTGATGACTGATTTCACCGATTCCCGCGCGCAAGCGCCTGCATCCAATCTGCCGCTGGCCGGCGTGCGCGTGCTCGACGTCAGTCAGGTCATGGCCGGGCCCTATGCCTGCATGCTGCTGGCCGACCTCGGCGCCGACGTGATCAAGATCGAACCGCCCGACGGCGGCGACCAGACGCGCGGCTCGATGGGGTTCAAGATGAAGGGCTCGGACAGCATGGGCTTCCTCAACATGAACCGCAACAAGCGCAGCGTCACGCTGGACCTGAAGACCGATTCCGGGCGGCAGGTGCTGTATCGCCTGGCGGAATCGGCCGACATTCTGGTGGAGAACTATCGTCCTGGCGTGATGAAGCGTCTGGGGATCGACTACGAGACGCTCGCCAAGATCAATCCGAAGCTGGTCTACGTCAGCATCTCGGGCTTTGGCCAGACTGGACCGTGGGCCGGGCGGCCCGGCTTCGACCTGATGGCGCAGGCCATGTCGGGCGTGATGAGCGTCACCGGCTACCCGGGCGGCCCGCCGGTGAAGGCGGGCGTGCCGGTGGCCGATATCGGCTGCGCGCTGTTCGCGACCTACGGCATGCTGGCCGCGTACATCGGTGCCAAGGAGACGGGGAAGGGGCAGTACGTGGATGCGTCGCTGTTCGACTCCGCGCTGGCGTTCTCGGTGTGGGACACCTGCGAGTACTGGGGCACGGGCCGCGAGCCCGAGCCGCTGGGCACGGCCAACCGCATGAGCGCGCCCTACCAGGCGATGAAGGCCGGCGACGGCTACTTTGTCATGGGGGCCACCAACCAGAAGCTGTGGCAGCTGCTGTGCAATACGCTCGACCGGCCCGACCTGCTCGCGGATGAGCGCTTTGCCACCGTGGCGCTGCGGCTGGCCAACCGGCCGGCACTGATCGCAGCGCTGGAGGAGACCTTCGCCAAGCAGAGCGCCGACTCATGGATCGAGCAGCTGCTCGAAGTCGGCATCCCGGCCGGCCCGATCCTGACCTACCCGCAGGCCTTCGACAGCGAGCATGGCCGGCACCGCCAGATGCGCATCGAGATCGACCATCCGATCGAGGGCAAGGTGCCCAATATCGGCTTCGCGGTGAAGATGGGCGGCACGCCGCAGCAGGTACGTCGTCCGCCGCCGCTGCTTGGCCAGCATACAGAAGAAGTCCTGGCCGAGCTGGGGCTGTCGAAGGATGAACAGCAGTCGCTGGCCGCGGCCGGCGCGTTCGGCGCATGAACGCCGCGCTGCCGCCGGGAGGCGGTCAACCAGCGGCGAGCCAGCGCGAAGCCGGTCCGGGCGGCGACGGTCAGGTCACGCTGACGGTGCAGGGGCAGGTCGCGACGCTGACGTTCGATCGTCCGGCCGCGCGTAATGCGATGACATGGGCAATGTACGAACAACTCGCCACGCACTGCCGCACGCTCGCCGCTGACGGCAGTGCGCGCGTGCGCGTGGTGGTGCTGCGCGGCGCGGGCGGCGAAGCCTTTGTCGCGGGCACCGACATCGCACAGTTCCAGCAATTCTCGAACGGGGACGACGGGGTTGCCTACGAAGCGCGCATCGACGAGGGCATCCGCCTTGTCGAACAGCTGCCGATACCTACTGTGGCGGTCATCGAGGGCTGGGCGGTGGGCGGCGGCCTGGCCATCGCCACTGCCTGCGACTTCCGTGTGGCCACCCCCAAGGCCCGCTTCGGCGTGCCGATCGCGCGCACGCTGGGCAACACGCTGTCGGCGCTGAACCTCGCCAAGCTGCGCGCGGCCTGGGGGCTGCAGCCGGTGCGGCGCATGCTGCTGCTGGCGCAGATCCTGGATGCCGACGCCGCGCTGGCCTGCGGTTTCGTGGAAGGTGTTTTTGGTGCCGAGGCGCTGGAGGGCGAGGTCGCTGCACTATGCGACCGGCTCGCCGCGTTGGCGCCTGTTACGCAGACGGTGGTCAAGGAGGCGTTGCGGCGCCAGACCGTGGAGGCGGTGGCCGATACGGATGACCTGGTGCGGTTGTGCTACGGGAGCAGCGACTTCCGCGAAGGGGTAGACGCGTTCGTGAGCCGGCGCTCGCCGGAATGGAAGGGCAGTTAAATGTAGGGCATGCCCGGCGTGAAGATGGTTTCCGCCGGGCCAGTTATGGCAAAGCAAAACCTCTTCTGTCAGCAATCACCGACAGATTGACGCACTACCGCACCACCACCTCATACCACCCGCACATATTTCCGCGTGGTCTGTCTGGCCACCACGCGACGAAGGGGTGCAGGCATCCTACGTGTCGCAGGCCCCCGCCCATGCCGTCCACTTGGCTTGATGGCTGATACGGCCGCCGATTGCAGACTCCTCTCAAGCCCGCCCGAGCCCCATGCAACGACAATTCTCCGATCCCCTCGGAATTTGCTTGTTTAGTGGTTGTCGCTTGACAACCACTCGTTGCCCCTCTAGCCTCGGAGATACGAATGGTCCGTGCCAAGCACCCCAAGAAGGAGGTCGAAGCAGCACTAAGACATGCCGAACTGCAAGGCTGGCGCGTCGAGAAGGCGAAGGGTAACGGACATGCGTGGGGCCGTATCTACTGCCCTCGCAACGACAAGGGATGCCGCTGCGGCGAGTTCTGTATCTCCAGCATCTGGAGCACGCCAAAGCGTCCGGCCAACCATGCCAACGCAATCAGGCGGATCGTGGACAACTGCTCGCATTCGTACGAAGAGACAACGCTGCTCAAATTGCAGACCAGGGAATAGCCATGGATTACGCCTTCATCCTCAAATACCAACTGTCGCCAGACGACAACGACCCCGACACGCTGGTAGAACGCCTGTACGAAGCAGGATGTGAGGACGCAACCGCTGGTACAGGGCTGACAGGTAGGATTGCGCTGGCCTTCAACCGCGAAGCCGAGTCTGCCAACGCCGCCGTCCTGAGCGCCCTGGCCGACGCCAGGCGTGCAATGCCTTCCGCCATCCTGATCGAAGCCGCCCCCGATCTCGTGGGCCTGACAGACATCGCCGACATCGTCGGCATGTCCCGCCAGAACATGCGCAAGCTGATGCTCGGCTATCCCGAATCCTTCCCGCCGCCTGTGCACGAAGGCAGCAGCGTCCTTTGGCACTTGCGGGATGTGCTGGTGTGGCTGCAGCAGCGGGACTACGAGATCGATCCCAGGCTCATTGAGGTGGCGGCGATGGCCATGCAGGTGAATCTCGCGAAGAGCGCGAGCCTGGCAGTTCCTGCAATGAAGCGTGAGTTGCGCGCGCTCCTGGCATAAGGGCAACGTACCAAGGCGACGCCTTCGGCTTCTACACCTTTCGCTCAACCCTCTCCCAACTCATCGCCCACCCATACAACGCAATACACCCAAACACCAGCATCGTCGGCCCGAACACAAACGACAGCAGTGGCATCTGCAACAACGAACAGGACACCATCAGATAAACGTGCAACGCCAGTTGCATCGGCACCGCGATCACGACAAACACAAGCGTGAGCAGTGTCAGAAATATCTTCTTCGGCCACGAGAAGTCAAAGATGTAGTAGACCAGCGCATGCCCCCACGGCAACAGGAACAAGAAGCTGGCGCAGGTCTTCACGCCGTTGTCCACGTATCTGCTGGCCGAGTACGGAAAGCTCTGCGGCGCGACCGCGAAGAACAGAAGCGCCGTGGCCTGGATGAACACGGCGAACAGCAGGAAATACCGCAGCGGCAGGTACTGGTCCCGTATCCGAAACGTCATCAGGCAAACGGCAAGCGTGCCGATCAGCGTTATGCACCAGGTCAGCACGTCTGGCGCCGGGGCAACGACAGTGGTGTAGGGCAGGTTGAAGTCGAACCACGCCACCCGCGTCAATTGCTCACTGACGCTGCCCTCGATGCCGAGCTTGTCGATCCAGAAGCGCAGCACCCCCGCCCACACCCCGCTGATACGGTCGCGCAGCATCCATTCGGCCACATTGAACGCCACCGGCACCAGCAGGATTCCCGCGATCGCGGGGACGGACAGGGTCAGGTGGTCCAGCGAACGATGCCGGGCCAGGCACAGGACGGTCAGGCCAAGGGCGTCGCTCTGGTCGCGTGTGGCAACAGTGTGTCCGGTGGGGTGCGTCATGGCTAGAACTCCGGGCTAGAACTCCGCGAAGACCCCGATTTCCGCTTGCTTGCGCGTGTAGGAGGGGTTGTCGTAGTAAATGGCGCGCAGGTTGATGCCGTAGCGCTTGGTGAACCATTTGCGCCAGGTCAGCGAGACTTCATGGCTGTTGAAGTCGCTCAGCAGGGCCTGCTCGCCGGTGAGCTGGTAGGCTTCGCTGCCACCGTCGTATTTCAGGGTGATGAACTGGTCTTTGTCGCGGCCGTAGGTCACGGCGACTATGCCGCGATTGGAGCGGACATTGCCCGGATCGCTGCGGTTGAGACGCGCGCCGAGCTGGATGATCCAGGGGGCGTCGAAATAGTAGGTCAGGCCCAGCAGCAAGGTCTTGTCGGTATAGACCTCCTTGGCGCGGTAGTAGGTGAAGCCGGCGCTCACGACCAGGTTCTTCTTCTCTAGCAGCTTGCGGAACAGCAGGCCGTCGACCCGGACCTCGGGCAGGAAGAAGCCGCCCGCGCTGGTGCCGGCGCTCAGGAAGCCGTACCAGTTCTCGTCGAAGGTGCGGGTGTAGCCCAGCCCGAAGAACGTGCCCTGGTCGCCGAAGTGGCTCTGGTGGCTGATTTCGCCGGTCACGTAATCCTTCGGGGTGAAGTTGACCCCGCCTCGCAGGTACTGGTCGTTCCAGTTGGCATTGTCGCCGGTGAGGTTGGCGTGGCCGAGGCCGCCTTCCACGAAACCCGTGAGCAAGGGCGCGAACGTCCTTGGCGGGGTAGCTTCTGCCTGGGCGCGGACATCGGTGGCGGCAAGCAGTGCCAGCATGCCCAGCAGGGGCAGGGCACGAGCGCCGTGGGTTCTGGTATCCGAGAGCTTCGCCATGCGTATCCTGTCGATCTTCTGGTCGATGTCGCCCGGAGGGGCCCGTCAGGACCCTCCGGCCCGCATGCTGCTGTTGAACCATACACTGCTTCGCGGCGATCAGTCGATAATGGCTCGCTCGGTGGTGACGCGTTTCGCATGTCTTAGCCCGATGTGGTGCAAATCAGCGACACCGCAAGCCTGGCGCAGGCGGCGCAATCGCCTGCTCGGGACTCAGCCGCGACTCGAACGCCAGGTACAGTGCCTCCTCCAAGACATTCCAGTGCTTGCCATGCCGGAACTGGATGGAACGCAGGCGCCAGCACGCGATGGCGTCCTTGTCTCCCATCTTGTCGGCGACCAGGGCGACCAGCCCCCAGGGGAAATCGACTTCGGACATCTGCAACCAGGCCCAGCGGTTCTCATTCATCCATGACTGGTAAGCGACGGCATGGGGCCGGTTCGCGGGCTGGATATCGCCCAGAATGGGGAAGATCTGCGCCACGGCGTCGGGATAGAACTCGAACTGCTCGCGAGGCTGGGTACTGACCAGATAGCCCTGGTTGGGGCGCCAGAATACGCGCAGGATGTCCTTGTCGAGCTGTTCGGCCTTGCGCCTCCAGCCGGCGGCGCCTACGGCGTCTCCGTGGCGCTGGCGATAGTGGCTGGCAGCCTTGAAGGCGCTTGAGACTTCCACGTTGTCCATCAGCAGGGCCACCGGGAGCTTGGCCGAGATGTAGTAGACGCCGGAGCGAGCGTCGCGCAGGGTGTCCAGGTACCGGCTGGCCTTGTCGAAGCTGGCCTGCCACGCCGGCGGCATGCCCTTGGGCGGCGCGCTGCGGACCAGCAGTTCCATCCAGGCCGCCATCAGCGCGTCGTCGGCGTCAGCCTCCTGGCAGGTCACGAAGCGCTGGCCTTTCATGCAGTAGCGGTCGAAGCGGCCGTCGGCGTGCTGGCGCGGCAGCAGCCATGCGATCCAGCGGGTGGCGGCGGCTCTGGTGGTCATGCCCGCGTCTTGTGCGGCCAGCAGTGCCTTGGCCGCAAAATAAGGATCGATCGAGTCGCCAGCGAAGTAGGTCGTGATCGCCCCGTCGGGACGCTGGTAGTCGGTCAGCGTGAGCTCGGCGGCGCCCGCCGGCTGGTGGACGTATGTGGCAAGGATCAGGAGCAGCGCGAGCAGTGTTTTCATGGTGGGTAAGGGCGAGTCATGGTTTGGCTACGTGACTATCGGATACGACCCTTCCATCCTCCGGGGCGCATGCCGTGCCATAAACTACCGTGCCAACCCGCACGTGGAGCACCGGCGCCACCACCGTGGTGCGCTTGTTCGCGGCGCCGATCGTGCTGCGCGCCCCGACATCGATCTCGCGCTCGGAAGCCACCGGCCCGGCGATGACGCACTCGCGGGCCACGGAAATGGCGCCCCCTGCGATCAGTGCACCGTCGATGCGCACCCGCGAGCCCAACCAGATGCAGCCGCTTGCCTTGATGCTGCCGATAATGCGCGCGCCGGAGCCGATCCACAAGTCGCCATGCACGACAAGGTCGCCGCGATACAGGGTGCTGGCGGGAAACGTCAGATCGTGCGTTACCAGCCAGCGGCCGTGCGAGGCTTCGGGGGGATTCAGCACGGCATGCGCCCAGTCTCCCCCGGGCGGGGCGGTGGCGTCCATGTCGGGCGGCGCGGCAAGATGACGCGCCCCGAACCCGATCACCGCGGCGCTGACCGAGGTAAATTCGCAGTCGTCTTCGAGACGAATTGAGTAGAGGGCAGAGAGCGGTCCGAGCAAGCGGCACCGCGGCTCGACATGGACACTGCGCGCGTGCGCCCAGCGCTGCAGTTCGCTGCCGCTGCGCATCAGGATCTCGCCTTCGGACAGCAGCACCTGCATGCGATTCCTCCGGCCCGTGGCGATACCGCGCCGGCCGTAGATGTCCCGGGAAAACGTATAGCTGTCCGGAAGCACCAGTGAGCCGCTCGCGACGATGGTGCGCGCACAGACGCCGATGAACGCTTCTGCCGCCGTCGGCATGAATGTGCCCGTCACGTGGACCACAGGCCGCAAGGCGCTGACCGGGTGCGCCACGCCACGCAGGCCGGACTTCTCGTCCTGCCGCTCGACCATCGATCGAAAGACCGCGGCCACGGCCGCGACATCCAGCGTGTGTTCGCTATCGATCGCCAGCGGCCGGACGTCGCACCGGCGCCGCCATTCAAGCACCGCCGGCACCAGCGGCAACCCGAAGACCAGCATGGTGAGGATGCCAAGCAGCAGGGGCCACATGTTCAGCTCCTCTGGCGATAACGCGTGGTCTTGTCCCACCGCAGTTCGCGGCGGAGCAGGTAATCGAAGGCGACCTGGCTGAGGATGGCGCGCGACACGGTCAGCATGCTGACCAGGAAGCCGAAATAGTTCAGCGGCAGCAGGCGGATGCGTTCGCGGCTGCCGTCCAGGTACACTGCGGCGGCAATCTCGAAGAAGGCGGCAAAGTTGCCCAGCGTCCCGTACGACATCAGCGCGAACAGGATCACCGCTTCACCGAACAGCGGCAGGCCGCCGGCATAGAACAGCAGGATCGCCAGCAGCCAGCCGAACAGCATCAGCGGCGCCATCATGTAGATGCCGAGCAGCGCCACGCCGTCGATCTTCTCCAACAGCCCGTGGTTGCGGCAGACCGCCATCTTCCAGCCGTGCCGATAGAGCGCCTGGTTGTGGCCCTTGGTCCAGCGCATGATCTGGCGCACCCGCACGGGCCAGGTCTCGGGCACCTCTTCATAGCACTCCGACCAGTTCTGGTAGACCGTCTTCCAGTTGGCCAGCAGGAGCCGGTAGGTCAGGTCGGTGTCTTCGGCCAGCACGTCGTCGTGCCAGCCGCCGGCGCTGTGCAACGCCCGCATCCTGACGCCGCCGACGGTGCCGCCGTACTGCGGCACCAGGTCCAGGTTCATGCGGGCCTGCTGGTCGACCTGGTAGCCGCCCGAGCGTTCCAGGTCGAGCAGCCGCGTGAGCAGGTTGCTGCCCGCGTTCATCGGCACTACGCGGCCCATGGTCGCGCCCACCTCGGGATCGAAGAAGGGTGCCACCAGTTGCTTGAGCAGGCCCACCGGGGGCAGGTAGTCGGCATCGAAGACGACGATGATGTCGCTGGCGACGGCATCGCTCGCATCCTTGAGCGCGGCCGCCTTGCCGGGCTTGCCGCCGGTGCGGTGGAACGGTGTGATGCGCCCCGGGTACTGCTGCACGAGGTCGTCGATGATCTCGCGGGTGCGGTCGCAGGAGCGGTCGTTGACGGGCATGATGGTGAGCCGGTCGACGGGATAGTCCGCGTGCAGCAGGCATATCAGCGAGCCGGCGATCACGGCCTCTTCGTTGTGCGCGGCGACCAGCACGGTCAGGCTTGGCCAGTCCGCGACGTCGATGTCCAGGTAGGGATGGCGCTGCCTGCCGAACAGCCGGTTCAGCGTGAACATGTAGTGGCGCACGGCATAGAAGATCACCAGGCCGACGATCAGCAGCAGCATGACCGTCAGCGGGGGCACGATCGCCTGCGCGTCTGCCCGCTCCGGCGGCGGCTGGAGCGCCGGTGGATCGAGCGCCGGTGGCTTGGTCCACGCTGGCGGACGCATTGCCGGCTCCATGCGCGCGTTCTCTTCCAGCGTGTCCGGCGACGTCATTGCCAGTTCCACCGTTGCGCCTGGCGGTGCGGCGGCAGCATGGGCCATGAGCTTGGGCAGCGGTTTAGGGACGGCTTCTGGCGTTCCCCGGGCGAAGGCCTCCCCCCGCCCGGGAATTTCCGTGGCTTCTGTTTCGGGGGCGGGCGTGGCAAGAACGAGCAGCCCGCTCAGTGAAAGCACTACGCGATACGTCGCACGCATGCTCGACGACCCTCCTCATTGTTCTTTCATCGCAGGGTGTTATTGCCGCGCGCCCGCCCCCGGGGCGGGCCGCGGTGAGTCCCTGCGCTTTACTTCTTGCCGGCGACGAAGGCCAGCGAGGTGCCTCCCAGCGAAGTCACGATCCAGTTGTTGGTGTCCCATGTCACCTGGCCGAGTCCCTGCGTCACCACCGGTTGCGTGTATGCCGTGCGCGGCAGCACCCAGGCGATGTCGGTCATGTCTGTCGGATGGGTGGCCTGGAACGACCACGAGTTGCCGTTGTCGGTGGCCTGCCAGACGGTCTGCTGGCGCCGCTGGCCGAACTTCGCCAGCGTGTCCATCGTGTACCAGTTGAACAGTCCGTTTGCCTTCACGTTGTCGGCCTTGTTGAAGATGACGTTGAGCGTCTTCGGGTATTGGATAGCGCCCGCCGGGTGCATGTAGATCAGCCGGCTGGTGCGGTTCTTCGCCACGAAATCGATGAGCTGCCGGTACCAGGTGTTGATGTCGGCCACGGGCACGTTAAATTCCTCGAACTCCTCGAACGTCGCGTACTGCCCGAACGGCATCACCGGGAAGGCGCGGATGGTGTCGTTCGACAGCACACCCTCGCGATAGCTGCGCGTCGGCGCCATCCCGGTATGGCCAACGAAGTAGTAACCGGTGTTGCCGTTGGCTTCGAGCCAGTTGACCGACCACTGCGGCGTATTGCCTTGCGGCGCGGCGTACTCGACCGCGGCGCTTCCGGTCGCGCCTTCCACGCTCTGCTTGTTCAGCATCACGTACTGTTCGAAGGTGGGCTGGTTGGTCTCGCTGGCGTTGTCACCCCAGTAGTCGTGGATCCATCCGCCATGACTGCCGATCTTGTGCCCCTTCGATTGCAGGGACAGCATCAAATTCTTTGCCGCAGTGTTTTGCGACAGGTTGATGCCCTGGGCGTCGCCGAAGTTGATCTGGTCAGGGCCCGCAGTCACGGAAATGGAGAACGGGCTATTGTTCTCGTCGAAGGTGCCCCAGGTATTCATCTCCACCGCGGGCTCGATCTGGTCGCCGGCGCAGAAGTGCCAGTTCAGCACCAGCCCGCCGCGCGCCTTGGGCTGCGCCGAAAGCCGCGCCGTCTTCAACAGGTTGCCGCCGAAGTAGCGCAGGAAGCCGTGCATCAGCATGCCGTCGGTCTGTCCCTTCAGGTAGGCGAGCGGCAGGTTGACGAACAGCACGCTGCCTGAGCCGAAGTTGCGCAGCCCTGCCACCAGCCCGAAGTTCGGAGACGTGATCAGCGCGGAGCCGGTATAGGTGCCCTGCGTGACGAAGCTCGGATAGATCAGGAAGCCATAGACGTAGCCCGAGATCCCTTCGATGGGAGGGGTCGTGCTCGCGTCCCACACCATCGACTTGCCCGGCGGCACCTGCAGCGTCCTTAGCGTGGTGCCCAGCGCGGTGATTGGCCCGACGCCGATCATGTTGCCGAGCAACTGGTCATAGAGCACGTAGTCGACGCCGGCAAGGTTGCTGAGCCGGCTCTTTTGCGGCGCGTAGAAGCCGGTAGAGGTCAGCGCGCCGAAGTCGTAGACCAGCATCAGCTTGCCGCCCTGGCTGGTGTAAGTCTCCAGCGCCGCGATCAACGCATCGCTGGCGTTCACGTGCACCTGGTCCGGCAGAATTACGGCTGGGAATTGCGCCGGGGTCGTGCCTTGCTGGAACTGGCTGTCGGTGATGACGGTCATCTTCAGGCCTTCTTCCTCGGCCCCATCGAGCCAGGCCGACACGCGCGGATCGGGAAGGGAGAAGCCGTCCGGCACCAGCAGTGCGATCTGGTTGGTGGCGGCGTGCGAGATTGCCGGCAAAGCGAGCACCAGTGCCAGGCATAGCTGGAGCACCAGGACGCTGCTTCGCCGCAGCAGTGAGTAGGATTGGTAGAGCACGGTCTTCTCCCAGCGCGATGACTACAAGTTGCCTCGGTGTGCAAAACGCCGCGGCACATCGACGTACGCGAGCATGCAGAGCCGGTCAGTCCGGTTCGGCTCCAGGCGCCGGCGCGAGCGTGTATGTGCCCGCCTTCACCTTGGCTCCGGCCTTGAGCTTCCTGGGCTTCTTCGCCTTCAGCTCATCCTTGAGGGCCTTGAGGGCTGCCTTGTTCTTGCCCTTCTCCGCCTCGTACGCAAAGTCGATCTGGAAGCTGTGGTCATAGCCCAGCAACCCGCCGGGATCCGCCGGACTCGCCGGGAGATAGAGCGGGGTCTCGGCCGCCACCGCGGCGGCATCCTGGGTCAGTGCGGCATGGGCGGGCGCCGAGGCAAGAGAGGCGGTGAAGAGCACCGCTGTTGCCGCTGCCGCAAACCGTGTCATACGTGAGCGCTTCATTGACTTGCTCCTCTTGCTTGAAGCGGCCAGGCCGGGCCTGGGTACTGGTGCGCTGGGCCGCTGATTTTTCTGAACCTTGTCTTTCGCTACAGACTGACGACGCCGGCATCGGCCGACTCGCCACATTCCCGATACGCCTCCGGGGACGCCGCCTGCAGCGCAAAGACGATGCGTTCGCTGGCGCGGCCGTCGCCGAACGGGTTGTGCGCGCGCGACATGCAGGCGTATTCCTCGGGGTCGTTCAGCAACTGCTCCGCGGCGGCGATGAGGCGAGCAGGGTCGGTGCCGACCAGCCGTGCGGTACCGGCGGCCACGGCTTCCGGCCGCTCGGTGGTTTCCCGCGTCACCAGCACCGGCTTGCCCAAGGCCGGCGCCTCCTCCTGGATGCCACCTGAGTCGGTGACGATCAGGTAGGCGCGCGACATCAGGAACACGAACGGCAGGTAGTCCTGGGGATCGATCAGGTGGATGTTCGGGTGCCCGCTCAGGATCGCCTGCACGGGGCCCTGCACGCACGGGTTCAGATGCACCGGATAGACGATCTGGATATCCGCATTGCGGTCCGCCAGCGTGCGCAGCGCGGTGAACAGGCGTTCGAAAGGTGTACCGAAGTTCTCGCGCCGGTGTCCGGTCACCAGCACCATCCGCCGCGTCTCGTCCAGGAAGGGGTACTGGCTCGCCAGCCGGCACCGCATTTCGGCATCGGCGTCCAGCCGGGCCTTGACTTGCAGCAGCGCGTCGATGCCGGTGTTGCCGGTCAGGCTGATGCGTACCGGATCGACGCCTTCGCGCAGCAGCGTTTCCTGTGCCTGTAGCGTTGGCGCGAAATGCCAGGACGCCATCACATCGGTCACGCGCCGGTTCATTTCTTCCGGCCAGGGGGCGCTGAGATTGCCGGTGCGCAGTCCCGCTTCAACATGCCCGATCGCGACGTTGCGGTAGAAGGCCGCGAGCGTGGCGGCCAGCGTGGTGGTGGTGTCGCCGTGGACCAGCAAGGCTTCAGGCAGGAAGCGGTCCAGCACCGTGTGCACGCCTGACAGCACGCGCGTCGTGATGTCGGACAGGCTCTGCCCCTGGCTGATCACGTTGAGGTCAAAGTCCGGCACGATCTCGAAGAGCCGAAGTACCTGGTCCAGCATCTGCCGGTGCTGTCCGGTGACGCAGACCCGCAACTCGAAATTGCTGGATTCCCGCAGCCGGTGAATCAGCGGTGCCATCTTGATGGCCTCGGGACGGGTCCCGAATACAGCGAGGACTTTCTTCGGCATGTCGGTCTCTCTCTTGTCCTGCAAAGGGAGTCTCGCCGGTGCGTCGGCGGACGATCTGCCTGTCAGATCGCCCGTCCTACGCTTGCCGCAGGAGAGGCGCCGCGGATGCCTGCCGCCCGGGATCACAGTTTCGTTATGTCGCGATATGCACGCCGCGTCATAAGAGAGCGATGGTTGTGCCAGCGGTTTCTAGTTCGTTGAATTCATTGTGAATTCTTAGTCGCCGACAAGGCTGGGCACCGGCCGCCGCCGTATGTGCGGTTGCAGCGTTGTTACTTGGACTGGCGGGGAAATCGTGATGTCAATATCGAAGCGTGCGCAATGCCGCACTGCACAGCAGATGGCCGCATTGAAAGGTGGCATTGCAGGCGCCGGCTTGCAGCGCGCGCCATCCATATCGGGCTATGTCGGGTATCCGGGGCCTCGTCAGGAATGCATCGGGCCTGTTCCGGACTTGCAGAAGGCGATATCGGGGACAGAACAGAGGCGGTATGAGGGGAGTGCCCCAAAGGTACCGGATCAGGCTGTTATTCTAGGACAAAGTGTGGATAGACATCGGGCGGTCCATGTGCAGGGGTGACCGCAACTCAGTCTTTTGGCTGAGGCCATCGGTGGTCAGGATGAAAGAGGCGGGCTGGCCAAGCGGTTGCAAGAATGAAACTTAATGCATATCAGTATTAAAAATAACTAACAACAACGATATAAATGCCTAGATGGGGTGTTGTATGCACAGCAGCGGCCCTCTGACACTTATGTCAAAAAAGGTGCGAAAAAAGGGTGAAGAGGCCCCGCGTCGACCTCGCCCCTCCGTGGCTATCCAACCGGAACACTCCCACCGCCCGGCTCAACCCCTCCGTCTGGCCCCGCTGCGCCCGCGCCGCCTCGGCCGCGCCGGCCACCACCGCCGCATTCTCCCGAAACGCTTCCTGGATTTCCGCCACGCGTCGGGCCATGCCCTCGATGCCGCTGCGCTGGCTGTCTCCCAGCGTTGCCAGCTCTTCCACAAGCGTCGCGAGCTTGCCGATGCTGGCCACCACCTCGTTCATCGTCTGCCCGGTATGGCCGACCAGCTCCGCGCCGGTGCGCGCGCGTTCGACCGAGGTGCTGATCAGCTCCCGGATCTCCTTGGCCGCCGCGCCGCACCGATGCGCCAGCTGCCGGACTTCGCCGGCCACCACCGCGAAGCCCTTGCCATGCTCCCCCGCACGTGCTGCTTCCACCGCCGCGTTGAGGGCCAGGATGTTGGTCTGGAAGGCGATGCTGTCGATCACGCCGATGATCTCGGTGATCTTCTCGCAGGCATCGTTGATTTCGCCCATGGTGCGGATGACCGACAGGATTTCGCCGCTGCCGCGCGCGACCACGGCGCTCGACGCCTCGGCCAGCTCGCAGGCGCCGCGCGCCTGGTCGGCGCTTGCGCGGACGGTTTGCGTCAGCGTGCGCATGTCCTGCATGGTGTGCTCGACGGTGCGTGCCTGGTCTTCGGTGCGACGCGCGACGGTGGCGCTGGTGTCCAGGATATTGCCGGCGGCATCGGCCACGCTGGCGGCGGCGTGGCGCACCTGCAGCAGCGTCTGGCGCACGGTGTCGAGCGTCTTGCGGAAGGCGCGGGCGAAGTCGCTGTCGGGCTCGTGCCCGTCGGCGCGCAGCGTCAGGTAACCGGGTTCGCGCTCGATGCCCGCGGCCAGCGCGCTGAGTTCGTCGGTGGAGCGTGCGTCGCGCTCCAGCCGCCAGGCGATCGCACACAGCACGCCGGTCTGCGCCACTACGAAGGCGGCATGGAACAGCACCATGTTGAAGCTGGGATGGGTGAAGCAGATCGCATTCCAACCCCACTGCTGGAAGAAGTTGAAGCTCAGGTGCTGCACCGCGATTACCGCCGCCGCCAGCAGGATCACGCGGAAGTCGCGGTAGGCCAGCAGCAGCGACAGCGACACGAACACCAGGAAGTGGAACTCGGTCTGCCCGCGCGCCTGGTGGATCAGCAGGGCGGCAAAGGCCATCAGCAAGACCCCCATCGTCAGTCGCGTGGCCATGTGGGCCGAGAGGGTGATGGCCATCAGCGTGCCGAGCAGCGCCATCGGCAGGCCGACGGTGAGCGTCAGGTCCAGCGATCCGTAATGGTTGCCGACGATCAGCGACAGCATGCACAGGATCCACAGCACCGCCGTCATCAACTGGTCTGAGCGCCTGTAGACCCCCTTCAGCAGCGGCGCGGCCGGCGATGCAAATGAAACGCCCGCGGCACGGCGGGCAGGGACGGTCGCGGACAGGCGTCCGGACAGGGCATGGTCAGTGCTGGTCATATTCCCTCGCAGCGTAAATCGAGAAGACGCAGCATCCCCGTCCGGCGTTCTTATTGTTCTGTTCTTTTGTTCTTTTGTTCTATTGTTCTATTGTTCTGTGCGGCTGATTATATCGATTCGGCCGGGTCATGTTTGCGCGTGGCGGGCCGGCGCAACACCCTACACAAATTGCTGCAATTGAGTGATGTTCGGGCCCGCGGCGACGCGCTACGATGCGCGGCCGCCCGGCGCGGCCTTGCTGCGTATCCGCTCAATCCAGCCGGATATTGTACTCCTTGATCACGCCGCCCCAGTACGCCTGGTCTGCCTTCGCCACTGCCGCAAACGCCGCCGGCCGCGACGTTTTGACGATCAACCCCAGGTCGGCCATGCGCTGCCGGATCTCGGGCGCGGCCATCACTGTTTCGACGTCTGCCGAAATCTTCGCGACGATGGCCGGGGGCGTGCCAGCCGTGGTGAACAGGCCCATCCATGCGGGGCCGTCCAGCCCTTTGTAGCCGAGCTCCAGGAACGTTGGCACATCCGGCAGCATCGGGGCGCGGCTATTGCCGGTGACAGCCAGCGGCACGATCTTGCCGCTGCGCGCGTGCTGTCGCACCGTCATCGGCGACAGCGTTCCCATCGAGATCTGGCCGCCGATCAGGTCGTTGGCGATCGGGGCCTCGCCTTTGTATGGAACATGGACGAGCGCGGCGCCCGCAGCCTTGCAGAAGACCAGCATATAGAGATGGGCGCCGGTGCCGATGCCGTAGGTGCCATAGGAATATTTTTCGGGCTGGGACCTTGCCAGCGCGACCACCTCCGGCAGCGTGCGCGGCATGGCGCCGTTGGCGGCCAGCACGAGGTGGGTCGTGCACAGCTGGCTGATGGTGGCGAGGTCGCGCAGCGGATCGAACGGAGGCTTGGCCACCATATAGGGCGTCTGCACCAGGCTGGGCAGCGCCAGCAGCAGCGTGTAGCCGTCGGGCTGCGCCTTGGCGACCGCGTCCGCGCCGATCATGCCACCCACCCCAGGCCGGTTCTCCACGATCACGGGGCGCTGCCAGAGTTTTCCGAGCGGATCGCCAAGGGTGCGCGCCAGCACATCGGTGGCTCCGCCGGGCGGGTAGGGCACCACGAGCCGCACCGGCCGCGCAGGATAGGTTGACTGGGCCCGTGCTTGGCCGAGCCAGAGCGTCGGAGCGGCGGCGGCGAGGGAACCTGCGCCCAGCAACTGCAGGGCTTTGCGTCGGTCAGATTGCATCGTGTTTCCTCCTGGTATTGGCGTCCTGTGGACGGCCCATCCGCATGGCGGGCGGTGCATGGCGCGCTGCTGTCTGGCAGCGGCGACGGCTTCGCGCAGCGTACGGGCGGCCGCAACGCCCGCACATCGGCGGGATGGACGAGCCGGCGGCCGGTATTTACCCGGAGAGGACGACGCGGGACGGCTGCGAGTCCTGAAATAATTCAACTCGCGTGGCAAGAAATCTAAATACCGTTTCCCTAACCTTTCTGTGACGATAGCCGCAGGTGCTCGATGCACCTTTTGTCATTGGCGGAGGAAGCCCCATGGGGGATGGCACGCGAAACGGGCGGCGGGCGCAGACCGTCGGCCCCGGCACGCAGCAGGCATTGCCCGCCTCTGCTGCAGCGCCGCAGTTGCGGCGCAAGGTGCTGATCGCCTTGCTGGCCTGCGCCGGCGTGGCGGCGGGCGCGGGCGCCAGCTGGTGGTATGCGCATTCGCGCACGAACCACGCGCCCACTGTGACCGAAGGCGACGGCAAGCGCGGCCCGCTCGGCATGGTGCATGTCCCCGGCGGCGAATTCCTGATGGGCAGCGACAGCAAGATGGCGCAGGCCAACGAGAAGCCGGCACACAAGGTGCGTGTGCATCCGTTCTGGATGGACAAGCACCACGTCACCAATGCGGAGTTCCGCAAGTTCGTCGAGGCCACCGGCTATGTAACCACGGCCGAGCGCCCGCCCGAATGGGAAACCCTGAAAGTCCAGCTGCCGCCCGGCACGCCGCGCCCACCGGCGAGTGCCATGGTGCCCGGCGGCATGGTTTTTGTCGGCACCGCGCAGCCGGTGCCGCTGCGCGATTACTCGCGCTGGTGGCGCTATGTGTCCGGCGCCGACTGGCGCCATCCGGGCGGGCCCGGCAGCTCGATCGAGGGCAAGGACAACCACCCGGTGGTGCAGGTCTCGTATGAAGACGCGCTCGCCTATGCCAAGTGGGTTGGCAAGCGGCTGCCCACCGAAGCCGAATGGGAGCTTGCCGCGCGCGGCGGGCTGGAGCAGGCCACCTACGCCTGGGGCGACCAGTTCGCGCCGGACGACAAGCAGATGGCCAATGTCTGGCAGGGCCAGCAGAGCCAGCCATTCCCGGTGGTCAGCCCCAAGGCCGGCGGCGCCATCGGCACCAGCCCGGTCGGCACCTTCCCGCCCAACGGCTATGGCTTGGCCGACATGACTGGCAATGCCTGGCAATGGGTGGCCGACTGGTACCGCGCCGACCAGTTCCGGCGCGAGGCCGGCAAGGCCCAGGCGATCGAAGACCCGACCGGGCCGCTGGCCTCGTGGGACCCGAGCGAGCCCGGCGTGCCGGTCAACGCGCCCAAGCGCGTCACGCGCGGCGGCTCGTTCCTGTGCAACGAGGATTTCTGCCTCAGCTACCGGCCCAGCGCGCGACGCGGGACCGATCCCTATAACAGCATGTCGCACCTGGGCTTCCGGCTGGTGATGGACGACAGCCGCTGGGCCGCGCTGCAGAAGCAGGCACAGCTCGCCAACGCCGGCCAGCCGCAGGCAGCCGCGGCGCAGTAGTCGCGCCCGCGCGCGACGGACCATTAGGAGTGACCGTCATGGGCACGCCCGCATCCCGTACTTCCGGTGCCGGTGCCTGGCGCATCGGAGCCCCGCGCAAGGCCATCGCCGCGCTGGCTGCCGCGCTCGCGCTGGCCGGACTGCAGCTTGCCGGCTGCACCGCGCCGGCCACCAGCCAGGCGCCGCCGGCTGCTGCACCGCAAGCGGCGCAGCCAGGCGCGCAGGCGCTGCCATCCTGGCGCGACGGCGCCGTCCGCCAGGCCCTGCTGAAGTTCGTCGCCGACGTGACGCGCCCGGGCTCGCCCGCCTTCGTGCCGCCTGAAGCGCGCGTGGCGGTGTTCGACAACGACGGCACGCTGTGGAGCGAACAGCCGCTGTATTTCCAGTTCTTCTTCCTGCTCGACCAGGTCAGGGCCGCCGCGCCGCAGCATCCTGAGTGGCGCAACAACCCGGCGTTCAAGGCGTTGATGGCCAACGACATGCAGGCCCTGATGCGCAACGAGAAGCAGGTCGCCGCGCTGATCGCCAAGGCCAACAGCGGCATGAGCGTGGACGAGTACGACCGTACCATCCGCGACTGGCTGGCCAAGGCACGCCATCCCAAATTCAACCGGCCCTTTACCGAGCTGGTTTACCAGCCGCAGCTCGAGTTGCTGAACTACCTGCGCGATAACGGCTTCAAGACCTACATCGTTTCCGGCGGCACGATCGACTTCATGCGGCCGTGGAGTCAGGTGGTGTATGGCATCCCGCCCGAGCAGGTAATCGGCTCCTCGCAGGCGGTGCGCTACATGGTGCGCGACGGCAAGCCGGTGCTGGTGCGCGATGCCAGGCTCGACTTTATCGATGACGGTCCCGGCAAGCCGGTCGGCATCTATCGCCATATCGGCCGCCGGCCGATCCTGGCGGTGGGCAATTCCGACGGTGACCTGCAGATGCTCGAGTACACCACCGGCGGCGACGGCGCGCGCATGGCCGTGCTGGTGCATCACGACGACGCCGAGCGCGAGTTCGCCTATGACCGCCAGTCCAAGGTGGGCAAGCTCGACAAGGCACTGGACATGGCCCGGGCGAAGGGCTGGACCGTGGTGAGCATGAAGCAGGACTGGGAGCAGGTCTATCCGGCCGGCAAGCCCTGACGGGCACGTGCCGCAGCCAACCGCATGCCATGCGCGCCTGATGTACGGCTGCGCCTGATGTGATCTTCGGAGGCGATGATGCGTCGAATCAACGAAACACAAAGCAGGCGGTCGGGAGCGCGCAGCGCCCTGCGCTGGCCCTGGCCGCGATGACCATCGCTGGCTGCAAGAAGGCCGACGAGGCGAAGCCGCCGGCGGCACCGCCGGCCGCCGAGTCTGCCCAGCCGGCGCAGCCCGGCCAGCCGCCAGCGGCACAGCAGCCTGCCCGGGAAAGCCCGCCCGTGGCCATGCCGGCACCCGCGCCGGCGGGAATCGGCGCAGCCTCGCCGGTGGCAGCGACGCCGTCAGGCAAGAAGCCGAACATCCTGGTCATCTTTGGCGACGATATCGGCCAGACCAATATCAGCGCCTATAGCCTCGGCGTGGTGGGCTATCGCACGCCGAATATCGACCGGATTGCCCGCGAAGGCATGATGTTTACCGACTACTACGGCGAAAACAGCTGTACCGCGGGGCGCTCCACCTTCATTACAGGTGAAGTCGGGCTGCGCACCGGCTTGCTGAAGGTCGGGGTTCCCGGCGCGCCGGTTGGGCTGCAGGCGCAGAACATCACCATCGCGCAGGCACTGAAGCCGCTGGGTTATGCCACTGCCCAGTTCGGCAAGAACCATTTGGGCGACCGCAATGAATTCCTGCCGACTGCGCACGGCTTCGACGAGTTCTTCGGCAATCTCTACCACCTCAACGCGGAAGAGGAGCCTGAGCGTCCGTACTACCCCAAGAATGACACCAACTTCACCAAGGCCAACTCGCCGCGCGGGGTGCTTCGTACTTTCGCCGATGGCAAGATCGAAGACACCGGCCCGCTGAACCGCAAGCGCATGGAGACGATCGACGACGAGACCACGCAGGCCGCCGTCGACTTCATGACCAAGCAGGCGCAGGCGGACAAGCCGTTCTTCGTGTGGATGAATGCCACGCGCATGCACGTGTTCACACACGTGCGCCCCTCAATGCAGGGCCAGAGCGGCATGCCGGGCAACGAGTATGCCGACGGCATGATCGAGCATGACGGCCACGTCGGCAAGCTGCTCAAGACCCTGGATGACCTGAAGGTGGCCGACAATACCATCGTCATCTACACTACCGACAACGGCCCCAACCAGTTCTCCTGGCCGGATGCCGCCACCACGCCGTTCCGTAGCGAGAAAGACACCAACTGGGAAGGTGCCTTCCGGGTGCCGGCATTGATTCGCTGGCCAGGCCACGTCCCTGCCGGCACGGTTTCCAACGCGATGATCTCGGGCCTGGACTGGTTCCCGACATTGCTGGCCGCGGCGGGCGATGGCGATATCAAGGATCGCCTGCTCAAGGGCGCCAGCATTGGCGGCAAATCATTCAAGGTGCACCTGGACGGCTACAACTTCGTGCCCTACCTGACGGGGCAGAGCAAGACCGGGCCACGCAGCGAATTCTTCTACTTCAATGACGATGGCATGCTGGTGGCGTATCGCTACAACGACTTCAAGATCGTCTTCTGCGAGCAGCGCAAGCCGGGCGGCTTCGAGGTCTGGTCCAATCCCTTCACTTGCCTGCGTGCGCCGAAGATCTTCAATCTGCGCATGGACCCATACGAGCGCGCCGATATCGTTTCCGACCAGTTCTATGACTGGCAGGCAAAGAACGCCTATCTGCTGCAGTACGGTGTATGGCGGGTGGCGCCCTTCCTGCAGACCTTCAAGGACTACCCGCCGAGCCAGCGCCCGGCCAGCTTCAGCATCGACCAGATGATGGAGGCGCTGAACAAGAGCCTGGAGGCGGGAGCGGCTGGCAAGAGCAAGTAGCGGCTTACCGCCGGCAGCAGTGCGTGCGGGCGGCCGGCGACGGGTGGCGCGCAGCCTTCGGGCTGAGTGCGTTGCCCGTCCCGGCCGATCTGCATTTGGTGGCATGACAGATATCGCTGACAGCGCAGCGAGCCATGCCGCGGCGATGGCGAATCCAACGGTGCTAACGATGATCAAGTCGCACGCTACGCAAGGCAATGTTCCGGATCGCGGTACGGCGGCACAACCCGGCAACGGGCCAGCCGCACAGCAGCATGAAGCGGCCGCTTCGGCGTGGCTGTGGCTTGCCGTGCTGCTGTTTGCCTCGGGCGCCGCGGGGCTGGTCTACCAGGTGCTGTGGATCCGGCAGCTGTCGCTGGTGGTGGGCGTCGATGTGCACGCGGTCACCGCCGCCGTCAGCGCTTTCTTTGCCGGACTGGCGCTGGGCGGCTGGCTGTTCGGCCGGGTGGCCGACCGCCACGGCAATCCGCTGCGCCTGTACGCCTGGCTGGAGCTCTGCGTGCTGCTGCTGGCAATCGGTGCCACCGTGGCGCTGGCGCATGCCGCGGCGCCGTTCGCGTGGCTGGAGCAGCGAGCCGGGCTGCTGGCGTGGGCGCTGCCTTTTGTGCTGGTGATCCTGCCTGCCGCCGCCATGGGTGGCACGCTGCCGGTGCTGATGCGGGCGCTGGCGCCGGCCGCGAGCCGGGTCGGCGTGCATGGCGGACGGCTCTATGCGGCCAATACCGCCGGTGCTATCGCCGGCACGCTGCTGGCCGGCTTCGTTCTGGTTCCCTGGCTTGGCATCCTCGGCAGCGCGGTGGCGGCGGGCGTGCTCAACGGCGCCGCGGCGCTGGCGGCGTGGTGGCTGGCGCTGGTGCTGTACGCGGCGGCCGGTGGCATTGCGCTTGGGTACGAGGTGGTGTGGACGCAGGCCATCGTGCAGTTCCTCAGCACGCGAACCTTCGCCTTCACCGTGGTACTGGCGACCTACCTGGCGGGGCTGGCGATCGGCAGCGCGCTGGCCGCGCGCCATGCCGACCGCGTGCGCGATCCGTGGGGCGCCTTCGGGCTGCTGGTGGCCGGCGCCGGACTGGTGGCGCTGCTCGAGATCGTGCTGCTAGGCGAATGGCTGCTGCACGCACAGGCGGCGTTGTCGGCCTGGGTGCAGGGCCTGACGTCGAGCCCGCTGCTGGCCGCCTGCGCCAGCTTTGCCCTGGCGGCGCTGTGCGTGGTGTTCGTACCCACGCTGCTGCTCGGCGCGGCGTTCCCGTTCGTGCTGCGCGTGGGCGTGGACAGCCGGCGCGTGGGCGCGGGCGTGGGCGGCGTGGTCGCGCTCAATATGCTGGGCGGTATCGCTGGCACGGCGCTGGCCGGCTTCGTAATGGTGCCGTGGATCGGGCTGGTGCCGACGCTGTCGCTGCTGGCGGTGGCGGCTGCCGTCGTGGCCGTGGTCGCGGTGGCGCTGGGCAGCGGCGTGCGTCCGGCGGCGCGCTGGGCGGTGCCGATGGTGGGCGTGCTGGCGGTAATCGTTGCGGCGCTGGCCCCGGCGGACCGGCTCGCCACATTGCTGGCGCGGGCGCGCGGCGGCGAGCTGGTGTTCTACGAGGAGGGGCGGGGCGCCACCGTGGCGGTGGTGGAGCAGACCTCGCCGAGCAACCGCTTCCGGCGCCTCTATATCCAGGGCGTGTCCAATTCCGGCGATGCCATGACCTCGCAGCGCTATATGCGGCTGCAGGCGCTGCTGCCGCTGATCGTGCATGGCGGCACGCCGAAGTCCGCACTGGTGATCGGGCTCGGTACGGGCATCACGGCGGGCGCCACGCTTGCGTATCCGGGACTGGAGCAGCGTGTGGTGGCCGAGCTGTTGCCACCGGTGGCGCGCGCGGTGCCGAAGTTCGAAGGCAACTTCGGCGTGGCGGCCGACAAGCGCGTGGAGATCCGCCTGCGCGACGGGCGGCGCGAACTGCTGCAGAGCCCGCAGCGCTACGACCTGATCACGCTGGAGCCGCCGCCGCCATCCGCGGCTGGCGTGGTGAACCTGTACTCGACCGATTTCTACCGGCTGGCGGCATCGCGGTTGCAGCCTGGGGGGCTGGTGGCGCAGTGGCTGCCGCTGCCGACGCAGAACGACGAAGACACCCGCATGCTGGTGCGCAGCTTCCTTGATGTGTTCCCGCACGCGATGCTGTGGACCACCGAGCTGCACGAGATGATGCTGGTGGGCTCGCTCGCGCCGCTGCAGCTGGACGTGGCACGCATCCGCGCGCGCTTTGAACAACCCGAAGTGGCCGCCGCGCTGCAGGCTGTTGGCGTGCGCACGCCGGCGGCACTGATGGCGACCTGGGTCACCGACAGCACCGGCCTGGACTGGTACGCCGCCGATGCGCCGGCGGTGACCGACGACCGCCCGCGCATCGAATACGCCGGCTGGGTGCGCAAGGAGGCCTTCCCGGAAACGCTGTCGAAGCTGCTGTCGCTGCAGAGCGAACCGCCGCTCACCGGCGCCGACGATGCCCTGTGGCGCGAGGTTCGCCACCAGCGCGAAGTGCTGCACACCTTCTATCGCGCCGGACTGGACGCCTACCGTGGCGACCGCGAGGCCTGGGCCAGCGATATCACGCAGGTGATGCGCGCCGACCCCGACAATCCCTACTACGCGTGGTTCCTCGGCGGCCACGCTGCCCGCCGCGCACCGGCCCAGCCGAGGAGCACGCCATGAGCGCCCGCGACGACGTCCTGGCCCTGCAGCAGCGCATGGGCGAATCCATCGTCGGCCAGCAGCGCATGATCGAACGGCTGCTGCTGGGCCTGCTGGCCGACGGCCACCTGCTGGTGGAGGGGCTGCCTGGGCTGGCCAAGACGCGCGCCATCAAGATGCTGGCGCGCAACCTCGACGCGCGGCTGTCGCGCATCCAGTTCACGCCTGACCTGCTGCCGGCGGATATCACCGGCTCGGAGCTGTATTTCACCGAAGGCGGCAAGGGCGAGTTCCGCTTCCAGCCCGGCCCGGTGTTTGCCAACCTGGTGCTGGCCGACGAGGTCAACCGTTCCCCGGCCAAGGTGCAGGCCGCGCTGCTCGAAGCGATGGAAGAGCGCCAGGTCACCGTCGGCGGCACCACGCACAAGCTCGAGCCGCTGTTCCTGGTGATGGCCACGCAGAACCCGATCGAGCAGGAGGGCACCTATCCGTTGCCCGAGGCGCAGATGGACCGCTTCCTGATGCATGTCAGCGTGGGCTACCCGGAGGCCAACGCGGAGGCGGAGATCGTGCAGCTGGCGCGCGAGGAAGAGGTGGGGGGCGGTGCCTCCGGTGCGGCCCATGCGACCCGGCTTGCGCCGGAGGCGGTCTTCACCGCGCGCGTCGAGATCCATACTGTCCATGTCAGCGATGCGGTGGCGCGCTACGTGGTGGCGCTGGTGCAGGCCACGCGCGCGCCCAAGCCGGTGGACGACGACCTGGACAAGTGGATCCAGGTGGGCGTCAGTCCGCGCGGTTCGATCGGGCTGGACAAGGTGGCGCGCGCCCACGCCTGGCTACACGGGCGCGACTTCGTCACGCCGGACGACGTGCAGGCGGTGGTGCACGACGTGTTCCGCCATCGGCTGATCCTGTCGTACGAGGCGCATGCGGCCGGCATCGGCGCCGATGCCGTGATCGACCGCCTGGTGCAGCAGGTGGCAGTGGCCTGATTGCCAGCGAGGCCATGACCATGCGCCTGCCGTTCCGCGCCCTGGCCCGTGCAGCCCCCGCGACGCTCGCACGGTCTTCCGGGGCCGTGCCCGGCGTCAGCGTTGACGCCGCCGCGCTGGCGGCATTGGAGGTGGCGGCGCGGGGCTTCCACTTTTTACCGCGCCAGCCGGTGCACAGCGTGCTGTCCGGGCGCCATGCCTCGCGTGTGCGCGGGCGCGGGCTGACCTTCGAGGAGCTGCGCCTCTACCTGCCCGGCGACGATATCCGCAGCATGGGCTGGCGCGTGACCGCGCGCACCGGCAAGCCGCACGTGCGCGTGTACAGCGAGGAGAAGGACCGTCCGGTGCTGCTGGTGGTGGACCAGCGCATCAATATGTTCTTCGGCAGCCGGCGCGCGATGAAGTCCGTCAGCGCGGCCGAGGCCGCGGCACTGGCCGCCTGGCGCGTGCTGGCCGAGGGCGACCGCATCGGCGGCGTGGTGTTCGGCGACGCCGGCAGCGAAACCTTCACGCCGCGCCGCAGCCGCCAGGCGGTGCAGCAGCTGCTGGGCAGCATCGTGCGCTTCAACCAGGCCCTGTGCGCCGATGCGCCGGCGCGCGGCGACGCCGGGCAGCTCAATGCGGCGCTCGAGCACGCCGCGCGCGAGGCGCGGCATGACTATCTGGTCATCGTCATCAGCGACTTCGACGGCCACGACACACGCACGCGCGACCTTTTGCTGGCAATGGCGGCGCGTAACGATGTGCTGACCATCCTGGTCCACGATCCCTTCCTCAGCGAGCTGCCGGAGTCGGGGCAACTGGTGGTCAGCGATGGTGAGCTGCAGGTGGAGCTGGGCTTCGGCCAGGCCGCGGTGCGGCGCAGCATCGCCGACTTCGTCGAGTCGCACGGCCGCGCGCTGCTCGACTGGCACCACGCGATCGGCGTGCCGCTGTTGCCGTTGTCGGCGGCCGAAGAAACCGCGTTGCAGCTGCGCCGGCTGCTGGGCAGCCCCTTGCAGCAAGCGCCGCTACGCCAGCGCGCGGGCGGAGGCGTGGCGCGATGAGCCTGACCCACAGCACCGCGCCCGGCGCCGCAGACAGCGCAGGGCCCGTCTCAATGGCGCAGCTGGCCGACGTGGCGCTGCCGGCGCCGCCGTCGTGGGCGCCGCAGACGATCGGCTGGCCGGTCGCGGGCGCCTTGCTGCTGGCCGCGCTCGCCTGGGCCGGCTGGGGCACATGGCGGCGCTACCGTGCCAACCGCTACCGGCGCGAGGCGCTGGCCGAGGTGGACTGGTTCGACCCCGCCACGCGCCAACCGGCGCATTCCGAGGCGGCCGCGGTCAAGGTCGTGGTGACCGCCGCTCGAGACGCTGGTGCGCTGGCCCCGGGCGGGTCAGCGGGTGCGCTGCCGCGCGAGGGCGGTTTGCCGTGGCGGACGTTGCTGTGGGGCGGGGTGGCAGTGCTGGTTGTGCTGGCAGCGGCGCTGCTGTGGCGACGGCTGGAGCCTTTCGTGGCGCGATTCCGGCGGCGGCTGGCCGAGCATCGGCGTGCTCGCGCCGCAAGCCCGGACGCGCGCCCGGGGGCCGTGCTGCAGGCCTGCCAGGCCGGCGATGCGGCGGCGGCGTACAGGGCGCTGGGCACCTGGACGCTCGCCGCGCACGGCACCGCCCCGACGGCATGGACCGCCGCCGCAGGCGATGCGCAACTGGCAGATGCCGTGTTCGCCCTGGAACGCCGCCTGTACGGCGCCGCAGCTACGACAGCGGCCCCCTGGGACGGCACGCAGCTGGCGGGTGCCTTGCGCCGCCACGCCGCCCCGGCCCCGGCGCACCGGCATCGCCATCTGGCGCCGGCCTTGCCGCCGCTAAATCCCTGAGCGCGGCCGATATCCGAACCGGCGCATCCCTTATGATGGGCGCCTCGCCGGCGCCCCGGCCCCGGCCCTGACGGGCCGGCCCGGCCGCGCGGCGTCCGATCCATTCCAGCTTGCTTTGCCATGGCCCGCCTCAAACTCGACCTGCCTGCCGACCAGTTCTGCTACGCCACCCACCTGACCGTGCGCGTCACCGATATCAACTCGGCCAACCATCTCGCCAACGATTCGATGATCTCGATGATCTCCGAGGCGCGGGCGCGCTTCCTGTATGAATTCGGCAGCGAGGACGTAAGGCAGGAGGGCGTCGGCATCATCGTCACCGACCTGGCCACG
Source organism: Cupriavidus sp. DF5525 (assembly GCF_040149425.2). Lineage (NCBI taxonomy): Bacteria > Pseudomonadati > Pseudomonadota > Betaproteobacteria > Burkholderiales > Burkholderiaceae > Cupriavidus > Cupriavidus sp. DF5525. The sequence goes on along the minus strand of NZ_CP168265.1, from coordinate 3,959,234 downwards.
ATGTACCGCAACGAGGCGCATGCGCGCGACCAGCTGGAGTTCGAAGTCGGCGTGATGGACTTCAACAAGTACGGCGGGGACATCATTTTCCGCATCACGCGGCCGGCCGATGGCGCACTGATCGCGATGGCCAAGTCCGGCTTTGTGTTCTTCGACTACGTGCACAAGCAGGTCGTGCCGATGCCGGAGGGGTTTGCCGGGCGCTTCCCCAAGGTGAACTGGCTGGAGTGAGGGCAGCGCGCGCCTATGCGGCGCGCGCAATCAGTCTTAGCTCTTGCGTTCGCCGCCAAGTGCTTCGGTCAGGTCGTCGAGCATGCCCGACAGCTCGCCGGCCATCATGGTGAAGTCGGCATCGAAGCGCTCATCTTCATCGTGAGCCGTGCCATCGGCCTGCTCCTTGATGACATCCAGCGGCGCCACCTTCTTGACCACCAGCCCATCCGTCAGCACGAACGACACGCGGTCATTCCACGTCATCGCCAGCCGCGTGCAACGCTTGCCCGCCGCGATATGGCGCTGCAGATCCTCCGCATCGAGCGGATGCCGCACGTAGCGCACGGTGGCCTTGCTCTCGCTGGCGGACTGCAGTTCGATCTCCTGGTCGACGGTGAACCCCGCCGGAGCGGCGTCGCCGGACAGCCAATCAGTCATCGCCGCCACCGGCGACTGGTTGACGTGCAGGTTGACCAGCGGCAGCGAATCCAGTGCCTTGAACAGCATGCCGCGCACTTCGTCGGCCTTGGCCGTGGCGGCGGCGTCGATGGCGAGCCAGCCGTTGTCCGGGTCGATCCACACACGCGTGTCGCGGCGGATGCTGAAGGCGCGCGGCAGCAGTTCTTCGGTGACCTGCTCCTTCAGTTCCTTGAGTTGCTTGCGGCCCGGCTTGTAGCCTTGCTGCTCTTCGACCTCGGCGGCGCGGGCGCGCGTGACCTGGTTGACCACGGTGGTGGGCAGCAGCTTTTTTTCGGTGCGCAGGGTCAGCAGCATCTGGCGGCCCACGGTGTGGACCAGCTGGCCGTTGTCACGGGGCGAGGCCCAGCCCTGCGTCTGCATTTCGAGGCTGGTGCCGGGGAAGAAGGCGTGCTTCGCCAGGCTGGCTTCGACCTCGTCGGCGCTCGGCGACCATGGTGTGGAGAAACGATGGACCTGCAGGTTCTTGAACCACATGAGAATTCGGCCAAAGGGACGAATTCTATCCCCTCGCGGCGCGCGGTCGCGAAAATCGCAGGCCGGCGCCGCGCGGCAAGGGGACTGCGCGGCGCCAGGGGCAGGTCAGCTACCCCTACAGGTCGAGCTTGGTGATCTTGCTGCCTTCGAGGCTCAGACCGGCCATCAGGCCTGCATTGGTCATCACGAACCCGACGATGGGCTGCTGGGCGGTGTTGGTGTCCAGCACGCCGCTGGCGCCGACGGTGGCCAGCGCTACCGTGGCATCCACACCGGCCGTCCAGCCCTGGCTGCGCACGAACTTGTCGTACGCATCCTGCGTCAGGAACATCAGGATGATCGACTTGGACTGGGCACCGATCTGCCAGCCGACCGAGCCGGAGATCAGGCGGTAATAGCCGCGCGTGGCGCCGCCCGAGCGCAGCGCGCCATCGCCGTACTCGCCGCCGATGACAAAGCCGGCCGACAGCGTCTTGGGGAACACCAGGATGCCGCGCGCGCGGTTGCCCAGGTCGCGCGAGCCGTTGACCGAGCCGTACAGGCGCTGTAGCGTGGCATCCACGCCAGAGTCCAGTTCGCGGCGGCGGGCACCCTTGTCAGTGGGTGTGTCGGGCCCGGTCGTGGTACAGGCACCCAGTGCCATGCTGCCGAGGGCCAGGCCGGCGCTGGCCGAAAGGAAGGTTCGACGTTTCATCTTGGCTCCTGTGGGTGTTGTTGTCTTTGAAGCATAGGCGCCGGAAGCACTCCAGGAAATGGCAGCTTGTCCTACACACGTATCCATTTGTGACGAAGATGGTGCTGCAATGCGATTCATGGCAGGAGATGAGTGGGAATTGACGACAAATCGAGAAACTTGCGCCGGGTCCGCCGCATTGCGAAAAAAGCGGGAACCCCGTTGCCATAGCACGGTCGATGCCTTCATGAAAAAGATCCTGACCGCCCTGCCGCTGGCCTTCCTGGCCGCGTGCGCTTCACATCCTTCGGGTTCCTCCAACGACGCCGCCGGTACGGCGGCGGCAGCCGGCGACAGCAGCGGCTGGCAATCGCTGCGCGCCAAGTACATGGATTGCGTCAAGCAGAAGGCCGACGACAACCTGTCGGCCAAGGGCCAGTCGAAGGACGTGGCCAACGCGGCGCTGGCCGCGTGCCAGTCCGACCTGGATGCCATGCACGATTCCTTCCGCACATACCTTGACGGGCAGATGTCGTCGTCGCACGGCAAGAACAGCGCCCGCCAGGCGGCGGCGCGAGTCACCACCGACACCCGCGAGAAGGCGCGCGCCTACCTGGTGCGGTACGTCGAGCGCGAGCGCTACGCGGCTCGCCAGCCTTAAGGTCGCTTAGGGACCGCTCAGAGTCGCTACAGGCCGGCTCAGAGCATTTCCAGCGCGCCCGGGCCGTCGGGCGGCGGTAAGATGCGGTCGAGTTCGGCCAACTGGGCCGATAACAGCGGATGCGACAGCGCCCCCAGGTTCTCCTGCAGGCGCTCGCGCCGGCCGGTCTTGGGGATGGCGATCACGCCGTCCTGCGCCAGCAGCCAGGCCAGCGCCGCCTGCGCCGGCGTCATGCCGTGGTCGCGTGCAAAGCGCTTCAGCCCGGGGTGGCCCAGCAGGCGCGACTGCTCGATCGGCGAATACGCCATCACCGGCACGCCGCGCTGGCGCAGCCACGGCAGCAGGTCCCATTCGATGCCGCGCCGGCCCAGGTTGTACAACAGCTGGTTGGCAGCGAGCTGGTCGCCGCCTGGCACCTCCCACAATTCCTCCAGGTCGGCCAGGTCCAGGTTGCTGACGCCCCAGTGGCGGATCTTGCCGTCGCGCTGCAGCGCCTGCATGGCCTGCACCGTCTCTCCCAGCGGCACGCCGCCGCGCCAGTGCAATAGATAGAGGTCAATACGGTCGGTGCGCAGCCGCTTCAGGCTGCGCTCGCAGGCCTGCATCGTGCCGCGCCGGCTGGCGTTGAACGGGTAGACCTTGCTGACGAGGAAGGCCTCGTCGCGGCGCCCGGCGATGGCCTCGCCGATCATCTCTTCGGACTGGCCCTCGCCGTACATCTCGGCCGTATCGATCAGCCGCAGCCCGAGGTCCAGGCCGAGGCGCAGCGTGGCGATCTCCTCTGCGCGCGCGGCGGGCGATTCGCCCATATTCCACGTTCCCATGCCGAGCGCCGGGACGCGCTCGCCGTCGGGCAGGGTGACTTGTCTCATGTGTTGGTTCCCCGTGGTGCCGGGCCGGGTGCCCGGCGGCACCCAACCACACTAGTTAACAACACCCGAAATGTACAAGCCGCGCGCGCCGGGATGGCTTCAGACCAGTCCGCTCAGAAAATACACGGCGATCACAAAGAACACCGCGGTGGTCATGATCAGCGTTACGGCAAAGATATCGCGCTAGGACTCGCGGTCGTGATGCGAAAGAGATAAGTCGCGTCAGCCGTGCTGGTGCCGGTACTCCTGCGTGCGTCCGCCATAGCCGTAGGCGGCCGCTCGGGCGTCGATCACATGCACGTACGAGACCGGATGCAGCTCGCCCAGCAATTCCGACATGGCCTTGAACACGGCCTCGATGAACTGTGCCTTCTCGACCTTGGTGTTGGTTTCATCGGTCACGCTGATGTCCAGGTGGAAGGCATTGCAGCCCTGCTCGGACAGCGGGACGCCGGCGATGATCCAGCTGTCGTGGGGAATGTACTGGACCGTGATGGCGATCACGTCGCGCTTCTTGCCGAGCACGCGCTCGGTGATATCGGCGATCGCGGTGGCGCTGCGGCGGGTCAGGGCGGCATCGGGCTGGCCGGAGAGGTGCAGGACGATATGGGGCATGACAGGCTCCTGTGTGAACGGGTTGGTGAGGTGATGGTAGATCGCGGTGTAATATCGGAAAAGCAGGAATATCCGATGTGATCCATCGGATTATCCGAAGCAAAGACGCCTGTCTCTCACCTCGATCAGACCTTGCCGGAGACCGCCATGCGTGGATTCGAAACCGACCAGTTGCGCACCTTTGTCACGGTGGCCGACAGCGGCAGCCTGTCGGCGGCGGCGCCGCGGCTGTTCCTGTCGCAGTCCTCGGTCAGCGAGCAGCTGCGCAAGCTGGAGGAGCGCGCCGGCGTGCCGCTGCTGGCGCGTGGCCGGCACGGCGCGGTCCCCACGCCGGCGGGCATGCGGCTGCTGGAACACGCACGCCGCATCCTGGCGCTCAACGAACTGGCGCTGCAGGAGTTGCGCGGCCACGCGCTCGAGGGCGAACTGCGCCTGGCGGTGACCGACTACTTCCGCCCCGGCGAGATCGCCGGCATGCTGCGCCGGCTGCGCGAACGCTACCCCTACCTGCGCCTGCACGTGACGGTGATGAAGAGCGCGGCGATCGATGCCGCGGCGGAGATGGATGCCTTCGACATCGGCCTGAGCATGCGGCTCCCCGGCACCAAGGGGCAGGGTGCCAGCACCCGCGGCACGGTGCTGCGGCGCGAGCCGCTGGCCTGGGTGGCAGCGCCGGGCGAAGCCGAGCTGCTTCCTGCAACGTTGCCGCTGGTGCTGCTGCCCGACACCTGCTCGCTGCACCAGTTCGTGATCCAGCTGCTGCAGCGCAAGCGGCTGCCCTACGAGGTCGCGCATTCGGCCTCGGGGGTGGCGGGGCTGCACTTGGCGCTGGCGGCGGGGCTGGGCATGTCGTGCCTGAACGCTTCGGCAGTGGGGCCCGGCGTGGCGCCGCTGGACGCCGCCACCGTAGCCCGCCTGCGCCTGCCGCGCCTGCCTGAGGCGGAGTTCTTCCTGCTGCCCGGCAAGCGCGGCGAGTCGGCCCTCATTTCCGAGGCCCGCGATGCGCTGGCCGAACAACTGGCCTGAGGAAGTATTCATCGCGCACAACGAGCGGGGAGAAGACGACACGTTCTGAAAACAACAACTTTAGATCGCGTAATGCGAATTGTTCCCAATCTCGTTGACCCTCTCATTTCCATAATTGATAATGCGTCGCTTTTCAAAAAATTATTACAAGCGAATACAGGAAAATAAGCAGGGAAATGAGAATAAAACTTCACCCGATCTGTGCCGCGGTAGCGGGGAGCTTCGTTTTTCAACCGATGCTGGCATGGGCCCAGACCGCGCCAGCCGCTTCGGCGCAGTTGCCGGAGGTCACGGTCAGGGCCGATGCCAGCCGCGAGCTTGGCGCCGGCTATAACCCGCCCAACGCGGTCAGCGCGACCAAGACCGAGGCGCCGCTGCGCGACATCCCGCAGACGGTCAACGTGGTCACCGCCGACGTGATGCGCGACCAGCATGCGACCTCGATGCAGGACGCGCTGAAGAACGTGCCGGGCGTGTCGTTCTCCCACGGTGACGGCCAGCGCGACCAGGTGTCGATCCGCGGCTTCACCGCGATCGCCGACCAGTTCGTCGACGGCATCCGCGACGACGCGCTGTACTTCCGCGATATGTCCAACGTCGACCGCGTCGAGGTCATCAAAGGCCCGGCGGCGGTGCTGTACGGGCGCGGCTCGGCGGGTGGACTGATCAACCGCGTGACCAAGAAGCCCGGCATCGACGTCACCGACTTCGCGCTCAGCTACGGCATGTGGGCCGACCGCCGCGCCGAGGCCGACGTCGGCCGCGTGTTTGCCGACGGCGCCGCTGCGTTCCGCGTGACCGGCGCGGTGCAGAAGGCCAACAGCTACCGCTCGCAGCAGTTCCTGGACCGCTCGGCTATCGCGCCGTCGCTGGAGCTGCGCGTGGCGCCCGAGACCACTGTGCTGCTGCAGGCCGACTATCTGGAAGATCGCCGCGTGACCGACTTCGGCATCCCGGCCTTCCAGGGCCGTCCGGTCGACGTGCCGGCCTCGCGCTACTACGGCGCGGCCAATGCGCGCGACGCCGACTATTCGCAGTCGCGGGTGTTCTCCGGTACCGCCACGATCAACCATCGCTTCAACGAGAACTGGTCGATCCGCAATGCGACCCGCTACTACCACTACTCGCTGGACCGCAACAACACGCTCACCAACACGGTCAACGAGGCGGCCCGCACCCTGACCATGAACCACGGCAATGTCCGCCGCGAGGAGCATGGCTGGTTCAACCAGACCGATCTGATCCAGAAGGCGTCCTTCCTCGGCATGCAGCACGAGCTGCTGTATGGCATGGAGATCGGGCAGCAGAACAAGGACCAGGTCAACAACACCAAGCCGGTGCTGGGTGCCGACGGCCGTACCGCCGTCTTCGACCTGTTCAACCCGGTGCTGCTGACGCTGCCGCGCCAGGCGCCGGGCACGCCGACCACCTCCAACCTCGGCATCTTCAATACCCTGGCGTTCTACACCCAGGACATGATCACCTTCAGCGAGCAGTGGAAGGCGCTGGTGGGTGTGCGCTACGACAACTTCCAGCAGGAGACGCAGAACCGGATCGCCGGCCAGCGCAACCTGTCGCGCACCGACACCGCCTGGAGCCCGCGCGCGGGCCTGGTGTGGCAGCCGTCGAAGGCGCAGTCGTACTACGTGTCGTGGAGCAAGTCGTTCCAGCCTTCGGGCGAGGCCTTTGCGCTGGCGGCGAACAATGCCGACCTGTCGCCGGAGACCACCAACAACACCGAGATCGGCGCCAAGTACGACTGGCTGAACGGCAAGGCCAGCACGACCATCTCGGTGTTCCGCCTGGAGCGCAGCAATATCAAGGTGGCCAACGCCGCCAACACGGCGCTGCTGCCGATCGGCGAGCAGCGCACCGACGGCGTGGAAATCGCCGGCGCGGCCGAACTCGGCAGCGGCTGGCGCATGCTGGCCGGCTATGCCTACCTGGACGCCACCATCACCAAGTCGAGCGCCGCGCTGCAAGGCAAGCGCGCCACTATCACGCCGCGCCACTCCGGCAACGCGTGGCTGACCAAGGACCTCGGCCACGGCTTCGGCGTGGGCGTCGGGGTGAACCTGGTGGGCTCGCGCTACGCCGATCCGCAGAACACCGTGACGCTGCCCGGCTATGTCACCGCCGACGCCATGGCCTGGTACCGCCGCGGCGCGTTCGAGGCGCAGCTCAACGTGTACAACCTGTTCGACAAGGGCTATATCGTCTCGGCCCACGGCACCAGCCCCAACCTGAACATGCCGGGCGCTCCGCGCAGCGTGATGGCGACGCTGCGGTACCGGATGTAAAGCGCAGTATCGTGGACAAGAAAAACCGGGCGGCTCGACACCGTCCGGTTTTTTTTTTTGCCTGAACCTTCTCTTGAACCGGCAGCGTATGACGGCATGTCACCGTCTGTGCCGTGGACCAGGTCGGCGCAAGAACAAGTCCATCAATCCGCACTCACTGTTGCGTGCGTCGCCGCGGGCGACATGCAACAGCGCGCCTGCGGAGAAACCCTGAGTCTCCACCGCGCCGGCATGCCATCGCGCCGCGGTGCTCAGTGCTCGCGCTCCCAGGTCTGGGTACGGCCGATCAGGCTGATGCCGATGAAGCCGCGCACGTTGAGCTTGTTGCCATCCTCGGCCAGCGAGATCTTGCTCTTGTAGACCTTGCCGTTCTCGGGGTCCAGGATCTCGCCGCCGCTCCACTCGTTCTCGCCGGTCTTGCGCAGGCCGGACAGGATGGTCATGCCGATCACGGGCTGGTCCTTGCGCGCGTCGGTGCACTTGTCGCACACGCGCGGCTTGCCGTCGCTCTCGACGAAGGACTTCACCAGGCGCCCGCTGTAGACGCCGTTCCTCTCGGTGATCTCCACCAGGCCGCGCGGCTTGCCGGTGTTGTCGTCGATGGTCTTCCACATGCCGCTCGGCGTGGCCTGGGCCATCGCCGCGGCGCTGCCGAGCAGGGCGGCGGCGAGCACGGCGGCGCGCCACAGCGGTCGGGTGCAGGCGAGGGTGGGATGGATGCGCATGATGTCTCCTTTGAGGTTCGTGGCCACCGGCAGTATGCCGGTGCGGTGCGCCGCGCGGCGGCTGCCGCAATGGATCGAATCGGGTCATCCGGGCAGCCAGCGAGCGGCGGGCGCGCACGCCAATCTACTGGCGCGGGCGCGTCGCCGCAATCCGGCGCGACGGCGCGCAAGCCTTGCCGCTGATCCGGCCCGCTACCCGCAAAGCCGCCTGCACGTGCGGTTTGCAGGTTTTTGTGTCGCAGCAATTGGCATCGCCTCGGGGGCGCTGAAGCAATCCTCTAAGCGGACGTACGACGCGCCGCGGGCACCTCGCGTGCCACGCGCGCCGGCATGCGCGGCACGACCGGCGGCGCAAGCGATGACGTAACTGAGGACCTGACTGACGATCCAACTGTGCGAGCGAGACCGGCAACCTCCAGCACCCTCGAGGAGCAAGCGCACCGACGGATGCGCGAGGGGCGATGGTGACGGCGATGGTGTGGTGCGACGCGCCGCCGATGTGTTGCCGCAATGCTTCGCTCGCGTCGTCGCTTTGCTCAATCGCAACGCTTTCGATGCGTTCGCGCTGTTGCTCCGATGCAAACCGTTGCGCGCGCGCATCACTCGCGCCGAGGTTCGCGCATCGTGTCGCGCGACGCGCGCGCGGATCGATGCCGCGGCTCCGGTGCCATGGCGCGATCGAGCGCGCGGCCGACTGTGTAACGCATGCAGAGGACGCGCCGCGCGGCCAGTCTCACGCGCGCTCGCCAACCTGCTTGCGCGCCTCGCGGCGTGCCGCGCGCGCCGCGGTGCATCGCCCGCAAAGCCTTTATCCATGCGGCTTTCCGCAAGTCGAGATGAGACGCGACGCTACCTACGCGCGCGCTTGCGACGCGCATCGCGCGGCTTGTAATCGGGTCGCGCGCGGGTGTGTAAAAGCTGCGTGCGTGGAAGGTGTGAAAGGGTGTCGCGACGTGTGTGCAAGAGAGAGAAACACGCGTCGCCGCATGCGTGCGCGCGATGCATGGCGATGCCATTGGCAACGTCTTCGTGACGACACGCGTGAGAACTAGTTGGAGCGATGCATGCAGGCAAGTTTTTTTGCACTTTTTTCTTAACATCATGGTGCAAACGAATTATGATTCGCCTTGACAAGAGTCTCACTTCATTGCAGAGAAGCAGGAAGAGCAAGATGGAACGACGAGCGCGATGCGCGCTTCGATGCAGTGATGCAGGTAGTAGCTGAGGAGCACGAGAACTTTGACGCAGACCAGGCCGGACCGGCTTCTTAAAACGCGTGCAGTCTCCCTTGGCCCAGTGACGGGTTGGGCCAGCTACCACCGAATGATGAATGCCGCCTGCCGTGCGCGAGGCCATGCCCGCACCGCAGGCCTGCTGTCCGATATCTCCTCATTTCTGGCCGCGCGCCGACTCAACGGGCGGCGTGGGCTGATCGAATATTCCAGGGCGCGGCACGTGCCCGAGACCCGCTTGCGGGCTCGCTCCGGCCGCCAAGTCACCGCCAGGGGCGGTGCGCCTGTAACCGAATTCATTAGCGTGCAGCCGCAAATGCGCCGCACGCCGATGAATCGCTCGCTCGACTGGGGCTGCGCTGCTGTCTTGCGCCTCGGGTCGGTCGGGTCGCCAACTTAGGTCATTCGATATTCACTCTCTAGTGAAGGAGTTATCCATGGCAACTGCTGCAAAGAAAAAGCCGGCGGCTAAGAAGGCCGCCAAGCCGGCCGCCAAGAAGGCCGCTCCGGCCAAGAAGGCTGCTGTGAAGAAGGTAGCCGCCAAGAAGGCAGCACCGGCCGCCAAGAAGGCCGCAACCAAGAAGGTAGCCGCGAAGAAGGCGCCGGCCGCCAAGAAGGCAGCGGCCAAGAAGGCCCCCGCCAAGAAGGTCGCGACCAAGAAGGTAGCCGCCAAGAAGGTTGCAGCCAAGAAGGCACCGGCAGCCAAGAAGGTCGCCACCAAGAAGGTAGCCACCAAGAAGGTAGCCGCCAAGAAGGTAGCCGCCAAGAAGGCCGCACCGGCCAAGAAGGCCGCAACCAAGAAGGTCGCCGCCAAGAAGGCACCGGCCGCCAAGAAGGCTGCCACCAAGAAGGTAGCCGCCAAGAAGGCCCCGGCCAAGAAGGCTGCCGCCAAGAAGCCGGCTGCCAAGAAGGCCGCTTCCAAGAAGGCGCCTGCTGCCAAGCCTGCCGCTGCCCCTGCCGTGGCTCCCGCTTCGGCTGCCAAGACCGCGCTGAACCCGGCTGCTGCCTGGCCGTTCCCGACGGGCAACCGTCCGTAAGCTGCGCCGCCACGGCGTGGAGCTTGCACGTTCCGCAAGGAACCACACCGGCACGCAGCGCGTGCCAGCATGACCGGATACTGCGTATCCGGTCCGCAAGACGCCAGTCTTGCCGACCCGCCGATGGCATCCGCCCGGCGGGTTTTTTCATGGGCGCGCGCCGGCTTCAGGCCAACCTCGACGCCAAAAGAAAAAGCGCCGCGACCCTTGCGGGTGCGGCGCTTGCGATGCAGCGTCGCCGCGGCCCTCCCGGGCCGCTTGCGCTCAGTGCGTGACGCGCGTCACGCCGCCCGAAGACAGCAGTCGCACGCGCTCGCCGGGGCGGAAGGCCTCGTCGGCCTCCTGCGTGATTGCGCGCATCTCGCCGTTGTCCAGGCGCACGGTGATTTCCAGGCCGCGGCGCTGGTTGATCTTGTTCTCGGCGGCGCTACCGGCGATGCCGCCCAGAATCGCGCCGAGAATGCCTGCGGCCACCGCGCCATTGCCGCCACCGATGGTGCTGCCGGCCGCGATGCCGCCGATGGCACCACCCGCGAGCGTGCCGGCGCCGGTCTGGCCGCCCTGGATGGAGACTTCGCGCACGCCTTCGACCACGCCGTAGCGCACGGTCTGTTCGCGCTGCGCCTGGCCCGTGCCGTAGACGCTGTTGGAGTTGGACTGCGTGGCACAGCCGGCAACCAGCGTGACGAGGGCAAGGACGGCAACGGCGCCGCCACGGAGCTTGTTGTTCATCTCTTGTTACCGAAAAAAGCCACGCTCTGGTCGCAGGTCAGGCGTAGCGGTACCCGAATGCAGACTGGAACCGGTTGCCGATTTCTTCGCGCGACAACCAGTGGTTCTGCGGACCTTGCTGCGCAATCTTGACCGACCCCATCAGTGACGCCAGGCGGCCGGTCGTTTCCCAGTCTAAACCGTTTTCAATGCCGTAGAGCAGGCCGCCGCGGAAGGCGTCGCCACAGCCGGTCGGGTCCACGATGCGCTCGGCCTGGACGGCCGGGATCGCGTACTGGCTACCATCGGCAAAGATGCTGGCGCCGCGCTCGCCGTGCGTGACGATGAAGGCACGGACCTTGGCGGCGACATCGGCGCTGGTCCACGCGGTGCGCGACAGCAGGACCTGCGCCTCGTAGTCATTGACTGTCACGTAACTGGCGAGTTCAACGAACTCCCGCAGGTCGTCCCCGTTGAACAGGGGCATGGCCTGACCCAGGTCAAAGATGAACGGCACGCCCGCGTCGGCGAACTGGCGCGCGTGGTGCAGCATGCCTTCGCGGCTGTCGGGCGCGACGATGCCCAGGCGCGGCGCGCTGGCGCTGCCCAGTGCATCCTTGACGTTATTCAGCTGCGACTGGCTCATTGCGCCAGGGTGGAAGGCGGTGATCTGGTTGTTGTCCAGGTCGGTGGTGATCATCGCCTGCGCCGTGAACGTCTCCGGCAGCACGCGGATGTGTTGCGTGGGGATCTCCAGCTTGCGCAGGTATTCCAGGTACGGTTCGGCGTCGGAGCCGACGGTGGCCATCACCATGGGGTCGCCGCCGAGCATTTTCAGCGTGTAGGCGATGTTGCCGGCGCACCCGCCGAACTCGCGCCGCATGCCGGGCACCAGGAACGACACGTTCAGCATGTGGATCTGGTCCGGCAGGATATGTTCTCGGAAACGTCCGTCGAACGTCATGATGGTGTCGTAGGCGACGGAGCCGCAGATCAGGCTGGCCATGCTCTCTCCAGGTGGTAGGTCGGTCAGGTGGGTGGATCCCTTGCGGGAAGGCTACTGCGAAAGCGGTAAGGCAGAAAGCAGCAGCGGCCGCCCCGGGTCTGCGGGCGGCCGCTGCCGTCAGGTCGCGTGGATTACTTCAGTGCGGCCAGGGCGGCGTCGTAGTCCGGTTCGGTCTTGATTTCCGACACCAGCTGCGCGTACTTGACGGTGTCGTTCTCGTCGAGCACCACCACTGCGCGGGCGGTCACGCCTGCGAGCGGGCCGCTCTTGATGTCGACACCATAGTTGCCCTTGAACTCGGCGCCGCGCATCGTCGACAGCGTCACCACGTTGGCCAGGCCTTCGGTGGTGCAGAAGCGGCCCATCGCGAACGGCAGGTCAGCCGAGATGGTCAGCACCACGGTGTTGGCGAGGCCGCTGGCGGCTTCGTTGAACTTGCGGGTCGAAGCCTGGCACACCGGCGTGTCCAGGCTCGGGACGATGTTCAGCACTTTGCGCTTGCCGGCGAAGTCGGCCAGCGTGACGTCCTTCAGGTCCTTGCCGACCAGCGAGAAGGCGGGCGCCTTGTCGCCGGGCTGCGGGAACTTGCCTGCGACTTCGATCGGGTTGCCGCCGAGGGTGACGTTGCTCATGTCTACTCCTTGATGTCTGGATGGTTTCCGGTTCAGTTTCCGGCGCCTGGCCGGTCATTACCCGGGTGGGGGCGCGGTTCGCTGCCGGACTCGGATTCGGTCCGGCGGCGAGCCGGGAATTCAGGGATAAAAAATCAGCACGCGGTAGTTGGCTGGCGCCTGCTGCGTCCGGAATCGTACCCGAACCGGCAGCTCCATGCCCGCGCGAAGACCCTGCGCGGCAAAGGCCTTTTGCGTCGGATCGAGGTAATCCGCCGGTTGCAGCACCCGGCGCAGCAGCAGCTGGTCCTGCAGGTCGGTCATCACCAGTTCGATGGCCGGCAGCACGGTGCTGGCGCGGCCCTGGTTGCGCAGCGTCACCGTCAGCAGGTAGACGTCGCCGCTTTCGTCCTGGCGCTGAAGTTGCGAGCTCTCGATACGCAGCGCGTCGATGTCGCGCCAGGGCGGCACGTCGCAGCCCAGCGGCGCGCAGGCCGCCTCGAGCACCGGCCGCAGCATGGGGAACTGGCCGGCGAGCTGGCCGCGTGCGAGGTACGCGGCCTGCACCGCGCCGGCGAGGGCGAGCACGACGGCGGCCGCATGCCATGCGTAGCGCGGCACGCGGGTGCCGCGGCGGGGCTCGCGCGTGCGTTCGCGTTCACGCTCGCGCGCGTGGCGCAGGAAGTCGGGGGCGAACACCGGGCCGGCCGGCGCTTCCGTGCGGGCCCAGCGGCGCGTGGTCTGCTCGCGCGCCACGGCGCCGCCGGTGACGGTAGAGGGTTGGCTGCCAGTGTCGGGGGCGAGGTCTTGTGCGCCGGCCTCCTCGCCAGCGTCATCGAAGCGATCGGCGCTGGCAGGCGTGAAAGACAGCTCTTGCGCCGATGGCGCGGGCGCGGCATCGGCGGACGCCGCGCGCAGGAATTCGCTGGCGCTGGGGATCGCTGCAGCGGGTGCGGCGGGCGATGGTGCGGGCTTGTCGGTCGCGGCTTGCGGTTCCGATGCAGCCGGCTTTTCCGCCGCCGGTTCCGCCATATCCAGCGCGGCATGATCGAGCGTCGGCCAGGGGACGGCCACGGATGCCGGCTGTGCCGGAGTGTCCTCGGCGTGATTCGGGCCGGCAGGGGTTGCTGATGCGGGCGCTGCGTCGGCGCCGGCCTCGGGCTCGAGTTCAAGGTCGGCTTCAGCTTTGACTTCAGGCTCGACTTCAGCTTCGGCTTCAGGCTCGGCTTCAGACTCGGCTTCGGGCTCCACTTCAGCCCCGACTCCCACGGCAGCCGGCGGCTGCGCCGGTTCCTCCGTCGGGGCCGCGGCCTGCCGTTCGGCATCGCGCGCATCGCGTTGCGCGACGGCTTCGTTGGCTTCGCGCACCGCACGCTCGATCTCGTCGTCGTCCATGCCGGCCTGCGCTGGGGCCGCCGCGGAGGCGTCCGCCTGTGCGTCCATCTCTTCCGGCGACATCATCATGGTCGGCGCGTCCAGCGCCGGCACGTCATAGCCAGGATCGATGGTGGGCTTGAATGGCGTCTGGGGCGTCTGGGGCGTAAGGGGCGCGAGCGGCGCGGAAGCTGGCATCGGCGCGGGCGCGGCCCCAGCCGATGCCGGGGCGGAAGCAGCGCGGGCTGGTGCTGCGGAGGAAACGGGCGCGGCTGCGGCAGGCGTGGCGCCACCGGCCGGCAAGGGAATCTCGATCAGGTGTTCGCGCGCGTCGAACACCGTTTCGCAGTGGCCGCAACGCACCAGCCCCTGGCGCAGGCGCAACTGGTCGGCGACCAGCCGGAAGGCGGTGCGGCAGGCCGGGCAGCGCGTGACGAGCTTGACGGCGGCCATCAGTACCGGTCAGGGGCGGGTGCCATGCAGGCAGACCCAGCCTTCCTCGCTGCGCCACACCGTCAGCGGCAGCCAGGGCGCGTAGGCCGCGGCAACTTCATCCGCCTGGCGCTCGAGCACGCCGGAGAGCACCAGCCGGCCGCCGGGGCGCACGCGGGCGCTGAGCATGGCCGCCATCAGCTTGAGCGGGTTGGACAGGATATTGGCGACCACCAGGTCGTAGCTTGCGTCGGACACCGACTCGGGCAGTGCGAACGATGCTTGCACCTGGTTGCGCTCGGCGTTGTAGCGCGACGCTTCCACGGCGTTGGGATCGATATCGATGCCGATGGTGTCGCCCGCGCCCAGCTTGCGCGCGACGATCGCCAGGATGCCGGAGCCGCAGCCATAGTCGAGCACGGTCTCGCCCGGCTTCAGGTTCTGCTCAAGCCATTGCATGCACAGCCGCGTGGTGGGGTGGCTGCCGGTGCCGAAGGCCAGGCCGGGGTCCAGCTCCAGCACCACGGCGTCGGGCTCGGGCGCGTCGTGCCACGACGGCACCACCCAGATGCGCTCGCCGATGCGGATCGGCTCGAACTGTGATTGCGTCAGCCGCACCCAGTCCTGGTCCTCGACCGCGCGCAGTTCGAACGCCGGCACCGGGTCGATGCCGAGCTGGTTGGAGGCAGCCGCCACCACGACGGCCGGATCGGCATCGTCGCCAAACAGCGCCACCACGCGCGAGCGGTTCCACGCGAGTTGCTTCGGTTCCAGCCCGGGCTCGCCAAAGAGCGGCTGCTCGTCGGGCGTGTCGGCATCGGCGTCTTCCACCGAGACCGACAGCGCGCCGAGGTCGAACAGGGCGTCAGACCAGGCCTCGGCCTGGTCCTGCGCCACTTCGATCACACATTCCTGAAATGCCACGGGCTTCCTTGCTTCCTACGTGCTTGCTGCGGTGTGTATTGCGGGTAACGTTGCGTCAGGCCTTCGCGCGCTCCGCCAGGCGATGCTCGAGATAGTGGATGCTGGTGCCGCCTTCGACGAAGTTGGCGTCCATCATCAGCTCGCGGTGCAGCGGCACGTTGGTCTGGATGCCGTCCACCACCATTTCGGACAGCGCGATGCGCATGCGGGCGATAGCCTGCTCGCGCGTGGCGCCGTAAGTGATGATCTTGCCGATCATCGAATCGTAGTTGGGCGGCACGAAGTAGCCATCATACGCGTGCGAGTCGACCCGCACACCCGGGCCGCCGGGCATGTGCCAGGCGGTGATGCGGCCCGGCGACGGCGTGAACTTGAACGGGTCCTCGGCGTTCACGCGGCATTCGATCGCGTGGCCGCGGAACTGCACGTCCTTCTGGCGGAAACGCAGCTTCTCGCCAAAGGCGATGCGGATCTGCTCCTGCACGATATCGATGCCGGTGATCATCTCGGTGACCGGGTGCTCGACCTGCACGCGCGTGTTCATCTCGATGAAGTAGAACTCGTTGTTCTCGTACAGGAACTCGAAGGTGCCGGCGCCGCGGTAGCCCATCTTCTTGCAGGCCTCGGCGCAGCGGTCGCCGATGCGCTCGATCAGGCGGCGCGGGATGTGCGGCGCGGGCGCTTCCTCGATCACCTTCTGGTGGCGGCGCTGCATCGAGCAGTCGCGCTCGCCCAGCCAGATTGCCTGGCGGTGCTGGTCGGCAAGGATCTGGATTTCCACATGGCGCGGGTTCTCGAGGAACTTCTCCATGTAGACCTCGGGATTGCCGAAGGCGCGACCGGCCTCTTCGCGCGTCATGTTGACGGCGTTGATCAGCGCGGCTTCCGTGTGCACCACGCGCATGCCGCGGCCACCGCCGCCGCCGGCGGCCTTGATGATCACCGGGTAGCCCACGCGGCGTGCGGTCGCCAGGATTTCCTTGGGATCGTCGGGCAGGGCGCCGTCCGAGCCGGGCACGCACGGCACGCCGGCCTTGATCATGGACTGCTTGGCCGAGACCTTGTCGCCCATCAGGCGGATGCTGTCGGCGGTGGGGCCGATAAAGACGAAGCCGGATTTCTCCACGCGCTCGGCGAAGTCGGAGTTCTCCGACAGGAAGCCGTAGCCGGGGTGGATGGCCTGCGCGTCGGTCACCTCGGCGGCCGAGATGATGGCGGGCATATTGAGGTAAGACAGCGGCGACGGGGCCGGGCCGATACAGACGGCTTCGTCGGCCAGGCGCACGTACTTGGCCTCCTTGTCGGCCTCGGAGTACACCACGACCGTCTTGATGCCCAGTTCGCGGCAGGCGCGCTGGATGCGTAGAGCGATTTCGCCGCGGTTCGCGATCAGAATTTTTTCAAACATGGTCTCTCTCTGCGAGAACAGGAGCGGTCCCGCTGCGTGCCGGAAAGGCACATCGGGCGCGCGGCCGCAGGGCGGGTAGCCGTCGTGGCCGCAATACTGCGCGGAACTGCATGGAACTGCACGGAACGGGCCGCGATGCCCACAGCGTCCCCGGCGTCACGAAACGCCATTAGCGGACCGCGCCGGTGCTGCCTGGTGGCCACGCGAGTGGCCAATGGCAGCATGCGGCGCGGCATCCCGGTGGGGATCAGCCGATGACGAACAGCGGCTGGCCGTATTCCACTGCCTGGCCGTTTTCGACCAGGATTTCCTTGATGACACCGGCCTTGTCGCACTCGATTTCGTTGAGCAGCTTCATGGCTTCGATGATGCAGACGGTCTGGCCTTCCTTGACGGTGTCGCCGACGTTGACGAAGGGCGCGGCGCCGGGGGAGGGCGCACGGTAGAACGTGCCCACCATCGGCGAGGTCACCACATGGCCGGCGGGCAGCTGGACAGCCGGCTCGGCAGCCGGCGCAGCGCCGACCGGGGCTGCGGCCGGGGCGGCCGGCAGCGCCTGCATCTGCGGCATGGCCATCGGCGCGGCGATGACTTGCGGCGGTTGCTTGACGATGCGTACCTTGCCGTCGCCTTCGGTGACTTCCAGCTCGGAGATGCCGGATTCGGCCACCAGGTCGATAAGCGTCTTCAGCTTGCGCAGGTCCATCTTTTTATCCTCCTGAATCGGGTTGTCCGGCCGCTGCCGGGAACGGCCGCGGCGGAAGAAATCGTTGTGGCGGCCACCAGGGATCCGCGCCCGCCGTGCCGAAGCACACGCAACGGGCGCAGGCCGCCAGGCGGCGCGCGCGCATGTATTCAAATAAATCTGGCGGGGGTCAGCTCCCCGAACTCCCTGGCGGCGGCTGCTCCTGGGCCAGCGCATAGTCCAGCGCCAGCAGGTAACCCTGCCAGCCCAGTCCGCAGATCACCCCGACCGCTACGTCGGAGAAGTAGGAGTGGTGGCGGAAGCTCTCGCGGCGGTGCACGTTCGACAGGTGCACCTCGACGAAGGGGATCGCCACGCCGGCCAGCGCATCGCGCAGCGCCACGCTGGTATGCGTATAGGCCGCGGGGTTGATAACGATGAAGTCGACGCCTTCCGCGCGTGCGGCGTGGATGCGGTCGACCAGCGCCCCTTCATGGTTGGACTGGAACGATGCCAGCGAAATACCGGCCTTTGTGGCACGTTCGGCCAGGGCCGCGTCGATATCGGCAAGCGTCGTGTGCCCGTAGGTCTCCGGCTCGCGTGTGCCCAGCAGGTTGAGGTTCGGCCCATGGAGGACCAGCACCTTGCGGTAGCGGGCTGAGCGACGGAGGGAGCGGGTTGCAGTCACGGCGGCTCGACCAGATCAACGAAATTGCGCGGAGATTACCGTAGCTTAGAGTGATTTGTCTAGCGGGCGATACAAGGCCGGGCGGCATTCAGTCGTACTCCAATGCCGTTTTAAGCACTTTCGCCGGGTTTGATGCGCCAGCTGACAGAAATCGCCGAAGAAATCCGAAATTCAGCGGAGTTCACGGAAGAATGTCGTCATGTGCGCGGCAGGACTGCCCGCAATTCCTCGGCGGTGACCCGCCCCATCTTGCGGTACTTCACCGAGCCGTCCGGGTTGATCACCACGGTATAGGGCAGGCCCCCGGCACTATTGCCGAAATTGCGCGACAGCTCGGTACCGGCGAAACCCGCCACGGCGAGCGGGTAGGCTACCGGTACCTTCCTGGTGAACTGCTGGATGTTGGCGGCGGAATCGATGCCGATGCCGACAAACTCCACCTGCCGGTTCTTGTATTCCTCATGCAGCGCGGTCAGTTCGGGCATCTCTTCCACGCAGGGGCCGCACCATGGTGCCCAGAAGTTCACCACCACGGTCTTGCCGCGCAGCTTGCCCAGGTCCAGGTCGGCCCCGGCGGCATCAGGCAGGCGGGTCTGGAAGAAGGTCTCCACCGCCTGGTCGCCGGCGGGCTTGGGCGAGAACACGAAATGGCCGGCCAGCGCGCCGGCGACGCAGGCGACCACGGCAACCCCGATCCACAGCCAGAGGCGGGAGCGGCGGGCGGGCGAGGAAACGGTTTCAGTCATGGGATGGCCTGGACCAAGGAGTCAGTTGGGCGCACCAACGGGGGCGCATGGTGTCGGGTGATGGTTGGAGCGGCCGGCGTCAGTCCGGTTCGGCCTCGTCGGCCTTGTCCATCAGCGCACGCACCGCCTGCACGTCCGCGCGTGCCAAGCGCCCGGAGGCGTCGGCCCGCACGGCGCCGCGTTCGTCGACGGCATCATACAGCGCAATATGGATACCCACCGGCGCCCCCAGTTCCGCGCGCACTTCGCCGGCCAGCAGCCTGGCCTCGCGGCGGTCGGGCCACTGGCCCTTCCACAGGAAGCTGAGGGTCTCGACCTCGCCGCGGCCGCCGAAGTGGCGGCTCTCGCTGGTTTCGAAGTCCACCCCGGCGTTAAGCAGGTGCAGCGTCGCGTCCTTGGGGCTGTCGCAGAAGCACTGCAGATAGATATCAGAGTGCTCGGTGGCGGTGCCGTTGAGCACCGCGCCGACCAGGTAGGGCCGGAACGGCGCCAGGTCTTCCATCGCCAGTACCGCCAGCCGGCGCAGCAGCGCCAGGATGCGGGGCTGGGTCTCGGCATGGAACAGCGCCTGGTAGGCGCGCACCTCGGCTTCGATCTGTTCGTTGTCCGGCAGCCATTCGCCGGGCACGCGCTGTTCGCCCAGCAGCTGGCGCGCGGCCTTGCGCTTGGCGGTGGCGTAGTCGGCACCGTCCTCGGCGATCATGCGGGCGGCGGCCTGGGCGATCTCGTCGCGCAGGCGGGAGGGGTCAAGCTGGGTACGTCGGGTCATGCCCCATGATACCGGAGCACGCCCCCGCGGCAGGTGCCCGCATGCTGCCGCAGTGCAGCGAGGGCCGCCGGCGCTCGGGTACAATCGTGGGCTTCCTGCCCGGCCTCGCCAGCGGCACAAAACCGCCGCGCGCGCCGCCGGGTGCCGAGTCCCCAGGCCGAGTTCGCCGGCCTGCTTCATGTCTTTCCGGGAACCCATGCATATTCATATCCTTGGCATCTGCGGCACCTTCATGGGCGGCCTGGCGGTGCTGGCCAAGCAGGCCGGTCACCGCGTCACCGGCTGCGATGCCAATGTCTACCCGCCGATGAGCACCCAGCTCGAGGCGCAAGGGATCGAGCTGATCGAAGGTTTCGACCCCGCCCAGCTGTCGCTGGAGCCGGACCTGTTCGTGATCGGCAATGTGGTCTCGCGCGGCAATCCGCTAATGGAAGCCATCCTCGACCGCAACCTGCCTTATGTCTCCGGCCCGCAATGGCTGGGAGAGCACGTATTGGCAAGCAAGTGGGTGCTGGCCGTGGCCGGCACGCACGGCAAGACCACCACCACCTCGATGCTGGCCTGGATCCTGGAGGATGCCGGCTACAACCCGGGCTTCCTGGTGGGCGGGGTGCCGCAGAACTTCGGCATTTCAGCGCGCGTGACCGAATCCGACTTCTTCGTGATCGAGGCCGACGAGTACGACACCGCCTTCTTCGACAAGCGCAGCAAGTTCGTCCACTACCGCCCGCGCACGGCGATCCTGAACAACCTGGAATACGATCACGCCGACATCTTCCCCGATCTGACGGCGATCGAGACCCAGTTCCACCACCTGGTGCGCACCGTGCCCGGCCAGGGCCGGCTGGTGGTCAACGGCGTGGAAGAGAGCCTGGCCCGCGTGCTCGAGCGCGGCTGCTGGAGCGAGGTCGAGCAGTTCGGTGTAGGCGACTGGCGCGAGAGCGATGCGGCCGGCGCCAAGGCTGCGCCCGGCAAGGATGCCTTCGACGTCTGGTTTGGCAATGCCGTCGTCGGCACCGTGGTGTGGGACCTGCAGGGCACCCACAACCGCATGAATGCGCTGGCGGCGATCGCGGCCGCGCGCCACGTCGGCGTGCCGGTGGCGCAGGCGATCGAGTCGCTCGGGCGCTTCGCCAACGTCAAGCGCCGCATGGAAGTGCGCGGCGTGGTCAATGGCGTGACTGTCTACGACGACTTCGCCCACCACCCGACCGCGATCCAGACCACGCTGGAAGGACTGCGCCGCCGTGTCGGCAATGCCCGCATCCTGGCCGTGCTGGAGCCGCGCTCCAATACCATGAAGCTGGGCGTGATGAAGGCCCAGCTGCCGGCCAGCCTGGAGCAGGCCGACCTGGTGTTCGGCTACGGCGCTCCGGCGGGCAAGGACGCGCTCGGCTGGGACCTGGCCGAATCGCTGGCGCCGCTTGGCGCCAAGGCCGGCGCATTCCAGGACCTGGCGGAGCTGGTGCAGGTCGTGCGCGCCGCGGCTCAGCCGGGCGACCACGTGCTGGTAATGAGCAACGGCGGCTTCGGTGGCGTGCACCAGAAGCTGCTGGACGCGCTGGCCCAGCGCTGACCGACGCGAAGGACCACCATGCTGCTATACCTGCACGGATTCCGCTCCTCGCCGCAGTCGTTCAAGGCCCGGCTGGTGCAGGAGCGCATGCGCGAGTGGGGCGTGGGGCGCTACTACGCCTGCCCCACGCTCAATGTCTCGCCGGAAATGGCCATCGCGCAGGCTGAGGCCGCCATTCGTGCCGCGAAGAGCGCCGCGCAGGCCGGCGGCGACCAGGAAATCGCCATCGTCGGCTCGTCGCTGGGCGGCTTCTATGCGCGCTGGCTGGGCGAGCGCTACGGCTGCAAGACCGTGCTGCTCAACCCGGCTATCCATCCGTGGACCGACCTGGAGCAATACCTGGGCGAGCAGCCGCTATGGCATGGCGGCGGCTCGGTCAGGGTCGAGCGGCGCCACCTGCGGGAGTTGCTGGACCTGCGCGTGGACACCATCACCCGCCCCGAACGCTATTACCTGATCGCCGCCACCGGCGATGAGGTGCTGGACTACCGTGAAATGGTGGCCGCCTGCCCCGGCGCGAAGATGCGCGTCATCGAGGGCAGCGACCACGGCATCAGCGAATTTGCCGACTACGTCGACGATGTGCTCGCCTTCTGCGGCTATGGCCCGGACGGCAAGGTGCCGGCAAGCGCAAGCCCGGCATGAGCGCGCAGTCCGCGCGCCGCTGTGGCTGGAGTTCGCACCTGCCTTTCGATGCTGCCATCACGCCCAACCTGCGGCGCTGGGTGACCGGCGATGACGGCTCGCTGACCGCGCGGCTGGTGGCCGCGTCGGAGCGCTTTCGCGTGGCCCGCCTGCAGCAGCGCCCGCTGCGGCCGCTGGCCGACGAATGGCAGGCGCTGGGGCAGGGCAACCGCACCCCCGCGCTGACGCGTGAGGTGCTGCTGATCTGCGACGATATCCCCGCCGTATTTGCCCACACCGTGGTGCGCCAGCGCCATGCGCGCCGCGACTGGCCGTTCCTGCGCGGGCTGGGCGAGCGCCCGCTGGGCGGGCGGCTGTTCGTCGATCCGGCGGTCGAGCGCGACCCCTTCCAGTTTGCGCGGCTGCTGCCGCACCATCCGCTGCGCCAGGCGCTGCAGCGCGTGCTGCCGGCCATGGGGCCGTTGCCCATGCTGCCGGCGCGGCGCTCGGTATTCCGGCGCGGCGACGGCGTCATGCTCGTGACAGAGGTCTTCTTGCCGGACCTGCTGTCGCGGCCATCCCCGGGGACCGGGGCGGGCGCGCTTGCGCGCATCAAAGACCGCGGCCCCGTTTTCACACGCACTACCGAAGCGAAGAGATAAAACAAGATGAGATTGCAGGGACGGGTTGCCATCATCACCGGTGCCGCCGCCGGTATCGGGTTTGCCACCGCGCAGCGCTTTGCCGCCGACGGTGCCATCGTCGTGCTGTGCGACGTGCAGGAGGCGCGCGTGCGCGAGGCCGCCGACAAGCTGGCCGCCACCGGCGCCACCGTGTCGGCTTACCGGGTCGACGTGACCCGGCGCGACGAGGTCGACGCCATGGTCGCGGCGGCGATTGCCGCGCATGGCCGCATCGATATCCTGGTCAACAACGCCGGCATCACCAAGGATGCGCGCCTGGTCAAGATGACCGAGGCGCAGTTCGACGCCGTGATCGACGTCAACCTGAAGGGCGTGTTCAACTGCGCCCAGGCCGTCGCCACCATCATGACCGAACAGGGCCGGGGCGTGATCCTGAACGCGTCGAGCGTGGTCGGCCTGTACGGCAACTTCGGCCAGACCAACTACGCGGCCAGCAAGTTCGGCGTGATCGGCTTTACCAAGACCTGGGCGCGCGAGCTGGGGCCCAAGGGCGTGCGCGTCAACGCGGTGTGCCCGGGCTTCGTCAATACCGAGATCCTGAAGACCGTGCCGGAGAAGGTGCTCGACGGCATGAAGTCGTCGTGCTGGCTGCGCCGCCTGGCCGAGCCGGCCGAGATCGCCAGCATCTACGCCTTCCTGGCCAGCGACGACGCCAGCTACGTCAACGGCGTGGCGATCGAGGCCAGCGGCGGCATGTCGCTCTGAGGCCTGGCCTCCCCGATGCGCCCCGGCGGGGCGTCCAAAGCGGCGCCGGCCGGGCGCAGGACCGGGGGTGCGGTATCATTCCAGGTCTGCGGCCACGCCCGTAATGCTACGGGGGGCGCCCCGGCGCGCAGCTTGCGCGCCCTGCGCGGACCAGCCCGGACCAGCCGCGTATTCGTTCGCCGGTCCGCACCGTCCGCACCATTTCTCCTACAGGAACCGCTCCAGCGCCGCCCCTGGCGGCCCCGATGCGGTTCCGCGCATTTCTGAAAGTACCGATCGATGCAGTTGCTGTTCGAAGAAGGCGGCGAAATCCGCGCCGGCACCGTGCTGAACCAGCAGGGCGAGGCCTACCAGGTGGAGCTGCCGGCCGGCAAGCGCACCAAGGTCAAGTCCCGCGACGTGCTGCTGCAGTTTGCGCAGCCGTCGGCGATCGAGCTGGTGCGCCAGACCGGCGACATGGTGGCGGAGATCGACCTGGACTTCCTGTGGGAATGCGCGCCCGAGGCCGAGTTCGGCTTCGCCGAGCTGGCCGCCGAATACTACGGCGCCGAACCCGGCGCGGTGCAGCAGGCGGCGCTGGCGATGGCGCTGCACGGCAACCCGGTGTACTTCCGCCGCAAGGGGCGCGGCCGCTACCAGCGCGCGCCCGAAGACCAGCTCAAGGCGGCGCTGGCCGCGCTCGAGCGCAAGCGCCAGCAGGCGCTGGTGCAGGCCGAATACGAAGACCAGCTCAAGGCGCTGACGTTGCCGGAATCGTTCCGCAACAAGGTGCTGCAGCTCCTGTTCAAGCCAGACAAGAACAGCCTGGAATTCAAGGCCATGGACGCGGCCTGCACCGCGCTGGGCATGACGCCGATGCGGCTGATGGTCGCCGCCGGCGGCGTGGCCAGCCCGCGCGCGCTGCATGAGGCCAAGTTCCTGGCCGAGTGCTTCCCCAAGGGCACCGGCTTCCCGGATACCGACGTGCCCGAGCCGCCCGCCGACCTGCCGGTGGCGGAGGTGGAAGCGTTTTCGATCGACGACGTCACCACCACCGAGATCGACGACGCGCTGTCGGTGACGAAGCTGGCCGACGGCAAGCTGCGCATCGGCATCCATATCGCCGCGCCCGCGCTGGGCATCCGCCGTAGCGAGCCGCTCGACGCGATCGCACGCCAGCGGTTGTCCACGGTCTACTTCCCGGGCGACAAGATCACCATGCTGCCCGACCCGGTGGTGGAGCGCTACACGCTGCAGGAAGGCCGCGTATGCCCGGCACTGTCGCTGTACGTGACGGTGGACCCGAGCGTGTGGCTCATCACCGGCAGCGAGACCCGCGCCGAGATGGTGCCGATCGCCGCCAACCTGCGCCACAACCTGCTGGACGACGTCATCACCGAGGCCTCGCTCTCACAGGGCACCGGCGACTACCCGTTCCGCGACGCGCTGACGCAGCTCTGGCACTTTGCCGGCTACCTGTACGACGAGCGCCAGAAGGCGCGCCTGGCCAGCGGCCTGCGTCCCGAGACGCACAACCGCGCCGACTTCAACTTCTACCTCGACGACCAGGCCGACGGCAGCCAGCGCGTGCGCATCGAGCAGCGCAAGCGCGGCTCGCCGCTGGACAAGATCGTGGCCGAGCTGATGATCCTGGCCAACAGCACCTGGGGCAAGCTGCTGGCCGACCAGGGCGTGCCGGGCATCTACCGCACGCAGAAGGCGTGGGGCATGCACCGCACCCGCATGCAGACCTATCCGGCGCCGCACGAGGGGCTGGGCGTGGCGCAGTACGCGTGGAGCACCTCGCCGCTGCGCCGCTATGTCGACCTGGTCAACCAGTGGCAGATCCTGGCGGTGGCCCAGCACGGCGTGACCGCCAAGCTGGTGGCGCCGTTCAAGCCCAAGGACGCCGACCTGCTGGCCGCGGTGGCCGACTTCGAAGGCACCTATGCCGCCTATGCCGACCACCAGTCGACCATGGAGCGCTACTGGTGCCTGCGCTGGCTCAAGCAGGAAAAGCGCGAGCGCATGATGGCCTCGGTGCTCAAGGAAGGCGCGGTGCGCTTCACCGAGATCCCGCTGGTCACGCGCGTGCCCGAGCTGGCCCAGGCGCAGCGCGGCACCCAGGTGCTGCTGGAGATCGGCGAGACCGACGAGATCACGCTGGAGGTGTCGTGCCGCGTGCTGGAAGTCTTTGCCGGAGAAGGCGAGTTGCCCGAGGAAGAGCTGGAAAGCGACGAGGAAGCCGCTGAAGTGTCGGCCGAAGCCGCTGCCGAGGCCGCGGCGGAGCTGGCGGCCGAGCAAGCCGCGGAGCAGGCCGCCGGGGTGTCGGACGAGGCGCCGGAGGAACCCGCGGGCGCGGACGGCAATGACGAGAACGGCGAGCCGTCGGCCCAGCGCGACACCGGCGGCCCGGCGGCGGGCTGAAGCCTTCGGAAATCGACGGCGCTCACTTACAATGCCAGTCTGATCCGGGGCCTGCGGGCCCCGGTTTGCCATGGCCTGCCGGTCCCCTCCCGTCCCGGCCAGTCCGTGCACCCAGCCCTCCGAGCCCTCATCCATCCATCGTGAACGCCGCTTTCGCCGCTCCCCGCCACTGGTGGCATGCCAGGTGGCACAACAGCAGTACGCTGGCCAAGGCGCTGGCCGTTTCCCTGGCCGTACATGCGGTGCTGCTGATGGTGCGGATCGCCGCGCCCGAGGTGTTCGAGATCAAGCGCAGCGATGCCGCGCTGGACGTGGTGCTGGTCAACGCCAAATCGGCGCAGAAGCCGCGCAACCCGACCGCATTGGCGCAGGCCAACCTGGACGGCGGCGGCGACCATGACCAGCAGCGTGCCAGCACGCCGCTGCCGGCTCAGACCGTGACACAGGAAGGCGACCTGGTGCGCCAGGTGCAGCGCCGCGTCGAGCAGCTCGAACAGGAGCAGCAGCGCCTGCTGACCCAGGCGCGCGAACCCGCGCCGGCGGTGCGCAACCAGCCGCTCAAGCCCGGCGAGAGGCGCGAGGACGCCCCGCAGCGCGGCCAGGACGAGCGCACCTCGGCCGACGAGATGGCCAAGCTCGAGGCCGAGATCGGCCGCAACCTGGACCAGTACGCCAAGCGGCCCAAGCGCTTCCAGCTCACCGCCACCAGCGCGCAGGCGGTCGACTACGCGCAGTACTACGACCGGCTGCGCCGCAAGATCGAGGCGCGCGGTACCACCGATTTCCCGCAACGCAACGGCAAGCCGCTGTACGGCCAGCTGATCCTGGTGATCAACGTCAACCGGCTGGGCAAGCTCGGCTACAACCGCGACGGCTACAACGTCGATGCCATCGACGTGGTCAAGAGTTCGGGCGATCCCGCGCTGGACCGCCAGGCCGTGGCGATCGTGCGCGCGGCCGCGCCGTTCGGCGCGTTCACGGCGGAAATGGCGGCGCGCCAGGACATCCTCGAAGTCATTTCCACTTTCAAGTTTTCGCGCAGCGGGCTGGAAACCCGCTTGCAGGCACGCTGATGACATCCACTGCTTCCACTGATTCCTCCCAGCCCACGTCCGATCGCTATGTGGTGATCGGCAACCCCGTCGCGCACAGCCGCTCGCCGGCGATCCACGCCGCCTTTGCGCGCCAGACCGGCGAGGCCGTGCAATACGACCGCCTGGAGGCGCCGCTGGACGGGTTTGCCGACACCGTGCGCAAGTTCTTTGCCGACGGCGGCTACGGCTGCAACGTGACCGTGCCGTTCAAACTCGAAGCCTATGACCTGGCCGACCGCCTGACCGAGCGCGCCGAAGCCGCCGGCGCGGTCAACACGCTGTGGATCGAAGAGGGTTTGATCCACGGCGACAACACCGACGGCATCGGCCTGGTGTGCGATATCCAGGACAACCTCGACACGCTGATCGAAGGCAAGCGCGTGCTGCTGCTGGGTGCGGGCGGCGCGGCCATGGGCGCGATGCTGCCGCTGATCGAATGCCGGCCGTCGCGCATCGTGGTGGCCAACCGCACCGCCTCGCGCGCCAGCGACATGCTGGAAGAGTTTGTCGAAGCCGCCGACCAGTACGGCGTGGAGCTGTGGGGCGGCGGGCTCGATGCGCTTGAAGGCCTGTCCGAGGACGAGGCCTGCGACGTCGTGATTAACGCTTCGTCCAGCAGCCTGCATGGCGAAGTGCCGCCGGTGCCCGAGCTGCTGCTGGGCGAAGGCGTGCTCGCCTACGACATGATGTACGGCGCCGAGCCCACGGTGTTCCTGCAGTTCGCCGCGGGCTGCGGCGCGCGTACCAGCGACGGCCTGGGCATGCTGGTCGAGCAGGCCGCCGAAGCCTTCTACATCTGGCGCGGCGTGCGCCCCCGCACCGCCCCCGTGCTGGCCGAGCTGCGCGCCGCGCTGCAGGCCGAACGCAAGGGCTGACCGGGGCGCCGCCAGCCGTGGCCAACCGCAACCGCACGGCCAGCGCCAGCCGCGGCGCAGCCCCTGCACGGACGGTGCTCAACCCGGTCCGCTGGCTCGGCTACCTGCTGGGCTGCGTGGCGGCGGGCGTGGTGGCGATGCAGTTGTTCTTCTTCGTGCAGATCGCAAGCTGGCAATACATCAACCCGTCGACGACCACGTTCATGCGCGCCGAGCGCTGGCGGCTGTGCGGCCTCAACGTGTGGAACTGCGGCATCGACCGGCAATGGGTACCGTACGATCGCATCTCGCGCAATCTCAAGCGCGCGGTGATCGCCAGCGAGGACGCCGACTTCGTCAACCACCCGGGCTATGAGCTGGACGCCATGCTCGACGCCTGGGAGCGCAACAAGAAGCGCGGGCGCATCGTGCGGGGCGGGTCGACCATCACGCAGCAGCTGGCCAAGAACCTGTTCCTGTCCTCCGAGCAGCACTACCTGCGCAAAGGCCAGGAGCTGGCGATCACGTGGATGCTCGAGTTCTGGCTCGACAAGCAGCGCATCTACGAGATTTACCTCAATTCGGTGGAGTGGGGCGAGGGCGTGTTCGGCGCGCAGGCCGCGGCGCAGCACTACTTCCGCACCACGGCGGACAAGCTCAGCGTGGGCCAGTCCGCACGCCTGGCCGCGGCGCTGCCGGCGCCCAAGTGCTTCGACAAGAAGGAATACTGCGCTAATGTGCGCGTGAATTTCCGCGCCAAGGCGGGGATCATCGCGCGGCGGATGGGGGCGGCCACCTTGCCGGACTGACGCCCCCCGGCGTCAGCTAAGCCAGCCCTTGCGGCGGAAATACACCAGCGGAATCGCCGCCGACACCGCCATCAGCGCAATCGCCCACGGATACCCTGCGGCCCAGTCCAACTCCGGCATGAACTTGAAGTTCATGCCGTAGATACTGGCGATCAGCGTGGGCGGCATCAGCGCCACCGACACCACCGAGAACAGTTTGATGATCTTGTTCTGGTTGATGTTGATGAAGCCGACGGTCGCGTCCATCAGGAAGTTGATCTTGTCGAACAGGAACGCGGTGTGGTTCTCGATCGAGTCGATATCGCGCAGGATCTGGCGCGCCTCGTCCTGCTGTTCGGCCGACAGCAGCTGGCTGCGCATCAGGAAGGACACTGCGCGGCGCGTGTCCATCACGTTGCGGCGGATGCGCCCGTTCAAGTCTTCCTCGCGGGCGATGGTTTCCAGCACGTCGGCCGCGGCGGCATCGGTCACGTTCTCGGCCAGCACGCGGCGGCTGGCTTCTTCCAGGCGTTCGTAGACTTCCTCGATCGAATCCGCGGAGTACTCGGCGTCGGTCGCGTACAGGTCCATCAGCACGTCCTTGGCATTGCGCACAGAGCCCGGGCGCATGCGCGCGCGCAACCGCACCAGCCGGAACACCGGCAGGTCTTCGTCGTGGATGGAGAACAGCACGTCGCGCGTCAGCACGAAGGCCACGCGCACGTTGCGCGACACCTCTTCCTCGTCCAGCAGGAAGTCGGTGCGGATATGGATATTCTCGTCCTCGCCCTCGAAGTAGCGCGCCGATGCCTCCAGGTCGCCGAGGTCTTCCAGTTCGGGAAGGGCGACGCCGTAGGCTTCCTTGATCCAGTTCAGCTCTTCGTCGTCGGGATTGACGACGTCGATCCAGATTGGCTTGTGTTGCAGCAGCTCATTGCGCTCGTCGACCTGCTCCTGGGCGAGCCGGCCTTTCTGCAGGACGAACAGGTTGATCATCCCCGGGATTCCTTATTACTGATTGCGACGAAAAACAAAGACAAGCGCGAAGACAAGCGCAGGCGGCTCGCCGCATCCCAGGTGCTCCGTCATGCCCTGCATGGCCTTGCGCTATGCTGCAACGCAGCCGCAATGGCCGGGCCACGGGCAAGCGTGATCGCGCTGTGCCGCGCCTGCCGTTCGGCACAAGCGGTACAAGGCGATGGCGTTTGCCTGGGTTGGCTGGCTAGCCGGGAGAGGGAAGATCCGTAACGATGCGGCGCGCATGGATGGCGCCGCCGGTGGCACGGAAAGACACTCGCCCGCAGTGTTCTGCTGCGGGCGAGGCCGACGAGGCGCGGAGCCGGGTGCTCCGGGCGGGTCGTCGTTACGCAGCCCGCAGTGACATGGCATTCGCAGAGGTCGCAGCGCTGCTGCGGCAACTCGAACACCCGATGCTACTGCCCACGTAATTTCTCCGGGATTGTGATGGCCGCGAGTGTAGCCCAACGAAGGGTGGCTTGTTAAGTGAAATCTCCGCGTCCGCGGCCTGCCGTTGTGCTAGGCCCCCGTCGCCGCGGCGTCACCCCATGGCGCCCCGCAACCGGCGCCACAGCAGCGGCGCCAGCATCACCGAAGACAAGGCCAGGAACATCAGCACGATCGCCGCATAGTCCTGCCAGTGCGGCTGCTCGTCCAGCAGCCACATGCCCGAGAACACCCCGACCACCGGGATGAACATGATCGACAGGCTCGACACCACCGGCGGCAGGCTGCGCGCCAGCCCGAACCAGACCAGGTGGCAGAAGGCGAAGACCACCACCGCGTTGTAGGCGATCGCCCCCCATTCGACTGCCGTGGGCATGCGCCAGCCGTCTTCCAGCAGCAGCGAGCCGGCTAGCAGGAACGGCAGCGTGATCGCCAGCATCCAGAAGGTCATGGCGCCGATCGGCACGCTGGTCTGGGTGCGTTTCATCAGCTGGGTGCCAAAGCCCCAGCCGGCCGCGGCGAGCAGCATCAGCAGCGTGCCGGCGGGGCTGCCGGTCAGCGCGCTGATCTCGCCCGACAGCAGCAGCACGGTGCCGGTCAGCGCGCAGCCGATGCCGAACCAGGCCCAGCCGCTGATGCGCTCGCGAAAGAACACCAGGCCCCACACCACCGCCCAGATCGGCATGGTGTAGCCGAGGATGGCGGCCCGGCCCGACGAGAGCATCTTGACCGCGACGATGGCAAACAGGTGCCAGACCACCATGTTGGGAAGGGCCAGGCGGAACACCGTGCCCCATTCGCGGCGCGGTACCGCCAGCGAGTCGCCACGCAGCCGCAGCGCCAGGCCCAGCGCCAGCAGGCCGCCGGCCATGCACAGCAGCCGGAAACCAAGGGGCGGGAAGTGCGCCACCCCTACCTTCATGATGGGCCAGTTGATGCCCCAGGCAAGCGTAAGGACGATAAGCAGGAAAATACCGCGGCGATCGAGAGACATGGAGGGAGGGCGGCTGGCTGTGCGCGATGCCGCTCTTTGTTTTGAGAGGAAGCGGAAAACGATAGCACGCAGCGGGTAAAATCGCCGGAAGCGACATATGCTGCAAGGGATGAATGGTTTTCACGCCGCTGCAGCCAACCGCGCCGGCCGATCCTGTGGGGCGCCGGCGCCACCAGGAATACCGAGTACCCATGACTTTCACCGAGCAGCTTGCTGCCGCCTGGCAGCGCAACGATTCCCTTCTGTGCGTCGGGCTCGATCCTGACCCGCAGAAGCTGCCGCTGTCCCTGACCGGGGCGGGCGGCGCCATCTTCTCGTTCTGCCGCGAGATCGTCGACGCTACCGCCGACCTGGTCTGCGCGTTCAAGCCACAGATCGCGTACTTCCATTCACAGCGCGCCGAGGACCAGCTCGAACAGCTGATCCACTACATCCACGATGCCCACCCCGGCATCCCGGTGATCCTGGACGCCAAGCGCGGCGATATCGGCTCGACCGCCGAGCACTATGCGCTGGAGGCCTTTGAGCGCTACAAGGCCGACGCGGTCACGGTCAGTCCGTACATGGGTTTCGATTCGATGCAGCCGTACCTGGCCTATCCGGGCCGCGGCGTGATCGTGCTGTGCCGCACCTCCAACCCGGGCGGCTCCGACGTGCAGTTCCTGCAGGTCGACGGCAAGCCGCTGTACCAGCTGGTGGCCGAGGCGGCGCGCGAGCGCTGGAACACCACCGGACAGATGGGGCTGGTGGTGGGGGCGACGTTCCCGAACGAGATCGCGCGGGTGCGGCAGATCGTAGGCGATATGCCGCTGCTGATTCCGGGGATCGGCGCACAGGGCGGGGATATCGAGGCCACGGTCAAGGCCGGGCGCACGGCGGATGGCACGGGGATGATGATCAATTCGTCGCGTGCCATTCTCTACGCCAGCCGCGAGAAGGACTTTGCCACGGCGGCGCGCAATGTCGCGCTGCAGACGCGGGAGACGATCAACCGCTATCGCCACGGCTGAGGCCGGGTGGCAGGGCAGAAAAAAACCGCGACCGGGAACGGCGCGGTTTTTTATTTGGTGGTGCAGGGGCTGGTGTCGGCGGTGTCAGGCCTCGTTTCGCAGCAGCTCCAGCAGCCCCCGCATCGCATGCTCCGCCGCCTGGCGGCGGATCTGCCCGCGGTCGCCACGAAAGCGCTGCGTTTCGGTAAGGGTCGTAATGCGGTTGCTCCAGCCGAAGCACACCATCCCCACCGGCTTTTCCGGCGTGCCGCCGTTGGGCCCGGCCACGCCGGTGATCGACAGCGACACCTGGGCGCGGCTGTTCAGCAGCGCGCCCTCGGCCATGGCATGCGCCACTTCCTCGCTGACCGCGCCGTGGTCGCGGATCAGTTTGGCCGGCACGCCCAGCATGGTGCTCTTGGCTTCGTTGGAATAGGTGACGAAGCCGCGCTCGAACCAGCCGGACGAGCCCGATACATCGGTGATGGCGGCCGCCACCAGCCCGCCAGTGCAGGATTCGGCGGTGGCCAGCATCAGCGATTTGTCGGCAAGGGCGACGCCGGCCTGGATGGCGAGCTGGTCGAGCAGGCGGCTGACGGACATGATGGGCTCGGGGGTAAATTATTAGAAATAAGTGGGCGATGCGCGCGGATCGTGGCGGGTTGGCTCAGAACGAGCGCCACAGCGCAAACACCAGCAGGGTGTAGAAGGCGGCAAAGATATCGTCGAACATCACGCCGAAGCCGCCGCGCAGGCCCGGCCCCTTGAGCGTGCGGTCGTAGTAGCCGATCGGCGCGGGCTTGGCGATATCGAACAGCCTGAACCACAGGAAGGCGGCGAACTGGCCCCAGAACCCGGTCGGCGTGACAAAGGTCAGCACCAGCCAGAAGGCAATGATCTCGTCCCAGACCATGCTGCCGTGGTCGTGCACGCCCATGTCGCGCGCGGTCTTGGCGCAGGCCCACAGGCCGACCAGGAAGCCGCCGCCGATGATCCACAGCCAGGTGGTGGGCTCGAGCCACAGCGAGATCACCACGAACGACAGCCAGGCATAGAGGGTGCCGACCGTGCCGGGGCTGAGGGGCGACAGGCCGGAGCCGAAGCCGAACGCGATCAGGTGGGCCGGATGCGCCAGCATGAAGCGGGCGGTGGGGCGCGTGACCTTGACGGTCTGGCCGGCTTCCAGGGTCAGGGCGGGGTCGCGCGGCGCGGCCCCGGGAGGCAAGGTGGACATCAATTTGGCTCGTGTGATGCGGGTGCTGCTTATGGTTATGGCCGGCTGCGCTGCATGTTGCGGGACTCCCGTGCCCGCGCGGCGCGCCGATGCCGGCATCATGACACGCCTGTGCCCCGGTGTCAGGGGGAAGCAAAATGGTCGAAGCTGGCGCCCTCGTACCGGGTCGGGTTGCCGGCACCGTCGACCAGCCGCAGGGCCGGCTCCGGCGTGATCGTGCCCACGCGTGTCAGCGGCAATGCGAGCCGCTCGCTGATCGCGGCGATGGCGTCGCGATTGCCCACCGGGGCCGTGAAGCAAAGCTCGTAGTCGTCGCCGCCGGCCAGCACGCATTCGCGCTGGATCGGCTCCGGCTGGCTGGCCAGCACCGCCGATCGCGGCAGCGCATCGACGTCCAGCAGCGCGCCGACCTGTGAGCGCGCCAGGATATGGCCGAGGTCGCCGACCAGCCCGTCGGAAATATCGAGTGCGGCATGCGCCACGCCGCGCAGCGCCATGCCGAGCGCCACGCGCGGGGTGGGCGTGTCCATGCGAGGGCGGACCTGGCTGTACTCAGGCTCGGGCAGCAGCCATTCGCCGCGGCAGTCGCCCAGCGCCAGGCGCGCGTCGCCGAGCGTGCCGGAAATCCAGATATCGTCGCCGGGGCGTGCGGCATCGCGACGCAGGGCGGCGCGCACCGGTACGTCGCCGAACACCGTCAGCGACAGCGTCAGCGGCCCGCGCGTGGTATCGCCGCCGACCAGTTCGCAGCCATGTGCGTCCGCCAGCGCCAGCATGCCTTCGGCCAGGTCGGCCAGCCAGGCGGGATCGGCCTCGGGCAGCGCCAGGGCCAGCGTGAAGGCGCGCGGCTCGGCGCCCATCGCGGCCAGGTCGGACAGGTTCACAGCCAGCGCCTTGTGGCCGAGCGCGCGCGGCGCCACGTCCGGGAAGAAATGCCGGCCGCTGACCAGCATGTCGGTGCTGATGGCCAGGTGGTGGCCGGGGCGGCCCTCGATCAGCGCGCAGTCGTCGCCCACGCCGAGCGCGGCCTTGCGCACCGGCCGCGTGAAATAACGGCGGATCAGGTCGAACTCGGAAAGCTGGGCGGGGTGAGGGTCGGACATCGCTGTGGACTAGGAGTGGCCCGGCCGGCAAGGACGGGAAAGCAGGTGGGGTGGCGGGGCGTTGCAGGAGGCAGCCTGAGGGGACCGCGGCGCGCGCAGCGCGTCAGGATGGGGTGCCAAGGGCGTTTCAGCAAGATACTGCCGCGCATGACAGCCATGATCGCAGCGGGTCACCCCGCTTCCGCCGGACGGCGCTACGCTTGCTGGTGTTGGCCCCGAGGTTGGGGCATATTGTACCGAAACGCAAAGGTGCCCCAAGCAAAAGGCTTATTGTGAAATAGTATTTCACTATATAAAATGCGGGGTTCCAAAGGAAGAGAAGGGCGGACACGTGGAGCCGGTCCGCCGATCGTCCCCGCCACGTCAATGACGGCTCCACCGATTGGAAGATGCGCCGATGACCAGCCCTCAGCAGTCCCCGTCCCAAGACGATCTGAAACAGCAGCAGCGTGAGGCGCTGCGCAAAGCGGCGCTCGAGTATCACGAGTTTCCGACCCCCGGCAAGATCTCCGTCACCCCGACCAAGCCGCTGTCGAACCAGCGCGACCTGGCCCTGGCTTACTCGCCGGGCGTGGCCGCCGCTTGTGAAGAAATCGTTGTCGATCAGGCCAACTCCTTCCGCTACACCGCGCGCGGCAACCTGGTGGCCGTGATCACCAACGGCACCGCCGTGCTGGGCCTGGGCGACATCGGTGCCGCGGCCTCCAAGCCGGTGATGGAAGGCAAGGCCGGCCTGTTCAAGAAGTTTGCCGGTATCGATGTATTCGATATCGAAGTCGACGAGAAGGACCCCGAGAAGCTGGTCCAGATCATCGCTGCGCTGGAGCCGACCTTCGGCGGCATCAACCTGGAAGACATCAAGGCACCGGAGTGCTTCTACGTCGAGCGCAAGCTGCGCGAGAAGATGAAGATCCCCGTCTTCCACGATGACCAGCACGGCACCGCCATCGTGGTGGCCGCGGCCATCATCAACGGCCTGAAGGTGGTCGGCAAGGACATCAAAAAGGTCAAGTTGGTTGCCTCGGGCGCCGGCGCGGCCGCGCTGGCCTGCCTGGACCTGCTGGTCGACATCGGCCTGCCCATCGAGAACATCTGGGTGACGGACCTGGCCGGCGTGGTCTATGAAGGCCGTACCGAGCTGATGGACCCGGAAAAGGCGCGCTTCTCGCAGAAGACCGACAAGCGCAAGCTGGCCGAGGTGATCGACGGCGCCGACATTTTCCTGGGCCTGTCCGCCGCGGGCGTGCTCAAGCAGGACATGGTCCAGCGCATGGCCGACAAGCCGCTGGTGCTGGCGCTGGCCAACCCGAACCCGGAAATCGCGCCGGAACTGGTCAAGGAAGTGCGCCCGGACGCCGTGATGGCTACCGGCCGTACCGACTACCCGAACCAGGTCAACAACGTCCTGTGCTTCCCGTTCATCTTCCGCGGTGCGCTCGATTGCGGCGCCACCACCATCACGCGCGAGATGGAAATCGCTGCGGCCAACGCGCTGGCCGAACTGGCACGCCAGGAGCAGAGCGACATCGTCGCCACCGCCTATGGCATCCAGGACCTGTCGTTCGGCCCTGAGTACCTGATCCCGAAGCCGTTCGATCCGCGCCTGATCGTCAAGGTGGCCCCGGCCGTGGCGGAAGCCGCGATGAAGTCCGGCGTGGCCGCCCGTCCGATCGAGGACATGGACGCCTACCGCCTGCAGCTACAGCAGTTCGTGTACCACTCGGGCACGCTGATGAAGCCGATCTACGCCGCCGCGCGCAAGGTCGAGATGGACAAGAAGCGCATTGTCTTCGCCGAAGGCGAGCAAGAGCGCGTGCTGCGAGCGGTGCAGGTGATCGTCGACGAAAAGCTGGCCAACCCGATCCTGATTGGCCGCCCGGCCGTGCTGCAGCACCGCATCGAGCGCTTTGGCCTGCGCCTGCGCGCCGGCGTGGACTTCACCGTGGTCAACCCCGAGCACGATGAGCGTTTCCGCGACTACTCCGACGCCTATTACCGCATGATGGCGCGCGAGGGCATCACGCCCGAGTACGCCAAGCTGGAGCTGCGCCGCCGCACCACGCTGATCGGCGCCATGCTGGTCAAGCAGGGCGAGGCCGACGGCATGATCTGCGGCACCGTCAGCAACACCGCGGCGCACCTGCGCTATATCGACCAGGTGCTGGGCGGCACCAACAAGGTCTACGCAGCGATGAACGGCCTGGTGCTGCCGGGCCGCCAGATCTTCCTGGTGGATACGCACGTCAACGTCGACCCGACCGCCGAAGAGCTGGCCCAGATCACGCTGATGGCCGCCGAGGAACTGAAGCGCTTCGGCATCGAGCCCAAGATCGCGCTGCTGTCGCATTCGAACTTCGGCTCGTCCGAGGCGCCTTCGGCCCGCAAGATGCGCGAAACGCTCGCCATCCTGCGCGATCGCGCCCCGGAGCTTGAGATCGACGGCGAAATGCACGGCGACAGCGCACTCGACCAGAAGCTGCGCGACCAGCTGGTGCCGGACGGCACGCTCAAGGGCGAAGCCAACCTGCTGGTGTGCCCGAACATCGATGCGGCCAATATCTCGTACAACCTGCTCAAGGTTGCCGCGGGCAATAACGTCGCGATCGGGCCGATCCTGCTGGGCGTGAAGGCGCCGGTGCACATCCTGACGCCGTCGGCGACGGTGCGCCGCATCGTCAACATGACCTCGCTGGTCGTCGTCGACGCTGCCGCCGCCAAGCGTTAATCCGTCGCATCACAAATGTGGCGAAAAGCCGGGCTTGCCCGGCTTTTTTTGTGTCCATCTGCCAACAGTTAGTATGCGCACACATACGCTTAACATATTGAAACAATTGAAGAAATAGCGCTGCCCGTGGACCGGGATTGATTAATTCCGTGCATGCGCGTAACCTTACGCCTTTGATATAGGCGCTCGCCATGAGCGCCCCGGTGCGGCCGGCATCCATCGCGCTCCTGACCAGGTGGCGCAGGGCGCTGGCCAGGGTGGCCCGGACAGATCGTCTACCCAACCAGCGGCAGGCTCGATTTCCGGTTCAACCAAGACAAGCAACGTGGGTTTCCAAGTACCTCTGATGCGGCACGCAACACGCATGCTCGTCCGTTCCATGACGGGCGCGGCGCTGGTGCTGGCCCTGGCGCAACCGACGCTGGCGCGTCAGGCGCAGACCGAAGGGATGGGAACCATTGCAGTGCAGCAGTTGCCCAACGATGCACGGCAGACCCTGGACCGCATCGAAGCCGGCGGCCCTTTCCTGTATGACAAGGACGGGTCCCGATTCGGCAACTACGAACGCATCCTGCCGCAAAGAGAACGCGGGTATTACCGCGAATACACGGTAAAGAGTGCCAGAAGCCGGAACCGGGGAGCCAAGCGGATCGTATGCGGCGGGGAACAACGCGCTGCCAACGATTGTTACTACACGGAAGACCACTACAACAGCTTCAAACGGATAATCAAATGATGACTGACATTTTCGGATTGGGCGACGCCCTTGCCGCCCGCGAAGAGCGCGGCGCCGGAGATGGCTGGCAGCGGGCTCAGCAGCAGGCCCAGAACCTATACGACAACGTGCTGATGATGCCGCGCCAAGAGCTGACGCACAAACTCCCGCCCGCGACCGCGCCTGTGGCCATGCCGACCGGTGCCGGCTGGGCAGACGGCACCAGCGAGGGGGCCATGAACCTGTTCAAGACGGTGCGTCCGAACATCGTCCAGTCGATCCGCGCCTTCCGCGTGCCCGAGCTGGCCCAGGCGGCCGCGGATCTCGGCCAGCATTTCCTGTACGCCAACTGCGCGCATTGCGCCAGCAAGGCGGAGATCCTGGAAACGATCGCGATCTCGTTCACGTTCCCGAAGCACTTCGGCAAGAACTTCGACGCGCTGGCCGATTGCCTGACCGACATGATCTACAAGGCCGGCCCGCAGCCGGGCTTCGTGATCGTGCTTGAGGGCCTGCCGCTTGCGCAGAAATTCGACAAGGAAGGGCGAGAGGTGCTGCTCGACGTGTTCCGCGACGCCGCCGAGTTCTGGGGCGAGCGCAAGGTGCAGTTCCGGGTGTTCTACTCGTTCGCCTGATCGGCTGCACGGTGTTCCATGAAAAAAGCCCGCAAATGCGGGCTTTTTGCTTTCTGGCGATGCGCCGGACCGCTATTCCTGCGCCGGGATATGCCCGTGCGGCGTCAGACGGTCGATCAGCTCCGGCAGCCCGTCGCTCAGTTGCGCCGCCACATCATCCTGCGACATCCCGGTCGATTGCGCCAGCGATTCCAGCGCACCGGTATCGCCCAGCGCATTGCTCAGCGCCGACGGCGTGACCGGCTGGTTGGCACCGCTGCTGATCCACGAATTGACCTGCTCGCCCAGCCCGGCCTGCGCCAGGATCTGCTGCAGCGCGCCGATGCCGCCCGCGGCGGCGCCCAGTGCCTGGCTGTTGGCCGGTGCGCCGCCCTGGCCGCCAAGCAGGCCGCCCAGCAGCGAGCCAAGGTCAAGCCCGCCGGTGGCGTTCCCAGGCGCGGCACCGGCGCCGCCACCGAGCATGCCGCCCAGCAGGCCGCCGAGGCTGCCCAGTCCGCCCACGCCATCGTCGACCGGCGCCGCCGAATCACCCGCCGCGCCCGCATCGCCAGCCTCGCCGCGCTTGCGCATCGCCAGCATCGCCAGTAGCCCGAGCGCCATCATCAGCTTCGGATTGAGCCCGCCGGCACTGCCGTCCTCGCTGCGGGCGTTGCCAAGTTGTCCGAGCACGCCGCCCAGCACGCTATCGAGTAGTCCCATGGTCGACTCCTTTCAGTCAGGGTTGGCGCCAGCCGGGGTGGCTGTTGCCATCAGAATCCGCCAAGCAAGGCGTTGAGTGTCGCCAGGCACGCCAGCCCCGCGGTTTCGGTACGCAGAATGCGCGGGCCGAGCGACACGCCGGTGAAGCCGGCCTGCCGTGCCGCCTGTTCCTCTTCCGGTGACAGGCCGCCTTCGGGGCCGATCAGCAGCGTGACGCCGTTGGCGACCAGCGCATCGTGCCGGTCCGCCACGAACGCCGGCAGCGACTGCTCCGCGCGCGGCGACACTAGCAGCCGTGCCCCGGCACCGCCGGACTGCGCCAGCCACGTCTCAAAGTTAGCGACCGGCGCGACCTCCGGCAAGCGATTCCGGCCGCATTGCTCGCACGCGGCCTGTACCAGCGCCTGCCAGTGCGCCTGGCGCTTCTGCGCGCGCTCGCCCGACAGCCGCACCACCGAGCGTGTGGCCTGCAATGGCTGGATCGCACCGACGCCAAGCTCGACTGCCTTCTCGATCAGCCAGTCCATCTTGTCGCCACCCGCCAGGCCCTGCGCCAGCGTGACGCGGAAGGGCGGTTCGGCCTCGGCGGTGTCATGCGCGCCGATGCGCGCGACGGCGTGGCGCTTGCCCAGTTCGACCAGCGTGGCCGCATGGCTGCCGCCGCGGCCGTCGAACAGCGTAATGGCATCGCCCGGCGCCAGGCGCAGCACCTGGGCGTGGCGTACCACGAGTTCGGGAAGAGAAAAGTCGGATTCGGCGGCCAGGACCGCCTCCGTGCCGCCGACGAAGAAACGCGGAGCCATCAGCCTGCCTGCCCCGCCGATTGTTCCAGCGGCTTGCCGAAACCCCAGCGGTAGCCGTCGGGATCCTCGACCATGCAGTAGCGGTCGCCCCAGAACTGGTCGGCCGGCGCCATCAGGCTGACCGCGCCGGCGTCGATCGCGCGCTGGTGCATTGCGTCGACATCGTCGCAATAGACATAGAAGGTCTGCGGGCATTCCACGCCCAGCGAGCGCGGCGTGCGCGCGGTGCTGCCCCAGGCGCCCTCGGGCGCGAACATCACCACCAACTGGCCCTGGTAGTGCATCTCTGCGTGGGTCGGCACGCCGTTTTCATCGACCACATGGCCGGCGGTGAAGCCGAAGGCGCGGCTGTAGAAGTCCAGCGCGACGCGGCCGTTGGCGACGGTCAGGTAGGGGGTGAGCCAGGGGGTGTTGGCCGGTCTGGTCATGATCGTCTCCTGGAATGCGGGAAACCCGGCGCGGCTGGCGCGCCGCGCGGTGCGAGTGTGCATCTTACGCGTGCGGGCTTGCGCTGTCGAAGTGCGGTGCAGCGGCGGGGGCGTCGCTGCATAGGTGGAGTATCAGGCATGTTCACGCTCGGATAGTTCCGACAGGATGGCTGGGGCAGGTGAGCGGCATCGCCGGCACCGGCGGTAGAGCGTCCCACCCACCCGTTAGCCGCGCCGGCCGGTCCGGAAAACCACCTAGCTTCTGCTAAAATTGCGGTTTTCCCGCCGTCAGGCCCACGCCCGCTCACCGTCTCCGTCCAGCCCGCATGTCCGCCCTTGCCCATCCCGCAACAAGTCCTTTTGCTTCCCAGCCCGCCAAGCTGATGGCCGATGCCATCCGCGTGCTTGCCATGGACGCCGTCCAGCAAGCCAATTCCGGCCACCCCGGTGCGCCGATGGGCATGGCAGATATCGCCGTGGCGCTGTGGGGCCGGCACCTGAAGCACAACCCGACCAATCCGCATTGGGCCGACCGCGACCGCTTCGTGCTGTCCAACGGCCACGGCTCGATGCTGATCTACGCGCTGCTGCACCTGACTGGCTATGACCTGCCGGTCGAAGAGCTGAAGAACTTCCGCCAGCTGCACAGCAAGACCGCCGGCCACCCGGAATATGGCATCACCCCGGGCGTGGAAACCACCACCGGCCCGCTCGGCCAGGGCATCACCAACGCGGTCGGCATGGCACTGGCCGAACGCCTGCTGGGTGAAGAATTCAACCGCCCCGGCTTCGACATCGTCAACCACCACACCTATGTCTTCCTGGGCGAT
This sequence comes from Cupriavidus sp. DF5525, assembly GCF_040149425.2. Classification (NCBI taxonomy): domain Bacteria; kingdom Pseudomonadati; phylum Pseudomonadota; class Betaproteobacteria; order Burkholderiales; family Burkholderiaceae; genus Cupriavidus; species Cupriavidus sp. DF5525. Next base: position 3,918,202 of record NZ_CP168265.1, on the reverse strand, counting down.
GGCTGCCTGATGGAAGGCATCAGCCATGAGGCCTGCTCGCTGGCCGGCACGCTGAAGCTTAATAAGCTAATTGCGCTGTGGGACGACAACGGCATCTCGATCGACGGCGACGTGGTGCACTGGTTTGCCGACGATACCCCGAAGCGTTTCGAAGCCTACGGCTGGAACGTGATCCGCGGCATCGACGGTCATGACGTGACCGCCGTCGACATGGCCATCTCGCAGGCCAGGGCCAGCGACAAGCCGACCCTGATCTGCTGCCGCACCAAGATCGGCAAGGGCGCCCCGAACAAGGAAGGCGGCCACGACGTGCACGGCGCCCCGCTGGGCGGCGCCGAAGTGCTGGCCACGCGCGAGGCGCTGGGCTGGGCCCACGCCCCGTTCGAAGTGCCGGGCGACGTCTACGACGCCTGGGACGCCAAGGCCAACGGCCAGGCGCTGGAGCGCGCCTGGAACGCGCTGTTCGATGCCTACGCCGAGCGCCATCCGTATGAAGCCGGCGAATTCCGCCGCCGCATGAAGGGCGAGCTGCCCGGTTCGTTCGACGCTGCGGTGGAAGCCTTTATCGCCAAGTGCGAGGACAAGGCCGAAACCATCGCCACCCGGAAGGCCAGCCAGAACACCATCGAAGCCGTCGCTCCGGTGCTGCCCGAGTTCCTCGGCGGCTCGGCCGACCTGACCGGCTCGAACCTGACCAACTGGTCGGGCACCAAGCCCGTGCGCGTCGATGGCTGGGGCAACCACATCAACTACGGCGTGCGCGAGTTCGGCATGAGCGCCGTCATGAACGGCATTGCGCTGCATGGTGGCTACATCCCCTACGGTGCGACCTTCCTGACTTTCTCGGATTACAGCCGCAATGCGCTGCGCATGGCGGCGCTGATGAAGATCCGCTCGCTGTTCGTCTTCACCCATGACTCGATCGGCCTCGGCGAAGACGGCCCGACCCACCAGTCGATCGAGCACGTCGCCAGCCTGCGCCTGATCCCGAACATGGACGTCTGGCGTACCGCCGACACCACCGAGACCGCGGTGGCCTGGGCCGAGGCGATCCGCCGCGAGAACGGTCCGAGCTGCCTGATCTTCAGCCGCCAGAACCTGCCGTTCCAGCGCCGCGACGAGGCCACCCGCGCCAATATCGCACGCGGCGGCTACGTGCTGCGCGACAGCGTCAACCCGGACACCGGCCGTCCGGACGCCGTGATCCTGGCCACCGGCTCGGAAGTCGGCCTGGCCGTCGGCACCGCCGATCAGCTGGCAGCGGAAGGCGTGCACGTGCGCGTGGTCTCGATCCCGGCTACCACCGTGTTCGACAAGCAGGACAGCGCCTACAAGGCCAGCGTGCTGCCGGCCGGCGTGCCGCGCGTGGCCGTCGAGGCGGGAGTGACGGACTTCTGGTGGAAGTACCAGGTCCAAGCGGTGGTGGGCATCGACACCTTTGGTGAATCGGCCCCGGCCGGTGTGCTGTTCAAGCACTTCGGCTTTACCGTCGAGAACGTTGTCCGAACGGTGAAGGACACCCTTATCTAAGCATCCGGGCGCTGGAGCCGCGTGGTGCGCCGCGCGGCCCGTGCGGCGCCCGCCGGTTTCAATCGATCCTCAGGAGAGACAGTCATGACCATCAAGATCGGCATCAACGGCTTCGGCCGCATTGGACGCATGGTGTTCCGCGCCGCCGTCGCCAACTTCAAGGACATCGAAGTCGTTGGCATCAACGACCTGCTGGAACCCGACTACCTGGCGTACATGCTGAAGTACGACTCGGTGCACGGCCGCTTTGACGGCGAAGTGTCGGTCGACGGCAACACCCTGGTCGTCAACGGCAAGAAGATCCGCCTGACCGCGGTCAAGGATCCGGCCGAGCTGAAGTGGGGCGAGATCGGCGCCGACGTGGTGGTCGAGTCGACCGGCATCTTCCTGACCAAGGAAGGCGCGCAGAAGCACCTCGACGCGGGCGCCAGGAAGGTGATCATGTCGGCCCCGTCCAAGGACGACACCCCGATGTTCGTGTACGGCGTGAACCACGAGACGTACAAGGGCGAGGCGATCATCTCCAACGCCAGCTGCACCACCAACTGCCTGGCGCCGGTCGCCAAGGTGCTGAACGACAAGTGGGGCATCAAGCGCGGCCTGATGACCACCGTGCACGCCGCCACCGCCACCCAGAAGACCGTTGACGGCCCGTCCAACAAGGACTGGCGCGGCGGCCGCGGTATCCTGGAAAACATCATCCCGTCGTCGACGGGTGCTGCCAAGGCCGTGGGCGTGGTGATCCCGCAACTGAACAAGAAGCTGACCGGCATGTCGTTCCGCGTGCCGACCTCGGACGTGTCGGTGGTCGACCTGACCGTCGAGCTGGAAAAGCCGGCCACGTACGAAGAAATCTGCGCCGAGATGAAGGCCCAGAGCCAGGGCGCGCTGAAGGGCGTGCTCGGCTACACCGAAGACAAGGTCGTTGCCACGGACTTCCGCGGCGATGCCCGCACCTCGATCTTCGACGCCGAAGCCGGCATCGCGCTGGACGGCACCTTCATCAAGGTCGTGAGCTGGTACGACAATGAGTGGGGCTACTCGAACAAGGTGCTGGAAATGGTTCGCGTCGCGGCCAAGTAATCCTGCAGTCTTGCGGAATGAAAAACGCGCCTTCGGGCGCGTTTTTCTTTTTGCACAAGCGGGATATCAGCCGGCCGGGCGGGGCGCCAGCGGCCGCGCATCGACCGCCGCGCCATCGACCAGGAAATGGCCGCCGGCCACGTGGTGGATGGTGCGCAGTCCGTCATGCCCGTCGAAATGCCAGCGCCCGTTGCTGAACACGCGCGAGTCCGCCTGTGCGGCGACGACCTCGCCGAGGAACAGGTCGTAGGTCTGCTGTGTGGCTGGCTCGTGCAGCAGCCGGCATTCCAGCCAGGCGGCGCAGCCCTCGAGCAGCGGCGCGCCGACCGTCATGCCAGTGAAAGTCCCTAGCCCGTAAGCGTCGAACTTGTCGGTACCATCCTGCTCCATCAGCGCCAGGCCGGAGCTCGAGCCGAGCGTCTCGGTCAGGTCGACCTGGCTCACGGTAGGCACCTGCAGCACGAATTCGCCGCTCTCTTCCAACAGCTTGCGGGTCCAGGTGCTCTTGTCCAGCACCACCGCCACCTTGGGTGGAGAGAAATCCAGCGGCATGGCCCAGGCGGCGGCCATGATATTGCGCTTGCCGCCGGCTGCGGCACTGACCAGCACGGTCGGGCCGTGATTGAGCAGGCGATAGGCTTTCGGCAGTTCGACGGGAAGGCGGAAATGTGCGGGAGCGGGCGCGGGGTCGGACATGATGTCGTCAGAAAAGAATGATAAAAATGGAAGACCGATCGTCAATATACCCCCACCGTATATTGGTTGCTGGAGTCCGGAAATTGTACCTATATGCAGGCAATACCCTAAAAATTTCCGCATTTTTCAGAAAAATGACCTCGACAGTCACTTCGAAAATGCCGAATTTGCTTTCCGAGCTTGTTTTTTCCTCTTACACTATTAAGACGTCGTTGAAATCTGATGTGCAGCCAGCGCAAGTGGTGGGGCCATCTTTGCTAAGAAAAATCTGACCGGGGCCTGATCATGGTGAACGTAGACACAAAGCTTTTAGTGATCTTCACCGAGCTGCTGAGTAAGCGGAACGCCACTTACGTCGCGGAAAAAATGCATATGACTGCGCCCGCGGTGTCGCATTCGCTGGGCAGGCTGCGCGAAATCTTTGACGATCCACTCTTCATCCGCGTTCCGCACGGCCTTACGCCGACGCCGCGCGCGCTCGAGCTGGGCCCCAAGATCCGCGACATGCTGGACCTGTGGTCGTCGATTAACGAGGGTGACGCGGACAATTTCGATCCGGCCATCGCCACCGGCACGCTGAGCATCGGCTTTGCCGCTGAGCTCGGCGATACCGTATTTAACCGCTTCGTGCTGCGCATCAAGCAACTGGCGCCGGACCTGCATATCAAGCTGGTCGAGTCCCATTCCTGGGAAACCGACGTGGCTTCGATGCGCGCCAATGAGCTCGACCTGGCATTTTCGCCGTTCCCGACCCGGCATCCGGAAATCGTCGAGGAGATGGTGACGTCGCTGAACCTGTGGGTTTGCGCGCGCAAGAATCATCCAGTACTGAAGAACCACTGCACGCTCGAGCAATACCTGGATTGTGGCCATATCTTCATGGCGCATTCCGGTGGTGCGGGGCGCCCGGCCAATCCACCCAAGATAAGCAGCATCAACAAGCCTTATAAGCGGCATGTCGATGAGGCTTGTGGCGTGGTGGACGGGGCTTGGCGCGATCTGGTCGCACGCGCTGGAGACGTGTTGCGATCAAGGTCAAGGTCTCGTTCAGGGCAGCCTTGGCCCAGCGCAGGCCGAGCAGCAGTGCAGGCAGGACACGTTTAAGGGCGGTGATGGCGTAGGCACGGTTGATCCGATGATCCGAGTCAATGTCATGTTCCTGCGCGGCCGCAAGACAGCACAGGGCGTGCAGGTTATCGCACAGGACTTTGGCTCCGAAGTCCTGCCTGGCGGCCAACTGTGAGAGGCCGGACAGGTGTTCGAGTGCCATGCGGTGTTTGAGGCGTTTGAAGGCCTCCTCGAGACGCCAGCGCTGGTGATAGAGATCGCGGAAGGTGGCAGCCGGATGGCGGTGCCTGTCGAGCAGATTGGTGATGAGCACGCGAACCTTGGCGGCTGGCGAGATCTGCCGGATGAGCCGGACGGTCTGCGGGACGGACGCACATTCATAGTCGCGCGCGTCATTGCGGGCTGGAGCCGGGAGCGTGACGACGGTCTCGGCGCGGCCGGAGCGGACGAAGTCCCGCAGGGCAGCAAAGCCGCTACCGTCGGCGCGCATGCAGAAAGGGATGTTTCGTTGGTTGAGTACGGCTACCAGCCAGCGGGCCGGGTAGCCGCGGTCGAGCAACAGCAAGTCGTCGGATTGCAGGCGGTCCAGATGCTCGAACAGGATCTGGCGTTCGTTCTCGAGCACGCTGTGCAGTGAGGCGGCGAGCATCATCTCGGCCCCGGGGAGGTACAGGCCGAAAGCGAGTTGATCACGGGTGGCGGCTCGAGGCAGATGGCTGTGGCGGATGGCAAAACGCAGGTGCGAGGCGTCGGCTGCGACCAGCCGAAAGCCATGCCAGCGCGGCAAATGGTTGGACACCTGCTGAAGCAGCCAGTCATTGAGGTGAGCAAAGACATCGCCGCTGAGTTTGCTGCGAGCCTGGGCGAAGGCTTGTTCACTGACTCGCCGGCACAAGGTGTTTTGGCGGGCGAGCGCGGCGAAGAATTGATCGAGTTCGGCTTGAACGCCCATGCGCAAGTTGCCAAGCATGAACGCGATCAGTGTGGGCAGGGTGAGCTTGCGCTGACGGGTGAATGCGGCTGGATATTCGGGATGACGGGCAAGATCGTGAAAGACCTTGGTGTGCAGATATTGGGTAAGCGTAGCGAACAGATCGGACAGGGGCATGAGAGCCAAGCGAAGATCGAGAAACGATCCTCTATTGGCCGCCGCCCTGCTTGCGCTAAACAGCCAGCGCAAGCAGGGCGGCGGCCGCTCGAACCTCGTCATCTGTCAAGCGTGCGCGTGGCAAATTGCGATTCTATTTGACGGCTTATCTTGGGTGGATTGGGCGCCCGGCGCCGTCGCTGATCCCGCTCGACTACGCGCTGCAGCAGCGCGGGCTCAAGCGCAACGCGACGCTGACCGTGCATTCCTGGCGCGCCCAGGCCGAGTTGGCCGCGCAGACCGACATGATCTTCACGGTCAACGCGCTGACCAAGGACATGGCCTGCGAGACCTACGGGCTGAAGGCCTTCCATCTGCCAGCGGAGCTGAACACAACACTGGGCCTGAACATGTTCTGGCACCGCAGCCGCAATACCCACCCGATGCTGGTGTGGGCGCGCAGCCTGTTCCGCCAGGTGGTGGGTGAGTTCGTCGGCCTGCCGCCGGCACGTCCGGCGCGCGTGGTGACCGAGCAGGATCTGCAGGACCTGCAGGCGCCCTGAGCGGGGCTCGTGGCCATAAAAAAACCGGCGCCAGGCGCCGGTTTTTTTATGGCCGTCATCTCCCGCGAGGGGCGTGCCGGCTTATCGTTTGGGTCTGTGGGGACAGTTTGTTTTGGTGCAGTTGCCGTACAGCGAAAGTGCGTGTTCCTGCAAGGTAAAGCCGCGCTCGCGCGCGATGCTTTGCTGGCGGTGCTCGATCTCGGAATCGAAGAATTCCTCAACACGGCCGCAGTCGAGGCACACCAGATGGTCATGGTGCTTGCCTTCGTTGAGTTCGAAAATCGCCTTTCCCGATTCGAAGTTGTTGCGCGACAGCAGGCCAGCCTGCTCGAACTGCGTCAGCACGCGGTAAACGGTGGCCAGGCCGATATCCATATGCTCGTTCAGCAGGATACGGTAGACGTCTTCCGCGCTCAGGTGCCGCTGTTCGCTGGTCTGAAAAATTTCAAGAATCTTCAGCCTGGGCACGGTTGCCTTCAGGCCGATGTTCTTGAGGTCAGCCGGACTCGGCATGGGCGTGACTCCCTAGAGTACAATGTCTCGATAGTTGAATCATAAGGGTTTTGGCAGCAAAAGTCGCCCGCGGCCGTGATGTCCGAGCCAGGCATCCCGCGCCAGGCAGCGTTGCCTTCCCATGTGGTTGCCGCGGCAGGCGCCCCGTGCGCATGTGGTGCAACCGGCGCATCTGGCGCCTGCGTTGTTCCGGCCCGCGGCACTTTTCCTTTCCCTCCCCGGAAGCGAGATACATGCGTTATACCCGTTCGTCCGCCATGCGCCCGACGCTGGTTGTTTCCCTGCTGGCCGCGGCCCTGCTGGCCGGCGCCTGCTCGGCCTACGATTCCACCTCGCGCAAGGTAGCCAACGCCATCACGCCGTACCGGATCAATATCGTGCAGGGCAACTTTGTCTCGCGCGAAGCCGCCTCGCAGTTGCGCGAAGGCATGACGCGCGACCAGGTCAAGTTCCTGCTCGGCACGCCGCTGCTGACCGATGTGTTCCACGCCAACCGCTGGGACTACGTGTTTTCGTTCCGCCGCGGCAATGCCTCGGTGGTACAGCAGCGCCGCTATACGGTGTTCTTCGATGGCGACCGGCTGGTCAAGTTTGGCGGCGACGAGCTGCCCTCCGAATACGAGCTGATCGCCGAAATCGACGGCATGAAGAAGGCGCTGAAGGACCAGACGCCGGGCAAGATCTCCACCACCAGCGCGGCGACCGCCCAGGCCGAGCCGCAGACCACGGTGGAGAACTTCGTGCCGCGGCAGGTACAGCAGCCGGCGCCGGAAGCGGCCGCGGGGGCAGCGGCTCCGGCGGCTGAAGCTGCCGCACCGGCAGCCGCCGCCCCGGCACCGGCCAGCGTGCCGGCCGAGGCCGCCAAGCCGGCCAACTGATCCGCCGCATGGCGCGCCGGCAGCGGCGCGCCCCAGTTTTCCGGGCCGGTCAGGCATGACCGGCTCGTTCACTTTCCGCGCATTGCGCACATTCCGCTGAGCCAGACACCATGAACATCGCCATCGCAGGCGCATCCGGCCGCATGGGCCGCATGCTGATCGAACACGTGCTGAACACCGAGGGCGTGAGCCTGGCGGGCGCGCTCGACGTGCCGGGATCGCCGGCGCTGGGCCAGGACGCGGGCCTGCTGCTGGGCCGCCATACCGGCGTGGCCATCACCGCCGACGTGGAAGCCTGCCTGAAGGGGGCCGACTGCCTGATCGACTTCACCCGTCCCGAAGGCACGCTGGCGCACCTGGAAGTGGCAAAGAAGCTGGGCGTGAAGATGGTGATCGGCACCACCGGCTTCGACGACGCCGGCAAGTCCGCGCTGGCCGAGGGCGCGAAGTCGGTCGGCATCGTCTTTGCCGCGAACATGAGCGTGGGCGTAAATGCCACCTTCAAGCTGCTGGAAGTGGCGGCCAAGCTGCTGTCGAGCGGCTATGACATCGAGGTGATCGAGGCCCACCACCGCTTCAAGGTCGATGCCCCGTCCGGCACCGCGCTGAAAATGGGCGAAGTGATCGCCGATGCGCTCGGGCGCGACCTGAAGACCTGCGCCGTCTATGCCCGCGAAGGCCATACCGGCGAGCGCGATCCCAATTCGATCGGCTTTGCCACCGTGCGCGGCGGCGATATCGTCGGAGACCATACCGTGATGTTCGCCGGCATCGGCGAGCGCATCGAGATCAGCCACAAGTCGTCCAGCCGCCAGTCGTATGCCGACGGTGCTGTGCGCGCCGCCCGTTTCCTGGCCGACAAGCCCACCGGCCTGTTCGACATGCAGGACGTGCTCGGCCTGAAGTAAGGCGCAGCCGTGAGGCGCACGGGCCGCAAGCCGGCCTGCGCCCACGGTTATAATCGACTGCTTTCGCATTGCACGTTGGCGGGCGCCGCGCAGCTGGCGTCCGCTGCCCACATTCCAACGATTCCCCCGGATGCCGGCAGGCCAGTAGCCGCGCAGACGTTGTCCTGACTGTTGTCCCGACCATGCAAGACAAATACCTTCCTTCCGCCGTTGAACAAGCCGCCCAGCAGCACTGGCAAGCCATCGACGCCTATCGCGTGTCGGAGCATGCAGCCGGGCCCGACGGCAAGGAAAAGCCCAAGTTCTATGCCTGCTCGATGCTGCCGTATCCGTCGGGCAAGTTGCATATGGGCCACGTGCGCAACTACACCATCAACGACGTGATGGCGCGCTACCTGCGCATGAACGGCAACAACGTGCTGATGCCGATGGGCTGGGACGCCTTCGGCATGCCGGCGGAAAACGCCGCGCTCAACAACGCTGTGGCACCGGCGGCCTGGACCTACGACAACATCGCTTACATGAAGAAGCAGATGCAGTCGATGGGCCTGGCGATCGACTGGTCGCGCGAAGTCGCCACCTGCAGCCCGGACTATTACCGCTGGAACCAGTGGCTGTTCCTGAAGATGCTGGAAAAGGGCATCGCCTACCGCAAGACCGGCACCGTCAACTGGGATCCGGTAGACCAGACCGTGCTGGCCAACGAGCAGGTCATCGACGGCCGCGGCTGGCGCTCGGGCGCGGTGGTGGAAAAGCGCGAGATCCCGATGTACTACCTGCGCATCACCGACTATGCGGAGGAGCTGCTGGGCGACCTCGACGGCCTCGGCTGGCCCGAGCGCGTCAAGGTGATGCAGCAGAACTGGATCGGCAAGAGCGTGGGCGTGCGCTTTGCCTTCACCCATGACATCCCGGGCGAGGACGGCAAGCCGATCAACGACGGCAAGCTGTACGTGTTCACCACGCGCGCCGACACCATCATGGGCGTGACCTTCTGCGCGGTCGCTGCCGAGCACCCGCTGGCCACGCACGCTGCCGTGAACAACCCCGAACTGGCTGCCTTCATCGACGAATGCAAGCACGGCTCGGTCATGGAAGCCGACATGGCGACCATGGAGAAGAAGGGCATGCCGACCGGGCTGCAGGTCGTGCACCCGCTGACCGGCGACAATGTCGACGTATGGGTCGGCAACTACGTGCTGATGAGCTACGGTGACGGCGCCGTGATGGGCGTGCCGGCGCACGACGAGCGCGACTTTGCTTTCGCGCTCAAGTACAAGCTGCCAATCCGGCAGGTCATCGACGTGAAGGGCCAGCCGTATTCGACCGAAGCCTGGCAGGAGTGGTACGCCGACAAGGAAAACGGTACCTGCATCCATAGCGGCAAGTACGACGGCCTCGGCTACCAGGCCGCGGTCGAGGCGATCGCCGCCGACCTGGGCGCCAAGGGCCTGGGCGAGAAGAAGGTGACCTGGCGCCTGCGCGACTGGGGCATTTCGCGCCAGCGCTACTGGGGCACGCCGATCCCGCTGATCCACTGCGACAGCTGCGGCGTGGTGCCGGTGCCGGAGCAGGACCTGCCGGTGGTGCTGCCCGAAGACCTGGTGCCGGACGGCACCGGCAATCCGCTGGCCAAGGATCCGCGCTTCCTGCAGTGCGCCTGCCCGTCGTGCGGCCAGCCGGCGCGCCGCGAGACCGACACGATGGATACCTTCATCGATTCGTGCTGGTACTACATGCGCTATACCTGCCCGGACGCGGCCACCATGGTCGATGCCCGCAACGACTACTGGATGCCGATGGACCAGTACATCGGCGGCATCGAGCACGCGATCCTGCACCTGCTGTACGCGCGCTTCTGGACCAAGGTCATGCGCGACATGGGCCTGGTCAAGTTCGACGAGCCCTTTACCAACCTGCTGACGCAGGGCATGGTGCTCAACGAGACCTACTATCGCGAGGACGCCTCGGGCAAGAAGCACTGGTACAACCCCGCCGAGGTCGACCTGCGCACCGACGAGCGTGGCCGCCCGCTGGGCGCCACGCTGAAGGCCGACGGCCAGCCGGTGGTGATCGGCGGCATCGAGAAGATGTCGAAGTCCAAGAACAATGGCATCGACCCGCAGGCGCTGATCGACCAGTACGGCGCCGATACCGCGCGCCTCTTTGTGATGTTCGCCGCGCCGCCCGAGCAGCAGCTCGAGTGGAGTGGTTCGGGCGTGGAGGGCGCATCGCGCTTCCTGCGCCGCGTGTGGAACTACGGTTATGCCAACGCTGCCGCGCTGCGCGACGGTGCCGGCAGCGCGCCGACGGCCGACGATGCCGACCTGCGCCGGGAGATCCACGGCGTGCTCAAGCAGGCCAACTACGACTACCAGCGCATCCAGTACAACACCGTGGTCTCCGCCACGATGAAGATGCTGAACGCGCTGGACGACGCCAAGAACGCTTCGCCGGCCGCGCGCCGCGAGTGCTTCGGCATCCTGCTGCGCGTGCTGTACCCGGTGGTGCCGCATATTACCCACGGCCTGTGGGAGCAGCTGGGCTACGTGGCCGAAGCCGGCGACCTGCTTGACGCGCCGTGGCCGCAGGTCGACGAAGCCGCGCTGGTGCGCAGCGAGATCGAACTGGTGCTGCAGGTCAATGGCAAGGTGCGCGGCAGCATCACCGTGCCGGCCGACGCCGACCGCGCCGCCATCGAGGCGGTTGCTGCCGCCAGCGAGACCGTGGCCAAGTTTGCCGAAGGCAAGGCGCCCAAGAAGATCGTGGTCGTGCCCGGCCGTCTGGTCAACGTTGTGTTGTAAGGGCCTGGAGCCCGGTAAGCGCGAAAGGAATCGCCAAGAATGAAGCGACTGAACATGGGGCGCCGCAAGGTGCTCGCGGCAATGCTGGCGGTGCCGGCAATGGGCCTGCTGGCCGGCTGCGGCTTCCACATGCGCGGCAACGCGGATTTCGCGTTCAAGCGGCTCTATATCGGGATTCCACCCAATTCGCTGATGGGCGCCGACCTGCGTCGCGCCATCCGCGGCGGGTCTGACACCCAGGTGGTGGCAGACCAGAAGGAAGCCGACGCGCTGCTGGACGTGCTGCAGGACAGCCGCACCAAGTCGATCCTGTCGATTACGACCGAAGGCGTGGTGCGCGAATACCGCCTGACACAGCGCTTCGTCTTCCGGCTGCGCGACGCCGCCGGCAAGGAACTGATCCCGCCGTCGCAGCTGGTACTGACGCGCGACCTGACCTACAACGAAGCCAACACGCTGGCCAAGGACTACGAAGAACAGCAGCTGTACCGCGACATGCAACGCGATATCGTGCAGCAGCTGATGCGCCGGCTGGCCGCCGTCAAGGCCATCTGACCAACGCATGCAACTCAAGCTCGACGGGCTCGACGCACACCTGAAGCAGGCCAAGGCCAAGGGCCTGGCGCCGCTGTACGTGGTGTACGGCGACGAGCACCTGCTGGTGCTGGAAGCGGTCGACCGCCTGCGTGCGGCGGCGCGCGAAGCCGGCTTTTCCGAGCGCGAGGTGCTGGCGGCCGAACGCGGCTTCCACTGGGGCCAGCTGGTCGAGGCGCAGCAGTCGATGTCGCTGTTTGGCGACCGCAAGATCGTCGAGCTGCGCATTCCCTCGGGCAAGCCCGGCAAGGACGGCGGCGAGGCGCTGCGTGCCGTGGCGGCACAGCCGTCGCCCGACGTGGTGCTCATCGTCACGCTGCCGCGCCTGGATTTCGCCACTTCCAAGTCCGCGTGGTTTCAGGCGCTCGAGGGCGCCGGCGTGTCGATCAAGGTCGACACGGTGGACCGCACCCGGCTGCCGGCCTGGGTCGGCGAGCGGCTGGCGCTGCAGCAGCAGCGCGTCGAGGGCGGCGAGCCCGGGCGGCGCGCGCTGCAGTTCATCGCCGACAAGGTGGAAGGCAACCTGCTGGCCGCGCACCAGGAAATCCAGAAGCTAGGGCTGCTGTACCCGCCAGGCGAACTGAGCTTCGACCAGGTCCAGGACGCGGTGCTGAACGTGGCCCGCTACGATGTCTTCAAGCTGTCCGAGGCGATGCTTTCGGGCGATGTGCCGCGCCTGGTGCGCATGCTCGAAGGGCTGCGCGGCGAGGGCGAGGCCACGGTGCTGGTGCTGTGGGCGCTGACCGAGGAAATTCGCGTATTATCCAAGGTCCGGCAAGGCCTCGCGGCCGGCAAGCCGGCGGGCGTACTGATGCGCGAGCTGCGCGTCTGGGGCCCGCGCGAGCGGCTGGTGCCGCAGGCCGCGCAGCGGCTGGCGCAGCCACGGCTGGAAGCGGCGCTGGCCATGGCCGCGCGGCTGGACCGGCAGGTCAAGGGCCTGTCCGACCTGCCGCCACCGGGCAGCAGCGCGCTGCCGGCCGAGCCATGGGACGGCCTGCAGCAGCTGGCGCTGATGATCGCACGCTGAGGGTTTGCTCCCCTGAAGGTTTGTTCCCCTCTCGCGCCGTGCGGGAGAGGGGAGGAACACACACACTGACGGCCATCCCCAAGGCCACGAACATGAACGAGCTCGACCTCAACCAATACATGGACCGCGTCGGCCGCCAGGCCCGCGCGGCGTCGCGCGCGATGGCGCGTGCCTCCACGGCGGACAAGAACCGTGCGCTGCTGACCATCGCTGCCGCTATCCGCCGCGATGCCGACAAGCTCAAGGCCGTCAACGCGCGCGATGTCGAGCGCGCCCGCGCCAACGGCCAGGACGCCGCCTTCGTCGACCGCCTGACGCTGTCGGACAAGGCGATTGCCACCATGGCCGCGGGCCTGGAGCAGATCGCCGGGCTGGCCGACCCGATCGGCGAGATCTCGAACATGAAGTTCCGCCCGACCGGCATCCAGGTCGGCCAGATGCGCGTGCCGCTGGGCGTGATCGGCATCATCTATGAGTCGCGCCCCAACGTGACCATCGACGCGGCGGCGCTGTGCCTGAAGTCGGGCAACGCCACCATCCTGCGCGGCGGCTCCGAGGCGATCGAATCGAACACCGCGCTGGCCGCGCTGGTGGCCGAAGGCCTGGCCGAAGCCGGGCTGCCGTCCGAGGCCGTGCAGGTGATCGGGACCACCGACCGCGCCGCCGTCGGCCGTCTCATCACCATGACCGAGTACGTCGACGTGATCGTGCCGCGCGGCGGCAAGAGCCTGATCGCGCGCCTGATGGAAGAAGCGCGCGTGCCGATGATCAAGCACCTGGATGGCATCTGTCACGTCTATATCGACGCCGATGCCGACCTCGACAAGGCCGTGCGCGTCTGCGACAACGCCAAGACCCAGCGCTACGCCCCGTGCAACACCATGGAGACGCTGCTGGTGTCGCAGGACATCGCTGCCGCCGCGCTGCCGCCGCTGTGCCGCATCTACCAGGACAAGGGCGTCGAACTGCGCGTATGCCCGGCCACCCGCGCCACGCTGGAAGCCGCTGGCTTCACCGGCCTGGTCGATGCCGCTGAGGAAGACTGGCGCCTGGAATACCTCGCGCCGATCCTCGCCATCAAGACCGTGGCGGGACTGGACGAGGCCATCGCCCATATCAACGAATACGGCTCGCACCATACCGACTCGATCATCACCGAGAACTACTCGACGGGCATGCGCTTTATCCGCGAAGTCGACTCCGCCAGCGTGATGATCAACGCCTCGACGCGCTTTGCCGATGGCTTCGAGTATGGCCTGGGCGCGGAGATCGGCATCTCCAACGACAAGCTGCACGCGCGCGGCCCGGTCGGGCTGGAAGGGCTGACGTCGTTGAAGTACGTGGTCTTCGGGCACGGGGAAATCCGCACCTGACTTACGTGCGTACCGCGCGCCAACAACAATAGCAACCGTTCTCGAACGTCTCCCTCCCGATGCTCTGGGTTAAAGCGCTGCATATCGTCTTCGTCGTTTCATGGTTCGCCGGCCTGTTCTACCTGCCGCGCATCTTCGTCAACCTGGCGATGGAGACCGACGCCGCCAGCATACAGCGCCTGTTGCTGATGGCGCGCAAGCTGTTCCGCTTCATGACCATGCTGGCGGTGCCGGCGCTGGTGTTCGGGCTGTGGCTGTACTTGGGCTACGGCATCGGTCGCGGCGCGGGGCAGGGATGGATGCACGCCAAGCTGGCGCTGGTGCTGGTGCTGATCGGCTACCACCACGGTTGCGGCGTGCTGCTGCGCAAGTTCGAGGCGGGACGCAATACGCGCTCCCACAAGTTTTATCGCTGGTTCAACGAGCTGCCGGTGCTGGTGCTGCTGGCGGTGGTGATCCTGGTGGTGGTCAAGCCGTTCTGAGCCTGACCATCGCCAAACATTGTTGCGAGACTGAGATGAGCAAGCTGGTCGACTACTACCTGACGCCGCAGTCGCCGTTCGTCTACCTGGGCCATGCCCGCTTCACGGCCATCGCCGAGCGCCACGGCGCGCAGGTGAACCTGAAGCCGTGCGACCTGGGCAAGGTGTTTTCCGTTTCGGGCGGCGTGCCGCTGGCCCAGCGCCCGCCACAGCGCCAGGCCTACCGGCTGGTGGAACTGGCGCGCTGGAGCGAATTCCTCGGCGTGCCGCTGCACCCGCAGCCGACTTTCTTCCCGGTGTCGGGTGACGCGGCCAGCAAGCTGCTCATCGCGGCGCAGCTCGCGCACGGCACCGCGCGTGCGATGCAGCTGACCGGCGCCATCGGCGCGGCGGTGTGGGCGCAGCAGCGCAATATCGCCGATGCCGCCACGCTGGCGCAGATCGCCGGCGAGACCGGCCTGGACGGCGCCAGCCTGCTCAAGGCCAGCGAGGCGCAGTCTGTGCAGGCGGCCTATGCGCAGAACACGCAGGATGCGATCTCGGCCGGCGTGTTCGGTGCGCCGTGGTATGTATATGACGGCCTGGCCCACTGGGGCCAGGACCGGCTCGACTTCCTCGACCGCGCGCTGGCGGCGGCGTGATCTAAGCTATCGGATATGTCCCGTCCGCTACGGCGGACGTTTTTGTTTGCAGGAAACCCACACATGACCCAAGCCTTCTTTGCCCCTTGCCCGCGCGGCCTGGAGAGCGCGCTCGCCGAAGAACTGCGCGAGATTGCCGTCCGGCCCGGCATGGCCGCGCTGGCGCCGTTCACGGTGCACCAGGAAGTGCCCGGCGGGGTCAACTTCTCGGGCGAGATGGCCGCCGCCTACGCGGTCAACCTGCATTCGCGCATCGCCAGCCGCGTGCTGATGCGGGTGGCCGCGCGCGGCTACCGGCATGAGGACGACATCTATACGCTGGCGCGCGGCGTGCGCTGGGAGCAGTGGTTCTCGCCGGATGAGTCGCTGCGCGTGGATATCACCTCGCACAAGTCGCCGCTGCGCAGCCTGAATTTCACCGCGCTGCGGGTCAAGGACGGCGTCTGCGACGCCATGCGCGAACGCCTGGGGGCGCGCCCGAGCGTCGACACCGTCAGCCCGGATGTGCGCATCTATGCCCACCTGACCGAGCGCGACTGCACGCTGTACCTGGACACCACCGGCGAGCCGCTATTCAAGCGCGGCTGGCGCACCGAGAAGGGCGAGGCGCCGCTGAAGGAAAACCTGGCCGCCGGCATCCTGCGCCTGGCGGGCTGGGTGCCGGGCCAGACCTTCCAGCCGTTCTACGACCCAATGTGCGGCAGCGGCACGTTCCTGATCGAAGCCGCGCAGGTAGCGCTGGGCATCGCGCCGGGCGGCAGCCGGAGCTTTGCCTTCGAATGGCTCAAGGGCGTCGACACCAAGGCCTGGCAGAAGCTCAAGACCGACGCGCAGCGCGCACGCATGCTGGCTTCGGCCGATGAACTGCAGGTGGTCGGGTCGGAGATCTCCACCGACATGCTGGCGATCACGCGCGCCAACTGGGAACGCGCAGGCCTGCCGGGCGAGGCGCGCACCAAGCAGGTCGACGCGCGCTTTATCCAGCCGCCTTACGAAGAGCCGGGTTTGCTGCTGATGAACCCGCCGTACGGGGAACGGATCGCGGTGCGCGGGCAGCGCCGCACGCCGGAGGAAGAGGCGCCGCGCGACGAGGTGGAAGAGGCCGCCGCGAACCAGTTCGCCAGCGCATTCGCCACCACGCTCAAGCAGCATTTCGCGGGCTGGCAGGCGTGGGTCTTTACCGGCGACCTGAATTTCCCGCGCCGGCTGCGGCTCAAGGAATCGCGCCGCACGCCGCTGTACAACGGCAATATCGAATGTCGGCTGTTCCGCTTTGACATGGTGCGCGGCGCCAACCGGGCGCCGCAGGCAGACTGAGCGGCGGGGCCGCCGTCAGGGGCGCTTGCGCCCCGTCATCGCCTCAGGGTTGCGTGCCAGGTCGGCCAGGAAGCCTTGCAGGCTGACCACCGGCTCCTGCAGCAGGTGGCGCGGCAGGTCGAACAGTGCGTAGAAGAACTCTTCGTTGCCTTCGCAGTGCTCGGCTGGCAGGCAATATTGCTCCCAGTCGATGCAGGCCGGCGTGTACATGCCGTTGCCCGGCCAGAAGAACGGCACCAGCCGGCCTTCGCGCAGGCCTTCGATCAGCGCGGCTGGGGCGTCGTAGGCCTCGGCCGATTCCACCTGGGTCATCAGTCCCGCGCGGGTCTCGATCACCATCAGCGTGGCATGGCCCTGCGCGGTCAGCATCAGGATGCCGGCCGGGTTGGGGTACAGGTAATACTCGACAAAGCCATAGCGCGCGGTGATCTGGCGCACGCGCTCGGTCATGGCAGGGTCGGACAGGAACGAGAACGAATGCCGCGTCAGCAGCTCGCGCAGCGTGCGCGACAGCGTGGCGAAGTACGCGTGCTGCATTGCATCGATTTCCTGGTCCAGCCGCTCCACCATATTGCTGTCGTGCTTCTTCACGTAGCGGTCGATCAGCCCGTGGTTGAAGCCCTGCACGGCGATGCTCTCGTCCGCGGTGCCGGTCAGCAGGATGGTCTTGCACGGCAGGTCCTGCAACGCCTGGCAGAACTCCAGCCCGTCCATCTGCGGCATCGAATAGTCGACCACGATCACGCCCGGTTGCAGGAAGCGGTTGACGTCGTGGATCTGGCGGTAGATGCGGTCGATGTCGAGCTGCACCGTGCGGCGCTCGGTCAGGAAGGTCAGGTCGTCGTGGGTGACGCGCACCGGCAGGAAGCCCGGGAAGCGGGTAGCGTACGCCTCCCGGATCCATTGCAGCGCTTCGCGCGGGTCGGTGAAGGTGATGACCGCGCGCGAGGCATCCATCTGGAACGCCAGGCTGTCGATGAACGATTTGCTGTCATCGACCAGGACGGTCAGCACTGGGTGATGGAAGACCGACAGATTCCTGTCGTGCGGGTTGAAGGTCATGGTGCGTTGGCCTCGGGGCCGGCGGGCAGGGTTCGGCGCAAACGGCAAGCCTGAGTGCGCATTCGCAGGCCAGTATAGCGCGCCGTGGCTGCCTTGCAAGGCACGGCGCCGCAGGCGGCCGGGGAGGCCCCCGGCGCCCGCGGGCGGGGCGGTCTCAGTCGACCGCCTTGAACATGTCCTCGACCACCTTCTTGGCGTCGCCGAACACCATCATGGTCTTGTCCATGTAGAACAGCTCGTTGTCCAGCCCGGCATAGCCGGCCGCCATCGAGCGCTTGTTGACGATGATGGTCTTGGCCTTGTACGCCTCCAGGATCGGCATGCCGGCGATCGGTGACTTGGGGTCGTTCTTGGCCGCCGGGTTGACCACGTCGTTGGCGCCCAGCACCAGCACCACGTCGGCCTGGCCGAACTCGCTGTTGATGTCTTCCATCTCGAAGACCTGATCGTACGGCACCTCGGCCTCGGCCAGCAGCACGTTCATATGGCCCGGCATGCGGCCCGCCACGGGGTGGATCGCGTATTTCACGGTCACGCCCTTTTCTGCCAGCTTCTCGGTCAGTTCCTTGAGCGCGTGTTGGGCGCGCGCAACGGCCAGGCCGTAGCCCGGCACGATGATGACCGTTTCGGCGTTGCCCATCAGGAAGGCGGCATCGTCGGCCGAACCGGACTTCACGTTGCGCTGCGCCTGCGTGCCGGCGGCTGCCACAGCCGACGCGTCGCCGCCGAAGCCGCCCAGCAGCACGTTGAAGAACGAGCGGTTCATCGCCCGGCACATGATGTATGACAGGATCGCGCCGGAGGAACCTACCAGTGAGCCAGCGATGATCAGCATCGGGTTGTTCAGCGAGAAGCCGATGCCCGCCGCCGCCCAGCCCGAGTACGAGTTCAGCATCGACACCACCACCGGCATGTCGGCGCCGCCGATCGGGATGATGATGGTCACGCCCAGCACGAAGGCGATCGCCAGCATGATCAGGAACGGCAGCCACGCCTGCGACATGAAGAAGATGATGCCGAAGCCGACCATCGCCACCGCCAGCAGCAGGTTCAGCCAGTGCTGGCCGGCAAACACCACCGGCGCGCCCTGGAACAGGCGGAACTTGTAGCGTCCGGCCAGCTTGCCGAAGGCGATCACCGAGCCCGAGAAGGTGATGGCGCCGACAAAGCAGCCGATGAAGAGCTCGATGCGGTTGCCCAGCGGGATCAGGTGCGAGCCCGCCGGCGCGATGCCGAACGCGGCCGGCTCGGCCACCGCCGCCACGGCGATGAAGACCGCGGCCAGACCGATCAGCGAGTGCATCGCCGCGACCAGTTCCGGCATCTTGGTCATCTGGACCTTCCTGGCTACGTAAGCGCCGATGCCGCCGCCCACCACCAGCGCGGCGAAAATCAGCGCGAGGCCCGTGCCCACCGACGACTGGGCCGTGCCGGCCGCCAGAAAATCATTCTTGAGCTTGATAATCAGGACCAGCGTGGTCACCACCGCAATCGCCATGCCGATCATGCCGAAGGCATTGCCCTTGCGCGCCGAAGCCGGGTGGGACAGGCCCTTGAGCGCCTGGATAAAGCAGACCGAGGCCACCAGGTAGAGCAGGGTGACGAGGTTCATGCTGACGAGACCGGTCATCACGCACCCTCCCTGGCCAGCGCCTGCTTAGCCTCAGGGGCCTTGGCCTTCGGCTCTTTCTTCTTGAACATCTCCAGCATGCGCTGGGTGACCAGGAAGCCGCCGAACACATTGACCGCGGCCAGTGCCACCGCCAGCGTGCCCATCACGCGCCCGACCCCGCCTTCGGTCAGGCCCGCGGCGAGCATCGCGCCGACAATGATGATGGCCGAGATCGCGTTGGTCACCGCCATCAGGGGTGTATGCAGGGCCGGCGTGACCGTCCAGACCACGTGGTAACCCACGTAGATCGCCAGCACGAAGATGATCAGGTTGATCACCGTGTGGTTCACCATCTCCATCGACTTCTCCTCCGTTGCTTTGAATCCGGGATGCCGCGCGTTTTACTGAATTCTTATTGCTGTATTGCGAACGACCAGGATGGCGCCCCGCTGTCAGCGGGTGCCAAGGATCATTGGCTCTGAATGACCCATTTCGTGCCCCCTCTCCCGCTTGCGGGAGAGGGGAGAAAACCTCAGACCTTCTTGATTTCCTTGATGCCGTTCTTCTCGTTCACCAGGATGACCTTGGGCTTGTACGTGGCGATTTCCTCGTCGGTCATCGGCGCGTAGGTGCAGATGATCAGCTGGTCGCCCAGGTGCGCACGGCGCGCCGCGGCGCCATTCAGCGAGATCTCGCCGCTGCCGCGCTCGCCCTTGATGATGTAGGTGGAGAAGCGCTCGCCGTTGTTCACGTTGTACAGCTCGATCTTCTCGAACTCCTTCATGTCGGCAGCGTCCAGCAGGTCCTGGTCGATGCCGCACGAACCCTCGTAGTTGAGGTCCGCCTGCGTCACGGTGACGCGGTGGAGCTTGGCGCGGAGCATGATGCGTTGCATGGGTGATACGTCCTTATATGTAAAGCGAAAGCTGGTGGGCGCGCCCGGCGCCCCGTGAAATCACGCCGCCTCTCGCACGACCTGGCCGTCCCTGCACATCAGGCAAGCGGCGACGATGTCGTCCTCAAGGTTCAGCGTGTACTGGCCGTCCTTGTCGATGACCAGCTTGAGGAAGTCCAGCACGTTGCGCGCGTACAGCGCCGAGGCGTCCGCCCCGACCATGCTGGCGAGGTTGGTGTGTCCGACCAGCACGACGCCGTGGCGTTCGACCACTTCGTCGGCCACCGTCAGCGGGCAGTTGCCGCCTTGCGCGGCGGCCAGGTCGACCACCACCGAGCCCGGCTTCATCTGTTGCACGGTCGCTTCCTGCAGCAGCACCGGCGCCTTGCGGCCGGGGATCAGTGCGGTGGTGATGACGATGTCGGCCTGGATCGCGCGCTGGTGCACCAGTTCGGCCTGGCGCTTCATCCAGTCCGGCGGCATCGGGCGCGCATAGCCGCCCACGCCCTGCGCAATCTCGCGCTCTTCGTCGGTGAGGAAGGGGACGTCGAGGAACTTGCCGCCGAGCGATTCGATCTGTTCCTTGACCGCGGGGCGCACGTCGGAGGCTTCGATGACCGCGCCCAGCCGCTTGGCGGTGGCGATGGCCTGCAGGCCAGCCACGCCGGCGCCGAGGATCAGCACGCGCGCCGCCTTGACGGTGCCCGCGGCGGTCATCAGCATCGGCATGAAGCGCTGGTAGTGGTGCGCGGCCACCAGCACGGCCTTGTAGCCGGCAATGTTGGCCTGCGACGACAGCACGTCCATGCTCTGCGCGCGCGTGGTGCGGGGCGCGGCTTCCAGGGCAAAGGCGGTGATGTTCGCGGCGGACATGCGCGCGTTGTTCTCGGCATCGAAGGGATTGAGCATGCCGACCAGCACGGCGCCCGGCTTCATCTGCGCCAGTTCGGCCGCTTCGGGTGCGCGCACCTTGAGCACCAGCTGCGCGCCGAGTGCCTCGGCGGCGGTGCCGATGGTGGCGCCGACCGCCTCATACGCGCCGTCCGGCTGGCTGGCGCGCACGCCAGCGCCGGCCTGGACCACGACCTTGTGGCCCTGGGCGACGTATTTCTTGACGGTCTCCGGGGTGGCGGCGACACGAGTCTCGCCGGCCCGCGTCTCCTGCGGGATGCCGATGTACATCGTCAATTTCTCCTTTAGCTGGCGTCGTATCTGGTTGGGCGGGCCGACGTCTGGCCCATTGCGCGTCGCAATGGCTCATCCGCAGCGCACAATTTTTTCGCAGCTTACAGGATTCTGACGTTCAATGGTGACCGGCCGGTCGGGTTTTGAGGGTGGCGCCAAGCGGGCGTTTCGGCGCCCGCAGGGTGCCTGATGTGGCGCAGGTTGCGGGGTTCGCGGCGCTGCAGGATAGGCCGGCAACCGGTAGAATGCGGGATTGCCTAAAAATTGAGCATCATGTCAAGTGATTGGAATGCCAGCGTGACCGTTGCCGCCGTGATCGAGCGCGGCGGCCGTTTCCTGCTGGTGGAAGAGGAAACCGCGGACGGGCTGCGGCTGAACCAGCCCGCCGGCCACCTGGACCCGGGTGAAAGCCTGATCCGCGCCGTCATCCGCGAAACGCTGGAAGAAACCGCGCACACCTTCGAGCCGCGCGCGCTGCTGGGCTGCTATATGGGCCGATCGCTGTCGTCGCGCACCGGCTCGGACGTGACCTATGTGCGCTTTGCCTTTACCGGCGACCTGGGCTCGCTCGACGCGGGCCGCCAACTCGATACCGGCATCGTGCGCACAGTGTGGATGAGCGCGGAGGAACTGCGCGCCTGCCAGGAACGCCACCGTTCGCCGCTGGTGATGGCCTGCGTCGACGACTATCTGGCCGGCAAGCGCTATGCGCTGGACGCGCTGTACACGCATCCGTCGGTGCTGGAAGTTGGAGCGCAGCCGTGAGCGGGAAGGAAAAGCGCGTTGTCGTCGGCATGTCGGGCGGGGTCGATTCGTCGGTCACCGCGTGGCTGCTCAAGCAGCAGGGCTACGAGGTCATCGGCCTGTTCATGAAGAACTGGGAGGACGATGACGACAGCGAGTACTGCTCCACGCGCCAGGACTGGCTCGACGTGGTGTCGGTGGCCGACCTGATCGGCGTCGACGTGGAGGCGGTCAACTTCGCCGCCGAGTACAAGGACCGCGTCTTTGCCGATTTCTTGCGCGAGTACTCCGCCGGGCGCACGCCCAATCCAGACGTGCTGTGCAATGCCGAGATCAAGTTCAAGGCCTTCCTCGACCATGCGATGTCGCTCGGCGCGGAAACCATCGCCACCGGCCACTATGCGCGCGTGCGCCAGAATGCGGCGGGCAAGTTTGAGCTGCTCAAGGCACTGGACCACACCAAGGACCAAAGCTATTTCCTGCACCGGCTGAACCAGGCGCAGCTGTCGCGCACGCTGTTCCCGCTGGGCGAGATCCCCAAGACGCGCGTGCGCGAGATCGCTGCCGAAATCGGCCTGCCCAACGCGAAGAAGAAAGACTCCACCGGTATCTGCTTTATCGGCGAGCGCCCGTTCCGCGATTTCCTGAACCGCTACCTGCCGACCAGGCCGGGCCCGATGGAGACGCCGGACGGCAAGGTCGTGGGCGAGCATATCGGGCTGGCGTTCTACACGCTGGGCCAGCGCAAGGGCATCGGGCTGGGCGGCAGCCGCGACGGCAATGGCGACGCCTGGTACGTGGCGCGCAAGGATATGGCGAACAATACGCTTTACGTGGTGCAGGGCCACGACCATCCGTGGCTGCTGACGCCGGTGCTGAATGCGTCGGACCTGTCGTGGGTGGCAGGCGAGCCGCCGGCGGCAGGTGCGGCGATGGCGGCCAAGACGCGCTACCGCCAGAGCGATGCGGCCTGCACGGTGCGGGCGGTGGAGGGCGATGCGCTGACGCTCGGATTTGCCGAGGCGCAGTGGGCGGTGACGCCCGGCCAGTCCGCGGTGCTGTACGACGGCGACGTGTGCCTGGGCGGCGGCATCATCCAGTAACCGCTGGCCGAAGAAAGAAAAACACCCGCACGTAGCGGGAGCACGTAGCGGGTGTTTTTTCGTGAACCGTTGCGCCTCAGCCGCGCGGCGGTTCCGTATCGATGAAGGACTGCCGCTTGGACAGCTTTTCTTCCAGCGCCGCCAGGTTTGCATGACGCTCGCGCCAGGCGATCTCGGGGAAGCGGAAGTCCAGGTAGGACAGCGCGCAGCCCACCGCCACATCGGCCAGCGAATAATGCGTGCCCGTGCAGAAGGGCTTGTCGGCCAGGCCGTTGGCCATCGCCACCAGCGCCGCCTCGATCTTGCCGCGCTGGCGCTGCACCCAGCGCTCGCTGCGCTCGTGCGCCTCGCGCTGGGTTGCCTCCAGGCGCACCAGCAGCGCGGCGTCGAGCAGGCCGTCGGCCAGCGCTTCCCAGCAGCGCACTTCCAGCCGCTCGCGCCCGCCTTGCGGAATCATGCGGCTGACCGGCGTCAGCGTATCGACATACTCGACGATCACGCGCGAATCGAAGATCGCGCCGCCGTCTTCCATGACCAGGCACGGCACCTTGCCGAGCGGGTTGAATTGGCCGATCTTCGTCTCGGGCGACCAGACGTCCTCTTCGATCATCTGGTAGTCAATTTTCTTTTCCGCCATCACCACGCGCACCTTGCGCGCGTAGGGACTGGTTCGGGACGCATACAGCTTCATGTTCTCCCCTTGAGCGTGTTATGAAGTGCATCGTCGCTCCGTGGCAGCGGCGGCGGGGCGCGCCTGCTGGCCCGATGCACTTCATAACAGGCTAATGGAACGGCGAGCGCGAGTATACCCGCGGCGCAAGGCGAATGCGGGCTCGCGCACCGATGCCCCAAGGCGGCACTTGACCGCTGCCCCGGAGTGGGGGCGGGGGTGGTAAAATCCCGCGTTGCGCAGCGCCGGCGGTCCGCTCCGTGCGGCGCATCGGGCGCTTTTCCGATCCCCTTCCGATTCAACGCTTGCAGCGCGCCAGCCCCCGCGGCGCGACCCGTACGTCCCCTTTTTCCTCCCTTTCCCGGTTTCCAGCATGACCTCCTCTTCGCTTTCGCCGCTCACCGCCCTGTCTCCGATCGATGGCCGCTACGCCGCCAAGGCCGACGCGCTGCGCGAATGGCTGTCCGAGGCGGCCTTCATGCGCAACCGCGTCAAGGTCGAGGTGCACTGGCTGATCGCGCTGGCGCAGGCCGGCCTGCCCGACATGCCGAAGTTCTCGGCCGCCTCCGAGGCCGCGCTGCTGGCGCTGGTGGACAAGTTCAGCGAGGCCGACGCCGCTCGCATCAAGGAAATCGAAGCCGTCACCAATCATGACGTGAAGGCCGTCGAGTACTGGCTCAAGGAACAGGTCAAGGGCAATGCCGAGCTGGAAGCTGCCAGCGAGTTCATCCACTTCGCCTGCACCTCGGAAGACATCAACAACACCTCGCACGGCATGATGCTCAAGGGCGCTCGCGAGGCCGTGGTGGTGCCGGCGCTCAAGCGCGTGCACGCCCGCCTGGTTGAGTTGGCCAAGCTCAATGCAACGCAGCCGATGCTGTCGCGCACCCACGGCCAGCCGGCCAGCCCGACCACGCTGGGCAAGGAAATGGCCAACGTGGCCGCGCGCCTGGCGCGCGCGATCCAGCGCATCGAGCAGGTCGAGCTGCTGGGCAAGATGAACGGCGCGGTGGGCAACTACAACGCGCACCTGTCGGCCTACCCGACCTTCGACTGGGAAGCGTTCTCCAAGCAGGTGATCGAGACCCGCCTGGGCCTGACCTTCAACCCGTACACCATCCAGATCGAGCCGCACGACTACATGGCCGAGCTGTTCGACGCGGTCGCCCGCGCCAACACCATCCTGCTCGACCTGAACCGCGACGTCTGGGGCTATATCTCGCTGGGCTACTTCAAGCAGAAGACCAAGGCCGGCGAAATCGGCTCGTCGACCATGCCGCACAAGGTCAACCCGATCGACTTCGAAAACTCCGAAGGCAACCTGGGCCTGGCCAACGCCGTGCTGCGCCACCTGTCGGAGAAGCTGCCGGTGTCGCGCTGGCAGCGCGACCTGACCGACTCGACCGTGCTGCGCAATATCGGCGTGGCCTTCGGCTACAGCCTGCTGGCGTACGAGGCCTGCCTGCGCGGCCTGGGCAAGCTGGAAACCAATCCCGAGCGCCTGGACGAAGACCTCGACAACTGCTGGGAAGTGCTGGCCGAGCCGGTGCAGACCGTGATGCGCCGCTTTGGCGTGCCCAACCCGTATGAGCAGCTCAAGGAGCTGACCCGCGGCAAGGGCATCTCGCGCGAGGCGCTGCAGACCTTTATCAACGGCCTGGCGATCCCGGACGACGCCAAGAAGCTGCTGCTGGAGATGACCCCCGCCAGCTATATCGGCAAGGCCGTGGTGCTGGCCGAGCGCATCTGACGCAAGCCCCCGGCCCCCCACTGGGGCCGCAGCCGCAAGCAAAGAGCCATCCGCGAGGATGGCTCTTTGCCTTCCGGGGCCGCCGTGCAGGGCAGTGCACGCGGCCGCGCTGCGGCTTTGTGCCGCTTGCGGCTGAATGTCGCTTCAAAGCATTTGAATAACTTAATGAAGGACTGTCCTGCACCGGCGCACATCCGAGCGCAATAATGCGAGAATCCTAAGCACACGGGCGGGCTGGCTCCCGTCGGTGTCGTCCCCAAAATTGTGAAAGGCCCGTGACACGGGCGAGAGGAATCCGATGCGTTCTACCGCCAATGCCCCGACCGGCTACGGTGCCACCGCGATCGCCTTGCACTGGCTGGTCGCGCTGGCCATCTTTGCCGCGTTCGGGCTCGGCCTGTACATGACCGGCATTCCGGGGCTGACGCCGACCAAGCTCAAGCTCTACTCGTGGCACAAGTGGCTGGGCGTGACCATCTTTGCGATCGCCGTGCTGCGCGTACTGTGGCGTGCAACGCACTCGGCGCCGGCTGTCGCGCCCGGCACGCCGGCCTGGCAGGCCAAGGCCGCCACCGGCGCGCATCACCTGCTGTACGTGCTGATCCTGGTGGTGCCCATCACCGGCTACCTGTACAGCTTGGCCGCCGGCGTGCCGGTGGTCTACCTGGGCCTGTGGAAGATGCCGGTACTGCTGGAGAAGAACGACGAACTGAAGGAAGTGCTCAAATTCGCCCATGTCTGGCTGAACTACCTGATGGCGGCCGTGGTCTTCGTCCATGCGGCGGCGGCGGTCAAGCACCAGTTCGTGGACCGCGACGGCACGCTGGGCCGGATGCTGCCGTTCCTGCGCTGATCTGCGCTAACCGAACTATTTTCCGTACCGCGGCGCGTTGCGCCGACCCTGACAGGAGTCATTTGAGATGGAACGCACTTCCCGCAGCAATGCCCGCCGCGGCTCGCTTGTCATCGCCGCCGTCCTGGCTGCCACCGGCATCGCCGCCAACCTGGCCTGGGCGCAGGTCGACGCTGCCAAGAGTTCGGTCACTGCGGTCGCACGCCAGATCGGCGTGCCGATGGAGGGCAAGTTCAAGAAATTCGACGCCGCGGTCAACTTCGACCCGGCCAAGCTGGAGACCTCGTCGGCCAAGGTCGAGATCGATGTAGCAAGCTTCGAAATCGGCGACGCGGAGACCACCAAGGAAGTGAAGGGCAAGGACTGGTTCGATGCCGCGAAGTACCCGAAGGCCGTGTTCCAGTCGACCACCATCAAGAACGGCACGCCGGGCAAGTACGACGTGGCCGGCAAGCTGACCATCAAGGGCAAGACCGTGGACGTGGTGGTGCCTGCCACCTATCGCCAGGAGGGCTCGGCCCAGGTGTTCGAAGGCGCGCTGCCGATCAAGCGCACCGCGTTCAATATCGGCGACGGCGAGTGGAAGGACACATCCGTGGTGGCCGACGACGTGCAGATCAAGTTCCGCATCGTGCAGGCCGCGAAGAAGTAAGAGCAAGGCCGGCACTTGCCGGCGTACCCAAGCCGTACCCAACGACGTACTTAACGACGTACCAACAGACGTTCCGCCCAACCTTTTGTCGGGAGATTCCATGAAACTGCGTTCCCTCGTTGCCGCCGTCGCGGCCATTTCCGCAACCGCCGCCTTCGGCGTGGCTTCGGCCAATACCGTGACGTACAACCTCGATCCGACCCACACCTACCCGAGCTTCGAGGCCGACCACCTGGGCGGCCTGTCGACCTGGCGCGGCAAGTTCGACAAGTCCAGCGGCGTGGTCACGCTGGACCGTGCCGCCAAGAACGGCTCGGTCGAGGTCAAGATCGACGCGACTTCGATCGATTTCGGCAACGCCAAGCTGAACCAGCACGCCAAGGGCCCCGACATGTTCGACGTGGAAGCCTTCCCCGAGGCCACCTACAAGGGCAAGTTCTCCAAGTTCAAGGGTGACGTGCCGACCGAAGTCGATGGCGTGCTGACGCTGCGCGGCGTGTCCAAGCCGGTCAAGCTGGAGATCCGCGAGTTCAAGTGCATCCAGCACCCGATGCTCAAGCGCGAAGCCTGCGGCGCCGACGCCGTCGGTACCTTCAACCGCGCCGACTTCGGCCTGGACTACGGCGTGAAGATGGGCTTCAAGCCCGAAGTGAAGCTCGCCATCCAGGTGGAAGGCGTGCGCGCAGAGTAAGGACAAGCGAGCGCTATCGCCCGGTCCGTCAGGGCCGCGGTGACCATGAAGGCCGGCATTTTGCCGGCCTTTTTTGCTTTTCAGCAGCTGGTTCGACCGATTGTTCCATTCTCCCCGCGTACGAGGGGCTCAGGGGGCACTTGGTGTACGCGGCGCGATTGCCACAGTACAATGGGCCGCGGCAATTCCAAGACGATAAGGGCTGCCGGCGCACCCTCCCAAGGCGGGGTGCCGCGGCCCGCCAACAGGCTATAGCGCATTCCCTATGAGTATTCGCTGCACGTCCCGATACCGGTAGCCGTCCCCGCGACCCCTTCGCCCCCTCCTGCTGTACCCGGCCGTTCCGCCCTAGCAGTATGGCCTTCGCAGCGTTTCTCGGATTTCCCTGGGCAATACCGTGTATTCCAAAACGCAAATCGATCCGGTAGTTAGTTTCCGCAACTCGCAGGGCGAGCAGGTGCGCGGCACGATCATCAATCTCCAGAGAAAGTCTCTGGTGATGGAGATCTACAACCCGTATTCGATCGTGCAGGTCAGCGAGGTGCTGAGCGAGCTCAGCGTCCGCATGGGCGCCAAGAACGCCTATCTCGGCAAGGCCGTGGTGATGAGCCTGGTGAACACCGGCCTGACCGCGGTGGTGTCGCTGACGCTGATCGACGAGTGGCGCGAGCTGTCCGACCTGAACAACGAGCCCAAGTCGGTGGGGCGCGAAGCCGAGCTCTTCGTGCAGGACTGGGACACGCGTTTCAATATCCGGCGCGACTACCAGATCGTGGTCAACGAGATGCGCGCCTTCCTGTCTGAAGTGTCGCGCTGGGTCGAGCAGGTGGACCTGACCGAATCGCTGCCCAAGAAGGAAGGCAAGCTGCGCGAAGACGTGTTCTACGAGCTCTCCACGCCGATCATGGTCAAGACCAAGACGTACCTCGACTGGCTCGAGGGCGAGGCCGAGCGCGTCGACCCGGAGATCGCGCCGGTGCACCGCACCTATGCCCAGTCGGCACTGCACCCGCTGCTGCTGCGCGCGCCGTTCGTGTACCGCACCTTCACCAAGCCGCTCGGCTATGCCGGCGACTACGAGATGGTGAACCAGATCCTGGGCGACCCCCAACAGGGGCCGACCACCTACTTCCAGATCGTCAACACCGCCTTCCTGAAGGCGGCGGTGGCGACCGCGCACCGCAACCGCATCGACCTGCTGGTCGATTTCCTGACCCGCCAGGCCGAACGCGCGCGCGCCGAGGGCCGGCCGTTCCGCGTGCTCAACGTGGGCTGCGGGCCGGCTTTCGAGATCCAGCGCTTCGTGCGCGAGTATCCTAATCCGGAGCTGCTGTCATTCCAGCTGGTCGACTTCAGCGAAGAGACGCTGGAATACACGCGCAGCTCGATCGAGCACGCTGCCAGCAGCGCCGGGCGCAAGGTTTCCGTGGAGATGGTGCACCAGTCGGTGCACGAACTGCTCAAGCGGCGCATCTCGCCTGACGATATCAGTGCGCGGGAGTTCGACGCGGTCTACTGCGCGGGCCTGTTCGACTACCTGTCCGACAAGGTGTGCGCGCGGCTGCTGCAGTATTTCGCCTCGCGTTCGCGCCCGGGCGGGCAAATCCTGGTGACCAACGTCCACGCCAACAATCCTGAGAAATTCGGCATGGAACACCTGCTGGAGTGGTACCTGATCTACCGCGACGACCCCGGCATGGCACAGCTGCTGCCCGAGAACTCGCATTCGCACCGCATCTACGTTGACGCCACCGGCGTCAACGTGTTCGCGGAAGCCACCATTGACTGAGGCAGTCCCTGCGGACCACGCCATGAGCACCAACCAACTCTACGCCGGCTACCAGTCCGAGCTGGCCGACTTTCGCCTGGCGTTCAGCCGGGGCGGCGCCTACACCGCAATCGTGCTGGTCATGCTCGGGGTCGGACTCGACTATGGCCAGTATCCGCAGCAGCAGCTCGCCTTCGCCGTGGCGCGGGTGGTGGTGTCGCTGCTGATCGCGGGCGTCGTGGTGATGCTGTACAGCGCCGCGGGCCGGCGCTTCGCGCCATGGCTGACGCTGACCTGGCTGATGCTGCCGCAGATCATGATCGCGTGGATGATCTCGCAGACCGAAGGGGTGCAGTCTCCTTACTATGTCGGTCTCAACCTGGCGATCTTCGCCTCCGGCATCGCGCTGCCATTCGGGCTGTGGCAGAACCTGGTGTTCGGCGTGCTCTCGTACCTGCTGTACGTGCTGGCGTGCCTGTTCCACCCTGGCGGCATCGAGCCGGTCGGCACCTTTATCGTCAATTCGCTGTTCCTGCTGTTCGCCGCGGCGGCCAGCGGGGTCTACACCTTCTTCAACGAGCGCGCGCGCTTCATGCTGTTCCGGCTGAAGGCCGAGGTTGCCGAGAAGAACGCCGAGCTCGAGGTAATCAACCGCAAGCTGGTCGACATCAAGGGCCAGATGCTGCAGCAGGAGAAGATGGCCGCCATCGGTACGCTGGCGGCGGGGCTGCTGCACGAGGTCAACAACCCGGTCAACTTCTGCCTGATGGCGATCGAGGTGGCGATGGAAGAGCCGCAGGCCAAGGAAAGCGAGTCGCTGACCGAATGCCTGGTCGATGCCAAGCAGGGCATGCAGCGCATCCAGCATATCGTGTCCGACCTGAAGACGTTCGCCTACCGCAAGCCGGGCGCCGAGGTCGAAGGCACGCCGTTCCTGTTCGAGAAGGCGCTGGATTCGTCGATCCGGCTGACCGCGCACGAGCTGCGCGGGGTCAAGGTCACGCGCGAACTGCCCGACGACACGCTGGTGATGGGCGACGAAGCCGCCGTCATCGGCGTGCTGATCAACCTGTTCTCCAACGCGGCGCTGGCCATGCGCAAGGCCGGCACGCAGGAACCCGCGATCCATACCACGGTGCGCTGGGCCGAGAGACGGCTGCATGTGACAGTGCGCGACAACGGCCCCGGCATCGCGGCGGAACATCTGGCGCGCGTGTTCGAACCGTTCTTCACCACGCGCGAAGTGGGGCAGGGGCTGGGGCTTGGACTGTCGATCAGCTACGCGGTGATCGAGCGCCACGGCGGCCAGCTCTTTGCGGAGAGCGAGTTGGGCCAGTGGGCGGCGTTCAGCTTCGACCTGCCACGCGCGGAGTAAGCGACCATGAGCGAAGTCCAGCAAGCGCGGCCGACCATTCTCTACGTCGATGACGAGGACATGGCGCGCAAGTACTTTGCGCGCGCGGTCGGCGGCGAATACGAAGTCCTGCTCGCCGCGAGCGCCGACGAGGGCGTGGCGTTGCTGGGCGCCGAGAGCGCGCGCATCGCGATCCTGGTGACGGATTTCCGCATGCCGGGGCGCGACGGCGGCGACCTGCTGCGCCAGGTTGCGCAGGACTACCCGCAGATCGTGCGGATCCTGGTGACGGCCTACGCCGACAAGGATGTGCTGCTGCAGACCGTCAACTCCGGCGAAGTCTTCCGCATCCTGGAAAAGCCGCTGAGCGTCACCGACGTGCGCGAGGTGCTGCGCCAGGCCGGCGAGCGCCACCGCGAACGCGCGCTGCGCCAGCACCGGCTGATGGCAATCGATGAGACGCTGGCGTTCCTGGCGCATGAGCTGAACACGCCGCTGGCGGCCATCGCCAACTTTGCGCGTGGCATCCAGAGCCGCGTCGCGGGCGAGTACAGCGAGCAGCGTCTGGGCGAGGTCGGCCAGGCGGCCAGCGCCATGCACGACAATGCGCAGTATTGCCTGGCGGTGCTGTCGTCGTTCCTGCAGTCCGTGCGCAGCAGCGCCGGCAGCCCGGTGGCCCGGCCGGAGCCGGCGGCCGAAGTCAGCGCGGGTGCGCTGGTAGCGTCATTGCTCGATACCTATCCGTTCGCGGGCGAGCAGCGCCAGTGGGTGCAGGTCGAGGTGCACGGCGATTTCCCGGTGCAGACGCTGCCCAACTGCGTGGCGCTGGTGTTGTCGTCGGTGATGAGCAACGCGCTGCGCGCACTGGCCGACGTGGCCGCGCCGTCGCTGCGCTTCGTGGTGGTGGCCCAGCCGAGCCAGGAAATCCGCATCTGCGACAACGGCCCCGGCATCCCGCCCGAGGTGATGGAGCGCCTGCTGGTCGATCCCGTCACCACCCACGCCAGCGCCGGCGGCAGCGGCCTGGGCATGATTTTCTGCAACCGCGTCATGCAATCCTTCGGCGGCGGCATCCGGATCGCGTCCGCGTCCGGAGCCGGGACCACGGTGACGCTGGACTTTCCAAATTACAAGCATCGAATGATTAGGAGTGACCGATGAGCGAACTGATTGCCACCCAGGCACCACCCCCGGCGATTCTGTTCGTCGATGACGAGGCGACCGCCGTGAAGTACTTCCAGCGCGCCATCGGTGCGCTGGCGCCGGTGGTGACCGGCGGCTCGGTGGAAGAGGGCAAGGCGCTGCTCGATGCCCACGCCGACAGCCTGGCCGTGCTGGTGTCTGACCAGCGCATGCCGGGCGAGTACGGCAACGAACTGCTGCGCTATGCGCGCGAGCGCTACCCGCATATCGTGCGCATCCTGACCACGGCGTATTCGGAGCTCGACCAGACCGTCGCAGCGGTCAACGAGGGCCAGATCCACCGCTATATCAAGAAGCCGTGGGACATCACGGCGCTGCGCATGGAACTGAAGCAGGCGCTGGAGCTGTCCGGCCTGCGCAAGGAACGCGACCAGCTGGTGCGCGAGAAGCTGGCCGTGCTGCAGACCCAGACCGTGGCCACCCGCATCGGCATGCTGCACGCACTGTGCGCCAGCCTCATCGGCCCCGGCCGCTTCCAGCCGGTGGAAACCTACCTGGCGGCGGTCGACCTGGCCGGCGCGCGCAACGCCGAGCCGGACTGGCAGCGCATGGACTACGCCGACCTGGTACGCGCGGAATCCGAGCGTAGCGGCAGCTTCGGCCATGCCGTGGGCACGCGCCTGGCGGAACTGCGTAGCGCCAACGCGGGCAAGGGCGCGGCCGATGCCCCGACGGTGATCGCCGACGCGCTCGGCAGCGAGGTGGTGCGCCGCGACGGCGACACCGTGGTGTGGACCGCACCGGCCACGCTGGCCGAGTTCCTGGCGCAGCCGGTGGGCAAGCCCGTGTCGGCGCCGCACGCGGCCTGGCTGGCGAGCCTGCTATGGCTGGAGGAGGTCGGCGGCGCGGTGAAGTTCGCGCGCGACGGTGACACCATCGTGTGCCGCACGGGCCCACGCAGCGAGAGCTTCGCGGCCGACCGGCTGGCGGCGTGGATCGAGCGCTTCGCCGAGCAAGTCTGATCTCCGGATCGCTTCACGCAATGAAAATGGCGCCCCGCGGGGCGCCATTTCTTTGCCGGCTTCTTTTGCCTGCGTTCGGGCCGTCAGGCCTGCGCGCCGTAGTTGGGGTCGTTGCGGTCGGTCGAATCTGACTTCTTGTCGCCCTTGACCAGGTCCTCGCGCTTGACGCCCAGCCACATCGCCAGCGCCGCGGCCACGAACACCGACGAGTAGATACCGAACAGGATACCCACCGTCAGCGCGAGCGCGAAGTAGTGCAGCGTGGGGCCGCCGAAGAAGAACATCGACAGCACCATCATCTGGGTCGAGCCGTGGGTGATGATAGTGCGCGAGATGGTGCTGGTGATCGCGTTGTCGATGATCTCGTGGGTGGTCATCTTGCGGAACTTGCGGAAGTTCTCGCGCACCCGGTCGAAGATCACCACCGATTCGTTGACCGAGTAGCCCAGCACCGCCAGCACCGCCGCCAGCACCGACAGCGAGAATTCCCACTGGAAGTAGGCGAAGAAGCCCAGGATGATGACCACGTCGTGCAGGTTGGCGATGATGCCCGCCACCGCGAACTTCCACTCAAAGCGGAACGACAGGTAGATCACGATGCCGGCCACCACGCACAAGAGGGCCAGCAGGCCGTCGGTGGCCAGTTCCTTGCCCACCTGCGGGCCGACGAACTCCACCCGTTGCAGCTTCACGTCAGGCGAGGCGGCCTGCAGCGCGGTCATCACCTGCTCGCTCTGCTGGGCCGAGGTGACGGGCTTGCCGTCCGGACCCTTCTGCAGCGGCAGGCGGATCATGACGTCTCGCGAGGTGCCGAAGTTCTGCACCTGCACGTCGGTATAGCCCAGCTTGCCCACCTGGCCACGGATCTTTTCCAGGTCGGCAGCCTGCTGGTAGCTGACCTCCATCACCGTGCCGCCGGTGAATTCGATCGACAGGTGCAGGCCCTTGTGCCAGAGGAAGAACACGGCGGCGGCAAACGTCAGGAAGGAAATCACGTTGAAGACCAACGCGTGCTTCATGAACGGAATGTCGCGCCGGATGCGGAAGAATTCCATGTTGAATCCTGTTCTGTACTGCTAGTTGTTGCTGATCGGCTCTGCCGCCCGCTTTACTTGGCGACCGGCGTGTCGGTGGCGTTGCCCGGCTTCCAGATCTGGCCGATGGCCACGCTCTGCAGCTTCTTCTTGCGGCCGTACCAGAGGTTGACCAGGCCGCGGTTGAAGAACACCGCCGAGAACATCGAGGTCAGGATGCCCAGGCAGTGCACCACGGCAAAGCCGCGCACCGGGCCCGAACCGAAGGCCAGCAGCGCCAGGCCGGCGATCAGCGTGGTCACGTTCGAGTCCAGGATGGTGGCCCAGGCGCGGTCGAAGCCGACCGCGATCGCCATCTGCGGCGACGCGCCCGCGCGCAGTTCCTCGCGGATGCGCTCGTTGATCAGCACGTTGGCGTCGATGGCCATGCCCAGCACCAGCGCGATGGCGGCGATGCCCGGCAGCGTCAGCGTGGCCTGCAGCATCGACAGCACGGCGATCAGCAGCAGCAGGTTCACGCCCAGCGCCAGCACCGAGAACACGCCGAACAGCATGTAGTACAGGATCATGAACACGCCGATCGCGGCAAAGCCGTAGGCGACCGAGTCAAAACCCTTCTGGATGTTGTCGGCGCCCAGCGACGGGCCGATGGTGCGCTCTTCGATGATTTCCATCGGCGCGGCCAGCGAGCCGGCGCGCAGCAGCAGGGCCAGGTCGTTGGCGGCTTCGGTCGAATAGGAGCCGGTGATCTGGAAGCTCGAGCCCAGTTCGGACTGGATCGTCGCCACCGTCAGCACTTCACCCTTGCCCTTCTCGAACAGCACGATCGCCATCGGCTTCTTCAGGTTCTCGCGCGAGACGTCGCGGAGCACGCGGCCGCCCTGGGCGTCGAGCTTGATGTTGACCGAAGGCTGCTGGTTCTGGTCGAAGCCGGCCGAGGCGCTTTCAATGCGATCGCCGGTGAAGATGACCTGCTTCTTCAGCACCACCGGGGCGCCGTTGCCTTGCGTGAAGAGTTCGCTGCCGAACGGGACCGGGTCGCCCGGGCGCGGGCTGCGCGGCGCGTCGTTGTCGACCAGGCGCGCTTCCAGCGTGGCGGTGCGGCCGATGATGTCCTTGGCCTTGGCGGTGTCCTGCACGCCCGGCAGCTGCACCACGATGCGGTCGGCGCCTTGCTGCTGGATCACCGGCTCGGCCACGCCCAGTTCGTTCACGCGGTTGTGCAGCGTGGTGATGTTCTGCTTGACCGCGGCGTCCTGCACGGCCTTGCGCGCGGCCTCGGTGAAGGTGCCGACGATGTTGTTGCCGTCCATGGCGAAGGCCACTTCGCGCAGGTTCTCGGCCAGCACGGCACGGGCGCGGTTGGCTTCGTCGGCATTGTTGAAGCGCACCGTCAGGCGCTCGCCGTCGCGGTCGATGCCGCCGTGGCGGATGCCCTTGTCGCGCAGCAGCGTGCGCGCGTCGCCGGCCAGGCTGTCGAGCTTCTTGTCGACGGCGCCCTTCATGTCGACCTGCAGCAGGAAGTGCACGCCGCCGCGCAGGTCCAGACCCAGGTACATCGGCAGCGCGTGCATGGCGGTCAGCCAGTGCGGCGAGCCCGACAGCAGGTTCAGCGCAACCACGTAGGTGGGGTCGGCGGGGACCGGGTTGAGCGAGCGCGACAGCACGTCCTTGGCCTTGAGCTGCTCGTCGGTGGTGCGGAAACGCGCCTTGACCGAGCCCGACTGGCCGGAAATGTCGAAGAACACGCCGTCAGGCCGGAACTGGTTCTGCGCCAGGATCTCTTCGACCTGCTTCTGCATGGACAAGTCGACCTTGACCGTGGCCTTGCCCGAAGACACCTGCACGGCGGGCGCCTCGCCGAAGAAGTTCGGCAAGGTATAGATGATGCCGATGGCCAGGGCCACCAGGATCACGATGTACTTCCAAAGCGGATAACGATTCATCTCGGGCCAGTCATTCAGCGGTTGGCGGGGCCGGCGCAGGCGTGGCGCGCCACGTCGGCGGCGCCGAACCGGTTTGGCAAACAGCCGCCTGGCAGCCACGGATGGAAGCCGCCGGGGCTTCGTCGGGCTGGATCAGGCGGCTGCCGGGGCATGCGCGAACGGGCATGCCGGAAAAGACAAAGGCGGGAGTCGCGTGGGCGCTCGGCGGATCAGAGCGCCTTCAGCGAGCCCTTCGGCAGCACCGTGGTCACGGCGTTCTTCTGCACGGTGATTTCCGTGCCCGTGGCGATTTCCAGACCGACGTACTGGTCGGTGACCTTGGTCACGCGGCCCAGGATACCGCCGGCGGTGACGACTTCATCGTTCTTGGCCAGCGCTTCGAGCATCGCCTTTGATTCCTTCTGGCGCTTCATTTGCGGGCGGATCATGATGAACCACAGCACCGCAAACATCAGGATGATGGGCAGGAAGCTCATCAGGCCGCCAGCCGCGCCGCCGGCACCGGCGGTCTGGGCAAATGCGTTAGAAATCAACACGTTGGTTCTCCGTCACAAAAGTCAGTCAGTTAATCGAGCATTCTACCATTCGCATTCTGCCCGCCTCAGGCATTCTAGGGCGGAATACGGGTTTGTTCGGGGTGATTCCGGGGCGACTCGGGGCGACTCGGGGCGGCGCCAGTTTCCGCGCGCTGTCCGCACGTTCACCGGTGCATGACCCGGGCTATTCGACCGGCGCCGGCGGGAAAGTTCGCGCCGGCGCCCGCTTTCACTGCGTGCCGCGCGCGCGATCGGCCGCAAACTGGCGGCGGAAGTCGGTGAAACGGTGCTGCTCGATCGATTCGCGCACCTCGCGCATCAGCTGCAGGTAGTAGTGCAGGTTGTGAATGGTATTCAGGCGCGCGCCCAGGATCTCGCCCACGCGGTGCAGGTGGTGCAGGTAGGCGCGCGAGAAGTTGCGGCAGGTGTAGCAGGCGCAGCTTTCATCGAGCGGGCGCGGGTCGTTGCGGTGCGCCGCGTTCTTGATCTTGACGTCGCCGTAGCGGGTGAAGAGCCAGCCGTTGCGCGCGTTGCGGGTGGGCATCACGCAATCGAACATGTCGACGCCCGCGGCCACACCGGCCACCAGATCTTCCGGCGTGCCCACGCCCATCAGGTAGTGCGGCTTGTCGGCCGGCAGGCGCGGCGCCACGTGCTCCAGCACGCGCATCATGTCTTCTTTGGGCTCGCCCACCGACAGGCCGCCGATGGCAAAGCCGTGGAAATCCAGCTCGGACAGCCCCGCCAGCGATTCATCGCGCAGGTCCTCGTACATGCCGCCCTGGACGATGCCGAACAGCGCGTTCGGGTTGGCCACGCGTTCGAACTCGTCGCGCGAGCGCTTGGCCCAGCGCAGGCTCATGCGCATCGACTTGGCCGCTTCCTCGTGCGTGGCGGGGCGCCCGTCGATCTCGTAGGGCGTGCACTCGTCGAACTGCATCACGATGTCGGAGTTCAGCGTGCGCTGGATCTGCATCGAGATCTCGGGCGACAGGAAGAGCTTGTCGCCATTGACCGGTGATGCGAACGTGACGCCATCTTCGGTGATCTTGCGCAGATCGCCCAGCGAAAACACCTGGAAGCCGCCAGAATCGGTCAGGATCGGCTTGTCCCAGCCGATAAATTTGTGTAGGCCCTCGTGGGCCTTGACCACGTCCAGCCCCGGGCGCAGCCACAGGTGGAAGGTGTTGCCAAGGATGATGTGCGCGCCGATCTCGTTCAGTTCCAGCGGCGACATGGCCTTGACCGAGCCGTAGGTGCCGACCGGCATGAAGATCGGCGTCTCGACCACGCCGTGGTTCAGCGTGACGCGGCCGCGGCGGGCGTTGCCGTCGGTGGTGATGAGTTCGA
Source organism: Cupriavidus sp. DF5525 (assembly GCF_040149425.2). NCBI lineage: Bacteria > Pseudomonadati > Pseudomonadota > Betaproteobacteria > Burkholderiales > Burkholderiaceae > Cupriavidus > Cupriavidus sp. DF5525. The sequence continues at coordinate 3,880,268 of NZ_CP168265.1, read as the reverse complement.
AGTTGAGCATGGCGGGTAGTTCTGGGTTCAGGCCTCGGGGCCGGCGGCGGGCTGGCGCGTCAGCAGCATGGCGTCGCCGTAGCTGAAGAAACGGTAGCGCTGCTCGACCGCATGGCGGTAGGCGGCGCGGATGGCTTCCACACCGGACAGCGCAGAGACCAGCATGAGCAGCGTCGACCTGGGCAGGTGGAAGTTGGTGATCAGGGCATCGACCAGGCGGAAGCGGTAGCCGGGCGTGATGAAGATATCGGTGTCGCCGCTGCCGGCGGCGAGCGTGCCGTCGGCCTGCGCGGCCGATTCCAGCGCGCGCAGCGAGGTGGTGCCGACCGCGATCACGCTGCCGCCGCGGGCGCGGGTGTCGCGCACGGCCTGGGCCAGTTCCTCGGAGATCGCGTACCACTCCGAGTGCATCTTGTGCTCGGCCAGGTTCTCGGTGCGCACCGGCTGGAACGTGCCAGCGCCCACGTGCAGCGTCAGGAAGGCGCGGCGCACGCCAGCGGCATCGAGGCGCGCGAACAGCGCATCGTCGAAATGCAGCCCTGCGGTGGGTGCGGCCACGGCGCCCGGACTGCGCGCGTAGACGGTCTGGTAGCGGGTCTCGTCGTAGGCGTCCGGGTCGTGCGTGATATACGGCGGCAGCGGCAGGCGGCCGTAGCGCTCGATCAGGTCCAGCGCCGGCTCGGGGAAGCGCAGCGTGAAGAACTGGTCCACGCGCGGCCCCACGGTGACGGCGAAGGCGTCGTCGGCCAGATGCAGCGTGCTGCCCTCGGCGGGCGTCTTGGAGGCGCGCACCTGGGCCAGCACGGTGTGGCTGTCGACGATGCGCTCGACCAGCACCTCGATCTTGCCGCCGCTGGGCTTGTGGCCGAAGAAGCGCGCCTTGATCACGCGCGTGTCGTTGAACACCAGCAGGTCATCGGGACGCAGGTAGTCGACGATATCGCTGAAGGCGCGATCGACCAGGCGCACCGCGTCGGCGGTGTCGGCGGGCGCGAGCCGTTCGACCACCAGCAGCCGGCTGGCACTGCGGTCGGGCAGCGCGCTCTGGGCAATCAGTTCGGGCGGCAGCGGAAAATCGAAATCGGAGAGCGTCAACATCGTGGAAACGGCGGGGGGCGGCCGGCAGCCATGCGGGCCGGAGAGGCTAAGTGGGGCACAAAGCGGCACTCCGCTGCCCTTGGCGACAGCCGGCATGGGTACAATCGGCGAATCCGATATTGTAAGGCCACGGGCCCGCCAGACGCCGGGCCGGGTGTGATACCCGCTATTTGCCGGCCCGAGCCAGCCGCCCAAGCCGAAACCGCAGCGACTGCTGCCAATTTTGTTGCCGATGCCCGGAACCGCCGCCGACCCGATCCAGGACCCTGCCGATGCCGCCAAGGAAGCGGCGGCGCCCGCGCGTGGCAAGGCTGGCGAGGCAAAGGGCAAGGCTACAGCTTCGGGCACATCATCGGCGGCCGCGCGCCTGGCCAAGCTGGGCCTGCGCCGTCCCGTCGACCTGGTGCTGCACCTGCCGATGCGCTACGAGGACGAGACCACGCTGGCACCGATCGCCGACGCAATCCGCCGCGCCGGGGCGGGCCAGCCGGCGCAGGTCGAAGGCGAGGTCATCTCCAATGAAGTCACGTTCCGGCCGCGCCGCCAGCTGGTGGTCAAGATCGCCGACGACAGCGGCGAACTGACGCTGCGCTTCCTCAACTTCTACGGCAGCCAGACCAAGCAGATGGCCGAGGGCGTGCGCCTGCGCGTGCGCGGCGAGGTCCGCGGCGGTTTCTTCGGCGCCGAGATGGTGCACCCGACGGTGCGCCCGGTGGTGCACGGCGAAGCGCTGCCGGACCGCCTGACACCCGTGTATCCATCCACCGCCGGTATCGCACAGGCCTACTTGCGCAAGGCCATCGGCGGCGCGCTGTCGCGCACACCCATGCCCGAGACGCTGCCGCAGGCGGTGCTGCAAGGGCCGCTGGCCCGGCTGCACCTGCGCCCGCTGGCCGACTGCCTGCGCCTGCTGCATGCGCCGCCGCCGCAGGAAAGCGAGGCCGCGCTGGCCGACCGCTCGCACCCGGCCTGGCAGCGCATCAAGTTCGACGAGCTGCTTGCGCAGCAGATTTCGCTGCGGCGCGCACACGCGGCGCGGCGCGAGAAGACCGCGCCGACCATGTCGCGCCGCGAGGGCGGTTTGCTGACCCGCTTCCTGGCCGCGCTGCCATTCCGGCTGACCGGCGCGCAGGAACGCGTGGTCGCGGAGATTGCCGCCGACATGACGCGGCCGCACCCGATGCACCGGCTGCTGCAGGGCGATGTCGGCAGCGGCAAGACCATCGTCGCCGCGCTGGCGGCGTGCCAGGCGATCGACGCCGGCTACCAGGCGGCGCTGATGGCGCCCACCGAAATCCTGGCCGAGCAACACTACCGCAAGCTGTCCGCGTGGCTGGAGCCACTGGGCGTGCCGGTGGTCTGGCTGGCCGGCAGCCTGAAGGCGCGCGAGAAGCGCGAGGCCGCCGCGCGCGTGGAATCGGGCGAGGCGCAGCTGGTGATCGGCACCCATGCGCTGATCCAGGACGCCGTGCGCTTTGCGAAGCTGGGCCTGTCGGTGGTCGACGAGCAGCACCGCTTCGGCGTGGCGCAGCGGCTGGCGCTGCGCGGCAAGGCGGGTGCCAGCGATGTGCCGGCGCCGGACACGGTGCCGCACCAGCTGATGATGTCGGCCACGCCGATCCCACGCACGCTCGCCATGACGTATTACGCCGACCTCGACGTGTCGGTGATCGACGAACTGCCGCCGGGCCGCACGCCCATCGTCACGCGGCTGGTCAACGATGCGCGCCGCGACGAGGTGATCGCGCGCGTGCACCATGCCGCCGCGGAAGGGCGCCAGGTCTACTGGGTCTGTCCGCTGATCGAGGAAAGCGAGGCGCTGCAGCTGCAGACCGCGGTGGAGACCTACGAGACGCTGGTCGCCGCGCTCCCTGACCTGCGAGTGGGCCTGGTGCACGGCCGCCTGCCGCCGGCGGAGAAAGCGTCGGTGATGGACGACTTCAGCGCCAACCGCATGCAGGTGCTGGTGGCCACGACCGTGATCGAAGTGGGCGTGGACGTGCCCAATGCCTCGCTGATGGTGATCGAGCATGCCGAGCGCTTTGGCCTGGCCCAGCTGCACCAGTTGCGCGGGCGGGTGGGGCGGGGCAGCGCCGAATCGGTGTGCCTGCTGATGTACCAGGCGCCGCTGTCGCCGACCGCGCGCGAACGGCTGGCGACCATGCGCGAGACCACCGACGGCTTCGAGATCGCGCGGCGCGACCTGGAAATCCGTGGCCCCGGTGAGTTCCTGGGCGCACGCCAGTCGGGCGAGGCCATGCTGCGCTTTGCCGACCTGCAGACCGACGCATGGCTGGTGGAATACGCGCAGGAGGCGGCCGAGCTGATGCTGGAGCGCTTTCCGGAAGCGGTCGAAGCACACCTTTCGCGCTGGCTCGGCGGGCGCGAGCACTATCTGAAAGCCTGACCGGCGCCTGTCCAGGTGCGCGATGCTTCGCATGCGTCGACACAATGCGTTGGCGCTCTGACAGAAGCGGCAATCGAAGGTAAAATCTATCGCCTACCGCAACTCGATAAGTCATGACGCTCACCGAACTCAAGTACATCGTCGCCGTGGCGCGAGAGCGCCATTTCGGCCGGGCCGCCGAAGCCTGCTTCGTCTCGCAGCCGACCCTGTCGGTCGCGATCAAGAAGCTGGAAGACGAACTCAACGTGCAGATTTTCGAGCGCGGCACCTCCGAGGTGTCGGTGACGTCCATCGGCGAGCAGATCGTCGCGCAGGCCCAGCGTGTGCTCGAACAGACCATGGCCATCCGCGAGATTGCCAAGCAGGGCAAGGACCCGCTGGCGGGCCCGCTGCGCGTGGGCGTGATCTACACCATCGGGCCGTACCTGTTGCCGTCGCTGGTCAAGCAGATGATCGAGACCGTGCCGCAGATGCCGCTGATGCTGCAGGAGAACTACACCCACAAGCTGATCGAGCTGCTCAAGCAGGGCGAGATCGACTGCGCGGTGATGGCCGAGCCGTTCGCCGATTCCGGCCTGACGGTGCGTCCGCTCTATGACGAGCCCTTTGTCGTCGCCGTGCCGCGCGGCCACGAACTGGCGCAGGCGCGCGCGATCGACCCGGATGAACTCAAGCGGCAAACCATGCTGCTGCTCGGCAGCGGCCACTGCTTCCGCGACCATGTGCTGGGCGTGTGCCCCGAGCTGTCGCGCTTCTCGCAGGCGGCCGACGGTATCCAGAAGACCTTCGAGGGCTCGTCGCTGGAGACCATCCGCCATATGGTCGCCAGCGGGGTCGGCATCACCGTGCTGCCGCGCACCTCGGTGCCTGACATGAAGGCCAAGGGCGACATGCTGGCCTATGTGCCGTTTGCCGATCCCGTGCCGGATCGCCGGGTGGTGCTGGCCTGGCGCAAGAGCTTTACCCGTCTGCCGGCAATGGAAGCGCTGGCCAATGCCGTGGCCGCGTGCGACCTGCAGGGCGTGCGCAGGCTCGACGCCAAGGATCTGGCAGAAGCTGCCTGATTGCTTTACCGGGTACTTAAAAGGCCGCACGGAATTCCTTCCGCTGCGGCCTTTTTTGTTGGTCTCGCGGTCGGCAAGAGAGATAGATTTGACCTAACACATAGGTATAAATAATTAAATTCTCTTCTTGATAGCCTCTTTGTACACTTGGTCTCGTCGATGCGCGACGCGTCGATCAGCCAGGGAGACCGATGATGAGCAGCAGCGCCCGATTCATTCCAGGCACCATCCCTGAGCGCCCGATTTTTTCCCGCATGGGGCGCTGCCTGCTCGATTGTCTTGCCTGCTACGCGGCCGCGAACTGACGCGCCGATTCCGTTCAGCTACCCACAAGAAGGACAAGATGAGCAAGAAAGACACTCTCACTACCGCAGCCGGCGCACCGGTCGCCGATAACCAGAATTCGCAGACCGCCGGCCCGCGCGGACCGATGCTGCTGCAGGACGTGTGGTTCCTCGAAAAACTCGCCCACTTCGACCGCGAGGTCATTCCCGAGCGGCGCGTTCATGCCAAGGGCTCCGGCGCGTACGGTACGCTGAAGATCACGCACAACATCAGCCAATACAGCAAGGCTTCGGTGTTTGCCGAGATCGGCAAGGAAACGCCGCTGTTTATCCGCTTCTCCACCGTCGCCGGCGAGCGCGGCGCGGCCGACGCCGAGCGCGACGTGCGCGGCTTCTCGGTCAAGTTCTATACCGACGAAGGCAACTGGGACGTGGTCGGCAACAACACCCCGGTGTTCTTCGTGCGCGACCCGCTCAAGTTCCCCGACTTTATCCACACGCAGAAGCGCAACCCGCGCACCAACCTGCGCGATCCGATCGCGGTGTGGGACTTCTGGTCGCGCCATCCGGAATCGCTGCACCAGGTCACCATCCTGATGAGCGACCGCGGCCTGCCGCAGAACTACCGCCAGATCCACGGCTTCGGCTCGCATACGTACTCGTTCATCAACGCCAACAACGAGCGCTTCTACGTCAAGTTCCACTTCAAGTCGCAGCAGGGCATCGCCAGCTGGACTAATGAAGAAGCGGCCAAGGTCGTGGCCACGGACCGCGAAAGCGCGCAGCGCGACCTGTTCGAGAACATCGAACAGGGCAACTTCCCGCGCTGGAGCCTGCGCGTGCAGGTCATGCCGGAAGCCGATGCGGCCAGGTACCACATCAACCCGTTCGACCTGACCAAGGTGTGGCCGCACAAGGACTACCCGTTGATCGACGTGGGCGTGGTCGAGCTCAACCGCAACCCCGACAACTACTTTGCCGAGGTCGAGCAGGTGGCGATGAATCCGGCCAATATCGTGCCGGGCATCGGCTTCTCGCCCGACAAGATGCTGCAAGGGCGGCTGTTCTCGTATGGCGACACGCAGCGCTATCGCCTCGGGATCAACCACCACCAGATCCCGGTGAACGCGCCGAAATGCCCGTTCCACAACACCTTCCACCGCGATGGCGCGATGCGCGTGGACGGCAACCAGGGGGGCAAGCTGAACTACGAGCCCAACCGCGAAAGCGCCTACGGCGCCAGCGAGCGCGCGATGGAGCCGCCGCTCGCGCTGGACGGCGCCGCCGACCGCTGGGACCACCGCGTGGACTCGGACTACTACAGCCAGCCGGGCGCGCTGTTCCGGCTGTTCGACGAAGGCCAGCGCCAGCGCCTGTTCGCCAATATCGCGGCGTCGATGCAGGGCGTACCCGCGGAGATCGTGCGCGTGCAGCTGGAGCACTTCACCAGGGCTGACCCGGCCTACGGCGAGGGCGTGAAGCGCGCGCTTGACCTGAAGTAAGCGGCAATCTGGCGCGGCGGCCCGCACGGGCTGCCGCGCCGCGGAGAACGATGATGGCGATGATCCGGCTGTTTATCGACGAGTGGCGGCAACTGTGGCACGACGGGCATGATCAGCCTGAGCGTGCCGACGCCGCGCGGCTGCGCCACAAGCTGTGGCGCAAGGAGATCGGCGCCGCCGTGATCGTGCTCGGCGCGGCCGTGATGTTCGCCGAGGTGGCCCGGGGTTTGGCCGGGATCGCTGGCTAGTGCAATAATGCGGGGTAACGCGCCGCCCGGTCCCAGATCCATGGTGAGCCCGGCGGCGCTCCTCGTGCTTTACCAGAACGGAGCGTATCTACCATGGCAAAGAAGAATGAGATGAGTGTGAATATCGGTATTTCCGACAAGGACCGCAAAAAGATCGCGGAAGGCCTGTCCAAGCTGCTGGCGGACACCTACACCCTCTACCTCAAGACCCATAACTTCCACTGGAACGTGACGGGGCCCATGTTCAATACGCTGCATCTGATGTTCGAGACCCAGTACAACGAACTGGCGCTCGCAGTGGATTCGATCGCCGAGCGCATCCGCGCGCTGGGCTACCCGGCACCGGGCACCTACAAGGAGTACGCCCGCCTGTCGTCGATCGCGGAGGAAGACGGCGTGCCCGAGGCCACCGACATGATCCGCAAGCTGGTGGAAGGCCAGGAAGCCGTGGTGCGTACCGCGCGCTCGATCTTCCCGGTGGTCGACGCAGCCGGCGACGAACCGTCGGCCGACCTGCTGACCCAGCGCATGCAGACGCACGAAAAGACCGCGTGGATGCTGCGCTCGATGCTGGCCTGAGGGCCTTGCGGTCACTTCCGGCTGCCCCGGCTGCTCCTCTGTGGCGGCCGGCACTGCGCGTCGCAACCGTCCGGGCTGCGGCGCGTTTTCATTGAATCGCCTCTTCCCGGATCTGCGCTGTGCATACCTCCCCGTCGTTGCCTCCCGCTCCCATGCTTGAACGTCTTTCCCTCTACGCGCGCCTGGTGCGCATCGACAAGCCGATCGGCACGCTGCTGCTGTTGTGGCCGACGCTGTGGGCCATGTGGATGGCGGCGGGCGGGCCGCCGTCGTGGGGGCTGTTCTGGATTTTCGTGGCGGGGACGTTCCTGATGCGGTCGGCTGGGTGTGCCATCAATGATTGGGCCGACCGCGACTTTGACAAGCACGTCAAGCGCACCAAGGAGCGGCCGCTGACCGCAGGCAAGATCGCCGCGTGGGAAGCGCTGGCGGTGGCGGCCGTGCTGGCGCTGGTGGCGTTCACGCTGGTGCTGCCTTTGAATGCGCTGACCAAGTGGCTGGCGGTGGTGGCGGCGGTGGTGGCGGGGACCTATCCCTTCTTCAAGCGGTTCTTTGCGATTCCGCAGGCTTACCTGGGTATTGCGTTCGGTTTTGGCATTCCGATGGCGTTTGCCGCGATCCAGGACCAGGTGCCGCTGGTGGCTTGGGTGATGTTGCTGGCCAATGTTTTCTGGGCTGTTGCCTATGACACGGCGTATGCGATGGTGGATCGGGATGATGATCTGCTGATTGGGATGAAGACGTCGGCGATTACCTTTGGGCGGTTTGACGTGGCGGCGATCATGATCTGCTATGCCGCGTTTCTCGCGCTGATGGCGTGGGCTGGCGTGCTGCTGGGGCTGGGGTGGCCGTATTGGGTGGGGCTGGTGGCGGCGGGGGGGTGTGCTGGTTACCACTACACGCTGATTCGGGATCGCGACCGTATGCGCTGTTTTGCGGCGTTCCGGCATAACAACTGGCTGGGGGCTTGTGTGTTTGCGGGGACGGCGGTGGCTTACGTGGTTCGGTGAATTGGTTTGCGATTTGTCGATGATCGACACCCCCCGGATGACATGTTGCAGCTGTTGAATCCCTCGGTTCAACAGTGACAACATGTCATCCGCGAGACCCGTCGAGCAACGAGCCCCAGGCCCCGTACCCGCCCCTCAATCCTTCCCGAACTCAGCCCCCATCTCCTTACCCCGCGCCGCCGCCGCATGCATAGCGAGCACGAAGGCATCACCGATTCCTGCCGCCTCCATCGCCGTCACCGCCGCATAGGTCGTACCGCCCTTGGACGTGACACGCTCGCGCAGCGTCGACACCGGTTCCGGCGACTGCCCGGCCAGCGCCGCGGCGCCGCGGAAGGTTTCCACCGCCAGCTCGCGGCCTTGCTGTGCAGTCAGGCCGAGCTCGGTCGCAGCACGCTCCATCGCCTCGACAAAGTAGAAGACATAAGCCGGACCGCTTCCGGAAATCGCAGTGACCGCGTCGATCTGGTCGTCGCTCTCCACCCATACGCATTTGCCGACCGCCTGCGCCACCGCGCTGGCAATGTCGCGATCCTCCGACGACAACCCAGCCGGCCCCGCCAGCCCCGTCATCCCCATCCCCGCCAACGCCGGCGTATTCGGCATCGCCCGCACCAGGCGGGTGCGCCCGCCCAGCCAGCGCTGCATGTCCTGCAGCCGGATCCCGGCAGCCACGCTGATCACCAGATTGCCCTTGCCGCCGGCCGGCAGGTGCGGCAGCAGCTGCGCCGCGGCATCGCGGAACTGCTGCGGCTTGACCGCCAGCACCAGCACATCGCTGTCGCCGAAGGCGGCGTCCGGCGCGCCGGACGCATGCACGCCGAGGTCGCGCACCAGCCGCTGCTGCGCCTCCGGGAAGGGATCGACCACGCGAATCGAGGTAGCAGGCACGCCGCGGGCGATCAGGCCGCCGATCAGTGCGGTGGCCATATTGCCGCCGCCAAGAAAGCCGAAGGTGAGGGTGTCGAGCATGGTTGTCTCAGTAGTGTCTTGGTTTGGGAGCGGGTCAGGCGCGTGCGCCGAAAATGGCCGTGCCGATCCGCACCAGGGTGGCGCCCTCGGCGATGGCGGCCTCCATGTCGCCCGACATGCCCATCGACAAGGTGTCGACGTCCAGCCCGTCTTCACGCAGCGTACCCAGCAGCACGCGCATGGCGGCAAACGGGCGGCGCTGGGCGGCGGGATCGTCCTCGGGCTCCGGGATTGCCATCAGCCCGCGCAGCCGCAGGCCGGGCAGGGCGGCGACGGCGCGCGCCAGCGCCGGCACCTCGGCCGGCGCGACGCCGCTCTTGCTGGCTTCGCCGCTGATATTGACCTGGATGCAGACCTGCAGCGGCGCCATCCCGGCCGGGCGCTGCGCCGACAGCCGCTCGGCGATCTTGAGCCGGTCGATGGCGTGCACCCAATCGAAATACTCCGCCACCAGCCGGGTCTTGTTGCTTTGCAGCGGGCCAATGAAATGCCATTGCAACCGGCTGCGCAGGTCGGCCAGCGCGGCGACCTTGTCCACGCCTTCCTGGACGTAATTCTCGCCAAAGGCAGGCTGGCCGGCCTCGAAGGCGGCCCGGATACGGTCGGGGGAAACGGTCTTGGAAACGGCCAGCAGGGCGATATCCTGAGGCTGTCTGCCGGCCTGTTGTGCGGCCGCCGCGATGCGCTGGTGCACGGCTTGCAAGTTGGCGGCAATTACAGACATAATCCGGCGAACATACAAAAGAAGTACGACAAAGTACTGATAACTATTCAGGGTGGGGTCATTATAGATGGACATCGCGCAGCTATTGGCTTTCGCCGTCAAGAACAAGGCGTCCGATCTTCATCTCTCGTCGGACATGCCGCCGATGGTGCGGATCCACGGCGATATGCGCCGGATCAACGTCGCATCGATGGCGCACAAGGATGTCCACGCCATGGTGTACGACATCATGAGCGACACCCAGCGCAAGATCTACGAAGAACGGCTCGAGATCGACTTCTCGTTCGAGATCGCCGGCCTGTCGCGCTTCCGGGTCAACGCCTACAACACGCAGCGCGGCGCCGCCGCGGTGTTCCGTACGATTCCCTCCAAGGTCCTGACGCTCGAGGAGCTGCGCGCACCGGCGGTGTTCGGCGACCTGTGCATGAAGCCGCGCGGGCTGGTGCTGGTGACCGGGCCGACCGGCTCGGGCAAGTCCACCACGCTGGCGGCGATGGTCGACCATCGCAATGATAACGACATGGGTCACATCCTGACGGTGGAAGACCCGATCGAATTCGTCCACAACTCAAAGAAGAGCCTGATCAACCAGCGCGAGCTGGGCCCGCACACGCATTCCTTTGCCAACGCGCTGCGCTCGGCACTGCGTGAAGACCCGGACGTGATCCTGGTGGGCGAACTGCGCGACCTGGAGACCATCCGCCTGGCGCTGACCGCGGCCGAGACCGGCCACCTGGTCTTCGGCACGCTGCACACCAGCTCCGCGGCCAAGACCATCGACCGTGTGGTCGATGTGTTCCCGCCGGAAGAAAAGGACATGGTGCGCACCATGCTGTCGGAATCGCTGGAGGCGGTGATCTCGCAGACGCTGCTGAAGACCCGCGATGGCAACGGCCGTACCGCCGCGCACGAGATCATGATCGCCACGCCCGCGATCCGCCACTTGATCCGCGAGAACAAGATCGCGCAGATGTACTCGATGATGCAGACCAGCAGCGGGCTGGGCATGCAGACGCTGGACCAGTGCCTGTCGGACCTGATCAAGCGCAGCGTCATCAGCTACAACGACGCGCGCGCCATCGCCAAGAATCCGGACGCGTTCATGGGCTGAGGCCCATGCCATGCCTACTGGCCGCTGCCCGCGCGCAGCGGCCGCACTCCCGCAGGACACCGCCATGCTCGATCGCGAATCCGCTTCCAAGTACATCAACGACCTGCTGGAGCTGATGGTCAGCAACCGCGGCTCGGACCTGTTCATCACCTCGGACTTCCCGCCGGCGATCAAGGTCGACGGCAAGATCACGCCGGTGTCGCAGCAGCCGCTGAACCCGACACAGGCGCTGGGCCTGGTGCGCTCGGTGATGAACGAGCGCCAGGTGCAGGACTTCGACACCAGCCGCGAATGCAATTTCGCCATCACCGCGCCCAAGGCCGGGCGTTTCCGCGTGTCGGCGTTTATCCAGCAGGGCAAGGCCGGCATGGTGGTGCGTACCATCAACACGCGCATCCCCTCGGTGGCGGACCTGGACCTGCCGCCGACGCTGCATGAGATCGTGATGTCCAAGCGCGGGCTGGTGATCGTCACCGGCGCCACCGGCTCGGGCAAGTCGACCACGCTGGCGGCGATGCTGGACCATCGCAACGCGCACTCGTACGGCCACATCATCACCATCGAGGACCCAATCGAGTACGTGCATGCGCACCAGAACTGCATCGTCACGCAGCGCGAGGTCGGCATCGATACCGAGTCCTGGCATGTGGCGCTGAAAAACACGCTGCGGCAGGCGCCTGACGTGATCCTGATCGGCGAAATCCGCGACCGCGAGACCATGGAGTACGCGATGCAGTACGCGGAAACCGGCCACCTGTGCCTGGCCACGCTGCACGCCAACAACGCCAACCAGGCGATCGACCGCGTGGTCAACTTCTTCCCCGAGGAAAAGCGCCAGCAGTTGCTGATCGACCTGTCGCTGAACCTGAAGGCGATGGTCTCGCAGCGCCTGTTGCCGCGCGCCGGCCGCAAGGGCCGTGTGCCGGCGGTGGAAATCATGATCGGCACGCCGCTGGTGGCCGATCTGATCTTCAAGGGCGAGATCCACGAGCTCAAGGAAGTCATCAAGAAATCGCGCGAGCAGGGCATGATCTCGTTCGACCAGGCGCTCTTCGAGCTGCACGAGGAAGGCAAGATCACTTACGAAGACGCGCTGCGCAACGCGGACTCGCTCAACGACCTGCGCCTGATGATCAAGCTGCACAGCAAGCGCGCCCGGGATACGGACCTGGGTGCCGGTACCGAGCACCTCAACGTCATCTAGAGCCATCAGACCAGTGCACGCCGGCGCGCTTGGCGGTATGCTTCGGCCACGCACAAGGAGTCTGCCATGAGCAATGTCTACCAGTTTGAAGCCACCTCGCTGGCCGGCGAGCCGGTACCGCTGTCGCAGTTCCAGGGCAAGGTGATGCTGATCGTCAACACCGCCAGCGAATGCGGGTTCACCCCGCAGTACGAAGGGCTGCAGAAGGTCTATGACGAATACAAGGAGCGCGGCCTGGCGGTGCTGGGTTTCCCCTGCAACCAGTTCGGCAAGCAGGAGCCGGGCGACGCGCAGCAGATCGGCCAGTTCTGCGAATCGCGCTTTGCGGTGCGCTTCCCGATGTTCGCCAAGATCGACGTGAACGGCACCGATGCGCATCCGCTGTACCAGTGGCTGACCACGGAGAAGCGTGGCGTACTCGGTACGCAGGGCATCAAGTGGAACTTCACCAAGTTCCTGCTGCGCCGCGACGGCACGGTGTTCAAGCGCTACGCGCCGACCACCAAGCCGGAAGAACTGCGCGCCGATATCGAGAAGCTGCTGTCCGACCCCGGCGCGTGAACGCCGGCTAGACTCCGCTGGCGCGCACCGCACGCAGGAAACCGTTGAGCGAGCGGTCCGGCGTTTCGTGGAAATGGTCGTCCAGCATGCGGATGGCGCGGCAGCGGTCGAGCCGGAAGCTGCGGTAGTCCTCGCGCGTGGTGCACCACGCCGCCAGCAGCCAGGCATTGCCCCAGAAGAACAGGCCCAGCGGCATCACCACGCGCTCGGTGATGCGCTGCTGCGCGTCGCAGTAATCGAGTAGCAGCAGCTTCTGTTCGCCCAGCGCGCCATGTACCACGTCGAAGGCCTCGCGCACCTGCGCCTGGTTGACGTATTCCGGCGCGAACACGCGGCTCTGCTGCGCCGCCAGCCGGCGCGGCGGCGGCAGCGCGGCCATCAGCTTTTCCAGCGCGGGATCGGCCGCGGCGGCCAGCGCGCCGCCGCCCCAGGCCTTCAGCAGCCGCAGGCCGGCCACCAGCGCTTCCACTTCCATGGCACTGAACATCAGCGGCGGGACGTCAAAGTCGGCGCGCAGCCGGTAGCCGATGCCGGCCTCGCCTTCGACCGGCACGCCTGACAGCGACAACGCCTGGATATCACGGTAGACAGTGCGTTCCGACACGCCGAGCCGCTGCGCCAGCAGCGCCGCCGTGGTCAGGCGGCGGCCGCGCAGCACCTGGACAATCTGGAACAGGCGGTCGGCGCGGCGGCTCATCGGTCAGCCTTGGCCACAGGGCTACCCGGCCACGGGCTCGTGCAGCCCGATGCGGTTGCCTTCGCTGTCCGTGATATGGGCGATGCGGCCGATCTCGCCCGGCAGGCGCAGCGGCCCGAACACGGTCTTGCCGCCGGCCTGCGCGGCGCGCTCCAGTAGCGCGTCCAGCTGCGGGGCATGCAGGTAAGGCACCGGGCCGTAGTAGTTGCTGGGGCGGTAGCCTTCGCCGGCCACCAGCGCGCCGCCCGGATCCGGGTGCGGAAAGACGGCCATGTCGACCTGGCTCATGGTTTCGCGGCGCAGCTGGATATCGAAGACCTGCTCGTAGAAGCCGATGGCACGGTTCATGTCGACCACGGGGATTTCCAGCCAGTTGATCAGGCGGTTGCTCATGATGGGCTCCTTGCTTCCTGGTAAGGGGGGATGGGAGCTCGCATCATGCGCGGGGCCTGCTGACAGCGTCCTGTCAGGAGCTTGTCAGTGCGGCATCCAGGCCGCCATCACCGGCACCAGGATCGCCGTCAGAACGCCGTTCAGGCCCATGCCGAGCGCGGCGAAGGCGCCGGCTTCCTGGTTGACCTGGAAGGCGCGCGCGGTACCGATGCCATGCGCCGCCACGCCGGTGGCGAAGCCGCGCACGCTGTAGTCGCGGATGCGCAGCAGGTTCAGCAAGCCGGTGGCGCTGACCGCACCGATAATGCCGGTGCCCATCACCAGCACCGCGGTCAGCGACGGCAGGCCGCCGATCTTCTCGGCCACGCCCATCGCGATCGGGATCGTTACCGACTTGGGCGCGAGCGAGCGCACGGTCTCGGGCGATGCGCCCAGCAGCCAGGCGATGCCGACCGCCGAGACTACCGCCACCACCGAGCCGGCCACCAGCCCGACCAGCAGCGGGAACACATGGGTGCGCAGCTTGGGCAGCTGCATGTACAGCGGCACCGCCAGCGCCACCGTGGCGGGCCCGAGCAGGAAGTGCACGAACTGCGCGCCGTCGAAGTAGGTCTTGTAGGGCGTGCCGGTGACGGTCAGCACCGTGACCAGCAATGCCACCGCGATCATCACCGGATTGGCCAGCGGCGAGAAGCGCGATTTCTCGTAGATGCGGAATGCGAACACATAGGCCAGCAGCGTGGCGGTCAACCCGACCAGCGGGCTCGCGGCCAGGTAGACCCAGATCTCGTTGAGGCGGGGCGTCATCATGCCTGCTCCCCCTTGGCGTGCGGGGCATCGGTGCGCTTGCGCATCAGCATGCGTGTGACCACGGCGGTGGTTGCGATGGCCAGCCAGGTGGACACCACCAGCGCCACCAGGATCGGCATCCATTCGCCTTCGATGCGGTTGGCATGGACCATGATGCCGACGCCGGCGGGGACGAACAGCAGCGACAGGTGCTTGAGCAGTTCGCTGGTGGTGCCCTGGATGATGGGCAACAGCCGGTCGTCGAAGACTAGCCAGCCGAACAGCAGGATCATGCCCAGCACGGGGCCGGGGACGGGCAGGCGCAGCGCGTAGCTGATCACCTCGCCGACGGATTGGAAAACCAGCAGGATGGCAAAGGTCTGGAGCATGGGGGGCGGTCGTGGGTTGCGCTGTTCCTCCCCTCTCCCATTTATGGGAGAGGGGAGACAGCCACATCACCCCGGTCCCCGGGGCCCGCGCTAGCCGACCATGCGATCGACCAGTTCGATCCAGTGCATCACCGGCGTCTCGGTGCCGCTCTGCAGGTGCGAGATGCAGCCGATATTGGCCGACACGATGGCTTCGGGCTGCGTGGCCTGCAGTTTGGCGAGCTTGTCGTCGCGCAGGCGGTAGGCCAGTTCCGGCTGCAGCACTGAATATGTGCCCGCCGAGCCGCAACACAGGTGGCTGTCAGCGCAGAGTTTGACCTCCACGCCGAGGCCGGTCAAGAGCGCCTCGACCTTGCCGCGGATCTGCTGGCCGTGCTGCAGCGTGCACGGCGGGTGGTAGGCCACGCGTCGGCTGTCGCGCGGCACGGCGCCGGCCAGCTCATGCAGCTCGTCCGCAAAGTCGGGCAGGATCTCGGACAGGTCGCGCGTCAGCGCCGACACGCGGCGCGCACGCTCGGCGTATTTGGGATCAAGGCGCAGCAGGTGGCCATAGTCCTTGACCATCGCGCCACAGCCGGAGGCATTCATCACGATGGCCTCGGCGCCGGCCTCGATATGCGGCCACCAGGCGTCGATATTGCGGCGCATATTGTCGAGGCCGCCGTCGTGGTCGCCAGTGTGGAAGCGGATCGCGCCGCAGCAGCCGGCCTCGCGCGCCACCACCATTTGTACGCCGACACGGTCGAACACGCGCGCGGTGGCGGCATTGATGTTGGGCGACATCGCCGGCTGCACGCAACCGTCGAGCAACAGCATCTTGCGCGCATGCTCGTTGCGCGGCCAGGCGCCGGGCGCGGCGGTGCGGCTGGGCGCCGGCACCTTGCTGCGCAGCGTGGCCGGCAGCAGCGGGCGCACCATCTGGCCGAGCCGCATTGCCGTGCCGAACAGCGCCGGGCGCGTCAGCCCCTCGCGCAGCGCCCAGCGCGCGATGCGCTGGCTGGCGGGGCGCTGGATGCCTTCTTCCTCCAGCTTGTCGTCCACCAGCTTGCGGCCGATATCGACCAGCCGGCCGTAGCGCACGCCCGACGGGCAGGTCGATTCGCAGTTGCGGCAGGTCAGGCAGCGGTCCAGGTGCAGGCGCGTGCTTTCGGTGATGGCATGGCCTTCGAGCACCTGCTTCATCAGGTAGATGCGCCCGCGCGGCCCGTCCAGCTCGTCGCCGAGCAACTGGTAGGTCGGGCAGGTGGCGGTGCAGAAGCCGCAATGCACGCATTTGCCGACGATGGATTTGGCTTCTTCGCCTTCGGGCGTGTTGCGGAGAAAATCGGCCAGGGTCGTTTGCATGGTGTGGGGAGGGTTTGCCTGGGCGTGGGAACGTGGGCCGGATCAGAGCCCGGGATACATGCGTTGCGAATTGAAGATGCCGGCCGGGTCGAAGGTCTCCTTCAGGCGGCGGTGGATCGCGACCAGCGGCGAGGACAGCGGCGTGAACACGCCCACCGACTTGTCGCCGTTGCGGAACAGCGTGGCGTGGCCGCCGGCGGCCTGCGCCACCCCTCGCACGGTCTGCGCATCGGTGCCGTGCGCGCCATCCTCGGGCAGCCACCAACGCTGGCCGCCGCCCCATTCGATCAGCTGCGTGCCGGGCAGCTCCAGCGGCGCGGCGATGGTCGGCACCGCCAGGCGCCACAGTGCGCGGCCGGCCAGCGCCGGGGCGAAGAACGGATGCGTCTGCTCGCGCAGCGACTGCCACAGCGCCGCGGCCTCGGCGCCATCGACACGCGTGCCGCCCAGCTTCGCGCACGCGGCGCGCACCGCAGCGGTGGCGCCGGCCAGGCGCACATGCAGCAAGCCGTCATGCCACGCGGACGCCGCCACGGGAAGCGGCTGGCCACCCCACTGGTTCAGGTGCTCGATCGCCTCGGCCTGGGCCAGCTCGAAGCGCAGCGTGGCGTCGTCGAATGGTGCCGGCAGCACCTTCAGCGAGACCTCAAGGATCAGCCCGAGCGTGCCGAGCGAGCCTGCCAGCAGCCGCGACACGTCATAGCCGGCCACGTTCTTCATCACCTGGCCGCCGAAGTTCATCACCTCGCCGCGTCCGTCCATCAACTGCGCGCCCAGCACGAAATCGCGCAGCGCGCCCACCGATTGCCGGCGCGGGCCCGACAGTCCCGCGGCCACGGCACCGCCCAGCGTCGCGCAGCTGGCCTGGCCGGGCAGCGCGAAGTGGGGCGGCTCGAACGCAAGCGTCTGGCGCTTCTCGGCCAGCGCGGCCTCGATCTCGGCCAGCGGCGTGCCGCAGCGCGCGGTGATCACCAGCTCGGCCGGGTCGTAGTCGACGATGCCGGCGTAGGCGCGCGTGTCCAGCACCTGGCCTTCGGGCGGCTGGCCATAAAAGTCCTTGCTGCCGCCGCCGCGCAGCCGCAGCGCGGTGCGGGTATCGGTGGCTTGCCTGACGGCGTCGCGGAAGGCGTCGAGTGTGGCTTGCATATGTGTTGGCGGTGGGGAGGTTGCGTGGCTCAGCGTGCTGGCGTGCCGTCGCGGCCGCCGGGCACTTCCGGCCTGTCGTTCTGGTATTCGGGCAGCGGGTTGCCGCAGTGCTTGCAGTACATCGCGTTGGGCTCGTGGCCCTCGGTCAGGCAATGGGTGCAGGTGCGCGTGGTCAGCGGCCGCTTCAGGATGCTGGCGGCCAGCTCCGCGCCGACGATGCCGGTGGGGAAGGCGATGATGCCGTAGCCCAGCAGGATGGTCAGCGAGGTGATGAACTGCCCCAGCGCGGTCTTGGGCACCATGTCGCCGAAGCCGGTCGTGGTCAGCGTCACCACCGCCCAGTACATGCTGAGCGGGATGCTGTTGAAGCCATGCTGGGGGCCTTCGACCACATACATCACCGTGCCCAGGATCACGGTGATGATGAACACCGTACCGAGGAACACGAAGATCTTGCGCCGGCTGTTGACCAGCGCGCGGTACAGGATCTCGGCTTCCTCGAAGTACACCGTCAGCTTCAGGATCCGGAACACGCGCAGCAGCCGCAACAGGCGCACGTCGATCAGGAAATGCAGCTCCGGCAGGAAGACCGCCAGCCAGGTCGGCATGATCGAGACGAAATCGATGATCCCGTAGAAGCTGAACACATAGCGCCACGGACGGCGCACCACCAGGACGCGCATCACGTACTCGGCGGTGAAGAACAACGTGAAGGTCCACTCCAGCACCGTGAACACCAGGCCCAGTCGCTGGTTCACCGCCGCCATGCTGTCGAGCATCACCACCATCACGCTGGCGACGATGGCGATCAGCAGCGCGACGTCGAAGATGCGCCCGTCGCGGGTATCGGCCTC
This sequence comes from Cupriavidus sp. DF5525, assembly GCF_040149425.2. Lineage (NCBI taxonomy): Bacteria > Pseudomonadati > Pseudomonadota > Betaproteobacteria > Burkholderiales > Burkholderiaceae > Cupriavidus > Cupriavidus sp. DF5525. The sequence continues at coordinate 3,861,892 of NZ_CP168265.1, read as the reverse complement.
GAAGATGATGGTGTACCAGCGCTGGCGCCAGCCGGTCTCGGGCTGGCCCAGCACTTGGCGGGTGACGGCTTCCTGGTGCTGGCGTCGGCGTGGGTCGGGCATGGTTCAGGGCGTTGCTCAGAAGCGCGGCAGCTCGGGATGCGGCAGCAGGCCCTTCTTCACGTGCATCTTGCCGTACTCGGCACAGCGCGCCAGCGTGGGGATGGCCTTGTCGGGGTTCAGCAGACGCGCGGGGTCGAACGCGGCCTTGACGCCGAAGAAGGCGTCGCGCTCGGTCGGCGAGAACTGCACGCACATCGAGTTGAGCTTCTCCACGCCCACGCCGTGCTCGCCGGTGACGGTGCCGCCCAGCTCCACGCAGGCTTCCAGGATGTCGGCGCCGAACAGCTCGGCGCGGTGCCATTCGTCCTGGTCCGCACCATCGAACAGCACCAGCGGATGCATGTTGCCGTCGCCGGCATGGAATACGTTGATGCAGCGCAGGCCGTACTTGCGCTCCATTTCTTCGATGCGTTTGAGCAGCGTGCCGATATGCTTGCGCGGGATGGTGCCGTCCATGCAGTAGTAGTCGGGCGAAATCCGGCCGGCGGCGGGGAAGGCGTTCTTGCGGCCGCTCCAGAAGCGCAGCCGCTCGGCCTCCGATTGCGACACCGTGATGCGGGTGGCGCCGGAGGCGCGCAGCACTTCGCTCATGCGTTCGATCTCTTCGGCGACTTCCTCGGGCGTGCCATCCGACTCGCACAGCAGAATGGCGGCGGCTTCCAGGTCGTAGCCGGCGCGCACGAATTCCTCGACCGCGGCGGTGGCGGGCTTGTCCATCATCTCCAGCCCGGCCGGGATGATGCCGGCGGCGATCACGTCGGCGACCGCATTGCCGCCTTTCTCCACGTCATCGAAGCTGGCCATGATGACCTGCGCCAGCTGCGGCTTGGGGATCAGGCGCACGGTGACCTCGGTGACCACGCCCAGCATGCCTTCGGAGCCGATCATTACGGCCAGCAGGTCCAGGCCGGGCGCGTCGGGCGCCTCGGAACCGAACACCACCACCTCGCCCTCCATCGTCACCGCGCGCACGCGCAGCACGTTGTGCACGGTCAGGCCGTACTTCAGGCAGTGCACGCCGCCGGAGTTCTCGCTGACGTTGCCGCCGATGGTGCAGGCGATCTGCGAGGACGGGTCCGGTGCGTAGTACAGGTTATGGGGCGCGGCGGCGTCGGAGATCGCCAGGTTGCGCACGCCGGGCTGGACCACCGCTGTGCGCGAATATGGATCGACCGACAGGATGCGCTTGAACTTGGCCAGCGACAGCACCAGGCCCTCGGCGATCGGCATCGCGCCGCCCGACAGGCTGGTGCCGGCGCCGCGCGGCACCACCGGCACGCCCAGCTTGTGGCACAGGCGCAGGATCGCGCAGACCTGTTCCTCGGTGTCGGGCAGGGCCACGGCCATCGGCACCTGGCGGTACGCGGCCAGGCCGTCGCATTCGTAGGGAACGGTGTCCTCGGCCTTCCACAGCAGCGCGGCGTCGGGCAGGATCTGCGCCAGGCCGGCCAGCAGCGCGCTGCGGCGGCCTTCAGCGGCTGCGTGCGCACCGGCGCTGTCAGTGGCTAGCGTCTGGGCTTCGTTCGGGGCATTCATGACGACTCCTGTGGGGCAGGCCGATCATGCGGCGTGCCGGTCGCGGCGGTGCAGGGCATGCCCGCCGGGGGGACGGGTGACTATAGCGCAGGGCACTTGCCGCGGGGACCACGGGGGACGTGAATTCCGCACGGCAGGCCGATCAAAAATGCTCATCATGGCTGCGCGCCCGGGGCGTGCCATCCAGGCTGCAAATCCAGCGTAGCACCGCGGCGCGGGTGCAGGGAAGGCGGCTCGCGCAGGGCTCAGCGTGCGGGCACCTGCGGCAGGCGGCAGACCATGTCGAGCTTGTCGTGGAAGTGCGGCGCGACGTACAACGCATCCGGCTCCAGCCCCACCTTTACGAAGCCGAGCGACTCGTACAGCCGCACTGCGCCCGTGCTGCCGGCATTGACGCACAGCGTCACCTGGCGCACGCCCGGCATGGCGGCGGCCTGCTGCATGACACGGTCCATCAGTGCGCGGCCCAGCTTGCGGTCGCGCCAGCCCGGCGCCACGTACATGCCCCAGATAAAGGCCTTGTGGCGATGCTTTTGCTTCAGCTCGCGCATCACGCCGACCACGCCGGCCAGCGCCGCGCCGTCGAAGGCGCCGAACACGGCCTTGTCTTCGCCGGCGGCCAGGCGCTCCGCGACGGTATCGAGCGGCAGGTCCTGTTCCTCCTCCAGGCTGGCAGCGAAGGCCTCCGGCGCTTCGGCCAGGCCTTCGAGGCGCAGCGCCTGGAAAGCGGCGGCGTCGGCGGGGGTCAACAGGCGGATTTCCATGCGCTCAGTCTCCTACCAGTCCAGGCTCAGCAGCCAGTCGACAAAATAGCGCGCCTCCGGCTTGAGCGGTGCCTGCTCGCGCTCGACGATGTAGTAGCCGTGCGGCGACACCGACTCGATATCGAGCAGCCGCACCATCTGCCCCAGCGACAGCCAGTGCCGCGCCATGCGCTGGCGCACCAGCGCCACGCCCTGGTTGGACGCGATCGCCTCCAGCATCAGGCCGATGTCGTTGAACTGGGGACCTGTCTGCGGCTCGGGCCAGTCCAGCCCGGCGGTCTCGAACCACGGCTTCCAAGGTTCCAGCGGGCTGCGCAGCAACACCAGGCCGTGCAGGTGCTCGGGCTTGGTGATGGCGCGGCCGTTGACGCGCTCGTAGTACTCGCGCCCGCACGCCGGGAATACCGGCTCGACCAGCAGCTTCGTTGTCTTCAGGTCCGGGTAGCGGCCGGTGCCGTAACGGATCTCGACATCGGTGTCCTCGGCCTTGACGTCGAGGAACGGGATCGCCAGGTGCAGCTCCAGGTCGATATGCGGGTACAGCGCGCCGAACTCCGGCAGACGCGGCACCAGGTGCTGGCGCCCGAAGGTCGGCGGGATCGCCACGCGCAGCCGCGTGCGCAGCTTGTTGTACTCGGGCCGCGCCAGTTCGTTCAGCGACTTGAGCGCGTCCTGCACATTGCGCAGGTAGCGCGTGCCGGCCGCGGTCAGCCGCAGCGCCGCGTTGGCGCGCACGAACAGGTCCTCGCCCCACAGCTCCTCGAGGTTCTTGATACGGTGCGACACCGCGCTGGGCGTTACCGAAAGCTCCTCGGCCGCGCGCGCAAAGCTGCCCAGGCGCGCCGCGGCCTCGAACGCGATCAGCAGGTGCAGTGGCGGGACGCGGTTGAACATGGAGGCCATCCGTTGTGTGCCTGACCGCGGCGCCTTACTGCGCGCCGCCGCGCGTGGCGCTGAAGATCTTGCCGGGGTTCAGGATGTGGTTGGGGTCGAGCGCGTCCTTGATCGCGCGCATCAGGTCGAGCGCGTCCTCGCCGTGCTCCTGCACCAGGAAGCCCTTCTTGTGCAGGCCCACGCCATGCTCGCCAGTGCAGGTACCGCCCATCGCCAGCGCGCGTTCGACGATGCGCTGGTTGATGGTTTCTGCTTCGGCCATTTCCTCGGGCTTGTCCGGGTCGACCAGGATCGCGACGTGGAAGTTGCCGTCGCCGACATGGCCGACGATCGGGCAGGGTAGTGCCGAGGCGTTGAGGTCCTTCTCGGTTTCGGTGACGCAGTCGGCGAGGCGCGAGATCGGCACGCACACGTCGGTGGTCACCGCCCTGCAGCCTGGCTTGAGCTGCAGCATGGCGAAGTACGCAGTATGGCGCGCGTTCCACAGCCGGCTGCGGTCTTCCGGGCGCGTGGCCCATTCGAAGCCCTGGCCGCCGTGCTCGGAAGTGATCTGCTGCACGGTCTCGGCCTGCTCGCGCACACCGGCCTCGGTGCCGTGGAATTCGAAGAACAGGTGCGGCGTTTCGGGCAGGGTCAGGTTGTCGTGGTGGTTGATCGCGCGGATCGCCAGCGCATCGACAAACTCCACGCGCGCCACCGGCACGCCGAGCTGGATGGTCTCGATCACGGCCTGCACCGCGGTGCCCATGCTGGAGAAGGCGCACACCGCGGCGGAGATCGCCTCCGGCTGCGGATAGAGCCGCACCGTCACCTCGGTGATGATGCCGAGCGTGCCTTCGCTGCCGATAAAGAGCCGGGTCAGGTCGTAGCCCGCCGACGACTTGCGCGCGTGCGTGCCGGTGCGGATCACGCGGCCGTCGGCGGTCACCACCGTCAGCGCCAGCACGTTCTCGCGCATGGTGCCGTAGCGCACCGCGTTGGTCCCGGAGGCGCGCGTGGCGCACATGCCGCCCAGCGAGGCGTCCGCGCCCGGGTCGATCGGGAAGAACAGGCCGGAGTCCTTGATTTCCTGGTTCAGCTGCTTGCGCGTGACGCCAGGCTGCACGGTCACGGTGAGGTCCTCGGGCTGCACCGCCAGGACCTTGTTCATCTGGGACAGGTCCAGGCTGACGCCGCCGGCCACGGCCAGCAGGTGGCCTTCCAGCGACGAGCCGGCGCCGTAGGGGATCAGCGGCACGCCGTGCTGGTTGCACAGGCGCGCCACGTCGGCCACTTCCTCGGTGCTGTGGGCGAAGACGACCGCATCGGGCGCGGCCGGCGGGAACGGCGACTCGTCGCGCCCGTGGTGCTCGCGCACGCCGGCCGAGGTGGTGAAGCGCTCGCCGAAGCGCGCCGCGAGGGCTTCGCTGAAGGCGGGGGGCAGGGGACGGCGGGCGAGCGCTGCGGCAGGCGTGGGATGGTTCATGCGGGTCTCCGGCGGGTCGGCGCGGCGGTGGTGCCTGTTGCGGCGGTCCGGAAACATCTCCGGAATGGCAGGCAGGGCGCGACCCGGTTATCGAATGGACGACGAATATACGAATACAGGCATTCTACGCCGCGCGGCGGCTCATGCACCCTTGCGCGCCTGGGACTGGCCGATAGCCGCACAGCGACCCCGCCCAAGGGGTAGAACCACAAGGCCTTCGCTCATACGCGTGCTCTGGCGCGATAATGTGCGCCATTTCCCCCGGCGCGCCCCGCGCGGGGCATCCACGCATACAAGGAAGGAGACCGGTATGGGCCACCGCTTGTCCAAGATTGCCACCCGCACCGGCGACGCCGGCACCACCGGCCTGGGCGACGGCACCCGCACCGGCAAGGACAGCCTGCGCATCGCCGCCATCGGCGACGTCGACGAGCTGAACTGCCACGTCGGCGTGCTGCTGACCGAGGCGCTGCCGGACAACGTGCGCGCCGCGCTGCTGCATATCCAGCACGACCTGTTCGACCTGGGCGGCGAACTCTCCATCCCCGGCTATACGCTGCTCAAGCCCGAGCAGGTGGCCCAGCTCGACACCTGGTTGGCCGACTACAACGCCAACCTGCCGCGGCTGGCCGAGTTCATCCTGCCCGGCGGCAGCCGCGCCGCGGCGCAGGCCCACGTGTGCCGCACGGTGTGCCGGCGCGCCGAGCGGTCGCTGGTGGCGCTGGGCGCGGCCGAGGCGCTCAACGAGGCGCCGCGCCAGTACCTGAACCGGCTGTCGGACCTGATGTTCGTGCTGGCGCGGGTGCTGAACCGGGCCGGCGGCGGCTCGGACGTGCTGTGGCAGCGAGATCGGCAGGCCACCTGAACCGGCAGAAAATGTAATGGTAGGGTCACTTATGGCGCGCGAGCCGCGCGGGTGGCTCAAGGTGCGGCGGCGGATGCCGTTGAGAGCGTGCAGAAACTGAGAAAATTACTCGGATTTGCCGCTTCTGCCCTTGAAAAGACCCCGGCCGGCCACATTTCGGCCTCAGGTTGAATTGCAGTCGCGCGGATAGCGATGGCTCAAGAGGAGAGAATAAATGGGTAAGATCATCGGTATCGACCTCGGTACCACCAACAGCTGCGTCGCGATCATGGAGGGTAACACCCCCAAGGTCATCGAAAACTCGGAAGGTGCACGCACCACCCCGTCGATCATCGCTTACATGGAAGACGGCGAGATCCTGGTCGGCGCGCCAGCCAAGCGCCAGGCCGTCACCAACCCGCGTAACACGCTGTACGCGGTCAAGCGCCTGATCGGCCGCAAGTTCGAAGAGAAGGAAGTCCAGAAGGACATCGGCCTGATGCCGTACTCCATCGTCAAGGCCGACAACGGCGACGCATGGGTGTCGGTGCGCGACCAGAAGCTGGCCCCGCCGCAGGTTTCCGCTGAAGTGCTGCGCAAGATGAAGAAGACGGCCGAGGACTATCTCGGCGAGCCGGTGACCGAAGCCGTGATCACCGTGCCGGCGTACTTCAACGACTCGCAGCGCCAGGCTACCAAGGATGCCGGCCGCATCGCGGGCCTCGACGTCAAGCGCATCATCAACGAGCCGACCGCGGCCGCGCTGGCCTTCGGCCTGGACAAGAACGAGAAGGGCGACCGCAAGATCGCCGTGTATGACCTCGGCGGCGGTACCTTCGACATCTCGATCATCGAGATCGCGGACGTGGATGGCGAGAAGCAGTTCGAAGTGCTGTCGACCAACGGCGATACCTTCCTGGGCGGCGAAGACTTCGACCAGCGCATCATCGACTACATCATCAGCGAGTTCAAGAAGGACCAGGGCGTGGACCTGTCCAAGGACGTGCTCGCGCTGCAGCGCCTGAAGGAAGCCGCTGAAAAGGCCAAGATCGAACTGTCGAGCTCGCAGCAGACCGAGATCAACCTGCCGTACATCACGGCCGATGCCTCGGGTCCGAAGCACCTGAACCTGAAGATGACCCGCGCCAAGCTGGAATCGCTGGTCGAAGAGCTGATCACGCGCACCATCGAGCCGTGCCGCACCGCGATCAAGGACGCGGGCGTCAAGGTCAGCGACATCGACGACGTGATCCTGGTCGGCGGCATGACCCGCATGCCCAAGGTGCAGGAACAGGTCAAGGAGTTCTTCGGCAAGGAAGCGCGCAAGGACGTGAACCCGGATGAAGCCGTGGCCGTCGGTGCCGCGATCCAGGGCTCGGTGCTGTCGGGCGACCGCAAGGACGTGCTGCTGCTGGACGTGACGCCGCTGTCGCTGGGGATCGAGACTCTGGGTGGCGTGATGACCAAGATGATCACCAAGAACACCACCATCCCGACCAAGCATGCGCAGGTGTTCTCGACCGCCGACGACAACCAGCCGGCGGTGACCATCAAGGTGTTCCAGGGCGAGCGTGAAATGGCCTCCGGCAACAAGCTGCTGGGCGAGTTCAACCTGGAAGGCATTCCGCCCGCAGCGCGTGGCACGCCACAGATCGAAGTGTCGTTCGACATCGACGCCAACGGCATCCTGCACGTGGGCGCCAAGGACAAGGCGACTGGCAAGGAAAACCGGATCACCATCAAGGCGAACTCGGGCCTGTCGGAAGACGAGATCCAGCGCATGGTCAAGGACGCCGAGGCCAACGCCGAGGAAGACAAGAAGGCCCGCGAGCTGGCTGACGCCCGCAACCAGGCCGACGCGCTGATCCACTCGACCAGGAAGGCGCTCACCGAATACGGCGACAAGCTGGAAGGCGGCGAGAAGGAAAAGATCGAAGCCGCGATCAAGGAACTGGAAGACGCCGCTCGCGGCGGCGACAAGGCCGAGATCGATGCCAAGGTCAACGCGCTGTCCGAAGTCAGCCAGAAGCTGGGCGAGAAGGTCTACGCCGACATGCAGGCCAAGGCTGGCGAAGGTGCCACGGCCGGTGCTGCTGCCGGTGCCGGCGCGGCCGGTGGCCAGCAGGCGCAACCGCAGGACGACAACGTTGTGGACGCCGAGTTCAAGGAAGTCAACGACAAGAAGTAATCGGGACAGCGGGCGGCGGTGCAGGCACTGGCCGGCACCGCTCCCGTCCCGACGCCGGGCGCGGCCATCGGACCCAGCGGGAAACCGCCGTCGGATGCCTCGCTCGGCTTTTTTGCTATTCGCCGGTATCGCGCCGCATGTGCGTGCCGGCCAAAAGGTAATGAGCCACCATGGCAAAACGTGACTATTACGAAGTGCTCGGGGTAGGCAAGAACGCGAGCGACGACGAGATCAAGAAGGCTTATCGCAAGCTCGCGATGAAGTACCACCCGGACCGCAATCCGGAGGGCAAGGACGGCAAGGTCGCCGAGGAAAAATTCAAGGAGGTCAAAGAGGCCTACGAGATGCTTTCCGACCCGGAGAAGAAGGCGGCCTACGACCAGTATGGCCATGCCGGTGTCGACCCCAACATGGCGGGCGGGTTCGGCGGTGCGCAGGGCTATGGCGGTTTCGCCGAGGCCTTTGGCGACATCTTCGGCGACATCTTCGGCCAGCAGGCTGGCGGACGTCGCGGCGGCGGCGGCCCGCAGGCCTATCGCGGCGCCGACCTGCGCTACAGCATGGAGATCTCGCTGGAGCAGGCCGCGCACGGCCACGAGGCGCAGATCCGCGTGCCGCACTGGGACGACTGCGACCACTGCCACGGCAACGGCGCCGAGCCCGGCTCGAGCGTGGAAACCTGCCCGACCTGCCACGGCGCCGGCCAGGTGCGCGTGTCGCAGGGCTTCTTCACCATGCAGCAGACCTGCCCGAAGTGCCACGGCAGCGGCAAGTACATTCCCAAGCCGTGCACCAAGTGCCACGGCCAGGGCAAGCTGAAGTCGCAGAAGACGCTGGAAGTGAAGATCCCGGCCGGCATCGACGAAGGCATGCGCATCCGCTCGTCCGGCAACGGCGAGCCGGGCATCAACGGCGGCCCCCCGGGCGACCTGTATGTGGAAGTCCACATCAAGCCGCACCCGATGTTCGAGCGCGACGGCGACGACCTGCACTGCCAGATGCCGATCTCGTTCGCCACCGCGGCGCTGGGCGGCGACCTGGAAGTGCCGACGCTGAGCGGCAAGGCCAGCTTCCCGGTGCCTGAAGCCACCCAGTCCGGCAAGACCTTCCGCCTGCGCGGCAAGGGCATCAAGGGCGTGCGCTCGGGCTATCCGGGCGACCTCTACGTGCATGTGAACGTGGAGACGCCGGTCAAGCTGACCGAGGCGCAGAAGGAACTGCTGCGCCAGTTCGACCGCTCGGTGCATGAGGGTGGGTCGCGCCACAGCCCGCAGGAGCAGTCGTGGCTGGATAAGGTGAAGAGTTTCTTCAGCTGATCTGGCTTAGCGGCATAAGGCCGGCCACGTGTGAGCGTGGCCGGTTTTGTTTTTTGTGGATGCGGTTTGCGGATTTCTCATAAATGAGAAAACTGCATGCGTGTGCCCGGCGTGGGGCGGTCCGCATTCCGCCGGTTTGCTCCCCTCTCCCGCTTGCGGGTAGGGGCGGGGGAGAGGGCAGGCGGTGGCATCGCCAATGACGCCCAAATGGACTCCCACAGCTTTCGGCGCGCGATAATGCATGGTCGTCCTGTCTTTTCCCTGAAGAATTCCCCGTGGTAGCAAGTATCCAGCCCCCGCCCTCTCCCCCGGCTCCTCTCCCGCGCGCGGGAGAGGAGAGCACCCAGCCAGGGAGAGAAGACGTCTTCGTTCTTCTTGACGATGCCACGGCTCCGGCGGTGGAAGCGGCGTCGCGCCTCTACACCGGCTTCGTCCGCGAAGACATGCTACCCACCGGCAGCGACATTGCGCAGCTTGATTCGATGCTCGCCGACGGCTGGTGCGCAGGCTGGCACGCGACGCTGTTCGCCCCGTACGAGTTCGGCGGCGCGCTGGTCGATGCCCCGGTACACACCGGCAACGCGATGCCTTTCCACGACGGCGCGTTGCGCCTGCTGTGGTTCCGCGACCTGCGCCTGCTCGATGCCGCAGGTGTCGCCGCCTGGCTCCAGTCCAAGGCAGAACAGAAGCCAGCCGGCATGATGGGCGTCGCCTCCGACACCCCCCGCGAAGCCTTCAACGACGCCATCGCCCGCATCCACCAGTGGATCGAAGCCGGCGACACCTACCAGGTCAACTATACCCAGCGCCTGCGCTTCGGCGCCTTCGGTGACCCGATAGCGCTGTACGCCGCGCTGCGCGCCGCGCAGCCGGTGCCATACGGCACGCTGGCGCGGATGCCCGGCGACAGCTGGGTGCTGTCGCTGTCCCCTGAATTGTTCGTCCGCCACGACGGTAACGGTCACCTGCTGACCCGGCCGATGAAGGGCACCGCACCGCGCTCCGGCGATGCCGCGCGCGACGCCCAAGCCGCCGCCACACTGGCCGCCGACGCCAAGAACCGCGCCGAGAACGTGATGATCGTCGACCTGCTGCGCAACGACCTCGGCCGCATCGCGCAGCCAGGCAGCGTGGCGGTGCCCGAGCGCTTCGCCGTGCAGCCGTTCGGCGCGGTGCTCCAGATGACTTCCACCGTGACCGCGACGGCGCAGCCCGGCACCGGTTTTGCAGCGCTGATGGCAGCACTGTTCCCGTGCGGCTCGATCACCGGCGCACCCAAGCGGCGCACCATGGAGATCATCGCCGACCTGGAAGGCACGCCGCGCGGGCTGTACACCGGCGCGATCGGCTGGATCGATGCGCCAGCTGCTGAAGGCACCGCGGGACCGTTCGCGCTGTCGGTGGCAATCCGCACGCTGGTACTGGCGCCCCTCGCGGACAACGGCCTGCGCGCGGGTGAAATGGGCGTGGGCGGCGGCATCGTCCACGACAGCGTCGCCGCGGAGGAATTCGACGAATGCGGCTGGAAGGCGCGCTTCCTGACGCGGCACGACCCCGGCTTTACGCTGTTCGAAACCATGCGCGTGCAGGGCGGCGAGTGCCTGTACCTCGCGCGGCATATCGCGCGCATTGGCGCCTCGGCGCACACGTTCGGCTTTGCCTTCGATGCCGATGCGGCACGCGACGCGGTGGCCGCGCAAGTGGCGCAGCTGGGCGCGGGGACATGGCGCCTGCGCATGAGCGCGGACAAGCGCGGCGCGCTGGCGTTTGCCAGCGGCGCGGTGGCACCGATGCCGGCCGGTCCGGTCAGGATCGACATCGCCACCGAGCCACTACCCGATGCCGATCCGCTGCGCCGCCACAAGACCAGCGCCCGCGCGGCCTTCGACGCCGGCTGGCAGGCCGCGGAACGCGCCGGCGGCTTCGACCGGCTTTTCTTCAACACCCGTGGCGAGCTGCTCGAAGGCGGCCGCAGCTCGGTCTTCGTCCGCATCGATGGCCGCTGGCTGACGCCGCCGCTGTCGGCCGACATCCTGCCCGGCGTGATGCGCGCAGTGGTGCTGGGAGAGGGCGGGGCGGCGCTGGGCGCGCCCGGCGAAACCGTGGAAGAGGCCGTAGTGACCCGCGCCATGCTCGCGCGCGCCGAGGCCATCGTGGTGGTCAACGCCCTGCGCGGCGCAATGCCGGCGACGCTGCAACCGTAAATGCAGCCGCTACGGGTGATGCTGGTCCAGCACGCCGTCGCCCAGCTTCCAGCGCACCACGCCCGGCAAATTGATCAGCTCGCGGTCGTGGCAGACCATCACCACGGTGCGGCCCTCCGTGGCCAGGTCGCTGACCAGCGCGATCACCTGCTCGCGCGCATGGCCGTCCAGGCTCGAGGTCGGTTCGTCGAGCAGCAGCAACTCCGGCTCCAGCACCTTGGCGCGCGCCAGCGCCACACGCTGGATCTCGCCGCCGGACAGGTATTCAGGCGCCGTGTCCTGCACGTGCGACACGCCGGCCCAGCCCAGCGCGTCGCCCACGCGGCGCGCGATCTCGTCGCGCGGCATGCCGCGCGCTTGCAGGCCGTAGGCGATGTTCTCGCGCACCGAGGTGCGGAACAGGTAAGGGTGCTGATGCAGGTAAGCGATACGCTGGCGCAACGCCGGCGGCAGCGGGTCCAGCGGTGCGGTGTGCAGTTGACCCTGTGCATCGGTCCACTGCGCGATAGCGCCCGGCGCCGGATCCAGCCCGGCCAGCATGCGCAGCAGCGTGGTCTTGCCGGCGCCATTCATGCCGGTCAGCACGATCGCGGTGGCGCGCGGGATCACCAGATCGTCGATGGCAAAGAGCCGGCGCAGGCCGATCGAACGCGCCAGCCCGCGCACGGTCAGCAGCGGCGCGTGAATGCTGTCTGCAGGCATCATCGACGGAATCCTCCGGCGCCCTGCAGCCACGCCATGCCGATATTGACCAGCAGCGCCAGCGCCACCAGCACGATGCCCAGCGCGATGCCCTGCGCGAACTCGCCCTTGCTGGTTTCCAGCGCGATCGCAGTGGTGATGGTGCGCGTCGAGCCTTCGATATTGCCGCCGATCATCAGCGCCGAGCCCACCTCGGCAATCACCCGGCCGAAGCCGGCGACCACCGCGGCCATCAGGCCAAAACGCATCTCGCGGATCACGGTGACAAAGGTGCGCCAGCGCCCGGCGCCGAGCACCCAGGCCGTTTCACGCAGGCGCACGTCGGCGCCCTGCAAGGTCGACAACGCAAACGCCAGCACCACGGGGAAACCGATCACTGCCTGCCCCATCACCATGCCCGATGGCGTGAACAGCAGTTGCAGGCTGCCCAGCGGTCCCTGGCGCGTCAGCAGCAGGTAGAGCACCAGCCCGACCAGCACAGTCGGGAATGACAGGAAGGCCTGCGCCACCACCACCACCGCGCGCCGCCCCGGGAACTGCCGCGTGGCGATCAGCCAGGCGGCGGCGATGGCGGGCACCGTGGCGATCGCCAGCCCCAGCACCGCCACCATCAGCGAGGTCCAGACGATAAACCACAGCGCCGCATCGCCGCTGGCCAGCAGGCGGAACGCATCCGCGGTGGCCGATGCGATCTCCACCGCGTCAGGCGGAGAAGGTGTGCTCGGGGGCGGGGAAGCTGCCGTCCTTCACGGCGGCCACGTAGGCGCGCACGGCCGCCTCGATCGAGGTCTGGCCTTCCATGAAGTTGCGCACGAACTTGGCCTTGCGGCCCGGGTAGATATTGAGCATGTCCTGCAGCACCAGCACCTGGCCGGTGCAGTCCACGCCCGCGCCGATGCCGATGGTGGGTACCTTCAGCAGCTGCGTGATTTCGCCGGCCAGCACCGCGGGCACCGCCTCCATCAAAATCACCTGGGCACCGGCGGCCTGCAGCGCCAGCGCGTCGCGCTTGAGCTGGGCCGCGCCGGCATCGGTCTTGCCCTGCACCTTGAAGCCGCCGAGCGCATGCACCGACTGCGGCGTCAGGCCGATATGCGCGCACACCGGGATGCTGCGCTCGACCAGGAACTTGACGATCGGCGCGAGCCAGTCGCCGCCTTCGAGCTTGACCATCTGCGCGCCGGCCTTCATCAGCGTAACGGCGCTGGCGAAGGCAGTCTCCGCCGTCGGGTAGGTGCCGAACGGGAGATCGGTCACCAGCAACGCGGTCTGGTTGCCGCGCGCCGCGCATTCGGTGTGGTAGGCCATCTGTTCCAGCGTGACCGGCAGCGTGGTCTGCTGGCCCTGCATCACATTGCCCAGCGAGTCGCCGACCAGGATCATTTCAACGCCGCAGTAGTCGAGCAGCGCGGCGAAGCTGGAGTCATAGGCGGTCAGCATGACGATTTTCTCGCCGGCGTCGCGCATTGCCTGCAGTTTGGGAATCGTGATGGTCTTGCGGGAGGGGTCGAGGAGGTAGCTCATGGCAGTGCCCGAATGTGACGGCTGGTTGTGCCGTTGCTGCGCTGCGGGCGCCGGGCGACCCTGCAGGGCAACGACTGCCGTCGTTATTGTGTTGTGTCTGGCAGGCGTGGCCTGTCAGGGCGCAGCAAGATTCAGGAAGGCCTTGCGGCCGCGCATATTTTCGATGCGCGACAGTAGTGTACGGAAATCGTCGTCATTGTCCACCGGATTGAAATGGGCGGTGTCGACGATCAGCACGGGCGCCTCGTCGTAGCGGTGGAACAGTTCACCGTAGGCGTCAGTCAGGCGCTGCAGGTAGTTTTCATCGATGCCGGCCTCGCCGGGCTCGCCGCGGCGCACGATGCGCTCGCGCAAGAGCGATGGCGTGGCCTGCAGCATGATGACCAGGTCGGCGCGCTGCGGCGGCAGGCTGAAGCGCGCGGCGATGGCGTCGTAGAGTGCCAGCTCGTCCTCGGACAGCGTCAGCGCCGCGTGCAGCCGGTCCCTGGCGATCAGGAAGTTGGTGACCATGCGCTGGCCGGCCAGCAGCGCCGCCTGCCACTGCTGCAGCTGCACGGCGCGCTGTGTCAGGCACCACAGCTGCATTGCCAGCGCATGGCGTGCGGGATCGCGGTAGAAGGGTTCGAGGAAGGGGCTCCGGCGCGCGCAGTCGGGCAGCTCGCCCGCGTGCAGCGTGCGCGCCAGGCGCTGGGCCAGCGAGGTCTTGCCGGACCCGACGGGGCCTTCGACGACGATGCGGCGCAGGTGATCGAGCATGGCGCTTCAGGCTAGTGGGGGTGGCTGGCGCCGCCGTGCGCGTTCAGCCGGGGGTGCCGGCATTGCCGGCGGCGGCCTGCATGCGCAGGCACTTGCAGGTGGAAACCTTCTCGATGCGCTGTGCGCCAACGCCAGCCAGGAAGTCGGCGGCGGGGCCGCGGCCGGGGATGGACAGGGCGGCGTCCAGCTCCAGCAGCGGCACCAGCGTGAAAGCACGCTCGGTCATGCGCGGGTGCGGCACGGTCAGGTGTTCGTCGTCGTGCTGCTCGTCGCCGAACAGCAGCAGGTCCAGGTCGAGCGTGCGCGGCGCGTTGCGGAATGGGCGCTCGCGGCCGAACTGGTCTTCGATGTGGTGGCAGATGCGCAGCAGCTGCGTCGCGGTGAACGAGGTCTGCACCTTGACCACCGCGTTGTAGTAGTCGTCGCCGCCGGCATCGACCGGCGCGGTGCGATAGAGCGAGGAACGCGCCAACACCGTGATGCCGACCTGCTGGGCCAGGCACACGATGGCGTCCTTGATAGCCTGGCGGGCATCGCCAAGATTGGCGCCGATGCCGATGAAGGCGAGAGTCATTTACGTTTCCTCCGGCTGGCCGGGGCCGGCATGTGCTGCCTCGCCCGCGTCCGAGTCGCTCCGGGAAGAAACTTTATCCGATTTCCGCGGACTGCGTCGGCGGCGCTTCTTGCGCGCAGGGCCCTCGCCCTCGGCACCCTGGCCGCCCTCGCCACCCGGGCCGCGTGCGCCGCGCGCCGCCTCGATCAGGCCTTCGCGCTCGCCCGGGTCGGCGTCCTGGAAGTCCTGCCACCAGGTGGCCAGCTCTTCCGGCAGCTCGCCAGACTGGCAGCGCAGCTGCAGGAAGTCGAAACCGGCGCGGAAGCGCGGCGATTCCAGCAGCCGGAACGGCATGCGGCCCACGCGCTTCTCGAAGCGCGGCTGCATGCCCCAGATATCGCGCATGTCGGTGACAAAGCGGCGCTGGATCGCGAGCTGGCCGGTCTGCTTTTCCAACACCGAATCCATGGCGGCGTTGAGCGCGGCGATGGCGTGCTCGCCCTCGTCGCGCAGCTTGTTCCAGCGCTGCAGCACGTGGTGCCAGAGCAGCGCGGCAAAGAGAAAGCCGGGCGAAACCGGCTTGCCGGCCTGCACGCGGCGGTCGGTGTTGTCCAGCGCCAGCTGCACAAAGCGCTGGCCCATCGGCTGCTCCAGCGCCACGTCCAGCAGCGGCAGCAGGCCCTTGTGCAGGCCCGCCTTGCGCAACTCCTGCAGCGAGGCCCAGGCGTGGCCGGACATCAGCAGCTTGAGCATCTCGTCGAACAGACGCGCGCTGGGCACGTTGTGGATCAGCGAGGCCAGGCCGGCGATCGGGTGGCGCGTGGCCTCGTCGATGTCGAAACCGGTCTTGGCGGCAAAGCGCACCACGCGCAGCATCCGTATCGGGTCTTCACGGTAGCGCGTGACCGGGTCGCCGATCATGCGCAGCGTGCGCGCGCGGATGTCTTCCATGCCGTGATGGTAGTCATGCACGGTCTGCGCGGCCGGGTCGTAGTACATCGCGTTGATGGTGAAGTCGCGGCGTTCCGCGTCTTCAGCCTGCGAGCCCCACACGTTGTCGCGCAGGACGCGGCCCGAGGCGTCGATCGCATGGGTCTTGCTGTCGAGCTCGGCGCGCTTCAGGCGGCGGCCTTCGGGCAGCGTTTCGCTGGCGATGGCGTCGACCAGCGCGCGGAAGGTCGAGACTTCGATGATTTCCTGCTCGCGCCCGCCGTAGAAGGTCACGTGCACGATCTGGAAGCGGCGGCCGATGATGCGCGAGCGCCGGAACAGCGCCTGCACCTGGTCGGGCGTGGCGTTGGTCGCCACGTCGAAATCCTTGGGCTTGATGCCGAGCAGCAGGTCGCGCACCGCGCCGCCGACGATAAACGCCTGGTAGCCGGCCTGCTGCAGCGTGGATGTGACCTTGACGGCATTGCGAGACAGCAGCGTCGGGTCGATCTGGTGTTCGTCGGCGCCGACGATGCGCGGCGTATGGGCGCGGCCAGTGCGGCGCAGCTTGGGGCCGGGTTTGCCCAGCAGCCGGGTAATGAGCTTCTTGATCACGTCAGAACAGATCCATGATGCGCCAGCCTGCCGCGGCGGCGTGGTGGCGCAGGCGATCGTCCGGGTTGGTGGCGATCGGCTCGGAGACTTTTTCCAGCAGGGGCAGGTCGTTGGCCGAGTCGCTGTAGAAGGTGGTCTTTTCGAAGTGGTTCCACTGCGCGCCCTGGCTCTTCAGCCAGGATTCGACGCGGGTGATCTTGCCTTCGCGGAAGCTGGGCACGCCGTGGACTTCGCCGGTGAACTGGCTTTCCGGCTTGCCGTCGATGGTGGCGGGCTCGGTGGCGATCAGGTGCTTGATGCCGAATGCCGCGGTAATCGGCGCGGTGACGAAGCTGTTGGTGGCGGTCACCACGGCGCACAGGTCGCCGGCCTCGATGTGCTTGTAGACCAGCGCGCGGGCTTGCGGGGTGATCACGGGATCGATCACCTCGTGCATGAAGCGCGCGCGCATGGCGTCGAGCCGGTCTCTCGGGTTGGCCGCCAGCGGCGCCAGCGCAAAGCGCAGGAAGGCCTGGATATCGAGGGTGCCGGCCTTGTAGTGGCCATAGAACTCGTCGTTCTTCTGCCGGTAGGTTTCCTCGTCGACGACGCCCAGGCGGACCAGGAAGCGGCCCCATTCATGGTCGCTGTCGGTCGGGATCAGGGTGTGGTCGAGGTCAAAGAGTGCCAGATTCATGGGCGGCGATTTTACCTTAAGGCGTGAAGGGAGTCGGGCAGGACTAACCCCGGGCGCGGCTTGGGGCCTGGCGCCAGGGGTTAGTCCCGGCTAATCCCGGAATTCAGCGAACATTTCGCGCAGCAGCGGCAGCGTGACCGGCCGCTTGCGTTCCAGCGAGTAGGTATCGAGCGCGTCCAGCAGCGCCATCAGGCTCGGCATGTCGCGGTAGTGGCGGGTCACCAGCCAGTGGGTGATCTCGGGCGAGAGCTGCAGGCCGCGTTCGCGTGCCGCTTGCAGCACAGCGGCCTTCTTGTCGTCGTCCGACAGTGGCGCGACCTGGTACACCAGGCCCCAGCCCAGGCGCGTACGCAGGTCTTCGCGCACCGGCATCGCGCGGGGGGCCAGCCCGCCGGCGACCACCAGCGCGGTGCGAACGTGGGCGCGCACCTCGTTGTAGAGCGAGAACACCGCGATCTGGCGCGCCTCGTCCAGCAGCTCGACGTCATCCACGGTATAGAGCTGGCACCTGGGATCGAACAGGAAGTCGGACAGCGGATGGTGCGGGCTCAGGTAGCGGCTGCGGATGCCGTGCTGGGGCGCGGCCTCGCACACGGCGTGCAACAGGTGGGTGCGGCCGCAGCCGACCTCGCCCCACAGGTAGACCAGCCGGTCGGTGGCGCGCTCCTGCGCGACCGCAGCGGGCAGCGCTTGCAGGCGCTGCACCGACTCGCGGTTGGACGCCACCACGAAATTCTCGAAAGTCGAAGGCGGCGGGCTGCCCAGCTCGAGCGAAAGTTGCTTGGGACGCGGGAACATGACGTATGGCTAACTTGCGGGTGACGGGCGGGGCAGCCGTTATTTTCGGTACAGGTCGCTGGCCAGGTAAATCCGCCGCAGCTGCCGCGCCCCGACCAGCAGCACGGCACAGGTCGGCAGTGCCAGCAGCACGCCGAAGAAGCCGAACAGCTGGCCGAAGGCAAGCAGCGCGAAGATCACCACCAGCGGGTGCAGCCCGATGCGCTCGCCCACCAGGCGCGGCGTCAGGTAGAAGCTCTCGATAAACTGGCCGAAGCCATAGACTACCGCCACCGCGGCCAGCCCGTACCAGTTTCCGAATTGCAGCAGCGCGGCCACGATCGCCATGACCAGCCCGATGCCAAAGCCGATATACGGGATAAACACCGCCAGCCCGGTGAAGACCCCCACCGGCACGCCGATTTCGAAGCCGGCAACGGTCAGGCCGATCGAATAGATCGCCGCCAGGATCACCATCACCAGGATCTGGCCGCGCAGGTATTGCGACAGCAGCGCGTCGGTCTCGTTGGTCAGCTCGCGCACCTTGGGCACCCAGCGGCGCGGCACCACGCCCTCGATGCGGCGCATCACCATGTGCCAGTCCATCATCAGGTAGAACATGACGATCGGCACGATAAAGATGATGCCGGCCACGGTAATCAGCGCCGAGCCTGACATCTTGACATAGTTCAGCAGCACCACCAGCAGGTCTTCCGGGCTGGCCGAGAAGTGGTCCGACAGCATGTTGCGCAGGCCCGGGAAGTCAAAGCGGATGCGCACGCCGAACTCCGCCAGCCGCGGCGAGACCACGGAGTTGAGTTTCTTCAGCAGGATCGGCAACTGTTCGCGGATCTGCGGGATCTCGCGCTGGAGTACCGCGATCAGCAGCAGCACCAGCATCACGAAGATCACCGTCAGCAGCAGGATCATCAGCGTCACACCGACCGCGCGCGGGATCCGGCGGCGTTGCAGCCAGTCCACCCCGGGGTTCAGGATATAGGCGAAGATGAACGCGAACAGGAACGGCGTCAGCACCGGCGCCAGCGCGATGATGGCGGCGAACAGCGCAATGGTCACTGCGATCCAGAGCAGGATGCGTTTGGTCTCTTGGTTCAGCAGCGGGGCATTCATCAATAGGGGTTTGGGCGAGGTGCCTGGGCGACTTGGCGGGTTTGCGGCGCGAATGTGGCCGGAAACTGGAAGCCGGGGGCCTCTATCCGTTAAAATTGCGATTCTACTGGACTCGCGCCCGCCTTCCGATGCCAAACGACGGAAGCTGTGCTGGCCCGAGGGCCGAATTCCTCACTTTATTTCCTCCAGGACAAGCAGGTTCCCATGAGCGCATCCCCGACCGCCGGCCAGGCAGGCCTTTCCTACCGCGACGCCGGTGTTGACATCGATGCCGGCGACGCGCTGGTCGACCGCATCAAGCCGTTCGCCAAGCGCACCATGCGCGAAGGCGTGATGGCGGGCATCGGCGGGTTCGGTGCGCTATTCGAGCTGTCGAAGAAATACCAGGAGCCGGTGCTGGTGTCCGGCACCGACGGCGTGGGCACCAAGCTCAAGCTGGCCTTCCAGCTCAACCGCCACGACACCGTCGGCCAGGACCTGGTCGCGATGAGCGTCAACGACATCCTGGTGCAGGGCGCCGAGCCGCTGTTCTTCCTCGACTACTTTGCCTGCGGCAAGCTGGACGTGGACACCGCCGCCACCGTGATCCAGGGCATCGCCCGCGGTTGCGAACTGGCCGGCTGCGCGCTGATCGGCGGCGAAACCGCCGAGATGCCGAGCATGTACCCGGACGGCGAATACGACCTGGCCGGCTTTGCGGTCGGCGCGGTCGAAAAGAAGAAGATCATCGACGGCAGCACCATCACCCCGGGCGACGTGGTGCTGGGCCTGGCTTCGTCGGGCGCGCACTCCAACGGCTACTCGCTGGTGCGCAAGATCATCGAGGTGGCCAAGCCGGACCTGAACGCCGACTTCCACGGCCAGCGCCTGCAGGACGCCATCATGGCGCCCACGCGCATCTACGTGAAGCCGCTGCTGTCGCTGATCGAGACGCTGCCGGTCAAGGGCATGGCCCATATCACCGGCGGCGGCCTGACCGAGAACGTGCCGCGCGTGCTGGCGCAGAACGTCACCGCCGTGCTGAAGCGCGACGCCTGGACGCTGCCGCCGCTGTTCCAGTGGCTGCAGGCGCAGGGCCGCGTGGCCGACGATGAAATGCACCGCGTGTTCAACTGCGGCATTGGCATGGTGGTGATCGTGGCGAAGGAAGACGCAGAACGCGCCATCCGCCACCTGCAGGCAGCCGGCGAGGCCGTGTGGCAGATCGGCGAGATCCGCGAACGCGCCGAGGGCGAGGCGCAGACCATCGTAGTCTGACGTAGCGACGGTTTTCCGCAAGAACGGCGCATGCCTTGGGCATGCGCCGTTTTTTTCGTTCATCGTCCGTCATTTAAGGGTTTATCCCGATCCAATACACCCACGCCAGTGCCCGAAGCGGCGTCTGCAAGGCATATCGGGGATCGATGTGCCGTTTCCCGCGCGCGAGGCCCGTTTTCGTGCATCGCACCAAAACCCAGCATGCATCTGCACCAAATCTGACAAACAATATTTCTCTTGATTGTATGGCGGTTTATCGCCTAATGTACTGAGCAAAGACGCGGCACACGCATGCCGCGTCCGGAGACAACGCCTTGGCGCGACGTGGGGACCCACCGGCACGCCAGGGGCAGGCCAGGACCATTGGAGGATCCACCATGCAAGCAGTCAGCATCGACGCCGCGGCAAAAGGCGCGTCGCCCCAGAAGCAATCCGTCGCGCGTGTTGCCGGGGCGAGCCTCGCCGGCACCACGCTCGAGTTCTACGACCACTTCATCTACGGATCGGCCGCCGCGCTGGTCTTCCCCAAGCTGTTCTTCCCGCAGAGCGACCCGCTGACCGCGACGCTGCTGTCCTTTGCCAGCTACGGCGTGGCCTTCGTGGCGCGGCCGCTGGGCGCGGCGATCTTCGGCCACTTCGGCGACAAGATGGGCCGCAAGTCCATCCTCATCATCACGCTGCTGATGATGGGCCTGGCCACCTTCGGCATCGGCCTGTTGCCGACCTATGCCGCCGCCGGCGCGCTGGCGCCGGTGCTGCTGGTGCTGCTGCGCGTGGTGCAGGGCCTGGCGCTGGGCGGCGAGTGGGGCGGGGCCGCGATCATGGTCAACGAGCTAGACCCTGAAGGTAAGCGGCGCGGCATCCTCGGCAGCCTGGTGCAGCTGGCGGCGCCAATCGGGCTGCTGCTGGCCAACGGCGTATTCGCGCTGGTGACCTGGCAGGTGTCGGAAGAAGCGTTCCTGAGCTGGGGCTGGCGCGTGCCGTTCCTGCTGTCGGCGCTGCTGGTCGGCGTCGGCCTCTACATCCGCTCCAATGTGCGTGAATCCGGCATGTTCGAGAAGCTGGAGGAATCGCACGCCGAAGCGCGCGCGCCGATCATGGAAGTGCTGCGCAACTACAAGAAGCAGCTGCTGATCGCCTTCGGCGCGCGGCTGGGCGGCGATATCGCCTTCTACGTGTTCACGCTGTTCCTGCTGTATTTCGTGCCGACCAAGCTGGGCCTGCCCAAGAGCATCGCGCTCAATGCCGTGCTGCTGGGCGCGGTGGCGCAGATCCTGTTTATCCCGGTGGCAGGTTTCCTGGCCGACCGCATCGGGCGCCGCCCGGTGCTGATGATCGGCGGCATCGGCGGTGCGGTGTGGGCCTTTGTCTTCTTCACGCTGGTCAAGACGGGCAGCCCGGCGCTGATCATGCTGGCTTCGTTCGTCGGCATGGTGCTGGTGTCGTTCATGTTCTCGCCGCTGGCGTCGTTCCTGCCGGAGTTGTTCGCCACCCGGGTGCGCGTGACTGGTGCCTCGCTCGGCTTCCAGTTTGCCGGCGTGTTCGGTGGCGCGCTGGCTCCGCTGATCGCGATCGGCCTGCTCGACCGCTTTGGCAGCACTGCGCCGGTGGCGATCTACCTGGCGGTGGTGTGCGCGCTGATCGCAGTCGCCGCGGCTGCCGCGCGTGAAACCAATCGCATGCACCTGTCCGACGCGGACCGCTGAGTGCGGTAGTACCAATCCTCTCGTGAGCAGTATCGTGAAACAGTTCGACCTGATCATCCGCAACGGCACCGTGGTGACCGCCAGCGACACCATGCAGTGCGATATCGGCATCGCCGGCGGCCGCATCGTGCAGCTCGGCCATGACCTGGGCGAGGCCGCTCAGACCATCGACGCCAGCGGCAAGCTGGTGCTGCCGGGCGGCGTCGATGCGCACTGCCACCTGGACCAGCCGATGCCGGACGGCCTCAAGATGGCCGACGACTTCCGCACCGGGTCGATCTCGGCGGCGTGCGGCGGGACCACTACCGTGATCCCGTTCGCCGCGCAGGAGAAGGGCCATTCGCTGCGCGCCGCGGTCAGCGACTACCACCGCCGCGCCGACGGCAAGGCGGTGGTCGACTACGCCTTCCACCTGATCGTGGCCGATCCCACCGAGGCGGTGCTGCGCGACGAGTTGCCGGGGCTGATCCGCGAGGGCTATTCCTCGTTCAAGGTCTACATGACCTACGACGACCTCAAGCTGAACGACCGCGAGATTCTCGAGGTGCTGTCGGTGGCCCGGCAGGAAGGCGCGCTGGTGATGGTGCATGCCGAGAACTCCGACTGCATCGCCTGGCTGACCGAAAAGCTGGAGTCGGCGGGCAATACCGCCCCCCGTTTCCACGCGCTGGCCCGGCCGATGGCGATCGAGCGCGAGGCCACGCACCGTGCCATCACCTTCTCGGAACTGGTCGACGTGCCGATCCTGATCGTGCATGTGTCAGGCAAGGAAGCGGTCGAGCAGATCCGCTGGGCGCGCAACCGCGGCATGAAGATCTTTGCCGAGACCTGCCCGCAGTACCTGTTCCTGACCGCCGACGACCTCGACCAGCCCGGCTACCACGGCGCCAAGTGCGTGTGCAGCCCGCCGCCGCGCGACCGCAGCAACCAGGAGGTGATCTGGGACGGCCTGGGCGATGGCCTGTTCACGATCTTTTCGTCCGATCACGCACCGTTCCGCTACGAGGACCCGCAGGGCAAGATGCCCGGCGGCAAGGAGGTGCCGTTCCAGTACATCCCGAATGGCATCCCGGGGCTGGAAACGCGGCTGCCGCTGCTTTTCTCCGCCGGGGTGAATGGCGGGCGCATTTCGGTCAATCAGTTTGTCGCGCTGACCTCGACCAATCCCGCCAAGCTGTACGGCCTGCATCCGCGCAAGGGCACCATCGCCATCGGCGCCGATGCCGACCTGGCGATCTGGGACCCGCAGCGCGAGGTGGTGATCCGCAACGCCGACCTGCACCATGCGGTCGACTACACCCCTTACGAAGGCCTGCGCGTGACTGGCTGGCCAGTGACCACGCTGGTGCGCGGCAAGGTGGTGGCGCACGAGGGCGAGGTGCGCGCCGAGGCCGGCCACGGGCAGTTCCTGCCGTGCGCGTTGCCGGAAATGGCGCGGCCGCGCTACCGGACTTCCGGCGGCAGCTTGTAAAGACCGCCTTTGCCTTGCTGAAGCTTTGACCGACACTGCCAATATGGAACTCACCAACCGCCTGGACGCCGCCACCATCGCGGGCCGCGTTGTCGCCGGCCGCCTCGACCCCGCCGAGGTGGTTGCTGCCTTCCAGGCCCGCATCGCGGCGCGCAACGACCAGTTGAACGCCGTCTTCGAACAACGCCAGGACCTGGTCGACGCCGACCTCGCGCAACTGCGCGCGCGCCTGGCACAGGGCGAACGCCCGCTGCTGGCAGGCGTGCCGGTGATCGTCAAGGACGTGATCTGGAGCCAGGGCCGCCGCGTCACGCAGGGCTCGCAGCTGTACCGCGACTTTGTCGCGCCGGCCGATGCCATTGCCGTCGAGCGCCTGCGCCAGGCGGGCGCGATCGTGCTCGGCATGGGCAATACCTCCGAGTTCGCCTGCAAGGGCCTGACCACCAACAAGGTCTATGGCCTGACGCACCATCCTCTCGATGCCACGCTCACCGCCGGCGGTTCGTCGGGCGGCTGCGCGGTGGCGGTGGCCGCCGGCATGGCGCCGCTGGCGCTGGGCACCGATGGCGGCGGCTCCAGCCGGCGCCCGCCCGCGCATGCCGGCGTGGTCGGCTTCAAGCCTTCCTACGGCGCGATCCCCGACTCGGTCGGCTTTCCCCATGCCTTCAACGGCATCCAGGTGATCGCGCCGATCACGCGCACGGTGGCCGATGCGGAGCTGATGTTCGAGGTGCTGGCCGGTGCCGATGCGCGCGATCCCGATACGCTCGGGTTCACGCCGGGCGCCGCGCGGCCGCTGCATACGCTGAGGATCGCGATCAGCCCGCGCCTGGGCCTGGATACGCCGGTCGACGACGATGTCGCGCAGGCGTTCGAGCAGGCCGTGGCCCGGCTGCAGGCGGCCGGCCTGAGCGTCGAGCGCGCCGACCCGGTATGGCCCGCCGGCGCCGACGAGGCCGCGCTGATGCCGCTGCAGCACGTGGGCCTGGCCAATCTCTATGGCGAGCCATGGCGCCGCGACCCCGATGTGTTCGATCCCGATATCGCGCGCCAGATCGAACGCGGGCTGGCCTGGAGCGGCGCCGACGTGGCGCGTGCCCGCGAAGCCAGCCACCAGATCGCGCTCACGGTGGCCGGGTTCTTTACCCGCTACGACCTGCTGCTGTGCCCGACCACGCCATGCGTGGCCTGGCGCAACGACCGGCTCGGGCCGGAACGCATCGGCGGCGTCGCGGTGGAACCGCGCGCCCACGCGGTGTTCACCCCATTCTTCAACCACGCGCTGGCACCGGCGATCTCGGTGCCTTGCGGCAGCGGCCGCGACGGCCTGCCGGTGGGCCTGCAGATCGCCGGCCCGCGCGGCGCCGACCGCAGCGTGCTGGCCGCCGCCCGGCTGGCCGAAAGCCTGCTGGCGCCGCTGCTCAATCCTGCCGGATAACCGATATGCGAATCCTCGTTCTCAACCCCAATACCAGCGAGGGCATCACCGATCGGCTGATGCACGCCGCCACCGCCGTGGCTGCGCCCGGTACCGAACTGGTGCCGCTGACCGCCAGCCGCGGCGTCCCCTATATCGCCACGCGTGCCGAGGCCCAGATCGGCGGCGCCATCGCGCTGGAAATGCTGGCCGAGCACCACGGCCAGTTCGACGCCGCCATCATCGCCGCCTTCGGCGACCCCGGCCTGATGGGCGCGCGCGAACTGTTCGACCTGCCGGTGGTAGGCATGGCCGAGGCGGCCATGCTGTCGGCCTGCATGCTGGGGCGGCGCTTTGCCATCGTCACCTTCGCGCGGGCGCTCGGGCCCTGGTACGAGGAGTGCGTGGACATGCACGGCCTGCGCGGCCGGCTGGCCGGCATCCGCATGCTCGACGGCAGCTTTGCCTCAGTGTCGGACGTGCAGGAGGAGAAGGAGGCGGTGCTGGTGGAACTGGCCAACCGCGCGGTGGTGGAGGATGAGGCCGACGTGGTGATCCTGGCGGGCGCACCGCTGGCGGGCCTGGCCGCGCGCGTGCGCGACCGCATCCCGGTGCCGGTGGTCGACCAGATGGCCGCCGCCGTCAAGCAGGCCGAGGCGCTGGTCGCGCTGCAGCCGCGCAAGGCTACCGCGGGCACGTTCCGGCGCCCGGATGCCAAGCCCACGCTGGGTTTGCCGGACGCGTTGGCGGCGCGCATCGAGCACCGCTAAGCGCCTTCCCACTGGCCGCGGCTCAGACCGCGGCGAACACCGCTTCCAGGTCGACCTTTTCCTCGTCCGGCGCCTGCAGCCGCAGCGTGCTCTCGACATGCTCGAGATGCTCGGCCATCAGCTGCGCGGCGCGATCCCCGTCGCCGGCCTCCAGCGCATCGACGATATCGTCGTGTTCATGGTGCGGGCATGACGGCACGCCCGGCGCGTCATAGAGCGCGATGATCAGGCAGGTCAGCGAGCACAGCTCGCGCATGTACTTGCCCAGGTACTGGTTGCCCGTCATTTCCGCCAGCCGGCAGTGGAATTCGCCCGAGAGCCGGATGATGGCGCGCCGGTCGTTGCTGTCGCGCGCCTGCGCTTCCTCGCGCGTGGTGTCGCGCAGCGCGCGCAGCCCGGGCTTGCCGATCGCGCCGGCCAGGTCGCGCACCAGCGCGGGCTCCAGCAGGCGGCGCGAGTGCAGCACCTGGCGCGCTTCGGCCACGCTCGGGCTGGAGACGAAGGTGCCGCGGTTGGGATGCACCGTCAGCACGCCCTCATGCGCCAGCTTGCCGAAGGCCAGCCGTACCTTGGTGCGGCTCACGCCGAACACGCCGCCCAGCTTTTCCTCGACCAGCTTGGTGCCCGGGGGCAGCCGGTGCTCCCAGATCGCGGTCAGGATGCGGTCGGCGATTTCCTCCACCGACGCGCCGCGCGCATTGTCTGCGTCGGTTTCATTCGCACCGTCGGAGACAGCAACGGGGGGTTGGTCGGCTTTGGTTCGTGGCATGGCGGTTAGCGTTGACGGCCCGGAAAAAAGACATTCGGTGCCACTATTGTATGGCGGCATGCCGTCAAGTGTATAACACCGGCGGTGGACCGGTTGCTGCGCGCCGTATTACTTTGCAGTGCCCAGCTTCGCCAGCGCTTCGCCCGTCATACGGCAGATGCGCCAGTCGGGCAGCACGTCGGCGCCCATGGCCTGGTAGAAGTCGATCGACGGCTGGTTCCAGTCCAGCACCGACCATTCGAAGCGGCCGCAGCCGCGCGCGACCGCCAGCGCGGCCAGGTGCTTGAGCAGCGCCTTGCCCAGGCCATAGCCGCGCCAGGCCGGGTCGACGTACAGGTCTTCCAGGTACAGGCCGGGCTTGGCCAGGAAGGTCGAGAAGTTGTGGAAGAAGAGGGCGAAGCCCACCGCCTGGCGGCCGCCTTCGGACTCGACTTCGACCAGCACGGCCTCGGCATGCGGCGTGGCGCCGAAGAGCGCGTCCTGGATTTTCTGCGGCGTGGCTTCGACGATATGGGTCAGCTTCTCGTACTCGGCCAGGGCCAGGATCAGGTTGAACAGCGTTTCGCTGTCAGCGGCGGTGGCGGGGCGGATGGTGAAGGCGGGCTTGGACATGCTCGGTGTTTGCGCAGCAGTGAACAGACTGCGATTATCGCCTGAGCATCACTCGGCTTGCATCGCCGTCAATGGAGGTCTGCCAGCCTGCGCACCTGGTCCACGTAGCCGGGCGCCAGGCAGTCCACCACCAGCCGCTCGGGCGTGCTGCGCAGCCACGTCAGTTGCCGCTTGCACAGCTGGCGCGTGGCGGCGATGCCGCGCTCGCGCATGGTGGCAAAGTCGGATTCGCCATCCAGGTATTCCCACACCTGCCGGTAGCCCACGCAGCGGATCGACGGCAGCCCCGGATGCAGGTCGCCGCGGGCGCGCAGCCGCTCGACTTCTTCGATAAAGCCGCCGGCCAGCATCGCGTCATAGCGCTGGGCGATGCGCGCATGCAGCGCCAGCCGGTCCGACGGCTCCAGCGCGATCACGCGGTAGCGCTGGTCCGCCGCGCCGGCAAAGGTGCGGCCTTCGGCCTGGCGCGCCAGCAGCGCCGACATCGGCTGGCCCGACAGGCGGTGGATCTCCAGCGCGCGCTGGATGCGCTGCGCATCGTTGGGCGCGAGCCGCGCCGCGGTGACCGGGTCGACCTCCGCCAGCATCGCATGCAGTGCCGGCCAGCCGCGCTCGGCGGCGAGCTGGTCCAGCTCCGCGCGCAGCGCGGCGTCGGCCTGCGGCAGGTCGTTGAGGCCCTGCGTCAGCGCTTTGTAGTAGAGCATGGTGCCGCCGACGATCAGCGGCACATGGCCGCGGGCGCGGATCTCGCCAATCAGGCGTTCGGCATCGGTGACGAATTGCGCGGCCGAGTAGCTGTTGGCCGGGTCGATGATGTCGATCAGGTGGTGCGGCGCGGCGGCCAGTTCTTCGCGCGTGGGCTTGGCCGTGCCGATATCCATCTCGCGATACACCAGTGCCGAGTCCAGGCTGATGATCTCCACCGGCGCCTCGGCGGCCAGCGCTAGCGCGGCCGCGGTCTTGCCGGAGGCGGTGGGGCCGAGCAGGCAGACCACGGGCGGATGCGTGGCGGGATCTTGGGGTACGGCGGACATCGAATGGGGTGTGTTTGAGAGGGCGTGGCAGGCGGCTTACTGCCCGCGCAGGAACAGCCGGTCCAGCTCGGTCACGGTCAGTTGCACCCAGGTGGGGCGGCCGTGGTTGCACTGGTCGGCGCGCTCGGTCTGCTCCATCTGGCGCAGCAGCGCGTTCATTTCCTCGACGGTGAGCTTGCGGTTGGCGCGCACCGCGCTGTGGCAGGCCAGCGTGGCCAGCAGCTCATTGCGCCGCTCGGCCAGCACGCGCGAGCCGCCAAAGGCGTGCAGGTCGCGCAGCACGTCGCGCGCCAGCGCCTCGGCATCGGCCTGTTGCAGCAGCGCGGGCACGGCGCGAACCGCCAGCGTGGTGGGCGACACCGGCGCGATATCGAAGCCGAGCAGCGTCAGCGTCCCCTGGTGTTCCTCGGCCACGCCGATCTCGATCGGGCTGGCGGGCAGCGTGACCGGGATCAGCAGCGGCTGCACGGCCAGGTCGCGCGCGTCCAGGCCGGCCTTGATCTGCTCGTACAGGATGCGTTCGTGTGCGGCGTGCATGTCCACCAGCACCAGGCCACGCGCATTCTGCGCCAGCACGTAGATGCCGTGCAGCTGGGCGATGGCGTAGCCGAGCGGGTGGTCGTCGGGGGCATCTTCCGGCGCGCCCGGATCGCTGCGCCCCGCGGGCGGCAACCGGTCCAGCAGGCTGGGCGGATCGTCGGCTCGCGCCGCTTGCGCATCGGCAAGCCAGGCCGGGGGCTGCGCCGAGGCGCCAGGGAACGCGCCATACGGACGTGCGGCCGGCGCCGTGGCATCGCGCACCATGCCCAGGTAGGCCTGGCGCGGCTGGGCGATGCCGAGTTCGGTCTGGCGTGCCGCCGAGTAGTTGATCCACTGGCCGCCACCGCTACCGCCCGAGTAGCCGGGCCGGGCATCGCGTGCGCCGGCAGGAGCGAAACCGCCCGGCGGCTCGCTTATCTCGCCGTCGCTGTCGGTGTGCAAGCTGTCGCCGTTCTCGCCGGCCTGCCGCGCCAGGCAGCGCTGCACCGCGTGATAGACAAACTGGTGCACGGCGCGCGATTCGCGAAAGCGCACTTCGATCTTGGACGGGTGCACGTTGACGTCGACCATCTCCGGCGGCAGGTCCAGGCAAACCACATAGGAGGGGAAGCGGTCGCCGTGCAGCACGTCCTGGTAGGCGCTGCGCACCGCGTGGTTGAGCAGCTTGTCGCGCACGAAGCGGCCGTTGACAAAGAAGTACTGCTGGTCCGGGCGCCCGCGCGAGGCAGTGGGCAGGCCGGCAAAACCGTACAGGTGCAGCGTGTCGGCCTGCTCGTCCAGCGGTAGCCGCGCCTTGGCAAAGTCGCTGCCCAGCACCTGCGCGGTACGGGTGGCGACGTCGCCGGCGTTCCAGTGCTCCAGCGGCTTGCCGTTGTGGTGGACCGAGATGGTCACGTCGGGCCGCGCCAGCGCCACGCGCCGGACCATCTCCAGGCAATGGCCCAGTTCGGTTTGTTCCGATTTGAGGAACTTTCGGCGCGCCGGCGTGTTGAAGTAGAGGTGCTGCACGTCGACCGTGGTGCCGACCCCGCCGGAAGCGGGTTGCACCGTGCCGGTATCGGCACTGACCTGCGTGGCATGGGCATCGGCCGCGGTCCGGCTGGTCAGCGCCAGCTGGGAAACCGACGCGATCGAGGCCAGCGCCTCGCCGCGGAAGCCCAGCGTCAGCACCGATTCCAGCTCATCGAGCGAGGCAATCTTGCTGGTGGCGTGACGCATCAGCGCCACCGGCAACTCGGCGGCAGGGATGCCGCAGCCGTTGTCGGTGATGACGATGCGCCGCACGCCGCCTTCCTCCAGCCGGATGCCAAGCTGCGTGGCGCCGGCATCGAGTGCGTTTTCGAGCAGCTCCTTGACCACCGAGGCCGGGCGTTCCACCACTTCACCGGCGGCAATCTGGCTGATGAGCTGGTCCGGCAGCGGCCGGATCGGGCGCGGCAGCTGGGTGGTGCGCAAGGCGGTGGGAAGGTCGGTGCGGGAGGCGGTGTCTGGCATCCGGCGATTATACGTGGCCGTCCGCGCAGAGTCGGTGGCGCAGGGGTGCCAAAGGTGGCGGATCCGCGTGGCGGCTCTTGTATGATTCAGGCCAAGGAATCGGCCACACTAACCAACATAACGGGGAACGACTTGGATCTCGCTTTGCAGCTCATCGACATGCTGGTGCACGTCGACAAATACCTGGGCACGGTCATCGACCAGTACGGCCACTGGGTCTATGCCATCCTTTTCCTGATCGTGTTCGCGGAAACCGGGCTGGTGGTGGTGCCGTTCCTGCCGGGCGACTCGCTGCTGTTTATCGCGGGCGCCTTCTGTGCAACCGGCGCGATGAACGAGTGGGCGCTGATCGGCCTGCTGCTGACGGCCGCGATCACGGGCAATACCGTCAACTACATGGTGGGGAGCTGGATCGGCCCCAAGGTGTTCGAGCACCAGTGGCGCTTCCTGGACCAGGATGCGCTGCGCCGCACCCATGATTTCTACGAGCGGCATGGTGGCAAGACGCTGGTGCTCGCGCGCTTCGTGCCGATCGTGCGTACCTTCGCGCCGTTCGTGGCGGGGGTGTCGCAGATGACCTTTGCGCGCTTCCAGATGTTCAACGTGGTCGGCGCCGTGGCCTGGGTGGTGGGCCTGGTGTTCGCCGGCTACTTCTTCGGCAACCTGCCGTTTATCCGCCAGTACCTGAACCTGATCGTGCTGGCCGGCATCGGCGCGGCAGTGGTGCCGCTGGTGCTGGGCGGGCTGTGGAAGCTGGTGCGCGGCAATCGCCGCCGGCCTTCGCGCGTCGAGCGCTGAGACCGTTGCCGTCTTGCCGCGGCCTCTTCAGTTGAGGCTGCGGCTCATCATCCGCAGCGCGGGCATGCGCTCGCGGATCTGGCCGATATCGGCCGCATCCGGCCGGGCCAGGACATAGGCTTCCAGGTCGGCCAGCGCGGGACGGAAGCACTCCAGGTTGGCGTACGCCAACCCCCGGTCGCGCACTTCCTCGATCGATCCCGGCAGCAGGATCACCAGTCGGTTCTGCACTGCCAGCAACCGCTGCCAGCGCGACTCCTGCAGGTAGATCGCCTTCAGGTTGCGCAGCATGCGCGCGACGATCTCGCGGTGGCTGGCCGCGCGCAGGAACAGGCCCAGCGGTACCTGGCTGGCATCGGTGATGCCCTCGCGCTCCAGGTACGGATCCAGCATTTCCTGCAGTTGTTCCTTCGACAGGGTTTCCCCGGTAAGAGGGTCCAGCACCACTTCGCCGGCCGGGATCGTCATGCGCAGCAGGAAGTGGTTGGGGAACGACACCCCCTTGAGCGGCAGGCCGATCTGCTGGCCCAGCTCAATAAAGAGGACCGCGAGCGAGATCGGGATGCCGCGCCGCTGGCGCACCACCACGTTCAGGTAGGAGTTGTCGGGATCGTAGTAGTCGTTCGCGTTCGGGCCGAAGCCCAGGTCGCGATAGAAGAAATGGTTCAGCAGGCGCAGCCGCTGGATCGCGGGGGTGCCTTCGGCGATCCGGCGTTTCAGGCGCAGCGCCAGCACGTCCAGCGCCGCCAGCTCGGCCTGCAGGTCCAGGTCGGGGTAGGCGTCCTGCGCGATGGACAGCGCGGTTTCGGTCAGCGGGATGCCGTTCTCGTCCGCCACGAGGCTGGCGAAGTAATCCAGGACTTTGGTGGAAGTCATATCGGTTTCCCGGTGCAGCCGTCGGTGCCGCGCGCAGCGTGGGTCACCACGGCTAGCCGGCGCGCCGCCTGAAGGCGGAGAAGCGAAGTCCCATGAGCCACAGTGTACCGAAGTAGACCACCGCTGCAAGTACCAGGCAGGAAGCCAGCAGCGCGATGCGCAAGAGCGGCGTGGCGCCCAGGCCGATCCAGTCGAAGTTGCGCGTGAACCAGAGCAGCATGCCGGACAGCAGCAGCACCGAGGTCGTAAGCTGCGCCAGGAACAGCCACCAGCCCGGCGCCGGCTTGTACAGGCCGCGCCGGCGCAGCCCGAAGAACAGCAGCAGCGCGTTGAGGGTGGCGCCGGCACTGATCGACAGCGCCAGGCCCGCGTGGCCGATCCACGGCACAAACGCAACGTTGCACGCCTGCGTGACGACCAGCACCAGCACCGCGATCTTGACCGGCGTGCGGATGTCCTGGCGCGCATAGAAGCCCGGCGCCAGGATCTTGATGGCGATCAGCCCGAGCAGGCCGGTGCCATACGACACCAGCGCCTGGCGCGTCATCTCGACCGCGTGCGCGTCGAACTTGCCGTAATTGAACAGCACCGCCGTCAGCGGCGCGCCGAACACGAACAGCCCCACCGCGCACGGCACCGCCAGCAGGAAGGTCAGCCGCAGGCCCCAGTCGAGCAGGCCGGAGTACTCGGCGTGATCCCCGCTCGCGTTCGCTTTGGACAGGCTGGGCAGCAGGATCGTGCCCAACGCTACGCCTAGAAGTGCGGTCGGGAACTCCATCAGGCGATCGGCATACGTCAGGTAAGAGACGCTGCCCGCCACCAGCCGCGAGGCGATATTGGTGTTGATGATCTGGCTCACCTGCGCTACCGACACCGCCAGCAGCGCCGGCCCCATCTGGCGCAGAATGCGGCGCACGCCTTCGTCCGACCAGGCCGCGCGCAGGTTGAAGCCAAGGCGCGGCATCACGCCCAGGCGCCGCAGCGCCGGCACCTGGATCGCCAGCTGCAGCACGCCGCCGATCAGTACGCCCCAGGCCTGCGCGTAGATGGGCTGGTCCATATGCGGGCCGACGAACAGCGCCGCGACGATCAGGCACAGGTTCAGCAGCACCGGCGTGAACGCCGGTACGGCGAACTTGCGCCAGGTGTTGAGGATGCCCGAGGCCAGCGCCACCAGCGAGATCAGCCCGATATAGGGGAACATCACTCGCGTCATGAACACCGCGGCGGTATAGGTCTCGCTTTGCCCGCGGAAGCCCGTGGCCACCACCGTCATCACCAGCGGCGCCCCGATCACGCCGAGCAGGGACACGCCCATCAGCACCCAGGTCATGACCGTGGCGACCGAGTCGATCAGCGCCTTGGTCGGCGCGTCGCCGCGCTTGGCGTGATACTCGCCCAGGATCGGCACGAAGGCCTGCGAGAATGCGCCTTCGCCGAAGATGCGGCGCAGCAGGTTGGGGATGCGGAAGGCCACGTTGAACGCGTCGGTCATCTCCGACGCGCCGAAGGCGCGGGCGATCAGGATCTCGCGCACGAGGCCGGTGATGCGCGAGAGCATCGTCAGGCTGCTGATGGTGGCGAGCGCTTTGAGCAGGTTCAAGGTGAGGGTCGATGCGGGACGGGTGGATCGGTGCAGGCCCCGGTCGGGCGCAGGCGGGCCGAGAAGGGCGGCAGCGCCGCGCGTCAGGCGCCGCGGACGCCTCTCAGACGCGCGCCGGGCGGCAAAGTTGCCCGCGCGCCACGCGCACCGGCGTGATGTGGCGCATATTATACGGATCGGTCCGACGCCCGGCCCGCCCTGAGGCGGCAAAGTCTCGGCGGTGTTGCGTGGCGCGTCAGCATCTGTGTATAATTGCCGATTCACAAGGACAGTTGCGTTCCGGATTCGTGTGTCAGTGCATCCCGGGTCGCTCGATATGACTTAATTGTTGTGTCCCCCGCGGCACGCATCTGAATTCAGGATATTTTCGAAATGGCAAATTCCGCACAAGCTCGCAAGCGCGCCCGCCAGGCCGTTGCACAGAACGCTCACAACTCCAGCCTGCGCTCGCGTCTGCGCACCGCCGTCAAGGCGGTCCGCAAGGCCATCGACGCCGGCGACAAGGCTGCTGCTGCCGAGATCTTCAAGAACTCGCAAGCCGTGATCGACAGCATCGCCGACAAGAAGATCGTGCACAAGAACAAGGCCGCCCGTCACAAGTCGCGCCTGTCGGCTGCCATCAAGGCCATGGCTGTCTGATAGCTGCTCCGGGCCGCTGAGGCGGTCCAGCACCGGCGGGTGCCCAGGCATCAGTCAACAAAAAAGCTCGTCATCCGACGAGCTTTTTTGTTTTTCTGTTGCTCCGCTGTGCTGCTTATTCCAGCGAGCAGGCCTCGACCATCTGCAGGTTGTTGTCGCGCGCGAAATTCAGCACGAAGTCCAGCGCCTTGGGTTCAATGTCGCGCAGTCGCGCATCCACCACCACGCACTTGACGTTGCCGGCGAAGATCGGGCGCACATAGGGGGAGTAGGTCAGGCGGGGATCGCCGGTGTCGCCCTCGGGGCGGAACTGCGCCATCACGCCGCACAGCCGTTCAGCCCAGTCGCTCGGGCGGAAGGTCTTGCCTTCCTTGGTAATGCCTTGGATAAAGTATTCGCGAACGTTGGGGTTCATGAGGCTGGAGACTGCGGGTGGGGCTGAAGACTCGACGGTAAACCCGCGGAACGGGCGCCCGTTTGACGCGGCCGGTGCGCGTTTGGTTCGCGCTTTTTCCAGCCGGGAAGGCGGGGCGTCGGTCTCTGCGGGGGCACTTTTGATGCCGGCGGCGGGCAGCGGCATGGGTATGCCGGGCCCCGCGTGAATCAGCAGGTATTATATCTTATATAAGAGTTGCGCATAAGGGCGAAATCCTGTCAGGAACCTGTCAACGAGCGGGGCGCGTCAATCGGGGCGGGTTGTCCCGGGCTCGCCAAAGCAGAAATAATCCCTTATGATTCCTGCAGTTAAATTGCGTATGCGACGCGAAAAGGCGGCTCCGCGGCGCGCTTGGGTCATGAACACTTCATGACGGCGCGTCCCCACCGAGCCGCCTTCTTTGTTTTATGAGCTCAACCCCGATCAAGCATTACCTCCAGTTCAGCGACTTCACTCCCGACGAGTACGAGTACCTGCTGGATCGCGCGCGGATCCTGAAGGCCAAGTTCAAGAACTACGAGACCTGGCACCCGCTGCACGACCGCACGCTGGCCATGATCTTCGAGAAGAATTCCACGCGTACGCGCCTGTCGTTCGAGGCCGGCATCCACCAGCTCGGCGGTCATGCTGTGTTCCTGAACACGCGCGACTCGCAACTGGGCCGCGGCGAGCCGATCGAGGATGCGGCGCAGGTGATCTCGCGCATGGTCGACATCATCATGATCCGCACCTTCGGCCAGGACATCATCGACCGCTTTGCCGCGCATTCGCGCGTGCCGGTGATCAATGGCCTGACCAACGAATACCACCCGTGCCAGGTGCTGGCCGACATCTTCACCTATATCGAGCAGCGTGGCAGCATCCGCGGCAAGACCGTGGCGTGGATCGGCGATGCCAACAACATGGCCTACACCTGGATCCAGGCGGCCGAACGGCTGGGCTTCACCTTCCATTTCTCGGCGCCGCCGGGCTACCAGCTCGATCCGGCCATGGTGCCGGCGTCCGCCGCCGGGCTGGTCAAGGTCTTTGACGATCCGCTCGCCGCCTGCCAGGGCGCGAGCCTGGTCACCACCGATGTCTGGACCAGCATGGGCTTCGAGGCGGAGAACGACGCCCGCAAGCGCGCTTTCAAGGACTGGATGGTCACCACCGCGATGATGGACCGCGCCGAGCCCGACGCGCTCTTCATGCACTGCCTGCCAGCGCACCGCGGCGAGGAAGTCGAGGCCGCCGTGATCGACGGCCCCAAGAGCGTGGTCTGGGACGAGGCGGAGAACCGCCTGCACGTGCAGAAGGCGCTGATGGAATACCTGCTCTGCGGCCGCTACTGAGCGCGCGCGGGGTGAACAGGGGAGGGGCCGCGATGGCCCCTCTTTTTACGTCTTAAGACAAAGCCAGGAGATGGAAATGAGCCAGTTCGACAACGTGTCGGTCGTCAAGAAAGCCAACCTGTATTTCGACGGCAAGTGCGTGAGCCACACCGTGCTGTTCCCGGACGGCACCCGCAAGACGCTGGGCGTGATCTTCCCGGCCGCGCTGACCTTCAATACCGGCGCGCCGGAAATCATGGAAATCAACGCCGGCACCTGCCGCGTGCGCCTGGCCGGTTCGGAAGACTGGCAGACCTATGGCGCCGGCCAGCAGTTCAGCGTGCCGGGCAACAGCAGCTTCGATATCGAGGTGCAGGAGACGCTGGACTACGTCTGCCACTTCGCCTGACTCTGACTGAGCGCCTGACCGCGCGACTGATCGCCGAAGCCGCGGCGCTTCAGAGCACTACCGGCTCGGGCTCGATGCGTACGCCGAAACGGGCCTCGACGGTATCGGCGATGCGATTGGCCAGCGCCAGCAGCATCGCGCCGGTACCGCCGCCGTGGTGCACCAGCACCAGGGCCTGCTTGCCGTAGACACCGACCGGGCCGTCGCTGACACCCTTGAAGCCGCAGCGGTCGATCAGCCAGCCAGCAGCCAGCTTGTAGCTCCCGTCCAGCTGCGCGTAGCTGACCAGGTCCGGATGGGCCTGCAACAGGGCATCGCGCTGTGCCGCGCTGACCAGCGGGTTCTTGAAGAAGCTGCCGGCATTGCCGACTTGCGCGGGGTCGGGCAGCTTGCGCGAGCGGATCGCGACCACGGCGTCGCGCACCATGGCCGCATCGGGCGCGGCCTGTCCGTCGAGTTCGCGCGCCAGTTCCCCATACGACAGCACCGGCTGCCATGCCTTGCGCAGGCGCAGCGTCACCGCCGTGATGATGTAGCGGCCGGCGCCGACGCGCTTGAACAGGCTGTCGCGGTAGCCGAAGCCACAGGCCCGCAGGTCCAGCCACACGAATGCGCCGGTGTGGCGGTCATAGGCGCGTACGCCTTCGAAGCGCTCGCGCAGCTCGACCCCGTAGGCGCCGATGTTCTGGATCGGCGCGGCGCCCGCGGTGCCGGGGATCAGCGCCAGGTTTTCCAGGCCGGGCATGCCGTCGGCGATGGTGCGGTTGACCAGCGCGTTCCAGTTCTCGCCCGCGCCGGCGGTGACCAGCCATGCGTCGTCGGCATCTTCCCCCTGGTAGCCGGGGATTTCCATCAACAGCACCAGTGCCTCGAGGTCGCGCGTCAGCACCACGTTGCTGCCACCGCCAAGCACCACCAGCGGCAGGCCGGCGGCGCGCGGATCGGCCAGTGCCGCCGTCAGGTCGGCCTCGCTGCGCACGTGCACTGCAAAGCGCGCGCGCGCGTCGAATCCGAATGTATTGTGGCGACGCAGGGGATAGAATTCGTGGAAATCTGCCATGCAAGAGGAAAGGTGACGCGGCCGCCGCTGGTGGTGTGCAGGCGACCCGGAACTGCGAGGTAGGCTGGATTATACGGAAGTGCCGCCATTGCCAGCGGCCGCCACCGTGCATATGGATCACAAGGAGAATGCAATGCCGTCGTTTGACGTAGTGTGCGAAGCGAACATGGTCGAGGTGAAGAACGCTGTCGAGCAGGCCAACAAGGAAATCTCGACCCGCTTCGATTTCAAGGGCTCGGACGCCCGGGTCGAGCAAAAGGAAAACGAACTGACCGCCTTTGCCGACGACGATTTCAAGCTGGGCCAGGTCAAGGACGTGCTGATCAGCAAGATGGCCAAGCGCAACGTGGACGTGCGCTTCCTGGACTACGGCAAGACCGACAAGATCAGCGGCGACAAGCTCAAGCAGGTAATCACGATCAAGAAGGGCGTGACCGGCGACCTGGCCAAGAAGATCGTGCGCATGATCAAGGACAGCAAGATCAAGGTGCAGGCCAGCATCCAGGGCGACGCGGTGCGCGTGTCGGGCACCAAGCGCGACGACCTCCAGAACGTGATCGCGATGCTGCGCAAGGACGTGTCCGAGGCGCCGCTGGACTTCAACAACTTCCGCGACTGAGTCGCGCGACGCCGATGCCGGCGCCCGCGCCGGCATCGCTCACTGCCGCGGCTGCGGCAGCCCGCCGATCTTCGCGCCGGCCTTGAGGCCCTTCTGCGCGAACCATCCCTTGTTCATCTCCAGTGCATAGCGGATTGCCGCCTTCGGGCAATGATTGTCCTCGCTGCGCGGTGCCATGTCCTCGATATTGACGATGGTGCCGTCGTCGGCCAGGAAGGCGATCGACAGCGGCAGTTCGGTATTGCGCATCCAGAAGCAGTGGCCCGCTTTCTGCTCGAACACGAACAGCATGCCGGCGTTGGGCGCCATGCTCTTGCGGTACATCAGCCCCTGCTCGCGTGCCGCCGGCGTGGCGGCGACCTCAGCCTGGATCGCGTACATGCCGGCGGTGAGCGGCACCACGGGCAGTGCGGCCTGCGCATGGGCGATCCCCGCGCTCAGCGCGGCAAGCATGCCGGCAACAGGTAAGCAGCGTGACAACAGCGTCTTGGACAGGAAGGACATGGTGTTCGGTCTGAAGTGGCGCGCAGACGGGCGCAGTGACTGGCGCAGACAAAGGCAGCCGCAAGCATAGCGCACGCCGGCCAAGCCGATGCGTGCCGCGCGGCTTTTCCTGGCGGGCGCCGTGTGCAACAAAAAAGGCAGGCGCCTGGCGGCGGCCTGCCTTTTTTTCGCTCCCTGCCATGCGAACAGCCGGCAGGGGGGGCGCAGCTTACTGCGCGGCCGGCGCCGAAGCGGTGGCGGCCTTCTTGCTGCTGTGCTTCTTGTGGCTGGTCTTCTTCTTGGCGGTCTTCGGTGCTTCCTTGGTGGCCGCGGGCGCTGCAGCGTCGGCGGCAGCGGGTGCCGAAGCCTGGGCGAAGGCTCCGGTGGCGAACAGGCCAACAACCAGAGCAGCGATCAGTTTTTTCATGACGATTACCTCGAAGGATAAGAACAGTCGGAAGTTGTGACGCGTGATTGGACGTGTCCCTGACAAGAACGAGGCCGATGTCGCCAGCGTTGACGTTCGATTTGTTAGCTTTTGTAACGTGGACGCCGCTTGGCGGCGTTCGCCTGTCTGGTGGTTGATACATGGGGGCGGCGCGCGGGATCGGGACGGGAGCGAGGCGCCGCGGGCGTGCCCAGCCCCAACACGGCGGGATCGACCTCGCAGGATTCCCCCGGCCCAAGTCCGAGAGTGCGCAGGTCCAGCGGGCCGATGCCGACCCGTACCAGCCGCAGCGTCGGGAAGCCGACCGCGGCGGTCATGCGGCGGACCTGCCGGTTCTTGCCTTCGCGGATCTTCAGTTCCAGCCACGAGGTCGGGATCGCGGCGCGAAAACGCACCGGCGGATGGCGCGGCCACAGCCATTCGGGCGCGTCGATCGCGCGCACGGTGGCCGGCTGCGTCACGAAGTCGCCCAGGTCAACCCCGGCCCGTAAGCGGGCGAGGGCGGCCGCGTCGGCAATGCCTTCCACCTGGGCCAGGTAAGTCTTCTCCAGCTTGTGGCGCGGATCGGCGATGCGGGCCTGCAGCGCGCCGTCCTCGGTCAGCAGCAGCAGTCCCTCGCTGTCCGCATCGAGCCGCCCGGCGGGGTAGACGCCGGGCACGGTCACGCACGCGGCCAGCGTCGGGCGCGTCGGGTGTTCCGAAAACTGGCTCATGGTGCCGAACGGCTTGTTCAGGGCGATCAGGGTCATGGGGCGCAAGTATGCCGCAGCCGTGCCCCGCAGCGGGCGGGATCGGCCCGCCAGGATTGGCGGATGATGAAAAATTGCTGCATAATACGAAATTAGTCTTGTGTCTTATATAAGACTGAGACCAGCCTGAAACAAGGCTGAAGTGGTGCGGCGCAGCACGGGCGCGCAACGATGCCCGGCTACAATTGCCAGCGCCATCTCCCGAATCTCGCCGCCCGGCCACGCACCGGCGGCAGTCACAACCGTTCCGCACTGGAGACGTCATGTACCAACACATCAAGGTTCCGGCCGGTGAAAAGATCACGGTCAACCAGGACTTTTCGCTGAATGTCCCGGACAATCCGATCATTCCTTACATCGAAGGCGACGGTACGGGCCTCGATATCACGCCGGTGATGATCAAGGTGGTCGACGCGGCCGTGGACAAGGCCTACGGCGGCAAGCGCAAGATCGCCTGGATGGAGATCTATGCCGGCGAGAAGTCGACCAAGGTCTACGGGCCGGACGTGTGGCTGCCGGACGAAACCCTGGACGTGCTCAAGGATTACGTGGTCTCGATCAAGGGCCCGCTGACCACGCCGGTGGGCGGCGGCATCCGTTCGCTGAATGTGGCGCTGCGCCAGCAGCTGGACCTGTACGTCTGCCTGCGCCCGGTGCGCTACTTCAAGGGCGTGCCCTCACCGGTGCGCGAGCCGGAAAAGACCGATATGGTGATCTTCCGCGAGAACTCGGAAGACATCTACGCCGGCATCGAGTGGGCGGCGGAAAGCGAACAGGCGAAAAAGCTCATCAACTTCCTCCAGAACGAGATGGGTGTGAAGAAGATCCGCTTTCCGGCGACCTCGGGCATCGGCATCAAGCCGGTCTCGCGCGAGGGCACCGAGCGCCTGGTGCGCAAGGCGATCCAGTACGCCATCGACAACGACAAGCCGTCGGTGACGCTGGTGCACAAGGGCAACATCATGAAGTTCACCGAAGGTGGCTTCCGTGACTGGGGCTACGAGCTGGCGCAAAAGGAATTCGGCGCCGAGCTGGTCGACGGCGGCCCGTGGTGCAAGTTCAAGAACCCGAAGACCGGCAAGGACATCGTGGTCAAGGACGCCATTGCCGACGCCTTCCTGCAGCAGATCCTGCTGCGTCCGGCTGAATATTCGGTGATCGCCACGCTGAACCTGAACGGCGACTACATCTCCGACGCACTGGCCGCGCAGGTCGGCGGCATCGGCATCGCGCCGGGCGCCAACATGTCCGACTCGGTCGCCATGTTCGAAGCCACCCACGGCACCGCGCCCAAGTACGCCGGCAAGGACTACGTCAACCCGGGCTCGGAAATCCTGTCGGCGGAAATGATGCTGCGCCACATGGGCTGGACCGAGGCCGCGGACCTGATCATCGCGTCGATGGAAAAGTCGATCCTGTCCAAAAAGGTCACCTATGATTTCGCACGCCTGCTGGAAGGCGCGACGCAGGTCTCGTGCTCCGGCTTCGGCCAGGTGATGATCGACAATATGTAAGCGCGGACTCCCGCTGTGGCGGGCATCCTGCCAAGGAAAACCCCGGCGCCGCCTGGTAGGCGCCGGGGTTTTCTTCTTGCGCCGGGCGCCGGCCTTGCCTAGAACGTCTGGGATTGAACTGACGGGCCTGGGGCCCGGGGAGACTGACATGGACGATCCCTTCCGCCGTACCGCCTTTGGCGCGGCCCTCTTCTACAAGGATCCGGTGAAGGCGCTGGACTGGCTTGAAAACGCCTTCGGCTTCCGGCGCGTCATGGTGATCCGCGACCAGAAGGGGCAGCTGGTGCATTCGGAGATGCGTTTCGGTGACAGCTACCTGATGGTCGGCAGCGAATGGGCGGACTTCACCGCCAGCCCCGCGTCGGTCGACGGCAAGAACACGCAGACCGTGCATGTGCACCTGCAGGAAGGGCTGGACCAGCATTGCGCGCGCGCCCGCGCGGCGGGCGCGGTGATCGTGCGCGAACCGCAGGACGAGTTCTACGGCGACCGGTCTTATACAGCCCGGGACCCCGAGGGCCATGTCTGGACTTTCGGCCAAACTGTGCGCAAGGTCACAAAGGAAGAGGCCGAGCAGGCCAGCGGGCTGAAGATCGAAGGCTGGGCCTGAGCCGGCGCGGACCG
Source organism: Cupriavidus sp. DF5525 (assembly GCF_040149425.2). Classification (NCBI taxonomy): domain Bacteria; kingdom Pseudomonadati; phylum Pseudomonadota; class Betaproteobacteria; order Burkholderiales; family Burkholderiaceae; genus Cupriavidus; species Cupriavidus sp. DF5525. Next base: position 3,820,277 of record NZ_CP168265.1, on the reverse strand, counting down.
GCGCGGAGCAAAGGCCAGGGCCCCAAGCCAGAAAGCCCGGCACGAGGCCGGGCTTTCTGTCGGATGCGGTGCGTGCTGCTGGTGCGCGCCAGCGCCTGCCCGGCCGCCGGTGGCGGCAAGGCGGACGCTGGCAGCGATCCCGTCCCGGGGGAGCTCCCCCCGCACCCTGGTTGACCGCTCGCGGCTCTGACGGCCGGGATGCGGTCGCGGCGCGCTTTAGCTGGCGTCCTGGATGTTGGTGGCTTGCTTGCCCTTAGGGCCCTGCACCACCTCGAACGAGACGCGTTGACCTTCCTTCAGCGTCTTGAAGCCGGACATCTGGATAGCCGAAAAGTGCGCAAACAGTTCTTCTTCGCCCTCGTCCGGCTTGATGAACCCGAAACCCTTGGCGTCATTGAACCATTTGACGATACCGCTTGCCATATACTCCCCCAACGAAATAGCAGATTTCAAAGCGGGGAAGCCACGCCAGCCAGATGACACGAACTGCGGCGCCATGACCGGCCGCGTACTGACTTGCGGCCGGCGATGACGCGCGGCGAGGTGAAATCGCGTGGCGGCCAGTCTCGAAGCTGACTCGCCGCCGCGGGCCGTGGGCCTCCCTGCTCACGGATCACCTGCCTTTGGCTTGTTGCTTTGGCTCGGTGGCCGGTGGCAGGTGTGCGATCGATTCTTCTGGCAAAGCCGGATACTGTCAAGCTGGCGGAATCCCCACTGCGCGCAGGGTGTGGTGGGAATGGGACGACGCCTGGTGGTACCGTGACGGCTGGCGCCAGGCAAGCCGTGCGGGCTGTCCCGACGGCATCCGCGACGTGCTTTTCAATGCCTCCGGCGCGCTCCGGCGTAAATGCCTGCGCCTTTTCACCACAGGAATCCGGCGACCCGGCTCTTGAATCCGGCGCCTTTTCCCCAAATTGCAGAGTTGCGAGTAAGGGTTAGAATAAAGCCATGGCTACACGGCTTGCGAATGTCCCACAACGCGAAGCAGGCACCATCCTGGAGCGTAAAGAGCAGGCGCTCAAACCGCCTGCCATGTTCAAGGTGGTGCTGCTTAATGACGACTACACTCCGATGGAGTTTGTAGTGATGATCCTGCAGCAGTATTTCAGCAGGGACCGGGAAACGGCGACGCAGATCATGCTCACCGTGCACCGGGAAGGAAAGGGCGTCTGCGGTATCTACACCAGGGATATTGCGGCGACAAAGGTCGAGCTGGTGTCAACGCACGCGCGGCAGGCGGGGCATCCCCTGCAGTGCGTGATGGAGGAAGCATGATTGCGCAAGAATTGGAAGTGAGCCTGCACATGGCATTCGTCGAAGCCAGGCAGGCACGCCACGAGTTCATAACCGTGGAGCATCTGCTGCTGGCATTGCTCGACAATCCCACGGCAGCTGAAGTCTTGCGCGCCTGCGCGGCCAATATCGAGGACCTGCGCACCAGCCTTAAGAACTTCATTGCGGACAACACGCCTGTGGTCCCGGGTACCGACGAGGTCGATACCCAGCCCACGCTAGGCTTCCAGCGCGTGATCCAGCGCGCGATCATGCACGTCCAGTCCACTTCCAACGGCAAGAAGGAAGTGACGGGTGCCAACGTGCTGGTCGCCATCTTCGGCGAGAAGGATTCGCACGCGGTCTACTACCTGCAGCAGCAGGGCGTGACGCGCCTGGACGTGGTGAATTTCATCAGCCACGGTATCCGCAAGGACCAGTCCGAGCCCGCCAAGCATGGCGATGCGGCTGGCGAGGGCGAGGGTGGCGACGGCAAGGAAAGCCCGCTCGAGCAGTACACCCAGAACCTGAACTCGCTGGCCAAGGCCGGCAAGATCGACCCGCTGATCGGCCGCGAAAGCGAAGTCGAGCGCGTGGTGCAGGTGCTGTGCCGCCGGCGCAAGAACAACCCGCTGCTGGTGGGCGAGGCCGGCGTCGGCAAGACCGCGATCGCCGAGGGCCTGGCGTGGCGCATCACCAAGAACGAGGTGCCGGACATCCTGGAAAAGGCTACCGTCTACTCGCTCGACATGGGCGCGCTGCTGGCCGGCACCAAGTACCGTGGTGATTTCGAGCAGCGCCTGAAGGGCGTGCTGAAGTCGCTCAAGGACAATCCCAACGCGATCCTGTTCATCGACGAGATCCACACGCTGATCGGCGCGGGCGCCGCCTCGGGCGGGACGCTGGACGCCAGCAACCTGCTCAAGCCGGCGCTGTCGTCGGGCCAGCTCAAGTGCATCGGCGCGACCACTTTCACCGAGTACCGCGGCATCTTCGAGAAGGACGCGGCACTGTCGCGGCGCTTCCAGAAGATCGACGTGGTCGAACCCTCGGTGGACCAGACCGTGCAGATCCTGCGCGGCCTGAAGTCGCGCTTCGAAGAGCACCATGGCGTCAAGTACGCGGCCTCGGCACTGACCGCCGCGGCCGAGCTGTCGGCCCGCTTCATCACCGACCGCCACCTGCCGGACAAGGCGATCGACGTGATCGACGAAGCCGGCGCGGCGCAGCGCATCCTGCCGAAGTCCAAGCAGAAGAAGACCATCGGCAAGGGCGAGATCGAGGACATCGTCTCGCGCATTGCGCGCATCCCGCCGCAGAGCGTGAACCAGGACGACCGCAGCAAGCTGCAGACGCTGGAACGCGACCTGAAGTCGGTGGTGTTCGGCCAGGACCCGGCGATCGAGGCGCTGTCGTCTGCCATCAAGATGTCGCGTGCCGGGCTTGGCAAGACCGACAAGCCGATCGGCTCGTTCCTGTTCTCCGGTCCGACCGGCGTGGGCAAGACCGAAGTCGCCAAGCAGCTGGCCTTCATCATGGGCATCGAGTTGCTGCGTTTCGACATGTCCGAGTACATGGAACGCCACGCGGTGAGCCGCCTGATCGGCGCGCCGCCGGGATATGTCGGCTTCGACCAGGGCGGCCTGCTGACCGAGGCCGTCACCAAGAAGCCGCACTGCGTGCTGCTGCTGGACGAAATCGAGAAGGCGCATCCGGATATCTTCAATATCCTGCTGCAGGTGATGGACCATGGTTCGCTGACCGACAACAACGGCCGGCGCGCCGACTTCCGCAACGTGATCATCATCATGACCACCAATGCGGGAGCGGAGACCATGAACCGCGCCACCATCGGCTTCACCGGCTCGCGCGAGCAGGGCGACGAGATGGCCGACATCAAGCGCATGTTCACGCCGGAATTCCGCAACCGGCTGGATGCCACCATCAGCTTCCGCTCGCTGGACGAGGAAATCATCCTGCGCGTGGTCGACAAGTTCCTGATGCAGCTGGAAGAGCAGCTGCACGAGAAGAAGGTGGAAGCCAGCTTCAGCGAGAAGCTGCGCAAGTTCCTGGCGCACAAGGGGTTCGATCCGCTGATGGGCGCGCGCCCGATGCAGCGCCTGATCCAGGACATGATCCGCAAGGCGCTGGCCGACGAGCTGCTGTTCGGCAGGCTGGTTTCGGGCGGCAAGGTGGTGGTGGACCTGGACGAGCAGAACCAGATCAAGCTCGATTTCTCCGAGATCGAGCCGGAACCGCCAGAGGCGCCGGAAGAGCAGCGCGCCGAAGCCTGACCGCGGAAGTGCCTGGCCGGCTATCGGCCGCGTTGCCTGCAACGTGGCCGATCATCGGGCAAAATAGGGGGGCGGCAGTCATGCCGCCCTTTTCTTTTGTCCCGGCGGTCGCCGGCCGTGTCCGTCGGGCCCGGGTTTGCGGCTGCCAACGCCTGAAATACCCGATGTCCTCTGCCGAACGCACGCGGCGCCGCCGCCTGCTGCTCAAGATCCTGCCGCTGGGCGCCATGCCCGTCCCGATGTTGCATGCCGCCGCTGCCGCCACCGCGGCCGAGGCGCTGGCGGGCAATCGCCCGATCGCGATGGTGCTGCCGTTCCCGCCGGGCGGGAGTGTCGACATCGTCGCCCGGCAGCTGCAGCCCGGCCTGAAGGCGGCGCTGGGTCAGACCGTGGTGGTCGACAACAAGCCGGGCGCCGGCGGGCTGATCGCGTCGAGCACCGTGGCGCGCGCGAAGGCGGACGGCAATACGCTGCTGATGGCCTTCGACACGCACGCGATCAATCCCTTCGCCTACAAGCAGCTGCCTTACGACACCTTCCGCGATTTTGCGCCGATCTCACAGCTGGTGCGCTTCCCGCTGGTGATCGCCGCGCATCCGTCGCTGCCAGCGGCCAATGTGCGCGACCTGGTGGCGCTGGCCAAGACCAAGCCCGATGGCGTGCGCTATGCCTCGTCCGGCATCGGCAGCCTGAACCAGCTCGCGGCCGAGGCGCTGGCGACCGAAGCCGGCGTGCACATGTTGCACGTGCCCTACAAGGGCGGTGGCCCGGCGGTGCAGGCGGTGCTGTCCAACGAGGTCGATATCTTCTTTAGCAGCTATGCTGCAGTGCAGGCGCATGTGGCCGCCCGCACCATCAAGGTTCTGGGCGTGACCGGTACCAGCCGTTTGCGCCAGCTGCCGCAGGTGCCGACCGTGGCCGAGCAGGGCATCAAGCGCTTCGAGGCATACTCCTGGATCGGCGTGTTCGGCCCGGCGGGCCTGCCGGCGGAGACGGTCGCGCGCATCCATGACGCACTGGTGGAATCGCTGCGCCAGCCGCGCGTGGTCGATGCGCTGGCCGCCCAAGGCTTCGAGATCGTGGGCGGCAGCCCGGCCCAGCTCGGCAACCTGGTGCGCCACGAGCACGACAAATGGCAGGCGGTGGCGCGCAAGGCCAATATCCAGTTTGAATGACGGCGACCGGCGCGCAAGCGCGCCGCCGCTAGAGACTTAAAGGAAGTCGATGGCAACGGAACCGGAAATGTTCGACCACGCCGTAGTGGTGTGCCCAGACCTGGATGCCGCAGCGCAAGCCTGGCGCCGGCTCGGCTTTACGCTGACGCCGCGCGGCTATCACACGCTCGGATCGCAGAACCACTGCATCATGCTGCGGCGCGACTATATCGAGCTGCTGCACGTCACCGCGCCCACTCCCAGCCGCCAGTACTACTGGGATGCGCAGACGCGCGTGGGCGGTTGCGCGGCGATGTCGTGCAAGAGCGCGGACGCCTTTGCCACGGCGGCACGGCTGCGCGGGTCCGGCTGGCATACCTCGGATCCGATCGAGTTCTCGCGCCCGGTGCGGCTGGACGATGGCAGCGAGCATCCCGCCACCTTCCGCGTGACCGCGCTGGACGATGCGCCGGGCGCGCGCTACTTCGTTTGCGAGCATCGCACGCCGGAGCTGCTGTGGCGGCCCGAGTGGACTGCGCACGCCAACGGCGCGCAAAGCATCGCGACCATGTTCCTGGTGGTGGCGCCCGCACTGGTCGATGCTGCGGCGCGGGCCTATGCGGAACTGACCGGCGGCGAACTGACGCAGCTCAGCGAGCATGTCTGCAGCCTGGCGTTGGACGACGCCACGCTGGTGGTCAGCACGCCGCAGGCGCTGGCGTCTGCCACCGGGACCGCCTATGTGCGGCGCGACAGGCCGGGCTATGCGGCAATCCGCCTGCGCACCGATGACCTGGCCGCGGCGCGAGCTGGCTGGCGCGCCGAGGGTGTGCCGACCCACGACCTGGGCCCGCGCGAGACGCTGGTGCCGGCCGAGGCGGCCAGTGGCGTGGCGCTGCTGTTCGAGCAGCAGGGCTGAAAGGCAAACTGGCGCCCCTGAGGGCGCCAGTCTTTTCTCGTGCGAGAGGCGCAGCGTCAGGCGCCGGCCTTGGCGAGATGCACGCCCGTCGAGCCAAATCCGCCCGCGCCGCGCGCACTGTCCTCGCTGAATTCTTCCACCGTCGAGAACACCGGCCGCAGTACCGGCACGAACATCATCTGCGCAATGCGCTCGCCCGGCTGGATCACGATCGGCTCGGTGCCGGGTGCGTTGCGGTTCCACACGCTGACCATGATCTGCCCCTGGTAGTCAGCATCGATCACGCCGATCGAGTTGCCCAGCACCAGGCCCTTCTTGTGGCCCAGCCCCGAGCGCGGCACGATGGTCGCGGCCATGTACGGGTTGCCCATATGCACGGCGATGCCGGCCGGCACCAGTTGCGCGGCGGTGCCCGGTGCGATCGACACGGGCGCGTCGACGCAGGCGTGCAGGTCGATGGCGGCGGCCATCTCGCTCTGGTAGGCGGGCAGGCCCCATTCGTTCAGGCGTGCGTCGAGCACCTTGATTTCGACGGTCGGGTTCAGTGGCTGGGTCATGGCAATCTCGGGAATTCGGTTCAACAGACAGGTCGGCAGCCGCGCATGATACCGGACGCGCGGCTCAGGCCGCGCCGTCCAGCGCAAACGCTTGCGCCAGCAGTTCGTAGGTGCGCAGCCGCGCCGCATAGCTGGCGGTGACGCTCAGCACGATCAGCTCGTCGGCGGCAAACTGCTCGCGCAAGGCTTCCATGCGCGCGGCCACGCGTTCGGGCGTGCCGCAGATGGTGCGCGGGCGTTCGCGTTCGATCACGAGGCGGTCGCGCTCGGTGGGCGAGAACTCGGCGGCCTGCGTCAGCGACGGGATCGGCGCGTTGACGCCGTACGCCATCTGCAGGCGGCGCAGGTCAACCGCGCGTTCCAGTTCGGCGGCCTCCGCGTCGGTGTCGGCGCAGATCACGAAGATGGCGGCGGCGCTGTACGGCTGCGCATCGTAGCCAGGCGTGAAATCGTTGCGGTATTGCTGCGCCACCAGGTGGCCAGTATGCGCGTTGATGAAGTGTGCGAAGGCAAAGCGCAGGCCCAGTCGGGCCGCCAGCGCACCGCCGTAGTCGCTCGACCCCAGCACCCACAGCTCCGGCTGCGTGTCGATCACCGGCTGCAGCAGCACGCCCTCGGCCAGGTGGCCGGGCGGCACTTCGCCGCGCAGCAGCATGGACAGGTCGCGCACCTGTTCCTCGAACTGCGCGCCGCGGTCGTACTGGCCCATCGCCACCGCCTGCGCGGTGCGCATGTCGCCGCCGGGCGCGCGGCCCACGCCGAGGTCGATCCGGTTCGGGAACAGGCCTTCGAGCATGCGGAACTGCTCCGCCACCTTGAACGGGCTGTAATAGGGCAGCATCACGCCGCCCGAGCCCAGCCGGATGCGTTGCGTGACGCTGCCCAAGCGGGCCAGCATCACTTCCGGCGCCGGGTTGCAGACGCCGTGCAGGCCGTGGTGCTCGGCGCACCAGTAGCGGGTGTAGCCGAGCGCGTCGGCCATCTGTGCCAGCTCGACGGTGGCCGCCAGCGCATCGCGTGCGGTGTGTCCTGCGATCACCGGGCTCTGGTCGAGCACCGACAGACGCAGGCGTGGTTTGTTCCCGGACATGGCAGCCTCCGCGATCAGGGGCGCGCGCGCCCGGGCAGGCGCTGGCCGATGGCCGCGACCAGTTGGCGCGCCAGCGACAGCTTGTCGGCGCGCGGCAAGCGCGTCATGCCGGCGGCGTCGAACAGCACGATCTCGTTGTCGTCGAGGCCGAAGGTATGGTGACCGATATTGCCGACCAGCAGCGGCACACCCTTGCGCTGGCGCTTCTGCTCGCCGTACTGCTCCAGGTTCTCGCTCTCGGCGGCAAAGCCGACGCAGTAGGGCGCGTCGGCACGCGCCGCGACGGTGGCGAGGATGTCGGGGTTCTGCACGAACTGCAGCGTGGGCGTGTCGGTGTCGTTGGCCTTCTTCAGCTTCTGCTGCGAGACCTCGGCCGGGCGCCAGTCGGCCACGGCGGCGACGGCGACAAAGATGTCCACGCCGGGCAGCTGCGCGATCACCGTGTCATGCATCTGCTGCGCGCTGCGCACGTCGGTGCGCACCACGCCGCGCGGTGTCGGCAGGCCGGTGGGGCCCGCCACCAGCAGCACCTCGGCGCCGGCCTCGCGTGCCGCGCGCGCGATCGAGAAGCCCATCTTGCCCGATGACAGGTTGGTGATGCCGCGCACCGGGTCGATCGCCTCGAAGGTCGGACCGGCGGTGATCAGCACGCGCTTGCCCTGCAGTGGCTTGGGCTGGAAGAAGGCAATGATGTCGTCGAGCAGCTCTTCCGGCTCCAGCATGCGGCCGTCGCCGACCTCGCCGCAGGCCTGGTCGCCGCTGCCGGGACCCAGGATCATTACGCCGTCGGCGCGCAACTGTGCGGCGTTGCGCTGGGTGGCGGGCGCGGCCCACATCTGGCGGTTCATCGCAGGCGCCACCAGCAGCGGGCAGTCGCGCGCGATGCACAGCGTGCTCAGCAGGTCGTCGCACAGGCCGTTGGCCAGGCGTGCCATGAAGTCGGTCGAGGCGGGAGCGATGACGATGGCGTCGGCCTCACGCGAGAGGTCGATATGCGCCATGTTGTTGTCGATGCGGGCGTCCCACTGCGACAGGAACACTGGGCGGCCCGACAGCGCCTGCATCGTGACCGGCGTGATGAAGTGCGTCGCCGCCTCGGTCATCGCCACCTGCACGGTGGCGCCGGCCTTGGTCAGCAGGCGGACCAGTTCGGCCGACTTGTAGCAGGCGATGCCGCCGGTCAGGCCGAGAACGATGTGCTTGCCGCGCAAATCCATGGAAAGGCTCGTCAAAAGGTGTGAATCGGCATGATACCGGCTGGGCGCGGATGACGCCGGGGCCGCGTTCGCGGCCCCGGCGTCACCTGCTAAGGTCAGATGGCACTCAGTGCCGCCGCACCCGTCGCAACTCATCCACGATCAGCAGCACCGCGCCGACCGTGATCGCGCAGTCGGCCACGTTGAAGGCCGGCCAGTGGTAGTTGCGCACGTAGAAGTCCAGGAAGTCGACCACGTGGCCGTAGATCACGCGGTCGATCACGTTGCCGACCGCGCCGCCCAGGATCAGCGATACCGCGAAGCAGAACAGCCGCTGCCCGGTGTGGCGGTACAGCAGCCACACGATGAACGCCCCCACGACGATGCCCAGCCCGGTAAAGAACCAGCGCTGCCAGCCACCGGCATCGGCCAGGAAGCTGAACGCCGCGCCCTTGTTGTAGACCAGCACCAGGTTGAAGAAGCTCGTCACCGGGCGCGATTCACCATAGGTGAAGGTGCGCACGATGACGATCTTGAAGAACTGGTCGAGCACCACCACCAGCAGCGCGAAGGCCAGCCACAGCAGCGGGGTGGTGTTGCTGGCGGCGCTGCTGCCGCGGCGCGCCGGCCGGGATGAACGGGATGAGCGGGACGTGGTCGATGCCATCAGGCATGGCTCCTGTGTTCACCGGCGCCGAACAGGTTGCTGTCGCAGCGCCCGCAAAGGGTGGGGTGGTCCGGGTTGTGGCCGACATCGGCGCGGTAATGCCAGCAGCGCTCGCACTTGGCGTGCGCCGACGGGGTCACCGTCACCAGCAGGTCGCCGGCCTCGGGCGCGTGCGTTACCTTGGCCGACGAGGTCAGCAGCACGAAGCGCAGGTCGTCGCCCAGGCTCTGCAGCGCTTCCAGCACCGGGCCGCCGGCCTGGATCGTCAGCTCGGCCTGCAGCGACGAGCCGATCTCGCCTTCCACGCGCACCGCTTCGAGCTGCTTGGTCACTTCCGCGCGCACTTCGCGCAACGTGTGCCACTTCTGCAGCAGGTCGTCGGAGTCGTCGTCCACTTCGGGCACCGTGTAGTAGGTGCTGGTGAAGATGGTATCGGCGTGCTCGGTGCCGTGGGCGAACACCTGCCACGCTTCCTCGGCGGTGAACGACAGGAACGGCGCCATCCAGTGCAGCATCGCCTGGGTGATGTGGTACAGCGCGTTCTGCGCCGCGCGGCGGGCCTTCGAATCCAGCGCGGTGGTGTACAGGCGGTCCTTCAGCACGTCCAGGTAGAAGCCACCCAGGTCTTCCGAGCAGAAGGTCTGCAGCTTGGCCACCACCGGGTGGAATTCATAGGCCTCGTAGTGCGACAGCACTTCCTTCTGCAGTCGATCGGTCAGCGCCACGGCGTAGCGGTCGATCTCCAGCCATTCGGAGGCCGGCAGCGCGTGCTTCGCGTGGTCGTAGTCGGACAGGTTCGACAGCAGGAAGCGCAGCGTGTTGCGGATGCGGCGGTAGCTTTCCACCACGCGCTTGAGGATCTCGTCCGAGATCGACAGCTCGCCCGAGTAGTCGGTCGAGGCCACCCACAGGCGGATGATCTCGGCGCCCATCTTGTTCGTGATGTCCTGCGGCGCCACGGTGTTGCCGACCGACTTGGACATCTTGCGGCCCTCGCCGTCGACGGTGAAGCCGTGCGTCAGCAGCGCCTTGTAGGGCGGCTTGCCATACAGCATCGAAGCGGTCAGCAGCGACGAATGGAACCAGCCGCGGTGCTGGTCGGAGCCTTCCAGGTACAAGTCCGCCAGGCGGCCGTCGGCTTCATCGGCAGTCGCGTCGTACAGGTCGTCGCGGTGCGAGCCGCGGACCACGGTCCAGTGCGTGGTGCCGGAGTCGAACCACACGTCCAGCGTGTCGCGGTTCTTCTCGTACTGGCTGGCCTCGTCGCCCAGCAACTCGGCCGGTTCCAGCGTCTGCCAGGCCTCGATGCCGTGTTGTTCGACGCGCCTGGCCACTTCTTCCAGCAGCTCGGGCGTGCGCGGGTGCAGCGCACCGGTTTCCTTGTGCACAAAGAAGGCCATCGGCACGCCCCATTGGCGCTGGCGCGACAGCGTCCAGTCCGGGCGGTTGGCGATCATGTTGTGCAGGCGCTGCTTGCCCCAGGCCGGGTAGAACTCGGTCGCGTCGATGCCGGCCAGCGCGGTCTCGCGCAGGCTGGGGCCGTTGTCGGCCGGGTCCACGTCCATGCCGGCGAACCACTGCGAGGTGGCGCGGTAGATGATCGGCGTCTTGTGGCGCCAGCAGTGCATGTAGCTGTGGGTGTACTTGTGCGAGTTGAACAGGTTGCCCGAGGCCTGCAGCACTTCGACGATCTTGGGGTTGGCGTCCCAGATCGACAGCCCGCCAAACAGCGGCAGCGTGCCGGCGTAGACGCCGTTGCCCATCACCGGGCTGATGATGTCCGAGTCGGGCATGCCGTGCGCCTTGCACGACTGGAAGTCTTCCACGCCGTAGGCGGGTGCCGAGTGCACGATGCCCGAGCCGGTGTCGGTGGTGACATAGTCGCCCAGGTAGACCGGCGACAGGCGGTCATAGCCGGTGTCCATCTTGGCCAGCGGATGGTGGAAGCGGATCTCCGACAGCGCCGCGCCGGTGGTGGTGGCAACGACCTTGCCTTCCAGGCCGTAGATCTTCAGTTGTTCCTCGACCCGCTCGGTGGCCAGGATCAGGTAGCCGCGCGGCGTCTCGACCAGCGCGTACTCGACCTCCGGGTGCACGTTCAGCGCCTGGTTGCTCGGGATGGTCCACGGCGTGGTGGTCCAGATCACGATCCAGCCCGCCTTGCCGTCGAGCTGGTCGAACGGCACCTTGAACGCGTGGGCGAGCTTGTCGGCTTCCGCGAACGGGAAGCCCACGTCGATAGACAGGTCGACCTTGTCCTTGTACTCGACCTCCGCTTCGGCCAGCGCCGAGCCGCAGTCGAAGCACCAGTTCACCGGCTTCAGGCCGCGGAACACATAGCCCTTCTCCATGATCTTGCCGAGCGCGCGCAACTCGTCCGCCTCGTTGCTGTAGTTCATGGTCAGGTAGGGGTGGTCCCAGTCGCCCAGCACGCCCAGGCGCTCGAAATCCACCATCTGGCGCTTGATCTGCTCGGTCGCGTACGCGCGCGCCTTGGCCTGGACCTCCTGCACCGGCAGGCCCTTGCCGAACTGCTTCTCGATCTGGATCTCGATCGGCATGCCGTGGCAGTCCCAGCCCGGCACGTAGACGGCGTCGAGCCCGTTCAGGCCGCGCGCCTTGATGATCATGTCCTTGAGCACCTTGTTGACGGCGTGGCCGATATGGATATCGCCGTTGGCATACGGGGGGCCGTCGTGCAGCACGAACTTCTTCGCACCCTTGCGCGCCGCGCGGATCTTCTTGTAGATCTGCTTGTCCTGCCACTGCTTGACCCACTGCGGCTCGCGCTTGGGCAGGTCGCCACGCATCGGGAAGGGCGTGTCGAGCAGGTTGACGGGGTATTTGTTCTTCTCGGGCTTGGCGCGTTTGTCGTCGGACATTTCGATTCTCGGAGCAATTCGGTTGGCGCGCGGCCGGCGACAGGCCGGCGGGCGCGCGTGAAGACTGGGGCAGGCGGCATGCGAACCGGGGCCCGCGCAACAGCGTGCGTGGGCGGGCGCCGGCCGCTAGCTAATTCGGTCGGTGGCGGAGGTGGCGAAGTCGCGGCCGCCCGCGCCTTCGGCCGCGCCCGGCGCGGTCAGGCCGAAGAAGGCGCGCGCTTCGGCGCTGTCCTTGGCGATCGCGGCGGTCAGTTCTTCCAGGCTGTCGAAGCGTGCCTCGTCGCGCAGCTTCTTCATGAACTCCACCCGCACCAGCTTGCCGTACAGGCTTTCATTGAAGTCGAACAGGTGGACTTCCAGCAGCACCCGGCCGGCGTCCTCGATGGTCGGGCGCACGCCGATGCTGGCCACGCCCGGCAGCGGGTGCTCGGCAATACCGTGCACCTGCACGACAAAGATGCCGTTGACCGCGGGGCGCTTGTGCGAGATGCGCAGGTTCAGCGTCGGGAAGCCCAGGTCGCGGCCCAGCTTGCGTCCGTGGATCACGTGGCCGCTGATGGCATAGCCGTGGCCCAGCAGGCGCCGCGCGTGCTCCAGGTCGCCGTCGGCCAGCGCCTGGCGCACTGCCGAGCTGGAGATGCGGATGCCGCCTTCGGACACCGAGCCCATCTGCTCGACATCGAAGCCGTAGCGGCGGCCCGCTTCCTGCAGGTAGGCAACATCGCCGGCGCGCTTGGCGCCGAAGCGGAAATCGTCGCCGACCAGCACCCAGCGCGCGTGCAGTCCGTGCCACAGCACGTTCTCCACGAATTCCTGCGGCGACTGGCCGGCAAAGTGGGCGTTGAAATGCTCCACCACCACGCGGTCCACGCCATTGCGGCGCAGGCTTTCCAGCTTGTCGCGCAGCAGCGCGATGCGCGTGGGGGCCTTGTCCGGGGTGAAGAATTCGCGCGGATGTGGCTCGAAGGTCATCACGCACAGCGGCAGGCCGCGCGCGTCGGCAGCCGCGCGCGCGCGCGCAAGCAGCGACTGGTGGCCGCGATGCACACCGTCGAAATTGCCGATGGTGAGCGCGCAGGGCGCCCGGCTTTCGGCGTTGGGCAGGCCGCGGAAGACTTTCACGGGGACGGCGGGAAACTTTTCAGGTAAAGCGGGCATTATAAGGCGAATGGGTCGGCTTGCCGCTCCCGCGGCCGGTGGCCGGCCCCGTGCTGCTGTTTTTGTGCCGCAACCGGCCCTCGCGGCATGGCGCGATGCTGCAAAAGGCGGCATGATATGCGTCACCTCGGCGTAACCTAAGCATCACTCCGGGAAGAACGACAAAAACTCGATATATTCGGCCCCGCTGATCCCCGACACCGCCATTCCAAGCCAGTCACACTTGAACGACGCGCCGCCCAACCGGTTCTTCCCCCGGCTCCTGCCCCGAATCCTGCCCCAGGCGACCGCCCAGCTTGACGTTGAAACGCGCGCCAAGCTGATGGCCATCGTGCACAAGAACTCGCCGACGGCAATCGTGGCCTCGGTGCTGCTGCCCGCGCTAACTGCCCTCGGATTCTGGGATGACGTGAGCCATGCTGCCTTGTTGGGCTGGTGCGTGGTGATGCTGTTGCTGACCGCCGGTGGTCTGTGGTTCTACTACGGCTACCAGCGCGACAGCGCCTCGATGAGCCGCTCCGCGCACACGCGCAAGTGGTGGAACAATATGCGCGCGGTTGCGTTCCTGACCGGCGTGACCTGGGGCAGCTCGGCGCTGCTGCATTTGTATACAGGCTCGGCGGTGTTCTCCAGCGTGCTGTACCTGCTGACACTGGGGGTGATCGCGGGCGGCGCGGTGTCGCAGGCGCCGGTGCCGTCCAACCTGGTCTACGCCGGGGTGCCGATCCTGGTGCCCAATATCCTGATGGCGGAGTTCGCCTTCCCTGGCCATGGCGCCTATGTACAGGGGCTGCTGGTGATCTACGCGCTGATGCTGTCGCGCCATGCCTTCAATCTGCAGGTCACGCTGGTGCGCGCGATCCAGCTCGAAGGCGACAGCCGCCGCCTGGCCAAGCAATTCCAGGAAGAGAAAGAGCGCGCACTGCATGCCAGCGAGGAAAAGTCGCGCTTCCTGGCAGCAGCCAGCCATGACCTGCGCCAGCCGGTGCATGCGCTGGTGATGCTGGTGGAGGCGCTGCGCGCGCGCAACCAGTCCTCGGCGCTGCATCCGCTGGTGGAGCAGGTGGCGGCCGGCACCCAGACCATCGACCTGCTGTTCCGCTCGCTGCTGGACCTGTCCAAGCTGGAAGGGCGCAAGGTGCTGCCTACGCTGGAGCCGTGCGAGCTGGGCGCGCTGATCCGCGACGTGATGAGCCAGTTTGCCGCCGACGCGCGCGAAAGCGGCCTGACGCTGACGCCGCGCGTGCCCGACGAGCTATATGCGATGGCCGAGCCGGTGCTGCTGCGCCGCGCGCTGTTCAACCTGGTGCAGAACGCGCTGCGCTACACCCAGCGTGGCGGCGTGCTGGTGAACGCGCGCCAGCGCCGCAAGCATGTGCGGCTGGAGGTGTGGGATACGGGTGCCGGCGTCACTCCCGAGCACTTGCCGGAAATTTTCTCGCCCTACTACCAGGTCAACAACCCGCAGCGCGACCCGTCACAAGGGCTGGGCCTGGGCCTGGCGATCTTCAAGGAGTGCGTGCGGCTGATGCGCGGCACCTATGGCGTGCGCTCGGTGCCGGGCAAGGGCTCGGTGTTCTGGTTCGCGCTGGCGCCGGTGCCGGCCGAGACCGTGGCCAGCGTGCGCGAGATGCGCGCCATGGCGCAGGCCGAGGAAGCCAAGCCCGATCGCCTGCAGGGCACGGTGCTGGTGGTCGACGACGACAGCCAGATCCGCAAAGCCTGGATTGCGCTGATGGAAGCGTGGGGCATCCGCGTGGCCTGCGCCGCGCACGGCGCCGAAGCCGACAAGCTGTTCGCGAAGGGCCTGCGCCCGGACATCATCTTCTGCGACCTGCGCCTGCCGGGCAGTGAAAACGGGCTGGACCTGCTGGAGCGCTGGCAGAACACGCAGCCGCAGGCGCGCAGCGCGCTGCTGACCGGCGACCTGAAGTCGGCCGCGCTGGCAGCGGCGGAAGAGGCGGGGTATTTCGTGTTGCCAAAGCCGGTGGACCCGGCTTCGCTGCGCATGCTGCTGCGGCGCTGGCTGCGCCCGGCGTAGGAGGAGAGGGCGAAAGCGCCGGCGATGCCGGCGCCGCTGATGCTTACTGCCGCAGGCGGAAGCGTTCCATCCGCGACATCACCTGCATGCGCGTGCGCACGCCCAGGCGCTGCAGGATGGCCGACACGTGTTCCTTGACCGTGTTCTCGGTCAGCCCCAGCCGGCGCGCGATCACCTTGTTCGGCAGTCCTTCCAGCACCAGCGCCAGCACCGAGCCCTGGCGCGGCGTCAGGCCGAGCTCAGCCGGCGTGACCGGAATGCCGTGCGCGGGCCCGAACGACTGCGCGTGCCCGTTCAGCGCTTCATCGGTAGGGAAGGAGGTGTCGCCCGCCAGCACCTTGCGCACCGCCGCGGTAAAGGCGTTGGCGTCCAGGTGCTTGCCGACGAAGCCGCAGGCCGACAGCGCGCGGGCGCGGCCCACGATCTCCGGCGTGGCCTCGGCGGACATGAAGATAAAGCGTGCGCCGGGGATCACGGTCTTGAACGACTGCATGGCATCGAAGCCGGTGCCGTCGTTCAGCCAGATATCCAGCAGCACGATGTCGGGGCGAAGCCCCTCTTGCAAGCTAGCCAGGGCTTCGCGGGCACTGCCGGCGGCGTGTACCGCCACATCCGGCATCACTTCGGCGAGGAACGCCGTAGTGCCTGACAAAGCCATGGGATGATCATCGACCACCAACAACGTCGGTGCAGCGTTCGACATGCGAATTCCCGTCTAATTTCCCGTTTCGTCCTTGTTGTCACCAGCTCTACGCGAGCACTGTGTCGTACTGCCATGCACAGGTTTGGCGCGTGGACGTAGGGCCCACTCTAGCAGAGGGGGCGAAGCGTCACAATCCATCAATCGGGGGTATACGGCGCCGCCACCACATGTTAGAGGCATCGCGTCCTTTCCGAATCTCGTGAATTAAGTACCTAATGGGTTAGCTTTACCGGAGTTTAGCGCCTTGCCTTGGTAGAATTGCGCGATGAAAAAAATTGTCATCTTGATTTCCGGGCGGGGCTCCAATATGGAAGCCATCGTCCGAGCCTGCGCGGGAGGTGGCTGGCCCGCCCGCGTGGCAGCGGTGCTGTCCAACCGGCCGGATGCCGCCGGGCTGCGGTTCGCACAGCAGCAAGGCATCGAAACCGGGGTCGTCGACCATCGCCAGTTCCCTGACCGCGCCGCCTTCGACGCGGCACTGGCCGAGGCCATCGACGCCTACGCGCCCGACCTGGTGGTGCTGGCGGGCTTCATGCGCATCCTGACCCCCGGCTTCGTCGACCGGTACGCGGGCCGGCTGTTCAATATCCATCCCTCGCTGCTGCCTTGCTTCCCCGGGCTGAACACTCACAAGCAGGCGCTGGACGCCGGCGTCAAGCTGCACGGCGCCACCGTGCATTTCGTCACGCCCGAACTGGACCACGGCCCGATTGTGATCCAGGCCGCGCTGGACGTGCGGCCGACGGATACGCCCGAGAGCCTGGCGGAGCGCCTGCTCGAATGCGAGCATGTGATCTATCCGCGCGCCGTGCAATGGTTTGTCGAGGACCGCCTGCAACTGCAGGACGGCGTAGTCAACGTTATCAACCCGGCCGAGCCGCAATTGCTGATGGCCATCTCCGCCAATACCCGGGCGGAAGGAGTCAAGGCATGAGTCGCAACGAGGCAGGAAACCGACCCGCAGGAACCCGACCCGCTCGCAGCGAGGGCCGCGCGCCCGTGCGCAGCAAGGGCAAGGGCAGTCCCATCCGCAAGCCGGCCAACGCCGGCCGGGACGGCGCGCCGCGCGTGCACGGCGGGCTGCATGCCACCCATATCCAGCATATCGACCGGCTGCTCGGCAAGGTGATGCTGTTCGCCCGCCCGGCCGATGCCGTGGTGAGCTACTACTTCCGCGAGAACAGCAAGCTCGGCCACCGCGAGCGCGGCATCATCGCCGAGGCGATCTACGCCGTGCTGCGGCGGCGCGTGGAGTTTGCGCAGTTTGCCGAAAGCGGCACGGGCGCGACCTCGCGCCGGCTGGCGCTGCTGGGCCTGGCCGCGACGCTGGGGCGCGACGTGCTGTCGCCGTTCCTGCATCCCGAAGAGGCCGAATGGCTGGACCGGCTGACCACGATCGAGCGCTCGAGCCTGGCGCCGCGCGTACGTGCCAACCTGCCAGAATGGCTGTACGACGAACTGGTGCGCCAGCATGGCGAGACCTTCACCGCGGCGCTGGGCGATGCCTGGCTGCGCCCGGCCCCGCTGGACCTGCGCGTCAACCTGGCCAAGACCAGCCGTGAGGCGGCGCTGGCCGAGCTGCAGGCCGCCGGCCTGGGCGCCGAGTCCACGCCGATGGCGCCGGCCGGCATCCGCATGACCGGCAAGCCGGCGCTGAACCAGTTGCCGATCTTCGTCAACGGCCTGGTCGAAGTGCAGGACGAGGGCAGCCAGCTGCTGTGCAACCTGGTGGCACCCAAGCGCGGCGAGATGGTGGTCGACTTCTGCGCGGGCGCGGGCGGCAAGACGCTGGCGCTGGGCGCGGCGATGCGCTCGACCGGCCGGCTCTATGCCTTCGACGTATCGGAGAAGCGCCTGGCCAACCTCAAGCCGCGGCTGGCGCGCAGCGGACTGTCCAACGTCCATCCGGTGCTGATCGACTCCGAGCGCGACGCCAAGATCAAGCGCCTGGCCGGCAAGGCCGACCGGGTGCTGGTGGACGCGCCGTGCAGCGGGCTGGGCACGCTGCGGCGCAACCCTGACCTGAAGTGGCGCCAGTCGCCAGAATCGGTGCTGGAGCTGACCGCCAAGCAGAGTGCGATCCTGGATTCGGCCGCGCGCCTGGTCAAGGGCGGCGGCCGCGTGGTCTACGCCACCTGCAGCGTGCTGGAAGCCGAAAACGAAGCGATCGTGCGCGATTTCCTTGCCGCGCACCCCAACTTCCGCCTCGTGCCAGCCAGCGAAGTGCTCGCCGAACAGAAGATCGAAGTCCCCGGATTGTCGGCAGATAGCGCCATGTTCGCGCTCTTTCCACACCTGCACCAGACCGACGGCTTCTTCGCCGCAGTGCTGGAACGCACCAGCTGAAGCGCGCCGCCGGCCGCCCACTGGTTTGCGGGCGGCCGGCCTGCGCCAACCCCTGAATTCTCCATGAACGGCGAAACCCTGTCCGGCCTGGGCGGCGGCCTGAAAGCCTCCCATTCGACGTTCGGCAAGATGCTGGACGACCTGATCCGCGACGCAGGCGGCCCGGGCTTCTTCTGGCAGCTGCTGGTCCTGGCTGGCTGCCTGCTAGTGGCCTGGCCGCTGGCGCGCTATGTCGTGCGGCGGCTCGAAGCCCGCTACGAAAGCTCCAGCTTCTCGGTGCGCTTTGCCGCCGCCAGCCTGGAGCGGGCTATGTTCCCGCTGGCCGGCTGGGTGCTGGTGATGATCGCCCGCTTCGCGCTGGAGTCGCTGATCCCGATCAGCGTGCTGCGCCTCGCGCTGGTGCCGCTGTTCGGCATCACCGCCCTGAACTTCACCTTCTATATCCTGCGCCGGGTCATGTCCGGCAGCGGCCAGTTGCACGGCATGCTGCTGCTGGTGGAAAAGGTGCTGACCACGCTGGTGTGGGTCGGCATGGCGCTTTACGTGCTGGGCGTGCTGTCGGACGTGGTCGGGTGGATGGAGGCCGTGCGCTTCTCGATCGGCGGCAAGCAGAAGATCAGCCTGGCCGACACGCTGATGGCGGCGGTGTGGATCCTGCTGACGGTGCTGGTGGCGATGTGGTTTGGCTCGTGGCTGGAAGAGCGGCTGATGCGCTCGAACAACCTGGACGTCAACCTGAAGGTGGTGCTGACGCGCATCTCCAAGGCGCTGCTGCTGCTGGTGTCGCTGCTGCTGAGCCTGTCGCTGGTGGGCATCGACCTGACTGTCCTGTCGGTGTTCGGAGGCGCGCTCGGTGTCGGCCTGGGCCTGGGTTTGCAGAAGATCGCCAGCAACTACATCTCCGGCTTCATCATCCTGCTGGACCGCTCGGTCAAGCTGGGTGACCAGATCACGGTGGACAAGTACACCGGCATCGTGTCGCAGATCCGCACCCGCTACACCGTGGTACGCAACGGCGACGGCGAGACACTGGTGCCGAACGAGCAACTGGTGGCCCAGTCGGTGCAGAACCATTCGTTCTCGAACACCAATGTGCGCGTGGCGACACGCGTGCAGGCCGACTACAACGCCGACCCGGAAACCGTGATCGCGCTGCTGACCGCCTGCGTGCGCGACCTGCCGCGCGTGCTGCGCGACCCGGAGCCGGCCGCCTTCCTGGTGATGTTCGCCGACAGCGGCATCGAGTATGAGGTTGCGGTCTTTATCGCCGACCCGCAGAGCGGCAAGCTGGGGGTGCAATCGGCAATGAACCGCGCCATCTGGCGCACGCTGCGCGACCACGGTATCTCGATCCCGTATCCGCAGCGCGAGGTGAGGGTGCTGGGCGACACGCCGCTACCCGGCATGACCGCTGCGGCACGGCCAGCCGAACTGCCTGAAGCTGCAAATGCACCTTAGGCGTCACTAGCGCCCGATCGACCTTGGGTGGGCGCCGCATGCGCCACCCCAAGGAACGAAAAGCGTTGCGCCCCGTCCAAATCCGGGTAACAGCGTATGCATGCAACTTCGACGATCCGGTAGAATGCCGGGTTGTCGCGGGTTGCGCGCATCCCGCTCCCCACATCAGACACAGCCGCCAGATTGCAGCGGCTCGTACCTTGTCCCGCCAGCCACGGCCGGCGCCAGACTCGTGTGCCAGGGAGCCCGGAGCGACTTCGGGTCCCGCGGCACGCGCCAGACAGCTATCGCAATCAATAGATTCGCAGCTATTTTTTTCTGCGCGTTGTGTGCACCGGCCATCCGCCGGCCTGCACGGGAAAGTCCCTGTTTAATCGACGGAGAACAGTTTGTTCGACACTATTCTTGACTGGGCCGCCAATGGCCTTGCCAACTGGACCTGGTGGGAGATCGTCATCTACACGCTCGTGATGACGCATATCACGATCGCCGGCGTCACCATCTTCCTGCACCGCTGCATGGCGCACCGGTCGCTGGATCTGCACCCCATTGCCCAACACTTCTTCCGGTTCTGGCTGTGGCTGACCACTGGCATGGTCACGCGCGAGTGGACCGCGATCCACCGCAAGCACCACGCCAAGTGCGAAACGGAAGACGATCCGCACAGCCCGCAGACCCGTGGCATCCGCAAGGTGCTGCTGGAAGGCGCCGAGCTGTATCGCGCCGAAGCCAAGAACAAGGAAACCGTCGCCAAGTTCAGCCATGGCTGCCCCAACGACTGGATCGAGCGCAACGTGTACTCGCGCTTCACCTGGCAGGGCGTGGGCCTGCTGCTGATCATCGACCTGGCGCTGTTCGGCGTGATCGGCATGTCGGTTTGGGCGGTGCAGATGCTGTGGATCCCGATCCATGCCGCCGGCATCATCAATGGCCTGGGCCACTGGTGGGGTTATCGCAACTACGATTGCGAAGATGCGTCGACCAACGTGTCGCCGTGGGGCCTGATCATCGGCGGCGAAGAGCTGCACAACAACCACCACACCTACCCGACTTCGGCCAAGTTCTCGATCAAGTGGTATGAGTTCGACGTGGGCTGGGGCTATATCCGAGCGATGCAGGCGGTCGGCCTGGCCAAGGTCAAGAAGACTCCGCCGAAGGCGCGCCTGGTGGAAGCCCGCCCGGTCGACCACAACACGCTGGAAGCCATCATCGCCAACCGCTATGACGTGATGGCGCGCTACGCCAAGGCCGTCAAGGGCGCGTTCCGCCAGGAACTGGACAAGCTCAAGGAAGGCGGCGTGGCCGAGTACCGCAGCTTCAAGCCCGCCAGCAAGTGGTTTCACCGCGAGGAAACCAAGCTGGCCGCGACCCAGCGCGAGCAGCTCGCCAGCATCGTCGAACAGAACAAGGCGCTGCAGACCTTCGTGGAAATGCGCCGCGAACTGGCCGCCATCTGGGGCCGTTCCAACCTGACGCGTGAGCAGCTGCTGCAGCAGCTGCAGGCCTGGTGCCATCGCGCCGAGGCCAGTGGCATCCAGGCGCTGCACGATTTCTCGCTGCGCCTGCGCCGCTACGCCTGATACAATTCGGCCGCGCCGTATGGTTTGACAAAGCCCCGCCCATGGCGGGGCTTTTGTTTTAGATAAACTCCCCCATGTTCTGGCCGGCCGCACCCTTGTTGGCGGAGGTCTAGAGGAGTACCGGAGATGACCCCACAATCGATCAAGACCGTCGAGTTCGAGAAACCGAACCTGGCGAATGCCGAAAACGCCACTGGCGAAAGCTGCGTGGCCCACGCTTGGGCCAAGGTGCCGCCGGTGCTGACGCCCGACGAGCGCCAGGAACTGAAGGCGCGTATCCGCCGCCTGCTGAAGGAACGCAACGCGGTGCTGGTGGCGCACTATTACGTCGACGCCGACCTGCAGGACCTGGCCGAGGAAACCGGCGGCTGCGTCTCCGATTCCCTGGAAATGGCGCGCTTCGGCCGCGACCACGAGGCCAAGACCCTGGTGGTGGCCGGTGTGCGCTTCATGGGCGAGACTGCCAAGATCCTCAGCCCCGAAAAGACCGTGCTGATGCCGGACCTGGACGCGACCTGCTCGCTCGATTTGGGCTGCCCGGCCGATGAGTTCGCCGCGTTCTGCGATGCGCACCCGGACCGCACCGTGGTGGTTTACGCCAACACCAGCGCCGCCGTGAAGGCGCGCGCGGACTGGATGGTGACCTCCAGCATCGGCCTGAAGATCGTCGAGCACCTGCACGCGCAGGGCAAGAAGATCCTGTGGGCCCCGGACAAGCACCTGGGCAGCTATATCCAGAAGCAGACCGGCGCCGACATGCTGCTGTGGCAGGGCTCGTGCCTGGTGCATGACGAGTTCAAGGGCATCGAGCTGGACCTGCTGCGTCGTGAATTCCCCAACGCCAAGATCCTGGTGCACCCGGAATCGCCGGAAAACGTGGTGGCGCAGGCCGACGTGGTCGGCTCGACCTCGCAGTTGATCGAGGCCGCGCAGAAGCTAGACGCGACCGAATTCATCGTCGCTACCGACAACGGCATCCTGCACAAGATGCGCATGGCCGCGCCCGGCAAGCACTTCATCGAAGCACCGACCGCCGGCAACAGCGCGACCTGCAAGAGCTGCGCGCACTGCCCGTGGATGGCGATGAACGCGCTGACCAACCTGGCCGAGGTGCTGGAAACCGGCCGCAACGAGATCCATGTCGACCCGGCAATCGGCGCCAAGGCGGTGACCTGTATCAACCGAATGCTCGACTTCGCCGCCGCGCAGAAGCGCAACGTGCGTCCGTCGTCTGACCTGGCCAAGGAACAGGCCCTGTTCCAGGGGATCGGCCCGGCATGAGCGTGAATCCGATTTTCGACAGCTACGGCCAGGCGCTGCAGGCAGCGCTGCAAGCCAATGTGCAGGCAGCCATCGACGAGGACGTCGGCAGCGGCGACCTGACCGGCCTGCTGGTTCCCGCCGGCAAGGCCGCCCGCGCGCGCGTGATCGTGCGTGAATCGGCGGTGCTGTGCGGCCAGCCGTGGTTCGATGCCTGCATGCGCGCGGTTGATCCGGCGCTGGAAGTGCGCTGGCTGCAGCAGGAAGGCGCACGCATGGCGCCAGACTCGGTGGTGTGCGAGATCAACGGCCCGGCGCGCTCGCTGCTGACAGCCGAGCGCCCGTCGCTCAATTTCCTGCAACTGCTGTCCGGCGTGGCCACCGCCACGCGCCGCTATGCCGACCTGATCGCCGGCACCCGCGCGCGCGTGCTGGACACGCGCAAGACGCTCCCCGGCCTGCGCCTGGCGCAGAAGTACGCCGTGCGCATCGGCGGCGGCGAGAACCAGCGCCTGGCGCTGTACGACGGCATCCTGATCAAGGAGAACCATATCGCCGCGGCCGGCAGCATCACCGCCGCGATGCAGGCGGCGCTGGCGCTCGATACCGATGCGCCGGTGCAGATCGAGGTGGAATCGCTGGTCGAACTGGACGAGGCGCTGGCGGCCGGTGCGAAGTCGGTGCTGATCGACAACTTCACCGTGCCTATGATGCAAGACGCGGTCAAACTCAACCAGGGCAGGGCGCTGCTCGAAGTGTCGGGAGGCGTCAATGCCGACACCATCCGCACCTTTGCCGAGACCGGCGTGGACCGCATCTCGGTCGGCGCGCTGACCAAGGACGTGCGCGCGACGGACTATTCGTTGCGGATCATCGGCTGAACGGCCAGTCACCTGGCAAAGAAAAACGGGGTGGGGCCATCAGGCACCACCCCGTTTTTTCTTGCTGTCTGCCAGGCGTTACCGCTTGCGTACGGCCAGCGGCTGCATCACCGTCGGCAGCGCCTTGGGCAGCGACTCTGGATAGTCCCGGCTGAAATGCAGGCCGCGGCTTTCATGGCGCGAATAGGCGCTGTCCACGATGAGTGACGCCACTTCGACCAGGTTGCGCAGCTCCAGCAGGTCGCTGGTGACGCGGAAGTTGGCGTAATACTCGGCGATCTCCTCGCGCAGCAGGCCGATGCGGTGCTGGGCGCGCTCCAGCCGCTTGCTGGTGCGCACGATGCCGACGTAGTTCCACATCATGCGGCGCAGCTCGTCCCAGTTGTGCGACACCACCACTTCCTCGTCGGCATCGGAGACGCGGCTCTCATCCCACGCGGGCAGCGTGATATCGGGCCGGCCGGCCTTGTCCTTGGAGGCGATGTCGGCCGCGGCGGCGCGCCCGATCACCATGCATTCCAGCAGCGAGTTGGAGGCGAGACGGTTGGCGCCGTGCAGGCCGGTGCAGGCGGTCTCGCCCACGGCGTACAGGTTGCCGATATCAGTGCGGCCCGCGGTGTCGGTGACCACGCCGCCACAGGTGTAATGCGCGGCCGGCACCACGGGAATCGGCTCGCGCGTGATGTCGATGCCCAGTTCCAGGCAGCGTGCGTGGATGGTCGGGAAGTGGTCCTTCAGGAAGGCCTCGGGCTGGTGCGTGATATCCAGGTAGACGCAGTCGAGGCCGCGCTTCTTCATCTCGAAGTCGATCGCACGCGCCACCACGTCGCGCGGCGCCAGTTCGGCGCGCGAATCGTGCTCGGGCATGAAGCGCGTGCCGTCGGGCAGCTTGAGCAGGCCGCCTTCTCCGCGCACCGCCTCGGAGATCAGGAAGGACTTGGCATAAGGATGGTACAGGCAGGTCGGGTGGAACTGGATGAACTCCATGTTCGACACCCGGCAGCCGGCGCGCCACGCCATGGCGATGCCGTCGCCGGTCGCCGTGTCCGGATTGGTGGTGTACAGGTAGACCTTGCCCGCGCCGCCCGCGGCCAGCACGGTATGCGTGGCGGTGATCGTGTGCACCGCGCCGGTCCTGTCATCCAGCACATACAGACCGTAGCAGCGGTTGCCCGGCAGCCCCAGCTTGCGCGAAGTGATCACGTCGATCGCGAAGTGGTCTTCCAGGAAGGTGATGTTCGGGTGCCGGGTCGCCTGCTCCAGCAGAGTGCTGACCACGGCGTGGCCGGTGGCATCCGCGGCGTGGATGATGCGCCGGCGGCTGTGGCCGCCTTCGCGCGTCAGGTGGAAGCCCAGTTCGGCCTGTTCGTCGCGCGTGAACGGCACGCCGCGGTCGATCAGCCACTGGATCGCCTCGCGCCCGTGCTCCACGATAAAGCGCGTTGCCTCTTCGTCGCACAGGCCTGCGCCGGCAACGAGCGTGTCCTGCGTGTGCTCGTCATGGCTGTCGCCGGAATCCAGCACGGCGGCAATGCCGCCCTGCGCCCAATCGCTGGCGCCCTGGGTCATGGCGCGCTTGCTGAGGATGACCACCCGGTGGGTGTCGGCCAGTTGCAGCGCGACCGTAAGGCCGGCCAGACCGCTGCCGACGATGGCGACGTCGAAATTCATGGTGCGGAGGGCGCTGGGGGCGCCAGGCAAAAAGGAGGAAACGGGAAAGTCTACACCTGAAGCGCCTTCCCACGCATCAGCGCGCTGCGTGGCGGTGGGCGCTTATCGCCCTGCGGGCGGCGCGTGCCGCACGGCGCGCAGGCAACAAAAAGCCCCGCAACATGGCGGGGCTTTCTGGCGGGATCCCAGATCAATTACTTGATCTTGGTTTCCTTGTAAGCGACGTGCTTGCGGGCGACGGGATCGAACTTCATGATCTCCATCTTTTCCGGCATGGTGCGCTTGTTCTTGGTGGTCGTGTAGAAATGACCCGTGCCTGCGGTCGATTCCAGCTTGATCTTGTCGCGTCCGCCTTTGCTTGCCATGATGTGCTCCTAATTAGACTTCGCCACGTGCGCGCAGGTCGGCGAGCACGGAGTCGATGCCTTTCTTGTCGATCAGGCGCAGGCCGGCGTTCGAGACGCGCAGGCTCACCCAGCGGTTTTCGGATTCAACGAAGAAACGACGATTCTGCAGGTTGGGCAGAAAACGGCGCTTGGTCTTGTTGTTTGCGTGGGAAACGTTGTTGCCGACCATCGGCGCTTTCCCGGTCACTTGACAGACGCGTGCCATGAAGCACTCCTAAATCTTCTATTCGTGGACAATGTTCGCAACAGATCAACAAAAGGCGCGCGGGCCCGGACTGCAGCGGTTGAGACTTCAGCAAAACGGGCATTATAGACCGGATTCCCCCACCGAATCAATGCCATCTGTGCTTTTGCCTCATCAGGTGTTGCGCCGTGCCGTGTGCATCACAAGCCCGGCAGCCGCTCGCAGCATTGGGCCAGCGAGCGGATTTCCTGCCCGGCGACGATGAAATGGTCGAGCAGCCGTACGTCGATGAGGTCCAGCGTGCGCGCCAGCTCGTGGGTCAGGCGGACGTCGCTCTGGCTGGGGGCGGCGGTGCCGGAAGGGTGGTTGTGGGCCACGATCACGCCGGCGGCATTATGCACCAGCGCCTGGCGCGCCACCTCGCGCGGATAGACGGCTGTGCGCGTCAGCGTGCCGCGAAACAGCTCCTCGCTGGCGATCATGCGGTTCCGCGGGTCCAGGAACAGGCACAGGAAGACTTCGTGCGGCAGGGACGCCAGCGTCCCCGCCAGCGCCCGCGTCTCTGCCGCGAACAGGGCGGTCAGGGAGCCAAAGCGGTGCATCAGCTCGCGTGCGAGGTCCACGGCACTCTTGCCGGCCGCGCCCACGCGCAGGAAGACGGCCAGCAGCTCGGCATCGGAAAGGGCGGCGGCGCCGCATTCAAGCAGTTTCTCGCGCGGTCGCTCGCAGGCGGCCAGTTGGCAATGGTCATGGGCAATCCCGGTGGATTCCCGCCGTAAAAAGTGTTGCACGGTACGGAAGGGCCGGGAAACTGTTCGGAACGAGTCCGGAAACTGTCTGGAAAGGGTCCGGCCGGGCCCAAGGCGGCGGTCGATGGGCCAGTCGAATACAATACGGGTTGTTGGTGCGACACGCACACTCGTGTCCGTCCGCGTCACGTTAGACGCATCGCCCCTGGGAGAGTACTCCCACCTGCTAGTGAAACGAAGCCCACCATAGCTTACGCCGCTAGCGCCTGCTCACTTTTCAGAGTTGTCTGAGAAGCGTTGCTTGCAGTACTGGCCTACCAGCCAGTGCCCGCCCAAAGGCGCGAACCACGCCTTCGGGCGTGGCTCTGTCTGCTCTTCCGAGAGCGGACAGTGGTTTCACATGCCGAAGTTTGGCACCAAGTTTGAACGCGGCCACGTCGGCCGCCAAACGCCAAGTGGGCGAATGTCATCTGCCCACAAGGCGGAGCATTTGCATTTCCGGTCCAGTTTGGACCGGCAGGTAGGGTTCGGGCGGAGCGAAAGCTCTGCGCGCTATGGCATAACCACGGGCTTTCTGTTGTAAAGCCGGTGCCATGATTTGATGGTATTTTGAGAAGGTTTGAGCCGTATGCGGGGAAACCCGCGCGTACGGTTCTTAGGGGGGAGTGGGCCAGCGATGGCCTGCTCCTACCCTACACCGGTTGATCACCCATGAATTTGCAAACTTTCGCGTCGGAAGCCGACGGCGGCACGGCTGGCCGCAAGACTGTCCAGGCCGACTCATTCCTGACCCTGCACTACAGCATCGCGCTCGAGAACGGCACCGAGATCGTCAGCACGTTCGAGGACAAGCCCGCCACGTTGCTGCTCGGCCAGGGACAGCTCGCGCCTACGCTGGAGCAGGCGCTGCTGGGCATGCCCGAGGGCGAGCGCATGACCTACCGGCTGGCGCCGGAGCAGGCCTTCGGGCCGCGCAACCCGGACCTGCTGCAGTGGGTGTCGCTGGCCACGCTGCGCGAGAACAGTTCCTTTGAAGAGGACTACAACGCAGGCGATCTGGTCGAATTCAACGCGCCCGGCGGCGGCAAGTACGCAGGCGTGCTGAAGGAATTCGGCGACACCGCGGCGCTGTTCGACTTCAACCACCCGCTGGCCGGGCAGACCATCCTGTTCGACGTGCAGCTGATCGGCGTGCTTTGATTGCGACCCACGTGTGCCGAACCTGTCCTGATACCGCAGCATGCCTGACCTGACCACCGCCCCCGACGCAGAAGTCCTGATGGCCCAGCCGCGCGGCTTCTGCGCCGGCGTCGACCGCGCCATCGAGATCGTCGAGCGGGCGCTCGAGCGCTTCGGCGCGCCGATCTACGTGCGCCACGAAATCGTCCACAACGCCTATGTGGTGGCCGATCTGCGCCGCAAGGGCGCGGTGTTCGTGCGCGAACTCGACGAGGTGCCCGCCGGCGCCACCGTCATCTTCAGCGCCCACGGCGTGTCGCGCGAAGTTCGCCAGGACGCCGCCGCGCGCGGGCTGCACGTGTTCGATGCCACCTGTCCGCTGGTGACCAAGGTGCATGTCGAAGTCGGCAAGATGCGCGCCGAGGGCTGCGAGATCGTGATGATCGGCCATCGCGGCCACCCGGAGGTGGAAGGCACCATGGGCCAGGCCAATGGCGGCATGGTGCTGGTGGAGTCGGTGGCGGACGTCGCCACGCTGCAGGTCGCCGATCCGGAGCGGCTGGCGTTCGTGACCCAGACCACGCTGTCGGTGGACGAGACCCGCGAGATCGTGGCCGCGCTCAAGGCCCGCTTCCCGCAGATCCGCGAGCCAAAGAAGCAGGACATCTGCTATGCCACGCAGAACCGCCAGGACGCAGTCAAGTTCATGGCGCCGCAGGTCGAGGTGGTGATCGTGGTAGGCAGCCCCAACAGCTCCAACTCCAACCGCCTGCGCGAACTGGCCGAGCGCCTGGGCGTGCCGGCCTACATGGTGGACGCGGCCGAGCAGGTTCGTCCCGAATGGATCGCCGGCAAGCGCCGCATCGGCCTGACCGCCGGCGCCTCGGCGCCGGAGGCGCTGGCCCAGTCCATCGTCGAGCGCCTGCGCGCACTCGGCGCGCGCCAGGTGCGCCCGCTGGAAGGCATCCAGGAGAACATGGCGTTCCCGCTGCCGCGCGGCCTGCTGCCCACCAGCGCCGCTGCCTGAGCGGACGCGGGCCGCCCGCCCGTCAATTTCCTGCCTTGCCTCCAAAGGGCGCCGCACAATGCGGCGCCCTTTGTCTTTGCGCGTGCCGATTGTAATGTCACGCATAATGCACGCAGTTGGTGCGACCAATCCGTGGGTGTTCCCCTAATCAGACAAATCAGGGTAATCCCCGTAACTGGGGTTTTCCCTATTATGGTGCGGCGCTACATTCTGCACATTAGAGATCGGTGCAGCCGAATTGAAATGAAACGCCTAATTAATTAAGCGTCATTATAGGTGGCGGCCTCGGTGCTTAATCCCGCCTCCGGGCGGCGCAGGCACGATTCTTGTAAGTATGTGAGGCGGCCCCGGCATGTGGGCGGGAATTGCCCCAATTTGTGCATTGGGGAAATTCCCTAGCTCATTTGACGGGTAAATCGTTCATGTTGTTGCGTCGCGTATTGCATCTGGAAAGAAAGGGGATACAATGCGCGCGTTTCAAATTGAAACTAAACAAAGGCGGTCCAGGGAAACGTCCGGGAGGCGTTGCAATCCCTGTTTTTGTGAATCCTAGGAGATCACTCATGCAAATCACGTTTGCCAAGATTCTGCCGATCGCGGCCGCAGTGGCGCTCGTAGCAGCTTGCGGCAAGAAAGAAGAGAAGCCGGCAGATGCGGCTTCGGCGCCGGCGGCAGCCGCTCCCGCAGCGGGCGACGTCGTCGTCAAGATCGGCCACGCGGCCCCGCTGACCGGCGGCATCGCGCACCTTGGCAAGGACAACGAAAACGGCGCCCGCCTGGCCGTGGAAGAAGTCAACAAGACCGGCCTGGAAATCGGTGGCAAGAAGATCAAGCTGGAACTGGTCGGCGAAGACGATGCCGCCGATCCGAAGACCGGCACTTCCGTGGCGCAGAAGCTGGTGGACGCCAAGGTCGTGGCCGTGGTCGGCCACCTGAACTCGGGCACGTCGATCCCGGCCTCCAAGATCTATAGCGATGCCGGCATCGTGCAGATCTCGCCGTCGTCCACCAACCCGGACTACACCAAGCAGGGCTTCAAGACCACCTACCGCGTGGTGGCCACCGACGCCCAGCAGGGCCCGGCGCTGGCCAACTATGCCAGCAAGACCCTCCATGCCAAGAGCGTGGCGATCGTTGACGACGCCACCGCCTACGGCAAGGGCCTGGCTGACGAGTTTGAGAAGACCGCCAAGGCGTCCGGCGTGAGCGTGGTGGCGCGCGAGGCCACCAACGACAAGGCCACCGACTTCAAGGCCATTCTCACCAAGATCAAGGGCAAGAAGCCTGACGTGATCATGTACGGCGGCATGGATGCCACCGGCGGCCCGTTCGCCAAGCAAGCCAAGGAACTCGGCATCGGCGCCAAGATCGTTGGCGGCGACGGCGTCTGTACCGACAAGGTGGCCGAGCTGGCGGGCGATGCCGTGACCAACATCATCTGCTCCGAGGCCGGCCTGGCCCTGTCGAAGATGGAGCAGGGCGCGGACTTCTCCAAGCGCTACCAGGCTCGCTTCAACGCGCCGGTGCAGATCTATGCGCCGTTCACGTATGACGCGGTGATGGTCATCGTCGATGCCATGAAGCGCGCCAACTCGACCGAACCGGCTGCCATCCTGGCCGAAATGCCCAAGACCAACTACAAGGGTGTGATCGGCAACATCGCCTTCGACGAGAAGGGCGACATGAAGGAAGGCACCATCACGCTGTACGAGTACAAGGACAAGAAGAAGTCCGTCCTCGACGTCGTGAAGATGTAATCTGGGCTTACCGGCCCATCCGAACGGCACCGTGAGTATTTTGCGGTGCCGTTCTTTTTAGCCTCGCCTAATGTAGAAGCATCCTTACCATGGATGGAGCATGGCGAAGCCGCTTACCAGCAACCCAACCTCAGCTACGTTACCCATCACACACTATGGTCCCCCCGGCATCCACACCATGCCGTAAGGTCCGGGACTTGAAGCAGGAGTTTTCATGGATATCTTTATCCAGCAGATCGTGAACGGTCTGGTGCTCGGCAGCATCTATGCGCTGATCGCACTGGGCTACACCATGGTCTACGGCATTCTGGGGATCATCAACTTCGCCCACGGCGATGTCCTGATGATCGGCGCGCTGACCGCCCTGTCAGCGATTCTTGGTCTGCAGAAGTTCGCCCCCGGCCTGCCTGAATGGCTGACGCTGGTGATCGCCACGCTGATCGCCATGCCGGTCTGCGCGATCCTGTCCTATGCCATCGAGCGGATCGCCTACCGGCCCTTGCGCAATGCGCCACGGCTGGCCCCGCTGATCACAGCGATCGGTGTCTCCATCATCCTGCAGACGATGGGCATGCTGATCTGGTCGCGCAACCCGCTGACCTTCCCGCAGCTGCTGCCGTCCGAGCCGATCGATATCGGCACGACCGGCGCCACCATCACCGGCAAGGAAATGGTCATCATCGGCATGGCCGTGATGGTGATGTCCGGCCTGCTGGCCCTGGTCAACCGCACCAAGCTCGGCCGCGCCATGCGCGCCACCGCCGAGAACCAGAAGGTGGCCGGCCTGATGGGCGTGAACCCGAACTTCGTCATTTCCGCCACCTTCATGATCGGCGCCACGCTGGCGGCGCTGGCCGGCGTGATGATGGCCACCAACTACGGCAATGCCCACTTCTACATGGGCTTCATCCCCGGCCTGAAGGCGTTTACCGCCGCGGTGCTGGGCGGCATCGGCAACCTGGCGGGCGCCATGGTCGGCGGCATGCTGCTGGGCCTGATCGAAGCGCTCGGCGCCGGCTATATCGGCGACCTGACCAACGGCGTCTTCGGTTCGAACTACCAGGACGTCTTTGCCTTTATCGTGCTGATCACCGTGCTCGTCTTCCGTCCGTCCGGCATCATGGGCGAACGCGTGGCGGAACGCGCCTGAGGAGAGCGAATCCATGAATACTCCGATTCCATCCACGGCAGCCGTTGCGGCGCCCACCAAGGTGCCGGCCAAGACCCTGGCCGCACTGATTGGCTTCCTGGTGATCGCCCTGTGCGCACCGTTCTTGGTCCAGACCCTGGGCGGCAACTACTGGGTCCGCGTGCTGGACTTTGCGCTGCTATACATCATGCTGGCGCTGGGCCTGAATATCGTGGTGGGCTTTGCCGGCCTGCTTGACCTGGGCTATATCGCGTTCTATGCGGTGGGCGCCTACCTGATGGCGCTGCTGGGCTCGCCCCACCTGGCGAACCAGTTCGAGTGGATCCAGCAACTGTTCCCCACCGGCATCCACCTGTCGATGTGGTTCGTATTGCCGATCGCGATCCTGGTAGCCGCCACCTTCGGCGTGCTGCTCGGGGCGCCAACGCTGAAGCTGCGCGGAGACTACCTCGCCATCGTGACGCTGGGCTTCGGCGAGATCGTCCGCATCTTCATGAACAACCTGGACCGCCCGCTCAACATCACCAACGGACCCAAGGGCATCACCGCGGTGGACCCGGTCCACATCTTCGGCTTCGACTTCTCGAAGACGCACGAGATCTTCGGGCTGAAGTTCTCGCCGGTGTTCATGTACTACTACCTGCTGGTGTTCCTGGTCATCGTGATCGTGATCGTGAGCCTGCGGCTGCAGACCTCGCGTATCGGCCGCGCCTTCGTGGCCATCCGCGAAGACGAGATCGCGGCCAAGGCGATGGGCGTCAACACCCGCAACATCAAGCTGCTGGCCTTTGCCATGGGCGCGTCGTTCGGCGGTGCCTCGGGCGCGGTGTTCGGGGCCTTCCAGGGCTTCGTGTCGCCGGAATCATTCACGCTGTGGGAATCGATCTACGTGCTGGCCATCGTGGTGCTCGGCGGCATGGGCCATATCCCGGGCGTGATCCTGGGTGGCGTCCTGCTGGTGGGCTTCCAGGAGCTGCTGCGCGTGGTCGCCGAGCCGATGCAGACCGGCCTGTTCGGCCACGTGATCGTCGATGCCGAAGTGCTGCGTCAGCTGCTGTTCGGCCTGGCCCTGGTTGGCGTCATGCTGTATCGCCCGGCGGGCATCTGGCCGTCGCCACGCAAGGAAGACCGCCCGGTGGTGCGCCGTGCGGGCAGCGTGGGCCGTTTCTGACCAGGAGGACAATATGAGCAACAACGATTTCCTCCTGTCGGTACAGGGGGTGAACAAGCGTTTCGGCGGCCTGCAGGCGCTGTCCGAGGTGGGCCTGCAGATCAAGCCGGGCGAGATCTATGGCCTGATCGGCCCCAACGGCGCCGGCAAGACCACCTTCTTCAACGTGATCACCGGGCTGTACACGCCGGACTCGGGCGAGTTCGTGCTGGGCGGCAAGGCCTACCAGCCGACCGCCGTGCATGAAGTGGCGAAGGCCGGTATAGCGCGCACGTTCCAGAACATCCGCCTGTTCGGCGAGATGACCGCGCTCGAGAACGTCATGGTCGGGCGCCACGCGCGTACCAAGGCCGGCCTGTTCGGCGCGATCTTCCGTCCGCCTTCGGTGCGCCGCGAGGAAGAGGGCATCGAGGACATGGCGCACGACCTGCTCGACTACGTCGGCATCGGCAAGTACGCCAACTTCACCGCGCGCAACCTGTCGTACGGCCACCAGCGCCGGCTGGAGATCGCCCGTGCGCTGGCGACCGAGCCCAAGCTGCTGGCGCTGGACGAACCGGCCGCGGGCATGAACGCGACCGAGAAGGTCGAGCTGCGCGGGCTGCTCGACAAGATCAAGAACGACGGCAAGACCATCCTGCTGATCGAGCACGATGTGAAGCTGGTGATGGGGCTGTGCAGCCGCATGACGGTGCTGGACTACGGCAAGGTGATTGCCCAGGGCCTGCCGCACGAGGTGCAGAACAACCCCGCCGTGATCGAGGCCTACCTCGGCGCATCGGCGCACTGATGGCCGGAGGACAAGCAATGACACAGACAGTACTGAAGATCTCGGGCCTGAAGGTCGCCTACGGCGGCATCCAGGCCGTCAAGGGTATCGACCTCGACATCAAGGATGGCGAGCTGGTGACGCTGATCGGCGCCAACGGCGCCGGCAAGACCACCACCATGAAGGCCATCACCGGCCTGCAGGGCTGGGCCGGCGGCGACGTGGAATACATGGGCAAGTCGATCAAGGGCGTGCCCAGCTACGCGCTGCTCAAGCAGGGCATGGCGATGGTGCCGGAAGGGCGCGGCGTGTTCGCGCGCATGACCATCACCGAGAACCTGCAGATGGGCGCCTACACGCGCAACGACGAGGCCGGCATCAAGGCCGACGTCGACCGCATGTTCGGCATCTTCCCGCGCCTGAAGGAACGCGCCAACCAGCTTGCGGGCACCATGTCTGGCGGCGAGCAGCAAATGCTGGCGATGGCGCGCGCGCTGATGAGCCAGCCCAAGCTGCTGCTGCTGGACGAGCCCTCGATGGGCCTGTCGCCGATCATGGTCGAGAAGATCTTCGAGGTCGTGCGCGACATTTCGTCGCAGGGCGTGACCGTGCTGCTGGTCGAGCAGAACGCGCGCCTGGCGCTGCAGGCTGCGCACCGCGGCTACGTGATGGAGTCCGGCCTGATCACCATGAGCGGGGACGCCAAGCAGATGCTCGACGACCCCAAGGTGCGGGCCGCATACCTCGGCGAGTAAAGCGCGCGCTGCCGCCTCCCACCCCGCCGCAAGAGGGGTGAGGGAGAGGGCAGGCGCACGCAGGCGCAAGGCCTTTCCCCTTGCCGCGGGGCCCCGCGCAACGCCTGCTCAGGCTGGTGTTCGCAGGTTCTGCGGCGCTGGCTCTCTCCCTCACTCCTCTGCGGCACCACGAAGAAAAAAGCCTCGCGCGAGCGAGGCTTTTTTCCGTCTGGCGAATGACCAGCCTCAGGCCAGCTTCTTCAGCAGCGTGCGCAGCATGCCGATCATCTGGTCGATCTCTTCGCGCGTCACGTTCAGCGCCGGCATGAAGCGCAGCAGGTTGGCGCGCGGCGCGTTCAGCAGCAGGCCTTGCGGCGCCATGTCGCGGGCTTCTTCCACCAGTTGCGGGCCGATGTCCTTGCCCAGCATCAGCGCGCGCAGCAGGCCTTCGCCGCGTTCACCGCCCAGGCCGAATTCAGCCGACAGCGCCAGCAGCTGTTCCCTCAGGTACTCGCCCTTGGCCGTGACGTCGTCGAGGAACCCCGGCGCGGTCAGCTGCTCGATCACGGCGCTGCCCACCGCGGTCATCAGCGGGTTGCCATTGTAGGTGCCGCCCTGGTCGCCGGCCTCGAAGCTGGCGACCTCGGCCTTGCACAGCAGCGCCGACAGCGGCACGCCGCCGCCGATACCCTTGCCCAGCGTCATGATGTCGGGCTCCACGCCCGACAGCTCGTAGGCGAACAGGGTGCCGCAGCGCCCGCACCCGGTCTGCACTTCATCGACGATCAACAGCAGCTTGTGCTTGTCGGCCAGTGCGCGCAGGCCCTGCATGAACTCGCGCGTGGCGGGGAGCACGCCACCTTCGCCCTGCACGGGCTCGAGCATAATGCCGACGGTCTTGTCGGTGATCAGCTTCTCCACCGAAGCCAGGTCGTTGAGGTCGGCCTTGGGGAAGCCCGGCACCTGCGGCGCGAAGATGGTGTCCCAGCCGGCCTTGCCCGACGCGCTCATGGTGGCGAGCGTGCGGCCATGGAAGCTGTGGTCCATGGTGATGATCTCGAAGGCGCCGTGCTTGTGCTTGCGGCCCCATTTGCGCGCGAGCTTGATCGCGCCTTCGTTGGCCTCGGCGCCGCTGTTGGCGAAGAAGACCTTGTCGAAGCAGCTGTTGTCGGTCAGCTGTTTGGCGAGCTTGAGCATCGGCTCGTTAAAGAAGGCCGGGCTCGGGTTGATCAGCTTGTGCGACTGGCCCACCAGCGCATCGATCATGCCCTGGTTGGAATGTCCCAGGCAGTTCACCGCCCAGCCTTGCACGAAGTCCAGGTATCGCTTGCCGTTGTGATCCGTCAGCCAGGATCCCTTGCCCTCGGTGAAGACGAGCTCGGGCCGGTTGGTGATGTACATCAGGGATTGGACGGGAAACTCAGCAAATGCCATGGCGGACTCCAGGGGTCGGCTTTAAACGATGGACGGGAGGGCGGGAACGACGAAACAAAGCGGGAAACAAACGGGCAAACCAAAACAAAAAGCCACGGGGCTTGCCCGTGGCTCGTTGACCTGAACAGAC
Source organism: Cupriavidus sp. DF5525 (assembly GCF_040149425.2). NCBI lineage: Bacteria > Pseudomonadati > Pseudomonadota > Betaproteobacteria > Burkholderiales > Burkholderiaceae > Cupriavidus > Cupriavidus sp. DF5525. The sequence continues at coordinate 3,784,457 of NZ_CP168265.1, read as the reverse complement.
GCAGTCGACGGTCAGCCGCGTGGCACCCCATTGGGGAGCGACGTACGGAAGCTGCGGCGTCGGTTGAAGGTCGTGTTCATGCGGCCAAATATAAGGCGCATGCGCCCGGGTGTCAAAACGAATTTTGGCAGACCCGGGCATTGTTGCGCTGACGGAACGGGCAGGGCGGCTGGCCGTTCAGGCCGCCGGGGCCGAGCCGGCCGGGTGCATATCGGCCTCGGAGGTGAACGAGTCGGCGAAGAACGCGTCCTCGTGCAGCTTGCACTGGCGGGTGAAGTCGGTGCGCGCGGCGTTGACCATCACCGGGGCGCCGCAGGCATAGACTTCATGGCCCGACAGGTCCGGGTGGTCGGCGATCACGGCCTGGTGGACAAAGCCGGTGCGGCCCTGCCAGTTGTCTTCGGGCTGCGCGTCGGACACCACCGGCACGTACTTGAAGTTGGGCAGGTCGCGCGCCCACTGCTCGCACAGCGCGTGCATGTACAGATCCTTGGGCCGGCGGCCGCCCCAGTACAGGGTCATCGGGCGCTCGATGCCGGTGTAGGCCATATGCTCGACGATCGCCTTGATCGGCGCGAAGCCGGTGCCGGAGGCCAGCAGGATGATCGGTGCGTTCGATTCCTCGCGCAGGAAGAAGCTGCCCAGCGGGCCTTCGAAGCGCAGGATGTCGCGCTCCTTCATCGCCGGCTGGCCTTCCTTGGCACCGAACACGTAGTCGGTGAAGGCGCCCCCGGGCATATGGCGGATATGCAGTTCGATCGGGCCGTCTTCATGCGGCGGCGTGGCGATCGAGTAGCTGCGGCGCTTGCCGTCGCGCAGCAGGAATTCCACGTACTGGCCGGCCAGGTACTGCATGCGCTCGGTTGCCGGCAGCTGCAGGCGAATCGAGATTACGTCGTCGGCCAGGCGCTCCAGCGTGGTCACGCGGCACGGCACCTTCTTGATGGGGATGTCGCCTGCGCCGTGGACTTCGCGGCATTCGATGGTGACATCCGAGGCCGCGTTGGCGCAGCAGAACAGGGCTCGGCCCTCGGTCCTTTCCTGCGCGGTCAGCGCGGACGGGGCGTGGTCGCCCTGGACGATGGTGCCTTCGAGCACGCGGCCCTTGCACGAGCCGCAGGCGCCGTTCTTGCAGCCGTAGGGCAGCCCGATGCTGTGGCGCAGGGCCGCGCCAAGGATGGTTTCGTCCGCGGCCACTTCGAACTTGTGGCCACTGGGCATGACGGTTACTTGATAAGCCATAATCGGTCTATGAGCCAAATTCAGTCGATGCTGCAGCCCTCGCGCCTCCCACTTCTCCCGGCACCTGGCCGCCGGCTGGGCCGTCCGCGCCTGTTGATCGTTGGCTGCGGGGATGTGGGGACGCGCTGCCTGCGAATCCTGTCGTCGCGCATGCGCGTGTTTGCCGTGACCTCGCAGCCGGCGCGCCGCGCCGAACTGCGCGCCGCCGGCGCGGTGCCGCTGGTGGCGGACCTGGACCGGCCCGCTACGCTCGCGCGGCTGCGCGGGCTGGCCACGCAGGTGCTGGACCTGGCGCCGCCGCCCGGGCAGGGCGAGGGCGATCCGCGCACGCGTGCACTGCTCGCCGCCTTGCGCCGCACGGCCTGGCGCCGGGCCAGGAAACCTGCGGGCACGCTTGCCGGCGAGCCCGCCATTCTACCCGACCGGGCCCCGCCCCGCGCTGCGTTTGTCTACGCCAGCACCTCCGGCGTCTATGGCGACCGCCAGGGCGCGCGGGTATCCGAATTCCACGCCGTACAGCCCCAGACCGCGCGCGCGCGCCGCCGCGTGGCCGCCGAGCAGTCGGTGCGCGCGTTCGGCCGCGACGCCGGCTGGCGCACCAGCATCGTCCGCATCCCCGGCATCTATGCGGCGGACCGCCTGCCGGTGGCGCGGCTGCAACGCGGCACCCCGGCGCTGGTGCCTCAGGACGACGTCTACACCAGCCATATCCACGCCGACGACCTGGCGCGCATCATGGTCGCCGCGCTGTTCCGCGGCCGCCCGCAGCGCGTGGTCCACGCCAGCGACGACACCGAGCTGCGCATGGCCGACTACTTCGACCTGGTAGCCGACCGCCGTGGCCTGCCGCGCCCGCCCCGCATCACGCGCGGGCAAGCGCGTGAAGTGATCGAGCCGACGCTGCTGAGCTTTATGAGCGAATCGCGCCGGCTCGACAATCGCCGCCTGAAACGCGAGCTACGCCTGCGGCTGCGCTATCCCACCGTCGCTTCCTTCTTCGACGCCTGACCGCGCCCGCGGCTGCGCCCTGCTGGAAGGTCTTCCTGCTGGCACGGGGCTTGCTGTCCACTTGCGTCACTTTGTCCCTGTCTATACAGCGGCACATGGATCGCCCCGGCCTGATGCCTGGTGGCGGTCCGTCTGAACCGACGTGGTGCCGCCATCGTTGACCGATCCTCGGAATAAAGCGCCTTTCAAGGCGGTTTTGTATCAGTTGACTCGGTGGAAGTACTACATTGACTTGTATATACAGGTATTGTTTAATGCCCGAAAACGAGCGCGGCCACAGGTATGGCCTGCCGTCGACGGACACACCAAAGGAGCGTACAGATGAGGATTCAGAGCCGCATTCACAGCAGGATCCGCGGTCGGATGGCAGTTGGGGCCGCGATGCTGTTCGCGGTGGTGGCCGCGGGCGGCACCGCGCACGCCCAGACCACCAAAGTGACGCTCGGCATGAGCGGCTGGACCGGCTTCGCGCCGCTGACGCTGGCCGACAAGGCCGGCATCTTCAAGAAGAACGGCGTGGAAGTCGACATCAAGATGATCCCGCAGAAGGACCGCCACCTGGCGCTGGCCTCGGGTGCGATCCAGTGCGCGGCCACCACGGTCGAGACCCACGTGGCCTGGAACGCCAACGGCGTGCCGATCACCCAGATCGTGCAGCTGGACAAGTCCTACGGTGCCGACGGCCTGGCCGTGCGCACCGACGTGAAGAGCTTTGCCGACCTGAAGGGCAAGACCATCGGTGTCGATGCGCCGGGTACCGCGCCGTACTTCGGCCTGGCCTGGATGCTGAAGAAGAACGGCATGACGCTCAAGGACGTGAAGACCACCACGCTGTCGCCGCAGGCGGCCGCGCAGGCCTTCGTGGCCGGCCAGAACGACGGCGCCATGACCTATGAGCCGTACCTGTCGACGGTGCGCCAGAACCCGGACAAGGGCAAGATCCTGGCGACCACGCTCGACTACCCGATGGTGACCGATACGCTCGGCTGCGCGCCGAAGTGGCTCAAGGAGAACCCAAAGGCGGCGCAGGCGCTGGTCGACAGCTACTTCGAGGCGCTGGAGATGATCCGCAAGGATCCCGAGAAGGCCAACGAGATCATGGGCGCCGCGGTCAAGCAGACCGGCGAGCAGTTCGCGAAGTCGGCCGCCTACCTGCGTTGGCAGGACCGTGAGGCCAACAAGAAGTTCTTCTCCGGCGAGCTCGCCAGCTTCAGCAAGGAAGCGGCGGCGGTGCTGCTCGACATCGGCGTGATCCGCCAGGTGCCGGACGTGACGACGCTGTACGACGCGCGTTTCCTCAAGTAACCCGCAGTTTCCAGGAGGCGTGACGTCATGACGCAAGCCCGAATTGGTTCATCTGCCCCGGCGGCCGCGGTGGCCGCCGGCGGCTCTGCCGAGGCGCCCGCGCGCCGGCGCCATCCGTGGCTGGCCCCGCTGGTCCCGGTGTCGCCGAACACGCGCTGGATCCTCGGCCTGTCTTTCTTTGTGCTGTTCTTAGGCATCTGGGCCGCGGTCACGCTGGGCGGCTTTGTGCCGCGCACGTTCCTGGCCGATCCGATGACGATGGCCAAGGAGGGCTTCATCCTTTTCACCGAGCACAACTTCATCGGCGACATCGGCATGACCGTCTGGCGCGTGGTCGGCGGCTTCGTGCTGGCCGCGGTGCTGGCCGTGCCGCTGGGCATCTTCATGGGCTCGTACAAGGCGGCCGAGGCGTTCTTCGAGCCCTTCGTGTCGTTCTGCCGCTACCTGCCCGCGTCGGCCTTTATCCCGCTGCTGATCCTGTGGGCCGGCATCGGCGAGACCCAGAAGTTGCTGGTGATCTTTATCGGCTCGTTCTTCCAGATCGTGCTGATGGTGGCGGTGGCCGTCGGCGGCGCGCGCAAGGACCTGGTCGAGGCGGCCTACACGCTGGGCGCCAACAGCGCCGGCATCGTGCGGCGCGTGCTGATCCCCGGGGCGGCGCCAGAGATCGCCGAGATCCTGCGGCTGGTGCTGGGCTGGGCCTGGACCTACGTGATCGTGGCCGAGCTGATCGGCTCGTCATCCGGCATCGGCCACATGATCACCGACAGCCAGGCGCTGCTCAATACCGGGCAGATTATCTTCGGCATCATCGTGATCGGCTGCATCGGGCTGGTCTCCGACCTTGTCTTCAAGCGCGCCAACCAGCGCCTGTTCCCGTGGAGTTCGATCCAATGAGCGCACTGTCCATCCAGCAGGTCTCGCGCACCTTCGCCAACCCGCGCGGTGGCCAGACCCTGGCGCTGCAGCCGGTCGACTTCGAGGTCCGCGACAACGACTTTGTCACCATCCTCGGGCCTTCGGGCTGCGGCAAGTCCACGCTGCTGCGCATCGTCGCGGGGCTCGACACCCCCTCCAGCGGCCGCGTGCTGCTGGACGGCCAGCCAGTGTCCGCCCCCGGCGCCGACCGCGGCATGGTGTTCCAGTCGTACACGCTGTTTCCCTGGCTGACGATCGAGCAGAACGTGCGCTTCGGCCTGCGCGAGCGCGGCATGAGCGCGGCCGAGCAGAAGGAGCGCAGCGACTTCTTCATGCAGCGCGTCGGCCTGCGCGGCTTCGAGCACCACTACCCGAAACAGCTCTCTGGCGGCATGCAGCAGCGCACCGCGATCGCGCGGGCGCTGGCCAACGATCCCAAGATCCTGCTGCTCGACGAGCCCTTCGGCGCGCTCGACAACCAGACCCGCGTGCTGATGCAGGAGTTGCTGCTCGGCATCTGGGAAGCCTCGCGCAAGACGGTATTATTCGTGACCCACGATATCGACGAGGCCATCTTCATGGCCAACCGGGTGGCGGTGTTTTCCGCCAGGCCGGGTCGGATCAAGAGCGAGATCGCGGTGGATTTCCCGCATCCGCGCCATTACACGATCAAGACCTCTCCCGAGTTTTCCGCGCTCAAGGCGCGCCTGACGGAAGAGATCCGCGCCGAGGCCATGGCCGCGGCCGAGCACTGAAACAACATGAACCACGCAGTAGGCCCTACTTCCGCTCCTTCGTCTCCCACCGCGCTCTACCAGCAGGTCAAGGAGTACATCGCCCGCCAGATCCAGAGCGGCGCGTGGCAGCCGGGCGACCGGGTGCCGTCGGAGCAGGAGCTGGTGAACCGCTTCGGCGTCTCGCGCATGACCGTCAACCGGGCACTGCGCGAGCTGTCGGAGCAGGGCCGGGTGGTGCGCGTGGCCGGCGTGGGCACCTTCGTCGCCGAGCACAAGCCGCAGTCCACGCTGCTGAGCGTGGTCAACCTGCAGGACGAGATCCGCATGCGCGGGCATGACTATGCCTGCGACGTGATCCTGGTGGAGCGCGTCTCGGCGTCGATCGAGGTGGCCGCCGCGCTGGAGCTGCGCACCGGCGAATCGGTGTACCACTCCGTCTGCGTGCATCGCGAGGACGGCGTACCGGTGCAGCTGGAAGACCGCTACGTCAATCCGCGCGTGGCGCCGGACTTTATCGGCCAGGATTTCAGCCAGACCCAGCCCGGCGAGTACCTGTTGCGCCATGTGCCCTACGATCAGGTAGAGCATGTGGTCGATGCGATCGCCGCCACCCCCGAGCAGGCCGCGCAACTGGAAATGCCGCCCACGCAACCTTGCCTGATGCTGACGCGCCGCACCTGGACCAACGGCGTGCCGGTGACTTTCGTGCGGTGCCTGCATCCGGGCAACCGCTACCGCCTCGGCAGCCGCTTCCGCGCCGACGGCAATCCCGCTTTCGGCTGATTCCCCGACGGATCAGCCCATGGTTCAATTTTTACCTTAAGCTGTATAGACAGGAACATACAAATGAGCGCCAGCCAACACGACCAAGCTTCCCGCCCGCTGCTGACCCTGCAGCCGGGCCATGTCACCCTGGCCGACCTGCGCCGCATCTACCGTGGCGAAGTGCGCCTGGAGATGGCCGAATCCGCCTGGGCGGGCGTGCGCGCCGCGCAGGCCACGGTGCAGGACATCATCGACGCCGACGCCGTGGTCTACGGCATCAACACCGGCTTCGGCAAGCTGGCGCAGAGCCGCATCCCGCACGACAAGCTGGCCCAGCTGCAGCGCAACCTGGTGCTGTCGCACAGCGTCGGCACAGGCCCCGACCTGGCCGAGGACACCGTGCGCCTGATCCTGGCGACCAAGGCGGTCAGCCTGGCGCGCGGCCACTCGGGCGTGCGGCCGGAACTGATCGAGGCGCTGCTGGCGCTGGTGAACCACGGCGTGACGCCGTGCATCCCGGCCAAGGGCTCGGTGGGCGCCTCCGGCGACCTGGCTCCGCTGGCGCATATGTCGTGCACGCTGATCGGCGTGGGCGATGTGCTGGTCGACGGCAAGCGCGTGCCGGCTGCAGAGGGCCTGGCCCATGCCGGCCTGAAAGCATTTGAACTTGGCCCGAAGGAAGGCCTGGCATTGCTCAACGGCACCCAGGTGTCGACCGCACTGGCGCTGGCCGGCCTGTTCGGCGCCGAAGACGCGTTTGCCGCCGGGCTGGTGGCAGGTGCGCTGTCGCTGGAAGCGATCAAGGGCTCGGTCAAGCCGTTCGATGCCCGTATCCATGAAGCCCGCGGCCAGGCTGGCCAGATCGCCGTGGCCGGCGCCGTGCGCGCGATGCTCGACGGCAGCGAGATCGTCGATTCGCACAAGGCCTGCGGCCGCGTGCAGGACCCGTACTCGATCCGCTGCCAGCCGCAGGTGATGGGCGCGTGCCTGGACAACCTGCAGCACGCCGCGCGCATCCTGCAGATCGAGGCCAATGCCGCGTCGGACAACCCGCTGGTGTTCCCGGAGCAGGGCGATGTGGTCTCCGGCGGCAATTTCCACGCCGAGCCGGTGGCGTTTGCCGCCGACATCATCGCGCTGGCGATCGCCGAGATCGGCGCGATTTCCGAGCGCCGGCTGGCGCTGCTGCTCGATACCGGGCTGTCGGGCTTGCCGCCGTTCCTGGTGCGCGAGGGCGGGTTGAACTCGGGCTTCATGATCGCGCAGGTGACCGCAGCCGCGCTGGCTTCCGAGAACAAGTCGCTGGCGCATCCGTCCAGCGTCGACAGCCTGCCGACGTCGGCCAACCAGGAAGACCATGTGTCGATGGCTACCTACGGTGCGCGCCGGCTGGGCGAGATGGCGGCCAATACCGCGGTGGTGGTCGGCATCGAAGCGATGGCGGCCGCACAGGGCATCGAATTCCATCGTCCGCTGAAGTCGTCGCCGCTGGTGGAAACCGAACTGGCCCGCATCCGCGCGCGCGTGGACTTCGTGGAAGGCGACCGCTACCTGGCGCCGGATATCGAAGCGATGAAGCAATGGGTGGTGCAGGGCGATGCCGGTGCGGGCTGGCCCGACGCCGTGCGCGCGATCCTGCCGACCAACCTGTCGGAATGCGACCGCAACTGACCCAGCAAGAGCAGACACGCAGCAGGAGAACAAGACATGAACGCCAACGAAAACCAATTCATCCAGCGCGGCCAGCGCGAAATCCGTGCCCCGCGCGGCAGCCAGCTGCACTGCAAGAACTGGCTGATCGAAGCCGCCTACCGCATGATCCAGAACAACCTCGATCCCGACGTGGCCGAGCGCCCGCAGGACCTGGTGGTGTACGGCGGCATCGGCAAGGCCGCGCGCAACTGGGAATGCTTCGACGCGATCCTGGACAGCCTGCGCCGCCTGGGCGAGGACGAATCGCTGCTGGTGCAGTCGGGCAAGCCGGTCGGCGTGTTCCGCACGCATGTCGACGCGCCGCGCGTGCTGATCGCCAACTCCAACCTGGTGCCGCACTGGGCCAACTGGGACAAATTCAACGAACTGGACCGCGCCGGCCTGATGATGTACGGGCAGATGACCGCGGGCTCGTGGATCTACATCGGCACGCAGGGCATCGTGCAGGGCACCTATGAGACCTTTGTCGAGGCAGGCCGCCAGCACTACAACGGCGACCTGTCGGGCAAGTGGATCCTGACCGCGGGCCTGGGCGGCATGGGCGGTGCGCAGCCGCTGGCGGGTGTGCTCGCCGGCGCCTGCGTGCTGGCGATCGAATGCCAGGAGTCGCGTATCGACTTCCGCCTGCGCACGCGCTACGTCGACAAGAAGGCCACCACGCTCGACGAAGCGCTGGCGATGATTGCCGAAGCCACGCAGAAGAAGGAAGCGATCTCGGTCGGCCTGCTCGGCAACGCCGCCGAGATCGTCCCTGAACTGGTCAAGCGCGCGCAGGCCGGCGGCATGCGCCCGGATATCGTCACCGACCAGACCTCTGCGCATGACCTGGTCAATGGCTACCTGCCGGAAGGCTGGACCGTCGAGCAGTGGGAGCAAGCGCGCAAGCAGGATCCCAAGTCGGTGGAAGCCGCAGCGCGTCCGTCGATCGTCAAGCACGTGCAGGCCATGCTCGACTTCCAGAAGATGGGCGTGCCGACGGTCGACTACGGCAATAACATTCGCCAGGTCGCGTTCGACGAGGGCGTGAAGAATGCCTTCGATTTCCCGGGTTTCGTGCCGGCCTATATCCGCCCGCTGTTCTGCCGCGGCAAGGGCCCGTTCCGCTGGGTGGCGCTGTCGGGCGACCCGGAGGATATCTACAAGACCGACGCCAAGATGAAGGAGCTGTTCCCCGAGGACAAGCACCTGCACCGCTGGCTCGACATGGCGCATGACCGCATCGCCTTCCAGGGCCTGCCGGCGCGCATCTGCTGGGTGGGGCTGGACGAGCGCCACCGCGCCGGCCTGGCCTTCAACGAGATGGTGAAGTCCGGTGAGCTGAAGGCGCCGGTAGTGATCGGCCGCGACCACCTGGACTGCGGCTCGGTGGCTTCGCCCAACCGCGAGACCGAAGCGATGCGCGACGGCTCGGATGCGGTTTCCGACTGGCCGCTGCTGAACGCGCTGCTGAACACCGCTGGCGGTGCCACGTGGGTCAGCCTGCATCACGGTGGCGGCGTTGGCATGGGCTTCTCGCAGCATTCGGGCGTTGTGATCGTGTGCGACGGCACCGACGCCGCTGCCAAGCGCATCGAACGCGTGCTGTGGAACGATCCGGCCACCGGCGTGATGCGTCATGCGGACGCGGGCTATGAAGTGGCCATCGAATGCGCGCACGAGAAGGGCCTCAACCTGCCGATGGTGAAGGGCTTATGAGCACGACCCTGCCGCAGCGCTTTGCGCTGGATGAGATCGCCCCAACGCGCTGGAAGAACGGCGGCGGCAACACGCGCGAGATCGCGGTGTGGCCGGACGGCGCCGGCATGGACGACTTTGTGTGGCGGCTGAGCGTGGCCGATATCGAAGCGGATGGCCCGTTCTCGCCGTTCCCGGGCATCGACCGCCAGATCGTGCTGCTCGAAGGCGCGGGCGTGACGCTTGCCGCCGATGACGGCAGCTTCAGCCATCGGCTCGCGCAGCCGGGCGAGCCGTTTGCCTTTTCCGGCGACACCGGCCTGCAGGCAGCGCTGCTCGATGGCGCGACGCGCGACTTCAATGTGATGACGCGCCGTGGCAGGTGCCGTGCGCGTGTCGAAGCTTTCCGCCAGGGGTTTGCGGTCAGCACCGGCGACCATACCGTGTGCCTGTTTGCCGTCAGCGGCGCCTGGCAGGCGCAGGACGCCAGTCTGTCGCTGCAGGCAGGCGAAGGGGCGCTATATGGCGCCGCCGGGACTGCATCGACGCAACCGTTTGAACCTGTGGGTGATGAAGCGCTGTGCCTTTGCGTCACCCTTGAGACGGAGCCGGGCCAATGACGCTGACCTCTGTATCGTCCGCCCCCAGTGCAGACGGCGTCTGGCACAACTGCCACCTGCTGCCGGATGCCGACCCCGCGCAGGCGATCCGCGATGCCGCGCTGGTTGTCGAGCAGGGACGTGTCGCGTGGCTCGGCGTTGCCGCCGAGATGCCGGACGCGTACCGCGGCTTGCCGCGCCATGATGCCAACGAGGCCTGGATCACCCCCGGCCTGGTCGACTGCCATACCCACCTGGTCTACGGCGGCCAGCGCGCCGATGAATTCGCGATGCGCCTTGCGGGCGCCGGCTACGAAGAAATTGCGCGCGCAGGCGGTGGCATCGTCTCCACCGTGCGCGCCACCCGCGCCGCCGACGAAGACACGCTGTTCGCACAGGCCGCCGCGCGCCTGCAGCCGCTGCTGGCCGAGGGCGTGACCGCGCTCGAGATCAAGTCGGGCTACGGCCTGAGCCTCGAAGCCGAGCGCAAGCAGCTGCGCGTGGCGCGGCGGCTGGGCGAGCAGTTCGGTGTCTCTGTCCACACCACCTTCCTTGGCGCGCATGCCTTGCCGCCCGAGTACGCGGGCCGTGCCGACGACTACATCGACCTGGTCTGCAACACCATGCTGCCGGCTCTGGCAGAGGAGGGGCTGGTCGACGCGGTCGATGCATTCTGCGAATCGATCGGCTTCTCGATCGCCCAGACCGAACGCGTCTTCGATGCCGCCACGCGCCACGGGCTGCGCGTCAAGCTGCATGCCGAGCAACTGAGCAACCTCGGCGCAGCCGCACTGGCCGCGCGCCATCGCGCCTTGTCCGCCGATCATCTCGAACATCTCGATGAAGCCGGCGTTGCGGCGATGGCGGAGGCCGGCACGGTCGCGGTGCTGCTGCCCGGCGCCTACTACTTCCTGCGCGACACCAACCTGCCGCCGATCGCGCTGCTGCGCCAGTACGGCGTGCCGATGGCGATCTCGACCGACCACAACCCGGGCACGTCGCCGGTGACGTCGCTGCTGCTGATGATGAATATGGCCTGCACGCTGTTCCGCCTGACCGTGCCCGAAGCACTGGCCGGCGTGACCGTGCACGCAGCGCGCGCGCTGGGCGCGGCCGACCGGCACGGCAAGCTTGAAGCGGGGCGTGTTGCCGACTTCGCGCTGTGGGGCATCGATTCGCCCGCTGAGCTGGCCTACTGGTTCGGCCGCAACCCGGTGGTGACGGTGGTGCGTCAGGGCCGCGTCTATCACGCGCACGGAGGCGCATCGGCATGAGCGCTACGCAACTTCTCGCACCTTATGCACTGCTGCCGTCCGGCTGGGCGCGCGATGTGCTACTCGCATGGGACGAACAGGGCCGCTTGACCACCGTGCAGCCCGACGCCACGCCTGCGGCCGGCTTGCCGCGCGCGGTCGGCCCGGTGCTGCCCGGCATGCCCAACCTGCATTCACACGCCTTCCAGCGCGGCTTTGCCGGCCTCACTGAGTACCGCAGCCGTCCGCAGGGCGACGACCCGGCCGGCGCCGACTCGTTCTGGAGCTGGCGCACGCTGATGTACCGCTTTGCGCAACGTCTGTCGCCAGATACGCTGGAGGCGATCGCCACGCAGCTCTATATCGAGATGCTGCGCGCCGGCTACACCAGCGTGTGCGAGTTCCACTACGTGCATCACGATGCCGACGGCAAGCCCTATGCCGACGCCTCCGAGATGTCGCTGCGCCTGCTGCGCGCGGCGCAGCGCACCGGCATCGGCATGACGCTGCTGCCGGTGCTGTACCAGACCGCCGGCTTTGGCGGCAAGCCGCCGCTGGCGGAGCAGCGCCGTTTCCTGCACGACACCGACGCGATGCTGCGCCTGCTGGAACGGCTCGCGCCCGTATGCGCGCAGTCCGGCGCACGGCTCGGGCTGGCACCGCATTCGTTGCGTGCGGTGCCGGAAGGCAGCCTGGCGCACGCGCTGGCGGGCCTGAAGGCCATCGACCCGCAGGCGCCCATCCATATCCATATCGCCGAACAGCAGCGCGAAGTCGACGATTGCATCGCCTGGTCCGGCACGCGCCCGGTCACCTGGTTGTTCGACCATGTTGAAGTCGATGCGCGCTGGTGCCTGGTGCATGCCACCCATATGGATTGGGACGAACGACGGCGCCTCGCGCACAGCGGCGCGGTGGCCGGCATCTGCCCGACCACTGAGGCCAACCTTGGCGACGGCGTGTTCGAAGCCGCGCCTTACCTCGCGCAGCACGGCGCATGGGGTATCGGCTCGGACAGCCACGCCAGTGTCAGCGTGGCCGAGGAACTGCGCCTGTTCGAGTACGGCCAGCGGTTAGGTCTGCAGCGGCGCAACGTGCTGGCCTCCGACACACATGCGCAGGTGGCCGACCGTTTGTATCTGGAAGCCGTGGCCGGCGGCGCACGCGCCAGCGGCCGCGCCATAAGCGGACTGGCAATGGGACAGCAGGCGGATTTCGTCGTGCTGGACGGCGCGCATCCCGCGCTGGCCGGGCTCGACGGCGCGCAGGCGCTCGCCAACCACGTGTTCGCCAATCACGGTCATGAGACACTAGCGGATGTCCGCACCGCCGGCCGTAGCCGCGTGCAGCATGGCGCGCATCCGCTGCAGGCGGACGCGGGCCGGCTCTTCATCGCGGCCCGCGCCAGCCTGATGGCCGACTGAAACCGGGCGCTCGCCCACCGCATCGCAAAGACCATGTCCTTCTCCACCGATACCCCCGCCTTCACCCTGCACCGTGGCACGCGCCCGCTGCTGGTATCGATGCCGCATGTCGGCACGCACCTGCCGGCATCCGTCTCGCAACGGCTGACCGCCGAAGCTCGCACCGTGCCCGATACCGACTGGCACCTGGAACGTCTCTACGACTTTGCCCGCGAGCTGGGCGCATCGGTGCTGGCCGCCACGCACTCGCGCTACGTGGTCGACCTGAACCGGCCGCCCGATAACGCCAACCTGTATCCCGGCCAGGACACCACCGGCCTGTGCCCGGTCGATACCTTCGACAAGACGCCGGTGTACGCCGACGGCTGCAACGGCCCGGACGATGCGGAGATCGTCGCCCGCCGCGACGCGATCTGGCGCCCGTACCACGAGGCGCTGGCCGCGGAACTGGCCCGACTGAAAGCGGAACACGGCACCATCGCGCTGTGGGACGCGCATTCGATCCGCTCGGTGCTGCCGCGCTTCTTCGAAGGCAGGCTGCCGGACTTCAACCTCGGCACGGCCAACGGCGACAGCTGCGATGCCATGCTGGCGAACCAGTTGCTGGAGCAGGCCGCCGCGGTGCCGGGCCATACCGCGGTGCTGAACGGCCGCTTCAAGGGTGGCTACATTACGCGCCAGTATGGAAAGCCGCAGGACGGCGTGCACGCGGTGCAGCTCGAGCTGTCGCAGTGCGCGTATATGAGCGAGGTGTATCCGTTCGCCTATGACGAGGCGCGTGCCTCGGCACTGCAGCCGGCGTTGCGCGGCATGCTGGCGACGGTGCTGGAGTTCGTCGAGTCCCGCTGAGCACAGCGCTCTGCCAGCCGCGGCAAAGCTCAGGCGACTTGCTGGCCAAGCCGCAGGCGGTAGAGCGAGGTGCTGGCGGCGATGAACCATTCATTGCCCGCGACGCCACCGAAGGTAAGGTTGCCCACTTTTTGCGGCACCGGGATATGCGCCATCCGTGCCAGTCCGTGCGAGCCAACAGTAAGCTGCCTCAGCTTGCTGTTGGCTTTTGCCGCATCGGCGCACAGGGCTGATTTGGCATCCCCGATGGAGGAGATGGGCAGTGGGACGTGGAGAGGCAGAGCGCGGCTCAGCGCTGCCTGGCCAGGCGGTCCTCGATATGCTTGGCACGCTCCTGCGAGCCCGGGTGCGAACTGAGCATGCTCGACTGCCCGCCGTCGAGCGTCGACATCTTGCGGAACGCCGTCGCCAGCGCCTGCCGGTTGGCGCCGTTCTTCGTCAGCAGGTCGAACGAATAGTCATCGGCCGCGGTTTCCTGGCGCTGTGAGAATTGCGCATTGACGAACTTTTCGGCCAGGTCCCCAATCTGCGACGACGATAGCGCAGTCAGCGAAGCGATGCTGGTCGACCCGAGCAACCCGCGCGCAGCGGCCGCGGTATAGGCCACCTGCATCGCTGCCTTGGTATGGCCGAGCGCCACGTGCCCGATCTCATGGCCCACCACGCCGCGCACTTCATCGTCGCTCAAAAAATCCATCAGCCCGCTGTAGACCCGCACGCAGCCATTGGCCATCGCCCAGGCATTGATGTCCTTGGTCATGTACACCTTGGCGTCGAGCGGCAGGCCGGTATTGCCAAGCCCGCTCATCACCGTGGCCAGGCGCTTGGTGTAGGTGCTGTCCGCAGGCGCGAGGGTGTTCTTCTTATCCATCTCCGCGCATGACTGGTCGGACAGCGTCTTGACGTTGGCGTCCGACAAGGTAGCGGCGGTGAAGAGGCTGCCGCCGGCCTGGGTGAGGTTTTCCACGTTGGCACCGGCGCAGCCGGCAAGCAGGGTGGCGCAGGCTAGGGCGGAGAGGGTGAGTCGCTTCATGGTTCGCTCCGGGGGAGAATGGAATGGGCAATGCCATAGGATAGGAAGCGGGAGGAGGGTGCGCTAGTGGACGCCGTCCGACATCGGGCTTCCGAATAGTGGCCCTCAAAGCATTTGTAGGCCCGGACATCGGGCTGCTGATTCAACTCACCGAAAGTGTTGTGAAATCGCACAGGTCATCGAGACGCTGCTGCGAACGAAGGAACTGGTAATCGAGGCGGCGGAAACAGTCTGGAAGGCGTTGCGGCTGTACGCTGGTTCGTCGGCCGATTTTGCGGACTGCCTGATCGAGAAGACGTGCCACGAAGCGCAGTGCGAATACACGGCGACGTTTGATGCCAAGGCAGCGAACGTCGCCGGGATGAGACTGCTCAGATAACGGGAGCTCTGGCTAGCTGCGCCTCGCCAACGAACGCGTCTCGGTCAAGGCCGATTGCGCATTATGCAAAGCAAAGGATTTTTTTTTTTGATGGTGCCCGGGGTCGGACTCGAACCGACACGCCTTGCGGCGGGGGATTTTGAGTCCCCTGCGTCTACCTGTTTCACCACCCGGGCAGGGTGTCTGGCATCGGAACCGATGCCGTGCTGAGCCGAGGATTATGCCGCAAATCCACCCGCCCGACAACCGGCGTCCGGTTGGTTCAACGCCCGCGCCGGGCCCGGGCGGTGCGGTTGCGGTCGTAGTACTCGGGCGGCTTGCGGGCGATCCAGCGGATGAACTCGGCCATGGCGGGGTGGCGGCGCAGCGCGTGCCAGTCGTGGAAGGTGGTCGCCAGTTCGGCCTCGGTGAAGACGGAATGGATCTTCTGGTGGCAGACGCGGTGCATCGGCACGACCTCGCGGCCGCCGTGGCTGCGCGGGACGGGATGGTGCAGGTCGGTGCTGGGGCCCGGCACCAGTTCGCGGCCGCATAAGGGGCAGCGCGTGGCGGCCGGACTGTCCGGGGGTGGGGGCGGGGGGCCGAGCTGGCTGGCCCGGCCGGAGCGCAGGTGGCGTTTGACGACCATGGATAAACGGTAGTGGCACGGATGGCCTGCGGCACGCAAATCCGGTTAGGATCGCCGGC
Organism: Cupriavidus sp. DF5525; assembly: GCF_040149425.2. Classification (NCBI taxonomy): domain Bacteria; kingdom Pseudomonadati; phylum Pseudomonadota; class Betaproteobacteria; order Burkholderiales; family Burkholderiaceae; genus Cupriavidus; species Cupriavidus sp. DF5525. The sequence continues at coordinate 3,768,871 of NZ_CP168265.1, read as the reverse complement.
ACGGCGCACGTCATGCGATCGGCGCCGGCCTTCCAGCTACCGCAACGCACCGAACGCCATGACCGACCAAGCTTCGCTGGCGAGCCTTGCCAGCCTTCCCTCGCAGGATCCTGAGTTCTACGACCGAGAATATAACAACCGCGCCAATGTGCCGGACAACCCGGCGCATATGGCACGCTGGGCGCAGTGGTCCGCCGAGGTGCGCGAGCGCGGCGGCTTCCTCGCCGACCTGAGCTATGCCGGCGCGTGCGCACGGCATCCGCAGGACCAGACGCTGGACTATTTCCCGGCGCAGAGGGCGAACGGATCGCTGCCGCCGCTGCTGGTGTTCGTACACGGCGGCTATTTCCGTGCGCTGGACAAGCGCGACCACAGCTTTGTCGCCAGCGTGCTGCCGGCGCTGGGCGTAGCGGTGGCGGTGGTCAACTACTCGCTGGTGCCGTCCGTGACGGTGCCGGAGATCGTGCGGCAGGTGCTGGACAGCGTTGCCTGGCTGTACCGCGAGTCGGACCAGTTCGGGCACGATCCGGACCGGCTGTTCGTGGCCGGGCATTCCGTCGGCGGCCACCTGGTGGCGATGCTGATGGCGGCGCGCTGGCCGGAGCTCGGCGCCGATCTGCCGGTCGACCTGGTCAAGGGCGGGCTCTCGGTCAGCGGGCTGTACGACATGGAGCCGCTGCGGCGCGCGGCCTTCCTGCAGTGCGACCTGCGGCTGTCGGAAGAGGATGTCGCGCGCCTGTCGCCGGCGTTCATGCCGCCGGCCGGCGCAGCGCCGCTGGCGCTTGCCGTGGGCGAGCTGGAGGCGGACGAGTACCAGCGCCAGCATGCGCTGATGCGCGCGGCGTGGCCGGCCAACGTGGGGCACCCGGCAGCGAGCGATATCGTGCTGCCGGGCTGCCACCACTTCAATGTGCTCGACGGCTTCAGCGAGGCGGACAGCACGCTGACGCGCGCGGTACTGCGCCTGATGGGCCGCTAGGGCAGGGTCGGTCAGTCCTCGAGCACGCGCAGCAGCGACGACGTATCGTCCTTGCCCCAGCCGTTGGCCATCAGCATGCGCAACTGCGCCGAGGTGGCCTGCATCGCCGGCAGGTCCAGGCCGATTTCCTCGGCGATATCGCGCGCCAGCCCGAAGTCCTTGTCGTGCAGGCGCGCCTCGATGCCGGCGGCGAAGTTGCGCGCCACCATCTTGGGGCCCATCAGGTCGAGCATGCGGCTGCCCGCCATGCCGGTCGCCATGGCCTCGAACACGCGGCCGGTATCGACGTTCTGTGCGGCGGCAAAGCGCATGGCTTCGGCGATGCCTTCGATATTGACCACCTGCGCGATCTGGTTGCACAGCTTGGCGACCTGGCCGGCGCCGTTGTCGCCGATATGGGTGATGGTCTTGCCCAGCAGTTGCAGCAGCGGGCGCACGCGCTCCAGCATCTCGGGCTTGCCGCCGACCATGATGGTAAGCGTGGCGGCCTCGGCGCCCGCGGTGCCGCCCGACACCGGGCAGTCCAGCGCCTCGATGCCCCGCGCGGCCAGCGCCGCCGCGATCTCGCGCGTGACGATCGGCGAGATGGTGCTGTGGTCCACGCAGATGGTGCCGGGCGCGGCGCCGTGGATCACGCCTTGCTCGCCCAGCAGCACTTCGCGCACGTCTTCGGACGAGGTCACGTTGGTGAAGACGACGCTGGCGCCGCGCGCGGCTTCGGCCGGCGTGAAGTACGGTTCCGCACCCATGGCGCGCGCGGCCTCGGCGGCCTCCGGGCGGCGCACGAAGGCGCGCACGGCATGGCCGGCCGCCAGCAGGTGGCGGACCATGTGCGAGCCCATGGCGCCCAGGCCGATAAAGGCAACGGTGGTGGGGGTGGTGGTCATGCGAATGCTTCCTTTCAGGCTTGAGGCAGCGGGCTACTTTTCGCCCGCATAGGCGAACTTGCCGTTGCGGATCACCCCCATCACGCGTGAACGCTGGTCGAAGCCCTGGTGGTCCTTCGGGTTCATGTTCATCACGCCATTGGGGATGGTGAGGTTGGTGGTGGATTCCAGCGCGTCGCGCATGGCGGCGCGGAATTCGCGCGTGCCGGGCTGGGCGCCCGTCTTGAGCGCGCGGCGCGTGGCATCGTCGAGCAGCATCCATGCGCCCCAGGCGTCGCCGGCGAACTGGGTCACGCTGTCGGCGCCGTACTTGGCCTCGTAGCGGTTGACGAAGTCCAGCGCGACCTTGCGCACCGGGTGGCTCTCGGGCAGCTGGCGCGCGACCACCACCGGGCCGGTCGGGAACAGCGTGCCTTCCACGTCCTTGCCGCCCATGCGCAGGAAGTCCCAGGTGGCGATGCCGTGGGTCTGGTAGACCTTGCCTTTGTAGCCGCGCTCGCCCAGCGTCTTCTGCGGCAGCACCGAGGGCGTGCCGGCGCCGGCGATCAGCACCGCGTCGGGGTTGGCGGCCATCAGCTTGAGCACCTGGCCGGTCACCGAGGTGTCGTTGCGCGAGAAGCGCTCGTTGGCAACGACCCTGATCTTGCGCACCTCGGCCAGCTTCGAGAACTCGCGCCACCAGCTTTCGCCATAGGCGTCGGCAAAGCCGATAAAGCCGACGGTCTTGACGCCGTGGTTGCTCATGTACTCGGTCAGCACGGTCGCCATGTGCGAGTCGTTCTGCGGCATCTTGAAGGCCCAGCGGCGCTTGGTGTCGGTCTGGGGCTCGACGATGGCGGCCGAGGCCGCCATCGCCACCATCGGCGTCTCGCTCTCGGACACGGCGTCGAGCGCGGCGATGGCGGTGGGCGTGATGTTGGGGCCGACGATCACGTCGACCTTTTCCTCGGAAATCAGCTTGCGCACGTTGCGCACCGCCGCGGCCGGGTCGGAGCCGTCGTCCAGGATCACGTAATGCGCCTTCTGGCCGCCCAGCGTCTGCGGCCACATCAGCACGGTGTTCTTGGAGGGGATGCCGATCGAGGCCGCTGGCCCGGTGGTGGATACGTCGATGCCGACGCGGATGTCAGCCAGCGCGGTGGCGCTGGCGCAGAGCAGGGCGGTGAGCACGGCGGCGGGCAGCAGGCGGGGCAGGTTCGGCATCTTGTCTCCTCCGTTCTTATATGTGACGGGAAAGGATAGCCGAACTCTGCCCGAGGGGCACGCCCGGGGCGCGTCAGCGCGCGCCCAGACGCCAGAGCGTGGTCACCTCGGCGGAACGCGCCGCATGCAGCGGGTCGATGGCGTCGCTCGCGCGCGGGTGGCGCGGGCGGATATCGGAGCGGCCCAGCACCTTCAGCCCGGCTGCCTCGATCCAGCCCATCAGTTCCTCGCGCGGACGCAGGCCCAGGTGTTCGGCCAGGTCCGACAGCAGCAGCCAGCCTTCGCCGTCCGGCTCCAGGTGCTCGGCCAGCCCTTGCAGGAAGCCGCGCAGCATGGCGCTGTCCGGATCGTAGACCGCGCGCTCGACCGGCGAGCTGGGCCGTGCCGGCACCCAGGGCGGGTTGCACACCACCAGCGGCGCGCGGCCTTCGGGGAACAGGTCGGCCTGCACGATCTCGACCTGCCCGGCATAGCCGAGCCGGTCGATGTTCTCGCGGGCGCAGGCGAGCGCACGCGGGTCCTGGTCGGTCGCCACGATGCGCTTCACGCCGCGCCGGGCCAGCACCGCGGCCAGCACGCCGGTGCCGGTGCCGATGTCGAAGGCCAGCGTCTTCGCCGGAAGCGGCTCGGCCGCGACCAGGTCGACATACTCGCCGCGCACCGGCGAGAACACGCCGTACCAGGGGTGGATGCGGTCTTCCAGCGCCGGGATCTCCACGCCTTTCTTGCGCCATTCATAGGCGCCGATCATGCCGAGCAGCTCGCGCATCGACGCAACGTAGGGTTCGTCGGCCGGGCCATAGACCTGCTCGCAGGCCTCGCGCACGTCCGGCGCGCGGCGCAGCGGTACGCTGTGGTCGGCCTCGAAAGGCAGCAGCAGCATGCCCAGCGTGCGGGCGCGCTGCGACTGCGCCAGCCGGTGCAGGTGGAAGGCCTCGGTGGGTGAGTGCGGCGCCGCGGCCTTGGCCTTCTGGCCGGGCCGGCTGGCCTTCTTGGGCTTGCGTTCGGTGCGGCGGGCCATTGCCTGCAGCAGTTGGCGCGCGTTCTGGAAGTCGCCGCGCCAGAGCAGGGCGGTGCCCTCGCAGGCCAGGCGGTAGGCGGTGTCGGCGCTGGTGGTGTCGTCGGCGATCACCACGCGCCGCGGCGGCGTGGTGCCGGCTTCGGAGCGCCAGGCGGCGCTGCGTTCGGCGCCGTCTTCGGTCCAGTGGATCCGGGGCAGTTCGCGCTCGGGGCTCACAGGGCCTCCGGCCGGTGCGGCGTGATGGATATGCAATGCATGGTTGGTCTGCTTCTTATATAGAGAGGGCGGCAGCGTGCCGCGCTCAGAGTTCGTAGGCTTCGTGGTCGCCGGACATGGCCTGCTCGACCAGCTTGCGGTTCAGCGTCGGCGAGAACAGCTCGATGAAGGTGTAGACAAAGCTGCGCAGGTAGGCGCCCTGCTTGACCGCCAGGTGCGTCACATTGCTGCCGAACAGGTGTCCGGCCGGGATCCCGCGCAGGTTGCGGTCGCGCTCCGCATCATAGGCGACCCCGGCGACGATGCCCACGCCCAGGCCGATCTCCACGTAGGTCTTGATCACGTCCGCGTCAATCGCCTCCAGCACGATGTCGGGCTTCAGGTGGCGCAGCTCGAAGGCCTTGTCGATCTTGGGCCGCCCGGCGAAGTTGGGGTCGTAGGTGATCAGCGGGTAGCCCATCAGGTCCTCGATCGCCAGGTGCTTCTTGTCCAGCAGCGGGTGGTCGGGTGGCGTAATCACCATATGCGTCCACTGGTAGCCCGGCAACGACACCAGGTTCTTGTCGTTGGTGATGCCTTCCGTGGCGATACCGATATCGGCCTGGTCGTGCAGCAGCATGTCGGCGATCTGCGTCGGGTTGCCCTGCTGGATCGACAGCCGCACCTTGGGGTAGCGCTTGGTGAACTCGCCGATCACCCGAGGCAGTGCGTAGCGGGCCTGCGTGTGGGTGGTGGCGATGGTGAAGTTGCCCTGGTCCTGTGCCGCATAGTCCATGCCGACGCGCTTCAGGCTTTCCACCTCCTGCAGGATCTTCTCCACGGAGCTGAGAATGCGCCGCCCAGGCTCGGTCAGGCTGCGGATGCGCTTGCCGTGGCGCGTGAAGATATCGACGCCCAGCTCTTCTTCCAGCTCGATGATGGCCTTGGACACACCGGGTTGTGATGTGTAGAGCGCTTTGGCGGCCTCGGTCAGGTTGTAGTTCTGCCGGACGGCTTCGCGCACGAAGCGAAACTGGTGCAGGTTCATATATCTAGGTTCGTATAAACAAACAACTTCTTATTAGTTTGAGGTATGAGGCCAGTTTATTACGATTCTCGAACTTTGTTAATGAACAGCCTGCCCTCAGTGCGTCCTCTCGCAGCAGCCACTTTGTGATGCGAGACCCACTGGCCAGGCCCAGCCGAGTCCTCCATGTCTGTTGCCTATACCGTTTCCGGTCTGTTTGTAGGCGTCCTCGTCGGTCTGACCGGGGTGGGTGGAGGCTCGTTGATGACGCCGCTGCTGACGCTGCTGTTCGGCTTCTCGCCGGCGACCGCGGTCGGCACCGACCTGGCCTTCGCGGCCATCACCAAGGGTTTCGGCACCATCGCGCACCGCGCCCACGGCCATGTGCAGTGGCAGGTGGTGCGGCGCCTGTGCATCGGCAGCCTGCCGACGGCGGTGGCCGCGATCCTGGTGCTCAAGAGCGCAGGTGAACTCAACGCCCAGTGGCTGCACGCGATCCGCGTGACCATCGGCGTGTCAGTGCTGCTGACCGTATTGTCGCTGCTGTTCCGCAAGCAGATGCTGGCCTGGCTGGAACGCAATCCGCGCTTCCAGCTGCACGGCCGCGCCCAGGTCATTGCCACCATCGCGGTCGGTGCCGTGATCGGCGTGCTGGTGACGGTATCGTCGATTGGCGCCGGCGCGGTCGGCGCCACGCTGATCCTGCTGCTGTACCCCCATATGAAGCCGGCCGAAGTCGCCGGTACCGACATTGCCTACGCCGTCCCGCTGACGGCGATTGCCGGGCTGGGCCATGTGTGGCTCGGCACGGTCGACTGGAATTTGCTGCTGGCGCTGCTGGTGGGCTCGATCCCCGGCATCTGGCTGGGCGCGCAACTGTCGCGGGCGCTGCCCGAACGGCTCGTGCGTGCCGCACTGGCAACCACGCTGACGCTGGTCGCCATCAAGCTCGTTTCCTGAATTCAACGAATACTGAACGGACCCCGCCATGTATCAGTACGACCAATATGACCAGCGCATCGTCGCCGAGCGCGTCGCCCAGTTCCGTGACCAGGTGCGCCGCCGCCTGTCCGACGAGCTGACCGAGGAAGAGTTCCTGCCGCTGCGGCTGCAGAACGGCCTGTACATGCAGCGTCACGCCTACATGCTGCGCGTGGCGATTCCGTACGGCCTGCTGTCGTCGAACCAGATGCGCAAGCTGGGCCATATCGCGCGCGAGTATGACCGCGGCTATGGCCACTTCTCCACGCGCCAGAACATCCAGTACAACTGGATGGAGCTGGAGCGCGTGCCCGACGTGCTGGCCGAGCTGGCCAGCGTCGAGATGCACGCCATCCAGACCTCGGGCAACTGCGTGCGCAACATCACCACCGACCACTTCGCCGGCGTCGCGCCGGACGAGTCGGTGGACCCGCGTGTGCTGGCCGAGCTGCTGCGCCAGTGGAGCACCTTCCAGCCGGAATTCGCCTTCCTGCCGCGCAAGTTCAAGATCGCCATCTCCGCCTCGGCCGACGACCGCGCCGTGGTGCAGATGCACGACATCGGCATCTATGCCTACAAGAACGCTGACGGCGAAGTGCGCCTGCGGATCCTGGCCGGTGGCGGCCTGGGCCGCACGCCGATCCTGGGCTCGGTGATCAAGGAAGACCTGCCGTGGCAGCACATGCTGACCTACGTCGAGTCGGCGATCCGCGTGTACAACCGCTATGGTCGCCGCGACAACAAGTACAAGGCCCGCATCAAGATCCTGGTCAAGGCCATCGGCGTGGAGAAGTTCGCGCAGGAAGTCGAGGAAGAATGGCAGCACAGCAAGGACGGCCCCGCCACGCTGACGCAGGCCGAGTTCGACCGCGTGGCGCAGTACTTCGCGCCGCCGGCCTATGAGAAGCTGGCCGATACCGACACCTCGTACGAGAAGCACCTGCTGGAAGACAAGGCCTTCGCGCGCTGGGTCAGCCGCAGCGTGCACGGCCACAAGGTGCCGGGCTACGCCGCGGTGACGCTGTCGACCAAGCCGGGCGTGGCCTCGCCCCCGGGGGATGCCACCGACACGCAGATCGAGACCGTGGCCGACCTGGCCGACCGCTTCGGCTTTGGCGAACTGCGCGTGGCGCACGAGCAGAACCTGGTGCTGCCGGACGTGAAGAAGCAGGACCTGTACGAGCTGTGGCAACTGGCCAAGAAGGCTGGCCTGGCCACGCCCAACATCGGCCTGCTGACCGACATCATCGCCTGCCCGGGCGGCGACTTCTGCTCGCTGGCCAACGCCAAGTCGATCCCCATCGCGCAGGCGATCCAGGACCGTTTTGACGACCTGGACTACGTCTACGACCTGGGCGAGATCTCGCTGAACATCTCGGGCTGCATCAACGCCTGCGGCCACCACCACGTCGGCAACATCGGCGTGCTGGGCGTCGACAAGGACGGTTCGGAGTGGTACCAGGTCACGCTGGGCGGCGCCCAGGGCAACAAGACCGCGCTGGGCAAGGTGATCGGCCCGTCGTTCAGCGCCGAGGAAATGCCCGAGGTGGTGACCCGCATCATCGACACCTTCGTTGCCAACCGCATCGAGGACGAACGCTTTATCGAAACTCTGTCCCGCATCGGCATCGCGCCGTTCAAGGAACGCGTGTACGCCGACAAGCAGCCGCGCGAGCGCGCTGAGGCCTGAGGACCGGAGACTGAACATGGCAAAGATTATTCAACTGCAACGCGACGGCGCCAATGTCGTCCCGGTCATCGTCGAAGATAACTGGACCGTGCTGCGCGGCACCGCCGAACAACCGCTGACCGACGAGCAGATCGCTGCCGCCGTGCAGAGCCAGGACGCCGTGCTGTTCCCGCTGTCGGTGTGGCTGGCCCACGAAGCGCTGCTGGCCGGCCGCGACGTGGCCCGCACCGGCGTGTGGCTGGCTCCGGAAGACGAGCCGGGCGACGTGGCCCAGTACTTCGAGCGCGTGTCGCTGGTGGCGGTGGACTTCCCGGTGTTCCGCGATGGCCGCGGCTTCTCGACCGCCTACCTGCTGCGCACCCGCTATAAGTGGAACGGCCAGCTGCGCGCCATCGGCGACGTGCTGCGCGACCAGCTCAACTTCATGAAGCGCTGCGGCTTCGACGCCTTCGCGGTGCGCGCCGACAAGAGCATCGACGACGCCATCAAGGGTTTCACCGAGTTCACCGTGACCTACCAGGCTTCGGTCGACGAGCCGCTGCCGCTGTTCCGCCGCGCCCGCACCGAAGGCGGCGCCGTGCAGCCGAAGGAAACGGCATGAGCACGGTGCTGAGCGAGATCGCGGTGGTCGACGCCGGCGCGGTGTCGGGGCTGCGGCCGCCCGCGCTGTGGGTGGCGCCGGAGTACACCGGCAGCATCGAAGCGCTGGAGCAGAAGGAACGCGAGCTGGGCGAGCGCCTGGCCGGAATCGCCACACGCTTTTTCCGCGCGCGCTTTGCCTCGAGCCTCGCGGCTGAAGACATGGTGCTGACTGATGCCATCCTGCGCGGTACCCCCGCCGTGCGCGCTGGCATCCGTGTCTTCACGCTGCAGACCGGACGCCTGCACGCCGAGACGCTGGCGGTGCTGGACAAGGTGCAGTCGCACTACGGGTACAGCATCGAGCAGTTCACGCCGGACGCGGAGGCGGTCGAGAACTACCTGAAGAAGCATGGCCTGAACGGCTTCTACGACAGCATCGACCTGCGCAAGGAATGCTGCGGCATCCGCAAGGTCGAGCCGCTCAACCGCGCGCTGTCGCACGCCGACGCCTGGCTGACCGGCCAGCGCCGCGAGCAGGCCGTGACGCGCGCCGAGCTGCCGTTCGAGGAAATGGACGAAGCCCGCGGCATCCCCAAGTTCAACCCGCTGGCGGACTGGAGCGAGCCGGAGGTGTGGGCTTACCTGAAGCGCCACAACGTGCCGATCAACGACCTGCACGCCAAGGGCTATCCCAGCATCGGCTGCGAGCCGTGTACGCGTGCGGTGCGCGCGGGCGAGGATGTGCGCGCGGGACGCTGGTGGTGGGAGAGCAAGGACTCGAAAGAGTGCGGGCTCCACGAACAGAACATCAAGCATTGAGGCCGGTACAAAAATGGGCATCATGAACGACATCGCAGAAGCCACCAGCAGCGTGGCGCACCTGTTGCAGGTACAGAACGACCATCTCGACCGCCTCGAAGCCGAGTCGATCTACATCATCCGCGAAGTGGTGGCCGAGTGCCGCAACCCGGCGCTGCTGTTCTCCGGCGGCAAGGACTCGATCGTGATGCTGCACCTGGCGCTGAAGGCGTTCCGCCTGGGCGACCGCAAGGTCGAGCTGCCGTTCCCGCTGGTGCATATCGACACCGGCCATAACTATCCGGAAGTGATCGAATTCCGTGACCAGCGCGTCGCCGAACTGGGTGCGCGCCTGGTGGTGGGCCATGTGGAAGACTCGATCAAGCGCGGCACCGTGCGCCTGCGCAAGGAAACCGATTCGCGCAACGCCGCACAAGCCGTGACGCTGCTCGAAACCATCGAGGCGCACCAGTTCGACGCGCTGATGGGCGGTGCCCGCCGCGACGAAGAGAAGGCCCGCGCCAAGGAACGCATCTTCTCGTTCCGCGACGAGTTCGGCCAGTGGGACCCGAAGGCCCAGCGCCCCGAGCTGTGGAGCCTGTACAACGCCCGCATGGCACAGGGCGAGCAGATGCGCGTGTTCCCGATCTCGAACTGGACCGAGCTGGACGTGTGGCAGTACATCGCCCGCGAGAAGCTGGCGCTGCCGCCGATCTACTATTCGCACCAGCGTGAAGTGGTGCGCAAGAACGGCCTGCTGGTGCCGGTCACGCCAATCACCCCCAAGCAGGACGGCGACGTCAGCGAAGTGCTGTCGGTCCGCTTCCGCACCGTCGGCGACATCAGCTGCACCTGCCCGGTGGCCAGCGTTGCCGATTCGCCGGAAGCGATCATCGCCGAGACCGCGGTGACCGAAATCACCGAGCGCGGCGCGACCCGCATGGACGACCAGACCAGCGAAGCCTCGATGGAACGCCGGAAGAAAGAAGGCTACTTCTGATCCCGGACGCAGCAAAGGAATTCAACATGACTCACCAAGCAACTCATCAAGGCCTGCTGCGCTTCATCACCGCCGGCTCCGTCGACGACGGCAAGAGCACGCTGATCGGCCGCCTGCTGTACGACAGCAAGGCCGTGCTGTCCGACCAGCTGACCGCGCTGACCAACGCCAAGAACAAACGCACCGCCGGCGAGCAGATCGACTTCTCGTTGCTGACCGACGGCCTGGAAGCCGAGCGCGAGCAGGGCATCACCATCGACGTGGCTTACCGCTACTTCTCGACTGCGCGCCGCAAGTTCATCATCGCGGACACGCCGGGCCACGAGCAGTACACCCGCAACATGGTCACCGGCGCCTCGACCGCGGACGCGGCCATCGTGCTGGTCGATGCCACCCGCGTCACCGTCACCGACGGCCGTGCCGAGCTGCTGGCGCAGACCAAGCGCCACTCGGCCATCCTGAAGCTGCTGGAGATCCGGCACGTGATCGTGGCCGTCAACAAGATGGACCTGGTCGACTACAGCGAGCAGCGCTTCAACGAAATCCGCACCGCCTACACCGAACTGGCCGCCCAGCTCGGCCTGAAGGACGTGCGCTACGTGCCGGTGTCGGCGCTGCGCGGCGACAACATCGTGCACGAGAGCGATGCCATGCCCTGGTACCAGGGCGAGCCGCTGCTGCCGCTGCTGGAAGAACTGCCGGTGGAAGAGGCCGCGCCCGAGGATGACGCCGCGCTGCGCTTCCCGGTGCAGCTGGTGATCCGTCAGGACGGTTCGCAGTCGGACGACTTCCGCGGCTATGCCGGCCGTATCGAAGCCGGCACCGTGCGCGTGGGCCAGAAGCTGCGCGTGCTGCCCGCCAACCGCGAGGCGGTGGTGGCCGAAGTGCTGACGCCCAACGGCGCCGCCGAATCCGCCAATGTCGGCGACACGGTCACCGTGCGCCTGGCCGAGGACGTCGATGTATCACGCGGTGACATGTTCGTCGCCGCCGATGCCGCCACCGCGCCGGCCAAGAAGCTGCAGGCGGACCTGTGCTGGTTCGACGACGAGTCGCTGAACCCGGCGCGCAAGTACGTGCTCAAGCACACCACGGCCAGCGTGTTCGCGCGCGTGTCGGCGGTGGACCGCGTGCTGGACGTGCATACGCTGTCGCACGAAACCGGCCGCCATGACATCCGCCTGAACGATATCGGTTCGGTGCAGATCTCGCTGCAGAAGCCGATCGTGTGCGATGCCTATGGCGACAACCCGGCAACGGGCGCCTTCGTGCTGATCGACGAAGCGACCAACCACACGGTGGCCGCGGGCATGATCCGTGCATTCTCCTGATCGGTAACGAACGGGAAGGGGCAACAGATGGACAAGCAGGCTCAGAAGACTTACGGCAAGGTGACCCTCATCGGGGCAGGCCCCGGTGCGGCAGACCTCATTACGGTGCGTGGTGCACGGCTTTTGGGCGAAGCCCAGGTGGTGCTGCACGATGCACTGGTGTCGCCGGAGATGCTGGCCTGGTGTCCGCAGGCGGAGCTGGTCGAGGTGGGCAAGCGCTGCGGCCAGCGCTCCACCGCGCAGCTGTTCATCAACCGCCAGATCGTCGACCTCGCCAGCAAGTACGAGCGCGTGGTGCGCCTCAAGGGCGGCGACCCGATGCTGTTCGGCCGCGCCGACGAGGAACTGCAGGCGCTGGAAGCCGCCGGCATCGAGTATGAGGTGGTGCCGGGCATTACCGCCGCGCTGGCCGCCGCCTCGGCGATCGGCAAGCCGCTGACCAAGCGCGGCGTGTCGCGCAGCGTGGCCTTTGCCACCCAGGCCAAGGCGGCGGACGGTGAAGGCTCCGCCGATATCGAGGCCGCGGTCAAGGCCGATACGCTGGTCTACTACATGGGCCGCGACCAGGCCGCCTCGATTGCCGCGCAACTGATCGCGCATGGCAAGCCGGCGTCGACGCCGGCATGGGTGGTCGAAGCCGCCACCACGCCGCAGCAGCGCAGCCGTGAATTCACGCTTGGCCAGATGGCGGCGGGAGAAGCGGCGGCCTGGATCGATCCGGTGCAGCCGAGCCTGCTGATGATCGGCGCGGCACTGGCCGCGCGCGCGACGGAAGCGCCGCGCGACGACGCTGGCGAGACCATCGACCGTACGCCGCGCGCCGCCTGACTCCGCGCAGTCCCCGAAAAACAAGAAGCCCTGTGACGGCATGTCGCCGTCACAGGGCTTTTGTCATTGGCACGCGGGTCAGGGTCAGGCCTGTCCGGTAGCGGCGGCTGGCAGCGAGGCGATGCAGTAGGCCGCGATCGCGTCCAGCACCGCATCCGCTTCGCCCACCGCCGTGGCGCAATGGATGCGCAGGCCGGGTTGGGTTTGCCTGCATTGGTCGAGCAGCGCGGGCAGGTCGCGCCGCAGGTGACCACCCTGGCCGAAGAACACCGGCACCACCGTAACCTCGGCCACGCCGCTTGCCGCAAGATCGGCCAGCAATTCCGGCAGGCCGGGCGACATCAGTTCGAGGAAGGCCAGCCGCACCTCGCAATGGGGCAGGGCGGTGGCCAGCTTCTGCTGCAACCGGTCGAACGGTTCGCGCCAGCGTGCATCGCGCGCCCCGTGCGCGAACAGTACCAGGGCCTGGGCGGAGGCGGTCATGGCAGCGCGTCCGTCGGTGCCGGCTCAGTGACGATCCACCCAGCGCAGCGCCAGCAGCGCCAACATCAGGTAGAGCGTGCCTGGCACCAGCGCCGAGATGATCGGTGGCCACGTATGCAGCAGCCCCACGTGCGAGAACAGCGTGTTCGACAAGTGGAACGACAGCCCCAGCATGATGCCGCCGAACACCTTGACGCCGACCGCGCCGGCACGGGCGTGGAGATAGGCGAAGGGCAGGGCCAGCGCCACCATCACGAACAGCGTCAGCGGGTAGATCACCTTCTTCCAGAACGCGATCTCGTAGCGCTGCGTGTCCTGCTTGTTGTCGCGCAGGTGGCGGATATAGCGGAACAGATCCAGCGTCGACATGCGCTCGGGCGTCACCAGCAGCACCGACAGGATCTGCGGCGTCAGCTCGGAATGCATGGTCACGCGCGGGAACTTCATCTGCTCGGCACGGAAGACAGGCGCCAGCGCGTCGCTGCGCGCGGCGGGCTGTGCCGCCGGCGTCGGTTGCGCCGTCTTGGCCAGCTCCGCAAAACGCGTCTCGCTGACGTTCTGCAGTTCCCACGACTGACCGCCCTGGTAGCGCCCTTCCTGCGCCACGCGGATCACGCGCAGGCGGTACTCGGGATCGAATTCGTAGATCGTGATGCCGGTGATGGTCTGGTCCGGACGCAGCCCCGCCACGTTGACGAAGCGGGTGATCTCGCCGCCGTCGGTGGCGTCCTTGTCGCGGTCCTTGACCCAGACCCCGGAGCGGAAGCCCGCGGACACCGTCGCGCCGATCGCCTCGAGCTTGATCTTCTGCGCATACTGCTCCGCGCGCGGGCCGATGAACTCGCCGAAGATAAACGTCACCAGCGCCAGCGGCACCGCCAGCTTGAACAGCGAGAACAGCGCCTGGCGCGTGTTCAGGCCGGCCACGCGGAAGATGGTGTACTCAGACTGGCTGGCGAGCTGCGAGAACACGTAGATCGCGCTGATCAGCACTGCAATCGGCAGTACCTCATACACCCGCGTGGGCGCCTGCAGCAGCACGTGGAACAGCGCGACCAGCGAGGTGTACTGGCTGTTGACGTTCTCCAGCTCGTTGAGCATGTCGAAGAACACGAACAGCGACAGCACCGCGAACAGGATAAAGGCGAACACGCCGTAGACCAGCCGGCCGAAGTAGCGTTCATAGACGCGCAGGATCCTCATGCCCGGCCTCCGGTGGGCGCGGCATTGCGGCGGCGCAGTCCGAACACCGCCCTCCAGCCGCCCAGGCTGCGGTTTTGCCGGTAGCGGAACAGCATCAGCGCTCCCAGGAACACCGCCAGGTGGATCGGCCACCATGCCAGCCAGAACGGGATCGCGCCCGAGCGCACCCAGGACTGCGACAGGTTGATCAGGTTGCTGTAGGTCAGGTAGATCAGCACCGCGAACACCAGCGGCGTGTAGCGGCCCAGGCGCGGGTTCACGTAGGCCAGCGGGATCGCGATCATCACGAAGTTGAAGGCCAGGATCGGCAGCGAGATGCGCCACACCAGCTCGCCCAGGTTCTCCGGCGTCGGATTGCGGATCAGGTCGATGGTGTCGCGGCTCTTGGGCGGCAGCTTGGCCTCCGACTCAGGCGGCTTGCTGTCCACCTTGACCGCATAGCGTTCGAACTCGATGATGCGGTAGTCGATCTGGCCCGGCGTGCCGGAATAGCGGCGGCCGTTCTCCATCACCACCAGCCGGTCGCCGTTGGGCATGGTCTCGAAGCTGCCCTGGTGCGCCAGCGCCACGCCGATCTTGTCGGCCTCGGAATTGGCGACGAAGACATTGCGCGCATGCTTCATGTCGGCGTCGATGCCCTCGATGAACAGTACGTAGTTGGCCTTGGCGGGCTCGATAAAGCGCCCGGCGGCGATCATCGAGATCACGCCGCGCTGCTCGAAGCGGTCGCGAAAGAGCGCGCTCTGCTGGTTGGCCCACGGCCAGGCGAACATGCCCAGCAGCAGCGCCAGCACGATGAGGGGCGCGGCGAACTGCAGCACCGGCTTGACCAGGTCGCGCAGCGAGATGCCCGCCGAGAACCACACCACCATCTCCGAATCCTTGTACCAGCGCGTGAGCACGATCAGGGTGGAGATGAAGAGCGTGGCCGAAAGCAGGATCGACAGGTAGCCGATGGTGGCCAGGCCGATCAGCATCAGCACGTCGTTGGGGCTGGCCTTGCCATTGGCGGCCAGCCCCAGGATGCGGATCACGAGCGACGTGAGCATGAAGGTCAGCATCACCAGGAACACCGCCCCGGCGGTGTAGGCGAGCTCGCGTCGCAGGGCTTGTTGAAGGATCATGCGGGTTCGGTTCCGGTCTGCCGGCCGGAGCGGGCGATGTGCCGTGCGAGATGTGCCTGGGAGAACAGCTGACAAGACAGCGGGCTGTCAGCGGGGCGGATCAGCGGCGGCAGGTCGCGGGTGAAAATCGCGGATAATAGAGGCTTTCGTGTCTAACGAGCCCCTGGAAGGAAGCGCGATGGAATTTAGCACAAAAGCCCTGGATTGGAGCAAAGCCGGCCAAAATGGTTTCCTGGCGACCAAGACCGACTGCCTGGTGGTCGGCCTGTTCGAAGGCCAGAACCTTGCCGGCGTGGCCAAGGCGCTGGACGTGGCCACGAAGGGCTTGGTGGCGCGGCTGGTCAAGCAGGGTGACTTCGAAGGCAAGCGCGGCACGCACCTGATGCTGCACGAAGTCGCCGGCGTGGGCGCCGCGCGGGTGCTGCTGGTGGGCCTGGGCAAGGAGGCCGAGTTCTCGGACAAGGCCTTTGCCGACGCCGTGCGCACCGCCGTGCGTGCCTTGTCGTCCACGCGTGCGGCCTCGGCGCTGTGGTGCCTGGCGCAACAGGCGCCGCAGCAGCGCGATGTCGCCTGGTCGGTCATCACCACCATCACGCTGGTGCGCGACGCCGGCTACCGCCTGCTGGAGCGCCACCCGGGCCTGAAACGTGCCAATGCGCACAATGCCGCCAACGGCAAGCCCAACGGCAAGCCCAACGGCACTGACAAGTCCTCGCTGCGCAAGGTCGTGATCGCGGTGGACAGCGACGATGCCCGCGCCGCCACCCAGGCCGCAGTGCGCGGCACCGCCATCGCCAACGGCATGGAACTGACGCGCGATCTGGGCAACCTGCCGTCCAATATCTGCACCCCGACCTACCTGGCCAGCACCGCGCGCGGCATCGCCAAGCGCCACAAGCTCAAGGCCGAAGTGCTGGGCCGCAAGCAGATCGAGGCGCTGAACATGGGCGCCTTCCTCGCCGTGACCAAGGGCAGCGAAGAGCCGCCCCAGTTCATCGTGCTGCGCTATGACGGCGCCGGCGCCAAGCACTCACCGGTGGTGCTGGTGGGCAAGGGCATCACCTTCGACACCGGCGGCATCTCGCTCAAGCCGGGCGAGGGCATGGACGAGATGAAGTACGACATGTGCGGCGCGGCTTCGGTGCTGGGTACCATCCAGGCCGTGGCAGAAATGGGCCTGAAGCTGAACGTGATCGCCGTGGTGCCGACCTGCGAGAACATGCCCAGCGGCATCGCCACCAAGCCGGGCGATGTCGTCACCAGCATGTCGGGCCAGACCATCGAGATCCTGAACACCGACGCCGAAGGCCGCCTGATCCTGTGCGATGCGCTGACCTATGTCGAGCGCTTCAAGCCGGCCGCGGTGATCGACGTCGCCACGCTGACCGGCGCCTGCATCATCGCGCTGGGCCATATCAACAGCGGCCTGTACGCGCGCTCCGACCTGCTCGCCGACCAGCTGCTGCAGGCCGGCCGCCGCGCCATGGACACCGCCTGGCGCATGCCGCTGGACGACGAGTACCAGGACCAGCTCAAGTCCAACTTTGCCGACATGGGCAATATCGGCGGCCGCCCGGCGGGCAGCGTCACCGCGGCCTGCTTCCTGTCGCGCTTTACCGAGAAGTACGACTGGGCCCACCTGGACATCGCCGGCACCGCGTGGAAGAGCGGCGCGGCCAAGGGCGCCACCGGTCGCCCGGTGCCGATGCTGACGCAGTTCCTGATGGACCGCGCGGCCTGACCGCGGCGCGCAACCCAGGCATCGACAAGTCCATGACGCGCATCGACTTCCACAGCAACGTGCCGGACGTGCTCGGCTATGTCTGCCGGCTGGTCCGCAAGGCCTACGGCGCCGGCCAGAAGGTCGTGATCCACGGCGCGCCGGCGCAGCTGGCGGACCTGGACGCGCGCCTGTGGACGTTTTCGGCGCTGGACTTCCTGCCGCATTGCGGGCTCGAGAGCCCCAATGCGGCGGTGACGCCGATCCTGCTGGCCGCCACCACCGAGGGCGTGCCGCACCACCAGCTGCTGATCAACCTGGCCGACGAGGCGCCGGCGCAATTCGCCAGCTTCGAACGCCTGATCGAGGTGGTGGGTGCCGGCGATGCGGCCCGCGAGGCCGGCCGCCAGCGCTACCGCTTCTATCGCGAACGCGGCTATCCGCTGACGCACCACGACATCGGCCAGCCCAAGGGAGACGCCGCATGAGCGAACGCACCACTTCGCGGGTGATCCCGCGGCTCGGGCCGAACGACAGCATTCCGTTGCTGACCGAGGTTGTCGACCTGCCTGATATGGAAAAAGCGGCCGAAACGGCGGCGCCGGCTGCCGCTGCGCAGGAGGGGGTGATCGATACCTTCGGCATGGCCGAATCCGGTCTGGTCATGCATGTCGGCGATACGGGCGATGCCGTGGAGGACGTGGGCATCGCACCGGCATCGGCTGCAGATACAGGGGAGCCGGGCGAAGACGACCTGCGCGCCGTCCGCACCGAGTTGCTGACGCGCGTGATGATGCGCTTCCGCACCGAGTGGCCGCAGGTGGTCGCTGCCCACACCGAAGCCACGCTGCAGTCGCGGCTGGCACCGCTGACGGCGCAACTGGCCAGCGAGCTGACGCAGTCGCTGGAAGCGCGCCTGGTGGAGTGGCTGGATGCGACGCTGGAAGAGATTGAGAGGACGCCGGGCGGGGACTGAGCCTCCGGGTTTTCCAGGAAAAAAGCCTGCGATCGCTCGCAGGCTTTTTTTTCCTTGACATGACCAGGACGACGATCAGTCCGTCACCGCCCCCTTGCTCGCCGTCGACGCCAGCTTCGAGAACTTGGCCAGCACGCCGCGGGTATAACGCGGCGCCGGCTGCTTCCAGTTGGCGCGGCGCTTGGCCAGCTCTTCGTCCGCCACGTTCAGCTGCAGCAGCAGCTTGTGCGCATCGATGGTGATCGAATCGCCTTCCTGCACCAGCGCGATGGTGCCGCCCACGTACGCTTCCGGCGCCACGTGGCCGACCACCATGCCCCAGGTGCCCCCCGAGAAACGGCCGTCGGTGATAAAGCCGACCGACTCGCCCAGGCCCTTGCCAATGATGGCCGAGGTCGGGGCCAGCATTTCCGGCATGCCGGGGCCGCCCTTGGGGCCGAGGTAGCGCAGCACCAGGATGTCGCCCGCGTTGATCTTGTCGGCCAGGATGGCTTCCATTGCGCTCTGCTCGTCCTCGAACACGCGCGCCGGGCCGGTGATGACTGGGTTCTTCAGGCCGCTGATCTTGGCGACCGCGCCTTCTTCGGCCAGGTTGCCCTTCAGGATGGCCAGGTGGCCCTCGGCGTAGAGCGCCTTCTCGATCGGCAGGATCACGTCCTGGTCGGCACGCGTGGTGTCGGGCACGTTTTCCAGCTCTTCAGCCAGCGTGCGGCCGGTGATGGTCAGGCAGTCGCCATGCAGCATGCCAGCCTTGAGCAGGATCTTCATGACCTGCGGAATGCCGCCTGCCTTGTGCAGGTCCGTCGCCACGTACTGGCCCGACGGCTTCAGGTTGCAGATCACCGGCACCTTGCGGCGGATGCGCTCGAAGTCGTCGATGGTCCATTCCACTTCGGCGGCATGGGCGATCGCCAGGTAGTGCAGCACGGCGTTGGTCGAGCCGCCGGTGGCCATGATCAGCGCCACGGCGTTCTCGATCGACTTGCGCGTGATGATGTCGCGCGGCTTGATGTCCTTCTTGATCGCCTCGACCAGCACGCGGGCCGATTCGGCGGCGCTGTCGACCTTCTCCTGGTCCGGGTTGGCCATCGTCGACGAGTACAGCAGCGACATGCCCAGCGCCTCGAACGACGAGCTCATGGTGTTGGCGGTGTACATGCCGCCGCACGAGCCGGTCGACGGGCAGGCGTTCTGTTCCACGCCTTCGAAGTCTTCCTGGCTCATGCGGCCGGCGGTGAATTCGCCCACGGCCTCGAACGACGACACGATGGTCAGGTCCTTGCCCTTCCAGTTGCCCGGCTTGATGGTGCCGCCGTAGACGTAGATGCCCGGCACGTTGGTGCGCGCCAGCGCGATCATGCCGCCCGGCATGTTCTTGTCGCAGCCGCCGATCACGACCACGCCGTCCATCCACTGGCCCTGCGCGGCGGTCTCGATGCAGTCGGCGATGACTTCACGCGAGATCAGCGAGTACTTCATGCCCTCGGTGCCCATCGACATGCCGTCCGAGATGGTCGGCGTGCCGAACACCTGCGGGTTGGCCTCCGAGGCCTTGATGGCGTCGATGGCCGCATCGGCCAGGCGCTGCAGGCCGGCGTTGCAGGGGGTGATGGTCGAGTGGCCGTTGGCGATGCCCACCATCGGCTTGTCGAAGTCTTCCTTCTTGTAGCCGAGTGCGTAGTACATCGAACGGTTGGGGGAACGCGCCACGCCTTGCGTGATGTTCTGCGAGCGTTTGTTGAATGCCATGGTGGGGAATCTCCGGGGGATCTTCAGTGCCGGCTTGCGTGTGCTAGCGGCGCACGGCGGCGATGTTGTGGGCGAAAGGATGACGCTTGCGTTTTGGTGTGTCAAATATATTATTTGACCTTTATTGAGTCGAAAAACATATCAGGAGCCCGATTGGACCTGCGCCAGCTGCGTTACTTCGTCACAGTGGCCGAAGAGTTGCATTTCGGCCGCGCGGCGCGCCGGCTGTCGATGACGCAGCCGCCGCTGTCGCAGCAGATCCAGGCGCTGGAAGAGGAAATCGGCGTGCAGCTGTTCGTGCGCACGCGCCGCTCGGTGGTGCTGACGCCGGCCGGCCAGCAGTGGCTGCCTGAGGTGCGCCGGGTGCTGGCTGACGCCGCGGCGCTGCCCGGGCTGGCGCAACGGCTGGCGCGCGGGGAGGTGGGCTCGCTGTCGCTGGCCTTCGTCAGCACGGCCGACTATGGCATCCTGCCCGATCTGCTGCGGCGCTTCCGGGCGCGCCACCCCGAGGTGCAGCTGCAGCTGCGCGAGGCCACCAGCGACGTGCAGCTGGAAGCGCTGATGGAAGGGGCGATCGACGCCGGCCTGGTGATCCGACCGCAGCTCCCGGCCATGCCGCACGGCCTGGCCTACCTGCCGCTGGTGAGCGAGCCGCTGGTACTGGCCGTCCCGGACGGCTGGCGGCCGGCCGGCGGGGCGTTCGCGGCAAATGGCACGGTTTCGCTGCGCGAGGCGGCCCACGAGCCGCTGATCATCTTCCCGCGCCGAAGCGCGCCGGCGTTTTATGACATCATTACGGGCTACTATGCGCGCGAGGGCCTGGCGCCGGTGATCGCGCAGGAAGCCATCCAGATGCAGACCATTGTCAGCCTGGTGTCGGCCGGCATGGGCGTGGCGCTGGTGCCGGCGTCGCTGTGCAACCTTCGCCGCACCGGCGTGTCGTACCTGGCGCTGCGCGAGGCGGGGCCGCAGATCGAGACCGGCCTGGTCTGGCGCGATGGCGCGTCCACTGGTGCGGCGGGCGCCGCCGGCGTGGCGCCGGTGCTGCGTTCCTTCATCGAGATCGCGACCGCGCTCGCGCACGAGACGACCGCCACCGCCGGGCAAGACCCTCGCTGACTACATGCGGGCCCAGGCCCGTCCCCAACTCCATTCAGGCCAACATGCTGATTCATCCCCAGTTCGACCCGGTTGCCATCCACCTGGGCCCGCTCGCCATCCGCTGGTATGGGCTGATGTACCTGGCCGGGTTCATCATGTTCCTGGGCTTCGGGCGCCTGCGCATCCGCCAGCCGCATATCGCGGCCAAGGGCTGGACCACGCGCGACCTGGACGACATGCTGTTCTTCGGCGTGCTGGGCGTGATCCTGGGCGGGCGGCTGGGCTACGTGCTGTTCTACAAGCCGTCGTACTACCTGGCGCACCCGCTGGAGATCTTCAAGGTGTGGGAAGGTGGCATGGCCTTCCATGGCGGCTTCCTGGGCGTGATCGTGGCGATGTGGCTGTTCGGCAAGCTGCGCCGGCGCCACTGGATGGAGGTGACCGACTTCATCGCGCCGATGATCCCGTGCGGCCTGGCCGCCGGGCGCATCGGCAACTTTATCAACGGCGAGCTGTGGGGCCGCGCGACCGACCTGCCGTGGGGCATGATCTTCCCGCAGGCGGGCGACAACATCCCGCGCCATCCGTCGCAGCTCTACCAGTTTGCCGGCGAGGGCGTGGCGCTGTTTATCATCCTGTGGCTGTTCGCGCGCAAGCCGCGGCCGATGGGCGCGGTCTCGGGCGTTTTCCTGATCGGCTACGGCGCGTTCCGTTTTGCCGCGGAGTTCGCGCGCGAGCCCGACAACTTCCTCGGGCTGCTGGCGCTGAAGATGTCGATGGGCCAGTGGCTGAGCCTGCCGATGATCCTGGCCGGCATCGCCATGGTGATCTGGGCCTATCGCCGCCAGCCCGGCGCGGACGCGCCGCAGCCGGTGGCCTGAGCGACCGGCGCCGCAGCACTTACTTGCCGGCGCGGCGCAGGGCCTCGATGCGGGCGCGGGTCTGCGGGTGCGTCGACAGGAAGTCCTGGCCGCGCCCTGCCTCGGCGTCCGACGCCGCACCGCGCCGGTTCTCCAGCTTGACCAGCACATCGGCCAGCGCCGCGGGCGGCAGGCCGTTGCGCTGCATGACTGCGATCGCAAAGTCATCGGCTTCGCGCTCGTGGTCGCGTGAATAGCGCAGCGTCAGCATGGCGGCCGGCACGCCGGCCAGCACCGTCGAGATATCCCCGAACAGGTAGGCCGACAGCGCGCCCAGCGCGGATGCCTGGATCACCTGCTGCAGCCCATGGCGCAGCGCCACGTGGCCGGCCTCGTGCGCCAGCACGCCCATCATGCCGGGGCCGGTGCCGGCCAGGCTCACCAGTTCATCCGTGACCACGATGGTGCCGCCCGGAAGCGCCAGCGCATTGGCGCCGAGTTCTCCGCCCTGGCGGAACAGCACCTGGTACTCATGCCCGGCGTCGCGCGGACGTACCAGCGCCGCGAAGCCCGAGCGGATGCGCTGCTGTTCCGCGGCGGGCAGCTGCGATGGCTTGACGATGCCATTGTCCAGGCTCGTCAGCGTCAGCTTGCCGAGGTGGGCCTCGACCTGCGGCGGCACCGCACGCGCCATCGTGCCCGCGCCCCACGGCAGCAGCACGGAGTAGCCCAGCACCAGCACCGCCAGCAGCGCGGCCAGCGCCAGCCCGGCCACGCGCCAGCTGTTCTGCGCGCGCGACACCAGCCCTTCGCGATGGCCGCTTGCGGCCAGCATATGGTCGAAGGCGGCGTGGTCGGCGATTTCGCAGAAGGCACCGTCGGCGAAGGTGACCAGCCGCGGCGCGCGCCGCACGCGTTCGGATACGCGCACGTCCGACAACGGCGCACGGCGCAGCTCGGCGCCGGTGTCGTCGCGCAGCACCGCCTGCTGCGCCTCCACGGCCAGCGTGGCGGGGTGCGCGCGCGAGGTGCGTCCGTCGAAGAAGGTGACTGGAATCATGGTGCTGGCGATGGGGCGCCCGGGCTCAGAGCGCGATGTCGATGTCGTACCAGTCTACCGCCGCGTCGCCCAGCGCCCCCACTTGCTCGGCCTCGCCCGCGACGAAGCTGTCGAGCGGGCCGGCGGCCAGCATCGTCACGCATTCCAGCCGGTAGCGCGCCGCGCGCACCCGCGCGAACGGCAGGTACAGGCCCAGCGTCAGCACGATGGCGATCAGGTTGGTAAGAAAGATAAAGACCATGCGCCCGGCCTTGATCTCGCTGCGGAACGCGTGCGGCGCGAGCGTGGTCTGGCTCCACACGATGTTCTGCAGGCGCGCCATCAGGTAGGGGCTGACCGCCAGCAGCGCCAGGTAGAAACCTGCGATGCCGATACCAAACGAAAGCGCCGTGCCGAGCTTGCCAGATGCGGTCGCGCCCAGCACGAAGCTGCCGGCTCCCGCGATGGCCACCACTGCGACCATCATGCCGAAGGCGCGCAGGTAGACGCCGTAAAAATCGCCTGCGCCGGCGCTGAAGGCAAACGGCGCCGTGCCGAAGCGCGTGTGGTTGTGCTGGTAGCGCTTGAAGCGCTGGTGTGCCAGCGGGCCCAGCAGGCCAATCGTGAACACCGCCGCCAGCGGCCACAGCACGAACACCTTGTAGGCCTCGGCATCGCGCCCGGCAAAGGCAAAGCGCAAGCCGCGGTAGCTGGAATTGGCCATGCGAAAGCGCAGCGAGCGCACCAGCAGCAGCGGGAACACTGCCAGCAGCGCGACCAGCATCGCCAGCGAAAGGAAGGGCGACACATTGGTCGCGATCTGGAACGCGAACGCCAGCGCGACCACGATGGCCCGGCCCTTCAGGATGGCCGAAGGCTTGCCGTGGTAATCGAAGCTGGCGCCGTCGAGGCGGGTATTGCGATAGAAATAATGCAGCGTGCGCACCTTGGCCCAGGCGGAATAAATGCCGAAGGTGACGATGCTCAGCAGCACATTGACGATCCAGATGCGGAAGTACTCCGAGCCCGTGCCGGTAAAGGAAAGGCCCAGGGGCCGTAGCTCGCCATCGCGCGGATCGGGGGCCGGCGCGCTGGCGGGGGAGTCCGGCGTGGCGGAAAGGGTGAAATCGCTACTGCCAGCGTTCATGGCACAAGCTCCGGGTGTGTTGGAAAAGCGACGAAAAGAGAAAAGCGGCGCCTGATCCGCTCCATTTATGAAACCAAATGATTTGCTGCCTTTGCGGCGTGCCGCACACATACTCGCATCGATAAACAAAGGCTACGGCACATTTTGCATATGCAATTGCCGCCAGCCGGCTTGTTTCACGGACATTATGGGAAAACCCTCGTAACACTCCAGAAACATCCTGTTACACTAGACGTATTCTGTAACAAGTTTCGAATAGCAGTCATCAATTAAATCAGAGACTTAGCATCTCTGGCACGTTAATCGCTATAGATCCTGTTACAAGATGAGCGGCATGCCACAGGCCGCCAACGGGAGCGCGAGGGAGGGTCAGGCATGGCCCGCAAGGGCGGCACAGCCAGCGCGCTTCACGAGAATACAAGGGCAAACGGGAAAATCCGCGCGTCAGCGCGTTTTCAAGGGGTGGCGCCGGGCCAGCGCCAGGTTGTTCAATGACCCACGCGGCGGACACTGCTGTCAGTGCCTGCCTGCGATGAGAAAGCAGTTCTGGCAGTTCTTTCAGGCGCGGACGTTTCCTTGCAGGGAGGCTGGGAAACGTCCGCCGCACCTCTCCCGCCGGCGCATTCTCCGGCAGCCAAATCCCCACGCCGAATACCGCAAATCCCTATCTGGGCTGATTTTGCGCCGCAACATCGAAATTCCTTGTCTCGTTCGCGCCCTAATCCATAATTATGAATTATGACGACCGGGGCGCATTCGCGTGACCGGTGCAGAATCGGATCGAGGTCCCTCGATCCTCGCATTCATCCCGGGGTTGGGCATGCGCATCATCCAGCAGGCGTTGTACCTGGAAGTGGCGGACCGGCTGCGCGCCATGATCGACGCGCACACGCTCGCGCCCGGCGCCTGGGTCGACGAAAGCGCGATGGCCGAAGCGCTGGGCATCTCGCGCACGCCGCTGCGCGAGGCGCTCAAGGTGCTGGCCGCCGAAGGGCTGGTGCGGCTGGAGCCGCGCCGCGGCTGCTTCGTCAACGAGCTGTCCGAGCAGGACCTGGACGAGATCTTCCCGCTGATGGCGCTGCTGGAAGGCCGCTGCGCCTTCGAGGCCGCCCAGAACGCCACGCGCGCCGACCTGGGCGCGCTCGAGGACCTGCATGCCGACCTGGCGCGCTACGCGCAGGCGGGCGAC
This sequence comes from Cupriavidus sp. DF5525, assembly GCF_040149425.2. Lineage (NCBI taxonomy): Bacteria > Pseudomonadati > Pseudomonadota > Betaproteobacteria > Burkholderiales > Burkholderiaceae > Cupriavidus > Cupriavidus sp. DF5525. The sequence continues at coordinate 3,743,758 of NZ_CP168265.1, read as the reverse complement.
ATTGACGCCTACTACGAGACCAATGCCCAGATCCACGAAGCGATCCAGCGGCTGGCGGGCAACCGCTGGCTGTCGGGGCTGATCAGAGACCTGCGCAAGGTGCTGCGGCTGTCGCGCCACAAGAGCCTGAAGCTGCCAGGCCGGATCCACGAATCCTGCGCCGAGCACCTGTCCGTGTTCGCCGCGCTCAAGGCGCGTGACGCGGAAGGCGCCGAGGCGATGATGAAGACCCACCTGCTGCGCCAGCGCGCCGCGCTCAAGGCGCTCGATGCCGGCGGCGCCGATGGGCAGGCCGGCCGTGCGCCGCCCGCGCGCCGCCTTGCGGTTGGCGAGGAGTAGGGGCAGGGCACGCACGCCGCAATGGAAACAGCCAGTTCCTTCACGTTCCGATCGATGCACCAAGGCAGGCAAGGCATGAATTCCTTCGACACGGTTGACCAGAAAATCAGCGCGCCGCTGGGCGAGAGCGAGCCGGCGGGCACGAATTTCCTGTCGCGGCTGGGCCGCTGGTGGGGGCGCAAGGGCGAGGGCGAAAACAAGGCACCCGCCGCCGCCACGCCTGCCGATGGCGAGGCGCCGCTGCCGCCGCGCGCGGCGCGGCGCCAGCGCGAGCAGCTGCGGCTGTGCTTCGATGCGCGCCTGACCGATGGCGCCGCCAACGCCGCCGCGCACGCCTGGCAAGCCGAGTACGAAGCGGCCGGCGAGGCCGCGCGGCGGGGCATGCTGGCGGTGCTGGCCGAGGTGGCCAGCAGCAGCGGCAGCGACGAAGCTGCGGCGGACAGCGACAAAGGCGCGCGCAGTGCCCGCGCGCACACCGGACATTCCGGCCTGACCCAGGCGCTCTCCAACGCCCGCATCCGCTTCTTCAAGCGCCTGGCAGCGCTGCACGGCCAGCGCGGCAACAGCGCCTGCGGCCTGCACTTCCTGATCCAGCTGCGCGCCGACATGCTGCGCTGGCAGCGCCGCGTGCCCGGCTTGCGCGCGCTCGACGACGACCTCGAGGCGCTGTTCTCCAACTGGTTCGACGTGGGCCTGCTGGAGCTGCAGCCGATCACCTGGGACTCGCCCGCGTCGCTGCTGGAAAAGCTGATCCGCTACGAAGCCGTGCACGAGATCGCCTCGTGGACCGACCTGCGCAACCGGCTCGACTCGGACCGCCGCTGCTATGCGTTCTTCTACCCGCGCATCCCACGCGAGCCGCTGATCTTTGTCGAGGTGGCATTCGCGCCGGAGATGGCCGCCAATGTGCATACATTGCTCGACGAGGCCGCGCCGCTGGAAGACCTGCGCCGCGTCAAATGGGCGATCTTCTACTCGATCAGCAATACCCAGGCGGGTCTGCGCGGCGTGAGCTTCGGCAACTTCCTGCTCAAGCGCGTGATCGAGGAGGTGCAGCGCGAATTCCCGAAAGTGAAGCAGTTTGCGACGCTGTCGCCGATCCCCGGATTTGCCGACTGGCTGCGCAAGCAAGACGGCGCGGCTGTGTCGCAAGTGCTCGGCGACAAGCGCGTGGCACGCTGGAGCGAGCGCCACGGCAACGTGCCAGCGGACGGCGCGGCATGGCTGGAGGCGCTGGCGCCCGATGCCGCCGACGCGGTGACCCGCGATACCGCCATGACCCTGGCCGCGCACTACCTGGTGCGCGAACGCAACCAGGCCATGCCGGCCGACCCCGTGGCGCGCTTCCACCTGGGCAACGGCGCCTGCGTCGAACGCCTGAACTGGGCTGCCGACCTGTCGCGCAAAGGCCGCAGCCAGAGCTGCGGCATGATGGTGAATTACCTTTACGTGCCCGAGGCGCTGGATGACAATCTGGCTCGCCTGGGCGCAGGCAACCCGCGCATCAGCCGTAGCGTCGGGAAGCTGCTGTGACCCTGGTCCGGTCACGGGGATCGCCCCCGCACAGGCGGCGCCTGGCGCGCCGTGTTTTCTTGTCGGGACTTAAGTAGCAAATCAAGCCGCAGCAGGTTCGCCGCGGCCATCGGATTGACTTTCCGCAGAAGAGAGAGGAGACACAAGATGAATCGTCGTCAGTTCAGCCTGGCCGCGTCCGCGCGGGCAGCCGGCATGGCTTTGGGTCTGGCAGGCATCAGTGCCGGCGCAATGCTTGCGGCACCCGCCGCACATGCGGACACCTGGCCGTCCAAGCCCGTCACCGTGATCGTGCCGTTCCCCGCCGGCGGCGGCACCGATGCCTTTGCGCGGCCGCTGACCGCGCAATTGTCCAAGCAGCTCGGCAAGCAGTTCGTGATCGACAACCGCGGCGGCGCCGGCGGCACGGTCGGCGCGAGCATCGCGGCCAAGGCCGCGCCGGATGGCTATACGGTGTTTATCGGCGGCGCCCACCACGCGATTGCGCCGTCGTTCTACAAGAAGCTGGACTACGACATCGAGAAGGATTTCATCCCCGTCACGGTGATCGCCCAGCCGCCGCAGGTGGTGGTGGTCAACCCCAACCGCGTCAAGGCCAACACGCTGCAGGAACTGATCGCCTACGCCAAGGCCAATCCCGGCAAGCTCAACTACGGCTCGGCCGGCAACGGCTCGGCCCACCACCTGGCCGGCGAGCTGTTCAAGATCCAGACCAAGACCTTCATCACCCATATCCCGTACAAGGGTGCCGGCCCGGCGCTGTCCGACCTGATCGCGGGCCAGGTCGACCTGATGTTCGACGGCCTGGGCTCGTCGGCGCAGCATATCCGCGCCGGCCGCATCAAGGCGCTGGCGGTGGCTTCGAACAAACGCTCGGCAGCCTTCCCCAATGTGCCGACCGCGGCCGAGGCCGGGGTGCCGAACTATGAGGTTTCGACCTGGTATGCGATGTGGGTGCCCAAGGGCACGCCCAAGGAAATCGTCGACCGCCTGTACGCCGAGACCGAGAAGGCACTGAACTCGCCTGAACTGAAGCAGGTCTGGCTCAACAACGGCTCCGAGACGCCGGCCTTCACCCAGGAGCAGTTCGCGCAATTCCAGCGCGCGGAGATCCGCCGCTGGGCGCAGGTGGTGCAGCAGTCCGGCGCCAAGATCGACTGAGCAAGATGAGCGGCACCGTCATCTTCGCCACCGCGGACAGCATCGCCACCGTCACGCTGTCGCACGCCGGCAAGCTCAACGCCATCTCCGCGCAGATGTGGCGCGAGCTGGCCGCGGGCTTTGCGCGCCTGTCGGCCGATACCGCGCTGCGCTGCGTGGTGGTGCGCGGCGCCGACGGCAATTTTGCCGCTGGCGCCGACATCGCTGAGTTTCCCGCCGAGCGCGGCGACGCAGCCGCGGTGCGGCACTACCATATGGCCACCATCGCGCCGGCGCTGGCGGCGATCGCGCAATGCCCGCTCCCGACCGTGGCGATGATCGAAGGCGTGTGCGTGGGCGGCGGGCTGGAGATCGCCTGTCATTGCGACCTGCGTATCGCCGCTTCGGACAGCCGCTTCGGCGTGCCGATCAACCGGCTGGGCTTCCCGATGGCGCCGGGCGAGCTGCAAGGCTTGCTGGCGCTGGCAGGCCGTGCGGCCACGCTGGAGATCCTGCTCGAAGGCCGCGTCTTCGACGCTGCCGAGGCACGCGACAAGGGCTTGCTCACGCGCGTGGTCGAGCCCGGTGCGCTGACGGCCGAGGTCGATGCCACCGTGCGCCGCATCACCGCCGGTGCGCCCACGGCGGCCCGCATCAACAAGGCCACCATCCTGCGCCTGGCGCCGCTGCCCGCACCGCTGTCGCCCGCCGAACTCGACGCTCACTTCGCCTATGCCGAGGGCGCCGACCACGCGGAAGGGGTGGCCGCCTTCCTCGCGCGCCGCCCGCCGCAATTCCGGGGAGCCTAGCGCGACCCGGTAAGATGCTGCCTTGCTGCGGTTGCCGCCCCCGGGCGGTGACCGCTTATCCCGTTTATCGCCCGATTTCCGCAGTCTTTCGTTCGATCCCCACCATGAACGCCAACCTGTTCGCCCTGTTCGAATCCCGCTTTCCCGCCGACCGCACCGCCTGCTGCATCGAGACGCATGACGGCCTGTACTACAGCTGGGACGACCTCGACCGCGCCACCGCCAAGCTGGCCAACCTGCTGGCCTCGCTGCACCTGCCTGAAGGCGCGCGCGTGGCGGTGCAGGTGGAGAAGTCGCCCGAGGCGCTGTTCCTGTACCTGGCCACGCTGCGCGCCGGCTATGTCTACCTGCCGCTGAACACCGCCTACCAGGAGGCCGAGATCGACTACTTCGTCGGCAACGCCGAGCCGTCGGTGGTGGTGTGCAGCGGCAAGAATTTCGGCTGGGTGTCCAAGGTGGCATTCCGCCATGGCGTCAACCACGTGTTCACGCTGGACGATGACCGCAGCGGCTCGCTGCTGGCGCGCGCCGCCGCCAAGTCCGACAACTTCACGACCGTCGAGCGCACGGACGACGACCTCGCCGCCATCCTCTACACCTCCGGCACCACCGGCCGCAGCAAGGGCGCGATGCTGACGCACCGCAACCTGGCATCCAATGCGCAGACGCTGCACGAATACTGGGGCTGGCGCAGCGACGACGTGCTGCTGCATATGCTGCCGATCTTCCATGTGCACGGCCTGTTCGTGGCTTCGCACGGCGCGTTGCTGGCCGGTGCCAAGATGATCTGGGCGCCCAGGCTCGATATGGCACAGGTGCTCAAATTCCTGCCGCGTTCGACCGTGATGATGGGCGTGCCGACCTATTACGTGCGCATGCTGCAGGAGCCGCGCTTCGACGACGACACCTGCCGCCGCATGCGCCTGTTCGTGTCGGGCTCGGCGCCCCTGCTGCTGGAGACCTTCGACGCCTTCCGCGAGCGCACCGGCCATACCATCCTGGAGCGCTACGGCATGAGCGAGACCGTGATGCTGGTGTCCAACCCGTACGATCCGGCGCTGGGCGAGCGCATCGGCGGCACCGTCGGCATGCCGCTGCCGGGCGTGTCGGTGCGCGTGGTCGATGGCGAGGGCAAGGCGTGCGCGCCGGGCGTGATCGGCAACGTCGAGGTCAAGGGCCCGAACGTGTTCACGGGCTACTGGCGCATGCCGGAGAAAACGCGCGAAGAATTCACCGAAGACGGCTGGTTCAAGACCGGCGACGTGGGTCGCTTCGGCGGCGCCATCGTCAGCCAGTCAGGCGAGCGCCAGGTGCCGGACAACTACCTGACCATCGTCGGGCGCAGCAAGGACCTGATCATTTCGGGCGGCTACAACGTCTACCCGAAGGAGATCGAGAGCTTTATCGACGAGATGCCGGGCGTGGCCGAGAGCGCCGTGATCGGCGTGCCGCATGCGGATTTTGGCGAGGCGGTAGTGGCTGTGGTGGTGACGAAGCCGGGTGCGGAGTTCGATGAGTCGGCGCTGATCGGCACGCTCAAGAGCCGCATCGCCAACTTCAAGGTGCCCAAGCGCGTGCACGTGGTGGAGGAGCTGCCGCGCAATACGATGGGGAAGGTGCAGAAGAACGTGTTGCGGGAGCAGTTTGCGGTGCTGTGAGGGCCTTTGAGCGCTTGCCGGTGTTCTCCCTCTCCCGCAAGCGGGAGAGGGAGAACACCTTGCTTAGGCTAGTTCGGGCGGCTTTGGAGCACCCAAAACCGCGCGCTTTTTCTGCGTTGGTGCCTTACTTCAACATCTGTACCGACCCATTCACCGACACCGTCACCTGCGTCTTCCCGCCCTCAACCGGCACCGGCGCCCCAGCATCGGCCATCATCGCCTTGGCCGCCCCATACATCCGCGGCACCGGCGGCACCACGCCGGTCTCGTTCAGGTTCACTTCCCGGATGGTATAGCTGTTGTAGCCGAACAGCTTGGTGTTCGCCTGCGCCTTGTTGCGGAACGAAGCAATGGCCTGCTCGGCCAGCTTGGTCTCGGCCGCCTCGCGCGCTTCGCGCGACAGCGAGAAGGCGATGTTCTGCACCTGCATCTGGTTGGCCACTTCCCCGGCCAGCTTTGATACCGCGGCGAAGTCGCGCGACTTCAGGATGACTTCGGAACGCCCGCGCCAGGTGCTGATGCGGCCGTTGCGGTCGGTGCTCGGGTGGATGGTGAAGCCGCCTGATTCCGCGGTCACGCCTTGCACGCGGCGAGCCTGAGCGATCACCGCCTGCGTGCGCGTCGACAGCGCCGACGAGATCGCACCGGGCTCGGCGCCTTCCTGTTCCGCGGCCAGCGTCAGGTGGACGATATCGGTCGGTACTTCGGCGACGGCCTGCGCGTTCAGCGACAGCACGCCCGAGGGCGGCTCGGTGGGGCCGCCGTGCGCCGAGGCGACGATGGCGGTGGTACCCAGCAGGGTGGCGGCAAGCCACTGTTTCATCTTGATCTCCCGTTCAAACGTGATGGGTATCAGACGGAATCAGCCGGCGAAACGTTCCGCGACAATGCAAACCATCGTTACGACGATGGTTATGAAGACAGCGACTGCGGACGTTCAGAACGCCTGCCACGCCTTCCACAGCATGTACGACGCCAGGCACAGCAGCAGCACCGCAAAGACCTTGCGCAATTGGCCGACATCCATCCCGTGCGCGGTGCGTGCGCCCAGCGGCGCGGTCAGCACGCTGGCCCCTGCGATCACAACCAGCGCCGGCAGGTAGATATAGCCAAGCGAGCCCGCGGGCAGGCCGGGCATCTGCCAGCCGCTCCAGACGTAGCCGGCCACGCTGGCCGCGGCAATCGGGAAGCCCAGCGCGGCCGAGGTGGCCACCGCGTTGTGGATGGGCACGTTGCACCAGGTCATGAACGGCACCGAGACAAAGGCGCCGCCCGCACCCACCAGGCTCGACAGGAAACCGATGAACCCGCCTGTGCCTGCCATTCCGGCGAATCCGGGCAATTGCCGGCCAGGGGTAGGGCGCCGGTTGCGCAGCATCTGCAGCGCCGAGAAGCCGACGAAGACGGCAAAGGCCAGCGACAGCCAGCTGGTCTTCAGCGCCGCGAAGACCTTGCCGCCGCCGATCATGCCGCCGACCACGATGCCCGGCGCCAATGCCAGCACTATCGGCCAGCGCACCGCGCCGCGCTGGTGATGCGCGCGCACGGACGACAGCGAAGTGAACAGGATCGTGCCCATCGAGGTGGCGATCGCCATATGGACGATGGCTTCGGCGGGAAATCCCAGCGACGTGAACAGCAGCGTCAGGAACGGCACCATCATCATGCCGCCGCCCACGCCGAGCAGGCCGGCGCAAAAGCCGGTGAAGGCGCCGAGTGCGAGCAGCGCGGGGATCAGGACCAGCAGGCTGTCGAACTGCATCAGCGCATCAGCTTGCCGGTGATAAAGCGCCATTCTGCCGGCGTCACCGGCGTGATCGACAGCCGGTTGCCGCGCCGGAGCACCACCATGTCGGCCAGTTCCTCGTGCTCGCGCAGCTCCGCCAGCGAAATCAGCTTGCTCTTGCGCTCGAAGTGCACGTCGACCAGCTGCCAGCGCGGGGCGTCCGGCTTCGAGGCTGCATCATGGTAGGGACTCTTGGGGTCGAACTGGGTCGGGTCGGGGTAGGGGGTAGAGCAGACTTCCGCCAGCCCGGCGATGCCCGGCTCGGGACACGACGAGTGGTAGAACAGCACGCCGTCGCCGATCTGCATGGCGTCGCGCATGAAGTTGCGCGCCTGGTAGTTGCGCACGCCGGTCCACGGCAGCGTGCCTTCACGGGCCAGGTCGTCGATGCTGGCTTCGTCCGGTTCGGATTTCATCAGCCAGTACTGGCGGGCGCGTTTGTTCTGGTTCGGGCTCACGGCGCGGCTCAGGATGGAAGGCAGATCAAGGCACCGGGTGCGCAGGGTTGGCACGCGCTGCAGACAACAAAGAAAAAAGGCGATGGTTCAGAAAACCACCGCCTTTTTAAGGGGTCCCCGCCTCGGCCGCTGGGTCGGCATCCTGAACCCAAGTGAGGTTCAGAGTGGCTGCGGAAGTCGCATTTCGGGTACATCATCCACTCAGGGAGTCCAAGCCAGGCCCAGACTATGAGTGCGACGACGCGCTCGCCCACGCGACATAATCCCGCACCATGCAATGCATATCGGTTCAAGGAGTTTATGACCCTCACGAACCAGGCAGGGAAACTGTCAAACGTCTGACGCTCCAGCCGCATCGTCGTGCCCGGAAAACCGGGTCCGCGTGCGGGATGTCAGACGTTTGCCGTTTCTAACTAGGATGGGATGAAAACGGCGGCCGGGCGCGATAACCCAACCTGTCAGCTGCACATCTGTGGTGCCTCGTGCAGTCTGGCTACACTATACACCGCGTTGCAGGGCATACCAAGTCCACTCGTGCGTACCGTTACATTTTGCGCGACAGCGCGGCATCCTCTGCACATCCACCACATTTCGGCAGATCGGTGGTGCCGCGCACGGACGCCGTCAGCCGCGTGTACCAGTGCCCACGTGCGCGTACTGCCGCAGCGCCTCGTCGGCGCGCTCGTTCAGTTCGCGGATGCGTGCGCGGATCGCCTCCACGGGAATCGCGCCGTCGGCCTGCTGCTTGCGCTGCAGGGACAGCAGGTCAGAGGCGATGCTGATCGCGGCCATCACCGCGACGCGCTCCACGCCCTTGGCGGCGCTGCCGTTGCGCAGCTTGTTCATCTGCGTGTCGACCAGCGCCACCGCGTCGAGCAGTGCAGCCTCGTTCTCGGGGGCGATGGCAAAGCGGTACGGCTGGCCGGCGATATTGACTTCGACTTGCTTGTTGCTCATGCGTGTTCTCCGGGGGCCTTGTGCGGCTCCGCGCCCTCGCCCAGCAGGTCGAGCTGGCGCGTGTCGCTGGCGGTCGGCAGCTTGTCAAGGATGGACTGGATGCGCAGCTGCGCTTCCTCGATCTTGATATTGAGCAGCTCGCGGTCGGCAGCCATGGCCTCGCGCTCGCCGCGCAACTGCGCGGCTTCGCCCTCAAGCCGGGCGATTTCGTCGCGCAGCCGCTGGTTCTCCGCCGCCAGGGTGTCCGCATGGTGCAGCACGCGCCCGATCTTGGCGGCCAGTTGTTCGAGTTCGGTGAGCATAGGGCCTGTCATGATGGGAGTAGTGTCAGGTAACGCGATTCTAGCCGATGCGAAGCCTCGCACAATGCGAAGGGAAGCGTTTCTGACCCGGAAGCGGTGCGGAAGTTGCAGCCTTCTGCACCCAAAACCCCGCGAGAGTTGTGACAAAGCCCTACGAGAGGCCGCGTTGACGCGGGGTGCGAAACTCCCTACACTCGCGCACGTCTCAGGTGCTCGCCCTTTTCGTCCCTGGCGAAAGGGCAGTTCAACGGGAAACAGGGAGCCGGGCCGGCAGCGTGCCGGAGAGGCCAACCTGTGCTGCCCCCGCAACGGTAAGCGACCGCGTGCGCATCTGCCAGCCCGATCATTTCGGCCGCTGGCAATGCCGGGATCCGTTCCCGGCCCCATGCCGCGCAGGACCGGCCACATGCCACTGAACCTCAGGTTCGGGAAGGCGCCGGCCCCGTGTCGCCAGCCCGGATACCGGCCTGAACGCGGGCTGCCGCCCGTGCGCGGCACGCCTCATCGCCATATGGTCCGCGGGGGAACGGGCCCGGCCGTCCTATCCCAGTCCTGCATCATGCGTTCATCGCTTCACAGGTCGACCCGCCCGGCAGCCCCGGCGGTGCGTCCGTCCGTGCCCGCCATCCTGGCGGCCATCGCCTCGTTCACCCTGGTTCCGGCCACTTCGTTCGCGCAAGCGACCGACAGCGGTACCGCGCAGCTCGCGCCGGTGGTGGTCACTTCCACCCGTACCGCGCAAGCCATTACCGAGGCGCTGCCGCACACCACGGTGGTCACGCAGCAGGACATCCAGAACTCGCAGGCGCCCGACCTGCGCTCGCTGCTGCGCAACCAGGCCGGCGTCGAGTTCTCGACCAACGGCGGCATGGGCAGCAACACGACGCTGTTCATGCGCGGCGCCAACTCGAACCAGACGCTGATCCTGATCGATGGCGTGCGCGTGTCGTCCGCCAGCAGTGGTACCGCGCAGCTGGCCAATATCCTGCCCGACCAGATCGACCATATCGAAGTGGTGCGCGGCAACGTCTCGGCGCTGTATGGTTCGGATGCGATCGGCGGCGTGGTGCAGATCTTTACCAAGAGCGGCGCCGGGCAGGCACCGGCGGCCAATGCGGCGGTGGAGTACGGCAGCAACAATACGCGCCAGGGTACGGTCGGCTATGGCGGCCAGATCGGCGATACCTCGTTCAACCTGACCGGCTCGGCGTTCAAGACCGACGGCTTCTCGTCGATCAATACGCAGCAGGCGCCGCGCGCCAACCCCAACGACAATCCGTACGAGAACCAGAGCGTGTCGGGCCAGGTCAAGCACCGCTTCACGCCGAACTGGGATGCGGGCATTACCGGCTACTACTCGAAGAGCAAGGTGTCGTTCGACAGTGCCTTTGGCCGCCCGACCGACGACAACCGCACCAACAGCGAGCTGTACACGCTGTCGGCCTTCGTCAACGGCAAGGTGGGCGCGGACTGGACCACGCATTTCAAGCTGGCGCAGAGCGAGGACCGCAGCGACACCTTCCTCAACGGCAATCCCAACGGCACCTTCAATACCCGCAACCGCCAGTTCAACTGGCAGAACGAGTATGCGCTGGCCGCCAATCACACACTGCTGTTCGGCACCGACTACCTGCAGCAGGAGCTGGAAACGACCGCCTACGGCGCGCCCACGCGCAATGTGTTCTCGGTGTTCGGCGGCTATGACGGACGCTTCGGCAAGCACCAGTTGCAGCTCAACGCGCGCAACGACCACTACTCGGACTTCGGCAACCAGGGCAGCTTCTTCGCGGGCTACGGCTACAACCTGACCGATGCCTTCAAGCTGATCGCCAACGTCAGCAATGCCTTCCGCGCGCCGACCTTCAACGAGCTGTACTTCCCCAACTTCGGCCAGCCCAACCTGCAGCCCGAGCGCGCCAAGTCGGTCGAAGCGGGCGTGCAGTACAGCACCGCCAGCGCCGGCCTGCTGCGCGTGACCGCGTTCGAGACGCGCTACAACGATCTGATCGTGGCGGCGCTGCAACCCAGTGGCCTGTTCCAGGCGCAGAACGTCAACAAGGCCAAGGTGCAGGGCATCGAGGCTTCGTGGCGCGCCACCGTGTACGGCACCGACATCGGCGCCAGCGTGACCTTCCAGAACCCGGTGGACGAGCAGTCCGACACCCAGCTGCTGCGCCGCGCGCGCCGCCACGCCGCGCTGGATGTGGGCCGCAACTTCGGCAACTGGCGCTTTGGCGGCGAATGGCTGCTGTCGTCGGCGCGCATGGATGCGGGCTCGCGCCGGCTGGGCGGATACGGTATCGTCAACCTGAACGCCCGCTACAACATCGACAAGCAATGGTTCATTGGCGCCCGCGTCGAAAACCTGTTCGACAAGGACTACCAGCTCGCCTTCCCCTACAACACGCAGGGGCGCGCGGGCTTTATCATGCTGGGCTGGCGCCAGCGATGAGCGCACGGGCGCGCCATGTCTGAGCTGCGGCGCGCCCTGGCGGTCTGGCTGGCGCTCGCGCTGGCGGCGCTGTTCGTGTTTGCGGCCTCGCTGGCGCTGGGCAGCGTCTCGCTCGATGCGCGCGAGCTGTGGCTTGCGCTGAGCGGCGCGGACACTGGCACTGCCGGCGCGATCGTGCGCGAGCTGCGCCTGCCGCGCGCGGCCGCGGCGTTTGCCTGCGGCGGACTGCTGGCTTTGTCCGGCGCGCTGATGCAGGTACTGCTGCGCAATCCACTGGCCGAACCATACGTGCTGGGCGTGTCGGGCGGCGCCTCCACCGCCGCATTGCTGGCCATGCTGCTGCTGGCGCCGTGGTGGGGCGTGCAGGCCTCCGCCGCCGTGGGGGCGCTGCTGTCGATGGTGCTGGTGGCGTCGCTGGCGCGGCGCGACCTGCTGCATCCGCAGGTGCAGGGCGGCCACCGCGAGGCCGGCGCCCGGCTGCTGCTGACCGGCGTGATCCTGGCCGCCGGCTGGGGGGCGATGATCACGCTGATCCTCGCGGTCGCGCCGGAATCGCGCCTGCGCGGCATGCTGTTCTGGCTGACCGGCGACCTCAGCGGCACCGCCAGCTACGGCGGCGCGCTTGCGATGCTGGTCGTGGCGCTGCTGCTGGCGATGCCGATGGCGCGCGCGCTCAACGTGATGCTGCTGGGCGAGACCGTGGCGCAGTCGCTGGGCGTGCGCGTCGGCCGCGTGCGGCTGGCGACCTTCATGCTGGCGTCGCTGTGCATTGCCGCGGCGATCACCACGGCCGGCTCGATCGGCTTTGTCGGGCTGGTGGTGCCGCACCTGGTGCGGCTCGCGTGGGGCAACGACCAGCGCCTGTTGCTGCCGGCCGCGGTGCTGCTGGGCGGTGCGCTGCTGATGGCCGCCGACCTGATCGCCCGCTCCGTGATCGCGCCGGCGCAGTTGCCGGTGGGCGTGATCACCGCGCTGCTGGGTGTGCCGACTTTCCTTTACCTGCTGCTGCGGAGGCCACGATGACGTCGGGCGCGCCCTGGTCCCATCCGCTGACCGCGTGCCCGGCGCTCGCGCTGCGCGATGTGCGGCTGCGCACCGGCCAGCGCGTGCTGGTGGAGCGCCTGACGCTGAGCATCGGCCCCGGCCAGCTGTGGTGCATCGCCGGCCCCAACGGTGCCGGCAAATCCACGCTGATGACGGTGCTGGCCGGTCTGCGCCATGCCGATGGCGGCAGCGTCGAGATCGACGGCATCGCACCGACGCAGGTTGCGCCCGCGGTACTGGCGCGCCAGCGCGCCTACCTGCCGCAGGCGGTACATGACACGTTCTCGATGTCGGTGCTCGATGCGGTACGCGTGGGCCGCCACCCGCACCTGTCGGGCTGGGGCTGGACCGGACGCGAGGACGAGCGCATCGTTCGCGACGTGATCCGCGCGATGGATATCGAAGCGCTGGCCGCGCGCGATGTGCTGACGCTGTCCGGGGGCGAGCGCCAGCGCGCCTCGCTGGCCGCGGCGCTGGCGCAGCAGGCGCCGCTGCTGCTGCTGGACGAACCGGTATCGCACCTGGACCTGCGCCACCAGATCGTGGTGCTGGAGCAGCTCGCCGCACTGGCCCGCGCCGGGCGCCACGCCATCGTGGTGATCCTGCACGATCTGACACTGGCGCTGCGCTACGCCACCCACGCCCTGCTGATGGCCGAAGACGGCACCGCACTGCACGGCCCGGCCGCTGAAGTCCTGACCCCCGCGCGTTGCTCGCGCGCGCTGCGCACCCCCATCGTCAGCGTGACCGACGGCGTGCATACTGCACTGATTCCCGATGGCGCCGCGGCGCCACGTACCGATACGCAAGACCCCTCCCTATGACCGATTCCAACAATCCCTCCACCGAAGACGCGGACCGCGACGCCCGCCACAAGGCGCGCATGGTGCGCAAGAAGGAAGTGGTCGACGCCAAGATCGCCGCCGCGCAGGACGAGCGCGGCGTGATCGTGATCACCACCGGCAACGGCAAGGGCAAGTCCAGCTCGGGCTTCGGCATGGTGGTGCGCGCGCTCGGCCATGGCATGCGCACCGGGGTGGTCCAGTTCATCAAGGGCGCGCAGCCTACCGGCGAAGAGATGTTCCTGCGCCGCTTTCCCGAGGAATGCGCCTTCCACGTGATGGGCGAGGGCTATACCTGGGAAACCCAGGACCGTTCCCGCGACGTGGCCAAGGCCGAAGCCGCCTGGGAAGTGGCGCGCGGCATGCTGCGCGATCCGGCGATCGGCCTGGTGCTGTTCGACGAACTCAACATCGCGCTCAAGTTGCACTATCTTGACGTGGAGCAGGTCATCGCCGACCTGCGCGCGCGCCCGCCGATGCAGCACGTGGTGATTACCGGCCGCGGCGCGCCGCCGGCGCTGGTGGAGGCGGCCGACACCGTCACCGACATGACGCCGGTCAAGCATGCCTTCCAGCAGGGCATCAAGGCCCAGCGCGGCGTGGAAATGTAGCCGCAACTTCAACACACAGAGCAAAGCTATGCAGTTTCCGGAAATCGCTCCCCTCGACGAGGCCTTGCGCCCCGCGTTGCAGGCTGCCATCGACGACAAGACCAAGCCGCTCGGCGCGCTGGGCCGGCTCGAGTCGCTGGCGCTGCAACTGGGCCTGATCCTCGGCACGCAACGCCCCGCGCTGCAGCGGCCCACGATGATTGTGTTTGCCGCCGACCACGGCGTGGCCGATGCGGGCGTCAGCGCCTACCCGGCCGAAGTCACCGCACAGATGGTGCAGAACTTCCTGAGGGGCGGCGCGGCGATCAATGTGTTCTCGCGCCAGCATGGCATTGCGCTGGAGATCGTTGATGCAGGCGTGCGCGTGCCGCTGCCGCAGGCGCCGGGGCTGGTCAACTGCCGCATCGCCGACGGCACGCGCAACTTCGCGGTCGAGCCCGCGATGACGGCTGAACAGGCCGCCGCCGCAATGACGGCCGGCATGGCGCGCGTGTTGCGCCATGCGCAGCAGGGCTGCAATGTGATCGGGTTTGGCGAGATGGGCATTGCCAATACCTCGGCAGCCGCCTGCCTGATGCAGCGACTCACCGGGCTGCCGCTTGACGACTGCATCGGCCGCGGCACGGGCCTCGACGATGCCGGCCTGGCGCGCAAGCGCGAAGTGCTGGAACGCGCGCTTGCGCTGCATGCCGGGGCAGAGTCGCCGCTCGAGGTGCTGGCCACCTTCGGCGGCTTCGAGATCGCGATGATGGCCGGTGCCTTCCTGGCCGCCGCCGCCAGCCGCATGGTGATCCTGGTCGACGGCTTTATCGCCTCGGCCGCGCTGCTGGTGGCGCAGCGCCTCGACCCCAACGTGCTGCAGTACTGCGTGTTCACGCACTGCTCGCACGAGCGCGGCCATCGCGCGCTGCTCGCGTATTTCGGCGCCGAGCCGCTGCTGGCGCTGGACCTGCGTCTGGGCGAGGGCACCGGGGCCGCGCTGGCATGGCCGCTGGTGGCGTCGGCGGCCGCTTTCCTGAACGAGATGGCGACCTTCAGCGGCGCCGGTGTCAGTACCGCCTCGTCATGAGCGTGCCGTCCGACCCGGTGCCCGCGCCAAGCGCCCCCACGGGGCTGGCAGGCGAGCTGCGCTTCTTCCTGACGGCGCTGGGCTACTTCACGCGCGTGCCGTTGCCCGGTTGGCTGGCGCGCTGGGTCGGATTCGAACCGCATTACCTGCACGCTGCCGCGCGTTATTTCCCGCTGGTCGGGCTGCTGGTCGGCGGCGTGGGCGCACTGGTCACCTGGGGCGCGATGCTGTGGTGGCCCGTCGGCGTCGCCGTGCTGCTGGGCATGGCCGCCACGCTGCTGCTGACCGGCGCCTTCCATGAAGACGGCCTTGCCGATTGCATCGATGCCTTCGGCGGCGCGTGGCAGCGCGAGGATGTGCTGCGCATCATGCATGACTCGCGCATTGGCGCGTTCGGCGCGATCGCGCTGGTGGTGGCGCTGCTGCTCAAGTGGCAGCTGCTGGTGGCGATCGGCGCGCACGGCGGGCTGGCCGTGCTGCTGATGGTGATCGTGGCCGCGCATGCTGCCAGCCGCGCGATGGCGGTCAGCTATCTCGCCACGCTCACTTACGTGCGGCCCGAGGGCAAGGCCAAGCCGGTGGCACAGCGCCTGGCCGGCGCGGGAATGGTGTTCGCGCTGCTGTGCGGGCTGGCGCCGCTGTGGCTGCTGTCGCCGCTGTTCTGCGCCGCGGCCATTGCCGCGCTGCTGGTGCTGTGGTGGCTGCTCGGCCGCTATTTCGTGCGTCGCATCGGCGGCTATACCGGCGACTGCCTGGGCATGGCACAGCAGTGCGCGGAAATCCTGCTCTACCTGGTGGCCGCGGCATGGATGTGGTCCTGATCCGCCACGCGCAGCCGGAGGTCCCCGCGGGCACTTGCTACGGCTGCCTCGACCTGCCGCTGGTGTCGCCGCTGACGCCCGCGGTGGCGCAGATCGTGGCAGGGCTGCCGGCGCCTGCGTGCATCGTCACCAGCCCGCTGGCGCGCGCGAGCGGGACCGCGCAGGCACTGGCGCAGACGGCCGGCGTGTCCGCCATCGACAGCGAGCCGCGGCTGCGTGAGATCGACTTCGGTACGTGGGAGGGCATTGCGTGGGATGCGATCGACCGCGACGCGCTCGACCAGTGGGCGGCGGACCTGCTGCATGGCCGCCCGCACGGGGGCGAATCGCCCGCGCAGGCGATGGCGCGTGTCGCCGGCTGGGCCGGATCGCTCGATGTGGACAGCGCTGACTGCATCTGGGTGGTCAGCCATGCCGGCCCGATGCGCATGCTGGCCGCGCACTGGCTGGGCGTGCCGCTGGCGGTCACCGTCAACTGGGCGCTTGGCTTCGGCGCCAGTTGCCGCTTCCGGCTCGGCGCGGGTGGCGTGCGGCTGGACTGGTGGAACCGCGGCGCCTGATCAGCGCGCGGGGCGTCGTTTGCGGGCCGTGTCGAGGTCCTTGCAGATCTGCTCGGCACCTTGCACCACGCGCGGGCCGGCGCGGTTGACCAGGTCGCCGTCGATCACGAACAGGTTGTTGCGTGCCACCGCGGTGACCTGCTTCCAGCGCTGCCACATCTCGAAGTCCGGCAGCGGCTGGTCCGAGCGCGTGGCGCCCATGCCCGCGGTCAGCATCGCTTCAGGATTGCCCGCAATCACAGCTTCCACCGACACCGTCGGCACCAGCGGCGTCTCTGCCGCGAACAGGTTGCGCCCGCCGCAGAGCGCCAGCATGTCGCTGACCAGGTGCTGGCCGTTGAGCGTCATCAGCGGCTGCTGCCAGACCTGATAGAACACTGTCACCGGCGGCCGCGCCGCGTAGGTCTTGCGCAGCGTCTCCACCTGCTGGCGGAAGCTGTCGGCCGCGCGCCGCGCCGTTGTCTCGGTGCCCAGCAGCGTGCCGAGCTTCTCCAGGTTCTCCGGGATCGATGCCAGCTTGCGCGGCTCGCTGTAGAACAGCGGCAGCCCAAGCGAGCGCAGCCGGTCGGTCTGCTTCTGCGCATTGCCATGGCGCCAGATCACGATCAGGTCTGGCTTGAGCGCGGCGATGCGCTCCAGGTCCAGCGCCTTGTTGTCGCCCACGCGCTGGATCTCGCGCGCCTGCGGCGGATAGTCGCTGTAGCTGACCGTGCCGACGATGCGGTCGCCGCCGCCGGCGGCGAAGATCATTTCGGTCACGTGCGGCGCCAGCGAGATCACACGGCGCGCGGGCTGGGCCAGTGTCACGGTCTGGCCTGCATCGTCGACGACCGACACGGCGGCTTGCGCGGGCAGGGCAGCAGCCAGTGCGAGGACGATGGCGGACTTCGGGAGGTTCAGCATGGATGTAGGGGGGCGTGGATCAGGCAGTGACGGCGGCCAGCGCTGCATCGAGACGCGACCAGGCTTCTGTCTGGTCGGGCGGCAGGCCGAGGCGCAGGCTCGGCGGGCAGCCGCCGGCGGCGTCGAACAGCCGGGTCCAGACACCGTGCTGTGCCAGGGCTTCATGCAGCCGTGCGGCATCGGCATGCGGCACCCAGCAGAACAGCGGGTGCATCACGGGCGCGAACCCGTGGCGCTCCAGCAGCGCGGTGAGCCGGGCGCCTGCCGCGCACAGCCGTGCGCGGGTCGCCTGCTGCCAGCTTCGGTCCGTCAAGGCATGGCGCGCGACCTCGCGCGCCGGGCCTGAGACGGTCCAGTGGCCCAGCCGCTCGCGCAGCGCTTCCAGCAGCGCCGGCTGCGCCAGCACGAAGCCGCAGCGGATTCCGGCGAGGCCATAGAACTTGCCGATCGAACGCAGCACCACCAACCCGGCTGCGCCGCTGTGCGCGGCGACCGATGACGCAGGCAAGCAATCGATAAAGGCTTCGTCGACCACCAGCGTGCCGCCACGCGCCGCCAGCAAGGCATGCCAGCGCAGCAGCGTAGCGGGCGGCAGCAGCCGGGCGGTCGGGTTGTTCGGGTTCACCACGACGAGATGATCGAGTGCGTTGGCGAGGTTTTCCCGCGCGAAGTCCGCTTCATCCAGCGGCACCACCGAGTGTCCGGCCGCGGCAAAGGCGGGCGCATATTCGCTGTAGCCCAGCGCGGCGATGCCCACGCGGCCCGCGCGCAGCAAGCCCGGCAACGTGCGGATAGCAGCCTGCGAGCCGGCGACGGGCAACACCTGCGGCGCACCGCAAGCCTGCGCCGCCAGCTCGGCCAGTCCGTCATCATCTTGCGGTAGCCGTTGCCACACCTGCGCGGCCAGTGCCGGCACCGGATAGCCGTCGGGATTGATGCCGGTGGACAAGTCGAGCCAGTCGTCGGCAGGACGGCCGTAGCGGCGCACCGCGGCCAGCAGGTTGCCGCCATGGCGGATCGGGGCAAGGGCGGTGCTCACGTCGGCGTGGAAACGGCAAGAACGACCAGCGCGCTGGCGCCTGCCAGCACGAGCCACAGCCACAAGGCGCGATCGACCAGCCGCAGGCAGGCCATCACATGCGCGGCCTGCGGCGCGGTGCCCGCGCCCAGCGGCGGACGTTGTTCAATTTCACCGTGATAGCGCGCCGGACCGCCGAGCTGAACGCCGACCGCGCCGGCGCCCGCGGCCATCACCGGGCCGGCATTGGGGCTGGACCACGCGGGTGCCTGCGTGCGCCAGCAGCGCAGCGCCTGCGCGGTGGCGCCGAGCAGTGCGTAGGACAGCGCGGTCAGCCGCGCGGGAATGAGGTTGAGCAGATCGTCGATGCGCGCCGCGGCCCAGCCGAAATACAGCAGCCGCGGCGTGCGGTAGCCCCACATCGCATCGAGCGTATTGGCCAGCCGGAACGCGATCACAGCGGGTGCGCCGCCAACCAGGAACCAGAACAGCGCGCCGAAGATCGCGTCGTTGCCGTTCTCCAGCGCCGATTCGCAGGCGGCGCGCGCCAGCGCTTCGGCATCGGCATCGGCGGTGTCGCGCGAGACGATGCGCGCGGTCAGCTTACGTGCGGTCGGCAGGTCGGAGGCGGTGAGTGCGGCGGCGATGGGGGCGACATGCTGGTGCAGGCTGCGCGCGCCGAGCGCGGCATACAGTGCCAGCGCGTGCAGCGCCAGCGCGGCAAGCGGATGCCAGCGCGCGGCAGCTTCGACCAGCCCCCACGCCAGCGCGGCTGGCACCAGCACCAGCGCGCACCAGCCGGCAACGCCGGCCAGGCGCTGCCACCACGGCGCGCCGCGATGCGCAGGATCATTGATGCGTCGTTCGAGTGCGCTGGCGATGCGGCCAAATCCCACCAGCGGATGCCAGCGGCGCGGCTCGCCCAGCCAGCGGTCCAGCAGCACGCCTGCCAGTGCAGCGGCAACGCAGGCCGGCCAGGCCTGCATCAGCATGCGGGATCGGCGCCCTTGACCGCAACCGGGATGCCCGCCACCAGCAGCCGCACGCGGTCGGCGGCAGCGGCCAGCTTCTGGTTCAGGCGGCCCAGTTCATCGACATAGAAGCGGGTGATCGCGCCCATCGGGATCACGCCGAAACCGATCTCGTTGGAGACCAGGATCACGTGGCCGGGCAACGTGGGCAGCGCGGTGAGCAGCGCTTCGATTTCCTCGGTGAAGGGATCGGGCGGCGTGATCACGCCGTGCTCGGGATAGCTGCGGCCGTCGGGGAAGAGCAGGTTGTTCATCCACAGCGTCATGCAATCCACCAGGATGCAGCCGTCGTGGCGCGCGTTGGCATAGAGCGCGTCAGCCAGGTGCACCGGCTCTTCCACCAGGCGCCAGTCGGCGGGGCGGCGCGCGCGGTGCAGCGCGATGCGGACTTCGAGTTCCTGGTCGGCGTGCGCCGGGTCTTGTCGCGCGGTGGCGACGTAAGTGACCGGGCCACCGATGACGGTGGCGTGGTCGGTGGCGAGCTGTTCGGCGTAGTGGCTCTTGCCGGAACGCGCGCCGCCCAGCACCAGCGTGAGCTGGCGCGCGCCGTTCCCGCTGGTGGCGGCTCGCGGCTGGGTAGCGGCGGCCGTGCCGGGCGCGGAGGCGGGTGCGATGGCCGGGGTTTCCATCCGCGTATTGTAGCCGCCGCATCCGACCCTCGCATCCTGCTCTTGCAAGGCCCCGGTGCGATAATCCGCCGATGCAATCCGATTCCCCGCAAACGATACTGCCGGGTGCCCTGTGCGGCACGCTGATGATCCAGGGCACGACCTCCGATGCCGGCAAGAGCACCGTGGTGGCCGGCCTGTGCCGCGTGCTGGCCCGCGCCGGCACGCGCGTGGTGCCGTTCAAGCCGCAGAACATGGCGCTGAACAGCGCGGTCACCGCCGACGGCGGCGAGATCGGCCGCGCACAGGCGCTGCAGGCGCAGGCTGCGGGTCTCGCGCCGCATACCGACATGAATCCGGTGCTGCTCAAGCCCAGCAGCGACACCGGCGCCCAGGTGATCATCCACGGTCGCGCGCGGCTGGACCTGGACGCGCGCGCCTACCACGCCTACAAGCCCGAGGCGATGAAGGCTGTGCTGGCCTCGCACGCGCGCCTGGAACAGGCGTATGACGTGGTGCTGGTGGAAGGCGCGGGCAGCCCGGCCGAGATCAACCTGCGCGAGCGCGATATCGCCAACATGGGCTTTGCCGAGCGCGTCGACTGCCCGGTGGTGCTGGTGGCCGACATCGATCGTGGCGGCGTGTTCGCGCACCTGCTCGGCACGCTCGACTGCCTGTCCGAGAGCGAACGCGCACGCGTCACCGGCTTCATCATCAACCGCTTCCGTGGCGATATCAGCTTGCTGGAGCCCGGGCTCGACTGGCTCACCGCGCGCACCGGCAAGCCGGTGTTCGGCGTGCTGCCTTACCTGCACGGCCTGCACCTGGATGCCGAGGACGCGATCATCGGCACGCAATCAGACAAGGCCGGCACGCCGGCGCAACGGCTGCGCGTGATCGTGCCGGTCATGCCGCGCATCGCCAACCATACCGACTTCGACGCGCTGCGCGCGCATCCGCAGGTCGACCTGCAGTTCGTCGGGCCCGGCATGCCCATCCCGCCGGCCGACCTGGTGGTGCTGGCCGGCAGCAAGAGCGTGCGCGCCGACCTGGCGTTCCTGCGCGATAACGACTGGGAGCCGGCGCTGCGCCGCCACCTGCGCTATGGCGGCAAGCTTATCGGCATCTGCGGTGGCATGCAGATGCTGGGCCGGCAGGTGCATGATCCCGATGGCCGCGAAGGGCCGGCCGGCAGCAGCCCGGGCCTGGCCTTGCTGGACTACGAGACCACGCTGGCCGCGGAGAAGCAGTTGCGCCAGGTCGGTGGCAGGCTGGCGCTGGACGATGCCGACGCGCCGGTGCGCGGCTACGAGATCCACCTTGGCGTCACCACCGGCGCGGGACTCGAACAACCCGCCCTGTGGCTCGACCGCGGCGACGGCACGGTGCGGCCCGACGGCGCGCGCTCCGACGACGGACAGGTCCTGGCCACCTATGTCCACGGCCTGTTCGACGACCCTGCCGGCTGCCAGGCGCTGCTGCGCTGGGCGGGGTTGGACGGTGCCCAGGCGGTGGACCTCGATGCACTGCGCGAGGCCTCGATCGAGCGGCTGGCCGACACCATGGCCGCGCACCTTGATCTCGGAGCGATGCTGGCGCCGCTGCGGCGCTGAAGCAATCTCACGGCCCACGGGGCAGGGCCCCTGTTAGAATCGCGAATCCTTCGCATTTGCATTCTGCGCGGGATATGGCTGCTACGCCATATCCCGCGCTTTGCAGCGCCCGCTCAACGCACTTCCACCCCGTCATGGTCACCGGCCGCCTGCGCGTCGTCCTCGTCAAGCTGCACCTGTATATCGGCCTGAGCCTCGGCCTGCTGTTCGTCCTGTTGGGGCTGACCGGCATGGCCATCGCGTGGCGCGAAGAACTGGACGCGTGGCTCAATCCGGACCTGCTGGTGGCCTCCGCGCCGATGACGGAGGCGGTCTCGCCGGCCACCGTCCAGGCCGTGACCGAACGGCTGGCCGCACCCCCGTATGGCAAGCCCAACCTGCTGATGCTGCCGAACCATGCCGATGGCGTATTCATCGCGTGGTACCCGGTCAAGGGGCCGGATGGCGTCGTGCCCGGCCGCTCGCGCCAGGTGATGGTCGATCCGGTGACGCTGGATGTGAAGGGCGAGCGCGTCTGGGGCGAGGCGGGCCTGTCGCGCCGCCTGCTGCTGCCGACGCTGTTCCACCTGCACCGCTACCTGCTCTCCGGCGACACCGGCAAGACCATCACCGGCGTGGTCGGCATGCTGCTGCTGCTGACGACGCTGGCCGGCATGGTGGTGTGGTGGCCAAAGATGAAGCTGCGCTCGGTGGTGCAGGCCTTCCGCATCACGCACGGCGGTTCGTGGCCGCGCTTCAACTATTCGCTGCATCGCGCCGGCGGCATCCTGGCCGCGCCGGTGCTGGCCACCATCGCCTTTTCGGGCTGGTACCTGAACCTGCCGAAATGGGTGACGCCCATCGTGGCGGGGGTGATGACCGTGACGCCGCCGGTCAAGCACGTGTCCGCCCCGGCGCCGGCCGGGGCCCGGCAGCTCAGCGCGGCCCAGATCATGGCGGCGGCGCAGACGCAGTACCCGGATGCGCAGGTGACGCGCATCAGCCTCCCGCGCAAGCCCGGCGACGCCTTCGAGGTGCGCTTGCGCCAGCCCGGCGAGGTGCGCAAGGACAGCGGCGCCACGCGGCTGTGGCTGGACGCCTGGACCGGCCAGCGCCTGGGTGCGCGCGACCCGCACGACGCGCCTGCCGGCGACACGCTGCTGAACTGGCTGTTCCCGCTGCATACCGGCGAGGCCTTTGGCCTGCCGGGCCGGTTGTTCATCACGCTGTTCGGGCTGGCGCCACTGACCTTTGCCGTGACCGGCGTGCTGATCTGGTGGAAGCGGCGGCGCGGCCACCAGCGGCATGTGGTAAAGACCGCACAGCGCTCCAGTATGCGCGGGGCATGAAAAAAGCAGGCCGCGGCCTGCTTTTTCTTTACCTCGGACGCGGCGATGCCGCGCGCCTCAGATCTCCAGGTTATCGATCAGTCGGGTCGCACCCAGCTTGGCCGCCGTCAGCACCACCAGCGGCTCGCCCGCGGCGAATTCCTCGCGCGTCGGCGCCTGCAGGTCGACGCGCTTGCGGATCGACACGTAGTCCGGCTTCCAGCCGCGCTTGGCCAGCGATTCCTTCGCGCTGGCCTCCACCGCCAGCAGGTCGGCCGCAGCGCGGTCGCTGCCCAGCACGGTGTCGCGCACGTCATGCAGCGTGCGGTACAGCACCGGCGCCTCGGCGCGCTCGTCCGGGCTCAGGTAGCGGTTGCGCGACGACAGCGCCAGGCCGTCTTCGGCGCGTATGGTCTCGGCGGGAATGATGTCGATCGGCAGCGCGAACTGCTGCACCATGCGGCGCACGATCATCAGCTGCTGGTAATCCTTCTTGCCGAACACGGCCACACGCGGCTGTGCGCACGAGAACAGCTTCATCACCACCGTGCACACGCCCTTGAAGAAGCCGGGGCGGAACTCGCCTTCCAGGATGTCGCCGAGGTCATGCGGGGGCTCGACGCGGTATTCCTGCGGCTCGGGGTACATGTCGCGCTCGGAGGGCGCGAACAGCACATAGACGCCTTCCTTCTGCAGCTTTTCGATATCGTCCTGCAGCGTGCGCGGGTACTTGTCGAAATCCTCGTTCGGGCCGAACTGCAGGCGGTTCACGAAGATCGACGCCACCACCGGGTCGCCGTGCTGGCGCGCCAGGCGCATCAGCGACAGGTGGCCTTCGTGCAGGTTGCCCATGGTGGGGACGAAGGCGGCGCGGTTCTGGCCGCGCAACTGGTCCCGCAGCTCTTGGATGGAGGAAATGACTTTCATCTGGCTAGGTTTGCTGGTCGTGGTGGCGGTGACCCGGCGCCGGTATCAGGTGCGGCGCATGGACAAACCGGTTTCGGCCTCTGTCGGGCGTTGGACCCTCGGGCGCTTGCCGTCGGGGCGTGTACTGCCGGCTGTCGGCGGATTGTAGATCAACTGGGGCGGCACCGGACCCCGCGCCACGGGTGGGTCAGCTGGGGCTGTACGCCAATCGCACATAAATTGGCGCGAACGGCTCGGCCTGGGTGATCTCCACCAGCGACTCGCGCGAGAGTTCCAGCATGGCGATAAAGTTCACCACCACCACCGGCACGCCCTTGCCGGAGCGGATCGCGTCCTCGAACAGCTCGCTGAACTCCATGAAGCGTGCATGCTGCAGGCGGCGCAGGATCTGGCTCATGTGCTCGCGCACCGAAAGTTCCTCGCGCGAGATCTTGTGGTGCTGGTTGAGCTTGGCGCGCTTGAGCACATCGGCCCAGGCGGACTGCAGGTCGATCGTCTCCACCTCCGGGAAGCGCGGCGCCAGGCTCTGCTCGATATAGACCTGCGAGCGCAGGAAGTCGCGGCCCAGCTGCGGCACCGTGTCCAGGTGCTGCGCGGCCAGCTTCATCTGCTCGTACTCCAGCAGGCGGCGCACCAGCTCGGCGCGCGGGTCCTCGGCCTCATCGTCGCTGTCGGTCTTCCTGACCGGCAGCAGCATGCGCGACTTGATCTCGATCAGCATCGCCGCCATCAGCAGGTATTCCGCCGCCAGCTCCAGGTTGGTCTTGCGGATCTGCTCGATGTACGACAGATACTGCCGGGTGACCTGCGACATCGGGATGTCGAGGACGTTGAAGTTCTGCTTGCGGATCAGGTACAGCAGCAGGTCCAGCGGGCCCTCGAACGCTTCCAGGAAGATCTCGAGCGCGTCCGGCGGGATGTACAGGTCCTGCGGCAGCTTGAACAGCGGCTCGCCGTACAGGCGCGCGAAGGCCATCCCGTCGACCATGTCGGCGGGACCGGCCGGATTGGCCGTGGCGGGCGCCGCCGCGGGCAGCTCGACCGGCAGCGCCAGCTTGTCCTGTTCGGCGCTCATGGCCGGGTTGTGGACGACGGGGCGGGACGACGGGGCGGCGGGGATCAGTTGTCCTGCGAGTAGACGTAAGGCTTCTGCGCCACGCGCGAAGCCTCGGCGCGGGCGCGCTCTTCCAGGTCGATCGGCGACTTGTCCCACAGCAGGGCGCGGCCGTCGCGCTGCTCGGCTTCCAGCGTCGGGCGCTCTTGCTTGAGCTGCTTCAGGAACTGGGTGATATCGGATTCGTAGATGGCCATGGTGAAACCGTGATGCGCCGGGCGGGCGCTGATTGGATGCGGTGGGGCAGGATTTTACAGTATCGGCCCGGCCCGGTACGCATTTAGGCCGGCGCCGCGCCATCACGCGACCGGAAAGTTCCGGCAGCAGGGCCGTGTGTGGTCAAATACCGACTTCGTATGTGTGGACAAACGGCGATGCCGAAAGACACCGCTACCGACGCTCCAGGCGACATCAACGGATGAGGACCGATCTGGCAAGGATGGCAGGCCCTCCGGCCAGCGCCGCTATGCCGAAGGCGCCACTCGCAGGCCGGACGCCCTGGCGGGCGCGTGTGGCTGCGGCCGTGCTGGCGACGCTGACCGCCATCCTGGCGCTGCCGGCCGGCGCCGCCTACAAGGTCGAAGTCGAGGCCCCCAAGCCGATCCGCGAGATGCTGGAAGAGCATCTCGATCTGGCGCGCTACAAGGACCGTACCGACCTGTCTCCGGACCAGTTCGACTACATGGTCGAGACCGTCGGCGAGCAGGTGCGCCAGTTCACCTCCACCGAAGGCTATTTCGACCCGACCACCACCACCCGCGTGGAAGGCGAGGCCGACAAGCGCGTGGTCCACGTGATGGTCGACCCCGGCGCGCGCACGCTGATCCGCAATGTCGACGTCCAGGTGACCGGCCCGGCGGCCACGCGCTCGCCCGAGCAGGTGGCGGAACTGCGGTCCAAGTGGGGCCTGCCGGTGGGCGACCCGTTCCGCCAGGCAGACTGGGACAAGGCCAAGGAAGACGCGCTGGTCACGCTGCAGAGCCATAATTACTACGGCGCGCGCCTGGCCGCGTCGCAGGCACGGGTGGAGCCGGACGAGCTGCGCGCCGACCTGTCGGCCCACTACGCCAGCGGGCCGGCCTACCTGATGGGGCCGCTCAGGGTGACCGGCACGCGCCGCTATCCGGAACAGATCATCTACAACGTCAATCCGCTCAGCGTGGGCGAGCCGTACCGCGTGGAGCGGCTGCTGGAGCTGCAGCGCGCGATCCAGAACCAGCCGTACTTCTCCAACGTGCAGGTCGACCTGGAGCCGCCCCCGGATGCCGACAAGGCGCCCGACGGCGTGGTCACCGCGCCGGTCTCGGTGCGCGTGCGCGAGTATCCGGTGAACCGGCTCAACAGCGGCGTGGGCTTTACCACCGACACCGGCGCCCAGGTGGAAGGGCGTTACTCGTACTACAACCTGTTCAACCGCGCCTGGACCTTCGACTCGCAGGCGCGGCTGGAACAGAAGCGTTCCTACCTGTTTGCCGAGACCGCGATGCCGCCGGACCGCGGCAACTACCGCAACAGCGTGTACAGCAGCTACGAGCGCACCATCGACATCGAGAATACCGACACCACCAGCCTGCGCGCGGGCCTGAAACGCTCGCGCTCGCGCGAGAAGTACGACGTCACGACCTCACTGGATTTCTACTACGACAAGCTGGTGCCGGAGGGCCAGCCCAGCCAGATCAGCAAGGCGCTGGTGCCGGCCTTTGCGTGGACGCGGCGCGACGTCGACAACCCCGTGTTCCCGCGCCGCGGCAACGTGATCAGCACCCAGATCGGGGTGGCCGCCAAGGGTTTCCTCAGCGATGCCACCTTCCTGCGGCTGTACGGCCGTATTCGCCAGTACATACCGGTGGGCAAGCGCGACCTGGTGGTGGCACGGCTGGAACTCGGCGCCGACCTGACCGGCGACAGCTCGAGCCAGATCCCGGCCACGCTGCGATTCCGTGCCGGCGGCACCGATTCGATCCGCGGCTACACCTACCAGTCGATCGGCACGCCCAGCGGCGCCAGTATCCTGCCCGCCAAATACCTTGGCACAGGCAGCCTGGAGTACCAGTACTGGTTCAAGCCGGACTGGGGCGTGGCGGTGTTCTGGGATCTCGGCACGGCCGCCGACAACCTGCGCGGCGTGACCATCTACAACGGCGTGGGCGTCGGCGTGCGCTGGCGCACGCCGGTGGGCCCGCTGCAGCTGGACGTGGGCTACGGCATCCAGGAGCAACAGTTCCGGCCGCATATCTCGCTGGGGGTGGCGTTCTGATGGCTGCCCGCGCGCACCGGATGCCGGCATGAGCATCCCCGACCAGCCCGGCCTGCCCGGCGAGGGCACGCCCACGCAACCGACACCACCCGCGCCGCGCAAGCGCCGGCGCGTCTGGCGCGTGCTCGCCTGGCTGGTGGGCGTGCCGCTGGTACTGGTGGTTGCGCTGCTGGTCACCGGCGTGGCGGCGCTGAGCACCGAGGCCGGCACGCGCCACCTGTGGACGCTGGCCACGCGGCTGTCGGCCGGCATGCTCAGCGGCACGCTGGACGGCGGCACCGTCGCGCACGGCCTGCGGTTGCGCGACGTGGTGTTTGCCAGCGGCCAGACGCGCGTGGCGGTGGACCGCGTCGACGCCAGCTGGGCGCTGAGCTGGCAGCCGCGGCGGCTGCATGTGGAATGGCTGCGCATCGGCAAGGCCGAGGTGAAGCTGGGCCCGTCCGAGCCGAGCACCGAGCCGATGCAGCTGCCGAAGTCGCTCGAACTGCCGCTGGTCATCGACGTCGATACGCTGACGCTGGAGCGGCTGTCGCTGCTGCAGGGCACGGCGCCCACGGCCGAGCCGATGGTCTTCAGCAACCTGTCCGGTGGCGTGCACAGCGACGGCCAGCACCACCGCGTCAGCGTCGACAAGCTCGAGACGCCATACGGCAAGCTCGCAGCCAACGCCCAGCTCGGCGCTCGCGCGCCGTTTGTGCTCAGCGCCGAGGCGCTGCTCGAGGCGAGCTGGCAGAAGGAATCCTTTGCCGTCAACGCCACCGCCAACGGCACGCTCGAAGCCCTGCGCGCCGAACTGCAGGCCAATGGCGACCGCATTCACGTGCGCGCCGGTGCCGACCTGACGCCGTTCGGCAAGGTGCCGTTCACGCACCTGCTGGTCGATGGCGAGCGTATCAACCCGCGGCTGTTCAGTCCGACGGCGCCACACGCCAACCTGACCGTGCATGCCGAGCTGCGGCCGGTGGCCGGCGTGGCGGCTGGCGCGCCGCCGCAGGCGGCAAGCGCGCCCGCGGCCTCGGCGCCGCCCGCGGCTTCGGCCCCCGCGGCCGCGCCGCCCCCCGCACCGCTGGCCGTGGCCGGCGACGTCGAGATCCGCAACCTGGAAGCCGGCCCGCTCGACAAGGAACGGCTGCCGGTGCAGTCGGTGCGCGCCCATGTCGAGCTCAGCGAGATGGCGCAGGTCATCAGCGACCTGCGCGTGGCGCTGACCGGCAAGGCCGAGATCACCGGCGGCGGCACGCTGCGCGGCGGCCGCGGCGGCTTCGACCTGGACGTGCACCGGCTCGACCCGGCCGCGCTGCATGGCTCGCTCACCAGCGCCAGTCTGTCGGGTCCGGTGGTGGTGCGCCTGGAGCCGGGCCGGCAGAGCCTGGCGCTGGACCTGTCGGGCGCCGCCCTCAAGCTGTTTGCCGATGCCAATATCGACGCCGAGGCGGTCACGCTGTCCACGTTGCGCGCCACGGTCGGCCCCGGCGTGCTGACGGCCGAAGGCAAGCTCGGCCTCAAGGACAAGCAGCCGTTCAGCTTCAAGGGCAAGCTGGCGTCGTTCGACCCGTCGCGGCTGGCCAAGGTCGCCGCCGGCCGCATCAACGCCGACTTCACCGCCACCGGCGAGATCGCACCCGTGCTTGGCGTGGCGCTGGACTTCGCCGTGCATGAAAGCGAATACGCGGGCCTGCCGATGACCGGCGGCGGCAAGGTGCGCCTGGCCGGCGAGCGGCTGCTGCCGAGCGAGGCCTCGCTGAACATGGCCGGCAACCAGGCCGACCTGCGCGGCAGCTTCGGCGCGCGCGGCGATCAGCTAAAGCTGGCGGTCGATGCGCCGCAGCTCGAGCGCCTCAAGTTCGGCGTGGCCGGCAAGCTCAAGCTCGACGCCACCATCACCGGCACGCTGAAGAAGCCCGAGGTGGTGGCCGACTACAACGCGCAGGCGCTGGAGGTGGGCCCGCACAAGGTGGCCAGCGCCAGCGGCCGCGCTGAAGTGCGCGGCGGGCTGGACGGACCGCTGTCGGTGCAGCTGGCCGCGCGCGACTATCGCGGGCCGCAGGCGAGCCTCAGCACGCTCGACGCCACCCTCAACGGCACCCAGGCCAGCCATGTCTT
Source organism: Cupriavidus sp. DF5525 (assembly GCF_040149425.2). Classification (NCBI taxonomy): domain Bacteria; kingdom Pseudomonadati; phylum Pseudomonadota; class Betaproteobacteria; order Burkholderiales; family Burkholderiaceae; genus Cupriavidus; species Cupriavidus sp. DF5525. Next base: position 3,714,496 of record NZ_CP168265.1, on the reverse strand, counting down.
CGACGTCAAGGCGGCCGGCAGCCTGAACCGGCGGCCGCTGCAGCTGGCGCTGTCGGGCCAGGGTGCGTGGAGGGGCAAGGACGGCTGGAACGGCACCATCCGCACGCTGGAGGGACGCAGCACGGTCAACCTGCGGCTGGCCGCGCCCACGCAGCTGCTGGTGGCCGACCAGCACGTGCGCCTGGGCGCCGCGCGGCTGCTGCTGGACCGCGCCACGCTCGCCATCGACAGCCTGGACTGGGACCACGGCCGCATCCGCACGGCGGGCAGCCTCGACGGCCTGCAGGTCGGCCATGTGCTGGAACTGATGGAAACCATCACCGGCGAGAAGCCGCCGGTGCGCTCCGACCTGGTGATCGACGGCCGCTGGAACCTGGCGCTGGCCGAGACCGCGACCGGGTTTGCCGAGCTGCGCCGGCGCAGCGGCGACCTGTCGGTCAACGCGGGGCGGGGCTTCACCACGCTCGGCCTGGGCGAGACCAGCCTGCGCGCCGACGCCGGCGGCAACCGCATCGCGCTGCGCGGCGGCATGGTGTCGGGGCGCATCGGCAAGGTGGTGGTGGATGCCTCGGCCGGGCTGGTGCAGGAACAGGGGCTGCAGACGGTGGGCCCGGCCTCGACGCTGGGCGGCACGATTACCGTGGACGTGCCGCGCCTGAAGTCGCTGGAGGCATTTACGGGGCCGCAGTACGCCTTCGAAGGGCGCCTGGCAGCGGCGATGCGGCTGGGCGGCACGGTCGGCGCGCCGCTGCTGACCGGCACCCTCAACGGCGACAACCTGGCGGTCACGCTGTACGACCAGGGGCTGCGCCTGACCGACGGCACCGTGCGCGTGGTGCTGGACCAGAACACGGTCGAACTCAAGCACGTGGAGTTCCACGGCGGCGACGGCAAGATCGTTGCCACCGGCAACATCAAGCTGGGTGAGGCCGATCCCAACCTGACCGGCAAGATCGTCGCCGAGAAGCTGCAGCTCTTTGCCAGCCCGGAGCGCACGCTGGTCGTGTCGGGCGATGCCACCATCGCCAACGAGAACAAGCAGATCGTGATCCGCGGCAAGTTCCGCGTCGACCGCGGCCTGTTCGACCTGCCCAAGGCGGGCGCGCCGGTGCTGGGCGACGACGTGGTGGTGATCCGCCGCAAGGACCAGCGCGCGGTGAAGACCGCCGCCACCCCGGTGCCGGAGACTAAGCCGGCAAGCAAGTTCAGCCCGGTGATCGACCTGACCGTGGACCTTGGCAACGACTTCCGCTTCCGTGGCGCGGGCGCCGACCTGACGCTGGCCGGCCAGATGAGCGTCAAGAGCGAACCGCTGGTGCCGATGAAGGCCACCGGCACGGTGCGGGTGACCGACGGCACCTACGAGGCCTTCGGGCGCAAGCTCAATATCGAACGTGGCATCATCAACTTCAACGGGCCGATCGACAATCCCAACATGAATATCCGCGCCATGCGCCGCAACCAGGAAGTGGAGGCGGGCGTGGAGGTGACCGGCACGGTGCGGCTGCCGCGCGTGCGGCTGGTGTCGGAGCCCAATGTGCCGGACGAAGACAAGCTATCGTGGCTGATGTTCGGCTACGGCGCGGAAAGCGCGGGGGCCGGCCAGCAGCGCCAGCTGAGCGGCTCGGCCCTGGGCGGCGCGGCGCTCGGCATGATCGGCAGCAAGACGGGCAAGGGGATTGTGCAGCATTTCGGTATCGACGAATTCTCGATCGGGCCCAGCACCGCGGGCCTGAACGACCAGCAGGTGGTCAGCATGGGCAAGGCCATTTCCGACCGTATGTCGGTTGGCTATGAGCAGAGCCTGACCTCGGCCTCGAACGTGGTGAAGCTGAGCTGGCAGTTCTCGCGGCGCTGGTCGCTGATTGCCAAGGGCGGCTCCATCAACGGTTTGTCGGTCTTGTTTAACCGCCGCTTCGACAGCTGGGCGAACCTGTTCAGCGGGACGTCGGGTCGCGGCGGCACCCGAAGGAGTCAGCAGGATGAAGGTCAGCCACTCGATCCCGAACGCGCCGCGCAGGCAGCCTCGGCAGTCATCGCCGAGCCTGTGCGCCGATAACGGACGCCTCTCCACTATTGCGTCGCCGCGACGCCTTGCCGCCATGGGAATGATTGCCTCCTTGCTCGCGCTGTTCGGCTGCGACCAGCAGAAGGTCGATGAAGCGATGAAGAAGGCGGGCGAGACCGCCCGCAATACCTGGAACGCGATCAAGCCCGACAGCGAGCTGTTCAAGGGCATCGTTCCGGGACAGTCCACCGAAGAGGAGCTGCGGCGCCAGGCCGGCAAGCCGGAGATCGTCTGGGAAGAAGCCGATGGCGGCCGCCGGCTGGAATATCCGCGCGGGCCGGAGGGCACGACCACCTGGATGGTCACCATCGGCGCGGACGGCAAGGTGGCGAAGATCGAGCAGGTGCTGACGCCCGAGAACTTTGCGCGCGTGCGTGCCGGAATGAGCAAGGACGATATCCGGCGGCTGCTGGGCAAGCCGACCAAGGTGGAGGCGTTCAGGTTGAAGAAGGAGGAGGTGTGGGGCTATCGGTGGATGGAGAGCTCGACCGACAAGGCATTCTTCAACGTGCATTTCAACAGCGAGGGCACGGTCACGACCACCTCGCGCAGCGACGATCCATCGAAGATGCAGGGCGGTTGAGGCGCGACCGAATCGGCGGGCGTAAAAAAAACGGCGGTCGCCCGAAGGCGCCGCCGTTTTTTCATCCAGCGCGGGATCAGCGGATCCGCATGCCCGGCACCGCGCCGCTGTGCGGCTCAAGGATATAAAGCCCCGGCGCCGCCTTTTCATCGGCAGCCGACGCAGCCAGCACCATCCCTTCGGACAAACCGAACTTCATCTTCCGCGGCGCCAGGTTGGCCACCACCACCGTCAGCTTGCCCACCAGTTGCTCCGGCGTGTAAGCCGACTGGATCCCCGAGAACACATTGCGCGTACGCCCTTCGCCCAGGTCCAGCGTCAGCTGCAGCAGCTTGTTCGAGCCTTCCACCTTCTGGCAATCCACGATCTTGCCCACGCGCAGGTCCACCTTGGCGAAGTCGTCGATGGTGATGGTGTCGGCAATCGGCTCGATCGAGGCAGCCGCGGCTGCCGGCGCCGCAGTCGCCTGCAGCGACTCGCGGTTTGCGGCCAGCAGCGCATCGACCTGCTTGGCATCGACGCGCGTCATCAGGTGCTGGTACGCCTGCACCGGGCTGGCGGCCGACAGCTGCCTGTCGATGGCGCGCCAGTCCAGCGGCTCGATGTTCAGGAAGCGCTCCACGCCCGCGGCCACGTTCGGCACCACCGGCTTCAGGTAGATCGTCAGCAGGCGGAAGGCCTCCAGCGACACCGAGCACGCCGCATGCAGCGCCGCGCGCTTGCCTTCATCCTTGGCCAGGTCCCAGGGCTTTTCGGTGTCGACAAAGGCGTTGACCGCGTCGGTCAGTTCCATCACCAGGCGCAGCGCCTTGCTGTACTCGCGCGCCTCGTACAGATGCGCCACCTGCGGCGCGGCCTGGCGCAGCTGTTCGAGCAGCGGATGGGCCAGCGCGGCTTCATCTACCTTGCCCTCGAAGCGCTTGACCAGGAAGCCGGCGGCGCGGCTGGCGATATTGACGTACTTGCCGATCAGGTCGCTGTTTACCCGGGCGATGAAGTCGTCCAGGTTCAGGTCCAGGTCTTCCATGCTCGCGTTGAGCTTGGCCGCGAAGTAATAGCGCAGCCATTCCGGGTTCATGCCGGTGTCGATATAGCTCTGCGCGGTGATAAAGGTGCCGCGCGACTTGCTCATCTTGGCGCCGTCCACCGTCAGGAAGCCGTGGGCGAACACATTGGTCGGGGTGCGGTAGCCCGAGAAGCGCAGCATCGCCGGCCAGAACAGCGTGTGGAAGTACAGGATGTCCTTGCCGATGAAGTGGTACTGCTCGGCGGTCGAATGCGGGCCGACCCAGGCGTCGAAGTCGATACCCCGCTTCTGCGCGAGGTTCTTGAAGCTGGCGTAGTAGCCGATCGGCGCGTCCAGCCACACGTAGAAGTACTTGCCGGGGGCGCCGGGGATCTCGAAGCCGAAGTAGGGCGCATCGCGCGAGATGTCCCAGTCGGACAGCGTCGAGGCCTCGCCCTCGCTGCCCAGCCATTCCTGCATCTTGTTGGCAGCCTCGGGCTGCGCCAGGTCGGCCACCCACTCGCGCAGGAAGGTCTCGCAGCGCGGGTCGGACAGCTTGAAGAAGTAGTGTGCCGACGACTTGCGCACCGGGGTCGCGCCGGACACCACCGAGTACGGGTTCTTCAGGTCGGTCGGCACATAGGTTGTGCCGCATACCTCGCAGGAATCGCCGTACTGGTCCTTGGCGCCGCACTTGGGGCATTCGCCCTTGATGAAGCGGTCCGGCAGGAACATGTTCTTGACCGGGTCGAAGAACTGCTCGACCTCGCGCTCGGCGATCAGGTCCTCGGCCTTCAGGGCCAGGTAGATCTTCTCGCACAGCTCGCGGTTTTCTTCCGCGTCGGTGCTGTAGTAATTGTCGAACGACACCAGGAAGCTGTCGAAATCGCGCTTGTGCTCGATCCAGACGCGGTCGATCAGCGCCTTCGGCGTGATGCCTTCCTTCTCGGCGCGCAGCATCACCGGCGTGCCGTGGGTGTCATCGGCGCCGACATAGTAGACCTCGTTGCCCATCATGCGCTGGAAACGCACCCAGATATCGGTCTGGATGTATTCCACCAGGTGGCCGATATGGATCTGGCCGTTGGCATAAGGCAGGGCGGATGTGACGAGGATGCGACGTGCGGTCATAGACAGGGGCCGGTCAGGAGCGGGGAAATGTCGTGGGGACGGCGCCAGCCAGGAGGGCGAGCGCGTGCCGGGAAGGGACTATTTTAGCAACTGGGCGCGGCGGACGCGTCGGTTCCGCATGGCGGAAAAGTCCGAAAGACCTCGGCGTGGCGAAACCTTTCGGCCAAAAAAAAGCGCCGGTCAGTGCCGGCGCAGCTTTCCACAACGGAAAAGGAGGAGAAATCAGGTACCGCCCGGGAGGTCAGCCACCCATCGCGAGCCAGCAACGGTGGCAAGCGGCACCTGTTTCTATGACAGGGTCATCCCTGAATTGGTTTCAAAAAAATTTCGACGCGGCGATTTTGTGCCCGGCCGGTCTCGCTGGCGTTGTCCGCCACGGGCTGGGCTTGCCCGCGGCCCTCGGCCGAGAGGCGGTTGCGTGCGACGCCGTGGTCACCCAGGTAGCTGGCCACGCTCTGGGCGCGGCGCTGCGACAGCTGCATGTTGTAGTTGGGGTTGCCGGTGCTGTCGGTGTGGCCGACGACACTTGCGGTCACGTCCTGATGCTGGCCCAGCGTCTGCGCGACTTGGTCGAGCACCGAGCGGAACGACGGCTTGATCGTGGCACTGTCGGTATCAAAGGTCACCTGGCTGGGGATATTGACCTTCAGCGAGCCGTCCGGCTGCTCGGTGATCTGGGTGCCCGTGCCCGCGGTGTCCTTGTTCAGTTTGCCGCGGATGGCGTTCCAGTTGTAGCCGGTCGCACCGCCGACGGCACCGCCCACGGCCGCGCCGACCAGCGTGCCGGTGGTATTGCCGCCGATCAGGTTGCCAAGCCCGGCGCCAACTGCGGCGCCCACGCCGGTTCCGACCGCCGTATGGGTCTGCTGTTCGGTGGCGCAACCGGCGGCCAGCAGCGTGGCGGCGGCGAGCGTGACGGTGACAAGCTTGATCTTCATGCTTTCTCCTTCTGATGTTCCCGAAAGTGTTCTGGGTACCGCATCGCGATGGTACCCCCAGGGCGGTGCTCAGGTAACCCTTTGTGCGCCTTTGTGCGCGTTGGGTCCCGTGCGGCGGCGATGTGCCATGCCGGCCCGCCCAACCGCACTACAATATGGATATGACGGCACGCGCACAAGTGCAAGGTTGTGAGATTTGTAATTGTCTGTAATCCCCCACCGTGCGGAGGGTATTGCGCGCCGATTACCGGCCCTCATGGCCGGTGCTGCATACTTTGATACATTACTCGCCAGTCGTGACGCGTGTTAAGCGTCCGTCCCCACATTCAATCAAAGCGGAGTTTGCCTTGAGCGTCAGCACTGAGCAGGTCACCGAAGTCCTGCGCACCGTCATCGACCCCAACACGGGCAAGGATCTGGTGTCCACCCGCTCGGCCAGGAATATCCGTGTCGACGGCGGCGATGTGTCGCTGGAGGTCGAACTCGGCTACCCCGCGCGCAGCCAGTTCGACCCGATCCGCAAGCTCGTGGTTGCCGCGGTGCGGGAGTTGTCGGGTGTGACCAATGTCAGCGTGGCCGTGACCATGAAGATTGTCGCGCACGCGGTGCAGCGTGGCGTCAAGCTGCTGCCGGGCGTGAAGAACGTGATCGCGGTGGCATCGGGCAAGGGCGGGGTGGGTAAGTCCACCACCGCGGTCAACCTGGCGCTCGCCCTGGCCGCCGAAGGCGCGCGCGTGGGCATGCTCGACGCCGATATCTACGGCCCCAGCCTGCCGATGATGCTGGGCATCGACGGCCGCCCGGAATCCGCCGACGGCCAGACCATGGAGCCGCTGGAGGGCCACGGGCTGCAGGCCAACTCGATCGGCTTCCTGATCGAGCAGGACAACCCGATGGTGTGGCGCGGCCCGATGGTGACCTCGGCGCTGGAGCAGCTGCTGCGCCAGACCAACTGGCACGACCTGGATTACCTGATCGTCGACATGCCGCCGGGCACCGGCGACGTCCAGCTGACGCTGTCGCAGAAGGTGCCGGTGACGGGTGCCGTGATCGTGACCACGCCGCAGGACATCGCGCTGCTCGATGCCAAGAAGGGCCTGAAGATGTTCGAGAAGGTGGGCATCCCCATCCTCGGCGTCGTCGAGAACATGGCGGTCTACTGCTGCCCGAACTGCGGCCACGTCGAGCACATCTTCGGACACGGCGGCGGCGAGAAAATGTGCGCCGACTACGGCGTGGACCTGCTCGGCAGCCTGCCGCTGAACCTGCAGATCCGCGAGCAGGCCGACTCCGGCCGCCCGACCGTGGTGGCCGAGCCCGACAGCCCGGTGGCCGAGCTGTACCGGGGCATCGCACGCAAGGTGGCGATCAAGGTCGCCGACAAGGCGCGCGACATGACCAGCAAGTTCCCGAGCATCGTCGTGCAGAACACCTGAGCGCGCGGCTCGCCGCGCCGGCAGACCATGGAAACCGAAGTCACGCCCGTGCCAGAGACGCCGCCACCCGGTGCCCGCCCCGCCGTCACCATGGCGGTGGTGATGCGCAAGGTGGCGCTGGCCAGCCGCTGGCAGCCGTGGAAGTGGCAGCTCGACGCGGTGCTGCCGGACCTGGGCGAGTTCGGCACGCACCCGGTTTGCCTGGAGCACGATGAACACGGCGCGCGCTGGCTGTACCCCGGTTTCGAGGTGGCGCTGTTCCGCGACCAGGGCGAGGGCTACTTCCTGAACCTGACCTCGACCACGCCGTGCTGGTTCGTGCTGTGGCGCACGCCCGAGGACGAGGATGGCGGGGGCAGCGGCGAAGACGCGCACCCGGTGCCCATGACCGTCACGCTGTCCTACAACGAAGCCGGCCGCTGGCTCGACGCCGGCGAGATCGTGGAAAACGTGCCGCTCGCGCCCGAGCAGCGCGAATGGCTGCAGGCCTACGTCAACGAGCACTATCGGCCCGAGCCCAAACAGCGGCGCCGGCCCGAATCGTTCAAGGCGCCGCAGGACCGCGCGCGCTACTGACCGTGACGACCTGACTATCTGACTTCGCACCGCCGATGAGCGATTCGTCCTTCCTGTCACGCTGGTCGCGCCGCAAGGCCGCGGTGCGGGAGGGCGTGGTCGTGCCGCCCGAGCCAGCGCCAGAGCAAGTCCCGGTGCCGGCCGAAGCCGCCGTGCCCGCAGTCCCGGCCACCGAAGCGGTGCTCGAGGTGCCCGCGCCGACGCTGGAAGACGTCGCCGCGCTGCGCCCCGGCGACAATATCGCGCGCTTCGTCGCCCGCGGTGTCGACGAGTCGGTCAAGCGCGCCGCGCTCAAGACGCTGTTTGCCGATCCGCACTTCAACGTGATGGATGGCCTCGACACCTACATCGACGACTACAGCAAGCCCGACCCGATCCCGCCGGAGATCCTGCGCCAGCTGCGCCAGGCCGAGACGCTCGGGTTGTTCGAGCCGACCGACGAGGAACGGGCCGCCGCGCAGGCCGCTGCCGCAGCCGGGGCCGAGCCTGCAGATGTACAGCCGACGGCGCCCGCCGACGCGGGCAAAACCGCCGACACTACGGACATACCCGCACCAGCCGAAACGGCGCAGCAAACGGCAAGTCAAAGCGCAAGACAAAGCGAAAAAGCAAGCGAAGAACAGGGCCCGCGAGACCCGGATAAATGCGCGTAGCCCCGAAAGTGCACCGCAGCCTACAATAGGCATCCCCACAATCCGCTGGCCCGCAGACCCCTCGCCAAGAAGGACGTCCGGGCCGGTCAGCCGCATTCGCCATGCCGACGCTGATCTGCAATTGCAACGACACCATGCCGCTTGACGGGGCGGCATTGTCCGAAGCGAACCAGGGCCCGCTCAAGGTCCATCGCCTGCTGTGCCGGCGCGAGATCGGCGACTTCACTGCCGCGCTCGACGGCACCGACGATGTCATCGTCGCCTGCACGCAGGAGCGCCAGCTATTTACGGAAGTGGCCGCCCAGGCCGCACGCGGCGAAGATGGCCGCGCGGTGGTGACCGCGCCGGTGCGCTTCGTCAATATCCGCGAGACCGGTGGCTGGTCGCAGGGCGCCCGGCGCGACCCGAAGACGGCCAATGCCAAGATCGCCGCGCTGCTGGCCGTAGCCGCGCTGCCCGAACCGGACCCTGTACCGGTGGTGGATTACCGCTCGGACGGCGCGGTGCTGGTGATGGGCCCGGCGCAGCGCGCGCTGCCGTGGGCCGAGCGCCTGGCCGCGATGCAGCTTGAAGTCACCGTGCTGCTGACTGGCGGCGACAAGCGCGAAGCGAATGGGGCCAACCCGGCGGCACAGCCCGCCGCGCGCAACTATCCGGTCCACAGTGGCCGGCTTGCTTCGCTGACCGGATGGCTGGGCGCGTTCGAGGCCAGCTGGGAAACCGGCGCGGGCCGCAGCAACCCGATCGACCTGGACCTGTGTACCCGCTGCAACGCCTGCATCGATGCCTGCCCGGAAGACGCGATCGACTTCACCTACCAGATCGACCTGTCGCGCTGCCGTTCGCACCGCGACTGCGTGCGCGCCTGCGGCGCCGCCGCGGCGATCGATTTCGAGCGCCCGCAGGGCAGCACGCAGGGGCGTTTCGACCTGGTGTTCGATCTGAGCGATGCGCCGGCCTTCACCATGCACCAGCCGCCGCAGGGCTACCTGCACGCTGGTGCTGACACGGCGCGCCAGCACCAGCTCGCGCTGACGCTGGCGGGACTGGTGGGCGAGTTCGAGAAGCCCAGATTCTTCCGCTACAAGGAAAACCTGTGCGCGCACGGCCGCAACCAGACCACCGGCTGCACCGCCTGCATCGACATCTGCTCGACCCAGGCGATCACTTCGCGCTGGCATGACGGCAAGGGCCGCATCGAGGTCGCGCCCAACCTGTGCATGGGCTGCGGCGCCTGCACCACGGTCTGCCCGAGCGGGGCCATCAGCTATGGCTACCCGGGCCCGGAAGCGATGGGATCGCGCCTGCGCACGCTGCTGTCGGTCTACCGCCAGGCCGGCGGGCGCGATGCGGTGCTGCTGCTGCACGGCGAGGAATCCGGCACGCCCGCGCTGCTGGCGCTGGGCCGCGCCGCACGCGGCGGGAAGGCGAAGGGCGTGCCCGCCAATGTGATGCCGCTGTCGCTGTTCCATCCGGCTTCGGCCGGGCTGGAGTTGTGGCTTGCCGCGCTGTGCTGGGGCGCCAGCCGCGTCGCCGTGCTGCTGACCGGCGATGAGGCGCCGCAGTACCGCACCGCGCTGCTGGAGCAGATGGAAGTCGGCCGCGCCATCCTCGCGGGCCTGGGCTATGACGGCGAAGTGCTGTCCCTGGTCGAGGCCGCCGATACCGCCACGCTGGACGCCGGCCTGTCAGCCCTGCGCCCCGGCCGCAATGCGCTGCCGCCCGCGCCCTTCGGCGCGGTGGCAGCCAAGCGCGAGATGCTGGACTTTACGCTCGACCACCTGGCACGCCACGCTCCGGTTCCCGCGGAAATCGTGCCGCTGCCAGCCGCCGCACCGATCGGTGCAATTGCCGTGGATACCGGCAAGTGCACCCTGTGCATGGCCTGCGTGGGCGCGTGCCCGTCGCAGGCGCTGCGCGACAACGCCGAGCGCCCGGTGCTCAGCTTTATCGAACGCAACTGCGTGCAGTGCGGGCTGTGCGAAAAGACCTGCCCGGAAGACGCGATTACGCTGGTGCCGCGCCTGCTTGCCGGCGACGCCGCGCGTCGCCCGGTCACGCTCAACGAGACCCAGCCGTTCCACTGCGTCCGCTGCGGCAAGCCGTTCGGCACCGCACAGATGGTGGAGTCGATGCTGGGGCGGCTGGCCGGCCACCCCGCCTTTGCCGGCGCTGCGTCCGAGCGCCTGAAGATGTGCCAGGACTGCCGCGTAATCGACATGATGGAAAAGGACATGGGCACAGTCAGCGGCACCACGCTGCGCTGATCCGGGCCGGCCCACTATTCAGCACAATTCATCACGACATGACAGATTTCCAGCCGATCCAGCTCACCGCCGCGCCGCCGGCAGACGATGCCGAGGACACCGCCCGCGCCGACCTGTATGGCCTGCTGGCCACGCTGTTCTACAGTGCACCCGATGCCGCGCTGCTGCACCATATCGCCACCAACCGCGCGGTGGGCGACGATGCCAACACCGTGCTCGGCAAGGCGTGGAACGGGTTGTGCGGCGCAGCATCCGAGACCACCGCGGCCGAGGCCGAAGAGGAATACCGGCAGCTGTTCGTCGGCGTGGGCCGCCAGGATGTGTTCCTGTACGGCTCCTTCTACATGACGGGCTTTCTCAACGAGCGCCCGCTGGTGGCATTGCGCGAAGACCTGGCCCGCTACGGCCTGGAGCGCCACGAGGGCGTGATGGAGACCGAGGACCATATCGCCACGCTGTGCGAAGTGATGCGCTTCCTGGTGGCCGGCGATGACCTGTCCGTGTCCAACCTGGGCGAGCAGCAGCGCTTCTATGCGCAGCACCTGCAGCCGTGGGTGGAGAAATTGTGCGATGCGGTGAACGAGCATCCGCAGGCGCGCTTCTATCGCAGTGTGGCCGGCTTGCTGAGTGCGTTTGCCAGTGTGGAAGCGGTTGCGCTGGAGATGAACTGAAGCGAACAAAAACGAGGGGCGATCCCTATCGGCACGCGCGGCGGCTTCTTCAGGATGTCGCGCCCGGCCCGACAGACCTGCCTCAAATTCAGCTCGAAAGTCAGGAAAAACCCGTGCATTACATGGTCTTTCCTGCTACTTGATTCTAGAATATGCATAACAACGCATAACGGCTAACACCATCGGGCTTTGACAGCCGAGGAGCCCCCACATGACAGTGAAGCAAACCAGGGTCGCGCGCCGCACGTTTCTCGCGGGCGCTGGAGTTGTCGCTGCCGCTACGGGTGCGGCAGCACTGACAGCGCGTGGGCCGGCGATGCCGGGCCCGACCGCCGCGTTACCGGAACCTACCGACACCCCGTCGGACAGCAAGGGTTACCGCGTATCTGATCATATTCGCAAGTACTACCGGACCACGCTGGTGTAAATGCCAGGGCGGCGTGGTCTGCCGCGCCGCCTGCAACCGGACGCAAACATCGTCCGCATCTGAGGTGAGACATGATCTTGACCCGCAAACGCGCGGCGCAGGGCGCATCCGCCCGCCTCGCTGACGGCCTTGCCAATCAGGCCGGCACGTCCTCCACCAGCGGCCGTCTCTCGCAGCGGCTCGCGGCCAGCCTGGCCGGCGCGATGCCGACCATGGACCGTCGCAGCTTCCTCAAGCGCTCAGGCATCGGCGTCGGTGCCGGACTGGCGGCCTCGCAACTGTCATTGATCCGCAAGGCCGATGCCGCCGACGACAAGGAGGCTGTCGCCGACGGCAAGACCGGCATCGTCGTCAGGCGCACCGTGTGCGGCCACTGCTCGGTCGGTTGCGCCGTCGACGCAGTGGTGCAGAACGGCGTGTGGATCCGCCAGGAGCCGGTGTTCGATTCGCCCATCAACCTGGGCGCGCACTGCGCCAAGGGTGCGGCGCTGCGCGAGCACGGCCACGGCGAATACCGGCTCAAGTACCCGATGAAGCTGGTCGACGGCAAATACCAGCGCATCAGCTGGGACAAGGCGCTGGACGAGATCACCGCGAAGATGAAGGAGATCCGCCAGCAGAGCGGCCCGGACGCGATGTTCTTCGTCGGCTCGTCCAAGCACAGCAACGAGCAGGCCTACCTGATGCGCAAGTGGGTGTCGTTCTTCGGCACCAACAACACCGACCACCAGGCGCGCATCTGTCACTCCACCACGGTGGCGGGCGTGGCCAACACCTGGGGCTACGGTGCGATGACCAACTCGTACAACGATATGCAGAACTCGAAGGCAGCTCTGTATATCGGCTCCAACGCGGCCGAGGCGCACCCAGTGTCGATGCTGCACCTGCTGCACGCCAAGGAGAACGGCTGCAAGGTAATCGTGGTCGATCCGCGCTACACGCGCACCGCGGCCAAGGCGCAGCACTACGTGCGCATCCGCTCGGGCACCGACATCGCGTTCCTGTTCGGCATGCTGTACCACATCTTCCAGAACGGCTGGGAAGACCAGAAGTACCTGCAGGACCGCGTCTACGGCATGGACAAGGTCAAGGAAGAGGTGCTGGCCAAGTGGACCCCGGACAAGGTCGAGGAAGTCACCGGCGTGCCCGAGGCGCAGGTCCGCATGGTTGCCGAGATCATGGCCAAGAACCGCCCCAGCACGCTGGTGTGGTGCATGGGCCAGACCCAGCACACCATCGGCAACGCGATCGTGCGCGCCTCGTGCATCGTGCAGCTGGCGCTGGGCAATATCGGTGTGGCGGGCGGCGGCGCCAACATCTTCCGCGGCCACGACAACGTGCAGGGCGCCACGGACGTGGGCCCCAACCCCGACTCGCTGCCTGGCTACTACGGCCTGGCCACCGGCGCGTGGAAGCACTATGCGGCGGTGTGGGGCGTGGACTACGAATGGATCAAGAAGCAGTTCGTGTCGCAGACGATGATGGAGAAGTCCGGCACGACCGTGTCGCGCTGGATCGATATCGTCACCGAGAAGACCGAACTGATCGACCAGGACAACAACGTGCGCGGCGTGTTCTTCTGGGGCCATGCCCCGAACTCGCAGACACGCGGCCTGGAAATGAAGAAGGCGTTGGACAAGCTCGACCTGCTGGTGGTGGTCGACCCGTATCCGTCGGCGACCGCGGCCATGGCCAACATGCCGCCGGCCGAGGGCGACAAGGTCAACCCGAACCGCGCCGTGTACCTGCTGCCGGCCTGCACGCAGTTCGAGACCTCGGGTACATGCACCGCGTCCAACCGCTCGCTGCAATGGCGCGAGAAGGTGATCGAGCCGCTGTTCGAATCGATGCCCGACCAGACACTGATGCAGGCGTTCGCCGACAAGCTCGGCTTCGGCAAGGAGCTGTCGAAGAACTACAAGATGATCGAGGTCAAGCGCGCCGGCCGCACCTGGATGGAGCCGGAGCCGGAATCGATCCTGCGCGAGATCAACGCCAGCAACTGGACCATCGGCTACACCGGCCAGTCGCCGGAGCGGTTGAAGTCGCATATGCGCAATATGCAGATGTTCGACGTCAAGACGCTGCGCTGCAAGTCGGGCAAGGACCCGGTCACGGGCTACGACCTGACCGGCGACTACTTCGGCCTGCCGTGGCCGTGCTATGGCACGCCGGAACTGAAGCACCCGGGCTCGCCTAACCTCTATGACACCAGCAAGCACGTGATGGACGGCGGCGGCAACTTCCGCGCCAACTTCGGCGTGGAGCGCGACGGCGTCAACCTGCTGGCCGAGGACGGCTCGTATTCGCAGGGCGCGGAGATCACCACCGGCTATCCGGAGTTCGACCACGTGCTGCTGAAGAAGCTGGGCTGGTGGGACGACCTGACCGATGCCGAGAAGGCCAAGGCCGAGGGCAAGAACTGGAAGACCGACCTGTCGGGCGGCATCCAGCGCGTGGTGCTGAAGAACCATGGCTGCCACCCGTTCGGCAATGCCAAGGCGCGCGCGGTGGTGTGGAACTTCCCCGACCCGATCCCGCAGCACCGCGAGCCGCTGTACTCCACGCGGCCCGACATGGTCGCCAAGTACCCGACCCACGACGACAAGATGGCGTTCTGGCGGCTGCCGACGCTGTACAAGTCGGTGCAGCAGCGCAATATCGAGAACAAGGTCTACGAGAAATTCCCGATCATCCTGACCTCCGGGCGGCTGGTCGAGTACGAGGGCGGCGGCGAGGAAACCCGCTCCAACCCGTGGCTGGCCGAACTGCAGCAGGAGAACTTCGTCGAGATCAACCCGCGCGCGGCGTCAGATCGCGGCATCCGCAACGGCGACTTCTGCTGGGTGAAGACGCCGACCGGGGCGCACCTCAAGGTGCGCGCGCTGGTGACCGAGCGCGTCGGGCCCGATACCGCATTCATCCCGTTCCACTTCTCGGGCTGGTGGCAGGGCAAGGACCTGAAGGACTACTACCCCGAGGGCGCGATGCCGGTAGTGCGGGGCGAGGCGGTCAACACCGCGACCACCTATGGCTATGACTCGGTGACGATGATGCAGGAAACCAAGACCACCGTTTGCCAGATCGAGCGGTTTGCTTAAGCGCAGGGGAACACCATGGCACGCATGAAATTTATCTGTGACGCCGAGCGCTGCATCGAGTGCAACAGCTGCGTCACCGCCTGCAAGAACGAGCACGAGGTGCCCTGGGGCGTGAACCGGCGCCGCGTGGTCACCATCAACGACGGCATGGTCGGCGCCGAGAAGTCGATCTCGGTGGCCTGCATGCATTGCTCCGACGCGCCCTGCATGGCGGTTTGCCCGGTCGACTGCTTCTACCGCACCGACGACGGCGTGGTGCTGCACGACAAGGATGTGTGCATCGGCTGCGGCTACTGCTCGTATGCCTGCCCGTTCGGCGCGCCGCAGTTCCCGTCGGCCGGCACCTTCGGCGTGCGCGGCAAGATGGACAAGTGCACCTTCTGCGCCGGCGGCCCGGAAAAGAACGGCAGCGAGGCGGAGTTCGAGAAGTACGGCCGCAACCGCCTGGCCGAAGGCAAGCTGCCGCTGTGCGCGGAAATGTGCTCGACCAAGGCGCTGCTGGGCGGCGACGGCGACGTGATTGCCGACATCCTGCGCAACCGCGTGATCAAGCGCGGCACCGGCGGCGATGTGTTCGGCTGGGGCACGGCCTACGGCGTCCCCAAGACCGCGCCCGGAGCGCCCGCCGCGCCAGCCGGGTCCACTGCGCCGGACGCCCCCGGTGCACGCACCGCACCCGCCAAACCGGGAGGACAGGCATCATGAACCGCGTCCGCGTGATTGCCCTGCTGTCGCTGTGCGGCGTACTGTTGGCCGCCTGCGGCGAAAAGCCGCAGACCATCGGCCCGTCGCACCGCAAGGCCGACGCCCAGGCGTTCCAGGGCGCGCCCGACGATCCGTTCGTGGCCAAAGGCTGGACGGCCGGCGACAAGACCAGCTGGAACAACCAGATCCGCCAGCGCAACCAGTACCAGAACGAGTACAACCGGGTGCAATGAACGCGCCGCTGCGAATCCCGGGACGGCGAGTCCCGGGAATGCGGGCATATATGCCCGCTGAGCTGAAGGAGGGCCTATGACGCCGTCTCAAAATCGATGCCAGGCGCGTGCCGCGAGTTGGCGTGGCTGGCTGGCCGCCGGCGCGCTCGCGCTGATGGCCATGGCCGGCGGCGCCGCCGCCCAGTCGCCCGCGCCCGCACCCGGGCCCGCGACCGGCCCGGCCGCGTCTTCGGCCAATGCCGACGCCAACAACCCGGCCACGCACCCGGTGCAGCCGCTCGCCGGCATCGCCTCCGAAAACATCTTCAACGTGCCGCGCCGCGACATTGCCGCCGAGGCGCAGTCGCAGCAGCAGCGCACCGTCACGCAGCCCGGCAACAATGCGCCGGTCTGGCGCGAGGTCAATTCCGACCAGCGCCACTACAGCAGCCTGCCCGACAAGGAAGCTGGCGTGCTGATCCAGCGCACCGGGCAGGAATGGCGCCTGTTCCGCAACGGCGTGATCACGGTCTGGGGCGGCTGGCTGCTGCTGGTGGTGCCGGTGGCCATCGTCGGCTTCTTCCTGTGGCGCGGCACCATCCCGCTGCGCACGCCGCGCACCGGTCGCATGATCGAGCGCTTCACGCCGCTCGAGCGCATCGTGCACTGGACCATGGCGATCTCGTTCGTGGTGCTGGCGGTGTCGGGCATCGTGATGCTGCTGGGCAAGCATTTCCTGCTGCCGCTGATGGGGCACATGCTGTTCGGCTGGCTGACTTACCTGCTGAAGAACCTGCACAACGTGGTCGGGCCCATCTTTACGCTGTCGGTGATCGTGGCCTTCGTCGTGTTCCTGCGCGACAACCTGCCCAGCCGCGACGACGTGCGCTGGGTCACCAGCTTGGGCGGCCTGGCCTCCGGCAAGCATGTGCCGAGCGGGCGCTTCAACGCCGGCGAGAAAATGTGGTTCTGGATTGGCGTGTTCGTGTTCGGGCTGGTGCTGTCGGCCTCGGGCTGGGTGCTCGACATGATCGTGCCGGGCATGGACTACTACCGCTCGACCATGCAGATCGCCAACGTGATCCACGGCATCTCGGCCGTGCTGATGATCGCGATGGCGTGCGGCCATATCTACATGGGCACCATCGGCATGGAAGGGGCCTATCGCGCCATGCGCGACGGCTGGGTGGACGAGGCCTGGGCCAAGGAGCACCACGAGCACTGGTACGACGACATCAAGTCCGGCAAGATCCCGGCCCAGCGTTCGACCGGGCCGGATGCCGCGGCGGGGCGCCCCACGCGGCACAGCCCTGGCGAAGCCTGATGCCGGCGCCAACCAGATAACCCGGGAACAATCGACGATGACACGCATCCTGACGCTGATCGCCGTGGCCGCCGGCGCCACCTTCACCACCGGCGCGCTGGCGAGGTTGCCGGCGCCGACCGAAGCCCAGCAGGCCAAGGCGGCCGAGACCAGGGCGCGCGCCGCCTGGTCCGACAAGGTCGCCGCTTACCAGCTGTGCCTGGCGCAGGACAAGATCGCCTCGCATTACTACGCCGAAAGCAAGGCCCACGGCAAGGAAACCCGGGCGCCGTCGCAGACCGCGGCATGTGCCGATCCGGGCCCGTTCGTGGCGCCGACGGCCGCCACGCCGGCGGCTCCGGCCCCTGCCGTGGCGGCCACCGCGGGCACCGCCAAACCGTCCACTCCCGGCGCGGTACAATCGTCCGCGAAGGCGCCGTAACCGCAGCCCCGATGCACGCCTGGACGGCGCGGGGCCCTCACCAGCAGTCCCCGAGCCCTCCCGTCATGACCTTGCGTCCCGAACTTACCCAGGCAGCCGTTCCCCTGATCGAAGAGGTTGAAGTCGTCGACGAGCAGGGGCGCGTACGCGCGGCTTTCCTGCCGGGAGAGCGGCCGCTGACGGTCTACCTCGACAAGCGCGAGCTGGTCACGCTGATGACGCTGGGCGGCGCGCCCGAGCACCTGGTGCTGGGCTACCTGCGCAACCAGCGCCTGGTGGAATCGATCGAGGATATCGCCGCGGTGCAGGTCGACTGGGAAACAGAATCGGCCGCCGTGACCACGCGCACCGGCGTGGACCGCATCGAGGAACGCACTTCGCGACGCGTGGTGACCACCGGCTGCGGGCAGGGTACGGTGTTCGGCTCGCTGCTGGACGAGGTGGACAGCATCCGCCTGCCGGTCGATACGACCCTCGACCAGGACACGCTGTACGGCATCATCGACACCATCCGGCTGCAGCAGTCGGTCTACAAGCAGGCCGGCTCGGTCCATGGCTGCGCATTGTTCAAGGGCACCGAATTGCTCATGTTCGTCGAGGACGTCGGCCGCCACAACGCGGTCGATGCCATCGCCGGCCGCATGTGGCTGGAAGACATGCGCGGCGACGACAAGATCTTTTACACCACCGGCCGCCTGACCTCAGAGATGGTGATCAAGGGCGCGCAGATGGGTATCCCGTTCCTGCTGTCGCGCTCGGGCGTGACGCAGATGGGCTACCAGATGGCCCAACGCGTCAACCTCACGCTGTTCGCGCGCTGCACCGGCAAGCATTTCCTGCTCTATACCGGGCGCGAGCGCTTCCGCCACCGGCTGCCTGAAGAAGCAGTGGCGTAAGCGCCACTTTAGTACTTGCGGCAGTGCAACGATGCAGGGGCGGATTGGTTGTACAATGCGGCGCACTCCGAGCCCGTGTGTCTACCTCCCAACCCTATGAGCATCAAATCCGACAAATGGATCCGCCGCATGGCGGAGCAGCACGGCATGATCGAGCCGTTCGAGCCAGGCCAGGTCCGGGAGGCCGACGGGCGCAAGATCGTGTCGTACGGCACCTCGAGCTACGGCTACGACATCCGCTGCGCCGACGAATTCAAGATCTTCACCAATATCAACAGCACCATCGTTGACCCGAAGAACTTCGACGAGAAGTCGTTCGTCGACTTCAGGGGTGATGTCTGCATCATCCCGCCGAACTCGTTCGCGCTGGCGCGCACGATGGAATACTTCCGCATCCCGCGCAGCGTGCTGACCATCTGCCTGGGCAAAAGCACGTACGCCCGCTGCGGCATCATCGTCAACGTGACGCCGTTCGAGCCGGAATGGGAAGGTTATGTGACGCTGGAGTTTTCCAACACCACGCCGCTGCCCGCCAAGATCTACGCCGGCGAAGGCTGCGCCCAGGTGCTGTTCTTCGAGAGCGACGAAGTCTGCGAGACCTCGTACCGCGACCGGGGCGGCAAGTACCAGGGCCAGCACGGTGTCACACTGCCGAAGACCTGAGCGCATTACAATGCCGGCGTTTGCCGGAAGGCTGGCCCCGAGAATGGCCGCCACACTTGACGTCAGAGCCACATGTCGCCGCTGCGGGGAACCTCCCGCCGGCCATGTGGCTCAAGTCCTTTATGTCCTGCTTTCCATCAAGGATGCCCGATGAAATTCCGCTTCCCCGTCATCATCATTGACGAAGACTTTCGCTCTGAGAACATCTCCGGCTCGGGCATCCGCGCGCTGGCCGAGGCGATCGAGAAAGAGGGCATGGAGGTCATGGGCCTGACCAGCTACGGCGACCTGACGTCGTTTGCGCAGCAGTCCAGCCGCGCATCGACCTTTATCGTCTCGATCGACGACGACGAGTTCACACGCGACGGCGACGACCAGCTCGAGGCCGCCGCCATCGAAAAGCTGCGCGCCTTCGTCACCGAAGTGCGCCGCCGCAACTCGGACCTGCCGATCTTCCTGTACGGCGAAACCCGCACCTCGCGCCATATCCCCAACGATATCCTGCGCGAGCTGCACGGCTTCATCCACATGTTCGAGGACACGCCGGAATTCGTAGCGCGCCACATCATTCGCGAAGCCAAGGTCTACCTCGACACGCTGGCGCCGCCGTTCTTCAAGGCGCTGATCGACTACGCGCAGGACAGCTCGTACTCGTGGCACTGCCCGGGGCACTCGGGCGGCGTGGCGTTCCTGAAGAGCCCGGTGGGCCAGGTGTTCCACCAGTTCTTCGGCGAGAACATGCTGCGCGCCGACGTCTGCAACGCGGTGGATGAACTGGGCCAGTTGCTGGACCACACCGGCCCGGTGGCGGCGTCCGAGCGCAACGCCGCACGGATCTTCAATTCCGACCACATGTTCTTCGTCACCAACGGCACCTCGACGTCGAACAAGATGGTGTGGCACGCCAACGTGGCGCCGGGCGATATCGTGGTGGTGGACCGCAACTGCCACAAGTCGATCCTGCACGCGATCATGATGACGGGCGCGATCCCGGTCTTCCTGATGCCCACGCGCAACCACTACGGCATCATCGGCCCGATCCCGAAGAGCGAGTTCGATCCCGAGACCATCAGGCGCAAGATCGCTGCGCACCCGTTCGCCAGCAAGGCCAAGAACCAGAAGCCGCGCATCCTGACGATCACGCAGGGCACCTACGACGGCGTGCTGTACAACGCCGAGCAAATCAAGGAGATGCTGGCGGCCGAGATCGACACGCTGCATTTCGATGAAGCCTGGCTGCCGCATGCGGCGTTCCACGATTTCTATCACAACATGCACGCGATCGGTAAGGATCGCCCGCGCAGCAAGGACGCGCTGGTGTTCGCCACGCAATCGACGCACAAGCTGCTGGCCGGCCTGTCGCAAGCCTCGCAGATCCTCGTGCAGGACTCCGACACGCGCAAGCTGGACCGCTACCGCTTTAACGAGGCGTACCTGATGCACACCTCGACCAGCCCGCAGTACTCGATCATTGCCTCGTGCGACGTGGCCGCGGCAATGATGGAGGCGCCGGGCGGCACCGCGCTGGTGGAGGAGAGCATCCAGGAGGCGATGGACTTCCGCCGCGCCATGCGCAAGGTCGAGGGCGAATATGACGACGGCAAGAACGGCGACTGGTGGTTCAAGGTGTGGGGCCCCGAAGCGCTGATCGAAGACGGCATCGGCGACCGCGAAGAGTGGATACTCAAGGCCAACGAACGCTGGCACGGCTTCGGCGACCTCGCCGACGGCTTCAACCTGCTCGACCCGATCAAGGCCACCATCATCACCCCGGGCCTGGACGTGGACGGCGAGTTCAGCGAGCGTGGCATCCCGGCGGCGATCGTCACCAAGTACCTGGCCGAGCACGGCATTATCATCGAGAAGACGGGCCTGTACTCGTTCTTCATCATGTTCACCATCGGCATCACGAAGGGCCGCTGGAACTCGCTGGTGACCGAGCTGCAGCAGTTCAAGGACGACTATGACCAGAACCAGCCGCTGTGGCGCGTGCTGCCCGAGTTCGTCGGCAAGTACCCGCAGTACGAGCGCATGGGCCTGCGTGACCTGTGCGATGCGATCCACAGCGTGTACAAGGCCAACGACGTGGCGCGCGTGACCACCGAGATGTACCTGTCGGACATGGAGCCCGCGATGAAGCCGTCGGACGCGTGGGCGATGATGGCGCACCGCGAGATCGAGCGCGTGCCGGTGGACGACCTGGAAGGCCGCGTCACCGCCATCCTGCTGACGCCGTACCCGCCGGGCATCCCGCTGCTGATCCCGGGCGAGCGCTTCAACCGCACCATCGTGCAGTACCTGAAGTTCGCGCGCGAGTTCAACAAGCTGTTCCCGGGCTTCGAGACCGATATCCACGGGCTGGTGGAGGATGAGGTCGATGGGAAGAAGGCGTACTTTGTCGACTGTGTGAAGCAGGGCGGCTGAGATTCGGTAGGAAACGTCAGTACGAAGAGCCCCACGTCAATGCGGGGCTTTTTTTCGTCCGGCGCCTGAATGCGCCGGGGACGTTAGCTGAACGGATTCAACAGCGCCGCCCCGGTTCCGCTGAAGTCCCTCCACATTGCGCGTAACAATGGTCAGGTCATGGATCAGCGCCGTCGCCGCGATGAACTTGTCCAGCGCGGGATGACTGTTGTCGTGGCTTGCATGTCGAATGCCCTCGCGTTGAACTGGGATGTCCCAAGTGGTCCGTCACCGACGGAGGGGCGATAAGGCAATTCGCAAACGGCAGGTAGACAGTCGCGCAGACGCTAGGCGTGTCGCGCTGCAAATACCACTCGCAGCCGGGTCGGCGTCATCGTGAAGCCAAATGACTCGTCGACCGGCCCCGACCCCGGCGCGTAACTGAGCGTGAATTGCCGGCAGACCATCGATAGCGCAGCCTTGATTTCCAGTAGCGCTAGGCTGCGCCCGGGGCACAGGCGCGGGCCTGAGCCAAAGGGCACGAAGCCGCTGCGGTGATGGGCGGCGGCAGTGTCATCCAGCCAGCGCTCCGGACGGAACTCGCGGGCCGCGGCGAAATTGCTCTCCCTGAGGGCGTCGGGGCGGGTCAGCAGCATCATGAAGGTGCCCCGCGGCAGCCGGTATCCGCCGATTTCGACGTCTTCGTTGGGTTCGACAAAGAAGAGTGGCGCGACCGGCTTGAGGCGCAGCGATTCCTGCGCCACCGCGTCGATGTAGGGGAGCCGCGTGGCATCCCCGATGTCCCGCAGGACGTAGTCCTCGCCCAGCACGGCATCTGCCTCCTGCTGCATCTTGCGCTGGACCTCGGGGTGGAGGCACATGAAATGCATCATCCAGGCGATGGTGTTGGCTGTCGTGTCTTCGCCCGCCAGCAGCATGGTGAAGATATTGGCATACAGTTCGTCATCGCTGAGCGGGGCTTCGCCCGCGGCCTGCGCGGCGATCATGGCTTCCAGGAAATTGCTGGGATTCGCTGCGAGTGCCGGGGATTGTGCCAGCCGCTGGCGTGCCGCCGCGATGAACTCGCCGATCGCCTCGCGCACGGCTGCCACGGCCCGGTCGAATGCGCGGTCGGCCGGCAGGCGGAAATAGTGCCAGTATGGAAAAGGCGCGTTCACCCGCCGGTCGATCATCGGCAGGATCCGCACCAGATGTTGCTGAATGACGCCGCCCTCGCGCTCCAGCGTGTTCATGTCGTAGCCGAAGGCAAGGCTGGTGGTGACATCGACCGTGTATCGCATCAGGTCCTGCTGTACGTCGACTGGCCGCTTGCTGGCGGCCGCCTTTTCCCAACGCCGCTTCAGCCTCAGGGTGACGATGGCCAGGGTGGGAAAGAAGTCGCGCAGATGGCGTGCGTCGAGTGCCTGCGCAACCGGGCGGCGCTGCCTGCGCCAGTCCGCACCTTCCGCGGAGAATACGCCCACGGAGCCAATCTCGCGGGATAGCGCTTCGATGGCTCTTGCGCGGCGAAAAGTCTCCGGCCGGTCATGGAGGATGCGGTCGATCCATTCGCCATGCGCGACCACGACGACCGGGCGTCGCATCAGGTGGATGCGGTAGATCGGGCCGAACGCTTGGCTCCACCGTTCGAGATCGACATGCAGCTGCGCCTTGTGCAGCTGCAGGACGTTGCCCAGCCAGGGCAGCCCCCTGGGGCCAGGCAGCTGCGACAGCGATCGTGCCGGGGCGCCGGTCGCTGCCCGCGCCTCGGGCCGGCCGCTGTCAGCCGACTCGCGCTTCCACGCGAGCACCTCGGCACGATCCAGCAACACTTCTGCGCTTGCCACCGAGGCTCTGAAGCGCCGCAGGCAGACCTCAGGCTGGTCGACTTTCACGCCCGAGGCACAGTCGAAACGCCAGCCGTGCCCGCGGCAGGTCAGGATGCCGGCTTCGAGCGTACCCTCCGCCAGCAGCGTGCCCCGATGCGGGCAGCGGCCCTGGTAGGCAGATACCGCGCCGCGGTGGCGCACCAGTACGATTTCGACGCCCTCCGCCTGCACCGGCAGCAGACAGCCCTCCTTGAGGGAGGCCGCGGACGCCACGCGTATCCTGTCGCCGGCGCTCATTGCTTCAGGCTGTCCGCGCATGTTCGCTACCCTTGCGGGCACGACAGTTCGGCATTGTGGAGATCATAGCCTGCCGACGGGCAGCGGCCGTGAGTGCCAGCCGTGGTGCAGATTGCAGGATGTGCGTGTTCATCGTCTTTTCCGCCTTGTCTCAGCGCCGATTCCAAAGGATCGCCGACAACGGCTGCCGCCCGTTATTCAAGGGCACCTTGCAATCATCGTAGTGAGGCGCGCCCGGCTTGCAAGTGCGCCATGGCCCGATGAGGCCAGCGTTCACCTGCCGTGTCGAATTCGCGCCTCAGTCGCCGCGGGGAAGTCACGGTTGCGCCATTCCGGCAGGCACGCACCAATGAAAAAGCCCCGCATCGCTGCGGGGCTCCACGGCCATGCCGGAGGCAATTTGCCGCTCAGTTCTTCTTCTCGAACTCGAACTGCGGCGCGGCCGGCTCGCTCGGCTCCGCAGCACCTGGCAGTTCCAGCGTACCGGGCGCGGAGGCGGCACCCGGCCCCGGCTGTGTGGCTGGCTTCTCCGGCTCCCCGCCGAGCGGGATGCTGACCTCCGCGGCATTGCTATGGCGCAGCGTGCCCTTGTCCAGCAGCCCCGTCACCATGCCCGGCAGGAACATCACCATGACGACCATCACCATCTGCAGACCCACCCAGGGCAGGGCGCCCCAGTAGATGTCCGAGCTCTTCACTTCCTTCGGCGCAATGCCGCGCAGGTAGAACAGGGCAAAGCCGAACGGCGGATGCATGAACGAGGTCTGCATGTTCACGCACAGCATCACGCCAAACCACACCAGCGCAGCCGTAGCCGCGGCTTCCGGGCTGCCGCCCATCGAGTCGGCCACCACCGGCGCCAGCACCTTGACCGCCACCGGCGCCAGCATCGGGACCACGATAAAGGCGATCTCGAAGAAGTCGAGGAAGAAGGCCAGGAAGAAGATGAACAGGTTCACCACGATCAGGAAGCCGATCCAGCCGCCCGGCAGCGAGGTGAACAGGTGTTCCACCCACGCACCGCCGTCCACGCCCTGGAACACCACCGAGAAGCAGGTGGAGCCGATCAGGATGAACACCACCATCGCGGTGAGGCGCGCGGTGGACTGGTAGGCATCGACGATCAGCAGGCGCAGCTCGGTCATCTGGCCGGCGCGCAGCAGCAGCCAGAGGATGACCAGGTACACCACCGCCAGCGGGATACGGAACGCATGTGAGCCGAAGGCGAAGATGCCGATGGCCGCGGCCACCAGCGTGGCGGCGATGCCGACGCGGTAGACCTGGCGGTCGATGCGTGTGAAGGCCTTGTCGCGGATCACGGCCAGCACCAGCGCGCCGACTGCGCCCATGGCGCCGGATTCGGTCGGCGTGGCAATGCCCATCATGATCGTCCCCAGCACCAGGAAGATCAGCACCGCGCACGGGACGATGCCGCGCAGGCATTTGCGCCACAGCGCCCAGCCGCGCAGCGTGCGCGCCTCCGGCGGCACCGGCGGCAGCCAGTCAGGCTTGAAGCGGGCCAGCATGAAGGTATAGAGCGCGAACAGCGCGATCTGCACCACCGACGGGCCCCACGCGCCCAGGTACATGCTGCCCACGTCGGCGCTGCCCAGCGGGGTCTTGAGCTGGTCGGCCAGCACCACCAGCACCAGCGACGGCGGCACCAGCTGCGTGATGGTGCCCGAAGCGGCCAGCACGCCGGTGGCGTACTTCATGTTGTAGCGGTAGCGCATCATCACCGGCAGCGAGATCATCGCCATGGCGATCACCTGTGCCGCCACCGTGCCGGTAATCGCACCCAGGATGAAGCCGACGATGATCACTGAATAGCCCAGGCCGCCGCGCACCGGGCCAAACAGCTGGCCCATGGAGTCCAGCATGTCCTCGGCCAGCCCGCACTTCTCCAGGATGGCGCCCATGAAGGTGAAGAACGGGATCGCCAGCAGCAGCTCGTTGGCCAGCACGCTGCCGAACACGCGGCTGGGCACGGCCTGCAGGAAGCTGAGCGGGAAGTAACCCCATTCGATCGCCAGGAAGCCGAAGGCCAGGCCCACCGCCGACAGCGAGAATGCGACCGGGAAGCCGATCAGCATGAATACCACCAGGCCGCCGAACATCAGCGGCGGCATATATTCCAACGGAATCATTGAACCGGCCTCTCGTACTTGGATTCGATGCGCACCAGGCCTTTGAGGGCGGCGAAGCGCTTGATCAGTTCGGACACGCCCTGCAGCGTCAGCAGGGCGAAGCCGACGGGCACCACCAGCTTGATCGGGTAACGCGGCAGGCCGCCGGAATTGCCCGATTGCTCGAGGATGCGCCACGAGGGCAGGAACAGCGAATCCCACGACAGCCAGGTGAACAGCAGGCACGAGGGCAGCAGGAACACGACGATCCCGAAGATGTCGATCCAGTGCTGCGCGCGTTCCGAGACGTTGCCGTAGATCAGGTCTACACGCACGTGCTCATTGCGCTGGAAGGTGTAGGAGGTGCCGAACATCACGGCGATGGCAAACATATACCACTGCAGTTCGAGTGGCCAGTTATCGCTCAAGTTGAAGCCATAGCGCAGAAGGGCGTTGCCTGCGCTGATCAGGCACGACAGCAGGATCATGATGTTTGCAAGCCTGCCCGTGTGCTGATTCAACCTGTCGATCTGTCGTGACAGACCAAGCAAGTAATACATGGGTTGTCTCCCCGGTTTTTGCGGCGCTTAGTTTATCTGTAACAAAATTTGGCGGCGCTAGGGGCTACTACCTACGGGGATCGACGAGATTGCGCCAAAGTGGGAAACGCCTATGAAAAAAGCCACCGGGCTAGCGCCGCGGTGGCTTTTTCTTGCGCAAAACTTACGCGAAACTTACAGCGCCGTCCGGATTACAGGGCAGCGCGCGCGGCCGCAATGGCGGCGCGCACCTGGTCCGGCGCGGTCCCGCCGATATGGTTGCGCGCGGCGACCGAGCCTTCCAGGGTCAGCACGGCGTGTACGTCGTCGCCGATCAGCGCGGCCTTGTCGCCCAGCCCGGACACGTCGCGCAGCTCGGCCACGGTCAGGTCGGCCAGGTCACACTGGCGGCTGTCGCAGGCGCGCACGGCGTGGGCCACGGCTTCGTGGGCGTCGCGGAAGGGCAGGCCCTTCTTGACCAGGTAGTCGGCCAGGTCGGTGGCGGTAGCGTAGCCCTGCAGCGCAGCGGCGCGCATGGCATCCGGCTTGACGGTGATGCCCGGCACCATGTCGGCAAAGATGCGCAGCGTGTCGACCACGGTATCGACCGTATCGAACAGCGGTTCCTTGTCTTCCTGGTTGTCCTTGTTGTACGCCAGCGGCTGGCCCTTCATCAGCGTCAGCAGGCCAATCAGGTGGCCGTTGACGCGGCCGGTCTTGCCGCGCGCCAGCTCGGGCACGTCGGGGTTCTTCTTCTGCGGCATGATCGAGCTGCCGGTGCAGAAGCGGTCGGCGATGTCGATAAAGCCCACGCGCGGGCTCATCCACAGCACCAGTTCTTCCGAGAAGCGCGACACGTGGGTCATTACCAGCGCGGCGGCGGCACAGAACTCGATGGCGAAATCGCGGTCCGACACGGCGTCGAGCGAATTGCGGCACACGCCGTCAAAGCCCAGCTGCTGCGCGACGAATTCACGGTCGATCGGGTAGCTGGTCCCGGCCAGCGCGGCGGCGCCCAGCGGCAGGCGGTTGACGCGCTTGCGGCAGTCGGCCATGCGCTCGGCGTCGCGGGTGAACATCTCGACGTAGGCCAGCAGGTGGTGGCCGAAGGTGACCGGCTGTGCCACCTGCAGGTGGGTGAAGCCCGGCAGGATGGTGTTGGCGTTCTGGTCGGCCAGGTCCAGCAGCGCGCCGCGCAGGGCGCCCAGCAGGGCGATGATGTTGTCGATCTCGCTGCGCAGCCACAGGCGGATGTCGGTCGCGACCTGGTCGTTGCGCGAGCGGCCGGTGTGCAGGCGCTTGCCGGCATCGCCCACCAGCGCGGTCAGGCGCGCCTCGATATTCAGGTGGACGTCTTCCAGGTCCAGCTTCCATTCAAAGCCGCCGGCCTCGATCTCGCCGCGGATCTGCGTCATGCCGCGCTCGATCTCGGCGCGGTCGGCCTCGGCGATGATGCCCTGCTTTGCCAGCATGGCCGCGTGGGCCAGCGAGCCCTGGATGTCGAACAGGGCCAGGCGCTTGTCGAAGAACACCGAGGCGGTGTAGCGCTTCACCAGATCGGACATCGGTTCGGAGAAGCGGGCGGACCAGGCTTCGCCTTTCTTGGCAAGTTGGGAGGTGGACATGGACGTCAGCGGCAGTGGCTCGCGGCAGGCGGGCGCCGTGTGGACGGCGGCGGGCGCGAGAAATTGGGAAACGGGGATTATATCGCCGGCCGGCCGGCTGGCGGCGCTGGCCGGCACGACGGCGCCGTTCGTCAGAGCCGGCTGTGGATCACAGGTCCCTTGAATACCACCGGGCCGCTCGGCCCGTCGGCATTGGGCGAGCCGCCGGGCGGCTCGATGCTGACCGCCAGCGCGGGCACAGCCTCGGGCAATTGCGCCAGCGCCAGCCGCACTTCCGGCGCCCGTCCGATCACGCCGAGCGACCTTGGCTTGCCGCCGGCCGGCAGCGCCCACAGTTGCAGCACCTGCCGCTCGCTTAGTGCTAGGTGATCCAGGCGCCGCACGATCAGGCTGCGCGCGCCGGCATCCCAGGACACCAGCATGGCCGGCTGGGCGCGGTCGTCGTTCAGCACCGCGACGATCTCCGCCGGCGCCGCTTCGCCCTGCTGGGCCAGGCGCACCCCAAGCCCGATGGCCACTACCGCCACCAGGGCCATCGCCGCCGCCGCGCCGCGCCAGAAGACCGGGGTCGACCACAGGCGCTGCCACCAGCCGCCGGCGAGGTCGGCAGGGCGGATGGGGCGGGCGGACTGGCCGCGAGCCTCGGCGGCCTTCCAGCCAAGCCGCTCCTCGATGCCGCACCAGACCTTGTCGACCGGCTCGGCGGCCGCCTGCAATTCGGCCACGCCCGAGAGCCTATCCTGCCAGCGGTGGATGGCGGCGCGCACCGCGGGCTCTTCGCGCGCCATCTGTTCCAGGCGGCGGCGCGCGCCACCGCGCAGCACGCCCAGCGCGTACTGGGCGGCGATGCGGTCGAGCAGTTCGGGATGGGCGGCCAGCTTCATGTCGCTGCCTCCATGCAGCTGCGCAGCCGCTCCAGCCCGCGGCGCACCCATGACTTGACCGTCCCCAGCGGCACGCGCAGCCGCGCGGCCAGCTCGGCGTGGCTCAGGTCCTGCAGGTAGGCCAGCACGATGGCCTGGCGCTGCGACTGCTCCAGCCGCTGCAGGCAGCGGTTCAGCGCGCGCGCCTGCTGGCTGGCGTCGGCCAGTTCGGCCGGGCCGGCGGCGTCATCGGCAAGCCATTCGCCCAGGTCTTCCTCCAACTCGACGGTCTGCGGCACGCGCGCAGCCGCGGCGCGGCGCAGGCAGTCCAGCGCCCGGTTGCGCACGATCGCGGTCATCCAGGTCATCGGCGCGGCCAGGTGCGGCCGGTAGTCGCCGGCGTGGTGCCAGATGCTGACAAAGCTCTCCTGCACGACATCCTCCGCCCAATCGCGCCTACCAGTGATACGCAGCGCGAGGCCAAACAGTTTCGTTGCGGTGAGGTCATAGATGCCGCGCAGCGCCTGGCGGTCGCCCAGGGCCACGGATTGCAGCAACGCCGCGAGCCGGTCGGGATCGGCCGGCATGGCATAGGACGGCTGGGTAGAAGGGGGCACCGGGACGGGTCCTCGCAGGGGCTCTGCGGGATTATAGATAGCGATGCATCCAAACGTGCGGCGCGTGCGTACAAGTGACAGGCGCAAGCCAGGCACCCCGGACCGGGGCGCCACGTCTTCATCCCTCACAGGAGATCACCATGGACCGCATGTCACAGATGCCCGCGCGCGAGACTGAAACCATCGTCACGCTGCCGGATGCCCGCCGGCGCGGGCTGCTCAAGGCGCCGGGCTTGTTCGCGCTCGGCTCGCTGGCCGTCATCACGCTGGGCGAATCGATGCCGGCCTGGGCGCAGACGGAATCAGGCAGCACCAAAGACGACATCAATATCCTGAATACCGCACTGGGGCTGGAATACCAGGCGATTGCCGCCTACCAGGTCGGCGCGGAAAGCGGGCTGCTGCAAAAGCCCGTGCTGGATACGGCGGTGAAATTCCAGGGCCACCACAAGGCGCATGCGCAGGTGCTGGCGGGCACGGTGCAGAAGCTGGGGGGCACGCCGGTGATGGCGAAGAAGACCTCCGAATACAACTTCCCGGCTGGCCAGCTGAAGACCCAGGCTGATGTGCTGCGCTTTGCCGCGGGGCTGGAGAAGGGCGCCACCGCGGCCTACCTGGGCGTGCTGCCGAACTTCTACAATCGTGAGCTGACGCGGGCAGCGGGCAGCATCCTCGGTGACGAGGCGATGCACTGGGCGGTGCTGCTGCATGCGTTGGGTGAGGACCCGGTGCCAGGTGCGTTCGTGGGGTGATGAGGCGCAAGCCCGCCCCTTGTTTGCTCCCCTCTACCACATGAGGAAGAGGGGCAGGGGGTGAGGGCAGGCGTTGGCAGTACTGCAGGGGTCGAAGTTCCGGCAGAGCCGGGCCCGGCGCAGGGGAGGCCGTCGCCCGTTGCAGGCGCCAGCCCTCACCCCCGGCCCCTCTCCCACTGGCGCGGGAGAGGGGAGCGACCCGCGCTGTGCGTGCGATCAGCCCGTATTACGCAACCCCGCCGCCACCCCGTTGATGGTCAGGTGGATACCTCGCCGAACCCGGATGTCATCGCCATCCTTGACCGAGCGGTAGCGCTTGAGCAACTCAACCTGCAAGTGGTTCAGCGGATCGAGGTAGGCAAAGCGGTTCTTGATCGAGCGCGCCAGCAGCGGATTGTCCGCCAGCCGTTCCTGGTGGCCGGTGATCAGCGCCAGCATCTCGCAGGTCAGGTGCCATTCCTTGCTGATGCGGTTGAACACGTTGCGGCGCAGCGCCGCGTCGTCGCACAGCTGCGCGTAGCGCGAGGCCACCGCCAGGTCGGTCTTGGCCAGCACCATGTCCATATTGGACAGCAGCGTCGAGAAGAAGGGCCAGGTCTTGACCATGCGGCGCAGCGTGGTGACGGCCGACTTGCGCGCCTTGTCATCGGGCGCGCTGTCCAGCAGCTCCCTGACCGCGCTGCCGAAGCCGTACCAGCCCGGCAGCAGCAGCCGGCACTGGCCCCACGAGAAGCCCCACGGGATCGCGCGCAGGTCTTCGATGCGGCGGTTCTTCTTGTCCATCAGCTTGCGCGAGGCCGGACGCGAACCCAGGTTCAGGTCGGCGATCTCGGTGATCGGCGTGGTGGCGAAGAAGTAGTCCTTGAAGCCGGGGGTCTCGTACACTAGGTCACGGTAGGCCGTGAAGGCGCGGTCCGACAGCTGCTGCATCACCGCCTCGAACATGTCGAGGTCCTTGGGCGCGTTCTGCTGCGGCAGCAGCGACGCTTCCAGCGTGGCGGCGACCACCGTCTCCAGGTTGCGCCGGCCGATCTCGGCGTTGGCGAACTTGCTGTTGATGATCTCGCCCTGTTCGGTCAGGCGGATCTGGCCGTTCACCGTGCCCGGCGGCTGCGACAGGATGGCGTCGTAGGTCGGGCCACCGCCGCGGCCGACGGTGCCGCCGCGGCCATGGAACAGGCGCAGCTTGACCTTGCGCTGCTCAAACAGCTGCACCAGCGCCAGTTCGGCCTTGTACAGCTCCCAGGTCGAGGTCAGGAAGCCGCCGTCCTTGTTCGAGTCGGAGTAGCCGAGCATCACTTCCTGCTCGACGCCATGGTGCGCGATCACCGAATCGAAGCCCGGCAGGTCCAGCAGCGACTGCATGATGCCGGCGGCATTGCGCAAGTCTTCAATGGTCTCGAACAGCGGGATCACCATCAGCTCCATGCGCGCCGGGTCGGTCTTGCTGCCCAGCGTGCCCTGCAGCATGCCGGACTCCTTCTGCAGCAGCATCACTTCGACCAGGTCCGACAGCGTCTCGGTGTGCGAGATGATGTAGTTGCGCGCGATGCGCTTGCCGTAGCGGCCACGCAGCTCGCGCGCGGCGGCGAAGATCGCCAGTTCCTTGCGGGTCTGCTCCGAGTACTCGTGCCAGGGCAGCGTCAGCAGGCGCGGCTGGCGCAGCTCCGCCAGCAGCAGTTCCAGCTTGCGCTGCTCGGGCAGCTTGGCGTAGTCGGCGGCGATGCCGGCGGCGGCGAACAGTTCGGCGATGACCGCCTCGTGCACGTCCGACACCTGGCGCATGTCGACCGAAGCCAGGTGGAAGCCGAACACGGCGATCGCGCGCGCCAGTGCGTCGATGCGGTTGCTGGCCAGCGCCTGGCCGTGGTGGGCGCGCAACGAATCGATCACCACCTGCACGTCCGCGGCAAAGGACTCTGCGCTGTCATACGGCTCGGCCGGCGCCACCGGGCGGCGCGTTGCGGCATGGCCGGTGAGCGTCTTGCAGGTCGCGGCCAGGCGCGCGTAGATGCCGATCAGCGCGCGGCGATAGGGTTCGTCGGCGCGGTGCTCGGAGTGGTCGGGCGAGCGTTCGGCCAGCGCCAGCAGCTCGGGGCTGGCGTCGACCATCAGCGTGGACATCGACAGCTCGGCGCCCAGTGCATGCACTTCGTCCAGGTACCAGTCCAGGATCAGCTGGGCCTGCTGGCTGGCGGCATGCTCGAGCGTCTCGGCGGTGACGTTGGGATTGCCGTCGCGATCGCCGCCGATCCACGAGCCCATCTGCATGAAAGGCGCGAGCGGGGTCGGCTGGGCGCCGGGCGTGCCCTTGCGCTTGCGCATGGCCGGGAACACCGCGGCGATGTCTTCTTCCAGTTCGCTCATCAGCTGCGGGATGCCGCGCAGGAAGGTAGTGCGGTAGTACGACAGCGCGTTCTCGATCTCGTCGGCCACCGTCAGGCGCGCGTCGCGCAGCATGCGGGTCTGCCACAGCGTGGTGACCTTGGCGCGCAGCTGCGCGGTGTTGTGCTCGCGCTCGCGTGCCGTCATCGGCAGGTCGCGCTCGGCCAGCAGGCGGGCGATCTCGCGCTCGGCGTCGAGAATACTCTTGCGCTGGACTTCGGTCGGGTGCGCGGTCAACACCGGCACGATCAGCGCCTCGTCCAGGAACTTGCGCAGCTGCTTGCCGGTCACGCCGGCGGCGTCGATCGCCTCCAGCGCGTGCGGCAGGCTGCCCGCCTGCGGCGGCGAGCCAGCCAGCGCATGCACGCGGCGGCGGCGGTTGTGGTGCTGGTCCTCGGCGATATTGGCCAGGTGCGAGAAATAGCTGAACGCGCGCACCACCTGGTTGGTCTGGTCGCGCGACAGGCGCTTGAGCAGGCGGTCCAGCTCGGCACCGGCGGCGCGGTCGTTCTCGCGGCGGAAGCGCACCGCGGTCTGGCGGATGGTCTCGACTACCTCGAAGGCGGCGTCGCCTTCCTGTTCGCGCAGGCAGTCGCCCAGCAGGCGGCCCAGGAAGCGGATGTCCTCGCGCAGCGGCAGGTCCTTGTCGGCGGTGCGACGCACGGGCGAGGCGAGGGTGGTTCCGTTGCTTGACACGATCGAAAGCTGTGGCTGGGTAGCGCGCTTAGCGCCTTTGCCAGGAGCCGAACGGGGGGATTTGGGAGTAGATGCGCCTCCTGCGTCACTATGGCCGGAGGCCGTGACTGGGGTCTGGTTTTTGGCGGCCGAACCGGTCCGCCGGCCGCCGGGGCGCGCAGCATGCTGCGTCATGCAATCTCCTCGTATGCTTATCTAATGGGGCGGAGCGGCTATTGGGTCGCGTGCTACCATAGACGGATGCAAGCACCCGCCATCTTGTCTGCCACCTCTTCCTCTACCGCTGTCGTGTCTCGCAATCTTCCGCAAACGCTCGTCATCGCCTCCCGAGAGAGCCGCTTGGCCATGTGGCAGGCCGAACATGTGCGTGTTGCGTTGCAACAATACTATCCCGCGTGCGACGTGTCCATTCTTGGCATGACCACGCGCGGAGACCAGATTCTAGACCGTACGCTGTCCAAAGTCGGCGGCAAGGGTCTGTTTGTCAAAGAACTGGAGTTCGCGATGGACGAAGGCCGCGCGGACCTGGCGGTGCATTCGCTCAAGGATGTGCCGATGGAGTTGCCCGCCGGCTTCGCCCTGACCGCGGTGATGGAGCGCGAAGACCCGCGCGATGCGCTGGTGTCTTCCACCTACGCCTCGCTGGACGAGATGCCGGCCGGCACCGTGGTCGGCACCTCCAGCTTGCGCCGTGAGGCGGCGCTGCGCAGCCGCTACCCGCAGCTGGTGATCAAGCCGCTGCGCGGCAACCTGGATACCCGGCTCGGCAAGCTCGACCGCGGCGAGTACGGCGCCATCATCCTGGCTGCCGCCGGGCTCAAGCGCCTGGGCCTGGGCGAGCGCATCCGCGCGCTGATCCCGATCGAGGCGTCGCTGCCCGCCGCGGGGCAGGGCGCGCTTGGCATCGAGATTCTGGCCAACCGTCCCGAACTGGCCGAATGGCTGGCGCCGCTGAACCACCAGCCGACCCTGCTGGCCGTGACCGCCGAGCGCGCCGTGTCGCGCATGCTGGGCGGCTCGTGCCAGGTGCCGCTGGCCGCCCACGCCCGCTGGGAGGGTGACCAGCTGAAGCTGGACGCCTTTGTGGCGCTGCCCGACGGCTCCCGCGCCATCCGTGCCTCGGCTTCCGGGCCCGCCGCGGACGCGGCCGCTGCCGAAGCGCTCGGCCAGGCGTGCGCGCGCGAACTGGTCGCGCAGGGGGCCGAGGCCATCCTCGCGGCGCTTGCCGATCCCTCCGGCTCCCAAGCTCCTGCCTGAGGCCCGCCCGATGCCCCGCCCGACCGTCGTTGTGACACGACCCGCCGGGCAGTCCCGGCAACTGACCGAGGCGCTGCAGGCCGCGGGTCTCGACGTACTCAGCTTTCCCTTGCTGGCAATCGGCCCCACCGCCGACGACGTGCCGCTGCGCGCGGTGCTGGCGCGGCTGCCCGAGTTTGCGCTGGTGGTCTTCGTCAGCCCCAATGCGATTGCCTATGCGCTCGATGCGCTGGCGGCCGTGCACGGCGTGGCCGTGGCCCAATGGCCGGCGCAGGTGCCCGTAGCCGTGGTCGGCCCCGCCAGCGTGGCCGCACTGGCCGACCGCGGGATCGCGCCGCCAGCCTTCCACGTGATCGCGCCGGCCGGCGCTGCCGCCAACGGCAACGGTACCGACGACGGCAGCCACGATGCCGACACGCCGCGCTTCGATTCCGAAGCCCTGTGGGCACAGCTCGATCCCGCCGCACTCGCGGGCAAGCAGGTGCTGATCATCCGCGGCAACGGCGGGCGCGACTGGCTCGGCGACCGGCTGCGTGAAGCCGGTGCGCGGGTCGAGGCGGTCGAGGCCTACCGCCGCACGCTGCCCGAGCCCACCGCGATGCAATGGCAGGCCGTGCGCGACAGCCTGCGCCCCGGTGCGCCGCCCTATGCCTGGCTGCTGACCAGCTCCGAAGCGGTGCGCAACCTCGATGCGCTGGCGCGGCAACACCTGTCTGCGGAGGAAGCCGCCGACCTGCGGCAGGTGCAGTGCATCGCGCCGCATGCGAGAATCGCCGAACAGGCGCAGTCGCTGGGCTTTACTCATATCCAGCGTGCCGCGCCCGGCGATGCCGGCCTGTTGGCGGCGTGCCTGCAGTGGGCCGATGCCCATGCCGGCCCAGCACCGGCCGGCACGCCTGCCAAAGCCGTGCCGGCCCCAGCCATTGCCGGCACGCCACCGCCACCCGTACCGGCCGCCTCCCCGGCGCCCGCCGCAGTACCCACAGCAGTCCCTGCAACGTCAACGAAGGTCGAACGCGTGACGCAAGAAACCACGTCCTCCTCCGCTACGCCGCCGCCCACCGCGGCCTCCGCGCCCGCACCGGGCCCAGGCAATCCCGCCGTCAACGGTGCCCCCGGTTCCGCTTCGCGCCGTCCCGCCGCGCTGTGGGCGCTGGTCGCCCTGCTGGTGGTGGCCACCGCTGGCGGCTTCTGGTGGCTGCAGCAGCGCGTGGACCACCTGACCGGCGAGCTGGCCCGCCGCCAGCAGAGCAACGATGCGCTGGTGCAGGAATCGCGCGTGCTGACGCGCAACGCACAGGACACCGTCAAGGAACTGCAGGCCAAGGTCGGCGCGCTGGAAAGCCAGGTCGGTGAGACCCGCGACAAGCAGGTGGCGCTCGAGCAGGTCTACCAGGACCTGATGCGCAACCGCGATGACTGGGAAATCGCCGAGATCCAGCAACTGCTGACCAATGCCGGACAGCAGCTGCAACTGTCCGGCAACGTGCAGGTGGCACTGGCCGCCCTGCAAAGCGCCGACGCCCGCCTGGCCCGCACCGACAAGCCGCAATACAACCTGCTGCGCCGTGCGATCGCGCGCGATATCGCGCGCATGAAGGCCGTGCCCGACACCGACCTGACCGGCGCCGCGATCAAGCTGGACGAGGCCATCAACCAGGTCGACGTGCTGCCGCTGCTGTCCAGCGAGCGCATGCTCGAGCGCAGCGAAGCCGATGCCCGCAAGGATGCCGCGCGCAGCGGCGCGGCCGGGACCAGCGCGCCGGCCGCCAATGGCAACGCCGCCACCGGCGGCTGGTTCACGCGCGTGTGGGACTACCTGCGCGAAGAACTGGCGCAAGTGATCCGCATCCGCAAGGTTGATGACGCGGAAGCGCTGCTGCTTTCCGGCGACCAGGGCTGGTTCCTGCGCGAGAACGTCAAGCTGCGCCTGCTCAATGCGCGCCTGGCGCTGCTGTCGCGCAACGAGCCGGTGTTCCGCAATGACCTGGCGGCGGCGCAGGCCATGATCGGCCGCTATTTCGATACCAAGTCGCGCCGCGTGCAGGGCGTGCTGACCCTGCTCAAGCAGGCGCAAGCGGGCGCGGTCACGGTGCAGTTGCCGACCATGTCCGAAAGCCTGGGCGCGCTGCAGGCCCTGAAGAAGGAGTAAGCCCATGCGCCTTCTGTTCTGGGTTGCGGTCCTGTTTGGCGGTGCCGTCGGGCTGGCACTGTTCACACAGTTCAACCACAGCAATGTGGTGCTGTTCTATCCGCCATATCGCGTTGAGCTGTCGCTGAACCTCGCGCTGGCGCTGCTGCTGCTGGTGTTCTTCGTGGTGTGGACGGTGATGACCACCATTCGCCACCTGTCCGAGATGCCGCGCCGCGCCGCCGCCTACCGTGAGCGCAGCCGCATGAACAAGGCGCAGGCGGCGCTGCGCGAATCGATCGAGAACCTGTTCGCCGGCCGCTTCGCCCGCGCCGAGCGTTGCGCCCGCGAGGCCCAGTCCTGGGAAGACCAGGCCCAGACCGCCGCGCTGATCGGCGCTCGCGCCGCGCACCGGATGCAGGAGACCGACCGGCGCGACGCCTGGATGGCGCAGGTCACGGATCCCGAGCGCGAACAGGCGCGGCTGGTGTCGATGGCCGAACTGCTGGTCGATGCCCGCGACGCCGACGGCGCACTGGAAACCATCGCCCAGCTGCAGGCGCAGGGCGCGCGCCAGATCCACGTGCAGCGCATTGCGCTGCGCGCGCACCAGCACCTGAAGAACTGGTCAGAGGTGCTGCGCCTGGCGCGCTCGCTGGAAAAACGCAATTCGCTGCATCCGGTGCTGGCCCTGCGCCTGAAGCAGATGGCGGTCGAAGCCATGCTCGAAGAGCGCCGCCACGATGCCGACGCGCTGACCGAGTTCTGGCGCTCGCTGTCCGCCGATGAACGCCGCGCCACGCGCATCGCCGAACCCGCGGCGCGCTACTTTGCCGCGCTGGGCCGCCAGAACGAAGCCCGCCGCATTGTCGAGGACGCGCTCAAGGTCAACTGGGACAGCCGCCTGGTGCTGCGCTACGCCGATTGCGCCGTGCCCGGCCACGCGCTGCCGCAGATCCAGCAGGCCGAGAAATGGCTGGCCGCGCATCCCGCCGACGCCGACCTCTACTACACGCTGGGCGTGCTGTGCCTGGGCGAGAAGCTGTGGGGCAAGGCCCAGTCCAGCTTCGAGCGTGCGCTGAAGTATGCCGATCCCGACCAGCAGCGCCGCCTGCGCGTGCGCACCCACCTGGCGCTGGCGCGGCTGTTCGAGGAAACCGAGCGCTTCGAGGAGGCGCAGCGCCACTATCGCGAGAGCGCGATGCTGGCGGCCTGAGCCGCCGGCATTTCTTCCATCCCGAGGTGCCTCAGTCCTCCATGATGCTGGCCGCGTCGCGCTTGCCGGCTTCCTTCACCACCCCATAACGCGCCAGCGTCTGCCTGCGCGCCACGTCATGCTGCACCAGCGGGCGCGGGTAGTTGTCGCCCAGGCGCACGCCGGCAGCCGCCAGCACGTCCTCCGGCGCCGTCCATGGCGCATGCAGGTACTTGTCCGGCAGCGCCGCCAGCTGCGGCAGGTACTTGCGGATAAAGCGCCCCTGCGGATCGAACTTCTCCGACTGCGTCACCGGGTTGAAGATGCGGAACCACGGCTGCGCATCGCAGCCAGTCGAGGCTGCCCACTGCCAGCCGCCGTTGTTGGCGGCAAAGTCGAAATCGTTGAGCTGGTCGGCAAAGTACTGCTCGCCCCGTCGCCAGTCGACGCCAAGGTCCTTGACCAGGAAACTCGCCGTGACCATGCGCAGCCGGTTGTGCATATAGCCGCTCTGCCGGATCTGCAGCATGGCGGCGTCGACCAGCGGATAGCCGGTGGCGGCTCCGCACCAGGCGCGGAAATAGCGTTCGCCGGTCTCGCCGTCCTGCCAGCGGATCGTGTCATAGGCCGGATGGAAGGCCGCGCCGTCCGCCACGCGCGGATGGTGGTGCAGGATCATGAAATAGAAATCGCGCCAGATCAGTTCGGACAGCCACACCGCGGCGCCCACGCTGTCGGCGCCGCCGCGCAGCACGGCTTCATGCGCAGTGCGCGCCAGCGTGCGGATCGAGATCGTGCCGAAGCGCAGGTGCACCGACAGGTAGCTCGGGCCGCGCAGGGCAGGGTAGTCGCGCCGGCGGCCGTAGTCGCCGATGCGGTTGCTGAACTCCTCGAACAGTGCCAGCGCGCCCGAGGCGCCGGTGGGCATGGCGATCTCTGTGAGGTTGCTTTCGCGGAAGCCGAGCTGTTCGAGTGTCGGCACGGGCTTGCGGTGCGCCTGCGGCAACGGCGCCAGTGCCTGCAGGTACGGGTCGATCGGATAGGGGCGCAGGTCGAATGGCTGCACCGTGCGCAGCCAGGCATTCTTGTAAGGCGTGAACACCGAGAACGGCTTGCCCTGGCCGGTCAGGACCTCGTCGCGCTCGAACACCACCTGGTCCTTGAAGCTGAAGAACACGCGCGCCTGCGCCGCCAGTGCGCGCCGCAAGGCTTCGTCGCGGGCGTTGGCGGCGGGCTCGTAGTCGTGGTTGGCGAAGACGGCCTGCACATCGAGCTCGCGCGCCAGCGCTGGGATGGCGTCTTCGGCGCGGTCATGCAGCACGACCAGGCCACCGCCGGCCGCAGTGAGCGTGTCGGCCAGTTCCAGCAGCGATTGCCGGATGAACCCGACGCGCCGGTCGGCTTGCAGGCCGCGTGCCAGCAGCGGATCCAGGATGTCGCGGTCGAACACGAACACACACCACACCCGGGCACAGTGCCTGAGGGCATAATGCAGCGCCGCGTGGTCGGCGGTGCGCAGGTCGCGCCGGAACCAGACCAGCCCGCGCTCGAAGTGCTGGCCGATCCGGTAGGGTTTGCGCGCCGATGCCGGAGTGTCTGCTGCCTGCATGCTCGCCTGTCGATTGAAGGAAACCAGGACAATGGGAAATCGCGCGAACGCAGGGGCGGTCGCCGCGATACCCTAACATAGCGATTCGGCGAAGCAAGGCGGCAACGGCAAGCCGCCGCCCTGCCATTCCGGACACCACTGCAACTTTCTTACCGAAGCACACATGACACTCGACCGTATCCTCCAATCCCAGGGCTTTGGCACGCGCCGGTACTGCGGCGACCTGATCGCCGCCGGCCTGGTCGAGGTCAACGGCGAACTGTGCGAAAACCCGCGCGCGCAGTTCGAAGTGGACGGCCTGCGGCTGACCGTCGATGGCGAGGAATGGCTCGCCTGCACCAAGGCCTACCTGATGCTGAACAAGCCGACGGGCTACGAATGCTCGCAGCGCCCGCGCCACCATGAGAGCGTGTACAACCTGCTGCCGGTGCCGCTGCGCCAGCGCGAAGTGCAGGCCGTGGGCCGCCTAGACCACGACACCACCGGCCTGCTGCTGCTGACCGACGACGGCCAGTTCATTCACGCCCAGACCTCGCCCAAGCGCAAGGTGCCCAAGGTCTACGAAGTGACGACTGCCGAGCCGGTCACGCAGGCGCAGGCCGAGGCGCTGTGCACCGGCGTCCAGCTGATCGACGAACCCGCCCCGATCGCCGCAGAAGCCTGCGAGATCACCGGCGAACGCAGCCTGCGGCTGACCCTGCTGCAAGGCAAATACCATCAGGTCAAGCGCATGGTGGCCGCGGCCGGCAACCATGTGGACGCGCTGCATCGCAGCGCGATCGGCGGTTTGCAGCTCGATCCCGCATTGGCCGAAGGCGAGTGGCGCTGGCTGACGGCGCAAGACCTGGCGCTGCTGAGCGGCAAGGAGTAAGGCGAACGGCAGTTTGATGACAAGCGGACAGCGTGGCCGGGCGCTCATTGCTGCACTGCAACGCCCGCCAATCTTTTCCGGAAGACCCCCGGCGATTTGATAAAATGCAAGGCATGGCGAAGCCCGAAGCACCCATCAATCTGACCAATCAGTTCCTGATTGCCATGCCTGGCATGGCCGATCCGACCTTTTCGGGTTCCGTCGTCTACATCTGCGAACACAACGAGCGTGGCGCGCTCGGGCTGGTGATCAACCGGCCCATCGATATCGACATGGCCACGCTGTTCGACAAGATCGACCTCAAGCTCGAGATCCAGCCCGTGGCGCACCAGCCGGTCTACTTCGGCGGTCCGGTGCAGACCGAGCGCGGCTTTGTGCTGCACGACCCGGTCGGCGTCTATGTCTCGTCGCTGGCGGTGCCGGGCGGACTGGAAATGACCACCTCCAAGGACGTGCTGGAGGCCGTGGCCAACGGCAGCGGCCCGCACCGCTTTTTGCTGACGCTGGGTTATTCCGGCTGGGGTGCCGGCCAACTGGAGGAAGAGCTCAGCCGCAACGGCTGGCTGACCGTCCAGGCCGATCCCGAGATTATCTTCAGCGTGCCGCCCGAAGGGCGCTTTGCCGCGGCCATCGGCCTGTTGGGCGTCGACGTCAACATGCTGTCGGGCGAGGCCGGGCATGCCTGACGCCGTGGGGCGCGAACTGCCCCGCGACGGCACGGTCCTGGCATTCGACTATGGCGAAAAAAAGATCGGCGTCGCGCTGGGCAATTTCATCACGCGCGAGGCGCGTGCGCTGACCATCCTTCCCAATATCACGGTTGAAGGCCGCTTCGAGGCCGTCGGCGAGCTGATCCGCGAGTGGAACCCGGTGCAGCTGATCGTCGGCATGCCGGTCAACCCGGAAGGCGACGAACAGCCGATGATGCGGCTGGCGCGGCGCTTCGGCAACCAGCTCAACGGCCGCTTCAATCTGCCGGTGGAATGGGTGGACGAACGTTATTCCTCGCGCGCCGCCTCGATGGCCGGCGCCCGC
Organism: Cupriavidus sp. DF5525; assembly: GCF_040149425.2. NCBI lineage: Bacteria > Pseudomonadati > Pseudomonadota > Betaproteobacteria > Burkholderiales > Burkholderiaceae > Cupriavidus > Cupriavidus sp. DF5525. Next base: position 3,673,188 of record NZ_CP168265.1, on the reverse strand, counting down.
CGCGGTGAGCTGGACGCCGAAGCCGCCCGCATCATCTTGCAACAATATTTCGACCAATTCCCGCTATGACGCAGATTTCCGTTCCCGACGCCGAGTCGCTGTACCGCAAGCTGCTGGACCAGGCCCGGGCGCTTATTCCCGACGCCGAGCGCGCGCGCTGGTCGGTGGCCGGCATTCATTCCGGCGGTGCATGGATCGCCGCGCGGCTCGCCGCCGACCTGAATCTGCCCGATCATGGCGTGATCAACGTCGCCTTCCATCGCGACGACTACGCCAAGAAGGGCCTGCACAGCCAGGCCCAGCCGACCACTTTGCCGTTTTCGGTCGAGGACCGCAACATCCTGCTGATCGACGATGTGCTGGCCACCGGCCGCACCATCCGCGCCGCCGTCAACGAGCTGTTCGACTACGGCCGACCCGCGCGCGTGGCGCTGGGCGTGCTGGTCGACCGCGGCGGGCGCCAGCTGCCGGTTGCCGCCGACCTGACCGCCGCCGAGATGGCGCTGCCGCCCGGCACGACGCTGGTGCTGTCGCGCCAGGGCGAGGGCGCCGCGGCGCGCTTCGCCTTCGCCACCGAACCGACCGCCGGCAACTGAGCCGGCCTGCATGCCCGATTGCCCGACGCGCACCCGGCGCGCCTGACACCACGCCCTGAGACCAGATCCCCCCGTTTTTTGCCCGCGCCCGACCAGCCATGACCAAGACGTTCCGCAACCCGCAGCTCACCAAGAATGGCGAACTGAAGCACTTGCTGTCGATCGAGGGGTTGTCGCGTGACATGATCACGCACATCCTCGACACCGCCAGCCAGTTCGTATCGCTGTCCGACTCAGACCGCGATGTCAAGAAGGTGCCGCTGCTGCGCGGCAAGAGCGTGTTCAACCTGTTCTTCGAGAACTCCACCCGCACCCGGACCACCTTCGAGATCGCGGCCAAGCGGCTGTCGGCGGACGTGCTCAACCTGAACATCAACGCCTCGTCGACCAGCAAGGGCGAGTCGCTGCTGGACACCATCAACAACCTGTCGGCCATGTCCGCCGACATGTTCGTGGTGCGCCACGCCAGCTCGGGCGCGCCTTACCTGATCGCCGAGCACGTCGCCCCGCACGTGCACGTGATCAACGCCGGCGATGGCCGCCACGCGCACCCGACGCAGGGGCTGCTGGATATGTACACGATCCGGCACTTCAAGAAAGACTTTACCAACCTGACGGTGGCGATCGTCGGCGACATTCTGCACTCGCGCGTGGCACGCTCCGACATCCACGCGCTGACCACGCTGGGCGTGCCGGAAGTGCGCGCGATCGGGCCGCGCACGCTGCTGCCAACCGGGCTGGAGCAGATGGGCCTGCGCGTCTTCCACAACATGGAAGAGGGTCTGAAGGGCGTGGACGTGGTCATCATGCTGCGGCTGCAGAACGAGCGCATGAGCGGCGCGCTGCTGCCGTCGGCGCAGGAATACTTCAAGGCCTACGGCCTCACGCCGGAGCGCCTGGCACTAGCCAATCGCGACGCCATCGTGATGCACCCGGGCCCGATGAACCGCGGCGTGGAAATCGACTCCGCCGTGGCCGACGGCCCGCAATCGGTGATCCTGAACCAGGTGACCTTCGGCATCGCCGTGCGCATGGCGGTGATGGGCATCGTGGCCGGGAACAGCGACGAATAACGATGCCGTCGAGCCACAACATACCGAACACGCCAAGCGACACGACAAGCCAAGCTATGAAGATTCACATCAAGGGCGGCCGCCTGATCGATCCGGCCAGCAACACCGACGCCACGCAGGACCTCTATATCGCCGCCGGCAAGATCGTCGGCGTGGGCAGCGCCCCGGTGGATTTCACCGCCAACAAGACCATCGATGCCAAGGGGCTGATCGTGTGCCCGGGCCTGGTCGACCTGTGCGCGCGCCTGCGCGAGCCCGGGTACGAATACAAGGCCACGCTCGAATCCGAAGTCGCCGCGGCGGCCGCCGGCGGCGTCACCAGCCTGGTATGCCCGCCCGACACCGACCCGGTACTGGACGAGCCCGGCCTGGTCGAGATGCTCAAGTTCCGCGCCCGCACGCTGAACCAGACCCACGTCTACCCGCTGGGTGCGCTGACGCTGGGCCTGAAGGGCGAGATCCTGACCGAGATGAACCAGCTGACCGAGGCCGGCTGCGTCGGCTTCAGCCAGGCCGAGCAGCCGGTGCGCAACACCCAGGTGCTGCTGCGGGCGTTGCAGTACGCGCAGACCTTTGGCTTCACCGTGTGGCTGCGCCCGGAAGACCCCTTCCTCGGCGGCGGCGTGGCGGCGAGCGGTGCGGTAGCGTCGCGCCTGGGTTTGTCCGGCGTGTCGGTGATCGCCGAGACCGTGCGCCTGCACACCATCTTCGAACTGATGCGCAGCACCGGCGCGCGCGTGCACCTGTGCCGCCTGTCGTCGGCCGCGGGGCTGGAACTGGTGCGCCAGGCCAAGCGCGAAGGCCTGCCGGTGAGCTGCGACGTCAATATCCACCACGTCTCGCTGACGGACATGGACATCGGCTACTTCAATTCGCAGATGCGCTTCTCGCCGCCGCTGCGCAGCACCCGCGACCGCGACGCCATCGTCGCCGCGCTGGCCGACGGCACCATCGACGCGCTGTGCTCCGACCACACCCCGGTGGACGACGACGAGAAGCTGCTGCCGTTCGCCGAAGCCACCCCCGGCGCCATCGGCCTGGAACTGCTGCTGCCGCTGACGCTGCGCTGGGCCACCGAGCACAAGGTGCCGCTGGTGCAGGCGCTGGCGCGCATCACCTCCGAACCCGCGCGCGTGATCGGCCTGAAGGCCGGGACGATTGCCACCGGCAGCGCCGCCGACATCTGCCTGTTCGATCCGAAGCAGGTGTGGAAGGTCGACCGCCGCTCGATCAAGAGCCAGGGCAAGAACTCGCCGTGGCTCGGGTACGAGATGGAAGGCAAGGTCCGCATGACGCTGGTCGGCGGGCAGGTCGTCTACGGAAACCACGCAAACGCATGATCTGGCTGCGCAAGACCGCGCTGGTGCTGCACCTGCTGCGCGGGCTGCTGACCTGCGCCGTGCTGTTCCCGTGGCTGGGCGTGAGTTCGCGCGCCTGGCATATCCGGCGCTGGTCGCGCCGGCTGCTGCGCATCCTGGGTGTGGAACTGGAAGTGGTCGACGCCACCGGCGCCGCGGTGCACGGCGCGGCGCGCCAGGGCGCGATGGTGGTCTCCAACCATATTTCCTGGCTGGATATCTACGTGATCCACTGCTGGCGGCCGGTGCGCTTCGTCGCCAAGTCCGAGATCCGCGACTGGCCCGTGATCGGCTGGCTGTGCGACAAGACCGGCACCATCTTTATCGAACGCGGCCGCAAGCGTGACGCGCACCGCGTGCTGCACAATATCACCGACGTGATGCTGCAGGGCGACCTGGTCGGGGTGTTCCCGGAAGGCACCACCACCGATGGCACCGCGGTGCTGCCGTTCCACGCGAACCTGATGCAGGCGCCGATCTCCGGCGGGTTGCCGGTGCAACCGCTGGGGCTGAATTATCTCGATGCCGCGACAGGGCAGCCGACGCTGGCGGCCGCCTATATCGGCGATACCACGCTGCTGCAATCGCTGGAGGCCATCCTGCGCGCGCCGCGGGTCAGGGCGCGGCTGGTGATCGGGCCGGCGCTGGTGCCGGTCTCGGGGGATCGTCGGGAACTGGCGGGTGCCGCCAGGGAAGTGGTGCTCCACCTCAGCCAGGGCGCGGCCGAGCAGGCCGTCGACACGGCCCGCCGGCTAAACCAGCCCGTCGCGCCGGGGGACGAGCCCGAACCCGCCACCGCCGCCATCAGCTGACCGTGCTGCTTTCCGCCGGCGAGGCGGGGTGGGATGGCCGTTCAGGCCAGCGGGTCACAATATTGCGGGCAATCCACCTGGATCAAAGTCCGCTCGGCCGGATCCGCCGCGAGGCGCACCGCCGTCAGCTTGCCGCCCCACACACAACCCGTATCCAGCGCCATCAGGTCCGGGCGCATCACAAGTCCCAGCGTCGACCAGTGGCCGCACACGACGGTCACATCCGCCGTGCGTCGTCCCGGCACGTCGAACCACGGCATGAATCCGTCCCGCGCCTTGCCCGGGCCTTCCTTGGTCTTGAAGTCCATCACGCCATCGACGGTGCAGTAGCGCAGCCGGGTGAGGGCATTGACCACCACCCGGTGCCGCTCGATGCCGCGCAGGCCATCGTGCCAGCGATCCGCGGCGTTGCCGAAGACGTCGGCCAGGAAGCCTTGCCAGTTGGGGCCTTGCAACTGCTCTTCGACTTCGTGGGCTAGGTCGACCACCTGCGCGGCACTCCACTGGGGCAGGACGCCAGCGTGGATCAGCAGGAAGTTGTCTTCCAGCAGAGCCAGCGGGCGGCAGCGCAGCCAGGTGAGCAAGTCCTCACAGTCGGGGGCGCCGAGGATGTCGTCGAGGGTGTCGGACTTGCCCGGCTTGCGGACGCCGGCGGCTACGGCCATCAGGTGGATGTCATGGTTGCCGAGGACGGTTTCGGCCCGGCTGCCCATGGCTCGGACGGTGCGCAGCGTCTGCAGCGCGGCGGGGCCACGGTTGATCAGGTCGCCGACGAAGCGCAGCGGGGTTGCGGGGTCGAGCCGCGCGAGCAGGGCGTCAAGGGAGGGCGCGCAGCCCTGGAGGTCGCCGATGGCATGAGGTGTTGTAAGCGTCACTTTGGTATTGAGCATCAGCGGTTAAGAAAACTATTTCGCTTCTATTTGTAGTTTTGTGACCGCTATACCGTGGCACGGTTACATGAGGCTACAAAAAGAGGGGTGGCGGACGTAGGTTAGGGCATTCCGTCGGATAGAATACCGCCACTTCTGCAGGCACTTAACGCCCCGCCCGTCCTGAAGGGGACAAGGTGGGCGCTCGGCTTTTGTCGGGTCATCGAAACATATCGAGGCAAGGAGCAAGTTTTGTCGCATATTTTGGTCACAGGCGGCGCCGGATTCATCGGTGCCAATTTCGTTCTGGCATGGTTGGGCGACAAGTCGGCTGACGGGGTCATTAACGTCGACAAGCTCACCTATGCGGGTAATCGGAAGACGCTGGCGTCGGTGGAAAACGATCCGCGCCACGTGTTCTCGCAAACGGATATCTGCGACCGCGCCGCCCTGGACGAGCTCTTCGCGACCTACAAGCCGCGCGCAGTCGTGCACTTCGCGGCGGAAAGCCATGTCGACCGGTCCATTCACGGCCCGGCGGAATTCATCGAAACCAATATCGTCGGCACCTTCACCTTGCTGGAAGCGGCGCGCGCCTACTGGGGCAGCCGGGAAGAACCGGCCAGATCCGAATTCCGCTTCCTCCACGTCTCCACCGACGAGGTGTTCGGCTCGCTGAGCGAAACCGATCCCCAGTTTTCCGAGACTACGCCGTACGCGCCCAACAGCCCGTACTCGGCCTCGAAGGCGGCATCGGACCACCTGGTCCGCGCCTACCACCATACCTACGGCCTGCCGGTTCTGACGACGAACTGTTCGAACAACTACGGCCCATACCACTTCCCGGAAAAGTTGATCCCGCTGATCATCGCCAATGCGCTCGCTGGCAAGCCGCTGCCGATCTATGGCGACGGCCAGAACGTGCGCGACTGGCTGTACGTGCGGGACCACTGCTCCGCCATCCGCGAAGTGCTGGCACGGGGCCGCCTGGGTGAAACCTACAACGTCGGCGGCTGGAACGAGAAGACCAACCTCGACGTGGTGCACACCCTGTGTGACTTGCTGGACGAACTGTCTCCCAAGGCAATCGGCTCGTACCGCGACCAGATCACCTTCGTGACGGACCGTCCTGGCCATGATCGCCGTTACGCAATCGATGCCGGCAAGCTGGAGCGTGAGCTTGGCTGGAAGCCGGCAGAGACGTTTGAATCCGGCCTGCGCAAGACGGTGCAGTGGTACCTGGACAACCAGGCCTGGGTGCAGGACGTAATGTCCGGCGAATATCGGCACTGGGTGGCCAAACAATATGCAGCGTAAGTTGGCCGCCCCCACCATCCTTGTGACCGGCAGTAATGGTCAGGTCGGCTTCGAGTTGCGCCGCAGCCTGGCGCCGCTTGGCCGGGTGGTGGCGCTTGACCGCGCCGGTCTAGACCTCTCTCGCCCGGACGAAATCCGGCGCGTCGTGCGCGAATGCCGCCCCGATGTGATCGTCAACCCGGCGGCCTACACCGCAGTCGACAAGGCAGAGACAGAAGCCGAACTGGCTTTTGCCGTCAATGGCACGGCTGCAGGAGTTCTTGGGGAAGAAGCGAAGGCGCTCGGCAGCCTGCTGGTCCACTATTCGACCGACTACGTCTTCGATGGCAGCAAGGCTGATGCCTACGTTGAAGATGACCCCGTCAACCCCCAGTCGGTCTATGGCAAGAGCAAGCTGGCCGGGGAGCAGGCCATCGCAGCAGCCGGTGGCTCAGCCTTGATTCTCCGGACCTGCTGGGTAGCCGGTGCTCACGGTGGCAACTTCGCAAAAACCATGCTGCGGCTTGGCCGCGAGCGCGACAGTCTGCGAGTGATTGCAGATCAGTTCGGTGCGCCTACCACGGCCGCGTTGATTGCTGATGTGACTGCGCAAATTGTGGCGCGGCACTGGTGGTTTGGTGACAGGCAGGCCTTCGCCTCCGGCATCTACCATCTCGCCGCCGCCGGCGAGACCACGTGGCACGCCTATGCCACCGAAGTGCTGCGCTATGCTGCCGCCAAAGGCATTGCGCTGAAGGTAGATCCGGCGCGCATCGAAGCGATCCCGGCCACGGCATATCCGCTGCCAGCACCGCGCCCCGCCAACTCTCGCCTGAGCACCGCCAAGCTGCGCGAGACATTCGGCATCCATCTTCCAGACTGGCAGCAAGGTGTGCACCACCTGCTGGACCAGATCTTTTCCTGAGCTAGACATCATGCGCAAGGGCATCATTCTCGCCGGAGGCTCCGGCACTCGGCTTTATCCGATCACGCGATCGGTCTCCAAGCAGCTGCTGCCGGTCTATGACAAGCCGATGATTTACTATCCGCTGTCCACGCTGATGCTGGCAGGGATTCGTGACATCCTGATTATCTCGACACCGGAAGACACGCCGCGCTTTGCCGACATGCTTGGCGATGGCAGCAAGTGGGGGATCAATCTGCAGTATGCGGTGCAGCCTTCGCCGGATGGGCTGGCGCAGGCCTTCATCATCGGCCGCGAGTTCATTGGCAATGATCCGTCCACGCTGATTCTGGGCGACAACATTTTCCATGGCCACGACCTGGTCCGCCAGCTCACGCGTTCCGCCAAGCAACAGGAAGGTGCGACCGTCTTCGCCTATCACGTGCATGACCCGGAGCGTTATGGCGTAGTCGAGTTTGACGAGAACTTTCGCGCGCTGTCGCTGGAAGAGAAGCCGGCCAAGCCGCGTTCCCACTATGCGGTGACCGGCCTGTACTTCTACGACAACCAGGTCTGTAACATTGCTGCCGATATCAAGCCTTCGGCGCGTGGCGAACTGGAGATCACCGACGTGAACAAGCGTTATCTGGAGATGACGCAGCTGGAAGTGGAGATCATGGGCCGCGGTTATGCATGGCTGGATACCGGCACGCACGACTCGCTGCTGGAGGCCGCCAGCTTCATCGCCACGCTGCAGAACCGGCAGGGGCTGATGGTGGCGTGTCCGGAGGAAATTGCCTACCGCAGCAAGTGGATCGATGCGGAGCAGGTAGCTGCGCTGGCGGCGCCGCTGGCGAAGAATGGTTACGGCAAGTATCTGCAGCAGATTATTTCGGAAGCGATCAAATGAGTCTTACCGTCATTCCTACTGCACTGCCGGAAGTCTTGATCATCGAGCCAAAAGTCTTTGGCGACGCACGAGGCTTCTTTTTCGAGAGCTACAACGAGCGAGCTTTCGAAGAGGCAACTGGAATCAAACGCAGCTTCGTCCAGGACAACCACTCGCGCTCGGCGCGCAATGTGCTACGCGGCCTGCACTATCAGATCCAGAATCCGCAGGGCAAGCTGGTGCGTGTGACAGCCGGTGAGGTATTTGATGTGGCTGTGGATATCCGCCGGAGCTCCCCCAATTTTGGGAAATGGGTCGGCGTCAGCCTGTCGGCAGAGAACAAGCGCCAGCTCTGGATCCCGGAGGGATTCGCGCATGGCTTTCTGGTGCTGAGCGAGACGGCGGACTTTCTCTATAAGACCACTGACTACTGGTTTCCAGAGCACGAACGCGCCGTGCTCTGGAACGATCCCGCGATCGGAGTCCAGTGGCCCCTGAACGGTGGCGAGCCGGTCATGGCAGAGAAAGATCGCGGGGCGCACCTGCTGCGCGAGGCCGATTGCTACGAGTAACGGGAGACTTGCTTTTTTTAAGCGCAATGCGCGGTCGATAGCATGCCACAGCATTGACCCGATCATTTCGAAATTGCTGTACGAATATTCGCCGACGCGGGCCCGCGGGGCCCGGCGCCGCGATTGTCTGAACGGATTCTAGCTCTATGCAACATTTCCCCGTAACTCCACCAGCGGTCATCAGACTGCTTTGGGAGAAGCGCGGCTTAACTTGGCAGCTGACCAAACGCGATGTGGTGGGACGCTATCGCGGTTCGGTCTTCGGGTTGCTCTGGTCGTTCTTCAATCCGCTGTTGATGCTGGCGGTGTACTCCTTCGTGTTCGGCTACGTGTTCAAAGCGCGCTGGGGCGTCGGCGGCGACGGCAAGGCCGATTTCGCCATCACCTTGTTCACGGGCATGGTGGTTTTCCAGATCTTCGCCGAGTGCATAAACAAGGCGCCGCTGCTTATCGTCTCGAATCCCAATTTCGTAAAGAAGGTGGTATTTCCGTTGGAGATCCTGCCGGTAGTGACATGCCTGTCGGCGCTTTTCCATGCGGCGGTCAGCTTACTCGTGCTAGTGCTGGCCATTATCCTGTTCCGGGGTGGCGTGCCCTACACCGGGCTCTACTTGCCGCTGCTGATCGTGCCGTATTGCCTGCTGCTTCTCGGCGTCAGCTGGGTGCTGGCATCGCTGGGCGTTTATATCCGCGACATCGCGCAATCAATCGGCCTGATTACAGTGGTGTTCAATTTTCTGTCGCCGGTGTTCTATCCGGCGAGCGCATTGCCCGAGCGGCTGCAGAAGATCCTGTACCTGAACCCGATTACGTTCGTGGTCGAACAATCCCGCGCCCTGCTGATCGGCGGCCACGCCCCCGACTGGTCTGGCCTGGCCGTGTATTTCGCAGTGAGCCTGGCGGTGTTCTTTGGCGGGATCATATGGTTCCAGCGCTCGCGGAAAGGATTTGCTGATGTCATCTGATACCGTTATTTCCGTCAAGAACGTCAGCAAGATGTATCAGGTGTATTCCAAGCCCAGGGATCGCCTGCTGCAGATGCTGTTCCGCGGACGCCGCAAGTACTATCGCGAATTCTGGGCACTGCACGACGTGTCGCTCGACGTGAAACGTGGCGAAACCATCGGCGTGCTGGGCCGCAACGGTTCCGGCAAGTCGACACTGCTGCAAATGATCTCCGGCACGCTGACACCCAGCGGTGGCGATATTGCCATTCATGGCAAGATCACCGCGTTACTCGAACTGGGCGCGGGCTTCAACCCCGAATTTAGCGGCAGGGAGAATGTGTTCCTAAACGCGTCAATCTTCGGCATGTCGCGCGAGCGGATCGAGCAGAAGTTCGCAGAGATCGCGGCGTTCGCCGATATCGGCGAATTCATCGATCAGCCGGTCAAGACCTACAGCAGCGGGATGTATGCGCGCTTGGCGTTCGCGGTCGCCATTTCGCTGGATCCGGAGATCCTTGTCGTCGACGAAATCCTGTCAGTGGGGGACGTCTTCTTCCAGGCGCGCTGCATGCGCAAGCTGGACGAATTCCGCGAGAGCGGTGGCACAGTGTTCTTCGTGACGCACGATACCTATTCGGTGGAGCGCATTTGCACCCGCGCCATCGTGCTGGACCGCGGCCGGAAGGTATTCGAGGGCGCCACCGCCGATGCAGTAAACATCTACTACAAAATGAGCCGCGACGATCCGGCGCTGGCGCCACCGGCCCCGCCCGCCGTCACGGCGTGCGCGACGACATCGTCGGAACTGGTTGCTAACTACGGCGCCAGCCAACTGCCCACGGCCGAGCCCATTCCGGTCCGACGCGATCACGTGGTCGGCGACGAGTCGGCCTATATCGAGGACGTCTATGTTCTCGACGAGCATGGCAACACCAGCCTGAACTACCTGGTCGGCGACTGGATGACGATCAAGCTGGTCGTCCGCTTTACCGCGGACTATCCGGAAATCGATTTCGGCGTCGGCATTCGCGACCGCTCCGGTACATTGATCGGCGGCGCTCATTCGTTCTATACCGGCGAGGCCATCGGTCCCATACGCGCCGGCGAGCGTCACGTGCTGACCGCGCGCATCAAGACGGAACTGGCACCGGGCGAGTACCTGCTGATTGCGGGCGTGGCGCGTCACGATTCACTGCAGAGCTACCAGGAGTGCTATGGACTGTATGACTTCTGCGCGATCTGCGTGACGGGCAATCGGAAATTCTGGGGAGCGGTGCGCCTGCCGGCTGAGATCTGCCAGACCGAATCCGCGCCGCACCTCGAACGCAAAAGCCTTGACGGAGCCCCGGCTCCAGAACGAGAACTATCGGGTCACCCTCATGAGTAAAATCAATTTCTCCTCCGCGCCAATCCGGCTGCACAACCCTCGGATACCGGAGAAGTTGGACCTTCGCCTTACCACGCCGGAGAAGAATTTCGCCTGTGCAGGTCCGGCTCGCGAAATCAATGCGATCTATCAGGACACGCCACACGATCACGTCATTTGGCAACCTGATGTATATGCCGAGGCGCGCGCCATCGCAGATCAGGCCGGCATCGGCCGCATTATCGACATCGGCTGCGGCAATGGCGAAAAGCTGGTGCACTTCTTCCCAGAAACCGACTTCCAGACAGCTGGACTCGATTTTCATGGTTCACTGGAAATCGTCTCGCGCACCTTTCCGACGCGCCGCTGGCTCGAATGCGACCTGACGTCGAACGAGGAACTATCCCGCGTGTCACACGAGTTGGACACCGGCGAGCCGGTATTGTTGATCCTGTCCGACGTCATCGAACACCTGGCCGATCCGCGCCCCCTGATTGCACGGCTGCGCTCTGTGCTGATGCGGCACGAGCAGAATCGCCTGATCATCTCGACTCCGGATCGCAGCCGCCTCGGCTACGAGGGGGCTGACTGCCGCCCCGAGAACGAATCCCACTTGCGGGAGTGGACCATAGATGAGCTGGCCGCGTACTGCCATGCGTCGGGTTTCGAGATCGTGCGATGCGGTCTTACGCGTGCCAACCAGTTCGATGAGATGGACTCGACAATTTTTGTCGAAGTGCGCTGCGCACGAGAGAACTACATTGCCTTCCTGAACCACGCAGGCTTGTTGCATGGTCCGTCACTGCCTCGGCAATTGCTGGTCACCAGTGAATATGCTGGGTTACACAACACCGGGGGAATCGGCACCTTCGTCGCTGAGCAGAGGCTGACATACGGGGTCGACAATACCCTGTGCCTGTTCGTCGGGCAGGACGAGGGCTTGCGCCCCGAGGATTTTCAACGTCATGGCCTGATCGTGCCCGGTTTGCTGGTCGACGAAGTAGACATGGCGTTGCCCATTGAGGACCTTATCCTTAAGGCCGCACTGCAACTGCTGTTCTATTTCCCCGATATCGAGAAGATCGAATACGCGGATTATCAGGGCTTGGGTTGCCGCTTGGCTCAGGCAAAGCGCGCGGCCATGTTTCCCCAGTGGGTAGAACTGATCGTGCATTGTCACGGCGCCACGCACTATCTGGAGAATGCCAACCAGACCTGGTATGGTGGCACGCATTTCGGCGTGGCCGAGCGCGAAAAGATTTCGATTGAGAACGCTGACCGCGTCGTGTTCCCGACGGTCTTCTTGCTGGGCTTGTATCGCGATATCGGTATTGCTGTGCCGGATCACAAGGTGGTATTGCTGCGCTATCCGTATCACGCAGCTCCAGTGGAGATCGCGACGACTCGCCCTGTCGATACGCTGGTGTTTTTTGGAAAGCGTTCGACAATGAAGGGGTATGGGCTGTTCCTCGAAGCCGCGGCAACGGATGACGGCAAATTGCTGCGCGAGCGCGGTGTCAAGCGCATCGTCTTTATCGGGCCGCGCGTCAGCGAGAGCCTGGAAGACACGGCGCGCCTGGAGAAGCTGAACGAGCTGTTCGAGATTGTGGACATGCCCTCGCTGAGCCGTACGGCAGCGATGCGGGCTGTAGCCCAGTACGCCGATCAGTCGCTCTGCGTGATGCCTTACCTTGGCGACAACCATCCGTTCGCCCTGCTGGACGTCACCTTCGCTGGTGCGTTGCCGCTGATGGCGCGAGCGGGCGGGGTGGTGGAACTGTTCGCGGCACCGTTCGACGAAATGCTGCTGGCCGATGTCAACAAGTCTGCGCTGTTGGACCAGATGATCGCGCTGATCGACCTGCCGGGGCAGGACCGCCATCAACTTCGCCTGGATTTCCTTGCGACTATGACCGCCACGCAGCACCGCATCAACGAGGCCACCCGCGCGCTCGGTGAGTCGGCTGCCTCGGTCAGTTTGGAGCCCACTCACGGCCGCGCAACGGTTATCGTTCCGGTCTTCAATACCGAGCTCCAGTTCATTCGTGAGTTGATCTTCGGGCTCAATAACCAGAGCATGCTGCCGGCCGAGGTCGTGTTCGTCGACGACGCCTCCCAGCCCGGCTATGCCGAGGGGCTGGAGGCAGTGTTGGCGAGCGAGCTTCGAATTCCCTACCGCTTGGTGCGGCACCCACTGAACAAGGGGCTGGCGGGCGCCCGCAATACCGGGCTCGCCGCTGCCCATTCTGAATACGTCATCAACATCGATTCAGACGATGTGCCGCTCAGTGACTTTGTGCGCGATATCGTTCGCCGTTTCGATGCGGAGCCGGCGTGTGCCGCCGCTGTCCCGTATCTCAAGGCCTTCAACGAGGACGAGGACTTCAACGATCAGAAGTTTGGTGGCTATGTCTACCGACCACTGGGCGACGGCATCGTGGCATCGCAGCTTGACAATCATCTCGGGCATGCGAATTCGGGCTATCGCACCAGCGTGCTGCGCCAGCTGGGCGGCTGGGACGAGAGCGAGAAGTCGATGTGGGAAGACTGGGCGCTTTACCTGAAGCTGGCTTCGTCGGGACACCGGATCGGTGTCATTCCTAAGGTGGGCTGCCTGTACCGAGTGCGGGCGGGCTCCATGCTCCGCACTTACAAGGTATGGCCGGCGATGCGTCGCCTCGCGCGAAATATGGAAGGTCTGCCGCGCTTCGAAAATTTCAGGCTCCAGGCCGTGATGCGTAACTGGCGCGATGAAGAGAGCAGCATGCGATCCGAGCTGATCCGGCTGCGTGCCGAGCATAGCTATCTGACCGCTGAGATGAACCGTGCATCGGTCAAGGCGGCGCGCAGCATCGTGGCCCGGTTGGCGCGATTCCCGCGTACGTTCGCGGTGGCCCGTGCCGGTGGCGCGGCAGTGTGGCGTATGGCGCGTCGCGTGCGGAATATGGCGGCGGCCAGGTAGCGGGAAGGGACGGGATGCAACAAACGACGCCCAAGGCCACGGTCTTGATTCCGACGAAGAATGGTGGACCCAGGTTCGCTGAGGTGCTCGCGCGCGTGGCTCTGCAAAAGACCCCGTGGCCATTCGAGATTCTCGTCATCGACTCGGGATCTAGCGACAGCACGCTCGCGGTGTGCCAACAATATCCGCATGTTCGTCTCCATACGATTCCTCCGGCGGAGTTCGGCCATGGCCGCACGCGCAATCTTGGAGTGGGCCTGTCGCACGGCGAATTCATCGCCGTGATCACTCAGGACGCATTGCCCGAGAATGACCAGTGGCTCGCCAGAATGGTGGCCGCGCTGGAGAGTGATGCAAATATCGCGGGGGCTTTTGGCCGGCATCTGCCATATGAGGACGCTAACCCCTTTGTCAAGCGCGACCTGGCCTTGCATTTCGACAGTTTCGCCCGCCAGAATCCGGTGGCCCGCCTAGAGGACACCGAGCGCTATCGTCGGGAAGAAGGCTACCGTCAGGTCCTGCATTTTTTCTCGGACAATAACGCCTGCATCCGCCGCTCGGTATGGGAAAGCATTCCATATCCCGATGTGGATTTCGCCGAAGACCAGATTTGGGCCAAGCAGATCATCGAGGCTGGCTACGCCAAGGTGTATGTCGATGACGCAGCGGTTTTCCATAGCCACGACTTCGGCGTCTACGAAACGTTGCGCCGCAGCTTTGACGAATCGGCAGCGTTCCGGCGGTTGTTCGGGTACCGCCTGTGCCCGACCTTCCGCGCCGCGGTGCGGCAGTCGATGCGCTCCGGCGGCGCCGATATTCTCTATCTGCTGAGCCACCGCCGCGCTATACCGGGGTGGACGGGCTGGCTGCTGAAGGCACCGTTGCTGAACATCGCCAAGCAGCTCGGCTTCTACCTCGGCAGCGAATGGAATCACCATCCATTGGTGTCCAAGCTGTCGCTGGACCAGTCTAAGAAGAAATATGTTGGTACCCAGCCAGCAGGATCCAGCGAGTCGGGAGCCGCAAAGTGATACGGCGGCTCTGGATTCAGCTCAATCACATCCGGCGCAAGGTCGGTTGGGGACAGTTTCTGCTATTCCTGGTGCATCGCGGCTCGCGCGAGCTCCTTGCGCTGGCCGTGTCGCCAAAGGCTGCGCGCACCAAATGGAGACAGCGCGCGTCGGTCTCCAGCATCCAACAGGCCTATGACTTCGTGCTGCGCGAGGTGGTGCCGGAGGACCCGGCGGCCGTGGTGCCCGCGCGCACCGTAAACTGGGTCATTCCCGATTTCGGCATCGGCTCAGGCGGACATCTGAACATCTTCCGTTTTGTGTGTGCGCTGGAGAAGCGGGGATACCGCTGCGCGATCGTACTCGACGGCAAGCATCAGTTTGCGAGCGCCGAGAAAGCGCGAACCGCGATCCGCGAGAACTTTTTCCCGGTCGAGGCCCAAGTCTATTTGGGCATAGAGACCATGCCGCCTGCCGAATTCGTCTTCGCTACCAGTTGGAACACTGCCTACAGCGTGGCCGCGGCGCGTGGCGTTCGTCACAAATGCTATTTCGTCCAGGACTTCGAGCCGTATTTCTACGCGCACGGCACCGATCATGTCTTCGCCGAAAATACCTATGGCTTTGGGTTCACCGGAGTCACTGCTGGCAACTGGCTGGCCGGCAAGCTGGCCGCCGAATACGGCATGAAGACCTTCCCGCTCGGCTTTTCGTACGACAAGGACCTGTATAAGCCGCCGGTGCAGGCGCGACCCGCCAACGATAAGCGGCGAGTGTTCTTCTATGCCAGGCCGCCGACCCTGCGGCGCGCATTCGAGATCGGCGTGCTGGTGCTGGCCGAGGTGGCGAAGCGGCATCCGGACGTTGAGATCGTTATGGCCGGGTGGGACCTCGGCGCCTATCAGCTGCCATTCCGATTCGTCGATCGGGGCGTGATGGCGCTCGAAGACCTGCCTGAGCTCTTTCACAGCTGTGATGTGGCGCTGGTACTGTCATATTCTAACGCCTCACTATTGCCGGTGGAACTGATGGCGTGCGGCTGCACGGTAGTCAGCAATCGCGGCCCATATGTCGAATGGCTGCTTGACGACAGCGTGGCAAAGCTGGTGGATTCCGATGTGCCGGCCATCGCCGATGCGATCTGCACGCTGATCGACAATGATGCCGCCCGGCACGCGCTGCGTGAAGCAGGGCTGCGATTCGCGCATGAGACCGACTGGGAGCGCGAAGGCAATCGATTCTATGATTATCTCGAGGCGCTGCGCGCTCCGAGCCAGATTGGCGAAATGGAGAGGATATGAAACCCATAGTATTTGGAGGAGAAGGATTTATCGGCTCCTATCTTGTCCGGGCGCTCGTCGAGGCTGGCTATTCTTGTGGCATTGTTGACCGGCATGAGGGCACCGGCTTGTCCGCGGAGGTGCGTGCGCAGACGGAAGCCCACTATGGGGATTTCACCGATCGTGACTTTGTGAGCCGCGCGCTGGCCGGCCGGGACACGATTTTCCACCTGATTTCCACCACGCTGCCGAAGTCTTCCAACGAGCAGCCCATCTTCGATGTCAGCACCAATATTGCCGGCTCCATCGCAATGTTCGAGGAAGCCTGCAAGGCGGGGGTGCGCAAGGTGGTATTTGTGTCGTCGGGGGGCACAGTTTATGGCGTCCCCCACAAGTTGCCGATCGACGAGACCCATGCCACAGACCCGATCTGTTCGTATGGCATCACCAAGCTCGCTATCGAGAAATACCTGCACCTGTTCCATGTGCTTCACGGGCTCGACTACTGCGTGCTGCGGGTTTCGAATCCATATGGCCCGGGACAACGGGCCGGCCGAGGGCAGGGTGCTATCGGGACGTTTATCGACCGGATAATCAATGGCCAGTCGATCGATATCTGGGGCGACGGCGAGGTGGTGCGTGACTACGTGCACGTCGCCGATGTGGCGCAGGCAATGGTGCGCGCTGCGATCTATTCCGGCGAGGACAAAGTCTTCAATATAGGCTCCGGCCAGGGGCATAGCCTCAACGCCATCCTGAGTCATCTCGAACGGATTAGCGGACGCCCGCTGCAGGTCACCCGCGGTCCTCAGCGTGATTTTGATGTGCCGGTGAACGTGCTGGCAGTCGACCGTGCCCGGGTGCAACTTGGTTGGACGGCAGAGACCGGACTGGAAGAGGGCCTCAAAGAGGTCTATCGCCAAGCGGTCCGGGCTTTGGGCGGTCGATGAACCTGCCGATGGCGCCTTCTTTGCCGGCGGTACCGGGACGGGCCGCTCTGCACGCCGACGCCATGTCGCTCGACCAGCCCACTGCACCGGGACGTCGCGCGCTAGAGGTTTGCTCTGTCGTGGTCACAATGAATCCGGAGGTGGAGCATTTCCAGCAGCTACTGGTGGCGCTGGCATGTCAGGTAGGTCATGTGTTCGTGATCGACAATGGCTCGAATGCGCCCGTGCGGGAGTGCCTCGAACAGGCCTGCGCGCGCGACGACGTCAGTCTGATCGCGCTGGAGTCCAATCAAGGCATCGCCGCAGCGCAGAATGTCGGCATCCGGCTGGCCCTCAAGTCGGGGGCGGAGTTCGTGCTGTTATCAGACCACGATAGCCTGCCGCACGACGACATGGTTGCAGCCCTTCTCGGCGCGCTCGGCGCGCGGCGCGGCGCCGGCGGTAAGGTCGCCGCGGTGGGGCCGGTATCGATCGATCGCCGGACCGGGACGGCCTCCAAGTTTGTTCGCCTGACATGGCGGGGCGTGCGCCGCTGCGGCTGCGACGATGCCGCCGATGGCATCGTGCCCGCCGATTTCCTGATCGCGTCGGGCTGCCTGATTCCCGCCGAGGCGCTCAATGCGGTGGGACTTATGAACGAAGGCTACTTCATCGACCACGTCGATACCGAATGGTGCCTGCGTGCTCGCCATCAAGGCTGGGAGATCTTAGGCGTGTGCGGCGCCCTGCTGGACCACACGTTGGGCGATAGTGTCATCCGTGTATGGCTCGGCCGCTGGCGTGAGGTACCCGTGCACTCGCCGGTGCGGGACTACTACATGTTCCGGAATACGGTGCGCATGCTGCTGACGACGCCGATGAGCATTGCCTGGCGGATTACGCATCTGTACCGCCTGTCGCAGTTTGCAGTGTTTTTCGGTCTCGGCATGTCGCCGCGCTTCAGGCGGATCCGATTGATGACCAAAGGCATCATCGACGGCATCAAGGGCCGTGGCGGCGCACTGGTAGAAGCGAGGCAAGGCCGTGGAACCGACCGCTAAATTGCTGACGGTTTCGCTGGTCAGCCATGGTCAATGGGAACTGATGCGCCCGCTGATCGGACAATTGTCCGCGATCGCCAGGGAGCTGCCGCTGCAGGTGATTGTCACCGAGAATCTGCGCGAGCACCGCGGCGCCGATGACGGGTTCGCTGGCCTGGATGTCCGGTATATCCGGAATATCGAACCGAAGGGCTTTGGCGCCAACCACAATGCCGCGTTCGCTTACTGCAACACGCCGTATTTCTGTGTCGTCAATCCCGACGTCCGGCTGATCGAGAATCCCTTTCCTGCACTCTTGTCGCAAGCGAGGGCTAGGCCGGGCATTGTCGCGCCGCGTGTCGTGGCGGAAGATGGAACCATCGAAGACAGCGCGCGGAAAGTGCCGCGGCCTTCCGTCCTCTTTCAGCGTGCGCTCGCCAGACTGACGAAAAAGCGCCTGTCTCCGGACTACAAGAGTGAAGGGACGATTCCGGTGGACTGGGCGGCTGGCATGTTCCTTCTGTTTGATGCACAGGTATTCAAGCGACTGGGTGGTTTCGACGACCGATATCATCTCTATTGTGAGGATGTCGACGTCTGCCTCCGCACCTGGCTGGATGGCGGAACCGTCTCGTGGACAAACGAGGCAATAGTGATGCATGATGCGCGCCGCGACAGCCATCGCAGATTCCGTTACCTGCGCTGGCATCTGGGCAGCATGCTGAGGTTGTTCACATCCGGCGCATACTGGCGGTTCCGCTTTGGCAATGTAGCCGCCCGGCAAATGAACAATTATTAAAACGATTCCATGTTCGACTTTTTCTGGGTCCCGTCCTTTGCCTTCCTGGTTTCGGCGTTGGGTGTCCTGCTCCTGCGCCCGGTGGCAATGGTCGGCGGTCTGCTGGACCGCCCCGACAACCGCAAGCGTCACCATGGCGCCGTGCCGCTGGTCGGGGGCATTGCCGTAACGCTGGCCATATGGGCGGGTTGCCTGCTGTTCATGCGCAACCAGGGCTATTACGTGGCATTGCTGGGTGGTCTGACGTTGCTCGCCTTCGTCGGGCTGATCGATGACATGCAGGGCATGTCGCCGGTGGCCAAGCTTGCCGCACAGTTGTTTGCCGCCATCCTGATGACGTCATGGGGCGGCGTCTACCTGACGTCGCTGGGCGATATTTTCGGCAGGCGCGAAATCGAACTGGCAAACTGGGCCATCCCGCTCACGCTTTTTGCCGTGGTCGCCGTGATCAATGCCATGAACATGAGCGACGGGCTCGATGGTCTGGCTGGGGGGCTGTCTCTTATCGTCTTTGGCTGGTTCAGTTACCTCGCCGGTGAACTCGGGAACCTGGCCGCCCAGCGTGTGTGCGTCATCTTCTGCGGCGCAATTCTCGGCTTTCTGATCTTCAATATGCGCAATCCCTTCCGGGGGAGCCTGCGCGTGTTTCTCGGTGACGCCGGCAGTCTGATGCTCGGATATGGCATTGTCTGGTTCGCGGTGGAACTGTCCCAGAAGCCATACAACAATGGTCAGCGTGTTCCGCCCGTCGTGATGCTCTGGGTGCTCGGATTCGTACTGATTGACCTGCTTGTGGTGGTCATCCGCCGGGCAATGAAGCGTCGCAATCCATTGTCCGCAGACCGGACACACTTGCACCATGTGCTACTTCGCCTTGGCCTGAGTCCCGACGCGATCGTGTGGGTCATTCTTGTCAGCAATGCGCTGCTGGGCTTTATCGGCGTCTATGGCTGGAAGCAGGGGGTCTCGGAGCAGGTGCTGTTCCTTGCGTTCCTGGGCGTCACCGCGGTTCACTTGCTGTTGATGCGCAACGCATGGCGTTGCCTCCGGGTCGGTCGTCGCATTGTCTTGCGCGGCAAGCGTGGGTTCGGCGTTCGGGACGACACTGAGTAAGACCCTTGCTGTGGATTCCGGCCGGATTTAAGCAGAGACCGTCGCGGTGGTGGTGGCGCGGCTGGTACGGACCACCAGGACCAGGCCAAAGATGACGGCGACGGCGTTGGCAACCGCGTAGCCGAGGACCGCGCCACGGGCGCCAAGACGCGGGACCGCGACAATGTCGACGACGACCGTGGTCACCAGGACGAGTCCCCACTTGATCGCCACCCAGCGTGGTTTGCGCAGGTAGACGGGCAACAAGCTCAGACCAACGTCGGCAAAAATCAGTGTGGACGCCAGGGCCGCCAGTCGCAACAGCACCACGGTTTCCCCGAAGGCCTGGCCGTAGAGCAGTCGCACCACGGGCTCGGCACAGAGCGCAAGAATGGTGGCACCGGTTACGCCGATGATCGACATGCCCGCCGCCACGCGCAGTACGTTGCGACGCGCAGCGGCGGCAGATTGCTGCGCGAACACGTACATCGGCGCCACGCCCGCGGCCAGGATGGTGGCGATGGTGGTGAAGTTGTCGAGCACCTGCATGGTGGCCGCATAGGTCCCCAGTTCGGCCAGCGGCACGGCCGGCTTCAGGATCAACTGGTCGGCGCGGCGCGCGGCGACCATCAGCATAAAGCTGATCCAGAACAGCGAGCCGTCGCGTACCAGTTCGCGAGTGAGCGCCGGTTCGTGCGACGGGACGACCCGGGGGGCGCGGGACAAGTAGTACCAGGTGAGCAGCACTGCCGCGATCAGCGGCTCGATGGCGAATGCGGTGGCATAGGCAGGTACCAGTTCCACACCGGCAAAGAACAGCGTTGCGATCATTCCAGCCTTTGCCGCGAGGGCGACCAGGTTGAACACGACGTTGGGCCGGTTGTGGGTGCGCGCCTGCATCCACGCGATCACGACGCCGAACGGCTCGCGCATCATGACGGCTGTACCGAGAATGGCGGCAGGAAACCAGGTGTCGGCGGGCTGCTGCGTGATCGCCAGCCAGAGGCACATCAGCGCGTAGCCGGCTATGCCGGCGGTCACTCGAATCGCGAAGGCGTGTGCGACCAGAACATGCCTCGCCTCCGGCGTGGCCATTGCCACCAGCCGGGGCACCACCACCTCCGCCGAGCACAGCAGCGGTATCGACGCCGCTATAAACACCAGCGACTGCGCGTATTGAAAGTGCCCGAAGCCCTCGGCGCCGAGCGCGCGTGCCAGCATGGCGACGACGCCGATCCCCACGGCCACCTGCAGGCCTCGGTCGGCCAGCATCCAGAGCAGATTGCCTGCGACTCTGCGGCGCATCAGTGTTTTTCCTTCAGGTCCTGGTACTGCGCCAGCCATTGCCGGGCCACGGCTGCCACATCGAAGCGGCTGACGATCTGCTGCCGGCGGCGGTCTCGTTCGGCCTGCGTGCCTGGCAGCCGGGCGATCGCTTCGCGCAGGGCGCGCGCCAGGGCATGCGCGTCCCCGACGGGCGTCAGCGTGGCGGTGCCGCCCGCCAGTTCCGATACGCCCGCTGCGGCCGTGGAGACCACAGGCAGGCCACTGGCCAGCGCTTCGCCCACGGCAAGTGGCATGCCTTCGATTCGCGACGACAGCACGAAGACGTCGGCCGCCCGCAACAGCTCGGGGATGTCGCTTCTTGCGCCGGCCAGCAGGACGGAGTCGTTCAGCCCGTGCTGCGCGATCCTGGCCGCCAGGTCTGACCGCAGCGGTCCATCGCCGGCAATCATCAGCCGTGTGCCGGGAACCAGCGCGGCCACTTCACGGAATGCCTCGATCAACATGGCCTGGTCCTTCTCGGGGACCAGCCTGCCGACGTTCAGCAGCAGTACATTCCCAGGGCTCAGGCCGAGTTCGCGACGTGCGCGCTCGCGCGAGGCGTCGTCTGGCCGGAAGCGGCCGGTATCAATGCCATTGGGGATCACCGTGACGCGTCGGGCCGGTACCGCGCCGCTGGCGATCATGGCGTCCCTGCCGGCATCGCTGACATGCGTGGTCAGCGTGCACCACCGGTCAGTCATGCGATAGGCCATGGCGCGCAGCCTGCCGCCTTCCCGCGCGCTGTGCGCAGTGCAGATCAAAGGCGGAGTGCGGCCCAGCCGAGTCAGCGCCCGGGCAAACAGGTTGCTGTGGACCATGTGCGCATGGATGACGTCGGGCTGCCACCGAAGCACGATCTGTCTGGCCTTGCGCAGTGCCGCCAGCATCGACTGGGGTGTCTTGCGCATGCCGAGTTCGGTGACGGCGATATCGGGGGGCAGTTCGATTTCCCGGCCCGCGGTCAGGCTCAGGATGGCAACCTCGTTGCCAAGTTCGACGAAGGCGCGGGCAAGGGCGGCGACCTGCTGCTCGGCGCCGCCAAGCTTGAGCCCCGTGGTAACGAGCAGGATACGCAAGGGCCGCTGTCCAGCGCGTCCGCCAACGGCAGACATCAACGCGCCCCGTAGCCGGTTGCCAGCGTCCGCAGCGTCTTCACCGCAATCAGCAAATCCAGCGCAAGTGAACAGTGCTTGACGTAGTACAGGTCGTAGCTCAGCTTGGTCACGGTTTCCTCATGGCTGCCGGCATAGCCCTGCTGCACCTGTGCCCAACCCGACAGGCCCGGCCGCACGAGGTGGCGGTAGGGGTAATAGGCGATGGTCTCGGAGAAGCGATCTACCATCGGAGCCTGTTCGGGCCGAGGACCAATCAGGCTCATATCCCCCAGCAGCACGTTCCAGAGCTGCGGGATCTCATCCAGGCGGTACTTGCGGATGACTCGGCCGACGCGCGTGACACGCGGATCGCGGCGTGCGGCGAACATGGCGGGCGCGCTGCTGTCGACGCCCATGCTGCGGAACTTGAGCATCACGAAGGGTTTGCCGAAGAGGCCGACGCGCTGCTGGCGGAAGATGGCGCCGCCAGGCGTTTCCAGCCGGATCGCGAGCGCGACGGCCAAGCCCAGCGGCACGGCGATCGGCGCCAGGCACAGGACGGTGACGATATCGACCACACGCTTCAGATAGCCGTACAGGTAATGGGCCGCGTAGTCGT
Organism: Cupriavidus sp. DF5525; assembly: GCF_040149425.2. Taxonomy (NCBI): domain Bacteria; kingdom Pseudomonadati; phylum Pseudomonadota; class Betaproteobacteria; order Burkholderiales; family Burkholderiaceae; genus Cupriavidus; species Cupriavidus sp. DF5525. The sequence continues at coordinate 3,650,355 of NZ_CP168265.1, read as the reverse complement.
CCAGGAAGTTCTCGTCGATATGTGCCAGGCCGACGCGCCCGGTCAGCATTTCCCCAACGCGCTCCACCGAATACATCCGCACATGGCTCATCTTGTAGTGCGCGAGCAGGCGCGTGCGTTCCGGATCGCCGGTGACGCTGCGCTCGACCATCAGGCCGTCGAAATGCCTGGCGTCCTCCAGCGAGCCAACCGGCTCGAAGCGGATGCGGGCTGGCGGTGCGGCGCCGGGCATGGCGAGTATTGCCTCGAGCTGCGTCAATGTGTGCGAATCGGTATATCCGAACAATGGCACGTAGTTCTGCACGAAGCGGCGGTAACCGGCCCAGATCCAGGCCAGCGTGATGACATATGCCAGCAGCAGGGCGCCTCGTGAATACTCGATATGAAACGCGGCGAAGGCAAAAAGCAGCCCGCAGAAGGGCAGCGTGACCGCCAGCCCCGCCAGGCTGTTGCCTTCCATGGCTGGCAGGTGCAGCGAGCGGTTGAGCAGCATGAACGCGAACAGGTACGGCACCACCGACCACAGCAACGTGCGCGTGAACACGTAGGTGACAAAGCCCGCACGATGGGCCATCTCGGCGAATACCGCGCTGATCGCGAACAACGCCAGGCCGAGCACCGCCCACGTCAGCATCCGGCTCACGCGGCGCACCGTCTCGGAGCCGCCGATGTGGCGGCGCAGGGCGTGGCGGCGCAGGCTGTCGGATTTTGTGTTCATCATGTCGGCACCCGGGCGGCGCGAGGCGTGCGCGCCAGTGCATCGCGATAGACGGACCAGGTCGCTTCGGTCATCCGTTCCAGCCCATAGTGTTGCTCCCAACGCAGGCGTGCGGCACTGCCGAGCGCGCCACGCAGCGTGGCGTCTGAGGCAAGGCGTTCCAGCGCTGCAGAAAACCCGGGCTCGTCATTGTGGTCGACCAGCAGCCCATGCTTGTTGTGCCCGATCTGTTCGCGGATGCCGGGCAGGTCCGACGCGATCACGGCCAGTCCGGCCCGCATGGCTTCGAGCACCGACAGCGGCAAGCCCTCATGGTCCGAGGCCAGCACAAAGGCCTGCGCGGACGCCAGCAGGGCGGCAATTTCCGCTACATTGCCCGGAAAACGTATGCGCCCGGGCGCGAGCTGTTGTGCGAGCTGCTCCATGGCTTTACGCTGCGGGCCGTCGCCTGCCAGCACCAGTTCGCAATCGTGCAGATTCGCTCGCGCAAACGCGCGGATGACCGCGTCGGGTCGCTTTGGCGCGGCAAAGCGCGCGACCATCACAATCCTGCGCAGCGGCGCTTGCGGCGCCGCGCGATGATCGGTGTCCGGAATGCCATTGGCAATCACCGCGATGCGATCGGCGGGAACCGGCAGTGACCGGGCCAGCCGGCGCTCGGCCTCGGCGACGCAGATCACGCGCGACGCCAGCGGCGCCAGCAGCCACTCCGCCGCGCGCGCGGCAAGACGTTGGCGCCACGGCGCTTCGGGCTTGAAGGCAAAACCATGCACCGTGTAGACCACGGGGATTCTCAGCAGGAAGCCGGCGATGCGGCCAAGCGCGCCTGCCTTGGCACTGTGCGCATGGATCAGGTCAGGGGCCGCCGTCTTCAGCGCTTGCACCAGCTCGCGCAATGCGGTAACGGCGCGCCAGGGAGAAAGGGCGTTGTCGAGCCGGGAAAGCCGCATGATTTTCGCCCCGGTACGGGTGGCGATATCGAACAGCGGCCCCTCGCCGCCCGCCAGCAAGACGGTTTCGGCGCGACCCTGCATTGACTGCAGCAGGTCACCGATATGCGACTGCGCCCCCCCGATCTCCGAATTGGTGATCAGATAAGCGATGCGCAGGCGCGGCGAAGGCTGTGCGGTGGGCGTCAAGTGTGCGTACGAAATTAGCTAGGTCGCAACCGCCACTTGGCCGGAAAGCACCGGCGAGTTATGGCAGCTTCCGTATTGTCGGGCAATCGCCGTCGGGTCCAATGCGACCGGATAGCGAAAGGCGCGGCCTGGCGGGCGGCGAAGTGTAGCTTCAGGTGTAGGACAGACGCTGAAAATTGCGCCGGTCCCGTATATTGCGGCGATTATACCGCCCGCCAGTCGCGCAATCCGGCAAAATAGCCCCTTTGATTCGTTCCAAGAGCCCGATCTGGTGTCGTCGTCCACGTCTTGGCAGTGTGCGTCGCGCCCGACAGACTGACAGGAAGCCATATGCAAATCGAACCTTCTATTTTCAAAGCCTATGACATCCGCGGCATCGTGGGCAAAACGCTCACCCGCGACGTCGCACGCCTGATTGGCTTGTCGTTCGGTTCGGCCGCTGCAGAACTCGGCGAAAAAACCGTCGTAGTAGGCCGCGACGGCCGCCTCTCCGGCCCCGACCTCATCGCCGGCCTCGTAGAAGGCCTGCGTGCCGCCGGCCTGGACGTGATCGACATCGGCCTGGTCGCCACCCCGATGGTGTACTTCGCCACCAATATCGAGATCGATGGCGTGCGCGCCACCTCCGGCCTCATGGTCACCGGCAGCCACAACCCGCCCGACTACAACGGCTTCAAGATGGTCCTGGCCGGCCAGGCGATCTATGGCGAACAGATCCAGGCCCTACGCCAGCGCATCGAGGCCAAGGATTTCGCCAGCGGCAGCGGCACCTACAAGCAAGTCGATGTGCGCCAAAAGTACCTCGACCGCATCATCGGCGACGTCAAGCTGGCCCGTCCGATGAAGATCGCGCTGGATGCCGGCAACGGCGTGGCCGGCGCCTTCGTCGGCGACCTGTTCCGCGGCCTGGGCTGCGAGGTGACGGAGCTGTTCTGCGATGTCGACGGCAACTTCCCTAACCACCACCCCGATCCCGCGCATGTGGAAAACCTGCAGGACCTGATGAAGTGCCTGCGCGAGACCGACTGCGAGCTGGGCCTGGCCTTCGATGGCGACGGCGACCGCCTGGGCGTGGTGACCAAGGATGGGCAGGTGATTTTCCCGGACCGCCAGCTGATGCTGTTCGCCGAGGAGATCCTGTCGCGCAATCCGGGCGCTCAGGTGATCTACGACGTCAAGTGCACCGGCAAGCTGGCACCGTGGATCCGCCAGCACGGCGGCGAGCCGCTGATGTGGAAGACGGGTCATTCGCTGGTGAAAGCAAAGCTGAAGGAAACCGGTGCGCCGATCGCCGGCGAGATGAGCGGCCACGTGTTCTTCAAGGACCGCTGGTACGGCTTTGACGATGGCCTGTACACCGGCGCGCGCCTGCTAGAAATCCTGTCGCGCCACGCCGATCCGAGCGCGGTGCTGAACGCGCTGCCGAACGCCAACAACACGCCAGAGCTGCAGCTCAAGTGTTCCGAGGGCGAGCCGTTCACGCTGCTGGACAAGATCAAGGCGAACGCGAAGTTCGAAGGCGCGCGCGAGGTGATCACCATCGACGGCGTGCGCGTGGAATATGCCGATGGCTTTGGCCTGGCGCGTCCGTCCAACACCACGCCGGTGGTGGTGATGCGCTTCGAGGCTGACAATGACGCCGCGCTGGCGCGCATCCAGACGGAGTTCAAGCGCGTGATCCTGGCAGAGAAGCCGGATGCTCAGCTCCCGTTCTGAGCGCACGGCGGTGCCACAGGCATCGCCGGACGCGTCCGGGGTGGTGCAGTCCATGCCGGCGGCGGCGCCGTTCCCGTTGCCGGAGCGGCCGCGCATCCTGCTGGTCAAGGTGTCGTCGCTGGGCGACGTGGTCCACAACATGCCGCTGGTGCACGACCTGCGCATGCGCTGGCCGGACGCCGAGATCGACTGGGTGGTGGAAGAGGGCTACGTCGAGCTGGTGCGCCTGTTGCCGGAAGTGCGCCGCGTGATCCCGTTCGCGCTGCGGCGCTGGCGCAAGCGCATCCTGCAGGGCGGCACCTGGCGCGAGATCGGCGCGGTGCGCGATGCGCTGCGGGCCGAGCGCTATGACGCCGTGATCGAAAGCCAGGGTCTGCTCAAGACCGCGGTGGTCGCGCGCGTCGCCACGCGCGCGCCGGGTGCGCCGATCATCGGGCTCGGCAATGCCACGCAGGGCTCGGGCTATGAGCCGGCGGCACGGCTGCTGTACACCGATCCGGTGCAGGTGCCGCGCCAGACCCATTCGGTGCGCCGCTCGCGCTTGCTGGGCGCGGCGCTGACCGGGATGGCGCCGGCGGAGCCGCCGCGGTTCTTCGGGCCGGCCGCGCAGTCCTTGCATGTCGAGGATTCGTTGTGGGCGGACCTGCCGGCGCGCTATGCCGTGTGCTTCCATGCGACGGCCGGCGCGCGCAAGAAGTGGGCTGTGCAGAACTGGCACGCGCTGGGCAACCGGCTGCGCGCCGAGGGCCTGGCCATGCTGCTGCCGTGGGGCAACGACAAAGAGCGCCAGGCCGCCGAAGAGATCGCCGCCGGCGTGCCGCAGGCGCAGGTGCTGCCGCGATTCTCGGTGATGCAGGGCTTCGGGCTGATCAACCGGGCCGAGGTCGTGATCGGCGTCGATACGGGTCTGGTCCATATCGCCGCGGCGCTGTGCCGCCCCACGGTGGAAATCTACACCGCCACCTGGCGCTGGAAGACCGAGGGCTACTGGTCCGAGCGCATCGCCAATGTCGGCGACGACGGCGTGGTGCCATCGGTCGATGAAGTCTACGAGGCCGCCTGCCGCGTGCGCGGGGTGCCTGCCTGATGCTGCGCCTGATCTACAGCCTGTTGTGGCTGGCCGTGTTGCCGCTAGCGTTGCTGCGCCTGGCATGGCGCGCGCGCAAGGAGCCGGGCTACGTGCAGCATGTCGGCGAGCGCCTGGGTGTCTACGGCAACCTGCCAAGGAAAGGCCCGTGGCTCTGGGTCCACGCCGTGTCAGTCGGCGAGACCCGCGCCGCGCAGCCGCTGATCGAAGCCCTGCTCGGTGCCTATCCGCACCACCGTCTGCTGCTCACGCACATGACGCCGACCGGTCGCCAGACCGGCGCGCAGCTGTTCGGCAAGGAGCCGCGCATCCTGCAGTGCTACCTGCCGTATGACCTGCCGTGGCTGGTGGGGCGGTTTATGCGGTATTTCCGGCCGGAGGCGGGGGTGCTGATGGAGACCGAGGTGTGGCCCAACGTCGTGCACGGTGCGCGCAAGGCGGGGGTGCCGCTGTACCTGGTCAACGCGCGCCTGTCGCCGCGCAGCTTCCGGCGCACGGCGCGCTTCGGGCGCGCGGCGGCGTCGATGTACCGGGACTTTGCGGGCGTGCTGGCGCAGACGGCCGGCGATGCCGAGCGCTTTCGCGCGCTGGGCGTGCCGGCGGTGCAGATCACCGGCAACCTGAAGTTCGACATGCAGCCCGCACCGGCGGGCGTGGCGCTGGGCGAACGGCTGCGCAAGGCGTTCGGCGCACGCAAGGTGCTCGCGGCCGCCAGCACGCGCGAAGGGGAGGAGCCCCTGCTGCTCGACGCCTTCGCGCGATGGCAGGCGTTGGCCGGCGATGTGCCGCGCCCGGCCTTGCTGCTGATCCCGCGCCATCCGCAGCGCTTCGATGAAGTGGCGGCGATGGCGGCGCGGGCGGGGTTCTCGGTCGAACGCCGCAGTGCGCTGGATCTCGACAAGGTGCAGGCCCCGATCACTGCGGATATCGTGCTGGGCGACTCGATGGGCGAGATGGCGATGTACTTCGCCGCGTCGCACCTCGCCTTTATCGGCGGCAGCCTGATGCCGCTGGGCGGGCAGAACCTGATCGAGGCCTGCGCGGTTGGCACGCCGGTGCTGATCGGCCCGCATACCTTCAACTTCGCGCAGGCGACGGAGGATGCGATTGCCGCGGGTGCGTGCCTGCGCGTCGGCAATGCCGATGAGCTGGTACGTACCGCTGCCGGGGTGCTGGCCGAGCCGGCGCGCCTGGCGGACATGCGTGCGCATGCGCAGACCTTTGCCGGCCTGCATCGCGGCGCGACCGTCCGCACGCTGGCCGCGCTGGCGCCCGCGCTGGAAAACTGAGCTGACGACTAAGGCGCCGCGCCGGATGGCGGCGCCTTGACCAGCGCGTCCCACTGCGCGGAAATCCGCTCCAGCGCAAATCCGTTCGCCTTGGCCCGGCCGCTGGCAGCAAGCCGGCTTGCGGTTTCCGGCTCCCGGATCACCGTCAGCAGCGCCGAGGCCAGCGCCTCGGCGTTGTCCGCGGGAACGATCAGTGCGTCTTGTCCCGGCGCGAGCAGTTCGCGCGGCCCGGTCTCGCAATCGGTCGATACGATCGGCAGGCCGAAGGCCATGGCTTCGATCAGCACCAGGCCAAAGCCTTCATAGCGCGAACTCAGACAGAACACCGACGCGCGCCCATAGGCCTGCGCCGGGTCGTGGCAGACGCCCGGCAGGCTGACCCGGCCTTCCAGGCCGAGCTGCGCGGCCAACGCGGTCAGGGCAGGGCGCTCCTCGCCTTCGCCGTGGATGAGCAGTTGCCATTCCGGCTCCTGTGCCGCGACCTGCTGCCAGGCGCGCAGCAACACATCGAAGCCCTTTGCCGCCACCAGCCGCCCCATGGCGAGCACGGTCTTCCGAGTACGCGGAGCGGGCGTGGCGGGCATGGGGAAGGGCAGCGGGTTGGGCAGGCAAACCACGTCGCAGCGCGGGCGCAGGGCTTCCAGCCAGCGGCTGCGGTCCCGTTCCGTCAGCACCACCACCTGCCGGCAGAAGCGCGCCGCCAGGCGCCTGGCGAGCTTGCGTGCCGGCTTGCCGAGATCCTCGTCGAAGTGGCAATGCTCCCACGCGATATGGTGCAGCCCCATGCCGGCGGTGGCCGGCAGCACGAACAGCGCGAGCATGGTGTCGACCTGCACCAGCACCTCGGTCCGGTGCGCGGCGCAATGTCGGCGGATGCCGGCTACGGTGGCGAGATACTCGCGCCGGAACGACGGCCGCTGCGCGAACAGCGCTTCATGGCGGATGGCCGGATGCAGCGGGAACTGGCTGGCCGTATCCCACAGGCTCAGGATGGTGACGTGGTGGCCGAGCGCCGCGAGCGCGTTGGCGATGGTCGCGGTCATGCGCTCGGCCCCCGCCATCGCGTTGAGCGTGCCGGTCAGGAAGCAGATACGGCGGCCCGTCATGGGTGCGGCTGTGGCGCGGCGTAGCGGCTGGCTGCGCGCGGGTTATGGCGATGCATGGCTACCAGGGCGATAGAGTCGGAGGGCAGGGCGGGTCCGCAATTATCCTTGGGTTTGCGCCGCGATGGTGGCGGATCGTGGCATGAAATGCCAGCGCGGTACACTACGCGGCAGCATTGTGCAGCCGGCAATGCTGAACTTGCATGAATCCGCCAGGCTCTAAGCCAGCATGTAGCGCCGATGGCCGCAAATGGCCCCGGCGCCTTGTCACAGGAGCTTTCCCCTATGCAGACATCCCTTCGTGGTAACTGTCGGACGATCGGCCTGCGCTGCGCCGCCTTTGCCCTCGTCACCGTTGCCGCCACACTTGCCGCCTGCACCACCGGCCCGGCGCCGGGCCTGCCCAGTGCCGGCGCCAGCCTGAACCAGACCCAGCCCTCCGGCCCGAGCCGCTGGGAACTGGTGCGCTGGCAGCAAGCCGACGGTACGCTGCGCGACATCCCGCATGGCGACAACGGCGAGCCCATCATCTTCGAGTTCAACGACGGCATCGATGCCGCGCAGGGCACGGTCAGCGGCACCAGCGGCTGCAACCGTTTTACCGGCAGCTATGGCAAGACCGACACCGGCATCCGCTTCGACCGCGTCGCCGGCACGCGCATGGCCTGCCCGCCGGCGCGCATGGAGCTCGAATCCGCGCTGCTCAAAGCGATGCAGACGCCGTTCGCCACCGTCGGCACGCAGCCGTCGGCGGGCAGCACCGGCCGGCAGATCGTCTGGAAGACCGCCAGTGGCGACCTGCTGCAGTTTGTCGAGCGTGAAGGCGTGGGCAAGCGCGGCGCGCGCACGGATGCGGGCGGGGTGGAGAAGACCGTCTATATCGATTCGCAGCGAGTGGAGTGCACGGGCGTCGGCAAGATGATGTGCTACCGCTGGCGCGAATCGCCCGATGCGCCGTGGCAGCTCTGGTATGGCCCGATCGAAGGGCTGGACTTCGAGCAGGGCGTGTCCTACAAGCTGCGCGTGCGCGAGTACCAGGTGCCGAACCCGCCGGCGGATGCGTCGTCGATCCGGTGGCAGCTGCTGAATGTGGAGTCGCGCACGCGGGCACGGTAGGGTAAGCCGTCACCAAAGCAAAACGGGCCAATCGCGGCCCGTTTTGTTTTGTGACCGCAGCTCAGGAGCGCGGCGTGCCGGCCGGAATCGCTTCACGCCGCCCGCCCCGGCGTTCGGCCGCGGACGCGGGTTTTGCCGGCACCTTGCCGTTCGCCTGCGCTGGCACCGGCAGCTTGTACAACGCGCCCGGCGACGAGGTCAGCAGCGTATTGATCTGCACCACGTCCGACTCCTGCAGCACGGCGGTGGAAGCCTTCAGCCGCAGCCCGTTCATGATGGTGTCATAACGCGCCCTGGCCAGGTCGCGGCGGGTGGAGAACAGCTGCGCCTCGGCGTTGAGCACGTCGATATTGATACGCACACCCACCTCATAGCCAAGCTGGTTGGACTCCACCGCGCTCTGCGCCGAGCGTTCCGCGGCTTCCAGCGCCTTCACCTGCGCCAGCCCGTTGGACACGCCCGAATAAGTCTGCCGCGCCGTCTGCGCGGCGGTGCGGCGGGCAAATTCCAGGTCGCTGGCGGCCTTGTCGGCGAGCGCCAGCGTTTCGCGCACGCGCGACTGGATCTGGCCGCCGGCAAAGATCGGCATGGTCAGCTGTACGCCGATCTGCGACGCGTTGTAGTGGGTCGAGATCGCCTGCGTGGCGCTGCCGGTCTGGTTGGTGTAGCCATACGACGCCACCAGGTCGACCGACGGCAAATGCCCGGCCTTGGCCTTGTTGGTCTCGCGCTGCGCGGTCTCGAGGTTGTAGCTGGCCAAGTTGACCTGCAGGTTGCTGCTCTCCGCCTGCGCGGCCCACGCGTTGACATCGGGCGGCTGCGGGCCGGGGATGGGCGCCTCGGTGCGCAGGCCCAGCACTTCGTCGACCGGCTTGCCGGTGATCTGCTGCAGCGTGGCGCGCCGGATCTCCAGGTCGCTCTGCGCGGCGATCTCGGTCGAGGTCGCCAGGTCGTAGCGGGCCTGGGCGTCGTTGGTGTCGGTGATGGTGGCGGTGCCGACCTCGAAGTTGCGCTTGGCCTGCTCCAGTTGCTCGCCGATGGCCTTCTTCTGCGCGCGCGCCAGGTACAGGTTGTCCTGCGCCGCCAGCACGTCGAAGTAGGCCTGCGCTGCGCGCGTGATCAGGTCGAGCTCGGCCTGGTGGAAGGTGACTTCGCCCGCCAGCGCGGCCAGTTCGCCCTGCTTGTAGGTTTCCCAGCGGTCCCAGCGGAACAGCGGCTGGCTCAGCTGCAGCTGCCAGTTGTTGTTGTTGAAGAAGCGCGTGCCGGAGGCACTGGCGCCGGTGCCAAGCGGCAGCGACGCGGTCTGGTCAAGCTTGGTGCGCGACGCGCCAGCGGTGCCGATGACCTGCGGCAGCAGCCCGGCGCGCCCCTGCGGCAGCCTCTCGCGCGTGGCCAGCAACTGCGAGCGGGCGCTGGCGAACTGCGCGTCATTGGCTTGCGCATCGCGATAGACCTGCAGCAGGTCGGCCGCGCTTGCCGGTGCCGCGGGCATCACGGCCAACAGCGGGGCAAGCAGGGAAACCGCGATCGCCAGGCGCGTCCGGATCGCTCCGGACAGGGCGTTGGGCGCAAACGTCATGACACCTCCAGGTTGCCGGGCACGGGCCACGGCCTACGGTCGTTTCTTCTTCGGATTGCTGCCTGGGTGCCTGCCCAGGACTGCCGCGGTCGCGGCCGGCCTGCCGGTCGGTTACCGGCAGGCCGCGGCTGGCTTCAGTACTTCGGCATGGCCGGGTCGACCTCGCTGGCCCACGCGTCGACGCCGCCGGTCAGGTTGTAGACCTTGCCGTAGCCCTGGCGCTCCAGGTAGGCGGCCACCTGCATGCTGCGCATGCCGTGGTGGCAGATGCAGACGATGTCGGCGTCCTCGTCCAGCTCGGCCGCGCGCGCGGGGATGTCTCGCATCGGGATGTGGGTGATGCCGGGCATGGCGCAGGTCTGCACCTCCCAGCCTTCACGCACGTCGAGCAGGACCGGTTTGGCGCGGCTGGCGTCGGCCAGCCACTGGGCCAGTTCGGTCGGCTTGATGACCTGCATGATGACTCCGTCTTCAGAACTGGAACTGCGAGGGCCGGGCCGCGCCCTGCAGGGGCTTGACCGCGGTCTCGAACAGGTTGACGACCTGGTACTCGGTCTCGGACACGCGCGTGATCAGGCGCGCTTCCATCACCGGCAGTTCGCCCACGAAGGCGGCGATGCGCCCGCCCACCTTGACCTGCGACAGGATCGACTGCGGGATGGCCGGCAGCGAGCCCGAGATGCAGATCACGTCGTACGGCGCGGCGGCGCTCCAGCCGTCGGTGGCGTTGCCTTCGGCCACGTCGACGTTGGTGATGCCGGCGTTGGCCAGGTTGGTGCGGGCCAGCTCGACCAGCTCAGGGACGATGTCCACGGTCAGCACGTGGCGGGCACGGTTGGCCAGCAGGGCGGCCATGTAGCCGGAGCCAGCGCCGATTTCCAGCACGTTTTCATGCTTGCGCACGGCCAGGTCCTGCAGGATGCGGGCTTCCACCCGCGGCGGCAGCATGTTCTGCCCGGCGGGCAGCGGAATCTCCATGTCGACGAACGCCAGCGAGGCGTACGCGGTCGGGACGAACTGCTCCCGCTTGACCACCGCCAGCAGGTCCAGGATTTCCTGGTCCAGCACGTCCCACGGGCGGATTTGTTGTTCGATCATGTTGAATCGGGCTTTTTCGAGATCCATCTTGCCATTCCTTACCAAGGCCAACCGCTGTCGTTCTGTGCGCCGGCCGCGCGGTGCCCACGGCCGGACAGTCTTATCAAACCCTTTATTTTAACCTTGCGGACGCCGCCAGGCTCATTCCGCGCTGGCCTCCCTGGGCGCCGGCAGTTCCGGGGCCGCGGGCTGGCCGGAGCTTGCCTGCGGATGTCCTGAGGGGTGCGCCGCGGGCTGCACGGCGGCCTTGCCGAACCACAGCCGCCGCAACCACGCCGCCAGGTCGTCCAGATACGTATAGATCACCGGCACCACCACCAGCGTCAGGATCGACGAGGTGACGATCCCGCCGATCACGGTCTGGCCCATCGGCGCGCGCTGCTCGGCGCCTTCGCCCAGGCTGAAGGCCAGCGGCACCATGCCGAAGATCATCGCCAGCGTGGTCATCAGGATCGGGCGCAGCCGCACGCGCGCCGCCTCCACCAGGGCCGCTTCCCGCGACAGCGGCTGCCGGCCGTCGGCGCCGTCCACATGGCCGTGCCGGGCCTGGTTGGCAAAGTCCACCAGCAGGATCGCGTTCTTGGTCACCAGCCCCATCAGCATGATGAAGCCGATGATCGAGAACATATTCAGCGTCGAGCGGAACAGCAGCAGCGCCGCGAACACCCCCACCAGCGTCAGTGGCAGCGAGGTCATGATGGCGACCGGCTGGAAGAAGCTGGCGAACTGCGAGGCCAGGATCATGTAGATAAAGATCACCGCCAGCGCCAGCGCCGACACGGCGTAGCCGAAGGACTCGTTCATCGACTTGGTCGAGCCGCCGAAACGGTACTTGTAGCCGGCCGGCCAGGTCATGCCGTCGAGCGTGCTCTTGACGTCGCGCGCCACCTCGCCGGCCGAGCGCCCTGCGACGTTGGCGGTCAGTTCGACCTCGCGGTTCAGGTCGCGCCGGCTGATCTGGTTGGCGCCGGTGGTGGGCACCAGCTCGGCGATCTGGCGCAGCGGCACCATCTTCGGCGAGCCGTCGCCGTTGGTCTGGCTGCTGGCGATCATCAGCCCGTTCAGATCGGCCATGCCGGTGCGCGCGTCCTTGGGCAGGCGCACGCGTACGTCGTAGTTCTCGTCGTTCGGTGCGCGCCACGAGCTGATGGCGTCGCCGGCCAGCAGCGGGCGCAGTGCGTTGCCGATCTGCGCCACGCCGACGCCCAGGTCCGAGGCCAGTTCGCGCCGGATGCGGACCTCGATGGTGGGGCGGTCATCCTTCATGCTCGAATCCAGGTCGGCCAGTCCCTGGATCGCCCGCATGCGGCGGCTGGCCTCCTGCGACAGCCGGCGCAGTTCGTCCAGGTCGTCGCCCTGGATCGATACCTGGATCGCCTTCTGGCCGCCGGCGCCGTCGGGCATGCCGACCATGGTCAGCGTGATGCCGGCGATGCTCGCCAGCCGCTCGCGGATCAGCGGGTTGAGTTGCGCGGTGGTCAGCTTGCGCGCGCGCCGCTCGGTCAGCCGCACCGACACCAGCGCGTTGTTGCGGCCCGAGGCGTTGCCCGAATTGATGGTGGCGTAGGTGTAGGCGACTTCCGGGAAGGATTTCAGCGCCGCTTCCACCTGCCGCACCTTGGACTCGGTGACTTCGATGGACGTGCCCACCGGCGTAGTGAAGCCGACCTGGGTCTCGCCAAGATCCGCATTGGGCACGAATTCCGTGCCGATCAGCGGTACCAGAGCAAAGCTGCCGAAGAAGGTCACCAGCGCGATCAGCGCGGTCGCCAGCCGGTGCTTCAGCGCCCAGCCCAGCATGGCGGCGTAGCCGTTGCCGAGGCGGTCCATCCGCGCCGAGAACCAGTCAAGCAAACGTCCCACCGTGCGTCCGTACCAGCTCTTCTTGTTGCCGGTACCGTGCAGGTCGGGATCGTGCCAGACCGAGGACAGCATCGGGTCCAGCGTGAACGAGACGAACATCGAGATCAGCACGGCCGCCACCACGGTGATGCCGAACTGGTGGAAGAAGCGCCCGATGATGCCGCCCATGAAGCCCACCGGCAGGAACACCGCCACGATCGAGAAGGTGGTGGCCAGCACTGCCAGCCCGATCTCGTTGGTGCCGTCCAGCGCTGCCGTGCGGTGGTCCTTGCCCATCAGATTGTGGCGCACGATGTTCTCGCGCACCACGATGGCATCGTCGATCAACAGGCCTACGCACAGCGACAGCGCCATCAGCGTGATCACGTTGAGCGTGAAGCCACACATATACATCACGCCGAAGGTGCCGATCAGCGCGATCGGCAGCGTCAGGCCGGTGATCACCGTGCTGCGCCAGGAGCCGAGGAACAGGAACACGATCGCCACCGTCAGGAATGCGCCTTCGAGCAGCGTCGATTGCACTTCCTTCACGCTGCTGCGGATGCCGCGCGCGGTGTCGTTGACCACGTTGAGCTGCACGCCGGCGGGCACCAGCTTGCGCACCTCGTCGGTCATGCGCACCAGGCCGTCGACGGTATCGACGGTGTTCTGGCCCTGCGCTTTCACCACGGAGAGGAAGAGGGCGCGCTTGCCGTCGAGCAGCGCCAGGCTTTCCTGCTCTTCCTGGCCGTCGCGCACGTCGGCGATCTCGCCCAGCGTGACCGGCTGGCCGGCGCGGCGCGCGACGATGATGTGGCGGAAGGCGTCGGGCGTGGGCACGCGGCCCTTGATCTGCACCATGGTTTCCGTCGCCGAGGAACGCAGCTCGCCAGCGGGCAGCTCCTGGTTCTCGCTGCGGATGGCGTTCATCACCTGGTCGACGCCGATGCCCAGCGCCTCCAGCTGTGCCGGCCGGATGCGGATCTCGACCTCGCGTTTGGTGCCGCCGACGATATTGATCGCGCCTACGCCGCGCACCGTCTCCAGCCGCTTGCGCACGATCTGGTCGGCGATCGTGGTCAGCTCGCGCTGGCTGCGGCTGGCGCCGGGCGCATTGGACACCGACAGGTAGAAGATCGGCGCGTCGGATGGGTCATAGCGCAGCACGCGCGGCTCCTTGACCTCGTCACGGAACTGCGGGCGGATCAGCGCGATCTTGTCGCGCACGTCCTGCGCAGCCTGGCCGACATCGACGCTGAGGTCGAACTTGATGACGACGACCGAGGTGCCCTGGTACGAGTGCGAGAAGATCTCGTCGATACCCGAGATGGTGTTGACGATCTCCTCGACTTTGCGCGTGACGTCGGACTCGACCGACTCCGGCGCGGCGCCGGGGTATTCGGTCTGCACCACCACCACCGGGAAGGTGATGTCGGGAAACTGGTCGACCGGCAGCCGCTGGTAAGAGAACAGCCCGACCACGATGAAGGCAATCATCATCATGGTGGCCAGCACCGGGTTGCGAATGGACAGGCGGGTGAACCACATGGCCGCGTCAGGCCTTCACACGCCTGACCTGGCTGCCGCTGCGCAGCGTGCCCAGGTTGTTGCGCACGATCTCAGCGCCGGCATCGAGGCCGGAGACGATCTCCACCAGTCCGCTGGCCTCGTCGCGGATGCCCAGCTGCACCGGCCGTTCGGCCAGCGTGTCCTTGTCGATGGCATAGACGAAGGCACGCTCGCCTTCCATGCGCACCGCCGACACCGGCACCGCCACCACGCCGGCGCGCTCGCCCAGCACCAGCGCGCCACGCGCGAACATGCCGGCGCGCAACCTGGCGTCGCTGTTCTCCACGCGGATATAGACCATGATGCTGCGCGTGCCCTGGCTGACCGCAGGGTTGATGCGCACCAGCTTGCCGGGAAAGCGGCCGGCGCCTTCCACGTCGAGCTCGACCGGCTGGCCGACCGCGGCGCGCGCGACGTCCGCCATCGGGATCGGCGCTTCCAGCTCCAGCACGCGCAGGTCCACCACGTCGACCAGGCGCGTGTCCGGCGACACCTTCTCGCCCGGCTGCACCGCGCGCGCGGACACCACGCCGTCCAGCGGCGCCTTCACCACCGTGTCGGCCAGCGCCTTCTGCGCCACGGCCAGGCCGCCCTGTGCGGCATCGAGGTTGGCGCGGGCCACGTCGAGGTCGGACTGGTACTTGTCGAATGCGGTCTTCGAGATAAAGCCCTTGCCGACCAGCTCGCGGTTGCGCTCCCAGGTCTGGTGCGAGTTCCGGAACTGCCCGCGCATGGCCAGCATCTGCCCGCGCGCCTGCGCCACCCTGGCCTCGTACTCGGTCGGGTCGATGCGCACGATCACCTGGCCGGCGCGCACGGGCTCGCCTTCGCGCACCAGCACCTGCTGCACCTCGCCGGAGACCTTGGCCTTGACCGAGGCCTGGTTCAGCGCGCGCAGGCTGCCCGACAGCGGCAGCGAGACCTGCAGGTCATGGCGGCCGGCGCTGACCAGGTCGGTCTGCAGGAATTCCACCACGTTCACCGCGGCCTGCGCCGGCGGCTGCGGCTGCGGCTGGCGCGCGCTGCCGGCCTTGCGCACCGCGAGCGTGGCGCTCAGTGCGATGACGGCGCAGGCGGCGGTGATCAGCAGGGTCTTTCGCTTCATGTTCTGGGATTGGGCTCGGACTCGGGCTCGGCGGCGGCGCGCTGCGCCAGCATTTCGTCGCGGATGCGTTCCCAGACATAGGGGCCGTTCTGTGGCGGAAGCGGGCGATCGCGCGCTTCGCCGGCGGTCAGCCCGAACAGCAGCGTATCGAGCAGGTTGTCGAGGAAGGCTTCCGGATCGATGTCCTTTTCCGAGGTGGCGCGCAGCGCGCGCTGCCAAAGCATCAGGAACACCAGCGGCGCGCAGATCAGCGTGGTGGTGGGGTTGGCCGGCATCGCGCGGAATTCGCCGCGGGCCACCCCGCGGGCCAGCACCCTGGCGAACAGCTCGTCGCCCGGCACCATCACTTCCTCGTTGTAGAAGCGGGCGATGTCCGGGAAATTGCCCGACTCGGCCATGATCAGCTTGGTCAGCCCGGCCACCGTGGTGGCACCGATCAGTCCCCACCAGCCGCGCAGCAGCTCGCGCAGCAGCTCGGGGGTGCTGCCTTCATATTTGTCGACCAGGTCCGTGCCGCGCGCCAGTGCTGGCACCAGGTTCTCGCGCACCACCGACTTGAACAGCTCTTCCTTATTGGCGAAATACAGGTAGACCGTGCCCTTGGACACGCCGGCCGCGGCGGCCACGTCTTCCAGGCGCGTGGCGGCGTAGCCGCGCTCCACGAACAGTTCGAGCGCGGCGGCCACCAGTTCCTGCGGGCGGGCGGCCTTGCGGCGGCTCCAGCGCGGGGCGTCGGCGTCTTTGTGCGGATCGGCGGGCGTTTTCACGGGTGTGTTGCGGGTACTGCGGGGCACGGGGGGTGATGGTTGTTAATAACTTGTCGGTCAGTAATGTAGAGTAGCGCTATGGGAGGGTCAAGCGCCCGGCAGCCGCCTCCGGGTACACACGGAGGCGAATGTGATACATGTGATGCTTGATGCCCTTAAGGGCGAGGGCTTGCGCTGGCTTGCACGACGCTTGCCTTTTCTTACAGGACACCAGGGGCCCTTCGGGCACAATGGTGACTTCAAGCGCGCCGCCGGTTTCCGTTTCGTGCGGCCGTTCCCTGAATCATTGCGATGAGTTGTCGGTCAGACCACCCTTGCCGCGCGGGCTGCGGCGCCTGCTGCATTGCCCCGTCGATCGCCTCGCCGCTGCCCGGCATGCCCGACGGCAAGCCGGCCGGCGTGCCCTGCGTGCAGCTGTTGCCAGATATGCGCTGCGCGGTGTTCGGCAGGCTCGACCGGCCCGCGTTCTGTGCCGGCCTGAAGCCGTCGGCCGAAATGTGCGGCGACACGCGCGAAGCCGCGCTGCACTGGCTGACCCGACTCGAAATCCTGACCGCGCCGCAGGCCACGTCCGCCCGGCCCGGTCCGCGCGTGTGACGCCCGCCGCCGTGCCGGCGCACACGCCCGACATCCTGTAATCGGAGGCAATTTGATGATCCGGACTTCCCGACGGCGCTGGCTTGCCGCGTCGGCCGCGGCCACACTGGCGCTGGGGCTGGCCGCCTGCGGCGCGTTCCGCAGCGAATACACCTTCTCGCAAAGCCAGCTGCAGGCGGCGCTGGAGCGCAAGTTCCCGTTCAACAAGCGCTATATGGAGCTGTTCGACATCCAGCTGACCAACCCGCGCCTGACGCTGGACCCGACGCGCAACCGCGTCAACGTGCAGTTCGACGCCACCGTCGACAATAAGCTGTTCTTCCCCCGTGCCCTGAGCGGGCGCTTCGCGCTGGACAGCGGCCTGCGCTATGACGAGCCCACGCGCTCGCTGGTGCTGCAGGATCCCGAAGTGCAGCGCTTTGACGTGCAGGGCATGCCCGCGCAGTTCTCGCGCCAGCTCAATGCGCTGGGCGGCATCCTGGCCGAGCAGTTGCTGCAGGGCTATCCGCTCTATACCTTCCGCGACGACCAGTTGCGGGTTGCTGGCACGCAGGTGGAGCCCGGTACAATCACCGTTTTGCCTGACGGCATCAACGTCAAGATCAACCGTCCCTGATCGGGGCCTCTAACAACAATACAGGCGGCCCGGCACGCATGCCGGGCAACGCCCATGACAACGTCTCTCTCCGTTCCGCATGGACATCGCACTTGCCCTGAAAGCCGTGATACTCGGCATCGTCGAAGGACTTACCGAGTTCCTCCCCATCTCAAGCACCGGCCACCTGATCCTGGCGGGCCAGTTGCTCGATTTCAACGACGAGAAGGGCAAGATCTTCGAGATCGTGATCCAGTTCGGCGCGATCCTGGCGGTCTGCTGGGAGTTCCGCGCGCGCATCGGCAACGTCGTGCGCGGCCTGGGCTCCGACCCGCAGGCGCAGCGCTTCGCCGCCAACGTCGTGATCGCCTCTGTGCCGGCAATCCTGCTGGCCTTTATCTTCGGCAAATGGATCAAGGCCCACCTGTTCAACCCGATCTCGGTGGCAATGGCCTTTATCGTCGGCGGTGTGATCATTTTGCTGGCCGAATGGCGCGACGCGCGCCGCGGCACGGTTTCGCACCCGCAAGGCAACGCGCTGCTGGAAGCCGCCAAGGCCGGCGCCCCGCGCATCGAATCGGTCGATGACCTGAACTGGCGCGACTCGCTCAAGGTCGGCCTGGCGCAGTGCTTTGCGCTGGTGCCGGGCACGTCGCGCTCTGGCGCCACCATCATCGGCGGCATGCTGTTCGGGCTGTCGCGGAAGGTCGCGACCGAGTTCTCGTTCTTCCTGGCGATCCCGGTGATCTTCGGCGCCACGGTCTATGAGCTGTACAAGGCGCGCTCGCTGCTGAACGGCGATGATCTCGGTATCTTCGCGGTGGGCTTCGTCTTTGCTTTCCTGTCCGCCTTCCTGTGCGTGCGCTGGCTGCTGCGTTTTGTCGCCACGCATGACTTCAAGCCGTTTGCCTGGTATCGCATCGCGTTCGGCATCGTGGTGCTGGCGACGGCCTACTCGGGCCTGGTGACCTGGCACGCCTGATTCGACCGGCCGTTCAGGCAACAAAAAGGCGTGGCCGATGCCACGCCTTTTTGTTTGTCCGCCGCAATCGCTCAGGCGCGCTTGCGGAAGACCACGTCCCACACACCGTGCCCGAGCCGCACGCCGCGCCGCTCGAACTTGGTCACGGGCCGGTACTCCGGCCGCTCTGAAAAACCGTCCGCGGTGACCGAGGTGTTCTCCAGCAGCGGCTCGCCCGACAGCACTTCCACCATCTGGTGCGCGTACTCTTCCCAGTCGGTGGCGCAGTGGAGATAGCCGCCCGGCTTGAGGCGCGCGGCCAGCAGCTTCACCAGCGGCGGCTGCACCAGCCGGCGCTTGTTGTGGCGCTTCTTGTGCCACGGGTCGGGGAAATAGATATGGACGCCGTCCAGGCTGTCGTCGGTCAGCATATGGGCGATCACTTCCACCGCATCGTGCTGGAGGATCCGCACGTTGGTGAGACCGCGCTCGTCGATCAGCTTGAGCAGCGCGCCCACGCCGGGCTCGTGCACCTCGCAGCCGAGGAAGTTGTCCTGCGGACGCAGCCCGGCGATATGCGCGGTGGTCTCGCCCATGCCGAAGCCGATCTCCAGGATCGCCGGCGCCTTGCGGCCGAACGCCGCCTCCCAGTCCAGCGGCTGCGGCGCATAGGGCACCATCATGCGCGGCCCGACTTCATCGATGGCACGCTGCTGCCCCGTCGAAGTCCGCCCCGCGCGGCGCACGAACGAACGGATCCGGCGTGGATGCGCAACGCCTTCAGGATCGGCAGGGGAGGGAGCGGACACTTGTCCGGCGCTGTCTACCGGCGCGGCGTCGTCGGCCGGCGTCGGTTCGGTGCTGGGGTCTTGGGGAAGCATGGCAACAAAAAAGCCGCCGGGCAGATCACCGTAACGGTGGCAAAGGCGGCTTGTCTCGACTGGAGGTGGAGCGGGCGATGGGAATCGAACCCACGTCTTTAGCTTGGGAAGCTAAGGTAATGGCCATTATACGACGCCCGCGAACCCGCGATTCTAAGCGGATTTCCGGCGCGGGCGCAAGCGGTATGCGTGCCAGTTGGCAAGATAAGTGCAACCTAAGCCACTAAAAGGGCAGTGGCTTACCAAGTAGAAATCGCCTTCGGCGTAAACACCGGCATCCCGATCCCGGCCGCCGCGTCAGTCAGCGGCTCGATCTCCACCAGCGGACGCTCGGATTCCACCTTGCCGAATATGGCGGCAAACGGTATGTCCCCCGCATCCCGCCCCGTCCCGATGCGAAGCAGGCCCGTGGGGATGGAAATCCCCGAAGGATCCAGCAGGTACCACCGGTGCGACAGGTAGATCTCCACCACCGCATGGAAATCCGGCGCCCCCATGCGCACATCCGCGCCATAGTCGAGGCTGCTGGACATGCGCGCCGGGATGCTCAGCGCACGGCACAGGGCGATCATCAGGTGGGCGAAATCCCGGCAGACCCCGGTGCGCTCCACGATGGTATCGGCCGCGGAGGTGCGTTCGTTGGTGGAGCGCGACAGGAAGCGCACGTGATTGCGCACCCACTCGCGGATGGCGTAGACGCGCGCATAGCCCGGCTGCATGCCGCCGAACTCGCGGTTGGCGAATTCCATCAGGCGGTCGGATTCGCAATACCGGCTCGGCGCCAGGTAAGGCAATACCTCGAACGGCAGTTCGGTGATGGGCACCTCTGACAGCTTGTGGCCGTCTTCCAGGTGGTGATCGATGTCGACGATCGCTTCGTAGCGGATGGCAAGGCGGCCCTGAGGCGCGCGCAGTCTCAGCAGCCGGTTGGCCAGCACGGGATCGGTGTAGCGGGCAACCTCGAGTTCCGGGGAGATTGTCAGCCGCTCCGAAACGATGGATTGCCGGGGTGTGCTGGCGACTTCGATATTGAGCAGGAAGTCCACCATGTCGTCCCTGACCTCGTAGGACAGGCTTGCCGCGTACCGGAGTCGGTTCATCTGAATGTCTGCCTTGGCATGGTCGGAGGAAGGTGAGTGGCCCCTCCGTTCGGAAAATGGTGATGCGTGCCTTTTCCAGTGTAGTGCCACCGCACGCACCCCGGCCGCGTTGTGCGGGCCACGGGTGAGGTAGGCGCCGCATGCGGGGGCGGCGCGTGCCCGACACCTATACTGCTAGACGGCGCCATTGCACCCGCGTCCGCGTCACCACCAGTACAGGGGGAGGCATGCACAGGGAAGTTGTCATCGGCCAGCACCGGGTTTCGATCCGGGCAGAGCCGAAAACCGATGAAGGCGAGTCGGCCGACGTCGCGGGCTATGCCGTGCGATACACCATCGCCCGTACCGACGGCGCGCCTGTGCGTCCTAATTTTCCGACTGTGTGCTCCTATGAACTGAATCTGGGCACGGCGCTGTTCCCGTCGGTGGAGGCGGCGCTGGACTATGGGCTTGCCAAGGCCCGCGACGATATCGCGACGTTCGAAGCGCAGCAAGACGCCGATAGGCGCAGCGCTGCTCCAGACCAAGGCTGACGCCCACGCGCGGATGCGGCCGTCTCAGTTCGCAAAATTCACCAGCCGCCAGCCGATCCCCGGCGCGCAGCGCGAGGGTTGCGGCATAGGTTTCGCCATCCCGGTTCTTCGGCACCGATTCCCACTTCGCCTTGCGCCAGTTGACGGTGACTGGGTTGCAGGCGTAGAAGAGCCTGACGCCGGCCGGCGGCGCGTCCGCCTTCACCTGGCACCGCGCTCTCGGTGCGCACGCCGGGCAAATCAGCTTGATGGAATGGCAGTCGGTAACGCAGGCAGCTTCGTACATCGACAACGCGATGAACCAGCGAAACAAGGTGTCTGCTCCGCGCCTGGGATGTTAGAGGCTGAGTCGTGTTGAGTTTTCAGATCAACCCGAAAACTTGTGGTGAGTCCGCAATTATTGATCTTTCCGTAAATCATGACATCACCACAACGTTGCCTGAACCCAGCACGCGGCGATGATCGAAGGCCGGTGTTGCGCGCTTTTGAGCTAGTTGCGGGCGACGGTATGCAACTCATTGAGGTTGTCGGGGCAGAAGTTCGCAATCGCGTGACACTTGGGCCATGCCCACAGGTACTCAACTGGGTTGAGCTCGGGGCATTGCGGTGGCGGGAAGGTCATATGAATATGTCCCTCGAGAGAATCCAGATATTCGCGGACCATTGCGGCGCGATGGGGCCTGGCCCCATCCCAGATGATCAGCAACGGCTGCTTCAGATGCGCTTTGAGCGCCTTAAGAAACTCGACCACCGGTTCTTTCTTGACGCTGCCTTCGTACACAGGTAGTTGGTGCGACTGAGGCCGGCGATCGCCGACACATGGCTCCAGTTGAAATGAAACTGGATGATGGGTGTTTGCCCCTTCGGCGCCCAGGTGCTGACAGGCGTGGGCCGCTCGCTGATGCCAGTCTCGTCGATAAAGACAATCAATCGGCCTTCGCGCTGGGCTTTTTTTTAAGCGCAGGCCAGGTGTGGCGCTTCCAGTGGCGCACCGCGTCTTCGTCTCGCTCGATCGCGCGACGATCTGGCTTTTGCGCGCTGAAACCCAACGCCCCAAGAATGCGCCAGATCTGCGTTTGGCTGAACTCGACGCCATACGTCCGCTTGATGAGCGAACCGACGCGCTTGAGTGTCCATAGCTCGGTACCAAAGCCATGCGCAGTCGGGCTTTGCAGCAACGCCCCGCGCAATTCGGCCAGTTGCTCCGGCTCGAGCTTGGCTGGGCGGCCTCGACCTGGCACAGCCCATAGCGCATCAATTCCGCCTTCATCGAGCAGAGCTTTCCACGTGTACACCGTTTGTCGGGCTACCCCCACGGCCAATGCCACCTCGGCTGGTCGCTTGCCAGCCAACGGCATCCGACCCGCTCGCAAGCGCTTCTCCGTTGCATCGTCTAATGGCTTCTTCGGCACGGCCCGTATCTCCAATCAACCCGTTAGAGATAAAACGCGCCAGCACTGAATCCCTTGTCATGTTTTTTGTAAATCTCAATAAGACTCCAGGCGCAACAATTCTTGCAAAATGAGTCCTTGCTAAGCGCCCGCAGAGCGGGTCTACTCACGCAGTACGCACACCGCATATGTCGATGTTACTGCTGCGCACCGCCCGCGCAGCGTAACAGAATCGCTCCCGAGAAACTGGAGGTGCTTTGAAATCTGGCAGCGTGTCAACGAATCAGGGGCGAATAGCCAAACTGTCGTGGATGGCCCCGGCCATGGCATTCATCTCCCTGAATCAATATCCAAAATTTACTCGGATCCGTCGTGCCGATCGCGCGGCGCGTTGCACCCTCGATGCCGAGGCGAAGGAGGGTAGTCGTGGTTGAGATGAGCCCTCGGAATAAGGCGGACAAGTTCCTCGCCGCCGGATTTCAGCGAGCTGGCCCTTCTGCGACGGCTTTGACCGATCCCATTGCCGACACACCAATGATCGTGACGCTGGACCAGTTGCGCCCGTATGACCACGATCCGCGCGTCAAGCGCAATCCGGCTTATGAGGAAATCAAGGCGTCCATCCGAGAGCGCGGTTTGGATGCGCCACCGGCGATCACGCGACGCCCAAGCGAAGTGCATTACATCATTCGCAACGGTGGCAATACGCGATTGGCAATTCTTCGCGAGCTGTGGGCTGAGACCAAGCAGGAACGGTTTTTTCGCATGTCCTGCCTATTCCGCCCCTGGCCG
Organism: Cupriavidus sp. DF5525; assembly: GCF_040149425.2. Lineage (NCBI taxonomy): Bacteria > Pseudomonadati > Pseudomonadota > Betaproteobacteria > Burkholderiales > Burkholderiaceae > Cupriavidus > Cupriavidus sp. DF5525. Next base: position 3,627,377 of record NZ_CP168265.1, on the reverse strand, counting down.
GAACGGGGCGAGATCGCCGCCTTGACGGGCCACTTGGCGGAAAACGAGCTGCGCGGCGGATTGACTTTCATCGAGCGCGCCCTGGGCGTCGAGAAAGCGCGCGAATTTTACGAGCAGGAAACGGGTAGCACACTGACCCAATCCGAGCTCGCCAGGCGCCTGACGGCCGATGGGTATCCGGTGCAGCAATCGCGCATCAGCCGCATGCAGGAGGCGGTGTGTTACCTGCTGCCAGCGATTCCAACCGTGCTGTACGGCGGGCTCGGCCGGCATCAGGTGGAGCGGCTCGCAGTGCTGCGCAAGGCGTGCGAGCACACCTGGGAACGGAGAGCGCTGGGCCGTCACCTCGCCGTGGACTTCGCCTCGCTGTTCCAGGATGTGCTTTCGCAGTTCGACGCGCAACCGGATGGCTTCTCGTTCCAGCGGGTGCAGGACGAACTGGCGGGCCAGATGGCTGAGTTGCTGGACACAGACTATGACACACTGAGCCTGGAGATCGACGACAGCGAAAGCCGGCAGCGCGTGCTGAGCAGCGAGCCGTTGCCGGTGAGGCCAACAGCCTCTACCGTGTCCGCGACGCCAAGGCCTGCATCGCCACCTCCGGCGGCGACAACTACTGCACAGCAGGCCGGTGTACCGACCGGATCCGTTGGCGAGAGGCCCTCGACACGGACTGCTATGGCGCCCGCGGCCGACAGCGGGCAAGCCGGGGAAGTAGGCGCCGCGCCAGTACGGGCCGACCATGATGCGCAGCACCTGCAGGGGCGCATCGTGTCCCCGGCGCCGACCACCGAACGCCTAGTAGGGGCCCAGTTGGGCGACAGGCTACCCGACTGTGAGACCAATGCCTTGCGCGCGATCCCCGCGCAGGTCGGTGGCCTCTACCCCGTCTCGGATGTCTGGTATATCGAGCCAGGATTGGACGTGCCGGACCGGCTTCGGGTGCATATCGCACAGTTCGCCCGCGAGGTCGCCGAAGAGGCGGCGGTCGCCGAGCAGATCGAGCCCAGTGACGATGGCATCGGCTTCGTCTGCGTGACTCCGCCCGTTGCGCAGGCGAGGGCCTTGCCTGACTTCGCTCGTGCCGTGCTGGCGCTGTTGCATGCGTTGAGCATGGCTCAGCCAGCCGCGACAGGACTGGATCGTACGCGACTGGCTGACGACCTGGCGCCGCTGCTGCACGGCGGAGGCGGAACGGCCATGCGCCTGAGCGACACTGGCGTGGTGAAGTTGTTCCGGCTGCTGCGCCTGGCGCGACGGCTGCTGGACCTGGAGAACGGTACGGCGTTTGCCGACCGGGGCCACGATTCCTGAGGGCGGGAGGCCACCGTGTCGTCACCTCATCCGCTCAACCAGGCTGTCATCGCCCAAGCGCTGCACGATCTGCGCAATGGCCAATTGCGTCGCTGCAAGGCGATGGGCTTCGGCGAAGAAGATCTGGAGGCGCTCAAGCATCCGGCGCAGGTCAGTGTGCTGGTCAACGCCACGGTGTCGTGGTGTTCGGTCTCGGTCAACCGCGAGGTGCTGAAGCGGCTGCTGAGCCAGGTACATGACGTGGAGCAGGAAATCGCCACGGTGGATCGCATGCTGCGCCTGGGCGCAAGCACGGAGATGGTAAGCCGTTTCTACGGGCTCACGCATCAAGAAGTCGCATTGCGGCGCGACATTCTCCGCTTGCCCAAACGTAAGGGTCGGCACCCGGTGCTGGACGAAGCACAGGGCACCATCCTGTGGAAGCGCTGGAAAGCCGGGGTCAGCGAGCGTCATATCGCGTTGGGCGACGATCTGGCCATGCTGGGCCTGACGATGGACCTGGCCGAGACCCTGACGTTGCCGATGTCGGTGGTCTGGGCGGCGATACGGAATTGGATCGACGAGGGGCTGGTGTAGAGCATGGCGACGGGCGGCGCACCACGGCGCGGTGCCGCGGCAGCAAGGTGCGCAACCCGGCCGGCTACTTTTTTGGCATCCTCCAGAAGGCAATTCGCGGAAAGTTCAAGACCTGGGCCGGTGAAGGAGAATCGGCGCCGCCGCAGCAGCGCCCCACAGCACCCACGCCGCCGTCACCGCCTATCGCACGAATGGTGCCGGCCGCGAGGCGCCGCACGCGCATACATGGCGCAGCTCCGAGCCTCCCTGCATGATTCGTGAGGGGCGCTATCCCCAGGGGATAGGTGGAGCGACGTCCTTCCTCCGCATTCGATTGCTCCTATCGCACCACGGCCGAAACTGTCGCCTGAGAATAAGAAAGAACCCGAGGCGCACGACGCCACGCCGACCACCGACATGACGACACCATCCACCGACGACGTGCAACCGGTGCAGAGAGAGGTTCAGCGCATGCTGGGCCGCTGCCTGCTGCGCCTTCAGCAGTACGAACGCCTGATGAAAGCCATTGTGGCACACCACGACATCTCCGGGCCGGCGCATTCGCTGGAGGCGATTCGCGTGGCGCGCATCGAGGACACGGCGACCAAGACCCTGGGCACGCTGGTGGGCCAACTGTTCGGATCGTATGTCGTCACGGAGGGCGGTGACGACACCAAGCCCGACGCGGACCTGCCTGGCGACGCGATTTCCTTTCGCACGCGGGTCCAACTGAGCCTGTCCGCCGAGAACTACGCCAAGGCGCAGGCGGACCTCAAGGAGCTGGTGTCGTTGCGCAATACCCTGGTACACCACTTCATCGACCTGCACGACCTTTGGACGGCGGACGGATGCCGCGCAGCACACGATGCACTCACCGCCGCCTATACGCGCGTCGATCAGCACTTCGAGCAACTGCGCGGCTGGGCTGAGCACATGGATCAGGTACGGCGCCTGGCGGCGGAGTTCGCCCAGTCGGATGTGTTTCACGATCTGGTGGTCAACGGCATTGCACCGGACGGCACGGTAGATTGGCCGGTAGCCGGCATCGTTCGCGTTTTGCGCGAGGCCGCCGGGGAACTGGCCGTCGATGGATGGACGCCCATTGCCGCGGCCGGACGGTGGATCTCCGAACGGCATCCCGAGCAACTGCCCGCCAAGTACGGATGCAGCAGTTGGCGCCAGGTGGTACATGAGTGTCGGCTGTTCGAGCTTCGCTATCGAGACGTGGATGGACAGCGGGCCGCCTGGTACAGAGCACGAGAGGTATAGCGCCCACTGCGCGCATGGCGCTGTGCGAGCGCTCCATGAACTGGCCGAACACTGCCGTGCTATCCCCAGGAGATAACTGGCACGCCCGGCCTTCCGCGTCGAACAAAGCGGGCAAGTGCGGGCTGCGGTTTGTTGACTGACGGCCTTCCGGTCGACGCCGATGCTGGCGACTCTTTCCTTCTTCTCGAGTCGTCCAATGGCCAATGAATCCCTGCAACTGAATCTCGGATCGCTGCGCAGCGCGATGTCGCTGACGCTGCACACACACCACGCGTCCCGCATCTGGCGTGGCCGCGCTGCCGCCGAGGGGCGTCCCGGCATCATCGGCCTCAATGGCTACATCAGCGTGATGAGCAAGATGAAGCGCGGCGCCGAGCAGGACGATCCCTACTCGGACTGGTGGATGCTGCGCATCGAGGACAAACTGGCCGACACCAAGACGCATCTGCAGACGCTGCGTGAACAGGTGGACCAGGCGCTGGCCGGCGTGCCTCCGGCGCTCAGCCTGGGTGAGAACCTGAACGTGCAACCGGTGAAACTCCCGCTGTTCGTCAACGCCCAGCTCGGCTTCGCCGCCGTCTACTTGCTGGCCGACTACGATGACCTCGCGCGCAAGCTGATCCTCGCCCACCACACGGCGCTGATCGATCGCAGCACGTTGGAGCGCTGGCTCAACGATGGCGCGCACGCACTGCGCAGCCTATTTTCGCTAGCACAGCAGTATCGCTACTCCGGCACGACGCGCGATGACTTCGCGGCGAAGAACGAGGCGGCGCGTGCGGCGGTGGAGAAGTTCGGCGAGCTGCCGCAGGACGTGCTCGAAGGCACGCACCGCTCGCGCTTTGCGCCACCCATCGCGCGTCGGGACGGTCGCTCCGAATCCTCGGCTGCGCCAACGGCGGCGGGCCCGATTTCCACCTCCATTGATGGCGCAGCCAGCACCGTGGCACGCGACGAGGATGCGACGGAATGACGGCACCTACTATTCCCGTCCAGCCGACTCGCTTCACGGCGCTGGAACAGGCGGACTTCCAGCGACTGGAACACGCGGGCTACCTAAAAGGCCTTTTACAACCTTTTAAAGGTAAGGGGAGCCTGGAGGCCTGGGCCAGCCAGTGCCTGGCGCTGCGCGACAGCTTGATTGTCCTGGCACAGCGGCGCGTGCTGCCCCAGGCGCGGGCCTACCCCTTCAGACTGCTCGACGTGCAACTGGCCCAGCAAACCACTGGCGCAGGGACGACCTTCCTGCGCTGGCGCAATCTCGACCGCTCATCCATGGGCGTGGCCTTGTGGGAATCGCTGCTCGACCGTCCCGCAATACCGGCCTCGCTGATCGACGACCTGTATGCGATGGAGCTGCAGCGCATCGCGCTGAACATGCAGATCAGCCTGACCCACAGCATCGCCCGCCACGCCCTGGAATGCGCCAACAAGATGGCCCAGGCCGAGGCGATTCACCTGCGGCGTATCCATGGCCATGCCGCGTCCACTGCCATCATTCCCAAGGATTCACCATGAGCACACACTTCGTCGGAGGGCAACATCGGTTCTGCGCCGGACTACCGCGAATTCCCCAATGGCAATCACGAGCCGCGCCGGCTGCTGCGCCTGAACGTCTATTTCGACAACCCGATCCCGCGCAAGGACGGCGAGGCGGGCCGCGGCGGCTTCTGGGCGCCGGTGGAACTGCACCGCGATGCCGAGCCACGATGTTCCAGAATGGCATGCGGGTGCTGGTCGCGGGCCACACGGTGCGCGACGAAGGGGAGGATGCCAACGAGAACGTGCGCGTCACGTTCAAGCTCGAGGCCCGGTGCGTGGGCATCCTGCGGTACCGCGTCGACGCCGTGACGCTGAGCGCCAAGCCCGCCGGCGGGCAGTAGTCGCTGTTCTCTACAGCCGCCGAGGGCGGCTGTAGCAATTGTCAGACGTCCGCCATGCGCCAGTGGACTATCCCCTGGGGATAGTTCCATTGCGGTCCACCGGGTTCCTCCCGCCCTCCCGACGCGAATCACCCGCCCCGCAGCGTGCAGCGATCTACGTATACCGCTGCGACAACCGTTCCCCCCTCGATCACAAATTGGTATCCATGCCGTCCGGCTTTCTTGCTGCCGGTCTCATCCGGCGCAGTCATGCTGTCGCCTATCTGATGAACCGCACATTTACAAGGAGGCTTCATGCCCGGGTGCAGACGCCGACGCTGAAGACCTCGGAGGGGCAGCGCAGCGCATCGCGCAGGCGGCGTGAATCTTCTAGGTCATCATGACAGGTCACGCTGAAGCCCACGAACCCGCGCCACGCCGGCCGTATTCGACGGCGGGGCCAAGCTCCCGCATCCCGCGGGATACCCCAGCGCATGTCACCTTCTTCAACGGTGCGCGCGCCTCGCGGTGCTGTCATTGACATGCGAGGCGAGAAGGCCATTCCTCGGCAGACCGCGCTCGGCGCGGTTGCATTGATCCAGGTGCTTCCGTCGATGGCGAGGGGTCTCCTGGCGGCTGGCCGGCCTGTGCCGCAGCGAGCCGCCAGGAGACCCGTCGGGTTGGCGGTATTCGTTGCCGGTGCCCGCCGGTGGAACAACGGGCTCCCTTTGTGCGCGGATGTGTGCCGAAGGATGTCGACCCCAGCCACGATACGGGTCGAGTGCGACTGCTGGTGCAGCAAACGGCTTTGACGACGGCTGCAACAGCCCACAGGTGGTGCCTTCGTCCAAGGCCGAAGGCTTCATGCTTTCGGCCTGTTGTTCTTTGCTTGATCAGAAAACGGCGCCGCGCCGGCGCAAAGCGGCAGCGACGCGGTTTGGCGCGCAACGCGGGCATGGCTTCGCGACCATGCATGAAGCCATGCGCTGCTGACCACCGTCAGCGCCATGCCCAGGCAGCTCCGATCTTCAAGGCTGCAACGCGTCATCGGCGCGTGGATCGAACCGGTCCGTGCTTCGCATCGCCCACCGGGGACGAGCGTCTTCCCGACGCCGATGCTTCTTTCCTCAACCCTTCGGAACGTTTCCGCTCCCGTCAGGGCGTGGGGCTCCCGGTCCTTCCGCCAGGAGAAACCATGTCCCTTGCTATCGCATCGGCGCCTCTGAGTGCCGCACAGGCCCGTGCCGCGTCCATCGGCTATCTGGCCAGGGCTTACACGGGCAAGCGCTTGCCCCTGCAGGTGCTCCTCAGCGCCGCCGGCCACTATATTGGCACTGCCGACCTTGAAGGGCCGGTATCGCGTGAGTCCGTCGAGTATTTCCGCTCGCAGCAGGCGGCAGACCTCGCCCTGGCGACGGGTCGCTGGCAACAGCGGACTCATCCCTGACCCCAGTCACCTGGAGAGATGTCATAAACGAGTCTTGCCCCAAGACGTGCTTGATCGGATCGCGCCGGAAGAACGGCGCTTCGCCAATGCGCCACGGGCTTTCTTCGAGGCCTGGAAGCGCAGCGTGGACATCGCTGGCGGCGAGGGGTTCGGCGACGGCACCCGAGAAGGCCTGCAGCGTGCCATTACGAGACGCCGCTGGTGGTACGAAGCCCCCAACCAGTTGCGACAGCAGCATCGCAAGAAGCAGATGCCGAAATGGCTCGTGGAGGCGCTGCATCTGGCCGGCGCCGCCGATGTGCGCGTGCTGATCTTCGAAGCAGATGCGCAGGTGCTGGACGGACTGCCCTTGCACGACGATGAATAGAGCCTTTCCCCTTTGAGCCCCGCGCGGGGTTCCTTCAGAAGCGTGCCGGCGCGCAGGATGTTGAGCCTCAATGCCCGCCTGCTGGCATCGCCAATCCGGTGGCAGTGTGTTTCCCATTTGGTGCTGCCATTTGCATCGAGTGAGGCGAAGGTCATGGCTCCATGTTCCGGAAAGCCGAATCAAATGCGACTGTCCGCCAGTTCCCTTCACCCTCTTGCCTGTCTCGCCGGGCTGGCAGGGGCCATCCTCACCACGGGCTGTGCGACCACGGTACCACCGCCTGATCTGACGCAGACGCCCAGCACACGCGAGCAGCCCCAGGCGCCGATGTCCGGCATGGACACGTCAGCCGGCCCGGTGCCCGTCTACCGCTACGGGCGCTACACCTTGGTCGAACTGGTGCCGGAGCCGGCGCAGCGCGACCTGATGCAGCAGGTCGTGGAAATCACCATCCCCCCCGCGCTCGACACCACGGTTGGCGACGCCATGCGCCATGTCCTCCAGCGCTCAGGCTACCGGCTGTGCGAGGACCCGGCGGCGGCAACGCTGTATGCGCTGCCGTTGCCTGCTGCCCATCTGCGGTTGGGGCCGCTGGTCCTGCGCGATGCGCTGCTGACCCTCGCTGGTCCGGCGTGGGATATGGCGGTCGATGACACCACCCGCCAGGTCTGCTTCAAGCAAGAGTTGGCGCCCGCCACCACCACCCCGAGGGCACCGGCTGTGGATCGCGCCGAATCCGTCAAACGCATCGCTACTCCAGAGGTGCAACCATGAACGTCCCGAACATTCCGGCCCCGTCCGACCGAGAAGGACGGGCACGCTGGCCCTGGATCGCCGCGGGTGTCTGGCTGCTGCTCGTCAGCGCGCTGACGATCGTCAACAGCGTCGGGTTGTCGCGTCTCACCGAGCAAAGCCGCGCCAGCGCCCAAGATGCTCATGTCCAGGCGCTGGCGACGCGCATCGACGCCCTGGAAGAGCAGGCCGAGGCCGTTAAGCGTCAGCCCGCGCCCGTCACCCGGGCCGATCTCGACGCCACGCGCCAAGCGCTGGACGAGCGCCTGGCGCGTGTCGAGCAGGCTCATACCGCCGATGACCGCGCCAGCGAGGTGCACGCGTTGCAGGCGCGCGTCGGCGTCATCGAGGATCGCCTAAAGAGAGTCGCACCCACCGTGGCCGAGGCACGCAGGCGCGCCGCTGAACCTCCCAAGCCCAAGGTACCCGAGCCGCCGTTCAACGTCGTCGGCCTGGAGCTGCGCGGTGGAGAGCGCTTCCTGTCCGTCGCGGCGCGCGGCGCAGCTTCGGTGCGCGACGCGCGGCTGCTACGTGAGGGCGACACCTTGGGCGCCTGGCACCTCCAGTCCATCGAAGCGCATGCCGCGGTGTTCCGCATCGACGGCCACACGCTGCGCATCGCGATCCCGTAGGAGCGTGCCATGAAGCAAGATTCGCTGCCTGCGGCTGTTCTTGCCATGTTCATGGCTGCCGGCTTACCCCGCGCATACGCACAGGCGGCGCCGCTGGCGACCTCCCGCGTAGCCCAGAGCCAGGTGCTGAACAGCGCCGACGCCGCGCTCGACGAGCGCCAGGCCAAGGATTGGGGGCTGCGTTCCGAGGAATGGGCGCGCTACCGGCAACTGATGCAAGGGCCGCTGGGTATCTATTCCCCTAACCTCGATCCGCTCATGGCCCTGGGCATCGAGGCGCGCAGCGACGAGGAGCGCAACCACTACGCCGGGCTGCAGGTGCAGGCCGAGTCACGGCGCGTGAACAAGACGCTCGCCTACCAGCGGGCCTACGACGCGGCTTGGAAGCGTCTCTATTCGGGCCAGCAGCGCGTAAATCTGCCGGGTGCACAGGCACCAAGCGCCGGCAACAGGGGCTCCGGTCGCCTAGCCGTCTTCGTCAAGGCCGACTGCGCGCCGTGCGACCAGCGCGTGCGCCAGTTGCAGGCGGCCGGCACGGCCTTCGATGTCTATATGGTCGGCAGCCGCCAGGACGATGCGCGCATCCGCCAGTGGGCGACCCAGGCCGGCATCGACCCGTCCCGGGTGCGCGCACGCACGATCACGCTCAACCATGATGCCGGGCGCTGGCTGACCCTCGGCGTGCCGGGTGAGCTGCCGGCTGTGGTACGTGAGGTGAACGGCGAATGGCAGCGGCAGTAGGTGCGCCCTCCGCGTTGCGCGCCGCGCTCCTGCTTGGCGCTTGCGTCTGGGCCTCGGTTGCTTGCGCGCAAGAGCTGCCACCACCGGCCTACCAGATTGCCGCGCAGCAGGCAGGCGTGCCGTCGCCGGTGCTGTACGCGGTGGCCTTGCAGGAGACCGGCACCAGGCTGCGTGGCCGTTTGATCCCTTGGCCGTGGACGCTCAATGTCGCTGGCAGGTCCGAGCGTTATGCCACGCCGGCCCAGACCTGCGCCGGCTTGCGCAGGGCGCTCGCCCGCATCCCGGCCAACCGGATCGACGCCGGCCTCGGGCAGGTCAATCTCGGCTACCAAGCGCACCGCTACAGCCACCCCTGCGAGCTGCTCGACCCTTACCGGAATCTTGCGATTGCCGCGCAAATCCTCAAGGAGCAGCACATAGAGGGCGAGGACTGGCTGGTCGCCATCGGGCGCTACCACCATCCAGCCGGCGGCGCACCGGCCGCCCGCTACCGCCGCAGCGTCCGCCAGTACCTCGTCCGCGTGCTGGGTCCGCGCACAACGCTTTCTGTCACCAAAGTTACCAAGCCATGAACCGCATGCTCTTCACTACCGCCCTGGGGCTGCTCATTGCCACCACCGCCACGGCGCAATCGACCACCCAACCGCTGATCGTTGTCGAGGACCGCGGCGGCGTCTCGGCGCTGCCGTACTACCAGACATTGAATCCTCAGGGCGCGGGTCCGGCCAAGCCGGCCGCGCCGATGCCGGCACCCCGCATCGGAGGTCCGGCAGAAGCCGAGGCGGCCATGCTGCCGGTGCGCTCGGCACGGCTGTCACCGGGTGATGAACCGCGCCGCGTCATTCGCGCGCCGGGCCTCACACCATTGTTCCTGATCGGCGACGATGACCGCTCCCGCGCTTGGCTCCTGCAGCGCCGGGGGGCGTTGCAAGAGCTGCGCGCGGTGGGGCTGGTAGTCAACGTGGCCTCGCCCGAAGCGCTGGCCGCGCTGCGCCGCCTCGCGCCGGGCCTGATGCTGTCGCCGGCCTCGGGCGACGACATGGCTCAGCGGCTGGGCATCCGTCACTACCCGGTACTGATCACCTCCACCGGCATCGAGCCGTGATGTGAAACGCCGACCATGGCCAAGTCCCGGAACATCGAGGTTTTGCTGCGGCCAGCGGTGGAGCTATACACCGTCGCGGTTTGTGCGGGAGCCGCATTGCTGTGCCTGTTGGCACCGTGGTCGCTCGCGCTGAGCCCCTTGCTGGGCCCGGGCAGCGCGCTGATGTTCCTCACCTTCGGTGCCATCCGGCTGAGGGACGCCTGGGCCATCCTCCGCTACCGACGCAACATCCGCAGGCTACCGCGCTACGTGATGACCAGCCGCGACGTGCCCGTCAGCCAACAGCGGCTATTCGTCGGCAGGGGCTTTCGATGGGATCAGCGCCACACGCACCGGCTTATGCAGACCTATCGGGCGGAGTTCCGCCGCTACGTGGAACCGACAGCGATCTACCGAGCGGCACGGCGGATTGAGCAGCGGCTGGAGTTCGCGCCATTCCCTGTTTCCGGGCTGGCGAAGGCTTTGGCCTGGGACAGTCCACTCAATCCGGCGCGGCCGCTGCCGCCGCTCGGCGGCCTGCCACGCCTGCACGGCATCGAGCCGAACGAGGTCGACGTCACGCTTCCGCTGGGCGAGCGGGTCGGCCACACGCTGGTGCTGGGCACCACGCGCGTGGGCAAGACCCGCCTGGCCGAGCTGTTCATCACCCAGGACATCCGCCGCAAGGCGGGCGGCCAGCACGAGGTGGTGATCGTCTTCGACCCAAAGGGGGACGCAGACCTGCTCAAACGTATGTACGTGGAGGCCAGGCGTGCCGGAAGGGAAGGGGAGTTCTACGCCTTTCACCTGGGCTGGCCGGATATCTCGGCACGTTACAACGCTGTGGGCCGCTTCGACCGTATATCGGAGGTTGCCACGCGCATTGCGGGCCAGCTTTCGGGCGAGGGCAACAGCGCAGCGTTCCGCGAGTTCGCCTGGCGCTTTGTCAACATCATCGCGCGCGCCCTGGTCGAACTGGGTCAGCGTCCCGACTACCTGCTGATCCAGCGCCACGTCATCAACATCGACGCGCTGTTCATCGAGTACGCCCAGCATTTCTTCGCCAAGAGCGAGCCGAAAGCCTGGGAGATCATCGTGCAGCTCGAGGCGCGGCTGAACGACAGGAACATTCCGCGCAACATGATCGGCCGCGAGAAGCGGGTCGTGGCGCTGGAGCAGTACCTCTCGCAGGTGCACATCTACGACCCCGTGCTCGATGGTCTGCGCAGTGCAGTGCGCTACGATCGCACCTATTTCGACAAGATCGTTGCGAGCCTGCTGCCACTGTTGGAGAAGCTGACCACTGGAAAGATCGCGCAACTGCTCGCGCCAAACTACTCGGACCTGAGCGACCTGCGGCCCATCTTCGATTGGATGCAGATCATCCGCAAGCGCGCAGTGGTTTACGTCGGCCTGGACGCGCTCTCGGACGCGGAAGTCGCGGCCGCCGTGGGCAACTCGATGTTCAGCGACCTGGTATCAGTGGCTGGTCACATCTACAAGTTCGGTATCGACGAAGGTCTGCCGGGCGCATCGACCGGCGTGAAGGTGCCAATCAACGTCCACGCTGACGAGTTCAACGAACTGATGGGCGACGAGTTCATGCCGATGATCAACAAGGGCGGCGGCGCCGGGGTTCAAGTGACGGCCTACACGCAGACGCTCTCTGACATCGAGGCGCGCATCGGCAGCCGCGCCAAGGCCGGGCAGGTGGTCGGCAACTTCAATAACCTGTTCATGCTGCGCGTGCGCGAGACCGCCACGGCCGAACTGCTGACGCGGCAACTGCCCAAGGTCGAGGTGTATGCCACCACGGTGACGAGCGGCGCGACCGACAGCTCCGACCCGACCGGCAATACCGCCTTCACCTCCAACACCCAGGATCGCATCAGCAGCACCAGCGTGCCGCTGATCGAGCCCGCGCACGTGGTCGCCTTGCCCAAGGGACAATGCTTCGCGCTGATTGAGGGCGGCAATCTGTGGAAGATCCGCATGCCGCTGCCGGCACCCGATCCCGACGAGGCCATGCCCAGGGACCTGCAGGAGCTGGCCGGCTACATGCGGCAGCACTATGTCGAGGCCGGCGACTGGTGGGCGAGCCAGGGCGTCCCCGGCCTGCAGGACCAGGCGCTACCCGACGATCTGCTGGCGAACTTTCAGCAGATGGCCGCGGCCGATGAGGCTGGCCACGAAGGCGCCCCAACATGAGCGATCCGGCCGCCGCAGCGCAGCGCCAGCAGGTCCACCAACAGGGGCTGATCGCGGGCCTTATCACCTTGCCGTTCCGCTTCTTCGGCGTGCTATGCGGCTCGCTGCTCCTGTGCATCGTGATCGAGTGCATCGGGGTACACTTCTTCTGGCCGCAGGAGAGCTGGCGTCACGCCCAGGGCATGCTCAACCACGAGTTGACCCTGGTGTCGGAGAGCTTTACGCGTAGCGTGCTGGTGCAGGAACCAGGCCGCACCGCCCGGCATCTTGTCGAGCTGGCCTACGACTGTCTTTTCGTGAAAAGCGGGCTGCTCGACTGGATACGCGATGCCGCCAGCCACGCCAGCGCCGGTGTCCGCAGCCAGGCCCATGACTTGCGCTACTACCTGGGCATGGTCTATGTGCATGTGGAGCGCTACTTGATCGCCTCGGCCTACACCGCGCTCGTGTTTCTCGTGCGGCTGCTGGTGCTGACGCTGACCTTGCCGCTGTTCCTGATGGCCGCCTTCGTCGGCCTGGTGGATGGGTTGGTTCGGCGCGACGTGCGCAGCTTCGGAGCCGGCCGAGAGACGGGATTCGTCTACCACCGAGCGAAGGCCAGCCTGATGCCGCTGGCCATCCTGCCGTGGGTTACTTACCTGGCACTGCCGGTAAGCGTCCATCCGCTGCTGATCCTGTTGCCCAGCGCAGCTATGTTCGGCGTAGCCGTGTGCATCGCAGCAGCGACGTTCAAGAAGTACCTCTAGGCGACTCTAGGCGGTGGACGTCTGCGGTTTCGCCTTGGCGGCAATCATCAACATGCGCTTCAACCCGACGATGAGGCTGGCGCTGCCCACCACCAGCCTCATCGAGACCGGGGGGCATGGCGACGTACAAGTTCCGTGCGCTCATGCCTTCCGTGTTCAGCAGCACCGCCACCTCCGCTTCTAGATCCTCGAGCAACAAGAGCCTGGTGCCGACAGTTGCACGTCGGACGACACGTTGAATCGCGCCGGGTTGGCCGGCCAGGCCTCGTCATAGGCGAAGGCGCAGTTCTCAAGGCCGGCCTTGCCGGACATAGACGAGCGAATCGACCGGCAGGCCCGCCTTGCCAATGCACAACCGGATCTGCTGAAACAGGTAATAACTGCTTCCAAGGAAGCTCTAAGAAGAGAAACGGCTTCCGATGAGCACCCTAAATGGGGCCGCTGGCGGGACATGGCGCCATCAATCCGGTCGCGCAGAAGTTCTTTTTCTCTACTGCGCCTGACCGAGGCGCGCCGCAGCATCGACGCCATTCACTTCACCGGGGAATGGCACGATGAAACAGACCTGCCGACGCAATGGCACGTGGCCGCGTGCAATGGTCATGCTGCTCCTGGCGCTGACCCTCTCGTTTTCGGACGTGCGTGCGGCCATTGCCTCCGATGGCGCCCTAGAGCGTGAGGAGCTCGCCGCTCTGGCACGCCAGATCGAACTGGCTGACCGCCTGGCAGAGCACGCCGCCAACACCGCGCTGAATGAACGTGCTCGCTACCACTTCGATTACGCCCGGCTGCGTGCGGACCTCAAGCGCGTCCGCGCAGGCGTGCAGGACTACCTCGTCCCGCAGCGAGCCCAGCCGCGCGATCCCGTTCCGCTGGCCGGCGACTACGTGCACCGCGATGAACGGCAGGAGTCATCGCCATGACGCCTTCCGCCGATCAGGTCGCCGCATTCCAGGCCAACGGCGGTTTCACGCCCGCGACCGTCTCCACCGTTGTCCTCGGCTTCGTCTTCGCCGTCCTGCTGCTGTGGGGCGCTTGGGCGATGCGTACCGCCTATGTCGGTTGGGCCGAGAACCGAATAACTCAGCGCCAGTTCCTCGGTGTGGTCGTACGCTTCGTCGCGATGTACCTGGTGCTGAGCTTCTTCCTCCTGTCCTGACCACCACGAAACGTTGAATCGCCATGAACACTTGTTCGACTTCCCATCGCGCCGCACGCACTGCTGCCATGCTCGTTTCGCTGGGCATCACGGCCACGCCGCTGGCCTCGTTCGCCGGCTTGCCGACCATGGAAGACCCATCGCGCGGCGCGGGTAAGGGCATCCTGCAAACGCTGCAGAACTACGGCTACGACATCGTGATGCTCATTGCGCTGCTGGTGGTTGCCTCGATGTTCATCGGGGTCTGCTACCACGCTTATACGCGTTACGCCGAGATCCACACCGGCCGTGCCACCTGGGGCCAGTTCGGCCTCACGGTGGCGGTGGGCGCTATGCTGCTGATCGTTGGCATCTGGCTGCTGACCAAGGCGGCCGGTGTGCTCTGAGGGCCGGCACCGATGGCCAGCTACCCGCAAATCCCGAGGCAGGCTCAACATGATGGCCCGGGGGATGGGCTCGTGACCTTCCTGCCGCATCGTTTGAACCGCCATCCAATGGTCGTACGCGGATTGACCGCCGACGAGCTGTGGGTCTGCGCCGGTCTGTCGGCCGTAGCCGGCTTCCTGGCCAGCTTGCCGCTGGCTTGGCTGACCCACAGTATCGCCATGGTGCCGACACTGATCGTCGTCGGCATCGGGATCGGCGTCTTCGCGGGTGGCGGCTTGCTGCGCCGACAAAAGCGCGGTCGGCCCGACACCTGGCTGTACCGCCAGCTCCAGTGGCGGCTCGCGCTGCGCTACCCCTCGCTGGTTGCCCATGTGGGGGGACGGCAGGGGGGGCGGCAGCTCATCACTCGCTCCGGCCGGTGGATCACGCGACGCCAGCAGCCTTCCATGTCCGTCCGTCGAGGTCCTGCATGAGCCGGTTCAAGAACGAAGTCATGCACCTGCAGGCGCATGTCAAAACCTTGCGCCTCGGTGCCGCCGCGCTTTTCGTCGTTGCGCTGCTGATGGGGTTCGGCTGGTGGAGCGCGCCGCAGAGCCTGACCATCCACGTGCCCCCGGACCTGCGTTCGGGCAGCACCCGCAAGTGGTGGGACGTGCCACCGGAAAGCGTCTATGCCTTCACCTTCTACATATGGCAGCAGGCCCAGCGCTGGCCGACCAATGGCGAGGAAGACTACCCGCGCAACCTCAAGGCCCTGTCCGCCTACTTCACGCCGAGCTGCCTGTCCTTCCTGCAACAGGACTACGAATTCCGGCGCAACAACGGCGAGCTGCGCCAGCGCGTGCGCGGCATCTACGAAATTCCCGGTCGAGGCTACGGCGACGATCCCGCGTCGCGCGTGCAAGTTGTGTCGGCGAACGATTGGATCGTCATGCTCGACGTGAGCGCCGACGAGTACTTGGGCGCCGAGCAGGTCAAGCGCGCATTGGTGCGCTACGCCTTGAAGGTCGTGCGCATGGATGTCGATCCGGAGCACAACCCCTTCGGTCTGGCCGTGGACTGCTACACGAGCGCGCCGCAGCGCATTGAACTTGCGCCGGCACCTGCGTCGGCCAGCCAACCCGCCGCTGCCACCCAATTGCAAGGAGGAGCCCCATGAAGCGCCTTATCGTGCCAGCCCTGGCCGGCTTCCTGCTCAGCATGGGGCTCGTCTGCACCGGCCACGCCGTGGAGATCCTGCGCTGGGAGCGTTTGCCCCTGGCCGTGCCGCTCGTGGTCGGCCAGGAGCGCGTGATCTTCATCGACCGCAACGTGCGAATCGGTCTGCCGGAGAGCATCCGATCGCACCTGCGCGTGCAGAGCGCGGGCGGCGCGATCTATCTGCGCGCAAGCGAGCCGATTCCGCCCTCTCGGTTGCAACTGCAGGATGTGAACTCCGGGGTGCTGATCCTGCTCGACATCGCTGCCGAGCCGGCCAAGGCGGGCCAGCCGGCGCTGGAGCCCGTGCGCATCGTCGCGGGCGATGGGACATCTTCCCCCGCCAAAGCCCTGGCCGGTACCGTCACAAGCGAGGACGAGCCTCGCGACACGGCCAGCGCGGCCGCGCGGCGCGCGACCCCGGTGCCCGTGGTGCTGACACGCTATGCGGCACAGAACCTCTATGCACCGCTGCGGACGGTGGAGGCGGTGGCCGGCATCGGCCGCGTGAACCCACGCCGCGATCTGGCTCTGCACACCTTGCTGCCCACGCTCCCGGTGCGCGCGCAGGCGCTGGCCGCGTGGCGGCTCGAGGACCAGTGGGTGACGGCTGTGAAGCTCACCAACACTTCGGCACGGCACCTGGTGCTCGACCCGCGCGCACTGCAGGGCGATTTCGTCGCGGCAACCTTCCAACATGCGGCCCTGGGGCCGGCCGGCCAGTCGGCCGATACCACCGTGGTCTACCTCGTTACCCGTGGCCATGGCCTGGCCGAGTCGCTGTTGCCGAAGGTGGCTCCCATCGACGCCGCCGTGAACCTGCCGGCGGCAGCCGCGGCCGGCCAGGCCGAAGGAGGAGGTGCCCGTAATGAAAAGTAACCCCCTCCTCAAGTGGTTGCTGATCCCGATGGTGCTACTGGTGGTCTTCGTCGGCATCAAGCTCTTCTCGGGGGATCGTGGCGCCAAGCTCGCTCAGCCCGGTGCTGCCAATCCGCTCACGCCTGAAGAGATGAAGGCCGTGGGTATCGAGGGCGACACGCCGCGCGACACCGTTGCCACGCTGGTCGCCCAGGTCAAGCAGCTGCGCAATGAACTACAGACAGCGCTCAACGACAACAAGAACCAGAAGGCCGAGAACGAGCGCATGCGCACCCGCGAGAGCGCGATCGACCAACGCATCCAGACCGCATTGGATGGCGAGCGCGGCCGCCTGCAACAGGAGCGCGATCAGATCGCCAACGATCGTCAGCAGACGCAGGGCCAGTTGCAAGACCTGCAGCGGCGCCTCGACGGGCTTTCCGGCAAGGGCAGGCAGTCCGACCTGCCCATCGGGCTGGGCCTGGAGGAGGGCGATGGCAAGAACTTCGGCGGCGGCCAGGGCGGCGGTGCTCGCAGCAGTGGCGGCACGCGCTGGGTGGAGCCGGACGACGCCACGCCCTCCAAGAGCGGTGGTGCAGGTGCCGGCCCGAACCTGCCCACCAGCTTCGGACCCGCGCAGAAGACCCTGACGGATACGGCCGACAGCATTACGAGCACCGTCGATGAGGGCGGCAGCCGCGCCGTGGAGGCCTTCGCCAAGCCGGTCTACACGGTGCCGTCCAACTCGACGCTGATGGGGGCGATTGCCATGACAGCGCTGATCGGACGTGTGCCGATCGACGGTACGGTGAACGACCCGTATCCCTTCAAGGTGCTGATCGGTCCGGACAACCTCACCGCCAACGGCATCGACATCCCCGACGTGGCCGGCGCCGTGGTCAGCGGCACCGCCTCGGGCGACTGGACGCTTTCATGCGTGCGCGGCCAGGTCCGCAGCGTGACCTTCGTTTTCCAGGACGGGACCATCCGCACCGTGCCGGAGAAGAGCTCGCGCAGCCAGGGCGCCAACGGTGGCCAGGCCGGCAGCAACGGCACGGACGGCAGCGCCACACGGGGCGCCTTGGGCTGGATCAGCGATCCCTATGGCATTCCCTGCGTCTCCGGCGAGCGGCGCAACAACGCGCAGCAGTACCTCGGTTCGCAGGCGTTGATTACCGCCGCGGGTGCCGGCGTGGGCTCGCTCATCAAGTCCGACAACGGTAGCGTGGCCGTGGTCTCCAACAGCAACGGCTCGCTCGGCACGGTGGGTATCTCCGGCAACGAGGCCATGGGCCGCATCCTGGCCGGTGGTGTGCGCGACATGGCCGATTGGGTCAACAAGCTCTACGGGCAGGCGTTTGCCGCCATCTACGTGCAGCCTGGTGCCAAGGTCGCCGTCCATCTGGAGCAGCCCCTCAACATCGACTACGACGCCAAGGGGCGGCGGGTCAATCACCGCATTGGAGAAGCTCATGCGTCGGATCTGGACTGAAGCGGCCGCAACCCTGATCGCGGTCATGGTGCTGGGAGGGTGTGCCACCAGCAAGGACAAGCTGCTGCCGCAGGGCGATCACACCATGCTCGATATCTGGAACCAGGAGGCCGGCGGCAGTGCGGGCGGTGGCCAGCCCGCCGGGCAACTGCTCGATGTGCGCCAGGGCTTGCGCCGGCCGGTGATCGAAGCCGACGTACAGGGCATGCCCGCGACCAATGCGGCCTACACCCGCACCGCCGCCAACGAGATCTACCGCCAGTTCCACCGACTGCCGAACCCGGACCTCGTGATGTACGTCTTCCCGCACCTAGCTGGCACCGATCCGGTGCCGGTGCCCGGCTACACCACGGTGTTCCCGCTCTACCAGCGGGTGCAGTACGCGATGCCGGGCGAACGCCTGGAGGACTACTGATGATCCGGTCCGTTCCCTTCTTTCGGGCGCGCCAGGCCGAAAGGCCAACCGGTGCTGACGCGCCAGCCGACGACGCCTGGACCCGGCATGTGTCGTCGCTGGCCGCGCATGGCATTACCGAGCCCGGCAGCGCGTTGGCCGCCGGCCGCCGCAACCCGGCCACCGAGGCGGACGCCCAGGCGCTCTATGACGTCGCCCCGTCCTTCGCCGATCTGCTGCCCTGGGTGGAATACCTGCCCGAATCGATGAGCATGCTGCTGGAGGACGGCCAGTCGGTCGCGGCCTTCTTCGAGCTGGCCCCTGTCGGCACTGAAGGGCGCGAGCTGGCCTGGCTGTGGCAGGCGCGCGACGCGCTGGAGAACGCGCTGCAGGATTCCTTCGATGAACTCGACGAGCACCCCTGGGTGGTCCAGCTCTATGCCCAGGACGAGGCGAACTGGGACGGCTATTTGCGCACGCTGGCAGACTACGTCCGGCCGCGCGCTCAGGGCATCGCCTTCAGCGAGTTCTATCTGCGCTTCCTCGCGCACCATCTGCGCGCGATCGCCAAGCCCGGCGGGCTGTTCGAGGACACCACGGTGACACGCTTGCCGTGGCGCGGCCAGGTCCGGCGCGTGCGCATGGTGGTCTTCCGGCGCGCACCAACGACAGCGGTCTCCCGGCGCGGCCAATCGCCCGAGCAGTCCCTGTCCACGATCTGTGATCGACTCGTGGGCGGGCTCGCCAATGCGGGCGTGAAGGCCCGCCGCATGCATGCGGCCGACATCCACGACTGGCTGCTGCGCTGGTTCAACCCGCATCCGACCCTGCTGGGGCCGAGTGCTGAAGATCGTGAGCGCTTCTACGCGCTGACCCGCTATCCCGAGGCGAGGGAAACAGGCGAGATCGAACTGGCTAGCGGCGACTTTGCCCAGCGCCTGTTCTTCGGGCAGCCGTGCTCGGACGTGGTCAACGGCGCCTGGCTCTTCGACGGGATGCCGCATCGGGTCATTGTGATGGACCGGCTGCGCATGCCCCCGGCGACGGGACACATCACCGGCGAGACCCGCAAGGGCGGCGATGCAGTCAATGCGCTGTTCGACCAGATGCCGGAAGACACGGTGATGTGTCTCACCCTGGTCGCCACGCCTCAGGACGTGCTGGAGGCGCACCTGAACCACGTGAGCAAGAAATCGGTGGGGGAGACGCTGGCCTCGGAGCAGACTCGCCAGGACGTGCAGCAAGCACGCAGCCTGATCGGCAGCGCGCACAAGCTCTACCGCGGCGCGCTGGCCTTCTACCTACGCGGGCGCGACCTGCAGCAACTCGACGCCCGCGGCCTGCAACTGGTCAACGTCATGCTCAACGCCGGTCTGCAGCTGGTGCGCGAGGAAGACGAGGTTGCGCCGCTCAACAGCTACCTGCGCTGGTTGCCCTGCGTCTTCGACCCGGCCCTGGACAAGCGGCAGTGGTACACCCAGCTCATGTTCGCGCAGCACGCCGCGAACTTGGCGCCGGTCTGGGGCCGCAGCCAGGGCACGGGGCATCCGGGCATCACCTTCTTCAACCGTGGCGGCGGGCCGATCACCTTCGATCCGCTCAACCGGCTGGATCGGCAGATGAACGCGCATCTGTTTCTGTTCGGCCCCACCGGCTCGGGCAAGAGTGCCACGCTCAACAATATCCTAAACCAGATCACGGCGATCTACCGGCCGCGCCTGTTCATCGTCGAGGCGGGCAACAGCTTCGGCCTTTTCGGCGACTTCGCCACGCGCCTGGGCCTGTCGGTGCACCGCGTCAAGCTCGCCCCCGGCGCCGGCATGAGCCTGGCCCCTTTCGCCGACGCCTGGCGTCTGGTGGACACGCCTGGCCAAGTGCAAACGCTGGATGCCGACGACCTCGACGAGGACCGCGACGAGACAACACAGGTCACGGACGATGATGAGCAGCGCGACGTGCTTGGCGAACTGGAAATCACGGCGCGGCTGATGATCACCGGCGGCGAGGACAAGGAAGAGGCCCGGATGACGCGCGCCGACCGCAGCCTCATCCGCCAGTGCATTCTCGACGCGGCCCAGCGTTGTGTGGCCGACAAGCGCACGGTACTCACGCGCGACGTGCGCGACGCGCTGCGCGGGCGCGCTAACGACACGACACTGCCCGAGGTCCGTCGCGCCCGGTTGCTGGAGATGGCCGACGCGATGGACATGTTCTGCCAAGGCGTGGATGGCGAGATGTTCGACCGACCCGGCACGCCCTGGCCCGAAGCCGACATCACCATCGTCGATCTGGCCACATTCGCGCGCGAGGGCTACAACGCCCAGCTCTCCATCGCCTACATCAGCCTCATCAACACGGTGAACAACATCGCCGAGCGCGACCAGTTTCTGGGGCGGCCGATCATCAACGTGACCGATGAGGGGCACATCATCACCAAGAACCCGCTGCTCGCACCCTACGTAGTCAAGATCACCAAGATGTGGCGCAAGCTCGGCGCCTGGTACTGGCTCGCGACCCAGAACATCGACGACCTGCCCAAGGCGGCCGAACCGATGCTCAACATGATCGAGTGGTGGATCTGCCTGTCGATGCCGCCGGACGAGGTAGAGAAGATGGCGCGCTTCCGCGAGCTGAACCCGGCGCAGAAGGCGCTGATGCTGTCGGCGCGCAAGGAGGCCAGCAAGTTCAGTGAGGGCGTGATCCTGTCCAAATCGATGGAAGTGCTGTTCCGTGCGGTGCCACCCAGCCTCTACCTGGCGCTGGCCCAGACCGAACCGGAGGAGAAGGCCGAGCGCTTCCAGTTGATGCAGCAATATGGCATCGGCGAACTGGATGCAGCCTTCAAGGTGGCTGAGAGGATCGACCGCGCCCGCGGCATCGAGTCGCTTCCGCTCGATGTGCTGGCGCCGTAAGGAGCGCACGATGCAACTTCCCGGCTTTACCCGATCCCGGACCTTCCTTACCTTACTGCTGGCGACCGTCTTGCTGGTGGGCGTGTCCACCTGGCTGGTACTGCGTCCGCAGGCCTCGGCGCCAGCCACCGTTCAACGCGAGTCTCATGCCGAGGCGAAGACTGGGGCTCGGTCTACGGCAGTACCCGGACCGCCTTGGCGCCGCGGCCGTTCTGATGCGCGTTTCACCGTGATCGAATATGCCGACCTGGAATGCCCGTTCTGCCGGACCTACTTCCCGGTCCTTAAGCGCTGGATCGATGAACACCCAGACGTAGCGCTGCAATGGCACCATCTGCCGCTCGCGATGCACGAGCCGGCCGCATCCGCCGAAGCCCGACTCGTCGAATGCGTCGGTGCTGCCGGCGGCCACGCTGCGTTCTGGCAGGCGGTCGAATGGGTCTACACCCATACGCGCGGCGACGGCCAGGGGCTGCCCGAGGGGGTGCGCTATCCCGACCTCGCGCCGGCCGTGCAGCAGTGCTTGGCTTCCGACCGGCCCGATGCATGGATTCGCGCCCAAGCCGAAGAGGCGGCCAGGAGCGGTGTCACGGCGACGCCGGCCCTGCTGCTGCGGGACCGTGAGACCGGTAAGACTCTACTGCTGCACGGGCCTGTCGAAGGCGATACCTTGCTTTCTGCTCTCGATCTGCTCGCCGCGGGTGGCCAGACTGCCGCCGAACCGTCCCGTTCTCCAGACATGCCCGCCGCATCCGTCGGCGACATGCCCAGGTAGTCCTCGATCTTCAAGACTACGGCGCGGCTCGACCGCGTTGATCGAAACCCCGTTCGCATCGCATCCCTGGCGCGAACAGCCATCGCCACCGCGGTGGTGGATGCCTGTTTGTCCCCTGTCTCATGCCGTCGTCCCTTGGAGGGTTTGCCCTCCCGGGCATGCGCCCTCCGATTTCAACCATTGGAGGTTTGCCATGTCTTTTGTGTCTGATTCCACCCCGCAGTCGCTCGCTCTGCTTGCCGCCCAGCACGAGGATTGGATCATCCAGCAGGCCATCACCTTGCTGGAAAAGCGTGTCTTCAAGTCCGGTCCGGTGCTGAACGGTCTCGCGGCCGTGTGCGACTTCCTGCGTCTCAAACTGGTTGCGGAGGCCAACGAGGTGTTTGCAGCGGTGTTCCTCGACGGTCAGCACCAGGTACTCGCCTACGAGCCGCTGTTCAAGGGCTCGCGTAGCGAGGTCGCGGTATATCCGCGAGTGGTTGTTCAGCGCGCCTTGGCCCTCAACGCCTCGGCGCTCATCCTTGCGCATCAACATCCGTCCGGGATAACCGAGCCGTCGATGGCCGATCGAGTGCTCACGGACCAACTCATTGTCGCCTTGGCGCTGGTGGAGGTTCGTCTGCTGGATCACGTCATCATCGGCAAGGACACACCGTACTCGTTCGCCGATTCGGGGCTGCTGTAACCGGTTACGGCGACGTTCCGGACGCGCATATTCCACCCTGCGGGAGCTTCGGCTCCCGCCTTTCTTGTCGCCAATCCAACGCGTTCCGTGCTGAGGCAACAAACGGAACACGCGCAGTGCGTCTTGTTTGTCGAGGCGATGCCGCCTTCAGCGTTTGACTATGGCTCTGATCAGCTTCCCAGGATCCCGTGCATGTCGGCCCTTCTACTCAAGTTCTTGCCGGGGTGGCCGGCCCACTGCATCGCTGCTGTACTGCCAACCATGCTGATTACATTCAGCACGCCCGCCTTCGCCGCCGACGTGCTTGTCATCACCGACAGCCGCCATCCAGTACGAACCATGGGCGGTGAGCGGGTCATCGAACTGGACCTTCCCTCGCGGATCGAGGCCGAGCTGTCCGCGGGCCTGCCTGCAGATGCGAGCAGGGCCGCCGACCTCGTGCGTCAGCGCATGAGCGGGGGCAAGGACGAACTTCAGCTCCGGATAGGCCTAGCCTACCAGGGCGTTGCCGATGCCTGGCGTCTGGGCGTCGTCAAGGTGCCCGCCGTAGTGGTCGACCGCCGCTATGTGGTCTATGGCGACCCGGACGTTGCGCGCGCCGTGGCGCGCATCGAAAGCCATCGGAGGGAACAGCCATGAATCGCCTGCTCTTGCCACTCTCTCGCCGGTTTCGGCTGGCTATGGCATTAGCGCTCCTGAGCGGCGCCGCGTCGGCATTCGCTTTGACCACGGCCACCATCGTGGCCTCTTCTGCGTCGCCCGGCTGTCTGGAGTACCGCGTCGTCGGCATCTGCTACTGGCTGTATTGCTCGTGGTCGGGTTGCAGGGTGCGCACGTCGGTGAAGGTGCGCCACTACGTCCCGGATGCGGTGGTGTCGAGTTACTCGAACACTGGCGAGAACCCGTGGATCGAGGTGCGCGCGATAAGCATGCCGAATCCCACGGCCCAGACCGGCGGCGACGGCGCCACCAACCATGACAACGAAAACAACCTGGCGAAGTTCAAGAACGCCGACGTGATCGGGCATCCCGCCGGCTCGGTGTTCAGCCAGTTCGCCAGCGCCTCTGGTTACACCTGTCAGGGTGTGGGTACGGCCTTCATGCCATACCTTCTGAGCACGCTCGACACAATGGCCTGGCGCTACAACGTGCCAGAGATGGTGTACCCGGAGGCGCGGATCCCCGGCATGCGAGAGATCGGCGGCCGCGCGACGCTGGATCTGTGGGGCAATGTCTATCCGCGCGGCGGCTTCTTGCACCAGACCGACGACTACAAAAGCGGTGCCGTGGTCGCGCAGCGCGCGGGCGACATCGTGACGCGGCGCACCCAGCCCCACGTCTATCAACCACTGCTGGCCAATGCCCGAGATGGTTACTGGCCGGCCGGCGCACTGATGGAAGTCGATGCCTCCACCGGCAAGTGGCAGGAGCTGACGCCGACCCTTTCGAACTCTTGTGCGGTCTTTCCGCACAACAGCCCGCGCGTGCAGGCCCAGCAGGGCGACTACGCCTGGGCGCTGTGGCGGCCCTATGCCTGTTGCCAGCGCCGGGGGCAGGTCTTCCTCGGTAGCGTCGATTTCATGTGAGGTATTCCCGATGAAGGCGTCCCATTCCCGTATAGCAGGGCGTGCCACGCCCTGCGCGTTGACCATCGTGCTCGCTTGCGCCGTCACGGCCGGAGCTGGTATCGCCTGGGCGCAGACCCGTATCGACCGCAACGGCGCGAGCGTGAGCGGCAGCGTCATCGGCGACGACGTGCTCTACAGTGTGGGCGGCGGTCGGGCCGTGTCCATGGGCGGGGCTGGCAACATGCAGAGCATCGGCGTCGGGGTCGGCTGGAACAGCAACCTGATCTGCGGCGACATGAGCATCACGACGACGCTGCAGAACCAGCTCAACGGCATCACTAACGGCTTCCAGGCCATCATGTCCTCGGTGATCCAGAACGCCACCAGCGCCGTGGCGTCGCTGCCGGCGCTGATCATCCAGCGCGCTGATCCGGCCCTCTACAACCTGCTGACCAACGGCGTGCTGCAGGCGCGCCTGGATTTCGACCGCTCCAAGATGACCTGCCGCGCCATCGCCAACCGCACGGCGGACATAGCAGGCGGCCAGGCGGGGTGGGATCAGCTCGCCGAGGGCATGGCACTGCGTGATGCGGTCAGCAGCACCGATGCCGTGTCGGCCATCGAGCGGGCCGAATCGAACAAGGGCAACAACGGCGTGCCTTGGGTCGGCGGCGGCAATGCGGGCGGCTCGGGCCAGAGTTCGATCAAGGTGGTGAGCGACGTAACCCGCGCGGGCTACAACCTGCTCAATGGGCGCAACGTCACGGATACCTCGTCGATTCCGCGTGCTTCCTGCGGCAATCGGCTGACCTGCCTCACCTGGTCCTCGCCGCAGGCCGCTACCAACTTCGCCACCCGTGTGCTGGGCGAGCGCGAGCAGCGCACCTGCGACAACTGCACCAAAACGCAGACCACGCCGGGCGTCGGCCTCACGCCGGTGATTCAGGAAGAGTACGAAGCCAAACTGCAGGCGCTGCAGGAGCTGGTGACGGGTGTGAAGCCGACTACGGTATTGAACCTCGAGGCGGCCGGCAGCAATTCGCTGCCGATCACCCGCGGCGTGATCGAGGCCCTGCGCGACGAGCCCGACCAGGATTTGCTGGGCACGCGGCTGGCTTCCGAGGCGGCGCTGTCAAGTGTGCTGGAGAAGGCCTTGCTGTTGCAGCGCACGCTGCTGACCGGCAAGAAGGAGCCGAACGTCGCAGCCAATGAGTTGGCCGTGAAGGAGGTCGACCGGGAGAACAGTACGCTGGAGCAGGAGATCAACAACCTCAAGGCCGAGCTGGAGCTGCGGCGCACGCTGGCCGGGAACTCCGCCTTGGCGATCGTGCAGCGCCACGAGACCCGCGCCGGCGGATCGCGCGGCATCTTCGAGGGCGACACCACGCGCGATCGGCTCAAGGAAGTGCAGAAGCCGCGGAGCACGCCGTGACCGCCCGGACCTGGCTGCGGCTGGCCTGGCTGCTCAACCGCCGCATGTGCATTGCACTGCTGTGGCTACTGGTGGTAGCCGGCATCTCCGTGGTTGTGAGCGTGGTCGGCATCCACGTCGTCGGCAGCATCGACGGCTGGGAACGCTGGCTGCGTGCTCACGCGGCCCATTTCTTCGTCTGGCGGCTGCTTCTCTACGCAGCGACGGCTTATGGCTGGTGGTGGATGCGCGGGCGCCTGCGGCAGCGCGAGCCGTCGGGCGAAGCGCATCAACGCCTGCTGCGAGTCGAGATCGCGGCCGTGATCACCATCGTGCTGCTCGAAGGCAGCCAACTGCTGCGCCATGGCTGAAGCTGGGAGGGCCTCATGACCCTCTACACGACCGACTACCTGGAGTATTACCTGACCCTGGTAGGGTGGGTGGTCAACAACGGCATCTGGAACATCCTCGTGGCGAGCGGCCTGTTCGCGCTGCCGTTCGTTGCCATCGTGATCCACGAGTGGCTGCGCGCGAGGGCAGACGAGGCGGACGAGGGCAACAAGGGCGTGTTGTCCTCGATGCGCATCGAGAACCGCGTGTGGGTAGCGATCGTGGTGATCCTGTTCGCCGGCATCCCCTTCATTCCGATGGATCTCAGCACTATCAAACTCGACACGAGCCGTTCCGTGCAGTGCCAAGTCAATGTCCCCCAGCCGGCTGATACGGGTTGGTCCAGCGCCTATACGACGCTTAACAACCAGAGCGCACTGGTCCCGGTGTGGTGGTTCTTCATGCACGCCATCTCGAAGGCCGTCACAGGCGCCGCGGTGGCGGCGATTCCTTGTGGAACGGACCTGCGGCAGATGCGCATGGATGTGGACGGCACGCGCATCGATAACCCGGTGCTGGCCCAGGAAGTCGGGGATTTCGTGCGTGATTGCTACGGCCCTTCGCGCGCCAAGCTGTTCATAAGCCGGCCGACGCTCTCCGACGAACAGATGAACGACGTCACCTGGATCGGTTCGGGCCACTTCCTCAACACCGCCGGCTTCTACGACACCTACCATTCGAGCACGCCGCGCACGGCTTGGCCTTACGACGCGTCCCGCGATGCGGGGCTGGCCCAGGTGGACAGTGGCGGCGGCTATCCGACCTGCCGGCAATGGTGGTCCGATGGCAGCAGTGGGCTGCGCGCACGCCTGCTGGCCCAGGTCGATCCCGATCTGCTCTCTCGTATCGGGCGATGGGCGGGGTTCCTCTCGCAGAATGAGGTCAACGACTCAGTGGTCCGCGCCGTCGTCTCGCCCCGGCAGCAGAAGATGAACCAGGGGGCCGTCTATACCGACTACGGCGGTCAGATCGAGAAGACGCTGCCCAACATTGTGGCGCGCGGCACCGGCGATCTCGGCCTGGCCGCCGGGTCGCCTGCTTTCTTCCCAGCCATGGACGTGATGCGCCAGGCGCTGCCGATGGTGCTGTCGCTGCTCAAGATGGCACTCGTCATCTGCATCCCGCTGGTGCTGCTGTTCGGCACCTACGAGCTGAAGGCCGTGGTCGCCGTGAGCTGCGTCGAGTTCGCGCTGTTCTTCGTGGATTTCTGGTTCCAGCTTGCGCGCTGGCTGGACAGCACGATCCTCGATGCGCTCTATGGCTGGGGGTTCGGTGCGAGCCGACCGCACTCGAACTTCGATCCCTTGATCGGCTTGAACAATGCCTTCGGCGACATGCTGCTGAACTTCGTCATGGCGACGATGTTTATTGTGCTGCCTACGTTTTGGGTGGCGGCTCTGTCCTGGGTAGGCGTACATGCCGGAAGCGTGCTCCAAGGTCTTTCAGATGCCACGCGGCCAGCGAGTCAAGCCGGAGGAAAGGGGGCGGGGGTCGTGTCGAAAAAGCTCAGGTGAATACCTGCCTCTCCGCTTGCCGGACTTCAGTCTTTGTCAAACCGGGGGTCGTAATACTGGGGGTCTGGAGTGTCGTTGTAAAGAATGGGGTGGTATCCTGGATTCTTCTTGTACTCAGCTTGCTCCCCGATCGCCCATTCCTCTGGTTCACCGTATTCGGTGTTCCGAACCACCCGAGCCGCCGCCACAGCGAACGTGAGCAGCAGTAACAGCCAGAAGACGATGTAGAGCAGCAGTCCGAGTGCAACGAGCTTGGCGACCAGCACCACCACCTTGGCAACGCCAGGTGCCAGCCCATGCGCCGTCAGCCAGCCAATCGCCTTCCTACCCAGGCGCATGACACGCCGCGACAGCCGGCCCAAGGTCCGGCCCACACCCTCCGCGAAAGTGGTTTGTGCAACGTGTTTCATCGTGGCTACCTCATGCTCGTCCTGCCGTGTCCTTCGATACTTGTTCTTGAATCCTGCACGGTTTTTCAACCGAGAGGCCGATTTTCCTGCAACATCCAATCAGACTCCGTGGCGTGCCCAAAATTCCGCAGGCGTGAGGATGGGGTACTGGCGGCCAGCAGCTCCTTGTCGCCGGTGAGCAGGTAGTCGGCCTTTGCCGCCAACAACGTGAGCAGCACGAGGCTGGTCGGTGGGGTCGCGCAGGTTCGCATGTTGGGCGCTCTCCGGCTCGACGACCTCCGCGGGCACCTCGGCATACGCTTGCGCGATTTATTCATTATGGTTCGGGTTCAGCATGACGCTTGTTCTAGGAGTCAGCTTCGTAGGTCTGGCACAGCCAGCCTTCCGGCTTCAATCCGACCTGGGCCAAGGCCGCATTGGCTGTGGCCTGAGAAGAGCCGTTGCCCTATATCCAAAGGTCCAAAGGTCTGCGCGTCATCCGGGATTCGCCATGCTTTCGTTGTTCCTACGCAGGAGAGTGCCGCCAAATACCGACACTCGGTCCACACCTACCTTGGATCCGCCTAAAGGGCTGACGCGGCCGGAATCGGCCGCGTCCCTGCTAGCGACACCGCGCCGACAGAAGCTGCTGGAGCACATTTGGCAGCGCACTTCCGTCTCCCGCAACCAGTTCGCTACGTTGTACCTCGCGCCGTTGGAACGCTACGCCGAGCTGGTCCAACAGTTTCCGGCCTCGGAATGCCACCACCATGCCTACCCAGGCGGCATGCTAGACCACGGCCTGGAAATCGTCGCCTACGCGCTGAAGTTGCGGCAATCCCATCTCCTGCCGGCCGGTGCTACGCCGGAAGCCCAAGCCGCGCAGGCCGAAGCCTGGACCGCAGGCACCGCCTACGCGGCACTGCTGCATGATGTCGGCAAGATCGCCGTGGATCTGCATGTCGAGTATGGCGACGGCACTGTTTGGCACCCTTGGCATGGCCCGCTGCGGCGGCCATACCGCTTCCGCTACCGCAAGGATCGCGAGTACCGGCTTCACGGCGCGGCAACCGGGTTGCTGTACGCACGACTGCTCGATACGGACATCTTCGACTGGCTGAGTGAGTATCCCGACCTGTGGTCCGCCTTGCTTTATGTCCTGGCCGGCCAGGACGAGCACGCCGGCACGCTGGGCGAACTGGTGGTCCAGGCCGATCAGGCCTCGGTCGCGCAGGAACTCGGCGGCGATCCGAGTAAGGCTCTGGCTGCCCCCAGGAACGCGCTACAGCGCAAGCTGCTGGACGGCCTGCGCTACCTGCTCAAGGAGGAGTTCAAGTTGAACCAGCCTCAGGCTTCGGACGGCTGGTTGACCCAGGACGCGCTCTGGCTGGTGAGCAAGACTGTTTCCGACAAGCTGCGCGCACACCTGTTGTCGCAGGGCATCGACGGCATTCCTTCCAGCAACACCGCCGTCTTCAACGTGCTGCAGGACCATGGCATCGCCTTGGCCACGCCGGACGGCAAGGCGATCTGGAAAGGTACCGTGACAAGCGATGTCGGTTGGTCCCATACCTTCACGCTTCTGCGCCTCGCGCCCTCGCTGATTTGGGAAGGAGATGAGCGGCCCCCATCGTTCACCGGTACGGTAACGGTGGTGCAGGAAGAGGGAGAGGCAACGATTCTCGCATCCCTGCCAATCGCTGCGAGTTCGCCCGCATCTGGGCCTTCGTCCGCCGGCCAGCCAACGGGCGATAGCGTCGAAGCCTTGGTGGATCTGCTTGCCCCTCCCAGCGCGGCGTCGGCCGCTTCCTCATCAGCCATCGCATTCCGTCCCCCAGTTCTGGACGACCGGGTTCTCGAGTCGGGAGAGGCGAGGGCGCCAACCGGCTCGGTGTCGCTGGCGCCCGCGTTGACTTCGGGGCAGGAGGAAACGCCGTCAGGCGAGCATTTTGTTGCCTGGCTGCGTCGGCGCATCGAAGAGCGCGCGCTCATCATCAATGACGCCAAGGCATTGGTGCATACGGTCGCCGATACCGTCTATCTGGTGAGTCCGTGTGTGTTCCAGCGCTATGCCCAGGAACATCCCAAGACTGCTTTCCTTGCCAAGCAAAACCAAGTGGCAGATTGGCAATGGGTGCAGAAACGGTTCGAGAAGCTGCAACTGCACCGCAAGCAGCAGGCCGGCCTGAACATCTGGACCTGCACAGTGAAGGGGCCGCGGAAGTCGCGGAGACTTCATGGCTACCTGTTGGAGGACCCGCGAGTCCTGTTCTCCGATATGCCGCCGAACAACCCTTACCTGTCGCTCTCCCTGTCCGCAGGTTCTGGGCAGTAGTCACCGCGTGGTCTCAGGCTAAACAGCAAAAGCTTTTGCAGTGGGCATCTTCCATGGAGCTGAAGGAAGGACTGCGACGCAAGCGGGGACGTAACTTCAATCTTCATCGGCGTTCCGTCTGACTTTGACGCCCATTTTCTGAGTGAGCGCGAGGAAGCCGGCAATATGTGCGATTCCTTACTCTCGTGGGCGCATACCTAGATTGACGCTCTTGTTGGTGCCGCGCTTTCCGAGCCGTACCGCACGAATGAATCCAACGCCTGGTAAGCGGGTTGGATACCGTGTTCGTTACCGGACCCTGGGCTTTTCCAGCAACTATGCGCGATGGCCGCTCACCGCATTGGTGTACCACAAAATGTACCGGTCAGGGCCGGCTGAATGTGTATCCACTGCCCCTCAGGGTGAACAGAGGCCCTTGTGGAGATTGCGAGCGAACACTTCGTGGCTAACCTTCCTGTGGCGATTTTTTAGAGCGGCATCTGCTGTGCGAGGACATTGCCGGCCTCGAGGCAGGCAACTTGCTGGCGAAATGGAGTGTCGAATTTCGAATGCTTAGGGCCGGCAAGGTCAGTAGCCCCTGCTCGCTATTGCATGTGAGCCGTCACTTGCGGCGTGGACTACGCGAGGAATGTTTGGACCGCAGGAGATCAGTGAATTGCTGAACAAAGCTGATCACAAGCGCTCGTTCATCCGGCTCTAGGTCCTTCAAGGCATCTGACACCACAGCAGTCTGGTCATCAATATGCCTTGAGCCCCGACGCAATAGATCATCCACCTTGCATTCCAGTGCATCGCTTAGTTGCTGGAGGCGATATAGCGTTGGAACACGAGTGCCGCGTTCCCAGCGGCTGACCGCTTCCTGTTCCAGGTGGATCATCTCCGCCAGCTTCGCCTGAGTCAGGCCGCGAGCACGTCGTTGCGCGGCAATAGCAGATCCAACACGGGCCGCAATGGCTGCGTCCTGTGCATCTTCGCCAAATGGTGTTGATCGAATAGGCATAGGACACAATGGTGGTATCTATTCCACTTGCGATGAACATCCTAACTGGAATACATTGGACCAAAATGGTTGATTTCCCCCTCGGCTTAGGATAAGGTGGAGTACCGATGCCGCTGCTGATGGTGGCGGCCGGGGGCCTGAAGCTACGGAACATCGAGCGGGGTCGACATTGCTGCCGCCGAGGCAGCAGCAGTGGAGGCTGCCTTTGAGAAGACAGCTTGGTTGTCCGCGCACACGGGACGCGTGGATCTGGCGCTCCCGTAAAACCCCGGCAAGCTCATCCGCGCTTCCTGGGCTTCGTGCCGGTAATGACCGCCATTACGATTCACTCCACTGCGGAAAAGTGCTCAACGCTGGCGCACGCCCCTTGCCGTCAACGCTGGCCCGCACCGGCCCGTGTTGGGGGGGGGCGGTCCGCGCCAAGGGCCACAGTTCTCCTCGCTCCACCGTGGAGAGGACCTTTCAAGAGGCAACGACCATGATCCAACCCCTTATTACCGCGGAACAACGCGCGCAACTGCTCGCAAACGGCCAAGCGTACGCAGCCGGCCAGGCTAGCGACCCGCTTCCTGTGGTGCGACTGTTTGCTCCGGACGCGCATGCGACCTGGCTACTGGCCGCGCTCGACCCGGCCGATGGTGACACCGCCTACGGCCTGTGCGACGTGGGTATCGGCATGCCCGAACTCGGCCATGTGTAGCTGTCCGACCTTGCATGCATAGTGAGAGCGAACCATGGCGCTCTACACCATTGACAAATGCTGCGTCGCGGGCCCCTGTGCTAGCCGCCTATTAGGCTTCTTGGCGCAACTGCTCTACCAATTCCTCGATGAGATATCGTCGGTGAGGGGTCAAGGTCTGAATCTTGTGGGCTAATGCTAGCAGCTCAGGGCCCACCTTCTCGGCCTTTCGCGGTTCTTGACCTTTGGTGACCGGGGGCGGCCCATGGTGCAACCAATGCTGGGTCACCTGAAGCCATTCGGCCAAAACTGCGATCTTGTCTGAGGTCGGAATCGACCTTCCTGACAACCACTTGTGCGTGGTCTGTGCCGTGACAGGCGTGCCCGATCTGTAGCGAAGATTGAACTGCAACGCGAGTTCGGTCGGGCCGGAAACCTCCTGCTCGGCGCGGCGTAGCGCCAAGCGCAGGCGATTAGAAAAGGCTTGCTTGTCGGCATCGGTAGGCATTTCGCCATTCTGTGTTGACGTGCCGTTCTTGCGATCAACCGTATGGGCTAAAAATATCGTTTATAGTTTAAACTTAGCTAGCTCAGGATAAGGCTCTAGACATCCTTATCAATGTGCGGTGGACCACGCCATCCCAGCGTGTGCACTTCATAGGACTACGCTATCGGACTGCGGGTGCCATTGCGGCGCAGGCAAAGCTGTTGAGCACTTTCTCGGCGCAGCGTGCGCCCAATATTGTCTAGCTCTGACTTGCAGTGAACCTTCCAGGAGGTAATGACCATGATCCAACCCCTCATCACCGCGGAGCAACGAGCACAACTGCTCGCCAACGGCCACGCGTACGTAGCCGGCCACGCTGGCGATCCGCTGCCCGTAGTGCGGCTGTTTACCCCTGACGCACATGCGACCTGGCTACTGGCTGCGCTCGACCCCGCCGATGGTGACACCGCCTACGGTTTATGCGACGTGGGTATTGGCATGCCCGAACTGGGCCATGTAAAGCTGTCCGACCTGGCATCCATCGTTGGGCCGCTCAAAAGGCCGATTCTTCGCGACCTGTACTTCCGGCCAAACCGATCGCTATCGGCGTATGCGCAGCTGGCGCAGGTAGACGGTTCAATCCCCGACTGACCGAACCCGCCGGCCATTCCGCTAGCCGGACCGGCCGCCCTCTGCTGCGCCTCATTGGTTGCAGCAGGGGCTTCGATTCCGCACAAAACCGGCCAGCATAGAAAGACGGTGCGCACGGCTTGATGTCCGCGCAGCAACTGACCGTTTCCATGCGGGCGTGGCGCACCGGACGATGCCTGATCGGCATCCCTCACGCGCAAACGATGGGGTCTGGGTCTCAAAAGGACCAGCCCTGACCGAAGTCCATTGATCACAACCTGACGAGGACCGAACGTGAATCCACAACAAGAACCGAATGTGAATCCCCTGAGCGTACCGGGCGGCGTCTTACCCGCTCCGGCACGCACGCTGGCTGCGCGCGACTACAAGACCTTGGGTCTCGCCGCCCTCGGCGGCACGCTCGAGTTCTACGACTTCGTCATCTACGTCTTCTTCGCCACGGTGCTGGGCGCGCTATTCTTCCCGCCCGACATGCCAGATTGGCTGCGACAACTGCAGACGTTCGGCATTTTCGCCGCGGGCTACCTGGCACGGCCGCTGGGCGGCATCGTGATCGCACACTTTGGTGACCGGCTGGGCCGCAAGCGCATGTTCACCCTCTCCATCCTGCTGATGGCCGCGCCCACGCTGATGATCGGCCTGCTGCCCACCTACGCCAGCATCGGCGTAGCCGCGCCGCTGCTGCTGCTGGCGATGCGCGTGCTGCAGGGCGCGGCCATCGGTGGCGAGATGCCCGGTGCCTGGGTGTTTGTCGGCGAACACGTGCCGAGCCGGCATTACGGTTTCGGCATCGGCACGCTGACCGCTGGCATCACGGGCGGCATCCTGCTGGGGTCGCTCGTTGCCGTCGCCATCAATCGCCATTACTCGCCTGAGCAGGTGAGCGACTTCGCCTGGCGCATTCCCTTCCTCCTGGGCGGTGTCTTCGGACTGGTGTCCGTGTACCTGCGCCGGTTTCTGCATGAGACCCCCGTGTTCCGCGAGTTGGCTGACCGCAGCAACCTGGCGCGCGAACTGCCGATCCGTACCGTGCTGCGCGAGCACCGCTCGGCCAGCCTGTTCGTCGCACTGCTGACCTGGGTACTTTCTACCGCTATCGTCGTGGTGGTGCTGTACACGCCCGCCTACCTGCAGAAGGTGCATCACATTCCCGCCGCGCTTGCGCTCGAGGCCAATGCGTTCGCCACCCTCATGCTGACCATCGGTTGCGTGATTGTCGGCTGGGCATGCGACCGCATCGGCACCCGGGCCGTCATGCTGATCGGCTGGAGCGGACTGTTCATGACCGCGTACCTCTTCTACGGCAGCCTGCCCGGCACGCCTGCCACGCTGTTCTGGCATTACGGGCTGCTGGGTCTGTTCGTCGGCACCATCGCCACCGTGCCGATTGCCGGCGTGCGCGCCTTTCCGGCACCGGTGCGCTTCACTGGTCTCTCGTTTGCCTACAACATGTCTTACGCAGTCTTTGGCGGCCTCACGCCGATGATTCTCACGCTGTGGCTGCAGCACGACACCATGGCGCCTGCTCACTATGTGGCAGTGCTGGCCGCTGTCGGATTCTTGCTTGCATTCTGGCCCCTCGCCAGATGCGGCCATGCCATGCGCAATGGCGTGGCCAGCCGTGCTGGTCACGTCGCTCGATAACGAAGGAGCAACGAAATGAACGCGACGGAAAACACGCCGCCAGTCCGCCTGCTGACCCCCGCCGAGCTGGCTGTGTGCATCAAGGTGTTCCGCGACGCCCGGCAATGGACTCAGGAGCAGTTGGCCGTGATCGCCGGACTCAACGTGCGAACCGTTCAGCGCGTCGAGCAAGGCTGGCCCGCCGGCCCCGACACCTGCCGGGCGCTGGCCAGCGCGTTCGATTTCCTGGACATCGACGCGCTCAACAAGCCATTCGCGATTCCACCGGAGGACGAACTCAAGGCTGCGCAGGAACAGTTCGACCAGGAGCCCGTCACCTTCGCAGCGATTCGGCTGACCACGGGTAAGCAGTTGGCGGAGCTGGCGCAGACCAGCACGATGGACATGTCGCAGCTGGCCTTCGAGATGGGCAGCGAAGCGGATAAACGCTTCGCCGCGCTGATGGAATACTTCCGCAACTACCGGGATGGCCTGGACGCCTACAGCGAAGCGCAGAAGCGCGAGGCGTCTGACACGATGCAAGCCAATATCGATGTGCTCAAGACTCTTGGCGTTTCGCTATGCTATGCCGAGCGCAAAGTGCTGCTGAAGGGGGGCTCGGACCCGGACAGGCCAATGCCAGCTAACGTCCTGTACGTGATCGGGTTTCCGCTAGGCAAGGAACCCAAGCTATTCGCCACGCCAACTTCCGTTGATATTCGTCTGTAGATCCTATGAAGCGAAGCACTCCACGAGCTGACGCCTACAATCAGCTGCTGAGGTTTGCACACAGGAGGAACATCATGCGTACCGATCAGTCATACACGGGTAGTAGTGACGTACTGGTGTTGGCGGTGTCACTCGAGCTCGCTGCGGCGAAGTGGAAGGTGGCACTGCGCGCCTGCCGCAGGGCGGCGCACGTCATTTCCACGGCCTAGGGGAACGTGTGAAAAATCCAACTGGTGCGGGAGAAACGTTCCTTGCTGATTGGGAGCGGGTGCGGACTGAACTGCGAATGGAATCGCCGCTGGCTGGATTCCGGGCTGTTCTCCGATGTTTTCATCCCTCCATGTGCCAATGACGTCGGCTCCGCGCTCGGCTCGGCCGCCGATGCGCAATGGCACCTTACTGGGAATGCAAAGCTTAACTGGAACGTCTATTGCGGCCAGACATTTGTGGATGACGTGGGATACGCGACGGCGCGCCAGCTTGGGGGCCGTTCACGCGGATGCCTGGCGGAACGGAAGCCATCGCGGATGCGCTGCGGCGCGGCAACGTACTGGGATGGGCTGCCAGCCGTGCCGAGATGGGGCCCCGAGCGTTGGGAAACCGCTCCATTCTCGCTGCGCCGTTCGACGAGACGATGCTCGACCGACTGAATACGATCAAGCGACGAGAATCCTTCCGGCCAATTGCCCCTGTATGTCTGGAGGAAGAGATCGCGACCCACTTTGATCTGGAACGCCCGAGTCCGTACATGCTCTATTTCTGCAAGGTGAAATCCCGCGACCGGCTGCGGGCCGTTACCCACGTCGACGGGTCGTCCCGGGTCCAGTCCGTAAATGCCGTACAGAATCCAATGTTGTATCGACTGCTTTCCGAGTTCAAGGCGCTGACGCATTTCGGGGTGCTATGCAACACGTCGCTGAACTTCAACGGTACTGGCTTCATCAATCGGACATCCGATCTTGTACGCTACGCGGAGAGCATGGGGCTGGATGGCTTCGCTATCAACAGCGTGCTGTTCAGTCGGGATCCCCGCAGGTCCACAAACACTATGACCGTATGACCAACCTGCAGTCGGTGCCGGGGTACCGCACACTTACTGCCGCCCGCGTGCTGAGTTCGACCATTCTCTGGGTGGACTTCACGCTGGTCTTTTCTCTGCTTGGGTACTACTGGCACGCCGATGCGGCCACCATCGGCGTCGCATCCGCCTTGTATGGCCTGCCGGGATTAGTTCTCGGGCC
This sequence comes from Cupriavidus sp. DF5525, assembly GCF_040149425.2. NCBI lineage: Bacteria > Pseudomonadati > Pseudomonadota > Betaproteobacteria > Burkholderiales > Burkholderiaceae > Cupriavidus > Cupriavidus sp. DF5525. The sequence goes on along the minus strand of NZ_CP168265.1, from coordinate 3,590,484 downwards.
CTTCTTTGGCGCGCTCGCGGATCGTGTGAATCCTGTCGCCATGCTTGCCGTCAGCTACCTGGCGCGCGCTCTCACTTCCCTTCTGCTGCTCTTCGCCCCTGACATTCACCTCTTTGTTCTGTTGGTCTTCCTCAAAGGCCTGGCCAACCTTGGTGCCATGCCCGCAGAGCAGGTCATTGTCCGGATGATTCTGTCGAAAGAACAGTTTGTTTCCAACGCCAGCATCATGACCACCATCGATCAGTTGACCAAGATATGTGCGCCGCTGGTGGGAGCGGGCATGGCAAGCCTGCATCATCCGATGGCCGGATTCAGCCTGTCCGCGACGTTGGGGCTGGCCGGCGTCCTGTGTGTGTACCTGCTACGAAAGCATGTCGGCATGTCGAAGCGTGAAGTAGCCGGCAAGCAGGCACGCCGCCACCTCCATGCACTGTTCTTGCTGATGCGCGACAACGCAGTATTCCGGCGGGCTTTCGTCGCTGCCGTCTCCCAGACGGCAATTCTTGGCTTGTATGACCCCTTGCTTGCGCTTTTCCTGAAAGAGAAAGGCATGCCCGCTGCCACCTTCGGCATGATCGTCAGTAGTACCGCGGCCGGTGCCATTCTTGGCGCCCTGATCTTCAAGCGGGTTCATGCGGGAAGCAGGCATTGCACGGCAACCGTCGGCCTGGCGGGTTTTGGGTTGACTGTGGCGATCCCGGGATTGCTGGCATGGGCGGCTATCGGCATGCCGGTGTGGCTGTTGTTGGCATTCTGGGTAGCAAACGGCTGCTTCTACGGTCTGACCGCCATGAGCTTCGTGGTCGCCATGCAGCAACAATGCCAGATCCAGTCAATTGGGACTGTCAGCGCCACTGCCAGGAGCGTGCAGCTCGCGGCCCTGGTACTGGGACCGCTGGCAGGCGCGGCGCTAGCCAAACTTTTGGGAATTTCCCTCGTCTTCGTCCTAAGCGGCACGATCGCCATCGTGATCGGAGGTGTTCTTGGGCGGGTGCGAACCGGGATACAGCCGCCACTCCTGAGGCAGCCGGTTGATCGAAAGCGTCCATGAGGCCGCATGCAACCGGACTGATCCCGTGCTGGCCAACCGGCTACTCAGGCTGCGCGCGCCCAAGGGCCGTCTTGCCATCCGCTATGAGGCGATCGTCGACATCGATCAACACCGGGAAGAGGGCCACAAGCTGTCAGAGGTGCCCGTCACCGAACTTCCGTTCGGGTCCTGCCTTACCTGGCGCCGAGCCGGAATTGCGAATCCGACCGCCTGATGGAGTTCGCCAACCGCGAGTTCGGCGGCATGCAGGGCTACGCGCGCGTCTACGCCGTTCGTGAGTGGGTACGCAATCACGTGCGCTTCCTGGCGCGCTCAACCAACGAACGCACCTCGGCGGCCGATACCATCGTGAAGCGCACCGGCGTCTGCAGGGATTTCGCCCACCTGATGATCGCCCTGTGCCGCGCACTGAGCATCCCTGCGCGCATGTCCAGCAGCCTGGACTATGGTTCACCCGAGATGATTTGCACGTTCCCCATTCCACTGGTTTCTTTTCTATTGACGACCGTCGTGATATTCCTTGCAACTACCAAAACTGACGGGAAAAACTCGTGCCCGACCGAGCGACCGCCTCAGCAGACTGTTCACGTATGAATCATCGCCGTATTGGCCGACGCCTATACTGCGAAGGGCGGCATAGGGCTCGCTGCCATACTGGTTCCGCGGTGCAACGACTCTATGGAACGGAGGTAGCCATGCAAAGAGATGTAGTCGTTGGCCAGTATCTGGTTTCGATTCGGGCAGAACCAAAATGCGAGGGTAGCGAGGCGGGTAAAGTCACGGGATATTCCGTGCGGTACACCCTGGCACGCAGCGACGGAGCCCCAGTGCGTCCGGGCTTCCAGACGGTGACCTCCTATGAATTCAACGTAGGGACGGAGCTCTTCCCAACGGTTGAAGCCGCGCTTGACCATGGCCTTCCCAAGGCTCGCGACGATATCGGTAGCTTCGAAGCACAGCAAGCTGTGAGCGGAAATCCGACGTCTGACCCCGGGTGAAGATCGAGGGCCGCGGCCCACGCCCGTGCTGCCCCTGCTTGCGTACGAACGGGCGCCAATCCTGTCCAAGGCTCGTTGGCCACTGCGGCCCGGCGTATAGTTGCTGGCAACATGGCGCACGGCAGAGTGCCGCCATCGCCCAACTCGCAACGTCAGGACGCCCCCACCTTGACCACGGATCTTTTCGCCCGCTTTGAAGCGGAATGCCTGCCGCGCATCGCCGAGACCATCGGCAAGCTGCAACGGCGCGTGCAACTCCACACCTTGCCGGCCGATGGCCCCAACCGGCCCGCGCGCCTGCGCCTGACCGGCGAAGGGCCGGCCGAATTGCGGCGCCATCCGTTTGCGCTCGATATCACGCTGGCATGGGACGGGCTGGAAGTGCAGCGCCTGTTCGCGGCCGGCGGCGAGGCGCGCTTTGCTGGCTATCTTGCGGCGCTGCCGGGCAAGCTGCGCGCGTGGCAGGAGTCGCGCGGCATCGACTTCGGCTCGCTGTCGCAGGTGGACCCGGCGATCCTGATCGGCGGGCTGGATTTCGAGCACTGAAACTCTCGCACCATCGTCATTCCCGCCTGCGCGGGAATGACGGTAGATCTTGATGAGTTACCTATAGCGCCAGCAGCGCCGGGTTGGTTAGCCCGTCACCAGCAGCCGGCACACCGCGCTTTCCGCTTGCCCCGGTTCGATCCACCGCAGCCCCTGGCCGTGGTGGATGGCATCGGGCAGTCCTACCCATGGTTCCACGCAGTAGAAGTCCGAGGCCTCGCTCTCGGACCACGTCGTCACGGCATGCCACGGCGCGCTGCCGGGGCGGTCGAGTTCGAATGCGATGGTGCGATCGGGCATCGCCAGCGTGGCGGCGGGGCCGTCGGTAAAGACGTGGAAGGTGTCCTGCAGGCGCGGATCGTCGAGCCGGTATGTGGTTTCGCCGGCCTCTGCGGGGCCGGGCTTGCCATCGGGCAACTGGCGCACGCGGTCGGCGCGGGCCAGTGTCAGGGACGCGGATGCGCGCTGCGTGTGCGGCAACGCGAAATAGAAATGATGGCCCGGGTAGCAGGGAAGGCGCCGCTCGCCGGTATTGGTGGTGCGCAGCGTGACTTCCAGCCCGTCAGGCAGCAGGGCGTAGACCGCGTCGAAGACAAACGCGTACGGGTAGCCCACCCTCGTCGCGTCGCTGTCGCGCAGCGTCATGGTGATCGCCTGCGCATCGATGGCGGCGATATCGAAATGCAGGTCGCGAGCAAAGCCATGCTGGGCCAGCGAATGCACGACACCGGTCTCGTCCCGCCATTGCCCGGCATTGCCCTCGACGAAATGCCGGCCGATAAACGGGAACAGCAGCGGGTTGCCGCCGCGCACCTTGGCCGGGCGGCTCCAGTCGGCGTTGTCGGGCCAGTGGAGGATGTCTTGCCCGCGATGCACCCAGCGGACCAGGCGGGCGCCATGTTGCGGGGCCAGCAGCAGGAAGTTGTCGGCATCGCCGACCCGGACCAGCGGCTGGCCCTGGAAGTCTTGTGTCGGAAGCAATGGCATGATGATCGTTGGCGCTGCGCCGTCCGCGTGACGCCCGGCGCAGCCGCCATGATATGCCAGCGCGCTGGCGGCAGCGGTCTCAGCTGGTGGTGTAGATGGTGTTGCGCACCAGCGGGTACACCTGCGTCTCCCACCGCGTGCCGTTGAAAACCCCATAGTGCCCGACGCCGGTCTGCACGTGATGCATGCGCAGGTAGGGAGGCAGGCTGGTGCACAGCTCCTGCGCGGCCACGGTCTGGCCGATCGCGCAGATGTCGTCGCGCTCGCCCTCGACGGTGAGCAGCGCGGTGCGGTGGATGGCGCGCGTGCAGACACGGCGCCCGCCCACGTCGAGCAGGCCCTGCGCCAGCAGGAAGCGCTGGAAGATCAGGCTGACGGTTTCCAGGTAGAACTCCGCCGTCAGGTCCATGGTGGCGAAGTACTCGATGTAGAAGTCGCGGATGGCGTCGGCCTTGTCGTGCTCGCCGCGCTCGCGCAGCGCGTAGAGCTCGCGCAGCGCCTGTTCGTGCCGCTCCAGGTTCATGCTCATGAAGGCCAGCAGCTGCACGTGGCCCGGGTAGACGCGCCGCGCGGCGCCGGCAAAGCGCAGCGGCACCATGCCGATCAGCGTGCGCTCGAACCAGTCGAGGGACCGGCTGGTGGCCAGCTCGTTGACCTTGGTCGGGTTGACGCGCGCGTCGATGGGGCCGGCCATCAGCGTCAGGCTGGGCGGCTGGGCGGGGTCGCCGTCCTCGGCCATGATGGCCGCCGCCGCCAGCGCCGCCACGGTAGGTTGGCAAATAGCCACCACGTGTGTGCCGCCGCCCAACGCTTGCAGGAAGCCGATCAAGTGTTGCACGAATTCATCGAAGCCGAAGCGCCCGGCCAGCAAGGGAATGTCGCGGGGGTTGTGCCAGTCGGTGATATAGACGTCGTGGTCGGCCAGCATGGTCTGGACCGTGCCGCGCAGCAGCGTGGCGAAGTGGCCGGACATTGGCGCCACCAGCAGCACGCGCGGCTGGCCAACGATGCCGTGGCGGCGGAAGTGCAGCAGCGAGCAGAACGGCGTGCGCGCGACAACCTCCTCGGTGACCTGCACCGGCCGTCCGCCAACGGTTGTGCTGTCGATGCCGAAGGCCGGCCGGTGATGCGTGAGCCGCGCCAGCGCGATGAGCTCGCAGACGGCGCGCAGGCGGTGCGCGCCGTCGAAACCGCCTGGCCTGGGGCTCGCCGCCAGCGTCGCGGCAGCAAGCTCCGCCACCGTGCACGCCGGCAGTATCATGTCCGCGTAGGTCTGGTACGCCTGGTACAGCATGGCTCGGCCCCCGTCATTCTGGTTTCCGCATTCCGCAATATATATGCCATCGGCACGCGCTTGGCACGCGCTTTGCGCGGTGCCACGCGAAAGGCGGGCACGAGCGTGCACAAGTTGTGCAAGATGCGCCTGCGGCAGCGGCATGGCGCCGCATCGTTGCACGAACCGGGCCGCCGGCGCCAGACTGGTGCCGCATGAGCGCACCGCATGGGTGCGCGGCGCGCTGGCCTCAGGATGCGACACCGATATCGCGAACGCGCCGACGGGCTCCGAGGCGCGGCTAAGGAGGCGTGATGAGCAAGACCACACTCACAATCAGCAGCAAGACCTATTCTTCGTGGTCGCTGCGCGGCTGGTTGCTGGCGCGCTTTGCCGGCCTGGAATTCGAGGAAGTGCTGGTGCCGCCCGACGACGCCGCGGCGCGTGCCGAGATCCTGCTGCTGTCCCCGTCGATCCTCGTTCCCTGCCTGCGCCACCAGGGCGTGACGGTGTGGGACACGCTGGCGATCGCCGAATACCTGAACGAGATCCGCCCCAAGGCCGGCCTGCTGCCGGAAGACCGCGCCGCGCGCGCTCACTGCCGCGCCATTTGTGGCGAGATGCACTCAGGGTTTGCCGCGATGCGCTCGGCGCTGCCGATGAACCTGAAAGGGCATTTCCCGGGGATGAAGGTGTGGTCGCGTGCGCAGGCGGACATCGACCGCATCACGGCGATCTGGACCGAATGCCTGACCCGCTACGGCGGGCCGTACCTGTTCGGCACGCGCACCATGGCCGATGCCATGTACGCGCCGGTGGTGACGCGCTTTGTCACCTACGGCGTGATGCTCGATCCGGAGCCGGTCGCCTATTGCAAGCAGATCCTGGCGATGCCGGAGCTGCAGGAATGGATCGCGGCGGCGCGCGAGGAACCCGACGAAATCAGCGAACTGGATGTGGAGTTCTAGCGGCCGCCGCTAACGCTACACAGTGGTGGATTCGGCTTGCCGCGCCTTCAGGAAACGCGCGGCGTAGTCGAAGTACCAGTCCAGCGTATCCGGGTTGGCCATTGCATCGCGGTTGGCGATGCCCTGCGGCGCATGGCCCAGCAGCAGCTTCTTGATCGGCACTTCCATCTTCTTGCCCGACAGCGTGCGCGGCACGCCCGGCACTTGCACGATTTCGTTGGGCACGTGGCGCGACGACAGTGCGTCGCGGATGCGCGCGCGCAGCGTGTCACGCAGGGCATCGTCCAGCACCAGCCCTTCACGCAGCACGACGAACAGCGGCATATAGGATTCGCGGCCCAGGTACTCAAGGTCGACCACCATGCTGTCGAGCACTTCCGGCAGGTCTTCCACCACGCGGTACAACTCGCTGGTGCCCATGCGGATGCCGTGCCGGTTGATGGTCGCGTCCGAGCGTCCATAAATGACCGCGCCGCCTCGCTTTGTGATCTTGATCCAGTCGCCGTGCCGCCAGGCGCCGGGGTAGGTATCGAAATAGCTGTCGCGATAGCGCTTGCCATCGGCATCGCCCCACAGGAACAGCGGCATCGACGGCATCGGCTCGGTGCACACCAGCTCGCCGACCGCGTCGATCAGCGGCTGGCCGTTGTCGTCGAAGGCCTGCACCTTGGCGCCCAGGCAGCGGCACTGCATCTCGCCGGAGTAGACCGGCAGCAGCGGGCAGCCGGCGACGAACGATCCGGCGAAGTCGGTGCCGCCCGACATCGGCACCAGCCAGATGTCTTCGCGCACATGGCGGTAGATCCAGTCGTAGGCCTCCGCCGGCAGCGGCGAGCCGGTCGAGCCCAGCCCGCGCAGGCGCGACAGGTCGGCAATGCGCGCCGGCTCGATGCCCGCCTTCATGCAATTGGTGAAGAACGCCGCGCCGGCGCCGAACATGGTCACGCCGGCATCGTCGACGAAGCGCCACAGCACGCCCGCATCCGGGAAAGCCGGGTTGCCGTCATACAGCGCGATGGTGGTGCCCAGCAGCAGCCCGGCCACCTGCGCGTTCCACATGATCCAGCCGCTGCTGCTGTACCAGTGGAAGACGTCGTCCGGGCCGAGGTTGTTGTGGAAGGCCATCAGCTTGAGCTGCTCGATGACGATGCCGCCATGGCCGTGCACAATGGGCTTGGGCATGCCGGTGGTGCCGGACGAATAGACGATCCACAAGGGATGGTCGAACGGCACCGGCTCGATCGCCAGCGGCACGTCGTGCGCCAGCACGTCCGGCCAGGCATGCGTGCGCACGCCGGCGGGTGACGGTGCGGTGCTGCCGATCTGCGGCACGAGCACCAGGTCGGTCAGCGAGGGCAGGGCCGCGACCAGTTCGGCCACCACCGGGGCGCGGTCATAGGCCTTGCCGCCGTAGTGGTAGCCATCGACGGCGATCAGCACCCTGGGTTCGATCTGGCGGAAGCGGTCGGTCACCGCCACCTGGCCCATGTCGGGCGCGCAGCCGGACCACACCGCGCCCAGGCTGGCCGTGGCGAGGAAGGCGATGATGGTGGCGGGGATGTTGGGCAGGTAGCCGGCCACGCGGTCACCGCGCTGCACGCCCATCTGGCGCAGCGCATGGGCCAGCGACGCGACCTGGGCTTCGAGCGTGGCCCAGCTCACTTCGGCCAGCGGTTGCGCCTCGCCGGCGTAGCGGATTGCGGCGCGCTGGCGCGCGTCGCCGCGGCCGGCGTGGCGGAACACCTGCTGCGCGTAGTTCAGCGTCGCGCCCTCGAACCAGCGCGCGCCCGGCATGGTGCGGCGATCCAGCACACGCGCCGCGGGCGTGTCGAAATGCACGTCGAAATAGGCGCGCACGGCGTCCCAGAAGGCTTCCAGCTCGGTGACGGACCACTGCCACAGGCTGTCGTAGTCGTCAAAGGCCAGGCCGCGCTCGGCCCGCAGCCAGCGCATGAAGGCGGCGATCTGGCTGCTGTCGCGGAACGCCTCGGAAGGCGTCCACATCAGGTTCCCTTCGGTGAGAGGGGCGGGGGTGCTCATGTCTGTCTCCTCCTTGGCCGTCTGTCGCGGGCATCGGATGGTGGCGATGGATATGTCGGGCGACTCTAGCGGCACTCGGCATCAGCCCGACATGATAACGGCGCTCACGCTCAGTTGCCGGCCGGACGCTCGAACAGGCTTTCCCACATGGTGTCGACCTTCGCCTTGACCGCGGCATCCATCGTGATAGGCGTGCCCCATTCCCGCGTGGTCTCGCCGGGCCACTTGTCGGTGGCGTCGATCCCCATCTTGGAGCCCAACCCGGATACCGGCGAGGCGAAGTCGAGGTAGTCGATGGGCGTGTTGTCCACCAGCACCGTGTCGCGGCTCGGATCGACGCGGGTGGTGATGGCCCAGATCACTTCCTTCCAGTCGCGCACGTCGATATCGTCATCGACCACCACGATGAACTTCGTATACATGAACTGCCGCAGGAAGCTCCACACGCCGAACATCACGCGCTTGGCATGGCCGGCGTACTGCTTCTTCATGCGCACCAGCGCCATGCGGTAGCTGCAGCCTTCGGGCGGCAGGTAGAAGTCGGTGATCTCCGGGAACTGCTTCTGCAGCAGCGGCACGAACACCTCGTTCAGCGCCACGCCCAGCACCGCCGGTTCGTCGGGCGGCTTGCCGGTGTAGGTGGAGTGGTAGATCGGGTCGCGCCGCATGGTGATGCGGTCGATGGTGAACACCGGGAACCAGTCCTGCTCGTTGTAGTAGCCGGTGTGGTCGCCGAATGGGCCTTCCAGCGCATGCTGGTAGCCGGAGGGGTGGTTCGGGTCGGGCTGGATATGGCCTTCGAGCACGATCTCGGCCGACGCGGGCACGCTCAGTTCGGACAGCGTCGGCGTGAGGCAGCCGGCCAGCGCGGTGCGGCTGCCGCGCAGCAGGCCGGCGAACTGGTATTCGGACAGCGTATCCGGCACCGGCGTCACCGCGCCCAGGATGGTGGCCGGGTCGGCGCCCAGCGCCACCGCGATCGGGAAGGCCTTGCCGGGGTTGGCCAGCGCATGCTCACGGAAGTCGAGCGCGCCGCCGCGGTGCGCCAGCCAGCGCATGATGACCTGGTTGCGGCCGATCACCTGCTGGCGGTAGATGCCCAGGTTCTGGCGCTTCTTGTGCGGGCCCTTGGTCACCACCAGGCCCCAGGTGATCAGCGGCGCCGCATCGCCGGGCCAGCAGGTCTGGATCGGCAGGCGCGCCAGGTCGACGTCGTTGCCTTCCCACACCACCTCCTGGCAAGCCGGGCTGTTGACGCGCTTTGGTGCCATATCCCACACAGATTTGGCGAGCGTGAAGAGCTTGCCGGCCTCGCGCAAACCGCGCGGTGGCTCCGGTTCCTTCAGCGCTGACAAGACCCGGCCGATGTCGCGCAGGTCTTCCATCGATTCGGCGCCCATGCCAAGTGCGACCCTGTGTGTCGTGCCGAACAGATTGGCCAGGACCGGGACGCTATAGATACCTCCATTGGTGCCGGCGCCCGAGGGTTTCTCGAACAGGACCGCGGGGCCGCCGGCACGCAGCAGGCGGTCGCAGACTTCGGTCATTTCCAGGTTGGGCGCGACGGGCCGGGCGATGCGCCGCAGCTCGCCGATGCCTTCGAGTTGGCCGATGAAATCGCGCAAGTCTTTGTATTGCATAGTGAATTCTGTTGTGGTGCGGGGCCGGGGGAAGGCGTCCGCAAGACGGCGTCCAAGTCGGTGACGATACACATTCACCGGCGCCGCGGCAAAAAAATCGTCAGAGCGAAGCCGCGCAAATTGTAAGTTTTTTGTCGCTGACAGCGTACTTTTCCCGGCGACGAGCCAAGGCCAGGCCTGCGTTTGCGGGCAATCGAGTGATCCGAGGCCGACATGGTGACTCTTGTTACAAATAACTATAAGTAGTAGAAATCGTAGTTATTATTCTTGACGAGATATAACAGCGTTCCTACAATCCGGTCTTGCTCAAAGGAGTGTTGCGTCGCAACATGGATTTTCGCCCTGTGTCAAGGGGTGCACATAAAGAAAATGTGCTTGAAAGTCCCTCCAGCAAAGACCGAATTTGTGAGTTTTGTCGTGGCAGGGTGCGCTCCCCCAGAGCGTACGCTGTTTCCAGTTGGGCGCACGGGGAGCGCCTGCCAACAGATGCTTGGTCGTCACTGCTAGACGGCGCGGCATCCTTACTTGAGTACGTTGAGATCGGGCGCTTGCCGCAGTCTGGCATGCGAAGCGGGCAACGGATGGAGGTAAGCATGAGCGGTTGGAAAACCCTTCATCTTCCCGGCATCGGGCGCGCCTTGCAGGTTCGCCTCCGACAGCCGGTACCCGGAGTGAGGCGGGCATTGCAGGTCCGTCTCGCGCATCCGGTCGCGGGCCGCGCATTGCGCGGTGGCCGCACAACACTGAAGTACGCGCTGAACAGCCTCGGCGTGGTGGCGGTCGTTTCGGCCATCTCGCTGTGGCTGAGCCAGGAATGGCGCACCACGCTGGCCGCATTGCTGGCTGGCGACGAGGCTCCGGCGGTGCTGGTCAGCGCTGCCATGCCGGCCGCGCCTGCCGTGGCGGCCGCCGCTGCGCCCGGCCATGGTGTGCCGGCGAGTTCGGCGGACGTTGCCGCGACCAAGCTCGGCCTGGGCAGGGCTGGCCTGCCGACGGTGTCGGGCGTGGACGAACACAGCCTGGCGGCATCCGTCAAGGTGCCGTCGGTCGCGCACCTCGCCGCGAAGATCCCGGTCACGCGCGTGGCGCAGGACGCCCGCAACACCGCCACGCTCGGCTCCGCGCGCGAGCAGGCGGCCGTGGCCGACTATATCGCCCGCAAGTACCGCGTGGCGGCGCAGGCCACCGGGCAACTGGTCAAGGCGGCCTACCTGACCGGCCGCGAGGTCGGCATCGATCCGCTGCTGATCCTGGGCGTGATCGCGATCGAGTCCAGCTTCAATCCGTACGCCGAGAGCGGCGTGGGTGCGCAGGGCCTGATGCAGGTCATGACCAAGGTCCACCGGGACAAGTACGAAGCCGTCGGCGGCGTGGCCGCGGCGCTCAATCCGTACGCCAATATCAAGATCGGCGCGCTGGTGCTGAAGGACTGCATCGCCCGCGCCGGCTCGATCGAGGGCGGCCTGAAGTACTACGTCGGCGCCACCACCAGCACCGACGGCGGCTATGGCGCCAAGGTGCTGGCCGAGCGTGCCCGCCTGCGCCAGCTGCTCGGCGTGCGCGGCGTGCCGGCCGATGCCGACAAGCCGGCCGAAAAGGCGCCCACCGAGCGCGCACCGACCGAGAAGCTGGAAGCGAACAACGGGCCGCACAACGCCTGACGCTACGCTGCCACTGGCAGCGCCAAAAAGAAAAGCACCCCGCGGGGTGCTTTTCTTTTGCCTGCCTGGCGCGTTGTGCCGCTCAGGCGAACAGCTTGCCCAGCCGCGCCATCGCCTCCTCGATATTCTCGCGCGAGGTCGCATACGAGATCCGGATGTAGTCCTTGGCCGTATGCGGCCCGAAATCCTGCCCCGGCACCATCACCACGCCCGCGTCGTGCAGCATCGCCTGTGTCAGCCGGTCGGCATCGCCGGCGGCGGGGTGGTTGACGCCGCGGCAGTCGGCGTAGACGTAGAAGGCGCCGTCCGGGCGCACCGGCACGCGCAGGCCGAGCGACTCCAGCGCCGGTACGATCAGGTCGCGGCGGCGGCGGAACTCGGCCTTGCGTTCGTCGTAGATCGCCAGCGCTTCCGGGGTGAAGCAGGCCAGTGCCGCGTACTGCGCCACCGCCGACGCGCAGATAAACAGGTTTTGCGCGACTTTCTCGAAGGCCTCGACCAGCGCCTCCGGCACCACCAGCCAGCCCAGGCGCCAGCCAGTCATGTTGAAGTACTTGGAGAAGCTGTTCACCGTGACCACGTCGTCATCCAGGCTCAGCGCCGAGACCGGCGGGGCGTCGTACGACAGGCCCTGATAGATCTCGTCGACAATGGCAAAGCCGTTGCGGGCACGCACGGCCTGCAGGATGCGGTCGAGCTCGTCCGGCAGGATCGAGGTCCCGGTCGGGTTGGAGGGCGAAGCCAGCAGCACGCCGCGGGTTTGCTCGCGCCAGTTGGCCTCGACCTGCGCGGCGGTCAGCTGGAAGCGCTCGGCCGGGCCGCTCGGGATCATGCGCGCGGCGCCGTCGAAGGCGGCGACGAAGTGCCGGTTGCACGGGTAGCTGGGGTCGGGCATCAGCACCTCGGCGCCGATCTCGACCAGCACCGCGCACGCCAGCAGCAGCGCCCCCGAGGCGCCGGCGGTGACGATCACGCGCCGCGCCGGGATATCGAGCCCGTAGGTGGTCTTGTAATAGCCGGCGATGGCCTCGCGCAGCGGGTGGATGCCGAGCGCGCCGGTGTATTGCGTGACGCCGCGGCGCATGGCGGCTTCCGCCGCGCGCACCACGGGCTCGGCGGCGGTGAAGTCAGGCTCGCCAATGCCCATGTGCACGATGTGGCGACCGGCGCGCTCCAGCGCGGCGGCCTGCTTGGCCAGCTCCATCACGTGGAAGGCTTCGATATTGGCGAGGCGGGAGGCGGTGGCGAGGCGCTGCAGGTCCATGGTGATCCGGGGTTCAGCAAAAAGTGTAGGTAGGAACAAAAACACCCGCCTGGGCGGGTGTCGTCTTCATCCGGGGCGCGCGTGTGCCCCGTGATGCAACGGCCGGCCGCGCAGGCCCGGCCTGGGTCCGGCTGGTTGCGGCTCAGCGGCGCGCCGCGACCTCGGCCGCGCGTACCTGGGCCGCGAGCTTGTCCAGCACGCCGTTGACGTACTTGTAGCCCTCGACGCCGCCGAAGGTCTTGGTCAGCTCGACGGCTTCATTGATCACGACCTTGTACGGGATGTCGATGCAGTGCACCAGCTCGTAGCTGCCGACCAGCAGGGCGGCGCGCTCGACCGGCGACAGCTCGCCCACGGTGCGGTCCAGGAAGGGCTCGAACGCGGCGGTCAGGCGGGCTTCCTCGCGCACGGCGCCGTTGAGCAGCGCGTCGAAGTGCTCGCGATCGGCCTTGTTGAAGCCCTGGGCGTCATGCAGGTGGGCCTGGATCGCGCCGATGTCGTTGCGGTTCAGCAGCCACTGGTACAGGCCCTGCAGCGCGAGTTCGCGCGAGCGGCGGCGCGCGCTCTTGGGCGGCGCCTTGGCTTCGGTGCGGGCCGCGGGCTTGCCGCCGGCCGGCTTGCCGGCGTCATTGCTGGACGTATCACTCATCATCGTCCTCGTCTTCGTCCTGGCCACGCAGCGAATCCAGCGCGACGACCAGGTTGGCCATCTCCACCGCGGCGCGGGCGCAGTCGCGGCCCTTTTCGCGGGTGCGGGCGTGGGCCTGCTCGTCGGTGTCCACGGTCAGGATACCGTTGGCAATGGGCACGTTGAAGTCCAGGCCGACGCGGGTGATGCCGGCGCCCGACTCGTTCGAGACCAGCTCGAAGTGGTAGGTCTCGCCGCGCACCACGGCGCCCAAGGCGACCAGGGCGTCGAACTGGCCGCTCTCGGCCATCTTCTGCAGCGCCAGCGGCACTTCCAGCGCGCCGGGGACGGTTACCACCAGGGTGTCCTCGCCTTCGACGCCGAGCTTGTCCAGCTCGGCCACGCAGGCTTCGAGCAGCTCGGTGCAGACCGGCTCGTTGAAGCGGGCCTGCACGATGCCGATACGCAGGCCTTCACCGTCGAGGTTGCTGGGGTAGAAGCCGTGATCCATTGTTCAGTTCTCCAGTTTTCGGGTTCGGCAGGGCGCCGTTGCGCCGCTGCAGGTGTGTTCGGGTGGCCCGGGCTCAGGCGGCCTGGCCGTTCATCGGTTGGTAGCCGGTCACTTCCAGGTCGTAGCCGGTCATGCTGGGCATGCGCTGCGGCGAGGCCAGCACGCGCATCTTGCCCACGCCCACGTCCTTCAGGATCTGCGCACCCATGCCGTAGGTGCGCAGGTCCGGCTTGCGGCGCGGGCGCGACTGCGGCGTGTCCAGCGCGCTGAACTGCGTGAACAGCTGGTCGGCCGAGTCGCCGCAGTTCAGCAGCACGATCACGCCGCTGTCGGCCTCGGCGATGGCTTTCATCGCCGCCGGGATGCTCCACGAATGCGTGGTGCACTTCACTTCCAGCAGGTCCAGCACCGAGAAGGGCTCGTGCACGCGCACCAGCGTTTCCTGCTCCGGCTCCGGCGTGCCCTTGACCAGCGCCAGGTGCGCCTGGCCGGTGGGCTTGTCGCGGTAGGCGATGCTGTGGAAGGTGCCGTAGGGCGTCTGCATGGCGCGTTCGCCAACGCGCTCGATGATGCTCTCGGTGCGGCTGCGGTAGTGGATCAGGTCGGCGATTGTGCCGATCTTGAGGTTGTGCTCTTGCGCGAACTCGACCAGGTCCGGCAGGCGGGCCATGGTGCCGTCGTCCTTCATGATCTCGCAGATCACGGCCGCCGGCGTCAGGCCGGCCAGCGCGCCCAGGTCGCAGCCGGCTTCGGTATGGCCGGCGCGGATCAGCACGCCGCCGGGCTGGGCCGTCAGCGGAAAGATATGGCCCGGCTGGACCAGGTCGGAGGCCTTGGCGTCGCGGGCGACGGCGGCCTGCACGGTGCGGGCGCGATCGGCGGCGGAAATGCCGGTGGTCACGCCCTCGGCTGCCTCGATCGACACCGTGAAGTTGGTGCCGTGCTGGGTGCCGTTGCGGCTGACCATCGGGTGCAGGTTCAGCTGGCGGCAGCGGTCGGCCGTCAGCGTCAGGCAGATCAGGCCGCGGCCGTGCTTGGCCATGAAGTTGATGGCTTCCGGCGTGACGAAATCGGCAGCCAGGACCAGGTCGCCTTCATTTTCACGGTCTTCCTCATCAACCAGGATAACCATGCGGCCGGCACGGATGTCGGCAATGATGTCTTCGGTACGGGCGATTGTCATGGCGTGCTGGACGGCAAATTGAAGCGAAACGGGCGAATGAAGCGAAAAGGCGATGCGAAAGCAGGCAGGTGGCCGCGTTTGAAAGCAGCCGGACTGAGGCGGGGCGTTGGGGCCGGGCCGGCCAGGTCATATACGCCCGGCAGGTTGCCCAGTCAAGCCGGGTATTGTACGCCAAGGCAGGCTAGGCTGGAGCGGACCGCGCCGGAAAGTGCGGCGCCTGCCCGAAGCGGGTGGGGCGGGGAGGGTAAAGCTTGGGTGTGGCTGGGTGTGTCTGGTTGCCCGGCAAGCGGCAGGCCGCCGCCGGGCCTTGCCGGTGGCTACGCTGCGGCAGCCAGCGGCGTGTTGTCAGCGCGGATCGTGCGCAGGCGCGAGGTCCTGGCGATGCGCGACTTGGCCGCGCGGGTCGCGTCGGCCAGCGCCAGTTCGCGCGTGAGGAAGCCGGCGTCGCGCCGGGTGAACCTCGCGTGCGCATCCAGCGCATAGGACCACTCCCAGCTACCGAACGTAACTTCGGACAGCGTCACGACGACGTGGCATTTTTGATAGAAAAAACTCTCACTCATTGTCAATTCCGGTTGGTGACGGCACGTTGGCCGTGGCCGAAGGGCCATGCGGGCCAGTGACGGTCCGCCAGCCAGCCGCGGTTGGGCAGCAGGCCGTTGTGTGGCGCGTTGTGCGGGTCGATGTTCGGAGCCACGCTGGCCGCGCCGCCCAGTTCCTGGACGGCCTGGCAGAGCCGTTCCCTGGCATTGCTTGCGCAGGCACAGGTCATCAGCATCTGCCCCTCCGCCAGTTGCCGGTGCTGCCGACGCAGACCGGCGCGCGTGACTTTGGCGCCGAGCACGCCGCCAAGCCAGCCTCCGATCACGGCGCCCAGCGCCATACCGCCGACACACGCCACGACGCCCGCCGCTACGCTGACCGGTGTGCCGTAGCGGAACAACACCCACGCTGCCAGCAGTGCCCCGATGACGAGGCCGCCAATCGTGGCTTCATCGCGGTACGTGATCTGGCCGGCGCGCGGTGCCGGCAAGCCGTCAACGGGCTGGTGGTCGCCCCGGGAGAACCATGGCCCCGCGATGCGGTCGGCCGTATCCGCCAGTTCGCCCAATCGCGTTAGCGCGCGCCGGGCCGTATCGATGTCGTCCAGCCGGAAATACAAGAGCGTGCGCATGGTGGTACCTCAATTCGGGTCAGTTGAGCTTGCCGTTGAACCACGGAAAGCCGGCGTAGCGCCTGGTACCGGGACGCCGGAATTGCCTGGGTAATGGCAAGGATGGTGTCTGCAGCCGGGGCCAGCCCTGGTCGACGGCGCTATCCCAGTCGATCAGCAGCGTGACGGCACGGTGCAGGCGCGTGGCGGTCAGCCGGACCAGGCCCGCGCTGGTGTGTCCCCGGGCGGCCTGGTGCCGGCCGCGCAGCAGGCGCATGGCCGGAACCATCCGGTAAATGATCTTGGTCGGGTGAACTGGCACGGTGCCTCCTTCAAGGGTGGTTGCCGGGCCGGCCGGCGGGTGCGGGCAGCGGGGCGGCACGATGGTGGTCGGGATGCCACTGCGCCCAGCTCAGGGCGCGCATCCGGGTCCCATGGCCGAGGATCAGCAGGGCATCCGAATCCGCGCGCCATCCCGGCGCCTGCCTCCACGGTCGGGCCAGGCCGCCGAAGATGGTGCGGATCAACGCGGCGATCGGCTTGCGCAGGGCGGTGGGCGGGAACCTGACCAGTTCTCCAGCGAGGTCGCCGGCAAACGAAAACGACGGCGTAAGCGTCAGTTCGCGGGCGAACGGGAGACGCGGCAGGGCAGCTTGCATGGAGGTTCCGGAAATCCCCGTGAGTGACTTCAGGAGTCACCGGTCCTAAGACGTTGTCGAGGGGGAAGCCCGGAAACGAGTTGCGAGCGCCTGGGAGCATACATGTCCTGACAGCGCTGCCTAAGCAGTGTAGGCCCGGGCGGGCCACGAACCCAGCACACTTACAACAAAGGAGCACAGGCCCCGTATTGCGCACCCCGCTGCTGCCGACGGTGGAGATTCCTCAGCGTGCGCAAGGGTCCTTTGCCGGGCGGTAGGGAAGTTAATCGCCACAGAGGCGGGCTGGCAGCGTATGCTCAGGGCAAAAGGGAACGACGCCTGTCCCGGATCCGCCCGAACAGATATCGGCGCGACGTTCTTCGAATCAGGGCGCCAGCCTGACCGCGCCCCCAGGCTTTGCATAACCAAGGGAGGCACGCATGTCGGAAGCAACCATTTCGAGGCAGATCAAGAACAAGGCCGAAATCCGCGCCATGGTGCGCGCCGAGCAGGCGAAGATCCCGGCCTGCGAGGGCACCTGCTTTGGCGATGTGGTCTGCCACGCGCCAGACGCCAGCGGCTGCAACTGGAGCCTCTCAACGATGGAAGGCGGCAACAGTGCGGCCTGTGTCGAAGCGATCCGCCCGTTCACTGACCAGCTGCGCGCGTTGTACAACGTGCCGGACGAAGGCAAGTAACCGCCGCCGTTCTTCGCTGCCCTGGCCGCTTACGACGCGGCCTGGCCTGCCGACAGCATCCGCTCCACGTACCGGGCGATCAGGTCGATCTCCAGGTTCACGCGCGCGCCCGGCTTGAGCTCCTGAAGCGTGGTCACTTCCACGGTGTGGGGGATCAGGTTGATGGAAAACACGCAGCCGTCGGCTTCATCGCTGACGCGGTTGACCGTCAGCGACACGCCGTTGACCACCACCGAGCCCTTGTAGGCCAGGTAGCGCGCCAACTCGCGCGGCGCGCGGATGCGCAGTTCATGCGATTCGCCTACTGGCGCGAAGTGCACGACTTCGCCCAGGCCGTCGACGTGCCCCGAGACCAGGTGGCCGCCCAGGCGGTCGGCCAGGCGCAGCGCCTTTTCCAGGTTGACGCGGCCGGCGCCCCCCAGCCCGACGGTCTTGTCGAGCGATTCACGCGAAACCTCCACGTCGAAGCTGTCGGGGCCCATGGCGATCACCGTCATGCAGGCGCCCTGGATAGCGATGCTGTCGCCGATGATCACATCCGACAGGTCCAGCCCCCCGGCGGCGATGCGCAGGCGCACGCCGGCATCGGCGGCGCCCAGTGGGGTAACGGATTCAATGCGGCCGACCGCCGCGACAATGCCTGTAAACATGATGGTGTCTTCTGCTTTCGTGAATCTTGGGTATCTGGTGGATAGGCGCAGTCCGATGCAACGCCTCACGCATCGTTGCGCCGCGCGATCAGCCGCAGGTCGTCGCCGATCTGCCGGATCTCGTGCCAGCGGAACTGGGCTGCGTCCTGCAGCCGCGCCAGCGGCGGCAGGTTGAACATGCCCTGGGCGTCGCCCAGCAGCTTGGGCGCTAGGTAGATCAGCAGCTCGTCGGCACAGTGCTCGCGCACGAGCGAGCCGTTGAGCTTGAAGCCGGCTTCCACGTGCAATTCGTTGATGCCGCGCCGGCCGAGTTCTTCCAGCATCTTGCGCAGCTCGACCTTGCCGTGGGGATTGGGCAGCACCACCACTTCGGCGCCGCGCGCGGTCAGCGCCCGCTGGCGTTCGCGGTCTTCCACCGCGCAGAACACCAGCACCGGCTTGGCGAACTCGCCGGTGTCGGGTGCCAGGATCTGCGCGTCGAGCGGCACCTCCAGGCGCGAATCGACCAGCACCCGCTGCGGCTGGCGCGGCGTGGCAATGGCGCGCACGGTCAGCGCCGGGTTGTCGTCGCGCACCGTGCCGATGCCGGTCAGGATGGCGCAGGCGCGCGCGCGCCAGGCATGGCCGTCGTCGCGCGCGGCCTTGCCGGTGATCCACTGGCTGGTGCCGTCGTGCAGCGCGGTGCCGCCGTCCATCGACGCGGCCACCTTGACGCGCACCCACGGCAGCCCGCGCGTCATGCGCGAGACAAAGCCGATGTTCAGGTCGCGCGCTTCCTTTTCCAGCAGGCCGCAGCGCACGTCGATGCCGGCATCGCGCAGCCGCTGCAGGCCGCGCCCCGACACCGACGGGTTGGGATCTTCCATCGCCGCCACCACGCGGGCCACGCCCGCGCGCACCAGCGAATCGGCGCACGGCGGCGTGCGCCCGAAATGGCTGCACGGCTCGAGCGTGACATAGGCGGTGGCGCCGGAGGGGTCGAGGCCGCGCGACAGCGCATCCTTCATTGCCTGGATCTCGGCATGGTCCTGGCCAGCAGGCTGGGTATAGCCCTGGCCGATGACCTGGCCACCCTTGACCAGCACACAGCCGACGCGCGGATTGGGCGTGGTGGTGAACATGCCCCGCGCGGCGAGCGCGAGGGCCTGTTGCATGGCGGCGTGGTCGGTATCGGAAAACATTGCGCCTGTAGCTCTTGGCCGGTTTGCTGTCGATCGGAGGGTGTCTTTCCAGGGTCACGGCGGCTCCGGGCCGTCCGCTGCGTCGCAATCGCTGTCGCGCGCCGGCGTGCAGAGCCGGATGCGTCCCTGTGCGCCAAGACGGACCTGGCGCTGCGCGCCGCGACAACTGAGCGAGAAGGTGGCAGCCTGGAAGCCGCCCTGCTCCGACCGTGAGTATCCCACAGCTGTGAAGCGCACCGCGTGGCTGCCACGTGCGGTCTGCCGCAGCGCAACCCGCAGGCATGGCGCGGCGAGCTCGACCACTGACAGGACGGTCGCGGCCGCCCCGGCCCCTCCGGCCTCGCTTGCCGCCACCACCTGCCAGCCCTGGTCCAGGTCCTACCGTCCGTCCAGCGGCTGAAGCGCCACTTCGACGCGCCGTGCCATCGCCATCGAGCGCGCCAGCGCCAGCGACGCCGCCAGCCGGTCGGCGGCCTGGTCGACGGTCTGGCGGGCGAGCAGCCGGGTGAAGGCTGGCCAGCCGGCCGCGGCCAGCACGGACAGGATGGCCAGGCCAACCAGCAGTTCGGCCAGCGTCAGGCCGCCCCAGGCGGGTGGGGCGTGGATCCACACCTCAGCACTCCGCCGGCAGCTGCCGGGGGCTGTCTTCGGCCTTTGGCCGGGACAGCCACTGGCCGGTGCTGCGCAGAATCAGCACGCCGCAGCGCGGGTCCGCGAACAGCGGCGCGGCATGCAGTTCGACGCAGACATCGAGGCTGGTGGCCGGGCATGGGCCGGCAGAGACGGCATGGCGAGCGCGGCCGGCCGCCGGCACCAGGCGCGGCCAGTCGCCCGCGACGGCGTCGCCGCCGGCCTGGGTCGCGAAGCTCATAGCGACTGCGGCATGCCGTTCCAGCTCAAGGAGGGCGCCGGCCAGTTCCGCCCGCGCCTGGGCGCGCCAGCCGCGCATCAGGTGCTCGGTCCAGGCCGGTATGGCCAGGGTTGCCAGGATCCCCAGCACGGTGAGCACGACCAGCAGTTCGATCAGGGAGACACCCCGCTGCGGCATGGCGTTGCCGCGCGGCCTGGTTGCGTTCATGGCGGCGCCTCTTGCACGGGACCGACCAGTTCGCGCCAGGCCAGGCGGCCAGTGCGCCGGCTGGCTACGGTTTGCGCAAGCCGGGCTGCTGTGCTGCTGTCCACCGACCAGAGCGCCAGCGCATGCGCCTCACGCCCCGACGTGCCCGCCACCGGCGGGCGGACGGCCACGCTGTCGCGGGTCAGTGCCAGGGTGCCCGCCAGGCCGAGGCTGTGACCCGTGGCGTAGTGGAGCCGTGGCGCGCCGTCGTGGAGACGGCCCAGCGATTCCCCGCTCGCCGCCAGCACCAGGTAGCCGCGTTGCCAGCCATCGGGCAGGCGCGTCTGCACATACAGGTATCCCGGTGCCGCGGGAGTGTTGATGCCTGATATGAGTCTGCGAAATTTGGTGAACGCGGGCCTGCAAGCATCGGCACTGGTGCCCACCGGCATCGTTGTCAGCCGGCGACAAAATGGGAATCGTCCCCTTGCCAAGTGCTATTGACACCGCATAGTGAATTCCCCACTATTGCGGGGTATCGCCACAGCCAGAAATTGGCTCACAGTTTCTGGGCTTGTGCCGGCCGGTCTGGACAGGCTGAAAAATCAAAAGAAGCAGTCGGGTGTGGCAACGGCGCGCCTCCGCAGAGAGGCGCCCGACGCCAGAACGGTTATTCCGGGGGTCATCATGAGCAGGGTCATTCCGAGGTTTTTGCAGGACGGTTCGCCAGTCAGTCGCCGGTTGCGCTGACATGGGCAGCCCATTTCGCACCCGCCGCGCCGGGTGTGGAGGGCGCTCGTCGTTGTATGGCCGCTGGCAGGATGCGGGCATTGATGGCGTGCGTGCTTCACCCGGGGCCGGCCGAAAGCCTTCGGCGGGCTTCACGCTGATCGAACTGCTGGTCGTGGTGGCGCTGATCGCCATCACGACGTCGTTCGCCGTGCCTTCTTTTCAGAGCTTCCTGGAGCGCGCGCGCACCGATGCGGCTACCGCCGAGGTGGCCGGCCTGTTCTCACTGGCGCGCAGCGAAGCCATCCGCCGCAACGCGCCGGTGACCATCTGCCGCGCCACCACGGCCACCAGCACGGTCTGTGCGCAGGATGCGCAGGCGGACTGGGGCGGGCGCTGGATCCTGTTCCAGGACACCGACAACGACCAGATCCGCGCCGCGACCGAGGAGATCATCCGCGTGCGGGATGCGGGCAATGCCGGCCTGGCGCTGTCCCTGGCGGCGCCGGTGCAGGCGATCCAGATCACGTCGCGAGGCTTCCTGTCCGCAGGCAACGCGCTGGCGTTCCACGTTGCGGCGTCCGGCTCGGATCGCCTCGCACGCAATGTCTGCGTGTCGCAATCGGGGCGGGTGGATCAGAGGACTGCGACATGCAGTTGATCCCACGCTACAAGCGACGCCAGTCCGGCACCAGCCTGATCGAGGTGCTGATCACGATGGTGCTGGTTGCGATCGTGCTGATCGGCATGATGTCGCTGCAGGCGGCGTCGCTACGCTACCGCTCCGGTGCCAGCGTGCGCTACACCATCGTCGACGCGGCGACCGACCTGTCCGAGCGCATCCGCGCCAATACCTCGGCCCTGGCCGAGGGCGTTCCCGAGGGCGCGAACGCCTACCTCGATGCGCTGGCCGTGCAGCCGCCCGCGGCGCCGGCCAAGGACTGCAGCCGGGTCACTTGCGACGGCGCGGAATACGCCGCTTGGGACGTGTCGCAATGGTGGGCAATGCTGATCGCGCAACTGCCCGGCGCCGGAGTCGCTTCATGGACTTCGCCTGCCGCGGCGGCGCCCGCGGGCACCATTCCGGCCGGCTTTGTCAGCTACCGCCTCGAGCTCTACTGGAAGGATCCGGCCTCCACGGCTGCCGCGGCGGACTGCTCGCAGGCCGCGAACAACTATTTCGCCACGCTGGCCGGGTTTGATACCAGGGGAGTCACATGCGCTACCGTCACCCTTCGGCCCTGATCCGTCGCAGCCGCGGGCGCTCGCTGATCGAGATCATGATCGCGCTGGTGCTCAGCCTGTTGCTGCTGGGCTCGATCACCGCGTTCTACCTGACCACGCAGCGCAGCACGCGCACGCAGGAAGGCCTGCGCAGCATCGATGACGGCGCGCGCTGGGCGCTGTCGGTAATGGGCGACCAGTTGCGCCTGGCCGGTCTTGGCCGGGTCGACCTGTCGCTGCTGAGCGCGCGGCCGGTGACCTTTGACGGCGCGCCGGTGCAGGGATGCGACGGCGGCATGGCGGATGTCAACACCGGTGCCTGCATTGCCGTGGCGAATGCAAATCCCGATGCCGTCACCGTGCGCTACCTGCGCCTGGACGGCTCGCTGTCGAGCATGACCGACTGCAACGGCCGCGCCATCCCGGTAGCGCGCGGCACGGCGGAGAACGCCTTTTACCTTGCGGGCTCGACGCTGATGTGCCGCGGCTCGGACGGCGCCACCATGGCGGCGTCGCGCTCCGAGGCCATCCTTGAAAACGTGCAGGACCTGCAGATTACCTACGGCCTGGCGCAGGATGCCGACTCGGTCAACGTGACGCAGTACCAGCCGGCCAGCGCGCTGGCGGCGGCAGACTGGAACCGCGTGGTCAGCGTGCGCGTGTGCCTGCTGGTGAGCGATCCCAGCGCCGTCAACGCGGACGTGGCGACCAGCTTCCGCGACTGCGGCGACAACGTCCAGAACGTCGCCGACGGCCGCGTACGCCGGCGCTTTACCAGCAGCTTCGCGCTGCGTAACCGGGTGGGCTGAATGAGGAAGAACGCAATCCGGAAGCACCCGCCACTACATGCGCGGCGCCATGCGCGCGGCGTGGTGCTGGTGGTGGCGCTGGTGATCATCGTGATCGTCTCGATGCTGACGGTCTGGAGCATGCGCGGCAGCCTGTTCGACGAACGCCTGGCGGGGAACAACCGCGACCACCAGGTGGCGTTCCAGGCGGCGGAACTGGGGCTGCGCTTCTGCGAGGGGGTGGTGGTCACCGGGCAACCGGCGGCGCTGTTCAACCGCATGTACCGCAAGGACATGAGTGCCATCGTCAACGCGGCAACCCCGCCGGTCGACAGCGCCGGCCAGCTCAAGCTCGGCTACCTCGATGCCAACGGCCGCCAGTTCTGGGAGGTGCCGTCCAACTGGGATACCAGCGTGAACGCCGAGCCCAATACCAACGTCATCGTCATTCCCGCCAGCGATGGCGTGACCCTGCGCGAAGCCGCGGCGGCGCCGCGCTGCTTTATCGAAGAGATCCGCAAGCCGTCCAAGGTCAGGAATACGCAGACCGGCATGCCGATCAATATCCACTACCGCGTCACTGCCCTGGGTACCGGCATCAACGCCGGCACGCAGGTCACGCTCCAGTCGGAGGTACGGCAATGACAGTCTTCAGCAAAGGGTTCCGCCGGTCCGTCGCGGCCACGGTGGCATGCGCGACAGCGATGCTGCCGGTATCGGCCGGCCATGCCGCGATTTCGCAGCAGCCGCTGATCTTCAGCACGTCGGTGGCGCCGAACGTGATGTTCACGCTGGATGACTCGGGCTCGATGATGTTCGAAATCACGCCGGAGAGTCTGTCGCCGAATGGAACGGAATCGAAATGGGACCTGACGCCGAGCGGTGATGACGACAACTGGCTGATTTATACCTTCCCGTTGCCATCCGGCGGCCGTGTCTATTCGGGCAATGGCAGTTACTACTCCGGCAGAAAGGCCTCGGTAGTGAACTTCAGCAGCAGCTCGCTTGCGGCAGCGCGATATCGGACGGCGACGCTGAACGTTTCCTACTACAACCCCGACGTCACCTACCGCCCGTGGTTCGATCCGGCCAACAAGCTGGTCAACGCCGACCCGAAGCAGGCGTATTACAACCCGATGCTGACGGGCAAGGGCTCGATCGACCTGACCAGCGACAAGACGGTAGAGACATACTGGCTCAGCAATGACGGGAAGAGCTATTCAAAAAAAGGAGTCACTTTCTACCCCGCGCTCTACTACCGATACGATCCGACGCTCAGCAACTGCAACAAGACCACGTCGGACCTGGATTGCTTCAAGCGCTACGAGGTCAAGTCCGGATTCACCTTCCCGCACAACGGCAAGCGCACGGACTGCGCAGCGGCGACAAGCTGCACCTACGCAGAGGAAATCCAGAACTTCGCCAACTGGTTCCAGTACTACCGCTCGCGCATCCTGGCCATGCGCGCCGCGGTAGGGCAGGCGTTCGCGGGGCAGAACGAAGCCATCCGCGTGGGCTTTACCTCCATCAACGACGACACCGAGTCGGGTACTTCGACCTACGCCGGCATCCGCCGCGCGGTGGCGCCCTTCGATACCACCAACAAGCCCCAGTTCTACCAGGACTTCTACAGCCTGGGCATCAGCGCCAACGGCACGCCGCTGCTCGGTGGGATGGAGACTGTAGGCAAGTACTTCCAGAACAACGCCCAGCCGTGGACTGAGCCCGGTAGCACCAAGGAAAGCGCCTGCCGCGCCAGCTACCACATCTTGTCGACCGATGGTTACTATTCGGACAGCACCTCGGTCGGCAATATCGATAACAACAAGGGATCGAAGATTTCGCCGGTGTCGGGCACGGCTTACCAATACCAGCCGGTGACGCCGTACAAGGACGACTACTCCAACACGCTCGCCGACGCGGCGATGAAGTACTGGGTCAATGACCTGCGCACGACCGAGAACCGCGTGCCGACCAATGCCCGCGACGAAGCCTTCTGGCAGCACCTGGTCACGTTCACGCTGGGGCTCGGCGTCAAGGGGTCGCTGGAGTCGGATCCGAACAACCAGCCGAGCAACCCCAATGCCTCGCGCAGTGACGTGCTTGATGCCATCCTGGCCAAGCTGAAGGCGGGCACGATTTCCTGGCCCAAGGCGTCCAGCAGCGACCAGACCAAGATCGATGACCTCTGGCACGCGGCGGTCAACACGCGCGGCGACAACTACAGCGCCGGCGATACTACCGGCCTTGCCGAGGCGCTGAACAACGCACTGACGCAGATCGCCTCGCGCAGCGGCTCGTCGTCATCGGCCGCGACCAACTCGACCACGCTGAACACCGATACCGCGCTGTTCCTGACGCGCTTCCGCTCCGGGGCCTGGACCGGCGAGCTGCTGTCGCAGAGCTTTAACGCGACCGATCGCACCTTTTCGATCCAGAACTGGAACGCGTACCAGAAGATGCCCGCTGCCGCGTCGCGCAAAATCTATACATGGTCGCCGGGCGGCACCGCTCCCGTCGGCAAGCCCTTCACCTGGGCCAGCGACAGCGATGCTTCGCTGTCCACCGCGCAGAAGACCGCGCTGGGCGGCGACAAGGCCATCGTCTCCTACCTGCGCGGCGATACCACGCTGGAGAAGCGCAACGGCGGCAAATACCGCGACCGCGTGACCGACAACGGCAGCGGCAGCGCGGTGTCCAACGTGCTGGGCGATATCGTCAACTCCTCGCCGATCTACGTGAAGGCGGCGGACGCCGGCTACGACTACCTGAAGGCAGACGGCGGCGGCAGCTACTTCTCCTTCCTCGCCAACAACCGCACCAACCGCAGGCCGATGATCTATGTCGGCGCCAACGACGGCATGCTGCACGGCTTCGATGCGCTGACCGGCGTCGAGAAGTTCGCCTACCTGCCCAACCAGGCGATCGTCGGCACCAACTCGGTCAAGGCGCTGGCCTCGCCGGACTATGTCCACCGCTTCTTCGTCGATGCCACGCCGAGCGCCGGCGATGTCTTTATCCCCAGCGGCTCCGGAAGTACGGCCAGCTGGCGCACGGTGCTGGTGGGCGGCATGGGGGCAGGAGGCAAGGGCATGTTCGCACTCGACGTGACCGACCCGGCGAACTTCGACGAGAAGAAGGTCATGTGGGAGATCGCCGGCGATACCGAGGCCGACCTGGGCTACACCATCGGCACGCCGGTGATCGGGCGCGTCAACAGCGGCAAGTGGGTGGCGATCTTCGGCAACGGCTATGAGAGCAGCTCTGGCAAGGCCGTGCTTTATATCGTCGACCTGGCGAACCCATTCGCCACCGGCGGCATCCAGAAGATCTATGCCGATGCCAAGGAAACCACGGCTACCGGCAACGGCAACGGCCTGAGCAGCCCGGAAGTGGTCTATGACGACAACCTGACCATCCAGGCCGTCTATGCCGGCGACCTGAAGGGCCGGCTGTGGAAGTTCGACCTGTCCGGCGCCAACCCGTCGGCATGGGCTGCGCGCATGGGTACCACGCAGGGCGCGCCGCTGTTCACCGCGGTGAGCGCGTCCAACGTGGCCCAGCCGATCACGGCGGCACCGACCGCGCTGATCAATCCCAAGGACCCGAACAAGGGCTTCCTGCTGACCTTCGGCACCGGCCGCTTCTACGATGCCGCCGACACCGCCGCCACCGGCTACAACTCGGTCTACGGCGTGTGGGACAACAATGTCTCGTCGGCCACGCGCGGCAACCTGCGCGCGCAGGCGCTGGCCACCGGCTCGATGATGGTGGACGGGGCAGCGCGCACGGTATTCACGCTCAGCAGCAACACCGTCGACTACACCACGCAGCGCGGCTGGTATATCGACCTGCTGGCCCAGGGCGAGCGCGTGGTGGTAAAGCCCAAGATGGATGCGGAACGGCTGGTGGTCACCACGCTGACACCGTCCACCGATGAATGCGTGGGTGGCATCAGCTCCAACCTGTTCGACTTTGCCGCGCTGACCGGCGGGGCGCTGACGTACTCTGTGCTCGACGTAAGCAGCGACGGCAAGATCGACGGTGACGACAGCCTGAAGATCAACAATAAGGTGCTGGTGGTGTCCGGTATCGCGCAGCAGGGCAATTTCGGTTCGACCATCTTCACCGGGGGCGGTGGCAGCAGCGACCACCTCAAGGTCGCCAGTGCCACCACCGGCGATGTGATCAGCGTGGTGGAGAAAGGCAATATCGCCCGCAACCGGCTGTCGTGGAGGCAGATATCCCAATGACGAACCGCTTCCGCAACCGCCGCGACATGCGCGGCGTGACGCTGATCGAGCTGATGGTGACGGTGGTGATCCTGGGCATCATCGCCTCGGTCGCCATCCCCAACTACACCGAGTATGTGCGGCGCGGCTACCGCACCGATGCGCGCGGCATGATGACCGAGGCGGCGCAGCAGCTCGAGCGCTTCCGCTCGGTCAACGGCCGCTATGACCAGACCCCGGCCGGCGTGGCGTTCGCGCTGCCGGCGGCACTGCGGACTTCGCCGCGTGACAGCAACCGGGTGCGCTACAACATCTCGATCGTGGCCAATACGCTGACGGCAAACGGCTACTGGCTGCAGGCGGTACCGGTGGATGCGGCGGACGCGTGCGGCATCTACCTGCTCGACCAGACGGGCGCGCGGCTGAACACGGTCGGGGCCAACCCGGCCGTGTACCTGCAGAACTGCTGGGAGCGATAAGAGAGCGAGGGGGAGAGGCTAGCGCTTGCTGTTGCCCGCGGTCACTTCCGCGAGCACGTCGGAGAACTCCGACACATCCTCGAAGCTCCGGTACACCGAAGCAAAGCGGATATAGGCAATCTTGTCGAGCTTGCGCAGCTCGCGCATCACCAGTTCGCCGACCTGGCTGCTGGGGATTTCCTTCTCGCCCAGCGACAGCAGCTTTTCTTCGATGCGGGTGATGGCTTCATCGATGGCCTCGGCCGAGACCGGGCGCTTGCGCAGCGCCAGGCGCATCGAATCCTTCAGCTTGGCGCGCGTGTAGTCCACGCGCGAACCGTTTTTCTTGACGATGGCGGGGAAGAACAGCTCGATCCGCTCATAGGTGGTGAAGCGGCGATCGCAGGCCTCGCAGCGGCGGCGCCGGCGCACGGCATCGCCGTCTTCCGACATGCGCGTGTCGAGTACCTGGGTATTGGAATGACCGCAAAAGGGACATTTCATGCCGACCACCTTCAGTTGAACCCCGTCGCCTTGTCCGTGTTGTCGTTCTGCGGTGGCGGGGGCGGGTTGGCCAGGCCCGCAAGCCGGGCGCCGGATGAAGGCGTGGCTTGCGGGGCTGCCGGCCGCCCCCACGACATGCGGGGGCGGCCTTGATGCATCAGCCGTAGACCGGGAAACGCTTGGTCAGGGCGGCCACCTGCTCGCGCACGCTGGCGATGTTCGCGGCGTCGTGCGGGTTGTCCAGCACATCGGCGATCAGGTTGCCGACGACGCGGGCTTCTTCTTCCTTGAAGCCGCGCGTGGTCATGGCCGGCGAGCCCAGGCGGATGCCCGAGGTCACGAACGGCTTTTCCGGATCGTTGGGGATGGCGTTCTTGTTGACGGTGATATGCGCCTCGCCCAGGATGCGCTCGGCTTCCTTGCCGGTGATGTTCTTGGCGCGCAGGTCGACCAGCATCACGTGGCTTTCGGTGCGGCCCGAGACGATGCGCAGGCCGCGCGCGATCAGGGTCTCGGCCAGCACGGCGGCATTCTTCACCACTTGCTGCTGGTATTCCTTGAACTCGGGGGTCAGCGCTTCCTTGAACGCCACCGCCTTGCCAGCGATCACGTGCATCAGCGGGCCGCCCTGGATGCCGGGGAAGATCGCCGAGTTGATTGCCTTCTCGTGCTCGGCCTTCATCAGGATCACGCCGCCGCGCGGGCCGCGCAGGCTCTTGTGCGTGGTGGTGGTGACGAAGTCGGCGTGCGGCACCGGGTTCGGGTAGACGCCGGCGGCGATCAGGCCGGCGTAGTGGGCCATGTCGACCATGAAGTAAGCGCCGATCGACTTCGCGACCTTGCTGATGCGCTCGAAGTCGATGCGCAGTGCGAAGGCCGAGGCACCGGCGATGATCAGCTTGGGCTTCTTCTCTTGCGCCAGCTTTTCCAGCGCGTCGTAGTCGATGTCTTCCTGGGCGTTCAGGCCGTAGCTGACCACGTTGAACCACTTGCCGCTCATGTTCAGCGCCATGCCGTGGGTCAGGTGGCCGCCTTCGGCCAGGCTCATGCCCATGATGGTGTCGCCCGGCTTGAGCATGGCGAAGAACACGCCCTGGTTGGCCTGCGAGCCCGAGTTGGGCTGCACGTTGGCGGCGTCGGCGCCGAACAGCTGCTTGACGCGGTCAATGGCCAGCTGCTCGACCATGTCGACATATTCGCAACCGCCGTAGTAGCGCTTGCCGGGGTAGCCCTCGGCGTACTTGTTGGTCAGCTGCGAACCCTGCGCGGCCATCACGGCCGGCGACGTGTAGTTTTCGGAAGCGATCAGCTCGATGTGATCTTCCTGACGCTGGTTTTCCTTCTGGATGGCGGCAAAGACCTCGGGGTCGATCTGGTCGATCGTAAAACGGCTGCGTTCGAACATGGCGAAACTCGTCTGAAAAAAGGGAATCCGATTAGCGCATCGGGGGTAGGGCGCGCGGGGAAGGCTGATGGCGTCCGGTACCGGCGGTTCTATATAAGACCGTCGCTACAGGGCGCACCCTGCTTCCCATTCGCTGCCCAGGCGAGCGGCAGGCGTCTGAACTTCACGCCAGAGAACTTGCGCTTCCTCGTGGTAGTGCCCACTGACATCGCCAGTCGCGCAAGATGGAATGGTTGCGCGCAGTGTAGCGCGGAGAGTGCGCCCGCCGCAAGCCGTCGGCCCGCCAGCCAAGCCCTGGCAAGGGCTGGCCAGCAACTTGCTGTTGCAAACTAGTCGTGCGGGTTTACACGAAGCGCCGGCGCTCTCCGTTACAATCGCGGCCATGACAAACTTTGTCTGGACCCTGCGGGTGTACTGGGAAGACACCGACGCGGGCGGCGTAGTGTTCTACGCAAACTATCTGAAGTTCTTCGAACGAGCCCGCACCGAGTGGCTGCGCTCGCTCGGCATCGAACAGCAGGCGCTCGCCGACGAGGCGGGCGTGGTGTTTATCGTCCGCAGCACTGCGGTGGACTACAATGCGCCCGCCCGGCTGGACGACCAGCTCGATATCCGCACGCGCATCGACCGGGTCGGACCGGCCTCGGTCCAGTTCACCCAGGAAGCCTGGCGCGCCGAGCTGTTGCTGGCCACCGGCGCCATTCGCGTTGGATGTGTCGATCGAAGCACTTTCCGTCCCGCCCCGATTCCCGCCCCCGTCCTAGCTACCATCAAGTCCGCCCGATGAATCCCGTGACCGTCACACAAGACATGTCGATCATTACGCTGGTGCTCCACGCCAGCCTGCTGGCACAGGCCGTCATGGTGCTGTTGCTCGTCATGTCGCTGTTTTCGTGGACCTATATCTTCCGCAAGCACCTGGCGGTGCGCTCGGCGCGAACCCAGACCGAGGGGTTCGAGCGCGACTTCTGGGCCGGCGGCGACCTGCAGGCGCTATATAACAGTGCTGTCAACAACCGCCACAACACCGGCGCGCTGGAACGGATCTTCGAATCCGGCATGGGCGAGTTCCTGAAGGCACGCGAGCGCGGCAACGAAGCCGGCGCGCTGCTCGACGCGGCCCGTCGCGCCATGCGCGCAGCCTACCAGCGCGAGATGGACGTGCTCGAGTCGCACCTGCCGTTCCTGGCGTCGGTCGGCTCGGTCAGCCCGTATATCGGCCTGTTCGGCACGGTGTGGGGGATCATGAACGCGTTCCGTGGTCTGTCGAATGTGCAGCAGGCGACGCTCGCCTCGGTGGCCCCCGGCATCGCCGAAGCGCTGGTAGCCACGGCCATCGGCCTGTTCGCGGCCATCCCGGCGGTGATCGCCTATAACCGCTACGCCACGGAGATCGACCGCCTGGCGATCCGGTTCGAGAGCTTCATGGAAGAGTTCCTGAACATCCTGCAACGCCAGGCCCGCTAACCGAATCTAATACAAACGGTCCGGGCGCAAGCCCGGACCGGTGTTTCCAGGAGTCCTGCAATGGCAGCCATTCAGCGCCGCGGCGGCTCGCGCCGCCGGGCAAGCGCCGACATCAATGTCGTGCCATATATCGACGTCATGCTCGTGCTGCTGGTCATCTTCATGGTGGCGGCGCCGATCGTGAGTCCTGCCACCGTGGACCTGCCCACCGTGGCCAACGCCACGCCGCAGCAGAAGGCGCCGCCGATCGTGGTCACCGTGCACGAGAGCGGCCAGCTCACCGCGCGCGGCAAGGACAACGCCGGCAATGCCTTCGAGCGCAAGGTCGACAAGCAGGGCCTGCTCGACTTCGTGCACCAGCGCCAGAACGAGAATCCCGACCAGCCGGTGGTGATTGCCGCCGACCGCTCGGTCAAGTACGAGGCGGTGCTCGACGTGATGTCGATCCTGAAGGCCGACGGCATCAAGCGCGTCGGCCTGATGGTCAAGTCCAAGACCTCCTGACGCATTGAAGCGCCTATCTGATTGCCATTGCGATTGCCGTTGCGCCCGATGAATACCGTCGCCGCCTATCCCTACCAGCCGGTCAAGGAGCGAGGAACCCTGCGTTCCTTCCTGTTCGCGCTCGTCATGCACCTGCTGCTGGGCATCGTGCTGTATTACGGCGTGCGCTGGCAGAGCAGCACGCCGGTCGGCGCCGAGGCCGAGCTATGGGAAGAAATCCCCGCTGCCACAGCGCCGCCGCCGCCGCCCGAGCCTGAGCCGGTGGTGCAGCCTCGCCCGGTGCCGCCGCCGCCCCAGGTGAAGAGCAAGGTCGAGGAAGACGCCGACATCGCGCTCGAGCGCCAGAAGCGCCGAGCCGAAGCGGCTGCGCGTGAAGAGGCCGAGCGCAAGGAAGCAGCCGCCCGCAAGGAAGCGGAGCGCAAGGAGGCCGAGCGCAAGGAAGCCGCCCGCAAGGAAGACGAGCGGCGCGAGGCCGAGCGCAAGGAAGCGCAGCGCAAGGACGACGCGAAGAAGAAGGCTGCGCAGCAGGAGCAGCAGCGCAAGGAACTGGCCGAGCGCAAGGAAACCGAACGCAAGGAAGCGGACGCCAAGGCCAAGGCCCAGGCGGACGCGAAGGCGAAGAATGAGGCCGAGGCCAAGGCCAAGGCCAAGGCGGATGCCGACGCCAAGGCCAAGCGCGAGGCCGCGGCCAATGCGCAGCGCCAGAGCGAACTGGCGCGCCTGCAGGCGCTGGCCAGCGGCTCGAGCGCGGGCGGTGGCGGAGTCGGCAGTTCGGCCGGCGCGGGCGCCGGTGGCGGCGGCAAGGCGTCGCCGGGCTATGCCGACCGCGTGCGCCGCCGCGTGAAACCGAACATCGTCTTCACCGAAGACGTGCAGGGCAACCCGACCGCGGTGGTGTCGGTGCGGCTGGCGCCGGATGGCTCGCTGATGTCGGCGCGCCTGTCCAAGTCCAGCGGCAATTCGGACTGGGACAACGCCGTGCTGCGCGCGGTCGAGCGTTCCGACCCGCTGCCGCGCGACGAGGATGGCAAGGCGCCAGGCAGCTTTACCATCACCTTCCGGCCGAAGGACTGAGTGACCCGGGCGTCATGATTTGCAACATAATGCAACCATCATCGCCGGGGTCCGGTCCCATCGCTACCATGGCAGGTTGCCTGACGCAGCCGGCAGTGTGCAACGCGCACGCAGAACGGGAGTGCGCCATGCGCAGCGCCCGACCTGCCCGTGTTGCCGATGCCTGCCGTGCCCGACGAATCTTGAAATCGACTGAGGAGCAGCATGCGAAAGCTTTGGGCCCCCAACTGGCTGTCCGCGAGGCGGCACAACGCAACTCAACCCGCAACCCTACCCGCAATTTCCGCCAGTCCCCTGGCGGGCCGCCGCGCGCTGATGGCGTGGCTGGCTGCGGCGCTGACGATGGCGGCAGGCGCCGCGCACGCGCAGCTGAATGTTGAGATCTCCGGCGTCGGCTCCAGCCAGATCCCCGTCGCCACCGCCAACTTCCAGGGCGAAGCCCAGGCCCCGCAGAACCTGACCGCCATCATCCGCGCGGATCTGGCGCGCAGCGGCCGCCTGCGCAATGTCGATCCCGGCGGCGCCACGGTGGCGGAATCCGCCAACGTCGACCTCGGCAGTTGGAAGTCGCGCGGCGCCGACGCCTTCGTCGCCGGCAGCGTAACCCCGGCCGGTGGCGGCCAGTACGAAGTGCGCTTCCGCCTGTACGACACCGTCAAGGGCCAGAGCCTGGGCGGGCTGGCCTTCACCGTCAACCAGGGCCAGCTGCGCGTGACCGCGCACAAGATCGCCGACTACATCTACGAAAAGCTGCTGGGCGAGCGCGGCGTGTTTGCCACGCGCCTGTCCTACGTGTCGCGCGTGGGTGGCCGCTACCAGCTGCTGATCTCCGACTCCGATGGCCAGAACTCGCAGGTGGCGCTGACCAGCAACGAGCCGATCATCTCGCCGTCGTGGTCCCCGGACGGCCGCCGCGTGGCCTATGTCTCGTTCGAGGCCAAGAAGCCCGTGGTGTACGTGCACGACCTGGCTACCGGCAAGCGCACGCTGGTGTCGAACCAGAAGGGCAACAACAGCGCGCCGTCGTGGTCGCCTGACGGCCAGCACCTGGCACTGGCGCTGTCGCGCGACGGCAATACCCAGGTCTACCAGGTCAACGCGGACGGCTCCGGCATCCGCCGCCTGTCCCGCAGCAGCGCCATCGACACCGAGCCGCAGTACTCGCCCGACGGCAAGAGCATCTACTTCACCAGCGACCGCGGCGGCGCGCCGCAGGTCTACCGTATGCCCGCCGGCGGCGAGGAAAGCGGCGGGGCGCAGCGTGTCACCTTCAAGGGCAGCTACAACGTAAGCCCGCGCATCTCGCCGGACGGCAAGTACCTGGCGTACATCTCGCGCGCGGGTGGCTTCAAGCTGCAACTGCAGGACCTGAGCAACGGCGACGTGACGTCGCTGACCGATACGGCCAACGACGAGGCCCCGAGCTTCGCCGCCAACGGCAAGTACATCCTCTATGCCACCCGCGTGGGCGGTCGCGCGGTCCTGGCGGCGGTTTCCACTGACGGGCGTACCCGGCAGGTTCTGTCCCTCCAGTCCGGCGATGTTCGCGAGCCGTCCTGGGGTCCTTTCATGCAATAACAGGAGTCATTCACCATGCCCCAACTGATGAGCAAAACCCTTGCCGTTGCCGCACTGCTGGCCTTGGGCGCCTGCAGCTCCGGCGTCAAGCTGGACGACACCGCCAATGCCGGCGCCGGCAAGGGCGGCGTCGGTACGGATCCGCGCGCGGTCACCCCGGTGACGGCCGCCGACCCGCTGAACGACCCGAACAGCCCGTTGGCCAAGCGCAGCGTGTACTTTGACTTCGACAGCTACTCCGTCAAGTCTGACTACCAGGGCATGCTGACCGAGCACGCCAAGTACCTGGGTTCCAACAAGGGCCGCAAGATCCTGATCCAGGGCAACACCGACGAGCGTGGCACCAGCGAGTACAACCTGGCGCTGGGCCAGAAGCGCGCTGAAGCCGTGCGCCGCTCGCTTGGCTCGATGGGCGTGCCCGACGGCCAGATGGAAGCCG
This sequence comes from Cupriavidus sp. DF5525, assembly GCF_040149425.2. Lineage (NCBI taxonomy): Bacteria > Pseudomonadati > Pseudomonadota > Betaproteobacteria > Burkholderiales > Burkholderiaceae > Cupriavidus > Cupriavidus sp. DF5525. The sequence continues at coordinate 3,555,955 of NZ_CP168265.1, read as the reverse complement.
TCAGCCTGGGCAAGGAAAAGCCCAAGGCCACCGGCCATGATGAAGCCTCGTGGGCTGAAAACCGCCGCGCGGACATCAACTACTGATCTGCGGATTGCCATCCATGAAAGCACGCGTTTCCACCCTGTTGTGGCTCGCCGCCGTCGCCGGCGGCGGCATGCTGCCGCTCACGCAGGTGCATGCCGGAGTGTTCGACGATGACGAGGCGCGCAAAGCGGTCATCACCTTGCGCGACCAGTTCAACGGTTTCCAGGCGACCGCGACCCAGCGCATCGAGCAGAACAGCCGCACCACGCTCGACATGCAGAACCAGCTCGAGGGCCTGCGCCAGGAAGTGGCGCGGCTGCGCGGCCAGAACGAAGTGCTGCAGAACACGGTGGACGCGCTGCAGAAGCAGCAGAAGGATTACTACGCCGACCTGGATGCGCGCCTGAAGAAATTCGAGCCGCAGCAGGTCACGGTCGAAGGCCGCGAAGGCGTGGCGCAGCCGGGCGAAAAGCCCGAATACGATGCCGCGCTCAAGCAGTTCCAGGCGGGCGACTTCAAAAGCGCCGGGAATTCGTTCTCGGCCTTCGTCAAGAAGTACCCGCAGAGCCCGTACCTGCCGCTGGCGCAGTACTGGCTCGGCAACTCGCTCTACGCGCAGCGCGACTACAAGGGGTCCACCTCGGTGCTGCAGACCATGATCAATAACAATCCGACGCACCCCAAGGTGCCGGATGCGATGATCGCGGTCGCCAACAACCAGCTCGAGTCCGGCCAGAAGGCGGCCGCGCGCAAGACGCTGGAGCAGGTGGTGGCCAAGTATCCGGGCACCGAAGGCGCGCAGGCGGCGAGCAACCGGCTGAAGACGCTGAAGTAACTGGCGACGGCGGCTTGCCGCTGGCTGTCCGCAAGGCCCGCTCCGGCGGTAATGCCGTTCAGTTAAGGTCCTTTCTGAGGAACCGGACGGAGTAGCGCTTAGGCAGGGCTTTGACTACACGGGGGCACTTACGCCCCCGTCGTTTTTGGACGATCGCCAACTGAAGTTTGGCGCGCATGCGCTGCAGATGGGCCGGCAGCTTGCCTGGGGCCATGCCGGCTGCCCAGATCAACTCGCCCTGTATCAGGCGCAAGGCCAGCACAAAGCTCAGGTCGGTGGGCTCGGCGCGGGCCTCGAGCGCAGCCTTGGCCATCTCCAGACGCACCAGGTTGTACGCAATCAGTGCCCCCCAGATTTCCTGATACACGCCCTCAGGCTGGCGGCTGCGCAAGGTCAGTTCGGCCCCGAGCATCGTCTGCTTCAGTTCCCGATAGCTGGTTTCTATTTCCCAACGGCGCTTGTAGCACCCAATGATGTCGGCTGCCTTGAAGCGCCGACGGTCTGTCAACGAGGTCAACAGGACGCGGTCTGAGTCCTCGTCCCGGATCGCGCGAGCTGTCCAAGTCTCTGGCAAGGCAGGATTCTTGCGGCGAGCCTGAGGCGAGACCTTCATCTGGACGATGCCATCGCCCTCGTTGCCTGAGAGCAGCTCCCACTGCAGATTCTTCTTGGCGGGGATCAGGAAGTGGCGCTCGCTGCCGCCCATGCGCAAGCCCCACAGGATCTCTGCGGCCAGAAAGCCCTTGTCAAAGATCGTCAACGAATGATCCGGGATCCGCTCAATGAGCTCCTTGGCATAGAGCATCTCGTTGCGCCCGTAACAGCCAAAGGCGATATCGGCAACAAGATGGGTGGGAACAGCCGTGAGCGAGACCCCGCGGACTTGTGGATAGCTGGCGACCTTGCCGCTGGCGTAGCTCTGCGCGCCAAAGTGGAGGCGATTCTCAGGGCTATCGGCGGTGCGGAAGGTGGTCCCATCCATGGCGTAAAGCGCCAAGCCCTTCCATTTGTAGTGCGCAGCATCCTGAGCCACCCACGCCCGCGCGGTCTGCTCGAACAGCCACAACAGAGATACTGATATGACTTCCCGTGTCAATGGGGGATTGGTTTCTAGTTTGTGAGCATTTGATCTGAATTTCCTGAGGGCGACGTAGCAGTAAGAGTCGACGGTGGATCACACTGATATTCGCGGGTTGGCTACCGCATTACAGAGGTCCGTCCAATGAGCCTGGCCGCTACCTATGGTCGCAAATCGGATGACATTCCTTGCGTAGTATCTTCGCGGGTTACTCGGGATGCCGGGCTACGCCGCCTTCAGGAAACTCCTCCAGTGGGTTGTGGTGGTTGGCCGAAGCGCTGTGTTATACCGCGTACGCCTCTCGCGGTATGGCCAACGACATGGCCAGTTGGCTGATGTCCCAGATGAACGCGCTCAGTTCGCGCGCCACCGCGACCACCGCAATGTTGTGGTTCTTGCCGCGCGCCGCCAGTTTGCGATAGCGGCGGCATAGCCGCAACTGCGCGTCCCAGGCGCGATCGATGATGACCTTCGGAATGCCTTCGTGCCGACGTTGGATATCGGGGCTCACGCGGGCCGGGTGCCGGTAGCTCCAGGCAGCCTCGACGAGCAGCTTCCTTGCGTAGCTGTTGCCGGTCTTGGTGATACTGCCCTGACGGCGCTTATCACCCGAGGAGTGTTCGGATGGTGTAACACCGAGCCAAGCCATCAGTTGGCGCGGATGCTCAAAGCGCGAGAGATCGCCCAATTCCGCGATCAAGCCCACAGCGGTGGTGAACTGCACCCCGCGCATGGCTTGCAAGCCTAATACGGCTGGATAGAAGTGCCAGTTGACCACCGCTTCGCGCAAGGCGGCTTCGAGACGGCTGCATTGCTCGAGGCGATCCTCGATCGTACGTCGATATTCGTTAAAGGCAAGTTGCTGCCACGCAGTGTCGAAGGCAAAGGCACTGATCCAGCGCCGGTGCGCCGCCCCCCAGTCGGCTCGGCCGCTGTAGCGCACACCGTGCGAAAGCAGAAAGGCCTTCAGCCGTTGCCGGGCGCGCTTCAGATCGTCTTTGGCGCTGACCCACGCGCGTGCCAGATCACGGAATGCTTCGTCCTCGATGCTGGGCACGTACACCGCCGACAGGTCCCCTGCACGCAACGAACGCACGAGCTTGACCGCATCGCGCCGATCGGTCTTGACGCGCTCGCCGGGTTTCTTCGGGATTAGCGACGGCGCGCATACCATGCACTCGAATCCCTTCCCTGCAAGCTGTCTGTAAAGGCCATATCCGCATGGGCCTGCCTCGTAGACGATTCGGATCCGCCGCGCTTTAGACTGCAGGCGTTTGCACAGGCGATCGATATCGGCCTTCGAGGTACCGATCTTGCCAAGCAGTTCGACCTCGCCCGTGCCGAGTGCGTAGGCGACCGTGATTGAGTCCTTGTGAACGTCCAGCCCTACATACAACGTGCTATCGTTTTCCATGCTGGCCTCCGCGCTGGAAATCGCCGGGTGCGGCCCTGTCCGCACCGTGCGGCTCTGGCAGCAATGCTAACCCGCGTTTGATTCCTCGCGGCGGGCCAGCCTCTGCAGCACGGGAAGTCATACTGCCTATGAAGGGGCCGCGGAGGCAACTCCTGGAGTAAAACGAAGATTCGCACTCTCGTTTCTCGAAAGGAGACACGCAAATGGACGCGCCTGACACAGCCCTTCATGGGCAGAATACGCCAATCACCGGCTGGCTGTACATGGCTTTCGAACTGGGTGAGAACACTTGGAAGCTGTCGTTCGGGGACAGCGTGCACGGACCGAGCCGGCATACCCTGGTGGCTGGCGATCTGAATGCAGTCCTGCAAGTGATCACCAAAGCCAAGGCACGCTTCGGCCTGGCGCCGCAAGCACCGGTGCGCAGTTGCTACGAAGCTGGGCGCGACGGCTTCTGGCTGCACCGCTGGTTGGCCGAGCAAGGAATCCATAACCTAGTGGTGGATTCGGCAAGCATCGAAGTCAACCGTCGTGCCCGGCGTGCCAAGACCGACCGGCTCGACGGCGACAAGCTGCTCTCCATGTTGATGCGCTACCACGCCGGCGAGCGGCGGGTGTGGGCAGTCGCACGGGTACCAACTGAAGAGCAGGAAGATGAACGGCGTTTGCACCGCGAGCTCGGTCGGCTCAAACAGGAACGTACGGCCCACAGCAACCGTGTTCGTTCGCTGCTGGTATTGCACAACCTGCGGGTCGCCCACATCGGTGACCGGTCCTGGCAGCAGTGGTGGAGCGATCATGGTTCACAACTTCCCCCTGGCTTGCGTGCCGAGATCGAGCGTGAAGTCGTGCGACTGGCGCTGGTGAAAGCGCAAATCAAGACAATCGAAGCCCAGCAGCACAAGGCGGTGAAGCTCAGCAGCACGCAGCCAGCCATCGCGCTGCTCGCGCGGCTCAGCGGTATCGGCATGGGCAGCTCCTGGCTCCTGGTCAAGGAACTGTTTGGCTGGCGGCGCTTTCACAATCGGCGCGAAGTCGCAGGTTGCCTGGGACTGGCGCCGACGCCCTACAGCAGTGGCGAAAGTGAGGTCGAGCAAGGCATCAGTAAGGCCGGCAACAAACGAGCGCGCTGGCTGATGATTGAACTGGCATGGAGCTGGCGACGCCACCAGCCAACGAGTCAGCTCACGCAATGGTTCAATGAGCGCTTCGCCCCAGGCAGCAAGCGCATGCGGCGCGTCGGTATCGTCGCACTTGCCCGTCGATTGGCCATTGCCCTGTGGCGCTATCTCGAGTACGGCGAGATTCCCCCCGGCGCAAGCCTCAAACCAGTAGCGACGTGATGCCGACCTAAGTGTGGACAGCAACGCGGTAACGATAGCCAGGTCAGCGCGCCCGTAGACAAGCCGGGCTACTCCCCCCCGCGGGTAGCCGTCGTTAGAGATGGGGCGCGCAGGTAACAGGGGTGGTCCCAGCGCTTTGCGCATGTGGTATGTGGTGCCCGGCTCCGCGCCGGCACGGATAGAAGGTAGCCGGGCAACAGCCCGTCATTGAGCACCCCGACCTCCGGCTTCGCCCGCCGCGTCAGTTCCCGCGAAGGAAAGCTAATGGCTTGCAAGGAAAGACATATCGAGCCCGACATGACAACTACATGAAATCCAATACTGAACGGGGGTTGACATCCTTGCCCTCATAGAAGGCTTGTCTCCAAGCCGCTCGCGGGCTTGGGCAATCCCGCTCTTGCTGACACAGGCGTTGGCATCGTTGGGCAGTGCCAGATCCAGCGTCTCCAGCACATCGGGAATCGATTGGTGCCGATAGAGCGCCAGCGCGATGACCAGCCAGACCACCTGCTCTGCTGGCAGTCGACGCCGGCGAACGGACGCTGTTCCTGTGGCTGCCAGCGCCTGCTCAATCCAAGCCATCGGCAGATGCTCGCTGAGCCGGGCAAAACTGGCCGGCTCACTAAGCTCAAGGGTGGCGTGGACTTGTTCCGATAGCATCGGAACGGCAAGTTAACAGCTCGACACCTTGTTTACAACCCCTGCAAAGAAAAATGCCGTTCAGACTTAACTGAACGGCATTACCGCTCCGGCGGGCCTTTTTCTTGGCTCGCGCTAGAATATGCGATTCGCCTGAACGTTTTGCGCGCCTGATTCGGCGCGCGCCCCCCATCATGACCAAACGCGCCATCGTCCTGCTTTCCGGCGGACTCGACTCCGCCACCGTACTCGCCATGGCCCGCGCCCAGGGCTTCGAGACCTATGCGCTGTCGATGCGCTATGGCCAGCGTCATTCGTCCGAACTGGAAGCCGCCAGGCGCGTGGCCGCGGCCCTGGGCGCCACCCGCCATGAGATCATCGACCTGGACCTGCGCCGCTTCGGCGGCTCGGCGCTGACCGACGATACGCTGGAGGTGCCGACCGACGGCGCTTCCACCGGCATCCCCGTCACCTACGTACCGGCGCGCAACACCATCATGCTGTCGCTGGCGCTTGGCTGGGCCGAGGCCGTCGGCGGGCGCGACCTGTTTTTCGGCGCCAATGCGGTCGACTACTCCGGCTACCCGGACTGCCGCCCGGAATACGTCGCCGCCTACGAGATCCTGGCCAACCTCGCCACCAAGGCCGGGGTCGAGGGCGACCGCTTTCGCGTGCACGCGCCCATCATCGACCTGACCAAGGCCGAGATCATCCGCGCCGGCATCGGCCTGGGCGTGGACTACAGCCTGACGGTGTCGTGCTACCAGGCCGACGACGACGGCCGTGCCTGCGGCGTGTGCGATTCATGCCGCATCCGGCGGGCCGGCTTCGAGGCCGCCGGCGTGCCCGATCCCACGCGTTACCAGGGCGCCGCCTGAGCACCCAGACCGCCTCATCACCCGCCGCCGTTCTGCCCCCCACACATGCCCGATATCGACCTCGCCGCGCTCTCGCGCACCGTGCTGCTGAGCACTTTCGTCCTGACCTTCCTGTTCGGCGCCGTGCTGCAGCGCACGCACTTCTGCACCATGGGCGCGGTCTCCGACGTGGTCAACATGGGCGACTGGACCCGCATGCGCATGTGGGGCCTGGCGATCGGCGTGGCCATGATCGGCACCGGCGTGCTGGCGTGGATGGGCGCGGTCGACCCGACCAAGACCATCTACACCGCCAGCAAGCTGGGCTGGCTGTCGGCGCTGGCCGGCGGGCTGATGTTCGGCTTCGGCATGGTGCTGGCGTCGGGGTGCGGCAGCAAGACGCTGGTGCGCATCGGCGCGGGCAACCTGAAGTCGCTGGTGGTGTTCGTGTTCCTGGGGCTGTCGGCCTATATGACGCTGCGCGGACTGTTTGGCGTGGTGCGTGTGAACACCGTTGATGCTGTCGCGGTAACGCTGCCGACCACGCAGGACCTGCCGTCGGTGCTGGCGCAGGGCACCGGGCTCGCGCGCGGCGCGCTGCAACTCGGCCTGGGCCTGCTGCTGGGCGGCGTGCTGGTGCTGTGGGCGCTGGCGGGCCGTGGCTTCCGCTCGTTCGATAACCTTCTCGGCGGCATCGGCGTCGGCCTGATCATCGTGGCGATGTGGTACGTGTCGGGCCATCTCGGCTACGTGTCGGAAGACCCGAACACGCTCGAAGAACTGTTTGTGTCGACCAACAGCGGCCGCATGGAAAGCCTGAGCTTCGTCGCGCCGTATGCCTATACGCTTGACTGGCTGATGATGTTCAGCGACAAGAGCAAGGTGCTGACTATCGGCATTGTCAGCGTGTTCGGCGTGATCGCCGGTGCGGCGGTTTATGCGCTGGCCACGCGCACTTTCCGCTGGGAAGGTTTCGGCAATGCGGAGGACGTCGCCAACCATATGGTCGGCGGCATCCTGATGGGGGCCGGCGGCGTGACTGCGCTGGGGTGCACGGTGGGGCAGGGGCTGTCGGGCGTGTCGACGCTGGCGATCGGCTCCTTTATCGCGTTGGGGGGTATCCTGTCGGGAGCGGTGCTGGCGTTCCGCTACCAGATATGGCGGCTGGAGCGCATGGCCTGAGCTGCCGTGCGCTTGACACATCGGGAATCGTGTCACTATAATCGCCGTTCTGTTTTTTGGGGTCGTTAGCTCAGTCGGTAGAGCAGCGGACTTTTAATCCGTTGGTCGCGTGTTCGAGTCACGCACGACCCACCAATACCAGCAAGGGATAGCGGGCAACTGCTATCCCTTGTGTCGTTATGGGGTGTGGGATTTCTTGCCTTGCCGGCCGATCCCACATGTCTTGCATCTGCATCCCGGCGTCATCAATGAGTGCGACCCGCGCCGCCCAGCGCTCGTTATGGAGGCGTTGGCTCTCCTGAGCCCTCCTTTGCATGGAGGCTGTGATCTCTTGCCAGGAGGGATACATGGGGCCAATGAGGGCCTCCCGAATCTGCGCGGGCTGATGCTCGCGCTGCCAATGGTGTTGCTCAGCGCTGCGCGAGCGGGTCGCGGAACTTGTCGCCGCAAGCCGGCGTGCCGACAATCCCGCCCCTGCAATCGGAGGCCAGGCAGCCGGCGACCCCCTCGATGTGCTTGCCCTCATGTTCAGCCGGCTTGACCAGAGAGCGGGAGAACTTGCTGAGTATGCCGACCGGGCCCACATCGCCGGCCAAGCCTGCGAGTGGTCTTACGACTCGCTGAATCACCGGTAGCAGACGTTCGCCACCCCGTCCTCAACTGTCACTCGAACGCGCGGCGCGGGCCCAGGTGCGGCGCATTCGATGCGCCCGGCATAGCTCAGCACCAGCCCTGTTTCGTGGCGCAGGAATGGCGCCGCCGTCCAGGGCGCATAGAGGGCCGGGGCGCCCATGTCCATCGGCGCATTGTCCCGGCCGGGATAGTAGTCCTTGATGATCAGGTTCCAATCCGCAGGCATGCGCATCGCCTTCACCGGCTCTCCGGTTCCCCGCACTGCGGCGGCGATTTCCCGCGCCAGCAATGCATCCTGCTCGCGCACCTTGTGCATCGCCAGCAGTGTTGATGCCGAGGCAAACGCCCACAGCAGCGCCAGCGCGTAGACAGGCAGCCTCCTGTTGCTGTGCTTCATGAAGTAGAGCGCGACCACGGGCGGGATCAGCCCGATATAGAACGAGCTCCGCAGCGACGGCCAGTAGTCCACCAGCAGGGCATTCATCGGGCTTTGCGACACGCCGACCATCAGCGCCACGAAGAACGCCCCCGCCAGATTCCGTGCGTGCCATGCCAGCCACGCCATTGCAGCCAGCAGGGCGAGATTGACGTGCGACCACCTGTAGGTGGTGCCGGCCGGGTTGTACAGCGCCCACAGCGCCTTGGTGTGCGCCACGACACGAGCCTTCACCGATCCGCCGTTGTGGAAGTCCATCATCGCGCGGGTGACATCGAGATGGAACGCCCGCTCGATCCCGCCCTTCAGGACCATGTACAGCGCGGCAGAGGCCAGCAGCATGACGCATGTCGTCAGGAATTCCCGCCACACCGGCAGATCATCCTCCGCATCGAGCATCGCCTTCAGGACGGCCAGCACGAACAGCATCACGGCGGCCGGCTGGTAGGTGCCAAACATCAGGATCGCTGCAGCGCCTTGGGTGATGGCACGAAGCCACCGATTCGGGATCTCGTGCGCGCGCAGGTATGCGTAGCCGACGAGGAAAACCAGCAGCGGATGGTGGATGACCTCCCGGAACGACAGCAGGTCCAGCATCGGGCCGGAGAACAGGAAGGCCGCAGCCGCGGCGCCGAACGCCCATATGCCGGCATTCAGCCGCAGGTACCGCTGGCAAAGCTCCCACAGGAACAGCCCGGCGCTCACGCCGGTGGCCGCCACAAAGAGTGGATACCAGTCCTGCAGGTCCAGCCTGATCCACTGGAACAGCCGCAGGAACGCTACGTTCGTATAGCGCCCACTTGAGATTTCTCCCAGCACCAGCATGCCGAACCGGTCCCCGGCAAAGTGGACGCCGAAGTAGTCGAGCGAGTAGGTGTTGTAGAGCGCGGTGCTGACGGCCACGAAGGCAAGCGCAGCAACCAGAATGTATTCGTTGCGACCAGGCGCTTTCATTGTTCTTGCCGATAGGTCCAGGAGTTGTGCAGCACGAAGGTGACCGGCGGCACGATGAGGGTGACGGCGAGGGTTCCCAGCCACAGCCGATCATGGCCGACCATCGCTGGTATCAGGGTCGACAGCCCCAGCCCCACGGCAGACACGCCGAGGAAGCGCACGAGCTGGCGCGCGCCCATCCGGCTCGAAAAACTCCACAGCGTGTGCAGCACGTAGGAGACGATATTTGCCACGACGAAGGCCGCGGCATTGGCGACATCTGCCCGCTGAATGACCAGCGTGAAGACCAACCACGCGACCAGGAGATGGGTTGCCGTCGCCGCGCCGCCGCTGAGGCCGAACCGCAGGATCTTCCTAAGCATCCTGCTTGCGCTCGTAGACGCGCCGGACGATATAGATCGGGCGCTGCTTCGATTCCATGTAGATGCGGCCCACGTACTCGCCCACCAGGCCGATGCTGATCAGTTGCACGCCGCCCATGAACAGGATCACCACGATCAGGGAGCTATAGCCCGGCCAGTCGACGCCGTGGATCAGCGTGCGCAGGATGATGTAAAGGGCGAAGGCGAAGGCCGCAAGGGAGATCACCAACCCGACGTAGGTGGTGACCCGCAGCGGCGCCGTGCTGAAGCTGGTAATGCCCTCGATGGCGAAGTTCCAGAGCTTCCAGCCGGAGAACTTCGACTGGCCGGCTACCCGCGCCTCGCGCACGTACTCAACCGTGACCGTGTTGAACCCCACCCAGGCGAACAGGCCCTTCATGAACCTGCGGCGCTCCGGCAGTTGCTTCAGTGCGTCGACCACCGTGCGATCCATCAGCCGGTAATCGCCCACGTTCTCCGGGATGTCGATGTCGGACAGGTGGTTGTGCACCCGGTAGAACAGTTCCGCGGTGCGCCGCTTCAGGTAGCCATCCGATGAGCGATCTGCCCGCTTGGCCAGCACCACGTCCGCGCCCTTGGCCCATTCCTCCAGCATCACCTCGATCAGCCCGGGCGGATCTTGCAGGTCCGAATCGATCGGGATAACCACGTCACCGCGCGCCGCGTCGATGCCTGCGGTCAGCGCCGCCTCCTTGCCGAAGTTGCGCGACAGGTCGACCACGCGGACATGGGTATCCATGTTGCTGACGGCTATCAGCTTTGCCAGGCTGTCGTCCCGGCTGCCGTCGTTGACGCAAACGATCTCGTAGCCGCGGCACTCGACACCGGCCAGCACCGGGCCCATGACCTCGAAGAATCGACCCAGCGCCTCGGACTCGTTGTAGAAGGGCGCCACGATGGAGATGAACGGCCGCTGTCGTTGTTGTTCTGGCATCACGTCTAATGTGGCGCTTGCTGAAAAGGGTTGCATTCTACGTGATCACGGTTCGGCCAAGCTGACGGCCGGTAATCGAGTGGGATTTTTCTGCCTTCCAGCCTGCTTTACTGTCTTTATATACAGTATTCTGAGCGTCGCTAAGTCCTTGATTTCATTGCAACGCCTTGATTCTGCACTGTGTTTACATACAGTTGATTCGGACTTTTAATCCGTTGGTCGCGTGTTCGAGTCACGCACGACCCACCAGTATTACGAAGGGCCTGTGGCGCAAGTCACAGGCCCTTTTTGCATTGGCGTGCAGCCGCTTTAACTTGTTCGAGGTAGAGACTTAGGGGCGGACGCACAGGACAATGGGACAACCGCGGCTGTGTCGGCCACGGTACTACAGAGGGGCCGGCAAGGCACGGCCCCCAACGACTCCCAACCAGTCCCTATGCGGCGAGCAGGCCTTTCCTTGCCGGCCAGTGGGCACGTGCTGCGCATCATCTGGCCGTTCGTTCCGGTTGTCGTCGCGCTGGCCTTGTTCAGCATCGCCAGCCTGGACCTGCTATCGGCCGCGCGCGCGTTCGTGGCTGGGGAGAGCCAGTGGTCCAAGGGACAGAAGAACGCCGTGCTGCACCTGCTGCGCTATGGCGAGGACCGCAACCCCGAAGACTTTGCCTCTTACCTGGCGGCCATCGCCATCCCGCTCGGCGACCATCGCGCGCGCCTGGAACTGGACCGCGCCGAGCCTGACCTGGAGCTCGTGCGCGAGGGGTTGCTCGCCGGCGGCAACCACCTGGAAGACATTCCGCGGATGGTCCGGCTCTATCGCAATTTCCGCAATATCCAGGAGGTCGATGCCGCGATCCGCGTGTGGGCGGCGGGCGACCAGGAAATCTTTGCCTTGCACGAGCAGGCGCTGGCGTTGCGCCATCTCGTTGAGCAGCCGGGATGCGGCGACGAATGCGTGGCGCCGGTGCTGCGCAATATCGCCCGGATTGATGCCAGGCTGACGCCGCTGGAGCGTGCCTTCTCCGAACACCTCGGCCAGGCCTCGCGCCGGGTGACACGGCTGTTCACGACCGGCAGCGCGGTGATGGCGACCCTGCTGCTGATGTCGGCGATCTTGCTGTCACATGGGCCGCTGCGGCGCGAGCGCCAGCTGCGCGAGGCACTGGCGCAGCGCGAGGAGCAGCTGCAGCTGGCGGTAGAGGGCAGCAACGACGGGCTATGGGACTGGCACCTGGGCCGCGGCGAGCTGTACTTCTCGCCGCGCTGCGCGCAGATGCTGGGCTACCAGGCCGACCAGCTGCCGCATGCGCGCGAGACGGTGCTGGGGCTGCTGCATCCGTCCGACCTGGTCGCCTTCGAGGACAAGCTCACGCGCCACCTGCGCAGCGGCGAGCCCTATGACGCCGAGTTCCGGCTGCGCACGCGCGCCGGCCATTACCTGTGGGTGCGCGCACGTGGCAGGCTGGTGCGCGGGCCGGCGCGGCGGCGTGCCCGCATGGCAGGATCGCTGACGGATATCTCCGACAACAAGCGCTACGAGACGCAGCTCTTTGCCGAGAAGGAGCGCGCCCAGGTCACGCTGCAGGCCATCGGCGACGCCGTGGTGACAACCGATGTGTGGGGGCGCGTGCAGTCGCTCAACCCGGCGGCCGAAGCGCTGACCGGCTGGGGCGAAGCCGATGCCCGCGGCCTGCCGCTGGCCCAGGTCTGCGTGCTGCGCGACGAAGACAGCCACGCGCCGCTGCCCGATATCGTCACGCTGGCGCTCAGGGAGCGCTGGCACGGCCAGTCGGCGCAGCTGGTGCAGCGCGCGGCGTCCGGGCAGCACGGGCCGGTGGTGGCGGTAAAGCCTTCGGTGGCGCTGATCCGCGACCGCGGCGCGCAGGCCATCGGCGTGGTGGTAGTGCTGCACGATGTCAGCCAGGAACGCGCGCACGCCGCGCGGCTGGCGTACGAGGCCAGCCACGATGCGCTGACGGGGCTGGTCAGCCGCGCCGAGTTCGAGCGCCGCGTGGGCGCGGCGATCGCGCGCGCGCGATCGCAAGGCACCCCCCATACGCTGATGTACCTGGACCTGGACCAGTTCAAGGTGGTCAACGATACCTGCGGGCATGCCGCCGGCGACGAGCTGATCCGGCAAATGGCGGAAGTCATGGGCAGCCAGTTGCGCAAGAGCGATACGCTGGCCCGGCTGGGCGGCGACGAGTTCGGCATCCTGCTGGAGCATTGCGCCGGGACCGATGGCGAGCGCGTGGCCGAGGCGCTGCGCTGCGCGATTGCGTGCTTCCGCTTTGCCCATCGCCAGCGCACCTTCGCGCTGGGCGTCAGCATCGGCCTGGTCACGCTGGACCGCCAGACCGGCAGCGTCGCCGAGGCCCTGAGCGCGGCCGACGCGGCCTGCTACGTGGCCAAGGAGGGCGGCCGCAACCGCGTGCAGGTCTACCATCCGCTGGACAGCGTGGTGCAGGCGCGCCACGGCGAGATGGAGTGGGTCAGCCGCGTGCATGCGGCGCTGGCGGCGGGGCGCTTCTGTCTGTTCGCGCAGGAGATCGTGCCGGTGCAGACCGGCGCGGGCGCTGCAGAGGCCGGCCGCCACATTGAGCTGCTGCTGCGCCTGGTGGACGAGCGCGGCCGGCTGGTGCCGCCAATGGCATTCGTGCCGGCCTGCGAGCGCTACAACCTGATGCCGATGATCGACCGCTGGGTGGTGGAGACCGCGTTTGCCACGCTGGCGGGGCGGCAGGGCAGCGATGGCGAGGAGGCCATTGCCACTTGTGCGATCAACCTGTCCGGCTCGTCGCTGGCGGATTTCCATTTTCCCGAGTTCGTGCGCGAGCAGGCGCAGCGCTTCGGTATCGCGCTGGACGGGATCTGCTTCGAGATCACGGAGACCGCGGCCATCGCCAACCTGGCGCAGGCGGGATCGTTTATCCAGCAGCTGCAGCAGCTGGGCTGCAGCTTCGCGCTGGACGACTTTGGTGCCGGCATGTCGTCATTCACCTACCTGAAGCACCTGCCGGCGGCCTACCTGAAGATCGACGGCAGCTTTGTGCGCGAGATGCTGGCTGATCCGGTCAACCTGGTGATGGTGGAGGTGATCCAGCGCATCGGCCATGCGATGGGCAAGAAGACTATTGCGGAATTCGTTGAGAGCGAGGCGATGCTGGAGCGGCTGCGGGAGCTGGGCGTGGACCTGGCGCAGGGCTACCACCTGGCGCCGCCGGTGCCGTTCGCACCGGCCGGGCCGGCGGCCGGTGACGAACCGGCGGTGGCGCTGGCGGGCTGAGCTGGCAACCTGCCAGCCAGCCAGCGGTAAGGGGATCAGGGAACGAGCGGGTCGCGGAAGCCCGTATCGGTGGCGGGCGGTGCCGCGTTGCCGGCCGCCGGTGGCGGTACAGGCGGCGCAGCAGGCGTTGGCACGATCGCGGGCGGGATGGCCTGCCGCCGGGCATCGCGCCAGGTGTTGTAGACCCAGTACGCCGCGCCGGCGACGGCGCCGATCTTCCCCAGCTTCCAGGTCCAGCGTAGCACCGGCGTGCGCTTGATCAGCGGCAGTGCCAGCGTGATCGCGGTGCTCAGCAGCGGATATTCCTTGGTCATGCCGACCACCTTCATCCACGAGCCGGGACGCGCGATGCGCGGCAGCCAGTGGGCGACTGTGCCCAAGCGCCGGGCGCCGCCACGCACCTCGTGCAGGGCCTGCAGGCAGTCGTGGCGTTCCAGCGCGGCGCGCGTGAGCAGCAGCTCCTTTCGCACTTCCAGCGGCAGGCGCACCTCGTGGTTGAATCGGACAGGCCGCGGGTGTTCGCGGCGGTTGCGCCCGCTGGCGCTTTCCTCGGGTTCCAGGGTGCTCATCGGCGCAGGATCTCCCGGTCTTTGTCGAGTTCGGCGAGCGTGGCCTCGAACATCGGCGGGGCGTTGCGCACCAGGTTGCGTGCGTACGCCAGGCAGGCGGCGCACAGCAGCAGGTAGAGGACAGCCAGCACGCCCAGGGCCTGCCAGCCGTAGGCATTCCAGAACAGGATCGCGATCAGCGCGGTGAAGGTGACCAGCGCGATGCCGAAGAACACCAGGCCGAAGCAGGCCAGCAGCGCGACCTTCATCAGGCGCGAGCGCTCCTCGGAAAACTCGACGCTGGCAAGTTCCAGGCGGGTCTGGACCATGGCGACCACCGAGTTGGCGAGGTTGCGCACGGATTCCAGGAATTTGGGGGAGGGGGTGGGTTCGCTCATGGGTTCGCTCAGCGGCTCCGGCGTGAAAGAGCGGCGCGCCGGCATGGCCGTGCGCGCCTTTCCTGCGGGCGGGGCCGGGTGGCGCCGATGTGCGGGCTCCCGGGCCACTGGCAACCCGCGCATCGCGCCGGGTTGCCGCTCTGACGCGGCACCAGCGGGCCGCGTCGGGACTTCAAAACGCTGGCTGGCAGCGCTTACTTGCGGTTCAGCAGCAGACCGACGAGCAGGCCCACGCCGGCGGCCACGCCCACGGCGCGCCACGGGTGGTCATGCACGTAGTCGTCGGTGGCGCGTGCAGCGGCCTTGCTCTTGGTCACGACGGCATCTTGCAGGTCCTGGGCCTTTTCTTTGGCTTGCTTGAGAAGACCCATGCCGCGCTCGCGCAGTTCGGCGGCCTTTTCGCCGGTGGTCGAAGCCGCTTGCTTAAGCAGTTCTTCGGCGTCGGACAGAACGGTCTTGACATCGCTCATCAGTTTCTCCTGTTTGCGGGCGGTTGGTTCGGTTTGTGCGGATTCTGACATTTTCTTCGCTCCGAGGCTAACGGCAATTGTCGGTCTGATACTTAGCATATGTGGCGAGCGGCCGTGGTTTCAAGGCCACGCGCCGGAACCAGCAATCGGCGATGCCGATGATGCCAGCATGCCGGAACGCCCGCGCGATGATTGTCAGAAAAAGTCTTTATGACTTGGAGTGATTTTGTAGTGACTTTATATTCGTTTGGGTTGGATATCAATCCGGATACTCTGGTTCCACCCGAAAACAGGAGAACAGAGCATGGCATTGCGTCTTGGCGACATCGCCCCGGACTTCGAACAGGATTCGAGCGAAGGCCGTATCCGCTTCCATGAGTGGCTTGGCGAAAGCTGGGGCGTGCTGTTCTCGCACCCGGCCGACTACACCCCGGTGTGCACCACGGAACTTGGCCTGACCGCGAAGCTGAAGGGTGAGTTCGCGCGCCGCGGCGTCAAGGCGATCGCGCTGTCGGTGGATGGCGTGGAGTCGCACCATGGCTGGATCCGCGACATCAACGAGACCCAGTCGGCCACGGTCAACTTCCCGATCCTGGCCGATGGCGACCGCAAGGTCTCGCAGCTCTACGACATGATCCACCCGAACGCGAATGAGACCCTGACGGTGCGCTCGCTGTTCATCATCGACCCGAAGAAGAAGGTGCGCCTGATCATTACCTATCCGGCCAGCACGGGGCGCAACTTCAACGAAATCCTGCGCGTGATCGACTCGCTGCAGCTGACCGACAGCCACAGCGTGGCCACGCCGGGCAACTGGCAGGACGGCGACGACGTGGTGATCGTGCCCTCGCTGAAGGACGAAGCGGTGATCCGCGAGAAATTCCCGAAGGGCTACAAGGCGGTGCGGCCGTACCTGCGGCTGACGCCGCAACCGAACAAATGAAACGCGGCCCCGCTTGAAGGCGGGGCCGGCGTGAACGACAGGTGTTTTATCGACGGGGGCAGCCTCGTCGTCTCCTTGGTAGTGTGCTTGGCCCGGCTTTGCAGCCGGGCTTTTTTATGGCAGAGAGCCTGTCCGCAAGTCGTTTGTTTTGGTCAGAAGAAGGCCTGGATGCCGGTCTGGGCGCGGCCCAGGATCAGCGCGTGGATATCGTGCGTGCCTTCGTAGGTGTTCACCACTTCCAGGTTGACCACGTGGCGGATCACGCCGAACTCGTCCGAGATGCCGTTGCCGCCCAGCATGTCGCGCGCCACGCGGGCGATGTCCAGCGACTTGCCGCACGAATTGCGCTTCATGATCGAGGTGATCTCGACCGCGGCGGTGCCTTCGTCCTTCATGCGGCCCAGGCGCAGGCAGCCTTGCAGGCCCAGCGTGATCTCGGTCTGCATGTCGGCCAGCTTCTTCTGCACCAGCTGCGTGGCGGCCAGCGGGCGGCCGAACTGCTTGCGGTCCAGCGTGTACTGGCGGGCGGTGTGCCAGCAGAACTCGGCGGCGCCCAGCGCACCCCAGGCGATGCCGTAGCGGGCCGAATTCAGGCAGGTGAACGGGCCCTTCAGGCCGCTAACGCCCGGCATGATGTTCTCTTCCGGCACGAACACCTGGTCGAGCACGATTTCACCGGTGATCGACGTGCGCAGGCCGACCTTGCCGTGGATGGTCGGAGCCGACAGGCCCTTCCAGCCCTTTTCCAGGATAAAGCCGCGGATCTCGTCCTTGCCGTTGTCCTCTTGCAGCTTGGCCCAGACCACGAACACGTCGGCGATCGGCGAGTTGGTGATCCACATCTTGGCGCCGGTCAGCTCGTAGCCGCCGTCGACCTTCTTGGCGCGGGTGACCATCGAGCCCGGGTCGGAGCCGTGGTTCGGCTCGGTCAGGCCGAAGCAGCCGATCCATTCGCCGGTGGCCAGCTTGGGCAGGTACTTCTGCTTCTGCGCTTCGGTGCCGAATTCATGGATCGGCACCATCACCAGCGACGACTGCACGCTCATCATCGAGCGGTAGCCGGAATCGACGCGCTCGACTTCACGCGCGATCAGGCCGTAGCTGACGTAGTTCAGGCCGGGGCCGCCGTATTGCTCGGGGATGGTGGGGCCGAGCAGGCCCAGTTCGCCCATCTCGCGGAAGATCTCGACGTCGGTCTTTTCATTGCGGAACGACTGAAGCACGCGCGGCATCAGCTTGTCCTGGCTGTACGCCGCGGCGGCGTCGCGCACCATGCGTTCTTCGGCGGTCAGTTGCTGGTCCAGCAACAGGGGGTCGGCCCAGTGGAATTCGGCGTTGGCAGCCATGCAGGTCTCCTTCGGTAGCGCGGGGGAAGCATCGGGGGCGGGGCGAATGATCGCTTGCCGCACCGGCGCTTCCGGGAATCATGACGGGTTCGGTGATCTTCGCGGAGGGTTTTTGTGGTTCCGCATTGCGGAACTGTGTTCCGTTGAATTAGTATATCGCAACGGGTTTGCCGTGCAACAGGCAAAACCCGGAGCTACCGATGCCGTGTGCGATGAGCGGACAACCGCCGACCTGACAGGACTCGCCTTGACCAATTCGTCACTTTCTACTGATACCGCGCCACCGTCCGCGGTGCGCGACAGCGATCCCAATTTTGTCACTGCGCTGGCGCGCGGCCTGGAACTGCTGCGCTGCTTCCGCACCGGCGAGGCGATGCTGGGCAACCAGGACTTCGTGCGCCGCACCGGCTTCCCGAAGGCGACGGTGAGCCGGCTCGCCGGCACGCTGGTGCAGCTGGGCTACCTGCGCTACGACGAAAGCCTGGGTAAGTACGCACTCGACGCGGGCGTTCTGGCGCTGGGCTACTCCTACCTGTCCGCATCGGACGTGGTGGCGCTGGCGCGGCCGCATATGTTGGCGTTTGCCCAGTCGTACGGTGTCTCGGTGTCGCTCGGCAAGCGCGAACGCATGGAGGTGATCTACCTGGAATCGATCCGCAATGACGCCGGCGTCATGCTGGGCCTGGGCGTGGGTTCGCGGCTGTCGCTGGTGTCGAGTTCGATGGGGCGGGCATACCTGGCGGCGTTGCCTGCGGCACGGCGCGAGCGCGTGCTCGCCGAGTTCAGCCAGGCCTTCCCGGAGCAATGGAAGCAGCAGGAAGTGCCGACGCGCGCGGCGCTGGCCGAGGCGCAGCAGCGCGGCTATGCGGCGTCGTTCCGTGACTGGCACCCGGCCATCCATGCCTGTGCGGTGGCGTTCCGGCCGGTGGGGGAGAAGGAGTTGCACATGCTGAGCTGCAGTGCTTCGTATGGAGCAGTGGAGGAAGCGGTGTTCCACCAGACGCTGGCACCGGCGTTGCAGGCGCTGGCGGCAAGGTTGTCGGACCCGGCAGGCTGATGGCCAGGTCCAACGTGCGCAGGCGTTACAGGTCCGTGCGCAGCTTCCACAGTTCCGGGAACAGCACCACGTCCAGCATCTTGCGCAGATAGCTGACGCCCTCGGTGCCGCCGGTGCCGCGCTTGAAGCCGATCACGCGTTCCACCGTGGTCACATGGCGGAAGCGCCATTGGCGGAACGAATCCTCAAGGTCAACGAACTTCTCGCCCAGCTCGTAAAGCTCCCAGTGCGCCGACGGATCGCGGTAGACCTCCAGCCACGCCGCCTCGACTGAGGCGTTGTACGCAGTCGGCTGGGTCCAGTCCCGCTCCACGCAATCCGCATCGACCGCAAAACCACGCCGCGCCATCAGCCGGATCGCCTCGTCATAGAGCGACGGCGTCTTCAGCGCAGTCTCCACCAACGCCAGGTGCTCCGGCCGGTGCGCATGCGGCTTCAGCATGGCCGCGTTCTTGTTGCCGAGAATGAACTCGATCTCGCGATACTGGAACGACTGGAAGCCCGACGACATCCCCAGGTAAGGCCGCATCGCGGAATATTCCGGCGGCGTCATCGTCGCCAGCACGTTCCACGCCTGCACCAGCTGGTCCATGATCCGCGACACCCGCGTCAGCATCTTGAACGCCGGCGGCAGGCTGTCGGACTTGACCGATTCGCGCGCCGCGCGCAGCTCGTGCAGCATCAGCTTCATCCACAACTCGGTGGTCTGGTGCTGCACGATAAACAGCATCTCGTTGTGGTCCGGCGACAGCGGGTGCTGCGCATTCAGGATCTGGTCCAGCCCGAGATAGTCGCCGTAGCTCATGTCCTTGGCGAAATCCATCTGCGCGCCATGCCAGCCATCAGCTTGCGCGCCGGACGGGGCTGCTGCACCACCGGAGAAGGGGCATCCCTTGAATTCACTCATGATGCGCTCCCGATCAGGTCACCTGGCCGCGCGTCTGGAAGCGCGCGTCGCGATAGGCGCCGCTGTCCAGTACATCGCGCAGGATTTCCACAGCATCCCACACCTCGGTGAAGCTGGTGTACAGCGGCGTGAAACCGAAGCGGGCGATGCGCGGCTCGCGGTAATCGCCGATCACGCCGCGCTCGATCAGCGCCTGCACCAGCGCATAGCCTTCCGGATGCTCCAGGCTGACCTGGCTGCCGCGGCGCGCGTGCTCGCGCGGCGTGACCAGCGTCAGCGGGTGGTGGCCGCAGCGTGCCTCCACCAGTTCGATGAACAAGTCGGTCAGCAGCAGGGACTTGGCGCGCAGCACCTGCATATTGGTCTGGGCGAAGATGTCCAGGCCGCACTCGACCATCGCCAGCGAAGTCACTGGCTGCGTGCCGCACAGGAAGCGGCGCACGCCGTCGACCGGGCGGTATTGCGGCTCCATCGCGAACGGCGCGGCGTGGCCCCACCAGCCCGACAGCGGCTGCCAGAAGGCATCGCGCAGCGCGGGAGCGACCCAGACGAAGGCCGGCGAGCCCGGGCCGCCGTTCAGGTATTTGTAGGTGCAGCCGATGGCGTAGTCGGCGCCGGCCGCCTTCAGGTTGACCGGCACCGCGCCGGCGGAGTGGCACAGGTCCCACACCGTCAGCGCGCCGCGTGCGTGGGCGAGCTCGGTCAGCGAGGCCATGTCGAGCATTTCGCCGGTCTTGTAGTTGACGTGCGTGAGCATCAGCACGGCGGTGTCGGCGCCGACCGCGGCGTCGAGCTCGGCCGGCGAATTGACCAGGCGCAGCGAATAGCCCTGCTGCAGCAGGTCGGCCAGGCCCTGCGCGATATAGAGGTCGGTCGGGAAGTTGCTGGCCTCGGACACGATCACCTTGCGCGCAGGATCGCGCGTCTGCTGCACCCGCAGCGCCGCGGCCAGTACCTTGAACAGGTTGATCGAGGTGGTGTCGGTCACCACCACTTCGTCCTGGCCGGCGCCCACCAGCGGGGCGAGCTTGTTGCCCAGCCGCTGCGGCAGTTCGAACCAGCCGGCGGTATTCCAGCTGCGGATCAGGCCTTCGCCCCATTCCTCGGCCACCACCTGGGCGGCGCGCGCGGCAGCGGCGCGCGGGCGGGCCCCGAGCGAGTTACCGTCGAGGTAGATCACGCCCTCGGGCAGTGCGAACTGGTCGCGCAGCGGGCGCAGCGGGTCTTGCTGATCGAGCCGGATACATTGCTCGCGGTCAGTTGTCGTCATGTCGTGATGCGTTGTCATGGGTTGTTGTTCAGGCCAGGCTGCGCAGCACCGCGCGTACCGGGCTGGCGTCGAGCCCGGCAAAGCGCAGCGGCAGCGCGATCAGTTCGTAGTCACCTTCGGCGACCTCATCCAGCACGATGCCTTCCAGGATGGCGAGGCCGTGCCGGCGCACCGCGTTGTGCGCGTCCATGGTCTTGGATTCCTGCGGATCGAGCGAAGGCGTGTCGATGCCGACCAGCTGCACGCCGTGCGAGGCCAGCAGCGCGATGGTGTCGGCGGCGACCGCGCAGAAGCCCGGGTCCCATTGCGCCAGCGGCGCCTGTGCGTAGGTGCGCAGCAGCACGCGCGGCGGCAGGCCGGCCAATGCGTGTTCGATATGGCGCGGCTCCACCACCGGCGAGGCGCCGATGCAGTGGATCACGCGGCAGGTGCCGAGGTACGGCGTCAGCGGCACGGCGCCGATCGGCGCCCCGTCGGCCGCGTAGTGCAGCGGCGCGTCGGCATGGGCGCCGGTGTGCGGCGACAGCGTGATGCGGCCGACATTCACCGGGCAGTGCTCGTCCATCTGCCACGCGGGCTCTTGCCGGAACGGCGTGTCGCCGGGCCAGACCGGGGTGGCGGGGGAGAGCGGCGGGCTGATGTCCCACAGCCGGCGCGGGTCTTGATTGGGGGCGGTCATCTGGGTGCGCGGCGTCTTTGCAAAGCGCCGTCCTTGTCTGCCTCGATGTCGGAAATCATAGTCAAAATCGGCAGGAAGAGGCTTGCGAAATGGGCCGTCGTCGGCGCCATCTTTCGCATAAAATGCGAAGAATCACCAATTCATCGAAGGAAATTCGAATGACCCTCGATCCCACCGATTTACGCATCCTGGCGTGCCTGCAGGAGAACGGCCGCATCAGCAACCAGGACCTGGCCGACCGCGTGGCGCTGTCGCCTTCGGCATGCCTGCGGCGCGTGCGCCTGCTGGAAGAGTCGGGGGTGATCGGCGGCTACCGCGCCTGGTTCGATGCCGAGCAGCTCGGGCTGGAGCTGGAGGCGATCGTGCAGGTATCGATGCGGCACGACGTCGAAGGCTGGCACGACACCTTTATCGCCGCGGTGCAGTCGTGGCCGGAAGTGCTGTCGGCGTACATTATCACCGGCGACAGCAATTACATCTTGCGGGTGCAGGCGCGCAACCTGAAGCACTACTCGGACTTCATCGTGAACCGGCTGTACCGCACCAAGGGCGTGATGGATATCCGCTCGAATATCGTGCTGCAGCGAATCAAGGTGGACAGTTCGCCGCTGGCGATCCTGAAGGCGGGCGCGGAGGACGCCTAGCGCTGGGTATGCAGCGCGATCAGCTGGCGCAGCGTTTCCTTGAGCTGCGCACCCTGCTGCGGGCCGAAGTCGTCGAGCACTGCGCGTTCATGTTCGGCGGCGCGTTCCAGCAGCGGCTGCGCCAGCGCGCGCCCGCGCGGCGTGATCGAGATCAGCGCCTGGCGGCGGTCTTCCTTGCCGGCGCGGCGGCTGACCAGCCCGTCGGCGGCCATGCGGTCGACCAGCTTGGTCAGCGTCGGCTGCTTGGTCAGCGTGATCTCGGCGAGCACGCCGATGGTGCAGTCGGGGCGGTCGGCCAGCGTCGCCAGCACGCGCCACTCCGGCACGGACAGGCCGCTGGCTTCCACCTCGCGGTGGAATTCGCCCGAGACCAGATGGCTGGCGCGGGCCAGCAGGTAGGCCAGGTAGCCGTCGACGAAGGGCAGGGCATCCTGCGCGGACTGGTCAGCCATGATGGGCCGGGGCGGCTCAGGGCTCGAGCGTGACGGTGGTGGAAAACTGCCCGCCCTGGAACACCAGCGGGCCGTCGGGGGAATCGAGCACGCCGCAGCGTTCCACTTCGCCGACGAAGATCACGTGGTCGCCTTCGTCGTAGCGGCTGCGGTTGTGGCATTCGAACCACGCCAGCGCATTGGACAGGATCGGCAGGCCGGTGGCCGAGAGCCGGTAGTCCACGCCCGCGAAGCGGTCGCCCTTGAGCGTGGCGAAGCGCTGGCACAAGTCCAGCTGCGAGGCCGACAGCACGTTGATGATGTAGTGGGTGCCGTCGCGGAACATCGGCAGGCTGTTGGCGCGCGTGGCCATGCTCCACAGCACCAGCGGCGGGTCCAGCGACACCGAGTTGAACGAGCTGGCGGTAATGCCGATGAACGGCGGCGCGCCCGCGGCCACGGAATGGGCGCTGGCGCGCGTGGTGATCACCGTGACCCCGGTCGCGAACTGCGACAGGGTGCGGCGGAAGTGCTGCGTGTCGAAGTCGGGGGCGGCGGCGACGCTGGCGATCCGTGGCTGGGCCTCAGGCATGCCCATGGGGGCTCCACTGGAGTTCATGAAATTTCATATATATTATTCGCGCCAGGGACAGCGAGTACAAGTCCGGCGACGCAATGGCCGCGTTGGCTGGCGCACAAAACCAGGCGGGCCCTGCCGCCATACAAGAACGAGCAGGAGACAAGACATGCTCATCGAGCAGATCGAACACCGCTGGCTGGCGGCGTTCCGGCGCACCCTCGAACTCTGTGCCCTCAAGGGCGGCGAAGTTGTTGGAATTGTAACGGAGTCGCAATCCCGCCCTGTCAACGTGGCCTTGGCCGAGCTGGCGGTGCAGTCGCTGGGCGCCACCCCCGTGCGCATCCAGGTGCCGACGCCGGCACTCAGCGCGCCCGCGCCGGTGCGCTCCACCGGCGCCAGCGATGCGCTGCAGGAACTGCCGCCGGTGGTCGCGGCGCTGTCGCGCTGCCAGCTGGTGCTGGACTGCACGGTGGAGGGCCTGCTGCATGCGCCCGAACTGCCCCAGATCCTGCGCGGCGCCGACGGCATCGTGCCGCGGATGCTGATGGTCAGCAATGAACACCCCGAGATCCTGGAACGCTGCCAGCCCGACCCCGCGCTGGAAGGCGCCGTGCGCGCGGCGATGAAGCGCCTGCGCGGCGCGCGCGAGTTGCGCGTGCATTCGGCCGCCGGCACGGAACTGCGCATCGGCCTGGCCGATGCGCGCGTGGGCGGCGTCTGGGGCTACTGCAACAAGCCCGGACAGGTCTCGCACTGGCCCGGCGGGCTGTGCCTGGCCTTTCCCGCCAGCCGTCAGGTCAACGGCACGCTGGTGCTGGCGCCGGGCGACGTCAACCTGACCTTCAAGACTTACCTGCGCGATACCGTGGTCTGCCATATCGAGGACGACTACATCGTCGGCGTGGAGGGGCAGGGCGTGGATGCCGACATGATGCGCGGCTACTACCAGGCCTGGGCCGACCGCGAGGGCACGCGCGACGCGTATGCGGTCTCGCACGTGGGCTGGGGGCTGAACCGGCTGGCGCGCTGGGATGCGATGACGTTCTACGACAAGCGCGACTGCAATGGCACGGAGCTGCGCGCGTTTGCCGGCAATTTCCTGTTCTCGACCGGCGCCAACGAGGTGGCGGGGCGGCATACGCTCGGGCACTTCGACCTGCCGCTGCGCAACTGCACGGTGTCGCTCGACGGCCGCAACGAGGTCGAGGCCGGCACGCTGGTGGAGGTGGCGGCATGAGCGCGATCCCGACCACGCAACGCCACGCCAACGGCATCGCCACGCTCGCCTGGGGCGACGGCCCGGTCGCGGTGGTGATGCTGCACGGCATCGGCGGCGGCAAGGCCGCGTGGCCCGCGCAGGGCGAGGCGCTGGCGCAGGCCGGCTACCGCGCGGTGGCGTGGGACATGCCGGGCTACGGCGACAGCGCGTTGATCGACCCCTATGACTTCAACGGGCTGGCGCGCGCCCTGGCGCCGCTGCTGCAGGCCGAGCGCGAAGCGGGCCGCCGTGTGGTGCTGCTCGGCCACAGCATGGGCGGCATGGTCGCGCAACAGGCCTATGCCGCCACCCCGGCGCTGGTCGACGGCATGGTGCTGTCCGGCACCTCGCCCGCCTTCGGCAAGGGTGACGGACCGTGGCAGCGCGAGTTTATCGCCGCCCGCACCGCGCCGCTGGACGCGGGCAAGACCATGGCGGAGATGGCCGCCGGGCTGGTGCGCACGATGGTGGCACCCGCTGCCGATCCGGATGCGGTGGCCTTCGCCACCTCGGTCATGGCCGCGGTGCCGGCGCCCACCTACCGCGCCGCGCTGGGCGCACTGGTGCGCTTCAACCAGCGCGACGCGCTGCCGCGCATCACCGTGCCGGTGCTGGCGCTGGCCGGGCAGCACGACACCAACGCCGCGCCCGAAGTGATGGAACGCATGGCGCAGCGCATCCCGGGCGCCGAATACCGCTGCCTGCCCGATGCCGGCCACCTGGCGTGCATGGAAAAGCCGGCGGCCTTCAACGACGCCGTGCTCGACTTCCTGCGCCGGCATTTCCCCGTGCGCTGAGCCGCACCGCAAGTCTGGCATCAACACCGCAACACCAGAACAACGCCGCGCCGCCCCCGCATCCGGCGCAAAGGAGACTGCGACATGCCATCCGGCGAGCTTGACTTCATCCCCGCCGTCGGCACGGCGGACTTCACCCCGCGCCAGGCACGCCTGCTTGCGCTGGCCAACCGCCTCGGCCGCGACCGCTTCGCGGCGCGCGCGTCCACCTGGGACCGCGAGGCCAGCTTCCCGTTCGCCAACTATGACGACCTGCGCGACGCCGGGCTGCTGGCGCTGTGCGTGCCGGAGGCCTTCGGCGGCGAGGGCGCGGACTTTGCCACCTACTGCATGGTGGGCGCGGAGATCGGGCGCTTCTGCGGCGCGACCGCGCTCACCTACAACATGCATATCTGCTCGACCATGTGGACCGGCATGCTGTCCGATGGCATCGACATGACGCCCGCGCAGCGCGCCGAGCACGAGGCCCGGCGCGCGCTGCATTTCGCGCGCGTGGTGCGCGACGGCGCGGTCTACGCACAGCCGTTCTCCGAAGGCTCGGCCGCCGCGGCGGGCAAGGCGCCTTTCGGTACCACCGCACGCAAGGTCGAGGGCGGCTGGGTGCTGAACGGGCGCAAGATCTTCGCCTCGCTGTCGGGGGCCGCCGACTATTACGGCATCCTCTGCACCGAAGACCGCGGCGACCACCATCCCGACATGCGCGACACGCTCTATATCGCGGTACCGGGCAAGGCGGACGGCCTCACCGTGACCGGCGAATGGGACCCGATGGGCATGCGCGGCACGGTCTCGCGCACGCTGCTGCTCAAGGACGTGTTCGTCCCCGACCACGAGCAGCTGATGCCCCGCGGCGTCTACTACCGCGCCGCGCAGACCTGGCCGGCGATGTTCTTCACGCTGTCGCCGACCTACCTGGGCGTGGCGCAGGCCGCCTACGACTTCACCGTGCAATACCTGCGCGGGGAGGTGCCGGGCCAGCCGCCGGTCAAGCGCCGCATGTACCCGACCAAGCAGATCGCGGTGGCGCAGATGCGCATCCAGCTGGAATCGATGCGCTCGCTCTTCTGGCGCGCGATCCATGAAGCGAAGCCCAACCCGTCCAAGGACGAGCGGCTGCGCCTGTACGCCGCGCACTACACGGTGATGGAAGGCGCCAACGACATCGCGCGGCTGGCGATCCGCACCTGCGGCGGCCAGTCGATGCTCAAGGACCTGCCGCTGGAGCGGCTCTACCGCGACTCGCGCTGCGGCGCGCTGATGCTGCCCTGGACCGCCGAGCTGATCCTCGACCGCATGGGCCGCGAAACACTGTACGAAGCCGGCGAGCGCGACGAATGAGCGCGACACCACGTCCCGGCGCGGCCGGGCTTGGCGCGCTGCCGGCCACGCTGTATGGCCGTGCCGAGGCAACGCCGCAGCGGCCCGCGCTGCACTACCTCGGGCGGACCTTCTCCTACGGCAAGCTGTGGCGGCGCGTCGAGCGTGCCAGCGCGCATCTTGTGGCGACGTGGGGCGTTCGACCGGGCGATCGCGTCGGCACGCTGTGCCTGAACCATGAGTTGCAGCTGGTGCTGCTGTTCGCCTGCGCGCGGGTGGGTGCGATATTCGTACCGATGAACTACCGGCTCGCCGCGGCCGAGCTGCAGGCGATCGCCACGCATGCGCAACTGGCGCTGCTGTTCCACGACGACGCGCACGCCGCACTGGCTCAGGAGGGCTGCGGCAGCGGCTGCCAGCTGGTGCATCTCGATCGCGTGGTCGACCATCCCGCGCCGTTTGGTGTCGACTTCCCCCACGTGACGGACGATGCGCGGCTGCTGCTGGCCTACACCTCAGGCACTACCGGCAAGCCCAAGGGTGCGGTGCACACCCAGGCCGGCCTGCTGGCCAATGCGCGGGCCAGCTGGTGGGCCCATGGCATGACGCCGGACGATCACGTGCTGTCGGCGCTGCCGATGTTCCATGTCGGCGGCCTGTGCATCCAGACGCTGCCGGCGCTGCTGGCCGGCGCGCAGGTCACGCTGCACGAGCGCTTCGCGCCGGGCGCATGGCTGGATGCGGTGGCGCAGGAGCGGCCGAGCCTGGCGCTGATGGTGCCTGCCACGCTGCGCGCGGTGCTGGCGCATCCCGGCTGGCCGGATTCGGATCTGTCGTCGCTGCGCGGCGTGATGGCCGGCTCGTCGACCATCCCGCTGTCGTATATCGAGGCTTTCCATGCGCGCGGCGTGCCGCTCGGGCAGGTCTACGGCGCGACCGAGACCGGCCCGGTGTCGGTGGTGCTGAAGCTGGAAGACGCCATGGCGCGCCCGGGCTATGCCGGCTGGCCGCAGCCGGAGGCCGAAGTGCGCCTCGCCGGCCCGGACGGCGCCGAGGTGCCGCCGGGCGAGGTCGGCGAGCTGTGGGTACGCGGCGCCAACGTGATGGCCGGCTACTGGGGCCAGCCTGACAATGGCCTGCCCGGCGGCTGGTTCCGCTCCGGCGACCTGGCGCACCGCGGCGTCGACGGCTGCATCGAGGTGGTCGGCCGCAGCAAGGACATGATCATCTCTGGCGGCGAGAACATCTACCCGGCCGAGATCGAGAACGTGCTGGTCGGCCTGCCCGGCGTGCAGGAATGCGCGGTGGTGGGCGTGGCCGACGCGCGCTGGGGCGAGGTGCCGGTGGCGGTGATCGTGCCGGCGCCGGGCGCGCCGCGCGACACGCTGGCGCCCGGGCCGGTGCGCGACGCGCTGGCCGCGCGCATCGCCCGCTTCAAGCTGCCGCGCGAGGTGCTGCTGCTGGACGACCTGCCGCGCAGCGCGCTGGGCAAGGTGCTCAAGCCGCAACTGCGGGCGATGCTGGAGGCCAGGCGCCAGCCTGGCTGAATCCGCTGCACGGGTGCCGAACTGCGCTTATGCTTGAGGCCGTGACACACCAAACCACACGAGGGAGCGGCGCAAATGGAACATGGACTTGAAACCGCCACGCTGGGCGGCGGGTGCTTCTGGTGCCTGGAGGCGGTCTACCAGCAGGTCAAGGGCGTGGTGGCGGTGGAGTCCGGCTATACCGGCGGCCATGTGGATCACCCGACCTACCAGCAGGTGTGCGAGGGCAATACCGGCCACGCCGAGGTGGTGCGCGTGACCTTCGACCCGTCGGTGATCAACTTCCGCGAGATCGTTGAGATATTCTTCGCCATCCACGACCCGACCACGCCTGACCGGCAGGGCAACGACGTCGGGCCGCAGTACCGCTCGGTGATCTACACGCATTCGGAAGCGCAGCGCGCGACCGCCGAATACGTGATGCGCGAGCTGACCGCGGCCAAGGTCTTCGATGCGCCGATCGTGACCCAGGTCGAGCCCGAGCAGCCGTACTGGCGCGCCGAGGAAGGCCACCAGAACTACTTCCAGGACCATCCGAGCCAGGGCTACTGCGCCGTCGTGATCTCGCCCAAGCTGGCCAAGTTCCGCAAGCAGTTCGCCGCCAAGCTGCGGGTCTGAGCGCCTAGCGGGACCCGGCTTCCAGCCGTGCGGCGATGGCCTCGGCCAGCCGCACGCAGCTGATCGGGGCGCAGCCCTCGGCGTTGTTGCTGACGATGACGATGGCGGGCTGGCCGGCGCGCAGCGTACGCGCGACCACGTCGGCGATGGCGTGGCGCGTGTCGGGATCGTCGTCGACGATGCGGTCGAAGGGCGCATAGAGCTTCTCAGCAAATGCGTACGGGCGGCCCGCATGCAGCATCCAGCGCAGCACCAGCGGGCCCGGCGTCTCCTCATCCATCAGCGCCTGCGCCGCGGCCTGGCGCGGCACCGGCGGCAGCCGGTCGCGCGCCGCCAGGCAGAAGCGCACGCCGTGGCGGCGCAGCAGCCGGATATAGCGCGGCGTCAGCAGCGCCGGGTCGCGCAGTTCCACCGTGTAGCAGGCGTGCGGCGTGAGCGACGGATCCAGCGGCGGCAGCGCGCCTAGGAAGGCATCGAGCCGCTCCAGGAACACCGCGCTGTCCGCCAGGGCGCCCATCGGCGAAAGCTGGAACAGCAGCGGCCCGCACTTGCTGCCCAGGCCGCTGGTGGCCGGCGTAATGAAATCGCGCACGGCGATCTCCGCATCCAGGAACGCCGCATTGGCCAGCCGGCCGGCGCCGTCCGAGCCGCGCAGCCAGGCATCGCAGACGCTGGCCGGCGCCTTGACCAGGAAGCGGAAGCCGTCAGGCACCTGTGCCGCGTAGGACAGGTAGTCCGCCAGCGGGGTCGGCCCGTAGAAGCCGCGGTCGATGCCGGCCGCGCGCAGCAGCGGATGGCGCGAATACGCGGCCAGTCCCTTGCGCGATAGCAGGCTGTCGCCGTACTCGCCGTCATAGACCATGCCGTTCCAGCCGGGGTAGGCCCAGGAGGAGGTGCCGAAGTACAGGTTCGTGGGCAGCCGCGCGGCCAGCGCCTGCAGCGCGTCGTCCGCGCGCGTGGGCTGCACGCTCTGGGAGCGTGCGGGTTTGCCGGAGGGGGTGGAGGAAGCGGGCCGTTCCTGCTGGGCGGGCACGGCGGGCAGGGGCAGCCCGCCAAACAGATCTTCATTGACATCCTCCCCGACCTGAAGGCCGGAGATTCCTACGGCGCTCAGACGCGGCATTGAGCCGCCCCTGAGTCGCTTCGGTGGGTTCCTGCTGCTGACGCCGTTACCGCAGCGTTCACTTCACAGGCTAACCGGGCGTGTCCCGCCCTTAGAACATTGATCGCGCCGACCACATCGGCATTTTCCTCGAAACCGCATTCCACGCACTCGAACCGGGCTTGCGTCTGGCGGTTGTCTGCCGAGACATGGCCGCAGCATGGACAGGTGCGGCTCGTGTTCTGCGGTGGCACGGCGATGAGATAGCCACCGTTCCAAGCCAGCTTGTAGTCCAGTTGGCGGCGGAACTCGAACCAGCCTTGATCGAGGATGGCTTTGTTCAGGCCGGACTTGGCCTGAACCTGCTTACCCGGCTGTTCGGTGCTGCCTGCCGCCGACCTGGACATGTTCCGTACCTGCAAGTCCTCGATACACACCATCGCGTGGTTTTGGCTGATCGTGGTGGAGCACTTGTGGAGGTAGTCGCGGCGGGCATTGCCGAGGCGGGAATGGATGCGCTGGACGCGGGCTTTCGCCTTCTTCCAGTTGCTGCTGAACTTCTGTTTGCGGCTCATCGCCTGCTGCGCTTTGCGCAGCGCGGCCTCTTGCCGCTTGAAACTATTGAGCGGGGCGTAGAACGTCCCGTCCGAAAGCGTGGCGAACCGGGCAACACCCATGTCGATGCCAACCGCGCTCGCGGCCCGTGCCACCGGCTGTTCGACCTCACGCTCGGTCTGGATCGACACGAACCACTTGCCGCAGGACTGCCTGACTGTGACGTTCTTCACCACCCCCAGCACCTTCCGGCTGTTGCGGTATCGCAGCCAGCCCAGCTTGGGCAAAAACAGGCGGCTGCTGGCCTGGTCGAGCTTGATTTGCTTGGGGTCGGGATAGCGGAAACTGTCGCCCTGGCCCTTCTTCTTGAAGCGCGGAAAGTCGGCCCGCTTGGCAAAGAAGTTGCCGTAGGCCCGCTCCAAATCTTTGAGCGTCTGTTGCAGCGGATGAACCGGCGCATCGGCCAGCCATGCGGTTTCCGTGCTGTTGCGCCACTCGGTGAGCAGCTTGCACAGTCCGGCGTAGCCGTGCTTCTTCTCGCCTTGCTCGTAACGAGCCTTCTGCAACGCCAGTGCCTTGTTGAAGACGAACCGGCACGAACCAGAAAAGCGACGCATGTTGCGTTGCTGCTCGCCGGTCGGCATCAGTTCGTACTTGTAGGCTTGAAGTCGCTGCATGGCTCAATCATACTCTTGGCCTATGAGCGATGACAACGATATTAGACACGGAAGACACTGTGTTTTCAAGATGCACGTCCATTTGGTCTTCGTGGCGAAATACCGCCGCAGAGTGTTCGACGGCGACGCCATCAAACGGCTGCACGCCATCTTCGACAAGGTATGCGCCGACTTCGAGGCGAACTTGATCGAGATGGACGGCGAGGACGATCACGTTCACCTGCTGGTGGAGTACCCGCCAAAGGTCGCGGTGTCGAATCTGGTGAACAGCCTCAAGGGCGTGTCCAGCCGCCTGCTGCGCAAGGAAAGACCCGACATCCAGAAACGCTACTGGAAGGGCGTGCTGTGGTCGCCTTCCTACTTCGCATCATCCTGTGGCGGCGCACCGATCGCCATCGTGCGCCAGTACATCGAACAACAGCAGACCCCACACTGAAAAACCAACAGCAAGGACGGCTACGCCGTCCGCGCTATCCTTCCCCACCATGAATGGCGGGGCTTGCCGCGCACTGGGTCAATCGCGAGGGGCGCCGTCAGGCATTGCGGCCGATGGGTTGGTCGTAGATGTAGTGGCGCGACCACGGCAGCGTGCCGGCGGGCAGCTTGGCCTTGTGGCAGACCACCTGGTAGATCGACATCTTGTCGGTCTCGAAGGCGTGCGCGCAACCGGCCAGGTAGACGCGCCAGATCCGGTACTTCTTCTCGCCGACCAGGTTGCGGATGGTCTCGCCCTGGGCTTCGAAATTCTCTGCCCAGTGGTGCAGCGTCTGCGCGTAATGGCGGCGCAGCAGTTCGACGTCGTACGCTTCCAGCCCGCCTTTCTCCAGCGTGGTCAACACCAGCCCGATATGCGGCAATTCGCCCTGCGGGAACACGTAGCGGTCCATGAACCCGGCGCCGTCCATCGGCGTTTCACCGTTGTCCGGGTCGGGCGAGGTGATGCCGTGGTTCATCGCATAGCCGTCGTCGGCCAGCAGCTCGCGCATGCGCGCGAAGTACCCGGTCAGGTTGTCCTTGCCGACGTGCTCGAACATGCCGACGCTGGTGATGCGGTCGAAGGTGCCGGCGGTGTCGCGGTAGTCCTGCAGCCGGATCTCGATGCGGTCCGACAGGCCCGCGGCCCTGACGCGCTCGGTGGCCAGGTCGAACTGGTTCTGCGACAGCGTGATGCCCACGCAGCGGGCGCCAAACTGTTGCGCGGCGCGTAGCACCAGCGCGCCCCAGCCGCAGCCGATATCGAGCAGCGTCTGGCCCGGCTGCAGCCGGATCTTGGTCAGGATGTGGTCGATCTTCTTGAACTGCGCGGTCGCCAGGTCCTCGTCGCCGTTCTCGAAGTAGGCGCAGGAGTAGACCATGTTGGGATCGAGCCAGAGCTTGTAGAAATCGTTGGAGACGTCGTAGTGGTACTGGATCGACTCCTTGTCCTTCTGCTTGGTGTGCGAGAAGTGCTCCGCAACCCTGGCCAGCGCGCCGCCGGCGTGGCGCGTCGCCGCGGCCGACAAGCCGTAGCCGACCTTGATGATGTCCGCCAGCCTGCCCTCGAAGTCGATCTTGCCCTGCACGTATGCTTCGCCCAGGTTGTCCAGGCTTGGCGTCAGCAGCAGCGGCAACGCCGCGGCCTCGCGCACCGTCAGCGTGACCTCCGGCTTGTCGAAATGCCCGAGCGGGTATTCCGTGCCGTTCCACAGGCGCAAGCTGACCGGCAAGTTGGCATTTTCACGCAGGTCAGCGATCCAGTTGTCGAGTTGCCTTTCCAGGGCTTGCTTGAAAAACATGCGCTTTACCTCCCGATGGTTGCGGCACACGCTTCGCGCGACGCATCGGCCAAGGCTGGTTGGTACTGCTTGCTTCACTGGACTAGCCTTGCCCAGGTCCGTCGCGAGCGCTCGCGAAAAAGTCAAGCGACGCCAGTCTCACTTTAGTCGAAATCCGCATCCAGTGCAGCGCACTGCCCCGAAGGCCCCGGGACAGCCCCTTTAGTGCGCATCCGGGGCACTTGCGCCAGCCGCCTCAGGGCGACAGGCGCACGATCTGCCAGCTACCGTCCGGGTGGACCCGGTAGGCGATGCGGTCGTGCAGGCGCGAGGGGCGTCCCTGCCAGAACTCCAGCGCCGTGGGCACCAGGCGGTAGCCGCCCCAGTGCGGCGGGCGCGGCGGGTTCTCGCCGAACTTGCTGCGGTATTCCAGTTCGCGTTGCTCCAGCACGTCGCGGCCGGGCACTTCGCGGCTCTGTTCAGAGGCCCACGCGCCCACGCGCGAGCCGAGCGGGCGCGAGGCGAAATAGGCATCGCTCTCGTCGTCGGAAACCTTCTCGACGTAGCCTTCGACGCGCACCTGGCGCTCCAGCTGCACCCAGTGGAACAACAGCGCTGCGCGCGGGTTGGCGGCCAGGTCCAGGCCCTTGCGGCTTTCGTAGTTGGTGAAGAAGGTGAAGCCACGGTCGTCGATACCCTTGAGCAGCACGATGCGCGCCGACGGCTGGCCCGTGGCGTCCACGGTGGCCAGCGTCATGGCATTGGGTTCGGGCAGCTTGGCCGTGACCGCCTCGTCGAACCAGCGCTTGAACTGGCTCATCGGGTCGGGGGCGACGTCGGTTTCGGACAGGGAGCCCAGGACGTAGGTACGGCGAAGGTCGGCGAGTTGAGTCATGTCGCAATCATCAGGAAATCGGTCGGGATGCGCGGTGCGCCCGGGGGCGGGGCCGCAGGTCCGGCTGATTTGAGTATAGCGAATGCGTCGGGGGCCGCATTTGTGTGGCGACAAGGCGCGGCGCACGCATCACCCTGCATGCGTGGCGCGTGGTGTACGTTACTCAGGCCGGCGGCGGCAGCGCCTTGCGCCCCTGGCGGCGCGAATAGTAGCCGGCCGCGCCCATCGCCCCCGCCATCGACAGGAAGATAGGCAGCATACCCAGCGCCGTGCCAACCACGCCGAAGGTCAGCGGCCACACCACCTGGCTGGTATTGAGCACTGCCGAGCGCAGGCCCAGTGCCTCGCCGGCGCGTCCATGGGGCGAGGCACGGTGCAGCAAATTCATGACGTTGGGCTGCGCGCTGCCGAGTGCCAGGCCCAGCACGAAGGCCAGCCCGCACATCAGCCAGAAATGCGCGACGAACGGATAGACCAGGTAGGCCAGCGCGCCTACCAGCAGCGCGGCGCGGATGATCTTCCACTCCGAGAGCCGGCGCGACACCATCGGCATCGCCACGCGGATGGCGAAGGTGGCAATGGCAAAGGCACCCAGCACCCAGCCGATCGACGACGGTGACAGGCCGATGCGCGAACCCTGGATCGGGATCAGGAAGGCGTGCAGGTCCCACGCCGCCGACAGCACCGCGCTGGCGACGAAGACCGCGCGCAGCTCGGGATGCTGCAGCAGGTCCAGCGTGGAATGGCGGCTGCCGTCGTCGATGGCGATGCGTCCGGCATTGCCGCCGTGCGCCGGCAGCCGCGGGCGCACCCATTGCAGGCCGGCCTGGCCGACCAGCGCCACCGCCACCAGCACCAGGAAAGCGGGGCGGAAGCCCGCGTGTTCGATCACATAGCCCATCGCCACCGGCCCGAGCGTGCCCGAGACCGACAGCCCGAGCGCATGCCAGGTGTAGTTGCGCAGCCGGGTCTCATTGGTGGAGACCAGGCCGATCAGCAACTGCATCGCCACCTGGACCAGCATGAAGCCCACGCCGATCAGCGCGCACGACAGGTACAGCGCGCCGGTGTCGTGCCAGACCGCCGGCAGCAGCGTGCCTGTCACCACCATCAGCGAACCCGCGGTCATCGGCTTGCGCGGGCCGATCTCGTCGATGCGCTTGCCGGCGCGGATCGCCAGCAGCATCGGCAACAGCGCGTACAGCGACATCAGCACGCCGAGCGTGACGGTGGAAGCCTTGAGGGAAATTGCGAACAGCGACACCACCACGCGGCTGGCGTTGTAGGCCACGTGGTTGCACACCGTCAGCGCGATCAGCCAGGTGATCGGCGGGACGGCAGCGTGTGGCAGCGACATGGCGGGGCGGGCGAGTGGCGTCGTGTGGCCGCGCTCGTGGCGGCCGGCGGCCGTGCCGAGGCGGAAAACAAGGGCGGCCGAAGCCGCGCCTTCCGAAGGATGCAGACGGGCGAGCCCGCACCGCATCCGATGCTTGCCATTGCTTAAGTTTCTTGTAAATGGCCGTTTAATTATGCGCCTGGTGTGGGCGGGGCACAACGGCAAAGTGCGGCAGGATGACGCAGGGGCGCGAGGTGTTGCGAATTTGCTTCAGACAATCGTGATGACATTTCATGGCCGCTGCGGCGTTGCGGCCATCGCTGTCGGCTGGCCGCAACGCCGCAGGGGGATGGGAGGGGATGTCAGGGGTCAACCGCCCTTGTACAGCGCATCGCTGTCCGTGCGCGCCGGCGCGCGCTGGTCAGCCGCACGCGCGGGCTTGCCCGGCTGGGCCGCGGCTTCGGCCGGCGTGCCCGGCGTGGTGCCCGGGGCCGGCTGGCCAGCGACCGCGCTGGCAGCCTTCGGATCCTTGTAGGTCTTGCCCGGCGGAGGTGCGGTCGGGCGCTTGCGCAGGTCGGCCAGCAGCCTGGCGCACTGGGTGTCCTCGCCGCCAGGAGAGATGTCCAGCAGCGGCAGCACCGCGGTCGCCACCGGCGCCAGCAGCGCCAGCGACAGCGCGCCGCCGGCGCGCAGCGCCAGTACGCCGATGTCCGGGCTCACGGTCGGCTTTTTCATGGTGCCGCCCACGTACAGCGGCGAGCGCAGCGAGAATACACGCAGACCCTTGGAGTCGGGGTGGATGGTCAGTGCCAGCCGTTCATCGCGCAGGTCGATGCCGCCAGTGGTCTCGATCACCGCGTCGTCGGTATCGAGCACGAAGGTACGCGCCCGCGCGATGCCGTCGGTAAAGGTGAAATCGCTGACGCCGCAGTTGATCTGCACCGGCTTGTCGCCGAACAGCTTGGAAATCACCAGGCTGCCCACGTTCAGGCCGATGGCTTCAAGCAGGAACTTGCTGACGGTGCCGTTCTCCACCAGCAGCCGCGCCTCGCCGTTGGACGAGCCCAGCAGCGCCGCCACCGAATTGCCGGTGGCCGACAGCTTGGCCTTGCCATTGAGTTCGCCGATGCTGGCGCGCATCAGGTCGACGGTCGGGAACAGCTGCTTGAGCTTCATGCGCCGCGCGGTCATGTCGATCATCGCTCCCATTGGCTCGCGCTTGCCGTCCAGCCGCAGGGTCGACACCAGGTTGCCGCCGGCCACGCCGAAGTTGAGCGGGTCCAGCAGCAGCACGCCGTCCTGCAGCTTCAGGTGCGTGACCAGGTCGGTGATCGGCAGCTCGGCATCCCGGATGATGCGCTTCCCGGTGAAATGCACGTCGGCGTCGATCTCGTCCCAGCGCTCGGTGCGGAACGGCGCCACCGGCAGCACCTTGGCGGGCGGCTGCGTCACCGGGCTGTCCTTGGCCGGTCGGCCCGGCTTGGCGTCGGCGCCAATCAGCGGCGCCAGGTCGACGAAGCGCAGCTGGTTGGACACCAGGTTGCCGGCCAGCAGCGGGCGCGGGTCGCGCTTGGTGAAGGTCAGCGTGCCGGACAGGTCGCTGCCGCCGACGCGGCCGGTGAACTTCTGGTACTCGTAGATCGAGCCTTCCTTGCGCAGCGTCGCCATCATCCGGCCGCGGGTCTGGTACGGCGGCGTGGACGGCAGCACCACGCCGGTCAGTGCATAGAGCTTGGCCATGCTGTCGCCGGCCAGGGTCAGGTGCACATCGAGCGCGGCCAGGTGGGCGGGATTGGTGACCGTGCCTTCGATCACCGCGCGGGTGGTGCCGACGCGCACGTCGGCCAGGATCGGGAAGGGCACGTTGGTATTGCGCAGGCTCAGCACCGTGCCGGCCTTGCCGGTGGCGTTGATGGTGGCGTCGTTGTAGCGGCCGGTGGCTTGCCAGCGCATCCCGTAGCGGCCGTTCGCACCCTTGGCCGTGGCTGCCGGAGCGGAAGCGCCAGGCGGCGAGGCCGGCGGCGCGGAAGCTGCCACCACCGCGCTGGCGGGCGGCCCGGGCGGCACCGCGGACGCTTCGGGCGCGACCAGCGCGCCGTCGCGGGCCTTGTCGTAGAGCGGGCTCTCGCCGATGGTGTCGAGCTCGGCCTGCAGCTCGATCTTCTTGAGCTGGTCCGACAGCGCCAGGTTGCCACGCGCAAGCACGACCTCGCCGATATCCAGCTCCCATTTGGAGGTGCCGGTCTTGGGGCCGGTATCGAAGGTCCAGTTGTTGCGGCTGTCCGCCAGGCGCTCCAGCCACACCGCCGGGCTGTCCACGACGATGGTGGGCACGGCGATCTGGTGCGCCAGCAGCGGCACCGGGCGCAGCACGAAGATCAGCTCGCGAACGGTGGCGAGATTGGGCTGCCTGGCCCAGTCGGGATTGCCGATGGTGATGTCGCGCGCCGACAGCCGGGGCCACGGCACCAGAGTATGCCAGCCTTTCTCGCCCTCGCCGCGGCGCCAGGTCACGGTCAGGTCGCCGTTGATGGCAAAGGGGCGGCCGATGGCTTCGGTGACGCGGTCGTTGAGCCAGGGCTTGAGGCGGTTCCAGTCGAAGGTCAGGATCAGGACCACCAGCAGCGCGATCAGCGCAATGGGTGTCAGGACACTCCACAGAACGACCTTGCGGCGCACGGGCATGAGGCGGGCTCCAGTCTGGCGGGGGCAGGTCCGGGGCCGCTGACCCGAGCGCGGGGCGGCGAACGAACCACTGCACGTCTATTGTATAGTTGCGCGCTTCCCGTCTTTGTCGGGGATTGGCTGACATCGCCGCCGGAGAATGCCGGATTTTTGCGCCGGATTTGTCGCGGCGGCGATGTCCGCGCGACGCGTCCGCGAGCCCCTTCGACCCGAATTCCAGCATGAACGATGCCGCACACGACCTCGCCGGCCTGCCCGAGCCGCTGACCCACGAAAGCCCGGCCGATGACGACTACCACCGCCGCTTTGGCGGCGTGGCGCGGCTCTACGGCGCCGCCGGGCTGGCGCGGCTGGAGGCGGCCCATGTGTGCGTGGTCGGCATCGGCGGCGTCGGCAGCTGGGCCGCCGAGGCGCTGGCGCGCAACGCGGTCGGCCGCATCACGCTGATCGACCTGGACCATATCGCGCTGTCCAATACCAACCGCCAGATCCACGCGCTGGGCGACGCCTACGGGCGCGCCAAGGTCGAGGCCATGGCCGAGCGCATCGTCGCCATCAACCCGCGCTGCCGGGTGACACAGGTCGATGACTTCGTCACCCCCGACAACGTGCCCGAGTTGCTCGGCGCCGGCTATGACTACGTGATCGACGCCATCGACGCGGTGCGCGTCAAGACCGAGATGCTGGGCTGGGCGCGGCGCCAGGGCGTGGCGGTGATCACCTGCGGCGGCGCCGGCGGCCAGCTTGATCCCACCCGCGTGCGCATCGACGACCTGGCGCGCACGATCCAGGACCCGCTGCTGTCCAAGGTGCGCGCCAACCTGCGCAAGCAGTGGGGCTTTACCCGCGACCCGAAGAAGAAGTTCGGCATCGCCGCGGTGTATTCCGACGAGCCCCTGCAGTACCCCGAGCCGGAGCAGCAGGCGTGCGAGATCGACGAAGCGCCGCCGCCGGCCACCCATGGCCCGCAGGGGCTGGCCTGCGCGGGCTTCGGCTCGTCGGTGGCGGTGACGGCGGTGTTCGGCTTCGTGGCGGCGTCGGCCGTGATCGGGGAGATCGCGCGCGGCTGAAGGGCTCAGGCGCTCATTCAGGCGCTCCCTCAGGCGCTCAGTGCGCGCAGCAGCCCGTCGACCTCGGCATCGCCCGGGGCGAGATTGTCGAAGAAGATCAGTTCCGGGTATTCCTGCGCAGTCGGCATGAAGCGCCGCGTGCGGTAGGCCTCCCAGTGCTGCAGCTTGTAGGCATCGTTGGGATTGCCGCGCTTGATGATGCGCGCATGCGCCTCGTCTTCCGGCAGGTGGACCCATACGATGCGCACCATGGTGCCGTCGGGCACGTGCAGCCATTCCGGATCGTGCAGCAGATGGGCGCGGACCTCGCGCGACAGCGGGCCGATCACCAGCACGCTGATGCCCAGCATCAGGTTCTCGCGCGCGGTGTCGAGCAGCCCCTGGTATTCCGGGTCGCGCAGGTTGTCCAGGTAGGCCGGGCTGTCGCGGTCGTTCGGGTCGCCGGTGATGGCGCCCATGGCGGCGGCGCTGTAGCGACCGTACAGGGTGTCCTTGTCGAGCAGGCAGAACGGCTCGCCGGTGGCCTGCATCAGCGGGCCGATCAGGCGGTGGGCGAGAGTGGTCTTGCCGGTGCCGGCATGGCCGCAGAAGAAGATCAGTCGTGGCATGGCATGTAGGAGTGGCGGGCGGGGCGCATAGCCCACAGCATACCCGCCCGGCTTGCGCGAGATCAGGCCCGGGCCGCGGCGATTGGGTATCCTTGCCGTTTTTCCTACGTTTGCAGCCGATCCCATGGACGCCAAAGACCAGCTTTCCTCCGCCGGCCTGCCGGACCACCTCCACCTGGGCGAGCCGGTTACCGATGCCACCCATGCCGAGTTCGTGCAGCTGCTGGCGGCCGTGGCCAGCGCCGACGACGCCGGCTTCCTGGCCGCAATGGACGAGTGGATCGACCATACCCGCCATCATTTCGCGCAGGAAGAACAGTGGATGGAAGCGATGGGCTTCGGCCCGCGCCATTGCCATGCGGGCGAGCACCAGCAGGTGCTGGCCGTGGCCGCCGCGGTGCGCGACAAGGTGCACACCGATGCCGAGTTCGGGCTGGGTCGGCGCCTGGTGGCCGAGCTGTCAGGCTGGTTCGACCATCACGTCAAGTCGATGGATGCGATGATGGTCGAACATATGCGCGAGAACGGCTTCACCCTGGTCGAGGGGCCGGCCACCTCGGCCTGAGCGCGCCGGCGTTCAGAGCGGCCGCGCCGCGTCCCGGTCGATCACCACGAAATACTTGCGCACCGGCTCCAGCACCTGGAACAGCCCGGTAAAGCCGGCCGGGATCACGCAGGCGTCGCCCGGGCCGAACTCGCTGGCGTTGCCGGCCTCGTCGCTGATGCGGATGCGGCCGCTGATTACGTGGAAGAACTCTTCCTTGCCGGCCGGGAAGGCAATGCGCCACGCGCCCGGCTCGCACGCCCAGATGCCGCAATCGAAATCGCCATGCCGCGCGCTGTAGTGCGTCCAGGTGGTGCGGTCCGGGTTGCCAGACACCAGCCGGTCTTCGCGCGGGCGGTCGTGGGTCGGGGCGGGGTCGGTCTTGAAATCGATCAGGCGGGGAGCTGGCATGGCAGGGGCGTAAAAAAACTGGCGGGTCTGAGCCCGCCAGTTTACCGCGCCAGGGACGTAGCCCTGCCGCTCAGTTCAGCGAAGTGCTGAGCTGGCGGCGCCAGCGCGATACCACCTCGGGCTGGTCGGCCAGCATCTCGAATACCGACAGCATGGTCTTGCGGCCGATATCGTCCTCATAGCCGCGGTCGGTGCGCACGATCGCCAGCAACTGCTCCAGCGCCGGCTCGTACTGCTGGCGCGCGATCAGCAGCCGCGCCAGGTCCAGCCGCGCCGCCAGGTCGCGCGGGTCGGCGGTGATGCGGCGCGTGAGGGTGGCCTGGTCGGGCAGGCCGGACACGTTTTCCATCGCTTCCATGCGCGTGCGCAGCGCGGCATAAGCGTCCAACTGCGCGGCGCGCGGCGGCAGCGCCTCGAACTGCGCCTTGGCCTCGTCGATCGCATTGCCATCCAGCAGGAAGGCGATATAGGCCAGCCGTGCCGTGTCGGCAGCTTCCGGGTCGAGCGCGATGGCTTCCGCGAATTTGGCCTCGGCGCCAGCGCGGTTGCCTTCGGCGGCCAGCTCCTGCGCCTCATACAGCGCCAGCTGGGCGGGTTTGGGCATCAGCCGGCCCAGGAATTCACGCAGGCCGGATTCCGGCAGCACGCCGATAAACTGGTCCACCGCCTGGCCTTCGGCGATCGCCACCACATGCGGGATGCTGCGCACGCCGAAGTGCGCGGCCAGGTCCTGGTTTTCGTCGACATTGACCTTGACCAGCTTCCACTGGCCGTCGGCCTCGGCTTCGAGCCGTTCCAGCATCGGGCCCAGCGTGCGGCACGGCCCGCACCAGGGCGCCCAGAAGTCGACCAGTACGGGCGCGTGGCGCGAGGCGTCGATCACTTCGGTTTCGAAATTCTGCAGGGTGACGTCGCTCATGGGGTATCCCGGTGAGGAAAAGGGGCAGGAGCGGCCCAGCAATGCGGGCCGCCCGGAAGAGGGCATTCGATACCCCTATTGTGGGGGCGAAGGCGCCGAATGCAACGCCCCGCCCCAATCACTCGCCGGGCGGGGTTCGGGAAAGTCTGCGGTTGAAAATAGAACGATCGTTCGGTTATAGTCCTTGGCCATACCGACAGACCCGGTCCCGAGACCGACGCACAGGAGACGTTTCATGCAGACCCCAGCCCGCCCGCATTTCCAGTTCTGGCCGAAGCGCCTGCCGACCGCCATCGTGCTGCCCGAGACGTCGCTCTGGTACAACCTGGAAGTGTCGGCGCACCGCTACGCCGACAAGGCGGCGATCCGCTACTTCGGCAACGCCATCACCTTCCGCGAGCTGGAGGCGCAGGCCACGGCGCTGGCGGGCTGGCTGCAGCAGAAGGCCGGCGTGAAGAAGGGCGACCGGGTGCTGCTGTACATGCAGAACTGCCCGCAGTTCATCGTCAGCTACTACGCCATCCTGCGTGCCGACGCGGTGGTGGTGCCGGTCAACCCGATGAACCGCGCCGAGGAATTCAAGCACTACGTCACCGACGCACAGGCGCGCGTGGCGATCTGCACGGCGGACCTTGCAGCAGGCGTCGAACAGGCCGTGTCCGAACTGGCGCCGGCCGAGCGCCTGCAGCACCTGCTGGTGACGCGGTACGCCGACGCGCTGCCGCCCACGCATGAGCATCCGGAAGACGCCCCGCCGGCCTGGCTGACCACGCCGCACCCGCTGCCCGCGGGCGCTACCGCGTGGACCGAGGCGCTTGGCGCCGGCCTGCTGCCCGGCCCGCACACCGCCAGGCCGGATGACATGGCGGTGATGCCCTACACCTCCGGCACCACCGGCTTCCCCAAGGGCTGCATCCATACGCATCGCTCGGTGATGCACAACATCGTCGGCGGCGCGACCTGGTCGGGCTCGGGCGCCGAGTCCGTGATCCTGTCGGTGCTGCCGCTGTTCCACGTCACCGGCATGCAGTACGGCATGAACGGTCCGATCTACAGCGGCGCCACCGTGGTGATGCTGCCGCGCTGGGACCGCGAAGTGGCCGGCCGCCTGATCTCGCGCTACCAGGTCACGCACTGGACCAATATCCCGACCATGGTGATCGATTTCCTGGCCAGCCCCAACCTGGCGCAGTTCGACCTGTCGAGCCTGCGCTATATCGGCGGCGGCGGCGCGGCCATGCCGCAAGCCGTTGCCGAGCGGCTGCGCGAGCAGTTCGGGCTCAGCTACCTGGAGGGCTACGGCCTGTCCGAGACCATGGCGCCGACGCACGGCAACCCGTCGGACCGGCCCAAGCTGCAATGCCTGGGCGTGCCGACCTTCAACACCGACGCGCGCGTGGTCGACCCGGTCACGCTCAAGGAACTGCCGCCCAACGAGACCGGCGAGATCATCGTCAGCGGCCCGCAGGTGTTCAAGGGCTACTGGGGCAAGGACGACGCCACGCGCGACGCCTTTATCGAGTTTGAGGGCAAGACCTTCTTCCGCACCGGCGACCTGGGCCGGATGGATGAAGAGGGCTATTACTTCATCACCGACCGCCTCAAGCGCATGATCAATGCGTCGGGCTTCAAGGTGTGGCCGGCCGAGGTGGAGAACCTGCTGTACAAGCACCCTGACGTGCAGGAGGCCTGCATCATCGGCACGCGCGACCCGTATCGCGGCGAGACCGTCAAGGCGGTGGTGGTGCTGCGCGCGCATGCAAAGGGCAAGACCACGCCGGAAGCGATCATTGAATGGGCCAAGGAGAATATGGCCGCGTACAAGTATCCGCGCGTGGTGGAGTTCGTGGAGGCGCTGCCGAAGTCGGGCACTGGCAAGGTGATGTGGCGGCATCTGCAGGAAAGCGAGAATGCGCGCAGTGCGGAGGGCGAGAAGCCGGCGGCGGCCTGAGGCCGTTGGCAAACCGCTTCCGACGGTTGCAGCAAAGACAAAGGCCGGTCAACCGGCCTTTGTCTTTCTGCGAACGCGCGCAGCCTCAATGCCCGCGCACCCGCATCAGCATCTTCACCATCGTCTTGTACCCCCGCTCCCGCGCATGGCGCGTCGGCGTCACGCCCTCGCGGTCAGCCAGGTTGGCATCCGCACCCGCATCCAGCAGCAACTGCACCGTCTCCTCATAACGCGCGCTGCCGTCGCCAAGCACCACCGCCTCCAGCAGCGCAGTCCAGCCCAGGTCGTTGACATGGTCCACCGCAACGCCAGCCTTCAGCAGCAGCTTCACCACCTCCACATGCCCGTGCTGGCTGGCGGCGATCAGCGCGGTGCCGTGGTAGCGGTCGGTGCTGGCAAGGTCGGCCCCATGCGCCAGCGCGAGCCGCACCATATCGGGCTGCCCGGTGGCGGCGGCCAGCAGGAAGGGACTGTTGGCGTCGGCGTCCTTGAGATTGACATCGGCGCCGGCCAGTGCCAGCATGCGCGCGACCTCGACATGCCGGTTCTGCACCGCCGCCAGCAGCGCGCTGCGCCCGCGTTCGTCAGCTGCGCGCGCCGTCGCACCCGCGGCCAGCAGGCGCGCCACCATGTCCTGGTCGCCGATCCCGGCGGCCGTGATCAGGTTGCGGTCCAGGGCGCTGATGCCGTCGCTGCGCACTGGCGCGCGCGCGGTGGTGTTGCGCGGCGCGCGCGCCGCGCCGGGCTGGCTGGCAGCGCCGCCGGCAGGGCGTGCCGCCAGGGTCTGGCCGCCCTGGGCCGCCAGCAGTCCACCGCCCACCAGCAAGCCCATCAGGCCCAGCAACTCGTTGAGTGCCTGTCTGCGGGTGCGGGCGGCGGGGCGCGTCATGGCGGCTGCTCCAGGGCTCAGACGGTTTCGCGTGACGTGGTGGGCAAGGGCGGCGGCGCAACGT
Source organism: Cupriavidus sp. DF5525 (assembly GCF_040149425.2). Lineage (NCBI taxonomy): Bacteria > Pseudomonadati > Pseudomonadota > Betaproteobacteria > Burkholderiales > Burkholderiaceae > Cupriavidus > Cupriavidus sp. DF5525. The sequence continues at coordinate 3,511,687 of NZ_CP168265.1, read as the reverse complement.
CCTCGGCCTCGGCGCAGTCTGCGGGGTGCGTCGAGCGTTCCGCATCGGCGGCGTCGTCGGCCTGCAACTGGCGCCACAGCCGCCCGAGATAGGGATCGTCGACGCCGTTGGTGGCCAGGCCAAGCAGGGTTTGCTGCAGGTATTCGCGCGCCGGGCCGTACAGCCCGGCGGCGTGGCGCAGGCGTTCGACCACGTCGGCGTCCGGCAGCCGGCCGGCATAGGCCTCGTGCGCCCGGTTCATGACGAAGGCGAGGGCGCGCTGCTCGGGACCGTCGTCGGTGCGGATGCGCAGCCAGCGGGGATGGTAGGCGCCGGTCAGCATCTCGCGGCGCCACAGCACGCGGAACTCCTGCTCGACCACGTGGCTGGGGATGCGGAACACCATGCCGTGGCAGCAGCCGCCGCGGTCCAGACCGAGCACCAGCCCGGGGTTGTCCCAGGTGCCTCGATTGATGCGGGAGTAGAGATAGAAGCCGCGGTGATAGCCATGCACCGTCGCGCGCCGGCGGTCGGTGTGCACCACCATCGGGTTCCAGATCAGGGAGCCATAGCCGAATACCCAGACATCGCCGCCGAGAGCGGGATCGTCGGGCCGGCACGCCAGCGTGTTGCAGAGGGACTGCTCGAGCACGTCTTCGGGCAGCAGCGAGGACGCGACCGGCGTACTGCACAGCGAGGTGCGCAGCCGGTCGGATTCGAGGTCCTGTCGCGTGATGGCCATGGTGCAAGCATAAATCAAAGCCGCGCCACGGGCAGGTGGGGGAAATGACATAAGTGCCAGTTTTTCTCAGAATTACCTGAGCAACCGGCGCGGTGTGGGCGCCTGACAACGTTTGGCGCGGCGTGCCGCCTGTGACACGCGGGTGGGCGAGGGCTGGCGCACGCTTGTCCGCGATCAGGCCGCCGTGATTTGCTGGCCCGCGGGGCGGCCATGTCCTTACAATGGGAGCCTCAATCCGACCAGGGGGAACCTGCGATGGCGCGTACGCTTACGGTGGTGTTCGGCAGCGGCAAGGAATTTGACTTTACGATCGGCACGGACGAGCTGGCCGCGGTCAGCGAGGATGCCGCGTGGCGCTGGTTCGACCGGGAGTACACCGAGCTGGACTGCCAGGCGTCGAGCCCCGTCGGCAAGGTGCTGGTGATCGACAAGATCCTGAATGTCGCCAAGTTCTCGGGAGAAGCGCGCTTCTCCGGGGATCCTGCCTGGGCGCAGGACTATGCGCGCCATGCGGCGCGGCTGCTGGACCGTGACAAGGTCCGCGTCGATGTCGGCAACGCCGCCATCGGGTTCTGACGCGCAGAGGGCGCCTGATAGCGTAGGATTCGCTTCCTCGTCGTCCCCGCGCCAGCGGGGACGACAGCCAGGCTTTTAAACGGCCAGCAATTCCACTTCAAACAGCAGCGTCGCGTTCGGCGGGATCACGCCGCCGGCGCCGCGCGCACCGTAGCCCAGGTCGGCCGGGATCACCAGGCGGCGCACGCCGCCGACCTTCATGCCCTGCACGCCTTCGTCCCAGCCGCGGATCACATGGCCGGCGCCAAGCGGGAACACGAACGGGTCGTTGCGGTCCTTGCTCGAGTCGAACTTGCGGCCGGCCTGGCCGTTCTCGTACAGCCAGCCGGTGTAGTGCACGGTGACGTGATTGCCGGCGGTGGCTTCGGCGCCGGAGCCGACGGTGGTGTCTTCGTATTGCAGGCCAGAGGGCGTGGTTTGCATGGCGTATTTCCTTCCGATGGGAAAAGACGGGGTGGTTGGGTGAATGCAGCGCGGCGGCTGCGTTCAGGCTTGGGCGTGCTGGAGCACGTCAAGCCGCAGTTGCACGTTGTGGTCGTCGTCGGCGACCCAGATATCGCCGTCCTGGATCGTCACCGACAGGCGCATCGCGCGCTGCGCCAGCGCGGCCAGCGCTTCGACCGCTTCCGTCGGGACATTGTAGATGGTGACGTTGCGCAGCTTGCCGGCCTTGCCCGCCATGCCCTTCCACCATTCACGCGCGCTCGGGCCGTTGTAGGTGTAGACGTTCACGCGCTCGGCGCGGGCGGCGGCGCGCTTCAGGCGCGCTTCATCGGGCTGGCCCAGTTCGACCCAGTTGGCGATGTCGCCGGTCAGGCGCTTGTCCCACAGGTCGGGCTCGTCCGGCTCGTCCAGGCCGCGCGTGAAGGCCAGTGTTTCGGTGGCTTCGCAGGCGAAGGCCAGCAGGCGCACCATCATGCGCGCGTCGTTCTCGGACGGATGCTGGGCGATGGTCAGGCTGTGGCTGCCGTAGTAGGGCCGGTCCATGTCGGACACGGCCAGTTCGGCTTTGAAGATGGTGGATTTAAGCGCCATGAAGTGAAGTGAGCAGCAGGCGCCCCGGCGCGGGAGGGCGGCGCGGGAGACGCAAAAGGCCGCATCATACGCGATTCGATGGTGGGGCCGTGCGCATGGCGGCGCAGGGAACGTGGGCAAGGCGGCACAGCGGGCGTGCCGCCGCGCGCCGCACGTATCAGCGCTTGCGGTATTCCTTCAGGTAGAAGCGCAGCAGCGCCGACAGCAGCAGCGTGGCCAGGAAGGCAGCCGCCACCACCAGCGCTTGGCCGGCGGGGGTATCCATCTGGCCGGCCATGCCGAGGCGGAACAGCCAGGTGCCGACCATCATCACCAGGAACGGCATCAGCAGCGCGCCGCGGCCGTAGGTGCGCACCGCCCACAGCGGGAAACGCCGCAGGAAGTCACCAGGGATGCTGCAGGCCAGGCAGGCGCCGGCAGCCGCCAGCGCGGCAGCCACGATGTCGCCGGATGTGATCTCGAACATGTTCTCTGTCTCGCGTCGCCGCACACGCAGGCGCGCGTGGCAGGGAATTGGCAAAGCGCTGATTCTACAAGAGAAATTCGTGCCGAAGGTGACGCTTCTGGGAAGCTTCGGGTTATTGCGCAGGGCTGCCCGCCGGCGATGCCTCGACCGCCACTTGCAGCGTGATGGTGTCACCCACATCGGGCAGGAAGCGGGTCATGCCGAAGGCACTGCGCGGCACTTCGGCGCGGAAGTCGCCGCCGCAGACCTGACGGCTGACGCCGAACAGCGTGACCTCGCCGCAGCGGAAGCGCTCGGCCTGCAGCCGCAACGGCTGCGTCACCCCGTGCACGGTCAGTTCGCCCTCGACCGCAACCAGCCGGCCGCCCTCGACGATAAAGCGCTGCGCGCGCACCCGTGCCAGCGGATGCTGGGCGACATCGAAGAATTGTGCCGAGCGCAGCACGCCATCCAGCGTGCGGTTGCCGGTGTCGACCGAGGCCAGGTCAACGGTCACGTCGAACGCGCCGGCACCGCTGTCGGCGTCATAGACGATGCGCCCGTCGATCTTGCCGAAGCGCCCGCGTACCGAGCTGCGTTCGAAATGGCTGGCGGCGAAGTAGACGGTGGTGTGGGCCGGGTCGATGGTGTATTCGACCGGCGCGGCGTGTGCGCCCAGGGCCCAGGACATGGCGGCGACAAAGGCCAGTGTGCGTACGGCCATGGTTCAGTAGAAGAAGACCGGCAGCAGGAAGATCCCCACCACCGAAAGGTACCCGATGGTCCAGCACAGCGTGCGCAGCGTGGCGCGGTCGGCCAGGTAGCACACCGTGTAGAGGATGCGGGCGATGATGAAGACCACCGACAGTTCGTCGATGCGCGCCTGCGGCGCCTGCAGGTAGCTGGCGGCCAGGACGGCCACGGCAAAGAACGGGAACGCCTCGAAGTGGTTGCGGTGCGCCATGTCGGCGCGGCGCGCGCGGCCGGTCTGGCGGTCCAGCCAACCGCGCGGGTCATGGTTGTCAAAGCCAGGCGCGCTGGCCTTGGCGATGGCCACCGTCGCCAGCGGCAGCACGCCGGCCAGCAGTACGCACCAGAACGCGATCGGCATGGTCCCAGTCCTTTCGGTTGCTACGCCGGCGCGCCCGCGGTGGCCGGCCCGGCCCGCGCGGTCAGGCGGCGACCACGCGGATCTCGATGCCCGCCAGGCCCACCACCTGCCCGGCGCGAATCTTCGCAGTCTTGCGCGATTCTGGCGCGCCGTCCACCGACACTTCGCCCGCGGCGACCAGCGCCTTGCCGGCGCCGCCGCTGTCGCACACGCCCGCCAGCTTGAGCAGGTCATTGAGGGCGATGAACTCGCCCTCGAGCGGGAAGGTAATGGTCTGTATGCCTGATTTGGCCATCACTTGCCCCAGCTGTCCTTCAACCCGACGATGCGGTTGAAGACCGGCTTGCCCGGCTGCGAATCGTTGCGGTCGGCGACGAAGTAGCCGTGACGCTCGAACTGGAAGCGGTCTTCCGGCTGCGCCTCGCGCAGGCCCGGCTCCAGGTAGGCGGTGATCACCTTCTTGGAATCCGGGTTCAGTGCATCCAGGAAGTTCTTGCCACCGGCATCCGGATTCGGGTCGTTGAACAGGCGGTCGTAAAGGCGTACCTCGGCCTCATACCCATGCGCCGCGCTGACCCAGTGGATCACGCCCTTGACCTTGACGCTGTCGGCGCCCGGCGTGCCGCTCTTGGTATCGGGCAAGTAGTCGGCATGCACGGCAATGATGTTGCCGTCAGCGTCCTTGTCCACGCCGGTGCACTCGATGACGTAGCCGTATTTCAGGCGCACCTTGTTGCCCGGGAACAGGCGGAAATAGCCCTTGGGCGGATTCTCGTTGAAGTCCTCGCGCTCGATCCACAGCTCGCGCGACAGCGGGAACACGCGGCGGCCAAGTTCCGGCTTCTTCGGGTGCACCGGTGCCGAGCACTCTTCGCTCTGGCCTTCGGGGTAGTTGTCGATCACCAGGCGCAGCGGGTCCAGCACGGCCACGCCGCGCGCGGCACGGCCGTCGAGGTCGTCGCGCACCGCGCCTTCGAGCGTGCTCATGTCGATCCAGCTGTCGGCCTTGGCCACGCCGACGCGGTCGCAGAACAGCTGGATCGACTCAGGCGTGAAGCCGCGGCGGCGCACGCCGACCAGCGTAGGCATGCGGGGGTCGTCCCAGCCGTCTACGCGGTTTTCGTCGACCAGTTGCTTGAGCCTGCGCTTGCTGGTGATGGCGTAGGTCAGGTTCAGGCGCGCGAACTCGTACTGGTGCGGCAGCGGGTCATGGAACACGCCGCAGTCGCGCAGGTGCTCCAGTACCCAGTCGTATAGCGGGCGGTTGTTCTCGAACTCCAGCGTGCACAGCGAGTGCGTGATGTTCTCGATCGCGTCCGAGATGCAGTGGGTGAAGTCGTACATCGGGTAGATGCACCACTTGTCGCCCGTGCGGTGGTGATGCGCATGGCGGATGCGGTAGATCACCGGGTCGCGCATCACGATGTTGGGCGCGGTCATGTCGATCTTGGCGCGCAGCACGTGTTCGCCGTCGGCGTACTTGCCGGCGCGCATGTCGCGGAACAGTTGCAGGTTTTCTTCGACGCCGCGCTCGCGGTAGGGCGAGGGCTTGCCCGGCTCGGAGAAATTGCCGCGATTGGCGGCGATCTGCTCGGCGCTCTGGCTGTCGACGTAGGCGGCACCGCGTTCGATCAGCTTCTCGGCAAATGCATAGAGCTGGTCGAAGTAGTCGCTGGCGTAGTACAGGTGCGGGTGCTTTTCGCCGTCCTTGCCCTGGCTGTCCCAGGAAAAGCCCAGCCAGTGCACGGCGTCGATGATCGAATCGACGTATTCGGTGTCTTCCTTGACCGGGTTGGTGTCGTCAAAGCGCAGGTGGCAGCGGCCGCCGTAGTCGCGCGCCAGCCCGAAGTTCAGGCAGATGCTCTTGGCGTGGCCGATATGCAGGTAGCCGTTGGGCTCCGGCGGGAAGCGGGTAATCACGGTCGGCAGCGGTTCGCCGGCCTTGTCCTGGCGGCCGGCGTAGGTGCCGGCGGCGAGGTCCTGGTCGATGATGCTCCGCAGGAAGTTGGAGGCGGCGGGGGTGCTGTCGGTAGGCTTGTTGTCGTGGCTCATGGTGGCGCCGGTTGGCCGGCCGGAATGGTGTAACCGCAGAGGGTTTCCAAGGTTCGGCCGGGTCGTCAGATTGCGTGGCGGAATGCCAATACCGGGATTTTACCGTGCCGGCGGCGCCGCACGCCGCGAGCCGCCGCGGATTTCCGGACATATCCCGGGTTTGCGCTGCGCCGATACGTGCCGGTGCGACGAAAGTGATGCGTGGGAGTAGCATAAAGGCCCATGCCGGCTGGCCCCTGGCGGCCGGTTTCCGACCCATCGCTGCAGGAACGCTCATGACCACCCATCCTGATGCGGCATCCACGCCGCCCGAGCCCTCCGATGTTGTCGCCGCGCTGTGGCGCGACGCCGGCCTGCCGGCAGAGGCGCTGGCTCACCTGAACCTGGACGGCGCCGAGCCGGTGCTGCCCTCGAGCTTCGCCGTCGGCACCGCCGCACAGGCCAGCCTGGCCGCCTCCGCGCTGGCCGCGGCCGCGCTGTGGCACAGCCGCACCGGCCGCTGGCAGCAGGTCAGCGTCGACATGCGCCATGCCATCACCGAATTCCGCAGCGAGCGCTACCTGCGCGTCGACGGCGGGCCCGCGCCCGAACTGTGGGACAAGATCGCCGGCACCTACCGCTGTGGCGACGGCCGCTGGGTCCGGCTGCACACCAATTTCCCGCATCACCGCGACGGCGTGCTGCGGCTGCTGGGCTGCGCCAACGACAAGGCGGCGGTGCAGGCCGCGCTGGAGAAGTGGGAAGCGGAAGCCTTCGAGACCGCGGCGTCCGACGCCGGCATGGTGGTCGCCGCGATGCGCAGCTTCGACGAGTGGGACTGCCATGCGCAGGCTGCTGCATTGCGCGGGATGCCGCCGGTGACGCTGGAGCGCATCGGCGACGCGCCGCCGCAGCCACTGCCGGCGCCTGCGTCACCTGACGCGCAGCCGCTGTCGGGCGTGCGCGTGCTCGACTTCACCCGCATCATCGCCGGCCCGGTGGCGGGGCGCACCCTCGCCGCGCACGGCGCCGACGTGTTGCTGGTCACCGCCGCGCACCTGCCGTCGATCCCGCCGCTGGTGATCGACACCGGCCGCGGCAAGCGCAGCTGCCAGCTCGACCTGCGCGATCCCGACGACAAGCGCCTGCTGCACAAGCTGTTGCACGGTGCCGATGTCATGGTGCAGGGCTACCGCCCCGGCGCGCTGGCCGAGCTGGGCGCGGGGCCGGAAGCCGCGGCGCGGGCGCATCCGGGCATCGTTTATGTCTCACTGAGCGCGTATGGCCACGTGGGGCCGTGGGCGCACAAACGCGGCTTCGATTCGCTGGTGCAGACCGCGACCGGCTTCAACCATGCCGAAGCCGAGGTCGCCGGCAGCGATATGCCACGGCCGCTGCCGGCACAGGTGCTGGACCATGCCGCGGGCTACCTGCTGGCATTCGGCGCGATGGCGGCGCTGCACCGGCGCGCCATCGAGGGCGGAAGCTGGCATGTGCGCGTATCGCTGGCGCAGGTCGGGCAGTGGCTGCGCGGATTGGGGAGGGTGGCGGACGGCTTGAAGGCGCCCGAGCAGAAGATCGACGACATCGCCGACCTGCTCGAAGCGGTGCTTTCCGGTTTCGGCATGCTGACCACGGTGCGGCACGCGGCGCGGCTGTCGGAAACGCCGGCACGCTGGACGTTGCCGTCCGAGCCGCTCGGCACCCACGCGCCGGAGTGGCTCCCGCGCGCATAGGCGGAATCAGGCGCCCCGCGTGGACATGGCGCTTTGCGGTAAGGGGGGGCTAGTAGAGGGTCGTGCGCTGCCGTTCGGGCAGGTCGCGGTCGTAGGCGGCGCCGTCGATGGCGTTCCCGCTCAGCGTGGCCAGGATCTCGCCGTTGCTCGGCAGCGTCCGGCGCGCGACCTGCGCATCGGCGGCCCACAGGCGCGAGCGGATCAGCGCGCGGGCGCACTGGAAGAACACCGACTGCACCGTCACCACCAGCACCGTGGTCGGCGTCTTGCCGTCGACCACGCAACGCGCGATCAGCGCGGGATCGACGCTGATCTGCGCGGTGCCGTTGACGCGGATGGTCTCGTTGACGCCCGGGATCACGAACAGCAGCCCCACGCGCGGATCGGCGACGATATTGCGCAGGCTGTCAATGCGGTTGTTGCCGCGCCGGTCCGGCAGCAGCAGCGTGCGCTCATCCAGCACCTGCACGAAGCCCGGCGCGTCGCCGCGCGGCGAGCATTCGGCCCATTGCTCGCCCACGGTCGACAGCAGGCAGAACGGGGCTGCCTCGATAAAGGCGCGGTAGTGCGGGTGCAGGTGGTCGACTTCCTTGGCCAGCGATGGGGCGGCGGGCTGCGCATAGAGCGCTTCCAGGTCGGCCAGGGTGGTGATGGCGTGCGAGGTCATGGCGGTTCGGGCGTTGGACATTGGGCGCAAGCCGTCAATGTAGCGCAGGTGCGCTTACAGGGTGACGGTACCGCGGCCGATCTCGATCACGCGGCCGCCGACGCGGATCGCGCCGTCCGCATTGACCGCCAGCCGCAGCCGGCAGGGGCGGTCCACGGCCTCGCCCTGGTCGATCGCGTAATCCGCCGGCAGTGCGTGGCCGGTGGCCAGCAGCCAGCCGCCGAGGTTGGCGCAGGCCGAGCCGGTGCCCGGATCCTCGGCCACGCCGCCGCCTTGCTTGGTGAAGAAGTAGCGCGACAGCACCCGGCCCGGTTGCTCCGGATCGAAGGCAAAGACATAGGCGGTCTTGCGGCCCAGGCTGCTCTGCGGCCAGATCTCCAGGCGCGAACTGTCCGGCCTGGCACGGCGCACGGCCTCGGTGCTGCGCACGGCGACCAGCAACTGGTCGGCGCCGGTGTCGACCCACATCGGCGACACCAGCAGGTCGCGTTCTTCCAGGCCGAGCAGGCTTGCCATTTCGGCGTCGGGCAGGCCGGCCGGTGCGGTCCTGGGCTGGCCGCTGTGCGGGGCGGTGAAGGTCCAGACATCCCCCTGCGCGGTGACCGGCACGACGCCTGCGAGGAATTCCAGCGTCAGTGCGTCGCCGGTGCCGGCCAGTTCGCGTACCACGTGCGCGGTGCCCAGCGTGGGATGGCCGGCGAAGCGCATCTCGTAGCCGGGGGTGAAGATGCGCACATGGGCGCTGGCGTTGTCGGACGGCAGGATGAAGGTGGTCTCCGACAGGTTGAACTGCAGCGCAAGCGCCTGCATGGTGGCATCGTCCAGGCCGCGCGCGTCCTCGAACACGCACAGGGGATTGCCGCCGAAGGTGGATTCGGCAAAGACGTTGAGCAGGCGGAAGGCGTAGGTGGTCATGGCGCAGAGGCTCCGGAGGCTTGTTGATCACAAGTGTACGGAGCCGGGGCGCCCACGCCATGCACAGTTGGTGCAATCGCGGGCGGGCCAGTTGTATCGGTCGACCGACGGGACAAAAACAAACGCCCGGGGTGTCCCGGGCGTCCTCGGTACTGCAGGCGCTTCAGTCAGGCTGGATCAGAATCCCACCGCCTGCCCATCACGCCGGCTGTCGCTGGCGGCGACGTAACCATGCTCGGCATCCTCCGACAGGCGCCAGATGAACTGCCCCGAGCCAAAATCCATATACGGATCATCCACCGACTTGAGCTGGTGCCCGCGCGCCTTCAGCCCCTCGACCGTCGCCGCGTCCATCGTGCTCTCCACGTCCAGCGTGAAGTCGCGGTTGACCTTCCAGCGCGGCGCGCAGCACGCGGCCTGCGGTTGCTGGTTGTAATCCAGCATGCGCACCACGGTCTGCAGGTGGCCCTGCGGCTGCATGTCGCCGCCCATCACGCCGAAGCTCATCACCGGCTGGCCGCCCTTGGTCAGGAAGGCCGGGATGATGGTGTGGAACGGGCGCTTGCCGCCGGCCACCACGTTGGCCGACTTGGGGTCCATCGAGAAGCCCACGCCGCGGTTCTGCAGGCTGATGCCGGTGCCCGGCACCACCACGCCCGAACCGAAGCCCATGTAGTTCGACTGGATGAACGAGATCATCATGCCATTCTCGTCGGCGGCGGTCAGGTAGATGGTGCCGCCCACCTTGGGCATGCCGAAGTTGAAATGCGTGGCGCGCTGCATGTCGATCAGCTTCGCGCGCGACTTCAGGTACGCGTCATCGAGCATTGCCTCCGGCGTGACCTCCATGCTGCGCGGATCGGCCACGTAGCGGTAGAGGTCGGCAAAGGCCAGCTTCATCGCCTCGATCTGCAGGTGCTGCGAATCGACCGAATCCACCGGGATTGACGCCATGTCGAACTGGTCGAGGATGCCCAGCGCGATCAGCGCGGCAATGCCCTGGCCGTTGGGCGGGATCTCGTGCAGTTCGTAGCCGCGGTAGGACTTGCTGATCGGCTTGACCCAGTCCGGGCGGTAGTTGCGCAGGTCGTCCAGCGTCATGGCGCCGCCGCATTGCTTGCTGAACGCCGCGATCTTCTCGGCGATCTCGCCTTCGTAGTAGGCTCGGCCGCGTGTTTCGCCGACCTTGCGCAGCGTCTCGGCGGCAGCCTTCATGGTGAACTTTTCGCCGACCAGTGGCGCGCGGCCGCTGGGCATGAAGGTCTCGGCATAGCCCGGCTGGTCCTTCAGCTCAGGCACCGCGGCAGCCCACTTGTGCGCCACCACCGGCGGCACGGCATAGCCGCGCTCGGCGATCTCGATCGCCGGCTCCATCAGGTCGGCGAACGGCAGCTTGCCAAAGCGCTCGTGCAGCGCGGCCCAGCCGGCGATCACGCCGGGCACGGTCACCGAATCCCAGCCGCGGATCGGGCGGTTGGCGAGGCCGTTGGCGTCGGTGCCGTACTTGTTCTTGAAATACTCCGGGTTCCACGCGGCCGGCGCCACGCCGGACGAGTTCAGGCCGTGCAGTTCCTTGCCGTCCCACAGGATGGCGAAGGCGTCGCTGCCCAGGCCGCAAGACACCGGCTCGACGATGGTGATCGCGGCCGCCGCGGCGATGGCGGCATCGACGGCATTGCCGCCCTTGAGCAGCATGCGCAGGCCGGCCTGCGCGGCCAGCGGGTGCGAGGTGGACACCACGTTGCGCGCAAACAGCGGGATGCGCACGGAGGGGTAGGGGTTGGTCCAGTTGAAGTTCTGCATGGCGTTGTCTGTCGTCTGAGGGGGCGGCCGGGTCGCTGCCGGACCCGGTGCGGTGGCAGCAGGAGTGGCCTCGGTGCCTTATTCTGCCGTGATCTTGCGATCCTTGATCAGCTTGCCCCAGCGGGCGCTGTCCTTCTTCACCATGGCGGCGAACTGCGCCGGCGTGCCGCCGACCGGTTCGGCGCCCAGCTTGCCCAGGCGTTCCTTCACCTCGGGCGACTGGATCGCCTTGTTGAACTCGGCGTTCAGGCGGATGACGATATCGGGCGGCAGGCCCTTGGGGCCATAGATGCCGAACCAGGTATCGGATTCGAAGCCGGGCAGGCCCGATTCGCTGGCGGTGGGAATCTCCGGCGCCAGCGGCGAGCGCTTGGCGCTGGTCACCGCCAGCGCCTTGAGCTTGCCGTCCTTCACATGCGGCAGGCCCGACACGATGCTGTCGAACAGCACCTGCACCTTGCCCGAGATCAGGTCGGGCACGGCCAGCGCGGTGCCGCGGTAGGGGATGTGGGTGATGAACACGCCGGCCTGCGCCTTGAACGCTTCGGCGGTCAGGTGCACCACGGTGCCGTTGCCACTGGAGGCGTAGTTCAGTTCGCCGGGATGCTTCTTGGCGTAGTCGACCAGCTCGCGCACGTTCTTCACCGGCAGGCTGTTCGGCACCACCAGTACGTTGGTGGCGATCGCCACCTGACCGACCGGCGTGAAATCAGTCTCGGTGTTGTAGGGCAGGCGGGTATTGATATACGGGCCGATCGAATGCGTGCTGGTGGTGGCGATCAGCAGCGTATAGCCGTCGGGCGCGGCCTTGGCGGCCATGTCGGAGCCGATCGCGCCGCCCGCCCCGGGCCGGTTGTCGACCACGATTTGCTGGCCCATGTTGGCGCCGACCTTCTGCGCGATCGCGCGCGCCAGCAAGTCGGTGGCACCGCTGGCCGGGAAGGGCACGATCAGGCGGATGGGCTTGCTGGGATAGTTGTCGGCCAGTGCGGGCGTGGCGGCCAGGCACAGGCCGGAGGCGAGGCCGATGCCGAGAAGGCGCAGCCAGGATTTCATTCTCATCTCCGGTGTCAGGCGAAAGGAAAAGCAGGAAGACCGTTGCGGGGCAGGCGGCTGTATTGCCATGGGCCGCCGCTTGTGGCGGCCGGCCCCGCTCGCCCGGGCCCAGATTCATGAGCCGGCCTTCATTATTCCGCGCCGCCGGTCACAAAGAAAGCTAATATTCCTTTCCGATGTCACAAGGAAAACTTAAGTGTCACACCCTTGTCGGCATCGTCATTCCTACCCTCCACGGGTGCGCTGATGAGCACTATCCGCTTCCTCCGAACCCTTGTCGCCGTGGCCGAGCACGGCTCCTTCGCTGCCGCCGCCGGCCAGGTGGCGCTGACCCAGGCCGCCGTCAGCCTGCAGATGCGTGCGCTCGAGAACGAGCTGCGCCGCGAACTGTTCGATCGCAACGGTCGCGTCGCGGTGCTGAATGCCGACGGCCGCGCGCTGCTGCCGCAGGCGCGCAAGCTGCTGGCGCTGTATGAAGAGATGCGCCTGCCACTGGCCTCGGCCGAGGCCATGGCCGGCGCCGTCGCGGTAGGCGCGGTGGTGTCGGTGATGGGCGGGCTGTCGCATGCGGTGGCACATATGAAGCGCACCTATCCGGCGCTGGACGTGCGCCTGGTCGGCGCCAAGTCGATCGAGCTGGCCGCGCAGGTAGAGGCGGGCGAGCTAGACGCCGCGATCCTGGTCGAGGGCACCGCGCGCGTGCCGGGCTCGCTGCGCTGGACGCCGCTGTACCAGGAGCCGCTGGTCGCCATCGCCGCGCGCGGCAGCCCCGGCCGAGATGCGCTAGAGGCACTCGCCGGCAATCCCTACCTGCGCTTTGACCGGACCCAACGCACCGGCGTGCTGATCGAGCGCGCATTGCGGCGCGCGCACCTGAAAGTCAATGAATTCCTGGAACTGAACGCGATCGAGGCGCTGGTCGAACTGGTGCGGCAGGAGGTGGGGGTGACCGTGGTGCCGCTGCTGCGCCGCGCCCGCTGGCGCGACGACGAGGCGCTGCGCGTGCTGCCGCTGCTGGTCAACGGCGAGCCGGTGATGCGTCACATCGGCATGCTGGAGCGGCGCGACCACGGGCGCGGGCAGGTGACCGCGGCGGTGCGGGCAGCTTGCAGCGAGCTGTTCGGCGCCTAGTACGCGTTGCGTCCACGCCATAACCAGGGTCTATCGGGAGGATAGTCAGAAACGCATTCTCCTGGCGTCCACCTGTGCATATATTTGGGTTGCGGACAGCCGCTGACGCGGCCGCATTGCCATGGGCGCCCGACCTGCCGCGTCGGGGCGTGCCCACGCGCGTCCGCGCACCGGCAGTAATAAGCCGGCATGCTTTTGAAGGAGATTCCCGGCGCTGATCCGCAAGATCCGCCGGAGCGGGGATCGCCGAAACACCAGCGAACCCCCGCGCCATCGCTGCAGGCGTGTTCAGTACGTCCCCACAAGGAGAGAACGCATGTCTAACGAAGCAAAGTGCCCCTTCACTCATACCGCCGGCGGCGGTACCACGAATCGCGACTGGTGGCCAAAGCAACTGCGCCTGGACCTGCTCAGCCAGCATTCCAGCAAGTCCAACCCGCTGGGCGCGGACTTCAACTATGCGGAAGCCTTCAAGAGCCTCGACCTGGCGGCGGTGAAGAAGGACTTGGCGGCGCTGATGACTGAATCGCAGGACTGGTGGCCGGCGGACTTCGGCCACTACGGTCCGCTGCTCATCCGCATGGCCTGGCACAGTGCCGGCACGTACCGCATCGGCGATGGCCGCGGCGGCGGCGGGCGCGGCCAGCAGCGTTTCGCGCCGATCAACAGTTGGCCGGACAACGCCAGCCTGGACAAGGCTCGCCGCCTGCTATGGCCGATCAAGCAAAAGTACGGTCAGAAGATCTCCTGGGCCGACCTGATGATCCTGAGCGGCAACGTCGCGCTCGAGACCATGGGCTTCAAGACCTTCGGCTTCGGCGGTGGCCGCGAAGACACCTGGGAGCCGGACCTGGATGTGTACTGGGGCAATGAAAAGACCTGGCTGGGCGGTGACTTTCGCTACGGCAAGGGTGCCGCCGGCAAGTACGACGATGAGGGCGTGATTGTCGCCGACGAGGAATTGCATGGCGCCGAGGCCAGCCGCACCGACCCCGGCCGCAACCTGGAGAGCCCGCTGGCCGCCGTGCAGATGGGCCTGATCTATGTGAACCCGGAAGGCCCGGAAGGCAACCCGGACCCGCTCGCCGCGGCGCACGACATCCGCGAAACCTTCGCGCGCATGGCCATGGACGACGAGGAGACCGTCGCGCTGATTGCCGGTGGGCATGCCTTCGGCAAGACGCATGGTGCCGGTCCCGCGGACAACATCGGGGCCGAGCCCGAGGGCGCCGACCTTGAACTCCAGGGCTTGGGATGGTCAAGCACCTATGGCTCCGGCAAGGGCGCCGACGCCATTACCAGCGGCCTGGAGGTGACCTGGAGCAATACGCCGACGAAGTGGGGCAATAGCTACTTCGAGAACCTGTTCGGCCACGAATGGGAGCTGACCAAGAGTCCCGCCGGTGCCAACCAGTGGGTGGCCAAGGATGGCGGCGAAACCATCCCGCACGCTTACGATCCGTCGAAGAAGCTGCGGCCAACGATGCTGACCACGGATCTGTCGCTGCGTTTCGACCCGGCTTACGAGAAGATCTCCCGGCGCTTCCTGGCGCATCCTGACCAGCTCGCCGATGCCTTCGCCCGCGCCTGGTTCAAGCTGACCCACCGCGACATGGGCCCGCGTGCCCGTTACCTCGGCCCGGAAGTCCCGCAAGAAGAACTGATCTGGCAGGATCCCATCCCGGCGGTCGACCATCCGCTGGTCAACGAGCAGGACGTCGCCGCGCTCAAGCAGAAGATCCTGGCGTCGGGGCTGCCGGTCTCGCAACTGGTGCAGACTGCCTGGGCCTCGGCATCCACCTTCCGCGGTTCGGACAAGCGTGGTGGTGCCAATGGCGCGCGCATCCGCCTGGCGCCGCAGAAGGACTGGGCCGCCAACGAACCCGAGCAGTTGGCCAAGGTGCTGAAGGTGCTCGAAGGGATCCAGGCTGAGTTCAACGGCGCGCAGTCCGGCGGCAAGAAGATTTCGCTGGCGGACCTGATCGTGCTGGCCGGTGGAGCCGGGATCGAGCAGGCGGCGCAGAAGGCCGGCAATCGCGTGACCGTGCCATTCACGCCGGGCCGCATGGATGCCTCGCAGGAACAGACCGACGTGCAGTCGGTCGGCGCGCTCGAGCCGAAGGCGGACGGCTTCCGCAACTTCCTCAAGCAGGAGTACGGTATCCCTGCGGAGGCGCTGCTGATCGACAAGGCGCAATTGCTGACCCTGACCGCGCCCGAGATGACGGTGCTGATCGGCGGGCTGCGCGTGCTGAACGTCCATACCGGGCAAGATGCGCATGGCGTCTTCACCGACCGGCCGGAAACGCTGACCAACGACTTCTTCCGCAACCTGCTCGACATGAGCACCGAATGGAAGCCGGTGTCCCCGGAAGCCCGGGACGTGTTCGAAGGGCGTGACCGCAAGACCGGTGCGAAGAAGTGGACCGGCACCCGCGTCGACCTGGTGTTCGGCTCGCATGCCCAGTTGCGGGCGCTTTGCGAGGTCTACGCAAGCGAGGACGCGCAGGAGAAACTCGTCCGGGACTTCGTCGCGGCCTGGGTCAAGGTGATGAACCTCGACCGGTTCGACGTCGCTTAAGCGGTCGCCTGGTCCCGTCAGGGCTGTTATTCCCCTGACGGGGCCTGGTCCGCGAGGGGAAAGAAGATTTTTCGCCGGTCAGCGTGACCGGTGGCGGCAGCTTTTTGCCATCCGCGCGTGAGTGCCTGGTGAAGCGATCGCCCACGCAAAAGACAAGCGGCCGGCAAGCGCCGGCCGCGTGGCCTGTCAGGGCATGAACTTGTCCTACATCATCCGGTGCGCGAAATGCCCGCGCCGCGCGTCGGCCATCAGTTCGAGGAACTGATCGGTGCTCATGTGCACCAGTTCCTGGTGGTCGCCCGCTTCAAAGTAGACGTCGGGATGCGTCAGCAGGCTGTCGTCGAGCCAGGTCTGCGTGCCGTACGCCATGCCGACCGGCGGGATCGCGCCGTGGTCGCAATCGCTGAACACTTCGCGCACGCCATCCTCGTGCGCCAGCGACAGCTTTCGGCCCGTCTGCTCGCAGATCTCCGACAGTTTCAGGTGGTGGGTGGAAGGAATTACGGCTGCGACGTAGCCGCTGCCGTCTTCCAGCAGGACCGTCTTGGCCATTCTGTCTCCGGGAATGTTCGCAGCCTGCGCAGTGGCCATGCTGCTGCTGGGGCTGTAGGGGTGGCGAACGGTGTCGAACTGGGTCTGCTTGTTGCTCAGGCATCTCGCCAGCGTGGTAGCCATGGTCATGATCTCAACCTCCGACGCGCTCATCGCGACAGTTGTCCACGTGTCAGTAATATAGGTCGTCGCGGACCGGGCGGCGGTCGCGCAGGGCCAACCTCAACCTAGCGGATTCTTGTTGTGTCGCAACGCCAGGACAACAGCAGTGTGCGGTTGGCGCTTTTTGTTCCTGAACGGTCACGTAAAAAAAGGGCACCTCGCGGTGCCCTTAGTCTTGCGTTCGGCGTATTTCCCTGCTTACTCTTCCTGGAACGCTTCTTCGCGCTTGGCCTTGATCGCCGGCATCGCCACGATCAGCACCAGCACCGCGGCGGCGATCAGCAGACCCAGCGACAGCGGACGGGTCACGAACACGCTGAAGTCACCACGCGACAGCAGCAGCGAGCGGCGGAAGTTCTCTTCCATCATCGGCCCCAGCACGAAGCCAAGCAGCAGCGGAGCGGGTTCGCACTTGAGCTTGATGAACAGGTAGCCCACCACGCCGAAGGCAGCGGTCTGGAACACGTCGAAGGTGGTGTTCTGGACCGAGTACACGCCGATGCAGCAGAACGTCAGGATGGCCGGGTACAGGTAGCGGTAGGGCACCTTCAGCAGTTTCACCCAGATGCCGATCAGCGGCAGGTTCAGGATGATCAGCATCAGGTTGCCGATCCACATCGAGGCGATCAGGCCCCAGAACAGCGCCGGGTTGCTGGTCATCACCTGCGGGCCGGGCTGGATGTTGTGGATGGTCATGGCACCCACCATCAGCGCCATCACCGCGTTGGGCGGAATGCCCAGCGTCAGCAGCGGGATGAACGACGTTTGCGAGGCAGCGTTGTTGGCCGATTCCGGACCCGCCACGCCTTCGATCGCGCCCTTGCCGAATTCCTGCGGGTACTTGGAGGTCTTCTTCTCCAGCGAGTACGCCGCGAACGAGGCCAGCGATGCGCCGCCGCCAGGCAGGATGCCCAGTGCGGAGCCCAGCAAGGTGCCGCGCAGCACCGCGGGGATCATGCGCTTGAAGTCTTCCTTGGTCGGGAACAGGTTGGTGATGTGGTCAGTGAAGGTCTCGCGGTGCTCCTTCTGCTCCAGGTTGGCGATGATTTCAGCAAAGCCGAAGATACCCATTGCCACCGAGACGAAGTTCAGGCCGTCAGTCAGTTCCGGCACGTCGAACGAGAAGCGCGCGGCGCCCGAGTTCACGTCGGTACCGACCAGGCCCAGCAGCAGGCCCAGCACGATCATGGCGATGGCCTTGACCAGCGAACCCGAAGCCAGCACCACGGCGCCGATCAGGCCCAGCACCATCAGCGAGAAGTATTCGGCGGGGCCGAACTTGAACGCCAGTTCGGACAGCGGCGCGGCAAAGGCGGCCAGGATCATGGTGGCGACGCAGCCGGCGAAGAACGAGCCCAGGCCCGCTGTCGCCAGCGCCACCCCCGCTCGCCCTCGTCTTGCCATCTGGTAGCCGTCGATGGTTGTCACCACCGAGGACGATTCACCGGGCAGGTTCACCAGGATGGCGGTGGTCGAGCCGCCGTACTGGGCGCCGTAGTAGATACCGGCCAGCATGATCAGCGCGGCCACCGGCGGCAGCGTGTAGGTCACCGGCAGCAGCATGGCGATGGTGGCCAGCGGCCCCAGGCCCGGCAGCACGCCGATCAGGGTACCCAGCACGCAGCCCAGGAAGGCGTACGCGAGGTTCTGGAAGGTCAGGGCGGTGGAAAAGCCCAGACCCAGGTTGGTTAGAAGTTCCATGTTGGCGGGCTCCTTAGCTTGCCAGGAAAGCCGGCCACACCGGCATCTGCAGGTTGATGCCGTACACGAACGCGCCCAGGCTGATCAGCACCAGGATGATCGCGTTGAGGATGGCGCCCTTCCAGCTGAACTCGTGGCTGGCCATCGACGACACCAGCACCAGCACCAGCACCGACAGCACCATGCCCAGCGGCTTCAGCAGCAGGCCGAACAGCACCACCGAACCGAGAATCCACAGCAGCGTCTTGATGTCCCAGCGGGCCAGGCTGTCTTGTTCCATCTTGGACGACAGCGAACCAGCCAGCACCAGCACGCCCAGCAGGGCAAGCACGATGCCGAGCCAGAACGGGAAGTATCCAGGTCCCATTTTTGCGGCAGTTCCCATGGAATAGCCGCGTGCGACCCAGGAAAAGCCGAATCCGACCAGGATGAACATCAGGCCGGAGGCGAAGTCCTTTTGGCTACGTATGCGCAAAGTGAATCTCCTCGAAAAGACGCTTGAAATCTGTGGCGGGCCCCTTGCTGCACTGCGTCAATGCGCGATGAAGAAGGGGGCCCTCCTGCGGGCAGGGTGGAAGTTAAGGGGGCGACCTTTCAGCTACCTTTCAGATGTCTGCAAACAGGGTCATGCTGAGGGTATCCCCTAGTGAATCAGCGCTTAAAAGCGCCGCCGGGCCAGACTGGAGGCCGCTTCGCGGGCGGGCGGGCGGGGCTGCGTGGGGGCTGCTGCGCTATCATCCGGGGCACCCTGCGCGGACCTGCCGCGCGGCGCAAGGGTGGCATGCTGTCAGGTTTGAAAGGTTCCGCAAGGCACCTCAATGCAACGAAAGGAGCGGTTTGGAGAGCATCGACCACGTCATCCTGATCGGCGCCGTCGTGATGTCCCTGGGCATCGTGCTGGGCGCCTTCTCGGCACGCCTGGGCGTGCCGTTCCTGCTGGTCTTCCTGGCCGTGGGCATGCTGGCGGGCGTGGACGGGCCGGGTGGCATCCGCTTTTCCGACACCTGGCTGAGCTTCCTGGTGGGCAACCTGGCGCTGGCGATCATCCTGCTCGACGGCGGGCTGCGCACGCGCTTTGCCACTTTCCGGGTGGCGCTCAGGCCATCGCTGTCGCTGGCGACCGTGGGCGTGCTGGTGACGGCGGCGCTGGTGGGGGTGTTTGCCGCGTGGCTGCTGGGCATCGACTGGCGGCTCGGGCTGCTGCTCGGCGCGATTGTCGGGTCGACTGACGCCGCGGCGGTGTTCTCGATGCTCCACAGCAGCGGCATCCGCCTGAAGGACCGGGTGGCGAGCGTGCTCGAGATCGAGTCGGGCATCAACGACCCGATGGCGATCTTCCTGACCCTGACGCTGATCGAATGGCTGACCGCGCCCGATGGCCTGACGCCGCTGGGCCTGGTCACGCGGCTGCTGGTGCAGTTCGGCGTGGGCGGCGTGCTTGGCCTGGCGCTGGGCTATTGCCTGGCGCGCGTGCTGGAGCGCATCCAGGTCGCCGAGGGCCTGCAGGCGATCATGCTGTGCTCGGGCGGCGCGATGGTATTCGCGCTGGTGCAGACCGCCGGCGGCAGCGGCTTCCTGGCGGTGTACCTGACCGGCATGCTGGTCGGCAACCGCGAACGCGCCGTCACGCCCGACACCATGCGCGCGATGGACGGCATGGCCTGGCTGGCGCAATCGGCGATGTTCCTGCTGCTCGGCCTGCTGGTGTCGCCGCACCGGATCTGGGAAGTGGCCGGACCGGCCGCGGCGGTAGCCGCCTTCCTGATGCTGGTGGCGCGCCCGGTGGCGGTGTGGCTGGCGCTGCTGCCGTTCCGCTTCAATGCGCGCGAGACCGGATTTATCGCCTGGATGGGACTGCGTGGCGCGGTGCCGATCGTGCTGGCGCTATTCCCACTGCTGCGCGAGGTGCCGCAATCCGGGCTGCTATTCCGCATTGCCTTTGCCGTGGTGCTGGCCAGCCTGCTGTTCCAGGGCACCACGGTGTCGGTGGCGGCGCGGCTGGCGCGCGTGCGCCGGCCGGGCTACCCGGAGCCGGTCGCGCGCTCGCGCCTGCGCGGCACACGCGCGCCGATCCTGGAAGTGATGCAGTTCTGCGTGGGCCCGAACGCACCGGTGGAGAACGTGCGTGCCGACCAGCTCGAACTGCCGCCACGCTGCAGCCTGATGACGGTGGCGCGCGACGACGCGCTGGTGGCGCCTGACCAGACCATGCTGCGCGCCGGCGACAGCGTCTGCGTACTGGCGCCGACCACGACGCTGCCGATGCTGTCGGCGATGTTCCAGGCGCCGGGGCGCGCGCCGACCTGGGAAGAGGTCTCGCACGATTTCCTGCTGTCGGGGGATGCGCCGCTGCGGGACGTGGCGGCGATGTATGGCACGCGTGCACTGACGCCAGAAGAAGAACCGCTTACGCTGGAAGCGGCGATGCAGCGGGTGTTCACCTCGCCGCCGGTGGAGGGCGACAGTGTCGAGATTGCGGGGTTGCCGTTGACGGTGATGCGGATGGAAGGGCCGCAGATCCTGCAGGTCGGATTGCTGTTGCCGCGGCTGGAGGGGGATTCCGGCGGGCGGATATGGAAGCGGCGCAAGGCTGCGCAGGCGCGGGGGGCGGAGTAGGGCGCCCCAGATGCAAACACGCCGGCGCAAGGAAAAAGGCGGCCGCGGCCGCCTTTTTCCTTGCAAATGAAAGACTCTCTGGCCTCAGTCCACCTTCGCCCCCGACACCTTCACGATCTGCGCATACTTCTTCAGTTCCCGCTGGATCAACGCCGAAAACTGCTCCGGCGTGGTCGGCGCCGGCTGCGCCCCGATGCGCGCCAGCCGTGCCTTCATATCATCGGTCTTCAGGATCGCCACGATCTCTTGGTTAAGCCGCTCGACGATCTCCCGCGGCGTGTTGGCCGGCGCGAACACACCGAACCAGGTCGAGATATCGAAGCCCTCCAGCCCCAGGCCCTTGCCCGCCTCGGCAATGGTCGGCAGCTCCGGGAACGCCGCTGCACGGCCCGCGGTGGTCACGGCAAAGGCCTTGAGCTTGCCTGCCTTGATATTCGCCGACGCCGAAGCCAGGTTGTCGAAGATCAGGTCGGTCTGGCCCGACAGCACTGACAGCTGCGCCGGTGCGGCGCCGTTGTAGGGGATATGGACCATGCTGACCTTGGCCATGCTCTTGAACAGCTCGCCCGACAGGTGGCCGGCGCTGCCGTTGCCACCGGAGGCGTAGTCCAGCTTGCCCGGGTTCTTGCGCGCGTACGCGACCAGGTCGCGCACATTGTTGATATGCAGTTCGGCCGCCTTGCCGGGGTGCATCACCAGCACATTGGGCACGTCCGCCACCAGCGTGATCGGCGCGAAGTCTTTCACGGGGTCGTACGGCATCTTGCTGAACAGCGTCGGGTTGATGGCATGCGTGGCCACCGCGCCCATCACGATGGTGTAGCCATCGGCCGGCTGCTTGGCGACGTAGTCCGCGCCCAGGTTGCCGCCGGCGCCCGGTTTGTTCTCCACCACTACCGGCTGGCCCAGGCTGTCGCGCAGCTTCTCGCCGATGGCGCGCGCGACGGTGTCGAGCGGGCCGCCGGCCGGGTAGGGCACCACGAAGCGGACCGGCTTGGTCGGATACGAGGCAGCCGCCATGGCGGCCGTGGCGGGGACCATCGCCGCCATCATGGCGGCGGCAAGCAGTTTCTTCAGCATGTCGGGACTACAGCAGGATTGGAATTGTTATCGGGCACCGATGCCGCGCGCCATCATCACGGCGCACAACGGCAGCAGGATCAGCAGGTGGGCCTCGATCATGACCCAGCGGCGCGCCGCCTTCAGCTCGGACGGCGGCGGCACGTAATCCGGCAGCCTGCGCGCCTGCTTGCGCCAGCGCGCAATGGCAAAGGTCGGCGGCAGCGAGCACAGCGCGATCAGCACGAACACGCCCACCTTGGCGTGGAACCACGGATTGTGCAGGTAGAAGTCGAGGCCCTTGGCGCCGTAGAACAGGCGCAGCAGGCCGGTGCCCAGCACCACCATCGCGGACAGGAAGTAGAACAGGTCGTACAGCGACAGGCGCCGCACCGCGGCCGGCGTGATTTCCGGGCGCAGCACCACCGCCTCGGCGGCCATCAGGGTGATCAGGACGAAGATGGCAAGGAAATGCAGGAAGGCCAGGATGGCATCGGTCAGCATGGTTTCTCCTTGGCTTTGCGCGAGCCGGCAGGGCGCCAGCCCGGGGAAGGGACTTCAGTCGGGGACAGAACGGCTTCCGGAAAGCGCCGACGGCAAGACCTCGCCGCCGGCAGGAGGAGAATCTTACAGCACACCCTTTGCACGTAGTGCTTCGATCTGCTCAGCACTGTAGCCCAGCGTCTCGGCCAGCACCGTGTCGGTGTGCTCGCCCAGCAGCGGCGGATGGCGCAGCGCCTCGGGCGGCGTGGCGCTCATCTTGATCGGGCTCCCGACCAGCTTGACCTCGCCGGCGCTCGGGTGGGGCAGGTCCACGCGCAGGCCGCGCGCCTTGACCTGGTCGTCCTGGAACACGTCGTCGAGCGTGTTGATCGGGCCGCACGGCACGCCGGCCGCCTCCAGGTCGCGGATCCACTGCGCGCGGGTGCGCGGGCGCACCATCTCGGCCAGGATCGGCACCAGCACGTCGCGGTTGGCCACGCGCTGCGGGTTGGTGGCAAAGCGCGGGTCGTCGGCCAGCTCGGGCTTGCCGCCGTCCGTGACGAACTTGCGGAACTGCCCGTCGTTGCCCACCGCCACGATCAGCCAGCCGTCGGCGGCTTGAAAGGTCTGGTAGGGGACGATGTTGGGGTGCGCGTTGCCCCAGCGGCGCGGCGCCTCGCCGCTGGCCAGGTAGTTGGTGTTCATGTTGGCCAGCATCGCCACCTGCACGTCCAGCAGCGCCATGTCGATGTACTGGCCCTCGCCGGTGCGGTCGCGGTGCGCCAGCGCCGCCAGCACGGCGATGGTGGCGTACTGGCCGGTCATCAGGTCGGAGATGGCCACGCCGGCCTTCT
The DNA here is from genome assembly GCF_040149425.2 of Cupriavidus sp. DF5525. NCBI lineage: Bacteria > Pseudomonadati > Pseudomonadota > Betaproteobacteria > Burkholderiales > Burkholderiaceae > Cupriavidus > Cupriavidus sp. DF5525. The sequence goes on along the minus strand of NZ_CP168265.1, from coordinate 3,488,452 downwards.
GCGGGCCGCCGCCCGGCAGGTCGTCGCGCTCGCCGGTCAGGCTCATGAAGCCGCCCATGCCCTGGATGATGAAGTCGTAGCCGGGGCGCGCGGCGTATGGGCCGGTCTGGCCGAAGCCGGTGACCGAGCAGTAGATCAGGTCGGGCTTGACCTGCCTGAGCGATTCATAGTCCAGGCCGTACTTCTTCAGCTGGCCGACCTTGTAGTTCTCCAGCACCACATCGCTTTGCGCGGCCAGTTCGCGCACGATCTGCTGGCCTTCCGGCGTGCTGATGTCACAGGTGACCGAGCGCTTGTTGCGGTTGGCGGCCAGGTAGTAGGCGGCCTCGGCGGTGTCGCGGCCGTCCGCGTCCTTGAGCCAGGGCGGGCCCCAGGTGCGGGTGTCGTCGCCCGCGCCGGGACGCTCGACCTTGATCACATCGGCGCCGAAGTCGGCTAGGTTCTGGGCGCACCAGGGCCCGGCAAGGACGCGGGTCAGGTCGAGGACGCGGAGATGGCTTAAGGCTCCCATGGCGGTAGGCGAATGCTGAGGTAGGGCGGGGGAAGAATCGGAAAACCGGCTGCCGGCGCTGCGACGCTGAAGGGGGCGGCGCGGGTTGCCTGCACTGTACCACCGGGCTTAAGCGAGGCGGGGTGACGGGTGGCGCATCGGGCTCTTTATGGCGTGGGATTTGGGCGATAGCCGGCCGGGCCCGAGGCGCCGGCCCCGGTGTGCCTTGCGGGCTGGCTTGCCCGTATAATCAACGGTTTGCAAATCCAATACTGACTCGTCGCGCCTTGTTAAGTGCGGCAAGCGTCCGCCATCCCATGAAAGTCTCAGACATTCGCAGCAAGTTCCTGCAGTTCTTCGAATCGAAGGGCCATACCGTGGTCCGCTCGTCCAGCCTGGTGCCGGCGAACGACCCGACGCTGCTGTTCACCAATTCCGGCATGGTGCAGTTCAAGGACGTGTTCCTGGGCACCGACAAGCGCTCGTACACCCGCGCGACCTCGTCGCAGCGCTCGGTGCGCGCCGGCGGCAAGCACAACGACCTGGAGAACGTGGGCTACACCGCCCGCCACCATACGTTCTTCGAGATGCTGGGCAACTTCTCGTTTGGCGACTACTTCAAGCGCGATGCCATCCTGTACGCGTGGGAACTGCTGACCAAGACCTACCAGCTGCCGGCCGAGAAGCTGTGGGTGACGGTCTACGCCGAAGACGACGAGGCCTACGACATCTGGGCCAAGGAAGTGGGCGTGCCGGCCGAGCGCATCGTGCGCATCGGTGACAACAAGGGCGCGCGCTACGCCTCGGACAACTTCTGGCAGATGGCCGACACCGGCCCCTGCGGCCCGTGCTCGGAAATCTTCTACGACCACGGCCCGGAAGTGTGGGGCGGCCCCCCGGGATCGCCCGAGGAAGACGGCGACCGCTACATCGAGGTCTGGAACCTGGTGTTCATGCAGTTCAACCGCGACGAGCAGGGCAACATGACGCCGCTGCCCAAGCCGTGCGTGGACACCGGCATGGGCCTGGAGCGCATCGCCGCGGTGCTGCAGCACGTGCACAGCAACTATGAGATCGACCTGTTCCAGGCACTGATCAAGGCTGCCGCGCGCGAGACCCATATCGACAACCTGAACCAGAACTCGCTGAAGGTCATTGCCGACCATATCCGCGCGTGCTCGTTCCTGATCGTCGACGGCGTGATCCCCGGCAACGAAGGCCGCGGCTACGTGCTGCGCCGGATCATCCGCCGCGCCATCCGCCATGGCTACAAGCTGGGCCAGAAGACCCCGTTCTTCCACAAGATGGTGGCCGATCTGGTCGAGCAGATGGGCCAGGCCTATCCCGAACTGGCTGAAGCCCAGTCGCGCGTGACCGAAGTGCTGAAGGCCGAGGAAGAGCGCTTCTTCGAGACCATCGAGAACGGCATGTCGATCCTGGACGCCGCGCTGGCTGACCTGAAGCTCAAGGGTGGCAAGACGCTGGACGGCGAGCTGGCGTTCAAGCTGCACGACACCTTCGGCTTCCCGCTCGACCTGACGCAGGACGTTTGCCGCGAGCAGGAAATCGGCGTGGATGAAGCGGCGTTCGACGCCGCGATGAGCCGCCAGCGCGAGCAGGCGCGTGCTGCCGGCAAGTTCAAGATGGCTGCGGGGCTGGAGTACACCGGTGACAAGACGGTGTTCCATGGCTACGAGAAGCTGGAGCTGCCGCAGGCCAAGGTCACCGCGCTGTACGTGGACGGTGCCGCGGTCGACGCCATGCAGCCGGGCCAGACTGGCGTGGTGGTGCTCGACAACACCCCGTTCTACGCCGAATCCGGCGGCCAGGCTGGTGACCAGGGCGTGCTGAAGGCAGGCAATGCTGTCTTTGCCGTGGCTGACACGACCAAGATCCAGGCCGATGTGTTCGGCCACCAGGGCACGCTGGAAGGCGGCGCGCTGAAGGTGGGCGACGCCGTGACGGCACAGGTCGACGCGCTGCGCCGTGCGCGCACTGTGCGCAACCATTCGGCCACCCACCTGATGCACAAGGCACTGCGCGAAGTGCTGGGCAGCCACGTGCAGCAGAAGGGCTCGCTGGTGGATGCAGACAAGACCCGCTTCGACTTCTCGCACAATGCGTCGCTGACCGACGAACAGATCCGCCGCGTGGAAGAGATCGTCAACGCCGAGATCCTGCGCAACGAAGACACGCACGCCGAGATCATGCCGTTTGATGACGCGGTCAAGAGCGGTGCGATGGCACTGTTCGGCGAGAAGTACGCCGATGATGTGCGCGTGCTGTCGATCGGCACCTCGAAGGAACTGTGCGGCGGCACCCACGTGCACCGCACCGGCGACATCGGCCTGTTCAAGATCGTGATGGAAGGTGGCGTGGCCGCCGGCATCCGTCGAGTGGAAGCCATCACCGGTGATAATGCGCTGCATTACCTGCAGAAACTGGATGCGAAGCTGAACGAAGCCGCGGCGGCGCTGAAGGCCCAGCCTTCAGAGCTGGTGCCGCGTATCGGCCAGGTGCAGGACCAGGTGCGGGCGCTGGAGAAGGAGCTGGAGCGCCTGAAGAGCAAGCTGGCGGCGTCGCAGGGCGATGAGCTGGCGGCGCAGGCGGTCGACATCAAGGGGCTGAAGGTGCTGGCTGCCCAACTGGATGGCGCTGACGTCAAGACGCTGCGTGAGACCATGGACAAGCTGAAGGACAAGCTGCAGAGTGCGGCCATCGTGCTGGGTGCTGTGTCGGATGGCAAGGTCAGTCTGATTGCTGGTGTGACTGCCGATGCGACGGGCAAGGTGAAGGCTGGCGAACTGGTCAACTTTGTGGCGCAGCAGGTGGGTGGCAAGGGTGGTGGCCGGCCGGATATGGCGCAGGCTGGTGGTACCGAGCCGGCCAAGTTGCCGCAGGCGCTGGCTGGGGTTAGTGAGTGGGTGGCTTCAAAGGTTTGATTGTCGAATGAATGAGGGGCGCTTCGGCGCCTCTTTTTTTCGGATATGCATTTAGGTGATGATCGACGGCCCGGCCCGGCCCGGCCCGGCCCGTCGCGGCTGGTGACATGTTGCAGCTGGGCGGAACCAAGCGGTTCAACAACGACAACATGTCACCAAGCGCGAAAGCCGTTGAGCCACAGGCGCGCGAGCGGTCGAGCAACGACAAGACGTAACTTGCAGCGCAGGCCTCCCCCATCCCCCTTCACCCCCGTTCCCCCTTGCTCCCTAACACCGTCAACAACTCCATCGGCAACGGAAACACGATCGTCGAACTCTTATCCCCCGCAATCTGCGTCAACGTCTGCATATAGCGCAGTTGCATCGCCTGCGGCTGCCGCGCCAGCATCTGCGCGGCCTCGAGCAGCTTCACGGAAGCCTGCAATTCGCCCTCGGCATGGATCACCTTGGCGCGCCGCTCGCGTTCCGCTTCGGCCTGCCGCGCAATCGCGCGGATCATGGTTTCGTTCAGGTCGACATGCTTGATCTCGACGTTCGATACCTTGATGCCCCAGCCGTCTGTCTGCGCGTCCAGCGCCTGCTGGATGTCGAGATTGAGCTTCTCCCGCTCGGCCAGCATTTCATCCAGTTCGTGCTTGCCCAGGACCGAGCGCAGCGTGGTCTGCGCCAGCTGGCTGGTGGCTTCGAGGAAGTTGGCGACCTGGATGATGGCGCGCTCCGGGTCCACCACGCGGAAGTACACGACCGCGTTCACCTTCACCGAGACGTTGTCGCGAGAAATGACGTCTTGTGGCGGCACGTCCATCACCACCGTGCGCAGGTCCACCCGCACCATCTGCTGCACGGCCGGGATGATCAGCACCAGTCCCGGCCCCTTGACCTTCCAGAAGCGTCCGAGCATGAACACCACGCCGCGTTCGTATTCGCGCAGCACGCGGAATGCCGTGATGACGAGCAGTGCCAGCAGGAAGATCAAACCGCCGAAGCTAAATCCGAAGGCCATGGTCAGGCTCCCTTGTCTGGAGTCGGTTGGGGTGGAGTTTGATAAAGCGGGGCGTTGCCGGCGGCGACCACGTCGAGCACCAGGCCGTGCCGGGCGGTGACCAGCACCGGTGTGCCGCGCGCCAGCGGGGTGGCGCTGCGCACGCGCCAGTTCTCGCCGCGCACCGAGGCCCAGCCTTCATCGCGTAGGTCGTCGAGCAGTTCGCCGTGGCTGCCGACCAGCGTATCGGCGCCGCTGACCACCGGCCGCTTGCGCGAGCGCACCAGCACCGCCGACATGCCGAACACGAAGATCGCCGACATCGCCGACAGCGCCGCCACCATCGGCAGCGGTACGCCGAAGCCGGGCACGTCGGTGTCGATCAGCATTACCGCGCCGAAGGCAAAGGCAATGATGCCGCCCACCCCCAGCGCGCCGAAGGTCGGCAGGAACAGCTCCGCCACCATGCAGCCGATGCCCAGCGCCACCAGCGCCAGTCCGGCGTAGTTCACGGGCAGCATATGCAGCGCGAACAGCGCCACCAGCAGGCAGATCGCGCCGGCGATGCCGGGCACCACCATGCCGGGCGTGGAGAACTCGAAGATCAGCCCGTAGATGCCGATCATCAGCAGCATCAGCGCCACGCTGGGTTCGGTGATCACGGCCAGGAAGCGGCTGCGCCAGTCGGGTTCCAGTTCGACCACGGGCGCATTGGCGGTGTGCAGCACGCTGTCCTTGCCGCCGGCCGCGGTGAGCTTGCGGCCCTCGACCTGGCGCAGCAGGGAGGGCAGGTCGGGGGCGACGATGTCGATCACGCGCTGGGCCAGTGCCTCGTTGGCGGACAGGCTGACCGATTCGCGTACCGCGCGCTCGGCCCACTCGGCATTGCGCCCGCGCAGTTGCGCCAAGCCGCGGATATAGGCCGAGGCGTCGTGCATCTGCTTGCGCGCCATGGTGTCGGTGCTGGCCGGTTCGCTGGCCGGGGCGGAAGCGGGGCTGGCGCCGGGCAGGGCGTCGGGCCGCTGCGGTCCGCCGATGCCGACTTGCACGGGGGTCGCGGCCCCCAGGTTGGTGCCGGGCGCCATCGCCGCGATGTGGCTGGCGTAGAGGATGTAGGTGCCGGCGCTGGCGGCGCGCGCGCCGCCCGGGTAGACGTAGCTGGCGACCGGCACCGGCGAGGCCAGGATCGCCTGGATGACCTCGCGCATCGACGCATCCAGCCCGCCGGGGGTGTCCATTTCCAGCACCACCAACTGGGCGCCGGCCTCGCGGGCGCGCGTCATGCCGCGCAGGACAAAGCTGGCGCTGGCCGGGCCGACCGCGCCCTTTAGCGGGATCACGTAGACCGGCGCCGTGGCCGTGGCGGCTGGTGCCGAAGCGGGGCCGGCCGGCGGTGCGGCGCGGGCATGGAAACTGGCGAGTGTGCTGGCGAGCGCGGCGGCGCAGCACGCCAGTGCCAGGCCGACCAGCAGGCGGCCGTGCAGCAGCCGAAGGGCCCGCGCGAGCGCGGTGGCAGGTTTCATCAGGAGGGGCGGGGCACGCAGGGTGCCGTGGTGGCGCCACTTCCAGTGTAGGCCACCGGGCACATCTTGCACGGAGACGTGCCGCTGTCCCGCTTGTGGCGCTCAGGCTGCCGCCAGTTCAGGCTTGTCGGCCGGGCCCGGCGCTTGCGCCGTGAGCGCGTCGACGAGCGCATGCAGCGCCGCGCTGGCCATGGCCGGGTGCCACGCCAGCATGGTGCGCACGCGCCCCGCCGCGCCCAGGCTGTGCTGGCTGATGGCCGGCAGGTCGCGGTACAGGCCCAGCACCGAGCGCGGCACGATCGCCGCGCCGATGCCGGCCGCCACGCAGGCGACGATGGCGTGATACGAGCCCAGTTCCAGCACGCGCGGCGGCGGCGCATCGCCGGTGGCGTACCAGGCCTCGACCCGGGCGCGGTAGTTGCAGCCCGGCTCGAACGCCAGCAGCGTCGGCACTTCCAGGTCGGCGGCGGTGCGGATCGGACGATGGCGCTCGCGCGCGATCACCACCAGTTCTTCCTCGAAGGCCGGGATGGTGGACAGCGCCGGGTCCGGGACCGGCTCGGCGACAAAGGCGCAGTCGACCTCGAAGCGCGCCAGCGCATCCAGCGCCTGGCGCGTGGCCAGCGTCACCAGTTCCAGCTGCACCTCCGGCCAGGCCTGGTGGTACGCGGCGAGCACATTGGGGAGGCGGCTGGCCGCGGTGCTTTCCATCGAGGCGATGCGCAGCCGTCCATGCGGGCGTGCCGGCAGCACCGCCTGGCGGGCCTCGTCGGTCAGCTTCAGGATGCGGCAGGCGTAGTCGAACAGGGTCTGGCCGGCGGGCGTCAGCACCATGCGCCGGCCGTCGCGTACGAACAGCTCGACGCCGAGCGACTGCTCAAGCTGGCGGATGCGGGTGGTGACATTGGACTGCACCCTGTGCAGTCGCTCGGCCGCGCGGGTAATGCCACCGGCTTCGACCACGGTGCGGAAGATTTCGAGGGCAGCGAGATCCATGGGCAGTGGCTCCGGAACAATACATCTCGTATCAGGATGCTTGGCATCTTGATAATTCATTTTTCGGGATGGTTTCCAAAGCGTAGCATACGGAGATCGCAATGCAACCGCTGCCCCCGACCAGCTACCGACATGCCCAATCTGCACAGCATCGATCCTGAACACGCCGCGGCCACCGGCGCCGGCCCGGCCGCGCGGGTGGTTGCGCGCAAGGCCGGACCGGTGGCGGTGGCGATGGCCGGGCTGGTGTCGCTGGCGGTGGTGATGGGCATCGGCCGCTTCGCCTTTACGCCACTGCTGCCGATGATGCTGCATGACGGCAGCGTCACGCTGCACGAGGGCGGCTGGCTGGCCACGGTCAACTACATCGGCTATTTTCTCGGCGCCGCCGTGTGCATGTTTATCCGGCCCGACGCGGTGCGCATGCTGCGCTGGGGGCTGGTGGCCACGGTGCTGCTGACGCTGGGCATGGCACTGCCGGGCGGCATGCCGGCCTGGTCGCTGTGGCGCGCCGCCGCGGGCGTGGCCAGCGCGGTGGTGATGGTCTACACCGCCGGCTGGTGCCTGCAGCGGCTGGCGGAGCTGGGCAAGCCGGAGCTCGCCGGGCTGATCTTCTGCGGGCCGGGGCTTGGCATCGTGGTCACGGGGCTGGGCACCTCCGGCATGGTCGGCGCGGGCTGGCATGCCGACTACGGTTGGCTGGCGTTCACGGCGCTGGCCGCAGTGCTGGTGGCGGCGGTGTGGTGGGTATTCGTGTCGGAACCGGCGCCGGTGCAAAGCGCCGCCGTGCAGGAAGACCTTCCGGCGGACAACCACGCCGCCCGGCTCGACGCCCAGACCTGGACTCTGACGCTGGCCTACGGGCTGGCCGGCTTCGGCTACATCATCACTGCGACCTTCCTGCCGGTGATCGCGCGTGAAGCGCTGCCGGGCACGGTCTGGGCCGACCTGTTCTGGCCGATCTTCGGCGCGGGCGTGGCGGTAGGCGCCTTGCTGGCCACCCGGATCGGCATGGCGCACGACAGCCGCAAGCTGCTGACGATTGCCTACGGCATGCAGGCGCTGGGCGTGGCGCTGGCGGTGGTGTTTCCGACCGTAGTGGGCTTCGCGCTGAGCAGCCTGCTGGCGGGGCTGCCGTTCACCGCGCTGGTGGCATTTGCGATGCGCGAGGCACGCCGGCTGTGGGGCCCGCACGCGCCGCGGCTGATGGGCCTGATGACGGCGTCCTACGGCTTCGGCCAGATCGCCGGGCCGCCATTGGCGACCGCGCTGGTGGCGCGTACTGGGGGCTTCGCCAGCTCGCTCGCGTGCGCGGCGGCGTCGCTGCTGCTGGGGGCGGTGGTGTTCGCCTGGATGCGCCGCGCCTGGCCGCTGGAAGGCGCCCGGAGCTGACCGGCAAGGTGCGCTACAGTATGGCCTTTGCCGCCTGAAGCGCCACGCGTTGCGGCTGCGCCCCGCAGCCGCGCGGCCGGTGGCGCGGCACAGAAGGCCGGGGCCGTACCCGGCACGCGAGACGGGCGGCGCAGGAGCGACCCCCCATGTCTTTTGCCTTGCAGCCCGCGCGTGCCGCGGGCACTGCCCATCCCGTTTCCGCCGAAGAGCAGCGCGTGCGCGTGGACCTTGCCGCCGCCTACCGCCTGGCCGCGCGCGAGGGCTGGGATGACCTGATCTACACCCATATCTCCGCCACGGTGCCGGGCGAGCCCGACCACTTCCTGATCAACCCCTTCGGCTTTGCCTTCGACGAGATCCGCGCCAGCGACCTGGTCAAGATCAACGGCCGTGGCGAGGTCGTTGGCGAAACGGTGCATCCGGTCAACGTGACCGGCTTCGCGCTGCATGCCGCGGTGCATGCGGCACGTCCCGACGCGATGTGCGTGATGCACCTGCATAACACCGCCGGTATCGCGGTGTCCGCGCAGGCCGCGGGGCTGTTGCCGCTGTCCCAGCACGCGATGCGCTTCCACGGCCGCATCGCTTATCACGATTACGAAGGGCTGGCCTTCACCCCGGCCGAAGGCACGCGCCTGACGGCCTCGCTGGGCGAGCATCCCGCCATGCTGTTGCGCAACCATGGCACGCTGACAGTGGGCCGCACCGTGGCCGAGGCCTATGTGCTGATGGCGACGCTGATCAAGGCGTGCGAGATCCAGATCGCCGCGCAGGCCGGCGGCGCGCTGGTGCAGCCGGATGCCGCGGTGGTGCACAAGGCGTCGGAACAGCTGTACGACAACGGCGCGGTCGAGGGCGCATTGGAGTGGCCCGCGTTGCTGCGCAAACTGGATAGAATCGATCCCTCGTACCGGGACTGATCCCCGGCGACAAGATCAATCAAGCACAGGAGCATTGCATGCCGACTTTCCACGTTGAAATGTTTGAAGGCCGTACCATCGAGCAGAAGCGCAAGTTCGTCGAGGAAGTGACGCGCGTCAGCTGCGAAACTTTGGGCTGCTCGGCCTCGGCCGTCGACATCATCATCACCGACATCAAGCGCGAGAACTGGGCCACCGGCGGCGAGCTGTGGGCCGACAAGAAGTAGGACCCGACCCAGCTTCGCACCGGACACCATGCAGCACTTCGCCTCTGACAACTACGCCGGCTTCTGCCCGGAATCGCTGAAGTATTTCCTGGAAGCCAACGCCAGCGGCCACGAACAGGCCTACGGCGACGATACGTGGACCCAGAAGGTCTGCGACCGCATCCGCGACCTGTTCCAGACCGACTGCGAAGTGTTCTTCGTGTTCAACGGCACGGCGGCCAACTCGCTGGCGCTGTCGGCGCTGTGCCAGTCGTACCACTCGGTGATCTGCCACGAGCTGGCGCATATCGAGACCGACGAATGCGGCGGCCCGGAGTTCTTTTCCAACGGCTCCAAGCTGCTGACCGCGCCCGGCGCCGACGGCAAGCTCACGCCCGACGCGGTCGAGGCGCTGGTGACGCGCCGCTCCGATATCCACTATCCCAAGCCCAAGGTCGTGTCGCTGACGCAGTCGACCGAAGTCGGCACGGTCTACACGGTGGAAGAGGTGCGCGCGATTGCCGCCATCGCCAAGCGCCGCCAGCTGCGCGTGCATATGGACGGGGCGCGCTTTGCCAACGCGGTGGCATCGCTGGGCGTGCATCCGTCCGAGATCACCTGGCGCGCCGGCGTCGACGTGCTGTGCTTCGGCGGCACCAAGAACGGCCTGCCGGTGGGCGAGGCGGTGGTGTTCTTCGACCGCCGCCTGGCCGAGGACTTTGCCTATCGCGTCAAGCAGGCTGGCCAGCTGGCGTCGAAGATGCGCTTTATCTCGGCGCCGTGGCTGGGTTTGCTCGAGAACGACGTGTGGCTCGCCAACGCGCGCCATGCCAATGCGATGGCGCAGCTGCTGCAGCAGCGCATCGCCGATATTCCGGGCGTGCGCATCATGTTCCCGACGCAGTCCAACGCCGTCTTCGCCGAGCTGCCGCTGCCGGCGATCGAGGCGCTGCGCGCCAAGGGCTGGCGCTTCTACACCTTTATCGGCGCCGGCGGCTGCCGCTTCATGTGTGCGTGGGACCTGCAGCCGCAGACGGTGGAGGCGCTCGCCGCCGACATGCGCGCGGCCTGCACCGCCGCAGCATAGTGAACCCGCCAGATCCATACCTATAACGACGAGACCCCTTCAGGAGCCCCTAAATGCAATACCGATTCTGCCCGCAGTGCGGCGCGCCGCTGGAGGTGCTGCCGCTGTCCGGGCGCGAACGCCACGCCTGCGTGCAGCAGGACTGCGGCTTCGTGCACTGGAACAACCCGCTGCCGGTGCTGGCGGCGGTGGTGGAGTACCAGGACAAGCTGCTGCTGGCGCGCAATGCCGCCTGGCCGGAGAAGATGTTTGCGCTGGTGACGGGCTTCCTGGAGCGCGACGAACCGCCCGAACTGGGCGTGGCGCGCGAGCTGAAAGAAGAGACCAACCTCGATACCGAGTCGGTGTCGCTGATCGGCGTCTACGAGTTCATGCGCAAGAACGAGCTGATCATCGCGTACCACGTCAAGGCGACCGGCGCCGTCGCCCTGTCCGAGGAGCTGGCCGAGTACAAGCTGGTGGCGCCGGAAGACGTGCGCGTGTGGTCGGCCGGCACCGGCTTCGCGGTGGCCGACTGGCTGGCCGCGCGCGGCTACCCGGTGCGCTTCTTCGATCGCCAGACCGGCGAGGACATCCCGGACCCGCGGCGCCCGCACGACTTCAGCCTGCTCGGGGCTTCGCTACAATACCGGTTGTAGACCAACCAAAGTCCCCGGACATCGAAGGAAGAGACGAATGGAGTTCCAGAAAGAAGTGGATGCGCGCGGCCTGAACTGCCCGCTGCCGATCCTGCGCACCAAGAAGGCCCTGGCCGACATGGCCAGCGGCGACGTGCTCAAAGTGCTGGCGACCGATCCCGGCGCCACGCGCGATTTCCAGGCCTTTGCCAAGCAGACTGGCAATGAGCTGCTGTCGCACTCGGAAGTCGACAAGGTGTTCGTGTTCTACATGCGCCGCCGCTGACCCGCACGCCGCAGGGTTGCCCAGAGAGAAAAAGCCGCTCGAAGCGGCTTTTTCTTTGACTGCGCAATGCGCCGGGATCAGGCGGGACCCGTCAGGTGCTCGCGCGATTCCAGGTACGCACTAAACTCCTCGCCGACTTCCGGGTGCTTCAGCGCAAACTCCACGGTCGCCTTCAGGTAGCCCAGCTTGCTGCCGCAGTCATAGCGGCGGCCCTGGTAGCGATAGGCCAGCACCTGCTCCTGGCTTAGCAGGGACTGGATCCCGTCGGTCAGCTGGAACTCGCCGCCGGCGCCCGGCTTCAGTTCGCGCAGGTGGTCGAAGATGCGCGGCGTCAGGATGTAGCGGCCGACCACGCCGAGGTTGGACGGCGCGTCTTCCGGCGCTGGCTTCTCGATGATGTTCGACACCTTGATCACGCCCGGTTCCCACTCGCGGCCCTCGATCACGCCGTACGAACGGCTCTGCTCCGGCGTGATTTCCTCGACGCCCAGCACCGAGCAGTTGTAGTGGTTGTAGGTATCCACCATCTGCTTCATCACCGGCGGGTTGCCGTCGATCAGGTCATCGGCCAGCATGATCGCGAACGGGGTATCGCCGACCAGCTTGGCCGCGCACAGCACCGCGTGCCCCAGGCCCAGTGCCTCGGGCTGGCGCACGTAGTAGCACTCCACGTTGGCGGGCTTGATCGAGCGCACCACGTCCAGCAGCGCCTGCTTGTTTTTGGCCTCGAGCTCCACTTCCAGTTCGAAGGCCTTGTCGAAATGGTCCTCGATGGCGCGCTTGGAGCGGCCGGTGACGAAGATCATCTCGGTAATGCCGGCGGCCATGGCTTCTTCCACGGCGTACTGGATCAGCGGCTTGTCCACCACCGGCAGCATTTCTTTCGGGCTGGCCTTGGTGGCTGGCAGGAAGCGGGTGCCCAGTCCCGCAACCGGGAAGACGGCCTTGGTGACGCGATTTTCCATATCTTGTGTACCTCTCGGATTCTGGTTCATAACCCTGCCAGCCATTGCCGGCGCCGTCTGTCCGGTTCCGTCCGACGAAGCGGACGGAATCACGGCCTGGCAGGGGCGTCCTGGCTGCCGGTCAGGCAGGCAGCCGTTGCAGCTGGCCCTGCAGCTTGGCCAGCGTCTGCTCGAAATCGGCCAGGCGTTGCGTCTCTTGCGCCACCACGGCGGGCGGTGCCTTCGCCACAAAGCTCTCGTTGGATAGCTTAGCGCGGCACTTGCCGATTTCTCCACCGATGCGCTCGACTTCCTTCGACAGGCGCGCCCGTTCGGCGGCCACGTCGATCTCGATCTTCAGCAGCAGGTGATTGCCTCCGGCGATGGCGACCGGCGCGCCGGCGCCTTCCGTCTGCAGGGAGGCTTCATCTTCGAAGACCCGAACCTCAGAAAGTTTCGCCAAAGCCTGGATATGTGCGCTTGCCGCCTTCAGGAAGGCGCTGTCGCCCTCGGCGTAGAGCGGAATACGCTGGGCCGGCGAGATGTTCATTTCGCCACGCAGGTTGCGGCACGCATCGATCACTTCCTTCAGGCGCGCGACCCATTGCTCGGCTTGCTCGTCGATCTTGGCGACGGCCGGCAGGGGGTAGGGCTGCAGTGCGATGGTCTCGGAGCCGTCGCTCTTGGCGCGGTCGGCCAGCGGCGCAACCTTCTGCCACAGTTCTTCCGTGATGAATGGGATGATCGGATGCGCCAGGCGCAGCACCGTTTCCAGCACGCGCAGCAGCGTGCGGCGGGTGGCGCGCTGCTGGGCCTCGGTGCCGTTCTGGATCTGCACCTTGGCCAGTTCCAGGTACCAGTCGCAGTACTCGTCCCAGACGAACTTGTAGATCGCGTTGGCGACATTGTCGAAGCGGTACTCGGCGAAGCCCTTCTCGACCTCGGCCTCCACGCGCTGCAGCAACGACACGATCCAGCGGTCGGCCTGCGAGAAGTCGAGGTAGCCGTCCGGGCCGCAGTCGTTGTTGCACGGGCCCATGCCGCAGTCATGGCCCTCGGTGTTCATCAGCACGAAGCGGGTCGCGTTCCACAGCTTGTTGCAGAAGTTGCGGTAGCCCTCGCAGCGGCCGGTGTCGAAGTTGATATTGCGGCCAAGCGTGGCCAGCGACGCGAAGGTGAAGCGCAGCGCGTCGGCGCCGAAGGCAGGAATGCCCTCGGGGAATTCCTTCTTGGTCTTCTTCTCGATCTTGGGCGCGTCCTTGGGACGGCGCAGGCCGGTGGTGCGCTTCTTCAGCAGCGTATCGAGGTCGATGCCGTCGATCAGGTCCACCGGGTCGAGCGTGTTGCCCTCGGACTTGCTCATCTTCTTGCCTTCCGAATCGCGCACCAGGCCGTGCACGTAGACGGTATGGAAGGGCACCTTGCCGGTGAAGTGCTTGGTCATCATGACCATGCGCGCCACCCAGAAGAAGATGATGTCGTAGCCGGTGACCAGCACCGACGACGGCAGGAAGTGCTGCAGCTCGGGCGTTTCTTCCGGCCAGCCCAGCGAGGAGAACGGCACCAGCGCCGACGAGAACCAGGTGTCGAGCACGTCTTCCTCGCGGCGCAGCGCGCCGGTGCTGCCGGCCGCCTTGGCCTTGGCGGCAGCTTCCTCTTCGGTGCGGGCGACGAAGCAGTTGCCGGCATCGTCGTACCACGCCGGAATCTGGTGGCCCCACCAGAGCTGGCGCGAAATACACCAGTCCTGGATATTGCCCAGCCACTGGTTGTAGGTGCTGATCCAGTTTTCCGGCACCAGCTTGATCTCGCCGCTCTGCACGGCTTCGAGCGCCACTTCGGCGATCGAGCGGCCGGGGTAGAAGGTGCCTTCCGGCGCCGGCTTGCTCATCGCGACGAACCACTGGTCGGTCAGCATCGGCTCGATCGCGCTGCCGGTGCGCTCGCTGCGCGGGGTCATCAGCTTGTGCTTCCTGACCTCGACCAGCAGGCCGCGCTTGTCCAGGTCCTCGACGATGGCCCGGCGCGCGTCGAAGCGGTCCAGGCCGGCGTAGGCAGCGGGGGCGTCGGCGACGATCTTCGCGTCCAGCGTCAGGATCGACAGTTGCGGCAGGTTGTGGCGCTGGCCGACGGCATAGTCGTTGAAGTCATGGCCCGGGGTCACCTTGACCACGCCGGTGCCGAATTCGCGGTCGACGTATTCGTCGGCGATCACCGGGATCTGGCGGCCGGTCAGCGGGAGGTGCACGAACTTGCCGATCAGGTGCGCGTAGCGCTCGTCTTCCGGGTGGACCATCACGGCCACGTCGCCCAGCATGGTTTCCGGGCGGGTAGTGGCCACGGTCAGGTCGGTCAGGCCACCCTTGGGGTCAGCCTCGACCAGCGGATAGCGGATATGCCAGAGCGAGCCTTCTTCCTCGACGCTGTCGACTTCCAGGTCGGACACGGCGGTGCCCAGCACCGGGTCCCAGTTGACCAGGCGCTTGCCGCGGTAGATCAGGCCCTGCTCGTGCAGGCGCACGAAGACTTCGGTGACCGCCTGCGACATCTCCGGCGACATGGTGAAGTACTCGCGGCTCCAGTCGATCGACGCGCCCATGCGCCGCACCTGGCGGGTGATGGTCGAGCCCGACTCTTCCTTCCAGGCCCAGACCTTCTCGGTGAACTTCTCGCGGCCCAGGTCATGGCGCGACACCCCTTCGCCTTCAAGCTGGCGCTCCACCACGATCTGCGTGGCGATGCCGGCGTGGTCGGTGCCCGGCACCCACAGCGTATTGGCCCCCGCCATGCGCGCGTGACGCGTCAGCCCGTCCATGATGGTCTGGTTGAAGGCGTGGCCCATGTGCAGCGTGCCGGTCACATTGGGCGGCGGCAGCTGGATCGCAAAGTCCGGGCGGGCAGGGTCGAAGGTCGGCTTGGCGATGCCGCGCTTCTCCCACTCAGGGCCCCATTTCGCCTCGATGGCGGCGGGTTCGAAGCTCTTGGCAAGCGATTGGTCTTGGGCGGTCATGCTGGGATATCGATGTTGGCGGGTGCGTCGCAGGCTGCAGCGGCCCGCGGGCCGGCCTTGCGCCAGTGAAACGTCAAATTATACGGGGGCAGGCCGGCCGGTGCCTATTTTGTGGACGGCGGGCCCGGCCGGCCAGGGGTTGCCGGCGCAGGTTCCCGGCTCCGGCCAGGACGGCTTTCGTCCATTGGATGTGACGGATCGGACAGGGCCGACCGGTATAATCGACGCCATTCCACAAGGCCCCTCCGATGTCCGACCTGCTTGCCAACCTGAACGCCGAACAACTAGCCGCCGTGACCCTGCCTGACGAGCCGGCGCTGATCCTGGCGGGTGCGGGCAGCGGCAAGACCCGCGTGCTGACCACGCGCATCGCCTGGCTGATCCAGAACGGGCATGTCTCGCCGGCCGGCATCCTGGCGGTGACCTTTACCAACAAGGCCGCTAAGGAAATGCAGACGCGGCTGTCGGCGATGCTGCCGATCAACACCCGCGGCATGTGGATCGGCACCTTCCACGGCCTGTGCAACCGCTTGCTGCGCGCGCATTTTCGCGATGCCGGCCTGCCGCAGACCTTTGCCATCCTGGACAGCCAGGACCAGCTCTCGGCGATAAAGCGGCTCTTGAAGTCGCTCAACGTCGACGACGAGAAGTACCCGGCCAAGAACCTGCAGTACTTCATCAACAACGCCAAGGAGCAGGGCCTGCGCCCGGCCGATGTCGAGGCCAACGACGACTTCAACAAGCGCTTCGTCGACCTCTACGCCGCCTACGACACGCAGTGCCAGCGCGAGGGCGTGGTCGACTTTGCCGAGCTGCTGCTGCGCTGCTACGAGCTGCTGCGCTACAACGACGCGATCCGCCAGCACTACCAGCACCGCTTCCGCCATGTGCTGGTCGACGAGTTCCAGGACACCAACGTGCTGCAGTACCAGTGGCTCAAGCTGCTGGCCGGCCATGGCACGCAGAACCCCGCCGCGGTCTTTGCGGTGGGCGACGACGACCAGAGCATCTACGCCTTCCGCGGTGCCAACGTCGGCAATATGCGCGACTTCGAGCATGAGTTCCGTGTGCGCAGGATGATCAAGCTGGAGCAGAACTACCGCTCGCACGGGCATATCCTGGATTCGGCCAACCACCTGATTTCGCACAACGCGCGCCGCCTGGGCAAGAACCTGCGCACCGACGCCGGCCATGGCGAGCTGGTGCGGGTGTTCCATGGCGGCTCGGACGGCCAGGAGGCCGCCTGGATCATCGACGAAATCCGTGACCAGATCGCGCAGGGCGCCAGCCGCGCCGAGATTGCGATCCTGTACCGCAGCAACGCGCAGTCGCGCGTGATCGAGCATGCGCTGTTCTCCGCGGGCATCCCATACCGCGTGTACGGCGGCCTGCGCTTCTTCGAGCGCGCCGAGATCAAGCACGCGCTGGCTTACATGCAGCTGCTGGAGAATCCGCGCAACGATGCCGCCTTTGGCCGCGTGGTCAATTTCCCGGCGCGCGGCATCGGCGCGCGCTCGCTTGAAGTGCTGCAGGACATGGCGCGCCAGTACGACTGCGCGCTGGCCGAGGCGGTGGCCTACGTGCCCGGCGCCGCCGGCAGCAAGCTAGCGGCGTTCACGCGGCTGATCGAGCGGATGCGCGACGAGACCCGGCGCATGACGCTGGCGGAAACCGTCGAGTACGTGATCAACACCAGCGGCCTGATCACCCACTACCAGGGCGAGAAGGAGGGCCAGGACCGTATCGAGAACTTGCAGGAACTGGTGACCGCGGCGCAGGCCTTCGTGGTCGAGGAGGGCTACGGGCTGGATGCGCTGGCCGCCGCGATCCCGGTGGACCGCGCCGCGCCGACTCCGGCGCTGGCCGAAGGCGACCAGTCGCAACAGGTGCTGGATCCCGAGGCGCTGCCGGTGGTGATGACGCCGCTGGTCGCGTTCCTGACGCATGCCTCGCTGGAGGCCGGCGACAACCAGGCCCAGGCCGGCCAGGACGCGGTGCAGATGATGACCGTGCACGCGGCCAAGGGGCTGGAGTTCGACGTGGTCTTTATCACCGGGCTGGAGGAAGGACTGTTCCCGCACGAGAACAGCATGATGGACCCGGACGGCCTGGAGGAAGAACGGCGGCTGATGTACGTGGCAATCACGCGCGCGCGCCAGCGACTGTTCCTGTCGTTCGCGCAAAGCCGCATGCTGCACGGCCAGACGCGCTACCACGTGCGCTCGCGCTTCTTCGAGGAACTGCCCGAGGCCTCGCTCAAATGGCTCACGCCGCCGGCGCAGAGCTACGGCGGCGTGCGCAAGCAGGAACGGGACAGCGCGTGGGGCAAGGACTGGTACCGCAAGCCCGAAGACGTGCCCTACACCGGCACGCGCCCGACCGGCGGCATGGACAACGGCAACGGGTATGCCGATGCCAAGCGCGAGGCCGGCACCGGCTTCCGCGTGGGTCAGTCGGTGTTCCACAACAAGTTCGGCGAAGGCGTGATCACCGCGCTGGAGGGCGAGGGCGCCGATGCGCGCGCCAATATCAAGTTCAAGCGCCACGGCGCCAAGTGGCTGGCGCTGTCGGTGGCGAAGCTGGACGCGATCGACTGACCGGGTCCGGCTTCGCGGGCAGGCGCACCGCGTTCAGGCTCCTCGGGTTGCGCCTCGGCTTACTTTAGGGCAGGGCATGGCGCACCTCGCTGGCCTTCTGCTCGGGGCTGTCCACCGTCCGCAGCGGGTTGATAAACAGCGAAGCCAGCGCGCCGACGCCCAGCAGCACCGCCGAGATCATAAAGGGCAGGTCATAGCTGCCGGTGCGCTCGATCAGGTAGCCGAACACCACCGGCGACACCATGCCGGCCAGGCCGAAGCCGGTGTTCATCATGCCGCCCGCGGTGCCGGCGTACTTGCCCGCGATGTCCAGCGGCAGGCTCCACAGCACGGCATTGGTCAGCTCCAGGAAGAAGAACGACAGCGACAGCAGGATCACGGCGTTGACGGCATCGGCCGTGGATGTCATCGGCACGATGAACATCAGCGAGCCGGCCAGCCCCAGGAACAGGATCGAGCCGCGCGCCAGCCGCAGGTTGCCGGTGCGCCGGAAGATGCGGTCGGACAGCACGCCGCCAAGGGTGTCGCCAACCACGCCCGCCATCAGCGGCAGCGCCGTGAACAGCGCCAGCTGCTTCAGGTCGAAGCCGCGCGCTTCCTTCAGGTACGACGGCAGCCAGGTCAGGTAGACCCATAGCGACCAGCCGTAGCAGAAGTCGACGAAGGTCACCAGCCACATGCGCCGGAACAGCCGCCGCCAGGGCGTGGCCGCCTTCGCCGCCTGCTGGCATTCGCCGCGCCGGTAGCCGATTTCCTGCAGTTCCTGCGCGCTCACGCGGCTGTGCTGGTCGGGCGTATCCTTGAACACGAAGGCGTAGAGCAGGGTCCAGCCCAGGCTGACCGCACCGAGCACGATAAACGCTTCGCGCCAGCCCGCGGCTGCGACGATGGCCAGCACCACCGGCGGCGTGATCGCGCCGCCCAGCCGCGCGAAGCTGTGCGTGATGCCCTGCGCGAAGCCGCGCTCGGCCACCGGCATCCAGTAGGTGAAGGCGCGCGTCGCGGTCGGGAATGCGCCGCCTTCGCCGATGCCGAGCGCAAAGCGCAGCACCACCAGCATCAGCACGCTGCCGGCGAAGCCGGTCAGCACCGTGGCCACGCCCCAGATCAGCGACAGCGCGATCAGCACCTTCTTGGGCCCGAACTTGTCCGACATCCAGCCGCCGAGGATCTGCATGGCGGCATAGGGATAGGCAAAGGCCGAGAACACCAGCCCCAGCTGCGACGAAGTCAGCCCCATTTCCTCACGGATCAGCGGGGCGGCGACCGAGATGTTGACGCGGTCGATATAGGCGATGAAATACATCAGGCACATGACGCCCAGGATCATGTGCCGGGTCTTGATGCGTTGCTTCATACCACCTCCTTTGCGCGGTGAGTGCGCGTGGCGATAACGGGGCGGGCGGCCGGCGCTGGTCCATAGCCATGCGCCTTCGGCTCGCCGGGGGCGCGGCGTTGGCCGCGCTGCCCCGTCCTAGAGCAATCTGTCTGGTCTTGAGTCGTGTCTCCTGGCTGGGTGGGTATGTGGGTATGGGTCGGCAGGCTCCTTGGCGAGGGTTGTGGAAAAGCAGGCGGGGCGCTCAGGCGTGGTCCAGCAGCCTGAGCCGCTGCACCTTGCCCGACGGGCCGCGCGGCAGCTCGGCGATAAAGCGGAACTCCTTTGGCGTCTTGTAGCGGCCCAGCTCGCGCAGGCAGTGCGCGCGCAGCGCCGCGTCATCGCAGGGCACGGCCTCGCGCATCACCACGTAGGCGACGATCTCCTGCCCGTAAGCGGGATCCGGTATGCCTACTGCCGCGGCTTCGAGCACGGCCGGGTGGCGCAGCAAGGCCTCGTCGATCTCGCGCGGGGCGATGTTCTCGCCGCCCTTGATGATCAGTTCCTTGGCACGGCCGGTGATGTAGAAGTAGCCGTCGGCATCGCGGTAGCCGAGGTCGCCGGTGCGCAGCCAGCCATCGGCGGTGAAGCTCTCGCGCGTGATCTCCGGCGCCTTGTAGTAGCCCGCCATTACGTTTTCGCCCTGGAGCACGATCTCGCCGACCTGGCCGTCGGGCAGCGGCTTGCCGTCGCGCCCGAGCACGCGCGCGCGCGTGCCGGAGGGCCGGCCGATGCTGCCGATGCGCCGCCGCCGCGGATCGAGCGGATTGCTGAAGGCCGGCGCGGCGGTCTCGGTCATGCCCATGGTCTCGATCACGCCGATGCCGAAGCGCGCCTCGAAGGCGAGGTGGTGCTCGGGCGGCAGCGCGGCGGAGGCCGAGCGGCAGAAGCGCACGCCGCCGGGCGCCTGGCCATCCGGATCGTTCAGCAGGTAGGCGATGATGGTCGGCACCACGTTGAGCCAGGTGCAGCCATGGCGCGCAATGTCCTTCCAGAAGCCGCTGGCGGAGAAGCGTATCGGCATCACCACCGACCCGCCGTGCACCAGGGGCGCGATCGCCGTCACGACCAGGCCGTTGATGTGGTACAGCGGCAGCGTTGCCAGCACGCGGTCGTCCGGGCCGAGGCAGTGCTCGCGGCTGACGTTGGCGCCGTTGGTCACCAGGTTGTGCTGGGTGAGCAGCACGCCCTTGGGCGTGCCGGTGGTGCCGGACGTGTACATCAGCAGCGCCGGGGCATGGGGCTGTGGTGGCGACAGCGGCGCTGCCGTTTCGCGCATGGCGGGCAATGGTGGCAGGCTGTCGCCGTCCGGCGCGGTGACGACCACCGGCACGTCCAGCCCGGCTTCGCACAGCGCCGCGCGGATGGTGGCTTCACCGTCGGGCCAGGTGAACACCAGCCGCGTGTCCGAATGCGCGAGGATGTAGCGCAGCTGGGCCGGCTGGCATAGCAGGTTGAGCGGGTTGACGACCAGCCCGCAGGCCATGGTGCCGAGCAGCAGCCGCGCGGTCTGCTCGCCGTTGGGCAGGTACACCGACACCGTCTGGCCGCTGGCGAGGCCGGTTGCCGCATAGCGGCGGCGCAGCGTGTCGGCGTCGGCAGCGAGCGCGCCGAAGGTGAGTACGTTGCCGCTGTCCGGGGACAACAGGTACGGCTTGTCGGGCCATTGCGCGGCACGCGTGGCCAGCAGCCCGGCCAGGGTGTCGACTTGGGGATCGGTGCGCGCGTTCATTTGCCGACCCTCGCGAAGTAGTCGCCCAGCAGCTCGGCTTCATCGGGCACGCGCTCGGCAATCGGCACGGCGATGCGGGTGATGTTGAGGTACTGGCGCCAGCCGAGGTTGTCCGAGAAGCTGTTGCCGCCCCAGGTGCCGCAGCCCATCGACAGCGAGAACGGCAGGCCGTTGTCGAAATTGCCACCGGTGGCGAAGCAGTGGGCCTGGTTGACGATCACGCGCGCGACAGGCAAGTCCTGTCCCAGCTGCAGGGCCTGGCGCGGATTGGATGAATGCAGGCCGACCGAATGCCCGGCGCCCATATAGGCATAGAGGCGCGCCACGCCTGCGACTGCCGCGGCAAAGTCGGCAGCCCGGTAGAGCGTCAGTACGGGCGAGAGCTTTTCGCCGGAGAAGGGATAGTCGCGGCCGACTCCGGTTTCCTCGACCAGCAACATGGTTGGCTGGAGCGCGCGCACGCGCTCCAGCCCGGCGAGTTCGGCAATGCGCGTCGCGCTCTGCCCGGTGAAGCTGCCGGCCAGCTTGCCGTCGCGCCACATCAGCGCCTGCAGCCGTGCCTTTTCCGTGGCCGTGAGCAACACGCCGCCGACTGCGGCAAGTGCTTCGAGCATGGGTTTGTAGATGGCGTCGAGCACGACCAGGCTGTTCTCCGACGAGCAACTGGTGGCGTTGTCGAAAGTCTTGGAACGCACGATCCTGGCCGCGGCGTCGGCCGGCGCGGCGCTCGCGTCGATGACCGAGGCCACGTTGCCGGCGCCGACGCCGAAGGCCGGTGTGCCGCAGGTGTAGGCCATGCGCACGTTGGCCTGCGAGCCGGTCGCGACCACCAGGTCGGCCTGGCGCATCAGCGCCGCGGTGGCGGCCTTGGAGACCGGTGCCGGCAGCATCTGCACGAGGTCGGCGGGCAGGCCGGCGCGGGCAAACTCGGCATGGATGAACGACAGCAGCAGCTCGCACGTGCCCTGGCCCTTGGGCGATGGCGCCACGACCACGCTGTTGCCGCACTTGAGCGCGTTGATGATCTTGTTGGCGGGCGTGGCCGCGGGATTGGTCGACGGCGTGATGGCCGCGACCACGCCTACCGGCCGCGCGATTTCCGTGATGCCCGACGCGGCATCCTGCGCGATCACGCCCACGGTCTTGCGGCCATGCAGGTCGCGCAGCAGCCCCAGCGTCTTGCGGTGGTTCTTGCGCAGCTTGTCGTCGACGTTGCCGAGCCCGGTGTCGGCTACGGCACGCTCTGCCAGCGCGCGGTTGCGCGTGGGTTCCATGATGGCCCACGCCGCCGCGGCGACGGCTGTGTCGACAGTGGCCTGGTCGGCACGCGCGAACTCGCGCTGCGCTTGCCGCGCCCTGGCCACGACCGCTGTGACGGCTTCGGCTGCATGGTCGGGCAGGGAGGCCTGCGGTAGGGGCAAATCGGAATTGCTGGACTGCCGGGGATGCAGTAATTGCACACTCATGGATCGACTCCGCAGTTTGGACGGGTGGGGCCGTTGCGGCTGCTGTGTCGTGCACTTCGCGGCAGGTGCGCTGCGGTGCGTCGCGGTGAGTAGCAGGTTTGGCCGGCCCCGCATCGAATCTAGTGAAGCTGGCCGGACAGTCAGTCCCAATTTGTGCGCTTTCGCAAGCGCGCAGCGGGCGTGCGACGGAGTTATCAGTTTTCGGGACGCGCAGGCGTCCCGGAATCTTCTAAATTCAATCCATGAGCAATCATTCGAACGCCGCCGCGGTGCGCGCTTTCCGCATCCTCGAGATCCTGTCCGCAGCCGATGCACCCATGTCGCTGTCGGCCATCGTGCAGGCCATCGGGCTGCCCAAGCAGACCGTGCACCGCCTTCTCAAGCAGCTGGAAAGCACCTGGTTGGTGTCGCGCACGGCCGGCAACCGCCATTACGAGTGTTCGTCGCGCGTGCGCCAGCTCGCCGTCAATGTGCTGATGCAGGCCGGGCCCGCAGCCGCGCGGCACGCGATCCTTCAGCAGCTGGTCGACAAGGTCGGGGAGACCTGCAACCTGACCATGCTGTCGGGCGACGACGTGGTGTACCTGGACCGGGTGGAAACGCAATGGCCGCTGCGCATGCACCTGCAACCGGGGTCGCGGGTGCCGCTGCACTGCAGCGCCAGCGGCAAGCTGTTGCTGGCGTTCCTGCCCAGTGCGCAGCGCGAGCGCCTGGTGGCCAGCCTGCCGTTGCGCGCGCACTCCGCGCACACCATCACCAATGCCGAGGCGCTGCACACGGAGTTGTCCGAGACGCGGCGGCGGCGCCTGGGCATCAATAACCAGGAAAACCTGGAAGGGATGATTGCGGTCGCGGTGCCGGTGATGCGTGACCGCAACCGTGCCTGCGCGGCGATTGCCGTGCAGGTGCCGCTGGCGCGCATGTCGATGGACCAGCTGATGACGTTCGTGCCGGACCTGCGCCAGGCGGCGGAAGCGATGGTGAAGACGTTCAGTGAATAGGGCGCGGGGCGGAAGGGAATCGCGTGGCGTCGGTTTGCTCCCTTTCCCGCTTGCGGGAGAGGGAGCACACAATCAGCGTGTGGAAGGCCTTCAGGCGCCTGGCGCCATCGGCGCAGCCGGCTCGACACCCGGCGGCGTCACGTTGAAACAGCCGCGATACGTCGCATAGAACGAGCAGTACAGGATCGCCAGCATCAGCAGCGAGTAGGGCGTCACGAGGAACGACAACACCGTCTCCGCCCCGAACGCGCTGAACACCGCCTCCAGCAAGAACGGAATCGCCACCAGCAGCATCGCGAACAGCACGGCATAGGTGAAGAACGCGCCGCGGTTACGCCAGCACGCGGTCCAGCTGAAGAACAGCGCCTTGACCGGCGGCACGCCGTGCCAGGCGGCCAGCAACGGCGCGAACCAGAACATCATCGCGATCGGCGTGTACAGCAGCGCGCCGATCATCATCGCGTAGTAGAGCTGGCGCACGGCCTCGGCCGATGGCGCCTCTTCCTTCAGCACGATCGGCACCAGCGCGCTCATGTCCACCACCGAGCCCGCGATCAGGCCCAGTATGAACACCAGCCCGGCATAGATGCCGCCCAGCACCAGCAGGTTGCGCGTGGCTTCCTTGCCGTTGGTGCGAAAGCCCGCCAGCAGCACGGTGGGCATCACGCGCTTGTTCAGGATCACGTCGCGGCACGCGGTCATCACGCCGACCGACAGGCCGGGCGTGACCACCAGCAGCGCGATGATGCCGATTAGCGGCACCACGATCGCCAGTTGCGCGGCGATCAGGTAGACGAACAGCAGCATCAGGAACGTGAGCGGATTCTTGCGGAACAGCCAGATGCCCTGGCGGAACCAGACGTAGCCTTCCTTGGCAGGGACTTCCAGTAATTGCATTGATCAGATCCAGGGGAGCGGGGCGTGCGCGGGGTTCGCGTCCAGGCGCCGGCGCAGGATACGTTCGAAATGGGTCGGATCGTGCGGCTGCAGCATGTCGGCCTCGCGCGGCAGGTAGAAGTCCCACAGTCGCGATACCCAGAAGCGCAGCGCACCCGCGCGCAGCATGTCCTGCCAGTGCGCGGCCTCGGTGCCGGTCAGCGGCCTGACCGCATGATAAGCCCGCAGCAGCGCCTGCGCGCGCTCGTGGTCGAGTTCGCCGCTGGCCAGGTCGATGCACCAGTCGTTGACGGTGACCGCCAGGTCGAACAGCCACTTGTCGTTGCCGGCAAAGTAGAAGTCGAAGAAACCGCCCAGCCGGTGGCGCCCGCTGCCGTCCTCTTCGAACAGCGCGTTGTCGCGGAACAGGTCGCAGTGGCAGGGGCCTTCGCCTAGGCTGGCGTAGTCCGCGCTGGCGAAGAACACGGCCTGGTGGGCGATCTCCCGCTGCAGCAGCGCGCGCTGGCCAGCATCGAGGAAAGGCAGGATCTCGGCTTCCGTCTTCTGCCACCACGGCAGGCTGCGCAGGTTGGGCTGGCGGCGCGGGTAGTCCTGACCGGCCAGGTGCATGCGCGCCAGCATGTCGCCCACTTCGGCGCAGTGCTGCCGGTCGGGCGCCAGTTGCGACGCCCCGGGCAGCCGTGTGACGATGGTGGCGGGCTTGCCCTTGAGCGGGCGCAGGATCTCGCCGTCGCGCGCCGGGATCGGCGCCGGCACGCGGATGCCGCGTTCGGCCAGGTGTGCCATCAGGTGCAGGTAGTAGGGCAGCTGCTCGAACGTCAGGCGCTCGAAGATGGTCAGCACGTACTGGCGCGCCTGGCCCTCGTGCTCCATGGTGAGGAAGAAATTGCTGTTCTCGATGCCAGAGGCGATGCCGCGCAGTTCGCGCACTTCGCCAAGGTCGAAATCCAGCAGCCAGCGGGCGATCTCGTCCTGCGAGACCGTGGTGAATACGGCCATACTCGTTGTGTGAAGCGAATCGGAAAGCGGCGGAGGCAGTTGCGGACAAAACGCGGTCCGCCGCCGCGGCATGACTGCCGGAGGGCCGGCGCGGCCCGGCTATGCCGGGCCGTGGGCTAGTCCACTGAATCCGTGGACGACGTTCAGAACTTCAGGTTGACCGACGGCACGCGGTTGACGTCATGCTCGCGGATCCTGGGCGAGCTGTCTTCCGGCTTGCTCATCTCATACTTGGTGCCGAAACCCGATTGGACCTGGATGTCGGTGGCCCGGCCCTTGTTGCGGTACTCGCGCACCTGCGTGCCGTCGCGCTCATTGAGCTGGAAGCTCGGCTGGCGCGGCTGGTTCAGCTGCGACTTGGCCGCCGGGGCAATCGGCTGGTTGTTGATCTGGTTCAGCTCCTGCTGCGTCAGCGCATTGCTTTGCTGCTCCTGGGCCAGCGCCAGGCCGGGAGCGACCAGCGCCAGCGCGGCGGCCGCGATGGCGGCGATCCGGGCCGGGGACAGCCTGGCAGGTTCAGGTTCGTCAGCCACGGCGACGAACCGGGTGGCCCGGACGGGTGAGGGGGAGGTCATCAGGTGCTCCTGTGCAGCGCTGCGCGTATCGGGCGCGCAGCGCCGCGGCATGCGGCAGTTTGACTGGCGGTGGGTCTGCGCTCCGGCGGCGCCGGGGCCTGGCAGACGGACAAGTTCCATTCTAGCAATTCCTGCCGTGCGCAGGCCGCCGCCGTGCCCCGTGGGACACCTGCGCAACGGCGCGATGTGCTGGGAACGCGGCTTGCGGCGGGGCGCCGCGCCCCGCGTCCCGCCCGCCAGCCTTACAGGTAGAACATTTCTTCCTTGGGCGGGATCGGCTTGTCGCCGCCGCGGCGCTCGTAGTAGTCGTAGACCGCTTCGAGCACTTCATGCGGTTCGTCCACGATCTTCATCAGGTCCAGGTCGTGCTCGGCGATCAGGCCCATCGGCAGCAGCGTGAAGCGGAACCAGTCGAGCAGGCCCTTCCAGAAGCGGCTGCCGAACATGATCACCGGCACCGAGCGCGACTTGCCGGTCTGCACCAGCGTCAGCACCTCGGCCAGCTCGTCGAGCGTGCCAAAGCCGCCTGGCATCACGATAAAGGCGTCCGAGTTCTTGACGAAGGTGACCTTGCGCGTAAAGAAGTGGCGGAAGCGCATGGCAATGTCCTGGTACGGATTGCCCTGCTGCTCGTGCGGCAGCTCGATGTTCAGGCCGACGCTGGCGGACTTGCCGGCGTGCGCGCCCTTGTTGGCCGCTTCCATGATGCCCGGACCGCCACCCGAGATCACGGCAAAGCCGGCATCGGAGAACAACCGCGCGATCTCGATGGTGCGTTGGTAGTAGGGCGAATCCTCGCGCAGGCGTGCGCTGCCGTAGATCGACACGGCCGGGCGGATCTCGGAGAGGTACTCGGTCGCCTCGATGAACTCTGCCATAATCGTGAACATTTGCCACGAAGCGCGCGCCTTCTTTGCGGTAGCGCGGTCTTCGTCGGCCAGCGCACGCAGGCTGGGAATCATCTTGCGCGGATTGGCACGCGCGGCCGCCGCGGCGGCCTTTTCAGCCGCCACTTCGGGCGGATGGCCCGCGGCGGCGGCATCGGCTGCGGCGGCTACGGCTGCGGCGTGTTCGGAAGCAGCCTCCGGCGGGGGTTGTACGGTATCGC
The DNA here is from genome assembly GCF_040149425.2 of Cupriavidus sp. DF5525. NCBI lineage: Bacteria > Pseudomonadati > Pseudomonadota > Betaproteobacteria > Burkholderiales > Burkholderiaceae > Cupriavidus > Cupriavidus sp. DF5525. The sequence goes on along the minus strand of NZ_CP168265.1, from coordinate 3,461,307 downwards.
CGGAGATATCGGAAACATCCGGGTCAGCAAGGGGGGCGGTCGAAGCACCGCCTGCAGCGGCACCAGTCAATTTTGAGTCCATGGGAATGTCGGATAGTCCAAAAACACTCTTGCTCGTCGATGGATCGAGCTATTTGTATCGCGCTTATCACGCTCTGCCGGACCTGAGGAATGGAGAGGGTCTGCCCACAGGGGCAATCTACGGCATGATCAACATGCTGCGCAAGCTGCGCAACGATTACCCGGCAGAGTATAGCGCTTGCGTATTCGACGCAAAGGGCAAGACCTTCCGCGACGACATGTATCCGGCCTACAAGGAGCACCGCCCGTCCATGCCGGAAGACCTGGCGCGCCAGATCGAGCCGATCCATGAAGCCGTGCGCGCACTGGGCTGGCCGATCGTGGTGGTGGACGGTGTCGAGGCCGACGACGTGATCGGTACGCTGTCGCGCCAGGCCGCCGAGCAGGGCGTGCGCACGGTGGTGTCCACCGGCGACAAGGACCTGGCGCAGCTGGTCAACGACCAGGTCACGCTGGTCAATACCATGAGCGGCGAGGTCCTCGATCCCCCCGGTGTGGTGGCCAAGTTCGGCGTGCCGCCCGAGCGCATCATCGACTACCTGTCGCTGATCGGCGATGCGGTCGACAACGTGCCTGGCGTGCCCAAGGTCGGCCCCAAGACCGCGGTCAAATGGCTGGCAGAGCATGGTTCGCTCGACGGCGTGATGGCCGCCGCGCCCGGCATCAAGGGCGTGGTGGGCGAGAACCTGCGCAATACGCTGGAATGGCTGCCGATGGCGCGCAAGCTGGTCACGGTCAAGACCGACTGCGACCTGAGCGCCGCGGTGGCGGATTTCCACGCGCTGCGCGAAGCCGGCGAAGACAAGGAAAAACTGGTGGCGTTCTTCTCGCGCTACGGCTTCAAGAGCTGGCTGCGCGAAGCGACCGGCGAGAGCCTGCCCGATGCGCGCGCCCAGGCCCGCGCCCGCGCCGCGGCCACGGCGCCGGCGCAGGGTGGCCTGTTCGATGCCCCGGCGGCTGCAAGCGAAGCCCAGGCGCAGCCGGCGGACGAGGCCGCGCCGACCGAGATCCGCTACGAGACCGTCACCACCCAAGGCATGCTCGAGGACTGGATGCGGCGCATCGAAGCCGCGCCGCTGGTGGCGATCGATACCGAAACCACCTCGCTCGACCCGATGCAGGCGCAGCTGGTCGGCATCTCGCTGTCGGCCGACCCGGGCGAGGCCTGCTATATCCCGGTGGCGCACCGCGGGCCGGACGTGGCCGGGCTGCCCGACCACGGCCAGCTCTCGCGCGAATTCGTGCTGGAGCGCATGCGCGCGTGGCTCGAGGATGCCAGCCGCCCCAAGCTGGGCCAGAACCTCAAGTACGACATCCACGTCTTCGCCAACCACGGCGTGACGCTGCGCGGCGTGCTCCACGACACCATGCTGCAGAGCTACGTGCTGGCCTCGCACCGCAACCACGGCATGGACAGCCTGGCCGAGCGCCTGCTCAGCCTGAAGACCATCACCTATGAAGAGGTGTGCGGCAAGGGCGCCGGCCAGATCTGCTTTGACCAGATCGACCTGGCGCGCGCCACCGAGTACGCCGCCGAAGACGCCGACGTAACGCTGCGCCTGCACCGCAAGATGCTCCCGCAGGTCGAGGCCGCGGCCGGCCTGCGCCGCGTGTACGAAGAGATCGAGATGCCGGTCTCGGTGGTGCTGCAGAAGATCGAGCGCAATGGCGTGCTGATCGACGCCGAGCGCCTGGCCGCGCAGAGCGCCGAGCTGGGCCAGCGCATGCTGGCGCTGGAGCAGTCCGCGTACGAGGCCGCGGGCCAGCCGTTCAACCTGGGCTCGCCCAAGCAGATCGGCGAGATCCTGTTCAGCCAGATGAAGCTGCCGGTGGTGAAGAAGACCGCCAGCGGCGCGCCGTCGACCGACGAAGAGGTGCTGCAGAAGCTGGCCGAGGACTATCCGTTGCCCAAGCTGCTGCTGGACTACCGCGGCCTGTCCAAGCTCAAGTCCACCTATACCGACAAGCTGCCCAGGATGGTCAACGCGCGCACCGGGCGCGTCCACACCAGCTACGGGCAGGCCACCGCGGTGACTGGCCGGCTGGCGTCGACCGAGCCCAACCTGCAGAACATCCCGGTGCGCACCGAGGAAGGCCGCCGCATCCGCGAAGCCTTTATTGCCGAGCCGGGAAGCGTGATCGTGTCGGCCGACTACTCGCAGATCGAGTTGCGCATCATGGCCCATATCTCGGGCGACGAGAACCTGCTGCGCGCCTTCGCTAACGGCGAGGACATCCACCGCGCCACCGCCGCCGAGATCTTCGGCGTGGAGCGCGACGCGGTCAGCAGCGAGCAGCGCCGCTATGCCAAGGTGATCAACTTCGGGCTGATCTACGGCATGAGCGCGTTCGGGCTGGCCAGCAACCTGGGCATCGAGCGCGAGGCCGCCAAGCACTATATCGACCGCTACTTCATGCGCTACCCCGGCGTGGCCCACTACATGGAAGAAACCCGGCAGACCGCGCGCGAGCAGGGCTATGTCGAGACCGTGTTCGGCCGCCGGCTGTGGCTACCCGACATCAACGGCGGCAGCGGCCCGCGCCGGCAGGCCGCCGAGCGCGCCGCCATCAACGCGCCGATGCAGGGTACCGCCGCCGACCTGATCAAGCTGTCGATGATCGCGGTGCAGGGATGGCTGGAGCGCGACGGCCTGCAGACGCGCCAGATCATGCAGGTCCACGATGAACTGGTGCTGGAGGTGCCGGAGCACGAGCTGGAGCTGGTCAGGGTGCGGCTGCCGGAACTGATGTGCACGGTGGCGGATTTGCGCGTGCCGCTGGTGGCCGAGGTCGGCAGCGGCGCGAACTGGGAAGAAGCGCACTGAAGGCCGCCCGGCCCACCTGCCTCGTGCGTGGCGGTATCGAATGTAGCGACTGCTGAGTCGGGCTTTGCGGCTTGCAAGGCATGCTGCGATGCAGCAGACTGTGGAAATGCCTCAGGCAAAGATTTCCAAAACGCATCGGGTAGACCATGACAGAAGCAAAGGCGCACCGCATCGTTGTTGTCGGCGGCGGGGCAGGAGGGCTGGAACTGGTAACCAGGCTGGGCGACAAGCTCGGCCGCAAGGGCGCGGCGCAGGTGGTGCTGGTGGACCGCCTGCCGACCCATATCTGGAAACCGCTGCTGCACGAAGTCGCTGCCGGCAGCATGGATCCCAACACGCACCAGCTGGAATATGCGGCGCAGGCGCGCTGGCATCATTTCGAGTTCCAGCAGGGCGAGCTGACCGGCATCGACCGCACCCGCAAGACCATTGCGGTCTCGGCCTGCTTCGACCAGGACGGCGCCGAGCTGCTGCCGGCGCGCGAGTTGCCCTATGACACGCTGGTGCTGGCGATCGGCTGCGTCACGCATTTCTTCGGCGTGCCCGGCGCGGCCGACCATGCCATCGCGCTCGACACCGTGGCGCAGGCCGAACGCTTCCGCAAGCGGCTGATCGCGGCCTGCGTGCGCGCGCAGAACGGGCGCGGGCGCATGGGTGAAGATGGCCGCCCGCGCGTGGATGTGGCCATCATCGGCGCCGGTGCCACCGGCGTGGAGCTGTCGGCCGAACTGCGCAACACCGCCCACGTGCTCAGCGCCTACGGCCTGCACCGGCTCGACCCGCGCCGCGACGTGCGCATCCACGTGATTGAGGCCGGCCCGCGCATCCTGCCGGCGCTGTCCGAACGGGTGTCGGCCGAGACCGCCAAGTTGCTCCACAAGCTCGATGTCAGCGTATTTACCAGCGAGCGCGTCACCGAGGTCACGCCACAGGCCGTGCTGACCGCCAGCGGCAAGCATATCGATGCCGACCTGACGGTGTGGGCGGCCGGCATCACCGCGCCGCAGGTACTGGCCAACCTGGGCCTGCCGGTCAGCCGCCAGGGCCAGATCGTGGTCAGCCCGACGCTGCAGAGCGAGGGCGATCCCGATATCTTTGCCTTCGGCGACTGCGCCAGCTGCCCGTGGCCGGAAAAGCAGACGAGCGTGCCCCCGCGCGCGCAGGCGGCGCACCAGCAGGCCACCTTCCTCTATGACGCGCTGCGCGCCCGGCTGGAAGGGCGGCCGCTGCCGAAGTTCGGGTTCAAGGACTTCGGCTCGCTGGTGTCGCTCGGGCATTTCAGCGCGGTGGGCAGCCTGATGGGCGGGCTGATCGGCGGCTCGATGTTTATCGAAGGGCTGATGGCGCGCTTCATGTACACCTCGCTGTACCGGATGCACATCATGGCGCTGCATGGCGCCGTGGGCATGGCGCTGGATACGGTGTCGCACTGGCTGCGCAGCAAGACCAGCCCTCGGGTCAAGCTGCACTGAGCCCGATCGCATCCCTTGCGCATCCGGCTTGCCGCCATGGCAGCCGGGTGTGCGCCCGGTGCCATGTTATCTCCATGTCTGCTTAAAATCGGTGGCTGGTGCCGCACATCGGCCCAGCCACCAACGATCCTTGGAGACACGCATGCTCAAACCGGAAGTGGAAAGCCTCGTCCCTGGCCAGATGTTCGACCGCCGCGGGTTTGTCAAGACGGCGCTGGGTTCTGCCTTTGCGGCGGCCGCGTTGCCGGTGATGGCGCAGCAGGCCATCAAGACCGACTTTGCCGGGCTCACCGCCGGCGAGGTCACGATCCCGTCGGGCGGCTTCAGCATGCCCGCCTACCGCGCCCAGCCTGAAGGCAAGAAGAACCTGCCGGTGGTGCTGGTGGTCAGCGAGGTCTTCGGCGTGCACGAACATATTGCCGATGTGTGCCGGCGCTTCGCCAAGCTCGGCTACCTGGCGATCGCGCCTGAACTGTTCGCCCGGCAGGGCGATCCCCAGAGCTTCGGCACCGTCCAGGAGCTGCTACGCGAGGTCGTTGCCAAGGTGCCTGACGCGCAAGTCATGGGTGACCTGGATGCGGCAGTGGCATGGGCCGGCACCAACGGCGGCGACGCATCCCGGCTGGCCATCACCGGTTTCTGCTGGGGCGGCCGCATCACCTGGCTCTACGCCGCGCACAGCAAGCGGCTCAAGGCCGCGGTGGCCTGGTACGGGCAGCTGGTCGGCATGCCGGACTCGCTCAAGCCGAAAAACTCGATCGATATCGCTGGCCAGCTCAATGCGCCGGTGCTGGGCCTGTACGGTGGCAAGGACACCGGCATAACGCACGAGCAAGTGGAGAAGATGAAGGCCGCGCTGGCAGCTTCGCCGAATCCCAATGCCAAGGCGTCGCGCTTTATCGTCTACCCCGAGTCAGGCCATGCCTTCCATGCCGACTACCGGCCCAGCTACCGCGAGGCGGACGCGAAGGACGGCTGGCAGAAGTGCCTGGCCTGGCTGAAGCAGCACGGCGTGGCCTGAACCGCCCCGGCCTGGCTAGGCCGGTCCGGCCAATCGCAGGATTGCAAAGTCCCGGCGGATACGTACAATGCGGCCTTTGAGTTATTGCAACATTGTTGCGTTAGCCGCCCGGCGCCATGCGGGGCGGAACGGCGGGGCCGCGCGGCGCCGCCACCCCGGGAGCCCATCATCCATTCGACGCTTTTGTACATCCTGCTCGCCGCCACGATTTCGGGCGTGGGCAGCATCCTCGGGGCGGCGCTGCTATCGCTGACGGTGGCGTCCCGCGTGGTCGAGCGCATGGTGAGCTTTTCGGTGGGGGTGCTGCTGGCCACGGCGCTGCTGCATTCGCTGCCGGAGGCGTTCGAGTCTGGCGCCGATCCGCGCGCGCTGTTCGGCACGCTGCTGGCCGGGCTGCTGGGCTTCTTCCTGCTGGAAAAGCTCTCGCTGCTGCGCCACTCGCACCACCACGAGGGCGACGGGCACCACCACCATCACGGCCATGACCGCGAGGAAGCAGGCCGCAGCGGCCTGACCATCCTGGTCGGCGACACCTTCCACAACTTTGCCGACGGCATCGTGATCGCGGCGGCCTTCCTGGCCGACCCGCATATCGGCGTGGTTACCGCGCTGGCGATCGCGGCGCACGAAATCCCCCAGGAAGTGGGCGACTTTATCGTGCTGCTCAATGCCGGCTTCTCCAAGGCGCGCGCCTTCGCCTTCAACCTGCTGTCGAGCGTGGCAGCCATCGCCGGCGGCGTGGTCGGGTATTTCCTGCTCGACGAGCTGAGCGGCTGGATTCCTTATGTGCTGGTGATCGCCGCCAGCAGCTTCGTCTATATCGCCGTCAGCGACCTGATGCCGCAGATGCAGCGCAAGCCCCGCTGGCGCGAGTCGGCGATCCAGGTGGTGCTGGTGGCCGCGGGTATCTCGGCGATCGTCTTCATCACCAACGGCGTGCACGAGCGGCACGGCCATGGCCACGGCCAGGCCGCTCCCGTGGCCACGTCAGACTAGCTTCAGTCAGCGCCCGTCGCTACCGGGCGTGCCGGGTCGGCGCACCATTCGCTCCACGATCCCGGGTAGAGCGCCGCCCCGCCCAGGCCCGCCGCTTCCAGCGCCAGCAGGTTGTGGCAGGCCGTGACGCCCGAGCCGCACTGCATCACCACCTCCGCCGGGGTTCGCTCGCCCAGCACCGCGCCGAACTCCGCGCGCAGCGTCTCGGCCGGCTTGAAGCGGCCGTCGGCCCCCAGGTTGTCCTTGAAGAAGCGGTTGGCCGCGCCGGGGATATGGCCGCCGACCGGGTCCAGCGTCTCGTTCTCGCCGCGGAAGCGGTCGGGGGCGCGCGCATCCACCACCAGCAGCCTGGCGTTGTCCAGGTTGCTGACCAGAGCCGCCGCGTCGACGGTCGGCACCAGCGACTTGCGGCGCGTGACCTTGCCGGGGAACTCCGGCTCCGGCGTGGCCTCGTGCTCCAGCGGCAGGCCGGCCTTGACCCAGGCATCCTTGCCGCCATCGAGCACGGCCACGGCATCGTGGCCGATCCAGCGCATCAGCCACCACAGGCGCGCGGCGAACATGCCGCCCTGCGCATCGTAGGCCACCACCGGGGTATCGTCGTCAATGCCCAGCGCCTGCAGGCGCGCGACGAAGTCGTCGGCGTCGGGCAGCGGGTGGCGGCCGTTGCGGCCGGTCTTGGGGCCTGACAGTTCATTGTCCAGGTGCAGGTAGAAGGCGCCGGGCAGGTGGCCGACGTGATATGCCTCGCGGCCGGCGGCCGGGTTGGCCAGGTCGAAGCTGCAGTCGATCACGGCACAGCGGCCGGGTCCGGCCAGCAACGATTGCAGCGCGGTGACGGAAATCAGCGGTTTCTGCATGGGAATCCTGTAGCGATCGATGGACGGGTAGGACGGGATCAAAAGGGATGCTACACCTCGGGATGCACTTCCGCCTCGGCCGACTTGACCGGCGTGGCGGGCGTGGGTTTGGCACTGGTGCCTTCACGCGCGCGCATCAGCGTGGTGGCGATGCCGCTGGCGACGATCAGCGCCATGCCCAGCCATGACAGCCAGTTGAGCTTGTCGGACCAGATCAGCATGCCCCATACGCTGGAGAACACGATGCCGGCGTACTGCAGGTTGGCCGTCAGCAGGGTGTTGCCGCGCTTGTAGGCGCGCGTCATCGCGGTCTGGCCGAGCGTGGCCAGCACGCCGATGGTCAGCAGCAGGCCCACGCCGTACCAGGTGTGCTGGCTGGTGCCGCCCAGCAGCATCCACACCAGGCCGGCGACCATGCCCACCAGCGAGAAATAAAACACGATGCGGCCCTCGGGCTCACCCAGCTGGCCGAGCTGGCGCACCTCGACATAGGCCAGTGCGGTGAATACGCCTGAGATCAGCCCGACCAGGCCGCCGGTGAGCTGGTCCTTGCCGACCGAGGGCTGCAACAGGCAGATCACGCCGGCGAAAGACATCAGGATCGCCACCACCAGGCGCCGGTCGGCGGTGCCGCCGGTGCCGGCCAGCGTCGCGCTCGCGCCCAAGATCAGCGCCATCCACACCGGCGACATGTAGTTCAGCGTCATCGCCGTGGCCAGCGGCAGCAGCGAGATCGAGGTGAACCACAGCATCAGCGAGGTCACGCCGAACACGCTGCGCTTGATATGCGACAGCATGTGAGGCGTGCGCACCGAGACGCCGCGCGAGGACAGCAGCACCCACATGATCACCACGCTGATCAGGCCGCGGTAGAAGACGATTTCGCCGGTGGTGTAGTGGTCGGATGCCAGCTTGACGCCCACCCCCATCAACGAAAAGGCGAAGGCGGCGAACAGCATCCAGAGCGATTGCATGGCGAGGGCTTGGCGAAGCGTGCGTAAGGAGAGAGGTACTGCGCGCGAGCGGGGCTTCATCGCGGCCCCGCGCCGCGGAACGAACTGGCGCGGCAGCATGCGCTGGCCGTCGCCGGACGATGATTCTAGCAGCGCACATCGGACCGCAATGCAAAACGGACCGCGGTGGCGGTCCGTCGTTGCTTGCGCTGTGCGGTTATCGCACTAGCCCGCGTAGGCCATGGCGCGGCGGTACCACTCATGGAAGTGCTGCATGCCATCTTCCATCGGCGACTGGTACGGGCCGGTCTCGCTGGTGCCGCGCTTGAGCAGCGCCAGGCGCCCGGCGTCCATGCGCTCGGCGATCTCGTCGTCCTCGATGCAGGTTTCCATGTAGGCGGCGCGCTCGGCCTCGACGAACTCGCGCTCGAACAGCGCGATTTCCTCGGGGTAGTAGAACTCGACCACATTGCGCGTCTTGCGCGGGCCGACCGGGTGCAGCGTCGAGATCACCAGCACGTTCGGGTACCACTCCACCATGATGTTAGGGTAGTAGGTCAGCCAGATCGCGCCGTGCCTGGGCAGTACGCCGTTATTGAAGCGCAGCACCTCGTCGTGCCATTTCTGGTACGTCGGGCTGCCGGGACGCTTCAGGCCGGCATGCAGGCCCACGGTCTGCACGCTGTGCCACTCGCCGAACTCCCACTTGAGGTCGTCGCAGGACACGAAGCTGCCCAGCCCCGGATGGAACGGCACGACGTGGTAGTCCTCGAGGTAGACCTCGATAAAGGTCTTCCAGTTGTAGTCGCACTCGTGCACCTCGACATGGTCCAGCATATAGCCGTCGAAGTTCAGGTCCTTTGCCACGCCCAGCCTGGCCAGGTCGGCGCGCACGTCGCGCTTGCCGTCGAACAGCAGGCCGTTCCAGTTCTGCAGCGGCGAGCGCTTCAGGTGCAGGCAGGGTTGCTGGTCGAAATGCGGCGCGCCGAGCAGGTCGCCCTTGAGGTCATAGGTCCAGCGGTGCAGGGGGCAGACGATGTTCTGCGCATTGCCGCGACCATTGAGCATGATGGCCTGGCGGTGGCGGCAGACATTGGACATCAGTTCGACACCGGCGGCATTGCGTACCAGCATGCGGCCTTCGTCCTCGGCCTTGAGCGTGTGGTAGTCGCCGACTTCGGGAACCATCAGCTCGTGGCCGACGTAGCCCGGGCCATTCCTGAACAGCAGTTCGAGTTCTTGTTGATGCAGCGCTTCGTCGAAATAGACGCCGACGGGCAGTTGCGTATCAGCCGGCGCCAGATTGAGCGCGGTGCTGAGATTGGACATTATCCCCACTCCCAGATGAACAGGTGAAAGCAGTGAACAACCCAACCATCGAAAATTGAATCGATTTGGGAAAGACTTCCGCCAGGTCGGCAACGTCCGGTAGCCCCCTGGCGGCGAGGGGGAGATTGTACCCGAGCCAAAAAGTTAAGGGACTGATTTTTTTGCCTTTTTAGCGAAAAAGTCGACCCGGGTCGTCATCGGGGTGCCGTACCGGGCGCATTCGGAAAGACGACCCGAGCGCACAAGTCACATATGCCCCAAAGGCACTCATCGGAGCTTGCACTGCGGATGCGCAAGGATGGGGCAAGGGCCGGCTTTGGCGTAAAATCCGGGCTTCCCCATCCGGGTTTCCCCCGGGGTTCCTTATTTCCAGGGCCAGACATGCCAAAAACGACGACCGCTCCGGTCCAGACCGACGACACCACCGCGGCTTCCGCGCCGCCCGCTTCCTACGAAGCCGCGATGGCCGAGCTCGAGACCCTGGTGGCCAGCATGGAGAGCGGTGAGCTGCCGCTGGAGGCGTCGCTGGCGGCCTACCGCCGCGGCGCCGAACTGGTGCGCTACTGCCAGCAGAAGCTGGAGCGCGTGGAGCAGCAGGTCAAGGTGCTGGAAGGCGATGTGCTCAAGCCGCTGGCCGGAGAGGGCAATGGCGGTAACGGTGCCAATGGTGGCGGCGGCCGCGGGCTGGAGGGGGACGACGAATGAGCGACTTCGCCCAATGGATGCAGGCGCAGGGCGCCCGGACTGAAGCCGCGCTGCAGGCAGCGTTGCCCGATGCCAACACCGTGCCGCATACGCTGCACGAGGCGATGCGCTATGCTGCACTGAGCGGCGGCAAGCGCGTGCGGCCGCTGCTGGTGCACGCCGCCGGCGAGGTAAGCGGGGCCGATCCGGCCGCCTGCGATGCCGCGGCCTGCGCGGTAGAGATGATCCACGCCTACTCGCTGGTGCACGACGACATGCCCTGCATGGACGACGACGACCTGCGCCGCGGCCGTCCCACCGTGCACAAGGCCTATGACGAGGCCACTGCGCTGCTGGTGGGCGACGCGCTGCAGACCCAGGCCTTTATCGTGCTGGCCGGCGCCGAGGCCGTGGCGCCCGCGGCGCGGCTGAAGCTGGTGGCCGAGCTGGCGCTGGCGTCGGGCTCGACCGGCATGGCCGGGGGCCAGGCGATCGACCTGCAGAACGTGGGCCGCGCGATGACGCGCGACGCGCTCGAGGCGATGCACCGCATGAAGACCGGCGCGCTGTTGCGCGCGAGCGTGCGCATGGGCGCGCTGTGTGGTGAAATCGACGCGCAGGGATTGGCCGCGCTGGACCGGTACGCGGCGGCGGTGGGATTGGCGTTCCAGGTGGTTGACGATATTCTGGACGTCATTGCGGATACGGCCACGCTGGGCAAGACCGCCGGCAAGGACGCCGCGCACGACAAGCCGACCTACGTGTCGCTGATGGGGCTGGCAGCGGCGCGCGAACTGGCCGGGGCATTGCGCGCCGACGCTCACCAGGCGCTGGCTGGCTTTGGGGGCCGCGCGGCCCGCCTGGCGGACCTGGCGGACCTGATCGTGCTGCGCACACACTGAAATGAAGAGCCGGACGCAAGAAACCGGCGGCCGAACGGACATCATGACCTACGCACTCCTCAAGAAGATTGACGCCCCCGCAGACCTGCGCAAGCTCGACCGGCGCGAGCTCCAGACCCTGGCGGAGGAATTGCGCGCCTATGTACTGGAGGCGGTTTCCCAGACCGGCGGCCACCTGTCATCCAACCTCGGCACGGTCGAGCTGACCATCGCGTTGCACTACGTCTTCAACACCCCGGACGACCGGCTGGTGTGGGACGTGGGCCACCAGAGCTACCCGCACAAGATCCTGACCGGGCGCCGCGAGCGCATGGGCACGCTGCGCCAGTGGGGCGGCATCTCGGGCTTCCCGCGTCGCAGCGAGAGCGAGTACGACACCTTTGGGACCGCGCATTCGTCGACCTCGATCTCGGCCGCACTCGGCATGGCGCTGGGCGCGCGCACGCTGGGCGAGCAGCGCGTCTCGGTGGCGGTGATCGGCGACGGCGCGATGACCGCGGGCATGGCCTTCGAGGCCCTGAACAACGCCGGCGTGTACAAGGACCTGCCGCTGGTGGTGGTGCTCAACGACAACGACATGTCGATCTCGCCGCCGGTGGGCGCGCTCAACCGCCACCTGGCGCGGCTGCTGAGCGGCCAGTTCTATGCGGCCACCAAGAAGGGCATCGAGAAGGTGCTGTCGGTGGCACCGCCGGTGCTGGAGTTCGCCAAGCGCTTCGAGGAACACGCCAAGGGCATGATGGTGCCGGCCACGCTGTTCGAGGAATTCGGCTTCAACTACATCGGCCCGATCGACGGGCATGACCTGAACTCGCTGGTGCCGACGCTGCAAAACATCCGTCAGCGCGCGCTGGAGGGCGCCGGCCCGCAGTTCCTGCACGTGGTCACCAAGAAGGGCCAGGGCTACAAGCTGGCCGAGGCCGACCCGATCCTGTATCACGGCCCGGGCAAGTTCAACCCGGCCGAGGGCATCCGCCCGGCGGCCAAGCCGGCGCGCAAGACCTATACGCAGGTGTTCGGCGAGTGGCTGTGCGACATGGCCGCCGCCGACAAGCGCCTGGTCGGCATTACCCCCGCCATGCGCGAAGGCTCGGGCATGGTGGAGTTCGAGAGGCGCTTCCCGGATCGTTATTACGACGTCGGCATCGCCGAGCAGCACGCGGTGACCTTTGCCGGCGGCCTGGCCTGCGAAGGCCTGAAGCCGGTGGTGGCGATCTATTCGACCTTCCTGCAGCGCGGCTATGACCAGCTGATCCACGACGTGGCGCTGCAGAACCTGTCGGTGGTATTCGCGCTCGACCGCGCCGGACTGGTGGGCGCGGACGGCGCCACGCACGCCGGCGCCTACGATATCGCCTACCTGCGCTGCATCCCCAACATGATGGTGATGACGCCGTCCGACGAGAACGAGTGCCGTCAGTTGCTGACCACGGCATTCCACCAGTCGGGCCCGAGCGCCGTGCGCTATCCGCGCGGCTCCGGCCCGGGCGCGGCGATTGCCGCCGAACTGACCGGCGTGCCGGTCGGCAAGGGTGTGGTGCGCCGCGAGGGCGCTGCGCGCGCGGGTCATCGTGTCGGCTTCCTGGCGTTCGGCTCGATGCTGCATCCGGCCATGGGCGCCGCCGAAGTGCTTGACGCCACCGTGGCCGACATGCGCTTCGTCAAGCCGCTCGACGTGGAACTGGTCAAGCGCCTGGCCGCGGAGAATGACTTCCTGGTAACGGTGGAAGAGGGCAGCGTGATGGGCGGCGCCGGCAGCGCGGTGCTCGAAGCGCTGGCCGAAGCCGGCATCGACATCCCGGTGCTGGTACTGGGCCTGCCCGACCGCTTCGTCGACCACGGCGACCCGGCCTACCTGCTGCAGCAATGCGGGCTGGACGCCGCTGGTATCGAGCGTTCGGTGCGCGAGCGCTTCGGCCTGGACCAGCCCAAGGTCACGGTCGCTTCGCGCGTGGCGTGATCCACCGCTTGCAGGTGACGCCGGTGTGCCGGTGATCACCTGCTCCGCAATAGGGGATCCGGGGCGCTGCACCACGAGTGCGTCCGAATTCCCTTAAACTCCCCCTTTTTGTGTTCGCAGCTGCGGGTCGGCGTGCCATATGCCGGGTCCCGTGGTTTCACACTCGTTGCGCGGCATGGATGGACTGCGAAAATGCCGCGACCGTAAGGAGCTGTGCCGCCCCGTTTGGCGCAGCCCTGGAGGAAACCGTAGATGAATGACATCAATCCCGCCTTCGTGATGCCCGACGTCCAGTCGAGCCTCGACACCCGCCAGATCCCCATCCAGCGCGTCGGTGTCAAGGGCGTGCGATATCCCGTGACCCTGAAGACCCCGACCGGCGTGGTGCCGACCGTGGGCACCTTCAACCTCGACGTGCACCTGCCGGCGGACCAGAAGGGCACGCATATGTCGCGCTTCGTCGCGCTGCTGGAAGAAGAGCGAGAGCCGCTGGAACTGGCGAGCTTCCGCCTGCTGCTCGACAAGATGCTGGAAAAGCTTGAAGCCGAGGCCGGCCGCATCGAGGTCACCTTCCCGTACTTCATCAGCAAGATCGCGCCGGTGTCGGGCGTGCAGTCGCTGCTGGACTATGAGGTCACGCTGACCGGCGAAGTGCGCAATGGCGCCACGCGCGTGTTCCTGAAGGCGCTGGTGCCGGTGACCAGCCTGTGCCCGTGCTCGAAGAAGATCTCGCAATATGGCGCGCACAACCAGCGCTCGCATATCACCATGGACGTGGAGCTGGCCGATGATCTGCCGGTGGAAGCACTGGTGCGCATGGCCGAGGAAGAGGCTTCGTGCGAGCTGTGGGGTTTGCTCAAGCGTCCGGACGAGAAGTTCGTTACCGAGCGTGCTTACGAGAACCCCAAGTTCGTCGAGGACCTGGTGCGCGATATCGCGATGCGCCTGAATGCGGACGATCGCATCGTCGCCTATGTGCTGGAGGCGGAGAACTTTGAGTCGATCCACAACCACAGCGCGTATGCGGTGATCGAGCGCGACAAGCGCGTCGACTGATCGGGTTGTCGCAGAGATTGAAAAAGCCACCGCGGTGGCTTTTTTCTTTGGTGTCAGGCTGCGGACGGCAGCCTGATATCTGCCAGGTCCCAGCGCGGTGTCACGCCATAACCATAATCGCGCCGCGCCAGCTCCGGCGCTGCCTGCAAACGCATCGCCCCGGCAAACGCGATCATCGCGCCGTTGTCCGTGCAAAACGCCAGGTCCGGGTAATACACCTCGATCTTGCGCTGCTTGCCAAGCTGGTCCAGTCGCTCGCGCAACTGCCGGTTGGCGCCCACGCCGCCGGCCACCACCAGCCGCTTGTGACCGGTCTGCTTGAGCGCCGCCATCGACTTGGCGGCAAGGACGTCGACAATCGCATCGACAAAGGCACGCGCCAGGTTGGCCCGATCCTGCTCGCAGGTATTGGAGAGCTTGCGCGTCTGCGTCAGCACCGCGGTCTTTAAGCCCGCAAACGAGAAATCCAGGTTGCCTGAATGCAGCATCGGCCGCGGCAACGCAAACGCGCCGGGCGTGCCGAATTCCGCCATCCGCGACACTTCCGGGCCGCCCGGATAGCCCAGGCCGAGCAGCTTGGCAGTCTTGTCGAAGGCCTCGCCCGCGGCATCGTCCAGCGTCTCGCCCAGCAACGTGTAATCGCCAATGCCGCGCACATCCATCAGTTGCGTATGCCCGCCCGACACCAGCAGCGCCACAAACGGGAACGGCGGGGGCTCAGGCGTCAGCAGTGGCGACAGCAGGTGGCCTTCCAGGTGGTGCACGCCGACCATCGGCACGTTCAGCGCAAAGCCCAGCGCATTGGCCACCGAGGCGCCGACCAGCAGCGCGCCGGCCAGCCCCGGGCCCTGGGTGAAGGCGATGGCGTCGATGTCCTTGCGCGCGCGGCCGGCCTCGGCCAGCACTTGCTCCAGCAGCGGCAGCACACGCCGGATATGGTCGCGCGAGGCCAGTTCGGGGACCACGCCGCCATAGTCGCGGTGCATGGCGATCTGCGAGTGCAGCGCATGCGAGAGCAGGCCGGCCTCGGTGTCGTAGAGGGCCAGCCCGGTTTCGTCGCAGGAAGATTCGATGCCGAGGACAAGCATGGGTGAGGAGCATACGGCCGTCCCGATCAAGGAAACGGCTGTGGAAACAACAGGTTGCAGGAAGCGCGCAGGGTAGCACAGCGGCGCGCTGCGTGCTTTTCGCTACAATCTGCCCTTTCTTGAGCGGTGGCAACACAATGGATTTGCGAGGCGTGCGATGAGCGGGGTGGCAACGACCCGGACGGGCCGGTACGACGTGGCCGTGCTGGGCGCGGGTGCGGCCGGCATGATGTGCGCCGCCGTAGCCGGCCAGGGCGGCGCACGCGTGGTGCTGATCGACCATGCCACCAAGCTCGCCGAAAAGATCCGCATCTCGGGCGGCGGCCGCTGCAATTTCACCAACCTGCAGGCCGGGCCCGCCAACTATCTGTCATCCAATCCGCACTTCTGCCGCTCGGCGCTGGCACGCTACACGCCGCAGGATTTCCTCGACCTGATGCGCCGGTACGGCATCGCCTGGCACGAGAAGCACCGCGGCCAGCTGTTCTGCAACGACAGCGCGGAAGACGTGATCGCCATGCTGCATGCCGAATGCGACACCGGCCATGTGCGCTGGCAGACCGGCTGCACCGTGGCCGAGATCCGGCGCGAGGGCGACGACTTCCTGCTGCTGACCTCGACCGGCACGGTGCGCGCCGGGGCCGTGGTGGTGGCCACGGGCGGGCTGTCGATCCCCAAGATCGGCGCCACCGACTTCGGCTACCGCATCGCCCGGCAATTCGGCCTGGGTATCGTCGAAACCCGGCCCGCACTGGTTCCGCTGACCTTCGACGGCAAGGACTGGGCGCCGTTCGCGCCGCTGGCCGGAGTCTCGCTTGAAGTCGACGTCGCCACCGCCAGCGGCAAAACCGCCGGCGCCTTCCGCGAGGATTTGCTGTGGACGCACCGTGGCCTGTCGGGCCCCGCCGTGCTGCAGATCTCCAGCTACTGGCGCCCGGGCACGCCGATCGCCATCGACCTTTTCGACGGCGAGGACGCCGCGGCCTGGCTGCTCGAGCAGAAGGGCGGCAGCCGCAAGCACCTGGGCAACCTGCTGGCGCAACGGCTGCCGGCGCGACTGGCCGATGCCTGGTGCGCGGCGTCGGGCGTGGATGCCACGCTGCCGCTGCACGATATTACGGACAAGGCACTGCGCAAGCTCGGGGCCACGCTCAATGACTGGCGCATCATGCCGTCCGGCACCGAGGGTTATCGCAAGGCCGAGGTGACGATCGGAGGCGTGGATACGCGCGCCTTGTCATCGACGACGATGATGGCTCGCGACGTGCCTGGCCTGTATTTCATCGGTGAGGTAGTCGACGTGACCGGGTGGCTGGGCGGCTACAACTTCCAGTGGGCGTGGGCGTCCGCGGTGGCGGCCGGGGAGGCGGTAGCCGAGGCGGCACGGACGTCGGCCGCAGGGCAGTCGGTGGCATGAGCAGCCGGGCTGTCTGGTGGAAATGCGGCGCAAACGGCATGTCGTCAGTGTCCGTTGCGCGCCACTTCCGCTAAAGATCGTTGGTGCTACAATCCGAGGCTTCGTAAAGCCGCTTATCCCGAAAATTCCCATTTTCCGGCCAAATGACCACGATCCGTCTCAAGGAAAACGAGCCTTTTGAAGTCGCTATGCGCCGTTTCAAGCGCACCATCGAGAAGAGCGGGCTGATTCCCGAACTTCGGGCCCGCGAGTATTACGAAAAGCCCACCGCCGCGCGCAAGCGCACGAAGGCTGCCGCCGAAAAGCGCCACTACAAGCGTATCCGCAGCCAGATGCTGCCGAAGAAGCTGTACTGACCCGGCGCCTTCCGCTTGCATCCGACCCGCTGTGGCGTACGCTTCGGCGGGTTTTTGCGTTCTGGGACCCTTGCAGCGCGCGGCCACCGCCACCACCTGTGAGTGTCCACCCACTTTCTGGAAGATCACGATGTCCCTCAAAGCCCGTATCAGCGAAGACATGAAGACCGCCATGCGCGCCCGCGAAACGGATCGCCTCGGCACCATCCGCCTGCTGCTGGCCGCGATCAAGCAGCGCGAGGTCGACGAGCGCGTGGAACTGGACGATACCGCCGTGCTGGCCGTGGTCGAAAAACTGATCAAGCAGCGCAAGGACTCGATCTCGCAATTCCAGCAGGCCGGCCGCACCGACCTGGCCGACAAGGAACTGGCCGAGGTCGAAGTGCTCAAGGTCTACATGCCTGCGGCGTTGTCGGACGATGAAGTCGCCGCCGAGGTGCAGCAGGCCGTGGCCGCCACCGGCGCCGCCGGTCCGCAGGACATGGGCAAGGTCATGGGCGTCCTCAAGGCCAAGCTGGCCGGGCGCGCCGACATGACCGCCGTGTCGGCCCTGGTCAAGGCCGCGCTGACTCCGAAGTAAATGCTGATTTAATCGGTTGTAAGCGTGATGAATGCCGGATCAAAGAGGTTCGGCGCAGATGCACGGAGTTGAAAACAAGTCCGGGCGGCCTTATCGTCGCTGCACTACAATAATCCGATAGCAACCGGGCGCGCACCGGTCACGCATTCCTAGAAAAACGCCGCCCGCCGCGGGACGGCCATGCCTCAGGACGGTCAGTCGGGTGATTCCGCAATCCTTTATTCAGGACCTGCTCAACCGTGTCGACATTGTCGATGTGGTGGGAAAGTACGTACAGCTGAAGAAGGGCGGCGCCAATTTCATGGGGCTGTGCCCCTTCCATAACGAGAAGTCCCCGTCATTTACGGTATCGCCGACCAAGCAGTTCTATCACTGCTTCGGCTGCGGCGCCCACGGCTCGGCCATCGGCTTCCTGATGGAGTACTCGGGCCAGTCCTACCCGGAGGCAGTGCGCGAACTGGCCCAGTCGGTCGGCATGTCCGTGCCGGAAGAGCGCGACCGGCTGCCGCCGGGCCAGCGCGCCGAGCAGCAAGCCCGTTCGGTGGCGTTGTCCGATGCTATGAGCCGAGCGACCGACTTCTACCGCCGCCAGCTGCGCAGCGCACCGCAGGCGATCCAGTACCTGAAGGGCCGCGGGTTGACCGGGGAGATCGCCGCGAACTTCGGCCTCGGCTATGCCCCGGACGACTGGCAGGGCCTGGAGGCCGTGTTCGGCAGCTATCGTGACGACAACATTGCCGCCCCGCTGGTCGAGGCCGGCCTGCTGATCGAAAGCGACAAGCGCGATGCGGACGGCAAGTCGCGCCGCTACGACCGCTTCCGCGACCGCATCATGTTCCCCATCCGCAACACCAAAGGGGCCGTGATCGGCTTCGGCGGCCGCGTGATGGGGCAGGGCGAGCCCAAGTACCTGAACTCGCCCGAGACCCCGCTGTTCAGCAAGGGCACGGAACTGTACGGGCTGTTCGAGGCCCGTCACGCCATTCGGGAAACCGGCTACGTGCTGGTGGTCGAAGGGTATATGGACGTCGTGGCGCTGGCCCAGCTCGGTTTTGCCAATGCCGTTGCCACCCTCGGCACGGCGTGCACCCCTGTGCATGTGCAGAAGCTGCTGCGCCAGACCGACGCGGTGGTGTTCTCGTTCGATGGTGACGCGGCCGGGCGCCGCGCCGCGCGGCGCGCGCTGGAAGCCTGCCTGCCGCATGTGGCGGACAACAAGACCATCCGCTTCCTGTTCCTGCCGGCCGAGCACGATCCGGACAGCTATGTGCGCGAAGAGGGTACCGATGCCTTTGCCGCCCAGGTGCGCAATGCCATGCCGCTGTCGCGGTTCTTGCTGCAATCGGTGACCGAAGAACTGGACATGCGCCAGCCGGAAGGCCGCGCCCGTGCCCAATATGAGGCCAAGCCGCTGCTGCAGGCAATGCCCTCCGGCGGGTTGCGGCTACAGATTGTGCGTGAACTTGCCGATGCCACGGGTACGACACCTGCGGAGATCGAGGCAATCTGCGGCCTGCGCAGCGATCCGTCCCGGGTGGGCCGCTTTGAAAAACCGCGCCCGCGCGCGCGGCGCCAGGCCCCGACCGGGCTCGAGCAGCGGGTGATCCAGCTGCTGATGTGCTACCCGGCGCTGTCGGCCCGGCTCGACGAGGATGCCCGCGCGCTGCTGCTCGACGGCGAGACCGGCGGTGAAAGCGAGGTGCTGGCGCACCTGGTGTCGGCGTGTGACGCAATCCAGGGCGAGGTCAACTTTGCGGCCTTCAGCGAACATCTGGCCCAGTCGCTCTACGCTGAAGTGTATGCCGGGGCGCGCACCGCGGTGTTGCGGGAAGAGATCGAGGAAGCACCCGCGACCCAGGAATTCGATGCGGCCATCACCAAGCTGCTGGCCGAGCCGCTCCGGCGCGAACTCGACGGACTGCAGGCGGAAGTGGTGGCCGGCACGGCCGATGAGGCGGGCAAGCAGCGCATGCGCTGGCTGGTGAGTGAAATCCACCGGCGGCGCCAACTTGGCTGAGGCGCCGCTGGGCGCACTGGCTATCACACTGGCTATCAACCAGGAGGCAGCAGTAAGCGTTGAATGAGGGGCTGGGCCGGCACCGCCGAGCTTAAGCCTTGATTTTTCAGGTGAAAACCTCACCTGACCGGAAGCTGGCTATCTGTGGCGTGCTACAATAGCCGGTTTGGATTGCGAAATCTTTCTTCCCAGTTCTGGTGAAAGTGAGCGTGCCAATGGCAAAGGCCAAAGCAACCGAAACGGTTACCTCGAAAGCTCCCCAATCAGGGAGCGGCAAGGCGTCTGTGAAAACAACGGCGGCGAAGACATCGACCGCGTCAGTCAAGACACCAGCCCGGTCTGCGCCATCAAAGTCCGCGCGTAGCGTTGCAAAGACGCCCGCCGAGACGACTCACACCAGGACTCGCACATCCAAGGAAACACAGGCCTCGACTTCGGCACGCGAGAGCGGCAAGAGCGCCAGTACGAGCGGCAAGGTCGCCGCATCTGCACCAGTGAAAGGCAAGAGTATCACCGTGGCGAAACAGCAGAATACCGAAGTCGAGAGCAAGCGAGCGGCAGCAGCCGGCGCCAAGAGCGGAACCGCCAAGGCGGACACCACCGCGACGGCGTCCAAGGCGCGCGCCGCGACACCTGCATCCGTTGCATCCGAGCGTCCCGCTGCGCCGGCAATCAAGCCGGAGCCGAAAAAGCGTGGCCGCAAGCCCAAGGCCGGGATGCAGCACGACGACAGCACAACAGACGACGTGACTGAAGAGTTTTACGAGAACGATATGCCGGCGGCGACCCCCACCGCGGCACCGAAGACCGAAAAGCAGAAGGCCAAGGACCGCAAGGCCAAGGAAAAGGCCCTGCTCAAGGAGTTCGCCTCGACCCAGCAGGGCACCGAGGAAGAGCTCGAGCTGCGTCGCCAGAAGCTGAAGGCGCTGATCAAGCTGGGCAAGTCGCGCGGCTACCTGACCTACGCGGAAATCAACGATCACCTGCCGGACGACATGGTCGATTCGGAAACGATCGACACGCTGGTCGCCACGCTGAACGACATCGGCATCGCTGTCTACGAACAGGCGCCGGATGCCGAGACGCTGCTGCTCAACGACAATGCCCCGTCGGCAACCAGCGAAGAAGAAGCCGAGGAAGAGGCCGAAGCGGCCCTGTCCACGGTGGACTCCGAGTTCGGCCGCACCACCGACCCGGTGCGCATGTACATGCGCGAAATGGGCACGGTCGAGCTGCTGACGCGCGAAGGCGAAATCGAGATCGCCAAGCGCATCGAGGCCGGCCTGAAGGACATGGTGATGGCGATTTCGGCTTGCCCGGTCACCATCTCCGAGATCCTCGCCCACGCCGAGCGCGTCGCCAGCGACGAGATCAAGATCGACGAATTCGTCGACGGCCTGATCGACCCGAACGCCGACGAAGCCCCTGAAGCGCCCGCGGCCCCGGCCGCGGCGTCTGACGAAGAGGATATCGAGTCCGACGACGAAGAGGAAGGCGACGAGGACGATGACGACGAAGGCGGCGCCGGCGCTGGTGCCTCCGCCCGCCAGCTCGAAGAGCTGAAGCAGAACGCGCTGGAGAAATTCCGCGTGATCGCCGAGCAGTTCGACAAGATGCGCCGCGCGTTCGAGAAGGACGGCTACAACTCCAAGCCCTACGTCAAGGCGCAGGAAGCGATCCAGGCCGAGCTGATGGGCATCCGCTTCACCGCCCGCAATGTCGAGCGCCTGTGCGACACGCTGCGCGGCCAGGTGGACGAAGTGCGCAAGCTCGAGCGTTCGATCCTGAATATCGTGGTCGACAAGTGCGGCATGCCGCGCTCGGAATTCGTCGCCCGCTTCCCGGGCAACGAGACCAACCTCGAGTGGATCAACACCGTGGTGGCCGACGGCAAGGGCTACAGCGGCATTGTCGAGCGCAACGTGCCGGCCGTGCACGAACTGCAGCAGAAGCTGATCGACCTGCAGTCGCGCGTGGTGCTGCCGCTGAAGGAACTGAAGGGCGTCAACCGCAAGATGGCCGAGGGCGAGCGTCGTGCCCGCGAAGCCAAGCGCGAGATGACCGAGGCCAACCTGCGCCTGGTAATCTCGATCGCCAAGAAGTACACCAACCGCGGCCTGCAGTTCCTCGACCTGATCCAGGAAGGCAACATCGGCCTGATGAAGGCGGTGGACAAGTTCGAATACCGCCGCGGCTACAAGTTCTCGACGTACGCCACGTGGTGGATCCGCCAGGCCATCACGCGCTCGATCGCCGACCAGGCGCGCACCATCCGTATCCCGGTGCACATGATCGAGACGATCAACAAGATGAACCGCATCTCGCGCCAGATCCTGCAGGAAACCGGCAATGAGCCGGATCCGGCAACGCTGGCCGAGAAGATGGAGATGCCGGAAGACAAGATCCGCAAGATCATGAAGATCGCCAAGGAACCGATCTCCATGGAAACGCCGATCGGTGACGACGACGACTCCCATCTGGGCGACTTCATCGAGGACACCAACACGCTGGCCCCGGCCGAAGCGGCGCTGCACGGCTCCATGCGCGACGTCGTCAAGGACGTGCTGGACTCGCTGACGCCGCGCGAAGCCAAGGTGCTGCGCATGCGCTTCGGCATCGAAATGAGCACCGACCACACGCTGGAAGAGGTCGGCAAGCAGTTCGACGTCACGCGTGAACGGATCCGCCAGATCGAGGCCAAGGCACTGCGCAAGCTGCGCCACCCGAGCCGCTCGGACAAGCTGAAGAGTTTCCTGGAAGGCAACTAAACGCTTCCAAGGGCCTCTAGCTCATGCCTGGTTAGAGCAGCGGACTCATAATCCGTTGGTGCCGTGTTCGACTCACGGGAGGCCCACCAATGCAATTGAAAAGGGGTTACGGTGAATGCCGTAACCCCTTTTTCTATTCCCGCGTGCGTGAGCGAAGGGCAGCCGGTCAGCGCCGATCGCCCAGTACCGTAGCCCGCGTGAAATCCTCGATATTGTCCAGCAGCGCATCCAGCGCCTTGCCCGCTCCGTCGATATCCCCCTTGGCAATGGCCGCCGCCACATTGGCATGCAGCTTGGCCATCTGCGGCAGGTCCGCAGCTTCCTTGTAGTGCAGATACCAGAAGCGTCGAGACAGCCCGTGCATCAACCGCATCGCGCCTTCGGCAAACTCGTTGCGCGCGGCGGCCAGGCATAGCTCATTGAACTCGCGGTCGGCGCGCACGAAGGACACATCGTCGCCGTTCTTGGCGGACTGCGCGAATTCCGTGGCCAGGCGCTTGAAGTGCGCGCGTTCGTCGGCGTTGGCGCGGCGCGCGGCGCTGCGGCAGATCAGCCGTTCGACTTCGCGGCGGGTTTCCAGCAGCCGCAGTTGCTTGCCCACGTCGATGGGCGGCACCAGCAGGCCCCGTTGCGGCAACACGACCACCAGGTGCTCGCGCGCCAGGCGCTGGATGGCTTCGCGGATCGGCGTGCGCCCGATGCCGGTCATCTCGCTCAGTTGCAGTTCCGAGATCGATGAGCCGGGCGCCAGCCGCAGCGTGATGATCGCTTCCTCGATCTGTTCGTAGGCGAGGTCGGTCAGCCGGCCGCGCAGTCCGGGGGTCTGCTCGGCCGCTTCGTCCTCGGCCGGAGGCGGGGCTGCCTTATTGCGGGTTGCCATCTTGCCAGTGCCAGTCATTGCGGTCGGTAGTGTGCGCAGGTTGTCAATTGTATATGACGTTCCGGGCAGTTCCCCCGCGGGGAGGGTAAGGGCGGCGTTCGTATTCTTCATTGCCATATTTCCGTCTGCTGCTATGATACAACTAATATATTAGATGGACGGCAGAGGGATATGGATATTTTGCGAAGCGGTGAGGGGCCGGTGCGCGTGGTGGCGGTGCACGGCATCCAGGGTACCAACGCCGCGTGGCTGCCGCTGGCGCAGGCGCTGCGGCGCGAATGCCGCTTTGTGCTGCCGAACCTGTGGGGACGCGGGGACGCAGCCCGACCTGTGTCGCCGACCGATTGCACGCTGGAGAGCTATGCGGCCATGCTGCGCGCGGTGATCGAGGCCGAGGCGGGTGACGAACCCTACGTGCTGGCAGGCTGGAGCATGGGCGTGTCGGTGGCACTGTGCCTCGCGGCGCAGTCCCTTCGCGACGGACGCGGTCCCAGCGGCCTGCTGCTGCTGTCCGGTTCGCCGCAACTGACTTCGGCGCGGTGGTTCCGGGCCACCGACGAGCCGCATTTGCTGGCCGAGATCGCGGCGCGCGAGCGGCGCCTGGGGCTGGCGCAGGCGGCCGACCACCAGACCGTGGCCTGGACCTGGCAGGCACTGCGCATCACCGACCAGCGCGGCCGGCTGCCGTCGCTGCGCCTGCCCGCGCTGGTTGTGCATGGCGAAGCTGATGACGATTGCCCGGCTCAGCATGCCCGCGCGCTGGCCGCAGGCCTGCCCGAGGCCAGCCTCGTGATGCTGCCCGGCGCTGGCCACGGCATCCTGGCCGCCAATACCGCAGATGTCGCCGCTGCCGTGCGCGCGCACTTGCCGCGGCTCGCCGCTGCGACACCTACTGCCGCCTGAACGTTTCCCAAGGAGTCATCGATGAGAGTTGAGGACCTGGTGTTCTTCTGCGCGCCTTCGCGCCTGATCGTCGGCCCTGGCACGCGTGCCGGCCTGCCCGCGCTGCTGGCGCAACTTGGCTATCGCAGCGGGGTGCTGGTGACGGATACGTTTTTCACCAGCCAGACCCCGTGGGTGAAGGAGTACGTCGAAGCCGCGCGGGCCCTGGGCATCGAGACCGTGGTCTACGACGGCGGCATCCCCGATCCCACCACCACGCTGTGCGACGACGCCACGGCCTCGGTGCGTGCGCGCCTCGCCGGTCGCGCGCCGGATCATGTGATCGCGCTGGGGGGCGGCAGCAATATCGACCTGGCCAAGGCGCTGTGCCTGACCTTACCAGCAGGACGCGCCATCGGCGCATTTGCCGGCACCATCGATGGTGCCACGCCGGTGCTGCCGCTGGTGGCGTTGCCGACCACCGCCGGCACC
The DNA here is from genome assembly GCF_040149425.2 of Cupriavidus sp. DF5525. Taxonomy (NCBI): domain Bacteria; kingdom Pseudomonadati; phylum Pseudomonadota; class Betaproteobacteria; order Burkholderiales; family Burkholderiaceae; genus Cupriavidus; species Cupriavidus sp. DF5525. The sequence goes on along the minus strand of NZ_CP168265.1, from coordinate 3,436,688 downwards.
GGCTCCGAAGCGACGCCCGGCGCCATCCTGGTCGATCCCGCCAACGCCACCAAGATCGCCGTGATGGACAACCGGCTGCGCCCGGGCATTGCGCTGGTCGATCCCGAGTTCACCTACACCTGCCCGCCGCGCGTTACCGCCGACGCCGGCATCGATGCGCTGACCCATGCAATCGAGTCCTACCTGACCATCGATTCCTTCGCCTATGACCGTGCCGGCAATCCCGATCCCGGCTACAGCGGCCGCAACGGCATCACCATGCTGTTCGCGCGCGAGTCGATCCGCCTGTGCGCGCGCTACCTGCTGCGTGTGTACCGGGACGGCAGCGATACCGAGGCGCGCGTGGGGATGGCCTACGCCAGCCTCTATGCGGCACTCTCGTATGGCAGCGCCGGGCTTAACGCGGTCCATGGCATTGCGTACGGCGTGGCGGGCATCACGCACAAGTCGCACGGCAGCACCAATGCGGTGGTGCTGCCCTATGTGCTCGACGCACTCGCGCAGGAACGGCGTGCCGAACTGCTGGAAGTGGCGGACCTGTTCGGCATCGTGCAGGGTAGCGAAGCCGAGCGGGTGGCGCGCCTGCCGTTGGTGATCCGCGAGCTGGTGGAGGCGCTCGGCATTCCAGGCACCCTGGCCGACTTCGGCATCGCCCAGGAACAACTTCCTTCACTGGTGCACGACGCGCTGGGCGTCGCGCGACTGGCCAAGGCACTCCCGGTGGCGGACGTGCCGCAGTGCTACAGCAAGATCATCCACGACGCCTGGCACGGCACGCTGCACGCCGAGACCGGCAACGCACGACAGGCGGCCTGAGCGGCACGCGGGGGGCCTTGCATAGGCCCGCCCCCAAAAATCCCATCGCTGCCCCTCACGGGGTTTTCCCTGAAACCCAATGTTTATCACTTGCATGCTTCTGAGATGCAACTAATATATTAGCTAGATGGCGCCCCCGATGCCGTCATAGACCACACAGGAGACAGACATGGATATGTCGGCAGGCAGCCTCAGGCTGAGCGCCGGGATCGCTGCCCGGTTGGAACGCTTGCCCATGACGGGCTACCAGCGTTCATTGTTTGGCATCATCGCCACGGCATGGTTCTTCGATTCGATGGACCTCGGGCTGATGACCTTCGTGCTCGGCTCGATCAAGGCCGAGTTCGGGCTCAGCGCGGCGCAGGCCGGCCTGCTGGCCAGCGCCAGTTTCCTCGGCATGTTCGCCGGCGCGGCCTCGGCCGGCATGCTGGCGGACCGCTTCGGGCGCAAGCCGGTATTCCAGATCAGCATGATCTTCTGGGGCGTGGGCAGCCTGATGTGCGGGCTGGCTGACAGCGTGACGGCGCTGATGCTCTACCGCGTGCTGCTCGGCTTCGGCATGGGCATGGAATTCCCGATCGGGCTGTCGATGGTGTCGGAGATCGTCCCGGCAAAGAGCCGGGGCAAGTACGTTGCAATCCTTGAAGGCTTCTGGCCCATCGGCTTTATCGCGGCGGGCGTGCTGACGTACTTCCTGCTGCCGGTGATCGGCTGGCGTGGCATCTTCATTGCCCTGTCGGTGCCGGCGGTCTTTGTCTTCGTGGTACGCCGCCGCGTGCCCGAGTCGCCGCGCTGGCTCGAGGAAGTGGGGCGTGACCGCGAAGCCGACCACATCATGGCGAACATCGAGCACCACGTGCAACGCGCCAGCGGCAAGCCGCTGCCGCCGGTTGACGATACCTTCGCCCCGCCGCAGCGGCGTGCGCGCAAGGCGCTGTTCGCCGAGCTCTGGCACGGCCCCTACGCAAAGCGCACGCTGATGCTGTGGGCGGTCTGGTTCTTTGCGCTGCTCGGCTACTACGGCCTCACCACCTGGCTCGGTGCGCTGCTGCAGCAGGCCGGCTATGCCGTCACCAAGTCCGTGCTGTACACGGTCTACATCTCACTGGCAGGCATTCCCGGCTTCCTGTTCTCGGCCTGGTTGCTGGAGAAGTGGGGGCGCAAGCCGACCTGTGCCTTGATGCTCATCGGCAGCGCGCTGGCTGCGTATGCCTACGGCCAGGCCGCCGTGCACCGGCTGCCGGTCGAGCAGCTGATTGCCGCCGGGCTGTGCATGCAGTTCTTCCTGTTCGGCATGTGGTCGGTGCTGTACGCCTATACACCGGAGCTGTATCCCACGCGGTCGCGCGGCACCGGCTCGGGCTTTGCCTCATCGATCGGTCGGGTGGGATCGCTTGCCGGCCCCTACCTGGTGGGCGTGCTGCTCCCGGTTGCGGGGCAGGGCGGCGTGTTCACGATGGGGGCGCTGTCGTTTGCGGTCGCGGCCGTTGTCGTGCTGCTGTTCGGCGTCGAGACCAAGGGCAAGGCGCTGGAGGAAGTCTCGAACTAGCCCACCGCAGTTCCCCTGAGATGGCCCCTGGCGCAAGACAGGGGCCTTTGCTTTTGGTGCGCTGGCCGTGGTCTGCGAGCGCCAGCAAATCGGCCCTGCAAAAATCCCCCACGCGCCTTGACAGGGCGTGATATCCGACTAATATATTAGTTACGTATCATCAAACGAGGAGACAGCCATGATGACCGAACGGCAGCGCAAATTCCGCGAACAGTACAAGGCCGATATCAGCCCGCTCTACAACGGCCTGCTGCATATCGTGGTGATCTACGGCGTCGGCGCCGCCGCGCTGTATTACGCCTTCGGGCAACTGCAGCACGCCGCCTGGGAATGGGCGCTGGTGCTGCCGGTGTTCCTGGCCGGCAATTTCGTCGAATGGGCGATGCACAAGTACGTGATGCACCGCCGGATCGACGTGTTCGCGCTGCGCGCCATCTACGAGCGCCATACGCGCCAGCACCACCAGTACTTCACCGATGAAGAGCCGACCATCGATACCACCCGCGAATTCCGCATCGTGTTCTTCCCGTGGCGGGTGCTGACCACGCTCGGCGTAGGCGGCGGTGCGCTCGGCTACCTGGCCTCGGTGCTGCTCAACAGCAATGCCGGCTGGGTCGTGTTCATGACGATGGTGGCGCAGTACCTGGTCTACGAGACCTTCCACTACTGCTGCCACGTGCATGAGAACTGGTTCGTGCGCAACATGCCCTTTGTCAACACGATCCGCCGCCACCACACCGCACATCACAACATGGGCATCATGATGAAGTACAACATGAACCTCACGTTCCCGATCGCCGACTGGTTCATGGACACCAGCGACCTGCGCCGCGGCCTGGCCGGCCACCTGTTCAACGGCTACAGCGAGAAGCACGTCAAGGAGGAGCTCAAGCCCATCATCCGCAAGTTCCGCCACGACCATTCGCGCGTCACGCTGGATGGTCCTGAGCTGACCGATGACGAACGCAGCGTGATGGCCGCATGAGTGTATCCACCGCATGCGAACCCTCCCTGGTTGGCTGATCTATCCTGTCAGGCGCCCCACACGGGGCGCCGCTTCTCCATAAAGGCAGCTATCCCTTCCCTGGCATCGTCGGTCGCCGCGACCTGGCAAAACGTATCGACCGCATACGACACGCCGCGGCGATAGCCGCTGTCAACGGCGCGATGGAAGGCGGCGCGACCCATCTGCATGGCCGTTGTCGATTTGCCCACCAGCGTCGCTGCCAGCGCGCGCGCTTGCGCGAGCACGTCCTCGTCTTTCACCACACGGTTCACCAGGTGCATGGCCTGCGCTTGCGCCGCGTCAAACGCGCGCCCGGTGAACAGGAGGTCGAACGCCACGTGCCGGCCGACGATGCGCGGCAGATGCGTGAAGTGGATCGCCGGCAGCATGCCGACGTCGATCTCCGGATAGCCAAAGGTGGCGCTTTCCGCGGCCACGATCAGGTCGCAGGAGATCGCTAGCGTCATGCCGCCACCACGCGCCGCGCCGCTGATCGCCGCGATGGAGGGTTTGCCGAGGTTGTATTGGGCATCGCATAGCTGGACGTAGAGCTTGTCGAGCAGGGTATGGACCTCGGACGGCGATGCGCCTTGCAGGGCTGCGATGTCGAGCCCCGCGCAGAAGCGGCCAGGTACGGCGCTGGCAATGATCACCGCACGCGCGCTATCGTCTGCGGCGGCTTGCGCCAATGCATCCAGCAGGGCACCGATCATCGGAATCGTCAGTGCATTGACGGGTGGATTGTCGAGCAGGATCTCCGCGACATGGTTGCGCACGGTGTAAGAAAGAAGAGGCATGAGTGCTCCAGGTTGTTCAGGCTTCAGGCAGAGGGCGTGCTGGTAGCGACGGCGCCTGCTTGTGTCAGGCGGGCGATGTCTTCCGGATCGTAGCCAGCCTCATGGAGGATGGCTTTCGTGTGTTCGCCAAGCAGCGGCGCGGTGCGCCGGGCAGTGCGCGGCGCCTGCCCGAACCGGATAGGCAGCCCCACGTTCTTGACAGTGCCGAGAACCGGATGCTGTGAAGAGACGATCAGCCCGCGCGCCTGCACCTGAGGATGGTTCAATGCCTGATCCAGGGTATTGATCGGCGAACACGCAACGCCGGCCTGCCGAAGGCCGTTGAGCCAGAAGTCCAAGGGCTTGCGGGCAACGCGGTCCTGCACCAGCGCCACGGTACGCGCGAAATTCCTGACGCGGTCGGCGTTGGTGGCGAAATCCGGGTGATCCACCCAGTCGTCCAGCTCTGCCACGGCGCAGAAGCGGCGCCATTGCGCGTCGTTGCCGACGCCGAGCATGAGCGGCCCGTCGGCGGCCTCGAACGCCTGGTAAGGCGACATCGACGGGTGCGCGGTCCCCATTTTCTGCGGCACGGCGCCCGTGCGCCAATAATTCTGCGCCATGTAGCCCATGAAGCCGAGCGCGGTTTCCATCAGCGCCACTTCCACATAGACGCCCTTGCCGGTCGCCTGGCGCTCGATCAGGGCAGCCAGGATGCCGCTGAGCGCGTGCATGCCTGTGCCAATGTCCACGGGTGAGAAGCTGGCGCGCGCATAGCTTCCTCCGGGTTCCCCCATCGTGCTGATCATGCCGCTGAATGCCTGCAGCATGACGTCATAGCCTGGCTCGTGTCCGAGCGGCCCGTCACGGCCGTAGCCGGAGATCTCGCAGTAGATCATCCGCGGATTGAGGGCGCGCAGGGTTTCGTAGTCCACACCCAGCTTCGCCGCGGTGCCGCCGCCGAAACCCTGCAGTACCACGTCTGACTGCGCCGCGAGGCGCTGTACCACCTCGCGGCCAGCCTCGCTCTTCAGGTCCACGGCGATGCTGCGCTTGTTGTGGTTGACGGACAGGAACACGGCCGACTGCCCGGCTTCCTGGGGCAGCCAGGCGCGGGTATCGTCGCCCTTGCCGATCGGCTCCACCTTGGTCACGTCCGCGCCAAGCTCGCCCAGGTACTGGCCGCACAGCGGTCCGGCCAGGACTTTGCTCAGGTCCAGGACGCGGATGCCTTTCAATGGTTGCATGGTGACTGGTCCGTTCATTGAGGTTTGATGCCGAGGCCGCGTGCTACCGAGGTCCAGCGTTCGGCGTCACGTTGCACGAAGGCGTCGAGCTCGCTGCTGCGCGTGGGCATGGGCTCTGCGCCCCGTGCGCGCAGCGCGGCGATGTAGTCTGGATCTGCGACTGCCTTCGCCGCCGCAGCGCGCAGCCGATCGATCACCGCCTTGGGCGTGTGCGCCGGGGCTTGCAGCGAGAACCAGAATTTCTTGTCCACGTCGGGATAGCCAGCCTCTTTCAGCGTTGGCACATCGGGCAGCATCGGCGAGCGGCCCGAAGCAGTGATTGCCAGCGCGCGCAGCTTGCCCCCCTGGATCTGGCCAATGCAGGTCGTGAACGAGTCGAAGACGAAATCGACCTGGCCGGCCATGACATCGGTCAGCGCGGGGGAACTGCCCTTGTACGGAATCGCCATCGCGCTGAAACCGGCCGCCTTCTGCAACAGCGCCGCATAAATGTGCGGCGAGGTGCCGGCACCGAAGGTGGCATAGGTGAGCCCGTCGGCCCTGGACTTGCCGATGCGCACCAGGTCTGCGACAGACCTGACGGGGAGTTTGTCAGGGTGCACGACCAGCACGTTGGGCATGGCAGCCGTGGTCGCAATCGGTTTGAAGTCGCGTAGCGGCTGGAAGCGCGCACTGGGGTACATCAGAGGATTGACCGCGTGCATGCCGACGGTGTTGTGCAGCAGCGTATAGCCGTCGGCGTCGGCGTCCAGGACGTTCTGTGCGCCCAGGTTGCCGCTCGCTCCGGGCCGGTTGTCGATGACGACCGGTTGCCCCAGTTCGCGGGAAAGCGGCGTGGCGAGCAGGCGGGCGATGAAATCGGTCGGTCCGCCTGCCGCGAACGGCACGAGGAGCTTGATGGGACGCGTTGGCCAGCCGGCGGCCAGCACTGGCCGCGCCAGCATCGACACGGCGGCGCCGAGCATGAGCGAGCGGCGTTTCGGGTTCATAGGTGTCTCCGGTGTGTCAGCAAACTTCGATCGCCATGTGGCGATGTGGCTGACATCTTGGCGACGGCCGGGGTATATGTCGAAGACAAGTTTTTGATGCTCGGTATAAGATTCCAATATGCCAAATGCACTCTCACTCTGACCGGGACAACAGCATGGCCCTGGACCTGCGCACACTCCGATCCTTTATGGCGGTGGCCTCGGCCGGCTCCATTTCACGCGCCGCCGAGCGCATGCACCTGGCCCAGCCGGCCCTGAGCCTGCAGATCAAGAACCTGGAAGAAGAGCTTGGTACGGCGTTGTTCGACCGGACCCCGAAAGGTGTCACGCCGACAGCGGCGGGGGTCATGCTGCTTGGCCATGCCGCCGATATCCTCAAGCGGGTGGATGTGGCGGTCGAAGAGATCCGTACGGCTGTGCGGGAACCCAGGGGGCGCGTGGCGGTGGGATTGCCACAATCGATGGCCAAGCTGGTGACGGTCCCGCTGGTGCGCGAAGTTGTCGCGCGTTGGCCGGACGTTTACCTGCAGATCATCGAGTTGAGCACTGGCTATATTCCCCAGAACCTCCTGACCGGGCATATCGATATCGGCATGACCTTTGGCGGGGGCCCCGAACCCGGGCTGCGCAGCGATCTGCTGCTGGAGGAAGACCTAGTGCTGGTTGGCCCGCCGGGCACGCTGTCGAGCTTGCCCGGCGCCGCTGTGGCGGAAGCCATGACGGTGTCCTTCGGCGACCTGTCGCAACTGCCGATGATCCTGCCGGCCAGCTTGCATGGCCTGCGCAGCCTGATCGAGCGGCACTGCGCGTCGCATGATGTGCAATTGCGCATCGTTGCGGAAGTCAACGCCATTCCGGAGTTGATTGCACTCACGGCGGCTGGTGTCGGTTACACGATCCTCTCCCATGCAGCCGTACGCCAGGAGCTGGAAGCCGGATTGCTGTCGTGCGCGCGGATCGTGAATCCTGGCCTGGCGCGGCAGGTGTACATCTGCAGGTCAGCCACTTCACCCGTTTCGCTGGCCGTCAACGCTGTCTGGAACCAGTTGATTGGTATCGCCGAAGGACTCGTGGCGAGTGGCGCCTGGCCGGCGCATCTGCCATCTGCGCGCTGACCCTTCTGACGGGCCGTTTGCCGCGCCCCGATGCCCCGTCGGGCCCAGCGCGTGCTTCGACAGCGCACAAACGACGCGCCCGGACGGTCCAGCAGATCGCGCCGGCACACTTGCAGCACGGCAAGCATCTTTCAGGCCACGTGACGGCTCTGGCGCCTCGGCTGCGATGGACTATCGTAGTCAGACGCGGGCGGTGGCCCCTGCGGTGCCGCCACGCAACCGTTCAACCCGATCAGGAGGCAGTCAATGTCCTATATCGACGGATTCTTGCTGGCCGTACCGCAAGCGAATCGCGAGACCTATCGCCAGGTGGCGCAGAAGGCGGCCGCGGTGTTCAAGGAACACGGCGCGCTGAAGGTGGTGGAATGCTGGGGCGACGATGTGCCGGAAGGCAAGGTCACGTCCTTTACGATGGCGGTCAAGCGCAAGGACGATGAAGCGGTGGTGTTCTCGTGGATCCTGTGGCCGTCGCGCGAAAAGCGCGATTCGGGCATGAAGGCGGCGATGGAGGATCCGCGCCTGAAGGAAGGCATGGACAATATGCCGTTCGATGGCCAGCGGATGATCTTCGGTGGCTTCGAGGTAATCGTCGACGAGTAGCCGAGCAGGTCCGTCTGCGGAATTCGCCGTGCCGGCGCTGCGACGCCGGCGCGGCTGCAAATGATTTCAGATCAGGTGGAAGACCATGCCGAGGGCGATCGCGCCGCCCAGGGTTTCCACTGCTGCGAGGGCAAGGAGGTTCTTCAGTACGAACGCCTCTTCTTTCTTCGTCACCATGGTCTGTCTCCCGGTCATTGGAATATTTCTGGCGCCATCGACTGCGGTATCGCGAGGCTTCGGCGATGCCAGGCTGTCGACGTGATTCCAGTAGACCGCAAGCGCAGGCGGGCCGGAAGCTGGCAAAAACCCGCTCGGAGAAAACCCGGATACCCTGCTGGCAGGGCAAAGGTGATGATTGACAGGCTTTGCAGGGCGCGGCGCGCGGGATGCGCCGGCCGGTCGTTCATGTTGCGGCGGCCCGCAATTGGGTGATGCTGGCCGCGGCGCGATACGCCAAGATCGAGGCGTGGGTGGTCGAATGATTACCCCGCTACCATTTGAGCCCCGCTGCCTCCCCGGCACGCGGGGCTTTTCTACATCCGGGCTCGGTTGCCGCAGCAGGGCGACATGGAGCGACACCACAAGAACCGGAGACAGCGATGAAGGTGATCACCGCACGCGAAGCGGCCGCCCTGGTGCAGGACGGCTGGACCGTGGCCAGCGCCGGCTTTGTCGGTGCCGGCCACGCCGAGGCCGTGACCGAGGCGCTGGAGCAGCGCTTCCTGCACGGCGGGCTGCCGCGCGATCTGACGCTGGTGTACTCGGCGGGGCAGGGCGATCGTGGCGCCCGCGGCGTGAACCACTTCGGCAATGCCGGCATGACCGCCAGCATCGTCGGCGGCCACTGGCGCTCGGCCACGCGGCTGGCGGCGCTGGCGATGGCCGAGCAGTGCGAGGGCTACAACCTGCCGCAGGGCGTGCTGACGCACCTGTACCGCGCCATCGCGGGCGGCAAGCCCGGCGTGATGACGAAGATCGGACTGCATACCTTCGTCGATCCGCGCACCGCGCAGGATTCGCGCTATCACGGCGGCGCCGTCAACGAGCGCGCGCGCCAGGCGCTGGCCGAGGGCAAGGCGTGCTGGGTCGAGGCGGTCGATTTCCGCGGCGACGAATACCTGTTCTACCCGAGCTTCCGCATCGACTGCGCGCTGATCCGCTGCACCGCGGCCGATACGCGCGGCAACCTCAGCACGCACCGCGAGGCCTTCCACCACGAACTGCTGGCGATGGCGCAGGCCGCGCACAACTCGGGCGGCATCGTGATCGCGCAGGTGGAAAGTCTGGTCGACCACCACGAGATCCTGCAGGCCATCCATGTGCCCGGCATCCTGGTCGACTACGTGGTGGTCTGCGACAACCCGGCCAACCACCAGATGACGTTCGCCGAAGCCTACAATCCGGCCTACGTGACGCCGTGGCAGGGCGAGGCAGCAGCGGCCGAGGCCGACGCGGAGGAGGCAGCGGCGGCGGCCACGGGCCCGCTCGACGCGCGCACGATCGTGCAGCGCCGCGCGGTGATGGAGCTGGCGCGGCGCGCACCGCGCGTGGTCAACCTTGGCGTCGGCATGCCGGCAGCGGTCGGCATGCTGGCGCACCAGGCCGGGCTGCACGGCTTCACTTTGACTGTCGAGGCGGGCCCGATCGGCGGCACCCCCGCTGATGGCCTGAGCTTCGGCGCATCGGCCTATCCGGAAGCCGTGGTCGACCAACCCGCGCAGTTCGATTTCTACGAAGGCGGCGGCATCGACCTGGCCATCCTCGGCCTAGCCGAACTCGATGGCCATGGCAACGTCAACGTCAGCAAGTTCGGCGAAGGCGAGGGCGCTCTGATCGCGGGCGTCGGCGGCTTTATCAACATCACGCAGAGCGCGCGCGCGGTGGTCTTCATGGGCACGCTGACGGCGGGCGGGCTGGAAGTCCGTGCCGGCGACGGCCAGTTGCAGATCGTGCGCGAAGGGCGTGTGAAGAAGATCGTGCCCGAGGTATCGCACCTGAGCTTCAACGGTCCCTACGTGGCGTCGCTCGGCATCCCGGTGCTGTACATCACCGAGCGCGCGGTGTTCGAGATGCGCGCCGCCGACGATGGCGAGGCGCGCCTCACGCTGGTGGAGATCGCGCCAGGCGTGGACCTGCGGAGCGACGTGCTGGACCAGTGCGCGACGCCGGTGGCGGTGGCGCCGGACCTGCGCGAGATGGATGCCCGGCTGTTCCGGGGCGGCACTCTGCGCCTATAAGCCGTTCCCCGTACAAAACGGCATCCGCGGCGACTGAGTCACCTGGATCCCGTCCGGTCGCGCCCGTGGGGGGCGCGGCGAGGGTCAGGCCGGCTGCTGCCCGGTCTGCACCGGCTGGCCGGGTTGCCGCGCGGCCAGCGGCAGGGCCGGCTGGCAGGCCGCTGCGGCCAGGCCAAGGAACTGGCTTGATGTGCGCAGGAACTGCTGGCAGGTCTGGCGGAAAAGCTCGAAGTCCATGTGGTTCTCGGTTGAGGTACGCTGGCGCGGATCGGCGATGGCCACCGCGCCGCTGGCATCTTCCGCTGCCGATATGACAGTTTCTTGAAAACCTGCCAGCCGGCGCCGGGCTTTGTCGCGTCGCGCGTACGCTCCCGCCATACTGGTCACTGCGCGGGCAGAGGTGCTAAAATCTAAGTCTTTGATTCTCTTGGCCAAATGCTGTAGCCAGCAGGGCCGCGCCGGAACCCACCGGCGCCAGGCGAGAGCCAGGGCGAGATGAGTTCCAGACGCGTATCCGTTTGTGCCGGGTTCGCCTCCCGCCAGACACCGATACCCATGACAACTACGACCGCACCAGAAGCAACTACCGCTGTGCAGACCTTCGAGAGCTTCGGCCTCGACGCGCGCATACTGCGCGCCTTGTCCGACCAGGGCTACACCACGCCCACGCCGATCCAGGCGCAGGCGATTCCCGTCGTGCTGCTCGGCAAGGACGTGATGGGCGCCGCCCAGACCGGCACCGGCAAGACCGCCGGCTTTGCGCTGCCGATCATCCAGCGCCTGCTGCCGCTGGCCAATGCCAGCGCCTCGCCGGCGCGACACCCGGTGCGCGCGCTGATGCTGACGCCCACGCGCGAACTGGCCGACCAGGTCTACGACAACGTCGCCCGCTACGCCAAGCACACCGACCTGCGCAGCACGGTGGTGTTCGGCGGCGTCGACATGAACCCCCAGACGGATGCGCTGCGCCGCGGCGTGGAGATCCTGGTGGCCACGCCGGGCCGCCTGCTCGACCACGTGCAGCAGAAGTCGGTCAACCTGTCGCAGGTGCAGATGCTGGTGCTGGACGAAGCCGACCGCATGCTCGACATGGGCTTCCTGCCGGACCTGCAACGCATCATCAACCTGCTGCCGGCGCAGCGCCAGACGCTGCTGTTCTCGGCGACGTTCTCGGCGGAAATCAAGCGGCTGGCTGCCAGCTACCTGAAGCAGCCGGTCACCATCGAAGTCGCGCGCAGCAATTCGACTAACGAGAACGTGCGCCAGATGGTGTACCAGGTCGAAGACGGCCACAAGCAGGCGGCAGTCGTGCACCTGCTCAAGCAGCGTGCCGAGCAGGGGCTGTCGCGCCAGTGCATCGTCTTCGTCAACAGTAAGATCGGCTGCTCGCGCCTGGCGCGGCACCTGGAGCGCGAGGGCATCAACGCCGCCGCCATCCACGGCGACAAGACCCAGACCGAGCGCATGCAGACGCTGGACGGCTTCAAGAGCGGCACCATCGACGCGCTGGTCGCCACCGACGTGGCCGCGCGCGGGCTCGATATTCCCGACATGCCGTGCGTGGTCAACTTCGACGTGCCATACAGCGCCGAAGACTATGTGCACCGTATCGGCCGTACCGGCCGTGCCGGCGCCAGCGGCGACGCGCTGTCGATCTACGTGCCCGGCAATGACGAGCGCCTGCTGTCCGATATCGAGAAGCTGATCAAGCGCAGCATCCCGCGCGGCAAGCTGGAAGGCTTCGACCCGACCGGCGAGCGTGCGCGCCAAGGCGACACCGAGCGCCGCCGCGAGCGTGGCGACGTGCGCCGCGCGCGCGGCAACGGCGAGAGCGAAGAGCGCCCGCGCCGCCACGATCACAGCGGCAGCCGCCAGATGTTCCGCGCCTCGGACGATCCTTTCTTCTCGCGCCCGTACGAGCCCAGCGCCAACAGCACCCAGGCCCAGCCGTCTGAAGAAATGGCCGCCGCGCTGAGCCGCGGCCGACAGGCGCCCAAGCGGCCGGTGGCCGCGCTGCTGGGCGGCGTGCCGCGCAAGTCCTGATCCAGTTGTAGTCCGCGGCGGCCCGCCTGCTCGGGCCATCGCATCAAAGCCGCACGCTAGCCGTGCGGCGGCTGAGGCTGGGGCAACGTCTCCAGCCGCTGGCGCCACCCGTCGGTGGCGCTTGCCAGCCAGTCCTTCACATTCCCCGCGTTGTTGACCAGCCCCAGGTGGCTGCCTGCCTCGCGCAGCGTATCCAGCGGCGCGCCGGTGTCGATCGCCAGTGCGCCGCTTTGCTTGCTGAGCTTCTCGCCGATCTCGTTGACCACCACCGGCACGTGCAGGTAGGCCGGCGTGGGCAGGCCCAGCAGGTGCTGCAGGTGGAGCTGCCGCGGCGTGGAGTCGAGCAGGTCGGCGCCCCGCACGATATGCGTGATGCCCTGCAGGCCGTCGTCCACCACCACTGCCAGTTGATACGCCCATAGCCCGTCCGCGCGGCGCAGCACGAAATCGCCCAGCTCGGTTTCCAGGTCCTGGCACTGGCGGCCCTGCCAGCGGTCGTCAAAGCAGATATTGGCCGTCGCGCCGTCCGGCACGCGCACGCGCCAGGCGCGCGGCAGCTTGCCGTTCAGGCCGTGGCGGCAGGTGCCGGGGTAGGCCAGCGTCTGGTGGCGCTCGCGCACATGTACCAGCGAATCGGCGATCTCCTTGCGCGAGCAGCCGCACGGGTAGAGCTGCCCGGCGGCGTCCAGCCGGCGCAGCGCGTCGGCGTAGTGCGGTTCGCGCCGGCTCTGCCACAACGGCGGCTCGTCCGGTGTCATGCCAAGGCGTTCCAGCGTATGCAGGATGTCGTCGTCGGCGCCGCGCACGCAGCGCGGCATGTCGATGTCTTCGATGCGCACCAGCCACTGGCCGCCATGCGCGCGCGCATCGAGCCAGCTGGCCAGCGCTGTGACCAGCGAGCCCATATGCAGCGGCCCGGTGGGCGAGGGGGCAAAGCGGCCGCGATAGCCGCCCGTGATGACCGCCATGCGCCTGCCCTCAGCCGGCGAATTCGGCGTGTTGCAGCAGCGCCTGTGCCAGGCGCGGGTCTTCCAGCTTGCTCGCCCACCATTGCAGCGCCTTGCCGCGGTTGCTGGTGCGCCAGGCCACCTTGAAGTTGCCGGGCGCGCGCACTTCCACGGTCTCGCGCGCCTGCAGCACGCCGCTTTCGATATGTGGCTGCGCCATTGGTGCCGGCAGCCAGCCGCAGCCAAGGCCGCGGATCTGCGCTTCCAGCTTGTCGCGCATGGTCGGCACCACCAGCACGTCCTGGCCGGCCAACACGCCGTGCGTGCGCGCCGGCAGGTTGCGCGAGGTATCGCCGACCGCGACGATGCGGTGCCTGGCGATCTGAATGGTGGTCAGGGGGCCTTCCTCTGTGGCCAGCGGATGGTGCGCCGCCACCGCGAACACGAACGGCACCGTTCCCAGTGGCCGGATCTGGAAGCCCTGCGTGCTGGGCGCATCGTAGGCGCCGCCGATCACCAGGTCGGCGCGGTTGCTGATCAGCGCGTCCCAGGCGCCGCCCAGCACTTCCTTGGCAAAGCGCAGCCGGGTGGCGGTGTTCTCGGCGTAGAAGTCGTGGATCACCGGCAGCAGCGCGCGGAAGTTGATCAGGTCGTCGACCACGATGGTCAGCGTCGCCTCCCAGCCCGTGGCCAGCCGCTTGACGCGGCGCGCCAGGTCGTCGGCCGCATGCAGCAGGTGCCGGCCTTCGTCGAGCAGCGCCCGGCCGGCCGGGGTCAGCTCGGCGCGGTGGCGGCGACGGTCAAACAGCAACACGTCCAGGTCTTCTTCCAGCTTGCGCACAACGTAGGTCAGCGCTGAGGGCACCTTGCCCATCTCGTGGGCGGCAGCGGCGAAGCTGCCCTTGCGTTCGATGGCGTCGAGGACTTCGAGGGATTCTAGCGAGAGGGCCATGTTCAGAAATTCTGAATGACTGCTTCTAAGGTGGACCCCGTAAATATACGCCTCAAGCCCTAAACTGCCTAGCATCAACAGTGCAACACATGCCGTGACACGGGTTACACAGCGAGTGCCGACGGCGAAACGGGCCAAGGAGGGCCATCAAAATGATTGAAATCAGAAAGTCTGCAGAGCGCGGTTACGCCGACCATGGCTGGCTGAAGTCCTTTCATTCGTTCTCGTTCGCCGACTACTACGATCCGCAGCATGTGCAGTTTGGGCCGCTGCGCGTGATCAACGAGGACCGCGTCGCGCCCGGCATGGGCTTCGGCACGCACGGCCATCGCGACATGGAGATCATCAGCTACGTGCTGGAAGGCGAGCTGGCCCACAAGGACAGCATGGGCAACGGCAGCGTGATTCGCCCGGGCGATGTGCAGCGCATGAGCGCAGGCACGGGCGTGCGCCACTCCGAGTACAACCATGCCCAGCACGATACGACGCACTTCCTGCAGATCTGGATCATGCCTGACCAGAACGGCATCGAGCCCGGCTACGAGGAAAAGCACTTCGACGTGGCCGACAAGCGTGGCAAGCTGCGCCTGGTGGCCAGCCGCGACGGCGCCGACGGCTCGGTAGTGGTGCACCAGGACGTGCGCCTGTACGCCGGCCTGTTCGACGGCGGCGAGGCCACCACGCTGGCGCTCGCGCCGGGCCGCCGTGCCTATGTCCATGTGGCGCGTGGCCGGGTGACGGTCAACGGCAAGGCACTCGAGGCCGGCGATGCGGCCAAGCTGGAGTCGGTCGGTGAAGTCGCGCTTTCCGGCGGCGATAACGCCGAGGTGCTGGTGTTCGACCTGCCCTGAGCCGCGCCCGGCAAACGTAGTCGCTGAAGTCCGCAAGAGCCCGCCCGCCCGGCGGGCTTTTTGCATTTTGCGTCGCGCTCCGGGACCCGGCAGGTACCGCTGTGCTATCTTCTCGCTATGCATTGCGCCTGCACCGGCACATCGCCCGCAGGCCAGCACGGGTCCCATTCCCCTGATCACGACAGGGGGCGTCCCCGTGCCGACGCCCCCTTGGAACACCCAGTACCAAGATGACCTTTGTTTCTATTCTCCTGGCGCTGATCGCAGAGCAGTTCCGCGCCCTGGGCCGCAACAACCCGATCCACGAGATCGTGCGCGCGCTCGGCGAGCGCGCCGAACACGCTTTCGACACTGGCCGCCCGCGCGACGCCGCGCTGGCGTGGCTCACCGTGGTGCTGCCGCTGACGCTGGCGGTGGTCGTGGTTCACTACCTGCTGGCCTCGATCAGCGTGGCGCTGACGCTCGCCTGGAACGTGCTGGTGCTGTACATGACGCTGGGCTTTCGCCAGTTCAGCCACTACTTCACCGACATCCATGAAGCGCTGAACCGCGACGACGTCCATACCGCGCGCATGCTGCTGCACGAATGGACCGGGCTCGACACCGTCGAGATGCCGGTCACCGAGATCGTGCGGCAAACGCTGGAAGCGGCGATCGTGGCCGTGCACCGGCATGTGTTCGGCGTGTTCTTCTGGTTCCTGGTGCCGATCGGGCCCGGCGGCGTGGTGCTGTACCGGACCGCCGAATACCTCGGCCGCCAGTGGAACCAGCCTTCGGCCGAACGCAGTCCCGCGCTGGGCCGCTTCGCGGCGCGCGCCTTCTATGTGCTCGATTGGATTCCCTCAAGGCTGACTGCGATCGGCTTTGCCATCGTGGGCAATTTCGAGGATGCGGTCTATGCCTGGCGCAACCACGCGCGCAAGTGGAACGATGCGGTCAACGGCATCCTGCTTGCCAGCGGCGGCGGGGCGCTCGGCGTCAGGCTGGGCACGCCACTGGCCGAGGACGATTCCACCGTGGTGCTGCGCGCCAGCGTGGCGGGCCCGGCGGTGGACTACGCACCCGGCATGGAAGAGGACAACGGCGGCCCCGAGCCGGCCGCGCCCGAATTCGGCACCGAGCCCGGCGTGCGCACGCTGCAGTCGGCCGTCGGCCTGGTGTGGCGCGCGGTGGTGCTGTGGATGCTGCTGCTCGCCATGCTGTCGCTGGCGCTCTGGGTGGGCTGATCCAGGGTTTTAACGGGGCAGCCCGCGCGCTAGTCGCGCGCCGCGCCGCAGCGCCAGCAGGCGCCGAACTGGGCCTCGTGCCACTCGTGGCAATGGCGGCATTGCCAGCTGGGCCCCGGTACCGGGTTGGCGGCGGCATTGAGCGCCGCCCACGCCTGCGCTTCCATCTCGTCATCGACCAGCCATACCTGCGGCGCGCTTTCCCGGAAGGGGATCTCGCCGGTCGCGCCGGCCAGCCAGGTATTGCGCAGCTCGGCCCGGATGCCGGCCGCCTGCAGGACGTTCTGGCAATGGGCCGCATGGACCAGGGAGGTGGCGGACAGTAGCAGTTTCATGGCAGCGCACCGGAATGCAGGTGCGCTTACCTTACCACGGCTTCTGCTGGCTGGATTCGTGCAGCAGCTGCGTGTAGAGCTGGTGGCGGCGCTCGGAAATCGCGCCGGATTCCACCGCGGCCAGCACCCCGCACCCCGGCTCGTTCACATGGTGGCAGTTGTAGAAGCGGCACTCGGTCAGGCGCGGCCGGAATTCCGGGAACGCGCGCTCCAGCATGCCCTCGCTGAGGTGGTACAGGCCGAATTCCTGGAAGCCCGGTGAATCGATCAGCGCACCCAGGCGGCCGTCGGCCGTGCCCCAGTCCGCAGGCAGGTGGTAGAGCCGGGTGAAAGTCGTGGTGTGCTTGCCGGAATCGAGCTTGGCCGAGATCTCGCGGGTCTGGGCATCGACGCCCGGAATCAGCAGGTTCAGCAGCGAAGACTTGCCCATGCCCGACTGGCCGATCAGGATGCTGGCGAGCCCCGCCAGGCGCGGCTTGAGCGTGGCCAGCGCCTGCGCCGGGTCGGCGCGCACCGACAGCTCCAGCGTGTCGTAACCCAGCTCGCGGTACAGCGCCAAGCGGCCACGCGCCTCGTCGAGCCGGTCGGGCAGGTCGGTCTTGTTGAGCACGATCAGCGGCCGGATTTCCATTGCCTCGGCCGACACCAGCGCGCGCCCGAGCAGGTCTTCCGAGAACCCCGGCTCGGTCGCCAGCACGATGACGACCTGGTCGATATTGGCGGCCAGCAGCTTGGACTTGAACTGGTCGGAGCGGTGCAGCAGGTTCTTGCGCGGCGCAACCTTCGTGATCACGCACTGGTCGGCGGCGGCGCGTTCCACGCTGACATGGTCGCCCACCGCGCAGTCGCTTTTCTTGCCGCGCGGGAAGGCATGCATGCGCGTGCCGTCGCCCAGCTCGACCACGTAGTGGCGGCCGTGCGCGGCGATGATCAGTGCGGACTCATGGCTGGTACCGGCATTGGTGCCGCCGCCGGCGTTGCGGTGACGCGTCGCGCGGCTCATGCGTGCGCCAGCAGACGGTCGATCCGCTGCGCGGCGGGCGGATGCGAGTAGTAGAAGGCGCTGTAGAGCGGATCGGGCGTGAGCGTCGAGGCGTTGTCCTTGTACAGCTTCACCAGCGCCGACACCAGGTGGCCGGCGTTGGTCTGGTCCGCGGCAAAGGCGTCGGCCTCGAACTCATGGCGGCGCGATGACTGGCTCGACAGCGGCCCCAGCAGGAAGGTGAACACCGGCAGCGTCAGGAAGAACAGCACCAGCGCCAGCGCGTTGTTGGACACGCCCAGGTTGGGCACCACGCCCAGCCCGGTGTAGAACCAGCTGCGCGTGGCCAGCCAGCCCAGCAGCGCGAGGAACACCAGGCTCAGCGCAAAAGTGACGGCGATGCGCTTGGCCACGTGGCGGCGCTTGAAGTGGCCCAGCTCATGCGCCAGCACCGCCTCGATCTCGTCTCCCGACAGGCGGGCCAGCAGCGTATCGAAGAAGACAATGCGCTTGGCCGCGCCAAAGCCGGTGAAGTAGGCGTTGCCATGTGCGCTGCGCTTGCTGCCGTCCATCACGAACAGGCCCTTGCTGGCAAAGCCGCAGCGTTTCATCAGGGCCTCGATGCGCTCGCGCAGCGATTCGTCGGTGAGGGGCTCGAACTTGTTGAACAGGGGCGCGATGAAGGTCGGGAAGATCACCAGCAGGAACAGGTTGAACGCCATCCACACCAGCCAGGTCCACAGCCACCACAGCGAACCCGCGCGCTCCATCAGCCACAGCACCGCCAGCAGCAGCGGCAGGCCCAGCGCGCACGCGACCAGCAGCATCTTGGTCATGTCGGCCAGCCACAGGCCGAAGGTCATCTTGTTGAAGCCGAAGCGCTCCTCGATGCCGAACTGGCCATACAGCGAGAAGGGCAGGTCGACCAGCCCGCCGATCAGCGCGACGCTGGCCACCAGCGCCACGCCGTAGGCATAGCCGGGTCCGAAGGTATCGAGCCAGAACTGGTTGAGCCACTGCAGCCCGCCCAGCATGGTGAAGCCGATCAGCACCGCGGCGCCGGCCAGCACTTCCAGCATCGACAGCCGGGTGCGGGCGATGGTGTAGTCGGCGGCCTTCTGGTGCGAGGCCAGCGTGATGGTGTCGGCAAAGCGCGCCGGCACCGCGTTGCGGTGCTGCGCCACATGCCGGACCTGGCGGGCGGCCAGCCAGAGCTTGGTCAGCACCATCAGCACCAGGGCGGCGAGGAAGACAATCGTGAACATCGGCAAGAGCCTTGTGGGTTCGGGCGCCCGGCATCGTGCGCGGCGGGCGTCCGTTGGGACCGCGAAACCCGGGGCAGGATTGTCGGCGGTCCGGGATACCCGGGAGGGCCGGCAAAACTGTGCGCCAGCGGGCATCCCGGACGGATATGCGAGAATTATAAATTGTTCGCGCCCGCCCCTGCCGCGGCCGCATCCCCGAAATCCCTATCTTCCGCAGTCCCGATGACAACCCACGCCGCCGCCAAATCCGTAAAAAGTGAAAACAACCTGATCTGGCTGGACATGGAAATGACCGGCCTGTCGCCGGACACCGACCGCATCATCGAGGTGGCGATCGTGGTCACCGACTCCGAGCTCAATATCCTGGCCGAGGGCCCCGTGCTGGTGATCCACCAGAGCGATGCCGTGCTCGACGGCATGGACAACTGGAACAAGGGCACCCACGGCCGCTCCGGCCTGATCGACAAGGTCAAGGCTTCCACGCTGACCGAAGAGCAGGCCGAGGCCGAGCTGCTGGCCTTCCTCAAGCGCTGGGTGCCGGCCAACAAGTCGCCGATGTGCGGCAACTCGATCTGCCAGGATCGCCGCTTCATGGCGCGCTATATGCCCAAGCTGGAGGCGTTCTTCCACTACCGCAACCTGGACGTGTCCACGCTCAAGGAGCTGTGCAAGCGTTGGGAGCCGGCCATCCACAAGGGCTTCGTCAAGCGCCAGCTGCACACGGCGCTGGCCGATATCCTGGAGTCGGTCGAGGAACTGCGCTACTACCGCACGCACTTTATCCGCCACACGGCGCCCGGCGCAGCGCCCGCGGCTGACGCGACGGTCCCGGACGCGTCGGCCGTCGGCACGCCCGCCCCCGGCACGCCCGCCCCATAACCCGGACCAGCAGGGCCACCCGCCACCACACAACAACAACTCACCACCAGCGACGGGCCGCACGCATTGCCGGGCCTTGTTGCCGCTGCCGGGCGCCGCTCCGTGCCCGGCGCGAGCCCCCGTCCCGCCCGCCCATGCTCGAGCGCATCGTCTCCATCATCACCCCGGTCATCCTGATCATCCTGGTCGGGTGGCTGTACGGGCGCAGGGCGCATCCGGACATGGCCGGCATCAACCGCGCCACGCTGGATGTGATCGCGCCGCTGCTGGTGGTGTCGGCCTTCGTCAGCAAGGACTTCCTGCTGGCCGATCAGCTGGTGCTGCTGGGCTGCGCGGTGGCCGTGGTGCTGGGCTCCGGCGTGCTGGCGTGGGGGCTGGCGCGGCTGCTCAAGGTCGATCCGCGCACCTTCGTGCCGCCGATGATGTTCAACAACTGCGGCAACATGGGCCTGCCGCTGTCGGTCTTTGCCTTTGGGCCGGCCGGCCTGGCGCCGGCGGTGGCACTGTTCGCTGCGTCCAACCTGATGCACTTCACCATCGGCATGAAGACCGTTAACCGGCATGCGTCGATGGCGCAGATCGCGCGCAATCCCATGGTGCTGGCCACCGTGGCTGGCGTGGGATTGTCGCTGGCGCGGCCGTGGTTCACGCTGCCCGACCCGGTCTACCAGTCGGTCAAGCTGCTGGGCGATGCCACGGTGCCGCTGATGCTGTTCGCGCTGGGCGTGCGCATGAAGGATGTGAGCCTGCGCAACTGGGGCATGGGGCTGGTCGGCGCGGTGGCTTGCCCGCTGACCGGCATCGCGGTGGCGTTGCTGCTGGCGCAGTGGGTGCCGCTGACGGAACTGCAGCGCGGGCTACTGTTCGTCTTTGCCTCGTTGCCGCCGGCGGTGCTGAACTTCCTGGTGGCGGACCACTTCCGGCAAGAGCCGGACCAGGTGGCGTCGATCGTGCTGCTGGGCAATATCGCCGCGGTGGTGTTCGTGCCGGTGGGGTTGTACCTGGGGTTGCGCTGAGGCGCAGGGAGGGTGCCCGCGCGGCGTATGCCGGCGGGCCGGGTGGAGGCTGGGTGGATTATGTTATGCGCCGGGTTTGGCGCGCACGGCGTTCTTCGGACGCCAGGCCTTGACGATCGCCTCGTCAGTTTCCATGTACGGGCCGCCGATCAGGTCGATGCAATACGGCACCGCAGCAAAGATCCCTTGCACCACCGCCTTGCCGTCGGCATCGCGAAGGCCTTCCAGCGTTTCGCGGATGGCGCGCGGCTGGCCGGGCAGGTTGATGATCAGCGCGGCGCGGCTGGCGGTTTCGCGGATCACCGCCACCTGGCGCGACAGGATCGCGGTCGGCACGAAATGCAGGCTGACCTGGCGCATCTGCTCGCCGAAACCGGGCATTTCCTTGGTCGCCACGGCCAGCGTGGCTTCGGGCGTGACGTCCCGCCGCGCGGGGCCGGTGCCGCCGGTCGTCAGCACCAGGTCGCAGCCGGCCACGTCCACCAGGTCGATCAGCGTACGCGAGATCTGCGCCTGCTCGTCGGGGATCAGCCGCTCCACCGCCTGCCACGGCGAGGTCAGCGTGCGTCCGAACCACTCGCGCAGCGCCGGGATGCCCTCATCCTGGTAGGTGCCGGCCGAGGCGCGGTCCGAGATCGAGACAAAGCCGACGACGAGTTCGTCGGGATGGTTGCGGGCGATCGGCTGCGTGGTCTGGGTCATGCCTCGGGCTCCGGGGTCGGGGGTTGGTCCTGCGCGGCGGCCTTGCCATCCTTTTCGTCGAGCGCCGCCTTGATCGCCTGGAACAGTTCGCGGAAATAGCGCGGCGGCTTGCCTTGCTCTTTTTCCTTGCGCGCGTTGCGGATGGTGTTGCGCAGCGCCTGCACGTCGATGCCGGGATGCTCGCCGAGGAAGCGCGTCAGCGCCGCGTCGTCGGCCAGCAGCAGCTCGCGCCAGCGCTCGATCAGGTGCATGCGTGCGGTCTCGGCCTTGCTGGTGCCCTTGAAGCCTTCCAGCGCGCGGCGGATGGCCTCGACCTCGTCGTCGTCCAGGCCGCGCATGACCTTGCCCACATACTGCATCTGGCGGCGCTTGCCTTCGTGGCTGGTGATGCGGCGCGCCTGGTGGATGGCGTCGGCCAGCGCTTCGGGCATGGGCACGCGCGCCAGGCGGTCCTTGGCCAGGCCTTCCAGCTCGGTGCCAAGGTCCTGCAGGGCGGTCATGTCGCGCTTGCGCTGCGACTTGCTTTTCGGTTCGTCGTCTTCCGGTTCCGGCGCAAAGCCTCCAGGAAAGCGCGAGCCGTTCGGATTACGGGAATTTCGCGTCATGCCCGGCATTTTATCTTGCTATGATTGCCGCTTGGACTTTTGATGACACCCGCCCAGCATGGACCCCATGGACCATATTGCAGAACAGACCGCGCACTTCACCTACACCCAGGCCCAGCTCAGCGAGATGGCCGCCGATGTGCTGCGTGTGGCACGCGAACTGGGGGCGACCGATGCCGCCACCGAGATCTCCGAAGGCAGCGGCCTGTCGGTGTCGGTGCGCAAGGGGCAGGTGGAAACCATCGAGCAGAACCGCGACAAGGTGGTCGGTGTCACGGTGATGATCGGCAAGCGTCGCGGCAACGCCAGCACCTCAGACTTCTCGCCAGCGGCATTGCGCGCCACGGCCGAGGCGGCCTACAACATCGCTCGCTTCACCGCCGAGGACGAGTGCGCCGGCCTTGCGGAAGAAGAACTACTGGAGCGCTCGCCGCAGGACCTGGACCTGTTCCACCCGTGGAACATCGACGCCGAAGCCGCGATCGACATCGCCACCCGCGCCGAGGCCGCGGCCTTCGCGGTGTCGCCGCACATCCGCAACAGCGACGGCGCCAGCGTGTCGGCCCAGCATTCGCAGTTCGTGCTGGCCACCTCGCGCGGCTTCGTCGGCGGCTATCCGTATTCGCGCCACTTTATCTCGTGCGCGCCGATCGCCGGCAGCGGCAGCGGCATGCAGCGCGACGACTGGTACTCGTCCAAGCGCTCGCCAACGGTGCTGGCGGCGCCGGAAGACATCGGCAAGTACGCCGCCGAACGCGCGCTGGCGCGGCTGCAGGCGCGCAAGCTGTCCACGCGCCGCTGCCCGGTGCTGTTCGAGGCGCCGCTGGCCGCGGGCCTGCTGGGCGCCTTCGTGCAGGCGGTGTCGGGCGGTGCGCTGTACCGCAAGTCCACCTTCCTGTGCGATTCGCTGGGCAAGACCGTATTCGCCCCGCACGTGCAGATCCACGAGCAGCCGCATACCCCTGGCGCCATGGGCAGCGCCCCATTCGACGAGGAAGGCGTGCGCACCCGCGAGCGCGACGTGGTCCTGGATGGCGTGGTGCAGGGCTATTTCCTGTCGACCTACTCCGCGCGCAAGCTTGGCATGCAGACCACCGGCAACGCCGGTGGCTCGCACAACCTGACGCTGTCGAGCAAGCTGACCGAGCCGGGCGACGACTTCCCGGCGATGCTGCGCAAGCTCGGCACCGGCCTGCTGGTGACCGAGTTGATGGGGCAGGGCGTCAACTACGTGACCGGTGACTACTCGCGCGGCGCCTCGGGCTACTGGGTCGAGAACGGTGTGATCCAGTATCCGGTCGAGGAAATCACCATCGCCGGCAATATGGCCGAGATGCTCAAGCAAATCGTTGCGATCGGCGCGGATTCGCTGGTGCGTGGCACCAAGGAAACCGGCTCGATCCTGCTCGAGCAGATGACCATCGCCGGTGCCTGAGCCGACGGGCCATCCACATGGTTCGCCTTTTCAGGCAAGAAACAGGCGATACGCCGGATTGGCACTGACGTCCTGGTACGGGTAGCCAAGCGTGGCGAGGCGTTCTTCGAACGCCGCGCCTTGCGCCTCGGCCACCTGGATGCCGGCCAGCACCGAGCCGGTGTCGCCGCCCTGGTTCCGGTAGTGGAACAGGCTGATATTCCAGTCCGGCGCCAGCGCCGACAGGAACCGCATCAGTGCTCCGGGCCGTTCCGGAAATTCAAAGCGGAACAGGCGTTCGCCACGTGCCAGCGGCGAGCGGCCGCCGATCATATGCCGCACATGCTCTTTCGCTACCTCATCGGCCGTCAGGTCGATGGTCGGGAAGCCATCCTGCTGCAGTGCCTTCACTAGCTGTTCAGACTCTCCCGACGCCCTTAGCTGCATGCCGACAAAGACGTGGGCCGTCTGCGCATCGGCAATCCGGTAGGTGAACTCGCTGACCTGCCGGTCGCCGACCCGGCTGCACAGGCGCCGGAATGCGCCGCAGGCCTCCGGCAGCGTCACGCCGAACATCGCTTCGCGCGCGTTGCCCAACTCGGCCCGGTCGGCGACAAAGCGCATGCGCTCGAAGTTGATATTGGCGCCTGAGGTGACCGCCACCAGTGTCTGGTTGCGCAGGCCCGCGCGCATCGCATACTGCTTGGCTGCCGCCACGGCCAGCGCACCGGCGGGTTCCAGCACGCTGCGGGTGTCTTCGAACACGTCCTTGATTGCCGCGCAAAGCGCATCGGTGTCGACGATGACGATGTCGTCAAGGTAGCGGCGGCACAGCCGGAAGGTCTCTTCGCCGACCAGCTTGACCGCGGTGCCGTCCGAGAACAGTCCCACTTCGTCCAGTTCCACGCGTCGGCCGGCGCGGATCGATTGCGCCATGGCGCAGGAGTCTTCCGTCTGCACGCCGATGACCTTGATTTCGGGCCGCACCGCTTTGACGTAGGTCGCCACCCCTGCGGCCAGGCTGCCGCCGCCGATCGGCACGAAGATCGCGTGGATCGGGCCGCGGTGCGCGTTGAGGATTTCGGCGGCCACCGTGCCCTGGCCGGCGATCACGTCGGGGTCGTCGAACGCGGGGATAAAGGTTAGCCCCTGTTCCGCCTGCAGTTGCATCGCATGGCGGTAGGCATCGGTATAGGAGTCGCCGGCCTGCACCACCTCGACGGTCGGTCCGCCGTGCGCGCGTGCCGCGTCGACCTTGACCTGCGGCGCCGTGGTCGGCACCACAATCAGCGCGCGTACGCCCAGGCGCGCCGCGGACAGCGCCACGCCTTGCGCATGGTTGCCCGCCGAAGCGGTGATGACGCCGCGCCGCAGCGCATCGGGGCTGAGGTGCGCCATCTTGTTGTAGGCGCCGCGCAGCTTGAACGAGAACACCGGCTGGGTGTCTTCGCGCTTGAGGTAGATCTGGTTGTGCAGCCGCTCGGACAGGTGCCTGGCAAAGTCCAGTTCGGTCTCGCGCGCCACGTCGTAGACGCGCGCCGTCAGGATGCGCTTCAGGTAGACGTGATGGTCGGATGCAGCGGCTGTGGCGTGGTCCGTGGTGGCTTCGGCAGTTGCCTGCATGGAGGGGCTCCGGGTTCGTTGTCGATTGCCCTGGAGCCGGAAACAAAACACCCGCCTGCAGGGCGGGTGTTTGCGGAAAACTGGTTCTGGACGCGCGCTAACCCACCATTCGGAGAATGGTGCGAATAATTCGCGCGATGGGGAAGTGACGGCGGTCCATGGACCAGACTGTGGGCGATGGAGCGGGATTTGTCAATGCCGCCGGCATGCGCTCACGACTCTTCGGAAGGCGGGCGCTCGTAGGTGACGAACGCATAGTCGAAGCCGTTGGCCTCGGAATGATGCGTCTCGCGCGCGACTTCCAGCCACTGCGTGCGGTCGATCGGCGGGAAGAAGGCGTCGCCTTCCACGTCCGCGTCGATCTCGGTCACTACCAGCCGGTCGGCGCTCGGCATCGCCTCGACATAGAGCTGCGCGCCGCCGATCAGGAAGATCTGGTCGACGCCGACGCACAGCCGCTGCGCGTCTTCCAGCGATGGCGCCACCTCGGCGCCCTCGATGCGCAGGTCAGGATTGCGGCTGACCACGATATTGCGCCGGCCCGGCAGCGGGCGGCCGATCGAGTCCCAGGTCTTGCGGCCCATGATCACGGGCGCGCCCATGGTGGTGCGCTTGAAATGCGCCAGGTCTTCCGGCAGGCGCCACGGCAGCGTGTTGTCGCGGCCGATGGTGCCGTTGCGCGCGCGCGCGACAACCAAAGTCAGCAGCGTCATACGGCCACCGGTGCCTTGATGGCGGCGTGCGACTGATAGCCCACCAGCTCGAAGTCTTCGTAGCGGTAGTCGAAGATGCTGTCTGGCTTGCGCAGGATCTTCAGTTGCGGCAGCGGCAGCGGCGCGCGCGCCAGCTGCGTCTGCACCTGCTCGAAATGGTTGTTGTAGATATGGCAGTCGCCGCCGGTCCAGATAAAGTCGCCCACTTCCAGCCCGGCCTGCTGCGCGATCATGTGCGTGAGCAGCGCATAGCTGGCGATATTGAACGGCACGCCCAGGAAGATATCGGCGCTGCGCTGGTAGAGCTGGCACGACAACTTGCCGTCGGCCACGTAGAACTGGAAGAACGCGTGGCAGGGCGGCAGCTTCATGCGCGGGATGTCGGCAACGTTCCAGGCCGACACGATCAGCCGGCGCGAATCCGGGTTGGCGCGGATCTGCGCCATCAGCTCGGTGATCTGGTCGATATGGCGGCCGTCCGGCGCCGGCCACGAGCGCCACTGCGAGCCGTACACCGGGCCCAGTTCGCCGTTCTCGTCGGCCCATTCGTCCCAGATGCTGACACCGTTTTCCTGCAGCCAGTGCACATTGGTCGAGCCCTGCAGGAACCACAGCAGTTCCAGGATGATGGACTTCAGGTGCAGCTTCTTGGTGGTCACCACCGGGAAGCCTTCGCGCAGGTCGAAGCGCATCTGGTAGCCGAACACCGAGCGTGTGCCGGTGCCGGTGCGGTCGGCCTTGTCGGTGCCATGCTCGTACACATGGCGCATGAAGTCGAGATACTGTTTCATCGGCGCGGGGCGGGTGGGAAGTGACGCGGGCGTGGGACCGCAAAGCAGGCATTTTAAAGCAAAAGGGCCACCCCTTCGGGTGGCCCTTTCCTGAAGCAACCAGGGCGCTTGCCCCGGCTGCGCATGGCACCAGCCTTAGTGGCTGCCGGCCGGTTCCTGTTGCACGCGGCGCTTCTGCACCAGGTAGCCGCCACCGAGCACGCCGCCGATGATCAGCACGTACAGGCCCCAGTTGGCCACCGGGTTGGCCTCGAAGAAGGCCTTGACCAGCGGCTCGTGCACGATCATCTTGACCGCCGTGAACGCCAGCACGCCCGCGCCGACATAGATGATGACCGGGAAGCGGCCCATCAGCTTGAGCACCAGGCTCGAGCCCCACACCACGATGGGGATGCTGATCAGCAGGCCCAGCACCACCAGCAGGAAGCTGCCATGCGCGGCGCCGGCCACGGCCAGCACGTTGTCCACGCCCATCACCGCGTCGGCGATGATGATGGTCTTCATCGCGCCCCACAGGGTCGCGGCGCCCGAGCCGTGCCCCTCGCCGGCGCCTTCGTCGGAGAGCAGCTTGTAGGCGATCCATACCAGCGCCAGGCCGCCGACCAGCAGCAGCCCGGGAATCTTGAGCAGCCAGACCACGCCGATCGTCATGGCCGAGCGTACCACCACGGCACCGACGGTACCCCAGATAATGGCCTTCTTTTGCAGGTGGGGGGGCAGGTTGCGCGCCGCGAGGGCGATCACGATGGCATTGTCGCCGGCCAGCACCAGGTCAATGACGACGATGGACAGCAGCGCCGTCAGGAACTGCATCGTGAACAGATCGGTAAACCACTCCATGAACTCTCCTCAGGGTACGAATCAAGCGCAAGCGCGCCGTATTGGGTTCGCCTGGATTCACGGAGCACGGGAGGGTGGGGCCGCCTTTGCAAACCATGAAATGCCAGGTTGCAAAGGTCTTGCTCGACCAACGGCGCGGTATGCGCACCGGTAGTCAGCACAACCGGGGACGCCGGTCCCGGAATGACGATTGTGCTAAGGGCATGGGCCCCGGAGCTACTCCCCTTTGAGGGACGCGACCCACTAAGGGGCCGCGTTGGGCCGGATTATAAACGAACTACCCGCAACATGGCCCATTGGGGGAGATACTGACTCAAGGTTTTTTATGTGTTGCATACGGCGCATGCGGGCATTGGGCGCTGCACAATCCGCCGGATGGGCCTATCCTTGAATATCGGCTCCGCCCGATGCGTCCTGGACAGCACAGGGAGGCGTTGCGGAGACCGGCGCGCACGACATGCACAGCGCGGCCTTGGGGAACACGCAGTGAGCAGCAACATTCGCGACCACACAAGGAAACGTCATGCCGGCTGTCCCGAACTCGCCGAACGCCTCCCCCCTCCCGCACAAGACCCCGCAGAACTCCCCTCGTCACAACCATAATGGGCACGCTAGCGCCCCGCCGCCCAACGGGCAGCCCGCGCTGGTCGCGTTCGCCAACGGGCACGCGCATCGCCCGCCGCCGCAGCCGGAATTCGTGCAGCAGTACCGCGAGGACAACGGGGCGCTGCGCGAGCAGGTGCTGACCGGGCTGCGCGCGGAGCATGCCGCGATCAGTCCCAAGTTCTTCTACGACGTGCTGGGCTCACGCCTGTTCGAGGCCATCACCGACCTGCCAGAGTACTATCCGACCCGCACCGAGGCCGCGATCTTTGCCAGCGCGGCGCCGGCCATCGCCGCGCGCGCCGGAAGCGGCTGCGTGCTGGTGGACCTGGGCGCCGGCAATTGCGAGAAGGCGGCGCGGCTCTTCGGCAGCCTGCGCCCGGCGCAGTACGTGGCGTTGGATATCTCGGTCGAGTTCCTGCGCGCGACGCTGTCGTCGCTGCAGCAGCAGCACCCGGGTATCCCGATGCTGGGCCTCGGCGCCGACCTGTGTTCGCAGTTCGACCTGCCGTCGAACGTCAGGCGGGGCAGGCGCCTGTTCTTCTATCCTGGATCGAGCATTGGCAATTTCGCCCCGGTCGATGCCCTGGCCTTGCTGCAGCGCCTGCGTGGCGCGGCCGGGCGCGGCGACGGCGTGCTGATCGGGGTGGATCTGCACAAGGACGAGGCCACGCTGGTGTCCGCCTACGACGATGCGCTGGGCGTCACCGCCGCCTTCAACCGTAACGTGCTGCGCAACCTGAACCGGATCGTCGGCACAAACTTCGAGTTGTCCGACTGGCGCCACCTGGCGAGCTTCGACCACGAGGCCTCGCGCATCCAGATGCACCTGCAGGCCTGCCGCGACGTGCGCGTGCAGTGGGACGGCGGCGCGCGCGAGTTTGCAGCGGGCGAGCGCATCCATACCGAGGACTCCTACAAATACCGCCCTGAGGATTTCGCGTTGCTGCTCGACGCCGCCGGGTTTGACGACCCGGTGTACTGGACTGATCCGCAAGGCTGGTTCGCCGTGTTCCACGCGCGCGGCTGAGGGCGCGCCTCCGGGCAGGGCCGCGGGGGGGCGCCGGGCAGGTCAGGCAGGTAGTGTCATAATGGCCGCGACGGGCGTGTCGCGTGCTGCGCACGCTCCGTGGCCGCTGCGGCCACAGCCAATACCTGTTCCCCAGCGCGGACCTTCCCGATGAGCGGCTTCCCCATGCTTCCCGATCTCTATTTCACTGGCGGCAAGGCGACCTGGTCCGACCCGCGCCGGCTGCCGCGCGAAGGCCTGGCGCAGGCGCTGGTCGAGACCCGCAGCCGCACGCTGGCCTGGCTCGCGCCGTTCGGCCAGACGCGGCGCGCCTGGGACGTGCCACGCCAGTACGATGCCGATCCGCCGCTGTGGACGTTGGGGCATGTCGCCTGGCATGCCGAGTGGTGGTGCCTGCGCGGCGTGCGCCAGGTGGACCGCGGCGGCGTACCGGTGCCGGTGGCGAGCGAGCCCGCGCTGCTCGACGGCGCCGACGAATGGTTCGACCCCGACCGCATCGGCCCGGACGAGCGCTGGGAAATCACGCTGCCCGACGTGGCCGTGGTCAAGCAGTATGCCGCCGAGGTGCTCGACGGCGTGCTGCGCCGGATCGCACTGCTGCCGGATGACGACGACCTGACGCTGTACCCGTTTCGCCGCGCGCTGTTCCATGAGGATGCGCAGGGCGAGGGCGTGGCGGCGCTGCTGCAGGCGCTGGGCATGGCGCCGGCCGAGGCCGTGGGCGCCGGCATGGCCCAGCCCGCGGGGCATGGGGGCACGCTGCATTTCCCGGGCGGGCGCTTCACACTCGGCTGGAACGATCCCGACGGTTTTGCCTGGCCCGACGAGCTTCCGCCCCAGCCGACTTATGTGCCGGCCTTCGAGATGGACATGGCGCCGGTCAGCACCGCGCAGTTCCTGGAATTCGTCGAGGACGGTGGCTACCAGCACCCGGCCTGGTGGTCGCCCGCCGGGCGCCAGTGGCTGATGACGCAGGAACGCTCGGCGCCGCGCTACTGGTCGCGCCATCCGTCGACGCGCGCGTGGATGGTGGAGCGCTTCGGCACGCTGCGCACGCTTAACCCCGACGAGGCGGTGCGCCACGTCACGCTGTACGAAGCGCAGGCGTGGTGCGTCTGGGCCGGGCGGCGCCTGCCGGCGGAATCGGAATGGGAGCTCGCCGCCACGCAGAACCGCGGCCTGCAGTGGGGCGCGCTGCGCGAGTGGACGGCAACGCCGTACGAGCCGTATGCGGGCTTTACCGCCGCGCCTTCGGACGGCGAGCTGGTGAGCCACTTCGGCACGCACCAGGCGGTGCGCGGCATCTCCTTCGCCAGTCCTGCGCGGCTGCGCCATGTGCGCGCACGCTGGGCGCTGCTGCCGGAGGATGATCTTGCCTTCGTCGGCTTCCGCACCTGCGCGCTTTAGCAGACGGCGCCGCGCATGGAAAAGGGCACCCGAGGGTGCCCTTTCTTCTGCCTGGCAGGTGCGCTCAGCGCACCGTCCGATCAGCGCTCGTAGCGCGAGCGGCTGTTGCGGTTGCCGTTGCTGTTGCCGTTGCCGCCGTAGCCGCCGCCAAAGCTGCGGTTGCCATCGCGGTTGCCATCGCGATTGCCGCTGAAGGTACGGCCTTCGCCGTTGCCGCGGTAGCCGCCGCTACCGGTGCGATTGCCGTCGGCAAAGGTGCGCGCAGCACCCTCGCGGTTGCCGAAACCACCGCGGTTGTCGTCGCCGAAGCTGCGGCCGCCTTCGCGGTTGCCGAAGCCACGTGCGCCGTCGCTGGCGCCGCGGTAGCCGCCGCCCTGGCCGCCCTGGCCACGGTAGCCGGCACCTTCACGGTTGCCGAAGCCGCCACGGTTGTCGTCACCGAACGGGCGCGCGCCTTCTGCGCGGTTGCCGAAGCCACGGCTCTCGCCGCTGAACTTGCGCTCGCCGAAGCCGCCGGCGCCACCGCCATTGCCGCCGCCGAACTTACGGTCGCCGAAGCTGCGCTCGCCGCCACGGTAGCCGCCGCCATTGCCGCCGCCGTTGCCACGGAAGTCACCACGGCCGCCCGGCTTGCCGCCGAAGTTCGAGCGGGGCTTGGGCGAACGGCGCGGCTCCAGGCCTTCGATCACCGAAGCGTCGATGCGCTGGTTGGTGAAGCGCTCGATGCGCTTCCACTGGAACATGTCGTTGTGGTTCACCAGGTTGATGGCGGTGCCCGAGCGGCCTGCGCGGCCGGTACGGCCGATGCGGTGCACGTAGTCCTCGGCCTGCTTGGGCAGGTCGAAGTTCACCACGTGGGTGATATCGGGCACGTCGATGCCGCGCGCGGCCACGTCGGTGGCCACCAGCACGCGCAGGTTGCCGCGGCGCAGTGCGGTCAGGGTGCGGTTACGCGCGCCCTGGGTCATGTCGCCGTGCAGTGCGCCGGCCGAGAAGCCGGTGTCGGACAGGCGCTCGGCCAGCGAATCGGCATCGCGCTTGGTCGCGGTGAAGACGATGGCTTGCTTGAGCGTTGAGTCGCGCAGCAGGTGGTCCAGCAGGCGCTCCTTGTGCGACATGTCGTCGGTAAAGTGCAGGCGCTGCTCGATATGGCTCTGGTCGGCGCGGGCCGCGGCGATCTCGATGCGCTGCGGGTCACGCAGCTGGCGCGAGGCGAGCTGGCCGATACGCGCATCCAGCGTGGCCGAGAACATCAGCGTCTGGCGCGAAGCCGGCGTGGCGTTGACGATGGCGTCGATGTCGTCGGCAAAGCCCATGTCGAGCATGCGGTCGGCCTCGTCGAACACCAGCATCTGCAGTGCCGACAGGTCGATGCGGCCGGCGTCGATATGGTCGAGCAGGCGGCCCGGCGTGGCCACGAGGATGTCAGGCATCTTGGCCAGCGCGGCCAGCTGCTTGGGGTAGGGCATGCCGCCCAGGATGCTGGCGCAGACGATGCGGCGCAGGTTGCGGCCGTACTTGGCGGCAGCCTCGGTCACCTGCAGCGCCAGTTCGCGCGTCGGGGTCAGCACCAGCAGTGCGGGCTGGGCCGGCGACGGGCGGGGGCGCTTGCCCTTCATGCGCTTGGCGGGCTCGGTCGCGCGCTGCGGCGCCGGCATTTCGCTGATGCGCTGGATCGCGGGCAGCATGAACGCGGCGGTCTTGCCCGAGCCGGTCTGGCTCGAGACCAGCAGGTCACGGCCGGCCAGGAAGGCCGGGATGGCCTGGGCCTGCACCGGGGTCGGCGTGTTGTAATTCAGTTCGGAGAGCGCGCGCAGGATGGCGGCGTCCAGGCCGAGCGTGGCGAAACCGCTCTCAGTCTGGATGGTAGCGGCCGGGGCTTCGGCTGCCGGGCTGCCGTTGAGCATGGCGTCGAGCTTGTCGAGCGGGCTCTCGATAATCTGGGCGGCGTCGGAAGTGATCGAAGCGTCGGTCGCGGAGGCAATAGCTTGCTCCGCACGAATGTCGTGCTGGGTCATGTCGTAATGGTCAAGTAAATGCATGGCACCCCGGCAAAGCAAATGGGGTGGGCGCAGTGCAAAGTCTTAAAAAGGCTTCGGCGCCAATCGGTGAGGCCGTTACGACAGACACAGCTGGCAGTACGGCGGCAGGCAGGGCTTTGGCTGGTCCCGCTAGGCGGTCCGGCCATGTCCCTGGCAGGCAAACAGCTCAGGTTTCAGGCTGTTCAACAGGATCGGAGACGAGGCGACGTCAGGTGAGCGATGCGTTCTGCTGGGCGGCTGGCGCTTAGGTGATTAACCAGGCGTCCGGCAGCGAGGAAACAGAGCTTGGGAGGGCAGCGGATTCGCCGCGGCAGGAAGGTGAAGCAGTGCCGGGCGCTTGGCGGATCTCACAGTTGCGAAACTCACAGCGGCGGATTATAGCAGAGTGCGGAATTTTTGTTGCGGTGCGAAAACGTAACCGGATATGTCAGCCGGCGATCACCCCACGCCGCCCCGGCACCGCGCCGGCGCTGGCGCGGGTTGCAAGGGCGCGGCGCCCGCCTATACTGGAGGCGCGGGCACACAGGATGCCCGCACGGGGCGGACGAAACGTTCCCGCTTGACCTCCTCCAGCGGCATTGGGCCGCTGTTCGCGGCGAGCAATGCGGTCATTGCCCCCAGTGCCAGACTTTCTGCGACTCTCCGGGTGGTCCGGATGGGCGTCCGCGTCATGGGCGGAATCATGGGAAGCCTGCCTGGCCAATTGAATGACCGAACTGCTGACCGCGTGGACCCAGGATGTCCGGGCCCGTCCGCAACCAAGCCCGCCATTGACTGGCGGGCTTTCATTTTGCGGCTTTCGTTCCTGCTGCAGTTCAGTCCTCGGCATCCTTGCCCGCTGCCTTGCGCGGCAGCCGGCCGAGCGGCTGCTCGCGCGGCATCACGTAGCGGTTGCCCGGCAATCCGCCCGGGTAGTCGACGATGCGCGCGACGCCCTGGCGCCGCAGGCCATGCCATGCCTGGCCGCCGGCGGTGCGCCCCCCGCCCAGGATGGCGGTCATGGCCTGCCGGTCGAGATCCATGCTGTCGGACAAATCCTTGATGACGATCACTGCCATGGCTGTCTCCGTCATGCGGGACCGCGGCCGCATGGCCGCGGTCCCCGGTAGGGAACCCCAGCCATGCGGCCGCGGGACCGCTTCAGTATAGGCGAGACGGTCCGCGGTCCTCCCTGGCCACAGTCCCGCCCCGCGCTTCGCTCAGACGGCGGCGAAATTGCCGCCCCATTGCGACGGGTCCACGTTGACGCGCACCGGGCCGAAGCCAGGGCCGATGCTGCCGACGTTGTTCAGGGTGTTCACGTTGACGCTCTGCAGCTGCGCGATGTTCTGGTTGACATTGACCGTGACGTTGGCCAGCGGGCCGACGTTGCCGATGCCGCGGCTGAGCCACGAATTGCCGCCGCGTACGGCGCACAGCGAGGCACGGTCGAGTTCCTTGCTCAGGGCAAGATCGCGGACGAGGATTGTTGACATGATGGTGCTCCTTTAAACGGGGTGCCGGGGGCGGCTGGCGCGGAGATTGCTGCTTCTCCGCGCATGCCGCGACCAGGACGTATCAGCCGTAGATGTTGTTGGTTGCGTTCTGGTTGGTGTGCACGTTGGACTTGACGTGGTCCAGGAAGGCCGAGCCGTTGCCGTTCAGGTTGGTCACCGTCTGCATCTGCGCGATTTCCTGCGTGGCAGTGATGCTCTTGTCGATCGACAGCTTGAGCGGCGCGTACACGAAGGGCATGTAGGCGAAGCCGCCGCGCACGGCGTGCATGCGCTTGCTGTCGAGGGTTTCGGCGGCGGACAGGTCTTTGATGGTCAGCGTGGTCATGATGGTCTCCGGTATCGGTAGTCGGTGCGTCGGTTCAGTTGGCTGGGGCGCGAGGGCTCAGCGGTAGATGTTGTTGCTGGCGTACTGGTCGGTGTGCACGTTGGACTTGACGTGGTCCAGGAAGGCCGAGCCGTTGCCGTTCATGTTGGTGACGGTCTGCATCTGCGCGATTTCCTGCTTGGCGTTGATGCTGCTGTCGAATGACAGCTTCACGGGGCTGTAGACGAAGGGCATGTAGGCGAAGCCGCCGCGTACGGCGTGCATGCCCTTGCGGTCCAGGGTTTCGGTGGAGGACAGGTCCTTGATGGTCAGCGTGGTCATGATGGTCTCCGGTAGAGGAAGGTATTGCCTTGGGGTTGGTTTCGAGCATCGGATGTCGCGCTCGGGAGGTACTAACGCAGGGAGTGTGCCAACGCCGTTGCCAACCGCGCCGGGCACGCGTAACTACCTGAAAACATGAGGGATTTATTTGTGATGTCGGCTCGCGCGCACTGGCTGCGGCTCATGCCGGGGGTCATGGCTGACGGGCCCGGGCCAACAGTTGGCATACTGGTGTTGGCGCCGCGGCGACAGTGGCGCTGCGCGGCTGCCGCGATCGGCGACGACCGGGCGCGCGATGCGTTGCGTGCTGACTGCGGATGGATTGCGCATGCCTTGGGTGCGCACTAGTATCCATCGAAGGCAGGGTACTTCCGCACGGTGGGTCGATCCTGTCAGCAACCATGTCGGGGCATGCCGTGGCCAGTCTCAAAGACCTGATCCGCAAGTTCCAGAACGGCGGTCTCTCCGACGACGAGTTCGTCGCGTCGTTCGAGACAGCCCTGGCGCAGGACCCCACCACGCCCAGCCAGGCGGCGCGCGTGGTCATCGAGGAAAACACGCGTTTCCCGTTCCCGCCCGCGGTCTATGCTGAAGTGATGCGGCGCATCGAGCGCCAGAGCGCCACGCAGTACGGTGCCGCCACCGAAGCCACGCGCCTGGCCAGCGGGCCGCAGACGGGCTCGCTGTACGCGACCTCGCCCGAGGCGGGCACGCTGCCGCAGGCGGCGCACACCAAGGGCGTCGGCGATACCCTCAACGGCCGCTTCGTGCTGGAGGAGTGCCTGGGCGTGGGCGGCATGGGCACGGTCTACAAGGCGCTCGACCTGCGCAAGCTAGAAGCGTCTGACCGCAAGCCGTATATCGCCATCAAGGTGCTGAACCTGCAGTTCAGCGGCCATCCCAAGTCGCTGATGGCGCTGCAGCGCGAGGCGCGCAAGGCGCAGACGCTGGCGCACCGGAACATCGTCACGGTCTATGACTTCGACCGCGACGGGCCGGTGGTCTTCCTGACCATGGAATACCTGTCCGGCACCTCGCTGAACCATGTGCTCAAGGCGCCGGGCTTTGCCGGCATGCCGATGGCGCGCGCCATGTCCATCATCAACGGCATGGGCAACGCACTGGCCTACGCGCACGAACGCGGCTTCGTGCATTGCGACTTCAAGCCCGCCAACGTCTTCCTGACCGACAGCGGCGAGGTCAAGGTGATCGACTTCGGCATTGCGCGCGGCTTCCTGCCACCGGCGGACGAATCCGACAAGACCGTGTTCGATCCCGGCTCGCTGGGCGGCATGACCCCGGCCTACGCCAGCCCCGAGATGTTCGAGCACCGTGAGCCCGATCCGCGCGACGATATCTTCGCGCTGGCCTGCGTGACCTATGAACTGATGACGGGCAAGCATCCGTACCAGCGGCTGGGAGCCAACCAGGCGCGCGAGGCCGGGCTCAAGCCGGTGCAGCCGCCGCAGCTGAGCCGCACCCAATGGAAGACGCTGCGCGAAGCGCTGTCGCTGGACCGTGAAACCCGCACACCGACGGTCGCGCTGTTCCTGAAAGGCATGAGCGCGGTGCCGATAGCGCCCACGCCGCGCCCCTCGCCGCTGATGGCAGGTGGCGTGCTGGCGGTGCTGGCCGGCGTGTCGGCGATCGGCTACTACGCCTGGCATGCACAGCGGCAGGCGGGAGCGCCGGCGGACGACACACGGGTCGAGGCGCCGGCCACGCCACCGGCTCCGGCGCCCGCCACGCCCGCACCCGCACCCGCACCCGCGCGTCCGGCAGTACTGTCGATGGCCGAGGTCCGCAAGGTGCTGGCCGCTGTGCCGTGCTCGCTGCTGAGCGCCAGCGAGCAGGCGCAGACAGTGCGCGTGCGCGGTTTCCTGGCCGAGAGCGTGGGGCCCGCGCGACTGCGCGAGCAGCTCGGCGCGTTGCCGGGGGTGAAGGGCGTGTCGATCGACACCCAGCCGCTGGCCGCCGACAAGTGCGACGTGGCCACGCTGGTCGCCCCATACTGGTCGGGCAACCGCGAGGGCGGCACCGCGTCTTCGCTGCGGCTGCGCGGCCAGGGTACGCAGCTGACCGAGGGAAACCCGCTGGTGCTGGACCTGCGCACGCCGGCGCAGGACTCCTATGTCTATGTCGATTACTTCGCGGCTGACGGCAAGGTGGCGCACATGGTGCCCAGCGCACGCGTGCCCGCGCACCAGGCGCCGCCCGGTCTCACTGCCACCATTGGCGACAGCGGTGACTGGATCGTCTCCGGTCCGTTCGGTACCGAACTGGTGGTGCTGCTGACCACGCCGGCGCCGCTGTTCGAAGGGCGCCGCTCCGAGGTCGAGGCGCGGCAGGACTACGTCCGCGCACTGGAGAAGCCACTCGCGCAGATGGCGCGCACCTATGGCCGGGACCGCATCAGCGCGGACCTGGTGCAGATCTCGACGCGCGCGCGGTGAGCGCGAGCCTCATGACGCCCGGCATTGCCGTTGGCGCCAGCACTACTTCATGTCGCGCGCCACGCGAAAGCCGTTCTGCGACTGCCGCACGCTCGGGCTGTACTTGAAGCGCGTGGACGACACCATGTAGCTGGCGCCTTCGCGCCACGAGCCGCCGCGGATCACGCGCGAGCCGCAGGCATTCTCGTTCCAGGCGCGCCCGTCGGTCGGTGCGTTCTTGTACGAGCTGTGCCAGCAATCGGCCACCCATTCCCACACGCTGCCGTTGACGTCGTGCAGGCCATAGGGGTTGGCCGCGAATGAGCCCACCGGCGCCGGCGCGTCCTGGCTCCACGGCTCGCCGCAGTCCTTGCAGTTGGCATTGCCCTTGCGCATCTGGTCGCCCCACCAGAACGCGCTGGCGGTGCCGCCGCGCGCCGCGTATTCCCATTCCGCCTCCGTCGGCAGCCGGTAGGTCTTGCCGGTGGTCTTGCTGAGCCAGGCCACGTACTGCTGCGCGTCGTCCCAGCTGACGTCGCGCACCGGCGCGTTCTTGGCGCTTTCGGCAACGGTGGGGATGCTCTGGCAGCCGCCGGCGGTGGCGCAGGCGTTCCATTGCTCGACCGTGACCTCGTAGCGGCCGATCGCGAATGGCTGGCCGATGGTGACGTGATGCGGGGGCTTCTCGGCGGGGTCGCTGGCGCTGCTGCCCATGGTGAAGCTGCCGGCAGGCAGGGAGACCAGCACCGGGCAGGTTGGGCAATCGCGGATCTCACCGGCGCGTAGTGTGGTGCTGACCGCACCGCCTGCCGCCGCGCCCGGCTTTGCCGATGCCGCCGCAGGCGGGGCCGCCGGTGGCGATGCCGGACGCGCCGCGGCCGGTGGGGATGCCGCCGGCGGCCGCGTCACCTGGCCGCCGGCAGTTGCGCCGGAGCGGGGCGGCGATGGTGGCTGCGCCTTCGGTGGCGAGGCGGCGGCGAGCCGCTCCAGGCGCGCCTTGGCCAGCACCGCGAAGCGCCCGTTGGGATACTGCTTCAGGTAGGCTTCGTAGTCGCTGGCTTGGTTGCTGTTCTTGATCGATTCCCAGAAGCTCAGCTCGTACTGCTCGTCGGTGTTCTTGGGCATGATGCCGGCCAGCAGCAGCGGCTCCGTGGCCGGTGCAGCGGTGGCAGCGCCGGCCGCCTGCGCGGGCAGCGGCGCGGTGGCGAGGATCCCGGCCATCGCGGCCAGGCGCACGACTGGTAGATTGCGCCACATTTCACACCTCATTGGGGCCGCGGCGAACCCGTTGCATGCGGGACGCATACCCGGGGGCGCATTGTGGTGTTGCCGAGACGTCGACCGGCTTGCTTCAAGATAGCACAGCGCTTGTGTCTCCGGCGGGGCATTCCCATCTGGCCACGACACGCCGGGTTCGCTTTTTCCGGGGTTGCATCCTAACCTGAATGACGAATCGCCGAGCGCTGACCAACAAGCAACAAGAATGGGCTTTCGGGACAACGTGATCGGGTTTCGGACAGTCTTCCGGGAGGCGCCGCGTATGTCCAGACGATTCCTGTTCCGCCTGCTGGCGGCCGCAACCCTGGCCGCAGCCCCGTCGTTGTCGCTGTCGACGGCAGCCCCGCCCAATGCCGAGGTCTACATTATCTGGCCGCACGATGGGACCGTCATCAGCGGCGGCAAGTTCTGGGTGCGCATGGGCCTGCGCAATATGGGCGTCTGCCCCAAGGGCGTCGAATCGTCGCGCTGCGGGCACCACCACCTGCTGATCGACACCGAGCTGCCGCCGCTGGACAAGGAAATCCCGTCGGACAAGAACCACCTGCACTTCGGTGCGGGCGAGACCGACGCGCGCATCGAGCTGCCGCCCGGCAAGCACACGTTGCAGCTGCTGCTGGGCGATGCCAAGCATGTGCCGTTCGAGCCGCCGATCTATTCGAAGAAGGTCACGATCACGGTGCGCTAGCCGCGCGCAGGCCGATCAGCAAACAGGGGAGAGCGCCATGTTCAGACTACTTGCTGCCGCTGCCTTCGCCGTCAGCGTGCTGCTGTCCGCGGCGGTCCAGGGCGGGTCGACGCCGGCCCCGCCCAATGCCTATCTCTATATCGGCTGGCCCAACGATGGGCAGACGATGCCTGCGGGCAAGCCGTTCAAGGTGTGGTTCGGGTTGCGGAACATGGGGGTGGCGCCCAAGGATGTGAAGTATCCCAACACCGGGCATCATCATTTGCTGATCGATGTCGAGCTGCCGCCGATGGATAAGGAAATCCCCAATGACCGGAATCACTTGCATTTTGGGGCGGGGGAGACCGAGACCATGGTCGAGTTGCCGCCCGGCAAGCACACGCTGCAGCTTTTGATGGGTGATGACAAGCACATTCCTACCAACCCGCCGGTTTATTCGAAGAAGATTACGATTTATGTGAAGTGAAGTGAAGTGAAGTGAAGTGAAGTGAAGTGAAGTGAAGGGGGGGGCTGGTCGATGATCGGCGGCCCTCGCTGTTGGTGACATGTTTTCGCTGTTGAACCGCTCGGTTCTGCCCTCCTGGGCGGGGGGTGTCAGGATTTTTGTGTGCAAGGCTAAAGGCCTGCCTGCCGGGCCGGCTGCCCGGCAGGCAGGCCTTTGATCCTATCTCAGCGATGGGGTTGTGTGAAGCGATCCTCGTAGAGGATCGCGAACTGGTTCATGGCCGCTTTCCAGTCGTGCGTGGCGCTGCCCCACTTGCAGGTGATGTTGCGCAAGGCTAGCCACAGCAGCTTGGTGGCCGCTTCATCGCTCGGGAAGTGTCCGCGGGTCTTGATGATCTTGCGCAGTTGCGCGTTGATGCTCTCGATGGCATTCGTGGTGTAGATGATCTTGCGGATGGCTGGCGGGAACGCAAAGAATGGAATCACGCGGTCCCACGCGCGGTGCCAGGAGGCTGCAATCGGCGGGTAGCGCTTGCCCCAGTCGCTTTGCTCGAAGGCCAATAGCGCCGCCTGTGCGGCCTCTACCGTGGCTGCTGTGTAGACAGGCTTGAGCGCGGCTGCCACCGCACGGCGGTCCTTCCAGCTCGCGTAGTCCAGGCTGCCGCGGATCAGATGCACGATGCATGTCTGCAGTGTTGTGCTCGGGAACACCGCGTTCAGGGCCTGCTCCATGCCCTTCAAGCCGTCGGTCACCGCGATCAGGATGTCTTGGGTGCCTCGCGTTTTCAGGTCGTTGAACACCTTCATCCAGAACTTTGCCCCTTCGGTGGTCTCGATCCAGAGGCCCAGGATGTCACGCGTGCCATCGGGCAGCACGCCCAGCGCCAGATAGACCGCCTTGCTGCGCACGACGCCATCCTCGCGCATCTTGACCCGCAGCGCGTCGAAGAACACCACTGGGTACATGACCTCTAACGGGCGGGCCTGCCAGGCGGTGACTTCCTCCATGACCGCATCCGTTACCGAGCTGATGAACGCAGGCGACACCTCGGTGCCGTACTGCTCGACCAGAAACGCCTGGATCTCGCGCACCGTCATGCCGCGGGCATACATGGCGATGATCTTGTCGTCAAAGCCAGTGAAACGCCGGTCGTGCTTGGGAATCAGGATGGGCGCGAAGCTGCCGTCGCGGTCCCGCGGGATCGCCAGGCGCAGCGGTCCCGTGTCGGTAAGCACCGTCTTGGCGCTGGAGCCGTTGCGCTGGTTGGTGGCATTCTCGGGGCGCTCAGCACCCTCCGGGTAGCCCAGGTGATGGCCCAGCTCCGCGCCCATCGCCCGCTCGATCAGGGCCTTCTTGAACGCCATGGCGGCATCCTGCACCGCCTCAGCAGTCATCGGACCTTTGACGAGCTGATCAATTAGCTCCTTGGGGATGCTCGGAAGGTCCCGGGGTGTGGCTTTTGGTTTGCGTGGCATACATGCTCCTTCTCGACATGTTATGCCCTACACACAAAATCCCGCCCAGGAGGGCGGAACCAGGCGGTTCAACAGCGACAACATGTCACCAGCAACGCGGGCCGTCGAGCATCGACCAGATGTAAACCCGCAGCGAGCCTCCCAAGCAGCCAAGTGTCACCCACCCCCCAACACATCTCCACCATCTGTTGGCCACGATCCACCACGCCCACCCTCCACCAGCAGCGCACCATCGCATCCCGCCACCACGCAAAACGCCAAAATCCCCATGTTTACAGGCATTTGCGCGATGGCAACAAAAACAACCGCCCCCCTGGCACGCTCCCTGCGATATCCCCTCCGAGCGCGACACCAACCCGATGCTCAACCCTAACCCCAAAGGCAACACCTTCCTCTACCGGAGCCCATCATGACCACGCTGACCATCAACGACCTGACCACCATCGACACCCTGGACCGCAAGGGCATGCTCGCCGTACGCGGCGGCCGCGCCCTGCTGCCGTTCATGCCGGTGTTTCACCCGCTCAGCCTGTCGATCGACAAGAGCATCACCGCCACGCAGGAAATCGCGCAGATGCAGACCGTGACCAACCTGAACGGCAACGGCTCGGCCTTCCTGGACCACGTCAAGTCCAACGTGCACACCAACCAGAACGCCACCAACAACATCTACGGCTGAGCCCTCGCGCCCCGGCCAACTGAACCGAAGCACTGACTACCGATCCCGGAGACCATCATGACCACGCTGACCATCAAAGACCTGTCCGCCGCCGAAACCCTCGACAGCAAGCGCATGCACGCCGTGCGCGGCGGCCTGTCCTACCTGCCCTTCGCCTCCGTGTACGCCCCGATCAAGCTGGCGTTCGACAGCAGCATCAATGCCAAGCAGGAAATCGCGCAGATGCAGACCGTAACGAATCTGAACGGCAATGGCTCGGCCTTCCTCGACCATGTCCGTTCGCATGTGGATACCAACCAGAACGCCAGCAACAATATCTATCGTTGAGAAGGTTGTTGAGATGGCGCCGCGCCGCGGGGGCGTCCCCGCGGCGCTTTTCTTGACCCCGTGCAGATCGGGGTTGGAGCGCGCGCCAGCGCGCACCACAATACAGACAGACATCGCGGCCCCGGCGCACGCCAGGGCGGTATCCCCAATACGCCCCGACACGTTCCGCCGCTGTCGCACGCAGGAAGCTATCGTGCCTGAATCCCTCATTGCCTCGCCAACCCTGGTGCCGCGCTGCTGGCTGACCGCACTGGCCGCCTGCGCGGCATTGCTGGCAGGCTGCGCCGACTTCCGGCCGCCGGTGTACCAGCGCCCCGAAACGCCGGCCAAGGCCGAATGGACGCGCCAGGACTCGATCACGGTATCGCCGGCCGACGCGGTGCAGCCCAACTGGTGGCATGGCTTCAACGATCCCTACCTGAACAAGCTGATCGAGCAGGCACTCAGCGGCAATTACGACATCAAGGTGCTGGCGGCGCGCATCCGCGTGGCCAACGCACAGATCGGCGAGGCGCGTGCCGGCGCGCTGCCCGTGATCGATATCGGCGCCGGCGCAAGCTTCGAAAAGACCACCGGGCAGAAGTCCACCTGGACCTATAACGCCGCCGCCCAGCTGAACTGGGACATCGATATCTGGGGCAAGGTCGAGAAGGGCGTGCAGGCCCAGACCGCCGAGTTCAGCGCGACGGAGGCCGACTGGCGCGCCGGCTACCTGACGCTGGTGTCAAATGTATCGACTACTTACTTCCAGATCCTGCAGTTCGATGAGCAGATCGAGCAGCAGGCGCGCACCGTCGCCAAGAACGGGCAGATCCTGTCCACCTACCAGGCCATGTACCAGAACGGTCTGGTGCCCAAGATCCGCGTGATGCAGCAGCAGGCGGAAATCAACCGCCTCAACAAGGACCTGCTGGAGCTGCGCCGTTCGCGCGACGTGGCGGAAAACGCGCTGGCCACGCTGGTCGGGGTGCCCGCGGGCAATCTCAAGGTGCCGGCCGGGCGCCTGCAGGACCGCGTGCAGCCGCCCGCGGTGCCGGCCGGGCTGCCGTCGCAGTTGCTGGCGCGCCGCCCGGATGTCGTGGCCGCTGAATACCGTGTGCTGGCGGCCTACAACATCGTCGGCCAGGCACGCCTGGCGCAGCTGCCCACCATCAGCCTGACCGCGCGCGGCGGCACCGCCAGCTTTGCCCTGAGCGACCTGCTCAAGTCCTTCACCTTCGGCTTCATGCCCAGCATCAACCTGCCGATGCTCGACCCGAACGTACGCGCCCGCGTGAAGACCACCGAGGCACAGGTGGGCGTGGCGGAAAACGAATATGGCCGCACCGTGATGACGGCTTTCGAAGAGGTGGAGAGTGCACTGGTCAATGTCGACGCGCATAAGAAGCAACGCATCGAGCTGCAGCAGCAGGTCGAGCAGCTGCGCGTCGTGTCCGCGCAGATCGAGGCGCAGCTCAGGGAGGGCGTGGTCTCGCAGCTGGAAGTGTTCGAGACCGAGCGTTCGCTGCTGACTGCGCAGCTGCAATTGTTGGCGGTCCACCAACAGATCCTGGCCGACACCGTCACGCTGTACAAGGCGCTTGGCGGTGGCTGGCCCGATACGGATGTGCGCAACACGGCCTCGAATCCCCCTCAATAAATGCTGTCTACGGTGCCGGCCCGCTATCCACGTGATGCCGGCGTACGCAACGGGTTGCGCACCGAGCCCCTTATTCCCGCCACTTGCCATACCGAATGTGTCGCTACGGTGCCACCCGCGCACACCGCGGCCGATTGACTAGCCTAAGCCGTCGCCTACTATGTTCTTAGTCGCTTCACCCCCCTGGCCGGCCGCCGCGGCAGCCGTGCTGTTGGCTCGCTGGAAACATGGCTCCTGACGAAGCACTGATCATGGAAATGCCGGTGAAAATGGCCCAGGGATTCACGCGGGAGTTCTCCCAGGATTTCGCGCAGGAATTCGATGTGTTCCTGACGCCCGTGTCGCGCCCGGAACTCGGCGAGATCCGCATCGACGAAGAGCTCTTCGCCGTTGGCCGGACCGAGCGGCCGTTTGCCGCCTACCCGGAAGAACTGGCCGCGCCCCTGTCGCGCCGCCATGCGCGCATCTTTGCCGAACATGGCGCGGTCTATGTAGCCGACCTCGGCAGCAAGAACGGCACGCGCGTGAACGGCGCGGCGGTGGCGCGACAGCCGGCGCAGCTGTCCGATGGCGACGAAGTGGCCTTCGGCCCCGCGCTGTCGTTCCGCGTG
This sequence comes from Cupriavidus sp. DF5525, assembly GCF_040149425.2. NCBI lineage: Bacteria > Pseudomonadati > Pseudomonadota > Betaproteobacteria > Burkholderiales > Burkholderiaceae > Cupriavidus > Cupriavidus sp. DF5525. Next base: position 3,392,371 of record NZ_CP168265.1, on the reverse strand, counting down.
CGGCTGTCGCCGCGCGCGACACAGCCCGAGCCGCCACGCGTGGCGCTGACGCTGGTGCCCGAACGCGGCGACGTCGGGCTGCACCCGATCCACCTGGACGGCTTCCCGTACCTGATCAGCAAGGCCGACGATGCCTTCGCGCGCTACCGCGACAGCTATCCGCAGCAGGTCAACTACCTGTCGCGCCGCCATGCGCATGTCTACCTGAAGGGCGGCGTGCCGTTCGTGGAAGACCTGGGCAGCACCAACGGCACCTTCGTCAACGGCAAGCGGCTGACGGACCACGGCGTGCCGCTGGACGACGGCGACCTGATCGCCTTCGGTGGCAACCACTTTGTCTACAAGGCACAGGTCCAGCGCACGGATGATGGCGATGCCACCGCGACGCACGCGATACTGCAGCCTGTTGCCGCTGCACCAGACGCGCCACCCGCATCCCCGACAACGGCCGCGGACGACGACGATGACCGCACCACTTTCGTCGGCGCGGCCGACTCCTTCCTCGATATCTTCTGCGTCGACTACGCCGCGCAGCAGGACGATGAAGTCAATGCCGACGCTGAAGCGCAAGCCGCGGCCGCCACCGCGGCGCACGACGCCGCGCATGCGCGGCGCAAGCGCGGACGCGTCGCGCTGTTGCTGGCCGAGGGCGCAAAGCAGTTCGGCCTGGACGATCCTGCGCGCACACGGCGCGCGGCGCGTTGGGGCGGCGCGTTGCTGTTGCTGGCGATACTGGCGGGCGCGGCCGTCTACTGGCGCGGCGCAGCGGAGCGCGAAGTGCAGGCGCTGTTTGCCGCCGGCGACCACCCCCGCGCGGCGCAGGCTGCCGACGACTACCTGGCGCGCCATCCCGACGATGCCCAGGTGCAGGCTATCGGCACCGAGGCGCTGCTGCGCGGCTACGTGCCCGCGTGGACGGCAAAGCTGAAGGCGGGCGATTTCAGCGGCGCCGACGCCGCACTGGCGCAGATGCGCAAGCTCGGTGCGCACAACGCCGACGCGCGCGCTCTGGTGGAGGAAATCGACTGGATCGGCCGGCTCGAGCGCTTTACCGCGCAGCGCGGCGCCGACGCGCCGATCCGCCTCTACACCGACGAGGCGCCGATCCGCCAGTTGCTGGCGTACTGGAACCAGGACACCATCGCGCACCAGCGCGCGCTCGGCCGCATCGCGGGCGATGTACCGGCATTCCGCGACCTCTATGCGGACGCGCTGAGCGACGTGCGCCGGCTGCAGAATGATGCGTCCGTCTACCTGGCGGCGATCGACCGGCTCAACGCCACCATCGCCGCCGAACTCGGCCGCGACCGCCCGGAGGCCTTGCAGCCGGTCATCGCGGAATACCGCGAGAAATACCCGCGCCTGGCGGGCCTCGATCGCGTGCAGGCCGACCTGGACCGCTATACCGCGCTGATGCAGGCGCTGCGCGCGCGCCGGCCCGGTGCGCTGGTAGCACGCCTGGCTGACAGCCGCTTTGTTACGCCGCCGTTCCAGGCGCAGTTCGCCAGCCTGGCAGCGCGGCTGCCGCCGCCGGAAATGGCGCGCCAGTACGCCAGCACGGCCAAGGCGTGGCAGCAGGGCGACACCACCGGCGCGCTTGCCGGGCTGAAGCAGATCAACGGCGGCCCGTGGGCCGATGACCTCGCGCGCGACCTCGCGCACAAGCAGAAGGTGGCCTCGCAATATGCCGAGCTGCAGTCCGCGCGCGGCGGCACGGGTTACGAGGATCGGCTGCTGGGCTTCTACGCCATGCTCGACGCCGATGAAGACCGCTACTTCGCCAAGGCGGTCGAGGCCGACGTCAACGGCGTGCGCGACAGCGCACTGCGGCGCGCGCGCGAACTGATGACAAGCGCCGTCGTTGCGTGGAAGCAGTACCGCAGCAACGGCGTGATCGGCAGCGAGCAGCGGCTCGAGCCCGGCATCTCGCCCAAGTTCCGCGCGCAGGCCCGGCTGCTGTCGCAGGCGCAGGAAGACGCGCGCCAGGGCATGCGCATCTTCACGCAGCTGCGCGCCGGCGAAAGCGCCGACCTGGCGCAGCTCGCCAAGGTCGAGGAAGAAATCCGCGCCGAGGCCGACCAGCAGCGCCAGGCGTTGCGCGAGCTGCGCAGCGTGCTCGATCCCGCCGTGCTCAAGACCAAGCTGGAGCTGATCGGCGGCGAAGACACCGGCAAGGCGCCGGCCCGGGACGCAGTGAGCAGCGCGGCGCCACAGCAAGCGGGGCAGCCATGAAGGACGACTCCCGCCAGGGCGGTCTCAAGCCGCTGACCGAGGCGCTGGAAGACCACAGCGCCGAAGGCATCGGCCTGCTCAGCGCCGAGCCGTCGCGCCTGGGCTTGCTGACCATCGTGACCACCTTCGCGCTGGTGCTGTGCGCGCTGGTGTGGTCGTTCGTCGGGCATGCCGATGTCATTGTTACGGCGCAGGGCACGCTGGCGCCGGAATCCGAGGTGCGGCGCTTCTATGCCCCGGTGGACGGCGAGCTGGCCGACCTCTACGTGGCCGAAGGGCAGCCGGTATCCAAGGACGACGTGCTGGCGCGCCTGAATGCGCGCGGCGCGATCGAAGCCGCGGCCAATGCGCTGGAAGCGCAGCTCAAGCTGGAAGACTCCGAACGCGAATGGAAGCAGTTCCCCGACAAGAAGGCGCTGATGGAGCGCAGGGCGGCCGCGCTCAAGCAGCAGATCGACGTGGCCACGCGCCAGCATGAGAACCGCCTCGCCGAGGGCACCGCGCGCCTGGCCGAGCAGCAGCGTGCGCAGCTGCAGGAAGCGCGCAGCAACCTGGAAAACTCCCGGCGTGCGCGCGAGTTCGCGCGCCAGGAGCAGGATCGTTATGCGCGGCTGCTGGCACTGCCTGGCGGCGGCGGGGTGTCGCAGTCGCAGGTGGATGCCAAGCGCGCGGCGGCGCAGGATGCGGAAAACAACCTGCGCGTGGCGCAGTCGCGGCTGGCCGAGCTGGATGCGCGGCTGGGCCGGGAGCTGACGCAGGCCAGCTCCGAGCTCGAAAGCAGCGGCCAGGACCTGGCCGGGCTGCGCGTGCAGTACGACGCCGCGCTGCGCGAGATCGCCAATACCGAGGACAAGCTGCGCCTGCAGGTACAGACCGCGCGGCTGGTGGCCGACGCCGCGGCGCGCATCCGCTTCGAGAATATCGACAAGGACAACTTCCTGCTGATCCTGGCGCCGGTGTCGGGCGTGATCACCGATGTCACCTCCACCCAGCGCGGCGACAAGGTGCAGGCCAACACGCCGCTGGGCGGCATCGCACCCAAGGATGCGCGCCCGGTTGTCAAGATCGTCATTGCCGAGCGCGACCGCGCCTTCCTGCGCGAAGGCCTGCCGGTCAAGCTCAAGTTCAGCGCCTTCCCGTACCAGCGCTACGGGATCATCGAAGGCACGCTGGAATTCATCTCGCCCGCCACCAAGCCGGGGCCGGACAAGCAGCCGGTCTACGAGGGCCGCGTGCGCCTGGCACGCGACTACTACGCCGTGGCCGACAACAAGTATCCGTTGCGTTACGGCATGACCGCCACGGCAGAGATCGTGGTGCGCGAACGCCGCCTGATCGACCTGGGGCTAGACCCCTTCCGTGAGGTGGCCGGGTAGCGCAGCCGGGGGAAACACGAAAACAGCCGATGTGGACAGCCCGGTGCGCCAGCGCAGGGGGCCGTCAAAGGAGCCGAGAAATGACTGGCATTGTGCGTATCGACGACGAGGTGCTCGGCGTCGAGGAGTTCGTGCGGCTGCTCAAGCTGACCGGGCAGTTCGAAGGCCTGGTCGAGCAGATGGTGCGCGACAAGCTGGCCGTGCACGCCGCGAAGCGGCAGGGCCTGTTGGTCACGCCCGAGGAAATCCAGGAGCGCGCCGACCAGTTCCGCCGTGTGCAGGGCCTCCACCGCGCGGCCGACATGAATCACTACCTGGATGCGCTGAACGTCAGCCTGGACGAGTTCGAGGCCTTTATCACCGACAGCCTGTACCAGGAACGGATGATGGAGCAGGTGTGCAGCGAGGCCGCGGTGCAGGAGTACTTTGCGCTCAACTCGCCGCGCTTCGACAGCATCGAGGTCAGCCATATCGTGGTCGATAGCGAGGGCAAGGCCAAGGAGCTGATCTCGTACCTGCAGGACGATCCCGACGCCTTTGCCGAGATGGCGCGCGAGCATTCCATTGCCGACACGCGCGAGCGCGGCGGCGAGATCGGCAAGGTGCTGCGCGGCTCGCTCAAGACCGATATCGAGGCCAAGGTCTTCAATGCCGAGCCGGGCGACCTGCTGGGGCCGTTCCCGGCCGCTGACCGTTCCTTCTTCGAAGTTTTCCTGGTGCGCGAGAAACACCCGGCCACGCTCGACGGCGACGTGGCGGTGGAAGTGCGCCGCCTGCTGCGCGAGGACTGGCTGATGGCCAGGGCGCAGGAACATGTCATCGAAGCCCGCTAGCGAGACCGGCGATCCCGCCGCCCCGGCTGCCCCGGAAAAGCCGGAGGCAGCGTCGGCGCTGGCCGCCTTCCTCGCCACCGTCGAGATCCTGTCGGTGCTGACGCCGGAGGAGCTGGGGCGCCTGGCCGATGCCGCGCAGGTGCTGACCTTCGGCTTCGGCGACACCGTCTGCAACGCGGGGGATGCGGCGCCGGGCCTGTTTATCGTCAAGTCCGGCTCGGTGCGCGTGTTCAACGAGGAGCACGGCAAGGAAATCAGCATGGGCGTGCGCAAGGCCGGCGAGGTCTTTGCCGATATCGCCTTGCTGCGCGAATACCGGCATGAGTCGTCGGTGCGCGCCTCGGGCAAGACCGAGCTGCTGATGATCCCGCGCAGCGTGGGCGAGCCGGTAGTGGCCGGCAACCCCGCGGCGCTCGCCTTTATCACCAGCTATGTTGCGATCAGTTCGGCCGGCGGCTTTGTCGCGCGGCTGTTCGACCTGCGCGGCAAGCTCGACAAGCAGGAGCTGGAAGACGCCGTGCGCAGCGTCGGCGTCAAGCGCGTGGCGGCCGGCAAGGAGATCCTGAAGCAGGAGGGGCGCGAGGACCGCCGCCTCTACGTGGTGCGCCAGGGCACCGTGCGCGTCGTGCGCAGCGAAGAGGGCAGCGAATTCCCGCTGGCGACGCTGGGGCAGGGCGATGTCTTCGGCGAGCGCGCCTGCGTGATGCGGCAGGAGCAGCTGGCCTCGGCCATTGCCGAGACCGACGTGCGCCTGCTGGTGATCCCGGAGAAGACCGTGCAGCTGATCCTGGAGCGCAACCCGCGCCTGCGCGAGGTGCTGGAAGAGCGCATCCGGGCGCTCGACCGCGAACTGCATCGACAGAAGAAGCTGGCCGAACGGCGCAAGCGCCCGGTGCTGCTGGACCTGCAATCCAAGCCCGAGCTCGGCGAAAAGCTGATCCGCCGCTTTGCGCTGGTGGAGCAGGCCGAGGAGATGGACTGCGGCGCCGCCTGCCTGGCGATGATCTGCCGGCACTACAGTATCCCGATGACGCTGGGCAAACTACGTGAGCTCGCCAACGTAACCACGCAGGGCGCCACGCTCGACAGCCTGGCGCGCGCGGGCGAATCGCTCGGCTTCACCACGCGCGGGGTGCAGTGCACGCGCGATTCGCTGATGGGCTTCGAGCTGCCCTTTATCGTGCACTGGGAGGGCTACCACTACGTGGTGGTGTACGGGATCTCGTCGCGCTGGGTGTGGGTGGCCGACCCGGCCATCGGCTTCCGCAAGATGAGCGCGGAGGAGTTCGAGCGAGGCTGGAGCGGTACCTGCCTGCTGTTCTCGCCGGGCGAGAGCATGACGCAGCTGTCGGTATCGCGCTCGCCGTGGCTGCGATTCATCGGCTATCTCGCGCCGTACAAGAAGATCCTGGCGCACCTGTTCCTGGCCACCTTCGTGATCCAGATGCTGGGCGTGGTGCCGCCGCTGATCATCCAGAACATCCTGGACGGCGTGGTGGTGCACCAGAACGTGGGGCTGCTTCACCTGCTGATCGTGGGGCTGATCATCTCCAATGTGTTCTCGCAGCTGATGGCGACGATCCGCGCGTATCTCGCCAACTTCATGGTGCGCAACATGGACTTCGCCATGATGTCGCACTTCTTCAAGCACACGCTGTCGCTGCCGTTGTCGTTCTTTGCCAAGCGCAAGACTGGCGACATCTTCGCGCGCTTCCAGGAGAACCAGACCATCCGCGCCTTCCTGACCGAATCGACGGTGACCACGGCGCTGAACCTGCTGATGGTGTTTATCTACTTCACCATCATGTTCCTCTACAACGTCAAGCTGACGCTGCTGCTGATCGCCTTCGTGATCCCGATCGCGGCGCTGACGGTGGTGGTGACGCCCAAGGTCAAGACCTATGCGCGCGAGGTGTTCGCCGCCTCGACCGATGCCAAGGCCTACCTGATGGAGACGCTGGGCGGCGCCGAGACCGTCAAGGGCATGGGCATCGAGCGCCCGGTGCGGCTGCGCTGGGAACGCAAGTACACCAAGGCGCTGGAGGCGCAGTACAAGGCGCAGGCCTTCCATATCCTGGTGGGGCTGGTGAGCCAGCTGCTCAACGCGGCCACCACCATCGCCGTACTGTGGGTGGGCGCGACGCTGGTGCTGGAGCGCGAGCTGACCATCGGCCAGTTGATCGCCTTCAACGCCTTCATGGGCAGCGTGCTGGCGCCGCTGATGGGGCTGGTGGCGTTGTGGGGCCAGCTCAACGATGCCGGCGTGGCGATGGAGCGCCTGGGCGACGTGCTCGACCTGGAGCCCGAGCAGAAGCCGCAGGACGTGCTGTCGCGCGTGATGCTGCCCGACCTGCAGGGCGAGATCGTGATGAAGGACCTGTACTTCCGCTACGGCGGCGAGGACACGCCCTACGTGCTGGAGAACATCAGCTTCACCATCCGCCCGGGCGAGATGGTGGCCATCGTCGGGCGCAGCGGCTCGGGCAAGACCACGCTGGCCAAGCTGCTGGTGGGCTTCTACAAGCCCACCGAGGGCGCGATGACGGTGGATGGTTATGACCTCAACGTGATCGACGCGGCGTTCTACCGCGCGCAGGTGGGCTACGTGATGCAGTCCAACCTGCTGTTCTCGGGCACCATCGCCGAGAACATCGCCTGCGGTGACGACAGCCCCGACCGGCGCCGCATCGAGGAGGTGGCGCGCATGGCCGACGCCCATGCCTTTATCAGCAAGCTGCCGCTGGGCTACGAGCAGGTGGTGGGCGAGCGCGGCATCGGGCTCTCCGGCGGGCAGATCCAGCGCCTGTGCATTGCCCGCGCGCTGTACCACGACCCGCGCCTGCTGGTGTTCGACGAGGCCACCTCGGCGCTCGACACGCAGTCCGAGAGCAACATCTTGGCCAATATGCAGGAGATCCTGCGCGGGCGCACCGCGGTGATCATCGCGCATCGGCTCAGCACCATCATGCAGGCCGACAAGATCCTGGTGCTGTATGAAGGCGCCATCGTCGAGCAGGGCCGGCACGAGGAGCTGCTCGAGCGCAAGGGCATGTATTTCCAACTGGTGCAGAAGCAACTGAGTGCCGCATGAAGCTATACAACCAGGGTGCCACCCCCGCCTCGGTCACGTCCCCGGTGTCGTTCGCCGGGCTGATCGAGAAGATCGAGATCCTGCGCTCGACGCTGCGCTGGGCGTCGCGGCTTGACCGCCCGGAGATCGAGAAGCTGCTCAAGCAGGCCACCACGCTGCGCGACGAGGTGATGGGGCTGTCGCACAAGGAGCGCTTCGTGCAGGCGGCCTCGGCGACCGAGGCGGCGCCGCCGCAGGAAGAAGTCGAGCGCATGCCGCGCGAGCGCCGCCAGGCATTGATGGAGCGCAGTTTCATTTTCGAAGGCACCTTTGGCGACAACCCCAAGCTGCTGGAGGCACTGGAGATCGCCGAGAAGGCCGCGCCGACTGACCTGCCGGTGCTGATCGACGGCGAGAGCGGCACCGGCAAGGAGCTGATGGCCAAGGTGATCCACGCCAATGGCGCGCGCACCGACAAGCCGTTTATCTCGGTCAACTGCGGCGCGATCCCCGACAGCCTGCTTGAATCCGAGCTGTTCGGCCACAAGAAGGGCGCCTTCACCGGCGCCAGCAACGACCGGCGCGGCAAGTTCGAGAGCGCGCATACCGGCACCATCTTCCTGGACGAGATCGGCGAGCTGCCGCTGACCGGGCAGGTCAAGCTGCTGCGCGTGCTGGAAGCGCACGAGATCCAGCGCGTTGGTTCGGACGAGGCGATCTCAGTGGATACGCGCATCGTCGCGGCAACCAACAAGGACCTGCGCCGCATGAGCCAGGCCGGCACCTTCCGCGAGGACCTGTTCTATCGCCTGAGCGTGATCCACGTCAGCCTGCCGTCGCTGCGCGAGCGGCGCGACGAAATCCCGCTGCTGGTGTCGTACTTCAGTGACGAGGCCGCCGGCATGCTCAAGCGCCGGCCGCTCAAGCTGACGCCGCGGCTGCGCGACTTCCTGCTGCACTACGACTACCCGGGCAATATCCGCGAACTGCGCAACCTGATGTACCGGCTGTCATGCCTGGCCGGCGATACGGCCGACCTGGCGCACCTGCCGCAGGACATCCGGCCCAAGCCGGCCACGCTGGCGGTGGTGGGCAGCGGCACCGCCAGCGCCGACATCACCATGGCGACTTCCCTCAGCGAAGCCAAGCGCGCCGCCAGCGACGAGGCCGAGCGGGCGTTTCTCGAACGGGGCTTGCAGGAAGTGGGCGGCACCGTTGCCGAACTGGCGCGGCGTTTCGACATGAACCGCTCGCACCTGCAGATGCTGCTGAAGAAGCACGGGATCCACTCGAAGGACTTCCGCGCCAATCGGCAGGCCGAAGGCGGCAAGGGCTAGGGTCGCCGCTGCTGCAGCTAGGTGTCCAGCTCGGGATTCACCAGGGTCTTGTCCGAGCCGTAGGGATCCGCGGCGCGGATTACCACCACCGATATGTTGTCGCGGCCGCCGGCATTGAGCGCCATCTGCAGCAGCGTCTGCGCGGCCTGCGCAACGTCCTGCTGCGCCAGCACGGTGGCGATGTCGTCATCGTCGACTTCGTTGCTCAGGCCGTCGCTGCACAGCAGGAAGACATCGCCGTCCGCCACATCGGTCAGCAACTGCTCCGGAACCAGCGTTGCCGCCGCACCCACTGCGCGCGTGATGGTGTTCTGGGCGGGATGGTGGCGCGCTTCTTCCGGCGTGATCAGCCCGCGCGCCAGCAGGCGCTCGACCTGGTTGTGGTCGCGCGTGAGGCGGGCGAACTGGCCGCCCCGCAGGCGGTACAGCCGGCTGTCGCCCGCCCACAGGCAGGCACAGCGGCGGTCGCCGGCCAGCAGCACCACCACCGTGCTGCCGATGCAGCGCACACCCAGGCGCGCGGCTTCATCGACCAGCGCCAGGTTCACACCCAGCATCGCCGCGCGCGTGGCGTCGAGCCGGTCTTCCAGCCGGGCTTGCGCCGGCAGCGCGGCCAGCGCCTGCACCACCGCCTGGCTGGCGAAGTCGCCGATGGCATGGCCACCCATGCCGTCGGCCACCGCCCATAGTTGTTGCCCGGGCAGGTCGAGGCAGGCATCCTCGTTGCGCTCACGGACCCGCCCGACGTCCGTGCACGCCGCCGAGGTCCACTGGAAATGCGAGTCGAAGCCCAATCTTGTCTCCGGTCCGCGTAAAGCCCCGGCGCGGCCGGGGCGCAGCCACGACGGCGCTGACGTTCAGATCAGCCGGCCGTCGTTCCTCGCGCCCTGGTCGCCCTGAACATTGATATTGGCGTTTGGCGCGTTGTTACGGATATCGATGTTCTGGAACTGGTTGTTCATCTGATCAGCATAGAAGCTGTAGTTGATCTCGTAAAAGTTGATCACGGTCCCGCCTGGCAACGGCGACGACGGCACGAACGGGCGGATCCACCCGAACACCCACTGCCCGCCGGCGCCGCGCACGCGGGCCATGGCGGCGGGAGCAAGTTCGCGGCAGGTGCCGAGGTCGTTGATTGCGAGGGTGGCCATAATCGGTCTCCGGTGAAAGCGGCGGGGCGCCGGGGGTGGTACCGGTATTGAGCAAGGCGCGTGCCAAGCGGCGGGTTCGGGAGGAAGACATTGGAATCCCAGGACTGGCGCGGCCTGCCAGGTGGGGTGGGGCCGATGGGGCACACGCCTGGAGGCGGGCCACGTTGGCGGATGCCCGACACACCGGGCGGACAGTGTCGGGCTCCACCCACCACAGCGTATCCACCGCGCGGGTTCCCCGCCGGCCCGCGCAGTCGTCCTGGCGCGGAGCGAGTGGTGGCCGCCAGCCAACAGATTTGCCGCAGCGCGGTTGGCTGCCGTCAGACAGGTCACCCCCGCCAAAACCCTTGGATTTCCCGGAAAGCCTTGTCCCGTTGTGCCTCCCTGCCATTGGCATGGTTGATGCGGTTGGTCTGGCACGAAGCAGCAATGCCTGCAGCAACCAGACAGATCGAGGCCAGCCATGAACACCCAGGACCCACAACACGAATACGGTAGCGACGATCACCACGCCGACCTGCTGCCGCTCGGCGCCCACCTGGTGACCGAACGCCATGGCTACGTCCACCATGGCATCTATGCCGGTGCTGGCCGCGTCATCCACTACGCCGGCTTTGCCCGCGCGCTGCAAGCCGCCCCGGTCGAAGAAACCACGCTCGAAGGCTTCGCCGCCGGCCATGGCATCGCCGTCAAGCCCGAACCCTGCGCACGCTTCGCCGGCCCGCACGCTGTCGAACGCGCCCGCTCCCGCCTGGGCGAAAACGCCTACCGCCTGCTGACCAACAACTGCGAGCACTTCTGCTCCTGGTGTCTGTCCGGCGAAAGCCGCAGCGAACAGGTGGAAACCTGCATGCGCCGTCCGCGCGCCGCGCTGCAGATCGGCTGGCTGCTGCTGGGCGTGCTGCTGCAAGCCCATCTGGGCGGCATGAACCTCGGCCTCGCCTGAACCGCGCGGCCGCCACCGAACTAAGGAGCCCGCCATGTCCGGATTGATCGACTGGGAACTGCGCTGCAACCTGCGCGGACAAGCCTGCCACCGCAGCTGCACCACCGCCGCCAACTGCGCCCGCGGCCGCCACCGCCCGGGGCGCCGTGCGCTGCGGCGCACCGGCCAGGCGGCCCGGCTGGCTTCGTCCGGGCGTCTTGCCGGGGGGAGCCGCCGCCACTGATCGCCATTTGCGACATGGAATGGCCTCCGAAGTGGGGAAATTGGTGCCGCAGGGCCAGAAAACACCCTGCTATGTGCAGTAGACCACCGATGCACGCGTGTGCGGCCGGGACACTGATGTCTCACGCATCACTGCGAGGGGCGTCATGCTGATCTTGGTGACCATAGTCGAACCGTTGAACCTGCTCGGATTGAGCATTGTTCGGACCACACCCTGCGCGCACCGGGATGTATGCGTGACGGACGACTTCGGCAACCTCACCGAGTGCGAGTCGCTGGGGCAGGCGCTGGCGTTCGCGGCTGATATCCAGATGCACTGACGCCGCGGCACCGTCAGCGGCCCCGCAATTCCCGCGCCGGCGACACGGGCCCGGACTTGTGCCTGTTCGCAAGAGGTTTTTGATATACTCCCAGCCTGCTTCCGGGTCCCCTCGCCGTAGTTCAATGGATAGAACGAGCGCCTCCTAAGCGCTAGATACAGGTTCGATTCCTGTCGGCGGGACCATAGAAACGCCGGGCCTTCCCGTCCTGGAAGAAGTAGGTCGCCTCCACTGGGCTGGGCAAGCCGCGTCGCTCATGGCTTGCATTCGACCTTTTCCTCATACTTGCCATCCCTCTTCCACTCGCGCTCAATCTTGCAAGGCCCCTTGCGGAATTTTTCCTTCTGTTCATAGCCGCGCGGGCCGTCCTCGCATTTGCGCTCTTCCTTGTACTCCCCATCGCGCTTCTGTTCACGTTCGATTTCGCAAGGGCCGCTGCGGTACTTCTCCTTGAATTCTCCGCCGGGGCTTCGGTAGTCGACCGGATGGCCATGCGGGAGTGCGTCGGCATTGGCCGCGGAGGCCATTATGAACAGCAGGCCAAGGATGGCCAGCGGCGCCTTTTCTGGCATGGTAGTTTGGCTGGAGTAGAAGATAGCGGCCGAGCATAGCAAGTGATATTGCCAGGCGGCTGTATCAAATGGTTACCGCACCGAGGGGACAGGCGGCGGGCGCGATGCGGGGCCGTCCGGCAGTAGATTTACCTCTCAACGGCTCCAAGCCGTTGATCAATGCGCGCTGGTTTTGGAAAATAACTGGATCACCGCTACGCCCGCAATGATCAATCCAATCCCCAGGCAAGCCGCCAGGTCGGGAATCTGCCGGTACAACACCACGGCAATCAGCGACACCAACACAATCCCGGCCCCGCTCCAGATCGCGTAAGCGATCCCCACCGGCACCGTCCGCATCACTAGCATCAGCAGATAGAACGCCGCAACGTAGCCGGTAACCACCAGCACGCTGGGCCAGAGCCGGGTAAAGCCTTGCGACGCCTTCAGGCTGCTGGTGGCGATGACTTCGGCAATGATGGCAAGGGCGAGGAGCAGGTAACCGTTCATGGGGACGCGTCTGTGGGGCGAAAGGGTCGGCCAGTCCGGCATCTTAGCGCCCCTGTCATGTTGCGCCAAAGCCTCCTCCCTCCTTTGCGGTGGTTGTGCGATGCGGCAAGGCGGTCTTGAATGACGCATAAGAAAAAAGCGGGGCCCACGCCGGCTCGCGTCAAAAGACAACGAAGAGCAGTCGCGGTATTCAGCCCGAACAAGCCGGCACGAACCCTCACGATGCCGGCGGCGGGCATGTGGCAAGGGGAGCGGTATGCATCACACTGGCATTGCCGATACGGCCGTCTGGCCGTCATCGCAATTTGGGGACACGGAGCCTGCGGCGGACGTGAGCCCATGGCAGGACACCATCGCCGCGGCGGATCATGCGCTGGAGGAGGCCACCCGCATCCAGCGCGGCGTGCAGCACAACCTGAAGCTGATGCAGGAGGTGCGGTCGCTGCGCGAGGACTTGCGCAAAGCGCATGCGGAGGTCGATCGCTACCGCGGCATGCATGCCCGCGTTGTGGTTGGCATGCGCCAGCTGGAGGATGACCACACGGCAGCGATGAGCCGGCTCCAGGCGGACCACGAAATGCTGCTGGTGCGCCATCGCGTCTACAAGCTGATGGCCGAGCACTATGCGCGCATGGCGCTGGGGCTGGATCCGGAGACCTTTGTCGCGCACCGCGAGCGCGTGCTGCAGCACGTGCTGTTCCAGCGCCGCAGGGGCGTGCCGCCGGAGGCAATCAGCGCCGCGGACGTGGCCTTCCTGATGCTGTAGCGACGGGGGCTCAGGCGGCACGCGGCCGCAACACGTAGTACGCGAGCATGCCGCCCACCACGCCCCAGAAGGCCGAGCCCACGCCCGCCAGCGTCATGCCGGAGGCAGTGATCATGAAGGTCAGCAACGCCGCTTCGCGCTCGCCCGGGGTCTGCATCGCGACCGTCAGGCCGTTGGCGATCGAGCCCAGCAGCGCGAACGCCGTGACGCCCACCACCAGCGCCCGCGGAAAGGCGGCGAACAGCGCGGCGATGCTGGCGGCCAGTGTGCCCGCCACCAGGTAGCCCACGCCGCAGACCACGGCCGCGGTATAGCGGCGGTTGCGGTCGGGATCGGCCTGCGGGCCAGTGCAGATGGCGGCGGTGATCGCTGCCAGGTTGACCCCGTGCGAGCCGAACGGCGCCAGCACCGCCGAGGCCAGGCCGGTCAGCGTGATCAGCCGCGACGCGGGCACGTGGTAGCCATCGGCCTGCAGCACCGCCAGACCGGGGATGTTCTGCGAGGCCAGCGCAACGATAAACAGCGGGATCGCCATGCTGATAAGGGCCGACAGCGAGAACGCCGGCGTGGTCCACACCGGCACGGCCACGGCCAGCCGCAACCCGGAGAAATCGAGCTGGCCGAACCCCCCGGCAACCACCACGCCTGTCAGCAGCACGCCCGGCACGGCATAGGCCGGCCACAGCTTGCGGCCGATCAGGTAGGCGGCGAACATCGCCAGCAGCAGCACGGTCTGGTGCTGCGCCAGGACGAATACATCCACGCTGATGCGGAACAGGATGCCAGCGAGCAGCGCCGAGGCGATGCTGGCGGGCAGGGCACGCATCAGCTTGTCGAACCAGCCGGTCATGCCGGCGGCCATCATCATCAGCGAGGCCAGCAGGAAGGCACCGATGGCTTCCGCGTACGGCACGCCCGGCAGGCTGGCGATCAGCAGCGCGGCGCCGGGCGTGGACCAGGCCACCACGATCGGCACGCGCAGCGCCAGCGACAGGCCGATGGTGGTCACCCCCATCCCCATCGACAACGCCCAGATCCACGACGAAATCTGCGCATCGGTCAGGTGCGCGGCCTGGCCGGCCTGGATCATCAGCACCAGCGAACTGGTATAGCCGGTCAGCGCGGCGACCAGCCCGGCGACGAGCGCGGGAACGGACAGGTCGGTTTTGAGTGAAGCGGTGGTCATGGGGCGGCAACAAGCACATTGGCAGGGCCGCAATCTTCGCATAAGTGCCTTGGCCGTCCCAATTTGCCGCCCCCGCGGCGGGGCTGTCAGTCTGCGACCTTGTCGCTCGGGAACTTGAAGGAATCGCGTAGCAGGTAGCTCATCGGGATGTCGAGCCGGGTGCCATGCGGCGGGATCGGCCCCTGGAACCACTTGCGGTAGAGCTTCTGGGTGTCCTGGTCGTAGATTGACGCCACCAGCGTTTTGTCGACCAGCTGCTTGAAGGCCGCGTCCTGGCGCGACAGCATGATGGCGTAGGGCTCGATGGTGAGCAGGTCGCCGGTGATGCGGTACTCGGCCGGCTTGGCCGCGTTGGCGCGCAGGCCGTACAGCAGCACGTCGTCCATCACGAAGGCGTCGGCCTTGCCGGCTTCGACCATGGCGAACGCCTGCGCATGGTCCTTTGCCTCCACCAGGCGCAGCTGCATGGCGCCGGATTCGTCCATCTTGCGCAGCGTCGCCAGCGGCGTCGTGCCCGTGGTCGAGACCACGGTCTTGCCGCGCAGGTCCTGCCACTTGGTGATGCCCGACGACGCCTTGACCAGCATGCGGCTGCCGGCGATGTAGTGGGGGATCGTGAAGGCCACCTGCTCGCGCCGCTCGCGGTTGTTGGTGGTGGAGCCGCATTCGAGGTCAGCCTTGCCCTCGACGATGGCGGGGATGCGCGAGGCCGGCGTGACCTGCACCCAGTCCACGCGCAGCGACGGCAGCTTCAGTGCGCCGCGCACGGCGTCGGCCACGCGCAGGCACAGGTCCACGGCGTAGCCCATGGGCTTGCCATCCGCCAGGAAGGAGAACGGCACCGAGCTTTCGCGGTGGGCAATGCGGATCGCGCCGGTCTGGCGGATGCGGCGCAGCACCGGTGCGCTGTCGGCGTCGGCCACCGTATCGGCGCCGGCGTTGGTGGTGGCATGCGCCGCAGGCAGGGCGCCGCCAGCAAAGGCGGCACAGGCAAGCAAAGACAACACAGGCGCAAGCTTCCGGCAGGAAGGCAGGCCCCGCAGACCCGGATCGATCAATGTAACCCCCGTACAGAAATGACTGGAACCGGCGCGGGCAGCGGCCGGCGGCCAACCACCCGTTCCGATTTCTGGCCGGCTGTGGCGCCGGCTCTGCGTTTGCGTGTATTTGTCGTGCCGGCACCGGCGGGTGCAGGACGAGCCATTGTTCCATGCGGGGCCGGGTGCAGACAACTGCCGGGGGGCGGGCGTACTCGGCAAGCAACGATCGCTGGCGATCTCGGTTGACCGGGACTTTCCCTTACGGACTTGTCCGACTGGAGCGCGCAGGGGCGCATTGATATTCTGTCGCCGTGCCTTGCGAGCAGGGCACCGAGGAGAGACTCTTGGGCCCGCAATGCGCGGGCCCTTCTTTTTGGGCGCGGCTTCCGGCTGCGTCCGGTCGTCTACAATGCGGGCTGCCGTGCCACGCCAGCCCTGGCAGGCCGCCCCGTCCTTTCTCCGCCTTTCTCTCGTCGCCTTCCATCCCATGGCCCTGTTTTCCATCACCGACGCCCAGCTTGCCTTCGGGCACGTGGCCCTGCTCGACCACACCGACTTTTCGCTGGAGGCCGGCGAGCGCGTGGGCCTGATCGGGCGCAACGGCTCGGGCAAGTCCTCGCTGCTGAAGATCGTGGCCGGGCTGGCGGCGCCGGATGACGGCCTGATCGCGCGCCAGAGCGGCGTGACCACCGCCTACGTGCCGCAGGAGCCGCAGTTCGAGCCGGGCATCACCGTGTTCGACGCCGTCTCGCAGGGCATGGGTGATGCGCACGACCTGCTGGTGCGCTACGAGGCCGCCGCCGACCGGGTCGCCGAGAATCATGACGACGAAGCCGCACTGGCCGAGCTGCACCGGCTGCAGTCCGAGCTGGACGCCGCCGGCGCCTGGCAGCTGCGCACGCGCGTCGAAACCACGCTGGCACGGCTGGGACTGGATTCGCACACGCGCGTCGAGGCACTCTCCGGCGGCCTGCAGAAGCGCGTGGCGCTGGCGCAGGCGCTGGTGGCCGAGCCCGACATCCTGCTGCTGGACGAGCCCACCAACCACCTCGACGTGGAAGCGATCCGCTGGCTTGAAGACCTACTGCTGGGCTTCCGCGGCAGCGTGCTGCTGATCACCCACGACCGCGCCTTCCTCGACCGCGTCGCCACCCGCATCATCGAACTGGACCGCGGCCGGCTGGTGTCCTTCCCCGGCAACTTCGCCGCCTACCAGGCACGCAAGGAAGAGATGCTGGCCGCGGAGCAGGTCGAGCAGGCCAAGTTCGACAAGCTGCTGGCGCAGGAGGAAGTGTGGATCCGCAAGGGCGTGGAGGCGCGCCGCACGCGCAGCGTGTCGCGCATCCAGCGGCTGGTGGCGATGCGCAACGAGCGCGCCGCGCGCCGTGAAGTACAGGGCAACGTCAAGCTGGAAGTGTCGCAGGCCGATCGCTCCGGCAAGATCGTGTCGGAGCTGACCGGCGTCAGCAAGGCCTATGGCGACAAGGTGGTGGTGCGCGACTTTACCGCCACCATCATGCGCGGCGACAAGGTCGGCCTGATCGGCCCCAACGGCGCCGGCAAGACCACGCTGCTGCGGCTGATCCTGGGCGAGCTGGCACCGGACAGCGGCACCGTGCGCAACGGCAGCAACCTGCAGGTGGCGTACTTCGACCAGATGCGCACCGCGCTGGACCTGGAGCGCTCGCTGGCGGACACCATCAGCCCGGGCAGCGACTGGGTCGAGGTCAATGGCCAGCGCAAGCACGTGATGAGCTACCTGGGCGACTTCCTGTTCGCGCCGGAGCGCGCGCGTTCGCCGGTCAAGTCGCTGTCAGGCGGCGAGCGCAACCGGCTGCTGCTGGCGCGCCTGTTCGCGCGGCCGGCCAATGTGCTGGTGCTGGACGAGCCCACCAACGACCTCGACATCGATACGCTGGAACTGCTGGAAGAACTGCTGCAGGACTATGGCGGCACCGTGTTCCTGGTTTCGCACGACCGGGCGTTCCTGGACAACGTGGTGACCTCGACCCTCGCTGCCGAAGGCGATGGCGTGTGGCGCGAGTCGGTGGGCGGGTATTCCGACTGGGTCGAGCAGTCGGCCCGCAGCGCGGCGCTGCAGGCCGCGCGCAAGCCGGAACAGAAGGCGGCCGAGCCGGCAAAGGGCAAGGACTCGCGCGAGGCGCGCGGTGCCAACCGGACCGTCAAGCTGTCGTACAAGGAGCAGCGCGAGCTGGACGGCCTGCCGGAGCGCATTGCCGCGCTGGAAACGGAGCAGAAGGCGATCTCGGCGCAGCTGGAAGACGGTTCGCTCTATGTCAGCGATGCGCCCAAGGCCGTGCAGCTGGGCACCCGGCACGACGAGATCGAGATGGAACTGCTGGAAGCGCTGGAGCGCTGGGAAGTGCTGGAAGCGAAGTCGAAGGGCGAGGGCGTGTGAGCGCCTGGCTGCGTCACCCGCACCACGCCAACACCATATTGGTCAGATCGACCATAAAACCCGGCCGCAGATAGCCCACGAAGCCCAGCGCCAGCAGCCCGGCCAGCACCGCCAGCCCGGTTGCCTTGGCCACGCGGACGCGGGCCTTGGCCATCATGCCGCCGCCGGCTGCGCGCGCACCAGCGCCTGCTCGCGGATCGGCAGGTTCACCAGCGCGGCCATCACGCCCAGCGCGATGGAAATCAGCCACACCGTGTTGTAGCCACCGGTGCGGTCATAGAGGAAGCCGCCCAGCCAGGCGCCCAGGAAGCTGCCGATCTGGTGCGAGAAGAACACCACCCCGGACAGCATCGACAGGTATTTCACGCCGAACACCTGGGCGATGATGCCGTTGGTCAGCGGCACGGTCGACAGCCACAGGAAGCCCATCAGCGCCGCGAACACCCAGGTACTGGCCACCGTCAGCGGCAGCAGCAGGTAGCCGGCGATCACCACCGAGCGCGCCAGGTAGATGAACGCCAGCAGGTAGCGCTTGGGCAGGCGCTGGCCGATCGCGCCGGCGGTATAGGTGCCGAACACGTTGAACAGCCCGATCAGCGCCAGCGCCACGACGGCGACTTTCGGGTCGACCAGGCCCTGGTCCTTCAGGTACGGCGCCAGGTGCACGCCGATAAACACTACCTGGAAGCCGCACACGAAATAGCCCAGCGTCAGCAGCTGGAAGTTGCGGTTGCCGAAGGCTTCGTGGACGGCCTGGCCGATGGTCTGGTGGTGGCCGCCGGCGTGGCCCGCCTCGCGCGGCTCGCGCAGCGTCAGCGCCAGCGGCAGCATTACACAGGCCATCAAAGCCATCACGTATAGCGCGTTCTGCCAGCCCATGCCGGAGATCAGTCCCTGTTCCACCGGGATCATCAGGAACTGCCCGAACGAGCCCGCGGCGGCGGCAATGCCCATCGCCCACACGCGTTTCTCGGGGCTGGCCACGCGGCCGATCACGCCGTAGACGATGCTGTAGGTGGTACCTGACTGCGCGATGCCGATCATCACGCCGGCGCCGGTGGCGAAGGCGGTGCCGCTGGTGGCCAGCGCCATCACCACCAGGCCGGCCACGTACAGCGCCACCCCGATCAGCATGATGCGCAGCGCGCCGAACTTGTCGGCGAGTGCGCCGGCAAAGGGCTGGCTGGCGCCCCACATCAGGTTCTGCAGCGCCAGCGCGAAGGCGAAGGTCTCGCGGTTCCAGCCGTGGGCCTGCGTGATCGGCAGGTTGAACAGGCCGAAGCCGTGCCGGATACCCATCGATAGGGTGACGAGCAGGCCGCCGCACACCAGCACGGTGGTCAGGGAGAGTTGTCGGTTTTGCATTGTCTAGGCTCGGTGTGCGGCAGTCCCGCCGGGTAGTGCGGTGCCGACATGGATAGTCTGTGCTTGTTGTTTTGAACCGCGCCGGGACGGCAATCAGGCTTGCCAGGGCCGGGTGGTGGCGAGTTTACCCCGGCTTGCAAAAACGCGTGCGGCAGCGCCCGCGTTGCCGGCGCCCCGGCAAAAAGTGGCGGGGGGGCGGCAAAGCGCCGCCAGCGCCGGCACCCAGCGCAATCCCTTTTCCACGGGATTGCCCGCGCCCGCTTCCATTACAATGCAGTGCCCGGTGCCCCGGCGCGTGCACAGTTGTGCGCCCCGTGCAGCCGGGACAATCACTTTCGTAGCGACTCCATGGCGAGCAAAACCAGTCAGTACAGCGAATCCTCCATCCGGGTCCTGAAGGGCCTGGAGCCGGTCAAGCAGCGCCCCGGCATGTACACCCGGACCGACAACCCCCTGCATATCGTGCAGGAGGTGATCGACAACGCCTCGGACGAGGCCCTGGGCGGCCACGGCTCCGAGATCCTGGTGACCCTGCATCGCGACGGCAGCGTCAGCGTGGAGGACGACGGCCGCGGCATCCCGGTGGGCATCCACCCGGAAGAAGGCGTGCCGGTGGTCGAGATCGTCTTTACCCGGCTGCACGCCGGCGGCAAGTTCGACAAGGGCAAGGGCGGCGCCTATGCCTTCTCGGGCGGGCTGCACGGCGTGGGCGTGTCGGTGACCAATGCCCTCTCGACGCAGTTGGACGTGACCGTCTGGCGCGACGGCATGTGTTCCACGTTGACCTTCTCCGGCGGCGACGTGACCGTGCCGCTGGCCTCGCGCAAGTTCGAGCGTGGTGAGAAAAAGAACGGCACCCGCGTGCAGGTGTGGCCGGACGCCAAGTATTTCGACTCGGCCGCGATCCCGCTGGCGGAGCTGCAGCGCCTGCTGCGCAGCAAGGCCGTGCTGCTGCCCGGCGTCAAGGTGACGCTGGTGACCGAGAAAACCGGCGAGCGCCAGACCTGGCAGTACGACCAGGGCCTGAAGGGCTACCTGGTCGAGGCGCTGGCGCAAGGCAGCGGCGCGGAACTGGTGATTCCGATGTTCGAGGGCGAGCACTTCGCCGACCCCGACGCCAATCCCGGCGAAGAAGGCTTTGCCGACGGTGAAGGCGCGTCGTGGGTGGTGGCCTGGACCGAAGACGGCGCGCCGGTGCGCGAGTCCTACGTCAACCTGATCCCCACGCCTGCCGGCGGCACGCATGAATCCGGCCTGCGCGAAGGCCTGTTCCAGGCGGTCAAGAGCTTTATCGAGATGCATGCGCTGCAGCCCAAGGGCGTCAAGCTGATGAGCGAGGACGTGTTCGCGCGCGCCTCGTTCGTGCTGTCGGCCAAGGTGCTGGATCCGCAGTTCCAGGGCCAGATCAAGGAGCGCCTGAACAGCCGCGACGCGGTGCGGCTGGTGTCCACCTTCAGCCGCCCGGCGCTGGAGCTGTGGCTGAACCACCATGTCGAGTACGGCAAGAAGCTGGCCGAGCTGGTGATCCGCCAGGCCCAGGCCCGCACGCGTGCGGCACAGAAGGTCGAGAAGAAGAAGGGCTCCGGCGTGGCCGTGCTGCCCGGCAAACTGACCGACTGCGAGTCCACCGACGTGACCCGCAACGAACTCTTCCTGGTCGAGGGCGACTCCGCCGGCGGCTCGGCCAAGATGGGCCGCGACAAGGAGTTCCAGGCCATCCTGCCGCTGCGCGGCAAGGTGCTCAACACCTGGGAAACCGAGCGCGACCGCCTCTTTGCCAACAACGAGGTGCATGACATCGCGGTGGCGATCGGCGTGGACCCGCACGGCACCAACGACGAGCCCGACCTGTCCAACCTGCGCTACGGCAAGATCTGCATCCTGTCCGACGCGGACGTGGACGGCGCGCATATCCAGGTGCTGCTGCTGACGCTGTTCTTCCGCCACTTTCCCAAGCTGATCGAGACCGGCAACGTCTGTGTGGCGCGTCCGCCGCTATTCCGCGTCGACGCACCGGCGCGCGGCAAGAAGCCCGCGCAGAAGCTGTACGCGCTGGACGAAGGCGAGCTGTTGGCCATCCAGGACAAGCTGCTCAAGGACGGCGTCAAGGAAAACTCGTGGCAGATTTCCCGCTTCAAGGGCCTGGGCGAAATGAGCGCCGAGCAGCTCTGGGAAACCACCATGAACCCCGACACGCGGCGCCTGCTGCCCGTGATGCTGGGCGAATATGACCTGCCGCAGACCGTCGAGATGATGAATATGCTGATGGGCAAGGGCGAGGCCGCGCAGCGCCGCAGCTGGCTGGAAGAGAAGGGCAACGAGGTCGAGGCCGATATCTGAAGCCGCGGCCATGGCACCTGGCCAGCCCATGCTGGCAGGCCGGTGCCGGCCCGGCGCGATTGGCGCATAATGCCCGCTCCGGCCTGCTGCACTGAACGCACGATGACGACGAGACCCCCCGGCAAACCATGGCGTAACCTGGCAGCCGCCCTGCTGGCGCTGGCCGGGCTCGCCTGTGCGCCGGCGGCACATGCCGAGCTGTGGGGCTATATCGATGCCGACGGCGTGGCGCACTTTGCCGACCAGAAGCTGGACGAGCGCTACAAGCTGTTCATGAAGGACGGCGGCAAGCTCGACAGCGCGCGGCTGGCTGCGATCCAACGCGGGCGTTCGCAGGCGGGCGGGACCGCCGGCGCCGATATTGACCTGGAGCAGCACAAGCTCTACCGCTACGTCGTCAACCATCCCAACATCAAGACCGTCGAGCCGCTGATCCACCAGATCGCCGGCAAGCAGGATGTCGACCCGGCGCTGGTCAAGGCGGTGATGGCGGTGGAGTCGGGCTTCAACGCCGGCGCGGTGTCGCCCAAGGGCGCGATCGGCCTGATGCAGGTGATCCCCGACACCGGCGCGCGCTTTGGCGTCAGCGCCGATGCGCGCCGCAGCGTCGAGCAGAAGCTGGCCGACCCGCGCACCAATATCACTGCGGGCGTGCGCTACCTGCGCTGGCTGATGCAGCTGTTCCCGAACAACCTGGAGCTGGTGCTGGCCGCCTACAACGCGGGCGAGGGCGCGGTGCAGCGCTATAACAACCGGATTCCGCCATACCCGGAGACGCAGCAGTACGTCAGCACCGTGCTGCAGTTCTACCGGCTGTACCAGCCGCAGCAGGGCGCGGTGCTGACTCGCACCAGTGCCAGCGCGGACGGCCCGCGCGTGAAGATGGTCATCGGCGGACGCCGCAACATGCCCTGACCGGCATGACCGAACAACAAGCAACCCGGCGCGCCGGCAGTTCAAGGCGCGCCGAATTCTTGCCTATCCATGGAACAACAAGACATCACGTTTCAACCTGAAGAGCCGGCGGATTCACTGACGCTGGCGCGCTACGCCGAGCGGGCCTACCTGGACTACGCGGTCAGCGTGGTCAAGGGCCGCGCGCTGCCCGAGGTGGCCGACGGCCAGAAACCGGTGCAGCGCCGCATCCTGTTCGCGATGCACGAGATGGGCCTGCGCGCCGACGCCAAGCCGGTCAAGTCCGCGCGCGTGGTCGGCGACGTGCTGGGCAAGTTCCACCCGCACGGCGACCAGTCCGCGTATGACGCGCTGGTGCGCCTGGCGCAGGACTTCTCGCTGCGCTACCCGTTGATCGACGGCCAGGGCAACTTCGGCTCGCGCGACGGCGACGGCGCGGCGGCGATGCGCTACACCGAAGCGCGGCTGACGCCGATCTCGCGGCTGCTGCTGGACGAGATCGACGAAGGCACGGTCGACTTTGTCGCCAACTACGACGGCTCGATGCAGGAGCCCAAGCTGCTGCCGGCGCGGCTGCCGTTCGTGCTGCTCAACGGCGCCTCCGGCATCGCGGTGGGCATGGCGACCGAGGTGCCGCCGCACAACCTGCGCGAAGTGGCCGCGGCCACGGTGGCGATGATCCGCAACCCCAATATCACGCTGGCCGAGCTGCTGGCGCTGATGCCGGGACCGGATTATCCGGGCGGCGGCCAGATCATCTCGCCCGCGTCCGATATCGCCCAGATCTACGAGGGCGGCCGCGGCAGCCTGAAGGTGCGCGCGCGCTGGACCATCGAGGAGATGGCGCGCGGCCAGTGGCAGCTGGTGGTGACCGAGCTGCCGCCGAATACCTCGGCGCAGAAGGTGCTGGAAGAGATCGAGGAGATTACCAACCCCAAGATCAAGACCGGCAAGAAGGCGCTGACGCAGGAACAGCAGCAGCTCAAAGCCACCGTGCTGGCGGTGCTGGACGCGGTGCGCGACGAATCGGGCAAGGATGCGCCGGTGCGGCTGGTGTTCGAGCCCAAGAGCAAGAACGTCGGCCAGCAGGAGTTCATCCACACGCTGCTGGCGCATACCAGCCTGGAGTCGGGCGCGCCGATCAACCTGGTGATGATCGGCACCGACGGCCGGCCGCGCCAGAAGGGCCTGCGCGAGATCCTGGGCGAATGGATCCGGTTCCGCTTCGAGACCGTCACGCGGCGCACGCGCCATCGCCTGGGCAAGGTCGAGGACCGCATCCATATCCTCGAAGGCCGGATGCTGGTGCTGCTCAATATCGACGAGGTGATCCGCATCATCCGCGAGAGCGACGAGCCCAAGCCGGCGCTGATCGAGGCCTTCGGCCTGAGCGACCGCCAGGCCGAGGACATCCTGGAAATCCGGCTGCGCCAGTTGGCGCGCCTGGAAGCGATCCGGATCGAGAAGGAACTGAAGGAACTGCGCGAGGAGCAGGCCGAACTGGACGTGCTGCTCAAGTCCGAGACCATGATGCGCCGTCGCATCATCAAGGAGATCGAGACCGACGCCAAGCAATACAGCCCGGAAGACAAGGACCCGCGCCGCACGCTGATCCAGGAAGAACGCCGCGCCGCGGCCGAAGTGCGCGTGATCGACGAGCCGGTGACGGTGGTGATGTCGCAGAAGGGCTGGGTGCGCACGCGCCAGGGCCATGGCCACGACGCGCAGCAGTTCACCTTCAAGGCCGGCGACGCGCTCTACGACACCTTTGAATGCCGCACCGTCGACGTGCTGCTGGTCTTCGGCACCAATGGCCGGGTCTATTCCGTGCCGGTCGCCAGCCTGCCGGGCGGGCGCGGCGACGGGGTGCCCATCACCACGCTGATCGAGCTGCAGTCTGGCAGCCAGGTCGCGCACACCTTTGCCGGCAGCGCCGAGCAGCGCATGCTGATCGCCACCGCGGGCGGCAATGGCTTCCTGACCAAGGTCGGCGACATGATCAGCCGGCAGAAGGGCGGCAAGTCGTTCCTGACGCTCGATGACGGCGACGCGCCGCTGGCACCGGCGCCGGTCGGCGACGAGGCCACGCATGCGGCCTGCCTGTCGGGCAACGGCCGCCTGCTGCTGGTGGCGCTGGACGAGGTCAAGGTGCTGTCGGCCGGCGGGCGTGGCGTGATCCTGATGGAGCTGGAGCCGAAGGAAAAGCTGCTCCAGGCGATCGCCGTCGGCGCACCGGGTCTGGTGCTGTCCGGCGCCGGCCGCGGCGGCAAGCCGTCGTCACAGAAACTGGCCGGGCAGTCGCTGCTGCCGTACGTCGGCAAGCGCGCGCGCAAGGGCAAGCCGATCGAGGCCAAGCTGAAGGAACCGCGTATCGATCCGGTGCGCGTGGATCCCCCGGCCGGCGGCAACTGATGCCGGCCGTCGCGGCTGCCCTGGCCTGCAGGGCGGCCGCGAACCTGGACCCGGCCTGCGTGCCGGGCCTTTCCCCAGTGCCCGGCCATTGGCCGGAATGGGGCGCAGGCCGGAAGCAACAAGAACAGCAATCTCCGCTACACAGCGCCCTCCCTCATGTCGGTCCCCCCGCTGCCTGAACTTGCACCGCCGCCCGGCCCCCGCAAGCTGTTCCTCGAGTTTGCCCGCATGGGCCTGTCCGGTTTCGGCGGCGTGCTGCCGTTCGTGCGGCGCGCGGTGGTCGAGCGTAACCGCTGGCTGGACGACCGCGACTTCGTCGAACTGCTGAGCTTGGGCCAGGTGCTGCCCGGCCCCAACGTGATTAACCTGGCGCTGATGCTGGGCCTGCGCTTTGCCGGCTGGCGCGGCGCGCTGGCCGCGTTCAGCGGGCTGGTGATGGTGCCGATGGGGCTGGTGCTGGGTTTGATGCTGCTGTACCAGCACTACCAGGACGTCGCCGCGGTGCGGCGCATGCTGACCGGCATAACGGCGGTGTCGGCCGGCCTGATGCTGGCCACCGGCTTCCGGCTGGCGCAGAGCCTGTCGGTGACCGTGCGCAACGTGCTGATCGGCGGCGTCGCCTTTGTCGCCATTGGCCTGCTGCGCTGGCCGCTGGTGCCGGTGATGGCGGTGCTGGTGCCGCTGGCGCTGGTGTGGGAGTGGCGCATCGGCAAGGGAGCGCGGGCATGAGCATGGGCGAAATCCTGGGCAGCCTGCTGGCCCATTTCGGCGTGCTGTCGCTGCTGGCGATCGGCGGCGCCAGCACCACGCTGCCCGACATGCACCGCTATCTGGTGGAAGCCAATGGCTGGCTGACCGATGCGCAGTTTTCGGCGATGTACGCGATCTCGCAGGCGGCGCCGGGGCCGAACATCCTGTTCGTATCGCTGTTCGGCTGGCAGGTGGCGGGGCTGGCCGGCGCGCTGACTTCCATGCTCGGCATCTGCGGGCCGTCGAGCCTGATCGCCTTGTGTTTCGAGTATTTCTCCGGGCGCTCGCCGCACGCACGCTGGCCGGGGCTGATCCGGCGCGGGCTGGCGGCGCTGACCATCGGCCTGATGTTCGCGTCGGGCTGGGTGCTGGCGCGCAGCGTCGACCTGCACTGGGCGGCGATGCTGGTCACCGCCGCCACGGTGCTGCTGATGCTGAAGACGCGGGTGCATCCGCTGGTGCTGGTGGCGATCGGCGGTGCGGCCGGCCTGCTGGGGCTGGTCTAGCCCCGCGGTCCGGTCAGTCGACGCCGACGAAGCCGCCCGTCTGGTGCGCCCACAGCCGCGCATACAGCCCGCCATGCGCCAGCAATTGCGCATGCGTGCCGCTCTCCACGATATGGCCGTTGTCCAGCACCACCAGCCGGTCCATGCGCGCGATCGTCGACAGCCGGTGCGCGATGGCGATCACGGTCTTGCCTTGCATCAGGGTTTCCAGGCTCTCCTGGATCGCCGCTTCCACTTCCGAGTCCAGCGCGGAGGTCGCTTCATCGAGGATCAGCACCGGCGCGTTCTTCAACAGTACGCGTGCAATCGCAATGCGCTGGCGCTGCCCGCCTGACAGCTTCACGCCACGCTCGCCCACCTGCGCCTCCAGCCCGGTGTTGCCATGGGCGTCGACCAGGTGCGGGACGAACTCGTCCGCGCGGGCGCCGTGCAGGGCTTCGGCCAGTTCGGACTCGGTGCTGGATGGCTTGCCATAGAGCAGGTTCTCGCGGATCGAGCGGTGCAGCAGCGAGGTGTCCTGCGTGACCATGCCGATCTGCGCGCGCAGGCTTTCCTGCGTGACCGCGGCGATGTCCTGGCCGTCGATCAGGATGCGGCCGCGTTCGACGTCATAGAGGCGCAGCAGCAGGTTGACCAGCGTCGACTTGCCGGCGCCGGAGGGGCCGACCAGCCCGATCTTCTCGCCTGGGCGCACGGTCAGTTCCACGCCTTCGATGACGCCGGAACCCTTGCCGTAGTGGAATCCCACCTGCTCGAAGCGGACCTCGCCATGGGTGACGCGCAGCGGCTGCGCATCGGCGCGGTCGATCACCCGGCGCGGCACGGCGATCGTCTTCATGCCGTCCTGCACCTGCCCGACGTTCTCGAAGATGCCGTTCACCACCCACATGATCCAGCCCGACATATTGTTGATGCGGATCACCAGCCCCGTGGTCAGGGCGATCGCGCCCGTGGTGACATGCCCCGTGCTCCACAGCCAGAGCGCCAGCCCGGTGGTGCCGGCGATCAACGCGCCGTTCATGGCGGTGATGGTGATATCCATGCCGCTGACCATGCGCCCGGCCAGGCGCGTCTTTTCGGTCTGCTCGGCCATGGCGTCGCGCGCGTACTCTTCCTCGTGCCGGGTATGGGCGAACAGCTTGAGCGTGGTGATGTTGGTATAGCCGTCCACGATGCGCCCCATCAGCCGCGAGCGCGACTCGGTGGCCACCACCGAGCGCTGCTTCACGCGCGGCACGAAGTGGAGCAGGGCGGCCACGTAGCAGACGATCCACAGCAGCAGCGGGATCATCAGGCGCCAGTCGGCCTGCGCGAACAGCACCAGCGAGCTGATCGCGTAGATCACCACGTGCCAGAGCGCATCCACCGCCTGCACCGCGGAATCGCGCAGCGAGTAGCCGGTCTGCATGATGCGCTGCGCGATGCGCCCGGCGAAGTCGTTCTGGAAGAACGACAGGCTCTGCTTGAGTACGTAGCGGTGGTTCTGCCAGCGGATCAGGTTGGCC
Organism: Cupriavidus sp. DF5525; assembly: GCF_040149425.2. NCBI lineage: Bacteria > Pseudomonadati > Pseudomonadota > Betaproteobacteria > Burkholderiales > Burkholderiaceae > Cupriavidus > Cupriavidus sp. DF5525. The sequence continues at coordinate 3,364,619 of NZ_CP168265.1, read as the reverse complement.
AGGCCGGGGTTGATGACCTGGTGTACGAGCACATCGTGCAGCCCGAAAAAGATGGGACGCAGCAGCAGCGCCACCACGGCCATCCACAGCAGCTCGTTGCGATGCCGGCTGAAGAACTCCGCGCCCGGCGTCGTCTGCGCCATGTCGACCAGCCGGCCGAGGAAACTGAACAGCGCGACTTCAATCAGCGCGCCGACCAGGCCCACCAGCAACAGCAGCGCGAACACGCCCCACACTTCGCGCAGGTACCAGGCATAGAAGCGCCAGACCTGGCCGGGCGGCTCGTGGTCGGGCATGCCCCGGAAGGGGTCGATCAGTCTTTCCAGGCGACGCAACATGGCGGATTCCCGTTGTGCCCGGCGCGCCCGGCATCCTTGTGGGAGCCGGCGCGCGCATGCGGCGGATCAGACGCACCATGATACGCGCGTTGCCCAATGGAAAAGCCCCGCCGGGGGCGGGGCTTCGGCTGAACCACAGTGCAAAAACCGCGGCAGGGTCAGGGGTGGTGGATCACCATATGCGTGAACGGCGGCACATACGCCTGCAGCGTCACGAACAGGCCCACCAGGATCGCCAGCACGATCGAGTGGAAGAACACGTAGCGCAGGATGTCGCCCTCGTGCCCGTACCACTTGGTGGCGGTCGAGGCCACCACGATCGACTGCGCGTCGATCATCTTGCCCATCACGCCACCCGAGCTGTTGGCCGACGCCATCAGCACCGGCGACAGGCCGAGCTGCTCGGCCGTGGTCTTCTGCAGGCCGCCGAATAGCACGTTGGACGCGGTGTCCGACCCGGTCAGCGCCACGCCCAGCCAGCCCAGCATGGTGCCGAACAGCGGGTAGAACACGCCGGTGTGGGCAAAGGCCAGCCCCAGCGTCGCATCCAGGCCCGAGTAGCGGGTCAGGTAGCCGACCCCGAACATCGCGCAGATGGTCAGCAGCGAATAGCGCACCAGCTTGATGGTTTCCCAGTACTCCTTGAACAGGCGCGGCACCGAGTAGCCCATCAGCAGGCCGCCCAGCAGCGCCGAGACAAAGATGCCGGTGCCGGCCATCGACAGCACGTTGAAGTTGAAGACGGCGCCTTCGGCGATTTCCTTCGGCACCACCGGGGGCACCTTCAGCACGGCCTTGTCCAGGCCCGGGATCGGGAACTTCCACGCCCACAGGCCATCCATCAGCTTCTTGAACTCGGGGATGCCCCAGACGAAGACGAACACCGTCAGGATCACCCACGGCATCCAGGCCTTGGCCACCGAGATGCCGGCCGAGGCGGCGCTGGCGCGCGCATCGGCTTCGAGCGCTTCGGGATGGTCGACCTTGGAGTCGTCGTGGCGGCCAAGGATCTTGGCCGAGGTCCAGATCTCCTTCGGATGCCAGACTTTCAGGAACAGCGTCAGTGAGCCCATCGACACCAGCGCGGCGATCACGTCCACCAGCCAAGGGCCGTGGTAGTTCGATACCAGGAACTGCGGCACCGCGAAGCTCACGCCCGCCACCAGGATCGCCGGCCAGATCGCCAGCATGCCGCGGAAGCCGGCGAAGGCCCAGATCAGCCAGAACGGCACGATCACCGAGAAGAACGGCAGCTGGCGGCCGATCATGGCCGACAGGTCGAGCAGGTCCAGGCCGGTCACCGAGGCCAGGCCGATGATCGGGGCGCCCAGCGCGCCGTAGGCCACCGGCGCGGTGTTGGCGATCAGCGCCAGGCCCGAGGCCGCCAGCGGCGAGAAGCCCAGGCCGATCAGGATGGCACCGGTCACGGCGACCGGCGTGCCGAAGCCGGCCGCGCCCTCGAAGAAGGCGCCAAAGCTGAACGCCACCAGCAGCAGTTGCAGGCGGCGGTCTTCGGTGATGCCGGAGATCGAGGTCTGCAACACCTTGAAGGATCCGTTCAGGGTCGTGAGCCGGTGCAGGAAGATGATGTTCAGCACGATCCAGCCGATCGGGAACAGGCCGGACACGATGCCAAGGCCGGCCGCCTTGCCGGCCATTGCCGCAGGCATGCCGAACACCGTGGAGGCGACGACGATGCCGATCAGCAGTGCCAGCCCGGCCGCCAGGTGCGCCTGCATGTGAAAGAACGCCAGCGCTGCCAGCAGCACGACGACGGGAATGCCCGCGGCAATGGTCGACAGCGCCATATTGCCTAGCGGGTCATAGACTTGACTCCACACGATTGAATCCTCCTCAGGTTGGCTCGGGCGCCCGGGCAATCTGCGAGCCCTGGGCGTCCCCTATCACTTCAGACCGGCGCGCGAAGAGCCGCGCTAAAACCAATGCATCCGGTAAAAACAGGGATTTTAGGAACGGGTTCCCGGTTCGCAGTCGTACATTGCGTCATGTCTACCATGAGCTACATTCACGGATCAGGGTTTCCCTGGGGGCGCGTGGCGCACATGGGGCCGTGCAGGCACATCGGGGCAGAGTACTCTAAACGGCGCCTGTTGCAAAAGTCTGCCTGCTACGCGCCGCGCCGGATGCCTGCTGCTGCGGTCAAGCCCCGGAAGGCCGCGCGGTGCTGGCGCAAGGGCCGCGTCGCGGCCATACTGCCAATCTTCGTACCGTGGGCGGGATGCCCCGGACAACTTGCCGAGCGAGGATCCTCATGACTGAATTCCTGCCTCCGTGGCCATTGCTGACCGCCTTCGTGCTGGCCAGCCTGGCGCTTGCCATCACGCCCGGCCCGGCCGTGGTCTACATCGTCACGCGCACGCTGGCGCAGGGCCGGCGGGCCGGGCTGGCGTCGATCGGCGCGGTGGCGCTGGGCAACCTGGGCAATGCTATTGGCGCCTCGCTGGGTCTGGCGGTGCTGTTTTCGGTGTCGGCGCTGGCGTTCTCGGTGGTCAAGTACGCGGGCGCGGCCTACCTGATCTGGCTGGGCATCCGCGCGCTGCGCGGGGGTGGGGCGGCCGCGAACGGGGGCACCCCGGAGGTGGCGCCGCGCAGCCTGCGCCAGGTGGTGCGCGACGGCTTCGTGGTGGCGCTGCTCAACCCCAAGACGGCGATCTTTTTCGCCGCCTTCCTGCCGCAATTCATGAACCCGGCCGGCTCGGCACTGACACAGAGCCTGGCGCTGGGGGTGGCCTTCGTGCTGATCGCGGCCACCACCGATGCCTGCTACGTGATGGCCGCGGCCGCGGTGATGCCGGCGCTGCGCCGTGCCGGACGGGCGCGCGCGTTCGGCCGCTACCTGACGGGGGCGGCGTTTATCGGGTTGGGGGTGTTTACGGCGGCGTCGGGCTCGCGCGCCGCGAAGTAGAGAAAAAACTGCCGCGGCTCAGCGCAGCGGCAGTTCCAGGATGCCGCCGGCAGCAGGGCGGGCGCGCATCGCCTCCAGCCAGCGCTCCAGCTCGGGGCGCGGCTGGTGTTTCACCGGCAGGCCCATCCAGCGGTGCGCGGCGCAGGCCAGCGAGATATCGGCCATGGTGAAGCGGTCGCCGCCGATAAACTCGCGCCCGGCCAGCGCCTTGTCGAGCAGGGCGGCCAGCGGCTCGGTGCGCGCGCACGACGCCTTGATGGCGACCTCGTCGCGCTGGGCTGCGGGCGTGCGTACCAGGTTCAGGAACGCCGTCACCATGGCCGGGCTGAAGGCCGTGGTCTGCCAGTCCATCCAGCGGTCGGCCGAGGCACGCGCCTTGACGTCTTCGGGCCACAGCGTGTCCTCGCCGTAGCGCGCGCACAGGTAGCGCACGATCGCGTTGGACTCCCACAGCACGAAGGGCTCGCCGCCGACATCGGTGCCGCGGAAGTCCTCGATCACCGGGATCTGGCGGTTCGGGTTCAGGCGCACATAGGCCTCGGTGTCGAGGTCGCCTTTGGTCACGCCAATATCCACGCGCTCATGGTCCAGGTGCAGCTCGCGCGCGCACCAGACCACTTTCTGCACGTTGATGGAGGAGAGTCGGCCCCAGATTCGCAGCATGTCGGCTCCTGTCGTGGTGCGCGCCCGTCAGCCTCAGGCCGCGCGCGGTTGCCTGGCGGCGATGGCCTCGCGGAACAGTTCGCCCAGGGTCTTCACCCCCTGCTCGATGCGCTCGGCCGGCACCGTGACGAAGGCCAGGCGCAGCGTGTTGCGCTTCGGGTTGCTGGCGTAGAACGGCGCGCCCGGCACGTAGGCCACGTTGCGCTTCACCGCCTCTTCCAGGATCACCATGCTGTCCAGGCCCTCGGGCAGTTCCATCCAGATGAACATGCCGCCCTCGGGCGCGTTCCAGGTCACGCCCTCGGGCATGTGGCGCTTGAGGGCGTCCAGCATGAAGCTGCACTGCTTGCTGTAGAGTTCGCGGATGGTGGGGATATGCGTGTCCAGCAGGCCGTCGCGCACGGTCTCGTAGGCTACGCGCTGGGTGAAGGTGGGCGTGTGCAGGTCCGAGGCCTGCTTGGCCTGGCACAGCTTGAAGTGCAGCTCGGGCGGGGCGATCACGTAGCCCAGGCGCAGGCCCGGTGCCAGGATCTTCGAGAACGAGCCCATGTAGATCACGCCGTCCGGGTTCATCGACAGCAGTGTCGGCAACTGGTCGCCGGTATAGCTCAGTGCGCCGTAGGGATCGTCTTCGACCAGCAGCACGCCCAGCTCTTGCGCACGCGCCACCAGCGCCTTGCGGCGCTCCAGCGGCAGGCGGCGGCCGGTCGGGTTCTGGAAGTTGGGCAGCGCGTACAGGAAGCGCGCGCCGGCGGTCAGTTCGGGAGTCAGCGCCTCGGGCACCAGGCCCTTGTCGTCGGTGGGGATCGAGACGAACTCCGGCTCGAACAGCGAGAACGCCTGCAGCGCGCCGAGGTAGCTGGGGGTTTCCACCATCACCTTGCTGCCCGGGTCGATCATCACCTTGGCGATCAGGTCCAGCGCCTGCTGCGAGCCGGTCACGATCAGCACGCGCTCGACGGCCACGTCATGGCGCCTGGCGACGAACTCGCGCAGCGGCAGGTAGCCTTCGGTCGCGGCGTATTGCAGCGCTGCCTGCGGGTTGTCGGCGAATACGCGGGCCGTCGCTGCCTCCATGGCCGCTACCGGGAACGACGCCGGCGACGGCAGGCCGCCGGCGAAGGAAATGACTTCCGGACGCTCGGTGACCTTGAGGATTTCGCGGATGGCCGAGCTGGTCAGTTGCTGTGCCCGGCGGGAGATGGCCCATTTCATGATGTGTCTCTTTTGGTCTGGGGGAAATCTGGGAGAGAGCGGCTAACCCTGCCGCTCAGTCAACGATAAAAAGTCTGGCACCGGTCGGTGAGGACGAACGGTGCGCTTCCGCCTGGTCGGCGACCTGGTAGCTGGTGCCCGCGGTGAGCACGAACTGCCGGCCGTCGTCCAGCTCGGTATGGAGTTCGCCGTCCAGCACGAACAGGATATGGCCTTTGCTGCACCAGTGGTCGGCGAGGTAGCCGGGCGAGTATTCGACCATGCGCACGCGGATATCGCCGAACTGGCGCGTGCGCCAGGTGGCCTCGCCCTGTTCGCCGGGATGGCGGGTCGGCGCGATGGCCGACCAGTCGGTGGTGCCGAAGGGCAGGTTGTCGATGCGCATGTTGCGAGGTTCAGCCCTGCACTTCGACGATCATCTCGATCTCGACGCAGGCGCCCAGCGGGATCTGCGCTACGCCAAAGGCGCTGCGCGCGTGCTTGCCCTTGTCGCCGAACACTTCGGCCAGGAACTCGGAGGCGCCGTTGGTGACCAGGTGCTGCTCGGTGAACTCGGGGGTCGAGTTGACCAGGCTCATCACCTTGACGATGCGGGTGACTCGGTTCAGGTCGCCCACGTGCGCGTGCAGCGTGGCCAGCAGGTCGACGGCGATGGAACGCGCGGCGGCCTTGCCGGTCTCGGTGTCGATGTCCTTGCCCAGCTTGCCGGTCCATACCTTGCCGTCCTTGCGGGCGATATGGCCCGACAGGAACACGGTATTGCCGGTTTGCGCGGCCATTACGTAGGCGGCGGCGGGGGCGTTGGCGGCGGGCAGTTCAACGCCGAGGCGGGCAAGGGTATCGTAGACGGACATGCGTGGGACTCCTGTCAGTGGATGCGTTCTGGAAGGATACGGGGCGTTTCCGTGGCGGGGGCGGGTGCGGTTTGGCGCACGGCAGCGCGGCGGCCAAGCGCCACCACGGCGATCACCGCCACCGCGAAGGCGATGGTAGGGGCGTCAAGCGGCTCGGCCAGCATCAGCGCGCCGCCCGCCAGCGTCAGGAACGGCTGCAGCAATTGTATCTGCCCGACGCGGGCCACGCCGCCTTTTGCGAGGCCGGCGTACCAGAAAAGGAAGCCGACGAACATCGAGAAAACCGAAACATAGGCCATGCCGCCCCAGGCGCGCGGCGACGCGGCGGCGATCTGCGGCAGGTCGCGCAGCATCAGCCAGACCACCAGCGGAACCAGCACCGGCAGCGATACCGCCAGCGCCCAGCTGATGGTTTCCAGCCCGCCCAGTTCGCGCGACAGCTTGCCGCCCTCGGCATAGCCCAGTGCGCCCAGCACCACGGCGGCAAACAGGTACCAGTCGGCATGTTGCAGGCCGCCGGCGCCTTGCCAGACGGCAAAGCCGACCACCAGAGCGCTGCCGGCCACGGCCGACAGCCAGAACCCGGCCGAGGGCCGCTCGCGCCCGAACCAGGCCGCGAACACCGCGGTCGCCAGCGGTAGCAGGCCGATCACGATGGCGCCGTGGCTGGCCGGCACCTCGCGCATCGCCAGCGACGAGAACAGCGGGAAGCCCACCACCACGCCCAGCGCGGTCACGGCCAGCCGCGGCCACTGGCTCGCGCGCGGGCGGCGCGCGGCCCACAACGCACCGCGCACGCCCAGCAGCACCAGCGCCGGCAGCGCGGCAAGGACGGCGCGCGCCAGCGCGACAAAGATCGGGTCCAGCTCCGCCACCGCCATGCGCGTGAACGGCAGCGTCTGGCTGAAGATCGCCACGCCGATAAAGCCGAGCAGCATGCCGCCGGAGGCGGGGTGGGAGGGGGGCGATGAAGCAGGCATGGTTGTCATCGGTGGCAATCGGAGGCGTTCACTGCACGCCCGGCCGGGCACCGACGGCAATCCACAGCGCGGTCAGTGCCAGCGCCACACCCATGGCGCGGTTGAACCAGCGCACGCGCTGGCCCTGTTTCAGCCACTGTCGCAGCGATGCGCCCAGCACGCCATACACGCCGTTGCTGACAAAGCCCAGCACCGCGAACACGCCGCACACCAGCAGCATGCGCTGCGCGGGTGAGGGCGCGCCGGCCATGTACGAGGCGGCGACCGCCAGGGCCAGCATCCACGCCTTGATGTTGGCGTACTGCAGCACGGCCGACTGCCACACGCTCAGCGGGCGCAGCACCTGCTTCTCGGCCAGCGCCGCGCTGCGCGCGATCTTCCACGCCAGCCACAGCAGATAGGCCACGCCGGCCAGGTGAACCACGGCGGCCAGCGTCGGCTCACCCAGGACCAGCGCGCCCACGCCCACCGCGCACAGCGCCAGGATGCTGGCAAAGCCGAACGCGACGCCGATGCAGTGCGGCAGCGTCGCGCGCAGCCCGAAGTTGGCGCCGGTCACCGCGGCGATGGTGGTATTGGGGCCGGGCGTGAACAGGCCGACCGTGAGCAGGGTCAGCAGGGCGAGAAACTGCGCGGCCGTGAGGCCGGTGAGCAAGCCGGATGTCATGGCGCTTATGCGAAAGCGACGACCACGCGCCGGTTGGTGCGGCTCTTCTTCTCGATCCTGGTCACCACCACCGCGCCGATCTCGCTGGTGTTGGCGACATGCGTGCCGCCGCAGGGCTGGCGGTCCACGCCGGGGATCTCGATGATGCGGATGCTGGATGTGCCGGCCGGCGGCGCCGCGCCGATGGTTCGCACCAGCTCGGGCTCGGCGGCCAGTTCCTGCGGCGTGATCAGCGTGATGCGCACCGCGGTGTTGGCATGGATCAGCGCGTTCAGGCGCTCGGTCAGGTCGGCCTTGTCCAGCGTCGATTCCGGCAGGTCGAAGTCGATCCGCGCCGATTCCGGCGAGATGCCGCAGCCGGTCACCGGCACCGGGATCAGCGAGCCCAGCAGGTGCAGGCAGGTATGCAGGCGCATCAGCTTGTGGCGGCGTGCCCAGTCGATGGTGACCGTGACGCGCTCGCCCACGCGCGGCAGTGGTGCGTCCGGTGCCGGCACGTGCAGGATGCGGCTGCGGTCGTCCGCGTAGACCGTGTCGACGATGGCGATGGTGCGCCCGTCGGGCAGCGCCAGCGTGGCGGTGTCGCCGGCCTGGCCGCCGCTGCGCGCGTAGCAAACGGTTTCATCGAGTTCGATCCCGTCGGCGCCGGCGGCCACCACGGTGGCGGTGCAGTGGTCGAGGTAGGGGTCGTCGTCGAAGCGCTTGCGGGTGGCGGACATCGGGGGTCTCCTTCGGGAATCTTTACAAGGATGGCTAGCGCAAGGTGCGGATGCCCTGCGCGGTTTCAATTTCGGCAATCAACTCGGGCGGGCCGTCTGCCGGCTCCAGTGCGATCAGGTGGTCGGCGCCCAGCCACGCCAAGCCCTGGCGCAGCAGCTCCGCGCGCGGATGGCGCCCGGACAGCTTGCGCAGCGCCAGATCCTGCCGCGGCAGGCTCACGCCGGGGTAGCTGGCCACGTCCCACTGGATCAGGCTGGGCAGCAGGCCGTCGCCGGCGCGGTCCGCCTCGCCCTGCCAGGCGGGCAGGCTGCCGTCTTCCGGCACGGTGATGCGCCAGCGCAGGTCGCCACGGGCCATCGGGATGACCGGGGCGATCCGCTCCGGATACTGCGACTGCCACAGCGTCAGGTCGGCCGGGCGCTCCACGCGGGTGGCCCAGTGCAGCAGGAAGGGGCCGTCGCGCAGGCGTTGCTGCACGGCTTCGGTGTCGAGGCCGAACCAGCGCGGGCGTTCCGGTGCCGGGGCGGCCGGGTCGAGCGCGATCACTTCCAGGTAGACCCCGCCGAACATACCGAGCACGCGGTTGTGCGTGCCCATGGCGGCGTGCGCACCGCCGCCATGGGGCGCGATGCCCAGCAGTTCGGCGACATGGCCGGTGCCGGCGTCCAGTTCGGGCGCGGCGACGACAAGGTGATCGAGGACGAGCTTCATGTTGGCTTGATGGTAGACAAGGTAGTCGGTACAGTACCGGTACAGTTAAGCGGATCGTATTCAGTACAGTTGCAGGAGCAGCACATGGATGCCCACACCAAGGACGGCGACACCGGCACGGATCCCGCCGCCGCGACCCGCAAGAAGGATAGCGGAGGCGACGCGCACGGCACGTCTTCGTCACCCGCGGGGCAACCCTCCGGCCGTTCGCTGCGTCTGGTCGTGCCGACCACCGAGCGCCTGCCCGACCCGATCCCGTCGGCCCAGATGACGCTGGTCGAGCAGCTGACCGAATGGGCCCGCATGCGCATCGACGAGCGCGTCTTCCGCGCCGGCATGCGCATGCCGTCGATCCGGCAGCTGGCGCAGGAGAAGGGCATCTCGCGCTTTACCGTGGTCGAGGCCTATGAGCGGCTGGTGGCGCTGGGCTACCTGGAATCGCGCCGCGGCTCGGGCTTCTACGTGCGTGAGCGCACGCCGGCCGCGCCCGCGGCCCCGGTATCGTCCGGCGTGGCGGTGGCGCGCAATATCGACGTGACCTGGCTGCTGCGCAGCATGTTCCACACCGCCGAGGCGCACAAGGCGCCGGGGCTGGGCTTCCTGCCCAACGACTGGCTCGACGGCGAGCTGATCGCCAGCGCACTGCGCGGACTCGGCCGCCAGCCGGGCAACCACTTCCTCGCCAGCGGCACGCCGCAGGGCTTCCTGCCGCTGCGGCAGCAGCTGCGCACCCGGCTGGAAGAACTGGAAATCCGCGCCGGCGCCGAGCAGATCGTGCTGACCTCGGGCATCACCCAGGCGCTGGACCTGATTGCCCGCCTCTACCTGCAGCCCGGCGACGCGGTGCTGGTGGGCGACCCGGCCTGGTTCGTGATGTTCGGCCGCTTTGCCGCGCAGGGCGCGCAGGTGATCGGCGTGCCCTACACCGCCGAGGGGCCGGACCTGGAGGCGCTGGAGCGCATCGTGCAGGCACGCCGGCCCAAGCTGTTTGTGATCAACTCGGTGCTGCACAACCCGACCGGCACCTCGCTGTCGGCGGCCAAGGCCTTCCAGTTACTGCGCATGGCCGAGCAGTACGACTTCCTGATCGTCGAGGACGACATCTACTGCGACCTGTGCCCGCCCGGCCACGCCGCCACGCGGATCGCGAGCCTGGACCAGCTGCGCCGGGTGATCTACCTGGGCAGTTTTTCCAAGACGCTGGCCGCCAATCTGCGCGTGGGCTTTATCGCCGCACACCCGGAAATGGCCTCGGCGCTGACCGACAGCAAGCTGCTGGCGGGCCTGGCTACGCCCGAGATCAACGAGCGCGTGCTGTACAAGGTGCTGACCGAGGGGCACTACCGCAAGCACGTCGAGCGCGTGCGCACCCGCCTGGATCGCGCCAGCGACGACACCCGGCGCGAGCTGGAGCGCCTCGGGCTGCGCTTGTTCCCGGGCCAGCACGCCGGCATGTACCTGTGGGCGGATACCGGCCGCGACACCAACGCGATCGCCACCGCCGGCCATGAGGAGGGCTACCTGTTCGCCCCGGGGAGCTTGTTCTCGCCGTCGCAGATGCCGTCGGGCTGGATGCGCTTCAACGTCGCCAGCAGCGGCGATCCGGACATGCTGCGCTTCCTGGCGCGCCAGCTCGAACGCCTTTAAGCCATGCCGCCATCACGCCCGGCCCTTGAAAAATGGCCCGGGCAGCCCTATTTCTGGGGGCACCGGCCGATGACCCGGCCAGACCCATATTCCAGATTCGCCTGTTTTCAAGAGGAGAACCATGACCGCACCGCACGAGACGATGAGCTTCCAGGCGGAAGTGAAGCAGCTGCTGCACCTGATGATCCACTCGCTGTACAGCAACAAGGAAATTTTCCTGCGCGAGCTGGTCTCGAATGCTTCGGACGCCACTGACAAGCTGCGCTTCGAGGCGATCGCGAACCCGTCGCTGCTGGAAAACGACGCCGACCTTGCCATCCGCATCGAGGCCGATGGCAAGGCCCGTACGCTGACGATCACCGACAACGGCATCGGCATGAGCCGCGACGAGGCGATCCGCAACCTGGGTACCATCGCCCGTTCCGGCACCAAGGAATTCTTCCAGCAGCTGTCGGGCGACCAGCAGAAGGACGCCGCGCTGATCGGCCAGTTCGGCGTGGGCTTCTACTCGGCCTTTATCGTCGCCGACAAGGTCACGGTGGAAACCCGCCGCGCCGGCCTGGGCGCCGAAGAGGCGGTGCGCTGGGAAAGCACCGGCGACGGCGAGTTCAGCGTCGATGCGATCGCGCGCGCCGAGCGTGGCACCACCATCACGCTGCACCTGCGCGAGGGCGAGGACGACTTCCTGTCGGCCTGGCGCCTGAAGAGCATCATCCAGAAGTACTCGGACCATATCTCGCTGCCGATCCGCATGCCCAAGGAGGTGTGGGACGCCGAGGCCAGCACGTACAAGCGCACCGACGAGTGGGAAAGCGTCAACCAGGCGAGCGCGCTGTGGACCCGGGCCAAGTCCGACATTTCCGATGAGCAGTACACCGCCTTCTACCAGCACATCGCGCACGACAACGAAGCGCCGCTGGCCTGGACCCACAACCGCGTGGAGGGCCGCAGCGAGTACACCCAGCTGCTCTACATCCCGGCACGCGCGCCGTTCGACCTGTGGGACCGCAACCACAAGGCCGGCCTGAAGCTGTACGTCAAGCGCGTCTTCATCATGGACGACGCCGATCAGCTGCTGCCCGGCTACCTGCGCTGGGTCAAGGGCGTGGTCGATTCCGCCGACCTGCCGCTGAACGTGTCGCGCGAACTGCTGCAGGAAAGCCGCGACGTCAAGGCGATCCGCGAGGGCTGCACCAAGCGCGTGCTGTCGATGCTGGAAGCGCTGGCCGACAGTGAAGACGAAGCCGAGCGCGCCAAGTACGACACCTTCTGGCAGCAGTTCGGCCAGGCGCTGAAGGAAGGCGCCGGCGAGGACCAAGCCAACCAGGAGCGCGTCGCCAAGCTGCTGCGCTTTGCTTCGACGCAAAACGACACCGCCGAACAGAACGTGGCGCTGGCCGCCTATGTCGGCCGGATGAAGGAAGGCCAGGACAAGATCTACTACGTCACCGCCGATACCTGGTCCGCCGCCAAGAACAGCCCGCACCTGGAAGTATTCCGCAAGAAGGGCATCGAAGTGCTGCTGCTGACCGACCGCGTCGACGAATGGATGCTGTCGTTCCTGCGCGAGTTCGACGGCAAGGAACTGCTGTCGGTCGCGCGCGGCGACCTGGACCTGGGCAAGCTCGCCGACGAAGCCGAGAAGGCCGAGCAGGAAAAGGCCGAGGCCGACTGGAAGGACGTGGTGGAACGCGCCAAGTCCGTGCTGGACGGCAAGGCCAAGGACGTGCGCGTGACGCTGCGCCTGACCGCGTCGGCGTCGTGCCTGGTCTCGGACGAGGGCGACATGAGCGGCTACCTGCAGCGCCTGCTCAAGCAGGCCGGCCAGAAGGCGCCGGACGCCCAGCCGATCCTGGAGCTGAATCCGGAACACGCGCTGGTGAAGAAGCTGCGCGACCTGCAAGGTGAGGAATCGGGCGACGCCTTCAGCGACCGCGTGCAGGTGCTGTTCGACCAGGCGCTGCTGGCCGAGGGCGGCATGCTGGAAGACCCGGCCGCCTACGTGCAGCGCGTCAACAAGCTGCTGGCCTGACGGCCTGTCGGTGCGGGCACTTTGCGTGCCCGCACCGCTTTGCCATGCCTGATATCCCTCCGGCTGCCGCCGATCTCCACCAGGGCCTGCCGCCCGTCATCGACGCCCACACCCGCGTGCTGGTGCTGGGCAGCTTCCCCGGCGCCGCTTCGCTGGCCGCGCGCCAGTACTACGCCCATCCCCGCAACCAGTTCTGGCCATTGATGGCCGCGCTCACCGGCGAGCCGCTGCCGGCGCTGCCCTATGCCGAACGGCTGGTGCGGCTGCTGGCGCATCGCATCGGCGTCTGGGACGTGCTGGGCGCGTGCCTGCGCGAAGGCAGCCTGGACAGCAATATCCGCCTGCCGCAGGCCAACGATTTCACGCGCCTGCGCGCGCTCGCGCCCGCGCTGCAGCGTGTCGGCTTCAATGGCGGCACTTCGGGCCGTTTTGCGCCGCAGTTCGCCGCGCAGGGCTATGAGACGGTGGTGCTGCCATCGTCCAGCCCCGCGCACGCGGCGCGCAATTTCGAGCAGAAGCTGGCATTGTGGCGAGGGTTGCTGGCCTGAGGCGCTGACCCTGCCGCAATTCCGGGCGCGAGTGTTCCCCGCGCGCGTGTCCGATCAACCGGCTGCTCCGCTGCCCGCGGCGGCGCCGGCCTCGCGCTGCTGCAACAGCCAGTCGCGAAACACCTTCAGGGCCCTCATCTGCGCCGACGCCGGCGGATACACCAGGTAGTAGCCCTTCGGGTGCTGCCAGGCGACGTCGGCCAGGCGCTCCAGCTTGCCGGCCACCAGCAGGTCACCGGTCATGTATGAGGGCAGTAGCGCCACGCCCATCCCTGCCACGGTGGCGTTCAAAGCCATCGACATCACCTCGTAGCGCGGCCCCGCGTGGCCCGGGCTGGCCTCGATGCCTTGCCGCGCGAACCAGCCTTCCCATGCGTCGGGCAGCGTCAGATGCTGGATCAGCGCCGACCGTGGCGTGCTTGCGTCGACCGCCTTGCCATGCGCGGCCACCCATGACGGCGCTGCATAGGGCGATAGCTGCAGCGGCACCACGAAATCGCTATGCAGGCCCGGCCGCTGGCCGTCGCCGAATTCCAGCGAAGCATCCACGGCCGCGGTGCTGAAGTCCACCGGACCCACGCGCGTGCGCAGGTTCAGGGTGATCTCGCCGTGACCGCGCGTAAACGCCGGCAGGCGCGGAATCAGCCAGTAGCTGCCCAGCGACGCGCCGACCGAGAGCGACAGGGCGCCGCCCCTTCCCTTGAGGGCCATCACGTTCATGGTGGCCCGCTCCAGTTGCCGCAGCAGCGGCGCGATTTCGGCCAGGTATTCGCGCCCGGCGTCGGTAAGCGCCATGGCGTCGCGCCGCCCGGTAAAGAGCGGCACGCCGAGGCGCTCCTCCAGCGTCTGGATCTGGCGGCTCACCGCGCCTTGTGTCAGGTTCAGTTCGCGCGCGGCGGCAGTGAAGGAGCGCAGCCGGGCGCTCGCTTCAAAGCACATCAGGGACTGGGTGGAGGGCGGGCGGAACATTGATTTTCATGAGGAGAGCGCAGAAGCAAGTGAGATTTTTCCTAGCGCTTTGGGGTTCGTAGCGGGACGATCATGTTTGGCTCGCCCCTGTTCGATGAGATCCTTGACATGATCGAGCGCAGCAATCCCGGACAGTTTGCCGCGCAGGTGCGGGCACTACTCGGGCGTCCAGACGCGACGCGGCTGCTGCCGGCCATTGCCTGCCCGACGTTGCTGCTGTGCGGCCGCCAGGATGACTGGAACCCGCTGGCCCACCACGTCGACATGTGTGAGCGGATTCCGGTGGCGCGGCTCGAAGTTATCGAGGATGCGGGGCACATGACCACCATGGAAGCGCCACAAGCGGTGGCGGCGGCTATGGCGGCATGGCTGGCGGAGGATCCCGCCGGCATTGCGGCGCGGAGCCAGACATGAGGCACCCGCGCGCCTTCGCCTTCGAATCCTCGTCAGTCCGACGTGACGCGTGCCGGGATTGCCGTGGGCCATGGCGCACCTATACTGGATTCGGGTGACGAATAATTCGAAACCGGGGGTATCGGTCGCTCATTGTTGTGCGCCTTGCGGCTCACACTTTCGGACGCAAGGCGATGACGCATCGAAAGTGAGCGCAATGAGCAGGCAAGGAGGCAATTATGTTCAGGCATCTCCTGCTGGCGGTCGATGGCTCCGAACTGTCCGAATCGGCCTTCCGCAAGGCACTCGTGCTGGCGCGGGAAATGGACGCAAAGACCACGCTGGTGCGCGTCTGTCCGAACTACCACGTGCTGACCTACGAGGTAGAAATGCTGGAAGGCACGCGCGAAACCTACGTGAAGCAAGCCTGGGAAGACGCGACCCGCTACCTGCGCGGACTGGCCAACGAGGCCGGCACGGCGGGCGTGGCCTGCGACACGGCCTACGCGGTCAATGACCATCCCTACGAGGCCATCATCAAGACGGCCGAGGACAAGGACTGCGACCTGATCGTGATGGCATCGCACGGGCGGCGCGGCGTCCAGGGAATGCTGATCGGCAGCGAAACCCTCAAGGTGCTGACCCACAGCAAGATCCCGGTGCTGGTCTACCGGTAGGCCTGAGGCCTAGCGGCCGAGGTCCGTGTCGGCGCGTGCGCCGGCTCCGCAGTCGGCGCCGGGCAGACCGTATTTTTGCCGGGCGTGGTCGCTTCTGGCATCCTGATGGCCTGTCCCAAAGCCAGGCCGCCGTGCCCGCAAGACGCCATGCCACTCTCCGACTGGACCCATGAAGCCATCCGCAAGATCGAAGCGGACTTCAACCGTTCCGCAGATACCCACCTGATTCCGCTGGACCTGCCGGGCTATCCCGACATCCACTTCTATTTCAAGGACGAGTCGAGCCACCCGACCGGCAGCCTGAAGCACCGGCTGGCGCGCTCGCTGTTCCTGTACGCGCTGTGCAACGGCTGGCTGCACGAGGGCAGCATGGTGGTGGAAGCCTCCAGCGGCTCGACCGCGATCTCCGAGGCGTACTTCGCCAGGCTGCTGGGGCTGCCGTTCGTGGCGGTGATCCCCGCAGGCACCTCGCGCGCCAAGATCGAGGCGATCGAGTTCTACGGCGGGCGCTGCCACCTGGTGGCCAACCCGGCGGAGATCTACGCCGAGTCGCACCGCATCGCGCAGGAGGCCGGCGGGCATTTCATGGACCAGTTCACCTATGCCGAACGGGCCACCGACTGGCGCGCCAACAACAATATCGCCGAGTCGATCTTCAAGCAGATGGCCGAGGAAGAGTACCCGGTGCCGGCCTGGCTGGTGTCCAGTGGCGGCACCGGCGGCACCATCGCCACGCTCGGGCGCTATGTGGCCTACAGCCGCCACAAGACCCGCGTGCTGTGCGCGGATCCGGAAAACTCGGTGTTCTTTGACTACTTCCGCAGCTGTCTCGATGGCAAGCCGCAGCCTGAGCTGGGTCTGACGGTCGGCTCGCGCATCGAGGGCATCGGCCGGCCGCGGGTGGAACGCTCATTCATCCCGAGCTGCATCGACGCCATGCTGAAGGTGCCGGACGCGCTGTCGTTTGCTGCGATGCGCTACCTCTCCGCGCGCTTCGGCCGCCGCGTGGGCGGCTCGACCGGCACCAACTTCGTCGGCGTGCTGTACCTGGCCCAGCAGATGCAAGCGGCGGGGCAGGGCGGCGCCATTGTCGGCCTGCTGTGCGACAGCGGCGAGCGCTATGGCAATACCTATTACGACGACGCCTGGTATGCCGCGCAGGGCATCGCCATCGAGGCAGCCGATGCGCTGGTGGCGCGCGCGGTGAACGGCGAGGCCGTGCTGACGCCGCAGGCGGTGGCGGGCCTGCAGGCGGCCGGCGCCGGCATGGCGGCGGGCGGCTGAAACTTGCCCCCGGGGCTTTCTGTCACAATGCCGGCGGCCGGCGCTGCACCGCCGCCGCGGCCATTGTTTCCAAGGTGACTACCCTATGCGTATTTTCGGCATCAGCATCCATATCATCATTGCACTGTTCTTCGCGGTGCATGCGGTGCGCACGCACCAGAACATGTACTGGCTGCTGATCCTGTTCCTGTTCCCGGGACTGGGCAGCCTGGTGTATTTCTTTGCGATCTTCCTGCCCGAGCTGCGGCAATCGCGTGGCGCGCGCGTGGCCACGCGCGCGATCACGCAGCTGGTCGATCCGAACCGCGCGGTGCGCGAGGCCCGCACCGACTTTGACCGCGCGCCGACGGTGCAGCACCGGATGCGGCTGGGCGCGGCGCTGCTGGAGGCCGGCGAGCCGGCCGAGGCCCTGCAGCACTACCAGGCCGCCGCCAACGGCCCGTTCGCGTCCGACCCGGCGCTGCTGCAGGGCCTGGCGCAGGCGCAGTTCGCCATCGGAGATGCGGCGGCCGCGCTGGCGACGCTGGAAAAGCTGTTCGCGGCCGATCCGCAAGCGCGCCAGCAACCCGATCCCGCCGTGCTGTATGCGCGCGCACTTGCGGCCACCGGCGCGCCGGGCACGCGCGCCGCGTTCGAGCAGGCGCTGACCAGTGCCAGCGACGCCGCGCCGCGCTGCCTGTTCGCCGACTGGCTGGCGGCGCAACCCGATGCCGCCGACCGCGAACGCGCGCGCCAGCTCTACGCCGACATCGTCCACGACGCCCGCCACTGGCCGCGCCACGCCCGCGAACACAACCGCGAATGGCTGCAGCGCGCGCAGCTGGCGCTGGGCAAGTAACCCGCTTTCCGCGCCTCCATGCTGCAGCGGATGCTGAACGCTTTTTTTGACAACATGACACTACTGAAACGCAAATCGATTGAAGCCGTGGCTTCGCGCCGTCCGGCCCGTGGTACCCGCAACCGTGGCCAGGCGCCGGCGCGCGAGGAAAAGCGCATGACCCCGCGCTTTGCGCCGGTGACCTTCTCGGAAATGGAAGGGGTGCGCTACCTGCACTTCGGCACCGAGTGGGTACAGGGCGCGATGCGCCTGCGCAAGCCCGATGCCATCGAACTGGAATACGCGCAGCAGATGATGGCGTGGCTACTGTTCCTGTCGCCGTCCGTTGAAGAGTTCCACGTGGTACAGCTTGGCCTGGGCGCCGCGGCGCTGACCAAGTTCTGCCACCGCCAGTTCAACCGGGCGCGCGTGACCGCGGTGGAACTGAACCCGGCCGTGATCGTGGCCGGCCGCAGCATGTTCGGCTTGCGCGAGGACGATGCGCGCCTGACCGTGCGCGAGCAGGACGCCTGGGACTACGTGATGGACGGCGCCCACGCCGGCGCCATCGACGTGCTGCAGGTGGACTTGTACGACGCCACCGCGCGCGGGCCCGTGCTCGATACCACCGCGTTCTACCGCGCCTGCCGGCGCACGCTGAAGGCGCCGGGGGTGATGACCATCAACCTGTTCGGCGACCACGACAGCTTCCCGAAGAATATCGAGCGCATCTGCGACGCCTTCGACAACCGCGTGCTGGTGTTCCCCGAAGTGCATGACGGCAATATCATCGCGATGGCCTTCAACGGGCCGGATATCGATGTGTCGTGGGAAGCGCTGGAAGGGCGTGCCGACGTGGTGGAAAAGACCACCGGGCTGCCGGCGCGGGATTGGGTGGAGAAGCTGCGCGCCGCGAATGCGCGGCAGGAAGAGCGGTTGAGGATTTGAGGGACGGCCCCTCGCCCGCATCGCGGACGAGGGGTGCAAGCCGCAGGCCTGTTATTCCTTATGGAAGAACTGCGCCAATGACCACTCGTCCGTCCGCGCCTCGTACTTCAGCCCCTTCTTCATCGCCCACATCGCCAGCTGGCTATGCGACGGAATAATCGCGTGGTCGGCCAGCGCGAACTTCGCCGCGGTGCGGGCATTCTCCTCACGCGCCTTCTCGCTGCTGACCGTCGTCAGCGATTTCTCGATCAGCTGGTCCAGCTGCGGGTTGCTGTACTTGCCCCAGTTCCAGGTGCCGTAGCCGGTCTTGGGATTGGGCGTGCCGGTGATCGAGCGCAGCGCCACGTCGGCGGCGGCCGAGCCCCAGCCGAGCATCTGGAAGGCAAACTCGCCCTGGCGCGCGCGTGTGAAGTACACGGCCACCGGCATGGTTTCGACCTTGGTCTGGATGCCGATGCGCGTCAGCATGCTGGCCGTGGCCTGCGCCACCGCGGCGTCGTTCAGGTAGCGGTTGTTGGTGGCGTGCAGCGTCAGCCCGAAGCCGTCGGGATAACCGGCGGCGGCGAGCAGCTTCTTGGCAC
Organism: Cupriavidus sp. DF5525; assembly: GCF_040149425.2. NCBI lineage: Bacteria > Pseudomonadati > Pseudomonadota > Betaproteobacteria > Burkholderiales > Burkholderiaceae > Cupriavidus > Cupriavidus sp. DF5525. The sequence goes on along the minus strand of NZ_CP168265.1, from coordinate 3,345,649 downwards.
CTTCCGGGTCATAGGCCTCGGGCTTGGTGCCCGGATGGCCAAAGATCTGTGGCGACACGATCGAGGATGCCGGCACCGCCAGCCCTTCCATGATGCGGTTGACGATGGCGTCGCGGTTCAGTGACTTGCTGATCGCGGCACGCACGCGCGCATCCTTGAACGGGTTCTTGCCGAGCGGCTTGCCGGCCTTGTCGGTGACGAAGGGCGGGTTGTCGTGCGACTGGTCCATCTGCCAGAAGATGGTGCGCCACGACACCTGCTGCTCGATCTTGAACCTGGGGTTCTGCTTTAGCTTAGCCACGTCCGCCGACGGCACGCTCTCGATCACGTCGACATCGCCCGCCAGCAGCGCGGCCGAGCGCGCGCCGTTGTCGGTGATGATGCGGAAGATGGCGCGGTCCCACTCGGGCTTGGGGCCCCAGTAGTTGGGGTTGCGCTCCATCACGATTTCCTGCCCGCGTGCAAAGCGTACCAACTTGAAGGGGCCGGTGCCGATCATCGCCTTGCCTGAGTCGAAGTCCGTCTGCGTCAGCGTGGCGGCGACCTTCTTCGGCATGATCGGCACGCTGTTCAGGTCATTGGCCAGGTTGGCGTAGTTGGGCACGCTCATGGTCAGGCGCACCGTCAGCGGATCGGGCGTGTCGATGCGCGCGATCGGCTTGGTGTAGCTGGTGAACGAGCCCGGGCTGTTGGCCAGCTTCTCCGGGCGTTCCAGTGAGGCCTTGACGTCCTCGCTGGTAAAGGGCGAGCCATCTTGCCACTTCACGTTGGGGCGCAGCTTGATTTCCCAGGTGATGGCGTTGACCGGCTTCCATGACAGCGCCAGGCCGGGGATATAGCGGGCGTTCTTGTCCATGAACACCAGCGATTCGAAGATATGCAGCGCGATCGCGTTGTTGGGGCCGGAGTTGTTCCAGTGTGGGTCCATCGAGGTGACGTCGGCCGACAGCCCGATACGCAGGTCCTCGGCATGGGCGGCGCCCGCCGGCAGCAGCGTGAAGGCGGCGCTGCCCAGCACCAGCGCTGCGGCGGTGTGGAGCAGGGTGCGGCGGGCGGGCAGGCGCGGCGAACGTTGCCGGTCGGGCGTGGCGTGAGTCGGTTTCATCGGACAGGCTCCTCGTACGGGTCCGCGCGGGCGCGGACGGGTTCTCAGGCGGGTTTGTCCCGCATTGTGCCGCTAAAGTGACATGGTTGCAGCCATATTGCTGCGAGGCCCTCCGCCTGCGCCGTTAAAATGGCGGCCATGTTTGCCAATTCCCCCACCATCGTTTCGGCGCAGTCCGATGTCCACGAACACCTGGCCGCGCGCGTTGCGCGCCACCTCGCCGAGCCGTTCCGCAAGCCCATCGGCGAGGCTAGCCGGCGCGAGCTTGCCGCGGCGCTGCAAAGCTGGCAGCAGGCCGGCGGCGCGCCGCTGATCCTCGATGCGGGCTGTGGCGTGGGCGAAAGCACGCTGCGCCTGGCCACCGCGTTCCCGGACCACTACGTGATCGGCGTCGACCAGTCCGAAAAGCGCCTGGCCGCCGGCAAGGACTGGTGGGGCGAGGCGCCGATGCCTGCCAACTTCTGCTGGGCACGGGCCGACCTGGTCGATGTCTGGCGCATGCTGCAGGCCGATGCGGTGCCGGTGGCGCGACACTACGTGCTGTACCCGAACCCGTGGCCCAAGATCGGACACCTGGGGCGGCGCTGGCAGGGTCACGCGGTGTTCCCGGCGCTGGCCGCCTGCGGCGATTACCTGGAGTGTCGCAGCAACTGGCAGGTTTATATCGATGAATTCGCGCAGGCGCTGGCGTTGGTGGGTCGCCCGGGGCAGGTCGAGGCATGGCACCCGTCACAGGCGATGACGCCATTCGAACGCAAGTATGCGGCGTCGGGCCACGGCTTGTGGCGTTGCGTGAGCGAACGCGCGCCAGCCTGATCGACGCTCCAATGAGAAACGGCCCGCAATGCGGGCCGTTTCCGTTCTTGCAGGTGTAGGCGATGTCAGTGGAACAGCGGCTGCTGCGTCGGCGCATCCTCGGGCAGCTCGGCGTGCACGATCTCGCCATTGCGGTCCGCATACAGCGGCGTGCCGCAATCCTCGCAATACTCCGGATCGAACAGCGCAGCGTGGCGGAAGATATCTTCCACGCCCGCATTGCGTAGCTCTTCGCAGATCTGCTCGAGCGGGTTGCCCTTCTCGTCGGCGTCGACCTCGCCGGCTTCGCGGCCATAGACCGGCCAGACGATGCCGTAGATCACATCCTTCTCGCCGCGCATGGTAAAGCCCACGCGGTATTCCTCGACCACTTCCTCGCCGAACGCCGCCACCACCGCGGCCAGCTGGCCGGCAGAGACATCGAGCGTGCCGCACAGGTAGTTGACCGCGGCGCGCACCGTCAGCGGGCGGATGCTCTTGTCGGACTCGCGGCAGGACAGGAAGAAGGCGTCGGGGAGCAGCAGCTCGAACTCGCAGCCCGGCAGCAGCAGCGCTACCGAAGGCTGGACCTGGCTGCGCCATTGCTCGAGGCAGGTGGAGCGCTCGGCATGGTGCTCCTTGGCGTCTTCCTGCCAGCGGAACAGCGCCTGCTCGTGCGGCGCGACCACCACCGCCAGCAGGTAGCGCGGGTCGGCCAGGATCGGCGCGGTCTCGGGCAGGTCGCGCAGGTCGACCTTGGGCACCGCGCCGGCGAGCGCGGCCGCGGCCAGCTTGTGCGTCAGCGCGAAGGTGTCGCTGTGCGTGCGCGGCAGCTGGTCGATGCTGTACAGGTACGGCGACAGCGAGACCTTGGTGCCGGTGGCCAGCACGTGTGCCTGCAGGTGCACCGCCAGCGTCTGCGCCAGCTCGGGCTTGAGCGAGCCGGAAGGAATGGCGTAGCGCGTATGCGCCAGGATCGGGGCGGCGATCAGCAGCGCGTCATAGCGCTGGCCGTCGACCTCGATAGTGGCCGACTCGGCCAGGGTCTCGGCCTGTTCGGCGAGCACGTCGGAGGCGTCTGCGTTGTGCTTGAACAAGTGTTCCAGTGCCGCGTCGAGCGCGGTCTGGCTACCGTTCTTCAACAGGCGGCCCAGGCGCTGCGACAGCCGCCGTTCCCAATACCCGTCCTCCATGCGGCTGCCCGAGGCGTCGAGGGCGAGCGCATCGGCCACCAGACGCTCGGCGTCAGGCGAAAGACGTGGGGAAGCCTTGGGGCGAAAACCTGCCATAGAAAGAAACCGTCCGTTTATGCGTAAAACGGTATTCTACTCGCTGCGTTGACAAGCAGGCCGCTTCATGCGGAGCGGCCAGCGCTCATCGGCGCGCGCGCGCTATTCGTCCGCGTTATTTCTGGGCTGGTGCGGCGGAAGCGGCGGGTGCGGCAGGGGTGTGGGTTTCGACGCCGTGCTGTTCGCCGGAGATGGACACGTCGCTTCCGCCCTTGGTCAGCAGGTAAAGCGCCGCGCCGGCGATGATAATGAATGCGATGAGGATCTTTGCCATGCTGTCTCCTGTTTCTGGCGATGCCGGGCGGGGCCCGGCCGGGTCAGTCGCAGGGGGGCTGGGCCGGCCCTGTCATTCTGACCACTGTTCTAGTGAAGCACAGTGTGGCAGGGCTGGCTTGCGTGGAACTTACACGCGCGCGACCGGCATCGGGGTGATGCCGGGGACGCAAACCGTGCCCCAATGAAAAACGCCGCCTGCCGCGGCCCGTCAATCAGGCTCAGGCAGGCGGCGTCAGCCGTTGCAGGCGTACGGGCGCGCCTCAGGCGGCCAGCAGCTGGCGCAGCACGAACGGCAGGATGCCGCCGTGGTTGTAGTAGTCGACCTCGATCGGTGTATCGATGCGCAGCAGCACCGGCACGCGCTGCACGTGGCCGTTGGCGCGCTTGATCACCAGCACCACGTCCTGCTGCGGCTTGAGGTCGCCCTCGATGCCCTCGATATCGAAGGTCTCGTTGCCGGTGATGCCCAGCGTCTGCGCGCTGTCGCTGCCCTTGAACTGCAGCGGCAACACGCCCATGCCAACCAGGTTGGAGCGGTGGATGCGCTCGAAGCTGCGTGCCACCACGGCCTTCACGCCCAGCAGTTGCGTGCCTTTGGCGGCCCAGTCGCGCGACGAGCCGGTGCCATACTCTTCGCCGCCGAATACCACCGTGGGCGTGCCCTCGGCGATGTACTTCATGGCCGCGTCGTAGATCGACATCTGTTCGCCAGTGGGCTGGTGGATGGTGAGGCCGCCTTCCACGCGCGCGCCGTCGGCCTTGGGCGGGATCATCAGGTTCTTGATGCGCACGTTGGCGAAGGTGCCGCGCATCATCACCTCATGGTTGCCGCGGCGCGAGCCGTAGCTGTTGAAGTCGGCCTTGAGCACGCCGTGCGCCAGCAGGTACTTGCCGGCAGGCGAGGTGTCCTTGATCGAGCCGGCCGGCGAGATATGGTCGGTCGTCACCGAATCGCCGAAGACCCCCAGCGCCCGCGCGCCGCGCACGCTGGCCACGGCGGCCGACGGCTCCATGCTGAAGTCCTGGAAGAAGGGCGGTTCGGCGATGTAGGTGGACTTGGGCCAGTCGTAGACCTGGCCCTTGGTGCCCTGGATCGCGCCCCACAGCTTGCTCGGCTTCTTGACCTGCTCGTAGTTGGTCTTGAAGGTGCCGGCATTCATTGCGAACTTCATCAGCGCATTGATTTCTTCCGAGGTCGGCCAGATGTCGCCCAGCCAGATATCCTTGCCACCCTTGCCCTTGCCGACCGGCTCGGTCATCAGGTCGCGCGTGACATTGCCGGCGATGGCGTAGGCCACCACCAGCGGCGGCGAGGCCAGGAAGTTGGCACGGATGTTCGGGTGGATGCGGGCCTCGAAGTTGCGGTTGCCCGACAGCACGGCGGCCGCCACCAGGTCGTTGGTGGTGATGGCATCGTTCAACTCAGGCGTCAGGTCGCCGGCGTTGCCGATGCACGTGGTGCAGCCGTAGGCGGTCACGCCGAAGCCCAGTTTTTCCAGGTACGGCAGCAGGCCGGCGGCCTGCAGGTATTCGGTCACCACGCGGCTGCCCGGGGCCAGCGAGGTCTTGATATGCGGCGCGACTTCCAGCCCGGCTTCCACCGCCTTCTTGGCCAGCAGGCCGGCCGCCAGCAGCACGCTCGGATTGGAGGTGTTGGTGCAGGAGGTGATGGCGGCGATCAGCACGTCGCCGTTCTTCACTTCGATGCCGTCGGCGGTGGTGTAGGCGCGGTCCAGGTCGTCCGGATCCTTGTTGAAGCCGTTCTCGGCCACCGGCTTGCTGAACAGCGAGGCGAAGGTGCTCTTCACGTTGCCGATCTCGATGCGGTCCTGCGGGCGCTTCGGGCCCGCCAGCGACGGCGCCACGGTGGACAGGTCCAGCTTCAGCGTCTTGCTGTAGTCGATCTCGCCCGCCTGCGGGATGCCGAACATGTTCTGGGCACGGAAGTAGCCTTCGAAGGCGGCGATTTCCTCGTCGGTGCGGCCGGTGCCGCGGAAGTAGTCGATGGTCTTCTCGTCGACCGGGAAGAAGCCCATGGTGGCGCCGTATTCAGGCGCCATGTTGCCGATGGTGGCGCGGTCCGGCACCGACAGGCTGGCGGTGCCTTCACCGAAGAATTCGACGAACTTGCCCACCACCTTTTCCTTGCGCAGCATCTCGGTGATGGTCAGCACCAGGTCGGTGGCGGTGACGCCCTCGCGCAGGCGGCCGGTCAGGTCCACGCCGACCACGTCAGGCGTCAGGAAATACACCGGCTGGCCGAGCATGCCGGCCTCGGCCTCGATGCCGCCGACGCCCCAGCCGACCACGCCGATGCCGTTGATCATGGTGGTGTGCGAGTCGGTGCCGACCAGCGTGTCTGGGTAGTAGACACCGTCCTTCTTGTGCACGCCCCGCGCCAGGTATTCCAGGTTCACCTGGTGCACGATGCCGAAGCCCGGCTGCACCACGCCGAAGGTATCGAAGGCCTGCATGCCCCACTTCATGAACTGGTAGCGCTCGTTGTTGCGCTTGAATTCCAGCTGCATGTTCAGGTCCAGCGCCTTCTTCTCGCGGAAGTGGTCGATCTGCACCGAGTGGTCGACCACCAGGTCCACCGGCACCAGCGGCTCGATCTGCTTGGGGTTCTTGCCCATCTTCTCGGCGACGTTGCGCATTGCGGCCAGGTCGGCCAGCAGCGGTACGCCGGTGAAGTCCTGCAGCACCACGCGGGCCACCACGAAGGGAACCTCGTCGATACGCTCGGCAGTCGGCTTCCAGCTGGCCAGTTGCTTGACGTGTTCTTCGGTGACTTTCTTGCCGTCGCAGTTGCGCAGCACCGATTCCAGCACCACGCGGATCGACACCGGGAGGCGCCCGATCGCCAGGTCCAGCTCCTCGCCCAACTGGGGGAGGGAATAAAACTGGCCCTTTGCGGAAGGGCCGATCTTGAATTCTTTTAGCGTGTTTTCTAGGTTATGGGGCATTGCCGTACTCCGATCGAAGGATGATGCGATGGCATTTGGCTCGGACCTGAATCGAGACCCCGGTGCGCTGCCGCGGCGATGACCGCGGTCCGAGGTCGGCAGCACACTGCAACTGCATACTCTAACCGCCGCGCGGCTTTGCCGCCACCCGGTTCGGATCGGCCGGGCCCCGGCGCAGCCCCTGCGCTGGCACGATAACGTGCCTGGCCAAGCGGATTTTCCCGCCCGGCAAGGCAAAAAGGGCGCCGGCGGCCGGAATTCAGTCGGCCGCCGGCGCCCTGTACGGACTTACTGCTTGGGTGCGGCGGACTGCTGGCTGGCGTCGGACGGCTGCTGCGGCTGGCCGCCCGGCGGCGTGACCAGCAACGGGCTGGTAGTCGGGGCGCGCAGGCCGCCGGCCTGGGTCGGGGCCGCGGCGCCGGCCTGCATGGCGGCGCTCTGGCAGTCGTCGGCCAGGCGCTGGCCCAGGTTCTTGTTGAACAGCATGGCCTTGCTCGGGATCACGACCAGGTCCAGGCCAGTACGGGCGTCGTAGTAGCGGTCGGCGCCGGTGACGGTGGACTGGCGCGGCAGCTTGTAGTCCTTGCCCTGCCAGTGCACGGTCAGGACTTCGTCACGCAGCATGTCGCCGGCGATGTACAGGCTGTTGCCCAGTTCGCATTGCCACTTTTCACCGGTCGGGGTGGCTGCCGCAGCGGCGCCGGCCGCTGCGGCGGTCCCGGCAGCTGCCTTCTTCTTGGTCGAAGCCTTCTTCTTGGTGGTGGTGGTCTTCTTGGCCGGTTCCTGCGCCATGACGGCGGTAGCGGTGGTCAGGCTGAAGGCGCCGATGCAGGCGGCAAGGACGAGATGTTTCATTTTGTGAGTGCCTTTCGGATTCCGAAATCTGATTTATGTCATCGCCGCCGTCACATCCGGCGGCGGCCTGGGATGGATTTCCGCCGCTATTCTCTACGATTTGCCTGGGGCGGCGTAGTGCTCTGGCCTTTCGTTACATTATTGGGATGCCTGGTCGGTCCGGGCTCACTTGCGCTTGCCAATGGTGACGAATTTGCGGTTTTCAGGGCCCACATAGTTGGCGCTCGGGCGGATGATCTTGTTGTCGATGCGCTGTTCGATCACATGCGCAGCCCAGCCGGAAGTGCGCGCGATCACAAAGAGCGGCGTGAACATCGCCGTCGGCACGCCCATCATGTGGTAGCTCACCGCGCTGAACCAGTCCAGGTTCGGGAACATCCTCTTGATGTCCCCCATCACCGTTTCCAGGCGCTCGGCAATATCGAACATCTTTATCGAGCCGGCATCCTTCGACAGCTTCCTGGCCACTTCCTTGATCACCTGGTTGCGCGGGTCGCTGATGGTGTACACCGGGTGGCCGAAGCCGATCACGACCTCCTTGTTCTCGACGCGGCGGGTGATGTCGGCCTGCGCTTCATCCGGGTTGTCGTAGCGCTTCTGGATCTCGAAGGCCACTTCGTTGGCGCCGCCATGCTTGGGCCCGCGCAGCGCGCCGATCGCGCCGCAGATGGCCGAGTACATGTCCGAGCCCGTGCCGGCGACCACGCGCGCGGCGAAGGTCGAGGCGTTGAACTCGTGCTCCGCGTACAGGATCATCGACGTGTGCATGGCGCGCTCCCACAGCTCCGACGGCTTCTCGCCATGCAGCAGGTGCAGGAAGTGTGCGCCGATGGAGTCATCGTCGGTTTCCACCTCGATGCGGCGGCCGTTGTGGCTGTAGTGGTACCAGTACAGCAGCATCGAGCCGAAGCTGGCCATCAGGCGGTCGGCGATATCGCGCGCGCCCGGGGTGTTGTGGTCTTCCTTCTCCGGCAGCACGGTGCCGAGCACCGACACGCCGGTGCGCATCACGTCCATCGGGTGGGCGCTGGCGGGGACCCATTCCAGCGCGGCCTTGACGTTGGCGGGCAGGCCGCGCAGGGACTTGAGCTTGGCCTTGTAGGCGGCCAGTTCAGCCTTGGTCGGCAGCTTGCCGTGCACCAGCAGGTGGGCGATTTCCTCGAACTCGCAGGTGTCGGCGATATCGAGGATGTCGTAGCCGCGGTAGTGCAGGTCGTTGCCGGTACGGCCGACCGTGCACAGCGCGGTATTGCCGGCGGTCACGCCCGACAGGGCGACGGATTTCTTGGGTTTGGGCGCGGCGGCCGGCTGCTCTGCCGCGGCGGCCGGTACAGCGTTCTTCGAAGCGGCCATCCGTGTCTCCTTCGGGGCGCGTCCGTGACTGGTGTTGGACTTGTTTCAGGCGAAGAACAGCGCTTCCACGTTGGCCGGCAGCGGCGTGCCGGTCGCCTGCGCGCGCTGCAGCAGCGACCAGTAATAGCGATAGCTGGCACGGTCGTGCAGCTGGCCTTCGTGGCGGATCGGGGCCCAGTTGTTTTCATGCGCTGCCAGCAGGATCTGGCTGGCGGCGCCGATTTCCTCCGCACCGGGGCGGAATGCCGCGACGATCGGCACGATCTGGCCCGGATGGATGCTCCACTTGCGCAGGTAGCCGAACTCGCTGCGCGCGCGCAGCGCATCGTCGCCGGCGCGCTGCGGCGTCTGCACATCGGTGCTGACGTTGTGTGACGGCACCTTGCCATGGCGGTGGCAGGCGGCGGAGATCTCCAGCATGGCGCGGCGGATCAGCGGATGCTCGAACTGCTGCGGCGAGCGCATGGCCTCGCCCGGGATCGCGCCGTGATGCGCCGAGACAAAGTCCATCAGGCCGAAGCTCAAGCACTCGACCTGCACCAGCGCGGCGATGTCGAATGCCTGTTCGAGCGCGGCATGGGTCTCGATCAGCACATGGATCGGGATATGGCGGGCGATGCCGGCATTGCGCGCCACCTGGTTGACATGGTCGGTCACGCGCGCGACCTCGACCACGTCGGTGACCTTGGGCACCACCACATAGGCCAGCCGGGCGCCGGCGGCGCGCACCAGCACGTCGACGTCCTGGCGCCAGCTCGGGTGCGACGGATCATGAATGCGCACGCCCACGCGATTGTGCGCATTCATCGGGCTGCTGATCAGCTGCGCGCACAGCTCGGCGTGCTCGCGCTCTTGGCCGACGGCGGCGCCGTCCTCGCAGTCGAAGGTGATGTCGAAGATGGCCCCAAGCTCTTGCTGCAGGGCAAGCGATTTGCGCATCAGCTTTTCGCTGCCCGCATAGTGGTCACACACCGGCAGCTGGACCGGGATGGCTTCGCCCTGGAACAAGACCTCGGAAGGATGCACGTTGGTTCGGATCGTTGGTTGTAGGGGAGGGGCAGAGGCTAGCGTAACGCCCCAATATGAAAAACCGGGGTCCGCACCGATTGAATCGTTGCGGAACCCCGGTCTTTGTCCTGGTCTTTCCTCGAGCGGAAGATCAGCCCAGCAGGTGCTGCACGCCGGCCTTTTCTTCTTCCAGTTCGTTCAGGGTGATGTTGATCTTTTCCTGGCTGTAGGCGTCGATCTCCAGACCCTTGACGATTTCGTACTTGCCGTTGGCGGTGGTCACCGGGTAGCCGAACATGGTGTCGGCGGGGATGCCGTACTCGCCGTTCGACGGGATGCCCATGGTGACGACCTTGCCGTTGGTGCCCAGCACCCAGTCACGCACGTGGTCGATGGCGGCGTTGGCAGCCGAGGCGGCCGACGACAGGCCACGGGCCTCGATGATGGCGGCGCCGCGCTTGCCGACGGTCGGCAGGAACACGTCGTTGTTCCAGACCGGGTCGTTGATCAGGTCCTTGACGCTCTTGCCGTCGACGGTGGCATAGCGGTAGTCGGCGTACATGGTCGGGCTGTGGTTGCCCCACACGAACAGCTTCTCGATCGACGAAACCGGCTTGCCGGTCTTGGCGGCGATCTGCGACAGGGCGCGGTTGTGGTCCAGACGCAGCATCGCGGTGAAGTTCTCGCGCGGCAGGTTCGGGGCCGACTTCATGGCGATGTAGGCGTTGGTGTTGGCCGGGTTGCCGACCACCAGCACCTTGACGTTGCGGCTGGCGACTTCGTCCAGTGCCTTGCCCTGCACCGTGAAGATCTGGGCGTTGGCTTCGAGCAGGTCCTTGCGCTCCATGCCCTTGCTGCGCGGACGGGCGCCCACCAGCAGGGCGACGTCGGCGTCCTTGAAGGCAACCTTGGGATCATCGGTGATGACCACGCCGGCCAGCAGCGGGAAGGCGCAGTCTTCCAGTTCCATCACCACGCCCTTGACGGCTTGCTGGGCTTGCGGGAGGTCGAGCAGTTGGAGGATGACCGGCTGGTCTTTGCCCAGCATGTCGCCATTGGCGATGCGGAACAGCAGGGAGTAGCCGATCTGGCCAGCGGCGCCGGTGACTGCGACGCGCATTGGGGCTTTAGCCATGAGTAAATCTCCAAACGATAGATGGGGGGAAACCGGTCGGTTGCGCGCTGCCGTGGTACAAGTGGCGGCACGTCACCGGGTGCTGGTTGTCGCCACAGCGGGGAGCGGCTGTCCGCCGGAGCCAGGTGGCGAGGCCACGGGGCGGAACCGGTGAGGGAGAGCCACAACGGGTCATGGTGATGCAACGAAGCGTAAGTCTACTGCGAAGCGTGGCGCCATTTCCAGACCGAATTCCGGGACGGAGGGCAGGCCGGGCCGGCTCGCACCGGGGCCGGGCCGCATTCGTCAAGGTCTGGCGGGCACTGGCAGGCCTCCGCGGGCGTGGACCAGCGCGAGTGTAGGCTGCGCCTCCCTTGCTGTCAATTCATATGTCTTATATAAGACATAAGACAATTAAGATCAGGCTGGACGCCTCTCGCCGTTTTGTGGTGAAATCCCGCTATGTCCTCCCTGTCTACGTCCCTGACCGGCGCGACGGCCCCCGGCGCGCAGGAATCTGGCGCCGCCACGCCCGGCGCCGGGACGCAGCCGCCTCCGTCATCTTCGCCGGCGCAGCCGCTGGTTTCGCAAACCGCCCCGCAAGCCGCCAACGCCGTGCCATCGCCCACCTTCAGCCCGCTCTACCAGCAGATCAAGGCGCTGATCACGCGCAGCCTGCAGTCCGGCGAATGGAAGCCGGGCGAGATGATCCCCAGTGAAATGGAGCTGGCCTCGCGCTACAAGGTCAGCCAGGGCACGGTGCGCAAGGCCATCGACGAGCTCGCCGCCGAGAACCTGGTGGCGCGCCGGCAGGGCAAGGGCACCTTCGTGACCACGCATCATGAAGACGTGGTCAAGTTCCGTTTCCTGCGCCTCGTCCCCGACGAAGGCGAACCCCATTATGGCGCCAGCCATGTGCTGGAATGCAAGCGCCTGCGCGCGCCCGCCGAGATCGCCCGGCTGCTGGATATCCGCACCGGCGACAGCGTGGTGCAGATCCGCCGTGTACTGACATTCTCCGGCGAGTCGACCGTGCTGGACGAAATCTGGCTGCTCGGCGCCAACTTCAAGGGCCTGACGGCTGAAAAGCTGACCGAGTGGAAGGGCCCCATGTATGCATTGTTCGAGGCCGAGTTCGGCACACGCATGATCCGCGCCTCGGAAAAGATTCGCGCTGTGGCCGCCGACGAGACGGCGGCCGAGTTGCTGTCCGTGCCGGTGGGCTCGCCGCTGCTGTCGGTTGAACGGGTGTCATACACCTATGGCGACCGTCCCGTCGAAGTGCGCCGCGGCCTGTATGTTACCGCCCGGCACTATTACCAGAACGACCTGAGCTGACCCCGGCGCACCGCGTGATCCCCCGCGCCGGTGCGCATTATTGCGGCTTTTGTCATGACGGTGAGGGCTGTTGCGCCGTCGTTTAATGTTGCGCGGCATTGGCGGCACATGTGGATTGTGTGCGATTGTCGGGCGGCGCATGTTGGTGCCCGATAGGCGAAAATTATTGGTGCAGCGCGCAACAAAGGCGCTAAAATCTCATGGATTTGCCCTAATGCATCCCGTTGCATGCAGGCAATGGCAGTTTCGTTTCTTTGTTTACCGCAAATGGGGTCTCGCATGGCTGAAGCCGTCAAACAAGCCAGGCCGGAGTTCCGGAATATCGGTATCGCGCAGATTGCGCGCTATCGGTTGCCCTGGGCCGGCAAGGTATCCATCCTGCATCGCGTCAGCGGTGCCCTGATGTTCCTCCTCCTTCCCTTCGTGCTGTACCTGTTCGAGCAGAGCATCACTTCGGAACTGAGCTTCGCAAAGTTCTCGGCCCTCCTGTCCGGCGGCTTCGTCAAGCTGGTTCTGCTGGCCCTGATCTGGGGTTATCTGCATCACTTCTGCGCCGGTATCCGTTTCCTGCTGCTGGATGTGCACGTTGGTGTCTCCAAGCCCGCTTCGGCTAAGTCTGCCATCAGCGTGCTGGTTGTCAGCCTGCTGCTTACCCTGATTTTCGGCCTGAAGCTGTTCGGCCTGTTCTGAGGAGAATCAAGGTGGCAAATAACAATATCGGTCCCAAGCGTCTTGTCGTCGGTGCCCACTACGGCCTGAAAGACTGGCTCGCGCAACGCGTCACAGCCGTGATCATGGTGGTCTTCACCGTGGTCCTGGCCATTGCCTTCCTGCTGTCGAACGGCGCTTCGTACGAAGCGTGGGCAGGGCTCTTCTCCAACCAGTGGATGAAGATCATCACGTTCCTGACCATTCTGTCGCTGCTCTATCACGCCTGGATCGGCGTGCGCGACATCTGGATGGACTATGTGCGCCCGATGGCCGTGCGCCTGGTGCTGCAAGTTCTTACGATTCTGTGGCTCGTCGGTTGTGCGGGCTACGCTGCTCAGATTCTCTGGAGGGTGTAATAAATGGTCGCAGTCAAGACTGGATTGCCGCGTCGCCGCTTTGACGTGGTCATCGTCGGTGCTGGCGGCGCCGGGATGCGCGCATCCCTCCAGCTCGCGGAAGCCGGCCTGAACGTGGCCGTGCTGTCCAAGGTGTTCCCGACCCGCTCGCACACCGTGGCGGCGCAGGGCGGTATCGGTGCTTCGCTGGGCAACATGAGCGAAGACAACTGGCACTATCACTTCTACGACACCATCAAGGGCTCGGACTGGCTGGGTGACCAGGACGCCATCGAGTTCATGTGCCGTGAAGCCCCGAAGGTCGTGTACGAGCTCGAACACTTCGGCATGCCGTTTGACCGCAACCCCGACGGCACCATCTACCAGCGCCCGTTCGGCGGCCACACCGCCAACTACGGTGAAAAGCCCGTGCAGCGCGCCTGCGCCGCGGCTGACCGTACCGGCCACGCGCTGCTGCACACGCTGTACCAGCGCAATGTGCGCGCCAAGACCCACTTCTTCGTCGAATGGATGGCGCTGGACCTGATCCGCGACCAGGACGGCGACGTGCTGGGCGTGACCGCGCTGGAAATGGAAACCGGCGAGGTCTACATCCTCGAGGCCAAGACCACGCTGTTCGCGACCGGCGGTGCCGGCCGCATCTACGCCGCTTCCACCAACGCCTTCATCAACACCGGTGACGGCCTGGGCATGGCCGCACGCGCTGGCGTGCCGCTGGAAGACATGGAGTTCTGGCAGTTCCACCCGACCGGCGTGGCCGGCGCGGGCGTGCTGATCACCGAAGGCGTGCGCGGCGAGGGCGGTATCCTGCGCAACAAGGACGGCGAGCGCTTCATGGAGCGCTATGCCCCGACGCTGAAGGACCTGGCGCCGCGTGACTTCGTCTCGCGCTCGATGGACCAGGAAATCAAGGAAGGCCGCGGCTGCGGCCCGAACGGCGACTACGTGCTGCTCGACCTGACCCACGTCGGCGCCGAGACCATCATGAAGCGCCTGCCGTCGATCCGCGAAATCGGCATGAAGTTCGCCAACGTCGACGCGATCAAGGAACCGATCCCCGTCGTCCCGACCATCCACTACCAGATGGGTGGCATCCCGACCAACTATCACGGCCAGGTCGTGGTGCCGAAGAACGGCAACCCGAACGAAGTCCTGAACGGTTTCTACGCGATCGGCGAATGCTCGTGCGTGTCGGTGCACGGCGCCAACCGCCTGGGCACCAACTCGCTGCTGGACCTGGTGGTGTTCGGCCGCGCGGCCGGCAACCACATCATCGCGCAGAACCTGAAGCAGAAAGAGCACAAGCCGCTGCCGGCCGATGCCGCCGACCTCGCGCTGTCGCGCCTGGCCAAGCTGCAGGCAACGTCGTCGGGCGAGTACACGCAGGACGTGGCCAACGACATCCGCAAGAACATGCAGTCGCATGCCGGCGTGTTCCGGACGCAGAAGCTGATGGACGAAGGTGTCGAGCGCATCCTGGAAGTCTCCGAGCGCGCCAACAACATCCACCTGAAGGACAAGTCCAAGGTCTTCAACACCGCGCTGGTGGAAGCCCTGGAAGTGGCCAACCTGGTGGAAGTGGCCAAGGCCACCATGATCTCGGCGGCCGCCCGCAAGGAATCGCGCGGTGCCCACGCGCACAGCGACTTCCCGAACCGCGACGACCAGAACTGGCTCAAGCACACGCTGTTCTACAGCGAAGGCAACCGCCTCGATTACAAGCCGGTGAAGATGGAACCGCTGACGGTGGAAAGCGTGCCGCCGAAGGCCCGTACCTTCTGAGCACCGCATCGTAGAGATAACAGGACCCACAGAAATGAAGCGTATTTTCGAAGTCTACCGCTACGATCCGGACAAGGATGCGGCACCGCGCATGCAGACCTACGAGGTCGAGCTGGACGGTCACGAGCGCATGCTGCTGGACGCGCTGGTCAAGCTGAAGAAGCTGGACGAGACCATCTCGTTCCGCCGTTCGTGCCGCGAAGGCGTGTGCGGCTCGGACGCGATGAACATCAACGGCAAGAACGGCCTGGCGTGCCTGACCAATATGCGCGAGCTGCCGGACCGCATCGTGCTGCGTCCGCTGCCCGGCCTGCCGGTGGTGCGCGACCTGATTGTCGACATGACGAACTTCTTCAAGCAGTACAACTCGATCAAGCCGTTCCTGATCAACGACGAGCCGCCGCCCGAGAAAGAGCGCCTGCAGTCGCCGGAAGAGCGTGACGAGCTGGACGGCCTGTACGAGTGTATTCTCTGCGCCAGCTGCTCGACGTCGTGCCCGTCGTTCTGGTGGAACCCGGACAAGTTCGTCGGCCCCGCCGGCCTGCTGCAGGCTTATCGCTTCATTGCGGACAGCCGCGACCAGGCCACCAGCGAGCGCCTGGACAACCTGAACGACCCGTACCGCCTGTTCCGCTGCCACAGCATCATGAACTGTGTCGACGTGTGCCCGAAGGGTCTGAACCCGACCAAGGCCATCGGCAAGATCAAGGAGCTGATGGTCCGCCGCGCGGTCTGATCCTGCGGCTGTCTGCAGTAGTAAGCGGCGCGTCAGCCAGAGCGGCTATATCTGGCTGGCGCGCCGAAAGTAGGAAGCCATGACTGAGAGTCCTGCCACCACCTTCTCCCATCAGGCCGATCCGCACAAGCGCGCCCGTTTGCGCTGGCGCGCCCGCCGCGGCCTCCTGGAGAACGACATCATCGTCGAACGTTTTTTCAACCGTTACGAGGAGAGCCTGTCCGACGAGGATGTGGCTTCGCTGAGCGTACTGTTCGAGCTCAGCGACAACGAGTTGATGGACCTGCTCCTTGCCCGCAAGGAACTGGACGGTGAGCTCGACACGCCCCCGATGCAGCGAGTGATAGGCCTGCTGCGTACGGTCTGAGTTTTGGTCAACATTATTATTCACAGCATTTGAAGGATCCGACATGACGCCGTCCGATGTGAAAGCCACGCTATCGTTCTCCGATGGTTCCCCCAGCGTTGAGCTGCCGATTTATACGGGCACCGTTGGCCCGGACGTGATCGACATTCGCAAGCTGTACGGACAAACGGGTAAGTTCACTTACGACCCCGGTTTCATGTCGACGGCTTCGTGCAATTCCAAGATCACCTATATCGACGGCGACAAGGGCGAGCTGCTGTACCGCGGCTACCCGATCGAGCAGCTGGCGCAGAAGTGCAACCACCTCGAAGTCTGCTACCTGCTGCTCAAGGGCGAGCTGCCCAACGCCAAGCAGAAGGATGAATTCGTCGGCCACGTGATGAACCACACGATGGTCCACGAGCAGCTGCAGTTCTTCATGCGCGGCTTCCGCCGCGATGCCCACCCGATGGCCGTGCTGACCGGCCTGGTGGGTGCCATGAGCGCGTTCTACCACGACGCGATGGACATCGACGATCCGCACCAGCGCGAGATCTCGGCCATCCGCCTGATCGCCAAGATGCCGACCCTGGTCGCGATGGCGTACAAGTACAACATCGGTCAGCCGTACATCTACCCGCAGAACGACCTGTCCTACTCGGGCAACCTCATGCGCATGATGTTCGGCACGCCGTGCGCCCCGTACACCGTGAACCCGGTGCTGGAGCGTGCGCTGGACCGCATCTTCATCCTGCACGCCGACCACGAGCAGAACGCGTCGACCTCGACCGTGCGCCTGGCCGGTTCGTCGGGCACCAACCCGTTCGCAGCCATCGCCGCCGGCGTGGCCTGCCTGTGGGGCCCGGCTCACGGCGGCGCCAACGAAGCCGCGCTGAAGATGCTGGAAGAGATCGGCAGCGTCGACAACATCAACGAGTTCATCAAGCAGGTCAAGGACAAGAACTCGGGCGTGCGCCTGATGGGCTTTGGCCACCGGGTGTACAAGAACTACGATCCGCGCGCCAAGCTGATGCGCGAAACCTGCCATGAAGTGCTGGAAGAGCTGGGTCTGCACAACGACCCGCTGTTCAAGCTGGCCATGGAACTGGAAAAGATCGCGCTGGAAGACGAGTACTTCGTCAGCCGCAAGCTGTACCCGAACGTCGACTTCTACTCGGGCATCGTCCAGCGCGCGCTGGGCATCCCGACCTCGCTGTTCACCTGCATCTTCGCGCTGGCCCGTACACCGGGCTGGATCTCGCAGTGGGAAGAAATGATCACCGATCCGGAATACAAGATCGGTCGTCCGCGCCAGCTGTTCAACGGCGCCGCCACCCGCGACGTGCCGGACGTGGCCAAGCGCTAAGCGGAAGGTATCCGTCCTCGCTGCGCAGTGCAGCAATTGCAAACGCCCCGGCCCGCCGGGGCGTTTGTCTTTGTGGCGCCGGCGGGCCTTGTGCGGTGCAGCGCTGGCAAGGGCAGAAAATTGCACCTCGAATGGTCTGAGGCGCAATTTGTGGAAAATTGTGTCGCGTTTTCCCAAATCCATTCCGCATTTGTTGTGCGATTCTCGCGTGCAGTAGGAAATTTGACCCTATAATGCGGGCTGCTTTGTCGACGGCAGCCGGGCCACCCTTCCGGCATGCGGTGCGGCAAGCGGGGCAGGCGAATCGCTTGCGCAATAGAGAACGCATCAACGTTGTCTTTCCGAACCTTGGTCCCCGTACCTCAGCGGGACTGACACATGCCGGGCCCCGCATACGCTGTCTCTTCTTTGCAGGCCCGTCTTCCGCGTCTCGGGCCGCTTTTCTGCCAGTCCGTCTCTGTAGTCCGCGGGTGTTGTTCGATTGCGCAGGTCATACCGTTTCTGCCCGTATGACCCAAACATAAATCGAGGAGCTCCTGATGACGCTGTCCCGTCTTACGTCCGTCTCGCTGGCCGCCATGCTGGCCACCTTTGGCGCCGCTGCCAACGCCGAAACCGTGAAGATCGCCATTGCCGGCCCGATGAGCGGCTCGGTGGCGCAGTATGGCGACATGGTCAAGGCCGGTGCGCTGACCGCGATCGAACAGATCAATGCTGCCGGCGGCGCCGGCGGCAACAAGTTCGAAGTGGTGATGATGGACGACGCCTGCGAACCCAAGCAGGCCGTTGCGGTGGCCAACAAGATCGTCAGCCAGAACATCAAATATGTGATCGGCCATGTGTGCTCGGGCTCGACCATCCCGGCTTCGGACATCTATGAGAACGAAGGCATCGTGATGGTGACGCCGTCGGCCACGGCGCCGCAGCTGACCGAGACCAAGAAGCGCAAGTTCATCTTCCGCACCATCGGCCGCGACGACCAGCAGGGTCCGGCTGCCGCTCAGTACATCATCAACAAGATCAAGCCGAAGAAGGTCGCCGTGCTGCACGACAAGCAGTCGTACGGCCAGGGTATCGCCAGCTCGGTGAAGAAGGACCTGGAAGCCGCCAAGATCCCGGTCGCCGTGTTCGAAGGCATCAACGCCGGCGATTCGGACTACTCCGCCGTCATCACCAAGCTCAAGTCGCAGGGCGTGGACTTTGTCTACTTCGGCGGCTACCACCCGGAAATGGGGCTGCTGCTGCGCCAGGCGCGCGAGCAGGGCGTCAAGGCCACCTTCATGGGCCCCGAAGGCGTGGGCAACAAGGACGTAACGGCGATTGCCGGCCCGTCGTCGGAAGGCATGCTGGTGACGCTGCCGGCCGACTTCTCGGCCGACCCGGCCAACGCCGCGCTGGTCAAGGCCTTCGCCGACAAGAAGCGTGACGCCAACGGTCCGTTCCAGATGCCGGCCTACGCCGCCGTCAAGATCATCGGCGACGCCATCGCCGGGGCCAAGAGCACCGACCCGACCAAGGTCGCGGCGTACATGCACAAGAACGCCTTCACCACCCCGATCGGCAAGGTCGAGTACGACGACAAGGGCGACCTGAAGTCCTTCAAGTTTGTGGTCTACACCTGGCACAAGGACGCCAGCAAGACCGCCGCCAACTAAGCAGGCGCTTCCCCCCGCACACGCCCCGCCCGTACCCCGGGCGGGGCGTTCTGGTATCGGGCTTCAAGGTCCTGAGGCTTCTTCCATGAATGAATTCCTTCCACAGTTCACCCAGCAGCTGGTCAACGGCCTGACGCTGGGTGCGATCTATGCGCTGATCGCCATCGGCTACACAATGGTCTACGGCATCATCGGCATGATCAATTTCGCGCACGGCGAGATTTACATGATCGGTGCCTACGTCGGCCTGGTCACGCTCACCGCGATCGGCGTCCAGGCAGGCTACCCCCTGCCGCTGGTGCTGGGCGCCGCATTACTGGTCTCGGTGCTGGTCACCGGAGTTTACGGTTATGCGGTCGAGCGGGTGGCATACCGGCCCCTGCGCGGCGGACCGCGGCTGGTGCCGCTGATCTCCGCCATCGGTATGTCGATCTTCCTGCAGAACTATGTCCAGATCGGGCAGGGCGCGCGCGACGTGTCCGTGCCGGTGCTGATCTCGGGCGCGATCGAGTTCCAGATGGGCGGCGACTTCACCGTGACGGTGCCGTATTCGCGCCTGCTGATCGTGTGCGTGACGCTGGTGCTGATGATCGCACTGACCATGTTCATCGGCCGTTCGCGCATGGGCCGCGCCTGCCGCGCCTGCGCCGAAGACATGCGCATGGCCAACCTGCTCGGCATCGACACCAACAAGGTGATCTCGTTCACCTTCGTGCTGGGTGCGATGCTGGCGGCGGTCGGCGGCGTGCTGATCGGGCTGACTATTGGCAAGCTCAATCCTTTCATCGGCTTCATTGCCGGCATCAAGGCCTTCACCGCGGCGGTGCTGGGCGGCATCGGCAGCATCCCGGGCGCGATGCTCGGCGGCGTGCTGCTGGGCCTGGCGGAAACCTTCGCCTCGGGCTACATGCCGGCCGAATACAAGGACGTGGTCGCGTTCAGCCTGCTGGTGCTGGTGCTGCTGTTCCGTCCGACCGGGCTGCTGGGCAAGCCTGATGTCGAAAAGGTCTGAGGGAGGGCGAGACAATGACCAACAAAATTAGCGCGATGCCTGCGGGGCAAGCCGCCCGCGCGGCCGCGCCCGGGCAATCGCTGAAGAACGCGATCTTCGCGGCCGTGATGACGGCCATCCTGACGATTCCTATCCTGGGCCTGCAGCTCAAGCTGGAAGGCTACAAGGTGGTGCTCGAGCCGCACTGGCGGCCGGTGTGGATCGCCGTGGCGGCGGTGTTCCTGTTCCAGTTGTTCAAGCCGCTGCTGTCGCGTGCCGGCAGCGCCGTGCGCCTGCCGTCGGTGCCGCAGCTCGGCGCGCGCCAGCAGCGCGTGGCGGTGTGGGTGCTGCTCGCGGTCGGGCTGGTATGGCCGTTCTTCGGCTCGCGCGGCGCGGTGGACGTGGCCACGTTGGCGCTGATCTACGTGATCCTGGGGCTGGGCCTGAATATCGTGGTGGGCTATGCCGGCCTGCTCGACCTGGGCTATGTCGGCTTCTACGCGATCGGCGGCTATACCTATGCGCTGCTGAACCAGTACTTCGGGCTGGGCTTCTGGGAATGCCTGCCGATCGCCGCGGCGATGTCGGCAACCTTCGGCTTTGTGCTCGGCTTCCCGGTGTTGCGGTTGCGCGGCGACTATCTGGCGATCGTGACGCTGGGCTTTGGCGAGATCATCCGCCTGCTGGCCAACAACCTGACCAGCCTGACCGGCGGCCCGGATGGCGTCTCTGGCATCCCGAAGCCGACTGTGTTCGGCATCGAGATGGCGCGCAGCGCAAGCGTGGAGGGCGCCAAGACTTTCCATGACCTGATCGGCCTGGACTACAGCGGCCAGCATATGGTGATCTTCCTGTACCTGCTGGCGTTGCTGCTGGTGGGCTTCACGCTGTTCGTCACCAGCCGGCTGATCCGCATGCCGATGGGCCGCGCCTGGGAAGCGCTGCGCGACGACGAGATCGCGTGCCGCTCGCTGGGCCTGAACCCGACCCGCATCAAGCTGTCGGCGTTCACGCTGGGCGCATCGTTCGCCGGCATCGGCGGCGCGTTCTTCGCGGCGCGCCAGGGGCTGGTCAACCCGGAATCGTTCACCTTCATCGAGTCGGCGCTGATCCTCGCCGTGGTGGTGCTGGGCGGCATGGGCTCGCAGCTGGGCGTGATCCTGGCCGCGATCCTGCTGACCGTGCTGCCCGAAGTGGCGCGCGGCTTTGCCGAATATCGCATGCTGATCTTCGGCCTGGTGATGGTGCTGATGATGATGTGGCGTCCGCAGGGCCTGTTGCCCGCGAGCCGTCCCCACGTGGAGTTGCCGCGATGACGAGTGTGCAAAAAGCGGTGCAACAGGCAGAACTGCTCAGAGTCTCGGGCCTGCAGATGCGCTTCGGTGGTTTGCTGGCCGTCGACGGCGTTGAATTCGATGTGCGCAGCGACGAGGTCTTCGCCATCATCGGCCCGAACGGCGCCGGCAAGACCACGGTGTTCAACTGCGTGGGCGGCTTCTACAAGCCCACCGCGGGCGAGGTGACGCTTGACGGCCACGCCATTGCCGGCCTGCCCAGCCACCAGGTGGCGCGCAAGGGCCTGGTGCGGACCTTCCAGAACATCCGCCTGTTCAAGTCGCTGACGGTGGTGGAAAACCTGCTGGTGGCGCAGCACCTGCAGGTGCAGTCTGGCATCCTGCGCGGGCTGTTCGCCACGCCGGCCTACCGCCGCGCCGAGCGAGAGGCGCTGGAGCGCGCCGCGGTGTGGCTCGAGCGCATGGGCCTGACCAAGGTCGCCAACCGCGAGGCGGGCACGCTGTCGTACGGGCACCAGCGCCGGCTCGAAATCGCGCGCTGCATGATCACCAGGCCGCGCCTGCTGATGCTGGACGAGCCCGCCGCCGGCCTGAACCCGCAGGAGAAGATCGAGCTGCAGCAGCTGATCGACCAGTTGCGGCGCGAGTTCGGCATCTCGGTATTGCTGATCGAGCACGACATGAGCCTGGTGATGGGTGTGTCCGACCGCATCCTGGTGATGGAGCATGGCAAGCCGATCGTGATCGGCAAGCCGGAAGCAGTGCGCAACGACCCGCGCGTGATCAAGGCCTACCTGGGAGAGGACTGATGCTGAAGCTGGAACAGGTCCATACCCACTATGGCGCCGTCGAGGCGCTGTCGGGCGTGTCGATCGAAATCAACAAGGGGGAGATCGTCACCCTGATCGGCAGCAACGGCGCCGGCAAGACGACGCTGATGATGACCGTGTGCGGCACGCCGCGCGCTTCCAGCGGGCGCGTGCTGTTCGAGGGGCAGGACATCACCAACCGCTCGACGCACGAGATCATGCGGCTGGGCATGGCGATCTCGCCCGAGGGCCGGCGTGTGTTCCCGAGCCTGACGGTGCTGGAAAACCTGAAGATGGGCGCGTTCTTCCTCAAGCGCGACGAGATCGAGGCGGGCATCGAGCACGTGTTCAAGCTGTTCCCGCGCCTGAACCAGCGCTCGGGGCAGCGCGCCGGCACCATGTCGGGCGGCGAGCAGCAGATGCTGGCGATCGGCCGCGCGCTGATGAGCCGGCCGCGCCTGCTGCTGCTGGACGAGCCCACCCTCGGCCTGGCGCCGCTGATCATCGCGCAGATCTTCGACATCATCCGCACCATTCGTGACGAAGGCGTCACCGTGTTCCTGGTCGAGCAGAATGCCAACAAGGCACTGCAGGTCGCGGACCGGGGTTATGTGCTGGAAACCGGCAAGGTGGTGCTGGCCGATACCGGCGCCAACCTGCTGGCCAACGACCGGATCAAGGCGGCCTACCTGGGCGGCTGATCCCAAAAGGCCGTCGTCCTGCCTCGGGCAGGGCGGCGGCCTCCTCCTTTTCGTCAACGACGAAATCCCCCTTTCGCCAATCACATTACATTCCAGCCGCCGCCCGGGCCGGGCAGTGGACTGATCGCCATACCCCCTGTGGCATAATCGATTGCGAAGTCAAGCATCGCAGTAACGCTTGAAATAACGCTCGCTTCTGGCAGCTTCCGGCGCGATCATCGCCATCGTCGCCCACCGCTCGCCACCGCGACCAAAGCGAACAGAAACCCCTGCAAACTACTGCGCGGTCACCGCGGACCTCCTGCAAAGGACCGGTCCTCCGGCCCGCCATCGCATCATGGCCAAGACGCTCTACGACAAACTCTGGGATGACCACACCGTCCACGTCGAGGAAGACGGCACCACGCTGCTCTACATCGACCGTCACCTGCTGCATGAAGTGACCAGCCCGCAGGCGTTCGAAGGCCTGAAAATCGCGCAGCGTCCGGTGTGGCGTATCAGCGCGAACCTGGCCGTGTCGGACCACAACGTGCCGACCACCGACCGCAGCCAGGGCATCGCCGACCCGGTGTCGAAGCTGCAGGTCGATACGCTGGACGCCAACTGCGACAGCTACGGCATCACCCAGTTCAAGATGAACGATCACCGCCAGGGCATCGTGCACGTGATCGGGCCGGAGCAGGGCGCCACGCTGCCGGGCATGACGGTGGTGTGCGGCGACTCGCATACCAGCACGCACGGTGCCTTTGGCGCGCTGGCGCACGGCATCGGCACCTCGGAAGTCGAGCACGTGCTGGCCACGCAGACGCTGCTGGGCAAGAAGGCCAAGAACATGCTGGTCAAGGTGGAAGGGAAGCTGCCGCGCGGCTGCACCGCGAAGGACATCGTGCTGGCCGTGATCGGCAAGATCGGCACCGCCGGCGGCACCGGCTTCACCATCGAGTTTGCCGGCTCGGCCATCCGCGACCTGACCATGGAAGGCCGCATGACGGTCTGCAACATGGCCATCGAGGCGGGCGCGCGCGCCGGCCTGGTGGCGGTGGACGACGTCACGCTGGAATACGTCAAGGGCCGCCCCTATGCGCCGCAGGGCGTGGAGTGGGAGCAGGCCGTTACCTACTGGCGCACCCTGCATTCGGACGCCGGCGCCCATTTCGACCAGGTGATCGAGCTGCGTGCCGAAGACGTCCGCCCGCAGGTGACCTGGGGCACGTCGCCGGAAATGGTGATCAGCATCGAAGACCGCGTGCCGGATCCGGAGAAGGAAAAGGACCCGAGCAAGCGCAACGCGATGGAGCGCGCACTGGAATACATGGGCCTGCAGCCCAATGTGCCGGTCGAGAGCATCAATATCGACAAGGTTTTCATTGGCTCGTGCACCAACAGCCGCATCGAAGACATGCGCGCCGCCGCCTGGGTGGTGCAGAAGCTGGGCCGCAAGGTTGCTGCCAACGTGAAGCTGGCGATGGTGGTGCCGGGTTCGGGCCTGGTCAAGGAACAGGCCGAGCGCGAAGGCCTGGACAAGATCTTCAAGGCCGCCGGTTTTGAATGGCGCGAGCCGGGCTGCTCGATGTGCCTGGCCATGAACGCCGACCGCCTCGATCCGGGCGAGCGTTGCGCGTCGACCTCGAACCGCAATTTCGAAGGCCGCCAGGGCGCGGGCGGGCGCACCCACCTGGTGAGCCCCGCGATGGCAGCGGCTGCCGCCATCGAAGGCCATTTTGTCGATATCCGCAAGCTGGGCTGAAGTGGAGCACGGCATATGAAAAGGACCCTGATCGCATTGCTGGCATGCCTTGGCATGCTGCAGCTTGCCGGCTGCAATACCATGGCCGGCCTGGGCAAGGACACGCAGGCCGCCGGCAGCTCGCTCGAGCGCGCGGCGAAGAAGTAAGGAAAGAGAACATGGACAAGTTCACCGTACACAGCGGCCTCGTGGCGCCGCTTGACCGCGAGAACGTCGATACCGACGCCATCATCCCGAAGCAGTTCCTGAAGTCGATCAAGCGCACCGGCTTCGGCCCCAACCTGTTCGACGAGTGGCGCTACAAGGACGTCGGCCAGCCCGGCATGGACAACAGCAAGCGTCCGCTGAACCCGGACTTCGTGCTGAACCAGCCGCGCTACCAGGGCGCGTCGATCCTGCTGGCGCGCCGCAACTTCGGCTGCGGCAGCTCGCGCGAGCACGCACCGTGGGCGCTGACGCAATACGGCTTCCGCGCCGTGATCGCGCCCAGCTTTGCCGACATCTTCTTCAACAACTGCTACAAGAACGGCCTGTTGCCGGTGGCGCTGACCGAACTCCAGGTCGACCACCTGTTCAACGAGACCAATGCGTTCAACGGCTACAAGCTGACCATCGACCTCGAAAAGCAGGTCGTGGTGACGCCGGGCGGCGAGTCGTATTCGTTCGACATTGCGCCGTTCCGCAAGTACTGCATGCTCAACGGCTTCGACGACATCGGCCTGACCCTACGTCATGCCGACAAGATCAAGGCCTACGAGGCCGAGCGCGTGGCCAAGATGCCGTGGCTGAACAACCGCCTGGTCGGCTGAGCCCGTACCGCCATAACAAGGAAGACACAGCATGAAAATCGCAGTCCTGCCGGGTGACGGCATTGGTCCCGAAATCGTCGCGGAGGCCGTCAAGGTCCTGAACGCGCTCGACGAGAAGTTCGAACTGGAAACCGCCCCGGTGGGCGGCGCCGGCTACGAGGCCGAAGGCCACCCGCTGCCGGAGAACACGCTGAAGCTGGCCAAGGAAGCCGACGCCATCCTGTTCGGCGCCGTGGGCGACTGGAAGTACGACAGCCTGGAGCGCGCGCTGCGCCCCGAGCAGGCCATCCTGGGCCTGCGCAAGCACCTGCAGCTGTTCGCCAACTTCCGCCCGGCGATCTGCTACCCGGAACTGACCGGTGCCTCGAGCCTGAAGCCCGAGCTGGTGGCGGGCCTGGACATCCTGATCGTGCGCGAACTGAACGGCGACATCTACTTCGGCCAGCCGCGCGGCGTGCGCGAAGCGCCGGACGGGCTGTTCAAGGGCGCGCGCGAAGGCTTCGACACCATGCGCTACAGCGAGCCGGAAATCCGCCGTATCGCCCATGTGGCGTTCCAGGCCGCGGCCAAGCGCGGCAAGAAGCTGTGCAGCGTCGACAAGGCCAACGTGCTCGAGACCTTCCAGTTCTGGAAGGACATCGTGATCGAGGTCAGCAAGGAGTACCCGGAGGTCGAGCTGTCGCACATGTACGTCGACAACGCGGCCATGCAGCTGGTCAAGGCGCCGAAGAGCTTCGACGTGATCGTCACCGGCAATATGTTCGGCGACATCCTGTCGGACGAGGCCGCCATGCTGACCGGCTCGATCGGCATGCTGCCGTCGGCGTCGCTGGATGCCAACAACAAGGGCCTGTACGAGCCGTCGCACGGCTCGGCGCCGGATATCGCCGGCAAGGGCGTGGCCAATCCGCTGGCCACCATCCTGTCGGCGGCGATGATGCTGCGCTACTCGCTGAACAAGGCCGATCAGGCCGATCGCATCGAGAACGCGGTCAAGAAGGTGCTGGCCCAGGGCTACCGCACCGGCGACATCCTGACGCCCGGCTGCAAGCAGGTTGGCACCCGCGAAATGGGCGAAGCGGTGCTGGCGGCACTGTAAGTCACACGTAAAAGGGCACCGCAATCGCGGTGCCCTTGGTTTTATTTGTCCCCGATTTCCACGCTGCGGCGGCGCCGCAAAATCGTGTAGACTCTGCCGATGGCCCGATTTTCCCAGTCCACCCTGACTGCTGTTGCTGCCCTGACCGCTACCCGCGGCCCGGTCGGCACGATTTCGCTCGGCCAGACTGCAACGACGATTAAAACCATTATTAAAACCGCGATCGCCTAGATCCGTTCGTCGTGCCTGCCCGTCTTCCCCGCGCAGCCACGCCGGGCGAGGAAAATGGCGGGGAAGTAAAAATCACATCCGAGGTAAATCATGATTGTAGGTCTCGTCGGTTGGCGGGGAATGGTCGGTAGCGTCCTGATGCAGCGCATGCAGGAAGAGCGTGATTTCGACCATATCGAGCCCGTCTTCTTCAGCACGTCCAACGCCGGCGGCAAGGCGCCCGCCATGGCCAAGAACGAAACCACGCTCAAGGATGCCAACGACATCGAGGCACTGAAGAAGTGCGACGTGGTGCTGACCGCGCAGGGCGGCGACTACACCAACGAGGTCTTCCCCAAGCTGCGCGCAGCCGGCTGGAAGGGCTACTGGATCGACGCGGCGTCCTCGCTGCGCATGAAGGACGATGCCATCATCGTGCTGGATCCGGTCAACCAGGGTGTGATCAAGGACGCGCTGTCCAAGGGCGTCAAGAACTTCATCGGCGGCAACTGCACGGTCAGCTGCATGCTGATGGGCCTGGGCGGCCTGTTCCAGGCCGACCTGATCGAGTGGATGACCTCGATGACGTACCAGGCAGCCTCGGGCGGCGGCGCGCAGCATATGCGCGAGCTGCTGACCCAGTTCGGCACGCTGAACGCATCGGTCAAGCCGCTGCTGGACAACCCGGCCTCGGCCATCCTGGAAATCGACCGCACCATCCTGGCGACCCAGCACGGCCTGTCCGCCGAAGAAACCAAGCAGTTCGGCGTGCCGCTGGCCGGCAACCTGATCCCCTGGATCGACAAGGATCTGGGCAACGGCCAGTCCAAGGAAGAATGGAAGGGCGGCGCCGAGACCAACAAGATCCTGGGCCGCGGCGAAGGCTTCCTGGGTGCGACCGGCGCCACGCCGATCGCCGTGGACGGCCTGTGTGTGCGCATCGGCGCGATGCGCTGCCACTCGCAGGCGCTGACCATCAAGCTGCGCAAGGATGTGCCGCTGGATGAGATCGAAGGCATGCTGGCCGCCCATAACCCGTGGGCCAAGGTGGTGCCGAATACGCGCGAGGCCAGCATGACCGACCTGACCCCGGCTGCCGTGACCGGCACGCTGACGATCCCAGTCGGCCGCCTGCGCAAGATGCAGATGGGCGGCGAGTACCTGTCTGCCTTCACGGTCGGCGACCAGCTGCTGTGGGGCGCGGCCGAGCCGCTGCGCCGCATGCTGCGTATCCTGATCGAGTCCTGATCTTCGCTTGCCTGGTTGCGTCCGTTGCGGCCAGGCAACAGAATGGACCGCTTTACCGACAACGCCGCGCCCATGCGCGGCGTTGTTGTATCCGGGCGCCTATTTTTCCGGGCGATGCGTCACAATACGCCGGCATGCGCCCGGGCCCGCAGGGGTCAGCGCCTGTGTGTGGGCTGGTCAAGGGGTGCGTATAGAATGTCCCGCCAGCCTGCCGGACCTGGTTTATGGGGTCGGTCTGTCGATTTAATATCGCTACTAAAACATAACGGAGCATAAGGTGAGTGTGAGCCAACATCGCCGGAAAGATGCGCCTACTGCCCGTCAGCGCTGGTCAACGCTGGCCGTCACGGCACTGGGCCTGCTGCTTGCGCAGCCGGCCGCATATGCCGCGGGGTTCGGGCAATTGCGGGTTCAGTCGAATCTGGGGCAGCCGCTGCAGGCTGAGATCGACATCAGTGGGGTCACTGCCGAAGAGGCCAGCGGGCTCAGCGTCAAGCTGGCGCCACCGTCGGCCTACGCCGCGGCCGGGCTGACCTATATGCCGGCCGTCAGCAGCATGAAGCTGGACATCGAGCGCCGGCCCAACGGCAGCTACGTGGCGCGGGTCAGGTCGAGCCAGCCGATCAGCGAGCCGTTCGTCGATATCCTGATCGACATGAGCTGGGCCAGCGGCAAGGTCTCGCGCGCCTACACCTTCCTGCTTGACCCCGCCGGGGCCAAGCCCTCCAACCAGACATTCTCGCCTTCGGCGGTGGTGCCGGCCGCGACGCCAGATGCGTCGCCCGCCGCCACGCCGCAGGCTGCGGCGCCTGCCGCGCCGCAGCCGGAAGCCGCACCCGCTGCGGCCGAGGCGCCTCGTCCTGCCGCGCCCGCGCGCCCGGCCCGCCAGAGCGCGAAGCGCGCCCCGGCGCCGGCTGCCAGCACCGAGATGGCCCCCGGCGGCGGCTACACCGTGCAGCGCGGCGACACGCTCTACGCCATCGCCGGCGAAGCCGTACAGGGCCAGGAGTCGGTGTCGCTCGACCAGATGCTGGTCGCGCTCTATCGCAACAATCCCAACGCCTTTATCGGCGGCAATATGAACCGGCTGCGCAGCGGCGCGGTGCTGCAGGTGCCGACCGCGCAACAGGCGCAATCGGTCACGCCCAAGGCCGCCCGCCGCGAGGTGGTGGCGCGCACGCAGGGCTTTGATGCCTACCGCAGCCGCCTCGCCAGCGCGGCGGCAGCCAAGTCGGTCGAGCCCGACAGCGGCCGCCAGCAGTCCGGCAACGTGACCGCCCGCGTGCAGGAGCAGGCCGCACCGGCCGCCGCGCGCGACGAGCTCAAGCTGAGCAAGGCCGAGCGCGCCGGGCAAGCCGACGCGGCGACCAAGGCCGAGGCCGCCATCGCGCGCGAGCGCCAGTTGAAGGAGGCCGAAACGCGCCTGGCGCAGCTGGAAAAGAACATCGGCGACATGCAGAAGCTGCTCGAGCTGAAGAACGCCGAGATCGCCAAGCTGAGCCAGGCCAACCAGGCCGCGCTGGCCGAGAAGGACAAGGCGGTCGCCAAGGCCGACGCCGCGGCCAGGACAGCCGAAGCGACGGCGCCGGCCGTGGTGGTCGCCCAGCCGCCGAAGGCGGATGCTGCGGCCGCACCGACGACGCCCGCGACGGCCACCAGCGCTGCAGCACCGACAACTGCCGGCGCCAGTGCCGCCGACGCCGCAGCACCTGCTGCCGTGGTGGCTGCCACTGCCGCGGCTGCCGCAGCTTCAGCGCCGGCCGCTGCCCCGGCCGGGACTACGCAGGCGGCTGCGCCCGCCTCGGCCCCGGCCGCCAAGCCGGTACCGCCGGTGGTTGCCCAGCCGCAACCGGTGCCCGAGCCTTCGTTCCTCGACGGCCTGCTCGCCAACCCGATGCTGCTGCCCGGCGGCGGCCTGCTGGTGGCGCTGCTCGGTGTCTATGCGATCTATCGCCGCCGCCAGCAGCAGAAGGCAGGCGAGGCCACCGGCTTCGGCGACAGCATCCTGTCGCAGGAAAGCACCGTGATGGCCGGCGCCAATTCGCTGTTCGGCGCGGCCGGCGGGCAGAGCGTCGATACCTCGCAGCACAGCGTGTTCGGCGCGGACTTCCGCATCGGCAACAACACGCCGGAAGCCAACGAGGTCGACCCGATCGCCGAGGCCGAGGTCTATATCGCCTATGGGCGCGATGTGCAGGCAGAGGAAATCCTGCGCGAAGCCCTGGAGAAAAACCCGGAGCAGCAGGCGGTGCGGCTCAAGCTCCTGGAGATTTACAGCAACAGACAGGATGTGGAAGGTTTCCGCGTGATTGCAGAAGAAATGTTCGCCCAGACCGGCGGACACGGTGCGGAATGGCTGAAGGCAGCAGAAATGGGGCGCGCGCTCGAACCGGGCAATGCGCTTTACCTGGCGGTAACCGCCGACGCCGCAGGCCCGGATACGGCCTCGCCGGCAACGGACCAGTGGCGCACCCAGGATCCTTCGCACGACCCGGCCTCGATCCCGAGGCTCGAGCCCTCGCTGGGCGACCTGGCGCTGCCGCTCGATGCCTTCCCGGCACCGGCGGCCGGCGATCCCATCGTCGCCCCGGCTTCCGCCGCGATGGTGTTCGGCGCTGACGCGGACCAGACCGAGACGGCGCTGCGCCTGGACGCCGGCCTGGACCTGCCGGCAAGCGGCGCCGACCCGCTGGCGGACGACGTACCGAGCCTGGACACGCCGACCCGCGGCCGCCCGCTGGAGTTCGACTTGTCGGGCCTGTCGTTTGACCTGGGTGGCGGCACGCAGCAAGACGCCCGTGGCAAGGATGTTCTCGACGAGGCGACCATGCCGCTGCCGGCGACCACCATGCTGCGCGACGGCAAGCTGGCCGAGCCGATCGACCTGTCACGCGTCTCCGCCGAAACAGGCGGCGGCGTTTCGCCCAGCACGCTGTCTTCCGATGGCGTGGACGGCGGGCGCGACATGCAGATCAAGCTCGACCTGGCCCGCGCCTATATCGAGATCGGCGACAAGGAAGGGGCCCGCGAGCTGCTGCAGGAAGTGGTCGAGCAGTCGCAGGATCCGCTGCAGGCCGAGGCTCGTTCGCTGCTCCTCGAAGTGGCCTGAGCTATCATTGACGGTCCGGCCGCGGCACGCGCTGCCGCGGCACGAAGCGATGCGCCGGAAGCGTCCCTTCCGGCGCATTTGCTTTTCTGGCGGGCCGTGCGCGAATTTCACCCGTGACCGCACCCCGCCGCCTTGCCTGACCCCCTGACATGAACCGCATCGCAATCGGCCTGCACTACGACGGCGCCGCCTTTTCCGGCTGGCAGTCGCAGCCGCACCGCAACACCGTGCAGGACCACCTGGAAGTCGCCATCGAGCGCTTTGCCGGCGTACGCCTGCTGACGACCGTGGCGGGGCGTACCGATACCGGCGTGCATGCGCTGGGCCAGGTCATCCACCTGGACACCGCGCTCGAGCGCGAGCCCTTCTCCTGGGTGCGCGGCGTCAACGCCTTCCTGCCGTCGTCGATCGCGCTGCAGTGGGCGCGCCCGGTCGACGAGGGCTTCCACGCCCGCTTCCTTGCGTTCGAGCGCATGTACTACTACGCGCTCTACACCGGCCCGCACCGCGTGCCGCTGGTGCACGGCCGCGCGGGCTACCAGATGCTGCCGCCGGGCCAGCGGCTCGATGTCGATGCCATGCGCGAGGCCGCCGCCTGCCTGGTCGGCGAGCACGATTTCTCGGCCTTCCGCGCTGCCGAATGCCAGGCCAAGTCGCCGGTCAAGACCATGTATGACGTCACCATCAAGGACGACGCCAACTGGGTGTTCCTGCGCTTTCGCGCCAGCGCCTTCCTGCACCATATGGTGCGCAACCTGATGGGCTGCCTGGTGGCGGTGGGACGCAAGCGCTACCCGCCGGAGTGGCTGGCGCAGGTGCTGGCCGGACGCGACCGCAAGCTGGCCGCGCCGACCTTCATGCCCGATGGCCTCTACCTGGTGGACGTCAAGTATCCTGATGCTTACCAGATCCCCGCGGCCGACACGGCCGCGAGCCTGTTCCATGGAGTCTTCGATGACGCAGCCTGAGGGCACTGCCGTGCACATGCAGCCGGCCCGCACCCGCATCAAGATCTGCGGTTTGACCCGCGAAGACGACGTGCGCGCCGCCGTGGATGCAGGCGCCGATGCGATCGGCCTGGTGTTCTACCCGAAGAGCCCGCGCTACGTCGACGTGGCCCGTGCCGCGGCGCTGGCAGAAGCCGCCGGCCCGTTCGTCGCGGTAACCGGCCTGTTCGTCAACGCCGACCTGGAAGACATCGCCCACGTGGCCGAGCGCGTGCCGCTGACGCTGCTGCAGCTGCATGGCGACGAGACCCCGCAGTTCTGCACCCAGGCCTCGCAGCGCTGCCGCCTGCCATTCCTGCGCGCCGCCCGTGTGCGCCAGGGGCTCGATTTGGTAGAATTCGCCGATCAATACCGTGATGCCGCTGCCTTGCTGCTCGATGCCTTCGTCGAAGGCTACGGCGGTGGCGGCCACGTCTTCGACTGGACCCTGATTCCTCCGGCATGGCTTCCGCCCACTCCTCCGGTAACTGCTCCGGCAACCGGCAACCCGAACGCAAGCGGCGCTCCTCGCATCGTTTTGAGTGGTGGGTTGAACGCGCAAAACGTCGCTGGCGCGATTGAACACGTGCGGCCTTACGCTGTGGATGTCAGCAGCGGGGTAGAGGCCGCCAAGGGCGTGAAGGACCACGCCCGCATCGCCGCGTTCGTGCGTGCTGTCCGCAGTGCCGAGGCAGGATGAATCGGGCCCGGGTCGTATCCCGCCTCCCGACCCCACTTCCTACCGCCTGTGCGGGCACCGCGCATCGCAGTCAACCAAGCGTCCTTGCCATATGAGGCAAGACCGCTGTTCCGAAGAGCCTAGACATGTACGACCTGCCCGATTCCCGTGGCCATTTCGGCCCCTATGGCGGCACCTTCGTTTCCGAGACGCTGGTCCACGCGCTGGATGAGCTGCGTGAAGCCTATGCGCACTACCAGAAGGACCCCGAGTTCGATGCCGAATTCCGCCGTGAGCTGAAGCATTTCGTCGGCCGCCCGTCGCCGATCTACCACGCGCAGCGCTGGAGCGAAACGCTCGGCGGCGCGCAGATCTACTTCAAGCGCGAAGACCTGAACCACACCGGCGCGCACAAGATCAACAACGTCATCGGCCAGGCGCTGCTGGCCAAGCGCATGGGCAAGCCGCGCGTGATCGCCGAGACCGGGGCAGGGCAGCATGGCGTGGCCACTGCCACCATCGCCGCGCGCTTCGGCATGGAGTGCGTGGTCTACATGGGCGCCGAGGACGTGCGCCGCCAGGCCGCCAACGTCTACCGCATGAAGCTGCTGGGCGCGACCGTGGTGCCGGTGGAAAGCGGCTCGCGCACGCTCAAGGACGCGCTCAACGAGGCCATGCGCGACTGGGTCACGAACGTCGAGACCACCTTCTACATCATCGGCACCGTGGCCGGTCCGCACCCGTACCCGATGATGGTGCGCGACTTCCAGTGCGTGATCGGCGAGGAGGCCAAGGTGCAGATGCCGGAGATGACGGGGCGCCAGCCGGATGCCGTGATCGCCTGCGTCGGCGGCGGCTCCAATGCGATGGGCATCTTCTACCCCTATATCGAGCACCAGGACGTGCAGCTGATCGGCGTCGAAGCCGCCGGCGACGGCCTGGACACCGGCCGCCACGCCGCCGCGCTGATCGGCGGCACGCCTGGTGTGCTGCACGGCAACCGCACCTACCTGCTGCAGGACGCCAACGGCCAGATCATCGAGACGCATTCGGTGTCGGCCGGCCTGGACTACCCCGGCGTCGGTCCCGAGCACGCCTGGCTCAAGGACAGCGGCCGTGCGCAGTACGTGCCGATCACAGATGAGGAAGCACTCAAGGCCTTCCACGACTGCTGTCGCATCGAGGGCATCATCCCGGCATTGGAATCCAGTCACGCCATCGCCTATGCCTGCAAGCTGGCGCCCACGCTGCCCAAGGACAAGCTGCTGCTGGTGAACCTGTCCGGCCGCGGCGACAAGGACATGCACACCGTGGCCGAACGCGCGGGGCTCAAGCTCTGATGCGCGCGCTGCCTCATACCGCCGGACTGGCCGTGGGCGGGGCGGATGCCCTGCCTGCGCATCCCGAAGCGCCGCCGCTGCAGCTGTTCCAGGAAGACATGTTCGAGGGCATTGCCCGACTGCCGGACGGCTCGGTCGACCTGATCGTCGCCGACCCGCCCTACGGGCTGGGCAAGGACTACGGCAACGACTCCGACCTGTTGTCGGGCCAGGCCTACCTGGACTGGTCCGAGCGCTGGATGGACGCGGTCGTGCCCAAGCTCGCGCCCAAGGGCACGCTCTACCTGTTCTGCACCTGGCAGTATTCGCCGGAGCTGTTCGTGATGCTCAAGCGGCGCCTGACGATGATCAACGAGATCATCTGGGACCGCCGCGTGCCCAGCATGGGCGGCACCACGCGCAAGTTCTCGTCGGTGCACGACAACATCGGCTTCTTCGCCCGCGCGCGCGACTACTACTTCGATCTCGACCCGGTCCGCATTCCCTACGACCCCGAGACCAAGAAGGCGCGCAGCCGCCCGCGTTTCGAGGGCAAGAAGTGGCTGGAGGTGGGCTACAACCCGAAGGACCTGTGGAGCATCTCGCGCATCCACCGCCAGGATCCGGAGCGTGCCAACCACCCGACGCAGAAGCCGCTGGAGATCGTCGAGCGCATGGTGCTGTCGAGCTGCCCGCCGGGCGGCCTGGTGCTGGACCCGTTCGCCGGCAGCGGCACCACCGCGGTGGCCTGCCTGCGCCACGGCCGGCGCTTTGTCGGCTACGAGATCAACCCGGAATACGTGCAGGTGGCGTGCGAACGCGTGTCAGCCGCCGCGCTAGCGATGCCGGCCATCGAGCCCGACGCCACCCCAACCCTGGCCGCCGCCAACGACGATGCCTCGCCGGCGTCGCGGCCTCACCTGATTCCCTGATATGTCCCGTATCCAGAAGACGTTCGCGGCGCTGGCCGCGCAGCAGAAGAAGGGCCTGATTCCGTTTATCACCGCCGGCGATCCCGAGCCCGGCCTGACCGTGGCGCTGATGCATGCGCTGGTGGCCGGCGGCGCCGACGTGATCGAGCTGGGTGTGCCGTTCTCCGACCCGATGGCCGACGGCCCGGTGATCCAGCGCGCCTCGGAGCGCGCGCTGGCGCAGGGCGTGTCGCTGAGGCAGGTGCTGCAATGGGTGCGCGAATTCCGCCAGACCAACGCCGACACCCCGGTGGTGCTGATGGGCTACGCCAACCCGATCGAGCGCATGGGCGAGCAGGCCTTTGCCGCGGCCGCGCGCGAGGCCGGCGTGGACGGCGTGCTGGTGGTCGACTATCCGCCCGAGGAGTGTGAATCGTTCGCCAGGCTGATGCGCGACAACGGCATGGATCCGATCTTCCTGCTGGCGCCGACTTCGACCGACGCGCGCATCGAAGCGGTGGCCCGCGTGGCCAGCGGCTATCTTTACTACG
Source organism: Cupriavidus sp. DF5525 (assembly GCF_040149425.2). Classification (NCBI taxonomy): domain Bacteria; kingdom Pseudomonadati; phylum Pseudomonadota; class Betaproteobacteria; order Burkholderiales; family Burkholderiaceae; genus Cupriavidus; species Cupriavidus sp. DF5525. The sequence goes on along the minus strand of NZ_CP168265.1, from coordinate 3,310,134 downwards.
TGTCGCTCAGGGGCGTGACCGGCTCGGCCGCGATCGACCTGGACAGCGTGGCGGCGCGCCTGCCGCTGATCAAGCAGCACGCCAACCTGCCAGTCGGTGTAGGCTTCGGCATCCGCGACGCGCAGACTGCGCGCGCGATCGGCAGTGTGGCCGATGCCGTGGTGATTGGCAGCCGCCTGGTGCAGTTGCTGGAAGACACGCCGCGCGAGCAGGCGGTGGCAACGCTGCAGGCGTTTATCGCCGAGATCCGCCAGGCGCTGGACAGCTGAAGTGTTGTAATCCCGGCCCGAGGGCTGCTGAGAAGTGATTCGCCGTCCGCAATCGGCGTGTTCCGCTTAGAGGTCACCGGGCCGGCGTGGTAAATTCGCGGGTTGATTCCCTGCCATCTGCCGAGATGCGTCCCGTAAAGGGGTTTGCCGGCGGACTGCAGCTATCCGAAAGGAGCTTTCATGAGCTGGTTGGATAAACTCCTGCCTCCCAAGATTCAACAGACCGACCCCCGTACCCGCAAGGGCATCCCGGAGGGGTTGTGGGTCAAGTGCCCGTCGTGCGAGTCCACCCTGTACCGGACCGACGTCGAGGCCAACCTGCACGTCTGCCCGAAATGCGACCACCACATGCGCATCAACGCGCGTGCACGCCTGGACGCACTGCTGGACGCCGAAGGCCGCTATGAGATCGGCCAGGAGATCGTGCCGGTCGACGCCCTCAAGTTCAAGGACTCCAAGAAGTACCCGGACCGCATCAAGGCGGCCATGGACGAGACCGGCGAGACCGACGCCATGGTGGTGATGGGCGGTGCCATCCACACCATCCCGGTGGTGGTGAGCTGCTTCGAGTTCGAGTTCATGGGTGGTTCGATGGGCTCCGTGGTGGGCGAGCGCTTCGTGCGCGGCGCGCAGGCCGCGCTGGAGCAGAAGGTGCCGTTTATCTGCTTTACCGCCACCGGCGGCGCGCGCATGCAGGAAAGCCTGCTGTCGCTGCTGCAGATGGCCAAGACCACCGCCATGCTGAACCAGCTGAGCGCGGCCAAGCTGCCGTTCATCAGCGTGCTGACCGACCCGACCATGGGTGGCGTGTCGGCCAGCTTCGCCTTCCTGGGCGATGTGGTGATCGCCGAGCCCAAGGCGCTGATCGGCTTTGCCGGGCCGCGCGTGATCGAACAGACTGTGCGCGAGAAGCTGCCCGAAGGCTTCCAGCGCTCGGAGTTCCTGATTCAGAAGGGCGCCATCGACATGATCGTCGACCGCCGCAAGCTGCGTGCGGAACTGGCGCAGCTGCTGGCGCTGCTGCAGAAGCAGCCCGCCGACGCGGTGGCATAACGCCACCTGCATGGCAGCAAGGAGGGCGCGGGTGGTTGACGCGCCTTTCGCATTTCTTGGCCGCCTTGTTGGCCCGTTTTTCCTGTCGGCGCCGTACCTGCCCTTGACTTTGCGGGCCCCTGGCCGAATCTGGTAGCAATAGCTTTCCTCGCACCCCGTACATGCCTGTCTTCCACACGCTCCCCGAATGGCTCGCCCATCTCGAAACCGCCCATCCCGTGGGTATCGACATGGGCCTGACGCGCATCACGCGCGTGAAAGAGGCCCTCGGGCTGCGCATCGACGCGGTGGTGTTCACCGTGGGCGGCACCAACGGCAAGGGTTCCACCTGCGCGATGCTCGAACGCATCCTGCTGGAGGCCGGCTACAAGGTCGGCTGCCATACCTCGCCGCACCTGATCTCGTTCAATGAGCGCGCGCGCATCAACGGCGAAATGACCACCGATGCGCAGCTGCTGCCGCATTTCGAGGCGGTCGAGCGCGCGCGCAACAGCTTTGCCGATCCCATCAGCCTGACGTACTTCGAGTTCACCACGCTGGCGATCATCCACGCCTTCGCCGCGGCCGGGCTGGACGCGATCATCCTGGAAGTGGGACTGGGCGGGCGGCTTGATGCGGTCAATGTGATCGACACTGACTGCGCGATCATCACCAGCGTCGATATCGACCACACCCAGTACCTGGGCAATACCCGCGAGGAAATCGGCTTCGAGAAGGCCGGCATCTTCCGCCCGGGCGTGCCGGCGATCTGCGGCGATCCGATGCCGCCCAAGTCGCTGGTGGCGCACGCCGAGGCCATCGGCGCCGAGCTGTGGCTGATGGGCCGCGATTTCCATTTCCAGGCCGCCAAGGGCCAGGAGCGCCAGCAATGGGACTGGAGCGGCGGCGACCGCAAGCTCAACGGGCTGGGCTACCCGGCGCTGCGCGGCGCCAACCAGCTGTTGAATGCCGCCGCGGCGCTAGCGGCGCTGCAGGCCATGCGCCCGCGCCTGCCGGTGAGCGCACAGGAGGTGCGCAACGGACTCGCCTTCGTCGAACTGCCGGGACGCTTCCAGGTGCTGCCAGGACGGCCCGCGGTGATCCTCGACGTGGCGCACAATCCGCATGCGGCCGCAACGCTGGGGCAGAACCTGGAGAATATGGGCTTCTTCCGCTATACCTACGCGGTGTTCGGCGCGATGCAGGACAAGGATATCGCCGGGGTGCTGCAGCACGTGGCCGACAAGGTGGACCACTGGTGCCTGTGCGACCTGCCGACCGAGCGCGCCGCCAGCGCGGCCGACGTGCTGGCGAAGCTGGAGGCTGGCGGTTTCCGCCCCGGACCGGACGCCACCGCGGCCTGCTTTTCCAGCCCGGAGGCGGCATTCCGCGACGCCATCGAGCGAGCCACCGAGAATGATAGAATTCTGGTCTTCGGATCGTTCTATACCGTTGCCGGCGTGATGGCCTACCGGGCCACGCAGGCGAACTGAGGCGCCAGGCCATCCTGCGCTGAAGGACCAACCCCGGCGGTCATGGGCGCTCCCTGAGCGGCAAACGCAACGACCGGCCCCCATGGCCGTCGCACCGAACCAATTTATGGGCCTGCTTTCGCTGTTTTCTTCCCGCAAGGGCAACGACCCGGCACCAGAGCGTGCGCGGCGCCAGCGCACCGACCCGGGTGCAGGCATTGCCTCGTCGCGCCGCCTGGCCGAGGAATATGCCGACGATACGCTCGACCCTGAATTCCCGCATAAGCAGCGCGCACGCCGCCGCCTGATCGGCGCCGTGGTGCTGGTGGTGGCTGCCGTGATCGTGCTGCCCATCGTGTTCGAGACCAAGCCGCGGCCGGTGTCCGATGATGTCTCGGTAAAGGTAGCCAACGGCGTGTCGCAGAAGCCCCGCGTGGAGCCGCGCAAGGCCGATCCGCTGCCGCCCGCCCCGGCGGCGCGCAATGATGCCGCGGCGCTGGATGCCGGCGAGGAAATCGTCAGCGCGCCGCAGAAGCCCGCGGCCACTGCAGCCGCGGACAAGCCTGCACAGAAGGCCGAGGCCAAGGCGGAAGCCAGGCAGGGCAGCGGCAAGTACCTGATCCTGATCGGCGCCTTCTCCTCCGAAGAGCGGGCGAAGAACTGGCTGGCCAGGCTCAAGGCGAGCAAGGTGCCGGCTTACGTCGAAAAGAAAGTGCTGGCCGATGGCGAGCGCATCCTGCTGCGTGCCGGTCCCTTCAGCGACCGCGAAGCCGCCGACGCCGCCGACAAGCGCGTGCGCGCGGTGGGCCTGACCTCGCGGGTCGTGGAACAGTAAAGGGCCAGCGCGGCCGGTGCCTGGCGCGGCCGCAAGCAACGATGCAGCCGACTTTCTTCGATTACGCCGTGGTCTTCATCCTGCTCGCCTCCGCCATGCTGGGCGTGCTGCGCGGCCTGGTGCGCGAGGTGCTGTCGCTGATCGGCTGGGTGGTGGCGTTCTGGGTGGCGTTCCGTTACGGCGCGGTTGCCGCGGGCTGGATGCCCGAGTCGCTGCCCGGCGGCGAACTGGCCCGCCATGCGCTGGCCTTCGTGGTGCTGCTGATCGGCACCGTGCTCGGGGCCTCGCTGGCCGGCATGGTGGTCGGCCAGCTGCTGGAGAGCACCGGGCTCAAGCCGGCCGACCGCGGGCTCGGGCTGGTATTTGGATTGATGCGCGGCGCGCTGCTGGTGATGGTGATGGTCACGCTGGCCAGCCTCACCAAGCTGCCGGAAGAACCGTTCTGGCGCGACGCGGTAAGCCGCCCTTATGTGATGCAGGCCATGGATTCCGTCAAGCCATGGCTGCCGCCGGAGCTGGCGAAGTACGTCAAGACATGAAGCCGGGCATGGTGCCCGGTCGGTAGTACGCAGGCCTTTGGGTCCGGGGGATTTCCGGACCAGGCTGCGCCCCCTGATTCAAAGCCTTTCCTGGGAGCTTGGCAATGTGCGGTATCGTCGGTGTGGTTTCAGCCACGCCTGTCAACCAATTGATTTACGACAGCCTGCTGTTGTTGCAGCATCGCGGACAAGATGCTGCCGGCATCGCCACCGCCAACGGCAGTACCTTCCACATGCACAAGGCCAACGGCCTGGTGCGCGATGTCTTCCGTACCCGCAATATGCGCGGCCTGCCGGGTGCCGCCGGCATCGGCCAGGTGCGCTACCCGACCGCCGGCTCGGCGTCGAGCGAGGAAGAAGCGCAGCCGTTCTACGTCAACGCGCCGTACGGCGTGATCCTGGCGCATAACGGCAACCTGACCAACTGGCAGCAACTGCGCGAAGAGATGTTCCGCCGCGACCGTCGCCACATCAACACGCACTCCGATACCGAAGTGCTGCTGAACGTGCTGGCCGACGAACTGCAGCGTGCCAGCAGCGGCATGGCGCTGGACCCGGACACCATCTTCACGGCAGTGAGCGGCCTGCACCGCCGCGTGCGCGGCTCGTATGCGATCGCCGCGCAGATCGCCGGCTATGGCATGCTGGCCGTGCGCGACCCGTTCGGCATCCGCCCGCTGTGCCTGGGCAGCATCGAGACCCCGACCGGCAAGGAATGGATGGTGGCGTCGGAGTCGGTGGCGCTGGAAGGCATCGGCTACAGGCTCGAGCGCGACGTGGCGCCGGGCGAGGCGATCTTCATCGACCTGGACGGCAAGCTCTACAGCAAGCAGTGCGCCGACAATCCGGTGCTGACGTCGTGCATTTTCGAGTATGTCTACCTGGCCCGTCCGGATTCGTGCATCGACGGCGTGCCGGTGTACGACGCGCGCCTGCGCATGGGCGACTACCTGGCCGAGAAGATCCGCGAGGAAGTGTCGGCCGGCGACATCGACGTGGTGATGCCGATCCCCGATTCCAGCCGCCCGGCTGCGATGCAGGTGGCAAACCGCCTGGGCGTGAACTACCGCGAAGGCTTCTTCAAGAACCGCTACGTCGGCCGCACCTTCATCATGCCCGGCCAGGCTGTGCGCAAGAAGTCGGTGCGCCAGAAGCTCAACGCCATGGGCGTCGAGTTCAAGGGCAAGAACGTGCTGATCGTCGACGACTCGATCGTGCGCGGCACGACCTCGTTCGAGATCGTGCAGATGGCGCGCGACGCCGGCGCCAACAAGGTGATCTTCGCCTCGGCCGCGCCGCCGGTGAAGTTTCCCAACGTGTACGGCATCGACATGCCGACCCGCAGCGAACTGGTGGCGCATGGCCGCACGCACGAGGAGATCGCGAAGATCATCGGCGCGGACAAGCTGGTGTACCAGGACGTGGAAGCGATGAAGCAGGCGGTGCGCGACATCAATCCGGCGCTGCGGGACTTCGACGCGTCGTGCTTCGATGGCCGCTATATCACCGGCGATATCGACGAGGCCTACCTGGACCGCCTGGAAACGGCGCGCAGCCTGGCCGACCGCGAAGGCACCAACGGCGACGGTGGCGAGCGCTCGCAACTGCACCTGCAGCGCTCCGGCGGCAACGAGTAAGCCGCGCCGCCGCTGTCCGCGCGTTGACGAATGCGGAGCCCGGCCGTAACATGGCCGGGCGTCGATTTGATAGTCAGCTTGCGGACGCGGGTCCAGCCCGAAACAGCTAAAGAGATGGCGGTCAGCAATGTTTGCCGATGCGCGCAGCCCTCAGGGTGCATGCGCAATGGGCCGACCACCCGCCACAGCCTGCCGAAGGCCTCCGCAGAACAGCAAGCCCGTCGATCCGACTACCCGATCGCGCGGGCTTTTTTCATGGCCGGCCGCCACGCGGTTGCTGGTCGAAACCATTGCACTCGCGCGGGTACGACCGCGCCACCAGCATGAACGAACCGCTCAATCCCGAATCGCTCGGCATCGATACTCTCGGCGTGCGCGCCGGCACGCTGCGCAGCGAATTCATGGAGCATTCCGAGGCCATGTACCTGACCTCGAGCTTCTGCTTCAACAGCGCCGCCGAGGCCGCCGAACGCTTCGCCAACTCGGAAGAGGGCTTCACCTACTCGCGCTTCACCAACCCGACTGTGTCGATGTTCCAGTCGCGGCTGGCCGCGCTGGAAGGCGCGCAGGCCTGCATGGCCACGGCCTCGGGCATGAGCGCGATCCTGTCGGTGGTGCTGTCGTCGATGCAGGCGGGCGACCACCTGGTCAGCTCGCGCGCGATCTTCGGCTCAACCATGACGCTGTTCGGCAATATCTTCTCGAAGTTCGGCGTCGAGACCACCTTCGTCGATCCGAGTGACCTGAACGCATGGCGCGCCGCGGTGCGTCCGAACACGAAGCTGTTCTTCCTGGAAACGCCGTCGAACCCGCTGACCGAAGTCGCCGACATCGCCGCCGTGGCCGATATCGCCCACGACGCGAACGCGCTGTTGGTGGTCGACAACTGCTTCTGTTCGCCGGCGCTGCAGCAGCCGATGAAATTCGGCGCCGACATCGTGGTGCATTCGGCCACCAAGCATATCGACGGCCAGGGCCGCGTGCTGGGCGGCGCGGTGCTGGGCTCGCACGACTTCATCATGGGCAAGGTGTTCCCGTTCGTGCGCACCGCGGGCCCGACGCTGTCGGCGTTCAACGCCTGGGTGCTGCTCAAGGGCCTGGAGACGCTGGCGATCCGCATGGAGCGCCATTCGGCCAGCGCGCTGGCGCTGGCGCAGTTCCTGGAATCGCATCCGGCAGTGGCGCGGGTGTTTCACCCGGCGCTGAAGTCGCACCCGCAGCACGAGATCGCCATGCGCCAGCAAAGCGGCGGCGGCGCGATCGTGTCGTTCGAGCTCAAGGGCGCCACGCCCGAGCAGCAGCGTGCCAATGCCTGGCGCGTGATCGACAGCACCCGCGTGTGCTCGATCACCGGCAACCTGGGCGACACCCGCACCACCATCACGCACCCGTACACCACCACGCATGCGCGCGTGAGCCCGGAGGCCAAGGCGGCCGCGGGCGTGGGTGAAGGGCTGATCCGGCTGGCGGTGGGCCTGGAGTCGGTAGAGGACCTGAAGGCCGATCTGCTGCGCGGCCTGGGCGAGTGAGGGGGCGCTGACTTCCCTTATTGCGAGGGCTGCGCGGGCTCCGCGGGCTGCGAGGCCTGCGCGGGCTGGGGCGGCGGCGGGTCGTCGCCGCCGGCCACGGCTTTCACACCCGCTGCGGTCACGTCATAAGTGGTCGAGGCGACGCTGACCGCGGCGGAGCCCACGGTGGCTACCGTCGATACCGCGGCGCTGCCGACGGCCATGGTGGCGCCGACCACCATGCATCCGGACAGCATGGCAGTTGCCAACGCGGTTCCCAGCGCCAGGGCGATGCGCTGCAAGGTGGCGGGTTCTCCGCTATCGTTGCGCACGGAACGACGCAACGGGAAATTTCGATATGGCATGGACACTACTGGCCCTCGCGGGGCTGTTCGAGGTGGTGTGGGCCATCGGGCTCAAGTACGCCGACGGATTCACGCGGCTGGTGCCGAGCGTCATCACGCTCGCCGGCATGGCGATCAGCGTGGTACTGCTGGCGTTGGCATTGCGTCACATTCCGGTGGGCACCGGCTATGCGGTCTGGACCGGCATCGGTGCGGTCGGCACCGCGATCCTCGGCATCATACTCTTCAACGAGCCGGCCACTGCCGCGCGGCTCGGCTGCATCGGCCTGATCGTGTGCGGGATTGCCGGGCTCAAGCTGGTGGGCAGCGCCTGAGGCCGGCGGTTTTCATTCAGCGCAACAGGCGCCTGCGCAGCAGGATCAGCGAGGCGACCAGTGCCACCACCGCATAGGCGGCCAGCACGCCGACATGCAGGCCGACGTCGTCGAGCGGGCGGCCCAGCATCAGCGGCCGGATCAGCGCCACCGCATGCGACAGCGGCAGCATCTTGGTTGCCGCCTGCACACCTTCGGGCAGCTGCTCCAGCGGGAAGAACACGCCCGACAGCAGCAGCATCGGCGTCATCACCAGTGTCTGGTAGAACATGAAGAAGTCGTAGCTCGGCGCCAGCGCGGTGACGATCATCGCCAGCGCGGCAAAGGCGATGCCGGCCAGCACGATCACCGGCAGCGCCAGCAGCGCGCCCGGCATCTGCGCATAGCCGAGCGCGCCTGCCACCAGCATGATCGCCAGCCCGGACAGCACCGCCTTGCTGGCGGCCCAGAAAATCTCGCCCAGCACCACGTCGCCCAGCGTCAGCGGCGCGTGCATGATCGCCTCCCAGGTACGCTGCACGTGCATGCGCGAGAAGGCCGAGTACATCGACTCGAAGCTGGCCGACATCATCACGCTCGATGCGGTGGTGCCCGCGGCGAGGAAGGCGATATACGACACGCCGCTGACCTCGCCCACCATCAGCCCCAGCCCGAAGCCGAGGCCGAACAGGTAGATCATCGGGTCGGCCAGGTTGCCGATCATCGACGGGATGGCCAGCTTCTTCCACACCATGTAGTTGCGGTACCAGACCATCATCCAGTTGCGCAGGTTGCGCGGCAGCAGCGGCTGCGGATAGGTCTGGCGCACGCCTGTGGCCGCGGTGCCGCGTGCGGTCACGGGAGGGGCGCTATCGGAGGTATCCGCGCGGGGATCCTGTTCGCTCATGTCAGTGCCTTGGGTTCAGTCCCGCATCTCGCGGCCGGTCAGCTTGAGGAACACGTCCTCCAGGTTGGCCGGGCGGTGCAGGTAGCGCACGCCGCTCCTGCCGTGCAGCGCCGCCAGCAGCGGGGCGGGCTCGCGCACGTAGCAGAACAGCGTCTCGCCGCTCATTTCGGTGCGCTGCGCCAGCGGCGTCAGGCTGCCGCGCAGCGTGTCCAGTTCATCGCCATAGACTTCCACCACATCGCAGCCGATCTGGCTGTCGATCAGTTCGTGGGGCTTGCCTTCGGCAATCTTGCGGCCGCCGTCGATCACGCACAGGTAGTTGCACAGCCGTTCGGCCTCTTCCATGAAGTGCGTGGTCAGCAGGATGGTCTTGCCGCTGGCCATCAGCGACTTGAGCCGCTCCCAGATCAGGTGGCGCGCCTGCGGGTCCAGGCCGGTGGTGGGCTCGTCCATCACCAGCAGGTCGGGATCGTTGATCAGCGCGCGCGCCACGGTCAGGCGCCGGCGCATGCCGCCGGAGAGGTCGCGCACCTGGGCATCGGCACGGTTCTCCAGCCGGGCGAATTCCAGCAGCATCGGCACGCGCCGCTCGATCTCGGCCGACGACAGCCCGAAGTAGCGCCCGAAGATGCGCAGGTTCTCGATCACCGAGAAGTCCGGGTCGAGGTTGTCGAACTGCGGCACCACACCCACGCGCATGCGCGCCTGCGGCGCGCGCTCGGGGATGGGTTCGCCGCACAGCGTCAGCGTGCCGGCCATGGGCGTGGTCAGGCCCAGCAGCAGGCGCAGCGTGGTGGTCTTGCCGGCGCCGTTGGGGCCGAGCAGGCCGAAGCACTGGCCGCGAAACACCTGGAGATCGAGGTCGTCGACCACGACCGTGTCGCCGTATTGCTTGCGCACCTTGCGCAACTCGAGGATGGCAGTCAAGGCAGGGTCCCATCAGGGTCAAACAAGGCGCCACGAAGGCGCAATATCCGCCATTATGCCGGTCATCGGCGCAACGCTCAGGTGGCGCAGTGCAGCAAAAGCCGCGAAGGCAGGGGGAGGGGCACGCCCTGCGCGCGGGCATAAAAAAACCGCCAGCGAACTGGCGGTTTTTTTGCGAAGCTTGCCCGAATCAGTACATCTTCTTCGGCAGCATCTGCATGCGCAGGCGCTTGCGCAGGCGCGCTTCGGCGGCCTTCTTCTTGCGCTTGCGCTCGGTCGTCGGCTTCTCGTAAGCGGTACGGCTCTTGAGTTCAACGATCAGGCCAGTCTGCAGAATGGCGCGACGGAAGCGGCGCATTGCAACTTCAACGGGCTCACCGGGTTTCAAGACGATCTTAGTCAATTCAGTCCTTTAGGGGGTTGCCGCGGTAGCGGCTGGTTCACACGGGGGGAAACTGCGGTCGCCGGAGCGACTGGTATTGCACGCTGGGCTAGGCCCGGGTGCGCCCCCGCGAACCTGAAAGATGTGGACGTTTCAGTCCGTGCAGCCAGTGTCAGGGGTGATAGCGCCAGGTCCAAATACAACTGGAGCCTGACAGTACCGGTTTCCATGAATGCTATACGCCCGTAACTATGGCATGTATACGACGGCACTGTCAAGAATGCTGTGCAATGCGCAACTGCGGCTGGAGCGCGGTCGGGGCAAATAGTCGCCTTCAGGCCACATCGCTCGTATTCCCAAACGCCATACTGCCAGCGTGCCACGGCCAGCGTGACCAGTGTGCGGCGCCCGCCGCCTGCGTGGCACAATCTGGCTGCGCCCCTGCCGCCGCCAAGTAAGGGCGCTCACCATGCCTGAGCCGCGCCAATCCGATCACCGCCCCGACCCCGACCACCTGCTGCAGCGCATGCAGGCCGCCGGCGAGCGCGCCGCGCGCGGCAGGTTGCGCATTTACTTCGGCGCCTCGGCCGGGGTGGGCAAGACCTTCGCCATGCTGGCGGCGGCGCGCGCCCAGCGCGAGCAGGGCACCGACGTGGTGGTCGGCGTGGTTGAATGCCATGGCCGCGCCGAGACCGAGGCGCTGGCCGAAGGCATCGAGCGCGTGCCGCCGCGCAGCATCGCTTACCGCGGCCGCACGCTGCAGGAATTCGATCTCGACGCGGCACTCGCACGGCATCCCGCGCTGATCCTGGTGGATGAGCTGGCGCATAGCAACGCGCCCGGCCGCCGCCACCCCAAGCGCTGGCAGGACATCGGCGAGCTGCTGTCGGCCGGCATCGACGTCTGGACCACGATCAACGTCCAGCACCTCGACAGCCTCAACGAGGCGGTGGCCGGCATCACCGGCATCCGCGTGCGCGAGACTGTTCCGGATGCGGTCTTCGACGATGCCGACGAAGTGGTGCTGGTCGACCTCCCGGCCGACGAACTGCTGCGCCGGCTGCGCGAAGGGCGCGTGTACGTGCCCGAGCAGGCGCGCCACGCGGTGCACAACTTCTTCCGCAAAGGCAACCTGATCGCATTGCGCGAACTGGCGCTGCGCCGCACCGCCGACCGTGTCGACGACGACGTGCGCGCCTATCGGCAGGAAGCCTCGATCGAACCGGTCTGGCGCACGCGCGAAGCGGTGCTGGCCTGCATCGGCCATGGCAGCGATGCCGCGCAGGTGGTGCGCAGCGCGCGCCGGCTGGCGGGGCAGCTCGATTGCGATTGCCATGTGGTGACGGTGGCGGTGCCGCGGCTCGCGCCGGTGCCCGATGCGCAGCGCGAAGGGCTCGACGAGGCGATGCGGCTGGCCGAGGCACTGGGCGCGCGCACCGAGACGCTGGCCGGCAGCGATATGGTGGCCGCGGTGGCCGGCTATGTGCGACGGCACAACCTCACTAAAGTGGTGATCGGCCGCACGCCGGCGCGCTGGGCTGCCGACGATACCTCGGTGCTCGGACGCGGACGCACCCTGCTGGCGCGCGCGCTGGCGCCGTGGCTGGGCGCACGCGCCTGGCTGTTCGGGCGGACCAGCTCTGCCGATGCGCTCGCCAGCGCGTGTCCCGAAATCGATGTGATCCGCGTAGCGGCGGACAGCCGCCACCATGACGTGCCTGTCGAAGCGCGCGCGTTGCCGGGCGCCGAGCCGCCGCAGGACGAAGCCCGGCCCTCGCACCTGGCCGGCCTGCTGTGGGCCGTGGTCTGGTGTGCCGGCGCCACCGCGCTGTCGGCGCTGGCGCGGCCCTGGTTCGACCTGGTCAATATCGCCATGCTGTTCCTGCTGGCGGTGGCGGGCGTGGCGCTGCGGCACGGCCGCGCCGCCGGGGCGTTCGCATCGGTGCTGGCAGTCGGGTCCTTCGATTTCTTCTTCGTGCCGCCGAAGCTGTCGTTTGCCGTCAGCGACGTGCAGTACCTGGTGACCTTCCTGGTGATGCTGTCGGTCGGACTGGTGATCGGCCAGTTGACGGCCGGCCTGCGCGAGCAGGCCCAGGTCGCGGTGCAGCGCGAGACCGACGCGCGCACGCTGTACGAGCTGGCGCGCGAGCTGTCGGCGGCGCTGACCGACACGCAGATCGTCGCTATCGCCAGCCGCTTCCTGCGCGCGGCATTCGATGCGCGTGCGGCCTTCTTCCTGGTCGGCGCGGACGGCCGGCTGGGGCCGGGGGTCGTCGGTACCGAGGCGGCCGGCGCGGGGCAGAGCGATGCGATCGACCACGTGCTGGCGCAATGGGTGTTCGATCACGGCCAGCCCGCCGGCACCGGCACCGACACGCTACCCTCCGGCACGGTGCTGTACCTGCCGCTGAAGGCGCCGATGCAGGTGCGCGGCGTGCTGGCGGTGGAGCCGCACACCTGGCGCGCGTTTGCCGAGCCCACGCTGCGCCGGCAGGTCGACGTCTTCGCCACGCTGATCGCGATTGGGATCGAGCGGCTGCACTATGTCGAGGTCGCGCAGCAGGCGCTGCTGACGATGGAATCCGAGCGCCTGCGCAGCTCGCTGCTGGCCGCCGTCTCGCATGACCTGCGCACGCCGCTGACCAGCCTGATCGGCATGGCCGAGACCCTGCAGCGCGGCACGCCGCCGCTGTCAGCTGACATAGCGGATACCGTGGCCGCCATGCGCGACCAGGCGCGGCGCATGCATGCGATGGTCGCCAACCTGCTCGATATGGCGCGGCTGCAGGGCCGCAATGTGGCGCTGCGCAAGGAATGGCAATCGTTCGAGGAGCTGGCCGGCGCCGCGCTGGCGTCCTTGCACGATGCGCTCGCGCGCCACCGTGTGGTGGTCGCGGACCTGTCCGCACTGCCGTTGGTGGAATGCGACGGCGTGCTGATGGAACGCGTGCTGTGCAACCTGCTGGAGAATGCGGCCAAGTACACCGCGCCGGGCACCGAGATCCGCGTGCGCGGCGATGTCTCCGACGACACCGTGCACTTGGTGGTCGAGGACGAAGGCCCCGGCGTGCCGGCCGGCATGGCGCGGCAGGTGTTCGAGAAATTCACGCGCGGCGAGCGCGAATCCGCCACCGCCGGCGTTGGCCTGGGGCTGGCCGTGTGCGAGGCCATCGTGCACGCGCACGGCGGCAGCATCCGGGTCGAGCCGGTGCATCCGCAGGCGGAGAGCGGCAGCCCGGGCGCCCGTTTCGTGGTGACCCTGCCGCGCGGCAATCCCCCGGTGCTGGAGCCGGAACCCGCCGGCATGCCGGCCTGACCTCACAACCCTTCAAGGACCCGACAAGCAATGCCCTTCGAGTTCGCGCCCACGGTGCTGCTGGTGGAAGACGAGCCCCATATCCGCCGCTTCGTGCGCGCGGCGCTGCAGGACGAGGGCTGCACCGTGCATGAGGCCGAATCGCTGCAGCGCGGCCTGATCGAGGCCGGCACGCGCCAGCCCGACCTGGTGATCCTGGATCTCGGCCTGCCCGATGGCGACGGCGTATCGATGATCGGCGAGCTGCGCACCTGGGCCGAAGTGCCGGTGCTGGTGCTGTCTGCGCGCACCGACGAGTCCGAAAAAATCCGCGCGCTTGACGCCGGCGCCGACGACTACCTGACCAAGCCCTTCGGCGTGGGCGAACTGGTGGCGCGCCTGCGCGTGCTGCTGCGCCGGCATGCGCGCAGCGGGGCGCAAGGCAAGGCGCAGGTGGCGTTCGGCGAGATCGCCGTGGACCTGGCCAACCGGCAGGTCACGCGCGCGGGCGAGCCGGTGCACCTGACGCCAATCGAATACCGGCTGCTGGCTGTGCTGCTGGCGCATCGCGGCAAAGTCATGACCCACCGCGAGCTGCTGCGCGAGGTGTGGGGGCCGTCGCATGCCGAAAGCAGCCAGTACCTGCGCGTCTATATGGGCCACCTGCGCCACAAGCTGGAGGCGGATCCCGCGCGCCCGGCCTACCTGCTGACCGAGATCGGCGTGGGCTACCGCTTCGCCGGCTAGCCCAGGCATTACGCTCTGGGCACTTCTTTGCCGATCACGCCCCGCGTGAGGCCGGCGCTCGCCCTGCCATCCCTCCCGGTAAACCCGCAACGGCCCCGAAATCGTTTGACGGACTAATTCATATGTATAAACTGTTATTCATAAATATGAATTTATCGCCGTCCCATGGCGAACCCCGACAGGAGCACAGCGTGCAGGACAGTCCGGTTTATTTCATCTCGACCGACGAGGTCGAGGGCTACCACCCCGCCAACCATGTCGGCACGCTCAACCGCCGGCTGATCGGGCCCGAGACCGTAGGCTCGCGCCATCTCGAGGTGATCCACGGCACCATCGAGAAGGGCAAGGGCGCGCTGCCGCACGCGCATCCCGGCATCGAGCAGGTCTGCTACGTGCTGGAAGGCCGCGCCGTGGCCGAGGTAGGCGGCCAGCGCAAGGAACTGGGTCCGGGCGACTGCTGTTTCTTCCCGCCGGACGAGATGCACGTGTTCACGGTGGTCAGCGACGAACCGGCCAAGATTCTCGTCATCTATTCCCCACCATATGAGGAATCCCCCGAGCGCGTGATACGGCCCGCCTGAGATGCGGCCGGCCACGGCAAGGGTTCATATAACTACAGGAGACAACAATCGTGAAGTCCATCAAGAACGCCTTTGCCAGCCTGGTGCTCGGGTGCACCGCCGCGCTGGCGCCGCTGGCTGCCACGGCTGCCGACGAATTCCCGTCCAAGCCGCTGCGCCTGGTGGTCCCGTTCGCCGCCGGCAGCGGCACCGACGCCGTTGCGCGCCTGACCGCCAAGTCCCTGGGCGAGTCGCTGCATCAGCCGGTGGTGGTGGACAACAAGCCCGGCGCCAACGGCACCATTGCCGCCGAGTTCGTGGCCAAGGCCCCGGCCGACGGCTACACGCTGTTCATGACCACCAACACCACGCACTCGGCCAACCCCTCGCTGATGAAGCAGCTTCGCTATGACCCGGTCAAGGATTTCACGCCGGTCTCGCGCATGGGCAACCTGCCGTTCATGCTGGTGGTCAATCCGCAACTGCCGGTGAAGACGCTGCGCGAATTCATCGACTACGCCAAGGCGCACCCGGGCATGAGCTACGCCAGCGGCAACAGCACCGGCATCGTCGCCGGCGCCACGCTGTCGAAGATGGCCGGACTGAAGATGCTGCACGTGCCGTACAAGAGCACGCCACCGGCCATGACCGACGTGATGGGCGGCCAAGTGCAGGCGATGTTCGTCGACTTCGCCGCCGGCATCGCCAACGTGCGTGCCGGCAAGCTGCGCGCGCTGGCCGTGACCACGGCGCAGCGCAGCGCGCTGCTGCCCGACCTGCCGCCCGTAGCCAGCGCAACCGAGCTCAAGGGATTCGATATCACCTCCTGGAACGGCGTGTTTGCCCCGGCCGGCGTGCCCGCGCCGGTGGTGGAGCGGCTCAACCGCGAGCTGGTCGCCATTGCCACCAGCAAGCAGCATGCGGCGCAGTTCCACGCGCTGGGCTTCGAGCCGTTCGGCAGCACACCGGCGGAGCTCAGCCAGTTTGTCGTGGCCGAGCTGCAGAAGTGGTCGCGCCTGGTGAAGGACGCGGGCATCCAGCCGGAATGAGCGCGCAACTGACAACCAGACTCCACAGGTAACGCATATGAATTTCGATCTCTCCGAAGACCAGGCATCGATCGTCGAGGCCGTGCAGCAGGTCTGCACGCAGTTCGACATGGAGTACTGGGACCGGCTCGACAAGTCCGCCACCTACCCGCACGAGTTCTACAAGACGCTGTGCGAAGGCGGCTGGCTGGGCGTGGCGATGCCCGAGGCGTTCGGCGGCGCCGGGCTGGGCATCCTCGAGGCGGCGCTGGTGATGCAGACCATCTCGCAGTCGGGCGCGGGCATGACCGGCGCGTCAGCGGTGCATATGAACGTGTTCGGCCTGAACCCGGTGGTGGTGTTCGGCACCGACGAGCAGAAGGGCCGCTTCCTGCCGCCGCTGATTGCCGGCAAGGAGAAGGCCTGCTTCGGCGTGACCGAGCCCGACGCGGGCCTGGACACGACCAAGCTCAAGACCTTTGCGCGCAAGGTGCCGGGCGGCTATTCGGTGAGCGGGCGCAAGATCTGGATCTCGACCGCGCAGGTGGCCGACCGCATGCTGCTGCTGGCGCGCACCACGCCGCTGGAGTCGGTGAAGAAATCGACCGAAGGGCTGTCGCTGTTCTACACCAAAGTCGACCGCAGCAAGATCGAGATCCGCGAGATCGACAAGATGGGCCGCGCCGCCGTCGATACCAACATGCTGTTTATCGACGACCTGTTTATCCCGGAGGAAGACCGCATCGGGGAAGAGGGCAAGGGCTTCGAGTACATCCTGCACGGATTGAATCCGGAGCGCATCCTGATCGCCGCCGAGGCCATCGGGCTGGGCCGAGCGGCGCTGGCGATCGCCACGCAGTACGCCAAGGAGCGGGTGGTGTTCGGCCGCCCGATCGGCATGAACCAGGGCGTGCAGCATCCGCTGGCGCAGGCCTGGATGCAGCTGGAATCGGCCAACCTGATGATGCTCAAGGCCGCCGCGCGCTATGACGCCGGCCAGTCCTGCGGCGCCGAAGCCAATGCGGCCAAGTACCTCGCCGCCGAGGCCGGCCACAATGCCTGCCAGACCGCGATCCTGACGCTGGGCGGCATGGGCTATTCGCGCGAGTGCCGCGTGGAGCGGCTGCTGCGCGAGTCGTATATCCCGCGCATCGCGCCGGTCAGCCCGCAGCTCATCATGTGCTTCATTGCCGAGCGCGTGCTGGGTTTGCCCAAGTCGTACTGAACGGGAGCGACGATGCCAGACGAACAAGCGCAGGTTCCCGCCGCCACTGGTCCGCTGGCCGGCATCCGCGTGATCGACATGACCTCGGTCGCGATGGGGCCGTATGCGACCCAGATCCTCGGCGACATGGGCGCCGAAGTCATCAAGGTCGAACCGCCCGCCGGCGACGTGTTCCGGCATGCCGAGCCGGCGCGGCACGCCGCGATGGGCGCCAGCTTCCTGAACCTGAACCGCAACAAGCAGTTCATCGTGATGGACGTGAAGCAGCCGGAAGACCTGGCCGCGTTGAAGGCGTTGATCGCCACGGCCGATGTCTTTGTCTCCAACGTGCGGCCGCAATCGCTGCGCAAGCTCGGGCTGGACTATGCCTCGCTGCGCGCGGACCATCCGCGGCTGATCTACTGCGGCGCTTACGGCTATTCGGAGGAGGGCCCCTACGCGGGCGCGCCGGCGTTCGACGACATCATCCAGGCGCGCAGCGGCATGGCGCAGTTCCAGGGCGCCAATTCAAACGAGGGGCCGCAGTACGTCAACACCATCCTGGCCGACAAGGTGGCCGGGCTGACCGTGGCCTACGCGATCCCGATGGCGCTGTACGAGCGCGAGCGCTCCGGCCAGGGCCAGGCCATCGAGGTGCCGATGTTCGAGACGCTGGTGTCCTTCCTCGCCACCGAGCAACTGGCCGGGCAGACCTTCATCCCGCCGCTGGGGGCGGCCGGCTATCCCCGCGTGATGTCGGCGCACCGCAAGCCTTACCGCACGCGCGACGGCCATATCGCACTGCTGCCTTATACCAGCGCGCAATGGCTGCGCTTCTTCGATGTCTCGGGCCATGCGCAACTGGCGCGCGACCCGCGCTATGCCACGCCGGCCGCGCGCAGCGCCAATATCGATGCGCTCTACGCCACCCTGGCCGAGATCGTCGCGCAACGCACCACCGCGGAGTGGCTGGACCTGCTGCGCGATGCCGATATCCCGCACAGCGAAGTGCCGCACTTCGACAGCCTGGCCGATGACCCGCACCTGCGCGCCACCGGCATGATGTTCGAGTATGACCACCCGAGCGAAGGCCGGCTGCGCGGCGTGGGGATCCCTACGCGCTTCTCGCGCACGCCGGGCAATATCCGCCGCTGGCCGCAGGCCTTGCCGCAAGCCGAAGACGGGGACGGCTGACCCGCCTTGCCGAACGGCGCCGCCGCGTACAATCCCGGCCAACGGATACTGAAGTCGAGGAAGCCAAACGATGGCAGAAAACGAAGCGGCCGAGAAATCCGGTTACGCCAGCGTCAAGACCGCGCTGCGCGTGATCGAGATCATGGAGATCTATGCGCGCGAAGGGCGCTCGCTGACGCTGACCGAGCTAGCCAAGCTGCTGGGCGCGCCCATGTCGAGCTGCCTGGGGCTGATCCGCACGCTGGCCTCGCTCGGCTACCTGTACGAAACCGGCCGCCGCCAGGGCTACTACCCGACGCGCCGGCTGCTCGATATCGCCCAGCGTATCGCTCGCAACGACCCGCTGCTCGAACGCGTGCAGCCGGTGCTGGAGTCGCTGCGCGACACCACCGGCGAGACGGTGATCTTTGGCAAGCTGCAGGATGACGGACGGGTGCTGTACCTGGAGGTGCGCGAGTCCGCCAATCCGGTGCGCTATATCGCTGCGCCGGGCGAACTGCGCGATGCGCATGTGAACTCCATCGGCCGCGCCATCCTCGGCGCGATGCCCGCGGCGACGCGCGCCGAACTGCTGGAAGGCGTGTCGTTTGCCTCGCGCACGGCGCGCACCGTGGCTTCGGTGCAGGCATTCGAAGCCGCGATGCAGCAATGGCAGGCGCAAGGGTGGTATCCGAATTTCGGCGAGTCGTTCCCGGACCTGGGGGCCATCGCCACTCCCGTGACCATTGGCGGGGCAACCTATGGCTTGTCGGTGGCGGGGCCGCTGCATCGGGTCGAACTCAATGCAATGGGCATTGTGGAGGCGCTGAAGATCGCCGGGGACTCGCTGCAGGGATAAGCAGGGAAGGGACGCGGGCATTGCGGCAGTGCTGTCGGCCGCCGTGATTGCCTGCGGTAGAAATGCAAAGCACAAAACGAAAAAGCCCGGTGCATATGCACCGGGCTTCCGTATCGGTTGGCTCCCCGACCTGGGCTCGAACCAGGGACCTGCGGATTAACAGTCCGTCGCTCTACCGACTGAGCTATCGGGGAACAGCTGAGAAAGAAATTATAGCCAGTTTCTCTTTTCTTCGTCAACACCTTTTCGACGTATTGTTCTTGTCGCCAGGTGTCTGGAAGCTTCCGGCTTGCTGCGTTTCACGATGGTGAAGGGCATCTCTGCTGGCTTCAGGCCTTCGCGTTCAACAGCGAGGCCGAATTATAGCCACGCTTTCTGATTTGTGCCAGAAAAAACCGCCTCGCGGCGGTTTTTTCTGCGGCACCTGATCGTGGCAATCGCCAGCCGGTCAGTCGAACACCGGCGATTCCACGCCGAGGATCTTGTGCAGCTTCGGCGAGGTGGTGGTGTACTGCATGTGGATCTTCTTCTCGGGGAAGATATACGGCGCAGCACCGAACGCGGCCAGCGCAGCCTCGTGGAAGCCCGACAGGATCAGCTTCTTCTTGCCGGGGTAGGTGTTGATGTCGCCCACCGCGAAGATGCCCGGGATGTTGGTCTCGAACTTCTCGGTGTCCACCTTGATCTGCTTGCGCTCCAGGTCCAGGCCCCACTCGGCGATCGGGCCGAGCTTGGGCGACAGGCCGAAGAACACCAGCAGGTCGTCCAGCGGCAGGCGGCGGGTCACGCCGTCGGCGCCGGTCACCTTGATCTCGGTGAGCACGCCGTCCTTCTCTTCATAGCCGCCGATCTGGCCGACCACGAACTGCATTTCCAACTGTTCGCACAGTTCCTTCATCTTGGCGACCGAGGCGGGCGCGGCGCGGAAGCCGTCGCGGCGGTGGATCATCACCACCGACTCGGCCTTGCCGACCAGGTCCAGCGTCCAGTCCAGCGCGGAGTCGCCGCCACCGACGATCACCAGATTGCGGCCATGGAATCGGCTCGGATCCTTGACGCGGTAGAACAGCTGCTTGCCGTCGAACTTGTCGAGGCCCTCGACCTTCAGCGTACGCGGCTGGAACGAGCCCACGCCGGCGGCGATGAAGATGGTCTTGGTGATAAAGCGGGTTCCGAGCGAGGTCTCGACGAAGAAGCGGCCGTCTTCACGGCGCTCGACCACGGCGACTTCCTGGCCCAGGTGGAAGGTGGGCTCGAACGGCTCGATCTGCTTGAGCAGGTTGTCGGTCAGTTCCTGGCCGGTGCAGATGGGCACGGCCGGGATGTCATAGATGGGCTTGTCCGGATACAGCTCCACGCACTGGCCGCCGACCACCTTCAGGGAATCGATGACGTGCGCCTTGATTTCAAGCAGGCCCAGCTCGAAGACCTGGAACAGGCCCACCGGACCGGCACCGACGATCAGCGCATCGATTTCCAGCGGCTGGCCGCCGGCGGGGTTGCCGCCTTCGACCTGCCTGGTCGTGTCGGCAACGGGATTTGGAATGCTCAAGTCCATATTCGTCCTGATACGTTGGTGGGGCACCGTGTGCCCGGTATTGCGGAAAGCGCGTGGGGACGGCTTTCTTTTTCGTGTCAGCGCTGCAGGTACTGCAGCTTGTCGGTGGCGTCCTTCCATTCCTCGGCCTCGGCCAGCGGGGCCTTGGTCTTGGTAATGGAGGGCCATGCGCGCGCCAGCTCGGCGTTCAGGTCGATGAACTGCTGCTGGTCGCCCGGAACGTCTTCCTCGGCGTAAATGGCATTCACCGGGCATTCGGCCACGCACACGGCGCAGTCGATGCACTCATCCGGGTCGATGGCCAGGAAGTTGGGGCCTTCGCGGAAACAATCGACCGGACACACGTCAACGCAGTCTGTGTAGCGGCAACGGATGCAGGATTCGGTGACAACGTGAGTCATTTCGGTTCCAGGAAAACAGGTCGGCTTTTAATGGGAAACTGTTAGGGCCGCTTCTTGCCGGCGGACGCGCCCCATCTGCAACGGTTGCAGCATGGGCTGGACGAGCGCCGGCCGAGGCCTTTCGGAAGCCGATATTGTAGCCGAGCCTTCCGGCAAGGATAGCGGGTCTATATAGCCGGATCAGATAGTTTTCTTATTTCTTTATGTGCTTTTGATCCAACGCATGGCGGCCGGCTGGCGCGCCGGCGCGTCCCGGCGCATGATGGAGGCCGCCCGCATGTCACATGTATCCGGCCGGGAGACCCATATGCCACGCCAGCCTAGCCGTTTCCGTCCTGCCCGCCTGCGGCGCCATGCCGCGGTCCTGCCTGTGCTTGTGCTGTGGACGGCATTTTGCTCGCACATCGATCCCGTCTCCGCACAGACCCTGGCCCAGCCCGGCATGGCCGACAGCGTGGTGTCGCGCCTGGTGGCGTGGCGCGCCCGTTCCGATGCGCCGGTCGCGCTGCCAGCCCTGACCGCGTTCGACTGGGACCACTTCAGCGTGACCGACTCGCCCGCGGGCGACGCCATCGCCCATTGCGGCCGCGCCGGCCTGATGCCGTGCGGGCCCGAGTTGCAGCCGCAGCCAGGCGACCGGGTCCAGGTGCTGCGCTTCGAGCGCGCGGGCACGCCGGTCTACACCGAGCGCATCCTGGCCGGCGACGGCGCTTTTGCCGAGCCCTTGCCGCAGCAGGTGCCGCGCGGCGCCGCCACGCTGGTGTCGTGCGCCGGTGCGGACGGCCGCCAGCTCTGGTGCCTGCAGGGCAAGGCCAAGGGCAGGGCGACACCGCGGCGTCCGCAGCCGTTCCTCGACGGCGCCTGAGCGCCACGCGCGCAGGCAGACTTCGGTTAGCATGTCGGACTGACCCGGCATCGCCGTCTGGCTCGCTATGATCATCCAGTCTCTGCTCGACACCGACCTGTACAAGTTCACGATGATGCAGGTGGTGCAGCATCAGTTTCCGCAGGCACAGGTCGAATACCGCTTCAAGTGCCGCAACGCGGGCGTCGACCTGACGCCGTATATCGACGAGATCCGCGCCGAGGTGGCGCACCTGTGCCAGTTGCGCTTCACCGACGACGAACTGGCCTACCTGCGCGGGCTGCGCTTTATCAAGAGCGATTTCGTCGACTTCCTTGGCCTGTTCCACCTGAACGAGAAGTACGTGTCGGTGCGGCCGGCGCCGCAGGGCAACGGCGAGATCGAGATCTCGATCATCGGCCCGTGGCTGCATACCATCATGTTCGAAGTGCCGGTGCTGGCGATCGTCAACGAGGTCTATTTCCGCCGCACCCAGCCCCGGCCGGACCTCGCCGAAGGCCGCCGCCGGCTGGAAGACAAGCTGGCACTGCTGAAGACGCCGGAGGTCGCCGATTGCATCATCGCCGACTACGGCACGCGCCGGCGCTTCTCGCGCGACTGGCAGGAAGAGGTGCTGCTGACCATGCGGCGCGTGCTCGGGCCGCAGCTGGCCGGCACCAGCAACGTCCACTTTGCCCGCCTGCACAATATGGTGCCGCTCGGCACGATGGCGCATGAATACCTGCAGGCGTGCCAGGCGTTGGGGCCGCGGCTGCGCGATTCGCAGGTGTACGCGCTGGAGCGGTGGGCACGCGAGTACCGCGGCGACCTGGGCATCGCGCTGTCCGACACCTATGGCTTCGATGCCTTCCTGCGCGACTTCGACCTCTACTTCTGCAAGCTCTTCGATGGTGTGCGCCATGATTCCGGCGACCCGATGCTGTGGGGCGAGCGCATGGTCGCCCACTATGCCGCCAATCGCGTCGACCCGCGCACCAAGACGCTGATCTTCAGCGACAGCCTCGACATTCCGCGCGTGATCGAACTGTACGAGCGCTTCCATGGCCGGTGCCGGCTGGCCTTCGGCGTCGGCACCAACCTGACCAACGACCTGGGCTACACGCCGCTGCAGATCGTCATCAAGATGGTGCGCTGCAACGGGCAGCCGGTGGCCAAGCTGTCGGATACGCCGGAGAAGACCATGTGCGACGATGCCGGCTACCTTACCTACCTGCGTCAGGTGTTCTCGGTCAAGGCGGCGCCATAGCCGACTCAGCGCACGGCGGCCAACACTATAATCGGCGCATCGCATACCAGCCGCGCCCCGCGACAAGAACAACCAGGCCATATGGAAACCAACGACGCCCGCGACCGCATCTTTGCCCGCATCCGTGCCGCCCAGGGCAGGCCGGTCAGGCCGACCTCCGGCGAGCGCGAGGCGGTGGCTGACTACCTCGCGCGCCATCCGCAGGGCCCGCGGCCGATGCCCGCCGCCGACCTGACCGAGCATTTCCTGGCGCAGGCGCAGCGCATGGCCTCGACCGTCGATCGCGTGGCGACCATGGAGGAGGTGCCCGCCGCCACCGTGCGTTTTCTCGACAGCCTAAGCCTGGTCCACCGCGCGGTGGCCTGGGATGCGCTGGGCGCGCTGCCGTGGCAGGCCGCGGGAATCGAAGTGGAATGCCGGCCGCCGGTGCGCGAGGTCGAGGCCGACCACGATCATGGCGACCTGGTCGGCATCACCGGCTGCTTTTGCGCGATCGCTGAGACCGGTTCGCTGATGCTGCTGTCGGGGCCGACCACGTTTGCTTCGGCCGCGCTGCTGCCCGAGACCCATGTGGCGGTGGTGCCGCGCTCGCGCATCGTCGCGGGCCTGGAGGACGCCTTTGCGCTGGTGCGCAGCGAGCGCGGCGAGCTGCCGCGCGCCACCAATATCATCAGCGGCCCGTCGCGCACGGGCGATATCGAACAGACCATCGTGCTGGGCGCGCACGGCCCGTACCGCGTACATGTGATCCTGGTGGAGCAAGCCTGAGCGCTTGCTGACCCGCCGCAAGAAATGTGGCATCAGGCGCGTAGCCCAAGGGCGGCGCGCGAGGTGGTTGAATTACACTTGCAGGCTTGCCTTTGCGCACTGCCCCGGCGCGGCGGCAATGCGCAATGCGCTGATCAATGCTGCATTCCCGCCAAGGAGATCCTGCCTGATGCGACTTGCCACCGCGCTGTTGCCACTGCTGGCCATGCTGGCCGCCTTTCCCGTTTCCGCCCACGCGGCGGACCTCGACGGCGCCTCGCTGTCTCCGCTCTGGGGGCTGCCGTTCGCCGGCATCCTGCTGTCGATCGCGCTGTGGCCGCTGCTCGCGCCGAAGTTCTGGCATCACCACTATGGCAAGATCGCCGCGGGCTGGGGGCTGCTGTTCCTGCTGCCGTTCGCGCTGGTGTTCGGCGCGCATGCGGCCACCGCCAGCGCGGTCCACGCGCTGCTGGCCGAGTACATCCCATTTATCGCGCTGATCGCCGCGCTCTACATCGTCGCCGGCGGCATCTGCGTGCGTGGCAACCTGCACGGCACGCCAAGGCTCAATACCGGGATCCTGGCGCTGGGCACGGTGCTGGCCAGCTTTATGGGCACCACCGGCGCGGCCATGCTGCTGATCCGGCCGTTGCTGCGCGCCAACGACAACCGCCGCCATGTGGCGCACGTGGTGGTGTTCTTTATTTTCCTGGTGGCCAACGCCGGCGGCGCGCTGACGCCGCTGGGCGACCCGCCGTTGTTCCTCGGCTTCCTGAAGGGCGTGGAGTTCTTCTGGACCATGCGCAATATCTACCTGGAGACGCTCTTTATCTGCGTGGTGCTGCTGGCGCTGTTCTACCTGGTCGACCGCCACTATTACCGCAACAAGGAAGAGGAACTGCCACCCCGCAGCGATCCGACGCCGGATTCGGGCGGCATCGCCATCGAAGGCAAGTTCAACTTCATGCTGCTGCTGGCCGTGATCGGGCTGGTGCTGATGAGCGGGCTGTGGAAGCCGGGCATCTCGTTCGACATCCTGGGCACCGAAGTGCTGCTGCAGGCCGCGGTGCGCGATGTGCTGCTGGTGGTGGTGGCAGTGGTGTCGCTGCTGGTCACGCCGCAATCCGCGCGCGCCGGCAATGAGTTCAACTGGGAGCCGATCCTGGAAGTGGGCAAGCTGTTCGCCGGTATCTTCCTGACTATCATCCCGGTGATCGCCATGCTCAAGGCCGGCACCGACGGCGCCTTCGCTGGCGTGATTCGCGCGGTCAGCGACAGCAACGGCCAGCCGGTCGACAGCATGTACTTCTGGGCCACCGGGGTGCTGTCCTCGTTCCTGGACAACGCGCCGACCTACCTGGTGTTCTTCAACACCGCCGGGGGTGACCCCGCCACGCTGATGACGCGCGATGCCTCGACGCTGGCAGCGATCTCGGCGGGTGCCGTATTCATGGGCGCGAATACCTATATCGGCAACGCGCCCAACCTGATGGTCAAGGCCATCGCCGAGAACCGCGGCGTGCGCATGCCGAGCTTCTTCGGCTATATGCTGTACTCGGGCATCTTCCTGGTGCCGCTGTTCGTCATCATGACCTTCCTTTTCTTCCACGTGTGATGCCATGAAGCCGTCCGTACTTGTCACCCGCGCCATCTATCCCGAAGTCATTGCGCACCTGGCGCAGTATTTCGATGTCGACGACAACCAGCAGGACGCGGTGCTCGACGCTGCTGCGCTGAAGGCGCGCCTGGCGGGCAAGGCCGGCGTGCTGGCCAACGCCGCCGACCGCATCGACGGCGACGTGATTGCGGGGCTGCCGTCGCTGCGTGCGGTCTGCAATATGGCGGTCGGCTACAACAACCTGGACGTGCCGGCGCTGACGGCTGCCGGGATCGTCGCGACCAATACGCCGGACGTGCTCACCGAGACCACCGCCGACTTCGGCTGGGCACTGCTGATGGCGACCGCGCGCCGCGTGACCGAGGCCGAGCACTACCTGCGCGCCGGCAAGTGGCAGCGCTGGAGCTACGACATGCTGGTCGGCATGGACCTGTATGGCAGCACGCTGGGCATCCTGGGCATGGGCCGCATCGGCCAGGCGCTGGCACGCCGCGCCGCCGGGTTTGGCATGACGGTGCTGTACCACAACCGCAGCCAGCTTCCGCAGGAGACCGAACGCGAGCTCAATGCGCGCTATGTCAGCAAGGAAGACCTGCTGCGCCAGTCCGACCACCTGCTGCTGGTGCTGCCGTACGGCCCGCAGAGCCACCACGCCATCGGCGCGGTGGAGCTGGCGCTGATGAAGCCGACCGCCACGCTGGTCAACCTGGCGCGCGGCGGCATCGTCGACGACGCCGCGCTGGCGCAGGCGCTGCGCGACAAGCGCATCTTCGGCGCCGGCCTCGATGTGTTCGAGGGCGAGCCCAGCGTCCATCCGGACCTGCTGACCGTGCCGAACGTCGTGCTGACGCCGCATATCGCCAGCGCCTCTGAGAAGACCCGCCGCGCGATGGCGATGCTGGCCGCCGACAACCTGATCGCCGCGCTCGACCAGGGCCCGCAGGCCGGCCATCCGCCCACCGTGATCAATCCTGAAGTGATGCCGCATCGCCGCTGACCCGGCCGGCCCGTCGCCAACCTGATTCCTGCTGCATGTCCCTGATTCCGTTCCTGACGCTGGCCGTGGCGCTGCTCGCGGTCGTTTTGCTGGTGGTGGTGCTGTTGCGGCAGCAGGCGGCTGCGCCGGGCGCCGACCTGGCGCGGCAGCTGGCCGAGGTGCGCGTAGAGAGTGTCCACGGCATGGAGCGGCTCGAGCGCGAGGTGCGTTCCGAGGTGGCAGGGGCCGCGCGCGGCAACCGGGACGAGTCGGCACAGCAGATGCTGCGCTTCCAGCAGGCGTTGTCGTCGCAGCTGACCGGCATCGCCACGCTGCAGAACAACCAGATCGACACCTTTGCGCAGCAGCTGGCCAAGCTGACCGAGTCCAACACCCAGCAGCTCGAGCAGGTGCGCCAGCACCTGATGCTGCAGGGCCAGCAGGCGCGCGACGAGCAGGCCGGTTCGCTGCGCCGCTTCGGCGACGGGCTGCAGCAGCAGCTGGCGCAGATGTCGGAGGCCAACGAGCGGCGGCTGGCCGAAGTGCGCGCCACGCTCGAGCAGAAGCTGCAAGCCATCGAGGCCAACAACGCCGCCAAGCTCGAGGAGATGCGCCGCACCGTCGACGAGAAGCTGCATGCCACGCTGGAACAGCGCCTGGGCGAGTCGTTCCGGCTGGTATCGGACCGCCTGGAGCAGGTGCACCGCGGCCTGGGCGAGATGCAGGTGCTGGCGCAGGGCGTGGGCGACCTGAAGAAGGTGCTGACCAATGTGAAGTCGCGCGGCACCTGGGGCGAAGTCCAGCTGGAAATGCTGCTGGAGCAGATGCTGACGCCGGAGCAGTACGGCAAGAACGTCGAGACCGTGCGCAACTCCGGCGCGCGGGTGGAATTCGCGATCCGGCTGCCGGGCAAGTCGGCGGGTGGTGACAATGCGCCGGTCTGGCTGCCGATCGACGCCAAGTTCCCCAAGGAGCAATACGAACGCCTGGTCGATGCGCAGGAGCGCGGCGACGCGGATGGGGTGATCGCCTTCGGCCGTGAGCTGGAAGTGGCGCTGCGGCGCGAGGCCCAGACCATCGCCGAGAAATACCTGTCGCCGCCGCAGACCACGGATTTCGCGATCCTGTTCCTGCCGACCGAGGGCTTGTACGCCGAAGTGCTGCGGCGCCCCGGTCTGACCGACCTGCTGCAGCGTGATTACCGCGTGACCGTGTCAGGGCCCACTACACTGACGGCGCTGCTGAACAGCCTGCAGATGGGCTTCCGCACGCTGGCGCTGGAAAAGCGATCGAGCGAGGTGTGGGAGGTGCTGGGGGCGGTCAAGACCGAGTTCGGCAAGTTCGGCGACGTGCTGGCCAAGACCCGGGATACGCTGGAGCGCGCCGCACGCAATATCGAGCAGGCAGAAGTGCGCACGCGCCAGATGGCGCGCAAGCTGCGCACGGTGGAAGCGCTGCCGGGCGATGCCGCCCAGCAGTTGCTGGGCCTCAATGCGGCGGATGCCGAAACGCCGGAAACGCTGGAAGACAACGGCGGTTGAGCGCCGCAGGTCAGGAAGGAAAAGAGCCTCGCAGGAGGCCGTTCGGCGGCGACCGGCGTGCTGCCGGGCACGACTTCAGCGCGCTGCTCAGTCGTCTTCTGGCGCCAGTTCGCGCACGTGGACTTGAATGCCACCAAAGCGCGCGGCCACCCAGTTGTAGGCCTTGCACGCCAGCCACAGCAGCCCGAAGCCGATCAGCGCATTCAGGATGATGGCGCTGAAAACCGTGATCGCCGGCAGGTCACCATAGCGGATGAAGGTGACGAACAGGCCGAGCGAAACAATCGGCAGCGAGAAGCACAGGTAGACCAGCACCAGCGCGCGGGCGGTCTTGACGGGGTGGAGGTAGGCGATCTCCTGATTCATCACGGGGAATAACTCGAATAATTCTGAATCGTGCGCCAAGTGTAACGATTGGGCCGTCACCCGCATAGCCTGCCGCCCGCTGGGCAGGCGAAAGCACTGCGCCCGGCGCATTGCAGCCGCAAATGTGCGGCACAAATACGACACATAGATACAAGGGCCTGGGCGCTGCCGGTCCCTTGATGGCTCAGATTGGCCTCGGGCTCAGCTCAGACCAGGCCGTCGAACAGCATCACCTCGACCGGGTCTCCGGCCTTGACCGAATCCTGCTCGTGGCCAAGCACGATAAAACAGTTGGCTTCGCTCATCGAGCGCAGCACCCCTGAGCCTTGCTGGCCGGTGATGCGCACTTCCCACTGTCCGTCCGCCGCTTGCGCCAGGATGCCGCGCTGGTACTCGGTGCGGCCGGGCTTCTTGCGGATCGCCTGCGCGCTGCGCACACGCAAGAGCGGCAGCGGTGGCACGCTGGCGCCCATCAGCCGGTGCAGCGCGGCGCGCACGAAGTGGTAGAAGGTGACCATCACGGCGACCGGGTTGCCCGGCAGGCCGAACAGCAGCGCGTCGCGGCCGTTGGAATTGATGCGTCCAAAGGCCATCGGCCGGCCCGGGCGCATGGCGATCTTCCAGAACGTGACGTCGCCCAGCCGCGCCATGATCTGCTTGGTGTAGTCGGCCTCGCCGACCGAGACGCCGCCGGAGGTGATGACCGCGTCGGCGGTCTCGCAGGCGGTGCGGAAGGCGGCCTCGAGCGCGTCAGGGTCGTCGCGTACCACGCCCATGTCGAGCAGTTCGACATTCATCCGCCGCAGCATGCCGTGCAGCGTGTAGCGGTTGGAGTCGTAGACGCAGCCGGCGTCGAGCGGCTCGCCGATCGAGCGCAGTTCGTCGCCGGTGGAGAAGAAGGCCACGCGCAGGCGCCGGCGCACGCGCACCTCGGCCACGCCCAGCGAGGCCAGCAGGCCCAGGTCGGCGGGCTGCACCACGCGTCCGGCCTGCAGCGCGGCCTGGCCGCGCGCCAGGTCTTCGCCGCGCAGGCGGCGGTTGTCGCCGGTGCGCACGCAGTCGGCGGCAAAGCGGATACGCGCGCCGTCGGCCAGGGCCTCGACGAATTCCTGCGGCACCACGGTGTCGCAGCCTGCGGGCATTACCGCGCCGGTCATGATGCGCACCGCCTGTACCGCGGTGGGGGCCAGCTCGCCCGCGCCGCCGGCGAAGGCGGTGCCGATCACTTCCAGATCGACCGTGTCCGTCTGCGCGGCGGCGAGCGTTTCGCCCCGGAAGGCGTAGCCGTCCATAGCCGAGTTGTCATGCGCCGGCACGTCAATGGACGAGACGATGTCCTCGGCCAGCACGCGGTCCAGCGCGCTGCGGATCGGCACCTGTTCGATGCCGCGTACCGGCTCAACCACCTCGCCGATGATGCGGTTGGCCTGGTCCACCGGCAGGGCGGTGGGGTCGTAGTCGGAAAGGCAGGAGATGACGGATTGCAGGGTGGGCATGGTGGCTCGGCGGCTGTGTTTAGCGGCTTTCGTGCGTACGCAGTTCGTCCAGGGTGTTGATATTGGCAAAGGCCGCGGCGTCTTCGAACAGCACTTCGGCCAGCCGGTGCGAGGCGGCCCAGGTCTCGATCTTGCGGCCGCCGCCGGAAAGATAAGCCACCAGGCTTTCGAGCGCACTGACCGGCATCAGGCAGAACACGGGCTGGGTCTGGCGCCGGCCGTCTTCATCCAGCGTGACCGGGATCGCCAGCTCCGCGCCTTCGGCCTCGAGCGCCTGTGCCAGCCGCGCCACCAGGTCGGTTGGCAGGAAGGGCGAGTCGCACGGCGCGGTCACCATCCACGGTGTCGGGCACTGTTCCAGGCCGGCCAACATGCCGGCCAGCGGGCCGGCAAAGTCGGGCACGGAGTCGGTGTAGACCGGCACGCCGAACGATTCATAGGCGGCCAGGTTGCGGTTGGCATTGATCATCAGCCCGCCTACCTGCGGCGTGAGCCGCATCATCGTGTGCATCGCCATCGGCGTGCCGCGCAGCGGCTGCAGTCCCTTGTCGGTGCCGCCCATGCGGCTGCCCCTGCCGCCTGCGAGGATCAGGCCGGTGATGTCGTCGCGTGCAATCATGAAGGAGGGTTGGGTCTGGCGGCGGAATCAGCCGCCGATGTAGGACATCTCGATCTTGCGCTCGGCGCGGGCCTGGCGCACGGCCGGGTTGCCGCGCTGCTCGGAGTAGTTGTCGGTGCGGGCCTGCCATACCTGCGCGATCGCGTTGGAGATCTCCAGGTCGCTGTGGCCGCCGCGCAGCAAGGCGCGCAGGTCATAGCCCTCGGTGGCGAACAGGCACAGGTAGAGCCGGCCTTCGGTGGACAGGCGGATGCGGCTGCAGTCGCCGCAGAAGGCGTGGGTGACGCTGGAGATCACGCCGATCTCGCCGCTGCCGTCGCGGTAGCGCCAGCGCTCGGCGGTCTCGCCGGAATAGTTGGCCTGCATCGGCTCGAGCGGGAATTCGGCATCGATGCGGCGCACGACTTCGGCCGAGGGCAGCACCTCGTCCATCTGCCAGTGGTTGCTGGCGCCCACGTCCATGAACTCGATAAAGCGCACGATGATGCCGCTGTGGCGGAAATAGCGCGCCATCGGCACGATTTCCTGGTCGTTGGTGCCGCGCTTGACGACCATGTTGACCTTGATCGGCGCCAGCCCGACCGCTTGCGCGGTCTCGATGCCATGCAGCACGTCGGCGACGGCGAAGTCGACATCGTTCATGCGGCGAAAGATGGCGTCGTCGATCGCGTCCAGGCTTACGCTGACACGGGTCAGGCCGGCATCGCGCAGGGCGCGTGCCTTGCGTGCCAGCAGCGAGGCGTTGGTGGTCAGTGTCAGATCCAGCGGCTTGCCCGAGACAGTCTCGATCTTCGCCAGCATCTCGACCAGGTGCTCGATGTTCTTGCGCAGCAGAGGCTCGCCGCCGGTCAGGCGGATCTTCTCCACACCCTGGGCGACGAACAGGCGGGCGGTGCGCTCGATTTCCTCGAAGCTCAGCAGTTCGGAGTGCGGCAGGAAGGTGTAGTCCTTGTCGAAGACTTCCTTCGGCATGCAGTAGACGCAGCGGAAATTGCAGCGGTCCGTCACCGAAATGCGCAGGTCATGCAGCGGCCGGCCGCGGGTGTCGGCCACCAGGCCGGTGGGCGCAACCAGCTTGCCAGGAATACTGGGCGTCATCGAACGGTAGCGATGCTCGCGCAGGTCGAAAATCGGAATGACGGATTCGGTCATGGCCTGTGGGTGGGCGCTGCTTCCGGGGAGCGGCGCTGCGGGGCAGGGCGCCCGGGGGCCGGATGCATTCTGCTGCCATTCTAGCCGAGGCGGGGGTGGGGCATCCGTATTCCCATTATTGCCGGTATTTACGCAGGGGCTTGCGGGTAGTTTGCGACATGAAAAAAGGGACGGCGTGGCCGTCCCTTTACCCTTGGCTGCCGGTCCTGCTGCAACCGGCGGCATGTGCGCCCGGAGGCTCGCCGGCGGCGAGCCCGCGGGGCACCGGCCCGCTTACTGCTGCGACGCCATTTCCACCTCGCGGCCACCGGTCTCGACCAGGATCATCGGACCGTGCGGCAGCGGCGGCAGCGGCTTGCGCTCGCGCGGCACCCGCGGGGCGGGCGCGACGCGGGCAGCAGCTTCCTGGGCCGAGCGCAGCTTGTCGCTGTCGGTATGGACCCACTGCAGGCCGACGGAGGCGAGCATCGGCTCGAGGTTCTCCATTGCTGCCGGGGCGGCGGCCACGGCCGGTGCGGCCGGTGCTGCAGCAACCACCGGGGCCGCCGGTGCGAATGCCACGGCCGGCTCGGCTGCCGGTGCCGGCGTGACCACCGGCTCGGCAACTTCCGCCACGGCCGGGGCGGTCTCAACGGCGGCGCTCACGACCGGCTCGGCCACGGCTTCGGCAGCGACGGCTTCCGTCACTGCGGGGGCGGTCACCGGGGCAGCCTGCTCGGCCACGGGTGCTGTCGCCGGCGCAGTCTCAGTTGCCGGCGCGGGCGTCACGCCCTCCGGCACGGCGATGCGGATCGCTTCGACGGCTTCGGCGGCGGCAGCGACGGCTACCGCAGCTTGCGGTGCGGGTTCCGCTTGCGGGACAGCTTGGGGGGCAGCCTCGGCGGTCACCGGGGCGACGCCTTCAGCAGCTTCCTGGGCGAATTCGCCTTCACCTTCGCCTTGCGTACCTTGCGCCGTCTCGTCGCGTTCGCGTCGATAGCGGTTGCGGCCACGGCGGTTGCGGCGGCGGCGTTCTTCACCTTCCGCGGCGGTCTCTGCCACGCCCTCGGCGCCTTCCGGCAGTTCGGCACGGACGGCCTGCGACTCTTCCGCGAAGGCCTGCGGCGCCACGCCCAGTGCCTGGGCGGCGGCTACGGCTTCCGGCTGCGGCGCTTCGCCGGCTTCGGCTTCACGCAGGTCGCTGCGCTCGCGCTGGCGGTCACGCTGGCGCTCGCGGCGCTCCTGGCTGCGCTCGCGGCGGCCTTCCTGGCGGGCTTCGGCGCGTTCGCCCTGGCCACGCTCGGCTTGCGCTGCTTCGCCCATGCGGGCCACGGCCGGGGTGGCCTGGCCTTCACCTTGCTGGCGCGGCTGGCGGCCCTGGCGTTCGCCACGGGTCTCGCGTTGCTCGCCACGCTCACCACCCTGGCGCTCGGCGCGTTCCGCGCGCTCGGCGCGCTGGCCACGGGGCTGGCGCTCGCCACGTTCCCCGCGCTCACCACGTTCGGTCCGCTCGCCGCGCTCGGCACGCTCACCACGTTCGCCGCGCTCACCACGCTGGCCACGGCCTTCGCCACGCGGGCCGCGCTCGCGGCGGCCTTCAGCGCCGCGGGTTTCAGCGGTGGCTGCCGGCTTGGCGGGTTCCACCACCGGCGGGGTCGCCGGACGGGCGCCGAACAGGCCCTTCAGCCAGGCGATAAAGCCGCCGCTGACCACCGGCTGGGTGGCCGGGACAGGCGGGGCGGCCGGGGTTTCCGGCTTGGGCGCGCGCTCGGGACGCGGCACCGATACCGGCGCTGGCTGTTCCGGGGTGATGCCCTTGACCGCGGCTTCCTGGCGCGGCTTGGCTTCTTCCTTGCGGCGGCTGCTGTAGCTGGTGTCGGCTTCCAGTTCCTTGGCGGCAGCCTCGGCCATGCGGTAGCTGGCGGTGCTCTCTTCCAGGCGCGGATCGTCGTGGCGCAGGCGCTCCAGCTTGTAGTGCGGCGTTTCCAGGTGCTTGTTGGGGATCAGCAGCACATTGACCTTGAAGCGGAGCTCGATCAGGTTGATTTCCTGGCGCTTCTCGTTCAGCAGGAAGGCAGCCACCTCCACCGGCACCTGGCAATGGATGGCGGCGGTGTTTTCCTTCATCGCCTCTTCCTGGATGATGCGCAGCACCTGCAGGGCGGACGATTCGGTATCGCGGATATGGCCGGTGCCGTTGCAGCGCGGGCAAGTGATGTGCGAGCCCTCCGACAGCGACGGGCGCAGGCGCTGGCGCGACAGCTCCATCAGGCCGAAGCGGCTGATCTTGCCCATCTGCACGCGGGCGCGGTCGTGGCGCAGCGCGTCCTTCAGGCGCGTTTCCACGTCCTTCTGGGCCTTGCCCGACTCCATGTCGATGAAGTCGATCACGATCAGGCCGCCCAGGTCGCGCAGGCGCAGCTGGCGGGCGATCTCGTCGGCGGCCTCGAGGTTGGTGCGCAGCGCGGTTTCCTCGATGTCGGCGCCCTTGGTGGCGCGGGCCGAGTTCACGTCCACGGAGACCAGCGCCTCGGTGTGGTCGATCACGATGGCGCCGCCCGAGGGCAGCATCACCATGCGCGAATAGGCCGACTCGATCTGGTGTTCGATCTGGAAGCGCGAGAACAGGGGCACGTCGTCCCGGTACTTCTTCACGCGGCTCATGTTGTCAGGCATCACCACGCTCATGAAGGCGCGGGCCTGTTCGTAGATCTCGTCGGTGTCGATCAGGATCTCGCCGATATCCGGCTGGAAGTAATCGCGGATGGCGCGGATGACCAGGCTCGATTCCAGGTAGATCAGCAGCGGGGCCTTGTTGTCGCCGGCGGCGCCGTCGATGGCCTTCCACAGTTGCAGCAGGTAGTTCAGGTCCCACTGCAGTTCCTCGGCCGAGCGGCCGATGCCGGCGGTACGGGCGATGATGCTCATGCCGTCCGGCACGGTCAGCTGCGCCATGGTCTCGCGCAGTTCCTGGCGGTCCTCGCCCTCGATGCGGCGCGACACGCCGCCGCCGCGCGGGTTGTTCGGCATCAGCACCAGGTAGCGGCCGGCCAGCGAGATAAAGGTGGTCAGCGCCGCGCCCTTGTTGCCGCGCTCTTCCTTCTCGACCTGGACGATCAGTTCCTGGCCTTCATGCAGGGCATCCTGGATGCGCGCGTTGCGCACGTCGATGCCTTCCTTGAAGAAGGCGCGGGCCACTTCCTTGAACGGCAGGAAGCCGTGGCGCTCTTCGCCGTAGTTGACGAAGCAGGCTTCCAGCGACGGCTCGATGCGGGTGATGACGCCCTTGTAGATATTGCCCTTGCGCTGTTCGCGCCCGGCAGTCTCGATGTCGATATCGATCAGTTTCTGACCGTCGACGATGGCGACGCGCAATTCCTCCTGTTGCGTCGCGTTGAACAGCATGCGTTTCATCGCAATACCTCACTCCAGTGTCGCGGGTGGCACCGTCTGGGCGGTGTCCGCGGCGATCCATGGAGCACGCGAGGGAGCGAGCGAGGCGCGAGAATTGCCGGAAAGCGCCGCTTCGCGGGAAATGCGGGCGGCTGGGCGCGGGTGAAAGAGAGGCGATGACGTCGGGGTAACGTCCGCGGGGCGGGAGAGAACGCCGGTGGCTGCTCTTGCGCAGACATCCGGCGCGTTCCCGTGCCGGAGGCGATGCGGTACGCCGGCGCAACCGGCGCCGACGGCATCGCGGCCGGCCGCGGAAGGCCTAGACGCGTCAAAGAGCAAGTTTTTCGGACTCGGCATAGCCGCCGTTGCAGCCTGACATCTCCTGGCGGGCGCACCTACTACTTCTTGGAGTTCTGCGACCGGGCGCCAATATTTCCAGTCAGGCGGCAGGCAAGCCTGCCGGCCGGCACCGTTTCCCGGTGCGGGCGGGACTTCTCTCACCGAAGCGGATGCCGGCAGGGGCATCCGCCTTTAAATTCTGTTTTACCTGAACACTCTGTTCCCACGTCACCGCCTGCCGCGCCGAAGCCTCCTATGGGCGACTTCCTGCGTGCCGGCGATACCGTGCGTGCTGCTTTTACTGCCATTTGCCCGTCTGGCGCTCGCGGATCACGCGAAGCGGGACAAAGAACCGGGAGACGGACGGGGTTGGCGGTGACCCCAAGTGTAGAATGCGAAAAATCGAACGAAAAATCGAAGATTAATCGCTTACACAGGTCTTGCGCTGCCGGCCCCAGGCCGGGACAGCGAGGAAATTATATTGAAAATGAATGAGTTACGCCATCAAATTGAAAAGGTTGCCGAGACCGCACCGGCAAGCCCGCAGGTGGCGTATGTCACGATTGACGAAGGCTCCGAAGGCCAGCGCATCGACAACTTCCTGCTGAAGGTGGCCAAGGGGGTGCCCAAGAGCCATATCTACCGGGTGCTGCGTTCGGGTGAAGTTCGCGTGAATAAGGGGCGGATCGATGCGACTTATCGGCTGCAATCCGGCGATGTG
The DNA here is from genome assembly GCF_040149425.2 of Cupriavidus sp. DF5525. Taxonomy (NCBI): domain Bacteria; kingdom Pseudomonadati; phylum Pseudomonadota; class Betaproteobacteria; order Burkholderiales; family Burkholderiaceae; genus Cupriavidus; species Cupriavidus sp. DF5525. The sequence goes on along the minus strand of NZ_CP168265.1, from coordinate 3,274,085 downwards.
GTTCGTATCCCGCCGATGCGCGTGGCGGCTTCGGCACAATCCGACAAGTCCCATGTACCCGCCAGCGAATTCCCCGTGCTGTTCGAGGACACCCACCTGCTGGTGGTCAACAAGCCTGCGGGCGTAGCCGTCCACGGCGGCTCGGGGGTGGCCTTCGGTGTGATCGAGCAACTACGCCAGGCCCGGCCGCAGGCCAAGTTCCTGGAACTGGTGCACCGGCTGGACCGCGAAACCTCCGGCATCCTGGTGCTTGCCAAGAAGCGTTCGGCGCTGGTGCACCTGCACGAGCAGATTCGCGGCAACGCGATGGACAAGCGCTACTACGCCTGTGTCGCCGGTGAATTCCAGAACGCGCGCCAGCATGTGAAGCTGCCTCTATATAAATACAGCACGCCGGACGGCGAGCGGCGCGTGCGGGTCCAGGCCGACGGCCTCGCCTCCCATACAGTGTTCAACCGCGTTGAGGCCTTCCGGGGCTTCACGCTGCTGGAAGCGGAACTGAAGACCGGCCGCACCCACCAGATCCGGGTGCATCTGGCGCATTCGGGATTCCCGATCGTGGGCGACGAGAAATACGGCGACTTCTCCCTGAACAAGTCGCTCGCGCGTTCCGGGGCGAACCCGGGCATCAAGCGGATGTTCCTGCACGCCCACCGGCTGGTTTTTATTCATCCGGCCACGGGCGAGCCACTGGCCGTGGAAGCGCCGCTGCCCGACGAATGCGTCGGATTCCTGCAACAATTGCGTCATCTGCACGCCCCGGAGTAGGGTAGTGCGTGAAACATCACAAGGATTACCATGGCCAGGCAACAGTTTGACCTGATCGTTTTCGACTGGGACGGGACCCTGATGGATTCGACCCCGACCATCGCCAAGTGCATCCAGCTTGCCAGCCGCGACCTGGGCCTGCCCGTGCCAGACGACAGTGCGGCAAGCCACGTCATCGGGCTCGGCCTGAAGGACGCGCTGTCCTACGCCGTACCAACGCTCGATCCGGCCGACTACCCGCGCTTGGCCGAACGCTACCGCTACCACTTCCTGACCCGCGACGCCGACCTGGTGCTGTTCGACGGCGTGCGTGAAATGCTCGAGACCCTGCGCCGCGAGCACTATTTCCTGGGCGTGGCCACCGGCAAGACCCGGGTCGGCCTGCAGCGCGCGCTGGCCACCAGCGGCCTGACCCGCCTGTTCGACGCCACGCGCTGCGCCGACGAGACCTTCTCCAAGCCGCACCCGGCCATGCTGCAGGAACTGACCCGCGAACTGGGCCAGGACATGGAGCGCACGGTGATGGTCGGCGACACCACCCATGACCTGCAGATGGCGGCCAATGCCGGCGCAGCTGGCATTGGTGTCTGCTATGGAGCGCATCCCGGCGATTCACTGCGGGCGATGGCGCCGGTGCATTGCGCCACCTCGATCGCCGACCTGACCGACTGGCTGCTGGCCCATGCCTGAAGCGGCATCCGGCCAGGCGCCGGTGCGGCTGTGCGCAGCCGGGGAACTGGAGGAGGGCGGCCTTGGCGTGCGCTTTTCGGTGGCGCTGGAGAGCCGCGAGATCGGCGCTTTCGTGGTGCGCTTCGACGGCGCCGTACATGGCTACCTGAACCAGTGCGCGCATGTGCCGATGGAGCTGGACTGGCAGGAAGGCAGGTTCTTCGATGCGTCGGGCCTATACTTGATGTGCGCCACTCATGGCGCGGTCTATGCGCCGGATAGCGGCGAGTGCGTTGGCGGGCCCTGCCGCGGCGCGTCGCTGGCCAAGCTGCGCATCGAAGAGCGCGATGGCCTGGTCTATTGGGTGCCCGAGGCCCCGTTCCGGATCGCCGGGCGCACGGACGATGCCTGAATGACGGGTATGACGGGAGGTTAAGCCCCCGGCGTATTTGCAAGCCTTTCCACGAGCGATTTGCATGACAGAACAACAGAAACCGCCTTTTGGCGAATCGGGTGAATCGGGTCAGCCGGACGAGCGCAAGGCGGCGGGCCAGGGTGCCCCGGGCGACGATTCGCAGCCGCCGGAATCCGAGCGCCTGGTCACCGCACCACACGCGGACTACCCGCTGGAAAACGAGTTGCGCGCCGGCGACGACGCCGCGCGGCATGAAGCGCGCGAGCGCAAGGCGCGCATGGCCGGTGCCACCGCGGGCGGGCCGGTGGGCGGCTCGGACTGGGAACGCGATGTGCTGGAAAGGGTGCTGACTGCATCGCTGCGCGAGCAGCGCGCGGCGCGCCGCTGGCGCATCTTCTTCCGCCTGGTCGGCCTGGCGCTGCTGGCGCTGATCTTTATTGCGCTGTTCGACTTCAAGAGTGACGGTATCAGCACCGCCAGCCGCCATACCGCGATGGTCACGCTTGAAGGCGAGATCGCCGCGGGCACACCAGCCAGCGCTGAATCGATCAACGCCTCGCTGCAGGCGGCGTTCGCCGACACCAACGCGGCCGGGGTGATCCTCAAGATCAACTCGCCGGGCGGCTCGCCGGTGCAGGCCGGCATCATCACCGACGAAATCCACCGGCTGCGCGCGCTCTATCCGTCCAAGCCGTTCTATGTGGTGGTCGAGGAGATCTGCGCCTCGGGCGGCTATTACGTGGCCGCGGCGGGCGACAAGATCTATGTCGATAAGGCCAGCATCGTCGGTTCGATCGGGGTGCTGATGGACGGCTTCGGCTTTACCGGGCTGATGGACAAGCTCGGCGTGGAGCGCCGGCTGTACACCTCGGGCGCCAACAAGGGCATGCTCGACCCGTTCTCACCGCAGGTGCCCAGGCAAAAAGCCTATGCCGAGACGATGCTCAAGGAAATCCACCAGCAGTTCATCGACGTGGTAAAGGAAGGCCGCGGTGACCGGCTCAAGAACGATCCTGAGCTGTTCTCGGGCCTGTTCTGGTCGGGTGAGCGCAGCATTGAACTGGGCCTGGCCGACGCCCTGGGCACCGCCGATTCCGTCGCGCGCGACGTGCTCAAGGCCGAGGACATTATCGACTACACGGTCAAGGAGAACATCGCCGAACGCGTGGCCAAGCGCTTCGGCGCCGCCGTGGGCACCGCGGCGATGAAGACCATGCTGTGGAGCACGCGCATGCAGGGCATGCACTGAGCTTTGCGGCAGGGCAGTCGTCAACAACAAAGGGGGCTCGCGCCCCCTTGTTGTTTTGCTACACCGCCAGCATCGAGAAGATCGCCGGGCGCTTGTGCAGCTCAAGCCGGTCAGGCCGCCAGTCCGACAGCGGCAGCGTGACGATGGTCTCGCCCGGGAGCGTCAGGTCCACTGCCACCGACAGCAGCGTGGTCCCCGCGCAGTGTTGGCGCATGGCGTCCAGCAGCGCCGCGTTGCGGTAGGGCGTTTCAATGAACACCTGCGTCTGGCTGGCCTTGCGCGAACGCTGTTCCAGCTCGCGCAGCCGCTGCGCGCGCTCGCCGGCATCGACCGGCAGGTAACCGTTGAAGGCAAAGCTCTGGCCGTTCAGGCCCGAGCCCATCACCGCCAGCAGGATCGAGCTGGGCCCGACCAGCGGGCGCACGCGAATGCGGCGCCCATGCGCCAGCCGCACCAGCTCCGCGCCGGGGTCGGCCACGGCGGGCACGCCGGCCTCGGATAGCAGGCCGCCGTCGCGGCCGGCTGCGATCGGGGCGAGCAGGTTGGCCAGCGCATCGGGGCGCGTGTTGACGTTCAGTTCGCGGATCTCGATCTGCTGGATCGGACGCGCCAGCGGCGTGGTTTCGCCCAGCTTCTTCAGGAAGGCGCGCGCGGTTTTGGCGTTCTCGGCGACAAGGTAATCGAGCCCGGCCGCGATCTGCTGCACGCCGGCCGGGATCACGTCAGCCAGCGGGTCGGCTTCGTCGCGCTTGCCAAGGGTGTTGGGGATCAGGTAAAGGATGCCGCTCATGGTTGGCTCGCCCCTCTTATACGGAAAGCAGCGGGTAGCCGACGTGGCGCAGCATGCCGGTCAGCGCGATCAGCGGCAGGCCGACCAGCGCGGTGGGGTCGTCCGACTCGACGCGTTCAAGCAGCGCGATGCCCAGGCCTTCAGACTTGGCGCTGCCGGCGACGTCATAGGGTTGCTCAAGCCGCAGGTAGGTCTCGATCTCGGCATCGGTCAGGTCACGCATGGTGACGCGGGTCTGCACGTCGGCGAGCTGCGCGGCCCCGGTGCGGGCATCCAGCAGGCACAGTGCCGAATGGAAGGTGGCAGTGCGCCCGCGCATGCGGCGCAACTGCGCCACGGCCTTGTCCTGGGTGCCGGGCTTGCCCATCTGCTCGCCGTCGAGCGTCAGCACCTGGTCGGAGCCGATCACCAGGGCGCCGGGGTGACGCGCGGCGATGGCTTCGGCCTTGCGCTGCGACAGCCGCAGCGCGGTCGCCTCGGGAGCTTCGCCGGCCAGTGGCGTTTCGTCGATGTCGGGCACTGCCACTTCAAACGGAATGCGCAACCGCGCCAGCAGCTCGCGCCGGTAGGGCGAGCCGGAGCCAAGGATCAGCTTGGGACGGGGATCTGGAGACATAAGTGATTGAAACGAAACAGGAAGGCGTGTGGATCAAGGGAGTAAGACCTTTGACCTCGAAATGGTTTACGTCGTATAATCGCGCGTTTTGCCGCATCCGCATCCGGGCGCTGTGCCGCCAATGTGCGCGGCCCGTAGTCCCGCAGGCTAGGATTGTGGCGAACCAGTCATTGAATTGCGACCGGAGCCACGCACATGACCCAGCCGACCCAGCCCGTTGACTTGCGCGCGCTCGATCTCTTCGCGTTTTGCCGGAAGGGTGAAAGCCTGGCCGGCGACGTGACGGTGCGGGATTTGCCGCGCATCTTAGCCGAGACGGCCGCGCAAGCGCCAGCCTCGGCACCCGATGAGACGTTTGCCTTTACGGCCACCGGTTTCGTGCGCGAAGAGGCGGCCGAGCCCGGCGCCCCGGTGGCGCAGCGGCTGTTCCTCGACGTGAGCGTGCAGGGCCGGATCTGGCTGGAGTGCCAGCGCTGCCTGGACCCGTATGCCGAGCCGGTCGACACGGCCACGCGCTTCGAGGTGGCGGAAAGCGACGAAGCGGCCGACGCCGCGCCGATGGACGACGACGAAGTCGACGTGATCGCCGGCTCGAAGCGTTTCTCGCTGCTGGAACTGATTGAAGATGAAGTGCTGCTGGCACTGCCGGTGGCACCCAAGCATGACGTCTGCCCGACGGTACACGAAAGCCTCGTGACCGGTTCGGACGGCGAGGCGCAGCCCGAGGCTGAGCCTGAGGAAGAAAAGCGGCCATCGCCCTTTGCGGCGCTGGCCGGCCTGAAGAACAAGCACTGACGCCGATCGCGGCTGACGGCAAGGTCTTCAGGTGTCGTTGCAGCATCCGGCCGGGCCCCGGCTACGCCTTGGGCGGGATGCGTGTGTTAATATTGAAAAATTCTCGAAGGAGTCATCATGGCAGTTCAACAGAACAAGAAGTCGCCGTCCAAGCGCGGCATGCACCGTTCGCACGATCACCTGTCGGCAGCGCCGCTGGCAGTTGAGCCGACCACCGGCGAAACCCACCTGCGTCACCACGTGAGCCCGAACGGCTACTATCGTGGCCGCAAGGTCATCAAGACCAAGAACGACTGATAGCTTCGTTCGGCGTGACATTGCGTCTCGCTAGCGCATGCCTGTAGGTCGGACAAGAAACGGTCAGACACAAAAAAGCGGCAAGATCGTTGCCGCTTTTTTGTTGGGCGCTCGGGATTCCCGCCGGGCGTGGCGCGCGCTGCTGCGCTATCCGTACCAGGAACAATGACGATCAAAATCGCTATCGACTGCATGGGCGGCGATCACGGCGTGGCCGTGACGGTGCCTGCGGCGATCAGTTTTCTCTCCCGCCATGACGATGCCGAGATGGTGTTGGTCGGCTTGCCGGATGCCATCCGGGCGCAGCTGAAAAAGCTGCACGCGCTGGACCACGCGCGCGTGAGCATCGTCGAGGCCACCGAGGTCATCACCATGGATGACCCGGTCGAGGTGGCGCTGCGCAAGAAGAAAAACTCTTCCATGCGCGTCGCCGTCACGCAGGTCAAGGAAGGCCAGGCTGGCGCCTGCATCTCCGCCGGCAATACCGGCGCGCTGATGGCGGTGTCGCGCTATGTGCTGAAGACCCTCGAAGGCATCGAGCGGCCGGCCATCGCCACTACCATCCCGAACCAGCAAGGCTGGGGCACTACGGTGCTGGATCTTGGTGCCAACGCCGACTGCGAACCCGAACACCTGCTGCAGTTCGCCCGCATGGCCGAGGCCATGGTCGCCGTGGTCGATCACAAGGAACACCCGACGGTGGGCCTGCTGAACATCGGCGAGGAAGTCATCAAGGGCAACGAGGTGGTCAAGCGCGCGGGTGAACTTCTGCGCGCCTCGGAGCTGAACTTCTATGGCAACGTGGAAGGCAACGACATCTTCAAGGGCACGACCGACATCGTGGTCTGCGACGGCTTTGTCGGCAACGTGGCACTCAAGAGCAGCGAGGGCCTAGCCAAGATGATCGGCAGCATGATCAAGGAAGAATTCACCCGCTCGTGGTTCACCAAGCTGCTCGCGGCCGTGGCCATGCCGGTGCTGTCGCGGCTGGCCAAGCGGCTCGACCCGGCGCGCTACAACGGCGCGTCGCTGCTGGGTCTGCGCGGGCTGGTGATCAAGAGCCACGGTTCGGCCGATGCCCATTCTTTTGAGTGGGCAATCAAACGCGGGTATGATGCCGCCAAGAATGGCGTGATTCCCCGTATCGCACGGGCCTTCGCCGACAAATCCAGCGCCAACGGCGCTGCACAGCCCGCCCCGGAGACAGAGGCGCCGAGCACGCATCCCAGCCCCCACGTCGCCTGAGCGCCACGCGCCGGCCGCCGCGGTTTGTAGCCGGCGCCCGCGGGATATACGATCCGACACTACATGACCAAGTACGCAAAAATCATCGGTACCGGGAGCTACCTGCCTCCGCGGCGTGTGACCAACCATGATCTGGCGACGCAGCTTGCCGAGAAGGGCATCGAGACCAGCGACGACTGGATTGTCTCGCGAAGCGGTATCTCGGCACGCCACTGGGCGGATCCCGATGTGACCAGCAGCGACCTCGCGGTCAAGGCGGCCGAGCAGGCCATCGAGGCTGCCGGCATCGACCGCCAGAGCATCGACCTGATCATCGTCGCCACCTCCACGCCGGACTTCGTGTTTCCCAGCACCGCCTGCATCGTGCAGGACAAGCTGGGTATCACCAACCACTGCGCGGCGTTCGACCTGCAGGCCGTGTGCTCGGGCTTCGTGTACGCGCTGGCCACGGCCGACAAGTTCATCCGCAGCGGCTCGCACCGCAACGTGCTGGTGATCGGCACCGAGGTGTTCTCGCGCATCCTGGACTTCAACGACCGCACCACCTGCGTGCTGTTCGGCGATGGCGCCGGCGCGGTGGTGCTGTCGGCTTCCGAAGAGCCGGGCATCCTGTCGAGCGCGATGCACTCCGACGGCAGCCATGTCAACATCCTGTGCGTGCCGGGCAACGTTGCCGGCGGCAATATCACGGGCAACGCGTTCCTGCACATGGACGGCCAGGCCGTGTTCAAGCTGGCCGTGACCGTGCTGGACAAGGTCGCGCGCGAGGCCATGGAGGCCGCCGCGGTGGCACCCGCCCAGGTCGACTGGCTGATCCCGCACCAGGCCAATATCCGCATCATGCAAGGCACCGCCAAGAAGCTCGGCCTGCCCGCCGAGCGCATGGTCGCCACCGTGCACGAGCATGGCAACACCTCGGCCGCGTCGATCCCGCTGGCGCTGGATGTCGCGGTGCGCGACGGCCGCATCCGCCCGGGCCACACCGTGCTGATGGAAGGCGTCGGCGGTGGCTTCACTTGGGGTGCGGTGCTGCTGCGCATGTAATATGCGGCCGGCGCCATGGCCTGCGTGACCGCGGCGCCGGTCACCGGTTTCTTATTAGGGTTCCAATCCGATGAAATTCGCTTTCGTATTTCCCGGCCAGGGTTCGCAGTCGGTCGGCATGCTCAATGCCTTTGCTGATAACGCCGTGGTGCGCGCCACCGTGGAAGAGGCCTCGGCTGCGCTCGGCCAGGACCTCGGCCGCCTGATCGCCGAAGGCCCTGCCGAAGAACTTAACCTGACCACCAACACGCAGCCGGTGATGCTGACCGCCGCCGTGGCGATCTACCGCGCCTGGCTGGGCGCCGGTGGCCCGGCACCGGCACTGGTTGCCGGCCACAGCCTGGGCGAGTACTCGGCGCTGGTAGCCGCGGGGGTGATCCCGTTCGCCGAGGCGGTGCCGCTGGTGCGCTTCCGCGCGCAGGCGATGCAGGAAGCCGTGCCGGTGGGCGAGGGCGGCATGGCCGCGATCCTGGGCCTGTCCGACGACGATGTGCGCGCCGCGTGCGCCGAAGCATCGGCCGCGGGCGTGGTCGAGGCCGTCAACTTCAACGCACCGTCGCAGGTGGTGATCGCCGGCCACAAGGGCGCGGTCGAGAAGGCCTGCGAAATCGCCAAGGCCAAGGGCGCCAAGCGCGCGCTGCCGCTGCCGGTGTCGGCGCCGTTCCACTCGTCGCTGCTCAAGCCCGCCTCGGACCGCCTGCGCGAGCGGATGACCGGGCTGGGGTTCGCCGCGCCGTCGATTCCGCTGGTGAACAACGTCGACGTGGCCATCGTCAACGACCCGGACGCAATCAAGGACGCTCTGGTGCGCCAGGCCGCAGCGCCGGTGCGCTGGGTCGAGTGCGTGCAGAAGATGGCCGCCGAAGGCGTCACGCACGTGATCGAGTGCGGCCCGGGCAAGGTGCTGGCCGGCATGACCAAGCGCATCGACGGCAACCTGACCGGCGGCGCGATCTTCGATCCGGCCTCGCTGCAAGACACGCTGGCACTGCTGAAGTCAGCGTAAGGACGAAAGGACACTCCGCATGACCAAACTTCTCGAAAACCAGGTTGCGCTGGTGACCGGCGCCTCGCGCGGCATCGGCCGTGCCATTGCGCTGGAACTGGCCCGCCAGGGCGCTACTGTGATCGGCACCGCCACCAGCGATGCCGGCGCGGCCGGCATCACCGATTACCTCGGCACCGAAGGCCTGAAGGGCAAGGGCGCCGTGCTGAACGTCAATGACGCGGCCGCTTGCGACGCGCTCATCGACGAGATCGTCAAGACGCATGGCGGCATCGGCGTGCTGGTCAACAATGCCGGCATCACGCAGGACCAACTGGCAATGCGCATGAAGGACGAGGACTGGCTGGCGGTCATCCAGACCAACCTGACCTCGGTATTCCGCCTGTCGCGCGCGGTGCTGCGCCCGATGATGAAGGCACGCCAGGGCCGTATCATCAATATCACCTCGGTGGTGGGCTCGGTCGGCAACCCCGGCCAGATGAACTACTCGGCCGCCAAGGCGGGCGTGGCGGGCATGACCCGTTCGCTGGCTGCGGAAATCGGCAGCCGCAACGTGACCGTGAACTGCGTCGCGCCGGGTTTTATCGACACCGACATGACCAAGGCGCTGTCCGAAGAGCAGCATGCTTCGCTCAAGACGCAGATCCCGCTGGGGCGCCTGGGTCAGCCGGAAGATATTGCCAATGCGGTGGCCTTCCTGGCCGGTCCGCAGGCCGCGTACATCACCGGCACCACGCTGCATGTAAACGGCGGGATGTACATGAATTAATGGGTTTTTGGGTGGCAGATTTCGGGGGAAAAGCCGGAAGAAGCCATCTGAAGTGGTAGTTTTCCGAACCAAACGGGCGCAATTCTTGCAAAGCTTGGCAGGCGGCATTTCTGTCGTCTCAAACCTGCTAAAATGCGCCCACTTTTTGTCGAACTTCCCTGGAGGGTTACATGGACAATATCGAACAACGCGTCAAGAAAATCGTGGCAGAACAGCTTGGCGTGGCCGAGGCAGACATCAAGAACGAATCCTCGTTCGTGAACGATCTCGGTGCAGACTCGCTGGACACGGTTGAACTCGTGATGGCGTTGGAAGATGAATTCGGCATGGAAATTCCCGATGAGGAAGCCGAGAAGATCACGACCGTGCAACAGGCTATCGACTACGCCACCGCGCACGTCAAGGCCTAAGCCCGTCGTCTCTGAATTCCGAGCCACAGAAGGCAGGTGGGCGGGCCGTCGCGGCCTCGCCTTGCTGTTTTCTGTGGCTTTCGTCTGTTCGAAGAAGCAGAATGGAACGTGCCTCGCCGCGCGGCCAGCCGGCCGGGCCGCAGGTTGATCCACCGCTCCGCTCCCGCTTCATACACCCGTAGGAAAACATAGTGAGCCGTCGTCGCGTCGTCGTCACTGGGCTTGGCCTTGTGTCTCCGGTCGGAAACACGGTTGCCGAAGGTTGGGCCAACCTGGTTGCCGGCAAGTCCGGCATCGCCACCATCACCAAATTCGATCACTCCGCGCTTTCCGTGCACTTCGCCGGTGAAGTGAAGGGCTTCAATCCGGAGGACTACATTCCGGCCAAGGAAGCCCGCAATATGGATGCCTTCATCCATTTCGGCATCGCGGCAGGTACGCAGGCCCTGAAGGACAGCGGCCTGGAAGTGACTGAAGCCAACGCCGAGCGCATCGGCGTGCTGGTCGGCTCGGGCATCGGCGGCCTGCCGATGATCGAAGAAACCCACGCGGTGCTGACCGAACGCGGTCCGCGCCGCATCTCGCCGTTCTTCGTGCCGGGCTCGATCATCAACATGATCGCCGGGCACCTGTCGATCATCCACGGCATCAAGGGCCCGAACCTGGCCGCGGTGACGGCCTGCACCACCGGCCTGCACAGCATCGGCCTGGCCGCGCGCCTGATCCAGGCCGGCGATGCTGACGCCATGCTGGCCGGCGGCGCCGAGTCGACCGTGTCGCCGCTGGGCATCGGCGGCTTTGCCGCGGCCCGTGCGCTGTCGACCCGCAACGACGATCCGGCGGCGGCCTCGCGTCCGTGGGACAAGGACCGCGACGGCTTCGTGCTGGGCGAGGGCGCCGGCGTGATGATGCTGGAAGAGTACGAGTCGGCAAAGGCGCGGGGCGCGCGCATCTATGCCGAGCTGATCGGCTTCGGCATGAGCGGCGACGCGTTCCACATGACCGCGCCCAACATGGACGGCCCGCGCCGTTGCATGGTCAATGCGCTGAAGGACGCCGGCATCAACGGCGACGAGGTGCATTACCTGAACGCCCATGGCACCTCCACGCCGCTGGGCGACAAGAACGAATCCGATGCGATCAAGGCCGCGTTCGGCGAGCAGGCCTACAAGATGGTGGTGAATTCGACCAAGTCGATGACCGGCCATCTGCTGGGCGGCGCCGGCGGGCTGGAATCGGTCTTCACCGTGCTGGCGCTGCACAACCAGGTAGCGCCGCCGACCATCAACATCGACAACCAGGATCCCGAGTGCGACCTGGACTACGTGGCCAACACGGCGCGTGACATGAAGATCGATGTGGCGGTGAAGAACAACTTCGGTTTCGGCGGCACCAACGGCACGCTTGTCTTCCGCCGCGTCTGATCCGTGGTTGAGGCGGGCCCTGCGCGGGCTGCGCCAGGACAGGGTCCATCCGTTGCGGTGGGCCCTGTTCGTGTTTTGCGCCGCAGAAGTTGCGGCGCTCTGCCTGCTTGCGCTGACGCTGGCCGATGCGGTCGCCGCCAGCCCGGCGGGCTTTCAATGGCTGCACGCCGCCCTGGCGCCCGCACTCGTGCTTGCCGGTGCGGGGACAGTGCGGGCGTGGCGCGGCTGGTGGCGTGCCTTGCGCTGGCGCTGTGTGGCCGTGCTGCCGGCTGCCGATGGCAGGGGACCGCTGCGGATCCGGCTGGAAGGTCCCGGCGGTGTTCGGCGCGAGACTGTGGTTCGCGCCTGCTGGCACGCCGGTGGTACTGCTGTCGTGCGTTTCGCTTCCGGCGCGCCTGGAGTGCCGGGCGCCATCTTTCTCCCCTGGCAAGCGGCCTCGGCCGGCATGGTGCGACGGTTGCAACGTGACGCCAGAGTTGCACTGCGGGTGCAACCAGATCCGGCGGCTGGGGAACGATTTTGTTAGCTTGCGGTCACAGGAGGCGCGTTGCTTCACCGGGCGAGTCCTGAATCGTAGGTAAAATACAACGTTTGTCGTGACGACCAAACCAAGAGATACACTGCAGGTGAGCCATACGTGAGCGAACGCGAAGCCGATCAGCTCCTAGTTGAACGCGTCCAGCAGGGCGATAAGCGGGCCTTTGAACTTCTGGTGACCAAATACCATCGGAAGATCATTCGCCTGATCTCGCGCCTGGTCAGGGACCCCGCCGAAGTCGAGGATGTGGCGCAGGATGCCTTTATCAAGGCATACCGTGCCTTGCCCCAGTTTCGCGGGGAGTCGGCCTTCTATACGTGGCTGTACCGGATCGCCGTCAACACGGCCAAGAACTATCTGGCCACCCAGGGCCGCCGCCCGGAAGCGTCCAGCGATATCGATGCAGAAGAGGCTGAAACTTTTGCGGACGGTGAGCAACTAAGGGATATCAATACGCCGGAGTCGATGCTTCACACGCGCCAGGTTGCCGAGACGGTGAACCGAGCGATGGAAGCACTGCCGGAGGAATTGCGGACCGCCATCACGCTGCGCGAGATCGAGGGCCTCAGCTATGAGGAGATCGCCGAAGCGATGGGATGTCCGATCGGCACCGTACGCTCGCGCATCTTCCGTGCGCGCGAGGCGATTGCCGAGAAATTGCGCCCGCTGCTGGGAACGGCAGAAGGCAAGCGGTGGTAGTTGTTCGGTAGCAAGGAAGAATGTCGTGCGGCCAGCGTTGCAGCCTATTCCTGCATCGATAAGCGACAGAAGTGACGGGATTATCGGTGTTCAATGGAATGTCTTGGGGTGGGAAATGGGTCAGGCTCATAAGCAGTCGGTTCATGTAGTGGAAGCAGCGGAGCAGATCTCCGTACTGATGGACGGCGAACTGGCGCCGCACGAAGTCGATGCCGTGCTGGCCCTCGCGAAAAGCGACGCCGGCCTGTCCGACTGGTCCGCATACCAGTTGATCGGTGACTCGCTGCGCTCGGAAGACCTGACGCACGCGGGTTCCACCGCCGCTTTTCTCGCTAAATTCTCCGCGCGCCTGGAAGCCGAGCCGCACGTGCTGGTGCCGGCCGTGGCGCAGGCCAGCGCCCGCCATCGCCTGCTGGTCAGGCCGTCGTGGGTGCGCCGCGTGATGCCGGGCACCGCGATCGCGGCCGCCGTGGCGGCGGTCAGCTGGGTGGTCGTGCCGCAGATGCGCGGCCCCGCCAGCCTGGGCACGCCGGATGCCGTGGTAGCGCGCGCCGACCAGCCCGCACAGCCGAACGGCATCGTCACCGTGGCAGCGGAAAACACCCAGATGATTCGCGATCCCCGCCTGGACGAATACCTGCGTGCCCATCGCACGTCGGTGGCAACGGATGCTGTTGTGCCGACCATGCGCACGGTTGCCAACGGTGCAAGCTTCTCTCAGGAAAATACGCAGGAATAATGCCGGACATGCATAAAGGATGGTCGCCCGCCTATGTAGCGGGCGCCCAGAAAATCAGGGCCGTGCGTAGGTCCTTTTTTCTGGCCTTGTGTCTGACTGCTGCCGCGGCCACCGCGCAGCCTTTGGACAATACGCTGAACCGACGCGATGCCACCGCCTGGCTCAACAAGATCCACAAAGCCGCGCAGCGCGAGAACTATGTCGGCACGTTGATCTACCAGCGCGGTAGCGTCATGCATGCCTCGCGCATTCAGCATTACAGCGATCTCGTCCACAACGAATACGAACGCCTGGAAACGCTCGACGGCAAGCCGCGCGAGGTGCTGCGGCAGAACGACGTCGTGCACAGCCTGATCCCCGAGGCCAAGCTGGTGGTGGTGGAGAAGCAGGAAGCCAAGGACCGCTTCCCGGCGCTGCTCGCCACCAATAAGAACGACGTGCTGGAGCTGTACGACATGCGCAAGATGCCCGCGGAGCGGGTCGCGGGCATGGAGTGCGAAGTCTTTGCGCTGGAACCGCACGATGCCGCGCGCTACGCGGTGCGGCTGTGGGCCGAGAAGAGTTCCGGCCTGCTGATGCGTGCGCAGACCATCGGCGACGGCGGCAAGGTGCTGGAGCAGGTCGCGTTCTCGCAGGTGCAGATCGGCGTGCCGTCGGAGAAGCAGCGCATTCTCAGCGCGATCAAGAGTGCCAGCAGCTGGAACCACTACGAGGTCAAATACCAGCCGACCAATATCGCCGATGAGGGCTGGTCGATCGCGGTGCCGCTGAAGGGCTTCCAGAAGATCCGCGAAGTCCGCCGCCCGCTGGGCGAGCTGCGCGCATCGGCGCAGAACAACGGCCGCAGCCAGGTCTTCGAAGTGCTGCAGATTGTCTACAGCGACGGGCTCACCGGCCTGTCGGTCTTTATCGAGCCGGTTTCCGAGCAACGCGTGCGCCGCGAAGGCGTGGCCGCGCTCGGCGCGACCCAGGTCGTGGTGCGCCGGATCTCCGATTTCTGGATTACCGTGGTGGGCGAGGTCCCGGCGAGCACCGTCAAGCAGTTTGCGACGGCCGTGGAGTACCGCCCGCCCAAGGCGGTACACTAAGCCAAACGCAGGTGCAGCCGGCGCCGCGGGACCCTCCGTCCCCGGTGCCGGCTCCATGAAACCTGTGCAGGGGTCCCCGCCAAAGGATCACATCCAGCCGGTTTTACCTTCTTTCCCTGAATCCCGGGAGTTGTCGATGACTTTCAGATCTCCAGCCCTGGCGCGGGCCATGGTCATGGCTGCCATGTTGGTGCTCGGCCCGACGGTGGCCGAAGTCAGCCATGCCCAGGCTGCCGCCGCCAACTACAACCTGCCCGATTTCACTGACCTGGTGGAAAAGGCGAGCCCGGCCGTGGTCAATATCCGCACCACCGAGCGCGCGCGCCAGCGCAGCGGCGCGCCCGGCGACGATGACGAGATGGCCGAATTCTTCCGGCGCTTCTTCGGCGTGCCCATGCCCGGCGCGCCGGCGCCCGGCACCCCGCCGCGCCGCGGCCAGCCGCCCCAGCAGGAAGAGCAGAGCCGTGGCGTGGGCTCCGGCTTCATCATCAGCCAGGACGGCTATGTGATGACCAACGCGCACGTGGTCGCCGATGCCGAAACCATCTACGTGACCCTGCCCGACAAGCGTGAGTTCAAGGCCAAGCTGATCGGCTCCGACAAGCGCACCGACGTGGCGCTGCTCAAGATCGAGGCCAGCGGCCTGCCGCGCCTGCCGCTGGGCGATTCCGACAAGGTCCGCGCCGGTGAGTGGGTGCTGGCTATCGGCTCGCCGTTCGGGCTGGACAACAGCGTCACCGCTGGCATCGTCTCGGCCAAGGGCCGCGACACCGGCGACTACCTGCCGTTCATCCAGACCGACGTGGCGGTCAACCCCGGCAACTCGGGCGGTCCGCTGATCAACCTGCGCGGCGAAGTGATCGGCATCAACTCGCAGATCTACAGCCGCAGCGGCGGCTATATGGGCATTTCGTTCGCGATCCCGATCGACGAGGCGATGCGCGTGTCCGAGCAGCTCAAGACCGCTGGGCGCGTGACGCGCGGTCGCATCGCCGTGGCGATTGGCGATGTCACCAAGGAAGTGGCCGATTCGCTGGGCCTGGGCCGTGCGCGCGGCGCACTGGTCGGCAGCGTGGAGCCGGGCGGTCCTGCCGAGAAGGCGGGTATTGAAGCCGGCGACATCATCCTGAAGTTCAACGGCCGTGATATCGAACGTGCTTCGGACCTGCCGCGCCTGGTGGGTGATACCAAGCCGGGCACGCGCGTGCCGCTGCAGCTGTGGCGCAAGGGCGGCACCCGCGAGGTCACGATCACCGTCACAGAGCTGGAGCCGGACGGCAAGGCCCGCGCCAGCAGCAGCGCCAAGCCCAAGGACGAGGGCGCTCAGACGAGCAAGCCCAACGCCCTGGGGCTGGTGGTCAACGACCTGCCCGAAGCGCGCCTGAAGGAGCTCAAGCTCAAGTCCGGCGTGGAGGTCGAGTTGGCCGACGGCCCGGCGTTGCGTGCCGGCATCCGTCCGGGTGACATCATCCTGCGCCTGGGCGATACCGACGTGACCAATGCGCGCCAGTTCAATGAGCTGGTGCGCAGCCTGGACAAGAGCCGCATTGCCGCGGTGTTCGTGCGGCGCGGCGACGCCACCCAGGTGCTGACGCTGCGTCCGGGCGCCACCTCCACCCGCTGATCGCCACCAGGATCCGGTATGCCCGCGCTGACGCTGTACGGCCGGGCATATTGCCACCTGTGCGATGACATGAAGGTCGCGCTGGAACTGCTCCGGCGCGATTTTTCTTTCGAACTGCATGAAGTGGATGTCGATGCCGATCCCGGCCTCGAGGACCGCTTCGGCGAACTGGTGCCGGTACTGATGCCCGGCACGCCGGCCGAGCTGGAAGGGAAGGCGACGCAGCTTTGCCACTATTTCCTTGACGAAGCAGCGGTGAGGGTGTGGCTTGCCGCACATGGCGCCGCCAACGCCAGCTGCTGACGGACGCTGACAGCGGCCGGCAGCCGTGCCGCGCGACCATTTCACGACCCGGAAGCCGTTGAAAATCCGGTAAAATTGCGGATTGGCGCAAAAATTGCACCTCCAAACCTTGCGGCACGCCCGCGCACGCCTTGCGGCGCGCGGCGCCGGGCCGTTCACGAACGCTTGAAGCTGCCTGGGCCCTCTTGCCGGCGCTCCCCTGAAGACTAGATGGACCATATCCGTAATTTCTCGATCATTGCCCACATCGACCATGGGAAGTCCACCCTGGCCGACCGGATCATTCAGCTTTGTGGAGGGCTGTCGGATCGGGAGATGGAAGCGCAGGTCCTCGATTCGATGGATATCGAAAAGGAGCGCGGCATCACCATCAAGGCGCAGACCGCCGCGCTCAGCTACAAGGCGCGCGACGGCCAGGTCTACAACCTGAACCTGATCGACACACCGGGACACGTCGACTTCAGCTATGAAGTGAGCCGCTCGCTATCGGCCTGCGAAGGCGCACTGCTGGTGGTCGACGCCTCGCAGGGCGTCGAGGCGCAGACCGTGGCCAATTGCTACACCGCGATCGAGCTGGGCGTGGAAGTGGTGCCGGTGCTGAACAAGATCGACCTGCCGCAGGCTGATCCCGACAACGCGATCCAGGAAATCGAGGACGTCATCGGCATTGACGCGCAGGACGCCACGCCGTGCTCGGCCAAGACCGGTCAGGGCGTGCAGGACGTGATCGAGGCGCTGATCGCCAAGGTACCGCCGCCCAAGGGCGACACCGACGCGCCGCTGCAGGCGCTGATCATCGATTCGTGGTTCGATAACTACGTCGGTGTGGTGATGCTGGTGCGGGTGGTCAACGGTACGCTGCGCCCGAAGGACAAGGTACTGCTGATGGCCAACGGCTCGCAGCACCTGGTGGAGCAGGTGGGCGTGTTCACGCCGAAGTCGATCCCGCGCGATGCGCTGACGGCGGGCGAGGTCGGCTTCGTCATCGCCGGTATCAAGGAGCTGAAGGCGGCCAAGGTGGGCGACACCATCACCACCACGCAACGCAAGGCCGACGCGCCGCTGCCGGGCTTCAAGGAAGTCAAGCCGCAGGTGTTCGCCGGCCTGTATCCGGTGGAAGCCAACCAGTACGAGGCGCTGCGCGAGTCCCTGGAAAAGCTTCGGCTGAACGACGCCTCGCTGATGTTCGAGCCGGAAGTGTCGCAGGCGCTGGGCTTCGGCTTCCGCTGCGGCTTCCTGGGCCTGCTGCACATGGAAATCGTGCAGGAGCGCCTGGAGCGCGAATTCGACATGGACCTGATCACCACCGCGCCGACGGTGGTGTACCAGGTGCAGATGCGTGACGGCAGCATGGTGACGGTGGAGAACCCCGCCAAGATGCCGGACCCAAGCAAGATCGAGGCGATCCTGGAACCGATCGTCACTGTCAACCTGTACATGCCGCAGGAATATGTCGGCTCGGTGATCACGCTGTGCACGCAGAAGCGCGGCACGCAGATCAATATGAGCTACCACGGCAAGCAGGTGCAGTTGACCTACGAGATCCCGATGGCGGAAATCGTGCTGGATTTCTTCGACCGCCTGAAGTCGGTATCGCGCGGCTATGCGTCGATGGATTACGAGTTCAAGGAATATCGTCCCTCCGACGTGGTCAAGGTCGACATCCTGATCAATAGCGACAAGGTGGATGCGCTGTCGGTGATCGTGCACCGGTCCAACTCGCAATACCGCGGGCGCGAAGTGGCTGCGAAAATGCGCGAGATCATTCCGCGCCAGATGTACGACGTGGCGATCCAGGCCGCGATCGGCTCGAATATCATTGCCCGCGAAAACGTCAAGGCATTGCGCAAGAACGTGCTGGCCAAGTGCTACGGCGGCGATATCTCCCGCAAGAAGAAGCTGCTGGAAAAGCAGAAGGCCGGCAAGAAGCGCATGAAGCAGGTGGGTACGGTCGAGATTCCGCAGGAGGCCTTCCTGGCCATCCTGCAGGTGGACGACAAGTAATCGCGTGTGGGCGTGGCCGCGGCCGCGCCCGGCCGCCAATAACAAAGGCTGTACCAGGATTTCCAAGAACCAGAAGCCGTCATGAATTTTGCACTGATCCTTTTTGTGCTGGTGGTGATTACGGGCGTCGCGTGGGTGGCGGACAAGCTCGTGTTCGAGCGGCAGCGCCGCTCTTCCGCGCGGCTGGCGCTGGCGGAATTCGATTCGCGCCAGGGCGACCTGCAGGGCCGCTTCGGGGCCGCGGACGCGGATGCCACGCGCAAGCGCCTGGCCGAGGAAAAGCTGCGCCAGCCGTGGTGGCTGGAGTATTCGGCCAGCTTCTTCCCGGTGATCCTGGCGGTGTTCGTGCTGCGCTCGTTCGTGGTCGAGCCGTTCAAGATCCCGTCCGGCTCGATGATCCCGACGCTGCTGATCGGCGACTTTATCCTGGTCAACAAGTACCAGTACGGCATCCGCCTGCCGGTGGTGAACAAGAAGGTGATGGAGGTGGGCGAGCCGCAGCGCGGCGACGTGATGGTGTTCCGCTACCCGAAGGACCAGTCGCTCGATTACATCAAGCGCGTTGTCGGCGTGCCGGGCGACGTGGTGCAGTATTCCAACAAGCGCCTGACCATCAACGGCAAGCCGGCCGAATACACCGTGCTGCCGGACTTCCTGGACGAGGAGCGGCTGGCCTATTCCAAGCATTTTCGCGAGAAGCTGCCAGGCAGCGTCGATCATGGCATCCTGAACGACGTTGACCGCCCGGCGTTCGTGGCAGGCGCGGACCCGGATTTTCCGTACCGCGAAAACTGCACATACAATCAACTTGGCGTGACTTGCAAGGTACCTGTGGGTCACTATTTCGTCATGGGTGACAACCGGGACAACAGCCTCGACTCCCGTTACTGGGGGTTCGTGCCGGACCAGAATATCGTCGGCAAGGCGTTTGTGATCTGGATGAACCTGGGCAATTTCGGACGCGTGGGATCGTTTAAATAAGAATCTCCGCGGCGCAAGAACACTCAACACAAAACGAGGGAAGCGCGATGGGTCGATTTGGGAAGGTGGGGGAAAAGATTCCGGCTCGGCGTCAGGCATGCCGGGCATACCTTGGGCAGCGGGCACGGGCGGGCGGTTTTTCCGTCTGGACGCTGCTGGTGATCGTGGTGTTCGTGATCGGCGTGGCCTTGCCCGCCGTGCGCTCGATCCCGAGCCTGCTGGAATATTTTTCGGTCAAGCGTGCGGCCACTTATGCGAAGCAGCGTGCAGCCAACAAGCGCGAAGTGGTCGAGTATTTTGACAAACAGGCAATCATCGACCGGATTGCCGTAGTAAAAGGCGAAGACCTGCTGATCCGCGAGGACGACAATGGCGCCATCCAGTCGGTCGATTTTTCGTACCGGACCGAAGTGCCCGTCTACGGACCCCTGAGTCTTCTGATTACCTATTCGGGAACGCAGCACTGATATGAACCTCGACGCCTTGCAGCAACGACTCGGCTACCGATTCAGCAAGCCCGAATTGCTGCAACAGGCGCTGACGCACCGCAGCCACAGCGCCCAGCACAACGAACGCCTTGAATTCCTGGGCGATTCGGTGCTCAACTGCGCCGTGGCCGACATGCTCTATGGCATGTTCGGCAAGCTCGACGAGGGCGACCTGTCGCGCGTGCGGGCCAACCTGGTCAAGCAGCAGGCCCTGTACGAGATCGCCCAGATGCTGCAGCTTTCCGACACGCTGCGCCTGGGCGAGGGCGAACTGAAGAGCGGCGGTTTCCGCCGTCCGTCCATCCTCGCCGATGCGCTTGAAGCCATCGTCGGCGCCGTGTTCCTTGACGCCGGCTTCGACGCCGCGCGCGCGCTGATCCGCAAGCTCTATATCCCGATCCTGGAGCAGGTCGATCCGCGCACGCTTGGCAAGGACGCCAAGACCCTGCTGCAGGAATACCTGCAGGGCCACAAGATTGCCCTGCCGCAATATAACGTAATCGCCACACACGGGGCCGCGCACAGCCAGCAGTTTGAAGTCGAGTGCACGGTGCCTAAACTGGAAGTCCGGGTGTTCGGCACCGGCGCCTCGCGGCGCGCGGCCGAGCAAGCCGCCGCCAAGCTGGCGCTGGATGAAGTCCAGAAGCTGGTGCCGCAGCTGCTCAAGCGCAGCCGCGCCGAGCGCACCGGCAAGACCCGCAAGCAACCCGTGCCGCAGGACCCACAGTTGTCTCTCAGGTTGAAGGAATGACCGAATCTAACCATCCGCAGCAAGATGCGGCGGATACCCCAGCCGCGGCGTTCCGCTGCGGCACCGTGGCCATCGTCGGCCGCCCCAACGTGGGCAAGTCCACGCTGATGAACGCGCTGGTCGGCCAGAAGATCAGCATCACCTCGCGCAAGGCGCAGACCACGCGGCACCGCATCGTCGGCATCCAGACCACGGATGACGCGCAGTATGTGTTCGTCGATACGCCAGGCTTCCAGACCCGCCATGCCAGCGCGCTGAACCGCTCGCTGAACCGCGCGGTCACGTCCACGCTGTCGTCGGTGGACCTGATCCTGTTCGTGGTCGAGGCCGGCTACTACGGTGCCGACGACGAGAAGGTGCTGTCGCTGCTGCCGAAGAACACCCCGGTGCTGCTGATCGCCAACAAGCTCGACCGCGTCACCGGCGAGAACCGCTCGGAAGTGATGATGCCCTTCCTGGAAAAGATGGGGCAGCTGTTCCCGTTCCGCGAAGTGGTGCCGATGACGGCCAAGACCCGCGACCATATCGCGCGCCTGTTCGACATCATCCGGCCCTACCTGCCGGAAGGCGAGCCGATGTACGACGCCGACGCGATGACCGATCGCAGCGAGCGTTTCCTGGCCTCCGAGATCATCCGCGAAAAGGTGTTCCGCTGGACCGGCGACGAACTGCCGTACACCAGCACCGTGGTGATCGACAAGTTCGAGACGGAAGGGCGCCTGCGCCGCGTCTTTGCCACCATCCTGGTCGAGCGCGACGCGCACAAGGCCATGATCATCGGCAACAAGGGCAGCAAGCTTAAGCAGATCTCCACCGAGGCGCGCCTGGACATGGAAAAGCTGTTCGACGGCAAGGTCTACCTCGAGATGTGGATCAAGGTAAAGAGCGGCTGGGCCGACAACGAAGCAGGACTGCGGGCTTACGGCTACGAGTGAGCGACCTGTGAGCAAGACGGCTGATCTCGCGCGCGCGCCGGCGCCTCGCGCCCGCCGCGCCGACCCCGTGGTCGACGAGGCGGCCGAATTGCTCGACAGCAAGGCGCTGCCCGGGATGGCCGATGCGGCCGCGCGCGCGATGATGGACCGCGCCATGCGCATCGTGCCGGCGCGCCCCGAGTCACGCGTGGCCGACCAGCCCGGCTTCGTGCTGCACGCCTGGCCGTACCGCGAGACCAGCCTGATCCTCGACGTCTTCACGCGCGACCATGGCCGCATGTCGATGGTGGCCAAGGGCGCCAAGCGCCCGCATTCGGCGCTGCGCGCGGTGCTGCAGCATTTTCACCCGGTCTCGGTGTCGTGGAGCGGGCGCGGCGAGGTCAAGACGCTGACCAAGGCCGAATGGGTTGGCGGCATGCCGCCGCTCGACGGCGATGCGCTGCTGTCGGCGTTCTACCTGAATGAATTGCTGATGCGCTTCTGTCCGCGGGAAGACGCGCATCCCACACTGTTCCGCCATTACCTGACGACGCTGACGCGGCTCGCGCACGGCGAGCCTGCAGGCCTTGTGCTGCGCAGCTTCGAACGCGTGTTGCTACAGGAGACCGGTTTCGCGGTGGCCTTCGACCAGTGCCTGAGCACCGGCGAACGCGTCCAGCCGGGACTGGACTACGTCTACCAGCCCGAGCGCGGCGTGCGCCGCGCGCAGCCGAGTGATCCGTCATCGTGGCCGGTGGTGTCGGGACAGACGCTGCTCGACATGGCGCAGGACGATTACAGCCGCGCGCAGACCGCGGCGCAAAGCCGGGCGCTGATGCGTTTCCTGCTGCATTATTATTTGCAAGGCGCGCCGCTGAAGACGCGCCAGATACTGATCGACCTGCAGTATCTCTGAACGATACCAGCACACACTCCGAATCACTCCTGCACCTGCTCGCATGATCTTTCACGCAAATCCGGGCGTCATCGACCTTGGCGTCAATATCGACCACGTGGCCACGCTGCGCAATGCGCGCGGCACCGTGTATCCCGATCCCATCCGTGCCGCCCTGCAGGCGGAAGAGGCCGGCGCCGACCTGATCACGCTGCACCTGCGCGAAGACCGCCGCCATATCCGCGATGCCGACGTGTGCGCGCTGCGCCCGCAGCTGGCCACGCGCATGAACCTGGAGTGCGCCATCACGCAGGAGATGCTCGACATTGCCTGCGAGATCCGTCCGCAGGACGTGTGCCTGGTGCCTGAGCGCCGCGAGGAGGTGACCACCGAGGGCGGCCTCGACGTGGCCGGCCGCTTCGAACAGGTCAAGGCTGCCTGCGCGCAGCTGGCGGGCGTCGGTATCCGCGTGTCGCTGTTCATCGACGCCGACCCTGACCAGATCGCGGCCGCCGCTGCCTGTGGCGCGCCGGTGATCGAGCTGCATACCGGCGCCTACGCCGACGCGCACACGCCGGACGAGCTGGCCATCGAATACCGCCGCATCGCCGACGGCGTCGACGCCGGCCTGAGGCATGGCCTGGTGGTCAACGCCGGCCATGGCCTGCACTACACCAATGTGCAGCCGATCGCCGCGCTGCCTGGCATCAAGGAGCTGAACATCGGCCATGCGATCGTGGCCCATGCGGTGTTCGCCGGCTGGCAGAATGCCGTGCGCGAGATGAAGGCCATCATGGTGGCCGCACGCCTGGGCACGCGCTATCCCGCCGCGAGCGAGCCGGCGTGATCTACGGCGTCGGCACCGACATTATCCAGATCGCCCGCGTGCAGGGCGTAATGGAACGCACCAACGGCCGCTTTGCCGAGAAGGTGCTCGGCCCCAACGAACTGGCCAAGTACCACGCGCGCAAGGCGCGCTCGGAGAAACGCGGGCTCGCCTTCCTGGCCACGCGCTTCGCAGCCAAGGAAGCCTTCTCCAAGGCAATCGGCCGGGGCATGCACTGGCCGATGACGTGGCGCGCGATGGAGCTGATGAACCTGCCCTCCGGCGAGCCGACGCCGGTGTGCCACGGCGAACTCGCCGCATGGCTGGCGGAACGCGGGATCACCGTGCGGGTCAGTGTCAGTGACGAGCACGATTATGCGGTCGCCTTCGCGATAGCCGAGCGTACGGACGCCGCGGCTTCCCAACCTACAGCTTTGTGAATCCAATAACTTCCATGCCCAAGAAGAATACCGGCAAGCGGCCGGGCCCGGTGGTCCTCGACGTCGTCGGCAAGCAGCTCGACGCGCAAGACGCGCGCCGCCTCGCGCATCCGCTGACCGGCGGCGTGATCCTGTTCGCCCGCAATTTCGAGTCGCGCGCGCAGCTGCAGGCGCTGACGCGCTCGATCCGCGCGGTGCGCGACGACGTGCTGATCTGCATTGACCATGAAGGCGGGCGCGTGCAGCGCTGCAAGACCGACGGCTTCACCCACCTGCCGGCGATGCATCGCCTGGGCGAGCTGTGGGGCCGCGACGTGCTGGCCGCGACCAAGGCGGCGGTGGCCTGCGGCTACGTGCTGGCCGCTGAGTTGCGCGCCTGCGATGTCGATTTCAGCTTCACCCCGGTGCTGGACCTGGACTATGGCCGCAGCGCCGTGATCGGCGACCGCGCCTTCCACGCCGACCCGCGCGTGGTGAGCATGCTGGCCGGCCACCTGAACCACGGCCTGTTGCTCGCGGGCATGAGCAACTGCGGCAAGCACTTCCCCGGCCACGGCTATGTCGAGGCCGATTCGCACGTGGCGATCCCGGTCGACGAGCGCTCGCTGGACGAGATCATCGAGCAGGATGCACGCCCGTATGAATGGCTGGGCCTGTCGCTGTCGTCGGTGATGCCGGCGCACGTGATCTACCCCAAGGTCGATCCCAACCCGGCCGGCTTCTCGCGCTACTGGCTGCAGGACGTGCTGCGCGCGCAGTTGGGCTTCGAGGGTGTGATCTTTAGCGACGACCTGAGCATGGAAGGCGCGAGCGTCGCCGGCAACGTCACCGAGGCCGCGCGCGCGGCGCTGACCGCTGGTTGCGACATGGTGCTGATCTGCAACCATCCGGACCGTGCCGACCAGCTGCTGACCGAGCTGGATGCCGGCATCGACAAGACCTCGCAGCGCCGCATCCGCAAACTGTTCCCGCGCCGCAAGCCGATGGACTGGAACAAGCTGCAGCAGGAAGGGGAGTACCGTGCCGCGCTGCGCACGCTGAAGGAGCACGCGCTGATCGCCTGATCGGAGCGTCGTGCAGAAAAGGAAAAAGGCAGCCGAGGCTAGCCGTTAACAAAATCTGTTGAAAACTTGAAGAAATCGCCCTAGGATCCTTGTCCGGCCTAGGGTCACTCCCCAAAGGCTGCCGACGAATTCGTTGGCAGCTTCGTTTTTGACAGCATCTCGCGCGTCACTTCGCCGGAGGAGAAGTCCATGTCCTCTACCTCTGCACTGCCGGCTTCGGAACCGCCGCGCGTCCCAGAATCGATCGCCGGAATCCAAGTCAATTTCTGCAAAAATCCACCATGTGAGAATTTCGGTGTCCCAGTGCCAGGAGCAGCGCGCAAAGGCACGCCGCCGGCCAGGGCGACCAAGAATCCCTCCACCCTGACCGGGTCTACGCTCGTCGGGGGCTCAATACGCTGCAACGCTTGCCGGGAACACTCTTCGATGAAGAGCAATCTCGGCGTGTTTGAGGAAGCATGGCGGATCTCGGTCGAGACTTTTCGCGCGGCGTGTTGCCCGGAGCCGCTCTGCGGCAATCACCGCGTTCCCACTTCCACTCTGGAATGCGCGCGGCTTGCTTGGGGGCGTTTGCGCAACGGATTAAGGAGCGCAGCGTCGACGCGCTGTTCGTACGCATCTCGAAGGAGATGACCATCGACCAGAAGCGTGTCCTCGTGGCAAAAGCCCGGCAAGAGTTCGAGGAGCGCGCAGCAGCGTATCCAGAGCTGACGGAAAGCCAGATCAAGTTGCTATTGCTGCGCGAGCGCTGCGAAGCCGCTGCGACAATCGGCAAGGTTACGGATCGCTGGGTCTTCCACCCACTGCCTACGATGGCTGAGCCAGAGAAGGCGAGTTGCCTCCACACGGATTTTGGCGACTATGACCCTGACCATCTGGCCTGGCTGCACAACAAAGTGAGCCTGCTTGCAGTGGACTCCTGGTTCAATCGCATCCGCCGCCGCTCGGCAATGCTGGAGCGGCCAATATCCTCGTCGGCAAACCGCGGGAGGGTGTGGAATGGCTATTCGGCGTACAGGCCTGGGCAGATCGGTAAGCTCCTGACAATCTTGCGCGCCTGTCATAACTACATTTGGCTTGCAGATGGAGTAAAGGACACCCCAGCCATGCGGCTGGGCTTGGCCAAGGCTGTGATCGACTACAAGGACATCATCTATTTCTCATAGCGACGTGCTGCGGTAGCAATGGGAGTAGCGTTGCCGACGATGTCATCCCCAACAGTAGCCCCCCACGACCCAGCCGCCATCAGCCCACTAGGGTACGGTGCCGCATCCGGGGGGTTCGGGCCCTGCCCGTTACACAACGGTGTTGGGATTTTGTGAAATATGGAGCAGCCGTTGCCAGCCCCCAGGGGGTGGGCTTTCTTTCTGCGTCACGTTGATTTGCGGGGAAGATCGATGGTCCGACGGCAGGGTTCGGCCAGTTTCTGCCGTTCAATTGGGTCACAGGGCGGATGCTCGAACGGCTGCTTCACGCCGGTGGCAGTCGGTGGTCCATCTGCAGGTCACCTTGGATCTCGGGCATTGAGCTGGCTCAGCCTGAGGAGGCTGGGGCGCTCGCGACGAAATCTTCATACGGGCGACTCTCGGGCAAGGAGGAGCGCTGCCTCGACGCCGCCTTCCAGGATTTGCTCCGCGCGTGCAACGTCTGGCACGGCGCGCGCGAACTGGAGGGTTCCCACCATGAGAGCGAAGATGGCTGTTGCCCGACGACCCGCTGCTGTGGAATCCGCATCTGGGAGCAATGCGGCCAACGTCGCAACGAAGCTTTGCAACCCATCCTCATAGGTTTGCCGTATTGACACCGAGTGCCTAGCGATTTCCGGAAGCAAAGCCGCCGAAGGACATCCGCATGCCAGGTCCTCGCGATGCGCTTGACTGAGGTAGCTTCGAATCACTCCCTCAAGGTCAGCGCCCGTCTGGAGTTTCTGTTCGAGGTCCAGTTGCCGCTCTGCGAGCGCGCCCCCGACCGCCTCGCGAACAAGCTCCTCCTTGGACCCGAAGTGGGGATAGAATGCGCCATTGGTCAGGCCGGCCGCTCCCATGATCCCGCTGATGCCCGCAGCCGAGACTCCCTCTCGGCGGAAGCATTTCGAGGCGACCTCGAGGATATGCTGCCGAGTCGTGGCTTTGTGACCTTTTTCGAAACGCATCTTCTCTCCACTCGTGTCCCGCGGCCGTCAGTTTGCAGCCGCCTCCAACAAGGCTTGGAGGTCGCGATCAAGCTGATGAGCCACGGTATTAACCTCCTCGCTGCCGAACTGGCCGAAAACGGAGGCTGGTCGATCATATTCAAACCCGACACCACCATCGCCATCCTCGCGCAGCAGCACACGGATGGGTGCATAGAGTCCCGCCGACAGTTGATGGCGGGTCATCTTCGACGCGGTGAGCGGATTGCCGATATCGTACTGGATGGCTCGGCGCGTCAGCCCTGCAATAGCCAGCAGCGCCCCGTGGTCACGCTGGCCGAAAATGGTAAGTGGCGGACATGCCTCCAACTCTCGAAGCGCGCGCGTGCTTTCGCCGTATCGCAGGAGCGTGAAGATCCCATCATCGATGCGAGGCGCCAAGGCCACGAGCTTGGCTCGAACTTCCTCAAATGGCTTTATCGATTTGATTGTGACGTGCTCAATCGAAATGGTGCGCGTGGAGTACAGTGCATTGGCCATCTGTTGATCCTCATTTCAGTTGCTGTTCGGGGTTGGCCCGTTTCCCACGGAAAGGGGCTAGAACGTCAGAGCGTCGGCGGCTGGGTGCCTAAGACTGCCTCGATCCGGCGGGCAAGCTTCAGAAGCGCCCGGTCGCTCGCCAGCGGGGCGTCCAGCTCAAGACCGATCGGAAGGCCCGCGCGAGACATGCCCGCAGGGAGACTGATACCCGGCAGACCCACGCTGCTCGCTGACAAAGTGTGGTTCGCCAAAGCGAGGTAGCTGACTTCCTGGCCCGCGATGTGGAACTCTTCCTGCTCCTCGATCGAAGGCGCCATGCAGGGCGTCGTCGGCTGCAGAATGGCAAGCGCCCCTCGCGTGACGAATGCCTGGTTCAGGCGGCGCTGGATTTCCGGACGGCTTACGTTGAGCGCAGTCTGATAGGCCTCCACTGAGGTAGCACCTGCACCGGCCGGCAGTACGATGTGCTCCCACGCTTGGCGAAGCTGGGGCTTGAGGCCTTCGTGGATCGCCTCGAACGTGGTCGGAATATTGTGTAGACGGAGGAATTCCGAGACCGCGCCCTGGGTCTCATGGGCGAAAATGCCCCACGTAGTTGTCTGGATGAGGGCGTTGAAATCTTCCCCGAGGTCGATCTCAAAGACCTCGGCGCCGGCGTCCTGCAACCGCCGAACTACCTCACGGAAACGATCCTCGACTTCCGAGTCCACCAAGCCCAGAAACTGCCGCGGCGCGAAGGCCAGTCGGGCTCCCTTAAGGTTGAAATCCCACTCGACGGGCTCCGCAGCCTGCTCCCCGGTGACGACGTGGTCCAGCAGTATGCAATCCTCAACACTACGCGCGAATACACCCGTCGTATCGAGAGTGTGGGAGATCGGTGCGACGCCGTTACGCGGCCAGCGTCCTGTGGTCGGCTTGAACCCGACGACACCACAGAGCGACGCGGGCACACGGATCGATCCGACTGTATCGCCACCCAAGGAGGCGGGCACTATCCCGGCGGCCACGGATGCGGCAGAACCGCTTGATGACCCTCCCGTGACGCGATCGTGGGCGCGCGGGTTCTTCACCTGGCCATAGCGCTCGTTGTGCCCGGTCAGCCCATAGGACATCTCCACCAGATTGTTCTTGCCGAAGACGAGGGCACCTGCATCCTTGATCGCCCGGACCGCATCGGCGTCTTCCGTCGGAATGAAGTGCGCCAGACGATCGAGGCCGATGCTCGTGGGCAGCCCCCTCGTCAGGTAGCTGTCCTTCACCCCGATCGGTACACCCAGTAGGGGACCCTCCGCCCCGGCCGACCGCGCCTTGTCTGCGTTCTTCGCAGCCTCAAGCACGGCGTCTCCGTCGATGGTGATGAAAGCGTTAAGGTCAGCGTGCGACCGAGCCTGCCGCAGCAAAGCCGTGGCGTACGCCTCTGATGTCATCTCACCGCCGCGGATCGCGTCGGCGGCCGCGGCGAGCCCGAGTGAAGCGAACCTCTGCACTTCTGGCTCAGACGTTTGGCTAGAGCTGGCGATCGTGTCGTTCATAAATTCCTCACAAGAAAGGTGTGACCCGGCATTTCACGACCGCGAAGAGGGTCGCAGCCTCATGAAATTACGATCATAATATATCATTACGATCGTAATGCAAGAGGATTCGCAGGGTATGACTTCGTTGCGAAGCACGGGAGGATCTGGACTGTACTGGGGTCCCACTCGCTGTTAGGGAACTGCGCAGCGCTCGATGACTACTATTTGCTCTTACCCGCAGTTGAACGGGAGATGCCGAGATCCGTGGGCTCAAACGGGTAAGAAAATTGGGATTGCTCGCGAGCCGATCCGAACGATGGCAGGGTCGCCGTTGTATAGTCTCCGTTTGTTCCGGGGCAGCGCGACGGGCGTGGCTGGACCGAAGAAACCGTTGGTCGACGAACGGCTGCTGTGTCCTCGGAAACCGCCGTCGACTTAGCGACTCGACGTTCGTCTGCTTCGGGTCGTTCTGCGACGCTCAGACCTCATACGAAGGCAACTGCGCAAGCCGCAAAACGCGCGTGCAGCAAACGTCACGCTTCGACCTTGCACCTCAGGAGAGGAAGGGGTGGCTTTCTCCAGCGCAGAACCCCTTGTTTACAGGCAAAAAAACGGGCCCCATCTGAAAGACGGGACCCGTTTTGCTTTTCAACAGATTTTGTTAACGGCTAGCAGCCGAGGCTGCCTTTCTTCATCCCGGCCCCGCCGCGAAAGCGGGGCAGGCAAACGCCGTGCAAACGCCTTAGTTGGCGCGGCTGCGGTATTCGCCGGTGCGGGTGTCGATTTCGATCTTGTCGCCGATGTTGCAGAACAGCGGCACCTGCAGTTCGAAACCGGTGTTGATCTTGGCGCCCTTGAGCACCTTGCCCGACGAGGTGTCGCCCTTGACGGCCGGCTCGGTGTAGACGATTTCACGGACCAGCGTGGTCGGCATTTCGACCGAGATGGCCTTGTCGTTGTAGAACACCACTTCCACGGTCATGCCGTCTTCGAGGTAGTTCAGCGAGTCGCCCATGCTGTCCTGCTCGACTTCGTACTGGTTGTAGTCGGTGTCCATGAACACGTACATCGGGTCAGCGAAGTACGAGTAGGTGCATTCGCGGCGCTCCAGCACCACGACCTCGAACTTGTCGTCGGCCTTGAACACCGACTCGCCGGGTGCGTCGGTCAGCAGGTTCTTGTACTTCATCTTGACCACGGCTGCGTTGCGGCCCGACTTGTTGTACTCGGCCTTCTGCACGACCATCGGATCGCCGCCGATCATGAACACGTTACCGACGCGGAGTTCCTGTGCGATTTTCATCTGAACTGATTTCCTGAAATAGAAAGTAGGAATTTGGAATGGCGAAGGCGCGCTGCCGGCATCACCTGCGGTGAGCCTGTGAGCCCCAGCGAGAGGCATTCACGCGCTCGCGACCCCGTGCTCAGCTTGCATTCAGGTCTTCGCCCAAGGTCGTTTTGACGCTTGGGAGAGGTCCTGGTTCTCCGGCCCGGTCGCCATTTGGATCAACCGGTTATTTTACCTGATTTTCGCAAAATGCCACCAGATTGGCGGCAAGGTCGCCGGGATGCTGCAAGCGCCGCTCCCAGCGTGGGGCCATCGCGGCAAGTGCCGGCAGATGCGCACGCAGACGTGGCCAGTCGACGGGGACGCCAAAGCCGTTCCAGGCATGCCAGAAGTCGGTCAGCGCGCTGGCCGCTTCGGGCGCCACGCCGCTCTGGCGGAACAGGTCCAGCCAGGCGTCGAGCTTGATCCGGTGCGCGGTATCGTCCTGCGGGTAGATATGCCAGACCAGCGGCCGCGCCGCCCATTGCGCGCGCACGAAGGAATCCTCGCCGCGCACGAAGTTCAGGTCGCAGGTCCACAGCAGTTCGTCGTAGTGCTCCTGGCGTACGAAGGGAATCCGTTGCACGCACAGGCTGCCGCGCACTACCGGTTCGCCCATCCGCAGCGGGGCGCCCAGCCATTCGGCGACCTGGTCCGCGGCCAAGCCGGCGGGCACCAGGCAATGGACCGCCTCGGCGGCATCGCGCCATTGCTCTAGCAGTGCGGGTAGCGCCGGGTTGCGGTAGGCAAACAGGCTCACGCGTAGCGCGTCAGGCCGGGGCGTCACGCTCAGCCGGTGCCACAGGGCCGCCTGTGCGGCCGTGCCGCCGAGGAAGGCGGCGCGCTGCGCGCCCAGCATCGATTCCCGCAGCAGGCCGCCGGTGCCGGGTTCGAAGCCGGGGAAGAAGAAATGCTTCACCAGCGGCAGCCGCGGATGGGGCGAGGGCATCGCATGATGCTCGCGTACCCATGGCTCTGCGCTCAGGTATTCCAGGTTAATCCAGGCGGGTTTGGGATCACGCGCGGCCATGCGGGCCAGAAAGGCGTGCGGCACATCACAGGCGAAGGCTTCGATGACGGCATCGTGTGGCTCGACCCCGGCGGTGTCATCCGCGTCGCTGTCGCCGCCTGGCCGCCACGGTCGAATCTCAACGCCGGCTAGGCGCTGCACGATGGCGCCGGTATCGAGTTCCGGCGCCAGCCGCGCAAAGCTCGCCAGGTCATCGACCCAAAGCCGCACCGCATGCCCGTGCTCCTGCGCCAGCTGGCGCGCCAGCCGCCAGCAGACGCCGATGTCGCCGAAATTGTCGATCACGGTGCAGAAAATGTCCCAGGAGCGGATAGGCATGGCAGGTGAGGGGGGCGCGGGCGGGGCACCCGCTGAATTGCTCTAAACTTGCGATTTTAGAGGCCATGCCGCTTTTGGTGCGCGCAGGCCGTGTAGCGGTCACCGTCCCCCAATGTCCGACCAGCAACCCGATTCCCCGAAAAGTGCCGACGAAACGCCGGCCAAGGCACCGGCCGCCAAGCCTGCCGAGTTGAGTGCCGAAGTGACTGCCGAGGCGACTACTGAAGCCCGGCCGGAGCAATTCGACGCCCGCCCGGTCATTTCCCGGCTGCCCGGCCTGCCGGGCGTGTACCGCTATTTCGATGCGGCCGGCAATGTGCTGTACGTCGGCAAGGCGCGCGACCTGAAGAAGCGGGTATCGAGCTATTTCAACAAGACCCAGCTGTCGCCACGGATCGCGATGATGGTGGCGCGCATCGCCCGCATCGAGACCACGGTGGTGCGCACTGAGGCCGAGGCGCTGCTGCTCGAGAACAACCTGATCAAGGCGCTGGCGCCGCGCTACAACATCCTGTTCCGCGACGACAAGTCGTACCCGTTCCTGAAGCTGACCGGACACCGCTTCCCGCGCATGGCGTACTACCGCGGCGCGACTGACCGCAAGCACCAGTACTTCGGGCCGTTCCCCAGCGCCTACGCGGTGCGCGAGAGCATGCAGATCCTGCAGAAGGTGTTCCAGCTGCGCACCTGCGAAGACACCGTCTTCAACAACCGCACGCGGCCGTGCCTGCTGCACCAGATCCACCGCTGCACCGGGCCGTGCGTCAATGCCATCAGCGAAGAGGACTACGCGCGCGACGTGGCCAACGCGGCGCGCTTCCTGCAGGGCCGCCAGAACGAAGTGCTGGAAGGCCTGCAAGGCAAGATGGAACACCACGCGGAGCGGCTGGAGTTCGAGCAGGCGGCGGCAGTGCGCGACCAGATCGCGGCGCTGTCGACCGTGCTCAAGCGCCAGGCCGTGGAAGAGGTGGGCGGGCAGGCGCGCGATATCGACGTGCTGGCCGTGGCCGTGGAAGGCGGACGCGCCTGCGTCAACCTGGCCATGGTGCGCGGCGGCCGCCACCTGGGCGATAAGGCCTACTTCCCGGCGCATGCCGACGAGGCGGCGATGATCGTCGAGGATGCGGACGAGCGCGAAGCGATTGGCGACGAACAAGCCAGCGCCGCCGAAGCCGTGCAGCCGCTGACCGTCGACCGCATCGCCACGCGCGTGCTGTCGGCCTTCATGGTGCAGCACTACCTGGAACAGCCCGCGCCGCCGATCATCGTCGTCAGCCACGTGCCCGACGACAGCGCGGTGCTGGAGGCGCTGACGCTGCACGCCGGCCGCAAGGTCGCGCTGGTTCGGCAGCCGCAGGGCCAGCGCAAGGTCTGGCTGGAGATGGCGCAGCAGGGCGCGGCGCTGGCGCTGGCGCGCCGGCTGGCCGAGCAGGGCAGCCAGGAAGCGCGCACGCGCGCGCTGGCGGAAACCATCGGCCTGGACCTGGAAGACCTGGCGCTGCTGCGCGTGGAGTGCTTCGACATCAGCCATACTGCTGGCGAGGCCACCCAGGCGTCGTGCGTGGTCTACCACCGCCACGACATGCAGAACAGCGAGTACCGCCGCTACAACATCCAGGACATCATCCCGGGCGATGACTACGCGGCCATGCGCCAGGTGCTGACCCGGCGCTACCAGAAACTGGTCGAACAGATCCAGGAGGACGGCGGGCTGGAAGCCGGCGGAGACGCCGCGGCGCTGCTGCCGCAGATCGTGCTGATCGACGGCGGCAAGGGTCAGGTCGAGGTGGCGCGGCAGGTGTTCGAGGAACTCGGCCTGGATATCGGCCTGCTGGTCGGCGTGGCCAAGGGCGAGGGCCGCAAGGTGGGTCTCGAGACGCTGGTGTTCGCCGATGGAAGTCCTTCGCTGGAACTGGGGCAGGGCAGTGCGGCGCTGATGCTGGTGGCGCAGATCCGCGACGAGGCGCACCGCTTCGCCATCACCGGCATGCGAGCGCGCCGCGCCAAGACGCGCACCACCTCGCGGCTGGAAGAGATCGAAGGCATCGGCGCGCGCCGACGCCAGAAGCTGCTGACCCGCTTTGGCGGCCTGCGCGGCGTGATGGCGGCCAGCATTGACGAACTGGCCAGCGTAGAGGGCATTTCACGCGGCCTGGCCGAAGAGATCTACAGGCAACTGCACTGAGCGGGCCCGGCGGCCGGGCGGGAATATGGCCAATAATGGTCGATTGGTCCTGAAATCGGCGACAATCGCGGGATTGGTCACCGTTCCCCCGCCGCCGAGTTCCATGCCTTTCAATATCCCGATCCTGCTGACCTGGCTTCGCGTTGCCATGATTCCACTAGTGGTAGGGGTCTTCTACCTGCCCGACGCATGGCTGCCGATGCACACCAAGAACCTGACGGCGGCGTCGTTCTTCATCATCGCCGCGGTGACCGATTGGCTGGATGGGTTTCTGGCGCGGCGCTGGAACCAGACTTCATCGTTCGGCGCCTTCCTGGATCCGGTCGCCGACAAGCTGATGGTGACGGCGGCGCTGCTGTCGCTGCTGGCGCTGGACCGGGTCACGGACCTGATCGCGCTGGTGATCATCGGCCGCGAGATCACCATCTCGGCGCTGCGCGAATGGATGGCGCAGATCGGCGCGTCCAAGAGCGTGGCGGTGAATTTCCTTGGCAAGCTGAAGACCACGGTGCAGATGCTCGCGATCCCGCTCTTGCTATTCAGTGGCCGCGTGTTCGGATTCGACGCCTATGTGCTCGGCACCTGGATGATTTATGTGGCGGCCGTGCTAACGCTGTGGTCGATGATCTATTACATGAAACTCGCGTGGCCGCAGATCCGGGAGCGCAGCAGTGCCGTGGCAGGGGCCGGCGCACCGAAGTGAAAAGAAATTCGAAAAAGATGTTGACGACGAGAGTCGTTCTTTGCATAATCTCATTCTCGTTGCTGACGACGCAAACGAAAGCAGCGAAATGAGGGGTAAATAACGCAAGATGTAGCTCGATAGCGGCATTATGCGATATAAATAGCCTCAGAAGTTTTTGTGGTGGTAGGTGCCCTGCGGGAGTAGCTCAGTTGGTAGAGCGCAACCTTGCCAAGGTTGAGGTCGCGAGTTCGAGACTCGTCTCCCGCTCCAGGTTATCGAAGGTTTGATTCCGTGTTCGCACGCAGTCGGGCCGGCAGTAAAAAGTTGTATGCGGGAGTAGCTCAGTTGGTAGAGCGCAACCTTGCCAAGGTTGAGGTCGCGAGTTCGAGACTCGTCTCCCGCTCCAATCCCCAAAGGGAAGCAACGCTTCCCTTTTTGTTTGGGTTGAATCGCCGTACGGTGCGCTCCGGCAGCATCGGCTGAATGCGGCTACAATCCAGCAGCACGTCACCCGGCGGGGTGGCAGAGTGGTTATGCAGCGGCCTGCAAAGCCGTGTACGCCGGTTCGATTCCGACCTCCGCCTCCAGTACCATGCAGAACGGCGCCTCGCGGCGCCGTTTTTGTCTTTCGACGCCGGTTCCGCGCGCCATATACCCCGCACGACAAAACGCCTGCCATTTCCGCGCATTGAGCGGGTGGCGGCCATGTTACATTACTCCTGTCGTACGCTTTTCGGGGTGCTCCGCGCGATGGGCAGCGGAGCAGCATGTCAAACGCCATTCCCGATTCCGTGACGCGCCGCCAGGTGTGTCCGGGGCCGCTGCGGCACTTCCCGTTCTTTCCCCGCTTGTCCGTTCCGATGCTGCCGATCGTCCTGCGCCGACCGCTGGTGCGCGCCGGACGCTGTGTCATGGTGGCCGCGGAGAAAAAGCGGGTGGGATCCAGCCATCGCCGTTCAGCCCCTGACACGAGGAACCCCGCACGCATGCATCACGCCACCCCGCTTATCAGCACCATCGTCGGCGGTATCGTCCTGGCCTTCATCCTTGGCGCCATTGCCAGCCGGCTGCGCCTGCCGCCGCTGATCGGCTACCTGTGTGCGGGCATCGTGGTGGGGCCGCATACACCCGGCTATACCGCCGACCAGGCGCTGGCGCCCGAGCTGGCGGAGCTTGGCGTGATCCTGCTGATGTTCGGTGTGGGACTGCATTTCTCGATCAAGGACCTGATGGCGGTGAAGCGTATTGCCATCCCGGGCGCGGTAGTGCAGATCGGCATCGCCACTTTGCTTGGGATGCTGGTGGCGTGGGGCTTTGGCTGGTCGTGGGGACAGGGGCTGGTGTACGGGCTGGCGCTGTCGGTGGCCAGTACCGTGGTGCTGCTCAAGGCCTTGCAGGAACGTGACCTGGTGGAATCGCCGCAGGGCCGCATCGCGGTCGGCTGGCTGATCGTGGAAGACCTGGCGATGGTGCTGGCGCTGGTGCTGCTGCCAGCCATGGCTGGTCTCCTGGCCGGCGCTGGCGAAGGGACGGGCGAGAGCGCGCCCGGCACAGGCGAAGTAGTGCTTGCGATTTTCACGACGCTGGGCAAGGTTGCCGCATTCGTCGCGGTGATGCTGGTGATCGGGCGCCGCTTCATTCCCTGGATGCTGGAGCGCATCGTCTGGACCGGCAACCGCGAGATGTTCCGCCTGGGCGTGCTCGCCACCGCGCTGGGCGTTGCCTACGGCGCGTTTGCGCTGTTCGGCGTGTCGTTCGCGCTGGGCGCCTTCTT
The DNA here is from genome assembly GCF_040149425.2 of Cupriavidus sp. DF5525. Taxonomy (NCBI): domain Bacteria; kingdom Pseudomonadati; phylum Pseudomonadota; class Betaproteobacteria; order Burkholderiales; family Burkholderiaceae; genus Cupriavidus; species Cupriavidus sp. DF5525. Next base: position 3,237,730 of record NZ_CP168265.1, on the reverse strand, counting down.
TGCCGGCATGGTGCTGGCGGAGTCAGAGTTCAGTCATCGAGCGGCCGAGGAATCACTGCCGCTGCGCGATGCCTTTGCCGTGCTCTTCTTTGTCTCGGTCGGCATGCTGTTCGACCCGATGGTGCTGGTCAACGACCCATGGGGCGTGCTGTCGACGCTGTTCATTATCGTGGTGGGCAAGTCGCTGGCGGCGATGGGGATCGTGCGCGCGTTCGGCCATTCGGGCCAGACCGGCATGACAATCGCCGTGAGCCTGGCGCAGATCGGCGAGTTCTCGTTCATTCTCGCCAGCCTCGGCGTCTACCTGAAGATCCTGCCGGAGCGCGGCCAGGCGCTGATCCTGGCCGGCGCGCTGCTGTCGATCATGCTCAATCCGGTGCTGTTCCACCTGCTCGACCTGTACACGGCGCGGCGCAAGCGCAGCAGCGACCCGCAGCCGGCCTGAGCCCGGTAGTCCGGCAGTCCGGCGGCTTAGGAGGCGCCGATGCGCGGCGCCATGGTGCGCAGGTACTCGGTAAAGGCCAGCAGGCCCTGGGTCGGGAACTTGTCCTGGTGCACCACCAGCTGCAGCGGCCGCACGATGCGTGGCAGGCCGCCGCGGATCGCCACCAGCGTGCCGCGCGCCAGTTCGTCCTGCACCACATGCAGCGACAGGCAGCTGACCCCGAAGCCGCTCATCACGGCGCGCTTGATCGCCTCGGCGTTGCCCAGCTCCAGCGCGAAGCGCAGCTCGCCCAGCAGCGGCACCAGCCTTTCCTCGATGACCTCGCGCGTGCCCGACCCGGGCTCGCGCACGATCCATTCGGCATCGCGCAACGCCACCAGGTCGTGCGCCGCGGCGGCGAGCGGATGCGAGGGCCCGACCACTACCACCATCTCGTCATCGCACCAGGGCACGCTGCGCAGGTCGCGTTCATGGCTGGCGCCTTCCACCAGGCCGATGTCGGCTTCGAACTGAAGCAGCGATTGCAGCACCTCGCGCGTATTGCCGATGCGCAGGTCCAGTGTGCACGGACCACTGCGCGAGTGGCGGAAGCCCGCCAGCAGCGGCGGCAGGATATAGCTGCCGATCGTGTTGCTGGCCGCGATGCGCAGCTGCACCCCGGTCTGGGTGGCGAAGCGCTCCAGCTCCTGCGCCTGATCCAGCAGCGACAGCGCGCGCGGGAAGAACTGGCGGCCGGTCTCGTTGATGCTCAGGCGGCGGGCGACGCGGTCGAACAATGGGCTGTCCAAGGCACGCTCCAGTTCGGCCAGCGAGGCGCTGACAGCCGACTGCGACATCGCCAGGGCCTGCGCGGCCGCCATGGTGCTGCCGTGCTGGGCCACGGCGACGAATACGGAGAGCTGGCGCAGCGTCAGTCGCAGGGGGCGATGGTCCGGACGGGGTTCTGGGCGGTGTTCCATATCGAAAGAATCAATAACGCATAACGATATTACCCGTTTTACGGGTTAGGGGGGCGCCGGTACGCTGGAGCCACTAAAGAACACAACCCGAGCCTGCCATGTCTTCCGTCTCCGCTCCCCGTACTGCCCAGGCCGCCGCACCGGCCGCCTTGCCCGCGCCCTGGTCGCAGCGGCTGCTGACGCTGGTCCCGCTGGGTGGCATCGCCTGGCTGGCGATCGCGCTGGCGGAGCATCCGGCGGTGTCGCGCTACGGGCTGAGCGCGCTGACGCTGGCCATGTGTGCCGGCATGGTCGCGGCCAATACGCTGCCGCGCCACTGGCTGGCCCCGCTTGCGCCCGGCATGCAGGTCGCGCGCCACCACCTGCTGCGCCTGGGCGTGGCGCTGTACGGACTGCGGCTGACCTTTGCGTCCATCGTTGCGCTGGGCCTGCCGGGCATCGTGGTGCCGCTGACCATGCTGGTCGCCACGCTGCTGTTCGGTACCTGGGTCGGCACCACGTTTTTCGGGCTGAGCCGCCGCGAGGCGATCCTGGTCAGCTCGGGCAGCGCCATCTGCGGCGCGGCCGCGGCCATCGCCGTGTCGTCGGTGGTGCGCACCGATGACAAGCAGACCGCCGTGGCGGTGGCAACGGTGGTGCTGTTCGGCACCGTCGGCATGCTGCTCTATCCCTACCTGTACGAACTGGCGACCGGCCACTGGCACTGGGCCGTCAGCGAGCGCATGTTCGGCATCTTCACCGGCGCAACCCTGCATGAGGTGGCGCAGGTGATCGCCGCCGGCAAGATGATCAGCGAGCCGACCGCCGATGCCGCCGTGGTGGCCAAGATGGTGCGCGTGTTGGCGCTGGGCCCGCTGCTGCTGGTGATGGCGCTGTGGCCGCAGGGCGGTGGCGCGCAAGGAGCAAAGGCGTCGGCCGGCGGTAACCGCCTGCGCGGCATCATGAAGTCGGTGCCGTGGTTTGCGGTCGGGTTTGTCGTGGTGATGGCAGTCAACTCGGCCGGCGCGGTGCCCACGGCCTGGAAGGCGCCGCTGATCGCGCTGGACAACTGGCTGCTGGCCTGCGCGATGCTGGCGATCGGCCTGCACACCCGTATCGGCGACCTGGTACGTGCCGGACGCAAGCCGCTGGCGCTTGCCGGTGTGCTGTTTGTGTTCCTGATGGGGCTGGGCGCGCTGCTGTGCTACGCGATGGCCTGAAGCCGGCAAGCGGGGAATGACTGAGAGGGGGCGATTGCCCCCTCATTTCATTTGGAGGCTGGGCGGCAATGCGCCCTGGTGCGGCCGACGGGACTCGAACCCGTAAGCCTGGAAAGGCGGCAGATTTTAAGTCTGCTGAGTCTACCAATTTCTCCACGGCCGCACGGCAAGCCCGGTATTGTGGTGGCTCCGCAATCCGGATGCAAGCGCGCAACAGTCGTCCTTCCCCGCAACCCCCTAAAGTACGGGCTTGCCGCCCAAAAGTGACGGGGCTGTTACCGCTGGTAACAATGTTGTGCCTGCCGTTTCACCTGGAAATTTCCAAACCTCTAAAATACTAGGTAAGAGAAATCTCACTTTGAGAGGCGGATATGAAACGTTGGTTGCTCGCAGCATTCGGTGTCGCAGCCGGGCTTGCGTCTGGGGCCGCGATGGCCCATGTGAGCGTCGGCGTGGCGGTCGGTGTCCCCGGCGTTGTGATCGGTGGCCCGGCTTACTATCCGCCCGCTCCTGTGTACTACGCGCCCCCGCCCCCGGTGGTGGTGGCACCGGCGCCGGTCTACTATGGCCCGCCGGCCGTGGTGGTGCGTCCGCGCCCGGTCTACTATGGTCCGGGCTACTATGGCCCGGCGCGCTATTATGGACACGGCCACCGCGGCTACTATGGTCCGCCGGGACATTACCGTGACGGCCACGGCCACGGCCATGGCCATGGTCACGGTCGCTGGCGCGACTGAGCGGCGCAAGCAAGCTTTTTGAAAGACAGGGCCCTGCGGGGCCCTTCGCTTTTCTTGTTGCCGCACTGCGGCATGAGCCTGCGACGCCAGTTCCCGGAATTTCGCCCCTATCTTGAGCGTAGTCAAATTATTTGAACGGACTGCTCAAAGCGTCACCTCCATCACTATAAGGGTTTTCCCCTAAACTATGTCTATGACGTCGTGATGACATTTCTGCACGTCTTAGCGATGCCAGGACTAACCAGAACGCACAGGGGAATTCTCATGAAGATCAAGCAACTCGTTGCCGCCGCCGCCGCACTGGCCGCGCTGGGCGCCATTTCCACCTCCGCATCCGCGGCTGGCAAGGTCGATCCGTACCTGGACGGCGCCAAGATCGGCGCAGTCGATCCATACACCGACGGTGCCAAGGCGGGCAAGTTCGATACGTACACCGATGGCGCGCGCGTCGGCAAGACCGACCCGTACACTGACGGCGCACGCATGGGGTCGCGCGACTCGTTCAGCGACGGCGCCTGATATTCGCCACTGGTACCACCTGACCACCTGACCGGAATGGCCCGCCCCGCGCGGGCCATTCTGCTTTGTGCGGATAGCCCGGAAGCCTTGCCCCAAGCGGCGGCCGCCATGGCGATGGCGGGGGTGCGGCGCTATACTTGCGCATTCAACAAATGAATGACCAGGAGAGTGGCATGCAGCAAAAGACGGTTCTGACGGCAGACGACGTGAAGAAGATCATGGCCGCAGCGGAAACCGAGGCGAAGAACCATCACTGGGCCGTGTCCATCGTGGTGGTGGATGACGGCGGCCATCTGCTGGCCATGCAGCGCCTGGACGGCGCCGCACCGATTTCCGCCTACATTGCTGGAGAGAAGGCCCGTACCTCGGCACTGGGCCGTCGTGAGTCGAAGATCTACGAAGACATGATCAACAACGGCCGCTACTCGTTCATGACCGCGCCGGTGCTGCAAGGCATGCTGGAGGGCGGCGTGCCCATCGTCTGCAACGACCAGGTGGTCGGTGCCGTGGGCGTGTCGGGCGTGAAGTCGACCGAAGACGCGCAGATCGCGCGCGCCGGCATCGCCGCGCTGGGCCTGTAAGATCCGTGGCCGGCGACCACGCCGGCCCATGAAAATGCCCCGAAGGCATGGCCTGCGGGGCGCAATAAAAGAGGGCATGGCTGGATCCGGGCCGGCCTGGCGAGGGGTCTGAAATCCCGCCGGCGGTACGCCCACCTGGCTACTGCCCAACACCTCGTTCCGAGGTGGTCCCCACAAAAGTCTTTACTGCCACGTTCGTGGCGCCCGCGGCGAACGCGGGTCTCAAATCCTTCCCATCGGCTTCAGCGCAACGGAATCGCCGCCGGGGCGTGTTATTTCGTCAGGATCAGCTTGCCGTAGCGCGTGACGCGCAGCGTGTAGACCTCGCCGTTATGCAGGATCGGCAGTGTGCTCGCGCCGCGCATGATGGCGTCCAGCGCCACCGGCTCACCCGCGGGGGCGGATAACAGGCTGTCGCGTACCAGTGCCTCGATGCGGGCGGGCAGGGCGGCCACGGCCGACTTGACGGAGGCGATGGTCGACGGGGCTGCCTTCGCAACTGCCGTCTCACGGCGCGGCTGGGCGGCCACCTCGACGCGGCGCAGCGACAGCCGGCGGCGGGTGACTTCACGCGGTTGCGACAGCGGCAGGGAAAGTGTGCTCATCATCTGGCTCCGTTCTGCAATGAGGGTGCGCCGGTAGCGGCGCGTCGATGGAAATATATTAAATGAGAATTGTTATCATTACAATAGAGTTGGCTAAGATTCGGCAAACGACGATGCGACCCTGGCCGCGCTGTTGTGGCGGGGTAATCCGTCCCTGTTCGCGTCCCGGTTCGGGCAACGGAGCGGAGCCGTAAACGACAGAAGGGCATCCCGAGGGATGCCCTTCCTGGCCGGGATGCCTGGCGGCGCCCGCTTACTGCTTGGGTTCGGTGATAAAGCCGATCTTGCCCAGGCCGCCATGCTGCGCGGCGGCCATCACCTCGGCCACGCGCTCGTAGCGCACCTCGCGGTCCGCGCGCAGGTGCAGCTCAGGCTGAGGCTCCTGCTTGGCGGCCAGCGAGATATTGTTTTCCAGCGTGGCCTGGTCCACTTCCACCTGGTTCCAGAAGACCTTGCCGCTCGCGTCGATGATGACGTTGATGTTCTGCGGCTTGGGGTCGTTCGGGGTGTTGGTGGCGCGCGGCAGGTCGACCTTCACCGCGTGGTTGATCACGGGAATGGTGATGATGAAGATGATCAGCAGCACCAGCATGACGTCGACCAGCGGCGTCATGTTGATCTCGCTCATCACCTCGTCGTCGTCGCCGTCGAGAGTACCGAATGCCATGATGACTTCCTTACTTGCGGTTTAGCGCTGTGCCGCGGCCAGGCGCACGGTGCCGTCCTCGGTGCGGGCACCGGTCGGGCGCACACGGGCACCGGTCACGAAGTAGGCGTGCAGGTCGTGCGCAAAGCGGTTCAGCTTCGAGATCACCGACTTGTTGCCGCGGGTGAGTGCGTTATAGCCCAGCACGGCCGGGATTGCCACGGCCAGGCCGAAGGCGGTCATGATCAGCGCCTCGCCCACCGGGCCGGCCACCTTGTCGATGGTCGGTACGCCCGAGGCACCGATGCCGATCAGCGCGTGGTAGATGCCCCACACCGTGCCGAACAGGCCGACGAACGGCGCTGTCGAGCCCACCGAAGCCAGCACCGCCAGGCCCGACTGCATGCGCGCCACCGAGTCATCGATGGAGCTCTTGAGCGAGCGCGTCAGCCAGTCGGAGATATCCATCACGTCGTGCAGCTGGGGCTGGCTGGCGCGGTGGTGCTGGGTGGCTTCCCTGCCGGCCACGGCCAGCGTGCGGAACGGGTTGGCGTCGCTCGCGCCCAGGGTTTCGAGCGCGTGGTCGAAGTCATCAGAGTGCCAGAAGCGCTTTTCCGCGCCTTGCGCCATCTTCTTCAGGCGGAACAGATCCCACGCCTTGGTAAGGATCACGATCCAAGAGGCGAGCGACATGATCAGCAGAATGATGGCGGTCGCACGCATGACGAAGTCGCCTTGCGCCCAGAGGTGGGAGAGTCCGAGGTCCTGCATGTGTTGGTTCCTGGTGAGTTCGCTTGGGTTAGGTCAGATCAGAGATCAGAAATCGGATCGCGCGATCGGTTCAGTGATTTAGTTCAGTTCGAAGCCGATCGGCTGCTGTGCCGTGACCGCGACAGCACGGCCGTTGTCCATGTAAGGCTTGCAGCGCATCGCCTGCACCGCTTCCACTGCTGCCTGGTCCAGGCGCGACGAGCCGCTCGACGATACCACCGCGGTCTTGATGACCTTGCCGCTCTCGTCGGTGGTCAGCCGGATTACGGCCTTGCCGGTCTCGCCCATGCGGCGCGACTGGGAAGGATACTTCGGCTGCGGCGACGAGCACTGGATTTCGCCGATGCCGACCGCGCGCGGGGCGGTTGCCACCGGGGCCGGTGTGGGCTCAGGCGCCGGTGCCGGCGGAGCGGGAGGTGCCGGCGGGGCCTCGGGTGCGTTCGGCGTGGGCGGCAGGTTGGCCACCGCCTGCGGCGTCGGCCGGGGTTGCGGCGGCGTCGGCTTGGGCGTGGTGATCTTCACCTGCTTGGGCGGCGTTTCCTGCTTGGGTTTGGGCTTGGGCGGCTCAGGCGGGGCTTCCTGCTTGGGCTGTTCGAGCGGGATGATGCGCGCGATGATCTCGGGCGCGATCACGGCCTCGGTCAGCTTGCGCCCCAGGCCGCTCTGGATCAGGTAAAGCAGGCCGGCGTGGAACAGCAGAACGGCGAGCGTAATCTTGAAGAAGCGTTGATCGAACATGTGTCAACAACAAAAGTCTGCCGGCAGGCGCGAGGACGCCTGCAGCGGTGCACGCAGCGGCGCTGGCGCACCGTCACTTGCGATAAAACAGGATCAGCGAGATGCCGCAACCGACCAGCAGGCTGAGCAGCAATTCCATGATAAACGCTCCTTCAACAGGGTTGCCGTGGGAGCGCCACTCTGGGGCAGCGTGTCAGCGCGGTAGTATAAACGATAATGATTCTTATTTGTTGTGATTTGTGCGTCGCAACTGGAAATTTCTGCCACGACACGTTATACCCCCAAATCCAGGCAGCGTTTTGGAACGCTTAGCGCAATCTCGTGCGGGTTTGCGCGCCCGCAACCAACCGGATGCTTCGGTGGCCCAGGCCACAATCGCTGGCGCCTGATCTTTCCGTGCGTGCGCGGAGGGGGGCAAAGCGCGCTAGCATAGGAAGAAACTGCAGACGAGGCGGTGCGCCGGTCGCGCGCCCGCCACGGCGCGCTCGGGGAACCCGTCCATGGACTTCACACGTTCCGCTGAAGATGACCGCTCGACGATTCTGCGCTCCATGGCCGGGACGTCGTCCAGCTCCGCGCTGGACTGGATGTGCGCCCAGTTTGCCCTGCGCGTGGTGTGCGTGCTGGGCCCGCGCTTCAATTTGCGCAGCAATATCAACGATGTCCTGACCGTCAGCGCGCAGGAAATGGTGTGGCCGTACGGCGTGGTGCTGCGCGTGCAGCGCTTCCTGGCCGCGCGCTGCGCCGACATGCCTGCCTGGAAGGGCGCTTCGCGCCTGACCCCTGAAGAGTTCCTGGATCGCCACGGCCAGTGGAACAGCGCCTTCGATGAAAGCGCGCTGTTCTATTACCTGGACGAGTACGTCAAGCACCACGCGAAGGACATGTTCGCGGTGTTCGACGCCTCGGCCGCGGCCATCGCCCAGCGGCTGGAAGGCGAGCGCGTGCTGCTGGTGCGCAATATCGACATGCTCAGCCATGTGCTGGACCTGCCCGAGCACGAGCGCAAGCTGCTGCTGTACGCGGCGCTGGCCAAGTACAAGCGCGACCTGCGCGCGGTAATGGTCGACTGCAAGGTGGCGCACAGCCAGGAAGCGTTCCAGATCCTGGCTGGGCTGACCGGCGCCGGCGCGGCTGACGTGGCCGCCTCGCTGCGCCCGGGCTCGCGGCTGGAGACGCTGAACCTGATCGAACAGCCGCTCCCGGAAAACAGCGTGACCGACCTCGGCGACCTGATGCGGCTGTCCGACCGCCTGCTGCACGTGCTGCTGGGCAACTACGCCAACGAGGCCGAGATGATGGCGGTCTTCACCCGCCCGGCCGCTCCGCCCACGCTGACCACCGCCGACTATCCCCATGTCGAGACCGACGCGCGCTACCTGTGCGCGCTGCTGTCCAATGCCACGCGCCAGCACGCCAGCGGCGTCAACGTGCTGATCTACGGCCCGCCCGGCACCGGCAAGACCGAGTTCGCGCGGCTGCTGGCGCGTGAGGCAGGTTGCGAACTGTACGAGGTCGATTGCCTGGACCGCGACGGCAACAGCCTGTCGGGCAAGGACCGCTACCGCTCGCTGCAGGTGTCGCAGGCCTTCCTGCGCGGGCGTGCGCATACCGCGCTGTTGTTCGACGAGGTGGAAGACGTCTTTCCCGGCAGCGCGCGCGAGCTGATGAGCCTGTTCGGCCAGGAAGACACGCGCGCCTCGGTGAACGGCAAGGCCTGGGTCAACCAGACGCTTGAGCAGAACCCGGTGCCGGTGATCTGGATCTCCAACTCGATTCGCCAGATCGACCCGGCTTACCTGCGCCGCTTCCAGTTCCACCTGGAGTTGAAGATCCCGCCGCCGCTGGTGCGCGAGAACATCATCCGCAAGCACTTGGGCGGGCTGGACGTCAGCGATGCCTTCATCGCCGGGCTCGCCGCGCGCAAGACGCTGACGCCGGCACAGGTACAGTCCGCTGCGCGCTTCGTCGAGCTGGCGCGGCCCGATGTGGAAGAGCCGGTGGAAGCGCTGATCCTGCGCCAGCTCGAGCACGCCGACCGCGCCATGGGGCTGCGCCCGGAAGCCGAGGCCCGACCGGTGGTCACGCACTACCGGCTGGAGAACCTGCATCTCGAAACCCGCTACGAGGTGGTGAAGATCGTCGAAGCCCTGCGCGTGCGCCAGCGCGGCACGCTTTGCTTCTACGGCCCGCCCGGCACCGGCAAGACCGCGCTGGCCGAGCATATCGCCGCCGAGCTGGACCTGCCGCTGATGATCCGCCGCGCCTCGGACCTGATGAGCAAGTACGTCGGCGAGACCGAGCAGCAGATCGCCGCCATGTTTGCCCGCGCCGAGGAAGACGGTGCGGTGCTGCTGCTGGACGAGGCCGACAGCTTCATGCAGAGTCGCCAGCAGGCGGTGCGCAACTATGAGATCTCCGAGGTCAACGAGATGCTGCAGGGCATGGAACGCTTCAACGGCATCTTTGTCTGCACCACCAACCTGTTCGACCGCATCGACGAGGCCGCGCTGCGGCGCTTCTCGTTCAAGATCCGTTTCCTGTCGTTGAAGCCCGCGCAGCGGGCGACGATGTTCGTCGACGAGGCGCTCGATGGCGAAGAGTCTCGCCTGACCGACGCCATGCGCCGCGAACTCGATGCAATGGATTGCCTGACGCCGGGCGACTTCGCCACCGTCAAGCGCCAGTGCGTGCTGCTGGGTGAGGCGCTGACACCGGATGAATTCCTGGCGCAGCTGCGCCAGGAGCATGCAATCAAGCCCGAGGTGCGGGAGCACCGTCCGCTGGGCTTTCTGCAGTAGGGAGGGGACCGGCCGCAGTGTCGGCTACAGCGCGGGCGCCGGCTCAATCACCACTGTCTCGGCATCGGCCTGCACCTGCAGCAGCGTGGCTGCCATGGCACGCAGGTGCGCGGCGTCCTTGGTGGAGGCAAAGCGGTCGTGCGGCGTGGCATCGGGCGCGGCAGCCATGCCGTGCTCGGCCAGCTTGCGCGCGAGCTGGCGCGCAATCGCGCTACCGGTGTCCACCAGCGCCAGCTGGTCGCCCACCATCGCGCGGATGGTGCCGGAGAGGAAAGGGTAGTGGGTGCATCCCAGCACCAGCGTGTCGGCGCCGGCTTCGAGCATGGGCGTGAGGTAGGCATCGAGGCGCTCGCGTACGGCGGGGCCGTCGACATCGCCTTGCTCGATCAGCGACACCAGGCCAAGGCCGGCTTCGCAGATAAAGCGGCTTTCGCCATCCAGCGACGCCAGCAGCCGCGCGAATTTGGCACTCTTGAGCGTATTGGCGGTCGCCAGCACGCCCACCACCTTGCTGCGGCTGGCCGCGGCGGCCGGCTTCAGGCCCGGTTCCACACCGATGATCGGAAGCGGCAGTTGCTTGCGCAGCAGTTCCACGGCATGGCCGGTGGCCGTGTTGCAGGCGATCACCAGCGCCTTGCAGCCTTGGGCGATCAGCCATGCGCAGGCCTGCAGGGTGCGCGCTTCGACAAATTTCTCGGGCTTCTCGCCGTACGGCGCGTATTTCGAATCGGCCAGGTATAGCAGCGATTCATGCGGCAGCAGCGTGCGGATCTCGCGCAGCACGGACAGGCCGCCAAGGCCGGAATCGAAGACGCCGATGGGTGCGGGGTTCACGGGAGGGGAGGGCAACAGAAAATTGGGCAAAAAAAAGCCGGGTCGGAACCCGGCTTTTTTCGAGCGCGACGGCAGATTCTACCGCGTTGCCTTGCTTACAGCGCGGCGACCGGGATCTTGCCGATCTTGGCTTGCCATTCGGCCGGGCCGGTCTTGTGCACCGAGGTGCCTTCGCTGTCCACGGCGACCGTCACCGGCATGTCCTTGACGTCGAACTCGTAGATCGCTTCCATGCCGAGGTCTTCGAAGCCGACCACCTTGGCTTCCTTGATTGCCTTGGCCACCAGGTAGGCGGCGCCGCCCACGGCCATCAGGTAGGCCGACTTGTGCTTCTTGATGGCTTCGATCGCCACAGGGCCGCGCTCGGCCTTGCCGATCATCGAGATCAGGCCGGTTTCGGCCAGCATCATCTCGGTGAACTTGTCCATGCGCGTGGCGGTGGTGGGGCCGGCCGGGCCGACTGCCTCGTCGCGCACCGGATCGACCGGGCCGACGTAGTAGATCACGCGGTTCTTGAAGTCCACCGGGAGCTTCTCGCCCTTGGCCAGCATGTCGGCGATGCGCTTGTGCGCGGCGTCGCGGCCGGTCAGCATCTTGCCGTTGAGCAGCAGGGTCTGGCCCGGCTTCCACGAGGCGACTTCTTCCGGCGTCAGCGTGTTCAGGTCGACGCGCTTGGAGGTCTCGGTGTTCGGTTCCCACTCGACCTCCGGCCATTGCGACAGGTCAGGCGCTTCCAGCTTGGCCGGGCCGCTGCCGTCCAGCGTGAAGTGCACGTGGCGGGTGGCGGCGCAGTTGGGGATCATCGCGACCGGCTTGGATGCGGCGTGCGTCGGGCAGGCCATGATCTTGACGTCCAGCACGGTGGCCAGGCCGCCCAGGCCCTGCGCGCCGATGCCCAGCGCATTGACCTTCTCGTACAGCTCGACGCGCAGTTCCTCGACCCAGTCCTTCGGGCCGCGGGCGATGATGTCCTGGATGTCGATGGACTCCATCAGCGATTCCTTGGCCATCACCATGGCCTTCTCGGCCGTGCCGCCGATGCCGATGCCCAGCATGCCCGGCGGGCACCAGCCCGCGCCCATGGTCGGCACGGTCTTCAGCACCCAGTCGACGATCGAGTCGGACGGGTTCAGCATCACGAACTTGGACTTGTTCTCCGAGCCGCCGCCCTTGGCCGCGACCTGGATGTCGACGGTGTTGCCCGGCACGACCTCGTAGTGGATCACGGCCGGGGTGTTGTCCTTGGTGTTCTTGCGGGCGCCTTCGGGCGGGCTGACGATCGACGCGCGCAGCACGTTGTCCGGGTGCGTGTAGCCGCGGCGCACGCCTTCATTGATCATGTCCGTCAGGCCCATGGTGGCGCCATCCCAGCGCACGTCCATCCCCACCTTGACGAAGATCGTGACGATGCCGGTGTCCTGGCAGATCGGGCGCTTGCCCTCTGCGCACATGCGGCTGTTGGTCAGGATCTGTGCGATCGCGTCCTTGGCCGCCGGGCTCTGCTCCAGCTCATAGGCGCGGCCCAGGCTGGTGATGTAGTCCATCGGGTGGTAGTAGCTGATGTACTGCAGGGAGTCGGCGACGCTCTGGATGAGGTCTTCTTGCTTGATGACAGTCATTTTGTGGGGGGTGGGCAGCGGTGAAACACAGCGCGAAATCATACACTGAGCCGGGGCCTTCTGCCCGTCTGCATACATCGGTCTACACGCGTGGAGGTGGCGCCGGCGCCTCAAAACAAAAAACCGCGGCACATGGCCGCGGTCCGGTGTGAAGCCAACGCTCAGCGTCGTCTCAATGTGTCCCTGACTTCGCATGGGTGCCGGCCGGGTGTGACACCATCCGGTCCACCCAGGCCATGGCCACCGCAGAGGCGAGGAAGGCAATGTGGATCGCCACCTGCCACATGATGGTGTGGGTCGTGCGCTGCTCCGCATCGATAAAGGTCTTCAGCAGGTGGATCGACGAAATCCCGATCAGCGCCATCGACAGCTTGACCTTGAGCACGCCGGCGTTGACGTGGTCCAGCCACTCCGGCTCGTCCGGGTGGTTGTCGATGCCCAGGCGCGACACGAAGGTCTCGTAGCCGCCCACGATCACCATGATCAGCAGGTTGGAGATCATCACCACGTCGATCAGGCCCAGCACCACCAGCATGATCTTGTTCTCGTCGAATTCCGTCACATGCGCCAGCAGGTGCCAGACTTCGACCAGGAAATGGTAAACATAGACGCCCTGGGCCACGATCAGGCCCAGGTAAAGCGGCAACTGCAGCCAGCGCGACGCGAAGATGATGCTCGGGATCGGCCGCATGGTCTGCGGCCTGGTCATTGGATTGGAAGCCATGGGCGGGGCGGTGTCGGCGAGTTGAAAGTCGGCGTGGATTGTACCAAGCGCAGATGACCGGGCTGTGTTACCGACCGTAACCGAAGACCGTTACCATTTCTCGCCCGCGTGGCTCAGCCCGCCGCGCCCGGATCCGCGCCGGCCGCCTTGCCGCGCCACGCGCCGCGCGCGATCCGGCCCGGCCAGCTCGCCAGCACGATTCCGGCCAGCACGCACGCCAGCGCCACGCCGTGCGGCCAGCCCGGCTTCTCCCCCAGGAAGGCGATGCCGTAGGTGGCTGCCGCCACCGGCAGCACCGAGGTGAACACGCCCGCTACTTGCCCCGGCACATGCCGGATGCCCTTCATCCACAGCCAGAAGGAGAACACGCTGGCCGACAGCGCATACCAGAGCAGCATCAGCCAGGTCTGCGTAGGTACCGTCGAGGCATCGAAGGTCAGCAGCGGCGCCAGGCCCAGCGGCAGCATCAGCAGCCCGCCGATCAGGTGCGTATAGGCGCAGATCTCGATTGCTGCCAGCGTTTGCGTGAGCCGGCGCGACAGGATCACGTAGATCGATTCGCACGCCACCGCGCCCAGGATCATCAGGTTGCCCAGCCAGGCCTGGCTGCCGCTGCCGGTGCCATGCGAGTCGCCGCGGGCGATATTGAGCACGGCGATACCGGCCACCGCCAGCAGCACCGATGCCACCGTGCGCCGCGACAGCCGCTCGCGCAGCAGCAGCCAGGACAGGATCGCCACCGTGGCGGGGATGGTGCTGGTGATCACGCCTGCGGCCATGGCGCTGGTCAGCCGCACGCCGTTGAGCATCAGCAGCGTAAACAGGAAGGTGCCGAAGAACGCCTGCAGGAACAGGTTCAGCCATTCGCCGCGCGAGACGCGGCGCATGCGCGCCGGCCGGTACCACGGCGCCAGGCAGATGATGGCGATGACAAAGCGCAGCAGCGCGAACAACAGCACCGGCACATGCGCGATGATCGATTTGCCCAGTCCGACATTGCTGCCGACCAGCGCCATCGAGGCGATCAGGAAGAGGGCGTAGACGGGGGGGGGAGGCGGAGGTCTGGACGGGAGGGTTGGCGGACACAGGTTACTGCCTCGGTCGTCCGGCGTGCGGGCCGGCATATGGCACGGCGGGCTGGTGGGCCTGGGGAGCGCGGCAAGGGTCAGCGCCGCGTTCAGGTATAGGGGTCGCGGCATTATAGCTGTGCTAGCCTAATGGAGAAGGCCGCACTTTCGCCCCCGATGGCTGGACTGTTCCTGCTGCGCTGCAGCATGCGCACCGGGAACTGCCCCAACCGTGCCGTGGGCGCGCGCAGCCGCCGAGCGTCAGGTTTCAGTAAGGCGTCGGGCGTAACGTGGCAGCCAAAGCCAGTCCAAAGTCAGGAGACAAGACCTATGTCCGCTATCGAATCGGTGATGCACGAGCATCGCGTGTTCAACCCGCCCGAGGAATTCGCCAGGCAAGCCGCGATCCCCAGCATGGAGGCCTATCAGGCGCTGTGCGAAGAAGCCGAGCGCGACTATGAGGGCTTCTGGGCCCGCCACGCGCGTGAGTTGCTGCACTGGAACAAGCCCTTCACCAAGGTACTGGACGAGAGCAACGCGCCGTTCTACAAGTGGTTCGAAGACGGCGAGCTCAACGCGTCTTACAACTGCCTGGACCGCAATCTGCAGAACGGCAACGCCGACAAGGTCGCGATCGTGTTCGAGGCCGACGACGGCACCGTCAGCCGCGTCACCTACCGCGAGCTGCATGGCAAGGTCTGCCGCTTCGCCAATGGCCTGAAGTCGCTTGGCATCAAGAAGGGCGACCGGGTCGTGATCTACATGCCGATGTCGATCGAAGGCGTGGTGGCGATGCAGGCCTGCGCACGGCTAGGTGCCACGCATTCGGTGGTGTTCGGCGGCTTCTCGGCCAAGTCGCTGCAGGAGCGGCTAGTGGACGTCGGCGCGGTGGCGCTGATCACCGCCGACGAGCAGATGCGCGGCGGCAAGGCGCTGCCGCTGAAGGCGATCGCCGATGATGCGCTGGCACTGGGCGGCTGCGACGCCGTCAAGAACGTGATCGTCTACCGCCGCACCGGCGGCAACGTGGCCTGGACCGAAGGCCGCGACCGCTGGATGGAAGACGTCAGCGCGGACCAGCCGGACACCTGCGAAGCCGAGCCGGTGAGCGCCGAGCATCCGCTGTTCGTGCTCTACACCTCCGGCTCCACCGGCAAGCCCAAGGGCGTGCAGCACAGCACCGGCGGCTACCTGCTATGGGCGCTGATGACGATGAAGTGGACCTTCGACATCAAGCCCGACGACCTGTTCTGGTGTACCGCGGACATCGGCTGGGTCACCGGCCATACCTATATTGCCTATGGCCCGCTGGCCGCTGGCGCCACCCAGGTGGTGTTCGAAGGCGTGCCCACGTACCCCAACGCCGGCCGCTTCTGGGACATGATCGCGCGCCACAAGGTCAGCATCTTCTACACCGCGCCGACCGCGATCCGCTCGCTGATCAAGGCCGCCGAGGCCGACGAGAAGATCCACCCCAAGCAATACGACCTGTCCAGCCTGCGCCTGCTCGGCACCGTGGGCGAGCCGATCAACCCCGAAGCCTGGATGTGGTACTACAAGAACATCGGCAACGAGCGCTGCCCGATCGTCGACACCTTCTGGCAGACCGAGACCGGCGGCCACATGATCACGCCGCTGCCGGGCGCGACGCCGCTGGTGCCGGGCTCGTGCACGCTGCCGCTGCCGGGCATCATGGCCGCGATCGTCGACGAGACCGGCCATGACCTGCCCAACGGCAACGGCGGCATCCTGGTGGTCAAGCGCCCGTGGCCGGCAATGATCCGCACCATCTGGGGGGATCCGGAGCGCTTCAAGAAGAGCTATTTCCCCGAGGAGCTCGGCGGCAACCTCTACCTGGCCGGCGACGGCTCGATCCGCGACAAGGACACCGGCTACTTCACCATCATGGGCCGCATCGACGACGTGCTGAACGTGTCGGGGCACCGCATGGGCACGATGGAGATCGAGTCGGCGCTGGTGGCGAACTCGCTGGTGGCCGAAGCCGCGGTGGTGGGCCGCCCGGACGACATGACCGGCGAGGCGATCTGCGCCTTCGTCGTACTGAAGCGCGCGCGTCCCACTGGCGAAGAGGCCGTCAAGATCGCCACCGAGCTGCGCAACTGGGTCGGCAAGGAAATCGGCCCGATCGCCAAGCCCAAGGACATCCGCTTTGGCGACAACCTGCCCAAGACGCGCTCGGGCAAAATCATGCGGCGCCTGCTGCGGTCGCTGGCCAAGGGTGAGGAAATCACGCAGGACACCTCGACGCTGGAGAACCCGGCGATCCTGGAGCAGCTCAAGCAGGCGCAGTAATCCCGTAGCCGTGCATCTGCCGCCGAACCCGCCGCCGCGTTTCCGCGCGCCGGCGGGTTTGTTACGATAGCGCCCCACCGACCACGGACCGCCGCCCCCATGCCCGATGCCCAGTCGCGCTTTCGCCGCCGGCTGCTGCTGTACTACGGCCTGTTCACGCTAGGGCTGTTCGGTTTCGTCGCCATGATGGGGCTGCTGGAGCGCTCCAATGCCGATGCGCTGTGGCTCGGCTATGTCTTCCTGTTTGTCACCATCGCGATCTATGCCTGCATCGGGCTGATCTGCCGCACCTCGGACCTGAACGAGTACTACGTCGCCTCGCGGCGCGTGCCGGCCTTGTTCAACGGCATGGCGATCGCGGCCGACTGGATGAGCGCCGCGTCCTTTATCGGCCTGGCCGGCATCCTGTTCTCGTCCGGCTATGAAGGCCTGGCCTATGTGATGGGCTGGACCGGCGGCTACTGCCTGGTGGCCTTTCTGCTGGCGCCATACCTGCGCAAGTACGGCGGCTATACCATCCCCGATTTCCTTGCCGCGCGCTACGGCAACGGCAAGCCCGGCGGCAACCTGCCGGTGCGCGCCATCGCCGTGCTGGCGGCCTCGCTGTGTTCGTTCGTCTACCTGGTGGCGCAGATCCAGGGCGTGGGCCTGGTGGTGACGCGCTTTATCGGCGTGGAGTTTGCCGTCGGCATCTTCTTCGGGCTGGCGGGCATCCTGGTCTGCTCGTTCCTCGGCGGCATGCGCGCGGTCACGTGGACCCAGGTGGCGCAGTACATCATGATGATCGCCGCCTTCCTGGTTACGGTGTCGATGATCGCGTGGAAGCACCACCAGGAACCGCTGCCGCAACTGAGCTACGGCACGCTGCTGGCGCAGCTCGACGCGCGCGAGCAGCAACTCGAACGCGAGCCCGCCGAGCAGGCCGTGCGCGAATACTACAAGCAGCAGGCCATCCTGCTGCAGGAACGCATCGCCCGGCTGCCGGATTCCTTCATGCAGGAACGCGACGCGCTAGACGCGCGCCTGCAGGACCTGCGTGCGCGCAACGCCCCGCTGCGCGAGCTCAAGGCACTGGAGCGCGAGCGGCTGGAGTTCCCGCGCGATGCGGGCACCGCGCAGCAGCAATGGAATCAGCAGCGCGAAGATGCGCTCGCGCGCAGCCGCCATTCGCTGTCCTCCACCGAGCCTTATCCCGCGGAGTCGGAGCAGGAGCGCAAGACCAAGCGGCTCAATTTCGTGCTGCTGGTGTTCTGCCTGATGGTCGGTACCGCCAGCCTGCCGCATATCCTGACGCGGCTCTACACCACGCCGTCGGTCAAGGAAACGCGCAATTCCGTAGCCTGGGCGGTGTTCTGCATCGCCTTGCTCTATGTGTCCGCGCCCACGCTGGCGGCGCTGGTCAAGTACGAGTTCTTTACGCACCTGGTCGGCACCTCATATGCCGAGCTGCCGCAGTGGGTGGTGCAATGGCGCAAGGTCGACCCGCCGGTATTCGGCATCCGCGACGTCAACGGCGACGGCATCGTGCAGTGGGCCGAAATCCTGCTGCAGCCCGACATGATCGTGCTCGCCGCCCCGGAAATCGCCGGGCTGCCGTACGTGATCTCCGGCCTGATCGCGGCCGGGGCGCTGGCGGCGGCGCTGTCCACTGCCGACGGGCTGCTGCTGACGATCGCCAATGCGCTGTCGCACGATGTCTTCTATCACATGGTCGACAGGCAGGCGAGCCATCAGCGGCGGGTGACGACCGCCAAGATCGTGCTGCTTGGCGTAGCGCTGTTTGCCTCTTACGTCACCTCGCTGCGGCCGGGCAATATCCTGTTCCTGGTGGGCGCAGCCTTCTCGCTGGCCGCATCCAGCTTCTTCCCGGTGCTGGTGCTCGGCATCTTCTGGCGCCGCACCACCGCCGCCGGCGCCGTGGCCGGCATGGCCGCAGGGCTGGCCGTGGCGGTGTACTACATCTTCGTCAACTATCCGTTCTTCACGAAGATGACCGGCATTTTCGGCAACCGCTGGTTCGGCGTCGACCCGATCGCGTCCGGCGCCTTTGGCGTGCCCGCGGGGTTTGCCGTGGCCATCATTGTCAGCCTGCTGACGCCGCGCAATGCGCCGGTGATCGACCGGCTGGTGACCTACCTGCGCAAGGGGTAGGGCAGGGTAAGGCGAAGTATCGCGACGAAGCACTGGATTCGTCGGACAACTCTGCTATAATCGCGGACTTCCCGGAGAGATGGATGAGTGGTTTAAGTCGCACGCCTGGAAAGCGTGTATGGGTTAATAGCCCATCGGGGGTTCGAATCCCCCTCTCTCCGCCAGAATTCAGACAAAACCCGCACGGCGCAAGCCCTGCGGGTTTTTGCTTTACGGGTTTTGGTTCTGGTGTGCCATGGAGTCGCGATTCGCGCGCCGCGGACCACGGCGCCGTCATGCGAATCTTGCATAAGCCTCCCGAGAGCGGTGTGGAACAATCAATGCATTCCCTCCATTTCTTCCGTTCAAGCCCACCATGACCGACCCCGTCGTCCACCTCAACGGCACCCTGACCCCACTCTCCGAAGCCCGCATCCCCGTCCTCGACCGCGGCTTCATCTTCGGCGACGGTATCTACGAAGTCATCCCGTATTACGGCGGCAAGCCGTTCCGCGGCGCGCAGCATCTGGCGCGGCTGCATCGCAGTCTGGAGGCCATCGGGATTCCCGATCCGCACAGTGCGGGTCAGTGGATGGAACTGATCGGCGAGGTGGTGGAGGCCAACGGCATGTCAGACCAGATGGTCTACATCCAGGTGACGCGCGGCGTGGCCAAGCGTGCCCATGCCTTCCCGAAGGAAGTGGTGCCGACGGTGCTGATCATGACCAACCCCATGGCACTGCCATCGGCGCAGATGCGCGAGCAGGGCGTGGCGTGCGTGACGATGGAGGACCGGCGCTGGCTGAACTGCCAGATCAAGTCGACCTCGCTGCTGGGCAACGTGCTGGCCGCGCAGCATGCGGCGGAGCATGGCGCGACCGAGGCGATCCAGTTCCGGGATGGCTGGCTGACGGAGGCGTCGTCGTCCAACGTCTGGGTGGTGCGCGATGGCCGCGTGCTGGCGCCGCCCAAGGACAACCTGATCCTCGAAGGCATCCGCTACGGCTTTATGGAGGAGATCTGCGCGGCGTTGGAGATTCCAATGGAGGCGCGCCGGATTGCAAAGGAAGCGGTGTTTGCCGCCGACGAGGTGCTGCTGTCGTCAGCCAGCAAGGAGCTGCTGCCGGTGGTGACGATCGACGGCCGCACCGTTGGCAAGGGTGTGCCGGGGCCGGTTTTCCAGCGCCTCTACGCTGCCTACCAGGCGGCCAAGACGGCCCTTTGAGCTTACCCGTACCCCCGTGCTAGGATGGCCCCGGATCCATCGTGGAGTCAGTCATGGCCAAGCGCGAGCGCGGCCGGCATGCCCTGCAGGATGAGGTGAGCCGGCGCATCCAGGAAATCTATGAAATCGGTGAGGACGGGGCCAAAGTGCGGGTACCGGCCCCGGTGCCGCATCCCCGAGATGCCCGCGGCCGCAACTGGAATATGACAGGCTTCGGCAACGCTACTGGCTATGAGGCCAGCATCCGCGCGGTGGTGGACAAGGTGCGCGACGAGTTCGACCTGAACGAAGCGCTGGAGAACCGCGCGCCCAATCCGTTCGGGGACTGAAGACGGCCTTGCCGTCCAGAATTTCCAGCGCGGCATCAAACAGCGCAGGGCAGAAGGTTCGGTCATGAGGATTCTCACAGCGTGACGTCCAGGCGCGGTTCGGCGCTTTGCCAGATGCCGCCGGAGCGCCGCTTGGCGCCGTACATGGCGGCGTCGGCAGCGTGCAGCAACGCCTGGCTGCCTTGCGCGTGGACGGGGAAGACGGCCAGGCCGATGCTCAGCGACGCTCGCACCGTGCTGCCGTCGGGCAGGGCGATCGGGGCGGCCATGGCCTGCAGGATATGTTCGGCGATATGGATGGCGTCGCGGGGCGCGCGCAGCGCGGCGGCCAGCACCGCGAATTCGTCGCCGCCGATGCGTGCCACGGTGTCACCGGCGCGCAGGCTGGCGCGGATGCGCTGGGCCACGGCCACCAGCACCGCGTCGCCGGCGGCATGGCCGTGGTGGTCGTTGATGCGCTTGAAATCGTCGCTGTCCAGGTACAGCACCGCCGCGTACTCGTCGTTGGCGGCGGCATGGCGCACGGCGCGCTCGAGCGCCTCGACGAAGGCCGCGCGGTTGAGCAAGCCGGTCAGCGCATCGTGGTTGGCACGGTGGGCGAGCGAGCGGTTCTCGTGCTGCAGCTGGTTCTGCCAGGTCTGTAGTTCGTCCAGCAGGCCGTTGAAGTCTTCGCTGAGCGCGTTGAGTTCTTCGATGCTGGCGGGTGGCGTGCGCTGTGCGAAATCGCGCTCGGAGCGCACCGCGTGTGCCACTCGCATCAGGTTGCGCAGTGGTTCGACGATCTGCACCAGCAGCCGGCTGGCCAGGTAGTGCGCGCCGACCGCGGTCAGCAGCAGGCAGCCCAGCAGGCCCAGAGCGCCCTGCAGCAGGAAGTGCAGCAGGTTGCGCGGGTCGCCGCTGACGCGCAGCACGCCGACCTGCTGTGCCTGGTGCAGGATCGGCTGGTCGACGGCGCCCATGCTCAGCCACTCGCCCAGCGCGTGGGGCAGGCCAGTCAGCTGCGGCTGGCCGGGGCGCCGCCACTCGGCCAGCACGCGGTTGTCGCGGTCGTAGACGGTGGCGCGCGCGATGTCCTCGGACGCGGCGATCACCGCCAGCGTTTCGCCAGTGGCCGCCTGGTCGTGGAAGACCACCGGCGCCTCCAGCGTATAGGCGATGGAGCGGGCCACAAGCCGCACGTTGTGGTCGGCATAGACGCGCAGCGCGGTCATGCCGAGCGCGGTCAGGGACACGCCCGCGGTGAATACGGCAATCAGCGCCACGCCCAGGTGGATGCGGCGCAGCACGCTGTAGAGTGTGGGGCGGACCGGAGTGCCCGGCGCCGGCTTGCGCGCCCTCATGACGGCGCTCCCTTGCGGCGTCCCAGTTGCAGCACGCCGGGGTGTACGTGCACGCCGCTGCGGGCCAGCGTGTCGAGGTTGACGCGGAACAAGACCTGGTTGTCGCGGATGTTCAGGCAGAACATGCTGCCCACCTCGCACTCGAAGTCTTCCTCGGTGACCACCAGTACCGGACGGCCGGTCAGTTCGGCCGACAGGCGCTTGCGTCGGGCGTCGTTCATCGCGCCGACATAGAGAGCATCGCAGGCCGGGTGCAGCATGTCGGCCAGCACGTCGACCTGGCGCGTCTGCACCGGCCGCCCGCTGGCGAGCGTGCCGCCCTCCATCAGCCGCGCGGAATAGCGGCTGGCGTTGTCCACGCACAGGCGCACCGTGTCGCGCTCCACGGGCCAGCGCGCGTAGCCGAGCAGGCTGAAGACCACGCGCGCGACCAGGTCGGTGCGCTGCGGCGCGGGCTGCGCGGTCACCGCCGGCGGCAGCATCGCGGGCAGCACGGCCAGCGTCGCGGCGAGCAGGGCCGGCAGGCAACGGCGCAGCAGCGGGCGTGGATGCGTGAGATCGGCACGGGAAAGGGCGCTGGCTGGGGCAGGAGCCATGGTCAGGGATGGGTTTGCGGTGCGGCTGAGGCGTGCTGGCTGGCCACGGCCGCGGGTATTGTTCGGGCGCGTGTTTCGGGCGATCAGGCGTTCAAGAATGACGCGCGCGGGGCCAAAAAACGGGCTTCGGAAGCAGCGTTTTCGTGTAGCCCGCAAGCGGCGCTGGATGTTACGGAACGTTTATCGGTTCCCGGAGGTTTTCCTGAAGTGTGGCGGCGCGACTTGCAGGTCTTCGCCGTGGCGGACACAACACATAGAATGTGGCTTCGCCCCTTCGTCCCCTTCCACCCCCCAAGCGCGCCTCGCCGCCGCATGCCGCCATGATCGCCGACCCCTTGCTCCGCTTCCTGCACGTTGCCAGCGTCACCATCTGGGTGGGCGGCATGTTCTTCGCCTACCTGTGCCTGCGGCCGGTGGCCGGCAGCGTGCTGGAGCCGCCGGCGCGGCTGCGGCTGTGGCGCGGCGTGTTCGGCCGCTTCTTCCCCTGGGTCTGGGCCGCGGTGATCGTCATCGTGCTGAGTGGCGTGGCGATGATGGTCGCCGTGGGCATGGCCGGTGCCCCACGCAACTGGCATCTGATGGCGGGCATCGGCATCGTCATGGCGGTGGTTTTCTGCTATGTCTGGTTTGGTCCGTACCGCGTGCTGAGCCGGGCCGTGGATGCGCAGGACTGGCCGGCCGCCGGTGCCGCCCTGAACCGGATCCGGCAGGCTGTGGGGACCAACCTGGTACTCGGGCTGGTCAATATCGCGGTAGCCACGCTGGGACGCTGGCTGGCCTGAGCGGTACCGGACGCCTCCGCCACGTTGCGTCACGCCACCAAGGAAAGGGAGAACCCATATGCGCGCCATCGCCTGCCTTGCCATCTTCACCCTCACTGCGGCGTCCACGCCAGCCAGCGCCACGGAAAGCAATGGCCTGAGCGCGGAATACGAGCGCTGCATGGCCAAGGCCGGGTCGACGGCCGACATGCTCGGCTGTACCTCGGCCGAACTGCGGCAACAGGACATTGCGCTGAATACCGCCTACCAGGGCTTGCTACGCCGGCTGGTGGCGCCGCGCACGGGTTTGCTGCGGGTGGCGCAGCGCGAGTGGCTGCAGTTCCGCGATGCCAATTGCGCCTATGTGGCGGATCCGGCCGGCGGCACGGCGGCGCGGGTGGCGGGCGCGTCTTGCATGGCCCGGATGACGGCGGCGCGGGCGCGCGAATTGCGTGCCTACGGCAACGAGGCCGGTGCCCGGTAAGTGCGCGGGCCATGTGCTAGAGTTCCCAGCACAGCTGTGCTGCGGCATGTCTCAGGCTCGTCCCAAGCTGGTCCTCAAGCAAGGAGATGGATCATGGCAAGTGAATCCCGGCCCAACCTGAAAGCTTTCGTGCAGACCGCACCCCAGGCGGGGCGCTATGTGTGGATCATCGCGCTGGTTGACTTCGGCGCGCAGCAGATTCGCCGCGCCATCGTCTCGGATGACACCTTTACCACGGCTGACGCCGCGCGCGTCGCGGGCGAGGCCCAACTCAAGGCGATGGCTGAAGATCACTAGTCCGCCGGCGCGCGAGACACTGTTGCGCGCCGGCGTCGTTGTGATAATCGGAAACCCTTTCTTACATTGCGCGCCAAGGCGTGCGCGCTAGACTGTGCGCATGTTCCTCCACAAGAAAGGGCTTCCATGACACATCGCGTGCTCCGGCCCGCCAGGGCCATCCTGGTAGCAGCCGTGCTGGGCTCGGGCCTGACGTTCAGTGCCACGTCGATGGCCCAGGTGTCGGTCAATATTGCCATCGGCGTGCCACCGCCGGCCCCGATGTACGAGGTCGTGCCCGCGCCGCGCCCTGGCTATGTGTGGATGCCCGGCTACTGGGACTGGGACGACCACCACCACAAGCACGCCTGGAAGAAGGGCCGCTGGGATCGCGAGCGCCCCGGCTATGTCTATGAGTCGCCGCGGTGGATCCAGTCGCGCGACGGCTGGGTGCTGGTGCCTGGCCGCTGGGACCAGGGCGGGTACAAGGACCACAAGGATAAAGGCCACAAGGACAAGGGCTACCACTGCCCACCTGGCCACGCCAAGAAGGGCGAGTGCTGATCCGCCCGCCGGCCGGCGCCGCAAGGTGACGCCGGCCGGTACTGCCATGCTACGATCCCCGCCATGACTCCCGCGCCCGCACGGCGCATCGGCAGTGGCTCCGGAGGTAGCAATGGCAAAGCACGTCTTCACGCGCGCGCAGTATCTCGACATCCTCAATGACAGCCTGCGCAAGCATCCCGGCTGGCAGCCCGGCATGGCATTCGTGTTCCTGCCTCCCGGCGCGGACGCCAGCCAGGCCACGGCCGTGGGCTGCACCGGGCCGATGGACGCCATTTCCATATATGCGGAAATCCAGCGGGTGGCCGCCGAACTAATCGAGGTGTGCAACGACTAGGACCGGCCATGGCGCCGATGGCCTGGTGCTTTGGCGCCGGTGTGTGCCGGGGGTGCGTACAATACCGGCCTCGACAGACTTTCGGATGACGCCGTGAAGAAAACGGACCTGGAAAAAAACAAGGGCCTGAAGATCGCCAACAGCCTGAAGCAGGCTGGGGCGGGCCGGGGCGGTATCCCCGGTGGCGCCGCCGCGCGCCCGGACCGGCGCGAGCAGCGCCGGCTGGATCAGGAGCAGGGCCTGGTGCCCTTTGCGTGCAAGCTGGACGGCGCGCTGGCGAAGCGCCTGCAGGCGCTTGCCGCCGAGCACCCGGGCGGCATGACCGGGCTGCTCAATGAACTGCTGGGCGGCGCGCTGCCGCCGGAGCAGGGCGAGGGCTGATTACCGGGCGGCAGCCTAGGCCGCCGCCTGCCCGTGCCCCCGCAGCGTCAGTCCTCTTCTTCGTCGTCGAGGAATTCGCGACGCAGCATCCAGTTGGCGATGGCCTCGTCGCAGATGCGCTTGAACTTCTGCTTGTCCGGCATCTTGTCGAACAGGTGGAAGTTGACCAGCGCCATGCCGGCGTCGGTGATATAGAACATCCGGCTCGGGTCGTCGTCGTGGACGATGCGGCCGTCGATGGCGTCTTCCTCGCTTTCCGCCGGCATGTCTTCAAGCTCGACTACCCGGCAGGTGAAGCGCGGGCTGCGGGTGTGGGTCAGATACTCGAACTCGTCGTGCATGACCTCGCCGCCTTTGCCTGCGATAACGGCGAAGCCCCAGATAAAGCGGGGCATCGGCAGATCGGACAGATCTTCAATCTCGTCCATGGTGTTCTCCCTGATTCAATCCCCGCATTATCGCCCGGAACGCCGCTGCATCAAAAGAGGATGCAGTGCGACAGCGCCGGCCGCTAGGGTTTGGCGTGGCAGCCGCCCAGCGCGGGCGTGGCATTCTCGCCCTGCATCAGGTCGCGCAGCGTGCCTTCCTCGCCCTTGGTCCACCACTCGTAGCGCCCGCCGACATAGCGCGCGCCGGACGCCGACACGGTGGTGACCGCCAGCACCGGCTTGCCGTCAAGGCGGAATACGGCCGCCTGGTTGTCGGCGCTGTTGAAGTAGCGCACCGACAGTGTCTTGCCGCCGTCGCACTGGTAGTGCACGGTGCGCACCTCCTGGAAACGCACCCCGTCGATGCCGGGGGCGCGCGCGGCATGGGCGGTGGCACAGGCGCCAACAGTTGCCAGCAGTGCGAGGGTGCGAGCGAGGATCAGGGGCGGGCGGTTCGTCATCGGGTTGCCTTTGCGGAGGGGTTGCGTGCCGGGCAGGTCAGACGGGTGCCGGCGGCGGCAGTTCCGCCGGCGGCCCGCTCAGCCCAGCATGTAGCCGGCGGCAAGTGCGCGGAAGCTTTCGATCTCGCGCGCCTGCCAGGCTTCGTTCTCGCCGAGTTCCTCGGCCAGGATCGCGGCCACGGCCGGCGCGGCTGCCACGGCGGCGCGTGCGTCCAGGAACAGCACGCGGTTGCGGCGCGCCAGCACGTCCTCGACGCGCCGGGCCAGCTCGTGCCGGGCGGCGAAGCGCACATGGGCCTCGGTCAGCCCGGACGCGGGCGCCAGCATCCGGTCGTAGCCGGGCAGGGCGCGCAGCGTTTCCAGCTCGTTGCCGTAGTAGCGGTCCGGCGATACCGAGTCCGGCGGCGGCAGGTCCGACGGCAGGCCCGCGGCGCCGTGCAGGGGCAGTTCGGCGGTCACGCAGGGCGCGGCGCGCACCATCTGGCGCTGGATCGCGGTTTCGATCACGTCCTCGGCCATCTTGCGGTAGGTGGTCCACTTGCCGCCGGTGACGGTGATCAGACCGGCCTTGGACACCAGGATCGTATGCTCGCGCGACAGCGATGCGGTCGACGCCTCGCCGGTGGCTTTGACCAGCGGCCGCAGCCCGGCCCAGACGCTGGTGACGTCGGCGCGCGTGGGATCCTTGGCCAGGTAGCGCGATGCGGTCTCCAGGATGAAATCGACATCGTCAGCGCCGGCGTCCGGTTCCAGCGGCAGGTCGCGGCGCGGCGTGTCGGTGGTGCCGACGATGGTGTGGCCGTTCCACGGCACCACGAACAGCACGCGCCCGTCGTCGGTCTTGGGGATCAGGATGGCGCGCCCTCCGGGATTGAAGCTGCGCGGCAGCGTCAGGTGCACGCCCTGGCTGGGCGCGACCATGGTGCGCGCGTGGCCGTCTTCCATCTGGCGGATGGCGTCGACCCAGACCCCGGTGGCATTGATCACGCAGTCCGCGCGCAGCCGGAAGGTGGCGTCGCCCAGCACGTCCTGCACCGTGACGCCGCTGATCACGCCGCCTTGCTGGCTCAGTCCGGTCACGCGCATATAGTTGACCGCGGTGCCGCCGACGTCGAACAGCGTGCGCATCAGCGCCACCGCCAGCCGCGCATCGTCGAACTGGCCATCGAAGTACAGGTTGCCGCCGCGCAGCGGACGTCCGCTGACATGCTCGGCCAGGTTGGGCGCCGCGGCCAGCACCTCGCGGTGGTTCAGCCAGCGGCTGCCGGCCAGGTTGAGGTTGCCGGCCAGCATGTCGTAGACCTTCAGGCCGATGCCGTAGAAGGGCTGGTCGAACATCTGGTACGCCGGTACCACGAAACCCAGCGGCCACACCAGGTGCGGGGCGTTGCGCGCCAGCAGGCCGCGCTCGTGCAGTGCCTCGCGCACCAGGCTGATATTGCCCTGGGCCAGGTAGCGCACGCCGCCATGGACCAGCTTGGTGGCCTTGCTCGAGGTGCCTTTGGCAAAATCGGCGGCTTCGACCAGCAGCGTGCGGTAGCCGCGCGAGGCGGCGTCGACCGCGGTGCCGAGGCCGGTGGCGCCGCCGCCGATGACGATCACGTCCCAGCGCGGCTCGCGCTCCAGGGTGGCGAGCAGGGCGGCGCGCTTGGGGGGCTCGATCGGTGTGGTGATTCTTTGCATGACGCTTATCGGGGGTGTGTGCTGGTTGGCTGGCGTTGTAGCGAAAAAGGGAAAAGGCGGCCGTCAGCCGTGGCCGCCGCGCTCGGCCTCGTCCTCGCGTGCCCAGTCGCGCGAGCGGTCCACGGCGCGATGCCAGCGCGCAAGCCGGTGGCCGCGCTCGTCGGCCGACAGGTGCGGCTCGAAGCGCTGTTCCACCTGCCATTGCTGCGCGATCTGCGACGGGTCGCTCCAGTAGTCGGTGGCCAGGCCGGCCAGGTAGGCGGCGCCCAGCGCGGTGGTCTCGGTCACGCGCGGGCGTACCACCGGGGTGCCGAGCAGGTCCGCCTGCATCTGCATCAGCAGATCGCTGCGCGAGGCGCCGCCGTCCACGCGCAGCTCTGCCAGCGAGATGCCGGCGTCCTTCTGCATGGCCTCGAGCACGTCCACGCTCTGCAGCGCGATCGACTCCAGCGCCGCGCGCGCGATCTGCGGCCGGCCCGTGCCGCGCGTCATGCCGACCAGCGTGCCGCGCGCAAAGGCGTCCCAGTGCGGCGCGCCCAGGCCGGCAAAGGCGGGTACCAGCACCACGCCGCCGGTGTCGTCGCACTGGCGCGCCAGCGGCTCGACCTCGGGCGCACTGTTGATGATCTTGAGTCCGTCGCGCAGCCACTGGATGGTGGCGCCGCCCATGAACACGCCGCCTTCCAGGCAATACTGGGTCTGGCCGCCGAACTGCCAGCCGATGGTGGTCAGCAGCCGGTTGTGCGAAGTCACTGGCTGCGACCCGGTATTCATCAGCAGGAAGCAGCCGGTGCCATAGGTGTTCTTGGCCATGCCGGGCGACAGGCAGGCCTGGCCGAAGGTCGCGGCCTGCTGGTCGCCGGCGATGCCGGCAATCGGGATCTCCACGCCGAACAGGCGCGCCGAGGTCCGCGCCACCTCGCCGCTGGACGGCACCACCTCGGGCAGCAGCGCGTGCGGGATGTCGAGCAGCGCCAGCAGCGCGTCGTCCCACGCGAACGTGTGGATGTTGAACAGCATCGTGCGCGAGGCGTTGGAGGCGTCGGTGACATGGCGCGCACCGTCGGTCAGTTGCCAGATCAGCCAGGTGTCGACGGTGCCGAAGGCCAGCTCGCCGCGCTGGGCGCGCTCGCGCGCGCCCTCGATGTTGTCGAGCATCCAGCGCAGCTTGGTGCCGGAGAAGTAGGCGTCGATGATCAGGCCGGTCTTTTCGCGGAACAGCTCGCCGTGGCCGGCGGCCTGCAGCGCCTCGCACATCGGCGCGGTGCGGCGGTCCTGCCAGACCAGCGCGCGCCCGACCGGCTCGCCGGTCTTGCGGTCCCACAGCACGGTGGTCTCGCGCTGGTTGGTGATGCCGATGGCGCGCACCTGCGAGGCCGAGATGCCGGCATCGGACAGCACCGCGTGCGCCACCGCCAGCTGCGACTGCCAGATTTCGTAGGGGTCGTGCTCGACGTGGCCGGGATGTGGGTAATATTGGCGGAACTCGCGCTGCGCCAGCCGCACCACGTTGCCCTCATGGTCGAACAGGATGGCCCGCGAGCTGCTGGTGCCCTGGTCGAGCGCCAGCACGTACTGCGACTCGGCGGACTGGGGCGGGGCGGGGCGCTGCGCCTGCGCTGCTTGCTGGTTCATGCGTTCAATCCTGAAAATGACAAGGCGCGCCGGCCCAGCCGGCGCCTGGATTCGTGATGGCCAAAATGACTTCGATGCAGCCTGGGGACCTCGCCGGCGATGGTGCCGATGCCAGCCACGCCGTGCGGATCGCCGCGTCGCTGGCGGCGCGAAGCTGCTTCGATGCCGCCAGCAAGCTGCGCCTGATGGTGGCCGGACAGCAGGTCGGCTGGCTGCCGCGTGCGCATGCCGGCATCCTGCGCGGCATGGGCTGCATCCTCGGACCTGAAGACGACGCTGCTGCCGCGGAGCTGCTGCCTGGGCGCAATGATTTCGACGTGCGCAGCGCCGCGCTGGAAGCGCTGGCGCACCGACTTGCCGATGCAGGGCATGTGCGCGGCTGGCGCCATGAACTGTTCGCGGTCACCCCGGCGCTGGACGCGCCCGCGGTGGCCGTGGTGGAGCGAGCGGTGGCGCGCTTTCTCGGGCTGCTGACCTTCGCCTCGCACATGAACGGCATCGTTGATGGTGAGGTCGACGGCGGCCCCGCGCTGTGGATCTCGCGGCGCAGCCCCGCCAAGGCGGTCGACCCCGGCATGTGGGACAACTTGGTCGCCGGTGGCATGCCGCACGGCAGCGATCCGTTGGCGACTCTGGTGCGCGAGTGCGAGGAAGAATCCGGCATCCCGCCCGCGCTGGCGCAGGGCGCGCAGGCGCACGGCATGATCGAGGTCCTGCGCGACCTGCCCGAAGGCGTGCAGTGGGAACAGGTCTACGTCTATGATCTGCTGCTGCCGCCCGCCTTCACCCCGCGCAACCAGGATGGGGAGGTTAGCGAACACAGGCGCGTCGGCCTGCCCGCATTGCTTGCTATCATGGCGAGCGGCGCCATGACGGTCGATGCGACACTGGTGACGCTGGATGCCCTTCGCCGGCGCGGCTGGCTCGGCAGCGATGATCGTCGCGCCTGAGGCGGTGCCGCGGTTTTCTTCCCCGCGGACCACGCTGACCTGAGTTTCCCGGCCCCGCGCCGCGCCCCTCCGACAGAACAACACATCATGAGCAACACCGGATTCATCCTGACCCTTTCGTGCCCTGACCAGCCGGGCATCGTCCACGCCGTTTCGGGCCTGCTGTTCCAGCACGGCTGCAATATCGTCGATTCGGACCAGTACGGTGACGAGTACGCCGGCCGTTTCTTTATGCGGGTGCACTTCATGCCCGCCGCCGGCGGCCCGGACCTGGACACACTGAAGGCCGCGTTCGCGCCGGTGGGCGACCAGTTCGGCATGCAGTGGGAGCTGAACGACGCCGCGGTCAAGCCGCGCGTGATGATCATGGTGTCCAAGATCGGCCACTGCCTGAACGACCTGCTGTTCCGCGCCAAGGTGGGCGGCCTGCCGGTCGAGATCGCGGCCATCGTGTCGAACCATCGCGACTTCTACCAGCTGGCCGCGTCGTACGACGTGCCGTTCTTCCACCTGCCGCTGATGAACGCGTCGGCCGAACAGAAGGTAGCGCAGGAGGCGCGCGTGTTCGAGGTGGTGGAAGAGCAGAAGATCGACCTGGTGGTGCTGGCGCGCTACATGCAGGTGCTGTCCGACAACCTGTGCCGCAAGCTGGCAGGGCGCGCGATCAATATCCATCACTCGTTCCTGCCCAGCTTCAAGGGCGCCAAGCCGTACTACCAGGCGCACGATCGCGGCGTGAAGCTGATCGGCGCCACCGCGCACTACGTTACCGCCGAGCTGGACGAAGGTCCGATCATCGAGCAGGAAATCGAGCGCGTCGACCACAGCATGGATCCGGAGCAACTGACAGCAGTGGGCCGCGACGTGGAATGCGTGGCGCTGGCGCGCGCGGTCAAGTGGCACGCCGAACGCCGCGTCCTGCTGAACGGCCACAAGACTGTGGTGTTCAAGTAAGTCCTTCATCCCGGCGTTCCCGCATGCGGGGGAGCGCTGCGTGCGCAACGCCGCCACATCCCCGCCTGCGCGGGGATGCCGTACGTGCGGCTCACTCCCGCCCCGCCACCACACACTTCACCCCACTGTCGGCCAGGATCTGGTCGAACGGCGCCGCCAGCGGCTCGTCGGTAAAGAACCGGTCGACCTGCGACACATGCGCAAGCTCAACCATCGCCTGGCGGTTGAACTTGCTGGCGTCCGCCGCCAGCCACACTTCGCGTGAATGCTCGATGATGGTCCGCGCCACCTTGACCTCGCGGAAGTCATAGTCGCGCAACGTACCGTCGGTCTCGATCCCCGAGATGCCGATCAGCCCGATATCCACCTTGAACTGCCGGATGAATTCCAGCGTGGCCTCGCCCACGATGCCGCGGTCGCGCGAGCGCAGCACGCCGCCGGCAACGATGACCTCGCAATCGGGGTTGTCGGCCAGGATGTTGGCCACGTTCAGGTTGTTGGTGATCACGCGCAGCCCGCGATGGTGCATCAGCCCGCGCGCAATCTCTTCCACCGTGGTGCCGATGTTCAGGATCAGCGAACAGCCTTCCGGCACCGCCGCGGCCACCGCGCGCGCAATGCGCACTTTGCCTTCCGCGTTGAGCACCTGCCGCTGCCGGTAGGCGATGTTCTCGGTGGTGGAGCCTTCCACCCGCACGCCGCCGTGAAAGCGCGCCAGCATGCCGGTCTCGGCCAGCAAATTGACGTCGCGGCGCACCGTCTGGAGCGTCACGCCGAACTTGCGCGCAAGTTCGTCGATGGAGGCAAAGCCCTGGCTGCGGACTTCTTCGAGCAGGGCGGTCTGGCGGGGATTAAGGGTCATGCCGGGATTCTAGTTCAAACAGAAACGAAAACAAATGATGCGCTGCACTATTGTTTTATGTTCGTTTTATTGCTAAAACGAGCGTAAAGCCAAGATCTGTGCGCATGCGTCATGCGAAAGCGGTGATGTGGAAAGCATATCGAACATGGAGACCGGATGCAGCTTCGTTTGGAAGGCGTCGCACAGCAGGTGGGTTCGCAGGCGTATCTCTATCCGATGACGCTCGCGCCGGTCTCCGGCGCGGTAACCATCCTGCTGGGCGCCACGCAGGCGGGCAAGACCTCGCTGATGCGTGTGATGGCGGGGCTGGACCGACCCAGCGCGGGCCGCGTGACGGTGGACGGCCACGATGTGACCGGCATGGCGGTGCGCGAGCGCAACGTGTCGATGGTGTACCAGCAGTTCATCAACTACCCGTCGATGAAGGTGTTCGACAACATCGCCTCGCCGTTGCGGCTGCGCCGCCGGGCCCCGGCTGCCGACATTGCCGCGCATGTGCGCGACCTGGCGGCGCGGCTGCATATCGACCACCTGCTCGACCGCTACCCGGCGGAGCTGTCCGGCGGCCAGCAGCAGCGCGTGGCGCTGGCGCGCGCGCTGGCCAAGGAGGCGCCACTGATGCTGCTGGACGAGCCCCTGGTCAACCTCGACTACAAGCTGCGCGAGGAATTGCGCGAAGAGCTGGCCCAGCTGTTCGCGCACGGCGACGCCACCGTGATCTACGCCACCACCGAGCCGGGCGAGGCCCTGCTGCTGGGCGGCCATACTGCGGTGCTGGACGCCGGCGAGCTGCTGCAGTACGGCCCGACTCCCGAGGTCTTCCACTATCCCGACTCGCTGCGCGTGGCGCGCGCATTCAACGATCCGCCGATGAACCTGGTCGAGGGCATGCTGCGGGGCGGCTGGGTCACGCTGGCCGGTGACATTTCGGTGCCGGTGCCCGGCGTGGGCGGCCATGACGGCCCGGTTACCCTGGGCGTGCGCGCCTCGGCGCTGCGGCTCGCGGGCGAGTCCGGTTCGGTGGCGGTGCCCGGGCGCGTGGCGCTGGCCGAGCTTTCCGGCTCCGATACCTTTGTCCATGCCGATACGCCGGTGGGCAACCTGGTGGCGCAGTTCGCCGGCGTGCTCGACCTGCAGCTGGGCGAACCGATCTCGCTGCACCTGCTGCCGGAGCAGATCTACCTGTTCGACGCTGGGGGGCGCCGCATCCATGCGCCGCGGCGGCCCGGCGGGCTGGCGGTCGACGTGCCGGGCGGCGGCGCCGGTGCAGCTGGTGCTGCGGCAGGGGGCTGACATGGCACGCATCGACCTGGATCTCGCGCATTCCTACGTGCCCGATCCGCGCACGGACGAAGACTACGCGCTGCTGCCGCTCAAATTTACTTTCGAAGACGGCGGCGCCTACGCACTGCTGGGCCCGTCGGGCTGCGGCAAGACCACGCTGCTGAACTGCATCTCCGGACTGCTGCGGCCCTCGCACGGCACCATCGCCTTCGACGGCCGCGACGTCACCGCAGCCACGCCGCAGGCGCGCAACATCGCCCAGGTGTTCCAGTTCCCCGTGATCTACGACACCATGACCGTCGGCGAAAACCTGGCCTTCCCGCTGCGCAACCGCGGCGTGGCCGAGGCGCAGGTGCGCGAGCGGGTAGGGCGTGTGGCCGAGATGCTGGACCTGTCGTCCACGCTCGACCGCCGCGCCAGCGGCCTGGCCGCCGACGCCAAGCAGAAGATCTCGCTCGGCCGCGGGCTGGTGCGGCACGACGTGTCGGCCATCCTGTTCGACGAGCCGCTGACCGTGATCGACCCGCAACTCAAATGGCAGCTGCGGCGCAAGCTCAAGGAGATCCACCACGAATTCCGCCTGACGCTGATCTACGTGACCCATGACCAGACCGAGGCGCTGACCTTTGCCGACCAGGTGGTGGTGATGTCGCGCGGCAAGGCGGTGCAGGTGGGACCGGCCGATGCGCTGTTCGAGCGGCCGGCGCATACCTTCGTCGGGCATTTCATCGGCTCGCCGGGCATGAACTTCCTGACCGGCCAGTGGCGCGATGACGCGGTCGAGCTGGCCGGGCGCCGCTACACCCCGACGCTGACGCCTTCGGTAGAGGCCGCGCTGCGCGCAGCGGGCAGCTTCCGCATCGGCGTGCGGCCGGAATACCTGAACCTGGCACCGGAGCGCGACGCGCAGGCGGTGCCGGTGCGCGTGGAGCGCGCGCAGGACATCGGCACCTACTGGCTGCTGACCGGCACCGTACACGAGGCCGGCGGCCAGGCCGGCACATTGCGCGCGCGGCTCGGCACTGAAGCCGCCAGCCTGCGCGCGGGCGACACCGCCTGGCTGTCGCTGTTCAACCGCCATACCTGCTACTACGTCAACGAGGAACTGGTGTCATGAAGCCCGTCAACCAGAAGGCCTGGCTGCTGGTGTTGCCGGTGGTGGTGTGCGTGGCGTTCTCCGCCATCCTGCCGCTGATGACCATCGTCAATTACTCGGTGCAGGACATCATCTCGCCGGAGCGGCGCGTGTTCGTCGGCACGGAATGGTTCCGCACCGTGCTGCGCGACGGCGAGTTGCATGATGCGTTGCTGCGCCAGCTGGGTTTTTCGCTGGCGGTGCTGCTGGTGGAGATCCCGCTTGGCATCCTGCTGGCGCTGTCGATGCCGGCCAAGGGCTGGAAGGCGTCGGCGGTGCTGGTGATCATCGCGCTGTCGCTGCTGATCCCGTGGAACGTGGTCGGCACCATCTGGCAGATCTTCGGGCGCACCGATATCGGCTTGCTCGGTGCCACGCTCGAGGCGATGGGCTTCGACTACAACTACACCGGCAGCGCCTTCGATGCCTGGGTCACGGTGCTGGTGATGGACGTCTGGCACTGGACGCCGCTGGTGGCGCTGCTGTGCTACGCCGGCCTGCGCGCCATCCCGGACGCCTACTACCAGGCCGCGCAGATCGACGGCGCGTCGCGGCTGGCGGTGTTCCGCTATATCCAGCTGCCCAAGCTGCGCGGGGTGTTGATGATCGCAGTGCTGCTGCGCTTCATGGACAGCTTCATGATCTATACCGAGCCGTTTGTGCTGACCGGCGGCGGCCCCGGCAACGCCACCACGTTCCTGTCGCAATACCTGACGCAGAAGGCCGTGGGCCAGTTCGACCTGGGCCCGGCGGCGGCGTTCTCCATCGTCTATTTCCTGATCATCCTGCTCATGTGTTTCATCCTCTATAACTGGATGCAGCGCGCGGGCACCGCCGGCAGCGAGGACATGCCCCATGGCTGATATGCGCACCCCCGCCAACCGCGCCACCTGGTGGCGCGCCGGTTTCCTGCTGGTCTACCTGCTGTTCGCCTTCGTGCCGATCTACTGGATGGTGAACATGTCGTTCAAGACCAACGAGGAGATCGTGTCCACGTTGTCGCTGTGGCCGGCGGAATTCACGCTGCAGCACTACAAGACCATCTTTACCGATCCGTCCTGGTATTCGGGCTACGTCAACTCGATGATCTACGTGGCGATGAACACGGTGATCTCGATCTCCGTGGCGCTGCCGGCGGCCTATGCCTTCTCTCGCTACCAGTTCATCGGCGACAAGCATGTCTTTTTCTGGCTGCTGACCAACCGCATGACGCCGCCCGCGGTGTTCCTGCTGCCGTTCTTCCAGCTCTACAGCACTATCGGGCTGATGGACACGCACCTGGGCGTTGCGCTGGCGCACCTGGTGTTCAACGTGCCGCTGGCGGTGTGGATCCTGGAAGGCTTTATGTCGGGCGTGCCCCGCGAGATCGACGAGACCGCCTATGTGGACGGCTACTCGTTCCCGCGCTTCTTCCTGACCATCTTCCTGCCGCTGATCAAGGCCGGCGTGGGCGTGGCGGCGTTCTTCTGCTTCATGTTCAGCTGGGTCGAGCTGCTGCTGGCACGCACGCTGACCTCGGTCAACGCCAAGCCGATCGTGGCCACCATGACGCGCACGGTGTCGGCCTCGGGCATGGACTGGGGCGTACTGGCCGCGGCCGGCGTGCTGACCATCGTGCCGGGTGGCATCGTGATCTGGTTCGTGCGGCACTACATCGCGAAGGGCTTTGCGATGGGCCGCGTGTGAGTGCATGGATCAACGCTAGTCACATCAAGAGGAGACGGCGCAATGCTGAGCTGGATGGTCTGGACGACGCCGGTAGCGGTGTTCTTCGGCTGCATCGTGGTCATGCTGATCGGCATGACCATCTGGGAAATACGCGCGCCTTCGGTGCTGCGCAAAGGCTTTCTCCCGATCGCTACCACACGCGGCGACCGCTTGTTTATCGGCCTGATGTGCGCGGCCTGGGTCAACCTCGCGTGGGTCGGGCTGGGCGAGAAAGTCACTGCTTGGCTGTCGTTGGGGGAAGAGCCGTCGGTCTGGATCAGCTTCGGGGTGTCGATGCTGGTGCTGGCGCTGATCATGCGCAAGGGCTGAGGACGGCCAGGTTTGATGGAAGGTTGTTTGCAGGATTGACGGGAATTTGCGGCTTATCCCTGCCCCGGGGCCGCCACCCAGACCATAGCCGGGGAGGGGAAATCTTGAGGAGACGTCGATGAGAGTGCACGTGAAGTTGGGGATGTCAGCCCTTGCCTGCGCGGCGGCGCTGGCTTGCGGGTCCGCGTGGGCGGGCGAGGCGGAAGCGAAGAAGTGGATCGACAACGAGTTCCAGCCCTCGTCGCTGGCCAAGGACAAGCAGCAGGCGGAAATGAAGTGGTTTATCGATGCCGCCGCCAAGCTCAAGGCCAAGGGTGTCACGCAGATCAGCGTCGTCTCCGAGACCATCACCACGCACGAATACGAATCCAAGACGCTGGCCAAGGCGTTCGAGGAGATCACCGGCATCAAGGTCAAGCACGACCTGATCCAGGAAGGCGACGTGGTCGAGAAGCTGCAGACCTCGATGCAGTCCGGCAAGTCCATCTACGACGGCTGGATCTCGGACTCGGACCTGATTGGCACGCACTACCGCTATGGCTCGATCCTGCCGCTGACCGACTACATGAACGGTACCGGCAAGGAATGGACCAACCCGGGGCTGGACGTAAAGGACTTCATCGGCACCAAGTTCACCACCGCACCGGATGGCAAGCTGTACCAACTGCCCGACCAGCAGTTCGCCAACCTTTACTGGTTCCGCGCCGACTGGTTCGCGCGCAAGGACCTGCAGGACAAGTTCAAGGCCAAGTACGGCTATGACCTGGGGGTGCCGACCAACTGGTCCGCCTACGAAGATATTGCCAACTTCTTCAGCAACGACGTGAAGGAACTCGACGGCAAGAAGGTCTACGGCCATATGGACTACGGCAAGAAGGACCCGTCACTGGGTTGGCGCTTCACCGACGCCTGGCTGTCGATGGCCGGTACCGCCGACAAGGGCCTGCCCAACGGCATGCCGGTCGATGAATGGGGCATTCGCGTGGGCGACGACAAGTGCACGCCGGTCGGCGCCTCGGTCTCGCGCGGCGGCGCCACCAACAGCCCGGCGGCGGTCTATGCCCTGACCAAGTACATCGACTGGATGAAGAAGTACGCCCCGCCGCAGGCGATGGGCATGACCTTCTCCGAGGCCGGCCCGGTGCCGGCGCAGGGCCAGGTCGCGCAGCAGATCTTCTGGTACACCGCATTCACCGCGGACATGACCAAGAAGGGCCTGCCAGTGGTCAATGCCGACGGCTCGCCCAAGTGGCGCATGGCCCCGTCGCCATATGGCCCGTACTGGAAGCAGGGCATGCAGAACGGCTACCAGGACGTGGGCTCGTGGACCTTCTTCAAAAGTACCGACCCCAACAAGCTGGCGGCGGCCTGGTTGTACGCACAGTTCGTCACGTCCAAGACGGTGTCGCTGAAGAAGTCGCTGACCGGGCTGACCTTTATCCGCGACAGCGACATCCACCACGACTACCTGACCAAGAACGCGGCCAAGTACGGCGGCCTGGTCGAGTTCTACCGCAGCCCGGCGCGCGTCGCCTGGACGCCGACCGGCACCAACGTGCCTGACTATCCCAAGCTCGCCCAGCTGTGGTGGAAGAACGTCGCCACCGCGGTCACCGGCGAGAAGACCCCGCAGGCCGCGATGGACACGCTGGCCGAGGAAATGGACCAGGTAATGGCCCGGCTGCAGCGCGCCGGCATGAGCAACTGCGCGCCCAAGCTCAACCCGAAGGGCGATCCGGCCAAGTGGCTGTCCACCGAACACGCGCCGTGGAAGAAGCTGGACAACGAAAAGCCGAAGGGAGAAACCATTCCCTACGACAAGCTGCTGCAGGCGTGGAAAGAAGGGCGGGTGCGATAAGCTGGCCGGAGCGGGCCTCGGGGTCTGCTCCGCGCACCTGATCGACTGCAACGGGCGCCGCTGGCGCCCGTTGACTTTCGTGCTGTCCTGCGCCTTGGCCTAAGTCGTCAGGCCGGATGGCTCGGGGGAGGGGGCCGCCTTCTCGGCCACCTTCTCGGCCGCTTGCGCTTCGGCCAGTACCTCGGCCAACGCTTCGGCCTGCGCCGCATGGCACGCCTTGCCGTGGCGCTTGGCATCGTATAGCGCCATGTCGGCGTGCATGAACAGCTCGCTGACGGTCATCGCATGCCTGGCACTGTGCAGCGCCGAGCCTACGCTGGCCGTGGCCGCGAGCGTGTGCCCGTCGACCAGGAACGGCATGCGCGCGGCCTGCACGATGGCGTTGGCCACGGCCTCCAGCGCATGCCGGTCGGCAACACCGTCGACGATCACCGCAAACTCGTCGCCGCCGATGCGCGCCACCGCATCGCCCTTGCGCACGCACGCGCGCAGCCGTTGCGCGAAGGCCATCAGCAGCCGGTCGCCGACCGGGTGGCCGTAGTTGTCATTGACGGCCTTGAAGTCGTCCAGGTCGACCAGCAGCAGCCCCAGCGGCCGCCCGCCGGCGCTCGTGCGCCCCATGCATTCGGCCAGGCGGCGGTCGAAGCCCTTGCGGTTGAGCAGGCCGGTGAGGTAGTCGGAGACGGTCTGCGCCTCCAGGTTGCGCAGCTTTTCGCGCTCGTGGGTGACGTTGCGCCCGAACATATGCAACCCGATCATCGAGTCCTGCGCATCGTTCCAGGCTGGCTGGTAGGTGACCTCCATGCATTCGTTGCCGTCGGCGCTTTCGCGTGTGAAGGTCACGACGCGGCCAGCGCAAGCCTGTTCCAGATAGGGCTGGCACGCCAGGTACTCCTGCGTGCCCCACAATTCGCGCAGCGACAGCCCGACGATCTGCTGCGCCGGCAGGCCATAGTGCTGCGCGTACGCCTGGTTGACAAAGACATAGCGCTGCTGCATGTCGATGAACGAAACGAAATTCGGTACATGGTTGGCGATCGCCTCGATGCGCTTCTCGCTCTCGGCGGCGCGATCCTTGGCCGCCTTCAGCGCGGCTTCGCGCTCGGATAGTTGCGCCACCACCTCGGCGAAGGTGGTGGCGAGTTCGCCGATCTCGTCCGGGCGGCCGGTGGGCAGGTCCGCCAGTGCGGCCGGGTTGGTGGCGATCTGGCGCACGGCCCGGTGCAGCCGCTGCAGCGGTTCGAGCAGGTGGCGCATCACCAGCCACATCAGCGCGGCGGCCACCAGCAAGGACACGGCGGCAACGATGAAGGTGCGCTCGCGTACGTCGATCAGCGGCGCATAGGCTTCGGACGCCGGCAGCACCGAGACCACTTCCCAGCCGTTGGACGCCAGCAGGTAGCGCGCCACGATCGGCTGTCTTGGCCGCAGCACCTCCGAATACGAGGCAGGCTGCTCGGCACCGCAGGCTTCGCCGACCGCCAGCGCCGGCGTCAGCACGCGGGCGGGGTCGGGGTGCATCGCATAACGGGGCGTGGATCCCGCGGAGACCAGGCAAAAGCTGCCGGTGATGCCCGCGCGGGCGTGCGCAAGTTCGCGCAGGAAATTGTTGGCCGACAGGTTCAGCACGCCGCCGACCACGCCGCGCAGTTCTCCGCCCGGCCCATGCAACGGCACTGCGAGGACCACGCCGGGCGCGTTGGTCAGCTTGCCCTGAAGTAGGTCCGACACGGCAAATTGCTGGCCGCGCCGGATATCGCGGAAGTAGTCGCGGTCGTCCAGCCGCAGGCGCACGCCGTCTGGCACGGCAGTGCTGAACACCATCTGCCCGTCCGGGGTGGCCAGGAAGACGGCGTTGAAGGTGTCTGGTATGTCGATCACACCTTCGGCAGCGCGGCGCAGGTCGGCCGGCCTGGCGGAAAGCATCGGGGAGAGCTGGCGCGCCAAGCGCCGCAGTGCTGTGGCGCGGCCTTGCAGTTTTTCGTCGAGTTGTTCGGCCACCAGCCGGACCAGCGTGTCCTGCTGCTCCTGCAACAGCCCTTTCAGGCTGTCGTAGGCGTAGTACTGGGCGTAGAGGGCGCGCAGCACGATGATCAGCGTCACCACACCCGCAGTGGCGAACGCCATCCGGTACTTCAAAGAGTGCTGCATGATTGACTTCTTTCTTCTGCGCACTGACCCGAATCCGTTTCCCGTTCCTGAGGCATTCTGCTGCTGGCCCCGCCCATTGGCGGGACTCGGTTTTGAGATTAGCAGATGTCAAGGTCGAATTCGCAACTGTTTGCAACATAAACTGCGCGCGCCTGCCAATGTGCCGGCAACTCCGCAGCATTGCGTTCAAATGGTTGCCGCAGCGCCACGGGGGCGCGTGGCTGGGATCGGGTCTTGCCATTAGCATGCAAGTCTCAGCTGCCCCGCGCGACCCTAGAGGGGCCTGCGCCGGACTCGAACCGACGAGGTCCGGTTCCAGTATAAGTACCGTATGAGGCGCTTCTCTGGCACCTTTCACCCAATCTGGAATGGCATTCACCCAGCTTTGAGGAAGGCATTCGCCGTGGAAAACCCAAGGGATGTAGAGGACGAAATGCTGCTCCGCTGCGTTGCAGCCGGACGCGGACAGGTGACCGTTGCACGCGACCAACGGGAGGCGAACATTTTTCGCCTCGCCGCGATGGTTATCCAATCTCGCTTTCCCCTTGAAGCTGAACGCATCGGACACGCCAGTGAGCGCTACTTTGCGCTGCATCCCGAGGATATGGTTCCCTCGCCTGAGGTGGTGCGGAAGGGCTGGATTTCCAGCATGCCTCGGCTGCGGGATATGCTCAGCCGTAAGCTTGGTTGGCGCTGGAATGTGGGATAGCTTTCACC
Source organism: Cupriavidus sp. DF5525 (assembly GCF_040149425.2). NCBI lineage: Bacteria > Pseudomonadati > Pseudomonadota > Betaproteobacteria > Burkholderiales > Burkholderiaceae > Cupriavidus > Cupriavidus sp. DF5525. Next base: position 3,196,594 of record NZ_CP168265.1, on the reverse strand, counting down.
CAATCTGGAATCGTTCGCGACGGGCGGCCAAATCGCTCGCGAAGGGGTTAGCCGGGGCCTCCGTCCGCCGACGTGCTAGTCACAGACGGCTTCTCGGCTGCCTTAGCGGACATACATCCGGTCTGTATGCCTTTCCCCGCTAACTCTTCGTGTAGGGAAAGGGAATTGGCTGGACTACGTGCGCACTTGCTGGACTGGAAATCCGAGATTGGCTGGATTGCCGTGCAGTTGATGTGGGCGCGGCTGCCCCAGGGTGACGGACATAGTCGTTATCGGCCCCTTCTCGGCACCTGGCTGAAACGGCTGATTGGTCGAGAAGCCCGGGTTCGGCGCCGGTATAGCGCACGACCGCTGTCGGCCAAGAAGCGTCACTCACACGCACCGTTGTTTGGACGTTCAGGCGTCGGTTCCACCCAGCAAGCGGTCATTCAATTCGCGATGTTGAATGTTGCTTCATTGGCCATTGCGCCGTTGCAGGTCGAGGGCCCATGAGGCTTCCTTTGCATATTAGGGTGCGGAATCCCCAAAGTCATTTGTGGTTCCGTATCCGACTTTTGATACCGGCACGCCGTGCGCACGCTCGCCTAGCCAGGGGCGCAAGGACGAAAGCGCCATCGGCCGGCCGAAGAGATATCCTTGCGCAAGGCGTATTCCCTTGGCAATAAGCCGAGCCCGCTGGTCCTCGGTTTCCACGCCCTCGGCTATTACCGTGAGGTCCAACGCCCTCGCGAACTCGACGATCACGTCAATGACCTTGGTACTGACTCTATCTCCTGACCCGGCTTGGACGTAACTCTGGTCAAGCTTGATGACATCGAGATCGAACGTCTTGAAATACGCGAGACTGCAGTACCCCGTGCCGAAGTCGTCGATTGCCAGCTTCAGCCCCCGCGCCTTTGCACGCTTGACTTCGCTGCGCTGGGGCTCGCTCAGCACAATCGCATTGCGTTCGGTAATCTCGAGTAGGGGTGTCACGTTGGCGCTTAGCAGGTCGAACACAGGCGAGTCGTCGGCCCAGAACGCACGATCGGCGAAGTGCTCGCCGGTGACGTTGAACGCCACGTGGAATGTCGGCGGGAGCGCCAGTTGCGACAGGTCACGCACAACTTGTGGGATTAGGGTTCGCGTCAGCGCCACCGCCATCCGTCGTTGTTCGATAACGGAGATGAAGGCGCCCGGCTCGAGCAGGCCGCGACGCGGATGCTGCCAGCGGGTCAGCACTTCGACGCCGAGGCACGCCCCCAATTCAAGGTCGATCACCGGCTGATAGTACGGAATGAACTCGCCATTTCGCAGGCCCCGGCGCACATCCGTCGCAGAAGACTTGCGCAGTGCCCGCAACAGCCGTGCCCCATGGCCTCGGAACCCGCCAGCTAAGGTACGCCTTAGCATCCTTGCCAAGACCGATGCTTCGCCACGCCCGCTTCTCACGCTGCCGCTGGTAGGTAAAGGGTGACGGACGTACCGCGCCCGGCCTCAGTATCCAGCACAATTTCGCCGCAGTGCTGCAGTACGATCTGCCGCACGATGGTCAGCCCAAGACCCGTGCCACTCGGCCCGCCAGGCCGGCCGGCTCGGTAAAAACAGTTGAACGCCATGTGTGCTTCTTCCTGCGTCATGCCGATACCCTCGTCAAGGATGCAAATCGAGACCTTGTCGCCGGCGTCAGCGGCGGCGATCACGACTTCGACTGCGCTTTGCGGTGCTGAATACTTGAGGGCGTTGTCGATCAGATTGCGGATGGCGCGTTCAAGCTGTTGCCGATCGCCCATAGCGATGACCGGCTCACGCGCTGCCACTATGCGTATCCGCCGCTCTTCCGAGAACGCGTTGGCGACCACACTACGGGCGAGCGAGATCATGTCGACTTCCTGCATCTCGGCTTGTCCCGTGCTACGCGCTTCGATACGTGCCAGGTCAAGCAGGTCGGAGAGTATTGCGTTGATCTGCGCTGCGCGGCAGCGCAGCGCTTGGTAGATGCGTGGCCGCTTTTCCTGCGGGACCGTGTTTTCCGCCAGCAACTCGGCGTAGCCCGCAACGCTCGCCATGGGTGACTTGAGTTCGTGCGCGACTGTCGACACGAAATGGGATTTCATCCGTTCGTGCCGGATGCGATCGGTCATGTCTCTTAGCACCAGCACCGTGCCATTTCCGTCGGCTGCATGAACCAGGCGAACCTCGTAGGCTGGCGAGTCGGGCACGTCGAACTCGATCAGCGCTGCAAAATCCGTCGCGGCGCTGGTGCGGTCCAGCTCAGCGAGCAGTTCGGCTGCGCTGCAGCCATGCCGCGAAGGCTGTCGCCCGCGATAGAGCAACTGGACGAATGCGCGATGTGTGGCGCCGCGCAGTTGGCTCAGCGATACGCCAAGCATGTCACACAAAGCATCGTTGGCTTCATCAACGACCCCGTCGTGCCGAAGTGCGGCGACACCGTCGGGCATCGCTTGGAATAACGTGCGCAGCCGCTCCTTCTTTTTCCTCAGACCGTCGCTGATGACCGCCTCCCGCTCGGCCAGAGCCGCGAGTTCATACATTGTCCGAGCCTGTGTAAGGTGCAAGCGCACGATCAGGAGGAAGGAAATCAGTCCGAAAAGCACGATGATCGTCAACGAGCGCTGACTGATATTGGAAAGGGATTCGCGAGCACCGTCACCTACGGTTGCAAGAATGCGCCACAACGCAACTGCGCCCCAGAGGCAAGTGAATAGAGCGATCGCCGGCCAAAACCGCCGGCTCCTGGAACCTGCCGCTGCTGTCGCAGCCGGCCGGTAAAAGCGCAATTTCATAGGCACCGAAGAAGCAAAGCAGCAAGACCGTCGAGCGATTCGCAGGGTGGTGCTTCGGCACAGATATCAACAGCACTTCATTTGCCAGGTTCTGTTTCCACACAGATTTGCCTTTACCGTGCCAGTCGCCCAGGCTATCCACGTAGGGTGCACCGAAGAAAACCTGACACCGATCGCCAGGTTGTCGAGGGACTATCATATTTGCGTTTATTCTTGGCAAGAAGTTGTGTTTTCTCGTCTTCCTATAGAATAATGGGATTCAAGCGCAACTCCTCGCACCACGGTTGCGTCACATGACACAAGCCAGATGACCGATCCGCGCTACTACTCCACCAAGTCCACTGCTGAGAAGCTTGGCGTTTCGCTACGCACGATCCAACTCTGGGTTGCAAACGGACGCCTCCCGGCATGGAAAACAGACGGTGGTCATCGACGCATACCGGCCGAGGTGGTGGACCGCCTGGTGGCGGACCAACGGGATCAGTCGAGCGGGCGTAGCACCGATCACCACAAAAGAGTGTTTCGCGTCCTTTTGGTAGAGGACGACGAACACCTGCTGGAGATATACTCCGCCGCCCTAGCGAACCTGGCGCCCCCAATCGAGATTCTCCAAGCAAGAAATGGCTACGATGCGCTACTCCAGATTGGCAGGTCAAGTCCCGACCTGATCATCCTCGACCTCGTCATGCCGGGCATGGACGGCTTTCGTTTGTGCCGGACACTCGACGCACGGCCAGAAGGTGCCACGTCGCAAGTTGTGGTCGTGACGTCGCTTGACAAGCACGCGATCGCCGATCTTGGTGGTCTTCCCAAGCGCATCCATGTGTTCTCCAAGCCCATTCCGCTATCGATGCTGCGATCGCTGGTGACAAACCAGCGCGACGCCAACCAAGCCTAAAGCTGCTATCCGAAATCGCGGGATGTGACGCACCCCAAAGATCCGTGCGTGCATTGTATATCGATTTTGCACATATACAAGTATGTTGCTATCATATTTGCACATATTGGAGAGAGACGCAACCACGCACCGGCCTTCCTAGTGCTCCGGCAGTTGCACCACCTCGCCGTTCGACGGCGCCGCCTCTAGCGGCTGTCTGTACCTACTTTTTTTCGGGGTGGCCAGGATTCATGGGTCTGGAGATATATAGGCCGGTAGTGGCGGAAGGCACCGCGGGCACCATCACCCCGGGTATTTCGGCATTCATGCTCCTATTGTTGGTCTGGCTGGGATCCGCCCTGTGGGCCGGGTGGGACAGAGGCAGCGAATTACGCAGGATCCAGGTCGATGCCGACCGTCTTGCCTATACCCTTGGCCAGCACGTCGAGCGCACATTGATGGAGGCGGACCAACTGACCTCTCTGGTAGGCGGCGCCGTCATCGAACGAGGTCCGGACTTGCCGCTTGCCGAATGGACCCGCAACGGTCATCTCAGTGCCGAATCCTTCCTTCAAACCGCGATTCTGGACGAAAGGGGCGTCCTCAGGGCATCGACCAATCCGACCTTCGAAGCGCTTGACGTAGGCGATAGCGAGCATTTCCGCGTACATGCCAACAATCCCAGGCCAACATTGTTTGTCAGCAAGCCGCTGCGGGGGCGTAGTTCAGGTCGCTGGGTAGTCCTGCTTTCCAAGGGAATCGTGGCGCCGACAGGCCGTTTCGTGGGGGTCGTCGCGGTGTCGCTTGACCCACTCTCGCTGACGAACATCTCCCAAAGCATCATCCATTTGGGCAGCCAGGGTGCAATCGGTCTGCTGGGTACCAATGACTTCATCTACCGGGTGCGTTGGAGCGGGTCGGCTTACGACCCTGGGCAGCCACTGCCGGCGAGCTCCTCAGCCCGGCGAGCTGTAGTTGCCGCGGCCCACGCCGAAGTGGTGGAGAACAGCCCACTGAACGGCGTCGAGCGCATTTATGGCGTACATCGGCTATCGAGAGGAAACCTAGCGGTTGTGGTCGGCTACAACCGCCATGAAGCACTATCAGTGTACCGCGGCAGGCTGCTCCTCGTCGCTTGCATCGCAAGCTTGGTATCCGCACTGATCATCCTCGTCCAGATGCGCCAAGCAAAGTCGATCATGAGGATGGCGAAGCTGGCGCATCGGGAGGCAGTGGTCAGCCGCCGGCTACGAGAAAGGAACCAGCACCTGCATGCGCTGTTCTTTGCCGTGCCGGGCGGCGTTGCCATTTTCAATAAGGATCGCCAGGTGGAAGACGCCAACGGCGGGCTGTGCGACACCCTAGGCGCTTCGCCTGGGGACTTGCGCGGCGCCACGCCACAACGGTTCGTTGACCTTCTGTATCGAGGCCAACGTCCCACGCGGGACTCAGCCACCCCGTCCGAACTGCTTGCGGAGATCGACCGGACCGCAGCCTCACACGACTTCAGCAGCGTTATCGAGTTCGATATAGCGGACTCATCCAGCTATGCAATCCGTGTTGTACATACCAGCGACGGCGCTGGCTGCGTGGTGTCTGTCTGCGACGTAAGCGCAATGCGGCGCGAGGAACGGGTCAGATCGCATTTCATTGCTACCGTAGAAGCTGAAAGCAAGATTCCCATCGCAAACGTCGTCGGATATGCCGACCTCCTCGCCGCCGATCTGATCCCCCCGGAAAAACGCCTTGGCATCTATCGCACGATTCGTTCGCAAGCCCAGCGCATCAGCCAGTTCGTTTCAAATCATCTTCAACTGACGCGCCTGGAAACCCTTGGAGCATCCGAGATGACGTTTCGCCGGGTGGATCTCGCAAGTCTCGTGCGAGACGTTGTTGAGGCAGAATTTGGGAACGATAACCGGGTGACTCTGGAGTCTGCGCGAGAGCCAGTCTATGTGATGGGCGACTCCGCCTCCCTCGCCAGCGTGATACGCCATTTGCTCGAGAATGCCGTGAAGTACGGCCTTGGGAGAGAAGTCAACGTGTCGGTCGCTAGAGCGTCGGACGAAAGCGGCAACGCCGTGCTGAAAGTGACCGATAGAGGCATGGGGATCAAAGTCGACGAATTCAGGCTGGTGTTCGACAAGTTTTTCCGCGGCAAGCTGCAGCGCGGGTCGGCCGGCGATGGTCTGGGCCTCGCCCTCGTGCGCGAGATTGTGTTGCTGCATCGCGGCCATACTTCTCTTGAGAGCGAAGTAGGCAAGGGCACGACCGTTACGCTGCACCTTCCGGCGGTGGAATAACTTGCCAGCCTCCAAAGAGGTCGCTCGCAGGGCGGGCAGCGTCCATTGGCCACGTGGATGGCATCAACCCGGATGCCCGGTTTTCCGACAAACATCTTGGCACGATCGATCGCATGTCGGCCGCTACGCGACCTGATGGAGCGCTGCGGGCGCCTTGCAGCGGAACGTGTAGTCGGCATCCAGATCGGCATGTTCACCGCCCGGAGTCGCGCCCGGCGATGCCTCAGCAGCGCTGTCGCTGGCGGCTGTGAATGCCGGCGTCAACGCGCCGAAATCGAGTTGCACGGACTCCAGGTGGCAACCCGCGGCAGGCGATGTCACGAAGATTGCCTCGCCATCGCGCAATCGCGCCATGGCTTGTTGCGCGACGCCCGGTGTTTGCCCAGCGTCAGCCATTCCACATCGAAATCCATACTCGCCTCCTTGTGAAAAAACGCAATGCGCGTCGAGAATAGGGGCGACAGAGCGGATTTCAAGGCTCGGGCGACGTGACCCTGCGACCTCTTGAAATTTCGCGGAGGCGTTCCTATTTTGAATCTCGCTCAGGCAGTCGCGTTATCGCGCTGCGTGTTTCATTTGTTTGTCAGGTATCTGGCAGGCGAACTGGAGCGCGTACGCCCGTTCGCCTTCCTTTTGTGGATGAAAGGAGGATACGACCATGAGTGATCTCTACTTCGGGAACGACCTCTTCAGCGAATTCGACCGCTTTCAGCGGCAGATCGACGAACTCTTCGGGGGCTTCCCATCCAGCATCCGCTCCGCCAGGCGCGGTGCGTTCCCGCAAGTCAACATCGGCGTCACCGACGACACCATCGAGATCGTCGCTTTCGCGCCCGGCATGAAACCGGCCGAACTCGACGTTTCGATCGGCAAGGGCCTGTTGACGATCAGCGGCGAGCGCAAACCATCAGTGCCCGATGGCGATAGCGACCGGAAGGTCTACGCCGAGGAGCGCTTCGCCGGCACCTTCAGGCGGGTCATCGAACTCCCGCAGAACGCTAACCCCGACAAGGTGCAGGCGCGTTATGTCGACGGCTGTCTGTGCGTGACGGTCAGCAAGCATGAGTCGTCCAGGCCCCGGTCGATTACGGTCCAATGATTTGAGGAGAGAGCCATGAGCGATACCACTCAAGTTGTCGAACGCGAACAGAAAACCCGCGTGACGCCGCGCACGCAGGCGAAGTCCGGGGAACGTCGGGGAACTATCGTGCCGGCCGTCGATGTCTTCGAAGACCAAACGGGCATCACAGTTGTCGCCGATCTGCCCGGCGTTTCGAAGGACCGGCTCGATGTGAAGGTGCAGGACGGCAACCTCGTGATCGAGGCCGAGGCCAGCGTGCCGACACCCGACGGCTTGCGGCTGCTGCATGCCGAAATACCGGCACCGAGCTACTTCCGAGCCTTCACGCTGAGTCCAGACTTCGACACGGCCAAGATCGAGGCGAACCTGCAGGACGGTGTGCTGAAGCTACGCATTCCGCGCAGTGAAAAAGCCCGGCCTCGTCGCATAGAGGTCAAGCTCGGGTAAGCCGGAGCACACCATCACGACAATGAGGAAACCAGGTGTGGCGCCCGCGGATCGCCACCACTGTACTTCTCGGAGTTCGCTATGAATGACGTGACACAGGAATCCTGGAAAGGGCATCAAATCAACATCCGTGCAGTGCCGGTTCGACACATTCAAACGCCGGTATCCGCTCCTGACGGTTATGTGGCGATCGTACAGATTTGCATGAACGGCGAAGTGCTAGCGGACTGGCATCTGCCGCGTTACGGCGAGCGGTGGCGCAGCCGGCAGGAAGCCGAACGCGACGCCATGCAATACGCCGTGCAACTGATCAATCGCGGTGTGTTAGGCGAACCGGTGCAAGCGCTGGGTTTGGCCGCGTAGCACGTCTTGGCGGCGTCGGGCCTTTCCGTGCGTACTGCATGTCAATCACCATGCAATTCGTAGGAGGATGAAATGAACACCGATCTGAGCAAATGGAACCCGTTCAAATTCTTGCGCAAAACGCAAACCGAAAAAGCCGGCGAGCAACCTTCGTCCAGTGCGCCAACGTCGAAGCATTGGTTGACCGGGTGGCGCGATGCGTCCCTGCTCTTTTCGTCGGACCCGTGGCGGGCGATGGGCGAGTTGCTGCACGATCCCTTCGCAGGCGTCGGCGGTCTTGACCGATGGTTCGGCGACTTCAGTTCGTCGCAGTTCCAGCCGCGCATCGATGTCGTCGACGACGGCGACGCGCTGCGTATCACCGCTGAGTTGCCGGGATTGGGTCGCGAGGATTTGCAGACGTTCATCGATGACGGCGTCCTGGTCCTGCGTGGCGAGAAGAAGCAGGACACGAGGAGCGAGGAAAATGGCTGCTACCGGCTGGAACGGTCGTACGGCTCATTCACTCGCACGATTCCGCTGCCCGAAGGGGTCGACGTCGACAAGGCGGATGCGAAGTTTGACAAGGGCGTCCTGACGCTTCGTTTGCCGAAAACGGATTCCGCGCGCTCCGCGGTCAGGAAGATCGAGATCAAGTAAGTTCCTCGGCGTGTAGGGTCGGACGGTAGCGTGCCCGGCGGGTGACGTGGCAATAATTCGCCACGCCACCCGGCGGCACTGCGGGACCGACGCCGCTAACGGCGCGCATACGACACGCTCAAAAGAGGTTCGCACCTCCAACGAGCAAGGAAACCTGACCCACACAGGTATAGCTGGAAACAACCCGCATACGACAGCAACCATGAACAACATGGAAGCTCACCATGAATGAGAACAGAAATGTGGCCAGCAGAGTGATGGACGCACTGCGGTTGGAGCCGCGCGTCCTTGGCTTTTACGAGCGCTTCGAACAGGCAGTCGCGTATATCCTGAGCGGCGTCATTTCCGTAATCATCGCCATATCAATGTGGCAACTCATCCGCGCGGTACTCGTATTGCTCGTGTGGGAAGCGCTGAACCCGCTGGATCATGCTGTGTTCCAGACGGTCTTCGGCATGATCATGACGTTGTTGATCGCGATGGAATTCAAGCACTCCATCATCCGCGTGATGCTTCGACGCGACCATATCGTGCAGGTGAAAACGGTCGTGCTGATTGCTTTGCTCGCGATCGCGCGCAAATTCATCATTCTTGATCCGAACACCGATCCGTACCGAATTGGCGCACTGGCCGCCGCACTCCTGGCACTGGGCGGGGTCTATTGGCTCATGCGTCAGCGCGATGATCCGGTGGAAGCGGAAAGCTCCCCGGAATGACATTGATCGCCGCCGCTCTCGCGGCGGAGGCGCCGGCCACGCTCGATTGCAAAGGGTGAGCAGAGCCCCGTCACCTTCTCGCGCGCCTCATCCTTATTCAAGAGCTGTTCGAGCCGACCGCGTTTCGGTGAGCTACAGGCCGCTCCGGGTTGGGAGTGATCCCGCCGCCCTTCCGGAGACGGACACCCACGGCGCAGCGTTGATCGACCCTTTCCCGCGATCCGTGACCGTCCGGAAAGGCCGTGAACGTTTCGGCGTCCGCGGGCTCACGGATGACCGTTGGACCTCGAAAGCTGCCGTACAACCGGTGAGGCGCAGTCCAGCGAATTTGCGCTTCGCGTCACGGCAGTCTCGCCATTTCCGGTTCTAATGCGGGGGAGCGCTAGCTGAGTTAGCTGCTAAGTCGTTGATTCTCCAGAAAACGCAGTCGAAGGTTTTTTACACACCTATGATGTGCTTAATAGTGCAGTAGGCCAACTATCCCACCTTCGGCGCGCGGCCATGCGAAGCGCCCCCGTTCCAGCCGTTTGGCAAACAGGCACAGTCCGCCATCGCGCCAATACAGGCACTTGAGCAGATCGCCACGTTTGCCTCTGAAGATGAACACGTGGCCCGAGAAGGGATCCTTCTGAAGTACCGTCTGCACCTTGGCCGCCAGGCCATCAAAGCCGCATCGCATGTCCGTAAAACCTGCGGCAACCCAGATTCGGGTGTTCGCCGGCGGCCCCTTCATTGGCTCAGGCTTGCACCACCGTGCGCAGGACTTCCGGATCGACCCGGCCTTCAATGCTCACTTGTCCCTTGGCCAGTTGCAACCGTATGACTCCGGTGGGCGATGCTTCCGGCTGATCGCATTGGTTCCCCTGCAGGAGGCACGTCGACCGATCCTTCGACTGGGGGTGCCTCAACGATGACGGGCAACAGCAGTGGGTCGTTCGCAACCTCAGGGGTACCGAAATGGCCCGCGCGATACATGCGACGCCAGCGAAAGACCATGTTCACGTTCAGGCCGTGTTCCAGCGCTAGCTTTGAAACAAAAACGCCTGGCACGCACGCAGCTTCTGCCAGCCTACGTTTGAGTTCAATCGGGTGATTGCGGCTCCCGTGCAGGCGACCGCCCCGTTTTGCCAGAGACTCCAAAGTAGTCCCCACCAAATTCTGATGGTGACTACTCTGGATACATTCACCTTACGCACACGGCCTTCAGCGGACGGTTACACATGGATCTTGATCTCAAAAAGTGGGCTCCCTGGAACTGGTTCAAGAAGGAGCAAGAAGAGCAGCAGACAGCATCTTCGCTGCCGGTACAGCGCAGTGACTTGCCGGGCTTCACGCTCGACAACGACGTGCTGATGGTGCGAGGTGAAAAGCGCCAGGAGCAGGAGAAGAAGGAAGGCGGCTTCCATCGTGTCGAACGCTCCTACGGCAGTTTCCAGCGTGCACTGAACCTGCCTGACGATGCCAACCAGGATTCGATCAAGGCCTCATTCAAGAATGGGGTGCTCACGATCACCATGGACAAGCGCGAAGCGAGTGCACCGAAGCACGGCCGTTCGATTCCGATTGAAAGCTAACTCGGAAATTCCGTTGCGGTCGCCACGAAGACCAACCAAGAGACGAGGTGCCGCGGCATGCTGCACCTCGTCATCTAAATGACCCAAGGAGCGCCAGCATGGCCAGAAAACAATGCCAAGTCTGCGGCCAACCTGCCAAGGTGCGGGTGGAAGCCAATCTCAATGGTCGCCACAGCACCATGCTTTTGTGTGACGATCACTACCGCCAATTGGTGCGCCAGCAAAAGCGCACCATTTCCCCGCTGGAAGCCCTTTTCGGCTCGCGCAGCGGGTTGTTCGAAGATTTTCTGGGCAGCGATTTCTTCCGCATCGGAGAAGACTCGGCACCAGTTGCGGCCGATGCCGATGAAGTGGTCGATGCGTCGTTCGGCGAACCAGCCTCCGCAGGGGCTGGCACGCCGCGCCGTCGCGGCAGCGGGCTGGCCAGCCGCATCAGCGAACACTCCGAGGCCCTGTTGCAGGAAGCTGCCAAGCGTGCCGCGGAGTTCGGTCGCTCCGAAGTCGATACGGAACACCTGCTGCTGGCGCTGGCCGACAGCGACGTGGTCAAGACCATCCTGAGCCAGTTTAAGATCAAGGTCGATGACCTCAAACGCCAGATTGAAGCCGAAGCCAAGCGCGGCGACAAGCCGTTTGAAGGCGAGATCGGCGTGTCGCCACGCGTGAAGGATGCGCTTAGTCGCGCCTTCGTCGCCTCCAATGAATTAGGACACTCTTACGTCGGGCCCGAGCACTTCCTGATCGGTCTGGCCGAAGAGGGCGAAGGGCTGGCCGCCAACTTGCTGCGCCGCTATGGCCTCACGCCGCAGGCCCTGCGCCAGCAAGTAAACAAGGTGGTCGGCAAAGGTGCGGAGGATGGCCGCGCCGAGACGCCGACCAATACGCCGGAGCTCGACAAGTATTCGCGCGATCTCACCAAGATGGCGCGTGAGGGCAAGCTGGACCCGGTCATCGGACGCGCGCAGGAAATCGAAACCACCATCGAGGTGCTGGCGCGGCGCAAGAAGAACAACCCCGTATTGATCGGCGAGCCTGGCGTGGGCAAGACCGCCATCGTCGAGGGGTTGGCACAGCGCATGGTGGCCGGCGAGGTGCCCGAGACGCTGCGCGACAAGCGCCTGGTAGAGCTGAACATCAATTCCATGGTGGCCGGCGCGAAGTACCGTGGCGAGTTCGAGGAACGCGTGCAGAAGGTGCTGAAGGAGATCTCCGAGCACCAGGGCGAGCTGATCCTCTTCATCGACGAGGTGCACACCATTGTTGGTGCCGGCCAGGGCGGTGGCGAAGGCGGATTGGACGTGGCCAACGTCTTCAAGCCGATGATGGCGCGCGGTGAGCTGAACCTGATCGGCGCGACGACGCTCAACGAGTACCAGAAGTACATCGAGAAGGACGCCGCGCTGGAGCGGCGCTTCCAGCCGGTCATGGTGCCCGAGCCAACGGTGGCGCAGACCATCATGATCCTGCGCGGCCTGCGCGATACCTTCGAAGCGCACCACAAGGTCAGCATCACCGAGGACGCGATCATCGCGGCCGCCGAGCTGTCCGACCGCTACGTCACCGCGCGCTTCCTGCCGGACAAGGCCATCGATCTGCTCGATCAGGCTGCCGCCCGCGTGAAGCTATCGGCGACGGCCCGCCCCGTTGCGGTGCAGGAGTTGGAGTCCGAACTGCACCAGTTGCGCCGGGAGCAGGACTACGTGGCTTCCCGCAAGCAATACGACAAGGCGGCGGAGATCGGCAAGCGCATCGATGCCAAGGAGGCCGAACTCAAGAAGCTGGTCGAGGACTGGGAACGCGAGCGCGGCTCGGGCAGCGCCGAAGTCAAGGCGGAACACGTGGCGCAGATCGTCTCGCGCCTGACCGGCATCCCCGTCAATGAGCTGACGGTGGAGGAGCGCGAGAAGCTGCTGCACCTGGAGCAGCGGCTGCACGAGCGCCTGGTGGGGCAGGACGAGGCGGTACACGCTGTGGCGGATGCGGTGCGGCTGTCGCGCGCGGGTCTGCGCGAAGGCGGCAAGCCCGTGGCCACGTTCCTGTTCCTGGGCCCCACCGGCGTCGGCAAGACCGAGCTCGCCAAGGCGCTGGCCGAATCCATCTACGGCGACGAGGGCGCCCTGTTGCGCATCGACATGTCGGAGTACGGCGAGCGCCATACCGTGGCACGGCTGGTGGGCGCTCCCCCGGGCTACGTCGGCTATGACGAAGGCGGCCAGCTCACGGAGAAGGTCCGTCGCAAGCCCTACAGCGTGCTGCTGCTCGACGAGATCGAGAAGGCCCACCCCGACGTCTACAACATCCTGCTGCAGGTGTTCGACGACGGGCGGCTCACCGACGGCAAGGGTCGCGTGGTGGACTTCACCAACACCATTATCATCGCCACGTCCAACCTGGGATCCGACATCATTCAGCGCCGGCTGAAGGCGCGCGGAGCGGCCGGCGAGGAGTACGAGAAGACCAAGACAGAGGTGATGGACGTGCTGCGCGGGCACTTCCGCCCCGAGTTCCTCAACCGCATCGACGAGATCATCGTCTTCCATGCGCTGGGCAAGGAGGAGATCCGCCACATCGTCGGCCTGCAACTCGATCGCGTGGCCCGCAATGCCGCGAGCCAGGGCGTGACGCTGACGTTCGATGGGACGCTGGTCGATCACTTCGCGGAAGAAGGCTACAAGCCCGAATTCGGTGCCCGCGAGCTCAAACGACTGATCCGCAGCGAGCTGGAAACGGCACTGGCGCGCGAGATGCTCGGCGGCGGCATCGGCAAGGGTGATCACGCCTGTACACGTTGGGACGACAAGGCGGAGCGGGTCGAGTTCGAGCGAAAGCAACCCGCTCCGGCCAGCGACGAAGCGTCCGCCGAATCTGCGCAACCGCCGGGCTCGTCCAAGGAGTCGAACAAGGGGGCGCGCAAGAAGAAGTCCGAAAGTGAAAAAGCATGAAGCGCGGGGCTGCCCTAATCCTGAAAATTCGAGACGGGCAGCCCGTGCTTTCTCTTTGATGCGGCCGGGCACCTCCTCATGAACGGGCGTGACCTGTGGCTTGATTCAGGTGGCGCATTGAATTGCTGCCACGTTGGCGGCCTTTCGTCGAAATAGCGGTTTCGAGGATTCCCTGCCATGGAAAAGAAAGATCAATGGAACATCGGCTACTGGATCGTCGCCTTCATGTTGCTGCTGATGCTGCAGAACTATTGGCAAGCGGCGAAGACCGTCGAGCCCGTGCCCTACAGCGAATTCGAGAAAGCGCTGGCCGAAGGCCGCGTCGCCGAAGTGCTGGTGTCGGATCGCACGGTGACCGGGCGCCTGAAGTCGCCGGACGGCCGGGGCAAGACCATGATCGTTGCGACTCGGGTCGAGCCCGATCTGGCCGAACGCCTATCCAAGTACAACGTCCCCTATGCGCGCGTGGTGGAGAGCACCTGGCTGCGCGACATCCTGTCGTGGATTCTGCCTGCCGTGGTGTTCTTCGGCGTCTGGTTCTTCCTGTTTCGCCGCTTCGCCGAGAAGCAAGGCATGGGCGGATTCCTGAGCATCGGCAAGAGCCGCGCCAAGGTTTTCGTGGAAAAGAACACCGGTGTGACGTTCGCGGATGTTGCGGGCGTGGATGAGGCCAAGGCGGAACTGGTCGAGATCGTCGATTTCCTGAAAAACCCGCAAGACTACGGTCGTCTGGGCGCCCGGATTCCCAAGGGCGTGTTGCTGGTCGGGCCACCCGGCACGGGCAAAACGCTGCTGGCCAAGGCGGTAGCCGGCGAGGCCGGCGTGCCGTTCTTCTCCATCTCCGGCTCGGAGTTCGTCGAGATGTTCGTCGGCGTGGGGGCGGCGCGCGTGCGTGACCTGTTCGAGCAGGCGCGCAGTCAGGCGCCGGCCATCATCTTCATCGACGAGCTCGATGCGCTCGGCCGGGCGCGGGGTGTGGGCGGGCCCATCGGCGGCCACGATGAACGCGAGCAGACGCTCAATCAGCTGCTCACCGAAATGGACGGCTTCGACAGCTCGGTGGGGCTGATCATACTCGCCGCGACCAATCGCCCGGAGATTCTCGACCAGGCACTGCTGCGCGCCGGCCGCTTCGACCGCCAGGTGCTGGTGGACCGACCCGACAAGAAAGGCCGGCTCGATATCCTGAAGGTCCATGCCAAGAAAATCACTCTTGCGGCAAACGTCGATCTCGAACAGGTCGCCGCGCTGACGACCGGCTTTTCCGGCGCCGATCTCGCGAATCTGGTCAACGAGGCGGCACTGACCGCGACACGGCGCAAGGCATCGGCCGTTGAGCTGCAGGACTTCACCGCCGCCATCGAACGCATCGTCGCCGGTCTCGAGAAGAGGAATCGCGTGCTCAACCCGAAGGAGCGCGAGACGGTGGCCTTTCACGAGATGGGGCACGCACTGGTGGCGCTGGCGTTGCCGGGAACCGACCCGGTCCACAAGATCTCGATCATCCCTCGCGGCATCGGCGCGCTGGGCTACACGCTGCAACGCCCCACCGAGGATCGGTTCCTGATGACGCGCGCCGATCTGGAGCACAAGATCGCCGTCCTGCTGGGAGGACGCGCCGCCGAGAAGCTCGTCTTCGGCGAGCTCTCCACCGGCGCGGCAGACGACCTTGCGCGGGCTACCGACATCGCCCGCGACATGATCACGCGCTATGGCATGGACGAAGGCCTGGGCTACATCGCGTACGAGGCGCAGCGGCCGCGATTTCTCGATGCGCCCGAACTGGCGCAGGGGGGCTGCCGGGTGGCCGAATCGACCCAGGCGCGCATCGATCAGGCGATTCGTGACATCGTAATGGGGGTATTCGATCGCGCCTACCGAATTCTTGAAACCAATCGCGACGTGCTTGAGCGATGCGCTCGCGAGCTGCTTTCGCGAGAAACGCTCGACGAAATCGACATCCGCCAGTTGACCCAAGGGCTGAAGTGCGAGACGAGCGAAATATCGGCCCCGACGGTGGGTTCACAACAACTCAACCCCAAAGGAGCCATGTCATGAGCGACAGCGTTCATATCGTCTGCCCGCACTGCCAATCCATCAACCGCGTGCCAGCAGCAAAGCTCAATGACCAGCCCAACTGTGGCCGATGCCAGCGTGCCCTTTTTACCGGCGAGCCCATTGAACTGACCGCGGCGACGTTCCCGCGCCACCTGGAGCGCAGCGACATTCCCTTGCTGATCGACTTTTGGGCACCGTGGTGCGGGCCCTGCAAGATGATGGCCCCGCAGTATCAGCAGGCGGCGCGCTTGCTTGAACCCAAGATCAGGCTAGCCAAGGTGAATACCGAGGCAGAGCCTCATTTGGCCGCCCAGTTCGGTATTCGCAGCATTCCGACCTTGGTCTTTTTTCAAGGGGGGCGTGAAGTCACGCGCCAGGCCGGCGCCATGGGGGCGCAGGACATCGTGCGGTGGGTATCCGCGCAACTGCGTTGAATGGTTGGAATGGCCTGTTTTTGGAGGAGTGGCGCATGAATAACAGCAATCAGACCGGGACGACATTCGAACGACTCCGTCGTGAATGGGCGGTGATGACGTTTTACGAACGCTTCGAGCAGACCGTCGCCCTCATCCTTTCAGTGGTGATCGCGGTGATTGTCGTGGTGTCGTTGGTGCAGCTGATCCAAATTGTCTTCAGCCTGCTGATCATCGATGCATTCAATCCGCTCGACCACAAGATCTTCCAGAGTGTGTTCGGCATGATCATGACGCTCCTGATCGCGATGGAATTCAAGCATTCCATCGTGCGCGTGGTCTTGCGCCGTGACAGCATCATTCAGGTCAAGACGGTCATCCTGATCGGGTTGATCGCGCTGTCCCGCAAGTTCGTGATCCTCGATCCCGATGTCAGCCCGGCCAAAGTCGCAGCGCTGGCTGGCGCCACCCTGGCCCTGGGTCTGACCTATTGGCTGCTGCGTGAGCGCGATGACCGAATTGCCGAGGACGCCATGCATGGCAGCGAGTGACCCACGCGACGAACGTCAATTCTGGCCACAGCATCGCTTGAGCAACCGCCTGCAGACAGCGCTGCTGGTTTTGACTTTGATCGGTATCGCCGCACTCGCCGGTGGCCTATTATTCGGCGAAACGGGTCTTTGGGTCGCCCTGGGAGCAAGCCTATTCGCCTTGTTACTCGAACCGGCGGCAGCTTCGGCGCTGACGCTGAAGTTGTATGGCGCGCGTGTCATCCGGCCGGGTGAAGCACCCGAAATCTGGGCGATGGTGCGCGAGTTGGCCAACCGCGCGGGCTTGCCTGCCGTCCCGACTCCACACTATGTGCCCAGCACCGTCGTCAATGCCGTTGCAACCGGTTCGAAGCGCCATTCAGCCATTGCGCTCACCGAGGGCCTGTTACGCAACCTCACACCGCGTGAGTTGGAAGGGGTCATTGCACACGAGATGGCGCATATCGCCAATGACGATCTCCGTGTCATGGGTTTGGCCGATTACATCAGCCGCCTCACCAGCGTGCTGGCCATGCTGGGGCAGGTTGCGATTGTTCTCAGCCTGCCTGCATTGCTCGTCGGAGTCGCAGACGTGAATTGGTTCGGTCTGTTCTTGTTGGCGGCTTCGCCACAGCTGGCACTGCTCGCTCAGCTTGGCTTGTCCCGCGTACGTGAATTCGATGCCGATCTATTGGCCGCGCAATTGACCGGCGACCCGCACGGTCTGGCATCGGCCCTGGCAAAGATCGAGCGGGTGAGTCGCTCCTGGCGCGCGTGGCTCATGCCGGGGTGGGGCAATCCGGAACCGTCCTGGTTGCGCACGCATCCGGCGACGTCGGAGCGCATCGCCCGGCTACTTGAACTCGTGCCCCAGCATCCTGTGACGCTGCGGCCTGATTCCATCTACTCCGTTCCGGAATCCGTCAAGGCGATGCGCTCACCGCGCTGGTATCCCGGCGGCCTCTGGCGCTGATTCGAACTAGGAGACATCCCATGGCTTACCACGACCCTTACGGCCGCCTCGCACCAGACCATTTTCTCCGGCGCTGGCTGGTCATCACCGCCTGTATCGCAGCGCTCATGCTGTTGTGGCAGTTCCTGCCGGCGATCGAGGCGTGGTTCAGCCCCCGACAGGCCACCGAGAGAACGGTCACCCCTCGCGGAGATCTCGCTGCCGATGAACGTTCGACCATCGAACTCTTCGAGAAATCACGCGATTCGGTGGTGTACATCTCCACGGCCCAACTGGTTCGGGATGTCTGGACCCGTAACGTCTTCTCCGTACCGCGCGGAACCGGCTCCGGATTCATTTGGGATGACGCGGGACACGTTGTCACCAACTTTCATGTCATCCAGGGCGCTTCACAAGCGACGGTGAAACTCGCCGATGGTCGCGACTATCAGGCCGCCCTGGTCGGCGCAAGTCCGGCTCACGACATCGCAGTGCTCAAGATCGGCGTTGGCTTCAAGCGTCCGCCGGCCGTACCGGTTGGCACCAGCGCCGACCTCAAGGTGGGGCAAAAGGTCTTCGCCATTGGCAACCCCTTTGGCCTGGACTGGACCCTAACCACGGGCATCACTTCAGCACTCGATCGTTCCCTGCCCGGTGATGCCGGCGGCCCTGCCATCGAGCATCTGATCCAGACCGATGCCGCCATCAACCCCGGCAACTCCGGCGGGCCGCTGCTCGATTCCGCCGGGCGTCTCATTGGCATCAACACCGCCATCTACAGTCCGTCCGGCGCGTCGGCTGGCATTGGCTTCGCTGTGCCGGTGGACACCGTCATGCGGGTGGTGCCGCAGCTGATCAAGACCGGCAAGTACGTACGCCCGGCTTTGGGTATTGAAGTGGACGAGCAACTCAATGCGCGCTTGCAGATGGTCACCGGCCGCCGTGGCGTGTTTGTCCTGTTGGTACAGCCCGGTTCGGCAGCGCAGCGAGCCGGGCTGGTCGGGATACGCGCTACTCAGGAAGGGATGGTGCCCGGCGACCTTATCACCGCTGTTGACGGGAAGTCCATTGACGGTGTTGCTGGCCTCTTGGCGCAACTGGATGATCGTCGGGTGGGCGACATTGTCGTTTTATCTGTTGAGCGAGAGGGGAAGGCTCGCGAGGTGCGGATTGAGCTGCAGCCGGGCATCTGAATTCGGGATGATCAGTGCTCTATGTGTAACCAGTCTTGGCTGATTGACTCACGTTACTTCAGGAGAAGAATACTTTCGCTTTCTCGGCGGGCGACGAGTCCCGGCATCACCTTCCTGCCACCATAGACCCAGCGCCGCAGTTCCTGTCCTGCAGCGGTCCAATCCCGCTGATTGATCCGTCGCCTCAGCGTCGACGTCTGTAGGCGTCCAGCCCCAAGGTTGAACGTGAAGTCCACAATGGCCGCGAGCCGTCCCTCTGGCTCGGTGGCCAGCACCGGGCAGTAGCGCAGCGTGGCGGCGAGCGCTGTTTGCAGATCGTGCGCCAGGTAGCGCTCTGCCTCGGCCTCCGTGATCGGTGGGTGCCTCGGATCGCAGAGATGCCCGTAGCCGATCGTAGGATACAGATGTAAGGGTGAGCCCGGGTCGGGTCGTGCTTTGGCACCGCGCTGATGCGGGCGCTCGGGCTGGCGCACCACTGGCAACGCCTGCTGGGCGAGCAGCGGGCGGCGTCGGTGGCCGAGATCGCGGAGGCCGAGGGCATGGACGTGACACAGGTACGCCGGGTCTGCCGTGGATACGAATGCCGGCCTCAGCCATGACCCAGGCGCGCACCTGACGGTTGGCATCGGCGAGGTCGCGGAAGTCGCGTAGGGGCCCGAAGCTGTTCTTTACGTACTTGACTCCCGATTCCACGATGCCCTTCTTCTGTGGGTCCCGTGGCGGACAGGGATCAATGCGGAAGCCATAGCCCTCGGCACATTGGGCGTAGGCCCGCTGGACGTTCGGCTCATACAGGCAGGCCCTGATGATGGCGCACTTGGGGTTGTCGATAATGAGCCGCGCCGGCACCCCATGGAACCATTCGAAGGCATGTCGGTGACACTGCAGCCAGGTGGCAATGGTCTGGTCGCGCACGAGCTCGACGTACTGATGCCGGGACCAGCACAGCGTCATGACGAAGTACCAGGTCTTGTGGATCTCGCCGGTGTACACATCGGTGAGCGTCGGACCGGCACCGAAGTCGGATCTGGGCGGCCTCGCCGGGCCTGAACTCCAGCCGCATGGGCACGTCCGGGACCTCCGCCGCCTTGGGTCTTAGGAGGCATCGCGTGACGCACGGTTCGATGCAGCCTCGCGCGCGTCCCGCGCGGCTTTTTCCCCTTGGACTAGACTTAAAGCATCGTCGGCGCATGCTCAGGCAGGAGGAAGGTATGCGCCATTCAGTCACGATCCGGAGGTGCGACCGAAGGGAGGCAGACCGATGCCGAAGACCGTTCTGCGCCTACTCGATCTCGTCGAGCAGCAAACTGCTCGGCCGCGCTCGCCGCATCCTGTTCCTGGCGCGTGCGGCGGCCCTACACCGAAGGGCACTAACTATGATGCCCTGACTAACTATACGAGGCGACTATGGACGCGATCACAGATCCTGTGCAATTAAGCGACCCCCAACTACTTGACTGGGTCTGCCAACCGCGTAGGAACGGCGATACTTTTAGCTTGGCACCGGATCCATCACGACTGTCAGCGCGTGGATTCACTACAGGCTCACAGCATCCTCTGCCGGGATCACTCGGCGAGGTCCAAATAGTCTCGGCGATTCGCCGGCAATACCGTATTGAGCGCTTTAGGCAGCCTCTCTCTGATTGCTTCGTCCTGATTCCAATGCGGACCACCTTGGCTGCCCACGCAAACACGGTCCTCGGACTGCAGGGCTCGCTTAATGTCGGCGTGCGCCAGACCATTGCTGATACCTTTCAAGCCTACTCCCCTACTCATCACGGCGCGGCGCTGCCCTATATGGCGGCACGGCTTAGCGAATTCAACCGTGATCATCCGCCGGGACTGAACGGCGAGGAGTTCGGTCTCTTTCTGGATACCACTTTCACTTGGCGCGGCGTACAGAAAAAGTTGGACGAGGTTGAATGGCTTCATGCCGTCTATGAAGGCAATGCCCACTCACGGATCCCTGAGCTGTGTCCGGAACGGGACCGAAATCTTGGCCATGATGGCTACCGACTCGTTTATATCGGCGAGGAATACTTACAAGCGATTCCCCCATTAAGAGAGTCGAGAAATGTTGTGACTTTTCAGCAAGGCGAGCCCGAGAATCGGGCCGTGGTTGAACGAGCGAAGGAGCTAGCTCACGCGCAAAATAGAGATTGCCTATTCTTGGAGACTCACAAAATCCGTATCACATCAATTAAGCTTCTTGACGAAACAAAATTGGTGCTTGAATGGGTGTATTTAAGAGATAAAAGCTGTGGCTTCCATATGTTAATGCCGGTGCTACACACGCGGTCAGCTCATAACGTTCTCTATGCGACTGTCATGTGGTCGCACCCGCATGATGTCATGAAGAGAATCTTTATGGAGAGCGCTCACGAGGCGGCCATCCTAGCTGCGCCCGTTGCGTTGAACAATTTTGAGGAGGGGCTTGCAATCTTCAAAGCCGAGTTTTGGAGACTCATCAAGGAACGGGCTCTCCAGAGCTTCGAATGCTTGATTCCAGAACTAATTATGTTCAAGGAAGTAGGCGGATGGCGGCCTGCGGGTTGGCCGGAACCCAAAGAGTCCGAAGAGGTTGAACGCCACTGAGAGGCATACCATGGACATCACCGTACGACAGTGTGAGCGCCGCTGGCTTCGGCGTCGTGTCGCATCTGATCGAGGAGAACCGTTTTCCCAACTCCCCGAAGACCAACCATCAATACGCTCAATACGTTGCAACCACCGGTTGAATCAGCAGTTGAGAACGGCCGTTGACGCCCCTGCGACCTGAATGACGGTAATGGGTCGGCAGGAGACAGTGAGCAACTGGTGCAGAGCAGTCCAACGAATTCGTGCTTCATGGCGAGCGACATGAAGCCTGCCATAGACCACTACTGGCAACGGTTGGTCAGCTGCGCGTTGAGTTGTGTGCTCATCTGCGGGTAGGCGTTGAATAGGGCCTGCGAGCGTTCGGTTCTGACCCCGCTCTCGGCTCGTATCTGCCTGACGGTCTTGAAGCTCCAGATCTCCTGACCATTTACACAGGTACACGTCCACACCGGGGTGTTGTCGATGGCCTCCTCGTTGGCCTTCCACACAGCCCGTTCCTCTGCCTGCCGCTGGGCTTCAAGCGCTGCCGCAGCGGCTTGGCCAGCCCGCAGGATGTCTGCCACTGTCTCGGCCCCTGCCGGGCAGGCTCCGGCCAAGGCGGCGGCTAGCAATAGTGCGCGCCGCATGTCAGGCTCCCTCGGCGTAGACAGCAGCACGGCGCATGTCCCACAGGCCATAGAGATAGGCTCGGATCTCGCCCGCTGGCTGGGTCGTGATCAGCCCTTCCAGCCGCTCCAGAGTCATGTAGAACGGGTTTTCCAGGTCGAGCACGCAGGACAGGTCGCTGTCCTGGGGCAGGGTGCGCAGCGGGTGCGCGGCTAGAATGGCGTCAGCCATAGCAAACCTCCTTGTAAGGTTGGTTGTGGTCAGGCGGGTGCAGTGGGTGCTACCACTGCATACGCCGCATCAGTGTTTTGTGGCCTATTCGTTATCCGAGCTTTAGCGCGAGATCCCGCGCGCGCGGATGGTAGTAGCGCTTCAACATCGACAGCGACTTGTGTCCAGTGACCGCTGAAAGCTCGAGTACATTGTCCAATTTGTCGGCGATGCGACTAGTTGCCTCATGCCTGAGGTCATGGAAATGAAAATCCTCCAGGCCAGCTCTTGCTACGGCCCGGGTGAACGATTTCTTGACCGCGTCGGCGGTAATGGGGAAAACGCGGCCAGAAATATGACGAGGGAGTGTTGCCAGGGTGGCCGTGGCCCTCGTTGAAAGCGGTACATCGCGTGCTGAGCCGTTCTTGGTGTCGTGAAGACGAGCGTACCTGTCGCTGAGATCGACATCCCTGCAATGAAGCGAGAGCAACTCGCCCCGCCGCATGGCGGTTTCCATGGCCACGATCACGAGTGGTCGCATCCAGGGATTGCTAGGGCCGGCAAGGCGTCCTCTGGGGTCGCGTGGAGGTGTTTCGAGTGCGGCGAGGAGTCGTTCCTCCTCTCCAAATCCCAGGCGTCGGTTGCGCCCGCGATTTTCCGCGGGCCGGCGAATCATCGACACGGGATTGTCAATGTGGATTCCCCATTCTTTGCGTGCCACATTAATCACGTGGGAAATCAGGTTCAGGTCACGGTTCGTTGTCGAGCCGGATACCTGCTTCAGGCGTTTGTCGCGCCACTCGGCGATGAGCTTGCCTGACAAAGCCGCGACCTTCACCTGCGTAAGGGGATCGCGAAGCATCGCGGTGAGACGATACCGCTCCGATTGCGCGCCCTTCTTCTGGGCGGACACCTCGTGCAGGTATCTCCGAATCAGATCGCCCAGGCTGTTTTTTTCGGCTTCGGTGCGATCAATGAAGACGCCGCGCTCGATCTCGGACTCAATGACGGTTGCCCATGCCCGGGCGTCGCCCTTGGTCGAGAAGTTGCGGGAGAGGGTGGGCCAGCCTTTGCGTCGAATCTGGGCTTCCCAGTTCGATCCCCGTTGCCGAATAGTCGCCATTCGTGGTCCTTCACAAGTTTGCGTGTGGCAAATTTGTGGCAACCGGACCGATTCGAGGGAGGCCAGAAATCGAAGGGTTAGTGCGTCCTAACCCCGGAAATGAGAAAAGCCAGCGCAAGGCTGGCTTTTCCGAATCTGGTGGGTGGTACAGGGATTGAACCTGTGACCCCTGCCGTGTGAAGGCAGTGCTCTACCGCTGAGCTAACCACCCCTGCTGCTGCGTCGTCGTTGCCGTCGTGCAGCGGAGAAATGAGATTATGCCGAGGCCCCTGTATCTTGTAAAGCCCTTTTTTGATTTTTTGTCAGGCAGCAAGGCTTCCCGGCTCGTCCGCGATGGCTTCCTGCCAGACCGTCTTGCCGCCGCTGGCCTTGTCCAGGCCCTTTAGCAGCGCGAGGTGAGCCTCTTGTTCGGCTTCGCTGGCGCGCAGCACGGGCAGCACCAGGCGTGACAGGTCGGCCGAAGCGATCGCGTTGCCGTTGGCGGCGTTGCTGTCGAGCATGTCGATCACCAGCGAATCCTGCCCGCGCGTCATGGCCAGGTAGACCTCGGCCAGCAGTTCGGCATCGAGCAGTGCGCCGTGCAGCGTGCGGTGGGCGTTGCTGATGCCCAGGCGGTCGCACAGTGCATCGAGCGAGTTGCGCTTGCCGGGGAACATCTGGCGCGCTTCGCGCAGGGTATCGATCACATTGCCGGCGTGCTGGCGGAAGGGCGGCAGGCCCAGCAGCTGGAATTCCATGTCGAGGAAGCCCAGGTCGAACTGTGCGTTGTGGATGATCAGCTCGGCATCGGCGACGAATTCGCGGATCTCGTGGACGACGTCGGCAAAGCGGGGCTTGTCGGCCAGGAACTCGAGCGTGATGCCGTGCACGGCGATCGCGCCTTCGTCGATGTCGCGTTCTGGGTTGACGTAGAAGTGCAGGTGGCGCCCCGTCAAGCGGCGGTTGAGCAGCTCGACGCAGCCGATTTCGATCAGGCGGTCGCCGGTGGCGGCATTCAGGCCGGTGGTTTCGGTATCGAGAACGATTTGTCGCATGGCGGGCATTCTAGCGGAGCGGCGCGTGCGCCCCGCGGTTGTTGTTGTGGCGAGGCGTCAGCGTCCGATCGATTCGACGCCGCGGTTGGCCAGCGCATCGGCGCGCTCGTTGCCGGGGTGGCCGTTGTGGCCGCGCACCCAGTGCCAGGAAATCTGGTGTTGCTGCGCCAGCGCGTCCATTTCCTGCCACAGGTCGGCGTTCTTGACGGGCTTCTTGTCGGCGGTCTTCCAGCCGCGCGCCTTCCAGCCGGGCAGCCATTCGCTGATGCCTTTCTGGACATATTGCGAGTCGGTGTAGACCCGCACCGTGCAGGGCCGCTTGAGCGCGCGCAGCGCTTCGATCACCGCGGTCATTTCCATGCGGTTATTGGTAGTGTTGGGCTCGCCGCCGAACAGTTCTTTCTCGCTGGTGCCGGCGACGAGCACCGCGCCCCAGCCGCCGCGGCCGGGATTGCCCTTGCAGGCGCCGTCGGAGTAGATCGTGACTTCTTCCATGTGTTTCCGTAGTGGCCGCCCGCGTGGCGGGCGGCGCATTGAAGGCGAATGAGGCGAAAAGGCGCGCGGCGTCAGCGCGCTTTGCCGGGCGTCTTGCCGTGCGTTCCGGTGGGCGTGGCCACGGGCGACGCCACCGGCGACAGCGCCGGCTTGCTCTTCCAGGCCGGGCCGACCAGGCGCACATTGCGCACGCGCTTGATGGCCGAGATCATATAGACCGCGCCGAAAATCGGCCACCAGCGGTCGCCGGCCTTTTCCATGAAGGCGGCGCGCTGCAGCCAGCGGTCGGTGCGGTAGGGCGGGCAGTAGCAGCCGAAGCGGCCGCGGATGATATCGAGGCCGAGCAGCTTGAGCCAGTCCTTGATGCGCACGAAGCCGATTTGCTGTGCGTCCGTGGGCAGGAAGGGCGTGGCGCCGAGCCGGTTCATGCCCTGGCGCGCGCCCCACAGGCTCATCGGGTTGAAGCAGGTGATCACCACGCGCCCCTCGGGCATCAGCACGCGCGAGACCTCGCGCAGCACCTCGTGCGGGTCTTCTGTGAACTCGAGGATATGGGGCAGGGTGACCAGGTCGATGCTTTGCTCGTCGAATGGCAGCTCGTCGAAGCGGCACAGCAGCTGGCGCGCGTCCGGATGTGCCGCGCGCGGCCCGTGCGGGCCGCTGGACGGGTCCAGCGCCAGCGCCGAGAACGGCATCCGGTTCTCGCGCAGGGTGTCGATGTAAGGCAGGCCTAACTGCACTGCGTGGTAGCCGAAGACGTCGGCCACGGTCCGGTCATACTGCTGGGCTTCCCAGCGCAGCATGTACTCACCGGGAGGCGAGGCCAGCCAGTCTTCCCAGCTTACAATCGGGCGAGTGGGACGATTGGACATAGGAGCACGCGCATGTTGAAGGTTGAGCCGATCCCGGCATTCCAGGATAACTATATCTGGGCCATCCACGACGGGCGTTGCGCCGCCGTGGTCGATCCCGGCGAGGCTGCGCCGGTGGAGCGTTTCCTGGCGCAAAAGGGGCTGGCTCTGGGCGCTATTGTAATCACCCATCACCACGGCGATCACCAGGGCGGCGTGGCGGAGTTGCTGGCGGCACACCCGCGTACCCCGTCAAGCGAGGCGATGCCGGTGCTGGGGCCGGTCCGCGAGCGCATCGGCGGGCGCACCCAGGCCTTGCGCGAAGGCGATGTGGTGACACTGGCCGAGCCGGCGCTGACGCTGCGCGTGCTGGACGTGCCCGGGCACACCGCCGGCCACATCGCCTATGTGGGCGAGCTGGGCGAGGCCGGTCCCGCGGTATTCTGCGGCGATACCTTGTTCGCGAGCGGCTGCGGGCGGCTGTTCGAAGGCACGCCGGCGCAGATGCTGGCGTCGCTCGACAAGCTGTCTGCCCTGCCGTCCGATACCCGCGTCTATTGCGCGCATGAGTACACGCGCAGCAACGTACGCTTTGCGCGAGCAGTCGAGCCCGGCAATGCCGCACTGGCGGCGTGGGAGGACCGGGTCGCCGCGCTGCGCGAGGCAGGTGAGCCGACGCTGCCGACCACCATCGGCCACGAGCGCGCGGTCAATCCTTTCTTGCGTTCGCGCGAGCCAGCGGTGCGTGACGCGGTGGTGGCGCAGGGCGGAAGTACCGATAGCGACGCCGCTGCCTTCGGCGCACTGCGCGGCTGGAAGGATAATTTCCGCTGACTGAATATAATGCAGTCCCGGCCGTCGCCCCTTGTCTGGCAAGGAATGGCGCGGCCTTGCTATGTAGAAAATCTGATTGACGCGATAGGCCGTTTTTTTTAGCATCACGCAACCTTTTAGCGTCACGATTCGAGAACTTAATGAAAATTGGTCGATTACTGGCGGTAGTGGCCTGCGCGGCGCTGCTTGCAGCCTGCGCCAGCACCCCCACGCCGCCTGACGCCGATGCCAACGGCGCCCCGACCGCCCAGACTGCCAAGCGCCAGGATCCGCTCAATACCCTCAGCGACAAGTCGGCGCTTTCTTCTACCACTTCCACCATCAATGTCGACCAGGGCGGCCTGAACTGGCTGCGCGGGCCGTCCACCGATATCTGGGATCGTATCCGGCGCGGCTTCGCCATGGAGGATCTGGAGGGCACGCTGGTCGACGACCGCACCCAGTGGTATGCGCAGCGGCCGGAATACATGGAGCGGATGGTCGGGCGTTCAAGCCGGTACCTGTATCACATCGTCGAGGAGCTGGAACGGCGCAAGATGCCGACCGAGCTGGCCCTGCTGCCCTTTGTCGAGAGCGCGTTCAACCCGCAGGCGCAATCCACTGCCAAGGCAGCCGGCATGTGGCAGTTCATCCCGAGCACGGGCAAGTCGTACAACCTCAAGCAGAACATGTTCCGCGACGAGCGCCGCGACGTGCTGGCCTCGACCGACGCCGCACTGGACTACCTGGCGCGGCTCTATGACATGTTCGGCGACTGGCACCTGGCGCTGGCGGCGTACAACTGGGGCGAGGGTGCGGTGTCGCGCGCGATCGCGCGCAACCAGGCGCGCGGGCTGCCGACCGATTACGCCAGCCTGACCATGCCCAACGAGACACGTTACTACGTGCCGAAGCTGCAGGCGGTCAAGAACATCATCGCCAACCCGGCGGCGTACGGGGTCAAGCTGCCCGAGATCCCGGACCACCCGTACTTCGTCACGGTGACCACCTCGCGCGATATCGACGTCAACCTGGCGGCCAAGCTGGCAGACATGTCGGTGGAAGAGTTCAAGGCGCTCAACCCGTCGTTCAACCGGCCGGTGATCCTGGGCGCGTCCAATCCGCAGATCCTGCTGCCGTTCGACAATGCCGAGCGCTTCCAGTACAACCTGAACACCTACCGCGGCGGGCTCTCGAGCTGGACCGCGGTGACGGTGGATGGCCGCGAGCGCGTCGAAGCCCTGGCGGCGCGGCTGAACGTCGACGCCGATACGCTGCGCGAGATCAACAGCATCCCCAAGGGCATGCGGCTGAAGGCAGGTTCGACCGTGATGATCCCGCGCTCGGGGCGCCACGACCAGGACATCAGCGCGAGCCTGGCCGACAGCGCGATGCTGGCGATGGAGCCTGACCTGCCCGACGCGCGCCGCGTGGTGGTACGCGCCGGGCGGCGCGATACGGTGGCCTCGGTGGCGCGCCGCTATGGCGTGTCGGCGCGGCAGGTGCAGTCGTGGAACAAGCTGTCCGGCACCAAGCTGGTGGCCGGACAGAGCCTGGTGCTGATGGTGCCGGTGCGTGGCGCCGGCGCGGTGCGGGCGGCGCGGGCCGAGCAGGCCGACCGGGCCGACCGTGAAGAGCGCTCCGAACGCGCGGAACGGAGCGTAAAGGCCGGCAAGGGCGGTGTGGTCCGGGTCTCGGCCAAGGGCAAGGCCGAGCCGCGCAAGCGCGTGGTGGTCGAGGCCTCGCCGCGGCGCACCACCAAGGCGGCGCCGGCGCGCGTGGCGCGCGAGTCCAAGTCCGGCCCGGCGGTGAAGGCGTCGGCCAAGCCCGGCAGCAAGGGTGCCAAGGCGCGCTGACGCAAGCCAGGGCGCCGGCGCGAGCCGGCGGGGTGTAGAGCAAGAGGGCGATGCCGGCGGCACGCCCTCTTTTTTTGTGCCCGGGTCTGTGCCGGGTTTGTGCCTGCAACGGACCTTGGCGTGGCACCCCTCCCAAAGTCCATCCCCGCGCGGCCGCGCCGGTGGCAAACTACCGCCATCATCACAACAACCGCTGACGCGGAGGAGACAGCCATGACGGCAAGCCATGCCGTGCATGCCCGTTCGCTGGCCGACCCCGAGGGGTTCTGGGCCGAACAGGCGGCGCGCATCGACTGGGAAACCCCGTTCGACAAGGTTCTCGACAACAGCCGCGCGCCCTTTACGCGCTGGTTCGTGGGCGGGCGCACCAACCTGTGCCACAACGCGGTCGACCGCCACCTGGCGGCCCGCGCCAGCCAGCCCGCGCTGCACTGGATCTCCACCGAGACCGACCAGTCCCGCAGCTTCACGTACGCCGAGCTGCACGACGAGGTCAACCGCATGGCCGCGATCCTGCAGGCGCTGGGCGTGCAGAAGGGCGACCGCGTGCTGATCTATATGCCGATGATCCCGCAGGCCGCGTTCGCGATGCTGGCGTGCGCTCGCATCGGCGCGATCCATTCGGTGGTATTTGGCGGCTTCGCCTCGGTCAGCCTGGCGGCGCGCATCGACGATGCACAGCCGCGCGTGGTGATCAGCGCCGACGCCGGCTCGCGCGGCGGCAAGGTGGTGCCGTACAAGCCGCTGCTGGACGAGGCCATCCGGCTGTCCTCGCACCAGCCGGAGAAGGTGCTGCTGGTGGACCGCCAGTTGGCCGGGATGCCCCGCACCGAAGGTCGCGACGAAGACTACGCCGCCTGGCGCGATCGCGTCGCCGGCGAGCAGGTGCCGTGCGTGTGGCTGGAATCGAGCGAGCCGTCCTACGTGCTCTACACCTCCGGCACCACCGGCAAGCCCAAGGGCGTGCAGCGGGATACCGGTGGCTACGCGGTGGCGCTGGCCACGTCGATGGAATACATCTTCTGCGGCAAGCCCGGCGACACCATGTTCACCGCTTCGGACATCGGCTGGGTGGTGGGGCACAGCTATATCGTCTACGGCCCGCTGCTGGCCGGCATGACCACGCTGATGTATGAAGGCACGCCGATCCGCCCTGACGGCGGCATCCTGTGGCGGCTGGTTGAGCAGTACAAGGTCAACCTGATGTTCAGCGCGCCGACTGCGATCCGCGTGCTGAAGAAGCAGGACCCGGCCTGGCTCACGCGCTATGACTTGTCCAGCCTGCGCCTGCTGTTCCTGGCCGGCGAGCCGCTGGACGAGCCCACCGCCCGCTGGATCCAGGACGGCCTGGGCAAGCCGGTGGTCGACAACTACTGGCAGACGGAGTCCGGCTGGCCGATCCTCGCGATCCAGCGCGGCATCGAGCCGCTGCCGCCAAAGCTGGGCTCGCCCGGCGTGCCGGCCTATGGCTACGACCTGAAGATCGTCGACGAGAACACCGGCGAGGAATGCCCGTCCAACCAGAAGGGCGTGGTCGCCATCGATGGCCCGCTGCCGCCCGGATGCATGAGCACGGTGTGGGGCGATGACGACCGCTTCGTGCGCACCTACTGGCAGGCGGTGCCGAACCGCCTGTGCTATTCCACCTTCGACTGGGGCGTGCGCGACGAGGACGGCTACGTCTTTATCCTGGGCCGCACCGACGATGTGATCAACGTGGCCGGACACCGGCTGGGCACGCGCGAGATCGAGGAGAGCCTGTCTTCGAACGCAGCCGTGGCCGAGGTGGCAGTGGTGGGCGTGCAGGACGCGCTCAAGGGCCAGGTGGCGATGGCGTTCTGCATCGCCCGCGATCCCGCGCGCACGGCAACGACGGCGGACCGGCTGGCGCTGGAAGGCGACCTGATGAAGACGGTGGAGCAACAGCTCGGCGCCGTGGCGCGGCCAGCGCGCGTATTCTTTGTCAACGCGCTGCCCAAGACGCGCTCCGGCAAGTTGCTGCGGCGCGCCATGCAGGCGGTAGCGGAAGGGCGCGACCCCGGCGACCTGACCACGATCGAGGATCCGGGGGCGCTGGAACAGATCCAGTCAGCGCTGAAGGTCTGAAGCGCCCGGCGGGTGCGGGGTGTCTTGCCGGGCACTCCGCATCGCGTACTTGCCATGTGTCGTGATGCAGTCTAATATTTGAAGCATAAAATATTTAGACGTGATCTACATGGCGGCGCGGCCGGCAGGAGACGAAACGATGCGAGTGCTTTGTATTGGCGGCGGCCCGGCCGGACTGTACTTCGGCCTGCTGATGAAACTGCAGGACCCGGCCAACGAGGTCATCGTGGTCGAGCGCAACCGGCCGTACGATACCTTCGGCTGGGGTGTGGTGTTCTCCGACGCCACCATGGACAACCTGAAGGAAGCCGATCCGGTCAGCGCCGCCGAGATCAATGCCGCCTTCAATCACTGGGACGATATCGACATCCATATCGCCGGGCGCACCATCCGCTCCGGCGGCCATGGCTTTATCGGCATCGGCCGCAAGCGCCTGCTCAATATCCTGCAGGCCCGCTGCGAAGCGCTGGACGTAAAGCTGGTGTTCGAGACCGACGTCAGCGACGACCAGGCGCTGGCGATGCAATACCAGGCCGACCTGGTGATCGCCTCCGACGGCCTGAACAGCCGCATCCGCACCCGCTACGCGCAGACTTTCCAGCCCGACATCGACACACGCCAGTGCCGCTTTGTCTGGCTCGGCACGCACAAGCTGTTCGACGCCTTTACCTTTGCCTTTGAGAAGACCGAGCACGGCTGGTTCCAGGCGCATGCCTACCGTTTCGACGACAACACTTCGACCTTTATCGTCGAGGCGCCGGAACCCGTCTGGCGTGCGGCCGGCATCGAGGAGATGAGCCAGGACGAGGGCGTGGCCTATTGCGAGAAGCTGTTCGCACGCTATCTCGACGGTAACAAGCTAATCACCAATGCGGCGCACCTGCGCGGCTCGGCGATCTGGATCCGCTTCCCGCGCGTGATCTGCCGGCAGTGGGTGCACTGGAACACCTTGCCCGACGGCCGCCGCGTGCCGGTGGTGCTGATGGGCGATGCCGCGCATACCGCGCATTTCTCGATCGGCTCCGGTACCAAGCTGGCGCTGGAAGATGCAATCGACCTGGCGGAAGAAATCCGCGGCAGTGGCCACGACGGCCTGCCGGATGCGCTAGCGCGCTACGAAGCGACCCGCGGCGTGGAAGTGCTGAAGATCCAGAACGCCGCACGTAACTCGACCGAGTGGTTCGAGAACGTCGAGCGCTACGCGGGCAGCCTGCCGCCAGAGCAGTTCGCCTATTCGCTGCTGACCCGCTCGCAACGTATCTCGCACGAGAACCTGCGCGTGCGCGATGCTGGCTACGTGGCGCAGTTCGAGCACTGGCTTGCCCAGCAGGCCGGCGTGCCGCAGGAAAGCCTGAAGCTGCGCGAGCCCCAGCCGTTGCCGCCGATGTTCACGCCGTTCCGCCTGCGCGGCGTGACGCTGAAGAACCGCGTGGTGGTGTCGCCGATGGCGATGTACTCGTGTACCGACGGTGTGCCGGGTGATTTCCACCTGGTCCACCTGGGCTCGCGCGCGCTGGGCGGCGCCGGTATGGTGGTGGCGGAGATGACCTGCGTGTCGCCCGACGCGCGCATCACGCCGGGCTGCCCGGGTTTGTGGAACGATGAACAGCGCGACGCCTGGCGGCGCATCGTCGACTTCGTGCATGCCAACAGCGATGCGCGTATCGCCATGCAGATCGGCCACTCGGGCCGCAAGGGCTCGACGCAGCTCGGTTGGGAGGCGATGGACCATCCGCTGCCGGAGGGCAACTGGCCGGTAATCTCGGCATCGCCGCTGCCCTACCTGCCGGGCGAATCGCAGACGCCGCGCGAGATGGCGCGTGCCGACATGGATCGCGTGCGCGACGACTTCGTGGCCAGCGCACGGCGCGCCGCCGAAGCCGGCTTCGACTGGCTCGAGTTGCACTGTGCGCACGGCTACCTGCTGTCGAGCTTTATCTCGCCGCTGACCAATACCCGTGAAGACGAATACGGCGGCTCGCTGGCGGCGCGGTTGCGCTATCCGCTGGAAGTGTTCAAGGCGGTGCGTGCGGTGTGGCCTGAAGACAAGCCCATGTCGGTGCGCATCTCCGCGCACGACTGGGTCGAAGGCGGCATCACGCCCGACGATGCGGTGGAAATCGCGCGCGCCTTCAAGGCCGCCGGCGCCGACATGATCGACTGCTCGTCCGGACAGGTCAGCCCCGACCAGGCCCCGACCTACGGCCGCATGTACCAGACCCCGTTCGCCGACCGCATCCGCAACGAGGCCGGCATCGCCACCATCGCGGTGGGCGCGATCTTCGAGGCCGACCATGTCGACTCGATCGTCGCCGCCGGCCGAGCCGACCTGTGCGCGATCGCGCGCCCGCACCTGGCCAACCCGGCCTGGACGCTGCAGGAAGCGGCGCGGATCGGATACCGCGATATCGCCTGGCCCAAGCAATACCAGGCCGGCAAGCGCCAGCTGGAAACCAATCTCGAACGCGCGGCTGCGCAGGAGAAGCAGGGATGACAGGCAGCACAGCTTCACTGGCCGGGCGCCACGCGCTGGTCACCGGCGGCGGCCGCGGCATCGGCGCCGCGATCGCGCGGCGGCTGCTGGCCGATGGTGCCGGCGTCACGCTGCTGGGCCGCGATGCCGGCACGTTGCAGGCGACGGTGCAAACGCTGCGCGAGCATGCCCCCGCAGGCGCCGCCGTGTTCTTCGTCACCGCCGATATCGCCGATGCCGACAGCGTGGCACGTGCCTTCGCCGCGGCCGCGGAACAGGCGGGCCCGGTGTCGATGCTGGTCAACAACGCCGGCCAGGCGCACAGCGCCCCGTTCCTGAAGACCGACGCCGCGCTGTGGCAGCGCATGCTCGACGTCAACCTGACCGGCACCTTCCTGTGCACGCAGGCGGCGCTGCCGGCGATGCTCGACGCCGGCTGGGGCCGCATCGTCAACGTGGCGAGCACGGCGGGGCTGATCGGCTATGGCTACGTCAGCGCGTACTGCGCGGCCAAGCATGGCGTGATCGGCCTGACCCGCGCGCTGGCGCTGGAGACGGCGGCCAAGGGCGTCACCGTCAATGCGGTCTGCCCCGGCTATACCGAAACCGACATCGTGCGCGATGCGGTGGCCAATATCGTCGGCAAGACCGGCCGCACTGAAGAGCAGGCGCGCGCCGAACTGGCCGCGCGCAATCCGCAGCGCCGCCTGGTGCAGCCCGAGGAAGTGGCCGACGCCGTGGCCTGGTTGTGCCAGCCGTCCGCCGCAGCGATCACCGGGCAGGCGATCCCGGTGGCCGGCGGCGAGGTGATGGCCGGCTGACAACGACAGAACAAAGACCTGAGAGAGAACATGACAGAGATCGCACTCGACATGCGCCACCACAAGCGCAGCTTTGCCGGCTACCAGCCTGAACACTTCCTGTGGTCGGTGTCCGACGATGGCAAGGTCGGCACCATTACGCTGAACCGGCCGGAGCGCAAAAATCCGCTGACCTTCGACTCCTATGCCGAGCTGCGCGACCTGTTCCGCGCGCTGTGCTACGCCAGCGACATCAAGACGGTCGTTGTGACCGGCGCTGGTGGCAATTTCTGCTCGGGCGGCGACGTGCACGAGATCATCGGACCGCTGACGCAGATGACCATGCCGGAGCTGCTCGACTTCACGCGCATGACCGGCGACCTGGTCAAGGCGATGCGCGCCTGCCCGCAGCCGGTGATCAGCGCGGTCGACGGCATCTGTGCCGGAGCGGGCGCGATGATGGCGCTGGCGTCGGACATGCGCCTGGGCACGGCGCAGGCCAAGACCGCCTTCCTGTTCGTGCGCGTCGGCCTGGCCGGTGCCGACATGGGCGCGTGCTCGCTGCTGCCGCGCGTGATCGGGCAGGGGCGGGCCAGCGAGCTGCTCTACACCGGCCGCTCGATGAGCGCGGAGGAGGGCCTGCAGTGGGGCTTCTTCAACGCACTGCATCCGTCCGAAGCGGTGCTGGCACAGGCGCAGGCATTGGCCGCGCAACTTGCCGCCGGCCCGACCTTCGCCCACGGCGTGACCAAGAAGCTGCTCCACCAGGAATGGAATATGGGGCTGGACGAGGCCATCGAGGCCGAGGCCGAAGCCCAGGCCATCTGCATGCAGACGCGCGACTTCCGCCGCGCCTACGAGGCTTTCGTCGCCAAGTCGAAGCCTGTGTTTGAAGGCGACTGAGCCCCGGGGAACTGCGATGTCAGACAAGACCTATCTCGACCTGCCGCTGTTCGACGACACCCACCGCACGCTGGAGCGTGAGCTCGACGCCTGGTGCGCGCAGCATCTGCATGTCGACCACAGCGATACCGACGCCGCCTGCCGCGCACTGGTGCGCCAGCTCGGCGAAGCCGGCTGGTTGCGCTACTGCGTGCCGGCCGCGCACGGCGGCGCGCTGCCCGCGCTGGATTCGCGCTCGCTGTGCCTGCTGCGCGAAACGCTGGCGCGCCACGATGGCCTGGCCGACTTTGCCTTTGCGATGCAGGGGCTGGGCTCGGGCGCGATCTCGCTGGCCGGCAGCGATGCGGTCCGTGCGCGCTACCTGCCGCGCGTGGCGCGCGGCGAAGCGATCGCTGCCTTTGCGCTGTCCGAGCCGGATGCCGGTTCCGATGTTGCCGCGATGCAATGCGGCGCACGGCTGTCGGAAGACGGCAGCCACTATGTGATCGACGGCGCCAAGACCTGGATCTCCAACGGCGGCATCGCGGATTTCTACTGCGTGTTCGTGCGCACCGGCGAGGCGCCGGGCGCGCGCGGCATCTCCTCCTTCGTGGTCGATGCCGATACGCCGGGCCTGACCATCGCCGAGCGCATCGACGTGATCGCGCCGCACCCGCTCGCCACGTTGCGCTTCGACAACTGCCGCGTGCCGCTCGGCAACCTGCTGGGCGAAGCGGGACAGGGCTTCAAGGTGGCGATGATGACGCTCGATATCTTCCGCGCCTCGGTCGCGGCGGCAGCGCTGGGCTTCGGCCGCGCCGCGCTGGACGATGCGCTGGCGCGTGCCTGCGAGCGCCCGATGTTCGGCGGCGTGCTGGCCGACCTGCAGCTGACGCAGGCCGCCATCGGCGATATGGCCACGGCGATTGACTCGGCGGCGCTGCTGACATACCGCGCCGCATGGCTGCGCGACGTGAAGGGCCAGCGCACCACGCGCGAAGCCGCGATGGCCAAGATGGTGGCCACCGAGAACGCACAGCAGGTGATCGACCGCGCGGTGCAGATGTTCGGCGGGCTCGGCGTCAAGGTCGGCACGCGGGTGGAAAGCCTGTACCGCGAGATCCGCTCGCTGCGCATCTATGAAGGCGCCACCGAAGTACAGAAACTGATCATTGCGCGCGAGACGCTCGCCGGCCGCAAGGCCTGAGCCGGCAGCGCCGGCCACCCAGCGACCAAGAACTGCCGTATCGACACAGAGAGCAGACCGGAGACAAGTCATGGCGACCACAGCCCACCTCGATACTTTCGCCCGCGACCGCCTGCCGCCCCCGGACATGTGGCCGGTGTTCCGCTTCAATGCCGGCACCGACTACCCCGAGCGGATGAACAGCGCGGTGGAACTGGTCGACCGCCATGTGCGCGAAGGCCACGGCGAGCGCATCGCCATTCGCCACCGCCGCGACGGCAAGATCGAGACGGTCACCTACGCGCAGCTCGCGGCGTTGGTAAGCCGCATCGCCCATGTGTTGGTCGAAGACATGGGGCTGGTGCCGGGCAACCGCGTGCTGCTGCGCGGCCCCAACAACCTGATGATGGCCGCGAGCTGGCTCGCCACCATCAAGGCGGGGCTGATCGCCGTGCCGACCATGCCGCTGCTGCGTGCCAAGGAACTGAAGCAGATCATCGACAAGGCGCAAGTGAGCGCCGCACTGTGCGATGCGCGACTGCGCGAGGAACTCGACGCCAACCAGCAGGCGGGCGGCGAATTCCATTGTGCGAGCCTGGCGCGCGCGCTGTATTTCAACGGCGAAGGCGAGGGCTCGCTGGAAGCCGCGATGGCGGGCAAGCCGGATACCTTCGATGCCTGCGACACCGCCAGCGACGATATTTGCCTGATCGCCTTCACCAGCGGCACTACCGGCCAGCCCAAGGGCACCATGCACTTCCACCGCGACGTGCTGGCGATGTGCGACCTGTTCCCGCGCCACGTGCTACGCCCGCAGCCGGACGATATCTTCTGCGGCACGCCCCCGATCGCCTTTACCTTCGGGCTGGGCGGCATGCTGTGTTTCCCGCTGCGCATCGGCGCGAGCACCGTGCTGGCGGAGAAGCTGACGCCGGAAACGCTGCTCGAACTGATCCACGATTTCCGTGCCACCATCGTCTTCACCGCGCCGACCTTCTACCGCCAGATGGCCGCATTGGCACCGCGCTTCGACCTCAGCAGCCTGAAGAAGAGCGTGTCGGCCGGCGAGGCGCTGCCGGACGCCACGCGCCAGAGCTGGAAGGCGGCCACCGGCATCGAGATGACCGACGGCATCGGCGGCACGGAGATGATGCACATCTTTATTTCCAGCGCCGGCGCGGACGTGAAGCCCGGCGCGATCGGGCGCGTGGTGCCCGGTTATGTCGCGCAGATCGTCGACGAGGACATGCAGCCCTTGCCGCCCGGGCAGGTCGGCAAGCTGGCGGTGCAGGGACCCACCGGCTGCCGCTACCTGGACGACCCGCGCCAGGCCAACTACGTGAAGGCTGGCTGGAACCTGCCGGGCGACACCTTCGTCGTCGACGAGGACGGCTATTACTTCTACCAGGCACGCTCGGACGACATGATCATCTCGGCCGGCTATAACATCGCCGGCCCGGAAGTGGAAAGCGCGCTGATGCAGCACGAGGCGGTGGCCGAATGCGGCGTGGTCGGCGCGCCCGACGACGGGCGCGGCCAGGTGGTGATGGCATATGTGGTGCTGCGCGAAGGCGTGGCAGCGGACGACGCCACCCGCACCGCGCTGCAGGATTACGTCAAGCGCCAGATCGCGCCCTACAAGTACCCGCGCCGCATCGAGTTCGTGCCGGCGCTGCCCCGCACCGAGACCGGAAAGCTGCAGCGCTTCCGGCTGCGCCAGATGGCGGAGCAGGGCAACGGCGGCACTGGCGGTAACAGCAACGGCGCGGGGAAGCCATGAGCCACGTCTTCCGCAACACCGTGCTGGTGCGCTTCAAGCACTGCGACGCCGCGGGCATCGTGTTCTACCCGCGCTATTTCGAGATGCTCAACGACCTGATCGAAGACTGGTTCGGCGAGGCGCTGGGCTGGCCCTTCGATGCCATGCATGGCGAGGGCCGCGCCGGCGTGCCGACCGCCGAGCTGGAGTGCCGCTTCCTGGCGCCCAGCCGGCTGGGCGAGGTGCTGACGCGCGAGCTGCGCGTGCTGAAGCTGGGCCAGTCCAGCTTTACCCTCGCGATCCGCTTCGCCGGCCCGCATGACGATACCCGCATGGAAGTGACGCAGCGGCTGGTCTGCGTCGATACCGGCTCGATTGCTCCGCAGCCGTTGCCAGATGCCGTGCGCGAGGCCATGTCGGCCTACCTGGTCGATACGGCCTGAATCCAGGAATTCCATCCACTTATCCAGATATCAACAGGAAGAAGCACCATGAAGATCCTGCAACCGCCCGACTGGGCGCCCCCGCGTGGCTACGCCAACGGCACGCTGACCGAAATGCAGGTCGGCAGTCGCCTCGTCTTTGTCAGCGGCCAGATCGGCTGGAACGGCAAATGCGAGTTCGAGACCGACGACTTCGGCCTGCAGGTGGCGCAGGCGCTGCGCAACGTGGTCGACGTGCTGGCCGCAGGCGAGGCGCGCCCCGAACATATCGTGCGCATGACCTGGTATGTGAAGGACAAGGCAGAATACGTCGGCGCCTATGGGGCGATTGGCGAACATTACCGGGCCATCATCGGCCGGCACTTCCCGGCAATGACCGCGGTCGAGGTGTCCGACCTGGTCGAGCCGCGCGCCAAGGTGGAAATCGAGGTGACAGCCGTGGTGCCGCCGCAGGCTTAGTGTCGCCACCGATGCACGACACTCGGTGGCGACATACCGCCGAGTAGCATATCGGGCCGGGTGGCGACGACGCCCCCGGCGCGTGCAAGTCCTTGAAAACTTGAGAAATTGGGTGGCGCGGGATATAATTCGAAAGTTTCGCTTTCAGAACCCTTCACCCTAGCGCCTACCGCTTTCCACCTTCCGCCGCCCCCATCCGCGCCGCCTTTGCCCGCCACTTTTAATGTGACGCAAAGAGCATGGCGCGACCGGATCCGACCGCATCGGCGCAATGCCGCTGCCGCCGTCACGGATCCAGCCTGGGAGGCACGAGGCGTCGATTGGTCGGGCACGGGGTGAGTCCAGCAGGAGCCTACCCGTGTTACCGTCTTTTCCGTCCGCCATTCTCGCGCTAGCAGACGGCACGGTCTTTCGTGGCTATTCCATTGGCGCTTCCGGCCATACCATCGGCGAAGTGGTGTTCAACACCGCCATCACCGGTTACCAGGAAATCCTCACCGACCCGAGTTACTCCCGGCAGATCGTCACGCTGACGTATCCGCATATCGGTAACTACGGGGTCAATCCTGAG
Organism: Cupriavidus sp. DF5525; assembly: GCF_040149425.2. Taxonomy (NCBI): domain Bacteria; kingdom Pseudomonadati; phylum Pseudomonadota; class Betaproteobacteria; order Burkholderiales; family Burkholderiaceae; genus Cupriavidus; species Cupriavidus sp. DF5525. The sequence continues at coordinate 3,157,455 of NZ_CP168265.1, read as the reverse complement.
GATGTCGAAGCCACGAAAGTCCATGCCGCCGGCCTGATCATCAAGGATCTGCCGATCCTGGCCTCGAACTTCCGCAAGGAGCACACCCTCGCGCACTACCTGAAGCAGGAAAAGGTGGTGGCGATCGCTGGCATCGATACACGCAAGCTGACGCGTATCCTGCGCGAGAAGGGCGCCCAGAACGGCTGCATCCTGGCCGGCGAAGACAACGTCCAGAAGGCCATCGACCTGGCCCGCTCGTTCCCCGGCCTGGCCGGCATGGACCTGGCCAAGGTGGTTTCGGTCAAGGAACCGTACGAGTGGACCCAGTCCGAATGGAAGCTGGGCGAGGGCTACGGCAAGCAGGACAAGCCGCAGTTCCACGTGGTCGCCTATGACTATGGCGTCAAGTTCAACATCCTGCGCATGCTGGCCGAGCGCGGCTGCAAGGTGACGGTGCTGCCGGCACAGGCAAGCGCCGCCGACGCGCTGGCGCTGAATCCGGACGGCGTGTTCCTGTCCAACGGCCCCGGCGACCCTGAGCCGTGCGACTACGCCGTCGCCGCCACGCGCGAGTTCATCGAGCGCGGCATCCCGACCTTCGGCATCTGCCTGGGCCACCAGATCATGGCCCTGGCGGTCGGCGCCAAGACCCTGAAGATGAAATTCGGCCACCACGGCGCCAACCACCCGGTCAAGGACCTGGACGATGGCCGCGTGGTGATCACGTCGCAGAACCACGGTTTCGCGGTCGATGCCGACACGCTGCCGTCGAACGTGCGCGTGACGCACAAGTCGCTGTTCGACGGTTCGTTGCAGGGCTTCGCGCTGACCGACAAGCCGGCCTTCTGCTTCCAGGGCCACCCGGAAGCGTCGCCCGGCCCGAACGACGTGGCTTACCTGTTCGATCGCTTCATCAAGTTGATGACGGACGCGCGCAAGTAAGCGGACGCAAGAAGAACAGCGCAGACCTCACGGACATCCCATGAACGCCTTCATGCATACCGCCTTCGGCATCACCGATTTCTGGACCTATGTGCTGGGCACGATCTTCATCGTGCTGCTGCCGGGGCCGAACTCGATGTACGTGCTGTCGGTGGCGGCGCAGCGCGGCGTGCGCGCCGGCTACAAGGGCGCATGCGGGGTGTTCCTGGGCGACTTCGTGCTGATGGTGCTGTCGGCGGCGGGCGTGGCCTCGCTGCTTAAGGCCAGCCCGGCGCTGTTCTACGTGGTGAAGTACGTCGGCGCGGCCTACCTGGCGTGGATCGGCTTCAGCATGCTGCGCGGCGCGGTGCGCAACTGGGCCGCGCGCGGCGATGCGGCCGCCACCGCGCCGGTTAGCAAGGCCGACCAGTCCGACCCGTTCCGCAAGGCGTTGCTGATCAGCCTGCTGAACCCGAAGGCGATCCTGTTCTTCATCTCGTTCTTCATCCAGTTCGTCGACCCGGCCTTCGGCTACCCGGTGCTGTCGTTCTCCGTGCTGGGTCTGGTCGCCCAGTTCTGCAGCTTCGCCTACCTGACCACGATCATCTTCGTGGGCGCGAAGCTGGCCGACGCATTCCGGCGCCGCCGGCGCCTGTCGGCGGGCATGTCGAGCGGGGTGGGCGCAATGTTCATCGGCTTCGGCGCCAAGCTGGCGACGGCCACCGTGAACTAGGCGCAGCGGCGGACAAGCTGACATTTTCGAATCCGGACGGATTCCCTGATTACCGGCGCGGCCCGCATGCAAGCGGGCCGGCCAACAAAGAGAGCGTGCAATGCCAAAACGCACAGACATCAAGAGCATCCTGATCATCGGCGCGGGCCCCATCATCATCGGCCAGGCGTGCGAGTTCGACTATTCCGGCGCCCAGGCCTGCAAGGCGCTGCGCGAGGAAGGCTTCAAGGTCATCCTGGTCAACTCCAACCCGGCGACCATCATGACCGATCCCAACACGGCCGATGTGACCTACATCGAGCCGATCACCTGGGAAGTGGTCGAGCGCATCATCGAGAAGGAGCGCCCGGACGCGATCCTGCCGACCATGGGCGGCCAGACTGCGCTGAACTGCGCGCTGGACCTGCATCGCCACGGCGTGCTGGACAAGTACAAGGTCGAGCTGATCGGCGCGTCGCCGGAGGCCATCGACAAGGCCGAGGACCGCCAGAAGTTCAAGGACGCCATGACCAAGATCGGTCTGGGTTCGGCCAAGTCGGGTATCGCCCACTCGATGGACGAAGCCATGGCCGTGCAGTCGCGCATTGCCCAGGAAACCGGCAGCGGCGGCTACCCGATCGTGATCCGCCCGTCGTTCACGCTGGGCGGCAGCGGCGGCGGCATCGCCTACAACCGCGAAGAGTTTGAAGAGATCTGCAAGCGCGGCCTGGACCTGTCGCCGACGCGCGAGCTGCTGATCGAAGAGTCGCTGCTGGGCTGGAAAGAGTATGAGATGGAAGTGGTCCGCGACAAGAAGGACAACTGCATCATCATCTGCTCGATCGAGAACCTGGATCCGATGGGCATCCACACCGGCGACTCGATCACCGTAGCCCCGGCACAGACCCTGACCGACAAGGAATACCAGATCCTGCGCAACGCCTCGCTGGCCGTGCTGCGCGAGATCGGCGTGGACACCGGCGGCTCCAACGTGCAGTTCTCGATCAACCCGAAGGACGGTCGCATGATCGTCATCGAGATGAACCCGCGCGTGTCGCGTTCGTCGGCGCTGGCCTCCAAGGCCACCGGCTTCCCGATCGCCAAGGTCGCGGCCAAGCTGGCCGTGGGCTACACGCTGGACGAGCTGAAGAACGAGATCACCGGCGGCGCGACCCCGGCCTCGTTCGAGCCGTCGATCGACTACGTCGTCACCAAGGTGCCGCGTTTCGCCTTCGAGAAATTCCCGCAGGCCGACAGCCACCTGACCACCCAGATGAAGTCGGTGGGCGAGGTGATGGCCATGGGCCGCACCTTCCAGGAATCGTTCCAGAAGGCCCTGCGCGGCCTGGAAGTCGGCGTGGACGGCCTGGACGAGAAGTCCACCGACCGCGACGAGATCGTCGAGGAGATCGGCGAAGCCGGTCCGGACCGCATCTGGTACGTGGGCGACGCGTTCCGCCTGGGCATGTCGCTGGAAGAGGTCTATGCCGAGACCGACATCGACCCATGGTTCCTGGCCCAGATCGAAGACATCATCAAGACCGAAGGTCTGGTCAAGTCGCGCACGCTGGACAGCCTGTCGACGGCCGAGCTGCGTTTCCTGAAGCAGAAGGGCTTCTCCGATCGCCGCCTGGCCAAGCTGCTGAAGACCGACGCCAAGGCCGTGCGCGAGGCGCGCATCGCCCAGAACGTGCGCCCGGTCTACAAGCGCGTGGACACCTGCGCGGCCGAGTTCGCCACCAACACCGCCTACATGTACTCGACCTACGAGGCCGAGCATGGCGAGTGCGAGGCGCATCCGACCGACAAGAAGAAGATCATGGTGCTGGGCGGTGGCCCGAACCGGATCGGCCAGGGCATCGAGTTCGACTACTGCTGCGTGCATGCCGCGCTGGCGCTGCGCGAGGACGGGTACGAGACCATCATGGTCAACTGCAACCCGGAAACCGTGTCGACCGACTATGACACCTCGGACCGCCTGTACTTCGAGCCGCTGACGCTGGAAGACGTGCTGGAAATCGTCGACAAGGAAAAGCCGGTTGGCGTGATCGTTCAGTACGGCGGCCAGACCCCGCTGAAGCTGGCGCTGGACCTGGAAGCCAACGGCGTGCCCATCATCGGCACCAGCCCCGACATGATCGACGCGGCCGAAGACCGCGAGCGCTTCCAGAAGCTGCTGCAGGAGCTGGGCCTGCGCCAGCCGCCCAACCGTACCGCGCGTGCCGAGGACGAAGCGCTGCGCCTGGCCGAAGAGATCGGCTACCCGCTGGTGGTTCGCCCGTCGTACGTGCTGGGCGGCCGCGCGATGGAAATCGTGCACGAGCCGCGCGACCTCGAGCGCTATATGCGCGAGGCCGTCAAGGTGTCGAACGACTCCCCGGTGCTGCTGGACCGCTTCCTGAACGACGCCATCGAGTGCGACGTCGATGCCCTCTCCGACGGCAAGCGCGTATTCATCGGCGGCGTGATGGAGCACATCGAGCAGGCTGGCGTGCACTCGGGCGATTCCGCGTGCTCGCTGCCGCCGTACTCGCTGTCGGCCGAGACCGTGGCTGAACTGAAGCGCCAGACTGCCGCGATGGCCAAGGCCCTGAACGTGGTCGGCCTGATGAACGTGCAGTTCGCGATCCAGCAGAACAACGGCGTCGATACCGTCTACGTGCTGGAAGTGAACCCGCGCGCCTCGCGTACCGTGCCGTACGTGTCCAAGGCCACCGGCCTGTCGCTGGCCAAGATCGCCGCGCGCTGCATGGCCGGCCAGTCGCTGGACGACCAGGGCATCGGCGAAGAGGTCATCCCGCCGTACTACAGCGTCAAGGAAGCGGTGTTCCCGTTCAACAAGTTCCCTGGCGTCGACCCGGTGCTCGGGCCTGAAATGCGTTCGACCGGCGAGGTGATGGGCGTGGGCAAGGCGTTCGGCGAAGCACTGTTCAAGAGCCAGCTGGCCGCGGGTTCGCGCCTGCCGGAGAAGGGCACCGTGCTGATCACCGTGAAGGACAGCGACAAGCCGCGCGCCGTCGGCGTGGCCCGCATGCTGCACGACATGGGCTACCCGATTGTCGCCACCCGCGGCACCGCGTCGGCCATCGAGGCCGCCGGTATCCCGGTAAAGACGGTCAACAAGGTCAAGGACGGCCGTCCGCATATCGTGGACATGATCAAGAACGGCGAACTGGCGCTGGTGTTCACCACGGTGGACGAAACCCGCACCGCAATCGCCGATTCGCGCTCGATCCGTACCTCGGCGCTGGCCAATCGCGTGCCGTACTACACCACCATCGCCGGTGCCCGCGCCGCGGTGGAGGGGCTGAAACATATGCAAAGCCTGGAGGTCTATGACCTGCAGGGGCTGCACGCCTCGCTGGCCTGAGGATTATCCAGGTAAGGCAGGCGGCACATCGCCACCGATCGGGCGCTTGCGCCCGGTCAGATGCCCGGAAGCCCGCCGGAGTTGATGCCGGCGGGCTTCTTGGCCTAAACTACGTCAAATTCGTCGATCGAACCGGCGTGCCCGCGTTCGATCCTGTCTGAAAGCCGCGGTTGAGCGGAAGTGCCCTGGCAGCATTGCCGGGGATGGCTCCAGCTCCGCTGCGGCTCATTTTTTTGTTGAACGAGACATGAGCACCATTCCGATTACCAAGCGTGGCGCCGAGCTCCTGAAGGAAGAGCTCCAGCGCCTCAAGGCTGTCGAGCGTCCGGCGGTGATCAATGCCATTTCGGAAGCCCGCGCCCAGGGCGATCTCTCGGAAAATGCCGAGTACGACGCCGCCAAGGAAAAGCAGGCCTTTATCGAGGGTCGCATTCTGGAAGTGGAGTCGAAGCTCTCCGCTGCGCAGGTCATCGACCCGACCCAGCTCGACACCGACGGCCGCATCGTCTTTGGCGCCACCGTTGACCTGGAAGACCTCGAGTCGGGCAGGCCCGTCAGCTACCAGATCGTGGGCGATGACGAGGCCGACCTCGACACCGGCAAGATCTCGGTCAGCTCGCCGATCGCGCGTGCGCTGATCGGCAAGTTCGAAGGCGACGTCGCGACCGTGCTGGCCCCTGGCGGCGAGCGCGAGTACGAAGTCATTACTGTCCGCTATATCTGACGCCGGTCCGGCCGGCTCGCTTCGCGCTTGCCCGGCCACCGGAAAGACCGGCTTGTGTTCTCATCTTCCTATAACAGCCTGCCACCGCTGCCGCACCGCATCTTTTTGCTGCTGACGGTGGTATGGGCGGGCAGCCTCTGGACGGTCGGCTACATGGTGGCGCCGACACTGTTTTCCGTGCTGCCCAGCCGCGAGATGGCGGGCATGATCGCCGGTCACCTGTTTCATACCGAGGCCATCGTCGGCGTCACCATCGGCGTGCTGCAGCTGGTGCTGTGCAACGTGATGATCCGGCGCGGCGCCAATCGCTACCGCGCGCTGCGCTGGCTGGTGCTGGGCATGCTGTGCTGCGTGCTGGTCGGCTACTTCGGCACCCAGCCGTTCATGGGCAGCCTGAAGGAAAAGGCGCTGGCGCTGGGCGTCGGGGTCTCGGAATCGCCTTACAAGGCGCAATTCGGCATGCTGCACGGCGTATCGAGCGCCTTCTACCTGGTGCAGAGCCTGCTGGCGCTGGTGCTGGTGTGGCGCGCTTCGGCGCCGCGTTCGGCCGGGGAGTGAGCCCGGCTTTCCCGGCGGTGCCACGGTGGTGGCGCGCCGGAGTCAGGGCCGCCGGGCGGCGGACCTGTCCTGCACAGGCTGCCGGGGTGATTACCCCAGTGCCTTCTTCTTCTGGCTGGTCGGGCGTGCGCGCGAACGCTTCACATTGCCGCCGGCGGTAACGCGCTCATTGCCGAGCACCGTCACTTCCTTGCGGGTCGGGCGGCGGTTCGGCGCGGCGCTGGGCTTCTTGACCGTAACCGTGCGCGGGGCGGCGCCACCGCGGCGGACTGGCGCATGCCGGCCCAGGTCTTCCGGCTGGTTTTCCTTCAGGCGCGCTTCGCCCGGACGCCAGATCACCAGCAGCTTGCCGATATGCTGGATCGGCGCGGCGCTCAGCGCGTCGCAGATCTCTTCGTAGATGGCGACGCGGGCTTCGCGGTCATCGCCGAACACGCGGATCTTGATCAGGTCATGGGCAGCCAGGCTGCGGTCGATCTCGGCGAGCACGTTGCGGGTCAGGCCTTCAGCGCCGATCATCACGACCGGGTTCAGGGCATGGGCACGGGAGCGCAGGTCGGAGCGCTGGGCAGGGACGAGTTGTAGAGCGGGCATAGGTTGGCGCTGAATTATTAGGCGCTTTAAATAGGGATAGAGCGCTGAGGCGCTGGGAAATCTGGCGCTGCAGCCCACGCCGGCAATCATGGACACGGCGGCCGGGCAAGGGCAGGCTTCCGACGACCGCCCGGGGCGGCAAACCGGCGGGGCCCATGGGGTTCGCCGGCGGTCGGGATGCGGATTGGCGCGTATTATCCGTCAATCCGGCACTGTCGGGCGGCAAAATCATCAAAACAGTAGAAAATCCTTCGGCGCGCGGCGTTGGCAGGCAACGGGGGCGGGGAACAGGCAGGTAACAGGGCTGGTATTAGGCATGGCAAAAAACAAGTTTAACCATTCGTGGCTGCACGACCACATCAACGATCCGTATGTGAAGATGGCGCAGCGGGAGGGGTATCGCGCCCGCGCGGCGTACAAGCTCAAGGAGATCGACGAGCAGGACAAGCTGATCCGTCCGGGCCAGGTGATCGTCGACCTGGGCGCGGCGCCTGGCAGCTGGAGCCAGTACGCCCGCAACAAGCTGGCGGCGTCGCCGCGGGCCAGGGACGGCAAGATCGACGGCGCCGTGGTCGCGATCGACCTGCTGCCGATGGAGGCTGTCGCCGACGTCACTTTTATCCAGGGCGATTTCCGTGAGGAAGCGGTATTCCGCCAGCTCGAAAGTGTGGTGCTGGACGCCTCCGGCGGCGACAAGATCGACCTTGTATTGTCCGACATGGCCCCCAACTTGTCGGGTGTGGCTTCCGCGGATTCGGCCCGGATCGAGTACCTGTGCGACCTCGCGCTGGAATTTGCGCAGGCCCATCTGAAGCCGGAGGGGGCATTACTGGTAAAGTGTTTCCACGGGAGCGGCTACAGCCAGATCGTGGAGAAGTTCAAACGGCAGTTCAAACTGGTCGCGAAACGCAAGCCCAAGGCGTCGCGAGACAAGTCTTCCGAGACCTTTATCCTTGGGCGTTACCTCAAGACGGTGGATTGACCGATTCCGACCCCGATCCAGGCCAGGGCGAAAAAAGAAGGGGAAAGTGCCCCACCCGCTGCTATTGGCGTCATAGTTTCGCTGTTTCCCCCCGAGGGCGGGCGCTGCATTACAATGCAGCTATCCGTTGGCAAGGCAATTGCAAAGGAGTTCGGCCTTGAATAACAACCTGTTTCAAAAGGCGGCAATCTGGCTCGTGATCGCGCTGGTTTTGTTTACCGTCTTCAAGCAGTTCGACAAGCCCCGTGCGCAGGACAGCGTCACCTATTCGCAGTTCATGGATGACGCCAAGAACGGCAAGGTGTCGCGTGTCGACGTGCAGGGCCGCAACCTGGTGGTCTCGCCTAAGGAAGGCGCCAAGTACACCATCATCTCGCCGGGCGACATCTGGATGGTCGGCGACCTGATGAAGTACGGCGTCCAGGTGACCGGCAAGGCGGACGACGAACCTAACGTGTTGGTCCAGGCCCTGTATTACCTTGGGCCGACCCTGCTGATCATCGTGTTCTGGTTCTACATGATGCGCCAGATGCAGGGCGGCGGGAAAGGCGGCGCCTTCTCATTTGGCAAGTCGCGTGCGCGCCTGATCGATGAGAACCAGAACGCCGTCACGTTCCAGGACGTGGCCGGCTGCGACGAGTCCAAGGAAGAAGTGGTCGAACTGGTCGACTTCCTGAAGGACCCGCAGAAGTTCCAGAAGCTGGGCGGCCGTATCCCGCGCGGCGTGCTGCTGGTCGGCCCTCCGGGTACCGGCAAGACGCTGCTGGCGCGCGCCATCGCCGGCGAGGCCAAGGTGCCGTTCTTCAGTATCTCGGGTTCCGACTTCGTGGAAATGTTCGTTGGCGTGGGCGCGGCCCGCGTGCGCGACATGTTCGAGAACGCCAAGAAGCAGGCCCCTTGCATCGTGTTCATCGATGAAATCGACGCGGTCGGCCGCCATCGTGGCGCCGGCATGGGCGGCGGCAACGACGAGCGCGAGCAGACCTTGAACCAGATGCTGGTCGAGATGGACGGCTTCGAGGCCAACTCGGGCGTGATCGTGATCGCCGCGACCAACCGTGCCGACGTGCTGGACAAGGCGCTGCTGCGTCCGGGCCGCTTCGACCGCCAGGTCTACGTGGGCCTGCCGGATATCCGCGGCCGCGAGCAGATCCTGAAGGTCCATATGCGCAAGGTGCCGATCGGCAACGATGTCGACGCCTCGATCATCGCGCGCGGCACCCCGGGCTTCTCGGGCGCCGATCTGGCCAACCTGGTCAACGAGGCCGCGCTGTTTGCCGCCCGCCGGAGCAAGCGCGTGGTCGACATGCAGGACTTCGAGGATGCCAAGGACAAGATCTACATGGGTCCGGAGCGCAAGTCGACGGTCATGCGCGAAGAAGAGCGCCGGGCCACGGCTTACCACGAGTCGGGCCATGCGGTGGTGGCCAAGCTGCTGCCCAAGGCTGACCCGGTGCACAAGGTCACCATCATGCCGCGTGGCTGGGCGCTGGGCGTGACCTGGCAGCTGCCGGAGCATGACAAGTATTCGAAGTACAAGGACAGCATGCTGGAAGAGGTCGCCATCCTCTTCGGCGGCCGCGCGGCGGAAGAGGTCTTCCTCAACGCCATGAGCACCGGCGCTTCCAACGACTTCGAACGTGCCACCAAGATCGCCCGCGATATGGTGACCCGCTTCGGCATGAGCGACTCGCTTGGCGCCATGGTCTACGTGGACACCGAGCAGGACGGCATGTTCGGCAAGCTGTCGTCGAAGACCGTATCGGAAGCCACGCAGCAGAAGGTCGACGCTGAGATCCGCCGCATCATCGACGAGCAATATGCGCTGGCCAAGCGCCTGCTCGAAGAGAACCGCGACAAGGTCGAGGCCATGACCAACGCGCTGATGGAATGGGAAACCATTGATGCCGACCAGGTGAACGACATCATGGCCGGCAAGCCGCCGCGTCCGCCGCGCAGCGCGTCGGGCCAGAACGGCGGCGGCAGCACGCCTCCGGGCGGCTCGCCGGTGGCGCCGACCAACGCGCCTGCCACGGCCTGATCCCGCGATTTCGTCGGCCTGACGACGTAATGGTGGTAGCTGTGTAGTGGCTGTACCCGAAGCCGGTGCCTGGTGCACCGGCTTTTCTTTTTGCGCGACGGGTTCGCGCACAGACTTTCCTCAAGTATTCTGACCTTGCAGCAGACTTCTCAGACCCGGTACTTTCAGTGCGGACGCTTTCGCTTTGCGCTGGACCAGCGCCCGCTGGTGATGGGCATCCTCAACGTTACGCCCGATTCGTTCTCCGACGGCGGCCAGCACACCAGCCGCGATGCGGCGCTGCGCCATGCCGAGCAGATGATCGCGGAGGGCGTGGACATCATTGATATCGGTGGCGAGTCCAGCCGCCCGGGCTCGGCCGCGCTGCCGCTGGAAGACGAGCTGGCCCGCGTGATCCCGGTGGTCGAAGCGCTGCGCGACTGCGGCAAGCCGCTGTCGATCGACACCTACAAGCCCGAGGTCATGCGCGCCGCGCTTGCGGCCGGAGCCGATCTCATCAACGATATCTGGGGTTTTCGCATGCCGGGCGCGGTCGAGGCGCTGGCGGCGCCGGAAGCCGGCCAGGCCGGCCTGTGCGTGATGCACATGCAGCGCGACCCGCAGACCATGCAGGAAGACCCGCACTACGACGACGTGGTCGCCGAGGTGGCCGAGTTCCTGGCCGAACGCATCGCCGCGCTGCGCGCTGCCGGTATCGACGACGCCCGACTATCCCTCGATCCGGGGTTTGGCTTCGGCAAGACGCCCGATCATAATCTGCGCCTGCTGGGGCAACTGCCGCGGCTGGCGCTGGAGGGCCTGCCGGTGCTGGCGGGCATCTCGCGCAAATCCACGCTAGGTGCGATCCTCGGCGGGCGCGCGCCGCAACAACGGATCGCTGCCAGCATTGCCGCGGCGGTGTGTGCGGTAGAGCGCGGAGCATTTATCGTACGGGTGCATGATGTCGGGCAGACGGTGGATGCCGTGAAGACCTGGTGGGCGGTGCGCAACGAAGCCGTCGGTGGGGTCTGAGGCGCATCGCCGGAAAAGTGCAGGACAGAGCGCCAGAGAGCGCCTGACGGAGCAACGAACAGAGAACGGAAAGGGAATCAGCGAATGACACGCAAGTACTTCGGGACGGATGGCATACGGGGCAGGGTTGGCGAGGCGCCGATCACGCCGGATTTCGTGATGCGCCTGGGCCATGCCGCCGGCAAGGTGCTGGCCCACGGGGCCAGGACCGGGCAGGGTCGCCCGACCGTGCTGATCGGCAAGGACACGCGCATTTCCGGTTACATGCTGGAAGCCGCGCTGGAAGCCGGCTTCACCTCGGCCGGCGTGCACGTGCTGCTGACCGGGCCGCTGCCCACCCCCGGCATCGCCTACCTGACGCGCGCGCTGCGGCTGTCGGCCGGGGTGGTGATCTCGGCCAGCCACAACCCGTACTACGACAACGGCATCAAGTTCTTCTCCGCCGATGGCGACAAGCTGCCCGATGAGGTAGAGGCCGAAATCGAGGCCGCCATGGAGGAGTCGATGGTATGCGCGCCTTCCGAGGAACTGGGCCGCGCGCGCCGCATCAACGATGCCCCCGGCCGCTATATCGAATTCTGCAAGAGCACGTTCCCGCATGAGCAGGACCTGCACGGGCTCAAGCTGGTGGTCGATTGTGCCCACGGCGCGGCCTACCACATCGCCCCGCATGTGTTCCATGAACTGGGCGCCGACGTCGTTTCCATCGGCAACCAGCCGGACGGCCGCAATATCAACGACGGCTACGGTGCCACCGCGCCGGCCAAGCTGATCGAGGCGGTCAGGGCCAATGGCGCGGACCTGGGCCTGGCCTTCGACGGCGACGCCGACCGGCTACAGGTGGTGGACGCGAGCGGACGCCTCTACAACGGCGATGAACTGCTGTACCTGATCGTGCGCGACCGCCAGGCCGTTGGCCAGTCGGTGCCGGGTGCCGTCGGCACGCTGATGACCAATATGGCGGTGGAGCTGGCGCTCAAGCGCCAGGGTGTCGAGTTCGTGCGCGCCAAGGTGGGCGACCGTTATGTGCTGGAAGAGCTGAACAAGCGCAAGTGGACGCTGGGCGGCGAAGGCTCCGGCCACCTGCTGTGCCTGGACCGGCACAGCACCGGCGACGGCATCGTGTCGGCGCTCCAGGTGCTGGCGGCGCTGCGCCGCAGCGGCAAGACGCTGGCGCAGCTGCTGGAAGGCGTGGACTTGTTCCCGCAGACGCTGATCAACGTGCGTGTGCAGAAGGGCTTCGACTGGCAGTCGCATGCCGGCCTGCAGGCCGCGCGCGCAACCATCGAGCCGCAGCTGGAAGGTCGCGGCCGGGTGCTGATCCGCGCTTCGGGTACGGAGCCGGTGGTGCGCGTGATGGTCGAGGCCGAACAGGCCGAGATGGCCGAGCGCGCAGCCAAAACCCTGGCAGACGCGCTGGGCGCCTGATACGCCTCACCCTCACGAAGAACGCCGGGCCAGTCCCGGCGTTTTTTTGTGCTGGAACGCAATTAACCGCCGTCATATTTCGGCGTCATGACAGTGCGCTGGCGCCCGTGATCCCTTGCTGGCAGTGGGTTTCGAGAAGATTTAAAGATGTCACGGAATTGTCATATGGGGGGCTTAGAGTTCGTCTTGTCAAAAATTTGTCATTCCCAACCAATGTTCTCTGGAGGACATATGAAGCTGGTCAAGACTGCCGTGGCAGGCATCGTTTCGATGGTGGTAGCAGGCACTGCGTTCGCGGCGGAAATTACCGGTGCAGGCGCTTCTTTCCCGGCGCCCGTGTATTCCAAGTGGGCCGACGCATACCAAAAAGCAACGGGCAACAAGGTCAACTATCAATCCATCGGCTCGTCGGGCGGCATCAAGCAGATCGGCGCCAAGACGGTCGATTTCGGCGCCTCGGACGCGCCGCTGAAGGACGAGGAACTGAACAAGCAGGGCCTGGTCCAGTTCCCGACCGTGATTGGTGGCGTGGTGCCGGTGATCAACCTGCAAGGCATCAAGCCGGGCGACCTGACCATCACCGGCGAGGTGCTGGCCAACATCTACCTGGGCAAGATCAAGAAGTGGGATGACCCCGCGATCAAGGCGCTGAACCCGCAAGCCAAGCTGCCGAACCAGGACATCCTGCCGGTGCGCCGTGCCGATGGTTCGGGCACCACCTTCATCTTCACCAACTACCTGTCCAAGGTCAGCCCCGACTGGAAGAGCTCGGTGGGCGAGGGCACCACGGTCAACTGGCCGGGTGGCGGCACCGGCGGCAAGGGCAATGAAGGCGTGGCCGCTTTCGTGCAGCGCCTGAACGGCGCCATCGGCTACGTTGAGTACGCCTACGCCAAGCAGAACAAGATGACCCACGTGAACATGAAGAACGCATCGGGTGCCGTGGTCAAGCCGGGCGACGATGCCTTCAAGGCCGCCGCCGCCGGTGCCGACTGGAGCAAGAGCTACTACCAGATCCTGACCAACCAGTCGGGCAAGGATGCGTGGCCGATCGCCGGCGCGACCTTCATCCTGGTCCACAAGAACCAGGAAAAGGCTGCGCAGGGCGCGGAAGTGCTGAAGTTCTTCGACTGGGCCTACAAGAGCGGCGCCAACATGGCGGCCGACCTGGACTACGTGCCGCTGCCGGAAAACGTGGTCAACCAGATCCGCTCGACCTGGAAGACCAGCGTCAAGGACGCCTCGGGCAAGGCGCTGTACTGATCTGACGGCATCGTCGGCCCCGCGTGAATGCGGGGCCGGTGTCCGGGCTGCCCGAAACTGGCCCGGACACCGGGCTCCCCGCCCAGGCGGGAGCGGCGATCCACCCTGAATTCCCAACATGGCGACTACCCCTTCCGAGATCCGCAACGTCCAGCCCCCGAGCCGCACCGGCGATATCCTGTTCGGCGGCCTGACGCGCGGCGCCGCCATCGTGACGCTGCTGCTGCTGGGCGGCATCATCGTCTCGCTCGCGATCAGCGCCTGGCCGTCGATCCAGACCTTCGGCGCGCGCTTCCTGTGGACCGCGGAGTGGGATCCCCCCGCCGATGTCTACGGTGCGCTGGTGCCGATCTACGGCACCATCGTGACCTCCCTGATCGCGCTGATCATCGCGGTGCCGGTGAGCTTCGGCATCGCGCTGTTCCTGACCGAGCTGTCGCCGGCGTGGCTGCGCCGCCCGCTCGGCACCGCCATCGAACTGCTGGCCGCGGTGCCGTCGATCGTCTACGGCATGTGGGGCCTGCTCGTGTTCGCGCCGATCTTCGGCGAGTATTTCCAGAAGCCCCTGGCCGCCACGGTCGGCCAGCTGCCGGTGGTCGGCAAGCTGTTCCAGGGCGCGCCGCTGGGCATCGGCCTGCTGTGCGCGGGCGTGATCCTGGCGATCATGATCATCCCGTACATCGCCTCGGTGATGCGCGACGTGTTCGAAGTCACGCCGGTGCTGCTCAAGGAATCCGCCTACGGCGTGGGCTGCACCACCTGGGAAGTGATGTGGAACGTGGTGCTGCCATACACCCGCGCCGGCGTCATCGGCGGCGTCATGCTCGGCCTGGGCCGCGCGCTGGGCGAAACCATGGCCGTGACCTTCGTGATCGGCAATACCAACCTGCTGGACAGCGCCTCGCTGTTCTCGCCGGGCAACAGCATCACCTCGGCGCTCGCCAACGAGTTCGCCGAAGCCGGCGCCGGCCTGCACACCGCCGCGCTGATGGAGCTGGGCCTGATCCTGTTCTTCATTACCTTCGTGGTGCTGGCGCTGTCCAAGCTGCTGCTGCTGCGACTGGCAAAGAATGAGGGTACCAAATGAGCCACGCGAGCCAAGCCGTGTCTACCTCTAGCGTATCGATTCCGGCGGTCCGCCCTGACGCGGATGCCATCCGTGCCCGGCTGCAGGCGCGCCGCCGCCGCACCAACCTGTATGCGCTGACCGCCTCGCTGGTGGCGATGGGCTTCGGCCTGTTCTGGCTGGCGTGGATTTTGTGGACCACCGTCACGCTGGGCGTAGGTGGCCTCTCGCTGAACCTGTTCACGCAGATGACGCCGCCCCCCAACACCGCCGGCGGTGGCCTGGCCAATGCCATCTTCGGCAGCTTCGTGATGGTCGGCATGGCCACGCTGTTCGGCACGCCGCTGGGCATCCTGGCCGGCATCTACCTGGCCGAGTATGGCAAGAGCTCGCCGCTGGCCAGCTTTATCCGCTTTATCAACGACATCCTGCTGTCGGCGCCGTCGATCGTGATCGGCCTCTTTGTCTACGCGCTGGTGGTGACCCGCATGGGCCACTTCTCGGGCTGGGCCGGGATCTGCGCGCTGGCGCTGCTGCAGGTGCCGATCGTGGTGCGCACCACTGAGAACATGCTGAACCTGGTGCCCAACGCGCTGCGCGAGGCCGCCTTCGCCCTGGGCACGCCCAAGTGGAAGATGGTGATGTCGATCACGGTGAAGTCATCGTACGCCGGGATTGTGACCGGGGTATTGCTGGCAGTGGCCCGTATCGCCGGCGAAACCGCGCCGCTGCTGTTCACCGCGCTGTCCAACCAGTTCTGGACCAGCGACCTGAACAAGCCGATGGCCAACCTGCCAGTGACGATCTTCCGCTTCGCCATGAGCCCGTTCACCGAATGGCAGCAGCTGGCCTGGGCGGGTGTGTTCCTGATTACGATCGGCGTGCTGGCCCTGAATATCCTGGCGCGCATCCTGTTCAAGAAATAAGCGGCCGGACCACGCAACCCGTCCTGCCCCAAAGACTGCAAGCGAGAAACGCAATGACATCCACCGTCATCGACATTCCCGATTCGGTACGCGCCAAGATCGACGTGCGCAACCTGAACTTCTACTACGGCCAGTTCCATGCGCTGAAGAACATCAACATGTCGATCCCCGACCGCAAGGTCACGGCCTTTATCGGGCCGTCGGGCTGCGGCAAGTCGACGCTGCTGCGCACCTTCAACAAGATGTATGCGCTGTACCCCGAGCAGCGTGCCGAAGGCGAGATCAACATGGACGGCGACAACCTGCTGACTGCGCGCCAGGACATCGCCCTGCTGCGCGCCAAGGTCGGCATGGTGTTTCAGAAGCCGACGCCGTTCCCGATGTCGATCTACGACAACATCGCCTTCGGCGTACGCCTGTTCGAGAAGCTGTCGCGCTCGGAAATGGATGATCGCGTGGAATGGGCGCTGACCAAGGCGGCGCTGTGGAACGAGGCCAAGGACAAGCTGAACCAGTCGGGCTACGGCCTGTCCGGCGGCCAGCAGCAGCGCCTGTGCATCGCGCGCGGCATCGCCATCCGCCCGGAAGTGCTGCTGCTGGACGAGCCGTGCTCGGCGCTGGACCCGATCTCCACTGGCCGCATCGAAGAACTGATCGCCGAGCTCAAGGACGAGTACACGGTCGTGATCGTTACCCACAACATGCAGCAGGCGGCGCGCTGCTCGGACTACACCGCCTACATGTACCTGGGCGAGCTGATCGAGTTCGGCGAAACCGAGAAGATCTTCATCAAGCCGCACCGCAAGGAAACGGAAGACTACATTACCGGCCGCTTCGGTTGATTCGGCCGATTGTCACCGCAAGGCGTAGCATACAAACAGCGGCCAGGAGAATCCCATGCCAGACAAGCACCTGTCGACCCAGTTCGACGCCGACCTCAACGCGATCAATACCAAGCTGCTGCAGATGGGCGGCCTGGTCGAGTCGCAGATCGAGCTCGCCATGCGCGCGCTGTCCGATTTCGACGGTGAGGTCGCCGACCAGGTCATCGCCCGCGAGCAGCAGCTCAATGCGCTGGAAGTCGAGATCGATGCCGACTGCGGCAACATTATTGCCCGGCGCCAGCCGACCGCGCGCGACCTGCGCCTGGTGATGGCCATCTCCAAGACCATCACCAACCTCGAGCGCGCCGGCGACGAGGCCGAGAAGGTCGCCAAGCGCACCAAGCACATCATGGAAGATGCGTCGGCACACAGCATCAACTACGCCGAGGTCAAGCTCTCGGGCGAGATGGCGATCTCGCTGCTGCGCCAGGCGCTGGACGCCTTTGCCCGCCTGGATACCGTGGCGGCGGCGCGCATCGTCAAGGACGACAAGGCCATCGACGAGGAATTCCGCGGCTTCGTGCGCAAGCTGATCACGTACATGATGGAAGACCCGCGTACGATCTCGGTCGCACTGGACTTCCTGTTCATTGCCAAGGCGATCGAGCGCATCGGCGACCACGCCAAGAACATCGCGGAATTTATCATTTACATTGTCAAGGGGACGGACGTCCGCCATGTCTCGCGCGAGGACATGGAGCGCGAAGCGCTGAGCTGAGCGGCCTAAGAATCCGTTACATCATGAAACGGGTTCTATACGGAGAACGATACACATGCCAAGCAGTATTCTCGTTGTCGAAGACGAACCGGCGATCGCTGAACTGATCGCCGTCAACCTGCAGCACGCGGGGCACTATCCGATCCGGGCCTACAACGCCGAGCAGGCGCTGTCGCTGATGAGCGACGTGCTGCCTGACCTGGTGCTGCTGGACTGGATGCTCCCCGGCAAGTCGGGTGCTAACTTCGCCAAGGAGTTGCGAGCCAACGACCGCACCCGCCAGATCCCCATCATCATGCTGACCGCGCGCGGCGAGGAGCAGGACAAGGTGATGGGGCTGGAAGCCGGCGCGGACGACTACGTTACCAAGCCGTTCTCGCCCAAGGAACTGCTGGCGCGGATCAAGGCCGTGCTGCGCCGCCGCGCGCCGCAGCTCACCGACGACGTGGTCGCGATCAACGGCCTGCGGCTGGACCCGGCCACGCACCGCGTCACCGGGCAGGACGACAGCGGTCCGATCAAGCTGGACCTGGGCCCCACCGAGTTCCGTCTGCTGCACTTCCTGATGACGCATCCGGAGCGTGTGCACAGCCGGTCGCAATTGCTCGACCAGGTCTGGGGCGACCACGTCTTTGTCGAGGAACGCACCGTCGACGTCCATATCAAGCGCCTGCGGGCGGCGCTTACGCCGGGCGGCTACAGCAATATGATCGAAACCGTGCGCGGCAGCGGCTACCGGCTGGCGCGCACCCCCGGCGCCTGACGCTTCCGGCCGGCCGGGCGGCACGCGTCGCCCGGTCCGGCCACCGATCTCCACGCTGCTGGCAGGGCGCGGCGAAATCGTGGCACACTCCGTCGCAACTAAGCGGCCCTTATCACAATCCGGGTCGCAAGCCTGAACCCTGCGCATGAATGTCATCTGGGCCCGTTCCGCGGCCATCCTGATCGGTCTGCTGGTGCTGTCCGCCGGTATCTACCTGGCCTTCGGCCCGGTGCCGGCGCTGGCGCTTGCCTGCGCCGCGCTGTTCTCGCTGCTTTGCTATTACCTGTACCAGATCAACCGCTTGTGGAAGGTGCTGGACGCGCCGGTCTACGGCGAAATCCCGAGCGCGCTCGGCCTGTGGGGCGAGGTCTATTACCGGCTGCACCGGCTGGTCAAGCGCTGGCGCACCCAGGTGCTGCAGGTCGAGCAGCAGCACACGCGCTTTATCCAGGCGATCCAGGCCTCGCCCAACGGCGTGCTGATGCTGGACGACGCCGACCAGATCGAATGGTGCAACGACGTGGCCGAGCAGCACTTCGGCCTGAATGCGCGGCGCGATGTGCGCCAGCGCATCACTCACCTGATCCGCCGGCCCGAGTTCGTCCACTACCTGACGCGGCAGCGCTTTGACGAGCCGCTGGTGATGCGCGACATGGGCGAACACAAGCACAGCGTGATCGCGGTGCAGATCCTGCCGTATGGCGACAACCGCAAGCTGGTCATCACGCAGGACATCACCAAGCTCGAGAACACCGAGGCCATGCGCCGCGATTTCGTCGCCAACGTCTCGCACGAGCTGAAGACGCCGCTGACGGTGCTGACCGGCTTTCTGGAAACCGTGCGCGACCTGCCGGTATCGGAGGAGGATCGCCGGCGCTATATCGACCTGATGCTGGTGCAGTCGGTGCGCATGCAGAGCATCGTCGAGGACCTGCTGGCGCTGGCCAGGCTGGAAAGCGATGAGCAGGCGCCGGGCAACGACATCGTGCCGGTGCAGGCGATGGTGGCGCATCTCAGGCACGACGCCGAGGCGCTGTCGCAAGGGCGGCACCAGGTATCGGCCGAGATCGACACCACCGTGGGCTTGCGCGGCGCGGAAACCGAATTGCTGTCCGCGCTAGGCAACCTGGTGTCCAATGCGGTGCGCTACACGCCGGACGGCGGGCGCATCACGATGCGGCTTGGCTGGGAGGACGGCCATGCAGTGTTCTCGGTGGCCGATACCGGACTGGGTATCGCGCCAGAACATATTCCGCGGCTGACCGAGCGCTTCTACCGTGTCGACCGCAGCCGCTCGCGCGATACCGGCGGCACCGGCCTGGGACTTGCCATCGTCAAGCACGTGCTGTCGCGCCACCATGCCGATTTGCGCGTGACCAGCGAGGTTGGCCGCGGCAGTGTGTTCCGGGTGATCTTCCCGCTCGAGCGCAGCGTGCGGTCGGCGGGCGGCGACGGGACGATAGCCGCGGTACCTCCCACGGGCGTCTCGACATCGCCGCAGGCGCCGGATTCCTCGCGGCGCGCAGCCTGACACACAAAGAAAAATCCCGCCGCAGCGGGGTTTTCCTTTGCATCCGAGCGGCTCCGTTCACGGCGTGCCGCCGAACATTTCCAGCATGTCGTTCTGGCTGACATGCGGATGCTTGGAGCGGGTCTGCCTGCGCATGTAGTTGCCGTCCGGCTGCATGATCCACGCCGACGCATTATCGCGCAGGTGCACCTGCAGGCTTTCCTTGATGACGCGCGCCTTCAGTGCCCTGTCCAAGACCGGGAAGGCGACCTCCACGCGGCGAAACAGGTTGCGATCCATCCAGTCGGCGCTGGACAGGTACAGCACGTCCTCACCGCCGGCGCGGAAATAGTAGACCCGATGGTGCTCCAGGAAGCGCCCGACAATTGAGCGCACCGAGATGTTTTCCGACATGCCCGGCACGCCCGGCATCAGCGCGCACACGCCGCGCACGATCAGGTCGATCTTCACGCCCGCGCGCGAGGCCTTGTAGAGCTCGTCGATGATCGACGGTTCCAGCAGCGCATTCATCTTGGCGATGATCCGCGCCGGCTTGCCCGCGCGCGCGTTGCGGGCCTCGGCGCGGATATGGTCGACCAGGTTGCTCTGCATGGTGAAGGGCGACTGCCACAGGTGGTTCAGCCGGATGGTGCCGGCGGTGCCGGTCAGCAGCTGGAACACGTGGTGCACGTCTTCGCAGATCGCCTCGTTGGCGGTCAGCAGGCCGAAGTCGGTGTAGAGTCGGGCGGTGCGCGGATGGTAATTGCCGGTGCCCAGGTGCGCGTAGCGGCGCAGCTTGACCTGCTTGGCCTTGGGGCCGGTGGGCTCGCGCCGCACGATCAGCAGCATCTTGGCGTGGCACTTGTGGCCGACCACGCCGTAGATTACGTGCGCGCCGGCGGATTCCAGCCGCTCGGCCCAGTTGATATTGGTTTCCTCGTCAAAGCGCGCCAGCAGCTCCACCACCACCGTCACTTCCTTGCCGTTGCGCGCGGCGGTCATCAGCGCTTCCATCACCAGCGACTCGTTGCCGGTGCGGTAGACCGTCTGCTTGATCGCGACCACGTTGGGGTCGGCCGCGGCCAGCTGCAGCAGGTCGAGCACGGAGTTGAAGCTCTCGTACGGGTGGTGCAGCAGCACGTCCTGCTGGCGCATCACATCGAACATCGACGCGCCGGTGGCAAAGGCCTTGACCGGCGCGGGCACGTACGGCGAGTACTTGAGCGCGGGCCGGTCCACCATGTCGGGGATCTGCATCAGGCGCACCAGGTTCACCGGGCCGGACACCCGGTACAGGTCCTGCTCGGCCAGCCCTGATTCCAGCAGCAGGCGGCGCGCCAGCGGGTTGGGGGTGTCGGACGAGATTTCCAGTCGCACGGTGTCGCCGAAATGGCGCGTGGGCAGTTCGCCCTGCAATGCCTCGCGCAGGTCGGTGATTTCGTCTTCCGACACAAACAGGTCGGAATTGCGCGTGACGCGGAACTGGAAGCAGCCGTGCACCTCGATTGCCGGAAACAGCTCGTGCACGAAGCCCTGCATGAAGGAGGACAGCATCACGAAGCCGAACGGGTAGCCCGACAGCTTCTCCGGCATCTTGACCACGCGCGGCAGCGCGCGCGGCGCCTGCACGATGGCGAGGTCGGCCTCGCGCCCGAAGGCGTCCTTGCCGGACAGTTCCACCACGAAGTTCAGGCTCTTGTTGAGCACGCGCGGAAAAGGGTGGGCCGGGTCCAGTGCGATCGGGGTCAGCACCGGCGCCAGCTCGCGCGTGAAGAACTCGCGCGCCCATTCGCGCTGGGCGTCGGTCCAGGTGGTGGTCAGGTGGAAAAAGACCCCTTCTTTTTCAAGAAGTGGAAAGATGGTGTTCTGCAGCATGTCATACTGCGAAGCAACAAGCCGTTGCGTGCGCTCGGTGACAAGCCGGTAGGTCTGCTGGAAAGAAAGGCCGTCCGGCGTCAGGCCCGACGCGTTGTCGCGCATCTGTTCTTTCAGGCCTGCCATGCGGATTTCAAAAAATTCGTCCAGATTGCTGGACACGATGCAGATGAATTTCAGCCGCTCCAGCAGTGGGATCTTCGGGTCCGCCGCTTGCGCCAGGACGCGAGCGTTGAATTCCAGGATGCCCAGTTCGCGATTGAGCAGCGTACTGGGCGGAGTCGTCGACATGAGCATGGGCTTTCTTTGGTAATGTGGCGACTTTTCCATAGCAACGTGTCATTTTCATGACAGTTTGATTTTGTCATGATGTGGACATGACAACGACATATTTTTCCCGGGCGCGAGCGCCGGCCGGAGGCACTACCATGCACCCGCCGCCATCGCATGAACGCGCAACGCCAACGCGAACCAGCCCTCCAATCACACGATGAACAATTCCCCACGCCTGCTGGCCGCCGTCGACATGGGCTCGAACAGCTTCCGCCTGATGATCGGGCGGGTGGACGAAACCCCTACCGCCAGCGGCCCGGCCAGCCAGATCTTCCAGGTCGACGCGCTGCGCGAGCCGGTGCGCCTGGCCGCCGGCCTGACGCCCGACAAATACCTGGACCAGCCCGCGCGCCGCCGCGGCATCGACGCGCTGCGACGCTTCGGCGACCGGCTGCGCGACTTCGCGCCCAACCAGGTGCGCGCCGTGGCCACCAACACCCTGCGCGTGGCCAAGAATGCGTCGGAATTCCTGATCGAGGCCGAAAGCGCCCTCGGCTTCCCGATCGAAGTTATCGCAGGGCGCGAAGAGGCGCGGCTGATCTACCTCGGCGCCTCGCATGATGCGCCGGCGTGCCAGGGCAACCGGTTGGTGGTCGATATCGGCGGCGGCTCGACCGAGTTCATCATCGGCAGTGGCTATCAGTCCAAGCTGATGGAGAGCCTGTATATCGGCTGTGTCTCGCACAGCCGCCAGTTCTTCCCCAGCGGCAATGTCGATGACTACGCGATGAAGCAGGCCGAACTGGCCGCGCGCCGCGAGATCCAGGTGCTGGTGCGCCAGTACCGCGCCGCCGGCTGGGAGCAGGCGGTGGGCTCGTCAGGCACCGCGCGCGCGCTGGCCGAGTTGATCGAGCTCAACGGCATGAATGACAACCCGTCTGAGCACGGCATCACGCGCGAGGGGCTGGAGCGGCTCAAGCGCGCGCTGATCAAGGCTGAAAACACTAACCGCGTCAAGCTGACCGGTCTCAAGCCGGACCGCATCCCGGTGCTGCCCGGCGGCCTGTCGATCATGCTCGGCGTGTTTGCCGAACTCGATATCGACCGCATGGACGTCACCGACGGCGCGCTGCGCCTTGGCGTGCTGTACGACCTGCTCGGGCGCAGCCACCACGAGGACATGCGCACGGTCACGGTCGACCAGTTCATGCGGCGCTATGGCGTGGACCGGGCCCAGTCCGCACGGGTGCGCGGCACCGCGCAGGCGCTGCTGGCACAGTTCCCGGAACCTGCCAACGAACGGCGCGAGGACAACCTGCTGCTGCTGGGCTGGGCCGCCAGCCTGCATGAGATCGGCATGTCGATCTCGCACAGCGGCTACCACAAGCATTCGGCTTATATCGCCACGCACGCGGACATGCCGGGGTTTTCCAAGACCGACCAGGCGCGGCTGGCGACGCTGCTGCTGGGCCATGCGGGCAAGCTCGGCAAGCTCTCGGGCAGCGGCAAGTTCGTCGACTGGCGCATGCTGTTCAGCCTGCGGCTGGCCTTCGTGCTGTGCCGCCGCCGCTCGGACGTGGCCTTGCCCGATATCCGCGTCAGCCAGCTGGCCGAAGCACTGGACGAGGGCTTCACGGTGAAGCTGCCGAAGACGTGGATCGAGGCCAATCCGCTGATCGAATACAGCCTCGCGCAGGAGGCCGACGAATGGCAGCGGATCGGCAAGCGCTACAAGGTTGTCTACGACTGAGACGACTGAGCGCGGGGAAAGCGGCCGCCGGGGAGGCGGCCGAAGGGAAGCCGCCGCTCAGGCGGCGTTGTTCAGGCCCAGGAAGTGGCGGGCGTAGCGCGGGTTCATGTCGTTCACGCGCAGCAGCGTCAGGAAGTCCGCCACGTTGAAGTCCGGGTCCCAGGCCGGCTGGCCGCAGATCTTGGCGCCCAGGCGCAGGTAGCCCTTGATCAGTGCGGGCGGCTCCACCTCCAGCTGCTGGTTCAGGTCCTCGACCGGCAGCGGCAGGCGCGGGAAAGCGTGGTACTCGATTGGCGCCAGCGAGCGCTCGGTGAACAGGCGGTGCAGGCTGGCCGCGTAGTGGCCGCCGTCGCTCATGGGCACGCTGGCGCAGCCCAGCATCGACTCGATGCCCCAGCGCTGCAGGTACTCGCCCAGGCCGCCCCACAGGGCCATGATCACGCTGCCCGAACGGTAGTCGCGGTGCACGCACGAGCGGCCCAGTTCCAGCATCTTGGGGCGCAGGTGCGCCAGGCGCACCAGGTCGAATTCCGATTCCGCGTACAGGCAGCCCATCCGCTTGGCCTGGTGCGGCGGCAGCACGCGGTAGGTGCCGACCACGCGCAGCGTGGCCAGGTCGCGCACGATCAGGTGGTCGCAGTAGGCATCGAACATGTCGATGTCCAGTTCGGGCACCGAGGATGTCAGGCGCGCGCCCATCTCCTCGGCAAACACCTTGTAGCGCAGGCGCTGCGCCTCGACTACTTCGTCCTGGTGGCGCGCCCACGCCACGCTGAGAGCAGGCGACTCATTTGCCGTATCCGATTGACGAGGAAGACGCCTCCGCGCCGTCTGGCCGCCGAGGCCATTGGGCAGAGAGTCGAAGAGCGGCTGGGTAGGCGTCGGGAGGTCTCGCATCAGTATGTCCTTTTGGTGACGAAACTGTTGCGATGCAATGTAGTCAGGCCCGGTGACAGTGCCGTGACCCGCCGATGACGCTTCCGTGACGGTGCGCGCCGCGGCGGGAGACTGGGGATCTTCGTGTGATGGGTCCGCCAGCGCGGTGAGGGCCTCGTGGCGGGGCTGGCGGTGGGGCGGGCGGTTCATGGGGAATCCGTGACACCTGCGGTCGGCGCCCATGCACGGGGCAGGGCGAGCCCGGCACCGCGCAGGCGACACCGTAGCGACTCTAGGGACGGGAGATTCCGCAGGCCATCAGCAATTTCTGATTTTGTGGGATAGCGATGGGGAGTGAGGTGACGCGGCCGAGCCGCGTGGAATGGGCGTGGCCGGCATTCGGCGCGCTTGAGGCGCTGTCGCCCGGCGTCAGGAACGCCTGAGCAAGTCCTCAGAGAAATTCGGGATTCACCACCGCGCGCAGCACGGTCTGCGCTTCGCTTTCGCGGGTGCGGCCGGTGAGCCACCACACGCCGCTCTTGCGCACGCTCCACTCCATTTCGGTGCCGGCCAGCAGCAGGCTGGCCACGCGGCCGATCCAGGGCTGGTGCCCGACCACCACCACATGCTCGGGCCGCTCGGGCCATTCCACGGCGGCCAGTACCGCGCTGACATCGGCGCCGGGCGAGAGCGCCTCGACGATCTCCGGCTCGCCGGTCAGCGCGGCCGCCGTCTCACGCGCGCGCACCGCGGGGCTGCACAGCACGCGGGTATCGGCGGGCAGATGCGCGCGCAGCCATTTGGCCGAGGCTTCTGCCTGCCTGCGGCCGCGGCGGGTGAGCGGACGCTGCAGGTCGGCATGGCGGCTCAGGCTGAGCGCGTCGGGGAGGGCTTCGGCTTCGGCGTGGCGCCACAGGATCAGGTTCATGTCGGGCTGGGCAGGGGTGCGTGCTTCGAGTATGGTGACGCGGCCCGACCGGCGCAAGCGACAGGCTTTTCCGCAGGGCCATCGGCGCTGGCGCCAACGACGGCACGTAAACGAAAACAGGCTGCCGGTGGGCAGCCCGAAAGTGTGTCCGCGCGCGGTGTCAGCGGTGTGACAGCGCGTGGGCGTGCAAGCGCAGCAGGCCCGGCGGCGCCTTCAGCGCCGCCGCGGCCGTGCAAAAACTCAGGACTTGTGGCGGAAGTTGATGCGTCCCTTGGTCAGGTCGTAGGGCGACATTTCAAGGGTGACACGGTCGCCGGCCAGGATGCGAATGCGGTGCTTCTGCATCTTGCCCGAAGCGTATGCCCAGATTTCCACGCCGTTTTCCAGCGTGACCCGATAGCGGTTGTCAGGCAGGGCTTCCGACACCACGCCGCCAAATTCAATGAGTTCTTCCTTAGCCAATCTGTCTTCCTTTTCGGCAGCCAGCAAAGGCTGCATGATTGCGTTATCAAAAATTCCTGTCGGCTCGGCCGCCACATTGGCGCGACACGGAGCCGGGGCACATATCGCCGCTGGCGGCGAAGCGTGCCTCTGGGGTGGTTCGGAGCAAGCTCACGCGGCTTGCGGCGCGCGCGGCCTGTGCTCGGTCCTGTCAGCGGTATCGCATGGCTGGCGCGGATTGCGTGCGCCGGCCTTGCCGGTGACGGCCGGGGCGGCCGTGCGCTACGCAGGATGGGCGGGCAGGTGTACCCGGTGGTTCGCCAGTTTGTATGTCGTCGCGGATGGGCCCGCGCCGGCGGCTGCTGTGCGCTCGCGAAAGCGCGCTGGTGAGAACGCCCGGTTACAGGGGATGCACGGACACCCCGGGGGCTACTACGCGAGTATACCACGTACGCAGTTGCAGCATTGCCGGCGCAGGTCCGCAGCGCAGGTTCGGGCAACGCAACATAAGTGGGCTGGGGTGGTGATGTACGGCGCACCTGAGGGCGACGTGGCCGCTTGGTATTTGCGTCGTATGAGCTAGAACTAACTCGTACGGCCTGCCGGGCCGCATCTCGCAAGGAGACTGCCATGGAACTCCATCTGGAATCGCACCGCTATGTCCGCTGCAAGCCGGACTGGCGGGCCGCCGTGATGGCGGGCCTGATCGCCGGCGCGGCATACATGGTGCTTGAGCTGCTGACTGCGCGCTTCCTGCTGTATCAGGGCGCCTGGGGGACGGTGAAGATGGTGGCAGCCATCATCCTCGGGCGAGAAGCTCTGTCGGCCGATGCCTTCAACTGGACCATCGTGCTGTCCGCGGGTACCGTTCACTTCGCACTGTCGATTATCCTGGCCGCGGCGCTGGCCTTGATCCTTTCGTCGTTCCGACTGGATTCAAGCATGGCCCTGGCCTCGGTGGTCGGCATAGTGTTCGGCGTAGTGGTGTACCTGATCAACTTCTATGTGTTCGGGCGCTATTTCAACTGGTTCGACGAGGCCCGTGGCTGGGAGAGCCTGTTCGCCCATGCGCTGTTCGGGCTGGTGGCGGCGGATGTGTATTGCAACCTCGAGCGACGGCGCAACGACATGCCGGACCGGCAGCCGGCCTGAGCGGCACGGCGGATAGGAGGCACCAGCCGGCATCCATCCGGCTGGCGCCTTCGGCTAGCCCATCTGGTTGATATGACGTTTGGCGCGCCCGCACTAACCTAGAGGCAAACGATCAGAGCGGCCGCTGCCAACAAGCCTTGCGGACGGCCACACCGGAGTACCCATGCGGGTGGCAATCGTCAGTACGGAAACCACGGGGCTCACGCCAGCGGACGAGCCCGTCAGCATCGGCCTGCTACTTGTCGAAGTAGCGCCGCGTGCGGGCAGCCTCGTGCGGGAGATTACCGACTACTACGGTTCGCAGGAGCCCACCGTGGCGATCAGCGAGGCCGCCACCTGCGTGCACGGCCTGACTACCGAGATGCTGCGCGGCCAGCGTTTCGACGTCGAAGCCATCCGCGCCATCGTCGACGACGCTGATGTGCTGGTGGCGCATGGGGCCGAATTCAACGCCCGCATGCTCGAAAAAGTGCTGCCCGACATACAGCGCAAGCGCTGGCGCTGCTCGGTCCGGCAGGTGCGCTGGTCCCAGTACTTCCATGCCCCCAACCACAAGCTCGATACACTGTGCGAGCACCTGCGCATCTTCAGGCCCCGCCCGCAAATCGCGCTGGACGATTGCCTGGCGCTGTCCAAATTGCTGTTCCAGCATATGGGTGCTGTCAGCCAGTCGACCCCGATGGGTTTCCTGCTGGCCCAGCCGGATTTCGTGTCGCGTGCCGCGAAGCACGCGTCGGCCGCCGGCGCTGAGCAGCCACCCCCACCTCCGGCGCCCGCGCAGGCAGGTGTCCCACCGCCGTGGGTGCCCAAAGGCGAAGCCCGCAACGATGGTCCGATGCGGGGACTCGTGCTGGTCGCGATAGTGCTGATACTGACTGCGGCGGCGCTGATCTGGCCCGAGTTGTTGCCGCGGTGGTGAGAATGCGGCTGCACCCAAAATAAGCGTTCCAAAGAAAAACGGCCCGGACATTGCTGTCCAGGCCGTCATTCTCAAAGCTTAAAACTGGTCGGGGCGACATGATTCGAACATGCGACCCTCTGATCCCAAATCAGATGCGCTACCAGGCTGCGCTACGCCCCGAAGCTGACGATTGTAGCCCGCTCCCGGGAGCGCGGTCAATCAGATGTGGTGATGCGCACCGCACCGCGGTGTTGCGTGGCAAGCGTTCTCCCCCTTCTGGCGGGGGCGCTTTGGCTTGACTTGGGTTTGCGCGCTGCGATAATCCGTGCACCGCTCCAGTCCGACCGGCGTGCTATTGGGAACGCCCGGTTTGCGTTTTCCTTCCGGACTGACCTGATCACCACAACAAGAACAGCGCTCCCGCCCCCCGGAGAGCGCATCGGCGCGTCTGCGCCTGCCGGGCGGCAGCCGCCGGAACGGCCTGATCCAGGATGCGGGAACTATCACAACGGTCCGGCACAGGACCGGTACAAGAAAGGGAGGGGTGGCGCCATGCGGAGCGCCGCTTGTCGCCTTGGACGGGATGAAGATGTTTCAGTCGCACATAGTTGTGCTCATCGCGGGCTTGTTTGCCCTGCAGATGGCGGTGGTTTGCGTCGTATTGCGCCGGTCCGCCGGCATGGACCGCAGCGGCCTGACGTCGTGGGCGCTGGGGAATGTGGCGGCGGCGATGGCTTCGGTGCTGTCCGCCGTTCAGGAGCTGCGGCCGTTGTGGCTGGTGCCGGAGGCGACCGATCTGGCGCTGCTGGCGGCGCTGTCGGTGATGGCGGTAGGCGTGCGGCACTTTGCGGGGCGGCCCGGCCGCACCGCGCCAATGCTGGCGCTGAACCTGGCGGCGGGCGCCGGCGTGGCGTGGCTGGACCTGGCGCCGCAATACATGGTTGCGCCACCGGCGCTGCCGGCAGTGCAGCCGCTGCTGACGGCATGCCATATCCTGCTGCTGCTCGACCTGGCGCGTAGCATTGTGCCATCGGTGCCATCCACGCGCGGCACGGGCCGGCTGGCGGCGCTGTCGCTGGTGCTGATCGTCACCGCCGCGGCGGGCATCAATGCGTGGACACTGGCGCTGCCGCTGGCCACAGTGGTGCAGGGCGGGGCCTGGCCGCGGCCGATACCGTGGGATGGCGAGCTGGCCATGCTCAATGTCTTTGCGCTGGTGGGCGCCTCGGTCAGCTTTGCGCTGATGGCGCACGACCGTCTGCGCCGCATGCTGGAGCGGCGCGCCCGGCATGACGACCTGACCGACGTGCTGCTGCGGGGCGCGTTCTGGGAAGAACTCGAAGCGGCGTGCCTGCAGGCCGAGCGGCAACGCCAGCCGCTGACGGTGGCGTTCGTCGACCTGGACCATTTCAAGGCGATCAACGATGTCTACGGACACCTGGCCGGTGACAGCGTGCTGCGGCACTTTGCCGGGCTGCTGCGCAAGGCCTGCGGTGCGCGCGACGTGGCGGGGCGCCTGGGCGGGGAGGAGTTCGCCATCGTGATGCCCGATACCGCGCTGGAGAATGGCAGGTTGACCTGCATGCGGCTGGCCACATCGGTGCGCGCCACGCCGTGCCCGTCGGAGCCAGATCCGATCGCCTACACGGTCAGCATCGGCCTGGCTGTGCGCCAGGCCGGCGAGGGTGCCGACGCGCTGATGCGCCGTGCCGACCGCGCCCTCTACGATGCCAAGCTGAAGGGGCGCAACTGCGTGTCGATGCACCCCGCGGCAAGCGCTGCGGGCAGCGAGGCCGCCGTAGCCGATGGCCGCTACGGCACGCGCGGCCGACCGCGCGTCGCTTCCTGATGCGCGGCGCCTGTCACTTCGCTTTTTACCCGGCGGCGGCGCTGCGGTAGAATGCACGCCTTCGCGTCCTTAGCTCAGTTGGATAGAGCACTCGCCTTCTAAGCGAGCGGTCAGAGGTTCGAGTCCTCTAGGACGCGCCAGCGTCTGGTTGACGCCCATTTCTCCGCTCCTGCGGCCGCGTCGCTGCAACCGGACGGCGCAACGCCGCCCGCAACCGCCCCGAGCATTCCCAAATCAATCGGATCGCGCTGTGGCGGCGCCATATGCGCACTGGCTCGCGCGCTACCAGTTGCAGCATTGAGCGCCGTAGCAGCCACGGCGTAGGGGGCAGGCGCCGGCACGTTTTGCCGTTTTGCCGCACAATACGACCTGCGCGCCGCACAGGAGCACGCTGGAGCATCAGAGGCGAGGGCCCGGACCCCGCCCGTCAGCGGGCGGCAATCCGAAGAACACCTTGCGATCCTGTACATGGCCGCCCCACATGCACAATCCGCCGCGGATACGGTCCGCGGCGCCCAGTCTTCCCTTTTCCCCGTCGCAGACACTGAAGCGCCCCGCAGCACCGGCCGGCTGCCGCTGCTCGCGCTTGGCGTCGGCAGCTTCGCCATCGGCACCGGCGAGTTCGTCATCATGGGCCTGCTGCCGGATGCCGCGCGCGACCTTGCAATCTCGATCCCGGAAGCCGGCCATCTGATCAGCGCCTATGCGCTGGGCGTGGTGATCGGTGCGCCGCTTCTGGCCGTGCTGGGCGCGCGCTGGCCGCGGCGCAACCTGCTGATCGCGTTGATGGCCATGTTTGCCGCCGGCAATATCGCCAGCGCGCTGGCGCCTTCCTACCTGTCGATGCTGGTCGCGCGCCTGCTGACGGGCTTTCCGCATGGCACGTACTTCGGCGTGGCGGCGCTGGTCGCCGCCAGCCTGGTGGCACGAGAGCGGCGCGCGCAGGCGGTGGGGCTGGTGATGCTCGGCCTGACCATCGCCACGCTGGTGGGCGTGCCGATCGCGGCCACGGTTGGCACCTGGCTGGGCTGGCGCTCCGCCTTCCTGATCGTCGGCGCCATCGGCGCGCTGACCGCGCTGCTGGTGTGGCGCTGGGTGCCGTTCGTGCCGGCCGACCGGCATGCCAGCCCGCTGCGCGAGCTGTCGGCGCTCAGGCGCAAGCAGGTGTGGCTGACGCTGGGCATCGGCGCGATCGGCTTCGGCGGCATGTTCTCGGTGTTCAGCTATATCAAGCCGACCATGCTGGAGCTCGCGCATATGCCGGCGGCCGGCATCCCGATAGTGCTGGCGCTGTTCGGCGTCGGCATGGTGGCTGGCAACCTTGCCGGCGCGCGCCTGGCGGACAAGGCGCTGATGCCGACCATCGGCGGCGTGCTGGTGTGGACGGCGCTGGTGCTGGCGGCCTTCACCTTCACCGCGCCGCATGCGTGGCTGGCTTCCTTCAACGTACTGCTGGTGGGCACCGCGGTGGCGCTCGGCCCGGCGCTGCAGATCCGGCTGATGGACGTGGCGGGGGATGCGCAGACGCTGGCGGCCGCGCTCAACCACTCTGCCTTCAACATGGCCAATGCGCTTGGTGCGTGGCTGGGCGGCGTGACCATCGCGGCCGGCTATGGCTGGACGTCGACCGGCTGGGTGGGCCTGCTGCTGGCACTGGGCGGGCTGGGGATCTATGCCTGGTCGATGCTCGACATGGATCGTCGCGGCGCCACTGCGGCAGCGTAGCGCAACAAACAGCGCCGGCGCCGCACGCTGCAGGCCTCGCGGCCAAAAAAAAGTGCCCGATTGGGCACCTTTCTCATGCGGGCTGGCGGGCCTGGCTTACTCTGCGTCCGCCACGCTCGCGCCGACCACGTTGAAGCCGCCGTCGACATAGGTGATTTCACCGGTCACGCCGCTGGCCAGGTCGGACAGCAGGAAGGCGGCCACGTTGCCGACTTCTTCGATGGTGACGTTGCGGCGCAGCGGCGCGGCTTGCTCGAAGTGGCCCAGCAACTTACCGAAGCCCTTGATGCCAGAGGCGGCCAGGGTCTTGATCGGGCCGGCCGAGATGCCGTTGGCGCGGATGCCGCGCGGGCCCACCGACGAGGCCAGGTAGCGCACGCTGGCTTCCAGCGAGGCCTTGGCCAGCCCCATGGTGTTGTAGTTGGGGACCACGCGCTCGGCGCCCAGGTAGGTCAGCGTCAGCAACGAAGCCTTGTCCGACAGCAGCGGCAGCGCGGCCTTGGCCAGCGCCGGGAAGCTGTAGGCGGAAATGTCATGGGCGACGCGGAAGCCTTCGCGCGACAGGCCTTCCAGGAAGTCGCCGGCGATCGCTTCGCGCGGCGCGAAGCCGATCGAGTGCACCAGCCCGTCGAACTTCTCCCAGCGCTGGCCCAGCGCCGCGAAGGTCGCGGCGATCTGCTCGTCGCTGCCGACGTCGCATTCGAATACCAGGTCGCTGCCGAATTCCTTGGCAAAGTCGCTGATCCGGTCCTTGAACCGTTCGCCGACATAGGTGAAGGCGAGCTCGGCGCCTTCGCGTTTGCACGCCGACGCGATGCCGTAGGCGATCGAGCGGTTCGAGAGCAAGCCGGTGATAAGGATCCGCTTACCTGCCAGAAATCCCATAAGTTCTCCAAGGTGGTGTATCAGGCACGCTTCCTGCGTCCGCCGTGCGGCCGTGCGCATGCCTTTGCTGTCCTGCGACCGTTTTATTGCGCCGCGCAGAGGGAATGTCCGGATGGCTGGGGCCACCCCGGACGCATGTAAAATTGTCTCATACTTGGCCCGGCCGCAGAACGCCGGGACCCCAGAGGTCATAGTGGAGGAATCCAACGGGATGCCTATTCAAGCACGTTGGCCGCTTCAGGCGGCATGGCAGTGCTTCCGGCGGGATGCGGTACTGCAGTATTGGCTGGCGATGATGCTGGCGGCGGGGGTCTTCCTGTGTCCCGTTTCGGCAAAGGCGGCGCATGGCTTTGCGCTGCACGGGGACTTGAAGTACAGCGCGGATTTCCGGCACTTCGACTACGTCAATCCGAATGCACCGGCCGGCGGCACGCTGACGCTCGCCAATCCGGACCGGCGCACCAGTTTCGACAAGTTCAATCCGTTCACGCTTAAGGGCACCTCGGCGCCCGGGCTCAATGCGCTGATGTTCGAGTCGCTGCTCGTCAGCAGCGCCGACGAGACCGCCAGCGCCTACGGCCTGCTGGCGGAGGACGTCACGGTGGCGCCGGACGAGATGTCAGTCACTTTCCGCATCCGGCCGCAAGCGCGCTTCTCCAATGGCGACCCGGTGCTCGCGTCAGACGTCAAGCATTCTTATGACATGCTGATGAGCAAGGCCTCGAGCCCCGGCTACCGCAGCATGTGCACGGACGTGAAGGACGTGGTCGTGACCGGCGAGCGCACGCTGCGCTATGACTTCAAGCAGCGCAATCGCGAGCTGCCGCTGATCGTCGGCGCGCTGCCGGTGTTCTCGAAGAAATGGACGGCCGCGGTGCCGTTCGCGAAGCTGACCTTCGAGCCGCCGATTACCAGCGGTCCCTACCTGATCGAGCGCTACGACGCCGGCCGCGGCATCATCTTCAAGCGCGACCCCAAATACTGGGGCAAGGACCTGGCGGTGCGTCGGGGTACCTTCAATTTCGCGCGCGTGGTCTACCGCCTGTACAAGGACGAGACCGCCAAGCTGGAGGCCTACAAGGCGGGCGAGTTCGACGCCATCGTCGAATATCGCGCCAAGAACTGGGCCAAGAGCTACCAGGGCACGCGCTTCCGCAGTGGCGAGCTGATCAAGACCGACTTCCCGCACCGCAACGGCGCGGGCATGCAGGGCTTCGTGATGAATATGCGCAAGCCGGTGTTCCAGGACGTGCGCGTGCGCCAGGCACTGATCCTGGCGCTGGATTTCGAATGGCTGAACCGTCAACTGTTCTACGGCGCCTACAGGCGCCTCGACAGCTGGTTCTCCAACAGCGAGCTGGCGGCGAGCGCGACCTTCGACGGCCGCCCCGGCCCCGGTGAGCTGGCGCTGCTCGAGCCGCTGCGCGCCCAGCTGCCGCAGGAGGTGTTCGGCCCGGACGTGGTGCAACCGAGCACCGCGGCGCCGCGCTCCTTGCGCGACAACCTGCGCCTGGCGCGGCGCCTCCTGGCCCAGGCCGGCTGGACCTATACCGACGGCGCGCTGCGCAACGCCAAGGGCGAGCCGCTGGTATTCGAGTTCCTGGACGACGGCGGCGCCATGAGCCGCGTCATCACCACCTATGTGCGCAACCTGGAAAAGCTCGGCATCCAGGTGAACCAGCGCACCACGGACTTTGCGCTGTACCAGAAGCGGCTGGAAGACTTCGACTTCGACATGGTGTCGATCCGTTTCCCCGACTCGCAAAGCCCCGGCAACGAGCTGCGCGACCGCTTTTCCAGCGAGGCCGCCGGCACGCCGGGCTCGGACAACCTGTTCGGGCTCAAGTCGCCGGAGGTCGACCAACTGGTGGACAACGTGCTGCGTGCCCATACCCGGCAGGAGCTGATCACTGCCGGGCGCGCGCTGGACCGCGTGCTGATGCATGGCTACTACATCGTGCCGAACTGGTACAGCGCGTCGCACCGGGTCTCATACCGCAAGGAACTGGCGTACCCGGAACGGCTTCCCTATTTCTATACGGCCGAAGGCTGGGTCCTGAGCCACTGGTGGCGCAAGGACGTCAAGCCGCAAGGGCGCTGACGCGCCCGGCGACCCCAAGCACAAGGAAGAGGACCGGCCGATGCTTGCCTACCTGCTCAAGCGCATTCTGCTGATGATCCCGACGCTGATCGGGGTCATCACGCTGACCTTTGTGGTGATCCAGTTCGTGCCGGGCGGCCCGGTCGAGCAGATGATGATGGAACTGAAAGGGCGGGGCGGCGCCGGCGAAGCCAGCGGCGGCGGTGCCGAATACCGCGGGCGCCGCGGCGTCGACCCCGACAAGATCAAGGAGATCCAGGAGCTGTACGGCTTCGACAAGCCGCCGCTGGAGCGCTACTTCCTGATGCTCAAGCGCTTTGCCCAGTTCGACCTGGGCCAGAGCTACTTCCAGCACCGCAGCGTGTGGGAGCTGGTCAAGTCCAAGCTGCCGGTCTCCATCAGCCTGGGTTTGTGGACCTTCTTCCTGACCTACCTGATATCGGTGCCGCTCGGTATCTCGAAGGCGATCCGGGCGGGCAGTCGTTTCGATGTGGTGACCAGCATCATCGTGCTGGTCGGCTATGCCATTCCGGGCTTCGTGCTGGGTGTGCTGCTGCTGGTGCTGTTCGGCGGTGGCACCTTTGTGCAGTGGTTCCCGCTGCGCGGGCTGACCTCGGACAACTGGGACCAGCTGTCGCTGATGGGCAAGGTGATGGACTACCTGTGGCACCTGGTGCTGCCGATCACGGCGTCGGTGGTGGGGAGCTTCGCGGTGGTCACCATGCTGACCAAGAACGCTTTCCTGGAGGAAATTCGCAAGCAGTACGTGCTGACCGCGCGCGCCAAGGGCCTGGGCGAGCGCCGGGTGCTGTGGAAACATGTGTTCCGCAACGCCCTGATCCCGCTGGTCACCGGCTTCCCGGCGGCATTCATCGGCGCCTTCTTCACCGGCTCGCTGCTGATCGAGACGCTGTTCTCGCTGGATGGGCTGGGTTTGCTGTCGTATGAGGCGGTGCTGCGCCGCGACTATCCGGTGGTGCTGGGCACGCTCTACCTGTTCACGCTGATCGGGCTGGTCACGCGCCTGATCTCCGATGTCTGCTACGTGCTGGTGGACCCGCGCATCCATTTCGAGGGCTTGCACCGATGAAACCGTTCACGCACGCGGTGCCCAACGGCCTGCCGCATTCGCCCTCGCCGCGCCAGCGCGCCTGGCAGCGCTTCCGCCGCAACCGGCGCGGCTACTGGAGCCTGGTGATCTTCGTGATCATCTTCGTGCTGAGCCTGGGCGCCGAGCTGCTGTCCAGCAACCGGCCGCTGGTGGTGCGCTACCAGGGCGAGTATTACTTCCCGATCGTCAAGGTCTACCCCGAGACCGCATTCGACGGCGATTTCCCGACGCCGGCCGACTATCTCGATCCGTTTATCCGCGACCGCATCACCAGCAACGGCAACTTTGCGGTCTTCCCGCTGAACCGGTATTCGTACGATTCGCTCAACTACTTCGCCAAGGAGCCGAACCCGGCGCCGCCGTCGGCCGACAATTGGCTCGGCACCGACGACCGCGGCCGCGACATCCTGGCGCGGCTGCTGTACGGCTTTCGCGTGTCGGTGCTGTTCGGGCTGGCGCTGACCGTGCTCGGCGTGCTGGTCGGCACGCTGACCGGGGCGTTGATGGGCTTCTTCGGCGGGCGCTTCGACCTGTTCTCGCAGCGGGCCATCGAAATCTGGAGTTCGATGCCGGAGCTGTACCTGCTGATCATCTTCGCCTCGATCTTCGAACCCAGCCTGGCGCTGCTGATCATCCTGCTGTCGCTGTTCGGCTGGATGGGCCTGTCCGACTACGTGCGCGCCGAGTTCTACCGCAACCGCTCGCTCGACTACGTCAAGGCCGCGCGTGCGCTGGGCCTCTCGAATATGCAGATCATGTGGCGCCATATCCTGCCCAACAGCCTGACCCCGGTGATCACCTTTCTGCCGTTCCGCATGAGCGCCGCGATCCTGGCGCTGACCAGCCTGGACTTCCTCGGCCTGGGCGTGCCTCCGACCACGCCCAGCCTGGGTGAGCTGCTGGCGCAGGGCAAGGGCAACCTGGATGCCTGGTGGATTTCGCTGTCGACCTTTACTGTGCTGGTGGTGACGCTGATGCTGCTGACCTTCATGGGCGATGCGCTGCGCGATGCCTTCGACACCCGCCTGGGCCTGGCTGCGCTGCGCGGCCGGGTTGAACCCAAGGTCCCGGCGGGTGCGCCGACCGGGGCGGCGCCGGAGGTCACGCCATGACCGCCGTGTCTCCCGTGCTCCAACCTGAGATTTGCCCGGCAGCGGCGGCCCCGGCCCCTGGCTCCACGCTGATGTGTGTGGACAAGCTGTCCGTCACCTTCGGCCACGGCGAGCATGCCACGCGCGCGGTGCGCGAGGTCAGCTTCGACCTGCGCGCCGGCGAGCGCTATGCGCTGGTCGGCGAGTCGGGCTCCGGCAAGACCGTGACCGCGCTGGCGATGCTGCGGCTGGTGGAGGACGCCTACTACGATGGCGCGATCCGCTTCGAGGGCAAGAACCTGCTGGACGTATCGGACCGCGAGATGCGCGCGATCCGCGGCGCCGACATCGCGATGATCTTCCAGGAGCCGATGACCGCGCTGAACCCCCTGTATACGATCGGCAACCAGATCGTCGAGACGCTGGCGCTGCACGAAGACCTGGACCGCCGCGCCGCGCGCGAGCGCGCCATCGCGCTGCTGGAGCGCACCGGCATCAGCGACGCCGCGCACCGCTTCGACAGCTTTCCGCACCAGCTTTCCGGCGGCCAGCGCCAGCGCGCGATGATCGCCATGGCATTGGCCTGCCGTCCCAAGCTGCTGCTGGCCGACGAGCCGACCACGGCGCTGGACGTCACCATCCGCGCCCAGATCCTGGATCTGCTGCGCGACCTGCAGGCCGAGTTCGGCATGGCAGTGATGCTGATTACCCATGACCTCAACCTGGTGCGTGCCTTTGCCCAGCGCGTGGGCGTGATGGAGAAGGGCGTGCTGGTCGAGACCGGCGAGACCGCGCAAGTGTTCGCCGCGCCTCAGCACCCGTATACCCGCAAGCTGATCGACAGCCGCCCCAAGCGCGAGGTGCTGCCGCTGGTGCCGCTGGCGCCGGTGCTGCTGGAGGCGCGCAACCTCAGCGTCAGCTACGCGCGCAAACGCCGCGGGCTGGCCGGCTGGTTCGGCAAGGACCAGTTCGCGGCGGTCAAGGACGTGGACTTCCAGTTGCGCGAGGGCGAGACCGTCGGCATCGTCGGCGAGTCCGGTTCGGGCAAGACCACGCTGGCGCATACGGTGCTGGCGCTGCAGCGCAAGAGCGGCGGCACCATCCATTTCCTTGGCCGCAGCTTCGACGACGCCACCCGCAAGGACCGTTGCCAGCTGCGCTCGCGCATGCAGGTGGTGTTCCAGGACCCGTTCGGCTCGCTGGCGCCGCGCATGACCATCGAGCAGATCGTGGGCGAGGGCCTGGCGTTGCATCAGCCCGGGCTGTCGCGCGAGGCCACGCGCCAGCGCGTGATCGAGGCGCTGCGCGAGGTTGGCATGGACCGCACCGCGCTAGGGCGCTATCCGCACGAGTTCTCGGGGGGGCAGCGCCAGCGCATCGCGATCGCGCGGGTGCTGATCCTCAAGCCCCAGATCCTGGTGCTGGACGAGCCGACCTCGGCGCTGGATGTCTCGATCCAGCAGCAGGTGCTGGCGCTGCTGTCGCAGTTGCAGCACAAGTACAACCTCAGCTACCTGTTTATCAGCCACGACCTGGCCGTGATCCGTGCGATGGCGCACCGCGTGCTGGTGATGAAGGCGGGGGAGGTGGTCGAGGCGGGCGAAACCGAGGCGGTGCTCGGTGCGCCGCAGCATCCGTATACCCGCAAGCTGATGGCCGCGGCGCAGGTCGGCGCGGCCTGAGCATGGGTGCTGCGCAACAACGCCGCAGGCCCGTTCGGCTAGCACCGTTTGATATGCGCTATCCGATAAACAAGATGCGAAATTCGGTCTATATCGTTGATTCACAAGCCAAATCCGTGGAATTTGTAACGGACTTTGACATGTGAATGCCAACCCTTTACCATCCCGCGAGAACTAGTTTTGGGGGTGGTCCGTCCGACGCATTGACGCGTGCGAGGCACGTTTCTGGTGCGATTGCCAGGGAATTGGCTGGCGCGGATGTTGCGTAGGGTTCGCTCCCGGAAGTTCACACGAATTTCACAGATGCCTCAGCCGCCCCGGTCTTGTGCCGGGGCTTGCTTTGGAACGATCAACGGGAGAACCAATGCAGCGATCGGTACTTCATTCCCTGGCGCGCGCCGCCGTGGGGATTGCCATTGCCTGCGGTGCGACTGTGTCGAATGGGGTGCTGGCGGACACGGTATTCAAGGATGCCGACGCCCGTATCGATGCCACGGCCCCGGCCGCGGACTCGCATGCGGAAGGCAAGCGCGGCTTGCTGTCGTCGGTGGTGAATTCCACCAGCAACGTTGCCAGCAAGGCTGGCGACCTGGTCATGAATGCGCTGGGCCTGATCGGCGTGCGTTACCGCTTCGGCGGCAACAGCCCCGAATCCGGCCTGGACTGCAGCGGCTTTGTCCGCTACGTGTTCCATGACACCTTCGGCTTCATGCTGCCGCGCCGCTCTGTCGAAATCAGCCGTGTCGGCACCAACGTCGCGGTGACCGACCTGCGTCCGGGCGACCTGGTGTTCTTCAACACCATGCGCCAGACCTTCTCGCATGTCGGCATCTATATCGGCGACAACAAGTTCGTGCATGCCCCGTCCACGGGCAGCAAGATCCGTGTCGACGACATGCGTGCGGCGTACTGGGTGACCCGCTACAACGGCGCCCGCCGCATCGACGACAAGGAAGGCG
The DNA here is from genome assembly GCF_040149425.2 of Cupriavidus sp. DF5525. Classification (NCBI taxonomy): domain Bacteria; kingdom Pseudomonadati; phylum Pseudomonadota; class Betaproteobacteria; order Burkholderiales; family Burkholderiaceae; genus Cupriavidus; species Cupriavidus sp. DF5525. The sequence goes on along the minus strand of NZ_CP168265.1, from coordinate 3,118,403 downwards.
GCAGCCGCAGCGAAAGCTTCGGCGACATGGTCGAGACGCTCAAGCGCTACGATCCCAAGGCCGGCCGCGCCACGCTGTACGGCGGCTGAGCTTTCGGTACGCCCAAACAAAGAAGGACTGCTGCGGCAGTCCTTCTTTGTTTGCCGCGCAATGCGCGAGGCTATTGTGGGGCGACGGTGCCCGCCCGCTGCAGCCGCGCCTGTTCCAGCTTCTGGCGCAGCGTTGCCATCACCGCCGCGACGGCCTGTTCGCCCGCCAGCACCGCGCGGTTGCGGGCGTTGAAGTCGCTGCCGCCCATGTCGGGCAGCTCGGGGCGGATCACCACATCGGCGCGTGCCAGCGCCATCTTGTTGATCGACTGGCCCATGATCGCCGTGGTCTGCAGCAATACGCCGCTCTGGCCGGCATTCTTCTGCGCAGACGGATCGGCCGAGATATTGACCGCGATAATGAAGTCCGCGCCCATGCTGCGCGCGGAATCCACCGGTACCGGCTCGACCAGGCCGCCATCGACATAGTCGTGCCCCTGGATCAATACCGGCTGGAACACGCCCGGCACGCTGCTCGAAGCGCGCACCGCCTGCCCGGTGTTGCCGCGGCGGAACAGGATCTTCTCGCCGCTCTTCAGGTCGGTGGCGACGATGCCCAGCGGCAGCTTCATCGCTTCGATCGGCCGGTTCTGCACCAGCCGGTTCACGTAGTTCTGCAGCGCCTCGCCCTTGAGCCAGCCGCCGAAGCGGGTGCCGAAGGGCAGGGCCCAGTCGGCGATGGCCGCTTCGTCCATGGTCAGCGCCAGCTTGTTCAGCTTGAAGCCGTCCAGACCGCTGGCGTACAGCGCGGCGACCACCGCGCCGGCGCTGGTGCCGGTTACCAGGTCGGCATGGATGCCCTGGGCTTCGAGCGCCTTGATCACGCCGATATGTGCGAAGCCGCGCGCGGCGCCGCCGCCGAGTGCGAGCCCGATCTTGACCAGGCGAGGCGTGGGCGGGGTGGCCGCTACCGGCGGCGCCGGGCGCGGGCCGAACGAGCAGCCCGCCAGCAGGGCGGCCGCGGAAATGCCGAGGAAATGACGTCGTTGCATGAAGCGGGATAGTAACCAGGTGGGACCGGCATGCGGTGGCATGTGATGCGGGCGCGGCTCAGGCGCGCCTGACTTTGCGCTTCTTTGCGGCCGGCACGATCTCAGACCGGCGCAAGCATAAATGATTCCGCGCGCGCCCGGCACAGGGGCGGGGTAGGGGGGAATCGCATTGGTATAATGCAAAGCCTGCACATACCAGCCCGCGCGCCGCTGCGCGCGGGCTTTCTTGTTTCTGCCCCTGACCATGACCCAACGCGTCCGCACCCGCTTTGCGCCGAGCCCGACCGGTTTCATCCACCTCGGCAATATCCGCTCCGCGCTCTACCCCTGGGCCTTCGCCCGCCGCATGAAGGGCGACTTCATCCTGCGTATTGAAGACACCGACGTCGAGCGTTCGTCGCAGGAAGCGGTCGACGTGATCCTCGAGAGCATGGCCTGGCTGGAGATGGATATCGACGAAGGCCCGTTCTACCAGATGCAGCGTATGGACCGCTATCGCGAAGTGGTCGCGCAGATGGTCGAGGCTGGCCTGGCCTACCGCTGCTACATGAGCACGGCAGAGCTGGACGCCCTGCGCGAAGCCCAGCGCGAGCGTGGCGAGAAGCCGCGCTACAACGGCTTCTGGCGCCCCGAGCCGGGCAAGGTCCTGCCCGAGCCGCCGGCCGGCGTCGATCCGGTGATCCGCTTCAAGAATCCGATCGGCGGCAGCGTGGTGTGGGACGACGCGGTCAAGGGCCGCATCGAGATCTCAAACGACGAGCTGGACGACCTGGTGATCGCACGCCCGGACGGTACGCCCACGTACAACTTCTGCGTGGTGGTGGACGACCTCGACATGAAGATCACCCACGTGATCCGCGGCGACGACCACGTCAACAACACGCCGCGCCAGATCAACATCATCCGCGCGCTGGGCGGCACGCCGCCGGTCTACGCTCACCTGCCGACCGTGCTCAACGAGCAGGGCGAGAAGATGAGCAAGCGCCACGGTGCCATGGCTGTGACGGGCTATCGCGACGAGGGCTACCTGCCAGAAGCCGTGCTGAACTACCTGGCGCGCCTGGGCTGGGCCCACGGCGATGCCGAGATCTTCTCGCGCGAGCAGTTCGTCGAATGGTTCGACCTGGAGCACCTGGGCAAGTCGCCCGCGCAGTACAACCCCGAGAAGCTGGCCTGGCTCAACAACCACTACATCAAGGTCGGCGACAACCAGCGCCTGGCCACGCTGACGCAGCCGTTTATCGAGGCGCTCGGCGGCAAGGTGGAAGGGGCCGACCTGGTCGGCGTGGTGGCGCTGGTGAAGGACCGCGCCAATACGCTGAAGGAAGTCGCGCAGGCCGCGCTGCTGTTCTATCGCGGCGAGCCGCAGCCTGACGCCACCCTCAAGGCCGAGCACCTGACGCCGGAGATCCAGCCCGCGTTGGCCGCACTGGCCAGTCAGCTTGCCGCACTGCCCGAGTGGAAGCGCGAGGCTATCAACGCCACTTTCAAGGCCGTGCTGGCCGAGTTCGGCCTGAAGATGCCCAAGCTTGCGATGCCGGTGCGCCTGCTGGTGGCGGGGCAGTTGCAGACGCCGAGCATCGACGCGGTGTTGGAGCTGTTCGGCCGCGACACGGTGCTGCGCCGTCTGGCCGCAGGCGCGTAAAAAAATCCTGCAAAAGTCCGGCCGGGGGCTTGCGCTCCTGGCCGGACTTGCGCATAATCTCGTTCTCCCTGCAGCGCGGTCCCTAACCAAGCGGGCTGGCGGATCCGCAAGGATCCTCGCGAATCTCCGAGCAGATTTAATGTGAAGAGAAAGCGAAAAAGTTAGAACGGGAGCTTGCAAAGATTAGCGGTTGATATATAATCTTGGCTTCGCTTGAAACGGTAGTTAAGTCAGGCGAAAACAAAGCAAGTTGCAGTAAATGGCAGTACCATGGGGCTATAGCTCAGCTGGGAGAGCGCTTGCATGGCATGCAAGAGGTCAGCGGTTCGATCCCGCTTAGCTCCACCAAGATTTCGGAGTCATCCAGGCAGTATCGGGTGGCGCCAGACGGAACGTGTTGAAAAACAAGTTTCTGTCCCCTTCGTCTAGAGGCCTAGGACATCACCCTTTCACGGTGAGTACAGGGGTTCGAATCCCCTAGGGGACGCCATAACAAGCAGGGCGTAATCAGACGCCCAGCCAGTCGTCAAAAAGTGAATGCTCGAGACGGCGCCGACTAAGGAGTGGTAGTTCAGTCGGTTAGAATACCGGCCTGTCACGCCGGGGGTCGCGGGTTCGAGTCCCGTCCACTCCGCCAAAACTAAACCCGCATGGTTAATCACCATGCGGGTTTTTCTTTTAGGGTGAGGGATTATGTCGTTAATCGCCGTGGAAGCAATAAAAAGTATTGCATCCGTTGCGAAAATCGCTATATAATCCTGTCTTCGCTGCAAATGCTGCGCTAAGCAGTAGGCGGGGAAGGTGTTCCAGCAGTACCGGATACGGGGCTATAGCTCAGCTGGGAGAGCGCTTGCATGGCATGCAAGAGGTCAGCGGTTCGATCCCGCTTAGCTCCACCAAGAAATTCGGGAAGCATCGAAAAGAAGCTTCCCGGGCGCGAAAAAGCCTGCTACAATAGCCGACTTTCCAGCGCAAGACAGAAAACGCGTTGAAAAACAAGTTTCTGTCCCCTTCGTCTAGAGGCCTAGGACATCACCCTTTCACGGTGAGTACAGGGGTTCGAATCCCCTAGGGGACGCCATAACAAGCAGGGCGTAATCAGACGCTCAGCCAGTCGTCAAAAAGCGAATGCTCGAGACGGCGCCGACTAAGGAGTGGTAGTTCAGTCGGTTAGAATACCGGCCTGTCACGCCGGGGGTCGCGGGTTCGAGTCCCGTCCACTCCGCCAATTTGAAACGCCCGCGCAAGCGGGCGTTTTTATTTTCAGGTCCAACTGCTATGGCAGCGAACTGCACCAAAGCTAAACCCGCACGGTTATCCGCCATGTGGGTTTTTTCTGCCTCAGTTCTCAGGATTCGCGCTGACCCGCGTGAAATACCGCACCAGCAGCACACCCGCAATCGCCAGGCTCACGCTGTTGGCCAGCCAGAAGCCAGCCGCGCCGCGCGTAAACGCCGGCAAGCCGTCGATCAGCCCGAACCCCAGCATATAGCCGCCGCCCAGGCCGATGCCCCACAGCGACCCGGCATAGATCAGCGTGGGAATCAGCGCGATCTTGTACGCACGCAGGATAAAGGCCGTCATCACCTGCACGGCGTCGAAGGCCTGGTAGAAGGCAACGAACAACACCAGCGGCAGCGCCGCCGCGACCACCGCCGGGTCGCTGGCGTAGGCGTGCAGCACCGGCTCGCGCAGCAGCCACAGTAGCGCCCCGGTCAACATGGCCAGCCCCGCCGCCAGCCGGATGCCGCGCCAGGCGAGCCGGCTGGCGCCGGCCAGGTCGCGCGCGCCGATATGCTGGGCCACCAGCGTCGAGGTGGCGATCGCCAGCGACAGGGGCAGCATGTAGGCCACCGCGCCTAGGTTGGCGATGATCTGGTGCCCGGCGAGCGTGACCGTCCCCAGCCGCGTGATAAAGATCGACATCAGCGTGAACGAGGTGATCTCGATCAGGTAAGTCAGGCCCATCGGCACGCCAAGGCGCAGCAGCGCGCGCAGCGGCGCGGCCGCCGGCCAACTCCAGGTATCGAAGATGCGCAGTGGACGATAGGCGCGGCTGTAGCGCAGGATCAGCAGCCCGGCGATGCACCAGGCCCAGCTGATCAGCGTCGAGGCCAGCCCGCAGCCGGGTCCGCCCATCGCCGGCACGCCCAGCCCGCCGTGGATAAACCAGGCGTTGAGCGGCACCTTCAGCAACAGGCCGCCGATCTGCAGCACCGTGACCATGAGCGGGCGCGACAGCGCATTGTTCAGCGCGGAATAGATGCGGAAGCCCAGCGCCGCCGGCAGCCCGAAGGCGCCGAAATGCAGGTAGGTGGTGGCCTTGTCGACCAGTTCCGGCGAAGCCTTGGAAAGGGCAAGCAAGGGCGCCGGGAAGGCCAGCAGCAGCACGCCGGGAATCGCCAGCGCGGCGCCCAGCCACGCGGCCTGGCGCACTTCCGCGCCGATCGCCTCGACCCGGCCTGCGCCATAGAGCTGGCCCGCGATGGGCGCGAGCGCCTGCAGCACACCCATCAGGCTGATATAGATCGTGATGTAGATCGAGCCGCCCAGGCCCACGGCCGCCAGGTCGGTGGCCGAGGCGCGGCCCGCCATCACGGTATCGATGACGCCAAAGGCGATAACGGCCAGTTGGCCGGCCAGCACCGGCGCGGCCAGGCTGCCAATGCGGCGGAGGTCTTGGAGCAGGGTCATTCAGGCTCGGCAGGCTTGGTCAGGGCACGATCCCGGGCCCCTGCGGCCGCCTGCGGCCGGGTTGGTTCGACGGCGCTACTGATGCTATTGGCGCTACAGGCGCTGCGGGACGTGTCGTGCGAGTCGTTGAATCAGGGCTGGCGCGGCAGGCGGCGCCGAGGCAGGTCGGGGCGCGGATGGATGGCACGCGCGGTATCGACCAGGCGATACATGCGGAAGCGCTCGTCGCGGTCCGCGGGGCGGCGGCCTTCCCAGATCAGCCGCCATTCGAAATGCGAGATATTGCCCGGCTCGCCATAGTCCACCGAGTCATGGCGCAACAGCACATCGCAGCCATCGCCCGGCCCGCCGAAGCGGATATGGCCGAAGTAGGCAAACGAAGCCAGCTGCGCGTCGCCCATGCGGATCGGCTGCACGCACTGGTAAGCGGGCGGCAGCGCCATCGCCGCGGCCTGTGCCACGTCGCGATAGGTCTTGCCGTAGTTGATCGACGGCAGCCACAGCGTCATCGCCATCACCCACATCAGTGTGGTGCCCGCTGCGGAAATCACCACCGGGCGCCAGATCTGCTTGGGCGCGCGCGACAGCCGCCAGCGCACGATCAGCACCCAGGCGGCGGTCGCGACCAGCGCGAACAGCACCGCCGCGACGGTGAATTCATGCTGGTAGCCGGGCAACTGGCGGAAGATGTTGCGCGCGATGCGCGGCGGCCAGCCGGTGGTCTTGGCGACCCACATAAACCAGACCGTGCCGCCGAAGATGGTGAAGAACAGCAGCGCGAACCAGTCGATCGCGTTGATCACGCCGCGCGCCAGCGTGGGCAGCGCAAACGCGGCCAGCACCGCCATCGGCGGCAGCAGCAGGATGAACTGCACGTCGCCGGCGCTGCGTTGCAGGAACAGCAGCACCAGCACCGGCAGCAGCAGCGCCAGCGGCATCGCCACGTGGGGCGCGCGGCGCATGCCGGCCCATGCGATCCAGGCCCAGCCCGCGATCGGCCACACCGGCCACGCGTACAGGAACAGGTTGCGCATGTTGAAGCCGAAGGTCTGCATGTTCGGCGAGCCATAGCTGCGGCGATCGTAGCGCGACCACTCGCGGATAAAGGTGACCGCCTCGTTGCGGTCGGCCGCGCCGAAGTAGGTCGCGGTCAGCCACGCCAGCACGATCAGCAGGGCGAGCGGAATGCCGATGGCGAACAGGCGCTGCCACGGCAGCGGTCGGCACACCAGCGCGCAGACCACGGTGCCGCCGAGCATCGCCAGCGGCAGCAGCGGGCCGCTCGCCAACGCCAGGCCACCGAGCGCGGCGCCATAGATCAGGCTGCCCTGGATCGGCTTGTCGAGACTGCGCACCATGCCGTACAGCGCCAGCGCGATAAAGGCGACCTGGCCCACCTGCGGCGTGGTTTCGTGGCCGCGCATGGCCAGGCCCACGCAGGCGAGGAAGATCAGCAGCGCGCCGTCGGCAAGCGTACGGCCGTAGTCGCGCGCGTTGGGCTGGCCGCCGAAGGCATAGGCAAAGGGCTGGACCTCGTCGCGCCGGCCCAGCAGGTAGGTGGTGTACCAGATGCAGGCGCAGGTTGCGAAGAAGAACAGCGCGGTGGCCAGCCGCGCGGCATCGGCCGCGCCCAGCCAGCCGCCGAAGCCGCGGATCATGATTGCGCCGATCCAGAACACCAGCGGGCCGTCCTCGCTGTACGGGCGCCCGGCGATATTGGGCATCAGCCAGTCGTGCAGGCCGCCAGTGGCCAGTTGCCACATCACGCCGAAGCCGGCGGCATCCTCGTTCTTCCACGGGTCGCGGCCGAACAGGCCGACCAGGCCGTAGATGATGCAGATCGCCAGCAGCAGGGCGCGCGGCAGTGCGCCGGTCGCGGCAGCGGTCAACTGGACGGGTGAGGTGTTGGCTTGACGCATCGATGCTCGGGTCGGGCCGGGGCGCAATGGCGCGAAGGCCACAGTATCGCGCATGCGGCGGCCGCGCGGGCCGTGGCATGGCGTAGAGGCCTCACGGGCGTGAGGGAAATCTGATTGGTACTGCGGCGCCAGCCGTCATGGCAGGCACCAAAGCAAAAGAGGCAGCCGATGCTGCCTCTTTGCTGGTTCGCGGGGCCTCGGAGTATCTGTCCGCGGGCCGCGCGAAGCGGGGTTCGCCGAAAGCGATTACTTTGCAGCCTTGCCCAGCTTGTTGCCGAACTTCTGGCGGAACTTCTCGACGCGGCCGGCCGTGTCCATGATCTTCTGGGTGCCGGTGTAGAACGGGTGCGATTCCGACGAGACTTCGATCTTGGCCAGCGGGTATTCCTTGCCGTCCTTCACGATCTTGTCCTTGGTCTGGATGGTCGAGCGGGTGATGAAGCTGAAGTCGCTGGACATGTCCTGGAACACGACTTCGCGGTAATTCGGGTGAATGCCTTCTTTCATGATGAGTCCTTTCTGGTTGGGTAGCCAGTCCGTTGCAATCCGCTGATTCTCTGCCGAGGGCACGACGCGGCGACGAACGAACCACTTGCCGGTAACGGGCAAACTGGAATTATGGCAGAAAAGCAAAGACTTGGGGAAGGGGCTCAAGCATATTGCTACGCGCTCTCAAGCACATGGGATATAACTTTAGCGGCACATCGAGGCGGGGTCTTGCCGGTAGAAGGATGCCAGCGACTGGTATATCACTGGCCAGTGCCGCGCCAGGCCGGCGGGCTCGACAAAAAACGCCTCAGACGTCACTGCAAAGAACTCGCTCGGCGCCTCGCTGCCATATGGGTCGATGACGCGAAGCGCCGGCGGCAACCGCTCGGGATGCTCCCAGTCGGATTCCTTGCGTGCGTCCCACGCTTCGGCAAAGCGGTCGTATTCGGTCAGGAAGGTCTGAGCCCAGGCCTCGGCATCGATGTCCGGATGCAGTACGCGCGAGAAGGGCGGCACGCCGTCGGGCTCGCCGTCCAGCATGTCGAGCTTGTGGGCGAATTCGTGGATTACCACGTTGTAGGTGTCGGCCGGCAGTTCATGCTCGCTGTCGATGCCGCCGCCGGGCGTGTGCACGTCCTGCCAGGACAGGATCACCGGCCCGTGTTCCCACGCTTCGCCGCTGGCTTCCTCCACCACGCCATGCACCAGCCCGATCTCGTCCTGCTCGGTCCGGCGGATGATGAACTCGCCCGGGTAGAGCACGATGCCGTGCCAGCCGCGATACCACGGCAGCCCCAGCTTCAGGATCGGCACGCAGGCCTGCACCGCGACGCTGACCACCATCTCGTCGACCAGGGGCAGATCGTGCGCGGTGGAGTATTCCTTCTCGGCGATAAACAGCGTGGCCAGTTCGCGCAGCGCTGCCAGGTCTTCGCTGCCATAGCGCTGCACGAACGGCAGCGTGGCGACCGTGCGCATCCACAGCGCGTCGGGGATCGCGTAGTGCTCCAGCTTGCGGGCCCTGGAGCGGGTGCGCAGGAATGAGGTCAGTTTGCCGAGCATGGTCCAAGCGCCGGTGCGGTCGGGCGCGCAGGGAAATCATCAGGCAACAAAAAAGCGCGCCATGGCACGCCTTCCTGTCCGCCTTGCGGCGATGTTGCAGCGAGGGCTTTAGCCGCCTCTGCGCATCATATCGAAAAACTCCGCGTTGTTTTTCGTGGCCTTCATCTTGTCCATGATGAATTCCATCGCCTGCACTTCGTCCATGTCGGAGATGAACTTGCGCAGCACCCAGATCTTCTGCAGGATTTCCGGCTTGATCAGCAGTTCTTCGCGCCGTGTGCCGGACTTGTTCAGGTTGATCGACGGATAGACGCGCTTCTCCGCGAGGCGGCGCTCCAGGTGCACTTCCATATTACCGGTGCCCTTGAACTCTTCATAGATCACATCGTCCATGCGGCTGCCGGTTTCGATCAGCGCGGTGGCGATGATGGTCAGCGAACCGCCTTCTTCCAGGTTGCGCGCCGCGCCGAAGAAGCGCTTCGGGCGCTGCAGCGCGTTGGCGTCCACACCGCCGGTCAGCACCTTGCCCGAGGCCGGCACCACCGTGTTGTACGCGCGCGCCAGGCGCGTGATCGAGTCCAGCAGGATCACCACGTCACGCTTCAGTTCGACCAGGCGCTTGGCCTTCTCGATCACCATTTCGGCAACCTGCACGTGGCGGATGGCCGGTTCGTCGAAGGTGGACGCGACCACTTCGCCGCGCACCGAACGCTGCATCTCGGTCACTTCTTCCGGACGCTCATCGATCAGCAGCACGAACAGGTCGGCTTCCGGATGATTGTTGGCGATCGCGTGTGCAATGTGTTGCAGCATCACGGTCTTGCCGGATTTGGGCGAGGCCACCAGCAGCGCGCGCTGGCCGCGGCCGATCGGCGCGATCATGTCGATGATGCGGCCGGTGATGTTTTCTTCCGCCTTGATATCGCGTTCGAGTGTGAGCGGCCGGTTCGGGTGCAGCGGCGTCAGGTTCTCGAACATGATGCGGTTCTTGACCGCCTCGGGCGGGTTCCCGTTGACCTTGTCCACCTTCACCAGCGCAAAGTAGCGCTCGCCGTCCTTGGGCGTGCGTACCTCGCCTTCGATCGAATCGCCGGTATGCAGGTTGAAGCGGCGGATCTGCGACGGGCTGATATAGATATCGTCCGTGCTGGCCAGGTACGAAGTCTCCGGCGAGCGCAGGAAGCCGAAGCCGTCAGGCAGAACTTCCAGCGTGCCGTCTCCGAAGATGGTTTCGCCCATCTTGGCGCGCTTCTTCAGGATCGCAAACATCAGTTCCTGTTTGCGCATCCGCTGTGCGTTGTCGATCTCGAGCGTAGCCGCCATTTCGAGAAGCGCAGACACGTGAAGCGATTTGAGTTCTGTCAGGTGCATAGACGAGGGGTACAGATGGCCCGGACGGGCGAGACCTAAAGGGAAGGGGGAAAAATGAGCGAACGCTCGGGGAGTTGTTGGTGGCATCTTAGCACAATCCGACCGGTGCGCCAGGGTGTGGCGCACGCACGTCGGATCGCGACAAAAACCGGAACGCCTGGGTCGGGTTCCGGCGCGCAGCTTACAGGTTGCCGTCGAGGAAGGCGGTCAGTTGCGACTTGGACAGCGCGCCGACCTTCTGGGCCGCGACCGCGCCGTTCTTGAACAGGATCAGCGTCGGGATGCCGCGGATGCCGAACTTGGCCGGCACCTGCTGGTTTTCATCGACGTTGAGCTTGGCGACCTGCAGCTTGTCGCCGTAGTCCTTGGCGACTTCGTCCAGGATCGGCGCGATCATCTTGCAGGGGCCGCACCATTCGGCCCAGAAATCGAGCAGGACGGGCTTGTCGGACTGGAGGACGTCAGCGTCGAAGGAGGCGTCGCTCACATACTTGATTTGTTCGCTCATGGCGGAAAACCTCTGGTTTCGCTTTTTATGTTGAAGGCTGGGCCGAACCGTTACCTTACACGAGATTGCGCGGACCCGTCGGGCGACCCCTTTGCCGCCTTTCTGGCAGGCTAGGGAGGCCGCTGCCGCGCCCGGTGCTGTCGATATGTTACCAGTTTGCCGATTTTCAAGACGGCCCTGGCAAGGCGGCTGAAAAGCCGCCGGCAACGGGATGAATTCTGCTGCAATCCGGCAATTCGTTGAAATGCTTATTTTCAATGGCGTCGAGAGATTCGGGCAATCGGGGCGGGTGTGCCATCGGATGCACTTGAAGCGCTCAGCACGTTGTGATGAATCCGCGTGGCGGGCGCGTAGAATAGAAGCGGTCCGCGGCGCCTGTGTCCGCATGGCGCGCGCCGCGGACCAATCTTGCGCCCCGCGTCACTGACAAGGTCATCGATATGAACACCGATCCCCGCAAGCCTTTGCAGCAGCCCGAGCCCGAGTCCGGCCAGGGGCCGGATGTAGACCACCTGAGCGATGCGCTGGACCATATCAGCAGTGCCGTCGAGACCAACAGCATCGCCAGCGGTGCGGCCAAGGGCCTGGTCTACAGCATCATCGAAACCCTCGGCACGCTGGTGGGCGATCCGGACCTGCCCGAGCATGCGCGCTCCGGTTATGAAGGCCTGCTCGAGACCGCGCGCGAGATCCGTGCGCGCCTGGAAGGCGGCCCGCACTGAGCGCCGCGCGCTTGCTTCGCATTGTTTTCGCCGCCTGCCGCGCCGGCAGGCGGCGACCCTGTATTTTTTTCGTTGCTGCCTGACACCTTCTCCGACCGACGCAGTCCCCGCAGCCATGCCGGACTGCGGCCCACGCGCCCCGCTTGCGCCAAATGACGTCGCTACGCTTTCGCCCTGGCCCTGATTTCCTCGACCAGGCGGCTGCCGCTGCCTGGTATCTCCTCGACCGCTGCGGCGCGCCCGAGGCCGGCGCGCACGTGGTGGTGCCTACCGCCGCGCAGATCCCCGGCGTGCGCCAGGCACTGGATGCAGCCGCGCGCGCCGCGGGCCGCCCGCGGCTGCTGCCGCGCGTGCTGACGCTGGGCCACTGGCTGCTTGACCTGCCGCCCGACGGCACGCCGGTGCGCAGCCATGCCGCACGCCTGCTGGCGGTGCAACAGGCGGTGCGCGGGCAGGACTGGCTGCGCCGTGCCTTCGGCGCGCAGAACGAGACCGCGGCGTGGGGGCTGTCGCAGACGCTGCTTGCGATTTGCGACGAACTCAATGCGCGCTGGCTTGAGGACGCTGCCATCCGCGACGACGAGATCGATGGCGACGACCGCGCCGGGTTGCTGCAAGGGGCGCTGGAGCGGACCTATTCGCACCTGTCGGAGCGCTTCCTCGGCGAAGAGGCGCGCATCGTGCTGGCATTCTGGCAGGCGTTGTCCGGGCCGGACGATCCGCTGCCCGCGCGGCGCCGCGCCTTGCGCGAGCTGTCGCAGCAGCTGCGCGGCCCGGTGATCTGGATCGCCCCGACGCCGCCCACGCCGCTGGAAGCCGCGTTCCTGCGCGATGCCGCCGAGCTGGTGCCGGTGATGCAGGTCGGCTATGACTGGACCGGGCAGGGCGAGACGGATGCCGACTGGTACCAGACGCTGCTGGCGCTCTGGCCGGAAGCGCAAATCGCCAACGACACCGACAACGCCGAAGCCGCATCACCGCTCCCCGCCATGCCCGCGCTGCCGCCGCAACGACCCGCCATCCGCGTGGTCGGCAGCGCGCGCTTCGAGGATGAGGCCGCGGCCGCCGCCGCGCAGCTGGTGCAGTGGCTCAACGAAGGCCGCCGCAATGTCGCGCTGGTCGCGCACGACCGCGTGGTGGCACGGCGCGCGCGCGCCTTGCTGGCGCGCGCCGGTGCGCCGGTGCGCGACGAGACCGGCTGGAAGCTGTCCACCACGCGCGCCGCCGCCGCGCTGATGCGCTGGTTCGACCTGCTGGTGCGCGACGGCGATACCGCCGCGCTGCTCGACCTGCTCAAGAGCCCGTTCTGCCTGCCGGATGTTGCCAAGCGCGGCTTGGCCATCGCGCTGCTGGAGCGCCAGGTACGCCGCGAAGGCATTACCGGCGGCTGGGCGCGGCTGCGCCAACTGTTCGGCAGCGAACCGACAACCGTGCCGCAAGCGTCTGCCGAAGAGGAGGACGCGGGCGAAGCGCCACGCAGCGCGGCACGCGGACTGATCGCCTTGCTCGCCGACGAGGCCGCGCGCTGGCCGCGCGGCCTCGCCCAGCATCCGCTCGCCACCTGGCTGGAACGGCTCGACGGCATGCTCGACACGCTTGGCATGCGTACGGCGCTGGCCGCTGACGATGCCGGCAGCCAGCTGCTCGATGCGCTGGCGCGGCTGCAGGAGCTGCCGCAGGACGAGACCGGCGGGCATGCCACGCTGTCGCAGGGCGAATTCCGCGCGATGCTGGCGGCGCTGCTCGAATCGGTCGCCTATAAAGAGCCCTCGGCCAGCGGCCCGGCGCGCATCACCATCCTGCCGCTGAACGGCGCACGCATGCGTCGTTTCGAGGGCGTGGTGATCGTCGGCTGCGATGACGCGCAGCTGCCGTCCAGTGCCGCCGAGCTAATGTTCTTCTCCAACCAGATGCGGCGCGAGCTGGACCTGGAAGACCGCGAGGCCCGCTTTGCACAACAGGCGCGCGACCTCGCCGAAGTGCTGTTGAACAACGCCGACGTGGTGATGACGTGGCAACGCTACGGCAGCCGCGGCGAACCGCACCATGTGTCGGGCTGGATCGAACGGCTGGCGGCGTGCTGCACGCGCAGTGGTGTCAGCATCGAGGCCAACGCCGCACCGCAGGCGCACGAGACGTTTGCCGATGTCCGCGGCATGCCGGCGCCCGAGGCCGCGGCGGAGCTGGTGCCGGTGCGCTGGAGCGCGCAGGCCTACAACATGCTGCGCCGCTGCCCGTACCAGTTCTTTGCCGGCCGCATGCTGGGCCTGGCCGGCCTTGAAACGGTCAGCGACGAGCTGGAGAAGCGCGAGATCGGCGAACACCTGCATCGCGTTCTGCTGCGCTACCACAAGGATCTGCAGGCGCGGCGCGAGCGCGGCGAGACGCTCTCTGAAGCGCAGCGCCTCGCGCGCCTGCGCGAGATCTCCGACGACGTGTTCGGCGCGCTGATGGCCGAGGACGGCAATGCCATTGCCTACTACCGGCGCTGGCGCGAGGTGATGGCGTCCTACGTCGCCTGGCAGTCCGCGCGCGAGGCCGAGGGCTGGTTCTGGCGCGGCGGCGAGCTCGACGCGGGCATCGACCTGCCAATGCCCGACGGCCAGCCGCTGCGCCTGACCGGCCGTATCGATCGGCTCGACCAGGGCCCGGACGGCGCGCACGCCGTGCTCGACTACAAGACCCAAAGCGCCACCCGGCTCAAGCGCAAGCTGGCCGAAGTCGAGGAAGACTGCCAGTTGCCGTTCTACGGCCTGCTGCGGGCTGACGCGGTCGGCGGCAGCTGGGTCTCGCTGGAGGGCGCCCGTGAAGGCACCCCGGCCGCGCAGCGCGAAGTCGGCCTGCCCGATTTCGAAGCCGCCGTCACCTGGCTGGAACGGCAGATGCGCAACGACGTGATGCGCCTGCGCCAGGGCGCGAAGCTGCCCGCGTTCGGCGATGCCTCCGCCTGCCTGTATTGCACCGCCCGCGGCCTGTGCCGCAAGGGCTTCTGGGAATCCACCGCCGTGCCGGTGCTGACATCATGATGGTCCACGATCCACTCCACGCCCAGGTCCAGCCCTACCAGCGCGACGGCAACCCGGTTTCCGAGGCCGAGTTCACACGCGCGGCCTGCGACCCCGCCCGCTCGGTCGTGGTCGAGGCCTGCGCCGGCAGCGGCAAGACCTGGCTGCTGGTGGCGCGGCTAGTACGCCTGCTGCTGGCCGGCGCCGCGCCGCACGAGATCCTGGCGATTACCTTCACGCGCAAGGCCGCGGAAGAGATGCGCGACCGCCTGCTGGAAGTGCTGGCCCAACTCTCGCGCGACAGCGATGAGGACGTGGTCGCCGCGCTGGTGCAGCGCGGCCTGACCCCGGAGGCCGCGCGCGATGCGCTGCCACGCGCGCGCGGCCTGCACGCGCAGGTGCTGGCCGCGCCCGGGCGCATGGCGATCGACACCTTCCACGGCTGGTTCGGCACACTGCTGCGCGGCGCGCCGCTGGCGTCGGGCATCGTGCCGGGCGCGGCATTGCGCGAAGACGCGCTGCGCATGAAGCGCGAAGCCTGGGCCCCGGTCTGGCGCGCGCTAGCCACGCCGCAATACGAAGACCTGCGCGCCGCCTGGGAAACGCTGGTTGATACCGTCGGCGACTTCCAGGCGCGCGCGCTGCTAGACGCCATGTTCCACGCGCGTAGCGAATGGTGGGCGATGCAGGAGGGCGGCGACCCGATGCAGGCGCTGTCCGATTGCCTCGGCGAAGACGCGCAGGGCGACGTCCTGCTGCAGGCGCTGGCCGACGAAGGCTGGCGCGATGCCTGCGAAACGCTGGCGCTGCGCCTGGGCGCCGGCGGCAAGACCGAACAGACCCACGCCACCCGCATCACCGATGCGCTGATGGCGATCACTGCCTGGCGCGAAAGCGGCGCCCAGCCCGGCAAGGCGTGCGAGCGCGTGTTCGCGCAGCTGCGCGCCGCGTTCTTCACCACCGCGGGCGAGCCGCGTTCGCTGCGGCGCACCGCCGCGCTGGTCAAGGCCGCCGGTGGCGAAGGCATGGTCGATGCGCTGATGGACGAGCATGCGTCGATCTGCGCAATGCTCGACGATATCAGCGCGCGTTGCTGCGAGGCCGCGGTGCTGGCGATCAACAAGGCGCTGTTCTGCATCGGCGACGCGCTGCTGACGCGCTACCAGCAGCACAAGCACGATCAGCGCGCGATGGACTTCGCGGATCTCGAATGGCAGGCCGCGCGGCTGATGTCCGACGAAGAGACCGCCACCTACCTGCAGGTGCGGCTCGATGCGCGCTACCGCCATCTGCTGCTCGACGAGTTCCAGGACACCAACCCGCTGCAATGGCGCATCCTGCAGGGCTGGCTGGCCGGTTATGCCGGTTTGGGCGAGCGGCCGACAGTGTTCCTGGTCGGCGACCCCAAGCAGTCGATCTATCGCTTCCGGCGTGCCGATGCACGCCTGTTCGGCGCGGCCGGCGAGATGCTGCGCAGCGCGTTCGGCGCCACCGTACTGCGCACCAACCGCACGCGGCGCAACCGTGCTGAAGTGCTGGACTGGGTCAATGCCGTGTTCGATGCGGCGCGCACCGAGGGACGCTATCCGCTCTACGAGACCCAGACCTCGGCGCTTGCCGATGGCGGCGGCCCGGTCTGGCTGCTGCCGCTGGTGGAACCGGAGGACAAGGCGGAAGCGTCCGTGGACGACGCCGACGACGCGCAAGCCGAAGAGGCATCGGCCCATCGCGACACCCTGCTGCAGCCACGCCGGCAGGCCGGCGATTCGCTGCGCCTGGAAGAAGGCCGGCGCGTAGCCGCGTGGCTGCGCCAGGTGCGAGACAACGTGCCGGTCCACGAAGGCGGCACGACCCGTCCCGCGCGCTGGAGCGACATGCACCTGCTGGTGCGCCGCAAGACCCATCTGGCCGACTACGAGCGCGCGCTGCGCGAGGCCGGCATCCCGTGCCTGAGCCCCCGCCGCGGCGGGCTGCTGGCCACGCTCGAAGCCCTCGACCTGTCGGCGCTGCTGGCGTTCCTGATGACGCCGGAATCGGACCTGGACCTCGCCCACGTGCTCAAGAGCCCGCTGGTTGGCGCCACCGATGATGACCTGGTAGCGATGGCGCAGATCGAAGGCGAGGGCAGCTGGTGGTCGCGGATCGAGGCAGGTGGCCTGCCTGAACACGTGTCGGACGCGCTGCGCGAAGGCGTGCCGCGGCTGCGCCAGTGGCTGCGCATCGCGCCGCACCAGCCGGTGCATGACCTGATCGACCAGATTTTCCATGGCGGCGAAGTCCGGCGGCGCTATGCCGAGGCCGCGCCGCCCGATATCCGCGAGCAGGTGCTGGCCAATCTCGATGCCTTCCTGAAGCTGTCGCTGGACCTCGACGGCGGCCGTTATCCGAGCCTGCCAAAGTTCATCGACGAACTGCAGGAAATCCGCCGCGGCGACGAGGGCGAAAGCCCGGACGAAGGCGGCATGGGCGAGAGCGCCGAAGACGTCGAGCCGGCCGAGGACGATCCCGCCTATGCCGGCCTCGATGCGGTCCATATCCTGACCGTGCACGCGGCCAAGGGGCTGGAGGCGCCGTTCGTGGTGCTGCTGGACGCCAACCACAGTGAGCCCGCCGCGGACAAGGGCGGCATCCTGGTCGACTGGCCGCCGTCGTCGCCGGTGCCACGGCATTTCTCGGCCTACGGCAAGCGCAGCGAGCGCGGGCTGGCGCGTGCGCCGCTGTTCGAGGCCGAGGTGGCGCTCACCGAGCGCGAGAACTGGAACCTGCTGTACGTGGCCATGACGCGCGCGCAACAGGGCCTGCTGGTCAGCGGCGTCAAGGGCCGCGCCAGCCGCAGCAGTTCAGGCGATGCCAATGCCGAGATCGCAGGCAGCTGGTATGTGCGGCTGCAGGCCGCCGGCGTCGGCGAGATGGTGCCGGCCTATCCCGGCGAACAAGCCGATGCGCAGAACCGCGCTCCGACGCTTGCGCGCCTGAGCGAGCCGGTGCGCTTCACCGATTTCCGGCTGCGCTACCGCGATGCGGTCGACGAGGGCCAGTCGATTGCGTTCGAGGAAGAGGGCGCGCCTGAAGCCGAGGACGACGGCATCGTCTTCAACGCCGCAGCCGCGCGCCACGGTGAACTGGTGCACGCGCTGCTCGAGCGCCTGACCCGCTATCCGGAAGCCTTTGCGGGCGTTCCGGACATGGATACGGTGCTGCGCTGGTTCCCTTTGTCGGGCGCGCACACCGAACAGGCACGGCAGGCGTGGCGGCAACAGGTGGAAGAGGCGGTGGAGGCGGTAGGCGCAATGCTGCAAGCACCTGCGCTCGCACCGCTGCTGACGGCGGGCGAGGCGCGCAACGAAGTCGAACTCTATGATGCGCGCGGCCGGCTGCTGCGTATCGACCGGTTGGTGGAATTCGAGGACCGCGTGGTGATCGTCGACTACAAGCTGCGTCTGCTGCCGCAGGAGCATGCCGCCTATCGCGCGCAGTTGGGCCGCTATGTGGCGGCGGTCGCGCCGATGTTCCCGGGCAAGCGCATCGAGGCCGGCGTGGCCACGGCGGACGGCGAGTGGATTCCGGCCGAGCGCCTGGTGCAGCCCATGCTGGCACAGCAAGGCTCGTTGTTCTGAACGGATTGTGCGCCGGACAGGGTGGAAAAATCGGCGCAAAATGGGCCTTGCGGCGCACGGCCGCCGGCCCGCTGTACTAAAGTGACAGGGACTGCGCTGCAAGCGACGAAACGCGTGCCGGATCCGATGGGTATTGCGAAGGTGGGGGAGGGTACTGCAAAGGGGAAAGTAGAGGTGGACGAGCCTGACCCTCGGCACTGGCGGAAAACGGCTGTGGCTGCTTCGTTCCCGACCTGACCAGGTTGACCGCGCCACCATGCGAGGAGGCCCGTCCGAGCGGCATTGTAACCCAGACCGGCAGGTCCCGTCGAATTTGCCTTTGCCTCGGTGGGTCGTTGGGCGCGGCGATGCAGCGGCTTGATCTTGCGCAGGCGGGCCAGGCCACTGTGGCCTGACCATGACAGGCCGCCGCGGGCAGCGCGGCGCAGCGCGCAGGCAAGTGCGTGCAGAAACAACGATCCACCCAACCCGCACAGCGTGGTGAGCCAAGACATGAACGCAAACGACCAGATCATTCGCGGTGCCATGGCGCCGCAGGAAATCTCCACCGAAGTCCTGATCGAGAAATACGCCAAGGGCGAAGAGCGCACCATCTCCGATGTCAGGCAGCGCGTCGCGCGCGCGCTGGCGCAGGCCGAGCCGGAAGACCAGCGCGAGGCCTGGAGCGCGCGCTTCCTGTGGGCACAGGAAAACGGCTTCGTGCCGGCCGGGCGCATCAATTCAGCGGCCGGCACCGGCATCCAGGCCACGCTGATCAACTGCTTCGTGCAGCCGGTGGGCGATTCGGTGTCCGAGCCACGCGAAGGCCGCCCCAGCATCTACACCGCGGTGGCGCAGGCCGCCGAAACCATGCGCCGCGGTGGCGGCGTGGGCTATGACTTCTCGGCGATCCGCCCGGCCGGCGCGCTGGTGCGCGCCACGCATTCGCGCGCGTCGGGGCCGGTATCGTTCATGAGGGTGTTCGATGCATCCTGCGCCACGGTGGAATCCGCCGGCGCGCGCCGCGGCGCGCAGATGGGCGTGCTGCGCTGCGACCATCCCGATATCGAGAGCTTTATCCACGCCAAGGACAAGGGCGACCTGAGCAACTTCAATATCTCCATCGGCGTCACCGACGAATTCATGCAGGCGGTGCAGGCCGACGGCGAAGTCGAGCTGGTGCATGAAGCCGAGCCCGGCGCGGACATGATCGCCGCCGGCGCCTATCGCCGCGACGACGGCCAGTGGGTCTACCGCCGCGTGCCGGCGCGCCACCTGTGGGACCAGGTCATGCAGGCGACCTACGACCATGCCGAGCCTGGCATCCTGTTCCTGTCGCGCATCAATGCCGACAACAACCTCTATTACTGCGAGCGCATCGAGGCCACCAACCCCTGCGCCGAGCAGCCGCTGCCGCCTTACGGCTGCTGCTGCCTGGGCTCGATCAACCTGACGCGCTTCGTGCGCCAGCCGTTCTCGTCGCAGGCCCAGTTCGATTTCGATGCCTTTGCCGAGGTGGTGCGCGTGGCCACGCGCATGCTCGACAATGTGCTCGCCGTGACCTTCTGGCCGTTGCCGGAACAGCAGGCCGAAGCCCACGCCAAGCGGCGCGTTGGCCTGGGCTTCCTTGGCCTTGGCAGCGCGCTGGTGATGCTGGGCCTGCGCTACGACACCGAACCGGCGCGCAAGCTGGCGGCGCAGATCGCCGAACGCATGCGCGACGAGGCCTACCTGGCGTCGACCGAACTCGCGGTCGAGAAGGGTGCCTTCCCGCTGTTCGATGCCAACGCCTACCTGCAGAGCGGGTTTGCCAGCCGGCTGCCCGAGACCGTGCGCGACGCCATTGCGCGCCATGGCCTGCGCAACTCGCACCTGCTGTCGATCGCACCGACCGGCACCATCACGCTCGCCTTTGCCGACAACGCCTCCAACGGCATCGAGCCGGCGTTCTCGTGGACCTATAACCGCCGCAAGCGGATGCCGGACAACAGCTACCGCAGCTTCGAGGTGGCGGACCACGCCTGGAGGCTCTACCGTCACATGGGGTCTGATATGGCGCAGTTGCCGGACGCGTTCGTCACCGCGCTGCAAATGTCGGCGCTGGATCATATGCGCATGCTGGAGGCGGTGCAGCCCTATATCGACACCAGCATCAGCAAGACAGTCAACGTGCCGGAGGACTACCCGTATGAAGCCTTCCGCAATCTTTACCTCGAGGCGTGGCAGGCCGGGCTCAAGGGCCTGGCGACTTACCGCCCGAATTCCGTGCTCGGCGCCGTGCTGTCGGTCGAGGCGCCGACAGCGCCAGCCGCGGCAGTGGCCGACGACAACCCGCTGGTGCGCCCCTTCAACAGCCGGCCCGTCGGCGACCTGGAAGGCGTGACCTCCAAGGTCGAGTACCTGACCTATGAAGGCCACAAGACCGTCTACCTGACTGTCAATTTCATGCGCGTGGCCGGCGTGGTCGAAGGCAAGCCGGTGGCGATCGAGCGCCCGGTGGAGTTCTTCATGCCGGCGGGGCAGCGCAGCGAGGGCCAGCAGTGGATCACCTCCACCATGCGGCTGCTGTCGATGGTGGCGCGCTCGGGCGGCTCGGTGGCCAAGGCGCTGGCCGACATGCGCAACGTGGTGTGGGACAAGGGCACGGTGCGCTACGGTACGCTGGTGCGCCAGGATGGCACCGAGGTGCCGCGCTTCCATGACTCGGAGGTGGCTGCGCTCAGCTATGCGCTGCAGCGCATCCTGATCAAGCGCGGCTTCCTCGATGCCGAGGGCGGGCAGGTGCCGGTGGCGGCGCTGGCTGTGCGGCTGGCGCAGCGCGAGGGCGGCACGGCGGCGCTTGCCGCCGAAGTGGACGCTGGCGTCCAGGCCGGCGCCGGGGTGGTCACACCTGGCGTCGGCACCGGCAAGCCGTGCCCGGAGTGTGGCGCGCACGCCCTGCACAAGGTTGACGGCTGTGCGAAATGCGCCAATTGCGGCTACGTGGGCGAGTGCGGCTGAAGCCTGCGGCGGGGCCCTGGCGGCTGGCTTCCCTGGCAAGCAGCAAAGTCCGGGGCCCCGGCAGGCTCCGGGCGGTCGCCATTTGCTACAATCGCCGCCATGAGTTATCAAGTTCTAGCGCGCAAATGGCGCCCCAGGGATTTCACCACGCTGGTCGGCCAGGAGCACGTGGTCCGCGCGCTCACGCACGCGCTGGAACAACAGCGGCTGCACCATGCCTACCTGTTCACCGGTACGCGCGGGGTCGGCAAGACCACGCTCTCGCGGATCCTGGCCAAGGCCCTGAACTGCACCGGCCCTGACGGCAACGGCGGCATTACCGCGCAGCCGTGCGGCCAGTGCAAGGCCTGCACCGAGATCGACAGCGGCCGCTTCGTCGACTACATCGAGATGGACGCCGCCTCCAACCGCGGCGTCGACGAGATGGCGCAACTGCTCGACAAGGCGGTCTACGCCCCGGGCACCGGGCGCTTCAAGGTCTACATGATCGACGAAGTGCACATGCTGACCAACCACGCCTTCAACGCCATGCTGAAGACGCTGGAGGAGCCGCCCGGGCACGTCAAGTTCATCCTCGCCACCACCGATCCGCAGAAAATCCCGGTCACGGTGCTGTCGCGCTGCCTGCAGTTCAACCTCAAGCAGATGCCGCCCGGGCATATCGTTTCGCACCTGGACCATATCCTGGCGCAGGAAGGCATTGGCCACGACGGCAATGCACTACGCCTACTGGCGCAGGCCGCGCACGGCTCGATGCGCGACGCGCTGTCGCTGACCGACCAGGCCATCGCCTACAGCGCGGGCCAGGTCTCCGAAGAGGCGGTGCGCGGCATGCTGGGCGCGATCGACCAGGGTTACCTGGTGCAGTTGCTCGACGCGCTGGCCGCCGAGGACGGCGCCGCCATGCTGGGCATCGCCGATGCCATGGCCGACCGCAGCCTGTCGTTCGCCGGCGCGCTGCAGGACCTGGGCTCGCTGCTGCACAAGGTGGCGCTGGCGCAGGCCGTGCCGGCCTCGGTGCAGGACGAATGGCCCGAAGCGGACGATGTGCGCCGCCTGGCCGGCGTGTTCGATGCGCAGGAAGTGCAGCTGTTCTACCAGATCGCCAACCTCGGCCGCAGCGAGCTGGCGCTCGCGCCGGACGAGTACGCCGGCTTCACCATGACGCTGCTGCGCATGCTGGCGTTCCGGCCGTCGTCGGCGCCGGAGCCGTCGCCAGTGTCGGCACAAGGGCAGGGCGGCGCCGCGCCTTCGCGTCCGCGCAGCGCGGCGCTGGCGGCCGGGCCTGCCGAAACCCGTCATGCGACCGCCGCGGCAAGTCCCGTCACGGCGGCCCCGGCAGCCCCGGCGACGGCAGCGGCGATGCCCGCCGCGGCAAAACCCGTCGCGCCGGCACCCGCCGCACAGCCGCAACCGGTCGCCGAACCCGCCGCGCCGGCACGCCCTGCGCCTGACGTTGCCATGTCGCCGGCACGCGCCGCGCTGGCTGCCGCACGCCAGGCCTCCGCCGCCCGCGGCGGTGCCCGCAACGCGCCGCCACCGGCCATGCCGGCAGCGCCCGCCGCCGCGCAGCGCCCGCCGGCCCAGCCCTTGCGCGCGCCCGGCGCCGCGGCAGTAAGCCGCCCGGCAGCGCCGACCGCCAGGCCGCCGGCCCAAGCATCTGCACAGCCTGCCCCGCCACAACCGTCCGCGCCTGCCGCAAGGCCCGCGCCGAAGCCTGCCGCGCGCCAGCCCGAACCGGAATCGGTGCCGCCATGGGAAATGGCAGGCGGCAGCGATGTGCCGCCGTGGGAAGACCTGCCGCCCGACCTGCCGGTCATCGGTCCCTATGACAGCGACCCGGGCTATAGCGACAACGGCTTCAGCGAACCGGTTGTGCGTGCCGCCCCGCGCAACGGCGCGGCACGGCCAGCAAGCCCGGCCGCGCGTGAAGCCGAGCCGGTGCGCGAAGCCGCCCAACCCGCGCCCCCGCCCGAGCCCGCCAAGTACGTCGCCCCGCGCCCGCCCGCAGCCGGCGAAGACGGCACGCCGCCGGTCTTCAGCGGCGAATGGCCGGCACTGGCCGCCGGCCTGCCACTGAAGGGCCTGGCGCAGCAACTTGCCTACCAGAGCGAACTGACACAGGTGGTCGGGCGTACCTTCCACCTGCGCATCCCGGTCGCGGCCCTGGGCGAGAACGGCGTGGCCGAGCGGCTGCAGCAGGCGCTGTGCGACCACTTCGGCGAGCCGGTGCGCGTAGCCTGCGAAGTGGGCGGAGTCTCGGTCACCGCGGCGGCGGCTGATGCCGAGGCCCGTGCCGAGCGCCAGCGCCAGGCCGAGGCCGTGATCGAGGCCGATCCCTTCGTGCAGGGGCTGCTGCGCGACTTTGGCGGTCAGATCGTGCCCGGTTCGATCCAGCCGCGCGCCGCCTGACCGGGCCCGCGCAGACCGCAGGCACTTGCCTTACCGAATTTCCACCACCGAATTTCTTACCGAATCCAGGAGCGTCCCATCATGATGAAAGGTCAACTCGCCGGGCTGATGAAGCAAGCCCAGCAGATGCAGGAAAACATGAAGAAGATGCAGGAGCAGCTGGCCCAGATCGAGGTCGAGGGCCAGTCCGGCGCCGGACTCGTCAAGGTGGTCATGACCTGCAAGAACGACGTCAAGCGCGTGACGATCGACCCCAGCCTGATGGCCGAGGGCGAAGATAAGGAGCTGCTGGAAGACCTGGTCGCCGCCGCCTTCAACGACGCCGTGCGCAAGGCCGAAGCCACCACGCAGGAAAAGATGGGGTCGATGACCTCGGGCCTGCCGCTGCCCCCGGGCTTCAAGCTGCCGTTCTGAAGACTACCGTGAAGGCTTCGTCGCCCACCTCGCTGCAGGCACTGGTCGAGGCGCTGCGGGTGCTGCCCGGCGTCGGGCCCAAGTCCGCCCAGCGCATGGCCTACCACCTGCTGCAGCACGACCGCGAGGGCGCGCGCAAGCTGGGCGACGCATTGCGCGGCGCGGCGGACCATATCCGCCACTGCGAACGCTGCAACACCTTCACCGAGCAGGAGATCTGCGCGACCTGCCTGGACGACCGCCGCGACGGCTCGCTGCTGTGCGTGGTGGAAACGCCGGCCGACCAGGTCATGATCGAGCAGACGCTGACCTACCGCGGCAAGTACTTCGTGCTGATGGGTCGGCTGTCGCCGCTGGACGGCATCGGCCCGCGCGAGATCCACCTGGACCGGCTGCTGGCGCGCGCCACCGAGCCGGAACTGGGCGGTCCCGTCGGCGAAGTCATCGTCGCCACAAACTTCACCAGCGAAGGCGAGGCCACCGCCCACTACATCGGCGAAATGCTGAAGGCACGCGGCCTGAAGGTATCGCGCCTGGCGCGCGGCGTGCCGGTCGGCGGCGAGCTGGAATACGTCGACGCCGGCACCATCGCCCGCGCGGTGATGGACCGCCGCAACCTCTGAGCCGGGTCGCGCGGGGCTGCACGCCCGCGCGCCATTCATCGGAATTCTCCGCCTCCCTGCCTGCCCAATGAACCTGGCCCGCTTCGATCTCGTCACGCTTGGCTTGTTCGTGGCCGTGGCCCGGCAGGGCAGCATCTCGGCCGGCGCGCGCCAGTCGCACCTGGCCGTGGCCGCCGCCAGCAAGCGCATTTCCGACCTGGAAACCGCGGTGGGCGCGCCGCTGTTCTTCCGCCATGCCGCGGGCGTGCAACTGACCGAGGCCGGGCAGGCCTGCTTCCACCACGCACTGACCATCCTGCAGGACGTCGAGCGCATGGCCGGCGTAATGTCGGACTATGCCTCCGGCGTGCGCGGGCAGGTGCGCGTGTGTGCCAACACCTCGGCGATCACGCAATTCCTGCCGGACGACCTGGCGTCGTTCATGCAGCACCATCCGACCATCCGCATCGAGCTGGAAGAGCAGAACAGTCGCGACATCGTCGCCGCGCTGGTCGAGAACCGCGCCGACGTCGGCATCTTTGCCGACCGCACCCCTGCAGCCGGGCTGATGACGATCGAGTACCGGCAGGACGAGCTGGTCATCATCACCCCACCCAACCATCCGCTGGCCGCGCGCGGCCCCGTGCGCTACGCCGATACGCTGGAATTCGACTTCGTCAGCCTGCCGCAGGAGACCTCGCTGGCCGCGCGCCTGCTCGAGGAGAGCAGCCGGCTCGACCGGCCGTTCCGCCTGCGCATCCAGGTGCGCAGCTTCGACGCCATGTGCCGCATGGTGATGGCCGGGCTGGGCGTGGGCGTGCTGCCGCGCATCGCCGCAGAGCCGCACGTCAAGTCGATGGGCTTGTCGCTGGTGTCGCTGCAGGACGCCTGGGCGCGTCGCTCGCTGCTGATCGGGCTGCGCGACCCGGCCGGGCTGACGGTGTCGGCGCGGCTGCTGATTACCCACCTGTGCGGGGACCGGGCGCCGTTCTGACGCCCGGGCGCTGAGGCGCCCTCTGGAGCCTTTCGCGTTCCGAGAAAGCCCGCTTCACCGATTGCCGATTCCTAGCGGGCTCCCCGCTGGGGCACACTCCGTTCCATGCCAAGCGCGGCGCGCCGGGCTCCCAAGCCCGGCACCAGCTGCCGCACTGCAACAAAACACAGCATCGCACGGAGACACCCCATGGCGCAACAGATCCTCGAGGGCATTCGCGTCCTCGAACTCGGACAACTCATCGCCGGCCCCTTCGCGGCCAAGACCCTGGCCGACTTCGGCGCCCACATCATCAAGGTGGAGCCGCCGGGGCAGGGCGACCCGCTGCGCAAATGGCGCATGCTGCACGAAGGCACTTCGGTCTGGTGGGAAGCGCAGTCGCGCAACAAGGAATCGATCTGCATCGACCTGCGCCAGCCGGAAGGCCAGGCCCTGGTGCGCAAGCTGGCAGCCGAGGCCGACGTGCTGATCGAGAACTTCCGCCCCGGCACCATGGAGAAATGGGGTCTGGGCTGGGATGTGCTGCATGCCGACAACCCGCGCCTGATCATGCTGCGCGTGTCGGGCTACGGCCAGACCGGCCCGAAGAAGGACGAGCCGGGCTTTGCCGCGGTGGCCGAGGCCATGGCCGGCCTGCGCCACCTGACCGGCGAGCCGGGCCGCGCCCCGGTGCGCGCCGGCCTGTCGCTGGGCGACACCATCGCCGGCCTGCACGGCGCCATGGGCGTGCTGCTGGCGCTGTATCAGCGCGATGCGCGCGGCGGCGAGGGCCAGGTCATCGACGTGGCGCTGTACGAGTCGCTGTTCAACCTGAGCGAAAGCCTGCTGCCGGAATACTCGGCCTTTGGCGCGGTGCGCCAGCCCGCCGGCGGCGCGCTGCCAGGCATTGCCCCGTCCAATGCCTACCCCTGCGCCAGCGGCGAATACGTGCTGGTGGCGGCCAATGGCGACGCCATCTTCAAGCGCATGATGCTGGCCATCGGCCGGCCCGACCTGGCCGACGATCCGGCGCTGGCGCAGAACGATGGCCGCGTGAAGCGCGTCGACGAGATCGATGCCGCCATCGCCGACTGGACCCGCACGCAGACGGTGGAATCGGTGTTGGCGGTGCTGCGTGAGGCGCAGGTGCCGTCGGGCCGCATCTATACCGTCAAGGACATTGCCGAAGACCCGCACTACCGCGCCCGCGGCGTGATCGAGTCGGTGACGTCGGCCGGCGGGCTGACGGTCGAGGTGCCGGGCGTGGTGCCCAAGCTGTCGGCCAGCCCCGGGGCGATCCATGACCGCGCGCCGACGCTCGGCGAGCATACCAATGCGGTGCTGAAGCAGGCCGGCTTCGATGCCGCCGCCATCGCCGACCTGCGCGCGCGCAAGGTGATCGCATGAGCGCCGCCACCAGACTGAGCGGTCCCACCCGCGTCGAGATCAATGAAGTCGCGCCGCGCGACGGCCTGCAGATCGAGCCGGTGGTGGTGTCGACCGACGCCAAGGTCGCCTTCCTCGACGCGCTGTCGGCCTGCGGCTTTGCCCGCATCGAGGCCACCTCGTTTACCTCGGCCCGCGCCATCCCCGCGCTGGCCGATGCCGAGGCGCTGATGCACCGCATGCAGCGCCACCCGGGCGTGCGCTACACCGCGCTGGTCCCTAACCTGCGCGGGCTGGAGCGCGCGCTGTCGTGCCGGCCGGACGAGGTCAATCTGGTGATGTCGGTCAGCGAGACCCACAACCGCGCCAACCTGCGCATGACGCGCCAGCAGTCGCAGGATCAGTTGCTGGCGATGATCGACGCGGCGGGCGCCGCCGGCGTGCCGGTCAACGTGTCGCTGTCGACGGTGTTCGGCTGCCCGTTCGAGGGCGAGGTCGATGCCGGCGCGGTGATGGCACTGGCCACGCGCTTTGCCGAAGCCGGCGCGGCCGGCATCACGCTGTGCGACACCACCGGCATGGCCTACCCGAACCAGGTCGCCGCGCTGTGCGAGGCGTTCCATGAAGCGCTACCCGATGCCGGCCTGACCATCCACCTGCACAACACCCGCGGCATGGGCCTGGCCAATGCCGTGGCCGCATGGCAGACCGGCGTGACGCGCTTCGACGCGGCCGCCGGCGGCCTGGGCGGCTGCCCGTATGCGCCCGGAGCCAGCGGCAATGTCAGCACCGAAGACCTGGTCCACATGTTCGACTGCATGGGCGTCGAGACCGGCGTCGACCTGGGCGCGCTGCTCGACGTGGTCGCCGGCATGCCGGCGCTGGTCGGGCGCGAAATCCACAGCCAGTTGCTGAGCGCCGGCCCGCGCCTGCGCACGCACCAGCCGCCAGCTTGGCTGGCGGAGCACTTCGCCGGGCAGCCATAGCCTGTCGATCCCTGCGGCGACATTGCCGCGCCAATACAAGAACAAACGCATCCCTGAGAGATAACGGAGACCCTCATGAAGCAAGCCCTTCAACACAAGCTCGCCATGCCCGCACGACGCAAGGCCGTGGCCGCCACGCTGGCGGTGCTGGGTTCGGCATGGCTCGCGCCCGCCGCGCTGGCGCAGGACGGCAGCTACCCCAGCCGGCCGGTGACGCTGGTGGTGTCGGCCGCGGCAGGCGGCACCACCGACCTGGCGGCGCGGATGATTTCCGAGCCGCTGGCCAAGGCGCTCGGCCAGCCGGTGGTGGTCGACAACAAGCCCGGCGGCAACGGCGGCATCGCCGCGCAACTGGTGGCCCGGGCCAAGCCGGACGGCTACACGCTGATGCTGCAATACTCGGGCTTTCACGTGATTACGCCGTTGCTGGTGAAGAACCTGTCGTGGGATCCGGTCAAGGACTTTGCCCCCGTGGCCAATATCCTGTCGGCGCCGCAGGTGCTGGTGGTGCGCCAGGGCCTGCCGGTCAAATCGCTGAAAGAACTGGTGGCGTACGCCAAGGCCAACCCGGACAAGCTCAACTACGCGTCGTCGGGCAACGGCTCGCTGCAGCACGTCTCGACCGAGCTGCTGAACCAGATGGCCGGCACGAAAATCACGCACGTGCCGTACAAGGGCACCGGCCCGGCCATGACCGACCTGCTGGGTGGTTCGGTCGACCTGACCATGACCACGCCGCCGCCGCTAATGGGCCATATCGCCGCCGGCAAGCTGCGCCCGCTGGTGGTCACCAGCAAGACCCGCCTGCCCAGCCTGAAGGACGTGCCGTCGGCGCCCGAGGCCGGTTACCCTGACCTGGATGTGTCGTCGTGGTTCGCGATGTACGCGCCGGCGGGCACGCCCAAGGCGGTGATCGACAAGCTCACCGGCGAGATCGACAAGATCGTGCGCACCGAAGCCTTCCGCAAGAAGGCCGAGGAACTGGGCGCCGAGGCCAAGTACATGAACCCGCAGCAACTGGCGCAATACCAGAAGGCTGAGCTGGAGCGCTGGGCCAAGGTGATCAAGTCCGCCAACATCCACGCCGAATAGGAAGGACGCGGCAAGGTGATCGAAAGGTCAGGGCGCTAAGCTCGCGGGTTTGCCTGTCGGGCCGGATTCGCTAGGTATTGATACCGATGCGGACCCGCGTTCCTCCCAGTAGCATCGCAACTTGCCGCACGGCGGCGCGCCCCCTTGCCATGGCTTCGGCCGCGTTGCCGTTCCAGTCCAAACGGGTAGGAGATACGCATGTATAACAAGAAATTCTGGAAACAATTCCTGATCGCGCTGGCGCTGTTCCTGGCCGGCTGGTTCACCTTCGGCCATGCGCAGGCGCAGGGCAAGCCGGAGAAGACTAAGGTCACCATCGCAGTGGGCGGCAAGAACCTCTTCTACTACCTGCCGCTGACCATCGCCGAGCGCCTGGGCTACTTCAAGGAAGAAGGCCTGGAGGTCGAGATCGTCGACTTCGCCGGTGGCGCCAAGGCGCTGCAGGCCGTGGTAGGCGGCAGCGCCGACGTGGTCTCGGGCGCGTACGAGCACACCATCAACCTGCAGGCCAAGGGCCAGCGCTATCAGGAATTCGTGCTACAGGGCCGCGCCCCGCAGATCGTGCTGGTGGTGTCGAACAAGACCATGCCCAACTTCAAGTCGATCGCCGACCTGAAGGGCAAGAAGATCGGCGTGACCGCGCCGGGTTCGTCGACCAATATGATGGCCAACTTCGTGCTGGCCAAGTCCGGGCTCAAGCCGTCGGATGTGTCGTTCATCGGCGTGGGCGCCAGCGCCGGCGCGGTGGCCGCGATGCGTTCGGGCCAGATCGATGCGATGGCCAACCTGGATCCGGTGATCTCGATGCTGACGCAGAAGAATGAAGTGCGCGTCGCCTCGGACACCCGTACGCTCAAGGACACCCAGGCGGTGTTCGGCGGCAATATGCCGTCGGGTTGCCTGTATGCTTCGCAGGCCTTTATCCAGCAGAACCCCAACACCACGCAGGCGCTGACCAATGCCATGGTGCGCGCGCTCAAGTGGCTGCAGAAGGCGGGCCCGTCGGATATCGTCAAGACCGTGCCCGAAAGCTACCTGCTGGGTGACCGCGCGCTGTACCTGGCCGCGTGGGAAAAGGTCAAGGAAGCGATCTCGCCGGACGGCACCATGCCTGCCGACGGCCCGCGCACCGCACTGAACGCGCTGGGCCAGTTCGACGCCGAGCTGAAGGGCAAGTCGATCAAGCTGGAAGAGACCTATACCAACGCCTTCGTGCAGAAGGCCAACGCCAAGTACAAGTAATACCCTTGCCGTCGATATCATCGGCCCGCTGCCCGCAGCGGGCCTTTGCTTTGCGGCATTGACGGCCCATCCATCATCACCCGCCCGCGCCGCACCCCTGGCGCCGCCACGACGGGACTGAGACGGTTCACCATGAGCATTCCCGCACTTTCCCTCGACAAGGTCACCTGCACCTTTGTCTCGCGCGATGACCGCAGCCAGCGCTATACCGCGGTCAAGGACGTCACGCTGTCGATCCAGCCCGGCGAGTTCGTTTCCGTGGTTGGCCCGACCGGCTGCGGCAAGTCCACGCTGCTGAACGTCGGCGCCGGCCTGTTGGGGCCTTCCAGCGGCGAGGTGCGCGTGTTCGGCGAGCCGCTGCGCGGCATCAACCGGCGCGCCGGCTATATGTTCCAGACCGAGGCGCTGATGCCCTGGCGCAGCGCGCTGGATAACGTCGTCGCCGGCCTGGAGTTCCGCGGCGTGGCACGCGCCGAGGCCGTGCAGCAGGGCGAGGAATGGCTGCGCCGCGTCGGCCTGGGCGGCTTCGGCGACCGCTATCCGCACCAGCTTTCGGGCGGCATGCGCAAGCGCGTGGCCCTGGCGCAGACGCTGGTGCTGGATCCGGACATCATCCTGATGGACGAGCCGTTCTCGGCGCTCGATATCCAGACCCGCCAGCTGATGGAAAACGAGGTGCTCGAGCTGTGGGCCGCCAAGCGCAAGGCGGTGCTGTTCATCACCCACGACCTGGACGAGGCCATCGCCATGAGCGACCGCGTCGTTGTGCTGTCGGCCGGCCCGGGCACGCACCCGATCGGCGAGTTCGCGATCGACCTGCCGCGCCCGCGCGACGTGGCCGAGATCCGCAACCATCCGCGCTTTGTCGAGCTGCACGCCGCGATCTGGGACGTGCTGCGCGAAGAAGTGCTCAAGGGCTATGCCCAGCAGCTCAAGGTGGCCTGAGCCTTCCCATCACAACAAGACCTGAATTCACGATGGCATTCCGAAACGACTCCAAGGGCATGCTGCGCGTGTGGCAGTTGCTCGTCCTGGTGGTGATCCTCGGTGTGTGGCACCTGGCCACGCGCTCGCAGCAGGTCGCCTTTTTCTTTGGCGAACCGCTGATGGTGGCGCAGCGGATCTGGAACTGGTTTTTCGTCGAGCGCGATATCTACCTGCACCTGGGCGTGACGCTGATCGAGACCGTGCTGGCCTTCGGCATCGGCACGGTGGCGGGGCTGGGCGTGGGGCTGTGGCTGGCGCTGAGCCCGCTGACCTCGGCCATCCTCGATCCCTACGTGAAGGCGATGAACTCGATGCCGCGCGTGATCCTGGCGCCAATCTTCGCGGTGTGGTTCGGTCTGGGCATCTGGTCCAAGGTGGCGCTGGCGGTGACACTGGTCTTCTTTATCGTCTTCTTCAACGTCTACCAGGGCGTCAAGGAAGTGAGCCCGGTGGTGCTGGCCAATGCGCGCATGCTGGGGGCCAATCAGCAGCAGCTGCTGCGCCACGTGTACCTGCCGAGCGCGACCAGCTGGGTGTTCTCGTCGCTGCATACCTCAGTGGGCCTGGCTTTTGTCGGCGCGGTGGTGGGCGAGTACCTGGGCTCGGCGCGCGGCGTGGGCTACCTGATCTTGCAGGCCGAAGGGACCTTCGACATCAATACCGTGTTTGCCGGCATCGTGGTACTGACGGCGTTCGCGCTTGTGCTGGACTGGATGGTGGGGCTGGTCGAGAAGCGGCTGATGAAGTGGCAGCCGACGAGCGGGGAGACGGAGAAGCTCTGAGGCAAGCTAAGGGCAGCATGACTACGGGCGAGTCCTGCAGACCGGCGGTTTGCTTCCCTTTCCCGCTTGCTGGAGAGGGGCGAGGCAGGCACTGGCACACCACCGGCCTGAACTCCGTTGACACGCCGGGCCCTCACCCCAGGCCTCTCCCCGTGGGCGACCTCGTCGACCGCGACCGGCGGTTGCAAGGACGGGCTGTTCTCGCGCGCTTCGCCGTCAGCGTGTCGCGCTACTTTGCCGGTTTCGCCAACAACCAGACCGGCGTGATTGCCGGGCTGCAGCACCGGTTCTGAGGAGGACGGAAAGGCTGATTCGGAACTGCCTGCCGCCCGGCGTAGGGGTGTGCGCCGTCAAGGACGGCAGGCAGCTTGGGGCGTGTTGCCCCACGCTCTGCGCCCTTCTTTTGTCGGCGCACGCCTGGCGCGCGCCGATGCATCAAAGCCCCTCAGGGCACGATCACGATCTTGCCGGTGACCTTGCGCGCTTCCATGTCCTTGAGCGCCTGCGGGGCCTGCTCGAGCGGATAGCGCGCCGAGATATGCGGGCGGATCTTGCCTTCCTTCATCCAGCCTAGCATCTGCGCCATATTGGCCTGGTTGGCCTTGGGCTCGCGCCGCACGAAGTCGCCCCAGAACACGCCCACCAGCGACGCGCCCTTGAGCAGCGCCAGGTTCAGCGGCAGCTTCGGGATCTCGCCGTTGGCAAAACCCACCACCAGGTAGCGGCCGCGCCAGCCGATCGAGCGGAAGGCCGGTTCGGCATAGATCCCGCCCACCGGGTCATAGATCACATCCGGGCCCTTGCCGTCGGTCAGCGCCTTGATGCGCTCGCGCAGGTCTTCGGTGCTGTAGTTGATCAGAGCATCGGCGCCGTGCTCCTTGCACACCGCCAGCTTCTCGTCGGTCGAGGCCGCGGCGATCACGCGCGCGCCGATGGCCTTGCCGATCTCGATCGCCGCCAGGCCCACGCCGCCGGCGGCGCCCAGCACCAGCATGGTCTGGCCGGCCTTCAGTTCACCCCGGTCGATGACCGCGTGGTGCGAAGTGCCGTAGGTCAGCGTGAAGGCCGCCGCGGTCTCGAAATCGATGCCGGGCGGCATCGGCACCACCGACGCCGCCGGCGCCTTGGCCTGGGTGGCGAACGCGCCGTTGCCCAGGTAGGCGATCACCTTGTCGCCCGGCTTGACGTGGGTGACGCCTTCGCCGACCGCATTGACCACGCCCGCCAGTTCGGAGCCCGGGCTGAACGGCAGTTCAGGCTTGGCCTGGTATTTGTTCTGGATGATGAGCACATCCGGGAAGTTGACGGCGGCCGCCTTCACGTCGATGACAACTTCACCCTTGCCGGGCACCAGGTCGGGCAGGGTTTCGATGGTCAGCGAATCGGGCGGGCCCCAGGCTTTGCACAGTACGGCTTTCATCATGTCTCCAGTGATATAGGTCGCGTCCCGCGCCAGTGAAGCAGCTTGCGGGCGGGCAGGGCAAGTGTAGCGCAGAAATAGCACGATCGTTCTGTTCCGTGCCGGCCACCGCCAATGGCGTACCGTAGCACCGGAAGCGCCCCGGCAGCGCGCATTTTGAGGCGGCTCGCGGGCCGCTTGTGACGTTCCGCTCAGGTACAATCGCGCCATGCATATCCTTCTCGCCAACGATGACGGTTATCTCGCGCCGGGACTGGCCGTTTTGCATGCTGCGCTCGCGCCGCTGGGCCGTATCACGGTCATTGCGCCGGAGCAGAACCACAGCGGCGCCTCCAACTCGCTGACGCTGCAGCGCCCGCTGTCGATCTATGAAGCGCGCGAAGGCGTGCAGAAGGGTTTCCGCTTCGTCAACGGCACGCCCACCGACTGCGTGCATATCGCGCTGACGGGCCTGCTCGACGAAAAACCCGACCTGGTGGTGTCCGGCATCAACCAGGGACAGAACATGGGCGAGGACGTGCTGTACTCCGGCACCGTCGCCGCCGCCATCGAAGGCTACCTGCTCGGCATTCCGTCGGTGGCCTTCTCGCAGGTCCACAAGGGCTGGGAGCACCTCGACGCCGCGGCGCGCGTGGCGCGCACCGTGGTGGAGCGCATCATTGCCAAGCCGCACACCGAGCCGTTTCTGCTCAACGTCAATATCCCGAACCTGCCGTTCGAACATATCAAGGGGTATCGCGCCACGCGGCTGGGCAAGCGCCATCCGTCGCAGCCGGTGATCACGCAGGTCAACCCGCGCGGCGACACCAACTACTGGATCGGTCCGGCGGGCGATGCGCGCGATGCCAGCGAAGGCACGGATTTCCATGCCACCGCGGCAGGCTATGTCTCGCTGACGCCGTTGCAGCTCGACCTGACCCACCGCGGACAGCTCGACGCGCTCGACCAGTGGCTTAAGTAAGCCACCGTCCCGCTGTGTCGCGCCCCCGATGAGTTCCACGCCCCCTCGCAACAAGTTTCCGCTGCCGCTGGACGCGGTCGTCGAACGCAAGCCTGCACCGGCGCGCACCGCCGGCATGCCCGCGGTCGGAACGCCGCGGCCGGCCGCGCCCGCTCCCAAGCCCGCCAAGCCGCGGCTGCCGCGGACCGCAGCACCGGCGCCCGTGCCGGCTCCCGCCAGCAAGGTCGAGCAGCGCGCCTCGGCCGCCACGGCCGGCGGTGGCGGCATGGCCTCGGCGCGCGCGCGCGTGGCGCTGGCCGGGCGGCTGCGCGCCGCGGGCATCCGCGACGAGCGCGTGCTGTCGGCCATCGCCACGGTGCCGCGCCACCTGTTCGTCGAGCCGGGGCTGGCATCGCAGGCGTATGAGGACGCTGCGCTGCCGATCGGCCACCAGCAGACCATTTCCAAGCCCTCGGTGGTGGCGCGCATGATCGAGCTGCTGCGTGAAGGGCTGGCGGCCGACGCGCCGCTGGAGCGCGTGCTGGAGATCGGCACCGGCTGCGGCTACCAGGCCGCGGTGCTGAGCCAGGTCGCGCGCGAAGTCTTCTCGATCGAGCGCATCCGGCCGCTGCACGAGCAGGCCAAGGCCAACCTGCGCCCGCTGCGCGTGCCCAACCTGCGCCTGCACTACGGCGATGGCATGCTCGGGCTGCCGCAGGCGGCGCCGTTCTCGGCCATCATCCTGGCCGCCGCCGGCATGGAGGTGCCCGAGGCGCTGCTGGAGCAACTGGCGATCGGCGGGCGGTTGATCGCCCCGGTGGCGGTGGTGCCGCCGGCAGGCGTGCCCGGCCAGACCGTCACGCAGCAATTGCTGCTGATCGAGCGGCGCAACCGCCATCGCTTTCACCGAACCGCGCTTGAAGCCGTTTTCTTTGTGCCCTTAAAATCGGGCACCATCTGAGTCGAACTATGCACAACATCGTGAAATCGCAATATTTCGCACGCGCCGGACAACTTTTTGCGGCTTCCGCGCTGACGGCCCTGCTGGCCGCCTGCGCCAGTTCGCCGATGCCGGCCCCCGTGGTGGACCGTACTTCCATCTCCGGCACCGCCACGGCGTCGCAGGAGCCGGCACCGCCCGGATACTATCGGGTCAAGCGAGGCGATACCCTTTACCGTATCGCGCTGGAAAACGGCCAGTCTTATCGCGATGTAGCGGCGTGGAACAACCTGAGCAATGTGAACCAGATTGAAGTTGGGCAGTTGTTGCGCATCGTGCCGCCAGGTGCCGACGTCAACACTGCACCCGGCGTGACCACCATGCCGGTGGCGCCCGGTACGGTGCAGGGGCAGCCGATCGACCAGGCCCGTCCGGCTGGCGCCCCGGTGCCGCCGGCGGCTACGGCTGCGGCACCGGTTGCGGCACCGGTTGCGCCGGCTGCTGCGGCCGCCATCCCGTCGGCGCCAGTCGCCGATGGCTCGATGAAGCTGGCGTGGCCGGCGACCGGCCAGATGGTCGGTAAATTCGATGACAAGGCCAATAAAGGCATCGATATTGCGGGCAAGAAAGGTGATGCGGTGCTGGCAGCGGACGATGGCCGGGTGATTCACGTAGGCCCCTTGCGCGGCTACGGGAATCTTGTCATCATCAAACACAACGAGACATTTCTTACTGCGTACGGGCACAACGACAAGGTGCTTGTGACAGAGCAATCCGCGGTCCGGAAAGGCCAGAAGATTGCTGAGATGGGCAACAGCGATACCGACCGGGTGAAGCTTCACTTCGAAGTTCGCAAGAACGGAAAACCGGTTGATCCGATGCGGTACCTGCCGCCACAGTGAGGGTTCATGCCACGCCAGAAAACCGTCTCCTCCGGAATCGTCAGCAGGGCTCGCCGTCCCAAGCAGCCGGAAGTGAAGGCTGGTGTGGCACATCCCGACGAGCGCGCCGATGCGGAAGCCTTCGAGCCCGATCTCGCTGCTGAACTGATTCCTGTTACCGACGAGCCGATCGCCACGTCCGCTACGGTGGGCCTGCGCGAGGCGGACCTGCTCGCCGACGACAACGAACGCCAGTTGCGCGACGACGACGATGACGACGCGGAAGACGAGGAAGAGAGCGAGGCAGAGAACGGTACCGACGGCGCGGCCGCCGAGCACGACGACTTCCGCTCGGTGCTGCATACTGAGCTGGCCGCCGACACAGTCCAGCATTACCTGAACCGCATCAGCATCAAGCCGCTCCTGTCCGCGCCGGAAGAACTGCATTTCTCCACGCTGGCCAAGGACGGCGACTTTGCCGCGCGCCAGGTCATGATCGAGCGCAACCTGCGGCTGGTGGTCAGCATCGCCAAGGGCTACCTCAATCGCGGCGTGCCGCTGCTGGACCTGATCGAGGAAGGCAACCTCGGCCTGATGCACGCGATCGAGAAATTCGATCCGTCGCGCGGTTTCCGCTTCTCGACGTATGCCACGTGGTGGATCCGCCAGAGCATCGAGCGCGCCATCATGAACCAGGCGCGCACGGTCCGCCTGCCGGTCCACGTGATCCGCGAACTGAACCAGGTGCTGCGCGCCAAGCGCCATCTGGAGAAGGGCGGCACCGACGGGCGCGACGCCAGCCTGGAAGACATCGCCCACCTGCTGGGCAAGACGCCGGACGAAGTGCAGGACGTCCTGGCACTCAACGAACATACCACCTCGCTCGATACGCCGTTCGATCTCGATCCCGGCTCGAGCCTCCTGGATTTCCTCTCCGACGAGCACAACGCCGCCCCTGACCAGGAGGTGGCACACCGCGAGCTGGAAGGGCTGATGAAGCTCTGGCTGGCGCGCCTGTCGGAAAAGCATCGCTACGTGGTGGAGCGCCGCTTCGGCCTCAACCATATCGAGCCCGCCACGCTGGAAGAGCTCGCCGAGGAAATGGGCCTCACGCGCGAGCGCGTGCGCCAGATCCAGC
Source organism: Cupriavidus sp. DF5525 (assembly GCF_040149425.2). Classification (NCBI taxonomy): domain Bacteria; kingdom Pseudomonadati; phylum Pseudomonadota; class Betaproteobacteria; order Burkholderiales; family Burkholderiaceae; genus Cupriavidus; species Cupriavidus sp. DF5525. The sequence continues at coordinate 3,081,116 of NZ_CP168265.1, read as the reverse complement.
AGGAGGCGCTGGTCAAGCTCAAGCGGCATTTCGCTTCGCAAGGTGTCAGGAAGGACGCCGTTCTATGACCCCTGTGCTGGTATTCGACATCGAGACCATTCCCGATGTCGCCGGCCTGCGCCGTTTGCATGACCACCCCGATGCGATGAGCGACGCCGAAGTCGCCGAGCATGCGTTCTCTGCCCGCCGGGAAAAGACCGGTAGCGATTTCCTTCCGCACTACCTGCAGCGCGTCGCCGCGATTTCCTGCGTGCTGCGGCGCACGCATCGCGATGGCTCGGGCGTGTTCCACGTCGGCTCGCTCGGCACCACGGAAGACAACGAGGCCACGCTGATCCAGAAGTTCTACGAACTGATCGCGCGCTACAGTCCGCAACTGGTTTCATGGAACGGCGGCGGCTTCGACCTGCCGGTGCTGCATTACCGTGGCCTGGTCAACGGCGTCACCGCGCCACGCTACTGGGAAATGGGCGAGGGCCGCGAGGACGACAGCCGCGACTTCAAGTGGAACAACTACATCAGCCGCTACCACATGCGGCACCTGGACCTGATGGACCTGCTGGCGATGTACCAGCCCCGCGCCAGCGCGCCGCTGGATGACCTGGCCAAGCTGTGCGGCTTCCCGGGCAAGATGGGGATGGACGGCAGCAAGGTCTGGCAGGCCTACCAGGCTGGCCAGCTTGACGAGATCCGCGCCTACTGCGAGACCGACGTCGTCAACACCTACCTGATGTACTGCCGCTTCCAGCTGATGCGCGGCGGGTTGTCGCCGCGCGAGTTCGACGTCGAGATGGAATTCGTCCAGGAATCGCTGGCTGAGCTGCCCGGCGAGCAGTGGATGGAATACCTGCAGGCGTTCCGGCTGCAGCGTCTCACCCCGGAAGCCGAAGACCTCGAGGACTGAGCGCGCCGGTCGGCATCACAGATCCAGCGACAGCAGGATCGGCTGGTGGTCCGAGTGGGCGGTATCCGCATCGACCTCGCAGCGCCGGATGCGCGCGGCGAGGTTGTCCGTCAAGAACATGAAATCGCAGGCGAACGGCGCCTCCGGCCATTGCTCCTTGTCGTGTATCGCGCAGGTTGGCGCGTGCGGCTGGCCGGGATGCGCATGCAGCCAGGCGTCGCGCCAGGGCGGCGTGGCATTTTCGAACGGCTCCAGCATGCGGCGATAGGCGATATCGTCGGGTTTGCTGTTGAAGTCGCCGCACAGGATGGCCTCGGCCGGGCGAGGCTCGGGCGTGAACGGGCCCGGCCATTTTTCGCTGCGGCCCGGGCGGCGCGCATGGTCGCATGCCTGAACGTGCCAGTCGCGCAAGGCTTCGGCCTGGGCGGCGCGCTGGTGTGCCGAGTAATACTCCAGGTGCGTGCAGATCACGCGCAGCAGATGCGTGCCGGCCTCGACCGTCACTTCCAGCGCCACGCGCGGCATCGACGCCACCTGCGGGTCCGCCGGCCAGGGCAGGGCATGGTGGAAGACTTCGCGCACTGGCAGGCGGGTGGCAAGCAGGTTGCCGAATTGCTTCAGGCCGCCGCTGGTAGTGCGCCGGTCCACGCCCGGTGCATAGAGCACATGAAAGCCTGGCAGCAGCGCGGTCAGTTCCGCCACCTGGTCCTCGCCCGGCCCGCCGCGCAATTCGCCGAAGCCGCGCGTAACTTCCTGCAGGCAGATCACGTCGGCGTCAGCGATGCCGCGCATGGTCTCGATTTGCCGCTGCAGGCTCACGCGCCCGTCGGCGCCGCGGCCCCACTGGATATTCCACGAAATCAGTTCCATTTGCCGTCTCCGTCGGATCGTCGGGACGCCGCCACCGGCGCTGGCCCGGACTGGCATACAATCCCGCTTTCGCAAACAATACGTCAGGTTTCATCTGGTGTCCCAAGTCGTGTCCTCCCTACAAGAAACGCCTGCAGGCCCGGCCGCCACTGCCGAGGCAAGTGCCGCTCCCGGCGCAAAAGAGCCCCGTGGCCGCGTTGCCGCTAACACTGGCACGCCGGCAGCGGACCCGGTCGTGTCGATCGAGAGCCTCGACATGGAAGCCCGCGGCGTCGGCCGCCTGGTGAACGAGGACGGCACGCCCGGCAAGGTGATCTTTGTCGAAGGCGCGCTGCCCGGCGAAACCGTCAGCTATCGCAGCTTCCGCCGCAAGCCCAGCTATGAACAGGCCCATCTCGTCGAGATCCGGCAGGAATCGGTGATGCGCGTCAAGCCCGGCTGCCAGCATTTCGGCGTCTGCGGCGGGTGCTCGATGCAGCATCTGGATTCGCGTGCACAGCTGGCAATCAAGCAGCGCGTGCTGGAAGACAACCTGTGGCACCTGTCGAAAGTGAAGCCGGACGTGGTGTTCCGCCCGATCGCCGGGCCGGACTGGGGCTACCGTTACCGCGCGCGGCTGACCGTGCGCCACGTGGTCAAGAAGGGCGGCGTGCTGGTCGGCTTCCATGAGCGAAAGAGCAGCTACGTGGCCGACATGACTCGCTGCGAGATCCTGCCGCCGCACGTGTCGGCGATGCTGGTGCCGCTGCGCGAGCTGGTGGCCGGCCTGTCGATTCGCGACCGCATGCCGCAGATCGAGCTGGCCGTCGGCCAGGAAGTGACCGCGCTGGTGCTGCGCATCCTGGAACCGCTGACCGATGCCGACAAGGACCTGCTGCGCGCCTTTGCCGACGACTACAAGGTGCAGTTCTGGTTGCAGCCCAAGGGCCCGGACACGGTCTACCCGTTCTACCCGACCGACGTCGAGCTGGCCTACACGCTGCCGGAATTCGGCATCCGCATGCCGTTCAAGCCGACCGACTTCACCCAGGTCAACCATCAGATCAACCGCGTGCTGATTGGCCGCGCGCTGCGCCTGCTCGACGCGCAGCCGCAGGACCGGCTGCTCGACCTGTTCTGCGGCATCGGTAACTTCACGCTGCCGCTGGCAACGCAGGGCAAGTCGGTGATGGGCATCGAGGGCAGCGAGGCGCTGACCACGCGCGCGCTGGCCAATGCCGGCTACAACGGCCTGGCCGACAAGACCGAGTTTGCCTGCCGCAACCTGTTCGAAGTCACCGCCGAAGATATCGCTGCGCTGGGCCGCTTCGACCGCTGGCTGGTGGATCCGCCGCGCGAGGGCGCGCTGGCGGTGTGCAAAGCGCTGGGCGAACTGGCGCAGCAGGGCAGCGACGTGCTTCCGCAGCGCATCGTCTATGTCTCATGCAGCCCCGCGACGCTGGCGCGCGACGCCGGCCTGCTGGTGCACGAGGCGGGCTACCGGCTGAGCGGCGCGGGCGTGGTCAACATGTTCCCGCACACCTCGCACGTGGAATCGATCGCGGTGTTCGACCGCGGCTGAACCGGCCCATCCATCAGCTGGCGCCCAAAGAAAAACCGGCCAACAGGCCGGTTTTTCATGCTGCGGCGTTTGTCGTCACTCGCGGCTGCCGCCGAAGATGCCCAGCAGCGCCAGCAGGTTGACGAAGACGTTGTACACGTCCAGGTAGATCGCCAGCGTGGCGGTGATGTAGTTGGTCTCGCCGCCATTCACCACGCGCTGCACATCGAACAGGATGTACGCCGAGAAGATACCGATGGCGATCACCGAAACCGTGATCATCAGCGAGGGCAGCTGCAGCCAGATATTGGCGACGCTGGCCAGGATCAGCAGGATCACGCCGACGAACAGGAACTTGCCCAGGCCGGAGAAATCACGCTTGCTGACCGTGGCGATGGTGGCCATTGCGCCGAATACCGCCGCCGTGCCGCCAAAGGCATACATGATCAGCGCCGGCCCGTTCGAGAATTGCAGTGTCACGCCGATCAGCCGCGACAGCATCAGCCCCATGAAGAACGTGAAGGCCAGCAGCAGGACCACGCCCATGCTGCTGTTCTTGGTCTTCTCGATGCCGTAGAAGAACCCGAACGCAATGCCCAGGAACAGGATCAGCGACAGGAAGGGGTTGCCCGCCATGAAGCTGAAGCCGGTGGCCACGCCGATCCACGCGCCGAGCACGGTGGGGATCATCGAGAGGGCCAGCAGCCAGTAAGTGTTGCGCAAGACCCGGTTGCGAACGACGACGTCAGTGACGGTCGACGCACTGTTGCCGAAACCGTAGGTATTCAGCTTGTTATCCATGGTGACTCCTGTCTCAAAACGGTGAGGCGCCGGAAATCCAATCATTCGGATCGACTCCGGACGGAACCATCGTCAATGTGGCATCTGGGCGGGCGAATTGCAAGGGCGGGGTAACCCAGAAGACACGCCAAACCGTGCTTCGCGCCACTTGGCCGCCGCTCACGTTGGACGCGCATCGACCCGTCGCGTTCCGGACATGACAAGGATGTAATGTGCTCTTCGTGTTACTTGATGCCGGCCGGCGCCGCAACGCCGGCAAGACTCGCGCCAGAGCGGGGAAGGCCCTCGAAAGCGTCATAGTCTTCGTGGTAGAATCCCACGTTTAATCCATTTGTAACCCCTTCATTTTTCGGAGTTTTTCATGGCGATCGAACGCACCCTGTCGATTATCAAGCCGGATGCCGTGGCCAAGAACGTTATCGGCCAGATCTACGCCCGTTTCGAGGCCGCCGGCCTGAAGATCATTGCTGCCAAGATGGTGCACCTGTCGCGCGGCGAAGCCGAGCAGTTCTACGCTGTCCACAAGGAGCGTCCGTTCTTCAAGGACCTGGTGGACTTCATGATTTCCGGCCCGGTCATGATCCAGGCCCTGGAAGGTGAAAACGCCATCGTCAAGAATCGTGAGCTGATGGGCGCCACCGACCCGAAGAAGGCCGACAAGGGCACCATCCGCGCCGACTTCGCCGACAGCATCGACGCCAACGCCGTGCACGGCTCGGACGCTGCTGAAACCGCTGCCGTGGAAGTGTCGTTCTTCTTCCCGGGCATGCACGTCTACAGCCGCTGATTGTTTGGCGCTGCTGCCAGGACTAGACTGACACCGAAGCTGAGTTTGCCGCCATGAACGACCTCGTCAACCTGCTCGACCTCGACGCGGACGCGCTCACCGCTTATTGCGGCGAGCTCGGCGAGAAGCCGTTCCGTGCGCGGCAACTGCAACGCTGGATCCACCACTACGGTGCCAGCCGCTTCGACGCCATGTCGGATCTCGCCAAGTCGCTGCGCGAAAAGCTCGCGACGCGGGCCGAGATCCGCGCGCCTGCCGTCATCACCGACAACCTGTCGGCCGACGGCACGCGCAAGTGGCTGCTAGACGTGGGCCAGGGCAATGCGGTGGAAACGGTCTACATCCCAGAGGAAACGCGCGGCACGCTGTGCGTTTCCTCGCAGGCTGGCTGTGCCGTCAACTGCCGGTTCTGCTCGACCGGCAAGCAGGGCTTCTCGCGCAACCTCAGCACCGGTGAGATCATCGGGCAGCTGTGGATGGCCGAGTTTGCCATGCGCGAGCAACTGGGCCGCGGCCCCAAGGATGACCGCGTCATCTCCAATGTGGTGATGATGGGCATGGGCGAGCCGTTGCTGAACTACGATGCCGTCGTGCCGGCCATGCGCCTGATGCTCGACGACAACGCCTACGGCCTGTCGCGCCGTCGCGTGACGCTGTCCACCTCCGGCGTGGTGCCGATGATGGACCGGCTGTCCAAAGATCTGCCGGTGGCCCTCGCCGTGTCGCTGCACGCGTCCAACGACGCCCTGCGCGACGTTCTGGTGCCGCTGAACAAGAAGTACCCGCTGGCCGAACTGATGGCGGCATGCCGCCGCTACCTGGAATTCGCGCCGCGCGATTTCATTACTTTCGAATACTGCATGCTGGATGGCGTCAACGACGGCGTCGAGCATGCGCGAGAACTGCTGAAGCTCGTGGCCGATGTGCCGTGCAAGTTCAACCTGATCCCGTTCAACCCCTTCCCGGAATCGGGCCTGAAGCGCTCCAACAACGAACAGATCCGGCGTTTCGCGCAGGTGCTGATGGACGCGGGCATCGTGACCACCATCCGCAAGACGCGCGGCGACGATATCGACGCCGCCTGCGGCCAGCTGGCCGGGGAAGTGAAGGACCGCACCCGCCTGGCCGAGCGCGGCAAGTTCGGCAAGATCACGCCACTGGTGCCGGTCACTGCCGCCGGCCAGTCTCGGGAGGCTCGCCCTGCATGATCCGTCTGATCGCTGCGGCCCTGTTGGGGCTGCTGATGTTGTCCGGCTGCCAGCTGCCGCATACGCCGGCGCAGGATCTCCAGGCCGCTTCCGACCAGACCGATGCAAGGCGCCGCGCCGGCATCCGGCTGCAGCTGGCCACAAACTATCTCGAGGCCGGCCAGAACGCGGTCGCGCTTGACGAGATCAAGCAGGCCATCGCCATCGATCCGTCGCTGGCCGATGCCTACCATGTGCGCGCGCTGATCTACATGAACATGAATGAGCGTGCGCTCGCCGATGACAGCTTCCGCACCGCGGTGTCGATGCGCGGCAACGACGGCGACCTGCTTAACAACTACGGCTGGTTCCTGTGCCAGGAAGGCCGTTATGCCGAGGCCGTGCCGATGCTGCAGCGCGCCGCGTCGGCGCCGTCGGCCGGCGGCCCGGTCAAGCCGATGATCAGCCTGGGCGCGTGCGAGCTGCGCCGCGGCAACAGCGCCGAAGCGGAACAGAACCTGAAGGCCGCGCTCGGCTACGACCGCAACAACCCGGTGGCCAACACCACCCTCGCGCTGGTCTATTACCGGCGCGGCGACTTCGCGCAGGCGCGGCAGTATGCCCAGCGCGTCAACAGCAGCCAGTTTGTCAGTGCGCAATCCCTCTGGCTGGGAGCGCGTATTGCCCACCGTCAGGGCGACAGCCGCATGCAGGATGCGCTGGGGGCGCAACTGCGCAGCCGTTTCCCCGATTCGCGTGAGTTGACCGCCTACGAACAAGGAGCATGGGATGAGTGAGCACGACCGCGCCGCAGGCCAGGCCGTACCGACGCAACACGTCGGCGGGGGCGCGCACGAAGGAGACCGCGAAGCCGCCGCGCGCGAGATCGGCGCGGCACTGGCGCGCGAGCGCGAGGCGCAGCGAATGTCAGTGGAAGACGTCAGCGCGCGCCTGAAGGTGGCGGCGACCAAGCTGCGCGCGATCGAAGCCGGCGATCTCCAGGCGGTGCCCGACGTGACCTTCGCCAAGGGCGTGATGCGCGCCTATGCGCGCATGCTGCATGTCGATATCGACCCGCTGCTGGCGCGCTTCCAGCCGCGCCAGGTGGTGCAGGTGGCGGAAATCGCACGCCAGCGCGAGGGCGGCATCAATGCGGCCTTCGACGACCGCAACCGATTCCGCTCCGGCGGCACGGGCGGGCGCTGGATCTGGCTGGCGCTGGTGGCGGTGGGGCTGGCCGCGGGCGGCTGGTTCGGGCTGGACCACATCCGCCACTGGATCGAAACGCGCAGCGCCGCGGCCGAGACCCCGGTGGCGGAAGAACATGCAGCCGCGCCGGGCACGGAGCCCGGCACGGTCACGGCGGCGCTGCCGCCGGTGATGGCCGGAGCCGATTCGCCGGCGCCGTCCGCCGAGACAGTGCCCGCCAGCGCCGTGGCGGTGCCTGCCCAGGCGGCTCCTGCTGCTACGGCATCGGCAGCTGTGGTGCCGCCTGCCGCTGCGCCTGCTCCCGTTGCGCCGGTAGCACCGGCGGCACCGGCGGCACCGGCAGTCGCAGCAGGCGCGGGCGAACTGCAGATCCGCTTTGCTTCCGACACCTGGTATGAAATCCGGGACAAGAACGGCAAGGTGGTGCTGGGCGGTACCGCCAAGGCCGGCCAGTCCGTGGCCGGCGGCGGCACGCCCCCGTACAAGGTGGTGATCGGCAACGTCAAGGGCATCGAGTCGATGACCCGCAATGGCGAGCCGGTCGACCTGAAGGCAGCCAACCGCAACAACGTGGCGCGCCTCACGCTGCCCTGACGAGGGCGCGCAAGGTGCGGCGAGGTGCGTCTTTGCAAGGTGGTAACGCTATGAACCAACAGCTCTGTCTTCCTGTCCTGGCCGGTCCGCTGCCGCGCCGCCAGACGCGCCAGGCGCGCGTCGCGTGGGGCGACAACGTGGTCACCATCGGCGGCGGCGCGCCGGTGCGCGTGCAGTCGATGACCAACACGGATACGGTCGATGCCATCGGCACGGCGATCCAGGTCAAGGAACTGGCGCGCGCGGGTTCGGAGATCGTGCGCATCACGGTGAACACGCCCGAGGCGGCCGCCGCGGTGCCGTCGATTCGCGAGCAGCTCGACCGCATGGGCGTGGATGTGCCGCTGGTGGGCGACTTCCACTACAACGGCCACAAGCTGCTGCAGGACTATCCGGCCTGCGCCGAGGCGCTGTCCAAGTACCGCATCAACCCCGGCAACGTGGGCCAGGGCGCGAAGCGCGACACGCAGTTCGCGCAGATGATCGAGATGGCGTGCCGCTACAACAAGCCGGTGCGCATCGGCGTGAACTGGGGCAGCCTGGACCAGGACCTGCTGGCGCGCATCATGGACGAGAACGCCGGGCGTGCCGAACCGTGGCCGGCACAGAGCGTGATGATCGAGGCACTGATCACCTCGGCCATCGATTCGGCGAAGAAGGCCGAGGAGATCGGCCTGCCGGGCGACCAGATCATCCTGTCGTGCAAGGTGTCGCAGGTGCAGGAACTGGTCGCGGTGTACCGCGAGCTGGCGCGCCGCTGCGACTACGCGTTGCACCTCGGCCTGACCGAGGCCGGCATGGGCAGCAAGGGCATCGTGGCCTCGACCGCGGCGCTGTCGGTGCTGCTGCAGGAAGGCATCGGCGACACCATCCGCATTTCGCTGACGCCGGAACCTGGCGCGCCGCGCGAGAAGGAAGTGTACGTGGGGCAGGAAATCCTGCAGACCATGGGCCTGCGCAACTTCACCCCAATGGTGATTGCATGCCCGGGCTGCGGCCGCACCACCAGCACGGTATTCCAGGAGCTGGCGGCCAGCATCCAGGCCTACCTGCGCGAGCAGATGCCGCAATGGAAGACCGCCTATCCGGGCGTCGAGGAAATGGACGTGGCCGTGATGGGCTGCATCGTCAACGGCCCGGGTGAGAGCAAGCACGCCAACATCGGCATCTCGCTGCCGGGTTCGGGCGAATCGCCGGCGGCGCCGGTGTTCGTCGACGGCGTCAAGGTGAAGACGCTGCGCGGAGAGCGCATTTCCGAGGAATTCCAGGCGATCGTAGATGAGTACGTTCGCACGCATTACGGCCCGGGCGTTGCGCGGGCCGACAAAGAAGTGGCAGCCTGAGCCGGACCGGCCGGGTGCCAGCAGCCTGACAAGAACAGAATGACGCAATCCGAGAACGTGGCCGCCGCAGGCGGTGAGAAGACCGAACTGAAGGCTGGGGAGAAAGTGCGCCCCGCCAAGGCCCTGCAGGGCGTAAAGGGCATGAACGACATGCTGCCGGCGGACGCGCCGCTGTGGGAGCATTTCGAGAATGCCGCGCGCGCCATGCTGCGTGCCTATGGCTACCAGCAGATCCGCACGCCGATCGTCGAGCACACGCAGCTGTTCGTGCGCGGCATCGGTGAGGTGACCGACATCGTCGAGAAGGAGATGTACTCCTTCACCGATTCGCTCAATGGCGAGCAGCTCACGCTGCGCCCGGAAGGCACCGCCGCGGCCGTGCGCGCCACCATCGAGCACAACCTGCTGTACGACGGCCCCAAGCGCCTGTGGTACACCGGCCCGATGTTCCGCCACGAGCGCCCGCAGCGCGGCCGCTACCGCCAGTTCCACCAGCTCGGCGCCGAGGCACTGGGCTTTGCCGGCCCGGACGTCGACGCCGAGATCATCCTGATGTGCCAGCGCCTTTGGGACGACCTGGGCCTGACCGGCGTGCGCCTGGAGATCAATTCGCTGGGGCAGGCCGATGAGCGCGCCGCCCACCGCGAACAGCTGATCAAGTACCTGGAAGGCTTCCAGGACATCCTGGACGACGACAGCAAGCGCCGCCTGTACACCAACCCGCTGCGCGTGCTGGACACCAAGAACCCGGCGCTGCAGGAGATGGCTGCCAACGCGCCCAAGCTGATCGATTTCCTGGGCGAAGAATCGCTGGCACACTTCGAGGGCGTGCAGCGCCTGCTCAAGGCCAACAACATTCCGTTCAAGATCAACCCGCGCCTGGTGCGCGGCCTGGACTACTACAACCTGACGGTGTTCGAGTGGATCACCGACAAGCTGGGCGCGCAGGGCACCATCGCCGGGGGCGGGCGCTATGACCCGCTGATCGCGCAGATGGGTGGGAAGTCCGCGCCCGCGTGCGGCTGGGCCATGGGCATCGAGCGCATCATCGAGCTGATCCGCGAAGAGGGCGTGGTGCCCGAGGCGGTGGGCTGCGACGTCTACCTGGTGCACCAGGGCGAGGCCGCCGCGCAGCAGGGGATGATCGCCGCGGAACGGCTGCGCGATGCGGGCCTGGACGTGGTGCTGCACGCCAGCGCCGACGGCAAGGGCGGCAGCTTCAAGTCGCAGATGAAGCGGGCCGACGCAAGTGGCGCGGCCTATGCCGTTATCATTGGCGAGGACGAAGTGGCCGCCGGCGTGGTCCAGGTCAAGGAACTTCGCCAGCGCGAGCAGGCCGAAGGCGGTGGGCAACAGGCCACCGTGCCGGCCGAGGAACTGGTCGATTACCTGATCGACGCCATGGTCGGCGCCAGCGAATAAATCGCGCGCTGGCCAGCCGGAAAACCCCAGTACACGAGTACCCAACCCAACGCAGGTGATTGCCTCGACATGGCTTACGATCTAGAAGAACAGGAACAGCTTGAGAATCTGAAGGCCTGGTGGCGCCAGTACGGCAATGCGCTGACCTGGGTGCTGATCGTCGCGCTGCTGGCGTTCGCCGGCTGGAACGGCTGGAAGTACTGGGAACGCAGGCAGGCCGGCGAGGCCGCGGTGCTGTACGAGCAGGTGCTCAAGGCTGCCGAGGCGCGCGACATCGAGCGCATCAAGCGCGCCGCGACCGACCTGGAAGACAAGTACGGCCGCACCGCCTATGGCCAGATGAGCGCGCTGGTCGCAGGCCGCGTGCTGTACGATGCGGGCGACCTGGCCGCGGCCAAGAGCCAGCTGCAGTGGGCCATCGACCACGGCGACGCAGAATACTCGCACCTGGCGCGCGTGCGGCTGGCCGGCGTGCTGCTGGACGAGAAGGCCTACGACAAGGGCCTGGCGCTGCTCAAGGACGAACCGCCGGCAGCGTTCGTGGCGCTGTATGCCGACCGCCGCGGCGACCTGCTCGCCGCGCAGGACAAGCGCGACGATGCGCGCGTGGCCTATCGCAAGGCGCTCGACAAGCTGGGCGAGGCCGAGCCGGCGATGCGCCAGATCATCCAGTTCAAGCTCGATGCGCTGGGCACGGCCTGAGTGGGCCGCCCTCGACTTGTGCCAATCACCGTAAAACCAGCGGACCGTAAAACCAGGATCGAAACCTTATGATGTCAGTGCTTTCCCGTGCCGTACATCGCCAGCCCGCCCGCACCATGGCCCGCGCGCTGGCGGCTGCCGCTTGCCTGGCCGCGCTGGGCGGCTGCGCGCTGTTCAGCAAGGAAAACAAGCACCCGCCCGCCCAACTCAAGCCGGTGTCGGGCACGCTGACGGTGCGCCAGGCGTGGAAGGCCGATGTGGGCAAGAGCGGCCCGTATTCGATGCAGCCGGCCGCGGCGGGCAACAACGTCTACGTGTCGTCCAACAACGGCAACGTGATCGCGCTGGAAGGCGCCTCGGGCCGCGTGCTGTGGAAGGCCAAGACTGATCTGGACCTGACCTCGGGCCCCGGCAGCGACGGCTCCGTGACCGCGGTCGCGGGCGAGAAGGGCGCGATCTACGCCTTCGACGCCAGCGGCAAGCAGATCTGGAAGAAGCAGGTCAATGGCGAGGTGCTGTCGGCGCCGCTGGTCGGCAATGGCCTGGTGGTGGTGCGCACCACCGACACGCGTGTGTTAGGCCTCGATGCCCAGACCGGGGAGCGCCGCTGGATCTACCAGCGCTCGCAGACGCCGCTGAACCTGCGCGCGGCAATGGGCATGGTGTTCGCCGGCGACGGCATCGTGATGGGCTTCCCCGGCGGCAAGCTGGGCGTGCTGACGCCGGGCAACGGCGTGCTGCGCTGGGAAAGCACGGTTTCGTATCCGAAGGGCGTGTCGGAGATCGAGCGCCTGAACGACGTCACCGGCCAGCCGATGGTGAATGGTCGCCAGGTCTGCGCCACCACCTTCCAGGGTCGCGTCGCCTGCCTGGAGCTGTCCAGTGGCCAGCCGCAGTGGGGCAAGGATTTCTCGTCGCCGAGCGGTCCCGCGCAGGATGACAATGCGCTTTACGCCAGCGACGAACGGTCGGTGGTGCATGCTTTCGACCGCCAGAATGGCAACGAACGCTGGAAGAACGACGAGCTGCGCAACCGCCGCCTGGGTGCGCCGCTGGCGCTGGGCCGCTCGGTGGTGATGGGCGACTTCGAAGGCTATGTCCACTTCCTGTCGCGCGAAGACGGCCAGGTCATCGCGCGCATGAAGACCGATGGCAGCGCCATCACCGCCGCGCCGGTCGTGGCGGGCCAGACCCTGGTGATCCAGACCCGCGACGGCGACGTCTACGGGTACCAGCCTGGCTGACAGGCATCCAATGCGCGCTGCCGTACACCTGTCGGTACGGTCGGCGCCTAATCCGGTAGCATGATCCTTGGTCGTGCGGCAAATTGCGCAGCGGGTCCCGTGACCGGCGGCGCGCGCGACAGGACAAGCGGCAATCCGTGCCGATAAGGCGCGGACTGCCGTCGGATCCATTGACTCCGGAGCTACCGGGGGGCGGCATGTGCCGGCCCCCGTTTCCGTTTATTGCATGAAACCAGTAATCGCACTAGTCGGCCGCCCCAATGTAGGGAAGTCGACGCTATTCAACCGCATGACCCGCTCGCGCGACGCCCTCGTCGCCGACCTGCCGGGCCTGACGCGCGACCGCCACTACGGCGAAGGGCGCATCGGCGAGCGTCCGTTCATCGCCATCGATACCGGCGGCTTCGAGCCGGTGGTCAAGGAAGGCATCGTCGCCGAGATGGCCAAGCAGACCAAGCAGGCGGTGGTCGAGGCCGACGTGGTGATCTTTATCGTCGACGGCCGCCTGGGCCTGGCGCCGCAGGACCGCGCCATCGCCGACTACCTGCGCAAGACCGGCCGGCGCATCATGCTGGCGGTGAACAAGGCCGAGGGCATGAAGTACACCTCGGTGGCAGCCGACTTCTACGAGCTGGGCATGGGCGATCCGTACGCGATCTCCGCTGCCCATGGCGACGGCGTGGGCGAGCTCGTCGACGAAGCGCTGGAGCTGGCGGTCCAGGAGCGGCCCGAGCTGGCCGAGGAAGTGCCCGATGGCGGCAAGGGCGTCAAGATCGCCATCGTCGGACGCCCCAATGTGGGGAAATCCACGCTGGTCAACACCCTGATCGGTGAAGAGCGCGTGATCGCGTTCGACATGCCCGGCACCACGCGCGACGCCATCTATGTGGAGTTCGAGCGCGGCGGCAAGCCCTATACGCTGATCGATACAGCAGGCCTGCGTCGGCGCGGCAAGGTGTTCGAGGCGATTGAAAAATTTTCAGTGGTCAAGACGCTGCAGTCGATCGCCGACGCCAATGTCGTGATCCTGCTGCTCGATGCGCAACAAGACATTTCCGACCAGGACGCACATATTGCCGGTTTTATTGTCGAATCCGGGCGTGCGCTGGTGGTCGGCGTCAACAAATGGGACGGGCTCGACGGCCATACCCGCGATCGCATCAAGCACGACCTGGAGCGCAAGCTGCAGTTTCTGAATTTTGCGAATTTCCATTTTGTGTCGGCGCGCGAGCGCACCGGCATCGGCGCGCTGCTGCGCTCGGTCGACGACGCCTATGCCGCGGCGATGGTCAAGCTGCCGACACCGCAGCTGACGCGCGTGCTGCAGGAAGCTGTCGAATTCCAGCAGCCCAAGCGCGTCGGCGCATCGCGGCCCAAGCTGCGTTACGCGCACCAGGGCGGCTCGAATCCGCCCATTATCGTGGTCCACGGCAATGCGCTGTCAGGCGTTGCCGAAACCTACCGGCGCTACCTGGAAAACCGTTTCCGTGCGGCCTTCAAGCTCAAGGGCACACCCCTTCGCATCGAATTCCGCACGAACAAAAATCCGTATGCGGACTCGAAGGATTGAGTCCGGAAACGGATCCTTTGCGGGGCAAGTTTTCGTTTGCGTTCGTTTGGAACTGCGGCTAAATTCACGGTAGCAGGGGGGTTCCCTGTGCATTGACGCCGACTTGGTACCGTTTTTGATCTTTTTTCTGGCGCGTTTTTGCGCTGATTGACTTGAACCGGGGACTTCCGTCCCCATCATCCATCACTAAACCTATAAATTTGGAGTGTGCCATGAGCAACAAAGGGCAACTGCTACAAGACCCGTTCCTGAATGCGCTGCGCAAAGAGCACGTACCGGTGTCCATCTACCTCGTCAATGGCATCAAGCTGCAAGGCAATATCGAATCGTTCGACCAGTACGTCGTCCTGCTGCGCAACACCGTGACGCAGATGGTCTACAAGCATGCGATCTCTACCGTCGTTCCGGCGCGCGCGGTCAATTTCCGCGTGGATGACTCTGCTGAGGCCTGAACTGCCTCGCGGCCGCCACAGCGCGCGGCCGCCGACTGACGGCATCGACCGGGCGCCACGCGGCGCCGTTTCGATGCCCGGCACCGGGTTGCCGTTGCGCCCGGTGCATCGCGGCCCGGCGGCCGCGCACTCAGCCGCCGCCGCTGCCGCTGCCGCAACCTCCGGCATCACCTTGCGCCTCGCGCGTTGGCCTGACCTGGCAGGGGCCAGGGCAGTGCCAGACCTCCGCAAGACATTCCCCTGAACCCGTATTCCCCAGCGCCTTCGCGCCCTCCCTTGGATCCCAGAGCCACTTCCAACACCGCACCCTCGCGCGCCATTCTTGTCGGCGTCGATTTCGGCAAGCATGACTTTCAGGAAAGCCTCAGCGAACTCGCGCTGCTGACCTCCACAGCCGGCTCGTTGCCGGTGCACACGCTGACGGGCCGCCGTTCGCGGCCCGACCCGGCGCTGTTCATCGGCTCGGGCAAGGCCGAAGAACTGAGGGAAGCCGCCGATGCGCTCGACGCCGACGTGGTCGTGTTCAACCACGCCCTGAGCCCGGCGCAGCAGCGCAACCTGGAGCGCTTCCTGAACCGCCACGTGATCGACCGTACCGGCCTGATCCTGGATATCTTCGGCCAGCGCGCGCAGAGCCACGTGGGCAAGGTGCAGGTGGAACTGGCGCAGGTGCAGTACCGCGCCTCGCGGCTGGTCCGCGCCTGGAGCCACCTGGAGCGGCAGAAGGGCGGTATCGGCATGCGCGGGGGGCCGGGTGAGCGCCAGCTCGAACTGGACCGCCGCATGCTGGACGAGCGCGCCAAGCGCCTCAAGTCCGATCTGTCGCGACTGCAGCGCCAGCACAGCACGCAGCGGCGCGCCCGCGCGCGCAACGACACGCTCAGCATCTCGCTGGTAGGCTATACCAACGCGGGCAAGTCGACGCTGTTCAACGCGCTGACCAAGGCGCGCGCCTATGCGGCGGACCAGCTGTTTGCCACGCTCGACACCACCTCGCGCCGGCTGTTCCTGGACGGGCTGGGCAACGTGGTGCTGTCCGACACCGTCGGCTTTATCCGCGACCTGCCCACGCAACTGGTGGCGGCGTTCCGCGCCACGCTCGAAGAAACCGTCCACGCCGACCTGCTGCTTCATGTGGTGGACGCATCGAGCCCCGTGCGGCACGAACAGATCGAGCAGGTCAACCGTGTGCTGGCGGAAATCAATGCCTCGGACATCCCGCAGATCGTGGTGATGAACAAGATCGACGCGGCGCCCGAGCTGATGGAGCAGGGCCCGCGCATCGAGCGCGACGAGGACGGCGTCCCCACCCGCGTCTTCCTCAGCGCGCGCGAAGGCATTGGCATCGATGCGCTGCGCGAGTCGGTGGTGGAGGTGGCCCAATGGCTGGCGAGCCGGCCATCCGAGCCGCCGCCTTACGATCCCCGACTGGCCGACGTCCCGCTGTATGGCGATGCGGACCAGGGCGAGGAGAGCGAAGAGGGCGTCGAGTACGATGACGATGACCAGATTGGCCATGCCGGCGAGAGCGGCGATGGCAGCGAAGCAGGCGCGGGGGAATCGCGCAGCTCCTGACCGTTTTCCGTCCATTGGCGCTACGATTGCGCGAATTGGCAAAAAGTGGCGCAGATGACTGCTAGAATCCCCCTGTTACAAACTTCCCCGGACCCGTGCACTTCATGCCCCAGTTTCCCCGGAATGCCGACTCGAGCCTGACACCAGGCAGCCGCCCCGCGCTGCGCGCGGGCTGGCAGCGCCTGCGCGCCATCTTCTCGCTGAACGATCCGCGCTGGGGTCGGAACGGGGACGACGATGACAAGAAGGATGGCCGCGACGACAACCGTCAGCAGAACCAGCGCCCGCAGCAGGACGGCGGCCCGCCCGACCTTGACGAGTTGTGGCGCGACTTCAATCGCCGCCTGAACGGCCTGCTGGGCCGCAAGGAAAACGGCGGCGGCGGCAACCAGGGCTTTGGCGGCCCGCGCACCCCCGGCAAGAGCTCGGGCGTGGGTGTCGGCGTGATCGTCGCCGCGGTGGTCGGGATCTGGCTCGCCAGCGGCTTCTTCATGGTGCAGGAAGGCCAGACCGCGGTGATCCTGCAGTTCGGCAAGTTCAAGTACTCCGCCGGCCCCGGCATCAACTGGCGCCTGCCCTGGCCGGTCCAGGCGGCCGAGATCGTCAACCTGTCGGCGGTGCGTTCGGTCGAGGTGGGCCGCTCCACGTCGATCAAGGACAGCAACCTGAAGGACTCGTCGATGCTGACGCAGGACGAGAACATCATCGACGTGCGCTTCACCGTGCAGTACGTGATTCAGGATGCCACCGAATTCCTGTTCTTCAACAAGACCGACCGCGGCGGCGACGAGGAACTGGTGACGCAGGCCGCCGAGACTTCAGTGCGCGAGATCGTCGGCCGCAACAAGATGGACGCGGTGCTGTACGAGAGCCGTGAGGAGATCGCGCAGGGGCTGGCCAAGTCGATCCAGGCGATCCTGTCGGCGTACAAGACCGGCATCCGCGTGCTTTCCGTGAACGTGCAGAGCGTGCAGCCGCCCGAGCAGGTGCAGGCCGCGTTCGATGACGTCAACAAGGCCAGCCAGGACCGCGAGCGCGCCATCAGTGAAGGCCAGGCCTATGCCAATGACATCATCCCGCGCGCCAAGGGTGCGGCCGCCCGCCTGAAGGAAGAGTCCGAAGCCTACCGCTCGCGCGTGGTGGCGCAGGCTCAGGGCGATGCCTCACGCTTCCGCTCAGTGCAGTCCGAATACGCCAAGGCGCCGCAGGTGACCCGCGACCGCATCTATCTCGAAACCATGCAGCAGATCTACACCAATTCGACCAAGGTGCTGGTGGATGCGCGCCAGGGCAACAACCTCCTCTACCTGCCGCTGGACAAGCTGATGGCGCAGGGCCAGCCCGGCACGCCGGCAACGCCGGGCGCCGCCGGAACGCCGGCGCCCGCGCCGGACGCCTCGCCGGACACCCGGTCGCGCGAGGCGCTGCGCAACCGCGACCGCGACTCGCGCTGAGGAGACCGTCATGAACCGACTGATTTCCTTCACGATCGGCTTTTTCATCCTGCTGGCCGTGGCCTCGTCCATGCTGTTCGTGGTCGACCAGCGCCAGTACGCCGTGGTGTTCGCCTTCGGCGAGATCAAGCAGGTGGTGCGCGAGCCCGGCCTGCACTTCAAGCTGCCGCCGCCGTTCCAGAACGTGGTGTTCATGGACCGCCGCCTGCAGACCATCGACGGGGCCGCCAGCGAGCGTTTCCTGACCGCCGAGAAGAAGAGCATGGTGGTGGACTGGTTCGTCAAATGGCGCATCACCGATCCGCGCAAGTTCTTCGTCGCCTTCGGTGGCAACGTCCGCGGCGCGCAGGACCGCATGACGCAGCGGATCGACTCCGTGGCGCGCGAGGAGTTCGGCAAGCGCACCGTGGCCGACGTGGTCGCCGGCGAGCGCGAGCAGGTGATGCAGGCCATCCGCAACGCCATGAGCGAATACGCCAAGTCGGTGGGCGTGGAGATCCTGGACGTGCGCCTCAAGCGCGTCGACCTGCTGCCCGCGATCAGCGAATCGGTGTACCGCCGCATGGAAGCCGAGCGCAAGCGCGTGGCCAACGAGCTGCGTTCCACCGGCGCCGCCGAGGGCGAGAAGATCCGCGCCGATGCCGACCGCCAGCGCGAAGTGGTGCTGGCCGAGGCCTATCGCGACGCGCAGGTGATCAAGGGCGAGGGCGATGCCAAGGCTTCGCAGATCTATGCCGACGCGTTCGGCCGCGATCCGCAGTTCGCGCAGTTCTGGCGCAGCATGGAGGCCTACCGCAACACCTTCCGCGACAAGCGCGACGTACTGGTGCTGGAGCCCAACTCTGACTTCTTCCGCTATATGCGTTCCAGCGGTGGTGCCGCGGCGGGCGCCTCCGGCGGGTCCGGAGCCAAGCGCTAGCGCACTCGCTGGTCCGTGTGGCGGAAAGACGAAACCCCGGCTTGCCGGGGTTTTGTCCGGCTGGAGCCCTCATGGAACCCATCGCCGTGGAGTGATGGCGCGGTCGCGCGGAGGGCGCAACGACCGCAACGACCGCGGCAACAATGATCCCGGGCGAGGCCCGGCACCCGAGGGCGCTGCGCCCGCGGGACCAACCGAATGACCGAGAAGAGATTCACCATGTCCAACCATTGGCTGCTGCCAGAAAACATTGCCGACGTGCTGCCGTCGGAAGCGCGCAAGATCGAGGAACTGCGCCGCCGCATGCTGGACCTGTTCCGCACCTACGGCTATGAGCTGGTGATGCCGCCGATGCTGGAATACCTGGAGTCGTTGCTGACTGGCACCGGCCATGACCTGGACTTGCGCACGCTCAAGCTGGTCGACCAGCTGTCGGGCCGCACCATGGGCCTGCGTGCCGATATCACGCCGCAGGTCGCGCGCATTGACGCCCACCTGCTGAATCGCCCCGGCGTGACCCGCCTGTGCTACGCCGGCAACGTGCTGCACGCGCGCCCGGCGGGCTTCCATGCAACACGCGAGCCGATCCAGATCGGTGCCGAGATCTATGGCCATGCCGGCCTGGAAGCCGACGTCGAGATCCAGGAACTGATGCTGGCCGCGCTGCAGGCGGCCGGGCTGTCGGAGATCCGCATCGACCTGTGCCACGCCGGCATCCTGGAGGCACTGCTGGCCGGACTGCCGTCGATTCGCAAGATCGAGGACGCGCTCTTTGCCGCGCTCGAAACCAAGGATGTGCCCGCGCTGCGCGAGCTGACCGTGGGCCTGCCGCAGACCGAGCGCGATGCGCTGCTGGCGCTGCCGACGCTCTATGGCGGCGTGGACGTGCTGGACCGCGCCCGCGCGACGCTGCCGGCCAGCCCCGCCATCGGTCGCGCGCTGGACGAGCTGGCCGCGCTGGCGGTGCAGGTGCGCGGCGCCAGCGTCAACATCGACCTGTCGGATTTGCGCGGCTATCACTATCACAGCGGAGTGATGTTCGCGGCCTACGTGGCGGGCCTGCCCAATTACGTTGCGCGGGGCGGCCGCTATGACAAGGTGGGCGAGGCCTTCGGCCGCGCACGGCCCGCGACCGGTTTTTCGCTGGATCTGCGCGAAGTGGCGGCCTTGTCGCCCGTGGAAGTGCGTGCGCAGGCGATTTTCGCGCCCTGGGATGCGGATCCGGCACTGCGTGCCGCCATTTCCACGCTGCGTGCCGCAGGCGAGATCGTGATCCAGTCACTGCCCGGCCATACCCACGAGCTGGACGAGTTCAACTGCGACCGGCAACTGGTACGCCAGGACGACGGCTGGGCCGTGGTGCCGCGCTGACGCACTGGGGTCAGGGCAGCCCAAAAATCGGGAATCGCCCGGCAACAAGAGTAGAATACGTTTTTAACCTATTGACCAAAGCAATATGTCCGCATCCGCAGTAGGCCAGGGACGCAATGTCGTCGTGATCGGCACCCAGTGGGGTGACGAAGGCAAAGGAAAAATCGTCGATTGGCTTACCGACCAGGCAAAGGGCGTGGTGAGGTTTCAGGGCGGCCACAACGCTGGCCACACCCTGATCATCGGCGGCAAGAAGACCATTCTGCGCCTGATCCCCTCGGGCATCATGCGCGACGGCACGGTCTGCTACATCGGCAACGGTGTGGTGCTGTCGCCCGAAGCACTGTTCCGTGAAATCGAAGAACTCGAAGCCGCCGGTCTGCAGGTGCAGAGCCGCCTGCGCATCTCGGAAGCGGCAACGCTGATCCTGCCGTACCACGTCGCCATCGACAAGGCGCGCGAAGCCCGCCGTGGCGCAGCCAAGATCGGCACCACCGGCCGCGGCATCGGCCCGGCCTATGAAGACAAGGTCGCCCGCCGCGCGCTGCGCGTGCAGGACCTGTTCGATCCCAAGCAGTTCGCCGAACGCCTGCGCGAAAACCTCGACCTTCACAACTTCATGCTGACCCAGTACCTGGGCGCCGAAGCCGTGGACTTCCAGCAGACGCTGGACGAGGCGCTGGCCTATGCGCCGCGCCTGGCGCCGATGGTGGCCGACGTGTCGGCCGAGCTGTACGCGGTCAACGCCGCCGGCGGCAACCTGATGTTCGAAGGCGCGCAAGGCACGCTGCTGGACGTGGACCACGGCACCTATCCGTACGTGACCTCGAGCAACTGCGTGGCCGGTGCGGCCGCCGCGGGTGCCGGCGTCGGCCCGGGCCGCCTGAATTACATCCTGGGCATCACCAAGGCCTATTGCACGCGCGTGGGCGCGGGCCCGTTCCCCAGCGAGCTGTACGACAACGACAACCCGTCGCGTCAGGATCCGGTTGGCGTGCGCCTGGCCAATATCGGCAAGGAATTCGGCTCGGTCACGGGCCGTCCGCGCCGCACCGGCTGGCTCGATGCCGCCGCGCTCAAGCGTTCGGTGCAGATCAACGGCGTGTCGGGCCTGTGCATGACCAAGCTGGACGTGCTCGACGGCCTGGAAAGCATCAAGCTGTGCGTCGGCTACGCGCTGGACGGCAAGACCGTCGACATCCTGCCGCGCGGCTCTGACGCCGTCGCGCGCTGCGAGCCGGTGTACGAGGAATTCCCCGGCTGGAACGAATCGACTTTCGGCGTGAAGGAGTGGGACGCGCTCCCCGAGGCGGCCCGCGTCTACCTGAAGCGCGTGGAAGAAGTGGTCGGCATCCCGATCGACATGATCTCGACCGGCCCGGACCGCGACGAGACCATCCTGCTGCGTCACCCGTACAAGGCCTGACCTGGCAACGTAATACGCAAGGCGTGGCGCCATGAGCGCCGCGAACTGCTACAGACAATCGGCCCGCGCAAGCGGGCCGAGCCACATCGGTCAACCGACCGCGAAGATACAAAGAGTAAAGCCATGAACCTGCCTACGAACGATGACGAGAACCTGTGGGTGTCCTGGGACGAATACCATCGCCTGATCGCACGCCTGTCGCTGAACGTGCATGAGTCGGGCTGGAAGTTCGACAAGATCCTGTGCCTGGCGCGCGGCGGGCTGCGCGTGGGCGATCAGATGTCGCGCATCTTCGACGTGCCGCTGGCCATTCTGGCCACCAGCAGCTACCGCGAGGCTGCCGGCACGCAGCAGGGCGACCTGGATATCGCGCAGTACATCACCATGACCCGCGGCGAACTGACCGGCAAGATCCTGCTGGTCGACGACCTGGTGGATTCGGGCATCACGCTCGAGCGCGTGGGCCGCCACCTGAAGGAACGCTACCCGGCGGTGACCGAGGTGCGCTCGGCGGTGCTGTGGTACAAGGCGTGCTCTAAGGTCGAGCCGGACTACCACGTGACCTTCCTGGAGTCGAACCCCTGGATCCACCAGCCGTTCGAAGAGTACGACACGCTGCGCCCGCACAACCTGGCCGCCTGGCTCAAGCGCGGCAAGCGCGCCAGCCTGCTGGACGACGGCGCGCGCGACTGAACGACGCCGCCACTTGCCATGCCCGTGGCGCTCTGCCCGGGGCACGGCACCGGAAGGCTTCAGTAGCCGACCGTGAAACGCTGGTGCGATTGCGCCAGCTTCTCGATCTCGTCGGGCATCGCGATGGCATAGTCCGCCATCGAGATCCTGGCCGGAATGCCGGAATCGCCACTGAAGCTGTTACACTCCTCGACATTGCCGTTCCGTTGTGGTTCGGCTGCCGCGCGGGGTACGGTGCGCGGTTTCGCGGACGGGAAAAACCCCTTACGCTCACAGGTATGACACCGCGGCACGCAGTGCCGCCAAGCAAGGAGTGCAAGTTGCCGGATCTGGTACGCGAACCAAGCGTCAAAAACAAAAAACCCGCAGGGCTTGAAAGCGCTGCGGGTTTTCCGGTGATCTGGTGCCCAGGAGAGGACTCGAACCTCCACAGTGTTGCCACCGCTAGGACCTGAACCTAGTGCGTCTACCAATTCCGCCACCTGGGCAGGTGTCGAAACAACCGAAGCGCTCATTATAGGGAGCGCGAGAATTTTGTCAAATAGTTTCCAGAAAAAATTGAATCAGAACAGCTATCCGATCCCCAGCCGGGAAGAAATCCTGGGCGTGCTGAGAACCTCGGGATCCCCTCTGTCGGCCGGCGATATCGCCAAGTCCCTGGCAGTCACGCGCAAGGAGCATGACGGCTTCCAGAAGCGCCTGGCGGCGATGGAACGCGACGGCCAGATCGAACTGAACCGCAAGGGCCGCTATGAGCTGGCCCACCAGCCGAACTTCGTCACCGGCCGGGTGCAAGGCCACCGCGACGGCTTCGGCTTCCTGATCCGCGACGACGGCGAGGACGATATCTTCCTGCCCGAACGCGAACTGCAGAAGGCCATGCACAATGACCGCGCGCAGGTGCGCGTGGTGGGCTACGACCGCCGCGGCCGGCCCGAAGGGCAGATCGTCGAGATCATCGAGCGCGCCAACCGCTTCGTCATCGGCCGCCTGCTCAGCGAGGGCGGCGTGCTGGTGGTGGCGCCCGAGGACAAGCGCATCAGCCAGGACATCCTGATCCCGCCCAAGGCCCAGGGCAAGGCGCGCGTGGGGCAGGTGGTCAGCGTCGAGCTGATCGAGTACCCCGACCGCTACGTGCAGCCGGTGGGCCGCGTGGTGGAAGTGCTGGGCGACATCGACGATCCCGGCATGGAGATCGAGATCGCAGTGCGCAAGTACGGCGTGCCGCATGCGTTCTCGCCCGCAGCCGCCCAGGAAGCCGCCGCGCTGCCCGACGAGGTGCGCCAGGCCGACCTGGACCACCGCATCGACCTGCGCGATATCCCGCTGGTGACCATCGACGGCGAAGACGCGCGCGACTTCGACGACGCGGTCTACTGCGAGCCGGTCAGGATAGGCCGCGCCAAGGGCTGGCGCCTGATCGTGGCGATCGCCGACGTGTCGCACTACGTGCGCCCTGGGACGCCGCTGGATGCCGATGCGCTGGATCGTGCCACCTCGGTCTACTTCCCGCGGCGGGTGATACCGATGCTGCCGGAGAAGCTGTCCAATGGCCTGTGCTCGCTCAACCCCGCCGTGGACCGGCTGTGCATGGTGTGCGATACGGTGATCACCGCCAAGGGCGAAATCAAGGGCTATCAGTTCTATCCGGCCGTGATGCACTCGACTGCACGCCTGACCTACAACGAGGTCTGGTCGGTCTTGTCCAACACCAAGGGCCCCGAGGCGCACAAGCGCAGCGAACTGGTACCGCACCTGCAGAACCTGTACGAGCTGTTCCAGGTACTGCTCAAGGCGCGGCGCGCGCGCGGCGCGATCGACTTCGATACCACCGAGACCTATATCGTTTGCAACGCGCAGGGCAAGATCGAGCAGATCCTGCCGCGCACGCGCAACGACGCGCACCGGCTGATCGAGGAATGCATGCTGACCGCCAACGTGTGCGCGGCCGACTTCCTCGAACGCTTCAAGCACCCGGCGCTGTACCGGATCCACGCCGGCCCCAGCGAAGAAAAGCTGAAGAACCTGCGCGAGTTCCTGCGCACCGCCGGCCTGTCGCTCGGCGGCGGCGACAAGCCGCAGGCCTCGGACTACGCCGAGGTGATGGACAAGATCAAGTCCCGCCCCGACGCGCCGATGCTGCAGACCATGCTGCTGCGCTCGATGCAGCAGGCGGTCTACAGCCCGGACAATATCGGCCACTTCGGCCTGTCGTATGAAGCCTATGCGCACTTCACCAGCCCGATCCGCCGCTATCCGGACCTGCTGGTGCACCGCGCGATCAAGGCAGTGCTGGCGCATACCAAGTACCAGCCGGCCTTTGCCCACGGCACCGAACTGAATACGGCGATCTCGCCCAAGGCGCGCAAGCTGCAGGCCAAGGACGCCGAGCAGAAGGCCGAATTGACGGCGGCGCGCGCCAAGCGCAATGAGGCGATCTGGGACGAGCTCGGCCTGCACTGCTCGGCCAACGAGCGCCGTGCCGACGAGGCCTCACGCGATGTCGAGGCCTGGCTCAAGTGCTACTTCATGCGCGACAAGCTCGGCAGTGACTTCGCCGGCACGATCAGCGCCGTGACCTCGTTCGGCATCTTCGTGCAGCTCGACGAGCTGTATGTCGAAGGCCTGGTCCACGTCACCGAACTGGGCAGCGATTACTTCCAGTACGACGAGGCCCGCAACGAACTGCGCGGCGAACGCACCGGCATCCGCTACCGCCTGACCGACCGCGTGCGCGTGCAGGTGTCGCGTGTGGACCTGGATGCACGCAAGATCGATTTCCGCCTGGTGCAGGAGCCCTCGGCGAAAACCCTGCGTGCCCGCGTTCCGGGCACTGAAACTCAGCCGCGCGTACCGGCCGCCCATGCGGTGCCGGCGCGCAAGAAGGGCCGCCAGCTGGCGGCACTGCTGGGCGGTTCGTCCAAGCCGGAGGAATCGTTCGACGAGACGCTGGACCGCGTGATCGAAGAGCAGCCGGTGTTCGAGGCCGTGATCACACCGCTCAAGCCGCACGTCAAGACCGGCGGCAAGCCGGCCAAGCGCGCCGCCAAGCCCAAGCCCTCGCACCTGGAAAAACCGCGCAAGCCGGCCTCTAAGTCGCGATCGGCCAAGCCGGCGGGCAAGTCGGCCGCCAAGACCTCGCGCACCCCGCGCAAGCGCTGAAGCCTGCGGCGGCCGCAATGGCCGCCGCCCCCCACAGCCGCACCTTGCGCGGCGGTGCGGGCCGGGGCGAGTACAATCGCGCCCATGGCCAAAAACAAACTCCTGATCGGCTTTCACGCCGTGACCGCACGCCTGCGCCAAGACGCAAAAGGCGTGACCGACGTCTATATCGAATCCGCCCGCCGCGACCGGCGCATGCAGGACTTCGTCCGCCTGGCCGAGAGCCTGGGCGTGCGCCTGCATCCCGTCGATGCCGAGCGCCTGCGCGGCATGGCCGGCACCGACCGCCACCAGGGCGTGGTGGCGCGCGCCGAAGACGTGGCGCTGGCGCTGAACCTGGATGAACTGCTCGACGGCATCGAGGGCACGCCGCTGCTGCTGGTGCTAGACGGCGTCACCGATCCGCACAACCTGGGCGCCTGCCTGCGCGTGGCCGATGGCGCCGGCGCGCACGCCGTGATCGCACCCAAGGACCGCAGCGTCGGCCTCAATGCCACCGTGGCCAAGGTCGCCAGCGGCGCGGCCGAGACCGTGCCCTATATCACCGTGACCAACCTGGCGCGCACGCTGCGCGAACTGCAGGAGCGCGGCATCTGGGTGATCGGTACCGCCGACGGCACCGAGAAATCGCTGTACGACATCGACTTCAAGGGCCCGACCGCGATCGTGATGGGCGCAGAAGGCGAGGGCATGCGCCGCCTGACGCGCGAGACGTGCGACGAGCTGGTCGGCATCCCGATGGCGGGTGGCGTGGAAAGCCTGAACGTCTCGGTGGCCAGCGGCGTGTGCCTGTACGAGGCGGTGCGCCAGCGGCGGCTGCCGCGCTGAACGCATGGCAGGCGATTCCCATATCTCCGCTCAGCCGGGACTTGAGGAAGCGCGCCGGCTGATCGCCGGCGCGAACAATATCTTCGTGCTGACCGGCGCCGGCATTTCGGCCGAGTCCGGCGTGCCGACCTTCCGCGATGCCATGACCGGCCTGTGGGAGCAGTTCGACCCGGAAGAGCTCGCGAGCGAAGGCGCCTACCGCCGCCAGCCTGCACTGGTGTGGGAGTGGTACCTGCACCGGCGCGACCTGGTCGCGGCCGTGCAGCCCAATCCGGCGCACCACGCGCTGGTGGCGCTGGCCGCGCAGAAGCGGGTCACGCTGGTGACCCAGAACGTTGACGGCCTGCACCAGCGCGCCGGCAGCGAACACGTGATCGAGCTGCACGGCAACCTGTTCGCCAACAAGTGGCTGGACGGATGCGGGCGCTGCAACGAGGCCACCGCGCTGCCGGGCATGCCGCCGCGCTGCGACCTCTGCGGCGCACTGATGCGCCCGGGTGTGGTGTGGTTTGGGGAAGACCTGCCGCGCGTGGCCCGCTACCGCGCCGAGCACGCGGCGCAGACCTGCGACCTGTGCCTGGTGGTCGGCACCTCGGGGCTGGTGTATCCGGCGGCGGGTTTGCCGGGTGTGGCCAGCGAGCATGGCGCGCCGGTGATCGTGGTGAATCCACAGCCGTCGGCGCTGGACCAGACCGCGGATCTCTTGCTGACGGCAGCGGCAGGGGAATGCCTGCCTCTGCTGTGGTCGCAACCGGCACCCTCGGCCGGCTGAGCCTGGGTCCGGGCGGGGGCGCCCGGACTTCCCTTACTTAGCGATCTCCCCGATCAGCTTTTCCAGCTTGACCGCATCCGCCGCGAACAGGCGGATGCCTTCGGCCAGCTTCTCGGTGGCCATCGCATCTTCATTGAGCTGCCAGCGGAAGGACGGCTCGTCGGCCGCAATGCGGGCGATATTGGCGGCCTGCGCCTGGTCCACCGACAGCTTGTGCTCGACCGGGCCCTGGCCGGCGGCCAGTTGCTCGAGCAGCTCCGGGCTGATGGTCAGCAGGTCGCAGCCGGCCAGCGACAGGATCTGCGCGGTGCTGCGGAAGCTTGCGCCCATCACCTCGGTCGGGTACCCGAACTTCTTGTAGTAGTCGTAGATCTGGCGCACCGAGCGCACGCCCGGGTCGTTGTCGCCGCCGTTGGCGACCGGGTCCCACTGCTCGCCGGCCTGCTTCTTGTACCAGTCGAAGATGCGGCCGACGAAGGGCGAGATCAGCTGCGCGCCGGCCTCGGCGCAGGCCACCGCCTGCACCAGCGAGAACAGCAGCGTCATATTGCAGCGGATGCCGTCGCGCTGCAGGATCTCGGCCGCGCGGATGCCTTCCCAGGTGGAGGCGATCTTGATCAGCACGCGCTCGCGCGCGATGCCGCGCTGCTCGTAGAGCTGGATCAGGTGGCGCGCCTTGGCCACGGTGGCTTCGGTATTGAACGACAGGCGCGCATCGACCTCGGTCGACACGCGTCCGGGCACGATCGCCAGGATCTCGCAGCCGAAGGCGATCAGCACTTCGTCCATCACCGCATCCACGCCGCCGTTGCCGTGGTGGTCCCGCACGGCCTGCTCCAGCAGGTGCCGGTATTCGGGTTTCTGCACCGCCTTCAGGATCAGCGACGGATTGGTGGTCGCGTCCTTCGGGGTGTATTGCTTCATCAGCTGGAAGTCGCCGGTATCGGCCACCACCGTGGTGAACTGCTTGAGTTGTTCGAGCTGGTTCATGGTCGCTATGTCGTGGGCTGAATTGTCTGCGGGCATCCGAGGGGCGTACAGGCTGCCCGGGTCTGGTCCATTGTACCGTCGCCCGCGAGCCATGCCGCCGCAATCCGCTACACTGTGCGTTTTCCCCCCAACGCAATCTGGCTGTTGTCATGACTCAGGATGAACTCAAGGCGCTGGTGGCGCAAGCCGCCGCCGACTACGTGAAGCAGGAAGTTCCCGAAGGCGCCGTGCTCGGCGTGGGCACCGGCTCCACCGCGAACCTCTTCATTGACGCCGTGGCGGCGTTCAAGGAGCGTTTCGCGGGTGCGGTGTCGAGCTCCGAGGCTTCCACGCGCCGCCTGCAGCAGCACGGCTTCAAGGTGCTTGACCTGAATGAAGTGGATGAGATTCCCGTGTACGTCGACGGCGCCGACGAGATCGACGCCAGCGGCGCCATGATCAAGGGCGGCGGTGGCGCGCTCACGCGCGAAAAGATCGTGGCCTCGGTGGCAAAGCGCTTCGTCTGCATCGCCGACGGCAGCAAGCTGGTCCAGACCATGGGCACGTTCCCGCTGCCGGTCGAGGTGATTCCGATGGCACGTGCCGCGGTCGCGCGCAAGCTGCAGGCCCTGGGCGGCCAGCCGCGCCTGCGCATGACCAAGGAAGGTGGCATCTACAAGACCGACAACGGCAATGTGATCCTGGATGTGGCCGGGCTGAAGATCGACGACCCGCGTGGCCTGGAGTCGGCCATCAACCAGGTGCCGGGCGTGGTCACGGTGGGCCTGTTCGCGCTGCGAGGCGCGGATGTGCTGCTGCTGGGTACCGGCGACGGCGTGCAGCGTACCAACTACTGAACGCAGTCGTCCGCTACACAGCAAAAAGGGGTGCCTGAGGCACCCCTTTGTCATTGCCGGCGGTCCAGTTCAGGACTGTGGCGGCACGTAGCCCTGCGCCTGGTCGGCACCTTCGCCGAAGAAGTACTTCTCGGTCTGCTTGAGCAGGTACTGGCGCGCGCGGGCGTCGGCCATGTTCAGGCGGTTCTCGTTGATCAGCATGGTCTGGTGCTTGAGCCAGCCGGCCCAGGCTTCCTTCGACACGCTTTGCCAGATCTTCTTGCCCAGTTCGCCGGGCAGCGGCGGGAAGTCGAGGCCTTCGGCTTCCTTGTTCAGCTTGATGCAATGGACCGTGCGGGCCATGGGGACTCCTTGTACGTTCGTTAGACTTTGCTGAGGCGCTGGCGCTATTGTAGCCAAGCGGGGCGGCCGGGCGCGGCGCGGCGGCGATTGCCCCTACGGCGTTACAGCTTTTTCATCAGCACCATCGACTTGCGCTGCCAGTTGTAGAGCTTGCGCTTGTCCTCGGGCAGGTCGTCGACGTTGGCGTGCACGAAGCCGCGCTTGAGGAACCAGTGCTCGGTGCGGGTGGTGAGCACGAACAGCTTTTCCAGGCCGAGCGCGCGGGCGCGGCGCTCGATGCGCTTGAGCAGGCGCTCGCCATCGCCGGTGCCCTGGGCTTCCTGCGATACGGTCAGGCAGGCCATCTCGCCCATGTTCTCGCGCGGGTAGTCGTACAGCGCGGCGCAGCCGAACAGCACGCCGTCGTGCTCGATCACCGAGAAGTTGCCGATATCGCGCTCGATCAGGTGGCGTCCGCGCGGCACCAGCGTGCCGTCCTGCTCCAGCGGCTCGATCAGCTGCACGATGCCGCCGACGTCGTCGAGCGTGGCTTCGCGCAGGCTTTCCAGGTCGGTGTCGGACAGCATGGTGCCGACACCGTCATGCAGGAACAGCTCCAGCAGCACCGAGCCGTCGAGCGAGTAGGGGATCAGGTGCGCGCGCGGCACGCCGCCCTTGAGCGCCTTGACCAGGTGCTGCAGGTAGTTGGCCACATCCGGCGGCAGGTGGTTGTTCTGCAGGCGCTCGACCGCGGTGCGCAGCGACATTTCCTGCATCAGCTTGCCGACCGGGTCGGGCACGCCCGGCACCTCGGTGATAAAAATCAGCTTGTCGGCCTTCATCGCCGTGGCGGTGGCGCTGGCCACGTCTTCCATCGACAGGTTGAAGGCCTGGCCGGTGGGCGAGAAGCCCAGCGGCGACAGCAGCACCACCTTGCCGTGCGACAGCGACATGCGCACCGACTCGGCGTCGATCTTGCGCACCAGGCCGGTGTGCTGGTAGTCGGTGCCGTTGACGATGCCGACCGGGCGCGCGGTGACGAAGTTGCCGGAAATCACCGAGAGCTGGGCGCCGGCCATCGGCGTATTGGGCAGGCCCTGGCTGAAGGCGGCCTCGATGTCCAGGCGCAGTTCGCCGGCGGCTTCCTTGGCGCATTCGAGCGCGGCGTTGTCGGTGATGCGCACGCCGTCGACGAATTGCGACTCGACCTGGCGCAGCGCCAGTTGCTCCTCCACCTGCGGGCGCGAGCCGTGCACCAGCACGATCTGCATGCCCATCGCGTGCAGCAGCGCGACGTCGTTGACCAGCGCATTGAGCACGCCCGACTTGACCAGTTCGCCCGCGAATGCGATCACGAACGTCTTGCCGCGGAAGGCGTGGATGTACGGTGCCACCATGCGCAGCCAGTCGACGAACTGCTGGTGGTCGGGGCCGCTGCGGTCGATGGCGTCGGCGCTGGCGACCACCGGTGCGGTGGCGGGCACGGCGGAGGCCGGGGCGGGCAGGGGCAGTTCGGCCGTGGCGGGCGGCTCCCCCGGTGCGGAAGAGGAGGGCGCCGGCTGGGGCGCGTCGGTTCTGGCGTTCATGCCGCGGATTATAATCCCGGCCAATGTCAGAGCAACGTCCAGTCCAGCCCCCCAAGCCCGCCTCCCCGCGCCAGAGCGCCGGTGTCGGCCAGTCCGCGTCCCCAGCCCAGTCCCGGCCGGCCAGAGATCAGGCCAGGGGGCCGGCAAAACAGCCAGCCGGCCGTCCCGAACCCGCCGCCGGCCGTCCAGCCGGCGAGCCCGGCCAGCGCCAGCCGCGCGGGCCCCGCGAGGCGCGGCCGCCGCGGCCGCCGCGGCCCGTCAACCCGTTGCCGCCGATTACCTTCCCCGAGGCCCTGCCGGTCTCGGCCCGCCGCGACGAGATCGCCGCGGCGCTGCTGGCCAGCCAGGTGGTGATCGTGTCGGGCGAGACCGGCTCGGGCAAGACCACGCAGCTCCCCAAGATCTGCCTGTCGATCGGGCGTGGCCCGGGTCGCGAGGGTGGGGGGCTGATCGGCCACACGCAGCCCCGGCGTATCGCTGCCACCTCGACGGCCAAGCGCATCGCGCAGGAACTCGGCACGCCGCTGGGCGAGCATGTGGGCTATCAGGTGCGCTTCAACGACACCATGTCGTCGGGCGCGTCGGTCAAGCTGATGACCGATGGCATTTTGCTGGCCGAAACCCAGAACGATCCGCTGCTGCGCGCGTACGACACCCTCATCATCGACGAGGCGCACGAGCGCAGCCTGAACATCGACTTCCTGATCGGCTACCTGCGCCAGATCCTGCCGAAGCGGCCGGACCTGAAGGTGATCATCACGTCGGCGACGATCGATGCGCAGCGCTTTGCCGGGCATTTCGCATCGAACGGCAAGCCGGCGCCGGTGATCGAGGTCAGCGGCCGGCTGTACCCCGTGGAAGTCCGCTACCGCCCGATCACCGAGGACGTGCCTCCCGGTGGCGTGCCGCGCAATGCTCAGGCACGCGAGCGCGACCTCTACGACGGCATCGTCGAGGCCGTGGACGAACTGTGCCGCGTGGGCCCCGGCGATGTGCTGGTGTTCCTGCCCGGCGAGCGCGAGATCCGCGAAGCCGCCGAGGCGCTGCGCAAGCACCATCCGCCGCATACCGAAATCCTGCCGCTGTTCGCGCGGCTGTCGGTGCAGGAGCAGGAGCGGGTGTTCAAGCCGTCGAACGCACGCCGCATCGTGCTGGCGACCAATGTCGCCGAAACCTCGCTGACGGTGCCGGGCATCCGCTACGTGGTCGATACCGGGCTGGCGCGCGTCAAGCGCTACTCCTACCGCAACAAGGTCGAGCAACTGCAGGTCGAGGCGATCTCGCAGGCCGCCGCCAACCAGCGCGCCGGCCGTTGCGGTCGCGTGGCCAACGGCGTGTGCATCCGGCTGTATGAAGAGACCGATTTCGCCGGTCGGCCGCGCTTCACCGATCCAGAGATCCTGCGCTCGTCGCTGGCCGCGGTGATCCTGCGCATGAAGGCGCTACGGCTGACCGATATCGAGGCGTTCCCGTTTATCGAGCCACCGCTGGGCCGCGCCGTCGCCGACGGCTACCAGCTCTTGCAGGAACTGGGCGCGGTCGACGACGCCAATCAGCTCACCGGCACCGGCCGCCAGCTGGCCAAGCTGCCGCTGGACCCGCGCGTTGCGCGCATGATTCTCGCGGCGCGCGAGCACCATTGCCTGCGCGAGGTGCTGATCATCGCCAGCGCACTATCGGTGCAGGACCCGCGCGACCGCCCGCAGGAAGCGCAGGAAGCCGCCGACCAGGCGCATCGCAAGTTCATGGACGAGAAGTCCGAGTTCCTGGGCTGGGTCAAGCTGTGGAAGTGGTTCGAGGACGCGGTCGCGCACAAGAAGTCCAACCGCCAGCTGCAGGACCAGTGCCGGGCCAACTTCCTGTCGCACCTGCGCCTGCGCGAGTGGCGCGATGTCCATTCGCAGTTGCTGACCACGGTCACGGAGCAAGGCTGGCGGCTGAACGACAGCGAGCCCACCTACGAGCAGGTCCACAAGGCCCTGCTGACGGGTTTGCTCGGGAACGTCGGCTGCCGCATCGAGGACGGTGACGGCAAGGGCCGCGAATACCTGGGCGCGCGCGGCATCAAGTTCCACCTGTGGCCGGGCTCGCTGATCGCGCGCAAGGTGGGGCGCTGGATCGTGGCCGCCGAGCTGGTCGAAACCAGCAGGCTGTTCGCGCGCACCCTCGCGCGCATCGAGCCCGAGTGGCTCGAGCAAATCGGCGGCCACCTGCTCAAGGTGAGCTGGAGCGACCCGCACTGGGAAAAGAAGGCCGGCCAGGTGCTGGCGCTGGAACGCGCCACGCTGTACGGTCTGGTGGTCTATCAGCATCGCCGCGTCCACTACGGGCCGATGAACCCGAAGGAAGCACGCGAGCTCTTTATCCGCCGCGCGCTGGTCGAGGGCGAGTTCGACACGCGCCTGCCGTTCTACGCCCATAACCAGCGCCTGGTGCGCGAGATCGAGAACCTGGAGCACAAGTCGCGCCGCCAGGACGTGCTCGTCGACGACGAGCTGATCTACGCCTTCTACGATGGCGCGATCCCGGCGGATATCAACCAGCAGGCCACCTTCGAGCAGTGGTACCAGGCCGAAAGCGCCAAAGACCGCAAGCTGCTCTACCTGAACCGCGACGAGCTGATGCGGCACGAGGCGGCCGGCATCACCACCGATCTGTTCCCCAAGGCCATGAACGTGGCCGGGGTCGACATGGGGCTGACTTACCACTTCGAGCCGGGCAGCCACCGCGACGGCGTGACGCTGACCGTGCCGCTGTACGCGCTCAACCAGGTGCGGCAGGAGCGCGCCGACTGGCTGGTGCCGGGCATGATCAAGGAGAAGGTGCACCTGCTGCTCAAGTCGCTGCCGCAGAAGCTGCGCCGCCACTGCGTGCCGCTGCCGGAGTACGCAGCGGGGTTTGTCGCGCGCCAGCCGTTCGGCGAGGGCGAGTTGCTCGACGTGCTGATTGCCGATATCCGCGAGCAGACTGGCACCATGGTCAAGCGCGCCGATTTCAAGCTGGAAACGCTGCCCGCGCACCACTCGATGAACTTCAAGGTGATCGACGAGCACGGCCGCCAGCTTGATATGGGCCGCAATCTGGCCCAGCTCCGTGGCGAGCTGGGCGGGCAGGCGCAGCAATCGTTCCAGCGGGTCGCGGCACAAGCGGCGGCACAGGCGGCCACCCAGTCCCCGGACCAGGCGGCGCCGCTGGCCGCGGCCGAGCCTGGCAAGTATGAGAACCTGACCGGCTGGAGCTTCGGCGAACTGCCCGAGCTGCTGGAGATCCGCAAGGGCAGCCAGACCCTGTTCGGCTACCCGGCACTGGTCGACCGCAGCACACACTGCGACGTGGAAGTCTTCGACGACCCGCAGGAAGCGGCCCGCATCCACTACCTGGGGCTGCGCCGGCTGTTCGCGCTGCAGCTGCGCGAGCAGGTCAAGTTCATCGAGAAGAACATCCCGGGCCTGCAGCAGATGGCGATGCAGTACATGACGCTGGGCACGCAGGAAATGCTGCGCGACCAGATCGTCATGCTGGCGCTGGAACGTGCCTGCCTGCAGGCGCCGCTGCCGCGCAACGAGGCCGAGTTCAATGCCCGCAAGGACGAAGGGCGCACCCGGCTGTCGCTGCTGGCTCAGGAAATCGCGCGGCTGGTGGGCGCCATCCTTGCCGAATACGCCAGCCTGCCGCGCAAGCTGCTGCAGGCCAAGCCGTTCCCCGCGGCCTACGCAGACATGGAAAGCCAGATTGGCCGGCTGATGGGCAAGCGCTTTATCGACGAGAACCCATACATGCAGCTGGTTCATTTCCCGCGCTACCTGAAGGGCATCGCCATGCGCGTGGACAAGCTCAAGGGTGACCCGGGGCGCGACAGCCAGCGCGTGCAGGAGATGGCGCCGCTGGTGCAGCAGTGGCAGCGGGCGGAAAAACAGCTCCGCACCCAGGGCCGGGGCGGCGAGGATGCGCGGCTGGAGGAATTCCGCTGGATGCTGGAGGAGCTGCGCATCGCGCTGTTCGCCCAGGAGCTGCGCACCCCAGTGCCGATGTCGGTCAAGCGGCTGCAGAAAGTGTGGGAATCGATGCAGCGCTGAGCAGCCGGGAGCCGCTGTGAGCGGCCGTTGGTCGTGCCGGCGCAACATTCTGCTGAATTCTTGTCTGTCGTCAGCCGGGACGTCAGCGGATTGCCGCGCCCAAACGTTAGAATCGCCGGTTCGGTATTCTCTTAGCGGGTCTTATGTTCGCATTGCGTCGTGTTGTGGCTGGTGGGATCACGGTGGGCGCCCTGGCGCTGGGCCTGCTGGCCGCACCGGCATCGGCGGAAGTGGTGGTGATCCTCAATTCGGGTGATGCAACGGTCACGCTGATCGACAAGGATTCGCAGAAGGTTCTCGACACCTTCCCGATCGGCAAGGAGCCGCACCATCTGATCGCGACGCCGGACGACAAATCGCTGATCGTCGCCAATGCGGTCGGCAATGACCTGGTGTTCCTGGATCCGGTCAGCGGCAAGGTTCAGCAGCGCGTGCCGAATATCGACGACCCGTACCAGATCGGCTTTTCGCCGGACCAGAAGTGGTTCGTCGCCACCGGCAACCGGCTCGACCGGGTCGACCTGTATCGCTGGGACGGCAAGGCGCTGAAGCTGGCCAAGCAGTTTCCGCTGGCCAAAACCCCCAGCCATATCGCCTTTACCACTGACAGCCGCATCGCCTTTATTACGCTGCAGGATTCCAACGAGGTGGTCGCCATCGACCTGGTCACGCAGAACGTGATGTGGCGCATGGAGACCGGCTCGGCGCCGGCGGGCATCTGGGTCACGCCGGACCAGAAATACCTACTGGTCGGCATGACTGGCGCGGATTATGTGGCCGTGATCGACTGGCGCACCCGCACCGTGGTCAAGCAGATCCAGACCGGCAAGGGCGCGCACAACTTCCGCGCCGTGGGCGACAAGCGCCACCTGTTCCTGAGCAACCGCGTGACCGGCAGCATCAGCATCATCGACCAGCAGACGCTGACCAAGATAGGCGATATCACCGGCCTGCCGCCAGGCCCGGACGACATGGAACTGACCGCCGACGGCAAGACGCTGTGGGTCACCTTCCGCTGGGCGCGCTCGGTCGGCCTGATCGACGTGGCAAATCGCAAGCTGGTCAAGACCGTGCGCGTCGGGCGCTCGCCGCACGGTATCTATTTCCGCACGCGCGCGCCGCTGTATTGAACGAGGCAGGGCAGGAACCATGCGCGACACCAAGGCTTCGCGATCCGGGCGGCTCAGGAAGATCCTGGCCGCGCTGGCGCTCGCCTGCGCGTTGCCGTCCGCGCTGCAGGCGGCCGACGCCGGCCAGCCTGCAGCAAAGTCCTGCCCGGCCGGCACGCTGTACCTGACCTTCGATACCGGCAGCATGAGCCAGGCGCAGTTGATCGCCGACACGCTGCGCCGCCACCATATCCGCGCCACCTTCTTCCTGGCCAACGAGCCCACGGTGCGCCAGGACAGCTCGCTCGATTCGTCCTGGGCGCCGTACTGGAAGGCGCTGGTGGCGGATGGCCACGCCTTCGGCACACATACTTTCGACCACGTCTACCTGCGCGGCGTGCGCGCTGGGCAGGTGACCATGCGGCCGCAGTTCGGCGCGCAGGCGGGCAAGGACATGGCGATGGACGCCGCCGGCTTCTGCCGCGAGTTGCGCCGCAGCGCCGAGGCCTTTCGCGGCATGACCGGCGCCGACATGGTGCCGCTGTGGCGCGCTCCGGGCGGGCGCACCGCACCGCAGACGCTGCAGTGGGGCGAGCAGTGCGGCTTCCGCCACGTCGGCTGGGCACCGCCGGGTTTTCTGGGCGATGAGCTGGCGTCGGACCGGTATCCCAATGCGGTGCTGCTCGAGCGCGCGCTGGCCAACCTGCGCGACGGCGACATCACCATGGCGCACCTGGGCATCTGGTCGCGCAAGGACCCCTGGGCGCCCGGCGTGCTGGAGCCGCTGCTCGCCGGCCTGGAGCGCAAGGGCTTCTGCTTCGCGACGCTGCGCGAGCATCCGGCCTACCGTGACTGGATTGCCCGCCACGCGGCAAGCACGGCGAAGGCCAACGGACAACAGGAGGGCAGGCGGTAATGTGGGAGACGCTCAACGGTTGGATCGGCCTGGTCGAAGGCGCGCTGTTCCAGGGCGTGGTGCTGCCCGTGGTCTACGACCTCGGGTTTGGCCGCTATGCCGAGGAGGCCTTCACCGGCACGGAATGGCTGCTGGTGGGGCTGGTGCAGCTTGTCGTGATGGCGCTGATCCTGGGCCCGCTGGAGAAGTGGCGCCCGGTCGAGCCGGTGGCCGACCGCGCCGCGATCCGCACCGACATGTTCTATACGGTGATCCATCGGCTGGGGCTGTTCCGGCTGGCCATGTTCTTCCTGCTGGCGCCGCTGACCGACGCCATCGAAGGCCACGTGCGGCTGATGGGCTGGCACCGCATCAACGTCGAAGACTGGTGGCCGGGCGTGACCTCGGTGCCGCTGGTCAGCTTCTACGTCTACCTGCTGCTGTTCGACCTGCTCGACTACTGGTACCACCGACTGTCGCACACGTTTCGCTGGTGGTGGCACCTGCACGCGGTGCACCACAGCCAGCGCCAGATGACGCTATGGAGCGACAACCGCAACCACCTGCTCGACGACATGCTGCGCGACTTCGTGTTCGCGCTGGTGGCGCTGGGCGTTGGCGTGGAGCCGTCGCAGTATGTGCTGCTGGTGGCGCTGTCGCAGCTGCTGCAGAGCCTGCAGCATGCCAACGTGCGGCTGCATTTCGGTGCGCTCGGCGAGCGCCTGCTGATTTCGCCGCGCTTTCACCGCACCCACCACGCGGTAGGTATCGGGCATGAAGCAAACGGCGCCCCGACGCGCCTGGGCGGCTGCAACTTCGGCGTGATCTTCCCGTGGTGGGACATGCTGTTCGGCACTGCGGTGTTCACCGAGACCTACCACCCGACCGGCATCCGCGATCAGCTGCCACCACCGGTGGGCAAGGGCCACGACTACGGCGCGGGCTTCCTGGCCCACCAGTGGTACGGCATCAAGCGCCTGCTGCGGCTGCGCTGAAGCGGGCGGTTTCGAGGCATTCCTCCACCCGCGGCGCCCGATGGCGCGCCGCGGCGGCAAGTGGCGTATGCTAGTGTTCCGGGTCGCCGCCGGTCCGGCACATCTGGACTTCCATACGGACTTCCGCCGCGCCCGGCGCCTTTCCTCCTGTTTGCCATCGACTGCATGAACGATATTTTCCGCTCGTTTGGCCGCGCCCTCGTCAGCCAGTTGCATCCCCGCATGCTGATGCTGACCGTGCTGCCTTTCGTCCTGGCCACGCTGCTGTGGGGCGGCCTCCTGTGGTGGGGCTGGGACCCCATCATGACCGCCACGCGCGGCTTCCTCGAAACCTCCATCCTGACCAGCTGGATCTACAGCGTGCTGGACTGGTTCGGCCTGCAGTCGATGCGGGCCGTGGTGGCGCCGCTGTTTGTCGCGGCGCTGGCGGTCCCGCTGGTGATTGCCTCCATGCTGATGTTTATCGGCGTGTTCTCGGTGCCGGCGGTAGTGCGTCATCTCGAGCGCGGCTATCCCGATCTGAGCAAGTCCCATGGCGGCAGTGTGCTCGGCAGCGTGTTGCACTCGCTCGGCAGCACCGTCGTCTTCCTGTTGCTGGTGGTGGTGACGCTGCCGCTGTGGCTGATCCCGCCATTCTTTGCGCTGATCCCGCCGGTGCTGTGGGGCTGGCTGACCTACCGCGTGATGACCTATGACGCGCTCGCCGACCATGCCAGTGCCGAAGAGCGCAAGACGCTGGTGCGCCGCCACCGCACGCCGCTGCTGGTGATCGGCGTGGCGGTGGGCCTGCTGGGCTCGGCGCCGACGCTGCTGTGGGTGTCGTCGGCGGCGGTGATCTTCCTGTTCCCGTTCGTGCTGGCCGGCACGCTGTGGCTCTACGTGCTGATCTTTATCTTCTCGGCGCTGTGGTTCGGCCACTTCTGCCTGCGCGCGCTGGCGCAACTGCGTGCCGAGCGTGCCGCGGTACCGGCCCCGCAGGCGGCCGGCCCGGCGCCGGGCGGCGATGTGATCGACCTGGCGCCGTCGGACGTGCGCCGCATCGAAAATTCCTGAAGCGAGGGCAATATGGGTTTTGGCCTGATCGTCATTGGCGACGAGATTCTGTCGGGGCGGCGCGAAGACAAGCACCTGCGCCGTACCAT
Source organism: Cupriavidus sp. DF5525 (assembly GCF_040149425.2). Lineage (NCBI taxonomy): Bacteria > Pseudomonadati > Pseudomonadota > Betaproteobacteria > Burkholderiales > Burkholderiaceae > Cupriavidus > Cupriavidus sp. DF5525. The sequence continues at coordinate 3,042,341 of NZ_CP168265.1, read as the reverse complement.
CGAACTGCTGGGCGCGCGCGGCCTGGCGCTGGACTGGGCGGAGTATGTCGGCGACGACCGCGCCCGCATCACCGCCACGCTGCGGCGCACGTTCGCTGGTTCAGACGTGGTCTTCTGCACCGGCGGCATCGGCGCCACGCCGGACGACCACACCCGCCAGTGCGCCGCCGCCGCGCTGGGCGTGCCGCTGGCGCTGCATCCCGAGGCGCGCGAGCAGATCGCGCTGCGCATCGCCGAGACTGCCAACGGCGACCCGATCAAGGCGGACCTGAACCTGCCGGAGAACCAGCACCGTTTCAAGATGGGCGAGTTTCCCGAGGGCGCGCGCATCATCCCCAACAGCTACAACCGCATCCCCGGCTTCTCGGTGGCGCATCACCACTTCATGCCGGGCTTTCCGGTGATGGCGTGGCCGATGATGGAGTGGGTGCTGGACCACGAGTATGCGCACCTGTTCCACCAGGTGCGGCAGCAGGAGCGCGCCTTCTATGTGTTCGAGGCGCCCGAGTCCACGCTGACGCCGCTGATGGAGAAGGTCGAGGCGGCGCATCCAGGCGTGCGCGTGTTCAGCCTGCCGTCGGTGGGCGACGTGCAACGTGGTGACCGCTTCGCGCGCCGGCATATCGACCTGGGCGTCAAGGGCCCGGCCGAGCTGGTCGCCCCGGCCTATGCGATGCTGCTCGAGGGTGTGCAGGCGATGGGCTTCGAAACGGTGGAGCAACCTGCGCGGGAATCCGCGCAGGCATAGGCGCAGGCCTGGGCACGGCGCACTGCGCAGTAAAAACAAAGGGGCAGCCCAGGCTGCCCCTTCTTCATTCACGCCGCGGCGGCGCTCAGGCGCCGTGCCACGGCAGGCCGTGCATGCACCAGCCCTCGACGGTCTTGCGGTGGTGCTGCGCATCGCGGTTGCCCTCGAAACCCTCCAGCACGTCCATGGCGAAGCGGTAGCCGGCTTCGGTGGCCACGCGCGCGGCGTGCTTGGAACGCGCGGCGCTGCGGCACAGGAACAGCACCGGCACATCGGCCGGCACGCGTGCTTTCAGTTCGTCGATGAAGCGGCCGTTCTGCGCGCCGCCCGGATAGGTCATCCACTCGACGTGCGCAAACTGCGCGTCGGGCAAGTCGACGCCGCCCACCCAGTCCAGTTCGGCCTGTGTGCGCACGTCGACCAGCACGGCGGAAGGGTCGTTCTGCAGCAGCGCATAGGCTTCCTGCGGAGACAGCGCGCCGAAATACGGGAGCTGGCTTTGTTGCTGGCGCTGGCTGGCAGCCTGAAGGAGATCGTCTCGGGTGGTCATCTGCGTGACAAATTACAGGGATGGAATAGGGGCAAACCGGGGCGGACGGAAGGACCGCAGCACACTATTCTATAGCGCCACGAAGGCCCGGCGACTGATTGCTCGCGGGAGTGCGTCACCGGCGGGCAGGTTCCGGTCGATTTTGGTGCGTACGCACTGATACGGTGCGACAACTTGCTGATTGCACCATTGTGGTGTTTTATAGGGAGGTGCCACGCGTTTTCGCGTGTTATTGGTGCGCCACCCGGCAGGGAATTGTCGTCGCTCGACATTACTCGCCAACCCCGCCACGGTGCGCGGTTCGCCCGGACTTGCACATTTTTCGGGCCGGGCGTGGCAGAGGTTGCGTTTGCTTGGCATGCTTTCTGCTAACATTCCTCGTCCTTTCGTGGCTGGTCGGATCGGCGCGGCAACTATGCAGCGGTGCCGGTGGCGACAGGCCCAAGAATTGGCTTTCTCAGACTTCCGCCGAATATCCAGGAGATTGGCATGGCCCACAGCGTTGCAGACGTGATGAAGCTGGTGAAGGAAAACGACGTCAAGTTCGTCGATTTCCGTTTCACCGATACCAAAGGCAAGGAGCAACACGTCTCCGTGCCCGTGTCGCACTTCGATGAAGACAAGTTCGAAAGCGGCCACGCCTTCGACGGTTCGTCGATTGCCGGCTGGAAGGGTATCGAAGCTTCGGACATGCTGCTGATGCCGGATCCGAATACCGCCAACGTCGATCCGTTCTACGAAGAACCGACGCTGGTGCTGACTTGCGACGTAGTCGAGCCGTCGGACGGCAAGGGCTATGACCGCGACCCGCGCTCGATCGCCAAGCGCGCCGAAGCCTACCTGAAGAGCACCGGCCTGGGCGACACCGCTTACTTTGGCCCGGAACCCGAATTCTTCATCTTCGACGGCGTGACCTGGAACGTCGACATGCAAGGCAGCTTCGTGAAGATCCATTCCGAAGAAGCCCCGTGGTCGTCGGGCAAGGAATTCGAGCACGGCAACAGCGGCCACCGTCCGGGCAAGAAGGGCGGCTACTTCCCGGTTGCCCCGATCGACACCTTCCAGGACATGCGTTCGGAAATGTGCCTGATCCTGGAATCGCTGGGCATCCCCGTTGAAGTCCACCACCACGAAGTGGCCGGCCAGGGCCAGAACGAAATCGGCACCAAGTTCAGCACGCTGGTGCAGCGCGCCGACTGGACCCAGCTGCAGAAGTACGTGATCCAGAACGTCGCCCACACCTACGGCAAGACCGCTACCTTCATGCCGAAGCCGGTGGTTGGCGACAACGGCTCGGGCATGCATGTGCATCAGTCCGTGTGGAAGGACGGCCAGAACCTGTTCGCTGGCAACGGCTACGCCGGCCTGTCGGAATTCGCGCTGTACTACATCGGCGGCATCATCAAGCACGCCCGCGCGCTGAACGCCATCACCAACCCGGGGACGAACTCGTACAAGCGCCTGGTGCCGGGCTTCGAGGCTCCGGTGAAGCTGGCTTACTCGGCCCGCAACCGTTCGGCTTCGATCCGTATCCCGTATGTGGCCAACCCGAAGGGCCGCCGCATCGAGACCCGCTTCCCGGATCCGCTGATGAACCCGTACCTGGGCTTCTCGGCACTGCTGATGGCCGGCCTGGACGGCGTGATGAACAAGATCCACCCGGGCGAAGCCGCCGACAAGAACCTGTATGACCTGCCGCCGGAAGAGGATGCAAAGATCCCGACCGTCTGCTCGAGCCTGGATCAGTCGCTGGAGTACCTGGACAACGACCGCGAGTTCCTGACCCGCGGCGGCGTGTTCTCGAACTCGATGATCGATGCCTACATCGAACTGAAGATGGAAGAAGTCACGCGTTTCCGCATGACCACGCACCCGATCGAGTTCGAGATGTACTACTCGCTGTAAGTGGCCCTCGCCCGGGAATGACGCAGGTTGTGATCGGGCAACAGTTGCACCAGAAAGGGGCGGCTTCGGCTGTCCCTTTTTGCTTTGCTCGCTAGAATGGGGAATCCGATCCTATCCCGATCCCATCCCTGTTCAAACCTCAAGCCATGTCCATGGACGCCACTTCGCGCACTGCCAGTCGGGCCACGTCATTGCACCAAATTCGTATCGGATTCCCTGTTCTGGTGAGTGCCGTGGCGCTGGCGCTCGGTACTTGGGCGGGCCAGCCGCGTGCGCAGTCCTCCGATGTCTATGTCTGCACCGGACCCAATGGGGTACCGGAGTACCGCAACGGCAATGCCGGCAAGGGCTGCAAGAAGCTGAACCTGCCCGAGGTGGTGACCGTGCCGGGCGGACGCGTGGCGGCACCGTCGGCGAAGAGCGGTAGCAGCGCCACGTCCAGCAACACCAGCTTTCCGCGTGTGGACAGCGCCACGCAGAAGAGCCGCGACAGCGAGCGCCGCGCGGTGCTCACGCAGGAGCTGCAGGCCGAAGAGGCCAAGCTGCAGGCGCTGCGTACCGAGTACAACAACGGCCAGCCGGAGCGTCAGGGTAATGAGCGCAATTATCAGAAATACCTCGATCGCACAGCGGCGCTGCGCGACGACATCTCGCGCAGCGAGGCCAATGCGGCGTCGCTGCGGCGCGAGCTTGGCAACCTGAAGGACTAGTCTTATGCGTCGTCTGATTCGCGGTGTGTCGCGCAAGGTCAGCGGCGCCGGTGGCGAGACGCCGGCGCCAGGCCTGGCCCAGCCCGAGGCCAGTGCCCAGGTGCTGAGCATGGGGGCAGTGGCCTACCATGCCGGCCTCGACGTGGTGGCCAACCCGGTGCTGCTGGTACGGCAGCCGGGGCTGCAGGTGGTCTACGCGAATCCGGCCGCCGAGGCGACCTTCGGTGTGTCGCGCAAAGGCATGGTCGAGCTGAAGCTGCCCGACCTGTTTGGCCGCTCCGACGAGCTGCAAAGCATGCTCGATACCGTGGTCACGCGGCAGTTCGACGTGCGCCGGCAGGACCTGGTCCTGCATCCGCCGCTGCAGGAGCCGCTCCACGTGCACGTGGTGATCGCCGCGCTGGAAACGGTCGGCGACACCGTGGTGGTGGAGATCCTGCCCAACGAACAGAAGGTGCGCAGCGACCGCGAAGAGCGCATCCTCGACCTCACCGCCGCCAACAAAGAACTCATCCGCAACCTGGCCCACGAGATCAAGAACCCGCTCGGTGGCATCCGCGGCGCGGCGCAGCTGCTGGAGTTCGAGCTGCCCGAGCGCTCGCTGCGCGAGTACACGCAGGTCATCATCAAGGAATCGGACCGGCTGCAGACGCTGGTGGACCGGCTGCTCGAGCCGCACCGGCATCCGCATATCGTGTCGAGCCTGAATATCCACGAGGTGCTCGAGCGCGTGCGCTCGGTGGTGTTGGCGGAGTTTCCGAACGGGCTGGACATTGTGCGCGACTACGACGCCAGCCTGCCCGAGCTGCAGGGCGACATGGAGCAGTTGATCCAGGCGGTGCTTAACATCGTGCACAACGCCGCGCAGGCGCTGGCCGACCACATCGCGCGCGGTGATGCGCAGATCGTGCTGCGCACGCGCGTCGCACGCCAGGTCACGATTGCGAAGCGGCTGTTCAAGCTGGCATTGGACTTGCATGTGATCGACAACGGCCCGGGAATCCCCGAAGACATTCGCGAACGCATTTTCTATCCACTGGTATCGGGTAGGGATGGCGGCAGCGGTCTCGGTCTCACACTCGCTCAAACCTTCGTGCAGCAGCACGAGGGCTTGATCGAATGCGAGAGCAGGCCGGGCTGTACCGACTTCCGCATCCTGCTGCCGCTGCACTAGCTCGTTGCACCAGCCGCTTCGCTGGCGTCCGCGAGCGATCGTGTACCCGCCGTGGGCGGGCCATGCGGAAGACCAAATGACACCGAGCAGACAAGCGACGCACATGAAGCCGATCTGGATAGTCGACGACGATCAATCAATCCGCTGGGTCCTGGAAAAGGCCCTTGCCCGTGAAAGCCTGCTCTCGCGCAGCTTCACCAATGTGCGGGACGTGCTCGCCGCGCTGGAGGAAGACCAGCCGCAGGTGCTGATCTCCGATATCCGCATGCCGGGCGGCTCCGGCCTGGACCTGCTGCAGGCCCTCAAGGCGCGTCATCCGGGACTGCCGGTCATCGTGATGACCGCGTACTCGGACCTGGACAGCGCCGTGGCCGCGTTCCAGGGCGGCGCCTTCGAATACCTGGCCAAGCCCTTCGATGTCGACAAGGCCGTCGAACTGATCCGCCGCGCGCTGGAGGAAAGCCTGCGCGAGGAAGAGCTGGACGACCGCCTGGTCGACGCGCCCGAGATCCTCGGCCAGGCGCCGGCGATGCAGGACGTGTTCCGCGCGATCGGGCGCCTGTCGCAGTCCAACGTGACGGTGATGATCACCGGCGAGTCCGGCACCGGCAAGGAACTGGTCGCGCGCGCGCTGCACAAGCACAGCCCGCGCGCCAACGGGCCTTTTATCGCGCTCAATACCGCGGCCATCCCCAAGGACCTGCTGGAATCCGAACTGTTCGGCCATGAGCGCGGCGCCTTCACCGGCGCGCAGACCATGCGTCGGGGGCGCTTCGAGCAGGCCGAGGGCGGCACGCTGTTCCTCGATGAAATCGGCGACATGCCGTTCGACCTGCAGACGCGCCTGCTGCGTGTGCTGTCCGATGGCAACTTCTATCGCGTCGGCGGCCACAATCCGCTGCGCGCCAATGTCCGCGTCATTGCTGCAACGCACCAGAATCTGGAGCTGCGCGTCAAGGAAGGGCTGTTCCGCGAGGACTTGTTCCACCGCCTGAACGTGATCCGGCTGCGCCTGCCGCCCCTGCGCGAACGCCCGGAAGACATCACATTGCTGGCCCGTCATTTCCTGCAGAAGAGTGCCAAGGAACTGGGCGTCGAACCCAAGCGCATGTCCGACGAGGCGCTGGTCTACGTCAGCACGCTGCCGTTCCCCGGCAACGTGCGCCAGCTTGAGAACCTGTGCAACTGGCTGACCGTGATGGCGCCGGCGCAGACCATCGAGGTCAAGGACCTGCCGCGCGAGATGCTGGAAGCAGGGACGTCGGAGCCCATCAATGCGCCGCGGCCGGAGCGTGTTGCCGAGGTGCGTACAGCCGAATACGAAGGCGCGCACGAGCTGGCCGACTATGGTGGGTTTGCCATGCCGGTGGCGGAGGGCGACACCGCCACCGCAGTACGGGCTGGACCGGTGGCGACGGCCGCGCCGGTTTCGACCGCGGCCGGCTGGGAAAGCCTGCTGGCCGGCGAGGCCCGCGCGATGCTGGAGTCTGGCCAGCCGGAGGTCATGGACGTGCTGACGCGGCGCTTCGAGAAGGCAGTGCTCGAGGCCGCACTGGGCGTGACGCGAGGCCGCCGCGTCGAGGCCGCGACCCGCCTCGGCATCGGGCGCAATACCATCACGCGCAAGCTGCAGGAACTGGGCTTCGACTGAGCGGGCAGTGCACCAAAGAAAAAGGCCGGGATCCCGGCCTTTTTCTTGCGCCGACGCTTCAGCCGCGCGCCTCGACCAGCCGCTGCGCCATCTCGGCAAAGCCCTCACCGCCCGCGGCAGCCGTGATAAAAGCCGGCGGCACCGGAAGCTGCGGCAGGATGTCCCGCACATTGGCCACCCCGACCGACAGCGGAAAATGCGCGAACATGGTCGCATCGTTGGCCGAATCACCGATGAACAGCCATTCGTCGTGGCGTGCGTCCAGGTCTTCGCCAAGCAACTCGGCCACGCACAGCTTGCTCATCGACAGCTTGTCATGCCGGCCGAACCAACCATTGACGTGAATAGAACTGACGGTGGCGGTCATGCCGGTTTCGCGCATGATTTCGGCAATGCGCGCCACGGCCTCCTCAGGCAACGGCTCTACATCTTCCGCATGATCGATCGCCAGGTCGGCCGCATGCCAGGCCTGGTCTGACGCCAGCGCGCAGCCCGGCACCTCGCGCAGGATCCGCTCGCCCAGCGCATGGATTCGCTTCAGGTTGCGCGCGCGGGTCTCGGCATCGTCGAGAAAACGGGTTTGCAGCCGGCCATTGTTCAGGTGCGAATAGAAGGCCCCGTTTTCGCCGATGATCGCGTCGACCGGCCACAGCCGGGTCAGAATTTCCGCCCAGGCGATGCAGCGCCCGGTGACTGGGATCACATGCAGGCCGGCCTGACGCAGGCCGTCGAGCGCCAGGTAGGTGGAGGCGGGCAGACGCCCGTCGGTGGTCAGCGTGCCGTCGATGTCGGTCAGCACGCCGCGCACGCGCTGCAGCACGGAATTAGAGAGCTTGTTCAGGGATTGCATGGCGGGCCATTGTAACTGGGCTCCCGTCGTCTTCGTCCGTTATTGCACTGCAAAATGCCGCGTACTGGTGAAGTTGCTGATTTGCTTGCCCGGGTGCGACAGGCGTAACATGCCGCTGTCATAAAAGAATCACATAGTGTCGGGATTTTCGACCGACCACCAGACAACACCAGGAGCCACTGATGTCCTTTTCCCGTACCGCGCTCAAATTCGCAGCGCTGGCAGCCCTGAGCGGGGCCGGCAGCGCCCAGGCCGCCGTTGAAATCCAATGGTGGCACGCCATGCAAGGCGCGCTGAACGACAAGGTGAACGAGATCGCCAACAAGTTCAACGCCAGCCAGTCCGACTACAAGATCGTGCCGGTCAACAAGGGCAACTACGACGAAACCATGGCCGCGGGCATCGCCGCCTTCCGCGCCGGTGGCGCGCCGGCGATCCTGCAGGTGTTCGAGGTCGGCACCGCCACCATGATGAGCGCCAAGGGCGCGATCAAGCCAGTGTCGGCGGTGATGAAGGACGCCGGCGAGAAATTCGACCAGAAGGCCTATATCCCGGCGGTGGCGGGCTACTACACCTCATCCAAGGGCGAGATGCTGTCGTTCCCGTTCAACAGCTCGACCACGGTGTTCTACTACAACAAGGACGCCTTCAAGAAGGCCGGCCTGGACCCGGAGAAGCCGCCCAAGACCTGGCCGGAAGTGATGCAGTACTCGGCCAAGCTCAAGGCCTCTGGCACCAACTGCGCCTACACCACCGACTGGCAGGGCTGGGTCCACCTGGAGAGCTTCTCGGCCTGGCACAACACGCTGTACGCGACCAAGAACAACGGCTTCGGTGGCACCGATGCGCGCCTCGTGTTCAACAGCCCGCTGCATGTCAAGCACATCACCAACCTGCAGGACATGGTGAAGAAGGGCTACTTCAGCTACGGCGGCCGCAAGGCCGAGTCGCAGGCCAAGTTCTATAACGGCGAATGCGCGATGTTCACCGGCTCGTCGGCATCGCTGGCCAATATCCGCAAGAACGCCAAGTTTGCGTTCGCGGTGGCGCAGCTGCCGTACTACCCGGACGTGCAGGGCGCGCCGCAGAACACTATCATCGGCGGCGCTTCGCTGTGGGTGATGGGCGGCAAGAAGCCGGAAGAGTACAAGGGCGTGGCCAAGTTCTTCAATTACCTGTCGCGCCCTGAGATCCAGTCCGACTGGCACCAGGCCACCGGCTACCTGCCGGTGACGACGGCGGCCTACGAACTGACCAAGAAGTCGGGCTACTACGACAAGAACCCGGGTGCCGATGTGTCGGTGCAGCAGATGGTGGTCAAGACCACCGACAAGTCGCGCGGCGTGCGCCTGGGCAATCTGGTGCAGATCCGCACCGTGGTGGACGAGGAGCTGGAAGCCGTCTGGGCCGGCAAGAAGGAGCCCAAGGCAGCGCTGGACTCGGCCGTTGCCCGCGGCAACGACCTGCTGGAACGCTTCCAGAAGACCGCGCGCGAGTAAGCGCGGCATTGCCAGCAAGCTGATGTGACAAGCGGGCGGCGGCGAAACCTCCGCCCGCTTGCATTGTGGCCGGCCTCATCGGGCCGGCTGCAGCTTTGTACCTAGTCCGATGCCGCGACCCGCGGCATCCGCCGGAATCCGTCTATGGAAAAACGCGTTGTTTTCCGCTCGCCGTGGCTGCCGTATCTGCTGGTCTTGCCGCAGATCGCGATCACGCTGATCTTTTTCTTCCTGCCAGCCGGGCAGGCGCTGTACCAATCTATGCTGCAGCAGGATGCCTTCGGCATCAACCTGGAGTTCGTCGGCCTCGACAACTTCCGCATGCTGTGGAACGACTCGCTGTACGTGGAGTCGTTCCAGATCACGGCGATCTTCGCCATCGGTGTCACGGTGGTGGGGTTGTCCACCGCGCTGGCGCTGGCCTACTTTGCCGACCGCGTGATCCGCGCGGCCGTGGGCTACAAGACCCTGCTGATCTGGCCGTATGCGGTCGCGCCGGCGGTGGCCGGCGTGCTGTGGATGTTCATGTTCAACCCGACGCTGGGCGTGGTGTCCTACGCGCTGCGCAAGATGGGCATCGAGTGGAACTTCCTGCTCAACGGCAACCAGGCGCTGCTGCTGGTGGTGCTGGCTGCGGCCTGGAAGCAGATCAGCTACAACTTCCTGTTCTTCCTCGCCGGGCTGCAGAGCATCCCGCGCTCGCTGATCGAGGCCGCGGCCATCGACGGTGCCGGCCCGTGGCGCCGGTTCTGGTCGATCATCTTCCCGCTGCTGTCGCCGACCACGTTCTTCCTGATGGTGATCAACGTGGTCTACGCGTTCTTTGACACCTTCGCGATCATCGACGCGGTCACGCACGGCGGCCCCTTCAATTCGACCAACACGCTGGTGTACAAGGTCTTCCATGACGGCTTCCGCGGCATGGATATCGGTGGCTCCGCCGCGCAGTCGGTGGTGCTGATGGTGATCGTGATCGCGCTGACCGTGGTGCAGTTCCGCTACGTGGAACGCAAGGTCCAGTACTGACGGAGACACCCATGGTAGAACGACGTCCCCTCCTGGATTTCCTGACCCACGTGGTGCTGATCCTCGGCATCGTGGTGGTGGTGTTTCCGGTGTACCTGACCTTCGTGGCATCCACGCTGACCGCCGAGGAGGTGCTTGATGCGCCGATGACACTGATCCCCGGCAGCCACCTGTTCGAGAACTATCGCACCGTGCTGTTCCAGGGCGTGGGCGAGGCCGCTTCGCCGGTCTCGACCATGATGAAGAACAGCCTGATCATGGCGCTGGGCATCGCGCTCGGGAAGATCGCGATTTCGATCATCTCGGCCTTCGCCATCGTCTATTTCAAGTTCCCGCTGCGCAAGACCTTCTTCTGGCTGATCTTCATCACGCTGATGCTGCCGGTTGAGGTGCGGATCCTGCCGACCTACAAGGTGGTGTCCGACCTGGGCATGCTCGACAGCTATTTCGGCCTGACCATCCCGATCATCGCATCGGCCACCGCCACCTTCCTGTTCCGCCAGTTCTTCCTGACGATCCCGGACGAACTGGCCGAGGCCGCGCGGATCGACGGCGCCGGGCCGCTGCGCTTCTTCTGGGACGTGGTGCTGCCGCTGTCGCGCACCAGCATCGCGGCGCTCTTTGTGATCCAGTTTATCTACGGCTGGAACCAGTACCTGTGGCCGCTCCTGATCACGACGCAGAAGTCGATGACGCCGGTGGTGGTGGGCGTGACGCAGATGATCTCGCGCTCGGGTGACGCGGCCACAGACTGGAACCTGGTGATGGCCACCGTGATGCTGGCGATGATCCCGCCGGCGGTGGTGGTGGTGCTGATGCAGAAGTGGTTCGTCAAGGGCCTGGTCGAAACGGAAAAATAAGGCGATGCGACAAGGCGTCTGAGGACGCCGGTCGCCCGCAGGAAAAAAGCAATGGCAAAACTGTCGCTTCGCAACGTTCAGAAAACCTACGCCGGCAACGTCCAGGTGGTGCACGGCATCGACATGGAGATCGCCGACGGCGAGTTCATCGTCATCGTCGGCCCCTCGGGCTGCGGCAAGTCCACGCTGCTGCGCATGGTGGCGGGTCTGGAAACCATCACCGGTGGCGAGATCCATATCGGCGCGAAGGTCGTCAACGACCTGGAGCCGGCCGAGCGGGACATCGCCATGGTGTTCCAGAACTACGCGCTCTATCCGCATATGAGCGTGTACGACAACATGGCCTACGGCCTGAAGATCCGCGGCATGCCCAAGGCCGAGATCGAGCAGCGCGTGAAACACGCTGCCGGCATCCTGGAACTGGCGCCGCTGCTGGAGCGCAAGCCGCGCCAGCTCTCGGGCGGACAGCGCCAGCGCGTGGCCATGGGCCGCGCCATCGTGCGCGAGCCGGCGGTATTCCTGTTCGATGAGCCGCTGTCCAACCTGGACGCCAAGCTGCGCGTGCAGATGCGGCTGGAGCTGAAGGAACTGCACCGCCGTCTGGGCACCACCAGCCTGTACGTGACCCACGACCAGGTTGAGGCGATGACGCTGGCCGACCGCATGATGGTGCTCAACGCAGGACGCGTGGAGCAGATCGGCACGCCGCTGGAAGTCTATTCGCGCCCGGCCAGCACCTTTGTCGCCGGCTTTATCGGCTCGCCGCCGATGAACCTGATCCCGGTAGTGCGCAACGCCGCCGGCGACAGCAGCGCGCAGATGCGCGTGGTGGCGAAGGAGGGCAGCGACGCGGCCACGGCCACGCTGGGTCACTTGCCGATGGGGCTGCACCTGCCGGAGCAGGCGCTGCTCGGGTTGCGGCCGGAGCATATCGAGCCGTGCGCGACGCACGAGGCTATCGCTGAAGTCGATGTGCGCGTGGTCGAGGCGCTCGGTGCGGACTCCTTCGCCTATGGCTCGCTCGGCGGCCAGCCGGTGGTGGTGCGTCTGGAAAGCCATGCGCGCGTGCGCGCCGGCGACCGGCTGCCGGTGACGTCATCGGCCGACCACCTGCATTTCTTTGCGCCGGACACCGGCAAGCGCATCGAGGCCTGACATGGCACACGCAGCAGACACTCAGCAGGCAGCGCAGGCCTGGCCGTATCCCCGCTACATCGCGCATCGCGGCGCCGGCAAGCTCGCGCCAGAGAACACGCTGGCCGCGTTCCGCCATGGCGCGGGCTTCGGCTACCGGATGTTCGAGTTCGACGTGAAGCTGTCGGCAGATGGCAAGGCGGTGCTGATGCACGACGCCACGCTCGACCGCACCACCAGTGGCAAGGGCAGGGTGGATGCGCTGACGCTGGGCGAGCTCGCGCACCTCGACGCCGGCAGCTGGCACAGCGCGGCCTACGCCGGCGAGCCGGTGCCGACGCTGGCCGCCATCGCGCGCTATACGCAGGCCAACGGCTTTATGGTCAATCTCGAGATCAAGCCGGTGCCCGGTACCGAGGACCGCACCGGCGCGGCGGTGGCGCTCGATGCGCAATCGCTGTGGGCGGGCGCCGCGGTGCCGCCGCTACTGTCGTCCTTTTCCGAAGAGGCACTGGCCGCGGCCGCGCGCGTGGCGCCTGACCTGCCGCGCGCGCTGCTGCTCGACAAGCTGCCCTCGGACTGGCCTGAGCGGCTGTGCCGGCTGGGCTGCGTGGCGCTGGATGCCAACCACCGTGAGCTCGATGCCGACGTCATCGCCGCCGCGCATGCGGCTGGTTATCGGGTGCTCAGCTATACCGTGAACGACCCGGCGCGGGCAGCGCAATTGCTTGAATGGGGGCTCGACGGACTGATCACCGACGCGGTGGACCAGATAGAGTCGCGAATCTAATTGTTGTGCAGATGTTGCGAAAACGCCGATGGCGCGACGAATTGTCGTGCCACAGGGTTTCGTATCGCGAAAAGTCAACATGCCTGCAAAGCAAACATGCTATGCTTACCGCCGTGAAGACTTAGGTCCTTCCCCGCACAACTTGCCCTTTCGGGCCTTGTGAGGACGCCAGCACATCCGGCACCTAATGGTGCCGTTTGCGTAAGCGCCTCAGTTGGGCTCCCAAGAGTTGTTTGCAATCCGCTAACCGGTCAAGCCGTGTCGCGGAAGGTTGAATAACCCGCTGAACTCCGGCATTCCCGGAGAATAGTGAGCGTCCCATGATGCAGCAGTATCAGAGCAATTCGTACCTCTTCGGCGGTAACGCCCCGTATGTCGAAGAACTGTACGAAGCCTACCTCCAGAATCCCGCCTCGGTTCCCGACAACTGGCGTTCGTACTTCGACGCCATGCAGAACGTTCCCGCCGTCGACGGCTCGAACGGCCGGGATGTCGCCCACGCCCCTATCGTTGCCTCGTTCGCCGAGCGCGCCAAGCAAGGCCCCATCAAGACCATCGTTGCCTCGGCCGATTCCGACATGGGCCGCAAGCGCGTCGCTGCCACCCAGTTGATCGCCGCCTACCGCAACATCGGTTCGCACTGGGCCGACCTGGACCCGCTCAAGCGCCAGGAGCGTCCGCCCCTGCCGGATCTGGACCCCGCGTTCTACGGTTTTTCCGAAGCTGATCTCGACATCGTCTTCAATGCCAGCAATACGTACTTTGGCAAGGAGTCGATGAGCCTGCGCGATCTGCTCAACAACCTGCGCGAAACCTACTGCGGCACCATCGGCGCCGAATTCATGTACGTGAGCGACCAGGCGCAAAAGCGCTGGTGGCAGGAGCGCCTGGAAACCACGCGTTCCAAGCCGGTCTTCACGCTGGAGAAGAAGAAGCACATCCTCGACCGCCTGACCGCGGCCGAAGGCCTGGAGCGCTTCCTCCACACCAAGTACGTCGGCCAGAAGCGCTTCTCGCTGGAAGGCGGCGAAAGCTTCATCGCCGCGATGGACGAACTGGTCCAGCACGCCGGCAGCAAGGGTGTGCAGGAAATCGTGATCGGCATGGCCCACCGCGGCCGCCTGAACGTGCTGGTCAACACGCTGGGCAAGATGCCCGCCGACCTGTTCGCCGAATTCGAAGGCAAGCACGTCGACGACCTGCCGGCCGGTGACGTCAAGTACCACAAGGGCTTCTCGAGCGATGTCTCGACCGACGGCGGCCCGGTCCACCTGTCGCTGGCGTTCAACCCGTCGCACCTGGAAATCGTCAACCCGGTGGTGGAAGGCTCGGCCAAGGCCCGCCAGGAACGCCGCGGCGAAGTCGGCCACAAGGAAGTGCTGCCGGTGCAAGTGCACGGCGACGCCGCCTTTGCCGGCCAGGGCGTGGTGATGGAGACGCTGAACCTCGCGCAGACCCGCGGCTACGGCACGGGCGGCACGATGCACATCGTCATCAACAACCAGATCGGCTTCACCACCTCCGATCCGCGCGACGCCCGTTCGACGCTGTACTGCACGGACGTGGTCAAGATGATCGAGGCCCCTGTGCTGCACGTGAACGGCGACGATCCCGAAGCCGTGGTGTACGCCATGCAGCTGGCCGTTGATTTCCGCATGGAATTCAACAAGGACGTCGTGGTCGACATCATCTGCTTCCGCAAGCTGGGCCACAACGAGCAGGACACCCCGGCGGTCACGCAGCCGCTGATGTACAAGAAGATTGGCCAGCACCCCGGCACGCGCAAGCTGTACGCCGAAAAGCTGGCCGCGCAGAAGCTGGTCCCGGCCGAGTTCGGCGACGAGAAGGTCAAGGAATACCGCGCCGCGATGGACGCCGGCAAGCACACCGCCGACCCCGTCCTGTCGAACTTCAAGAACAAGTTCGCCGTGGACTGGATGCCGTTCCTGAACCGCAAGTGGACCGACGCCGCCGACACGGCCGTGCCGGTGACCGAACTGAAGCGCCTGGCTGAACGGATCACCACCACGCCTGAGACGCTGAAGCTGCACCCGCTGGTGGAAAAGGTCGTCAGGGACCGCGCCAACATGGGCCGCGGCGACCAGCCGCTGGACTGGGGCATGGGTGAGCACCTGGCCTTCGCTTCGCTGGTGTCGTCGGGCTATCCGGTGCGTATCACCGGCCAGGACGCCGGCCGCGGCACCTTCACCCACCGCCACTCCGTGCTGCACGACCAGGCCCGCGAGCGCTGGGATGCCGGCAGCTACGTGCCGCTGCAGAACGTGTCGGAGAACCAGGCACCGTTCACGGTGATCGACTCGGTGCTGTCCGAAGAGGCCGTGCTCGGCTTCGAATACGGCTACTCGGCCGCCGAACCGAACGCGCTGGTGATCTGGGAAGCCCAGTTCGGCGACTTCGTCAACGGCGCCCAGGTGGTGATCGACCAGTTCATCTCGTCGGGCGAAGTGAAGTGGGGCCGCGCCTCGGGCCTGACCCTGATGCTGCCGCACGGCTACGAAGGCCAGGGTCCGGAACACAGCTCGGCCCGTATCGAGCGCTTCCTGCAGCTCTGCGCGGACCACAACATGCAGGTCTGCCAGCCGACCACGCCGGCCCAGATCTTCCACCTGCTGCGCCGCCAGATGATCCGCCTGTTCCGCAAGCCGCTGGTGATCATGACGCCGAAGTCGCTGCTGCGTAACAAGGACGCCGTGTCGTCGCTGTCGGAGCTGGCCAAGGGCCACTTCGAGACCGTGATCGCCGACCAGGAAGAACTGAACGCCAGCAAGGTCAAGCGCGTCATCATGTGCTCGGGCAAGGTCTACTACGACCTGGTCAACACGCGCAAGGAACGCGAGGCCAACGACGCCGCGATCATCCGCCTGGAACAGCTGTACCCGTTCCCGCACAAGGCTGTTGCCGCGGAACTGAAGAAGTATCCGAACGCCACCGAAATCGTGTGGTGCCAGGATGAGCCGCAGAACCAGGGTGCCTGGTTCTTCGTGCAGCACTACATCATGGAAAACATGACGGATGGCCAGAAGCTCGGTTATGCCGGTCGTCCCGCCTCGGCTTCGCCGGCGGTGGGCTACTACGCAAAGCACAACGAGCAACAGAAGGCGCTGCTGGATGCTGCCTTCGCCAAGCTCAAGGGTTTTGTTCTGACCAAGTAAATCAAGCGGCAGCCACGGCGACGCGCGCAGGTGCTCACCGTGGCATTGCCAGCATAAAGACAACACGCATAACACGAGGAATTCACAACCATGGCTATTGTTGACGTCAAGGTTCCGCAACTGTCCGAATCGGTCGCCGAAGCGACCATGCTTAACTGGAAGAAGAAGCCTGGCGAAGCCGTCGCCCAGGACGAAATCCTGATCGAAATCGAAACCGACAAGGTCGTGCTGGAAGTGCCGGCCCCGTCGGCTGGTGTGCTCTCGCAGATCGTCAAGAACGACGGCGACACTGTCGTGGCCGATGAGATCATCGCCAAGATCGACACCGAAGCCACCGCTGGCGCCGCCGCTCCGGCTGCTGCCGCTCCGGCTCCTGCCGCCGCTGCCCCGGCACCGGCCGCTGCCGCCGCCGCTCCAGCCGCCGCTGGCGGCGTGGCCATGCCGTCGGCTGCCAAGCTGATGGCCGAAGCCGGCCTGTCGGCTGGCCAGGTCGCCGGCACCGGCAAGGACGGCCGCATCACCAAGGGTGACGCGCTGGCCGCCGCAGCTGCCCCGGCCGCCAAGGCCGCCCCGGCTCCGGCCGCGGCCAAGCCGGCGCTGCAGCAGGTTTCGGCCCCGGTCGACTTTGCCGCGCTGGGCGACCGCCCGGAAGAGCGCGTGCCGATGAGCCGCCTGCGCGCCCGTATCGCCGAGCGCCTGCTCCAGTCGCAATCCACCAACGCCATCCTCACCACCTTCAATGAAGTGAACATGAAGCCGGTGATGGACCTGCGCAACAAGTACAAGGACCGCTTCGAGAAGGAACACGGTGTGAAGCTGGGCTTCATGTCGTTCTTCGTCAAGGCCGCGGTGCACGCGCTGAAGAAGTTCCCGCTGATCAACGCTTCGATCGACGGCAACGACATCGTTTACCACGGCTACTTCGACATCGGTATCGCCGTGGGCTCGCCGCGCGGCCTGGTGGTGCCCATCCTGCGCAATGCCGACCAGATGAGCCTGGCCGACATCGAGAAGAAGATCGCCGAGTTCGGCGTCAAGGCCCGTGACGGCAAGCTGTCGCTGGACGAACTGAGCGGCGGTACCTTCTCGATCTCCAACGGTGGCGTGTTCGGCTCGATGCTGTCGACCCCGATCATCAACCCGCCGCAATCGGCCATCCTGGGCGTGCACGCCACCAAGGACCGCCCGGTGGTGGAAGACGGCCAGATCGTGATCCGTCCGATGAACTACCTGGCAATGTCCTACGACCACCGCATCATCGACGGCCGCGAAGCCGTGCTCGGCCTGGTCGCCATGAAGGACGCGCTGGAAGATCCGGCCCGCCTGCTGCTGGACCTGTAATAACCGGGTCCCCCCGCGCGCCTGCCGCGCGGGGCACATCTCGCATCTCCAGTGTTGACGGCGCGCCGGCACATGCTGCCGGCGCCCACAAAGGAAATCCATGAGCAAACAATTCGACGTGCTGGTGATCGGCGCCGGCCCCGGCGGCTATATCGCCGCGATCCGTGCCGGCCAGCTGGGCCTGAACGTGGCCTGCTGCGAAGGCAACGCGTACGACGATCCCAAGAGCGAACCGCGCCTGGGCGGCACCTGCCTGAACGTGGGCTGCATCCCCTCCAAGGCGCTGCTGGCTTCCTCGGAAGAGGTCGAGAACGTCCAGCACCACCTGGGCGACCACGGCATCACCGTGAGCGACGTCAAGGTCGACGTGGCCAAGATGCTCAAGCGCAAGGATGACGTCGTCGGCAGGATGACCAAGGGCATCGAGTTCCTGTTCCGCAAGAACAAGGTGACGCTGCTCAAGGGCTACGGCAAGTTCGTTGGCAAGACCGCCGAGGGCTTCCAGGTCGAGATCGCCGGTGAAGTCGTGACCGCCAAGCAGGTGATCATCGCCACTGGCTCGAAGGCTCGCCACCTGCCGGGCATCCCCGTTGACAACGACCTCATCAGCGATAACGAGGGCGCGCTCAAGTTCCCGTCCGTGCCGAAGAAGCTGGGCGTGATCGGCGCCGGCGTGATCGGCCTGGAGCTGGGCTCGGTATGGCGCCGCCTGGGTGCCGACGTGACCGTGCTGGAAGCGCTGCCGGCCTTCCTGGGCGCCTGCGATGAAGGCGTGGCCAAGGAGGCGCAGAAGCTGTTGACCAAGCAGGGCCTGAAGTTCAGCCTCGGCGTCAATGTCACCGAAGTCAAGACCGGCAAGAATGGCGTCACCGTCGGCTATACCGACAAGGACGGCGCCGCGCAGACGCTGGAAGTCGATCGCCTGATCGTCTCGGTCGGCCGCGTGCCCAACACCGACAACCTGGGCCTGGACGCTGTCGGCCTGGGCGTGGACCAGCGCGGTTTCATCGAGGTCGACGACCACTGCGCCACCAAGGTGCCGGGTCTGTGGGCCATCGGCGACGTGGTGCGCGGCCCGATGCTGGCGCACAAGGCCGAGGACGAAGGCGTGGCCGTGGCCGAGCGCATCGCCGGCCAGAAGCCGCACATCGATTACAACTGCATTCCGTGGGTGATCTACACCTTCCCGGAAATCGCATGGGTTGGCAAGACCGAAGCCCAGCTCAAGGCCGAAGGCCGTGAGTTCAAGGCTGGCCAGTTCCCGTTCATGGCCAACGGCCGTGCGCTGGGCATGGGCCATCCGGAGGGCTTCGTCAAGATGCTGGCCGATGCCAAGACCGACGAAATCCTGGGCGTGCACATCGTGGCTGCCAACGCTTCGGACCTGATCGCTGAAGCCGTGGTAGCGATGGAGTTCAAGGCCGCCAGCGAGGATATCGGCCGCGTCTGCCATCCGCACCCGTCGATGTCGGAAGTCATGCGCGAAGCCGCGCTGGCCGTCGACAAGCGTCAGCTTAATATGTAAGGCGAATGCTTCGCATTGCCTGAGTACCGGCGCGCCGCATCCGCGGCGCGCCGTTTTCACTTGCGGGCCGTCCCGCAGGGACCCCTTAGCATGAACGTCACCGAGTACTACGAGAAGGAACTGAAGGAGCGCGGCTACCAGTCCGACGAAGCGCAACTGCGCGCCGTGGCCCGGCTGCAGCAGTGCTACGACGAGTGGGTGGCCTACAAGAGCCGCCGCAACAACGCGCTGAAGAAGCTGCTGGTCCGTCCCGACGTGCCCAAGGGCGTCTACCTGTGGGGTGGGGTGGGGCGCGGCAAGTCCTTCCTGATGGACAGCTTCTATACCTGCGTGCCGGTGGTGCGCAAGACGCGGCTGCATTTCCACGAGTTCATGCGCGAGGTCCATCGCCAGCTCGAAGAGCTGCGCGGCCGCCCGGATCCGCTGGACGAGCTGGCTAAACGTATCGCGCGCCGCTTCCGGCTGATCTGCTTCGATGAATTCCACGTCAGCGACGTCGCCGACGCGATGATCCTGCACCGCCTGCTGCAGCAGATGTTCGAAAACGGCGTGCAGTTCGTGATGACCTCCAACTACCGCCCGGATCTGCTGTATCCGGATGGCCTGCACCGCGACCGCGTGCTGCCGGCCATCGCGCTGCTGCAGCAGAAGCTCGACGTGCTCAATGTCGACGCGGGCATCGATTACCGCAAGCGCGCGCTGGAGCAGGTGCAGGCGTACCACACGCCGCTCGGCGCCAACGCCAGTTCCGCGCTGCGCGATGCCTTTACCTCGATCGCCGGCGTGGCCGACGAATCGCCGCTGCTGCATATCGAGCACCGCGAGCTGCGCGCGCTGCGCAAGGCCAACGGCGTTGTGTGGTTTGACTTCGCCACGCTGTGCGGCGGCCCACGCTCACAGAACGACTACCTGGAGCTGGCGTCCCAGTTCCATACTGTGATTCTGTCCGACGTGCCGCGCATGACGCCGCGCATGTCGTCGGAGGCTCGCCGCTTCACCTGGCTGATCGACGTCTTCTATGACCATAAGGTCAAGCTGCTGATGTCGGCTGAAGTGCCCGCGGACGAGCTCTACACCGAAGGCCAGATGGCCAACGAGTTCCACCGGACCGTGTCGCGCATCATCGAGATGCAGTCGCGTGAGTACCTGGAGTCCGAGCGCCGCACCATGGACACCTCGCTCACCTGAGTGTTTTTTCCGGCCCGGCGCGACGATAGCCGGGCCGCATTGACCTATATCAAGGTCGATGCCGGGACCTCCCTATACCCTGCACTGGGTAAAAAAGGTCCCCATGCCGTCCCCAGCCACCAGCCCCCCTGCCAGCCTGCTGGCCTCCAACCCCTCGCCAGCGCTCCGCGATCCGGCGGGTAGTGCCTTGGCCGGCAGCGGCGCGCAGCTTGCGTGCTTCCATTGCGGCCTCCCCGTAACCGATCCGGAGCCGCTCGCCGCCGCACTGGACGGCACCCGCCGCGTGTTCTGTTGCGGCGGATGCCAGGCCTTGGCCCAGACGCTGCACGCCGCCGGTTTTTCCCATCTCTACGGCGATGAAGCCCGATTTGCCCGCCCGATCGACGACGATGCCCGGCGCGAGGCCGAGCCGATCTGGGCCGCCTACGACACCCCTGAGCTGCGCAACCAGTTCGTGCGGCCGCTGGACGGCGGCCGCGCCGAGATCACGCTGGCGCCGGAGAACATCCGCTGCGCCGCCTGTGCGTGGCTGATCGAACAGCACCTCAGCCGGCAGCCGGGGGTGGAATCCGCGGTCGCCAACGTCGCCACCCGGCGCGTGGTGGTGCGCTGGCGCGACGGCGCCCAGACGGTGGCGGGGCTGCTGGCCGCGCTGGCCGGCATCGGCTACATGGCCTGGCCGTTCGAAGTCTCGCGCACCGACCAGCAGGACCGCCGCGCCCGCCGCGGCCTGCTGATGCGCATGGCCGTCGCCATGCTAGGCATGATGCAGGTGATGATGTACGCGTGGCCGATCTACACCCACGAAGCCACCATCGACCCGGGCCAGCTGCAACTGATGCGCTGGGCCAGCTTCGCGCTGACGCTGCCGGTCGTGTTCTATGCAGCCTCGCCGATCTTTGCCGGCGCCTGGCGCAGCCTGCGCCAGCGTCATATGGGCATGGACGTGCCCGTGGCCATCGGCGTCGGCGCGGGCTTTGTCGCCAGTGCGCTGGCCACCGTGCGCGGCATCGGCGAAGTCTATTTCGATTCGGTGACGATGTTCGTCGCCTTCCTGCTGCTGGCCCGCTACTTGGAACTGCGCGTGCGACAGGCGTCGCGCAGCGGCGCCGAGATGCTGGCGCGCCAGCTGCCCGCCACCTGTGAACGACTGCCCGGCATGGGCACCACGGGCGAGCGCGTGCCGGTGGCGCGCCTGCGCGTGGGCGACCTTATCCGGGTCAAGGCGGGCGAGATCGTTCCCGCCGACGGCACCGTCGTGGCGGGCGCGAGCGAGCTCGATGAATCCATGCTGACCGGCGAGAGCCGCCCGGTGCGCCGCTGCGCCGGGGAAACCGTGCTGGCCGGCTGCTACAACACCGCGAGCCCGCTGGAAGTGCGCGTCACGCGCGTCGGCGCCGGCACCCGTTTGGCCGAGATCGTCGCCGTGCTGGACCGCGCGCTGGCGGAGAAGCCGCGCCTGGCGACGCTGGCCGACCGCGTCGCGAGCTGGTTCGTGGCCACGCTGCTCGCACTGGCGGCGCTGACCGGCGTGGTGTGGGGCCTGTGGATCGATCCTTCACGCGCATTGCTGGTGACGATTGCGGTGCTGGTGGTCAGCTGCCCGTGCGCACTGTCGCTGGCTACGCCGGCGGCGCTGGCCGCGGCCGGTGCGGCGCTGTCGCGGTGCGGCGTGCTGCTGACGCGCGCCCATGCGCTCGAAACGCTGGCGCGCGTGACCGACGTGGTGCTCGACAAGACCGGAACGCTGACCGAAGGCTGCTTTGCCGTGGCCGGGGTGCAACCTTTGGCCGACCTCGACCAGGCGCGCTGCCTGGCACTGGCCGCGGCGATGGAACGCGGGGGCGAACATCCGATCGCGCGCGCGCTGGTGGCTGCGGTGCAAGACAACACTGGCCTGCCCATCCAGGTAACTGGCATGCGCAACGTGCCCGGCCAGGGGCTGGAGGCTGTGGTGGGTGGCAGTCGCCTGCGGCTCGGCCGTGCCGATTTCGTGGCAGCGCTGGCGCCCGATGGCAGGCAGGCCCCGGCGCACGGCGGTGAACCGGCCCATCCCGGTGCCACCGTGGTGTGGCTGGGCGCTGATTCCGGCCCGCTCGCGCGCTTCGTGCTCGCCGATATCGAGCGGCAGCAGACGCCGCAGTTGCTCGCACGGTTGCGCGAGCTGGGCGTGCGCTGCCATCTGGTCTCGGGCGACAACGCCGCGGCGGTGGATTGGTGGGGATCGCACTTCGGCATCGACTGCGTGGCCGGCGAAGTGACGCCCGAAGGCAAGCGCGACTATGTGGCGCGGCTGCAGCAGGGCGGAGCGGTGGTGCTCGCGGTAGGCGACGGCATCAACGATGCGCCGGTGCTGGCGCAGGCCCAGGTGTCGGTAGCGATCGGCAGCGGCGCGCCGCTGGCGCAGGCCGGTGCCGACGCAGTGCTGACGCACGGCGGCGTGGCCGAGATCGCCACCGCGCTGGCGGTATCGCGCAAGACGCGTCGCGTGGTGCGCCAGAACCTGGGCTGGGCCTTCTTCTACAACGTGGTTGCCATTCCGCTGGCGGCGACAGGTTTTGTCACGGCCTGGATGGCCGGCATCGGCATGTCGCTGTCGTCGCTGCTGGTGGTGGCCAACGCCTGGCGCCTGCTGCGCGCCGGGCGCAAGGGAAGCTGACGATGGAAACGCTCTACCTGCTGGTGCCGATGAGCCTGGTGCTGGTCGTGGTGATCGCCGGCGCGCTCTGGTGGGCCTTGCATGCGGGGCAGTATGACGACCTGGACCGGCCCGCCGAATCGATTTTGCTGGACAACGACAAGCCGTGAGTGCGCCGCCGTGCGCCTCCGACATGGCAATGCCGGCGAGGTTCACCAGGTGCCCTGACCGACTTGATAAAGATCAACGCACCGACCGTACGGTTTTTTTAAAGTCACACCGTCAGTAGGTTTTTTCTCTTCTCTAAGCTTGGGGGTCTGAATGGATGTCACTGCCGCGTCTTCACGCGTCGACACCTTCAATTACGGCGTCGTAAGACAGTTCGCTGTCATGACAGTAGTCTGGGGGATCGTCGGCATGGCCGTCGGCGTGCTGCTGGCAGCACAGCTGATCTGGCCGGAACTCAACTTCAACACGCCCTGGCTGTCGTTCGGCCGCCTGCGGCCGCTGCATACCAATGCGGTGATCTTTGCCTTTGGTGGTAGCGCGCTGTTCGCCACGTCGTACTACGTGGTCCAGCGTACCTGCCAGACACGGCTGTTCTGCGGCCCGCTGGCCGCCTTCACGTTCTGGGGCTGGCAGCTGGTCATCGTCGCCGCCGCCATCACGCTGCCGCTGGGCATCACCAGCTCCAAGGAATACGCCGAACTGGAATGGCCAATCGACCTGCTGATCACCGCGGTCTGGGTCGCCTACGCGATCGTGTTCTTCGGCACCATCGTCAAGCGCAAGACCAAACACATCTACGTGGCCAACTGGTTCTTCGGCGCCTACATCCTGACCATCGCGCTGCTGCATATCGTCAACAACATCGAGATGCCGGTGTCGCTGTGGAAGTCCTACTCGGCCTACGCCGGCGTGCAGGACGCCATGATCCAGTGGTGGTACGGCCATAACGCGGTGGGCTTTTTCCTGACCACCAGCTTCCTCGGGATGATGTACTACTTCATTCCCAAGCAGGCCGAGCGCCCGATCTACTCCTACCGCCTGTCCATCGTCCACTTCTGGGCGCTGAACTTCACCTACATGTGGGCCGGTCCGCACCACCTGCAGTACACCGCGCTGCCGGACTGGGCGCAGTCGCTCGGCATGGTGTTTTCGCTGATCCTGCTGGCGCCCTCGTGGGGCGGCATGATCAACGGCATCATGACCCTGTCGGGCGCCTGGCACAAACTGCGCACCGACCCGATCCTGAAGTTCCTGGTGGTGGCGCTGTCGTTCTACGGCATGGCCACGTTCGAAGGCTCGATGATGTCGATCAAGACCGTCAACGCGCTGTCGCACTACACGGACTGGACCATCGGCCACGTGCACTCGGGCGCGCTGGGCTGGGTGGCGATGATCTCCATCGGTTCGCTGTATTACCTGATTCCGCGGCTCTTTGGCGAGAAGCAGATGTACAGCGTGCGCCTGATCGAGTGGCACTTCTGGATCGCGACCATCGGCGTGGTGCTCTACATCGCCTCGATGTGGATCGCCGGCGTGATGGAGGGCCTGATGTGGCGTGCCACCCAGCCTGACGGCACGCTGACCTACGCCTTCGTGGAAGCGGTCAAAGCCAAGTACCCGTTCTACCTGATCCGCCTGCTCGGTGGCGTCTGCTTCCTGTCCGGCATGCTGCTGATGGCGTACAACACGGTCAAGACCATCGTCGGCAAGCGTGCCGTGGATGCACCGATCCCGGCCAGCATTCCTGCCTCTGCCCACTGATCAATCCAGGATAGAAAGATGTCCGACAAACAAAGATTCTTTTCCCACGAAACGCTGGAGAAGAACATCGGCTGGCTGATCATCTGCACGATCCTCGTGGTCAGCATCGCGGGTCTGGTCCAGATCGTGCCGCTGTTCTTCCAGCACTCCACCACCGAGCCGGATCCGGGTATCACCCCGTATTCGCCGCTGCGGCTGATGGGCCGGGATATCTATATCCGCGAAGGCTGCGTCGGCTGCCACTCGCAGCAGGTGCGCACGCTGCAGGCCGAGACCGAGCGCTACGGCCACTTCTCCACCGCTGGCGAGTCGGTCTTCGACCATCCGTTCCTGTGGGGCTCCAAGCGTACCGGGCCTGACCTGGCGCGCGTCGGCGGCCGCTATTCGGATGACTGGCAACGCATCCACCTGCGCAATCCGCGCGATGTGGTGCCGGAATCGGTGATGCCGTCTTACCCGTGGCTCGAAAAGGCCGAGTTGCCCACCAACGATATCCAGGCGCGCATGCGCGCACTGGTCAAGCTGGGCGTCCCCTACAGCGAAGCCGGGATTGCAAAGGCACCGGACGAGCTCAAGGGCAAGACCGAGGAAGACGCGCTGGTGGCCTACCTGCAAGGGCTGGGCACCAACCGCCGCAACGTGCGCGTTGAAACCGCCGCTGCCCCGGCACCGGCCAAGGAGTAAGCCATGGCCATGATCACTGCCATTGCGACCGTCGTGTCGATGGTCGTCTTCCTGGGGATCTGCTGGTGGGCGTGGTCCGCCGGCCGGCAGTCCGCCAATCGGGAATCCGCCATGCTGCCGTTCGCACTGCCTGACGAAACCACGACAACATCGAGCCGGAACACCTAGCCATGAGCGATTTCTTTTCCGATTTCTGGAGTTACTACATTGCCGCGATCGCGCTCGTCGGCATCGTCTGGTGCGTCTGGCTGCTGTTCTCGCAACGCAAGATCACCAAGACCGCCGGCGCCACCGAGGACACCGGCCACGTCTGGGACGGCGACCTGCGCGAGCTGAACAACCCGCTGCCGCGCTGGTGGATGTGGATGTTCCTGCTGACCTGCATTTTCGGGCTGGCCTACCTGGTGCTCTACCCCGGCCTGGGTTCGTACGCCGGCGTGCTGAAGTCCTCGACGCAAGGCGAACTGGCCGCCCACCGCGCGGCGCAGGAGCAGATGCAGAAGGAGATCTATGCCAAGTACCTGAAGATGGACGTCAAGCAGGTGGCGGGCGACCCGCAGGCGCGCGAGATCGGCCAGCGCCTGTTCCTGAACTACTGCGCGCAATGCCATGGTTCCGATGCACGCGGCAGCCGCGGCTTCCCGAACCTGACCGACGGCGACTGGCTCTACGGCGGCGAGCCGGAAACGATCCAGCAGACCATCACGAAGGGCCGCAATGGCGTCATGCCTCCGTTTGCCGCGACCATCGACGCCAAGCTGGCAGGGGACGTAGCGCAGTACGTGCGTTCTCTGTCGGGCCTGTCGTCGGATCCGATTCGTGCCTCGCGTGGCGAGGGCACCTTCAAGTCGACCTGCGCGGCTTGCCACGGTGCCGGCGGCAAGGGCAACCAGGCACTGGGTGCGCCGAACCTGTCCGACAAGGTCTGGCTCTATGGCAGCTCGGAAGCCAGCATCGTCGACGCCATCCTGAAGGGGCATAACAACCACATGCCCGCGCATGAGGAAATCCTGACGCCCGAGCGCATCCGGATGCTGACCGCCTATGTCTGGGGGCTGTCCAATACCGGCGGAGGTGCCGGGCAATGACAGGCGACTCATGTGAGCGGGCGCTGGCCGCCCGCGGGAGACCACGCCCATGAACGCACCCGGGAGGCAAGAGATGGCCCGGGCGGCCGACCCACAGCGGTCGGCTGCTGTGCCTGGCGAATCCTCTGACGAAACACTGTATGAGGTCCGCCGCAAGATCTATCCGCGCTCGGTGACGGGCGCCTTTTCCAGCTGGCGGGTCTGGCTGGTGATCCTGACCCAGCTGGTCTACTACGGCACGCCCTGGCTGCAATGGAATGGCCGCCAGGCCGTGCTGTTCGACCTTGGGGCGCGCAAGTTCTACATCTTCGGGCTGGTGCTGTGGCCGCAGGACGTCATCTACCTGGCGGTGCTGCTGGTCATTTCGGCGCTGGCGCTGTTCCTGTTCACGGCGATCGCGGGGCGCCTCTTCTGCGGTTACGCCTGTCCGCAGACGGTCTACACCGAGATCTTCATGTGGATCGAGCGGCGGATCGAGGGCGATCGCATCGCACGCATTCGCCTGGACGGTGATCCCTGGAGCCTGCGCAAGCTGCGCCTGAAAGCGACCAAGCACTTCCTGTGGGTACTGATCGCGCTGTGGACCGGATTTACCTTCATCGGCTATTTCGCGCCGATCCGCGAGTTGGGCGGAGAGGTACTGGCGCTCTCGCTCGGGCCATGGCAGGCGTTCTGGATGCTGTTCTACGCGTTCGCCACCTGGGGCAACGCCGGCTTCATGCGCGAGCAGGTGTGCAAGTACATGTGCCCGTATGCGCGCTTCCAGAGCGTGATGGTGGACCGCGACACCTATGTCGTCACCTACGACGTTGGCCGCGGCGAGCCGCGCGGCAGTCGTTCGCGCAAGACCGACCACTACAAGGCGGGCCTGGGCGATTGCGTCAACTGCAGCATCTGCGTGCAGGTGTGCCCGACCGGGATCGATATCCGCGACGGCCTGCAGTACGAGTGCATCGGCTGCGGCGCCTGCATCGACGCCTGCAACCAGGTCATGGACAAGATGGACTATCCGCGCGGCCTGATCCGGTACACCTCGGAAGACGCGATGCGCAAGGGCCTGTCCGCGGCGGCGTCGCGCAAGCGGCTGCTGCGTCCGCGCGTGATCATCTATTCGGTGATCTGGATTGCGTTGATGGCGGGCTTCGTGGCCTCGATTGCGCTGCGCACGCCGCTGAAGGTGGACATCATCCGCGACCGCGGCGCGCTGGGCCGCGAAGTGGAAGGGCGCTGGATCGAGAACGTCTATCGGCTGCAGCTGATCAACACGACCGAAGGACCGATGCGCATCAGCGTGCGCGCCGACAGCGACGAGCTGAAGAACCTGACGGTTGAATACGACAAGCAGGCCGAAGCGCTGGCGCCGACCTCCAACCGGCTGTTGCCGATCCGCATCCGCGTTCCGATTGAGAACGCGGCGCAGGGTACGCACAAGATCAGCGTGACGGTCACGAGCGAAGGCACGGAGCGGGGGAGTGCCGAAATCCGGCAATCCACCAGTTTTATCGTGCCGCGCGATTTGTAAAGCTAGGATGGTGTGGCGCGGTTATGGATCCGCGCCGCACCGCTGCAGATAAGGGGGGCAAGATGAATCGGCAAGGCAATCCGTGGTGGAAGGAACCGTGGCCGTGGCTGTTGATGAGCGGCCCGCTGGTGGCGATGGTGGCGTGTGGCGTGACCATCTGGCTCGCGTCCTCGCATCCTGACCTGCCGGTGCAGGGGGCAACGCGGCATGGACTGGTGGTCGAGAAGGTCGGAGCCGCGCCGCGCAAGGCTGCCGCAGCGAGGCAACCATGAGGCTGCGCTGGCTGATGTGGGTACTGTGGCCCGGGTTCCTGATGGCGGGCTTTGCAACCGCGACGGTCTTTTCGGTCGTGGATCCGGGCGACCTGAAGTTCTTCGGCCACCCGGTCGACGCGTCACGCGAGTCGGTCTATACGATCGGCTTCCTGTTGGCGTGGGCGTTCTGCGCGCTGTCCAGCGGGCTCACGCTCTACACCATGCCGACCCGGCTCAGCGATACCGACGAACTTGAATGACGTTTGAAATTGCCATCGCCGGTGCGGCGATGGCAGTGCGATGCGCGCTCAGCAGGAGCGGCTGTAGAGTTGCTTGATGCCGGCGATGTCCACCAGCTTGACGTGGCGCTGGCGAATCTGGATCAGGCCCGCTTCGGCAAAGCGGGAGAACAGGCGGCTGACGGTTTCGAGCTTCAGGCCCAGGTAGCTGCCGATCTCTTCGCGGCTCATGCGCATGACGAATTCGGAGGCCGAATAACCGCGCGCCGACAGGCGCTCGGACAGGTTGATCAGGAAGGCGGCCAGCCGTTCCTCGGCGCGCATTGAGCCCAGCGTCACGAGCATCAGCTGGTCGTGCGTGATCTCCTTGCCCATCAGGCGCAGGAACTGGTGCTGCAGCGACGGCAGCCCGGCGGACAAGGTCTGCAGTTCGTTCATGCGCACCACGCAGACTTCGGTATCTTCCAGCGCCGTGGCATCCGATGCGTGCTGCATTTCACCCAGCCCGTCGAGGCCGACGATTTCGCCGGGGAGGTGGAAGCCGGTAATCTGCGAACGGCCGTCTTCGGTGGTGACGTGCGTCTTCAGCGTACCGAAGCGGATGGCATAGACAGCGGTGAGCGGATCGCCCATGCGGTACAGGGTCTCGCCTTTATGAACGCGAATGCGTTCCTGCACCAGCGTGTCCATCTTGGCAAGAT
Source organism: Cupriavidus sp. DF5525 (assembly GCF_040149425.2). Lineage (NCBI taxonomy): Bacteria > Pseudomonadati > Pseudomonadota > Betaproteobacteria > Burkholderiales > Burkholderiaceae > Cupriavidus > Cupriavidus sp. DF5525. Next base: position 3,013,321 of record NZ_CP168265.1, on the reverse strand, counting down.
CTTGCTGGGACATGCCTACCGGAAGGCACAGTTGCCCCATCGCGCATGTGGAGCAACGGGGCGACATCTCGGTAATGGGAATGGAGGTGAGCAATTGGAACCTGCAAGAATGGCTGCGAGGGCACGACCCCAACATTTTACCGTGCGATGTGATGCGGCAGGGAGTCAGAATTGACATTTGGTGTGCTTATTAGCGTTTTTCTGCTGGCCCTGCTTGGCGGGGTGCATTGTGCCGCCATGTGTGGCGGCCTTGCCCTCGCGGTGGAACAGCGGCGCGACGCCATCGCGACGGTGAACTTCGTGAAAAACCGGACCGCGTGGTTCGGTGAGTTGCTGGCAATGCACATCGGCAGGATCTCGACCTATATGCTGCTGGGTGCGTTGTTGGGCGCGGTCGGTGCCACCGCATGGAAGCAGGACTACCTGCCGGTGCAGCGCTGGCTGTTCGGTGCGGGCAGCGCCATGCTGCTGTGGTCGGGCTGGCGGCTGCTTCAGGGCAATGCGTTCACCCTGGCCTGGCTCGAGCGCTTGGCGGCATGCGCCACCGCTACGGTGGCTGGCCAGCTGGGCCGCCTGGCCGGCGGCATGCCGGCATTCGTGCGGGCCCGTGGCGGGCTGGCGCGGCGCTATGGGGTGGGGCTGGCCTGGGGCCTGGTGCCGTGCGGCATGGTCTATGGCGCGCTGACGCTGGCACTGCTGGCGGGCAACGCCGGCTCGGGGGCGCTGGTGATGGGCGTGTTCGGGCTGGGCACGCTGCCCAACCTGCTGGTGCTGTCCGGCCTGTCGGGCTACCTGCGCACGCTGTCCAGGCGGCGTGGCATACGCCTGGGGGCTGGGGTCGCGGTGATGGCGTTCGGCGGGCTGGGCATCGCCCGAGCGGTGCTGCTGCCACATTCCCTGGCCGGGCAGGGTTTCTGCCTGGTGTTCTGAGGCGCCGCCGCCGCATGGCGCAACGGATGATGGTTGCAGGCTGGGGCGGGAATGCCATACAATCGCCTGCATTGCGGTATCGCGCGGCGCGATGTGGCGAGCAGCGCCAGGCGGCCTTCATATCAGAAGGCGCGCTCAGGGGCTACGGGAAGCGGAAGGTTTTCGAGGCCCGGCCCGTCCCGCGGTCCATCCGGTTCAAAAGATCTGGCTCAAAAGTCCGGCTGGCACCGCGGTGTTGGAGATGCCGGCCTTGCTCCCGATATCCGTTTTTTCTTGCGTCCGAGGCGTTCAGTTCGCCGACAGCATCGTCCGTTGAGTGCGGGCGCGCGACGCAAGGGGTTCGCTGACCGGCCCAAGACGGCCTGCGAACGATCTCCTGCCGGACCGACCCGGCATTCGATGCAAAGAAAGGGAAGTGCACGGCTTGGATGCGGCAGGCATCCGGGTTAGCTGCGCAATGAGATGGCGATGGCATTCGGCATCGCTGTATCCAAAATCTCCGGTGCCCCGGATCCGTCCGGGAGCAGGTGCAAAGACAGGCTGCACACCATCAACATGAATACCCAAGAGGCGAAGATCGTCCTCGAGACGGCGCTGATCTGCGCGCAGGAGCCCTTGCGCGTCAATGATCTGCGACGGCTGTTTGACGATGACGTCGGTGCGGACACGATCCGCGTGCTGCTCGACGAGCTGCGCCAGGACTGGCGCCAGCGCGGTGTGGAACTGGTGGCCCTGGCGAGCGGTTGGCGTTTCCAGAGCCGCCCGGAAATGCGTGAATACCTTGATCGCCTCAATCCGGAAAAACCGCCAAAGTATTCGCGTGCGGTGATGGAAACGCTGGCGATCATTGCCTACCGGCAGCCGGTGACCCGCGGCGATATCGAAGAGATCCGCGGGGTGACCGTCAGCACGGAAGTGATCAAGAAGCTGGAAGACCGCAGCTGGATCGAGGTCATCGGCCACCGCGACGTGCCGGGCCGGCCGGCGCTGTACGCGACCACCAAGGCGTTCCTGGACGATCTCGGCCTGCGTACGCTGGATGAACTGCCGCCGCTGGAAGACGCCCAGGCGCAGGCCCAGGCTGCCCTGCTGGAACAGCAGGCCATCGATTTCGAGGAGCTGGCCGCGATCAAGCCAGTCAGCGCCGACGAGGAGGCGTTTGCCGATCCTGTGGCGGTTCCGGCGCCCGCCGCGGAACAGCAAGCTGCCGAGCTGCAACCGCCCGTGGCGCAGGGCGTTGCAGGCCAGCCGGAAGGGCTGGCGGCCGAGGCTGGCGAGATGGTAGCGCCGGTCGCCGGTGAGAGCACCGAGAGCACCGAACGAACCGAGGGCGCCGAAACCGCCAATGGTTTCGACGTCCAGCCGCGACAGCAGGCCAGCGAAGGCGCTGACCCCGTGGATGACCTTATCGAACCTGCCGAGGCCGAACCCAATCCGGACGGGGCGCGCAGCGAACTGCCAGAAGACGGTACGCCGCCGCACCCGAGCGAGCACGACGAGCGCGTGCCGAACTGAACAACATGCAACATCCGATAGTGAATACCTTGTCTGATTCCGTAGAGCAAGACGCCCGCCATGCGGGTGCATCCGCCGATACCGGCGCCGCAGAACCCGGATCGGGCAGCGAAGCCGCGCCCCGCCGCAAGGGGCTGCGCCGCGGGCTGAGGAACCTGGTGGCATCTCGCCGCCAGGCAGCGCAGGATCGCGATGCCGGCCGCGCCGAAGGTGCCGAGGCACCGGTGCAGGGCGAGGCCGGCGAGGCAGCCGCCGCGTCTGCGGCGGCGCCTGCGGGCGGACGCGGTGGCCAGCGTGGCCGCGGCAAGCGCAAGACGGGTCAGGGCGAGGGTGGCCAGGGCAGCCAGGGTGGGCACGCCTCGACCACCAAGGCCGAGAAAATCGACCGCGCCGCCAAGGGCGAAGGCGCCGACAAGCCCGAGCAGGCCGGCCGCAAGCGCAAGCCGGGCCAGCAGCGCGCCGGCAAGGGCGCTGCGCCCGCCGAAGTGCAGGGCGCCGGCGCCCGCCAGCAGGGCCGCCGCAAGGACGGCGCCAAGCCGCAGGCGCAGCGCAAGGGGCAAGGCCAGGCCCAGCCCGGCGCGGACAAGGGTGCGGCGAACAGCGAAGACCTGTTCCGCTTCGTGATCTCCGAGCAGTACGACAAGGACGACACCGTCATTCCGCGCACCAAGGCCAAGCCGGTGCGCGAGCTGTCGGCCGAGGACGACGCCCCCAAGCTGCACAAGGTGCTGGCCGAGGGCGGCCTGGGCTCGCGCCGCGAGATGGAAGAGCTGATCCTGCAGGGCCGCGTCTCGGTCAACGGACTGCCTGCTCATATCGGCCAGCGCATCCTGCCGGCCGACCAGGTCCGCGTGAACGGCAAGCTGATCCATCGCAAGGTGTCGACCAAACCGCCCCGCGTGCTGCTGTACCACAAGCCGGCCGGGGAAATCGTCAGCCAGTCCGATCCGGAAGGCCGTCCGACCGTGTTCGACAACCTGCCGCGCATCAAGACCGGCAAGTGGGTCGCGGTGGGTCGCCTGGATTTCAATACCGAAGGCCTGCTGATCTTCACCACCTCGGGTGATATCGCCAATCGCTTCATGCATCCGCGCTACGGTGTGGAGCGCGAGTACGCGGTGCGCACGCTGGGCGAACTGGCCGAGGCCGATCGCCAGCGCCTGCTGCACGGCATCAAGCTGGACGACGGCGAAGCCAACTTCCTGCGCATTGCCGATGGCGGCGGCGAGGGCGTCAACCAGTGGTACCACGTGGCGTTGACCGAAGGCCGCAACCGTGAAGTGCGCCGCATGTTCGAGGCGGTCGGCCTGACCGTGTCGCGCCTGATCCGCACCCGCTACGGCCAGTTCCTGCTGCCGCGCGGCCTCAAGCGCGGCCGCTGGCAGGAAGTCGAGCCCAATGACGTCAAGGCGCTGATGGCCGGCGTCGGCCTGAAGGTGCCGGGCAAGAGCGAGCAGCCCAGCAAGGGCGCGACCAAGGTCGGCGGGCGCAAGCAGCGCACCGAAGCCGCCATCGCCGGCATGCCGATGCACACCGGCATGGATGGCCTCCCACGCTACGAACAGGGCGGTGCCCGTGGCGGCAGCCGCGGCGGCCAGCCGGATCCGATGAAGACGTCGATGGGCTATATCAGCCACGGCCCCACGCTACTGACCTCGCACGCGGCCAATCTGGGCGGCGGGCGCGGCACCGGCCCACGCCAGGCGCGCGGTGGCGGTGGCGCCGGCCTGGGCGGGCAGGGCAAGCCGCCGCGTCGTGGCGGCGGTGAAGCGAACGGAAATGTGATGCCGAAGGCGGCAAAGCCAGGTGGAAACCGCACGCCGCGCGGCGGTGGCAGCGGCGGTGGTGGCGGCGGCGGCGGTAACCGCGGGGGAAACCGCGGCGGCAATCGCTGAGTGCTCGATGCTGCTCATGGCGGGTAAAAGACCCGCCGGCGCAGCCCGCAGTGTGCGACTATGTCAGGCTTTTGCCTTTTCGACATAATCAGCGTATAATTCAAGTCTATTCAAAAAGCCATCCTCGTCGAGGATGGGCGAATGATGGGCATTGCGCCCATTTTTTTTTGGTTCGCCCGTTTTCGGCCCCGCGCTCCGGCGCGAGGCGCGGATGGCGGACAGGCAGGGCTGCAGCAGGGTCGTCCCGGACGGCACCGGCGGGTTTGCCTGCCACGGTGTTGATGGCCATTACTCGGGATAACAGTGCATCTGGCAGATTTGATCGAAACCACCCTTAACGGCATGGGATATGAGCTTGTTGAGCTCGAGCGTGCCCCCGCCGGACTTCTGCGTGTCTACATCGATCAGCCTGAAACCGGCATTGCCATCGAGGATTGTGAAAAGGTGAGCCGCCAGCTCACCCACGTGTTTACGGTCGAGAATGTCGACTATGAACGCCTCGAGGTCTCGTCGCCCGGACTGGACCGGCCGCTGAAGAAGCTGGCCGATTACGGCCGCTTTGTCGGCGCAGAGGCGCGCATCACGCTGCGCCTGCCGGTCAACGGGCAAAAGAACTTTACAGGGATCCTGCAGGCGCCCACCGGGGAGGCGGGCGCGGAGAAGGTCGGCCTGGAGTTCGAGGGCAAGGATGGCCCGGCGCTGCTGGAATTTGCCGTATCCGATGTCGACAAGGCACGCCTGGTGCCGGTATTCGACTTCAAAGGAAATCAAAGAAAAGGGAACAAGCAATGAGCCGCGAAGTTCTGTTGCTCGTCGATGCGCTTGCGCGTGAGAAGAACGTCGACAAGGATGTGGTATTCGGTGCCCTGGAGGCGGCGCTCGCCTCGGCCACCAAGAAGCGTTTCGAAGAAGACGTGGATATCCGGGTCGCGATCGATCGCGAGTCGGGCGAGCATGAAACCTTCCGCCGCTGGCTGGTCGTTCCCGATGATCAGGGTCTGCAGGAGCCGGACAAGCAGATCCTGCTGTTCGAAGCCCGCGATGAGAACCCCAGCATCGAGCTGGACGACTATATCGAGCAGCAGATCGAGTCGGTCGAGTTCGGCCGCATCGGCGCGCAGGCTGCCAAGCAGGTGATCCTGCAGCGCATCCGCGACGCCGAGCGCGAGCAGATCCTGAACGACTACCTGGATCGCGGCGAAAAGATCATGACCGGCACGGTCAAGCGTGCCGACAAGAAGGGGCTGATCGTCGAGTCCGGCCGCGTGGAAGCGCTGCTGGCCCGCGACCAGATCATCCCGAAGGAAAACCTGCGCACCGGCGACCGCGTGCGTGCCTACATCCTGAATGTGGACCGCGCAGCGCGCGGGCCGCAGATCGAGCTGTCGCGCACCGCACCCGAGTTCCTGATCAAGCTCTTCGAGAACGAAGTGCCGGAGATGGAACAAGGCCTGCTGGAGATCAAGGCCGCTGCCCGCGATCCGGGCGTGCGCGCCAAAATCGCGGTGGTGGCGCACGACAAGCGCATCGACCCGATCGGCACCTGCGTCGGCGTGCGCGGCACCCGCGTCACGGCGGTGCGCAACGAGATCGGCGGCGAGGCCGTGGACATCGTGCTGTGGTCGGAAGACCCGGCGCAGTTCGTGATCGGCGCGCTGGCACCTGCACAGGTGCAGTCGATCGTGGTCGATGAAGAGAAGCACAGCATGGACGTGGTGGTCGACGAGGAAAACCTCGCCGTCTCGATCGGCCGCAGCGGTCAGAACGTACGCCTGGCGTCCGAGCTGACCGGCTGGCAGATCAACATCATGACCCAGGAAGAATCGGCGCAGAAGCAGGCCGAAGAGAGCGATGTCGTACGCAAGCTGTTCATGGCCAAGCTGGACGTGGACGAGGAAGTTGCCGACATCCTGATCGAGGAAGGCTTCTCCACGCTGGAAGAAGTGGCCTATGTCCCCATCAGTGAAATGATGGAGATCGAGGCCTTTGACGAAGACACCGTCAACGAGCTGCGCAATCGCTCGCGTGATGCGCTCCTGACGATGGAACTGGCCCGGGAAGAAAAGGTGGAAGAGGTGTCGCAGGACTTGCGCTCGCTCGACGGCCTGAACCCGGAACTGATCGGCAAGCTGGCCGAAGGCAATATCCATACGCGTGACGACCTGGCCGAACTGGCCGTGGACGAGCTGGTCGAGATGACCGGTGTCAACGATGAAGAAGCCAAGGCGCTGATCATGAAAGCACGGGAACATTGGTTTAACTGAGGGACACGGCCGGGCCGGCCTATACCTGGCCCGGGCGCGCTTTCCGCATACGATTGTCCCGACGAAGAAACCAAGCATTGAAAGGGTTTGAATGGCAAGCACAACAGTTGCCCAACTGGCCGCAGAACTGAGTCGCAGCGCAGCTGCCCTGCTGGAACAATTGCAGGCGGCTGGGGTGGGCAAAGCTGCGCCAGAAGACGTCATCACGGAATCGGATAAGACCAGGCTGCTGGACTATCTGAAGCGTTCGCACGGCCAGGCCGATGACAGCGCCCGCAAGAAGATCACACTGACCAAGCGCGAAACCTCCGAGATCCGTCAATCGGACTCCACCGGCAAGACCCGTACGGTCCAGGTGGAAGTACGCAAGAAGCGCGTGCTGATCAAGCGCGACGAGGCCCAGCCCGACGCACACGCTGACGCAGCCGAGGCCCAGGCCCCGGTCGTCGACGCCGCCGAGCAGGCACGCCGCGAAGAGGAAGAACGCCGCCAGTCCGAACTGCTGGCGCGCCAGGAAGCCGATGCCAAGGCCGCCCGCGAGGCAGCCGAGCGCGAGGAAGCCGAGCGCCGCGCCCAGCAGGAAGCCCTGGAAGCGGAGCAGCGCCGCCAGGCCGAACTCGCCGCCAAGAAGGTGGAGGAAGAGGCTGCCGCGTCGCGCGCCGTGACCGAGGCCGCGGAAGACTCCTCGCGCAAGAAAGCCGAGGACGAGAAGGCCCGAGTCGCCGCCGAACGCGCCGAGGCGCAGAAGGCCGCCGACGACGCCAAGGCCGCCGCCGACAAGGCTCGCGCCGAGCAGGAAATCGCCTCGCGCAAGCGTCGCGAGGCAGCAGAAGCCGAAGCCCGCGCCATCCAGCAGATGCTGAATGCGCCGGCACGCGTGCTGAAGGCGCCGTCCGAGCGCAAGGCCGAGGAAAAGAAGGCCGAGCAGACCGGCACGCTGCACAAGCCGGTCAAGCCGGTTTCCGCGACCGCTGCCGAAGCCAAGCCGGGCGACAAGAAGCCGGCTGCCACGACCACCACCACCACCGCCGACAAGAAGGGCAAGGTCGTCAAGGCCGGCACTTCGTCGACCTGGCAGGACGAAGGCTCGCGCAAGAAGGGCAGCGGCCTGAAGACGCGCGGCGATTCGTCGGGCGGCGTGGGCGGCTGGCGCGGTGGCCCGCGTGGCCGCGGCGGCAGGCAGCAACACGACGACAGCCGCAGCAGCTTCCAGGCGCCGACCGAGCCGGTGGTGCGTGAAGTGCATGTGCCTGAAACCGTCTCCGTGGCCGATCTCGCGCACAAGATGGCGGTGAAGGCGTCCGAGGTCATCAAGCAGATGATGAAGCTCGGCCAGATGGTGACCATCAACCAGGTGCTGGACCAGGAAACCGCCATGATCGTGGTGGAAGAAATGGGCCACAAGGCGTTCGCCGCCAAGCTGGACGATCCGGAAGCGCTGCTGGTGGTGGATGGCGAAGACCACACCGACGCCGAGCTGCTGCCGCGTCCGCCGGTGGTGACCGTGATGGGTCACGTCGACCACGGCAAGACCTCGCTGCTGGACTACATCCGTCGCACCAAGGTTGCCGCGGGCGAAGCCGGCGGCATTACGCAGCATATCGGTGCCTACCATGTGGAAACCGAACGCGGCGTGATCACCTTCCTGGACACCCCGGGTCACGAGGCCTTCACGGCCATGCGTGCCCGCGGCGCCAAGGCTACCGACATCGTGATCCTGGTGGTCGCGGCCGACGACGGCGTGATGCCGCAGACCAAGGAAGCGATTGCGCACGCCAAGGCTGCCGGCGTGCCCATCGTGGTGGCGATCAACAAGATGGACAAGCCCGAAGCCAACCCGGACCGCGTCAAGCAGGAACTGGTGGCCGAGCAGGTCCTGCCGGAAGAATACGGCGGCGACTCGCCGTTCGTGCCGGTGTCGGCCAAGGCCGGTACGGGTATCGACGACCTGCTGGAGCAGGTGCTGCTGCAGGCCGAAGTGCTGGAACTGACCGCTCCGGTCGATGCTCCGGCCAAGGGCCTGGTGGTGGAAGCCCAGCTCGACAAGGGCAAGGGCCCGATCGCGACCATCCTGGTCAGCAGCGGCACGCTCAAGCGTGGCGATGTGGTCCTGGCTGGCAGCGCCTACGGCCGTGTGCGTGCGATGCTGGACGAGAACGGCAAGCCGACCAAGGAAGCCGGCCCGTCGATCCCGGTGGAAATCCAGGGTCTGTCGGAAGTGCCTGCCGCCGGTGAAGAAGTGCTGGTGCTGCCGGACGAGCGCAAGGCGCGCGAAATCGCGCTGTTCCGCCAGGGCAAGTTCCGCGACGTGAAGCTGGCCAAGCAACAGGCCGCCAAGCTGGAGAACATGCTCGAACAGATGGCCGAAGGCGAAGTGCAGTCGCTGCCGCTGATCGTCAAGGCCGACGTGCAGGGTTCGCAGGAAGCGCTGGTGCAGTCGCTGCAGAAGCTGTCGACCGACGAAGTGCGCGTGCAGATCGTGCACGGTGGCGTGGGTGGCATCTCCGAGTCCGACGTCAACCTGGCGGCGGCTTCGAAGGCGGTCATCATCGGCTTCAACGTGCGTGCCGACGCCGGTGCGCGCAAGCTGGCCGAGCACAACGGCATCGATATCCGCTACTACAACATCATTTACGATGCGGTAGACGAGATCAAGGCGGCGATGTCGGGCATGCTGGCGCCCGAGAAGCGCGAAACCACGATCGGCCAGGTGGAAGTCCGCCAGGTGTTCCGCGTGCCGAAGATCGGCGCGGTGGCCGGCTGTATGGTTACCGACGGCCTGGTCAAGCGCAACTCGCTGGTGCGCGTGCTGCGCAACAACGTGGTCATCCACGACGGCGAGCTGGATTCGCTGAAGCGCTTCAAGGACGACGTCAAGGAAGTCAAGCAAGGCTTCGAGTGCGGTCTGTCCATCAAGAACTTCAACGATGTTCAGGAAGGCGACCAGCTCGAAGTGTACGAAATCACCGAGGTGGCGCGTACGCTGTAAGGCGTCGCAAGCAACGGCAGGCTTCGGCCTGCCGTTGTCATCTCGACTAGACAGTATTGAATGGCCAAGAAAGGCAGCATCTCCTCCCGCAATCTCCGCATCTCCGACCAGATCCAGAAGGACCTGGCCGAGATGATCCAGCGCGAACTGCGCGACCCGCGCCTCGGCCTGGTCACGCTGCAATCGGTTGCGCTGACGCCCGACTACGCGCACGCCAAGGTGTATTTCACCGTGCTGGGCGCCGAGGCGGCAACGGCCGAAGCCATCCTCAACGAGAAGGCCGGCTTCCTGCATTCGCTGCTGTACAAGCGCCTGCACATCCATACGGTGCCGACGCTGCGCTTCCTGCACGACACTTCGGTCGAACACGCGATCGAGATGTCCAAGCTGATCAACGAAGCGAACGCCACGCGTTCGAAAGACGACTGAGCCGGCGCCCATGCCGTCAGGCATGGGCTCATGGCCTGACCGCTGCGGCCATCCGCGCGCCGCATCGCCGTCGCCCCCTGTTTCCCTCCGATGACCGATTCCAACGCCAACCGTCCGCCGCGCCTGCCGCGCCGCGAGGTGCATGGTGTGCTCTTGCTCGACAAGCCGCTAGGCCTGTCGTCCAACGATGCGCTGGTGCGCGCCAAGCGCCTGCTGCGCGCGGCCAAGGCCGGGCATACCGGCACGCTCGATCCGCTTGCCACCGGCCTGCTGCCGCTGTGCTTCGGCGAGGCCACCAAGTTCTCGCAGGACCTGCTGGAAGCGGACAAGACCTATGACGCCGTGGTGCGGCTGGGCGCGCGTTCCAGTACCGGCGACGCCGAAGGCGAACTGCTCGATGTGCGCGAGGTCACCTGCGACCGCGCCGCGGTGGAGCAGGCGCTGCAGCGATTCCTCGGCGAGATCGACCAGGTGCCGCCGATGCATTCGGCGCTGAAGAAGGACGGCCGCCCGCTGTACGAATACGCGCGCGCCGGCCAGACCGTGGAGCGCGCGGCGCGCCGGGTCACTATCCGCTCGATCGCACTGCTCGACTGCGCCTTGCCGGAGGCGCCCGCGTTCACCATGCGCGTGACCTGCAGCAAGGGCACCTATATCCGCACGCTGGCCGAGGATATCGGCGAGGCGCTGGGCTGCGGCGCACACCTGACGGGGCTGCGCCGGATCGCCGTAGGTGACCTGACGCTGGACGGCGCAGTCACGCTGGAACAGATCGAACAGCAGGACGACGCGCAGCGCCCGGCCATGCTGGCGCCGGTGGATGCCTTGCTGCAGAAGTGTGTGCCGGTGCATCTGGACGAAGCGGCGGCGGGGCGTTTCCTGCAAGGCCAGCGCATCGCGCGCCGTGACCTGCCGGCCGGCACCGAGTTGGACGAGGAAGCGCTGGTGCGCGTGTATGCCGGCGAGCCCGCGCGGCTGCTGGGCGTGGCGCGCATGCGTGAGGGCGCATTGCGGCCTGAGCGACTGGTAAAGCTATAGGCAGCGTCCTGCCGGCGTCAGCAAGGAGGCCACGTGAGCCCGGATCGACCGGGGCACGTGGTCTCTTTGTTTTTCCGCGGCCTCGGATTAATCCGGTTCTGCATCGACTGATGTGCCAATTGTGGTCTGGTCAAAGGCTTCCACTGCGGCCAGGTGCAAGCTCGCTCCGTTTAGTTGGCAAACAGGAGCAAAAGATGTCGTTCTGCAAAAACGTTGGTGTCGCTGATCGTGTGATCCGGATCGTGGTTGGCGCGGCGCTGATCGCACTGGTGTTTGTCAGGCCCGGGACGCTGTGGGGCTGGATCGGGCTGGTGCCTTTGCTGACTGGTGTGATGGGCTATTGCCCGGTCTATCGGCTGTACGGGAAGGGCCGCAAGCAGGCATAGCCTTGCCGAAGCGAAAAAATGGGACGCCTCAGGGCGCCCCATTTGCATTGCCTTACCGCGGTTCAGTGCGCCGCCATCGCGTCCGCCGACCCGCCACCGCCCTTGGCAGGCCGCGTCAGCCAGACAAAGCCGATCAGCACGAAGAACAGCATTCCCGAGATCCAGAAGATATCGTTTGCGCCGAGCATGGCCGCCTGCTGGGTGATATTGCGCTCCATTACGCCGATGGCCTGGGGCTGGCTCATGCCCATCTGCATTAGATGGCTGAGCTGGTCCTGGTAGACCGGGTTGTAGGGGTTGACCTGCTCCACCAGTTGCGCATGGTGCAGGGCAGAGCGGTTCTCCCACACCGTGGTCGAGATCGAGGCGCCGATGCCGCCAAACGTGATCCGCACGAAGTTCGACAGTCCCGACGCCGCCGGGATCCTCTCGGCCGGCTGGCCCGACAGGATGATCGACGTCAGCGGGATAAAGAACATCGCCATGGCCGCGCCCTGGATCAGCGTCGGCACCATCAGCGTCCAGGTATCCACCTGGGTGGTGAAGCCCGAACGCATCAGGCTGACGATGCCGAAGGTGATGAACGCCGCGGTGGCGACCCAGCGCGCATCCATCTTCGGCAGGTTGCGCCCGATCAGCGGCGACAGCAGGATGGCGAAGATGCCGACCGGCGCCATCACGATGCCCGCATCGGTCGCGGTGTAGCCGACGATGGTCTGTAGCCACAGCGGCAGGATCACGAGGTTGCCGAAGAACAGCCCGTACGCGACCGAGATCGCCACCACGCCCGAACTGAAGTTGCGGCCCTTGAACAGGCTGATGTCGACGATCGGGTGCTTCTCATAGGTTTCCCAGGCGAGGAAGAACAGGAAACCGACGATCGCCACCAGCGTCAGCACCACGATCTCGGTCGAGTGGAACCAGTCCAACTCCTTGCCCTTGTCGAGCATCAGCTGCATCGAGCCTACCCAGATCACCAGCAGCGCCAGGCCGATGCGGTCGATCGGCAGCACCCTGGTCGGCGTTTCGCGGTCCTTGTAGATGGCCCAGGTCGCATAGGCGGTGATGATCCCCACCGGCACGTTGATGTAGAAGATCCACGGCCAGCTCATGTTGTCGGAGATCCATCCGCCCAGCAGCGGGCCCATGATCGGCGCCACCAGCGTGGTCATGCCCCACAGCGCCAGCGCCATGGTGCTCTTCGCGGGCGGGTAGCTCGACAGCAGCAGCGACTGCGACAGCGGGATCATCGGGCCGGCCACGGCACCCTGCAGGACCCGCGCGGCGAGCAGCGTTTCCAGGTTGGGCGCGACGCCGCACAGCCACGACGACAGCACGAACAGCAGGATCGACGTGATGAACAGGCGCACCGCGCCGAAGCGCGTGGTCAGCCAGCCGGTCAGCGGCACCGAGATCGCATTGGCCACCGCGAACGAGGTGATGACCCAGGTGCCCTGGTTTGGCGCCACGCCCAGGTCACCGGAGATCGCCGGGATCGACACATTGGCGATCGACGAGTCCAGCACGTTCATGAACGTGGCCAGCGACAGCGCGATGGTGCCGATCACCAGCTTGCCGCCAGTCAGCGGCTGCGGCTGCGTGGGCAGCGACTGCGCCGGCCGCGCCGGCGCCTGGCTGCCGCCAGGCTGCGCAGCGGTGAGGGAGTTGGCCATGATCAGGTGTGGGCGGGCTTGGCGTTGGCGGCGGCAGTGGGCAGGCCCGTGCTGCGTCCGCCGTTGTTGGCGGCGATGATGCGCGAGATCAGCTGGTCGGCATCCTGTGCGACCTTGTCATAGACGTCGGTCTGCATCGGCTTGGCCGGCGCGGCGCTGACCATGGCGGCGCCTTCTTCGCGGCGCACGTCGACGGTCACGTTCATCGACAGGCCCACGCGCAGCGGATGGTCCTTGAGCTGCTGCGCGTCGAGCGCGATGCGCACCGGGAGGCGCTGTACCACCTTGATCCAGTTGCCGGTCGCGTTCTGCGCCGGCAGCAGCGAGAAGGCCGAGCCGGTACCGGCCGAGAAGCCGGCCACCTTGCCGTGGTACTCCACCTTGGAGCCATACACGTCGGCTTCCAGCGTCACCGGCTGGCCGATGCGCATATGGGTGATCTGCACTTCCTTGAAGTTGGCGTCGACCCAGACCTGGTCAAGCGGCACCACCGCCATCAGCGGGGCACCGGCAGCCACGCGCTGGCCGACCTGCACCGAGCGCTTGGCGACATAGCCGGTCACCGGCGCGGGCATGGTCGAGCGCGCGAACGACAGGTAGGCCGAGCGCAGGTTGGCCGCGGCGCGCTGCACGTTCGGGTGCTGCTCCACCGTGGTCTGGTCGGTCAGCACCTTGTTCGAGGCCAGTTGCTCGCGCGCGGCGAGCAGCGCCGATTCCGCTGCCTTGAGCGCGGACTGCGCGTGCGAGATCTCTTCATTGGACACGGCACCCGAGCCGGCGATTGCCTGGCGGCGGCGCAGGTCGTCGCGCGCCTTGGCGACGTCGGCCTCGCGCATCGCCACGTTGGCGGCGAGCGAGCCGTTGTTGACGTACAGCGTGCGCACTTCGCGCACGGCCTGCGCCAGCTGCGCCTCGGCCTGCTCCATCGCTACCTGCGTATCGGCACGGTCGAGCTGGATCAGCGGCTGGCCGGCGGTGACCAGTTGCGTGTCGTCGGCGGCGATCGACACCACCGTGCCGCCCACCAGCGGCGTGACCTGGACCACGTTTCCGGCCACATAGGCATCGTCCGTGGTTTCGAAATGGCGCGCATACAGGCCCCAGTACACGCCGTAGCCGATGCCCGCGACCACGACCGCCGCGGTCAGCGACAGCAGCATGCGCTTGCGCTTGCCGTTGTTGTTGGGCGTGACCGGTGCCGGTTGGGGGGCGTTGGTGCCGGTCGCTTGCTGGTTATTGCTCATGATGTTCTCTGGTGAATCTTGTCTGCAATCACTGGGTGCGCGGATCAGCCGCGGGCGCCCGCCTGGGTGTTGTTCTGTTGTTGCGCGTGGCTCTCGTGCCCGTCGTGGCCTTCAGCGGGCTCCTGGTAGCCGCCGCCGAGTGCCTTCATCAGGCCCATCTGCAGGTCCAGGCGGCGCGCCTGCAGGTCGGTCGCGAGCCGGCGCTGCTGCAGCACGTTGCTTTCCGCGTTGAGCACGGTCAGCTGCGTGCCCAGCCCGGCCTTGTAGCGCGTGGTTGCCAGCGCGTAGGCGTGCTCGGCCAGGTCCAGCGCCTCACGCTGCGTCTGGATCTGCTGGTCGACGCTGCGGATGCTGGTCATGGTGTCGGCGGTTTCTCGCAGCGCATCAACCAGTGCCTGGTTGTAGTTGGCCACGGCGATGTCGTAGCCCGCGTACTTGCCCTTCAGGTTGGCGCGCAGCCTGCCGCCTTCGAAGATCGGCAGGCGGATGGTCGGGCCGATGCCGAAGGTGCGGCTGATGCCCATCAGCAGGTTGGACGGATCCAGCGCGGCCAGGCCGGCGAAGGCGGTCAGGCTGACGTCGGGCAGGAATTCTTTCTTGGCGACGTTGATGTCCTTGGACGTCGCTTCCACGCGCCAGCGTGCCGCGACCAGGTCAGGGCGGCGGCCCAGCAGGCCGATGGTCAGGTTGTCCGGCAGCGTCGGCGTGGGCTGCGCCAGCAGCACCGGGCGCTGGATCTGCAGGCCGCGGTCCGGACCCTTGCCCAGCAGCGCGGCGAGCTGGTTGCGCGCCAGCGCGATTTCTTCGTCGACGCGCTGCAGGTCGGTCTGCGACGCTGCCACCGTGCCGCGTGCTTGCGTGGTCTCGACCTGGGTATCCAGGCCGGCCGCCAGGCGCTGGCGCGACAGGTCGGTCAGGTCGCGGCGCTGCGCGATGGCGCGCTCGGCCACGTCGCGCTGCGCGTACAGCGCAGCCAGGCGGGCGTAGTTGCGGGCGATCGAGGTGGCGAGGATCAGGCGCGAGGCCTGGCTTTCCGCCTCGGCGGCGCGGTCGTCGGACAGCGCCGCTTCGAGCGCATCGCGGTTCTTGCCCCAGAAGTCGAAGTCATAGGACAGGCCCACCTGCAGGCGCGACTGGTTCTGCCACGACCCCGCCAGCGGCGTGCCTTCGAACAGGTCTTTCTCGGAGAAGCGCTGGCGGATCAGGCTGCCTTCGAACTCCAGGTGCGGGTAGAGCGCACTGCGGGTGGCGTCGGCCATGGCACGCGAGGCCTCCACGCGTGCGAATGCTGCCTGCAGGCTTGGGTTGTCCTTGACGGCTTCATCGACCAGAGCGCTCAGTTGCGGGTCCTTGAATTGTGCGACCCAGTCCTGCGAAGGCCACTGGCCGTGCTCGTCAGGCAGGGTTTGCGAAGTCGCCATGGCGGCCGGGTCGGCCATGGTCTGGGTGCTGTGCGAATTGCCGAGGGCCGCGCAGCCGGCCAGCGCCGCGGCGGCGATGGCAGTCAGCGCGAGCGTGCCGGCGCGCCGCGCCAGCCGGCGCGAGCGCGTCGGCGTGGGAGCTTGGGAAGAGAGGGCTTGATTCATGATGTTGCTCCGTTGCGGAGCCATGCTTTTTTACGGGTGGATGCGGAGTACGGTTGACCTGGCGGTCTGGCTTGCGCATCCACTACCCACTGTTGTTGTCGATGACCCGGCGCAGCATGCTGCGCAGCAATTGCACTTCGTCCTCGGAAAAGCCGCGGAAGTGGTGGGCGAGTACCTTGCAGAAGATCGCCGGCAGGCGCTCGACCAGCTCCTGGCCTTGTGCGGTCAGCGACAGGTCCACCACGCGCCGGTCGGCATCGCGGCGGCGGCGCTCTATTAGGCCGCGCTTTTCCATGCGGCTGAGCAGGCGCGTAACCGAGCCCATGTCTGTGTTCAGCTCGCGGCCGAGGTCGGTGACCGTGGAGGCGCGGCCGGTGGCGAGCATCATCAGGCAGCTCGCCTGGGCGTGGGTGATGTCGAGTGCGCAGACTTCCTGTTCGACCGCGTGCGCCAGCATGTTCTTGGCGCGCTGCATCAGGTAGCCGACGCTGTCGTTCATCTGGTATCTGGCGGGATCGAACGGGCCACCCGTATCCGGGGCTGGCCGATCCGAGGAAAGGTCCTGTGACATCTTTGCCTTTGCAATCTTTGCTGAGGCAAATATATGTTTGCGTTTAACGATAAGCAAGAACGGAAATTGGTTATTCCAGTTTCCGCAACGATAAACACAGCATAAGTGGCGGGTCCGGTCAACGCGTCTTGCGCCGCAACATGCTAGAATGTTGGGTTACCTCAGATTCTCCAAGCGAGACGCAGCAATGACCCGCGCCATCCGAAATATCGCCATCATCGCCCACGTCGATCATGGCAAGACCACCCTGGTCGACCAGCTCCTGCGCCAGGCAGGCACCTTCCGCGACAACCAGCAAGTCGCTGAGCGGGTGATGGACTCGAACGACCTGGAAAAGGAACGCGGGATCACGATTCTCGCGAAGAACTGTGCCGTCGAATACAACGGCACCCATATCAATATCGTCGACACCCCGGGCCACGCCGACTTCGGCGGTGAAGTGGAGCGCGTGCTGTCGATGGTCGACGGCGTGCTGCTGCTGGTCGACGCGGTCGAAGGCCCGATGCCCCAGACCCGATTCGTCACGCGCAAGGCGCTGGCGCTGGGCCTGAAGCCGATCGTCGTGGTCAACAAGATCGACCGCCCTGGCGCGCGTCCGGACTGGGTGATCAACCAGACCTTCGACCTGTTCGACAAGCTGGGTGCCACCGACGAGCAGCTCGACTTCCCGGTGATCTACGCTTCGGGCCTGAACGGCTTTGCCGGCCTGACCGAAGACGTGCGCGACGGCGACATGAAGCCGCTGTTCGAGACCGTGCTGGACAAGGTGCCGGTGCGTGACGACGATCGGGACGGCCCCCTGCAGCTGCAGATCATCTCGCTGGACTACTCCAGCTACGTCGGCAAGATCGGCGTAGGCCGCATCTCGCGTGGCCGCGCCCGTCCGCTGCAGGACGTGGTGGTCAAGTTCGGCCCGGAAGGCAACCCGATCAAGGGCCGCATCAACCAGGTGCTGAAGTTCCAGGGCCTGGAGCGCGAGATCGTGTCCGAGGCCGAAGCCGGCGACATCGTGCTGATCAACGGCATCGAAGAACTGGGTATCGGCTGCACCGTGTGTGCGCCGGACGCCCAGGACGCGCTGCCGATGCTGAAGGTGGATGAGCCGACGCTGACCATGAACTTCTGCGTCAACACCTCGCCGCTGGCCGGCCGTGAAGGCAAGTTCGTGACCAGCCGCCAGCTGCGCGAGCGCCTGGACCGCGAACTGAAGTCGAACGTGGCGCTGCGCGTGGCCGATACCGGCGACGACACCATCTTTGAAGTGTCTGGCCGCGGCGAACTGCACTTGACCATCCTGCTGGAAAACATGCGCCGCGAAGGCTACGAGCTGGCCGTGTCGCGTCCGCGCGTGGTGTTCAAGGAAATTGACGGCGTCAAGAACGAGCCGTACGAACTGCTGACCGTGGACGTCGAAGACGGCCACCAGGGCGGCGTGATGGAAGAGCTGGGCCGCCGCAAGGGCGAACTGCTCGATATGGCCTCTGACGGCAAGGGCCGTACCCGCCTGGAATACCGCATCCCGGCCCGTGGCCTGATCGGCTTCCAGGGCGAGTTCATGACGCTGACGCGCGGCACCGGCCTGATCAGCCATATCTTCGACGACTACGCGCCGGTGCGCGAAGGCGGCCTGGGCGAGCGCCACAACGGCGTGCTGATCTCGCAGGACGACGGCGACGCCGTGGCCTACGCGCTGTGGAAGCTGCAGGACCGCGGCCGCATGTTCGTCAAGCCGGGCGATGCGCTGTACGAAGGCATGATCATCGGCATCCACAGCCGCGACAACGACCTGGTCGTCAATCCGATCAAGGGCAAGCAGCTGACCAACGTGCGTGCTTCGGGTACCGACGAAGCCGTGCGCCTGGTGCCGCCGATCCAGATGTCACTCGAATATGCGGTGGAATTCATCGCCGACGACGAGCTGGTCGAGCTCACGCCCAAGAGCATCCGCCTGCGCAAGCGCCACCTGAAGGAGCACGAGCGCAAGCGTGCTTCACGCGAATCCGTGTAACTCACGGCAGGCAGCAAAAAAAACCGCGCCTCAGGGTGCGGTTTTTTTATTGGGCGGACGGCAAGCGGGTGCGCGCCTCACCAAGCGTACTTCATACCTGCGCGCACCGCGTACTGGTAGTAGCGCTGCGCGCCCCATGCGCCGCCCACATTGGCCCAGCCGGTCCAGCGCTTGCCGAAATCGGCATTGACGCCGAGCTTGAGCTCATAGCGGTTGGTCGGATACAGGCTGCCCAGCGGTAACTTGTTGAACGAGATATTGCTGTCGGTGCTGGTGTGCCACCAGTTCATCGTTGCGTACGGCTGTATCTTGCGGCCGTCGTCGCGCACGTAGGTGCGATGCACGCGCGCGCCAAGGCGTGTGATCGCACCGCTGGAGTCGGCGCCGGTGATGCGGGTACCGTTGGCTTCGGTAATGTCGTCGGCGCGGTAGTCGACGTAGATGAGCTGCGCCTGCGGCTCGACCACCCAGCCATCGCGCGCGGGGATGGCGTAGCCTGCCTCGCCGGAAATGACCCAGCCGCTGGCGTTGTATCTGACAGTGGGCAGCTGGTCGCTCTCGACCTTGTTGTCGAACCAGCCGTACTGGAGCCAGGTATCGACATACGCCCCCAGCTTGTTCTCGTCGTTCTGGTACCAGGTGCCATAAGCGCCCACGCTCCAGCCCTGCACGCTGCCCTTCGCGCGGGCCGGGTTGCCATCGGCCTCGGCATGGCTGCCGGCGTTGGCGTAGCTGCCCATAGCACCCAGGTGCAGGCGGTCGGTGTCGCTGGCCAGGTTCCAGCGTGCCAGTTCCGCGCCGCCCTGCAGCAGGAGGGTGTCGGTGCTGACCTTGAAATTGTCGTCGCGGCTCTTGCTGCCTTCCCATTTGCCGGCCGCGCGCAGCCAGCCTGCGCGGGCCCGGTCCGGAGCAGGGCGGAACCCTTGGCCCTCAACGTACTGCGGCTCGCCCAGGCGGTCGTGCAGGCTGTGCACGAACACCTGGCGGACCAGCCGTTGGTTCGCGAGGTAGGCGGCGATTTCAGGGCGGTACATCGGCTCGGGCGGAGCGGGAGGATTCGGGGGCGGGGGCGAGGGCGAGGGCGGAGTCGGCTGCGGCGGTTTTGCCGAGCGCAGGTACCAGGCCTGCGGATTGCTGCCGTCAGTGCTGCCACGTAACAGGCGGTACTCGTAAGCGCCAGCCACCGCGCGGCCGTCCAGCGCGAACGCAGTGGGCGCCGTGGTGCCGCCGTTAGCGGTATCGATCACCAGGATACCGTTGGCCGTGGTCGGTGCGCCCTGGCCGCCGGCATTGGCGATGCGCACGCCGGTGATTCCGTTGCCGTGCCGCCGTCGATGACGAGCCGGTCCAATGCGGTGCTGTCGGCAGCCAGGACCGTCTTCAGGCTCAGCGTGCCGCCGCTGCCGGCGTAGTTGCGCGTGGTCAGCGTCTGGCCGGCGCCGCCCGTTGCCGAGGCCAGTTCCACCAGCCCGCCATTGGCAAGCGTGCCTGTCACCTGATAGGCGCCGGCGCCGGAGCCATTGGCATAGCTAAGCGTGCCTGAGTTGCTGACGTCGCCGGTCAGTGTCCCGGCATCGCCACTGAAGCGCAGCGCGGCGCCGCTATCGATCCGGAACACACTGGCTTCGTACAGTATGCCGCTGGTCAGCGCGACGTCCGCGCCACCGGTAGCAGTCACCGCGGACCACGGGTCGATGCTGCCGGGCACGCTGCCGCGGTAGCCGTCGAAGGTTAGCGCACTGCTGCCGGTGCCGCCTTCATACAACGGCACCGCGCTGATGTCGGCACCGGCGAACACGGTCACGCGGTCGGAGCCGGAGCCCATGCGCAGCGCGCCGGTGGTGACGGAGCCGGCGTGCAATGCGAGCGTGTTGTTGCCCGAGATGAATTGCACGGCGTTCTCCGTGCCGTGAATCGTGGCGTGGCTGTCGATGGTGGCGCCGCCGCCGGCCTGGATGCCATTGCCGGCCTGCGCCGCGATGCGGCCGCCAAGGTGCGCCACCGTGCCGCCATTGGCCAGCAGCACGCCATGGAGATTGCCCTGCACGACGCTGGTGGGCGCATCGTTCCTGACCAGTCCGCCGTTGGACAGCAATATGCCGCTCGACGTGGCGCCACGAACCACGCCGCTGTTGATGACGGTGCCGGCGTTGTGGAGCCGTATGCCGTCCTCCATGCCGTTGACCGCGCCGCGGTTGTCTACCGTCCCGGAGGTGCCGGTAATGACTATCCCGGCATTGCCATTGCCCTCGATCGTACTGCCGGCATGGTTGATCACGGTGCCGCCGCTGCCGCCAATCCACAGCCCATAGGTACCACCGCTGATCCGCGCGCCTGGCGTGATTGTGGTGCCGCCATCCGTTGAGCCGTTGACAGCGTTGCCGCCGGCATCCAGCAGCACACCGATCAGGCTGCCGG
Source organism: Cupriavidus sp. DF5525 (assembly GCF_040149425.2). NCBI lineage: Bacteria > Pseudomonadati > Pseudomonadota > Betaproteobacteria > Burkholderiales > Burkholderiaceae > Cupriavidus > Cupriavidus sp. DF5525. The sequence continues at coordinate 2,992,375 of NZ_CP168265.1, read as the reverse complement.
CAATCGTACCGGCATTGGCTACGCTACCGCTCTGGTTCACGATGCTGACGCCGTGGCCAGCGCTGGCGCCGATCGCGGCGTGAGACAGGTTTGTCACCGTACCGCCGAGCCCCATCAGCACGCCGTCGGTGCCGCCCTGGATGTTCCCCTGGTTCCGGACCACAGCGCCAGGCCCCTGGATCCGAATGCCATCGCTGCTGCTGTCCCCGACGATGAAGCCGTGATTGATCACCGTGCTGCCTGTGGCGGCGGAGCTCAATGAGACCCCGGCTGCCATGGCGCCAGCGGTGTGGATTGTGCCAATGTTGTTCAACGTGTAGGCATTGGCTGAGCCGCCATCCGTGACCGCGTCGATCAGGGGAACCGATGCGGTCCCCACAAAATTGACGAACGTGGAGGTCGGGTCGCCGGTGACGGCGTACGTGCTGAAAGAAGCGGGCTGCTGCAGGTCGACCTGCGTTCTGCCATCACCAGTGATGGTCTTCTGCGCGTGGGCGGCGCAGAGCTCCAACTGCGCCACCACCAGGACCGTGAGCGAGCCCGTCGTTACGGTGAATCTTGACCATGCGCTCGCCATTGTCGCAACCTCCGCACCCGACGCTTCGTTTGTCCTTGCCGATCATCGCCACGTCCGTAGAAGTGCGATGCATCCGCAGGGCCGCCGGAGGGAAGTAAAAGCCGGCGACCGGCTGGTCAATTTCGTATTTTCAGTGCAGAAATTAATGGTCTTATTTATTTGGACATATGTCCACGGGCCTGCGAGGTGGCCTCTGTACGCGTGTTCCTGGGATGTTTCTTATTGCGCTCCCGGTATGGCCTGCGGCGCCGGCGCACGCGGGCTGCGCCATTCGGGCGGCTTCCACAGGTAGCGCAGATCGCGGTCGCGCCAGGCATCGGCGAACATGTCGCGCCATTCATGGAAGGTCAGCACCAGCGGGTTGTGGGTGCGCACCTGGCGCGTGATGCCGTACACCGGCGCCTCGTGTTCGGGCACGAAGGTGCCGAACAGACGGTCCCAGATGGTCAGCACGCCGGCGTAGTTGCGGTCGATGTATTGCGCATTCTTCGCGTGATGCACGCGATGGACCGAGGGCGTGTTGAGGATCGTCTCCACCAGCGGCCAGCGCCGCCCCAGCCGCGTATGCACGAAGAACTGGAACGCCAGGTTCAGGCCCACGGCCAGGATCACCCAGTCCGGCGTAAATCCGATCCACGCCAGCGGGATCCAGAACAGCCACATGCCTGACAGTGGATACGTCAGGCTCTGCCGGAACGCCGTCGAGAAATTCATCCCTTCCGACGAATGGTGGGTCACGTGCGAAGCCCACAGCCAGCGCACCCGATGGCTGGCGCGGTGGAACCAGTAGTAGAGGAAGTCCTGCAGCAACAGCAGCAAGGCAAATGACCCCAGCGTTTCCGGCATCGCGCGCAGACCATGCTGGTAGCACCAAGTGTAGACGGTGCGGATCATCAGCCAGAGGAAGAACGCGTCCGAGGCCTGGTGCATCAGCGCCAGCGCCGCGTTGGAGACGGTGTCGCGCAGGCTGTAGACGGTCGGGTTGCGGCGCGCCCAGTACCGGGCTTCGGCGGCGATGGTCAGCAGGAAGACTGGCGCAAACGCCAGCAGCACGAGGCCGGGGTCGGGCGATTCAGGGTTCATGCCGCCAGTGTGCACATTCCGGCCGGAATTGCCACGAGGGGTTACTCCAAACGGACTGCGCGGAGGGCTGTCGCGCCCCATTCGGCACATTGACGATTGATGTACCGGAACGCAATTCTGTCGCGCATGCGAGGGCGGTCAAAGCGGGTAAAGGACGCGTCGGGGGCGCCGTAGTTGAGCAGGGCAGCGGTGCGCCGCATGCCCCGATTCCTTTATCCCTCCGGAGCCTCAATGTTCAGGAACACTACCATCGGAGCCAGATTGTGGTTCCTCACCATCGTCACCAACTTGTTGCTGCTGATCGTCGGCGCGGTCGGTTGGCTCGGCATGTCGCGCAGCAATGACGCCACGCACCAGATCTACGAGCAGCAGCTGTCGGCCGCGGTCAACCTCGCCGAGGCGCGCTCGAACCAGCTGCTGGTGCGCGTGCTGCTCGACCAGGCGGCGTTGGCCACCGATCCCACCGATGCCAGGGCCCGCGCCGCGACCGCCGAAGGCTTTGCGCGCGTATCCGAGAAGGCGTGGAAGGCCTATCTCGCCTTGCCGCGCTCGGCAGAGGAAGCGAAGGTGGTTGAAGACGTCACTGCCAAGCGCGATGCCCTTTTCCGCCAGGGCGTGGCGCCGATGATTGCCGCGCTGCATGCGGGCGACCGCGAGGCCATGATGAAGGCCGTGCTCGAAACCATTCCGAAGCTCGATATTGCCTTCACTGCCGTCAATTCGGAGCTGAACCAGCTGCAGGTGGCCAGCGCGAAGCTGGTCTACGAGGCGTCGCAGCAGCGCTACCGCAACCTGTTCACGCTGTCGGTGTGCGTGCTGGTGCTGGGCCTGGCGTTCAGCACCGTGGTGGCATGGCGCCTGCGCCGTTCAGTGGTGCAGCCGCTGGATATCGCGATCGCGCGCTTCGAGAAGATCGCCGGTGGCGACCTGAGCGCCGCGGCGGTGTCTGGCGGCGAAGCGCTGGCCGACGCGTCGGCGCGCAACGAGACCGCGCGCATGCTTGGCATGCTGGGCCGCATGCAGCAGAGCCTGGTGGCGATGGTGGGCGAGGTGCGCGGCGGCGCCGATTCGATCGCCTCGGCAAGCAAGCAGATCGCCAGCGGCAACGCGGATTTGTCGCAGCGCACCGAGCAGCAGGCCGCATCGCTGGAGGAGACCGCCTCCAGCATGGAAGAGCTGACCGGCACCGTGCGCCAGAACGCCGACAGCGCGCGCGAAGCGCGTGCGCTGGCCACTGATGCGACCGCGCTGGCCGAGCGCGGCAGCGAAGCCGTATCGCGCGTGGTGAATACCATGCAGGCGATCGACGCCAGCGCCGGCAAGATCGTCGACATCATCGACGTGATCGAGAAGATCGCTTTCCAGACCAACATCCTTGCGCTGAACGCCGCCGTGGAAGCCGCGCGTGCCGGCGAGCGCGGCCGCGGCTTCGCGGTGGTGGCGGGCGACGTGCGCGAGCTGGCGCAGCGTTGCGCCGGCGCGTCGAAGGAAATCCGCACGCTGATCGGTGCTTCGGTGGCCAACGTGCGTGAGGGCACCGGGCTGGTGGATGACGCGGGCGGTGCGATGCAGGACATTGTCGACGCGGTGCGCCGCGTCAGCGCGATCATCGGCGATATCAGCGCAGCCTCGGACGAGCAGTCCAACGGCATCGAGCAGGTCAATGTGGCGGTGTCGCAAATGGACAGCATGACGCAGCAGAACGCGGCGCTGGTCGAGCAGGCCGCTGCCGCGGCCGCTTCGCTTGAAGACCAGGCTCAGCGTCTGACTTCGCTGGTGGCGACGTTCAGGCTGGCCTGACGCGGCAGGGCGGCGCACGCGCACAGCCCTGCGCATGCGCCGCAAGCTGCCCACGCGGGTGTGCCTGCGGGTGTGACTGGCGTAAAATCGCCAGTTGCATTGGAGGAGTACGACATGACTGATTTCGTCACGACAGAGGTCCGCGGTGGCATCGGATACCTGACGCTGAACCGCCCCCAGGCGCTCAATGCCCTGTCGCTCGACATGATCCGCGCCATCACGCAGACGCTGCAGGACTGGGCCGCGGCGCCAGAGGTGGTGGCGGTGGTGGTGACCGGTGCCGGCGGCAAGGCGTTCAGTGCCGGCGGCGATATCCGCTATTTCCACAAGGCCGCGCACGAGGGCGATCCGCTGCTCGACCAGTTCTTCGTGGAAGAGTACGCGCTCAACTTCCTGATCCATCGCTACGCCAAGCCTTATATCGCGCTGATGGACGGTGTGGTGATGGGCGGCGGCATGGGCATCTCGCAAGGCGCGCGGGTGCGCCTGGTCACCGAGCGCACGAAGATGGCGATGCCGGAAACCAATATCGGCCTGTTCCCCGACGTGGGCGGGGGCTGGTTCCTGGCACGCACGCCGGGCCGCATCGGCGAATACCTGGGGCTGACCGGCACCGTGATCGGCGCGGCCGACGCGCTTTACGCCGGGCTGGCCGATGCCTACCTGCCGGGCAACCGCCTGGCGGAGCTGGTCGATTCGATGCGCGCGCAGCAGTTCGCCGGCGGCGATGCCGTGCTGGCGCATATCGAGGGCTTCACGGCGCCGCACCGCGCTGATTGCGTGCCGGCGCAAAGCACGCTCGCAGGCCTGTCGACGCAGATCGACGCCTTGTTCGCCGGCAACACCATGCAGGAGATCCTGGCCGCGGTCAGCGACGCGCCGGGCGACTGGGCCGCACAAACTGCCGCCATGCTGCGCAGCCGCTCGCCGCTGATGCTGTGCGTGACACTCGAGCAGATCCGCCGCGCGCGCCGCATGTCGCTGGAGGACGAGCTGCGCATGGAGCTGGACATGATGCACCTCGTGTTCCGCAAGGGCGACGGCGTCGAGGGCATCCGCGCGCTGGCCATCGACAAGGACCACAAGCCGCGCTGGCAGCATGCGCGCCTGGACGACGTGGGCCGTGAGAAAGTGCTGTCGTTCTTCGACAGCCCCTGGCGCGCGGAAGACCATCCGCTGGCGGCGCTAGGCAAGGCGGCCTGACAGGCTATCTGCCAGCTCTGACGGCATTCCGGCCCCGAGTCGGGTAGAGTGGTGCACGGGCCGGCACATGCCACCCATGGGTGCCTGCGTCTGCCGTGCCATTCCGTCCACACAGACAAAGGAGCCGTGATGAGCAATCCTCGTGATGTCGTTGTACTGGTGGGAAGCCTGCGCAAGGAGTCGTATAGCCGCAAGCTGGCCAAGGCGCTGATCGCGCTGGCGCCGGCGCAACTCAAGCTGGAGATTGTCGAGATCGGCGAACTGCAGCTCTACAACCAGGACCTGGACGACAAGCCGCCCCAGCCCTGGACCGCATTCCGCGACCGCGTGCGCCGTGCCGATGCGGTGCTGTTCGTGACGCCGGAATACAACCGCTCGGTGCCCGCACCGCTGAAGAACGCCATCGACGTGGGCTCGCGGCCCTATGGCAGCAGCGTCTGGGACGGCAAGCCCGGCGGCATCATCAGCGCCTCGCCCGGCGCAGTCGGCGGGTTTGGCGCCAACCACCATCTGCGCCAGTCACTGGTGTTCCTCAATGTCCCGGTCCTGCAGCAGCCCGAGGCCTATATCGCCGGCGTCGACAAGCTCTTGAACGAGCAGGGCGGCATCGCCAACGAATCGACCAAGGGCTTTCTCGGCAAGTACCTGACGACGTTCGCCAGTTGGATCGACCGCACCGCGCCGCGCTGAGCGCCGCCAACGCGCGCCACGGCGATGCTCGTCGTGGCCGTTTGCTGTGCCGCCTGTTGCGGCATCACCCGGCGCCGCGATGCGTTCCACACTACCGATAATCGATGGCTGAGGGCAGTATTGCAGGCGCCAATTCCCTGCGAAGTCTGGATTGGGCCCACTCAAACGTTGCGGGCGCCGAGTGGTAAAATTGCCTGCTTTCGCCCCGCACACAAGCCCAATCGGCAGGCAGGCCCGCCACCACAGCGTGTGCCCTACGCCGACCCCACTTAGAAATGACTGATTTGCAAGGCAAGACGCCTGCCATGAGCCCGCGACGCGTTTCCGTGGCCCCGATGATGGACTGGATCGACTGATGGCTCGGATTCGTTGCTGGGAAAGGGCTAGATGGGTGTCCATGCATTCCATGTAGCACTCATGTAGCGCCGACCCGTCAGTCACAGAGCTGTGCACATTCCTTCTGGGCAGCAGCGCGTCGATCGTCAATGTATTTCGCTAGGTCGTGGACGTGCACGCCCTTGGCGCTCTTGTTGGAGCCCTCGATGCGGACAACAGGTAGGCGGATTTCACCTTGACCAGTCTTGCGGAGCAGCTTCTCGGCGCTCAGGTGCGGGAAGTAGTCCTTGGCCACCACGTCAATCGGGATCACGGCAGTGGCGCCATACTGTGCCAGCAACAGAAAAACGGTGGTCATTTCACCCTTGTGCATGCGAGTTAAATCAGAAGGAGGCTGACGGTTAAGTTGGCAGTGAAGCTGTGACGGTCTTCATTAATCGGATTGTGTGAGCCTGGCTATACTCATGGCAATTTCCAGTGCCGGAAAGGCTTGTGCTACCCGATTGGTCGCGAACATGGTTCAAATATCCGTTAGTCCACTGTGGACGCACTATACCGGTTGGGGCCGAAGCCACTCGCACTTCGATTCTCTAAGTTTGCGAGCGTGGAAAACTGGAGACAGCCTGAAATAGGGCACGGAAATCATCTGAATTTGAATAGGTGTCAGATAATTTTTGGTTAATCAGCCATCGGACTAGAAGACCACAAAAGTGCACCTGCTGTACTTCTGCCGTTGTGTATCAGAAATACGTATTCCCGTATTTTCGGTACGCCCCGTTTCGTAGGGGGAATGGCGCAATTGCATATCTACCCAGAGATTTTTCGCTCACCGGTGAGGTCGGGCGGTTTGGATAATGTCAGGGAGAACACTGCGTGACAGCGGCGAACTTTGGTGGCAGTCGACTGACAGCACAGGGCCGCGAATGTTTCGATTGCGGCGTTACTGCTACGCGGCCGATATTAGCTCGCCGTCAAACCCGTCTTATGCCTCTGCATCGCTAACTGGTAGTCGGAAAGCTCGCGGATATTCATCGCTTCCGGTGTAAAAGGTGACGGGCCGCAGCTAACACGGCGTTCCAGAGCGAGACGGCCGGTGAAAAATATCCAAAAACAGTCGCGCGAACGCCAAAGCAAAAACCTTCCACGAATTCATGCATCTGGGTAGCTCCAAAATAACGCAGTTTCGAAACGGATCTAGGTCGGGAGTTGACAGTCATCCGGGGCTTGCAACAGTGGCCTCAGGATTCTGGTGCGCGCCGCTGTGATGTCCATTTTGCAGATGACCCTCGCGCTGCCACTGGCGGAGCGGTCAAGCATGATGTCAACCGCGGCCCCGAGGATTGCCGCGGCGTTGGCCACCGGCTCCGGTCCAATGAGGTCGGCGACGGCCGGTGCCGTCAGATTCGTGGCGACCCTGGCTGAGGACTCGGTGAGCCATGACGAGACGAAGCGCGTCATCGTCTGGCGGTCAAATGCAGGAAATAGCAGCTTGTCAGTGAATCGTCCCCCGCGTAACGCCGCAGGATCGAGTAACTCGGGATGGTTCGTCGCAGCGATCCAGAGAATGTCCTTGATCTGCCCGCCGGCGCCGTCAATAGCGGTCAGGAGGTGGTTTCGCAGCGATCTGTCAGCCGCATAGGCGCGGGTTCCGAGCAAATCATCCGCTTCATCAACGAAAATGATGACCGGGCGGATATCTTTGGCACGACGCAGCAATCGGTCGATGGCGTCCGGATTGGGCAGGTTGCCGCCTGTGGCTTTGAGCAGGGCCCAACCGGTGGTCTTCGCCAGCGATTGGACTGCCTTGCTCTTCCCCGTGCCGGGCGCTCCCAGGAGGAGCAGGCCGCTGGGGACGGAACCGCCGAGTGCCTCGATGCGGGCCGAATTGATCATCCGACGGGCCAACCCTGTCAGATAGGCACACACATTTGGTGTTTGAATGAGTTCGCCCAGCGTGACCGCCGATTCGGGCAAGGCATCGCCGAGCGTGCCCTGGACCGTTCGCAATGCCGCGCTCCATTCGTCGAAGCTGTAGACGGCATCCGGCACGTCGCCATGCCGCTTGAGCACCTCATCGCAGACTCTCGCAAGCCGTGCCGCGCTGAATCCTTCCCACCGCGCCGCGAGAATTTCTGCTGCGTCATAGTCGAATTCGGCATGGTCGAGTGCACCGGCGACCCGGGTCAGCATAATGTGAAGGCGGGCTTCCTTGTCTGGCGGCGGGACTTCTACCTTGTAGTCGAATCTCCCTTCGCGAATGCCTGCAGCATCGAGCTTGTTCAGATAGTTCGTAGCCGCGAGCACGATGACACCTTTGCCCCGAACATCGACGAGATTGGTTAGCAAGGCATTGGTGATCCGGGTCGATTCGCTATCCCCGTTTACAACGGAACTCCGATCGATCAGGCAGGAATCGACCTCGTCGAGAAATAGGACGCAAGGGGCTTGCGCGATGGCCGAGGTGAAGACCTGCTGTAGTTGCTCCGTTGTTTCATTGACCCAGCGGCTTGCGACATCGCCGATCGTGACGGGCAGGAAGGGCAATCCCATCTGGCCAGCCAGCGCTTCAGCGATCAGCGTCTTGCCGGTGCCAGGCTCGCCATATAGCAGGATGCCGTTCATGGAACTTCGCTTTCCGGGGTACGCATGACAAATCTCTCGTGCGATCGACAGGAGTTCGGCCTTGAGCTTGCTCATGCCCAAGACGTTGTCAAAGGTCTTGCTCGCTCGGCGAGCCGGATAAATGGGACGCTGCGCTGACCGAGGACCATGGCCTTCGGTCAAGCCCTGTGGGCCTTGGAGCGTCTTCTTGGCGGAAGCCTCATCATCCAGTAGACCTTGCCCGGCTGCCAGCCAGACCATGACGGCGGCGCCGAAGAGCAGCCATAGGACAATGGCGTCCAGATCCCGATTCACCATGGCTGCGGCAACCAGTATCAATGAAGCAGCAATGGAAGCCCAGAAGCGCTCTCCCATTGCGCTTATACCGAGATCGAAGAGGACGATGACCAATGCCGCGATACCTAGCACCGCGAGCATGGTAATGCGCGCTGAGTTGGGCAGAGGTTGGTAAGCCGAAGCGACTGCTGCTGCGGTTGCCGTTACCAGGAGTGTTGTTTGGATTTTCGCTAGCGTAGCCATACTGATCGACCGCGTAGTTTGTGGGGGGGGCGAACCACCCTGTGGGCTTGCGGACCTACGGTCCGAAGGGGGGCAGGTCTGAAGCGCGACCGAGTGGCCTCGCGTCATCTGATCGCTCCCGGGCAATGCTTAGTAGGCATTCCGGGGGCGATGTCGGAGACATCGCTCCCTCGCTTGGGTTTGACGGCAATCCGGCTGGCTCGTAGCCTTCTCCACGGGGGAGGTCGTCGGAGGAGTGACGGCCAATGATAGGGAGCGGTAGATGGCGAGGGCCAACAACAGCAGGCTCAGCAGCAAGAGGCCAAACGCGCGCTCTATGGCTTCAGTCATGAGAGGTCCGGCTAGGTGAATGGCGTTGAGCGAAGACATAGGCTGGTCGCATCTGCCACCAGATGAGGCAGGACACGATCGGCCAGACTAACCAACGTGGCCCGAGGTCTTCGCACCACGCCTCGATTTCGCAGCGGCATTGGTATGCTGCGTCGATCGCCGATAGAGATCGGGTTGGATCTCGCCGCTGCTGGTCCTTAACGAAACGTAGATATTTCTCTTCGCGGCCATCGCCCCGACCACGCAGCATGGCCGGCACGCTCCGACGGTCATGGCACGCGTAGTCGGCCATTTTTAGGCTGGTGCCATGCATCGGTGTCCTAGGAGGATCTGCAAGTCGCATCGCATATTCCTGTTGGAAAGGTGTATGCCGACTGTGACAGTTCTCGCCGACAGCGCAACAATTTGATCCGCTGCCATGTCCAGCACCTGCCAGGTCTGTCTGGGGCAGGCGGTAACGGGTTGATGGTCAGGCGCGGCCGCTGGCCGGTGCTCAGAGCGCGAAGAGTACTGCAAAAGGACGTCTGCGCGCCAAGGCGAGTCAGATCTGGCCGTCAAACCCAACGGTAGATGATTTTTGTCGTCCGATAGGCGTACGCCAGTGGTACTTTTGTGAATGAGCAGTATGACGATGTGGGAATGCGAGAGTGGTCGCGCTGCGTCCAGGTGCGAATTCGCGCCATTCCGTAACAAGGAATGCTTGCGCCGCTTATGGGGCGCCGTTTTCGGCCAAGTGGGAGAGAAGGCGCTAGGCTAGACAATAGACGGAAATAGAGGTATCCGGAGATCCGCTACTGGCTTGGTTTTTCCGGCGATTTCGCGCAAAGAATAGCGATAGATCAATGTGGCTAACCGTACCGCAACCAGAGGTTATCGGCGGTCCGCTGAGCAGATATCCTTCCGACATGGGTGGCGACCATCGTCCAGTGCATTGTGTCTCGTCGGCGTCAGGAGGCTTACTCCTGTCTTATGCGCTTATACCTGCAGCCGACAGTGATGAGCCTGCCATCTGCGACGAGGGCATAGGCGTCAAGGTATTCGCTGAGCCGGCCAATTAGGCCGCCGGCGTAAGCGAGGACTCGTGCGCGGGCGCGGCGGTCGAAGAACAGGATTTCGGTGCCACGGGCATTTGGCCGACGGGCTCCGAATTGATCCAGCAAGTCAATCACGAGGGGCGGAACTCCGCGTTGTTGGCTTCGAATTGCTGAATGCGCCGTGAGGTCCAGTCGCGGACCGAGGCCTACGTTGCTGGTCTTGGGTTGGCGTTCCTTGGCATTTATCGATTCTCCCTTCGGCATGGTGTCTTCCTTCGTGTTGGTAGTGGACACAGCATGACGAAGTACATCCGGATCGCAACAATTCGCATGAAGCGTTTATCGCGCGGAGCTTGGTCTGCGAAAAGCCCTTCGTCTCCAAGCAACGGGCCATTCTTGGATGTGAGAGATGCGAATCCATGGATCTTGGGCGGGTGCGGCTGGATTCGATATGGACGAGCGCCCTGGTCAGCTTTCGCCGGCTCCGCGTTCCTCCGCCGTTGCTTTCGGGTTACGAAGGACCGGACTGTGCGCAGCACGATTGACTCTCCCACAAAGCGCTGATTCCACCGCGCCGAAGGCAGGTCTTTCTTGCGGCCAAAAGGGCGCCAGTAAGGTAAAAAGCTCATCGCGCGAAAGGGTGTAGCGTTCCAGCAATGACCTGCGGATAACGTCGAGAGCGGGGCGGTAACGACTGACCAGGGATACAGTCGCCTCATATTCCTGGCTGGCCATCATTTCCACGTAAACCTGTTCTTCCTGGCTCAGAACCGGTTTGTTCGAGGCATCGCGATGCAGGGTAAGGTTAACCGGCGACTTCTTAATGCCGGAAGGCGCGAAGCCAAGCTGACCGACCATATTCGCCAGAATCTGTGTCGCAGACTTGATGTCGCCGAGCGCCCCGTTGGTGATCAGCTTTTCGCCATAGACCACCGACTCGGCCGCGCGACCGCCGTAAAGGCCACGCACTTGCCACAGGAGATCCTCCCGGGTGTAGAGCGGTACCTCATTACCCGTGCGCAGAGCATAGCCGAGTGCACCCATATGGGACACCGACTCTACCGATACCTTCTGGGTCTGCTCCAGGACGCGAGCCTCATCGAGCGATCTGCCGGCCTCAGCATGCCGCAGCACGCTGGCCAGAAAATGTCCGGCTTCATGTGTGGCAACAATCTCCCGTTTTTCCACCTGATCCTTCATCTGCGCGCGATCAGTCAGTCCGATCATCGTGCGTTCGAAGGCACGCATCAGGATCTTATTGCTAAGCGGTGTGTGCTCCCGAATTGCGATCAGCGAGGCATTGTCCACAACCATTTCGATGTGGGCCGGAGAGAACCCGGAGGTCACTGCGGCGATCGCCTTGTAGTCGAGATCGTTCTCTTTGACGGAGTTATCTCGACGGGCCAGGAAATGACGAATCAGAGCTTCCCGTTCAAGGAGATTGGGAAGCCGGAAATTGACCTTGGTGCGGAATCGGCGTAGCACCGCATCGTCCATGGAGGACGTATGCTGGTCGAAGTTGCTTGCAACGACCCAGATTACGTTCTTGTCAGTCCTGGAGCGAACGCCGTCCAGGATCGAGAGCAAGGTGTTCGGGGTGTCGTCGTCGTAACGTCGACTATTCTCAGTCGAGCGTTGTATGAGCAGACGCTGTCCCTCATCGAGAAAGACAACACAACGGCCGATCCCATTGGCGCAGCGGCTAAGTTTCTCGAGCGTCCGGGAGCCCCCGCCAACCAGGCCGGTTTCCAGTTGCGACGCGTCCATATAGAGGAGGGGGACGTTCAACCCATCCCCTTATACAGAAGTAGGACCGTCTCGGCAGCGGGGCATGGAGCCTGAGGCCGCGGAAATTTCGAGGTAAGGGGTTGTTAACTTCGCCAGACTCGCGTTTACTCTCGGATTTTGGGCAGCAATGGGCAACGAGTCGGGGGCATGGGTGGACGAGGAATTTGAGAGTCTGGATCTTGGCGATCCGCGGCGGGATCGGCGGGCCAAGGAATTGCTCAAGCGGTTTGCGGCCCTGCCTACGGCGAGCATTCCCGGTGCGTGCGATGACTGGTCGCAAACCATTGCGGCGTATCGGTTTCTCGGCAATGAGCAGATCGATTGGCGGGACGTGATGCAGCCGCATTGGGAGCGCACGGCGGAAAGAGTCGCGCAGTTTCCGGTGGTGCTGTGCATCGCTGATACGACCGAGCTGAACTTCAATGGCCAGGAAATGGAGGGGCTGGGGCCGCTGAGCTACGAAGCCCAGCGGGGCATGTTTTTGCATCCGACCTACGCGGTGACGCCTGACCGTGAACCGCTGGGGGTGATCGATGCCTGGATGTGGGCTCGGGAACCAAAGGACGCCGACGGCAACCGCGGCGGGATCAAGGAAAGCGTACGCTGGACTGAAGGGTATGAACGCGTTGCGGAGCAAGCCGCGCTATTGCCCCAGACACGGCTGGTGTATGTGACGGACCGCGAGGGTGATATTGCCGAGTTGATGGCGCGCGCCCAGGAACTTGACCAACCGGCCGACTGGCTGATCCGCAGCCAACACAACCGCAACCTTGCCGAGGGCGGCAAGTTGTGGGATAGCGTCGACGCCAGCCCGGTACTCGGGGAAATCACCTTTATCTTGCCGGGGCGTGCAGGCCAGAAGGCGCGCGAGGTCAAACAGGAGCTACGCGCAAAACGCATGAGGCTGCCCGGTCTGGATGGCCCTGCGCTCACCTGTGTAGAGGCCAGGGAGATCGGAGCGCCCGCAGGCGTCAAGCCAGTGGTTTGGCGGCTGTTGACGAACCGAGAAGCGCAGGACGCCGATGCTGTCATCGAGCTCGTCGACTGGTACCGAGCCCGATGGGAAGTGGAGATGTTCTTCCATGTCCTGAAGACCGGCTGCAAGGTCGAAGCGCTACAGCTCTCGCACATGGACCGTGTAGAGCGGGCCTTGGCGTTGTACATGGTGGTGGCGTGGCGCATTGCCCGCTTGATGCGGTTGGGCAGAACCTGCCCGGATCTGGATGCGTCCCTGTTCTTCGATGCCGACGAGATTCGGGGGGCATATGTGCTCGCCAAGAAGGCCCGCCCGAAGACACCAGTCACACTCAATCAGATGATTCGGTTGGTTGCTTCCCTGGGTGGGTTCCTCGGGCGCAAGAGCGATGGCGAGCCCGGCGCTAAGACGATCTGGATCGGCATGCAGCGAACCATGGACGCCGCGCTCACCATTCAAGCACTGCGGGAAGAGTCATGACTTCTGTATAAGGAAATGCGTTCAACCGCCTGGCCAGAGCGGACGCCATTTTTGTCTTTCCGGTACCCGCGGGGCCTGTAAACAGGACATGCCAAGTGCGGGTAATTCCATGTCGTTCGAAAGTACTACGTTGCTCCCAAAGATCGGCCAGTTGCGTGACCTCGTCCTTGATGTCGTCACTGCCAATGAGATCGTCCATCGACACGGCGATGTCCTTTGGATGGATTACCTGGAACGGCTTTGGGCGGAACAGGAAGTGCTGAGCGATGAGGAAGATCGTCATGCACGAAACTGTCGTGCTCAGGAGCGATGCGAAATCGAACTTGTCCCCACCGACTAGGAAGGCCTCAGACTCGCCGTTGGATTGCTTATAGTGAATCGGCGTCGTACTCGCGAATAGGACCGTTTGTTCGAAGGCCTTGTAGCTATCCGGCGGCAGGATTGACTTGGTGATTTGACCATTCATCCAGTACGTAACGATTGCCACGTTGTCGAGGGCTCTGCTTCGGAAGATATCAAGCGATTTGATTCCGTCTCGATTCGCCACGATGCTGCCAACCGGGACTTCCGTGGCCTGGGCGAGAACGGATTTCGTGGTTTCATGGCTGAGGAAGAAATGCTGGGTCACCAGATCGGCAGTCACGAGCATCGGCACTAGGGCCGCCAGCATACCGTACAAGAGCCTTCGCTCTTTGACGGGCATGCTCGCAAAATTGCGCTTGATTGCTTTGACGGCTCGGCGAATAGCGTCGCGCATCTTTCGGGGGAGGTTCACCACGTCGGGCTCCGTTGTTGTTGTGAAAAAAATCTACTATCGTTGCCCTTTGACGCAACCATTTGAAATGGGAACCCGTGCGCATAGCCTTCCTCGGTGGCGATGAACGTGATGCCGCTGACCGAGGCTGAAGACTGTTGACAGGGGCCAAACCCTAGCGTTACAGGCCGCGTCGAGGACGCTCATAGCCAACTGGCTGGGGGACGTTCCTGCGCGAACTCGATGTATTGCGCCGCTTTGCCACGTCGGACGTGCCGCGCGGCACCGGGTACGTGGTCGACACGCTCCGGTCGGCGCGAGGGGCTCTCGATGCGGCCACCTTCGACGACTTCGTGCGAACCGCCATTGCATTCGGCAACGACACGGACACGACCGCATGCGTTGCGGGCGGCCTAGCCGATATCCGCTTTGGGGTCGGGGGCATTCCTTTGCGCTGGCTCGAGACATTGCGAGGGCATGACATCGTTGCGCCCATGCTGGGCCATCTGCTGGTTGGTGCCGAGGGCCGCTAGCCGCGCCCAACATCCCACATGAGTGGGGCGTCCGCGCCGCCTTTAGCGTCGCGCCATCCGCTACCATGGAGCCCACGAAAATCTAGGCAATCAACGACACATTATGTCGAGTTCAAAGAAGTGGCCGCGTCTGCAGGCGGAGATCCTGGCCTGCATGCCGACGGTGCCGAAGGAGCCGATGGCTTCGGGGCAGATCATTGCAGCCGTTTGCGCAAGGTTCGCCAGCGAACCGCCGAGCCGCCACACGATCCAGCGCGCACTCGAGGATATGGAGATCGATGGGTTGGTCGGTAAGGCGGGAACTTCCCGCGACCGGGTCTGGTGGCGCACCGAAAAGCACGCACCTTCCGAACTTGCCCGCCGACCGCCGCTGGAGCTCGCTATCGCGCTGATCACACTGAAGCGCCACGCCCGCCATCATCTGCCCAGCCATGTCGTCGGCGAACTGGAGGCGTTCTTCGCCGGGGCCGAACGAGTGCTAGGTGAGAGTCCGACCGATATGTCCCTGAGCCATGCCCGTGCATGGGCCAACAAGACAGTCCGGGTCGATGCCGGTTATCCGCTGATATCGCCGCCGGTCGGCGACGATATCCTGAATGCCATCCGTAAGGCCCTCTATCTGTCGCGGGTGCTTGAGGTCACCTACCAGAACTCCCAGCTCGACAACAATGCGCCCGAGACCTACAAGGTGGTGCCCCTCGGCTTGGTGGAGCGCGGCCCCGTCCTCTACCTGGTAGCAAGCCGCCAGCGCCGCGGCGGCGACTTCAAGCTCTACCAGCTCCGGCTCGATCGGTTCGTCTCCGCCGTCTGCTCGGAAACGCCCGCCGTGATCGATCCCGATTTCGACCTGAACGGCTATGTGCGGGACCACCAGGCATTCTCGTTCCTACCCGAACGCCAAATTCGACTCGAGCTTCGCGTGCGCGAGGAGGATGCGTACCGGCACCTGTTCCGCGAGCAGTGGCTGGCGGCCGACCAGGAGATCATCGACGAACCGGGCGGCTTCCGGCTTCACGCCACGGTGATGTTGTCCGTCGCATTGCGCAATCTGCTGATGGAGCGGAGCGCGCGCGTGGAAGTGCTGGCGCCTGCCGACCTTCGGCAAGAAATCGCCGAGAACCTGCGAGCGGCGAGCCGCCGCTATGAGTGACCGGCCTGCCAGGCAGGCCGGTTCGATTATGCCTTGGTTACAGTTCGGCATACTTTGTGAGCCCGGTGGGCCATGGATAGGCCACAAGGATTTCGGCCGACAGATCTACATCGGAAGGCCGTCGACGGAACATTCGCAAGCGGTCGCGCATGAGCAGGTTCTGCGAGATCGCGTGATCCATGACCTGGGCCTCCGCGGCTACCGCCACCCGTGCTGGCGTGGCATAGCCGAAGCTCAGGGCCGTGCCGACGGCAGCGGCCAGGCGGCGCGCAAGTGTGTCGCGGTCAAGCGCCCTTTCCTTCGAAAGAAGGCAGAGCGTGTTCGTCGCGGCCACGTCGTGCACGCTCCACGGACGCTCGTCTGGCGCCGCCAGCCATGGCTCGATCATCGTGCGAGCGATGATGTCGATCGATCCGGCCAGGCTGTTGGCTCCGGACAAAATCCAGCAGCCATGCCTGTGCTGTGGTAGATGCTGCGTCGAGCCCAGTACCAACGCCAGTTCGCTGGTGCCTCGGCGAAACGCCTTTTCCATGGCATCGACGGGGCCCATCGCGTTCCAGCGGGCACCGCCGAATACGCCGCTCAGCCGCGTGGCGTCCACCAGGTGGATGACCAGGTCCGGGCGCGGCGTTGCCCGCGCATCGGTCGTCCACTTCAACCGGCCGTCGAGGTCGGGCAAGTCGGGCAGCAGGCTGGCTGCCTCCTGCTCGGAAAATCCCCAATGACGCAGCAGTACCTGCTGGCTACGTGGCCTGACAGACGCTTGCCGGTAACCAACGGTGGCTGCGAAGTTCGAGATGACGTGCATGCGTGTCCTCCTGAAAAGTCCCGATGGGAACGCATTGTTGCCAGAGATCTGCGCATCGCATGCGCAGATCTCGAGATTTATTGCAGATCAACAAGAGGGTGGTGGCGAGAGGGGTGAGATAGCATCTTCCCTTATGCGGGGGAGGCGCATGGAGCGGTCGCTTCAGCATGTCGGCTTCCCCGCCGTTGTCATCCGACGGGGACGGTTTCCCGCCGCGCTGGGCAGAAAGCTTGGTTTGACTGATAGCAGGGTAGGAGATACCGAAATGCAGAAGGTCCGATTCGGCCTTTCGCTGGACGACCAGCGCGGCTGGCATCCGCACGATGCACTTGGCGAGTCGACGGTGGGACCGTTTGCAGAAGGAGCCCGCGTGGTGCACCCCCGCGATCGCCGTCGGCTTGGCGATTGACTGGCTGCTTTAACAGACCGCCACCGAACGCCGTCGATCTGAGCATGATTTGCGCAGATGTGGCGCTACCATCTTCCTTCCATTAGACCTGCCTGGAGCCAGCCGTGCCCCAACTCAACGAGCATATCGACGCTATTGCCCGCAAGGCAGGGCGCAATGTCCTCTACCTCACGTTCTTCGAGGATCCGTCTGGTGCGCCGGTGGAAGTGCATTGGGAGGACAACCCCTCGCGTCAGGCCATCGTCGGCTGGCTGGACGCGAACGGCTACACGTGGCAGGTGTGCGGGGAGGTGGCCAGTGACGATTGGCTGGTCTGCGGCTACCGGGGGTCGATCTATATCGACGTGCCATTCGACCCTGGGCTCGATGCCTACCGTCGGCTCGAGCATTACCTCGAACATACCGACGGTACGCTACGCCTGCCGCAGATGCGTTTCTGGGCGTTATCGCTGGCCTTGGCCATGCGGAACGCGCACCACGACGAACCCGGGTATTGGGAGCGCCGGATGGAGGATTTCTAGGCATGGCTTACGCAATTGAAGACAAGCTGGTCATTGGCGTTGCGTCCAGTGCACTGTTCGACCTGACCGAGTCGGATAGCATCTACCAGGCGCAAGGCGTGGAAGCCTATCGGCTGCACCAAGAACAGAACCTCGATGTGCCGCTTGCCAAGGGAGTGGCGTTCTCGTTCATCCGGCGGCTGCTTGGGATCAACAACGTGTTCGCCGAGCAGCGGCCGGTAGAGGTGGTGCTACTGTCGCGCAACTCGCCGGAAACGGGGCTGCGCATCTTCCGGTCCATCGCACACTATGAGCTCGACATCTCGCGCGCGGCCTTCACGGCTGGCGGCGCGCCCCATTCCTATATTCCGGCCTTCAACGGATCGTTGTTCCTGACCGCGAACAACAATGACGTCCGGGCTGCGATCGACGCGAACTACCCGGCGGGTCTTGTCCTGCCGTCGAAGGTCTACGACGACGAGCACGATCCGGAACTCCGCGTGGCCTTCGACTTTGACGGCGTGATCGCGGACGACGAATCCGAAACGGTGTTCAAGCGCAACAACGATGTGGGCGAATTTCAAGCTCACGAGCAGAGCCGCCGCCAGATTCCCCATCGCCCCGGCCTGCTTGCCGACCTGTTCCGCCAGCTTGACGCCCTGAGGAAACTGGAGGAGGCGCGCCTTGCCCACGACCCCGACTACCGGAAGATCCTTCGTATGGCGATCGTCACGGCGCGCAATGCACCCGCGCACGAACGGATGGTGACCACGCTGAAGAGCTGGGGCGTAACCCCCGACCAAGCGTTCCTACTGGGCGGCATGGAGAAAGCCCGCATCCTGGACGTACTGCGCCCTCACATCTACTTCGATGACCAGATTGGCCATCTGCGCTCCGAGGCCGGCACCATCCCGATGGTGCATATCCCGTTCGGGATTGCGAACAAGCCTGTCGCTTGACCGTGTTGAAACCCCGCGAAGGAGCATTTGTCCAAGCGATGCCATCCACGAGAGCCCGGTGCGGGCAAGCTGCTGGATGAGCGGTTCGAAGAAGGCCTGCTCGTCCTCGGTGAGCTCTGGCTCGTGGTCTGGCTCTTTGCGCAAAAGTTTCGTGGCCAATTTGAGATCGAGCGCGAAGCACCAATGGGCGCGTGACCCATTGGCCCATACAGTGCTCGATGCAGATTTGCATCGTCTCCGAGAAGCCCAGATATGCCATTCGTGGCCGGCCGGGATTTCGGGAGCTCAGCTTATAGATCTACTCATATCGTGGGGTATGACGGCCGTCCCCATAAATTCCTTCTGTTGGTTGCCGATACAACTGTCTTGGCCTCCAACGTCTTGAGGGTTAAGCGCACCACAGGACATTTCCTGCCCCGGCCGTTCTCGCTGATGGGATATCGAATGTCGGGAACGGCGGATTCTGTACTTCCGGAAGATAACGACCCTTTGAGCTTCGACTTGAGGGGTGGGCAAGAGTGGACAGGGTGAGCCGGGCGAGAGCAGGACTCAGCGAGAAGCTGGCGTCCAGCGCAGTTGCGACACTATCTGTCGCAATACCTCAGTAGAATTCCGCTATCCTTGCGCAATCTGAACCTACGTTCGAACAGCGTTTGTACTTCTGATAAAAGGGGCTCGCCGTGAAAAAACAATGGGAACAACTCGAGATTTGGCTCAAGGCGAATAACTCCGCACTATTCGCAGACCTTAATCCGCCCGCCACAGATGCCGACATCCAGGATCTGGAGCAAAAGCTAGGGGTAAGCCTGCCCGCTGCCTATATCGATTGTCTGAAGGTCCATATGGGGCAGAAGGGTAAGGCGGAATGGCTATTCGACGGAAACGAGTTCCTCTCGATCCGCCATGTCCTGATGAGTTGGTCGACATGGAACGATCTGCTTGACGAGGGCGATCTCGATGGTCGTATCGCTAGGTCGGACGCTGAAGTGCAGGCCGCCTGGTGGATGAAGGGCTGGATCCCGTTCGCTTCGAATGGCGGCGGCGACTACCTCTGCCTGGACATGAGCCCGTCTCCTCAAGGGCGCGCGGGGCAGGTGATCGAGGTCTTTCATGACTTCCCTGAGCGACGGTTACTTTCGCTGGACTTCGGGGACTGGTTCGACAACTTTGTCAGTCGCAAGCTGGACTGATCAGGATTACACGAGGTAGACGATGGAGCAAAAACTTTCTGACCTTCGCGAGCAGCGGTTGCAGAAGCTGTTCGCCGATTGCCAGCAGCAGGTGATCTCCCAGATCATCGGTCCGTTCGGACTGTCCATGGCCATGTTCGAGGACAAGAACGGCGGCAATGTGACGACGCTGCACAACTTCAAGCGGGCGGACAATGACTACGTAGCAACCGACGCCGACAAGGCGTTGCACGGGCAGTCGCGCAAGGAGTACAACGTCGAGGTCAGGGCGGAGTATGAGGTTGATACCAAGGCAAAGGCGCAGAACGCCGGCGGAAAAACCTGGGAAGAGAAGCGGGCGGAACGGATCGATCTGGGACAGGACGAATATACAGGCCGCGCAGTATCGACGGATGGAACGATCGAGCTGAAGGATGGTCGGGTGGTCCGGGCGGAGCTGGACCATGTCGTCTCGGTCAGTGAAGTCCACCAGGACCCGAAGATGCATCTTGCATTGGGCACCGCGGTGGAAGGCAAGGACGCCGGTGCAATCACTGTGGATGTGAGCCGCATCCGCGAAGCTGTCAACCATGACGACAACCTCGCACTCACCAATCAACCGCTGAACGGTTCGAAGAGCGACGACGATCTGCAGCAGTGGGCAGATAAGAAACGAAAGGACGGTTCCACCAACGCCGAGAAATTCGAGGTTGATGAAGAGCGGTTGCGCCAGAAACATGCCCAGGCGAAGAAGCACCTTGACAGCACGGCGAACCGCGCCTTGCTCAAGAAGCAAGCAACGGAATTGCTACAGACTGGTGCCAAACAATCGGCCCTGATGGGCTTGCGCCAGGCGCTGGGGCTGCTGCTGACCAAACTGGTGAATGGTCTGTTCAACGAACTCAAGGTGCTGATCCAGCATGGCGCGGAGCTCGGCAAGACGCTGTTCGAGGAAATCCGGGAGCGCCTGGCGCGGGTGATCGCATCGGTCGTCAAGTCGATTCCGGATGCGGTGTCCCAGATGTTCCATGGCGGCGTCAGTGGCTTCGCGAGCAATCTGCTGACGTTCCTGCTGAATAATTTTCTGTCGACGGCGAAGCGCTTCGTTACCGTGATCCGCGAAGGGCTGCTTGGCTTGTTCCGGGCGTTCAAGACGATCTTCTTCCCGCCCAAGCACATGACGGAGGACCAGGCCCTGCAGGAAGGACTGAAGATCCTCGCGACCGTTGTCGTCACCTCCGTTGGCATGCTGATCAACGAGTCGATCGCTACCTTCATGGCGACCGTGCCGTTCCTCAAGCCGTTCGCCGATGTTCTGACGCCGGTGCTGATCGGCATCATGACCGGTCTGCTATCGGCGTTCCTTGCCTACCAGATCGATTGCATGTTCGACCGCTATCGTCATTCGATGGACGAGAAGTTCATCGACGAAGTGCTGGCGGATGCCAGGCGGCGCGACGAGTTTGCCAACGAGCTGACCCGGCTCTCTCAAAACTCGCTCAGCAATATCGGGAACTGTTTGACATCCATCACTCGCTATCGGGAAATCGGCGCGACGTTTGGCGCCGCTGGTATCACCTCGGCCGTGACGCTGGCAAGCCTGGAGCAGACGGTCGCCGCAACGCGTGAGCAAGTGGCCAAGAGCGTCGATATGATCGAATTCATCAACGAAAGCCAGTCGGAGATCGAGGCTTTCCTGAAAACTATTTGATAGAGGAACAGAAGAAACCATGAGTGCGTTGAACAAGCATGAGTTGCAGATTGTCCAGGCGTTTTCCTCGGTGAGTGTCCCGGAAAAGCTCATGCGTGACAGCAATATCGAAGAGCTGATCAAGGCCATGCTTACCGAACAGGAAGCGGTGCAGAATGACGCCCGGCGCCTGGAGCGGCTACGTCAGGAAAGGAAAGATGGGAACTGGTTTGGCAACGTATGGAACGATCGCGACGAGAAAGTCCAAGACGCCAATATCGACCTGAACAGATCTATCGGCCGACTGACCCAGAAGTCCTCGCAATTGCTGGTGGTGAATACCGCGATTTCGAAAGTGCTGACCGACCAGCAACGCATGCTGCTGTGGCAACAGGATTTGTTGAAGCAGCAAGCCGACGAGTTGGAGGAACAGAACAAGAAGATCCTGGATCAGCAGCACCAGCTCTCGGAGCAGCAGATTGGGCTCAATGCGGCCAACAAAGGCTTGATGGAGGCCAAGGGCATCACGCAGGAACATGCGCAAAAGCTAGTCGGATGCGTCGTTCGTGTGACCGAGGCCGAGAAGAAAATCGATAGTGCCAACGCGGCCCTGCGTGCCGCGGTGGAGCAACGCGTTGGCGAATCGATCTCGCAATGCATCGCACAAGTGGATGGGAGCGTTGCGGAACTTCATCGGACGCACGACGCCTTCGGCAAGCAGATCGCCGATTTGTTTGCGGGGCAATTGGCAGACACAGAAGTGAAGCTCGCGCAATTCGCCAAACAGGCTGACAGCATCAAAGCCAGCGTGGAGCAGCAACTGCAAGCACATTTAGATGCCACCACGTCGCAACTGAATGGCATGGATGCGAGCATTGCGCAGCTTCATCAGCGGCATGACGTCGTCGGAGAGCAAATGACCGAAGTCTCCGAGCAATTGGAGGCTACGCAGGCAAAGCTCGTCCAGTTCTCCAGTCATGCCGACAGCTTCACGGCCGGCATCGAGCAGCAACTGCAGGCGCACATCGAGGCCACTGCGGCTGAATTGAATGGCAAGGTCCAGGCGCTAAACGAAATCGAATCCGGACTTGCGAGCCTGGCATCGGCGCAGGAAAGAGCCACGAAAAGGCATCGACTGACGCTGGGGTTGGTAGCCGGCATCTCCGTGCTTTCATTGGGGTGGCAGATTGCTTACCGCTTCGCGAGCCTATGAGAAACGATGGCTGTCCTTTCAGGCCGTTTCCGCCTGCTTACGAACGCAGATGGCGCGTGATCCGTGCCATCGGAATGCTGCCGCTGCGTCACGATGACGCCTTGCGCCGGTGTTCGTCGACCAGTGGCAGCTTGCACTCAGGACAACAAGGCGGCAGCCACGTCGCCCTTGCTCAACCGATCCTGCAAGCGCCAGTGCAATTCGAATACACCCAACATCTTCGATTGCCGCTGCTGCATGACGTCGACCGTCCAATCCTCATGCTGGAGCACCTGGGTGGTTAGCGCAAAGGCGGTGGTGCCGCCCTTGGTAAAGTACGCCGACTTCTTCCACGCGAATTCGCGGTTGCTCGCTGCGCTGTTCTTTTTTCGGCTGAGCAGGGCGAGGTTTCCAAGCCGGTGGACCCATTGCTGATGCACGGCTTTGTCCGGAACCCACGCGGCCCATTGACTGCTCGGCGCGGGCTGTTGCGGCATGACATGCTCGACCGATACGACATCGTGCCGGTAGCTTGCGCTGGCGTCGGACATCAGGCGGTCCAGGCGCAGTAGCAGTAGAGCGAGCGCGCGCGATGAGTGGGTATCGTACAGGGGGCCGCTCAATGCCGCATACGTCCGGTGCTGCTCGTCTGCTGTAAGCTGCAGCGGCGAAGCGGCGCCGAAAAGGTCACTGCTGCTCTCGAACGCGCCGGTCAGCGCGGAGAAACGCTCGATGCGTTCATTGACGCCGGCTTTGCGCGCCAGCATCGAATAGGCCAGCCGTTCGAGATCGCGGAAAAAATGCAACACGGCATCGGACTGCTGGCGATACCGGACGAAGAAGGCAAGCGCGGGCGGTACCCAGTCCTTAAACTCCAGTCGATTGAGCCAACGCAGGTGCTCGTTCACCTGCTCCGCATGCCGCTGGCTGGCATAGTCCGCCTCGCGCAATTCGCTGAACGCCTGGGCCATCGGCAGCAGGACGTCATCCACGAAGCGGCGGGGCTGCAACTCGGGGGCGACGTGTTCGCGGAACTCCTTGAGCAGCGTGCCTTGTGGCTTGGCTTTGCGATAGATCATCCGGATATGGCTGAATAGGTCGCCGAACTCGTCGCGCCCCAGGTCCTCTTCCTCATCCTCCCACTTCTTGGTGTAGGCATCGCGTAGCGCCGGATCGATGCCACCGATGATCTCCGCCTTCAGGATATCCGTTGCGCTCAAGTCCAGGCCGCGACTATTGAGCACGCCGAAGATGCGATAGGCAGAATCGAGGTCCGGCGTAGCGACCGTTACGAGATAACAGCGCGTGATGACGAATTGCACCAGGCGCAACAGATCGTCCTGTGACAGCTTTACCAACCCCTCCATGAACACTTGGGCATTGGCCTTCAGGCGCGCCTGTGCGTCCGGGAGCGGCGTGTTGAGTTGAGCCAGTGTTTGCAGCCCGTTCTCGTGCTGGATGTACTGTCGGAAGAAGTCGCGATCGCGCTCCCGCAATGACAACCGGTAGCGCGCCTGCGTCCTGGAAACGACGTCGCCGTGCTCATAGACCCGCTTCGTGATGCCTTTCTGCACCTCGCCATCATGCACCGTGGCACGAATCGCAGAGAGCAAGAGCGTCAGCGTGGTCAGGCGCTGCTGCCCGTCGACCACCGTCGCATCGGGCAGCCCTTCGCCTTTGATGAGCACGATGCTTCCAAGGAAATAGGGCGCGGCATTGTTCAGTTGCTCCGGTGCCGACGCGAGTGCTGCCAGCAGATCGTCCAGTAGTTCCTGTGCCTGCTCCCTGCCCCATGAGTAAGGGCGCTGATAGCCAGGAATCGTGAAGACGAAGTCGTCGCTGAAGATTTTCGCCAGCGACTGCTCTTTCGCGGTGAGGGTGGGGATCAAGGGTTCTCCTGCCTGTTTTTTGGCTGATTTCGATTGTTATTGCTGGTTTCCCCGGTATCCCCGATTTCTTTTGGGATATCTGATGCCGATCCAAGCGCCGGGTCAATTTTCAACCGAAACTTTACTCGAACGTGTTAAACGTTGTCATGCCTTATGGCGCGGAAGAGGATCAACAACGAATTGTGGAAGGCATTGTAGTCGCTGCTGCCGACAGTGGACGTGGCCAGCCCAGCGTGGATGACCGAGCAGCGCTGAACGGCATCCTGTTTGAGTGATTGTTAACACAGTAGTACTAGCGATTAACGCCTCCTTGCACGCCGGGCAGATGCAGCCGCACGTTTTGCCATTTGGAACGTCGTCCACATAAAGCACCGTGCCTGTCGCATCGAGCGCCCACACCAACATATCGCCCTGATGAAGGACGAGGTCAGGGGATACGCCAAATGGGCTGCCAGCGCCGGCGGGCGATCGTGGTTAGTCTTCATCGCTAGCGCAGGCTTGCCAGAGTCTTCCGCGAATTGCGTTGTCGCGTCAGCGCCGAGTTTGATGGCCGGAAAGACTCATCAGAAGCCTTAGAACGGAATGTCCCCTTCCTCCATATCTTCATAGCTACTCAACGGAGGGACCTCAGTGGCATCCTGGCGGAACCCAGATTGGGCATAGGAGTCGTCCTGACCGTCTGCGCCTCGACCGTTGGTATCCCCGCCGAGATCAGTCAGGGCTGCCTTCAGCGCCAACTCGACTGCATCGAGCCGTTCCTTGCAAACCTTATAGGCAGCGACCGAATCGTTAACGATCGGGAGAAGATCGTCGATATTGGGCTCGGTCTGCTCACGCAAGGTCTGCGCGTTCTTCTGCAAAACACCATAGGCTTGTTTGAAGCTCTTAAATTCAGTCATGGTTTTTCCCTCAAATTTTAATGTCGTCAACTTCTATGAGTTGATTGGTCACGGTTGCAGCAATCCTACCATCCGAAAATTGCACTTCGATATCACGACTTTCCACGGCCGCTTGCGCACTTGTGAGGGTTTTTCCCTCGCCGTTGCGGACCATGGCGAAGCCCCGTACCAACGTCCTCTTCGGACCTTGGCCGGCAATTTCGCGAAACAACGCTTCGGAGTTTGATGCGGCGACCCGTGTGCTCTGCTGAGCTTTGTCGGTGATACCCTGGATCGAATCGTCTAACTTTGAGCGGGCGCTGCGCCAATCGAGCTTTGCCCGCTCCAGGGTGGCGGGAATCATCGAACGGAGCTGCGCATTCCCAGTCCGTATGGCACCGGCGGCGCCCGATTGCACGCTGTGTAGCATCGCCTGTGAATTCGCTTCTGCAACGCCGAGCGTCTTCCAAGATTGCTCGACAACGCCAGAAAACGACGTGGCGAGATCCGACCGCGCGCGGCGTAAGTCAACACGGGCCCGATCCAACATGGCGGGCGCCACGGCCTGAAGCTGTGCGCCAGCCGTTCGCACAGCAGCGACGGCGCCAGCATTGACGGTATGGAGCAGGGCGGTCGAGCCCGCATTGGATAGATGGATGACACGCCACGATTGCTCGACAGCGCCCTGCATGCCCGCCTCGATATCCGAGCGGGACCGGCGCAACTCAAGCTTTACGCGGTCTAACGTGGCGGGCAGCGCGGAATCCAGGCGCAAACGGAAAGAGTTTATGGTCGAGAAAACTCCGGTTTGCACGAGGCTCATGGCGGCCGGGACGGTTCGCCTCGCCTCCATCAAGGATTGCATCGTTCCGGTTCGGACTTCGACGAACTGGTCGCCCACGAGACGGGAGGCGCGATGAACAGTCTGGATAGACGCAAGACGGAGATTCGCCATCACTCCGGCAATGTCCGCTCTCGTACGAGACACCGACGACGCAATCTGGGTTTTTACCTCGCGATCAAGTCGCTCCACGCGAAGAGTCGATTGCTCTGCCTGTCTTGATGCCACGCGAATGATGCTCTCGAAACTTGCTTTAGCGTCACGGGTGCGCCGCAGGATGTGTTGCTCGATGCCTGCGGCTACCTTGCTGGGGGTGTCAAAGCGCGTATTCGCCACCTCATCCAGAACCGTGTCGTCGCGCTCATGGCCGATGCCTGTAAGGACGGGCACCGGGCACTCGCAAATAAATCGAGCCAGGTCGTAGTCATTCAACCAAGCCAGATCATTCACGGCGCCGCCGCCTCGAATGATGATCACGGCATCCAGCGAGCCGGCGGGAAACTTTGCCAACGCGCCAACCAGCGCCTCGCGAATGGCAGCCGGCGCCCCTTCGCCTTGAAACGGGCTGTGAACGTAGTGAAACTGGCAAACGTCGTACTTGGCCAGGCGGTTCGCTTCCGCTGCAAAGTCACCCAGCCCAGCCGCCCCAGGTGGAGAGACGACCAGCACTTTCACAAAGTCCCACGGAGGGTCGAGCCGCTTGTTTCGGTCGAACAGTTGCTCCCGCTTCAAGCGCTCCCGGATGTTTCGCTTACGTGCTTCGAGATCCCCGAGGGTGTAGTTCGGATCGATTGCATCGATTTCCAATGAAAATCCGTACTCGGCCTTAAAAACAGGCCGGGCGCGAACCATCACCTTGATGCCCTCGCCAAGCTTTGCCCCGGTCGCGCGCTCGAATTCCGGAAGAATGCGCTGGGCAGTGTTCGCCCAGATCGAAGCACTTGCCTTTGCCAGAACACGACCGTCCGCATTGCGTTCAGACAACTCCAGCCAAACGTGTCCATTCTTGGCCAGGGTCGCCTTCAAGACCTCCGCGGTCGTCCATACGCCCGCCGAATAGGCGTTCGCCACCGCCGCAGCGACTCCCGCCAACAGTCTTGATAGCGGCACGCCGCGAGGCTGCTCGGCGGAGGTGGTCGGCGCAACTACGGCGCGGTCCTTGTTGACTTGGAAAGCGGCCGGTAGCCAATGTGCGAACGGCTCCATGGGCTGATTTGGCGGGACAAACCACTTACGCGCTTGCCCGTCCCAGCGCGCGCCCAGCGCCTTGGCAGCGTCTTTTTCGGGAAACGGAACGTCGAGGTAGGTGACTTGCATGGCGTAACAAGAGAGGATCTGCATCAAGAGGCCATCTTTATCCGAACTAGCTCGGCAGGGTGGCATGAGCCCTTTGCACTGGCTCAGCCACCTACCTCGCAGGACGGGAGCAGTCCGCGGCCTCGATGTTACCCGATCATGCCGGATCGTTCGTGATGTAGATGAACGTCTTCCAGTCGGCGGCGTTTGCCATATTGGTCACCTTGTACTTTTCGGCCATCTGCTCGATCTGCTTTTCCAGCATCGCACCGAAATTGAAATCGGTTTGCTCACGATACTGGGTCTTCGGCTGCCAGTAACCCACACCCTGGTCGAGAATGATTCGGGTTTTCCGTCCCGATGCCCACGTCACCGAGAGCACGCGCCCGTGCTGCAGGTCGTTGGTCCGATCCACGAAGCTCAGTTGCGGCGCAACGTCAGTCATGGCTTTGATCCACTCGGTCATGATTTGTTGCAAGTCTGCTGCACCGGCGATGTTCCAGTCATGCTTGACGTGTCGCCCTGGAAGTTCTTCCCTGGGGCTAAGGGTGGCGATCTCCACACGCTGTAGCGCGGCGCCATTGAATAGCGACAGGAACTCACCCAGGACCATGATCGACCATGGCGACCGGAGGTAGCGGTCACAGTATCGAATCTCCACCGCCTGATCATCGCGCAGAAGCGCCGAAAGTTCTGGGCAATGCTTATCGAACAGAGCCTTCAGGCGCGAAGTCACGCCCGACACCTGTCCGTTAAGTTCGTCCAAGACCTCTACCACTGTCGTGCCGGCTTCATTGGTATCCCAACCGTTGGTGTCGATGTCGCGCCCCCGCAATGCTGCAATCTGGCCCGACGACACCCAGATAGTCTCGGCCGTGGTGCCCAGCCAATGCTCACCCGGGACCGTATGGGCCTCGTCCATACTCAGCAGGGTCTGCGTCACCGCGTCATGATGCAGTTGCAGTACGGGGATAGCCAGTGATGGGCGCTGACCTGTTGCCTCCCCAATCTTGACGCCCAACCGGCCCAGGAAGCCGAGGCTTCGCTTGATCGAGGTTGTCAGTTCTGCGCCTGCCGGCAGACAAAGGTTCACCGTGATCTTGTCCCTGAAGAGCCAGGTATGCACGCGATCGCGGAAGCCCGGATGATCCAGATCCCACGCATGCGAATCTCCACTGAGGATGACGCTGAGCGAACGTGCGCCGCGATTGATGTGCTCACGAGCGAATCGGTCGGGCCCAAACGAGCAGTAGTTCGCGCCCGGAATGGCGTTGAATTCCGCGGGAAGTACGAGATGTTCCAGATACTGGTGTTCCTGCATCCATGTCAATGCGGCCTTGCGGTCGATTTCCTCGCGCTCAACCTGACTGTCCTGGCCAGAAAGGCACGACGAACAAACGTTGTCGCAGTTGGCGGGACAGTGCAACTTCCGAGCGGCCACGTTCAGCAACTTGACGAGGTTGGGCACACCAGCCAAAACGAAGCCGGCGCCACCAGCCACCTGGTCGAATAGCTGGATGACCGTTCGCACATGTCCAGTTGCGAGGTCCTTTTCCTGGCGGGTACCAAAGCCCATCTCGGTGCTCGCCACACCAAGTTCGTCTGCGATGGCCTCGCGCATAGCGACCGCCAGCGTCGTGGCAATTGCGCGCTCGGACTCCGTGACGCCAAGCCATTGATCTGTGACTGGGCTTCTCAGCACCAACTCGAACACATCCGTCGTGCTGTGATAGCCGAGGTGAATGTTCTCCATCACATTTGTGCCAGGACAGGCCATCTCTTTGGTACTTCCGCCCACCAGTCCACCGACCGGGCGGTGCGGGACGTCCAGCTTCAGTTGATAGGGGCGCTCATTGTTAAGCGTCATCGATTCTGCACGGCCGCAGGTCATGCAAATCGCGTAGCCATTTTCGTGCTCGCCGGAAGAATGATAGAAGACCTTGCCACGATGCCCGAAACGGAAGTGGCCGCAGCGACTGTCTGGCATCGACATCATCTCGCCATCGAGTTGAATGCGCGGTCGCGACACGCGGACGAACTTCTGCGAACTTACGTCGTTGGTCGTACCCTCCCAAAAATCGGTGATAAACCCAACAGGACGCAGGACCTGCTTGCTGTCGCGACGATCGATAGGCGCGTTGCACTGCGAGCAGGAAACTTCACCACTGTTGGCGTAATGGTTCTCGTTGACGCCCGATGTCCCGCATGCCCGGCATTGCCAGGCGGTGTCAAATCTTTGGGCTTCATTGGTACGACCTCCCGAATGCCAATGGAGCGCGACGCCTGCCGAACGGAACACGCGTCCGTCAATGACGATTTGAGACCCCGGTGCGTATTCCCTGATGGCGATATTCAGGCCTCGCGAGGGTTGCTCGCGCAATGAGAATATGTTGTCTTCGCGACTCTTATTCTCCTTGGCTCGTTCTTGGGCCATGTAGTCTTCGATGTTGTATGCCTTAAGGCTAACCACATCGGTAGGGAAGCCGTAACCGGGCAAGAAAGCTCGACCAGCAAGGTCACGGAGTAGGTACTCCGCCTCATGTCGGTGCAGTTCTTTGGCAAGGGCTTTGCTGTATGGCGACCTTGGCGGAGCGAGCTTAAGCCGCTGATCCAACATGTCCTTCTCATCCGCCCATCGCTCCTGAAGCGGGCGTATTGCCGCCACGGTCGCCTCGACAATGGCATCAAACGGTCGCGTCGTGAGACTCGTCCCGACGGTCAATTGCTGAACCATTGCCGGCAAACCGGCCGGCTTAGATTGCATCCAGTCGATGAAGCGGTGGCAAAAGGAGTTCTCCTTCCCGTCGAAAAACCACTGAACGGTCAGCCGAAGACGATCCTCGCCTGTATCAGGAAGCGAATGCAGGAAGTTCCCGAGCAGCATCGAGTTGATATGCCGCTGCACGATTCGATCGGAACTCAGGGTGATGCTCGGAGCCGGAATGGCGGTCACGAATGGCCACGTGGGGTTGCGGAACGCGCGCTGATTGTGCGGGTCCCCCTTGCACAGCGTGTAACCAATGGCGCGGGCCTCGCTGCGCCGTCCGGCACGCCCAGCTCGCTGCAAGTAGTTGGCTGGGTGGGGAGGGACGTTGTTCATGACAACGGCTGAGATGCCGCCGATATCCACCCCCATCTCCATGGTCGTCGAGCAGTTCAGGACGTTAATCTTGCCCTTCTTGAACATATCCTCGTAAGCCTCCAATTTCTCGGAGGACTGCTGCGCGGAGTGCTCGGCCGTGCGGTAATAAAAGCCGCCTTCGACGGTGCGATCACTGATGTCAGACCAGAGATTCTCGGCCCGCAGATTCTGAACTCGCTCGTTGGCATTCACCAACGCCCTGATCTCGTTGTGCATCGAGATGGCGTCAGCGCCAGGGGCGAACCCGGAATAGACCGGCAGATCCAGCTTGCGGCAGCGGTAGTCGCTATCGCGGAATTTGTGCGGCAAATACGGAGTAAGGCCAACAAACGTGGTGTCAAGCAGGCGGTGCGTGACGGGACAGACCCACGCTTGTGTTGGCAGCGAAAACGTCAGGGATTCGAGGGCGATATCGAACCCATCCTGGTTCTGCTGAAGGATGTTGGCGTGGACGAGTGCCTGCCACGCTTCGACCAGGAAATGGTTGATCACATCAGCATCAGCGGCGCGCTTGCGGTCGAGATTGCACCCAAGTTCCAGCAGCTTAACAAGACGGTTGGCTACGCCTGTCTTGACTTGTGGCCATTTCTTGATCTGGTTGCTTTCAACCCCGTTCCACGCCGGATTCCGGAGAGTTTTGGGCGTGAATTTCGACCCCATCCAGCGCTGCATCGTCTGGTCGAGGCGCACGAACGTGTTTTCCCTCACATGGAAATCGAGCGCAACTTTCAGGAAGTCCTTCCAGTCCTGAACCGTCAGGTTTGCGGATCCGTCGCGGGGGGCAGTCATCGGGCCCGGCTTGCGGTTGAGCCACGCTGTCGGCGCACTATTGATACGGGCGAGACCTTGATAGCCAACTCGAACCAGCCCGAGCGTTTCCGTACTGTTCTGATTCTTCGGCCGACGCCCATACTCTCGGGCAAGGAGAAGTCTTGCCATCGTGGAGGGGCCGACCGCCAATGCGGTGGGCGTACCGAGCAATTCCGGATTGGCGTAGCGGTTGTAGTTCAGAATCGAATGGGAAATATCCCGTGTCGAGCTAAGCGCGTTCACCATGTCGTGCCAGGGCACCTCGCAAACCGGCTGCAGCGAGACCCCAGCTTCGCGCAATTCCAGTTGCTTCCGGCGTTTGTCCGCTTCCGCTTTCATGCCAAGAGCTTCGAGCCCAGCAATTTGCCGGCGCGCCTCCGCCGGATCTTTCGGAAGATCATCTTGCGGCTCAGCATTTGACCTTGCCAAAGCGTTGCGAAGCGTTGCGAACACGAGGCCGCGCAAGCGTGAACGTTCCGCCTCCTGCTGCATACGCACCGCCATGCGCGCGGTGCCCTGGCGGCTATCCGTGAACGTGATCAGCTTGCGGCCGCGGCCAGGCAACTCTTCAGGCGAATCGCCCTCGCAATCCGCGGGGGACGGATCAGGACAGAACTCCAGAACGGTCGGGACGGCGTTGGCCACGTAGAAGGGCGCACCAAGATAGGACAGCCGCAACCCACGTTGAACGCTAGAGAACGGCGCTTCGCAATGGCAGCAGCTAGCGTGTCCGTCGTGCGCTGCAGCGATCTGACGACCTGTGCCAGATCCGTCGATCTCACCAGTGTCGAAGTTGATACCCATCAGAAAGTAAGGTTCCTTCTCCGAAGCAAGCGATCCAATCACATACTTCTCAACTCGTGAGCTCGCGTCTTGGCGGGGAGCATCCGACTCATCGTCGGTTGGGGCCTCGTAGCTGATCTCGAAGTCGTCTTCCGCGTAGGGGCTACGCTGCACCATGTATCCATGGCGGTCTTCTGCCAGCAAATGCGGAGTCTTGCATTCTTCGCAATGCGCGAGTTCAAAGACCTGCTTTCCGCAGTCGCAACGAGGCCGTTGTGTGACATACACGTTACCAAATGGCCATTCCTTCATCCCCGCTGGCTTGGCGCTGCACTCGGGATCCACGCAAGCCCATAAACCATGCATCATCCGCTGGAACATGTGGATACGCAGCTTGGCGAATGGCTGGACGCCAGGAGCCGGGCGCGTGCCGGTCATCACGTCGAGCCAGCCGAGGACATCGCGCTGCCGATCGGCTTGAGGGGCGTCGGCGATGCGATCCGCGACAACGTCGACCAGCTCGTTGAGGTCAAGCGGACGACCCTTGCTGACAATGGCGTGCCGAAGACTCGCCGCGACGGGGTGGTGGGCAAGTGCCCCGAATCGCTCAGCCGACACTTCGGCATCGGGGTCGATCGCGAGGATGTCCGAGTAGCTGCGAGAAATCGGATCACCTTGCGGGATGTCAGGAACTTTACGCGTCCCGCCGATGACGACAACTCGATCCGTACCAACGCCGGCGATGTTGGCCAGATACGCCCGCAACTTTTCCTCTGCATTGCGATCTGCGATGGTTGCTGAGGTCGCAACAAAGCGAATCTCTTCGGCGCTCTTGCCAAAAGCCTGAACGACGCGACGCAGCAGCAATGACAATTCCGCTGCTTGAGAACCCACGTAGGTATGCGCCTCATCCAGAACGATCCACCTGAGGGACTTCTTTTCACGCGAGATTTGGAGTATCGGAGCATCCGCTTGCCGCACCAGCATGTACTCGAGCATGGTGGCGTTAGTCATGAGCATCGGTGCCGGTGCCCTGCGCAACTCTTCGCGCGACAGAATTTGGTTTGGCACGAGGCGCTGCTCATCGCGCACAGCCGCTGCATTTTCTTCGGTATTGCCGTTAAATAGGCAAAAGCGGATGTTGGCGTTGAAAGGCCTGGTCCACGCATGCAACCGCTCGCGCTGGGATTTGATGAGCGCATTCAACGGGTATAGGAATAGCGCGCGAACCCCGACGAGTTGCTCTTTGGTGCGTTCGTGTTCGTCGATGAGGTCATTCAGTATGGGCACCATGAAGCACTCGGTCTTACCCGAGCCGGTACCGCTCGTGATGACGACGGATTTCGGCGTCTGACCAAGCAAGGTCTTCCACGCGTGAATCTGGTGCACATAGGCGTGCATGTGAGGTGCGAACTTGTAGTCGCCGATGGCATTGGCCAGCGTCTCAACCAGTCGAGGAGTAAGCAAATCCCCACTCAGCCCAGCGAAGGTCGCATCTTCAGACTCTTGCCAACCGAAAGTGTGTTCGAACACAGGCGGGGCCAAGAAACAGCCTTCGGCGCCAAGGGTGTCGCTCATCTGCTCACTCAGGTGGCGACGCAAGCTGGCGTTGCTGATGCCAAGGACGCTTAGAGTCGCTTCCCGAGTGCGGCTCAGGCTTTGTTCAATCAAATTCGTAAAGTAGCGCATCTTTTTTCTCAGTTTTTTTGCGAATGCAGGAGATAGGACACGACCATGCCGTGACAAGGGGCGTACCACGCCTCACGGTCAAAATCGGCCAGTAACCGAATCGAAAACTTAAGGCGAGCTTCGGAGACGGGCAAATCCTCAATCTTTGCCAGGCCGGCGCTAACGTACGCCATGAAGATCGGCAGGATTGTCACCGCATCGGAGTAGTCCACCAACGACAGATTGATCACTGCTGCCGGCAATTTTTGCCGGCGAATCCACTCCTTGAGGTGGAGACCCAAGTCTTGCGGCCAGCGGTCGTTTGCCTCATGGGTGCGCCGCAAGGTCTGGTACCACCCAGGTAAAACCGATTCCAGCGGGACGCGTGGGAGGGTTCGAGCATCCCCAGTCTCCAAATAGCGCCCAAGCTCTTCACACTCTGATACCACGTGACGCAACACCGCGAGGCGGGATTGCAAGACACTTTCCGTGATCGACTCCGAGAATCCTTTTGTATTGAGCCATGCCTTGAACTTTCCGTAGGCGACGGGCCACTGTGGAAGCGGGATGCACTCCCAGAGTGTGGCGAGTTCATCGCGAATGCGCTCGCAGAACGCTTCGTCCATCATCTCAAGGCGAAGGACCGCCATGGCAAGCGCGGATGGATTACGTGCTAGTGCCAGCCAGGCTTCGAACGCTGACAACGGCAAATGGTGATAGTTCGTCTTCAGATTCGCGAGATACTGCCAACCAGAATGATCGAGGTCCTCAGCCATCGCTTCGATCGGCCCGGCGAAAGCATCCCGGTTGTGCACCGGGTGAAAGGCGCGAGCCGCCGAATGCAGACTGCGGATCTCACCGACCTTCCATTTGGCGCCGTCGGTCCGGCTGACCTCGGCCGCTTGAACTTCTGGGCGAAACTGTGTGCTTGAGTCGGGAGCCGGGTAGATCAGCCACGGCCCATCGTCGTGCATGGATGCAGGCAGTCCGAATCGGCCGGTGCCAACGCCTTGCGTGGTGATCTCTGGCACCGTGACCGGGGCTTGCTTGGGGTCTGTCAAGAGCATCGCCTGAACGCGTGCGTCCGTGCAAACCTGAGCACTTGTCGGCTTGGTCAGGTAAAAGTTCTCCCAGCCATCACCCTCGCGATTCGCTACGCCGTTATAGCGACGCACGTAGAACTCAAGCAATTTTTGATCTTCTGCCATAGCCTGGACCGTCAGGTAGGCGTCCTGATTTCGGACCGAGCCAAGCATCTGCTGAATGTCGTTCAAGTACCCGAACAGACTGATAAGCCTCGTGCCCGCATCAAAGCCCAACGGATAGGTTCGCGCGAATCGGTCATCCCGGCTGTTGAACTCAAACCTAAGCAGCGTGCGGGCCGTTCGTGTGGTGGACACGGCCAGGCGCAAACCCATCAAGGTGTTGATGGTCAGATTTCGGTCTGTCAGGGTGCCACCTTCAGCATCGAGAAGGCGGGCACCCAGGTATGGATACGGAAGTTTGAAACGAATCGGCTCGCTGGTGGACTGGCCGTAGACCTCCAGCGCCAAGAACGAGGGGGGCTGTCCCGAAACAGGCTTCAACCACAACATCGTGTCCTGGCCCGAGACTTCTGTTTCGTATTGAATCTCCGCATCGACTACATGCAATCGGAGTTGCCGCGATTCCCTTATAACCAGACGTGCTCGCCGCTCCGCGACCTCCGGGTAGGAGTCGATCCTGAACCCGGCAGGCACTACCCCAATGCGGCGTTGCAGCAGTATGTCGTTATTTTCGTTGCGAACATAGTATCGGATCGCTCCAAATTGCTCCGAACGATTCGCGTTGGTGACGGGGAGCCGGTTACTGTATTGACGAAGTACTGGGTTAGTTGCGTCCGGCTGCTTCGTTACCTCCAGACGCGGCCAGCCACGGTGAACGACGGTCGGCACCGACTCGTAGTAGGCCATTTGCCCCTTAAGCGACAGCGTCCACGGAGACTGTCCAGCACCCCTGAGACGGACCGAGTAACGTTCGCCGCCGTCACCGTTAGCAGATAGGATTGTCAGGTCCGAATCGGCCTCGATCCACCTGGGTCCGCTGTCTTCCTCGCGCACCACGCGCACATCGGCACCCACGTAGGCCAATGCCTGGGGTAATCTGACACGCACACGGCTCGCCGCAGTGGAACAGGACGCACTCGCGACAAACCACCATTCATCTCCACGCAACTCGAAAACCAGAGGCGCATCGTTCAGTGCGAAGGACCCGTTATCGAAGGGAACAAGACAAGCGACGCGACCGTTTGCGAGCAGGCGAAGTGTCAGCCGGTCGCCCAGGTTTGAACGACGCAGGGACAGGTTCGTTTGCAAGAAGCGAACCTTAACCTCTTGTGTCTCAGGGTCACGACAGCCATACGCCGTGCCCGCGCGCGCCAACAAACGGTCGCCCTCGAAGAAGGCGAGCTCAAGACGGCCGGGGTTGACGATACTCGGATCCATTTGGAACCGAGCGGTGCGCGGAATGGTGACATCAGTCTGATACCACC
This sequence comes from Cupriavidus sp. DF5525, assembly GCF_040149425.2. NCBI lineage: Bacteria > Pseudomonadati > Pseudomonadota > Betaproteobacteria > Burkholderiales > Burkholderiaceae > Cupriavidus > Cupriavidus sp. DF5525. The sequence continues at coordinate 2,955,936 of NZ_CP168265.1, read as the reverse complement.
AGACATCACCATCGTCGAGAAGTCGATGCATGCAGGAGAAGTATCCATCCTCCCTTTGCTGTGCTTCGCGGGTTGCGCGTTGGCGACTTGCATCGATCAGCCATTCGTTAATCAAGGTGCGCGCGTTGTCCTCGTCCAACGGCAGCGGGAAGTTGCGCCGCCAACTCGGATCTCGTTCGTCGAGATACCCCGCCGGATCAGGCCTGCCTTGCAACTCGTGACGAGTCGCCAGATCCATAAGATGCTCAACAATGCCAGCGAGTAATTCGAGCGTTTCAACAGTGCGGAACGTTTGCGGCAGGTCATCCTTGCCGTCGTCCAACATCTCAGCGAGCGTTTTCAGCCCGGATTGGGCGCGGTAGTAGTTTTTCAGCCCCCGGCGTACGACGCGCCCAAAGCCGTGATGCTCGCTCTTGACGAGGGGCCAGGGCAGCCCACCTTCGATAAAAAGCGACCCGAGCAAGTTGTCATTCCCGCTCTCATGCTGACGTACGGTCCGCTTCCAGTACGTGAGACCATTGTGAACAATGTCGCGGCGCACCGCAGGGGTGAGCTGGCAGCGCAGTTCCTGCTCGAACGGACCCCAAGCCCACCCATCCGGCCCTGCATCGTAGTCGCGCCTGAATCTTTCGGAGACGAACAAACAAAACGCCGCATCCCAAAGGCGGCGGTTGGCCGGCGGCACGACATGTCGCGAGAATTTGCGCAAAATGGCGACGAGCTCTTCAAGTTCACTCGCGGACACCTGGTAACCATAAAGTGGGATTCCCGCAGGACCGGAGGTTCCGCGTGCCAGAAAAAATACGGCAAAAAACTCAGCGAAAGAGGATTGAGGTGTGGCTGCCATAGTCCGACTCTTATGAATACAAGGTCTCGTCGCCAGTTCAGGCTGGGGCTTTCCATTCTGCTAGGCGCGACCTCCGGGAAAAGTGACGCGGGCGGCACTATGCCCCATGCTTGACGGCACGGGGTCGCGACAACTAGCGCCGACGCGAAGGGGAGAAGGGCGCCGAAACGCGGGGGAAGGGGGCGCAGACGCGAGAGTGCCAAACAACCTTAAAACGCGCTGGCGCGCGAACGGTGTAGGATTCGCGCGCTAAAGTGAGGCGAGGTAGAAAGGGCCATCAACATACCCGCGGCAATCTTGCCAAATGAGAACAACAGGTTTTAACCAGACCTGAAGCGCGCTTGGTTTCACTGACACTGATTTGCCGCAATACAAACGTGCGACAAATGACGCATCGATTGTAAAGAAAATCGCACATTCGCGCCACTAAAGGGCAAACGAGAGGGGTCAGGAAGACAATTTATGTAGTTCCGATCCGACGGGGAAATGCGAAAATGGCGTTGTGTTATCAAGCAGCTAGACTAGAGGGTGGCGCACCCCTCGGACTGGATTGCCGGCGACTGCATGGCGATCGCACAGGTATTCGAATAACGAGGACAGGGCGGCGAGCTTGCGGCGGATAGTGGCACCGGAAAGCGCCCGGGCCTCGAGCGACGCGCGTCACGCCAGCACATGCGCGCGCGTGATCAGGCGAAAGTCTTCGGGGCGCGCGATACCGGCGTAGGTCAGGAATTCGCCGAGGTCAAGCTGGTAGGCACGGCGGGTGAGGGCGTTGCTCAGATTGGCGAATCATTCGGCCGTAGCCGGGGCGGCGGGGAGCGCATCGAACTGGGCGACGCTGAGTCGCAGATTGGCGGCCGGATGCGATGGGGGCGCCAGCATGAACGAGGGGAGCGGGGCATCGGACATGTATCAATCCTTGGGGGGTGCCATGCGGCAACCTGTTGATCGTCATTGCAGCCAGTCCCGCAACTCGTGTGCGGAGCAGCTCGCCCGCAGTCCCTCTTTAACAAATCGCAAGCTTTGCTCGCTGCAGGTATAAATTGGGAAGGGCGTGCATACGACGCCGACAATCTCTGTGAAGGCTGAAAAATCGAAGTTGTCCCCCGCAGGTTCTCGCTTGAGGTCTTCCACAACGGAATCCCATTGGGCTACAGCTTCGTCGATTCTAGAGCGCGCATTTTCGACGACGCGATAGGTATCCCGGTCGTACTCGCGGTCGTAGATCCTGCTCTTGCTTGAAACAAGCAGCAGCACTCCGTCCTTTGTTGCCAGAGCATCGATGCCCGTGAGTCTTCGGCCGGCGCGGCGAAGTGGTCGTCCCCGAAGTTCCCTAATGTGGCGGGCTGACCTGTATTGCGTCGAAGGCGGGCGTCAAGATGCTGAACCGATATCTCACCGGCGCCAGGCTCGAAGCGGTCGGGGTGTTCGTTGAACACCTGGGCGGCCGCAGCGAAGCCGTCCTCGAGGGCGCCGATGATTTACGGGCAGATGCCAGTGTGCGACGTGCCGCAAGGTCAGGAGCGCGATCGAATGGTCAACGGATGGCCGCAGGATCTTGGGCGCCGGCGCCTTGGCTTTCCAGATCCGTCCCTTGCTTCTGCCAGTCCGGTCCGCTAGCGCCGTCTCCTTGAGGGCGAGCAGTGCCCCGTCTGGCCGTCCGTGGCTTCCCGTGGAGGGGCCTTGCTTCAAGGATCGCCTCAATTAGTTCGCCGGAGGGAAGGCCTTCAGGCCGGCTGGCCATCAGAGTCAGGGCGGTGACTTCGATTTCACACAGGGGCCGGCGCGATTTCAGGGTTTCGTGCATGGTTCCCTCAGGGGGGGCGCGTGCACTACGCTTTAGGGAAGCTCTCCGGCTTCCCTCATCGCTCTTGATCAAATCTCACAGCGTTCAGCCACGTCTTGGGGAATTCAATGCGGCGCTGATGTCCGCGCTGATCAGGGATATCGGCGAATCGGCTACCGAACACGGGCGCCTGCGGCTTGCGGCAGAGAATCATATCTACGCCGCGCACGCCAAGGAAGCCGAGCTTGTGCTGTCTTACAAGGAGATGGCGGATGCGGAAAGCGAACATTGCGGCATCGAAAAAGACTGTGAGAAGGTCCTAGTGCCGATCGCCCGACTGGATACGCTGACTTGGATGCCGCGCAGAAGCGATCGCGTACCCGCGGCCTCCTGATGTTGTAGACGAAGTACGGCACCCGGAAGCTGCGCAGTTGTTCCTCAAGCGTCTTGAACTCTGCCGTGCACAGCACGGGAGCATCGACGAAGAACGCCGTGCCCTCATAGCGATACCCGGGCGTCCAAATACGCCAGCTCGTTTTGTAGGCTGCTGGATCGGGGTGAAGCGGCGTGCCGAAGTAGTGTCCGGCTGGTTCCTGTCCGGCCCAACACTTCTCGAACTCGCGCTGGCTTGGCACCCAGATGTCTCTCGGTGGTATGCACATTGCTGTCGTCCCATATGCGTGATCGCTTTGTTGCCGCTACTTGTGTCCGTGCCAAATGGGACCCGAGTCGTTTTCGTACGCCGGCGCGAAGACCATGCGCGGCCAATGCGGGAGCTTCTGCTCGGCAGAACTGCCCAGGCGCGGGCGTTGAATGCAGTAGACGAAGAAGTGTTCGCCGGCGGTGATGAGGGAGTCTTGAGCTTGTTGTAATCCGCCATGCTGTAGATCGGTGCATGCTCGAAAAATGCAGCGCCTTCCCACGGCGAGGATCGGGTCCAGATCCTGAAGGTGTATTTCCAGAGACGTGGGCCCGGGACGATCGGCGGGCACAAAATAGTGACCGACGCCCGTCGTGCCCGCGTAGATCGCGTCGAAGACGTCGTAAGAGGGGAGCCACATGGCCATGCGTCAGTCTGCGGCGCGGTAGATCAGGGCCGACAACTGATTGCTGCGGCCGAAGGGGCGGTTGTGGGAGTCGTAGGTGAAGTCGTGCTCGGCGTTGTAGCGGCCGAGCAGCTTCATGTGAGCGTCGCGGGCCAGGCCGTTATCATGATCGTCCATGGCGATATAGCCCATCACGCGGTTATGTACATCACGGATCGTTTCGAGGGGCATGACATGCTCCGAGAAGTGAGAACGATCTGAATAGTAGGAAGCTAACTGGACGGCTGGTGTCCAGAAACCTCCGGGGCCTCCGAGGGATCTTCGTATTGAATCAAGGCCCGCTTCAGTCGGCTGATCATGTCCTGCCGCATGCTAAGCGGCGATATGACATCGACAGTGGTGCTTTTCTCGAGCAACAGGTTCGTCAGGGGAATGGAGGGCACGACGGTGGCCGTCAGCATGAACCCGCCTTCGAGGTCTTCAATAGTCTGATCGGGGCTGAGTTTCAGCGAACGGAAAGCGTGTTCGACCCGCTGGCCATCCTCCATGATTTCCCTGACGCGAAGCCGGATCTGGACCGGGTCGCCGGCGAAGAATTCCATGCTCCGGTCCTGCCGGATGAACTTGTCCAGGCTAAACGCCTTGTCGCGGGGCAGGTCGATGCCAGCCGGCTTCACGTCGACGATCCGGTCCATGCGCAAAGGGATCGGCGTGGCAGGCTTCCCGGAGCTTCGCCGGTTCTTGACCACGAGGTACCAGAGCGGTCCTTTCTCAATCAATGCGTGCGGGATTGCCCGGTATTGTTTGGGTTCGGCTTCAAGGGAGGTTCGGTAGGTAATGTCCAGAGACTCGTCGTTGTACAGCGCGTGGCCAACAATCTGGAAATGATCTTCCCGTATCGCCGGCGGAATGAGTGGGTAGCCGCCATGCAGCCTGGCGGTCTTGTCCATCCAGATGCGGGCGGCGGCCAGGTTCGATGCAGTGGGGTGCGCCTTCAGTACGCCCTCCGCTGCTGCGAAGTCGGGCTCAAGCGATCCCACGACACTCGAAGGGAGGTGGTGGTATGCCAGATGCCGGAGGGTGAGCAGGGCGATGGACTCATTGACGGTGGGCCGGCGGGAAGACGGTACCGGCTTGATAGCGTTCCAGACGCGTCCTTTCGTGGCGCCGGTAGGCCGAGCGAACTCCTTGTCCTCGAGTTCCCGTAATGCGCGCCGGATCGTTCGTACTTCGCCGTGCATTCCAAGCGCCGCCTGCAATTCGCTGGACGGGAATCCATCGGGGCGGGTTGCCATCAACTCAAGCGCGGCGGTTGCCAACTCACTGAGCTGGCTGCGGTCGTTGTTGTTTTTGTTCATGGCGGAGTGTGTTGGGTCCTGCAGACATCTTAACAATCTGGCCACGAATTGACCAGATTCCTGGATATCATCGCTGTCCGCATCTCAAGAAAACTGCCATGCCTCGACTCATCGAACATATCGACGCGATCGCCCGCCAGGTGGGGCGGGACGTCCTGTATCTGACTTTCTTTGAAGATTCGGCGGGGGTTGCGGTCCGTGAGCACTGGGAGGAGAACGAATCTCGCAAAGAGGTGATTGGGTGGCTGGATGCCAACGGGTACACCTGGAAGAAATGCGGGGAGATTGCCAGTAATGACTGGATGGTCATGGGCTATCGCGGCACGATCTACATCGACATGGCGTACGATCGCGATGACCCCCTCTATCTGAAGCTGGAACACTTTCTGGAGAACCCGGACGGCACGCTCCGGCTGCCAAAGATGAGGTTTTGGGCGCTGTCGATTGGGTTCGCGATGCGCAATGCCCACCATGACGCCCCGGGCTACTGGGAAAAGCGGGCGGAGGATTTTTAACGGGAGGGGACAAGGTATGGAATCCGATAACAACGATGACTGGGTCGACCCTGAGCTCGCCGAGCAGATTCTTGAAGCGGAACGCGCTGGCGAGTGGTCGGAAGCTATGACGGGCGAGGAACTCCTGGCCAAGATCGAAAAGATGGGTCAGACGATCCACTAGTCCATTGCGTCATTGAAAAAGCACCCGTTTGTGATTGAATTAGGTGCATGGAAAAGATGAACTTGACCGAGTCTGAGCGTGAACAATTGCAGGCGGCGACTCGGAGCCGCACCGTACGTGCGGCAGATGCGCGTCGAGCAAGGCTGATCCTGCTGCTTGACGAAGGCACATCGCGTGAGGCGATCATGCAACGGCTCGGTTGCGACTCGCGCTTCATCTCGCGATGGTCGAGTCGGTTTTTGGCCGAGCGACTGTCCGGCTTGTACGCGCGCCACCCTGGACGAGCGCCGCTGCAGCCGCCCGAGAAACTTGAAGCGCGCGTGCTGAACTACCCGCTCAAACGCAAGCCTGCGGATGGGTCCACGCATTGGAGTAGCTACAAGCTTGCGGCGGAATTGGGAGATGTGTCGGTCACGGCCGTGCAGCGCATCTGGCGCAAACATGGCTTGCGCCCGCATCGATTGGACAAGCACATGATCTCCAACGATCCGGACTCGAGATCAAGGCCGCGGACGTCATCGGCCTGTATCTGAACCCGCCAGCGCATGCAGTGGTGTTCTGCGTGGATGAGAAGACCGCAATTCAGGCCCTGGATCGCAAGGACCGGATGTTGCCGCTGTCGCCAGGGCGCGCCGAGAGTCACGGCTTTGAATACAAACGTAACGGCACGCTCAGCCTGTTCGCCGCACTCAATACGACAAATGGGCAGGTGATCGGCAAGACCGCACTACGCCATACCAGCGAGCAATTCGTGGCGTTCCTTACTGACGTTGTCGTCAGTCAAGGGCCGGAGCAGGAAATCCACTTGATCGGCGATAACGTTAGCAGCCACAAGACGGATCTCGTACGTACCTTCCTCAGTGAGCATCCCAACGTCCGGTTGCACTACATGCCGACTTACACGTCTTGGCTTAATCAAGTGGAGAACTGGTTCGCGCGCATTCAGCGCGATGTCATCGCACGTGGGATCTTCACCTCGGTGAATGATCTGGCTCGCAAGCTCATGCGCTATATCCGTCAACACAACAAGGATCCCAAGCCAATCAAGTGGAAGTACGACGATCCATCGCGACGAATTCGCCCGGTGCCATTTCAATGACGCAGCGGACTAGTGCCCCCCGATATTTTGGCCTGTAGGGCGCAAAAATATGGTTCTTCACCGATTTCCGGGGAAGGCTGCCCGGATCTTCAGGAAGAAGTAGTGGTCATCGCGGAAGCCGTAGGCCATGCGTTTGATTACCTTGATCCGGTTGTTGATGCCTTCCACCAGATTGGTCCCCAGTGGCCAGCGGCTGTGGGCCAGGATGCCTGGCAGGTATGGCTTGAGCCGTTTGGCGAAGAGGCATAGCGGGGCGATGCCGCTGGCCATGGCCCGGCCGTACCAGTCATGCCAGAAGCGCCTGGCGTAGCCGGGATGCCGATATGCCCAAAGCGTTTTGAGGTCGTCCTTGAGCACGTAGACGGTCATCAGTGCCTTATTGGCAGCCAGTATTTCCTCAAGCCGGATCTGATCGGCCTCACGCGTGACATTCTCCCGATTGCGCAGCAGCAACCAGCGAGATGACTTCACCACCTGGCGGGCGGCCCGGTCGCCGCGCAGCCGATTGGCTTCATCGACCCTGACTCGGTCTATGACTTCCCTGCCGTACTTGGCCACCACATGGAACAGGTCACAAACGACCTCGGCTTGCGGGCAATGCATCCGTACTTCGAGATCGTAGGCGGTATTCATGTCCATCACCGCGGCGCGCAGTCGGGCACAGCCCTCAGGGCCAAGCAGCTTAAAGAAAGGCCGGATTTCCTCACGCGAGCGCCCGCGTCCAACCCAGAGCACCCGCTTACTCGAAGGCTCGACGATGACCGTGGCATAGTGATGGCCCTTCTGGATAGCAAACTCGTCCATCGCAATCACCGTGATGCCACGTAGGTCGACCGGCCCCAGTTCCTGCTCCAGATGACGAAGATCGATGCGCTTGATCGTAGTCCAGGCCAACCGGTAGAAACCCGCGACATGGCGCAATGACATAACCTTGCACAGTCGCGCTACGCTGGCCGCTAGCCGCGTCGTGACCCGTGCATAGGGTGCGAGCCAGTCCAGGCGCTCCAGCTTCGGGCCACATCGCCGGCAAGCTAGACGAAGCCGCGGCACGACCAGCTCTACCGGAATCTCGAACACCGGAAGATCCCGCACGCGCCGCTCCACTCGGTCGTGGATACCGCTAACACCTCGACCACAGCCATCGCAGCACCGCCTCCGACGTGCCTTGGGTTCCAGCCAGATGACGCAAAAACGCTGCCCATTACGGGTCTCCTCCCAGCTATCGCGCAAGCGATAGCCTTCCCAGCAGCCGAGCCGGGCCATACAATCGCGTGGGGCCAACCTCCACCTTCCTGATTCTTGTTGTGTCGCAACTCCAAGATACCAGCGGTGGGCGGTTGGCCCTTTTTGTTTCTAAACGATCACGCAGATCGGCGAAGATGGTATGAACGCGCTCCGTCCCGAGCCGTAGCGAGAAGGCTGAGGCCTCATGAATCTGATGGGGCCCCTCCAGGACCGAACGGCATCGATGTGCCAGAGTGGTAGGTGTCGCCACCACTAGAGGAACGGAGGGACCCAAAATGAATACTACGACATACGGCCTTGATATCGCAAAGCGGGTATTCCACCTGTACTGGGTTGAAGCCGAGACCGGTGAGATCGGGAGCCGGCGCTTTGGGAAACAGGCACTCATCGAGTTCCTCAGCCAGCGGAAGCCAGGTCAGGTGGCGCTGGAGGCCTGCGGCAGCGCTCACTGGTGGGCTCGCCGAATCGCGTCGCTGGGTCACGAGGTCAAGTTACTGCATGCCAAATTCGTTCGCCCGTTCGTCCAGACCAACAAGACGGACGCTGCTGACGCGCATGCGATCTGGACCGCGGCACAGCAACCAGCGATGCGAACGGTGGAGCCCAAGACCGAGGATCAGCAAGCCGTCCTGTCTCTGCATCGCATGCGCGCACTATTGGTCAAGATGCGAACCATGCAGGTCAATCAACTGCGGGGCTTACTGTACGAGTACGGCACACATTTCAAGACCGGGCGCAGAGCTGGCTTGGCGGAGATCCGGCAGCACCTTGATCAGATCGAACAAGTGGTGCCCGGCTGTCTGTTTGACCCCCTGCGCGACCAACTCAGTCGCATCGATGACCTGGACAAGCAGATTGCCGGCCTAGAACGGCAATTGACTGATTGCCAGAAGCGCCAGGTGGACTGTCAAACGGTCGCCGCCATCCCGGGTATTGGCATGCTCACGGCCACTGCGCTGGTTGCAACCGTCGGAGACGCCAAAGCCTTCAAGTCAGGACGAGAGCTGGCCGCCTTCCTCGGCCTGGTACCTCGCCAAACCGGCACAGGGGGTAAGGTTCGGCTCGGAGGCATTAGCAAGCGCGGCGATGTCTACCTGCGCACCTTATTGATCCACGGAGCGCGCACGGTGCTATTCCGATCGAAAGAGAAGGGAATCTGGTGCGACCGTCTGCGCCAGAGACGACCGACTAACGTCGCCGCCGTGGCCATAGCCAACAAAATGGTTCGCACTGCTTGGGCGCTGCTGGTGCACGGAACTGCATTCGAAAAGAACCACGTGTCAGTGAGGCCGGCGTAGCTCGTACGCCGGCTCCTCTGACACGTGGCTATTGGTTTAACGTGACGAATCCTCGTCAGCAAGTTGCGATGGTAAGCGTATAGATGATGGCGTGACAGGTTGGACCGCAAGAGCGCAAGCCTGCTTTGGTTCTGGTGCTTCGAGCACGTGGCGAAGATGAGAGCGCTCTTGGCGAATTCCATCAGGGCCCGCAGGCATGGCCTGCGCGATGAGGCCGGATATAAGTCTGCAACCAACCCTCTGTCGAGCCTGACCCTGGCGTTCACCTAGCAAGACGAGGCGCGTTCATATAAGAACCAAAAATATAGGGGGGTGTTTTTAGACCTTCCACATCTGCACGGCGTGTTCGGCGAACTCTTTGGATCGGTCGTCCACCTGCTTGAACTTGAATTGGTTGAGGGTCGACAGTTGGTTGGTCAGCCGGATGTTGGACTTGGCGTACTCCGTGCGCTTGGCCAGGAACGGGTTGTTCGACGCCACCACGTTCAGTTCGTCGGCCAACAAGGTCATGTTGCCGATGCGGTGAAGCATTTTCGCGTGCTTGGCCTTCCAGCCGTCGCCCAAGTAGCTTGGCCAGTCGCCGAGGTCTTTCTTGGTGCTGGCCTTGTCGGCTGCCTTCGGGATGATGTGCTCAAGCTCCAGATCATCCGGATCGGCTAGGTAGTACTCGTTCTTGTGCCTGATAGCCTTGTACTCGAACATCTCCAGCGCATAGCGGGCACGGTCGATCACTGCGGGCACAAAAGGGAACGAGGCGAAGGAGGATTCGAACTCATCGTCTTCGGGCATGTGTCCCCTCAGAATCTCGAAGACGGCCTTCTCGTAGTCCTTGTCGGCAATGCTGCTCAGGTGTGCGAAGATCGTCTCCAACTCGTTGGTGCGCTTCTCGCAGATATGCCGGCGCATCATGAAGGCCTCCAATGCCTTCAGCAATCGAACTTGAGCCTTCTCGTCCAAACTCTTGCGTCCGAACATGTCCAGCAGCCACGTGAAGGCAGGGAACGCCTTGATTCGCCACAGGTTGCCAATGTGCCGATTGACCTTGGCGGACGTGGTCGTGCCCCACAGCAGTTTGGAGTACAGCTCGGCCGACTGGCGCAATGCCGTGGCAAACACCGTTAGCTTGACCTTCTTGACCTTGACTGGTGTCTCCGTGGCCTCATCCTCCTCACCGAGGATAGCCACATCCTCGGAGTCTTCCTCGTCCTCGTCGTCCTTTATGGTGGAAGACATGAACTCGGTCATGCTCTCGGCCTCCTGCACATGACGCAGGTAGTAGGCCTTGAAGTCGGTCACCAGCTTGCTCCTGGTGACCTTTCGGTGCAACTTGCCCGCCAGCCACTGGCGGAAGAAGTCATCGCTGTCCAGCCCGTCAAGCGCCACGATCAACTTGCGCCAGTCGCCCTTCACCTTGTCCAGCGTGCCAGCGGGCAGGGAAGATGCATGCCCCAGCAGGAAGTTCTTGATGATGTCTGTTGGCTTCAGCCGCAACCCCCGGTTGTTGATCGTCTCGAACAGCTTGTAGGCATCCTTGGCTGCACCAACGTCCAACCGAATGATTGACGCACTGTTCATGAGCTTGTGGAAAAACGCATTCAGTTCATCCACGGACAACTGCCCAACCCATTCGGTGAAGTACTCGTGAGCGCCTGCCAGGCAATAGTTCTCGACCTCCGAGATATCGCCTCCATCCATGATGCGCACGTAGTCACCATGATCCAGATCGCCCAGTTGAAGCTTCGGCATCACTTGCCCTTCAACGTCCTCGCACTGCAGCAACTCCGCAATTTTCTGCGCAGTGTTCTCCTTCTGTTCTTGCTCAAATCGACGCGCCAGTACCCTCATCAAGATTGTGATGGTCGTGACGCGTTGCTGGCCGTCCACGAGTTCGAGCTGGTTGATGTCGGGCTTGTGGGTGTCCGAGAGGAACAGCACCGTGCCCAAAAGGTGCGTGTCTCCTGAGGCAAGCAGCCGCAGGTCATCGAACAACTCACGCTGCTGGCGCTGGCCCCATGCATAGCGGCGTTGGTAGGCGGGGATAAGGAACTGCTCGTTGCCTACTGAGAAAAACTGCTTAAGCGTGAGCGTGGTTGGGGTGATCTTCATGGTGGTCAAGGCTACTCAGAAACAATACGTTATAGGCTTTGTGAAATGCCCTTAATGCTGGCGGGGCTGCGGCGTACATTGTGCGGTAAATCGAAATACCTGGATGCGTGAGCCAGGCAGATGAGCTTCCGCTTCTGGCCGTCAAGGGCCCGACCACCCCGATCCCTGCCAATTTTTTGTGACTTGGTGCGCTAGCTTGTCAAACTTTTGGCGTCCAGGTCTTCAAAATCGCCAAACACCGCGCTGGCGCGATGAGGGGTCGAGATCGACGATTACCAATTCGAACGTCCCGTAGGGGCCGCGGTCTGCGGGGCACTAGACACCTGCCGCTACTCGACGCGAAACAAACATTATCATACGACTGATTGAGGCCGACGACGAAATGCGCAACGTAAGCGAGGCGTCCGCTCACCTGGGCGAAGCGGTCACACGGTCGTTCCTGCGGAATCCGAAGCTGTTGAGCTGTGGCCCAGGCAGGCACTTGGATCTCGGGCCTGCATGTCTCTAGTCTGGACACCCTGCCATGATGCCCATTGAATTTAGAGAAAAGCGCCCTCGGTCAGTTGATCAAGGGGCGCTGAGCCTGCCTTCTCTTGACATGGGTCAACCCCGTGTGATCTAATGAATTCTGCATTCAGAATTGGGTCGACGTCGACGCCCATGCCAACCTGCCTCCCGGGCAAGGTGGATCGCGAAAGCGAATGTGGCTCTGCAAAGAGCAACCAATCGGGCGACGCGTCGGCCCTCCTTTAAGGAGGGTTTTATGTTTTCTGCATCAGCAATTCCGCTCGATACGATCGAGGCTTATCGGGAAACCCACTATCACGTCGGTGAAGATCCATTGGCGACGCTGAAAGTGGGAGAGTTCTGCTCGGCGCTTCTTGTCTTGCACCGCGCCGCCGAGGTGGATTGCAGCGCGTTCATCTCCGCGTGCAATCCATTTAGTGAACAACTGGACGACGCTGCGAATGCGCAGCGCCACGCCGCACTCGAACAAGGCTTGCGGCAGCGCGGATTCACCATTCTGGCAGGGGTTGGCCAACATCCCTCCAATGGCTGGCCAGGTGAAGCAAGCTTCCTTGTTCTTGGCCTGTCATCGAGCGAAGCACGGCAACTGGGCGTTGAATATTGCCAGAATGCCATCGTTTGGGCGGGTGCCGATGCTGTGCCCGAGCTAGTTCTTCTTCGCTAGATCAACACGACGTTCGACAACGGCGTCTTGCTTGTCGCATCGCGACTGTCCTCGCAAATGAGGAATACCAACGGTGGAAGCGCTCCGACCGACTCGGGAGTAGCGGCCGTAGTATGCGTATGGGCGCCATGTCACTGCATCAGCTTTGACACCCATTTTCATAAGAGACACGCCCATGGCACTAATTTGGTGTGAAGACGAAGTTTCCATTTAGAAACTTTCGCAGCATCTGAGCGATAGCGGTTTCTCGATGCAGGCGCCGGACCCGGATCGCATCGAATTGCGCACCGAAGGCGGGCTTGCCTATTGCCTGGAAGTGCTGCAGGACCAGAAGTTTTTGCTTCTGCGTGCGTATCTGCCGCTACGGGCTGATGCAAGTCAAGATGAAAAGGTAGCTTACGCGCATGGTCTGAACGGCCATATTCTCTTGCCGTCGTTCCGTCTCGATGACGATGACGACTTGGGTGTGTCGTATATGCTGCCTTACCACCACGGATTGATTGCCGGTCAGTTTGCGGCCATCGCTCGTCGATTCGGGGCCATGCTTGACTTCTTGGTAAGAAAGCAGAACGACGATGAGCTCATCGATTTTGACAAGTACAGAAGGGAACCGGCAGCGGCCTTGCTCAATTGATGCAAAGCCGAGAGTGTTGTCCCCCGCCCCATACCCGGCTTGCTTGCACACAGGAGGATAGGCATGTCCATCCGAAATGGTCTGTTTTCCTCGGAATCCGTTTCCGAGGGTCATCCCGATAAACTTGCTGACCGCATTTCCGACCGCATTCTCGATGCCTTCCTGGCACGCGATCGTCACGCTCGGGTTGCCTGCGAGACGCTTCTCGCGGATCAGTGCGTGATCGTTGCTGGCGAGTTTCGGACCAAAGATTCGGCTGACTATACCGCTGTGCGCGAGTCCGCCGAGGGTCTCGTGCGTGAGGTACTGTACGAGACAGGGTACACGAATGCCGAGACGGGCATTGACCCGCAGCGCTGCGAGATCCAGATTCGCTTCAACGGGCAATCGCAGGACATCAATCAAGGTGTCGATCGTGCGGATGGCGTGCTCGGCGCGGGAGACCAGGGCCTGATGTTCGGATATGCCACGGACGAGACGCCGGAGCTCATGCCCGCACCAATCGTATATGCACACCGTCTCGTTCGACGACAGGCTGAAGTGAGGAAGGTCGGCACATTGCCTTGGCTGCAGCCTGATGCGAAGTCGCAGGTCAGCTTCCGCTATGTCGACGGTCAACCGACGCGAATCGAGGCCGTCGTGCTCTCGACTCAGCACGACGAAAACATCGCGTTAGAGGAGTTGCGCGCCGAGGTGTGGAAGAACATCATTGCGCCGGTTATCCCTGAACACCTGCGCGCTGGAAACCTGCGCTGCCTGATCAATCCGACGGGACGCTTCGTGACGGGAGGCCCAAAAGGGGACGCCGGGTTGACCGGCCGCAAGATCATCGTGGACACATACGGCGGCGCAGCGCCGCATGGCGGGGGCCCGTTCTCCGGCAAGGATCCTTCCAAGGTAGACCGCTCGGCAGCATACATGGCCCGCTTCCTGGCAAAGCAGGTTGTGTCCCGTGGTTGGGCGCGGCGAGCCCTTGTGCAGGTCGGTTACGCCATCGGCGTGGCGGATCCGGTCAGCTTCTCCATTGAGACATACGGCACCGAAGCCTCCGGCCGGCGCGACATCGCCGCTGTACTGGCGCAGGAATTCGACCTGCGGCCGCAAGGGATCATCGAAACCTTGAACCTGCTCCGCCCCATTTACTATCCCACGGCGTCGTACGGCCACTTTGGCCGTGAAGATCTTGATCTGCCCTGGGAGGCCGTGATCTAGCGCCTCAATCCGCATCCCTCGACTGCCTTATGAGACACAGCCGACCGGGCGCCGGTCGGCTCAATTTGGGATCATATGACGACTGCCATCAAGAACGAAACGCCAAACCAAGCTGCGAACGCTGCCGACCTGAGTATGACCAGCCGCTATCGCGGGTGCCTGCTGGGCGGCGCGGTTGGGGACGCCCTGGGGGCGCCGGTCGAATTCATGTCGCGTCAGGAAATCCTTGGCACGTTCGGGCCTGACGGAATTACCGAATTCGCACCGGCCTACGGTGGCATTGGCACCATCACCGACGACACACAGATGACGCTCTTCACGGCGTCGGGACTGATAGGTGGCTGGGTGCGGGGCGTCACGCGGGGCATGGGCCGACTTGAAGGCCCGGTCGCCGGCGCGTATTTACGATGGCTGCAAACGCAAGAAGTTGAGCCCACGTGCGATATGACCCCCGGCCCTGGTGGACTTGGCTGGCTATTCGAGCAGAAGCTACTGCACAGTCGGCGCGCGCCCGGCAATACTTGTCTATCGGCATTGCGCGACATGGAGCGCCGGGGCGTCCCCGCGACCAACAAAAGCAAGGGCTGCGGCGGCGTGATGCGCGTCGCGCCCGTCGGTCTGTTCACACTTCGGTGGCCTTCGATGAGATCGCCCAGGCAGGCGTTTCGCTTGGGCACCGCACTCGCTGCCCTGACGCATGGGCACCCGACCGGATCGTTGACGGGAGGCGTACTGGCCGTACTTATCTACGAGCTGGCGAATGGGGCCACGCTACGCGCCGCGCTGGCGGTCGCCAAATCTAACTTGATGCAGCATGCTGGCCACGAGGAGACCTTGCAGGCGATCGAGCACGCAGAGGCATTGGCCGCTTCCAATGTGTCGCCGGCTAGCGCCGTCGACAGTCTTGGCGAAGGATGGGTTGCGGAGGAAGCCTTGGCCATTTCCATATATTGCGCGTTGATTGCCCGGGACTTTCGTCAGGGGGTAATACTGGCTGTGAATCACGATGGCGACTCGGATTCCACAGGTGCAATTACCGGCAATCTGCTGGGGGCCCAACTTGGCGTGGAGGCGATTCCACCCGCGTGGCTCGAGCAGCTTGAGCTACGCGACGTTATAGCGGAGCTCGCTGATGATCTGGCTCGATTCCCTTCTTGGGACGTTGGCATTGACGCTGTCGACGAATCGTTTGCCGAGCACATCTGGAGAAAATATCCGCCGCACTGAAGAAGGAATGCCAACTCTTTGCGGCAGTGAATGCAAAGGGCTTCGAGGTGGCCGTTCCGCCAACCAGCAAGCATTGTCCCAATGGCCACCTTTCCGTTCAAGAAGGTTCGCGGCGTGCCGTTAGCAACGTCGACCGCCATCTGGAGTCACCCATTGGGTAACCAATATGACCGCCGAGCACGTTACCACAGACATGCAAGAATATTTCCACAACGCGTTTCCTCGAGAGCTCGCGCGTCTCACGTTGCGTCGTCCGAGTGGGATCGTCGCGCGCGAGATCATGGAGGACAACCATGCCCTCTTCTTCGGCGGTGAGGCATGGGCCAGCGTGGTTACCGATTTGGCGGGCATTCCACGGGGTCATCGTACGAACTTTGTCCACAGTCTTTTCATGATCACACTGACGGACCAGTGCCTCTATACGTACCGGCGTGACCTGTATCCGAAGTGGCGAGCACGGACGCGATTTCCGAAGTTTGGCTGGAGCGGATTCGGCCCTCATCATGAGAACCCCCTGTACCTGCTCTGGGCGCCAGAAAGAGATGGGCTAATCGATACAAAGGAAGCTGTCTCGCGGATGCCTCGGTTCGTCGCGTTCCTGGTCGCCGAAACGCAACGGTATTTCGAATCGTGTGGCTTCGATCTGGATGTACGAAATTACATGCGACTGATTCGCGAGGATACCGCGTACAACCTGGACAAAGGTGTCCTCATTCCATGCTTCAAGCAAGCGTTTGAGCGCGTAGCGGCCGAAATGGACCTTTGACGCGAATCCGCGACGGCGATTCTCGGGGTTTCAAGTCCGAGCTCCGCGTGGAGCTTGCCGCCAAGGGCCTTCGAGCCGCACTTGGTGTGCGTCTCTTCAAAGCCGCTCATCTCTATGGCCGGCCGACCATCCTCGGCCGGCCAGCCAGCGCTGGAGTCGCGGCGCTGTACTTCTCCAGTGCGGGAAAGTACTTCAAAAAGACATCAATCACGTGGCGGGATTGCGCCGGTTATGCTGCCCAAGGCGCGAGAAGTACTGCAATAGGACGTCAACTGGACGCGCGGCCTGGAAACTGACCGTCAAACCCCTTGCAGTCACTTCATTGACGTCCCGCAGACATACTCGTGCGGTACTTTCGCCCGCTCGGGAATGTCAGTGCGATGCTTCCAGTCAGGTGCTAGAGCTTGGAGGCGAGGATGATGCTCAGTGTTGCCGTTTGCGTTGCCGAAGGTGGGCAGGCAGCACGTTCCTATCCGATCAAGTGGTCATTGCGCGGCATGGAGTGCGACGCGCCGCTGGCTAAGCTCCCGGCGAAGGCATGCGGCAGGTCGCGCCTCGCATAACCCCGGCGCCGGTGCCAACGCCACTTGGCACCTCCCCGATGGCGTGTCAGTAATTCACTTTGAAGCTCGGTGAGTTCTCAGGCCGCTGGTGCCGGCGGTCGTAGAGGCGCGTGGTGGAAATGTTGGCGTGCCCAAGCCACGCCTGGACCTGAGCCAGGTCGGCGCCATGCTCAAGCGCACAAGTCGCGGCGGTTGCACGGAGGCCATGTACGCCTAGGCCGGATACGGACAGGCCGGCCCGTGCCGACCAAGCCTGCACGATCTTGTATACCCCATCCGGTGTCAGCGTTGCACCTGCGGTACGCAAGGACTGGAACAGAGGTGCGTCAGGGGTGCTGCCATGGCCCGCCAATTCCAGATAGGTGTACAGACGTTCGGCGGCCTGCGGGTGTAGCGGCAAATGACGTATCTTTCCGCCCTTGCCATGGACACGGAAGTGAAGTAGGCCGCTACGCAGAAGGACATCTCGCACACGCAGCGCACAGAGTTCAGTTCTGCGCAGCCCGTGAAAGAGGAGCACCGCGAGCAGTGCGCGGTCGCGCGTTCCCTTGGCTGAATCGATCGGCGCCACGTCGAGCAGGGCACGCGCTTCGTGGTCAGCCAGTGCTGGCGTCTTGCCTTCGGTGCAGTCGACTTTCGGGCGGCGCACACCTCGTACTGGATTACTGGACACCGCATGGCGATCGCACAGGTAGTCGAATAGGGAGGACAAAGCGGCTAATTTGCGACGAATTGTCGATCCCGACAATGAGCGGGCCTCGAGGGACGCCCGCCACGCGAGTACGTGAGCGCGCGTGACCAGCCGAAACTCCCCAGTTTCCGCGATGCCCGTGTAGGCCATAAACTCAGAGAGGTCAAGTCGGTAGGCGCGGCGCGTGCGTAGGTTGCCCAAGTTCGCGAACCACTCGACAGTGAGCGGTGCCGCGGCAAGCTCGTGGAACCGGGCGGCGGTGAGTCGCGGACCGAGATCGAGTTCGGCATGACATATTGACTGCGTGCGTGTGGGAGGCCGGGCGTCAGACATTTTCCAATCCTGAAGGACTGCTGCAGGCAACCGAGGTAAGTTTCCCGGTCATGCCACGTGACATGACTGTATCGAGTTTGGTCTTGCAAGCAAGAATGTGTCCGCACCGTGCCCATGGTGTCGTCGGGAAATGTGGGATCCGAAGAAGTGGTGCGCGGGAAGGTCGGTCAAACCCAGGGGGCAATCGCGAGGTTTGTTCGCCAGGCAATCAACTGTCAATTCGGCAGTTTGCTTCGACGCGGTCTGCCGCAGGCTGGGGGCTCGACCAACCTTCGCTGGTCGATCCAGTCGGTCCCGGGGAGGGTGCTCCTGAAGGGCCGGGGTTACGTCGATCGCGCTATTGATAACCGCTTCTATCAATAGCGATGGACGGTCAAACAGAGGACCAGGACCCTGGCGCAGGTTGGTGGGGCACGCCTCCAAATGACGCCATTGGTCGATCCGAGAACTCGTCGATCGCCAGCAGAATTAACCTTTGCAAACCTGTTTGACGGCAATTATTGGTAATGGTCCCGGCAGAGCATCGTTTTCTGGGACGGCAGGCTTCCCTGATGTCTCCGCACCTAAGGAGGCAGGCAGTCTGCTCTTTCCGGACCAATCGTTGTCCCCTGTGCATAGACGGAAGGCTGCCTTCGCTCGAACCGTGCGAGCACAGGGTGAATATGTAGTTCGACGCCATGAAAGAGGATATCGACGTGATCATGCGCATTTGTACCCCCGATCAGGCGGGTAAGCGTAATAGGGACTGAAGCTGTTGGGTTGGGAGTTGCCGGTCACGCGACAACTGCATTTGAACCTGGGGCGGTCGCCCGCCGCCCGTCCGTGAAGTCCGCTTCTAGCCGGTAAGCGCCTGATCCACCTGGCGGTTCGACGAACTGATCGCGGGAGGCAGAAGTCGACCCGTTTGCGTCCTTCAGAAGTTCTAAGGTAGATGGCCGGTCATTGTTGCCTAAGCGGTCGTACTCTCCCTCCGAACGAATTGAGAGCACGAGGCGCTCGAAAGTTGTTCGATAGGTCGCGTGATTCACTATGGGCAGCCGTTCTCTCGGCAAGAGACATAGCTCTTCATCTGCGGTCGAGCCGTCCCGAGCTTGAAGTTGACGAACGCGGTTGGATTGACACTTGTCATCCGAACCATTCGTCCGGTGGAGCGCCGCATCAGGCGGTCAAGGACGGTGGTAGCCATGGTGTTGTCGCAGAGGTACCGCCCCCGGTCCTGCACCGCGCGGGTGGAGGTGACGATGATTCCTTTTGAGATCGAAGGCAAGAGCCACCGCCTTAAAGAGGTCGCTACCAAGCCTGTTGTTTCTAAGAAAGCCGGCTCATAATTTGCCGATCCTGCCTGGGGGAATTAGCTGCCCACAAGTGGGTGCGGAAGCTTTAAGTGATCACCGGGCCTCATAGAAGCGTGAAAACATGCCGAAAGTCCCGGACGCAAAGCGATGTGGCCGCACGCGGCAGACGAAAAGGAGAAGAACATGCGGATAACATTAGCCTCGCTGGCTGCCCTCGGACTTGGACTATGCCTGCTACTTGGTGGATGTGTCGGCGCACGCAGCTATCAGACGACGCAGGGTTCTTTGCCGGCGGTGGATGGACGTTTGCCGCCGCCGGCACCCGCCGAACACAAGCGGTTCTGCCCCACTACGGATGCATGCGTGGTCTTCGTCGAATTCGACGACTACGGCAATCCCCTCAATCGTGCGCAAATGCTGGGGGCTGTCGATGCAGCCAGCGAGTTCGCAAGTGCGGGTGGCACGGTACTTGTCTACGTACATGGTTGGCATAACGATGCACAAGACAAGGCTCCCAACGTCGGAGGTTTCAAGGAATTGATCGAGCGCGCTTCGAAGATCGACCGGAACTTCCGCCCCAATCACGATGGGAGTGGCAAGATCCTTGGCATCTATGTCGGATGGCGCGGAGATTCGATTCCAAGCACGGGGTTCTGGACACCGTTAAGCTATCTGCTGACGTTCTGGAATCGCAAGAGCGCCGCGCACGATATCGGTGCCAGCGGCGGCGTGTACGATCTGCTTTCGAGATTGAGTACCTTGCGCGAGACACACGGCCAGTCCCGACTGTTGATCCACGGCCACAGCTTTGGCGCGGCCGTCGTGTTTTCTACGCTGTCCCATACATTGATGGATCAGATCCGACTGGACCGGGTCGCATCGCCGGACACGCCACCGCGCGTGGCGGATCTCGTCCTCCTGGTCAATCCGGCCTTCGAGGCGATGAAATTACGACCGCAGATGGATCTGGCACGCAGCCAGGAATATCTGCTGGATAACCCGCCGCGACTGGTCATTGTGACCACCGAGGCGGACTGGGCGACCGCGAGCGCCTTTCCGCTGGGGCGCGCGTTCGGCACGCTGTTCGATGCCTACGCGGATGCACAAGCCCCGTCCCAAAACACGACCGCGCTCGGCCACTACATCCCGTATGTGACGCACCAATTGACGAAGCCGCAGGGCGGCATGTGCGACGGCGCCAAGGCGCGCACGGACATACCGCCCACACCGCAACTGCAATCGCCCACCGCGCCTGAAATGATTGCAAATTCCACCCGAGCGCTGATCGACAAGAACGAACCCACCTGGTGCGTGCCGGCTCTGGCCATGATCGATGGGGCGATTCCCTTGCAGCTTCAACGCTGCGACGAACCCGGCCAGTGCGCGGTCGTCGCCGGCGATCACTACATCCGCAGGGGACTCATGGCGCAAGGCTATGTGCCATATCGACTGCCGATCATGAACATTCGCACCACCGAAGACGTCAGTGCGGGGCATACGGACATCAGAAATCCGGTACTGGAGAACTTTGTGCTGCAGTTGCTGGCTTTGGCCCTACAGAGTCCACATCTGGTGCCGATGGCTCCCGTCGCACCCATTCAACCGATGTAGTAATGCCTGGGCCAAGAGATCAATTCGGTCCGCGCTGCGCGTCGATCACTGCGAAGTACTCGGTACCGCTCGCAGCTCGACCGCGCAATCGAGTTCGGGGGGACCGATGCGCCGCAGCCATGATGGCGGGTCGAGTATCGTCAGCGTCAGGCGCATCCCTGCCGACCCCGCCTGCAGCATCCTACATAGTGCGCCGATCGGCAACCCGTCCCGAGCGGAATCGATAGCTGATGGGGAATGCGGGAGCGGCCTGCTTGCTCTTTCACAAACGCGTTCACGCTATCGAGATCGAAGCTGAAACAGTGTCATATCAGCGCAAAACGACGTTATCGCTGAATTTTCGGAAATCAAAAATTGCAGGGGTTTGCGCACGTCGGACTGTTTCTAAGATCGCTGTCTGATCTAGTGTCAATCCTCTTCCAGCTAACTGAGGCTGCGCTTCCAGGGGCCGTAGCTTGCCTGAAACAATGTCGCCGTACAATTCTGGCACTCGTTTCGCGCCGTATTGCAACCAATTTGTTAATGTAATGCGGTCGGTGCCATCTGTTGCCGCGAGTCTGTTGTTCAGCCCCTCCTGAACCAGAGCGTAAGTCAACAATCCATGCTGTAGTTGCGCGCTCTCGAGAGCCACATTGTTTGCCTGCGTCGCCGCAAGAATCAGCATGCCCTTGTCATAGGCGAGTTGACCGAGGCCACGATCGCCCATAGGACCAGGTTTGAATTCTTTGGGGATTCCTGCCGCTGAGTAACAGGCGTCGATTATCATTATGATTGCTCCGGCGTCAATATCTTTTGTCCACGTAGCGATGTCGTCCGCCGAAATCAACTTTCGCAGATCGACGTTATCGCTCAGGCCTGAGTCAGATGGAACGAGATAAAATCGGCTTCTTTGATCAGAATAGCCGTGCCCGGAATAGGAAAATATGATGATATCGTCCGGAGTTGCTTTTTCAATTTGGTCGAAGTTGATGCCAGACTCTCTCGCAAGCTGCTTGAGTTCATGGTTGCGCTTGCCGGCTATTGCATCCAAAACAGCGTGGATATTTGCTTTTGTTGCTTGTATTGAGTTTCTCGAAGCGGTATCGGAGATAATGGAAATAGGGATCACGTCGAATCCCTTTATGTGACCAAGCGCCGCAGTCAATGCCCGCGCATCGTTTGCGGCAAAGCTTAGGTTTCGGTTCGGATCGTCGTAACTATTCACTCCAACGCTAACAACGAAAGCGCGGGGAACGCGCGACGAAACATCGACTGGTACTACGTATTTTGTGTATTCAGCCGTTTCACTCTTTACTCTATCCTCATTGAAACTGTATGCAGAAAAGTTCACTGCCTTTCCGCGGTCTCCAGCGGCAAGCCGCACTGTGAAGGTGTGAACGGCTCCGACTCCAGTGTTCGTTTTTGGCACGAACGATCTTCGGCGCCATTCTCGTAAGCTGCTGCCGCCAACCGTATCGACAACCCTTCTGGGCCACTCTCCAACCATTTGACCATTTCGAAACAGTCGAAGAGCATAGGCAGCCGTCCGCGTTTTTCCATTTCGTTGTGAGCGGTCTTCTTGACCGGTTACCTCAACACTAACCAAAGCGGAATCCGCACTGACTCCTCGACGAACGCCAAGAATCCTGACTGCGGGCTGGACACGGTTCAATTGAACCAATGGAGGTACTGGATCGAATCCGCCGGCATCGTTATTCAGCAAACGAGATAGAAGACCAGGTTCGTAGTAGTGTCTCATGAAAATGTCCGGCTTTAGCGGTCTCATGGGATCGTCAGGCATTATCCATTGCATATTTCGAAGCGCATCGATCGAATTTGTGTCAAAGCGCCCATCCGGGGTTGAAACCAGCCAATCGCGTTTTGAAAATGTCACCACGCTCAAAAGCTCGACATAATCTCTACTCCGAAAAATGCGGGTCGTGCCGTTTGCGTTGCCAACAAGCATTAGATTTCCATGGCGAAGAAATCCTACGGCGGTCACCCAAAAAGCATTCGCACGAAGATGAGCCAGTTCGCTCCCAGTTGAACTGTCCCAAACGCGGGCCGTCGTGTCCCAGGACCCCGTTAGGACGGTATTTCCATCGGGAGACCACGCCACCGATGAAACAAGCCGCGAATGTCGTCTTAGAACGAGAGGCTCTGGTCCGTATCTTATCTGCCAGATTATCGCTATCCCATTGCCGTATCCGGCGAGCACACGCTTACCATCGGGGGAGAATTTCGCGGCGAATACCCAACCATTGCCTTTCGCCTTCAGAGTCCGCGTGAGTTTCCCCGCTTTGTTCCATATACGTACTGTCCCGTCTTTCCCGTAAGTAAGACTCTGCTCGCCGTCTACTGAATAGTCTGCACCTAGAACCTCTGTGTCGTTGCTTTCACTGTGCCCTTTTGAAGTCCAGTTAGTCGCGCCGGAATCACGGGTGTAAGCAGTCAATTCACCTTTATCGTTGGTTGTCAGAATTTCCTCTCCACTCGGAGACACCGCTATGGGCAGTAAGTCGTTCCTCTTTATGTTAGATGGGCTAAGAGGCTTTGGTCGTGGACGCACGCTTGAATCGCACTCTATCAATGACGTCTTACGATTAAAGTCCCTACCCAAAACAAATCGGCCATTGGCATAGAGATAGCTTGTGGTAGTGGAAAGGTCCATGGCTTCGAACGGCGCCCCGCGTTTAAGATTCCACTCCCACACGTATTGGCCCCAGTCACCGACGAAAAAACCGTCGCACTCGCTCGGTGCAGAAACGGAGGTAACACGTAACATCGGGGCATTGAGCGTGGCCCACCACGTCTGGTGCGAAACACTCCAGAAGGCGACCCGATTATTTGCTTCATATGCGACAGCAACCTCCATTCCGTCGCTTGAAACAGTGAAAACGCTCAGCGTCTCCTCTTTAAGGATCTGCATGTCTATCGATTTGCAAATTCCTCTGAAATTACATCGGGAGATGGCTCCATTCCATCGCAAAATGACAAATTCATCATCATTTTTTGTGAAAAAGCTTCCAAGTATTTTATCTGGATCGGGTAGCCTAACATTGACAATGCTTCCACTATTTCGATCCCAAAGCTGAACACCTGACTTCGATGAAACCAGTAGCCGTCTTGCTCGACCGCCATCAGATGCAATCGCGCTTAATTCTTGCAGATTCGTTCGAATCTCCTTAATTAGCTTGCCCTTGCTTAATGCCCAGATTTGAACGTTCCCTTTATCGTCGGCGACGATGAGCTCATTTTTGCCAGAATAGGCGTAGGCGATTGCCCGTGAGCGAAGAATGATCCTCTTCTTTTCTTTTGCACCGTTTGTATCCCATATCCGGATCGTGCTGGGGAACTCTTTATCAGCGCTCAAGACCAATCCGGCGTTCCCGAAGAAGCGAACGAACTCGACCGAATCTTTATGTTCGTGGAAGCTCTGTCGCTCCTGTCCGGTCTCGACATTCCAGATGCGAGCGGTGCGATCAGCGCTGCCAGACAGCAGGCTTTTATTATCTACGGAGAAAGCTAAAGTAAGGACGTCCTTTGTGTGGCCGGGTATAACCCGAATAAGCGAACTGGTCTTTCGATTCCAAACTCGAATCATGAAATCGCTTCCACCGGTTGCAACAAGAGAACCATCCGGCGATATTGCAAGTGCCTCAACAGATCCCGAGTGACCAGTGATCGGCTCGAGCGAAGGCATGGCGCTGCGTCGTGAGTCTTGGTTTGAGGCGGCTCCCTGGCAATTCTGAGCGAAAGCCAAGCTGGTGCACACAAGCAAAAGCAACGCAAGCTTCAGCCAACCGCATGACATATGAGACTCCTAGCATAACTGGGCGAAAAACGTCTTAGGAAGATTTTCAGTCCTTGGTTACAAATAGCATAGTCTGAAAGCGCAAGCAGGCGGAAGGTCGGCATAGCGGTAACCCAGTATGCACGGGTGGACGTGGTGTTCTGCCGCGCAAGAGACCAGTGCGAGCCTTCACGAACCCTTGATGCGCACGATACAAGGCCAGTACGCCTTGCTGCTCGACTGCCTTGACAGGAACAAATCGCATGCGTGGTCTGGCCTCGGCGTCCGGCGGCTTCGTTCTTGTTGATCTTCACATAGCGCTTCACGGACTGCGTTGCCATCAGCCGCACTTTATACCCGAGGCACTCGAGCGTGCGGGCGTAGTAATGTAGCGCCACTACCAGCCTCCATGCCAATCGGGCATGGAGCTAATCAATTGGTGTGAATCTGTCAGTGCGAAAGCGCACAGATTAATCGGTCTTACGTTTGAAGATCTTCATTGAACTGGCGCATCCGTATGATAAAATTTTTTTATTTAGAATTAATTGCAAAATTAATAAATACAAAAGCGATACAAATTTTATTTGCATCCCGGTTCCTGTAATTGTTTTATAAGTAAATTCTACTTGCACCGTTTATGCGGGCAGTAAAGGTAGGTATATTTTATTTTGACCAATAACATTTAAACAAATATATATTCAGGATCTGCATCCATGTATAAGCCCAGAGATATTGTAAAGCTAAGGCTGGTACTCGTCCTGTGCGCGGTTTTCCTTGCAGGCAGGACGTACGCCCATGACTATGGACAAGCCCTCACGGACGGGAATTCGCGCTGGGCCAGACAACTGGCCATCCTGGATCACGCCGGTCTGGACAGCGCCCAACTGGATGCATCGAGGGGCGTGCTTCGACGAAGCTGGCTCTGGCACAAGGAGAAGCTTCAGGTTTGTGTCGGACCTTCAACTTACGTCGACGGACATCTCGATTTCCTTCGGAAGATTCGGAACGCGGCGAATGAATGGCTCGCTGACGCAAAGACGAAATTTGACTGGGGCGACGACTTATTCCGGCGATGCGATAAACCGGACACTTCACGAAGCGACATTCGAGTGTACGTCAATGAAGGCACTCAGCAAGCATACTATGGCGTGCTCGGTTCCAACGGAACTAATATCGACGTTCAGGGTTATCCTGGCTACAGCGTTGTTCTGGCATTCCCCGACCGGCAGACATACGGTTATCTATTTCAGGATGAACCAGTGCCCAATGCGGCGAACTGGAAATTCTACGTCTTACATGAGTTTGGCCATGCCTTGGGTTTTCTGCATGAACAGCAGCGCATCGACTGCAGATTCAACGAGTCGTGGCTCGTAAGTCGACGCAATCCTCCACTGCCGCGAGCCTTTATCCAGAGCCAGATGGCTATGATCGGAGATCCACTCGCAGCATACCCCTCCGATGTTATACGTCAGACGGCCGAGTTTGTCGGTACAGGCTACGATAATTTGTCGGTCATGCAATATAACGAAACGGACAAGGACGCATTCATGGACGGCGATAAGAGCCCGTGTTATCGGCCTGCACCCGTTTCGGAGCTTTCCACACGGGACAAGATGGCTGCAAAATTCGCCTATGACGGTTCGGGACGTGCACTAGTTGTGCCTTCGTCCGGGAAGCCCGTTCTCGAGGCGATAGCATTCGATTCAACTGGAAAGCCTGTCAGACTATCGGCTAATGCCAGGCGGGCACTTCTGAAGGCATTCGCGGTAAAAGACCGCGCATCCCCTTGATGAGAGAGATGCGCCTGCGAAGAATGTACGTGTCAGCAAGCGGCGAACGTATTGATGATCGCCCTCCTTATTGTCTAAGGGAGCACTCGAACAATGATTCACGCTCTTCCGATCCAATCAAGATGCACGCCATGGCCGGGGTGCTTGCCGACCTGGCTTGCCTTCATTTGTGTGTCGATTGCTCGATTCACACGCAAGCCATATTCAAACAAGATCGCGCTGTTCAAGTCGGTGGTGCTCGTGCTTTTAGTCGCAGCAGCATTAGTGCCGACCTCCTGTCTTGCGCATAAGCTAGCTCTGCTGATCGGAGTATCGACATATTCTGCACTACCCTCGGTCAATACCCTCAAGGGACCGGGTCCTGACGTGCGCATCATGCGGGATCAGTTGCTCCCGCTGCTTGGGTTTGAGCGCGACCATATCAAAATCGTCGCAGATGGAATACCCGGCGCGCCACGACCAACAAGCGCCGCGATTCGAGGGGAGGTCAAACGGCTGATCGCCACAGCAAAAAACGGAGATACGGCGCTCATTTATATGGCGGGTCATGGATCTCTCCTGCCGGCGAACCCCGATGAGATTGGCGACCGTTCCGTTGATACATTTAACGCCATTTTTCTGCCGTCGGACGTGAAGCCTGGTACCGACGCATTACCTGAAAACGTAATCTTGAATCACGAGATCTCCGGATGGGTGGCAGCGCTTCGCGACAAAGGCGTCTTCGTGTGGTTGGTGGTTGACGCCTGTTACTCCGGCTACATCGACCGAGCGTTGATCCCCGGTTCCAACGCGCGCGACCGGATGGTAGCTCCGGAAATGCTTGGCATAAAGCCGCGCACGAAATCGAGCGTGCGGACGACCGCGGCGGAACCGAAGTTGCGCGGATTGGAATCGTCACTACTCGAGCAAACCGGACAACCCAAAGCGGGCTATGTAGGGTTCTTCGCGTCCCAGTCGACCGAAAGAACGCCTGAATATTCGATGCCGGAGGCCAAATCCGAGGTTCATGGTCTGTTTACTTACACGCTGGTTCAGGTTGTCGGGAAGAACCCTTCGGGAACTTTTGCTCAGTTTCGTGATGGCTTGTTGCGTGAGTACGCGCTGATGCGGCGCGATAGTCCAACACCCATGGTTGTCGGCACGAAGCTGGACGCCTCGATAGCGGGATCCAGCAAGCCTATCCGTCAATGGCGCATCATCGATGAGCCGGACCGCGGCCTGGTGATTGGCGCCGGGCAACTCAATGGAGTGAACAAGGGTTCAATGCTCTCGGTGGTCAAGGATCCTTTCTCTCTTGACGACCAGGCACAGGGCGTTGTCACCGTGACTGATTCGACGGCGACCGAGAGTCTGATTTCACCGGTGCCGACCAAGGGTCGTCCCAGCCTCGACCCGAAGAGAATCGCAAATTCATTTGCTCGACTGAATGAGCCGGCGATCTCTTTGACGCTCAAGGTCGGATTGCCTACCACTGCGTCCGTCAGACCGGAGTCGGCCAAGACGGTCGAGCTTCTCGTGAAGAATCTTCGGAGCACAACCCAGTTGGGGGGCATGAACAGCGCGCACGTCGATTGGGTGGACGCGGGAAGCCAAGCCAGCGATATCACTCTCGTGGTTGATGAAAGCCGGGTGTGGTTTGCCGCTTCCGACGGATCGTACATGAAGGATGGTGGGCGCCCGACATATTCGATTGAAATAGGCAACGATCCAGCCAGCCTTGCTAATCGTGTCTGGAATGGGCTCCAGCGGATGGCACGCGCAACTAATCTGACCCGGATAGGCACTCTGTATTCTGCAAAGCGCTTGCCGGATCTGGAAGTTTCGTTGCACGTAACCACGAAAGCGACGGGGCACACGGAACAGATCAGCCCGGGAAAGGTCACAAGTGTCTCGAACGGTGACAAGCTGGAACTGGTTCTTTCCAACAGATCGAGCTTGCCAGTCGATGTCACGGTGCTTTATCTCGACAGCGACTTTAATGTCCACTGCCTGTTTCCAGTTGGTGGGCAATCACCGCGACTGCCCGCTGCGTTGGGCGTCAAGACTCTCAACGCTACCTTTGACTCAAAGACTACCGGTTTTGAGCACCTGTTAATAATTGCATCGCAGGCGCGGAGCGGGCAGCCACCCGCCGACTACGCATTTGTCTCCGATTCGCCCTTGGAGCAAACGCGTGCCCTCGGTGGTCGGGGCCTTGAGGACGCGGTCGCAAAGGCGGGTTTCTCGCGCCTTGGTACACGAATGCTCATTGCAAATCGGCAAGATTCTGCGACTAGCTGGATCGGCGACCTGCCTTTCGTCGTGTCGCCAAATAGGCAGAGTAGGGGATCGCGGTAGGGACGGGGGTACCCAGTCGCCCCCCGAACAGATCTGTATGGGCAGAGCTACCGCATACGACTCCTCCCTTGAGTCATGACGCCAAGAAGCGCCGTGTTGGGTAATGATGCTGAACGCGAACTGACGGTACATACGGCGCGACCTGTCGGAGCAATCGCGTTCCAAGGCATTCTGCAAGATTGCCCACGCCGTCGAGGGCTTGTAGCCAGGCACGGCAAACCCTGGAACGGAATCGACTTGAGCGCCGATTGTTTCCGGGGACGGACGTGAGACAACCCGAATTGAGCGAATTGCGCCGTTAAGGCTTCCCGGATTCGCGAGGCGTAAGCCTCGGCCCCCGAAGCCCCAACGACGCTGTATTCCAAAGGCTTTGAGAAGGGCCTTTCTAGCCTTAGTTGTTCGCGTCGATTGCAATCGGGTCAAGAACAACAATTCTTCCGGGACCGCGGTACAGCGAAGGCCCAGCCCGAACCGTCGTAGGCAAATTTCGCGGCGATCCGGTGACGCTTGGAAATCCCCGAAGCCGGCGCTGATCGTAGCATGTCCTTATCTGTTTCGTCGTATGCATTGCATCACCGAAAATTTATCATAGCCCGTGCCAATGAATTTTGGGGTGGCCTGCACTACATTGGCGGCTAGGGGCGACTGGATCTTTGATTAAAGACATCTAACTCTGAACAGAACTACAGTTGGCAAGGACGGGCTGCGTCTATTGCGACCAGGCATGGTTGAAATTACGGTAAATTCCGCTGATGTCCATAGAAAAGCCAATGGCATGTCTGAACTCGTGTGTCAGCACGTATAACTTCCAGTTCGCCTGCTTTCGGAATCGCAGGATCCGCGGAAAAATCCCGGTATAAAGGTAGGTCAGAGAACGCCACGACCGCAGCGACGTCAGTGTTCATCCAGACAACTAAATCACCAACGTACTCTTGATTGACGCCCTCCTTGACATACATCCCAACGTCACTGCGTTGTGCGTTGAGAGCGTCGCACCGACGCATAATTATAGCTTGACCTTATTCCAAGGCCAGCTTCTCTGGAGAACTCCCCTCGCAGCTTCCAATGGAGTTTTTTCCAGTAGTCAGATCTCCGGCTCTTTTGAGGCAACATCAATGTGTTTGAACCGATAGCGCTACTTAGACCTAATGAACAGGGGGGTATTGTCTGGCGGGGGTACTGGTGGGGCGGCCCCAGTTCCAGCAGGGCGCGGCACTGGCAACCATTGCGCTACAATGCAGACATTTTGAGGCACTGCAAACGTATCCTGGTAATGGAATCCATTACTGCTGTTATAGGATGCAGACGGCTTGATCGATACAACCTTGAGTGCTAAATCCGTCCCGAAGCTGTCCGAGATATCGCGGTCGAAGTCGTACTTGACTGAGCGTGCAACGATCGCACGCCGAACAAGATAGTACCGCTGGCTAGGATCAAGGTCTGTCCGGGAATAGAATTTGCTGATTATCGTGCTCACCTTATCATCGACGGTATTTAATTCTTCTGCTCCAGAGAATGATTGCTCAACAACATACTTGCTAGCAGCTTTTCCATCTACGGATAGTGGCATGCCAATCATTCGGGCCACGATATCGGCACTGATGGTGGTAGTTTTCCCCGCCTTAGTTGCAGCGAACGGCGCACGCTCGACGGCGGCCTCCGTCGTAGAATCTACAACTGTGAACTTGGTACCATCTTGGGTAACCCTGAATATCACACCTGGCCCGTCGAATGCTGATGGCGTCGCTAAGCAGTTCCATCCGGGGCCAAGATTGGAGTCGACGACGTGAGTCGTTGCTTTCGGCAGGCATCCCGATATCGCTGCAGTCGCAATTACCAACCATGAAACCTGAGCCCGCATTGACGTTGACATGCTCAACTCCCTTTATGGTTGAGACAAACTTCCTAGAGGAACTTTCGTGAGCACTTTCTAAGTGATGCTCCGACTGGCTTGAGCCACTAACGTTCGAAAAATTGCCAATCAGTTTGCCATCTCGGGATCATCTGCCTCAAAGTTATTTGGAGATTTTATCTGGCAATACGCATTCTGCGTTTTTAGCCGTACACCAGTTGACTCATTCTATTCGTGAAAGATGGCAGCACGCTCGTCAGCCACACCTCGCTGAGTAACCTCGAGAATGGAATATTGCTGGAGTTCGTGTGCCACGACTGAAGTCGTGCCGCCGTCGGGGCCGCCTTGGAGCGTAGCGGACCGTTTTCCGTCGGGAAAAAGCCTGTTCCATACCCAATCATAGCTCTGACATTGTCCGCTCTTTGCGAATCGCATCGAAACATGGAACAGCTTTTCCTTCTTGAAGAAGAAGACGAAATAGCTGCCTGGTGCGATACAGTTGTCACCTAATCCTTCGGGCAATATGGAAGATACCAAAAACGGCAGGCTAGTTACTGGAACCCAAAAATAGCGTACATCGTCGGATCCAAATTCCCCAGCTCTTGGTAGTCCATCATAGCGAGGCAGGGAGAACGGAGCATCAAGAGATTTGTTAACATCTCTGTAGTCTTGTCCAAAACTGAATTTCCGTGTTGCGGTGTGAACGCCTTTTGCGAAAATGCTCGTTAGGCGATCAATCGAACTTTGTCGCGGATCAGAAGCGGTGAACTCGCTACGCCCGGTCACGCTGACAAAGTAGAACGCGCCTCGAATCGGCGATGCCGACAGCCATGGGTACTGACGCTGTTGGGTGGCGTCGATGACTTCAATGCTTGCAGCGTTGAATACTTCGTAGATGTCCCGCCCTGCAACGCCAATGTTGCGGTTGATTGCTTTAGCGAATGGCCCATTATTTCCAATGCCATCCACCGCCACGTTTCCCGGTTGGGTGGCGAACCAAATAAAAGTACCTTCTCTCGCTGACATTTTTGGTAGGCGCGTGGCCATGTCCGCGAGGCCACTACCTGTCAGGGAAAGCCCGCGCGTTGCAAAGGGATTATTCCTGCAAGCATCAAGAATCAGAAGTTTTACTCTGGTGTGGGGAATGTCCAAAATGGAAAGCACATCGGTGGCGCTAAGCATCTGCCGCTGAACGTCATCAGGGCTATGGGGATTCGCGTCAACTGGGACTAGGTAATTCTCGCCATTGATTTGGATTCCGTGCCCTGCATAATAAATTACAACTACGTCTGCGTTTGAGGCATCCGATGAAAGTTGAGCTAAGCTTTGGCGAAGTGAATCGAGTGTGAGATCATGTCTCACGCCGCCGCCCGTTAGCCTAAATCCCATGCGAAGTAGTGCCGCACCAACGAGGTCGGCATCATTTTTAGGATTCGACAGGGGGCCAATAGTTTGATAATCAGAATTACCAATGACAAGAGCCACCATTTTAGGTGACTGGCCCAACACCGGTCCAGCTAGTAGGAAAGAGACTAATGCAGAAGTGATAAGACTTGGCAGCTTAGAGACCTGATGGATAAAAGGGTTTCGTAGGCGTGTGTGCGCAACTCTAAACCTAGTCGACGCACTATATTGAAGCTGATTCCAGAGAAGATCATCCAAACAATTAAGGAGTAAACTGAAGAAAGATTTTGGACAGACGGACATTATCCACTCCGCGATTTTTGTTTGGTCTTGTCGAGATGGACGTTCCATCGTCAGATTAGCCCGTTCCGAACACTCGGTGTGCCAGAACAAACTGAACGCAAATCTCGTCACGCAGTAGAAGTGGCGAATGAGTTGCTCAGTACAGTGGTGAGTCAATCGATTTATAGCATATCGGTGAGCTGCACCAACGGGCATTATTAGCGACGGGCAACTTTCTTATGCGGGCTAGCGCACAGATTTTGTGTAAGCGTGTACCGAAGGCCGTCTGTTCACATGGGGATTGCTTAGGCATTCTGATTCCCACCAGATCTGGTGGGAATCAGAACAACGGAAGCAGGTGCACGCGGGCGACGGCCGGGTTCGAAGAACTACTCCAGAGAGTTTGGGGGATGGTTGTCTCCGAGGCAAACGATCCAGAGCGCTCGATCGCGGAAATCGCCAAGGAGCCGGGGCTAAACGCGAACCTGCGAACTGCAGCTTGCCAAGCCCATATTATCGCAGTGCGATGCTTCAGTTATTGCGCTACCGCATGCGATTTATCTTGGTCTCGTATAGACTGGTCGAATCAAGTTCGCGTGCGGACACGATCTTCCGTTGGGAGGCACCTGGTCTTGCAATGAGCGCGAAATTCCCGCCACTGCGGAGGGACGCAATGAAGAGGCTAATGATATGTGCCGCATTGCTTGGCGCCGGGGTCACCACGCTTCCGCCGGTGACGGCCCTCGGCCAAAGTGATAGCCGAGCTATCACGATTGCCGTATTGGGGGATTGGCCGTACAACAAAAACCTGCTCGACAACGCGCCGCTGCTCATCAACTCTATCAATTCGGACCCGACCGTCAGCTTGGTGATTCACCTCGGCGACATTCATTCCGGGAGAGAACTATGCGCGAGTTCTAAACCTGAATGGAATCAGCGCGTCTACAACGTTTTCCAGAAATTCAAAGCGGCCTTTATCTATACACCAGGAGATAACGAATGGGCAGACTGCCACAAAGTAGGAAGCGACCCTTTGAAGGAACTTGGCTTGCTACGAGGCCTTTTCTTTGTCCGCCCAGGACATAGTCTAGGGATGACGGATAAGGTTGTGACTAGCCAAGGGATAGTGACGGAACCTGGCCATCCCGAAGATAATAAATATGTCGAAAACGTGACATGGGAAGATTCGCGTATGGTGTTTGTTACGCTCAATGTGCCTGGATCCAATAACAACACATTGCCTTGGACGGGGCAATTCACGAACCCGACTACCCAAGCGCAGGAAGTGGCGCAGCGAAATGAGGCCAACCAACGTTGGTTACTCAAGGCGTTTAGGCGCGCAGAAAGCATCCATGCGCATGGCATTGTGATTGCGCAGCAGGCGGACATGTGGGATTCCGCCGCAGTTGGTGGGCTCAGCGGCTATACGTCATATGTTCGAGAACTGGCCGAACTTTCCATCCGCTTCCAGCGCCCTGTGGTGCTACTGAACGGAGACTCACATGTGTATGGCGCTGACCGTCCGCTCGCGGATCCAGCGAGTGCTACGGGGAAGATTCACGGCACGCGGGCCGTACCGAATCTTACGCGCATCACGGTACAAGGCGCGATCAATGCTCCCGCCGAATGGTTGCGCCTAACCCTCGACCCGCACCTTCCAGACTTTGTCCGGTGGAAAAATGTACCATACTGTAAAGACCCCTCGGGTGCGTGCCAGTGATTAAGGTCGTGGAAATATTTCGTAACCGGAATAGCGCTAAAGTAAGGCACCTGGAACGTCAACTACGAAGGCAGAAGGCGGGGAGGCATCCACCGACGCGACTCAGCACTCATTATTGAAAATATCGTGCCTCTCTACTGCTCCCAGCGGAAGTATCCAAACTGCAAAAGACGTCGCCTAATTTTCTCCTCCCCGCGAGTAGGTTTGGGGTGGCGGTCGGCGTTAGGCACAAGTTCTGAGTGCGCCGGGAGACCGGTAAGGAGTAGGTGGTGAAAGTCCACTGCGATGAAGGAATAGCGAACCACATCGGCCCCGAGCCGTGCGCAGGCCACCGTGAGGTGGTCAGCGAAGCGTCGGTAGGGGAACGTGCGGGCCAGCCATCGAGCCGCGATAGTTGTGTTGTTCCGGGTGCCGACGCGGTTCAGAACGCGGAAGGCAACATGAAGGGGCGCGTGAACGCGAGTGCCTCGACGACCCGGCGTGGTCCAAGACCCTGGCACGCACGGACGCTCTTTGCGCGGGAACCGGGAGATCTCTCGTCTGGCCAGTCGCAGCATGGCCTGGTCCGCATCGGGAAGGCGAGGAGCCGTAGCCGATGATGAACGGACGGGAGAAGTCAGACTCCGCCGTACTAGCGAGGAAGCCTGCGAACAATGCCGGGAAATCGGCTGCGGAGTGGGTGGAGCGAAGGGCGGGGACCAAGGGGAACATGGGTCAGTCCAACACGTGCCGGGCGCAGAACCGGGCAAGCGTGCCACAGGGGCTGGAACGTGTACGGCGAGCTGCAAGGCAGCGGAAGAAGGAGCGGTTCACTGCGTTGCTGCATCACGTCACTGCCGACCGGCTTCGGGAGTCGTTTTATGCGCTCAAACGCAACGCGGCTCCGGGAGTGGATGGCATGACGTGGAGGTACTACGAGGCAGGACTGGAGGAGCATCTCCAGCGTCTGCACACGCAAGTACTCAGCGGAGCGTATCGGGCGCTACCCGTTCGGCGGCAGTACATACCAAAGCCGGACGGCAAACAGCGTCCATTGGGGATTGCCGCACTGGAAGACAAAATCGTCCAGCGCGCGGTGGTTGGAGTGCTAAATGCGATCTACGAGGAAGACTTCCTCGGTTTCTCGTACGGGTTCCGACCCGGACGCAGTCAGCATGATGCGTTGGACGCGTTGGCAACGGCCATCATCCGCACCCCGGTGAACTGGATCCTAGACGCCGACATCCGGAGCTTCTTCGACTCGGTCAGTCAGGACTGGCTGGTTCGGTTCATGGAGCATCGGATCGGCGACGAGCGCGTCATTCGCCTTGTGCGGAAATGGCTCAAGGCGGGCGTTCTGGAGAATGGGGAACTGAGCGTCAGTGAAACCGGTACACCGCAGGGTTCGGTGGCTTCGCCACTGTTCGCGAACGTGTATATGCACTACGTGTTTGATCTCTGGGCCAACCGGTGGCGACGGCGGGAAGCTAAAGGCAACGTCATCATTCTGCGGTACGCGGATGATGTTGTGGTTGGCTTCGAGCACGAAGCTGACGCGCGGCGCTTCTGGGACGCGATGCGACAGAGGCTGGAGGAGTTCTCGCTTGCGCTTCACCCGGACAAGACGAGGCTACTGGAGTTTGGCCGCAACGCAGCGGCCAACCGCCAGAGTCGAGGCCTTGGCCGGCCGGAGACCTTCGCCTTCCTGGGCTTCATCTTTATCTGCGGACGATCGCGTCGCGGTGCCTTCCAGTTGCAGAGGAAGACTCGCGGTGATCGCATGCGGGCGAAGCTCAGGCAGATCAAGGAGGACCTGCGACGGCGCATGCACGACCCGATTCCTGCGCAAGGAAAATGGCTTGGGCAGGTGGTGCGCGGATACTTCGCGTACCACGCGGTACCAACGAACTCGCGAGCGCTCAGCGCGTTCCGTTACCACGTTGTTGACCTCTGGCGGCGTGCGCTCAGGCGCCGCAGCCAAAAGGATCATATGACGTGGACGCGGGTCGAGCGGATCGCGGATGCCTGGCTCCCGCAGCCTCGAATCCTTCATCCATGGCCGGACCGGCGCTTTGCCGTCAAACACCCGAGGTAGGAGCCGTATGCCCGAATCGGGCTCGTACGGATCTGTGCGGGGGGTGCTCAGTAATGGGCATTCCTACCGCGATGTGCGCCGGGAGACCGGTAAGGAGTAGGTGGTGAAAGTCCACTGCGATGAAGGAATAGCGAACCACATCGGCCCCGAGCCGTGCGCAGGCCACCGTGAGGTGGTCAGCGAAGCGTCGGTAGGGGAACGTGCGGGCCAGCCATCGAGCCGCGATAGTTGTGTTGTTCCGGGTGCCGACGCGGTTCAGAACGCGGAAGGCAACATGAAGGGGCGCGTGAACGCGAGTGCCTCGACGACCCGGCGTGGTCCAAGACCCTGGCACGCACGGACGCTCTTTGCGCGGGAACCGGGAGATCTCTCGTCTGGCCAGTCGCAGCATGGCCTGGTCCGCATCGGGAAGGCGAGGAGCCGTAGCCGATGATGAACGGACGGGAGAAGTCAGACTCCGCCGTACTAGCGAGGAAGCCTGCGAACAATGCCGGGAAATCGGCTGCGGAGTGGGTGGAGCGAAGGGCGGGGACCAAGGGGAACATGGGTCAGTCCAACACGTGCCGGGCGCAGAACCGGGCAAGCGTGCCACAGGGGCTGGAACGTGTACGGCGAGCTGCAAGGCAGCGGAAGAAGGAGCGGTTCACTGCGTTGCTGCATCACGTCACTGCCGACCGGCTTCGGGAGTCGTTTTATGCGCTCAAACGCAACGCGGCTCCGGGAGTGGATGGCATGACGTGGAGGTACTACGAGGCAGGACTGGAGGAGCATCTCCAGCGTCTGCACACGCAAGTACTCAGCGGAGCGTATCGGGCGCTACCCGTTCGGCGGCAGTACATACCAAAGCCGGACGGCAAACAGCGTCCATTGGGGATTGCCGCACTGGAAGACAAAATCGTCCAGCGCGCGGTGGTTGGAGTGCTAAATGCGATCTACGAGGAAGACTTCCTCGGTTTCTCGTACGGGTTCCGACCCGGACGCAGTCAGCATGATGCGTTGGACGCGTTGGCAACGGCCATCATCCGCACCCCGGTGAACTGGATCCTAGACGCCGACATCCGGAGCTTCTTCGACTCGGTCAGTCAGGACTGGCTGGTTCGGTTCATGGAGCATCGGATCGGCGACGAGCGCGTCATTCGCCTTGTGCGGAAATGGCTCAAGGCGGGCGTTCTGGAGAATGGGGAACTGAGCGTCAGTGAAACCGGTACACCGCAGGGTTCGGTGGCTTCGCCACTGTTCGCGAACGTGTATATGCACTACGTGTTTGATCTCTGGGCCAACCGGTGGCGACGGCGGGAAGCTAAAGGCAACGTCATCATTCTGCGGTACGCGGATGATGTTGTGGTTGGCTTCGAGCACGAAGCTGACGCGCGGCGCTTCTGGGACGCGATGCGACAGAGGCTGGAGGAGTTCTCGCTTGCGCTTCACCCGGACAAGACGAGGCTACTGGAGTTTGGCCGCAACGCAGCGGCCAACCGCCAGAGTCGAGGCCTTGGCCGGCCGGAGACCTTCGCCTTCCTGGGCTTCATCTTTATCTGCGGACGATCGCGTCGCGGTGCCTTCCAGTTGCAGAGGAAGACTCGCGGTGATCGCATGCGGGCGAAGCTCAGGCAGATCAAGGAGGACCTGCGACGGCGCATGCACGACCCGATTCCTGCGCAAGGAAAATGGCTTGGGCAGGTGGTGCGCGGATACTTCGCGTACCACGCGGTACCAACGAACTCGCGAGCGCTCAGCGCGTTCCGTTACCACGTTGTTGACCTCTGGCGGCGTGCGCTCAGGCGCCGCAGCCAAAAGGATCATATGACGTGGACGCGGGTCGAGCGGATCGCGGATGCCTGGCTCCCGCAGCCTCGAATCCTTCATCCATGGCCGGACCGGCGCTTTGCCGTCAAACACCCGAGGTAGGAGCCGTATGCCCGAATCGGGCTCGTACGGATCTGTGCGGGGGGTGCTCAGTAATGGGCATTCCTACCGCGATGTGCGCCGGGAGACCGGTAAGGAGTAGGTGGTGAAAGTCCACTGCGATGAAGGAATAGCGAACCACATCGGCCCCGAGCCGTGCGCAGGCCACCGTGAGGTGGTCAGCGAAGCGTCGGTAGGGGAACGTGCGGGCCAGCCATCGAGCCGCGATAGTTGTGTTGTTCCGGGTGCCGACGCGGTTCAGAACGCGGAAGGCAACATGAAGGGGCGCGTGAACGCGAGTGCCTCGACGACCCGGCGTGGTCCAAGACCCTGGCACGCACGGACGCTCTTTGCGCGGGAACCGGGAGATCTCTCGTCTGGCCAGTCGCAGCATGGCCTGGTCCGCATCGGGAAGGCGAGGAGCCGTAGCCGATGATGAACGGACGGGAGAAGTCAGACTCCGCCGTACTAGCGAGGAAGCCTGCGAACAATGCCGGGAAATCGGCTGCGGAGTGGGTGGAGCGAAGGGCGGGGACCAAGGGGAACATGGGTCAGTCCAACACGTGCCGGGCGCAGAACCGGGCAAGCGTGCCACAGGGGCTGGAACGTGTACGGCGAGCTGCAAGGCAGCGGAAGAAGGAGCGGTTCACTGCGTTGCTGCATCACGTCACTGCCGACCGGCTTCGGGAGTCGTTTTATGCGCTCAAACGCAACGCGGCTCCGGGAGTGGATGGCATGACGTGGAGGTACTACGAGGCAGGACTGGAGGAGCATCTCCAGCGTCTGCACACGCAAGTACTCAGCGGAGCGTATCGGGCGCTACCCGTTCGGCGGCAGTACATACCAAAGCCGGACGGCAAACAGCGTCCATTGGGGATTGCCGCACTGGAAGACAAAATCGTCCAGCGCGCGGTGGTTGGAGTGCTAAATGCGATCTACGAGGAAGACTTCCTCGGTTTCTCGTACGGGTTCCGACCCGGACGCAGTCAGCATGATGCGTTGGACGCGTTGGCAACGGCCATCATCCGCACCCCGGTGAACTGGATCCTAGACGCCGACATCCGGAGCTTCTTCGACTCGGTCAGTCAGGACTGGCTGGTTCGGTTCATGGAGCATCGGATCGGCGACGAGCGCGTCATTCGCCTTGTGCGGAAATGGCTCAAGGCGGGCGTTCTGGAGAATGGGGAACTGAGCGTCAGTGAAACCGGTACACCGCAGGGTTCGGTGGCTTCGCCACTGTTCGCGAACGTGTATATGCACTACGTGTTTGATCTCTGGGCCAACCGGTGGCGACGGCGGGAAGCTAAAGGCAACGTCATCATTCTGCGGTACGCGGATGATGTTGTGGTTGGCTTCGAGCACGAAGCTGACGCGCGGCGCTTCTGGGACGCGATGCGACAGAGGCTGGAGGAGTTCTCGCTTGCGCTTCACCCGGACAAGACGAGGCTACTGGAGTTTGGCCGCAACGCAGCGGCCAACCGCCAGAGTCGAGGCCTTGGCCGGCCGGAGACCTTCGCCTTCCTGGGCTTCATCTTTATCTGCGGACGATCGCGTCGCGGTGCCTTCCAGTTGCAGAGGAAGACTCGCGGTGATCGCATGCGGGCGAAGCTCAGGCAGATCAAGGAGGACCTGCGACGGCGCATGCACGACCCGATTCCTGCGCAAGGAAAATGGCTTGGGCAGGTGGTGCGCGGATACTTCGCGTACCACGCGGTACCAACGAACTCGCGAGCGCTCAGCGCGTTCCGTTACCACGTTGTTGACCTCTGGCGGCGTGCGCTCAGGCGCCGCAGCCAAAAGGATCATATGACGTGGACGCGGGTCGAGCGGATCGCGGATGCCTGGCTCCCGCAGCCTCGAATCCTTCATCCATGGCCGGACCGGCGCTTTGCCGTCAAACACCCGAGGTAGGAGCCGTATGCCCGAATCGGGCTCGTACGGATCTGTGCGGGGGGTGCTCAGTAATGGGCATTCCTACCGCGATGTGCGCCGGGAGACCGGTAAGGAGTAGGTGGTGAAAGTCCACTGCGATGAAGGAATAGCGAACCACATCGGCCCCGAGCCGTGCGCAGGCCACCGTGAGGTGGTCAGCGAAGCGTCGGTAGGGGAACGTGCGGGCCAGCCATCGAGCCGCGATAGTTGTGTTGTTCCGGGTGCCGACGCGGTTCAGAACGCGGAAGGCAACATGAAGGGGCGCGTGAACGCGAGTGCCTCGACGACCCGGCGTGGTCCAAGACCCTGGCACGCACGGACGCTCTTTGCGCGGGAACCGGGAGATCTCTCGTCTGGCCAGTCGCAGCATGGCCTGGTCCGCATCGGGAAGGCGAGGAGCCGTAGCCGATGATGAACGGACGGGAGAAGTCAGACTCCGCCGTACTAGCGAGGAAGCCTGCGAACAATGCCGGGAAATCGGCTGCGGAGTGGGTGGAGCGAAGGGCGGGGACCAAGGGGAACATGGGTCAGTCCAACACGTGCCGGGCGCAGAACCGGGCAAGCGTGCCACAGGGGCTGGAACGTGTACGGCGAGCTGCAAGGCAGCGGAAGAAGGAGCGGTTCACTGCGTTGCTGCATCACGTCACTGCCGACCGGCTTCGGGAGTCGTTTTATGCGCTCAAACGCAACGCGGCTCCGGGAGTGGATGGCATGACGTGGAGGTACTACGAGGCAGGACTGGAGGAGCATCTCCAGCGTCTGCACACGCAAGTACTCAGCGGAGCGTATCGGGCGCTACCCGTTCGGCGGCAGTACATACCAAAGCCGGACGGCAAACAGCGTCCATTGGGGATTGCCGCACTGGAAGACAAAATCGTCCAGCGCGCGGTGGTTGGAGTGCTAAATGCGATCTACGAGGAAGACTTCCTCGGTTTCTCGTACGGGTTCCGACCCGGACGCAGTCAGCATGATGCGTTGGACGCGTTGGCAACGGCCATCATCCGCACCCCGGTGAACTGGATCCTAGACGCCGACATCCGGAGCTTCTTCGACTCGGTCAGTCAGGACTGGCTGGTTCGGTTCATGGAGCATCGGATCGGCGACGAGCGCGTCATTCGCCTTGTGCGGAAATGGCTCAAGGCGGGCGTT
Source organism: Cupriavidus sp. DF5525 (assembly GCF_040149425.2). Lineage (NCBI taxonomy): Bacteria > Pseudomonadati > Pseudomonadota > Betaproteobacteria > Burkholderiales > Burkholderiaceae > Cupriavidus > Cupriavidus sp. DF5525. Next base: position 2,914,732 of record NZ_CP168265.1, on the reverse strand, counting down.
CTGGAGAATGGGGAACTGAGCGTCAGTGAAACCGGTACACCGCAGGGTTCGGTGGCTTCGCCACTGTTCGCGAACGTGTATATGCACTACGTGTTTGATCTCTGGGCCAACCGGTGGCGACGGCGGGAAGCTAAAGGCAACGTCATCATTCTGCGGTACGCGGATGATGTTGTGGTTGGCTTCGAGCACGAAGCTGACGCGCGGCGCTTCTGGGACGCGATGCGACAGAGGCTGGAGGAGTTCTCGCTTGCGCTTCACCCGGACAAGACGAGGCTACTGGAGTTTGGCCGCAACGCAGCGGCCAACCGCCAGAGTCGAGGCCTTGGCCGGCCGGAGACCTTCGCCTTCCTGGGCTTCATCTTTATCTGCGGACGATCGCGTCGCGGTGCCTTCCAGTTGCAGAGGAAGACTCGCGGTGATCGCATGCGGGCGAAGCTCAGGCAGATCAAGGAGGACCTGCGACGGCGCATGCACGACCCGATTCCTGCGCAAGGAAAATGGCTTGGGCAGGTGGTGCGCGGATACTTCGCGTACCACGCGGTACCAACGAACTCGCGAGCGCTCAGCGCGTTCCGTTACCACGTTGTTGACCTCTGGCGGCGTGCGCTCAGGCGCCGCAGCCAAAAGGATCATATGACGTGGACGCGGGTCGAGCGGATCGCGGATGCCTGGCTCCCGCAGCCTCGAATCCTTCATCCATGGCCGGACCGGCGCTTTGCCGTCAAACACCCGAGGTAGGAGCCGTATGCCCGAATCGGGCTCGTACGGATCTGTGCGGGGGGTGCTCAGTAATGGGCATTCCTACCGCGATGTGCGCCGGGAGACCGGTAAGGAGTAGGTGGTGAGTCGTCCGGCCGCTGGTGCCGGCGGTCATAGATGCGAGTCGTGGATATATTGGTGTGCCCCAGCCATGCCTGGACCTGCTGACTCCGCGCCGAACAACATGCTGCACCATAGCGTCGAATTAATTCGTTTGCGGGGAAACAAGGCGTAGGAATGTGGCTATTCGTCAAGTGGCTACGGGGGCCTCGTGCTGAAGGCGACGTTGATAATCAAGGCTGAGCGGTACCGAGGTTTTGTGATCACGAGATGGCAGTAATTAAGCATCCCGCTGGATGCCATCGTAAGAAGCGACTGGAATTCGCTCGGGGAAAGGTCTAAGCCGCCTTGTAGAACTGGCTTGATTGCAATGATCGCTCCAATCGATGGCATCTTGGCCTGACCGATGGCCGGCTTTGGAGCGACATAGGCCATGAGGGAAAAGGCCAAAGTCCCTGCTACGGGCTCGGTGAGTTCGCCTTGGATGTCGATGGTGAGCATGGTCACTCGCTCTGGTGGCAACGACCGGGGCTTGTCGGCCCGAACACTGAGGCTGGCGCGAAATTGTTTGATTTCACCAGAACGCTGTAGCAATTCGACGTTCCTTGTGTTTGGACGCTGGCGTGACATGGTCGGCCCTCCGTGTCGTTGGAGCTCCCGCTTCCAGTGCGGCGGAAGCGGTGCTTTCGGTGAAGTACTGCTTTGGCTACCGGTCTGCGCAAAGGTCATCAAAAGTTGCGAGCCGTGGTCGTGGGCTGCGTCCCGATCCGTGAGCAACGTGTGGTCGAGGATTGGACAACAGACGGAAATAGAGGTATTGCGAAATACACTGCTGACTTGGGTTGCCGGGCGATATTGATTCAGACGTGTCTAGTCTGTCTAGATTTCGGAGCCTGACGTCGCCCAACTCTGGGCGGGGAAACTGAGCCCCTCCGGCAGGGAGGGAATTTCCGAGCAAGTGGTAACGGCATCAGTCGGTGGGGAGGGCAGGCTGACGATTGCGATCGGGACCAAACCCATTCTGGTAACGAACAAGACGCTGGCCACCGAGTTTGCGTGGCCTGATCGGCCCCCACCGCTTGCTGAGGTTCTGATTGCGCGGGCGAGATGGCCGGCAAACTCTCGAACAACTGGGCAACGGGCACCGTCGGTCTTGATCAGTAGGCGGGCCCGACGGGGGCATCGTGGTGGCCGCACTCTTGATAACAGCTTTTATCAAGAGTGGGAAGGCAGGGGCACCCGCGGGAGGCGGGCAGCGCCGGACGCTGAGGAGGATCAAGCGGACGCGATCGGGCGCAGGCGGTCAGCCGGGAATGGCCTGGCAGAGCGCGAAGACGGTGTTCGGGCACGTGGCAGGGCGGCGCGGCTCATAAGCCCGGCGCGCAAGTCGCGTGAGCGCTGCGGCAGGGTGGAGCGCATCGCGTTCTGGCTGCGTGGGTGCTGGGGTGGTTGGCAAACGCGCGGCCGCCATGCCCGTCGCAGCGACTGGATCCACGCCGGGGTTCGGTCGCCACCTGGATCGCAGACCGGCAGGACGTCCCGTAGCTCGCCGTCGCCACCGGCGCATCGGCTTGCGCATTGCGAAAAAGGGGGGAGTTGCTGGGCCCGGGCCTTGCGCCCAAACAAGGGGGCTGCCGCCGGCGCAGTCCCTTTGGCAACCCGAACGGGCAGAGATCTGGATCTACCCGTCGCGTTTCAGCATTGGCTCAAACTAATTGAAGTCCCTTGATTCGTTCCATTTTCGGTTCGTTAATGCCCTATTGCTATTAGGGCGGCCAATGCCTGCGGCTTCCTTGCATCGATTTCGCTTGTCGATTTAATTGACGCGAGGTGAGCGATTATAAGCGGGACTGGTGTCAAGGGGGGCGGGTGATCAATCCACCCAAGATAAGCAGCATCAACAAGCCTTATAAGCGGCATGTCGATGAGGCTTGTGGCGTGGTGGACGGGGCTTGGCGCGATCTGGTCGCACGCGCTGGAGACGTGTTGCGATCAAGGTCAAGGTCTCGTTCAGGGCAGCCTTGGCCCAGCGCAGGCCGAGCAGCAGTGCAGGCAGGACACGTTTAAGGGCGGTGATGGCGTAGGCACGGTTGATCCGATGATCCGAGTCAATGTCATGTTCCTGCGCGGCCGCAAGACAGCACAGGGCGTGCAGGTTATCGCACAGGACTTTGGCTCCGAAGTCCTGCCTGGCGGCCAACTGTGAGAGGCCGGACAGGTGTTCGAGTGCCATGCGGTGTTTGAGGCGTTTGAAGGCCTCCTCGAGACGCCAGCGCTGGTGATAGAGATCGCGGAAGGTGGCAGCCGGATGGCGGTGCCTGTCGAGCAGATTGGTGATGAGCACGCGAACCTTGGCGGCTGGCGAGATCTGCCGGATGAGCCGGACGGTCTGCGGGACGGACGCACATTCATAGTCGCGCGCGTCATTGCGGGCTGGAGCCGGGAGCGTGACGACGGTCTCGGCGCGGCCGGAGCGGACGAAGTCCCGCAGGGCAGCAAAGCCGCTACCGTCGGCGCGCATGCAGAAAGGGATGTTTCGTTGGTTGAGTACGGCTACCAGCCAGCGGGCCGGGTAGCCGCGGTCGAGCAACAGCAAGTCGTCGGATTGCAGGCGGTCCAGATGCTCGAACAGGATCTGGCGTTCGTTCTCGAGCACGCTGTGCAGTGAGGCGGCGAGCATCATCTCGGCCCCGGGGAGGTACAGGCCGAAAGCGAGTTGATCACGGGTGGCGGCTCGAGGCAGATGGCTGTGGCGGATGGCAAAACGCAGGTGCGAGGCGTCGGCTGCGACCAGCCGAAAGCCATGCCAGCGCGGCAAATGGTTGGACACCTGCTGAAGCAGCCAGTCATTGAGGTGAGCAAAGACATCGCCGCTGAGTTTGCTGCGAGCCTGGGCGAAGGCTTGTTCACTGACTCGCCGGCACAAGGTGTTTTGGCGGGCGAGCGCGGCGAAGAATTGATCGAGTTCGGCTTGAACGCCCATGCGCAAGTTGCCAAGCATGAACGCGATCAGTGTGGGCAGGGTGAGCTTGCGCTGACGGGTGAATGCGGCTGGATATTCGGGATGACGGGCAAGATCGTGAAAGACCTTGGTGTGCAGATATTGGGTAAGCGTAGCGAACAGATCGGACAGGGGCATGAGAGCCAAGCGAAGATCGAGAAACGATCCTCTATTGGCCGCCGCCCTGCTTGCGCTAAACAGCCAGCGCAAGCAGGGCGGCGGCCGCTCGAACCTCGTCATCTGTCAAGCGTGCGCGTGGCAAATTGCGATTCTATTTGACGGCTTATCTTGGGTGGATTGGGCGGGTGATGAAGGGCCGTTTTGAGCGCTTTTGGTCGGGTGGGGTAACCGTCATATGTGGTCGCCAAAAAAATCGCTCAGCGGCCCTCTGATGCGGCCTGGTGGTCCTCGATTGCTGGTGGTTCAGGTCAATGCCCTCGCGAGCCGTCGCGGTCGATCTTGAATGTGATGCATCGTGCTCAAATCGCGAGTTTTGTTATGGCCGAAAGCTCTCCCCTCTAGTCGCCGTGCATATTATCGATGCGCTTTCGCTGTGGGATTATGTTATGTATTTCACAGACGCAAGATAATATTATTAAATCGCATTACCGGAAGCTGGTTATTGGGGCTGGTGCCGCGTTGGGATTTGTTGAATTTCTTGGGAGAGTGGGGTTGCCCGCGGGCCGGCCGCGTCGCCTGGGCAGTCGCGGCGCGCGTCGGGGCGGGCAAGGGCCTTTCGCGCAGAGGGCGTCGGTCGGGCGGTAAACAAAGACACAACGTTTTGTTTTTTTGTATAAAACCTTAAAGCTTTAGAACCTTAAACCGTTACCGAGGGTAGATTTTTGTTATGAATCATAGGGTTGGCTCGATTTCATGTGCCAAGCTTAGAGGGGTTGTGTGCCATCGTTAATCGCGATTGTGCCATCGTTAATAGGGTAATGTGCCATCGTTAATGGGCTAATGTGCCATCGTTAATCGAGTCTTGTGCCATCGTTAGTGGTCCGTGGCACATTTCATGAGCGGGGGAATGCTGGGGCCGGTTTGTGGGTAAATCTCTTTATCCATCAATGCTTTGCGAGCGAAAATGGCTGTGGATAACTATCGGCCGTGCTGACCGGGCGCGGATTAACGATGGCACAACTCCCTACTAACGATGGCACAGCACGACGAGTTTTTCAGGGGAATGGCGCTCTTTTTTGTGCTTCACGAGAGACATATGCTGCCGCAAGATCTAGGTGGGCGCACATTGTCGGAAATCGACGGAAAACACTGACCTGGCGGCCGGATCTTGCGTGGGCCTGGCCACGGCGTACCATGGAGAGCATCACTTAAGCGGGAGCGCGGCTTGAAGACTTTCTGGATCGGCCTGGGGGCGCGGCATGCGGACCACGGTGGAAGGCTACTGAGCGCCGACGGTGGCGCTGTGGGCGGCCAAGAGGAGTGACGTCTATGGTCGGCGAGATTTTTGTCGTCCTGCTAACGGCTTGCCTTGTCGGCTTTAGCCTGTATGTGACGAGGCGCCCGCCGGACAAGCCAGACTGGTCGGACTGTGACCCGGATCGGCCAAAGGAGGACGCTTGACCCACGACTGAACTGATCGCCATCCTCGTCGTTGGTGGCTTCTACGGCGTTTTCGCGTGGATGGCGAGCCGGCCGATGCGTCGGCCGGAGTGGTCCGGCTGCGCCCCGGATCGGGCAAAGGAGAATGCAAAAAGACTGAGACGGAGGACTTGGCCATTTTGCAAGGCAGCGAGGATTTGTTGCCGTTGCTGAAGAGCGCACGGCAAACTATCACGGCCTTCGCTGGCGCCGCACCTGAGGTCCAAGGCTCGCTCCAGCATTGTGCTCCCCCGAGCCATCCAGACTGGCGGGACTGCGGACCCGATCGACAGGAGCACTAATATGAACGTGTACGCGGAGCTGCGATTTCCGGACGCTGGGGCGATGCGGGCCAAGGCGGACGTGGCCATGACGATCGCCGCTGCCCTTGAGCGCCGCGGCTGGACTGCCCGGGATGCCGCCAAGCTGCTGAGCCGGCCCGACCTGCCGCGCATCCTGCGCGGGCATTTTCGTGACGTCCGCGAGGCGGACCTGCGGGAGATTGCAGGGAGTCTTTGACCATGGATGACCTGGGTGGCCTCCTGATCGTCGGCGCATTGGTGGTCACGTTTTCGGGCCACCTGCCTGTGGTTGTATGCGCACCGCCAGCGTTGTCCGCCGTCGTCGGACTGCGGCCCCGGAGTAAGGAGTGCCATCGACCGGGGTTTTCCATGGCGGGCGCTTTTCCACCCGTTGGCTGGGTGTTCACCCAACAAGTGGTTGAATTCAGCCTGTTATGACTAGCATGACTCGCGGCATTGACCGCGTAGGAGTCCCATGACTGCCTCCCGCAAGGCCAGCTTGAGGAGCGAGGTCGCCGATGAGACGGCCAGGATCGAAGTGGCCATTGCGGGCCTTCGGCAGGCGCTGATAGGGCATTTGGCCGAGCTGGAGCGGCAGATCGCGGTGCAACGCGTTTGTCTCTGGTGGGCCATTGGCGTGACGTCGGCCGCCATTGCCGGCCTCATGGGCGTCATCGCCTGTTTCACGATGCGCTGAGATGGCCCGCGAGGTCTTTGCCCGGGGTTATACCGGCTGGCGTAGCCAGCACCATCCCGACGGCTACGAAATAGCTGCTAAGGCAGCCTGACGAGGTTGCGCCGACTTCGAAAATTTTCTCTCCGTAGGAAACTATGCGCGATTACAGCCAGCAGCTCGTGGCCACTTATGCGCTCCTCACCAAGCTGCGCGACGCGCAGGCGCAGGGCGACCGTGCTCGCCTGGTCAGCTTGGCCGAGGCGGTCGACTGGGCGATCGTCGCCGACGAGTTTGAGACCGTCGCCGCCCGCACCCGCAGCGAGATTCAGGAGCGCGCCACGCGCATCCTGGCCGGACTGGTGGCGCTGCCGCTGGCCTATGAAGTCGCGGTCGAGCTGCGCCTCCAATTTGAGCTGCTGGCCGGTGCCCTAGAGGCGTCGCCGTCGCTGCGCGATCGCGTGGAACCGGACCTGCAGGTCGCCTGGCAGGCCGTCCGTCGGCGGGATGCGGCGCTGCCCGACGCGAGTCCGTGGCCGACCTTGGTCGCGCTGCGCCAGGCGCTCGACGCGGCGCTGACGACCGGCGGTCTGGCACCCACCGAGGATCCGCCACACTACGAGGCGATGGTCGACGATGAAAATCCGCCGCCTCCGCACGCGCCGTAACTGGCCAGGTCTGCTGGCGCGGGGCCGACTGCTGATGTCGGCCGATCCCGAGCGAGGTCTCCAGATCGCCCAACCGTGGCCGGGGGAAGGACCATGCTAATGCAAGCCGCGCAATCGTATCTGCAAGTGCGCCGTGCCTGTGGGTTCGAACTCAGGACACAGGGCAAGCTATTGTGCAGTTTCGCCACTTACTCCGACGCTATCTGCGCATGCCGATGTTCAGCGAGGAGATGGCCATCGTCCATGGCAGCGGGCGCTTCGGGAAGCTGCTGACCCAATGGGCCAAAACCGACATTCTGGTGCTGGACGACTTTGCGATGACGCCCCTTGCCGACCAGGCACGCCGTGATCGGCACGGCTCGCGCTCGACCATCGTTACCCGTCGACAACTGGCATGCCGCGATCGGCGATCCTACTCTGGCTGATTCCATCCTTGACCGGCTGTTCCGCAACGCCCATCGCCTCTCGCTGGACGGAGAATCAATGCGCAAGAATCAAAATGGATTGACCGACAAACACGACTCGGAGTAAGAACGCACAGCCCTGCATCACCACGTTCGAAGCTGGTCGGCTTCATGTGGAATCAGTGGTCGGCTTCGCGCGGAACGGCTGGTCGGATTCCGTCGAATTCGCAGCGGATGCTTGAAGGCAAGGTCCGCGGGTTGGGGGCACGAAGCGTTGGAGGGACAGGACTTGGGGGATGCGAGGCGCAATGAACGAGCGAAGACACTGGTGACACGGTTTGCTGCGAACCCAACGGCCAGCATTCCTGTCGCGTGCAATGGCTGGGCCGGGGCCATGGGCGCTATTGATTTCTCGAGAATGATAAGATCGATTGGTGAGGCATTCCGCAGCCCCACTGGCAGCGCACGGAAGAGCGCAAGGGCGGCGTCAACGCACTGACGGCCAGCCTCCGCCGGATGCGGCAGCGCAAAGCGAGCAGGAAGCCATCTGGTACCAGGCTATCGTCCAACAGATCAAGGCCCTCCAACCTGATGCGACGCCACGGAAGAGTCGCCGAACAGGTGCATGACATCATGTTCCTGGCCGTCGGGCAGCGAACTGGCCGGCCAGCGCGCCGTGGCGGTGCACAGCCTGGAAGAGTAGTCAGCGAAGCTCCACGGACCTGATTCCATGGGCGCCGAAGGTGCAGAAGTGGGTTATGTCATGACCAGGAAGGCATGCAGCCAACGCGGTTGTCTACAAGAAGTGCCTCGTTTTCCATCCCGCCCCCGATTCCCTGAATCAGGCGGAGCATCCGCTGGACATACGGGTCTTGCGACTGCTGCAGTCGGCGTACAAGTCCCGCTTGGTCTTGAAGGAGTTCCGGCTTCGAGAATCGATCAAACAGAGCCTCAAGGTTGTCTGGCACGTAGGGTATGACACGGTCCCCAAGCCGCGCTCGGGCCCGCAGGTACTCGTCCAAACCAACCGGATCGTAGTCGCCGCAATGCAGGATATCGGCGACTTCAGCGTCTCCCGCCCACCTCAACAACCGCTCCGACGCTCGACCGCGGTAATAGACGACGACGCCGACTCCAAGCGAACGCCAATCGAAGCGCATGAAGACCTCAGGGCCCTCCGCCAAGGCAATTCGCCCGGCGAGCCGCGGCGTTGGAATCATACCTAGCACGACCGACACGCATCCCAGAATTTGGGTTTGACGGCAGGCATCGACCGGTAAGCCGTCCAGCGTCAGGGCGGCATCATCAAATACCCTTATATGGACCAACTCGAAATCCAAGCCGCCATCCGCCTTGCTGTCCCGGAACTGTGCCAGCGCTGCAGTCCTTGAGCCAAGCGCCGTTGACGTCAGATACAGTCCAGACGGATAGCGGTTGTCGGCGAAGACCTTAACGAGATCCGGCTTCAGGCACGTGAGCGCCTTGCCCCGTCCGCGCGTTTCCATGCGGACCGCGCCAATGTCGGTTAGCGGAAGCAGCGCCCTGGTGAGTGAGGTCGACAACCTGCTCGCCGGCACCGCCTCGCCGCTCAGCAACTCGTGGAGAATGCGCGCCAAGGCGTCAAGCGGCTGCGGCGAACTCATCGGGCGCCTCCCTGCGGCGAATACGGTTTTTGGGCTCGATCACCGCACGACCTGCCTTGGCCCAGCGGACGTAATAAAGGGTTTCCGCCACAGCCACCGCCATCGTGCTGGCTAAGACCGGAATGAAGCCAAGCTTCAAAGCCGTTTTCGCGAGACCCTTCAGGTTCGTCTCATCCACCATGTTGCATTCGTCGATGTAGAACGGGATCGAATACCGGCGATCCCGCTTCATCATGTCACGCATGAGACACATGTTGACCAGCGCCTTGATCATCATGGTCGTGCCGGTGGATTCGATAGCGTCGAGCTTTGGGAACGTCTTACTCGAGCCATCCTGATACTCGACCTTGAACTCGACGCCGAACAGCTCTGTGAGGGTCACCTTTGCATTGGCGCCGCGGATAAGCTTGCTGACTTCCTCGATTGCTCGCTTCGTGTCTTCCTCACGGTCAAATAGTCCGCCCGTGTTGAACAGCGATCGGTAGCTGCGGATACGGTCGACATTCTCAACGATCTCCATACTGACGGATTTCAAGTTGGAAACCTGGACGCCGCTGAGCCGACGGTTGAACTCAACTACCTTGGTCTTCAGGCGGCTGACATCATCGAGCAGGTCGCGAATCGACGCCTTAATGGATACCACTAGTCCATCCCACATCGAATCGTATGCCGCGCGTCGCTCGGGCAGAGATTCCACCATCTCAATGGCGGACTGCGCCTTTTGCTCGGGCGCCGATCCGGCTAGGCCGTCTTGCATCGCCGTTTCGATGTTCGCGATCTGCGACGCCAGCTTCTCGGTCAATGACCGCTCGGCGGCGCACGCGGCGACGTACCGTGCGGTCATATCGGCGTAGGGGATACCCAGATACTGATCATCGTCGCCGGCGTCCTCCCAGTCATCCAGGGGGCGTTCGAAATTGTCTCGAGCCAGCTTGGCCATTCTCTCTGCGATTTCCCGATGCTGCGTTTGCGCCTGGGCGAACTGTAAGCTCAGGCGGTCGCGTTCCGCGCTAATGGCGGTCTGCTCAGCGATCAGCGTTTCGCTCTTGGCTTGCAACTCGGCTTCTTCTTTCAGCTTGGCGGGTCGGCCGGCGAGCAGATTGCGGTAAGCCTCGAACGCTTCGAGGTTGTTTTTCCGTTCATCACGTTCGCGTTGACGCTCCTGGATTTCCGCTTTCACTTGAGCGCGGGCCAAGGCATCGTCCAGATTGCGCATCCGAGTTTCGATTTTGGCTTCCATCTCCTCTATCTGGCGCCCAAGCTGGGCGACGTCAGGCAGTACGCCCTTCGGGCCACCGACTACGGACATCGGGAACGATACACCGTGCCCATCGAAGCGTTTCTCGTCAGAGTCAATCAGACGATCGACGTGATTCAGGGCGTCGATAAGCGCGTCGGCGTCGGTTACTGAGATCCCCTCCTCACCGTCGACTTCCCGTTCAAGTAGCTTGGGGTTGAGGACGCGAAAGACGTCGCGTACTTGATTCTCGCCCACCAGGCCGACGATGTAGGAACCGAAGAGCTTGTCGTGGCGGTCGCGCAGCCGGACTAGCTCCGCTAGTTCCGCCCGCATATGCGTGATGTCGCGCTGAATGTCCTCAACCGAGTCTCCGGCGCCATAATACTTTGCCTGGAGCGCTTCGAGGTCCGCGATCGCGTTCTGAAGCTTGGTTTCCTCCAGTTCAATCACGTAACCCTGGAAGCGGTCTTGAAGCGCATTAAAGGCCGTGGTGTCCGCCTCTAGATTGGCGATCTGAATCCCGATCTTTACCAGTTTGTCCGTGCTCTCCTGAAATTTTGCATTCAGCTTACGTTGGGACGACTCGAAGCCGCCCAACACGTCGTCGGTCGCAAGCTTGGCCTCGTTGAGGCGAAGATCCTCGGCTTGCCGGGCGGCCATCAGGACCCGATGCATGGGCTTGAGAGCCAGTCGGGCCCGCTTCTGTTCGTCCAGCGCCTTGCGAAGGGCGGGGATGCGCGTCTCGACCAGTTCTTGCTGCTGAATTGCACGGCCCTCCCGTTCGACCCGCGCGAAGGCCGACTCATGCTCTTTTTGCAGGTCGATCGTCGGCTTCGTGAATTCTCGCCGGTAGACTTCCACGAGGGTTTGCTTTATTGCCTCCTGCTCCATCTTGTTCAGCTTGAGCAGGTTGCGGAAAAGGTGCACGAAGCGCTCATTCGCGGTGCCGTCCCGGAGCGGGATGATGCCCAAATTGAGAAGGCGGTCGTCCCAGGTACCGGTGAGGGTGGCGCGCAGGTCTTTGGGCTCGAGCAACCGGAAATGCTTGCGCGAGGCCATGATGTCTGCCTTGACGGCATCGAATTCTCGCGCGATCTCGTTTTCGTCAACGAACATCGAGCGCTCGAACCGCCCAGGGAATGCGAAGCGCTCGAACTTGTAGCTGCCGATCGCGCCCAGCCCGTGCATCCCTACTGTCACATAACTCTGAGTTTCTGCTGAGAAGCACTCGAAGAGTATGTAGGAGGTGGGGTGCTTGAAATAGTACCGGCGTGTATCCTCCAGTGTGTGGCCGTCGAAGCGCATGTCGCTCTGGTCCGGCACAAAAAGGAACTGGACGGCCGAGATGATCGACGTCTTGCCGACGTTGTTGCGCCCGACCAAGTGTACCGAGCCGCGGAAATCGACTTCGGCATAGTCATAGTTGCCCGAACGGATGAAGACCATCCGCTCGCAGCCGGGGATCGGGACGTGATTCAAGCGATTGCTCCTTCTTGTTCTTCGTCGTCATTCTCAATGACGGGCATTGTCGCCACCTCGGCTGACTTCTTGCCGAGTGCCAGGCAGACCTTTAGGATACGGCGGGTAGGGGCGAGGAATTGGATCTTCTCGTCGTATAAACGAAGGAAGCCCGCACCGTCCATGCGTTGGATGATCCGCCGTAGGTTATCCGCGTCATCTCCGCCGGCTTGGCGCATGTAGCCGCGGTACCGGTCAGACTGGAGGTGCGGCAACTCTTCCAACGGGCGCACCGTGCCGAATAGGCCGATCTCGATTGACGTATCGTTGTCGCTGAGCCAGTCGACCATGATAAACGTGAAGAGTGCAAACTCGCTCACGGTCCGGTTCAAGCCGTTCCGAGTGCCATTAAAGTAAAAGAAGCCCTGTGGGTCATCGACGAGCTCATAGCCTAGGGCGTCGAAAACGGCCCGGTAGCGGTCGGTTTCTTGAGTCAGCGAGTTGAAGACCTCGCCATCCAGGCTGCTGATATGGCGGCCTTTCGACAGGAGTCGGAAAGACTCTTCCAATTTAGGCGGCAGTTGCAAGCTCAATCCCCAGTGGATAGTAGGTATACGTGACGCCTCGAAAGACAGACTCCGTCTCAGCGTCAGCATGGGAAGTTGAAAGTGACTCGTCTGCGGCGATATCAACGAACGCGCACAGGAGTTCCGATTCCGGCTGCTCCGAGTAGCCCTGGAAGAGCCATGCCAGAATGTCCGGCACCGGTGCGTCTTCCTTGAGGCGTTCGATCACGTCTTCAAGATGCAGCAGATCGGGCGAGCGCTCGATGCCGGCCGTTGCCAGTGAGATCAATGGCGTCGGCTCTTCGGCTGAGTGAGCTTGAACGCCGTGCAGGTAGTCCTCGATGCCGTAGTCATTAAAAAGGTTCTCAGCCCTGAACGAGGGTGCGGCCAGGTGCGTTGCGATATCCCATGCATCGAGCCCCTTGCGAGCGACGACCTCGAGCATTGTCGCGGCTGCAGCGGCCAGCTCGTGGTCTTGACGCAGGGCGTTGTAAAGTGGCAGGACCTCGTTGTAGGATTCATAAAAGAGGTCGCGGGCTTCGCGCTTGAGTTGCAAAACATGGGCGCGCAGACGCGAAATTGGCGTTGGCCCACCGCCAACGTCAATGAGCGGCTCCGCCTGGCGAATCAGGCCAAGAAGGCGATCCAGTAGTCGCGCCAGCATACCGTCCACATCCACCAAGTCTTGCATTGGGAGCACGTGGCGTTCGTATAGGCGCTTGATGAACTCATAGCGTTCGCGCAGCGATCTGTTGTCCTCTCGAATCTTGATCCGGGTGACCTCAGAGACGACTGCGCCATGGTGTTCAGAGGAAAAGCGCTGGGCGCGCTGAATTGAATTGATTAGACGCAGGGCGGATTGCCGGAGCAGATTGACGTCCCGGGTCAGAGTCAGCCGGCCAAAGTCCGCAATCTCGCTCTCCATGTCTAAGAGAAGGCCGCGCAGCTCACCTGGCGCAAGCAGACGCTGACGCTTGGCAAGGTGCAAAATGAAGTCAGTTACTGCAGGTGGAATCTCCCATTCGCCGTCAGCCTCCGGGGAGGGGGCCAACAGCCCATTGGCCGACAATAGTGTCACCACCTCCAAAGCGCCCCGGGGGTGGTCGGGTATCACGATCTTAAGAGTGTCGTGTAAGGAGCTCAATGAGACGCCATGGCCACGATGGGCCAAGACCTCCAGGACTCCGAAATACTCCCCGGCTAGTAGTAGTGTCTTTTTCGGGTTCATTGTTTGCTTTTTTGGCCTGGCGCTCGCAGCGCGCAATGCGTAGACCAGATCCTATAGCTAGCCTTTTACGACTCCCAGCGCTTTCAATGCATGTGCCACTGCGGGCAAAAGCTTCCAGCGCCAATGCGCTTCATCCTCTGCGGAGCCTGCCGAGGCTGCTGAGCGAACCGACCCACCGTCATCGGCGAGAGCAAAGGTGTAGATAAGACTACCGTCATTGCGCGTCGGCAGAGCGACCGGATGCTGCTCAAACAGTGCCTTGCCAACGTTTCCATACTGAATATTGGCTGCACTGTATGAGCTATAGCCTGCCGCATCGGCCAATTGTGTTGCTGTGAGGGTCTGGTCCGGTGCGTAAAAGTGTGCCTGCAACATCCGGATTTGTGCCGTGGTGAGCCCGGGTAGGATTGTCTCAAACGCACGTTTGTAAGCCGCGAACCCGACCTCGCCGCTAATCTCTGCCGGCCCGAGTGCGGCGTCAATGGCCTGTTTTGCCGCCGCGATGGCGCCGTCGATAGTATCGGACAATACCTTGTGAACGGGCTTCCCGCCGTACCATGCCCAGCATTGCGCCCCCGTCGAGGTCGCTCTCGCGACGAGTTGGTAACCTCGATACAAAGGCATTTTCTCGTCTTTCATTTTTGTCCTTCTCTATCGTGTCAGTGAAGGTGCCTCGATTCTTCAAGCGTGGCGTATTCTTCGAAATGATGGTTGGGCGGATTCAGGGCAGGGGGCGGCGGTGCTCCAGGCCAGCCGACTGCTTCGTAGTTGCCGGCCTCCGAGTAGTGCCGGCTGATAAGTCAATATGACCTCTTCGATGACGCCGCTCATCGGCTATTGCTCTCGGTCGAGCGGAAGGTTCTGTCCTCGTGACGACGAACTGGCCGATCTTGTCGTCGCGCACGCACACGTAGCCGTAGCGGCGTCGCTCGATTCCCCAATTGTCGGTTCGGTTGGCTGCGAAGGACCAGATGGTGTCTCGGGGGTGGACCTCGTTGCTAAAGGTCCCCCATCTCTCGTGCAGGTGGCCAAATGGCACGGCCGGCACTGCGCCGAGGGGATCATCGACGAGTTCGCACTGTTCGATTTCGTCGATAGTGGTTTGCGCGATCAGGTCGCGTCGTGCGACAGAAAACGGTTCCTCTATTGCCCTGGCGGCGGTGTCTGCCTTGGGCAAAGTCTTGTCCTTGACCATCCATAGAGCGATGACCGGCCACGAGACGATGATGAACGCGCATCCCAATGCGGGTAGTAGCGCATCGTCCACGATATCGAATTTGCCTTGTGATCTCGGCAAGGCCGGGTGATCTCGCGTTGCGGCATTACGTTTGGATAGGGTGTTGATTGTGCGTACGGTCAGCAAAAAGCAGGCGCCTAACCCAAGATATGCCACGAGATAGATCACTGAGTGTCCTCTTGGTTGGCTTTGCTTGGGCCAAGCATAGTCATGGCGCCGATGCTGTAACCGCTGGAGCCGTTCGAGTTCGCCGCTATGCCATTATGTTGAACGGTTGCCGCTGTTACGACGCCCTTCTCGAAATCAATGAGGAGATCCCGCTCGTATTCGCTCGCGTAGGTCGCATGGACGTAGTTGAGCAACCCGTCTTGCGGCACGCGGATTCTCCCGTCGAACCAATGGGCAAAGACGCGATGTGGATAGTCCGGGAACAGCGTCGTCAGAGACACGTGTTCGTCGTCCTCGGTGGTGCCGTCCAGTCCAATCAGGTACAGGCGCTCGTTGACGATTTCCCACGTGCCAACGTAACCGCGCCAGAGCGCAGTGCACTCCGCACGGAATGCCGGGCAGTTGCCGGAAAGTGTGAAGTATTGATTGAGCGGCTCGCTGCACATCGCGAGTTTCTCATCCATATAGAGGGTCTCGGGGATCTGGGCCGTCATGGGGTGCCGGTTTTGGGGGAGACGATGGTGCCGAAGCGTTCGCACTCAGTAGCCTGGGTACTTCTCCTGGATGCTCCTGTTCGCAAGGTCGTTATCCAGGTCCCAATCTGGAAAATCGAGCAGATCGTTCGCCAATTCCTCGATCACATCCCGCAATTCAAGTTGCGCTAGCCATTGCGGTGGAATGGCGTCGACGCCGTGCATGGCGCCAAGCAGGTTGCCGGTGATCGAGCCGGTCGAATCCGAATCGCCATCGTGATTGACGGCGAGGATCACGCCCTCGCGGAAATCCTTCGCGACCAAGGCGCAGTAAACGGAAATCGCCAGTGCCTCCTCGGCTATCCATCCTTCGCCTAGTTGCCATATGGCGTCGGCCTGAGCCGTCGCATTGGCGGCCAGCGATTCGGCCAGTTCGATGGCGGCGAGCGTTTCCTCGTGGTGAGCGCAGGTTTGCAGGCAGGCTTTGGCGCTGGCGAGTGCGTCCAGCAGGCTGGCGCCTTCAACGAGCAAGAGGATCAGGACGGCAAGCACGCCGCCGGGCAGGGTTCCCGTCGGATGGCCGTGCGTGAGGCTGGAAAGATCGGTGCCGAGTCTAAAGACCTGCATCGGCGCGGTGCGCTGCCCGAGGCGCGAGCCAAAGAGACCGACGGGCGCGACGCGCATCACGCCCCCGCAACCCTTACTATCGTTGCGGGCGGGCGCGCCAAGGGTGGTCATCGCCTGCAGGGCCGACAGGCAGGTGTTGCCCGGCGCCCGCCGGCTGTGCACTGCCTCCTGCCTGAACAGCCAGCCTGGCTGCTCGCCACCGAACTCGAGTTCGTGGCGCGATGCCAGGCCCTGCGTGCGCAGCCACCGCAAGTACGCGTGTGCGGTGACACTGGGATAGGTCGTGATCCCTTTCAGGCAGCCCCTGACCCACCCGCGCAACAGTCCTTCCGCCGTGAACAGGGTCATCTGCGTGTCGTCAGTGATCCTGCCGAGGCCGCCATACGCGGGCGCGTAGTCGGTAAGGCCCGCCGGGCCGAAGCGGCGCAGGATGGCCTCTCGCGTCATGAATTCGACCGGTGCCCCGAGTGCATCGCCGACGGCCCCGCCGAGCAGGCATCCGTGGAAGCGCTTGCGCATCATGTCACGGGCGGCCTGGCCGCTAGGATCTGAGATATCGGAGAGGGCACTGCGAGGGCTGTTCGGCATGGGCAAATTGTCCTGACAGGTTGGTTGAGGTGACCGATGTGGCGCTTCCTTCCACTTCTTCACACAGTTCTTGCTTCCGCTTGCCCAAGAAGATATCATCAAAATGATGATGATGAGAAGCTGAAGATGATTATATTTCGGCGAACCCCCACTTCCGCAGGGAGCAAGATGGCAGTCAAGACCAGCGCAGTGCCCACGTCGGACGTTGAGGCCCTGAGCTACGCACAGCGCGAGCGGCTCGCCTATCTAGAGTTCCGCTTGTACTTCTTTGGCGAGGCAAGTCGGCCCGACCTCTACGCGCGCTTC
The DNA here is from genome assembly GCF_040149425.2 of Cupriavidus sp. DF5525. Lineage (NCBI taxonomy): Bacteria > Pseudomonadati > Pseudomonadota > Betaproteobacteria > Burkholderiales > Burkholderiaceae > Cupriavidus > Cupriavidus sp. DF5525. Next base: position 2,897,732 of record NZ_CP168265.1, on the reverse strand, counting down.
GGGGTCGCGCCTGCCGGGGCGACGCGGGATTTCGCGCTCTACCGGGAGCTGGCGCCGGCGAACATCGTCTTTCACGGCAGCAGCAAGACGTACCGGATCGGCGTGGATTTCTCCCCGATATTCGAGCACGACACACGGCGCGTGCTGTCCTCGCTTACCCAAGGGTTTGGCGCGGGCGTGGAAGGCGTGGCCGGGCCGATGCTTCCGTGCGAGTCGCCCGCCACGCTTAGCGCCCCGCGTCTGGACGTGCTGGCTGCGGTCTGCCGGGCCATTCACGCCGGACGGCCGCTGGCGATTCGCTACCACGCGATGTCGAGCGGCGCGTCGGAGCGCGTGATCGTGCCATTCGCGCTGGTGGATACCGGGTTGCGCTGGCACGCCCGGGCGTTCGATCGCAAGTCCGGCGAGTTCCGGGATTTCGTGCTCACGCGCATTGAGTCGCTGCGGCAGTTGAACGATGACGCCAAGCCGGGGGAGCGCGCGGAAGCCGACATCCAGTGGACAAGGGTCATCGAACTGGATCTCGTGCCGCATCCGCGCCTGCAGAGGCCCGAGATCATCCGCATGGACTACGGCATGACGAGCGACGTGCTGCGCGTGAAAGCGCGGGCAGCCGTGGCCGGCTACATGTTGCTGCGCTGGAGCGTCGATTGCTCGCCGGACCATACGCTGGAAGGCGAGCAATACCGGTTGTGGCTGCGCGATCCGCTTGCCTTGTACGGCGCGAGCAGCGCCATGCTGGCGCCGGGTTATGCACCGCCGGTGACAACAAAGGGCTGAGGGCACAGCCCGGGACGGGAAGACAATCCAACAACGGGGCAAGGCAGGAACAGGGGGTACAAGAGTGCAGAAGATCAGATTTGGCTTGGCGCTGGACGGGCAGCGTGGCTGGCATGTGCGCAATGCGCTTGGCGAGTCGACCGTCGGTCCATTGGGGATGCTGGCGCTGCTGGAAATGCAACTGGGTCTGGTGCGCATGACGCCGTCCCATTCGGAGCGCGTCGTGCAGATGCGTGCATGCTTGGCACAGGCCTGCAATGGCCAGCGCTTCTACGAGCGCAGCTTTGCCATCGATGAACTGGGCACGGCGGCGCGGCTGCTGGCATGGCGCGACCAATGGTACGAGCACGGCTGGGATGGCAGGATTCCGGCTGGCGCTCCCGAGCGCCTGCGCGACCTGGCGGACGTGGAAGAACTCGCGCGTGAGCAGGTGGCGCCGGGCGCGGGCCAGAGGCTCGCGGATGTATCGGCGGCGCTGGTGGCACGCACGCCGCAGATCGCATCCGTGCTCCTGCTCGACGCGCCGTCCGAATTTCCCTTGGGCTGGCGCCGCGTGCTGGAGCAATTGCCGATCACGGTCGCCGAACCCGCGCTTGCTCGGGCCACGCCGGGTACGGTGCTGGCAGCATTGCAAGAGAGCCTGATCACTTCGCTGTCGGGGCAGGTGCCGGCGCCCGTGGTTTGGCGCGATGACGGCTCCGTGCGGATTGTGCGCGCCGAAACCCAGTTGGCCGGCGCGCATTGGCTGGCGCACCGCATCCGCCTGAGCGGCGCCGACGTGGCGGTGGTGGCAGAGCGCGACGGTTCGCTGCTCGACGCGTCGCTGGACGCCCTAGACCTGCCCAGGCTTGGACTGTCTGATCGCAGCCCCTATCGTCCCCCGCTGCAATTGCTGCCGCTGGCGTTGCGGCTGATGTGGGCGCCGCTCGATTTCCATGCCTTGCTACAGTTCCTGTCGCACACGGTGCAGCCACTGCCTAGCTTCGCGCGGCGGCGCATCGCCGAGAAGATGGCCGATGCGCCGGGCATCGGTGGCCAGCGCTGGGCGGCATTGCTCAAAGAGATCGACGGCCACTACGGCGATGAAGCCGGGGCCGTGCGGCAGGAGATCGCCTACTGGATCGACCATCTACGCTTCGCGCCCGCGGACGGCGCGCCGCTCGCCACGATCTATGAGCGTGTGGCGCGGCTGGCCGAGTATTTCCGCAAGCGGCTGACCGACCCGGACGACGCCCGGCGCGCTGGCTGGCTGGCCGGGCATGAGCAGGCCACGGCTGTGTTGCAGGCGTTGCAGGGCCTCCTGGATCAGGGCGTACAGGCCATCCGGCCGGAAGCGCTGGACAAGCTGGTGGCGCAGGCCACGTCGCGCGGCACGTCGAATCCGTTGCTGCAGGCGCAAGCCGGCGCACAGGCCTGCGTGACCGATCCCGCCGCAATGATCGAACCGTTCGACGACGTGATGTGGTGGCATCTGGCTGCCGTCCCGCTGGTGCCGCCGTATCCGTGGTCGCCCGGCGAACTGGCTATCTTGCGCCAAGCCGGCATTGACCTCCCCGACACCACGACACTGCTGGCGAGCCAGGCCAGGGGATGGCTGCAGCCCATCCTGCGCGCCGGGCAACGCCTGACACTGGTCCTTCCGAGGGCGGGAGAGGAAGCGCATCCGGTCTGGCTGCTGCTGTCCGGCATCCTCGCCGGCGCGCCGGTCGGATCGGTCGAGGCCGCGCTGACGGATCCGACCGTTGCCGGCGAAACCTCCACGGTCCCGCACCGGCCGTTGCCGGCGCGGGACCGCTGGTGGCAGTTGCCGGCCGGCGTCACGCTGCCGTGGCCAGAGAGCATGTCGTTCACCAGTCTGGAGCAGTTGATCTTCAATCCGTACCAGTGGGTACTAAACTATCCGGCCCGCCTGCGTCCGTCCATGCTACTGAGCCTGCCGAACGACTTCCGGCTACTCGGCAATCTCGCGCATTGCGTCGTCGAGCGGCTCTATCTCGAAGCCGGCAGCGCGCAGTGGTCGCACGAGCAGGTCATGCAATGGTTCGACACGCATCTGGATGCGATTGTTGCGGAGGAGGGCGCCGTGCTGCTGATGCCCGGCAAGCGTGCCGAGATGGAGTCGTTCCGCATGCGCTTCCGGGCCTCGCTTGGCCAGTTGCACAGCCATCTGCGCGGTTGCGGGCTGACGTCCATCGCGCCGGAGGCGGCGCTGGCGGGCGATACCCCGCTCGGCCATCTGCGTGGCAGCAGCGACCTGCTGCTGAATCTGGCGTCGGGCAGGCAGGCCGTCATCGACATGAAATGGGCGGGAGACAAAAAGTATCGCGAGAAGCTTGTACACCAGAAGCATCTCCAGTTAGCGATCTACGCGAAACTGGTCGCGCAGGAAAGCGGCCGTTGGCCGCACGTGGCCTACTACATCCTGAGCAGGGGCGAACTGCTGACCACCAGCGCCGAAGTGTTCCCGGGCGTGCGCGCGGTAGACGCGCCGGAGGGGAGCACCGCGCTGCTCTGGCAGCGTCTGCTTGACACCTGGCGCTGGCGCAAGGGGCAGATCGACGCGGGTGCGATCGAGCTCGTGTTCGACGGGCTTGCACCGACGGATGCATCCACGCCGCCTGTGGCCGAGCTGCCGATCGAGCCGCTCGATCCCCGCTACAACGACTTCATTCACCTGGCCGGCTGGGAGGACTGAGCATGGCAGCATCTATTCGCTTCATCAGTGCCGGCGCCGGCAGCGGCAAGACGTACACGCTGACCGAGATCCTTCATCGCGAGCTGTCCGAAGGGCGCGTGCAGCCCGGCGGCGTGCTGGCGACGACCTTCACGACGAAGGCCGCCACCGAACTGCGGGAGCGGGTGCGCTCGCACCTGATCCGCCAGAACGCCTATGCACTGGCCAACGCCATGGGGCAGGCGCGAATCGGCACGGTCAACAGCGTGTGCGGTGGCCTGCTGCAGCGCTTTGCCTTTGAAGCCGGCATGCCGGTCGAACAGCGCGTGCTCGACGAGGCGCGGTCCGCGCAACTGCTGCGCGAGGCGATCGACACGGTCATGGAGCGCGAGGCGCTTGCGGAATTATTGGCCGTAGCCCGGCGGTTGTGCCTGGACGAGGTTGCCCGTGGGGACGGCGAAGCGCCGTGGCGCAAGGCGTTGCGGGCCATCGTCGACCAGGCGCGTGCCAACGGCATCGACGCGGAGACCCTGCGCGGCTTCGGGGAGAGGAACGCACGGAGCCTGCTGGCGCACTTCCCCGCCGCCACGACGGATGACCTCGACGGTCAACTGCACTCGGCCATCGTGTCGGTGCTCCCGGTGCTCCGGGAAGCGATCGAGGTGAAGGCGAAAAAGGTCACGCAGGAGTACCTGCACATGTGCGAAGTCTGCCTACGCGACATGGAGCACGGCCGCCTGACCTGGGCGCAATGGAACCGGGTGGCCAGCAAGGCGCCGGAGGCCGGCCTCAAGCCGGCCGTGCAGCCGGTGGCCGACGCGGCTGCCCGCCATGCGGCCCATCCGCGGCTGCACGCGGACCTGCGCGACTATCTGTGCCGCTTGTTCGGCCTCGCTGCCGACGCCCTGCAGGCCTATGACGACCTGAAGTTGCAACTTGGCGCGATCGATTTCACCGACCAGGAACGCAAGCTGCTCGACGTGCTCGATGTCCCGTTCGTCGCCGGGACGCTGGCGGAAGAACTCGATCTGCTGATGGTCGACGAATTCCAGGACACTAGCCCGATCCAGCTTGCGCTGTTCCTCAAGCTGGCCGGCCTGGCCAGGCAGGTGGTCTGGGTGGGCGACGTAAAGCAGGCGATCTACGGCTTTCGCGGCAGCGACACGGCGCTGATGAAGGCCGTCCTTGCCGCACTGCCCGAACTGGGAGGTACGCGGGACGTGCTGCCGAAGTCGTGGCGCTCGCGGCCGTCGCTGGTGGAACTCGTCAACCAGGTGTTCGCCAACGGATTCGACGGCCTGGTGCCGCAGGACGTCGTTCTGACGCCCACGCGCGACGAACTGGGCGGCACGCCCGCCGTGATCGACTGGATACTGCACGGGGACAACAAGCCCGAGAGGGCCGAAGCGCTGGCGTCCGGCATCGCCAGGCTGATCACCGATGGCACGCCGGTGGTCGACCGTGAGACGAAGGCGGTCCGTCCGGTCTGCCTTTCGGATATCGCCATCCTGCTGCGCTCGAACGAGGGCGTCCAGGAGGTTGCCGCAACGCTGCGGCGTCGCGGCATCGCCAGTTCGACCGCGCAACCCGGGCTGCTGGCGCAGCCGGAGTTGGTCCTGGCGCTGGCCTGCTTGCGCCGCCTGAACGATCCCCACGACACGCTGGCGACTGCCGAAATCTTGTCGCTGGCCGATTGCGCCGGTCCGGAGCAATGGATGGCCGACCGACTGGCTTGGATCGACAGCGGCGCGCCGCCCGCGCAGTGGCAGGAGGGAACGCCGGCCGGCGCGGCGCCGCATCCGATCCTTGCAGTGCTGACGGAATTGCGCGCACAGAGTTCGCTGCTGGCGCCGCGAGAGGCGGTCGAACTCGTGCTGACCCGCTGCGGCATCGTGCGCCGGGTCGTGCAATGGCAACAGGACACCGACCGGGCGAGGCTGCGCGTGGCGAATGTCGACCGGCTGGTGGAACTGGCCAGCGAGTACGAGGACGAGTGCCACACGAGCCGCGAGGCAGCCACGCTGTCCGGCTTCCTGCTGTGGCTGCAGGACCTTGCCGCAGCCAGCCTCGACACGTTGTCCCAGCCGGGCGTGGATGCGGTCAGCGTAATGACCCATCACGGCGCCAAGGGGCTGGAGTGGCCGGTCGTGGTGCTGTGCGATCTCGCGAGCGACATTAAGGGTCGGCTGTGGAACACCGTGCAGGCGGAATCGCCGTCAGGCTTCGACGTGCACCAACCGTTGCTCGATCGCGTGTTGCGCTACTGGCCGTGGCCGTTCGGTGCGCAGAAGAAGGTGGCGGTGGCGGACGTCGTCGAGGCGTCGTCGACCGGCATGGCCGCCAGCCACGAGGCCGACGAGGAGCACAAGCGCCTTCTCTACGTGAGCATGACGCGCGCCCGCGACGCGCTGGTGCTGGCGCGGGAGGAAAAGAACCCAGTGGGTGAATGGATGGGCACCATGCAGCTCGACAGCTACCTGCCGGCGGCAGACATCGGAACGCTTGCGCTGGCCAATGGCGGCACCGTCCCGTTCCGTCGCGACCGGCTTCACGCCGAGTCCGCCGACCTGCCGCACGAGGCGCTCGGGCAAGACCTCGCTTGGTTCGTCCAGCCGTCGCTGATCAGGTCGCGGCTGCCGTTGACGGTCAGCCCGTCGGCCTCCGCCGAGCTGGCAGCGACGGTCGTGGAGACCGTTCGGATTGGCACGCGCATTGATACGAGCGACATCGCGGAACGGGGCATCCTGGGCGACGCGATCCATGCCTGCCTGGCAGCCGATCTCGCCTGCCCGGAGCAACCGGTCAGCGTCGAGGCGGTACAGGCCGCACTCGAGCGAATGGGGGTTGCCCGCCCGGCGCTCGCCGCGCCGCTGCAAGGCCAACTGGGCGCGATCCGTCAGTGGCTGCAGGCTCGCTGGCCGGGCATGGCGGCCGTCGTGGAATTGCCGATGACCCGATCGCTCGACAACGGCCAGCGAGTGACAGGCCGCAGCGACCTGCTGATACGGACGCCGACCGGCTGGATTCTCCTCGATCACAAGTCGACCCCGGCGGCTAGCGCCCAGTGGGCGGCCCTGGCGTCCACCCATGCCGGCCAGCTTGCCGCCTACAAGGAGGTGATCGAGGCTGCCAGCGGCTTGCCGGTGGAAGAGGTGTGGCTGGTGTTGCCGGTGGCCGGCGCGGCGCTGCGGGTCGAGTTGCGGGTCGCGGCCTGAAGTAGATGGAAACCTGCAATCGAGGAGAGAGATGCCGCTACCCAACGGTGTGACACCCGCCGGCAGGATCGAAGCCATCTGCCCGGCCGCAGCCTGGATGGGCAATCGCGGCATTCTGCACGATGACACGGGCAGGATCGTTCGCCCCTGGTCGCGCAAGGCCTGGATTACGTGCCAGCTATCGTTCAAGGGGCGCAACCGGCAGCCGCTGATGCGGCCGGGCCAATATACGGAGCTGTTCTTTGAGGACGAGGCAACTGCCCTGGCCGCGGGACACCGGCCATGCGGAGAGTGCCGGCGCGACGACTATGCGGTATTCAAGCGGGCATGGTCAGCCGGAAACGGGAAGGACGCGGCAACGCCAATTGGCGAGATCGACCAGTTCCTGCACGAGGAACGCACGGGCGACGACAGCAGCGGGGCGCACTGGCAGGCTGCGCAGGAGAGCCTCCCTGCCGGCGTGATGGTGGAGGTGAACGGGGCCGCCTGCCTGTGGAACGGCAGCCGGCTGCTCAGGTGGACGGCACGCGGCTATGCAACGCCGGACAACCTCGGTCGCCCTTCCGGCCTGGTCCGGCTCATCACGCCGCCGTCAGTGGTGCGGGCCATCGCGGCGGGCTACGCGGTCAGGCTGCTGCCGTCGTGCTTATGATCGGGGCAAGGCGGGCTCAGCCTGCCCCCTCCATCCGCTCCAGCAGGGCCCCGGCGGCGCGATCTGACAGGACGAGAACCAGCTTCATCGTGGCGCGGGTGGCACCCACGAACAGCTTGCGTAGCTCGCGCTCGTCCAGCATTTCGAAGTCGATTTCGGCGAGTATGACGGCGGGCGCCGACTGCCCCTTGAAGCGGTAGACCGATTCCGCTAGCACGTCGCCCTCGGAGAAGAGCGGCTGTCCGGCATCGTCGTATTCCCCGGTGAACGTGCGGAGCGAATGTGGTCCTAGCTGGTTGAAGCACAGCAGTCCGGAGCTTTCGCGCCCGCGGTAACTGAGCAATACGACTTCTGACTTGCGGAAGCCGTCGGCATAGCATCGCTTGATCCCGTCTTTGACCGTCTCCCGCATGTCCGCCGGGTCCTGGTATGTCAGGAAGTCGACTTCCCACGTGGAGATCGGCGCGCGGGCCTCAATATCAGTGCCATTCTCGAGCAGTGATTGCAGGAAGCGGACGACCGGACGCGGACTGCGGAAGTTGCTCTTCGCGTGCAGCCTGATCCAGCCGGGCAAGTCGGCAGGCGGGTGCCCATAGAGATTCTGGATCGGGTCTTCCAGCCAGATCACACGTGAGCCAGGCCGGGCATGGCGTAGCACGAGGTCGCGCCAGTCCGGCGCAAAGTCCTGGCCTTCGTCGACAATCACGGTGTCAAACTGGAATTCCTGCGGGATGGCGAGCGAGGCGACGTCGCAGACGAGTCGGGTGAACGCGTCCGCCTGGGTGAAGTCCGGGATGCTGCCTGCATGGCGCAGCATCTGGTCGCACAGCATATGGAACGTACATGCCAGCCCACCGGCAGGCGCGATCCGGCCGAAGTGGTCTGCCAATGGGCGGTTGAAGCAGACGTAGAGCGGTCTTTTGCCTTGTCTGATGGCATCGGTGTATTCGGCGAGCGCCAGTTGCGTCTTGCCCGATCCCGCCGTACCGGTCACGCGCAGACGGAACGGCTCCATCTCCAGTTGGCGTGCCCAATGCGCCAGTCCGCCGGCTACCCGCGTGACCATGGTCTTTGCCCGACCCACCAGGGCGCTGACGTCAACTTCGAGGTGGATCATGTCCCGAAGGAAGCGATGGACGCGCTCGGCAGTGGGATCGTCCTCTCCCGGTGGCAGGAACTTCTGGATGAGCGCGCCCAGTTGATCGCGGCGCTTGGCATCGACAATGCGCTCCGGGGAGAGGCCTGCAGTTAGCGGATTCCGGACGACGTAGTCAGGGCAGTACAGAAGGTATTCGATGGCGACGAACTGGTCGTTCAGGGCGCGCGCGAGCTTTGACCGCAGGCTATCCACCGTGCGCCCCATCTGCACGGACACGACCTTGGCCTTGTTCGCATAGTTCTTGACCAGTCCGTCTTCGGTCTCGGAGAGGAAGCCGCTCTTCTGCTCGATGACCAAGATCTGGGCGGCGCGGTTGACGATGACGAAGTCGATCTCGCCGTAGATCGCGTGGGATCGCTCGATGTTGGTCCAGTGGACCGAGTGGTAGACGGCATAGTCGTCGGACAGACACTCGGCGAGAACGCCGAGCGTCTCCAACTCACGTTGCTGGGGGCCGGCATCCTGCACCACTTCCCAGCCGTCGGGGACGATCTTGGCCACGGTAACGCGCTCCTTTTGGTGACAACGCTGATTCGTGCTTCTACAGGTGGCACCCGCTACCAGCGGGCCGCAGGGGCAGATTGTAAGTATTTCGTTGTGGTCGACATATATTGGCGATTTCGGGTTGCGTGCATCTCATTAACGCAGTCGTATGCCTACCCGCACTTCTAGTGGGAGGCTGTGTCCGGCGATTTAGGGGGGGGCTCCATACGCTTACGTATGTAAGTTGACCCGCCAGCGTCGCAGATAAATAATTTGTCAAATTATTATCTCATGGATAAGAGGACTGCTGGCGGTGTCAGTAGACACTGAGATTTTAAGGCGGTTGGGTACGATTTAACCGGGAGGTAATGAGATTGTTGCGCGATGAATTTTCTGTGAATCGATGTACATCGCGATGGAAGTGGAAGCGTCCATAGATTTAAGAGCGCGATCTCGATATCTATTCTGGCAAATGTGGATTTGATTATTCTAGAGTGGAGCCAGACGGTAAGGTGACGATTGACTTGACGCCATCCATAAATATTGTTCTGCGGATTCATTGGAAAGGATGGTGGCTTTCATGGGAAAGGGTCTGCTCAGTAGTGCGGAAATAGATACAATTAAAGAAAAGTCGCAGACTCAAGCGTTGACTAGAACGGTGCAGGATGTTATTGATGTCTGCAATGTCTCTGGTGTCAGGAGTAACAAAGCTGTTAGTACGCAGACCCGAGCTGAACGGCAGCGTACGATTCACAAAATTTTCAAAGACCTGGTGAATCGAACTGCCTTCGAGTTGATTGATCCGTTCAATCTGATGCGGGAGCACATAGTGGCGCTCGTCGATGTATGGGTGCAGGACGGTTTGTCGGCGAGAACAATTGTCACAAATCTCTCGGCGCTTAGGATCTTCTGCCGGTGGATCGGTAAAGGAGAACTCGTTAAAAACCCGGAGGAATACGTCGTTGATTCAAGTTTGGTAAGGGTAGTTCGGGCAAGACCACGAGATAAGTCTCAGTCGAGAGATGACGTAATTTTCGATGAGAAGTTGAGTAGAATTATGTTTTTAGACGAACACGTTGGTCATCAGTTATTAGCGATTCGTGCTTTCGGGTTTAAGGTTCAAGAGGCTATATGCTTCAGGCCTCACCTGGTCGAACCAGACGGCGTACTCCGTTTGGTGCAAGGAAAAAAAGAAGGGCGGTCTCTAGCAATACCCCTGGATACCGAAGATCGTCGCTTGGCGCTCGTTCTGCTTAAAGAGTTCGCAAGTCGCAACAAGGCGCGTGGTGGCATTGCTGACAAGTTGAGGAGTCGAGAGGCACAGAAGAAGCGCTTCCATTATGTCCTTAATAAATGCGGTGTCACGCTTCGGGGTAATACTGAGACCCCTTCGGAACGCTGTCCACGGACTTATCCAGCGAGTCCCCCACGTCCGGAGTAGGGACGAAACGATAACGAAGGCTTCCATGTCCAACTGACCGCATTCGATGGAATGTGCTCGCGAATTCCACCGCCGTTCGGTCGCGCGGGTCAACCGACGTGGCATTTCGAGGGCGCGCAAGGAACTCCTCCACGAAGAACGGACCAGCGCGGATCGGGGTTCCGGAAAATGGTGGCCCAGATTGGGGGATCTACGCGTCGGCACCATGGTTGAGGCAAGGAGAGAAATCTGCCTCTGGGTCGGCGACAGGCTGCGTTCTCTACAGAAACGCTTCAGCCGCTCCCGCCATACTGGCGATTCATAGGTTCCCCTTTGGTCGTTGAATGTGCTTTAATAGGCACGAAAAGGTCGCGTGCCCTCGGTTCTGTCCTTTCGAAGGATGGCGATCAAAATGCGGCGTATATACGGATCGAAAAGATTCTTGTAAAATTTGCGTTACAAATTTGCCAATCAAACGCCCCCGATGCCTCACAGGCAACTTCCAGGTCTGACTCAGTCGCAGCGAGATCGCCTTGCCTATATCGAACTGCGCCTGCGCTTCTTGGGAGAGATTCGCCGCCAGGATCTGGTGACCCGCTTTAGTATCCAGTCGGCTGCAGCCACGCGTGACTTGGCCCTCTATAAAGACATGGCGCCCGGTAATTTGGACTACGATGGAAGCGCAAAATCCTATGTGCTAGGCGGGGCGTTCCAGCCGCTGTTCGATTTTCCTCGAGGCCGGGTGCTCGCATTGTTGACGCAGGGATTCGGTGACAGCGAACCTCTGCGTCAAGCGGAATGGGTAACCTACGAGAGTCCATCGCGACTAGCACATCCGGAAATAGACACCCTCGCCGCGGTGACGCGTGCGATCCATCTGAAATGCCCGCTCAAGATCCAGTACCACTCCATCTCAAGTGGTCGAGTGGAGAGGGAGATTGTCCCGTTTGCGCTGATCGACAATGGCCTTCGCTGGCACGTCCGCGCTTTTGATCGCAGGACGCACGAGTTCCGAGATTTCGTTATCACCCGCATTGAAGATCCGCTGGTAATGAGGCAGTCAGAGGTCCAGTCGTGCGAAACGAGTGATCACGATATTCAATGGACCAGAATCGTTGAACTTGAACTCGTGGCGCACCCAGATCAACCACGACCGGAAATTACGGAGCGGGACTACGAGATGGAGAGCGGGGTGCTGCGAATCAAGCTGCGAGCGGCTGCCGCAGGATACGTCCTACGCAAGTGGAGTGTGGACTGTTCCCCGGATCATAGCTTGCGTGGCCCAGAGTATCGGCTTTGGTTGAAGGATCATCTTGCCCTCTATGGCGTGAAGAACGCGGTCTTGGCCCCTGGATATGTTGCGCTAGATGCAATGCAATCAAGACCTACTCAATTAAAGAAAATTGTCCATGCGGGCCCAACCCAAAGGACTCAAGGCTGACCAATGCGAGATCAGATGAAGGAATCCTACCTATCGACGCTGTTGCAGATGAGACTAGTCGTCGGTTTTCTCGGAGAGCGCGCTCAGTTTGGCTGGTGGCCAACCTCGTTTTATGAGGCGTCTAGCCGACTCTTCCTTGAGCCAGTTTTTTCGAAAACAACCCGGTTGGCGCAGTACCACGGCGTCCTGGAAGCAGCTCGGCGGCTGCACGACGAGCATTTGAGCGTGGGCAGCTACCACCTTTTTCGTTTGCCGGAAGAGGTCGAACAGGATCTCCATGCGATCGTTCAAAGCAGCATTGGTGAAGACCTTGTCCGTCAGATCCTTAAAACCAGAGAAGGGGCACTGGAGGCGTTGAAGAGCTTGGCTGAGCCAAGCATACCTGCCAGCGAGGGACCGACGGCTGTTGGAAATATTAAGGACCTCGAGTCTTCCGAAGCGTTGAGGGCAATCGCGGGCGCCTACCTCTCGGCTTTCTCTCAGAACGCCAAGACGTATCCATATCTGTTGGGCTAGCTGTGGCTGACAGCAAGACCTACACAACTCAATTGCAGGCAGGTCTTGGACTCGTCAACGAGACCAAGACATTGCTCGACTTGTGGTCCCCTGGCATGTCGGCGAACCAGTTGTACCAGATCGCTCTGGAATCGGGCCGATTTCCTACAGTCACTGCCCGCCGGCTTCGCAACATCGTTGTTGAGTGCTTCGCCCCGCGCTATCTGGTCGCAGGCGGAGCGCCGGCCGTTCAACTCAAGCGGTTGTCGTCAACGATCTCCACAGCAGACCTAACCCAGCTCATGCTGGTATTTACGAGTCGAGCCAACCCGATCCTTGGCGACTTCGTGCGACACGTCTACTGGGCTCGGTATGCAGGCGGCTACACGCAGATCACCAATGACGATGCTCGCGTCTTTGTCGAGCGTGGAATAGACGACGGAAAGACCGTTAAACGATGGTCTGAAACCACGGTGCGACGTGTCTCTGCCTATCTGACCGGTTGCTGCGCTGACTACGGAATGCTGGAGCGCGGGCTGCGTTCCAGCCGCCGCATCATTCCGTTCAGGATCTCCCCGGTCGTGGCAGCTTACCTCGCGTACGCACTGCACTTTGCCGGTCTCGGCGACAACGCCTTGCTCACGCACGAAGACTGGCAGCTATTCGGTTTGGCGCGCGAAGACGTGTTGGACGAAATCAAACGCCTTTCGCTGAAGGGACTGCTCATCATCCAGGCGGCCGGCGAGGTGGTCCGGATTAGCTGGAAACAACAAGACATGGAGGCGCTCTGCGATGTCCTCACTCAAAGCTGATTTCGATGAACTGCGCGAGCGCATCCGGCATGGGCGTGAACTCAGTCATGCGAGCTTCGAGCCGATTTACTACCTCGTTTTCCCACCCGAACAGATCCTGGAGGTGAAGCGGCAGACGCCCGCCTGGATTTCCAAGCTCCATCAGGAAGGCTGGAATGTGCACACCTTTTCGATTGCAGAACAGATTTGGGCGTTGCTCAAGGAAGACCCGTTCTGGTCGCTCTGCGTGATGGAAGATAAGTCCGCCCCGCTGGATTGGCAGCGCACTAACAAGGCATTGGCTGACATCCTGACTGCGGATAACGGTTTGCTAAAGCGTCTTGAAAACGCCCTACAGCCGCTCGAAGCCCAGCAAGGTGCGCTGCTCTTGGTGACTGACCTCGAGGCACTTCACCCATTCCTGCGCATTGGGGCTATCGAAAGTCAGCTACAAGGCAAATTTCATGTGCCGACGATTTTCCTTTACCCCGGCGTCCGTACCGGCAAGACACGTCTGAAGTTTCTCGGCTTCTACCCGGAAGATGGCAATTACCGCTCAGTCCACGTTGGCGGCTGACCTGATCAAAGAACCCTGGGACAAAATAATGACCATTCGATCACTCTTCGACCCAAGCAAGGACATTTACCGGACCATCGAGAAGGTCATCACCTATGGTGCTTCGCAGGAAGGCCGGCTCAAGGCTGAGATCTCCGAGTATGTGGTCACCGAGAGCATTGAAGAGCAGTTCCGAAAGCTCCTCGACCGCATGCAACTGGCAATGGAGTCGAGTGGAGAAAATGAGATTGGTGTCTGGGTCTCAGGCTTCTACGGTTCAGGTAAGAGTTCGTTCACCAAGTACCTAGGTCTGGCCTTCGATGACCAGCGCACCATCGACGGCACGCCGTTCATCAAGTACCTGCAGGACCGGCTGCACAAGCCGCAAACCAAGGCGCTGCTAAACACCGTGGCGCAACGCCTCCCGGCTGCCGTGGTGATGCTCGACCTGGCCAGCGAAATGCTTGCTGGCGCCACGATGGAAGACGTCTCCACCGTCCTTTACTTCAAGGTGCTCCAGTGGGCCGGCTACTCACGAAACCTCAAGGTTGCCGCCTTTGAACGCATGGTTGAGAGAGATGGCCGCACGCCCGAGCTATATGAACGCATTTCCAAAGCGCTGCCCGGCGCTACCTGGACTCGCGTTCAGAACAACCCGCTTGCCATCGATGGGCTGATTCCAAAGATCGCCCACGAGATGTACCCGGCGTTGTTCCCGGAAGCCAAGTCTTTCTCGTCGAGCACCGATGGCTTTTTCCAGTTCGAAGACCAGCGCGTGCAGGAGATGATCGATATCGTCCGCGAGAAAAGCGGCAAGCAGAATATTATCTTCATCGTTGACGAAGTGGGGCAGTATGTTGCATCACGCGACAACTTGATCCTCAATCTCGATGGCCTGGCCAAGAACCTCAAGCGGCTGGGCGACGGCAAGGCCTGGATCATTTCCACCGCGCAGCAGACGCTCACCGAAGACGACCCGCGTGCAGCGCTGAACTCCGATAAGCTCTACAAGCTGAAAGACCGCTTTCCGATCCAGATCGATCTGGAGTCGAGCGACATCAAGGAGATCTGCTATCGCCGTCTGCTGGGCAAATCTCCGGCTGGTGAGACGGAATTGGGCAAGCTGTTCGATGCCCACGGCCAGGCGCTGCGGCATAACACCAAGTTGCAAGACGCCAAGTACTACGACGCCGATTTCAGCCGGGAGAGCTTCACTAATCTCTACCCGTTTTTGCCGGCCCACTTTGACATCCTGCTGCACTTGCTGGGTGCCCTAGCCAAATCCACCGGTGGTATCGGTCTGCGCTCTGCTATTAAGGTGATCCAGGACGTACTCAAAGGCGAGGGCGGCTCCAAGGCGATGGCGGATCAATCCGTTGGCTGGCTTGCCACCACGGTCACGCTTTACGACGAGTTGGAGAAGGACATTCGCCGCGCCTTCACTTCTGTTCATCAGGCCGTCGGCAAGGTTCAGATTCGCTTCCCGGATTCGCAGCTCCATCAGGACATCGCCAAGTCCGTCGCGGTGTTGCAGATCCTCGGCAATTTGCCGGTGTCGGTACAAAACGTAACCAGCCTGATGCACCCGTCCGTCACTGCGTCGTCGCAGATCGATACGGTGCGTAAGGCGGTCGAGGAGATGCTGAACGATGTGCACGTGCCGCTCGGCGAGAAAGACGGCAGTCTGGTTTTCCTTAGCGAAAAGCTGCGCGATATCGAACAGGAACGCGGCGCCATTGCTCTGCGCTCTGTGGATGTGAAGCGCATCTTTAACGATGCGCTGCGCGAATCCTTCGATCCACTACCCCGGGTCAGTCTGCACGGCACGATGGCCATTGCCACTGGCTTGAAGGTGCAGGCGGGGAGTGCCATTACCAGCTTGGCTGGCGATCAAAGCACCATCCAGACCGTCGTTGAGCTGGTGGTTGCCAGCGACTATGAAGCTGCCAAGAACCGCATGCTCGATGACTCCCGCAGCCGCGCTGGCCGCAATGTCATCGGGCTGCTGGCCAAGTCCAATCCTGAGCTTGACGATCTGGCGAACGAGATCTATCGCTGCCAGCGCATCGCCGAGCTACACCGGAATGAGCCGGACCAGGAGGTCAAGGATTATTGTTCCGGCCAGCTCGACCGCGCCGCCAAGCTCGCGACTCAGCTCCAAAGCAAGATCAAGCAAACCCTACAGGGGGGCTCATTTGTTTTCCGTGGTCAGGCTACGGCCGTCTCAGCACTTGACGCCGATTTGCTCGACGCTGCCAGGAAGCTATTGGCCGATGTCGCCGACCAGGTATTCGACCGCTACGTCGAAGCCCCTGTTCGCGCCGGGACCGATACCGCAGAGAAGTTCCTGAAGGTGGCCAATCCCGCTGCCATCAGCAGCAGCCTCGATCCGCTGGGTCTGGTCCAGACCCTTGCGGGGCGCGCGTCGTTTAAGACCGAGCACAAAGCGATGATCAGCATTCGCGATTACATCGACAAGCGCGGCACGGTGGATGGCAAGCGCCTGCTGGACGACTTCAGCAGTGATCCGTTTGGCTGGTCACCAGACACGACGCGCTATATCGTGGCCGCCATGCTGATGGCCGGTGAGATCAAACTCAAGGTATCAGGCCGCGAAGTCACTGCCGCTGGCCAACAGGCGATCGACGCCCTGAAGACCAATAACTCGTTCAAACAGATCGGCGTTGCGCTGCGTGACGAGCGCCCGTCTATCGAAACCCTGGGGCGCGCAGCGGAGCGGCTCACCGAGTTGGTGGGTGACATGGTCATCCCCTTGGAACAGGATATCAGCAAGGCGGCAGCGAAGTACTTTCCGCGATTCCAGCATGACTATGGTTCGCTGGCGGAAAAACTCAGTGGCCTCGGGCTGGCGGGTAGTGATCGCGTTCGCATCTTGAACCAGGACATCGCCGACGTCTTGTTCACCGATGCATCGGATGCCCCCCAGCGTCTTGGTGCTGAAACCTCCGCGATTTACGACAATCTCAAGTGGGCGCTCGAAGTGAAGCGGGTGCTCGACAACGGGCTTGACGGAACCTTGCGCGATCTTCAGGCTCACCGCCACGATATTGAGGCGCTGCCCGATACCGGCGTTCCCGGCGAGTTGCGCCGCGAACTGGGCGAAGACTTGGCGATCCTCTCGGATCGCTTGGGCAAGGAAGACTTCTACAAGCACAGCGCAGACTTTAACTCGCAGCTCACGCACTTGAAGGGTCGCGTCCGCGATGCCGTAATCACGCTGTCAGACCAGCAAAAGCTGCGTTTGAAGGAAGGCGTGGAGGACTTGCAGCGCATTCCGGAATGGGAAGAACTGACCCAGGAGGAGCGCGGCAACGCCGTAAGCCGGCTGGATGGTCTGGCGCTGGCTGCAACGCAAGACCTGGCTGGACTCAAGAAGCTTCTGGCCCGCGACTATGACATCAACAGCACGCTCGAAGACCTCAAGCGGTCCATCCAACGTCAGGGCCAGGAACGCCTGCGCCAGCGCATAGAAGAAGAGCGCGCCAAGACCGGCGAGAAGGGCCCCGCCAGATTCTCCAAATCCATCTCGATCCCTGTGAAGATGACTTCTGCTGCGGACATCGATGCTCTGATCCAACAGCTCCACGAGATCAAGGCACAACTTGGTCTATATGCAGAAATCGAGGTGTCTTTCGTCGTTGGTGCTCAGCCTGGAAAGGAGGGAGCCTGACTATGGAGCTCACTACGGATTCGATGCATCACCTTGAGCAGGTCGCTGATGAAGCTTTAGCGCAACTCGAGAGCATTGCCGCTGCTGCCCTAAGCAAGCTCAGTGGCGGGCGAACGCTTAACTCCGGTGCTCTGGCAAGCATCAACACAATGACCTCGAGCTCGGCCATCCAGAGGCTGGATCAGATTAGCCAGGCTAACCGTGAAAGTCACCTGGTATTGGCGGCAGAGCCCGCCATTGCGCGCGTTGTGGTGGCTGATGATTCCGGCGAAAAGCGGACCTACTATATCTGCCGTACTAGCCCGATATCCGGCTTTCCCAACCTCGCCAGTTATCGCGCCCCGGTGGGGCGGTTGGCCTCATTGGCGATAGGGGGCGAGTTCACGCTGCCAAACGGAACCGTTGTCGAGGTCTTGGAGCGTGCCCAACTGAGGCCCGACTCAATGCCCGACGGTTGGGATTCCCGCGACACGGTCATTGAATCGGAACACTTTGGCCCGGTGACGATCGAGTCGCTGCGGGCACTGTTGACCGAGATTGCCGGCGAAGAAGCCACCGAAGACCTCTTGGGGCAACTTCTTGCTGAGGAAAGCGCCAATGCGTCCATCATCGAAGGCGTGCGGCGCAGCGTCATCATTAAGATGGGACTCAGGGACCAGCCTGTGCTGGACCAGTACCAGGACGAGATTTTCCGCCTGCCGCTCGACAAGCGCTTGCTCATCCTGGGCCCACCCGGCACTGGCAAAACTACCACTTTGATTCGCCGCTTGGGCCAAAAGCTCGATACGGCCTTCTTGGAAGAAGGCGAGCAGCGTCTGGTGGAAAGCCTCGGCGCAGCGCAGGGCGTCGCGCACTCCAAAAACTGGCTGATGTTCACGCCCACCGAACTGTTGAAGCAATACCTCAAAGAAGCCTTCGCCCGCGAGGGAGTGCCTGCATCAGATCTGCGAATTCGCACCTGGCAAGACTACCGGCGCGAGCTCGCCAGGAATGCCTTCGGTGTGCTGCGCACCACTACCGGCGGCGGCACCTTTGTACTGAAAGACGGCATTCAGAGCCTCAATATGGACGCATTGACGCGCCCCACCCAGTGGTACGGCGACTTTGATGCCTGGGAGCGCAACGCCTATGTGCAAGAGCTGCGCGACGCGGCGGTTCTGCTCAGTCATTCCAAGTCTTCAGCAGTGCAGGAGTTGGGTTCTCGCCTCGCGGCTATTCTCGACCGCGCTGGCGACGGCGCATTGGCAAGCACATTCAGCGCTTTCGCAACGGAGCTGTCAAAGGTGCAGGCACTGGTCACCAGCCTGAAAGAAGCCTCTGACGCGAAGATCAAAGGCACCCTCAATCTGCAGCTTAACCGCAACCGAACATTTTTGGACGAATTGGCGCGCTTCATCGATGGCCTGCAACAAGGGCAGGTTACGGACGCGGACGACCAGGACGATGTCGACGCAGACGAGGAAGAAGACGCATCAGCACCACGCACAGGCCGAGCTGCCGCGCTCACGGCCTACATGCAGGCGATACGTGCCCAGGCGAGATCAGCGGCTTCCAAACGCACACTCAGCAAAACCTCGCGCAATGGCAAGATCATCGAATGGCTCGGCCATCGCACCCTATCTGGCGCGGACCGTGCCGAAGTCGGCGCAAGCCTTCTGGTGCAAGCGAGTGCGCGGCGCTTCGTCAATCCGGTCAAGCGTTACATCGACGGCATTCCCAAGCGCTACCGTGCATTCAGGCGGCAACGTCAGGAAGACGGGGTTTGGTACCTGAATGAAGGTTTCGAGGCACGCGACATCCACCCGCTCGAGCTGGACCTGGTGCTGTTGGCCATCCTGCGTGCGGCCAGCGATTTGATCGGCCGGCCCAATGTGCTGCGCGATATCGACAGCCCGGCCTGGTCATCGCTCCAATCCATTCTGTCCCATTTTCGCAGTCAGATTCTGGTTGATGAGGCGACTGATTTTTCGCCCATCCAGCTTGGCTGTATGGCGGCCCTGGCGCACCCTCGGCTGCGCTCATTCTTTGCGTGTGGCGACTTCAACCAGCGTTTAACCATCTGGGGTGCCAAGACGGCTGATGACTTGAAATGGGTCTTCCCCGACTTTGACATCAAAGAGATCACCGTCTCCTACCGGCAGAGCAAGCAACTCAACGAGCTTGCCCGCGCCATGATCCGCGCCGTGGGTGGTGCCGAGCAGCATGTGAGCCTCCCGGCCCGCGTCGACAGCAGCGGAGTTGCACCTGCACTGCTCGAGAATGCCACCGGTGAAGGCATCGTGGCTTGGCTGGCCGACCGCATCCGTGAGATTGAGCGCTTTGTCGGCCAATTGCCGTCCACGGCCATCTTCGTCAATTCCGAGGCTGATGTCGCCCCAGTGGCCGATGCCCTCAACGCGATGCTGGCTGAGCACAACATTCAAGTCATTGCCTGCCGTGAGGGCCAGGCCGTGGGGCAAGAGAGCAATGTTCGCGTGTTCGACATCCAGCACATCAAGGGGCTGGAATTCGAGGCGGTATTCTTCATCGCTATCGATCAGCTTGCCGCACAGCACCCGGAACTCTTCGACAAATACCTGTACGTGGGCACTACCCGTGCGGCCACCTACCTGGGTCTGACGTGCGAGGGCGCCTTGCCACCCGCCATCGAGGGCTTGCGTGCCCACTTTGGCCAGGATTGGCAAACACCCGGTGCAGGCGAACAGCAAAGAACAATAGGAACTGATTGATGGCCTTCGACCAAACGACCAGGAACCGACTGCAGCGCTTCGTCAACGACGCGCGCCGGGTGCTGGAAGAAGAATTTACGCGGCAACTACAAAACGACTATGGCATGGACCCGAACGCCGGTGCCGTAGCGGACCTTGCCAGCCTGCGCCACCTCAACGACGCACAGCGCGAAACCGCGCGCATCTTGCGTGACACGCTGGCGCATTACTGTGCCAGTGGCGACATGGATTCCAAACAGGGATTGGACCGCATCGTCCGTGAGCAGGCCTTCACCGTCTTGAACCGCTTGGCCGCCCTGCGCATGGCGGAAGCGCGCGGGCTGCTGGTCGAGTCGGTTGGCAATGGCTACCAAGCCAAGGGCTTTCAGCTCTATGCTCGTTTAGCCGGCACGGGGCTGGGTGAAACCGGGGACGCCTACCGCGGCTACCTCTTCAGCGTTTTTGATGAACTGGCGCAAGACCTGCCGGGGCTGTTTGATCGCTATTCACCGCAAGGCCGACTGTTCCCGCGCGAGGCGGCGCTGTTGCCCCTGCTGGCGCTAATCAACGATGCTGAGATCGAACCGCTCTGGGCCGAAGACGAAACCATTGGTTGGATCTACCAGTACTTCAACTCCAAGGAAGAGCGCAAAGCGATGCGCGACGCATCGCAGGCCCCGCGCAACAGTCGGGAGTTGGCAGTACGCAACCAGTTCTTCACGCCGCGTTATGTGGTCGAGTTTCTAGTCGACAACACCCTGGGGAGGCTGTGGTTCAACGCCACGGGTGGGCAGACACCTCTACGCGAGCGCTGCCATTACATGCTGGTCAAACCCGATGAAATGCCTAAAGTGGCCGCCAAGCTTCGCGACCCACGCACCCTGAAATTGCTGGATCCAGCCTGTGGGTCCATGCACTTCGGTCTCTATGCGTTCGATCTGTTCGCTGAGATCTACCGGGAGGCTTGGGCGTGGGAGCAGCAACATGGCCCCGGCTCGCTGGATGTCTCCACTCAGCCTCAGGACAGCTTCAAGCCCCTGAGCCAGGCCTATGCTGACCGAGACGCGTACCTGCGCGACGTGCCTCGCCTGATCATCGAGCACAACATCTATGGCGTGGACATCGACCCGCGCGCCGCGCAAATCGCATCGCTGGCACTGTGGTTGCGCGCACAACGTGCATGGCACGACACGGAAGTGAAGGCCAAAGACCGCCCTCTGATTGGTCGCGGCCATGTGGTAGCAGCCATTGCGCCGCCGGCAGAAAGAGAGTTGCGTCAGCAGTTCGCCGCAGTCCTGGATAAGCGTGATGCTGATCTGTTCGAGAAAACCTTGCAACTCTTGAAGGGGCTGCCAGAGTTGGGCGTTTTGCTCCAAGTGGAGCGAGAGCTGCCGCACCTGATACGTCAGGTTTATGCGGGCAAAGGCAGTGGACTGTTTGCGGAGCAGGAGCAAGAGAGCTGGCAGCAGGCCGAAGTGCGCCTACGTGAAGCATTGACGGAGTTCGCAAACGCGGCGAAATCGACATATCAGGGCCGCCTGTTTGCTCAGGATGCCTTGCAGGGTCTGCGGCTAATTGACCTCTCCCGCGAAGTGTTCGATGTGGTGGTCATGAATCCACCGTTCGGTGCTTTGGCGAGCGGAACAAAGGATCACCTAGTTAAAGCGTATCCCTGTAGCAAGAACGATTTGTTGGCAATATTTGTTGAACGTGGCCTGCAGTTGCTGCGTTCTGACGGACGTGTCGGGGCCATTACATCGCGTACGTGTTTCTTCTTGTCCAGTTTTAAGCGGTGGAGAGAAGAAGTCGTGCTTGGAAAATCAACGCCAATCCTGATGGCGGATCTGGGCTTGGGAGTTATGGATGACGCCCTTGTCGAAGCCGCCGCTTACATACTGGAGAAAGCTTAATGGCAGTGTTCCTTCGAATTCTTGAGGATAAGGACAAGGAACAAAGCCTTTGCCAAATCGTCAGCGCGCTTCGTCAAGGCAAAGTAAGTCCCAAATCATTCGAATGCTCCCCCGACCTATTGCGCGAAATTCCCGGTGCACCATTTTCCTATTGGATTTCAGGCGGTGTGCGGGCTGCATTCCGCAGCTTTCCTCCGTTCGAAAGCGCCGGGCGAGTTGCCCGTCAAGGGCTAGCGACAGCCGATGACTCTCGGTTTGTACGGACTTGGTGGGAGACAAAAGACCTGCATCAACCAACGTTGGAGGCCCGAGTTGGTGTGCAGACTTCAGACGATTTCCGTTTTGTGAGAAGTTGGTGGGAGTCACACCGTGGTGCGTCAAAATGGTTGCCCTTCGCCAAAGGCGGCGCCTACTCCCCAATTTATGGCGACATCTACCTAGTGGTGAACTGGGCGGCCGACGGCCAAGAAGTTAAGAACTTCGTGGATAAGGCTTCTGGACGACTGCTGTCTCGCCCGCAGAACACGGAGTACTTTCTGCGCCCAGGTCTAACCTGGAGTCTTCGTACGAAGAGCCGGCTATCGATGCGAGTGCTGCCTGCTGGCTGCGCATTCTCCCATAAGGGGCCTGGTGCGTTTTGCGAAGGGGACGATCCCGACTTACTAATGGCTGTGTTGGGCGTTTGCTCGACGCCACACTTCTACAGTCTCGTGGAGGTCCAACTCGCTGCTGCCGATGCGCAGCTAGGAGGCGCGGCGCATTCATTCGAGGTAGGCGTAATTCAACGGACGCCGCTACCACCACTGCCCCCTGAGGCCATCGCTGAGCTTTCACAATTGGTTCATCGAGCATGGAACCTAAGCAGGCTTCTTCGCTCATCAGTGGAGACGTCGCGAGACTTCTTGTTACCTGCTTGCCTGCTGACCAAACATGGCTTGCTGGACGAGGCTAAGATTCGCGCAGAGATTCAAGAGCTCCAACAACAAATCGACCGCATCGGCGCAAGCCTGTATGGATTCACAATCGATGACGTGGGCTTGGACAGCGAGCGACGTGATTCATCTTCATGGTCTTTAGGCGAGGAGGAAGAGGATGAAGATGAGCCTGAAAGTGCAGACGAATCATTTGCCCCGCTGTCGTGGGCCGTTGGCGTTGCGTTCGGTAGATTCGTTATCGATCCTGTTCAATCGGATCGAGGTCAACGCGCCCTACAGGAATCTGTTCCCTTCGAGCCAATGCCCTCAATTAGTCCGGGCATGGTTGGCACTGACAAGGAGGTGTTTCACCGCGCAGCAGATATCTTGGTTGACGACCCTGGGCATACTCACGACCTGACCCATTTGGTCGAGGAAGTCCTGCTGGCTGCGGGCGTTCCGGTACCCGACGACGTGCGGCGCTGGCTCCACAAGGAGTTCTTTGCTTTCCATCTGCAGCGCTACTCCAAGAGCCGCCGCAAAGCGCCTATCTACTGGCCATTGACCACCACGTCAGGTAGCTACACGCTTTGGGTTTACTACCCCAGCCTGAGCAGCCAGACGCTCTACACGGCGATCAATGACTTTGTTGAGCCCAAGCTCAAGCAGGTGGGTGACGATGTGGTCGCCCTGCGCAACAAAGGGGTGGCCCGTTCACGCGACGATGAACAGCAGTTCGAAAGCCTGCAAACATTCGAGCTGGAATTGATCGAACTCCGCGACACCCTGCTCAAGCTGGCTCCAACCTACAAGCCCAACCACGACGATGGGGTACAAATCAGCGCCGCGCCTCTGTGGTCGCTGTTCAGACACAAGCCATGGCAAAAGGTCCTCAAGGATACCTGGGCCAAGCTGGAAAAAGGCGACTACGACTGGGCACACCTAGCCATGAACTATTGGCTCGACCGCGTGCGCGAGAAGTGCAAGACAGACAAGTCGCTCGCCATCGCCCATGGTCTGGAGGACCTGTATGTCGAGCCTGAAGCCACGGCCAAAAAGGCGCGCGGCAACAAGAAGACCCGGGGTGAAGAATGATCAGCAGCGTTCAAGACTACCGTAATGGGCTTTACCTGAATGCCAATCTGGCAGATCGCGTCGATTGGAACGAGGCTGCGATCACAGCACGAACAGACAAGAAGCTCAAGGAAGTGAAATATATCCTGAGCCTGCGGGAGGATAAATGACTATCGCCGAATTCATCCGTGAGAGCGTACTGCGCCCGCGATTGAAGCTGTCGGGCTGCCTAGTGGTGTACGACGCCGACAAGCGCTACCGCGAGCAGTGCTTTGACCTGCTTGCCGACAAAGTGCGCGTGGTGGACGCGTCTGAGAGCAGCATTGAGAGCCGCGAGGCGGCCCTGCTGGCTTTGAGAGAGATTGGACAGCCTCCTAAGAAGGGAGAGCCATCTCTCGAAGGGGTTCTAATCTATGTCCCGGCAAAGCGGCCGGAGACCGACGAGCAAAAGCAGGCAGACCCCTTCGCGCTCTACGCCGAATGCGGTGCGGTTTTCCCCCAGGACGACGGTGACGAATACTTGAGCCTTTGCCTGCGAGCCAAGCCTGATCACGCTACGGAGATTCGTCAGGTGTTTGCTGGGTCGCCGGCGGGACCGACGTTTGCGGTAGTTGATGCGATCGGTGGCGGAGTGAGTTGGCCGCAGTTGCGTGCGACCCTGACGGTTGAGTCGGGCCGCGAAATCCTTGCAGCCTTGCTGGCGCCTACCTCAGCCCAGAGCGAAGCACTAAATGCTCAGGAAGGATGGGTGCAAGAGGCCCGCGACTTCCTGCGAGCGACTTTAGCCATGACGGTGAAGACGCGCGGCAAGACGTGGACGGCACTGGCCGAGGAACTTTGGCGCTATGTGTTGTTCAGCGAGTTCGTCTTCGACCTGCCGGGGGCATTGCCAGACACCCTGAAGGGCGTGCCGCGTGCATCGATGGAAGCCAGGCCCATCGTCGAGGATGTGTGCGACCGGCTGCGAAGCGACCCGAAGTCGCGTGCTGTGTATATCGAGCGCGCCGAGGCCATCGAGGCAGAATTGAACCTGTCCGACCTGTGCGCTGCCATTGATGACCTAGGCGAGCGGGACACCTTCCCGTTTGAAGAACGAACTTTCCTACGCGCCGCCATCAAGGGCATCATCACCAACCACACCGACGCAACGCGCCGTGTGCTTACGCGCTACAAGAGCTCGGTGTGGCTCGGTAAGGGCGAAAGCCAGGCTCAGTGGGAGTTGGTGAGGGCTGGACTCAGTTTGGTGGAGGCCTGCGACGACTACGAGCGCCAGCTACCGGCTCACGCCCGTTGCCAGGCCGATCTGCTCGACTTCTACCTGGGGAGCCTTCGGGAAGCAGATCGACTGCAACGTGAGTTTGAACAAGCGGTGGGCGATTTTCTCGACCAACACGGCTTGATGCATGAAGTGATCAGCCAGGCGCGAGCGCGTTATCGCCGGCTCGCCGAAAAGGTACAGGGCGTGTTCGTGAAACACGTCGAGACCGGCGGGTGGCCACCGACCGGCCGTATGGCGAATGCCGATGCCTTTGATCGCGTGGTGGCGGACCGGCTCAAGGAAAGTGGTCGCAAGATCGCCTACCTGATGGTGGACGCCTTGCGTTATGAGTTGGGTGTGGCGCTCGAAAAGCTGCTCGCCGAAGACGGGCCGGTCGAACTGCAAGCCGCTTATGCGCAGTTGCCCACGATCACGTTGGTAGGGATGGCGAGTCTGTTGCCCGGCGCACGCACCAACCTGAGCTTGGCGCTGGAAAACGACTCCTTGGTTCCGAAGTTGGCCGGGATGCCGGTGGGCAGCGTGACTCAACGCATGGATGTGTTCAAGAAACGCCTCGGCGACCGCTTCGATGAGATGGTGCTGAATGATTTTGTGCGCGGAAAACCGAAGATCGCGGAGACCGTCGACCTGCTGGTCCTGCGATCCACAGAAATCGACAGCCAATTGGAGAGTAACCCGGAGACGACGCTCGGCCTCATTCCAGGTACTCTCAAGCTGATCCGGGTAGCGCTGCACAAGCTGCGCAGCATGGGTTTTAAAGAAGCAGTGATCGTGACGGACCATGGCTTCTTCCTCAATGCCCATGCGGAAGCTGGCGACGTGTGTGTCAAGCCCCAGGGGAAGTGGCCGGTCAATGCACATGATCGTATGATGCTGGGTGATGGAACGGCCGATTCCCACAGTCTGGTGGTCAGTGCCGAGAAGATCGGCATTCGCGGGGACTTCGCGCAGGTGGCCCTGCCTCGAAGCATGGCTCCTTACCGATCCGGCCATTTGTATTTTCACGGTGGCGCATCATTGCCCGAAGCCGTTGTGCCGGTGCTGGTCGCACGCCTTGATGCCGCAGGGCAGCCGGAGCTGCGCAAAGTAGGGGTTGAACTCAGCTACAAGAACGGGGCCAAACGAATTACTACTAGGTTGCCGGTCATCGAAGTCATACTGGTTTCCGACGATATGTTTTCGCAGGGGGTGAGTGTCGAAATCTTGCTGGAAGCGCAGGACAGCAAGGGCAACGTGGTTGGTGAGCCGCGGCCGGGCGGTGATGTGAATCCAGCAACCCGGACGGTGACTTTGATGCCTGGGCAGCGCAAGCAGATTGCGCTGCGCATGGACGACGAGTTCAGGGGCAAGTTCTCGATCAAGGCGCTGAATCCCACCACGCTCGCTGCGTACAGCGCCCTTGCGATTGAAACCGACTATACGGAATGAGTCAGATGGACGAACTCGACCAAAAGCTAAACGCGACCTTCGACGGCAAAGTTCTGCGTAAGGACTTGCTGCATCGAATCAAGAAAGGCACCAACGTCCCGACGTTCGTTCTGGAGTTTCTGCTTGCCAAGTACTGCGCCAGCAATGATCAAGCGGAAATGGATGCTGGCATGGAGGCCGTGCTCTCCTCGCTACAGGAGAACTATGTTCGCCCCGATGAGGCCAATGCTGCTCAGTCGAAGGTGGCGACCAAGGGCAAGCATCGGTTTATCGACAAGGTTCACGTCCGCTATGTCGAGAAGGAGAAGCGTCACTGGGCCTCGCTGGAAAATTTCAACTCGCAGCGCATTGCAATTGGCGAGAAGTTCTACCGCGATAACGACCGCCTACTCGAGGGTGGGATTTGGGCCGAGGTGACGCTGTCTCACAACGATATTGAGGATGACGATTACGCCTTCTATATAGAGGAGTTGCGGCCGATCCAGTTGTCGCGTTTCGATTTCGAGCGCTACGCTGAGGGCCGAGGCGCCTTTACGCGTGACGAGTGGCTGGACGTCATCATGCGTTCAGTTGGCCTTGAGCCTTCAAAGCTCTCGCAGCGAGTGAAGATGCACTTCATCGCGCGTCTTGCAGCCTTGGTTGAGCCCAACTACAACTACATCGAGCTTGGGCCGCGCGGCACGGGGAAGTCGTATTTCTTCAGCGAGTTCTCACCTTACGCGACGTTGATCTCTGGCGGACAGGCGACTAAGTCCACACTGTTTTATAACAACGCCCGCCGTAAGGTGGGGCTTGTCGGTTACTGGGATACCGTGGCGTTTGATGAAATTGGTGGGATCAAGGTGCGTGATCCAGACACCATTCAAATCATGAAGGACTTCATGGCCAACGGGCGGTTTTCCCGGGGTGCGGAAGTCATTGCCGACGCCAGTTTGAGCTTTGTCGGCAATTTTGATGAGTCTGTACAACAGGTTGTCAACTCAACTCAACATGATTTGTTCTTGCCACTACCGCCGGAGTTTGACTATGCAATTCAGGACCGCTTTGCCGCATACATTCCAGGCTGGGAGATGCCCAAGAACAGCAGCGAGTTCCTGACTAGCCGCTACGGATTTATCACGGACTACCTGGCCGAAGCCTTCCACTACCAGTTCAAGCACACCAACCGGTATGAGGAAGTCAGCAAGCGCATCCGCCTAGGCAAGTCGATCGAGGGTCGCGATGAGAAGGGCATCAAGAAGACAGTCTGTGCGTTCTTGAAGATCCTGCACCCGACCGGTACGCCGACTGACGAGGAATTTGAAGAGTACGTCGTCTACGCAATGGAATGCCGGCGCCGGGTGAAGGAACAGATGAACAAGCGCAAACCGGACGACGAGTTTGCGCGCATCAATCTGTCTTACTTCAATGCGGGAGGGGAGGAAGTTGTGGTTTTCTGTCCGGAGTCGAAGGATGCTGCGGCGACGCAGCAGCCGGCTCGTCGCCGATTAAGTCAAGCAGCGGAGCAGCCAAGTGCGCTGGTCGAGGCCAAGCCGGTGCCCGCCGTTGACATGGCTCCTTTGCCGGCCCAGCCGCAGAGTGCTCCGGCTTCTGCAGTGGTTGCGTCCACACCGGCAGCAGGCGAACCCAGGGAGCAGCATTTCACCATCCTGTATGGGGATACGGGCTACAGCTATGAGTCAATTCTTGGCCCGTATTTGCAAGGGGCGAAGGCAGTTGTCATAGAAGACCCCTACATCCGCCTCCAGCATCAGATCCAGAACTTTGTGCGCTTTTGCGAAACTGTCCTGAAGTCCAGCACGGTGAAAAAGATTAACCTGATTACCGGGTACGATGACAAGACGCAGTTGGCCGAAATAGCCGAAAAGATGGAAGAGCTCAAGCAGAGTCTGTTGGAGCAGGATGTTGAGCTTGAGGTAAAGCTCAATCCCAATATACATGACCGGGAGATTCGTCTCGATAACGGGTGGGTCGTCAAGATCGGCCGCGGTTTGGACTTCTATCAGAAGCCAGGGGGATGGTTCGAGGTGGGGGCGCATGACCTGAGCCTGCGCAAATGCCTTGAAACCAAGGTGGACATTTTTCGGATGTGACTCTGCGAAATCTGAGGCGGGATTGGTCGTGGTTAGAAAATTCGCGACTGACGAATACCTCAAAATCTCGCAGTGACACGAGGATCGAATCGCTGAACCCTTCCCCAGCTTTAAGCGGGGGGTAGGGCACTGCGTTGAGTTTTCGACCGCGGATATTGGCTGGATAGTCCCACACTTCGCTCATTGCCACACATGTCAAAAGCAAGAGAATCTTTTGAAAGCTCGATCAAAGATGCAGAAGAGTTGCTGGCACATTTCGATCGAATGCCTAAACCGCCTTCCGAGAATGCCGAAGTGCTCAAACGCGCAGGGCTTGTGATGGCCCTTACCGCCTGGGAAACGTACATCGAGGATCGAGTACGCGAAGAGGTGGCGCGCCGACTGCGCGTCGTGACCGGCAGTTACATAGGAAAATTCGTCCAAGGCAAACTGGAAGAAGAACTTAGGCGTTTCCATAGCCCATCTACCGAGAAGACGCGGCGGTTGTTCAAAGATTTCCTCGAGGTCGATGTTATTGGCCACTGGGAGTGGCTGCACTTTGACCCGGCCAAAGCCAGCAAAACGCTCGACGAACTGATTGTAAAACGGGGAGAGGCCGTGCACCGGTCGAAGCCGGTGATTGCGGGGGTGCCTCCAGCGCCACATCTGGTGAAGCGCGAGGACCTTGACAAGGCGATCCGATTTCTCAAGGGTCTCGTAGCTGCGACGGATAGCGCCTTGATCGAGGTTTGATAGTTGGCGACACTGCCGCGTGTGCCGGCCCTGCAGCCCAATGAGCTTCTAATAAATAGAAGCCCGCTTCCTTGCAACCCGCATGACTACGTGCCCAACTCTTGAGCATTTTATTAGAAGCTGCCCCTGGAAACCCGCACCAGCATTGACTTTTCGGTTGATTGCCGACCTGCATGGGGTGCAGGTATGCTGCACCGGCAGCGGCGCAGAACACCACTCGCCAAGCGATAACAGTCATGCTGCGTGGGAGGGATTTTTTTCTTGTGGCGCAATTACGTCCAACCATTTCCACCCCACGAACCGATCGCCGGTATGCCTCAGGTGTGTGTAGCGCTGCAGGCTCGACCAACTGCGGTGCCCGGTCACTGCGGCGACGTGCGGAATGGTAAGACCCATCTCGAACAGCCGGCTGGCACCCTCGTGTCGCAGATCGTGGAAGTGCAGGTCAGGGATGGTCAGGAACAGGCACGCTCGGGTAAATGCGGCGCTGATGGCGTCCGAGTTGGCCCGGAATATTCGCCCGGTCTTATGCGGTTGCGCCTGAATGATCCGGAGCGCCTCTGGCGGCAAGTCGCACCACTGGTCGTTCCCGATCTTCTCCCCCGGGTGTTTCATGTCGCGGACCATGATACGGCTGTGGGTTACGTCCAAGTCCTCGTAGGTCAGGCAGGTGATTTCCTCCTGCCGACGCGTCGAGAAGATGGCGAAGGCGGTTATCGCCTGCATATCGTTGCTGTCGACGCGTTTCGCCCGGATCCTTCCGAAGTGCTCCATCAATTTGTCCAACTCATCAAGGGTGGGGCGGCGGTCCCGTCGCTTTGACTTGCTGATGGCCCCCAGCTTGCCCAGCACCTTCCGTGCGTCCACCATGGCCTGCTCACTGAGCGGGTATCCCCACGCCGGCCGCGCGATCGAGAACACCGAACTGAGGTGCGCCATATAGTTGCCGGCGGTCTGGGGTAGCACTTCCAGGCTGCGGGCGTACGCGACGATGTCCGCGCTACCGATTTGTGAGCAGCGCTTCTGGCCGAAATCCGAATGGGCGATCGTCCGTAGCACTTGGGCCTTCGTCCGACCGATCTTCTTTGTCGACTCCTCGGTCACCTTCTTGATGACCTCCGCCAGAGTCGGGTCCTCCTGCTTGGCCACGTCCAGCGCGCCAGGCTGCGCCAACTCCCGCTCGCGCTTGTCCAGCCATGATGCCGCTGCCGGCCGGCGGTCGAAAGTCTTGGCCTCGGTGAAAACCACGGCACCGCCTTGCTTCAGGCGGATCTGCGCCGTGTACCCTATACTTCCGTCCTTTCGCACGCGTTCTGTGATCGTCCCCATAGGCTCAGTGCTACACAAATTGTGATGGTGCTACATCGTAGCACTTCAGTCCGAAAATAGGACGAAACAGGCAGAATCAGCAGGAAATGGAACAGACACGTGGCATCCCGCAAACCGAGTACACACAAGGGAATCAAGGAAAAATCAGGCCTCGCCGGATTTCTGTGGCCCCCATGATGGACTGGACTGATCGCCATTGCC
Organism: Cupriavidus sp. DF5525; assembly: GCF_040149425.2. Classification (NCBI taxonomy): domain Bacteria; kingdom Pseudomonadati; phylum Pseudomonadota; class Betaproteobacteria; order Burkholderiales; family Burkholderiaceae; genus Cupriavidus; species Cupriavidus sp. DF5525. The sequence continues at coordinate 2,866,707 of NZ_CP168265.1, read as the reverse complement.
GCACATTCCATCGCCAACTCAGCCGCCACACATGGCTGTATACGGAGATGGTGACGACCGGCGCGCTGCTGCATGGCGACGTGCCGCGGCATCTGGATTTTGACGCAGCCGAACATCCGGTCGCGCTGCAGCTAGGCGGCAGCGAGCCGGCGGACCTCGCCATGGCGGCAAAGCTCGGCCAGCAGTGGGGCTATGCCGAGGTCAACCTGAATTGTGGCTGCCCGTCAGAGCGTGTGCAGCGCGGCGCATTCGGTGCCTGCCTGATGGCCGAGCCGCAACTGGTGGCCGACTGCGTGAAGGCGATGCGCGATGCGGTCAGTATTCCGGTGACCGTCAAGCATCGCATCGGCATCGACAAAACCGAGCATTATGATTTTGTTCGGGATTTTGTCGGCACCGTGGCCGAGGCGGGCTGCCGCACCTTTATCGTCCACGCGCGCAATGCCATCCTGAAAGGCCTGAGCCCGAAAGAGAACCGTGAAATCCCGCCGCTGCGCTATGAAGTTGCGTACCAGCTGAAACAGGAATTTCCTGAGTTGGAGATCCTGATCAATGGCGGCATTGTCAGCTATGAGGAGATGGAGAGTCACCTGCAGCACGTCGACGGCGTGATGATTGGCCGGGAGGCCTATCACCAGCCGTATGTGCTGGCAGAAATGGATGCACGCTTCTATGGCGACACCAGTTCGCCGGTGCTTTCACGTCTGGACGTCGAACTGTCGATGCAGCGCTATATCGGCGACCTGGTGGAGCGGGGCGGTTATATGGGTGCCGTCACGCGGCATATGCTCGGCCTGCACCGTGGTGTTGCCGGCGGGCGGGGCTGGCGCCGCGTGCTGTCGGATGCAAAGCGGATGAATGCGGCGCGTACGCGCGCGGATGTGGATGCGCTGTTCGAAGAGGCCCGGGAGCATTTGCACTCGCCAGCCTCCGCGCCCCTGGCGGCGTAATGCATGCTGCCGGCAGGCCCTGCTCCGTGGCATTGCCGAGCCTTTGCTCTAAATCCGAATTGCGGAATTGTGCATGCTTGCCAGAGGGTAGCGCGGGCGGCACCTGAAATGCTCCTCGCCCGGAAACTGGCGTCCGCAAAGGGATTCCCCTAATTCGCCGAGGCAGGGCACTTTCATACACTGTGCCTGCCCTCGAATACAGGGCTTTCTTCAACTGATTATTCAGCCCGCTTCGGCGGGCTTTTTTTTCGTCGGCTTTGTTTGGCGCCGTTCGCCGAGCGCTTCGCGCTCTTCGTTTACCCGAATGGTGCAGTTTGCAGATGACAGGTACATTGCAACTGCCTTCAGGGCATTTGAGATCGCTAAAGTTAAGAGTCCGCGCTGCGGACTCTTTTTTTTGCGCTCAGTATTCCTGCGCCAGACGCAGGGATTTGACGGCAACTGCGCATGAGAGTTTCATCGATCACCCGCTCGCGCTAGCGCGTATGGCTCACGCCGACATCCAGCGTGCCGTATGTCGTAATGCCAGATTCCCGTCCGTCCGTCACGCCGCCGGCGCACCCGCCCAGTGCGGCCACCAATGCCGTCATCGCCACGATTCCCGACATCCGCCAGAACAGCTTTCGCATTCCCACTCCTTCTTGTACTAACGATGGTTGGGCCGTGGCGCCGCCCTGAGGTTCCGGTTCCGCGCATTGCCGGCGCGGAAAGAGCGAGGAGGGAAAAGAGGCAGGCAGTACGCTGGGGAGCGGGCTGCCTGACGGGAAGTCGAGGGGGTCAATGTCCCTCAGGCGAAAGTATCGCTTCGAGCATGTCCGCCAAGAACCCTGCCGAGGTGGGGGCCGCGCCCTCGTCCCGCGATTGCTGATATGCCGCAAGGCGCGGCGCGTCGACCCCTGAGCGGTTCGCCTGCCGGGTTGATGAGCGTGATACGATCATTCGCAGCGCCACAGGCGAAGCGAATTCAAGCACGCGGACCGATGCTGAGGTCGGGGCGCCAGCGAAGTACGCGCTGGCGGCTGAGCGGCACCTCGCACGGTCCGGGAAGGCGGCAAGCGTGGAAAAATCGGACGTGGAAAATGAGGAGCCGTTCGGCGAAGTCTTTAAAGACTTCCGGCTGGTATGGGTCGCCGAGCAGTTGCAGGATGGCAAATGGACCGCTCGCTACTGCTGGCAGCGCGGCACGTCCGACGCCGCCGGCAAGGCGCTCCAGGAAGCGGTGTTGAACGGCAAGTCGCGCCGTCTTCTCGGTCAGTTCGACACCGAGGCCGACACCATCGACGCAATCAAGGAAGCCGTGCTGCTCGAGGCAAAGTGGGTCCCACCCCGGGCGTGACCCTCTCAAAAAAAATTGTGCGGGATACTAGCCATCTCGTAAAACTGTTTGTATAATCTTGTTTTTCGTCGATCAGCGCTTCGCTGATGACCTCTACGGTGGCTGTAGCTCAGTTGGTAGAGTCCAGGATTGTGATTCCTGTCGTCGTGGGTTCGAGTCCCATCAGCCACCCCAAGTATTCATTAGGTTCCAAGGTTAAGGCCCACTGACTTAACCCGATTTTTGGAAGATGATCTTCCAATTTTTGGAACTTGAATTTGAAAAGCCCACCCATTGCGGTGGGCTTTTTGCGTTCCAACTTAAGCACGCAACCTGTGGTCTTCTCCCCACTCCCCCCGAACCTCCGTTGACATTTCCGTTATGTACGGTAGTATTACGTACATGACGTAGTTTCGTCGTATTTCACGGAGGCCGAAATGCCACCCAAGACAGAGCGTTTTGAACTACGGATGGACGAGGACGTTCTTGCTCGCATCGATGATTGGCGGGGAGAACAGGAAGACCTGCCGACGCGATCCGAGGCCGTTAGGCGCCTCGTGGAATTGGGCCTGTCGCGTACAGGCGGCGACCGCGTGAAGTTCAGCGATGGGGAAAAGCTGCTCACGATCATGTTGCGTGACATCTACAAGCATCTGGGAATGAAGAGCGGGGAGATTGACCCCGACTTCGTGTCCGAGGCAATCTGCGGCGGCCACAGCTGGGCACTTAAGTGGAAAATGCACGGGCTCTACCACGACTATGAAGATGAACCGACAGAAGTGCGGTTCGTCGTCAACGTTCTGGACATGTGGAGCTTCGTCGAGATCGGCTATCGGAATCTCGATCAAGACGATCGGGATCGGATTGAGCGGGAGGTTGGTCCCCTAGGCAAGCACGTCGCGTTTCGCGGCTTTGACGGAAACAATGAGGCCTCCTATATGGGAATCGCACTCTTCTTTGTGGAGAAGATGGGCCGGTTCGGCGAGTTCAAGGGGCGGGACATGAATTCGCATGTGCCGATGGTTGGGGCTTACAGGGCGATGCTTCGTGCGTTTGAGCCCATGCGTAAGACCTTGATTGGTGCCAACCTCGGAGCTGATCAGATTATTGCGATTCTCCAGGCACGCAACGCCACCTCAGAGTAGGTCGGCACAGCGAGATTGGTCTGTCAGGCAGTTGGGCGGACCTTTCTCACTCTTCGGCGATCATAGACCTTTGCCACCATCTTTCCGTCGGCGTGGCCGGTGGCGTCCGTGATGCGGTCGTCGCCTTCCTCCATCCGATCGGTGACGGCACTGGGTCGCATGTCGGCCAGGGTGAACGGGCTGAACTGGATGTCGCGTTCAGTGGCAGTCGCCTGGCAGTACCCCATCAGGCGTTTCCAGATCGTGTTCCAGCCGCTGCGGCTGTAGACCTGGCCGGACGAGTTTCCGAACACATAGATGCTGGCCGTGCGCTGCAGTGCCAGTGCTTCATTGATGGCTTGCTGGAGAATGGGCGACCAGCGGACGAGCTTCGTGCGCTGGATTTGGCCTCCCTTTCGCTTGCCAACGGGAACCACGAGCCCCTCCTCGGTCGAGGCCTGCCTAACAAGAGTGCGCATCTCCTCTGGTCGGCTGACAGTCAAGTAGGCCACGTGCACGCATAGCGCGAGTACCAGGTAGCTGCCGCCGCGGGCCCGCCCAATCTCCAGCGCGAGAGCGATCTCATGAGGCTGGACATACTTTTGCCTTGGCCGGGTCGGGTTGTACTTGATGCCGCGGCAGGGGTTGTCCTGCAGTTCGCCCAACCGGCGGCCATACTCGAGTACCGCCGACAGCAGGGCGATCTCCTTGTTGGCCTTGGCCGGTGCCCCGAGTTCTGCGCGCCGATCTAGGTACCGGTAGATGTGGTGCGGCTTGATCGATGCGGGTTTGACCTTGCCGAACACCTTGATGAGGTTTTTGGCCTCAATGCGGTTCTCGGCCAGCGTGATGTCCGCCTTCCGCTTTTCGCTGTCGGCGGGCAGGCGGGTTTGCCATTTGAAGTACTCGCTGATCAGGGCTTCCGTAGTACCTGCCAGCACGAAATTGCCATTCAGCTCGTCGGCGCGCCGCCTTGCTTCCAGGTCGATCTCGGCGACAGCATCAGGTTTGTTGCGCTGGGCAGATAGGCGGAAGGCCCATGTTCCGTTCGGCAGCTTGTACCCATAGCTAACCTTGAACTTCCCCTCGCGCCGGTACAAGCGGAACGGTAGGCCATCAGGGGTCTTTCGGCGGGAAATCATGCGAGCAGTGCTTCGAAGTTTGGTTCGTCTTCGGCGCCATCATTGGCGCTCTGGTTGGCGGTCCCGGTCATGCGGGCCGCGTGGTATGCGCGGCTCACCTGGGGTACACCGGCAATGTTTACCGCGAAGGGCCAGCCATGCTTCGTGAGCCAGCGCTTCATGCAGCTGTGGCTGGTCGGCTGACATCCGACCAGCTCTGCGAGTTCGGCCACCGTGAGATAGGTACCTACGCCGCGGCAGTTCATTCCGTCACCCCGCGCCAGACGTAGTCGCCCTTGTCCTCCAGCATGGCCGGCTCATCGTTGGCGCACGGGCACTCATAGCCGGACAGCTGGTCGGTGACCGGCCGCCAGAAGTTGCGCACCAGGCCGTGCGGCACGTGGTTGTCTTCCTTGGCGTCGATTAGCTCGAATTGCGCCAGGCACCAGAGCGCCTCGGCGCTGGTCGTGCGTCGCGTCCCGCCGCGGCCATCGTTCTTGCTGATGCTCAGGTGGTATTCGGGGCCGAGGTCAGGCTGACCGGGATCGTGCGCCACCTCTACCGCGCTGAACGTGGCAATGCCGGATCCAGGGTGCAACCAGGCCTCGCAAGCGAAGCCCATCGCAGCGGCGCGCATGATAGCTTCGATTTCCGGTCCCGTCTCACGAATCCAGCCTGGGCCGGTCGGGCGCTTGGGTTTGATGATGGATTCGATCATGGGCGCTCCAGCTCTGGCCGTTGCGGCCGCCAGGCGTTGAAGGGGAAGCCGAGCTTGGTGTGGAAGCGTTGAGCGGCCTCGGGGTCGCGGTCCAGCTCGCTGCGTGAATCGATGCCGCACACGGCGCGGACCACGGCGGCCGCGCGCTCGGTGTCGCGTAGCGCGCCGAACTGAGCCCAGGCCGCCGGGTAGCGCTCAGCCAGGAAGCGTCGGAAGTCGGCATTGCCGCCCAGGATCCCCGCGGTGCGGGCTAGGGTGGGGCGGGTCACGGTGCGATCCTCCTAAACTCCACTACCCACACCCATGGATTGGCCTCCCATGCGCCGGCGCCGTTGATGCTGTCCCACAGCGTGCGATAAGAGTCCATCGGGTTCATGCACATCTGGCAGCTCGGGTTGCTGTAGTCAGTCCACCCGTCCAGTTCCGGAGCGATGCCCTCCGCGATGGCGTCGGCCTCGCTGCAGTCACCCAATTTCTCCACCCGCACGCCGGTGATCTCCAGCGTCAGACGGCAGGCCCAGCGCGGCATGTGGATGCTGGGCCTCCAGCCTTGGCGCAGGTTGTCTTCGGCGTCCAGGTACTCGGGGATTGGGCCGCCGTCGGCCGCATACTGGCAGTACTTCGGCGATTTAGCGTCTGCGGGACGATCCTCCCATTCGCCATCCCACATCGGGCCTTGCCAGGTCTCTCGGACCCATAGCCTATCGCCGGGCCGGCCATAACGAGAGTTCGAGAGATCCCCGTTATTGATCTCGCCCGCTAGTTCGTGAGCCGCCAGCATGCAACCGACGCTGATGTCTTTGCACGGCTTCACGATCCGACGCGTCTGAGTCTTCCGGCCGTCCAGAATCGCCCGTACCATAGCGCCAGAAAACAAAATCGGGAGTTCACGCATGGCATGCATCCTTCAGTGGATTGAGTCCCACCAAGCCCTCGCGGGATGGGCGCAAGCCGTCGCGTCGGTTGCTGCTATCTGGTGGGCGGGCCGCACTGGAACGCGACTTCAGCGGTCGGATCGGCTGCATGCTCGGAAGACATTGGCCGGCGCAGTCTTGGAAATTGCCACAGCAGCTCGCCAAATGCTTGGGCACGCGGCCAGCGAGATCAAGGACAGGGAAGCCCTCTACCTGATTGGTGTTGGCGATAAGCACTTCGATCAGCATGGTCTGGGTGAGATTGAGAAAGCAGTCACGGCTATCCCGCTTCATGAGCTGAATACACCCGAACTCGTCAGGTTGGTCCTCATGTTGAGCGGCACCGTGCGCCAATTCCGAGAGAACGTCGAAGCTGCTATTCGCCTCCACAGCAGCATGGATGCAGCTCAGCACGATGCCTTTTTCACCGGGCTCGGTGAAATGTGCGTCGCTTGCGAAGACATCAAGCAACGAATCTCGGCACAACTGGCCGCGATCAAGTAGGCCTTTAGAATGAGTAGGTGAGGCTCTCAAGCTGCCTCCCCAGCAGTAGTAGCCTCCTGGCTCTCGAACATGTCGATGGTGCGGGTGTCGCGCGCGGGCTCAGTCTCTGGCAGCAGGTCTTTCAGGCGCGTCTCGCCGTCGCCGCCATAGGGCAGGCACATCGGGTCCCAGTCGGCCGGCAGTCGGGCCAGGCTCTTGATTTCGCCGTGGACGTCGATGTCCGGATCCCCCTCATCCCAGATGTCGCGGCGGTGGTTGTGAGCGATGGTGAATGCATCCATCTCGCTCTCCGCCATCACCACAGCGATTACGCTCACTTCTACGGTGAAGAGTTTCATGCTGCCTCCCTGATTGCCTTCGATTCTTTGGCCGTCCAGCTGGCCATTTCCGGCACGTTGACCCGAACCAGCGCAGCGGCCATCGGCGGGCTGACGCTGTTGCCGCACATGCGCACTTGGGCGTGCTGAGGCAGGCGGTAGGCTTTCATCTTCCCCATGCACATCAGGGCCTCACGCACGAACGCCAGTAAGGGGTCGGCAGGATCAATCGTCGGCGCGAAGATGTAGGTGCTCGGAAAGCCTTGGGCGCGGTACAGCTCGGGCGGCACGAGCATGCGCATGCCGATGTCGGCGATCTGGTACTGCTCGCCGGCCACCGTCACCAGGCCGAGACGGTCCTTGGTCGGAATGGTGTGCATCGGGTCGCGGCAGTCCTGATCCTGGCCGCCCTCGCTGTAGTACTTCACGAGGAAGGCCCGGACATCGCCGATGTGCGTGCCGCCGGCGGTGATGGTGGGCCCCGGCGCGTCGGTGGGGCTGCCCGTGCATTCGCCGCGGAGCTTCACCAGGTGCGACGAAACCAGCGCGTGGTGATCCTTGGCGGTGATCGTGCTAGCCGGATCGCGCAGGTCTGCGCCGGGCGTTTCGTTTCCGCCGTAGTGCTTGGCGAGGAAGGCGGACACCAGCGCATGCTTGACGCCACCGGCGACAGTGGTGCCCAACGGCTTGTCGAGCCCCGGCGCGCGCGGCGCTTGGCCGGGGCGCTCGCCGTAGCCTGTCTGAATCAGCGTGGCAGACGCTATGGCGAAATGGCCTCCCTTGACCTCCGCGCACTGCGTGCGCAGCGGCTCATCCGTGCGCCAAGAGCGTTCATTCGAAGCGTTTGCGCACTCGGTAATGATCGGCGCCGCGGTGGTGGTAGGAAGCTTCACCGTGAACGGGTCAGCGGCGTCGATCACGTACCGGCGCAGGCCGCGCGCGATTCGGCGCTGCGTGGCTTCGGCCAGCGGCCGGGCGCGCTCGAATATCGAAGGGCAGGGGATCGACCAGTCGATACACTCTGCTGCAGTGCGCCACGGCTTGCGTTGCCTGCCCTTCACCGCGGCGCTGCCTGGCGCGCCGTGTGTCGGCTCCGGCCAGACGATGGGTTTGCCGTCACAGCGGGCAATCAGGAACAGGCGCTTGCGGATCGTCGGCGCGCCGAAATCGCAGGCCCGCAGCTCGCGCCATTCCACGGCGTAGCCCTTCTCCTGCAGCTGGCGCACGAACGAGCGGAACGTGTCGCCCTTGCGCTTCGGGCAGGGGTTTCCATCGGAAAGCACGGGGCCCCACGTCTGGAACTCCTCGACGTTCTCCAAGATGATGACGCGCGGCCGGACCAATGCCGCCCAGCGCATCGCCACCCAGGCTAGGCCCCGGATCTTCTTGTCGCGCGGCTTGCCGCCCTTGGCCTTGCTGAAATGCTTGCAGTCGGGGCTGAACCAGGCGAGGCCCACCGGCCGCCCCTTCACCAGATCAAGCGGATCCACGTCCCACACGCTTTCGCAGTGGTGTTCCGTCTGGGGATGATTCATGGCGTGCATGGCCACGGCCTCGGGGTCGTGGTTGACGGCGATGTCGACGTGCCGGCCGAGGGCCAGCTCGATGCCGCAGCTGGCACCGCCACCGCCGGCGAAGTTGTCGATGATGATTTCGGGTGCGATGTCGAGCAGGAACTGGTCGCGGATCATGCTAGGATGCCTCGCAAAAATGGGGAGGGTCGAAAGTGCACGATCGTGTTTTGCGCTGGAGTGGCGCATTTTTTCTTTTCGGGATGGGGACTCTTGCCTTGGTTGCCACTTCGGTACTTTTTTGGGCCGTGTGGCCAGAGAAATGGCGTGGGGAAGGCGCCGCTGCATGGGTTCAGGCGGTCGGCTCGGTGGTTGCTATCGGCATAGCGGTCTACATCCCTTGGCGTCAGCGGCGAGACTCCGAGAGAGATGCTGAACGTCGTCGGCTTGAGACGAAGCGTGAGCAGCACACACGGCTCACCATCCTTGCGATTGAAGCAGAACACTTCGTTAATTCTCTGGGAGGTGGCTCGGTAGGTGTGCTGAGCGGCAATGTCAATCCTCTTCCACATAATGTCGGTGAAGCTCTCGCTCAACGCCTGGAACTCGTGCAAGACAGAGTTGACGACGTTGACGTCCAAGTAGGGTGCGCCGATCTCCGTCGGAAGCTGCAGCTTCTTCTCAAGGAGATGCAGCCTAGTCTTCATCGACTCCCTGGTGCCCTCACAAGAGCAATGAGGGACGTGACTCAGCACGCAAAGGCATTGCAGCAGCGGGGCGTGGAACAGCGGAAGAGATACGACGAACTCCTTGAGAAGATTTGATCTGGTTTGGCAGCCGAACCAATTAATACGAGCGGGCGATCTGTATGCGCAGATCTCAGCCAGCCGCATCGAGATTGCGGTCGTGTGCATTACGCAACCGCCTTGACGGTAGGTAAAGACTTGGCGCTCATCACTGCGTCGTACTGGCGGATCGCCCAGGCGATGGCGTAACAACACCAGGTGAAGTGGAAGGTGTACTCGGTGAAGTCGTGCTCCCACAGATCCTCGAAGGCGTAGGTGTGGCGCCGGCCGTCTGGCTTGACCGACCAACTGAACTCCTGGGCATGCTGGTATGCGGCATGCTCGCCGTCGTCAAGGTAGCGCAGCACGTCATCATCGACGGCTTCCCACAGTTCACGGCGTTGGTCCTTGGTGAGGCTGTCGCGACCATCACGGATCCAGTTGAGCCGGTATTCGTTGATGACCCGCCTGAATTTCTCCTCGGAGAACTCGGTGGCGCTACCGTTGCGGCGATTGCCGTCCACGGCCTGCAGCTTCTCGGACCAGTAGCCACGGTTGATGTAAAGCTTGCTCGGGTCTTTCCCGTGGAGCCGGTCGGTGCGGAAGAACTCGAACATGTCCCGCAGGCGCGAGAAAACGTAGCAGCCCATATCACCTGAGTAGACCAGATAGCCCGGGTAGGTGATCAAGTCGAAGTGCATGCTCGATGAGTCGGGCCTGCGGAATCGGATGTGGCGGTACACGCCGTCCTCGTGGAGCACAGTCATCTGGTGCTCGGCGACGTCGCGCTCGAAGCGTTCTTGGGTGCAGGTCATGCGAAGTGCCTCCCGTGCAGCTCGTCCAGCTTATCGACTTGGGCGCCGGTGAGCTGCGTCACCTGGCCGGCCTGTGCCTGTTCCGCTAGCTTGCGAACAAAGTCCTGCTCCCACCCGCTAAGGTCGCGGGTGCCAAGCAGGCCTGACAGGCGCTTGATCATGGTGGTGGTGCTGACCAGCTTCATTGCGAGTCCCTCCCCCTCGGTGAGGCGCTTGATAAATCGGTAGTTGGCGTAGGCGCCCAGCGCAGCGATTGCGAAAGCAGACGCAGCCAAGCTGCTAGCGACGATCAGGGAGCTCATTTCGGCTCCTCTGGATGGCCGAGACAGCCGGATTTCGGGTCGAAGTTGTCGCACTTGCCGAAAGGCAGGAACTCGTTGCCGGCGGCCAGGGCATCAAGCAGGTGGTGCTTCGCCTCGTCCGGCGTCATCTGGCGGCCGTCGTCATGGCGGAACATGCCGCGGTATTGGCGCTTGGGCGCGTTGGCGAGGAAGCCTTTGACGTCCAAGCTAATATGAACAATCGCCATGGTCATTCCCCTTTGATGGACGCGGCGAACTGCTCGCGCACGATCACCAGGCGGGCGAGTGCGTCCTGCGCGGCCGGCGAATAGAAGTTCTCGCACTGCAGGACGCCATCGATAGCGGTGACGACCTCCTGCGCCGAGGGAAGCCCAGGCGGGACGGGCGCCTTGCCGACGCGGCTAGCACGCTCGGCAAACGCCTTGTTGTCGGCCGCGGTCTGAGCGCGGTAGCCGGGCATGCTCATGACCGGACCTTGCGCTCGAGCGGCGTCAGGATGACAACCAGACAACGAAGCCCCGGATGCGCGAGGCGGTTGTGTAGGTAGTAGTCGGAAGGGCTGGCGCTCTGAAGACTGAAGCCACTGCGCAGCATCCACTCGAGCGCAGCCACTCGCTGGCTTCCGGTCAACAAAATCGAGTCCCCATGCGCGTGGATGCAATCGGGTTCGATCTCCACGCCGGCGTAGTGTGCGGCGGCCAGGATCTCGCCCAGGGCATCAAGATCCGGGGCTTGTTCGATGATCTTTGCCCGGTCAACTGCTACCTGTACGTCGAAGATTTCGAGAAGGCGTTCGGAGAGCTTCATGCTGCTTTCACCTGGACGTTGCGCGCCCCGCACAGCAGGCCGCGGTTGATTGCGGCGTCATGGGCATCCCACCAGCTGGCGAACGGGCCGGTATAGACGCACTGACGGTTGATGAAGATGCGAAACATCACGACTGCCTCCAAATAGCAGTGGAGGGCGTGTCAGGGTTCAGCCAGGCGTAGAGGCCAGACAGGCCGATGACGCCGAGGGAGATCCCGAACCAGAAGAGGAGGGCGCGCAAGATCTTCACAGGACACTCCCAGCCCATTCGCGTTGCTGCTGCTGATGCTTCTTCAGCGCGGCTTTGTAGCTGGCCTTGGCTTCCTTCTTGGTCGGAGCCCACTCGCCTTTCAGGTTGCTGGTATAGCTGTCCCAGCGACCGCCGCGGTACATCCGGTACTCGCGCACCCGCTTGTAATCCGGCCAACCCGTGTTATCCCGCTCCTCGTAGCTGGTCTCGCAGATGCCGAGGAACGCGGCGAACGAGTCGTAGCATTCGCAGACGTCGCGGTATTTCTCGTACCGTGACTGGGCTTCCGTGAGAACGGGCAGGTCCGGCAGGGACGTGATCGCCAGCACGCGGCCTGCTTCGGTCGTGTAGAAGACGATCGAGTCGCCCGGCAGGAAGCCGGGACGATGCCCACGGATCATCAGACCGGCCGTCTCCAGCTGCTCGAGGTCCGGTATGTCGTGGTGTCCAGGGCTGGCGACGAAGTGGTTGCGGTACGGTTCGCGGCGATGCTCGTTGATGCCCAGCGTGTGCTGCAGCAGCCCGATCTGAGTTGCGGTCGGCGCGTTCATGCCACACCTCCGGCGCGCTTGATGACAGCCTCGCGCTCATGGGCGCGGGTAATGCCCTCGCCATCAACGCCGTCGCGCGCATTGCGCTCGGCCAGCACTGCCTTCTGGTTGACGGAGAGAATCCCGAGGGTGTTCCGGATGATCCGGTGGGCGGCCTGCAGCTCGCGGAGCAGCTCGGTGTTGCAGTTGGCCTGGATCGCTTGGCGGACGGCGGCTTGATCGGCGTTCATGCCACACCTCGCGCCATCAGGACGTCCTGTGCCACCTGGCGGCTGATAGCCAGCAGGGAGGCTTCACGGGTTGCGCAGATTACGGGCTGATCCGCGGCGTCCGCCAAGACGAAGGGGACGTTCTCTTCGATCAGCGCATGCCCGATTGCGTCGACCATGGATATCAGGAAGGAGCCAACGCGGGCGGCATAGGCGGCATCGGATTCGCCAGCGCGCCGGCGGGCGTTCCGCAGGATGAAGAGGTTGCTGAGGTAGAGGAGGGCGTCATCGCCTCCGCAGAAGGATTCGACGTTGCCGCGCGCGAGTTGCGCGGCGATGTCGGCACGGGCTTGTTCGCGGTTCATGGCCGGGCACCTTTACTGAGCGATCGCCAGTGCGGCGGTCAGGGTGCGGGCGATTGAGGCCATGGTCGGCAGAACGGCGCAAACCACGGCGCCGACCACCAGGATGGTGGTGATGCAGGTGAAGAGAAGGGTGCTGGTTCGCATTGCTGACTCCCGTGGCAGGTAGCACTTTGTTCGTGCCGTGAGTCAACAATAGCAAACTGCTATTAGTCGTGCAATAGCAAAATGCGATCTGAAATGTGCGAAAGCGCACGAGCCATGGAAGTGCGTGGCTGTTCACTGCTGAAACATACTTTTGTCTGATATGGCGGAGAGGGAATGCGCGCTAATCTGCCTGGACAACAAGAAACAGGAGAAAGCCCATGCAAGCCATTCTTCGCTTCATGACCAGCTACGGTGCTGCCGTCATCTGTGCAATCTCCGGCTTGGTGCTGGTCTGCATCACCACTGCGGTTGGAGTGGTGGCCCTGACCTACGGCGAGGACCTGTCGGCCGACTGCGTCGGAATTGTGGCCTTTGTAGTGGCCGCCTTTCTGCTGTACATGACGGATCGCAACGTCCGCGCCGAGATTCTCGATATCCGTCGCCAGGCATAATGGAAATGACAGGCGACTATGCCTGTGCCGGGCAGAGCTGCTCGCCCGGCCCCGTAGCGCCTTGCGACTCTAGTGCAAACAAAAAGCCCGCCAATCGGCGGGCTTATGGATTCGGGCGCGACCTCGTCTGCTAGAAGCCGATCTTCTTCAATAAAGTGGCGTCGTACGCGGCGGACTTCGTATACCCCACTTGGGGGGTAGTGCGGAAGTACAACATGGCAATTCGCCGCGTTAGGGTCTGCCCTTAGAGGCGTTCGATCGCTTGCTGTTCCGCCAGGGTTCGGAGCAGCCCTGACGCGCCGGCGGCTTCCAACGGGTTTGTCTTGAATGCGCCGGTCATGGCGAACTCGTACCCGCGGTGTATTGTTCTCGCCGCAAACATGAAGCCACAGAGTTCCCCCGCTGTGGCTTTGCGCAGCAATTCCTGGGCGACCTCGACAGCCTCCCTATCCACCACCAGATTTGTGACGTTTGCCTGCACGATTGACCCCACCTTCGAGCGTGCTCTTCAGCCTTTGTCTTTGTTCTGAGACATTCTCGGCATAAGTGCGTGAGGCAACGGTATCACGTTCCATGGCGTTTTCGGCGAGTGCTGAATTAACCTTTTCTGAATCCAGATCTGCGAGAGCCTTAATTTGGGCGATTGCTACTCGCCTGGTGCCCTCCGACAGCGACTTGAGCAGCTCAATGGCTTCCTGAAGCTCTCCCAATGAGTCGCCTTGCTCGTGGTCGATGCTCCCGTGGGGGAGGCCCAGAGCGTCCTCAATACGGCGAGCCGTGCGACTGCCCATTCCACGCCCGTCAGCCTGATTCTTGATCTGGCTGAGATAGGCGGGCGCAACACCCACTCGCTCAGCGAATGAGGTGATGGTTTGGTCGCCGATCAAGCGTAGGAGGTTGAGACGTCGGATCTCGCTGATATCCATACGGGGCATTACATAGCAATTTGCTACGTACGGGAACACGCAAAATGCTTTTGACTTGCCACTAGCATTTTGCTATCGTAAATCCATCGGTGACCACAGTTCAGTGAGCGCGGGATGGATGCAAAGACTTTCCTGAAGCAGTTTGGCTCGGAGGAGGCCGCCCGCGTGAGCGAAGTGGCGGGGACCAACTACGCCTATTTCAGCCAGATAGCCCATGGGCACCGCCGCCCATCGGTAAAGCTCGCCCAACGACTTGTGCTGGCCTCGGAAGGAAAGCTCGACTTCGTATCGCTCCTGCAGTCCAAGGACCACAAAACAACCGCGGCTGAATCCGCCGCAGCACCTGCGTAAAGACTGAAGCGACCACCGACACGAGTGGTCGCGGGCGGGACTGCCAAGAATGGTAGCGCGCCTGGGTTTGACAAGAGCCTGCGAAATCGATCAGCGGGCAACGGGTTTGGTCCACCAACGGGGATTTCGGGATGACAGACCGGGACGACGGCATGGCGCGCAGCGGACGTAGCAACCTCTTCGGAAAGATGGCGGCCGAGATTCCCAAGGTGAAGGTGCCTTGGGAAACCCGCGAGGCTTTGGAGGCCAGGGCTTGCGAAGTGGGCATGTCGCTCTCCGAGTTCGTTCGCGAGTTGCTGATGATCAGCGCTCACGGCGAGGAAGTTATGAAGAGCATATACGCCGAGCGCATCGGCGTCGTGGCGAGAAAGGGGTGAGAACGGGGTGTGAATGGGGTGTCAAGTCACCCCGATACACACCCCGGCATTTCACGCCAGGCAAAGGGACGGAGAGACAGTGATTCACGAACTTACACCCCGGGAACACGTGCGCGACGCCGGAGCCGAGGCTTTCCGGCGCGGCAGGCACGCGGACGATAACCCGCATGTCCCCGGCACTGACGCGCACCTTGAATGGCTCTCCGGCTACAAGGGCGAGCAATACGGCCAGGCCAGCGCGCCGGTCTCACGCAAGAGCCGCCGCGGCTGAGGTTGCAGACATGGCCCGCATTCGCACCATCAAGCCGGATTTCTGGACCGACGAGAAGATCGTGGAGTTGCCTTTCGAGGCGCGCCTTTTCTTCATCGGCACCTGGAACTTTGCCGACGACAACGGCAACCTGCAGCGCTCAGCCCGCAAGCTGAAGATGCAGATCTTCCCGGCTGATTCGATCGATTGTGAGCCTGTCATTGGGCGGCTGCTGTCCCTTGGCCTGCTCAGTGAGTACTCAGTGAATGGGGACACCTTTCTCCACATCGAGGGCTTCGAGCGACATCAAGTCATCAACCGGAAGTCCAAATCCGCCATTCCGGTTCCTGCTCAACTCACTGAAAACAAGGCGTCTGAGGCTGGCGATTCACTGAATGCTGGTGACGCTAGCCACCCCGACTCCGTGAATGGTGGGGGTACAGGCGCGGACGATTCAGGGAGGTCTCACGGAGGACTCACGGAGGACTCAGTGAGTGATCACGGAGCGATCACGGAGGGCTCACTGACGGAAGGGAAGGGAAGGGAAGGGAATAGGAAGGGAAAGGATAGTGGTAGTTCAATCGTCAGTGGTTCGCGCGCGACGGGGGGTGTGACGATTCCCAACCCGCCGACGAGCGAAGGCCATTGGGCATCGCACTTCCGCGAACGTCACGGCGTCGAGATCGACGTCTGCAGCATCCACGACCGCAAGAAGGCCTGGCCGATCTTTGCCGGCTGGGTCAATGCCGGCCTGACGCTGGATCGCGTCGACGCCGCCGTAACCCAGGCGCGCAAGGAATCCAAGGAACCGATCGCATTCCTGCCGGCGTACGTCGACCGCGTGCTCGCGTCGCAGGCACCCAGCAGCACCACAGGCGACGCCAGAGCGCAGGAGCGCGCCGACGTCCACGCCACCCTCACCGGGAGGAGATCGAGCCATGAACGCACCCCAGAGACCTTCGATGTTGACGCCCGCGTCGTCGGCTGACTGGCCGGCCGGCGCCATCCCTGAGTCCTGGGTGGACAGCCTGTTCGCGCGCATGTCGGGCATGTACGGCTCCAAGTTCGCTGACCTGTGGCGTGGCACGGATCTCCCGTCGGTCCGCCGTCTCTGGGGGAAGGAACTGGCGTCCCTGTCGCGCGATGAGCTGCGCCGCGGCAGCGACGCGCTCCTCGGTCGCCCATTTCCGCCCACGCTGCCCGAGTTCGTGTCGCTCTGCCGGCCCGGCATCAACGTCGACGCCGCCCTCTACGAGGCTGCCCAGCAGTTGCGCTTGCGCGCCGAGGGCAAGGACGAGTGGACCAACCCGGCGATCTACTGGGCAGCCATGAAGGTCGGCGAGTTCGACATGCTGAATCTATCGCATGGCGCCTTGCTTAAGCGGTTCGGCGCCGCGCTGGACACCGTGCTACGACAGGACCAGATCCCTGACGTGCCGGAGCGGCTGGTCGCCTTGCCGGCGCCAGGTCGCGGCCGCGCCAGTCCGGAGCGGGTCGAGGCGGCGATGCGCGAGGTGCGAGCAACGGCCAAGGAGCCCGGGAACAAGCGCTGGGCCGAACGGATTGTGGCGCGCGTCAAGGCCGGCGAGAAGATCGCCCTTGGCGTGCTGAGGATGGCCCAGACAGCGCTTGGCCTGCGGTCTGGCTCTTGATTTGCAGAGGAGGGAGTGGAGATGAAAGTCATTCGCAACCTGATCGCACGCGTGCTGCGCCAGTCGGTCATGCCCGCAACACCTGCCGCCGTGGCCAGGCCGGCGCCTTCGCGCATGGCGCGCGCCTGGGCGGTTGCCTCGGTACCGCGCCGTGCCCGGCCGGCCGCCGCTGCGCCGGTGGCAGACGAGGGCGTATCACCCATGCATGCCGCGATGCTCCTGTCCCTGCTCAGCAGCGAGGGCGATGCGGCGGACGCCGGCTCGTTCGGTTCGTGCTGGGATGTCCCGGCCAGCGTCGAGTGAGGCAGCCATGACCATGACCGTGAGAGAGCAGGTATGCGCGGCATTGCTCAGGGGCGAGAGCGTCAGCGCGACGGAATTTGCGAAGGCAGCCGGCTGCACCGGAGGGGCGGTGGCTGACGTCCTTGGCCGGCTGCAGGCGCTGTCGCTCGTCAAGGCCAAGACGATCAAGCGAGGCAAGTTCTACCTGAAGATCTGGACGGCGACCGACCTGCCAGCCCTGGCCGCATACCGGCCGCTCAGGCCAGGCCAGCACGTCCGCACGGGCACCGACATCGCGCCGCTGATGGAGGCGTGGGGCATGCCACTGAAGGCGCCCAAGCTCCAGCTGCCGGTCTACAAGCACGTCTGCTACGACGAACCGGAGGAAGCAACAGCATGAAAACCACGAGGCAGTACCTGATCGAGGCCCTGCGGCGCGGTGAAGCCGTGGTTGCCTCGCAAATTGCTAATGCGGCGGGGGTGTCCAGGCAGGCCGTGCACATGGAGCTGGTCAAGCTCGAGCGGGCGGGCGCCGTGGTGCGTCGGCGTGGTGTGCGGGGCGAGTGGACGCTTGCAAGCCCGGAAGCACTGCCGGCCGTCGCCGAGCGTGCGGTGGTCGAGAAGCCGCCGCGGGAGACCGGTGGTGCAGCGGCCGAGTTGCTCGCCTTCTTCGGCATCCGCGTGGCGCACATCCAGCTGCCGGCACGCCGCCATCTCCGCTCCGATCGGGTGCCGGCATGAGGGTGCTCTCGTTCCTTGGCGCCATGGCCGCCATGTTCGCCCCCTCGCCGCTCGCCGCCGCCCGCCGACCGCAACCCCAGACCCGCAAGCCGGGCCGACTCACCCAGGCTGACCGTGACGCCATTGCCGCCGCTGAGGCAAAGCGTGAACGGAAGGCCAAGAAGCTGCGGAGGTCAGCATGAAGACTCGTTGCAAAGTGGGAGATCTCGCCTTCATCGTGCGCGACGCCTTCCCCGAGAACGTCGGCCGGGTGGTGCGTGTCGTTGCGCCGCCCCTCTGGCTCGACGACGGCCCAGCCTGGCATTGCAAGGTCGAAGGCGCGCCGCTTCGCGTGCAGGAGCTAGACCGGCCGTGGGAATTCTCCTTCGACACCAAGGGCGACTGCTACGACGCCGACCTGCGCCCGATCAGCGGCGTGCCGGTGCATGACGAACAGCTGGACGAGGTGACGGCATGAACTGCAAACCTGGTGATCTGGCGATCGTAGTGCGGGCTGAGGGCGCGCCTGCTGCGGTGGGGAAGGTCGTTGAGGTGCTCCGCTCTGCGCCGAACGTTAATGGTCTTCCGGCGTGGGTTGTCCAGTTTCAAGGAGTCGGCATCGTCCGCAACAAGAAGTCCGGCGCTCTGACGCTTGGCGTTGATGCGGATTGCCCCGACGCATGGCTGCGCCCAATCAGTGGCGTCCCTCTCCACGACGAAGAGCGAGACGAGGTGACCGTATGAGCTCCACCGCCGCCATCGAGCTGTTGAAGGACAACGCGGTCAAGGTCAATGACGTTGCGCTGGTCAATGCCGCGTGCAAGGTCGAGGACCGAACTTGCCTGGCGCTGTCTTGCGTGGAAGCAGCCGAGGACCTGGTCACGATTGGCGAAATGAAGCCCGCGACGGCCCTCCGCGCTCAGAACTTGCTGAAGGCTGCCGCATGCCTGCTTCGCATGAACATTGGTGGCGAAGACACGGCTTTTGCTACCGGTAACGATTTCCACAAACCATGACATGGGTGACGGCATGACCGAGCAGAACAAGCAAGACGAGGCCGTGGCGCGCACGCCTGCCGCAACCTGGCGAGCCAACGGGGAACCGGACCCGCACGGCGACTACTACGACCGAGAGCGAGCGACGCTGCCCATGGGCAAGCTGACCGACGACGAGTTGGCCAACGGCGCCTTCATGAACTACGACCACCGGCCGAGCCTGGAGGATCTGCTCGCCGGAAAACGGTTCATGCCGATCGTATGGATGACGGCCGTGAAAGACCGCATCCGCTGGCTGTCGCGCGCGCTGGTCAAGGCCCAAGCCGCCAGCGCCGCCCTGGCGCAGGAACCGCAAGGCGAGGCGGTGCCTATCGGGTACATCAACCCTGAGGATCTCGCGAAGCCCATAACTGCGGTGGCGTTGCGCAGGGCGCGGAATAGCATGTGCGGCATATCCATGCCGGTCTACGCCGCCCCGCCGCAAGCCGCTTCCGTGGCGTCGGACGTCTCGCGCTGGATGCGAGTGGACGGAGACTACCTCTACATCAGCCGCTGCAACTGGATCTATCCCAACGCGACCGAGGACCACGCCGGCGAGCGCGACGAGCGCCGTTATGCCGCCGTCGACCACTGCGACGGCGATATGGTGCTGTCGTTCAATGGCGCCTATGGCGATGCGAAGGATCTCGCCACCATGCTTTCCTGGCCTGTCGCTGCCGCTCCTAAGTGTTTCAAGTGCGGCCATGCCGAACATAGTGATTCGTGTGTGAATGTCGCCCCGGGCGCCGGCGCGCAACAGGCGGAGCCGGCGACGCCTCTGTGGATGATCCACATCGAAGGCCCGGACGATTTGGTTGCCGCTCCGACGAAGAAGGAAGCGGAGCGAATCGCCACCGCGATCAATGCTGTCCACGGTAACTGGGCCACCAAGCGTCGCGCCGAGATTGCCGCGTCCGGTGGGAATCCAGATCACTACCCCACGACGCGCGCGGTAGTCGTGCCGTTCGACGGCCCCGCCCAGGATCATGCGGCATCGCTGGCGGCGGACTGGGACGGCTATGTCGAATACGTAGAAGCCCGCGCCATCCTCGCCCAAGCCGCTCCGAGCGCCAGCGCCGCGAAGTGCTTCAAATGCGGCCATCCTGCGCATAGTGATTCGTGCGTGAATGTCGCACCGAGCGCCAGCGCACAGGCGGAGAAATTGCCCGTTGAGTTGCGTGCGGTGGCCGAGACTGTTGCTAAGGGCGACGGCTTCTGGAGGCCGTGCACGGGATGCTACGACACTGAGGACGGCCGCCCGACACAGAAGTACGCGCACAGCGACGTCTTTGGCTGCGAACTGGGCAATGGATGCGGTGAGTGCGGCGGCCTGGGCGCGGTGTGGGATGACACGGACTACGCCGAGATGGCCGAGTTCGTGATGAAGGATGACGTCACCCCTGCGCCGAGCGCCAGCGTGCAACAGGCGGAGCCGGTGGCGAACCACTGTGAGCACGGCAGCCTATGCAAATGGCAAGGCGCACAAGGATGGCTTGCGTGGGGGAAGCCGGAAACCCGCATGAGCGAATGGCGCAAATGGCACGATGAGAAATGCGGCGGCCGGATTTTGCCGCTCTACGCCGTGCCTGCGCCAAGCGTATCGCCTGCTGCGCACATTCGCCCGGCGTATTGCCATTGCGTCAATTGCTCTAGTGAGCGAGCCGCATCGCCTGCCGACCAGGTGGAGGATGCGCGCGATGCGGCGCGGTATCGGTGGATGCGGGACAACCGCAATTCGCTCGAAGCATATCAACGCGACAAAGGCATCCACAACGGAACGTCCTGCTATCAGGTGGTTGGAGGCGTAAGGGAACTGAAGTCGACACGCGAACTTGACGAAGCCATCGACGCCGCCATGAGCGCCACGCCACCTGAAGGGGGCGCATGACGGGCCCATCGATCCACATTCGGGTTTGTGACTGCCTGAACGACTGCGGCGATGACGATGGCATCCGAAGGCTCGAAGCGCGAAAGTGCGAGGCGAGCATTGCTTGGGAGGCCGCGCGCCGAGCCGAAGCCTGGCAAGCATTCGAGACCTGGTTTCGCACGCCAACTTGGCCGACCGATGTCGCGCCGTGCCAGTGGATGGACGAAACGAGCGCCCGGTGTGGGTGGTTCGCTCCGCGCCGGAGGCATGGGGCATGACGACCCGAATTGTCTTCACCATCCTCGGCGAATGTGCCAGCAAGGCCAACAGCCGCAAGATCGTCACGATCAATGGCAGGCCGGCCAGCATCAAATCTGAAAAGGCGCGCAAGTTCGAATATGACGCGCGCCGGCAGATTCCACCGGCGGCGCGCCAGATGCTGGAGGGACCGGTGCGTGTGACGTTGCATTTGTTCTATGCCAGCGAGCGGCCGGACCTGGACGAGTCGGTGCTGCTAGACGTGCTGCAGCCCCGGTACTCGGGGAAGGGCGATAAGCGCGTTGTGGTTCAGCGCGGTGTGATTCTCAATGATAGGCAGGTGCGCGAAAAACATGTCTATCACGGGATCGATCGCGCCAACCCGCGCGCAGAGGTGACGATCGAGGCGATCGACAACCAGGGGGCAGGCTTTGCAAAGTAAGAATAAGAAGGCGCCTACCGTCCGCGAGCACAAGCACATCGAGGTCATCAAGCAGATGCCCTGCGGTGTCTGCGATGAACCTGGGCCGTCTGATGCCCATGAGCTGAATCAAGGCCAGTGGTTCACGTCCATCCCGCTGTGTCGAAGCTGCCATATGTCCGATTTTAACGGCATCCATGGGCAACAACGGATATGGAAGGTGCTCAAGAAGGATGAGCTATCCGTACTCAATGAAACGATCAGCAAGGTGATGTATGGCGGCGGCTGACGCTGGCTGGAATTGACGGTTTTGCAACGGGGAACAAAGTGAAAGCACCGGGGAATCTTTCGCTCTGCCACGCCGAATCTGGGGCGCGTGCACGCGCGCCTCAACCTGTGTCTCCTCCCACGATGTGGGCTTTGCCTGTCCGAGGCAACTCGGCGGGCTTTTTCTTTTCGAGGTGATGACGATGTACGTATGGATTCTGGTCTCTGTGGTCATCGGCATCATGGTCTGTGTCTGGCTCGACGTGCGGCCTGTGCCGCGGGTGGGCTGACGATGGCCGACAAGCTGAGCATGAGTGGTAATGCAGCCGCTGTGATACGTGACATCGACCGGCTGATGAACCGCGATCTGCCGTTCGCCAGCGTCGTTGCCCTCACGCAGACAGGACGCAAGATCCGCGACGCTGAGCGTACCGAGATCCAGCGTGCCTTTGACAGGCCCACCCGATACACCATCAACAGTGTGTACCTGACGCCCGCCACGCCGGCCAAGCCCGAAGCTGTGGTGGGCCTCAAGTCGGACACGAGCAAGGGCACGCCTGCTGTGAAGTACCTGGCCCCCGAGGTGTCAGGCGGGGGGCGGGGCTGGAAGCGCTTCGAGAAGGCGCTGCAGCGTATCGGCGCCATGCTCCCAGACGAGTATGCAATCCCGGCGGCCGGGGCCAAGCTGGACGCCTACGGCAACATGAGCCGCGCCCAGATCATCCAGATCCTCAGTTATCTCCGGGCCTTCGGCGAGCAGGGCTATCGCGCAAACGCCACGGACAAGAGCCGCGCGCGGCGTCAGCGCACAGGGCGCAGTGAGAATGGGTTCAAGACGATCAACGGCGTGGCCTACTTCGTGGCCCGGCGCGGGCACCGTATCGGCGCGCGCAGCTGGATGCACGGGCGCATGCAGACCCTGCCATCTGGTGTCTATGCCAAGCGTGGCATTCACGGCAGCGACATCGTGCCGGTGCTCGTGTTCGTGCGTGCGCCAGCCTACCAGCCGCGCTTCCGCTTCTTTGAGGTGGCAGACAAGATCGCCCGCACCGAGTTCGAGGGCGAGCTGACGCGTGCCCTGGCCAAGTACTCGAGGGCCTTTCGATGACTGCGATCGGTCCGGTCTCGGCCAGTGCCAGCGCCTTGGGCGTCGCCGCCCGGCGCCTGCCCGGCTGCTGCACAGGTCTGATGCGCGCCGTCAAAAGTGACGAAAGGTACTCCCGAGAGGCGCCCTGTAAGGGTAATTCGAGCCTCGCGCGCGCTCTAGTCACGACGCGGCTCTAGGGGGGTTATGTGATAAATCTCGACGCGAAGATGAGGCAAGCAGAGTTCGCTGGCCTGGTCGGCATCAGCCAGCCAGCGGTCAGTAGCCTCGTTGCGCGCGGGATCCTGGTAGCTGGCATGACCGGTCGACAGATGCTGCTCGCCTATTGCAGCCACCTCCGCGAGACTGCCGCCGGTCGCGCTTC
Source organism: Cupriavidus sp. DF5525 (assembly GCF_040149425.2). NCBI lineage: Bacteria > Pseudomonadati > Pseudomonadota > Betaproteobacteria > Burkholderiales > Burkholderiaceae > Cupriavidus > Cupriavidus sp. DF5525. The sequence continues at coordinate 2,843,679 of NZ_CP168265.1, read as the reverse complement.
GGAAGAGGAGGGTCTGGACCTGGTCACCGAGCGTGCGCGCCTGGCGAAAGAGCAGGCTGACCGCATTGCCTTGCAGAACGAGGTCACTCGGCGCGAGCTGGCGCCGGTTCATCTGATCGAACAGGTTCTGTCGCAGGCTGGCGCGCGCGTGGCCGGGATCCTTGAAGCAATACCCGGCATGCTCAAGCGGCGGCTGCCGAGTCTGTCCGCCGACGATGTGGAGTTGATCACCCGGGAGGTGGCGAAGGCGCGCAATATCGCCGCCGCCGTGACGCTGGATGACCTGGGCATCGAAGCGCCCGACGAAGAGGAGCCTGCCTGATGCTGGCGCCTCAGTATCGCCCCATCATTGCGCACCACCTCGGCCGGGGCCTGGCAGGGTTCGGCACGCCAGAGCCGATGACGCTCGAGGAATGGGCGGCCGCGCACTTCTACCTGTCGGCCGAGTCCTCCTATGTCGAGCAGGCCTGGAGTGCATGGCCCTTCCAGCGCGCCATCCTCGCCTGCATCAGCAATGACTCCATTCGGGAGGTTGACCTGCAGAAGTCGGCGCGCGTGGGGTACACGAAGATGATCCTCGCCGCGGTGGGCTATTTCGCGCATCACCGGCGCCGGAACCAGGCGCTCTGGCAGCCGGCCGATGATGACCGCGACGAGTTCGTCAAGACCGAGCTGGAGCCGATGCTGCGTGATGTGGCGGTGATGCGGGAAATCTTCCCGGCCTTCCTCGCCAGGCATAAGGACAACACGCTGCAGGCCAAGAAGTTTCTGGGCTCCATGCTCCATCTGCGCGGCGGGAAGGCGGCGAAGAACTACCGCCGGATCTCGGTCGACGTGGCCTACCTCGACGAGCTCGATGCCTTCGACAGCGATGTCGAGAAGGAGGGGGACCCCGTCACGCTGGCAGCCAAGCGTACCGAGGGCGCTACCTTCCCGAAGTTGGTGTGCGGCTCTACCCCCAAGCTCAAGGGCCTGTCGCTGATCGAGCGCCGGGTGGAGCTTGCCGAGAAACGGTTCCGGTACCACATCGCCTGCCCGGAATGCGACACCTTCCACCCGATCACCTGGGGCGGGAAGGAAGAAGCGCACGGCTTCAAGTGGACGAACGATGACCCGGAGACCGTGCGCCACCTGTGCCCGCATTGCGGCGCGCTGATCCAGCAGGCCGACTACTTGCGTGTGTGGGAGCAGGGTCGGTACCAGTCGGATGACGGCACCACCATCAGCCACGATGGTGTGTTTCGCAATGCGAAGGGCAAGGTGGTACGGCCACCGCGCCACGTCGCCTTTGTCGGGGTGTGGACCGCTTATAGCCCAGCCGTGGCTTGGGCCGATATCGTGCGCGAGTTCCTGGCGGCGAACGAGAAGGCTCAGACAGGCGACATGTCGAAGCTGAAGGCCTTCGTCAACACCACCCGAGGAGAGGCCTGGGAGCAGGAGGTCGAGCGCACGGACGTGGATGAGATCAAGCAGCGCGCAGAGCCCTATGCGCTGCGGTGGGTGCCGCTAGGAGGCCTGCTGTTGCTGGCGGGGGTGGATACGCAGGACAACCGGCTGGAGGTGGTGGTGTGGGCCTATGGCCGCGGCTGCGAGAAATGGGTGGTCGACCACCAGGTCTTCTTTGGAAACCCGGCGCAGGACAAGGTGTGGGACGACCTGACGGAATACCTCTTCGACACCCCATTCACCCACGAGTCAGGCGCGACTCTCTATATAGAGGGCGCGGCCATCGACTCCCGCGGTCACAATACGCATGCGGTCTATGCCTATGCAGCCAAGTATGCCCGCCGTAAGGTGTTTGCCGTTGCCGGTCGGCCTGGCCGGGAGAAGCACATCAAGGACGGCGTGGCCAAAGTGGACATCGACTGGCGCGGCCGCGTGAAGCGCAACGGCGTGCAGCTCTGGCACGTTGGCACAAACCACGCCAAGGATCTGATCTACAACCGGCTGCACATTCCCCGTCCGGGTCCCGGTTACATGCACTTCTCGCATGAGCTGTCGGACGAGTTTTTCCGCCAGATGGCCGGCGAGCAGCGCACCACGAAAATGACGGCCAGGGGCGAAGAGTCCAAATGGTCGGCCACCCGGAAGCGGGTCGAGGCTTGGGATTGCACGGTCTATGCCGTCTGGTTGGAAACCCACCTTGACCTGGCTCGCAAGGCGGCGAAGTACTGGGATCAGTTGGAACAACGCCTACGGTCACAGCCAGCCGGCTCATCGGCGCGCGCGGCGACGCCTTCGGTAGCGGCCGCGCCGGCAGCACCTCGACCACCCGCCAGAAGAACTTCCATTGCCTCGGACGACTGGAGCAGCCGCCTATGAGCGACACCCCGAAGAACGACAACACCCAGCAGTCCGACACCGCCATCGATCTGACCGGCGCGCTGACCACCATCGTGCTCAAGGAAATCACGCCCATCGAAAGGCTCGCCAAACCATTCGTCGAGGCGCTGGAGCGCGGTCTGCGCCAGCTTCTGGGCGGACAGGAGGTCTATATCCCGGCGCCAGACCGGCGGGAACGGGATGAGGCCATCCGCGCCGCCTTCAATGGCCGGAATCGCGATGAGGTTTGCCGGCAATTCGGGATCAGCAAAACCACCTTCTACGAGGTGATCAACCGGACCTAGTCCCCAAGAGTGCAGATATTCCGCTTTTTCCCCTAAAAACCGGACTCACTTTCCCATAGATTGGACGCCATGACGACCGCCACTGACATGCTCGCGAAGTACTTGGCCGCCGAGCAGGCCATTCTCGAAGGCAAGGAAGCCCGCTTGGGCGACCGTGTGCTGCGCATGGAGGACCTATCCGAAATTCGGAAGGGGCGGCAGGAATGGGAGGCTCGCGTCGCCAACGAGCAGGCGCAGGCCGCCGGCGTGTCAGGTTCCGGCGGCATCCGTTTTCTCAATGCCAGATTGGACCGCTGACCATGAACCTGATCGACCAGATTGTTGCGTTCTTCGATCCAACGGCCGGGCGCCGCCGCCTATTTGACCGCGCGGCTCTCCAGGCGAGCTACGAAGCGGCGCAGCCCAGTCGGCTGAGGAAGTTCCATCGCAATCAGGCATCGCCGGACCAACTTGTGCGGCAAGGTGCGATCTGGCTGCGCGCGCAGGCACGTCACCTCGAGCGGAACCATGATATCTCGCGCGGAATGCTGCGCACGCTGGTGAATAACGTCGTTGGGCCTGGTGGAATCGGGGTAGAGCCGCAGCCGCGACGGCCCGATGGCACCATCCACGAGAAGTATGCCGCTGACTTGCGCGCAGCTTGGCGAGACTGGCAGAAGCTGCCGGAAGTCACGCAGGAGCACCACTGGGCCAAGGTCCAGCGGTTGGTTGCCAAGACCTGGTTTCGAGATGGCGAGGCATTCTCTCAGTTGCTGCGCGGCACGGTGCCGTTCCTCCAGCACGGCAGCAAGGTACCGTTCTCGCTTGAGCTCTTCGAGCCCGATATGGTTCCAATGGACTATGAGGACCCGGCCGCCAATATCCGGCAGGGCATCCAGCGCAATGCCTGGGGCCGCCGTACTGGTTACTACGTCTACAAGAGCTTCCCGGGAGACAACGCCTTCCTCGCGCGCGGCTCGGACGTCAAGCGAATCCCCGCAGAGAATATGCTGCAAGTGGCGGCCATCGACCGCATTGGCCAGCTCCGCGGCGTTTCCGAGTTCGCTAGCGTGATCACCCGGATCGAGGACATCAAGGACTATGAGGAGAGCGAGCGGGTGGCTGCCAAGCTTGCCGCTCGGCTGACCGCCTATATCAAGAAGCTTTCGCCGGATGGGTTCAACTCGGACAGCATCCAGCGGGACGAGCAGGGCAACCCTATTCCGCGCGAGATCGCCTTTGACCCCGGGACCATCATCGACGGCCTGCAGGTGGGCGAGGAAATCGGCTTGGTCGACACCAAGCGGCCGAATCCAAACGTCCTCACCTTCCGGCAGGGCCAGCTTCGCGCGGCATCAGCCGGCATTGGCGCCAGCTACTCGAGTATCAGCCGGGACTATGACGGCACCTATTCCTCTCAGCGGCAGGAACTGGTGGAGCAGTGGGTCAACTATGCTGTGCTGACCGACGAGTTCACTGGCATGTTCGTTCAGCCCGTATGGGAGGCTTTCGTCGCGATCGCCGACCTGTCCGGAGTTGTGCCGCGGCCGAAGGATGTGGCGCCAGATCTGGCTGACGATGCAATGTTCGTGGGCCAGGCCATGCCATGGATCGACCCAATGAAGGAAGCGCTCGCCTGGCAGCTGCTGGTGCAATGCGGTTTCGCATCCGAGGTCGAGGTCATGCGCAAGCGCGGCGTCAACCCGTACGACGTGCTGGAAAACATCACAAAGTTCAGGAAGGAAGCAGCCGACAAGGGGCTGGTGCTGGCCTCGGATTTCGCCAACACGAAGGAAGGTGCCACGGCTTTGGCCGATGCTCCGCCGGAGCCCACTCAACCAGGTCGCACGCGTTCCCGCGCCGGCGTGTCGTCCTCCTGACGCGCTGCTTCATGTCGTCGGTGAAAATATTCCGGTTTTACCCCTAAAAACCGGAATCTCTTTTTGCCACACTTGCTGCATACCAATGCACAGGTCACGGCAATGAGCAAGTCTTCCCAGAAGTGGTACAGCATTCGCGCCCGGGCAGTGTCGGCAGCCGCCGCGGCGGCCGTCGCGGCCGGCGGCAGCGCTGCCACCTCCGCCGAGATCTTCATCTACGGCGATATTGGGGAATCGTGGTGGGGTGAGTCCGTGACGGCTGCCGACTTTGTCAAGGAAGTGGCGGCCCTTGATGTTGACGAGTTGACCGTTCGCATCAACAGCTTTGGCGGTTCAGTGTCCGACGGGATTGCCATCCACAACGCCATTAAGCGCCACCGGGCATGGGTCACTACTAGCATTGAAGGTGTAGCCATGAGCATTTCCAGCCTGATTGCCATGTCTGGCGACAGGGTGGAAATGGCGGAGAACGCCGTGCTGATGATCCATGCTCCTTGGGTCAATGCTAGTGGCAATGCAGTCGCCCTGCGCGGGGTAGCCGACTACCTCGACACTTGGGCAGGGGTCATGTCGACAAGCTACGCCGCCAAAACAGGCCGGCCAGTGGACGAGATGCTGGCGTTGCTGACTGATGGCGTCGACCACTACTACACGGCCGAGCAGGCGCTGGCCGAGAAATTCATCGATTCGGTCACTACGGCGATGCCGATTGCCGCGTCCCACGACCTTTCTCGCTTCCGCGCCATCCCGGCGGCGGCAGCCGCTTTCAACTTGAAGGAGAAGCACATGCCTCATCCGAACCCGGCGGCCGCTGCACCGGTCGATCCCGCGGCCCAAGCCGCTCAGGCCGAAGCCGTTGCGCGCGGCGTGCAAGCCGAGGCCCAGCGCCGCACCGATATCCGCGCGGCCTTTGCCAGCTTCGGCGCCCGCGAAGGCGTCGCCGATCTGATGGCTGCCTGCGAGGCCGACACCCAATGCAGCGTGCAGGGCGCGCGGGAAAAGCTGCTGGCCCACCTCGGCAAGGAAGGCACGCCGGTCGCCGGCAACATCGTGACCGTCGAGGACGAGCGCGACAAGTTCCGTGCTGCAGCCACCGAGGCGATCCTGGCGCGTGCCGCCGCACGCGACGACAAGGGCGCGCCGATGCGTGTGAGCGCCGCCAACCCCCTCAGGGGATACAAACTGCTGGATCTGGCGCGGGCTTGCCTGGTGCGCGCCGGTGTCAAGGTGGACGGCATGGGTCAAATGGAAATCGTGGCGGCTGCCTTCACGCAGTCGACCAGCGACTTCCCGGTCCTGCTGGAAAACACCATGCACAAGACGCTCCAGCAGGCCTACGCGCTCGCTCCGGATACCTGGAGCCGCTTCTGCTCGATCGGCAGCGTGTCGGACTTCCGCGCACATCCGCGCTACCGTGTCGGCAGCCTCGGCAACCTGGACGTGCTGAACGAACTCGGCGAGTTCAAGAACAAGACCATCCCGGATGGCGAGAAGGCCTCCATCACGGCCGGCACCCGCGGGAACATCATCAACCTGAGCCGCCAGATGATCATCAATGATGATCTGGGCGCGTTCATCGGTCTTGCCAGCATGCTTGGCCGCGCCGCCAAGCGCACCATCGAGGCGGCCGTGTATGCCCGTCTGGCTGAAAACTCCGGCGCTGGCCCGACTCTGGAAGACGGTCTGGCACTGTTCCATGCCAACCACGGAAACATCGCTGGCACCGCGGCGGCGCCGGCAGTGGCCTCCTTCGAGGCCGGCCGCGTGCAGATGGCGCAGCAGAAGGATGTCGGCGGCAACGACTATCTCGACCTGCGCCCCGCGATCTGGCTGGGCCCGATTGGCATCGGCGGTACCGCGCGCGTGACCAACGACGCGCAGTACGACCCGGACACCGCCAACAAGCTGCAGAAGCCGAACCTGGTGCGCGGCCTGGTGCGCGACATCGTCGATACCCCGCGCCTGTCTGGCACGGCCTGGTACTTCTTCGCCGATCCGGCGGAAGCTCCGGCGATGGAGGTTGCCTTCCTGGACGGCGCGCAGGATCCGTATCTGGAGCTGCAGAACGGCTTCGACGTGGACGGCGCCCGCTACAAGGTCCGCATCGATTTCGGCGTGGCGGGTATCGACTACCGCGGCGCGCACAAGAACGCTGGCGCGTAACCGGCCGATTCCACCCACTGACTTCGAAAGGATCGGATCATGAAGAACTTCATTCAGTACGGCGAGACCTTGACGCTGGCCCCCGCCGCCGATGTGGCGGCCGGTACCGGGTACCTATTCGGTGCTGGCCTGTTCGGTGTCGCAGTCAACGACGCCAAGAACGGTGTGGCGAACGAGTTCCGCACGGAGGGTGTGGTCGAGATCGCCAAAACCTCGGCCTTGGCCATCAGCGTGGGTGACCGCGTGTTCTGGGATGCGACCAACAAGGTGGTCAACAAGACCTCCACAGCACAGCAATGTGTGGGTGTGGCAGTCGAAGCTGCGGCGAACCCGAGCGCGACCGTCAAGATCAAGCTCGGCGCGTACCTGCCGGTGGCAACCTGACGGGCTGGCAAGAAATGGTCGCGCCGCATTCCTTCGACCAGCGCGTTTCCGGGGCGGTGCTTCGCCGCCTCGCGAATGCGCGACTGCGCTCAGGCGCAGACGTCTTCGACGCCGTGGTCGAGCGCCTGCCGCGCACCGCAGGGGAGTACGGCGATCGCACCGAGATTGGCACCCGCATTACCGTGCTGCGCTCGGATATCGCGACTCTGGCCCGCGGCGCGACCATCGTCTATGACAGTGCCAGCTATACCCCCGAGGAACTCGGTGCACTCGCTGCGGTGACATACACCGTCGACGAGCGCGACGAGGATGACACTTTTGTTGCCGCTTACTGGGTGACCAAGGCATGAGCCAGGCGCTTGAAATCCTCCAGGCCATCAAAGAGCGGCTCGCGACGATTCGCGTGGCAGGCGGCTATCAAACGGACATCGGCGCGCGGGTCTATCTCGGCCGGGAGTTCGGCAACGATGAGCAGGATCCTGTTCCGCTGGTCTCGTTGCATGACGGCTCGGGCGAGAACAAGAGCGATATGCGGCCGCATGCCGGAACCAATACCTGGGTGCGCTCGTTCGTGATCGAGGCCTTTGATGCGTGCGACCCGGACAACCCGCTCGTGAAAGCCCATGCGCTGATTGCCGACATCAAGCGTGCGGTGTTCAAGGATGGCGGGCTGGATGGACTGGTCATGAACCTGCGCATCGTAGGGGATCGCGCGATGCCGCGTGCCGCCGGCTCGAAGACTGTGTGCGCTCAGGTGCTGGGCGCTGTTGAATATCTGGAAAAACCCACGGCCCCGTAACGGCCACAACTGGAGAGCATGATGGACTATTTTTCGGGGCAGGGGAAACTGTACTTCGGCCAGCGCGACACCGCAGGCAATCCGAAGGCAATGCGCTGGGTCGGCGATTCCGCAGACTTCTCGTTTTCGGCGGAACCCGATGTACTGGAGGCCAAGGAGAACTACTCCGGCAACCGCCAGACCGTCGTGCGCATCACGCGCGAGCTCAAGATGAGCATGAAGACCTCGCTGCGCCAGATCAGCACCGAGAACATCCAACTGCTCACGCAGGGCGATTCGGTGGCGCAGTCGGCAGGGTCTCCCACGAACGAGATCATTTCTCCCACGACCGGCTCGCTCGCCGTCGGCAATGTGTTCATCCTGGGTGGACAAGACCTCTCGGCGGTGACGATCAAGGACAGCTCTGGTACCCCGAAGACGCTGGCGGCCGGTACCAACTACGAACTTGACCCCAAAGCGGGCCAGATCGAGATACTGGACGCCACGACCGGCGGGCCGTACACGCTTCCGCTGAAGGCCGACTACACCAAGGCGGCCCTCACTCGCGTGAAGATGTACACCGCGGCAAATGTCGAGTACTGGCTGCGCTTCGTCGGCCTGAACACGGCGGTGTCCGGCTTCCCGAAGGTGGTGCTCGACATCTATCGTGTGCGCCTGGATCCGGCCAAGGATTTCTCGATGATCAGCGACGACCTCAACACGTTTGAGCTGGCCGGGTCGTGCTTGAGCGACCAAACCAAGACCGCGGCCAGCGACTACGGCCAGTTCGGGCGCCTGGTCCAGCTGACGTAATCCATGAGCACCCCCGCACCCGTTGCCGAACTGACGCAACTCGCCGGCGGCCCCTCGATCGAGAGCGGCTTCGGCGAGCGTCAGGTTCGGATTACCCCCCTCAAGGTGAAGGAATTCGGCCCCATGCTCTCCGCTCTGGAGCCCGTCTTCGCCGAAATCGGCGTGCTGCCGGATGCAATGGTGGCTGGCGACATCGTGCACCTGTTCACGCGGCATGCGGAGGCTTTGCTGACTGTCATCTGCATTGGTGCGCGCGTGGAGCGGGACTGGCTGGACGAGCAGGAGCTGGACGTGCCGGTCAATCTGTTCGCGGACGTGCTTAGTGTGAACCGAGATTTTTTCGAGCAACGTCTGAAGCCAGTAGCCAGCCAGCTTCAGGCGATGCTCCCGGGTGGTTCGACATCGCCCAACAGCTCGTCGGGGCCGGCCACAGTCTGAGCGAAGTGCTGGGCTACACCATGGCCCAGCTGAGGGGCTTCTCGGATGCAATAGCCCGGCAGGGGCAGGAGCGTAGTCGGGAGCAACTCCTGATCGCACGTGGCGGCCAGGCCGACGAGAAGGGCTGGAAACAACTCTGGAAGGCATTCAGCGCACCACTTAGACGCCCATGACCGAACGTGAAATCAGCTACCGGATCAATCTCGCGAACGAGCGGGCTCTGGCCGCTCTGCGCGACTTTGCTTCGGCGCTGAAGAAGACCGACGAGTCGGGCAAGAATCTCTCCGGCGTTCAGTCAGGCCTGCAGGGCGTCCAGACGACAGCGCGCTCCACCGCTGGTGAGCTGGCGAAGGTGGGCGACGAGGTACGGTCGATCGGCCAGAGCGTGGCTGGCCTGAAGACCATCGGCACTGTTGCTGCCGGAATCTTCATCATCGGTCAGGCGTTGCAGGCCGTGAAAGCCGCTTTGACTGGCCTGCCAGAAGCGGGCATCAAGTTCTCTGCCAGCATGGAGACGGCCGAGCTCGGCATGGCCGGCATCCTCTCCTCGATGATCACGATCGACGGCAAGGCTGTCAGCCTGAACCAGGCTCTGGGCATCTCGCGCAAGATCATCGCCGACCTGAACAACGACGCACTGGCCACCGCCGCCAACAGCGAGGAACTCGTTCGCGCTTTCCAGGCGATCCTTGGCCCGGCGCTGGCCGCCAAACTGACGCTCGAGCAGGTGCGGCAGTTGACCGTGACCGGTGTCAACGCAGTCAAGTCCCTCGGTCTGAATTCGAACCAGGTGATTCAGGAGCTGCGGGATCTGGTGCAGGGCGGCATCACGCCGTCGGGCTCCACCCTGGCCACCGCGCTGGGCATCAAGGACGAGGACATCAAGCGCGCCAAGGCTTCGAGCGAAGGCCTGTTCAAGTTCCTGATGGACCGGATGCAGGGCTTCGAGGCCGCGTCCGCGCGCTTCGGTGACGCCTTCGATGGCCGGCTTTCCAGCCTGAAGGAGGGGGCGACGCGGGCGGCGGCCGAGGGCTTCAAGCCGCTGTTCGATGCCATCAAAGAAGGGCTGGGCGAAGCTGCCGACGCCTTCGTCACGATCGAGCGCGAGGGTGACAAGGTCAAGTCGATCCAGCTCAATCCGCAGACTGTGCAGACGATGCGCAGCTTTGCGGAGGGTCTGGTCGACCTCGGGCAGGGTCTGCGCCGGGTGGCTGGCTTCCTGCTCGAGCATCGCGAGGCCGTGGTTGCGCTTGGGCAGGCATACGTCGCGCTGAAGGTGTTCCAGGTGGTGCGCGGGGTGCTGGAGGGCGTTGCCGGCGCCATCACCGCGGCGACCAGTGCGACGCTCGGCGGTGATGCCGCGACTCGCGCGGCTACCGCCGCCACGCTGGCGGATCTGCGGGCGAAGGTGGCGCATGCTGACGCCGTTCGGATCCACACCGGCCTGCTGCTCGCCGAGGCTCAAGCCACGGTGGCGGCGGCTGCCGGCGTCCAGCGGCTGGCTCTGGCTGAGACGGTGCTGGTGCCTGCTCAGCAGCGTGCTGCGGCAGCAGCGTCGGCGCACGCAGCGGCCCAAGCAGCCCTTGCGACTGCCATGGGGCCGGCCGGTGTCGCCGGCGTGCTTTCGCGCGTCGCCGGCCTGCTGGGTGGTCCCATCGGGATCGTCGCCTTGCTGATCACCGGCGTGGCGGCTTGGGCGTCGTTCGGCAGCGCGGCGAAGGACTCGCTCAATGGCATCGACGTGTCGGTGCAGACCACCCGCGACAAGATTGCCCGCATGAAGCGGGAGCTGAAGTTCGGCGCAGGGGATATCGGCGAGAACAAGGCTGGGCAGGATGCGCTGCGCAACAGGATCGCGTTGCTCGAAGGCGCGGCGCAGCAGCCGGGGCCGAGCGGCATGCGGCCGTTCATCCTTAGCAACGGCGAAAAGCTCTCCCGTGGCTCGCGCGATCGAGAGCTGAACCAGGCGCGGCAGCAGTTGGCTGCCCTCGAGGAGCTTGGACAGCTGCAACAGCAGGCTGTCGACAAGCAGGCCAAGGAGCAAGAGGCTGCCGTCGGCAAGATCGGTCTGAAGAACAGCGGCGCGCTGCAGGACTTCACGGACTTGGTCAAGAAGCACCGCAGCACGTCCCAGAAGGCGGCCGACGACATCAAGGAGATCAACTCCGCTTTCGCCAAGGCCGTGTCGGAGACGCCTGAGCTCCAGAAGGACAACCCGAAGTTCGATCCGAAGCGCCTGGCCGAGGTCACCAAGGCACGCAACGACGCCATTGCCGAGGCGCGCCGGCAGGGTGCTGGCTCGGGGCTCGGCACGCAGAATGCCGCGGCCAAGGCCGACTTTGAGCAGCTGAAGGCGACGCTCGATCAGGAGCTGACGCTCAAAAAGGACGCACTGGCGTTTGACCAGGCGGAGAACGAGCGCGCCTACAAAGACAGCCTGGTTGGTGTCCAAGCCTACTATAACCAGCGCCTGAAGATCGTCACCGACGGCATTGATGCCGAAGAGTCTCGCAACCGGAAGCTGATCGAGAAACTGCAGGCCGAGCAGGGGAGCTTGGGCGGCCAGAACCCCAAGAACCCGAACGAGCGGGTGCAGATTGCGACCCAGAACAAGAAGCTGGAGACCGAGATCCAGCAGTTGAACACCCGCAACCTCAAGCTGGAGCAAGATCGCACCCAGGCAATTCGCGAATCCAATACCGAGCGGGATCGGGCTAAGCGCCTGCTGGAGACGCAGGCCACGGGCATTCAGACCGAGGTTGATGCCGCGACCGGCACCCTCACTCGCGAGCAGATCGAGAAGAACGTGCGGGCCCGCAACCGGGACCTGCTCGAGATGTCAAATGCCAACCCAGAACTGCTGTCGCCGGCCGTGGTCGAGCAAAAGATTCGCCTTGAGGTCGACCAGGCTGACTTCCAGCGGATCAAGGGGCAGATTGACCAGATCATGGGCAACTTGCAGCGCGCCGGCCAGCTGATCCAGTTCCAAGGCTTTGAGGGCCCGGCGCTAGAACAGCGCTTCCGCCCTATCAAAGAGCAGGCGCTGCCGGATCTGCAGCGGTTGAGCGCCGAGTTGGACGCGCTTGCCGCTTCCTCGCCATCGATCACGATCAAGACCAATGCGGCTGACGCCAAGACTCAAATTGGTGAGCTGCAAAAGGAAACGATCAACCTTCAGAACGTCGCCGAGAACGCGACGGTCTCCGGGTTTGGGACTTTGTTCACCGATGTCATCACCGGGGCGAAGAGTGCAGGGCGGGCGGTGAGCGACTTTGCCAAGGGGGTGCTCAGCTCAATGCTGAATGCGATTGGGCAGAAGCTTGGCCAGAAGCTCTTCACCTCCCTGTTCAGTGGTGGTGGTGGTGGTGGTGGTGGTGGCGGATTCTTTAGCTTCCTGGGCGTGCAGGAGAAGGCCGACGGCGGCTACATCCGCGGCCCCGGCAGCACCACCAGCGACAGCATCCCGGCGCTGCTTTCCGACCAAGAGTACGTCGTGCGAGCGTCTGCCGTGCGCGATGTCGGTGTCGGCTTCCTGAATTGGGTGAACCGCGGCGGATCGGCCGTACGCTCGGCAGCCTCGCAATTCCGGAGTGGCGTTCACCCGGCGTCCTTCGCCCGATCGAGCGCTGTGGCGCGGTTCGCCGGGGGCGGCCTGGTCTCTGCGCCGGCGGCTTCTGGCGCTCCGCATCTGCAGCCGGCGCCGACCAGCTTCCAGCTGCAGATCCCGGACAGCGCGCTTCACTGGACGCTGCAGGACTGGCTCGGCAGCGAACTTGCTCGGATGGCGGCGACGCGATGAGCCTGCGCATTCTCTCCAACCCATTGCACGCCGACGCAACGGCCATCCTGGTGTTCGAGGGACCGGCCAACGTGGCTGTCACCTGGACTGTTGCCAGCGGGGCTGGTGTCGTGACGCCGTTTGCCCCACAGACGGATGCTGGCGGGCGTGCGTGGGCGAAGTATGACCCGGCTGGGATCGCTGGGGCGGCCGTGATCGAGGTGCAGCATGGCACTTGAGCTTCTCGCCGGCCCCTTCGATATCAAGGACGCGAGCGGAGCGATCCTTGCTGGCCTGCCCACTTATGGCAACTCGTTCTATGACGACGATGTCGGCTTTTACGCTGGCGCTCTGCTTGTCGTGCAGCTGGATGGGCGGGCATATCGACGCGCGTCTCAGGAGAGTTCCAGCAACTTCACTTTGGATCTGCAGAACCCGGGCGAGTATCTCATCCATGAGTCGCTGACGGAGAGCCGCCTGTACAAGTTCAACAAGCGCAGCGGAACCATTGGCGAGATCGTCGTCGACAGCGCGGTCACGAATTATGTTGCCGGAACTCAGGTGCGGACACCAGACCGGTATCTGAACGTGTCCGGCACGAACGTGCGATACAAGCCGCTGACGCTCGTCGGTGGCTGGACCTACGAGGCCAGCCTGACCGGAGATGTTTCCGGTCCAATGACGGTTTCGCGCACTCGCGATGCCAACGTCCTCGCCATAGCGTTCGGCAATGGAACTGTCCTCTTCTACGACTGGGTCCAGAAACGGCAGGTTTCAGGTGCCGTCTACGTTGGAGCAAACGCCGGCGTCTGGTACAGCCCGCGGCACGACATCTACGTGGCGCTTGCCAGTGACAAGCTGAAGGTCTTCGCCAGCACACCACGGCCAGCCACGCTTTCGAACCCGGTTGCGGTCACGCCGCTGGTCAAGGGACGGGCAAGCGTGCTCAAGGCGAGAGCGCTGGGATCGAACAGCGAGCCTTGTCCGGGTGAGCTGGTCGACTGGTCGCTGACGGGGCCTGGGAGCCTGGCCATTGACCAAAGCATGACCGACGGCGACGGGTGGGCGTGGAACACGTATGTGGCGCCGATGGCTGCTGGCGGCTCGCCGGTTATCGGCGCGGAGCTGAGGTTCTAATGTTCCGCCAGATATTCCAATCCAGCCCAGTCCAGTATCGGCTGCCAGCCGAGTGGGACGGCATCCCGAACGGCGGAGGGCTGCAGGCGCTGTACAACGGCTATCTGGTGACGCCGCCGCGAATCTATGCCGAGGAGATCAACAGGGTCGATGGTCTGTTCGTTGCGCAGGAGAAGACCGCGACGGCCGACGCGGTGATCTACGTTGTCGGCTGGACCAATCGTATCTACTGGCCAGGATGGGAGCGGCTCTGGTGGAAGTTCAATGCTGTCACCGGGGAATTCATGGGGCGCGGCCCGACGCCGACGACGTACTACGACTTTGACGTCTTCCAGGCGCGCGATGGATCGCTGTGGCAAGTCTCAGTCCTCGGCTCATTCTTCGAGGTGGATCCCATCAATTTCGCCGAGATTGCCGGTACCCGGCGCGAGCCTAGTGAGTTCGGCGCCATATTCGTCAGTATTCCGATGATTGACCGGCCGCAAAACCTCGCCGTGCTCGTCACCAACAATGAGTCCGGATTGCGGCAGATCGGGGTCTACAACCTGACGACCGGCACGCTCATCCGGCGAATCAGTGTCTCGGGCTCCCCTGTAGACATCCTGCCGGAAGATGAGCGGCGCTGCTATGTGTTCACCTCAGAAGGGCTGCTGAACCTGGTGGACTACACCACGGGGGAGGTGCTGCACACTTTGCGCTCACCCGCGCCCACGTCCGGGGATGTCAATTTTGCGTGGGATCGCGTCTATCGGCGCCTGCTGGCGTTCCAGACCGTCCCGAATGCAGCAGATGGAGCTTGCCTGTCGACGATCCGAGGATGGTACCCGGTTCCGCTGGCAGTGCACCTGACCACGCCAATACCGCTCCAGGCGCCGCGCAAAGGGCGCGATGTGCCCGTGCTTGTGCGCACGGTCGGCGATGTGGGGGAGCCAGTGGCTGGGGTATCCGTTCAGGTTGCCGCCACCGGCGATGGCTCGATCGCGCAGTATCCGGCTGGCTCAGATGTGCACGGGGACGTCATCGCGAAGGTCCGCTGCAGCGCTCCCGGCACTGTCAATGCGACTGCAACTGCAACTGTGGAGGACGGGCTTTGACCACCTTGACCAGCTCGGCCACCTTCTCCGTGGGGGACGCGGCGACAGCGACGGAGCAATTGGCAATTGTCATTCTGCCGGCCGTTGCAGCGGCCTCCGGGAAGGGCAGGTTGATCCATCCGACGCTGGGGACATACGACTATGCGCGGGCGCCGGATCAGTGGACCAACATGGACGCCGACGCGATCATTGCGCCGACATGGGCCAGCACCCGTACGCTTGGCGGCGCGGCGAACACGCTCTGGCAGGGCAAGCTGCGCGACGTCGAGGTGCTGGAGCGCTGGAACGCCGATGGCGGCCTCTCGATGACGGTAGACCAGCTGCGCATGCTGGTCTCGCACTGGACGAATCCACCGGATCCCGCGGTCGCCCGTGTCAAGTGGTACCCGAGCTATGTGAACGGCAACGGTTACGAGGTGGCCATGGTCTCGCTGGCTTCCGGCGGCGGGGAGGGGATCACGCTGAACCATGTCATCTTCAATGAGGCGGGCTACGTGAATTTCGACGTCGAGCTCCGCCTCCGAATCTTGGGGAAGCTGTAATGGACGCGCGCTGGTACCCAGTCGACAAGGATGCGCTCCGCACGGTGGCGCTGATCCTGCACCCATCGGCGTCCATTCGTGACGTTCGGGTCGGTGTCGCCACTGATGCGTTCGACCTGTCGGACTACGTGTCTGAAACGCTGCGGCAGTCTCCACGCGAGCTGTCCGCTTCGCTCGCCTGGCACACGGAACTCTACGGTGCAACCCAGCCGAAGGCCGGCCAGGTGATCGAGGTGCAGCTGAACGGCCAGATCCTATGGCTGGGCATCATCGAATCGGTGAACGACTATCGTTTGGAGCGAGGAACCCGCCGCCTGACATTGACCGCCCGCAGCCCGGACGCGACGCCGGCTTGGCGCAGCGTTCGCCGGGTGACTGACTTCTTCCCGGTGGCAACGCCCCTGACAGAGATCGCGCGCCGAATTGGGCGCGCGCTCGGGTTGAACGATGACGAGATCAGCCTGCCGCAGTCTCCGGTGACGACGATGCACAGCAACACTCAGCTGGCCGACCTCACCGCCTGGGATATGCTCGAGCAGATCCTGCTTCCGCTGGGGCTTGCTCCGCGGTTCGATGGCCTTGGCCGGCTGGTGACCCAGTCCCGTGAGCTCGGCCGGGCGGCGGACATCGTCCTCGACGAAACCCGCATCGTCTCGGTCAATGGTGGCCGGTCGGTGCCGGCGCTCTCCAGCGTCCGGCTGAAATGGCTGGACCCGCAGTTGACCAAGGTGGCTCAACAGGACGCCAAGCTGGCTGACGCGACTATCACGGCGGGCTTCTTTCAGTTACACCAGCGCAAGAGCATCACCTTCTCCGACGACGCGACGCAGCGCGCGGAAAACACGCGTCTGGTCATCAAGCAGTCCGCCAACGGCGGCCTGTTGCCCGTCTGTGACGAGGAGTACAAGCAGCTCACCACGACGAGCGGCGAAATCTTGCTGACTACGGTGGCTTGGGCGCCAACGCTGGTGGGCTTGATCCTCGCCATGAAGGTCTATAGCGCCCTCCCGGACATCGCGCCGCCTTTTGGCGGGCCGACGGCGCCGGTCGGCAAGGTTGTCCACGGCGCGGCCGAGTTGGTGGTGCTGCTGATCATGGCGTCCATCGGTACCGGTATCTACGAGGTCTGGGGTACTCCATATGACTTCGTGCATGGCCGGAACACCACGGAGGCGAAGAACGGGGCCGCCTCGATCTGGACAGAGAACATCGAAGACATCGAGAACGACCTGATTGTGAACGAGGCGCACGCGCAGGCAGTCGCTGTCCGCGAGCTGGCTTTTCGGGCGCGCAGTGCCACGTCGTGGGGCGCTTCGATTGTCGATGATCCACGAATCGAGCCCGGCGACATCCTGCAGCTTCCTGACGGTACCCGGTTTTGCGTGACTGACTACACCCGCAACCTGGCGCGTAACGCGCCAGCGGTGCTCGATCTACAGGGGTTTGTCGCATGAGCATTCTGACCAATCTCGTTTCGGCGCAGATTCGGGACGCCAAGGCCGAGCTGGACGGCAAGATCCTGACCCGGCCGATGCTGCTGGTGACCGACGGCCTGAACACCATCTACGCGGTCGACGTCGATATCGGAGAGAAGGATCCGCTGCGCAACGTTCCGATCGCACGCGGCAATGACGAGCTGCTTTATGCCGACACCGGCAACGCCTGCCGGTTGCGTCGTACGGCCACTGGCCAGTATGAGGTGTTCGGCTTCTCAAAGGAGCTGCCCGGCACCTACACCCTTGTCACGGTGAACTTGGAAGACCTGTCGGTGGGATCGATCACCGATCTCACGATCGAAGGGCGGCCACTGACCTATGGCGAACTAGCTACTTACGGTGGGTATGGCGCTGTTCCCTATGGTTCCTCGGCGATCTTCCGGGGCGGCGTTCTTCAGGAGATTCGCTAAGTGAGTATCGAACTCTCATCCCTGTCCGCTGGCGATAACAACTATATCGCCAAGCACAATAGCAACTACGACATCATCAAGGGCGCCATCGATGGGCTCCAGGCTGCTACTCAAGGCGGAGCTTCAAGTGCAGCGACTGCGGTCACTGCATTCGAGGGAATGTTTGGCACCGTGGCCTTAATTGGCTATGGGAGCTATGCGACATCGACAAGTGGGTCAAACCTCACGCTGCAACCCGGCTACACCTGGCGCAACTCCTTCTCGAAGGTCTTGCAGATGGTGAGTGCCGCAACGCTGAGCTTCTCTGGCAAATCAGCCGCAACTTATTACATCGAGGTAGATGCCGGCGGTCAGCCGAACGTGGTGACTACCTCGGTGGAGCCGATCTATTCGGTGGTGTGGACCGGGTCGGCCTTTGGCACGATCACGCGGCTAGCTGCCGTATTTCCGACCGCTCTCGACTTCCATGCTGCACTGAACTCGACCGCGATGGGCGCGACCTATCAGTCCCTCGATGCGCTCCTCGAGGCGATCGCGGCCGCGGCGCTCGCCGGCGCGAAGCCGTATGTGCCTGAGATCAAGAGCGTTACCTACGCCGGGACGATCACCGCCGACTTCTCGGATGCTGACGTCATCCGCATCACGCTGGGCGGGAATCCTACGATCACGCTCGCTGGTGCCGCCGACGGGCAAAAGTGTGTGCTCGAACTCAAGCAGGACGCGACCGGCGGGCGCACCGTGACGTGGAGCGCGAACGTGCGCTACGGCACGGACCTACCGTCCATCACGCTCTCCACGGCCGGCGGCGCGCTCGACCGGATCGGCTTGATCTACAACACTGCCGCGGCGAAGTATGACGTCGTGGCAATTTCTCGCGGCTTCTGATATGGCGCTCACTACCTTTGGCAACCAGACATCGGGCGGCACTGGCGTCCAGATGCCTCCCGGCAACAACAAGGCCGTCTGCCGGTTTCAAGACAGCAACGCAACCTCAGTGGCCTGGCTGGGCATCCTCGAGAGTGGGGCGGCCAACGTGCCCTACCAGTCGGGGGTGTAAGGCATGGGCGCCAAGATCAACTTCGGCCAGCAGGTTACAGGGGGCTTGCTGGCCCAGCTCCCCCCGGCCAATAACAAGGCCGTCTGCCGCTACCAGAACACCACCGGCCAGACCGTGATGGTCGACAAGGTCTGGGTCAACTGGGGCTCGGCCATGGCCAGCAACCACTTCAAGGCGGTGATCTACAGCGATGTCGGAGCCGTCCCCAGTGCGCTGTTGCGCAGCTCGCCGGAGAGCACCGGGCACACCACCGGATGGCATCTGTTCACGATCTCGCCGGCTTTGGAGGTGGCAGCCGGGGCGTATGTGTGGGCCGGTGTCATTGCCGATGCCACCGACCTGACCGGACTGTGCTTCGCTGCCGGGGCGATCTATTACAACTCGGACACCTACTCCGATGGCCCCAGTGCCACCTTTGGCACCCCGACTATTGCCTCCGGCTACACCTACCCCATCGTGCTGGAAGGCGATGACGGACAGCTGCGCTTTGGGCGTTCCTCGGTGGATGCGGGTTCTGGCACCTACCAGACCGACCGGGAGCACGGGGAGAAGTTCGTGCTGGGGGGGGCGGACACGGTCTTGGTGGAATCGATTTCGACCTATATCAAGACCACCTCGGCCACCGTGAAGTGCAAGGCGGCCATCTTTGCCGACAATGCTGGTACACCGGGAACTAAGGTCGCCCAGACGGTCGAGATCACTGGCACCACCGCCAACTCATGGGTAACGCTGGCCTTCTCCAGTCCGGTGTCCGTGGCTCCTGGCACTTACTGGCTTTGCTTCATTGCCAGTGAGAACCTGTCCACGCCGACTGTCCCGTTCAACACCAACCTGATGGCGGATGGTCTGGAGACAGAAGCTTCAGCTTGGACCAGCCCATCTACGCTCCGGGATGTCATTGGGGGGCAAGGCATTGACATTTATGCCACCTATACAGCGGTCGCGCCTGGGGAAACGCCGATCGCCGGTAGTGCGCCTGCAAGCTTGTCCGGTATCGCAAATCTGGCGCTAGGTACTCAGCTCACTGGCGAGGCTCCAGCTTCGATTGAAGGCATTGCAGACCTCGATGCCGGTACACCTTTAGCAGCAGTCGGGCGTA
Organism: Cupriavidus sp. DF5525; assembly: GCF_040149425.2. NCBI lineage: Bacteria > Pseudomonadati > Pseudomonadota > Betaproteobacteria > Burkholderiales > Burkholderiaceae > Cupriavidus > Cupriavidus sp. DF5525. Next base: position 2,824,004 of record NZ_CP168265.1, on the reverse strand, counting down.
TCGATGCCACGCCGCGCGCCCGTTTGGCAGGGGCAGGAGTCACCCCGGGCGTCGGCAACTTTTTCCTGCTTTTCTGAGGATTGACACATGAGCCTTTCCAACTATACCGAAGCCGCAATTCTCAACCACTTGCTGCGCGCCACCAGCTGGACCAAGCCGATCGCGCTCTATGTCGCGCTCTTCACAGGGGATCCAGGCGAAGCGGGGAGCATGGCGCAGGAGGTGACCGGCGGCAGCTACGCCCGCGTTGCCCGCGGCCCGGGGGATGCCTCGTGGGCGCTGCCAGTCAGCGGGGACAAGACTTTTACCAATGCCGCAGCGGTCACGTTCCCAGCGCCGACAGCGGCATGGGGCACCGTCACGCACTTCGGTATCTGTGACGCCTCGACCGGCGGCAACGTGCTTGCCTCTGGCGCACTCGACACCGCGACCGTTATCGGCAGCGGTGCACCGGCTCCGAGCTTTGCTGCGGGCGACCTTCGCATCGTCTTTTCGGGGCACCTCTCCGACGCGCTCATTTCGGCGATCGGCACGCACATGCTGCGCACGGGCAGCTGGACGGCGCCCTCGGCAATCTACGCGGGGTTGCTCACCAGTGTGGCCGGGGCCGGCGCAGGTGCGGAGATCTCGGCTGGTGACTATGCCCGCAAGGCAGTTGGCCCCAGCACGGGAGCCTGGGCGGCGCCTCACGCGGACAACGGCTGCAGCAACGCGGCCCAACTCCTTTGGCCGAGCCCTGCTGTCAACTGGATCGATGCCGAGAAGGTCGTGCTCTTCGACGCTTTGACTGCAGGCAATGCTCTGCTGACGATCCCGCTCGCTGCGAACCGCTTGCTCCCGGCCGGTGCGCTGCCACCGAACTTCCCGCCGGGAGCGCTGCAGGTCATCGCCACCTAATTTCAGTGAGGTACCGCCGGAGGGCGGATTTTGGACGGGGTCAACACCATGAACGAAGAAAACTTTCAGGCGTTGGTAGCAAGGGTCAACACGATCGAGTCGGAGCTGAAGCTCAACACCGAGGCCACTGCCCGAGTCGAGGCGAACACCGCGGACATTGTCGAGGCTTTCCAGGCTGCCGCCGGGGCATTCAAGGCGCTGAACTGGATTGGCAGGATCGCGCGCCCGGTGGGCTACGTGGCCGCAGCTGTCTCGGGCATCGTGGCTGCGTGGTCGGGGGTCAAAGGACTCTGGAAATGAACCCGAGCCTGCGCAACCGTCTAGTGGTGGCTGGTATTGCGGCAGCGGTTCCGCTGGTAGCGGGGTTTGAGGGGCTGCGGCAGAAAGCCTATCTCGACCCAGTCGGAATCCCCACAGCATGCTTCGGCACAACGGCCGGCGTCCGGATGGGGCAGACCTACAGCCTCGAGCAATGCGAGAACCTGCTCGCTGCCGAGCTGCTGCAAGCGACCGGTGCCGTCAGTCGGTGCGTCACCGTGCCGCTCAACTCCAACCAGCGCACCGCCTTCACCAGCTTCGTCTACAACGTCGGCCCGCAGAACTTCTGCGGCTCGACGCTGGTGCGCAAGTTGAACGCGGGCGACTATGCCGGCGCGTGCAATGAGCTGCCGCGGTGGACGTATGCGAAAGGAGTGGAGCTGCCCGGGCTGATCAAGCGGCGTGCCGCTGAGCGGCAGCTCTGCCTCTCGGGGGTGTCATGAGCGCCCGTCTGATCGCGGCAGTTGTCGCCGCCCTGGCCGTGTTGGCAGGCCTGGCATGGGTCTACCAGCACGGCAGGACGGTCGGTGTGGCGGCCTGCCAAGCCGAGCGGCGCGACGAGCTTGACGCCTGGCGGGTGAATGCCGAGGCGGCGGCGGAACTCTATGAGGCAGAGCGCGCCAAGAAGGCGCCTCAGTACCGCACCGTGACCGTGACGAAGGAGAGGGTGATCCATGCGAACCCTGACTATGCTGCTTGCCGCCTTGACTCTGACGGGCTGCGCCTGCTTCGGGACAACGCCGCCATCGCAAATACCGGCCAGCCTGCGCCAGCGCCCGGAGCCGGTGCTCAGTGAGCCGGCCGGCCCCACGATGGGCGATCTGCTGACCTTCACCCTCGACTTGCAGCGCCAGGCGGGGGCGTTCCGGGATCAGATCAACGGGTTGATCGATGCCACCACGCCGGGGAAATGAACATGCGCCGATATCTCTGGAACATATTGATCGCGCTCGACCAGTTCGGCAACGCGCTGGCCGCTGGTAGTCCCGATGAGACAATCAGCAGCCGCGCCGGCAAGGCGCAGGCCGCCGGCCGGCGCTGGGGTTGCATCCTCTGCCGCATGCTGGATTGGTTCGAGCGCGACCACTGCGCCCGCTCCATCGAGGCGGACGAGGGCGAAGACGCTGCGCTCGCCGACTGATTACTGCTGCTGCCAGCCCATCTTCGCGTAGGCCTGCGAGCAGTTGGTGATCTCGTACTGCGCAATGATCGGGAAAATGCCCGGCGTCGTCGCATTGCACTGCGCAACCTGGCCGGTGGCTGGATCGCGGAAGACGGTAGGCGTTGCGCACCCGGCGAGCGTGGCGGCCAGGATGAAGGTGGCGAGAATTTTACGCATTCTGGCCCTTATCGCTGGACGCTGGCGGTGGCGCCGGGGCAGTTCAGCGCCTCGGCGGTGACAGTGGCGCCCTCGGCCCAGTCCATGGTATTCGCCACGACGTAGATACCGTTGCCGCCGCGCCTGGCGACTTCGTTGATCGCCTTGTTCATTGCGCTGCCGGGCTTGTTTGGCCCCATGCGCTGCTCGGTCGTGATGACGCCCAGCGACGTGCAACGCTCCTTCTGGTTGGCTGTCATGATGCTGACCCGCTCCGCAGCCGGATCAATGGCTGTGGCGCAGCCGGCGAGACCGCTCGCCAGGACGGCGGCGGCAAAAATCTTGTGCATGTGGACCCCTGTTGACGGCGGGCTGTGGCCGCCAGCGCTGGCCGTGAGCATACCCGATTCAGGCAGGCGGGAGAGGGGCGCGCGTGAACTTGCCCGGGCGGTGGTAGCCCGGCACCTTGATCTTTCGCCAATCGTCGGACGCGCCGCCGCGGTACAAGCTGCCGGCGCGCTTGGCGACGATGCCCTCCATGCCGAGGGCCCGCACATGCTGGTAGAGCCCTTCGCCGTCGTCCACGGCGCTTACGTACAGCAGACCCACGGTCACGCCGGCCAGCAGCTTCTGCAGCGCCGCCTTGCGTTTCTCGATGGGCCAGTCGCGGATGTCCCGGCCGCGCAGGACTAGGAGGTCAAAGGCGGCCAGGGCCACCGGCCGCGCACCGCGATACCAGCGCCTGCGCAAGGCCCGCGCATGGAAGGCGTTGAAGTCAGGGCGGCCGATATCATCGAACACCACGCCCTCGGCGTCGAGCACGCAGCCGGCGGGCAGCGCCGCCAGGGAATCGTGCAGTTCAGGGAACCAGCTGGTGGCCTCGCCGCCTTCGCGCAGACGTAGCGCCGGGTCACCCGTGCGCGCCAGCAGGCGATATCCGTCGTATTTCAGTTCGTAGAGCCAGTCGTCACCGTGCGGCATCACGCCGCGCTTGGCCAGCATCAGGGGGAAGCTGGCCAGGTTCAGGTGCGCGGCCTCGCGCGGCGGCATGGCGTCAGCCCTTCACATCGCGCGTGTCGTGGCCGAAGCTGTTGCGTTGGCGGATCTGTCCATCGCGGCCGTGGATCAGCAGCTCGACCTTCATCTGCTTTGCTCTCTCGGTACCTGCGGCAACGGCTGCTTCCTGGGTCTCGAACGTTTCCTTGCCATGGCCGCCTTCAACCTCAACGGCCCAGCCGTCACCGGCGGGTACAACGTGGATGTTCTGTCCAGGCATGGCTTGTCTCCTGAAGTTATGGAGCCAGTCTCCGCGCGCCGCACGGGCGCCGGTATCAGTCGCCGTCCGACAGCGTGCCAGTACGAGGTAGCGTTCGGTGCACCTTCTCAACCACCCGTCGATGCTTGTCCTGGGCCTCATTCCAGGTCGCGGAGTGGTAGGTGTGATCTAGGCCATTGCCCTTGAGGATGGTCCAGAACGTCGGCGGCTTGTCATCGTGCATGCTGGCCCAGCACGAGAAATAGGTTCGAACGACGACGCCATACTCCGGCAGCTCGTCGCGAAGTGCGTACTGCTTGCCGACGCTGACCTCCCAGTCGACCTTGACACCGAAGTCGAAGACACGAACGGGGTTGCCGCTGTCGTCGAGGATATAGATCCGGTCCCAGTTCTCGGGGATGGAGTAGTCAGATTTGGCCATGGATACACTGTACGGATATACAGCATTGGTATCAACTTTCTTTGGAACTTGGCAAAATGGCCCTAGTTATGGTGCGGGTGGCAGGGTATGCTGATTTCCAAAGAAACGAGCTAGGCCATTGATTTCAATGGAGATTGAACAAGGATTGTGATTCCTGTCGTCGTGGGTTCGAGTCCCATCAGCCACCCCAAAATTCTCTTTCGCATCAATAACTTATGCAGTGTGGGTAAGTTCTCGATGCGAACATCCCAACGAAAGCGGAAATCTTCCAGCGGCGCCCACGGCGCCGTTTTCGTTTTCTACTCCGTCGCAGCAGCCCGTTTCACCTCTCTCCTGTTGTAGTGGCGGTGCGTCGTCGCCGGGTTTGCGTGCGCCGCAAAGTCGCACGCATCAGCCGCGCCGCTCCAGCTTTGCCGTGATCGCTGCAGGGCGGATTAGTCCGGCCGCTGCCATACACAGCATGACCGGGCAAAGCGGAAAGCCCTGGACATTCAAGCCGGGCAGACCGTCGCCGGCTCCGTTGCCGACATTTCAAGAAAGAGGTCGATCCCACGCACTTCCAGGACCAGTCGAAGGAAGGCAAGTCCGTGCGCGCCGGCATGTACGCGAATCTGTGTCCATGGCGGCGAAGTAGCCGTGGACGGGACGCCATCTTGCCAAAGAACGTTCTTTCGTCATACTAGGATTCCTCGGAACGATGGGAGGGCGCCATGTCGAGCCATGCCTGGGTCGAAGAGGGGGAGTACTACTGCCACTGCACGGTCTGGAAGTCGAAATCTGGAGCCTGGGAGGCATCCGTATTGTTCGAGCGCAGAATCGATCACGCAAACGAGTTTGTCCCAGGCTTGCGACACAAGATCAAAGCCACGTTCAATAGCGAGGAAGAGGCGATGACCGAAGCAATTGCTTACGCAAAGGCTTGCGTCGAGAACACTAAGACTGGCTTGTAGCCTCATGCGGCTACTCCAAATCGTTTCGATTCCTTCGCCGACCAGCTCGCCATCTCAGGCACGTTGGCGCTTACCAGTGCTGCCGCCATCGGCGGGCTGACGCTGTTGGCGCACATGCGAACCTGGGCGTGCTGCGGCAGGCGGTAAGCCTTCATCTTGCCGATGCGCATCAGTGCCTCGCGTACGAACGCAAGCGTGGGATCGGCGGGGTCAATGATCGATGTCGACGTGCCGGCCGAGAGCGAGTTCAATGCCGCAGCTGGCACCGCAGCCACCGGCGAAGTTATCGACGATGTTTTCGGGTGCGATGTCGAGCAGAAACTGGTCGCGGATCATGCCGCGACCTCGCGCAGTGGGACACGATTTCTTACAACAGGGGGAGGTGCCCGTCGGTATCCTTGCGGCAAATTAGCTAACTGCAAACGCAGGTCACCATGAAACCCCTTCTTGTGCTCACCGTGGCCACGGCAGCACTTCTCACCGGCTGCGCCGTCGCTCCCTACGATGACGGCTACTATCACCGCGGTCACTCGCGCCCCATTTACGGCGGCGGTTACTCCGATTGGGACGGCGGCAGGTACTACGGCGGCAACCGAAAGTGGGGCGGTGACTGGGATCGAGGTTGGGACCGGGACGAGAAGCGAAACAGGAGCCGTGATTGGAGCGACCGTGACAACCGCAGCTGGAACCGTGGTGGAGATCAAGGCGAAAACCGCGGCGAGAAGCGTGGGTGGAATCGCGGCGATGAGCGAGCGGAGAATCGCGGCCGGGACCGACGAGGCGATCATGGCGAGGGCCGGGGCAATGGCCGGGGCAATGGCCGTGGCGGTGACCGCGGTGATGACCGTGGTGATGACCGTGGGCGGAATCGTGATGCCGATGGTGGCAACGGTCGCGGCAGAGACAAGGATTGATGCGTCAGCCCTGAGTTTGCAGCGCTACGAGAATGATTTGGTCCGATGCCAGTCAGACCTTCAATGGAGTTTGCGTCAGTGAGAGAATTCCTCTACCTGCCGCTTCATCCAGCGGTAGTTGGAATAGGCGCCGAAGGCGACTGCGCCGAAGAAGGCGAGCGCCATGACGACCAGGTAGATCTGGCGCGGCATGTCCGTAGGGCTCCCGGCCCAGCACAGGCAGACCAGTTGACAGATCGGAGAGTGAGGTGAGGCGCCGCGCATCTGGGCAACGCAGCATGCACTCACCCTGGTCAAGCTACAAAACTTAGTCCAAGAACTCGACGGCTCCATTGCCTGCGGCCGCGATGCGGACCAGGCTGTCGGTGCCGTGAATCGAGGCTCCTACGACTGTGACACGCGATCTCTTTGCGCCTGCGGCGGCAGCAATTCTGATCAGGTCGTCGAGTGTATGGACGGTAGCGTCAACGCGAAACCCACCCCCGGCCGTAGCTATGCGGATCAAGTCGTCAACGGCGCGCGACGAAATGTTCATGTCTTCTCCTTCATTTTGCCTGTAGGGGGATGCTGCCACGTTAGAAGCCGCTGCACCAATGGACTGTACTGAAATGCAGGTTGACGTGACTGTCGGGCGACGGGAAATCGTTTTCTCCAAAACGGCGCCGCGCAAGGGCGCCCGTTTTGCTTCGTCGCGCGAATATTTCGCAGGTATTGCCTTGGCTCTCTGCGAGCCTGGTCAGCCCCGGATATTGCGCGGATCGTTCCCGAAGGAATTCCTTTCCCGAATCTGCCCGTCGCGTCCATGAATGAACAGTTCGACGCGATCCTGCCATGCTTTCTCGGTCCCTGCAGCGATGGCTTCTTCCTGCGACGGCTACTGCCCAGCCCTGGTCGCCGGCGGGTATGACGTGGATATTGCGGGATGCCACGGTCGGTCTCTTTTGGGGTGGATGCCGACAGTCTGGCGCGGGCGCCGCGCGTCGAGGTATCGGTCGATGTCCGGCAATGTGTGGCGCTTGCGTCAGGGCGGCGCGCAGGCCGTCCGCAGCCCGCGCGAAATCCGTGTGCCTCCTGTACCATACCCGCCTTGCATTCCCAAGGGGTTGGTATGTCTGTTCGAGCGAAGGTGATCGGCTGCAGCGTGGCGATCGCGGCAATGATGGCCGGGTGCGCCAGCGGCACGTCCGAAAAGGATATTCGCGCGCGCCCTCCGATGCGCTTGTTCACGCCCGCGCAGATGGGCGATGTGGCGAAATGCCTGCGCAATAACCTCGGCGATGAGGCCACGGTCGTTAGCTATCCGGCGAAGAGCCAGACTGAGATCCGGATTGGCCAGGTAAACGCCACCGGCCAGTTCGAGTACGCCTACCTGATTTCACTGACGGCCAAGCCCGATGGAACGGCGCTGGAACTGCGCAAGAGCGACACATGGTTCCCGCAGCTGACGCCGCAGGAGCTGGAAACCGAAACCAAGGCCTGCGCACGCAGCTAAGCAGCAGCCAAGGTGCAACGACATGCATGGCGGCCGCCAGCGCCGGCATGTGCCGGCGCGCGTTGTCGATCAGGCAACGAGCTTGTCGGAGGTTTCGAGTTCCAGCATCCGGCAGATGGCGGCCATGCTGCCGACCATGGTGCGGCGCTGCGCGCCCTGGTAGACGCGCACGCCCTTGCACTGGCGGAACGGCACGGGCTTGACCGGACGGCGGATGGCGGCGTGGTGGATTTGCGGCATGGCTGCACCTCTTTTTCAGGCAAAAGCGGGGTCAACACCCGGCGAGCCGGGCGGCGTCTGCAAAAAACAATGGAAGCGGGGGCGGGCCCGCGCAGGCCTGTGGCCCGCGGTGCCCGGCTAGAAGCCGGAAGAGCGGATCAGGCCGACTGCAATGCCTTCCAGCGAGAACTCCTCGCGGCCGGGCTCCACGATGATGTTGGCGAAGTCCGGGTTCTCTGCAATCAGTTCGATATGGCCGCCGCGCCGTTGCAGGCGCTTGACCGTCACGTCGTCACCGAGGCGCGCCACCACGATCTTGCCGTTGGGGGCTTCGCTGGCGCGGCGCACGGCGAGCAGGTCGCCGTCAAGGATGCCGGCGTCGCGCATGCTCAGGCCACGTACGCGCAGCAGGTAATCGGGGCGTTCGTCAAATACCGAGGCGTCGACCTGGTACTGGCGGTCGATATGTTCCGCGGCGAGGATGGGGCTGCCGGCTGCGACGCGGCCCACCAGCGGCAGCGTCAGCTGCATCACGCCGGGGATCGGCAGCGAGAACTGGTCCGGCATCTCCGAATCGCTGCGCGACACCTTCAGGCGGATGCCGCGCGAGGCGCCCGGCGTCAGTTCAATCACGCCCTTGCGGGCCAGCGCGCGCAGGTGTTCTTCTGCCGCGTTGGGGGATGAGAAGCCGAACTCGGCGGCAATCTCGGCGCGGGTGGGCGGGAAGCCGGTACGGCGGATCGTGTTGCGGATCAGATCGAAAATCTGCTGCTGCCGGGGTGTCAGGGTCGCCATGGGATCGCCGTTCCGTGCAGGGCCGCGCAGGAAGATCCAGGAGCATGGGATTCCGTCGGGATCGAAGGGATCGAGACAATCGGAAATCCTGCATCCGGCGGGCCGGGCACTGTATGTTTAAACAGTATGCTGTGATTTTATACAGTATCGGCCTGAGCGCAAGCAGAATTTTTCGGGGCTGTCGCATGGATAGGCATGCCGGTGGACCGCTCAGGCCGCGGCCCTCGGCAAGTCCGCCGTTACAATCGGCTATTCGCATCCCTCCTGTATTGAATTCCTGAGCCCCCATGACCCAACTGCCTCGCATTGTCGTCCTGGCCACCGGCGGCACCATTGCCGGCGCGTCCGGCAATCCCGCCAGCAGCGCGCGCTACCAGGCGGCGACCGTGCCCGTGTCCTCGCTGCTGGGCGCGCTGCCGGCGCTGCAGTCCGTCGCCCGTATCGAGGCGGAGCAGGTGGCGCAGGTCGATAGCAAGGACATGACCTTCGCCCTGTGGGGCATGCTGGCCGCGCGGCTGGAGCACTGGTCGGCGCAAGCCGATGTCGCCGGCATCGTCATCACACACGGGACCGACACGCTGGAAGAAACCGCGATGGCGTTGCACCTGACGCAGGCGTGCCCGGTGCCCGTGGTGATGACGGCGGCGATGCGCCCGTCGACCTCGCTGTCCGCCGACGGTCCGCTGAACCTGCTGGACGCGGTCCGCGTAGCCACGCACCCCGATGCGCGCGGCAAGGGCGTGCTGGTGGTGCTGAACCAGCAGATCCACGCGGCACGCGACGTGGCCAAGACCCACACCTCGGCTATTGATGCCTTTGTTTCCGCCAGTGGGCCGCTGGGCTTCGTGCAGGACGACTATGTGCGCTTCGCCCGCGCGCCGCGCGCTGCCTGGGCGATTGGCCCGATGCCGGAGGCCTGGCCGACGGTGGAGATCGTGGCGAGCTACGCGCAGCCGGGGAGGGTAGCCGTGGATGCGCTGGTGCAGGCCGGTGTCGACGGACTAGTGGTGGCTGCGGCCGGCAACGGCTCTGTGCATGAAGGGCTCGCGGCCGCGCTGGCCGATGCCGCCGACGCCGGCGTGGCGGTCGTGCGCAGCTCGCGCACCATGGCGGGTCATGTGTCGATCCCGCCGCAACCCAGTCCGGCGGATGGCGTATTCGTCTCCGCGGCCGACCTCAACCCGTACAAGGCGCGGGTGCTGCTGGTGGTGGCGCTGGCGGCGGATCCCGGCCTCGCGCGCGACCCGGCGCGCCTGCAGGCGGTCTTCGCCCGGGCCTGAGCCAGTGCGACCCCGGGGCTCCAACAGGCAGGCGGCTTGCACGCTCGGCCGCTTCCGGGCTATACTTTAAGGCTATTCAACCTTGCCACACCGGACTCGTGACGCCCGGGTGGCTAATCCCAAAAGGAGCGTCAATGCGTCATTACGAAATCGTCTTCATCGTCCACCCGGACCAGAGCGAACAAGTGCCGGCCATGATCGAGCGCTACAAGCAGCTCGTCACCTCGCAGAGCGGCAACGTTCACCGCGTGGAAGACTGGGGCCGTCGCCAGATGGCCTACATGATCCAGAAGCTGGCCAAGGCTCACTACGTTTGCCTGAACATCGAATGCGGCAAGGAAACCCTGGCTGAACTGGAACACGCGTTCAAGTTCAACGACGCCGTCCTGCGCCACCTGATCGTGCAGACCAAGAAGGCCGAGACCGCTCCTTCGCCGATGATGAAGGAAGTGCAGCGCGAAGAAGCCCGCAAGGCCGCGCAAACGACCACCGAAGGCCAGCCCGCCTGAGTGCGGACTGCGGTGCGTGCCACGGCTGACAGCGTCGGCCACGGCGGCACCGATGGCAAACAGCAAGAGGCCCCGCGTTGAACCAGCTTCGGCTTGCCGCCACCTTGGCGGAACGCGATGCCCTGCGCTATACCCCGGCCGGGGTGCCCGTCGTGAACTGCATCCTGCAGTACAGCGGCGAGGCCGTCGAGGCGGAAACGCCGCGCCAGGTCGAGTTTGCCATCGCAGCGATGGGGATCGGGCCGGTCGGCCAGCGGCTTGAGCGACTACCGCTCGGCACGCTGCTGGACTGCGAAGGATTCCTCGCCCGCAAGCACCGCAACAGCAAGGCTCTCGTCTTTCACATCACCGGATGTAAAGCATTCGAAAAGGATTGAATCATGGCATTCATCAAACGTGACAACAAGAACAAGAAGCGCTTCCAGCAACAGAACCCGCTGTTCAAGCGCAAGCGCTTCTGCCGCTTCACCGTGGCTGGCGTGGAACAGATCGACTACAAGGATCTGGACACCCTGAAGGACTTCATCGGCGACAACGGCAAGATCACGCCGGCCCGCCTGACCGGTACCAAGGCCCACTATCAGCGTCAGCTGGATACGGCGATCAAGCGTGCGCGTTTCCTCGCGCTGCTGCCGTACACCGACCTGCACAAGAACTGATAGGCCCTAGGTCCGTAACGGAGAAAACACGATGCAAGTCATTCTGCTGGAAAAAGTCATCAACCTGGGCAACCTGGGTGACATCGTCAAGGTGAAGGACGGTTACGCGCGTAACTTCCTGATCCCGTCGAAGAAGGCGCGCCGCGCCACGCAAACCGCGATCGCCGAGTTCGAAGTCAAGCGCGCCGAGCTGGAAAAGTCCGCTGCCGCGAAGCTGGCCGCCGCGCAAGCCGAAGGCGAGAAGCTGAACGGCCTGACCGTCCAGATCAGCCAGAAGTCGGGTGTGGACGGCCGCCTGTTCGGTTCGGTCACCAACGCCGACGTCGCTGAGGCCCTGGAAGGCCAAGGCTTCAAGGTCGAGAAGTCGCAGGTTCGCATGCCGAACGGCCCGCTGAAGACGGTGGGCGACCACCCGGTCAGCGTTGCCCTGCACACGGACGTCGTGGTCGACGTTACCGTGTCGGTGCTGGGCGAGCAGGTCTAAGCTCTGCAGCCTCGCCTGCGCCCTGGCGCCGGCCGAAGCACCGCAAGCACTGCAAGCAAGAAGGCAGGAGCCCCGGCTCCTGCCTTTTTTGTTGCCGGCGTCCCTATCGCGCCACGGTTGCGGTACCCCCGCGGCACTCCGCAGGCCGTGCCTGCGCTGATACCGGAATGTAATCCGACCGCAAGCGCCAAATGTCCGGCGAAGTGCGTCCGCCCGCCGTTATAATCCCTCCCCATGAACGCGCCCGTCGCCGACTCCCAACTCGAGAATCTCAAGGTCCCGCCGCACTCCATCGAAGCCGAGCAATCGGTGCTGGGTGGCCTGCTGCTGGACAACGCCGCCTGGGACCGCATCGCGGACTTCCTGTCGGAGGCGGACTTCTACCGCTTCGACCACCGGATGATCTTCCAGAGCATCGCCCGGCTGATCTCGGCCACCAAGCCGGCCGACGTGATCACGGTGTACGAGATGCTGCAGGTCGCCGGCAAGTCCGAGGAGGTGGGCGGCCTGGCGTACCTGAATTCGCTGGCGCAGAACACGCCCAGCGCGGCCAATATCCGCCGCTATGCGGAGATCGTGCGCGAGCGCTCGGTGCTGCGCAAGCTGGTGACGGTGGCGGACGATATCGCCTCGGCGGCCTTTGCGCCGAAGGGGCGTGAAGTCCGTGAGCTGCTCGACGAGGCCGAATCCAAGGTCTTTGCGATTGCCGAAGAAGGCTCGCGCGGACAGAAGGGTTTCCAGGAAATCCAGCCGCTGCTGACCCAGGTGGTCGAGCGCATCGACGAGCTGTACCACCGCGATTCCACCACCGACGTTACCGGCGTGCCGACCGGCTTCATCGACCTGGACAAGATGACCAGCGGCATGCAGGGTGGTGACCTGATCATCGTGGCCGGCCGCCCCTCGATGGGTAAGACGGCGTTCTCGCTGAACATCGGCGAACACGTGGCGGTGGAGCAGGGCTTGCCGGTGGCAGTGTTCTCGATGGAAATGGCGGGCACCCAGTTGGCCATGCGTATGCTCGGCTCGGTAGGCCGCCTCGACCAGCACCGGCTACGTACTGGCCGCCTGCTGGACGAAGACTGGCCGCGGCTGACACATGCGATCCAGCGCATGAACGACGCCCAGCTGTTCATCGACGAAACGCCGGCGCTGAACCCGATGGAGCTCCGTGCCCGTTCGCGGCGCCTGGCGCGTCAGTGCGGGCAGCTTGGCCTGATCATCATCGATTACCTCCAGCTGATGTCGGGTTCCGGTGGCGGCGAAAACCGCGCGACGGAAATTTCCGAAATCTCCCGTTCGCTCAAGGGCCTGGCCAAGGAACTGAACTGCCCGGTGATCGCACTGTCGCAGCTCAACCGAAGCCTGGAACAGCGCCCCAACAAGCGTCCGGTGATGTCCGACCTGCGTGAATCCGGTGCTATCGAACAGGATGCCGACGTGATCCTGTTCATCTACCGCGACGAAGTCTATAACCCGGACTCCCAGGACAAGGGCACGGCTGAAATCATTATCGGCAAGCAGCGTAACGGCCCGATCGGCACCGTGCGCCTGACCTTCCTCGGCCAGTTCACGAAGTTCGACAACTTCAGCGGCGGCCCGGCTTTCTTCGACAACGACACCTGACGAAGTCAAGCCTGCGCGCAATAGTCGCGGCGGCGCCGTCTCGTTTGTGCCAATTCAGCGGGCAATATCCCCGTAACCCTGTAAAATATTGCGCTTTGATGACAGCCGCCTACCCGGTGGCTGTCATGCAACGCGTCTCCCAATCTGCAACACAAAGCAGCGTCTCTCCCGCTGCAACAAGGACATTCCATGTTCGGCCGATTCATGCCCACCGAGGGCAAGTTCTTCGAATATTTCAACCAGCACGCCGACTGCGCGGTGACCGCCGCCCATGAACTGCAGGCACTGGTCAACGACTTGCCCAACGCCGAGGCGCATGCCCGCCGTGTCCAGGCCACCGAGAAGAAAGCCGACCGGATCACGCACGACACCATCGACCTGCTGCACAAGACCTTTATCACGCCGCTGGACCGCGACGAGATCCACAAGCTCATCACGACCATGGACGACATCCTGGACCTGATGGAAGACGTGGCCGAAACCATCTCGCTGTACGACGTGACCAACCTGACCGACGAGGCGCTGCGCCTGGCGGCGATCTGCGTGCAGTGCTGCGACCAGGTCAAGATCGCAGTGGGGCTGCTCGAGGACATGGGCAACGCCAGTACCATCCTGAAGACCGCCCAGCAGATCGACCAGCTCGAGTCCGAAGCAGATCGCGTGATGCGCTCGGCGATGTCCAAGCTGTTCCGCGACGAGACCGACGTCAAGCGCCTGATCAAGCTGAAGGCCATCTACGAGCAGCTCGAGACGATCACCGACAAGTGCGAGGACGTCGCCAACATCATCGAAGGCATCGTCCTGGAAAACGCCTGAGGCGGCAATCGGCATGCAGACCATTCAAATGAGCCTGTGGGTGATCGCCCTGCTGGTGGCGCTCGCGCTGCTGTTCGACTTTATGAACGGCTTCCACGACGCGGCCAACTCGATTGCCACGGTGGTGTCCACGGGCGTGCTCAAGCCGCACCATGCGGTGGCGATGGCGGCGATGTGCAACGTTGTCGCGATCTTTGTCTTTCACCTGAAGGTGGCCGCCACGGTGGGCACCGGCACCATCGATGTCGGCATCGTCGACCACTACGTGATCTTCGGCGCCCTGGTGGGGGCGATCGCCTGGAACGTCATCACCTGGTACTACGGCATCCCGTCGTCGTCGTCGCACGCGCTGATCGGCGGGCTGGTGGGCGCGGCGGTGGCCAAGGCCGGCACCGGCGCGCTGGTGGGCAGCGGCCTGCTGAAGACCGTGGCCTTTATCCTGATCTCGCCGTTGCTGGGCTTCCTGCTGGGCTCGCTGATGATGGTGATGGTGGGCTGGACCTTCTTCCGCACGCCGCCGTCGCGGGTGGACCGCTGGTTCCGCCGGCTGCAGCTGGTGTCGGCGTCGCTGTATAGCCTGGGGCACGGCGGCAATGACGCGCAGAAGACCATCGGCATAATCTGGATGTTGCTGATCGCCAGCGGCCATGTGATGGCCGGCGGTCAGCCGCCGACCTGGGTGATCGTGAGCTGCTACGTGGCTATCGGCATGGGTACGCTGTTCGGCGGCTGGCGCATCGTGCGCACCATGGGGCAGAAGATCACCAAGCTCAAGCCGGTCGGCGGTTTCTGCGCCGAGACAGGCGGTGCGCTGACGCTGTTCTTTGCCTCGGCGCTAGGCGTGCCGGTGTCGACCACGCATACGATCACGGGCGCCATCGTCGGAGTGGGCTCGGCACAGAAGATGTCGGCGGTGCGCTGGGGCGTGGCCGGCAATATCGTCTGGGCCTGGGTGCTGACCATTCCGGCGTCGGCCTTCATGGCCGCGATCGCATGGTGGATCGGCCGGCATATCCTGTAACGCCGAATTGACCAGCAAAGCAAAAAGCCAGGCAGATGCCTGGCTTTTTGCTTTGGCGCTTCATGTTGGCTTCAGCGATTGGCGAAGGCGGCGATGGGATCGTCGTCGTCCTGCACTGGCGCGGGCGCGGGGGCAGGCACGGGAAGCGGCGGCGCGACCGGTGCTACCGATGGCGCCGGCGGTGAAGCGGGTTCGGGCGGCTGGTTGATCGCCGCCACCACGCGGCGCGCGCCGTTGTAGCGCGACGCCCAGTAGGGCTTGCTCATGTCCTCCAGCCGCACTGTGCCGCCGGAAGAGGGCGCGTGGACAAAGCGGTTCTGCCCGACGTAGATGCCCACGTGCGAATTGGCCCGGCCGGTGGTATTGAAGAACACCAGGTCGCCGGAGGCCACTTCGCTGCGGTCCAGCGCGCTGCCGCGCGTGCCCATCGCCTCGGTCGTGCGCGGGAGGTTGACGTTGGCCGCGCGCGAGACCACGTAGCGCACCAGCCCGCTGCAGTCGAAGCCGGCGTCCGGCGTATTGCCGCCATAGCGGTATGGGGTGCCGACCAGCGACATCGCCTGGATCGAGATTTCTTCCAGGCCGGCGCTGGGGTCGACCATCGGCTTGCCCGGCGTGCGCGGCAAGCCTGCATGGCGGGAAGGCGGGGAACTGGCGCAGGCCGCGAGCAACAGGGCGGTAGCGCAAAGCAGCGGCAGCCGGGCCCTGGCGAGCGGGCCCTGTCGGCGCAGGGAGTCGGAGAAAAGACGGGTACGGCGCAATGGCATCCTGTGGTTCCGGTCGCCGGCCTGCCGGCGCACCGGAGAGGCTTGCCGCTACCAGCGTAGCTGGGCGTTGCGCATACCGGTGCTGACCTTGATGGACTTGGCCTGGCCCTTGTAACTGGCCTCGATATTGTAGCTGCCTTCTGGCGCACGTATCAGGCAACGCGGGCCGGCGGCGCGGAAGCTGGCGACTTCCTGTTCGTCGCGCACCAGCTTGACCGCGACGTCGGACAGGTATTCGCCGGCAGTGCCCTGGGTGAACACGATGCCGATATTGAAGTCTTTTTCCTTGGCGGCCAGCGCCTGGCGCTCGTCTTCGGCAACGCCGCCGCAAACGTAGCTGACCGGGCCCATGGTGCGGATCACCATGTCCTCGGGCGCGGCGCGGGCGGGGCGCGAACTGACAGCCAGGGCCATGCCGGCCGCGGCGAGCATGGCCAGGGCCAGGCGCTGCCTGAGCCGGCTGCGGGCGATGACAGCGCCCGCGCGACGCTGGGCGGCAGGCGCAGGCCTGCCGGACAGATGCTGGTGGTTCATCGAAGCCTCCAGTGGGGATGCGGTACGGGAAGCAAGGCAGTGCGCATCCATGCGGCAATCATAGCCGCAAAGCGCTTGCCGTTGACGACAGGGGCAGCAGCACGGTGCGCCGGCGCACCCCACCGAGGCAGGGCGCGCCGGACAGCGCTCGCGTCAGAGCACGTCGCCCGCGTGGTCAGCCAGGCGCGAGCGCTCGCCGCGCGCCAGCGTGATATGGCCGCTGTGGCTCCAGCCCTTGAAGCGGTCGACCACGTAGGTCAGGCCCGACGAACCCTCGGTCAGGTACGGCGTGTCGATCTGCGCGATATTGCCGAGGCAGATGATCTTGGTGCCCGGGCCGGCGCGCGTCACCAGCGTCTTCATCTGCTTGGGCGTCAGGTTTTGCGCCTCGTCGATGATGACGAATTTGTTGACGAAGGTGCGGCCGCGCATGAAGTTCATGCTCTTGACCTTGATGCGCGAGCGGATGAGCTCCTGCGTGGCGGCGCGGCCCCAGTCGCCGGCGCTGTCGTCGCTCTTCTGCAGCACCTCGAGGTTATCGTCGAATGCGCCCATCCACGGCTGCATCTTCTCTTCCTCGGTGCCGGGCAGGAAGCCGATGTCTTCGCCCACCGGCACGGTGGCGCGGGTGACGATGATCTCGTTGTAGAGCTTCTGGTCGAGTACTTGCTCCAGGCCCGCAGCCAGCGCCAGCAGGGTCTTGCCGGTACCGGCCTGGCCCAGCAGCGTGACGAAGTCGATGTCCGGGTTCATCAGCAGGTTGAGCGCGAAATTCTGCTCGCGGTTGCGAGCGGTCACGCTCCATACATTGTTCTTGTGGTGCGTGTAGTCCTTCAGCGTCTGCAGCAGCGCGGTCTTGCCGTTGATCTCCTTGACCTGCGCGTACAGCGGCAGGCTGCCGTCGACCGGCTCAAGGTAGACGAACTGGTTGACCAGGAAGGATGGCACCAGCGGCCCGGTCAGGCGATAGAACATGGCTCCGGACTTCGGGTCCTGCCAGCTTTCCACGCCCTTGCCGTGCCTGGTCCAGAAGTCGCCGGGCAGCTGCATCACGCCGGCGTAGAGCAGGTCCTTGTCTTCCAGGACCTGGTCGTTGAAGTAGTCCTCTGCCGGCAGGCCGAGCGCGCGCGCCTTGATGCGCATGTTGATGTCTTTCGACACCAGCACTACCTGGCGCTCGGGGTACTGCTGCTGCAGCGCGCTGACCACGCCCAGGATCTGGTTGTCGGCCTTGCCTTGCGGAAGGCCCTCGGGCAGCTTGATGTCGTTCAGGCGCGTCTGGAAGAACAGCTTGCCCTGCGCATCGCGGTTGCCGAGCTTTTCCAGCGGCAGCCCTTCGTCGAGAACGCCATCGGTGCCGCCCACCAGCGAATCGAGCGTGCGGCTGACCATGCGCGCATTGCGCGCGACTTCGCTCATGCCCTTCTTATGGTTGTCCAGTTCTTCGAGCGTCATCATCGGCAGATAGATGTCGTGTTCCTCGAAGCGGAAGAGCGAGGCGGGGTCGTGCATCAGCACGTTGGTGTCGAGCACGAACAGCTTGCTCGGCCCTTCGGACTTGCGGGCGCGGCGGGTGGGGCCGGCGGACGGCTTGAGCAGGCTGACCGGCGCGGCGCTGACGGCCGGCGCGGGTGCGGTCGGGGTTTCAGTGCTGCGGGCGCGGGTGCCACCGGCGGCGCGTGCCTGGACTTCAGGCGCCTGGGTGTCGCCGGTTTCCAGCAATGCCACGCGCTCGAGTGCCGGCACAGGTTTCTTGCCCTGTGTCGCGGATTTGGCCTTGGGCACCGCGGTAACCGGAGCGAATTCGCTCGGGTCCAGCAATTGGGCAGGCTTGGCGGGCATGGTAGGCAGCGGCATGCTTGGCTTTCCTTTCAGGGGGACAAGAAGGGGGCGTAGACGTCCGGGCCGCGGTGCGCAACGGCGTCGCGGGCCATGGCCGGGGCATGCATGCGCGAGGCATCCGGCGCGGACAGGGATGAGTGCAAACAAAAAAGCCGCCATGCCTGCATAACAGGTGTGGCGGCTATCTTGCGGACCGGCGACACGGCAGGTCCGCTACCGGCCTGTGGCGCGAACCGCCTGGGCCGGGAAGTCGAAGCAGCGTGGCATCCGGAATCTGAACTCATTACGGGCCAATGTATCCGAAGGTTTTGGGTTTGGCAATCGCTTGCAACACCACCCGGATGCAGTGTCGCGGCAACGCCAAATGACCCGCGGCGTCATGTGCAAGGACTCACAGTCCGCGCACGATCTCCAGCACTTCGTCGACGTGGTTCGGCACCTTGATGCCGCGCAGTTCGTGGCGCAGGATGCCCTTGCCGTCGATGATAAAGGTGCTGCGCTCGATGCCCCGGTGCTCCTTGCCATAAAGCTTTTTCATCTTGATGACATCGAACAGCGAGCACACGGCTTCATCGGCGTCGGAGATCAGTTCGAAGGGCAGTTCGAGCTTGGCCTTGAAGTTCTCATGCGAGCGAATGCTGTCGCGCGAGATGCCAAATACCTGCACGCCGGCCTTGGTGAAGTCGTCGTACTGGTCGCGGAAGTTCATGGCCTCGGTGGTGCAGCCCGGCGTGTTGTCCTTCGGATAGAAGTACAGCACCACCGTCTTGCCGCGGTAGTCGGCAGGACGGAAGGTGGCGTCGCCGGTCATCGGCGCGCTGAAGTCGGATACGGCCTTGTTGAGACTGACGGTCATGCTTGTGGCTCCTGGGCGAGGGGCAGAGGGATCAGGAAGGAGGGGGCTGCCACCTTAGCGGGAGCAGATTGGGGCGCGCGGCCAGACTTCAAGCGTGGCGCCGGCTCAACTTTCGCAATCGCGGCCGGCAGGGCGCGCCGGGTCAGGCGGCGCCAGCTTCGGGCTCCAGCAGCAGCACCGCGGCCACCTTGCGGCCCTCGGCCATCAGGATGTTGTAGGTGCGGCAGGCGGCCTGCAAGTCCATGGCGTCGACGCCGACATGGCGGCGCGACAGCGAGGCGGTCAGGCGCGGGTGCGGGAAGCGCAGCCGGGCGCCGGTGCCGAGCAGCACCACTTCCGGGCCGAGCTCGGCGAGTTGCTCGAAATGTGCCGGCTCCAGGTCTTCGAAGCGGCTGACCGGCCAGGGTCGGACTTCGCCTTCGGGCATGACCAGCAGCGAGGTGGTGTGACGGACGAGATTGATTTCGATATATCCCGGCCCATAGGCCGTGACGGTATTGAGCGACTGGGGCTGGTCGGCGTGGAGTTTCACTTGGAGGCCTCTGCGGCGGCCGCCGCGGGCTGGTTGGCCGGCCCGTGGGACGGATGGCCGGCAGCGCGGACGGGCATGGTGTGAAGGACAGGACAGACGACAGGATCGGCGACGGGGTGGGCATCCGCCCGCAGGCCGTTGCCGTGCGCGCCGCTGGCGCACGCTGCAATGCAAGAATCCCTGCCGAAGTCTGTCATAATCCGATAAATTATAGCTTTTGCCTCCCTGTCTGCCACGTTCGCGTTGCATTGCAGCGGACGGCACCTCCGCATTCGTCAGATTCGCCCGGATTCCCCTGTTCGGTGCCGCCGACGCGGCACACCTATCGCCAGCCCCGACAGCCTGCCCCGACATCGCCGTGAAACCCATCCAGAAATCCAACAAACTCAATAATGTTTGCTACGACATCCGCGGTCCGGTGCTGGAAAAGGCCAAGCAGATGGAGGAAGAAGGGCACAAGATCATCAAGCTGAATATCGGCAACCTGGCCGTGTTCGGCTTTGACGCGCCGGAAGAGATTCAGCAGGACATGATGCGAAATCTGCCAAATTCGGCAGGTTATTCTGATTCCAAGGGTATTTTCGCCGCGCGCAAGGCGATCATGCACTATACCCAGCAAAAAAATATCGAGGGCGTTGGCCTGGACGACATTTATGTCGGCAATGGCGCCTCCGAACTGATCGTGATGGCGGTCAACGCGTTGCTCAATACCGGCGATGAAGTGCTGGTGCCGGCGCCGGACTACCCGCTGTGGACCGCCGCGGTGAGCCTCTCCGGCGGCACGCCGGTGCACTATATCTGCGACGAAGCCAACGACTGGATGCCCGACCCCGCCGATATCCGGGCCCGCATCACGCCGCACACCAAGGCCATCGTCATCATCAACCCGAACAACCCGACCGGGGCGCTGTATTCGGACGAACTGCTGCTCGAGATCGTCGCGATCGCGCGCGAGCATGACCTGATCATCTTCGCCGACGAGATCTACGACAAGGTCCTGTACGACGGCAACACCCACACCTCGATCGCCTCGCTGTCGACCGACGTGCTGACGGTGACCTTCAACGGCCTGTCGAAGAACTACCGCTCGTGCGGCTACCGTGCCGGCTGGATGGTGGTGTCCGGCGACAAGCGTCCGGCGATCGATTACATCGAAGGCCTGAACATGCTGTCGTCGATGCGCCTGTGCGCCAACGTGCCGGGCCAGTGGGCGATCCAGACCGCGCTGGGCGGCTACCAGAGCATCAACGACCTGGTGGCGGAAGGCGGGCGCCTGCGCCGCCAGCGCGACCTGGCCTACGAACTGATCACCGCGATCCCGGGCGTGACCTGCGTCAAGCCCAAGGCCGCGCTGTACCTGTTCCCCAAGCTCGACCTGTCGATGTACCCGGTGCAGGACGACCAGGAGTTTATCTACGAACTGCTGCAGGAGTCCAAGGTGCTGCTGGTGCAGGGCTCGGGCTTCAACTGGGCCAAGCCCGATCATTTCCGCATCGTGTTCCTGCCGCACGAGGAAGACCTGCGCGAGGCCATCGGCCGCATCGCGCGCTTCCTCGAGGCGTACCGAAAACGCCACGGCAAGGTAGCGGCCTGAATTCGCGGGCCGCGCCGCAACTCATCCTTAGCAACTCAGAAGATTGTCCATGAACCCCATCAAAGTTGGCCTGCTCGGCATCGGTACCGTCGGTAGCGGCACGTACAACGTGCTCAAGCGTAATCAGGAAGAAATTCGCCGCCGCGCGGGCCGCGGCATCGAGATTGCCATCGTGGCCGATCTCAACACCGAACGCGCGCGCGAACTGACCAACGGGGAAGTGGAGATCGTCAGCGATGCCAACGAGGTGGTCAACCGCCCGGACATCGACATCGTCATCGAACTGATCGGCGGCTACGGCATCGCGCGCGAGCTGGTGCTCAAGGCGATCGAGAACGGCAAGCACGTGGTCACCGCCAACAAGGCGCTGCTGGCCGTGCACGGCAACGAGATCTTCGAAGCCGCGCGCCGCAAGGGCGTGATCGTCGCCTTCGAGGCCGCGGTTGCCGGCGGTATCCCCATCATCAAGGCGCTGCGCGAAGGCCTGACCGCCAACCGCATCCAGTGGATCGCCGGCATCATCAACGGCACCACCAACTTCATCCTGTCCGAGATGCGCGACAAGGGCCTGGACTTCGATGTGGTGCTGAAGGAAGCCCAGCAGCTCGGCTATGCCGAAGCCGACCCGACCTTCGACATTGAAGGCATCGACGCCGCGCACAAGGTCACGCTGATGAGCGCGATCGCCTTCGGCATGCCGGTGCAGTTCGACAAGGCCCACGTGGAAGGCATCACCAAGCTGGCTGCCACCGACATCAAGTACGCCGAGGAACTGGGCTACCGCATCAAGCTGCTGGGCATCACCCGCCGCCGCGACGACGGCGTGGAGCTGCGCGTGCATCCGACGCTGGTGCCGGCCTCGCGCCTGATCGCCAACGTCGAAGGCGCAATGAACGCCGTGCTGGTGCAGGGCGACGCCGTGGGCGCGACGCTCTACTACGGCAAGGGCGCCGGCGCCGAGCCGACCGCCTCGGCCGTGATCGCCGACCTGGTCGACGTGACCCGCCTGCACACCGCCGATCCGAACCACCGCGTGCCGCACCTTGCGTTCCAGCCGGACGAGCTGTCGAGCGTGCCGGTGCTGCCGATCGAAGAGATCAACAGCTCGTACTACCTGCGCATGCGCGTGTCGGACGAGACCGGTGTGCTGGCCGAGATCACCCGCATCCTGGCCGAAGGCGGTATTTCGATCGACGCCATGCTGCAGAAGGAATCCCGCGAAGGCGAGCCGCAGACCGACATCATCATCCTGACCCACATCACGCGCGAGAAGCATGTCAACGCCGCCATCGCGAAGATCGAGGCGCTGCAGACCGTGCTGTCCGACGTGACGCGGCTGCGCATGGAAGAACTGAACTAAGGGCCGGACCAGCAGATTCAGATGAAATACAAGTCGACCCGCGGCCACGAACTGCCGCAAACCTTCTCCGAGATCCTGCTGGGCGGCCTGGCGCCGGACGGCGGCCTGTACCTGCCCGTCGAGTACCCGCAAGTCAGTGCCGACGAGCTCGAAGCCTGGCGCAAGCTGTCGTATGCCGACCTGGCCTACGAGATCCTGCGCAAGTTCAGCGACGACATTCCCGCCGAAGACCTGCGCGCGCTGACGCGCAAGACCTATACCCCCGAGGTGTATTGCAACGCGCGCGAAGGCGACAACACCGCCGACATCACGCCGCTGCGCACCCTGGGCGAAGAGTGCGGTACGAAGCTGCAACTGCTGGGCCTGTCCAATGGCCCGACGCTGGCCTTCAAGGACATGGCGATGCAGCTGCTCGGCAACCTGTTCGAGTACGCGCTGGGCCGTGCCGGGCAGGAGATGAACATCCTGGGCGCGACTTCCGGCGATACCGGCAGCGCCGCCGAGTACGCGATGCGTGGCAAGCGCGGCATCCGCGTGTTCATGCTGAGCCCGCACCGCAAGATGAGCGCGTTCCAGACCGCGCAGATGTTCAGCCTGCAGGACGCCAACATCTTCAATCTGGCGGTCGAAGGCGTGTTCGACGACTGCCAGGACATCGTCAAGGCGGTCTCCAACGACCTCGACTACAAGGCGCGCCAGAAGATCGGCACGGTCAACTCGATCAACTGGGCGCGCGTGGTGGCCCAGGTGGTCTACTACTTCAAGGGCTGGCTGCTGGCGACCAGCGGCCCCGGCCAGAAGGTCTCGTTCTGCGTGCCGTCCGGCAATTTCGGCAACGTCTGCGCCGGCCATATCGCGCGCATGATGGGCCTGCCGATCGACAAGCTGGTGGTTGCCACCAACGAGAACGACGTGCTCGACGAGTTCTTCCGCACCGGCGCGTACCGCGTGCGCAAGTCGGCCGAGACGTACCACACGTCGAGCCCGAGCATGGATATCTCCAAGGCCTCGAACTTCGAGCGCTTCGTGTTCGACTTGCTGGGCCAGGATGCCGACAAGCTGGCGGCGCTGTTCCGCGACGTGGAAGAGAAGGGCGGTTTCGACCTGTCGGGCACGCCGGAATTCGACCGCATCCGCGAGTACGGCTTTGTCTCGGGCCGCAGCACGCATGACGACCGCGTGGCGACCATCCGCGACCTGTCGTCGCGCTATGGCATCACCATCGATACCCATACCGCCGATGGCGTCAAGGTGGCGCGCGAGCATCTCAGCGCCGGCGTGCCGATGGTGGTGCTGGAAACCGCGCTGCCCGCCAAGTTTGCCGACACCATCCGCGAAGCGCTTGGCCACGAGCCGGAGCGCCCGGCAAAGTTCGAGGGCATCGAGCGCCTCCCACAGCGCTTCGAAGTGATGCCGGCCGACGCCGCGCAGGTCAAGGCCTATATCGCCCGCCACACCGGCCTGTAAGCGACGCATGGGCGCGGGGACCGGGCTGCGGCGCTGCCGCGTGCCGGGTCCGTGCCAACTCGCTACAATCAGGCTGCGGGCCCGAGCCTCGGCCCCCGGATTGCACGCCGCCAGTTTGCTGGAGGGCGGCAATGCGCGGGCCGTTTCTTTTGGGTCAACCCGCATGGGCCAACCCATTTTGCACATCGCACCATGACCCAAGCCGCAGCACCTTCCCGTCCCCCGATGCTGACAATGGCGCAGGCGCTCGACGCCTTGCTCGCTGCCGCCCGTCCGCTGGCCCAGGTGGAGTCGGTCGACACGCTTGACGCCAACGGCCGCGTGCTGGCCGCGCCCGTGACCAGTACGCTGCGCGTGCCGCCGGCGGACAACACCTCGATGGATGGCTATGCCATGCGTGCCGCCGATGTGCCGGCCGCGGGCACGCGGCTGCGCGTGTCGCAGCGCATTCCGGCAGGGCATGTCGGTTCTGAGCTTGAACCCGGCACCGCCGCGCGCATCTTCACTGGCGGGCTGATTCCGCCGGGTGCCGATGCCGTGGTGATGCAGGAACAATGCACGGCCGAGGGCGAGGACGTGATCGTCAACCATGTGCCGCAGTCCGGCGAATGGGTGCGGCGCGCTGGCGAAGACATCGAGTCCGGCAGCGTGATCCTGCCGGCCGGCACGCGGCTTACACCGCAGGCGCTGGGGCTGGGTGCCTCGGTCGGCCAGGCAAGGCTTGACGTGGTGCGGCGCGTGCGGGTGGCGGTGTTCTTCACCGGCGACGAACTGGCGATGCCGGGCGAGCCGCTCAAGCCGGGCGCGATCTACAACTCGAATCGCTTCACGCTGCGCGGCCTGCTGGAAAACCTGGGCTGCGAGGTCAGCGACTTCGGCATCGTGCCGGATACGCTGGCGGCCACGCGCGAGACGCTGCGCCGCGCGGCGCAAGGCCACGACCTGATCATCACCTCGGGCGGCGTGTCGGTCGGCGAGGAAGACCATATCAAGCCCGCGGTCGAGGCCGAAGGGCGGCTCGACATGTGGCAGATCGCGATCAAGCCGGGCAAGCCGCTGGCGTTCGGGCAGGTCACCAGCGCCGGTGCCGAGCCGGCCTTCTTCCTGGGGTTGCCGGGCAACCCGGTGTCGAGCTTCGTCACCTTCCTGCTGTTCGTGCGGCCCTTCATTCTGCGCCTGCAGGGCGTGGCCGACGTGGCGCCGCGCCGCCTGCCGCTGCGTGCCGATTTCGAGCTGAAGAAGGGCGACCGCCGCAACGAGTTCCTGCGCGCGCGCATCAACACGGAGGGTGGGCTGGACTTGTTCCCGAACCAGAGCTCCGGCGTGCTGACCTCTACCGTGTGGGGCGATGGCCTGATCGACAACCCGCCCAACCAGGCGATCGCGCGCGGCGACACCGTGCAGTTCATTCCGTTTGACGGCCTGCTCGCATAGCGGGCCCGCATCATCAGGACGCAGAAGCAGTGATGACCATCGAACTACGATTCTTCGCCAGCGTGCGCGAACAACTCGGCGTGGCCGAAGAGCGCATCGAGGTGCCGACGGGCGTGCGCACCGTGGGCGAGCTGCGCCACTGGCTGATCCAGCGCGGCGGCGCCTGGGCCGAGACCCTGGCCGAAGGCCGCGCGCTGCGCATGGCCGTCGACCACGCGGTGGCGCGGCCCGATACGGCGATCGCCGACGGCTGCGAGGTCGCCTTCTTCCCGCCCGTCACCGGAGGCTGAGATGAGCGTCAGGGTACAGCGCGAGGATTTCGACCTGGGTGCCGAGGTAACGGCCCTGCGCGCCGGCAACCCGGCGGTAGGCGCGGTGGCCAGCTTTATCGGCACGGTGCGCGATATCAGCGACGGCAGCGCCGTCAGCGCGATGGAGCTGGAGCACTACCCGGGCATGACCGAGAAGGCGCTGACTCAGATCGAGGCGGCCGCGTGCGCGCGCTGGGCGCTGCTGGGCGTGACCATCATCCATCGCGTCGGCCCGCTGCTGCCGCAGGACCAGATCGTGCTGGTGGCGGTCGCGTCCGCGCATCGCGGCAATGCCTTCGCTGCGTGCGAATTCATCATGGACTATCTTAAGTCCGAAGCGCCGTTCTGGAAGAAGGAAGAAACGCCGGAAGGCGCGCGCTGGGTCGATGCCCGCGTCACCGACGAAGCCGCGCTCAAGCGCTGGGGCATCGCGTCGTTCAACGCCAGCGGCGATGACGAGCAGCAAGGAGAGGGCGGCGACGGCGGGAGCCGGTCCTGATGGGTCCGTTGGGGTTTGTCGCCGTGGGCGTAGGCGCCGCGGTAGGTGCGTGGCTGCGCTGGGGGTTCTCGGTGCTGTGGAATGCCATCAACCCGGCCATGCCCTACGGCACGCTGGCGGCGAACCTGCTGGGCGGCTACCTGATCGGGCTGGCGGTGGGTTACTTCGACACGCACGCCGCCCTGCCGTCGGAATGGCGCCTGCTGGCCGTCACCGGTTTCCTCGGCGGGCTGACCACGTTCTCGACCTTTTCCAGTGAAGTAGTGGCGAACCTGATCGCCGGCGACTATGGCTGGGCGGCGATGCACCTGCTGCTGCACTTGGGTGGCTCGCTGCTGCTCACAGCGTTTGGCCTCTGGACTTACCGCGTGCTGGCCTGAGCGATCAGCGCGAGCAACGCGGCATTGAACGCCTGCGGCTGCTCCATATGCGGGCTGTGGCCTGCACCGGCTACCACGCTGAATCCTGCCGAAGGTTGCAGCGCTAACGTGGCCGTGCCGACCGCCGGCGCGTACAAGCGGCTGGCCGCACCGTACAGGTGGAACAGCGGCAAGGCCGCCGTACGCAGCGTCGCGCGAAAATCCTGGCGCGCCATATCCTCCCACTGCGCGGCGAGCGCCGCGGCATCGCACTGGCTTGCCATCTGCGCGATGCGCTGCATTGCGGCGCCGTCCGGGCGCCGTCCCGCCGCCCACAATCCCAGCGCGAAAGACGGCGCCAGCCGGACCCAGTCGGCCCGGATACGGGCCGCCATCTGCGCGGCGTGCTCGATGTCATAGTCGCCGTGCAGGCCATGCGGCCAGTCCGGATCCGTCACCAGCCGGGGCGTCATGTCGATGCTGCCGACCGCCGCCAGCGGAAGACCCGGATGGTCACGCAGCAGTGCCCATGCCACCATTGCTCCCATCGACCAGCCTGCCACCACCACGTCAGCGAGCCCCAGGTGCGCGACCAGGCCGGCCACATCCTGCGCCAGCGCCGTGATCGTGGTGCCGGCGCGGTAGCGGGACAGGCCATGGCCGGCGTGGTCAGGCGCGATCACGCGGAATCCCGCCAGCGCCAGCGCACGCTGGCCGTCGAAGGCCTCGCCACTGACCGACCAACCGTGCAGTAACAGCAGTGGCCGGCCCTGGCCGGTTTCGCGCCAGCCTGGCAGGGCGCCGGCGGCCGGATGGCTGGCAAAAGGCGGGGGCGCGGTGCTTGCGGGGGCCGAAGCGGGAGCGTCCAACGACGGGTATCTCCTGGCGGTGGGTCGGGAAAGTGGCCTGGATGCCACCGCGCGCAACCTGCCCCGGTGGAGGGTGATCCCTATTGACATCCTTCGTGGTGAATTTATACGATGAAACATGAATCAGATATCAGGTTTTGCCTGCATAACGATTCAAGGCAGTGATTCAAAGGCGGCGGCAGGTGCGAGGAGGTACTTGCCAAGAACGGGACACCGCCTGCAGGACATGAAGCGGCTGGCATTCCAATGACAAGGCGCACAGCGCCACCGGAGACACGATGTCCCAGACCGAAACTGGCGAGACTGGCGAAGTCCGCGAACCCGGCTTGGCCGGCGCCATCTGCCCGCCCAAGACCGCGCGCGGGCAGAAGACCCGCGAAGCACTGCTGCGCGCTGCCGAGAAAGTGTTCGGCGAGAAAGGCTACTACGCCGCATCGATCTCCGAAATCACGCAGGAAGCCAAGGTGGCGATGGGCACCTTCTACCTGTACTTCAAGGACAAGGAAGACATCTTCCGCGCGCTGGTCGCCCATATGCTGGAACTGGTGCGCGCGCACCTGCGCAAGCACGTGGCCAACGCCGCCAGCCAGATGGAGGCCGAGCGCCTCGGCCTGAAGGCCTTCCTCTCTTTCGTTTCGCGCCACAAGAACCTGTACCGGATCGTGCTCGATTCCTACTCGGTGGACGAGACCATCTACAGCAGTTATTTCCAGGTCTTTGCCGAGCTCTACAGCCGGCGCCTCGAGCGCGCCGAAGAGCAGGGCGAGATCGTCCCCGGCGATGCCGAGGTGCGCGCCTGGTGCCTGATCGGCATCAGCAACTTCCTGGGCATGCGCTATGCGCGCTGGAAGCGGCCCGCATCGATGGAGAAGGTGGTCGATACCGCCTTCGACCTGATCTCGCACGGCCTGCAGCCGCGATGAGCACGCACGGCGAGCCGTTGGTCCTGCTGGATTGCGCCGACGGCGTGGCGCTGCTGCGCCTGAACCGGCCGCAGCGGCACAACAGCCTGGTGCCCGAGTTGCTGGAGGCGCTGCTCGACGCGCTGGATGAAATCGAGGCCGACCCGTCGATCCGCGTGGCGGTGCTGACCCATGCGGGACCGAACTTCTCGACCGGCGGCGATGTGGCCGCCTTTGCCGACCAGGGTGATGGCATTGCGGAATATGCGGACCGGCTGCTGGCGCTGCTGAACCGGTCGATCCTGCGCATTGCCGCGCTGCGCTGCCCGATGGTGGCGGCGGTGGAAGGCTGGCTCACCGGTGGCTCGCTCGGCCTGGTTCTGGCGTGCGACATGGCGGTGCTGGCGCAGGATGCGCGTATTGCGCCGTTCTACACCGTAGTCGGCTTCAGCCCGGACGGCGGCTGGACCGCGATGCTGCCGCAACTGGTCGGCGCGCCGCGGGCGCGCGCCTGGCAATTGAACAATACGATCGTGGCCGCGCCGGATGCGCTCACGCACGGCATAGCGGCCGCGCTGGCGGCGCCGGGATCGGCGGAGGCCGAGGCCATCGCGCTGGCACGCGGCATCGCGGCCAAGGTGCCCGGCAGCGTCGCGCACACGCGCGCATTGCTGCGCTGGGATGCCGACGCGCTGGCAGCGGGCCTGCAGCGTGAGCGCGTGGCCTTCGTCGCACAGGTGGCGAGTGCCGAGACGGCGGAGGGCATGCGGCACTTCCTTGCAGGCCGCGCGCGCGAATAGCAAAGCAACACCCCCACGCAGTTGCAGCAGGTTTCAGCCCAACAAACACAAACGAGACCGAATCGAGGAGGCAGCAATGCAACGCAACACCCACACCCTACGAGCCATGGTCATGGCGGCCGCGCTGCTCGCCGCCGGCGCGGCGCTGGCGAAAGACATCCGCATCGCCCACGTCTACGACAAGACCGGCGCGCTCGAGGCCTACGCCAAGCAGACCCAGACCGGCCTGATAATGGGGCTGGAGTACGCCACCAACGGCACCATGACCGTCAATGGCAACAAGCTGGTGGTGATCGAGAAGGACACCCAGGGCAAGCCGGACGTGGCCAAGGCGCAGCTCGCCGCTGCCTACAGCGACGACCGCGCCGATATCGCGGTCGGCCCGACCTCTTCCGGCACCGCGCTGGCGATGCTGCCGGTGGCCGAGGAATACAAGAAGGTGCTGCTGGTCGAGCCCGCCGTCGCCGACTCCATCACCGGCGACAAGTGGAACCGCTATATCTTCCGCACCGGCCGCAACTCGTCGCAGGACGCAATCTCCAACGCGGTGGCGCTGGACAAGCCTGGCGTGACAATCGCCACGCTGGCGCAGGACTACGCCTTCGGCCGCGACGGCGTCAAGGCGTTCAAGGGCGCGCTGAAGAACGCCAAGATCGTCCACGAGGAATACCTGCCGACCAACACCACCGACTTCACCGCCGGCGCGCAGCGCCTGTTCGATGCGCTCAAGGACAAGCCCGGCCGCAAGGTGATCTTCATCATCTGGGCCGGCGCCGGCAACCCGTTCAAGATCGCCGACTTGGATCCCAAGCGCTACGGCATCGAGATCGCCACCGGCGGCAATATCCTGCCGGCGATGACCAGCTACAAGAACTTCCCCGGCATGGAAGGGGCCACGTACTACTACTTCGGCATCCCGAAGAACAAGGCCAACGAGTGGCTGGTGTCCAACCACTACAGCAAGTTCAAGTCGCCGCCCGACTTCTTCACCGCTGGCGGCATGACCGCGGGCATTGCGCTGGTCGAGGCGCTGAAGAAGACCAACGGCGACACTGGCACCGACAAGCTCATCACGGCGATGGAGGGCATGTCGTTCGACACGCCCAAGGGCAAGATGACCTTCCGCAAGGAGGATCACCAGGCCATGCAGTCGATGTACCACTTCAAGATCAAGGTCGATCCGGCCTTTGCCTGGGGCGTGCCTGAGCTCGTGCGCGAGATCAGGCCGGAGGAAATGAACGTGCCCGTGCGCAATCACCGCTGATGAACGCGCCTGCTTCTTCCGCCCGCACAGTGGCCGCGCCGGTGCCACCGCAGCCGGCCGGCCAGCGCGGCAGCACCGCGACGGCGGCCGGCGCGCAGCCGTTGCTGGAAACGCGCGAGCTGACCATCCGCTTCGGCGGCCATGTGGCCGTCAACGCGGTATCGTGCGCGTTCCGGCCCGGCGAGCTGACCTGCATTGTCGGCCCCAACGGCGCGGGCAAGACCACGTACTTCAACCTGATCTCGGGCCAGCTGCCGCCCACCGCCGGCCAGATCCTGCTCGACGGCGAGGACGTGACGCGCCTGCCGGTGTCGCAGAAGACCCGGCGCGGCATCGGCCGGGCCTTCCAGCTGACCAGCCTGTTCCCACAGCTTTCCGTACTGGAGAACGTGCGGCTGGCGGTGCAGGCGCGCCAGCAGCGCGGCATCGACTTGTTCTCGATGTGGACCAGCCACCGCGACGTGCGCGCGCAGGCGCTGGCGATCCTGGAGCGCGTGGCGCTGGCCGGCAAGCAGCACCTGACGGTGGCGTCGCTGCCGCACGGCGACCAGCGCAAGCTGGAGGTCGGCATCCTGCTGGCGCTGCAGCCGCGCGTGTTCATGTTCGACGAACCCACCGCGGGCATGAGCGTCGATGAAGTGCCGGTGATCCTGGACCTGATCCGCGAGATTCGCCAGGACCGCAGCAAGACCGTGCTGCTGGTCGAGCACAAGATGGACGTGGTGCGCTCGCTGGCCGACCGCATCATCGTGCTGCACAACGGCACGCTGGTGGCCGACGGCGACCCGGCCGAGGTGATCGCTTCGCCGGTGGTGCAGCAGGCCTACCTGGGCATGGCGGAGGAGGAGGGAAACCATGGCTGAGCCACGGAACGCGGCGCCCATCCTGCGGCTGCATGGCGTGCAGACCCATATCGGCCCGTACCACATCCTGCACGGCGTCAGCTTCGACGTGCCGCGCGGCGGGGTGACGATGCTGCTTGGGCGCAACGGCGCAGGCAAGACCACCACGCTACGCACCATCATGGGCCTGTGGCAGGCGAGCGCCGGCACGGTGACGTTCGACGGCGCCGACATCACGCGCCACAGTACGCCCGCGATCGCGCAAGCGGGCATTGCCTACGTGCCGGAGAACATGAGCGTGTTTTCCGACCTGACCGTGGCCGAGAACATGCGGCTGGCCGCGCGCACCGGTGCCATCGACGAGCGCCGGCTGGACTGGGTGTTCCGCATGTTCCCGGCGCTGAAGACCTTCTGGCACCAGCGCGCCGGCGTGCTGTCGGGCGGCCAGAAGCAGATGCTGTCGGTGGCGCGCGCCATCATCGAGCCGCGCAAGCTGCTGATCGTGGACGAGCCCACCAAGGGCCTGGCGCCGGCCATCATCCAGAACATGATCCACGTGTTCCGCGAACTTAAGCAGACCGAGGTCTCGATCCTGCTGGTGGAGCAGAACTTCAGTATGGCGAAGTCGGTGGGGGATACGGTGGCGGTGATGGATGACGGGCGGACGGTGCATACCGGCTCGATGGCGGCGCTGGCTGACGACGAGTCCCTGCAGCAGAAGCTGTTGGGGCTGTCGCTGGCAGCGCACCAGTAACACCGAACCGATTGTTTTCTCCCCCTCCCGCTTGCGGGAGAGGGAGCACACACTCAGCGGTTGGTAGCACAGCGCGCGGGACGACGTGCCGCGGCAGGACGAGACACATGACAACAACTACGACCATACCAAGCGCCACCCCGGCCGACCTGCCGAAGGTCCGCCTCGACTGGACCCCGCTGGCACTGGCGCCATTGCTGATGCTGCTGGCCTTTCCGCTGGTGGGCAGCCCATCGACCTGGCTCACGCTGACCATCGCCGGGCTGGCGATGGGGATGATCATCTTCGTGGTGTCGTCCGGTCTGACGCTCGTGTTCGGCCTGATGGACGTGCTCAACTTCGGCCATGGTGCTTTTATCGCGCTGGGTGCCTATGTCGCGGCCTCGGTGCTGCTACCGCTGGCAGGCTGGGTCGAGGCCGACAGCCTGGCGCTGAACCTGTCCGTGTTCGCGCTCGCGATCATCGCAGCGATGGTCGCAGCCGGCGCAGTCGGACTCTTCTTCGAACGCGTGGTAGTGCGCCCCGTCTACGGCCAGCACCTGAAGCAGATCCTGATCACGATGGGCGGCATGATCGTGGCCGAGCAGCTGATCAAGGCGATCTGGGGCCCGGAGACCATCGCGCTGCAGGTGCC
The DNA here is from genome assembly GCF_040149425.2 of Cupriavidus sp. DF5525. NCBI lineage: Bacteria > Pseudomonadati > Pseudomonadota > Betaproteobacteria > Burkholderiales > Burkholderiaceae > Cupriavidus > Cupriavidus sp. DF5525. The sequence continues at coordinate 2,791,389 of NZ_CP168265.1, read as the reverse complement.
GACCACGTTCCGCGGCGCGGTGCTGCTGGGCGATGCCGCCATCGAGAAATACCGGCTGATCGCGATGGCGCTGGGACTGGTGATCTTCATCGCCATGCTGCTGTTGCTCAACCGCACCCGCATCGGCCTGCTGATCCGCGCAGGCGTGGAGAACCGCGAGATGGTGGAGGCGCTCGGCTACCGCATCCGGCGGCTGTTTATCGGCGTGTTCGTCGTGGGCGCCGGGCTCGCAGGGCTGGGCGGGGTGCTGTGGGGCCTGTACCAGCAGAACATCACCGCGGCGATCGGCGCGCAGGTCAATGTGCTGATCTTTATCGTCATCATCATCGGCGGATTGGGTTCGACCACCGGCTGCTTCGTCGGCGCGCTGCTGGTGGGCCTGATGGCCAACTACACCGGCTTCCTGTTTCCCAAGGTTGCTCTGTTCTCCAACATCCTGCTGATGATGCTGATCCTGCTGTGGCGCCCGCAAGGGCTGTTCCCGGTGGCGCGGCGCTAACGGGAGGAATACGACCATGCTCCGACTTCTCTCCGGCGACCTGCCGCGCAGCCGCGTGCTGACAGTGATCCTGCTGGTGATCCTGGTGGCGCTGGCGTGCGCCCCGTTCGCATTTCCCGGCGCGCGCGCGCTGAACATGGCGGCCAAGATCTGCATCTTCGTGGTGCTGGTGGCCAGCTATGACCTGCTGCTGGGCTATACCGGCATCGTCTCCTTCGCCCATACCATGTTCTTCGGCATCGGCGGCTATGGCGTGGCGATCGCGATGTCGCGCATGGAGCCGGGGTGGGGCGCGCTGTTGGCGGGCACTGTGGGCGCGCTGGCAGTATCGGCGCTGCTGGCCTTTTTGATCGGGCTATTCTCGCTGCGGGTTCGCGCGATCTTCTTCGCCATGATCACGCTGGCGGTGGCGACCGCCTTTGCCACGCTGGTGTCGCAGCTGTCGGAATGGACCGGCGGCGAGGACGGGCTGACCTTCAAGGTGCCCGAGGTGCTGCGGCCGGGCTTTTCGCTGGGCGATGCCGAGTGGCTCGGCGTGCCGCTGACCGGCAAGCTGCTGAGCTACTACCTGGTGTTCGCCGGCGCGGTGGTGCTGTTCCTGGTGCTGCTGCGCATCGTCAACTCCCCCTTCGGGCGCGTACTGCAAGCGATCCGCGAAAACGACTTCCGGGCCGAAGCGATCGGCTACCGCACCGTGGTCTACCGCACAGTGTCGACGGTGCTGTCTGCGATGTTCGCCACATTGGCCGGCGTGCTGATGGCGCTGTGGCTGCGCTATAACGGACCAGACACCTCGCTGTCGTTCGAGATCATGGTCGATATCCTGCTGATCGTGGTGATCGGCGGCATGGGCACGCTCTACGGCGCGGTGATCGGCACGGTGCTGTTCCTGGTGGCGCAGACCTACCTGCAGGACGTGATGAAACTGGCCAGCGACGCCACCTCGGCGCTGCCGCTGCTGTCGTCGCTGCTGCATCCGGACCGCTGGCTGCTGTGGCTGGGCCTGCTGTTTATCCTGAGCGTCTACTATTTCCCTCAGGGCGTAGTGGGACGGCTGCGCGGCAACAACACCGTGCAGGACGTGGCAACCTGAGCAGCGGAGGCTCGCGCATGTACGTCATCGACTGGCTGCACAAGAACGCGCAGCACTTTCCCGACAAGGTGGCGCTGGTGGACGTCGAGACCGGCCGCCATGTCACATATCGCCATTTCGACGAGCGCGCAAGCCGCTTCGCCGAATACCTGACCGAGGGCCTGCGCCTGGCGCCCGGCGCGCGCGTCGCGGTGCTGGCGCACAACAGCTCGGACTACTTCGAGATGCTGTACGGCTGCGCCAAGGCCGGCGTGGTGATGGTCTGCCTGAACTGGCGCCTGCCGGCGGCGGAACTGCTGCCGATCCTGCAGGACTGCACGCCCGAGGTGCTGGTAGCCGGCGACGGCTTCCTCGCCGTGGCGGCTGAGCTGGCGCGCACAGTGCCGCTGCGCACGGTGCTGCACCTGGCGGACGACGAGGCCGCCGACGTGCCCGGCGGCTGGACCGAGTACGAGGCGGTGCTCGATGCCGCTTCCGGCCGCATTATCGAGATGCCGTGCCGCGATGAGTCCGAGGTCTGGCACCTGCTCTACACCTCCGGCACCACCGGCAAGCCCAAGGGCGTGATCCAGACCTATGGCATGGTGTTCTTCAACGCCGTCAACGCCATGCTGGCCAACAAGATCACGCGCGACGACGTGTTCCTCAACGTGCTGCCGTTCTTCCATACCGGCGGGCTGAACCTGTACGCCAACCCGGTGCTGCATGCCGGCGGCACGGTGCACATCATGCGCCAGTTCGAGCCACAGGTCGTGCTCGACAGGCTCGACCGGGCCTCCGGCAAGGGCATCACGATGTTCTTTGCGGTGCCCGCCGTCTACCTGTTCCTGAGCCAGCACCCGCGCTTTGCGCAGGCGGATTTTGGCGGCGTGCGCAATATGTCGGCGGGCGGCTCGCCGGTGCCGAAGCCGCTGCTGGAAGCCTACCTGGCCAAGGGCGTGACCATCTGCTTCGGCTTCGGCATGACCGAGACGGGCCCGACGGTGTTCGTCTGCGACGAGGAAACTGCGCGCCGCAAGATAGGCACCATCGGCAAGCCGGTCGGGTCGATGCTCACGCGCATCGTCGATCCGCTGGGCGTGGACGTGGGTCCCGGCGAGCGCGGCGAGTTGCTGATCAAGGGCCCTGGCGTGACGCCGGGCTACTGGAACATGCCCGAAGCGACGGCTGCCGCGCTCCGCGACGGCTGGCTGCATTCCGGCGATATCTCGTATCGCGACGAGGAGGGCGACTACTACATCGTCGACCGGGCCAAGGACATGTTTATTTCCGGCGGCGAGAACGTCTATCCGGCCGAGGTCGAGAACGTGCTGTTCCAGCTCCCCGGCGTGGCCGAGGCCGCGGTGATCGGCACCGCCGATGCGCGCTGGGGTGAGGTCGGCATGGCGCTGGTGGTGCTGCGTCCGGGCGCCACGCTGGACGAAGCCCAGGTCATCGCCCACTGCAAGGCGCAACTGGCCGGCTACAAGGTGCCGCGCCACGTGCGGTTTCTCGACGCACTGCCGCGCACGCCGTCAGGCAAGGTGGAAAAGCACAAGCTGCGCACCAGGTTTCCCGGCTGAGGCGTGGCGCATCGCGCCGGCCGTTTCTGTCTTTTCGCATTGCCGAAGTCTCGCAGTCTCCGCAGTCTTCCATTTGACGAACGTCTCGACTGCCCCCCTTTGCGGGGCGACAGAAGGAGGGTGACATGCAATCCACGCAGATTCCGCCGCTGCGGCAGCGCCGCCTCGGAGTCACGGTCCTGGCCACTGGCGCAGCGATGCTCGCAGCCGCCTGCGGCTCGGGCGACGGCGACAACAAGAACAGCAACAGCAACGGCAGCAACCCCAACACCAAGCCCGCCTTTGTCGGCGCCGTCACCGTCAACAGCTACAACGGCACCACCGACGACCTGCTGACTGCTGGCCTCGGCAAGGACGGCCTGGCCAGCAGCTCGGCGCCGATGCCGGCCAACCCGACTTCACCAACCGCGGCCGAGTTGCGGCGCTATGCGATTCATTCGAATTACCGCGCCATCGTCGATACCACGTCCGGCGGCGGCTACGGCTCGCTGTACGGCCCCAACGTGGATGCGCAGGGTAACGTCACCGCCTCCGAAGGCAAGATCGCGGGTGTGGAATACCTGGCGTATTCGGACGACGGCACCGGCAATCAGAATGTGACGATGCTGGTGCAGATCCCGAACACGTTCAATACGGCGAAGCCTTGCATGATCACAGCCACCTCGTCGGGATCGCGCGGCGTCTACGGCGCCATCGCCGTCGGCGAGTGGGGTCTCAAGCGCGGCTGCGCCGTGGCCTATACCGACAAGGGAACAGGCGCCGCGCCACACGACCTGGACACTGACACCGTGCCGCTGATTGACGGCACTCGCGCCACGCGCACCGCAGCCAGCAAGAGCGCCCAGTTCGCGGCGAAGCCAGGGGTGATCTCGCTGGCAGACTTTACCGCCGCTGCGCCGCACCGGCTGGCCTTCAAGCACGCCCATTCGCAGCAGAACCCGGAGAAGGACTGGGGCAAGTTCACGCTGCAGGCGGTCCAGTTCGGCATCTGGGCCATGAATGACCGCTTCGGGGCGGTGGCGGCCGATGGCACTCGCCAGTTCAGCATGGACAAGGACAAGATTCTGGTCATTGCCTCAAGCGTGTCAAACGGCGGTGGAGCTGCCGTCGCCGCGGCCGAGCAGGATACCGATGGCCTGATCGACGGCGTGGCGGTGGGTGAGCCAAACCTGAACATGCCGCCTGATACCGGCGTCGTGATCAAGCGCGGCAGCACTAACGTCAGTGCCTCGGGCCGCATCCTCTATGACTACATGACCACGGCCAACCTACTCCAGCTATGCGCGTCGCAGGCGACGGCCCTGACCCTCGCGCCAGCCTTTGGCCAGAACGTTAATTTCGCCAATCGCTGCCAGACGCTGGCGGACAAGAACATCGTGTCGGGGAGCACACTGGGCGACCAGGCTGCCAGCGCACTGGCTGCGCTGCATGCGGCGGGGTGGGAGCCGGAATCGGACGATCTCCATCCGTCGCTCGCCGCGCTCGATACAGCGGCCTCGATTTCGGTCACCTATGCCAACTCGTACGCGCGGGCCAGCGTGACGGATCGCCTGTGCGGCTACAGTTTTGCGACGACGCTGGCGGATTTCAAGCCGGCAGTGATTGCGCCGGCGGCTCTGGCATCGATGTTCGCCACTGGCAACGGCGTGCCGCCCACCAGCACGGTGCAGCTGATCAATGACCGCGATCCGGTCAACGGGCCTTTCCTTAACGGCCGGTCGGTCTCGGTCTCGACCCAGCGCACCGACGCGAACTTCGACGGCGCCAATTGCCTGCGTGCGTTGCTGACGGGTACCGACGCTCCGTCACAGGCGCTGCAATCCGGCCTCGCCCAGACGCTGCGCTCGGGCAACCTGCGCGGCAAGCCCGCGATGATCGTGCACGGTCGCAGCGACGGCCTGCTGCCGGTCAACCACACGTCACGACCATACCTCGGCTTCAACCGGCGGCAGGAGGGCGATACCAGCAAGCTGACCTATGTCGAGGTCGAGAACGCCCAGCACTTCGATGCCTTCATCGGGGCGGTGTCGGGCTATAGCAATCGCTATGTGCCGCTGCACATCTACGTAATCCGCGCGCTCGACGCGGTCTACGACAACCTGACCGCCAACAAGCCACTGCCGCCGTCGCAGGTAGTGCGCACCACGCCGCGCGGCGGCAGCTCCAACACCACCACCGCGCCGACGCTGCTGCCGTCCAATGTGCCGCCGTTCGCGGCCTCGCCGACGCCCGCCAACGCGATTACCGTCAACGCTTCTACTGTCCAGGTGCCCGACTGATGACCGACGCTTCACCGCGCGTGCTGACGCAGCGCGACTTCGACCGCTTCGCGGCGTTGTCGCGCGACGATAACCCGATCCACTGCGATCCGGCCTTTGCCCGTGGCACGCATTTCGGTGCCACGGTGGCGCACGGCATGTTCCTGTTTTCGCTGCTGTGCGCCCATACCTGGCGGCAGTTGCCCGCACCGGCGCTGCCGGTCGGGCAGACGCTGATGTTCCCGTCGCCAGCCTTTGTCGGCGACACGGTGCGGATCGTGCTGGGACCGGCGGCGGTGCCCGCCGGACTCGCCGGCTACGGCACCACGGTGAGCAGTGGCGGCGGGGAGGGCGAGGTGGGTGAGGGAGGTGAGGTAGGTGCAGTGGGGAGGGCGACGGCGGTGGGCGCGTCGCTGTGGCTGCCGGACGCCGCGCCGGAGCGGATCGCCGCCTTGCCGCCCGAGGCTGATGCGGCGCCGGAGGGCGCTGGCGACCCCGCGCTGTATCGCCTGCGCCCCGGCCAGCAAGCCAGCGCGAGCCGGGCTTTCTCATCTGCCGATCTGGACGAATACATCGCCCTGACCGGTGACGCCAACCCGTACCACGCCGACCCCGCCTTCGCCCGCGCGCGTGGGTTTGGCGGCCCGGTTGTGCCGTTGCCGCTGCTGGCCGGTATGTTCTCGGACCTGCTCGGCACGCAACTGCCCGGGCGCGGCACCGGCTGGATGAAGCAGTCGCTGCGGCTGGCTTCAGCCGCGCGGCTGGATGAGCCGCTGACCGCGCGCGTGCGCATCGTGCGGCTGCGCGCCGGCAAGGACCTGGTCAACCTGGCCAGCGTCGTCACCGGCGCCGACGGCCGGGTGGTCGTGCAGGGCGAGTCGCTGGTGCTGGTGCGCAACCTGGCGGACAAGGGCGAGAGCCGGGCCGCTTAGCGCTTCCGGGCGTATCGCATGCTGCACTCGAAGACGTATCAACAAGACGTAGCAACGCGTCTGTTCGCGGCCTTGAAATGTCGCGGCGAAGCCTTATCTTTCGGTAAGACATCCAGTGTCCGGCAGGGCATACGGGCGCTCCGGCAGCCAAGACCGTGAGCCGACGCCCCCTCGCATCAGGACACGACCTTATCTGAGAGAGGGATTCCTATGCGTCTTGACAAACTGACCACCCGGTTCCAGGAAGCGCTGGCCGATGCGCAAAGCCTGGCACTGGGCAACGACAACCAATACATCGAGCCGCAGCACGTGCTGCGCGCCCTGCTGGCGCAGGACGACGGCGCCGCCAAGGCGCTGCTGTCGCGCGCCGGCGTCAACGTGCAGGGCCTGCAGACGGCGCTGGATGCCGCCATCAAGCGCCTGCCACAGGTGCAGGGCACCAGCGAGGTTCAGATCGGCCGCGACCTGGTGAACCTGCTCAACGCCACCGAGAAAGAAGCCATCAAGCGCGGCGACCAGTTCATCGCCAGCGAGCTGTTCCTGCTGGCCGTGTCCGACGACAAGGGCGAGGCCGGCCGCATCGCGCGCGCGAACGGCCTGAACCGCAAGTCGCTGGAATCGGCCATCCAGGCCGTGCGCGGCGGCGAATCCGTCAACAGCGCCGAGGCCGAAGGCCAGCGCGAGGCGCTCAAGAAGTACACCATCGACCTCACCGAGCGCGCCCGCATCGGCAAGCTCGACCCCGTGATCGGCCGCGACGACGAAATCCGCCGCGCGATCCAGATCCTGCAGCGCCGCACCAAGAACAACCCGGTGCTGATCGGCGAGCCGGGCGTGGGCAAGACCGCCATTGTCGAAGGCCTGGCGCAGCGCATCGTCAACGGCGAGGTACCCGAGAGCCTGAAGAACAAGCGCGTGCTGGTGCTCGACATGGCCGGCCTGCTTGCAGGCGCCAAGTACCGCGGCGAGTTCGAGGAACGCCTGAAGGCGGTGCTGAACGACGTCGCCAAGGATGAAGGCCAGACCATCGTCTTCATCGACGAGATCCACACCATGGTGGGTGCGGGCAAGGCCGAGGGCGCGATCGATGCGGGCAACATGCTCAAGCCGGCGCTGGCGCGCGGCGAGCTGCACTGCATCGGGGCGACCACGCTGGACGAATACCGCAAGTACATCGAGAAGGACGCCGCGCTGGAGCGCCGCTTCCAGAAAGTGCTGGTGGACGAGCCCACGGTTGAAGCCACCATCGCCATCCTGCGCGGCCTGCAGGAAAAGTATGAGCTGCACCACGGCGTCGAGATCACCGACCCGGCCATCGTCGCCGCGGCGGAGCTGTCGCATCGCTATATCACCGACCGCTTTCTGCCCGACAAGGCCATCGACCTGATCGACGAGGCGGCCGCGCGCATCAAGATGGAAATCGACTCCAAACCGGAGGCGATGGACAAGCTCGAGCGCCGCACCATCCAGCTGAAGATCGAGCGCGAGGCGGTCAAGAAAGAGACCGACGAAGCCTCGCTCAAACGCCTGGACCTGATCGAGCAGGAGATCGCGCGCCTGGAGAAGGAATACGCCGACCTGGACGAGATCTGGAAGGCCGAGAAGGGCGCCGCGCAGGGCACGGCCGCGCTGAAGGAAGAGATCGAGAAGGTCAAGCTCGAGATTACCAAGCTGCAGCGCGAAGGCAAGCTGGACAAGGTGGCCGAGCTGCAATACGGCAAGCTGCCCGGCCTGGAAGGCAAGCTCAAGGCCGCGACCGATGCCGAAGCCAGCGAGCAGAAGCAGCCCAACAAGCTGCTGCGCACGCAGGTTGGCGCCGAGGAAATCGCCGAAGTGGTGAGCCGCGCGACCGGCATTCCTGTGTCGAAGATGATGCAGGGCGAGCGCGAGAAGCTGCTGAAGATGGAAGACCGCCTGCATGCGCGCGTGGTGGGCCAGGACGAGGCAGTGCGGCTGGTGTCCGACGCTATCCGCCGTTCGCGTGCCGGGCTGTCGGACGAGAACAGGCCCTATGGCTCGTTCCTGTTCCTGGGCCCGACTGGCGTCGGCAAGACCGAGCTGTGCAAGGCGCTGGCGGAGTTCATGTTCGATTCCCAAGAGCACCTGATCCGCATCGACATGAGCGAATTCATGGAGAAGCACAGCGTCAGCCGCCTGATCGGCGCGCCGCCGGGATACGTGGGCTACGAGGAAGGCGGCTACCTGACCGAGGCCGTGCGCCGCAAGCCGTACAGCGTGGTGCTGCTCGATGAAGTCGAGAAGGCCCACCCGGATGTCTTCAACGTGCTGCTGCAGGTGCTGGACGACGGCCGCCTGACCGATGGCCAGGGCCGCACGGTGGACTTCAAGAACACGGTGATCGTGATGACGTCCAACCTGGGTTCGCAGATCATCCAGGCGATGGCCGGCGAGCCGCAGGAAGCGATCAAGGGCGCGGTCTGGCAGGAAGTGCGCACGCATTTCCGGCCGGAGTTCCTGAACCGGATCGATGAAGTGGTGGTGTTCCACGCGCTTGACCAGAAGCATATCGAGTCGATCGCGCGCATTCAGCTGCAACGCCTGCAGGCCCGCCTGGCCCGCATGGACATGACGCTGGAGGTCAGCGAGACGGCGCTGGAAAAGATTGCCAGCGCGGGCTACGACCCGGTGTTCGGCGCGCGTCCGCTCAAGCGGGCGATCCAGCAGCAGATCGAGAACCCGGTGGCGCGGGCGATCCTGGAAGGCAAGTTCACGGCCAAGGATGTGGTGCCGGTGGATTATGTCGACGGGGAGTTCACGTTCGGGCGGAAGCTGGACTAAGGCTTCCCACGGCTCGACAGACAGCCGGAGCACACAAGCGGTCGATCACAGTCAGGCCCCTGCGGAACAGCGCAGGGGCTTTTTTTCGTCTTGCCATCGCACATCGCGTGTAAGGCGGTCCCGCCCCGTGCAATTTTTTCACGCCGCATGCCCACGGGTCGTCGCCAGACGCGCCGTTGCGCGCCATCCGCCGAGTGGCACACTTTTCGCGTCGCAAAAAGGGTTGATTTTCCCTACAAGGCGCTGCGCTGACGCAGCCCCATCCCCAAGGAGCCCTTCAATGACCGATAAGTCTTTCCTCACAGACGTCAAGACGCTGCGCGAGCGCGCCCGCCAGCACATCGATGATGGCGCCGTGACCGCGGGCTATGCCGCGGATCGCGATACCGTGCTGAAGCTGCTCAACGACGCGCTGGCCACCGAAATCGTCTGCGTGCTGCGCTATCGCCGACACTATTACATGGCCAAGGGGCCGAACTCCAAGAGTGTCGCCGATGAATTCCTGGCCCATTCCAACGAAGAACAAGGCCATGCCGACCAGATCGCCGAGCGCATTGTCCAACTCGGCGGCGAGCCCGACTTCGCGCCCGACGGCCTGACCAGCCGCTCCCACGCTGAATATGTGGCGGGTACTTCGCTGACGGAAATGATCAAGGAAGACCTGGTGGCCGAACGCATCGCCATCGACAGCTATCGCGAGATCATCCAGTTCCTGGGCGAACGTGACCCGACCTCGCGCCGGCTTATGGAAAGCATCCTGGCGGTGGAAGAGGAGCATGCCGACGAAATGGCTGACCTGCTCGCACGCCAGGGCGGCTGAGGCGGCGGCGCGGCAGCTTGCCCGCACTTGACCTTGATCAACCCGAGGTCGCCGGCAAGCCGATAACATTTGCCTGTCATGGAGATGCGGGGGCGCTCTTCATGACTTGTCTACCCGTTTCCGGAATGGAAACTTCGCCCGCGCTGGCTTGCCGGTGCGGGCGTTTTCTTTTGGGGCGTGACGCATCCTCCTCCTTCCCCTAGGCATGCCGCATGCCCCCGTGCGCCGGCATGCCCTTATTTCCGTCCGATCTTATGCAAAAAACAGCAAAGGATCGGCGAAACCATTCGTTCCGTTCAGATAGCCCCCTCGGTAGTCTTGCTCCTGACACAAGTCCGCGCCCCAAGGCGGACAAAGCAAACAGCGCCTGGCGCGCATTCACGACACTGACGGGAGCAACACAAGATGATCCGCAAACTGGCCATCGGCCTGGCTGTACTTGGCGCACTGACGGCGGCGCAGACTGCCTCGGCTGCCAACCTGCTGAACGTTTCCTACGATCCGACGCGTGAGTTGTATGTCGACGTCAACGCCGCCTTCGCCAAGGCCTGGAAGGCCCAGGGCGGCGACGCCGTGACCGTGCGCCAGTCGCACGGCGGCTCGGGCAAGCAGGCGCGCTCGGTGATCGACGGGCTGGATGCCGACGTGGTGACGCTGGCGCTGGGCTATGACATCGACGCCATCGCGGAGAAGGGCCTGATCAAGCCGGACTGGCAGAAGCGCCTGCCGCACAACGCCTCGCCGTACACCTCGACCATCGTGTTCCTGGTGCGCAAGGGCAACCCCAAGGGCATCAAGGACTGGGGCGACCTGGTCAAGCCCGGCGTGCAGGTGATCACGCCCAACCCCAAGACCTCGGGCGGCGCGCGCTGGAACTACCTGGCCGCGTGGGGCTATGCCCTGCGCCAGCCGGGCGGCAACGACGCCAAGGCGCGCGAGTTCGTCGGCGAGCTGCTCAAGCATGTGCCGGTGCTGGATTCGGGCGCGCGCGGGGCCACCACCACCTTTGTCGAGCGCAACCTGGGCGATGTGCTGATCGCGTGGGAGAACGAAGCCATCCTGGCTATCAAGGAGCTGGGCCCCGACAAGTTCGATATCGTCGCGCCGTCGGTCTCGATCCTGGCCGAGCCGCCGGTGGCCGTGGTCGACAAGGTGGTCGACAAGAAGGGCACGCGCAAGGCGGCCGAGGCCTACCTGCAGTTCCTGTACACCGATGAAGGCCAGGAGATCGCGGCCAAGAACTACTACCGCCCGATCTCGCAGAAGGTTGCGGCCAAGTACGCGGCCAACTTCCCCAAGGTGAAGCTGTTCACCATCGATGAAGTGTTCGGCGGCTGGCAGAAGGCGCAGAAGACCCACTTCGCCGATGGCGGCTCGTTCGACCAGATTTATCAGCCCGGCAAGAAATAACCCACGAGACCGGCGGGCCGTGGCCGCGTGGGGCGGCCGCGGCGCCGACCGGCCCAACAAGAAGAAGGAAGCCCCGATGTCCATCCTGACGCTCTCCGGCAGCCCGTCGGTCCAGTCCCGTTCCGGCCATGTGCTGGGGCACCTGCGCGCTGCGCTGGAGGCTGCCGGCGAACGCACCCGCCATCTCGACCTGCGCGAACTGCCGGCGGGTCCGCTGCTGGCAGCGCGCGTGGACGAACCCGCGATCGCCGCCGCCACGCGCGCCGTGTCCGAGGCGCAGGTGGTGGTACTGGCCACACCGGTGTACAAGGCCGCCTACAGCGGCCTGCTCAAAGCTTTCCTCGACCTGCTGCCGCAGACCGGCCTGCGCGACAAGATCGTGCTGCCGATCGCCACCGGCGGCAGCCTCGCCCATGCGCTGGCGATCGACTATGCGCTGCGCCCGGTGCTGTCCGCGCTGGGCTCGCGCCAGATCCTGCCCGGCATCTTTGCCGTGGACCAGCAGATCGAAACCTCCGATGCCTCCGACGTGCGCGAGGTGCGCTTCGATGCCGCGCTGTCGGCGCGCCTCGACGAAGGCGTGCTGCGGGTGCGCGATGCGCTGGCGCATGCCCGCATCGACGTGCCGCTAGACGTGGTGCCCCGCGCGCTGGTGCAGCGCGCCGCGGCCGCCGCGGTGGCCGAGCGATGTTCCGCCTGAACTGACTGACTGAAGTGGCGCCGGCCAGCCCGGCGCAGCGGCAGCCACGCCATGCCACCCGCAAGCGGGATCGGCAGGGAGGCCTGCTGCCGTCACCACCCTAGCCATCAATCTGGCCTCGGAGGGCATCGCCCCGGCCATGGAGGAATTCGCATGACATCGAGCATCCTGTCCCGCGCGGCAAACCAGCGCCGCCGCCTGATCACCGCCGCGCTGGTGGTCGCCACCGGCCTGGCCTACGGCCTGCTGCCCGGCCACGCCCAAGCGCAATCGAAGAACATCGACGCCAAGGTGCTGCGCATCGGCTACCAGAAGTACGGCACGCTGACGCTGCTCAAGGCGCGCGGCACGCTGGAAAAGCGGCTGGCGCCGCAAGGCATCACCGTCAAATGGACCGAGTTCCCCGCCGGGCCGCAACTGCTGGAAGGGCTGAACGTCGGCGCGGTCGACTTCGGCACCGTCGGCGAAGCGCCGCCGATCTTTGCGCAGGCCGCGGGTGCGCAGCTGGTCTATGTCGGCAACGAGCCGCCGGCGCCGACCGCTGAAGCCATCGTCGTGCCCAAGGGCTCGGCGATCCGCTCGGTGGCCGAGTTGCGCGGCAAGCGCGTAGCGCTGAACAAGGGCTCCAACGTGCATTACCTGCTGGTGCGCCAACTGGAGAAGGCCGGCGTGCCTTATGGCGAGATCCAGCCGGTCTACCTGCCGCCGGCCGATGCACGCGCGGCCTTCGAGCGCGGCGCGGTCGATGCATGGGTGATCTGGGACCCGTTCCTCGCGGCCGCAGAGAAGCAACTGGGCGCGCGCGTGCTGGCCGATGGCCGCGGCGCGGACGGCAAGAACGTGGTCAGCAACCACCAGTTCTACCTGGCCTCGCGGCCGTATGCGCAGGCAAAGCCGGAGATCGTCAGGCTGATCCTGGACGAACTGGCCACGCTGGGCAACTGGGCGGAGAAGAACTCGAAGGACGCCACCGCCGTGCTGACCGGCGAGGTCGGCCTGCCCGCCGATGTGCTCGACCTCGCGGTATCGCGCTTCTCCTACGGCGCGCGCCCGGTCAGCGCCGAAGTGCTGGCCGAGCAGCAGCGCATCGCCGACGTCTTCCACTCGCTCAAGCTGATCCCCAGGCCGATCAAGGTGGCTGATGCGCGCTGGGACGTGCCGCAGCAGCAGGCGCAGCGATAGGCATCGCGCACCTGGCAAGAACATAAGGAGAACGACATGCACGTATTCTGGTTTATCCCCACCCACGGCGACAGCCGCTACCTCGGCACCTCCGAGGGCGCACGCGAGGTCAATTTCGACTACCTGAAGCAGGTCGCCGTGGCCGCCGATACGCTGGGCTACGAGGGGGTGCTGATCCCCACCGGGCGCTCGTGCGAAGACCCGTGGGTGGCAGCGTCCGCGCTGGCGGCGGTCACGCAGCGCCTGAAATTCCTGGTCGCGGTGCGCCCGGGGTTGATGGCGCCGACGCTGGCCGCACGCATGGCGGCGACCTTCGACCGCATCTCGAACGGCCGGCTGCTGATCAACCTGGTCACCGGCGGCGACACCGCCGAACTGGAAGGCGATGGCCTGTTCCTCGACCACGCCGCGCGCTACCAAGCCTCGGCCGAATTCCTGCGCATCTGGCGCGAGGTGCTGGCCACCAGCCATGACAGCGGCCAGGTCGATTTCGAAGGCAAGCACCTGAGCGTGAAGGGCGCGCGCGTCCTGTACCCTCCGCTGCAGCGCCCACACCCGCCGGTGTACTTTGGCGGTTCGTCGGCGCCGGCGCATGCGCTCGCGGGCGAGCAGGTCGATACCTACCTGACCTGGGGCGAGCCGCCGGCCGACGTCGCGAAGAAGCTCGACGACGTGCGCCGCCACGCCGTGCGCCACGGCCGCACGGTGAAATTCGGCATCCGCCTCCACGTGATCGTGCGCGAGACCGATGAAGCCGCCTGGGCTGCCGCCGATGACCTGATCAGCCGGCTCGACGACGACACCGTGGCGCGCGCGCAGGCGGTGTTCGCCAAGATGGATTCGGAAGGGCAGCGCCGCATGGCAGCGCTGCATGCCGGTGGCGCGCGCCGCACGCGCGAGGCGCTGGAGATCAGCCCCAACCTGTGGGCAGGTGTCGGCCTGGTCCGCGGCGGTGCCGGCACTGCGCTGGTGGGCGACCCGCACACCGTGGCGGAGCGCATGCGCGAGTACGCAGAACTTGGCATCGACACCTTCGTGCTCTCCGGCTATCCGCACCTGGAAGAGGCCTACCGTTTTGCCGAACTGGTGTTCCCGCTGCTGCCGCGCTCGGTGCGCGAGAAGCTGCCGGGCAAAGTGCTGTCGGGCCCGTTCGGCGAAGTGATGGCGACCGGCATCGTGCCGCGCGCGGCGCAGAGCTGAAGGAGGACAACCATGAGCGCCCCGCAATTGCCGCCGCCACGCCACTCACCTCAACTCGCACGCGCGCTCGCGCCGTGGATCGTGCCGGTGCTGCTGATCGTGGTCTGGCAGGCCGCCTCGCAGAACGGCTGGCTGTCCAGCCGCGTGCTGCCGGCCCCGCTGGCCGTGGTGCAGGCCGCATGGGAACTGGCCCGCTCGGGCGAACTGTGGAAGCACGTGTGGGTCAGCACCTGGCGCGCGCTGGCCGGCTTTGCCATCGGCGGCGGGCTCGGTCTGCTGCTGGGGCTGCTGACCGGCACGTTCCGCGCCGCGGCCACGCTGCTCGACAGCTCGCTGCAGATGGTGCGCAACATCCCGCCGCTGGCGCTGATCCCGCTGGTGATCCTGTGGTTCGGCATCGACGAGACCGCCAAGCTGTTCCTGGTGGCGCTGGGCGTGTTCTTCCCGGTCTACCTGAACACGTATCACGGCATCCGCTCGGTCGATACAGGGCTGGTGGAGATGGCGCGCAGCTATGGGTTGTCCGGCTGGCGGCTGTACCGCGAAGTCATCCTGCCGGGCGCGCTGCCCGGCATCCTGGTGGGCGTGCGGTTCTCGCTCGGGCTGATGTGGGTGATCCTGATCGTGGCGGAGACCATCTCCGCGCAGTCCGGCATCGGCTACATGACGATGAACGCGCGCGAGTTCCTGCAGACCGACGTGGTGCTGGTGGGCATCCTGCTCTATGCGCTGCTGGGCAAGCTGGCCGACTTGCTCTCGCGCGGGCTGGAGCGTTACTGGCTGCGCTGGCACCCGGGCTACGCCGCCGCCTGATGCAAGGCTGCGCTGGCGCCCCAATCAAGGCAAGGAGATCGATATGCAGATGTACCCGGTGGAACAGGCCGCGCTGGCTGAACTTGAAGCGGGCCTCGCGCGCCGCGAGTCGGCACGGCCGGTGGCAGAGGCGCCGCGCAAGGCAGGTGGTGTGGCGCTGCACGTGAGCCAGGTGGTCAAGCGCTATGACGGCCGCGAAGTGCTGCACAACGTGGCGCTCGATGTGGCGCCGGGCGAATTCCTGGCGATCGTCGGGCGCAGCGGCTGCGGCAAGAGCACGCTGCTGCGGCTGGTGGCGGGGCTGGAGAGAGCCGATGCCGGCAGCATTGCGGTTGATGGCGAGACCGGCCGCACCAGTGCCGACGTGCGCGTGATGTTCCAGGACGCGCGGCTGCTGCCGTGGAAACGCGTGCTCGACAACGTCGCGCTGGGCCTGCCGCGCGAGCGCCGCGCCGAAGCGGCGGAGGTGCTGGCGCAGGTGGGGCTGGCCGACCGCGCGCAGGCGTGGCCCGCACGGCTTTCCGGCGGGCAACGCCAACGCGTGGCACTGGCGCGCGCATTGGTGCACCACCCGCAACTGCTGTTGCTCGATGAGCCGCTGGGTGCGCTCGACGCACTGACACGGATCGAGATGCAAGGGCTGATCGAGGGGCTGTGGCGGCGCCTTGGCTTCACGGCGCTGCTGGTTACGCACGATGTGTCCGAAGCCGTGGCGCTGGCCGACCGCATCGTGCTGATCGAGGACGGGCGCATTGCGATGGACGAGCGCGTGGCGCTGTCGCGCCCGCGCGAACGCGGCGGGGCAGGTTTCGCGCAACTGGAGGCCGCGGTGTTGCAGCGGGTGATGCGGCAGCCGCCACAGGCGGCTGCGCAAACCGGCACGCAAGTGGAGGCGGCCACGCAGCTGTCGCCTCTGACCGTCAGCTGGGCTGCGTAACGGGACTGCGTAGCGGCATATCAGGATGCGTGCGCAGCGCTTCGGCCGCGCTGCGCACATCGACATGAAGGAATCTTCATACGCTCGCGCCCGCTGAACTCCTATCATGAGCAAGCGGGTGGACGCGATGCGGCGGCGCACATTGCAGCCGCCACCATCACCAATCAGACCTTGAGGCCAAGGGGCCCGGTCAACCGAAGGAATCGCCATGCCAGGCGTGCATGAACCGACGGGCGCAGTCCCTGCGCTCCAACGCTATCTCGAATCGCTGCCGCGCCAGCCCGTGGCTGACCGGCATTTGTGGCGCGACGCGCGTGGGCAGGTGCAGGGCCAGTTCTTCAACTGCTCGCTGACCAGCGTGTTCGAGCCACTGGTGACGCTGGCTGACCGTCACGTGGTGGCTCACGAGGGTTCGGTCCACACCTACGCGCAGGACGGCGTAGGCCTGGCTGCGTGGAAGCTGTTTGCGATGGCGGCCGATGACCACACGTTGGTGTCGCTTGACCGGCTCTCGCGCCTGCTGCATGCGATCAACTACTTTGCCGCCGACGGCGAGCAAAAACTGGTGCTGAACGTGCACAACCGCTTGCTAGTCGCGGTGGCCGACGACCACGGCGCGTCCTTCCGGCGCGCGCTGCAATCGCTGGGGCTGCCGCTGGAGCGCTTCGTGATCCAGGTGCCGGCCAGTGCCAACGACGACCTGCCGTTGCTGCTGCACGTGGTGGGCAACTACCGCCGCAACGGTTTCGCGGTGAGCCTGCAGGCTTCCGATCCGGCAGAAGCGGGCGCATTGATGGCGCACGCGCTGCCTGACTGGCTCAAGCTCGACATGCGCCGCACCTGGACCGACCGCCAGTTGTCCGGCCTGCGCGCCAGCGCCAACAGCGCCGGCGTCACCCTGATCGGGCGGCGGCTCCAGGATGCCGAGAGCGTGGAGCGGCTCCAGGCCGCCGGCATCGGCCTGGGGCAGGGCGCCTTCGCCGGCGCGCCGATGAGCGTGGCCGGACTGCGGGCGACCCATGCGGCCACGGTCAATGAACTGAGCAAGGAGCCGGTATGACGCAATCCCTCTCGCCATCGACCGGGGCGCGCACGCGACTGGAGATCCCGCGGCACCTGCAGGTGCTGACCGTGCCAGGGCTGCATGGCAGCGGACCGGGGCACTGGCAAAGCCGCTGGGAGCAGAAATTCCCGGACTGGCAGCGCGTGGAGCAGCACGACTGGTCGCGCCCGAGCCTGCCGCTGTGGGCCGAGCGCGTCTCCGAAGGGGTGATGCGCGCACAGCGCGTGGCCTCGCGGGGCGCGGTGCTGGTGGCGCACAGCTTCGGCTGCCTGGCGTCGCTGCGCCAGGCGGCGCTGGATCCGGTTGGGATTGCCGGCGCGCTGCTGGTGGCGCCAGCGGATCCGGACAAATTTGGCGTGGCGGCGCTGCTGCCTGCGTTCCGGCTGCCGTTCCCGACGATTCTTGTCGCCAGCCGCAACGACCCGTGGATGCCGCAACGCACCGCTTTCAGCTGGGGCACGCTGTGGGGCAGCGAACTGGTCGATTCGGGCATGCTGGGTCACATCAATACCGATTCCGGGCTTGGCGAGTGGCCTGAGGGCCTCGCGCTGCTCGATACGCTGGTCCAGCGGATCGGCCAGGGTGGTGAAGCGGGCACCGGAAGTGGTCCGAGCGCGGCATGGGAAGCGGGTGTCGAAGTCGCCCCAACCATCCCTTATATCTAAACCGTCTAAGAAAATTCAGAAAGATTCGTTCTGTTTATAAGGGCGACTCTGCAGAATCTGTCTCGTAGGCCAGCGCGATATGCGCCGGCGTCATAAGGAACGGGCCCGCCGGGGCCGGCCATCCCTGGCCCGGCGGCGCACCGCTCGCAGACGAGACGACATGCCACCATCCATTTCCCTGGCGGACGCGCCCCCGCCAGCCGCCCCCCGCGCGCCGGAATCCGGCGCAGCCCGCGCACCCCGCGGCCCGGCCACGCAGCGTTTCACGGTGCTGCCCGGCTTCGGCCTGTCGCTCGGCTTTACGCTGTTCTACCTGACGCTGATCGTCCTGATCCCGCTGTCGGCCACGTTCCTGAAGACGTTCACGATGACGTGGGACGCCTTCTGGACCTCGGTCACGGCGCCGCGCGTCGTGGCCTCGCTGCAACTGAGCTTCGGCGCGTCGCTGGTGGCAGCCATCGTCAATACGGCGTTCGGGCTGGTGGTCGCATGGGTACTGGTGCGGTACCGCTTCCCTGGCAAGCGTCTGATCGATGCGCTGGTGGACCTGCCGTTCGCGCTGCCCACCGCGGTGGCCGGTATCGCGCTGACGGCGCTGTTTGCCGGCAATGGCTGGATCGGCCGCTACCTGGAGCCGCTTGGCATCAAGGTCGCCTTCACGCCGCTGGGCGTGGTGGTGGCGCTGACCTTTATCGGCCTGCCGTTCGTGGTGCGCACGGTGCAGCCGGTGCTGGAGGATGTCGAGCAGGAACTGGAAGAGGCCGCCGCCAGCCTGGGCGCCAACCGCCTGCAGACCTTCCACCGCGTGATCCTGCCCGCCATCCTGCCGGCGCTGCTGACCGGGTTTGCGCTGTCGTTCGCACGTGCGACCGGCGAGTATGGGTCGGTGGTCTTTATCTCCGGCAACATGCCGATGGTGTCCGAGATTGCGCCGCTGATGATCTATTCCAAGCTGGAGCAGTACGACTATGCTGGCGCCACCGCGGTGGCGGTGGTGATGCTGGTGATCTCGTTCGCGCTGCTGCTGCTGATCAACCTGCTGCAGGCCTGGACGCGCCGCCACCAGTCGGGCTTGCGCGCAGCGCTGGCACCTGAAGCGCCCGCCACGGGCAAGGAGTTCTGACATGGCGGGCGCAGTTTCCGGACGCCTGGGCGGGCAGGGCAACGCCAGGGGCCATCACAGATTCGACGCCACCGGCGAAGCGCCATGGGTGCGCTACACGCTGATCACGGTGGCAGTGCTGTTCCTCACGCTGTTCCTGTTCGTGCCGCTGGCCTCGGTCTTCTATGAAGCCTTGCGCAAGGGCGTGCAGACCTACTGGGAAGCGCTGATCGAGCCGGACGCGCTCGCCGCGATCCAGCTCACGCTGACCGTGGCCGCGATCGCGGTGCCGCTCAATGTGGTGTTCGGCGTGGCGGCGGCGTGGGCCATCGCCAAGTTCGACTTCCGCGGCAAGAACCTGCTGATCACGCTGATCGACCTGCCGTTCTCGGTGTCGCCGGTGATCTCCGGCCTGGTCTACGTGCTGCTGTTCGGCGCGCAGGGTTGGCTGGGTCCGTGGCTGGAAGCGCACGACATCAAGATCATGTTCGCGGTGCCGGGCATCGTGCTGGCCACCATCTTCGTGACGTTCCCCTTCGTGGCGCGCGAGCTGATCCCGCTGATGCAGGCACAGGGCAGCGAAGAGGAAGAGGCCGCGATCGTGCTGGGCGCCTCGGGCTGGCAGACCTTCCGCCATATCACGCTGCCCAATATCCGCTGGGGCCTGCTGTATGGCGTGATCCTGTGCAATGCGCGGGCGATGGGCGAGTTCGGCGCGGTGTCGGTGGTGTCGGGCCATATCCGCGGGCTGACCAACACCATGCCGCTGCACGTGGAGATCCTCTACAACGAGTACAACTTTGCGGCAGCCTTTGCGGTGGCCTCGCTGCTGACCCTGCTGGCACTGGTCACCCTCGGCATCAAGACGCTGGTGGAGTGGCGCGCCCGCAAGGAAACCGAAGAAGCGGCGCCCGAGCGTCCGCTGGCAACACTGCAAGCTTCCGTGCAAGGAACAGCATCATGAGCATCCAGGTCAAGAACGTAGAGAAGCGCTTTGGCGACTTTGTCGCGCTGGACAACGTCTCGCTCGATTTCGACGAAGGCGAGCTGACCGCGCTGCTGGGGCCGTCCGGCTGCGGCAAGACCACGCTGCTGCGCATCATCGCCGGCCTGGAGCGTGCGGACGCGGGCCAGATCGTGCTGGCCGGGCGCGATGCCTCGGACCAGCATGTGCGCCAGCGCCAGGTGGGCTTCGTGTTCCAGCACTATGCGCTGTTCAAGCATATGAGCGTGTTCGAGAACGTGGCCTTCGGCCTGCGCGTCAAGCCGCGCGCGGAGCGCCCGAGCGAAGCGCAGATCCGCGACAAGGTGCGCTCGTTGCTGGAGCTGGTGCAGCTCGACTGGCTCGCCGACCGCTACCCGTCGCAGCTCTCCGGTGGCCAGCGCCAGCGTATCGCCCTGGCGCGCGCGCTGGCGGTGGAGCCGCGCGTGCTGCTGCTCGACGAGCCCTTCGGCGCGCTCGACGCCAAGGTGCGCAAGGAACTGCGCCGCTGGCTGCGCCGCCTGCACGATGAGCTGCACGTGACCAGCGTGTTCGTTACGCACGACCAGGAAGAGGCGCTGGAAGTGGCCGACCAGGTGGTGCTGATGAATCGCGGCCACGTGGAGCAGTACGGCTCGCCCGAGGCGGTCTACAACCATCCGGCCACGCCGTTCGTGTTCGGTTTCCTCGGCAACGTGAACCTGTTCCACGGCCGGCTGGAGGTGGGCGAGAGCGGCGGCCTGCTGCACACCGGCGAAGCGGTGCTGCCGGTGGTCGGCAGCGGCCACGAGACCGCCGGCGATGCGGTCGCCTATGTGCGCCCCCATGACCTGGACCTGGAGCGCTACGCGCCCGGCGCCGACGGCATCGCCGTCACGCTGCGCCGCGCGCTGACGCTGGGCCCGGTCGCACAGCTCGAACTTGAACGCGAAGACAACCAGGACGTGATCGAAGTGGCGCTGCCGCTGGAGCGCTTCCGCCATGCGGGCTTCCGTGAAGGCGAGCTGCTCGCGGTGCGCCCGCGCCAGCTGCGCGTATTTACGCAACCGCGCGGGAATGGCACCAGTGGCACCAGCGGCACCACGTCCACCCAACAAGAAAAGGCGACGACATGAACTTCCAGCAACTCCGATCGATCCGCGAGGCGGTGCGCCGCCAGTTCAACCTGACCGAAGTCGCCAACGCGCTCTATACCTCGCAGCCCGGCGTATCGCGCCAGATCCGCGAGCTGGAAGAGGAACTCGGGGTGGAGATTTTCGAGCGCTACGGCAAGCGCCTGACCGGCCTCACCGAGCCCGGGCGCGAGATCGTGCGCATCGTCGACCGCCTGCTGCAGGAGGCCGAGAACCTGCGCCAGGCCGGCGACGAGTTCGCCGGCCGCCATACCGGGCGCCTGACCGTGGCCACTACCCACACGCAGGCGCGCTATGCGCTGCCGCGCGTGGTGCAGGCGTTCCGCCGCGAATACCCGCATGTGACGCTGGCCCTGCAGGAGGCGTCGCCGACCCATATCGTCGAGCTGCTGCTGACGGGCCAGGCCGATATCGGCATCGCCACCGAGGCGCTGGCGACCGAGGCCGGGCTGACCTCGTTCGAGGCCTACACCTGGCAGCACGTGCTGGTGGTCTCGCCCGACCACCCGCTCACGTGCCTGCCCGAACCGACGCTGGAAGACGTGGCCGGCTTCCAGCTCATCACCTATGACGCCGGCTTCACCGGCCGCCGCAAGATCGACAGCGCCTTTGCCGAAGCGGGGCTGCAGCCCGAGATCGTGCTGACCGCGCTGGACGCCGACGTGATCAAGACCTACGCCGAGCTGGAGCTGGGCGTGGGCATCATCGCCTCGATGGCCTATGACGAGCGCAAGGACTCCGGGCTGGTGCGGATTTCGGCCGACCACCTGTTCGCCTCCAACACCACCAGCGTGGCGGTGCGCCGTGGCGCCTACCTGCGCGGCTATGCGCATGCCTTTATCAACATGTTCGCGCCGCACCTGTCGCGCGATACGGTGACTAGCGCCCTGTCGGAGCAGGAGCGCCAGGCCCTGGCGGCCTGATCCCCTTCGCCCAGGCGGCGTGCCGCGCACCTGCTGGCCTGCCGTCTACCCCGGCACGGTACCGTTCGCGCCCCGTGCCCGCCGTTCGTCGCAAGCATCTTTCTTCGCGCCCGTGTGAGGGGTAAAGTCCTTGCACGTGCCGCGCATCGCCACAACACAGCGAGCGCCGCCGTGTACCGCAGCGCAACAAATAAGGCGCGCGGCTGCCTGCCCAGGACTGTCCAGGTTCGGGCGAGGGCCAGGAAAGAGGGGCAAGGGAGAGAGACCATCATGCGCGACGAACCGCTGCTGCGCTGGCAGTGGCGCGGCTATGGCCGCAATCACCAGCATCCCCGCAACCTGCTGCTGCATATCGTGGCCGTGCCGATGTTCATGGCGGGCACGGTGCTGGCCATCTATGGCCTGCTGCGCCTGAGCCTGCCGGCAGTGGCGCTGGGGCTGGTCTGCATGGGCATGTCGATGGCCCTGCAGGGCCGCGGCCACCGGCTGGAAGCCAATGCGCCGGAGCCGTTCGCGGGCC
This sequence comes from Cupriavidus sp. DF5525, assembly GCF_040149425.2. Classification (NCBI taxonomy): domain Bacteria; kingdom Pseudomonadati; phylum Pseudomonadota; class Betaproteobacteria; order Burkholderiales; family Burkholderiaceae; genus Cupriavidus; species Cupriavidus sp. DF5525. The sequence continues at coordinate 2,768,796 of NZ_CP168265.1, read as the reverse complement.
CGGCCGATATCGCCGGCCGCATCCTGGCCGAGCAATGGATCACGTTCCCGCGCTACGTGCTGTCAGGCCAATGGTGGCGGGCGCTGACCAGCCGGCGCGCAGGCTGCCCGCCGCAGGCGGGCCCGTCGGGGCCGGGCTGATGAGTGGCGCATGCGTTGTCTGCCCCAGCATATCCCCGCATTGCGTGAAGCCCAGTCCACGCTAACATGACCGCCATGGAACGCTGCCTCTCCTCCGTCGCCACCGCCATCCCCTCCCGGCTCACCATCCTCGGCCGCGACCTGCTGTTCGTGCTGTGCATGAACACGGTCATCGCCGTCAGCCTGAACTACGGCTTCCAGACCGGCGGCACGCTGTGGCACAACTTTGTCTATAGCCAGCTGATCGGCCTGTCGATCTGGCTGCTGATCGATATTCCGCGCGTGCTGATCTGGTGGAACGACCGGCCGCGCCGCTGGCCCTTCCTGCTGCTGGCCGCGGCCGCGGTGCCGGCTGGGGTGGTGATCGGCAGCTGGGCCACGCGCGTGGCGCTGGAACTGCCGCCCAAGTCGATCGCGGAAACCGGCGACATGCTGCGCATGTGCCTGGTGGTGGGCATGCTGGCCTCGGCCTCGATGATCTACTTCTACTGGTCGCGCGAGAAGCTCGCCTACCTGGAGCGCCAGGCCGCGCTCGACGCGCTGCAGCGCGAGGAAGCGGAAAAGCAACTGGTGCGCGCGCAGCTGATGGCGTTGCAGGCGCAGATCGAGCCGCACTTCCTGTTCAATTCGCTGGCCAACCTCGATGGCCTGATCGCCACCGACCCGCCCACCGCGCGCCTGCTGTTGCAGCGCCTGATCGGCTTCCTGCGCATGTCGCTGGCGCACACCCGCGCCGAGCAATGCACGCTGCGGCAGGAGTTCGAGCTGCTGCGCAGCTACCTCGATATCCAGGCCATGCGCTTCGGCCAGCGGCTCTCGTTCGACATCGACCTGCCGCGGGCCCTGGCGCAGGTGGAGATCCCGCCCATGCTGATCCAGCCGCTGGTGGAGAACGCGGTCACGCACGGCATCGAGCCCTGCATGATCGGCGGCCATATCCGGCTGTCGGCGCGCGCGGCCGGGGATGATGCGGTGCAGGTCATCATCGAGGATACCGGCGTGGGCTTTGGTCATGCCTCGGGCAAGGGCTCGGGCCTTGGCATCACGCATGTGCGCGAGCGGCTGGCGCGGATCTTCGGCGCGGCGGCCAGCATGCAGATGGAAGAGAACACGCCGCGCGGCGTGGTGGTGCGGCTGACGCTGCCGCTGGTGTGGCCGGCCGATGCGCCCACGCTCACCCAGACGGTCACCACCACCACCGTGCCGGAGGGCATGCCGGTATCGGCTCCGGCAATGCCGCGGCCCTGACTGCCGCACCCCTGACAAGAACATCAGGCACCGCCACGAGCGGTGCCGCTGATAGCGCAGGACCAAGCCCCCAGGCCCCCCATGACCCCGACCCTGCTGATTGCCGACGACGAAGCGCTGCTGGCGCGCGTGCTGGAATCCGAACTGAAGTCGCTGTGGCCCGAGGCCCGTATCGTTTCCGTGGTCCACGACGGCATGGCGGCGCTGGCCGCCGCGCGCGAGCACCAGCCGCGCGTGTGCTTCCTGGATATCCGGATGCCGGGCATGAGCGGCATGGACGTGGCGCGCGAGCTGATCGAATTCGATACGCCGCCGCTGGTGGTCTTTGTCACCGCGTATGACCAGTTTGCGCTGGAGGCCTTCGAGCGCGCGGCGGTGGACTATGTACTCAAGCCGGTCCAGCGCGAACGGCTGGAGGCGACGGTAAACCGCCTCAAGGAGCGGCTGCAGGCCGATGCCGACGACGCCGATACGGCCGACGATGACGAGTCTGGCAGCGACACGCTCGATACCGACCGCCTCGGGCAGTTGCTGGCGCGCCTGGAGTCGCTCGAACACGCCACCCCCGGCGCGCCGCAGCGGCAGTACCTGCGCTTTATCAAGGCGCTGGTGGGGCAGGAGGTGCGCATCATCCCCGTGGACGAGGTCATTTACCTGGAAGCCACCGACAAGTACGTCAACGTGGTCTCCAGCAACGGCGAGGCGCTGATCCGCACCAGCCTGCGCGAGCTGACCCAGCAGCTCGACCCCGAGCGCTTCTGGCAGGTCCACCGCGGCACCGTGGTCAACATCAGTTGCGTGGCCAGCGCGGTCAACCAGTCGCTGGGCCGGCTGTCGCTGCGGCTGCGCGACCGGCCGGAACTGCTGCCGGTGGCGCGCCAGTACGCGCACCTGTTCAAGCAGATGTAAGGGATGCGGCCGGGCGGCTTGGCCGCCACCTGGCTGCAGCGAAGGGCGGTTTTCCTCTATGATGCGGGCTTCGGCCCGCGTTTTTCTTTGTGCGCCGCCGCCCCGCATTTCTGTCCTGCCGCAGAGCCACCAACCGCCAGCACCATGTCCACCGCCGCACTCGATCCCACGCGCAATTCCCTTCGTCATGACGCCCAGGTGATCGGGCTGGTGGGGCTGGCGCACGGGGTCTCGCACTTCTATCACCTTCTGCTGGCGCCGCTGTTCCCGTGGATCAAGGCGGAATTCGGCCTGAGCTACGCCGAACTGGGTTTGCTGATGACGGTGTTCTTTGCCGTGTCGGCGGTGGTGCAGACGGCCTCGGGCTTCGTCGTGGACCGCTTCGGCGCCCGGCCCGTGCTGTTCGCCGGCCTGGCCTTCCTGGGCACCGCGGCATTGCTGTTGTCGACCAGCGGGGGCTACGCCGCGCTGCTGTTCGGCGCGGCGGTGGCGGGGCTGGGCAACGGCGTGTTCCATCCAGCCGACTTCACGCTGCTGAACAAGCATGTGTCGCAGCCGCGGCTGGGCCATGCGTTTTCGGTGCACGGCATTTCCGGCAATCTCGGGTGGGCCGCGGCGCCACTGTTCCTGGTCACAATCGCCAATCTCGCCAGCTGGCGCGTGGCGCTGGCGGCGGCCTCTGCGGTGGCCTTTATCGTGCTGGCCGTATTGGTGGTGCTGCGCCATGTGCTGGACCCGCGCGAAGTGCACGGCGCCGTGGGCCGGTCCGCGGCCAAGGCCGCCGGCGGCAGCCTGCTGGGCTTTCTGCGCTTGCCGCAGGTGTGGGTGTGCTGGGCCTTCTTCCTGCTGACCACGTTCTCGGCCGCCGGTATCCAGAGCTTTGCGCCTACCGCGCTGACCTACCTGTACGGCATGCCGTTCACGCTGGCCACTGCCTCCTATACCATCTACATGCTGTGCAGCGCCGGCGGCATGATCGTCGGCGGCTTTGCCGCCAGCCGCACCAGCAACCATGACCGCCTGATCGCGGTCAGCTTCACCGTGTCGGGCCTGCTGGCGGTGCTGGTCGGGCTGAACGTGGTGCCGGGGCTGCTGGTGCCGGTGCTGATGGGCCTGATCGGCTTTGGCGCCGGTACCGCAGGACCCTCGCGCGACCTGCTGGTGCGTGCGGCCGCGCCCGCGGGCGCCACCGGGCGCGTCTATGGCGTGGTCTATTCCGGGCTCGATATCGGCCTGGCCAGCGGCCCGCTGTTCTTCGGCGCGCTGATGGACGCGCGCCTGCCGGCCTGGGTGTTCTTCATGATCGGCGGCTTCCAGCTGCTGTCGATCTTCACCGCGGTGACCGTGGGCAACGGCAACCGCTCGCGCCGTGGCGCGGCGGCGGCTGCCTAGCGACGACCGCGGCGCACCCGCGCACCGCTTTCCGAATTCGTTTGCCTGAGGACGCTTCCATGTCATTGACGCCGGCCACTTCCCCCCAGCAAGACGGTTCCGATCGCGACACGCCACTGCCGGGCGGCCATATCCTGGTCGATGCGCTGCTGGCGCACGGCGCCGAGCTGGCCTTCGGCGTGCCGGGTGAAAGCTATCTGGCGGTGCTCGACGGCTTCCACCGCCGCCGCGACCAGATCCGCTTTATCGTCTGCCGCCAGGAGGGCGGGGCCGCGGTGATGGCCGAGGCCTACGGCAAGCTGACCGGCCGCCCCGGGCTGGCCTTCTGCACGCGCGGGCCCGGCGCCACCAATGCCAGCATCGGCGTGCACACGGCCTTCCAGGACTCGACGCCGATGATCCTGTTTATCGGCCAGGTCGGCACCGACTTCATGGACCGCGAGGCCTTCCAGGAGATCGACTACCGCCGCATGTTCGGCCAGATGGCCAAGTGGGTGGCGCAGATTGACCGCGTCGAACGCATCCCCGAATACATCGCACGCGCCTACCAGACCGCCACCTCGGGCCGCCCGGGGCCGGTGGTGCTGGCGCTGCCGGAAGACATGCTGGCGCAGACCGCCACCGTGCCGCAACTGCGCGCCTACCAGCGCGTGATGAGCTGGCCGGGCGAGGCCGACCTGGCGCGGCTCACCGACATGCTCAATGCCGCCGAGCGCCCCTTCGTGCTGGCCGGCGGCAGCGGCTGGACGCCGCAGGCGTGCGCCGACCTGCAGGCCTTTGCCGAACGTTTCTCGCTGCCGGTCGGCTGCGCCTTCCGCGGCCAGGACCTGTTCGACAACCGCCATCCCAACTACGCCGGCGATGTCGGCATCGGCATCAACCCGGCGCTGGCCGAGCGCATTCGCAATGCCGACCTGGTGCTGGCGATCGGCCCGCGGCTGGGCGAGATGACCACCGGCGGCTATTCGCTGATCGCCGCGCCGCGGCCGGCGCAGACGCTGATCCACGTGCATGCCGGCGCGGAGGAACTGGGCAGCGTCTACCAGGCCGACCTGATGATCCACGCGTCGATGCCCGCCATCGCCGCGCGCCTCGCCGTCCTGCAGCCGGCCGCCACGCCGCGCTGGAAGGCCTGGACCGAGGCCGCGCATGCCGACTATGAACGCTACCTGCAGCCCCCGGCGTTCACGGGGCAGGGCGTCGACATGGCCGAGGTGATCCGCACGCTGGACCAGATGCTGCCGGCCGATGCGGTGGTGACCAACGGTGCCGGCAACTATGCAGGCTGGCTGCACCGCTATTTCCACTACCGCCCGTATGTGAGCGGCGCGCGCGGCCAGCTGGCCCCGACCAGCGGTGCGATGGGCTACGGCGTGCCGGCCGCGATCGGCGCCAAGATCGCCTTCCCGCAGCGAACCGTGGTTGCGCTTGCCGGCGACGGCTGCTTCCTGATGAATGGCCAGGAACTGGCCACGTCGATGCAATACCAGGCACCGGTGGTGTTTATCGTCGTCAACAACGGCATGTACGGCACCATCCGCATGCACCAGGAGCGCGAGTACCCCGGCCATGTATTGGGCACCGAACTGCATAACCCGGACTTTGCCGCGCTGGCACGCGCCTATGGCGCGCGCGGCGAGATCGTGACCACCACCGAGGCCTTCGCGCCCGCGCTGCGCGAGGCGCTGGCCGCGCCGGTCTCGACGCTGATCGAGATCCGCGTCGACCCGGACGTGATCACGCCGCGCACCACGCTGAGCGCGATCCGCGCGCAGGCGCTTGCCAGCCAGAAGGCCTGAGGCGGCCCCACAGAATTCTTTCCATCCCATCAGGAGACCATCGATGAAGCCTGTCACCACCGACCTGTGCGACGCGCATGAAGACCGCCTTGCAGCCGGCACCCTGCGCGTCATGGCGCCGGTGTTCCGTGCCTTCGGCAAGCAAGGCGCCTTTGCCGGCCCCGCGGCCACGCTGAAGGTGTTCGAAGACAACTCGCTGGTGCGGACTGTGCTGGAAGCGCCGGGCCAGGGCAGGGTGCTGGTGATCGACGGCGGTGGCTCGCAGCGCTGCGCGCTGGTCGGCGGCAACCTCGGTGTTCTGGCCGAGAAGAATGGCTGGGTTGGCATCGTCGTCAACGGCTGCATCCGCGATACCGCCGAGCTGGACGCGTGCGATATCGGCATCCGCGCGCTCGCCGCGCATCCGCAGAAGAGCCAGAAGCGCAATATCGGCGAAAGCGACGTCACGGTACAGATGCCTGGCGCCGTCGTGCGCCCCGGCAACTGGATCTATGCCGACGCCGATGGCGTGCTGGTCTCGGACGAAAAGCTGGAGGGCTGAGCATGCCGCGCGTCTTTGTCTACGGCACGCTGCGCGCGGGCGAGGTCAATGACCTGAACGCCGCCGCGCAGCGTCACGGCATTGCCGCGCCCACGTTGCTGGGCACGGCCACGGTGGCGGGCAGGCTGTATGACTTCGGCAGCTATCCCGGGCTGGTGCTGGACGACAACGCCGGCCCGGTAGTGGGCGATATCTACGATGTGGCGGACGCACTTGTGCCGGTACTGGACGAGATCGAGGAGGTCTATCCCGGCCAGGCCACGCTGTTCGTGCGTGTGGAGCGGGACGTATTGCACGGCCGGCATGCCGTGAGTTGCCTGCTTTATCCGGTGTCCGATGCGGCGGTCGCGGCGTTGCCGCGCATCGACGGCGGCGACTGGGTTGCGTATCGGCGCGCGCGCGATACGGTTGCGGCCTGATCCGGCTGCTTCCCCCAGACAAACGGCGCCCTTGCGGCGCCGTTTTGCTTTTTCTGAGCCTCACGGGCTCACGTGTGGCGCAAACGGCTATTTTTCACGATGTGGAAAGCTGTTTTGGACCGCAAAAATACATGGTTTGCAGAGCACAAGGGCATTTCTCATGATGAAAGACTATGTCCCGCATCGTGAAATAAATTCTGCAAGTTATTGAATTTAAATAACAAAAAAACTAAGCATCAACTGCATATCGGGCTTGTTGCGACGCGGGAGCATTCCCTACACTCTTATATAAGACACATGACTTGAGACGCGAAATACAGCCCCACGGCAGCGCGGTCAGGCCAGGTGATCAAGTGATTCTCAGCCATCCCCAAAACAGCTTCAGGAGAGTGACCATGAACCGCCAAGAACAGATCCAGGCCCTGCAAAAAGACTGGGATACCAATCCCCGCTGGAAGGGTATCAAGCGCAACTTCACCGCCGAAGATGTCGTGCGCCTGCGTGGTTCGGTCCAGGTCGAACACACCCTGGCCCGCCGAGGCTCCGAAAAGCTGTGGAACCTGCTGCACACCGAGCCGTTCGTCAACTCGCTGGGCGCGCTGACCGGCAACCAGGCCATGCAGCAAGTGAAGGCCGGCCTGAAGGCCATCTACCTGTCGGGCTGGCAAGTCGCCGGCGACGCCAACCTGGCCGGTGAAATGTACCCCGACCAGTCGCTGTACCCGGCCAACTCGGTGCCGCAAGTCGTCAAGCGCATCAACAACACCTTCCAGCGCGCCGACCAGATCCAGTGGAGCGAAGGCAAGGGCGACACCGACTTCTTCGCCCCGATCGTGGCTGACGCGGAAGCCGGCTTCGGCGGCGTGCTGAACGCCTTCGAACTGATGAAGTCCATGATCGAAGCGGGCGCCGCCGGCGTTCACTTTGAAGACCAACTGGCTTCGGTGAAGAAGTGCGGCCACATGGGCGGCAAGGTGCTGGTACCGACCCGCGAAGCCGTCGCCAAGCTGACCGCTGCCCGTCTGGCTGCCGACGTCTCGGGCGTGCCGACCCTGGTGATCGCCCGTACCGATGCCGAAGCTGCCGACCTGCTGACCTCGGACGTGGACGAAAACGACAAGCCGTTCTGCACCGGCGAGCGCACCGTGGAAGGTTTCTACCGCGTGCGCAACGGCCTGGATCAGTCGATCTCGCGCGCCCTGGCCTACGCTGAAGTGGCTGACCTGGTGTGGTGCGAAACCGGCAAGCCGGACCTCGAGTTCGCCAAGAAGTTCGCCGAAGCCGTGCACGCCAAGTTCCCGGGCAAGATGCTGGCCTACAACTGCTCGCCGTCGTTCAACTGGAAGAAGAACCTGGACGATGCCACCATCGCCAAGTTCCAGAAGGAACTGGGCGCAATGGGCTACAAGTTCCAGTTCATCACGCTGGCCGGCTTCCACTCGCTGAACTACTCGATGTTCAACCTGGCCTACGGCTACGCCCGCAACCAGATGAGCGCGTTCGTGGAACTGCAGGAAGCCGAGTTCAAGGCAGCCGAGAAGGGCTTCACCGCGGTCAAGCACCAGCGCGAAGTCGGCACCGGCTACTTCGACGCCGTGACCCAGACCATCGAAGGCGGCCAGTCGTCGACGACCGCGCTGAAGGGTTCTACCGAAGACGAGCAGTTCTTCGAAGACAAGAAAGTGGCCTGACTCTCCTGGTCACCTCCGCCGGGTCGTGGGGCCCGGCAGTATGGAAGGCGTGCGACCATCACGTCTTCTGCTTTAGGCGCCGCGCCGTTCTCTCTCAGGGACGGCGCGGTTTTTTTGTTTCCTAATGCTGGGGCGGGTTAGCGGGTAGCTGTTCAACAAGTGTTCAAAATTCGTTCAAAACCTATGCGGCATTGATGCGCGCTTTGATCGGTTCCAGCCCGCGCGAGTTCGCGTACAGATCCGCCATCGCATCCGTCATGTGGCCAAGCAGCGCCTTGGTGTCGATGCCGCCCTGTTCCATGCACAGGCTGAGGATTTTGTGGAAGGTCGGCGCATCCTCTGCGTGCCGTGCGCGGTACCCGATGCTCCGAATGAGGCCGATTACGATGCCTGGCAAGTGTGGGTGATGGGATCGCTGCCAGGTGCGCTGGCCGGGTGTGCAGCGCGGCATAGGAAGACGGTGCGGGCGTGGCCAACCAAGTCGTAGTAGCACCCCGCCGCCTAGGCAAGTCGGCGGCGGGGCGCAATTGCGCGGCGCACCGGGGGATCCGCCACACGCTTTCAGCGTAGGGTGGGGGTACGGGGCCGTCATCCTGCTAAATAGAGGGATGCGTGCGTGCTTTCGCGGAATGGCAAGGGTGTTTGTGCTTCCCCAAGAAAAAGCCCTCGTCCTGGGCCGGAGAGCGCTTTGACGGATTGGTGGAATGGGCAATAGTGCCCAGCCACGGAGACGAAACATTTCCCCCGTCTCTGCCGGGGAGATCGGGGACGGTATCAGGCGCCGTCCGACAAAAGAAAAGCCCTCGGCCAGGGTAGGCGAGGGCTATGAATCGCAGTGGGCGTGTCGCGGAACCGCCCGTTGGGGATGGTCGTACATGGCGTGCAATCGCGCATCCCTCTAAATAGAGGTGTTGCTGCAGGGTGACGGTGCCCTGCTAGTCACCGCAGCACCTACGGTGGGAAGAGGGAGCCTGATCGACAAGCCCACCGCGTTCCATACCGCGGCGGTGGCCGCCGGGTTGCACCAGTACTGATGCTCGCAATTCGAAAGCATGGCCTCAGCGCTTCCCCTTTTGACGCTGGACCTGAAAGGAAAACGCCCCAAGAGTCGGGCTTCAGCTCCTGGGGCAGTTCATAGGCGCTGCGCGCGGGCTCAGCGATAGACGATCACCGGGATGTCGGTATGCGTCAGCACCTTCTGCGTCTCGCTGCCGAGCAGCAGGCCCGACAGCCCGCGCCGCCCGTGCGAGGCCATGAAGATCACGTCGCAGCCATGGCGCTCGGCCGCGTCGATGATGCCGAGGTAGGGTACGGCAAAGGTCGACATGTCGGCGTCAAAGGTCACGCCGGCCGTGGTGGCCAGGTTCTCGACTTCCTTCAGGTAAAGCTTGGCCTGGTTCTCGATGCGGTCCTTGAAGGCCTGCGGCGCCTCGACCACGATTTCGCTGAACGGGGTGTACGGATATTCCTCCAGGCAGACATAGGCCGTGACGCGCGCGCCGATGGCCTTGGCGAGCTCCAGCCCGCCGTTGATGGCTTTCTTGGAGAGTTCCGAGCCGTCGGTGGGTAACAGGATGTGTTGGAACATGCGGGGCTCCTTTGCTGACTAGGGATCTGGGCAGGCAGCGGGGCGGCATCGGGGGTGCCGCGGCGCCGGGAATGCGCCTGTCTCGAATCCATTGTAGTCAGTGTGCCGAGTAGGGCATTGCGCAATATCAACGGCAACAAAGTGTCTCAGCGCACACGAGCCGCCGCCTTCATTCCGCCAGCGCTACGTCCGTGGGCACGACCAGCGCCTGCTCGGCCCGGCGCCAGTAGGCCGGGTTGCCATAGGTGTTCTTCAGGTGGTCAATAAACAGCCGCACGCGCAGCGGCAAGTGCTTGCGCTGCGGGAACACCGCGTGGATGCCGATCGGCGGCGCCTGGAAGTCGTCCAGCACCGTCACCAGCCGCCCGGTGGCGATTTCGCGGCCCACTTCCCACCACGAACGCCAGGCCAGCCCGTTGCCCTGCAGGCACCACTCATGCAGTACGGCGCCGTCGCTGCATTCCATGGTCCCGCCCACCTTGACCGTGACCGCGCGGCCGTCCTCCTGGAACACCCAGCCGCGCTGCACGTTGGCGCTGGCGCCAAAGGCAAGACAATTGTGGCGTTGCAGGTCCTCGGGCGTCTTCGGGCGGCCCGCGCGCGCCAGGTAATCGGGTGAGGCCACCACCACGCGGCGCGTCTCGGCCAGCCGGATCGACACCAGGCTGGAGTCGGGCAGGTCGCCCAGCCGGATGGCGCAGTCGAAGCCTTCATTGACCAGGTCGACCACGCGGTCCGACAGGTCCAGCGTGATGCTCACATCCGGGTGCGACTCAATAAACAGCGGCACCAGCGGCGCCACGTGCTTGCGGCCATAACCCGCCGGCGCGGTCACGCGCAGGTGTCCGCTGGCCTTGACGCCGCCGGCGGACACGCTGGCCTCGGCATTGTGCAAGTCGTTCAGGATGCGCTGGCAGTCCTCCAGGAAGGCCGAGCCCTCGAAGGTCAGGCTGATCTTGCGCGTGGTGCGTACCAGCAACTTGACGCCCAGGCGCTCCTCCAGCGCATCGATGCGCCGCCCGATAATGGCCGGCGCCACGCCTTCGGCGGCGGCCGCCGCCGACAAACTGCCGCGCGAGGCGACGGATACAAAAGTCTCCAGTTGCTTGAAATGGTCCACGAATGTTCGCCCGGGGTTGCACTGATTGTGCGGGCACGATCACGTGGACAGGTATTCTGCGCCCGTGCGGCCGGCAATGAGGAGGATTTGGTGCGGAGTATCGTTTTAGTCAGCCAAGATTAGTGGTGCAAAAGTAAAAGATCAAGTGACCCGGGGCACCTTTGCCGCACTGCAGCGTCTCCCTACAATGCCATGCATCCATCGGTGTACAGGGCCACGCAGTTGTGGTCCTGCCAGAGACATTCGGTTGCCCCAGCCCCTATGAACAAGATCCGCGCAGTCGTCTTCGATGCCTACGGCACGCTGTTCGACGTGTATTCCGTCACCGCGCGCGCGGAACAACTGTTCCCGGGCCGCGGCGAGGCGCTGGCGCTACTGTGGCGCGACCGCCAGATCGACTACACCCGCATCCGCACCATGGCCGCGCCCGACGGCGCGCGCTACAAGCCCTTCTGGGCGATCACCGTGGACGCGCTGCGCTATGCGGCCGAGCGCCTGAACCTGGCGCTGAACGAGGCCGCCGAAGCGCAGCTGCTGAAGGAATACGCCTGCCTGTCGGCCTTCCCGGAGAACCTGGGCGCGCTCAAGCGCCTGCGCCGCGCCGGACTGCCGCTGGGCATCCTGTCGAATGGCAATGCCGAGATGCTCGACATCTCGGTCAAGAGCGCCGGCATGGCCGGGCTCTTCGACCACGTGCTGTCGGTGGACGCCGTGCGCCAGTACAAGACCGCGCCCGCTGCGTACGCACTGGGACCACTGGCGTTCGGCCTGGACGCGCAAGAGATGCTCTTTGTCTCGTCCAACGGCTGGGACGCGTGCGGCGCCACCTGGTACGGCTACACCACCTTCTGGATCAACCGTGCCGGCCATCCGGCGGAGCGGCTCGACGTAGCCCCCTCCGGCACCGGGCACGACATGAATGACCTGCTTGAGTTCGTCCGCGCCCATGGCGTGGCGGTGTAGCAGGCCCCCCAATAACCAAGCTATCGCTATCGTTTACAGGAGAACACTGATGGCTATCACGCTGCCCGCGGGCATGAAGATTACCGGCGAAATCCTGCCGGCCTACGAAGATATCCTCACGCCGGAAGCCCTGGCCCTGGTAGACAAGCTGCACCGCGCCTTCGAGCCGCGCCGCCAGGAACTGCTGGCCGCACGCGTGGCACGCGCCAAGCGCCTGGACGCCGGCGAAATCCCCGACTTCCTGCCGGAAACCAGGAACATCCGCGAAGGCGACTGGAAGGTGGCCCCGGTGCCCAAGGCGCTGGAATGCCGCCGCGTGGAAATCACCGGTCCGGTCGAAGCCAAGATGGTCATCAACGCCTTCAACTCGGGCGCTGACAGCTACATGACCGACTTCGAGGATTCCAACACCCCGAACTGGCACAACCAGCTGCAAGGCCAGGTCAACCTGAAGGCCGCCGTGCGCCGCACGCTGACCCTCGAATCCAAGGGCAAGCAGTACAAGCTGAACGACAAGATCGCCACGCTGCAGGTGCGCCCGCGCGGCTGGCACCTGGATGAAAAGCACGTCACCATCGACGGCAAGCGCATCTCGGGCGGCATCTTCGACTTCGCGCTGTTCCTGTTCCACAACGCCAAGGAGCAGATCGCCCGCGGCGCCGGCCCGTTCTTCTACCTGCCCAAGATGGAAAGCCATCTGGAGGCGCGTCTGTGGAACGACATTTTCGTGATGGCGCAGAACGAGATCGGCCTGCCGCAAGGCACCATCAAGGCCACCGTGCTGATCGAGACCATCCTGGCCGCGTTCGAGATGGAAGAGATCCTGTATGAACTGCGCGAGCACAGCGCTGGCCTGAACGCCGGCCGCTGGGACTACATCTTCTCGTGCATCAAGAAGTTCAAGAACGACAAGGACTTCTGCCTGGCCGACCGTGCCAAGGTCACCATGACCGCGCCGTTCATGCGTGCCTATGCGCTGCTGCTGCTCAAGACCTGCCACCAGCGCGGCGCTCCCGCCATCGGCGGCATGAGCGCGCTGATCCCGATCAAGAACGATCCGGAGAAGAACGCCATCGCCATGGAAGGCATCATCAGCGACAAGCGCCGCGATGCCACCGACGGCTACGACGGCGGCTGGGTGGCCCACCCGGGCCTGGTCGAGCCGGCGATGAAGGAATTCGTCGCGGTGCTGGGCGACAAGCCCAACCAGTTCGAGAAGCAACGCCCGGACGTGCAGGTGAAGGGTGCGGACCTGCTCGACTTCAAGCCGGAAACGCCGATTACCGAGCACGGCCTGCGCATGAACATCAACGTCGGCATCCACTACCTGGGCGCCTGGCTGGACGGCAACGGTTGCGTGCCGATCCACAACCTGATGGAAGACGCCGCCACCGCCGAGATTTCGCGCTCGCAGGTGTGGCAGTGGATTCGGTCGCCGAAGGGCAAGCTGGAAGACGGCACCAAGGTGACGGCTGAGCTGGTGCGCAAGCTGATTCCGGAAGAGCTGGCCAAGGTGAAGGAACTGGTTGGTGGCGATACCAAGACGTATGACCGGGCTGCCGAGATTTTTGAGCAGATGTCTACGTCGGAGGATTTTGCCGAGTTCCTGACGCTGCCGTTGTATGAGGAAGTCTGAGTCCCTCAATAAGTAAGCAGGAATGAAACCCGCGGCCTGGCCGCGGGTTTTCTTTTGGGTGCCAGCGCACGACAAAAAAGCGAGAAGCAAAGTTACGTCCTGGCCTCAAACCGCTCGACCGACACCTTGCGGTACGTGCCCCGGTCCCGCGGCTTATACCCGAGTATGAGCGTTCGAAGCCTATGTAGGGGCAGCACTACCCGTCCGTAGAATGGGTTTGTTGCGCCTGCGCGCCTACCCTTGTCTCATGGCCGGTGCGATCGCGCAGTGCGCTCGCAAAAGCCCTGGGGTGACGGAGCTGCACCGCATTGCCTGCAATAGCTGGCGCAATGCAAATCTGAAATGAGCGCGGTGAACACTTTTCCCGAGGAGGAACCTCCTCGGAGGCACTCGCTTTGCCTTCACTCCGGGGGAAGGGTCATTAGCGCTTCGATGGGTATGTCCATGAGGTTCACCAGCGGTACTGAATAAATCGCTTTCAAGATAATAGCGGCTCGCCATGGAAACTCTGTATATTGATTGGCTCATGACTTCGCCAGAGTTGGCCAGCATAGAACGCATTATCGAGGCTGGGGCCCATCTTATTAGCGAGCGGGATGGCTACACACACCACGGTATTTATGTCGGCGGTGGGCAGGTCATTCACTACGGGGGCTTTGATCATTCGGCGAAACGGCGCCCCATAGAATACATAGCGTTGCGCGCCTTTGCGGCAGGGAAGGCTATAAAAATCCAGGCTGAACCGGATGCCGCTTATGCCGGAATCGAGGTAGTGCAAAGGGCGAAGTCCCGCCTGGGCGAAGACCAATATCAGTTCCTGACCAATAACTGCGAACACTTCTGCACATGGTGTGTGACAGGCGTCAGGCGGAGCGAGCAGGTACGCCAGTGCTTGCGGAATCCTTGGGTAGGCATCAAGACACTGTTTGCGCTCGCCAGGGCGAAGTTTCATGGTTTCCGTGATCGCGCAAGGCGCGATCGCCCGAATCGTTCTTTCGGGTATTCCGCCAAGACAGCGGCGTGCCAGTAGGGCAGGTCGTCAGCGTGAGATTCCGGGCCTGGCGAACCTCTACCACCCAAAGCGATAATCCCGGGTCGGGTGCAGCCACCAATTCCCGTTCCCGGGCAGTTCCAGCACCTGGTGGTGAAATCTCAGGAGTGTGGGCCGATGACTGACACTGACCAGCGTCGCCTGCATGTCGGCCAGCAGCATATACATGCTTTCCTCATTGCCACTGTCCAGCGCGCTGGTGGCCTCGTCGAGCATCACGTAGCGCGGTTTGGCGAGTAATACGCGTCCGATCGTGAGTCGCTGTTGCTCGCCGAGGGATAACACTTTGCCCCAGTCCACTTCCGTGTCCAGCCCGCCAAACCGGCCAACGATATCCTTCAGATTGATCATCTCCAACAGCTGCAGAAGTTCCTCGTCAGGTACCTTCTGGCCGATGTGGTTCGGGTATAGCAACTGGCTGCGCAGGCTGCCCACCACCATGTAAGGGTGCTGCGGCAGGAACAGCATTTCCTGCGGACTTGGCCGCACGATGCATCCCGTGCCGTTGTTCCACAATCCGGCGATCGCGCGCATCAGAGAACTCTTTCCTCCGCCGCTGGCACCGACAATGAGAAGTCCCTCTCCCGGGTTGATCGACAATGTCAGGTCGTTGACCAGCGTTCGCTCCTGGTTCGGTGTCTGCAAGGTGACATGTTCCAGCGCCAGGCGGGAGTCCAGGACGGATTCGATCCTGTCCGCTGGCCTGGGGGAGGCTGCTGCCATCCCGTTCAAGGCGCCGGAGAATGTGTCCAGTCGATCCAGTCCCGCCACGAATCGACTCAGGTCCTCAAAATTGTCAACGACCACGGTCAATGCGTTCAGTACGGCGGCAAATGCAGCAGCAGCCTGGATAGCGCGACCGACTTCGAGCTCGCCGGAAAGCACGCGTGAAGCGACGATGGCACTGGGCAGTACGATGGTGAGGAAGTTATAGGCATACTGGAACAGGCTCAGATTGAGCTGCCAGTTAATGAGTCTGTTGAAGTTCTGGAAGGCATGTTCGAAACGGCCCCGCACATGGGACGACTCCAGCGCTTCACCCCGATAGAACGCAATGGACTCGGCGTTCTCACGAACCCGGATCAGGCTGAACCGGAAATCCGCCTCCCGCTTTAACTGATAGAAATTCAGGCCAATCATGACGCGGCCGAAAAAAAAGACGGTTACGAATGTGCCGGCGATGGCATAGATAACAAGAAAGTAGACCAGCTCCCTGGAGATCGACCACAAGACTGCGCTGAATGCAATGATTTGCAGCAGTGCGCCGACGCCAATAGAAAGAAAAAACAGGGATTGCCGCGTGAAGGTATTGATATCCTCGGTGATCCGCTGATCCGGATTGTCGATCGCGGCATTGGCATTGAGTTTGTAATAAGTCCTGGCCTTGAAATATCCGTCCAGATAGTGATCGGTCAACCAGCGCCTCCAGAAAAGGCCCAGTTTATTTCTCACGAAATGGTAAAAGCTGTAGGTGGGAACGGCGACGATCAGGATGTAGAGACATTTTCTGATCGAGGCCCAGAAGCGATCGGCGTCTTGTGCCGCCAGGGCCGAGGTAAATTCGCCGGTTTGCTCGATGAACAGGACTTCGGTTTGGGTTTGGCCCAGCAGCAGCAGGACCAACAGGAGCAGCAAGCCCGAGGCCTTCCATTTTTCCTTTGAGAACCAATAAGGTTTTGCAATGGCCCAGTATCGGGTCCACACGTGCCGGTGGGAGGCGCCAGTATTTTTCCTTTGGGCTTTCCTTCGGGCCGAAGTGCTGCCCGCGACCCTCGGCTCAGGAACGACGCTCATGTTGCCTCTCCAGCGGTGACCGGATACATACTCGTCACACGGATCCCGACGCGGGAACACTGTCTGACGATTAAAAAATCACCATTGGAATATAGACCAGCAAAATCGATGCCCGGCTAATTCGCGCGACTGGCCGGGTTCACCAACTCCCCCTTTGAACAGAGGGGAAGACGAGCGCACCCGCAGCGCCGGCTGCGACCCTTTGAACTGGGTAGTCGAACAGCCCCAGCGACGCATTGTTGGATTTCCCTGAATAGTCCTGCCAATCCGCGGCGGATTGTAGAGACCTGCCGCCGTGGGCAGAATCGCCCACAGGTTCAAGGCGTGCGGCCCTTTGCCCGCGCCGGCCCCGGACCATTTCAAGGAGCCGACGATGAGGCTGAATATCAACGGAACGGATCACGACGTCGACGCCGATCCCAATATGCCGCTGCTGTGGATGTTGCGCGACCTGGCGGGCCTTACCGGCACAAAGTTCGGGTGCGGCATGGCGCAATGCGGCGCCTGCACCGTGCATGTGGACGGCGCGCCGCAGCGTAGCTGCGTGTTACCGGTGTCGGCGGCGGCCGGCAAGTCGATCACCACCATCGAGGGTTTGTCGCCGGATGGCAGCCACCCGGTGCAGAGGGCCTGGGCCGAGTTGGATGTGATTCAGTGCGGTTACTGCCAGTCCGGCCAGATGATGTCGGCGGCGGCACTGTTGAAGCAGACCCGCACGCCCACCGACGCGCAGATTGACGAGGCCATGGCTGGCAATATCTGCCGCTGCGGCACCTACCAGCGCATCCGCGCGGCCGTGCATCGCGCCGCCGAGCTGGCCGGGCACTGAGGGAGAGCGATCGTGCAGGCACTTTCCAACCCCTCGCGGCGCAAGTTCCTCGCGGCCGGTGCCGTGCTCGGCGGCGGCCTGGTGATTGGCTTCACCGTGCCGGTGGCGCGTCGCCAGCCTGGCGTCGAGGCTGCAGTGTCAACCACCACGTTTGCGCCCAATGCCTTCCTGCGCATCGGTGCCGACGACAGCATCACGGTACTGCTGGCCCATTCGGAAATGGGGCAGGGCGTGTGGACCACGCTGCCCCTGCTGATCGCCGAGGAGCTCGATGCGGACTGGTCGCGGATCCACGTTGAACATGCACCGGCGGCGCCGACCTATGGCAACAGCGCTATCGGCGGCATGCAGGCGACGGTCGGCTCCTCCAGCATTCGCACTGAATTCACGCGCTACCGGCAAGCCGGCGCGGCGGCGCGGGCGATGCTGCTGCAGGCCGCGGCGCAGCGCCTCAACGTGCCGGCGGCGAGCCTGCGCACCGACACTGGCGCGGTCGTCAACGGCACGCAGCGCATCCGCTATGGCGAGCTGGCCGACGATGCCGGGCGGCTGGCGGTGCCAGATGCCGCATCGCTCGCGCTGAAGGCGCCGGGCGAATGGAAGTGGATCGGCAAGGGCGCACGGCGCCTCGACAACCTGCCCAAGCTCACTGGCCGCGCGCAATTCGGCATCGACGTGCAGTTCGATGGGCTGCTGACCGCCGTGGTGGCGCGTGCGCCGACGTTTGGCGCGCGGGTGCGCAGCGTCGACGACGGGGCGGCGCGCGCGGTGCGAGGCGTGCGCCAGGTGGTGCAGGTGCCAAGCGGTGTCGCGGTGGTCGCCGATCACTACTGGGCGGCCAGGCAGGGTCGCGATGCGCTGAAGATCGAATGGGAGCCGGCCGCGGGCGCAGCACCCGACAGCGACCGGCTGTTGCAGGAATTCGCGCGGCTGGCGGGCGCGCCCGGTCCGGTGGCAGCGGAGGCCGGCGACGTGGCCGTGGCCATGCGGGGCGCGGCGCAGGTGGTGGAGCGTGAGTACCGCGTGCCCTACCTGGCGCACGCGGCGATGGAGCCGCTCAATTGCACGGTGCGCCTGGGTGCCGAGGGCTGCGACGTCTGGGTCGGCACGCAGATGCAGACGCTGGCGCAGCGCACCGCGGCGCAGGTGTCCGGGCTCAGGCCGGAGCAGGTGCGCATCTATACCACCTTCCTCGGCGGCGGTTTCGGGCGCCGGGCGGTGCAGGACTTTATCGGCGAGGCCGTGCACGTGGCCAAGGCAGCGGGCGCTCCGGTCAAGACGGTTTGGTCGCGCGAGGATGACATGCGCGGCGGCTACTATCGCTCCGCCTTCGTGCACCGGGTGCGGGTGGGGCTGGACCGGGCCGGACTGCCGGTGGCATGGCGCCATGGCATCGCCGGGCAATCGATCCACCCGGATACGCCGGGCGTGCACAAGACCTCGGTCGAGGGTGTAGCCGATTCTCCGTATGTGACGCGCTGCCCCGCGCATCGCGTCGAGGCGCACTCGCCGCGCACCAGCGTCCCGGTCTGGTACTGGCGCTCGGTTGGCCACAGCCACAGCGGTTTCGTGATGGAGGGCATGGTCGACGAACTGGCGCGCGCCGCGCGCAAGGATCCGCTGGCCTATCGCCGCCTGCTGCTGAAGGACGAGCCGCGCCACCTGCGCGTGCTGGAGCTTGCGGCCGACAAGTTCGGCTGGCAACGCAGGCCTGCGCGCGGCCGCGGCTATGGCCTGGCGGTGCATGCATCGTTCGGCAGCTTCTGCGCGCAGGCGGTGGAAGTTTCGGTCAGCAAGGGCGCGTTGCGTGTGCATCGCGTGGTGTGCGCGATCGACTGCGGTATCGCCGTCAATCCCGACAACATCCGCGCGCAGATGGAAGGCGCCATCGTCTACGGGCTGAGCGCGGCGCTATATGGCAACCTTGCGCTGAAGGACGGCGCTGCGCTGCCTTCCAATTTCCACGACTACCCGGTGCTGCGCATGCCGGAGATGCCGCGCATCGACGTGCATATCGTGCCCGGCACCGATGCGCCCGGCGGCGTCGGCGAGCCCGGCACGCCGCCCATTGCCGCGGCGGTGGCCAACGCCGTGTTCGCGCTCACCGGCGAGCGGCTGCGCACGCTGCCGCTACAGCCGCGCCAGGCCTGAAGCGTCGCTGCAATCTTTCGAAATCCTGGAGCAACCAAATGACCCAGCTCTCGCCTGAACCGCGGACTGCCGCGACGCTGCCGACATCGCTGTCGCTGCGCCTGACCCGCCTGGAACCGCTGGCCTATGCGCTGCTGCGCGCCGTGTTCGGCCTCGTCATGATGACGCACGGCCTGCCCAAGCTGCTCGGCACCAGCCATGGCTCGATGGCCAACCCGATGGCCGGCGCCACCAACCTGATCGCCAACGTGCTGCACCTGCCGATGGCGCCGCAGATTGCGCTGGCGGTGGCGCTGTTGGAAACGATTGGCGGCGCCATGCTGGTAGCGGGGGTGCTGACGCGACCCGTGGCCGCGTTGATGACGGTGCAGATGGCGGTTATCTGCTACATCCATCGTCAGCATTTCGCGTGGATCGATCGCGGAATGGAGTATCCGCTGGTGCTGCTTGTCGTGGTGCTGCTGCTCGCCGCGCGCGGCGCTGGGGCGTGGTCGGTCGACAGTCTGCGCGCGGCGCGGCGTTACGCCGGGGCATAGGCCGCGCTGCGGCTGTCAGGCGCAGGCCGGCTGGCGCGTTGGCGACCGGAACACTTCCCATCAGGCCGGTCCCCCCAACCAGCCCGTCTCAACTCTGAAACCGATTTTCCGCTTTGCGCTTTCCGGCCGTTCTCTCACGGCGACATCTCCGAAAAGAATCAACGAGATAGCGGTCATGGCACCGTTCTGGCTACAAGTGCCAGTCAGTCGAGACGCCACCTGAATGGACGGAAAGGAGGACAAACGAGACAAACGATATGCGACAAACCACCAACCCCTGTTCTCGCGTTGATGGCCTCAAAGGAGGTCGTATGGATAATTTTCACCGAGCCCTGTCGCTGGCGTTGACAGGAATTTGTTCTTTTCTGCTGATTGCGGCATCCGCCGGTCCCGCTTTGGCGGCAGTTGAATGTCCAGCCGCCGGTGCGGCGGTGTGCGGACAAAACAGCGGCTTGATTCCGATCCACAAGGACTTCATCCATGCCTCGCTGATATGGAACAAGAAGTATGCAGAATGTCCGAAGATGCTGATCTGGATGCGGCCATCGGAGTACAAGCCAACGCACTATCTCAATCCGCCGGTGCAGGGCGGTGGATTCCCTGGGTTCAACCAGAAATATATTGATCTGGTACAGGGCGGATTCTCACTTGGCCAACTCGACGAAAGCGGCTGGTCACGCTACAGCCCTGACCTCGAACGGGAAAACGCCCAGATCGTCGATGTCTGTGGACTGCAGTCCCTGATCAATACCGGCACATTCACCAAGACGGCTATCGCCGATCTGACCAGCGCGGACATTAGCTATACCGACCCGTTCTTCTCGGATGCCGGTTTCTCCAGGGGACTGGGATATAACCTGTTCTGTAATGGCCACGTGTCCGGGACTGATGGCCGTATCTACGTAGTCGGGCTACATGACAAGGGCGGCAACAATGGCGGAAGGAAGGTCAACATATTCGACCCCAAGACCGAGCAATGGGTAAGCAGACCGATACCATGCGTCAGATCCGGCTTTGAAATGGACCCGACCGGAGTCTTGTCACATTGCGATCCGCTGAATGAGAACAATACCGATCCAGCGCATTCCTCGGACCTGAAGTATCAACGCTGGTATCCGAGCGCCGTGACGCTGCCCGATGGGCGAATTCTGGTCCTGTCTGGCTCTGATCAGGACACCAGCGTAGGGCCGGCCAATGCGAGCGCCACCAAGGTACGGCAGGCCGTGCCGGAAGTGTACGATCCGAAGACCGATACGACGGTTGCGCTGGAAAATGCAAAGAAGCTGCTGCCGATGTATCCCCGCGCTTTTGTGGTCCAGACCGGACCAGGCGAGAAAGACTGGAAGGTCGCCGTCTCCTCCGAAGTCGTACCACCGCTGCCTGGACAACCTGGAGGGTTGAATATTCGAGGCTACGATCCCTTCTTCTACAGCGGAAGGACCTACCTGCTCGATGTCCAGGGCGCGCTCGCCGACCCCCTGATCGCCACGCCCGCAGAGAACCATTGGACCTATGTGGATACGGCCCAGAATGCCCATGACAGTGGCGCTGGCGTCATGATGGTGACGATCAACGCGAATGGCACCTGGTCGCAGGATCTGTTCCTGTTCGGCGGATCGGATGGCGGCAATACACCCGCTTCAGCGGTTGCGGAAACGATCAATTTCTCCAGTCCGACACCAAAATGGAAGCCCCTCAGCAATCTCATCCTGCCGGCCACGCAGAACAATGTGGTCGCGCTGCCAGATGGGAAACTGCTGGTCGTCGGTGGTGCCGATGGAAACGTGAACAGCCTTGCCTATCAGCTGTTCAATCCGGCCGACGGCAGCAGGACCGACGTGGTCACTTCGCCGGTGCCCCGGCATGACCATTCCACTGCGCTACTGATGCCCAATGGTGGCGTATGGGTGATGGGAGGCAACAGGGTCAACCTGATACCAGGATCACCCCAGACCCAGGCACAACGGGATGCCGCCGTCCCGGTACTCGAGTTCTACAAGCCACCTTATTTCTTCAAGGGTGTGAAGCCGGTCATCGACAAATCCCCGAACAGCATCCGCTACGGCAAGAAGTTCAAGCTGGACGTCTCCGGCGCCGAGGTCGAATCGGTTGCGCTGATTCGTACTGGTCCGATCACCCACAACTGGACTTGGGGCAACCGGTACGTGAAGCTGCCGGTCGCGAAGGAAAACAGCGGCAAGCTGGAAGTCACGGCCCCGCCGTTGCCAGGGCTTGCGATTGCCGGGGACTATTTGCTCTTCGCCGTCGCCAAGAATGGAACCGTCAGCGAAGGGCGACATGTGCAACTGAAGTTCAAGGACGATCCTGAGCCCGATTGAGGACGCAATCCCCGTATTGCCTTCCCGCCGGGAGCTGGCAGGCATCGCCCCAACTGCTGAACCCCGATCGGATGTTCCGGTCACGGAACGCCCGAACGGGGTCGGTGGACGGTCTGCGTGCGGCGCTATGTCGGGGCATAGCCCGCGCCGCCGCTGTCAGGCACTGGCCGGCTGGTGCGCACTGCCGGTCAGCAGTCGGCGAGATGCGCCACGCGCGACTTGCCAGTGCGCCAGGGACGTGCGCAGTAGCACGGCGGACGCCGCCAGCAGCACCAGGTCCTTCAGCAAGAATTGACCGATTGGTGCGGAAATTGCCGGAAATCCGCCAGCTGTCGGCTCCGCGACGCCAGGGGTGGTGAAAAAGAACGTGAGCGTGATGGCGTAGGTCGCGCACGACATTGCCGCACCGAGCACGGAAGCCCCGCGGTGGAAGGCACCGGTGGCCAGCGTGACGGCAGTGGCGAGTTCCAGCGCACCAATGACGCCGCTGGCGCCACGCACGCCGAATGCGCTGAGAAGCCAACTCATGAAGGGGCTATGTTCGATAAACGGTGCAATGCCCTGCGCTTCGTAGAGGGTGAACTTCATCGCGCCGAACCATAGGAAGACCACGACCAGGGACCAGCGCAACAAGGCCGTATAGTCTGGGATAGCCGCTGCGGGGTGTGTCGGGGCGAGGGAAAAGATCGGTTTCATATTCAACTCCTGAACAGATGGGTGGTGTGGGTCATAGGACCGCATGCGCGGATCGCCGCGGCAAAGCCGGCGGCGGTGGGCTGCGCATCGGTCGCATCTGCGTCGCGGCGCCGCCTGGTATGGAGTTCGACGTAGTGGCGCACCGGGTTGCAAGTGCCACTACGACGATGATTTGTTTTTGCCAGGCGGAAAGCACGCCTTCGCGTAAGCCGCCGCAGAAAACCGCACGCCCCCGGTCAGGAAGCTACCCGCAGTGCGTGCGTGGCCAATCAGTCCTTGAGCGCGAGCGCCGCTTCCGGCGCGCGGCGGAAGCTGATCGCCAGGCGATTGAACGCATTCATCAGGCTGATGGCCATGGTCAGGTCGGCCAGTTCCTTTTCGCTGAAGACTGCCTCGGCTGCCAGGAACACGTCGTCAGGAACATGCGTATCAGCAACGCGAGTCACTGACTCGGCCCATGCAAGGGCAGCCTTTTCACGGTCGCTGAACAGGCTGCCGGCTTCATGCCAGGCCTGCACCAGTGCGAGCTTTTCGATCTTGACGCCCTTCTTGACCAGGTCACGCGTGTGCATATCGAGGCAATATGCGCATCCGTTGATCTGGCTCACGCGCAGATAGACCAGCTCGACCAGTACATCGTCGAGGCCCGACTGCATGATGTAGCCGTAGACACTGCCAAAGGCCTTTACGCCGCCGGGGGACGCTTTCGTGTAATCCAGTCTCATTTCAGACTCCTACTTTTCGTTGGTGGTAAGTTCTTTATCGTCAGAATCGACGACGAAAACGGCCAGCAGCTTGGCCGGTTGCGTTTTGCTCGCGTTGCGACTGACCGGGTGACTTGACCCTGGCTCCTCGTAGAAGCTTTGGCCCGCCTTGTAGATGCGTTCCGGCCCGTCATTGACCTTGCTGGCGATGCTGCCCGAAACGACATAGGCGTAAATGAACGCCGACTTGGCATGGCGGTGTGGCAACGAGGCGCCGCCAGGGGCATAAAGCACTTCCAGGGCAACGAGCGATTTGCCCGGGATGTTCGGGATCGCGTGTGTGAAGTTCGGTTTGACCGTTTCTCCAGACCCGTGCGCGGCGGCGACGCCCGCAGCGGCCATCCCGGTGGCGGCCAGCAACAGCAAGAGGGTGCGCTTGAGTTTCATATTTGATCTCCTTGGGGATCTCTTTTGGTGAAAGCATCATGCGCTCGCCCTGGTTCATGCGAAAGAACCAAAAATCGAAATCTTGGATGTACCATGGGCGATGGCGAAGTCCAGTGCCCCGAGCCGCGGACCCAACTTGATACGGGAGTAGGGAAGGCGTCTAATCGTTCAGGAGAGGGCTGAGGAAACAATAGGTGCGCTATGCGCTGCACAAACTGCGGAGCGGAGAACCCCGCTGGCGCCAAGTTCTGTGAGGACTGCGGGACCAGGCTTGTCCAGCTCTGCCCGAACTGTGGCCACCAGTCGAGCGCTGCAGCCAGGTTTTGCAGCGAATGCGGCGCATTCCTGAGCGACTCGCTTGAAGCGTCGAAGGGGCGCACTCAAAACGCTCCGCCCGCCCCGATCCACTACACCCCGCGCCACCTGGCCGAGCGCATCCTGGCGGAGCAGGCGGCAATGGAGGCCAGGGAAGAGACGGCAGGCGAACGCAAGACCATTACGGCCCTGTTCGCCGACATGGCCGGCTCCACGGCATTGATCCACGACCTGGACCCGGAAGAAGCACGCCGCCTGATCGACCCCGTCGTGGCCCTGATGATGGAGGCCGTGCATTACTACGAGGGCTACGTGGCCAAGTCGCTGGGTGATGGCATCCTCGCTATGTTCGGTGCTCCCATTGCCCACGAAGATCATCCTCAGCGAGCCTTGTACGCGGCGCTGCGCATGCAGGAAGCCATGCGCCGCCACAGCGACCGGATCCGTCTCGAGCAAGGCATACCGCTCCAGATTCGGGTGGGGATCCACACTGGAGAGGTGGTGGTGCGCTCGATTCGCAAGGACGACCTGCGCACGGACTACGATCCGGTGGGGCACACGATCCATATCGCCGCGCGGATGGAAAGCATCGCCACGCCTTCGTCCATTCTCGTGAGTGAGTCGACACGCAAGCTGACCGAGGGTTACTTTGACTTCAAGGCCCTGGGGGCCACTCAGGTGAAAGGCATCCCCGAGCCGCTCGCCGTGTACGAGGTGCTGCGCCTCGGCGCGTTGCGCACGCGCTTGCAAGTGGCGCAGCATCGCGGTTTGGCACGGTTTGTCGGGCGCCAGGCCGAGCTGGAGCAATTGCACAGGGCATTGGATCGGGCCAAGGGGGGGCACGGGCAAATCGTCGGGGTAGTCGGCGAGGCGGGAGTGGGAAAGTCCCGGCTTTTCCACGAGTTCAAGGGCGTCTCGCAGCGAGGCTGCCTGGTGCTGGAGACCTTCTCGGTCTCGCACGGCAAGTCCTTTGCCTATCTGCCGCTGATTGAACTCGTGAAGAGCTATTTCCTGATCAACGCCCAGGATGATGAGCGAAGCAGCCGCGAAAAGGTCGCCGGTAGGGTCCTGATGCTCGAGCGCAGTCTGGAAGATCTCTTGCCTTACCTGCTTCATTTGTTAGGCATCAGCGAGTCCGGTTCAGCATTACCGAACATGGACCCTCAGATCCGTCGCCAACGCACGTTCGAGGCGATCGCGCGGCTGCTTGTGCGCGAAAGCCTGAATCAACCGCTTGAACTCTTGTTCGAGGACCTGCAATGGCTGGACAGCGAAACCGAGGCGTTCCTTGATGTCCTCATCGACCGCCTGCCAAGCGCCAGGATTCTGCTCCTCCTGAATTACCGGCCCGAATACCAGCATGGCTGGGGCCACAAGAGCTACTACACCCAGCTTCGGCTGGATCCGTTGGGCCAGTCCGAGTCCCAGGGATTGCTCGCTGCCTTGCTTGGGGAGGATCCCACGCTGATGCCCCTCAAGACCCTCATCCTGGAGAAGACCGAGGGCAACCCATTTTTCATGGAAGAGGTGGTGCAGACCCTGTCCGAGGAGAAGGCACTGCTCGGCGACCCCGGACATTACCGCATCGACAAAACCCCCACCGTGCTGCATATCCCGACCACGGTGCAAGGCGTACTCGCTGCCCGCATAGATCGGCTGCCCCGGGCCGAGAAGGACTTGTTGCAGACACTTGCCGTGATTGGCAAGGAGTTTCCCCTGAGCCTGATCCAGCGGGTCGTCGCCCAGTCTGATGACCAGTTGCGCCACCTGCTGGCCCGCCTGGAGGCTGGCGAGTTTATTTACGAGCGGCCCGCATTCCCCGATATGGAATACACGTTCAAGCATGCCCTCACCCAGGAAGTTGCCGGCAACTCTCAACTCACGGAGCAGCGCAGCGTGCTGCATGAACGCATAGGCCAGGCCATCGAGGCACTCTTCCACAATCGGCTGAAGGACTATTGCGGTGAGCTGGCGCGCCACTACAGCCTTAGCGGCAACAATCCGAAAGCTGTGGAGTACCTTCGCTGGACGGGGCAGCAGGCGCTCGATCATTCCGCCTATCGCGAAGCGATCCGCCACCTCGGCGCGGCCCTGGAGTTGCTCAAGCGAATGCCCGACACACCCGAACGCGCACGCGAGGAACTTACTTTGCAGCTCGCCATCGGTCGGGCCTTGATTGCTGCCAGGGGTTATGCCTCGTCGGAGGTTGAGGCTGCGTATAGCCGTGCGCTGGCGCTGTGTGGGCAGGTCGGCAAAACACCGCAACTGTTTCCGGCGCAGCTGGGACTGCGTACCTACTTTTCCTTGCGCGCGGAATACGGGAAAGCCCATGAGCTGGGTAAGCGGCTGCTCAGCCTGGCCGAGGACGGACAAGACCAGGAACTGGTCGGGGAAGCGCATATCTCGCTCGGTGCCACGTTGTTTTTCATGGGCGAATTCAACGCGGCCCATGCCCATCTGGGGCAGGCACTCGCCCTCTACAGCCCTGCGGCGCAGCACGCGCATCCGCTTCTCCACGGGGTCCATCCCGAAGTCCGTGCGCTTGCGATTTCGGCCCATGCCCTGTGGTACCTGGGCTACCCCGACCAGGCTTTCAGGCGAGGGCAGGAGTCGCTGACGCTCGCCCGGAAGGTGTCTCACCCCTTTAGCCTGGCGCATGCCCTGGTCTTCATGGCCGAGCTTCACCAGTTCCGGCGTGACCCGCAACTTGCGCAGGAATGCGCCGAGGCCGCCATCACGCTCTCGACAGAGCAGGGCTTTCCGTTCTGGCTGGGGTGGGCAACCATCGTTCAGGGTTGGGCGCTGGCCGAGCGGGAAAGCGCAGAGGATGGCATCGCGCGGATACGTGGCGGCCTGACCGCCTATCACGCCACCGGGGCCGAGCGGGGCCGGTCACACTTTCTGGCGCTGTTGGCCCAGGCCTATGGAAAGGTGGGGCAGGCCGAAACCGGGCTCAGCGTGCTGAACGAGGCGATGGACATGGCGGACAGATCCGGAGAACGCTACTACGAAGCCGAATTGCATCGGCTCAAGGGGGAGCTGATGCTTCACTGTGCGAGCGTCCGGGACCAGGCGTCCGTGAGTGGGGAAGACGTCGAAGCGTGTTTTCACAAGGCGATCGCGGTGGCTCGCCATCAAAGTTCCAGGTGGCTGGAGCTGCGGGCGACCCTCAGCCTGGCTCGGCTGTGGCAACGATCAGGCAAGACAGAAGCGGGGATGCGCAGGCTGGCCGAGATTCATGGCGCATTCACCGAAGGATTCGATACCGCTGACTTGCAGCAGGCCAAAGCGCTGCTTGAGGCTTCGGCCTGGCAGCATCGTGCGCCGGGAACAGTTGGCTCGGACAAGCCTTGAACCACTGGTTACCGCCGTCAGGAATGGCTTGACGCGGGCCCGGAAGCTGCGTCAAATGCCTGGTCCGGCGGGGTCAAGCCTGGTCGGTGTCCGCGGCCAGTTGCGCGCCGACATAGTCCAGGAAGCATGTGATGCGCGACGACACTTGCGTATTGCGGTAGTAGACCGCGTGGATCGGTTGCCGGACATCGACGGTATGGGCCATCAGCACCTGCACCAGGTCGCCGCTGGCGCGCCCGGCGTGCGTCATGTAGTCGGCCAGGCAGACGATGCCCTGGCCGGCCAGCGCCAGCCGCAGCAGTGTTTCCCCGCTGGAGGCGCGCACATCAGGCGCGATGCGCAGGCTGTCGCCCTGCGCATGCCGCAGCGGCCAGTGGTTCAGCGAATCGGGCTGCGCGAAGCCCAGCAGGCTGTGGGACGAGAGCTCTTCGATGGTCTTCGGTACGCCGCGGCGTTTCAGGTAGGCCGGGCTGGCCAGAAGCCGCAGCCGGCTGCTGCACAGCGGCCGCGCGTGCAGCGTGGAGTCGCGCAGCGCGCCGATGCGGATTGCCACGTCGGTGCGCTGCTCCAGCAGGTCGATGATCTGGTCGCTGGTATGCAGCTCCAGCTCGATCTCCGGATAGCGTTCGCGGAAGCCCTCCACCAGCGGCACGATCACGTGGTGCATGAACGGCGTGGCAGCGTTGACGCGCAGCTTGCCGGTGGGCTTGCGTCGCCGGATCGCCATCTGCTCCTCGGCGGTGTCGATGGCGTCGAGCACGCGCCGCGCATGGGCCAGGAAGGCCTCGCCTTCCTCGGTCAGCACCAGGCGGCGCGTGGTCCGCCGCAGCAGCGTGGTTTCCAGCTTCTCCTCGAGCCGGGTCAGGCCGCGGCTGACCGCGGAGACGGTCTGCTGCAGCTGCTCGGCCGCGGCCGTGATGGAGCCGCTGTCGACCACCGTGGTGAAGGTGAGCAACTCGTCCAGCGTCGTTTTCATGCAGCCAGTGCCTGCTCGTGGAAGTGCGGCAGCACATGGGCTGCGATCTCTTCCATCACCTCGGCCACGGGCCGCCGGCTGCGGCGGAAATGCAGGCCGATATGGTGCACGCCGGCTGCGCGCATCGCCTCCAGCTCGGCGATCAGCCCGTGCCGGCCGACCGTGCCGCCGAAACGGTGGCGCTGCATCGGCGCGTCAGGATCGTCCAGCAGGTCCAGGTGGATAAAGCTGATGTAGGGCTTGTTGCCGGCGACATTGCGCCATAGCGCGCTGCGGCGTTCGTGGTCGGCGGGCGAACCGGGGTAGGCCAGCCAGCCGTCCATGTTGACGCCGGCCCATTGCGGCGTCTGCTGCGCCAGCCCGGCAACAAGCAGCGTCAGCGGCGGTTCGGTGCGTGGCAGCAGCTGCACGCCGGGCGGCAGGCCGGCGGCGCCGGTATTGCGCAAGATCGCCACCTGTCCGCGGAAATTATCGTCACGCTGGGCAAAATCACGGCCGAACACCGGATACTCGACCGGGCGGTCGCCGCTGGCCACGCCGAGCAGCAGGCGCCCGCCGCTTAACTGGTTGACCGTGTTGGCGGACTTGAGGGTCAGCAGCGGCTCGCGCAGCGGCAGCACCACTGCCGCGGTGCCGAGCAGGATGCGTTCGGTGATGCCGGCCAGGTAGCCCAGGTAGGTGAAGGCCTCGAACACCTGCGCGGCGTCACCGAACTGCGGGTCGTACAGCGGCACGTCGCGCACCCACAGGGCGCGGTACCCCAGCCGGTCGGCCAGGCGCGCCAGTTCGCCATGGCGGGCCATGTCGGGCTCGCCCGGCAGGCGGCCGGCCTGGCGGCGCGCGCTGTCGCCCGTGGGCGACCAGTCGTTGTCCAGCGGCAGCTCCACGCCGATGCTGAAGCCGCCGGCGCCGAGGGTTTGCAATGCGGATGACATGACAGCTTCTCTCCGGGCAGGCGTGCTAGCGCCAGCCAGTGGGTACAAGGCGGGGTTTCAGGCGCTTGCCGGCTGCGCGGCGGGCGTTGCGTGGTGCGCTGGCTGGTGTGCGGGGTAGTCGGTGTACCCGGCCGCGCCGCCGCCGAAGTATTTCGCGCGGATGCCCGGGTTGAGCGGCAGGTCGTGGCGCAGGCGGTAGGGCAGGTCGGGGTTGCCGATAAAGCTGCGCCCGAAGCCGATCAGGTCCGCCCAGCCGCGGGCCAGCGCGTCTTCCGCGCGGGCCTTGTTGTAGTTGCCCGAGTAGATCAGCGTGCCGGGGTAGATCGCGCGCAGCGCTTCCTTGAACGCGGCCGGCATCGCGGGTGCGTCTTCCCAGTCGGCCTCGGCGATATGGATATACCCCACGCCGATCTGCGCCAGCGCATGCGCCGCGGCCAGGTAGGTGGCCTGCGGCGTGTCGTCGACCGCGCCCTGCAGCGTGGTCAGCGGCGCAAGCCGCACGCCGATCCGGCCGGGGCCGACCACGTCGGTCACCGCCTGCGCCACCTCGCGCAGGAAGCGCAGCCGGTTGTGCAGCGAGCCGCCATAGGCGTCGCCGCGCAGGTTGGCCTGCGAATCGATGAACTGGTTGATCAGGTAGCCATTGGCGCCGTGCAGCTCCACCCCGTCGAAGCCGGCTTCGAGCGCATGGCGCGCCGCATTGGCGTAGTCCGCGACGATGCCCGGAATCTCTTCGAGCTTCAGTGCGCGCGGCGCCGAGTGCTGGATCATCTCGCCCGCGCCTTGCGCGGGCCCGCGGCCCTCGGGGTCGATAAACACCTTTACACCTTCGGCCACCAGCGCCGACGACGACACCGGCGCGCCCTGGCCCGGTTGGAGCGAGGTATGCGAGACGCGCCCCACGTGCCACAACTGGGCGAACATGCGCCCGCCGGCGGCGTGCACGGCGTCGGTGACCTGGCGCCACCCCTGCACCTGCGCGGCGTTGTAGATGCCCGGGGTCCAGGCATAGCCCTGGCCTTGCCGGCTGATCTGCGTGCCTTCGGAAATGATCAGGCCCGCCGACGCGCGCTGGCGGTAGTACTCGGCCATCAGCGGCGTGGCGACATCGCCGGCGCCGGCGCGAGAGCGGGTCATCGGGGGCATGACGATGCGGTTGGGCAAGTCGAGCTCGCCAAGGCGGTAAGGGGTGAAGAGCATGGTCGGCTCCGGCAAGTGAGTGACGTGGGCAGCGGCCCTGCGCAGGCGGCAGGCACGGCTGCGATGAGGGCATTGTCGGCACAAGCTTCGCGCGGAAAAACCCGGTCAGGGGCAAATGATTCTTGCGCGGCAGTCAAGGGTCGCGCCGCGGCGCCCGGTCCTTCCATGCGTGCGCCGGGCAGGCGCGGCCGGGCCGCGAGGACGGGGCGGCTGCAGGCGCGCATGGCGCCATTGTTTCCGCGGATGCAAAGGTCTTCTGTTGCGCGGCGGGTTTTTTTCGGGGCAGGTGCTGACCATACTTCGCCCCGTCGGCGCTCCGTGTCAGGGCGTTTGCAACCGATGCATGCCGACAGGCCGCCGGGCCGTTCCGTGCCGGCCAACGCCACCGACGCCATTCGCGCTTGCTGCGCATTGACTGGAATCCACATCATGAAGACCCGTACCCTGATCGCCGCCAGCGGCATGCTCACTGCTCTCCTTGCCGGCCTCGCCCATGCCGACGGCCCCAACCGCGTCACGCGCGAACGCAATCCGTTTGTCGACGGCGCGCACCAGCGCGTCGATCCCTTCACCGACGGCGCCCGCAAGGCCTTTGATGCGTTCATCGACGGTGCCCGCCAGGCAGACCCGTTCACCGACGGCGCACGCGTCGCCGGCATGGATCGCACCGGTCCCTCGGCCGACCCCGCGCGCAAGCCGGACCCCTTCACGGACGGCGCCCGCCAGGTCGATCCCTTCACCGATGGCGCCCGTCTCGCCGGCATGGACCGTAGCGGCGTGTCGGCGCCCCCGCAGCGTACGCGCGACGTCTTCACCGACGGCGCCCGCGCCTGACACCGGCCGACGCCAGGCGCCGCGGCCGATGCCGTTGCCAGCCTGCTCTTGCCACGCAGAAGGGAACTCAGAATGAAACAGGTACGAAGGACGGGCATGGCGGCACGCGCAGCGTCGCTCGCGGCCCTTGCCGCTGCCGCTGCCGCGGCAGCGATGCTGGCGGGTTGCAAGTCGGAGGCTGTGCAGGCACCGGCGGCGCCGGCCGTGGTGGTCAGCCAGCCGCTGGTGCGGCAGGTCACTGACGTCGACACCTTCACGGGACGCTTCGAAGCGATCGACAACGTGGACGTGCGGGCGCGTGTCAGCGGCTACCTGGAGAAGGTCGCGTTCACGGACGGCGCCTTGGTGAGAAAGGGCGACCTGCTGTTCGTGATCGACCCGCGGCCGTTCCAGGCGGCGGTGAACGAGGCCGAAGGCGCGCTGGCCAAGGCGCGTTCGCAACTGAGCCTGAGCCAGCAGGAATACGAGCGGGCGCGCGTGCTGATCGAAACCAACACCATCGCGCGCAGCCTGTTCGAGCAGCGCGAGCAGGCGCTGCAGAGCGCACGCGCCGAAGTGGCCAGCGCCGAAGGGGCGCTTGCTCGTGCCCGGCTCGACCTGTCCTTCACGCGCATCACCGCGCCGATGTCCGGACGCATCAGCCGCAAGCGCGTCAGCGAAGGCAACCTGGTCAACGGCGGCGACAGCAACGCCACGCTGCTGACCACGATCGTGTCGCAGGACCCGATCGATTTCTATTTCGATGTCGACGAGCAGAGCTACCTGCGCTACACCCGCCAGGAAGCCAGTGCCGCGGCGGGCACGCGCACGGTCCGCATCGCGCTGCCGGGCGACGGCGAACCGACGCTCGCCGGCAGCATGAACTTCGTGGAGAACCGGCTGGACAACTCCACCGGCACGCTGCGCCAGCGCGTGCGGCTGCCGAATCCGGGCCACAAGCTGACCCCGGGCCAGTTCGGCCGCGCCCATGTGGCCGCGCAGGCCGCGCACGATGCGCTGCTGGTGCCCGATGCCGCGGTAGCCACCGACGCCACCCGGCGCGTGGTCTATGTCGTCAAGGCGGACCAGAGCGTCGAGGTGCGTCCGGTGGTGCTCGGCAAGCTGTTCGGCAACCTGCGCGAAGTCGCGTCGGGGCTGAACGCGGGCGATCGCGTCATCGTCGAGGGCTTCCAGCGCGTGCGCCCCGGCGAGACCGTCAAGCCCACCGTGCGTGCGGTGGCCACGGCGAGCCTGCCGGCTTCGCAGGGAGCGCAGCCATGAACCTCGGTCGCCTTTCCGTCGAACAGCCGGTGCTCGCTATCGTGCTGTCGATCGTGCTGACACTGGCGGGCGCGCTGGCGTATTTCACGCTGGCAGTGTCCGAATATCCCGAGATCGCGCCGCCCACGGTCGTGATCCAGGCCAGCTATCCCGGCGCCTCGGCCGAGACCGTGTCGCAAACCGTCTCCACGCCGATCGAGCTGGAAGTCAACGGCGTGGAAGACATGCTGTACCTGTACAGCCAGGCCACCTCCGACGGCGGCCTCAATATCACCGTGACCTTCAAGCCCGGTACCGACGTCGACAAGGCCCAGGTGCTGGTGCAGAACCGCGTCGCGCTGGCGACGCCGCGGCTGCCGCAACCCGTGCAGCGCAGCGGCGTGTCGGTGCGCAAGTCTTCGCCGACGCAGCTGGGCACGATCTTCCTGTACTCGCCAGACAAGAGCTATGACCAGCTCTATGTCTCCAACTACGCCATCCGCAACGTCGCCGACGCGCTCAAGCGCATCGACGGCGTGGGCGATATCAACCCGCTGGGCGCGCGCGAATATTCGATGCGCATCTGGCTGGATCCCGAGCGCGTGGCCTCGTTCAACCTCAGCCCCGGCGACGTGATTGCCGCGGTGCGCGCGCAGAACACGCAGGTGGCCGGCGGCGTGGTGGCGCAGCCGCCGGTGACGGACCAGGCCTTCCAGCCCAACCTGATCTTCGAAGGCAGGCTGCGCGAGCCGGTGGCGTTCAACGACATCGTCGTCAAGCAGGGTGATGGCGGGCGCGTGGTGCGCCTGAAGGACGTGGCGCGCGTGGAGGTAGGCGCGCTTGCATACGCCACCGACAGCTACATGCTGCGCAACCCCACCATCGCGCTGCAGGTGCTGCAGCGCCCCGGCGCCAACGCCGTCGCCACCATGGCCGCGGTGCAGGACAAGATGGCCGAGCTGAGCCAGGCCTTCCCCAAGGGCATCGTCTACAACATCGGCTACAACCCCACCGCCTTTATCGGCGACAGCATCGACGAACTGGTCAAGACCATCTACGAGGCGGTGGTGCTGGTCGTGCTGGTGGTGCTGGTGTTCCTGCAGGGCTGGCGCCCGTCGATCATCCCGATCCTGGCGATCCCGGTGTCGCTGGTGGGCACCTTTGCCGTGATGGCGATGCTGGGCTATTCGATCAACAACCTGACGCTGTTCGGGCTGGTGCTCGCGGTGGGGATCGTGGTGGACAACGCCATCGTGGTGGTCGAGAACGTGGAGCGCCACCTGGCGCTTGGCGCCACCCCGCGCGAAGCGACGCTGGTCACGATGAAGGAAGTGGGCGGCGCACTGTTCGCGATCACGCTGGTGCTGTGCGCGGTGTTCGTGCCGACGGCCTTTATCACCGGCATCTCCGGCCAGTTCTTCCGGCAGTTCGGCATCACCATCGCGGTATCGACGGCGATCTCGCTGTTCAGTTCGCTGACGCTGGCGCCGGCACTGTCGGCCGCGATCCTGAAGCGGCATGCGCAGGGCGAAGCCGGCCACGGCCAGGCTGCGTCCCGGTTTGGCGGCATCCTGCGGCCCGTGCGGTGGCTCGCCGGCCGCTTCAACGCGGGCTTCGACCGCTTTGCCGATGGCTACGGCCGCGTGGTGCGGCGCGTGGTGGCGATCACGCCGGCGATGCTCGCGCTGTACGTGCTGCTGATCGCCGGCACGGTCTACCTGCTGGTGTCGACGCCCAAGGGCTTTATCCCGGCGCAGGACCGCGGCTACCTGGTGGTGCTGATCCGCATGCCGGACGGCGCTACGCTGGAACGCACCAGTGCGGTGGCGCGCAAGGTGGAAGACATCGCGCTGCAGGTGCCGGGCGTGGAGCGCGTGCCGGTGTTCTCGGGCGTCTCCGCGGCCACCGGCACCAACTCCGCCAGCAATGCCGGCCTGTTCCCGGTGTTCAAGCCGTGGGAGGAGCGCAAGCCTCAGGGCCTGACCATCGACAAGATCGCGGCCGACCTGCGCGCGCGGCTGGCCGGCGTGACCGAAGCCTCGATCGTGGTGGCAATGCCGCCGCCGGTGCAGGGGCTGGGCAGCACGGGCGGCTTCTCGATGCGCCTGGAGGACCGCAACGGGCTGGGTACCGCCGCGCTGGCCAAGGCCACCGAGGACCTGATCGCGGCGGCCAACCAGGCGCCGGGCATGGTCGGCGTGTATTCGCCGTATTCGGCCACCACGCCGCAGGTGTTCGTCGAGCTGGACCGCGAGAAGGCGGAGATGCTGGGCGTGCCCAGCCAGGAGATCAATGACGCCGTGGAAACCTATTTCGGCTCGACCTATATCAACGACTTCAATATCCTCGGGCGCACCTACCGCGTGACCGCGCAGGCCGACCTGCCGTTCCGGGTGACCCCCGACGACCTGGCGCGGCTGAAGGTGCGCAACAAGGATGGCGAGATGGTGCCGATCGGCAGTGTGACGCGCGTCAGCGAAGCGCTCGGCGTGGACCGCGCGCCGCGCTACAACCTCTACCCGGCCACCGAGATCAATGGCGACACGCTGCCCGGCCTGGGCTCGGCCTACGCGATCCAGACCATGGAGCGGCTCGCGGCAGAAGTGCTGCCGCCGGGCATCACCTACGAGTGGACGGATCTCTCGTACCAGCAGACCACGGCCGGCAATACCGGGCTGCTGGTGTTCCCGCTGTGCGTGCTGCTGGTCTACCTGGTGCTGGCCGCGCAGTACGGCAGCTGGAGTCTGCCGCTGTCGATCCTGCTGATCGTGCCGATGTGCCTGCTGGCCGCGTCGCTGGGCGTGCGCGCCATGGGGCAGGACATCAATATCCTGACGCAGATCGGCTTTATCGTGCTGGTCGGGCTGGCGGCCAAGAACGCGATCCTGATCGTGGAGGTGGCCAGGCAACTCGAGCAGCAGGGCAGTGCGCTGGTCGAGGCGGTGGTGGAGGCGAGCCGGCAGCGGCTGCGGCCGATCATCATGACCTCGCTGGCGTTCATCCTCGGCGTGCTGCCGCTGGTGATCTCAGAAGGCGCCGGCGCCGAGATGCGCCAGGCGGTGGGCTCGGCGGTGTTCCTCGGCATGATCGGCGTGACCGTGTTCGGGCTGATCTTCACGCCGGTGTTCTATGTGGTGGTGCGGCGGCTTGCAGGTGGCGCGAAGACTGTGCCGGCTGTGGCGGTGGAGGTGGCGCAATGAAGGCCCCAGTTGCAATCGAAATCGCAATCGAAATCGCAATCGCAATCGCAATCGCAAAGCGCCTCCCGCTCGTAGCGGCGCTGACCACCGGCGCCATGCTGCTGGCTGCCTGCGCCACACCGCAACCGGTCGCACCCACACCGCTGCCGCTGGCGACCGGCTACGCTAACGCATCGCTGGCCGCGGCCGGCGAGGTGCCGGACCTGTCCAACTGGTGGCAGCGCTTCGGCGACCCGGTGCTTGACGAGCTGGTCGCGTCCGCGCTGGACGGCAACACCGACCTGAAGTCCGCGATCGCTCGCATCGATGCCGCGCGTGCGCTGCGGGCCGGCACGGCCTCGCAGGGGCTGCCGCAGCTGGGGCTGGGCGCCTCGGCGGGCCGGCAGCGGCTGTCAGCATCGCAATCGGCCTCGGGCAACCCGGACACCGGCAACGTCTTCGGCGCAGGGCTGGGCGCGTCATGGGAAGTCGATCTGTTCGGCCGCATCCGGCAGGACGTGGCCGCGGCCGATGCCGAGCTGCGCTCCGCCTCCGACGCCGCGCAGGCCGTGCGCGTGGCCGTGACCGGCGAGGTGGTGCAGACCTACCTGGGCGCGCGCAACCTGGAGCACCGGTTGCAACTGGTCAGCGCCAACGCGCGCAGCCAGGCGGAAACCGAGACGCTGACGCGGCGCCTGTTCGATGCCGGCGCGGTGCCCATTGCCGATGTCGACCGCGCCCGCGCCCAGTCCGAAGCCACGCACGCGCAGCTGCCGCTGCTGGAGCTGGAGCGGCAGAACGCGCTGCACCGGCTCTCGATCCTGGTCGCCACCACGCCGCAGGACATCTATGCGCGCATGGAGCCGCTCGCGGCCCGGCCGCAGTGGACGCCGCCGGCGGGGATCGGCACGCCGGCCGACCTGCTGCGCTTGCGTCCCGATGTGAAGGCGGCCGAAAGCGTCGTGGTGGCGGCGTATGCACGTGTCGGCGTCGCACGAGCCGAGCTGCTGCCGCACCTGCGGCTGGCCGGCGCGATCGGCGTGGCCGCGGATGCGGTTTCCGGCGCCACGCTGGCGCGCTCGCTGGCGTGGATGTTCGGCGCCGACGCGGCGCTGCCCCTGTTCGACGGCGGGCGCCGGCGCAGCACGGTGCGACTGCGCGAGGCCGAGGCAGAGCAGGCCCTGCAGCGCTATCGCACCACGGTGCTGCGCGCGGTCACCGAGGTCGAGGGCGCGGTGGCGGCATCGGCGCGCAACCGCGACCGAGTGGCGCGGCTGGAGCAGGCGGCGTCAAGTGCGCGGGCCGCGTATGACCAGATCAACCGCTCCTGGCGCGCCGGCGAATCCGCGTTTATCGACACGCTGCAGGTCCAGCGCACGCTGCTGGAGGCAGAGGAAGAGCTCTCCATCGCCCAGGCCGCCGCGCTGCGCAGCCAGGTGGGCGTGGTGACGGCGCTGGGCCAGTAGGGCCCCGGCGCCGGCCTTCCTGAACAGCCCCGCCTCCGGCGGGGCATTCCCTGAAGAGACCGTTCATGACCCATACCTGCCCCTTGTGCGGCAGGCCCGAACGCGACCCGCCCCTGCGCGCCGGCTGCGGCCGGGCTTGACGCCAGCCTCGAACCTGCTTCCAATCCGGGGGTGACCGTTCCGTTATGACTGCCCGCTATGGACCGCTTCGACGCGCTGCAACTCTTCACCCGGATCGTGGAACTGGGCTCCTTCACCGGCGCCGCCAGCGCATTGGATATCCCGCGCGCCACCGCCACGCACGCCATCAAGGAACTGGAGGCCCGCGTGGGCGCACGGCTGCTGGAACGCACCACGCGCCAGGTGCGCCCGACGCTGGACGGCCAGGCGTTCTACGAGCGCAGCAAGCGCGTGCTGCAGGACCTGGAAGACGCCGAGACCTCGCTCAGCACACAGGTGGCCAGCCCGCGCGGCACGCTGCGGCTCGACCTGCACGGCACCCACGCGACCATGATCATCCTGCCGCGCATCGGTGAGTTCCGCGACCGCTATCCCCATATCGACCTGGTCGTCAGCAGCGGCGACCGGCTGGTCGACCTGGTCGGCGAGGGCATCGACTGCGTGGTGCGCGCGGGGCGTCCGCGCGATTCGTCGCTGGTGGCCAGGCGGCTGGCGGATATGCCGGAGGTGCTGTGCGCCAGCCCCGGCTACCTGGCCGCGCACGGCACGCCGCAGGAGCCGTCCGAGCTGGCTGAGCATGTGGGCGTGGGTTTCTTCTCGCGCAACAGTGACAACCGGTATCCGTTCACGCTGACCGTCGATGGCGAGGTGCAGGAGTTCAAGGCGCGCGGCTGGATCTCGGTCAGCGATGCCGAGTGCTATACCAGCGCGGCGCTGGCCGGCTGCGGCCTGGTCCAGGTGCCGCGCTTCCGCGTCGAGGAGCACCTGCGCGCTGGCCGGCTGGTGCAGGTGTTGGCCCAGTGGCCGTGCCCGGACCTGCCGGTGTCGGCGCTGTACCCGTTCCACCGGCAACTGGCGCCGCGCGTGCGCGTGTTCGTGGACTGGGTGGCGGGGCTGTACGTCGAGCGATTCGGGCCGCTGCGCGGCGCGGCATGAGGCCGGCAGCGGCCGCGTTCAACTGGCGCTGACCTCGTTCGTCAGCGGCTTGCCGGCCTCGAATTCCGTCGCGCTGCGCAGCGTGGTCTCGCAGATGGTCGTCACGGCTTCGCGCGTGAGGAAGGCCTGGTGCCCGGTCACGATCACGTTCGGGAACGTGATGAGCTGCTGCAGCACGGCGTCGTCGACGATGGTGCTGGACAGGTCGCGGAAGAACAGCTCCGCCTCCTGCTCGTACACGTCGATCGCCAGCCCGCCGAGTTGTCCGCTCCTAAGCGCGTCGATGACCGCTTCCGTGTCGATCAGCCCGCCGCGGCTGGTGTTGATCAGCAAGGCGCCTGTCTTGGCGCGCGACAGCGTTTCGGCGTTGATGATGTGATGGGTCTCGGGCGTGAGCGGGCAGTGCAGCGAGATGCAGTCCGCGCTTGCGCCGATTTCTCCCTCGTCCGCGTAGCGGCCGCCAAGGGCCTCGAATTCCGGAGACGGGTACTTGTCGTACCCGATTACGTTGCAGCCGAACCCGACCATGATCTTTGCGAACACGCGCCCGATCTTGCCGGTGCCGATCACGGCCACGGTCTTGCCGCACAGGTCGAAGCCCATCAGGCCTTCGAGCGAGAAATTGAAATCCCGCGTGCGGTTGTAGGCCCGGTGGATCTTGCGGTTGATCGCCATCAGCAGGGCCACCGCATGCTCGGCGACCGAATTGGGCGAGTAGTCGACCACGCGGACTACCTTGATCCCGAGCGCTTGGGCGGCTTTCAGGTCGACGTTGTTGAACCCGGTGCAGCGCAGCGCGACCAGCTTGGTGCCGCCGCGCACGAGCGCTTCCAGCACAGTCGCATCGGCCCGGTCATTGACGAAGATGCACACCGCGCCGTGGCCCGCGGCGAGGCCCACCGTTTCACTGTCCAGGGGGACTTCGAAGTACTTGAGCTGATGACCTTCCGCCGCATTCGCGGCATCCAGATGTTGGCGATCGTAGGACTTTGCGCTGAAGACGGCGATTTCCATGATGTGTCTCCGCGGCGAATCGCGTGCAGCGATGCGCCCAAGTTGCGCCGCACTATCCGCCAGCCAGCGTGGCGGCGACCTGTACGAACAGGATTTTCACGATGGTCATCGACGGGAAGATCATCGAGTAGCCGAGGTCGGGACGGTCGGTGGGCGCGACGCGGTTGGCAAAGGCCAGGATGGCGGGATTGCCGGTCGCGCCGCAGATCACGCCCACCGCCAGGTCGAACGGCAGCCTGAAGACCCAGAGGCAGAAGATCGCAGTGATCAGCAGCAGGGCGAGCAGGATCACCACGCCATAGATCAGGAAGGACACCCCGGTTACGCCGATGGTGGCGAAGAACTTCGGCCCCGACGCAATGCCCACCTGTGCCAGGAAGATGGTCAGCCCGAAGTTGCGCAGCACCAGGTTGGCCGATAGCGGCATGGTCCAGACGAACGGCCCGAGACGGCGCACCCGGCCGAGCACGAGGGCGACCAGCAGCAGCGCGGCGAGCCCCAGCGCCAGCGTGCCGACGCCGGGAATCGGCACCGGGACCAGCCCGACCAGCAGCCCGAGGGCCGCGCCGATGCCGATCGAGATAAAGCTAAGCTCGGCGGTGCCCTTGATGGAGTCGCCGAACAGCGCGCGAATCGGCTTCATGTGGGCGCGATTGACCAGCAGGCCGACGCGGTCGCCGAATTCGAGGATGAGATCCTGGCTGGGCATCAGGTCGGCATCGCCGCGCCGCACATGGGCGATCGAGCAGGCCATGCCTTCGGGAAAGCGGATGTCGCGCAGCGTGTGCCCGACCACGAGCCGGCTCGAGGCGAACACGCGCATATAGTCCAGGTCTTCGCGATGGCTCGTCATGCGGCCTGGCTGCAGCTCTCCGCACAGCGAGGTGGCTTCACGCAGCACGGCCGGGTCGGTGGCGGTCGCGAGCAGCACGTCGTCCGCCTGCAGGACCAGGTCGTCGGCGGGCGGCTGGTTGTGGTGTGCGCGACGCACTGCAGCAATCACCACCCCGTCCGGCAGGCGTGCGACCAGCTCCGACAGCCGCGCGCCGATGAACGCAGGGTTTGTCAGTGCGATCTCGGCGGTCTCGATCAGCTTTGGCGGCGGCCGCACGATATTCGGCTTGAGCAGCGCGGTGAGGGCATACAGGAACAGGATCGGCCCGGCCACGCCGACCGGGTACGCGACGCTGTAGCCCACCGCGGCGCCGTCGCTCTTCATCGCCGCCATTGCGGCCTGCAGGCTTGCCGTGCTGGTGCCCGCGCCGGCGAACATGCCCAGCGACTCGTCGAGTTTCACGCCGACCAGCGGCACCAGCGCGACCGCGACCAGCCCTGAGCCGACCACGCCGAGCACGGCGGCGGCGTTGGCCTTGAGGCCGTCCGGGCTGGTCAGGCCTTTGAAGAACTGCTCGCCGTACTGGATCCCGATGCCATAGAGAAAGAGCAGCAGCCCAAGCGTGCCGAGCAGGGCGGGCGGTGCGGACTTGGGCGCGAACCCGCCGATCGCCAGCCCGACGAACAGCACCGCGCCCGACCCGAGCGACACACCCTTGATATTGATCTCGCCGATGACATAGCCCAGCGCAACCGTGAGGAACAGCGTGAGCAGCGGCTGGGTTTCGAGCAATGTCCTGACTGCATCCATGGCAGCTCCTCTTCGATGGACAGGAGCAAGGGCGCAGCGACAGGCAACCGCGCAGGATCACGCGCACACCGCGCGGACGGGGTTGCCAGGCCCTTCGGTTCCGGACATGCGTTGTCGGGTGTGGCTTGCCGCGAATCCGATCATCGTGACAGGCACTGGCTGGCACGGCGCAACCACGGGAATGCCCCTCGAAAATATACGATGCGCCGCACGAATTCAAGAATCGAAGCGGCGCGCCAGTGGTGGATGCCAGGCCTGCCAAATCTGCCAAACCTGCAATCGGCCCGCCCTCAGGCTGCGGCGGGACGCGCCAGCGGGCGCGCCGGCGCGGGCGCGTCGGGCACCGGCTGGCTGACCGGCAGCGTCATGCCGATCCGGATCGCGTGCGGCTCCACCTGCGCGAACACGCTGCCGCCGTGCATGGTGGCGATCGCCTTGACGATGGCCAGCCCCAGCCCGTGGTTCTGCCGGCTGTCGCTGCGCGCCGCGTCGGCACGGTAGAAGCGGTCGAACAGGCGGTTCGGCTGGATCGCGGACAGGCGGTCCGACTCGTTGCGCACGGTGATGGTCAGCGTGCCTGCCGCCTGCGCGATCGCCACCGTCACCGGCCGCCCGGGCCTTCCATGCTGCAGGGCGTTGCTCATCAGGTTGGTCAGCGCGCGCTGCAGCAGCGAGACATTGACGCGCACCCGCGCATCGCCCGTCACGTGCAGCGTGGAGCCGGCGTCTTCGAACAGCAGGTCGAGGAAGTCCGCGCTGCGCCGCACCTCGTGCGCGACCGAGACCTCGACCAGGTCGCGCGCCAGCGCGCCGCGGTCGGACTGGGCCAGGAACAGCATGTCGATCACGATGCGGCTGAGCCGCTCCAGGTCTTCCAGGTTGGACTGCAGGATCTCTTCCAGCTCGGCAGTGCTGCGTGGCCGCGACAGCGCCACCTGGGTCTGGCCGATGACATTGCCCAGCGGCGTGCGCAATTCATGCGCCACGTCGGCATTGAAGGCGGAAAGCTGCCGGTAGGCACGCTCGAGCTTGTCGAGCGCGCCGTTGAAGGCATGGACCAGGCCACACAGTTCGCCCGGCAGGTTGGCGTCGGGCAGGCGCTCGAGCTGCTTGGGATCGAGCGCGCTGGCATGGCGCGACAAGCGCTCGATCGGCGCGAGGCCCGACTTGGCGATACGCCAACCGAGCAGGCTCACCGCGATCACGCCCAGCACCGAGGACACCACCAGCGCAATGCCCAGCGTGCGGCTGGTCTCGAAGAAGGGCGCCTGGTCGACCGCGACCGCCAGCGCCACCTCCGGCCGGTCCTGCAGTGCGGGGATGGGGCGCTTGAGCATCAGGAAACGGTTGTCGCCGAACTCCACCGCCCACACGTGCGGGGCGCGCGGCGTGGCTTCGGCCTCGCGCGGGAACGGCTCGCCGTAGCGGAAGCGCGGATCGGTGCTCTCGACAAAGTAGCGCACGCTGCGGTCTGCCGGCGTCATGCTGCGCAGCATGGTGGCAAAGCGCTCCCATTGCGCCGTGGTGCCCAGGCCTGCCGCCTTGGGGCCGGCGAGGTCGAAGCGCGCGTGGATCTCTTCGAGCTGGCGCTTCTCCAGTTCCACGCACTGCACCTGGTAGAGCACCACGCCCGTGATGGCGAAGACAAAGGCCGCCGCGAGGCCGAACATCGCGGCCAGGCGCGCTGCGATGGAGCGATGCCGGTTCATGCCGTCAGCCCGTCGCGGGGTTCCAGCACGTAGCCCATGCCGCGGATGGTGTGCAGCAGCTTGGGCTCGCCGGGCCAGTCCAGCTTGGCGCGCAGGCGCTTGACGGCGACCTCGACCACGTTGGTGTTGCAGTCGAAGGAGATGTCCCAGACCAGTTCGGTGATCGCGGTCTTGGAAACGATCTGCCCCTGCCGCCGCGCCAGCACGGACAGCAGCGTGAATTCGCGCGCGCTCAGGTCCAGCCGGCGCGTGCCGCGTGTCGCCCGCCGCGACAGCAGGTCAATGCGCAGGTCGCCGACGGTGAGTTGCGATGGCTCGGTCTGCCGGCCGCGGCGCGTCAGCACGTTGAGGCGCGCCAGCAGTTCCAGGAAGGAGAAGGGCTTGGACAGGTAGTCGTCGGCACCGGCATCAAAGGCGTTGAGGCGATCGTCGAGGTCGTCGCGCGCGGTCAGCATCAGCACCGGTGTCTGCTGCTCGCGGCGCAGCGACTTCAGCAGCGAGACACCGTCCAGCGCGGGCAACATGACGTCGAGCACGATCGCGTCATACGGCTCGGTACAGGCCAGGTGCAGGCCGTCCAGCCCGTTGTGCGCCGTGTCGACCACGTAGCCGTTCTCGGACAGGCCGCGGCGCAGGTAGTCGACCGTCTTGATCTCATCTTCGACCAGCAGGAGTTTCATGGGTCCATTCCTCGGAATCCTAGAAATATAGAAGATGCGTGCGAATCCAACCTGTCAGTCTTGTCAGTTTTGCGGGGGCTGCACTGAACAGGTGCGGGCGTGCCGAGCGCGCCTGCTGCGCAAGCATGGCACAGCTGCGCGCCGGCATGATTCTGCGTGGCTGGAAAGACTGTTGGCGCAAGGCACACCCCGATAACGCGCCTGCCTGACGGAATTGTCAGGGTAGGGTCAGGGCGGCGTCGGCTGCGATCGCTAGACTCCACCGGTGCCTGGCCAGGCCGGCTTTCCTTCACGCACCGGAGTCCTTCCATGACCTTATCCAAGCTCTCCCGCCTCCCTGACACCGCAGGCCGCCGCGCCGCGCGGGCGACCAGAACGCGCTGGCCGCACCTGCGTTGGCTGCATGCCGGAACTTACCGCCGCGCCATGCTGCATGCCTTGCTCCCGACATTGCTGATGATGGTCAGCGCCACCTTTGCGCTATCGGCCAAGGCGGCGCCGCGGCCGGCGGATCCGTACACCGATGGCGCGGCCAGCGCGGCGGCGGCCGAGAAGCGCTTCGATGTGTACACCGACGGGGCCAGCGTGAATGGTCCGCGCGACACATTCACGGATGGCGCGCGTAGTGAGTCGCGGCCGGCGGACGCGAACGGCTGAGCCCGCGAAGGGCCGTAAACACCCCAACCGCACCCCCGACCGCTGGCGGCCGCGTCCGTCGCTGTCGGTATCACTATCGCCTTGCAGTCTGGCCGGCACACGCCGCGTGCCGGCTCATGGCTTTGACCCACACGCAGGAGGGCGATCGCCAGAGAGAATCCACGCGCCCCGCGCACAACGGGACGCCGCTTCCAGCTCAATACACTCGTGAATCGGTAGCGAGCTGGA
Organism: Cupriavidus sp. DF5525; assembly: GCF_040149425.2. NCBI lineage: Bacteria > Pseudomonadati > Pseudomonadota > Betaproteobacteria > Burkholderiales > Burkholderiaceae > Cupriavidus > Cupriavidus sp. DF5525. Next base: position 2,724,256 of record NZ_CP168265.1, on the reverse strand, counting down.
GCGGCGCCATGAACCTCGGCAGAGTCGATCTCAACCTGTTGCGCGTGTTTGACGCGATCTTCGAGGACAGGAACCGCCCAGCCGCCGTAGCACCATCCTCTCGGGTCACCGAGCGCTGCGCCGTCGTTGAGCGCCACCACCATGTTGCGGTGAATGAGTTCGCCTCATTCGAGGGGTTCGATCCGGAACCCGTCCAGGTTCCGGCAAGGCGGCGCTCAGGCGTGCCGTGCGTAACGCCGGCACGCGTCGCCGAAGTGGGTGAACAACGACCGGGATAGCGGATCGGAATCGGCCGTGACTTCCGGGTGCCATTGCACACCCACCGCAAACTTGACGCCCTCGACGCGGATCGCCTCGACCAGGCCGTCATCGGTGCTGGCCTCGACCGCGAGGTTGTTCCCCAATGTGTCGATGCCTTGCGTATGCAGGGAATTGACGCGCGCGCTTGCGTCACCGATCCATGCGCTGAACATGCCGTCCCGCGCGAGCGCGACCGTGTGCTTGTAGCGATAGCGTGCGACCAGGTCTTCCGACGCGTCTTCCCGGTGCTCCGGCGAATGGCCGGCCGCATGGATATCGGCACGCAGCGTGCCGCCGAAGGCCACGTTCATTTCCTGGAAGCCGCGGCAGATCGCCAGCATCGGGATGCCGAGGTCGGCGGCACGCCGGATCAGGTGCAGCGCGACATGATCGCGCGCTCGGTCGACCAGGAATTCGGCAGACTCGCGTCCACCGTAACGGCCGGGCGAGACATTGGACGCGCCGCCAGGAAAGAGCAGCCCGGACAGCGACGCCAGATAGGGGCTGAAGTCATCGATGTCCTCGCTGGCCGGGATAAAGACCGGTGCGACGCGCGCGACCTCGGTAAGGGCGCGCCGGTAGCTCTCCTTGACGCCATGCACGTCGTGATCCCCGACGAAGAACCGGTCGCAGACGATGCCGACCAGCGGGCAATGGGTACGTGTGGGCTGGGCGGATATTGGGTTGGGGGCGGGCAAAGGTGGGTCTCCTGGGTCATCTGGTCATCACTGCATGCAGATAATATATCACTGCATGCAGATATTCCAGAAAGATGAAAATATGTGCACCAACAGGCGCTATTTAGCAGTCATATGAAGCTCGCCTCGTTGGTGCGGGTAAACACTTAAATCCTCAGTTCATGGGCCCTAAATATCTGAAAATATGTAATAAAAACAATAGCCTATTGTGACTTAATGGCGCGAGTGCGGAGTAAGTTCGGCATGGCTTCCGAGCATGCGCCCAAAATCGACCTTGTCTTGACTGTATGCAGCAAATAATATGCTGCATACAACGACGCTGCATACAGCAAAACCCACCCAGGAACCACCCACCCAGCAGGAGATGTCCCCATCATGATGTCCAAGGAACAGAACGAACTCATCACCCGCGTCGGCGCGGATACCCCAGCCGGCAAGCTGTTGCGGCAATACTGGCAACCGGTTGCGCTGGTGGACGAGTTCGAAGGTGAGCGCCCGGTGCGCGCCGTGCGCCTGATGGGCCAGGACTTCGTCGTGTTCCGCGACGAGCAAGGCCACTACGCGATGCTGGATCGTGATTGCCCGCACCGCGGTGCGGACCTGAGCTTCGGGAGGCTGGAGGACGGCGGCCTGCGCTGCCCGTTTCACGGCTGGCTGTTCGACCGTACCGGCACGTGCCTGGAAACGCCCGCGGAACCCGCCGGCAGCAAGCTGTGCCAGCGCATCCGCCAGAACGCCTATCCGATCGTCGAGCGCGGCGGCGTGCTGTTTGCCTTTATCGGCGAAGGCGAGCCGCCGGCATTCCCGGCCTTTGACTGCTTTGTCGCCCCTGACCAGTACACCTTCGCCTTCAAGGGATTGCTCGAGTGCAACTGGCTGCAGGCGCTCGAGGTCGGCATCGATCCGGCGCACGCTTCCTTCCTGCACCGGTTCTTCGAGGATGAAGACGTCGCGGAAAGCTACGGCAAGCAGTTTCGCGGCGCGTCGGCCGATTCCGGCATGCCGATCACGAAGGTGCTCCGTGAATTCGACTGCCCGGAAATCAGCATCGCGCCGACCGACTACGGCATGCGGCTGACCGCCTTGCGCGAACTCGGCGACGGCCAGCAGCATGTGCGCGTGACCAACGTCGTGTTTCCGCAGGCGTTCATTATCCCGATGAGCGCCGAGATGACGATTGCGCAATGGCATGTGCCGGTCGACGACACCAGTTGCTACTGGTACGCCATCTTCACCAGCTTCACCGCGCCGGTCGACAAGCAGCAGATGCGCGACCAGCGCCTGGCGCTGTACGAACTGCCCGACTACCGCCCGCGGCTGAACAAGCGCAACCACTACGGCTTCAACCCCTACGAGCAGCGCACGCAGACCTACACGGGCATGGGCCACGACATCAACGTCCACGACCAGTGGGCCGTGGAATCGCAGGGCGCGATCCAGGACCGCACCCGCGAGCACCTGGGCACCACCGACAAGGGCATCATCGCCTACCGCAAGCAGCTGGTCGCGGCGATCGAGGCAAACCAGCGCGGCGAGAGGGCGCTGATGATGGTGGACGCGCAGCAGGCCAGTACGCTTACCGGGCCGGCATCGATCGACGGGGTCAGCGTGGAGCAGTCGCCCGACGACTACTGGGTCGGGGCCGATGCCAAGCGCCGGGCCGAATCGGAATGGGCGTCGCGCGCCTGACCGGTACGCAGCCACAGGATCACGACTAACTAACCGAGGCGGCTCCACCGCGTTGCACGATGCGGCGAGCCGGACCCATATGGCGCTTGTAGAACAATTCAGCCTCTGGACCGATACCCATGCCCGTGCTGCTGACGACGTTGCGCGTCAGCTCGCCGGGGGAGACATCGACGTGGTGCGCTTTTCCTTCCCGGACCAGCATGGCGTGCTGCGCGGCAAGACGCTGGTCGCGTCGGAGGCGATCAAGGCGTTGCGCGGCGGCGTGAACGTGACCACCACGCTGTTCGCCAAGGACACTTCGCACCGGACGGTGTTCCCCGTGTTCAGTTCTGGCGGCGGCTTCGACATGCCTGGCATGCTGGGCGGGGCGGACGTCACGCTGGTTCCCGATCCCACCACCTTCCGCGTGCTGCCCTGGTCGCCGCGCACCGGCTGGCTGCTTTGCGATCCGTATTTCCAGGATGGCAGGGCGGTGCCCTTTGCCACCCGCCGCATCCTGCGCAACGCGGAGGAGCGCCTCGCGGCAGCGGGATACCAGCTCGTCACCGGACTGGAAGTCGAGTTCCATGTGTTCCGCCTGCTGCGCGAACACATGACGCCGGACGATGCCGGCCAGCCGGGCGAGCCGCCCGAGGTCGAGCTGTTGTCGCACGGCTACCAGTTCCTGACAGAGCTGCGCTATGACGCGACCGAGGAAGTGATCGAGCTGATCCGCAAGAACGTGCAGCAGCTCGGCCTGCCGGTGCGGTCGCTGGAAATCGAGTTCGGTCCCAGCCAGTTCGAATTCACCTTCGCGCCGGCGACGCCGGTTGCCACCGCGGACGCGATGGTGTTGTTCCGCAGCGCCGTCAAGCAGGTGTGCAAGCGGCATGGCTACCACGCGACCTTTATGTGCCGCCCGAAGATCCGCAACGTAGTGTCGAGCGGATGGCACCTGCACCAGTCGCTGAAGCGGCTGGACAACGGCGCGAATGCGATGATGCCGGACGAGGTCGGGCAAGACCTGTCCGCGACCGGGCGTCATTACCTGGCCGGCCTGCTGCAGCACGCCTGCGCGGCGACCGCGTTCTCCACGCCGACCATCAATGGCTACAAGCGGTTCCGTGCCTATTCGCTGGCGCCCGACCGCGCGATCTGGGCGCGCGACAACCGCGGCGCAATGCTGCGGGTGCTGGGCGGCGCGGGCGATGCGGCCACGCGCATCGAAAACCGCGTGGGCGAACCCGCGGCAAATCCCTATCTCTATCTCGCGTCGCAGGCCATCTCGGGGCTGGACGGTATCCAGTGGCGCCTGGATCCGGGCCCGTCCGCCGATTCGCCATACGAGACCCCCGCACCCCATCTGCCCAGGACGCTCGACGAGGCGCTGGCCTGCCTGAAAGAAGACGATGCCCTGCGTGAAGGCATGGGCAGTGGCTTTGTCGACTACTTCTGCCATATCAAGCAGGCCGAGATCGCGCGCTTCAATCTTGAGGTGAGCGACTGGGAGCAGCGCGAGTACTTCGACACGTTTTAACCGAACCGCAGTGAGGATGTCATGCCGACGATTACCTATGTCCTGAAAGACGGCAGCCGCAAGGAAGTGGCTTCGGCCAGCGGCAAGACGCTGATGGAAGTCGCGATCGCCAACAATGTCCGCGGGATCGATGCGGAGTGCGGCGGTTGCTGTTCCTGCGCGACCTGCCATGTGTATATCGATTCGCCCTGGGCCGACCATATGCCCGCGCCCGACGAAATGGAAGACGAACTGCTCGAGGGCGTGGCGGCCGTACGGCAGCCGGCCAGCCGGCTCAGCTGCCAGATCGTCGTGACCGACGCGCTCGACGGCCTGGTCGTGCGCGTCCCGGAAAAGCAGGGGTAGACCATGGCCGATCTCGTCATCATCGGGGCCTCCTACGCGGGCACCCAGCTGGCGCTGGCCGCGCGCGCCAACGGCTTCCAGGGCAGCATCACCATGATCGGCGACGAGCCCCACGCACCGTACCAGCGGCCGCCGCTGTCCAAGGGCTTCCTGAGCGACGCGGTGGATGCATCGAGCCTGCCGCTGCAGTCGCCCGAGCGGTTCAGGGAAGAGCGGATCACGCTGCGGACCGGAGTCTCGGCGCGCCGCATCGACCGGCAGGCGCGCACGGTTGCATTGTCCGACGGGGCACTGCTGCGCTACGACCACCTGGCCCTGACCACTGGGGCGCGCTGTCGGCGCCTGCCATGCGAGGGAGCGGAACTGCGCCACGTCTACTACCTGCGCGACCTCGCGGATGCGTGCGACATCAAGGCGCGTGCGCGGGAGGCCAGCAAGGCCGTGGTAGTGGGCGGCGGCTTTATCGGGCTGGAGGTGGCGGCGTCGTTGCGCACGCTCGGCCTCGATGTGACCGTGGTCGAGTTGCAGGAGCGGTTGCTGCAGCGCGCGGTGCCGCCACTGATCTCGACGTTCCTGCAGACGGTGCATCAGCGGCAAGGGGTCCGCATTCGGCTTGCGACCCGGATTCTGCGGCTGCTCGGCAATGATGCGGTCAGCGGGGTCGAGCTCGATTCCGGCGAGGTCCTTCCGGCGGAATTGGTCATCGCAGGCCTCGGCGTGGTACCGAACGTGGAGCTTGCCGAGGACTGCGGCCTGACGGTGGACAACGGCATCGTGGTCGACCGCTTTGCGCGCACCAGCGATCCCGCCATTGTCGCGGCCGGCGATTGTGCTGCGTATCCAAATCCATGGATGCCTACGGATGCGAGCGAAGCGCAAGGCCGGTGCGTGCGCGTCGAATCTATACAAAGCGCGAACGACCTCGCCAGGGTGGCCGGTGCGACGGTTGCCGATCGTCCCGCGCCGTACGAGGCGGTGCCGTGGTTCTGGTCGGACCAGCATGGCTACAAGCTGCAGATGGCTGGCTTCTCGGCGGGGCATGACCAGGCGGTGGTGCGCGGCGACGTGCTGGCGGGGCGATTCACGGCCGTGTACCTGAAGCAGGAAGTGATCGTCGCCGCGGATTCGATCAACCGCCCGCAGGATCACATGGCGGCACGGCGCCTGATCGCCGCGCGCGTTCGCCCCGATCCCGATGTGCTCGCTGATGACTCTGTCGCGCTGAAGAGCCTGTTTCCGAGCTGATCAGGCCGTTGTCTGGTGTACCATGACGCATATTGTATGCAGCCCGGCCAACCTCGCATGCAGCGGCCGCGGCTACGATTTGACGAGGGTGTGTAATGGAATCCCACCAGACACGGGTCTTGGTGCAACTGCGCGACCTGATTCTTAAGGGCGAATTCGAACCGGGCGCCCGCCTGGCCGAGATCCCGCTGGCTGAGAAGCTCGGCGTCTCGCGCACGCCGGTCCGGCTTGCGCTCGCCGCGCTGGAGCAGGAGGGGCTGATCGAGCCTTCGCCGAGCAGCGGCTACATGATGCGCCGCTTCACGCCGCGGGAGATCCAGGATGCGATCGCGGTACGCGGACACCTGGAGGGCATGGCCGCGCGGCTGGTTGCCGAGCATGGGCTGTCACGGCAACTATCGCTGGACCTCCAGGACTGCCTGCGCGAAGGCGACCGGGTCCTGACCAAGGCACAGCTCGACTACGACGACTATGTCGCGTACAGCAATATGAACGATCGCTTTCACGCGCTGATCGTCGAGGGCAGCGGCAACAGCGCGCTGGCACGGGCCATCGAACTCAACAACCGGTTGCCATTCGCCGCGGCGAGCGCCATGTTGCCGATGCAGTCGGCGGTGGAAGAGGGCGGGCAATGGCTGGTCTATGCACACCGGCAGCATCACAGCTTGTTCGACGCCATGCGGCGCGGCGAAGGCGCGCGCGCGCAGGCGCTTGCGACGGAACACGTCAACGTGGCACGCATGAATCTGGAGAGTGCGCTGGATCGGCCTGAACAGGCATCGCAGGTGATGCCGGCGATGCGGTTGTTTGTCAGCGCGGCTTAAGGTTAAGCGCCGCTGCGCAATGGGCGTCGTCTCAGTGGGAGAGGTGGTTTGGTTTGGCAAGGCGCGACGCATCCGGAAGCGCCTGCCCTCTCGCCCGCCCCTTTCCATGAACCATTGGTTTCTATGCGGCAGTAGGGAGGGGAACTAGCTCCTGGCCGAGTTGTTTGGCCAGGTGCCTGAGTGCCCGCCGTTTGGTTTCGAGGACGCGGGCCTCGTAGTGTGCCAAGCCACTTTCGACGTACTGCATTCCCTTAACCATGACGCGCCAGAAGAGGATGGCCAGCTTGCGTGCCAACGCAATGTTGGCAATCAGTGCGCCGCGTCGTGCTGCCATGCGTCGGTAGAAGCCACCCAAGGCGATGTCCTTGCTACGCGCCAGACTCCGGGCCATCAGGCAGAACAGTCGACCGGCGCGATTGCGGTGGCGTTTGACGCTGCCGCGGCGCTTGCCGCTTTGGCGGCTTCCCGGTGCCAGGCCCATCCATGCGGTGAAGTGTTTCTCGGTAGGCCATCGAGTTAAAAGCCGCGCATCCGCACGCTCGCACATCTGAGCAAAGCCCCGTGCCCAGGCATACGCACCCATCTCCCGCGCGCGGGAGATGGGTGGGGGAGAGGGCCGGAGCCTCAACGAAGGAGCGCGCGTCGGTATGCCGCGCGTAAAGCTTGTCAAGAATCAGTGGCCGTGGCCTATGCCGCGGCCTTTTTGTTCCGGGCGCACGACGAACTGCTGCGCATGACAGCTAACACCGAATCAACGGGCGATACAAGCTGTAACGCTCAGGCGCCGTCGAGGAACGGGCTGCGCTGGCCCACGCGGGTCCCGAGCGCATCGGGAGGCAGGGTCCGGTTGGCGGGGTCAAGCGACGGATCAGGGCTGCCGGCCAGCGCCGGGGCACCCGGTGCGGGCGCCATGCCGGGCTGCGCCGCCTGGCCGGCAGGTTGCGCATAGGGGTCGCGCGCGGCGGGTACCGTTCCCTGCGCCATCGGTGCTGCCGCCGGCATGGCTTGCGTGGGCTGGGCGGATGGCGCCGGCTGGGGGGATTGCATCGGCTGAGTCATGGGCATCGGCTGGGCCGGCTGAAGGGGCTGTGCCTGCTGTGCGAACAGCGGGTAGGACGCGATCATCGCGCCAGCCATCAACAGGGATTTCGCCAGATGTTGCTTCATTCGTGTACCTCCTAGAGTGCCTACAGGCATGGGAATAGCCACTTTAGCGCCGAGGCCCCTGACATTCTGTTTGATTTTGCAACGGTGATTTACGAGACTTGCCATCGACACCGGGGCGGGTTAGGTACGCGCGCGTGTTGTTGATTAGCGCCCGCAGTGTTTGGCTGGGTAGCCATTGCAGATTGGCCATCTGGTGCAAGGCGCCAGTTGTAAAGGATGCAAACAACCCGGCACGGAATGCGGTGAAAAACGGCACGGCGCCACATCTGGCCGCCGCCACTCCCGCCATGACAGCGTTGCCAGGCCGGCGGGAACGAGAATTGCAGCAGTGGGTCAGTGTCCCTCATTCCCTCCGAGCGATGCCGTCCCTGTCCGTTATTGTGTCCTCACCTCGCCTACTCTTCGAACTGCTCCGTGATACGGTCAGTGCGTGGATCGACGACTACGCGCCCAGCATGGGCGCGGCCCTGGCTTATTACACAGTCTTTTCCATCGCGCCGCTGCTGCTGATCGTGATCTCGGTGGCCGGCGTGGTGTTCGGGGCCGAAGCCGCGCGCGGCGAGGTGGTGGCGCAGCTGCAGGGCCTGCTGGGGCCGGATGGGGCCAAGACCATCGAGACCATGTTGCTGGCGGTCAGCGAGCCGGCTGCCAGCACGCTGACCGCGGTGCTCGGGGTCTTTGTCCTGCTGGTGGGCGCGACCACGGTATTCGCCGAGCTGCAATCAGCGCTGGACCGGATCTGGCGCGTGCCGGAGCGCCGCAAGATCTCCGGCATCCTGGCGCTGCTGCGCGCGAGGTTGCTGTCCTTCGGCATGATTCTCGGCATCGGCTTCCTGCTGGTGGTGTCGCTGGTGCTGAGCGCGGCCATCTCGGCGCTTAACCGGCTTTGGGGGCCGCTGTTTGGCGCGGAAGAGTTGATCGGGCACCTGCTCGATATGATCGTCAGCCTGGTCCTGATCACGGTGGTGTTCGCGATGATCTACAAGATCATGCCCCGGGTGAAAGTGCGATGGCCCGACGTGTGGCTGGGGGCAGCGGTGACGGCGTTGCTGTTCACGCTCGGGAAGTTCCTGATCGGCCTCTATATCGGCAAGAGCGGCGTGGCCAACGGGTATGGGGCAGCTGGATCACTGGTGGTGGTGCTGCTGTGGGTGTACTACTCCGCGCAGATATTCCTGCTGGGCGCGGAATTTACCTGGCAGTACGCACGGCGTTTCGGCTCGCGCCGGCAAGAAGCGGCGGAGGAGCGCGCAAAAGCCGCCGAGGCGACGAACTGAAGGCGGCGCTGTCCGTTCTCTCAACGCACGGGACAGGCCGCTTCACTGGCTATCGATTTCGGATGGTCATCAGACCGCCGCAGTCACGATAATCTCGACCAGCAATTCCGGCCGGGCCAGCTTCGCTTCGCAGGTGGCGCGGGTCGGCACGGCATCTTCCGGGATCCACGCTTCCCAGGCTGCGTTCATGCCGGCGAAATCGCTGTCGATGTCCTTGAGCCAGATCTGCGCGGACAGCAGCCTGGTCTTGTCGCTGCCGACGCTGGAGAGATAGCCCTCGATCTTGGCAAGCACGTCGCGGGTTTGCGCGCCGATATCGCCGGAGGTGTCGCTTGCGGTGACGCCGGCTACGTAGACCACGCCGTTGTGCACGACGATGCGGGACAGGCGTTTGCTGGAATCGAAGCGCTGGATTTCGCTCATTGTGTATTTCCTCAAGGCTCAGGGTTGAACAAGAAAGATGGCTAGTCCCGCAACGCGCCTGCAACGGCGGCGCGGGGTTTGCTGAAGCGGTCGACGGCAAAGGCGTCGATCGGCAATGTACTACGTCCTTTGGTGACCAGCTCGGCGACGATCTGCCCGACGATTGGCCCCAGCTCGAAGCCATGTGCGGAAAACCCGAACGCATGCACCACGCCCGGCGCCGTGCGGCTGGGACCGATGACCGGGATCTGGTCGGGCATGAAGGCCTCCACGCCGGCCCACGCGCGATTGATGCCGAGCGGGCCGAGATGCGGGAAGAGGGCGGTCACGGTCTGCGCGCTGGTGCCGAGTTTGAGCATGTCGACTTCGCCGTGACGCGCCTCGATGTCCGCCGGGCAGCGCAGGCCGCCGCCGATCAGTACCGTGCCGTTGGCAAACTGCTTGAATGAAAGGGCACGTCCGGTCGCGCCAAGCACGGGTTTGACGAACGGCGCGACACGATGGGTGATCATCAGCATCAGTCCGCCCGCCTCGACGGGCACCGGTTCGCCGATCTGCGCCGCGAACTCGCCTGCCCAGGCGCCGGCTGTGTTGACCAGCTGGCCTGCGCGGAATACGCCGCGCGGCGTGTTCACCTGCCATTGGTTGCCCATGTACGCCACGCGCTGTGCCGGCGTGGCTTCATGCACGCTCACGCCCGCGCGCTCGGCGGCCCTGCGGAAGGCGGTGACGGCACGATAGGGCAACGCGTGGCCATCGTCCCGCACCCAGATAGCGCCCGTCACATGCGGCGCGATGGCGGGTACGAGTTCGCGCACGGTGTGCCCGTCAACGATGGTCTCGTGGGTGAAGCCGAGGGCCTCGAGTTCCGCCACGCGTTGGCGCAGGACATCGAGTTCCGCGTCGGTTTCCGCCACTTTCAGCTGTCCGCTCGGCACGAAGTCCGCGTCGTCTCCGGTCAGTTCGGCGAGCCGGTGCCACAACTCGCGCGCGGCCAACGCGAGCGGGATCTCGGCGACGTGCCGGCCCAGCGTGCGCACCCCCCCGGCATTGACGCCGGAGGCATGCCGGCCGCAATACTCGGCTTCCAGCAGCGTGACGCGCAGACCCCGGCGTGCCAGATGCAGCGCGCTGGAGGTTCCCTGCAGCCCGCCGCCGATGACAATGACATCGGCACCCGTTGCGGTATCAGGGTTCACGGGCCAGCTCTCCAAGCGTGATTGGCTTGATGGGGGGGCGGATGCGGTAGTAGCCCACTTCCTGCGGCGAGACCTTGCGCGCGTCGGCGATGATCTCGGTCACGGTCAGCCCGCACTGGCGGCCCTGGCACGGGCCCATGCCGCATCGTCCAAAGGACTTGGTCTGGTTGGGGCCGCTGCAGCCGAGCTGCACAAAGCCGCGGATATCGCCCGCGGTCACTTCCTCGCAGCGGCAGACGACCACATCGTCCGCCGGCACGCGGTTTGCCGCCTTGGGGCGGTACAACGCATCGAGGAAAGGCCGGATCCTGAGGTTGGACCGAAGCGCCGGGCGCAGCGGCGCCGCCAGCCGGTCACGTTGCGCCGCGTCGAGTTTGCCGACATTGTGGGCTGCGGCAAGGCCGGCCAGCTCGCCCTGCAGGGCGGCAGCCACGGCGCCGCCAATGCCGCCGCCGTCGCCAGCCACCAGGATGCCGGGGATGTCCAGCGCGCCCCATTCATCGACTACGGGTTGCCAGCAAAGCTGGGCGTCGTCCCAGCGATGCGCCGCGCGCAGGGCCCAGGTGAACTGGGTATTCGGCACGACGCCCTGGTGCAGCAGTACGGCTGACGTCTTGATGCGTTGGGCCTTGCCGCCGCTGGTGAAGCGCAGTGCTTGCACGGCCGTCTCGCCTTCCACGTGCAGCGCGGCGGCGCCCTTGTGGAACGGCACACCGCTGCGCTTGAGCGTTCGCATCAGCGCCAGTCCCTTCTTCAGGTAGCGCCAGCCGGCGAGCGCACCGCCCAGGTGCGCGAGTGCGCGCTGGTGATCCGCGCCATCCGTCGTATCGACGATGGCGCGAATCGGCACCCCGGCGCGGACGTACTGCCATCCCAGCAGGTAGAGCAGCGGCCCGCAGCCGGCCAGCACCACGGGTTCGGCCGGTACCACGTCAGCGCTCTTGAGCAGGATCTGCGCGGCGCCCGCGGTCAGTACGCCGGGCAAGGTCCAGCCCGGAATCGGGAAGGGGCGTTCCATGGCGCCAGTGCACAGGATGACCTGCCTTGCCTGCAGGCTGGCGACGCTGCCCCCGCGCAGGTAGTGGACGGTGTGCTCGCGTGTGACCTGCCAGACCGCCGCACCGGTGATATGCAGCGCGCCACTGGCGGCGAACCGGTCGGCCAGCGCGCGCCCCGCGGCATAATCGGGGCCGAGAATGCGCAGGCGTTCCGGCGTGGCGCTCTGGATCGCGCGATAGATCTGTCCGCCGCAGGCGTCCTGCTCGTCGAGCAGCGCCACGCGTGCGCCGTTTGCGGCGGCGGCCACCGCGGCAGCCATGCCGGCCGGGCCCGCGCCGATGATGGCGATATCGACGTCCATGTCAGCCATGCTCGACCTCCTCGGCGTGATCGATTTGCACGGGCGGCAAGGGCAGCGTGCGGGCGCCATCCTGGGTGCGCACGCGCATCCCCTCGCGGACCGTGACCAGGCAGCTCTGCCGGCTGGGCTCGCCGTCGATCTCCATCAGGCATTCGAAGCACACGCCCATCATGCAGTACGGCGCGCGCGGTGCGCCGCTGACGGGGGAATTGCGGAAGCGCGTCACGCCGCTGGCCAGCAGTGCCGCGGCGACGCTGCACTGTGCCGGCACCTGGCGCGGGTCGCCGTTGAATTCGATGGTGACGGTGGCCGCGCCGGCACTGCCTGCAGGCGGGGCGATCCGTTGGAACAAGCGCTCAGTGGGCATGATGGAAAGGCTGGTTGGCATTCAGGAAGCGGTCGCCCGCAAAGACGTCGATGCCCGGTGGCTGCGAGCCGCCGGCCACCCACGGGGCGACCAGGAAGGCGTGCGCGGCCGCCAGCGTGACGCCGCTGTGGCAGGTCGTGACGAAAGCGCCCGGATGGCTGGCGCTTTCCTGGTAGATCGGAAAGCCGTCCGGGCTCATCACGCGCAACGCGCCCCACGCGCGTACCAGCTTGAGCCCGGCCAGGGCCGGGAAGCTGCGCACGCCGCGTTGCGCGATGCTGGCGAGCACGTCGACGGTGGTGCCGTCGTCAAGGCCGACGTCCTCCATCGAGTCGCCGAGCTGGATCGTGCCTTCGTCGGTCTGGCGGACGTAGGTCGTCGGGAAGTCGAGCCAATGCGCGACGCGTTCGCCGATGAGGACCTGCCCGCGGTTCGGTGCCACCGGTGCATGCAGGCCGACTTGTTCCGCCAGAAGGCGATTGCCAAGGCCGGCGGCGAGCACGATGCGCGGTGCCGCAAAACGGGTATTGCCGGAATGGACCGTAAAGCCGCCCGCTTCGGGCGTGATTCGCTGCGCGCCGTGCCGGCCAAGGATGTGCACACCGCGGCGCTGGCAGGCGCTGTGCAGGGCGCGCAGAAGCTTCAGCGGATTAGTGTGCCCGTCCATCGGCGTGTAGCTGGCACCGATGACAGCGGGGCCCACACCGGGCAGTCGTTGTGCGACCGCATGATGGTCGAGCATCTCGAACGGATAGTCGCCGCCCAGATCGTCCTGAATGCTCTGCAGGCGCTGCTGGCGTGCCGCCATCTCCTGCCCGGAGAAACACAGATGAAATCCGCCTGGCTGCCTGAGCTGCACATCGATATCGGTTTCATCGCGCAAGGCATCGCGCAGTTGCGGCCAGAGCCGGGCCGAGCCCATGGTCCAGCGTGCATAGGGCGCCATGCCGAAGCCTTTGCCCTGCACCCAGACCAGGCCGAAGTTCCCGCGCGAGGCACGGAAGGCATCGTCGCCCTCGTCGAGCATGGTTACGCGCGCGCCCTGGCGTGCCGCGCCATAGGCGATGGCGGTGCCTACCAGGCCGCCGCCGATCACGATCAGATCGCTTGTCGTCATGTCAATGGAAGTTTCGGGAACGGCGCTCAATGGCGGCCGATCAGCACGCGGTCAAGGCCCACGATGCGGTCAAGCAGCACCATCAGCACCAGCGTGCCCACGATCAGCACGGTGGAAACCGAGACCACCAGCGGGTCGATGGTCTGGGCGATCTGGTTGTACATCGCCACGGGCAACGTAGTGGTGCCGGGCGTGGCCACGAACACCGTCATGGTCAGTTCGTCGAAGCTCTGGATAAAGGCGAGCATCCAGCCACCGGCAACGCCGGGCAGGATCAGCGGCAGCACCACGCGGCGGAACGCGGTGAAGCGGGTCGCGCCCAGCGACAGCGCGGCCCGTTCGGCATCGCGATCCAGCCCGGTGGCAGCCGCCAGGACCAGCCGCAAGGCGTAGGGCATCACCACCACCACATGCGTCAGCGCAAGCCAGAAGAACGATCCGGTCACGCCCAGCGTGGTGAAGAACCGCAGGAACGCCACCCCGAGCACGACGTGCGGAATCATCAGCGGCGACAGGAAGAACCCCATCAGCGCACCCCGGCCGGGAAAGCGGTGGCGCACCAGTGCCAGCGCCGCCGGCACGGCCAGCGCCACGGCGATGGTGGCGCTGACCAGGCCGAGCATCAGCGACAGCCGGAACGCATCGACGATCTCGCGCGCATCCCCGATGGCGCGGAACCAGCGCAGCGATAGGCCGTCGGTCGGCATCGAGATATAGCCCTTGCCGGTGAAGGACACCGCGACCACCACCAGCAGCGGCGCGACCATGAAAGCGATGAAGAGGCTGTGGTACAGCAGCGAGACCAGTCCATTCTTGCGCATGCTTGCGACTCCTTACCCTTCGAATACCTGGCGGAAGCGACGCTCCACCAGCCGGTTGCAGCCGACGATCACGACCACGTTGGCCATCAGCAGCAGCACGGCGATCGAGGCGCCCAGCGGCCAGTTCAACGTATTCAGGAACTCGTCGTAGGCGGCCGTGGCCACCACCTTGAGGCGGCGCCCGCCCAGGATCGCCGGCGTGGCGAAGGCCGATGCCGAGAGCGCGAAGACGATGATGCTGCCCGACAGGATGCCCGGCATGATCTGCGGCAGCACCACGCGGCGGAACACGGTGAAGGGCGAGGCGCCAAAGGCCTGGCCGGCCTGCTCGACCTGGGGATCGAGCTTCTGCAGCGAGGCCCAGACCGAGATCACCATGAAGGGCATCATCACGTGCGTCAGCGCGACGATCACGCCGGTCTGCGTGAAGACCAGCTTCACGGGTCCGTCCACGATGCCCAGCCATTGCAGCGCCTCGTTGATCAGCCCGTTGTTGCCCATCAGGATGGCCCAGCCCAGCGTGCGCACCACCACCGAGATCAGCAGCGGCCCGAGAATCACGATCAGGAACAGGCCGCGCCAGGGGCTGCCCATGCGCGACAGGATGATCGTCTCCGGCACGCCGAACAGGATCGACAGCAACGTGACCGCCAGCGCCATGCCCGCCGTGCGCAGGAAGATCTCGTGGTAATAGCTGTCGCCCAGGATCTCCAGGTAGTTGGCCGCCGTCATCTCCGGCAGCACGCCGCGCGTGCCGTCGAAGGCGTGCAAGGACAGCAACGCCGTCAGCGCCAGCGGGATCAGCAGCAAGCCACAGAACAGCAGCAGGGCCGGGGCCGACAGCAGCCACGGCGCGGCATTGGCGAGCGGCCTGCGGTTGTTGGTCGATGTGGAGGAAGGGGCGGCGATATTGCCGCCGGGCAGGTTCGGCGTGGCGGTATCAGCCATGGTGCGACTCCGTTGCCAGCACGCGCAGGTCGTGATCGGACCACAGCACGCTTACCGCCGCGCCTTCCGCCGGCGGCGCCACGCCGAGGTTGGGCTGGCTCACGCGCAGGGGGCCCAGCGCGCTGTCCACTTCCAGCATCCAGTGATTGCCGAGGAACAGGCGCGTCTGTACCGTGGCGGGAATGCCGCCGTCGCCGGCCTGGCCCAGGCGGATCTTCTCTGGACGGACGTAGACATGGACGTCGCGCCCGACCTCGCGGCCCTCGTGCGGTACGTGCGCCAGGGTCTCGCCCAGGCGTATCTCGCAACAACGTGGATTGGTGTTCTCGACCACGCCCCGGATGCTGTTGGTCTTGCCGAGGAAGCCGGAAGCAAACGCCGATTGCGGTCGCTCGTACGCTTCGAAGGGCGTGGCCAGTTGCACGATGCGGCCGCCATGCATCACTGCAATGCGGTCGCTCATGGTCATGGCCTCGACCTGGTCGTGCGTTACCAGGATCGTGGTGATGCCGAGATGCCGCTGGATTGCGCGCAGCTCGATATGCATGTCCTCTCGCAGCTTGGCATCGAGGTTGGACATCGGTTCATCGAGCAGCAGCACTTCCGGCCGGATGGCCAGCGCGCGGGCGATCGCCACGCGCTGGCGCTGGCCGCCGGACAGTTCCTTCGGATAACGCTTGCCCAGACCACCAAGGCGCACGAGCTCCAGCGCCTCGTCGATGCGACGCGAGCGCTCGGCCGCTGCCACGCCGCGCATTTCCAGCCCGAAGCCGATGTTCGCTGCCACCGTCATATGGGGAAACAGCGCATAGCTCTGGAACACCACGCCCATGCCGCGCTTCTCCGGGCGCAGCGCGGTGATGTCGCGCCCGTCCAGCACGACGCGGCCGCGCGTCGGTTCGATGAATCCCGCGATCATCTGCAGCGTGGTGGTCTTGCCGCAGCCCGAAGGCCCGAGCAGCGAAAGGAATTCTCCGCGCTGGACTTCGAGACTGAGGTTCTCGACGGCAAAGGCGCTGCCGTAGGCCTTGGCGAGGCCGGTCAGTGTGAGGAAGCTCATGGTCATCCGGAGGCTGTCGTGTGGGGGGGCGGTCTTGATGGGATGCCGTACTAGCGTTCCACCGTGCGGTTCCAGCGATTGGTCCACTCGGCGCGCTTCTCGTTGACGAGGGTCCAGTTGGTGGGGAGCAGCTTGTCGATCTGCTCCTTGCCATACGGGACCTTCGCCGCCACCTTCGGTTCGAGCCTGACCTTGCCGTTGATCGGGCCCCAGCCCTGGCTGTCGGCCAGGATGGCCTGCACCTCGGGCGACAGCAGGTACTGCAGCAGTGCCTGCGATTGCTCGGGCACGTCGCTCTGTACCACCGGGCAGGCGGCGGTCAGCAGTGCCGGGGCGCCTTCTTTCGGATAGACGAACTCGACCGGGAACCCCGTGTCCTTCAGGCTCTGCACGCGGCCGCTACCCCAGACCGCCAGGGTGATATCGCCGTTCTGGAACAGCTCCGTCATCTTGCCCGGCGACGGCTCCCATGCCAGCACATTGGGTCCGACCTCCCTGGTCAGCGCCGTGAAGCCGGGATCGATGTTCTGGTCGCTGCCCTTGCGCATCTTGGCGAACAGCATCAGCGTCTGCAGGCCGTAGGTATTGCTGATGGGCGGGATCGCGATCTTCTGGCGGTACTTCTTGTCGGTCAGCACTTCCCAGGAATCCGGCTTCGGCAGCCCGGCCTTCCTGAAGGCTTCGGCGTTGTAGGCGAGGCCGGTTGCCACCACGCCGATGCCCGTGGCCTTGTCGCCCATCTTCGCCAGCGGGTACAGGTCCTTGTAGACCGCCGCGTCCTTGATGGTGTCGCAGAAGCCGAACTGCATGGCCTGGTACATCGGGCCATCGTCAAGCAGCACCACGTCGAGTTCCTGCCTGGCCTTCTGCGCCTGCAGCTTCGCCAGCGTGTCGGTGGAATTGCCGGGCACATATACCACCTTGACCTTGTGCTTCGCCTCGAAGGGCGGAAGGATTTTCTCCTTGAACACCTTCTCGGTCGAGCCGCCGTAAGAGCCGACATACAGCGTGGGCTGCTGGGCCAGTGCGGCGGACGTGCCGCACAACGTGACAAGGGCTGCTGCCAGAATTTGTTGCTTCATGTTTTTCCTCCTCCTCCTGTGCACCATCTAAATGCAAACGATCACAAAATCCATGCATACGGGTTATGGTTGCACCGCAACGAAAAATGACTGAAGAAATGCGGCCTCGGCATAGAGTAGGGCGATGCATTGGCAGTGGAAAATTCTTTTTTTTTCGACGTCCATAACATCGTGCTATAGAATTGCCGCATGAAGATCCGCCAGCTCGAAGCCTTCCGGGCCGTGATGCTTTGCCAGACGGTCACGCGCGCCGCCGAGATGCTGCATATCTCGCAGCCGGCCACGACACGGCTGATCGCCGATCTGGAAGAGGGTGTGGGGTTTACCCTGTTCGAGCGGATGCGCGGCCGGCTCCACCCGACGGCCGAGGCGCAGGCGCTATTCGAGGAAGTGCAGCGCTCGCTGGTCGGCATCGACCGCATCGCCCAGACCGCGCTGGAGATCCGCGACATGCGGCGCGGGTCATTGCAGATCGCGGCAGCGCCGGCGCTGGCCCTGTCGTTCCTGCCGCGGGCCATCGCGGCATTCATGCAGCAACACACGCAGACGCAGATCACCTTGCTCGCGCATTCGTCGCGCACGGTGGTGAACATGGTGTCGGAGCAGCGTTGCGACGTGGGCTTCGCCATCCTGTCGATGAACCACCCCAGTACCCACGGGGAGCGGCTGATCACCACGCGGATGGTCTGCGCATTGCCGGTGGGGCATCGGTTATCCAGCCAGGAGGTGATCACGCCGCACGACCTGGCGGGCGAGAGCTTTGTGTCGCACCCGCGGGTGCTGGATTCGCGCCTGCAGATCGACGCGCTGTTTGCGTCCTACGGGATCGAGCGCAAGCTGCAGGTGGAGACGCAGGTGTCGTGGAGCATCTGCGCGTTTGTGGAGGCGGGGCTAGGGGTGGCGCTGATCGATCCGATTACGGCGCTGGACTATCAGGGCAAGGGCGTCTGCTTCCGCATGTTTGAACCGCTGCTGACGACGGACTTTTCAGTCCTGTTCTCGGCGCAGCGGGTCCCTTCGATCCTGCTGAAGTCCTTTGTTACCCATACGCGCGAATTTGCTGTGGCGCAGCTGGATCCGCGGCTTGTGGTGAGTTGAGGGCGCTTCGCGACGACGGGCGACGGGCCGCATGGACATCCGGCCCGGACGCGTCCGTATCGTGAACTATGGACGCACCGCGTCGTACGCGCGCTGGTACGACGCAGAGAACGTCGTCAGGGCGCGCAACGCCGCTTCCGGATCGTGCCCCGGTTTGACCGCGAAGCTGTTGAAGCCGCAGCGCGCGAGGTAGTGCACGGTATCGATCATCACGTCGCCCACGGCGCGCAGCTCGCCGGTCCAGCCGAGCTGGCGTCGCAGCAGCTGCGCAATCGAATAGCCACGGCCGTCCGTGTAGACCGGGAAGTCGATCGCGATCATCGCGATGCCGGTCGGGTCGATGATGGTGGCGCCGGGTTCCAGCAAGTGCTCGGGCTCGGCATCCGGCGACAGGTATACCGCGACCGGATGCCGGCGCACCCGGTACAGGTGGCGGCAAGCGATCCAGTTCTCCAGCGTCACAAGGTAGCCGGGCTCGTCAGGGGGGCAGGCATCGCCAAGGTGCGCGCGCCAGTCATCCGTGGTCAGGCGTCCGTCCCGGATCACGTTGGGCCGGACCTTGCCGATGGGTTGGTCATGCTCAGACATTCGCCGCCTCCTGGCGCGGGCGCCGCGTGCCGTTGCCGGCGTCCGGGTATACGGCCCGCTGGAAGGGCTCGAGACCGATGCGGCCCACCACGTCGACAAAGCGCTCGGCTTCGCTGTCGCGGTGCGCCAGGTAGGTCTCGATCAGCCGCTCGACCACATCAGGAACCTGCTCCTGGGCGAAGGAGGGCCCGATGATGCGCCCGATGGCCGCGCCGCCGGCCGCCACGCCATCCGTGCGGCCCGGGTCGTCGGCGCCGTTCTGGCGCCCGCCGATGGTGATCTGGTACCAGGCTTCGCCGGCCTTGTCGACGCCGAGGATGCCGATATGGCCGACATGATGGTGTCCGCAGGAGTTGATGCAGCCCGAGATGTTCAGGTCCAGCTCGCCGATGTCGTGCACGTGATCGAGATCTTCGAAGCGCTCCTGGATGGCCTGGGCCAGCGGAATCGAGACGGCATTGGCCAGCGAGCAGAAGTCGCCGCCGGGGCAGGCGATGATGTTGGTGATCAGGCCCACGTTCGGCGTGGCCAGCCCGGCGGCATCCAGCTCCCGCCACAAGGCGTGCAGGCGGCTGCGGCGGACGTCGGCAAGGATCAGGTTCTGCTCGTGCGACACGCGCAGCTCGCCAGAGCCGTGACGCTCGGCGAGATCGGCCATGATTTCCATCTGGTCGGCGGTGATGTCACCGGGCGCCTGCCCCGTGGCTTTCAGTGATGCCGTGACGGCCGCGTAGCCAGGTACCCGGTGCCGATGCACGTTGCTCTTCAGCCAGAGGCGGAAGGCGCGGTCAGTCTTTGCCAGTTCGGCTGACTCGTCCGGCTCGTCCGCGGCAGCGGGGTCATACGGCGGCAACGTGAAGCGCGCGGCGATGGACGCGACGAAGGCTTCGGACACGGTGTCCGGGCCCCCGCGGATGCGTTGCCACTGCTCGTCGACCTGCGCCCGGAAAACCTCCGGAGTCAGGTCCTTCACCAGGATCTTGATGCGCGCCTTGTACTTGTTGTCGCGGCGGCCGTGCAGGTTGTAGACGCGCAGCGTGGCCTGCAGGTAGGTCAGCAGGTCCTGCCACGGCACGAAGGGGTTGATCAGCTTGCCGACCATCGGCGTGCGGCCCATGCCGCCACCGACCCAGACCTTGAAGCCGGTCTGCCCGTCCTGCGCCACGGCCTGCAGTCCGATGTCATGGACGCCGACCGCCGCCCGGTCGGTCTGCGCGCCGCTGATGGCGATCTTGAACTTGCGCGGCAGGAAGGCGAACTCGGGATGCAGCATCGACCATTGCCGCACGATCTCGCACCACACCAGCGGGTTCACCAGTTCATCGGGCGCGATGCCGGCAAAGTGATCGGTGGTGGTATTGCGGATGCAGTTGCCGCTGGTCTGGATCGCGTGCATCTGCACCGTGGCCAGCTCCGCGAGAATGGCGGGAGCATCCTCGAGTTTCGGCCAGTTGAACTGCAGGTTCTGGCGCGTGCTGAAATGCCCATAGCCGCGATCCCAGCGCCGAGCGATCTCCGCGAGCTTGCGCAACTGCCGCGACGCCAGCATGCCGTATGGAATCGCCACGCGCAGCATGGGCGCATGGCGCTGGATATAGAGGCCGTTCTGCAGCCGCAGCACGCGGAACTCGTCCTCGGTCAGTTCGCCGCGCAGGAAGCGGCGGGTCTGGTCGGCGAACTGTACGACCCGTTCGTCGACCAGTTGCTGGTCAATGGCGTCATAGACATACATGGTGGAAAGCTCCTTGCGCAAGCGCGCTAGTCTTTGGCACGGGCCCGTTCGATGGACATGTCGGTCGGCATCATGTTGATATCGGCGTTGTGCATCACCCACAGCGAGCCGGCCACGACGATGACGATCAGGAAACCGGTACAGGCAAAGATGGCGGTGTTGCCACGCTGGCCAGGACCGGTGCCGAGGTGCAGGAAGTAGACGAGCTGCACCAGCAGTTGCGCGACGCAAAGGCCGACCACCAGCGCGATCGCGGCATGCGTCTGCAGCGATCCGGTCATCACCGCCGCAAAGGACGCAATGGTGAGCGCGACCGACAGCAGCAGGCCGACGGTGTAGCCGCGCACGCTGCCATGCACGGCTGGCTCGTCCGCATGGACGGAATGCAGATGGGACGGCTTCATGCGAACTCCCGCAGGTAGACAAAGGTGAAGACGCAGATCCAGACCAGGTCCAGGAAGTGCCAGAACAGGCTCAGGCAGGCCAGGCGGCGGCGCACGATATCGTCCAGCCCGAAATGCCTGACCTGGTGGATCATCACCGCAAGCCACAGCAGGCCAGACGTGACATGCAGCCCGTGCGTGCCGACCAGCGTGAAGAAGGCCGACAGGTAGGCGCTGACACCGGGACCCGCGCCCTGGTGCAGCAGGTGCGCGAACTCATAGACCTCCATGGCGATGAACAGTGCGCCGAGCGCGAACGTCACCGCCAGCCAGCGGATCATCCGCGGCGCGTCGTCGGCGCCCTGCCTGAGCATGGCCAGGCCGAAGGTATAGCTGCTCAGCAGCAGCACCATGGTTTCGGCGAACACGAACGGCAGCTCGAACAGTTGCCGCCCGCCGGGGCCGCCGGCGGTGTTTCCGGACAGCACGCCGAAGGTGGCGAACAACACCGCGAAGATCAGGCAGTCGCTCATCAGGTAGAGCCAGAACCCCAGCGGGGTGTGCGAGCCGGCTTCGTGATGGTGGTGCGCCGCGTCGTGGGCCGCCTCGTGCCCGGGATGGTGCAGGGTAGGGGAGAGAGTCGGGTTCATGGTCAGGCAGCTTCCTGCAGTTGTGCATAGCGCGCGCGCTCGATGCGCTCGACTTCGGCGGCCGGCACGTAATAGTCCACGTCGCGGTCATAGCTGCGCACGACGAAGGTCGCGATGGCGCCGACCAGGCCGACAACGGCAACCAGCCACATGTGCCAGACCAGCGCGAAGCAGCACAGCAGCCCGAACGCCGACACGATGAAGCCTGCCGAGGTGTTGCGAGGCATGTGGATGTCTTCGTAGCGGGCGGGCTGGCGCCACGCGCGCCCGGCTTCCTTGTCATCCCAGTGCTGTTCCAGCGACGTGATCTGCGGCACATGGGCGAAGTTGTAGAACGGCGCGGGCGATGCCGTCGACCATTCCAGGCTGCGGCCATCCCACGGGTCGCCGGTCAGGTCCTGGTTCTGCTTGCGGTCGCGGATACTGACCGCGAACTGCACCATCATCGCCAGGATGCCTGCGCCGATGACGAAGGCGCCCACCAGCGCCACCACCAGGTAGGGATGCCAGTCGACGTTGGCATAGTGGTTCATCCGGCGGGTCATGCCCTTGAAGCCGAGCACGTAGAGCGGCATGAAGGCCAGGAAGAAGCCGGTCAGCCAGCACCAGAACGACACCTTGCCCCAGAACTCATTGAGCTTGAAACCGAACACCTTCGGGAACCAGAAGCTGATCGCGGCCAGGCAGCCGAAGAGCACGCCGCCGATGATCACGTTATGGAAGTGCGCGACCAGGAACAGGCTGTTGTGCAGGACAAAGTCGGCGCCCGGAATGGCGAGCAGCACGCCGGTCATGCCACCGACCGCGAACGTCACCATAAAGCCGATGGTCCACATGGTCGAGGTATGGAAGCGGATCCGTCCCCGGTACATGGTGAACAGCCAGTTGAAGAGCTTCACGCCGGTGGGGATCGAGATGATCGAGGTCATGATGCCGAAGAAGGCATTGACGTTCGCCCCCGACCCCATGGTGAAGAAGTGGTGCAGCCAGACGAAGAACGACAGCACGCCGATCGAGGAGGTCGCGTACACCATCGACTTGTAGCCGAACAGGGGCTTGCGCGAGAACGTGGCGATGATCTCGGAGAAGGCGCCGAACGCCGGCAGGATCAGCACGTAGACCTCCGGGTGGCCCCAGATCCAGATCAGGTTCACGTACATCATGGCGTTGCCGCCGAGCTCGTTGGTGAAGAAATGCATGCCGAGGTAGCGGTCGGCGGTGAGCAGGGCGAGCGTGGCGGTCAGTACCGGGAAGATCGCCACGATCAGGATGTTGGTGATCAGGGCGGTCCAGGTGAAGACCGGCATCTTCATCAGGTTCAGGCCCGGTGCGCGCATGCGCAGGATCGTGACGATGAAGTTGATGCCCGTCAGCGTGGTGCCAAGCCCGGATATCTGCAGTGACCAGATGTAGTAGTCAACGCCTGGCGTGGGGCTGTAGCCGAGCTCGGACAACGGCGGGTAGGCGACCCACCCGGTGGCCGCGAAGTCGCCGACGAACATCGACATCATCACCAGCACCGCGCCCATTGCCGACATCCAGAAGCTCAGGGAATTGACGAACGGGAAGGCGACGTCGCGCGCGCCGATCTGCAGCGGCACGATCACGTTCATCAGCCCGAGCACCAGCGGCGTCGCGACAAAGAAGATCATGATCACGCCGTGCGCCGTGAAGATCTGGTCGTAGTGGTGCGGCGGCAGGTAGCCCGCGGCATCGCCATAGGCGATCGCCTGCTGGGCGCGCATCATGATGGCGTCGGCAAAGCCGCGCAGTAGCATCACCAGCGCCAGGATGATGTACATCACGCCGACCTTCTTGTGGTCGACGGAGCAGATCCAGTCGCTCCACAGGGTCTTCCACTTGCCGTAGTACGTGATGGCGCCCATCAGTGCGGCGCCCAGCACGATCACGACGGCCAGGGTCCCCATGATGATTGGCTCATGCAGCGGGATGGCGTCGAGGTTGAGTTTTCCAAGCATGTTATTGCTCCATGCGGCCCACGGGCGCCGACGGGACGCGCTGGAAGGCCTGCAGAGATTCGGGGGCGTCCGCGCGGCAGACCTGGCCGTTTGCCATCATGTATTTGTCGGCGACCTGGTCGAACAGCTTCGGCGCGACGGAGGCGTACAGCGTGACCGGGTCCTTGCTGCTGGGCAGTTCCAGCGAGCGGTAGGTCTTGAGGTCGAGCGCCTGGGACGAAGCCCTGGCGGCGCGGATCCAGGCGTCGAATTCCTCGCGCGAGGTGGCCAGGGTCTTGAAATGCATGTCCGAGAAGCCTGGGCCGCTGTAGGCGGCAGACTGCCCGAGATAGACGCCTGGCGTGTCGGCAATCAGGTGCAGGCGTGTCTGCATCCCCGCCATGGCGTAGACCATGCTGCCCAGTTGCGGAATGAAGAACGAGTTCATCATCGATTCCGAGGTCAGCCGGAAATTGACCGGCGTGCCGACCGGGATCGCAAGCTGGTTCAGCGAGGCGACGCCGTACTCGGGATAAATGAACAGCCACTTCCAGTTAAGCGCGATCACATCGACCTGGATCGGCTTGACCTCCGACTGCAGCGGCCGGAAAGGATCGAGCTTGTGCGTCGAGTCCCAGATCAGCACGGCCAGGCAGGCCACGATCACGCAGGGGATGCCCCAGACCACGATCTCGATCCTGGTGGAGTGCGCCCATTTCGGGGCGTAGGTGGCGCGCGTGTTGGTCTCGCGGTAGCGCCAGGCGAACCACAGCGTCAGGACGATCACCGGGATCACGACCATCAGCATCACGAACAGGGCGATCAGGATCAGCGACTTCTCCTGTTCGCCGACGCTGCCTTTGGGCGAGAGCAATTCCAGGTCGCAGCCAGCCAGCAGCGCGCTGCCGGCAGCGGCCAGGGCAAGCGTGGCGAAGCGAGGGGGCGATTGCGGGGACGTAAGGGGGAACGGGCCATGTCGGTTCTTGTCTGCCGGCCCGGCGGGAGGTTTGAGCATTTCGGACACCTTGGTTACGCATCACTGCGGTATCCGTCGAACCTTGTCGTCCGGCGCAAGCGCCTGCCGTGTCGGCATCAGCCCGTACCCGCTGCGCGACGGTCACGCCGGCGTGAGGGGAAGGTTGTATGGATTACCGTGATGATGTCTGGCATGCTAGCGGAAGACAAAACCCATACATCGAGGACATTTTTCTCCATGGAAGCCATGCAAGAGGCGGATTCCGACACAAAATGGGATTTAAGGATCACGCGTGGGGCCGGTGCCCGGTACGTGCAGATCGTCGAGTTCATCGAGCGGGCCATCGGGGAGGGGCGGCTCGTCGCCGGAGACCGCGTGCCGCCGCAACGCAGTCTCGCCAAGGCGCTAGGTGTCGATCTCACCACCGTGACGCGCGCCTATACCGAGGCCAAGCGGCGGCACCTGATCGATGCCAGGGGGGCGCTTGGCACCTTCATTGCCGCCCCGCGCGCCGAACTGGCCAGGGTGGTGGACATGAGCATGAACGTGCCGCCGCCACCAGCCGGGCTGGACTTCCAGGACCTGTTGCGGCGCGGCCTGTCGCAGGTCTTGTTGCGCAGTGACCCGCATCTGCTGATGACCTACCAGCTTGGCGGCGGCAGCGCTTCCGACCGGGCGGCGGGTGCGCTCTGGCTCGGTCAGATCTTCGGGCACACCGATACGTCGCGGCTGGTAGTCTGCCCCGGTGCGCAGGCCGCCCTGGCCGCCCTGATCCTGACCCGGACCCGGCCTGGTGATGCGATCGTGACCGAGCCACTGGCTTATCCAGGCATTCGCGCGGCTGCGGCCCGGCTCGGGCGGCGCGTCATCACGGCGAAATGCGATGCAGACGGGATGCTGCCTGGCGCGCTCGAAGCGGCCAGCGCCGACGGTGCGACGCTGGCCTACCTGAACCCCACGACGCAGAACCCGACCACGCATACCATGCCGGCCTCGCGCAGGGAGGAAATCGCCCGCGCTGCCGCGCGATGCGACATCACCCTGCTGGAGGACGATCCCTACTGGCTGCTGACGCCCGCCGCGCCTGCGCCGCTGGCGCAGTTTGCGCCCGCACGGACCTACTACGTATCGACACTGTCCAAGACGCTCAGCCCCGGATTGCGGACCGCCTATGTCCTGCTGCCGGAAGGCCGCGGTGGCGACGACCTGCTCGCGGCACTGCGCGCTTTTGCCCTGATGGCCGCACCCATGACGGCGGCCCTGGCGACGCAATGGATGCACGACGGCTCGGCGATGCAATTGCTCGACGGCATCCGCACCGAGGCCTTCGCGCGATGTGAACTGGCCAGGCGATGGCTGAGCGGGATCGGGCAACTGCCCCCGAGCGCGATCCACGCATGGCACCGCCTGCCGGACCACTGGTCAACGCATCAGCTCACCAAGGCAGCGCTGGCGGAGGATTTGCGGGTCACGCCTTCTGACGCATTCTGGGACGGGCCTGGTCCGCCGAACGCGATCCGTATCTCGCTCGGCGGCGTCGAAGACCGTGCGCAGCTGTCACAGGCATTGCGCAAACTGGCGGCGTTGCTGGAGCGCAGGCCAACGCCGGGGCCGGATCTGGTGGTCTGAGTTGTGGCGAGGGGAGGGAAGCCCCCCTCTCATCACGCCAAAGAAAGATTCCATCTGACCTGATGCGTTCGCGCACGCGATGTGCGCTGCCCGCCCGGCGGGTCATATCGTTATCGGCAATCCTTCGTTCCGGCTGCGCGCACGGCGCCCGTATGCTGTGCCTTCGTTTCACAGCGCAATCCCGGACCGATGGCCAACTATCTCGACGAACGACAGCGCGCGGAGCTCGCGCACGCTGCCCGTCACTGGTTGTGGCGCAGCGAACTGCCGACGTGGCTGCTTATCGCTGCGGTGTATGCCGCCTGGTTTGGCGTGGCCGCGAATGCGAGCCGCCTTGGATTGCCGCTGGCATGCGTGCTGCTGACACTGTGCACCACATGGTACCTGTCATTGCAACACGAACTGCTGCATGGCCATCCGACGCGCCTGCCGTGGCTCAATGCGCTGCTTGGCGCTGCGCCGCTCGGGGTCTGGCTGCCATATGGCCTGTACCGTCGCTCGCACCTGCAGCACCACGACGCCGAGCTGACGCATCCGGCCAGCGATCCCGAAAGCTATTTCCTGTACGCGGTGGACTGGCATGCCACGGGACCCGCGATGCGCAGGCTATATGCGGCCCGCAATACGTTGGCGGGGCGGGTGCTGCTGCAACCGGCTTTCTCGATCTTCGCCATTGCTGCCGATGCCTGGACCAGGCTGCGGGCCGGGGACTGGCGCGACCTGCCGATGTGGCTGGCCCACCTGCTGGCGCTGGCCTGGCTGCTTGCATGGCTGCAAACGTCCTGCGGCATGCCGGCGTGGCTGATGCTTGCGGGCGTAGCCTATCCGGCGCTGTCGCTGTCGGCGATCCGTTCCTTCCACGAGCATCGCGCCACCGACTCGCATGCGGCACGCAGCGTGATCAATGACGCTGGGCTGGCGTGGCGCCTGCTGTTCCTCAACAACAATTACCACCTGGTTCACCACGATCTTCCGTCGGTGCCGTGGTTCGCGCTGGCCTGGGTCTATCGCCGCCGCGCCGATGACTACCTCGCGCGCAATGACGGCTTTATCGTCCGGGGCTATGGCGAATGGCTGGTCCGGTATGGATTGCGTGCGGCGGCGCCGGTTGCGCATCCGTTGTTCCATGGGCCCTCGGGTCGGCATCCTTATGGCGAAGCCTGAGCGCTGGGTAGCGGCGCTACCGATGTATAACGTCTCGCCGTCGTTGCGAGCGGACTGGCTCACGCTGATCGATCGCGTCGCCGAGACGCTGCAGCGTACCAATGCACAGTTGATCCTGACGGCGGTGGACCCGGGGGAGGAGCCAGACGCGCTGCACGCGTTCTGGCGGCGCGAGGATGTACTGCTGTCGCATACGTGTGGCTATCCGCTGGTGCACGGGCTCGCACCGCATGTGCGGCTGATCGGCACGCCCCGGTTTGCGGTGCCGGGTTGCGACCGGGGGACATATAGCAGCGCGATCGTCGTTCGCGCGAATGATGGTCCCGCTACGCTGGCCGCATGCAGAGGAGCACGCGCTGCCTGCAACAGCTCCGACTCGCATAGCGGCATGAATGCGCTGCGCCATGCCGTAGCGCCGCTCGCGCAGGCGGGCCGGTTTTTCGGGGCAATCCTGCACACGGGTTCGCATCTCGGGTCGCTGGCCGCCGTCGCCAATGGCGAGGCGGATGTGGCAGCCATCGATTGCGTGACGCTGGCGTTTGCCGCCGAACACTTCCCGGCGCTGGTGGCTGGGCTCCGGCAGATCGGATCGACGCAGGCGGTCGCCGGGCTGCCGTTTATCGCCTCACGCCGGGTTGGTGCTTCGCTGGTGACGCAGCTGAGGGTGGCAATGCGGGAGGTATTGCGCGATGACGCGGGCCTGCGCTCCCGGCTGCGCCTGGAAGACATCGTGCCAAGCACCGTGGCCCACTATCTGCCAATTGCGGCGATGGCGCAGGAGGCGCGAATGCGAGGGTATTGCGCGCTGGGCTGACCTCATGGAAACACTTAATATGTGAAGCCGCCATCGTGCAGCAGGTGCCAGGGCGTTCTTGCGACGTGTCGCCAGCGAACACCAGCAGCTTTTCGCCCACGCTGCCGACGGTCTGCGTTTTCAACGAATGATCGGAGGACTATTGTGGTCACACCACCGGAAGCGCTATACACGCAGCAAGTTCGCACCTACCTCGGGTTGTTGGAGCGCGGCGATGTCGCTGCCATCTGTGCGTTGTTTACACCGGATGCGCAGATCTACTCGCCGTTTCTCGGCTGGATGGCGCCTGCGCCATTCTTTGCCAAAGTCAGTGAAGCATCGGGCCGCAGCACGATTACGCCTATCGACGTCTGTGTGAGCACGACCGGAGCTCGACGTGCGACCGGTTACTTTATCTACGACTGGATGTTGAAAGACGGATCGACTGTGCGCTTCGAATGTGTCGACGTGTTCGAGTTCGACGTGAACGGACTGATCGAGCGGATGGTCATCGTCTACGATACGCATCCGATCCGTAGTACGGTCGGCGATAAATACGCGTAGTGGAAAGCCGGACGACAGCGAGGGTCGATGCCGCGTCCGGCGTCTGCGGCGGGTAGGCGTGTGCATTCCAGCGCGCCGAACTCGGTTCGCTAGCTCGTTTCGCTAACGCCTGCATTAAGAATGCGTTTGTAAAAGCCGAGTTCGTTGATGATCGCCTTGCCACTATTGGCTCGCAGCAATGCCATCTGCTGCTGCGCGCGCGCCGTATCGCCTCGTTTCGCCGCCACGTAGCCCAAAAGCATCCATGGGTAGCCTGCGCCTGGGTCGATCTGCGTGGACCAGGCCGGCGCATGCGCGTTCAAATAGGCATAGCCATTGTCATAGTGGCGCTGGGTATCCGGCGATAGCGGGACTTCATAAAGCTGCGGGAAAACTTGCGTGACCGTGCCGGGATAGAAATTCGGATTGATCGTGTTCTCGGAATCCGCGACAGTAAGGGCCGCGCCATTGGATCGCCCCTGAATGCCGACGGCTACCGATGCGGCAATCTGGTTGTAATAGCCCGAGTCCGCATCGCCGAGTGCATTGAGCGCATTGGCAAAGTCCACCAGTCCCCGGTAATTTTCCGTATTGTCCTCTGTGTAAGCAATGCTGGATGACGTAAAGCTCGCACAATAAGTCGGATGGGTCGGTGGCGTGTAGTCTTGCCGGAAAACCGAAATCAGGCCATCCGGCTTTTGTGGAACGGCCAGATTGGCGTAGGCGATGGCTTTCAGCTGCGGCAGGTTATTCCGAAACCATGCGACGTCGCCCGTCACTCGCATATACTCTGCCGCCAGCGACAGGAAGGTCGACGCATACGAATCGTTAGAGTCGGCGGGGCACTGGATTGGCGAATTAAAATCACCGGCAAATTTAATGTCGTTGATGGTGTGGTTCGCGGGATTGACGTTCTTGATGTACAAATCCATGTAAGTCCGCACCTCGTTCGGGCGGTCCTTGATGAATGCGAACAAGCCAATATTTGCGAAGTACCAATTCAGCCAATGGCTTCCGGCGCCAACCTGATAGGCCCCGGCAAAGGGTCCGGTGGTAATCTTCAATGCGTCCAAATTCGCGAGGACATCGAATCCGGATTGATTTGCGTTGGCAAGCTGATGCGTTGCGGTTGAACCGGCAGGCGCCGCGGTGGATTCTGAAGAGTCGCCGCCGCCGCAACCGGCCAGCGCCATCGAAAGAGCGGTCAAGAGCACCAATCCCCTGGAGGGACGGCCATGCAAAGGGTAAATAAATTTCACATCCATATTGATTTCTATTGATTTAAATCCGAATTTCAGATCGAAGGCTATTCATGTCCGTGCGTCGGACCGATTCGACAGCACTTCGCGATCAAGCAGTACGTGCTCGGCGCATTGCGGCGTAGTCATTACTCGTACGAGAAAGAAGCTGCCGAGCTTGTCAATGCGTTTGGGCGCCATGGCGGCGCCCCGCACTGCGCAGGTCAACGGATCTTCGGCCACCAGCATTGGGTAGGCTGGTTTCCCCGGCCAGGAGGCGATCCAGGTCACGCGGCTGCGCGCCATCGCCGGTCAGCATCAGGCCGCGCTCGGCAATGTCGGCACAGCGTTCCGATGGGGTCTGTTCTTGCTAGCTGTTACGAGCTGCCGAAGAGCCCCGGGGCAGCCAAGACCACCTGGGGTAGTGATGTAGGAGAACTGTTGATTACATCGCCTACCACCACGGAACGGAACAGCCTCTCAGTCCGACGCCACGAGTGACGCGAACCTGACTTCCTTCGTTCTGGCCCGTAGGACCGAATAGTCAGCGGAAGCGGGATGATACATGATGACTCTGTTCACTCCCGGCTCCAGGCCCTCTCACCAGACCCTGCCCCCGTGGCAAGGTGGCAAGCGCGCCGCCTATCTCTTGCGCGTCGCGATCCTTGCGCCTCTAATGGGCTATTGACAGGCAGTAACTGTCAGAGGGTGATATGCGCTGCAGCAAGTGCGGGTTCGACAACCCTGCGGGAGGAAAATTCTGCGAGGAGTGTGGGGAACGCCTTGTGCAGATCTGCGCGCAATGCGGCTACGAGTCAGGTCCGACCGCAAAATTCTGTGGCGCGTGCGGCGTACTGCTTACGAGGCCGGCCGCAGCCGCAACGCCCGTCGTTCCTGCACCGGTTCACTACACGCCCTCCCGTCTCGCCGAGCGCATTCTTGCCGAGCATGCGGCGATGGAAGCCAGGGGACAGGCTGCCGGCGAACGCAAGACCATAACCGCGCTGTTTGCGGACATGGCCGGCTCGACGGCCCTGATCCAGGACCTCGACCCGGAAGAGGCGCGCGGGCTGATCGACCCCGTGGTGGCGCTGATGATGGAGGCCGTTCACCACTATGAGGGCTACGTCGCCAAATGCCTGGGTGATGGCATCCTGGCGCTGTTCGGTGCGCCGATTGCGCACGAGGATCACGCTCTGAGGGCGTTGTACGCAGCGCTGCGCATGCAGGAAGCGATGCGCCGCCATGGTGACCGGGTCCGCCTGGAGATGGGTATCCCGCTGCAGGTCCGGGTTGGCGTGCATACCGGCGAAGTCGTGGTGCGCTCGATTCGCAAGGATGACCTGCGCACGGACTACGATCCGGTGGGGCACACAATCCATATCGCCTCCCGGATGGAAGGCGTCGCGACACCGTCGTCGATCCTCGTCAGCGAATCGACCCACAAGCTCACCGAGGGGTACTTCGAATTCAGAGCCCTGGGGATTACGCGCGTAAAGGGCCTCCGGGATCCGCTTTCGGTGTATGAGGTGCTTGGCCCCGGCGTGTTGCGCACACGCCTGCAAGTGGCGGCGCATCGCGGGCTGGCGCGGTTTGTCGGCCGGCAGCCCGAACTGGGGTGCCTGCACGAGGCGCTGGAGTCGGCCAAGGCTGGGCATGGGCGGATCATCGGCGTGGTCGGCGAGGCGGGCGTTGGCAAGTCGCGCTTGTTTCACGAGTTCAAGGCACGCTCGCAGCAGGGATACAAGGTGCTCGAAACCTTCTCGGTTTCGCATGGCAAGGCGTTTCCCTATCTGCCGTTGATCGATCTGTTGAGAAACTACTTTCAGATCACCGCGCAGGATGACGAACGGCTGAATCGCGAGAAGGTCACCGGCAGGCTGCTCACTCTGGATCGTACGCTGGAGGACCAACTTCCTTATCTGCTCTATCTGCTGGGTATCAGCGAACCGGGCTCGGCATTGCCCGCGATGGACGCCTTCCTTCGGCGCCAGCGCACGTTCGAAGCCATTGCCAGGCTGCTGGTGCGCGAGAGCCAGAATCAGCCGCTGATGGTGCTGTTCGACGACTTGCAATGGCTGGACAGTGAGACGGAGACCTTTCTCAAACTCCTCATCGAACATGTGTCGGGCGCGAGAATGCTTCTGCTTGTCAACTACCGTCCCGAATACGCCCATGACTGGGGCCGGAAGCCCTATTACACCCGATTGCATCTGGAACCACTGGGGCAAGGGGAGGCACGGGGCCTCCTCACGGCACTGCTGGGTGAGCATCTCTCGCTCGAGCCGCTGAAACTGCAAATCCTGGCGAAGACGGAGGGCAACCCATTTTTTATGGAAGAAGTCGTCACGACGCTGGCCGAAGAAAACGTCTTGCTTGGCCAGCCGGGCAGCTTCCATGTCGAGAAGGGCCTGGTTTCACTTCATATTCCGACCACTGTGCAGGGGGTGCTCGCAGCGCGCATGGACCGGCTTGCTGTCGCGCAGAAGGAGTTGCTGCAGACGCTCGCGATCATCGGCAAAGAGTTTCCCTTAAGTCTGATCCAACATGTCACCGCACTGCCGGATGATGAACTGCGCTCGCTTCTGGGCGACCTGCAGGCCGGCGATTTCATCTATGAGCGTCCCGCATTCCCCGAAGTGGAGTACGCGTTCAAGCACGCGCTTACCCAGGAGGTAGCCGCGAATTCGCTGCTGACTGACCGGCGCAGTGTGCTGCATGAACGCACGGCCCGGGCCATTGAGATACTGTTTCCAGGCCGGCTGAGGGACTACTGTAGCGAGTTGGCTCACCATTACAGCAAGAGCGGAAATACCCGGAAGGCAATCGAATATCTGCACCTGGCGGGCCAGCAGGCCTTGCAGCAGTCGGCTCATCTCGAAGCGATCCGTCATCTCAGCGCAGCTCTCGAGTTCCTCAAGTCGTTGCCTGACACTCCCGAACGCGCACGCCAGGAACTCAGCCTGCTGCTGAGCCTTGGCATTGCCTGCATCACTGCTCGAGGTCACGGAGCGCCGGAGGTGCAGACGATCTACACACGTGCATTAGCCTTGTGCGAACAGGGCGGGGAAACACCACAGGTGTTCTCCGCGCAGTTGGGGATGTGGTCTTTTTACCTGTTGCGGGGACAGCTCCAAACGGCACAGGCTCTGGCAGAGCGGCTGCACGGTCTCGCGCAGGACACGCAGGAACCGGAACAGCTCGCGGAGGCGCACCGCGTTCTGGGAGTCACGCTGTTCCGCCAGGGGAAGATAAGCATGGCCCGCACCCACATGGAAGAGGCGCTGACACTGCACCGCCCCGATCGGCAGTCATACGGACATCTGCTGCGTTATGCGCGAAACCCGGCCGTTCATATGCGCAGCACCTTGAGCTGGATTCTTTGGTATCTGGGCCTGGCGGACCAGGCCTGCACCCGAAGTGAGGAGGCAATGGACCTGGCCAGGAAGGCCTCCGATCCGTTCGGCCTGGCGCTGAGCCTGATTTTCGCGGCCGAATTGCATCAGCGCCGGTGCGACGTGCAACGGGCACTGGAGTGTGCAGACGCAGCGATCGCACTGTCGAATGACCATGGGTTCCAGCTCTATCTGGCGTGGGGAACGATCCTCCGCGGCTGGGCGCTCGCCGAACACGGTTCCCATGAGGACGGTATCGCCCAAATGCGGCAAGGCTTCCGCGCTCTCGAAGCCACCGGAGCGGTACTCGGGCGGCCCTCGCTTCTGGGACTGCTAGCCGATGCTTATGGAAGGGCCGGACAAGGCGAGGCGGCACTTCGCGTGCTGAGCGAGGCGCTGACACTGGTAAGCTGCACCGGCGAGCGGTTCGATGAACCGACACTGATTCGGCTTAAAGGAGAGCTGCTGCTGATGACGGCGGAGGACAAGGAAGCGGAAGCGTGTTTTCGGAAAGCGATTGCCCTCGCCCGGGACGAAGGGGCCAGGTCGATCGAGTTCCGGTGCGCGCTGAGCCTGGCCCGGCTTTGGCACAGCCAGGGCAGGAACCGTGCAGCGCGGCAGATGCTTGCCGAGATACAAGGCCTCTTCAGGGAGGGGCTTGATTCCGTGGATTGGCGTCAGGCAAAAGAGCTGCAAGAGATTTTGTCCTGATGCCGAAGGACTCGGAAGCGTGGCCGCCGGGGCCACTGAAACGCAACGGTTACCCTTGGCTTCACAGCCCGGCGTTTTCCACTTCGGCAGCGATGGCCATGCCCAGTTCCGTTGTCGACGCGTTGCCGCCGAGGTCGGCGCTGCGCGGGCCGTGAACCAGCACATGCTGAATGGCGGCAAGAATGGCATCGTGCGCCTTCCGCCCTGCATCGCCATCCGTGTCGAGGAAATCGAGCATCATGGCGCCTGACCAGATCATCCCGATGGGGTTCGCCAGATTCTTCCCATAGATGTCGGGCGCAGAGCCATGCACCGGCTCAAACAGCGACGGGAACCTGCGCTCCGGATTCCAGATTGGCTGAAGGCGCCAGTCCGAGCGTTCCGGTGCATTGGCATGCTTGCATGCTGGCACCGGGCCATCCTTTGCCGATGGCATCGGTCCGAAATCAGAACTGATATCGCAGTCCGGCGACAAATTGCCGGCCGAGTCCCGGAATGACCGCAAGGTTGCCCCACGACGCAGGATAGTAGTTCTTGTTGAACGCGTTATGGACGTCCATGAAGACGCGCGTGCGGCGATCGATCTGCCAGTAAGTAATCAGCTTCACGGTGGCGTAGGCGGGTAGCGAGTACGTATCAGTGGCGTTGCCCGAGCGCGATCCCACATAGACGATACCCGTGCCGACGCCATAGCGTCCGCCGGACCAAGGCATGGCATCTTCCCGAATCGCCAGCAGACTGGCGCTGACCTTTGAGGATGTTGGTCAGGCGGGTGCCGGGCGCAATGAAGTTGTCCTCGGTGACTTTGGCGTTGGCCAGGGCGAAGCTGGTGCTGATGCGCCAATGCTGATCGAGCTGCGCGAATGCGTCCACCTCCAGCCCGCGGCTCGTGGCTTCGCCGGCGGCGACGTTGAAGTTGGGGTTGGTGGGGCTGCGCGTCAGGACGTTGTTCTTGCGGATATCGAATGCCGCAAGTGTCGCTCCCAGTCGCGCGTCGCTGGACTGCCACTTCAGGCCCGCCTCGACGGCGCGTGCATGCTGAGGATCGAACGCATTGCCAGCTTCGTCCACGCTGCTGTTGGGGCGGAAAGACTTGCCAAGGGACAGGTACGCCGAGAGCTGGGCGGTCGGCAACCACGTCAGCCCGATTCTTGGCGAAACGGCTGTCTGGCTTTGGTTGGTCGACCTCCCGGTGAGGAGGTTATCGACCGACTGGTGGTAGTTGTCGAACCGGACGCCTGCCAGCAGCTTCCATCGCTCTCCAAGCGAAACCTCATCCTGAAGATAGGCGCCGACATTACGCTGGTTTTCACGCGTCGGTATGTTTGGCGATACCGGCGGTTTCGCTTGCCCGTACACCGGCTCGTAGATATCAATCGCGTACGGATTCGTCGCCAGGTTCGAATAGGCGATATCCATACCCATGAACAGGCGCGACGCTTCGACGCCAACAAGCGATCCATTTGAGGCGCCCAACAATCTGCTCGTACGGTGCGGCAAAACGCAATTCACTGCGGTGCGGTGCGCTGCGATCGGTACCATCGTCGGTGCGACTGCTCTTAAGCTTGGGTTACGCAGCATGACTGCGCCGCTGTGCTGTGTCTTCTTGGCATCCAACCTTTCAGGAGCGTTCTCATGGCCCTTCGGGATTTCAAAGTCCCTACTACGGACTATCACTTTCACACGCTGGCGCAACTCGCTGATGCTGCGGAGGCCGGCCTGTGACCTGGAGCATGATCGCCGAACCGGTGGCCGATCTGCTGCCGGACCTGGTCGCGCTGCGCCGCGACCTCCATGCCAATCCTGAACTGGCCTACGAGGAACATCGCACGGCAGGCATCGTGGCGCAGTCGTTGCGCCTGCTTGGTCTTACGGTGCAAGAGGGCATTGGCGGCACCGGTGTGGTGGGCACGCTGCGCGGCGGCCAGGGCAAGCGGACCGTGGGCCTGCGCGCAGATATGGACGCGCTACCTATGATGGAACTTGGCCGTGCGGCCCATGCCAGCCGCGCGCCCGGCAAGCACCACGGCTGCGGGCACGACGGCCACACCAGCATGCTCGTCGGCGCCGCGCGCCAGCTCGCGCGCACCGGCGTCGACGGTACGGTGCACTTCATCTTCCAGCCGGCCGAGGAAGGGCAGGGTGGCGCGGGCCGGATGATCGAAGACGGCCTGTTCGAGCGCTTTCGCTGCGACAGCGTCTATGCGCTGCATAACTGGCCCGACCTGCCGCTGGGCCACGCGCAGACGCGCCCAGGCGCCATCATGGCGGCTGCCGACCGGTTCGACATCGTGCTGCGCGGGCGCGGCGGACATGCCGCGCAACCGCACCACACCCCCGACGCCATTCTTGCCGCCAGCCAACTGGTGTCGCAATTGCACACCATCGTGGCGCGCTGCATCGACCCCGCTGAATCGGCCGTGCTGTCGGTCACGCGTATCGAGGGCGGGCACAGCCACAACGTGCTGCCGGCCGAAGTGCAGATTACCGGCACGGTGCGCAGCTTCGATGCCGCGTCGCAGGACCGCATCGAGAGCGCGCTGCGTGCCATGGCCGAGGGCGTGGCGCGGGGGAGCGGCACGCAGGTTGAAGTCAACTACGTCCGCTACTATCCGGCCACCGTGAATACGCCGCCCGAGGCGGCGCTGGCCCTGGACGCGGCACGCGCCATCGGTTTGCAGGCACAGATCGCTCCGCGTGCCGCCTTCACCTCGGAGGACTTCGCCTTCATGCTGCAGCGCAAGCCCGGCGCTTATCTCTGGCTGGGCCAGGGCCGTGCCGAACCGGGGCCCGACGGCGAGCGTCCACTGCACCACCCTTGCTACGACTTCAACGACGATGCGCTGCCGTTGGGCGTGCGCTGGTTCTGCGAAGTCGCCCGGCGGGCGCTGGTGGCCGCGCCGTAATTCAACAGATCAGCACTCCAGCCATACTATGACCGCACTTCAATCCACTCGCCAGGAAAAGGACTTCCTGGGCGTCAGAAATCTCGATAACACTTTGTACTACGGCGTTCAAACGCTGCGAGCAAAGGAGAATTTTCATCTCTCCGGCCGCCGCATTGGCGAGTACGCAGAATTTGTCAAGGCACTGGCCCTTGTCAAGCATGCGGCCGCCAATGCCAATTACCGGATCGGCCTGCTGGATGCGGCCAAGCATGCGGCCATTGCAAAGGCGTGCGCGGAAGTCATCGACGGTGCCTTACATGACGAGTTTGTCGTTGACATGATTCAGGGCGGCGCTGGCACCTCCTCGAACATGAATGTCA
This sequence comes from Cupriavidus sp. DF5525, assembly GCF_040149425.2. Classification (NCBI taxonomy): domain Bacteria; kingdom Pseudomonadati; phylum Pseudomonadota; class Betaproteobacteria; order Burkholderiales; family Burkholderiaceae; genus Cupriavidus; species Cupriavidus sp. DF5525. The sequence goes on along the minus strand of NZ_CP168265.1, from coordinate 2,686,692 downwards.
ATGAAGTGCTCGCCAACCGTGCACTGGAACACCTGGGACAAGAAAAAGGCGATTACAGGCACCTCCATCCCAACAACGACATCAATATGTCGCAATCGACGAATGATGCGTATCCGAGCGCCATCCGCGTGGGGCTGCTGCTTGCCCATCTCCCGCTATTGGAGAGCCTCAGCCACCTCGCCACGACCCTGGCGAGCAAGGCGGAGCAGTTCGACACCATCCTGAAGATGGGCCGCACCCAGCTCCAGGATGCGGTTCCCATGACGCTTGGACAGGAGTTCCGGGCCATGGCTGACACCGTATCCGCGGACCTCGAGCAGCTTCACACGCTCATCCCCGCTGCGCTGTGCGCCGTTAATCTCGGTGGTACGGCGATCGGCACTGGCATCAACGCAGACCCGCGCTATCAGGCGATCGCCATCGAGGAACTGGCGGCGCTCTCCGGCTTCCCGATTCGTTCCGCAGCCAACCTCATTGCGGCAACATCGGACATGGGCGACTTCGTACTGCTTTCAGGCCTGATCAAGAAGACCGCCCTGCGGCTCTCGAAAATCAGCAATGACTTGCGCTTGCTGTCGAGCGGTCCCCGGGCTGGCCTTGGGGAACTCAACCTTCCTCCGCGCCAGCCTGGTAGCTCGATCATGCCCGGAAAAGTCAATCCGGTTATTCCAGAAGCGGTGAACCAGGTGGCCTATGAAATCGCAGGCAACGATGCGGCGCTGACCCTGGCCGCCGAGGCCGGTCAGTTGCAACTTAATGCCATGGAACCCCTCATTGCATATAAGCTTTTTGACTCCATCCGGCTACTCGATCGGGCGGTGCGTATGCTGGACCGCGAGTGCATCGCGGGCATTACCGCGAACCCGGATCGGTGTTCCGCGCTGGTTCAGCGGTCGATTGGTATTGTGACAGCGCTCAATCCGTACATCGGATATGAGAATGCTACGCGGATCGCAAGGCTAGCACAGGAGACTGGTCGCACCGTCGTGGAGCTAGTGCAATCCGAGCGGCTCATCAGTAGTGAGCTTCTGGCCGAAATCTTGCGCCCGGAGAACATGGTGGCGCCTCGTGCGGTAGCAAGGGCCTGATAGCTGCGAGTGTTTTTTTCCCCCTCTCGCGAAGTGGGAGAGGGGTGAGGGCTGGAGCGTCAACGAAGTAACGCGCTTCGGTGTTGTTGCCAACGCCTGCCCTCAACCCCCGGTCCCTCTCCCGCAAGCGGGCGAGGGAAGCATCAGTTTGTTTCCTGCAGCACCTGCGCGCGGGCAAAGCGCCCGATGGCATAGGGCTCCAGCGGAATCGAGGTACGGCCCGTGGCGATCAGCTCGGCCATGGTTTCGCCCACGCCGGGGCTGATCGCAAAGCCCTCGCCATTGAAGCCGAAGGCGTAGTACAGGCCGGGCACCGTGGCGCTGGGGCCGATCACGGGCTGCCAGTCGGCGGTATAGCCTTCGATGCCGCTCCACACCCGAATCAGCTGCACATGCTCGAAGGCCGGCACGAAGTGGCGCAGTTCGCGCAGCTGGCGCAGCACGTTGTCGGGCTTCACGTAGGCGCGAATGCGGTCGATGTAGGCCGGCCCCTTGAGGCCGCCGCCGAAGACGATGTTGCCGCGTGCGATCTGGCGGAAGTACAGGCTCTCATGCTCGATCGGCGTCGAAACGCCGATGGAAGGGCCGATGGCATAGGGCAGCGGCTCGGTCACGCCCATCTGCGGGCCGCGCGCGTCCATCGGCACGGCCTCGCCGAACTGCTCGGCCAGGTGGTTGGACCAGGCGCCGCAGGCCACCAGCATCTGCGGAGCACGAAAGCGCCGGCCATCGGCGGTGTAGGCAACAAAGCCATTGGCGTCGTGCTCGACCTGCATCACCTCGGCGTGCTCGACGATCTGTGCGCCGGCGCGACGCGCGGCGCGTGCGAAGGCCGGGCCGGCCAGGCGCGGGTTGGCATGGCCGTCCTGCGGTGAATACGAACCCGCCACCACGCCGGGCGCAAAGATGCCCCAGCGCCGGCGCAACTGCTCGGCGCTGAAGAGCTCCAGCTCCAGTCCGAGCGGCTTCACGTCGCGCGCGTGCTGCTCGAGCACCGCGGCCTGCTGTTCGGTGTAGCACACGCGCAGGTGGCCGTATGGGACGAACTCGAGGTCTTCACCCAGCAGTTCCTTCACGCGCCCCCAGACGGCACGCGCGCGATTGGCCAGCGGCATCTGGTGCAGCGCGCGTCCCTGGCGGCGCACATTGCCGAAGTTGGTGCCGCTGGCCTGGCGCCCGACCAGCTCGCGTTCCAGCAGCACCACCGAGAGGCCCTGCTGGCGCAGGAAGAAGGCGGTGGTGGTGCCCATCAGGCCGCCACCGAGCACCAGCACATCGGCGTCGTGCGTCCTGGTTGCCGTGCTCGCTGTCGTGCTAGTTTTGGTGCCACTCATGGCTGCACCTCACGTGTATTCATCATCAGTGGCTTGACCGGTGCCTGCGAGCGCAGGCGACCGACTTGTTCGACCGGGATGGCGCAGGCCTGCGCCACGATCTCGGCCGCGGCATGGCCGCAGAAGCGGCCCTGGCAGCGGCCCATGCCAACGCGGCTGAAGGCCTTGGCCCGGTTGACCTCCTGGCTGTCCAGTTCGGTCACGCAGCGGCGCAGCTCGCCCACCGTCACGGCTTCGCAGCGGCATACCACCGCGGCATCGGGCAGGGCGGCGGCCTGCGCGTGCGGCCACGGGAAGGCGCGCGCCAGCCCCTGGCGGAAGCGGTCCATCTGGTCGAGGGTGCGGCGCAGCGCAGCCGATTCCGCGGCATATTGTGCGCGGCCCCGCTCATGCCCGAGGTCGGCCAGAGCCGCCAGCGCCGCGAGCCGACCCGCGGCCTCGGCCCCATCGGCACCGAGGATGCGGGCGCCGTCGCCGGCCAGGTACACGCCGCGCGTGCTGCTGCGGCCGTCCGTGTCGATGCGCGGCAGCCACTGGCGGCTCACGGGTTCGAAGGCGAACTCGCAGCGCGCGAGGTCGGCCAGTTGCGTCTCGGCGCGCAGGTGCCAGCCCAGGCCCACGGCGTCACATTCGAAGCGCTGCTCGCGCCCGCGCGCATCGCGCACGGTCACGGCCTGCACGCCAAGGCGGTCATCGCCGTCGATCGCCAGCGGGGTCACGCCCTGCAGCACCGGTATGCCGGCATGCTTGAGGCCGCGGATCAGTCCGAGCCCGCGCAGCGCCAGCCGGGGGCGCGCCAGCAGGCCGGCAATGGCGCCCCAGGATTTATTAGCGGGGGCGGTGTCGAGTACCGCCGCCACGCGCGCGCCGGCCTGCACGTACTGCGAGGCCACCAGGTAGAGCAGCGGCCCGCTGCCGAGGAAGACGACTTGCGTACCGATGGCGCAGGCCTGTGCCTTCAGCGCGATCTGCGAGGCGCCCAGGCTATAGCAGCCGGCGCGGTGCCAGCCAGGCACCGGCATGAGCCGGTCGGTGGCACCGGAGCACACCAGCAGTGCGTCGAAGGGCAGCGTCTGCGGCTCGTCCTCGCGCACGACGTGCAGCTCGCCCTCGGTCAGGTTCCACGCCAGCGTGTTAGGGCGGTAGTCGATCTGCGCGCGCAGTGCGTCGAAGTCGCGGTGCAGCGCCTGGGCCTTGTCGGCCTCGCTGCCATAGAGCTTGGCGTAGGAGCGTTTGAAGCCTTCGGGCTGGCGGCGGTAGATCTGGCCGCCGTCGCGCCGGCCTTCGTCGATCACGGTAGGGCGCAGTCCGGCCTGTACCAGTGCCTGGGCCGCGCGTACGCCGGCGGGGCCGGTGCCGACCACGACGATGCGGGGCAATGCTGACGGCGCGCTCATGCGGTGGCTCCCGGCGCGTGGCGCGCGAGCGATTCCTGCAGGTCTGGCGTCGCGGGCCAGTGGTGCGCGGGCGGTCGGGTCAGCACCTCCATGCCGGCCTCGGCAGGCGTGGAACAGGCGCGCAGGCGCTCGCCCGCGGGCGTCCATACCCAGCAGTCCTGGCAGGCGCCCATCAGGCAGAAGCCCGCGCGCGGGCCGTCGCCGAATTCGCTGTCGCGCACGCGCCGGCCATGCAGCAGCAGTGCAACCAGAAGGGTGTCGCCCGCCAGTGCGGTGGCACTGTGGCCATCGATGCGCAGGGTGATGGCGGGACGGTCGGATTCTGCCAGCCGCATGAATCGCGCAGGCAGTGGGGGAGCGTTGTCGGGCATGGGCGGCGGCTCGGCGTTGGTTTGGAACAAGGGTCTGACCGGACTGACAGAACGCGCTTTGCGGACTTCACAACAGGCAGGTCTTTGCCTCAAGCTTAGGACGGGTGGCACATGGCGTGGTGCTGCATTCAGGGGACTGAATGAAGCACGCTGCTGTTATGCGGGCCGTGGCAGCAGAATGTTTGGCAGAAGGCTTCCGGCAGCCTGGCGCGGCAGGTCAAAGCTGTCCAGCCATTGGGCCGGCCCGCTGCCGCAGGCATGGCGATGTCGTTGTGGTGATCGATCGGACTTATCCTGGACCATATCGTTCGCGCGGAGCCAGGACGCCCTCGGGTTTATCCGGAGGATGCAAGAATCGTCCGCGTGGGGTGGCAGTTTCGCAATTCGATGCGGTAGCGCGGTCCGTAACGGAGACAAATGCTGAGGCTTCTTGTCTAGCATGGAGGCATGAATCCACTATCGGTGCCGACCCCCGGCGCCCCGCTTTCCGTGCAACTATTCGACCCCCAGACTGTCTCCGTTCCCTCGGGCCATTTCATCGGCGGACGGCTCGTGCCTGATGCCGGCCGCATCCCCGTGCGGCGCCCCTCCGATAACGAGGTGCATGCCGAGCTGCCGCTGGCTGACGCCGCCGCCGTGGATGCAGCGGTGCAGGACGCGTGGAAGGCCTGGCGCACCAGCGACTGGGCGCGCCGTGCCCCGCGTGAGCGGGCGCGCGTGCTGCGCCGCTGGGCCGACCTGATCGAAGCGGATGTGCAGGGTCTCGCGCCGCTCGAAGCCGTGTGCTCCACGCGGCCGGTGCGGGCTGCCTCGGCCTGGGATGTGCCTTTCACCGCCGAAGGCCTGCGATTCTTCGCCGAATATGCCGACAAGCTCGGTGGCGACGTGGCGGCCACGCAGCACGATCACCTGGGCATGGTGGTGGCCGAGCCGTACGGCGTGGTGGGTGCGATCACCCCGTGGAATTTCCCTCTGGTGATGGTGTCGTGGAAGGTGGGTGCGGCGCTTGCCGCCGGCAACGCGGTGGTGCTCAAGCCTTCCGAGCTGACGCCGTTCTCCGCCGTGCGCCTGGCCCAACTGGCGATCGAGGCGGGCGTGCCGCCGGGCTTGTTCAACGTGGTGCAGGGCGACGGGCGGACCACGGGCGATGCGCTCACGCGCCACCCGCTGATCTCGAAAATGACCTTTACGGGATCGACGCAAACGGGCGCCGCGATCATGGCCAGTTGCGCGTTACACGGCCCCAAGCCAGTCACGCTGGAGCTGGGCGGCAAGAGCCCGCAATTGGTATTCGATGATGCGCCGGACCTCGATCGGCTGGCTGGCATTATTGCCGGCGCCATCACCGGCAATGCCGGCCAGGTATGCGTCGCGGGCTCGCGCCTGATTGTGCAGCGCGGCATCGCCGAGGCGCTGATCGAGCGCATCGCGGCGCGCTTTGCCGCGCTGCGGCCCGGTGCGACCTGGGATGACGCGGCGACGCTGCCGCCCATCATCTCCGCAGCGCAAGCGGCGCGCATCCTCGACATCGTCGAGCGCGCGTGCGGCCCGGGCGCGCAGGTGCGCAGCGGCGGCGGGCTGTTCGACGGCGGGCCGGGCGGCGCATACTTCCAGCCCACGCTGATCGAGGGCGTGCGCGCGGACAATCCTGCCGTGCAGGAGGAAATCTTCGGTCCGGTGCTCACGGTGCAAACCTTCGACGACGAAGAAGAGGGCCTGGCGCTCGCCTCGCACGAGCGTTACGGCCTGGCCGCCGGCGTACACACGGCCGATATCGGAAGAGCGCTGCGCGCCATGCGCGGCATCGCCGCCGGCACGGTGTGGATCAACCGCTACGGGCGCAGTTCGGATTTCGTGATTCCCACCGGGGGCTACCACCAGTCGGGCATCGGCAAGGATCTGGGGCGCCAGGCCGTAGAGGCGAATTTGCGCTTCAAAAGCGTGCTGATCGATTTTGCTGCGGCGCGTTAGCGGTGCGTCATCACTCGCCTGCGCTCGCCCGCGGTGCCGACCGCATGACATGCCGCGGGACCCATGACAAACCGCAGTTTCGCCGCGTGCCACGCTCTCATTTCCGTACAAACACTGTTCGGCCGCGTGCTTTAATTCCTTCGCAATAATTCTGTCGCCTGCGCCGGACAAGGCGCGGCTCCACCCCGGTCGACGACCGGTAAACCCTGAGGATCAGAGACCATGACCTTCCGTCCCAAGTATGTGACCTTCGACTGCTACGGCACGCTTACGCGTTTCCGCATGAGCGAAATGACGCGCGAACTGTTCGCCGATCGCATCCCTGCCGAGCAGATGGAGCAGTTCATCGCCGATTTCAGCGCCTACCGTTTCGACGAGGTGCTGGGCGACTGGCAGCCCTACGAAGTGGTGCTGAAGAACGCCGTGCGCCGCCTGTGCAAGAAGTGGAAGATCCAGTACTTCGACACCGATGGCCAGCAGTACTATGACGCCGTGCCGACGTGGGGCCCGCATGAGGATGTGCCCGCCGGCTTGGCCAAGGTGGCCAAGGAGATTCCGCTGGTGATCCTGTCGAACGCCTCGGACTCCCAGATCCAGAAGAATGTGGCCATGCTCGGCGCGCCGTTCCACCGCGTCTACACCGCGCAGCAGGCCCAGGCCTACAAGCCGCGCCTGAAGGCCTTCGAGTACATGCTGGACTCCCTGGGCTGCAATCCCGAAGATGTGCTGCACGTGTCGTCGAGCCTGCGCTACGACCTGATGTCGGCCGACGACATCGGCATCGTCAACAAGGTATTCGTGAACCGCGGCCACGGCCCGGGCAACGCGGCGTACCGCTACACCGAGATCCAGGACATCGGTGGCCTGCCCGGCGTCGTCGGCCTTTGAATTTAGCTTCCACAGCTCCGTCCCCACCATGAAGCTTGATTCCTACTGGAACGATTCAGTGCCAACACTGGCACTGGACGCGCACAATCTGCCGCCGCAGGTCGACGTGGCCATCATCGGCGGCGGCTTCACGGGGCTCTCGGCGGCGCTGGCGCTGGCGCGGCGTGGCGTCAGCGTGGTGGTGCTGGAGGCCGGCGCCACCGTGGCGCCCGAGGCCTCGGGGCGCAATGGCGGCCATGTGAACAACGGGCTCGCGGTGGATTACGCGGAACTGGCCGCCCGGGTGGGCGTGGAACGCGCCCGCGGCTGGTACCACGCCTATGACGACGCAGTCGATACAGTGGAGCGCATCGTGCGCGACGAGGGCATCGCCTGCGACTTCCAGCGCAACGGCAAGCTCAAGCTCGCCACCAAGGCTCACCAAATGGACGCGCTGCGGCGCAGCGCCGAGCGCCTGATCGCCGACGGCGTGGATACCGATGTGGAAATTCTCAGCGCGGCGCGCGTACGTGCCGAGGTACAGAGCGAGCGCTTCCATGGCGGCCTGCTGTACAAGCGCAGCGGCCAGATGCATATGGGCCGTTTCGCGCAAGGCCTGGCCGTGGCCGCAGAGCGCCACGGCGCACAGATCCACACTGGCACCTGCGTAAGCCGCATTGAACGCGTGCAGGGGCAGGTGCACCGCCTGCACACCGCGCGCGGCACGGTGCTGGCCCGGCAGGTGCTGCTCGCCACCGGGGCTTCGCGCCACGGTGGCTACGGCAGCTTCGGGTGGCTGCGCCGGCGCATCGTGCCGATCGGCAGCTTCATCGTGACCACGGAGCCGCTGGGCGCCAAGCGTGCTAATGCACTGCTGGCCAAACGCCGCACCTATGTCACGGTGGCCAACATTCACCATTACTTCCGCCTCACGCCGGACCACCGGCTGGTGTTCGGCGGGAGGGCGCGCTTTGCCATTTCCAGCCCCCAGCAGGATGCCGCCAGCGGGGAGATCCTGCGCGCCGGCCTGGCCGAGATTTTCCCGCAACTCGGCCACGTCAGGCTCGACTATTGCTGGGGCGGACTGGTCGACATGACGCAGGACCGCCTGCCGCATGCCGGCGAGCGCGACGGCCTCTTCTACTCCATGGGCTACAGCGGCCACGGCACGCAGATGTCGGTGCACATGGGCGAGCGCATGGCTGCGGTGATGGCCGGCGACGCGGCTGCCAATCCATGGCGCGAGCGCGACTGGCCTGCCATTCCCGGGCATTTCGGCCCGCCCTGGTTCCTGCCGGCCGTGGGCTTGTACTACCAGCTCAAGGACCGGCTTGCCTAAGCCTTGCGCAGCTGTTGGGTTTTCGCCGCGGTCCCCCTGTTCCCCTCTTAGAATAATCAGGAGCACAACCAACCATGAACGATAGCGGTAACGAGTTCGAGAACATTGTCGGCCCCGGCGAAAGCCTTCGTGTGATGGATCTGCTCAAGCGCGGCGCCACGCGGCGTGACGTGCTGGCGATGCTGCTGGCAGGCGGCATGCAGGCCACGCTGGCTGGCAGCCTTGCCGGCGTAGCCGCCACGGCCCATGCAGAGACGCCGAAGCGCGGCGGCCGTATCCGCGTGGCCGTCGCCACCGCAGCCGCCTCAGATACGCTCGATCCGGCCAAGCAGTCGAACCAGAGCGACTACGTGCGCTGCAACATGGTCTACAACGGGCTGACCTCGCTCGACAGAAGCCTGACGCCGCGGGCTGCCCTGGCCGAGTCGTTCAACACCACCGATGCCAAGACCTGGATCTTCACGCTGCGCAAGGGCGTGACCTTCCACGACGGCAAGGCGTTGTCCCCGGCTGACGTGGTGTATTCGATCATGCGCCACAAGGATCCCGCCACCGTTTCCAAGGCCAAGGTGCTGGCCGAGCAGATCGAGAGCGTGAAAGCCACCGGCCCGAACGAGGTCACGGTGGTGCTCACCAGCCCCAATGCCGACCTGCCGGTGATCCTTGGGACCTTCCATTTCCACATCGTCAAGGACGGCACCACCGACTTCAGTGCCGGCATCGGTACCGGACCCTACAAGATCAAGGAATTCAGGCCCGGCGTGCGCACGCTCGTGGTGCGCAACGGCGCCTACTGGAAGCCCGGCAAGCCCTATCTCGACGAAATCGAGTTCGTCGGCATCGCCGATGACAGTGCGCGTGTCAACGCGCTGCTGTCGGGCGGCATGGACCTGGTGGCCATGGTCAACCCCCGCGCCGTGGCCCGCGTCAAAGGTACACCGGGCTTTGGCATCCTCGTCACGCAATCGGGGCAGTACACAGACCTGATCATGCGCAAGGACGCGGGTCCAGGCATGAACCCGGACTTCTTGATGGGCATGAAGTACCTGCAAGACCGCGAACAGATGAAAAAAGCTATCGCGCTCGACTATGCGATGGTCGGCAACGACCAGCCAATCGACCCCACCAACCGGTTCTTCTTCAAGGATTTGCCGCAGCGACCCTTCGATCCGGAGAAGGCGAAGTTTCATTTCCGCAAAGCCGGCGTGACGGGCAAGGTGCCGGTGGTGACCTCGCCGGCCGCGTTGTATTCGGTGGAGATTGCGACGGTGTTGCAGCAGACAGCGCAGCGCGTCGGCCTGGACCTCGACATCAAGCGCATGCCTGCCGACGGCTACTGGTCGAACCACTGGCTCAACAGCCCCGTGGGCTTCGGCAATGTCAACCCGCGCCCCAGCGCCGACACCATCCTCACGCAGTTCTACAAGTCCGATGCGCCCTGGAACGAATCGCGCTGGAAGAACCCCAAGTTCGACCAACTGCTGGTGGCCGCGCGGGGCGAAACCGATACCGCCAAACGCAAGCAGTTGTATGCCGACATGCAGACCATGATCCATGCGGAAGCGGGCATCGGCATCCCGCTGTTCCTGGCCAGCATCGACGCACATTCGTCGAAGCTCAAAGGCTTGTCGCCGATCCCGCTGGGTGGGCTGATGGGCTATTCGTTTGCTGAGAACGTCTGGCTGGATGCCTGAGCTTGAAGGGGCAGGGAGTGCGGTAGGCCTTGGCTCCACCGTGCTCTCGCAGATCCGGCGCGACGGCGCTAACGTCGTTTAGCTAACGACCGTCGTTCCCGCACATACCCCTCCGGGGCACGTGCGCGGGAACCCAGTGACTTTAAAAGAAGTCCTCACAAGCGGCCGGCGCAAGCCGGCCCGGATTACTGACAAGCCCTGGATGATGGTTTGCTCCCCTCTCCCGCTTGCGGGAGAGGGGAGTGTATGCGTCGGCTCGTGGCTTTGTTCAGATGCGCGGGCATGCAATGCGCGGCTGTTTGTAGTGGAATTCGGGGCCGGCGACCCCAACCGCGATCCCACTTTCGCCATGGAGATCGACTTCATCGATCCAGCCGCGGCGCAACTCGGGCACCGAGCGCGCCAGCAGCGCGTAGTAGGGGTGGTGCGGACCGCGGTCGTAGTCCTGGTGCGCGACCTGGGTCAGCTTGCGGCCATGCTGCATCACCACGATCTCGTCGCAGATCGAGCGCACGGTGTGCAGGTCGTGGCTGATGAAGAGATACGAGACACCCAGCTCCTTGCGCAGCTCGGCCATCAGGTCGAGGATGGCCGCGCCGACCACGGTGTCCAGCGCCGAGGTGATCTCGTCGCACAGGATCAGCTCAGGATCGGCCGCGAGTGCCCGGGCCAGGTTCACGCGCTGCTTCTGCCCTCCGGACAGGCCACCGGGCGTGCGCTGGGCCACGCCGATCGGCAGCCGCACCAGATCGAGCAACTGGCGAATCCGCGCCCGCTGGGCTTCGCCGCGCAAGCCGTGGAAGAACTGCAGCGGCCGCGCCAGGATCTCCTCGATGGTGCGCGCGGGATTGAGCGCGGTGTCGGCCATCTGGAACACGATCTGGATGCGCCGCAGCTCATCGCGGCTGCGTTCGGCCACTGTCGGCTTCAGCGGACGGCCGTTGAACGCGATGCTGCCACAGCACGGCGCCACCAGGCCGGCAATCGCGCGCGCCAGCGTGGTCTTGCCCGAACCCGACTCGCCGATGACGCCGATCGCCTGGCCCCGGTACAGCTTCAGGCCCACGCCCTCCAGGATCTTCGAGGCCGGCTGCCCGTGCGCATCGACGGCACCGTAGCCGGCGGAAAGATCGCGGACCTCGAGCAGCAGGGGGCTCTTGTCCGGGTCCACCGGCGCGCCGGGACGCTCGGTCGGCCGCGCCGCGGCCAGCAGGCAGCGCGTGTAGTCGTCGGCGGGCTGGTACAGGATCTGGTCGGTCTCGCCCAGCTCGCGCATCTTGCCTTCGCGCAGCACCAGGATGTGGTCCGCCACCTGGGCCACCACGGCCAGGTCGTGGCTGACATAGACCGCGGTGGTGCGGCGTTCCTGCACCGCGCGTCGGAACACGCGCAGCACTTCGACCTGCGTGGTGACGTCCAGTGCCGTGGTCGGCTCGTCCAGGATCACCAGGTCGGGATCGGTGATCAGGGCCATTGCGGCCATCAGGCGCTGTAGCTGGCCACCGGAAACCTGGTGGGGGTAGCGCTCGCCGATGGAATCAGGGTCGGGCAGCGCCAGTTCGCGGAACAGCGCGACCGCCTTCTTCTCGGCAGCCTTGCGATCCATGAGCCGGTGGATCAGCGCCGGTTCGACCACTTGGTCCATGATGGTGCGCGACGGGTTGAACGAGGCCGCCGCGCTCTGCGCGATATAGGTGATCTCGCGCCCGCGCAGCCGGCGCTGTTCGCCCGGCGACAGGTGCAGCACGTCGGTGGTGCCGACCCGGATGCTGCCGGAGATCTCGCAGCCGTGGCGCGCGAAGCCCATCAGCGCCAGCGCGGTCGTGGTCTTGCCCGAGCCGGACTCACCGATCAGTGCCAGCACCTTGCCGGGCTCGATCTCGAAGTCCACACCATCTACCAACGTCGCCTGGCCTGCGGTGATGCGCAGATTGCTGACCTTTACGGACGTGCCCATTTATTTGACTCCGTTACGTGCCGAGCGACCCGGCAGGTTGTCGATAACAAGGTTGACGGCGAGGGTCAGGCTGGCGATGGCCAGCGCCGGCGCCACCACGGCCATGCTGCCTTCGGACAGTGCCCCGATGTTCTCGCGCACCAGCGAACCCCAGTCGGCATCGGGCGGCTGGATGCCCAGGCCCAGGAAGCTGAGGCTCGCGAGCAGCAGCACGACGTAGACGAAGCGCAGCCCCAGGTCAGCCAGCATGGGGCCGAGGATGTTCGGCAGGATTTCCTGCCGCATGATGTAGGCAGTGCCTTCGCCGCGGGTGCGCGCGACGGTCACGTAGTCCATCGCATTGATGTTGACCGCCAGCGAGCGCGCGATGCGATAGGCGCCCGGGATGTAGATGATCGCCGCCGTGAGGGCGAGCATCCAGACTGACGAACCGAAGGCCGCGACCATGATCAGCGCGAACATCTTGCTCGGGATCGCCGTGAGCGTATCGAGGCCGCGGCTCAGGCCGGCATCGATCCAGCGGCCGCTGACGGTGGCCAGCAATGCCAGCGTGATGCCGATGCCGCTGGCGCACAGGGTCGAGACCAGGGCCACGCAGACGGTGTAGCGCGCGCCCAGGATCACGCGCGTCAGCATGTCGCGTCCCAGGTAGTCGGTGCCGAGCCAGTGCGCGGCGCTGATCGGGCCGAAGACCTGGATCTCGCCCGTGGGCGTGCCGTCATGGCTGATCAGGATCGGGCCAACAATGGCGGCGACCAGCCAGCCGATGAGGATCAGGCTGCCGATCCAGCCGGTGATGCCCAGTTTGGGCAGGCGCGGGCGGCGACCGCCTTGGTCGGGGGCACTCACGGCGGGGGTGGCGTGCGTGTTGGAGGTAGGGGACATGAGTTGCAGCTCCTGCATGGCGTTCAAGGCTTCAGCGGTGGCGCAGACGCGGATTGGCGACGATGCCGCACACATCGGCAAGCGTGACGAGGATCAGGTACGCACAACAGAAAATCATGGCGCACACCTGGACCACGGGCATGTCGCGCTGGGCGACGCTGTCCACCATCAGCTTGGCGATCCCCGGGTAGTTGAAGATGGTCTCGATGATGATGACGCCGCCAAGCAGGTAAGACAGGCTCAGCGCCACGGCATTGGCAATCGGGCCGATGGCGTTGGGCAGCGCGTGGAACAGCACCATGCGGGTCGAGGATGCGCCCTTGAGCCGCACCATCTCGATGTAGGGCGCGTTGAGCTGGTCGATCACCGCCGCGCGGGTCATGCGCAGCATCTGCGCGACGATCACGCAGCACAGGCTCAGCACCGGCATGGCCAGCGAACGCACGATCTTGTCCCAGGAATCGTCGGTGCCGATATAGGCGAGCGCCGGCAGCCAGCGCAGGTGGACCGCGAACAGCAATACGGCCAGCGTGGCGACCAGGAACTCCGGCACGGAAACCACTGCCACCGCGCCCAGGCTGACGCTGCGGTCAAACCAGGTCCCGCGGTAGACCGCCGCCAGGATGCCGAGGCCGAGCGCCACCGGCACCGAGATCAGCGCGGTCAGGCCGGCCAGCAGCAGCGATTGGGGTAGGCGGCTGCCGATGGCCTCCGAGACCGGCATGCGGGTGACCAGCGACTCGCCGGCATTGCCGGTCACCATACCGCCCAGCCATTGCGCGTAGCGCACCGGCGCGGGGACATCGAGGCCCATCTGGGAACGCAGCGCGGCCAGGGCTTCGGGTGTGGCGTCCTGGCCGAGTTGTTCCTGCGCGGCATCGCCGGGCAATACCGCGGTGATGGCGAAGACGATGGCCGAGACGGCCAGCAGCGAGATCAGCGCCAGACCGATGCGCCGCGCCAGCAGACGCAAGATGAAGGGGTTCACGGTGTCTCCTTTCTTAGTGGATAAATCAGGCCGCGAGTCGCACGTGATCGACTGACGAATCACCCATCAGACGCCCGGCGGGATCAGGCAAATGCCCTGGATCGGCTTCCGCTGCAGTGTGGAACGCCTCGCGCTGCAAGATCCCGAAATCCGGTGGTGCAGGGCGCTCATGATCCGGGTTGATTCGTCTTGGCCGATAAAGCTCTCGAACGGCTTCTTCTCTGACATGGCAACGACTCCTGGACCGGGGGCCAGGGTCTTTGTGGGATGCGACATTGAAGCATGTGCGCCCACGCGCTTGGTGGGGTATTCCGGGCCATGACAGTAATAGCTGCGGTTTCATGTGTCCCGTTTGGCATTGCATGCCGTGCGCACAGCGCGCGTACATGTGCACCGCAATATTCGTCGGGATTTACCCTAGGAGTGCGTCATCTTGGTGCGTGCCCGGATGCAGTAATTTTTTCCTATCAGATGCTGGCGTGTTCATCGCATCATGATTTCCCCTTTTTCGCCCGGCGCTGCTACGACTGCGATGACATACGCCACGACCCCGCACGAGGTAGACGATACGGCAGTCCTGGCCGACCTGGACAATCTGCGCCGCGGCGAGCGCGGTGAGCCGCTCAGCGGTCTTGCCGACCGTGCAAACGGATACTGAAAGATTGTGCGGCTCTATTCTGCTTCCGGGCAATGAGCACCAAAACTACCGCTGTGATTGCCGACGATCATCCCGTGGTGCTCGCCGGACTGGCGCCGTACATGGCCCGTCAAGGCATTGACGTCATAGCCATCGCGGATAGCGTCAATGGGCTTCTCTCGGAGCTCAGGAAGCATGCACTGCTACTGCCGGATATCGTGATCACCGGCTATGACTATGGTGGAGAGGTCGACGGGTTGCGCTTGATCGAACGGCTACACCGGATGTACCCGAAGGTGAAGATCGTGGTCTTCTCGGGGGAGCGTCCACACGGTCTGGTTCGTCAATTGCTGGCGAAAGGTGCCGACGCGTTTGTTGCAAAATCGATGGGTCTGCAGTTCGTGGCCGATGCATGCCAAACCGTCCTCTCAGGTGCCAAGTACATAGACCCGGCCACTGAGGGGTTGTTGATTGCTCCGACCCGCCATTGCGCAGACCAGCGCGACGATCGTCTTAGCCCACGCGAACGCGAGGTTCTTCGCCTTCTGGTGCAAGGCTATCCGCTGCAGGAGATTGCACGGAAATTCCAGCGCAGCGTCAAGACGATCAGCGTCCAGAAGTGCTCGGCCATGAGCAAGCTCGGGCTGCGAAATGAAATAGAACTGGCGTTGTATCTGGTGAAGCACAGGCATGCGGTGATCCCGTCCTGACTACAAGCGCTGCAGTGTGTAACCGTTGCTGATAAAAAGAAGGGCTGCCCAAGGGCAGCCCCGGACGGGCTCTACCGCAAAGCCATGGAAAGTGTCGATATATGCTGATGACATACACGCGACAGCAGAGCTCCCGCACATTCTAGGCTGATAATTCTGAAAAGAAAATAAGCACCGGCCTAAAAATAGCTTTAGATGTAATACCAACATTCTGGCTTGAATGCAGATTGTTAAGTCTTGAGGATTTAATGCAGAATCTGCTTCGCCCGAATTCGAACCGATGCGAATGGGCTACTTACCATTATTCGAGGAAATCATTTCATGAAATTCAAACTGTCAGCCATTGCGGCTGCCTTGCTGGTGGTCCCCAGCGCGTATGCGCAATCGAACGTCACGCTGTACGGTGTTGCTGATGTGGGTATTGAATACCTGAACAAGGCTGTTGCTTCGACGGGTACCGTACCCGCCGGTGCTCAAGGCAACAATCTGTGGGCCCTGCAATCGGGCAACCAGTCCGGGTCGCGCTGGGGATTGCGCGGCGTAGAAGACCTGGGCGGCGGCATGAAGGGCATTTTCCTGCTGGAAAGCGGCTTCAACCTCGATACCGGCGCCTCGGGGCAGGGTGGTCGACTCTTTGGCCGCGGCGCCTACGTCGGTCTGCAGAACCAGTGGGGCCAGCTGACCCTGGGCCGGCACACGACCCCATTCTATGACTTTGGCGTAACCTACGACCCGATGTCGATCGCGAGCCGCTATTCTATCGGTGCACAGGACCCCTTCATGGGCGGGGCTCGTGCCGACAACTCCGCCAAGTATATGGGGACGTTCGGCGGCCTGAGCGTGACTGCCCTGTATAGCTTCAACAATAACAACCAGGAGCGCGCCGGCAATTTCACCAACGGGCGTGAGTACTCGTTCGCCGTGAACTATGCCGCAGGCGGATTCGCCGTTGGTGCCATTTACGACCAGTCGAACCGGTCGGCGGCCACGGCTCTGTCGACCAATAGTCTGATCAGACGGGCCGCAGTCGCCGGGACATACACATTCGGTCCTGCCAAGCTCTACGGCGGTTACCGATATGCCCACGCGTTCAACGGTGCCACCCTGCCTGGCGTTGCGCTGACCAACACAGTGTCGAACCTCGGTTGGGTCGGCGTTGGCTACCAGGTATCGCCGGCGCTGTCGGTCAGCGGCTCTGCGTACTACCAGAACCTGCGTCAGTCGAACGCCGGCAACCCGTGGCAGTTCGTTGCGCTGGTTGACTATGCACTGTCGAAACGCACGGATCTTTACACCACGGTTTCGTACGCACTGAACCGCGGCAAGTCGAACCTGGGGGTGAACGGGTTCAATGACCAGCTGGGTGCGAGCAGCGAAGCCGTGCAGCCGGGTGCAAACCAGTTTGGCGCTGTCGTTGGCATCCGCCACAAGTTCTGAGCTTAAGTCCGTTAGTGCAGACCCGGGGCATCTCCGGGTTTTTGATACAAGTCCGCTCTGCTTCAGGGTTGCCAGGTTTGGAGCGCCGTCCGTCCCGGGACGGCTTCGCGTTGGCCGCCGGCCTCCGCATCCTGTCAGCCACAGGGGCGCAGCGTTCAGGCCTCCAACAGCGGGCGAGAAAACACCGGAAATTGCAAGTTCAAAGCGTATTCGGCAGCTTCTGCCAGAGCTGCGATGCGATACTTCATCCGGATCGCGAGCCTGCTCTCGCTCTTCATGCCGAGGACATACAAAGTACGTACCGCCGTAGCCGACAGCCATCACTGTCATGCGCTGCGCCGATCCCCTCGTCGCCATGATGCCATTTAGACATCGCTACTGGTGATACCAGCACGCTGGATCATCGGTTGGAAATTTTCTAAAACGCTCAGAGAAGTAGCCATGTCCGACATCGCCCCCCTGAAACGGGAACCCGAGCTGTTCAATCCGTCCGCGCTGTTTGTCAACAACGCGAACATTTCCGGCATGGATGGCTACCGGGCGATATGCGCCGCAGCCGAAGGAGATTACGAAGGCTTCTGGGCCCGGCAGGCGCATGACCTCATCAGCTGGCATAAGCCGTTCACCAGGACGCTGAATGAGGAGCGAGCCCCGTTCTACCGTTGGTTCGAGGACGGTGAGCTTAACGTTTCGTACAACTGCCTGGACCGGAATCTGGCGAACGGCAATGCCGGGAAGACAGCCATCATCTTTGAGGCCGACGACGGCCATGTCACGCGGATCACGTATGCGCAGCTTCACGCAAGGGTCTGTCAGTTTGCCAACGGCTTGCGGGCGCTTGGCATCGGGCAGGGTGATCGCGTAGTCATCTACATGCCGATGTCCATCGAAGGTATCGCCGCCATGCAGGCTTGCGCGCGCATCGGTGCGGTGCATTCCGTGGTCTTCGCCGGCTTCTCGGCCAGGTCCCTGCGCGAACGGATTGCGGATGCTGGCGCGGTGGCAGTGATCACGGCCGACGAGCAGGTGCGTGGCGGCAAGCATCTGCCGCTGAAATCCATCGTCGACGAAGCCCTGGACCTGGGCGGTTGCGACACTGTCAACAACGTTATCGTTTACAAGCGCACCGGCGCCAGCATCGATCTCGTCCCCGGACGTGACCTTTGGCTGGATTCGCTGATCGTCGATCAGCTCACCACCTGCGAGCCGGAATGGGTCGGAGCCGAGCATCCGCTGTTCGTCCTCTACACGTCAGGTTCTACCGGCAAGCCCAAAGGGGTGCAGCATGCATGCGGTGGCTATCTGCTGTGGGCGATGCTGACGATGAAGTGGACCTTCGACATTAAGCCCTCTGACGTATTCTGGTGCACGGCCGACATCGGCTGGATCACCGGCCACACCTATATCGCCTACGGCCCGCTTGCGGTGGGCGCGACCCAGGTCGTGTTCGAAGGTGTGCCGACCTACCCCAATGCCGATCGCTTCTGGGACATGGTCCGCAAGCATCGAACCACGATCTTCTATACCGCCCCGACGGCGATCCGCGCGCTGATCAAGGCTTGCGACAAGGACCCGGACCTGCATCCGAAGCACTACGATCTGTCCAGCCTGCGGCTGCTCGGCTCGGTGGGCGAGCCGATTAATCCGGAAGTGTGGATGTGGTACCACAAGAATGTTGGCAACGAGAAATGCCCGATCGTCGACACCTTCTGGCAAACCGAAACCGGCGGGCACATGATCAGCCCGTTGCCTGGCGTGACGCCGTTGCTGCCGGGCTCGTGCACGCTGCCGTTGCCGGGAATCATGGCCGCGGTGGTAGATGAAGCCGGCAACGAACTGCCGCATGGGCGAGGCGGCATCCTGGTCTTCAAGCGCCCGTGGCCGTCCATGATTCGTACGGTCTGGGGCGATCCGGAACGGTTCAAGTCAAGCTATTTCCCGCAGGAGCTGGGCGGCAAGCTTTATCTGGCAGGTGACGGCGCGGTGCGCAATGAAAAGACCGGCTACTTCAGCATTACAGGTCGCATCGACGACGTGCTCAACGTCTCCGGTCACCGTATGGGCACCATGGAGATCGAATCGGTGCTGGTCGCCAACCCGCACGTCGCGGAGGCCGCCGTGGTGGGCAAGCCGGACGATACCACCGGCGAAGCCATCTGCGCCTATGTCGTGCTGAAGGGCACTCGGCCTCAGGGCGATGAAGCGCAGCGGATCGCCAGGGAGTTGCGCGACTGGGTCGCCAGGGAGATCAGCCCCATCGCCAAGCCAAAGGAAATCCGCTTTGCCGACAACCTGCCCAAGACCCGCTCGGGCAAGGTGATGCGCCGGCTGCTGCGCGCCATCGCAAAGGGCGAACCGATTACGCAAGACCTGTCGACCCTTGAGGATGCTGGCATCCTGGAGCAACTCAGGCAAGCGCAGTAATCGTGCAATCCGACCGGCGCTCCGCACAGCGGGCGGGGCTGCCGGTCGCTGCACGTTTGTCAACAAGCGACTATATGAAGAGACTCAGGAACTGATGACGAACGTTTTCAAGTCCATGCGTATGCTCGAAACGATCAAGGACGGGCACTGGAGCCATCATCTGCAGGCAATTGCAATGCTGAAGGCCGCGAACATCAAGCCGGACATGGAGGGCCGCAATGTCGCCTAAGCAACGATGGACGGCAATGCGGCAGCGCTATCCATCGCTGGGTGTATTCGGGTACATCGACATGATGCTCAATTCGTCGATGCATCCCAGGACGCAGCATCGCGTGCTGGACTGCGTTGAAGAACAGCGCGTATGGGAGTGGCCGGGTTCGCCGGGGATCGGCATCACCCGTTTCGGACGCTTCGAGCATTCCTGCTGTGTGACGTTCGCACGCAGCGGCCAGCAGGCCATGTACTACGTGTGCCAGAACGGACGCTATCGCATGGAAGAGGCGCCGGCATTCGTATCAGAGTTCCATGCAGGCGATGAGTAAGCGCCTGCATCGTCGGTGCATGCTGTCGGCAAGACCGACAGCGCACTGGTCAACGCAGGGAACCGTGCCCGCAGCATCCAAGTCGACGGCGGAGCGCGGCATGCTCAGGCATGCCTGATGACCCGCCTGAGTGCATCCACGAAGAGATCGAGATCGCTTTTCAGCATATAAACATGTGGAGATACGCGAAGTCCGGCGACATGCCTGGCCTGGCGGAACTTGACGTGCACGCGGTGGGTCTGCCGGAGTTCCTGCTCGATCTTCCTGGCATCCAGACGATCCATGGAGAACAAACTTACCGCGCCAAGTTCGTCCGTATCGATCGGCGTGTATAGCCGGAATCCGGGGAGGTCGCGAACCTGGTTCACCCAATAGCGGGTCAGCTCGCGCAGCCGCGCGTGAATGTTCTCGGTGCCGATTTCCCGGTGGAAGTGGATCGCGGGCGCAATGCCCGCCTGTACCGCGGAGTTATAGGTGCCCAGATTCCAGTGGTCGAACTTGTTGATGCGCAGCGGCGGCGGATCGAACGGTGCCAGCAACGGCCAGGTGCTGTCGATCCGGCTTTCCCTGACGATCAACATGCCGTTGCCGACCGGTGCGCCAAGCGCCATTTATGCAGGCTTGTAACAAAGTAGTCGCAGTCGAGATCGCGGAAGCTGACCGGCATCTGGGCGAAAGTCTGGGCGCCGTCGATGATGGTGATGATGCCTTTGGATCGGGCCAGCTCGCAGAGCCGCTTCACCGGCAAGACGCGGCCGTTCCAGTGATACATGTGGGTGATCTGCATCACTCGCGTCTTCGGCGTGATGCCCGCTTCGTACGCCTTGAAGATATCCTGGTCGCTGGCCGTCAGGTCGAAGTCGACACACGCAACCTCGATGCCCTCCCTTTGCTGGCGCTGCTGCCATGCCGCGCACGCGCTCGGATAGTCCCACGCGGAAATCAGGACCTGGTCGCCGGCAGTGAGCGGTATGCCGAAAATGGCAGTGCTCAGACCCTCCGAAGTATTGCGGTTCAACGCGACTTCTTCCGGGCTGCAGTCCGCCAGTTGCGCGAGCTGCTGCTTGATGGCAGGGAGAGCGGCGTCGAGCTTGCTCCACATGTTGACATCCGGGTTATGGCTGATGAGGCGATAGGCATCAATCATGGCCTGTTCGACCACAAGCGGCGGGGGACTGACCGCGGCATTGTTGAGGTTCAGCAACGGCTGTTGCCTGGGATACGCGTCGCGAATGCGTTCCCAGAATGCTTCATCGGTGGGATGACTACTCGACATTGGGTATTCGCCTGCCTTTTCCCGATTCATAAGATGGCGGCTGTTTCGACGTGGCTCAGCAGAGCGCCTGGTTGATGATTGCGAACTGCTTGAGCGTGCTATCCGCCGGCGGTACGCCATTACGTGCCATCGCCACGACGGTATCCACCTGAACCAGTCCCGCCTGCGTGAGCCAGTCCTGCAGGCCGCTCGTTCCCGTGACATCCACGCGCACGAAAGACCCGGTGTAGGCGGCAGACCAGCAGGCAATCAAGGCTTTCGCGCGTTCACTGTCGGAGGCCACCACCGGCCCGATCGCATAGCCCCGCCCGAAGGGGCGCATGACCGAGAATCCGACCGCTTCGCCATTGCGCTCCAGCACCACGGTCTCGGCCATGGAGAGCAATGCCTTCAGCACTTCGCCCCGCGACATGCCGGTAGCGCGATTCCCCAGTTCGATGATCGTCTCGATATCGCCTGGTTCGAATGGACGCAGAGTTTCCCTTCCGTCAAGTGCAACCGGGTCGACGCCATTCATCGTGCCCTGATGCTGGTTGATGGTGCCGGTCGCGACGAAGCCGAGGCGCTCATACAGCGGCTGTCCGGCGGGGGTTGCATTGAGCAGCGTGCAGCGGTCGCCGAGCGCTTCCAGCACCAGGCGCATCAACTCACTGCCGATGCCCTTGCCTTGATGCGCCGGCGACACAATGATCATTCCAAGCGATGCCTGCTGTCCCTGCTTCCAGCAGAGCCCGGTGCCGATCACCACGCCAGCTTCCTTGGCGACAAAGCCGGTTCCATGGCGAAGGACAAATTGCCAGTCTTCGGCACGATGCGGCCAGCGCAAGGCTTGCGACAGCTCATGTGCCGCGGGCACGTCCTCTTCGCTCATCGCGCGGTAGGTAACTGGAGCAAGGATAGCGTGGCTTGGCATGGTGTCCTCCTTTTGAGTAAGCCGAATCAGCAACACGTCTGGCAGGGCTATGAACTGAAGCAATCTTGCCACAGTGTTCCCGCCTCTATACGGCGGAAATGCGATTCCACATGATCGTCTGACTGCCGCTTCGTCACGCAGAGCTTATGCCGTTGGGCCCGCGCCAGACCGCACAAATTGCTACGCCAGCGCACCTGCAATGGGCTTGCGAGATGCAGCCCGCTTTCCCACAGCAGGGGATTGACCGACGCCCATCATCAGCGACTTTTTCCGGATGCAGCAAATTCTGCTGATCGGCACGTTAAATGCCACTGTTTCTATGCCTGAACGCTGTCCAAACACGATACTTCAGAGGCTCGATAGTGCTGTAATTCTGTCCGGGGCGTAGGCGACGTCATGGCGAAGCTGAACCATGTCGGGCAACACCTACACCGATCGAACTTTTTCCTATTGAAGGCTTGCGCGGCTCATGTCTCACGCAGCGTAATCCTCATCGAATCGCGAGAACAAGTCATGTCGAGTTTGCAGCAGGGTGCCACCGTGCGCGCCACGCCGGCCACGTTTGTCAATTTGCGCGCGTTTGCGCAAGACCGTTCCCTCGGTGTACCCTTCACCGACGCTTCCGAGGAGAACGACTTCCTTTTCCGCCGTCGCATGCTGGACTTGCCGCCGGGACCGGTAACGGTGGGCGTTATCACACTGGACAGCGGGCGCGGGTCGGTAAAGGCACAGCCGGCAGATGAATTCATCATCGTCTGCGAGGGCAAGCTGACGCTGACCCATCCGGATCGCACGGCCGTGCTGGGTCCGGGCAACAGCGCTGTGCTGTTACATGACGCAGAGTTCGCCTGGTCTGCTGACTGTTCGGTGTCGATCATCTTCATGCGCTACAACTACAGCCGCCCTGGGGTATGCGCGCTGCTGCCGATCGCGGAAGAGCCGGCACTGGAACCGTCCGGCGCGCCTTCGGCCGAGTTGCTGCTCACGCCGACTCCAGCTTGTCGCAACTACACAGACTATCGCTCTCAGGACGGGCAGTTCGTCTGTGGCACCTGGGATTCCACTCCCTACCATCGTCGGGCGATGTTCTATCCCCACTACGAACTTATGTATCTGTTGGAAGGCAGCGTGACGTTTGAAGATGAAACCGGCCGTAGCGGGACATTTTCGCGCGGCGATATCTTCCTGGTCGAACAGAATGCGGAGTGCAGCTGGGATAGCCGTGAGCAGGTGACCAAGGTTTATGGAATTTTCCGGCCGGCCTAATTAGTATTGCGAGCCGTTGACGTTCACTGGTGGTCTCCGCTTCACTGTGAAGCCTTGCCCACAGGCGGTCATGCCTGTGGGCTTTTTATTTGATGGTGCCTCTGATGCGCTGCGCAATGGACTGCGCCACAAGGGGCATCATTAGCGTCCGACCAGCTTCAACAGGCCCAGGCCCGGATACATGCGGTCGATCTCCACCAGATCCTGGTAGGTCTCCTCGAGGATCCAGTCGCGCAGCCTGGTTACGGTAGGGCGAGGTGACGGGGTCGCTTGCTGCACCAGATAGCATTGTCGGTTCGCGACGTGGACCTGGTTGATGGCCGGTACCAGTGCCCCCTGTCTCATCCAGTGGGTAACTACGTTCAGCCAGCCCGGCGCAATGCCCTGGCCGAGCATCGCTGTCTGTACCACGATCGAATAGTCGGAAAAATTCAGGTTGTACAAGTCCCGGCTACGTTGGCCGAGCTCGGGGAACAGCGTCGGCCAGTCCCGGTTGCTGTCGGTCAGGTTGATGAGCACGTCGCTGTCGCGGCCGGTATCGTCCCGATAGGCCGGGCTGCATAGCGGCAGGATGATTTCCGGCATCAGCAGTACGCTGTTCGACGGTGCTTCACCGGGCGAGAAAAAGCGCAGCCCCAGGTCGACGTCATGCATCGGCCCGCCCACCTTGCCGGAGATCAGCTGGAACCGCAGGTCGACGCCAGGGAAGTCCCGCCGCAGCTTCTCCATGCGCGGCATGATCCAGTGCGTCGTAAAGGCCGTTGAAACGGAGAGTGTGATGGTCTCCATTCCCGTTGCGCGCGCTTCAATCTCGCTGATCGACGCCTGGATGACGTTGAAGCCTTCGGTGATGGCGCGATGTAGCAGGCGGCCATTCTCGGTCAGTTCGACACCGCCGCGTACCCGATCGAACAACTGCACGCCCATGCGGTCTTCCATGCGCGCCAGCATCCGGCTGACGGCAGGCTGGCTGACATAAAGCTCGGCGGCGGCCTTGGTCAGGCTGCCGCATCGCCCGGCGGCCTCGAAGACAAACAATGCGTTGGCGCTGGGAAGTTTTCGCCGGAAATCAGCCATAACCTCAGATTATGTTCGCCCCAACAATTAGGAAGTTGTCGTGCTGGCGGGGGCTCCCTACACTTTGTGCATCGTACAACGGATTATCGGAGCAATGCCGTGTCTGTGCGTCACATGGGGTTATCGGCGGTGGGTTTTTCCGGCGAGAAGAGAGGCGAGGCCGTCGTCAACACGCCTATTACATTGAGCACCAGCACGGTCCGGCAAGAACCGGCGCAAGCATCACCCGGCGCCGGCAAATGGGGAAACGTTCTCATCACCCGCAACGGCATCCTGTCAGACCGCACTCGGTCGAGCGCGCATTCCTCTGCTGACAGCTATTGGCACGATGGCATCGCGCCATTCCCGACCTCGGCGACTGAACTGCCCACCAAAGTCGACGTGGCAATCGTCGGCGCCGGATTCTGCGGCTTGTCCGCGGCGCTGGCGTTGGCCAGGCAAGGGGCGAATGTCGTGGTCCTGGAAGCGCAGGCGTCCATTGCAGCGGAAGCGTCCGGCCGCAACGGCGGCCATGTCAACAACGGCCTGGCCGTCGACTACGCCACGCTTGCCGCGCGCGTCGGCGCCGACCAGGCGCGCGAGTGGTACCACGCGTACGACGCCGGCGTGGATGCCGTGGAGGCGCTGATTCGGGACGAGGGCATCGACTGCGATTTCGTTCGCCATGGCAAGCTCAAGCTCGCCTCGCGGCCCGAGCACTATGACATGCTGGCGCGCAGCTGCGAACAACTGGTGAGTTCGGGTGTGGACCCGGATGTCGAGCTGCTGAGCGCAAGCCGCGTCAGGCAGGAAGTTGCCAGCGACCGCTACGCCGGCGGGCTGCTGTACCGCAAGAGCGGCCAGATGCACATGGGCCGCTTTGCCCACGGGCTGGCGCAGGCAGCTGCACGCCAGGGCGCGCAAATTCATCTGCGCACGGCCGTGGAGAAGATCGAGCGTATCGGGCAGGCGCAGGGACACCGCCTGTACACGACCCGCGGTACGGTGCAGGCCAATCAGGTGCTGTTGGCCACCGGCACGACGCAGCACGGCGGTTACCGCAGCTTCGGATGGATCCGCCGGCGCATCGTTCCCATCGGCAGCTTTGTCATGGCCACGGAGCCGCTGGGCCGCGCTCGCGCGCAGGCGCTGCTGTCGGAGCGGCGTACCTATGTCACGACCGCGAACCTGCACAACTATTTCCGCCTCACGCCCGACGACCGTCTGCTGTTCGGCGGCCGGGCGCGCTTTACCGCCTCGCTACCGCAGTCCGATAGCCGCAGCGGCGAAATCCTGCGCGCAACCATGCTGGAAGCCTTTCCGCAGCTTGCCGACGTGGCGATCACGCACTGCTGGGGCGGGCTGGTCGACATGACGCAAGACCGCCTGCCGCACGCCGGCGAGCGCGACGGCCTTTACTACGCGATGGGATTCAGCGGGCATGGCACGCAGATGGCCGTGCTGATGGGGCAGCGCATGGCCCGCGTGATGGCGGGGGATATCCTGGCCAACCCCTGGCGCACGCGCGACTGGCCGGCCATCCCGGGCCATCTGGGACCGCCGTGGTTCCTTCCCGCCGTCGGCCTGTACTTCAAGCTCAAGGACCTGGTGTCGTGAGCCCACTGTAACGGAAGTGGCGCAAGCAAGCTTTGTTTCGATGTCTGGCACCGCGGTCGCCTCCATACGCGACCAGTAGGCAGTTTTTTTTCTCTTCTTTACTAGCAGAGGTATTTCATGGCACTCAAAGACTTCAAGGTACTTACGTTCGACGTGGTTGGCACGCTGATTGACTTCGAGGGCGGGATGCTCGACTACTTCCGTCGCGCCGTGCCCGGCAGCGCCATCAGCGATGAGGATTTCCTGGCCGCCTATCGCCGTACCCGCGCCGCTGACAAGACGATGTGGTATCCCGATGACCTGGAACGTTGCTGGCACCTGATGGCGCAGAGCCTTGGCCTCCCCGACTCCGACGAACTCGCCTGTGGCCTGCGGGACTCCGTGGTCAACTGGAAGGCGTTCCCGGATTCGGTCGAAGCGCTGAAGCGTTTGCGCAAGCATTTCAAGCTGGTGGCGATGACCAACGCCCAGCGCTGGGCACTGACTCACTTCGAGAAGACGCTGGACTTCCCGTTTGACGACACCGTCACCTGTGACGATGCCCTGACGGAAAAGCCCGATCCGCAGTACTTCGCCTATGCGCGTGGCCGCTATGACGGCAAATGGGGTTACAAGCAGGCAGACAATCTTCATGTGGCGCAGAGCCAATACCACGACATCGGCATTGCGAAGAAGCTTGGGCTGAAGACCTGCTGGATCGAGCGCCGTCATGCGCAGAAGGGATTCGGCGGCACCATGGAAGTGCCGGAGCTGACCAAGCCGGACTACCACTTCCATTCGCTGGCACAACTGGCGGACGCTGTAGAGGACAACCAGTAAGGCAGTCCCATCCGGGGGGGCGGTGTCGCTGCGTCGCACCGCCTTGTTCGTTCCCTATCTTTTCCCTTCTCTCGCTCCCTGATCTACATGCCCATCACTATCATTCCGCAATCCGTGACTTGCAGCGACCTGACCGACGACGGTCCTGTCGGCAGGCCGTTAAGCCAACCACCATGCCGCACCAGCAGCTTCAAGGTTGACCTCGAGGGGGCCGGACAGAACCGGACCGGACTGTGGGAATGCACGGTCGGCTCCTACGAACGGCAAGTCGAGGAAGCCGAAGTCATGCACATCCTTGCCGGTGAGTGCCTGTTCACGCCGGCGGGTGGCACGCCGATCCGGATCAAGGCCGGCGACACGCTGTTCTTCCCGGCGAACACGACCGGCATCTGGGAAATTCTGGAACCCTTGCGCAAGGTCTATGTGATCCTGCAGTGATCGGAACGCGAGCGGGACGAAAGCCGCTCGTTGCACGCTCGCGCATCTGACAAAGTCGCGAGTTCACGCATACGCACCCCTCTCCCGCGTGCGGGAGAGGGGTGGGGTGAGGGCTGGAGCGTCAACGAAGTAACGCGCGCCGGTGTTGCCAGCGCCTGCCCTCTCCCCCGGCCCCTCTCCCGCAAGCTTGCCTTTACCCACAACTTCCGGCGGCTTACTCGTTTTTCTGGAAGATCCGATACATTTCGGTGATTTCGTGCAGGGCGAGGAAGCCGCGCCACAGGACGGTGGCTCCCGGGGGATCGTCGTTTTTGCGACCCAGGTAGCCACCGAGCTTGGCGATCCAAAGGACAGCTTCGCTGAGTTTGGGCGCCTGCTCCGGTGGCTTGGTGGTGCCGTGCGTGCGGCAGTACAAAGCCCGCCATTCGAGCGATTGCAGTAGCACCGAGCAAGGGATATCGGCTTCGAGCCGGCCCAGCATGGTCGCGTACATAATGCGCCAGCCGATCACGGCGAACAGCGCCGTGGCCCGCAGGAACCGCTCCAGCGTCCCGAACTGCCGGGCCTCGATCTGGCAGCCACTTTTCAGGACACGATGCCAGGATTCAATGGTCCAGCGCCGGGCGTACCAGCTCAGCCGTTCGAGCACATCTTCCAGCGTTTGGGTGGGCATCGAACTGAGCAACATCCATTCGAGCGGCTCAACGCCTTCGGGCGGCTCGATTTCCAGCGCGTGAATGGCAAACACTTCGAGACTCGGTAGCCCCTCTGCACCGCGGCTGCGCGGCGCTCGCAGTTGGACCGGCACACAGCGCAAAGCCAGTCGGGCACTACGTGCCTGCCTGGCGCCGGACCTGGGCACGTGCAGTACGGTCTCCCCAAGTACAGGAGCCGCGGCAACCGTCTCCCACAGATACTTCTCTGGGTGGTCCACGCCCCGATTCCAGGCGGCCCGCACCAACCAGTCCACCCCCGCTGGGCGCGGCGCCAGAAACACGTCATACACATCGCCCTCGCGATCGCTGACGGCAACAAGGTGCGTGTCCGGACACTGCATCTTGAGCGGCTCAAGGCATTCCAGCCCCTCCAGCCACTTCACGCTTTCCTTGTCACGAATGGACAGCGCCCGGCGCTGCCTGGCCTTGCCCGATGCTTGCGGCGCACGCACCCACGTCTTCATGCTCAACACGCCCAGTGGCAGGCCCTCAGGCGTCACCGCCAGCACGCTGTGCAACATGAATCCGTGCAAATTGCCGCCCGTGCCGTGACCAAGTCCCTCAGTCGCGGGCAAATTTGCCAGATTGAATTCCGTGGTGTCCTGCACCGTCAGGACGACAGGCACCTGCTGCATGCGACCCACGGTTTGAGCGACGTGGCTCGCCAGTATTCCGTCCGGGTCAACCGCCTCATTATCAAAGAAGCGATATGCCGCCTTGAGTTGGGCACCACTCAAGGCCTGCGGGAACGAAACATGGGCCTTTTGCGCCAGTCCGCGCGCCAATGCCACAAGGCGCTGCGTGCGACGTGCATCGCCCAACTGAGCGCCACCGAATTCGTCGCTGGCCCAATCTTCCAGATCTTCCGTATCAGGCAAAATTGCCACCACTGATTGTCAACTTCACCCGAAGTTAACACCGTCCAATCCGGTTTACAACCTTTCCTATCGAGATGTGGGTAAAGGCAAGCGCAAGCGGGAGAGGGGAGCAAACAAGCGTGCACCGCACGCTCGCGCATCGCACACCCGCGTCATCGGATCAAAGCCACGCGGATCAGTTCGTTTCCAGCAGCACCTGCGCACGCGCAAAGCGCCAGATGGCATAAGGCTCCAGGGGAATCGAGGTACTCCCCGTGGCGATCAGCTCCGCCATGGTTTCGCCGACGCCGGGGCTGATCGCAAAGCCTTCACCATTGAAGCCGAAGGCGTAGTACAGGCCGGGCACCGTGGCGCTGGGGCCCATCACGGGCTGCCAGTCGGCGGTATAGCCTTCGATGCCGCTCCACACGCGAATCAGCTGCACATGCTCGAAGGCCGGCACGAAACGGCGCAGTTCGCGCAGCTGGCGCAGCACGTTGTCGGGCTTCACGTAGGCGCGAATGCGGTCGGTGTAGGCCGGCCCCTTGAGGCCGCCGCCGAACACGATGTTGCCGCGTGAGATCTGGCGGAAGTACAGGCCCTCATGCTCGATCGGCGACGAAATGCCGATGGAGGGGCCGATGGCATAGGGCAGCGGCTCGGTCACGCCCATCTGCGGGCCGCGCGCGTCCATCGGCACGGCCTCGCCGAACTGTTCGGCCATACGGTTGGACCAGGCGCCGCACGCCACCAGCATCTGCGGAGCACGAAAGCGCCGGCCATCCGCGGTGTGCGCGACAAAGCCATTGGCGTCGCGCTCGACCTGCATCACCTCGGCGTGCTCGACGATCTGTGCGCCGGCGCGACGCGCGGCGCGTGCGAAGGCGGGTCCGGCCAGGCGCGGATTGGCATGGCCGTCCTGCGGCGAGTACGAACCTGCCACCACGCCGGGCGCAAAGATGCCCCAGCGCCGGCGCAACTGCTCGGCGCTGAAGAGCTCCAGGTCCAGCCCGAGCGGCTTCACGTCGCGCGCGTGCTGCTCGAGCACGGCGGCCTGCTGTTCGGTGTAGCACACGCGCAGGTGGCCGTACGGGACGAACTCGAGGTCCTCGCCCAGCAGTTCCTTCACGCGGCCCCAGACGGCGCGCGCCCGGTTGGCCAGCGGCATCTGGTGCAGCGCACGTCCCTGGCGGCGCACATTGCCGAAGTTGGTGCCGCTGGCCTGGCGCCCGACCAGCTCGCGCTCCAGCAGCACCACCGAGAGGCCCTGCTGGCGCAGGAAGAAAGCGGTGGTAGTGCCCATCAGGCCGCCACCGAGCACCAGCACATCGGCGTCGTGCGTCCTGGTTGCCGTGCTCGCTGTCGTGCTAGTTTTGGTGCCACTCATGGCTGCACCTCATGTGTATTCATCATCAGTGGCTTGACCGGTGCCTGCGAGCGCAGGCGACCGACTTGTTCGACCGGAATGCCGCAGGCCTGCGCCACGATCTCGGCCGCGGCATGGCTGCAGAAGCGTCCCTGGCAGCGGCCCATGCCGACGCGGCTGAAGGCCTTGGCCCGATTGACTTCCTGGCTGTCCAGCTCGGTCACGCAGCGGCGCAGCTCGCCCACCGTCACGGCCTCGCAGCGGCATACCACTGCGGCATCGGGCAGGGCGGCGGCCTGCGTGTGCGGCCACGGAAAGGCGCGCGCCAGCCCTTGGCGGAAGCGATCCATTTGGCCCAGCGTGCGGCGCAGCGCAGCCGATTCCGCGGCATATTGTGCGCGGCCCCGCTCATGCCCGAGGTCGGCCAGCGCCGCCAGGGCCGCGAGCCGGCCCGCGGCCTCGGCCCCATCGGCACCGAGGATGCGCGCGCCGTCGCCGGCCAGGTACACGCCGCGCGTGCTGCTGCGGCCGTCCGTGTCGATGCGCGGCAGCCACTGGCGGCTCACGGGTTCGAAGGCGAACTCGCAGCGCGCGAGGTCGGCCAGTTGCGTCTCGGCGCGCAGGTGCCAGCCCAGGCCCACGGCGTCGCATTCGAAGCGCTGCTCGCGCCCGCGCGCATCGCGCACGGTCACGGCCTGCACGCCAAGGCGGTCATCGCCGTCGATCGCCAGCGGGGTCACGCCCTGCAGCACCGGTATGCCGGCATGCTTGAGGCCGCGGATCAGTCCGAGCCCGCGCAGCGCCAGCCGGGGGCGCGCCAGCAGGCCGGCAATGGCGCCCCAGGATTTATTAGCGGGGGCGGTGTCGAGTACCGCCGCCACGCGCGCGCCGGCCTGCACGTACTGCGAGGCCACCAGGTAGAGCAGCGGCCCGCTGCCGAGGAAGACGACTTGCGTACCGATGGCGCAGGCCTGTGCCTTCAGCGCGATCTGCGAGGCGCCCAGGCTGTAGCAGCCGGCGCGGTGCCAGCCAGGCACCGGCATGAGCCGGTCGGTGGCACCGGAGCACACCAGCAGTGCGTCGAAGGGCAGCGTCTGCGGCTCGTCCTCGCGCACGACGTGCAGCTCGCCCTCGGTCAGGTTCCACGCCAGCGTGTTAGGGCGGTAGTCGATCTGCGCGCGCAGTGCGTCGAAGTCGCGGTGCAGCGCCTGGGCCTTGTCGGCCTCGCTGCCATAGAGCTTGGCGTAGGAGCGTTTGAAGCCTTCGGGCTGGCGGCGGTAGATCTGGCCGCCGTCGCGCCGGCCTTCGTCGATCACGGTAGGGCGCAGCCCGGCCTGCACCAGTGCCTGGGCCGCGCGTACGCCGGCGGGGCCGGTGCCGACCACGACGATGCGGGGCGATACTGATGGCGCGTTCATGCGGCGGCTCCCGGCGCGTGGCGCGCGAGCGATTCCTGCAGGTCTGGCGTCGCGGGCCAGTGGTGCGCGGGCGGTCGGGTCAGCACTTCCATGCCGGCCTCGGCAGGCGTGGAACAGGCGCGCAGGCGCTCGCCGGCGGGCGTCCATACCCAGCAGTCCTGGCAGGCGCCCATCAGGCAGAAGCCCGCGCGCGGGCCGTCGCCGAATTCGCTGTCGCGCACGCGCCGGCCATGCAGCAGCAGGGCGACCAGAAGGGTGTCACCCGCCAGTGCAGTGGCAGTTTGGCCATCGATGCGCAGGGTGATGGCGGGACGGTCGGATTCTGCCAGCCGCATGAATCGCGCAGGCAGTGGGGGAGCGTTGTCGGGCATGGGCGGCGGCTCGGCGTTGGTTTGGAACAATGGTCTGACTGCTGCTATCTCAGCTCGCAAGCGCGGCACGCACCTCGGGGAAGGCGAGCACGTCGTCGAGCGTCTGCTTCACGCGCGCGAACATCAGCTCGAATTCGTGTTCCGTGTACGTCAGCGCCGGGGCAAAGCCGAGGATATTGTCGCCAAAGGCGCGGAACACGATGCCGTTGCGGTAGGCGGTCGCGGCAATGCGATCGGACAGGCCCAGCGATGCGTCGAAGCCGCGCTTGCTGGCCTTGTCGCTGACCAGTTCCAGCGCGCCCAGCAGCCCGCGATGGCGCGAGTCGCCCACCAGCGGATGACTGCGCAGCGCATCCAGTCCGGCTGCGAAGGTTGCCGCGCCACGCTGCCCATTGGCCAGGATGCCCCCTTCCTCATACAGCCGCAGGACTTCCAGCGCCACTGCCGCACTGACCGGGTGGGCCGAATACGTGGCGCCGTGGCCGATGGGCGCTGCGCCGGGTGCGCCATCGGCAATGCCGGCATAGACCTGGTCGGAGATCAGCGTCGCGCCCATCGGGACGTAGCCGGCGGTGAGGCCCTTGGCCAGCGTCATGATGTCCGGCGCGACGTCTTCGGCATCACAGGCAAACATGGGGCCGGTGCGGCCGAAGCCCGTGATGACCTCGTCGACGACGAACAGGATGTCCAGCTCGCGCGCCGCGTCGCGCATGGCCCTGAGCCAGCCCTTGGGCGGCACGATCACGCCGCCGGAGCCCTGGATTGGTTCGCAGAAGAACGCGGCCACATTGTCCGCGCCCAGCTCGGCGACTTTCGCGCGCAGTGCCGCCACCGAGGCGGCGATGATGCCTTGCGCATCGGTGGGATCGGCGGCGCGGTAGGGATTGGGCGAGGGGATGTAGTGCTGCGTCGGCAGCGGCAGGTCAAAGCCGCGGTGGAACGCAGGCAGGGCGGTGAGGCCGGCGCCCGTCGACGAGGAGCCGTGGTAGCCGCGCTCCAGCGAGATGAAGTGCTTCTTCGACGGGCGCGCGGTGGCGTTGAAGTACTGCGTGATGAAACGCACCGCCGTATCGACCGCCTCGGAGCCGCCGAGAGTGAGATATACGTGGTTCAGCGAGCGGGGCGTGATCTGCACCAGCTTGTCGGCGAGGCGGATCGCCGGCTCGCTGCTGAAATGGAAGTAGCCGGTAGCGTAGGGCAGGCGGCGCATTTGCTCGGCGGCGGCCTGCACCACGCTTTCCTGGCCGTAGCCCACGTTGACGCACCACAGCCCGGCGAAGGCATCGAGCACTTCGTGGCCGTTGGCGTCGGTCAGCCACGCGCCGCGGCCCGACGACAGCACCGTGGGGCCGCGCTGCTCGTGCACGCGCCACGGCGACACAGGGTGGATAAGGTGTGCGCGATCGGCGGCTTCAAGCGCGGCGAGCTGGGGCAGGTCGGTGAGTTGGGTCATGGCAGGGTCCGTTCGCGTCCATTCGTGTGCGCAGCACAACAGGCTGGCCTATGCCTCAAGATTACGGCAGGCTGAACATGGCGGGATGCTGCATTGAGGGGACTGAACGAAGCACGCTGCTGTTATGCGGGCCGTGGCAGCAGATTGTTTGGCAGTGCGCTTTCCGCAGCCTGGCGCGTCTTCAGCCCATGGCCTGGGTCACGAGCGCGAACAGCGCCGCCGCCCCCGGTGACGTGGCCGGCGCCGCACCGCGCACCATGGTCGCGGGCGCGTCCACACGCGGCAGGCCAATGCTCTCCAGCCATTCGCCCAGCCCGCTGGCGCAGTCGATGTCGATGCGCGTGAAGTTGCCCGCATTCAGGCCGGCCAGGTACGCGACCAGCGCCCTGGCGCCATTGTCCCCGGGCGCTACCACGGGGCCGATGGCATGGCCGCGCCCGAAGCGGCGCAGCATGGCGAAGCCGCGCGGCTCGCCCTCGAAGTCCAGCACCACGCAGGCCTCGGCGCTGGCCTGCAGGTCGTCGACCAACGCCTCGCGCGGCATACCGCGCGCCTGCGCGTCGAGCCGGTGCAGTGCGGCGGCCTCGTTGTGACCCGCGGGGCGCAGACGCCAGCCGTCAGGCAGGGCGATCAAAGGGGCAGGCTGGGCCGTGCCCTGGTGCTGGCAGACCGCGCCGGTGCACGCAAAGCCCAGGCGCTCGTACAGGCCGCGGCCATCGGCCGTGGCGTGCAGCAGCACGGTGCAGTCGTCCAGGCCTTCAAGCAGCGCGCGCATCAGCCGGTAGCCGATGCGCCGGCCCTGGCACGCCGGCGTGACGATCACCATGCCGATGGTGGCGTGGTGCTTGCCCCAGCGCCAGCGCAGGGCAGTGGCGACGAGTTGGCCATCGAGTTCGGCTACGATGCCCTCGGCGTGCGCGAACATCTGCTCCCAGTCGGTCAGGCGATGGGGCCAGCGCTGTTCCTGCGACAGGGCGTGGGCCCGCGTCAGGTCGTCGGCAGTCATCGGGCGCAGCACCACGCCGTCGTCGGCAATGGTGTCCTGGGCATGTGGTAGCGGGGCAAACATGGGCGTTGTCCTCGGGAAGAAAGGTTGGCACCGACATTTATCTTGAACGACATCGGGCGGTCGAGCCAGAACGAGTTGGGGTTTATCCGTAACTTGCAAGATTCGTCTGCCGGAGGTGCCGGTTTTGCAATTCAATGCGGTAGCGCAGGCTGTAACAGGGACAAATGCTGAGCCTTCTTGACTAGCATGAATGACCTGCAGTCATTAGCGGTGCGTCATGACAAGTCCGCGCCTGCCGGCCTTTCCAGACCAACCAGGAGCACTACGATGAGCGAAAGCCGTAAAGAGTTCGAGAACCTTGTCGGCCCCGGCGAAAGCCTTCGTGTGATGGATTTGCTCAAGCGCGGCGCGACGCGGCGTGACGTCCTCGCGATGCTGCTGGCGGGAGGCATGCAGGCCACGCTGGCCGGCAGCCTGGCCGGCGTGGCCGTCAAGGCCCATGCGCAGACGCCGAAGCGGGGCGGCCGCATCCGCGTGGCAGCCGCCACGGCGGCCGCCTCAGATACGCTGGACCCGTCCAAACAGTCGAACCAGAACGACTACGTGCGCTGCAACATGGTCTACAACGGCCTGACCTCGCTCGATGGCAGCCTGACGCCGCGGCCGGCGCTGGCCGAGTCGTTCAACACGACCGATGCCAAGACCTGGGTCTTCACGCTGCGCAAGGGCGTGGCCTTCCACGACGGCAAGGCATTGTCCCCGGCCGACGTGGTGTACTCGATCATGCGCCACAAGGACCCCGCCACCGCTTCCAAGGCCAAGGTGCTGGCCGAGCAGATCGAGAGCGTGAAAGCCACCGGCCCGAACGAGGTCACGGTGGTGCTCACCAGCCCCAATGCCGACCTGCCAGTGATCCTGGGCACCTTCCACTTCCTCATCGTCAAGGACGGCACCACCGACTTCAACGCGGGCATCGGTACCGGGCCTTACAAGATCAAGGAGTTCAGGCCGGGCGTGCGCACGGTGGTAGTGCGCAACGATGCGTACTGGAGGCAGGGAAGGCCCTACCTCGACGAGATCGAGTTCGTCGGTATCGGCGATGAGAGCGCGCGCATCAACGCGCTGCTCTCCGGCGGCATGGACCTGGTGGGCTCTGTCAACCCGCGCTCCGTGGCCCGCGTCAAGGGTACGCCGGGCTTCGGCACCCTCGTCACGCAATCGGGGCAGTACACGGACCTGATCATGCGCAAGGACGCGGGTCCAGGCATGAACCCCGACTTTGTGATGGGGATGAAGTACCTGCAGGACCGCGCGCAGATGAAGAAGGCCATCGCGCTCGACTACGCGGTGCTCGGCAACGATCAGCCGATCGACCCCACCAACCGCTTCTTTTTCAAGGGCCTGCCGCAGCGCGCCTTCGACCTTGACAAGGCTAAGTACCATTTGCGCAAGTCCGGCGTGACGGGCAAGGTGCCGATGGTGACCTCGCCCGCCGCCCTGTATTCGGTCGAGATGGCGACGGTGCTGCAGCAGACTGCGCAGCGCGTGGGCCTGGACCTCGACATCAAGCGCATGCCTGCCGACGGCTACTGGTCGAACCACTGGCTCAACAGCCCCGTGGGCTTCGGCAATGTCAACCCGCGCCCCAGCGCCGACACCATCCTCACGCAGTTCTTCAAGTCCGATGCGCCGTGGAACGAATCGCGCTGGAAGAACCCCAAGTTCGACCAGCTGCTGCTGGCGGCGCGGGCCGAAACCGACACCGCCAAACGCAGCCAGATGTATGCCGACATGCAGACCATGATCCACGAGGACGCCGGCATCGGCATCCCGCTGTTCCTGGCCAGCATCGACGGACATTCATCGAAGCTAAAGGGCTTGTCACCGATCCCGCTGGGTGGGCTGATGGGCTATTCGTTTGCGGAGCATGTCTGGCTTGATGCCTGACGGGGCGGGCGGGCCTTGTTGCGCAAGGTTTCCGCCTGCGCCCCTGCGCGGTTGGGCCAGGCTTATTTGCCGAGCCACTTGGCCGCATGCACCTGGTAGTCACCGCCTGCCCTGGCCAGGTGCAGCCATTGGTCGACAAAGCCCTTGAATACCGTGTCCCCGTTGGGCAGCAGGAAGGCCATCTCCGCGTATTGCAGCGGCTGCTCCGGGTTGATGGCGCAAAGCTCCGGATGAATCCGGCTTTGCGCCACGGCCTCCGCCGCCTCGGTGACAAAGACATCGGCCCGGCCGGCGATCAGTTCGTCGAAGATGGTGAGGTTGTCGCGGTGGACGGTGAGCTGGGCACGTTGCAGCCGCGTCTTGGCAAAGCGCTCGTTGCTGCCGCCGGGATTGGCGATGACGCGCACCTCCGGCCGGTTGATGGCCTCGACGCTCTGGTACTTCGCCGCATTCTCGCAGCGCGCGATCGGCGTCTTGCCGTTGACCATATAGGGCGCGCTGAAGAAGGCGAGCTTCTGGCGCTCCAGCGTGACCGAGATGCCGCCGGCCGCAATATCGCATTTGCCCGCGACAAAGTCGGGCATCAGGTTCGCCCAGGTAGTCTTGACGAATTGCGGCCTGGCGCCGAGCGCCGTCGCGAGCGAGCCCATCAGGTCCACATCCAGTCCTTCGAAACTCCCGTCCGGGCGCTGGAAGCTGAAAGGCTTGTAGTCACCCGGCGTACATACGCGCAGGGTGCCGCTCTGGGCGACCCGGTTCAGGGCAGACGGTGAGGTGGGCGGGTTCGTTGGTACGGCGGACACCGTTTGTGCCGCAGCCACGGACGACAGCAGCGCCAAGACTGGCGCAATCAGGAATTTCACGTGTTAGCTCCCATGCGAGGACTCGATACGGCGGCTCCCGATGGCGTCGCCGCGGTCACGCTCCCTGCAGCCTCGGCTGGTATGCGGGACAGGGGCGGCCTCCAGGCGGAGGCGTCCCAATCATACTTCGCCCGGGCCCGCTGTTGTCCGCCGGACCCGGCGAGGGCGGCGTATTACCGGGCCTCGTTGCTGGTTTGCGCAATCGCGGCGCGCAAGATCTCCAGGGCTTCCTGCGCCGTTTCCGAGGAGGTGTTGAGCGGCGCCAGCAGGCGCACGTTGTTCCGATGCACGCCGCACTTGATCACCAGCAGGCCGCGCTCGCGGCAGCGGTCGATCACTGCTTGAGCGAATGTCGCGTCGGGCTGGAACGGATCGCTGTCCTTGACGAACTCCAGCGCCAGCATCGCGCCAACGCCGCGCACGGTCCCGATGGCGGGAAACTCGCGCGCGAGCTGGTCGAGCCCCGCGCGCAGCGTTTCAGCCAGTGCGAGCGCACTGGCGAGCAACTGTTCTTCCTCGAACAGGTCGATCACCGCCAGCGCTGCGGCGCAGGCGAGCGGATTGCCCGCATACGTGCCGCCCAGCCCGCCGGGTGCCGGCGCGTCCATGATCTCGGCACGCCCGACCACGCCGGACAGCGGCATGCCGCCGGCCAGGCTCTTCGCGACCGTGACCAGGTCCGGCTGGATGCCCGCATGCTGGAAGCCGAACATCTTGCCGGTCCGGCCGAATCCGGCCTGGATCTCATCCAGGATCAGCACGATGCCATGCTTGCGGGTCAGCGCGCGCAGGGCCTGCAGGAACTCGTTGCCGGCCGGCAGGAAGCCGCCGTCGCCTTGCACCGGTTCCAGGATGATGGCCGCGATGCGATCCGGGGCGATCTGCGTGGCAAAGAGGTCTTCCAGTGCGCGGATCGCATCCGCGCCGGAGAAACCGCGGAATTCATCGGGATAGGGCGTGTGATAGACGTCGCCGGCCAGCGGTCCGAAGTTCTGCTTGTACGGCGTGCTCATGCCGGTCAGCGTCGAGCCGAGCAGCGTGCGCCCGTGGAAGCCGCCGCGGAACGCGATGATCCCCGGCACATTGCGGTAGGCGCGCGCGATCTTGACCGCGTTCTCCACCGCTTCCGCGCCGGTTGTCGCGAACAGCGTCTTGTAGTGTTCGGCGCCGCCGACCAGCTTGTTCAGCCGCGCGGCCAGCTCGACATAGACGTCATAGCCGACCACCTGGAACGCTGCGTGCGTCACCCGACCCAGTTGCCTGCGCACCGCCTCGACGACCTTGGGGTGGTTATGGCCGATATTCTGCACGCCGATGCCGCCGACGAAATCGATATAGCGACGTCCTTCCACATCCCACAGGAACGAGCCTTCGGCCTTGTCGGCAAAGATCGGATGGGCGGTGACGACGCCATGCGGAACATGTTGGGTGCGGGCCGCGATATGGGCCTGGTTGGACTGGGTCATTGCGTTACGCCTCTTTCAGGTTCCGCGAAGTCGGTGTCGCGGTGTGGTTGCGAAGGGTTGGAGTCGGCAAGGATCTCTGCGAGGTGGCGCGGTTCGCGTCCGGTCAGCTTGCGGATCTGGGTGCGGCAGCTGAAGCCGTCCGCGGCAACCAGCGCATCGGCCGGGAGTGTGGCAAGCTTTGGCTGCAGCGTGCTCTCGCCAATCCGCCGCGACAGCTCGGCTGTCTTGCGGTGATAGCCAAAGGCGCCGGCCATCCCGCAACAACCGGTGTCGAGGACGCTTGCGCCAAGCTGGCGCTCCGCCGCCGTGCCGCCGCAGGCGCGGTGATGGCAGTGGGCGTGCAGGTGGACCTCGGCATCGTTGTCCAGCGCCATGCCGGCGCGGGTGGCGAACTCGGCCATCGTGACCGTCAGTGCTGCCAGCGCTTTGGCGCGCGGGTCGTCAGGCAGCAGGGCCGGCATTTCATCCCGGAACACCGACAGGCAGCTTGGTTCCAGCACCAGCACCGGAACGCCGGCGGCAATCGGCGCGGACAGTACGTCCAGGATCTCGAGCAGGTTGCGGCGCGCCTGGTCCAGCATGCCGACGTCATAGAACGGTCGGCCGCAGCAGACGTGGCGCGTGCTCAGCCGCGCGTTCCATCCTTGCCGCTCGACCACCGCGACGGCGGCCTCGAGCACATGCGGGGTGAAGCCGTTATTGAAGGTATCGGTCCATATGACGACGTCGCGCTGGCCGTACGGCCGCGTGCCGGCCTGCCGCAGGCGTGTCGCTGTGCCGGTGCGGCGGAATGCGGTGGCGGCGATCTCGGGGAACACGGCCGAGCGCGCCAGGCCGAAAGCGTGGCCAACGCGCCGGGTCAGCGGATTGCGCATCAGGGCATTGAGCAGACCAGCCGCGCGCGTGGCCGTGGGCAGCCATTGCCCCAGGCGCCCGATTGCGGCATCCATTGGCGCGCGCAGGCGCCGCTTGTAGTAGCGATACAGGAACTCGCTGCGGTACTTGGGGATATCGACATGCGTCGGACAGTCGTGCTTGCAGCCCTTGCACGACAGGCACAGGTCCATCGAGTCCTTGACCGCCTCGCCGTCACGGGTCTCGCTGATGACCTCGCCGTTGAGCATCTCGAAGAACAGGCGTGCGCGGCCGCGCGTGGCGTAGCGCTCTTCACGGGTGGCCTTGAAGCTGGGGCACATGGTGCCGCCATCGAGCGACCGGCACTTGCCCATGCCGATGCAGCGCTCGGTTTCGCGGCCAAAGCCGGTGCCCGGGCCATCGCCCATCGGGTAGGTGAAGACGCTGGTTGCCTGATCCTGCCGGTATGACGGACCCATGCGCAGGTTGGCGTCCACCGGCATTGCATCGATCAGCTTGCCGGGGTTCATCAGGCCGTTCGGGTCCCAGATGGCCTTGAACTCGCGGAATGCCTGCATCAGCCGGGGCGTGAACATCAGGGGCAGGAACTCTCCCTTTGCCTGGCCGTCGCCATGCTCGCCGGACAATGAGCCCTGGTACTTGACGACCAGCGCGGCGGCTTCCGCCAGGAACCGACGCCAGTCGCCAACGCCTGTGGGGGAACGCAGGTCGAAGGTGATGCGCGAATGAATGCAGCCATCGCCAAAGTGGCCGTACATATTGGTCTTGTAGCCATAGTGTTCGACCAGGGCGGAGAATTCCCTCAGGTAGGCGCCAAGCCGGGCCGGCTCGACCGCGGCATCTTCCCAGCCCACGGTGGGATCGGGTTGTCCGGGAACGGTCGACAATGACGTTGCCGAAGCCCCGGTCTCGCGGATGGCCCAGAGGCGTCCCATCAGCGAGGGATCGTCGACCAGCCTTACATTCGGCTGCGTAGGGAACGAGCGTGCCGCGCTGGCGGCGCGGGCCGCCAGTTCGCGGGCCTGGTCGCGCAGGGCAGCACCGAACTCCACCATCAGCCAGGCATTGCCGGCCGGCAGCTCGGCGATGTCGTCGAGCTTCAGTCCGAGTTGCTTCAGTCCGCCGATGATGCCGGTGTCCAGGCCTTCCATTGCGATCGGTCCGAGCGGCAGCAGCTCGGGCACGCAGTCGGCGGCATCGAAGATGGTATCGAAGCCGAGCACCAGCAGTACGCGCTCGGGCAGTCCCTCCACCAGCGACGTGTCGGCACGCAGCACGGTAGCGCAGGTCCCCTCGGACCCCACCAGGGCGCGGGCGATGTGGAAGCCGTTTTCCGGCAGCAACTGGTCGAGGTTGTAGCCCGAGACACGGCGCTTGAGCCGCGGGAAGCCGGCGCGGATATCGTCCGCATAGCGCTCGGCCAGTTCGCGCAGGGACTTGACGATGCGCGCCTGTTCCCCGCCTGCCGCCAGATGTTCGGCATACGCGGCCTCGTCGGTGGCGCCGACCCAGAAGCGCGCGCCGGTGGCGGTCACGATCTCCAGTCGCTCGATGTTCTCGACGGTCTTGCCAGCCATCACCGAATGGGCGCCGCATGAGTTGTTGCCGATCATGCCGCCCAGCGTGCAGCGGCTGTGGGTGGCCGGATCCGGGCCAAAGGTGAGGCCGTGCGCAGCGGCGGCCTGCTTCAGGTGGTCGCAGATGACGCCGGGTTGCACGCGGCCGATGCGTTGGGCCGGATCGACCAGCTCAACCGCGTGCAGGTACTTGGAATGGTCGATGCAGACAGCAACGTTGACCGACTGGCCGCTCATCGAGGTACCCGCGCCGCGCGGCACCATGGCCACGCCGAGCTCGCCGCACAGGCGCACGGTGGTCTCCAGGTCTTTGACAGACTTCGGAATGACGACGCCAAGGGGGACCTGTCGATAATTCGAGGCTTCCGATGCGTAGATGGCGCGCGTGACTGCGTCGAAGCGCACTTCCGCCGTGGTTTCGGCTTCCAGGCGCGTGCGCAATCGCAGCAGCGCATTGAGGTCGGCGGGGGCACTGGGCTGGCGTTGGGGCATCGCTTTCATGGAATTCGTGGGCGGTACGGTCGAAGCCTGCTGGGGTTCTATCGCCAACGCTTTCTGGCAATCACCGGGACCAGTATAGGGACGAGGGTCGTCGCGCTCCTACCGAATTCTGGGCCTGGATCAGCAGTGAATTCTGTTGTGGCGGGAGGAACAGCAGTTCCTTCGATGGGATGGATGAGGAGCTTGCTGGGGGGCTCTAAATGCAAAGCGGCCGGCTTGCGCCGGCCCCCGGGATTGCTGAGAGACTTTTATGGGCTGCCGGTTTGCGCCCCTCTCCCGCTTGCGGGAGAGGGGCGGGGGAGAGGGCAGGCGGTGGCATACCACAGCGCTTGACTTCGTCGACATGCCGGCCCTCTCCCCAACCCTCTCCCGCAAGCGGGAGAGGGAGCACCCAAAAGGTAGTTCAAGACCCGGTGGCTTCGCGACAGCTCAGTCCAGCAGCCCCTGGCAGACGTACTTGATATGCATGTACTCTTCGAGCCCATAGCGAGACCCTTCGCGCCCGTAGCCCGAGTCCTTCACGCCGCCAAAAGGCGCCGCTTCCGCGGCCAGCGCTCCCTCGTTGATACCGACAATGCCCGACTCGAGCGCATCGGCAAGGCGCCAGATCCGCCGCACGTCATTCGAGTAGAAATACGCCGCCAGCCCAAACGGGGTCGCATTTGCTGCCGCGACCACGTCCGCCTCGGTACCGAAGCGCGTGACCGGCGCAACCGGCCCGAAGGTCTCCTCGCAGGAGCAGTCCATGGACGCATCCACGTCGGCCAGCACGGTGGGCGCATAGTAGTTCGGCCCCGGGCACTGCTCGTTGCGGATGCGCTCGCCGCCAACGACCACGCGCGCACCGCGGCTGACCGCGTTCTTCACATGACGCTCGATCTTGTCGACCGCCCGCGCGTTGATCATCGGACCGATCTGCGCGGCGGGATTGGTGGCAGGGGCGACTACCAGCGCGCCAACGCGGGCGGCAAGCTTGTCGACGAAGGCGTCATGCACCTTGTCCTGGACATAGATGCGGTTCGGGCACACGCAGGTCTGCCCGCCGTTGCGGAACTTGGAAACCATCAGGCCGTCGACGGCGGCGTCGAGGTCGGCATCGTCGAACACGATAAACGGGGCATTGCCGCCCAGTTCCAGCGACAGCTTCTTCAGTGTATCGGCGGAGCGGCGCGCCAGGTGCTTGCCTACCGGGGTCGAGCCGGTAAAGGTGATTTTGCGCACCCGGGCATCGTCCAGCCATACGTCGACGACTTCGGCCGCGCGCTCGCGCGAGGCGGTGACGATATTCAGCACGCCCGGCGGCACGCCCGCCTGTTCCGCGAGCCTGACCAGCGCCAGCGAGGTGAGCGGCGTATCCTCGGCAGGTTTGCACACTACCGTGCAACCGGCCGCCAGCGCCGGCGCGATCTTGCGCGCGATCATCGCAGCCGGGAAGTTCCACGGCGTGATCGCCGCGATGACGCCAACCGGCTCGCGCAGTGCCAGCATGCGCCGACCGGGGACCGGCGCGGCGATCACGTCGCCATCGGCGCGGGTGGCTTCTTCGGCAAACCATTCGACATAGCTCGCGGCGTACAGCACCTCGCCTTTGCCTTCCGCCAATGGCTTGCCCTGCTCGCGCGAGATCAGGCGGCCAAGGTCTTCCACATGGCTGACGATCAGGTCGTTCCAGCGCTTGATGATCTGCGCGCGCTGCTTGGCCGGCGTTTTGCGCCAGCTTGGGAACGCTGCGTGCGCGACATCGACGGCGCGGCGTGCGTCCGCCGCACTGCTATCCGGTACCGCCGCAAAGACTTCATCCGTCGCGGGGTCCGCCACGGACAGTGTGCGATCGTCGGCCGCGCCGCACCATTCGCCGCCGATATAGTTGCGGCCGGGAAGCAAGGTCTGGTTCTGTAGGGACAAAGGCATGAACAAACTCTCCTTAAGAATGGGGTCAGGCGGTGGCAGCGGTGGCCACTGCGCCTTCGCTATGGAGATCGACTTCATCGATCCAGCCGCGGCGCAACTCGGGCACCGAGCGCGCCAGCAGCGCGTAGTAGGGGTGGTGCGGACCGCGGTCGTAGTCCTGGTGCGCGACCTGGGTCAGCTTGCGGCCATGCTGCATCACCACGATCTCGTCGCAGATCGAGCGCACGGTGTGCAGGTCGTGGCTGATGAAGAGATACGAGACACCCAGCTCCTTGCGCAGCTCGGCCATCAGGTCGAGGATGGCCGCGCCGACCACGGTGTCCAGCGCCGAGGTGATCTCGTCGCACAGGATCAGCTCAGGATCGGCCGCGAGTGCCCGGGCCAGGTTCACGCGCTGCTTCTGCCCTCCGGACAGGCCACCGGGCGTGCGC
Source organism: Cupriavidus sp. DF5525 (assembly GCF_040149425.2). Taxonomy (NCBI): domain Bacteria; kingdom Pseudomonadati; phylum Pseudomonadota; class Betaproteobacteria; order Burkholderiales; family Burkholderiaceae; genus Cupriavidus; species Cupriavidus sp. DF5525. The sequence continues at coordinate 2,642,904 of NZ_CP168265.1, read as the reverse complement.
TGGGCCACGCCGATCGGCAGCCGCACCAGATCGAGCAACTGGCGAATCCGCGCCCGCTGGGCTTCGCCGCGCAAGCCGTGGAAGAACTGCAGCGGCCGCGCCAGGATCTCCTCGATGGTGCGCGCGGGATTGAGCGCGGTGTCGGCCATCTGGAACACGATCTGGATGCGCCGCAGCTCATCGCGGCTGCGTTCGGCCACTGTCGGCTTCAGCGGACGGCCGTTGAACGCGATGCTGCCACAGCACGGCGCCACCAGGCCGGCAATCGCGCGCGCCAGCGTGGTCTTGCCCGAACCCGACTCGCCGATGACGCCGATCGCCTGGCCCCGGTACAGCTTCAGGCCCACGCCCTCCAGGATCTTCGAGGCCGGCTGCCCGTGCGCATCGACGGCACCGTAGCCGGCGGAAAGATCGCGGACCTCGAGCAGCAGGGGGCTCTTGTCCGGGTCCACCGGCGCGCCGGGACGCTCGGTCGGCCGCGCCGCGGCCAGCAGGCAGCGCGTGTAGTCGTCGGCGGGCTGGTACAGGATCTGGTCGGTCTCGCCCAGCTCGCGCATCTTGCCTTCGCGCAGCACCAGGATGTGGTCCGCCACCTGGGCCACCACGGCCAGGTCGTGGCTGACATAGACCGCGGTGGTGCGGCGTTCCTGCACCGCGCGTCGGAACACGCGCAGCACTTCGACCTGCGTGGTGACGTCCAGTGCCGTGGTCGGCTCGTCCAGGATCACCAGGTCGGGATCGGTGATCAGGGCCATTGCGGCCATCAGGCGCTGTAGCTGGCCACCGGAAACCTGGTGGGGGTAGCGCTCGCCGATGGAATCAGGGTCGGGCAGCGCCAGTTCGCGGAACAGCGCGACCGCCTTCTTCTCGGCAGCCTTGCGATCCATGAGCCGGTGGATCAGCGCCGGTTCGACCACTTGGTCCATGATGGTGCGCGACGGGTTGAACGAGGCCGCCGCGCTCTGCGCGATATAGGTGATCTCGCGCCCGCGCAGCCGGCGCTGTTCGCCCGGCGACAGGTGCAGCACGTCGGTGGTGCCGACCCGGATGCTGCCGGAGATCTCGCAGCCGTGGCGCGCGAAGCCCATCAGCGCCAGCGCGGTCGTGGTCTTGCCCGAGCCGGACTCACCGATCAGTGCCAGCACCTTGCCGGGCTCGATCTCGAAGTCCACACCATCTACCAACGTCGCCTGGCCTGCGGTGATGCGCAGATTGCTGACCTTTACGGACGTGCCCATTTATTTGACTCCGTTACGTGCCGAGCGACCCGGCAGGTTGTCGATAACAAGGTTGACGGCGAGGGTCAGGCTGGCGATGGCCAGCGCCGGCGCCACCACGGCCATGCTGCCTTCGGACAGTGCCCCGATGTTCTCGCGCACCAGCGAACCCCAGTCGGCATCGGGCGGCTGGATGCCCAGGCCCAGGAAGCTGAGGCTCGCGAGCAGGAGCACGACGTAGACGAAGCGCAGCCCCAGGTCAGCCAGCATGGGGCCGAGGATGTTCGGCAGGATTTCCTGCCGCATGATGTAGGCAGTGCCTTCGCCGCGGGTGCGCGCGACGGTCACGTAGTCCATCGCATTGATGTTGACCGCCAGCGAGCGCGCGATGCGATAGGCGCCCGGGATGTAGATGATCGCCGCCGTGAGGGCGAGCATCCAGACTGACGAACCGAAGGCCGCGACCATGATCAGCGCGAACATCTTGCTCGGGATCGCCGTGAGCGTATCGAGGCCGCGGCTCAGGCCGGCATCGATCCAGCGGCCGCTGACGGTGGCCAGCAATGCCAGCGTGATGCCGATGCCGCTGGCGCACAGGGTCGAGACCAGGGCCACGCAGACGGTGTAGCGCGCGCCCAGGATCACGCGCGTCAGCATGTCGCGTCCCAGGTAGTCGGTGCCGAGCCAGTGCGCGGCGCTGATCGGGCCGAAGACCTGGATCTCGCCCGTGGGCGTGCCGTCATGGCTGATCAGGATCGGGCCAACAATGGCGGCGACCAGCCAGCCGATGAGGATCAGGCTGCCGATCCAGCCGGTGATGCCCAGTTTGGGCAGGCGCGGGCGGCGACCGCCTTGGTCGGGGGCACTCACGGCGGGGGTGGCGTGCGTGTTGGAGGTAGGGGACATGAGTTGCAGCTCCTGCATGGCGTTCAAGGCTTCAGCGGTGGCGCAGACGCGGATTGGCGACGATGCCGCACACATCGGCAAGCGTGACGAGGATCAGGTACGCACAACAGAAAATCATGGCGCACACCTGGACCACGGGCATGTCGCGCTGGGCGACGCTGTCCACCATCAGCTTGGCGATCCCCGGGTAGTTGAAGATGGTCTCGATGATGATGACGCCGCCAAGCAGGTAAGACAGGCTCAGCGCCACGGCATTGGCAATCGGGCCGATGGCGTTGGGCAGCGCGTGGAACAGCACCATGCGGGTCGAGGATGCGCCCTTGAGCCGCACCATCTCGATGTAGGGCGCGTTGAGCTGGTCGATCACCGCCGCGCGGGTCATGCGCAGCATCTGCGCGACGATCACGCAGCACAGGCTCAGCACCGGCATGGCCAGCGAACGCACGATCTTGTCCCAGGAATCGTCGGTGCCGATATAGGCGAGCGCCGGCAGCCAGCGCAGGTGGACCGCGAACAGCAATACGGCCAGCGTGGCGACCAGGAACTCCGGCACGGAAACCACTGCCACCGCGCCCAGGCTGACGCTGCGGTCAAACCAGGTCCCGCGGTAGACCGCCGCCAGGATGCCGAGGCCGAGCGCCACCGGCACCGAGATCAGCGCGGTCAGGCCGGCCAGCAGCAGCGATTGGGGCAGGCGGCTGCCGATGGCCTCGGACACCGGCATGCGGGTGACCAGGGACTCGCCGGCATTGCCGGTCACCATGCCGCCCAGCCATTGCGCGTAGCGCACCGGCGCGGGGACATCGAGGCCCATCTGGGTACGCAGCGCGGCCAGGGCTTCGGGTGTGGCGTCCTGGCCGAGTTGTTCCTGCGCGGCATCGCCGGGCAATACCGCGGTGATGGCGAAGACGATGGCCGAAACCGCCAGCAATGAGATCAGCGCCAGCCCGATGCGCCGCGCCAGCAGGCGCAAGATGAACAGGTTCATGGTGTCTCCTCGGATCAGGCCGCCAGCCAGACGTGCTCGGCGAACGAATAGCCCATCAGGCCGCCCAGCGGGATCGGGGAAAGGCCCTTGACCCGCTTGTTGTAGCCGTCGATGGTGGCGATAAAGAGCGGTATGCCGATCCCTGCGTCCCGCCGGATCATGGTCTGCATGTCGGCGTACATCTGCTTGCGCTTGGCCAGGTCGGTCTCGGCCCGCGCGGCGAGCAGCAGCGCATCGAACTTCGGGTCCTTGTAGCGCGACTCGTTCCAGGCCGCGTCGGACTTGAAGAACTGGGTCAGCAGCGTGTCGGCACTGGCGCGCGGCAGGACCGTGCCGAAGCCGACCGGGCTGTTGAGCCAGTGATTGGACCAGTAGCCGTCGGCGGGCATGCGCTTGACGTCGATATTGACGCCCGCCTGCCGCGCCGATTGCTGCAGGATCAGGGCCATGTCGACCGAGTACTGCGCGGCGGGGGAGGCTACCACCGGGATCGCGGCAGTGCCAATGTTGGCCTTCTTGAGATGGAACTTGGCTTTCTCCGGATCGAGCCTGGTCTGCGGCAGCCCGGCAAAGTAGAAGCGGTTGGTGGGATCGATCGGCTGGTCATTGCCCGGCACGGCATAGCCCAGCGCAATGCTCTTCTTCATCAGTTCGCGGTCGAGCAGCAGCTTCATGCCCTGGACAAAGTCGGGGTTGGCGCCCGGGCCGGTATCCCGGCGCATGATCAGGTCGGTGTACTGGCCGGATTGCGTCACGAACACATCGGTCGTGGGCGTGCCTTTCACGCGTGCGACCGAACGCGGGTTGATCGAGGCCACCATGTCGAGATCGCCCGAGAGCAGCGCATTGACGCGCGCACCCTCGTCGGCAATGCCGACGAACTCGATCTCGTCAAGGTAGGGCTTGCCGGGCTTCCAGTAGTTTTCGTTCCGTACCATCACCGAACGCACGCCGGGCTTGAATTCCTTGAGCTTGTAAGGACCCGTGCCGATGCCGGTGTTGAAGTCGGTGGTGCCGTTGCGCACGATATGGAAGTGGAACGTGCCGACGATGACGGGGAAGTCCGCGTTGGGTCCGTCGAGGACCACGGTCACTTCGTTCGGACCCGTGGCGCTTACGCTCTTGATCGGGTCCGCCAGCGTTTTCGCCTTCGAGGCGATGGTCGGGTCCTTGTGGCGCATCAGGGAAAACACCACGTCTTGCGGCGTCAGCGGCTTGCCGTTGTGGAAGGTGACGTCCTTGCGCAGCTTGAAGACCCACGTCACGGCATCCTGCGAGGCAAAGGACTCAGCCAGCGCCGGTTGCGGCACCAGTTTCGCATCCAGGCTCGTCAGGCCGTTGTAGAGCATCGTCCCGCGACAGTAGTCGGTCTTGTTCGATTGCTTGGCCGGATCGAGCGTATCGCTGGGCGACGCGTTGTCGCTGCCCACACGGATGCGGCCGCCGCGGCTCGGCGTCTGCGCATGCGCCGACACGGCCGCGCCGGCAAGGCTGCCGGCAAGCCCCAGTTGCATGCCGCCGGCAGCCAGGATCTTCAGGACGTCGCGCCTGCTGGCGCCATGGTGCAGGGCGCTCATGATCCGGGTTGATTCGGCAGGGCCGATGAGGCCCTCGATCGGCTTCTTGTCTGACATGGCAAATAGCTCCTGGTGGGGGCCGGAGTTCGGGGGATGGCGAAAGTGGAAACTCAGGACCATGCGGCGCGGGGGCAAGCTCCTGCTGAGGCAGCACGAGCGCGCAGCGTGTCATCTCCCTGACATTGAAGCATGTGCGACCGATGGCTTTGTGGGGTATTGCAAGCCGTGGCAGTAAAACCTGCGGTTTCGCGTGGGCGGTTTGGCATTGCCTGCCATGCGCACTGCGTGCGTGCATGTGCACCGCAACAATCCTCGGGATTACCCTAGGCAGGCACAGCGTCGGTGCATCGTCGGATACAGCAAATTTTTCCTATCCGGGCCTTGCCTGTTCATCGCATCATCAGGGCTCTCTCTTTTCGTCCGGCGCTGGCCCTTACTGCAATGAATTCCGCGCAGCTCCCCCTCCATGCAAGCGATGGACCGCCCGCGATCCGCGTGATGGCACAGTCCGACCTGCCCGTCGCGCTTTCGCTTTCCGAAGATGTACGCTGGCCGCATCGCCCCAGCGACTGGAAGATGCTGTTCCAGATGGGCGAGGGCCGCGTTGCCGAAGTCGGCGGCGCGGTGGTCGGTGTCGGCATGCGCTGGCTGTGGGACGAGCGCGGCGCGTCGGTCGGGCTGCTCATCGTAGCCCCGGCCTTCCGCGAGCGGGGGATTGGCAGCGTGTTGCTGGAGGCGCTGTGTGCCGGCCTGGACGGCCGCACCGTGCTGCTTCACGCCCCCGGGAAGCTGCATCGCTTCTATGTGCGCATGGGGTTCGAGCGCATCGGCGAGGTGCATCAATACGAGGGCAAAGCGTTGCCGGCGCCGTTGATGGCGCTGCCTGAAGGCTGCCGCCTGCGGCCTGGGGGGCGCAATGACCTGCAACTGCTGGTCGGCATGGAGCAGGGTGCCCGCGGTGTTGCACGTCCGTCCCTGATCCAGACCTGGCTGCGCCAGTCGATCGGCACGGTGGTGCTCGATTCCCCCGACGGGCCCCGCGGCTTCGCGATCCTGCGGCGCTTTGGCCGCGGCGCGATGGTCGGCCCCGTGGTCGCACCCTGCGCGATGTCGGCCAAGGCCATGATCGCGCACCTGGCCGGCCTGGTGACCGGGCGCGTGCTGCGCATGGACGTCCACGCCGATGGCGAACTCGAGGACTGGCTCGGCTGCCTTGGTCTGGCGCACGTCGCCGACGCGACGGTGCTGGCCCGCGGCACCCCGGCTTCCCCAACGGCACCATTTCTTCCCTTTGCGCTGGCCGACAAGGCCCTCGGATAAAAGCAATGCATCAAGACACGACATTTCTGTACAAGGCGGATCCCGTGCGCGGCCGGGACTGGGCCAAGGTCTTTGCGCGCGAGGCGCCTGGCATCGATTTCCGCATCTGGCCCGATATCGGCGATCCCGGGAAGGTCCGCTACCTGGCGGCCTGGGAGGCGCCGGACCGCATCGCAGAGCGGTTCCCGAACCTGCAGGTACTGTTTTCGACCGGAGCCGGCATCGACCAGTTCGACCTGGACGCGCTCCCTGCGCACGTACCGCTGGTGCGGATGATCGAGCCCGGCATCGTCGACGGGATGGTGGAGTACGTCGTGTTCTCGGTCCTTGCGCTGCATCGCGACATGCCGGCTTACCGGCGGCAGCAGGCGCAGGAAGCGTGGAGGCCCCTGCAGGTGCGCGCGGCACACGAGTGCCGCGTCGGCGTGCTTGGTCTGGGCTCGCTGGGGCAGGCCGTGCTGGAGCGGCTGCGGCTGTTCGGGTTCGATTGTGCCGGCTGGGCGAGGTCGCCGCGCAGCCTGGAAGGGGTGCAGTGCTATGCCGGCCCGCAGACCCTGGACGCGTTCCTGGCCCGCACCGATGTCCTGGTTTGCCTGCTGCCGCTGACAGATGAAACACGTGGAGTATTGAGCGCTCGCGTGTTTGACGCCCTGCCAAATGGGGCGGGGCTGGTGCATGTCGGGCGCGGGCAGCATCTCGACGATGCCGACCTGCTGGCCGCGCTGGATTCGGGGCAGATCGGCGATGCCATTCTCGACGTCACGCACCCAGAGCCGCTGCCTGCCGGCCACCCGTTGTGGCGCCACCCCAGGGTCTGGCTCACGCCCCATATCGCCAGCATGACGCAGCCGGGCACGGCGGCGCGGGTCGTGCTCGACAATCTGCGCCGCCTGCAGCGCGGCGAGCCGCTGATCGGGCTGGTGGACCGTGCGAAAGGGTACTGAAAGGCGATGCGGTGCCTCACTTTCCGGGCGTGCCCCGATTGCCCTCGCCGAACCATGCGGGGACAATGTGATTCAGTCATTCCAGTCTTGAAAGCCCATGTCCGCCCCCATCAAACTTGACCGACTCGACCTCCGCATCCTTGCCCAGCTGCAAAAGAACGGCCGCATGACCAACGTCGACCTCGCCGATGCGGTGGGTCTTTCCGCCAGCCCATGCCTGATTCGCGTCAAGCGGCTGGAGCAGGCCGGCTATATCGGCGGATACAGCGCCCAGATCCGGATGGACAAGCTGGGCGATATTCTTACGGTGTTCACCGAGATCACGCTGGAGGACCACCATCGCGAGGACTTTGCGCGCTTCGAGAAGGCGGTGTGCGCGGTGGACGAGATCGTCGAATGCCACCTTGTCAGCGGCGGCTATGACTACCTGCTCAAGTTCATCACCCGTGGGGTCAACCACTACCAGGAACTAATGGAAAGCCTGCTGGAGCGCAATATCGGCATCGAGAAGTACTTCAGCTTCATCGTGATCAAGTCGCCTTTCATTAAGACGCACTATCCCATCGAACGGCTGTTTCCATCAGCAACCTGAGCCCTGGGCATTGGCAGGCTGCGGCCGGCATTCCCGGGGAGCGGTGCGCTGGCCGTCTGGAACTGCCGTGGAGTCATGCCGCAAACGCTCTTCAGGCAGCGAGTGAAGTGGCTCTGGTCATAGAACCCGCACTCGTGCGCCGTCAGCGCCGGAGAGTGGCCCTGCCTGAGCAACCATTGCGCGCGCCGGATTCGCTTCAGGCTGATGTAGCGATGCGGCGTCATGCCCACCGTCAGCCGGAACACGGTCACGAAGCGCCCGACGCTCAGCTGGACGAGGTCGGCCAGCAGCGGCAGCGGCAGCGGTTCGCCCAGGTGCTGGTGAATGTAGGCGAGCGCGGCGCCCAGGCGGGGATGGGCGTGCTCGTCCGCAGTGGGGCCGGCGAGGGGCGGCTCAGAGGATGCAACGGTCGTGGACATGCTATCGAGCATAAGTGCAACGTTGCCATGCATCACGCTGATCTTGCCGCGCCAGTCCACATCGAATTGCGAACTGCTTTGTCCGGAACGCAGAATCTGCGGTAGGGGTGCAGCCGGGCTGATCTTACGGGTATGCGCTAGGTGGCCAGCACGTCCGCAACCGGGCGGCGGCACAGGGCGACGAATTCCTGCGCGGCTCGCGATTGTCCCTGTCCCGGGTGGAAGGCGAGCAGGGCACGAAAATGAAAGGCTGGGGCAAACGGTACTGCGCGCAGCCCCAGCGCCGCATACTCGCGCGCAACCAGCGGGTTGGTGATCGCCAGGCCAGCGCCCGCCAGCACCAGCGCGCATTGCGTCGCACTGTACGGCGTCTCGGCGACAAAACGGGCTGATTTTCCGGCCGCGGCGAATAACTGCTCAAGCCGCCGCTGCGCGGGATCGGATGCCGACAACGCTATCAGTGGCGCATCCTGCAGATCGCGCGGCTCGATGCGGGCGAGGTGGGCGAAGGGATGCGTGGCCGGCACGGCGCACACCGCGGGCGCCTCATAGAACGCCGAGGCCACCAGCCCACTAGTGTCAGCCTCGTCGCCCATAAACGCGAGGTCCAGTTCGCCCTGCAGCAAGCTGGCGCGCAGCGCGAGCGAACTGTCCACCACCAGCTGGCAGCGGATGCGCGGATAGAGATGCAGGAACTCCGACACCACCGCGGGCATGATGCTGGCTGACATCGCGTGCAGGGTGCCTACGCGCAGCACTGAATCCTCGTGCGAGCGAAGCATGTCGATCTTGCGCTGCACCATGTCAAGGCCGACATAGACGCGCTCGACCTCCGTCATCAAGGCGTGCGCTTCAGGTGTCGGGACCAGTCGGCCCTTGAGCCGGTCGAACAGCTTCAGTCCTGACCCGCCCTCCAGCTGGAGCAGCAATTGCGTGACCGCCGGCTGACTGATGTGCAGCGCGGTGGCGGCGCGCTTCGCCGAACCGAGCAGCATCACCATGCGGAATATTTCGATCTGACGTGCGCTGATGCTCATGGGCAAATCTGACGGTATAAGTTTTACTTAATTATTGCACCTGACGCATGACGGTGCAGGGCGAGCAGTGGCGCTAACATCCACCGCATGCAAACATCCTTTCAACCACCATCCGAAATACGCGCCACGGGCCGCGTGCGCCGCAATGAGCGCCTCGCCGCCTTGCGCTGTATTGCATGTCACACCCAGTATCCCATAGCCGACATGCCGAGGGGCTGTCCGCGCTGTGCCGGGGCGGGACGTCCGAGCAGCGTCGAGGCGGTCTACGCTGGCGCGCCATTGCCGCTTCAGCCGAAAAGCCAGGGTTATATGTGGGGGGCATGGCTGCCCTATTCGGATGGCATTTCGCTGGGCGAGGGCAATACACCTTGCCTCGATGTGCCCGTGCTCGCGCGAACCCTCGATGTCGAGCAGTTGTGGATCAAGCACGAGGGCATGAACCCGACCGGTTCACACAAGGACAGGATGTCGGCGCAAGCCGTCAGCCGTGCCCTGCACGTTGGCGCCGGGCTTGTCGTGCTGGCGTCCAGCGGCAACGCGGCGGTTTCGGCGGCGGCGTACTGCGCCGCCGCGGGCCTTCCCTGCGAGATCGCCACCTATCGCGACCTGCCTGCGCCGTTCGCGCGCGCCCTTCACGAGTACGGCGCGATGCGCGTGGCCTTCGACAGCGGGCACGCGCGCTGGGAACACGTACGGCGGCGCGTGGAGCGCGACGGCGCTTTTGCCGTGACCAACTACTGTGTGCCGCCTGTCGGCAGTCCGGTATTCGGTGTCGAGGGATACCGTGCCGTGGCGCTTGAGTGGGTGGCCCAAGGCGTCCGGCCGGACCATGTGCTGGTGCCGACGGCGCGGGGCGACCTGCTCTGGGGCGTCTACAGCGCGCTGCGCGACCTGGTGCATGGCGGCATGCTCGCGCGCATGCCGCAACTGTGGGCGGTCGAGCCGTTTGCGCGTTTGTCGCGGGTGCTGGACGGCGTGGCGCTCCAGTCCGAATTCGAGGGTCGGACCGCGCAGTTTTCCACGGCGGGCACCACCGTCACGCTGCAACAAGCAATGGCGGCCCGCCTTTCCGGCGGGGGCGCGGTGGTGGTCGACGATCGCGCCGCAGCGGAGGGTATGTCCCGCCTGGCGAAGGCCGGCTTTTGGGTCGAGCTGTGCGCCGGCGCATGCTACAGCGCCGCCAGGCAGTTGCGCTGCGCAGGGCGTATTGCGCCGTCCCAGCAAGTGCTGTTGCTGCTGACGGCCAAGGGCGACCGCGACCCGTTCCCATTCGATTCCCTATGAACTTCCCAAGGAGTGTTGGCATGACGATTCGCAGCATCATCGCTTCGCTGCTCTTTCTCGCCGCGGCTTGCAGTAGTGCTGCGCTGGCGGCGTATCCGGACAAGCCGCTGCGGCTGATCGTGCCATGGGCGCCAGGCGGCAGCACCGACGCCCTCGCACGTGCCATCGCGCAGCGCATGAGCCAGACCATGGGACAGACCGTGGTGGTCGAGAACCGCTCCGGCGCCTCTGGGCGGATCGGCCTGGAGATTGCCGCCAAAGCTCCCCCGGACGGCTATACCCTTGCGGTCGTGGAACTGCCGCACGCGATCGCTCCCGCCGTTTTTACGCAGATGCCGTACGACCTGGTGCGAGACTTCGCGCCGGTTTCGCTCATCGGTGAGTCGCCGCTGATCCTGTTCGCCGACAGTGCTCGCTACAAGACCGGCGACATCCAGCGTTTTCTCGCCGACGCACGCAAGGGCGGTGATGCGCCTCTGCTCATAGCGACTAGCGGCAACGGTTCCATCAGCCACCTTTCCGCAAAGATGCTGGAGGCGCAGGCCAGTGTGAAGGTGGATCCGGTCCCCTATCGGGGTTCGGCGCCCGCGTTGAGCGATGTTGCGGCGCAACTGGTCGGCGCGCACTTCGCCACGCTGGCCAGTGGCAGCAGCTTGCTGGGCGCTGGCAAGGTTGCCGCGTTGATGGTCACGAGCACGTCGAGGCTGACGGCGCTTCCAGCGGTGCCAACGGCCATGGAAGCCAGGCTGCCCGGCATGCAGCTGAGCCAGTGGTGGGCCATCGTGGTGCCGGCCGGGACGCCGCCGGACATCGCGGCGCGACTGAACATGGAGGTCAACCAGGCGCTGGCGTATGGACCGACACGCGACCGGCTCAGTAGCCAGGGCGTCGAGCTGAAGGGTTCCTCACGCGAACAGCTCGCTGCGTTCATGCGCAGCGAGATCGCCCGGTGGGCCAAGGTGGTGCGGGAGGCCGGCATTCAGCCGGAATAACGGAGCAGGGATTAGCGTGTCAATCCTGCGTGGACTCGGTCCGCTCCCGTATCCCGACCGAACGGTCGGACATAACCGTCGGCCCGGCCGCGATGCGGGAGTGAAAAGTGGCGACCGTTGAAGCATGCCGTAATGCGTGCCGCGACCTGCAACAGCGCGTCTCGTATTGAACAGAGCCGAGTGATCAACTAACATGGACTTTCCGGGCGCGAAGAGCAAGTGCCCGCAGGCCAGATCTTGCCTCACCAGGACAAGGTCTCTGCCGCCAACTCCCCGTATTAAGAAGTCCCGCTGCAAAACTACCCCCATTTGCTGAGGAGACGCCTGTGCTGAGTCATCATGAGTTCGCTACTCTCGTACTCGTAAACGACAGCGCTGATGCGCGTGAGTTGGACCGAACGGATGTGGAGATGCTGCTCACGCATCAGTTGATTACGCTTGAACGCCTCGGACCAGACCACAGCCGTCCTCAGGTGACAATCCAGGGGTACCATTTTCTCAAGGCTTTGGGGCGCATTCGCGCCAGAAGCCGTCCAGCTTATCGGGCGTCTTGTCAGTGAATTGCTGTGGCAGTGCAAGCAGTGCCATCGCCATTCTCGACACCCGTGCCTGAGTTGGCATGGGGCGCACGGTGATCAGATGTCAAAGTAGAGTTGGAACTCCCACGGATGTGGCCGCAACTTCAAGGTATCGATCTCGTGCGTGCGCTTGTAGTCAATCCAGGTCCTGATCAGGTCTTCAGTAAAGACATCTCCCTTTCGCAGGAACGCTGAGTCGGCTTCCAGCGCGGCAAGCGACTCTTCGAGGGACCCTGGAACCTGCCGGATGCCGGCGGCTTCCTCTGGTGGCAGGTCATAGATGTTCTTGTCGAGCGGGTCGCCGGGGTCCGTCTGGTTTTCAATGCCGTCAAGGCCGGCGAGCAGCATTGCCGAGAAGGCGAGGTAGGCATTGGCGGACGGGTCAGGGCAGCGAAATTCAACGCGTCTGGCGCTTGGTGAATCCGAAACCATTGGAATCCTGGCTGCGGCGGATCGGTTGCGCTGCGACATGGCCAGGTTGACAGGTGCCTCGTAGCCAGGCACCAGTCGCTTGTAGGAATTTGTACTCGGTGCACAGAACGCCATCAGGGCGGGCGCATGCCTGAGCAGGCCGCCGATGTACCAGCGGCACATCTGGGACGTCTGCGCCCAACCGTTCGCGTCATAGAAGAGGTTCTCGCCGCCGCGCCAGAGGCTCTGGTGGCAATGCATGCCGCTCGCGTTGTCGGCAAACAGGGGCTTGGGCATGAATGTCGCGACCTTGCCGTGTCGGCGCGCAACGTTCTTGCAGATGTACTTGTACATCATCACGTTGTCTGCCATGCGCGCCAGGCGTGCGAAGCGCATGTCGATTTCATTCTGGCCCGCCGTAGCGACCTCATGGTGATGCACCTCGACCTGGATGCCGGCCTGCATCAGCGCGAGTACGATTTCGGAGCGGATGTCCTGCAGCGTATCGCTTGGCGGCACGGGAAAGTATCCTCCCTTATAGCGCTGCTTGTAGCCAAGATTGCCTCCGCCATAGGCACCTTCGTCACGGCCCGAGGCCCAGTCGCCTTCGGCGGATTCGACATAGTAGTAGCCTGAGTGCTGGTCCTGCCCGAAGCGAATGGAGTCGAAAATGAAGAATTCCAGTTCGGGGCCGAAGTAGCAATCGGTGGCAAGACCGGTTTGCTGCAGGTACAGCTCCGCTTTCCGTGCGATGTAGCGCGGATCGCGCGAGTACGGCTGGTGCAGGACAGGATCCAGCACGTCGCAGATCAACACCAGCGTTGGTGCCGTGCAGAACGAGTCGATGAATGCCGTGGCCGGGTCAGGCCTGACCAGCATGTCGGACTCGTGAATCTCCTGGAATCCACGAATGGACGACCCGTCGAACCCGATGCCGGTCGAGAACAGATCGTCGTTGATTTCCGGCAGCGTGATCGAGAAGTGCTGCCACACTCCGGGCAAGTCGGTGAACCTGAGGTCAACGACCTGGATCGCGTGCTTCCTGATCAGATCGATGACTTCACCGGGGTTTTGCGGCAGCGCAAATTGATAGCTGCCGGGTTCTATCGAGACCATGCCCATGACTGCCTCCCTCGTCTGCCCGCGGCATAGTCCAACATTAGCCTGTCAAATTCCGAATGCAAAGTGCCTATAGCAACCCGTTGCAGTCTGCCCGAGACGGCTCCGATGCGGTGAAATCCGCGTTCTCCCCAGGCAGTTCACCGCACCACGGCTGGAAACAAGTGATGCATGGCGATCTTTTTGGGAATCTTTCTTGCTGGCGGCGCGCCTCACCTATCCACGGATGTTGTTCGCCTGAGCTCCCCTGGACTTTTCCCCGTCCACTGCCGGAATGCCCGGATGAAACTGGCTTCGCTGCCGAACCCCGCAGCGATCGCTATCTGCTTCAACGGCCTGGCGGTGCGTGTAAGTTGCTGGATCGCCAGATCACGTCTGACCTCATCCTTCAGGCCCTGAAGCGAGACGCCTTCTTCTGCCAGGTGCCGGTAAAGGGTTCTCGTTGAAACGTTCAGCATCGCCGCCACAGCGGCGGATGTCGAAACCTCGAAGCCACGCGTACGGAACAGCTTGCGAATTCGCTGCGAAAGGAGCCGGTCGCGCCTGTACTGGAGCACGATGAGCGGCAGAGGACGAAGCAGCATCTGCCGTAGATCGTGATCGTCCCGTCGTACGGGCAATTGCAGATACTCCGCGTCGAAAACCAGGCTGGCGTGGGGCGCCTCGAAATCGATTGACCCGCGAAACATCAAGTTATAGGCCCTGGCGTGCCGCGGCTTCTTGAACGGGAAGGTGGCGCGCGACAGCGGGATGCGGGAATCGACCAGCCAACACGCGAAGCCGTGGATGTTCCGCAGGGTACTTACCAGGCAAAACTCACGTTGGCGGAGCAGGTCACGGTTCTCGCGGATGATGAGGTGCGCCAGCCGAGCCTCAACGCTCAGTTCCAGCTTGATGTCATCCACCAGCAAGCCATAGTGCCGGCACCAGCGCAGCAGCGCTACCCGCAAATTCTGCGACGGCAACGAGGCACGGCAAAGCATGCCATTGGTTCCCCAGGGGAGGCGCCGCGAGAACCAGCCAAGCCCCTCGTCATCAAGCTCCTGCATGGCAGTCGCCGACAGCGCCTCGAACTGATCGGCAGTCACGCGCGCATCCTCGCTGCGCAGTATCGACGGTGAAATGTGCGCTGCGCGCAGCGCTCGCCGCGGGTCCACGCCGTAGCGCTCGTACGCCAGGACGATCGAACGAACAAACGCGATGGGTGTTTCTGCTACCGATTTCATGTCTGGTGAGTTTTGGTCCAACTGGCACGATCTGCAAGGGAGTTGGCACGCTTTGCATCCGCTGTTGCCCTATGCTCGCGTCGTGGGAATCTTGAAGTCGGAGGAGAGTCGAGATGGATGATGGAATCAGCAAGTCATGGCCAAAACAGGTAAGGATTGTCGAAGTCGGACCGCGGGACGGCCTCCAGAGTGAAAAGCAGATAGTTCCCGCCGCAGTAAAAATCGAGCTTATCGAACGCCTGGCGGATGCGGGACTGCCGGCGGTGGAGGCCACGGCCTTCGTCTCGCCAAAGTGGGTGCCGCAGATGGCAGACAACGCAGTGGTCCTCAAGGGCATTCGGCGCAGACCTGGCACCTCCTATCCTGTACTGACACCGAATCTCAAGGGCCTGGAGGCTGCCATCGAGGCGGGCGCCGACGAAGTGGCAGTATTTGGGGCTGCCTCAGAGGCATTTTCGCAGAGGAATATCAATTGCTCCATCAGTGAAAGCTTGAGGCGCTTCGAGCCGCTCGTGTCTGCCGCGCTTGCCCACGATATCAAGGTGCGCGGCTACGTATCCTGCGTGGTCGGATGCCCTTATGAAGGCGCGGTGGCACCGGCCCAGGTTGCGCAGGTGGCCAGGGGGCTCGCTGACATGGGTTGCTATGAAGTGTCGCTGGGCGACACCATCGGAACGGGTACGCCCACGTCGGTGCGGCGAATGCTCGATGCCGTCGGCCAAGGCTTGCCGATGGCAATGCTTGCCGGTCATTTTCATGACACCTTTGGCATGGCCATTGCAAATATCTGCGCCGCACTCGAGCTGGGGATGGCGGTATTTGACAGCTCTGTTGCCGGGCTCGGGGGATGCCCCTACGCCGCGGGTGCTTCGGGCAACGTTGCCACCGAGGACGTTGTCTACTTGCTCGGCTCCGTGGGGATCGAGACCGGTGTCGATATGGACAAGCTGCTATCGGCAAGCGCCTTTATCTCGGATCATCTGGGCCGCCTGCCAGCTTCCAAAGCGGCACGGGCACTGATGGCGAAGCGCGGTCACGTCACATCGTTGACCTGCCAGTCATGACCATTCTCTATCACTGCATGAGTGCGCGCTCCTTCCGTCCCCTCTGGATGCTGGAGGAGCTGGGCCGGCAATATGAGCTGGTGATGCTTCCTTTCCCGCCGCGCGTCCTGTCGCGGGATTACCTGGAGATCAATCCGCTGGGTACGGTTCCATTCCTGATCGACGGGACGACCCGGATGTCAGAATCGGCTGCGATCTGCCAGTACCTCTGCGCAACCGGTGCGCCCACCTCGCTGCAGGTCGAGGCAGGGGAGGACGATTTCGGCGCCTACCTGAATTACCTTCATTTCGGTGAGGCTACTCTTACGTTTCCGCAGACGCTGGTCCTTCGCTATTCGAGATTCGAGCCAGAAGAGCGGCGCCAGCCGACCGTCGCCGCGGATTACGCGAAATGGTTCCTGGCGCGATTGCGCACATTGGAGCCGGTCATCGAGAAGCACGCATACCTGTGCTCGGGTCGTTTCACCGCGGCCGATGTTTCCGTGAGTTACGCCTTGCTGCTCGCACAGCACTTGGGACTTCAGCCGCGCTTCACGCCGGCGATAGCGGATTACTGGCAGCGTTTGCAGCTGCGACCCGGCTTCATCCGTGCCCTGAAAGCCCAGGAGGCGGCAGCGCTGGCGCAGGGCATCTCGATTGTCCCCGCGCCGGACACCGCGCCAGGCACGTAAGTGGCGGCGCGCGACGCATCCTCTACTTGATGGGGGCAGGGCGCGAACGCGCTAGGGAAATCCCCGGTGCGGATTGTCATTGCAACGACAGATCGATGCGTACGGATTGCCTATGCTGCTACGGTCATTAGACAACCCCCCTGAATCTCGACGTTCGCGGGGGAATGGCCTGCAGAGTTATGCGGGCCGCCAACATGGGTGCAGGCAGCACCGGGGAGACAAGCAATGCGTCAAGTCGACGTTCACAAGCTGGCCGACGAGGCCCGCTTCAATGGTTTTCACAGGCTCGTACTATTCTGGTGCGCGCTCATCATCGTCTTCGATGGCTACGACCTGGCAGTCGCCGGGATCGCGCTGCCGTCGATCATGAAGGACATGGGCGTCAACTCGACCAGTGCGGGATTCATGGTCAGCTCAGCGCTGTTCGGGATGATGGTCGGCGCCATTTTCCTGGGAACGATCGCGGACAGGATCGGCCGTCGCCGGGCCATTGCCATCTGCGTCGGGCTGTTCAGCGTCTTCACCGCGGCGGCCGGCTTCACCAGCGACCCGGTAACGTTCAGCGTGACCAGGTTCCTTGCCGGCCTCGGCATCGGCGGTGTGATGCCCAACGTGGTGGCGCAGATGACCGAGTACTCGCCGAAGCGGATCCGCAGCACCATGGTCACATTGATGTTCAGCGGGTATGCGGTGGGCGGCATGTTGGCCGCAGTCCTCGGCAAAGGCCTGATCGAGACCTACGGCTGGCAATCCGTGTTCGTCGCGGCGGGACTCCCGGCAATCCTGATCCCGCTGATCATGAAGTCGCTGCCCGAATCGATGCCGTTCCTGATCAAGTCGGGCCGCATTGACGAACTGAAGCAAACCGTCGCGAAGCTGGAGCCGAGCTACCAGCCGCATGCGAATGACCGCTTCGCACTGCCGTCCGAGCACAAGGCCGACGATGCGCCGATTCGCCACCTGTTCCATGAGGGACGCGGTTTCAGCACGGTCATGTTCTGGATCGCATTCTTCATGTGTTTGTTCATGGTGTACGCGCTCAGTTCCTGGCTGACAAAATTGATGGCCAATGCAGGCTACAGCCTTGGCTCCGCGCTGACTTTCGTGCTGGTGTTGAATTTCGGCGCGATCGCTGGTGCGGTGGGCGGAGGCTGGCTGGCTGACCGCTTTCACATCAAGCACGTGCTGGTGGTGTTCTTCGCGCTGGCGGCCGTGTCGATCTCCATGCTCGGCTACAAGGTTCCGACCGCAATGTTGTACTTCCTTGTCGGCATGGCCGGCGCCACGACGATCGGCACGCAGATCCTCGCCTACGCATACGTTGGCCAGTTCTACCCCATGGCTGTGCGCTCGACCGGCATCGGCTGGGCTTCAGGCGTCGGCCGCAGCGGCGCGATCCTGGCGCCGATCGTGATCGGCACCCTGGTCGGGATGAACCTGCCATTGCAGCAGAACTTCTTCGCGATCGCCGTGCCGGCGGTGATTGCATTGGCCGCCATCGCAATGGTGGACCATCGCCGCTCGGCCTCGGCGCATGACGAGGACGTCAGCGCCGAGCTTCCTGAGCCGGTTGCAACTGGCACGCGTCCGGCGACACTGCGCCACTGAGGTCGCATGCAGAGGGTGCGGCAACGCGCCTCGGGGCTCCCTGATGCAGGGGGCCTTTTTTTATTTCTTCACCTGAATTCGCCAATTTGAGCTTGGACCGCCTGCAGGAGGCTCTGTCAGTTCCTTCTGCCAGGAGCTGCCTCCGCGGCGCCGGGGCGGCCGACCTGGGATCATTGTCACCGGGAGAGCCAGAGAGGCGCTAGCCGGAACCCACGTGCGTATTGCCTGAAACGAGGACTAGTTCCCCGGTTTGCGGGCTCCGTGCTTCCTGCAAAAAAAACGAGGTGGCATCGCTTGCGATGCCACCTCGTTTTGCTGCCAAAGCCTGCGTGCTGCCGGTTTGCTCCCCTCTCCCGCAAGCGGGAGAGGGGAGCGTTCACCAAGGGTGGTGACTCGCGTTCAACACATTGCCGCACCAACGTTGCGCTACCGCGCCTACAGGCCAGAGCCTTGTCGGCAACCTGCCCATATCAAGCCTCAAACGCCAGCAGTTGCGCCCCTTCTGTCACCTGCTCGCCGATGCCGTACAGCACTTCGCTGACCACGCCGTCGGCCGGCGCGCTGATGGTGTGCTCCATCTTCATCGCCTCCATTACCAGCAGCGGGGCGCCGCGCGTGACGGTGCTGCCGGCCTCGACCATCACCGCGATGACCTTGCCCGGCATCGGCGCGGTCAGCTTGCCGCCTTCGCTTTCCGATTCGCCCGCATGGGCCAGGGGATCGAGCCAGGTCAGCGTGACGTGACGACCGGCACTGAAGACGTGGAACGTCTCGCCGTCGAGATGCACTTGCCCATGCGCGCGGCGCGTGCCAAGGTCGACGCGGATATCGTCTGCCTGGCATTGCGCGGAGAACTGCCCGGCCATGCCTGCGTAGTACAGCGTGCTGCCGCGCTCATTGGTGTTCAGCGTGACGTCGAGCACCTGCTCGCCATAGGCAAAGCGCAACTGGCGCGTCGCGCCACCGTTCAGCCGCCACGCGCCGCCGTGGGTCCACGGCGAATGCTGGTCGGCGGCGTCGATGCGTCGTTCCTTGTTCTCGCGATCCAGCAGCGCGGCCACGGCCAGCGCGATGATCTCCATGCCGACCGGCGCCGGCGCCGGGAACAGGACCTTCTCGTTGCGCTCGATCAGGCCGGTGTCGAGATCGGCGGTGCGGAACGCCTCGGACGACACCAGCCTCTGCAGGAAGGCGACGTTGGTCGACAGGCCCACCACGTGATACGACGCCAGCGCCTGGCGCATGCGTGCCAGCGCTTCGTCGCGATCCTTGCCCCAGACGATCAGCTTGGCGATCATCGGGTCGTAGAACGGGCTGATGGTGTCGCCCTCGCGCACGCCGGCATCGATGCGGATGCCGGCCGGGCCGTGCGCGTCGCCACCGCGCATGAACTGCACCGCCGGCGGCGTGCGCAGGAAGCGCAGCGTGCCGGTGGAGGGCAGGAACTGCTTGTCGGGATTCTCGGCGTAGATACGCGCTTCCAGCGCGTGGCCGTCGATGCGCAATTGCTCCTGCGTCAGCGGCAGCGGCTCGCCGGCGGCGACGCGCAGCTGCCACTCGACCAGGTCCTGCCCGGTGATCATCTCGGTGACCGGATGCTCGACCTGCAGGCGCGTGTTCATCTCCATGAAGTAGAAGGAGCCGTCCTGGTTGGCGATGAACTCCACCGTGCCGGCGCCGACATAGCCTACGGCCTTGGCCGCGGCGACCGCGGCCTCGCCCATGGCGCGGCGGCGCGCTTCGGTCATGCCCGGTGCCGGCGCTTCTTCCAGCACCTTCTGGTGGCGGCGCTGCACCGAGCAGTCGCGCTCGAACAGGTAGACGCAGTTACCGTGGGTATCGGCGAACACCTGGATCTCGATATGGCGCGGGCGGGTCAGGTATTTCTCCACCAGCACCTTGTCGTCACCGAAGCTGGCCGACGCCTCGCGCTTGACCGAGGCCAGCGCGGCCTCGAAACCATCGCCAGACTCGACCACGCGCATGCCCTTGCCGCCGCCGCCCGCGCTGGCCTTGAGCAGCACCGGGTAGCCGATGCGGTCGGACTCGCGGCGCAGCAGGGCCGGATCCTGGTTCTCGCCGTGGTAGCCCGGCACCAGCGGCACGGCGGCTTTTTCCATCAGCTGCTTGGCCGCGCTCTTGCTGCCCATCGCATTGATGGCCGACGCGGGCGGGCCGATAAAGACCAGCCCGGCCGCGGCGCAGGCCTCGGCAAAGGCCTCGTTCTCGGACAGGAAGCCGTAGCCCGGGTGGATGGCCTGGGCGCCGGTCTCCTTCGCCATCTCGATGATGTGGTCGGCGCGCAGGTAGCTGTCGCGCGCGGCCGCGCCGCCGATATGCACGGCCTCGTCGCAGAAGGCGACGTGGCGCGCGTCGGCGTCGGCGTCCGAGTACACCGCGACGGTGCGGATGCCGAGCCGGCGGCAGGTGGCGGCCACGCGGCAGGCGATTTCACCGCGGTTGGCGATCAGGATCTTGTTGAACATCGATCTTCCTTGTCGTGGTTACATGCGGAACACGCCGAACTTCATGTCCTCGATCGGCGCGTTCAGGCTCGCGGACAGGCCCAGGCCCAGCACGGTGCGGGTCTGCGCGGGATCGATCACGCCGTCGTCCCACAGGCGCGCGCTGGCGTAATAGGGGTGGCCCTGGTGCTCGTACTGGTCGCGGATCGGCTGCTTGAAGGCGTCTTCCTCCTCCGCGCTCCACTTGCCGCCCTTGGCCTCGATGCCGTCGCGGCGCACCGTCGCCAGCACGCTCGCGGCCTGCTCGCCGCCCATCACCGAGATGCGCGCGTTCGGCCACATCCACAGGAAGCGCGGCGAATAGGCGCGCCCGCACATGCCGTAGTTGCCGGCACCGAACGAGCCGCCGATGATCACGGTGAACTTGGGTACCTGCGCGGTGGCAACCGCGGTCACCATCTTGGCGCCATTGCGGGCGATGCCTTCGTTCTCGTACTTGCGGCCCACCATGAAACCGGTGATGTTCTGCAGGAACACCAGCGGGATCTTGCGCTGGCAGCACAGCTCGATAAAGTGCGCGCCCTTGAGCGCCGACTCCGAGAACAGGATGCCGTTGTTGGCGATGATGCCGACCGGGTAGCCCCAGATGCGCGCGAAGCCGCACACCAGCGTGGTGCCGTAGCGTGCCTTGAACTCGTCGAACTCGGAGCCGTCGACCAGGCGCGCGATCACCTCGCGCACGTCATAGGGCTTGCGCGTGTCGGTGGGGATCACGCCGTACAGCTCTTGCACCGGGTACAGCGGCTCCACCGGCTCGTGCAGGCGGATCTGGTCCGGCTTGCGGCGGTTCAGGTGCTGCACGATATTGCGCGCCAGCGACAGCGCATGGTGGTCGTTCTGCGCGAAGTAGTCGGCCACGCCCGACAGGCGCGTATGCACGTCGGCGCCGCCCAGGTCCTCGGCGCTGACTTCCTCGCCGGTGGCGGCCTTCACCAGCGGCGGGCCGCCCAGGAAGATGGTGCCCTGGTTCTTGACGATGATGGACTCGTCGCTCATCGCCGGCACGTAGGCGCCGCCGGCGGTGCACGAACCCATCACCACCGCGATCTGCGGAATACCCTGCCTGGACAGGTTGGCCTGGTTGTAGAAGATGCGGCCGAAGTGGTCGCGGTCGGGAAACACGTCGTCCTGGTTGGGCAGGTTGGCGCCGCCGGAATCGACCAGGTAGATGCAGGGCAGGTTGTTTTGCTCGGCGATCTCCTGCGCGCGCACGTGCTTCTTGACCGTCATCGGGTAGTAAGTGCCGCCCTTGACGGTGGCGTCGTTGCAGACGATCACGCATTCCTGCCCGGCCACGCGGCCGATGCCGGTGATGATGCCCGCGCCGGGCGCGGCATCGTCGTACATGTCATAGGCCGCGAGCTGCGACAGCTCCAGGAACGGCGTGCCCGGATCGAGCAGTTGCTGCACGCGGTCGCGCGGCAGCAGCTTGCCGCGCGACAGGTGCTTGTCGCGCGCGTCTTTGCCGCCGCCCTCGGCGAGCTTGGCGATCCTGGCCTCCAGGTCGGCTACCAGGGCCTGCATGGCCTCGGCGTTGCCCTTGAAGGATTCGGAGCGGGCGTTCAGTTTGGTTTCGATGATTGGCATATCGTGCTACTTGGTGTGCCGCGAGATGGTGCTGTCGGTCGGCAGATGGCGAAGGCAGGCGTACGGCTATGGCGCGCTTACATGGTCTCGGCGAACAGTTCGCGGCCGATCAGCATGCGGCGGATCTCCGAGGTGCCGGCGCCGATCTCGTACAGCTTGGCATCGCGCCACAGCCGGCCGGCGGGGTATTCATTGATATAGCCGTTGCCGCCCAGGATCTGTACGGTCTCGCCCGCCATCCAGGTGGCCTTCTCGGCCGTGTACAGGATCACCGCGGCGCAGTCCTTGCGCACCTGGCGCACGTGGTCGCTGCCGAGCCCGTCCAGGTTCTTGCCGACCGTGTACAGGTAGCTGCGCGCGGCCTGCAGCGTGGTGTACATGTCCGCCACCTTGCCCTGGATCAGCTGGAACTCGCCGATGCTCTGGCCGAACTGCTTGCGGTCGTGGATATACGGCGTGACCACGTCCATGCAGGCCTGCATGATGCCGACCGGGCCGCCCGACAACACCGCGCGCTCGTAGTCCAGCCCACTCATCAGCACTTTGGCGCCGGCATTTTCGGCGCCCAGGATGTTCTCGACCGGCACTTCCACGTCCTGGAACACCAACTCGCCGGTGTGCGAGCCGCGCATGCCCAGCTTGTCCAGCTTCTGCGCCACCGAGAAGCCCTTCATGCCCTTCTCGACGATAAACGCGGTCATGCCGCGCGCGCCCAGGTCGGGCTCGGTCTTGGCGTAAACCACCAGCACATCGCAGTCCGGGCCGTTGGTGATCCACATCTTGGTGCCGTTGAGCACGTAGCGGTCGCCCTTGAGCTCCGCGCGCAGCTTCATGCTGACCACGTCGGAGCCGGCGTTGGGCTCGCTCATCGCCAGCGCGCCGATCCACTCGCCCGACACCAGCCTGGGCAGGTACCTGGCCTTCTGCGCCGGCGTGCCGTTGCGGTGGATCTGGTTCACGCACAGGTTGGAGTGCGCGCCGTAGGACAGGCCGACCGAGGCCGAGGCGCGGCTGATTTCTTCCATGGCGATCATGTGCGCCAGGTAGCCCATGTTGGCGCCGCCGTATTCCTCGGCCACGGTGATGCCGAGCACGCCCAGGTCGCCCATCTTCTTCCAGGCGTCCATCGGGAACTGGTCGGTGCGGTCGATCTCGGCGGCGCGCGGGGCCAGTTCGGCCTGGGCCCAGGCGCGCACGGAATCGCGCAGCATTTCGATGTCTTCGCCGAGGTCGAACTTGAGGCCGGGGAGGGTGTTCATAGCGGTGTCGTCTCTGGTGTTGTCTGTGGGATCGGGGGGAATGGCTGGCGCCGTGCACTGGCGCCAGCGCGTCAGGCCGTCCTGGATTCGCTGAGCTTCAGTTCCTGCGTCATGTGCTCGCGCATCACGAATTTCTGTACCTTGCCAGTGATGGTCATGGGCATCTCGTCGACAAAGCGGATGTAGCGCGGGATCTTGTAATGCGCGATCTGGTCGCGGCAGAAATCGCGAATTTCATCCTCCGTGGCGCTCGCGCCGGGTTTGAGCACGATCCACGCGCAGACCTCCTCGCCGTACTTCTGGTCGGGAACGCCGAACACCTGGACCGCCTGGACCTTCGGATGACGGAACAGGAACTCCTCGATCTCGCGCGGGTAGATGTTCTCGCCGCCGCGAATCAGCATGTCCTTCACGCGGCCGACGATGTTGCAGTAGCCTTCGGCGTCGATGGTGGCGAGGTCGCCGGTGTGCATCCAGCCGTCGCGGATGGCTTCGGCGGTACGCGCCTCGTCATCCCAGTAGCCCAGCATCACCGAATAGCCGCGGGTACACAGCTCGCCGGTTTCGCCTACCGGGACCGTGGCACCTGCCGCATCCACGATCCTGACCTCGAGGTGCGGCTGGATGCGGCCGACCGTGGTGGTGCGCTTGTCCAGCGGATCGGTGGTGCTGCTCTGGAAGGAAACCGGACTCGTCTCCGTCATGCCATAGGCGATGGTCACCTCGGACATGTGCATCTGCGACACGACGCGCTTCATGGTCTCAATCGGGCAGGGTGACCCTGCCATGATGCCGGTGCGCAGGGAAGAGAAGTCGTACCGCGAGAAATTCGGGTGATCGAGCTGGGCGATGAACATGGTCGGCACGCCATGCAGCGCCGTGCAGCGCTCTTCGCTGACTGCCTGCATGGTGGCTTCCGGCTCGAAGGCCTGGCCGGGGAACACCATTGCCGCGCCGGAGGACACGCAGGCCAGCACCGCCAGGACCATGCCGAAGCAGTGATAGAAGGGCACCGGAATGCAGAGCTTGTCCTGCTCGGAGAAACGCATCGCCATGGCAATGAAGCGCGCGTTGTTGACGATATTGCGATGGGTCAGCGTGGCACCCTTGGGCGCGCCAGTGGTGCCGCTGGTGAACTGCACGTTGATCGGGTCATGGCGATCCAGCTGTGCCGTGATGGCATCCAGCGTCGACCGCGCCACGCCTGTGCCGCGCGCAATCACATCGGCATAGCGGAGCATCCCGGGCGTATGGTCGTCGCCCATCCGGATGACGCAGCGCAGGGCCGGCAGCCGCGCCGCCTGCAGTTCGCCCGGCGCGCAGGTGGCCAGTTCCGGGGCGAGTACCTGGAGCATCTCCAGGTACCGTGAGGTCTTGAAGGCTTCCGCCGCGACGATCGCCTTGACGCCCACCTTGTTCAGCGCGTATTCCAGCTCGGACAGGCGGTAGGCGGGATTGATGTTCACCAGCACCAGCCCCAGCCGCGCGGTGGCGAATTGGGTGACCAGCCACTCGACCCGGTTGGGGGACCAGATGCCGACCCGGTCGCCTCTCGCCAGCCCCAACGTGTGCAGGCCTGCCGCCAGTGCGTCCACGGCGTCGGAGAATTCGCGCCAGTTCCAGCGCACCCCTTGCTCGCGAAAGGCAACGGCTTCCCGCTCGGGGTGGCGCGCCACCGTTTGCGCCAGCAACTCCGGCACGGTTTGCTCCGACAGCGGAATGGTGGTGTCCCCCTTCACATGCGAAAGCCCGCCAATCGGCAGGGTGGTGGAAGAGGACTCGGCCTGCATCGTCATACTTGTCTCCAAAGCCCGGTTGTGGTTCGTCTCGTTGACATTTGTGAGTGTTACTCAACAAACATCGTATCGATGGATTCTGGGGTGGCGTCTCCGGGTTTTCCCGGATATTGTTGGCTGGTTGCTAGGATTTC
Source organism: Cupriavidus sp. DF5525 (assembly GCF_040149425.2). Lineage (NCBI taxonomy): Bacteria > Pseudomonadati > Pseudomonadota > Betaproteobacteria > Burkholderiales > Burkholderiaceae > Cupriavidus > Cupriavidus sp. DF5525. Next base: position 2,617,650 of record NZ_CP168265.1, on the reverse strand, counting down.
GAGGTATTCTTTCGAGGTCCGCCTGACGCCCGTTGGTGCGATGATTGAAAAATACATGGTGCAGATCGAAATGGCAACCTAAAATTGAGTAAAGCTCAAGTAAGGGTTGAGCCGGCCCTATAATCTCGCCTTCGGGCAAGCAAGGACTCAATCAAGATGGAAGACGTCACATCGCCCCGCCGTGTGCCGGCAGGCGCCAAGGCGGAGCAACGCATCCGGGACATCCTGCGCGTCAGCCGCGAGGTATTCGCCGAGCTCGGCTATGAGCGAACCACGACCACCGAGATCGCCCAGCGCCTGGGCATCTCCGAGGGCACGGTGTTCACCTACTTCCATGGCAAGCGCGAGCTATGCGCACGCGTGATCGAGGACTGGTATGACGAGATCATCGGCACCGTGGAACAAGGCATGCCGCACGGGCAGAGCACAAAGGTGCAGCTGGAGTTCTATGTCAGGACGCACTTGAGGCTGTTCCTGATCCAGGGAACGGGCTTGTGTGCGCTGGTGTTGTCGGAGGGGCGTGCCAAAGGGCCGGGGCTCGGAGAGGTGTTTGTACCGCTGCAGCGCCGCTATACGGCGCCGTTGATGGACTTGCTGGCGCGGGCGCGGGACAACGGCGAGATCCGGGATGACTTGCCGTTGAGCCTGTTGCGCTCGGCAATCCTCGGGCCGATGGAGCACATCCTGTGGGACGCAATCGCCCGGCAGCGGCAGGTGGATATCGAGAAGACGGCCAGGGATATGGTGGCGCTGTTGTGGCCCGCCTTGCTGCCTGTGGATGTCAAGGTGGAGAAGTTGCGGGCATTCTATGGAGAAGTCGGGGCGGCCTTGAGAAGGGCGGGCAACGCTTGACGCGCGGGGGCGCCTTGGAAGCGCCGGTCCACTAATCTAGTTCTTGCGAGGGACTCTTGCCGGATTCATACGCCGTCATGCGCGATCGCCTGCTGGAAGCGCCGTGGGCGCAACACCTCTCTGCAGAGCAGCGGGGGCGCGTTGAACGAGACACCCGCGTGTCGAGCTACGCCGCGGGGTCGCTGGTCTGCCAGCAAGGCGCAGCGGCCCTGCATTGGGTCGGCGTGCTGGACGGCATGGTGAAGGTCAATACCGTATCGCCGGATGGGCGGGGAACCACGTTTATCGGCGTTTCTACTGGCGGATGGCTGGGAGAAGGGGCACTGCTCAAGCACGAGCTTCGCCCCTACGAAGTGGTCACGCTGCGCGACAGCTGGATCGCGTTGGTGCCAGCAGAGACCTTTGACTGGCTGTTCGAAACTAGCCTGAGCTTCAACCAGTTTCTGGTGCGCCAGTTGAACGCGCGACTCGGCCAGTTTGTAGCGGTCGTGGAGAGTTACCGCATGCAGACAACCACGGCCCAGGTAGCCATTTGCGTCGCGGAACTGTTCAACCCGGCACTATGCACGGCTACGTCTGACGTCCTGCGGATTTCACAGGAGGAGATCGCACGCCTGTGTGGCCTGTCCCGTCAGGTCGTGAATCGCGCCCTGCATGAACTTGAGGCAACTGGCCTGGTTCGAATGCAATACGGCACGATCCATGTACTGGATGTCGCAGCCTTGCATGCGTTTGGACGAGGCATCGACCCGAGGCAGCAAGATCCCGCATCGATGCCCCAGGTCTGACGGCCACGCGCCGACAGCAGCAGGCAATGCCTGCCTGCCGTCGGCGGGCATTCACAATCAGGTCAGTTTGAAGGGAAGCTGGCGCAGCGGCTTGCCGGTGAGACGCGCAATGGCGTTGGCAAACGCCGGCGCCAACGGCGGCAGGCCGGGCTCGCCCATGCCCGTGGGTGGATCGGCGCTGGGCACGATGTGGACGTCGAACGCGGGGGTGTCGGTCATGCGCGCCACCGTGAAGTCGCCAAAGTTGCTTTGCTCGATGACACCGTCCTTCAGCGTAATGGCCGAGCCCGCCAGGCACATGGACAGCCCCATGACTGCCGCGCCCTGCACCTGTGCTTCCACGGTGCGGGGATTCACTACCAGGTTGCAATGCACGCCGGCGGTGACGCGATGCAGTTGCGGGCGGCCTTCCTTCACCGAGGCCTCCACGACATACGCCACCACGGAATCGAACGACTCATGTACCGCAACCCCCCAGGCGCGGCCGGCGGGCAGCTTCTTCTTGCCGTACCCGCTCTTGTCCACCGCCAGTTGCAACGCAGCGCGATGGCGCGGATGCTTGTCGCCGAACAGGCGCATGCGATAAGCCACCGGGTCTTGCCTGGTGACGCGCGCAATCTCGTCGAGCAGTGTCTCCATGACGTAGGCAGTGTGGGTGGACCCGACACTGCGCCACCACAGCACCGGCACGTTGGGCGTGGGGTGATGCACGGTCAGGCGCATCGGTAGCGGGTAGGGATCGCGCATGCCCTCCGTGGCCGTGGCGTCGATGCCGTTCTTCACCTGGAACTCCCCGAACACCGTGCCCGAGGTAATCGACTGGCCAACGATGACATGATCCCAGGCCAGCACCTTGCCTTGCTCGTCGAAGCCGATGCGCGCGCGATGCAGGTGCATGGGGCGGTAATACCCACCCTTGATGTCGTCCTCGCGGCTCCACAGCGTGCGTATCGGTGCCTTCATGCCGGCGGCGCGCGCGGCCCTGGCGATCGCGCAGGCCTCGACCACGTAGTCGCTCGTGCTCGCGAAGCGCCGGCCAAAGCCGCCGCCCGCCATCTGCACATGGATCTTCACCTGCTCGGGCTTGAGTCCAAGTGCGCGCGCGGCAGCGGCACCGTCCAGGCCGGGGCACTGGCTCCCTACCCACAGGTCGGCGCGCCCGTCGGACAACTGCACGGTGCAGTTCAGTGGCTCCATTGGCGCATGCGCCAGATAGGGAAACACGAATTCCGCTTCCAGCTTGCGCGGCGCGGTGGCCAGCGGCGCCATGTCCGCGTCGAACTGACGCCGGCCGGGCCGCGCCGCCAGTTCGCGGTACTGGGCCAGCAACCGTTCGCTGTCAGCCTTTTCGACTGCGGCCGTGTTCCATTGCAGCTTCAGCGCGTCGCGTCCTTGCCTGGCCGCCCAGAAACCGTCGGCGACCACGGCCACGCCTTCGCCACCGCGGTCAACCGGCACGCGCAGCACTGCCTTGACACCCTTGATGGCGCGTGCGGCGCTGTCGTCCACCGTAGTCAGTCGCGCGCCAAACACAGGTGGATGTGCCACCACGGCAGTGAGCTGGCCGGGCAGGCGTGTGTCGATGCCGAAGTCCTGGCGCCCGCTGCTCTTGGCACGCGCATCGATGCGCGTGGTGGGCGTGCCGATGATGCGAAAGTCCTTCGGGTCCTTCAGCGTGACCTTCTCCGGCACCGGCAGGGCCATGGCGGCCTCGGCCAGTTCGCCGTAGGTCAGCGTGCTGCCACCCGGACCCAACACCACCCCTGCGCGGGAGCGCAGCGTGGTCACGTCCACTTTCCATCGCGTCGCCGCCGCCGACAGCAGCATCGCGCGGGCCCGGGCGCCAAGCTCACGGTACTGCGTGAAGCTGTTCTTGACCGAATGCGAACCGCCGGTGAGATGAATGCCGAACAGCGGGTCGACGTAGGCAGCGTCGTTCGAGCCGTGCCGGCTGCGCACCAGGCTCCAGTCCGCGTCGAGCTCCTCGGCCAGGATCATCGGCAAGGCAGTCTGCACGCCCTGGCCGAACTCCAGCCGGTTGACGGTCACGGTGACCTCGCCGCCGGGAGCGATCTGTACAAAGGCCAATGGCTGCTGCGTCGGCTTCAGGGCGCTCGCGGCACCGCCGGCACTGGCGGCCTGCGTGATGGCCAGATGCGGAAATGCACCGAGCGCCAGGCCGGCGGAGCCGGCCAGCTTCAGGAAGCTGCGGCGCGGCAGCATGGCGGGTTCATCGCGCTGGCTCCGCGCCAGCAGCCGCTGCAGGTTGCGCGGCATTTCGCCGTGATCGAAACTGGGCAACATGGTGGATCCTTCAGGCGAGGGTTTTGGCGGCATCGGCCACCGCGGCGCGAATGCGGGGGTAGGTGCCACAGCGGCAGATATTGCCCGCCATGGCGGCGTCGATCTCGGCAGCGCTGGGTTGCTTGCCGCGAGGCAGGGATTTGAGGAAGGCCGTGGCGCTCATGATCTGGCCGCTCTGGCAGTAACCGCATTGCGCCACGTCGTGCTTGACCCAGGCCGCATGGACTGCGCTGCCGACCCGGTCGCTGCCACCGGTGGCAGCTTCGATGGTGACGATGGTCTTCCCTTCGGCGGCAGAGACCGGCGTGATGCACGAGCGGATGGCCTGGCCGTCCAGATGCACGGTACAGGCGCCGCACAGTGCGGCACCGCAGCCGAACTTGGTGCCGGTCATGCCAAGCGAGTCGCGCAGCGCCCAGAGGATGGGCGTGCCGGGATCGACATCGATCGTGTGCTTACGGCCGTTAACGTTGAGCGTGCTCATCGGGGATGGGTTCTCCGTAGGTGGTGGTCAGGGTACGAGTGCCGTGAATCGCCTGGCCTCAGCCCGCCCAGCTCTGCAACCAGAAGGCGTACGGCGTTGGCAGCACTGACGCCGCCTGCTCGACCTTGAGGTCCCGCGCCGCCTGGAACGGCCAGTGCGGATTCGCCAGCAAGGTACGGCCGAACAGCGCGAGGTCGAGCTGCCCCTCGCGAATCAGGGCGTCCGCCTCTGACGCACTCGTGATCTGCCAGCTGGTTGCAACCGGCAGTCCGGTTTGCGCGCGAATCTGTCGCGCGTAGGGAACCAGGAAGTTGGGTCCCCATGGCACTTGTTCGTCCGCAGTGGACAGCGCGAGTCCGACGTCGACGAGATCCAGGCCGGCATCCTTCAGCCATTTCAGGACCTGAACGGACTCCGCGAGTGTCTCGTCTTTCCGACCGTTGAATTCCACGACACCCAGGCGTGCCGTCAGCGGCAGGCTTTTCGGCCATACCTCTCTTACGGCGGCCACCGTCTCGATCAGGAAGCGAGCGCGATTTTCGAGGGAGCCGCCGTACTGGTCGTCCCGCGCATTGGTGAGAGCGGACAGGAAATTCTGCGCGAGGAAGCCATGGGCAAAATGAAGCTCGAGCCACTGGAATCCCGCCTGCAGGGCACGAGCGGCGGCATCCATGAAATGCTGTTGCGTGCGCCGGATGTCCTCCAGGCTCATCTCGCGCGGCATATGCAGGTTCGCGGGCATGAACGGCAGCGCGCTCGGCGCCACCGGCTGCCAGGCACGCGGATCGTTCCTGTCCAGTGGGGCACCGCCTTCCCAAGGGGGCGTGCAGCCGGCCTTGCGGCCGGCGTGACCGATCTGGATGCCGGCTACGGCGCCGGCGTCCATGATGGCCTTCGCCACCTCGGCAAGGCCTGCAATGTGCGAATCACTCCAGAGACCCACGTCACCGGGCGTAATCCGTCCCTCCGGTGACACGGCGGTCGCTTCAACGATCACGAGTCCGGCGCCGCCGCGCGCCAGCGAAGCGTAGTGGCTCTGATGCCAGTCGCTCAGATGCCCGACCTCGGCCATGTACTGGCACATGGGAGAGACGACGATGCGATTTCGAAGGGTGACTCCCTTCAATGCGTAGGGGGAGAAGAGGGACGACATCCGGCAAGCCCGTGGAGAGTAGCGACGGGGCCCAGTTTGAGGCAGGGTGTCTGAAAACTGTTTGCCAATTCCGCCCCACTTTTTGCCCGATCCGACGATTTCATGCCCGTCACGCCCGCCTGGCTTCGGGCCGGTGCTAGACTTCCTGCAGCAAAGGAGGGCGGAGCAGCAGCATGAATGCGCGTGACAAGACTGGACATCCTGGCATGGCTGCGGCCATTGACACCCTCGCCGAGGCAATCGGCCGAATTGCCCAAAATGACGGCGACTATTTCACCGGGATTCGGGGCCTGACAGTCCACCGCAGGAGCGCCAGCGCAGCGCCGATGCCATGCATCTACGGGTTCGGGTTAGGGGTGGTCGCCCAGGGTGGCAAGCAGGTCATGCTTGGCAACGAGGTGTTCAACTACGCTGCCGGACAATCCTTGCTGACGACAATCGACGTGCCTGTCGTGTCGAACGTCACGGTCGCTACGCCGGCCAAGCCGTTCCTTGGCCTGATGCTGGCGCTTGAGCCGCGCATCGTCATGGAACTGGCCGCGGAAATGGAAGGGATGGCGCCCCGGAAGGAGAGTCCTAATCTCGCAATTTCCGTTAGTGAGCTTGAGCCGCCTGTCCTGGACGCATTGATCCGGCTCGTACGACTGCTCGACGAGCCAGAACTCATGCCTCACGTCGCTGCATTGATTCAGCAGGAAATCGCCATTCGCCTGCTGGCCGGGGCCTATGGACCGCTACTTCGAAAGTTCGCGGCCACTGGCTCGCCAAGTGAGCAGATTGCCAGGGCAGTGGCGTGGCTCAAGCTGAATTTTGCACAGTCGTTCCAGGTGGAAGAACTCGCAGCCAATGCACACATGAGCCCGTCCACATTCCGCCAGCACTTTCGCGCGATTACCGGGACCAGCCCGCTGCAATACCAGAAACAGCTGCGCCTCCAGGAAGCACGCCAGTTGATGCTGAGCCAGAACCTCGACGCAGGAACGGCAAGCCTGCGCGTCGGGTATGAAAGCGCATCACAGTTCAGCCGGGAATATGCCCGGCTTTTCGGTGCTCCTCCCTTGCGGGATATCCAACGGATGCGCGTTGGCTGAAAGGGCAGCTTCTTTGTGAGGACTGCCCAACGGAGGGTGCATTCCCGCCTTGCTATGGGTGGCGTTCGAGAAATTCCCCGATCACCTGATTGACCGTGCCAGGATGGGTAACGGGGCCCATGTGGCCAAGATTCTCAAATTCCACCAGTTCAACACGGGGCAGTGCTGCGGTAAGCAGCCGTGCCACCCCATGCGCTGACGGGGTCGAGCGCTTGCCCACCAGGTAGAGCACCGGGACGTCAAATGAACGGAATGCCTGCAAGCGAGTGGGCTCTGTGAACAGCGCATGGGCCCATCTGCGGACATTCTTCACCGATGCGGCAATTGGCAGCCTGCGTTGTTCGGGGGTCTGCTTCCAGGCCCCGGTTCCCATCCAATAGTCGATAAAGCGCTCGGCGGCGGCGTCCTGGTTCCCTGCATCGAGGGCGGCGCCCGCGCCAGCGACGGTATTGCGGATGCCATCCGCCTCGTTCGGCGCGGGCATCTCCGCATCGAGCAGGGCAAACAGCGTTGGCTCGTAGAGGGCCAGCGCGCGCACGCGCTCAGGATTCGCCAGGGCCGCGATGAGTGCGACGGCGGCTCCGTATGAGTGGCCCACGAATGCCAGCGATGAGCCAGCCCTCCTGACCACCGGCTCGATGAGCGCCGCCTCGTCTCGCAGGCAAATGACCCGCTCCGAGGGCCAGTGTGGACCCTTGCCGGAATCATACGAATCCGGCGCAAGGACGTGGAACTTCGGTGCGAGGTGTTCCATCAGCGCACGCCATTGCCCGGAGTTGCTCGCATTCGAATGGATGCATACAACCCCGGGTCCGGCCCCCGCCTCGCGAAAGAAGGGCTCATGCTGGGGCATGCCTGTTGGCAGCGCGGTATTCACGGTATTCTCCGCTCGGGCAGCAGTATCCAGAGTCTGCTGCGGCAGGAGCGAGGATGTCGAGAGAAATGGACGCATGGCTGTCTCCTCAGGTGGGTTGGCGTATTGGGCTGGCAACGACAGGTACGGGGCGTACCTCCCGGATCGGCAAGTGAAGGGCGGCGGCAAACAAACAAAGTGCGATGTCTGCCAGCCACATCCAGTCATAGCTTCGGGTTGCTTCGAAGGCCTTTCCGCCGAGCCAGGCGCCGAGGAATCCACCGATCTGGTGCGAGAGCATGACGATGCCGAAGAGCGTGGCGAGATAGCGGGCGCCCAGCAGGTTTGCGACCAGGCCGATGGTCGGCGGGACGGTCGAGAGATACGTGAAGCCGAGTCCGGCGGCGAACAGGGCGAAGGCCACCGGTGTCTTCGGGGCCAGGAAGAACGCGAGGATCAGCACCGCCCGCGCCAGGTAGAGGGCAGCCAGCGCGTGTTTCATGGAGACCGTCTGGATGGCCTTGCCGATCGACAGGCTCCCCAGGATGTTGAACAGCCCGATGATGGCCAGCGACCACGCGCTGACTGTGGCGGGCATTCCACAAAGCGCCACCACGCCAGGCAGATGCGTCGAGATAAAAGCGACGTGGAATCCGCAGGCGAAGAAGCCGGCGTTGAGCAAGAGGAAGCCCGGATCGTTCAGCGCCCGGCGCAATGCCACGCCGATCGTGCATCCGCCGGCCACACCCGGAACAGAGGGCGCTGGCGCAGCGCGCGTGACGATCATGATTGCCGGGACCGCGGCCAGTCCCACCACGCCGAGGAGCACCATTGCCTGCTGCCAGCCCGCGGTCCCGATCAGCAACTGGGTGAGGGGCAGGATGGTGAACTGGCCGACCGAGCCGCCCGCATTGACGATGCCGCTCGCAACCGCGCGCTTCGCCTCGGGGATCAGGCGATTCGCTGCCGACATGAGCATTGCCGGGCCGATCGCGCCAGCGCCGGCGGCGCCCGCCACGCCGATCAGCAGCATGAGCATGAAGGCATTGTCCGAGACCGGCGTCGCTGCGATCGCGGCGGAAAAAAGGATCGCGCCTGCGATCATCACCCGACGCGGTCCCCAGCGGTCCGCGACAGCGCCGGCCACCGGCTGCGCCACGCCCCACATGAGCTGTGAGACGCCAAAGGCAAGGCTGACCGTGGCGTACCCGACGCCGGTATGGGAATTGAGTAAGCTGATGAAGAGCGGCTGCGCCTGGCGCAGGCCGAGCCCAAGCGCGAAGACCGCTCCCGCGGCGAGCGCGATGGTCAGATGACTGCGGCTGCGCACGTGCACGATGGTGTCCATGACTGCTTCTCCTTTTCCGTCCGTTCCAGGTCGTCCCGGTCCCGATCTTTTGCCGCGTGCGTGGTAGGCAGCGTGGGAATTGCCGTGGAATCAGATCGGCCGCCTGAAAACGGCCTCCCTCCGGTGCAGATTCAGATGCTTGGGCCGCTTCGCGTCCGGCAGCATGGCGTTGCCCTCTCGCTGCCGGCGTCCAGGAAGGTGCGCGCGCTCCTCGCCTATCTGGCGCTTGCGCCACGCCCGGTCTTGCGCAGCCATCTGTGCGAATTGCTGTGGGAGGTGCCCAACGATCCACGCGGCGAGTTGCGCTGGTGCCTCAGCCGGATCAGGAGGCTCGTTGACTCGGGCGAACGGCAGCGCCTTAAGACCAGCGGAGACACGATCTGGCTCGACCTCGCCGATGGTTTCGTCGATGCGCTCGAGATCGCTCATGCGCTCGAGGCAGGCGTCACGGCACTGAGCCCGGAGCGGCAGAGAAGCATTGCGATGCTGTTCGAAGGGGATTTCCTGGACGGTCTGGAACTTGCCCGCTGTCCGGAGTTCAGCGCGTGGCTCACCGCGCAACGCCGGCGCTTTCGTGCTTGCCATACCGCACTGCTGGAGAATCTGGCGAAGCGCGCTGCCGGCGAAGAGACGTTTGAGTATCTGGACAAGTGGCGCGAGCTCGCGCCATTCGACCAGCAAGTCCACGCGACCATTCTCGCCGCGCTCGCCCGGCAAGGCCGCATTCGCGAAGGGGAGGAGCATGTGGCGACGACCGCCAGGCTGTTCGAGGCCGAAGGCCTCGATAGCAGGCCGATCCGCAACGCCTGGCGGTCGGCCGTGACAGCGACGGTGGTCGAGTTCGAAGGTCGCGCAGAGGTCACCGAGGTCGCCCAGGTCTCCAAGGTCGCCGCAGCGATTCCCCGGCACGGCTCCATCGCAGTCATGCCGTTTGTCGATGCTTCCACCGAGGCCCTGGCCCGCGGCGGCGTGGCCGATGCGCTGGCGCACGATGTCATCACGCGGCTCGCCAAACTGCGCAGCCTGTTTGTCATCGCACAAGGGACGGTGTTCACACTGCATGAGCGGCACGTCGGCGCGGAAGAAGCAGGCCGGACCCTGGATGTCGACTACGTCGTGGGCGGATCGGTGAGCACGCGCAACGGGCGCCTCACGGTGACCGTCGAACTCGCCGAGACGCGCAGCGCCCGGATCGTCTGGGCGGACACCTTCCACCATAAGCTGGACGATGCTTTCCTCGTGCTGGAGGAGGTCGGCAACCGGATCGTCGCTTCCATCGCCAGCGAGATCGAGATCCTCGAGCGCAACCGCGCCATTCTCAAGCCGCCGAGTTCCCTCGATGCGTGGGAGGCCTACCACTGCGGCCTGTGGCATATGTACCGGTATCGCAGGGAAGACAACGAGAGGGCCCGCCATTTCTTCCAGACTGCGCTGCGGCTCGACCCAACCTTCTCGCGCGCCTACGCCGGACTCTCCTTCACGCATTTCCAGGACGCGTTCCAGAATTGGGAGAAGCGCGGGCCGGAAATCGACAAGGCCTACGGCGCCGCGGCGCAGGGCCTCATGGTCGACGACCGCGACCCTGCGGTGCACTGGGCGATGGGTCGTGCGCTCTGGCTGCGGGGCCGCCCCGAAGAGTCCGTCGCCGAACTTGAGCAGTCCATCGATCTCAGCCCGAACTTCGCGTTGGGTCACTACAACCTGTCATTCGTCCGCTCGATTTCCGGCGACCCGCAGGCTGCCATCGCTTCCTCGGACCTCTCACGCCAGTTGAGTCCTTTCGATCCCATGCTTTTTGGCATGCTCGCCACCCGAGCGATGGCGCTGGTCCGTCTCGGGCGGTTCGAGGAAGCGGCCGGCTGGGCCGTCAAGGCAGCCGCGCGGCCCAACGTCTTTCCGCACATCCACGCGATTGCTGCCTGCACGCTCGCGCTCGCTGACTCGCTGGACCAGGCGCGTTCCCAGGCCGCTGCGATCCGCAAGATCGCCCCAGGCTACAGCCTTGCCGAATTTCTGATGACCTTCCCTTTCGATCCAGAAGGCGAAGCGCTATTCCGGGAAGGCGCCAGGCGCATTGGGATGGCGTGAGCGGCACGGAAGTTCGGGGCCTGCGCAAGTTGCCGGCCGCAAGGGAGGATGTCAAGAGCCCATCGATTCGGGGACTCTCTGTCACTAAGTTGCGTTGCTCCGGTGGGGAGATGGCGGACATTGCATTCGCCATCTCGCCTGCCAGTTGACAGGCAGCCTTGCCGTCAGGCCGGCCGTTTTGCCCCACAGTCGCCACAGAACAGGTCATCGGCCGCCATGGGTGCATGGCAGCTACCGCAGGCCAACGCCACCGTTGCAGGCGCAGCCACTTGCGCAGCCTGCACCGCGGGCCTGGCTTGTGGCGACGCCTTCGTCTCACGCATGCCCTCCACGGCGCGATCACGCGCTTGTTCCGCCTGCCGCTTGGCTTGTGCCATGCGCTCCTTCAGCATCGCTTCCGAGTCCGAGAAGTCCATACCGTTGACGGTCTGCAGATAGATCAGGCAAGTACCATTGATAAAGGTGAGGAACGGGATCACCAAGGCAATTGTCAACAGCAAGCCCGCGCCAAAGCCAAACGACGAAGCGTAGGCCATGCCTTCCTGCAAGGCTGCCATGTCACCACGGCCAAAGCCGCCGCCGTAGCTGCGACCAAACGGACCCAGGAAGCCAGAGAACATCGACATCAGCGTGCTCATCGGACTGGCGCCAACCGCGCTCGACAGCGACGTCGCCATCATGGCCCCATAGGCCAGAATGCCAAAGACCACGATCGACAGCACAGCCACCAGCACCAGCAGCAGGAACATGTTCACGATCACCTGCAGCAGCCGGTGGCGGCTGATCTGCATCAGGCGCGCCACCGTCTGCACCGCCGTGTTGCCCTCCCAGATAGCCGGCGCGGCCAGCGGGTAGCCCACGTACCACAGTCCCGCGGAGGTCACGCCAACGACCACCGCTACCACCGGAAACGCGAACGCGTACAGCAGTGGCCCCAGCCCGGGGATCTTGCACAGCAGGAAGATCAACAGTCCAGCGAGCAGCACGGCCAGGTAGCCCAGCAGCAGCAAGATGCCAACGCCAAGGAACCTGTGCGCGGTGAACACAGCCTGCAGCACCGCATCGACAAAGCCGATAGTATGACCCTGCGCCTGCCGCATCAGCGTGATGCCCACGGCGGAATACCCCACCAGCATCACCCCCAGCGTGACCAATCCCAACACCAGCCCCAGGAAGACGCTGTGGGCAATCGTGTACTTGGTGAGCATGCCCGCAATCAGCGTCGCCACGCCCGCCATGCCGCACATCGCCAATGCGCGCCAGTTTGTAATCGCCTCAGCCGCTCGAAGCAGGGCGTAGGGCGCCGCTGCAGCTTTTTCGCTTGTTGTCATGAACTTGGTTTATCCGTATTGTTATTGGCTCTGCGGTTGCTTCGGTGATCGACTCAGTGGTCCAGCATGGCAACGGTGAACGTGTCTCCCACCCGCGCCAGCTGCAGGTGGTTTTCCCGGCTAATGCCAGGCTTGCCATTCAGCACCACCTGGCTCTTCAGGCGATAGGTGCCCTGCGGCGCGCCGGACGGCAGCCTCAACGTGAAGCTGTTGTCATACTCACCGCTGCCCGACGCCGCGTTGACGATCTTCTCGCCACGCTTGAACTCCTCCCCGGACGGCGCGTAAACGGTCAGGATCTCCTTCACCTCCTGAACCGGTTCATTTGTGCCAGACACGGCGCGGATCGTCGATTGCAGCTTGATCGCTTCGCCAGCCTTCACCGCACCACTGGGGGTAACAATGGTGTTGTACGCATTCACCTCGGCAGTGCGGGGCAGGCGATTGCGATTGTTCACCTTGTACTCGCGATCCACCTCCGCCGCAGTCTTGGTCTGCCGCGTGGCAACCTCAATCACCGAGCATGCAGCCAGGCCGGCAGCTGCACCGCCAATGGCGCCCTTGGTGCCGCCGATCAATGCGCCCACAATGGCACCACCCGTGCCGAGCGCCGCGCAGCGCAGGACCGTGTCACTGGCGACGGTGCCTTCGCCACCCTGGGTTGCACAGCCGCTGGCCAGTAGCGTGCCAAGGGCCGCCACAAGAATCGTCTTCTGGAGTTTCATGGTATTGCTGGTAGTTATTCGAGAGAGGTGTTGGATCGGAGCGCTTCCATTTGCCTGGCTTTGGCGTTGCTGATCACAGACCTTGCGGCGCGGTTGCCGGCGTCGACTGCCAGGACGCTTTCGGCCGTAGCGATGGCTTTGTCAAACTGCCCTTTGGAGACGTGGACTTTCGCTTTGCGCAACAGCTCATCGATCTTTGCTTCCATGGGATCGGGCTGGACTACGGGCTTGGCGGGTTTGACCGGGGCTGTGGGCGCGGGGAGGGCCGGCACTGCGGCAGCGATCGGGGGTGGTTGCGTCGCGGGTGCTGGTGCGGGCGGTAGGGCAGACGCCACGGGTACGCCTGGCTCCGGCTGCGCCGGGGGTTCGGGGGGCTGGATGGGCTGAGCAGGTTCGCTCGGTTGAGTGGCCACCGTGGCTTCAGTGGGCAACGTCGGCTGGGAAGCCTGCACCTGCGTCGCCTGATCGACTGGCGTGCTGGGCTGCTTGCCGCCATACCACCAGAACAGGGCTCCTCCGCCAACAGCGACTGCGGCGGCGATGCCGGCGGCGATCAATGCATTCGACGGTTGTCGCGGGGCGGGCTCGGGAGCGATGCGCCGAGGCACGTGCTCAGGCTCGGCTTCCCGGGCCACGGTAGTTTCGGCCGGCAGTGCTACCGGCGGGGCGACCTCTGGTGTTATGTCGCGAATCGGGATCGCTTCCACTTGCGCAGGCTCGAGTACTACCTCGGCAGTTGCCAGGCGCTCTGGCGCTGGCGTAGCCGCAGGCAGCGAAGCACCCTCCGCTTGCGCTGCTTTTGCATCCGTCGGCCGCGTTCCGCACTTCCTGCAGAACTTTGCCCCGGCGATCAGTTCAGCGCCACAGCCACTGCAGCCCAATGCGGCTACCGGCGCCGCCTGGACTTTTACTGGTGTTCCACATGATTTGCAGAAGCGGGCGCCGGCTGGCGTACTGACACCGCAATTCGTACAACTCGTCATTCCATTCCCTTAGCAATCTATTGGTATCTCTCCAGGCGTTCGTTTCCTATTGGCTGATATCGTGTTTTCGTTGGGACTCAGCAGGGAAATGGTCACGGCCCGCGCGATTCGAAACTCTTTGCTAAATCGCGAGGCCGGCCGGGGCAGGCTCAACTTGAGCCCTGCCTCGAACGCTCGGCTTGCCGGGCTTTAACGGACGACGGTTGTGTGCGCTGAACCCCACATTGGAGGGGACTGGGATTTTTTAGCTGTAGCGGCAACGATGTCAGATAACGCCATCCGCGCGCAGCGTTGCCATGTCTTGTCGGGTCAGGCCGACCCTGGCATAGATCTCCTCGTTATGCTCGCCGACTGACGGCCCGGTTCGTGGCGCGCCGGGCGCGTAGCCGGAAAAGCGCGGCACGTGGCACGGCGCCGGGACGGAGCCCAGGTCGGGGTCGGGCAGGCGGACGATCGCCTCGCGCGCACGGAAGTGCGGGTCGTTGACGATGTCCTGGATGGTGAAGATCTTGCTGAACGGTATCTGTTGCGCCTCCAGTGCTGCAGCGACCGTGTCGTAGTCGTGGGCCGCGAACCAGCTTCCGATCGCGGCATCCAGCGATTCGAGGTGCCGGACGCGCGCGGGGTTGGTGGCATAGCGCGGGTCATCGGCCAGTTCGGGCTTGCCGATCGCCAGGCAAAGACGCCGGAAGATCGGGTTGGAGGAAGCCACCATCGACACCCAGTGGCCGTCCGCGGTGGCATACATGTTCGACGGCGCGGTGTAGGTGGCCCGGTTGCCCGCACGCTGCCGGATCTGCCCGAGCTGTTCGTATTCCACCGCGAGCGGCTCCAGCAGGCGGAACAGCGCTTCGGTCGCGGACAAGTCGATGTCGCGGCCAGGTGCGGCGGAATCCAGGCGACGCTCGGCCGCCGCCGTGGCGATGGCGAAGGCGCCGAACAATCCGGCCATCACGTCTCCGGCCGGATAGTTCATGTGCAGCGGGGGGCCGTCCGGCTCGCCGGCCAGGTTGGTGAAGCCGCTCATGGCTTCAAACACGCGCGCGAAGCCGGCGCGCGACGCATACGGTCCGGTCTGGCCGAAGCCCGTGAGGCGCAGGATGATCAGGCGCGGGTTCGCGGCGCGCAGGGTGTCGGCGTCGAGGCCCCATCGGTCCAGCGTACCCGTGCGGAAGTTCTCCACCAGCACGTCGAATTCGGGCAGCAGCTTGAGAAACAGTTCGCGGCCCTGGGGTTGCCGGACGTCGAGCGAGATGCCGCGCTTGCCGCGGTTGGCCACCTTCCAATAAAGCGGCAGGCCGTCCTTGACGGGAGCGAGGCCGCGCAGCGGGTCGCTGCCGTCGGGCAGTTCGAGTTTGACGACGTCCGCGCCCATATCCGCGCACAGCGTGCTGGCCAGCGGCGCCGCCAGCACCGTGGCCATGTCGAGGATGCGCAGGCCGGCGAGCGGGCCGTTGGCGCTACCCCTGGCGCCTCCCTCGGCGTTTTCGGTCATGCGTGCTTCCGGATGCGTAGCTGGCTTCATGCGTCCACCTTGATTTCCCGTGCCTTGATCAGGGCTGCCCAGCGCGTGGCTTCGGCCTGCAGAAGGCTGTCGAACTGCTTCGGGTCGAGCGCGAGGATTTCCGCGTCGAGTGCCGCAAGCTTGTTGCGCACGTCTGCGGTGGCCATGGCCGCCTGCAGCGCAGCGCCGAGGTAGTCGACGATGGCCGGCGCGGTGCGCGCGTGGACCGCCAGGCCATACCACGACTGCACCAGGGCGTCCGGGTAGCCCGCTTCCGCGATGGTCGGAATGTCCGGCAGCGAACGCGTCCGCCTGGCGGCATTGACCGCCAGCGGCCGCACGCGCTTCGACTGGATCAGCGGCAGCACCAGGTTTTGCGACACCAGCGCGAACTGCAATTGCCCGCGCCCCAGATCCAAGACCGAAGGCGGCTGGCCCTTGTAGCCGACGTTGGTCACCCGCACGCCGGTGGATTCGAAGAACAGCTCCTGCGCCAGATGCAGCGAGCTGCCAGCGCCCGGAACCGGAACGTTCACCGCACCCGGCCGCGCCTTGCCCCATGCCGCGAATTCCTTCAGCGTCTTCACGGGCACGTCGTTGTGGACCACGAATACCGACGGCACTGCCGCCACTGCGCCGATGGCCCGGAAGTTCTGGATACGAATGCCGGAATCGGGATAGAGCGTCTGGGCCACC
Source organism: Cupriavidus sp. DF5525 (assembly GCF_040149425.2). Classification (NCBI taxonomy): domain Bacteria; kingdom Pseudomonadati; phylum Pseudomonadota; class Betaproteobacteria; order Burkholderiales; family Burkholderiaceae; genus Cupriavidus; species Cupriavidus sp. DF5525. The sequence continues at coordinate 2,601,450 of NZ_CP168265.1, read as the reverse complement.
GCCAGCACCGGGGTCACGCCGAGCAGCGTGTACCCGTCAGCCGGTGCGCGGCTGGCGAACTCGATGCCGATACGGCCGTCGGCACCCGGCCGGTTCTCCACGACCACGCGCTGCGGCAAGTCAAGCGACATCCGGTCGAGCGCCGCGCGCAGCGTGACGTCGACGACGCCCCCCGCCGGGTAAGGCACCACCGCGCGCAGCGGCCGGTCGGGGAAATTGCCCGGGCCCGTTGCGGCCCGGGCGAGCCCCGGCAGCCAGCCGGGCGCGGCCAGCGCCAGGGCGGTTTGCAACGCAGTCCTTGCGAATGCTCGGCGATCCATGCTGTCTCCTCGTTCTGGTAACCCGTTGTTTCCGTCGGGTATTGCCGGTCAGCCCGGCAGGTAGCTGCGCAGGCCATCCAGGGACTGGCGCGTCTGCCGTACCAGCCGGTCCATGATCCGTGCCACCGGTTCGACTTCCCGCACCCAGGCGACGCTCTGGCCCGCCGCCTCGTACATCAGCGGCGCGATCTCGTGCTCTTCCACGGCCGCCAGCAACCGCCCGGTCAGCGCCTGCTGGTAGGGCATGTCGAGCGGCTCGGGGGCCTCGGGTGCTTCCCACGCATCGGAGAACGCGCTGCGCACCACGCGGCACGGCTTGCCGCTGTGCGCGCGCGTGATGACCGTGTCTTCGCTGCCGGCAGCCAGCAGCCGCTCGGTCAGCGCGGCCGGCAGCCGGTGCTCCGTGCTGCCCAGCCACACCGTGCCGAGCCACGCGCCCTGTGCGCCCATCGCCAGTGCGGCGGCGATCTGGCTGCCTTCGCCGATGCCGCCGGCGGCAAGCACCGGCCGCCCCCCGGCTGCCGCGATGATCTGCGGTACCAGCGTGAAGGTGCCGGTCGTCCCGGTATGCCCGCCCGCGTCATAGCCCTGCGCGACCAGCACGTCGACGCCGGCCTCGATGGCCTTGCGCGCATGCTTGACGGCGCCGACCAGCGCCATGGTGGTCTTGCCCGCGCGCCGCACTTGCGCGATGGTGCCGGCTGGCGTGCCGACCCCGGCCGCGAAGACATCGATCTGGCTCTGCGCCACGGCGACGACCTGCTCCTCGAACAACGCCTGCGAGCGCACGTATTGCGAGAAGAAGTTGCCCTGCGTGGCGGGTGGCACGGCGAAGCGCTCGAACAGGCCATCGATAAAGCGGCGATGCCCCTCCGGAATGGCTGCCGCCACGTCATCGGGGGTGGAGACGCCCGGCAATGCGGTCGGCAGCAGCAGGTCCACGCCGACGGGGACGTCGGGGCACAGCGCGCGCAGGTCGCGCAGCTTCCGGGCGAGTTCGTCGGGGCCGTCGCGCGCGGCGGCATAGACGCCGAGTCCGCCCGCATTGGAGATAGCCGCGGCAGCTTCGATGCTGTGTGCCAGCCCGAAGATCGGGTAGCGGATGCCCAGGCGGCGGCACAGCGCGTTGGCCAGGGCATTGTTGCGGGTCTGGGTCATCAGTGCGCTCCGAACAGGTCCGGCTCAAGGTCGAGGCAGGGGTGCTGCGGCATCGCCGACGCCGTCTTCATCACGTGCCGGCCGATCAGGTTCTTGTGGACCTCGCTGGTTCCCTCGCCGATCTGGTTCATCTTGGCATCGCGCAGGAAGCGTTCGATCGGATAGGCATTCAGGTAGCCGTTGCCGCCGAGCAGCTGCGCGCAGTCCACCACGACGCGCATGCACAGGTCGGTGCTGTGCATCTTGGCGATCGATGCGTGAATCGAAGTCTCGGCGTCCTTGCGGTCGTAGCGCTGCGCCGCGCTGTAGACCAGGCAGCGTGCGGCCTCGATGCGCGCGGCCATGTCGGCCAGCATCCACTGGATGCCCTGGTGCTCGCCGACTGCCTTGCCGGACACCTGCCGGTGCCCGGCGTACTGCGCCGCGATCTGCAGCGCCCCGGACATCCGCCCCAGCGCAATGGCCGCATGGCCGATCCGGGCGCGCACCAGCGTGTCCTGCGCCAGCGCCATGCCCTGTCCCTCCTCGCCAAGGCGATCCGCCAGCGGTACGAAGACATCGTCCAGGCGTACTTCCGCGATCGGCACGCCGTGCCAGCCGAGCTTGGGGATGACCGGCGACACGCTGAGCCCTTCGGCATCGCGCGGCACGAGGAATGCCGTCAGCCCCTTGCTGCCGCCAGGTCCGTCGGCGAGTGACGCCACCACGACAAACATGTCGGCCACCGTGGCGCGGGTAATGAACTTCTTCTCGCCGGACAGCCGATAGCCGCCAGGGTGCCGGCTGGCGACGGTGCGCAGCCGCGCGAGGTCCGAGCCCGCGCCGGGTTCGGTCAGCGCGAAGGCGGATTGCTTCTCGCCGCTGGCCAGCAGCGGGACCGTCTGCGCGCACAGTTCGGGCGATCCCCCCGCGACAATCGGGCGCGACGACAGATCCGTGCCCGTGACGAGCGAAGCCGCGGTGCTGCACACACGGGCGATCTCCTCGATGATCCTGACACGCAGCAGCATCGATGCAGCCGTGCCGCCAAGCTCCCGGGGGAACGCCGTGGCGATGACGCCGCTCCCGGCCAGCGCGCGGAAGGTGTCCCACGCGAATTCGTCATTGCGGTTGACCGCATTGGCCCTGGGGCCGATGGTCTCCTGGACCAGCGCCTGGACTCGGGCCAGGGTGCCGGTCTCCGCCGCGTCGAGCGGCGCCAGCGGATGGCGTTCAGCAGATAGGGGCATGGGTCGTCGTCTCCTCGAGGTGGGTCGGTGTGCTTGCCTCTAACGATAAAGAGGCGCTACTCTCCGATCAATGCCGACAGGAGAAAGCAGATTTCTCGATACAAGATAGCTGGAGCGGATCGATGCAGGCTGAAACAGGGCAGGACCTCACGTTCAAGGCGCTGGCCACGTTCGTGGCCGTGGCGCGCACGGGCAGCGTATCGGGGGCCGCGGCGCAGCTCGGGCTGGCGCAGTCCGCCATCAGCCGGCAGGTCGCCGAGCTGGAGAAGATGTTTGGCGGGCCGCTGTTCTATCGCACGGGGCGCGGCGTGCGGCCGACCACGCTGGCAGCGCAGGTGCTGGCCGACGCCGAGCCGCTGCTGTCCGGCGCCCGGCAGCTGGTCGAGTCGGCACGCGGCCAGGCGGGCAAGGTAAGCGGAATGGTCACGCTCGGATTGGTGCCGGCAGTGGCGCCGCTGCTATCGAGCCGGCTCTACGCAGCAGTGCAGGAGCGCCTGCCGGCCGTCCGGCTGCGCATCGTGGAGGGCTACAGCGGGGAGATCGAGACACAGCTGACGCAGGGCGGCATCGATCTTGCCGTGCTGAACCGCTATCGTGCCGAAGGCAGGAACAGCTACCGGCGCCTGCTGGACACGGCGCTGATGCTGGTGGGCCGGCGCGAGGCATTGCAGGCCCACTGGCGCGCAGTGGGAGCCAGGCCGACGTCGATCCCGCTGCGCCAGCTCGGCGGCCTGCCGCTGGTGCTGCCGGTGCCCCCCAACGCTATCCGCAACCTCCTCGACGAAATGGCCATCGCGCACCGCATCGCGCTCAACGTCTGCATGGAGGCCAGCTCGTCGGTGGTCATCAAGCGCATCATGTTCGACCATGCCGCTTTCTCCGTGCTGCCTTACCACGCGGTAGCACCAGAACTGGAGGCCGGTGAGTTCGACGCCGTGCCACTGGCCGACCGCGCCTTGCGGCAGACCGTCGTGCTGGCCACGAGCAGTCAGCGCCCATTCACGGCGGCCGCCAGGCAGGTGGCGCAGATGATCCCCGGCATTGCCGAGGCTTTAATCCGCGAAGGCCAGTGGAGACGATGACGGCGCAGCAACGACGCATGGATGCGTTCCGGCGCTTCCGCAACGAACAGCGCCCGCATGAAGCGCTGGATCAGCGCACGGCTGGCAAGGGACCCGCTGCACTGAAAGTGATCGTCCCTTGAGCAGCGTGTCGGACATCACATCGACTTGCCCAGCACATCTGCCAGCTCGCGCCGGCAGGAGAAGGAGAGGGCGCATTCTGGCCCGACGATGCAGCGGTAAGTGTCGTACCGCACGCGCTCCACAACAGGTACTTGGGGTAAGCCGCGACATCGACTAGCTTGAAAGCCTTGGGCCGCTTCGATGAGGAATCATGATGAAGAGGGTCATAAGGCGTCTGGCCACGATTGTTGCCGTGGGCTTCGCAGTGGGCCTGTCCGGCGTCAGCGGTGCGCGGGCCTCCGACATCGACTGTAAATCACCTGCGGGCGGATCCTCGGTCCGCTGCGAAGACCCGCGCGGCGTCGGGATGCGATGCACGCTGGCGACCGACGACCCCCGCCCGCGCGCGCGCCATCACCTGATCTGCGATTCGACCAGGCTGTCAGAGCGCTACGAGCGCATCTACGCCGAGCAGCAGAGAATGCTGCGCAAGGGTAGGATTCAAAACTCGGACATCACGGCCTGGCGTGCCCGGCGCGATGCCTGCGACTCGGTACGCTGCCTGGAAGGCATGTTCGCCAGGTTCTGGCGGGAGCGGGACTCGATGCGAAACGCGCCGGCCCGGCCCGCCTCCCCACCCCAGGCTGCCACGGCTATGTCAGGCCCGGCCACGCATGAGCCGGCACCGTCGACTGCGCCGACGCAGAGCGCGCAAGAACAGCCGGCGTCGACCGAGTCGCTTGCCATGCACAGCCCGGAACCCACCGAGTTCACTCGGTCGACCGAAGCCCCCATTTCAAGCCCGGCCACGCATGAGCCGGCACCGGCAACTACGCCGACACAGAGCGCGCAAGAACAGCCGACGTCGACTGCGTCGCTTGCCATGCAGGTCGGACCGGAACTCACCGAGTTCACTCTGCTGACTGCAACCCCCGTTGAAACACCGGCTGCCCGGCAAGCGGCGGCGCGCCCCATTGCAGACGGCATGCACAGCAGCCCTGGCAAATCCCGTCCGGCCGCGCTTGCCGTGGAGAGCCTGTTTTCCGGGCTTGCCGTCCTGGGCATGGGCGTGGGTTTCCTGTGGACTCGCCATAACGCTCGCGCACAGGACCGGCCACGTTCCACCGTCCGGGCGGTCATGGTTATCGCCTATGTCCTGCTTTTTGTGAATGCACTGTTGCTGCCGTTCACGCTTGGTTTGAAGTAAACGCGCTCGTCATGGGAAGGCACTGGCGCGCCCGAGTCTGCCGGAAGAGATCGTTCCATCAAGGAGGGTTAACATGCGCATGCTTCTCAACATCCGAATACCTCACGAGCCATTCAATGCTTTTGTGCGCGATGGCACGATCGGTGACGTTATAGAGAGGATTCTGGCAGAGACGAAACCGGAGGCCGTCTACTTTACCGAGCAGAACGGAGCGCGCGGAGCGATTCTCGTCGTCAATCTCGACGAACCATCGCAGATCCCCGCATTCGCAGAACCCTGGTTTCTGATGTTCAACGCTGATTGCGAGTTTCGCGTGGTGATGGCCCCTGAGGACCTCAGGAAGGCAGGACTGGGAACACTTGGGTCGAAGTGGCAATAGCGACCGTGCTACCGGTTATCGTCTGTAAAGCGCTTGAGCGCTATCGGCGTGCAAGTCCCGCGCAGCTCAGTGCGGACTAACAAAAGGACCACCGTGAAGCAACTCGTCAAGTTGTGTGTTTCGATGCTTGCGGCGGTCTCCGGTATTGCGCATGGCGACGGCACCGTGATCGTCAATGGCTCGAACGTTGTAGTGACGGGCGACTCGGTCGCTATCATCAACGGCAAGGTCTACGGCGGCGCCAATATGGTGAAAGCGAAGGGTCCAGTCGTCAGCCAGCGCCGTTCGCTACCTGCGTTTCAGGGCATTGACATGATGCTGAGTGCAGATGCGACGTACCGGTTCGCTCCCGACCCAAGCATTACCGTCTTGGCCCAGTCCGACATCATGTCGAAGATCAAAACGACCGTTGAGGGCGGCACTCTGGTGATCGCCCCCGATGGCTCGTTTTCTTCGGAAAAGCCAATCAGGCTGCTGGTCGAAGGACCGGAGTTGTCGCGCGCGGTCATCTCTGGGTCGGGCAAGCTTGTGGCCAACGGCCTGCACGTCAATGCCGTCATGCTCCAGGTGTCCGGTTCGGGCACGATCGTAGCCGACGGCACTGCCAGCGAAGTCAAGGCTACGGTGTCGGGCTCAGGCAGTGTGGAACTGGCCAACCTCCGCGCGAAGTCGATTTCCGCTGAGGTATCGGGAGCCGGGCTAGTCTCGGCATATGCTTCTGAATCCGCGCAAGTGGAGTTGAGTGGCGCTGGCAATGTTCATATTTCCGGCAATCCTGCCAGGCGATCGGTAGACCGAAGCGGTGCGGGATCCGTACGGTTCGAGTAGCCGCCATGCCCGGGCTGCTTTGCAGTGCGCAGGTATATGCGTTATCGAGAGCACTGGAAAAATCGGGTTGGTCGCCGGTTAACAGATAGCGATTTACGACCCAATTGCTCAGTCGGCGTCGGTGGCGAAAACCTCCGTGACCACGGAGCGCAGCCATTTCGATTTGGGATCCTTGGCAAAGCGCCGATGCCAGTACACCTTCAGATCGTAATGCGGAATTTCAACCGGAGGCGCTACGATGCGCACCCTTTTTGAGTCGGCAAACACGTTGGCGACCGTACGCGGCAGCACCACCACCAGGTCGGATTCGGCGATGATGGTGGGGATGCTCATATAGTGCGCGGTATGCAACACGATATTGCGCTGGATGCCCTGCTTGGCGAGAACCTCTTCAAACATCTCCTGGCTACGACTTCCATCCTTGACGAAGGCATGCTCTGCCGCCTGGAACTGCGTCAGGGTCATGCGCGGTCCCTTGATCCTGTGCCCGGTGCGCACCATACAGACAAGGTCATGCGAGAACAGGCGCCGCTGGAAGAATTCGGCCTTGCGTAAATCCGGGAAATAGCCGAGCGCCAGATCGACCTCGCCAACCCGCAAGGCTTCTTCCAACTGGGCAGGGGCGAGGCTGACGCCACGAATGCGCGCCGACGGGGCCGTAGCACGGATGTGTTGCACCAGCTTCGGCAGAAACACGATCTCTCCGATCGCGCTCAGGCAAAAGACGAATTCATCGCCGCACACCCCCGGATCAAATTCCGGCGCCCGCAGGATATCGTGATCGATGGCGTCCAGGACTTCCCTTGCCTTGCCCGCCAGGCTTTGCGCGCGGGGCGTAGGCGACATGCCATCGACCTGGCGGATAAACAGGGCATCTCCCAATGACTCGCGCAACCGGGCGAGAGCGGCGCTGGCCGCCGGCTGGCTCATGTTCAGACGCTTGGCCGCTGCCGTCACGCTGCCGGTGTCGTAGATCGCCAGCAAAACCCGCAGCAAATTCAGATCGAGTCGCATGGATATTTGAAAATCAAATAATCCGAATTATAACAATTTGCTTTGTTTATGCGTTCGGCGCCGCTACATTTTCCGAAAACCAGCCGGCGGGATGCTCAGCATCGATGCCTGCGGGGCAGGAGACGAACGTAGGCAGGCAGGTTCCCGCTGTGACCGGGAAGCACATGCCTGAGGACTCCTGCCTCGTGATCTGCCGGCGGCGATCAACAGGAGACCAGATGATTCACCTTTCCGATATCCGCTATGTGCGCCTTGGGACGCGCGACCTGCAAGGTTGCGAGCAGTACGCTACGCAGGTGCTGGGCCTGGAGGTCGCGCATCGCGAGAGAGGCGCCCTCTACTTCCGCTCGGACAGTCGCGACCACACGCTGTGCTATTTCGAGGGCGACCCCAAAGACCATACTTCCGCCTTCGAGGTAGCGTCTCCCGCCGAGCTTGCCGCGTCCGCCGACTTGCTCGATCGCAACGACGTGCGTGTCGTCACGGGCTCGAAAGAGCAGTGCGAGTTACGACGCGTTGGTGCCTTCATCAACTTTCGTGATCCGTCCGGCAACAGCATCGATCTCGTGGTCGCGCCCGACCACAGCGGTCGTCGTTATTTTCCGTCGCGCGATGCCGGCATCACCGGCTTCAGCCACATCGGCTTGCGCTCGACCAATCCGGCGCGCGACGAAACGTTCTGGACGGGGCTTTGCAATGCAAAGGTAAGTGACTGGATCGGCGAGGCGCCATTGCTGCGAATCGACGAGATCCACCACAAGATCGCGCTGTTCCCTTCGAGTTACGCCGGCGTCCAGCATATCAACCACCAGGTGGAGAGTGTCGACGACCTGATGCGGTCTTACTACCTGCTGCGCGAACGGGGCGTACGCATCCTGTTCGGCCCGGGACGGCATCCCACCTCGGGCGCCGTGTTCCTCTATTTCGAAGGTCCGGACGACATGATCTACGAGTACTCGACAGGCGTCAGGACCATCTCGGTGGAAGACGAGAAGACCTACCGCCCTCGGCATTTTCCCACCGGGACTTCGTCATCCTTCTGCATGTGGGGTGCCAAGCCGGACATTGCCGAGTTTCGTTCATGAGCACGACCTCCACGCTCATTGACGCGCAACAACGCCTCGTGCGTGTAGCAGCACGGGCGATCGGTCGGGCTCATCTCGCCCATGCCTATGGACATTGCAGTGTGCGCCTCAGCCCGGGCGAGTTTCTGGTGTGTGCGGCCAAGCCGATGGGGCTGATCGGGGCAAGCGACACCGGCACGGTGGTGAGCGTCAACGGGACGCTTCCTGAAGGCGTGCTGGGCGAAGTCCGCATTCACCAGGAGATCTACCGGCAGCATCCGCACATTGGCGGCGTCGTGCGCAGCATGCCACCGGCCGTGATGGCGTTGTCGGCAGCACGCCTGACACCGCGCTGCCTGCACGGCATTGGCACGTATTTCTCCGCCGGGGTGCCGCTGTGGGACAACCCGCAACTGGTCCGCACGCCTGGGCAGGCGGCAGCGGTGGTCGAAACCCTGGGTACGGCCAGCGCGGTGGTGATGCGGGGCAACGGCGCCGTGGTTGCCGGCGCCTCGCTGGAGGATGCGGTGGTGCTGACGTGGTACCTGGAAGATGCGGCACGCATGGATCTCGCGTTGCGCGGTGCGGGACTGAGCGACCATGCCGCGGTCATCCCGCAGGCGGACGCCGAATTGCGCGCGACTCGCGTTGGCCGGATCTTCGAACGGATGTGGGAATACCTGACCGCCGGCGATTCGGAGGGCACGGCAATCGGACCAGCCTAGCGCTCCAGGCGAGAGGCCGTGCTGCTCGGCTCCGACGCGCCCTGGACGGTGCGGATCCCAATCCCTTTCAAAATCAGTCACCGAGGCAATTGCATGAAACAATTTCGCAACTTCATTAACGGCGAATGGGTCGGCACCGAACGGACCTTTGAGAACCGTAATCCGGTCGACAACAGCCTGATCGGGCATGTCCACGAGGCCGGCCAGGCAGAGGTCGACGCCGCCGTGGCGGCCGCGCGCCGCGCGTTGCAGGGCGAGTGGGGGCGCATGACGGTGGCCCGGCGCGTCGAACTGCTGCACGCCGTGGCCGACGGCATCAACCGCCGCTTCGACGAATTCCTGCAGGCCGAGATTGCCGACACCGGCAAGCCGCTGTCGCTCGCCAGCCATGTCGACATTCCACGCGGCGCGGCCAACTTCAAGGTGTTCGCCGACCTGATCAGGAACGTACCGGCTGAGAGTTTCGCCATGGCCACGCCCGATGGCGGCGAGGCCATCAACTACGCGGTGCGCTCGCCGCGCGGGGTGATCGGCGTGGTGTGCCCGTGGAACCTGCCGCTGCTGCTGATGACCTGGAAGGTTGGCCCGGCGCTGGCCTGCGGCAATACGGTAGTGGTCAAGCCGTCCGAGGAAACCCCGGCTACAGCCACCTTGCTCGGCGAAGTCATGAACGAGGCTGGCGTGCCTCCTGGCGTGTACAACGTCGTCCACGGCTTTGGCCCGGATTCTGCCGGTGCCTTCCTGACCTCGCACCCGGATGTGAACGGCATCACCTTCACCGGCGAAACCCGTACCGGCGAGGCCATCATGAAGGCAGCTGCCCATGGCGTGCGTCCGGTTTCGTTGGAGCTGGGCGGCAAGAACGCCGGCATCGTGTTCGCCGACGCGGATTTCGACAAGGCCGTCGCCGGCATTGCGCGCTCGGCCTTCGAGAACAGCGGTCAGGTGTGCCTGGGCACCGAGCGCGTCTACGTGCAGCGGCCGATTTTCGAGCGCTTCGTCGCGGCGCTCAAGGCAAAGGCCGAAGGCTTGCGGCTGGGCTCCCCGGACGCCGACGGTGTGAACATGGGCCCACTGGTTTCGCTGGAGCATCAGGCCAAGGTGCTGTCCTACTACAGGAAGGCGGCTGACGCAGGCGCCACCGTAGTCACCGGCGGCGGCGTGCCCGAGATGCCCGAAGCGCTGGCCGAAGGCGCCTGGGTGCAGCCCACCATCTGGACAGGCCTGCCCGAGGATGCGGCCGTGATCCACGAAGAGATCTTTGGCCCTTGCTGCCATATCGCGCCGTTCGATACCGAGCAAGAAGCCGTCCGGCTCGCCAACGACACGCCCTACGGCCTGGCTGCGACGGTGTGGACGTCCGATCTCGGCACGGCACACCGCATGGGCAGCGCCCTGGAGGTGGGCATCTGCTGGATCAACGCGTGGTTCCTGCGCGACCTGCGCACCGCCTTCGGCGGCGCCAAGCAATCCGGCATCGGCCGCGAGGGCGGGGTGCATTCGCTGGAGTTCTATACCGAGCTGCGCAATGTGTGCGTGAAATTGTGAGCCAGGCCATGAAACCAGAACAAATCCTCGACATCGCTGCTGGCCTTCACCACGCGCTGTCCGCGCGCCAGGCCATCGCACCGCTGACCGAAGGCTATCCAGATCTGTCCCTCGACGACGCCTACGGCATCCAGCTCGCCATGGTGCAGCATCGGCTGGATGCCGGCGAGCGTGTCATCGGCAAGAAGATCGGCGTGACCAGCCGGGTGGTGATGGACATGCTCGATGTGCGCCAGCCGGACTTCGGGCACCTGCTGTCCGGCATGGTCTACGGCGATGGCGCCGCCATTGCCGCCGACACGCTGATCGCGCCCAAGGCCGAGGGCGAGATTGCCTTCGTGCTCAAGGAAGACCTGGAAGGCCCGGGCGTGACCAATGCCGATGTGCTGCGCGCCACCGCCTACGTGCTGCCGTGCTTCGAGATCGTCGACTCGCGCATCCGCGACTGGAAGATTCGCATCCAGGACACGGTGGCGGATAACGCATCGTCCGGCGTGTTTGTGCTGGGCGACGCCGCCGTGGACCCGCGCGGGCTGGATCTCGGCACGGTCGGGATGACGCTGGAGAAGAACGGCGAGATCGTTGCCACCGGCGCCGGTGCCGCCGCCCTCGGCCATCCGGCCAACGCCGTGGCGTGGCTGGCCAATACGCTGGGCCGCCTCGGCATGGGGCTGAAGAAGGGCGAGGTGATCCTGTCCGGCTCGCTGGCCGCGATGGTGCCGGTCAAGGCCGGCGACCAGCTTCGCATCAGCCTGGGCGGCATCGGCTCGGCCGGCGTGCGCTTCATCTGAACGGATTCCACATAGCAGCCCACGACATCGCCATGAATCTCACCCAAGACATCATCCAGCAGCTCGCTGAGCACCTGGAGACCGCCGAACTCAACCGCGAACCGGTGCGCAAGATCACCGACGACCATCCCGACATGGACTGGGACGACGCCTATGCGATCCAGGACGCGATCCGGGCACGCAAGGAGGCACGCGGCACGCGCATTGCCGGCCTCAAGATGGGGCTGACCTCGTTCGCCAAGATGCGCCAGATGGGCGTAACCGAGCCGGTCTATGGCTTCGTGACCGACTACGGCGCCTGCATGGATGGCGGCGCCATCGATACCGCATCGCTGATCCATCCCAAGGTGGAGGCGGAGATCGCCTTCGTCCTTAAGCGTCCGCTCAAGGGGCCCGGCTGCCATATCGGCGACGTGCTGGCCGCGACCGACTTCGTGCTGCCGGCGGTGGAGGTGATCGACTCGCGCTACGAGAACTTCCGTTTCGACCTGAAGAGCGTGATCGCGGACAACACCTCATCGGCCCGCTTCGTGGTGGGCGGCACACATCGAAGCGCCGATGGCATCGATCTGAAGAACCTCGGCGTGGTGATGGAAAAGAACGGCGACGTGGTCGCCACCGCCGCCGGCGCCGCCGTGCTCGGCCACCCGGCCAGCAGCGTGGCCATGCTGGCCAACATGCTGGGTGCGCGGGGGCGCGAACTGCCGGCCGGCACCTTCATCATGACCGGCGGCGTGACCGAGGCGGTGGCGGTGCAGGCGGGCGACAACGTCACCGTGCGCTACCAGCACCTGGGGACGGTATCGATGCGCTTTGTCTGATCGCAGCACAGCCGGCGGGAGCAAGACTGTGTGCTTCCAATGGCAAATGACAGGAGTAAGGCAATGCCCATCATGCAAGTTTTCCTGATGGAAGGAAGGACCGAGGAACAGAAGGCGGGCCTGATCAGCGCGCTCACTGACGCGGCGGTGGCGTCGATCGGCGTCCCGCGCGAATCCGTGCGTGTGCTGATCACCGAAATGCCCAAGGCGCATTTCGGCATCGGCGGGAAATCCGCCAAGGAATTGGGCCGCTAATCAGGCCGCTAACGGACAGCGGCGGCAAGGGAGAATCAAGATGGACATGAAAGCAGGCAAGCACAAGGTTGCCATCATCGGCTCGGGCAATATCGGCACCGACCTGATGATCAAGGTGATGCGGCACGGCCGTCATCTGGAGATGGGCGCGATGGTCGGCATCGATCCCGCCTCCGACGGCCTGGCGCGCGCCGCGCGCCTGGGCGTGCCGACTACCGCCGGGGGCATCGAAGGCCTGCTGGCGATGGAGGGCTTTGGCGATATCCGCATCGCCTTCGACGCCACTTCGGCAGGTGCGCACGCGCACCATAACCAGTTGCTGCAGCAACACGGCGTGCGGGTGATCGACCTGACGCCAGCGGCGATCGGCCCCTATGTGGTGCCGGTGGTCAACCTGGACCAGCACCTGGAGGCCAGCAATATCAATATGGTCACCTGCGGCGGCCAGGCCACCATTCCGATGGTGGCCGCGGTATCGCGCGTGGCGAAGGTGCACTATGCAGAGATCGTGGCGTCGATCTCCAGCAAGTCGGCCGGGCCGGGCACGCGCGCCAATATTGACGAGTTCACCGAGACCACCAGCCAGGCGATCTGCTCGGTAGGCGGCGCCGCGCGCGGCAAGGCCATCATCGTGCTGAACCCCGCCGAGCCGCCGCTGATCATGCGCGATACGGTGTTCACGCTGTCCGATCTTGCCGACGAGGCGGAGATCGAGGCGAGCATTGCGCAGATGGTGCAGGCCGTGCAGGCCTATGTGCCAGGCTACCGACTCAAGCAGCGCGTGCAGTTTGAGCGCATTCCCGCTTCCGCGCCGCTGAACGTGCCGGGCATCGGGCCTGCCAGCGGATTGAAGACCACCGTGTTCCTGGAAGTGGAGGGCGCCGCTCACTACCTGCCGGCCTATGCCGGCAATCTTGACATCATGACCAGCGCCGCGCTGGCTTGCGCCGAACGCCTGGCCGAGACCAGCCTGGCAGCCGCCTGACCGTGCAGAAGGAGACAGACATGGATCTGAACAAGAAGCTTTATATCTCGGATGTCACCCTGCGCGACGGCAGCCATGCCATCCGCCACCAGTACAGCCTGGACCACGTGCGCCGCATTGCCGCCGCGCTGGACGCAGCGGGCGTGGACTCGATCGAGGTCGCGCACGGTGACGGCCTCTCGGGTTCGAGCTTCAACTATGGCTTCGGCGCGCATACCGATGTCGAGTGGATCGCCGCGGTAGCCGATACCGTGCGTCGCGCCAAGGTGGCGACGCTGCTGCTGCCCGGAGTGGGCACGGTGCACGACCTGCGCGCTGCCTACGATGCCGGCGCGAGGGTCGTGCGCGTAGCCACGCACTGCACCGAGGCGGACGTCTCGCGCCAGCACATTGAATTCGCGCGTGAACTCGGCATGGATGCCGTCGGCTTCCTGATGATGAGTCATATGACCGATCCCGCCGCGCTGGCGCAGCAGGCGAAGCTGATGGAAAGCTATGGCGCACAGTGCATCTACGTGGTCGATTCCGGTGGGGCGCTGAACATGAACGATGTGCGCGATCGTTTCCGCGCCTTCAAGGACGTGCTCAAGTCAGAGACCCAGACCGGCATTCACGCCCACCACAACCTGAGCCTGGGTGTGGCCAACTCCATCGTCGCGGTGGAAGAGGGCTGCGACCGCGTGGACGCGAGCCTGGCCGGCATGGGCGCGGGCGCAGGGAACGCGCCGCTGGAGGTGTTCATCGCAGCCGCCAGCCGGCTGGGCTGGAAGCATGGTTGCGACCTTTACACCCTGATGGATGCTGCAGACGACATCGTACGCCCGTTGCAGGATAGGCCCGTACGCGTGGATCGGGAAACCCTGGCGCTGGGCTACGCCGGCGTCTACTCGAGCTTCCTGCGCCACGCCGAAGCCGCAGCGGCACGCTACAAGCTGAAAACCGTCGACATCCTGGTGGAACTGGGGAAGCGTCGCATGGTGGGTGGCCAGGAGGACATGATCGTCGATGTGGCGCTCGACCTGGTTGCGCAGCGAGGCGGGGAACCCGCTGAGGTTTAGGGACATCCTTCGCCGTGGATTGCTGACGCGGCGAACTTCAGGCGAGCCGGGTCACGCAGCGGCTGAAGGCTGGAACGACCGCCGAACGGGCCGGGCTTAAATCGCATGGAAACAAGAAAAAGAAGGCGCCGCGCTCGCCGCGGGGCTCCGTATTCTCGCGCCCGTTGACAGGCATTGCAGGCACGTATGGCGGGGCATTTGCCCACCTTGACGGGGGCTTGGTGGCGCTCCCGCAACGTCTGCCAATAACTATATGAGAGTAATGGAGGAGACATGAAGATTCGTAAGATGGCCGCTGCGCTTCTGATGGCAGTTCCCGGATTGGCCGCCGCGCAAAACGTGACGTTATATGGAGTCATTGACACCGGCATCGCCTTCGTCAATGGAGTCGGTCAGGCACGCGACACACAAACCTTCATGCCTGGCCTGACCAGTACCGTTCCGTCCCGTTGGGGCTTGCGCGGGAGCGAAGACATCGGTGGCGGTAACAAGGCGATCTTCTGGTTGGAGTCGGGTTTCCTGCCAGACAGCGGCGCGTCGAGCCAGGGAGGGCGGCTGTTCGGCCGCCAGGCGCTGGTAGGCCTGTCCGGGCGCTGGGGGCAGGTGGCCATCGGGCGCCAGTACACGATGCTGTTCTGGGCCATGGCCGAGCCCGACATGCTTGGGCCGAATCTCTTTGGTTCCGGATCGCTCGACAGCTACATACCCAATACGCGCGCGGACAATGCCGTGTCCTACAAGGGCACCTTTGGTGGCCTGACGGTTGGCGCCACCTACAGCTTCGGTCGCGACACGGTCAATGCCGGCCCGAGTCCGGGCGGCACCAATTGCGCGGGGGAGAACCCGGCAGACCAGCGCGCGTGTCGCGAGTGGTCGGTGCTCCTGAAATACGATGCGGCGCGCTGGAGCGTAGCGGCGGCCTACGATTCGTTGCGAGGCGGACCTGGTGCCTTTGGTGGCCTGACAAGCAGCGCCCTGACCGACGACCGGCTTTCGCTCAACGGGTACTTCATGGTGGGAGAGGCGAAGATCGGGGGCGGATGGCTGCGCCGCGACAACCGGGCAAGCGCGACACCGCGCAGCGATCTCTACTACCTTGGGACGTCCTACCCGATCACGCCGAGGATCAGCGTCGATGCTGAGGCCTTCCACCTTCGCTTTCACAACAGTCCGAACAAGGCATGGATGTTCGCAGGCCGCGGCACCTATGCGTTCTCAAAACGGACATCCGCGTATGCGACCGCAGGCTTTATCGACAATCTCGGCAACCTCGCCTTGTCCGTCAACAGTGGTCAGGCCGGCACCAACCCGGCGCCAGGTGGGAACCAGTTCGGCGCAATGGTCGGCGTGAAGCACATCTTTTAGGCAAGTCATTTTGCCTGGCGCCGGGGAGCGGCGCCCCTTGAGGATCCAGCCAGCCTTCAGGCTACATCTGGTCCCCACAGAATCATTCCGCATGCATTCCGTATTGCCGTACGCAATGCGCTTTGCACACAGTGGCCGCCGGGAATAGACGGACCACAAATACACAAAGAGGAGACACACATGCTTCAAGCAAAGAGATGGATCGCCTTCGCTGCCATCGCCCTGTCCTGCACGCCGAGTGCACAGGCCGCTGACCCAATCAAGATCGGTTTCATCGGCTCCCTCACCGGACCACTGTCGACGCTGTCGACCGACATGAAAGACGGATTCAATCTCGCGCTCAAGCACAAGGGGGGCAAGCTGGGCGGTGTCGACACAGTCGTGGCTTACGGCGACGACCAGGCCAACCCGGATACCGGCAAGCAGGTCTACGAGCGCATGGCCAAAAGCGAGAATGTCGACATCATCACCGGCATGGCATTCACCAACGTGATGCTGGCCGTGGCGCCAACGGCATTCAAGGACAAGATCTTCTTCGTCAATTCCAACGCAGGCCCCAAGGAACTCGCCGGGGCCTCGTGCAACTACTATTACTTCAATCCCACCTGGCATACCAGCGCGCTGTCCGAGGCCGCTGGCCGCTTCGCCACCCAGAAGGGGTACAAGCGGATATTCGTGATTGCGCCGAACTACCAGGCAGGTCGCGAGCATGCCGAGGGCTTCGAGAAAGAATACAAGGGCGAGATCGCAGGCCGCGCCCGCAACAAAGTGGGCCAGCTGGATTTCTCGGTAGAAATCGGCCAGATCCGCGCCGCCAAGCCTGACGCGGTCTTCTTCGCACTGTGGGGGCCGATGGCGATCAATTTTGTCAAGCAGTTCAACCAGGCCGGCCTGAACAAGACGATCGACCTGGTCACGGCCGGCTTCGCCGTCGACGCCGACATCCTGCCTGCGCTGGGTGATGCAGCTGTCGGCATCTACAACACCAGCCAGTGGAGCCCGGACTTTCCCAACGCGGTCAACAGGAGATTCGTCGAGGATTTTGAGAAGGAATTCAAGCGTCCGGCATCGAGCTACGCCTCGCAGGGCTACGAGGTTGGGCTGCTTCTGGATGCCGCGATTCGCGACAGCAAGGGCAAGTTCAAGGATGACAAGGTACTGCACGACGCGATCATGTCGGCAAAGTACGAATCGGTACGCAGCTACTTCAAGTTCTCCTCAAACCAGAACGCGACCCAGCACATCTACTTGCGCCAGGTGGTGAAAAACGAGAAGGGCAAGCTGACCAACAAGACTGTCAGTAGCACGCCGGTATATGCCGACCAGAGCGATCCCTACATGGGCGAATGCAAGCTCGCGGCGAAATAGGACAACCGTTGGAAGGAGTACATCATGCTGGTTTTTCTGTTCGAACAGCTCCTCAACGGCGTGCAGTTCGGGCTCATGCTGTTTCTGCTGTCGGCGGGCCTGACACTCGTGTTCGGCATCATGAACATGATCAATCTGGCGCATGGGTCGCTGTACATGATCGGCGCCTATCTGGTCGCCACGCTGACCCTGAAGACGGACAGCTTCCTGTTCGGGCTGATCGGCGGCGTGGCGCTGACCGCGGCGATTGGCATCCTGCTCGAAATGAGCCTGTTGCGCCGGCTTTATGACAAGGACCATCTTACCCAGGTGCTTGTCACCTTCGGCATCATCCTGATCGCCAACCAGGCGGTGCAGGAGATCTGGGGGGCGCAGCCGATCATGACCAGCATGCCGGCCTCGCTGAGTGAGTCTGTGCCGCTCGTCGGCAGCTTCGAATATCCGGTCTTCCGGCTGTTCATTATCGTCGTCGGCCTGCTGATCGCCGCACTGCTGGCGCTGCTCATCAAGAAGACGCGGGTGGGCATGTGGATCCGGGCGGGTGCGTCCGACCGTGAGATGGCCTGCGCCATGGGGGCGAACATCAACCTTGTGTTCTCGCTCGTCTTCGGTCTCGGCGCGGCGCTGTGCGCCATCGCCGGAGGCCTGCTCGGTCCTCTGCTGTCGATCAACGTCGGCATGGGCGAGAGCATCCTGATCCTGGCCTTCGTGGTGGTGGTGATCGGTGGCATCGGTTCCGTCCAGGGCGCGCTTGCCGGCGCCGTGCTCGTCGGCGTTGTCGACGCGCTGGGCCGGGCGTTGATTCCGATGGCGCTGCGCGGCTTGCCGGATCAGGGGCTGGCCGATTCGCTGGCATCCACGCTGTCCGCCGTTTCGATCTATCTACTGATGGCGCTGGTCTTGTACTGGCGGCCGCAAGGTCTATTCTCCCGCTGAGGCTGTCATGAAATCCCAATCTCTCATTGCCTGGGCACTGCTTGCCGTCCTTCTGATCGCTTTCCCTGCGATGGCACAGGCGTTCGGCGGCAGCTTCTACGTCGGCTTCGCCACGCGCGTGCTGATCCTGGCCTTGGCCGCAACCAGCCTGCGACTGCTGGTCGGCGAGCTGGCCCTCGTTTCCTTTGGACACGCCGCCTTCTTTGGCACCGGCGCCTTCGTGGTCGCCATCTTGTCAAAGGAACTGACGGCACCAGTCGGATTGCTGCCTGGTACGGATTCCGCATGGATCGCCTGGCCGATTGCCGTCATGGTGTCGGCGTTGCTGGCGGTGGTGATCGGCATGATCTCGCTGCGCACGAAGGGCGCTTACTTCATCATGATCACGCTTGCGTTCGCCCAGATGACGTTCTATTTGTTCGAATCACTGAAGATGTACGGTGGCGACGAGGGCATCAACATGGCGCACCGCTCCAGGCTTGGCTTCGGTCTCGATACTGGTGACAACGTCACGTTCTACTACGTGGTCCTCGCTACCGTGGTCCTGGTGAACCTGCTCTTCCGCTTCCTGATCCGGTCGCCGCTAGGGCGCGTGATGAAAGGCATCAAGGAGAACGAAACCCGGATGCAGGCGCTCGGCTACCGCACCTACTGGTACAAGCTGATGGTGTTCGCGATCGCCGGCGCCGCAGCCGGGCTGTCCGGCGCACTGCTGGCCAACCAGAACAGTTATGCCAGCCCGAGCCTGTTCAGCTGGCTGCAGTCCGGCAACCTGCTCATCATGGTGATCCTCGGAGGCAGCGTGAACTTCTGGGGTGGCGCCGTAGGTGCCATCGTCTTTTGTGCGCTGGAAGAAGTGCTGCCACACCTGACCAGGTACTGGCAGATCGCCATGGGCGTCTTTGTCATCCTGGTTGTCATGCGTGTGCCGGAAGGATTGACCGGCCTGCGGTGGCGCGTCCGCGTCCCGCATGCGGCGCAGCGCCGTTCGTCGAGCGAGGTGGGTAATGGCTGAGCAAGTGTTAGCGGTAAGGGGCCTCGTCAAGCGTTTTGGCGGACTGATGGCCACCGATCATGTCGACTTCGACATTACGGACAACCAGATCCACGCGCTGATCGGGCCAAACGGAGCAGGCAAGACCACGTTCATATCGCAGCTCGCCGGCGGTCTGCTTTCGGATAAGGGATCCATTTCATTCTACGGAACCGACATAACCCGCCTGAGCATGGCCGAGCGTGCCGACATGGGCCTGGTGCGCTCTTACCAGATCACCAGCATTTTCCGCAACCTCTCGGTATTCGAGAATCTCGCCATCAGCATTCAGTCGCGGCTGAAGGCAAGCTTCCGCTTCTTTGGCAAGGCATTGGTCGAACAGCTGCGCGAGGAAGTGGTTTCGGTTGCGCACCGCATCCAGTTGGCGGACGAACTTCACACCCTGGCCTGCCACTTGTCGTATGGCCAGCAGCGCCAGCTGGAAATCGGGCTCGCACTGGCGCTCAGGCCGCGCCTGCTGCTGCTTGATGAGCCGATGGCCGGGCTGTCCCCGAACCAGGTGCCCTGGTTTGTCGACTTCATCAGGAGCCTGAAGGGCAAGGACCTGTCCATCCTGCTGATCGAGCACGACATGGACGCAGTCTTCAGGCTGTCCGACCGGATCTCGGTGTTTGTGTCGGGAAAGCGGATCTTCAACGGTTCTCCCGACGAAGTCAAGAACAGCGCGGAAGTAAAGCGCGCCTATCTGGGAGAGTGATATGAGCCTGCTGGAACTGACGTCGGTTGAGGCCGGCTACGGCGCGAGCCAGGTGCTGTTCGGTGTCGACCTCTTCATCGATGAAGGCGAAGTGGTGACGCTGCTCGGCCGCAACGGCATGGGCAAGAGCACGACTGTCAAGGCCATCTCCGGCCTGCTACGGCCGAGGCGCGGCAGGGTGCGCTTCAACGGATGCGAGGTGGCCGGGATGGCGCCGGAACGCATCAGTCGAAGTGGGATCGGCCTGGTGCCGGAAGGCCGCCGGATTTTTTCCAACCTGACGGTATACGAGAACCTCGTTGCGTTCGCCCGCCGGGGCCAGTGGACCCTGCAGCGGATATACAAGCTGTTTCCGGTACTGGAAAGGCGTAAGGACAACATGGGCTTCCAGCTATCTGGCGGCGAGCAGCAGATGCTGGCCATTTCGCGGGCGCTGCTGACCAACGCCAGGCTGCTGCTGATCGACGAGGCGACCGAGGGGCTGGCGCCGCTGATCCGCCAGGAGATCTGGCACTGCCTGCACGAGGTGAAGAAGGAAGGCCAGTCGATCCTGGTGATCGATAAGTATGTCCAGAACCTGATCGGCCTCGCGGATCGTCACTACTTCATCGAAAACGGACGGATCGGATGGACAGGAAGCAGCGCACAGCTGAGTGAGCAACCGGAGATCTGGGAGCGATATCTTGGCGTTTGATCGTTCGCCTGTAGGAGCCGCGTGAACGAGGAAAGGCCGGAAATGTTGCCAAAAACATTTCCGGCCTTTTTCATTGCAGAAACACGTGTGCGCAAACTGCGTCGTTATCTGGCGTCGACGCTTGCCGTGCGGGCCAACCTGGCCGCCCGTGCAGACGGGCTATGCGAGCGCAGCGATGCCGGCGTGCGCGATTTCAGCGTCTTCGTTGGAGCGGACGCCGCTCACACCGATCGCCCCCGCGCAGCTGCCGCTGACCATGATCGGCACGCCGCCTTCCAGCAGGCAATCCAGGCCGGGCGCCGACAAGAACGCCTGCCGGCCGGCATTTACCATGTCTTCATAGAACTTGCTTTCACGCTGGCCCATCGCCGCCGTGCGGGCCTTGGCGGCTGCGATGTAAGCGGTCGCCGGCGGGGCACCGTCAGCCCGCTGCAGCCATTGCAGATGGCCTCCATCGTCGACGATGGCAATCGTCACGACCCATTGCTTCGCGCTGGCATAGGCGAGGGCAGCGTCGGCCACCTGCTTCAGTTCCGCCATACCGAGACTGATCTTCTGATACATCTTTAAGTCCTCTCCAATAATGCGAGCGCCGGCGCCAGGGTGCGCCGGCGCGGTCCGCCAATCTCGATGCCGCTTATGCGATCGTGAACTCGAACTCGCCGATGTTTTCGATCCACTGCTTGACGATATCGCCCGGCTTCAGGAAGTCGCTGTTCGGCATGCCAACTCCGGCCGGCGTACCCGTCAGGACAACGTCGCCCGGGAGGAGCGTGACGCGCGAGGACAGATGGGAGATCTGGTCGGCGATGTCGAACAGCATCTGGTTGGTGTTGGAATCCTGCTTGAGCCTGCCGTTGACCCACAGCTTCATGCCCAGGTTCATCGGGTCGCCGATGAATTGCGCGGGCGTGATTGCCGGGCCCATCGGGCAGGAACCGTCGAATGACTTCTGGCCGATCCAGTCATAGCGGAAGGGCGAGGTCTCTGCCGCTTCGGGGCGGAAGATGTGGTCGCGAGCGGACAGGTCGTTGGCAACGGTATAGCCAGCGACATGGCCAAGCGCTTCGTCCCGCGACACATCCTTTGCGGGCTTGCCGATGATGACCGCCAGTTCCACCTCCCAGTCGAGCATCTTCGACCCGCCGGGCAGCGCCACCCTGGTGCCGGGACCCACCACGCTCGAGCCGGTCGCCTTGAGTGAGTGCCAGGGTTTCTCGCCGCTGCCCTTCGGATCGGGGTTGATATTGAGCTTGAGGCGCTCCCTCATTTCCTCTACGTGGTCCTTGTAGTTCGCACCCGCGAAATAGATGTTCCGCGGCGCCAGAAGCGGCGCAACCAGTTCGGCATTCTTCACGTCTTCTCGCTCGGCCAGTTTGGAGCCAAGCGTCGCGAGCTTTGCGGAGGCGTTGGACCAGTCCGCGAGCACTTCGAGCATGTCGTGGTAAGCGCGGGACTGGTAAATCTTGCCGTTGGTCAGCATGCCGGTGCGCACGCCCTCGGGCACCTTGAAGGTAACGAGCTGGATCATTTAGTCTGCCTTTCCGAAGATATTGAGTTCAGGGAGCGCGTTGAGGTCGGCTTTTTCGTCGTCGGAGAATCGGTCACCGAAATCGAAGAAGTCGTCATGCTGGAACCCGTTCGGGTAGTACTGGATCTCCCACCAGTTGTGGTCCAGGTCTTCCAGGTAGAACGAGTACACGCTGTGCTGTTCGTGCGGTTCCAGCACCTGCCGGATCTTGTATTGGTCTTTGTGCTTGAGCGCCGCCTGGTAGGCAGCGTCCACGCTCTCGCGCGACGTGACGTCCAGCCCCCAGTGGTTAAGCACGTTGCAGGGGTGGACCGCGTCGCCGACTTCCACGCACACAATGTGGAAGCGCATACCCAGTCGAACCGACATCGACGGTTTGGCGTGACGGCGGCACTCCAGGCCGAGGAACTCCTCGTAGAACTTGCGTGACTCCTTCAGGCTGTAGCATTCCAGGGTGCCATGTCCCAGGCAGAAGGGTTTCACGTGAGAATTGCGCTCTGGGACGGGCGCAGTGAAGTCCGCGGGAATGGCGTCCTCGATATTGATTTCCATGGTGTTGTCTCCTCAGTATTGCCGGTCGGCTCAAGCTGCGGCTTTCTGCCGGTCTGCTTCGTTGATGAAAGAATCGGCGTAGAACTCGCCTTCCGGAAGGCCGCACCGCGCCGTAAAATCGCGGCGGGCGGAATCGACCACGACCGGCGCGCCGCAGGCATACACCTGGCAGGCGGACATGTCGGGGAAGTCTTCCATGACCGCCTCGTGCACGAATCCGCTGCGACCAGTCCAGTTGCATTCCGGGGTGGCGTCACTCACGACAGGAATGAACTTGATGTGGTCGTGCTCGGCGACCCATTTCTCGGCAAGCGCCGCCATGTAGATGCATGCACGTGTGCGACCGCCCCAGTAGAGGGTGATGGGACGCTTGTTTCCGCAAGCGATGCTGTGGTCGATGATGGACTTGATCGGTGCGAAGCCGGTGCCCGAAGCAAGCATGATCATCGGTTTGTCGCTGCGTGCGCGCCAATAGAAAGACCCGAGCGGCATTTCCAGCATCATGGTTTCGCGCAGCCTCATCGTGCTGAACACGTGTTCCGTGAAGCGACCACCGGGAACGAGGCGGACGTGCAGGTCGAACTGCCTTACCCCTTCGCTGGCGGGGGCGGTCGCGATCGAGTAGCTGCGGCGCGTGCCGTCCTTGAGCACGAAGTCAACGTACTGGCCGGCCTTGAAGGCGGTTGGCTCGTTGGGCGGCAGGCCGATGGTGATCAGCATGACGTCTGGCGCTACCCGTTCGAGATGCAGTACGCGGCACGGCAAACGGCGCACCGGGAAAGCCTCCGCGGGGTCCAGCTCGCCGACTTCGATGCTGGAGTCGCCGATGGCTTTGGCCGAGCACAGCAGCGCCTTGCCGGCACGCTTGTCGTCTTCACTGAGGTAGGTCGGGTGGACATTGCCGAAATCCACCGTGCCTTGCCTGACGGTGCCGCGGCAGGTGTTGCAGACACCAGAGCGGCAGCTGAAAGGCATGAGCAGGCCGGCGGCCAGGCCGGCCTTCAGGATGGTCTCGCCGTCATCGCACTCGAACTGGTTGCCACTGGGCAGCAGGGTGATCGTGTGCCTGGTCATGGCAAAAGCTCCAAGGCCACTGCGATCGCGGATTTGGGCGCTGCCGTAACACGCGCTGACGGCCGCAGCTCAGATATCTTCATTGCGTCTCCTCCTTCTTCCGGAATGTGAAGGGAGGTTAGAGCGCGACCCTCGGGGCGTCTATGCAGTAGCGTCAATGTAAGTTATTGGCGCAGTGAATACCGGGGGAGGAAGTCGGAAGGCGCGCGGGAGAAGTCGCCGGGATCAGGACGGTCTGAGGATGAAATGTGCCCTGCAAGCATCTGCAGAGGATTGATCCTGCCAATAGCGTTCGGAGTGTCAGGCGGGAAACAAGCTCTTGAACTGGGCGCGCAGCCACTGATTGGCGGGATCGTGGTGATAGCGTGCGTGCCAGTATTGGAATATCTCGATATCCGGAATATCGAACGGCAGGTCGAACACCTGTACGGGGGCCGTTTCGCAGAACGCCTGCGCCAGCACAGACGGTATGGTCATGATCAGGTCGGTGCTGGAGATGATCCTCGGAATGCCGAGCGAATTCGCTACGCGCAACGCGACACGGCGCCGCACGCCGTGTTTCATGAATTCTTCCGCGAGGAGCGCCTCCAGCGCAGCATGATTGCCGAGTGCAGGCACGTAGGAAATGTGCGAGGCGTTCAGGTAGGCGGGCAGGGTCAGGGTCCCGTCTATATGGGGATGCCCCTTGCGCGCAACGGCGACGTAATGACCTGTCGTCACGCGCTGGCGGAAAAAGCTCGGCCCGAAATCTGAAAAATAGCCGATCACAAGGTCCACGTCGCCATTGGGCATCGCCGCCTGGGCCTGCTGCGATGTCATTTCGATCGCCTCGAGGTCTACCCCGGGCGCGATCTCGGCGAAGTGGGTGACGATCTTCGGCAGGAAGACGCGTTGTCCCATCTCGTTCATGCAGATGGAAAAACGCCGACAGGAGGTCATCGGGTCAAAGTGCCGCTTGTCCTCGATCGCACGGCGGAGTTGTCCCAGCGCCTCCTGGACCGGTTCCGCCATTTGCAAGGCCAGCGGCGTCGGCCTCATGGCGCCGTCAGAACGCACGAACAGCGGGTCGCCAAAGAAGTTCCGCAGGCGCGCGAGCGCGTTGCTCGTGGAAGGCTGGGTCAGTCCGATCTCCTCTGCGGTCCTGGACACGCTGCCGACGCGGAGCATCGCATCAAACACCAGCAGGAGATTCAGGTCCAGTGAGTAGAGCTTGTTCATCGTTGCATCGGGGTGGGCGAATTGATTGCATCAATAGTAGTTCGCTGCGAGCGCCTCCGGGGAGAGCGGTATCACTGCACCAGGCGCTCTCGCAGGAACTCGATAAAGCGCTGCGTCTTCGCCGGCAGCAGGCGCGTCTCGGTGATGGCATAGACGGGGATGGGCGTGGCCTGCCACTGTGGCAGCACTCGACGCAGCAGCCCATTGGCCACGTCGTCCCCGATGATTTCTTCCGCCAATACGGCGATGCCGAGGTCGAGCGTCGCCAGGCGCCGGATCATGCCGACGCTGTTGAGCAAGAACCGGCCGCCGACTGTGACGTCAACCGTTTTCGTCGCGTCGTGCAGTGTCCATGTGCTGGCCTCCGTCGTGCGGAGCCGCAGGCACTCATGCCGCACGAGGTCGGCCGGCTGGCCTGGCTCGCCGAAGCGTTCGATATATTGCGGCGAAGCGTATAGATAGCGGGGCAGGCGGGCGAGCCGGCGCGCGATCAGGTTCGAACTTGGCGGCTCCCCCATGCGGATCGCGACATCGAACGGCTCGGCCACCAGATCGACGCGCCGCGGCGTGAGGTCGAATTCGAAGCTGATGCCGGGATATCGGTTCGCGAATTCCGCGATCAGGGGGGCGAGGAAGACATTGGCGAAATCCACCGGCAGTGACGCGTGCAGCACGCCGCTGGGCTGGGCGACCATTTCGCCGAGTTGCTCATGTGCCAGCCGGGCTTCATCGACGATGCGCTTGCATCGCTCGAAGTAAATCTGGCCGGCCTCGGTCAATTCGATCTTGCGCGTCGTGCGATGCAGCAGGCGCAGCCCGATCGCCTTCTCCAATGCGCTGATTCGCCGCGACAGGGTGGAATTCGGCACTCCCATCGCCTCCGATGCGCTGCGAAAGCCCTTGGCTTTGACGACCTCCACGAACAAGGCCATGTCGTTCAGCAGTTCCACGCTCACTGCTCCATCAGTGGATCAATGTTATCCAAGTTACCATGTTTATCCCACGCGAGAAGCAGGCGATGATGCTTCCATCCAAATCAGAGGAAGCCATTCCATCATGAGCAAACTGTTCGATCCCGTCCGCGTCGGCCGCGACACCCTGCAAAACCGCCTGGTCATGGCACCGATGACCCGCAGCCGCGCCCAGTACGACGGCACGCCGGGAGAGCTGGCCGCCGAGTATTACGCCCAGCGCGCCGGCGTCGGCCTGATCGTCACCGAAGGCACCCAGCCGTCGGACGACGGACAGGGCTACCTGACCACGCCGGGCATTTACACCGACGCGCACGTCGCCGGCTGGAAGACGACCACCGATGCCGTGCATGACAAGGGTGGCCACCTCTTCATCCAGCTCATGCACGCCGGGCGCATGTCACACCCGGACAACACGCCGCATCATCGCCCGGGCGTCGCGCCTTCGGCCATCGCGCCGGGCACGCAAATGTTT
Source organism: Cupriavidus sp. DF5525 (assembly GCF_040149425.2). Taxonomy (NCBI): domain Bacteria; kingdom Pseudomonadati; phylum Pseudomonadota; class Betaproteobacteria; order Burkholderiales; family Burkholderiaceae; genus Cupriavidus; species Cupriavidus sp. DF5525. The sequence continues at coordinate 2,574,949 of NZ_CP168265.1, read as the reverse complement.
ACGGCCAAGGGCATGCAGGATATTCCCGTGCCGCGTGCGCTCTCTACCGAGGAAGTGCGCCAGACCGTCCAGGATTTCCGCTACGCGGCGCGCCGCGCGATCGAGGCCGGTGCCGATGGCGTCGAAATCCACGGTGCGAACGCCTACCTGATCCAGCAGTTCTTCGCCCCGAGCGCGAACACGCGCACCGATGCATACGGCGGGTCGATCGAGAACCGCGCCCGCTTTGCCATCGAAGTGGCCACCGCGATTGCCGAGGAAATCGGTGCGGATCGCACCGCCATCCGCCTGTCGCCCGGCACGACGATGTGGGGCATCGACGAAGGCGCTGAAGGGCCGGATCTCTACCGCTACCTGGTCGCCGAACTCGACAAGCTGGGGCTGGCCTATTTGCACATCATGCACCAGGGCAACGAACCGCTGCTGGCCGACATCCGCAAGCTCTGGCAGGGCACGCTGATCCTGAACCGGCCGGGCCGCCCGCGTGAGCAGATCGGGGCCGACCTGGCATCGGGGCTGGCCGATCTGGAAGCCTACGGTCAGTTGATTCTTGCCAACCCGGATTTCGTCGCCCGGTTGAAGGACAGCGCGCCGATGAACGAGGCGGACCGCAATGGTTTCTTCGGCGGTACGGCGCAGGGCTACACCGATTACCCGACCTTGAGCGAAGCGCAGGCTGCCTGAGGCCACCAACATGTCCGTCATTGCCCCGCTCCAGCGCGCCAACCACGGCAGCCACTTCCGGGCCTATGGCCTGCGTGGCGTGGTCGCGCTGATCGACCCCTTCATCGGGGTCGATCATGCCTGGATGAGCGCGCCGACCTTTCCGCCGCATCCCCATGCCGGCTTCTCCGCGGTGTCCTACCTGTTCCTCGATTCGGAAACCGGCATCGACAACCGTGACTCGCTCGGTACCCGCAACCTGATCCGGCCCGGTGGCCTGCACTGGGCGACGGCCGGGAGCGGCATCGTCCATGAGGAAGTTCCGGCCGAGACCGGCAAGACCGTCCATTCGCTGCAGATCTTCGTCAACCTCGCCCCGGAGCGACAGAGCATCGCGCCTTTCGCATTGACCGTGGAACCGCAGGATGTGCCGGTGGTGCAGTTGCCAGGCGCCAGGGTGCGCGTGCCCGTGGGGAGCTTCGGAGATGCACGTTCCCCACTGAACCCGCCAACCGAAGTGACGATGCTCGACATTTCGCTGGAGGAGGGTGCCGAACTGGCGGTGCCCGTCGCGGCGGGCCATTGCGCCTTCGTCATGCCGATTTTCGGCACGGCGATGGTGGACGGCCAAAGCTTCGAGCACAACGATCTCAAGCTCCCTGTTTTTCCCGCACGGGACACGCCTCGCGCGATCACGCTTCAAGCCCCTCACGGCAGCGCCAAGGTCATGCTTTTTGCCGGCCCGCCGCTGCACTCCACTGCCACATGACCACAAAGGAGTCTCATCATGGCTTACGAACGATTCACCGGAGATAACGCCGCGCTTCTGTTGATCGACCACCAGGTCGGCACCATGAGCTGGGTACATTCCATCTCCTTCGAGGAGATGAAACGCAATGCGCTGATGCTGGCGCAGGCGGCTCGCATCCTGAAGCTGCCGGTTGTGCTGACCTCCAGCATGGAGGAGCATGCGCAGGGGCCGCTACTGGAAGAGTTGGAATCGATCCTGCCGTCCGAATTCGCTGCCCGCATCCAGCGGCTTGGCATCGTCAATGCCATGGACGACGAGAATTTTGCCGCGGCCGTCAAGGCGACCGGGCGCAAGAAGCTGATCATTGCCGGCGTCACCAACGACGTGTGCACGGTCTATCCGGCGCTGAGCCTGGTGCGCGATGGTTTCGAGGTACAGGTGGTCGCTGATGCAGGCGGCTCGCCGAGCAAGATGGCCGACGACATCGCCCTGCGCCGGATGGAGCGCGGCGGTGTAACCCTGACCAGCACCAATCAATTGATCGCGGAACTTGCCGGTAGCTGGGCCACGCCAGAAGGTGGCCAGTTGGTACAGGTGCTGATGGGGGCGCTGCAAGCTTGAGAAAAGGCAGGCACCGAATGAGCGAAGAGATGTTGATGCCGATGCAGGCCCACGTGCTTGTGGCTGCTGGTGGTCCGCTTCTCAATCAAGTAGCCATTCGGTTCCTGCGACGAAGACGCGTTGTTCGAGCAGGCCAATTGCGTGGAGTTCAGCCTGAATGAGCCAGCGCCACCGCATCCGCACCTGCCGGAAATCGAAGCAGCCCGGACGTATCGTTCGCGGCGCGCCACACCACCTCGGCCACATCGGCCTCGCTTGTCACCGCTGCCGGATGCGCGAATGAAGTAAAGATGCGCTGCGCGAAAGGTGCGTACGCCTCGGGGACGAGGCCCTCCATGCGCGGTATCCCATTGCTGGTAAAGCGCGTGGTCGGCCCGTAGCCAGGCTCGACCAGCTTCACGCTCACGTTGAACGCTTCGAGCTCGAACGCCAGTGACGCGGTGAACCCTTCGATGGCCATCTTGCTCGCGGTGTAGACGGCCACCATCGGCATCGGCGCCAGCGTCACGCTAGAAGTCACGTTCACTATCACGCCAGACCTGCGCGCACGGAACTGGGGCAGGACCGCCTGCGTCATCGCCATCACACCGAAGGTGTTGGTTTCGAACACCTCGCGCGTCGTGGCCATCGGGGTGGCTTCGAAGGCGCCAAAGAGGCCGATGCCTGCATTGTTGATGAGGACGTCGATGGGCCCGCTCGCTTCAAGCGCGGCGGCGATACTGTCGGGCTTCGTCACGTCGAGCGCCAGCACGCGGATCCGGTCGGATCGGGGCAGGAGGTCTTCGTTCGGCGTACGCATGGTGGCGATGACGTTCCAGCCCTGCGAGTGGAAGTGGCGCGCGGTTTCAAGGCCATAGCCAGAAGAGCAGCCAGTAATCAGTACAGTTTTCATGGGGCTTTCGATGGTGGTTTCGATGGCAGAAACGATAGCGGGGACGCGACGGACTTTCTACAATGAGAAGTCCAGATTTGATTTGCAATCGTCCACCATGCGCGACCCCCTCTCGCAAGTCATCTCACTGCTTCAGCCGCGTGCCGTGTTCTCGAAGCTCATCAGCGGCGCAGGTCGCTGGGGGGTTCGCTACGCTGACTTCGGCCAGCCAAGCTTCTGTGCCGTGCTCGAGGGTAGCTGTCGCCTCGCCGTCGACGGCCAGGATGCCCTCACGCTCGAGGCGGGCGACTTCGTGCTCCTGCCGGCAACGCCGGGCTTCATCCTGTCGGGCTTTGAGCCGGTGACGCCCGAGCGCATCGACCCGAAGGTGACGCCCGCGCCGACGGGTGAGGTTCGCCACGGTACGCGCGGCGGACGTCCCGACGTGCGTTTGCTCGGTGGCTACTTTGTCTTCGACTCGTCCAATGCGGCCTTGCTGGTGTCGCTGTTGCCGGCGCTCGTGCACGTGCGCGGCGCCGAGCGGCTTTCCGTACTGGTGCGCCTCGTCGGCGAGGAGTCGGGTGAACGGAGGTCGGGCCGCGAGCTCGTGCTCACGCGCCTCGTGGAGGTGCTGCTCATCGAAGCGCTACGCTCGACGTCGGGTGAGGAAGCGCCTCCGGGGTTGCTGCGCGGACTGGCCGATGTGCGACTCGGGTCAGCGATGCGGCATATGCATGCCGATCCCGCGCGCCCGTGGACGGTGGCCCAGCTCGCGAAGAAGGCCGCGCTTTCGCGCTCGGCTTTTTTCGATCGCTTCACGCGTGCGGTGGGAATGCCGCCGATGGAATACCTGCTCGCCTGGCGCATGGCCATCGCGAAGGATCTGCTCCGTCGCCATGACTTCGGGATCGCCGAGGTCGCCGAACGCGTCGGCTACGGCTCGGCGAGCACCTTCAGCACCGCGTTCCGCCGGCACGTGGGCCAGGCGCCGGGTCGCTTCGCGCGCGAACATTAGAACGTCGCATCGAACGCGACTCCGCCGGACCGATTGGCCGCTTTTGGGTAGCCTGGAGAGGCGGTGAGGGCGCGCTCGGGTACGGGGGGTAGCCGAACGCAAGCGGCCCAGCACTCGACCAGCCCTTACTGCATGTGCTGCCCGCCGTTGATGGCGATATTGGACCCGGTCACATAGGCCGCTTCCTCCGAGCACAGGTAGGCAACCAGCGCTGCGACTTCTTCCGGTTTTCCGACGCGGCCGACCGGAATCTGCGGCAGGATCTTGGTCTCCATGATTTCCTTGGGCACGGCGTTGACCATCTTGGTGGCAAGGTAGCCCGGAGAGACGGTGTTGACCGTCACGCCCTTTCTTGCCACTTCCAGCGCCAGCGACTTGGTGAAGCCGTGCATCCCGGCCTTGGCGGCAGCATAGTTGGTCTGGCCGAAGGCGCCCTTGGATCCGTTGACCGACGAGATGTTGATGATGCGGCCCCAGCCGCGTTCGACCATGCCTTCGCAAAGCGGCTTGGTGAGATTGAATACCGAGTCGAGATTGGTCCGCATCACGGCATCCCAGTTCGGCTTGTCCATCTTCTTGAAGGCCATGTCGCGGGTAATGCCGGCGTTGTTCACCAGGATATCCACGCGGCCTACGTCAGCCAGGATCTGCGCAGCGCAAGCCTGGCAGGCATCGTAGTCGGATACGTCAACTTCGTAGGCGCGCATCTGGCGGCCGGTGGCGTCCATCGCGGCAAGCCAGTCCTGAGCGGTGGCATTGCCCGGCGAGTGCGTTACCACCACGGCATAGCCGGCGTCGTGCAACTTGATGCTGATGGCTTCTCCCAGCCCACCCATACCACCTGTTACTAGTGCGATTTTCTTCGTCATTCTGCTTGCTTCGTTCTCGTAAAGTTGAAAGACCCCTGCCTTGCCGGGAAGGGCTTTTGCCCCGGTTGTCCCGAGCAAGTTCCCGTTGCCCTGGAGCGCAAAAGGCGAGGGCGAGCGGGGCCGGATGAATTCCGGCCCCGCTTTGTATGCTTATGCGGGAAGGTTGGCGTCGCGGTGCCGCAAGCCAGGAGCGTTGATGTCCCTGGCCTGCAAGCCTGCGATCTCCGTTTTGCGCGCTGGCCTGGCCTGCCTTGCCAGCGGAACGCCGTTACTGCTTGGAAGCGCGGGGCGCTGCCTGCTGGGCCGCGCCAGAGGCGGCTGCGGCCGTCGTGGCAAAGTTGGCCTTGGCAACTTCAGCCGTCTGCTTTGCCGCGTTCTGGATCGATTGATAGGTGCTGCTGGCGGCTGCTACGCTCGATTGCAGCAGCGCGGTGATCGCTTCAGACCCGGCCGGCGCGTTCTTCACGAAGGTGTCAACGAAGGCTTGCACGTTACGGCTGTGCTGCTCGTACTGGGCCTCGACTGCCTTGGTCAGTTCCACCTGTGTGTTCGATGCGATTTCGTATACATCGCGTGCATACGCAACAGCCTTCTCCGCCGCCGGCTGGGCCAGATTGCCCTGCACGGCGAACACTTCACGCAGGTCCTTCCCGGCCAGCACCGCTTCGACATTGCCCTGGCCTTCGGCTAGCGTCGTCCTGACTGCCTGCAGGTTCAGCTCGGTCAACTTCTGGAAGCCTTCAAAAGCCATGTTCGTCAGCGTGAACAGATGGCCCAGATTGGCCTTTTGCACTGCAGCAAACTGATCGGGCATAAAAGGGGACATGCGTAATCTCCTGTGGATTGATCGACCGGATTCTCGCAAAAGTGCTGCAAATGTTACCCGGCAAGGTACGGTTTCCGGATTGGCAGTGCCGCCAATCCTACGGCGCACCATCCGAGTGCGAATCCTAGAGTGTTTCTTCTAATTCGATCCCTAGGTATATACCCAAAAAGTATTGAAAGCCGGACAATATAAGTGCTTTAAGAGGCATATAAATTACATATGCTTACGTAGAAATGCTGCGGTGCGATGTGCGCGCTTCGCTTCGGCACGCCCGGCTGGCCCTGAACGCTCCCTTTGGAACTCGATGAAGCGCTGCGTCTTCGCTGACCAGACCGACCTGTCGCCAGAGTCAGGTCAAAATCGAAAGTGGCCGGGATAGAGGCCGGCAGACTCGGCTGGGGCGAGCGCCCGATGGCGTTCATCGTCTGCAAGCCTGGTATCCGGCTGGAGCCAGGCGCAATCTGCGAACGACTGCTGGAGCATGCCGAATCGAAGCGAATCAGCAAATATGCCGTCCCGGAATTGGACCGCATGGTCTTTGTTTCCGAGATTCCGCGAACCAGTGTCGGCGAGATCAATGAGAAAGCGCTACGCGAACGCTCGGCCTGATCAGGATGGGGCGGCTTTGCGCACAGCGAGTAATCCATGGCGCACTCTCTGCCGGAGAGCGGCTTGTTTACAAAAAAGGCGGCGCTTCGACAGCGGGTAAAGCGCGTAGCATACGTGTGGGTGGTGCAGGAATTCCGCAAGCATCACCTGCGTACGCCGCGGGCGTTTTGAGGTGCCTGCCCGAAGCTTTGTGTCGGCGCAGCCAGGGCTTGTCAAATGACCGGGGAATCGCAACACACTTGTTCACTACTGGAGCAACTCATGCGCAGAGCACTCACGATGACGCTTCTTATTGCCGCTGCAACGGCTTCAGGCTTGAGCTATGGTCAGCAGAAGAAGGCCGACCCGTACACCGATGGGGCCAAGGCGGGTAAAGCCGATCCCTATACCGATGGTGCAAAATCCGGAAAGTTCGACCCCTACACCGACGGCGCAAAGCAATCCACGCAATCAACCCTCAATCCCACACAAGGCAAGGCCGACCCGTATACGGACGGCGCCAAGGCTGGCAAGGCCGATCCGTACACCGACGGCGCCAAGGCCGGCAAGGCGGATCCATACACGGACGGCGCGAAGTCCAAATAGCAGCCAGCCTCGTTGTCGTGCTGTGGTGTGGCACACCGCAGCGCGATCATGCCGCCTGCCGACCATGCCGTCCTGGGTCTGCACAGCTTGGTCAGCAAGGCGTCTGATTGCTCCCACCCCAGGCATCCCGTACCTCGGCGGCCAGTGCGGTGGCACGGCCCTGGTAGCGTGGCGAGAAATGGAATGGCGTGACCGCGCGGGCCCCTGCGCTGCGCGCGATCAGGCCGGCCTGGGTAGCGGTCAGGTGGTTCTTGCGCAGGCCGTGCGCGCTGTCGACATCCAGAAACACGCTCTCGATAAAGAGCTGGTCGACGCCTTGCATCAGGTGCGACAGTGCTTTCACGTTCTCGCTCGTATAGCGCAGGTCGGTAACGTAGCCGATGCGCCGGCCGGGCTCGACATCCAGGATCAGCCGGCTTAGCTCGCCGACCGTTCGCGTCACCGCATGGTCGCCGCTCCTGTCCCGCCACTGCACAAGAATCGGCGCATCGCCGGCGGCGCCGGTCAGGACGGCATGCTTCAGTTCGCGCAGCCAGGCGCCGGTGGTCAAGCCAGATTCAGCCAGGCGCTCCTTGTTGATGCCGAGCCGGACCTTTTCCTCGACAAGGTAGGCCAGGCATGGAATCCCATGATCGACAAAGCAGGCACGCACCCGAAACGTAGTCTCGTCGTGAACGATATCGCCGGTCCTTTCGATGGGCGCCTCGGCCTCCCTGGCGAAGCCGTGACGGCTGGAAAAGCATGCGCGCCGCATCTGCCCGTCCAGTCCGAGTTCGATCGCTTCGACGACCAGCCCGATCGCGTAGCGATGCACCACGTTCCACGTATAGGCAAGCAGCTTGTGCTCGACCTGCGCCACGAATCCTGGCCCGCCGTACAGCACGATGTGCGGCTTGCGTCCGAGCAGCACCCGCAGCAGATGGTCGAAGCCAGAGAAATGATCCATGTGCGCATGCGTGACAAACACATGCGACAGGCGCATCAGCTCGCGCGGCATCAGCCTGGTGATGTCGCCCAGGTCGAATAGCAGCGCGCGCCGTTCGTCCAGGAAGTCTACGAACAGTCCCGGGTCGCCGAAGGCATCGTTGACGAGGCGGGCTTCCAGCAAGGGACGCATGATCACTCGCGGTGCGACAGTCACCGAGGCTCAGGTAAGGTGCGTGCTCGTCCGGGCAGCCAGACGTCGCCCGGATGGCTGGTGTTCGGCTGACTGTACTGGCCGGCTCTTCTCATCAAGGATAGAGAAGCCGCGCGATACCTGCGGACCGTGACGAGATTTCATCGGAGGCCACCCGATGCGATTGTGGCCCGGAAGTGACACCCGGGCTGGGCAGCCGTGGCGGAGTGCGTGAAGCTGGCCGTCCCTGGCCCAAAAGTGCTTTGCAAGGGACTGCCGCGCAAGGCACAACTTCGACGCCGGTCCGCCACAAACTGGAGTAGATTAAGAAAGACCGGCTCACACAAGGTTGCGCTGGCTACCTGCCAAAGGCGCCAGCGTCGCCGCCGCTCGGGAATGGGGGGCATCATGGATGAAGACACCGTCGTCACGGTTACGGTACAGGACAATGGCCCCTACCGCATAAAGGGTCCCGTCAGGATCGTGACCCCGGCAGGCGCCACCTTTGCTTTCGAAGGTGATCAGGTCTGGTTATGCCGGTGTGGCCATTCTGAAAACAAGCCTTTCTGTGATGGCTCGCACAAGCGACAGGGGTTCATCAGCACGCCACAACCGAAGTCTTGAACCGCCTTCGATCGTGCACCGCTGCGTAGCAGACCTCGGTTCAGTGCCTGCGCCATGAAGATCGGGAACATCGAAGCCATCGTCCTGCGCATTCCGTTTGCGGTGGGCGGTGTTTCCGCTGCCGGCGTGTGGGGCGGTGCCGGGATGCAGGCCGCCGATTCGCTGCTCGTCAAGGTGACCACGGACGATGGCCTGGTTGGCTGGGGGGAGACCTTCGGATTCGTTGGCATTCCTGCGGTCAAGGTGGCGATTGAACAGATGCTGGCGCCGGCCTGCATCGGCAGGGACGCGGCGCAGATCGACGCGCTCGGCCTCGACCTCCAGCGCAGGTTCCATGTCTTCGGGCGCAGCGGCGCAATCTTCTACGGCCTGTCGGCGCTCGATATCGCGCTGTGGGATATCTGCGGCAAAGTGGCCGGACTGCCCATCCACCGGCTGCTCGGCGGTGCACGTCGGGATCGCCTGCCTGCATATGCCAGCCTGATCCGGTATGCGAACCCGGAATCGATTGCGACCAACGTCAGGCGCGCCATTGAAGACGGCTACCGGAGCCTGAAGCTGCACGAAGTCGACCTCACGGTGATCCGGGCCGCCCGCGATGCCGCAGGCCCGGACGTTGAGATCACGCTGGATACGAACTGCCCGTGGACACTCCATGAGGCGATCGGGATGGCGCGAGCGCTGGCGCCGTTGTCGCTACGATGGCTGGAAGAACCCCTTTGGCCGCCGGAAAACTTCAGCGGGCTTGCTGCGCTGCGCCAGCATTGTGCTATCCCGATCGCCGCCGGAGAGAATGCCACCACGCTGTTGGAGTTCCAGCAGATGCTCAGCGCGGGTGCCGTCGATATCCTGCAACCCAGCCCGGCGAAGATGGGCGGCATCAGCGCGCTGCGCAAGGTCTTTGCACTGGCCGAGGCGCACAACACCCAGGTGATGGTCCACACCTTCTACGATGGCCCGGGCCTGCTGGCCAGCATTCATGCCACGGCAGCGCTAGGGGACGCCGAGGCCATGATTGAGTGGCGCTACTTCGATATGGAAGCGCAGGTGCTGGGCGATACCATCGTGCCGAAAGCCGGCGTGATCGCAGTCCCAGATGGTCCGGGTCTTGGCATCGACCCGGATCCGGAGGTCGTCCGGCGCTATCGCATTTCGTGACAAGGCCGCGCTGCAAGGCGTTGTCGGAGATGGCTAACGCTTGCGGGATGTACCATACTTCAGCCGTGTACCTTGGCTCTCAACCCCTGACCTGAGGAGTTCCGCCATGAAGCCATTTCGCATCGCTGTCCTGGCGCTAGCGCTCGCGGGATGCGCCACGAACCAGGGCACGCCAGGCACTACGCAGGCGTCGCGCACAGAACCTTGTAAAGCCACGTCAGAGCAGGAGATTGCGGCGTTGTTTGATCGATGGAATCAGTCACTGCAGACAGGCGATCCACGCAAGGTGGTGGCCAACTATGCACAGCGGTCAATTCTTCTTCCGACAGTATCCAACAAGCCTCGGCTGACGGTCGCAGAGAAAGAAGACTATTTCCAGCACTTCCTGAAGGATGGTCCGTCCGGAAAGATCGACTCCCGCAGCATTGAACTGGGATGCAATTCTGCTGTGGATTCCGGGCTCTACACATTCACCTTCGCACGAACGGGAACCGTTGTTAAGGCACGCTATACGTACACCTATCGCTGGGATGGTGCGCAATGGCTAATTACAAGTCATCACTCGTCGGCCATGCCGGAGAAGACGTAACTGAGGCGTAAGCCTCAGTTCCCGAGGCTTGCGCGACCGGAGTATTTGCAAAGGGCGAACACTGTCTGATGGCAGTACCTCGTGCCTTGTGGCGCTGTTCACCCCCTCTCCCTGGAGGGCAAGGCCGGCGAACGTTCCGGCGAGACCCTCATTCTCTTCCAATCCAGAACCTGGCGCATCCGTCGGCTCCACATACCCGCCGCCAATCCTGCTGAAAGCGCGCAGCCGACCACGAACTACGCGGGGTCCGTGATGACGGTCAACGACCTGGTGCAATACGCGGCCATAACCGAACGGCATGTCCGGACGATCAGCGCGGTCGTCTGCGACGATGCCATGGCGCATCGGCTGGGCTGCCGCCCGGGTCAGCGCTGGTTGAAAGTGCAGATGCTACGAACCGGGTAGGCCAGAGCCCAGGCTCCGGCGGCCAGCCCACGATACGGCCCTCCATGGTTTATCCTCTGCGCTGGCTGCTTACCAACACATCCACCAGCGGGCATTCACAGTGCGTATCGACCCCACCACCCTGACCATTTTCCTGACGGTCGTGGAAGAAAGGAGCCTGGCGCGGGCGGCGGAGCGGCATTTCATGGCCGCCTCTGCGGTCAGCAAGCGCATCAGCGACCTGGAGGACGTGCTGTCCGCACGCCTTCTTGACCGGCACAGCGGTGGGGTGCGCCCGACGGCGGCCGGGCTTGAACTGGTGGCATACGCCAAAGGCATCGTCGATCTGTTGGGGCGGTTGCGCGCTGACATGAGCCGTTACAGCGAGGGCACCAAGGGCGACGTGCGCGTCTTCGCCAACAGTACATCGATTGTCGGCTTCCTCGGCAGCGATCTGCCGGCGTTCCTGCGGCGCTATCCGGAGGTGGAGGTTCGCCTGGAAGAATGGAGCAGCCCGTACATCGTGCGGTCGCTGAAGGACGGCCTGGCTGACGTCGGCCTGTTCTGGGCCGACACCCCGCATGCGGGGCTGGCAACGGTGCCTTACCGTTCCGCTCGCCTGGTGGTGGTAATGCCAGCCGGCCACCCGCTGGCAGGCAAATCCGGAGTCTTCTTCGGCGATACCCTGAACTACGATCACGTCGCCTTCCATGAGGGCAGCATGCTCTACCGGCTGACGGAGCAGGGCGCGGCCGCGCTGCAGAGGTCGATCCGGACACGCTTGCAGGTCACGAGTTTCGACGCTATGCGGACCATGGTGTCTGCAGGCGTGGGGCTTGGAATCATGTCCGACGTGACGGTTGCTGCGCAGCCCAATAGCGGTGGGCTCCATGTCGTACCCCTTCTGGACGACTGGGCCTCGCTGGCCATGCTGGTCGGATATCGGGACTTTGCCGAGCTGCCGCGCGCCGCGCAGCTCTTCGTCGAGAGCCTGTCGCCGTCCATCGCTGCTTCCGCCTGAGCCGGCCATCAGAATCAGGAACGGCCGCCATCGAAATCCAATAATTTACGGCCGCCCCACAGTTGCGGACACTAGCCACTCGAGCAACGAAACGGCTGGCGTCCCATGAATCTCCCTCTGACCGGTATCACCGTAGTAGCGCTGGAGCAGGCCATAGCGGCCCCTCTGGCCACGCGCCACCTCGCCGATTGGGGCGCGCGTGTCATCAAGGTCGAACGCCCCGGTGCCGGCGATTTTGCACGCGGATACGACAAGGTCATGCAAGGCATGTCGAGCCAGTTCGTATGGGCCAACCGGACCAAGGAAAGCGTGGCGCTCGACATCAAGACCGAGGAAGGCCGGCGCGCGCTGGATGCAATGCTCGGCAAGGCCGATGTCTTCCTGCAGAACCTGGCGCCCGGAGCGGCCCGCAAGCTCGGCCTGGACGCCAGGACGCTGGTGGAGCGTCACCCGGCCCTGATTGCCTGCGACATCTCCGGCTACGGCTCAACCGGGCCGTTCCGCAACAAGAAGGCCTATGACCTGCTGGTCCAGTGCGAGACCGGCTTCCTGTCGATCAACGGCACGCCCGAGGCGCAGGCCAAATGCGGGCTCTCCATCGTGGATATCGCGACCGGCATGTATGCGTTGAACGGGGTCCTGATGGCGTTGTACCGGCGCGAGCGCACCGGCAGCGGCACGGCGTTCGAAGTCTCGCTGTTCGACAGCATGGCGGAATGGATGAGCTATCCCGCCTACTACACGCGCGACAGCGGCAGCCCGCTTGCGCGTGCGGGCGCCCGCCACGCCACCATCGCGCCGTACGGGCCATTCAAGGCAGGCGACGGCAAGGCGGTCTTCTTTGGCATCCAGAACGAGCGCGAATGGCAGGCATTCTGCGCGCGCGTGCTTGAGGATGAAGCGCTGGCTTCGGACCCACGTTTCAGCGCCAACCCCCAGCGCCTTGCCAACCATGAGGCGCTCGAGGCGATCATCACCGAACGGTTTGCCAGGTGGTCGAGCGCCGAGGTCGCAGAGAAGCTGGAAGCGGCGTCGATCGCGAACGCCAGGCTGAATGACGTGGCCGAGTTCCTGCAGCATCCGCAATTGCACGAGCGCGGGCGGGTCCAGGAGGTTGCCAGCCCGGTCGGGCCGCTCCATGTCTTCAAGCCGCCCCTCATCATCGATGGTATCGAACCGGTAATGGGACCAGTCCCGGCGATCGGCGAGCATACCGCTGCGGTACTTGCAGAATTTGGCCTGGACGCGGCGGAACCAGGCGAGACGGATGCCCGCGCATATGGGTGCGCACAATGAAAGTCACCCGGACTTACCTGGCCGTGCCGGCCCACCAGGATCGGCTGGTGGCATCCGCAGCGCGATCCGAGGCCGATGCCGTCTTCCTCGATCTGGAAGACGCGGTGCCGGAGTCGATGAAAGCCGCCGCGCTGACGGCCGCTATCGAGGCCCTCAACGGGCTCGATTGGGGCGACAAGGTGGTGGTCGTGCGCGTGAACGGGGCAGGGGAGCGGCAGCGCAAGGAGATCCAGGCGCTGGTGGAACGCTGCGGCCGCCTGAATGCCGTGTTGCTGCCGAAGGTCGAGTCGGCGCAGGAGATCGCCCAGGTGCAGGGCCAGCTCGACGGCACCAGGATAGGCATCGAGGCAATGATCGAAACCGCAAAAGGCCTGGTCTTCTGCGAGCAGATCGCCGCGGCTGGCGGCAATCTCGAATCCCTGCATTTTGGTGTCGGCGATTTTGGCGCATCGATTGGGGCCAAGGGCGTGGAAATCGGCCTGTCCGACCCGGGCTATGCCATGACCGCGCGCGCCACGGAGGGCTATGCCGACACCCCCCTTGATATGTGGGCCTATCCGATGATGCGCATCCTGGTGGCCGCGCGCGCGTTTGGCCTGCGTGCGATCGACGGACCTTGCGGTGCCTTCCGTGACGCTAGGCTGACCGAATCCAGCGCGCTGAAAGCCGCGGCGCTCGGCTATGACGGCAAGCAGGTCATTCACCCGATGCAGCTGGACAGCACGAACCGCGCCTTTACCCCCACCGATGATGAATTCCAGGCCGCGCAGCGCGTGGTGGCCGCGCTGGCCGATGCCGAGCGGGAGGGCCGCGGAGCGGTGCAGCTCGACGGCAAGCTGGTCGACTACGCCAATATCAGGATGGCGATGAAGGTCGTCGGCATGCGTGGCCGAGCCGGCGCGTAGCCAGTCATCACCCAATCAACCGGCCGCCACAGATGGCCGGAATCAATCCAGGAGACTCAGTATGAACCGACGAATCCGGACCGCACTCGCGTGCCTGGTATTTGGCACTTCCCTCGCACAGGCAGCGCCCACCAGCGATGCCTATCCTTCCAAGCCGGTCACGATCGTGGTGCCACAGGCGCCGGGCGGGACCAACGACATCGTCGGGCGCATCCTGGCCGCGGCGTTGTCGCAGTCGACCGGCCAGCAGTTTATCGTCGACAACCGTCCCGGGGCTGGCGGCAATATCGGCAGCCAGCACGCCGCCAGGAGCAACCCCGACGGCTACACCGTACTGCTGACGATCAGCAGTACCCAGGCGATCAATCCGGCGGTGTACAAGAAGATACCGTTCGACCCCGTCAAGGACTTCGAGCCCATCGCGTTGGTCGCCAGCGTGCCCAATGTGCTGGTTGCCAACCCGTCGTTCCCGGCATCGTCGATGAAGGAACTGATCGAGCTGGCCAAGCGCAAGCCGAATGAGTTCCGCTACGCCTCGGCCGGCAACGGCTCGCTGAATCACCTGCTTGGCGAGATGCTGAACAGCATGGCCGGCATCTCGCTGGAACATGTGCCGTACAAGGGCATCGGGCCTGCACTCAATGACCTGCTGGGCAACCAGGTTCCGCTTGCCTTCGCCAGCCTGCCGTCGGTGCTGCCGCACATCAGGGCCGGCAAGCTGAAGGCGCTCGGGATCAGTTCGGCCAGGCGTTCAAGTGCTGCGCCGGAGATCCCGGCGATCAGTGAAACCGTGCCCAACTACAGCGGAGATCTCTGGGTCGGCCTGTTCGCCGTGCGCGGCACGCCAAAGGATGTCACCAGCAAGCTGACGGCGGCAGTGGACAAGGTGCTTGACGACAAGGCCGTCCAGGACAAGCTCAAGGCGCAGGGCGCCGAGCTGCCGCGCGCCACGCCTCAGCAACTGTCGGCCATGCTCAGGTCCGACATGGACAAGTGGGCCAGGATCGTCAAGGCATCTGGCGCCACCGTCGACTGAACACGCCGCCTCCGGGCGGCCGACGCGGCGCCTGGTGTGGCCACTGTCCCTTTCCATTTGAGAAAGGAAGGTGGAGAAAGCCGCGGTTCCACCTCGGCCCGCCTTCCCCTCATCATGTCTTTACCGCGGCAAGGGGGCGGTTCAACGCCGCCCATCGACCGCCGCTCGTCGATACAAAGCCAGTGGGATGACTCGTGTCGCACATCGGCACGCTGCGTGCAGACCACCAAACCTCGAAGTGACTCCAATGAAGATCGTATTCCTGGACCGTTCCACCATCTCACCGCAGACCACGCTGCGAGCGCTGCCGTTCCCGCATGAGCTCGAACTCCACGGAGAAACGGCTGACGAGGACGTCGCCGCACGCATCGCCGGCGCGGACGTGGTCATCACAAACAAGGTGAAGCTGGATGCCCGGCAGCTCGAGCAGGCGCCGAACCTGAAGCTTGTCGCCATCGCGGCGACCGGCACGGATATCGTCGACCTGAAAGCCTGTTCCGCCTGCGGCATCGTCGTATCCAACATCCGCAACTATGCCGTCCATACGGTGCCGGAGCATACCTTCGCCCTGATCTTCGCGCTGCGGCGCAGCCTCGCGGCCTACCACGATGCCGTCAGGCGTGGCCGCTGGCAGGAATCCGGGGCCTTCTGCTTCTTTGACTACCCGATCAAGGACTTGCACGGATCGGTGCTTGGCATTATCGGCGACGGCGTGCTCGGACAATCGGTGGCCCGGATGGCGAGTGCGCTGGGCATGAAACCGCTGTTTGCCGCCTACAAGGGACGCCAGGATATGGGTCCGCTCTATACGCCTTTCGAGGAAGTTCTGCGCCGTAGCGACATCATCACCTTGCATTGCCCGCTGGTGGCGCAGACACGCAACCTGATCGACACGGCCGAGTTCGCGCAGATGGAACGGCGTCCGTTGCTGATCAACACCGCGCGCGGTGGGCTGGTCAACGAAGCGGCGCTGGTGGAAGCGCTGCAATCCGGGAAGGTGTCCGGGGCCGGGTTTGACGTCGCGACGGAAGAGCCGCCCGGCGCGGACCACCCATTCCAACAACTGAAGGATGCGCCCAACTTCATCCTGACGCCGCACGTGGCATGGGCGAGCGACGAGGCAGTGCAAGGCCTGGCCGACCAGCTGATCGACAACATCCGTGCCTTCGCGGAGGGAACGCCCAGGAATGTTGTCGTCGGGTAGGAACACGGTTCGTCAACCAACAAGCTGAGCTCTCTGATGAGACGATTTCGCAAGGCCAAGATCGTAGCCACGCTGGGACCCGTCAGTTCCTCCGCGGACGCCATCCGCGCGCTGTTCCTCGCTGGCGCGGATGTCTTCCGTTTCAATT
This sequence comes from Cupriavidus sp. DF5525, assembly GCF_040149425.2. Taxonomy (NCBI): domain Bacteria; kingdom Pseudomonadati; phylum Pseudomonadota; class Betaproteobacteria; order Burkholderiales; family Burkholderiaceae; genus Cupriavidus; species Cupriavidus sp. DF5525. The sequence goes on along the minus strand of NZ_CP168265.1, from coordinate 2,558,657 downwards.
TCAGCCATGGCACGCACGACGACCATCGTCATACCTATGACGTGGTACGGCAAGTGGAAAAGGAGGTGGGAAGGCCGATCGCCGTGCTGGCCGACCTGCAGGGCCCCAAGCTTCGCGTCGGCATGATGGGCCAACCCGGCATGCTTGAGGAAGGACAGCGCTTTATCCTGGACCAGTCTCAGGAAGCGGGCGATGCATCGCGGGTCTTCCTGCCGCATCGGGAGTTGTTCGACTGTGCCGAGCCAGGAAGAACCCTGCTGCTCGACGACGGTAAGCTGCATCTGCGTATCGACGCAGTCGAGCCGGCAAGACTGGTGACAACCGTTGTCACCGGCGGCGCGCTGTCATCGCGCAAGGGTATCAATGTGCCGGATGCCGTGATCCCCATTCCCGCACTGACCGACAAGGATCTTGCCGATCTGGAATTCGCCCTGGCGCTCGGCGTGGACTGGGTAGCGCTGAGCTTCGTGCAGACGCCGGGCGATGTGGCAGCCGCGAAGCAGCGGATCGGCGGCAGGGCGGCGGTCATCGCCAAGCTCGAGAAGCCTTCCGCAATCGAACATCTGGAAGCGATCGCCACGCTGTCTGACGCCGTCATGGTGGCCCGGGGCGACCTCGGCGTTGAATTGCCGCCCGAACGCGTGCCAGCGGTGCAGAAGCGGATCTCTCGCCTGTGCCGGCAGTTGGGCCGTCCCGTGATCGTTGCCACGCAGATGCTCGAATCCATGATCTCCGCGCCGGTACCCACGCGGGCAGAAGCATCGGATGTGGCCAGCGCGATTTATGACGGCGTTGACGCTGTCATGCTGTCTGCCGAGTCCGCCACCGGGCGCTATCCGGTCGCCGCGGTCACGATGATGGATCGGATCATCCGCGAGGTCGAAAGCGATCCACTCTATCGGAACATCATGGATGCCCAGCAGGTGGCCCCGCTTGCCAACCGGCAGGACGCGGTATGCGGCGCGCTGCGCGACATCACCCGCACCGTGGGCGCCAAGACCACCATCGCCTACACATCGTCTGGCGCAACCACGCTGCGCGCCGCGCGCGTGCGTCCACAGACGCCAATCGTTGGCGTGACGCCGTCGATGGAGGTTGCGCGGCGCATCAGCCTGGCATGGGGCATTCACGCGGTGGTAAGTCCTGACGTCCGGGATGTCGACGAGATGGTCGCTGTCGCCAGCAACGCAGCGGTGACTGAAGGCTTTGCTGCCGAAGGCGAGGAAATCGTGATCGTGGCAGGGATGCCGTTTGGCATGCACGGCTCGACCAATTTGCTTCACGTGGCAAAGGTGACGGCACCGCGCAGCCCCGATGCCGTGACGGTTCACAACGAGCAGGCGCTCGCCAACGACGGATCGATCTCACAATGATGGAAGCAGCAGTGCTGAAAGTCCTGGTTGCCCCTGACTCGTTCAAGGGCAGCCTTTCCGCCACCGAGGTGGCTGACCGCATCCGCGCCGGCATCCGCCGCGCTGTACCTCGTGCCGACGTTACCCTGGCACCGATTGCCGATGGCGGCGAGGGCACCGCCGAGGTCCTGGCGGCCACGCTCCCGGGCGTCTGGGAAGAGGTGATCGCCACCGACGCCAACGGCGCGCAAAAGCCGGTCCGCTACTTCCGCGGCCACACGCCGGAGTTTGGCGAACTCGCGATATTCGAGGTGGCCGAAGTGGTCGGCCTTCCGCACGCCCTGGTGGAGCCGGGGCAACGCACGACCAGGGGGATCGGCCATGTCATCCGGGCGATCGCGGGTCAGGGTGTCGATACCATCGCGATCGGGCTGGGCGGATCTTCCACCAATGACGCGGGCGCCGGCCTGCTGGCGGAAACAGGCTTCCGCTTCACCGATGCGGATGGCAAGACCTTGTGGCCAAGCCTCGATACGCTGGACGCGATCCGCACCGCAACCTGTCAGCGGCCTGCGCAGCTCGGCCGCGTCCGGCTGCTCGGCCTGTCAGACGTCAACAATCCGCTCTGCGGCCCAAACGGCGCGACCTTTGTCTTTGGCACGCAGAAGGGCGTACAGGACCTGGCTACGGCAGATGCAAGGCTGGAACGGTTTGCGAAGCGATGCGCGGCCGCCGTCGGGGAGGATGTTGCCGATGCGGAAGGCAGCGGCGCCGCCGGCGGCATAGGCTTTGCGCTGCGCTTGCTTGGCGCAGAGATGGTGTCCGGGGCGGCTTTCGTACTTGGCGCTGCCGGTCTCGACGCGGGGCTCGGCGCGTTCGACTGGGTCATGACCGGCGAGGGACGGTCCGATGCGCAGACGATGATGGGGAAGGGGCCGGCGATGATCGCGCGGATGGCGCGCGAGGCTGGCGTGCCGGTAACGCTGCTCTCCGGCGCCGTCGAGCCCGATGCCGGCTTGGCCGAAGCCTTCGATGGGTGTATCTCGATCCAGCAGGGGCCGGTATCGATCGGTTTTGCGATGGAGAATGCGGCGGCGTTGCTTGAGGATGCTGCATTCCAGCTTGCGAGGCTTTACGTCGCCGCGAGGCAGCAAGGGGGCGCATAGAAGAAGATCGGCCATCCGCACTAGTCGTTCATCGGATGGACCTTGCGCGTGGCGATGCCGCTTCCGGCTCGCCGTCGAGCCACGGACTGCGGCGGCCGTCGGTGCCGGTCGGTTCCGATATCAGAGCAGCTCTCAGGGATCGGCGATATCGCCACGGTAGGCGATGTGCACCTTGTTGCCATCCGGGTCGCGCAGGTAGGCGCCGTAGTACCCATGGCCGTAGTGCGGACGCGGCCCGGGTTCTCCCTCGCAGCTTCCGCGCATGGCCAGCCCTGCCGTGTAGGCGGTGTCGACGGCCGCGAGCGACGGCGCGGCGAAGGCGACCATGCTGCCGTTCCCGGCACTGGCGGCATTGCCGTCGAAGGGGAGGTAGACGTAGAACCTTGGCAGCGCGTGTCCTGGGCGCACCCAGCATGCCGCGGCAGGCCCGCTGTCCGCTGCTACCACCCGCCGTACCAGGCCGAGGGGGATAAGCACCGCGTCATAGAACGCGGCGGCACGCTCCAGATCGGCGCACCCGACCGCGATGTGGCTGAACATTGGGGTCATCCTTGCTTGTTGCCGCGCCCTGCCACTTAGGCCGGACGCGCCATCACGATCAGCCGGAGGGCCAGCAGCACCAATACGGTGGCGAGCCCCAACGATTGCAGGCGAGCGAACTTCGGATTGCCATCCAGGAAGCGGCGGACTGCGCCGCTGCCCACGCCGAGGGCGGCGTGGAACACGAAGGCGATCGCGGTCAGCACGCTCCCGAGGATCAGCAATTGCCGGGCGACTGGCCCATGGCCTGGCACGACGAATTGCGGGAGGAACACCACGAAGAACAGCAAGGCCTTGGGGTTGAGCAGGCTGTTCAGCATGGCACGCGCGAACACGGCTGTCAGCGTCGCCTGCGACGCGATGGCCCCGCCTGGTGCCGCCGGTGCCTGCAGGCACTTGTAGGCCATCCACAAAAGGTACGCGGCCCCGCAATAGCGAATGACGTCGAAGGCCGCCGGCATGTTGCCGACCACGGCCGCGATGCCGGTCGCGGTGAGTATCGTCAGTACCAGATCCGCCGCGCCAATGCCGAGCGCCGAAGCCACGCCGCCGCTCCAGCCGTAGGTCACGCCATGCGTGATCACGAACATCATATTGGGCCCCGGCGACATCAGCAGGAGCATCACCGCCACGGCGAATACAGAAAGGGTTGCCAGATCCGTCATGCCTGCTGCCTGTTGGTTGAATGCTGGTAGAGTAAGACCATCACCTGATACAACCAAAAAATTGTTCTAGATACAACCATGACCAGAGCGCGATACAAGTCGATCATGGATCGGATAGCGGCGCGCATCCGCGTGGGCGAACTATTACCGGGCACGCAGTTGCCCACAGTTCGCGCGCTGATGCGGGAGCATCGCGTCGCGCTGGCCACGGCCTTGCGGGTATACGGCGAACTCGAGGCGGTCGGGCTGGTGGTCTGCGAACCCGGCCGCGGCACCTTCGTACGCGATACCTCGCTGCCGCGCGGGCTGGGGCTGCAGCAGCATCCGCTCAAGGCCGGTGCGGTGGACCTGACCTTCAATTACCCCTCGCTGCCGGACCAGGTGGAAACATTGCGGGAGGGCCTGCGCAGCCTGGCCGTCTCGGGCGATCTCGATGCCCTGCTGCATTCGGCGCCCCAGGGCGGCCGGCCGCACGAGCGGCAGACCGTGGCCAGGCATTTGCGGAACCGCGATATCCGCGTGGGCGGCGACCAGGTACTGATCGTCAACGGCGCCCAGCAAGGGTTGGCCGTGACCGTCATGGCCCTGTTCAAGCCTGGCGACGTACTGGCCGTCGATGCCCTCACCTATCCCGGCATGAAGGCGCTGGCGCACGCGTACCGGCTGGATCTCGAGCCGCTACCCCAGTCCGCCTGCCGCACTGACCTCGATGCCCTGGCCGCGCTCTGCAGGCGGCGGCCCGTGCGGGCCATCTATACGATGCCCACGCTGCACAATCCGCTGGGAACGGTCATGCCGGAGCAGGATCGCGCCCGCCTGGCGTCGCTTGCCGATGCGCACGATTTTCTGATCGTCGAGGATGGCGCCTATGCCTTCCTGGCCGAGCCATCGCCGAAACCCGTGTTTACCCATGCCCCACATCGGACCATCTATGTGTCGGGCCTTTCAAAGAGCGTGGCATCCGGATTGCGGTTTGGATTCGTCGCGGCGCCCCACGCCCACATTCCCGCCCTCGAACAAGCCATTCGCGTATCCACCTGGAATACCCCTTCGCTGACCGTCGCCCTGGCCTGCCGCTGGATCGAAGCGGGTACGGTGGATGCCCTGGAAGACCGCAAGCGCAAAGACGCCAGGCAGCGCCAGGAGCTTGCCCGCCAGGTCTTGCAAGGCTGCACGGTCATTGCCCACCCTTGCTCCTATTACCTTTGGCTGGAACTCGGCGAAGGCTTGCGCGCCGACCGTGTCGTGGCCGAACTTGAGCGCAAGGGGGTATTGGTGACGACCGCCGAGCCATTTGCCACAACGCCTCATGTCCCTCATGCATTGCGGGTGGCGCTGGGCTCCATTGGACTGGGAACGCTGCAGCGGGCGCTTTGTGAAATCCGGGCCGTGGTCGGGCAGTGATCGGAAACGCATCAGGCCGATCTGCTGGGACCGATCCGCGAGCGCATGAGCGCCGGGGACCACGCGGGCGCCGAGCGGCGCTTTCGTGCGGACGTTATTAAAAGTTATTTGGTTAGAGCTTCTATGGGCGTATGCTGGAACTGCCACCTTGGCAAGCAACGCACCAGGAGCAACCCATGGCCAAGAGTCAACTACGCAGCACTCGCGAAGCGAAGAAGCCCAAGCAGCCCAAGAAGCCGTCAGTGCCGGCAACCCCGTTCAGCACAGTTCATCCGAGGGTCGGGAACGAAGGAGGCGTCGCCAAGAAGAAGACGTAAATCGGTTGGCCGCGGACACGCGGCACAGTGATCACACGCAACTTGCAACGTTCACCGCAGGAAATTGATATCTCTACATTGAAAGCGCAGACCGCTTCGGGAGGCGCATCATGATCCATCACATCACGGACCCCACTTTTCGCGGGCTTCCGCTCACCGCCGAGCAAGACTCGGAAATTCGTCACTACCTGAACAGGAAGGCTAGGCTGGGCAAGCCATGGAATACCCCCGAGCTGCGCGGGATGCTTGAGGACATGCTGCTGCCGCCGAGTACCGAGGACGACAGCCAGAGCGACATCCCGCGCGACGCGTTGGCCGCCGCAGAGCGTGCAGCCGCGTTCGTCGACCAGGACATGGAGCCAATCGAGGCGTATGAGGAATTGCATGCCGCGATGGAAGCCGAGAGCATGAAAGGAGATACGCACTAGCGGGAGCGCTTCGCGCTGGTCGTGAGCGTTGCAACCCGGTCCGTCAAAGGCGTAGAACGCACGCCGCGCTAACGCATGACCGCGTTGGCCCGTGAAACGGCGATCGCCCACCTCGAACTGGAAGACCCCAAGCCACCCCACACCGGCCGTTCTGCGAGCGGAGGCTGGATGGCGGCTCATCGGCCGACGCTGCCATTGGCTTCTGCCAGGCCGACTGACCGAGATGGACGCTCATACTTCCCCGCAGATCGGCGACGAGCAAAAAAACTCCGGCACTCGGCCGGAGGTCAAAGCCATCGCGTGGATCCGACTCCCGCGAGGCGTGCTTGCATGCACCGCCACATGTCCGGAGGTTCCTCGGGATGCTGGTGCCGGCGCCGGCTCTGTCAGTCCTGTATGACTGACCATACAGCAAAGGGCTCCCACATCGGCACGCGTCGTACCCAGGGTGTTTTGCAGGTCGCACAGCGGAAGCGGTCGGACATGCAGGAAGGCTGTTCCGGACAGCACTCGGGCTCCAGCGCCGAGTGCGGCGAGGCGCGTCGGAATTTCGGAGCGTTGGCGCAATATTCCCAAGCCCACCATCGCGCAGGTACAGGGAAAATGCATTGCCGGCGGCCTGATGCTTGTCTGGCCGTGCGACCTGATCGTGGCTGCGGAAGACGCGATGTTCATGGACCAGACCGTCACCATGGGCATCAACGACGCGGAGTTCATTGCCCATCCCTGGGAGCTGGGCGTGCGCCAGGCCAAGGAATTCCTGTTCACCTCTGCTTGGCTCAGCGCAAAGGACGCATGGCGGATGGGGATGGTCAACCATGTCGTCGAACCTGGCAAGCTTGCCGACTTTACGCTGGCCCTGGCCGCGAAGATAGCGCAGAAGCCGCTGTTTGCATTGAAGTTGGCGAAGGAATCGATCAATGCTGCACAGGATGCCCAGGGGCGCGTCAATGCGATGCAAACCTCGTTCGCCTTGCATCAGGTCGCGCACAGCCACAACATGCTGCGCTTTGGCATGCTAATCGATCCGGCAGGTGTACCGCCGCTGGCCAGGCTATCGACGCTTGCGGGAAACAAGAGCGCGAAATCAACGGAGGAGAAGGCTTGAACATGGAACAGCAAATGCAACGGGCCGATGGCATTGCCTGGGGCGTCACCGATGGCATCGGCCGTATCGTGCTGGTGCGGCCCGAGCGAGCGAATGCGATTACGGCTGCTTCGACCAAGACATTGGTGCACGCCATCGATGACGTCCTGGACCGCAAGGCACGCGTCGTGTTACTCACGGCCGAGGGACGCGTTTTCTGTGCTGGTGGCGATATCGATGGCTTTGTGTCTGCAGGCTCGGCGTTGGATGTGCACGTGGAAGAGATCCTGGCTGCCGCGCATCCCGCGATTCACCGGCTGGCGACTGCGCCCGTCCCGGTGGTGGCGGCAGTCGGTGGCCCGGTAGCCGGTGCGGGCATCGGACTGGCGTTGTGTGCGGATTTCGTACTGGGCACCGCTTCGACAAAACTCCGCACCGGCTACGCCGCGATCGGGCTGTCGCCTGACGTAGGCGCCTCGTACTTCCTTGCCCGGCGCGTTGGCACAGTGCGGGCCCAGCAGTGGTTGATGCTTAGCGATGTCATCGATGCGCGGAGCTGCCTTGAGCACGGCGTGGTTGACGCGTTGTACGCGGATGGCGCCGAGCTTGCCGACGCCGCGGAGAAGCTGGCGCAGCGCCTGGCAGCATCCCCGAGCGGGTCGCTGGCCAGTATCAAGATGCTGTGCCGCCGATTGCCGGACCGCAATCTGCAGGAGCATCTCGCGCTGGAGCAGGCGTTGCTTGTGGATTGCACGAGGAGCGACGATGCACTGGAAGGAGTCCGCGCCTTCATCGAGAAGCAGCCGCCCCGGTTTAATGTTCAAAGCGTCAAGTCGGAAATATAGCCCGAAATAGAGGCGGCCCAAGCCGCCTCCATCTCCTTCAACGATATGCCGAGGCTCAACGGCGTTTGCGCTTTGGGGCCGGCTTCTTGATTGTCAGCGCATCGGACCAATACGTCATCACCTGTTTCGCCCCTTCCGTCATTGCGTTTGAAGCCTGACGCTTGCCCTCCGCCGTCATCCGGCCGCGTGTCGCGCCGGCGATGCGGTGGGCATTGCTGAGCCACATGCTCATGAACGGATTCTTCTTGTTCCAGGGGTTCTTCATAGGGTTTTCCGGGTGCGATTGGCTGACCGCCTTGCTGGCGCGGCTGAATGCCACATATCCCGGTGCGCAAGCGCCGTGCCAGGGCGACGCCGGCCACGTCATACCGGCGCCGCTGGGTAGTGGTCATCGTCCTGTGAGGCGCCACCATGGCCGAGAGTACTAATTTCGCCCGGCGAGGGCGGCGGAGGGCCAGTCCTTCAGGCATCTCTCGCCGCACTCGGTTCAGCCACCCCCGGTACGCCGCTTTCTACAAGACACCGTCTAAGTTACCGGGACTGCAGCGCAATTTTCAGCTGGCGGGGAGCGACAGCCCAGTGCTCCCAGTCAGCGAGAAGGTATCTGGCAGCGGCCTCGGGTGAACCGGTGGGTTGAGAAAGTGGCCTTGCTTGATAATCGCGCCGCCCCGCGGCACGGGAATTGCCTCGTCAGGTAATCATCGCTGAAGCGTCTCGTCTACCTTCACAATTTGACACATTTGGGACGACCTTATGGGCCCCGGCACATGGATATCGATGAAATGCGGCTTACCCACTACCGTGGATACGACATTCAGGTTGTCCTTAATGCTTGCTCTAAGGACATGTTCGAAACCTGGTTCCAGATAGAGGGGCCCACGAAGCCGCCGGGGGTGGCCGCGCTGGGAAAGCGTGTCAAAGTCTTCGGGGGGCCGTTCAGCCCATTTCCTTATACAGAAGTCATGACTCTTCCCGCAGTGCTTGAATGGTGAGCGCGGCGTCCATGGTTCGCTGCATGCCGATCCAGATCGTCTTAGCGCCGGGCTCGCCATCGCTCTTGCGCCCGAGGAACCCACCCAGGGAAGCAACCAACCGAATCATCTGATTGAGTGTGACTGGTGTCTTCGGGCGGGCCTTCTTGGCGAGCACATATGCCCCCCGAATCTCGTCGGCATCGAAGAACAGGGACGCATCCAGATCCGGGCAGGTTCTGCCCAACCGCATCAAGCGGGCAATGCGCCACGCCACCACCATGTACAACGCCAAGGCCCGCTCTACACGGTCCATGTGCGAGAGCTGTAGCGCTTCGACCTTGCAGCCGGTCTTCAGGACATGGAAGAACATCTCCACTTCCCATCGGGCTCGGTACCAGTCGACGAGCTCGATGACAGCATCGGCGTCCTGCGCTTCTCGGTTCGTCAACAGCCGCCAAACCACTGGCTTGACGCCTGCGGGCGCTCCGATCTCCCTGGCCTCTACACAGGTGAGCGCAGGGCCATCCAGACCGGGCAGCCTCATGCGTTTTGCGCGTAGCTCCTGTTTGACCTCGCGCGCCTTCTGGCCTGCACGCCCCGGCAAGATAAAGGTGATTTCCCCGAGTACCGGGCTGGCGTCGACGCTATCCCACAACTTGCCGCCCTCGGCAAGGTTGCGGTTGTGTTGGCTGCGGATCAGCCAGTCGGCCGGTTGGTCAAGTTCCTGGGCGCGCGCCATCAACTCGGCAATATCACCCTCGCGGTCCGTCACATACACCAGCCGTGTCTGGGGCAATAGCGCGGCTTGCTCCGCAACGCGTTCATACCCTTCAGTCCAGCGTACGCTTTCCTTGATCCCGCCGCGGTTGCCGTCGGCGTCCTTTGGTTCCCGAGCCCACATCCAGGCATCGATCACCCCCAGCGGTTCACGGTCAGGCGTCACCGCGTAGGTCGGATGCAAAAACATGCCCCGCTGGGCTTCGTAGCTCAGCGGCCCCAGCCCCTCCATTTCCTGGCCATTGAAGTTCAGCTCGGTCGTATCAGCGATGCACAGCACCACCGGAAACTGCGCGACTCTTTCCGCCGTGCGCTCCCAATGCGGCTGCATCACGTCCCGCCAATCGATCTGCTCATTGCCGAGAAACCGATACGCCGCAATGGTTTGCGACCAGTCATCGCACGCACCGGGAATGCTCGCCGTAGGCAGGGCCGCAAACCGCTTGAGCAATTCCTTGGCCCGCCGATCCCGCCGCGGATCGCCAAGATCCAGACTCTCAAATTCCTCGTCCACCCATGCCCCCGACTCGTTGCCCATTGCTGCCCAAAATCCGAGAGTAAACGCGAGTCTGGCGAAGTTAACAACCCCTTACCTCGAAATTTCCGCGGCCTCAGGCTCCATGCCCCGCTGCCGAGACGGTCCTACTTCTGTATAAGGGGATGCGTTCAGCCGGCGCTGGGCCTATCTCGTCGGCGAGTTGGCCGGAAGGGCCGCAATTGATGTGATTCTGGGTGGGGATGACTAGATCAGACTGCTGCGGCACCGACGATCGGGACATTCTGACGACGGGACCCTTGGGCGGCGGGTAACGCTGCAAGGAGATATTTTCATGACGCATTTCGTACCCTTCACTACGCAGCATCTCGAAACGGCATGCCGGGTTCTTGGAGACACAGAACGGGGCCTTACCGGACCGCAAATAGGGAGGCTGCTTCGGGAAATCGGACTCCCGGACCCATGCCAGACCATGACCAAGTGGAAGCGCTTATTCAAGGCACTGGCGAGTGCACAGAATCGATATCGGGTGGGCAATCATCTAATTTTGCTGATTGACCAGGCCGCTCGTGAAGCCGACGGGCTTCGTTGGTGCCGGGATGAACTGAACGCTGTGCTGTCGTTTTCAGGTTTGTATGTGCGGAAGGACGGTCGTGTCGCGTTCCTGGCAAATGGATAGCGCTTGATAGCCCATCCGCGAGTCCGACATCCGATTTGCGATCGACTATCTGGTCACGCTGCCCTATGTCGATGAAAACCGCATCGGCGCCATCGGCGTCTGCGGCGGCGGTGCCTATACGATCCACGCCGCGATGACTGATCACCGCATCAAGGCGCTGACCTCGATCACTGGCGTCAACTTCGGCCGGCTGATCCGCGAAGGATTCAGCAACTTCGACCAACTGGGGCGTCAGACTGAATCCAGCCATTCCAGGTCCACCAATTGCTGCTGAATGAGCGCATCCTCAAGGTGAACATGCGCTCTGGCATGGAAATTTGCATCCCTCCATCTGCGTCTGAATGACGTATGTGCGATGCCTCACTATCTGACCGAGCGCTGTTTTCCGAACGCTGCATGGCAGTGAATTGTCCTGTTCGCCTTTGAAACACACTTAAATGTGAAAGGATGTAGACACTCTGACGGATGCCGATTCAATGACCATCGTTCAGCATTGAATATGCGGAGCAGGTGTTCGCTCCGCTTTTCCAAGCTCTCGGGGCACCCCCCCGGACCCCGGGGGCTTTTTTTTCAACAAGCAAATCCTCTGATCAGAGGAGGACGGCTACTCTCTTGGGCTTGAGCGGTGCGGTGGCCTTGGGGATAGTCAGACATCCATGTGGCATTGCACACTCGGGACTGCGTCGTCATTTTTAAAGATTCGTTAAGTGATTTTGTTAGCCGGCTCTTACTATCAGGCCAGGAATTCGCGGGACGGCGCCCCACATCGCCTACATCCGATACACCACCCCCACCCAAAAACTCCGCGGCGCCCCCGGTGCCACGAACAATGCGCTGGCGCCATCCCCCGGCGCGACATGCGGCTGCACCAGGTTGCCATCCGGAAATACGTTGTTGGCGATCTGGCCATAGGTCTCATACCGGCGATCGAACAGGTTCGCCACGCGCGCATAGATCTCGAACCGCTTGTTCACCTTGTACGCCGCACGCAGGTTGACGGTCGCGTAGCCAGGCACGCGCCAGTCGGCGGTCTTCGGCGCCGCGCCCGGCTGGGGATCGCTGCGCAGGGCGTCTTCGTTGCCGCTGGCGACAGTGCTGGACACCGCCACCATGTCGGCCCCGAGCGTCAGGCCAGCCATTGCCTGCCAGTCGACGCCGAGCTTGAGCGTGTGGCGCGGCAAGCCGGCCATGCGCATGCCCGGGCGGATGTCGATGGTGCGTTCGCCTGCCGCGAGTTGCCCTGCGGCCTGGTAGGTGGCCTGCAGGTAGCTGTAGCCAAGCCGCAGCGTGACATCGCCCAGCCGCTGGCGCGCCGTGAAATCGGCGCCCTGGTTGCGGGTGCGGTCGAAGTTGGCGAAATACCCCAGCTGGGTGTTGGGCGCGCGCAGGAACAGGATGTCGTCGTGATTATCGATGCGGTACAGCGTGGCAGTGACTTCGGTGTCCTTGCCGGGGCGCCAGCGCACGCCGGCTTCGTAGGCGTGGGAGACGACCTGCTTCAGGTAAGGGTCGGCCTGCAATCCTGCCGGCAGGCGGCACGGCCTGGTCGGGTCGGCACAGCCCAGTTCGAGCACCGTCGGCACGCGGTTGTTCTGGGCATAGCCGCCGAACACGGTGACGCCGCCGCCGAGCTTCTGCGCAAGTCCCAGCGCAGGATTGAGCCGGCGGTAGGTAAATTGCTCGCGCGGCTGTTCGCTGCCGTCGCTGTTGCGCAGCGTATTGCTGACCGTGGCGAGATTCCATCTTGCCGAGGCGGTCAGGAAGGTGCTGGGCGTCAGCGACCACGTGTCGGACAAATACAGGCCGAAGGTGCGTGAGGTGCCGCTGACCCCGGAGAACAAGGCATTCGGTTCGTCCGGATCGGCCACGGCGCCACGGTCGGCGGTGAAGGTGGCGGGCTGCGCGTACTGTGAATAGGTCAGGTTGCTGCGGTCGAGGCTTGCGCCGGCGTTCATCACGTGGTGCTCGGTTTCCTTTGCCAGGCTGAGGGCCACGCCGACGGTCCGCTGCCGCATATGGGTGGAGTTGAGCACGGCGGGATGCAGCGCGGCGCCTTCGGCGCGGGTCACGCCACAGTCTTCGCCGCGGGGGCTGCCGTCGGCGTTGAAGCCGTCCTCGCAGTTTTCGGCATAGGCCTCGTAGTCGGGGTTCACGTCGCCGTTGACGGTGTCGCGGCGGCTGGTGCGCACATAGGCGAGGGCCGCAGCGCTGGTCTTGTCGTCGAACCAGTGGCGGCCGTTGAAGGCGACCTGGGTCACCTGGTTGCTGGTCTTGTCCGGATAGGTATATACGGCACGGCGATTGGCCTGGTAGATGTCGGGCAGGGTGGCATCGCCGCTGGTACGGAAGGCAGGGACCAGGCCGTTGCCGGTCAGCGTACTGCGTCCGTGCAGCACGGAGACGTCCCAGCTATCGGTGTCGCCGGCATAGCCTGCCTTGGCGAAGACGTTGCCGAGCCGCCCATCCGAATGGTCGCGCCAGCCGTGCTCCTGGAACAGCGTGCCGGCGGCAAAGGCATGCCAGCCGCCGGCACTGCGCACGCCGCCGGACAGGTCGGCACGCTTGCGGCTGCCGCTGCCGTAGGACAGGTCGGCCGTGAAGCCGGGCGAGTCCAGGCCTGAGCGCGTGGTCATGGCCAGGGAGCCGCCCAGGGTGTTGAGGCCGTAGGCCGGGTTTGCGCTGGAGATCATCGATACGCTCGCGAGCGCGGCTTCCGGGACCATGTCCCAGCTCACCACGTCGCCGAAGGGCTCGTTGACGCGGATGCCGTCGAGGTAGACCGACAGGCCTTGCGGCACGCCCGGGATCGAAGAGGCGCGGAAGCCGCGATAGGTGAGGTCGGTCTGGAACGGGCTGCCCTGGATGTCGTTGACATTGACGCCGGCCAGGTTGCGCGCCAGGTAGTCGGTCAGGTTGCCGGCGCGCGACCCGTCCAGCGCATCGCCGCGCACGGTCTGCACGGTGTAGGGCACCAGGTCGCTGTCCACGCCGATGCCGGGAAGCGGCGCGGCCGCCACCACCAGCACCTCTGGCAGCACCGCGCTGTCCTGGTTTGGTACAGGGTGTACCGGGGTGTCCCATTGTGCAACAGCGGGCTGCTGGGCCAGCAGGGCCACGGCAATCGTGATCGCGGTGGCAGTGCCGCAGCCGGGTCTGCCGCAGCGGGCCGTGGCGTGGTTGGGCAGCTGTCGTTGCTGTGCCCGGGACGGGTTGGCTGGCATCTTGCATCTCCTCCTGGATACCGGCGCATTACCTGCATTGGGTAGCGCCTGAATTGGAACAAGCTGACGGTACCGGGAGCACTTTTCGCACCTCAGGCATCGGGAAAAACTCCCGATCTGCAATCGGCCTGAAACCGCGACCCGTACCGACGCCCGCCATCCTCCGGAGGAGCACTGCCATGACGATGTCGCGCTACCTGGCCAGCCGAGCCATCGGGCTGTCTGCCGCGTGCCTGTGCTGCGCGCTGCTGGCGGCGCTGTGGCTGGCGCGGCAGGCCGTCAGCGAAGAACGCAGCGGCGCGGCCGCGCTGGCGCAGCTCATTCCGCGACTGTCGGCGCTGCAGTCCGCCACGCCGGCGGAGCGCGCGGCGCACCTGGCGGCGCTGCGCGCCATCAACGCGTCCGGGCAGATGCGGCACCTGCGGCTGCACCTGGAGGACGGCGCTGGCCGCGTACTGGTGGACGCGTCGCAACCGGCCAGGCGCAAGGATGCGGAGGACCAGGACCGCTTGCTGACCTTCTTGCAGGCCGACATGGCGGCCGCGGAAAGCGCATGGGAAATCGGTGCCCGCGACGGCACCGTCTACCGTGCCGCGCTGCGCTGGGACCCGGCCAGCGAGCTGCGCGAAGCGCGCGCCGACGTGGCCGGCAACCTGGCCATGCTGGCGCTCTATGGCGTGCTGCTGTTGGGCTGCCTGCTGTGGACGGTGCGGCGCGCCTTCACGCCGCTGCAGCAGATCCTCGACGCCATCGGTCACTACGAGCAGAAGGACTACAGCGTGCGCCTGCCTGCCATGCGCATCCGCGAGCTGGACCTGATCCGCGGCGCGCTGAACCACCTGGCCGGCGCGCTGGCCGAGCACCAGGCCGAACGCCGCGCGCTGAGCCGCAAGCTGCTCGACGCGCAGGAATGCGAACGCGCGCGGCTGGCGCGAGAGCTGCACGACGAGTTCGGCCAGGTGCTGACCGCGATGCGCGCCGACGCGACCTATCTGGTGCGCAAGAGCGCCCATGCGCCGATGCTGCAGATCGTGGCGAACGACCTGGCCGGGCATTGCGCCAGGATCCAGGACGAAGTCCGCCACCTGCTGCACCGGCTGCGCCCGCATGGCGCGCGGCCCGACGGGCGGCTGGCATCGCTGGAGCGGCTGCTGCAGGACCTGGTGCGGAGCTGGCGCGAACAGCCGGGGCAGTCGGTGCGGCTCGATTGCGATGTCGACATTGGCGACGCTGCGCTCGGGCCCGACCTGACGCTGACGCTCTACCGGATCACGCAGGAGGCGCTGACCAATGTGATGCGCCATGCCGGCGCGCGCCGCGTGGCGATCCGCATTGCCGCGACGGTCCGGGGCGCGGTGCACTGGTGCGTGGAAGACGATGGCCGGGGCATCGGCGATATCACCGCGGCACAGCAGCGCAGCCATGGCCTGCGCGGCATGCAGGAGCGCGCCTGGGCGCATTGCGCCACGCTGTGCATCGGACCGGCCGAAGTGATGGGCGAAGCAGTAGGCTGCCGCCTCAGCGCAAGTTTTCCACTGCCGGCGCCGGCAGCCGCGCCGCTTACGTTTGGGAGACATCCAGCATGAACATGATCGATGTTGTCATCGCGGACGACCACGCGGTCGTGCGCACGGGATACCGGCGCCTGCTCGAACTGGAGGACGGCATGCGCGTGGTGGCCGAGTTCGGCGATGGCGATGCCGCCTATGCCTGGCTCACGCAGCATCCGGCCGATGTGCTGGTGCTGGACCTGTCGATGCCGGGCCGGGGCGGCCTGGAGATGCTGCATCGGCTGGGCGCGCGTGTTCCCGCGCTGCGGACACTGGTGTTCAGCATGCATGACAGCGCGGCGATCGTGATGCAGGCCATGCGCGCCGGCGCCGCCGGCTACCTGACCAAGAGCAGCGCGCCGGAGGCGCTGGTCGATGCCGTGCGCAAGGTGGCGGCCGGGCAGCAGGTGATGTCCGCGGACGTGGCAGGGCTGGTGGATACCGGCGCGCCGCCGCCTCACCTTACGCTGTCGCCAAGGGAGTTCGACCTGTTCCGCCAGTTCGCGCGCGGCATCGCGATCGAGGACGTGGCGGCCCGCTTCTGCCTGAGCACGAAGACCGTCGCCAACTACCAGACGCTGATCCGCAAGAAGATGGGGCTGGCCAACCGCGTCGAGATGCACCGCTATGCGGTCGAGCATGGCTTCGGGTGATCGCTGTCACAAAGCAGGACAGCGATGTGTTCCACCACGAGACAGTCATGCACGGCGCAGCGCACAACGCACGGACCTGCGATGGCCGCTGGCAGCGCCTCCGGCCCTGCGTGGACAACAACCGGCACGGACACCACGCTCATGCTGCGCCGCACATGGTATCGGCTTTGCGTTGTTCTCCCGCATCCACACTCAACCTCGCCCGATCATGTTCCGACGCCTCGCCTGCCTGCTGTTGCTGTGCCTCGGCTTCGCCCATGCGGGCGAAGCGCAGGCCGAAGGCGCACAGGCTTACCCCTCGCGGCCGATCACGCTGGTGGTGCCGTGGCCGGCGGGCGGCGCCACCGATATCTCCATGCGCATCCTGGCGGAACTGGCCGGGCGCGAACTGGGCCAGCCCATCGTGGTGGAGAACCGGTCCGGTGTCGGCGGGACACTGGTGGGCGGCGTGCTGGCCGCAGCGCGGCCGGACGGCTACACCATTGGCCAGTTGCCGCTGACGGTCTATCGTTTCCCGCACCAGCAGAAGACCGCCTGGCAGCCGCTGCGGGACATCCAGCCCGTATTGATGATCTCGGGCTATACCTTCGGCATCGTGGTGCCGGCCGACAGCCCGTTCCGCTCGCTGCGTGAGCTGGTCGCCTGGGGCCGCGCGCATCCGGGCGCGCTGACCGTGGGCTCGACCGGCATCGGCACCACCGCGCATCTCGCCATGGAAGACGTGCTCGGCCGCAGCGGCGTGCGCTATATCCATGTGCCGTACCACGGCACCGCCGACCAGATGCTGGCGGTCGCCAACGGCACGCTGATGGCGGGCGTCAATTCCACCGGCTTCGCGCCCTTCGTGGAGAACGGCAAGCTGCGGTTGCTGGCGGTGTTCAGCGCGCAGCGCCCGGCGCGCTGGCCTGACGTGCCCACGGTCAGCGAACTGGGCTTTGCCGACGCGGTCCATCACTCGCCGTACGGCATCGGCGCGCCGCGCGGCACGGACCCGGCGATCGTCAGCCGCCTGCACGATGCCTTCCGCACCGCCATGCGGCACCCGCGCCACCTGGCCGAGTTGGCCAGGTACGACCAGGAACTTACCTACCTGAATACCGCGCAGTACGACGCCTACCTGCGTCAGGCCTGGGACACCGAGCGGCTCTTTGCCGAGCGCGTGGGCACGGCGCTTCCGAAGGGGCAGCTATGACAGCCACGCAAGCCCCGCTGGCGCTGTGTTGCGACGGCGTGCGCAAATCGTTCGGCGGCCGCGCCGCGCTGGACGGGGTTTCGCTTGGCGTGCGGCGCGGCGAATTCGTGGCGCTGCTCGGGCCCAACGGGGCGGGCAAGACCACGCTGTTCCAGATCCTCGGCGGCCTGTTCGTTGCCGATGCCGGCCGCGTGACGGTGATGGGCAGCGATATGCGCCGCGATCCGGTGAGCGCGCTGGCGCAGCTCGGCATCGTGTTCCAGCAGCCGGCCATCGACCTGGACCTGCCGGTGCTGGCCAACCTGCGCTTCCATGCCGATCTGCACGGGCTGCCGCGCGCCGTCGCGAAGCAGCGCATTGAACGGCTGCTGGATGCCTTTGGCCTGGCCGGGCGTGCGCGTGCGCCGGTGCGCGAACTGTCGGGCGGCAACCGGCGCAAGGTGGAGCTGGCACGCGCGCTGCTGCATGAACCCGCGGTACTGCTGCTGGACGAGCCCACGGCAGGACTCGATCCGGCCTCGCGCGCGCAGCTAGTTGCCGATGCCAGGCGGCTCACGGCGCAGGCGCACGCCGGCGTGCTGTGGGCCACCCACCTGGTGCAGGAAGTGGAGCACGCGGACCGCGTGATCGTGCTGGATCGCGGCGGCGTGCGTTTCGACGGCACGCCTGCGGCGCTGCGCGGCGCCGCGCAGCGCGACAGCCTCGAAAGCGCTTTCCTCGCAATGACGCCGCCTTCGGACAACCCGGCGAGAAGGAGGGTTCCCGCATGAACGAGATGCCATCGCTGCGCTGGTTTGCTGCCACGCTGCTGCTGGCGACGACCTTGCTGGTCGCCGCCGGCCTGGCCGAAGCCGCGCAAGGCGGCGCGGCGCGCGTCGCCAGCGAACAGGTTTTTGTGTCAAGCGAGAAGGACGATGCGGTCGCCGCCTACCATGCGCGCACCCGGCAACTGCTGGCGGTGTGGCGCCAGTGCAAGCGGCCGCGCCACCTGCAGCTTTCACCGGACCGTGCGCGCCTGTACGTGGCGTGCAGCGACGACAACCGCGTGGACGTGGTCGACGTGGCCAGCCGCAAGACGCTTGCCTCGCTGCCGGTGGGAGATGATCCGGAGCTGTTCGACCTGAGCCAGGATGGCCGCACGCTCTATGTCTCGAACGAGGAAGACGCGCTGTTGTCGGCCTACGATACCGCCTCGGGCAAGCGCGTGTTCGCGGTCAAGGTGGGCGAGGAGCCGGAAGGCGTCAAGGTCAGTGCTGACGGCCGGCACGTGTACGTGACCTCGGAGGTCGCCAACCTGGTCCATGTGATCGACGTGGCAGCGCGCAAGGTGATCCGGAACATCCAGGTCGGCAACCGGCCGCGCCGGCTGCTGCTGGTGCGCGACGGCAAGGAGCTGTGGGTGTCCAACGAGCTGTCTGCCAGCGTCAGCGTGATCCGTACCGATACGCTGGAGGTTGCCCAGACCATCGCGTTCGCGCCGCGAGGCTTCCGCGCGGAGGACGTGACCCCGGTGGGCATGGCGGCCAGCCGCGACGGTACGCGCGCGTATATCGGGCTGGGACGCGCCAATCATGTCGCGGTGGTCGAGGTGGCATCGCGCCGGGTGCTGGACTACGTGCTGGTCGGCCGGCGCGCATGGGGGCTGGCGCTTAGCCGCGACAACGCCCGCCTCTACGTCGCCAACGGCCTGTCCGACGATGTCAGCGTGGTGGATACCGCCAGCGGCAAGGCGGTGGCCACGCTCAAGGCGGGCCGGGTGCCGCATTCGGTGGCGATCGATGACTGACCCGTCGCGCCGCGCATGCAGGGGAGGGCGGGCCATGCTTGCCACCGCCACGCTGGCCTTGCTGTCGGCCCTGGCACAGGCGGCCGAGGTGCGCGTGGCAGTGGTCTCGCTGGCCGGCGACCCCCGCCATGAAGCGCGGCGCCTCGCGCAGCGCTTGCCCGGCCAGCCGCAAGGCCGTGCGCTCGACGGCGCGCAAGTGGCGGCCGCCGAGGCGCGCTTCGCGCTGGAGGCTGCCGGCCAGTCGCTCCGGCTCGACCCGCATGAAGCGCGCAGCGAAGCCGAGATCGGGCCGACGGTCGCCGCCCTGGTGCGCCAGGGCACGCGCTTTATCCTGCTCGACCTGCCGTCCGCAGCGGTGCGGGCGGCCGCGGGCTCGGTCAGGCCGGGCGAGGCCTTGCTGTTCAACGTCTCGGCCGATGACGACGAACTGCGCGGCGCCGGCTGTTCGCCGGTGCTGCTGCACACGCTGCCCAGCCTGCGCATGCACGCCGATGCCCTGATGCAATACCTGGCCCTGCGCAAATGGCGCCGCGCCTTGCTGCTCACCGGCCCGTCCGCGGCCGACGCGGCGCAGCGCGACGCGCTGGCGAAGTCGGCGCGGCGCTTCGGCATCGCCTGGTCGGGACAGCGCACGTTCCGGCTCTCCAACGATCCGCGCGAGCGCGACCAGGCCAACCTCAACCTGCTGACCACCGGCGTGGACTACGACGTGGTGGTGGTGGCCGACGCCGACGGCGAGTTCGCCCGCAGCGTGCCCTACGCCACGCAACTGCCGCGCCCGGTAGTCGGCGCCAGCGGCCTCGGCGCGCAGGCGTGGCACTGGGCCTGGGAGCGAAACGGCGGGCCGCAGCTCAACCGGCGCTTCACGCGGGCAGCGGGCCGTCCGATGACGGGCTACGACTGGGCTGCATGGGTTGCGGTCAAGGCGATTGCAGAGAGCGTGGCGCGGCAGCCCAACGCTGGCTTTGCCGCGCAGGCGCAAGCGCTGGCCGCGGGCAATGTGGTGGTGGATGGTTTCAAGGGCCCGCCACTGTCGTTCCGGCGCTGGGACCGCCAGTTGCGCCAGCCGGTCTTGCTCGCCCACACGGACGGCGTGGTCAGCGTGGCACCGGTGGAAGGCGTGCTGCATCCAAAGAGCAATCTCGACACCCTGGGCGCCGATGAAGCCGACACGGCGTGCCGCACCCCGTCCACCTAAGGCATCCACCTAAGGCACCTCGCCATGGCCTCGATCCTGATCCATCGCTGGCGCGCGCTGCGCGCCATCTGCGGGCGCGAATTGGGCAAGTACCTGCGCCAGCCCGGGCGCCTGCTGTCGTCGCTGGTGCGCCCGCTGCTGTGGCTGCTGGTGTTCGCCGCCGGCTTCCAGAACGCGCTGGGCGTCGCCATTGCGCCGCCCTACGACATCTATATCGAATACAAGGTTTACGTGGCGCCCGGCCTGCTCGGCATGATCGCGCTGTTCAACGGCATGCAGTCGTCGCTCGCCATGGTGTACGACCGCGAGATGGGCGTGATGCGGCTGCTGCTGACCGCGCCGTTGCCGCGCGGCTGGCTGCTGGGCTGCAAGCTGGCGGCGGGCATGGTGCTGTCGCTGTTGCAGATGGCCGCGTTCCTGCTGGTGGCGATGGCCTTTGGCATCCGCTTCGAGCCGCTGAACCTGCTGGCGGCGACGGGCGCCATGGCGCTGGCCGCATTGATGCTGGGTGCGCTGGGGCTGCTGCTGTCAGTCCATGTGCGCCAGCTCGAGAACTTTGCCGGCACCATGAATTTCGTGATCTTCCCGATGTTCTTTGTCAGCTCGGCGCTGTATCCGCTGTGGAAGCTGCAGGAGTCGGGCGCGGAGGTAGTGTACCAGCTCGCCCGCTTCAACCCTTTCACGCACGCGGTCGAGGCGATCCGCTTTGCCCTGTACGGGCAGACGGCACCGGTGAGCTTGGCGGTGGTGGCGGGCTGCGCCGTGGTGTTCTTTGCGCTGGCGCTGCAGGGTTACGACCCGCAGCGCGGTATGGCGCGCCGCCGTCAGCAGGCATGAGCGGCCGATGGCGTTGCGCGGTGCTGACTTCTGGGACTGTTCAATCCTGGAGCAACTGCAACGCAGTGTTGCGCGCTGGCACGGCGACAACAACGCAACCAGGCCCCAAGGGGCCGGTTTGCGCGGGTTTGCGATTGGCACGGGAATTGCCAAATGCATGCCTGGTGTTGGCGCACCAGGGAAACCAAAACAAGAGAGGAGAAGGCAATGAGGACGTTACGAGCAGTGGTGGCAGTTGCGGCTGCCATGGCAGGTCTGGCCGCGCAGGCGGCGGTGACCGATGCCATGATCGAAAACGACGCAAAGACCCCTGGCGACGTGCTGTCGTGGGGCATGGGCCCGCAAGGCCAGCGCTATTCCACGCTGTCGCGCATCAATACGAAGAACGTCAGCCACCTGGTGCCGGCCTGGTCGTTCTCGTTCGGCGGCGAGAAGCAACGCGGGCAGGAATCGCAGCCGGTGATCCATGACGGCAAGATGTTCGTGACGGCCTCGTATTCGCGCATCTACGCGCTGGACCTGAAGACCGGCCGCAAGCTGTGGAAGTATGAACACCGGCTGCCCGAAGGCATCATGCCGTGCTGTGACGTGGTCAACCGCGGCGCGGCGCTCTACGACAACCTGGTGATCTTCGGCACGCTCGACGCGCAGCTCGTGGCGCTCGACCAGAACACCGGCAAGGTGGTGTGGAAGGAGAAGCTGGAGGACTATGCCGCCGGTTATTCCTATACGGCGGCGCCGCTGATCGCCAAGGGCATGGTGCTGACCGGCATCTCCGGCGGCGAGTTCGGCGTGGTGGGCCGGGTCGATGCGCGCGACGCAAAGACCGGGCAACTGGTCTGGTCGCGGCCGGTGGTCGAAGGCCATATGGGCTACAAGTACGACAAGGACGGCAACAAGTCCGAGAATGGCGTAACGGGAGCCCAGGGCGCGAGCTGGCCGGGCGAGACCTGGAAGACCGGCGGCGCGGCCACCTGGCTCGGCGGCACCTATGATCCGGCGACCGGGTTGGTCTACTTTGGCACCGGCAACCCGGGGCCGTGGAACAGCCATATCCGCAAGGGCGACAATCTTTACTCCGCGTCGACGGTGGCGATCGATCCGGCCACCGGCAAGATCGTCTGGCACTACCAGAACACGCCGAACGACGGCTGGGATTTTGACGGGGTCAATGAGTTCGTGACCTTCGACCTCGACGGCAAGCGCATGGGCGGCAAAGCCGACCGCAATGGCTTCTTCTACGTCAACGACGCGGCCAACGGAAAGCTGGTCAACGCCTTCCCCTTCGTCAGGAAGATCACCTGGGCCACCGGCATCGACCTGAAGACCGGCCGCCCCAATTTCATCAACGAAGGCCGCCCTGGCGACCCGGCCAACGGCGGCGACCCCAAGAAGGGCAAAACCGTGTTCGCGGCGCCGGGCTTCCTTGGTGGCAAGAACCAGCAGCCGATGGCCTACAGCCCGCAGACCGGCCTGTTCTACGTGCCCGCCAACGAATGGGGCATGGACATCTGGAACGAGCCGGTCAGCTACAAGAAGGGCGCTGCCTTCCTTGGCGCCGGCTTCACCATCCATCCGCTGAACGAGGATTACATCGGCTCGCTGCGCGCCATCAATCCCAAGACCGGCAAGATCGTATGGGAGGTCAAGAACAGCGCGCCGCTGTGGGGTGGCGCGATGACCACGGCCGGCGGGCTGGTGTTCTGGGGCACGCCGGAGGGCTACCTGAAGGCGGCCGACGCGAAGACCGGCAAGGAGCTCTGGCAGTTCCAGACCGGCAGCGGCGTGGTGGCGCCGCCGGTCACGTGGGAGGACAACGGCGAGCAGTACGTGGCCGTGGTGTCCGGCTGGGGCGGCGCCGTGCCGCTATGGGGTGGCGAGGTCGCCAAGCGGGTGAATTTCCTGGAGCAGGGCGGATCGGTGTGGGTGTTCAAGCTGCATAAGAGCTGAACGCGCTCACGGAAGCTGTCCGCGGCATGCCGGTGGTGGACGCAGGCGTGCCGCGGGCGCGGTTGCAACACGAAACAGCGGGACACAGGTATGAAGAAACAATGGATGGCGCAGGCAGCCGCGGCTGCGGTGCTGCTGCCCTTTGCTGCACCGGGCGCCACGGCGGCCGATATGCAAGCGCTGGCTGACAAGAACGGCTGCTTTTCCTGCCATGGCATGCAGTCGAAGCTGGTGGGACCGGGATTTGCCGAGGTGGCGGCAAAGTACAAGGGCGATGGGCAGGCGGCCGAACGGCTGGCCAGGAAGATCCGCGAAGGCGGCAAGGGCGTGTGGGGCCGGATTCCGATGCCGCCGCACGGCAGTCTTGGCGAGGACGATGCGAAGAAGCTGGCGGAGTGGGTGTTGAAGGTGGGTTAAGGAAGCAGGGTGTGGGCGATACTCCGGCCTGGCAGGCGCCAGGCCTTTTTTTGGTTCATCGCCGATTTCCGGGGAAAGCCGCCCGATCTTCAAAAACAAAAAACCGCGGGTCCGGCATCAAACCGGAACCCGCGGTTGCTCGCAAAGGCTATCTCAGCCTGCCTGCCGGCGTCAGAACATCGGTCAGAACCTGAAGTTCGCCGTCAGCATGCCAAAGCGCCCGGCCCCCAGCGCACCGTAGTGGTTGTGGGCCTTGGTGTAGTACGTCTTGTCGAACAGGTTCTGGATATTGAGCTGCAGCGACAGGTTCTTGTTGACGCGATAAGCGGCCATCAGGTCGACGCGCCAGTAGGAGGGCACGTACAGCGAGTTGGCCGGGTTGGCGTAGACCTTGTCAACATAGTACGCACCGCCGCCGACTGTCAGCGCCGGCAGCACCTGGTAGGTGGTCCACAGGCTGAAGCTGTTCTTCGGCGTGTTGGGGAACTGGTTGCCGTTGTTGGCCGCGTTGGCTGCCTGCGGGCCGTTGTCGATCAGTTCGCTGTTCAGGTAGGTATAGCCGCCGAACACGCCCCATTTATCGGTCAGGTTGCCAGCGAAGCCCAGTTCGAAGCCCTTCACGCGCTGTTTGCCGGCGTTGACCGTGGTGTTGGCGTCGACTGCCACGCGCGCGTTGTTCTTCTCGATCTGGAAGATGGCGCCGGTCAGCGACAGGCGTCGGGCGAGCAGGTCCCACTTGGTGCCGATTTCCACCGAACGCGCGGTTTCCGGTTCCAGGTTGCGCTGCGCGGCGGTGATGTTGTCGGCACCGTCGCCGTTGGTGGAACCCGGCGGTGTCGACGAGGTGCCGTACGACACGTAGATGCTGCCGTACTCGACCGGCTTGTAGACCACGCCAGCCTGGTAGTTAAAGAAGTGTGACTTGTTGTGGATGTCCACCTGCGCCACCGCCGCCCCGGTGTTCGGGTTGGTGTAGGCGTTGGTGAATGCGCGCGTGTCATAGCTGTCGTAGCGGACGCCACCGTTGACCATCCACTGCTTGGTGATCTCCACCGTATCGAACAGATAGACGGAGCGCGTATTGGTGGTCGTGTTGGTCGTGAACGGCATCTTGGTGATGTTGCCGCGCCACGGATCGTTCGGGTTCGGGTTGGCGAGCGGCGTGCAGTCGAAGCTGGCCACCAGCGACGCGTTGCAGGTGCCTGCCGCGGCCGCGGGGTTGGCCGAGACCACGTTGTACGGCGTGTTGTTGGTATCGTCGCGGCTGAACTCGAAGCCGAACAGCAGGTTGTGCTTGAGGCTGCCGGTGTTGAACTCGGCGCTTAGGTCGGTCTGGTTGGTGAGCGTCTCGGTGGCAGAGTCGCGGTTCTTGGTGTTGCGCCAGACGAAGCCGCGCGGCACGTTGCCCCGGCTGTCGTCAGGGTTGGTGACAATGTAGTCGTTGCTCGCGCGGCCCCAGCGCGTGGTGTTGCGGAACACCAGGCCGTTGCGGAAGTCATGCTTGACCGAGGCCGTCGCAATGTCGGACTGCGTCTTCTGGAAATCGCGGGCGGTCAGGCCGTAGAAGTTGTCGCGGTTGACGTTGACCGGCTGCGATGGATTGGCTTTGGTCGACTGGCTGGCGGGGCGGGAATACGGAATGCTGTAGTCCGGCATCCCATTGCCCTGCAGGTGGTAGTACGACAGTGTGACCTGCGTGGGCGAATTCAGGCCGAAGGTCACCGACGGCGCGAAGCCCCAGGAGTTCTGATCGACTTCATTGCGGCCCGGCACGTCGGCGCTGTACCCCAGCGCGTTCAGGCGCACGGCGGTGTTGTCGTTGAGCACGTAGTTGCCGTCAGCCGTGGCGCGGAAATACGAGTCCGTGCCCACGCCGACCGAGCCTTGCACGAAATTCTCGGCGGTCGGCAGCTTCGACACGATGTTGATCATGCCGCCGGCCGAACCCTTGCCGCCAAACGCCGAGCTCGGGCCCTTGATGACTTCGATGCTCTCGATGTTGAAGGTGTCGCGGACCTGCGAGGCGGTGTCGCGCACGCCGTCGACATAGATGCTCGACATCGAATCGAAACCGCGGATGAACGGACGGTCGCCGATCGGGTTGCCGCCTTCGCCGGCGCCGAACGTGATGCCCGGCGTAGTGCGCAGCGCGTCCTGCAGCGAGTTCGAGCCGGTTTGCTGCAGCACCTGGGCCGGCACCACCGTGACGGACTTTGGCGTGTCCAGCAGCGGCGCGGTGAACTTGGGCGACTGGGCCTCGTCCACCCTGTAACCATCATCCTGCTTGCCCGTCACCGTCACGCTCTGCAGTGTCACCGGCCTGGCTGCGGGCGCGGCCCCGGCCGCAGGCTGGCTCTCCTGCGCGGCCGCGCCCTGCACGGCGAAGGCTGCGATGGCGCCGGCCAATGCCGCGGCGAGCGGCTTCAGCCGCAATTTGTCCTGTTCTTGTTTCACGCTGCTAACTCCCCGTCTTTCTAGTTCTGACTCGATCCATACATGGGTCATGAAGACAAGTTCAGCCAGCGGTAAAGCCGTTGATGCTAGTCGTCCATAACGGCGGCCGATTGTAGAAGGATGGAAACAAAAAGACAAATACGAATCATTCCTATTAAATAAAATAGACAGAGTAACAACAGAAAGGTGATGGGAACGGCATCTCTGTGAGCGCGGCGTGGATCATCCCGCGCAGGATTGCCAGAGCCCCTTGATCATTTCTTGTCCGGAGCGCCGATTTGCGGCTTTTGCACCGCCTCCAGGCTAAAGTCGCGAATGATTCCTATTTGCGCCCGGCATGGCATATCTCCTACAATCGGCGGCTTGGCCGGTGAACTCGCTCTTCTGTGCTTGCGATGTCGCCCCGGCCCGCCCGCTCTCACTTCGATTCCAAGGAAGGCCCAAGCGATGATGCTGCAGATTCCTGACGTCCTGTCCAAAACGCAGGTGGCGCAATGCCGGCAACTGCTGGATGCGTCCGAATGGACCGATGGCAATGCGACCTCCGGGCACCAGTCGGCCCTGGCCAAGCGCAATTTGCAGCTGCCCGAAGGGTCGCCGGTCGCGCGTCAGGTGGGCGACCTGATCCAGGACGCGCTCGGGGCCAATGCGCTGTTCTTCTCGGCGGCGCTGCCGCTCAAGGTGTTCCCGCCGCTGTTCAACCGCTACGAGGGCGGGCAGGCGTTCGACAACCATGTCGACAACGCCATCCGCTACCTGCGCGGCACCGCTTTCCGCGTGCGCAGCGACCTGTCGGCAACGCTGTTCCTGACCGAGCCGGAGGACTATGACGGCGGCGAGCTGGTGATCGAAGACACCTACGGCCAGCAGCGGGTCAAGCTGCCTGCCGGCCACATGGTGTTGTATCCGGCCACCAGCCTGCACCACGTCACGCCGGTCACGCGCGGAGCGCGGGTGTCGTCCTTTTTCTGGATCCAGAGCATGGTGCGCGACGATGGCCAGCGCGCGCTGCTGTTTGAGCTGGATACGCGGATTCAGCGCGTGGCGCAGACCGTTGGGCAGAACAATCCCGATGTGGTAGGGCTGACTGGCGTCTACCACAATCTGCTGCGGCGCTGGGCCGACGCCTGATCGCTCTTCCGCGGTTCCCGACGCCAGCATTTGACTCCACTTGGAGCAAAGAACCTTTTTTACGTCTTGCCGCTGCTCAGCCGCAGTGAGTTGCCGTCGCTGCGGAACACCATCGGGTACGCCTGATCACGCGCCTGGACAGCGGCCAGCCGGCCCTGCAGCACGATCTCGCTGACCTTCCCATGCTCGCCCGAGCGATCGCAGACAGGATCGGTCGCGGCAGGGTCGCCGGTGAGCAGGAAGGCCTGGCAGCGGCAGCCGCCGTAGTCTTCCTCGCGGTGGTCGCACGAGCGGCAAGGCTCCTGCATCCAGTGCGTGCCGCGGAAGCGGCGGAACGCATCGCTTTCGGTCCAGATCGCGCGCAGGCTCTGCGTGGTGACGTTCGGCAGCACCAGCCCCGGCAGCATGCGCGCCGCATGGCACGGCAGCGCGGTGCCATCCGGCGCGACGCCAAGGAAGGTCGTGCCCCAGCCGTTCATGCATTTCTTGGGCCGCGGCTCGAAATAGTCAGGCACCACGAACAGGATCTGGCATTGCCTGCCGATGCGCGCGCGGTACTGGTTGACCACCGCCTCGGCGTCGCGCAGCTGCTCCTGCGTGGGCATCAGCGCGAGCCGGTTCTCCCATGCCCAGCCGTAGTACTGCGTATTGGCCAGTTCCAGGTATTCGGCGCCCATCTGCAGCGCCATCTCGATGATGGTGCCGACATGCGCCAGGTTGTGCCGGTGCAGCACGCAGTTCATCACCATCGGGTAGCCGTGCGCCTTGATCAGGCGGGCCACGCGCTGCTTCAGGTCGAAGGTGCGGGTGCTGGAGAGGAAGTCGTTGAGCTCGCGGGTGGAGTCCTGGAACGAGAGCTGGATATGGTCCAGGCCAGCTTCACGCAGGCCGGCCAGGCGGGCGTCGGTCAGCCCCACGCCCGAGGTGATCAGGTTGGTGTAGAAGCCGAGGCCGTGCGCGTGCCGCACCAGCGCCTCCAGGTCCTTGCGCAGCAGCGGCTCGCCGCCGGACAGGCCGAGCTGTACGGCGCCCAGCGCACGGGCCTGGGTGAATACGTCGCACCACTGCACGGTATCGAGCTCGGCCGTGTTGCGGGCGTAGTCCACCGGGTTGGAGCAGAAGGCGCAGTGCAGCGGGCAGCGGTAGGTCAGTTCCGCCAGCAGCCACAGTGGCGGGCCGGGCGACACCTCAGACCAGCCAGCCGCGTTCGATTGCATGTTTGACAAAGGCATGTACCTCCGGGGCGATGCCCTGCACGCCGAAGGCGGCCTGCAGGTCGTCGATCAGCATGTCCAGCGTGTGGCCGCCGTCGCAGCGCTGCAGGATCGCCGCGGCGCTGTCGTTGAGGGTGACCATGCCTTCCGGGTACAGCAGCACCCAGCTTTGCTGGGACTCCTCCCATTGCAATCGGAAGGTCCGTTGCAGCACCGGTCTGGCAAGGTCGGGAGCGCTGGCTGTCATGGGTTGGCTTGCTGGATGGCGTCGAGCATCGACCAGAGCACGTCGAGCTTGAATTGCAGGATATCGAGGGCGCGTTGCTGTTGCGCCGCGGTGCGGAAGTAGCCCAGCGTCACGTGCAGGCCGTGGTCCACGTCGCGCTGGGCCAGCGGAATGCGCGAGCGGAAGTAGTCGAGGCCCGCTGCATCGATCCACGGGTAATGCGTCGGCCAGCCGGCCAGGCGCTCCTTGTGGATCGCGGGCGCGAACATCTCCGTCAGCGACGAGCACACGGCTTCCTGCCACGGCGCGCGCCGGGCGAAATTGACATAGGCGTCGACGGCGAAGCGCACGCCGGGCAGCACGTGCCGGTGTTGGACCAGTGCCTCGCGTTCCAGCCCCACCGCCTGGCCAAGGCGCAACCAGGCCTCGATCCCGCCGGGCTGCTCGCCGGTGCCATCGTGGTCGAGGATGCGCACCACCCACTCCCGGCGGGTATCGCGATCCGGGCAGTTCGACAGGATCGCGGCATCCTTCAGCGGGATGCAGGCCTGGTAGTAGAAGCGGTTGGCCACCCACGCGCGGATCTGCGCGGGCGAGCACTGCCCCGCGGCCATGCGTTGGTTGAAGGGATGATGGATGTGGTAGCCGCTTTCTTTGGCGCGCAGACGGGCTTCGAACTCTGCCGGGCTCCATGCGATCGGTTCTGTCATAGCGTGATCTCCATGCCGTCGTAGGCGAGTTCGATGCCGTGCCGCGTCAGCACGGCGCGCTCCGGCGAGTCTTCGACCAGCACCGGATTCGTGTTGTTGATGTGGATAAGGATCTTGCGGCTGGCGGGCAGCCGGTCGAGGATTTCGATCATGCCGCCGGGGCCGGACAGCGGCAGGTGGCCCATGTCGGCGGCGGTCTTGCCGGAGAAGCCGAGGGCCTGCATTTCATCGTCGCGCCAGAAGGTGCCGTCGACCAGCACGATGTCCGCGCTGCGCAGCTCGGTGAGGACGTGGTCGTCGACCATGCCGAGGCCGGGCGCATAGAAGGCACGGCGGCCGCTGCGGCGGTCTTCGATGCGCAGGCCGATATTGTCGCCGGGGCGGGGCGCGTGGCGATTGGGCGAGTAGGGCGGGGCCTTGCTTTGCAGCGGTACGGCGGCAAGCGTCACGCCGTCCAGCGGTGGTATCGAAAGCGGCGTGCCGTCGCAGGGCAGGGCGTGCGTGTGCAGCCCGCAGTAGTGCGACAGGATGCGCGTCAGCGGGAAGGCCGCGCCAAGATCATCGAGCACGGATGCCGTCGCGTAGACCGGCAGCGCCTGGCGGTGCTCGCGCAGCATCAGCAGGCCGGTCACGTGGTCGATCTGCGCATCCATCAGCACCACCGCCGCGATGGCGGTATCGCGCGGCGCGCGCGCCGGTTGCAGCGCAGGCGACTGGCGTAGCTGCTGCAGGATATCGGGCGAGACGTTGACGAGGATCGCGTCCGGTCCTTCACCGTGCAGCACGATCGATGATTGCGTGCGCGGCGTGGCGCGTACCGAGCCCCGGCGCACGCCATCGCAGTTGTGGCAATTGCAGTTCCATTGCGGAAAGCCGCCGCCGGCGGCCGACCCCAGTACCCGGATGGTTGTCATGGCGCGTGCGCTTTGTGGTGAGTCATGGCATTTACCGCCGTCGTTCCCGCCTGCGCGGGAATGACGGCAGAAGCCGATGCGTTAGCTGAACAGCCAGCAAGACGGGCATTGCGCCTGCCCGACCGCACGCACGCTCAACGGTTGGCGATGTACATCGTGATTTCAAAGCCAAGCCGCAGCTCGGTGTAGGCGGGCGTGGTCCATGTCATGTCTGTCTCCTTGGGTGGCATGGTTAGTGAATATCGTCCTGGTACGGCAGCGCGGCTGCCGCCTCGCTGACAAGGCAACATCCATGCCCGACGCACCCATGACATCGGCCCGTTTTTGCCTGCGTACGCCGGACGCGCAGCGCATCCATGTACGACTGGTCGGCCCCGCGGATGGCGAGCCATGGCTCGTCCTGCATGGCGGGCCTGGTAGCGGCTGCGCTGACGCGATGGCGGGATGGTTCGACCATGAACGGCATCGCGTGGTGATGCCGGACCAGCGCGGCGCGGGGCGATCCACGCCGGCAGGTGGCCTGCGCCGCAATAGCGTGGGCGCGCTGCTGGCCGACCTCGAACAGTTGCGCCGGACCCTGGGAATCGAACGATGGGGGGTGGTGGGCGGATCGTGGGGCGCGGCGCTCGCACTGGCGTATGCGGCGCGATGCCCGGACGCCGTGGCGGCGCTGGTGCTGCGTGGCACCTTCCTGACCGGGCGTGACGACGTGTTCGCGTTGTTCGCGCCGCGCCATGGAGGGCGCCGGATGCTGCAATGCGTCAAGCCGCAGGGCGAACGCCTGCCCGATCCGCGCGCCCGGCTGCTCACTGTGTCACGGCTGTTGCAAAGTGGTACGACTGTTCAAAAACGGGACACTGCCGCGGCATGGCGAGTCAGCGAACAGGCGCTGCTAGGCCTGTCGCCCCGGCTGCGTTGCCGCCGCCAGTCCCGGCGCGAGCGGGACGCGACGGTGAACAAGTACCGCATTCAGGCGCATTACCTGCGCAACCGGGCCGGGCTGGGCAAGCCCGCCTTGCTGAAGGCGGCGCGCAGGATCGCCGCGCGAGGCCTGCCAGTAACGGTGCTGCATGGCCGTGCCGATGCGGTGTGCCGTCCCGCCAATGCACTGCGCCTGCAGGCGGCCATGCCGGGCGCCCGACTGGAATGGGTGGCCGGCGGGCACCTTGCCAGTGGCGTCATGGGCGATGCCCTGGCGGCTGCCATCCGCGCAGCCGGCTGGCAGCGGTGACAGCGCTGGCCCGGCGTGGCTTTCCCGATGCGATGCTCGCCGGGGCTGCGGATGGCTGCGAAGATCAGCCCGCCTGGTGCGGCAGCCCGCGCGCCTCTTCCATCTTCCGGTAGACCGTGTTGCGCGAGATGCCCAGCGCCTTGGCCGCCGCCGAGATATTGCCGTTGTGCGCCTTCACCGTGGCGACGATGGCCATTGCCTCGACATCGGCCAGCCGCGCCGGCAGGGCGCCTGGTTGCGCGCCTGGCAGTAGCTGGCTCACAGGCACGGCAGCCGTCCCTTGCCGCTCGCGCAGGTCGTCCAGGAAATCGTCGGGCAAATGGTCCTGGGTGATTTCGGCCTCGCCTTCGGCCATCAGCCGCGCCGTACGCAACAGGTTGCAGAGCTGGCGGATATTGCCCGGCCAGTGGTAGCGGCGGAACAGCTCCATGACCTCGGCGGCGATGCGGGGCGGTTCGCTTGTGGCGTGGCTTTCCGCCTGGCCCAGGCGCAGCAGCTTGTTTGCCACCACGTCGAGATCGCTGCGCTCGCGCAACGCCGGCAGCCGCACCACCAGCCCGTTGAGGCGGTAGTACAGGTCTTCCCGGAACTGGCCGTTGGCCACCAGCTCGCGCAGGTTGCGATTGGTGGCGCAGACCAGCGACACGTCGATATGGATCACCTTGCTGCTGCCCAGCGGCGATACCGCGCGTTCCTGTAGCGCGCGCAGCAGCCGGCCCTGCAGGTGCAGCGGCATGTCGCCGATCTCGTCCAGGAACAGCGTGCCGCCGTTGGCCAGCAGCATCTTGCCGATGCCGCCCTTCTTGCGGGCGCCGGTGAAGGCACCTTCCTCGTAGCCGAACAGCTCCGACTCGATCAGGTTCTCGGGGATCGAAGCGCAGTTCACGGCGATAAACGGCCCGGCGTGGCGCGGGCTGTCGGCATGGATGGCGCGCGCCATCAGTTCCTTGCCGGTGCCGGTTTCGCCCAGCACCATCACCGGAATGTCCTTGCCGATCACCTTGCGCAGCTTGGTGATGACCGCCCGGATCTGGGCATCGCCGGTGTCCAGGTCGTCCAGCCCCGCCGGCCGTGCCGGCTCGGCGCACAGGCTGCGTGGCACGATGGCCGTGTCCCCGGCGCCTGCGTGGACGGCATACGCGCCGCCGGTGGACACCCCGGCTGGCGAGGCTTTCGACTCGACCCGCGCGCTGACCTTGACGCCGCTCGGCAACTGCAGCTGCACCATGCCGGCCTGCCCGGCGCGCACGGCATCGAACAGCTGCGACATCGACAGGCCGAACAGCGAGGAAAACGTGTGCGCCTGCAGCGCGCCGTTGGACAGGCCAAGCTGGAACTGCCCGCTGCGGTTGGCCGACAGGAAGCGGCCGCCGGGCGTGAACGAGACGATGCCCTCCACCAGCGTGCCCAGGAACTCCGCGCGCGAATGGAAGCGGATGCAGACCATGTCGCGGAAGGCGTTGCCGAAGAGCTGGTTCTCGATCATCTGTGCCGACATCCGTACCAGCGCCATGGTGTGCTTGTGGAAACCGCGCTGGTCGCCGGTTACATCTAGGGCCCCGACGGTCTTGCCATAGGGATCGAGGATGGTCATGCACGAGCACGTCAGGAACTGGTTGGCCTCCAGGAAGTGGTCGGCGCCGTGTACCAGGGTGGCGCGGTCCTCGGCCAGGGCCGTGCCGATGGCGTTGGTGCCGCGGCGTTCTTCCGACCAGTCCGCGCCCGGGCGCAGCGCCACCTTGTCGGCCCGGGCGAGGAAGTCGTCGTCGCCCATTGAGTGCAGGATCAGCCCGTCGGCGTCCGTCAGGATGACCATGCTCTGCGTGTTCACGATCTGGTCGTAGAGCGTTTCCATCACCGGCAGCGCGTAGGTGAACAGGGACTGGCTGCGCTCGATCCGCGTTTTGAGCTCGCTTTGCAGTACCGGACAGAAGTCCGGCGATTCGTAGGGACGCAGGCCGTAGGAGGCGGAGCGCTGGTGGGCCTGGGCAATCAGGTCGGCGCGTTCAGGCTGGGCCGCGCCAGCTGTCTGTGGGCGGACAGGTTCCGCTTGCAAGGTCATCTCTGTGTCTCCTGTGGAAAATCGCCCGCGATCTTTGCGCGGGTCGCTGTCGGCGCCTTCGCCGCCTTTACCGGGGGCTTGGTCGACAGTGTTGCGTCATGAAGCAAAACGCTTGCCAGAGTGTGGCATTCCGGGACACGGGCAGCCGATGCTGCGTTGCACATGCCGGCGCAGGCCCCGCCAGGCCCGTGAAAACCAGGCGCGTGTCGTTGCCGTCCCGCTGGTATGGCTCTTGCGGAAAGGGAGGCAAACAACAGAGCAAAACCCATTCACCGTAGGAGACATCCATGAAACCGCAGCGCCGCCTGCTTGCCTTGCTCTCGCTTTGCGCAACCCTGACGCTCGTCCCGGCCGGGACCGTGCTGGCCCACGGCGACGTCACGCCACAAGCCGTCGATACCAAGGCGCTGCCGCCGCTTGGCGACGAATGGCGTCCGGACAATCCCTACCGGACCGGCGCGGCGCACGATGAAGCCATGCGCATCGGCAGCTCGGCCTACAACCAGAACTGCGCGCGCTGCCACGGCCTGGAAGCGGTGTCGGGCGGGATCGCGCCGGACCTGCGCAAGCTCGACAGCGACTGCACCTCGCTGGCCGATGCCAAGAAGAAGCAGGCGTGCATGAGCGAGATCTCGCAGTTCTACACCACCACCGTGCGCAAGGGCCGCACGCGCGACGGGCGCGTGTATATGCCGCCATTTGACGGCGTGCTGAGCCAGGAAGCGGTGTGGGCGATCAAGACCTACCTGGAATCGCGGCGGGAGTGAGGGGAGGGCACGTCAGCATCCTTTGCCATCGTCCTGCTTCCGGCCCCGCAGCGGCGGGGCCCAATGAAAACCCGAGGAGACCCCCATGCCTGCCAGCCCTGCCTGTGGCCCGAGGCGTTCCGTGATCCAACCGCCGGCGTCTGCGGCCAATGCCGTGCGCTGGCTGTGCGGCGCGTTGCTGGCTGCGATCGCACTGCTCGGCATGCAGCCTGCCATGGCAGACCTGGACCGGATCCGCCAGAGCGGCACCCTGAAAGTTGCGGTCTACAAAGGCTTGCCGCCATTCTCCGCGGCGGCGGGCAGCCAGTACGCGGGCATCGACGTGGCGCTGGCCAGGGCATTGGGCAAGGAGCTGGGTTTGTCCGTGTCGCTGTTGCCGTTCGACGCCGATGAAAACATGTCGGACGACCTGCGCGCCATGGTCTGGCGCGGCCATTACCTTGGCTATGGGCCGGCGGACGTGATGCTGCACGTACCGGTCGACCGGGCCTTCATGCGCGAGAACGACAAGGCGCTGATCTTCGCGCCCTATTACCGCGAGACCTTCGTGCTGGTGCTGGACCGCCAGCGCCTGCCGGCCGTCCGCAACCTGGCAGACCTGGCCGGGCAGCCGACCGGCGCAGCCGCCGGCTCAGCCGGCGCCAATGCGCTGCTGGCCGGCGCGGGCGGCGCCTTGCGCAACAAGGTCAGGATCTACCCCGAAGCCGAGGACGCGCTGCGCGCGCTGTTCGCCGGTGATATCGCCGCGGCGATGGTGACGCGCGCGCAATACGAAAGCGCACTCAAGGGCGCCGATCAGTCCGCCGCCCGTTTTGCCACGGCGGATATCAGCTCGCCGCTGCTGCCGCCGCGCGGCTGGGCCGTGGGCATGGCCATCAAGGCCGGCCAGAAGGACCTGGCGGAATCGCTGGAGAATGCGCTGGACGCGCTGCGCAAGAAGGGCGAGCTGGAGCGGATCTTTGCGCGATATGGGGTGACGATGCAGGAGCCGTGAGGCGGCTGCGACCTGTAGTCGCAGCCATAAAAAAGCCCCGGAATCGCGAGATTCCGGGGCTTTTCTTTCGGGACAGCCGGTGGCCGGACGCGATTACAGGGCGGCGTCCTTCAGTTTCTTCATCGGACGCACCTTCACCTTCACACTGGCCGGCTTTGCGGCAAACCATTGATCTTCGCCGGTGAAGGGGTTCTTCCCAAAGCGCTTCTTCGTGGCCGGCACTTGAATGGCCGACACCTTGAACAGACCCGGCAGCGTGAATTCACCCGCGCCCTTCTTGTGAATCGCGCTCACCATGGTGTTTTCAAGCTGGGTAAGCACAGTCTGCACGGTCTTCTTGTCCAGTTCGGTCTGGGCGACAAGGTGTGCCAGCAGGCTCGACTTGGTGAACGTGTCCTTCAGCGGCTTGGCGACCGGGGCAGGCGCGGCAGCCTTCTTGGCCGGAGCGGCGTTCTTCGCCGGAGCAGCCTTCTTCGCAGCGGTCTTCGTGGCAGTCTTTGCTACAGGTTTTGCTTTCGTGGCCATAGTCGTGTCTGGTTGGAAATGCGCGCCTGCAGGCTGGAGTCAGTTGCAGCGCACCGGCGAAGGATAGCAAAAGCTGCCGCGCATGCAAGGGCTGGAAAGCACTGCCGCTCACCGGCTGGTGCGCTTTTGCAACGTCTCGGCCGGGATAGTGGCCGCGATGCGGTCGCAGGTACGGTGGCTTGCCGGCCCAGGCATCTGGCTACGGCCCGAAAAAGCTGAACTTCAGCAGGTGCGACGAGCACCGCCAGCGATGGCGTTCATGCCGCGCCCAGGCGTCGCGCATTTGCCGTGGCACGGCCGTGAATCGGCGCGAGGATCTCCTGCATCAGGGATGTCGCCGAACTGACCAATTGCAGGGGACTGGCGGGGAAGTCAGTTGCCAACCTCAAGAGTTCGGTCTGGCGTTCGAACCATTGCGCGGCCGAACCACTCGACGCCAGCGTCGTGGCTGCAGCCGATGTAGCCCAGAGATGATCGCTGGTGTCCTTTGCGAGCCCCAGGGTCAGATTTATCAATCCCGATTGCATCGCAAGGAGCGATTCGGATGCGGCTTCCCCCTTTTCAACACTCATGAGGCTGAATTCGTGCCGGTCCTGCTCATCAGGCGACGGACCCGCTATCGCCATGCGCGTCGTGCGAACGGTGACGACATGGATCGTCGCCTGGAGCAATTCGCACATTTCACTAAAGAGGCGCGACCAATTTGTGGAAACGTCAATGACGGGCTGGGAGATAGCGGAGGAAGGCAAGGTGTTTTCCTTGGGTGTCCGTTTGATACGGACAGTGGAAGAGGGTAAGGATCGTGGGGCTCTGCGTTCGAAGAGTTGTCGGGTAGAGGCCCAGCTTGCCGACAACTGAACAGGTCAGGCCGCAACAAGCACGGGGGCGCACTCGTATTCATGAGGGCGTCTGGGCAGGCTTTGTTTCTCGCGGATCCAACGTATGCTCAAGGATAAGTGCATATATGTTGCACTGCAACATATCTTTCGTGTTGGGATGGAAAAGTGGCAGAGCAGCCGCTTATCCTGCGTGCCATCCGTCGGATACCATGCAGCAGTTCGTGGAAAGACTACGGGTGGCGGTCCGGCGACACAGCAGGGGAGTTCGGGATCGCGGCTGAGCCCGATGGGCGTGCGGATTCGTCCTGTGGGGATAGGTTGCCTTGATCCCCCGCAGGCTTCCTGCCGGTCACCATGGCCAGGATCAGGTTTTCCTTGTGCAGCCGACTCATGAGACTCGCGGCGCCAATGTGGACGCATACCAGCGCCAGCAGCACGTATGCAAGGATGGCATGGACGTCCTTGGGCAAGTCTTCACCCCAGAACCTTTCCAGCCGCGATATCCAGCCTGTGGCCGCCAGTGAGAGGATGAGGATCCACAGCGCCAGCATCATCATCGCGCCCAGTGGATTGTGGCCAAGGTAGCGGGGCGGATGCCCGGCAACAGCGGCTTTGACGTACGCGACAACGCCTGCGCGGCCGGGAACCCATTCGCGGAAATTCCCTGCGCCGTTGCCCACCATGCCCCAGGCCACGCGAATAAGCACCAGGCACGCGGCCGCGTAGCCAAGATTGCGGTGCAGCGGCCCGCCGGAATCCTCGTACAGGTCCCACAGCACCAGTACCGCCACGCTCCAGTGCGTGATACGGACGACGGGATCCCAGACCAGGATGGTCGGGCGCGGCGGCTTCACGGCGGGGCTACAGGAAGGTGCGACGTTACTTCTCTATTTCCGCCTTTACCACATCCAGTGTCTTGGTATCGAAGTAGATCTCCGCCTTCTTTCCATCCTTGGTCGTGCCGTAGATCTCGTAGCAATTTCCATCTACCTTAAACTTCTTGATGTTGTAGCCCTGCGCTTCAATCTTTGCGCGGGCGTCGCTTTCCTTCATCCATTCGCTTTTGGGATGCGCGGGACATTTCGCGCTGGCCAGCGCGGAACCGGACACCAGGATCATTGCCATCAGCGCGCCAATTCTAAGCATGAAAAGTCTCCGCTACGGTGGGAGGATTCAGCATAGTGCACGCGAAAATGATTCGCAATCAGCGGCAGCACTACTGGCCCGCTGGTCGCGAAGGCCAACAACGTCCTCAGCTATCACTTCTGACCGAGGGCAGTTGCGTCAGCGCTTGCCAGCGCCGTCACACCTGAATCAGAAATCCACCTTCTCCCCCGGCTGCGGCACGATTACTCGCGTCGCCGCGCCGCTACGCAGCGCCGCCGTAAACTCCGCCGGTGTCCCCTGCAACTGCGGCGACGTCTGATAGTGGATCGGAATCGCAAACCTCGGCCGGATCATGTCCCGCACTGCGATCGCGGCATCCTGCGGCCCCATCGTAAAGTGCCCGCCGATGGGGATGAGCACCAAGTCAGGCTTGTAGAGGTCGCCGATCAATCGCATGTCGCCGAACAGCCCCGTATCGCCCATGTGCCAGATCCTGAATCCGTTTTCCATCTCGATGATGTAGCCCACGGGCTCACCGCCGTAGTGGGTTTCGTCCTTGCCGGTGGTGGGGTTCTTCAGCACCAGTTCGGAGGAATGCTCGGCATGCACCGCGGTGATCTTGGGACCGGTCGGACCGAAGGGCATCACCGTGCCGGTCTTGCCGAAGCGCTGGACCAGCGCCGCGGGCACCATGCCCAGGCTGATGAGCGCCTGGCCCATGCCGCCGCCGTTGTAGATCGGAGCGTTGTTCAGCTGGGCCAGCGCGGGCGCGTCGCCGAGGTGGTCGTTGTGGGCGTGTGTAACGAGGATGAGGTCGACCTTGCCCAGTGCCTGCAGTTGCTTGAAGCCGGCGGGCGTCTTGGGATTGGTGGTCAGCCACGGATCGATGACGATGACCTTGCCGCCGGGCGTGGTGATCCGGATGGCGGCCTGGCCGAGCCACAGGACTTCAGTCTTGCCAGCGGCGGAACGCGTGGCGGGCCCGGGCGCCTGGGTGACCGCGGTTGGCGTCGGGGGCGGCGTGCCGCAGGCGGCGAGCGTGGCAACGGCGGCGGTGAGTACTACTGAGCGGAGTCTGATCATGGTCTTCCTTCCGGTAGCTGAGTCACCTCTCAAACCGTGCCAGCCCAACGGGGGCAGGGGGCGAGGTGCAGTATCGGCAGGGGTCCCAGCAGTGTCAACTCGGCACTACCCGCGGGCGCCAGGGTGAAATCAATCGCTTCGCCTCATCGCACAAACACCCCAAGCCCTTCGTGATCGTAATACTCCAGCCACACCCGTTCGCTGGAGAATGCCGCCCGCGAGATCGTGCCCAGGGTCGCGTTCTCATTGTGGAGCGTGAAAGTAAAGACATCTCCGTCCCAATGGGTCAGGGGCAGGGTCAGCGGCTTCGCGCCGAGCGTCATCACCAGCGTGCCACCCTGGTCGGTCACCTGCAGCGGGCCGTAGTAGTCGTTCTGGTAGGTGCCGGTGTACGCCGACAGGGCGCGCGGCGGCAGCGGGTTGGCGGGGATTGGCTGGCCGACCAGGCGGCCTTCCGGTGCGAGCAGCGGCGCGAAGGCGTCGGCGAAGATCTTGCCCCAGTCGCGGCGGATGGCGCCGTATTGCACGAGGTCGAAAAACTGCGCGTTGAGCGTTTCGGGGATGCCGATGGGGTAGCCGTTGGTCAGTGTCACGATGGCCAGGTCCAGCGAGGGCACCGCGGTGAAGTTGGTGGCCGCGCCCACCACGAACGCGCCAGAGTGGTTAAGCGAAGTCAGCCCGAGTTCGGTCGTGCCGATATTGAAGCCATAGCCGTAGTGGCCGGCGGGGCGGCCGTTGGCGGGCGGGTTGCTTTGCATCTGCGGGGTCAGGGCGGGCGCCAGCGCGGCGGCGTCGACGATGCGCCGGCCGGCGAATTCGCCGTTGCCCAGCAGCATGGCCAGCCATTTGGCCATGTCGTTGACGGAGGAGCTGACACCGCCCGCGGGCGACTGCGCATCCGGCATGGAGCCCATGCCTTGCACCCAGCTGCCGTTGATCTGCACGTGGCCGAGGGCATGGTTGTCGCGCGCGGCGAAGTCGGCGTAGCGCGAACTGGTGCGGGTCATGCCCAGTGGCCGGTAGATGGCCTGTTCCGACAGTGTCGCCCAGTCGATGCCCGCGGCGGTGGCCACCGCCTCGGCCGCGGCCGTCATGCCGAAGTTGGTGTAGTCGTAGACCGCGCGGAATGGATGGAGCGGCAGATAGCGCAGGCGTGTCAGCACCTGGCGGCGGTCGTAGCCCATGTCTTCGAGCCGGTCCCCGGCGTGGTCGGGCAGGCCGGAGCGGTGGGCGTACATGTCGCCGATGGTGACGGCCTCGGTGACCTCCGCTTCGGACAAGGCGAACCAGGGCAGGTGCTGCTGCACCGGCGTGTCCCAGCTGATGCCGCCGCCGCCGACCTGGCGCGCCACCACGGTCGCGCCAATGGGCTTGGAGACGGAGGCGAGCTGGAACACGGTGTCGGCGTCGACGGGCGCGGAATCGGTGACCAGCCGGCGGCCGAAGCCTTTGGCATAAACGGTTTGATCGCCGCGTACCACGGCCACGGCCATGCCGGGCAAGCTGGAGCTTGCCATCAGTTTGGCGGCCAGCGTGTCGAGCTCGGCGATGGCCCCGGTGATCTGGGATTCGGGTATGGCATCGGGCGGATGGGTGGGCGCAGCGTCATCGCCGCCGCAGGCGGGCAGGGCAGGGAAGAGCAGGCCGCCCAGCGCGGCTTGCAGGAATCGGCGACGCTCTTGCAGTTTGCCCACGGCAGTTCTCCCGACAGGCGGCGCGGCCGCGCCCATGGATAGAACTACTGTAGGCGATGAGGGCGGAGGGAGGCGAATGCGAAGGGTCTTATCGACGCTGCGTTGCCGGAGCGAGAGACTGCATGCCTCACCGAGGGGCTCGGTGAGCGGGTGTGACAACTCGCAAGCGCAGTAGCGGATCAGGCAAAAAAAATCGCACGAGCAAGCTGTTTCCACGGCGGGCCGGGCGGGGCAGCCGCATGGCTGGCCGGTTTCCTCCGCTATTGCACCGGTATTGTCACCCCCGTCGTCAGGCCCGCCACCCTTCGATTTCGATTGGGCTAGCGGGTTTTCTCTAGTCGGAGCAAAAACGCTATGCAAACGCGCAGCTATGACACCACAGACGTCCTGAATATCGTCCCGGCCGGAACGGTGGAATCCCTGGAGCGAGTCAGCGCCGGGTTGAGCGCTATTTTGTCGTTGTTGGAAAAAGAGAGCGAACGGTCGGAGCCGACCCATGACGTCCATTGCCTGCTGTTGATGGTCAAATCGCAGTTGGACCAGGCAACGTCCGAGCTTTGCCCTGCGGATTAAGAGTCCGATGGTGCAAAACAAAAAGCCCGCACTTCCGTGCGGGCTTCTCGCTTCAAAAACCTTGGTGCCCAGGAGAGGACTCGAACCTCCACAGTGTTGCCACCGCTAGGACCTGAACCTAGTGCGTCTACCAATTCCGCCACCTGGGCAAGGTGAGCGCCGCATTCTACAGGGCGCGACAGATTTTGCAAGTGCGCGGTGCTTCCACCAGTCACGCCTCGGGCATTTCAGTGGCAAGGATTTCAAACAGCGCCTTAGCCGCAGGCTGCAGCGCCCGGTCGCGACGGCGTATCAACGCCAGCACCCGGTCCACGGTCGGTTCAACCAGCGGGATGGCGCACAATCTCGGATGATCCGGCGGCAACGCCAGGCCCGGCAGCACTGCCATGCCGAGGCCGGCTTCAACCAGTGCCAATACGCCGACCACGTGGTTGGCCTCGTAAAAAATGGTCGGACGCCGTTCAAGATGCGCGATGGCATTTTCAATCAGGGCGCGATTGCCGCTTTGCTTCGAGACGCCGGCCATCCGCTGCCCGGCCAACTCCTCCCATGCGACAGACTTGCGTCCGGCCCAGGCGTGGTCACGTCGCAACGCCAGCAAATAAGGCTCAGTACGGACCGTGAGGAATTCGATATTGGGTTCCTGGGCGCCCATGAAGTTGAGGCCAAAATCCGATTCTCCGGACAGGACGCTGGCCAGTGCGGCGTTTGCACTTTCATCAATCACGCGGACGCGTACACCCGGATGACGACCTGCGAATACGCTGATGGCATCGGGCAGCAGGTGCACCGCAGCCGACGGTATCGCCGCCACCGTTACCAGCCCGCGCCGGAGCGCGGCCTCGTCACCAAGCCGGAACACGGCGCCATCGAGAATGTCCAGCGCAGCCCGGGCCTCCTCCAGGAACTGCCTGCCGATGTGGGTCGGTTCCACGCGCCGGGTGGTCCGCTCCAGCAAGCGCGAGCCGAGCGTCTTTTCCAGCTTGTCGATTCTCCGGCTGAGCGCTGGCTGCGAGATATGCAGCGTCTCGGCAGCGATCCGGAAACTGCCCATTTCCGCAGTGGCGACAAAGGCCTGCAAATCCTCAAGGGCGAAATTAATGCGCGACATGCATGAAATCATCAGAACATTGCAATTCACAGAATAGTCGCGCCCGAATACCCTTGCAATGCTCGCCGCTCCCGCGTCTGGGATGTGTCGGCGGGCCGCATAAATCAACATGGAGACGTTATGAAGCTGACCGCCATGGCCGCCAGCAAGGCCTCGCTTGTTTTCCTGCTATGGCTGGCGGGGCCGGTCTGGGCAGACGATATCCGCGTCATTACCTCGGGCGGCTTCACGGCGGCGTACCAGCAACTGGTGCCGCTGTACGAAGCCGCGACGCAGGACCGGATCATCACCGCCTATGGCGCGTCGATGGGTAACGCGCCGGATTCCATTCCCAGTCGGCTGGCACGCGGCGAGACTTTCGATGTGGTGATCCTTGCGGACTCTGGCCTTGAGAAGCTGGTATCCGAAGGGAAGGTGGCGGCCGGGAGCAGGGTGGACCTGGCCCGGTCGCTGATCGGCATGTCGGTCCGCAAAGGCACGCCCAGGCCCGATATCAGCACAGTGGAAGGCCTGAGGCAGACCTTGCTCAACGCAAAATCGATTGCGTATTCCGCCAGTGCCAGCGGGACCTACCTTTCCAATGAATTGTTCAGCCGGCTCGGCGTCGCGGACCAGATCAAGGACAAGGCGCACAAGATCTACAGCGAGCGTGTCGGCGCCGTAGTGGCGCGCGGCGATGCGGAAATCGGCTTCCAGCAGGTCAGCGAGTTGCTGCCATTCAAGGAGCTGGATTTTGTCGGGCCATTGCCGGCCGAGTTGCAGCAATCGGTCTTCTTCTCTGCCGGCATGGTCGCGGGCAAGCAGTCCGCGGCAGCTGCGCGCTTTGTCCGGTTCCTTGCGTCCCCCGCGGCGGCCTCGATCGTACGAATAACGGGGTTGGAGCCGGTCGCCACGCCTCTGCCGCCACCGGCGCCTCCTGCGCTCGGACAGGCTTCGAAGCAGTAAGCCTGTCTGGGCTGCCGCAAAAACAAAAAGCCCGCACTTCCGTGCGGGCTTCTCGATGAAACCGTGGTGCCCAGGAGAGGACTCGAACCTCCACAGTGTTGCCACCGCTAGGACCTGAACCTAGTGCGTCTACCAATTCCGCCACCTGGGCAAGGTGAGCGCCGCATTCTACAGAAGGCGGCGGAATTTGCAAGCGCTTCTGGCGGGCTTACGCAGGAATTCTTGCCGGAACACGATCCTCTGCAATCCGGCAGTACCGGCGTCGATCAGAACGACGGCACCATAGCGCCCTTGAACTGGGCCTTCATGAACTGGCGCACGTCTTCCGACTGGTACGCGGCGACCAGCTTCTTGACCCACGGCTTGTCCTTGTCCTGCGTGCGCACGACGATGATGTTGGCGTACGGGCTGCGCAGGTCTTCCAGGCCAATGGCGTCCTTGGTCGGCTGCAGGCCGGCGGCGAGCGCGTAGTTGGTGTTGATGACGGCGGCGCTGACGTCGGGCAGGGCGCGCGCCAGCTGGGCGGCGTCCAGTTCCACGATCTTCAGCTTCCTGGGGTTCTCGGCCACGTCCAGCGGGGTGGCGTTGGCACCGTTGGTGCCGGTGCCGGCCTTGAGCTTGATCACGCCTTGCGACTGGAGCAGCAGCAGGGCGCGGTTCTCGTTGGACGGGTCGTTGGGCACCGCGACCTTGGCGCCTTGCGGCAGGTCCTTTGCCGACTTCAGGTTCTTCGAATAGATGCCCAGCGGCGAGATATAGGTGTAGCCCACGCTGGTCATCTTGTAGCCGCGCTGCTTGACCTGGCTATCGAGGTAGGGCTGGTGCTGGAAGCTGTTGGCGTCCAGGTCACCGGCGTCGAGCGCGGCGTTGGGCTGCACGTAGTCGTTGAACTCCACGACCTTGACGTTCAGGCCGTTGCGCTTGGCCACTTTCTGGACGACTTGCCAGACTTCGGCATCCGGGCCGCTGACGGTGCCGACGCGGATGGTCTGTTCCTGGGCCGAGGCGCTGCCAGCGGCGATAAAACCGATGGCGGACGCGGCAACTGCCAGGCGCTTGAAGAGAGACGTGCTGCGCATAAGAGTGCTGGAAATTTTTTGGCTATGTGGCTAGTGAGACATTCGCGCGCCGGGTCAGGGATCGCCTGCCCGGGCTAGGCCACAGATTAACGCAATTGCGTCAAAACTGCGTAGCGGGAAGGAATCTGGCGTCTATTTCTTTTTCATATGCTTATGAAAATCCAATGACGCCGATAGCCTGGCATTAAATGCCTTTGCGCCTTGCCTCAGTCCGCAAACACCTCGCGCAGGGTGCCCAGGGCCTCCAGCATCGTCTTTTCGTTAAGGCCGCCGGCTCGCTTGAGCAGCCGTGACTTGTCCACGGTCCGTACCTGGTCTAGGTCAAGCGCGATGCTGCATGGAAATGTGACACCCGAGCCTGGTCTTGGACAGGCGATATGTCCGAAAGCCGGTGCGCCGCGTCAGCCGGCCACCGCGCCATATCCTTCCCCTGCCCACTCAATAAAACAAAGCCCGTGCCCGAACGGATCCGACAGCGTCGCCTGCCGCCCCCATTCGTAATCCTGCGGCCAGTCCTCGATCTCCGCGCCGGCTCCCAGCGCGCGTTCGATAGCCTGTTCGAGGTTGGACACGACAAAGTCCAGGTGGACCGGCGTCCAGTGGCGGCGATAGTCGCGCCGGGTATCTGAGCGGGTGGTGGGGCG
The DNA here is from genome assembly GCF_040149425.2 of Cupriavidus sp. DF5525. Lineage (NCBI taxonomy): Bacteria > Pseudomonadati > Pseudomonadota > Betaproteobacteria > Burkholderiales > Burkholderiaceae > Cupriavidus > Cupriavidus sp. DF5525. The sequence goes on along the minus strand of NZ_CP168265.1, from coordinate 2,513,820 downwards.
GGTGCCCGCGGGTTTGGCGAGCAGGTAGATCGGCGTAGTGCCGCCGACCATTTCGGCGACGGTACCGTCGAACAGCTTGCGGTTCAGCTTCAGGCCGAGCGCTTGTTCGTAAAAGCCGATGCCGCGCGACAGGTCGTCGACGTCGATATTGATCAGCAACTCCATGACAGCCTCCTGACGGCGTTCTGTGTGAGGGCGGCCGCATTGTGCGCCCGGCCTCCTGACAATTCCTGTCAGGAGTGATGTTTCAGCCGGCCGGCAGGCGGGGTGTCTGGAGGGCGGCGTCAGCGCTCCAGCAACCGGCGCACGACCGGGCACAGCGCATCGCCCAGCGCCAGGTGAGCGTCGGCGTCCAGGTGTACACCATCGACCTCGCTGCTCTGAATCAAAGTGCCCGCATCGAACAGCGGGCAGTCCAGTTGCGCGCAAACCTCTGCAACGGCTTGCGGCAAGCCTGCCCACTTGTGCTCGCCGCCCGCGAACTTGGGCGCCAGCGGGCCGCGCGGCGTGCGGATCGGCGGCGGCGTGACCACCAGCACCGGCGGCACCGGCATGCCGGGTTCGATCGGTGCGGTGCGGATCGCATGCACCAGCGCGCCGATGCCCTGGGCGGCGTGCCAGGCGTTGTGCGGGTGCATCGACTGGAAATCGTTGTTACCGAGCATCAGGACCACCAGCGCCAGCGGCGAGTGGATCTCGATGCGCAGCGCGAGCCCTTGCAGGCCGTTGCGCCCGGGTTTGAAAGGATCGTCCCAGACCGTGCGGCGGCCGTTCAGGCAGTCTTCGATGATGCGCACGGGCGCGCCGCCGTCGGCGTTCAGGCCGAGTTCCAGCCGGCCGGGCCAGCGCACCGGGAAGGGCAGGCGCTGGCGGGTGCCCGGCACGATGCCCCATGAAAGCGAGTCGGCGTAGACAAGGACCTGGATGGGATCGGCTTCGGCCAAGGGCGCGGCGGGCATGAGGGGGTTCCAGTCGGCGGGATTGCGGTCGATAAGCAGCAATGGGAGCGACGTTCAGAGTACCGCCGCGGGCTGTGACAGAAATGTTGCACCGCGCAGACAAAAAGGTCTTCCGAACACGCGGAGACTTCATAATATCGACTTACTGCTGACAGGGAGAAAGAAGTTGCGTTTCGAGCACTTGGTTGAGATCAACGATCCAGGCAACCCACAACTGGATCCGCTGACGCCTGACCAGCTGTGGCAAGGGCTGGTGCTGCGCGCCGAGTCGCCCGAACTGTTCGTGCTGGGCCTGGACAGCGCCGAGGTGGTTGGCCGTGGCGACAACTGGATCGACCGCGTGCTGCATTTCGGCGCGGCCTCGATCCATGACCGCGTGGTATTCGAGCCGCGCCGGCAGGTGCGCTATGAAACCGCCGCCACAGCCGAGCATGCCGGCGGCACCCTGACCATGGCGATCGAGACCCCGGGCCCCGGCGCGCTGCTGCTTCGCTTTGTCTACGACACCACCATGCCGGCGGTCGATGCCAGCGGCGACGCTCGCTATGCCGAGATCGTCAAATCCGCCTACCACGAGGCCGACATCGACACCGTCCGCAAGATCCGCGAGATCGCCGACACCGGGCGGCTGGGGTGAACCGCGGCCCCGTCACGCCGGAGGGCTCCGGCCAGCCGCCGGGCGGACCGACGCGGCAGGCGCTGCGTGCCCGCTACGGGGATCGGCTGCGCTGGCTGGTGCTGGTGACGCTGATGCTGGGCACGATCTCGTCGATCGTCTCGTCCACCATCGTCAACGTTGCCATCCCGGACCTGAGCCAGCATTTCGCGCTGGGCCAGGAGCGCGCCCAATGGGTCGCGGCCAGCTTCATGATCGCGATGACGCTGTCGATGCTGCTGACGCCGTGGCTGCTCAATCGCTACGGGCTGCGCCGCACCTTCCTCGGCGCGTCGGTGTTGCTGGGCGTGGGCGGCTTCTTTGGCGGGTTCTCACCAACGTATGGCGTGATGATCGCGATGCGCGCGGCCGAAGGCGTGGCGGCGGGCATCATGCAGCCGTTGCCCAATATCCTGATCCTGCGCTCGTTCGAGGAACGCGAGCAAGGCAAGGCGATCAGCGCGTTCGGCTTCGGCGTGGTGCTGGCGCCGGCGTTGGGGCCGAGCCTGGGCGGCTTCCTGGTGGAGGCGTTCGGCTGGCGTTCGATCTTCTTCGTGGTGGTGCCGCTGACGCTGATCGGCGTGGTCATGGCGCGCCGCTTCATGGCGGTGGATTCGATCATGATCGGCGAGCGCGAGCCGCTGGACTGGCGCGGACTGGGGTTGGCCGGCATCGCCACGGTCAGCCTGCTCAACGGCGTGGTGCAGATGCGCGAGAGCGTGCCCGCGGGCCTGGCGCTGGCGGGCTTCGGCGTGCTGATGCTGGCGGCCTTCGTGCTGTGGCAGCTGCGTGCCGCCTATCCACTGATGAACCTGCGGCTGTACAGCTACCGGCAGTTCGCGGCCGGGGCGGTTGTGGCCTTTATCTATGGCGCGGGCTTGTTCGGCTCGACCTACCTGCTGCCGGTCTACATGCAGATGGCGCTGGAATACACGCCGTCGCGCGCGGGCCTGGTGCTGCTGCCGGCGGGCGTGGCGCTGGCCCTGACGATCGGGCTGGCGGGGCGCTTCACGAATCGGATCGCGCCGCACGTGCAGGTGTCGTTCGGGCTGGCGCTGCTGGCCTTGTCGTTCGTGCTGATGGCGCTGGGTTCGCGCACCACGCCATACCTGGTGCTGGTGGCGCTGGCGGTGCTGGGGCGGATCGGGCTGGGCTGCATCCTGCCGTCGCTGACGCTGGGGGCCATGCGCGGCGTGGATTTCTCGCTGATCGCGCAGGGCTCGAGCTGCATCAACTTCCTGCGGCAACTGGGCGGGGCCATCGGCGTGAGCCTGGCTGGCGTGGGCCTGCAGTGGCGGCTGGCGGAGCACGGCGCGGTGGTGGGCCAGGCCGGCGATGCGGCGTTGCAGGCGGCGCGCATCCGGGCCTTCGATGAAACTTTCCTGGCGGTTGGGGTCGTGATCGCCAGCGCGATGTTCGCGGCGTGGCGGATCCGGCCGAGGCCGGTGCCGGCGGGCTGAAGCCGCCGGGGGAGTGGACGGTAGCGCCGTGCCATCGCGTGGCCGGGAGCGCCATGCCGGCGCCCCGCGGCAGGGTGCGGATCAGTTGGCGGCGCCGCTGCGCAGCTCTTCCACCAGCGCGATGTACTGTTCCATCGCCGGTTCGCGCGCGGTGCCGCGCAGCGCTTCCCAGGCTTCGAACTTGTAGCGGCCGACAAAGTCGGTCATGCCCGGCTTGTCGCCGTGGGCGTCGCCTTCGCTACCTTGCTTGAACAGCGCGTACAGGCGCAGCAGGGTCATGTTACTGGGGCGCTCGCTCAGTTGCTTGACGTCGATCTGGGCCTGGTCGAAGCGTGCCTGCAGGTCGCTCATGGTTTCCTCCGTTTGTTCTGGCTGGATTGCAAAAGTGCAGCCCGATGATAGCCGCGCCAGCGTGCCCTACCGTGCGTATAAAACCGAAGAAGCCCTCGGTTCCGGGCGCCAGCGGATACAATCGCGCCATGTCCTGGATTCTTGCTGTTGAAACTTCTACGGAGTGGTGCTCGGTCGCGCTCGGACGTGCCGTCGCGGGTGCCGGAATCGAGTGCCTGGTGCGCCATGAGCACACCGGCGCACGCTCGTCCGCACGCGTGCTGCCGGCCGCTGGCGAGGTGCTGGCCGAGGCCGGCATCGTGCTCGCCGATTGCGCCGCGATCGCCTTCGGCGCCGGCCCGGGCTCGTTCACCGGCCTGCGCACGGCCTGCGGCGTGGCGCAGGGCCTGGCCTTCGGGGCCGGCCTGCCGGTGGTTCCCGTCAATACCCTGATGGCCTGCGCCGAACGCGCGCGCGAGGCTTCGCTGCCGGATAATACCGCGGTGCTGGTGGCGCTGGATGCGCGCATGGACGAGGCCTATTCCGGCGCCTTCCGCTGGGATGCCGCCGCGCGGGAATGGGCGGAAATCACGCCGATGCGGGTCGGCGCACCGGAAACGGTAACGTTGCCCGAGGGCGATTTCTGGATCGCGGGCAATGCCTCGACGGTATTCGGCGAGCGGCTGGCGGGCCTGGCGCGCGCGTCGCGCGTGCTGCCGGAGGCGATGCCGCATGCGCAGCCGATGGTCTCCATCGGCTTGCGCGCACTGGCCCGCGGTGAAGCCATCGACGCCGACCAAGCCATGCCGATCTACCTGCGCGACAAGGTCGCCCAGACCATCGCCGAACGCGAAGCCGTGGCCGCCGCACGCGCCGCGGCCCAGGCCGGGAGCGCATCGTGAGCGCCGCCTATCCGCTGGAAGAGCGCAACGAGTGGCCGGCAGTACCGGCCATGCCGCCGCTGCCGGACGGCTGGGCGCTGGGCCGCATGAGCGCGCTGGACCTGGAGGCCGTGGCCGGCATCGAGGCACGCGCCTACAGCCATCCGTGGACGCGCGGCAATTTCGAGAACTCGGTCAAGGCCGGGCATCTCGGCCTGACGCTGCGCGACCCGGCCGGCACGCTGGTGGCCTACGCCGTGCTGATGCCGGTGGTCGACGAGATGCACCTGCTCAACATCACCGTCGAGCCGCGGCGCCAGCGCCAGGGGCTGGGGCGGCTGATGCTGGCGATCGTGCTGGCTACCTCGCACGCGCACCGCATCCGCACCATGCTGCTGGAAGTGCGCCCGTCCAATACCGGCGCGATCGCGTTGTACCAGGCCGCCGGGTTTGTCGAGATCGGGCGCCGCAAGGGGTATTACCCGGCCGAGGGCCGCACCCGTGAAGACGCGCTGGTGTTGCGCCGCAGCTGGCCGGAGGATGCCGCCGCCAATGACGGCACGGAGGGCCGCGCATGAGCCGCCGCGCGCAATTCCTGGAGGTGCTGGGCATCCCCGCGGAGTGGGTGCTGCGCCAGCGCGCCGGCGGCGAGCCGCAGGCCCTGGCGCTGCCCGAGGCAGGCGAGGTCGCCACGGTTGATGCGCCGCTCAGCGCCGCTCCGGCCGCTCTGGCCGCTCTGGCCGCTCTGGCCGCTCCGGCCGCTCCGGCCGTTTCGATTGCCGAAGCCCCGCCCGTAGCCGAAGCGCCTGTCGGCGCGCCGGCCCAGGCCGCCGCGCCGACGCCGCCAGCCGAGGCGCCCCTCACCATCGACAGGGCGCCCGCGATGCCCTCGCTGGTGCCGGCGGGGCCGGAGCCCGGCTCGGCGCAGGTCGATCGCGAGGCGGACATCGCCACCATGGACTGGCCCGCGCTGGAAGCGGCGGTCGCCGGCTGCACCGCCTGCGGCCTGTGCCAGACGCGCACCAACACCGTGTTCGGCGTCGGCGACCGCCAGGCCGAATGGATGCTGATCGGCGAAGCCCCCGGCGAGAACGAGGACCAGCAGGGCGAGCCCTTTGTCGGCCAGGCCGGCAAGCTGCTTGACAATATGCTCGGCGCGCTCGGATTGGCGCGCGGGCGCAATGTCTTTATCGCCAACGTGCTCAAGTGCCGCCCGCCGGGCAACCGCAACCCGGAGCCGGACGAGGTGGCGCAGTGCGAGCCCTTCCTGCGCCGCCAGATCGCACTGGTGAAGCCCAAGGTGATCGTGGTGCTGGGCCGCTTTGCGGCGCAGTCGCTGCTGCGCTCGACCACGCCGATCGGCAAGCTGCGCGGCACCGTGCATACCTACGAAGGCATCCCGGTGGTGGTGACCTACCACCCGGCCTACCTGCTGCGGACCCTGACCGACAAGGCGCGCGCCTGGGAAGACCTGTGCCTGGCGCGCGAGGTGCATGACCGTGCGGGAGCTGGGGCCTGACCTCGCGCTGAACCGCGGCGGCGACGGCAATTTGCCGTCGGGTCCGCCGCTGTGGCGACGCGCCGCGTCGGCGCGTACGCGCGACCTGGCCTGGACCACGCTGTCGCCGCCGCTGCTGGCGGCGGTACCGGGCGCGGCCCCGGCGCGCTGGCCCGGCGGCACGCTGGCTGCCTGGCAGCGCTGGCTGGAGACGGCCGACCCCGCCGCGTTGCCCGCCACCATCGACGAGCTGGCCGACGGCCATCCGCTCTCCGCCGACGATTCCAGCCATGACCCTGCGAGCCGCAGCCTGCGTCTGGGCCGCCATGCAGAAAGACTGCTGCATTTCGCGCTGCGGCATATGCAAGGGCTGTCGCTGCTGGCCGCCAACGTGCCGGTGCGGCACGCGGGAAGGCAGGGCATCCGCACGCTGGGCGAGCTGGATTTCGTCTGGCGCGACCTGGCTTCCGGCGAGGTGGTCCACTGGGAGATGGCGGCCAAGTTCTACCTGATGGCCGGCACGGAGCCGCTGCCGCGGTTGCAGGACTTTGTCGGCCCGAACCTGGTCGACCGGCTCGGCGACAAGCTCGGCCACGTGGTGCACCGCCAGCTGCCGCTCGGGCGCACGCCCGAGGCGCAGGCGCTGCTGGGCCATGCGATCGACCGTAGCGAGGTCTACCTGCTGGGCTGGCTGTTCTATCGCGACGGGCAGGTGCCGGCAGGGCTGGACGTGCTGGGCATCGCGCCCGACCACCTGCACGGCTGGTGGTCGTCGCTGGACGGGTGGATGGCGCGTGCCGCTTCGCGGCCGGGCTCGCGCTGGTGCCGGTTGCCGCGTTCGGGCTGGCTGTCGGGGGCGTTCGTGACGGATGCCGGTACGGAAGAGGTCGAGGGGCTGCACGCCTTTCTGGCGCAGCGCTTTGCCGATCCGCGCCATGACCACGGCTGGCGCCGCGAAGCGCCGGTGATGCTATGCGAACTGGAGCCGGCGGGACCGCAGGCGCCGGGGTGGTGGCGCGAATGCTCGCGGGGTTTCGTGGTGCCGCCGGGGTGGGAGGAAAGGGCGCTGGCGCGGGCGGCGGAGGAGCTGCGGCCGGGGCCGCGGGCCGCGCCGGACGACGCGGCCTGATCCCCGCGCCGGCTGTGCAGCCGGCAGGCGGGGCGAGCGAGGGTGAAGGCTTAGTGGTGCTTGTCCTCGCCGATCATCGCCAGCGAGTTGAACGTACGCATGTTGTATTTGTGCAGCTTGAGCACCAGCAGCATGGTCACGCAGATAAACAGCCCCAGCGCGATGATCACCACGCCGATCGGCACGTTCAGCTTGATCAGCAGCGCGTACAGGCACAGCATCAGCAGCACCGACACGTTCTCATTGAAGTTCTGCACTGCGATCGAGTGGCCGGCCGACAGCAGCACGTGCCCACGATGCTGCAGCAGCGCGTTCATCGGCACCACGAAGTAGCCTGACATCGCGCCCACCAGCATCAGGAACACATAGGCGATGAACATGTACAGCGGCATGTGCATGCCCAGGATGTGCAGCGTGACCTCGGGCATGGCGTCCTTGGTATAGAAGGCCATGATCATCACGGTCGCGCCCATCGCCACACCGAAGGGCAGCACGGAGAGCGACTTGCGCAGCGGGATGCGCGCGGCGGCAAGGATAGCGCCGACGGCCACGCCCACTGCCACCACCGCCTGCAGCAGCGCGCCCTGCGACAGGTTCAGGCCGAGCGACTTTTCCGCCCATTTCAGTACGATGAACTGCAGTGTGGCGCCCACGCCCCAGAACAGCGTGGTCACGGCCAGCGAGATCTGCCCGAGCTTGTCGCGCCACAGCGCCAGGAAGCAGTCGCCGAACTCGGCGATCAGCTTGATCGGGTTCTTTTCCTGCTGAGGGTAGCGCGCCCCGGTGTCGGGGATAAACAGGTTGAAGACCGAGGCGACCACGTAGAACAGCATGATCACCACCATCGCGGCCTCGGCGGGCGTGTCGATGCCGGTGTTGATGAGGGGCAGGTCCAGCCGCAGCAGGATGTCGGAGATATGCACCGAGATCAGCGCGCCGCCCACCACGGTGCCCAGGATGATCGAGCCCACCGTCAGCCCCTCGATCCAGCCGTTGGCCATCACCAGCTTCTCGGGGGGCAGCAGCTCGGTCAGGATGCCGTACTTGGCCGGCGAGTACGCCGCCGCGCCGAATCCCACCACGCCATACGCCAGCAGGGGGTGCAGCCCGAACATCATGATCGCGCACCCGACCACCTTGATGGCGTTGGTGATGAGCATCACCCGCCCCTTGGGCATGGAGTCTGCAAAGGCGCCCACGAACGCGGCGAGGATGACGTAGGAGAGAACGAAGAACAGCTTGAGCAGCGGAGTCATCCACTGCGGGGAATGCAATTCGGTGAGAAGGGCGATGGCGGCGATCAGTAAGGCGTTGTCGGCCAGCGACGAAAAAAACTGCGCGGCCATGATGGTGTAAAAACCCTTCTTCATGCTCTCGACTTTCTCTCCATCGCGCACTCCGTGCGGCTCGGCCAGGCTGGCGCCGGCCGGGGAGGCCATGGTTTGCAGGGAACCTTGTACCGCGGCCGTGTCGAATTGTGTCGGTTGCACTTTGCTGCGGCGACGTGCGGCTTGCCTGGCAGTCATTGACATAAATGCTTCGCTTTTAGAACATGGCCGGAGCGTCCGGCTTTATATCACGAAACCATGACATTCCCGAACCCCGGCAAGGCGCCTTTTTGACAGCAAATTGCCGCGCCGATTCCCCAAGGACCCCCGGCAACGGCTTCTGAATGTGTTCAAATAACGGCTGCGATCACCCCGAGCCGACCGGGTCTTCCCTGATCTGGTGCACTGGTCGGGCAAGATGGCGACCGGAACACATTAGCGCGAGATGACCCGCGCCGGTTGCCCCAACGTGCTGCACACACCGACAGGTGATGTTTGCGCCATCGACACTGAGACAGAGCCGTCCTTCCAGCCGCCGCCGTGCCGCCAGCCCGCGCTGCCCGCATCGGCGTTGCCCACTGGATCGCCCGCCCGCTCGTCCTATTTCCGAGATGTGACTCCATGCCAAGACCCATCCACGCTGTCATCCACCAACCCGCCCTGGCCAACAACCTCGACATTGTGCGCCGCAGCGCGCCCGCTTCGCGCATCTGGGCGGTGGTCAAGGCCAATGCCTACGGCCACGGTATCCGCCGTGTGTTTGCCGCGCTGCGCGGCGCCGACGGCTTCGGCCTGCTCGACCTGAACGAAGCCGTGCTGCTGCGCGACCTCGGCTGGCAGGGCCCGATCCTGCTGCTGGAGGGATTCTTCCAGCCGCAGGACGTGGACGTGATCGAACAATACCGCCTGACCACCGCCATCCATTGCGACGAGCAGCTGCGCATGCTGGAAAGCGCACGTCCCCGGGGGCCGCTGGCGATCCAGCTCAAGCTCAATACCGGCATGAACCGGCTGGGCTTCCAGCCGGCCCAGTACCGTGCCGCCTGGGAACGCGCCCGCTCGATGCCCTGTGTGGGCAGTATCGTCCATATGACGCATTTTTCCGATGCGGATAGTCCCCGAGGCGTCGCCCACCAGATCGAGGCCTTCGACGCGGCCACCGCCAACCTGCCGGGCGAGGCCAGCCTGTCGAACTCGGCCGCGGTGCTGTGGCATCCGCAGGCGCACCGGGCCTGGGTGCGCCCCGGCATTATCCTGTACGGCGCTTCGCCGACCGGGCGCGACGCCGATATCGCCGGCACCGGGCTGCAGCCGGCCATGTCGCTGCACAGCGAGCTGATCTCGGTGCAGGACCTGCAGCCGGGCGACAGCGTCGGCTATGGCTCCTTGTTTACTGCCGAGCGGCCGATGCGCATCGGCGTGGTCGCCTGCGGCTATGCCGACGGCTACCCGCGCCATGCCTCCGGCTGGGGCGAGCAGCGCGCGCCGGTGCTGGTCGACGGCGTGCGCACCGAACTGGTGGGGCGCGTGTCGATGGACATGCTGTGCGTGGACCTGACGCCGTGCCCGAAGGCCAAGGTGGGCAGCGCGGTCACGCTGTGGGGGCAGGGCCTGCCGATCGACGAAGTGGCGCAGGCCAGCGGCACGGTCGGCTATGAGCTGATGTGCGCACTGGCGCCGCGCGTGCCGACCACGGTGGCGACCATCACGGCGTCGGACAGCGCAGCGCCCGTGGTGGCCTGAGCGCGCAGTCCCGCACAAGCCGCGAGCGCGGGCGCAGGCCCGCCGCCTTACCATCTGCCGGCCGGGCCACTTGTGGGCCCGGCCCGCTTTTTTCCTGCAAGGACATCCGTTGGCCAAGACCAAGACTGTCTATACCTGTACCGAATGCGGCGGCACCACGCCGCGCTGGGCCGGCCAGTGCCCGCATTGCCAGCAGTGGAACACGCTGGTGGAGACGGTGGCCGAGACCGCCTCGACCAAGCGCTTCCAGCCGCTGGCCGCGTCGGCCACGGTGCGCAAGCTGTCCGAGATCGAGGCGGCCGACGTGCCGCGCTTTTCCAGCGGCATCGATGAATTCGACCGCGTGCTGGGCGGCGGCCTGGTGTCGGGCGGGGTGGTGCTGATCGGCGGCGACCCCGGCATCGGCAAGTCCACGCTGCTGCTGCAGGCACTGGCCAACCTGGCCGGGCAGCGCCGCGTGCTCTATGTCAGCGGCGAAGAATCCGGCGCGCAGATCGCGCTGCGCGCGCAGCGCCTGGGGGTGGAAAGCCCGTCGCTTGGGCTGCTGGCGGAAATCCAGCTCGAGAAGATCCAGGCCACGCTGGAGGTAGAGAAGCCCGAAGTCGCGGTGATCGACTCGATCCAGACCCTGTATTCCGAGGCGCTGACCTCCGCGCCGGGCTCGGTCGCGCAGGTGCGCGAATGCGCGGCGCAGCTGACGCGCATCGCCAAGAGCACCGGCATCACCATCATCCTGGTCGGCCACGTGACCAAGGAAGGCAGCCTGGCCGGGCCGCGCGTGCTGGAGCATATCGTCGACACGGTGCTGTACTTCGAGGGCGATACCCACTCCTCGCACCGGCTGATCCGCGCTTTCAAGAACCGCTTCGGCGCGGTCAACGAGCTGGGCGTGTTCGCGATGACCGAGCGCGGGCTGCGCGGCATCAGCAACCCGTCGGCGCTGTTCCTGTCGCAACATGAAGAGACCGTGCCGGGCTCGTGCGTGCTGGTGACGCAGGAGGGCACGCGGCCGCTGCTGGTGGAAGTCCAGGCGCTGGTCGATACGGCGCATGTGCCCAACCCGCGCCGGCTGGCCGTGGGGCTGGAGCAGAACCGTCTGGCGCTGCTGCTGGCGGTGCTGCACCGGCATGCGGGTGTCGCCTGCTTCGACCAGGACGTGTTCCTGAACGCGGTCGGCGGGGTCAAGATCACCGAGCCCGCCGCCGACCTGGCGGTGCTGCTGTCGATCCACTCGTCGATGCGCAACAAGCCGCTGCCGCGCGGGCTGGTGGTGTTCGGCGAAGTCGGGCTGGCGGGCGAAATCCGGCCGAGCCCGAGGGGGCAGGACCGGCTGAAGGAGGCCGCCAAGCTGGGTTTCACGCTGGCCGTGATCCCCAAGGCCAACGCGCCCAAGCAGAAGATCGACGGGCTCGAAGTGATCGCGGTGGAGCGCATCGAGCAGGCGATCGACCGCGTGCGGCACCTGGATTGAGCATGGACGGCGACGGTATTGCCTTCGAGACCGAACGCCTGCGGCTGCGCCAGTGGCGCGATGCTGACTACGCGCCGTTCGCCGCGCTCAATGCCGACGCGGAGGTGATGCGCTATTTCCCTGCCACGCTGACGCGCGCCGAAAGCGATGCGATGGCGGACCGCTGCCGCGACCTGATCGCGACGCGGGGCTGGGGATTCTGGGTGGTTGAGCGCAAAATGGACGGTGGCTTCCTGGGGTTTGTCGGCCTGCACGAGCCGGCGGCGGCACTGCCGTTTTCGCCGTGCGTGGAGATCGGCTGGCGCCTCGCACGCCATGCGTGGGGCAGCGGTTACGCCACCGAGGCCGCGTGCGGCGCGCTGGGCTGGGGCTTTGGCCGGCTGGGGCTGGATGAGATCGTGTCCTTCACTGCGCTGGACAACCGCCGCTCGCGTGCCGTAATGGAGCGGCTCGGCATGCACGAGGATGCACTCGTGTTCGAGCATCCCGCACTGCCACCAAGCCACCCGTTGCGGCCGCATTGCCTGTATCGTCTGCCGCGCACGGCGTGGCAGGAGGCCGAAGCCTAGCACCGCTGCGTCAATCCGCCGCAGGGCAGGGGATGCGGCCCCAGTGTGACGCCCAAGGCTGGCGCTGCAAAATCGGTAATAATGCGCAGCAATGCCGCGCCCTGAACTGACGGCACCGTTTACCGGATTACCTGATCACCATCTATGCAAGCCAACTCACGCGCCTATTTCCTGCTGATCGCCCTCGTTTCCTTCGGCCTGGTCGGCGTTGCGCTCTACCTCCAGTTTGAAAAGGGCTACCAGCCTTGTCCGCTCTGCGTGATGCAGCGCTTCGCCTTTATCGGCATCGGCATCTTCTCGTTGCTGGCCGTGGTGGCGCAGAACACGCGCTCGCTGTGGCAGGGGCTCGGCATGTTGTCGGGCATCGCCGGCATTGCGGTGGCGGTTTACCACGTGGCACTGCTACTTAACCCCAAGGCCAGCTGCGGCATCGATCCGCTGGAGAACTGGGTCAATGCGCTGCCGACGGCCAAGGTGCTGCCGCAGGTGTTTTATGCCGATGGCCTCTGCGCTGCGCCGCTGCCGCCGGTGCTGGGGCTGTCGGTGCCGGCGTGGTCGCTGATCTGGCTGTTTATCCTGACGCTGACGCTGGCGGTGGGGTTGATCCGGCGGGAGAAGAATTTCCGTTGAACTTCGCGGACAGCGGAATAGAGAACCGGCGCCACAGGCGCCGGTTTTTTTCTGCTGCGCGGCTTGACGCTGACTGTTCGCAAACAGGCGCCGGTTTGAAAGCTTTCGATTGATGGATGCGAAGGAGGGGACTCGGACCCGTCAGACCCCTCACGCAATCTGCTCAATCTGCTCCTGCAGTTCCAGCCATTTCTCTTCCAGCGTCTCCAACTCGCCGTTGACCTCGCCCTGGCGCTTCAGCATCTCCATCAGCTTCGCCTTGTTGGCTTCGGCATAGCTTGTCTCATCGGCCATGAACTGGTCGATTTCCGTCTTGGCCGTCTGGAGCACCGCCATGCGTTTCTCGACTTTCTCCAACTCCTTGGTCAACGGCTTGCGCAGCGCCGACAGCCGCTGGCGCTCATCCGCTTCAGCGCGGCGCTGATCCTTGCGGTTGACCGTAGCAGCGGCATCGCCACCGTTCTCCGCCTGATGCGCGGCCACCGCAGCATTGCGCTTGGCGGCGGCCTGTTGCAGCAGCCAGTCGCGATAGTCGTCCAGGTCGCCATCAAACGGCTTGATCGTGCCATCGGCCACCAGCATGAACTGATCCGCGGTAGCGCGCAGCAGATGCCGGTCGTGCGAGACGAGAATCAGCGTGCCTTCGAACTGCGCCAGCGCCATCGTCAGCGCTTCGCGGGTGTCCAGGTCGAGGTGGTTGGTCGGTTCGTCCAGCAGCAGCAGGTTGGGCTTCTGCCAGACGATCAGCGACAGCGCCAGCCGCGCCTTCTCGCCGCCGGAGAAGGGTTCGATCGGCGAGGTCGCCATATCCCCGCGGAAGTTGAAGCTGCCGAGGAAGTCGCGCAGTTCCTGCTCGCGGGTGTCAGGCGCCAGGCGTGCCAGGTGCTGCAGCGGCGAGTCGTGGTCGCGCAGCGTTTCCAGCTGGTGCTGGGCGAAGTAGCCGATCTGCAGGCCCTTGCCCAGGCGCAGCTTGCCGGTGAGTGGGTCCTGCGTGCCGGCCAGAGTTTTGACCAGTGTCGACTTGCCCTGGCCGTTGGCGCCCAGCAGGCCGATGCGCTGGCCGTTCTGGATCGACAGCGCCAGGTTGTGCAGGATGGTGACGGGCGGATCGGCCTCGGCATAGCCGCAGTCGACGCCGTCGAGCACCATCATCGGGTTGGGCGCGGCGTCGGGCTCGCGGAACTCGAAGGCGAAGCCGGATGCGACGTGCACCGGCGCCAGCCGTTCCATCTTCTCCAGCGCCTTGACCCGGCTCTGCGCCTGCCGCGCCTTGGTCGCCTTGGCCTTGAAGCGCGTGATAAACGATTCCAGGTGCGCGATTTCCTTCTGCTGGCGCACGTAGGCGGACTGTTGCTGTGCCATCTGCTGCAGGCGCAGCGTCTCGAACAGCGTGTAGTTGCCGCCGTAGCGGCGCAACTGCTGGTTCTCGATATGCACAGTGACGTTGCAGATCGCGTCGAGGAATTCGCGGTCGTGCGAAATCATCACCAGCGTGCCCGGATAGCGCGCCAGCCAGTCTTCCAGCCAGACGATGGCGTCCAGGTCCAGGTGGTTGGTGGGTTCGTCGAGCAGCAGCAGATCGGACGGGCACATCAGCGCCTGCGCCAGGTTCAGGCGCATGCGCCAGCCGCCGGAGAACGACGCCACCGGCTGCGTCACCTGCGCCAGCGTGAACCCCAGGCCCAGCAGCAGCGCCTCGGCGCGCGCCGGGGCGGTGTAGCCGTCGGCGTCGGCAAACTCGGCGTGGGCCTCGCCCTCGGCGCTGCCGTCGCCGGTGCCCTGTGCGGCGGCGATGGCGGCTTCGATCTCGCGCAGGCGCGTGTCGCCGTCGATCACGTAGTCCACCGCGCTGCGGTCCACCGCCGGCGTTTCCTGCGCCACGTGTGCGACGCGCCACTGCGTGGGCACGCTGACATCGCCCCCGTCCGGATGCAGTTCGCCACGCAGCAGCGCGAACAGCGTCGACTTGCCGCTGCCGTTGGCGCCGACAAGGCCAACGCGCTCGCCCGGGTTGAGCGTCACGCTGGTGTGGTCGAACAGCACCTTGGTGCCGCGCTGGAGGACAAGCTGGTCGATTCGGATCACGAGTGGGGAAGCGTCTGAAAGAAGAACGGAAAAACGCAGAGAAAAGCGGTCAGCGGCGGGTTTGCTGCGCTGGCCGGCATTGTAGCGTTTCCGGTGCGGGCCCATGCCCGCAGACGTGAAAACGGTTCCGACGCGGTGCCGATCATGCACCTGCGCGGTGCCGGGTGCGCCCGCGCGCCTAGGGATTACCCTCGGTCTGGTAAAACTCTATTTTCTTTGGGTATGGGTTGAGTGTAAATTCATTTACACGATACAAATCACCGTTTTTCGAATTTTTCCTGACCCTTCCGCATGTCCAACGGCCATTCCATCTCCGACCGCATTGCGCGCAGCCTGCCGACGCTGACGCCGGCACACCGCCGCATGGCGGAATACGTGCTGGCGAACCTGTTCCGCGCGGCGACGATGCGCATCGACGAGTTCGCGACGGCAGTGGAGGTATCGGTCGCTACGGCCAACCGCTTTGCGCGGGCGCTGGGCTTTGACGGCTATCCGCAGTTCCGGGCCGAACTGGTGCGTGGCTATGAAGCCACGCTGGCCCCGGTGGAGCGGCTGCGCAGCGAACTGGAGCGGCCCGCGACCGCGGCCGAGGTGTTTGCCGCCTCGCTGGAAGACGCCGCCGCCAATGCCGAAGCTACGCGGCGCGGCATCGATGCTGCAGCCTGCGAGCGCGCGGTCTCGGCGATCCTGGGGGCGCAGCGCGTATACGTAGCGGGTTTCGGCGCGAGTGGTTTCCTCGCCGGCCTGCTGCAGCACGGGCTGGAAATGCACTGCCGCACGGTGACCTCCGTGGCAGGCGCCGGTGGCGCCTCGCATGCGGCGCGCCAGTTGTTCAAGCTGCAGCCGAGCGACCTGCTGATCGTGATCGCCTTCCCGCGCTATGTCGCCGACACCGTCGAGCTTGCCCAGCGTGCCAAGGCGCACGGCGGCCAGTTGCTGGCGCTGACCGACGGGCCGACCTCGCCGCTGGCGCCGATTGCCGATATCGCGCTGTACGCGCAGGCGGCCAACCGGCTCTCCGCCAATTCCGATGCCACCGTGCTGGCGCTGATCGAAGCGCTGTGCGGCGCGGTGGCGCATCGGGCCGAGCGGCCGGTCAAGGCCGCCGCCGAAATGACCGAATTCCTGCTGCCGTGGCTGTATGGCGCCGCGGGCGTCGAACGCGCGCAGCGTGCGGACCGCGCCAATCGCAGCGAGCGCGACCACGACGACGCTGCACAGCCCATCGAAGCCAAGGCCGGCGCTACGCGCCGCCGTTCCCCTCACACCCAGAAGTCCTGAGCTCCCTCTCATGCATCAAGCAGTCATTGCCATCCACGGCGGCGCCGGCACCATTACCCGCGCCGCGATGGACCCCGCACGCGAACGCGAATACACCGAGGCGCTGCAACACGTGCTGCGAGCCGGGCAGCGCATCCTGGCCGATGGCGGCAGCGCGCTCGACGCCGTCACCGAGGCCGTGCGCCTGCTGGAAGAATGCCCGCTGTTCAATGCGGGCAAGGGCGCCGTGCTGACCCATGCCGGCACCTTTGAACTGGACGCCGCGGTGATGGACGGCGCCACGCTCGATGCCGGCGCGGTGGCCTGCGTCACGCGCCTGCGCAATCCGGTGCTGGCCGCGCGCGCGGTGCTGGATCGCAGCGAGCATGTGCTCTTTGCCGGCGCCGGCGCCGAGGCGTTTGCCGAAGCGCAGGGCCTGGAACTGGTGGCGCCGGACTACTACTTCACGCAGGCTCGCCACGATCAGTGGCAGCGCGCGCGCGGCACCGCAGGCATGGCGCTGCTGGACCACGACGCCGCCGCGCTGGCCGCGCAGGGCAAGGCCCGGCCGGCCGATCCGATCGATCCCGACAGCAAGTTCGGCACCGTCGGCGCGGTCGCCTGCGACAGCCAGGGCAACCTGGCCGCGGCCACTTCCACCGGCGGCGTGACCAACAAGCGCGTGGGCCGCGTTGGCGATACGCCGGTGATCGGCGCGGGCTGCTATGCCGATGACGTGGCGGCCGTGTCCGCGACCGGCACCGGCGAAATGTTCATCCGCACCGTGGCCGCTTACGACGTGTCCGCGCAGATGCGCTACGCCGGCCTGTCGCTCGAGGAATCGGCCCGGCGCGTGGTGATGGAAAAACTGCGCGCCATCAACGGCCGCGGCGGCCTGATCGCGGTGGACCGCGCCGGCAACGTCACGCTTCCGTTCAACACCGAAGGCATGTATCGCGGTTTCGCCCGGGTGGGCGAGGCGGCGAACGTGTCGATCTACGGCTGACCTGCACCGCACCAGCAAGTCCGAGCATCAAGCAGCAATACAAGGAGTTCCAGTGGCCACCACTACCCCTGCGCAATCGCACGCTTCCGCATCCGGCATCGCACTGCCGCCCGAGCGCGTCGTCTCGGTGAACGGGCTGACCGTGCGCTTTGCCACGTCCGAGCGCACCGTCGAGGCGGTGCGCAACCTGTCTTTCCATGTCGACCGCGGCGAGACGCTGGCGGTGGTGGGCGAGTCGGGCTCGGGCAAGTCGGTCACGTCGCTGGCGCTGATGCGCCTGGTCGAACATGGCGGCGGCAAGATCGTCTCCGGCAGCATGGCGCTGCGCCGGCGCGGCGGCGAGGTGCTCGACCTGGTGCGCGCGGACAACGCCACGCTGCGCAGCGTGCGCGGCGCCGACGTGGCGATGATTTTCCAGGAGCCGATGACCTCGCTCAACCCGGTCTTCGCGGTGGGCGAGCAGATCGCCGAATCGATCCGGCTGCACCAGGGCAAGAGCCGCGCCGCTGCGCGCGCCGAGGCGCTGCGCATGCTGGAGCTGGTGCGCATCCCCGAGGCGCGCCGCGTGCTGGAGCGCTATCCGCACCAGCTCTCGGGCGGCATGCGCCAGCGCGTGATGATCGCGATGGCGCTGTCGTGCAAGCCGGCGCTCCTGATCGCCGACGAGCCGACCACGGCACTGGACGTGACCATCCAGGCCGAAATCCTGCAGCTGATCCGCGGGCTGCAGGCCGAGATGCATATGGGCGTGGTCTTTATCACCCACGACATGGGCGTGGTGGCCGAGGTGGCCGACCGCGTGCTGGTGATGTATCGCGGCGAAAAGGTGGAAGAGGGCAGTTCGGAGGACGTGTTCCGCGCGCCGGCGCATCCGTACACCCGTGCGCTGCTGTCGGCGGTGCCGCGGCTGGGCGCGATGAGCGGCACCGACCTGCCGGCCAAGTTCCCGCTGCTGCGCCTGGACAGCGCCAACGCCGAGCCGGTCGCGCCACAAGACACCGTGACGCCTGGCGTCGCGCCGATCCTGCGCGTGCAGGACCTGGTGACACGCTTCGACGTGCCCGGCGGCCTGTTCGGCCGCGTCACGCGGCGCGTGCACGCGGTCGAGAAGGTCAGCTTCGACCTCTATCCCGGCGAGACGCTGGCGCTGGTGGGAGAGTCCGGCTGCGGCAAGTCCACCACGGGCCGCTCGCTGCTGCGCCTGGTGGAAAGCCAGAGCGGCACGATCGAGTTCGCCGGGCAAAACATCAGCAAGATGGAGGGGCCAGCGCTGCAGACCCTGCGCCGCAATATCCAGTTCATCTTCCAGGACCCGTTCGCCTCGCTCGATCCGCGCGTACCGGTGGGCTATTCGATCATGGAGCCGCTGCTGGTGCACAAGGTCGCCAGCGGCAAGGAGGCCGAGCAGCGCGTGGCCTGGCTGCTCGACAAGGTGGGGCTGGACCCCTCGCACGCGGCGCGCTATCCGCACGAGTTCTCCGGCGGCCAGCGCCAGCGCATCTGCATTGCGCGCGCGCTGGCGCTGAACCCCAAGGTGGTGGTGGCCGATGAATCGGTCTCCGCGCTGGACGTGTCGATCCAGGCGCAGATCGTCAACCTGATGCTGGACCTGCAGCGCGAGCTTGGCATCGCCTTCCTGTTTATCTCGCACGACATGGCGGTGGTGGAGCGCGTGAGCCACCGCGTGGCGGTGATGTACCTGGGCCAGATCGTCGAGATCGGCCCGCGCCGCGCGATTTTCGAGAACCCGCAGCACCCCTACACAAAAAAGCTGATGTCGGCGGTGCCGATCGCCGACCCGGCGCGGCGCCACCTGCGGCGCGAGCCGCTGAACGACGAGATCCCCAGCCCGATCCGCGTGGTCGGCGACGAACCGGTGGTGCAGCCGCTGGTGCCGGTGCCTGGCGGTAGCGGGATTGGTCATTTTGTTGCCCGGCACGCCGTTGGCGGCGCCTACTGAAACGGAAGTAAATCCAAGGAGAATCGAGATGTCTGCACGGATGGTTTCGCCCAGGCTGGTGGCCGGGCTGCTTGCGGCCGGCGCGATGGGCGCGCTGGCGCCGCTGTCCGCCTTTGCCGCCAAGGACGCGGTGATGGCCGTCGCTTCCACGTTTACCTCGCTCGACCCGTACGACTCGAACGACACGCTATCGCAGGCCGTGTCCAAGAGCTTCTACCAGGGGCTGTTCGGCCTGGACAAGGACATGAAGCTGGTCAACGTGCTGGCCGAGAGCTATGACGTCAGCAAGGATGGCCTGACCTACACCATCAAGCTGAAGAAGGGCGTCAAGTTCCACGATGGCACCACGTTCGACGCCGCCGCCGTCAAGGCCAACCTGGACCGCGTGACCAACCCTGCCAACAAGCTCAAGCGATATACGCTGTTCAACCGCGTGGCGAAGACCGACGTGGTGGACGGCAGCACGGTGAAGGTCACGCTGAAGGAGCCGTTCTCGCCCTTCGTCAACGTGCTGGCCCATCCGTCGGCCGTGATGATCTCGCCGGCGGCGCTGCAGAAGTACGGCAAGGACATTGCCTTCCACCCGGTCGGCACCGGCCCGTTCGAGTTCGTCGAGTGGAAGCAGCCTGACCACCTCAAGGGCAGGAAGTTTGCCGGCTTCTGGAAGACCGGTTACCCGAAGATCGACACCATCACCTGGAAGCCGGTGGTCGACAACAACACGCGCGCCGCCGTGATGCAGACCGGCGAGGCGGACTTTGCCTTCAGCATCCCGTTCGAGCAGGCCGCGGTGCTGAAGAACAGCACCAAGGTGGACCTGATCTCGGCGCCGTCGATCATCCAGCGCTACCTGAGCCTGAATACGATGGTGAAGCCGTTCAACGACCCCAAGGTGCGCCAGGCCATCAACTACGCGATCAACAAGGACGCGCTGGCCAAGGTCGCCTTTGCCGGCTACGCCGTGCCGTCCGAGGGCGTGGTGCCGCCGGGCGTGGACTTTGCGGAGAAGCTGGGCCCGTGGCCGTATGACCCGGCCAAGGCGCGCGCGCTGCTGAAGGAGGCCGGCTACCCGAACGGCTTCGAGACCACGCTGTGGTCGGCCTACAACCACACCACCGCGCAGAAGGTGATCCAGTTCGTGCAGCAGCAGCTGCAGCAGGTCGGCATCAAGGCCTCGGTGCAGGCGCTCGAAGCCGGCCAGCGCGTGGAGAAGGTGGAGAGCGTGCAGAAGCCGGAAGACGCCGGCGTGCGCATCTACTACGTGGGCTGGTCGTCGTCGACCGGTGAATCGGACTGGGCGCTGCGTCCGCTGCTGGCTTCCGAGTCGATGCCGCCCAAGCTGCTGAACACCGCGTACTACAAGAACGACCAGGTCGATGCCGATATCGCCGGCGCGCTGCGCACCACCGATCGTGGCGAAAAGGCGCGCCTGTACAAGGACGCCCAGGAACGCATCTGGAAGGATGCGCCGTGGGCCTTCCTGGTGACCGAGAAGGTGCTGTTCGCACGCAGCAAACGGCTGACCGGTGCCTACGTAATGCCGGACGGCTCGTTCAATTTCGACGAGATCGATATCAAGCAGTAATGGGTAGATGGTCGGGCGCCGGCAGTACCCAGGCGCCCGATTCACGCTATCCCATCCCAGAGCAGTAAGCAGTAAAGCAGTAAGCCGACAGACGGCCGCCTGCCCGCGACGCGGGGTTCGCAGGCGGGCGGCCCGCGGCCTTTCCTCTTGGTGTGTCATGCTGAATTATTTCCTCAAACGTGTGCTGGGCGTGATCCCGACGCTGCTGATCGTGGCAGTGCTGGTGTTCCTGTTCGTCCACCTGCTGCCGGGCGATCCCGCGCGGCTGGCGGCGGGCCCGGAGGCCGACTCGGCCACGGTCGAACTAGTGCGCAAGGATCTTGGGCTGGACCGGCCCATGCACGAGCAGTTCGTCAACTTCTTCTCCAATGCGGTCCGCGGCGAGTTCGGCCATTCGCTGCGCACCAAGCGCCCGGTGAGCGAGGAAATCGGTGACCGCTTCATGCCCACGCTGCTGCTGACGGTGGCGTCGATGGCATGGGCGGTGGTGTTCGGCATGGCGATCGGCATCGGCTCGGCCGTGTGGCGCAACCGCTGGCCGGACCGGCTCGGCATGACGCTGGCGGTGTCGGGCATCTCGTTCCCGGCCTTTGCGCTGGGCATGCTGCTGATGGAAGTGTTCTCGGTGCAGCTGGGCTGGCTGCCGTCGATCGGCGCCGACAGCTGGAAGCACTACGTGTTGCCGTCCATCACGCTGGGTGCGGCGGTGGCCGCGGTGATGGCGCGTTTTACGCGGGCCTCGTTCGTCGAGGTGCTGCAAGAGGATTTCATCCGCACCGCCCGCGCCAAGGGCGTGCACGAGACGCTGGTGGTGGCCAAGCACGGCCTGCGCAACGCCATGATCCCGGTGGTGACGATGATGGGCCTGCAGTTCGGCTTCCTGCTGGGCGGCTCGATCGTGGTGGAAAAGGTGTTCAACTGGCCGGGCCTGGGGCGCCTGCTGGTCGATGCCGTCGAGATGCGCGACTACCCGGTGATCCAGGCCGAGGTGCTGCTGTTCTCGCTCGAATTCATCCTGATCAACCTGGTGGTGGACATGCTCTACACCGTGATCAACCCAACCATCCGCTACAAGTGAGGCCGGCATGACTGAGCTTTCCACGCCCGCCGCAACTGAAGCGGCACCCGCCACCGCGCCCGTGCCGGAGGCCGTGCGCACGCCCTGGACCGAGTTCTGGCGCAAATTCCGCAAGCAACACCTGGCGCTGGGCGCCGGCGCGTTCGTGCTGGTGCTGGTGGTGATTGCCATCGTGGCGCCGCATATCGTGCCGTACGACCCGGAGAACTTCTTCGACTACGACGCGCTTAATGCCGGCCCGTCGGCCGCGCACTGGATGGGGGTCGATTCGCTCGGGCGCGATATCTTCAGCCGCATCCTGGCCGGGGCGCGCATCTCGCTGGCGGCGGGCTTCCTGTCGGTGATCATCGGCGCGCTGATCGGCACCGTGCTGGGCCTGCTGGCGGGCTACTACGAGGGCTGGTGGGACCGCATCGTGATGCGCATTTCAGACGTGCTCTTTGCCTTCCCGGGCATCCTGCTGGCGATCGGCATCGTGGCGATCCTTGGCAACGGCATGACCAACGTGATTTTCGCCGTGGCCATCTTCAGCATCCCGGCGTTCGCGCGGCTGGTGCGCGGCAATACGCTGATGCTCAAGCGGCTGACCTATGTGGAGGCTGCGCGCAGCATCGGCGCGTCGGACTGGACCATCCTGATGCGGCATATTTTGCCGGGCACGGTGTCGTCGATCGTAGTGTATTTCTCGATGCGTATCGGCACCTCGATCATCACCGCGGCCAGCCTGTCGTTCCTTGGCCTGGGTGCGCAGCCGCCCACGCCGGAATGGGGGGCGATGCTCAACGAAGCGCGCGCCGACATGGTGACCGCGCCGCACGTGGCGATCTTCCCGAGCCTGGCGATCTTCCTGACCGTGCTGGCGTTCAACCTGCTTGGCGATGGGTTGCGCGACGCGCTCGATCCCAAGATCGACCGGCGCTAAAGCGATGAGCCTATCGATGCCGCGCATCGGCGGCCTGCCTGCAGGTCCATTGGACAGCATTGCCGATGTGGCCGGCGTGACGGTCGGCCACTGCACGCTGGCGCAGGACGCCGTGCAGACCGGCGTCACCGTGATCAGGCCGCACGCCGGCGATCCCTATCGCGACAAGGTGCCGGCGGCGGCGACCGTGCTCAACGGCTTTGGCAAGAGCGTGGGGCTGGTGCAGGTGGACGAGCTGGGCGTGCTGGAAACCCCGGTTGCGCTCACCAACACCTTCTCGGTCGGCGCCGTGGCGCAGGCGCAGATCCGTGCGGCGGTGGCCGCCAACCCGGAAATTGGCCGCGCACTGCCGACTGTCAATCCGCTGGTGTTCGAATGCAATGACGGCTACCTGAACGATATCCAGTGCATGGCAGTGGAGGGCAGCCACTACGATGCCGCGCTCGCCGGCACCGGCCAGGACGTCGCGCAGGGCGCGGTCGGGGCCGGCCGCGGCATGTCGTCGTTCGGCGTCAAGGGCGGCATCGGCACGGCGTCGCGGATGGCGGACGGCTATTGCGTGGGCGCGCTGGTGCTGGCCAATTTCGGCACGCCGGAGTCACTGACCGTGGGCGGACAGCTGCGCGGGCCGGAACTCGTGAAGCGGCTGGCGCAAGCCGACACCACGGCGCAGCCGGAAAAGGGCTCGATCATCATGATCCTGGCCACCGACGCGCCGCTGGACGCGCGCCAGTTGCGCCGGCTGTCGCTGCGCGCCGGGGCAGGGCTGGCCCGCACCGGCTCGGTGTTCGGGCACGGCTCGGGCGATATCGCGCTCGCATTCTCCACCGCCTATACCGTGCCGCACCAGGCCGACCGGCCCATGCCGGCCGTCTCCATGCTGCACGAAACCAGGCTCGACCCACTGTTCCGCGCCGCGGCCGACAGCGTCGAGCAAGCCATCCTGCATGCGCTTTGTCACGCCGCGACGGTACGAGGCCGCGACGGCCATTGCCGTCGCGCGCTGCTGGATGTAATGCCTGAACTGGGCAAGACCGCCTGATGAAGATCCTGATTTCCACCGATATCGAAGGCGTGGCCGGCGTCTTCCACGCTGAACAGACCCGCCCCGGCAACGGCGAATATGAACGCGCCCGCGCCTGGATGACCGGCGAGGCCAATGCCGCCGTCGCCGGCGCCTTTGCCGGCGGGGCCACCGAAGTGCTGGTCAACGACTCGCACGGCGGTTTCCGCAACCTGCTGCCGGACCAGATCGATCCGCGCGCGCGGCTGGTGCTGGGCAAGCCGCGCTATCTCGGCATGATGACGGGCGTAGAGGGCGGCGTAGAGGGTGCCGCCGACGGCGTGCTGATGATCGGCTACCACGGCCGCGCGCAGAGCCGCGGCGTGCTGGCACATACCATCAACAGCAGCGCGTTTGCGCGGGTCTGGCTCAACGGCAAGGAAGTGGGCGAGGCCGGCCTGTATGGCGCGCTCGCCGGCGAGCTTGGGGTGCCGGTGCTGATGGCCAGCGGCGACGATGTCTTCGTGCAGGAGACCCATGCGCTGATGCCGTGGGTGCGCTATGTCGAGACCAAGTCCGCAGCTGGCTTCGGCAGCGGCACCACGCTGTCGCCGGCGGCGGCGCGTGAAGCGATCGCGGCTGCCGCGGCCGAGGCGGTGCGTGATCGTGCGCAAGCGGAGTGCCTGCGCATGAGCACGCCCGTGACCTGCCGGCTGCAGACGCTCACGCCAGCCCATGCGGACCTGTTCTGCCAGTGGCCCGCGCTCGAGCGCCGCGACGGCGTCACGCTGTGTTTCCAGGCCGATACGGTGCAGGCGGCAATCCGCATGTTGAACTGTCTGTCGGCGATGTCGTTCATGCTGAAGTAAGGCCGGGCAGGGCAGTTTGCCGGCGGTAGTCCGCGGATCGGCGACAATGGCGGGTTCGAGCAATACCCAAGGCCTTACCCCACGCATGACCCAGGCAACCGACGGGGGCTGGATCCCCGTACGCAAGGACTTCGTCGACCCCGCCACGCGCTGCCATGCGCGCGGCAACAGCCGCCGTCACCACGGCTTTGCGGCCGGGCAGGCCTATATCCTGCGGGACGCCGCCGGGCACGAGCACCCGTTCGGCGAAGACTGTGCCCGCGCTGCGGTGCCCCATCCCGGCCTGCTGCTGCAGGTGCCGGACTACACCGAACGCGACGTGGTGCCGCGCAGCGACTTGCCCGACCCGGTGCCTGCCGGCGTGCGCCGCCGCCCCAGCGCGGCGGAAACGGCAATTGCCGAGCGCGCCGCCGCGATCCGCTACCTGGTGTTGCGCATGGAAAAGGTGGCCTCGGTGCCGCGTGTGCAGCCGACCGTGCGCTTCCCTGCGCTCGACCCCGTCTATGAACAGTACCTGCGCACCGGCGACCTGGCCGCGCCGCAGGTGCGCCGCATCCTGGCGATCGAGCGCAGCCGGACCACGCCGCCGCGGCTGCGCGCCACCAACCTGCTCGATGTCTATACCGCACACGTGAAGCTGGAGCGGCTGATCGCCGCCTCCAACAGCGTTGGCAACATCCGCTTCCTGCGCGGCCTGCACGACTGGCTGGCACGCCACCTGGTACTGTCCGCCAGCCAGCTTGCCGCCGGCGGGATTGAGATGCATCCGCAGGCATTTACCTCCCCGGGCATCTGGGGGCCAGGGTCTGACGCAGAGCCGGCGGCCCCGTCCCAAAACCGATCCGATAGCCGCCCCGGCGACCGCTCCGACCCGCTGTTCTAGCCGCGGTTGGCCGCAGTTGGCAATCCCGGCCGAATGGCGTCTAATGCCTGCATCGCCTTCCGCCGGTCACGACATGAGCCATTTTTCGCGCAGCTACGCCGAAGCCCGCCAGAAGTTCCTCGACGCCGCGCGCACGGCCGGGGCCGGGCTGGCGCAATTCCCGCATCCCACCCGCCGCGGCAGCGCCGGCGAGGACCTGGCAATCGACGTGGCGCTGGCGGGCTCGCCCGAGGCTCCCCATTGCCTGATGGTGACCTCCGGCATCCACGGCGCCGAGGGCTTTGCCGGCTCTGGTGCGCAGGTGACGATGCTGCACGATACCGATCTGCTTGCCGCTTGCGCCACCGGTGACACCTGCCTGCTGCTGGTGCATGCCGTCAATCCCTACGGCTTTTCCCACCTGCGCCGGGTCAACGAAGACAACGTCGACCTGAACCGCAACTTCATGGACTTCACCCAGCCGCTGCCGTACAACGCGCCCTATGCCGAGATCGCGCCGTTGCTGCTGCCGCCGCAGTGGCCGCCGTCCGACGCCGAACAGGCGCAGCTGATGAAGGCCGTGGCCGAGCGCGGCATGGCCTGGTACCAGGCCGCGCTCAGCGGCGGCCAGTACCAGGACCCTGACGGGATGTTCTTCGGCGGCACCAAGGCGACCTGGAGCAACTACACGCTGTGCCGCATCCTGTCGCGCTTCGGCGCCGGGCGCCAGGCGCTGCGCTGGATCGACGTGCACACCGGGCTGGGTCCGCGGGGCTATGGCGAACCCATCCAGATGGGCCCGGATACGCCTGAGTCGATCGCGCACACGCGCGCGATCTGGGGCGAGCGGGTGACCTCCATCTACGATGGTTCGTCGACCTCGGCGGCGCTGACCGGGCTGGCCTGGCAGGCGGTGCCGCAGACGCTGCCGGGCGTGGACTATGCCGGCATCGCGCTGGAATTCGGCACGCTGCCGGTGGGCGAAGTGCTCGACGCGCTGCGGGGCGACCACTGGCTGTACCGCCACCCGGAGGCTGACGAGAACCAGCGCGCGCTGGTGCGCCAGGCGATGTGGCAGGCGTTCTACGGCGATGCCGACGACTGGCGCGACGGCGTGGTGGCGCAGACCTCGGACGCGGTGCGCAGCGCGATCGCCGCGGCCTGATACTAGCCAGGGCCGCCTCCCGCCGGGCGTTGCGTGCGCCAGCGCCCGGCGGCAGGAAATGTTCGATTCACCATTAATGTCACTTCTGATAATGTTTCGCCTTTGACGGTGGAGTGCTGAGCCAGGCCCACAGCCGTCGCCAGGCGATTGCAGGACAAGCGATTGCAGAACCAAGAATAAGCACGGAAGGGGTCCCGGCAGGCCACGGCGCAGTGCCATGCGCCGCTGCCCCTGGCGCGCGGCGCTGCTTCCGGCATCACCCCGGCAGGGAGGCCGGCGCGATGACGCTCTACGAACTCAAGCCCAGATTCCAGGCGTTGCTGCGCCCGATGGTGCAGGACCTGGCCCAGCGCGGTGCCACCGCCAACCAGGTGACCGTGGCCGCGGCGGCAGGCTCGCTCGCCGTCGGCGTGCTGGCCGCGGTGGGCATGCTGGTGGCCGAGACGCCCACGCTGTTCCTGCTGTTTCCCCTCTGGCTGTTCCTGCGCATGGCGCTCAACGCCATCGACGGCATGCTGGCGCGCGAGCACGGCCAGCAGAGCGCGCTCGGCGCCTACCTGAATGAACTGGGCGATATCGTCTCGGACCTGGCGCTGATCCTGCCGCTGGCCGCGCTGCCGGCGTTCGGGCTGGCGCAGGTCGGCACCTTCGCGCTGCTGGCGGTGATGGTCGAGGCCGCCGGCCTGATCGGCCCGCTGGCCGGTGCCAGCCGCCGCTACGACGGCCCGCTGGGCAAGAGCGACCGCGCCTTCGCGGTCGGCGCGATCGCGCTGTGGGCCGGCCTGGGGCTGGGCTTCGGCGCGGTGGCCTCGTGGCTGTGGCTGGCGCTGTCGCTGCTGTCGTTGTTCACCATTGCCAACCGGGTGCGTCGCGGCGTTGCCGAGGCCGGCGCCCGCACCGCGGAGTAAGCGCATGGACCGACTGTCGAGCCGCCAGCCGCTGGAGCGGCAATTCCAGACCCACGATGGCCAGGCACTGTTCTACCGGCACTGGCCGGCGGTGGAGGGCCCGGCGCGCGGCGCCGTGGTGCTGTTCCACCGCGGCCACGAGCATTCCGGCCGCGTCGCCCACCTGGCCGACGAGCTGAACCTGCCGGGCTACGACATCTTCGCGTGGGATGCGCGCGGCCACGGGCGCTCGCCCGGCGAGCGCGGCTACAGCCCCAGCCTGGCGGATTCGGTGCGCGATATCCAGACCTTCACCGGGCATATCGCCGAGGTCCATGGCATCCCGCTGGAACGGATGGCCGTGGTCGCGCAGAGCGTGGGCGCCGTGTTGGCGTCCACCTGGGTGCACGACTACGCGCCGCCGATCCGCGCGCTGGTGCTGGCCTCGCCGGCGTTCAAGGTCAAGCTCTACGTGCCGTTTGCACGGCCCGGGCTGAAGCTGATGCAGCGCGTGCGCGGCAAGTTCTTCGTCAACAGCTACGTCAAGGCCAGATTCCTGACGCACGATCCGGAGCGCATCGCCAGCTACGACAGCGATCCGCTGATCACGCGCCCGATCGCCGTCAATATCCTACTGGACCTGTATGAGACCGCGGAACGCATCGTGGCCGATGCCGCAGCGATCACGGTGCCGACGCAACTGCTGATCTCGGGCGCCGACTGGGTCGTGCACCGCGGGCCGCAGGACCGTTTCTACGAGCGGCTGGGTTCGCGCACCAAGGAACGGATCGTGCTCGACGGCTTCTACCACGACACGCTGGGCGAGCGTGACCGCAAGCTGGCGGTCGATGCCGCACGGCGCTTTATCGTGCGCGAGTTCGAGACGCCGTCGGCACCGCGCTCGATGCTCGATGCAGACCAGATCGGCCCGTTCCGCGAGGAGTCGGACCGGCTGGCCTCGGCGCCGTCCGGGCTGGCCGCGTGGTACTGGCGCGCGGCGCGGGCCAACCTGAAGCTCGGCGGGCTGCTGTCAGACGGCGTGCGGCTGGGCCATGAAACCGGCTTCGACTCGGGCTCGACGCTCGATTATGTTTACCGCAACACGCCATCGGGCCGCGGCAAGCCGGGCCGGCTGGCGGATCGGCAATATCTGGATGCGATCGGCTGGCGCGGCATCCGCCAGCGCAAGGTCCACGCCGAGGCGCTGATCGCCGACGCCGTGCGGCGCTTGCAGGCGGCCGGCATGCCGGTGCGGATGGTCGATATCGCCGCCGGGCATGGGCGCTACGTACTTGAGGCGCTGGCAGGGCTTGATGGCGGCGCAGCCGCAGTCGAGTCGATCCTGTTGCGCGACTACAGCGCGCTGAACGTCGAGCGGGGCAGGGCGTTGATTGCCGCCAAGGGCCTGGGCGGCATTGCCCGCTTCGAGCAGGGCGACGCCTTCGACGGCGACAGCCTGGCCGAGCTGACGCCGCCCCCGACACTGGCCGTGGTCTCCGGCCTGTACGAGCTGTTCCCCGAGAACGCGCCGGTGCGCCGATCGCTCGACGGCCTGGCGCGTGCGGTGCCGCCAGGCGGCTACCTGGTCTACACCGGCCAGCCCTGGCACCCACAGCTGGAGTTCATCGCGCGCGCGCTGACCAGCCACCGAGCCGGCGCCGCCTGGGTGATGCGCCGCCGTTCGCAGGCCGAGATGGACGAACTGGTGCGCGCGGCAGGCTTCGACAAGGTGACCCAGCGCATCGACCCGTGGGGCATCTTCACCGTCAGCCTGGCGCGCAGGCGCGGCGCATGAGCACGCTGCCCGCCGACGCCGCGACGGATTCGTCCGCGGGCGAGCGTCCCTGGGCGCTGGCCTGCCTGCTGCTGGCCGGTGCCGGCGCGCTGTTCTTCTCCAGCTACGGCTTTGCCAACTGGCTGGCGAGCCAGCGCGCGCACGTGCCTTCGGTCTACTTCGAATGGGAGGGGGACATCCCGTTCCTGCCGTGGACCATCGTGCCGTACTGGTCGATCGACCTGCTGTACGGCATCTCCTTCTTCCTGTGGCGTACGCGGGCGGCGCTGGTGACGCATGTCAAGCGGCTGCTGATGGCGCAGTTGGTCTCGGTGGCGTGCTTTATCGCCTTCCCGCTGCGCTTTGCCTTTGCCCGGCCGCCCGCAGACGGGCTGCCCGGCGAACTCTTCACGCTGCTGGGCGGCTTCGACCTGCCGTTCAACCAGGCGCCGTCGCTGCATATCAGCCTGCTGGTGATCCTGTGGGTCGCCTTCGCGACAGTCCTGCGCGGCGGCTGGCGCTGGCTGCTGCACGGCTGGTTCGCGCTGATCGGCATTTCGGTGCTGACGACCTGGCAGCACCACCTGATCGACGTGCCTACCGGGGCGCTGGTCGGCTGGCTGTGCGTCTACCTGTTCCCGCTGCAGCTGCCGGCGGTCGCAGCGGGCGGGCCTGATGCGCGCACGCGCCGGATGGCGCGCCGCTACGCGCTCGGGGCGGTGGTGGCGTTGCTGTGCGCGCTGGTGGCACTGGGCACATCCGTGACGCTGGCGTTCCTGCTGCTGTGGGGCGTGTTGGCGCTGGCCTGCGTCGCGCGGGCCTACGCGCTGGCAGCGCCGGGCTGGTTCCAGAAGGCCGGCGATGGCGCGATGGCGCCCGCCGCGTGCTGGGTGCTTGCGCCTTACCTGCTCGGCGCCTTCCTCAATTCCCGCTGGTGGACGCGGCGCGCGCCGCAGGCCAGCCCGATCGCCGATGGCGTCTGGGTCGGCCGCTTCCCGACCGATGCCGAGCTGCGCACGCTTGGCGCCGATGCCGTGCTCGACCTGAGCGCCGAACTGCCGCGCGCAGCCACCAACGCCGCGCTGGCCTATCGCTGCGTGCCGGTGCTGGACCTGACCGTGCCTACGCCAGGGCAATTGGAGCAGGCCGTGGCCCAGCTCGAAGCCTGGCAGGCACAGGGCCGTCGCGTGCTGGTGAGCTGCGCGCTCGGCTACTCGCGCAGCGCGCTGGTGGCGGCCGCATGGCTGGCGCGCCGGCAGGGGCTGCGCGATGCCGACGCGGCATTGGCCGCGCTGCGCGCGCACCGCCCGGCGGTGGTGCTCGGGCGCGAGCATGCCGAGGCGCTGCAGCGCTGGCTCGACCATCCCCCTGTGCCGGAGGCCGGCGATGCGCGCTGATCCCATCGACAGTATCCGCCGCGACAATACCGACGCGTGGATCGCCCATGCCGTGGCCGGCGCATTGTCAGGCGCGATGTGGATCGGCCTGGCGGGGCTTGCTTTTGCCATGGCCACGGCCTGGCTGGCGGTGACCGCACAGGCGCCGCGCGCGCTGGCCGCCGCGCCGTTGCTGCTGGCGCTGGCGCAATTATGGCTGCTGCTGCGCGTGGCGATCGACCGGCGCCTTTTCGACGCGCTGGTGGCGGCCGCCAGCCGTTACGGGTCGCCCGACCTGGCCGCGCTCGATACCGCGTTGATCGAGCTGGGCTGGCTCACCACGCAGCGCGCCGGCCGCCCGCTGCCCGAACGCGCCCGCGGCGCCATGCGGCTGGTGCGCGCCAGCGCCGTGCTGGCCGCAGCCCAGCTCGCGCTCACCTTGCTCATATTGATGCTGAGGTAACACCATGTGGCTTGCCCGCGCCACCGCGCGCGCCATCATCGTCTTTGCGCGACTGCTGACCGGCATGCGCGCCAACTGGCAAGGCTGCATCCCGGCCGCGGTGCAGCGCGTCTACTTTGCCAACCACAGCAGCCACGGCGACTTCGTGCTGATCTGGGGCTGCCTGCCGCCTGACCTGCGCACGGGCACACGCCCGGTGGCCGGCGCCGACTACTGGGACTGCTCGCCGCTGCGGCGCTTTATCGGCCGCGACGTGTTCCGCGCGCTGCTGATCGACCGCACCCATAGCGATCCTGGCAGTGACCCGGTGGCGCTGATGCGGGGCGCGCTGGAAGGTGGCGATTCGCTGATCCTGTTTCCCGAAGGCACGCGCAATACCACCGATGCGCGCCTGCTGCCGTTCAAGAGCGGCATCTACCACCTGGCGCGCGCCTGCCCGGCGGTGGAGTTCGTGCCGGTCTGGATCGACAATCTCAACCGCGTGATGCCCAAAGGCGAGGTCGTGCCGGTGCCGCTACTGTGCACCGTGACCTTCGGCCAGCCCGTGCTGGTGGCCGACGGCGAGGCCAAGGAAGACTTCCTTGCCCGCTGCCGCGATGGCCTGCTGTCGCTCGCCCCGGAACTGGAATGATGACCATGCCGACTCTCCATTGGAGCCACGAAACCTGGCTGCTGTTCGGCGGCCTGTTCGGCGTGCTGATGCTGGCCTCGACCGTGACCGCGCTGCTGCGCTGGCGCGTGGCCGGCGGCGGCCAGCACGCGGTGATCGACAACCTGGCGCAGCGCGTCGGCGCCTGGTGGTGGATGATCGGCGTCATGGGCGTGGCCTTCGCGCTCGGGCGCACCGCGGTGATCGTGCTGTTCTACCTGCTGTCGTTCTTCGCACTGCGCGAGTTCGTCACCATCATCACCACGCGGCGCGGCGACCATCGCGCCATTGTCGCTGCGTTCTTCGTGTTCCTGCCGCTGCAGTACGTGCTGGTCTATATCGGCTGGTACGGCATGTTCTCGATCCTGATCCCGGTCTACGCCTTCCTGATCCTGCCGATCCTGGCGGCGCTGTCGTCCGAGACCACGCGCTTCCTGGAACGCTGCGCCGGGGTGCAGTGGGCGGTGATGATCTGCGTGTTCTGCATCTCGCACGTGCCGGCGCTGCTGACGCTGCCGATCCCCGGCTTCGAGGGCCGCAATCTGCTGCTGATCGCCTTCCTGGTGATCGTGGTGCAGGGCAGCGACGTGCTGCAGTACGTGTGGGGCAAGCTGTGCGGCAAGCGCAAGATCGCGCCGCTGCTGTCACCGTCCAAGACAGTCGAAGGGTTTGTCGGCGGCGTGGCCAGCGCCACCGCGCTGGGTGCGGCGCTGTGGTGGATCACGCCGTTCTCGCCGTGGCAGGCCGGGGCGATCGCGCTGGTCATCGCGCTGATGGGTTTCCTGGGCGGGCTGGTGATGTCGGCGATCAAGCGCGACCGCGGCATCAAGGACTGGGGTCACATGATCCAGGGCCACGGCGGCATGCTCGACCGGCTCGACTCGGTCGTGTTCGCCGCACCGGTGTTCTTTCATATCACCCGCTACTGGTGGGTGCCCTGAGCCCTTGCCGCGCTCAGATCTCCGTCTCTTCGCACCACTTCACCACCGCATCGCGGAAATCCTGGCAGATCGGCGACAGGTAGCCACCGGCGCGCCACAGCACCGCCAGCTCGTGCTGCCACGACATCCCCGGGCCGCTGATGGCCCGCAGGCCCTGGCCTTCGGCCTGCTTCAGGATGCGCGGCGGCATGATGCCGAGCAGGTCCGAGTGCCGCAGCAGTTCGCCGAAGGCCACCGGCGAGGCCGTGCTTTCCACCGCCACGCGCGGCGGCGGCAGGCCGACCGAAGTGAACCGTTCTTCCAGCCACTGCCGCAGGTAGAGCGAACTGGCCGGCACCGCCCAGCGCTCCTCCGTCAGGTCGGCCAGCGTGCGAAAGCGGTCCTGGCGCGGATGGCCGCTGCGGCAGACGATCTGCATGGTCAGTGGCCCCAGCGGCAGCCAGTCGATGTCCTCCGGCACGCTTGCCGGGCGGGCGGCCAGGATCAGGTCCGCATCGCCGTTCTGCAGCACCGCCATCAGACGCGCACTCAGGTGAGTCTCGATCGAGAACACCGCCAGCGGGCGGCTGACGAAGAACTGCGCCAGCAGCGGCGACAGCAGCGAAGGCACCAGGTAGGGAATCGCCCCCAGCCGCACCGTGCCAGCGCGCGCCAGGCGTTGTTCGGCCAGCTCGTTGCGCAAGTCGGTGGCCGCCAGCGAGATCTTGCGGGCATGCGCGAGCAGGGTCTTGCCCACGCTGGTCAGCACCAGCCCGCGCGGGGTGCGCTCGAACAGCGGCATGCCGGCCTCGCCCTCCAGCCGCGCCAGCGTCTTGGACAGGCCGGACTGCGTCATGCCGAGGGTATCGGCGGCGCGGTGCAGGTTGCCGTGCTCGCTGACTACCAGGAAGGCTGCAAGATCCTCGAATCGCATGGGCGTACCGGGCGCGGAAGTGGAGCGGGCCATTGTAGCGCCAGCGCCATGGCGTTCAGGCCAGGCGCCGATGCGGCGCTGCGCCATGCCCGCGAGGACTTGGCTCGCGCCGCGCGGGAATCGCCGGCGGCGTGTGGGTGGCCTAGACTGCGCTGGCATCCCTCGCGTACTGCCGACCACAGGCAGTCATCAAAGAAGGGAGCCAAATCGGAGACGAACCAATGTTGACCCCTTGCCTGCAGCGGCTGCGCGCCGCCATGCTCAGCGTAGTGCTGGCCGCCACCGCGACCATCAGCTTCGCCGCCACCGATACGTCCACCGGCAATGACAGCGAACCCTATCCATCGCGCCCGCTGACCATCGTCGTGCCCTCGGTGGCCGGCAATGTGAACGATGCGGTGGCGCGGCTGATCGGGCAGGAGCTGACCAAGAGCTGGGGCCAGCCGGTCATCGTCGACAACAAGCCGGGCGCAGGGACCACTACCGGCACCAAGTACGTGGCCCGCGCCGCGCGCGACGGCTATACCGCGCTGCTGACCTTCACCGCGCACGTGCAGAACCCGTCGCTGTACCCGCGCATCGGCTACGATCCGATCGCCGACTTCACGCCGGTCAGCGAGGTGGCGATCTCGTCGACCATCCTGGCGGTATCGCCGGACTTTCCGGCGCGCACGCTGCCGGAGCTGGTGGCGCTGCTCAAGGCCAACCCCGGCAAGTATCCGTATGGCTCCTACGGTGCCGGCACCACCGGCCATATCCTGGGCGAGCTGCTCAAGCGCGAGGCGGGCCTGCAGATGGAGCACGTCGCCTACAAGGGCGGCGCGCCGCTGGCCACCGACCTGGCGGCCGGGCACGTGAAGATCGGCTTCATTGCGGTCGGTACGGCGATGCCGCTGCTGCAGGGCGGCAAGCTGGTGCCGGTGGCGATCGCCGGCACCGAGCGCTCGGCGCTGCTGCCCAAGGTGCCGACCTTCCGCGAGGCGGGCTACCAGGGCTTCGAACCGGATGCGTGGATGGGGCTGCTGTTCCCGGCCGGCGTACCGAGGGCGCGGGTGGAGGCGCTGTCGCGCGAGGTCGCGCGCATCGTGCGCCTGCCGGAAGTCGCGAAGAAAATGCAGGACCTCAACCTGGTGCCCGTAGGCGGCACGCCGGAGGGCTTCGCGGCGGTAATGAAGGGCGACCGCGACAAATGGAGCCGCATCATCCGCGATGTCGGCATCACGCTGGAATGACAGGATTACCGATGCAAGAGGACGATTACCTGGGGCTGGTCTGCTCCCGCTGGTGCCACTGGAGCGAACTGGATCTGCAGCGCATCCCGCGCCGCCCGCTCGCTCCCGGGCAGGTGCGCATCCGCGTGCGGCATGCAGGCGTGGGCTTTGCGCTGAGCCTGTTCGTCTCCGGCAAGTACCAGCGCAAGCCGCCGCTGCCGTTCACCCCCGGCACCGAGGCGGCGGGCGAGATCATCGAAGTGGCGCCCGACGTCACGCGCCTGCGTCCGGGCATGCGCGTGGCCGCGGCGCTGGACTGGGGCGGCTTTGCCGAGGAAGTGGTGACCACGGCCGACACGGTCTATCCCGTTCCTGATGGGCTGGAGCTGGCGCACGCCGCTGCGCTGCCCGTCACCTACGGCACGGTGTGGGCCGCGCTGGCGTGGCGCGCAGCGCTGCAGCCGGGCGAGACCATGCTGGTACACGGCGCCAGCGGTGCGCTGGGCACGGCGGCGGTGCAGGTGGGCCGCCTGATGGGCGCGCGCGTGATCGCCACCGCGAGCACCGAGGCCAAGCGCGAGGCGGCGCTGCGCAACGGTGCGGCACATGCGCTGCCGTCCGACGCGGCCACGCTGGTGGCATCGGTCAAGGCGCTGTGCCCGGCGGGCGGGGCGGACGTGGTGTTCGATCCGGTGGGCGGCGACCTGTTCGATGCCTCGCTGCGCTGCACGGCACCGGGCGCGCGTTTGCTGTCGATCGGGTTTGCCAGCGGGCGCATCCCGGAGGTGCCGACCAACCTGCTGCTGGTCAAGAACCTGTGGCTGATCGGCTTCAACTACGGCTACTACATCGGCTGGGGCCTGACCGACGAGCGCAAGCGCTTTGCGCCGCAGGTGCAGCAGGTGGTCGCGCAGATCATGCAGACGGTGGCCAGCGGCGAACTGGCACCACCGGTGCTGCAGCACTTCCCGCTGCGCGATTGGCTCGAGGCGGTGGACACCACGATGTCGCGCCGTGCCATCGGCAAGGTCATGCTGGATATCTGAAACGCGGAGGACGACATGCAGCACGCACAAGCGATACCCGGCAACAACGACGACGCCATGCTGGACGGCCTGACCGTGCTCGACCTGAGCCAGGGCATAGCCGGCCCGTATTGCGGGCTGATCCTGCGCCAGCAGGGCGCGCGCGTGATCAAGGTGGAGCCGCCGGGCGGTGACTGGTCGCGGCAGATGGGGCGCATCCGCGCCGGGCAGACCGCGATTGCGGTGGCCTGCAATGCGGGCAAGGAAAGCGTGCTGCTGGATGCGCGCACCGAAAGCGGCCGCGCCGCCATCGCCAGGCTGGCGGAGCGGGCCGACGTGGTGATCCAGAACTTCCGGCCCGGCGTGGCCGAGCGCATGGGCGTGGGCTATGAAGCGCTGGCCGCGCGCAACCCGGCGCTGGTCTATGTCTCGATCTCCGGCTACGGCCACGCCGGTCCGATGGCATCGATGCCGGCGGTCGACACCACCATGCAGGCCTTCAGTGGCCTGATGCACCTGAACCGCGACGCCGCGGGCCAGCCGCGCCGCATCGCTTTCTACCTGGTCGACCTGAGCACCGGTCTCTATGCGGCCCAGCATGCGGCGGCGGCGCTGTTCAAGGCCGCACGCAGCGGCAAGGGCCGGCATGTGCGGCTGTCGCTGCTGGAAACCAGCGCGGCGCTGCAGTCTTACCTGATGGTGGACGATGCGATGTTCCCCGACGCGGAACTGGCCGCTGCCAATGCGCCTACCGGGCTGTTCGAGGCGGCCGATGGCCGGCTCTATGTGAGCATGCTCAATGATGCGATGTTCGCGCGCCTGGCGAAGCTGCTGGGCTTCGGCGACTGGCTCGACGATGCGGAGCTGCGCACCAGTGCAGGCCGCTTGCCGCGCGCGGCGGAGTTGAACAAGCGCGTCGCACAGGCCCTGGCCGCGCAGCCGCTGGCGCATTGGGAGGCGCTGCTGACCGAGCATGACGTGCTGTTCGGGCGCGTGGGCCATGCGCGTGACCTGCTGGAGAGCGCGCAATGCGCAAAGGCGGGGGTATTCGGCCGGCTGCCGCTGGCGGGGATCGGCGCGGTGCCGTGGGCCAACCTGCCGGGCATGGCTGGCGCTGTGGCGCCGACAGGCGAGGCGCCCGCGCTGGGGCAGCACACGGAAGCGGTGCTGGCAGAGTTCGGCATCGGCGCCTGACAGGCGAGCGCCAAAAGAAAAACGGACGGTGCGCGATGCGTACCGTCCGTTTCCTTTATGCGTTGGTAGGCTCGATTGGACTCGAACCAACGACCCCCACCATGTCAAGGTGGTGCTCTAACCAGCTGAGCTACGAGCCTAGCGAAGGCGCGAATTATAGAGACGCCTTTGCAATTTCGCAAGCACCCTCGCGAACTTTCTTCGATTGTGCTTTGCCAAGCGCGTCTCGTCCGGTCACTCCTGCGCGCTCAGGCCTGCACCAGCCGGTCACGCAGTTCGCGCTTGAGCA
The DNA here is from genome assembly GCF_040149425.2 of Cupriavidus sp. DF5525. Classification (NCBI taxonomy): domain Bacteria; kingdom Pseudomonadati; phylum Pseudomonadota; class Betaproteobacteria; order Burkholderiales; family Burkholderiaceae; genus Cupriavidus; species Cupriavidus sp. DF5525. The sequence continues at coordinate 2,476,650 of NZ_CP168265.1, read as the reverse complement.
CCTTGCCGATCGCACTGCGCGGCAGGCTGTCGACCTCGTGCAGTTCGGACAGCCGCTGGGTCTTGCCCAGGCGCTCGTTGGCCCATGCCAGCACGTCTTGCGCGGTGGCGCCGCCGCCCGCACGCAACGCGACGAAGGCCACCGGCGTCTCGCCCCAGCGCTCCGACGGCACGCCCACCACCGATACCTCCGCGACCGCCGGATGCTCGCGCACCACGGCCTCGAGATCGCTCGGGTAGACGTTGAAGCCGCCCGTGATGATCATGTCCTTCTTCCGATCGAGCAGCACCAGGAAGCCGTCGTCGTCGAAGCGGCCGATATCGCCGGTGCGGATAAAGCGCTGGCCCTGCGCGTCATGCCATTCGGTCTCGGCGGTCTTCTCGGGCTGGTTGTGGTAGCCGTTCATCATCGCTGCCGAGCGGCCGACCACTTCGCCGACGCTGCCGGGCGGCAGTTCGCTGCCCTCGTCGTCGATGATGCGGATGTCGGCGCCAGGCGCGGGGCGGCCGACAGTGTGCAGCTTGTCCGGGAACTGGTGAGCATGCAGCAGGCAGCTGCCGCCGCCTTCGGTCATGCCGTACAGCTCGGTCAGCCCGCCCGGCCAGCGCCGCAGCACATCGGCCTTCAGCGCCGGGCTGCACGGCGCGCTGGTACAGAATTTCTGCTGGAAGGACGACAGGTCGTGGCGATCGAACTCCGGATGCGCCAGCAGGCGCTGGTACTGCACCGGCACCAGCATGGTATGCGTGACGCGATGCTGTTGCGCCAGTGCCAGGTACTGGCCGGCATCGAACTTGGCCATCAGGATCGCCGTGCCGCCCAGGCCGATGGTTGGGAAGAAGCTGGCCAGCGTGGTGTTCGAATAGAGCGGCGTGGACAGCAGCGTCACGGCGTGCGTGCCATAGCCGGTGGCCGCGCCGCGCGACACGTGCGCCCAGCGCATGCCGTGCGACTGCACGATGCCCTTGGGCAGGCCGGTAGTGCCGGACGAGTAGATGATGTTCAGCGGCATCTCCGGGCGGATCTCGGGCTCCGTCACTGGCGTGCCGGCGGGGGCGAGCCAAGACTCGTAGGGTTGCCCGGCATCGCTGCCGTCGAGCGTGACCACGGGCGTGCCGGCCAGCTTGTCGCGCACGGGCTGCAGGGCTTCTGCCACTGCGGCATCGGTGAACAGGATGCACGCGCCTGAATCGGCGACCATTCCGGCCAGGCTTTCCGCCGTGGACGACGGGGCCAGCGGCGCCACCACCACGCCAGCGCGTACCGCGCCCAGGTAGACCGCCGCATATTCGATCGAGGATGACGCGCAGATCGCGATGGCCTCGCCGGGACGCACGCCGTCGCGTGCCAACGCTGCGGCGATGCGGTCCATCGCGGCGTCTAGGCCAGCGTAGTCCATGACGCGCTCGCCGTGCATCAGCGCGCGCTGCGCGGGGCGTTGCGTGGCGTGCTCGCGCACAAGCGCGGACATGGTGGTGAAGGGGCGTTGGAGCGGGGTAGGTTGGGTCATATTCAGCAAGAGAATGCGGGCGCCAGCCAGGCGGCGCCCGATGAGCAATGACGAATCGGGGGACTTACTGGATTTGCGCGCCGGACTCCTTGACCACCTTGCTCCAGCGGCTGATCTCGGCATCGATATGGCTGCGCAGTGCTGCCGGCGTGGAGCCCACCGGCTCGTAGCCGTTGGTCGCCAGCGTGGCCTTCAGGTCGGGCTGGCGCAGCACCGTGGCGATCTCGGTGCTGAGGCGGTCGATCACGGGCTGTGGCGTGCCGGCCGGCGCCAGCACGGCATACCAGCCGGTGATGTTGATGCCCGGCACGCCGGCTTCGGCCAGCGTCGGCACGTCGGGCGCGACCGCGGCGCGCTGGCTGCCGGTGACCGCCAGCGCGCGCAGCTTGCCGCTCTTCACATGCGGCAGCGTGGTCGAGATGCTGTCGAAAGTCAGCTGGACCTCGCCCGACAGCATCGCCGTCACCACCTGCGCGCTGCCCTTGTAAGGGACATGGGTCATCTTGATGCCCGCCACGGAATCGAACAGCTCGCCCGCCAGGTGGCCGGTATTGCCGTTGCCGGCCGAGGCGAAGGTCAGCTTGCCGGGCGCGGCCTTGGCCTGCGCGATCAGCTCCGCCACATTGGTGGCCTGCAGCGACGGGCTGCCCGCCAGGATCATCGGCAGGTTGGCTACCAGCGATACCGGGGCGAAATCCTTGCGCGTGTCATAGGGCAGCTTGGGGTACAGGCTGGCATTGATGGCATGCGCGGCCAGCACCATGATCAGCGTGTAGCCGTCTGGCTTGGCTCGTGCCAGTGCCTGGCTGGCAATGGTGCCGCCGGCACCGGGACGGTAATCGAGCACCACCGGCTGGCCGAGCCGCTCCTGCAGCTTTGCCGCGACCGGGCGCGCCAGCAGGTCGGCACTGCCGCCCGGGGGGTACGGGATCAGCAGCTGGATCGGGCGTGACGGCCACGTCTCGGCCTTCGCGCCAAACGGTACGGCGGCGACTGCGGCCGTGGCCAGCAAGCCGGCCAGCCATGCGCGACGGCCCCAGGCGGGGCGCAGGGTGGATGCCATGAACTTGTCTCCTCGTTATGCGGCCGCGCGGTGCGGCCGTGGTCCCCTGTTGTCGGATATAGGCTGGGACGCTGGTGTCACACAGACGGTAAAGGCGTAAGCGCGCTGGCGGAATTCTTAAATCGATAAGTCTGGCTTTTTGCAGGTGAAGCGGTACACCGGCGCCGGGCCGAATTGTTGTGCCCGTCGGCTCTGCCGAAGAGCTGGCCTTCTCAAAAATCCTTGCAAACGAGGAGATTTTAGCGTTGGGGCTGCGGTTGCAAGGTAAAATCTTTGCGATCGAGGAGATTTCTTGATTTTCTGGATTGGACGCACTAAAGTCTTTGCGATCAGGGAGATTTTTTGTGCAACTGTCACTCAACGACCCCAGCGATATCGGCGCCTTCGTGCGCGCCGCCCGCAAGGCCCAGGGCCTGCGGCAGGACGATGCCGCCGGCGCCATCGGCGTCAGCGAAAACTTCATGGTCCGCGTCGAGAACGGCGCGGAGGGCATCCAGTGGGGCAAGCTGTTTCAGGTACTGGAAGGGCTGGGCCTGCGCGTGACGGTCGATGTGCCGGACGCAGCGGCGCCGCTGGTCGACGCCGAGCGGGACAAGCTCAGGCAGCGCCAGGCGCGCAGCAACAAGCGCCGCGCGGCAGCACGCGGGACCGGCCAGCATGGCTGAGCGCGTACTGGTCGCCAGCATCAACGGCACGCCGGTCGGTGAGCTGCGCGATGCCAACGATGTCTGGTCGTTCCGCTATGACCCGGCCTGGCTCGGCAGCCCGCACGCCTTCGCGCTGAGCCCCACCTTGCCGCTGCAGGCCACACCGCTGGCCGATGGCAGCACGCTGCGCCCGGTGCAGTGGTACTTCGACAACCTGCTGCCCGAGGATGGCCAGCGCGCACTGCTGGCGCGCGACGCCAGCATCCGCAACGAGGCCGACGCCTTTGCGCTGCTGGCGCACTATGGCGCGGAGTCGGCGGGCTCGCTGACGCTGCTGCCGCCGGGGCGCACGCCCGCCGCCGTGCCGAACCTGCGGCCCCTGACCGACGCGGCGCTCGATGCGCGCATCCACAGCCTGCCCAGCGTTCCACTGACGCATGGCGCGGTCAAGCGCATGTCGCTGGCGGGCGCCCAGCACAAGCTGGCGGTGGTGCTGCGCGACGGCGCGTTGTTCGAGCCCGGCGCGGATACCCCGTCGACGCATATCCTGAAGCCGACGCACCAGATGCAGGAGTTCTATCCGCATTCGGTCGCCAACGAATGGTTCGTGATGTCGCTGGCGGCCCGGCTGAAGCTGGACGTGCCGCCGGTGCACCGGCGCTATGTGCCGGCGCCGGTCTACCTGATCGACCGCTTCGACCGGCGCCTGGCGCCCACGGGGCAGTGGGAGCGGCTGCATGCGATCGACGCGTGCCAGCTGCTGAACCTGCCGCGCACCTTCAAGTACGACCAGGGCAGCGTCGAGCGGCTGACGGAACTGGCCGCGCTGTGCCGCGCGCCGGCGGTGGCGCGGGCGCGGTTGTTCGACTGGCTGGTGTTCAATATCCTGGTGGGCAACTCGGACGCGCACCTTAAGAACCTGAGCTTCCTGGTGTCCGCTGCGGGCATTGCGCTGGCGCCGTTCTACGACCTGCTGAGCGAGGCGGCCTACGCCACCCGCACCTATGGCAAGACCGGCTGGCCCGAGGTGCACCGGTTTGCGTGGCCGGTCCTGGGTGTCGAGTTCTATGGCGATTTTTCGCGCGCGCTGGTGCTGGAGGCGGGGCGCGCGCTGGGGCTGACGACGGTGACCGCCGAGCGGCGGCTGGATGCGATGCTGCGCGGCATCGGGCCAGCGGCGCAAGCACTCTACGAGCAGGCGGAGCAGCGGAATGCCGCCATGGCGCACGAGCGCCCGACGCTGACCAGCGGGTTTGCCGGCGAACTGGCGTGCCTGCGCGTGATCCGCTTCACCATCATTGCCGACATGGTGCGGGTGCTGTCGCCCGGTTGATCCGCAGGTCTAGTTGGTCGGATGCGGCGGACTGAAAAGGTATGGCACCAGCGCCGCGGCGATCAGCAGAGCGGCCGACACGAAGATCGCCGAATAGGTGGACGCCACCGGCCACTCGCGCACATGGCCCGCATTGGCGATCAGCCCGAACGCCCACGATGTCAGCGCCGACCCGAGGAACACGAAGGTATTGAGCAGCCCCAGCCCGCGCCCGCGGCGCGACGGCGGGATCAGGCCGCGGCCCTGCGCCATCACCAGCGGATGCAGCATGCCGATGGTCGACAGCAGCGCCATCATCGCCACGCCGTAACCGATGCCGGTGGCGGGCCACAGCGCCAGCAGGATCGCGCCCGACATGGCAAAGCACGACCAGCCAACGATGGTGGACTTGAGCGTGCTGCGGCGGACCAGCACCGGCAACAGGAAGGCGGTCATGAAGCCGGCCAGGCTCAGCAACGTCAGCGCCACGCCGCGCGGCGCCGAGCCCAGGCCGAAGACGTCGGCGAGATAGGGCCCGCTCCAGGCGTTGCGGAAGGCGGTGCCGGCGGCCATCGCCACGCACAGGGGGATCAGCGTCCACAGCGGCGCCAGCCGCAAGAGCTGCACGCTCTCTGACAGCATCGCCGGCCACGATGCGCTGCGCGCCTCCGCATGGCCCTGGTCGCGCACGAAGCGCCAGACGCCATAGCAGGCCGCCACCATCCCAAGCGCCGACACCGCCATCGACGGGCGCCAGCCGATCAGCGAGATCGCCCAGCCCAGCGGTGCGGTGGCGCACAACGCGCCGATCATGCCCATGGCGTTGGAGCGGCTGACCACGCGGGTGTAATCGCGCTCGGACAACTGCTCGGAGGCGAAGTGTAGCAGCCCCATGAACACCGGCGCGCAGGCCAGCCCCAGGCCGACCTGGGCCAGCGTGGCGGCGGTACCGTTGGGCGCCAGCACGAATACGATCGACGACAGCGCGCCCACGGCCAGCAGCAGCGCGGTGGGCCGGCCCACGCCGTAGCGGTCGAAGGCGATGCCCACCGGGATCTGCGCCACGGCGAAGGCCAGGAAGAACGAAGACGACAGCGCGCCGAACCCCGCCGGCGACAGGCCGAAGTCATGCTGCAGTTCGGGCGCCATGACCGCCAGGCAGGAGCGGAAGAACTGGCTGAGCGCGAAGGCGAAGGTCAGCATGGCGATGCCGCGCACGGCATGCGTGGCCGCGGCCCGGGCGGGCAGGGCGTCGGGTGAACCGGGGAGAGGGGTGTTGCTGGCGGTCACGGCTTCAGGGTTTGCCACGGCACTGGGTGCGGAGGCGAAGACGCTGTTGTTGTCGGAGGAGAACGCCCGGCGGGGCAGTCACGGGCCGACGACGGTATCTGCAGCGAGTGTAGAGCTTGCGTGAGATTAATGGCCGTGGGGTGGCCGGTGTTCGCCCACATTGCGCGTGGGATGAACAGGTCCACTGACGCTTGAGATCCTGATGTGTGCTCCCCTCTCCCGCTCGCGGGAGAGGGGAGCACACAGTCGGTTCGCTATGCCGATTACCCCGGCAATGCGTCGTACGTCAGCAAGAACACCTGCTCATCGCCCGCGCTGACCGGCAGCCAGATGATCTCCAGTTCAGGGAAGGCGGCTTCCACATTGGCATGCTCATTCCCAATCTCCACCACCAGCACACCACCCGGATTCAGGTGCGCCTTGGCTCCGGCGATGATCCGCCGCACCACATCCATCCCATCGTCACCCCCAGCCAGCGCGATGCGCGGCTCGGCCAGGTACTCGGGCGGCAGCGCCTGCATCGACGCTTCGTTGACATACGGCGGGTTGGTCAGGATCACATCGTAGGTCGCGCCATGCGGCAGCGGCGCGTACAGGTCGCCCTGGTACAGCCGGATGCGGTCGTCCATCTTGTAGTCGGCCACGTTGCGCCGCGCCACCGCGAGTGCATCGGGCGAGATGTCGACGGCGTCGATGCTGGCGTTGGGCCACACATGCACGGCGACGATCGGCAGGCAGCCCGAGCCGGTGCACAGCTCCAGCACGGGGCCGATCTGCTCGGTCTCGCCCACCCACGGCTCCAGCCCGTCCTGCAGCAGTTCGCCGATAAAGCTGCGCGGCACGATCACGCGCGAGTCCACGTAGAAGCGCAGGCCGTGCATAAAGGCTTCGTGCGTGATGTAGGCGGCCGGCACGCGCTCGCTGACGCGGCGGTCAATGACCTTCAGCACGGCATCAACTTCTTCCGGCAGCAGGCGCGCGTCCAGGAACGGATCGAGCGTGTCGAGCGGCAGGTTCAGCGTATGCAGCACCAGGTAGGCGGCTTCGTCATAGGCATTGGCGCTGCCGTGGCCGAAGGACAGGCGCGCGGCGGTAAAGCGCGAGACTGCGAGACGCAGCAGGTCGCGCACGGTGCGCAGGGGGGAGGGCGTTGCCATGTAGGGTGTCTTTCGGCGAAAAAATCAGGCGACCAGGCGTTCCAGCACGCCGCGGTAGACGTTCTTCAGTGGCTCGATAAAGCGCACTTCGACGTGCTCGTCGATCTTGTGGATGCTGGCGTTGGGCGGGCCGAACTCGATCACCTGCGGGCAGATCCTGGCGATAAAGCGGCCGTCGGAGGTGCCGCCGGTGGTCGACAGCTCGGTCTGGAAGCCGGTCTCGGCCTGGATGGCGGACGCCAGCGCCTCGGACAACTCGCCACGCGGGGTCAGGAAGGGCTCGCCGCCCAGGGTCCAGTCCAGCGTGTATTCGAGGCTGTGGCGGTCCAGGATCGCATGCACGCGCGCCTTCAGGCCTTCCGGCGTGCTGGCGGTCGAGAAGCGGAAATTGAAGTCGATGGTGACGTGGCCCGGGATCACGTTGGTGGCGCCAGTGCCGCCGTGGATGTTCGACATCTGCCAGCTGGTGGGCGGAAAGTATTCGTTGCCCTGGTCCCATAGCTCGGCGGCCAGCTCTGCCAGCGCCGGGGCGGCTTCATGGATCGGGTTGCGGCCCAGGTGCGGGTACGCGATATGGCACTGAATGCCCTTGACCGTGAGCTTGCCCGACAGCGAGCCGCGACGGCCGTTCTTGACCATGTCGCCGAGCGCGTTGACCGAGGTCGGCTCGCCGATCACGCAGTAGTCCAGGCGCTCGCCGCGTGCGGTCAGCGCTTCCACCACCTTGATGGTGCCGTCGTGCGCCGGGCCTTCCTCGTCGCTGGTGATCAGGAAGCCGATCGAACCGGCATGCGCGGGATGCGCCTTGACGAATTCCTCCACCGCCACCACGAAGCCGGCGATCGAGGTCTTCATGTCGGCGGCGCCCCGGCCATACAGCTTGCCGTCACGGTGGGTCGGCTCGAACGGATCCGAGTGCCATTGCTCCAGCGGGCCGGTCGGCACCACGTCGGTATGGCCGGCGAACACCAGCAGCTTGCCGTCCTTGCCCTGCGTGCCGCGCTTCACCGCCCACAGGTTGGTCACGCGGAAATCGTCAGGGCCGCTGACGAGGGCTTCGCAGTCGAAGCCGAGCGCCTTCAGGCGGGTTTCCAGGATGGCCTGGCAGCCTTCGTCGGCGGGTGTGACGGAGCGGCGGCGGATCAGGTCTTCGGTCAGGGCAAGGGTGGCAGTCATGGGACAGCGGAAATCGGGAAATCAGAACTGGCTGGCGTACTGGTCGTCGGAGAAGCCGACCATCACCTTGCCATCGTGGGCCAGCACCGGGCGCTTGATCAGCGACGGGCTTTGCTGCATCAGCGCGATCGCGCCGGCTTCCTGCTCGGCGCGGGCCTTGTCGGCGTCCGACAGCGCGCGCCAGGTGGTGCCCTTGCGGTTGAGCAGCGTGGCCAGCGGCACGTGCTTGAGCCAGCCGCGCAGCATGGCTTCATCCACCCCTTGCTTCTTGAAGTCGTGGAAGCTGTAGGCCACGCCGTTGGCATCCAGCCAGGTGCGGGCTTTCTTGACGGTATCGCAGTTGGGAATGCCGTAGAGCAGGACGGTCATGGCTAGTCTTGATGGAATGCAGGTGTGTTGCCTCGCGGCAGGATCAGCGGAACAGCAGGTTCAGTGCAATCACCAGGCCGCCCAACCCAAGCGCCACGCCGCCCATGGCCACCGCGGTCATCAGGCGCAGGCGGCGGTCCAGCCGCGCGGCTTCCTTGCGCAGTGCCTCGATGGTGATGGCGTGCTGCTCGGCCAGCAGCTTGACGGCTTCGGCCTGCTGCACGGCGGCCGCTTCCAGCTCGGCAATGCGGGCGGCGGGATCGCGCGTGTCGGCCACCGCGCCTTCGGGCGTGCCGTCCTTGCGCTTGCTTTTCTTGAGCTTCTCGATGGTCTTGTTAGCCTGCTCGAGAATGGTGGGCAACAGGGAGAGCACGGTACTGACGGTGGTGGGATCCAGGGCCATGAGTCGCTTGCGGAGGGAAGGCATGTTCAGCCTGGCCAGGCGGGGTGACGACGGGAAATGCAGTCCCGGGGCACGGCCCCGGGACGGGTGGCGCAGCCCGCAGGGCTTGCGCCTTGCGTGCGATCAGTCGCCGCGCAGCAGGTCGTTCAGGCTGGTCTTGGCGCGGGTCTGCGCGTCGACCTTCTTCACGATCACGGCGCAGTACAGGCTGTACTTGCCATCCTTGGACGGCAGGTTGCCCGCCACCACCACCGAACCGGCCGGCACGCGGCCATAGTGGATCTCGCCGGTTTCGCGGTCGTAGATCTTGGTCGACTGGCCCAGGTACACGCCCATCGAGATCACCGAGTTCTCTTCCACGATCACGCCTTCGACCACTTCCGAGCGCGCACCGATAAAGCAGTTGTCTTCGATGATGACCGGGTTGGCCTGCAGCGGCTCCAGCACGCCGCCGATGCCCACGCCACCCGACAGGTGGACGTTCTTGCCGATCTGCGCGCACGAACCGACGGTGGCCCAGGTGTCGACCATGGTGCCTTCATCGACGTAGGCGCCGATGTTGACGTACGACGGCATCAGCACGGCGTTCTTGGCGATGAACGAACCGCGGCGGGCCACGGCGGGCGGCACCACGCGGAAGCCAGCCTTGGCGAAGTCGTCGGCGCTCCAGTTGGCGAACTTGGTCGGCACCTTGTCGTAGAACTGGGCAAAGCCGCCGGCGCTCATCGGTGCGTTGTCTTCCAGGCGGAACGACAGCAGCACGGCCTTCTTGACCCACTGGTTGACGATCCAGTCCTTGCCTTGCTTCTCGGCCACGCGCAGCGTGCCGGCATCCAGCTGGCTGATGACGTTGGCGACAGCCTCGCGGATATCGTTGGGGGCGGACTTGGGCGACAGGCTGGTGCGGTCTTCCCAGGCCTGGTCGATCAGGGCTTGCAGTGCTTGCGTCATGTTCGTATTTTCAGTGGTTGATTGGATGGCGGGAGAAGGCGAAATACCCTCCCGGGAAAGTGCGGGTCAGCCCAGCGATTTGCAGAATTCCACGATCCGGCGCGCGCCTTCCAGGCATTCCCCGGGCGTGGCCACCAGCGCCATGCGCACGCGGTTGGCGCCGGGGTTGATGCCGTCGGCCTCGCGCGCCAGGTAGCTGCCGGGCAGCACGGTCACGTTCTGCTCGGCCAGCAGCCGCGCGGCGAACTCGGTATCGCTCAGGCCCGTGCGCGAGACATCGGCCCACAGGTAGAAGCCGGCGTCGGGCAGCGCCACGTCCAGCACTTCGGCCAGCATCGGCGTCACTTCGCTGAACTTGCGTACGTAGGCGGCGCGATTCTCGCGCACATGGCTTTCATCGTTCCACGCGGCGATGCTGGCGCTCTGCACCGCCGGGTTCATCGCACCGCCATGGTAGGTACGGTATAGCAGGAATTTCTTCAGCAGCGCGGCGTCGCCGGCGACAAAGCCCGAGCGCAGGCCCGGCACGTTGGAACGCTTGGACAGGCTGGAGAACATCACCAGCCGTTCGAAGCCGCGGCCCAGCTTGTGGGCGGCTTCCAGGGCACCCAGCGGCGCGCGGCCTTCGTCGAAATAGATCTCGGAGTAGCACTCGTCCGAGGCGATCACGAAGCCGTAGCGGTCGGACAGCGCAAACAGCTGCTTCCAGTCTTCCAGCGACAGCACCGCGCCGGTCGGGTTGCCCGGGGTGCACACGAACAGCAGCTGCACTTCTTGCCAGACTTCGTCGCCGATGCGGTCGAAGGCCGGGGCAAAGTTGCGCGCGGGGTCGCTGTTGGCGAACACGGGCGTGGCGCCAGCCAGCAGCGCGCCGCCTTCGTAGATCTGGTAGAACGGGTTCGGGCACATCACCAGCGCGCCGGGCCTGGTGCCGTCGACCACGGTCTGCGCAAATGCAAACAGCGCTTCGCGCGAGCCGGTCACCGGGAGCACTTCGGTCGCGGGGCTGACCTTGGGCAGGCCGTAGCGGCGTTCCAGCCAGCTGGCGATGCACTGTCGCAGTGCGTCGGAACCGGCCGTTGTGGGATAATTCGCCAGCCCCGCCAGTGACTCGGCCAGCGCTTGCTTGATGAATTCGGGCGTCGGATGCTTGGGTTCGCCGATGCCAAAGCTGATGGCCGGCTTGTCGGCAGGCTTCACCTGCGCGAAGAGCACCCGCAGTTTCTCGAACGGGTAGGGCTGGAGCAGGTCGAGGCGCGGATTCACGTTGTAAGGTCGGGGCCGGTTAAAACGACGCATTATAGAGGAACGGCGCGGGATTCCGTGCGCCGGACCGGCCCGCGCGGCCGGCGGGGGCACGGATGGCGGGCATCACGCCATGGTGATGCCGCCGTTGCCGTCCGGGGCGAGCCTGTGCAGGAACGGCAGGCGTCCCGGCTAGCCTCCACAGATTCCCTCATGAGCACAAATACTGTTGCGGCGCAGCATGCGTCGTCCGACCGCCATGCGGTCAAGGCTTCTCTTTCTATCCTGCTGGGCGCCTCGGTCTGGGGCATCGCCTGGTTCCCGTACCGCGTGCTGGCGGGCTGGGGCCTGGGTGGCATGCACGCCGCGGCGCTGGTGAGTTCGGTGGCGGCGATCGTGTCGCTGCTGGCGTTCCGCCGGCAACTGGCCGGCCTGCGCCCGCACTGGCTGTTCGTCGCGATCGGACTGGCCGCGGGCGTGACCAATGCCGGCTTCGTCTGGGGCAGCGTCAATGGCCATGTGATGCGGGTGCTGCTGCTGTTCTACCTGACGCCGGTCTGGACCGCGCTGTTCGCCCGGCTGTTCCTGGGCGAGCGGCTGTCGGCGGCGGGGCTGGCGCTGGTGGCGCTGGCCTTGTTTGGCGCGGGGCTGATGCTGTGGACGCCGGAGGTCGGCGTGCCGCTGCCGGGTACCGCTGCGGAGTGGTCCGGGCTGGTCGGCGGCATGGGCTTTGCTGTCAACAACGTGCTGTCGCGCCGCGCGGGCCAGCGCTTTCCTGACATGGATGCCCGCGTGCGCACGGTGGTGGTCTACCTCGGCTGCACGGTGGTGGGTGTGCCCGCCGCGCTGCTGCTGGACGGCCCGTCGGTCACGATCGCCGCGGGCGCGCAGGTCAGCACCGTCATGCTGGTGCTGGGCCTCGCGGCGGTGCTGGTGGTCAGCAACTCGGTGGTGCAGTACGGGCTGCAGCGGCTGCCGGCCAACCGCGTGTCGCTGCTGATGCTGTTCGAGATCGTGATCGCGGCGGTATCGGCGTGGTGGCTGGCGACCGAGGTGCTGAGCTGGAAGGAAGCGGCCGGCGGGCTGTGCATCGTGGCGGCGGGGGCCTTGTCGGGGCTGGTGCACCGGAGCCGGCCGGCGCAAGCTTCGGCAGTGCCTGAAGCCGAACTGGCCGCCTAGGGCTTCCCGCGCACGGCGTTCGAGTCACTTGCGCACGCGTGCTTTCAGATAGGCGGCGGTCAGCAACGGCACGTCGAACGGCGGCAGGAACTGCCCGCGCACCGTGGCATCCGGCCCGACCAGGATCAGCGAGCCGGGATAGGCCGCGTTGGGGGCGGGTGGCACGCCCGGTCTGGCGCCGAGATCATCGATCATTCGCGCCAGCGTCTCCGGGCTGCCGGTGGCACCCATGAAGCGGGCGTCGTACGGCGCAAGGTAGCGCCGTAGTGCGTCCGGGGTATCGCGCTGCGGGTCCAGCGAGACGAACAGCACCTGCGTGGTGGCAAGCTTCTGCGTGGTGCTGATGCGCTGGTACAGCCCCGTCAGGGCCGTCAGCGCCGCGCCGCATGGCGCTCCGCAATGGGTGTCGCCCAACAGCACGAGGGTCCAGCGGCCTTGCAGCTGCGCCTGGGTGAAGGCGCGGCCATTCTGATCGGTGAGGCTGAAATCGCTCACCGGCCAGCCGCGCGACGACAGGTCGGTGTGCTGGGTCTCGTTGTGCGTGGCCGGCGCAAGGCCCGGCAGCGAGACGGCGAAGAGGCAGGCGGCCAGCCTGGCCAACCATCGGCTCATGGTGAAACTCCCTGGCCTGATCGCAGTGCAGCAGGATGGCCCGGTGCCGTGGCGCCTGCGCTCTCGGCGGTTTCTGCATTCGCATCGGCAGTTGCGCTGGCGCGCCACGAGCGCATCGCCACGAGCACACTGGAACCAGCCATCAGCACCGCAGCAAGCACTGGTTGCAGCAGCCCGCTGGCGGCCAGCGCCAGCGCGATCGCGTTGTAGCCGAAGGCCCAGGCCAGATTGCTCCGGACCGTACGGCGCACCTGGCGGGCTTGCTGCAACAGCCACGGGAGGCTGGCCAGGCCCGAGTGCGGCAGCACGACGTCCGCGCTTTCGCGCGCCAGGTCGGAGGCATTGCCCACCGCGATGCCGACCGAGGCAGCCGCCAGCACCGGGCCGTCGTTGAGGCCATCGCCGACCATGGCGACCGGCCCTGTGCCGGCGGCCCAGTCGCGCAGGGCACGCACCTTGTCCTGCGGCAGCAGCCTGGCCTGCCACGCAGCAATATTCAACGCGCCGGCCATTGCCGCCACCGCGTGCGGATTGTCGCCGCTCAGCAGCAGCGTGCGCAGGCCCTGGCGCTGCATCTCGGCGATCACGTCGCCAACATGCGGCATCGGCAGCGTGCGCAGCGCGATCAGTCCGTGCGCCTGGCCCTCCCAGCCGACCAGTACCAGCGTGCATCCCAGTGGCGCCGTAGCGAGCAGGGCGGGTGGCACGTGCCACCCGAGCGTGCCGAGAAAGGCGGGCGATCCCAGCGAGCAATCCATGCCGTCGAATCGACCGGACAGGCCCTCGCCGGCATTGGCCTCGACTTCGTTGGAGGCTGAGGGGGACGCTGCAGCAGCGCGCGCCATGGCGGCAATCGAGCGAGCTACCGGATGGTCCGAAGCCTGCGCCAGTGCAGCCGCCACGCGCAAGACTTCAGCGTGGCTGGCGCCTTCGGTCTGCATGCCGACGGGGTGTGGCGTGTCCGCCGTCAGCGTGCCGGTCTTGTCGAAGGCAATGCCCTTGAGCCGTGCCAGCCTTTCCAGCACGTCGCCGCCGCGCACGAGAATGCCGCGTTGTGCCGCCAGTCCGATCGCCAATGCATGCGTGAGCGGTGCTGCCAGGCCCAGCGAGCACGGGCACGCCACCACCAGCACGGCCAGTCCGGCCAGCATCGCGGCATCCGCCGCCTGCGCCGGAGCGACTGCCCGGCTGCCCCAGAACCATGCGCTGGCCGCGGCCAGCGCCAGCACGCCGGGGATGAACACGGCAATGATGCGGTCGACGGAGTCGCCCGCCAGCGATTTGCGCGCCAGCGCTTCACGCACCTGCCGGCCGATCTGCTGCCACCGGGTCTGCGAGCCGGCCACCGTGGCACGGACCAGCAGCGGGCGGCTGCCGTTGATGCTGCCGGCGTGCACCAGCGCGCCCGGCGGCTTGAACTGCGGCTCGCTCTGCCCGGTCAGGACGGCTTCGTCGCACTCCGAGCGGCCATCCACGACGATGCCGTCGACTGGCACGCGTTCGCCGGGAAGTATCCGCACCAGTTCGCCCGGCCGGATGTCGACGACGGCGCGCCAGTTTTCAGTGCCGCCATCGACCACGCGCGCCTCTGCGCGCTCGGCCGCCAGCATCGGCGCGAGGCGGCGTGCGGTGCGCACGCGTACCCGGGCTTCCAGCAGGCGGCCCAGCGTAAACAACAGCAGCACCATTGCGGCGGTGTCGAAATAGACCAGGTCCGAGCCGCGCAGCACCTGCCAGCCCGAATAGCAGTAGGCGGCGAGCACGCCGATGCAGACCAGGGTGTCGGTGGACAGCCGTCCCTGCCGCGCGGCCTGCCACGCACCCTCGGCAAATGGCCGCCCGAGCAGCAGCACCAGCGGCGTCGCCAGCGCCCACAGCAACCAGTGAACCGGGCCACGCAGCCACGCTTCGTCGCCGGTAAATGCATCGGCGTAGAGCAGCCAGCTGAACAACATGACGTTCATCGCGAGAAACCCGCCGACGCCGAGCCGGATCAGCGCGGCGGCAGCCTGCGGTTCCTCGTGCTCGCCATGGTGCACCTGATAGGCCAGGCAGCAGCCATAGCAGCAGAACCAGTGCGTTGCGCCGTCGAGTTCGCGCTGCTGGCCCAGCCGTCCGACCGGCAACTGGCAGTGACTGCAGGCGTGCGTGGTTTCGGTGGACATAGGAGGCCTGGCTAATGCAGGTGGGCGCTCATCGGCACCACGCCGCGCGCGAGCGTGATCAGTCCGAGCAGGACGATGAACGCGCCGGCGGCGCGCACGCCCTGCATGCGCCAGCCCGGGCGCGCCGCTGGCGCAGGCAGGAAGCTGGCCAAGACGGGCTGCACCGGGATGCCGGGAGGCCGTCGCCGCCCGCGCCACCAGAGCCCGAGGCCGCCCATCGCCAGCATGGTCGGCAAGGTGCCGAGCCCGAATGCGACCATGATCTGCAGGCCGCCCAGCGCGGTGCCGCTGGCTGCCGCCTGCGCGGCGAAGGCATAGACCAGCGGGCAGGGGAGGAAGCCGTTCAGCACGCCGAATGCCAGCGGCGCGCCAGGTCCGGGCTGGCGCAACAAGGTGCGCAGCGATTGCGCCAGCCACTGCGCGCCCGCGCCGCCCAGCGCATGGCCGCCACGGCCGAGGAGCCCGGCCAGGTTCAGCCCGATCAGCAGCATCAGCAGCCCGGACAGGATGGCCAGTCCGCGCTGCACCATGCTGGCCGCGCTGCCTTCACCCGCATGACCGACCAGCAGCATGCCGAGATAGCCAGCCAGCGTGCCGAGGAAGGCATAGCTGCCGATCCGGCCGAGGTTATAGCTCAGGTGCCGCAGCAAGGAGGCAAGGCGTCCGCCGGGCGCGGGGCCCAGGCCACAGGCAAAGCCACCGCACATGCCGACGCAGTGCATGCTGCCGGCGGTGCCTGCCAGGAACACCAGCCACAGATCGCTCATCGCGCCTCCGCTATTTGCGCGCTGCCAGATAGGCCACCCAGGCAAAGAAGCCAACCGTCATGATGACGAAGATCCAGAAGGCGATCGATTCGGCAAGGGTCATGACGGGCTCCGCTTATAACAGTTGCAAGCCGAGCACGTTCAGCGCAAGTTCGCCGAACAGGAAGGCCAGGTTCAGCAGGGCCAGCGCCAGCAGCAGTCTCGGTACCATGGTGAGCTCCGGTCGGTGTAGCGGACTCTTGGGTTAGCGCGTCAGGTCCAGACCCGGCCCGAGCCCGCCCCAGTAGGCGTAGCCGTAATACAGCGCCCACACGAACAGCACCAGGTAGACCACCAGCAGCCAGGCGTTGATGCGGCCATGGCGCGCCTTGATATGGCCGCCGCCGTAGTCTTCGGTCTGCTGGTGGTGGGGAGGCTCGTGCCCGGCGGGGGCGCTGTCGCGTTCGTCAGTCATGGCCGGATGCCTCCGCGTCTTCATCGTTGACTTCGGCCCGGTAGGCCTTGTACTTGATGGCCTCGACGTCTTCGAACAGGCCCGACAGCACGGCCCAGATAAACACGCAGACCGCGCCCAGGCTCATGAAGAAGGCCACCACGAATTGCAGGAAGGTGAGTTCAGCCATGATCGATCCCTCTCCGGCTAGCGCTCGTCAGCAAATGCAAAGCCGTGCCGCCTGGCCCACGCCTCGCCGGCATAGGTGCTTGGCTGGCCGGGCTGGCCCGGCTGGTCGGCCCCCGGGGGACGATAGGCCTGGCGCGATTCCTCGGCGCGCAGGTCGGGGTCGTTCAGCGCGGCTTTCTGCTCGGGCGGAATCGGCAGCGGCTGGCCGGTCAGCGGATCGGTGTAGGCAGACAGGGACAGGACGAAGTAGGCCAGCGCCCAGCGGTCGTCCTCGGATACCGTGTCGCTGAATGACGGCATCGGCGTGCCGGACAGTCCCGTGCTCACGGTGCGGAAGATGTCCTTCACCGATGCCCCGGACTTGAACTGCCCGGTGGTCAGGTTGGCCGGCGGGATCGGGAAACCGAAATCGTCCTCGAGCCCGGCCGCTTTTTCGCCGTCGCCCTTGCCGGTGCGCCCGTGGCATTCCCAGCATTTGGCGCTGTCCCAGGCCCGCTTGCCGCGCTGGATGAGCTCGGCCGAGGGCTTGGGCGGCACGCCGATGAAGATCGGCGCGAGCGGCGGTTCTTCAACGAAGTAGAAATAGGGCTTGTCGGGATTGCTGCGGTCGGCCGCCAGCACGTACTTGATGTACTGGATCACGGCCAGCCGGTCTTTTTCCGGCAGTTCGTGCCAGCTCGGCATCGCCGTGCCGCGCACGCCGCGGGTAATGGTGCGCAGCAGGTCGCCGTCGTCCGGCATGGAGCCCGACGGCGTGAGCCGGAACTTGAACACACCCAGTGTGAAGTTGCGTGGGCGGTCCTTCTGCATGAACGCGGCGGCCGGCCCGTTGCCGTCGCCCTTGACCCCATGGCAGCCAAGGCAGCGACGTTCATACACGTTCTTGCCGTGCGCGATCCATTCCTCCGAACGCGGCACGCTCGTCTGCGAGGCCTCCATCTGCTGCGGTTCGAAGCGGTCGCGCCACTTGCCGCGATTGGTGCCGAGCTTCTGCAGGTAGGCCACCAGCGCGCGCAGGTCTTCCGTGTCGGCGATCAGGATCACGGTCTCGCCGGTGAATTCCTTGTTGGGGGTCAGGATCACGGGGTACTTCCCGCGCTCCGGGACGTAGAGCAGGCCGGCCTGGTTGGGCGTCAGCGTGATGGTCTGGCTGCTGCCGAAATCGAACAGCTGCCGGGTCTCGGGCGTGTTCTCGATGGTGCGGCGGCCTTGCTGGTCGGTCACCAGCCTTGCGGTGCGCGGCTCGGAAAACAGCGCGGAGAAGCGCGGCATGATCGAGTCGGGCGACAACATGCGCGGATCCCAGAAATGTGCCAGGTGCCAGGCATCGCTGAACTTCAGGCCGACGCGCGAGAGATCCGGGCCGATGCGCCGCGTCGAGAACAGGTGCGGCAGGTCGAACGCGTATTCGCCGGCCTGGGCGACCGGGCCCCAGCGCCGGGTCTCGCCGGTGACCGGGCGCACGAACTGCGAGTGGCAGTACCAGCAGCCTTCGCGCGTATAGACCTCGCGGCCCCGCAGCTGCAGCGGCGTGTAGTCGGTGGCGCGCGCTTCCATCCACTTGAGTTCGCCCAGGTCGGTGCGTACCACCTGGGTGACCTTGTCGGTGCGCGACTGCGGCTCCAGCATCGGCAGCACGCCCTGCACGAAGGCGGCCAGCGAGATGCAGCCGAACCCAGCGATCAGCGCATAGAAACGCAGGCCATAGCGGCCATCGGGGCGGCGCGGTGTCATGTGGACGCTCCGCGTACGACGCCCGTGGCGCTCGGTGCCGTGGCGGGCTCGGCCGACATCACGGTGCGCATCAGGTTGTAGACCAGCAGCGACATGCCGATGTCCATCGAGATGCCGGCTGTCGTGCGCACCAGCCAGTAGGGCCGGATCGCCACCAGCGAGTCCACCCATTCCACGCCCGCCATCAGCATGTAGCCCTGCTGCAGGCCGGCCATGGTCAGGTCCAGTCCCATCAGGCTGATGCCAAAGGTGATCAGCCAGAACGACCAGTTGCCGAGCCGCGGGGACCACAGCGGCCGCGCCACCAGCCTGGGTATCACATAGACCGTGCCGCCGATGGCCCACACCACAAAGGTGCCAAACACCGTCAGGTGCGAGTGCGAGATGACGAAATCGCTGAAATGCGTTGGCTGCTGGATCGCGCGCAGGGCCTCGGTCGAGCCCTGGAAGCACCCCGCCAGGTACATCAGCGAACCCATGATCAGGAATTTAGCGGTCAGGTTCTGGGTGAAGGTGTGCCAGCGGCCCATCATGGTGCCGAAGAAATTCTGCAATACCGTCCAGACCGGCACGATCAGCAGCATCGAGGTGATGATCGCCAGCGTCTCGGCCCAGTCGGCGATGGGGCTGTACAGATAGTGGTGGATGCCGACGAAGGGATAGAAGAGCGCCAGCGACCAGAACCCCACCAGCGACAGCTTGTGGCTGTAGACCGGGTTCTGCACGCTCGCCGGCAGGAAGTAGTAGATCAGCACGTAGCCGGCAGGCGTGATCCACAGCCCCACGATGTAGTGGATGAACAGGCCGTGGAAGGCGGCGCTGTTGATGCCGGTGATGGTGTAGGGCAGGATAAAGCTGCCCAGCACCAGGTTCATCACGGTCCAGACAAAGGCGCCGATCAGGTACCACACCGCCACATAGAGCTGCGGCTCGCGTCGGTGCGCGATGGTCATCAGGAACTGCACGGTGGTGACCGTCACCACGAAGAAGATGATGGCGTCGATCGGCAGTGGGAATTCGCCGGCTTCCAGGCCCTGGTTGTAGCCGAGCATCAGCGACGCCATGCCTGCAACCAGGCCCAGGTTCCACACCCATACCAGCCAGTGTCCCCACCGGCCTTTCCAGACCGGCACGCCGCACAGGCGTGGCAGCAGGTAGTAGCACAGGCCGATGAACAGCGTGGAGAAGGCGCCGAAGATCACGCCGTTGACATGCATCGGCCGCAAGCGGCCGAAGGTCAGGTATTGCGAGGTCCCCAGGTAGTCGGGGAAGTTGAACAGGCTGGAGATGGTCACGCCGATGCTGGGCGTGAACATCAGCCAGAACAATCCCCAGTAGAGCCACTTGAGAATAAGCCCGCGGTCGATCAGCGAATCCAGGTCGGGAAATGCTTCGGATGGGTCCGATGTCGCGCGGGCGGCAGTCATATGCTTTTAGCTCCCTTCGTTTTTACAGCCGGCCAAACGCTCAGTGCCTGCCAGGATCGAGCTTGCTGTTGCGATTCGAGTAGTAGATGTAGGCCTCGAGCGCTTTCATGGCCGGCCCGTTGGGGTCGATCTTCTCGCCTTCATTGGGCTTCTCGATGCACCAGTTGATCATGTCGCGCAGCGTGGCGAACTCGTTCATCTGTTCCTGGAACTTGGGGAACTCATGCGGATGGGTGTCGGACGCATACGGGTGGCACATGGCGCAGGCCACGCCAGTGTTCGACAGCTTGACGTTCAGTTGCTTCTGCGCACCGGGATCGCCGTGGAACAGCTGGTCGCCGACCTTCACCTGTTCCATGAACACCTCTTCAAACGCTTTCAGCTGGTCCGCCGTGTGGGGTTCCTTGTGTGCCATCGGCTGGTCGCTGTCGTAGCCGAGCAGCAGCAACACGGCTACCCCCGCCGTCAGGACCCGGGCATGCCATTTGTCATTCTTCATCATTCGCTCCTCACGCATTGCTGCGCCGGATCAGGGGTGCTGGCCGGTCTAGATCCGGTCGGCGATGCGCGGGCTGAGGACCTGGTTGCGGTTGTCCTCGGTGCCGGAATCCGCCGGCTGATCGGCGAAGACCGTCTTGCGCCACATCTTGTATTCGTTCTCCACCCGTCCCTGCGGGGTCATGGTCAGCGTGCTCCAGCCCACGCCGTCGAAGTGATCGCCCGGATCGGCGCGAATCATCGGCTTGGTCAGGAGCGGCACGCCTTCCGGCGCGTAGGGCCATGGCCACGACGTGGCCAGCATGCCGATCGAGCGCACCTTGCCGATCTCGTTGTAGAGCACCTGGTGCGTATGGCCGTGGACATTGGTGACGTTGGCGTAGGGCTTGAGGATTTCATGCGCCTCGCGCCAGTCGCGGATCCAGAAGTTCCACGGCGGGTAGTACTCGTAAAGGGGCGTATGCGTGAACAGGATGACGGGGCTGCTCTTCGGCCAGCTAGACAGCGTGGAATTGAGCCAGCGCAACTGCTTTTCGCCGATCACCGACCATGCGCCGCCCAGCGTGCCGTCGAGCGTGGCCATATGGCCCATGCGCTCTTTCGGCGTCATCTTGCGTGCGGTCCAGAAGTCCGGCGCACCGGTGACCGTGTTCAGGCCGATCACGCGCACGCCTTTGTGGTCGAAGGTCCAGGGCGTGTTGCCGAAGGTCTTGTTCCAGGTCGAGCCCATGTCGAGGTACCAGTCGTGCTCGCCCGGGATGAAGACCTTGCGGATCTTCACTTCCTTCAGCAGTTCGGCGCCGAGCTGCAGTTCGACGGGGTCGCCCAGCTGCGCCAGGTCGCCGCCGAAGATCATGAAGTCGGCCGGCGGGTCCATCGCCTGCACTTCCTTGAAGGCGCGCACCGTCTTTTCCACGAAGCGGGAGTTGAGCTCCCTGGGGTAGAGGTGCGTGTCGGAGACCCAGGCGAAGCGGAAGCTCTGGCCGGTCTGCCCGTAGGCCACGTCAAGCGTGTTCAGCAGCGGGAAGAACCCGCATGCGGCGGCACCTGCCACGCCTTTGAGCAGCGCCTGTTGCAGGAAAGTGCGGCGCGTCCATACTGCTGCGCCTTCCGGGCGATCGCCCGGACCGGTCAGGGTCCGGTGCAACTCGCGTCGTTCGCGTTCAAATGAGTTCATCTGGCGGTCCTCCGCCCCCGGGGGGTGATGAAAATGCAGCGGCAAAACTGAACGTTCTATTTCTTCTTGAGTTCGATCGAGAGTTTCGCGGTCTGGCCGCCGGTTACCGTGACTGGCGTCTCGGTGTCGCCGGTGTAGTGCTGCGTGGCGACCACGGTGTAATTTCCGGGTGGAACGTCGTCGATGCGGAAGCTGCCGTCTTCGCCGGTCAGCGCGTAGTACGGGCTGTCGGCGACATAGATGTGGGCCAGCATCCAGCCGTGCGCGTCGCACTCGACCCGGACCAGTCCGGGCCGCGGCAGTTCGCGCGTGATCTTGACCCCTTTGTCCGGCAGCGCAAGGTTGAATGCCGTACGCTGTCCGTAGAAGCCGTGGGTGTTGTGCAGCACCGGATCAGAACTGGTCACTTCAAGCTTGCCGGGCCGGATCACCTGCACGGCAGGCTTGAAAATGCAGTGTTCCTGGTCGAGCACCGGCACTTTGTCGGCCGCACCCCAGGCCTTGCCTTTGGGCACTTCCTTCAGGTACACGACGGCATCCTGGACGCCCTTGCCGGCGCCCACGCGGATCTGTGGTTCATCGCGCGGGCCGCCGCAGACTTCGCGGTCCTTGGTGGGGATGATCTTGCGGATTGGGACGGTGCCCTGGAAGGTGACCTTGCCTTCGATCTTGCCGCCGCCGCTGACCGGCGCGACTTCATAGGCAAAGGCGGAAACGCTGAGCAGGCTGAGCACTGCCAGTTGCGTGCAGCAAGCCTTGCGAAGAAAGAAACACATGATGTTTCCCGCCTCCGAGCGCCGTGCGGTGCGCTCTCTCTTTTTGTCGTCCCCCCGGACATTCAAGGCGCAGCAGGACACTATTGGTTGTCGCTGAAGCATAGTACGCAGGCTGCTCAATGCAAAGCGCAACGGACATTTTGTGCGGGAGCACGTGATGTCGCGGACGCAGCCAGTCGCATCCGGTTGACGATGTGTACTACCGTGCATGAGTTGTGCATCGGGCGAAATGGCGGCGGCGGGGTTCAATGTCTGGCAAGGATTCTTGCTAGAGTCCGTCCATGACGTGCGCAGGATGCACTGGCGGTGTCACGCAAGCAGAGGGAGAAACCATGCGAATTCTGATAGTCGGCGCAGGGGCGGTAGGCGGTTATTTCGGCGGGCGGCTTGCCGCGGCCGGGCGCGACGTGACGTTCCTGGTCAGGCCGCACCGTGCGCAGGCGCTGCAGAGCAAGGGGCTGGTCATCAGGAGTCCCCGCGGCGATCTCGTCCTGAACGAAGTCCGGACTGTCCTCACCAGTGCGATTGCGCAACCCTTCGACCTGGTCCTGCTGAGTTGCAAGGCCTACAGCCTGGATGAGGCCATTGCATCGTTGGCGCCTGCCGTCGGCCATTCGACAGCGATCGTCCCGCTGCTGAACGGCATGCGCCACATCGATGTGCTGAAGCAGCGGTTCGGCAACGACAAGGTGCTGGGCGGTCTGTGCATGATCGCCGCCACGCTGAATCCCGAAGGTGAAATCGTCCATCTCAACGACACGCACGGCCTGGCCTTTGGTGAGCTGGAGGGCGGCTTGTCGCCGCGCATGCAGGCGATTGCAGAGGCGCTTGGCGGTGCCGGCTTCGATGCCTCGACCAGCATCCAGATCATGCAGCGCATGTGGGAGAAGTGGGTCTTCCTGGCCACGCTGGCAGGCAGCACTTGCCTGATGCGTGCGGCCATCGGCGACATCCTTGGCACACCGGACGGCAGGCGCGTCATTGAAGGACTTCTGGCCGACTGCCGCGCCGTGGCGCAGTGCAACGGCTTCGCGATGTCGCCGGATTTCGACGCGCGCGCCGGCCAGATGCTGCTGACGCCGTCACCGCTGACCGCCTCGATGCTGCGTGACGTCGAAAATCGCTCCCGGACGGAAGCCGACCACATCCTCGGCGACCTGATCGCGCGCGGGGCGCCGCAGCAGGGCGGTCCGCTGTCGCTGCTGCAAGTCGCATACAGCCACCTGAAAGCCTACGAGGCCCGGCAGGCGCGCGGCGGCTGACCGCCGGAGATCCGGTCAGTGCAGCATTACCCGCGATACCACCGCCACCAGCGGCGTGCGCACCGCGCGCTCCACGCCGCGGTGCAGGTGTAGCGGGCGCAGCAGCATCTTCACGGTCATCTCGATCGGCAGGTTCTTGCGGATCACTGCGCTGACGCGGGTGTTCAGCGCCTTCACTTCCTGGTCGGGGATCTCTTCGACGCCGCGCTCCATGCGCAGCACATTGCGCAGTGCGATGGCGGCATCCTCGTTCTTGATCTCCAGCAGCCGGCGCGCCAGCGCGCCGAATACACGCAGCTTGCCCAGCCGCTCGGCTTCCACGAAGCGGTTGAAGAACTGGTAGAAGTGCTTGTAGTGCCGCACTTCGTCGTTGGCGACGCGCCGCGTCAGGTCGCGCAGCACCGGCTCGTCGCTGGCCTGCTCCAGCGCGCGGTAGTAAGCGGCGGTACCGGTTTCCACCACGCAGCGGGCCGCCATCTCCAGCGCTTCGGTCGGCTCGAACTGGTCGATCGAGCAGGTCTTGCTGTACTCGGCGAAGAAGCGCTCGTAGCCGCGCTCCCAGTCGAATTCAGGCCAGACGTGCTCGACATAGCGGCGCAGGGCCAGCCCGTGCTGAAGTTCCTCGGCTTCCCAGTGCTCGGAAAGCCAGCCGGCGGCGTCGGGCACGCGGGCGTAGTAAGTGGCGAGATTGCTGGCATAGGTGTCCGAGCCGCTTTCGATAAACGAGGCCGACACGAGCAGATAGAACAGGTCGCGGTCGCCGCGCACGCGTTCCACTTCGATTGCCTGGTAGTTGATGTCGCTGACAGACCACGGCCGGGTGGCCGCCGACGGTTCACTCATGCTTGCTTCCTCCTGGGGTTTCCCGGGTGGGCCGGGCTTTCGGGGGCACGTTCATGGGTGCGCGGTCCTCGGGGCGTATCCGGAATCACGCGAACAGTTCGGAGACTGGTAGAAACCCTGATAAGTTTCCCAGCAGGCGCGCCCGCGCCGCGGCTGACCTGACCGCGAGCGGCTGCCAAAGTGCTTGCGGAAACGCTTGTAAGAGGCGGAAAAGCAAAGGAAATCTGCCGGGGGATATGACGCCGGGGCGACCGCCAAACGGGCCGGCGAAGGCATTTGCGATGGTATGATTAGCCCCAATTCTCGGGCCCGAGGGGTATTTTGAGGTGCCGGCGTCACGCCGCGCCGGCTCCCGCGCAGCCCGGCTTTCTGAACAGTGCTATAGCCCCGATACCAGGCCGATACCGGTTGCGATCCCCATACCGTTACCGAGTGCGGCCGATACCACACGAGAAACCGTGCGACTATCCTCGATCAAGCTGGCGGGCTTCAAGTCATTTGTCGATCCCACCAATTTCCAGGTGCCGGGCCAACTGGTCGGCATCGTCGGTCCCAACGGCTGCGGCAAATCCAACATCATCGACGCAGTGCGCTGGGTGCTGGGCGAGTCACGCGCCTCGGAATTGCGCGGCGAGTCCATGCAGGACGTCATCTTCAACGGCTCGACCGCGCGCAAGCAGGCCGGCCGGGCCAGCGTGGAACTGGTCTTCGACAACGCCGAGGGCCGTGCTGCCGGCCAGTGGAGCCAGTACGCCGAAGTGGCGGTCAAGCGCGTGCTGACCCGCGACGGCACCTCGTCCTACTACATCAACAACCAGCCGGTGCGTCGGCGCGACATCCAGGACATTTTCCTGGGCACGGGCCTGGGCCCGCGCGCCTACGCCATCATCGGGCAGGGCATGATCTCGCGCATCATTGAGGCCAAGCCCGATGACATGCGGATCTTCCTGGAAGAAGCCGCGGGCGTGTCCAAGTACAAGGAACGCCGCCGCGAAACCGAGAACCGCCTGTCCGACACGCGCGAGAACCTGACCCGCGTGGAGGACATCCTGCGCGAACTCGGCTCCAACCTTGAAAAGCTGGAAGGCCAGGCCGAAGTCGCGCAGCGCTTCAAGACGCTGCAGGCCGACGGCGAAGAGAAGCAGCACCTGCTGTGGCTGCTGCGCAAGCGCGAGGCGCAGGCCGAGCAGGAACGCCACCAGCGCGCCATCGAGCAGGCCCAGATCGACCTGGAAGCGCAGACCGCGCAACTGCGCCACGTCGAGGCCGAGCTCGAAACCATGCGCGCCGCGCATTACGCCGCCTCCGACGGCATGCACGCGGCGCAGGGTGCGCTGTACGAAGCCAATGCCGAGGTCAGCAAGCTCGAAGCCGAGATCCGCTACGTGGTGGAATCGCGCAACCGCGTGCAGGCCCAGATTGCCGCGCTGACCGCGCAGCGCGAGCAATGGCAGGGCAAGGCCGAGCAGGCCACCGACGAGCTGGCCCAGGCCGAGGAAAACCTG
The DNA here is from genome assembly GCF_040149425.2 of Cupriavidus sp. DF5525. Classification (NCBI taxonomy): domain Bacteria; kingdom Pseudomonadati; phylum Pseudomonadota; class Betaproteobacteria; order Burkholderiales; family Burkholderiaceae; genus Cupriavidus; species Cupriavidus sp. DF5525. The sequence continues at coordinate 2,450,960 of NZ_CP168265.1, read as the reverse complement.
GCCGTGGCCGAAGGCCGCACGGTCGAGGCGCAGGAGGCCGTGGCGCATAAGAACGACGAGCTGCCGACGCTGGAAGCGCAGTGGCGCGACGCGCAGCAGCTGCTCAACGAGCAGCGCGCCGGCATCATGCAGGCCGAGCAGGCGCTGAAGCTGGAGGCCGCGCAGCAGCGAAGCGCCGACCAGATGCTGCAGCAGCTCGAGCAGCGCCGCGAACGCCTGTCAGCCGAAGAGAAAGGCCTGGACCGCCCGGACGAAACCCGCCTGGAGCAGGCCCGCGCCGAACTGGCCGAGCAGGAAGCGCTGGTCGAGGAAGCGCAGGCCGTGCTGGCCGATGCTGAAGAGAGCGTGCCGCGCCTCGATGAAGAGCGCCGTGCCGCGCAGGCGCGCGTGCACAGCGAAGCCGCCGCGATCGCCTCGCTGGAGGCGCGCCTGCAGGCGCTGCGCCAGCTGCAGGAAAACGTGCAGACCGACGGCAAGGTGCAGCCGTGGCTGGCCAAGCATGGCCTGGCCGAGCTGCCGCGCCTGTGGAAGAAGGTCCATATCGAGCCGGGCTGGGAGAACGCGCTCGAATCGGTGCTGCGCGAGAAGCTGAACGCGCTGGAAGTGTCGAACCTGGACTGGGTCAAGGCCTTCCTGTCCGACGCGCCGCCCGCCAAGCTGGCATTCTACTCGCCGCCGCCCGCGGCCCGTCCGCTGGAAACGCCGGCGGGCCTGCGCCCGCTGATGTCGCTGGTGCAAATCACCGAGCCGGGCATTCGCGCGGTGATGCAGGACTGGCTGGCCGATATCTACGTCGCCACCGACATGGCGCAGGCACTGGCCGCGCGCAACACGCTGCCCGACGGCGCGTCGTTCGCCGTGGCCGAAGGCCACCTGGTCGGCCGCAATGCCATCCAGATCTACGCCGCCGACTCCGAGCAGTCCGGCATGCTGGCGCGCGAGCAGGAGATCGAGAACCTGCAGAAGCAGGCGCGCGCGCAGGTGCTGCTGTCGGACGAGGCCAGGACCCAGGCCGTGCGCGCCGAGGCCGCCTACACCCAGGCCAGCCAGTCGCTGAGCGAGGCGCGCACGCGCGCCGAGCAGGCCACGCGCCGCGTGCATGCGCTGCAGATGGACGTGCTCAAGCTGTCGCAGGCGATGGAGCGCTACTCCGCCCGCAGCGGCCAGATCCGCGAGGAGCTGGACGAAATCCACGCGCAGATCGAAGAACAGCGCGCCATCCGCGCCGAATCCGAAGCCAGCTTCGAGCAGCATGACGCCGCGCTGGCCGAGATGCAGGCCACGCATGAAGACCAGCAGATGGCCTTCGAGGCGCTGGACAGCAAGCTGTCCGGCGCGCGCCACCAGCTGCGCGACCTCGAGCGTGCCGCGCAGGAAGCGCTCTTTGCCGAGCGCAACCTGGCCAGCCGCATCGACGAGTTGCGCCGCAATATCCAGGTCGCGGCAGACCAGGCCGAACGCATCGCCGAGTCGCTGGAAAACGCCCGCGCCGAGCTGGAGACCATCAACGAGCAGACCGCGCACACCGGGCTGCAGGAAGCGCTGGAGCGGCGCGCGGAGAAGGAGGAAAAGCTCACCATCGCGCGCACCGAACTGGACGCGCTGTCGGCACAGCTGCGCCAGCACGACGAGCAACGGCTGGCCGCCGAGCGCAGCCTGCAGCCGCTGCGCGACCGCATCACTGAAATGCAGCTCAAGGAACAGGCCGCGCGCCTGAACCAGGAGCAGTTCAGCGAGCAACTGACCACGGCCCAGGTGGACGAAGCCGCGCTGGCCGACAAGCTGACCGGCGACCTGAAGCCGTCGTACCTGCAGGGCGAGGTCACGCGCATCAACAACGCCATCAACGCGCTCGGCCCGGTCAACATGGCCGCGCTCGACGAGCTGGCGGCGGCGCGCGAGCGCAAGACCTTCCTCGATGCGCAGTCGGCCGACCTGAACGACGCCATCAGCACGCTGGAAGACGCGATCGCCAAGATCGACCAGGAAACGCGTGCGCTGCTGCAAGGCACCTTCGACCAGGTCAACCATCATTTCGGCGAGCTGTTCCCGTCGCTGTTCGGTGGCGGCCAGGCGCGCCTGATCATGACCGGCGAAGAAATCCTCGACGCCGGCGTGCAGGTGATGGCGCAGCCCCCGGGCAAGAAGAACTCGACCATCCACCTGCTGTCGGGCGGCGAGAAGGCGCTGACCGCGATCGCGCTGGTGTTTGCCATGTTCCAGCTCAACCCGGCGCCGTTCTGCCTGCTGGACGAAGTGGACGCGCCGCTGGACGACGCCAACACCGAGCGCTACGCCAATATGGTGGCGCGCATGTCGAACAAGACTCAATTCGTTTTCATCTCACATAACAAGATCGCCATGGAAATGGCTCATCAACTCATTGGCGTGACCATGCAGGAGCAGGGCGTATCGCGTATCGTGGCCGTGGATATGGACGCGGCGGTTTCGATGGCGGAGGCAGCATGAACCTGAACATGGACTTGCAGACCGCGCTGATCGTCGCGGGACTGGTTTTCCTGGCGCTGCTGTTCGGCTACAACCAGTGGCAGATCCGCAAGGCACGCCGTCCGCGCGAACTCGGCCCGGAAGACGACCTGCCGCCAATGCGCGAGCCGGTGGTCGGCCAGGGCACCACGCCCGAGACCGCGGCGCGCCTGCATGAAGCCAGCGCTGAACAGGCCGAGCGGCGCGAGCCGACGCTGACCTCGTCCGCGCGGGCAAGCGATGCCAACAACGCGGCCACGGCCGCCGTCGCGGCCGCGGCGGCTGCCGGTACGGCCGATGCCGACGAAGCTGTTGCCGAGGAAGTGGCAGTCGCCGCCGGCATGCCGCAGCGCAATGCGGCCGCGGACGAAGCGGAACCCGAAGTGAAGCAGGAAGTGAAGCAGGAAGTGGCACCGGCCCCGGTGCCTGCACCGGCTCCCGCTCCCGCACAGTTGTCCGCCGTGCCCGACGGCCAGCCCACGCCGGCCCTGGTCGATCCGCTGATCGACTGCATCGTGCCGCTGCACCTGGAGCGCAAGGCTTCCGGCGACCGCATCCTGCCGCTGACCGGCCGGCTGCGTCGCGCCGGCACCAAGCAGGTTCATATCGAGGGGCTGCGCGCCGAAGCCAATGCGTGGGAGCCGGTAACCGCCGGCCACCAGTATGAAGACCTGCAGGTCGGCGTGCAGCTGGCCAACCGCGGCGGCCCGCTCAACGCGCTGGAGTTCTCGGAGTTCATCACCGCCGTCGAATCGCTGGCCGAGTCGCTCGACGCCTCCGCCGACCTGCCCGACATGACCGAGACCGTGGCCAACGCGCGCGAGCTCGACGCCTTTGGCGCCGGCTGCGACGTGCAGCTCGGCGTCAACGTGATCTCCGACGGCGCGCCGTGGTCGGCCGCCTATGTGCAGAACGTGGCCACCCAGGACGGGCTGGTGCTGTCGCGCGACGGCACCCGCTTTATCCGCTACCAGGCCAATGCCGAGGGCGTGCAGCGTCCGCTGTTCACGCTGCAGTTCGGCGATACCAATTTCCTGCGCGACGACCTGACCGTCAAGGCCGGCCGCCAGATCACGCTGCTGCTCGACGTGCCGCTGGCCGACCAGGGCGCCAAGCCGTTCAAGACGGTATGCGAGTACGGCCACACGCTGGCCCAGCGCATGGGCGCCCAGCTGGTCGACGACAATATGCGGCCCCTGACCGAGGCGTCGTTCGTCGCCATCTTCAGCCAGCTTGAAACGCTGTACGGCAAGCTGGAAGCGCGTGGCATACCGGCCGGATCCCCGGCGGCGCTGCGCCTTTTCAGCGTCTAGCCGGAGCCTGCCATGACCGCAAAACAACGCGGCGCGCAGGCGGAAGCCTCCGCGCCCGGCGGCGGCTTGTCGCTCCAGGCCGCCGCCAAACGCGTGGCCTGGCTGCGCGATGAGATCGATCGCCACAGCCACCAGTACTACGTGCTGGACGCGCCGACCATTCCCGATGCGGAATACGATGCGCTGTTCAGCGAGCTGCAGGCGCTGGAGCTCGAACATCCCGAGCTGCAGACGCCCGATTCGCCGACGCAGCGCGTTGGCGGAGAGCCGCTGGCGGCCTTCAATGCGGTACGCCACCGCGTGCCGATGCTGTCGCTGAACAACGGCTTCGACGACGAGGATGTGCTGAACTTCGACCGCCGCTGCGCGCAAGGCCTGGGCCGCAGCGCGCCCGCGGCCGGCGAGCAGGACCTGTTCAGCGCCGCCGACGCGGTCGAGTACCACTGCGAACTGAAGTTCGACGGCCTGGCGATGTCGCTGCGCTACGAGGACGGCCGGCTGGTGCAGGCCGCCACGCGCGGCGACGGCGAGACCGGCGAGGACGTCACCGTCAACGTGCGTACCATCAAGGCGATCCCGCTGAAGCTGCGCGGCCAGGCGCCTGCGGTGCTGGAAGTGCGCGGCGAGGTCTTCATGTACCGCCGCGACTTCGACAAGCTCAACGAGCGCCAGGCCGAAGCGGGCGAGAAGACCTTCGTCAACCCGCGCAATGCCGCCGCCGGCAGCCTGCGCCAGCTCGATCCGCGCATCAGCGCCAAGCGGCCGCTGTCATTCTTCGCCTACGGGCTGGGCGAGCTGCAAGGCGTCAACCGTCCCCTTACGCATGGCGCCATGCTCGACGGCTTTGCCGCGCTGGGCCTGCCGGTGTGCAAGGAGCGCGCGGTGGTGAAGGGCCCGCAAGGGCTGCTGGAGTTCTATCGCGATATCGGCAAGCGCCGCGACGACCTGCCATACGACATCGACGGCGTGGTCTACAAGGTCAATGCGCTGGCCGAGCAGGAACGCCTGGGCTTTGTCTCGCGCGCACCGCGCTTTGCGCTGGCGCACAAGTTCCCGGCGCAGGAGATGACCACCATCGTCGAGGACATCGAGGTGCAGGTCGGGCGCACCGGCGCGATCACGCCGGTGGCGCGGCTCCAGCCGGTCTTTGTCGGCGGCGTGACCGTGACCAACGCCACGCTGCACAACGAGGACGAGATCCGCCGCAAGGACGTGCATATCGGCGACACCGTGATCGTGCGCCGCGCCGGCGACGTGATCCCGGAAGTGGTCGCCGTGGTGACCGAGCGTCGGCCCGACGACGCGCGCGCCTTCGTGATGCCGAGCGCGTGCCCGGTATGCGGCTCGCATATCGAGCGGCTAGAAGACGAGGCCATTGCCCGCTGCACCGGCGGGCTGATCTGTGCGGCGCAGCGCAAGCAGTCGCTGCTGCATTTCGCGCAGCGGCGCGCGATGGATATCGAAGGCCTGGGCGACAGGCTGGTCGAGCAACTGGTCGACCAGGGCATCGTGCGCACGCCGGCAGACCTGTACAAGCTGGGCGTGGCCAAGCTGGCGGCGTTGGAACGCATGGCCGACAAGTCCGCGGCCAACCTGGTGACGGCGATCGACAAGTCGCGCGCGACCACCATGAACCGCTTTATCTTCGCGCTTGGCATCCGCCATGTGGGCGAGGCCACGGCCAAGGATCTCGCCAAGCATTTCGGCAAGCTCGACGCGCTGATGGCGGCCGACGAGGCGGCGCTGCTGGAAGTGAACGACGTGGGCCCGGTGGTGGCGCAGTCGATCGCGCACTTCCTTGCCGAACCGCACAACGTCGAGGTCATCGAACAGCTGCGCGCCGCAGGCGTACACTGGCCGGAAAGCGAGCCGGTGGCCAAAGCCCCCGCGCCGCTGTCAGGCAAGACCTTCGTGCTGACCGGCACACTGCCCAATATGTCGCGCGAGGACGCCAAGGAAATGCTGGAGGCCGCGGGCGCCAAGGTCGCGGGTTCGGTTTCCAAGAAGACCGACTACGTGGTGGCCGGCGCCGAGGCCGGCAGCAAGCTGGACAAGGCCGAGGCGCTGGGCGTGCCGGTGCTGGACGAGGCCGGCATGCTGGCCTTGCTGGCGGAAGTCGGCGCCGCGCCGAAACAGAATTAACCGGGGAAAACTGCCATGATCCGCGAGATTCTCAAGATGGGCGATCCGCGCCTGCTGCAGGTGGCGCGGCCGGTGGAGCGCTTCAATACGCCTGAGTTGCGTACGCTGATCGACGATATGTTCGACACCATGGACCACGCGAATGGCGCGGGCCTGGCGGCACCGCAGATCGGTGTAGGGCTGCAGGTGGTGATCTTCGGCTTCGATCGCAATCCGCGCTATCCGGATGCGCCGACGGTGCCCAAGACGGTGCTGATCAATCCGCTGCTGGAAATGCAGTCGGAGGAAATGGAAGACGGGTGGGAAGGGTGCCTGTCGGTGCCGGGGCTGCGGGGTGTGGTGCCGCGGCACTTGCGGCTGAAGTACAGTGGCTATGACCTGATGGGGAACCGCCTCGAGCGCGTGGCTGACGGCTTCCATGCGCGGGTGGTGCAGCATGAATGCGATCACCTGCAGGGGATTCTTTATCCGATGCGGATCAAGGATTTCACGCGGTTTGGGTTTACCGAGATATTGTTCCCCGAGCTGCCGCCGAATAGCGACGACTGACGGGCCGACGGCCCTCATACAACCGCTTGTGTGCTCCCACTCCCGCAAGCGGGAGTGGGAGCACACCGGCAGGGCGAAAAAAAGGGCGGCCGCAATGGCCGCCCTTTTGCATGAGGACTTCTTCAGCCCTCAAAACTTCTCAAACTGACCCAGGAACCTCCACTTGCCCGGCGGCAGATCCCCCAGCACCACGCGCCCCATCCGTACGCGCTTCAGGCCAACCACCTCCAGCCCGACCTGCTCGCACATCCGCCGGATCTGGCGCTTGCGTCCCTCGCGCAGCACGAAGCGCAACTGCTCCTCGTTCTGCCAGCTCACCTTGGCGGGCTTCAGCGGCACGCCATCCAGCGACAGCCCGTGGCGCAGCAGTTCGAGATCGTCTGCAGGGAATTCCGCACTGATATTGCGTTCGACCACACCCTGCGGCGAATGCCACACCACCCGCACCAAGTATTCCTTCTCGACGGTCGAATCCTCGCCGATCAGCGCGCGCGCCACGCGGCCGTCCTGCGTCAGCACCAGCAGCCCGGTCGAGTCGATATCGAGACGGCCCGCCGGCGCCAGGCTTTTGCGCTGCCACGGGGCAAAGCGTTTGCGCGTAGGATCGCCTTCCCACTGGTTCTCGGCGGTGAACAACACCGCAGCTGGCTCGTAGCCATCCTCGGCCTGGCCGGAGACATAGCCCACCGGCTTGTTCAGCAGTACCGTGACGCGCTCGCCCTGTTCGGAGCGGGCTTCCTGCATGATCTCGATCTCGGCGTCTGGACGGATGCGGCTGCCCAGTTCGGTCACCGGCTTGCCGTCGACCAGCACCCAGCCACGCGGGATCCATTCGTCGGCTTCGCGGCGCGAGCACAGGCCCAGTTCCGACATGCGCTTGGACAGGCGTACCAGGCCATCGTCGTGGACGGATTCGTCGCGGATGGTCGCGGGCTTTTCCGCGCGCGGTGCCGGGGCCTGCGGGCGAGGCGTGCCGGCGGTGCGGATGCGGTCGGCGGCATCGCTGAAGCGCCGCGCGGGGGCCGTGCCTTCGCTGCGGCGCTCGCCGGTGGGGGCAGGGCGGCGGGCGCGGTTGTCGTCGTCGCCGTAGCGGCGCGGGCGCGCATCGCCGCCTTCAAAGCGGCGCGGCGGGCGGGCCTCGCCCCGGTCGTCGCCAGTGCGGCGCGGGCGGTTGTCGTCATCACCGAAGCGACGCGGACGCGAATCGGCACCTTCAAAGCGGCGCGGAGGACGCGCGTCGCCACCTTCAAAACGGCGTGGAGGACGCGCATCGCCACTTTCGAAGCGGCGCGGCGGTCGTGCCTCTCCCCGGTCGTCGCCAGCGCGGCGCGGACGGTTCTCGTCGTCGCCGAAACGGCGCGGCGGGCGCGATTCCCCGCCCTCGAAGCGGCGCGGGCGCGCTTCGCCACGATCGTCGCCAGCACGGCGCGGACGGTTCTCGTCGTCGCCAAAGCGGCGCGGCGGACGCGAATCCCCGCCCTCGAAGCGGCGCGGTCGTGCTTCGCCACGATCGTCGCCGTAGCGGCGCGGACGGTTTTCGTCGTCGCCGAAACGGCGCGGCGGGCGCGACTCACCGCCTTCAAAGCGGCGCGGCGGACGCGACTCACCGCCTTCAACGCGGCGCGGCGGACGCGACTCACCACTTTCAAAGCGGCGCGGGCGCGCTTCGCCCCGATCGTCGCCGTAGCGGCGTGGGCGATTCTCGTCGTCGCCAAAGCGGCGCGGCGGACGCGATTCACCACCTTCGAAGCGGCGCGGGCGGGGTTCGCCGCGATCGTCGCCATAGCGGCGCGCACGGTTCTCGTCATCGCCAGCGCGGCGCGGCCGCGCCTGCCGTTCGCCGTCAGCAAGGCGCGGCGCGCGCGGCTTGCGCGGCTCGCCGGCACCGGCCTGCGATTCGCCCTGTGCCGGGCGCCCGCTGGACTTGCCGCCGGTGCGCTGCTGGGCGCGCTTGATGCCCTCGGCCACGGACTGTACGCGCTTGCGGTTCAGGTCGGACACGCGCACGGGGCGCGTGCCGCTCTTGCGCGCGGCCGTGCCGGTGTCGCCTGCGGCCTTGATGCCTAGCGTCTTGCGCTTCGGCGAATTGCTGTCGGTCATATCGTTGATGCTGCCCGCCCGCCTCAGATGGCGAGGGCGGCGAGCAAGTCCTGTTCAAGCTGAATCTGCAATCGGTTGTCGGCAGCAAGACGGCTGCCGTCGACCAGGAACACGTCTTCGACGCGTTCGCCCAGGGTGTTGATGCGTGCCGTATGCACGGACACGCGATGCCGTGCCAGTACGCGGGCGATGGCGTACAGCAGGCCGGTGCGGTCGTTGGCGGACAGCGACAGCAGGTAATACTGGCCGCGCTCGTCCGGGCGCAGGTCCACGCGCGGCTTGATCGGGAAGCTGCGCGACTGGCGCGACAGCCGTCCCTGCGTGGGGTCGGGCAGCGGGCCCGGCTGGCGCAGTCGTTCGCACAGTTCGTGCTCGACCAGCGCGATGATGTCGCGGTAGTTGCCCCCATCGCCGGCCATGCCGGGATCGGTGACCTGGAAGGTATCGAGCGCGTACTCGTGGCGCGTGGTGTGGATCTTGGCGTCCTGGATCGAGAACGCCTTGCGCTCGAAATAGCCGCAGATGCGCGCGAACAGGTCGGGCTGGTCCTTGACGTAGACCGCCACCTGCAGGCCTTCGCCGGCCGGGGAGATGCGCGCCTTGACCACCGGCGTGGGGCTGTCGACCTTGTCGTACAGATGGCGCGTCAGCCAGGCGATATCGCGCGAATCATGGCGCAGGAAGAAGGCCACGTCGAGTTGCGCCCACAGCTTCTTGCCGAGCTCCGGGTCGAACGCCTTCAGGCGCAGCTCCGAGATGGTTTCTTCCTTGCGCTGCGACCACAGCGAATGCGAATCGACCCTGGCGCCGCCCAGCACGCGCAGCGTGATGCGGTACAGGTCTTCCAGCAGCTTGCCCTTCCAGGCGTTCCACACCTTGGGGCTGGTGCCTCGGATGTCGGCCACGGTCAGCAGGTAGAGCGCGGTCAGGTAGCGTTCGCTGCCGACCACGCGCGCAAAGGCGTGCACCACTTCCGGATCGGTCAGGTCCTGCTTCTGTGCCACGTGGCTCATGGTCAGGTGATGCTCGACCAGCCAGCTGATCAGGTCGGCGTCTTCGCGGGCGATGCCGTGCTGCTTGCAGAAGCGGCGCGCATCGAGCGTGCCGAGTTTGGAGTGGTCGCCGCCGCGGCCCTTTGCGATGTCGTGGAACAGCGCCGCCACCGACAGCACCCACGGCTTGTCGAAGCTCGCCATCAGCTGGCTGCAGAACGGGAACTCGTGCGTGTGCTCGACGATGGCGAAGCGGCGCATGTTGCGCACCACCATCAGGATGTGCTGGTCCACGGTGTAGACGTGGAACAGGTCGTGCTGCATCTGGCCGACGATGCGCCGGAAGTTGATCAGGTAGCGGCCCAGCACGCTGGTCTGGTTCATCAGCCGCAGCGCATGGGTGATGCCTTGCGGCTCCTGCACGATGGCCAGGAACAGGCGCCGGTTCTCCGGATCCCTGCGCCAGCTCGCGGTCATTACGGTGCGCGCGTTGTACAGCCCACGCAGCGTGCGCGGTGACAGGCCTTTCACGCCGGGCGTGCGCTCATACAGCAGGAAGGTTTCCAGGATCGCGTGCGGGTCGCGCTCGTAGACGTCGTCGCTGGTGATCTCCAGCATGCCCTGGCGCTCGACAAAGCGTTCGTTGAGCACGCGCGTGACCTGCGACTCGCTCGGGAACAGCATCGCTTCGATATTGAGCAGCAGTACGCTGTTGAGCTGCGTGACCGCCTTGGCCGCCCAGTAAAAGCGGCGCATCAGCTGTTCGCTGGCGCGCTTGTTGGCGTTCTGGCGGTAGCCGAAGGATTCCGCCAGCGCAGTCTGCAGGTCGAACACCAGCACGTCCTGGCGCCGGCCCGCCACCAGGTGCAGGCGCGCGCGGATGGTCTTGAGCAGCCGCTCGTTGCGCGCGAGTTCCTGCGCTTCACGGCGCGTTAGCAGGTCCCTCTCGAACAGCTCCTTCCAGCTGTCGCCCAGGCCCGCGGCCTTGGTCATCCACAGGATCACCTGCAGGTCGCGCAGGCCGCCGGGGCTTTCCTTGCAGTTGGGCTCGAGCGAGTAGGGCGTGTCCTGGTACTTGGCGTGGCGCTGGCGCATTTCCAGCAGCTTGGCCTGGAAGAACGCGGCGGGATCCAGGTCGGCCTGGTAGCGCGTGCGCAGCGACTCAAACAGCTTGCGATTGCCGGTCACCAGCCGCGCTTCCAGCAGCGAGGTCTGGATGGTGACGTCCTGGCGCGATTCGCGGATGCAGTCGTCCACCGTGCGCACCGAAGAGCCGATTTCCAGCCCGAGGTCCCAGCACAGGCCGATGAAACGCTCCAGCCGGCAGGCGGTGTCCTGGTCGGGCTCGCCCGGCAGCAACAGCAGCACGTCGACGTCCGAGTACGGGAACAGCTCGCCGCGGCCGTAGCCGCCCACCGCCACCAGCGCTGCGCCGGCGGGCATCTCCAGCCCGCGCCACGCCTCCACCAGCGCGGCGTCGACGGCGCGGCGCAGCCGCGTGATCAGCGCGCCGACGTTGGCGGTGAGGTTGAAGTCGGCAAACAGTGCCTGCTTGTCGGCTTTGAGCTGGTCGCGCACGCGCGTGGCCAGCAGCAGTTCCGGCGTGGTGTCCATGGGGATGGCGGGATGGGTCGTGGGCACGGCTGGAAAAAGAAGGGCGCCGTCAGGCGCCCTGGCTCGGATGCGACCTCAGGCCGCGACGGATTCGGTGATGAAGGCTGGCGGCGCCGGGGTGCCGGCCGAGACTGTCAGCACCTCGTAGCCGGTCTCCGTCACCAGTACGGTGTGCTCCCACTGCGCCGACAGGCTGCGGTCGCGGGTCTTCACCGTCCACTGGTCGGGCATGGTGCGGATATCGCGCTTGCCGGCGTTGATCATCGGCTCGACCGTGAAGATCATACCGGCCTTGATCTCGGTGCCGGTGCCCGGGCGGCCGTAGTGCAGGATCTGCGGGTCTTCATGGAAGTTCTTGCCGATGCCGTGGCCGCAGTACTCGCGCACCACGCTGTAGCCGGCGGCTTCGGCGTGCACCTGGATGGCATGGCCGATATCGCCGAGGCGTGCGCCATTGCGCACCTGGGCGATGCCCTTCCACATGCACTCGTAGGTCACCTGCGCCAGGCGCTTGGCCAGGATCGAACCCTCGCCGACGATGAACATGCGGCTGGTGTCGCCGTAGTAGCCTTCCTTGGTGATGACGGTGATATCCAGGTTGATGGCGTCGCCGGCCTTGAGCACGCGCTCGCCCGGAATGCCGTGGCAGATCACATCGTTGACCGAGGTGCAGATCGCGCCGGGGAAGGGCGGGTAGCCCGGGGGCGCGTAGTTCAGCGGTGCCGGCACGGTGCCTTGCACGTCACGCATATAGGCGTGGCACAGGCGGTCCAGCTCGCCGGTGGTGACGCCCGGCTGGACGAAGGGCGTGATGTAATCGAGGACTTCGGAGGCAAGGCGGCAAGCCACGCGCATCTGGGCGATGTCTTCGGCGGAGTTCAGGTGAATGCTCATGCTGCGTCGCCAAAAAAGTGAAGGCGAGGCCACTGGCCGCGCCGGAATCGAAAGATCAATGTGGGATTATCGCACCATCGGGGCCAGATCGCAGCTTGTGAACGGGCTGCTTTCCCGCAGGTTTTGCGCATCGCCACGAGGCGGCAGAGTTTTGGGCGGCTTGAGCAGGGTGCGTTTTTGTTGCTACAATAGCGGGCTGATCTGGTTGCGGTGCGGCATTGCAACCGCCAGGTCAGTATTTTGCAGCATCGTGCTGCGCAGTTTTGAAATCGCTGGCCCGCCTATCCGGGGTGTTCCTTTTCAGGAATGTCGGGGCGGGCTTCAGACCTAACCCTTTGGAGAATCACATGTCCGTTACCATGCGCGAAATGCTGGAAGCCGGTTGCCACTTCGGCCACCAGACCCGCTTCTGGAACCCGAAGATGGCCCCCTTCATCTTCGGCCATCGCAACAAGATCCACATCATCAACCTCGAAAAGACGCTGCCGATGTTCCAGGACGCAATGAAGTACGTGCGTCAGCTGGCAGCCAATCGCGGCACCATTCTTTTCGTGGGCACCAAGCGCCAGTCGCGCGAAATCCTGGCTGAAGAAGCTGGCCGCGCCGGCATGCCTTACGTCGATGCCCGCTGGCTCGGCGGCATGCTGACCAACTTCAAGACGGTCAAGATCTCGATCAAGCGCCTGAAGGACATGGAAGCCGCCAAGGAAGCCGGCGCGCTGGACACCATGAGCAAGAAGGAAGCGCTGATGTTCGAGCGCGAGATGCTCAAGCTGGAAAAGTCGATCGGCGGCATCAAGGACATGGGCGGCGTGCCTGACGCGATCTTCGTGGTCGACGTCGGCTACCACAAGATTGCCGTGACCGAAGCCAACAAGCTGGGCGTGCCCGTGATTGGCGTGGTTGATACCAACCACTCGCCGGAAGGCATCGACTACGTGATCCCGGGCAACGACGACTCGAGCAAGGCCGTGGCCCTGTACGTGCGCGGCGTGGCTGACGCGATCCTGGAAGGCCGTGCCAACGCGGTGCAGGAAGTGGTCGAGGCCGCCCGCGGCGACGACGAATTCGTCGAAGTGCAGGAAGGCTGATTGCCCGCCGCCCCGTTGCCGGAAAGGAACCGCTAGCGCGCATCGTCATCAGACAGACAAGCAAAGCTTGCCGCCCGTAACGACGGGCCGCGCGCGGGTCGAAAAGCCGGGGTACTCCGGCAGCAGGGCAAGAAGAAGGGGGCACATCCGGCGCCCCCTTTTTTTAAATTTGAATTGTTGTCATCCGCCGCAGGCAGTATCTGCCGCGGGTGTGCTGTAGACCCACCGACCGGGTGCCGCGGGCGACTGCCGGCAGCCGGCGCGAACCATTCAAGGAGTGACAAATGGCGGCAATTACCGCAAGCATGGTTGCAGAACTGCGCGCGAAGACCGACGCGCCGATGATGGAGTGCAAGAAGGCCCTGACCGAGGCCGACGGCGACCTGAACAAGGCTGAAGAGCTGCTGCGCGTCAAGCTGGGAAACAAGGCCAGCAAGGCCGCCTCGCGCGTGACCGCCGAAGGCGTGGTCGCTTCGTTCATCGACGGCACCACCGGCGTGCTGGTCGAACTGAACTGCGAGACCGATTTCGTCTCCAAGAACGACGACTTCCTGGCGTTCTCGGCCAAGGTTGCCGAACTGATCGCCAAGCAGAACCCGGCCGACGTGGCTGCCCTGTCGGCGCTGGAACTCGACGGCGTGAGCGTTGAAGCCACCCGCACGGCCCTGATCGGCAAGATCGGCGAGAACCTGACGATCCGCCGCTTTGTCCGTTACGCCAACGGCGGCAAGCTGGTTTCGTACCTGCACGGCACCCGTATCGGCGTGATGGTCGAGTTCGACGGCGACGAAGCCGCCGCCAAGGACGTGGCCATGCACGTGGCCGCCATGAAGCCGGTATCGCTGTCGGCTGACCAGGTCCCCGCCGACCTGATCGCCAAGGAGCGCAGCATCGCCGAGCAGAAGGCTGCTGAATCGGGCAAGCCGGCCGAAATCGTCGCCAAGATGGTTGAGGGTTCGGTGCAGAAGTACCTGAAGGAAGTGTCGCTGTTCAACCAGCCGTTCGTGAAGAACGACAAGCAGACCGTCGAGCAGATGCTCAAGGCTGCCAACACGACCGTGAAGGGCTTTACCCTCTACGTCGTGGGCGAAGGCATCGAGAAGAAGCAGGACGACTTCGCTGCCGAAGTGGCCGCCCAGGTGGCTGCTGCCCAGAAGGGCTGATGTCCGGGGCGCCGTGGACTGCCCGGTGCGGGTGGTCCATGCGCCTATAATGCCGCAGGGGCGCCGCAAGGTGCCCCTCTGCATAAGTAGTGTGCAGTGCAGCGTCGCCCGCGGGCTGCGTTGCAGTGCAGCAGTCAGTTTTCGCGGTTGCCTTCCTGGTTTGCATCGGGACGGGCCACCTCGAAAACCGGCTTTCTTCCGCTGGCGGCGCGCCGATCCGCGCCGCCGGTGCCAAATACATACGTCTCAAGAACGTCTCAACCGAGCGACTTGCTCCTGTCCGAGGTGAACATGCCAGCCTACAAGCGCGTCCTTCTGAAACTGTCCGGTGAAGCCCTGATGGGCGACGATGCCTTCGGCATCAACCGCTCCACCATCGAAGCGATGGTGAACGACATTGCCGAGATCGTTAAGCTCGGCGTGCAGGTCGCGGTGGTGATCGGCGGCGGCAACATCTTCCGCGGTGTCGCGGGCGGTGCGGCCGGCATGGACCGCGCCACGGCCGACTACATGGGCATGCTGGCCACCATGATGAACGCGCTGGCGCTGCAGGACGCGATGCGCCACGCCAATATCGAAGGCCGCGTGCAGTCCGCGCTGCGCATGGACCAGGTGGTCGAGCCCTATATCCGCCCGCGCGCGATCCGCCAGCTCGAAGAGGGCAAGGTAGTGATCTTCGCCGCCGGCACCGGCAACCCGTTCTTCACCACCGACACCGCCGCCGCGCTGCGCGGCTCGGAAATCGGTGCCGAGGTCGTGCTCAAGGCGACCAAGGTGGACGGCGTCTACACCGCCGACCCCAAGAAGGACCCGAGCGCCACGCGCTACACCACCATCAGCTTCGACGAGGCCATCTCGCGCAACCTGCAAGTGATGGACGCCACCGCCTTCGCGCTGTGCCGCGACCAGAAGCTGCCGATCCGGGTGTTCTCGATCGTCAAGCCGGGCGCGCTCAAGCGCATCATCCTGGGCGAGGACGAAGGTACGCTGGTGCACGTCTGAGCCCTGCCGGGTCGCGTCACAATGGTGGTACGCGGCCGGGCAAAGAGTAGAATGAATCATTTTCCGGTCCCGGCCGCGGGATCATGGTTGTTTGATTTCCGGAGGTAAAAATGAGCGTCGCCGACACAAAGAAGAGCGCCGAGCAGAAAATGCAGCGGTCGATCGAGGCCTTCAAGGCCGATCTGGCCAAGATCCGCACCGGCCGTGCCCACACCGGCCTGCTCGACCACGTTCAGGTTGATTACTACGGCTCAATGGTGCCGATCAGCCAGGTCGCGAGCGTCGGCCTGGCCGATGCTCGCACTATCACGGTGCAGCCCTGGGAAAAGAAGATGGTGGGCGCGGTCGAGAAGGCCATCCGTGACTGCGACCTGGGCCTGAACCCGGCTACCATGGGCGAAGTGATCCGCGTGCCGATGCCCGCACTGACCGAAGAGCGCCGCAAGGAGCTGACCAAGGTCGTCAAGAGCGAGGCCGAAGGCGCCAAGGTGGCCGTGCGCAACCTGCGCCGCGATGCCAACGAGCAGTTCAAGAAGCTGGTCAAGGACAAGACCATTTCCGAGGACGACGAGCGTCGCGGCCAGGAAGAAGTGCAGAAGCTGACCGACAAGTACGTGGCCGAGATCGACAAGATGGTCGCCGAGAAAGAGAAGGAGATCATGACGGTCTGACGCCCGTCCCGGCACCTGCCGGGGCAGTCAGAGACCGTCTGCCATCATGCAGCACATCAGTTCAACGCTCGACGTACCCGATACCTCCTATGTGCCCCGCCACGTTGCCATCATCATGGACGGCAACGGTCGCTGGGCGACCCAGCGGCACCTGCCGCGCGTTGCCGGGCACACCCGGGGGCTGGACGCGGTGCGCGCGGTGGTGGAAGCCAGCGCCGCCCGGGGCGTGCAGTACCTGACGCTGTTCGCGTTCAGCTCCGAGAACTGGCGCCGCCCCGCGGACGAAGTCTCGTTCCTGATGCGGTTGTTCATGACGGCGCTGCGGCGCGAAGTGGTCAAGATGCACGCCAACAACATCCGGCTGCGGGTGGTGGGCGACCTGGGCCGCTTCAGCCCCCGCATCCAGCAGCTGATCAAGGACGCCGAGGCGCGCACCGCCGGCAATACCGGCCTGACCGTGACCATCGCCGCCAACTATGGCGGGCGCTGGGACCTGCTGCAGGCCATGCGCAAGATGCTGGCGCGCTCGCCCATGCTCGATCCGGAAGCGATCGAGGAATCCATGCTGGCGCCGCACCTGGCCATGGCCTATGCGCCGGAGCCGGACCTGTTTATCCGCACCGGCGGCGAACAGCGCATCAGCAACTTCCTGTTGTGGCAGCTCGCGTATTCCGAACTGTATTTCACCGACGTGTACTGGCCGGATTTCGACGCCGCGGAACTGGACAAGGCCTTTGCCTCGTACCGCCAGCGCGAACGCCGTTTTGGCCGCACCAGCGCGCAGCTGGTCGCCCCGGGATTGTCGGGCACGGCCTGAGCCCACTCCAACCTTTCACCGGGACCGCAGCGCATGCTCCTCACCCGCGTCATCACCGCCCTGTGCCTGTTGCTGCTGATCCTGCCGATCCTGTTCCTGGCGCCGCCTGCGGGGCTTGCGGGGCTGGTGGGCTTGATCGTGCTGCTGGCCGGCTGGGAATTCGGCCGCCTGATCGGGCTGCGCGGGCCGTGGCCCTATGTCTATGCGCTGGCCTGCCTGATCGCGGCCATCACCTGGCATGACCTGCCGCTGCGCCACGCCACCACCTGGCTGCTGGAAGCCGCCGTGATCTGCTGGGGCGTGGCCGTGGTTCTGCTGGCGCGCGGCGTGCGCACCGCGACCCCGGCCTTCACCGCGCTGGGCGCCGTGCTCGGGCTGGTGATGCTGCCCGCGTTCGCCCATGCCACCATGATCCTGCGCGGCGCCGGCATCGGCGTGCTGCTGACCGCGGCCGTGCTGGTGTGGGCGGCGGATATCGGTGCGTATTTCACCGGCAAGGCCATCGGCCGGCGCAAGCTCGCGCCCGGCATCAGCCCGGGCAAGTCCTGGGAGGGCGCCATCGGCGGGTGGCTGCTGGCACTGCTGATCGGGCTGGCGCTGGCCGCCACGCATGCCTTTGCGCCGACGTGGTTCTCGGCGATGGGCGACCGCGGCGGCCTTGTCTATGTGGCCGTGCTGACCACGCTGCTGGTCGCGGCGAGCGTGGTCGGCGACCTGTTTGAGTCGCTGCTCAAGCGCCAGGTCGGCAAGAAGGACAGCAGCCGGCTGCTGCCCGGCCACGGCGGCGTGCTGGACCGGATCGATGCCTTGCTGCCGGTGTTCCCGCTGGCGGCACTGATGCTGATTTTTCTTTGAAGCCTTCTCTGAAGCGGTCTGATATGCAGCGCATTACCATCCTGGGCGCCACCGGTTCCATCGGCGAAAGCACGCTGGACGTGATCAGGCGCCACCCCGACCGCTACACGGTGCATGCGCTGACCGCCCACCGTCAGGTGCGCAAGCTGGCCGACCAGTGCATCGCATTCCGCCCGGCCCGCGCCGTGGTCGGGACCGCCGAGGCGGCCGCCGAACTGCAGGTGCTGCTGCGCGAGGCCGGTGTCGGCACCGAAGTCAGCTACGGCGAGGCCGAGCTGGAATCGGTGGCCGCCGACGCGCAGACCGATGCCGTGATGGCCGCGATCGTCGGCGCCGCCGGCCTGCGCCCGACGCTTGCCGCCGCGCGCGCTGCCAAGCGCGTGCTGCTGGCCAACAAGGAAGCGCTGGTGATGTCGGGCCGCATCTTCATGGATGCTGTGCGCGAGCACGGCGCCACGCTGCTGCCGATCGACAGCGAGCACAACGCCATCTTCCAGTGCCTGCCGGCCGACGACCCGCGCTACGGCCGCGGCGTGGCCAGGGTGCTGCTGACCGCGTCGGGCGGGCCGTTCCGCACGCGCGACCCGGCCACGCTGCACGATATCTCGCCCGACCAGGCCTGCGCCCACCCCAACTGGGTCATGGGCCGCAAGATCTCGGTCGACTCCGCCACCATGATGAACAAGGGCCTCGAAGTAATCGAGGCGCACTGGCTGTTCGGCGCGCCCGCCGAGCGCATCGAGGTACTGATCCACCCGCAGAGCATCGTGCATTCGATGGTGGCCTATCACGACGGCTCGGTGCTGGCGCAGCTCGGCAACCCGGACATGCGCACGCCGATTGCCTACGGCCTGGCCTATCCCGAGCGCATCGACGCGGGCGTGACGCCGCTGGATCTGACCCGGGCGGGAGGGCTGAATTTCGAAAAGCCGGACCTGCAGCGCTTCCCGTGCCTCGGCCTGGCCTTCGACGCACTGCGTGCCGGCGGGGTGGCGCCGGCGGTGCTCAATGCTGCCAATGAAGTGGCGGTCGAGGCATTCCTTGGCGGCAAAGTGCGCTTCACGGACATTGCGGGCATCGTTAGGCAGGTGCTTGAGGCTGCACCTCAAGGCCCTGCAGATACGCTCGAAGCAGTGCTCGACGCCGACCGGCTCGCCCGCGAGGCGGCGCGCTCGACCGTGGCGCCGCTGGCTGCCAACCGCTGATCCGGCGGGCTGGCCTGCCGCATCTGCGACAATAGCGGGTGCGGCGGCACGGGTCCCCCTCGGACCCGGCGCGCCCGCCCAGCCCTCGTTACTGACGTCCCGACGCCATGCAAACCGTACTCGCTTTCATCGTCGCCCTGTGCGTGCTGATCTATGTGCACGAAATGGGGCACTACCTCGCCGCCCGTGCCTGCGGCGTGAAGGTGCTGCGCTTTTCCATCGGCTTCGGGCGGCCGCTGCTGCGCTGGATCTCGAAGAGCCGCGACCGCACCGAATGGACGGTGGCGGCGATCCCGCTGGGCGGCTACGTCAGGATGCTGGACGAGCGTGAGTTCGATCCCGGGCGCGACTCACCCATCGATCCGATCGACCTGCCGCGCGCCTTCAACCGCCAGCCGGTGGGCAAGCGCTTCATCATCGTGGCGGCCGGGCCGCTGGCCAATTTCCTGCTGGCGATCGTGCTGTACTTTGCGCTGTTCGCCGGCGGCATGCGCGAGCCCGCGCCCATCGTGGCCGCGCCCGCGGCCGGCACCACGGCGGCGCAGGCCGGCGTGCGTGAGGGCGACCGGGTGCTGTCGCTGACCGCCAACGGCCATACCGAACCAGTGCGTTCCTGGAATGACCTGCGCATGGCCGTGTTTGCCGAGGGCTTCGGCGATGCGCGCGCCGTGCTGCGCGTGCGCAGCCCCGACGGCGCCGAGCGCGACGTCACGCTGGCGCGCCTGCCCAATACCGGCGGCAATCCCGAGCAGGACCCGCTTGCCACGCTCGGCCTGAACCTGAAGGGCGGGCCGGTGACGATCACCGAGGTGCTGCCCGGTTCCGCCGCCGAGCGCGCCGGCCTGAAGAAGGGCGACCGCGTGGTGGCCTGGCAGGGCACTCCGCTGACGCAGGCCAGCGCGCTGATCAAGGCGGTGCGCAGCCAGCCTGGCCAGACCGTGACGCTGGGCATCGAGCGCGACGGCAAGCGCCTGGACGTGCCGGTGACGCTGGACAGCGCCCCGGCGCGCGATGGCGAGAAGACGGCAAGCGCGGATCCAAGCAAGAATGCGCCCGCGCCCTCGGGCAAGCTCGGCGCGGCGCTCAGCCAGGCGGTGGAAATGGAAACCGTGCGCTACCGGCCGGACCAGGCGCTGGCGCGCGCGGTGGGCCAGGTCTGGGACACCAGCGCGCTGTCGCTGAAGCTGCTCGGCAAGATGCTGGTGGGGCAGGCATCGCTGCAGAACCTGAGCGGTCCGCTGACCGTGGCGGATTACGCGGGACGTGCCGCAAACCTCGGCCTGCAGGCGTTTATCAGCTTCCTGGCGCTGGTCAGCGTCAGCCTCGGGGTACTGAATTTGTTACCTATTCCGGTTCTGGACGGGGGGCATTTGCTGTATTATTGCGTGGAATTTTTGACTGGCCGGCCCGTCCCAGACCACTGGCAGGCAATGCTGCAGAAGGTTGGCATCGCCTGCATCTTGCTCCTGACTTCGCTCGCTTTGTTCAATGACGTCAGCCGAATGTTTCTGGCGAACGGCTAGAAACGTGTGTCGGCAAGAGGGGCGGTCGTGTCGTCGGACACCGTCGCCGGGGACGCCATTGTCACGCGCAGTCCAACGAGGCATCGGAGCGCAATCCTGGATGGAATCAAAGAGGGGATCAACATTGATCAGACATAAGCGCATTTCGCTGGGCTTGCTGGCGAGTGCCGTTATTGCAGCCTGGAGCCCGGCGGGCTGGGCTGCCGATCCGTTCGTCGTCAGGGACATCCGCGTTGAGGGCCTGCAACGCGTCGAGCCGGGTACCGTGTTTGGCTACCTTCCTGTGCGCGTCGGTGAAACCTTCACCGACGACAAGGGCGCCGATGCCATCCGTGCCCTCTACAATACCGGCTTCTTCAAGGACGTGCAGATCCGCGCCGAAGACGGCGTGCTGGTGGTGCAGGTCGAGGAGCGCCCGGCCATCTCGCAGCTCGAGTTCGTCGGCATCAAGGAATTCGACAAGGACACGCTGCGCCGTTCGTTGCGCGCGGTCGGCGTGGCTGAAGCCCGTTACTACGACAAGGCACTGATCGACAAGGCCGAGCAAGAGCTCAAGCGCCAGTACGTCGCGCGCGGCTACTATGCCGCCGACGTGCAGACCACGATCACGCCGGTGGACCGCAACCGCGTCTCGGTGGTGTTCAACGTCGAAGAGGGGCCGGTCGCCAAGATCCGCCAGATCAATATCGTCGGCAACAAGGCCTTCAAGGAAGGCACGCTGCGCGACGAGATGCAGCTGTCCACGCCGAACTGGCTGTCGTGGTACACCAAGAACGACCTGTACTCGAAGCAGAAGCTGACCGCCGACCTGGAAGCGCTGCGCTCGTTCTACCTGAACCGCGGCTACCTGGAGTTCGCGATCGAATCGACCCAGGTGTCGATCACGCCGGACAAGAAGGACATCTACCTGACGCTGAACATCAAGGAAGGCGAGCAGTACAAGGTGTCCGACATCCGCCTGGCCGGCGAGCTGCTCGGCAAGCAGGAGGAAATGGAAAAGCTGCTGCAGCTGAAGAAGGGCGACATCTTCTCGTCCGAAAAGCTGACCGCCAGCACCAAGGCCATCACCGACCTGCTCGGCACCTACGGCTACGCCTTCACCACCATCAATCCGCAGCCGAACATCGACCAGCAGAAGCGTGAAGTCGCGCTGACGCT
Source organism: Cupriavidus sp. DF5525 (assembly GCF_040149425.2). Classification (NCBI taxonomy): domain Bacteria; kingdom Pseudomonadati; phylum Pseudomonadota; class Betaproteobacteria; order Burkholderiales; family Burkholderiaceae; genus Cupriavidus; species Cupriavidus sp. DF5525. The sequence goes on along the minus strand of NZ_CP168265.1, from coordinate 2,429,384 downwards.
GATGGTCGACCCGGGCCGCCGCGTCTACGTGCGCCGCGTCAACGTGGTGGGCAACAGCAAGACCCGCGACGAAGTGGTGCGCCGCGAGATGCGCCAGATGGAAAGCTCGTGGTTCGACAGCGAGAAGCTGCAGCAGTCGCAGGCACGTATCAACCGGACCGGGTACTTCACCGACACCAACATCACCACCGAGGACGTGCCGGGCGCGCCCGACCAGGTCGATGTGAACGTCAACGTGACGGAAAAACCGACCGGCCAGATCAGCCTGGGCGTGGGCTTCTCGTCCACCGACAAGCTGGTGCTGCAGGCCGGCCTGCGCCAGGACAACGTGTTCGGCTCCGGTACCAGCCTGGGCCTGGACGTGAACACCGCCAAGTCGTTCCGTACCATCGCGCTGACGCAGTACGACCCGTACTTCACGGTGGACGGCATCAGCCGCTCGACCGATATCTACTACCGTACCTCGCGCCCGCTGTACTACACCGGCGACCAGGACTACAAGATCGTGTCCGCCGGCGGCGGCTTCAAGTTCGGCGTGCCGTTCTCGGAAGTCGATACGGTGTTCTTCGGCATCGGCTACGAACGGACCCAGGTTTATACCTCGGTCAACACGCCGGCGCAGTACACCGACTGGCTCAGCAAGATCGGCAAGAGCTCGGGCGACGGGATCAACAATTTCCCGTTCACCATCGGCTGGGCACGTGACCGCCGCGACAGCGCACTGGTCCCGACCAAGGGCCCATACACCCAGGCCAACCTGGAAGTCGGCCTGCCGGGCGGTGACACGCAGTACTACCGTGCCAGCGTGCAGCAGCAGTACTTCTATCCGATCTCGAAGGCCTTTACGCTGGCACTGAACGGTGAAGTCGCCTACGGCCACGGCTACGGCAACACGCCGTTCCCGGTGTTCAAGTACTTCTACGCCGGCGGTATCGGCTCGGTGCGTGGCTACCAGACCAGCACGCTGGGCCCGAAGGACCAGAACGGCAACCCGGTGGGCGGTGCCTCCAAGATGATCGGCAACATCGAATTCATCTTCCCGCTGCCTGGCTCGGGCGTGGACCGCACGCTGCGCCTGTTCACGTTCTTTGACTTCGGTAACGTCTACCAGGAAGGTGCGCCGCTGCGCTTCAGCGACCTCAAGTACTCGACCGGCTTCGGCATGTCGTGGCTGTCGCCGATCGGCCCGCTGAAGATCAGCATGGGCTTCCCGCTCAAGCGCGACGATACCGACAAGGTCCAGCGCTTCCAGTTCCAGATCGGCACGGCATTCTGATTCTGATAAAGGATCTGTTTCATGAATACAAAATCCAAACTGGTCAAATCCCTGGGCGCCGCCGCGCTCGCCACGGCGGCTATCTGCGCCGCGGCGCCGGCCATGGCCCAGGAGGCGCGCATTGCCGCCGTCAATTCCGAACGCATCCTGCGCGACTCGCAGCCGGCCAAGCTGGCCCAGGTCAAGCTGGAGCAGGAGTTCTCCAAGCGCGACCGCGAACTGCAGGACATGGCCCAGAAGATCAAGGGCATGGCCGACAAGCTTGACAAGGACACGACCGTGCTGGCCGACGCCGACCGCCAGCGCCGCCAGCGTGAAGTGGCCGACCTCGACCGCGAGTTCCAGCGCAAGCAGCGCGAGTTCCGCGAAGACCTGAACCAGCGCCGCAATGAAGAACTGGCGCAGGTGCTGGAGCGCGCCAACCGCGTGATCCGCCAGCTGGCCGAACAGCGCAAGTACGACCTGATCGTGCAGGAAGCGGTCTATGTGAACCCGCGTATCGACATCACCGACGACGTGATGAAGGCGCTGAACGCCGGCGCCAGGTAAGCCGCCCCGGTTTTCACGTTCTTTCGTCTTTTCGTTTTTTTCAGGAAGTACCGCCATGCAGACACCCACACTGGGTCAGCTCGCCACCGAGAACGGCGCGCAGGTTGTGGGTGATCCCGACCTGGCGATCGTTGGCCTCGCTCCGCTGGATCAGGCCGGACCGGCCGAGCTCTCGTTCCTGTCCAATCCGCTCTACCTGCAGCAGGCGCTCGACTCCAAGGCTGGCGCCGTGATCGTGTCGGCGTCCGACCTCGAGCGCATCCGCGCCGAGGGCCGGGCCGACGGCCGCAACTGGCTGGTGGCGCGCAATCCCTATGTCTGCTTTGCCCGCGTGGCGCAGTGCTTCGACCGCGCCGCCAATACCGATACGCGCGTCGGCATCGACCCGCGCGCGACGGTGTCGCCGGATGCGGTGGTGCCGGCGTCTTGCTACATCGGCCCCAACGTGGTGATCGAGCGCGGCGCACGCCTGGGCGAGCGCGTGCGCATCCTGGCCAACAGCTATGTCGGCGCGCATGCCGAGATCGGCGATGATTCGCTGCTCTACGCCAATGTTTCGGTCTACCACCAATGCGTGGTCGGTGCCCGTGCGATCCTGCACAGCGGCGTGGTGATTGGCGCGGACGGCTTCGGCTTTGCGCCGGATATCAGCGCGACCGGCGTCGAATACGTGAAGATCCCGCAGACGGGACGCGCCGTGCTGGGCGATGACGTGGAGGTCGGCGCCAATACCGCGATCGACCGCGGCGCCATGGCCGACACCGTGATCGAAGAAGGCTGCAAGATCGACAACCAGGTCCAGATCGCACACAACGTGCGCGTCGGGGCCCATACGGTCATTGCCGGGTGCGCCGCGGTATCGGGCAGCACGCGCATCGGCCGTTTCTGCGTGATCGGGGGCGCGGCCAATTTTGCCGGCCACCTGAGCATTGCCGACCGCACCACAGTGTCCGGCGGCACCTCGATCACCAAATCCATTACCAAGCCCGGGGGCCATTTCACCAGCGTCTTCCCGTTCCTGCCGCACGGCGAGTGGGAACGCAACGCAGCCATCGTGCGCGGCCTGAGCAAGCTGCGCGAACGGGTGGTGGCGCTGGAACGTCGCCTGCGCGGCCAGTCCGCCGGTTCCCCAACCTCACAAGACTAAGAGAAATCATCATGACCGCAGCCGACATCGACATTCGCCAGATCCTTAAGCTGCTGCCGCATCGCTATCCGTTCCTGATGGTGGACCGCGTGCTGGAGTTCGAGCCGGGCAAGCGCATCAAGACGCTGAAGAACGTCACCATCAACGAGCCTTATTTCATGGGCCATTTCCCCGAGCAACCGGTGATGCCGGGGGTGATGATCCTCGAGGCGCTGGCACAGTCCGCTGGCCTGCTGACTTTCGGTGCGGAGATGGAGCGCAAGGAAGGCTCGCTGTACTACTTCGTCGGCATCGACGGCGCCCGCTTCAAGCAGGTGGTATACCCGGGCGACCAGTTGCACATGAACGTGACGGTCGAGCGCTATATCCGCGGCATCTGGAAATTCAAGGCGTTCGCCACGGTGGACGCCAAGGTGGCCTGCGAGGCGGAGCTGATGTGCACCGTGAAGCAGGCCGAGTGAGGCCGCCAGCGGCCCGCGGCATCGCCGCAGGCCGCGCGCCGCGCCCGCTCTGACGGGCGCGGGCGGCCAGGACGGGAACCTTTGCCCCCCGGCATGGGCCCATCCTTCACCAGACACACCACAGGACAGACGTATGACGCAAATCCATCCCACCGCACTGGTCGACCCGAAGGCAGAACTGGCTTCCGACGTGACCGTCGGGCCGTTCTCTATCGTCGGCGCCAATGTGCGGATCGGCAGCGGCACCCGGATCGGCTCGCATACGACGGTCGAGGGCTACACCACGATCGGCGAGGGCAACCAGATCGGTCCCTATGCTTCGGTCGGCGGCGTGCCGCAGGACATGAAGTACCGCAACGAGCCGACGCGGCTCGAGATCGGCGACCGCAACACCATCCGCGAATTCACCACGATCCACACCGGCACGGTGCAGGACCGCGGCCTGACCAGCATCGGCAACGACAACTGGATCATGGCCTACGTGCATATCGCGCATGACTGCATCGTCGGCAACAACACCGTGTTTTCCAGCAACGCGCAGATCGCCGGCCACGTTGAAGTGGGCGACTGGGCGATCCTGGGCGGCATGAGCGGCGTGCACCAGTTCGTGCGCATCGGCGCCCATGCGATGCTGGGTGGCGCTTCTGCGCTGGTGCAGGACGTGCCGCCGTTCGTGATCGCCGCCAGCGACAAGAGTGGCAACAAGGCCACGCCGCACGGCGTCAACGTCGAGGGGCTGCGCCGCCGCGGCTTCGATGCGGGCCAGATCGGTGCGCTGCGCCAGGCCTACAAGCTGCTTTACAAGTCCGACCTCAGCTTCGACGAGGCACGTAACGAGATCACCGCCTTGCTGGGCCAGGTCGATGCCGGTACCGCGGAACCGCTGCGTGCGTTTGTCGAATTCCTTGCCGCCACCCAGCGCGGCATCGTGCGCTGAGGCCGGACCGGACATGGTCGACGCCGCGATTCGGGGCGACGTGCCCACGGGCAATGGGAGCGTAACAGGCAAACGCGGCACCATCGCCATGGTGGCCGGAGAGGCCTCGGGCGACCTGCTGGCATCGCTGATGATGGGCGGGCTCAAGGCCCGCCTTGGCGACACGGTCGAGTATTCCGGCATCGGCGGCAAGCGCATGATGGCGCAGGGTTTTACCTCGCGCTGGCCGATGGAAACGCTGTCGGTCAACGGCTACGTCGAGGTGCTGGGCTCGCTGCGCGAGATCCTGGCCACACGCCGCGCCGTGCGCGACTGGCTGCTGGCCAATCCGCCGCTGTGCTTTATCGGGGTCGATGCCCCGGATTTCAATTTCGGGCTGGAAGTGCCGCTGCGGCGCGCCGGCATCCCGGTGGTGCATTTTGTCAGCCCGTCGATCTGGGCCTGGCGCGGCGGGCGCATCCGCACCATCGCGCGCGCGGTGGATCACATCCTGTGCCTGTTCCCGTTCGAGCCCGAGATCTACGCCAAGGCCGGCATCCCCGCCACCTACGTGGGCCATCCGCTGGCTGACGTGATCCCGATGGTGCCCGACGTCGCCGGGGCGCGCGCCGAACTCGGCCTGCCTGCCGGGCACCGCGTGGTCGCCGTGCTGCCGGGCAGCCGCCAGTCCGAGGTGCGCAACCTCGGCGCCACCTTCTTTGCCGCGATGGCTCGCATGCAACGCATGGACCCGAATCTGGCGTTCGTGCTGCCGGCGGCCAGCGCGCCGCTGCGCGCCATCGTCGAGGAACTGCACGCGCAGTATCCCGAACTCCGCCTGACCATCGTCGATGGCAAGTCGCACCAGGCCATGGAAGCCGCCGACGTGGTGCTGCTGGCCAGCGGCACCGCCACGCTCGAAGCGGCGCTGTACAAGAAACCGATGGTGATCTCCTACAAGGTGCCCTGGCTGACCGCGCAGATCATGAAGCGCCAGGGTTACCTGCCGTACGTGGGATTGCCTAATATCCTTTCAGGGCGCTTCGTCGTGCCGGAACTGCTGCAGGACGATGCCACGCCCGAGGCGCTGGCCCGCGAAACGCTGCTGCAGCTCAACGACGAGGGCAACACCGCCTTTCTCTACGAGCATTTCACCCGCATGCACGAGACGCTCAAGTGCAATACCGCGCAACGGGCCGCCGATGTGGTGGTGGACCTGATGCACAGCCGGGGGACCGTCTGATGGCGCGACGCAATGCTGAATCGCCGCAGATGGGGCTGGATCTTGCCCCGGCCGCTGCCGCCGTGCAGCGCCTGTGCGGTGTCGATGAAGCGGGCAGGGGACCGCTGGCCGGGCCGGTCTATGCCGCCGCCGTGGTGCTGGACCCGAAGCGTCCGATCCGCGGGCTGGCCGACTCCAAGATCCTGACCGCCGCCAAGCGCGAGCAACTCTACGACAAGATCTGCGAACGCGCGCTGGGCTGGCATATCGCCTTCGCGACGGTTGAGGAGATCGACACGCTCAACATCCTGCACGCCAGCATGCTGGCGATGCAGCGTGCCGTGCAGGGGCTGGCCGCCAGCGGCGTCGTGCCGGACCTGGTGCAGGTCGACGGCAACCGCTGCCCGCAGGTGCCGTTCCCGGTGGAAGCCATCGTCAAGGGCGATGCTCTGGTCAGGGCGATCTCGGCCGCGTCGATCCTGGCCAAGGTGGCGCGCGACCGCGAGCTGAGGGTGCTGCACGAGCGCTATCCGCAGTACGGCTTCGATTCGCACGTCGGCTATGGCACGCCGCAGCACCTTGCCGCGCTGGCCGAGTTCGGCGCCACGCCGCACCACCGCCGTTCGTTTGCGCCCGTGCGCGAGGCGCTGGAGCAGCGGCCCATGTTCACCGGCATGACCGCGATGGCCGAAGTTACCCAGGTCACCGCCTCGGTTTCGGTCACGGTCGCGCAGTGAAGCGCACCTACCTGATCTCTGCATCGTGAAGCACGTCACCTCGCGCGACAACGCGCTGTTCAAGCATTTGAAGGCCCTGGCCACTTCCACGCACCAGCGCCGCAAGGCCGGGCAGTCGCTGCTCGACGGCGTGCACCTGGCGCAGGCCTATGTGGCCGCGCGCGGCCAGCCGGTCACCTGCGTGGTGTCGGAGCGCCATTACGACCATGCCGAGGTGGCGCCGCTGCTGGCGCTGGTCCAGGCCGAGCGCGTGGTGGTGCTGGCCGATGCGCTATTCACGCAGATCAGCGGCGTGGTCAACGGCATCGACCTGATGCTGGTGATCGAGACGCCGTCCGGTCACCTGCCGGCGCGGATCGAGGAGGACTGCGTGATCCTGGACGGCGTGCAGGATGCTGGCAATGTCGGCTCGATCCTGCGCAGCGCCGCCGCGGCGGGCATCCGCCACGCGTTCCTGGCCACCGGGTGTGCCTTTGCGTGGTCGGTCAAGACGCTACGCGCCGGCATGGGCGCGAACTTCCACCTGAATATCGTCGAGCACTGCACCGTGGATGCGCTCGCGCCGCGGCTGGCGGTGCCGGTGATGGCTACCTCGTCGCACGCCGATGCGGCGGTGTTCGATACCGACCTGCGCGGGCCGGTGGCGTGGGTGGTCGGCAATGAAGGTGCGGGGGTCAGCGAGGCGTGGATGCAGCACGTCACGCGCAAGGTTGGTATCCCGCAACCCGGCGGGCTGGAATCGCTTAACGTGGCGGCTGCGACGGCGATCTGCCTGTTCGAGGCGGTGCGGCAGCGGCGCTGAGCGGGCCAGGCACACAATAAAAAAGCGGCCCGGACGGCCGCTTTTTTAATAGTTGTCGCGATCGACCTTGATCTCCTGCAGGATCGTGGTCGCGATCTCCTCGATCGACTTGTGCGTCGACGACAGCCATTTGATGCCTTCGCGCCGCATCATCGCCTCGGCCTCGTTGACCTCGTAGCGGCAGTTCTCCAGCGCCGCATACTTGCTGCCAGGGCGGCGCTCGTTGCGGATTTCTGTCAGGCGCTGCGGGTCGATGGACAGCCCAAAGATCTTGGGCTTGAACGCATACAGCGCCGAGGGCAGTCGGCCGCGCTCGAAATCGTCCGGGATCAGCGGGTAATTTGCTGCCTTCAGCCCGTATTGCATCGCCAGGTAGAGGCTGGTCGGTGTCTTGCCGCTGCGCGACACGCCCACCAGGATCACATCCGCTTCTTCCAGGTTCTTGTGTGACTGACCGTCATCATGCGCCAGCGAGAAGTTGATGGCCTCGATCCGGTTCTTGTACGCCTCGGTATCTGCATTCTGGTGGAAGCGCCCGATGGCGTGGGTGGACTTCAGGCCCAGTTCCTTTTCCAGCGGCTCGATGAAGGTCTGGAACATGTCCAGAATCATCGCCTTGGCGCGGCGCAGTGCCTTGTTCGCTTCCTGGTTGACCAGCGTGGTGAAGACGATGGGCGGCACGCCTTCGTTGTGGAAGGCCTCGTTGATCTTGCCGACGGCGATATGTGCCTTTTCCGGGGTGTCGACGAAAGGCATGCGCACCTTGCGGAAGCGCATTTCGAACTGGGCAAGGATCGAGTGGCTGAAAGTTTCCGCGGTGATGCCGGTGCCATCCGAGACGATGAACACGGTACGCACCGCCGGGCGATCAGCGCCCTGGGCAGCGCCGGCTGGCGCGCTTGCGGGTGCAGTCGCCGCCACGGTGGCGGAGGGGGATTCAGGCTGCGTTCCAGGCTGGGACCCGGAAACCGCTGCACCGGGCGCTTCTGGCTGGGACATGGGTTGCGCAATAAATAGATTCAATCTTCCGCAAAAAAGTGCGGCGCAGCACGGTAGAATAGCGGCGATCTTTTCGCTAAGCAATTCCGCATGGCGCCCGCAGCTGCAACGATCGGGGCCGGAATTGTCGACAATGTGCGCTGCGAGATGAGCGCTGTCGAGAGCCGCAGCGCACGAGACCCACAGCGCAGAATCCCAGCTGCCAGGGGGTTGCTTAGCCAAGCGATCGGTCCGGGAACAGAACATCAAGAACATACCGGGCTTACGCGTCAGGTTTTCTACTTTGTTTTGAGGCTCTCATGACTAACCAGGCAGATAACGGCGCCTATGTGCTGCCGTTCGAGCAGTTGCGCATGGCTGACGTGGAAATCGTCGGCGGCAAGAATTCGTCGCTGGGCGAGATGATCTCCCAGCTGGCGGAAGCCGGCGTCCGGGTTCCCGGCGGCTTTGCCACCACCGCGCTCGCCTTCCGCGACTTCATCGCCCACAACAACCTGACCGAGCGCATCTCGCAGCGCCTCAAGGCGCTGGACGTCGACGACGTCAAGGCGCTCGCCGAGGCCGGTGCCGAGATCCGCGGCTGGGTCGCTGCCGCGCCGTTCCAGCCTCGCCTGGAACAGGAGATCCGCGAGTACTATGCCCGCGTGTCCGAGCGCGAAGGCGCCGAAGCGTCGTTCGCCGTGCGTTCGTCGGCCACCGCCGAAGACCTGCCCGACGCCTCATTCGCCGGCCAGCAGGAGTCCTACCTGAACGTCAGCGGCATCGACGACGTGCTCGACAAGATCAAGCACGTGTTCGCCTCGCTGTACAACGACCGCGCCATTTCCTACCGCGTGCACAAGGGCTTTGCCCATGACGTGGTGGCACTATCCGCCGGTATCCAGCGCATGGTCCGTTCGGACCTGGCCGCCTCGGGCGTGATGTTCACCATCGACACCGAATCCGGCTTCCCCGACGTGGTCTTCATTACCTCCAGCTATGGCCTGGGCGAAACGGTGGTGCAGGGCGCGGTCAACCCGGACGAGTTCTACGTCTTCAAGCCGACGCTGCAGGCTGGCAAGTACCCGATCATCCGCCGCTCGATCGGCTCCAAGCTGATCAAGATGGAATTCACCAAGCCGGGCGAACCCGGTCGCGTGAAGACCGTTGACGTGCCGGGCGAACTGCGCAACCGCTACTCGATCACCGACGAGGACGTGACCGAGCTGTCCAGGTACGCGATGATCATCGAGAAGCACTATGGCCGCCCGATGGACATCGAGTGGGGCAAGGACGGCAAGGACGGCAAGATCTACATCCTGCAGGCCCGCCCGGAAACGGTGAAGAGCCAGTCCGCCGGCAAGGCCGAACTGCGCTTCAAGCTCAAGGGCACCGCGCCCGTGCTGACCAGCGGCCGCGCCATCGGCCAGAAGATCGGCACCGGCCCGGTCCGCGTCATCAACGACCCGTCCGAGATGGAACGCGTGCAGCCCGGCGACGTGCTGGTGGCCGACATGACCGACCCCAATTGGGAACCGGTGATGAAGCGTGCCTCGGCCATCGTCACCAACCGTGGCGGCCGTACCTGCCACGCGGCCATCATCGCGCGTGAACTGGGTGTGCCGGCCGTGGTCGGTTGCGGCGATGCCACCGACGTGCTGAAGGACGGCACGCTGGTGACGGTGTCGTGCGCCGAGGGCGACGAAGGCCGCATCTACGACGGCCTGCTGGAAACCGAAGTGACCGAAGTCCAGCGTGGCGACATGCCGGAAATCGACGTCAAGCTGATGATGAACGTGGGCAATCCGCAGCTGGCGTTCGACTTCGCGCAGATCCCGAACTGCGGCGTCGGCCTGGCCCGCCTGGAATTCATCATCAACAACAACATCGGTGTCCACCCGAAGGCCATCCTCGACTATCCGCAGGTCGATGCCGACCTGAAGAAGGCCGTGGAAAGCGTGGCTCGTGGCCATGCCAGCCCGCGCGCGTTCTACGTCGACAAGCTGGCCGAGGGCATTGCGACGATCGGCGCGGCGTTCTATCCGAAATCCGTGATCGTGCGCCTGTCGGACTTCAAGTCCAACGAGTACAAGAAACTGATCGGCGGTTCGCGCTACGAGCCGGACGAGGAAAACCCGATGCTGGGCTTCCGCGGCGCGTCGCGTTATATCGCCGACGACTTTGCCGAAGCGTTCGAAATGGAATGCAAGGCCATGAAGCGCGTGCGCGATGAAATGGGCCTGACCAACGTCGAGATCATGGTGCCGTTCGTGCGTACGCTGGGCCAGGCCGAGAAGGTCATCGAGCTGCTGGCCAAGCACGGCCTGAAGCGCGGCGAGAACGGCCTGCGCATCATCATGATGTGCGAAGTGCCGTCCAACGCGATCCTCGCCGAAGAGTTCCTGCAGTACTTCGACGGCTTCTCGATCGGCTCGAACGACCTGACCCAGCTGACGCTGGGCCTGGATCGCGATTCGGGCATGGAACTGCTGGCCAAGGACTTCGACGAACGCGACCCGGCAGTGCGGTTCATGCTGTCGCGCGCCATCGAGGCGTGCATCCGCCTGGACAAGTACGTCGGCATCTGCGGCCAGGGCCCTTCGGATCATCCGGATTTTGCCGCGTGGCTGGCCAAGGAAGGTATCAAGTCGATCTCGCTGAACCCGGACTCGGTGGTCGAGACCTGGCGCCAGCTGGCTTCCTGAGGCATTTGACGTCACAATAGCGCTCAATGACAATATGCCGGCGCCTTCGGGCAGCCGGCCGGCACCGGCCCTGCGTCAGGTGTTGTTACTGCCCCGCAGACGCTGAAAGCGCTGCGGGGTTTTTACTTTTCGGGATCAACGGGAGCTGGGATGGCTTACTACATCTGGTTCGTGGCAGCGGTCGTGCTGGTGATCGTCGAGATGAATACCGGCACGTTCTACCTGCTGATGGTGGCGGTGGGCCTCGCCGCCGGCGGCGTCGGGGCCTTGCTCGGCCTGTCGCCAGCCGCGCAGACGCTGGTCGCGGCCCTGGTCGCGGCGGTGCTGATCGTCGGGCTGCGCCGCACCCGCTTTGGCAAGCTGCGGCGCGGCAATGCCGCCGTCGATCCCAACGTGAATCTCGATATCGGCCAGGAGCTCGACGTGCCCGCCTGGGATGCCAACGGGCGCGCCCGCGTGCCATACCGCGGCGCCGACTGGACCGTGGAGCTGGCGCCCGATTGCACCGCCGCACCGGGCCGCTACCGCATCGTCGCGGTGCGCGGCAGCACGCTGGTCGTGTCTCCGCGCTGAAGCCGTATTCCGTTGCGCCGCGCGGTGCTGCTGCGTGGCGATCCATCCACCTGCTGCCATCCGGCGGCTCCGTACCGATGTTTCCTGTCTGGAGGGTTGTTACATGCTCGCTTTTCAGCTTGGCCTGTTGCCGCTGATCGTCCTCGTCGCCGTGATCGTGCTGATTGCCAAGGGCATCAAGATCGTGCCGCAGCAGCACGCCTGGGTGCTGGAGCGCCTGGGGCGCTACCATGCGACGCTGACGCCGGGGCTGTCGATCGTGGTGCCGTTTGTCGACCGCGTCGCCTACAAGCACGTGCTCAAGGAAATCCCGCTGGACGTGCCCAGCCAGGTCTGCATCACCAAGGACAACACGCAGTTGCAAGTCGATGGCGTACTGTACTTCCAGGTCACCGACCCGATGAAGGCGTCCTACGGCTCGAGCAATTTCGTGGTGGCGATCACGCAGCTGTCGCAGACCACGCTGCGCTCGGTGATCGGCAAGCTGGAGCTTGACAAGACCTTCGAGGAACGCGCGTTCATCAACCACAGCGTGGTCAACGCGCTGGACGAGGCCGCCGCCAACTGGGGCGTCAAGGTGCTGCGCTACGAGATCAAGGACCTCACCCCGCCCAAGGAAATCCTGCACGCGATGCAGGCGCAGATCACCGCCGAGCGGGAGAAGCGCGCGCTGATCGCCGCCTCGGAAGGCAAGCGCCAGGAGCAGATCAACCTCGCCACGGGCGCGCGTGAAGCGGCGATCCAGAAGTCCGAAGGGGAACGGCAGGCGGCCATCAACAGGGCGCAGGGGGAAGCTTCGGCGATCCTGGCGGTAGCTGAGGCTAACGCCCAGGCGATTCAGAAGATCGGCAATGCGATCCGCACCGAGGGCGGCATGGACGCGGTCAACCTGAAGGTGGCCGAGGAATATGTCGCGGCCTTCGGCAACCTGGCCAAGCAGGGCAATACGCTGATCGTGCCGGGCAATATGGGCGAGATGAGCAGCATGATCGCTTCGGCGCTGCAGATCGTGAAGGGGCAGAAGGCGGCCTGAGGGCGCCTCAGGGCGCCTGAGACGCGCCGCAGCAAGCGCGGCGCCGGGACTTACTCCTTGGTGCCGCCCTTCAGAATGCGGGCCTTCTCGCGCTGCCAGTCGCGCTGCTTCTCGGTCTCGCGCTTGTCGAACTGCTTCTTGCCCTTGGCCAGGCCGATCTCGCACTTTACGCGGCCGCGCGTGTAGTGCAGGTTCAGCGGTACCAGCGTGTAGCCGCGCTGCTCGACCTTGCCGATCAGCTTCTTGATCTCGTCGGCCTTGAGCAGCAGCTTGCGGGTGCGTACCGGGTCGGGATTGACGTGGGTGGAGGCGCTCTGCAGCGGGCTGATATGGGCGCCGATCAGGAACATCTCGGCGTCGCGCACCACCACGTAGCCTTCCTTGATCTGCACGCGGTTGGCGCGGATCGCCTTGACTTCCCAGCCTTCCAGCACGATCCCGGCCTCATATCGCTCTTCGATGAAGTAGTCGAAAAAGGCCTTTTTGTTGTCTGCGATGGTCATGCGTGCGGGTGGGCGAACAATGAGTGGAATCCGGTCGGATCGCTGCAGTGCCGCATGGCGAGGTGCCGCCATACGCCAGCGTCGGCTAAAATCAGCATTTTAGCAAACCAGCCCCGGTACCGGCTCATGCTGCCGCGCGTTGCGCACGGCATGGCCGGAAGCCAGATTTCCCACTACATGGCAGACGTCCATAAATCCGTGCTGCTCGGCTACTCCGCCGCGCAGATGTACGACCTGGTCACGCGCGTGGAGGACTATCCCAAGTTCCTGCCATGGTGCGGTGGCGTGGAGGTGTTCGAGCAGACCGAGACCATGCTTGACGCCAAGATCCATATCCACTTCAAAGGGATCCAGCAGTACTTCCATACCCGCAATACGCAGGAGCGCCCGACGCGCATCGATATGACCTTCGCGGACGGGCCGTTCAAGACCTTCAACGGCGCGTGGCGCTTCACGCCGCTGCGCGAGGATGCCTGCAAGATCGAGTTCCACCTGCACTACGAGTTTTCGAGCCTGCTGCTGGAAAAACTGATCGGTCCGGTGTTCAGCATGATCGCCAACACCTTTGTCGATGCCTTCGTCAAACGTGCCGAGGTCGTCTATGGCACCAGCTGATACCGGCGCGGCGACCGTGCATATCGCCGTCTGCTATGCGCGGCCCGACAGCGTGTTCCTGAAGGAGATCGATGTGCCCGCCGGGAGCACCATCGCGGCGGCCATCGTTGGCTCCGGGCTGCAGCAGGCCTGCCCTGAGGTGGACCCTTCGACCATGCGTGTTGGCATCTTCGGTAAGCTCAAGACGCCCGAAACCTTGGTGCGCGAGGGCGATCGCGTCGAGGTTTACCGGCCGCTGACGGCCGACCCCAAACAGGCTCGGCGCAAGCGCGTGCAGAAGCAGCGCGAGGGCGGGGCGCGCGAAGGCCAGAAATGGCTGCGCGGGAATGGCTGAGCTGCGGATCAGCAGGTGACTGCGGAAGACGGGGCGCTCAAGCGCCCCGCCTTGCTTTCCACGCTCAGTTGCAGTTCTTCTCGAGGCTGGTGCTGGTCTTGAGCATCTCGGCCTGGCGCTGCTCGCTGTTCAGGTGTTGCAGCGATCCGTCCGGGCCAGCCACGGCGGCGCGCATGCCATTCTGCAGGCCGCTGGCGTAGTTGCGCAGCTGGGCGCAACGGGCCTCGCGTTCGGCGCTCTCGCTTTCCTTGCGGGCTTCGTCGGCGGTGGCTTTCAGGCGCGCCTCGCGGCGTTTCTGGAAGGCTTCTTCAGCCGTAGGGGCGGGAGGCGCCACCGGTTTTGCCGAGGCCCTGGCAGGGGCCGGAGACGCCTGAGGGGCCTTGGCGCTGTCCGCAGCGGCGGCTTCCACCGGCAGGTACTCGCCGGCAACGCGGCCCGGGGCGCGCAGGATCCTGGCGGCGGCCGCCGACGGCGGCACATCGCTGTAGACCATGCGGCCGTTGGCATCGCGCCACTGCCAGTAGGCGAGGGCGGGGACGGGGGCGGCGGTGATGGCGGCGGCAAGCAGGCACAGCACGGACGATCGTTTCATGGCGAGACGTCTGAAAGTGGCTCGGAAGTAACTGGTGCGGCTGAAGGACTGCGGGGCCGCCGGCTGCGCGCGAGGCAATGCCGCGGCAGGACAGCCGCGGCGCTGGCTTGGCGCCCGTCATCGACGTAGCGCCGGTTTGACCCTGGGTACTGCTGTTCTGGATGCTGTTTTTCGTGGCGCGTGTGACCCCCGCGCCATCGTTCGCTAGTCTACGCAGACTTGTCGCTGGCGTGCAAGCGCACTGACCAGGCCACGCCGATCATCAGCAACACAATGGCGGCGATTTCCAGCGGCCGCGGCCAGCGGTGGTCGAAGACAAAGCCATACGCCAGCGCGAACAGCGTCTCGAACACAATCATCTGGCCCGACAGCGTCAAGGGCAGGCGCCGGCTGGAGATATTCCACAGGTTGTTGCCGATCAGCGACGCGCCCAGCGCCACCGCCGCGTTGACCATCCAGAACCACTGCCAGTCGCGGCCGCCGTCGCCCGCGCTCAGGGTGTCGCCCGCGAACAGCCAGCCGATCACGGCCAGAACCGCCGACACCGCGCCGGTCGACAGCCCGTACAGCGCCGACCATTCGTTGCCGCTGTAGTGCGGGTTGCGCTGCAGGTAGCGCGCATTGTCCACGGCGTAGAGCGTCCAGCAGACCAGCGCGCCGGCCGCGCAGCAGACCCCGGCCAGCTTCTGCCAGACCGGGCGCACCGCCGCGCCGGCGGCGGCCGCATGGGCGCTCTGGCCCCCGCCAAACAGGTCAATATTGATGCAGGCGATGCCGGCGGCCACCACCAACAGCGGCCATACCAGCCGGGGCAACGGCACCGCGCCTTGGTCGCGCCGGCCCATGATGGTGACGGAGATCGGCAGGATGCCGATGATCAGCGAGGTCGGGCCGACCCCGGCCAGCTGCACGCCGAAGGCCAGCAGCACGTAGTAGAGCAGGTTGCCGGTAAAGGCCTGGCGCAGCAGCGCCACGCAGTCGGCGCCGGTCAGCTTGCGGGCGATGCGCTTCATCAGCGGCAGTGCGGCCACGAAGGCGACCAGCCCGTAGGCCAGGTAGCGGCCGATGGCGAGTTCCCACGGCGAAAACACGGGCAGCAGTTTCGGGGCGATAAACACCATGCCCCAGAAAGCGCCTGCCAGCAGCCCGCACAATACGCCGATTCCCATACTTCGCTTCGCCCGAGTAAAAAGACGAGGAGCATAGCAGACGGCATCTAGAACCCGTACGGGTTCTGAACCCCATTGCGGTGCATCAGCAAAGCGCGCATTCCTGTATAATTCGCTTTTGCGCCTAGAGGATTTGCTATGCGTCTTGTCCAGAAAGCACTCACATTCGATGACGTGCTGCTCGTCCCGGCCTATTCGGCCGTCCTCCCCCGGGATGTTTCCCTTCGTACCCGCCTGTCCCGTTCGATCGAACTGAACATTCCGCTGGTGTCCGCTGCCATGGACACGGTGACGGAGGCTCGCCTGGCGATCTCCATGGCGCAGGCCGGTGGTATCGGTATCGTCCACAAGAACCTGAAGCCGGCCGACCAGGCCCGCGAAGTGTCGCGCGTGAAGCGCTACGAGTCGGGTGTGCTGCGTGATCCGATCACCATCTCGCCGGACGTCAAGATCCGCGATGTGATCGCCCTGTCTCAGCAGCACGGCATTTCGGGCTTCCCGGTGCTGGAAGGCAAGACCGTGGTCGGCATCATCACCAACCGCGACCTGCGCTTCGAGGAGGAACTCGACGCCCCGGTGCGCGCCAAGATGACCCCGCGCGAAAAGCTGGTGACCGTGGCCGAAGGCGCGCCGCTGGAAGAAGCCAAGCGCCTGATGAACCGCCACCGCCTCGAGCGCGTGCTGGTGGTCAACCAGGCCTTCGAGCTGCGCGGCCTGATCACGGTGAAGGACATCCAGAAGGCGGTCGACAACCCGCTCGCCAGCAAGGACGACCACGGCCAGCTGCGTGTAGGCGCCGCAGTTGGCGTGGGCCCGGACAATGACGAACGCGTCGAGCTGCTGGTCAAGGCTGGCGTCGATGTGATTGTGGTTGACACGGCACACGGCCACAGCCAGGGCGTGCTGGACCGCGTGCGCTGGGTCAAGCAGAACTTCCCGCAGGTGCAGGTGATCGGCGGCAATATCGCCACCGGCGACGCCGCGCGCGCGCTGGTCGAGCATGGCGCCGACGGCGTCAAGGTCGGCATCGGCCCGGGCTCGATCTGCACCACCCGTATCGTGGCAGGCGTGGGCGTGCCGCAGATCACGGCTGTCTCCAACGTGGCCGAGGCGCTCAAGGGCACCGGCGTGCCGCTGATCGCTGACGGTGGCGTGCGCTACTCCGGCGACGTGGCCAAGGCCCTGGCGGCCGGCGCACACACCGTGATGATGGGCGGCATGTTCTCCGGCACCGAAGAGGCGCCGGGCGAGGTGTTCCTGTACCAGGGCCGCTCGTTCAAGAGCTACCGCGGCATGGGTTCGGTGGGCGCGATGAAGGACGGCGCGGCTGACCGCTACTTCCAGGAAGACAACACCGCCAACGTCGACAAGCTGGTGCCGGAAGGCATCGAAGGCCGCGTCCCCTACAAGGGCTCGGTGATGGCGATCATCCACCAGCTCACCGGTGGCGTACGTTCCTCGATGGGCTACTGCGGCAGCAAGTCGATCGCCGACTGGCATGAGAACGCACAGTTCGTCCAGATCACGGCAGCCGGCATGCGTGAATCGCACGTGCACGACGTGCAGATCACCAAGGAAGCGCCGAACTACCATATCGACTGACGCGCAGCGGTTGCGCCCGTCGCCTCGCGGCGGCGCGCAACGGCACGATCGTCGGGGCGAGGGCGCGCCACTGCTGGCGCGGCCTTCGCCAGACCGGAATCCCATCCGGCCCTGGCCACGCCATGCCGGCGTTGTCTTGACGCCAGCCGCACCCTCGGCCGGGCCCAAGACGAGGAGCGCCAATGAAGGTATTGCTGCGAGCCGTGCTGTTTTTCGATGCCCTGGTGGATTTGCTGCTGGGCATCCTGCTGTTGATGTCCCCGTTCACCACGCTGTATGCGGCACTGCAGTTGCCGCAGCCGCAGCCGGCCCTGTTCGGGCAGTTGCTGGGCGTGGCCCTGGTTGGGCTGTCCGTGCTGCTGTGGCAGGCCGCGTTCAACGGCCAGCTGACGGTGCCGGTGGCGCGCACGGCCGGCTATGTGAACCTGGCCAGCGCATTGCTGATCATCGGCTGGATGGTGTTCCTGGAGCTGCCGCTGGAAGGCGCCGGCAAGATCTGGCTGCCTACCATCGCCGTGGTGCTGGCGTTTTTTGCCGTGGTGCAGATTCCCGCGGCAAGGCGCGTGCGCGAGCGCGAACGGCAACTGAAGATGGAACGCGCACTGCAGGAACAGGAAACCAGGAAGGAACCCGGCGTCGCCCCCGCGGCGCGCCACACGAATACCCCAGAATACCGGCGCGAGCCGGTCATCACACCGCCGCCGGGCTATGGCCCCGGCACGGAAGTCGTGACCGAGCCCGCAACGGAAGACACGCCATCGGCCCATCATGCACGACAAAATCCTCATTCTTGATTTCGGCTCGCAGGTCACGCAGCTGATCGCCCGCCGCGTCCGCGAGGCGCACGTCTACTGCGAAATCCACCCCAACGACGTCTCCGACGACTTCGTGCGCGAGTACGCCCCCAAGGCCATCATCTTGTCGGGCAGCCACGCCAGCACCTATGAAGACCACCAGCTGCGCGCGCCGCAGGCGGTGTGGGACCTGGGCGTGCCGGTGCTGGGTATCTGCTACGGCATGCAGACCATGGCCGTTCAACTGGGCGGCAAGGTCGAGTGGAGCGACCAGCGCGAATTCGGCTACGCCGAGATGCGCGCCCACGGCCATACCGCGCTGCTCAAGGACGTCGAGGATTTCCGCACGCCGGAAGGCCACGGCATGCTCAAGGTCTGGATGAGCCACGGCGACAAGGTCACCGGCCTGCCGCCGGGTTTCAAGCTGATGGCCTCGACGCCGAGCTGCCCGATCGCCGGCATGGCCGACGAGGCGCGTCACTACTACGCCGTGCAGTTCCACCCCGAGGTCACGCACACCGTCAAGGGCCGCCAGATGCTGGAGCGCTTCGTGCTCGGCATCGCCGGCTGCCAGCCTGACTGGGTCATGCGCGACCACATCGAGGAAGCCGTCGCCAAGATCCGCGAGCAAGTGGGCGACGAGGAAGTGATCCTGGGCCTGTCGGGCGGCGTCGATTCGTCCGTGGCCGCTGCGCTGATCCACCGCGCCATCGGCGACCAGCTCACCTGCGTCTTCGTCGACCACGGCCTGCTGCGCCAGGACGAAGGCAAGATGGTGATGGAGATGTTCGCCGGCCGCCTGCACGCCAAGGTCGTGCATATCGACGCCTCCGAACAATTCCTCGGCCACCTCGCCGGCGTGACCGATCCCGAGCAGAAGCGCAAGATCATCGGCCGCGAGTTCGTCGAAGTGTTCCAGGCCGAGGCCAAGAAGTTGACCAACGCCAAGTGGCTGGCGCAGGGCACGATCTATCCGGACGTGGTGGAATCGGGCGGCACCAAGACCAAGAAGGCCACCACCATCAAGAGCCACCACAACGTGGGCGGCCTGCCGGAAACGCTGGGCCTGAAGCTGCTCGAGCCGCTGCGCGACCTGTTCAAGGACGAAGTGCGCGAGCTCGGCGTGGAGCTGGGCTTGCCGCCGGAAATGGTCTACCGCCACCCGTTCCCGGGCCCGGGCCTGGGCGTGCGTATCCTGGGCGAGGTCAAGCGTGAATACGCCGAGCTGCTGCGCCGCGCCGATGCTATCTTCATCGAAGAGCTGCGCAAGACCATCGCCACCGAACAGGACGCCGCCGCGGGCCTGTGCGAGCCGGCCCAGGTCGGCAAGAGCTGGTATGACCTGACCAGCCAGGCGTTTGCGGTGTTCCTGCCGGTGAAGTCAGTCGGCGTGATGGGCGATGGCCGTACCTACGACTACGTCGTCGCGCTGCGCGCGGTGCAGACCACCGACTTCATGACGGCGCACTGGGCGCACCTGCCGTATGCGCTGCTGGGGCGTTGTTCGAACCGGATCATCAATGAAGTGCGTGGGCTGAATCGGGTTGTGTATGACGTGTCGGGGAAGCCGCCGGCGACGATTGAGTGGGAGTAAATCCGGCTCAGGCAGGGCCCGGCAGGGTCCTGTAGCCTCCTGTGCCAGCGACTGAAAGGTCGCTGGCACATGCCAGCCGGTGCCAGGTGCCCGGCAGCAAGACAAGCACTACGCTTCCTGGCGCCGGATCCGGCGCCGACCAGCCGGGTCGGTTCAGGCGGACTCGCGCTCTTCACGCATCGCCATCCATTCCAGCAACACCGTCTTGCCCCACTGAATGTCATCGCGGATCGCCTGCGAGGCGGTGGCCGGGTCATGGCGCTCCAGTCCGTCGAGCACCCGGTAGTGCGGATGCGAGTCCAGGCTTTCGCGGCTGGCGCGCAGTTCGGTATGGAAGATGTGCAGCAGCGGACCCATGCGCACCCACATGCTTTCGACCACCGCATACAGGTTGGTCAGCCGCGATGCCGCCATCAGCTCGAAATGAAACTTGCGGTTCTGCGCCGCGGCCTCGCGCGGGCTGACCGCGACGGCCTTGATAAAGGCTTCGTGCGTCTTGCGCAGCCGCGCGATTTCCTGCGGCGTGATGCGCAGCGCGGCGGCCTCGGCAGCGGCACCTTCCAGCAGCGTGCGCATCAACTGGATTTCCGCGACGGTGTCGGGATCCAGTTCGGGTACGGTGATCGAGGTGGCGGCAGTCATGGTCAGCGCCTGTTCGCTGACCAGCCGGAAGATCGCCTCGCGCACCGGCGTCGAACTGGTGCCCAGCGATTGCGCGAGATCGGCCACGCGCAGACGTTCGCCGGGCACGTACTTGCCGCTCATCAGTGCGGAGCGGATCTGTTCATAGACTCGGGAAGAGAGATTGCTTTTCTCCACCCGCGCGAGCTCTTTCATGGGTCCTGCCTCAACCGTCGATATATGGACACATCATATATGATGTGCCCTCTCGGATTGCACCCGTTCCGGTGTGGCGCGCTATTGTTCGCGCCCCTCGCCAAGCAGGTAGTCGGCCAGTAGCCGGATCTGCGCGGTAACCATGTGCTCGCCGCGATGCACGCGGCAGCCGCGCGCCCGTGCCGCCACCAGCAGGGCGGTCTCGGCCGGCTGCATGATGACCTCGGCGACGATGGTGCCGGGGCGCAGCAGGGCGGGGTCGAGCGGTAGCGGGTCGTCCGCCTTCAGGCCCAGCGAGGTGCCGTTGACGACCAGTTCCCAGTCGCCATCCGGACTGGCGGCGGCCTGCACTGCGGCACCCGGTCGGCGCGCCTTAAGCAGCGCCGCCAGGTCCTCCGCCTTTTCGCGCGTACGGTTCACCACGGTCAGCTGCGCCACGCCGGCATCGAGCAGCGCGGCGGCCACTGCCGTGGCAGCTCCGCCGGCGCCGAGCAGCAGGGTGCGCTTGCCTGCCGGGTCGATCTGGTTTCCGCGCATCCCTTCGACAAAGCCAATGCCGTCGTACATCGCGCCAATGAAGCGGCCATCGGCCGTGCGCCGCACCACGTTGCAGACCTCCAGGTCTGCGGCAATCCCTTCCAGTTCATCGCAAAGGCCTGCCATCGCCTGCTTATGCGGCACGGTGATGATCAGGCCCGCCAGGTTCTCGACCTCGCGCAGGCCGCGTACTGCCTCGGCCAACTGCGCGGGCGCGATCTGCCAGGGCACCAGGACCGCGTTGGTGCCGGACTCGGCCATATAGGCATTGAAGAATGACGGCGTGCGCACGTGGTGGGTGGGGTAGGCGAGGATCACGATGACGCGGGTATGGCCGTTGATGGCGGCGCGGGGCTGAAGATCGGCTGGCTGCATGAGTGTCTCCTGGACTGGCATCGGGGTTAGTACGCAAAAAAAAGTTGCTTGTCTGCTTACGGCGATGATGTAGGATATATCCTATATCATGTACGGCAAAGCGGCGAGCGCCGCGTGACAGCGAGAGGAGACAACGTGCAAGCAGTATTTGGATCGCCCGGGCGCTACGTCCAGGGCGCGGGAGCCATCGAGGTGCTGGGAGAGCATGCCGCGCGCGTGGGCAGCGATGCCTTGCTGGTGGCCGACCGCATGGTGATGGACATGGTCGGCGAGCGGCTGGCGCGCCAGTGCGAACAGGCTGGCGTGGCGACGCGCCGCGCCAGCTTCGACGAAGCGTTGACGCCCGGCCTGGTGGCGCGCCTGGCCGACGAGGCCGGCCCGGCACGGCCCGACCTGGTGATAGCCGCTGGCGGCGGGCGCAGCATCGATGCGGGCAAGGCACTGGCCGACCACTTCGGCGTGCCGGTGATCACCGTGCCCACGGTCGCGTCCAACGACGCGCCGACCAGCAAGAACTATGTGCTGTATGACGAGGCGCACCGCCTGCTGGCCGTGCGGCACCTGCCATATAGCCCCAGCAGCGTGATTGCTGACACCGCGCTGATCGCCCAGGCGCCCGCATCGATGTTGCTGGCGGGCATCGGCGACGCCATCTCGAAATCGTTCGAGGCCGAGCAATGCGCGTGTGCGCCGGCGGGGCGCAATATGTTCGGCACGCGCCCGTTGCTGTCGGCCGCAGCGCTGGCGCGTGCCTGTCACGCGGTGCTGATGGCGGACGCGGAAGATGCGCTGGCCGCCGCCGGTACCGGCGCGCCCACGCCCGCGTTCGAGCGCGTGGTGGAGGCCACCATCCTGATGTCGGGCCTCGGCTTCGAGAGCGGCGGCTTGTCGATCGCGCATGCGCTGACGCGCGGGCTGTCGGCGCTGCGCGAAGCCAGTCACGCGCCGCACGGGCTGCAGGTGGCCTTTGGCCTGCTGGTGCAGCTGGAACTGGAACGGCGCGACGACTCGGTGCGCATCGAGGTCGAAGCGCTGTACCGCCGCATTGGCTTGCCCTTGTGCCTCGCCGACCTGGGACTGCCCGATGCGACCCAGGACGAGCTGCGCCATGCCGCCGAGCTCTCGCTGGCTGCGCCCCATATCCGCAACTTCATGCGCGAGCTGGACGCCGACGACCTGGTCGCGGCGATGCGCGCGGTGAATGCGCGCGCGCTGCAAATGCTGCAACCAGCGGAGGCATCATGAAACTGCGCGATGCTGAATTGCTGCGCACGCGCGGCCTGATCTCGACCGCCATGGCGCCCTTCGGCGGCAGCAAGGAATCCGGGCTCGGGCGCGAGGGTGCGCGCCACGGCATCGAAGACTACCTGGAACTGAAGTACCTCTGCTTGGGCGGCATCTGACGGCCGCCATGGCTGCCAGCCGCTCATGCTTTTGCACATTACGAGGATATATGATGCATCAAAAAAATGGAGATGTGAGATGAACCAGCCTGTAGCACCTGCGCTCGTCAGTACCGCCGCCGACCCGTTCGCGCCCAGCGTCGAACAGGTGGCGATGCTCAGGGAGCGCGCCACCTTCGTGCGCCTGGAGACGATCCGCCTGATCGAGATCGCCAAGACCGGCCACTACACCTCGGTGTTCTCCGCGGCCGAGACCTTCGCCGCGATCTACTACGACGTGATGAAGCTGCGGCGCGGCGAGCCGGCCTGGCCCGGGCGCGACCGCTTCCTGATGGGCAAGGGCCACGCCGCGGTGGGGCTGTTCCCGATCCTGGCCGACCTCGGCTTCTTTCCCAGGGAATGGCTGGATGACTACACCCGGCTGGGCAGCCCGCTGGGGGACCACCCCGACATGCGCAAGGTGCCCGGCATCGATTTCAGCTCGGGCTCGATCGGGCATGCGCTGTCCGCCGGGCTGGGCATGGCGCTCGCGGGCCGGCATGCGGGCCAGGACTTCACCACCTTCGTGATGCTGGGCGACGGCGAGATGCAGGAGGGGCAGGTGTGGGAGGCGGCGATGTCGGCCGCGCACCATCGCACCGGCCGGCTGATCGCCATCGTCGACCGCAACGGCTACCAGCTCGACGGCGCGGTCGACGAGGTGATGGGCATCGAGCCGCTCGACGCCAAGTGGAAGGCGTTCGGCTGGGAAGTGCATACCGTCGACGGCCACGATGTGGCGGCGCTGACCGCGCTGCTGCGCCGGCTGCGTGCCGACACCGCACGCACGCAGCCCGTGTGCGTGATCGCCAAGACCGTCAAGGGCAAGGGCGTTTCCTACATGGAGACCGAGCCGGGCTGGCACCTGGGCTACCTGGCCCCGGACGACGCGCAGCGCGCCATCGAAGAAATTCTCGCAAAGGACTGACCGCAATGAACCAGCCACTCTCCAAGGACTCCTGGCAATACCGCGGCCTGAACGCGATCACACCCGGCCTCAGCTACCTGTCCGACGGCCTGATCGATCTGGTCGAAGCGGGCGCGCCGGTGCTCGCCGGCTCCGCCGACCTGCAGTATTCGAACGGACTGAGTCGCTTTGCCCAACGGTATCCGGACCGCTATATCCAGTTCGGCATTTCCGAGCAGAACATGGTGACGGCCGCGGCTGGCATGGCGACCGCTGGCTACACGCCCTTCGTCGCCACCTTTGCCTCGTTCCTCGCGCTGCTGTGCTGCGAGCAGATCCGCATGGACGTGGCCTATTGCGCGCTGCCGGTGCGCTTGATCGGCCATCACGCCGGCATCTCGCTGGGCTTCTACGGCACGTCGCACCATGCCACCGAGGACCTGGCCATCATGCGCTCGATCGCGGACCTGACCGTGGTCGCACCGGCCGACGGCCCGCAGTTGCGCGCGGCGATCCATGCATCGAAGGACCATGCCCGGCCGATCTATTTCCGCATCGGCCGCGGCCGCGAGCCCGCCGTCTACGACGAAGGCATCACCTTCGAATTCGGCAAGGCGATCGAGCACCTGCAGGGCGAAGAGCTGACGCTGATCGCGACCGGTTCGACCGTGCATCCGGCGCTGGAAGCGGCAAAGCGCCTGAATGCAGCGGGCCGCTCGGTCGGCATGATCGACATGGCCACCGTCAAGCCGCTCGACCGCGAGGCGGTGCTGCGCGCGGCAGCGCGCTCCAAAACGATCATGACGGTGGAAGAGCACAACGTGCTGGGCGGCCTGGGCGGCGCGGTGGCCGAGGTGCTGGCCGATGCCGGCGCGGGCACGCGGCTGGTGCGCCACGGCATCCTCGACGAATACAGCCTGATCGCGCCACC
The DNA here is from genome assembly GCF_040149425.2 of Cupriavidus sp. DF5525. Lineage (NCBI taxonomy): Bacteria > Pseudomonadati > Pseudomonadota > Betaproteobacteria > Burkholderiales > Burkholderiaceae > Cupriavidus > Cupriavidus sp. DF5525. Next base: position 2,404,753 of record NZ_CP168265.1, on the reverse strand, counting down.
GACCCACCTGTACGCGCACTACAAGCTCGATGCCTCTGGCATCGGCGAACTGGCGCAGCAGGTGATGGCCGCCTGACCTGCTAGGCGCGGGCTGCGTGCCCGCGCCGGATGACAGAAGCAACACAGAGTTGCACCGGGCCGTCGTGCCCGGACCGGACCAGGAGACACTCATGCATACCCACCAACTTTCGTCCCGCCGCCGCTTTATCGGCGCCGCGGCCTTGCTGCTGGCGCTGGCGGGCGGCAACGCCGTCGCGCAAGTCAAGGAAATCCCGATCGGCTTCGTGCTGCCGCTGTCGGGCGGCGCCGCCACCATCGGCAACCAGACCAAGCTCGGCGCGGAAATCGCCGCTGAGCAGATCAACGCGGCGGGCGGCATCAAGGCGCTGGGCGGCGCGCGCCTGAAACTGGTGTTCGCCGACAGCCAGTCCAAGCCCGATGTCGGCGTGGCGGAAACCGAGCGCCTGATCCAGCGCGAGAGCGTCACGCTGATCGTCGGCGCGTACAACAGCGCGGTGACTTTCCCGGCCACCGAGGTCGCCGAGCGCTACAAGGTGCCCTGGCTGGTCACCGGTGCGGTCAAGGACGAGATCACCGAGCGTGGCTTCAAGTATGTGTTCCGGCCCAACAACAAGGCCATCTACGACGCGCGCGAGCAGATCGACGCGCTCGACCTGCTGAAAAAGGAGACCGGCAAGGGCCCGAAGAGTATCGGCCTGTTCTACGAGGGCACCGACTGGGGCCGCTCGCACGCCGCCAACGTCAAGAAGCTGGCGAAGGAGCGCGGCTACGCCATCTCGCTCGATGAGTCGTATCCGCCCAACCAGACCGACCTGTCGGCGCAACTGCTCAAGATTCGCAGCGCCAAGCCCGATGCGCTGATCGTCGTAGCCTACACGCCGGACCACATCCTCTTCACGCGCCAGCTTGCCGAAAGCCGCGTGTACGTGCCCTATGGCATCCACTCGGTCGGCGGCGGCTCGGAGGATCCAAACTTCTACAAGGCGGTATCGCCCAAGGCGGTCGAGAACATGTTCGTGCAGGACGACTTCCAGGTCGACATCATGCGCGCCGCCAAGGATCCGGCCATGGTCGCCGCCGATGCGAAGTTCAAGACGGTCCTCGGCTATGGCATCAATTCCTATGGCGCACAGGGCGTGTCCAACGTCTACGTGGTCAAGGATGCGCTGGAGCGCGCCGCCTCGGTCGAGCGCGAGAAAGTGCGCGACGCCCTGGCCAGGACCGACATCAGCAGCGGCCCCGCGCTGATCACCGGCTACCAGCGCATCAAGTTCGACGCGCAGGGCCAGAACACCTTTGCCCACGGCGTGATCTCGCAGAACCAGAACGGCGAGCGCCGCACCATCTGGCCGGCATCGAACCGGCTGGCAGGGGTGACGCCGGTGTGGCCGCTGCCGGCACCCGGCGCGCGCTGAGCGTCCGGCAGGACGGCCCGGCACGCCGTGCCGGGCCGGGTGTATCGCAACGCGGGCGCTGCCCGTGATTATCGAGATAGTGACATGGACCCAACCATTCTGGCCTACGCCGTGGTCAACGGCGTGCTGCTGGGCGGCATCTACGGTGGCATCGCGCTTGGCCTCAGCCTCATCTTCGGCGTGCTGAGGGTGATCAACTTCGCGCATGGCTCCTTCCTGATGCTCGCCATGTACCTGAGCTACCTGATCTGGTCGGTATTCGGCCTGCATCCTTACCTGACCGTGCTGTTCACCGTGCCGCTGCTGTTCCTGCTCGGCTACTTCACCCAGGCGGTGGTGATCGCGCCGCTGTTCCGGCGCGAGGCCACCATGGTGGTCGAGCCGCTTGGCGCCTTGCTCCTGACCACCGGCGTGTTCCTGGTGATCGACAACGGCATCCTGATGGCCTTCGGCCCCGACGTGCGCACAGTCACCACCGATGCGCTCAGCGGCTCGATCGACGTGGCGTCGCTGCCGGTCAACGTGCCGCGGCTGATCGCTTGCGTGGCGGCGGTGGCGGTCGCCGCCGGCCTGTCGTACTGGCTGCGCTACACCGACACCGGCCGCCAGATCCGTGCCACCGCGCAGAATCGCGACGCCGCGGCGCTGTCGGGCATCAACGTAGGCCAGGTCTACAACGTCACCTTCGGCATCGGCGCCGGTATCCTCGGGCTCTTCGGCGCGCTGCTGGTGCCGTTCCTGTCGGTATCGCCAACCACCGGCCTGGGCTTCGGCATCAAGTCCTTCCTGGTGGTGGTGCTGGGCGGCATCGGCTCGATCCCGGGCTCGTTGCTCGGCGGCCTGGTGCTGGGCGTGTTCGAGTCGGTCGCCTCGCAGTTCGTCACGGCGACTTCCGCGTCGGTATTCTCGTTCTGCCTGTTCATCATCGTGTTGCTGTTCCGCCCCAACGGGCTGCTCGGCCGTAAGTAGGGGAGGGCCATATCCATGACCGTGTCCAGGACCAATATCAATGCCGTGATCGGGATACCGCTGATGGCCATTGCCGGGGTGTTGCCGCTGTTCGTGCAGGACAGCTACGCGCTCCATTCGCTGATCATGATCCTCTACTTCGCCTACATGGCGTCGGCGTGGAATTTTGTCTGCGGCTATGTGGGGCAGCTGTCGCTGGGGCACTCTGTGTTCGCTGGCGGCGCCGGCTATGTCACCGTGCTGCTGTTCACCCAGCTGGGCGTGTCGCCGTGGCTCGGCATGTTTGCCGGCGGGGTGGCCGCGGCGCTGCTGTCGGTGTGCATCGGCTATCCCACCTTCAAACTCAAGGGGCCGTACTTCACGCTGACCACCATCGCCTTTGCCGAGATCGTGCGCATCTGGATCGAGAACACCGACGAGTTCCTCGGCATTCCGCTCAAGGGCGCGCAGGGCCTTGTCATTCCGCCATCGCAGGCAGGCTGGCTGGCGTTCCAGTTCGACGGCAAGGTGCCGTACTACTACATCATCTTTGCCATGCTGGTGGCGATGCTGCTGGCCACGTTGGCGCTGGAGCGCTCGCGCCTGGGCTACTACCTGAAGGCGATCCGCGGCGACGAGGCCGCCGCGCAGGCGGTAGGCGTCAGCACCACGCGCTACCCGATCATCGCGCTGGCCATCAGCGCGTTCATGACCGGGCTGGGCGGCGCTTTCTATGCCCAGTTCTTCCGCTATATCAACCCGGAGCGGAACATGGGGCTGGACCTGTCGATCGACGCCGCCATCATGGCCATCGTCGGCGGCCAGGGCACCATCATCGGCCCGGTGCTGGGCGCCTTCGTGCTGCACCCCATCGCCGAACTCGCCCGCGCCTGGTTCGCCGGCAAATTCCTCGGCCTGCACCTGGTGATCTACGGCCTGATCCTGATGGCGGCGGTGCTGTATTTCCCCAAGGGCATCATCGGCCCGCTCGAACGGCTGCTGCGCTACCGGCGCGCACCGCATGCCCCGGCCAAGGCCGTCGTCGCCAAGGACGCCTGAAGGAGGATCCATGGAACGCATTCTCGAAGTGAAATCGATCTCGAAGCGCTTCGGCGGCCTGCAGGCCGTCAGCAAGCTGTCTTTCTCAGTGGGCAAGGGCGAAATCCTGGGGCTGCTCGGTCCCAACGGCGCCGGCAAGACCACAGCCTTCAACCTGATCGCCGGCGCGATCCAGGCCGACGAAGGCGACATCCTGTTCGGCGGCCAGCAGATCCGCGGGCGGCGTCCGAACCAGATCTGCGCCAGCGGCATCGCGCGCACCTTCCAGCTGTCCAAGCCCTTCGGCGGGCTCAGTGCGCTGGAGAACATCATGGTCGGCGGCTTCTCGCGCAGCCGCGCGCGGGCGCGCGTGCGCGACGAGGCCTATGCCTGCCTGGAGTTCCTGGGGCTGGCCGCGCGCGCCGATACCGACGCCAGCGACCTGACCGCCTTCGACAAACGCAAGCTCGAACTGGGCCGGGCGCTGGCCACGCGCCCGCGCCTGCTGCTGATGGACGAAGTGGTGGCCGGCGCCACGCCCAGCGAGGCGGGCGAGATGGTCGAACTGGTGCGCAAGATCCGCGACACCGGCGTGACGGTGCTGATCGTCGAGCACGTGATGAAGGTGATCATGGGCCTGTCGGACCGCGTGATCGTGATGGAGCAAGGGCGGCTGATCGCGGACGGCGTGCCTGCCGACGTGGTCCGCATGCCCCAGGTCCTCAACGCCTATTTCGGAGATGGCTATGCCAGCAGCAATATTTGAAGTGGAGGACCTGTGGTCCGGCTATGGCGAGCAACAGGTGCTGCGCGGCATCAACCTGTCGCTGGCGCCCGGCTCCATCACCGCGCTGATCGGCGCCAACGGCGCCGGCAAGACCACCTTCCTGCGCACCGTGTCGGGGCTGGTGCGGCGCAAGCGCGGCGCGGTGCGCATGGACGGGCGCGAGCTCGATGCCCAGGCGCCGCACCGCGTGGTGCTGGAGGGCTTTGTGCAGTCGCCGGAGGGCAAGCAGCTCTTCCTCGGCATGTCGATCCTGGAGAACCTGCTGATCGGCGCCAGCAACCGGCGCGCGCGCCAGCGGCGCGCGCAGACGCTGCGCGAAGTGTTCGCGCTGTTCCCGATCCTGGAGGAGCGCCAGCACTTGGCGGCCTCGACGCTGTCGGGCGGCCAGCAGCAGATGCTGGCGGTCGGCCGCGCACTGATGGCGCTGCCGCGCGTGCTGGCGCTGGACGAGCCGTCGCTGGGGCTGGCGCCGATCATGGTCGACCGGCTCTTCGACAGCATCCGCCAGTTGCGCGAGCGCGACATGGCCATCCTGGTGATCGAGCAGAACGTCAACCAGGTGCTGGACATGGCCGACTACGGCTACGTCATCGAGAGCGGCACCATCGCGCTGTCCGGACCGGGCAAGGAGCTGCTTGCCAACCCGCACCTGCGCGCAACCTACCTGGGCGTGTAGCGCCCCCCGTTTCTTCAACAAGGAGTGAGGCAGTATGAGTCAACGGATTGCAGTGGTAACGGGCGGCGGCACCGGTATCGGTCGGGCGATAGCCGAGGTGTTTGCAGAAGACGGCATGCGCGTCGTGTGCCTGGGCATCGATGCCGACGAGGACCTGCCGCCCGCGCTGGAATTCCGGCGCGGCGATGTCATGGCGACCGACGCCATGCGCGAAGCCCTCGCGGATCTGGAGTCGGTGTCGGTGCTCGTCAATGCGGCGGGCATCATCCTGCATGAACGCAGGGAGTTCTCGCCGGAGGGCTTTCGCAAGGTGGTCGACGTAAACCTGAACGGTTCGCAGTCGATGATCAGCGTGGTGCAGGAGCGCCTTGCCGAGGCGCGTGGCGCGGTCGTCAACGTCGCGTCGATGTGGAGCTACTTCGGCTCGCCCAACAATCCGGCCTATACCGCCAGCAAGGCCGGCGTGCTGGGGCTGACGCGGGCCTATGCGGCTGCGCTGGCGCCGCAGGGGATCCGCGTCAACGCGGTCGCGCCCGGCTGGATCCGCACGCGGCTGTCCTCGGGCGCGCTCGACAACCCCGAGCGCAGCGTGGCGATCATGGCGCGCATCCCGATGCAGCGCTGGGGCACGCCGCGCGACGTGGCGCGCGTGGTGCGCTTCCTGTGCGCCGAGGATGCGGCCTATGTGACCGGCGTGATCCTGCCGGTCGACGGCGGCTTTGGCATCGCCTGATCCGGGCGCACTTACCCTGCCGTGAGCAGCTCGATCATCGCCCGCGCCGCCGCCGACTGGCGCCGGTGCGGCGCGTAGATGACCGAGAAGGGGCGCGAGCGGCCGCGCAGCTGCGGAAGCAGCTCGACCAGGCGCCTGCGTTCGATCCGGTCGCGCACGATGAAGTCATAGCTCTGGCAGATGCCCACGCCTTGCTCGGCCAGCGACACCACGCCGAGCACATCGTCGGACACCGCGATGGCGGATGTTGTCAGCCAGTCGATGTCGTGGTCGCCGTCGCGGAACACCCACGGCGCGATGCGGCCGGTGCGCGGCAGCACGAAGGGCAGGCAGACATGGTGGCGCAGGTCGTCCAGCGTCTGCGGCGTGCCTTCGCGCTGCAGGTAGTCGGGTGCCGCGACCAGGCACAGCGCCGCGTCTTCCAGCCTGCGCGCCACCAGGCCGCTGTCGGGCAGGTGGCCGAGGCGGATGGCGAGGTCAAAGCCCTCGGCGACCAGGTCGACATTGCGGTTGGTGATGTTCAGCTCGACCTGCACGCGCGGGTACAGCCGGGCAAAGCGCGCCAGCAGTGGCGGCAGCCGGTAGTGGCCATAGGTGGTGGGAACGCTCATGCGCACCCGTCCCGACAGCTCGCCTTCCTGTCCCTGGATGTCGCGCTCGGCCTCGTCGAGCAGCGTAAAGGCTGCGCGCGCCTGCTCAAGGTACAGCCGCCCCGGATCGGTCAGGCCGATGCGGCGCGTGGTCCGGCGCAGCAGCTGGCTGCCGAGTCGCGCCTCCAGCCGGGCAATGGCGCGGCTGAGCACCGAGGGCGTGGTCGACAGCGCCACGGCCCCGGCCGTGAACGAGCCATGCTCGATCACCGCGAGAAAGGCTTCCACGTCACCGAGGTGATCGAAGCGGCGTGCCATTCTGTCCTCCGAAGAACAAATGAATTCCTGGTGCGCCAGTTTATCGCCAGTGATGCGGGTAATAAAGTACGGAACGTGGGCAGGGCAACGGCACCAACGCTGCCATCCGAGCCCTGAATCCCTTCCATTCATGCCAGCCGTGCGCGCGCCGTTGCGCAGGCGCAAGGCGGCCACATCCCGAGGAACTCAATGGACCTGCAACTTCAAGGCAAGACCGCCATCGTCACCGGCGCCACGGCCGGTATCGGCCTGGCCATCGCCCGCACGCTCGCGCGTGAAGGCGTCGCGGTCACCATCACCGGCCGCCATCGCGACAAGCTTGATGCCGCGGTGGCGGACATTGCCGCCGCCGCGTCCGAGGCCAGCGTGACCGCAATCGTCGCGGACCTTGGCGACGCAAGCGGTGTGGCCGCGCTGGCGGGCGCGCAGCCGCACACCGACATCCTGGTCAACAACCTGGGCTACTACGAAGCCAAACCCTTCGCCGAGATCACCGACGAAGACTGGTTGCGCATGTTCGACGTCAACGTGATGTCCGGGGTGCGCCTGTCGCGCCATTACTTCCCGCGCATGCTGGAGAAGAACTGGGGCCGGGTGATCTTCATTTCCAGCGAGGTCGGCGCTTTCACGCCGCCGGACATGGTGCACTACGGCGTCACCAAGTCGGCGCAACTTGCGGTGTCGCGCGGCATGGCTGAGCTGACCAAGGGGACCGGCGTCACCGTCAACAGCGTGCTGCCGGCCGCGACCCGCTCCGACGGCATCGTCGAATACCTGCGCCAGACCGCGCCGCGCGCGGGCATGAGCGCTGCCGAAATCGAAGCGAACTTCTTCGCAACCTATCGTCCCAGCTCGCTGATCGCACGCATGATCGAGGCCGACGAGATCGCCGCCATGGTGGCGCTGCTGGCGAGCCCGCTCGGGGCCGCTTCCAACGGCGCCGCGGTGCGCGTCGAAGGCGGCAGCTTCCGCTCGATCCTCTGATGCAGCGCAGGCCGCGGCCGCGCGGCCTGACCCGCCTGCGACGCTCTATCCAGATATCCTTTTCTGAAACCGCCATGTTCCTTCGTATTTCCAGGCTGGCAGCCCTGATGCTGGCCTCGTTCTCCGTCTTCCCTGACTTTGCCGGTGCCGCCGGACAGGCACCGCTCGAACGCTGGCGCAGCTATGCGGGCGTCAGCTGGGAGGCGTCCCGGCCGGTCGCAACCCCACCGCCATTTGCCGGCTCGGCCAGCGCGCCGATTGCCGGCATCCATTTCGACGCACAGGGCCGGGCCTTCGTCAGCACGCCGCGGCTGGTCTCGGCCGGCGCGCCGGCTACGCTGAGCCTCCTCGATACGGGCCCACAGAGCGGGCCAGCCCGGCTGTCTGCCTTCCCCTCGGTGGAAGGCAACGCCGTTGCCGGTGCGCCGGACAGCCATCTGCGCAACGTGCTCGGCTTCCACATCGACCGCCGCAACGGCTGGCTGTGGGCGCTGGACATGGGCTTTGTCGCGGGCGAGGCCGGAGCGCCGGCAGGCGGGCAGAAGCTGATGGTGTACGACCTGCGCACCGGCCGCACGGTCCGGCGCATCGCACTGGATGGCGTGGCCGATCGCAACGGCAGCTTCCTCAACGATATCGTCGTCGACGAGCGCCGCAAGATTGCCTACATCTCCGACAGCGGCCTGCGCAGCGCGCCGGACAACAAGGCCGGCCTGATCGTGGTGGATCTTGCCTCCGGCAAGGCGCGGCGCGTGCTGGACCGGCACTCCAGCCTGCTGCCCGAGCCCGGTGCCAAGGTAGTCTCGCATGGCGTCGAGGTCTGGCCGGGCAAGCCACTGCAACTGGGCATCAATGGCATCGCGCTGTCGCCGGACGCCGGCACGCTGTACTGGGCCGTGACCACGGGCACTCACGCCTACACCATTCCCACGCGGGTGCTGCGCGATGCCGGCGCAAGCCACGCGACGGTCGCGGCGGCTGTGCGCGACATCGGCGACGTGGGCGGAAATACCGACGGGATCGTTACTGACGCAAGGGGCAACCTCTACATCACGGATGTCACGCGCAATGGCATCGCCAAGTACGACCCGCGCAGCCGGCAGATGTCGCTGGCCGCCGCCGACGAGGGCGTGCTCTGGCCGGATACGCCAGCGATCCATCCCGACGGCTTCCTGGTGTTTACGGCCAGCAACCTGAACCAGCACTTTGCCGGCGCGGTCAAGGCGGGGGAGGAGCGCTACGAGCTCTGGCGCATGCCGTTGCGAAACAAGCAAGTCAAGGTCGACTGAATGCGGACGCAAGCGATGCCGCATCCGTAGCATTGACGGCTAGGCCGCCTGCTGCCCGCCTGGGCGGGTCAAAATTGTCGTAAGAAGAACACTCCAGGTGATCTGAGGGGCTCTCAGATCTGCTCTCAGATCCCGCCCAGCAGGTCATGCGCATCCACGAGCGCATAGGCGATCTCGGGATGCTGTTCCATGCTGCGGCGGATCGCGGCGGGGATCGATTGGCGGATCTTGCGGCACAGCCCGGGCTGTTCCTGCACCTGGATATTGATGCCGCGCACCGTCCGCACACCGCGTGCGCTGGGGGTGATGGTCAGTACGATGCCCAGTTGCGCCTGCATCAGGCCCTCCATCCGGCGCAGCTCGGCCAGGCTGGTCAGGCTCTCCAGCCGCTCGACCAGCCGCTTTTCCTCGGGCCGCGTGAGCCGCAGCACGCGCAGGTCGGCGTTCGGATCACTCAGCAGCGCTTCGCGCCCGCAGATGCAGGCGCCGGGCGGGCATTCCGTGCGAAGGGGGAACGGCGCGTTCATGTGGGGCGCGGCCGGGAGGCCGCCTGATGTCCGGGGCGATGGCCGGATATCTTAAATCAGGTCACCGGCTTCCGGCGCGCCCGCCGCAACACTCGTCGCCGCTAGGCCTCCGCAAGCAGCACGCGGCCCGGCCGCGCCTTGCCGGTCCGCGTGCCATCCCACGCCTGCTCACCGTTGACCCAGACGCCTTCGATGCCGCAGCTCGCCTGCACCGGATGCGAAAAGGTGGCGAGGTCGCTGATGGTGTCCGGATCGAATAAGACCAGGTCGGCATGGAAGCCTTCGCGCAGCAGCCCGTGTTCGCGCAGGCGGTACTGTTGCGCGGGCAACCCGGTCATCTTGTGGATCGCCGCGGGCAGCGTCAGCAGCTTCTCCTCGCGCACCAGCGCGCGCAGCACGCGCGGGAAGGTGCCCCACTGGCGCGGATGCGGATGGCGGTCGAAGGGCAGGCCGTCGGAGCCGACCATCGCCAGCGGTGTGTGTAGATGCGGCGGATATCGCCCTCGTCCATCAGGAAGTAGATCGCCCCCGCGGGTGACAGCCGGGCGATGGTGGCGTCGTCATCCAGGCCAAGTTCGGCCATGACCTCGGCAAAATCGCGCCCGGTGGCATCCGGGTATCCCTCCGACCACGTGACCAGCGTGCGGCTGGCCAGCCGTACGCGATCCAGGCGCAGCATGGTCGAGGTGGCGGGATACGGATGGCAGTCGAGGCACACCGGCTGCATGGCCGCGGCGTGGTCGATCAGCGCTAGCGTTTCGCGTGTGCGGCCGTGGTTGCGCTGGCCCGCGACCTTGTGGTGCGAGAACACCACGCGCGCATCCAGTGCGCGCCCGATCGCCAGCGCCTCGTGCATGGCCGGCACGATGTGGTCGGCTTCATCGCGCAGATGGGTGGCGTAGATGGCGCCGCAGCCCAGCAGCGGCTGGCCGATGTCGATGATCTCTTGCGTGGGCGCGGCGGCTGCGGGCGGATAGAACGTACCGGTGGACAGGCCGAACGCGCCCGCGTCCATCGCCTCGCCGACCATCGCGCGCATGCGCGCGCGCTCGCCGTCGTTGGCGGGGCGGCTGACGTCAGGCATCACCGCCACGCGCAGCGTGGTATGGCCGACCAGGGGCACCACGTTGACCGCGGCGGGCGCATCGCGCAACGCCTGCAGCCACGCTCCGAACGACGTGAAGGGGAACAGCATCTGCGAGCCCAGCAGGTCGAGCGGCTGCGGGAGCGCGGTGCCCACCAGCGGCGCCACGCTGATGCCGCAGTTGCCGGTGACCACGGTGGTGACACCCTGCGAGACGCGCGGCTTCATCTCCGGATGTACCAGCAGGTAGCCGTCGTCGTGGGTGTGCGAGTCGATAAACCCCGGCGCCAGCACGCGGCCGGCAGCGCAGCGGGTCGGCGTGCCGGGCGCGACGGGGAAATCGCCGAGCGCGGCGATGCGCCCGCCGCCGATGGCCAGGTGGCCGCGCACCGGCGGTGCACCGGTGCCGTCCACCAGCAGCGCATCGGTCAGCACCAGCTCGGCATCGATGGGAGCGGACCTGGCGGGTTGCATGCGCATGCCGCTCAGTCCAGCTTGTCGATATGGGCCGTGGCGATCAGCTCGCGCCATTTCGCGGTTTCGGCATCGATCAGGTGCCGGAACTGCGCGGGCGTGCCGCCGGCCGGCTCGGCGCCGAGCGCCGCCAGGCCCTTGCGCACGTCCGGCGCCTGCAGCGCGCCTTGCAGTGCTGCGTTGATCTTGTCGACCACCGCCGCCGGCGTGCCGCGTGGCGCCACCACGCCACCCCATGCCACCGTCTCATAGCCCTTGAGCCCGGATTCGTCTAAGGTCGGTACCTCTGGCAACAACGCCAGGCGCTTCAGGCTGCTGACCGCGAGCGCGCGCACCTTGCCGCCGCGGATCAGCGGCATCGCTTCGGAGGTATTGCTGAACATGAGGTCGAGCCGCCCGCCCATCAGGTCCTGCAACGCGGCGGGGCCGCCGTTGTAAGGAATGAAGGCGATATCGGCCTTGACCATCGACTTGAACTGCTCGCCGCCCATATGGCCGGTCGTGCCGACGCCCGAGGCGCCATACGACAGCCGCCCCGGCTGCGCATGCGCGCGGGCGACCAGGTCCTGCACGCTGTGCAGCGGCGAGTTGACCGGCACGATCAGCACGTTGTACAGGCTGAACAGGTGGATCACCGGCACCAGGTCGCGGTCGACGTCGTAGGGCAACTTGCGGAACAGCGAGCGGTTGACCGCCAGCGTGTTGATATTGCCGAAGCCGATGGTGGTGCCGTCCGGCGCGCCGCGGCGGATCGCCGCGATGCCGAGGTTGCCGGCGGCGCCGGGCCGGTTGTCGATCACCATGGTGACGCCGCTCTCGCGCGAGGCCTGGTTGACCACCAGGCGCGACAACACGTCGGGCGAGCCGCCGGCCGCGGACGGCACGACGAAGGTCACCGGCTTGTCGGTCCAGGGCTGCGACGGTGCGGCTGCACAGGGCGTGGCGATGGCGATGACGGATGTGGCAAACCCGATGGCTAACGTGCGAAGCATGCTGACTCCTCAAGTGCGTGAGATGCGAGCCAGACTAGCATCGGGCCCTCGCAATCCCGTCATCGAATCCTGTGCTGAGGCCATAATCGAGCGTTATCGATGTGGAGATTCTTCGGAGGCTTGGCATGAGACAGCAGGGGCGATCCGGCGCACGCGCGCGCGAAGGCGAACCAGAGGCAGAAAGTGACGCCGCGCGCTGCGGCAGGCCGCTGAACCTGCGCCAGATCGAGGTGTTCCAGGCCATCATGCAGGCCGGCTCGGTCAGTGGTGCGGGGAGGATGCTGCATGTGTCGCAGCCCGCGGTCAGCCAGCGTGCTGGCGCTGACCGAAAGCCGGCTCGGCTATCCGTTGTTCGAGCGGGCGCGCGGCAAGTTGCTGCCGACGCCTGAGGCGCGTCGCCTTCACGCTGAAGTCGAACAGGTCTATGGCGGCGTGCGCCGGGTCAATGCCCTTGCCACCGCGCTGCGCCGCGAGGGCGCCGGCACCTTGCGCGTGGTGGCCAGCGCGGCGTTCGCGCAACAGCTTGTCCCGCGCGCGCTGGCGCATCTGCGCGCCGGTGGCGTGCCCACGCGCATCGACTACCGCAGTGTCACCTTCGATGAACTGGTCGGCTGTTTCCTGAGCGGCAGGGCCGATGTCGGCGTGTCGATGGTGCCGGCCGGACATGCCTCGGTGGCGTCGACGCGGCTGGGCCGCCAGCCTCTCGTGTGCATCCTGCCGCAGGACCATCCGCTTGCCGGGCGCGCGGTGCTGACGCCGGAAGATTTCGCCGGCACGGCATGGATCGGGTATCCGCAAGGCACGCCGCTGGGACGGGCCGTGGCCAGATTTTTCGGAGAGCGGGCCGTGCATTGCGCGCCCGCCATTGAAGTACATTCCTCGGTCACCGCCTGCGCGTTCGTGCAGCAAGGGTTGGGTCCGGCGCTGGTGGATGCGTGGAGCGTGACGCCCGCGATGCGCCCGGCCCTGGCAGTACGCACGGTGTCGCCGGAAGTGGGGCTGGAGATCTGGGCGACCCATTCCAGCCTGGTCCCGTTGCCGCTGGCAGGGCGTCGTTTCCTCACATCGGTCGGGGAGGTGCTGCGAGATGCAGCGCCACATGACGCATGCGCCCAGGGGTAATCCGGCAGCAATTTCCGATCCGGTCTATGCTCGCGGCAGCGGTACGGCCCGACGGCCGCGACAACAACGAAAAACCCAGCCAAGACCTGCACAGGAGACCCCCATGGCACTCTCGATGTACGACGTTTCGATCCCCGTGTTTATCCGTGCGCTCGGCAACCTCGCCGCGATCCTGGACAAGGGCGCCGCCCACGCCCAGGCGCAGGGCATGGACCCGGCCGACCTGATCCAGACCCGGCTGATCGCCGACATGGATGCGCTGCCGGCACAGGTGCAGCGCGCCAGCGACGCCGCCAAGGGCTGCGCCGCGCGCCTGGCGGGCATCGAGGTGCCGTCGTTCGCCGATACGGAAACCACCTTTACCGAACTGCAGGACCGCATTGCCCGCACCATCGTATTCCTGGAGCAGATCACGCCTGAGCAGTTGGAAGGCAGCGAGCAGCGCGCGATCGAGCTGAAGCTGCGCCAGGGGCCGATAACGTTCGACGGCAAGTCCTACCTGCTGGGCTTTGCGTTGCCCAACTTCTATTTCCACGTGACCACCGCCTACGACATCCTGCGCCACAAGGGTGTGCAGATCGGCAAGCGCGACTTCCTGGGGCTCAAGTAAGAAAAAGCCGGGCGCAAGGCCCGGCTCGTTGCATCGTGGGACGGCGTTCAGTCCCCTGCGTTCAGTCCCACTCCGGCGCAAAGTCCGGGTTGGCCAACCGCTCGCCGCGGTCCAGCCCGGCAATGGCTGCCATCTCTTCGTCAGACAGGCGCAGCGACGCCGCCGCCAGGTTGCCTTCCAGGTTGGCGCGCTTCGTCGACGACGGGATCACCGCATAGCCCTGCTGCAGCAGCCAGGCCAGCGCCACCTGCGCGGGCGACGCATCGTGGGCCTGCGCAATTCGCTGCAGCACCGGGTCCTGCATCACCTTGCCATAGGCCAGCGGCATGTAGGCGGTGATGTGGATGCCCTGCGAACGCGTGAAGTCGGCCAGCTTGCGGTTCTGCAGGAACGGGTGCATCTCGACCTGCTGCGTGGCGATCTGGTCGGCGCCGACCGCGTCGATGGCCTGTTGCAGATGCGCGATGGTGAAGTTCGACACGCCGATCGCGCGCGTCAGGCCCGCGGCACGCGCTTCGGCCAGCGCCTCCATGTATTCCTGCACCGGGATCGCATCGCCGGGCGAGGGCCAGTGGATCAGCGTCAGGTCGACCTGGTCCAGGCGCAGCTTTTCCAGGCTGGTCTCCAGGCTGGCGCGCAGCTTGTCGCGGGCGAGCGCTTCGGTCCAGATCTTGGTGGTGACAAAGAGTTCCTTGCGCGGCACGCCGCTGGCGGCGATGGCCTGGCCGACGTCGGCCTCGTTGTCATAGATCTGGGCGGTGTCGATATGGTGGTAGCCCAGTTCCAGGCCGGTGCGCACGGAATCAATGACCTGCTGGCCCTTGAGTCGGAAAGTGCCGAGGCCGATGGCGGGAATCTGCATGGTGTTCTCCTTAGCTTGCAGGGTGTGTTCGGGAAGTTTCAGTACAGGGTGAGGCTCAGTGCGTCATGGCGCCGGCCGGCATGCCGCCACTGCGGGCATCGAAGCCCGCGGCGCGGTCCAGGCGGCCGCTCAGTTCGGTGAGGGCCAGCGCCACCAGGACCACCAGCGCGCCGATCCACGGCGTCTGCATCAGGCCCAGGTGGGTCACGATCAATCCGCCGGCCCAGGCAGCGCCGGCAATGCCCAGGTTGAAGGCCGCGATATTCAGCCCCGAGGCCACGTCCACGGCGTCAGGCGTAAAGCGCTCGGCCTGCTTGACCACGTAGACCTGCAGGCCCGGCACGTTGCCGAAGGCCACGGCGCCCCAGGCCAGCACGGTCGCCACCACCAGCCAGCGGTGCGGCGCGGTGAAGGTCAGCACGAACAGCACCACGGCCAGCAGCAGGAATACCAGCTTCAGCGCCGGGATCGGGCCGTGGCGGTCGGCCAGGCGGCCACCCCAGATATTGCCCGCGGCGACCGAAACACCATATACCAGCATCACCAGGCCGACCGCGCCGGCGTCAAAGCCGGACACGTCCTGCAGGATCGGGGCGAGGAAAGTGAACGGGATAAACGAGCCACCGTAGCCGATCGCGGTCTTAGCGTAGACCAGCAGCAGGCGCGGCTCGGCCAGCACGCGGGCCTGCTGCAGCAGCGAGGCCGGCGGCGTATGGGCAATCGAGCGCGGCACGAACAGCAGGCTGCCGACAAAGGCGACCATGCCCAGCGCCGACACGGCCAGGAAGGTCTCGCGCCAGCCGAAGTGCTGGCCGATAAACGTGCCCAACGGCACGCCGGTCACCAGCGCCACGGTCAGGCCGGTGAACATGATGGCGATGGCGCTCGCCGCCTTCTCGCGCGGCACCAGGCCGGTGGCGATGGTCGAGCCGATCGAGAAGAACACGCCATGCGCCAGGCCGGTCAGCACGCGCGCCAGCACCAGCGATTCATAGCCGGGCGCCTTCCACGCCAGCAGGTTGCCGAGCGTGAACAGCGCCATCAGCGACAGCAACAGCAGCTTGCGCGGCAGGCGGCCGGTCAGGGCAGTCAGCACGGGTGCGCCGATGGCCACGCCGAGCGCGTACAGGCTGACCAGCAGCCCCGCCGAGGGCAGCGAGACATTCAGGTCGGCGGCAATGGTGGGAATCAGGCCAACGATCACGAACTCGGTCGTGCCGATGGCAAAGGCGCTGATGGTCAGCGCGAACAAGGCAATGGGCATGGGGCGCCTCCGCTTTGGGGAATGAGGGAATGAGCGGAGTGTGCCTCGGATGCTTTTGCAGAAAAACCGGGTGATCTGCAGAAGATATTTGACTAGAATTCAAGAATGAAGCTGACGCTCGAAGAACTCGCCGCCTTCGTTGCCGTGGTCGATACCGGTTCGATCACGGCCGCCGCCGAGCAGCTCGGCCAGACCGTGTCCGGCATCAGCCGGGCGCTGAGTCGGCTCGAAGACAAGCTGGAAACCACGCTGTTGCGCCGGACCACGCGCCGGCTGGAACTGACGGAAGAGGGCGCCGCGATGCTGGCGCACGCGCGCGGCATCCTGGCCGCCGCCGACCTGGCCGAGGAGCAGATGGCGCTGCGCCGCCAGCGCCCGGCGGGCAAGCTGCGCGTCAACGCGGCTTCGCCCTTTATGCTGCACGCGGTGGTGCCGCTGGTTGGCGAATTCCGGCGGCTTTATCCCGACATCGAGCTGGAACTGAACACCAACGACCAGATCATCGACCTGATCGAGCACCGCACCGACGTTGCCATCCGCATCGGCGCGCTGCGCGATTCCACGCTGCACGCGCGTGCACTTGGCACCTCGCGCCTGCGGGTGCTGGCCAGCCCGGCCTACCTGAAGGCGCGCGGCCGGCCGCGCAGCGTGGCCGACCTGGCGGGGCACTCGCTGCTGGGCTTCACACAGCCGGAAGGGCTCAACCGCTGGCCCTTGCGGACCGAAGAAGGCTCGGAATTGCCGATCCGGCCGCATCTGGCCGCCTCCAGCGGCGAGACCCTGCGCCACCTCGCGCTGGCCGGCCAGGGGCTGGTGTGCCTGGCGGATTTCATGACCGAGGCCGACCGGCGCGCCGGCGACCTGGTGCAGGTGCTGGTGGAGCAGACCGTGGAGGTGCGGCAATCGATCCACGCGGTGTACTACCTCAACACGCAGTTGTCGGCGCGGATCGGCTGCTTCTTGGATTTCCTGGCCGCCAACCTGGCTGGGGAGGCGGGCCGCGCGCCGGTGTCGGCTAAGCGAAAACCCTGACCCCTCTGGTATACTTACGTTACGTCCGGACCGGCCGGACGCAGCCTGCGACAGGCCACAGGCGGTTCCTCCGGCAGTGCCCGGAGCCTGCACGGGAAACCCGGCGCACACCGCCCCGCGCTGCCAGCGATGCGGCACCGCCCAGGCGGTCCGCTCCAGGAGCCCAAGCTCAGATTCTTGATTTCTGGCACCCGGCCTTGCCTAACACTTACTGACCCCCCGGCCAGCCCGAAGGCTGCCGATTGCTCGTTTACGGTCCAGAACGGTCCGAGAGAGACCCCCACGCATGACTTACGCCGTCAAGGAAATCTTCTATACGCTGCAGGGCGAAGGCGCCAACGCCGGCCGCGCCGCGGTGTTCTGCCGCTTTGCCGGCTGCAACCTGTGGAGCGGCCGCGAAGAAGATCGCGCCAGCGCGGTGTGCCAGTTCTGCGATACGGATTTCGTCGGCACCGATGGCACGCGCGGCGGCAAGTACCGCAGTGCGGAGGAACTGGCCGCGGTGGTCGCCTCGGAATGGCCGCAGGGCATGGGTGGCAAGCCGCTGGTGGTGTGCACGGGCGGCGAGCCGCTGCTGCAGCTCGATGCGCCGCTGATCGACGCGCTGCACGCGCAGGGCTTCGAGATCGCCATCGAGACCAACGGCACCATGGTCGTGCCGCCCGGCATCGACTGGGTCTGCGTGAGCCCGAAGATGGGCTCGGAGCTGGTGGTCAGGCGTGGCGACGAGCTCAAGGTCGTGATCCCGCAGGCCGGCCAGGACTTTGCCGCATATGAGCAGCTTGATTTCCGCCATTTCCTGGTACAGCCCATGGACGGCCCGCTGCAGAGGGAAAATACCGCCGCCGCGGTGGACTTCTGCCAGCGCCATCCGCGCTGGCGGCTGTCGCTGCAGACGCACAAGCTGCTGGGCATCCGCTGAGCCCCGCATAGCGCGGGGCATATCCACTGGCAGGGTCGCCCCAGGGCGGCAAAACGTACACAATACAGGCTTCGGACGCACGCGCGGCGTCCGCACCAACGCAGGCGGCCAGTACGGCGCCGCTATCCATGAGCAAACAAGTTTCCATCACTCGCCGGCTGGAATTCGATTCCGGCCACCGCATCCCGAACCACTGCGGCCAGTGCCGCAACATCCACGGCCACCGCTATCGGCTGGACCTGACGCTGTCGGGCGAAGTCCTGCATCGCGAGGGCGCGTCGGATGACGGCATGATCCTGGACTTCGGCGACATCAAGGCGCTCGCCAACGAGCACCTGGTCAACAAGTGGGACCACGCCTTCCTGATCTATCGCGGCGACACCGCGCTGCTGAACTTCCTGCAATCGATGGAAGGGCACAAGACCGTGGTGCTGGACGCGATCCCGACGGTCGAGAACCTGGCCCAGGTCGCCTTCGACATCCTGGCGCCGGTGTTCAAGGACTGCTTCGGCCACCACCTGCAGCTCACCAGGCTGGTGCTGTTCGAGACCCCCAACTGCTGGGCCGAGGTGAGCGCGCCGGCGGTGCTGCCGGCACAGGACTGAGCGGGGACGATGCCAGAGACGCCGCCGCTGCCCATGCGCGCGCTGCCCGCGTTGCCCGACGATCCCGCCGAGGCGGCCGCGCGCGACGCGCACTACATGCGCGCCGCCCTGGAAGAAGCCCGCCTGGCCGAAGCCGCCGGTGAAGTACCGGTGGGCGCGGTGGTGGTCTGGAACGACACCATCATCGCGCGCGGCCACAACCTGCCGATCCGCTCGGTCGACCCGTCCGCGCATGCCGAGATGCAGGCGCTGCGCGCCGCCGCGCAGGTGATCGGCAACTACCGCATGCCCGAATGCGAGCTGTACGTGACGCTGGAACCGTGCGCGATGTGCAGCGGCGCGATCCTGCACGCGCGGCTGCGCCACGTAGTCTTTGGTGCCACCGATCCCAAGACCGGCGCCGCCGGCAGCGTGGTCAACCTGTTCGAGCAGGCGCAGCTCAACCACCAGACCACCATCACCGGCGGCGTGCTGGCCGAACCCTGCGGGCAGATGCTGAAGGATTTCTTCGGCGCCCGGCGCCGCGCCCAGAAGGCGGCACGCAATGCCGGAACTGAAGCGGGCTGCGCCTGCCCAACCCATCCCGACCAGAACAACGCCACCGACGCATGAGTACGCCGAACAACAGGCCGCCGCATACCGAAGTCCGACTGATCGCCTCGTCCGGGTATCCGCACGACGTTGCCATCGCCGCGCGCGGCGTTGCCTGGCTCAAGCAGCATGGCTACCACACCACCAACCCGGATGTGCTGGCCCGGCGCTACCTGCGCTTCGGCGGCACCGACGCGGAGCGGCTGGCCGACCTGCACGCCATCGGCACCGGCGTGCCGCATGAGCTGACGCTGGCGGTGCGCGGCGGCTACGGCATCGCGCGGCTGCTGGCGCAAGTGGACTTTGCACGCATCGCCGAACAGGCGCGCGCCAGCGCCACGCCCATCGTCGGCCACAGCGACTTCACTGCATTCCAGTTGGCTTACCTGGCAGCGACCGGCGGCGTCACCTTTTCCGGCCCCATGCTGCTGGCGGACTTTGGCGCGGACAGTGTCGATCCGTATATGTGGGAGCATTTCGAGGGCATCCTGCGCGATCCGGCCTACCAGGTCGACGTAGCGGCGCCCCAGTCCGGCGGCCAGGCCTTCAGCGGCGAGGTGGCCGGCACGCTGTGGGGCGGCAACCTGGCCATGCTGTGCAGTCTGCTGGGCACGCCGTTCATGCCGCGGGTCGAGGGTGGGGTGCTGTTCCTGGAAGACATCAACGAGCCGCCTTACCGGGTTGAACGCATGCTGGTCCAGCTGCAGCAGGCTGGCGTGCTGGGCACGCAGCGCGCCATCGTGCTGGGCGATTTTTCCAACTACCGCGTTACTGACTACGACAACGGCTATGACATGGACGCCGTGGTGGCGTACCTGCGCGAGCAGCTGCCGGTGCCGGTGCTAACCGGGCTGCCTTTCGGGCACTGCGCGCGCAAGCTGACGCTGCCGGTTGGTGCCCAGGTGCGGGTGGCCGCACGTGCAGACGGGTTCTCGATGGCGTTTTCCGGCTATCCGGTGCTGCCGTCGCTGGCCTGAGCGCCGGCGCGCGCAGGCCAGCCCTCCAGGCTGCCATCGGGGTGCAAGGATTGCATCAGGATGGTAGAATGCCCGGTTATTTCCTGACTTCCTGCCGGGTTCTCTCAAGAACCGGGCGCGGCCGGTGCCGCATCGCCAGCCATGGCCGCGGAATGCTCCGGCCGGCGCGATGCCTCCGTGGCAAGGCCGGCCCCTGAACGGCATGGGGTGCACCCCCGGTGCAAAAAACCTGCGCGACGTGGCCAGTGCCGCGGCGCCACATTCTCCAGACAAGGTTCCAGACGTGCTTTCTACCGCAAACATCACCATGCAGTTCGGCCCCAAGCCGTTGTTCGAGAATATCTCGGTCAAGTTCGGCGAGGGCAACCGCTACGGCCTGATCGGCGCGAACGGCTGCGGCAAGTCCACCTTCATGAAGATCCTCGGCAGCGACCTCGAGCCGTCGTCGGGCAACGTCATGCTGGAGCCGGGAATCCGCCTGGGCAAGCTGCGCCAGGACCAGTTTGCCTATGAAGACATGCGCGTGCTGGACGTGGTGATGATGGGCCACACCGAGATGTGGGCCGCGGCGCAGGAGCGCGACGCCATCTACGCCAACCCGGAAGCGACCGACGAAGACTACATGAAGGCCGCCGACCTGGAGGCCAAGTACGCCGAGTACGACGGCTACACCGCCGAGTCGCGCGCCGGCGAGCTGCTGCTGGGCGTGGGCATCCCCACCAGCCAGCACCAGGGCACGATGAGCGACGTCGCCCCGGGCTGGAAGCTGCGCGTGCTGCTGGCGCAGGCACTGTTCTCGAACCCGGACGTGCTGCTGCTGGACGAACCGACCAACAACCTGGACATCAACACGATCCGCTGGCTGGAAACGGTGCTCAACGAGCGCAATTCCACCATGATCATCATTTCCCACGATCGCCACTTCCTGAACTCGGTCTGCACCCACATGGCCGACATGGATTACGGCACGCTCAAGGTCTACCCGGGCAACTACGACGACTACATGGAAGCGTCGATGCAGGCCCGCGAGCGCCAGGTGGCCGCCAACGCGCGCGCCAAGGAGCGCATCAGCGAGCTGCAGGACTTCGTGCGCCGCTTCTCGGCCAACAAGTCCAAGGCGCGCCAGGCCACCTCGCGCGCGAAGCAGATCGAGAAGATCAAGGTCGAGGACATCAAGCCGTCGTCGCGCCAGAACCCGTTTATCCGCTTCGAGTTCGAGAAGAAGCTGCACAACCTCGCGGTCGAGGTGGAAAACATCACCAAGACCTACGACCGCAAGATCATCAACGGCCTGTCGCTGGCGATCCAGGCCGGCGAGCGCGTGGCGATCATTGGCGAGAACGGCGCGGGCAAGACCACGCTGCTGCGCAGCCTGCTCAACGGCGCGGTGCAGACCGGGGTGCAGCGCGGCGTGGAAGTCGACCGCGGCACGGTCAAGTGGGCCGAGAACGCCAACGTCGGTTACATGCCGCAGGACACCTATGAGGAATTCACCGACAACAGCGTCCTGATGGACTGGATGAGCCAGTGGACGCAGGCCGGCGACGACGAGACCTCGCTGCGCGGCACGCTGGGCCGGCTGCTGTTCTCGGCCGACGACATCAAGAAGTCGGTCAAGGTGCTGTCCGGTGGCGAGAAGGGCCGCATGATCTGGGGCAAGCTGATGCTGGGCCGCCACAACGTGCTGGCCATGGACGAGCCGACCAACCACATGGACATGGAGTCGATCGAATCGCTGCAGATCGCGCTGGACAAGTTCCCGGGCACGCTGATCTTCGTCTCGCACGACCGTGAGTTCGTCACCGGGCTGGCTACGCGCGTGATCGAAATCCGTACCGACGGTACGTTGACCGACTACCTGGGTACGTATGACGAGTACCTGCAGTCGCAGGGTATCGACGGCTGAACGCCCGATTCCGCCGATTGCTCAGAAAACAATTAGGGCTGCCTTCGGGTGGCCTTTTTTGTTCCTTGGTGCATTTCGCAGCGAAGGGCGAACGGGAGTTGTCCCATTCCTGATGTGCCCTGATTGTACCCAAGTGGAGGACGCTTGGGACAGTCGCCAGCACAGGTCTGTCGGGAACTTTGGGCCAGAACACCTGCCTCGCACCATTGACCATGCCCCGGTCCACCGCCTTCCACTGGGGCGCTCTGGTAATCCTCGGCACCTTCATAGCGGCATCGGCTAGAATCGTCCGAACAAGGAAAAGAACAAGCAGGGGTCACATGACGCAGCCGCTGTTGCTGGTGGATTTCGAGAATGTCCAGACAATCGACGTTCAACTCATCCCGCCGGACTACCGGATCGCCATCTTCTGCGGCGCAAATCAGAAGAGCGCTTCGCTTGATCTGACGACCCGGTTGCAGGATCTGGGGTCACGGGTCCAGTGGCATCGGGTCTCGGGCTCGGGTAAGAACGCTCTGGACTTCCACATTGCATTCCATATTGGCCGGGTCCTTGAGCGTCGGGAAGCCAGCGAGTTCGTAATCCTGGCCAAGGACACGGGCTATGACCCGCTGGTCAAGCACATCGGCTCACTCGGCGTGCCCTGCAAACGGGTTGCTGCTGTCGGGGAGATCCACGGGACTCCTGCCACTCCAACCGGGCAGTCCCAGCGACCAGTACCAAAAGCGTCGCCTCCCTCCAGCGCCGAGCTTGATCGTGTGAAGGCGAATCTCTCTAAGCTGCAGAAGAGCAAGCGGCCCCGAAAGAGGGACACGCTAACAAAGCATGTCAGTACCCTGTTCGGCAACAAGCTGCCGAAGGCCGAGTTGACGTTGCTGATTAACGATATGTTCCGCCGCAAGCTCGTCTCCGAGGCCGGTAATGCCATCACTTATTACTTCTAGGCAAGGACATTACTGCCTCATGACAGAGAGAAAATACAGCAGTCTCGGCTTCGAACTGCGTGCCGGGTCCGTGGATCCATCGCTTCCGCTGCTGTTTCAGATCGGAGTGGCAGACGGTGTCAACTCAGAGATGCAGATCATCTACGTTCGGGATGAGCCGGGACGGTGCCATTGGCCCATTTGGTAACTATGACGACAACCTGAGGCGGATGCGGGTCGGTCGTCCTGCTCGGAACGGAAAGGGGTTCCGTCAGATTCACAAGGACCTCGGCATCGCCCTTCGTGAAGGCAAGTCAATCGTGATCGAACTGGTTCGGAACGTAGATATGGGCGCCGAACCACTCGCTGCTGCTAAGAAGGCTTTGCAGCGGGCACACGGGTTAAAGCTAGCGAGCGCAGGAGCGCCGGAACTCTAGCGCTGCTTGTGGTCTGTACTCGGGCGATGAGGTTGTAATCGACCCGACTCAGACCGTAAGTCTGAGCGATATCATATTGCAGCCGGTGCCACAGGTGACTGGTCATCTCAGCGTCGGCCATGGCCCGGTGTGCTCGCCCGGACTTGGGCAATCGCAGCATATCCACCAGTGTCGACAACCTGTGATTGTGGGCGTGCGGGTAGATACGCCTTGAGGCGAGCATCGTACATGCAAAAGACTGATTGGCTGTAATGCCCAGGATCGCAAGCTCAGCTTCCCAAAACCTTCGGTCGAAGCCGGCGTTGTGAGCCACCACTGGATGACCACCAACGAACTGGGCCGCCTCACGCATCACCCTAGATGCGGCGGGTGCCGATGCAATCATCTCGTTAGTGATCCCGGTCAAGTTCACGACGTGAGAGGGGATGCGTCTTCCAGCGTTCATCAAGCTTTGATAGCGGTCGACGATTTGCCCGTCACGCAAGAGAATGACAGCAATTTCCGTGGCTCGGTCACCTTGACTCGGCGACAGTCCGGTCGTCTCAAAATCCAGAACCGCAACGGTTTGCATGCTGCTTCCTCTTGTTTGTCACAGCCCAAGCTCTGCCGTCGGATGCAACTCAGGCACATATCCGGCTCGCAGCACCGCTACTGTCGAGCGTGGCGTGAGAACGGTCACTTGCAGTCCCTTCGGTCTGGCTTGCGCATCCTGGTACCTGTCAAAGGACCAGCGCAGCAGCTGATCACCCCACACCAGGAACCACTCATTGGCGAGCTCGATGCATGTGCCATTCGGCAAGTCATCAATGGCGGTGTAGCTCACCTTGCTCCCACTGGCTGAGATCCGCTCGGCATGGAGGGTCTTGTCCATAGCCACACATTCGACCCTTCGCCTCCGGGCGGCTTTTTGCTTTGGGTGCGCTTGCGAGGGCCGCTCAGCCGGCGGCAATGACTTCTGCGATCAGGTCGAGCTGGCCGGTGATCGCGTGCGCGGTGATCTCGCCCTTGGCCTTGAGCAGCGCAGCGTGCAGCGGCTCGCGCAGTGCCAGCAGCGCGGGCAGGTCCGTCGCCTTCTCGACCTTCACTTGCAGCATGTAGCCGCGCAGGCCGAGATGCTGGCCGATGACATCGGTATAGAAGTGATAGATACGCTGGAAGGCCTCGATTTCCGAGGCCGAGTGTGCTGGGGCGGATTGCTGCGCATCGGCACTTCCGGTAGCTTCGTCCGCCGGCGCGTGCCGCATGGCATACACGGAGAAGAGGTTGGTGTCGGCCGTGGACGCTGCAGTGCGGACCGGCGCATGCATCGCCGCCGGCGCAACGTGTGCCGGCTCCGGCACTGCCTCGACCAGGCCCTGTAGCAGCAGTTCGTCCATCGCATCGGGCCCGACGCCCATGCCCGCCACCTGCGCCAGCAACGCCTGCCCGCGCCGTTCCCCGTTGACCATCAGCAGCAGTGCGCGCAGCTTGTGGTCCAGCTTGCGCGCGCGCGTTTTGATCTCGTCCTGCCCCGCCTCCGTCTTGCGGTAGATCGGATCGACCATGTCTCGCTCCCCTGTTTTGCCGGCCGTCCGTGCGAGCATCCCGTCAGAGGGTGCGGCCGATTATCGCCACCTTATGCAGAGCGGGTTTGCGCCGGTTCCGGCGGGGGCAAAAAACATAGCCCCGATTCCGCTCTACAATGTGCGTGCACCATAAAAGTAACAAAAAATTGCAATCGCCAATTCAACAAACCGAGAACTGTGGCCATGCAACAACGAGACAAATTCTTTATTAACGGCAAGTGGGTCACGCCCCACGGCAACGGCAAGATCGACGTCATCCACTCCGCCACCGAGGCGGTGATGGGCACCATCCCGGAAGGCTCGCCGCGCGACGCCGAGGACGCCATCCAAGCCGCCCGTGCCGCCTTTGACAGCTGGTCGGCCACGCCGCCGGCGGTGCGCGCCGGCTATATCGCCAAGATCGCCGAAGGGCTGAAGGACCGCAGCGAAGAGCTTGCCCAAATCATTGCCGGCGAAGTCGGCATGCCGATCAAGCTGGCGCGCGCGATCCAGGTGGGCGGCCCGGTCTATAACTGGGGCCAGGCCGCCAAGCTGCTGGACGGTTTCCGCTTCGAGGAGGAAGTCGGCAACTCGCTGGTGGTGCGCGAGCCGGTGGGTGTGGTGGCGGCCATTACGCCGTGGAATTTCCCGCTCAACCAGATCACGCTGAAAGTGGCCCCGGCGCTGGCCGCGGGCTGCACCGTGGTGCTCAAGCCCTCTGAAGTGGCGCCGCTCAATGCCTTCGTGCTGGCCGAGGTGATCGAAGCTGCCGGCCTGCCGCCGGGCGTGTTCAACCTGGTGGCCGGCTACGGGCCGGTGGTGGGAGAGGTGCTGGCCAGCCATCCGGAAGTCGATATGGTGTCGTTCACCGGTTCCACCCGCGCCGGCAAGCGCGTGTCCGAGCTGGCCGCGCAGACGGTCAAGCGCGTGGCGCTGGAACTGGGCGGCAAGTCGGCCTCGGTGATCCTGGACGATGCCGACCTGCCGTCGGCGGTCAAGGGCACCATCAATGCCTGCTTCCTGAACTCCGGCCAGACCTGCTCGGCACATACCCGCATGCTGGTGCCGCGCGCCCGCTATGAAGAAGTGAAGGCGATCGCGCAGAAGGTGGTCGCAGGCTTTACCGTGGGCGACCCGCTGCAGGAAACCAGCAAGCTGGGCCCGCTGATCTCCGCGGTGCAGAAGGACCGCGTGACCAGCTATATCCGCCGCGGCCTGGAAGAGGGTGCGGAACTGGTGGCAGGCGGCCCGGAGACCCCGGAGGGGCTGGACAAGGGTTTCTTCGTCAAGCCGACCGTGCTCGGCAACGTGGAGCCGCGTGCGACGGTGGCGCAGGAAGAGATCTTCGGGCCGGTGCTGTCGATCATCTGCTATGACAGCGAGGAAGATGCGGTGCGCATTGCCAATGACAGCATCTACGGGCTGGGCGGTGGCGTGTGGTCTGGCGACGAGGCGCGCGCCATCCGCGTGGCGCGCCGCATCCGCACCGGCCAGGTCGATATCAACGGCGGCCCGTTCAACATGCAGGCGCCGTTCGGCGGCTACAAGCAGTCGGGCAACGGGCGCGAGGCGGGCAAGTACGGGCTCGAAGAGTTCCTCGAGTACAAGTCGCTGCAGTTGAAGAAGCCGGCGGCCTGACGGCTTATGGGTTTCTGTGAAGCTTGGGAAATGCCCGGCTGGTCCGGGCATTTTTTCGCGCGGATAATCGCGCTGCTGCAGCAACGCTGACAACACAACAACAAGGATAAAAGGGGAGCAACGATGCGTTGGTTCGGTCGGCTGGCCAGGCTGTTGGCAGTGCTGCTGGTGGTGGCGGTGGCCGGTGCCGGGGGGGCGCTGGTCTGGTATCGCCATGCGGCGCAGCCGCCTGCGTCAGGAACCGAGGCCCTGCCGGGTTTGCGCGACAAGGTGACGATCGTGCGCGACAGCCACGGCGTGCCGCATATCCGCGCCGCCAGCAAGGCAGACGCCTGGTTTGCGCTGGGCTATGTGCACGCGCAGGACCGGCTGTGGCAGATGCAGATGAACAAGCGCGTGGTGGCCGGCCGGCTGGCCGAGATCCTGGGCCCGTCCGCGCTCGATAACGACAGGTTCCTGCGCACGCTGGGCGTGCGGCGCAACGCCGAGGCCATCCTCGCCCAGACCCCGCCCGAGACGCGCGCCGCGCTGCAGGCCTATGCCGACGGCGTGAACGCCTGGATCGATCACCGAAAGGGCCCGCTGCCGCCCGAGTTCCTGCTGCTGCGCGCGCAGCCCGAGCATTGGGAGCCGGTCGATACGCTGGGCTGGCAAACCATGATGGCCTGGGACCTGGGCGGCAACTGGGTCCAGGAGACGCTGCGCATGCGCCTGGCGCAGGTGCTGCCGGTGGCCCGCATCAGCGAACTGCTGGCGCCGTATCCGGGCGAGCAGCCGGTGCGCACCATGGACTACGGCCACCTGTACCAGCAACTGGCGCCGCTGGCGAATGCCATGGCCAGCGTCGGCGACAAGGCCCCGCCGGGTTATGTCGAAGGCATGGGCTCGAACAACTGGGTCGTGTCCGGCACCCATACGCAGTCGGGCAAGCCGATGCTGGCCAACGACCCGCACCTGGGTTTGCAGGCGCCGGCGCTGTGGTACTTCGCGCGCATGACGGCGCCGGGGCTGGACGTGGCCGGCGCCACGCTGCCCGGCATCCCGGTGGTGGTGCTCGGGCATAACGACCGCATCGCGTGGGGACTGACCAATACCGCGCCGGACGTGCAAGACCTGTTTATCGAGCGGCTGCGGCCCGGCAACGAATCCCAGTACCAGACCCCGGACGGCTGGGCCGCGTTCGAGACCCGTACCGAGACCATCCGCGTCAAGGGCGCCCCGGACGTGACGCTGAAGGTCCGCGGCACCCGCCACGGGCCGGTGGTCTCCGATGTGGCCGAGCCGCTGGCCGCGGCGGCCGGCCCGCTCGGCGCGCACTACGTGGTGGCGTTCCAGTGGACGGCGCTGCGCCCGGACGACCGCACCTTCCTGGCCGGCCTCAAGATGAACGAGGCGCGCGACTGGGCCAGCTTTACCGCCGCGTTGCGCGACTTCCACTCGCCACAGCAGAACATCGTCTATGCCGATGTCGACGGCAATATCGGCTTCTTTGCACCGGGCCGGGTGCCGCTGCGCCGCGCCGACAACGACCTCAAGGGCCTGGCTCCCGCGCCGGGCTGGGATGCGCGCTACGACTGGGCTGGCTTTATCCCGTTCGAATCGCTGCCGCAGCGCTACAACCCGCCGGAAGGCGTGATCGTGACGGCTAACCAGCGCATCGTGCCGCCGGACTATCCGTACTTCATCACCAGCGAATGGACGGTGCCGTACCGCTATGACCGGATCCACGCGCTGCTGTCGGCGACGCCCAAACACACGCTGGACAGTTTCGCTACGATCCAGAAAGACGTGGTCTCGCTGGCCGTGCGCGATGCCTTGCCGCTGCTGCTGGCCGCGCCGGTCAGCCACGACACCGCTCGGCCGGAGCGCGAGCGCGCGCTGCTGGACGCGCTGCGCAAGTGGGACGGCACCATGGACGCCGATCGCGCCGAGCCACTGGTGGTCACGGCGTGGCTGCGCGAGCTGTCGCGGCGGCTGTTCGAGGAAAAGGTAGGCGAGCCGATCTTTGTCCGCCTGTGGGACCAGCGCAACGTGCAGCAGCCGATGCTGAACATCCTGCGCGATCCGGGCAAGCTGGGCGCGTTCTGGTGCGACCGCCCGCATACGCGCCCGACGGAAAGCTGCCACGACGCCATTGCCGATGCCTGGACCCAGGCCATGGCGGACCTGTCGCGCCGCTATGGCGACGATCCCAGTCGCTGGCACTGGGGCGAAGCGCATACGGCCCGCTCCGAGCACAAGGCGTTCGGCAAGGTCGCGTACCTGTCGACGCTGTTCAACCTGCGCGTGCCGACCGGCGGTGACACGTATACGGTCAATGTCGGCCGCCACAACCTGCGCGACGACAAGGCGCCGTTCGAGAATACCCATGCCGCCAGCGTACGTGCGCTCTATGACCTGGCTGACTTGCAGGGATCGCGCTTCATGGATTCCACCGGGCAGTCGGGCAATGCGCTGCTGCCGCGTTACCGGGACTGGACCGGCAAGTGGGCGGCGGTGGAGTACGTGACCATCCCGCCCGTGGCGGCAACGCAAGGGGAGGGCAAGGCGGACACGCTGGTACTGGAGCCGGCCGCGGCGAAATGACGCACCGTGGGGCATGCGATGCCGGGATCCCTCGGAAATAGGCGATATCCTGCCATGGACATCATGGGGCGTGGCTATTGACGCTACCATGAGGGCCCCTCTCGACTGGCAGGAGCCCCTGATGGCCACGCGTACCACCCATGTGATCCAGCACCTTGCTTTCGAGCATGCCGGCGTCATCGGCAATGCGTTGCGCGCGCGCGGCCATACGCTGCGGGTGTTCCAGGCCGGCGTCGACGACCTGCAGCCGATCGCAGACGATCCGGCCGACCTGCTGCTGATCCTCGGCGGCCCGATTGGCGTCTACGAGACCGATGCCTATCCGTGGCTGGAGGCCGAGATCGACCTGATCCGCCAGCGCCTGGCTGCCGGCGGCAAGATGATCGGGGTTTGCCTGGGCGCGCAGCTGATCGCGCGTGCCGCCGGCTCGCGGGTCTACCCGGGCACGCGCGAGATCGGCTGGGCGCCGATAATGCCCACGCCAGCCGGCGAGGACTCGGCGCTGGCCGAACTGGCCGCCGCCAACTGGCAAGTGCTGCACTGGCATGGCGATACCTTCGACCTGCCGCCCGGCGCGCAACTGCTGGCCTCCACGGCCGCGGTGCAGCACCAGGCCTATGCGATCGGCAACCAGGTGCTGGCGCTGCAATTCCATCCGGAGGTAATCCCGCGCGATATCGAGGCCTGGCTGATCGGCCATACCGTCGAGCTGGGCAAGGCCGGGATCGACCCCCGTACCATCCGCGCGCGCACTGCGCAAGTCGGCGCCACCGTGGCCGCGGCAGGCGAGCGCATGTTCGCGCGCTGGCTGCAGGACGCCGGGCTATGAGCCTGCCCGCCGCACCTGTGCAAGCCGTCATCGACGCGGTGCTGGTCGGGCAGGTACGCCCGTTAGGACCCAAGGCTGTGCCCAGCGGCATCGACAAGCACGCCACAGCCGCCCCCGTGCGCGTGGGCACGCTGGGGCTGGCCGGCGACGAGCAGGGCGATCCGCGCCATCACGGCGGGCCCGAGAAGGCGATCCACCACTATGCCTTCGACCATTACCCGGCGTGGCGCGAGCAACTGGGCGCACAGGGCGCAACGGGGATCGGCGTACTCGACGCGGCCGGCGCCTTCGGCGAGAACCTCAGCACGCAAGGGCTGACCGAGGCCGAGGTTTGCATCGGTGATCGCTTCCGCCTGGGCACCGCACTGGTCGAGGTCTCGCAGGCACGCCAGCCTTGCTTCAAGCTCAACCATCGCTTCGGCTACCCGGGCATGTCGCGCGCGGTGCAGCAGAGCCTGCGCACGGGCTGGTACTACCGCGTGCTCGAAGAGGGTGAAGTCGCGGCGGGCGATACGCTTGCACTGGTGGCGCGCCCGCATCCGCAATGGCCACTGCTGCGGCTGCTGCAGATGCTGTATGTCGACCGGCTGGACTACACAGCGCTTGCGCAGATGGCGGACCTCACCGTGCTGGCGGAAAGCTGGCGCAAGCTGGCCCGGCAGCGCCTGGAACGGCGCGAAGTCGAAGACATGGAAAAGCGGCTCGCGGGCGGCTGACCGCCGCCAGGCGTATCAGCCCTGCCGGAACCGCTTGGCAGTGCCTTCGCGGGTGATGCGCTCCCACACCACCTGCTTCTCTTCATCGCTGAAGAACACCCAGTTGCTGACCTCGGCCGCGGTGCGGCCGCAGCCCTGGCAGATTTCGTCGAACAGCGTCGAGCAGATGCCGATGCAGGGGCTGTCCGGGCCCTCGGACAGCGTGGAATCCGTGGAGCCGGTGTCCGGTTCAGGGCGGAACGGGGCGGATTCGGGGAACTGCGGCATGGTGGCGGATGAGGTCGGGGTGAAACGGGGGCTCATTATACGGGGTGGGGCCGACCGCCATCGGCCCACCCCTCAATCCCGTCTCCTCTTAGTGGCTATCGCGCAATCCCAGCACGTTGGCGCCGATCTTCGGGTCGATGCCGCGTTCCAGTTGCTGCGGATATGTCGTCACCGTCACTTCCAGCGATCCCGTGCCGACTTCCATCGACAGGATATGGCCGCCGTAGGTATCGAAGCTGCTGTCTCCCGCAACGCCATGCGCATGGATCGAGGGTTTGCCTTCCTTCCATGCCAGGCTGCCGACGATGCTGGCCATCTCGACATTGCGGAAGGTGCGCGGGTTGAACTGCTTCTTCCCCGCATCCCAGAAGCCGAATGTGACATTGGCGAAGCCGATGGCGGACAGGCTGGCGCTTGGCACCTTCTCGCAGATGGCGAAGGCTTCGATCTGCTCGAAGACGTTGTCGCCCATGCGCAGCACCAGCAGGTAGCCGGTGGGCGTCTTGATGTAGCGCGGCACGCTGTCGCGCGGATAGTTGGTGTTCTGGGCGCGGGCGTCCAGTGCCGCCTTGCATTCGGCGGACGGGGCCTGCTGCGCCGCGGCGGGCGCGGGCATCAGGGCGGCGGCGCCGAAGGCGGTGCCGGCTGCGAGCATGGCGAGCGCCTGGCGGGCGCGCAGGGTTGTGCGAAAGATCATTGGTTGTCTCCTGACGGGTTTGTTTGTGGTTGGGTTTGTGGCTACGACAAGCGGACTACGAGGATTACGAAGCGGGCGGATGTGGCGACAGCAGGATGTCCTTGCCGACCGCGCGGATGTCGGTGTGGCCGCAGAAGGCCATGGTCAGATCCAGTTCCTTGCGGATGATCTCCAGCGCGCGCGTCACGCCAGCCTGGCCCATGGCGCCCAGGCCATACAGCATCGAGCGGCCGATATAGACGCCCCTGGCGCCGAGCGCGACCGCCTTGAGCACGTCCTGCCCGGAGCGGATGCCGCCGTCCATATGGACTTCGATGCGGTCGCCCACGGCCTCGGCGATGGCGGGCAGCGCGCGGATCGATGCCGGCGCGCCGTCGAGCTGGCGCCCGCCGTGGTTGGACACGATCAGCGCATCCGCTCCCGACTGGCACGCCAGGCGCGCATCCGCGACGTCCTGGATGCCCTTGAGCACCAGCTTGCCGGGCCAGCGGCGGCGGATCCATGCCACGTCGTCCCAGTTCAGCGTCGGGTCATACTGGCGGCTGGACCAGTCGGCCAGCGAGCTCATGTCGTCGACGCCCTGCACATGCCCGATGATGTTGCCGAAGGTGCGCCGGCGCGTGCCCAGCATGCCCAGGCACCAGCGCGGCTTGCCCATCATGTTGAGCAGGTTCCACGGCGTCAGCCGCGGCGGCGCCGACAGGCCGTTGCGCAGGTCCTTGTGGCGCTGCGCGCTGACCGGCAGGTCCAGCGTCAGTACCAGCGCCGGGCAGCCGGCGGCGCGGGCGCGGTCCATCAGCCGCTCGACGAAGGCGCGGTCGCGCATCACGTAGAGCTGGAACCAGAACGGATGCCCGCCGGTGGCCTCGGCCACGTCTTCGATCGAGCAGATGCTGACGGTCGACAGCGTGAACGGCACCCCGAAATCGCGCGCGGCGCGGGCGGCCAGGATCTCGCCGTCGGCATGCTGCATGCCGGCCAGCCCGGTGGGGGCGATCGCCACCGGCATGGCCACCTCCTGGCCCAGCATCTGCGTGGCAATGCGGCGCTCGCCGATATCCACGGCCACGCGCTGGCGCAGCAGGATGCGGCCGAACGCATGCTGGTTGGCGCGGTAGGTGGATTCGGTCCACGAACCGGAGTCGGCGTACTCATAGAACATGCGCGGCACGCGCTGCCGGGCGAGCCGGCGCAGGTCCTCGATCTCGTTGATGGACGACATGGTGTGTTGTGTGGATATGGAACGGCGTGGCGGCTCAGTGCAGCCACGCGGCCGGCACGAGGATCAACTGCGGGAACAGCACGAACAGGAACATCAGCGCTGTCAGGCTCAGCAGGAAGGGCCAGACCCCTCCGATCACGCTGTCCAGGCTGCAGCGCGAAGTGCCGGCCACCACGTTGAGGACCGTGCCGACTGGCGGCGTCAGCAGGCCGATGGCGTTGTTGAGCACGAACATCACGCCGAAGTACACTGGATCGATGCCGGCCTTGGTGATCACGGGCATCAGGATCGGCGTCATGATCAGCACCGTCGGCATCAGGTCGAGCGCGGTGCCCACCACGATCACCAGGATCATGATGACGAACATCAGCAGGATCTTGTTGTCGATGAAGGGCTCGAGCAGGTCGGTTACCTGCGCCGGGATATTGGCGATGGTGATCAGCCATGCCGAGACCAGCGCGCACGCCACCAGGAACAGCACCGTGCTGGAGGTCTTGGCCGCGGTGACGATCAGCCCGGGCAGGGCACGCAGCTTCAGCTCGCCGTAGACGAAGCGGCCGACGACGATGGCGTAGACCACCGCCACCACGGCGGCCTCGGTCGGCGTGAAGGCGCCGATCTTCATGCCGCCGATGATCACCACCGGCAGCACCAGCGCCCACACGCCATCGAGCGCGGCCTTGGCGAGGCGGCGCGCACTGAACGGCTCCACCGGCGCCAGCTTCTCCTTGCGCGCGCAGAAGTGCCAGGTCACGGCGAGCGTCAGCGCCATCATCGCGCCGGGCGCGATGCCGGCCAGGAACAGCTTGGTGATCGACACCTGCGCCACCACGCCGAACACGACGATGGCGATCGACGGCGGGATCACCGGCGCGATAATGCCGCCCGCTGCGATCAGCCCCGCGGCGCGCGGCACGTTGTAGCCGGCGTTGCGCATCATCGGGATCAGCAGCGCGGCGACGGCGGCGGTATCGGCAACGGCCGAGCCGGAGATGCTGGCCACCACCGTGGCCGCGATGATCGCCACGTAGCCCAGCCCGCCGCGCACATGCCCGACCGCCGCGTCGGCCACGCGCACGATGCGTTGCGACAGCCCGCCGGCGTTCATCAGCTCGCCGGCGAGCATGAAGAACGGCACCGCCATCAGCGGATAGTTGTTGACGCCCTCCAGCATGTTCTGCGCGAGGATCTGCGTATCGAAATTGCCCAGGTGCAGCATCAGCGCGACACCGGAAGCGAGCAGCGCAAAGGCGATGGGCATGCCGAGCGACATCGCGCCCAGCAGCGAGCCGACAAAGACAAAGATGGTCATGATGGATTCCTTGCGCTTATTCGCCGGTGGCGCCGGACTGCGGCACCAGTTCGTGCTGCGGCATGCGGCCGCTGACCAGCCGCCACAACCCGTGCAGCAGCATCGCCGCCATGCCGACGCTGCATACCAGCAGGCAGGCGTAGACCACGCCCAGCGGCACGCCGGTGACGGGGGCACGGTCGTCCATGCCGATCGTTACCAGTTGCCAGGCGCCGTGCGCCAGCAGCAGGCAGCAGCCCAGCGCGCCGGCATCGGCTAGCAGGCGGCAGGCGCGCTGGCCGTTTTCGCCCAGGCGCGAGACCACGGTGGACATGCCGAGGTGGGCCTTGTCGTGCATCACCAGCAGCGCGCCGGTCAGCGTCAGCCACATGAAGACAAAGCGCGAGGCTTCTTCGGAGAAGGCAATGCCGGAATTGAAGACGTAGCGCAGGACCACGTTGCCGAAGACCAGCACGATCATGGTGGCCATCATGGCAACCATGGCGCCCTGGGCCAGGCGGAGCGTAATGCGGTTCATGATTGGGAACTCCTGGTTGGACGGGGGCGTCAGCGCAGGCTGGCTGCGGGCGCCTCGATCCGGTAAAAGCGCATGGCGTTGTCGTGCCACACCGCTTGTGCGGCGGCGTCGGGCAGGCCTTCCAGCCCGGCGGCCACGGTATTGACGATTTCGTGCAGCGACGCGCGCAGGCCGGAGACCGGCAGGTTGCTGGCGAACATGCAGCGCTGCCAGCCGAAGATCTCCAGCGCCTGGCGGATCACGCCGACATTGCCGGCGCGGTCCCACCCGGTGCCGGGCAGGCCGAACTCGGACAGCTTCAGGTGCACGCCGGGCAGGCTGGCCAGCGCCGCAAGTCCGCGGCGCCAGGCGGCCAGGCCCGCTTCCGAGCGGTCCCACGGCAGGCCGGTGTGCTCGACCACCACGGCGAGCCCCGGCACGGCCGCGATCGCCTCCGCGGCTTCCTCAAGGTGCCACCACGGCACGCGCAGGTCCCACGCCAGGCCATGCTCGGCCAGCCGCTGCAGGCCGGCCAGCCAGCGCGGGTCCTGGAGCGTGCCGGGCTGCCCGTGCACGCTGCCATCGGGGGTGCGGCTGGTGCGCGGCTTGCACCTTACGCCCCGCACCAGAGGAAAAGCCTGGTGCGCGCGCAGCTGCGCCGCCAGCGTGTCGCTGTTGAAATCGGCATGCGCCACGACCGCATTGGGAAAGCCGTGGCGAGCGTGGACCTGATGCAGCCACGCGGTCTCGGCCACCGACTCGTCGGCGTGCCGTTCGGCTTCGACATGCACGCTGGCGGCCAGGTGCAGCCCATCCCACTGCCGCAGGTAGTCTCGCGGATTGAAGTCCTGCCGCAGCGTGGCGTAGTCGCCGAGAAAGAAGGCGGCAGGGTCGTACCCTTCCTGCAGCCAGGGATGGCGCGCCGGGCCGAGCCGCCACAGGTGGTGGTGGGCATCGATGATGGCGGTGGGCATGGCGGGCATGGCGTGGTTCTCCTACCGCTGGGCGTCCATGGCGCGCAGCACGGCGTCGCCGTTCTTCTGCACGAACAGCTGGCGCGTTTCCTCGCGCACCACCTTGCGGATGCCGGCGTTGTCGGGATGCTCGTTGACCTGCACGCCCTTGGCGCGCAACGTAGCGATCGCGGCGGCTTCGTTGTCGGCATTGAGCTTGCGCTGGTAGGTGGCAGCGGCCGCGGCTTCTTCCAGCAGCACCTTCTGGTACTCAGGCTTGAGTGAATCGAATTTCGCCTTGTTCATCAGCACCACCAGCGCGGTATAGGCGTGGCGCGTCATCGAGACGTACTTCTGCACCTCGTACATCTTGGATGACACCATCAGCGTGGGCGGGTTCTCCTGGCCGTCGACCGCGCCGGATTCCAGTGCGCCGAAAACCTCGGCGAACGGCATCGGCTGCGGGCTCGCGCCCAGCAGCTGGAAGGCCTTGATATGCGACGGGTTGGGCGTGGTGCGGATCTTCAGGCCGCGGATGTCCTCGGCCTTGTTGATCGGCCGCTTGTTGTTGCCGAGGCTGCGGAAGCCGATCTCCCAGAAGGCCAGGCCCTTGATGCGGTGCGCGCCCAGCTCATCCAGCAGCGAGCGGCCGACCGGGCCGTCCAGTACCTTGTAGGCCGACGGACCATCCTCGAACTGGTAGGGCAGGTCCAGCACGTTCAGGCGCGGCGCCAGCCCGGTGACAAAGGGATTGCCGGTAGCACCGATGTCGATGGTGCCGCTGCGCACGCCTGTGACCAGCGTGGTGTCGTTGCCGAGCTGGCTGTTGGCGAAAACCTGGATCTCGACGCCGCCCTGGGTGCGCTCCTTGACCTTCTTGCTGAAGGCGAGCGCGGCCTGGTGCTGCGAATCGGATTCCGGAACGGTATGGGCAAAGCGCAGCTTGACGGGTGCCTGCGCGGCGGCCACGCCGGCGACGGACAATAGCGCTGCCAGCACGATATGCGGGATAACGTGTTTCATGGTGTCTCCTGGGTTGTCATGCGGCCCGGTCGGGTGTGCCGGGCTCTGTGCTGCCCCGTGCGGGGCAAGTAAGGATCAGGGAGGGGGATGCAGCAGGCCACGCCGGGCCAGGTTGGCCATCAATGCGCCGATGCCGAAGGTCCACGGCGGCAGTTCGTTGCTGTTGCCGACCCAGTTGACCAGCCCGCCGAGGTGTGCCGCGGAAATGCTGACGCGGTCGCCCGGATGGTGGGTGAAGCCGGCGCCCGGCGCGTCGCGATCCTGCACCGGCGCGAACAGCGTGCCGCAGAACAGCATCATGCCGTCGGGGTACTGGTGGTGCGCGCCCATCGCGTGCGCCACCAGCTCCTGCGGCGAGCGGCTGATCTGGGTCATGGCGCTGGCGCCGTGCAGCACGAAGCCATCCTCGCCTTCGATGGTCAGGGCGATCTCGGTGCGGGCGATCTCGTCGATGCCGAAATGTGCATCGCACAGCCGGATCCACGGGCCGATGCCGCACGACGCGTTGTTGTCCTTGGCCTTGCCCAGCAGCAGCGCGCTGCGGCCCTCGAAGTCGCGCAGGTTGACATCGTTGCCGAGCGCCGCGCCGACGGTCTCACCGCGCGGGGATACCGCCAGCACGACCTCCGGCTCGGGGTTGTTCCAGGTTGATTGCGGGTGCAGGCCGACGTCGACGCCGGTCCCCACCGACGACAGCGGCGCCGCCTTGGTAAAGATCTCGGCGTCCGGGCCGATGCCGACTTCCAGGTATTGCGACCACAGCCCCTGCGCGACCAGCACTTCCTTGATGCGCATGGCTTCGGGCGAACCCGGGCGCACCGACGCAAAGCCCGGGCCGACGATGGCGCTGACGCTCTCGCGCACGGCCGCGGCGCTGGCCGCATCGCCGCGTGCCCGCTCCTCGATCACGCGCTCGACCAGGCTGGCGGCGAAGGTCACGCCGGCGGCCTTGACCACCTGCAGGTCGTTCGGCGCCAGCAGGTGGCGGTGCGCAGGGTCCGGGCCATGCGCACAAGTCGCGTCGAGCCAGTCCTGCAGCGGCCCCAGCGAAGGCCCGGTGGCATTGCGCACGCGTTCGGCGCAGTCTGGCAGCGCGAGCAGTCCGGCGATGGTGGGCGCGGTGGTGCTGATGTCGAACAGCTCCGCGCCGCGCACGACAACCGTGGCGGGGCCGCCGTTCGGGCCAGGCAGCCAGGCACGCCCGACCAGCAGGGTGCGCTCCGCGTCGCGGGGCAGGGTTTCCTCAATCGTGATGCGTCGATTCATGTCACACCTTGACGTTGGCGTCCTTGACCACGCGCGCCCACTTGACGCGCTCCGTGGCGATGAACTGCGCAAAGCGCGCCGCCGTGCCGCCGCCGTCCTCGGCGCCGAAGCCGGCCAGCTTGCTGGCGACATCCGGCATCGCCAGCACCTTGTTCATGTCCGCATTCATGCGCTCGACCATTGGCGCCGGCAGGCCGGCGGGGCCGACCAACCCGTACCACGTGCCGGCATCGAAACCGGGGAAGCCGGACTCGGCCAGCGTCGGCACCTTGGGATAGCTGGCCGCGCGGCGCGGGCGCGTCTGCGCGATCGCCACCACCTTGCCGCCCTGGATCTGCGGCGTGGCCGAGGTCATGGTCTCGAAGCTGAAATCGATCTGGCCGCCGATCAAGTCCGTCAGCATCGGCGCCGAGCCGCGATAGGGCACGTGCAGCGCATCCACGCCGGCACGCAGCTTGAACATCTCCAGCGCCAGATGCTGTGCCGCGCCCGCGCCGGACGAGCCGAAGGTGATCTTGCCGGGCTGGCTGCGGCACAGCGCGACCACGTCGGCAACCGAACGCGCCCGCCCGCCGGTGTTGCAGATCAACAGGTTGGGCGTGACCCCGACCAGCATGATCGGCGTGAAGTCCTTCTCGACCGAATAGCCGAGCTTGGGATACAGGCTGGGCGCGATGGCGTGGTTGCTGATATTGGTCATCAGCAGCGCGGTGCCGTCGGGCGCCTGCCGCGCGGTGTATTCCGCCGCGACCACGCCGGCGGCGCCGGGGCGGTTCTCGACGATCACCGACACCTGCCACAGCGTCGACAGATGCTGCGCGATCACGCGGGCCATCACATCGGTGCCGCCGCCGGGCGGGAAGCCCACGATGATCCGGATCGGTCCGGCCGGCAGCGGCGAGGCTGCCCGCGCCAGCGGGGCGGCCAGCGCGGCCGCGCCCGCGCACAGGAAGGTGCGACGTTGCATGCTTGGTCTCCTTTGTTATTTTGTTTTGCTGTCTTGCTCGTGAGGTCGGCTTGGCTTACAGCGAATCCTGCAGCATCGCCAGGTAGTCTTCGGCGCTGGCCTCGCGCGGGTTGGTCTTGTGGCAGTGGTCCGCCAGCGCATAGTCGATCGCGCGCGGGAACAGCGCCGGATCCACGCCCATCTCGCGCAGCCCCGACGGCAGGCCCAGGCGGCGGCTCATGTCGCTGATCGCCGGCCCGATGGCGTCGGCATCGGGCAGCCCCATCGCCTGCGCGATGCGCGCCAGCTTGTCGTCTGCCTGCATCGACGGCGCGTCCGCGTTGAAGCGGATCACCGCCGGCAGCAGGACCGCGTTCAGGGTGCCGTGGTGCAGCGTCGGCATCAGTCCGCCGAGCGCGTGGCTCAGGCTGTGCACGCAGCCCAGGCCCTTCTGGAACGCCAGCGCGCCCTGCATCGACGCGCTCATCATTGCCAGCCGTGCGTCACGGTCCTGCGGATCGCGGCGGGCGCGCTCGATATGCAGCCAGGCGCGGCGCAGGCCATCCAGCGCGATGCCGTCGGCGGGCGGGTTGAAGGCGGGCGCCATGAAGGTCTCCAGGCAATGCGCGATGGCATCCATGCCGGTGGCCGCGGTCAGCATCGGCGGCAGGCCGATGGTCAGCTCGGGATCGCAGATCGCCACGCGCGGCACCAGGTAAGGCGAAAGCACGCCCACCTTGCGGCCATCGTCGAGGATCAGCACCGCGCCGCGGCCGACCTCGCTGCCGGTGCCAGCGGTGGTAGGGATGGCGATCACCGGCGCGGTGGCGGCCGTGATGCGCGCCACGCCGCCTTCGATCGCGGCGAACTGGCGCAGCGGGCCCTCGTGCGTGGCGCACACCGCCACGCCCTTGGCCAGGTCGATGGGCGAGCCGCCGCCCACCGCAATGATGCCGTCGCAGCGGTACTCGCCATAAAGACGCACGGCGTCGCGCATGGCGGCTTCGGTCGGGTTGGACGGCGTGCCGTCGTAGATCACGGCTTCGCAGCCAGGGCGCAGCTGCTCCAGCACGCGCTGGACGATGCCCGCCGCCTTGACGCCGGCGTCGGTGACCACCAGCGGGCGCGTGATGCCGATGCGTTCGCATTCCTGCGCCAGCAGCCCGATGGCGCCGAAGTCGATCTGGATCTGGGTGATGTAATTGATGAGGGCCATCTTGTCTCCATGCATGTGGGGTGCGCTGCCTGCCCGACTGCCCGAGGTGCTGACTGGCGGTCCTGCCGGCTGCATTGGTGACGAAGTCTAGGAACAAGCCCCGTCAGTCACAACGTGGATTTACTTGAAGGCAGCCCAAGAAAATCTCACAGCACCGTGCGCCTAGTTTTTCTTGAAGCGCCGCTGAGATTTTCTCGTTTTGACGCGCGCGGCGCCGGCCCTAGACTTGCGCTGACCAGCCGGATTCCGGACCCAGCCCGGAGTTGCCGGGCCTCCACCAAACCAACGACAACCATGAGACAACCGATCCTGATCGAGCGCGACGCCCAGGTCGCCACCATCACGCTGAACAACCCGGACAAGCTCAACGCCATGGACCTGTCCATGTGGCAGGGGCTGACCGGGGCCATCCAGAGCCTGTCCGCCGACGACACGCTGCGCTGCGTGGTGCTGCGCGGCGCCGGCGACAAGGCCTTTGCCGCGGGCGCCGATATCGCCGAGTTCGACACCATGCGCGCCAACGCCGCGCAGGCGCAGCAGTACGGCGAGATCACCAATGCCACCATGCGCGCCATCGCCGAATGCCGGCACCCGACCGTTGCGCTGATCCAGGGGGCGTGCGTTGGCGGCGGCCTGGAAATCGCATCGATGTGCGACCTGCGCATCTGCGGCAAGTCGAGCCGCTTTGGCGTGCCGGTCAACCGGCTCGGGCTGGTGATGTCGTATGGCGAGCTGGGCGGGCTGGTGGCGCTGGCGGGGCCGGCGACGGCGCTGGAGATCGTGCTGGAGGGACGGGTGTTCGATGCCGCGGAGGCACTGGAAAAGCGCCTCGTCAACCGCGTGGTGGCGGATGAGGCGGTGCCCGACGAAGCCTACGCGGCGGCACGCCGCATTGCAGCGGGGGCGCCGCTGGTAGCGCGCTGGCACAAGCAGTTCGTGCGCCGGCTGCTGGACCCCACGCCGCTGCGTCCGGAAGAGCATGCCGAGTCCTATGCGTGCTTCGACACCGAGGACTTCCGCATCGGCCACCGCGCCTTTATCGACAAGACCAGGCCGCAGTTCGTGGGCCGCTGAAAGCACCCGACTCCCGTTTTTTCTAATACCGCGGCGGCGCCACCCTGTGCGGC
Organism: Cupriavidus sp. DF5525; assembly: GCF_040149425.2. Classification (NCBI taxonomy): domain Bacteria; kingdom Pseudomonadati; phylum Pseudomonadota; class Betaproteobacteria; order Burkholderiales; family Burkholderiaceae; genus Cupriavidus; species Cupriavidus sp. DF5525. The sequence goes on along the minus strand of NZ_CP168265.1, from coordinate 2,363,788 downwards.
CGCCCGAACTTCAGGTGGTATCCATGAATTTGCCGTTATCGAAAATCAAGGTCCTGGACGTCAGCCAGATCATGGCGGGTCCGTTCTGCTGCATGCTGCTGGGCGACATGGGCGCCGACGTCATCAAGGTCGAGACCCCCGGTGCCGGCGACCAGACCCGCAAGTCGATGGGCTTCCGGCTCAAGGGCGATGACAGTGGCGGCTTCCTGGCGCTGAACCGCAATAAGCGCAGCGTCGAGATCGACCTGAAGAACCCCGCCGGGCTGGAAGCGTTCTATGAACTGGTGCGCGGCGCCGACGTGCTGGTGGAGAACAACCGGCCTGGCGTGGCCGCGCGCCTGAAGATCGACTACGCGGTGCTGCGCGAGATCAATCCCCGCCTGGTCTATGCCAGCATCTCCGGCTTCGGCCAGACCGGGCCGTGGTCGCGGCGCCCGGGGCTGGACCTGATCGCCCAGGCCATGTCGGGCGTGATGAGCGTGATGGGCCATCCGGACGCGCCGCCGGTCAAGGCCAGCGTGCCGATCGCCGACCTGGGCGCGGGGCTGTTCACCGCCTATGGCGTCCTCAGCGCGCTGATGGGGCGCGAGCACACCGGCCAGGGGCAGTATGTGGATGCCTCGCTGTTCGAGACGGCGCTCGGCCTGTCGGTGTGGGAGTCGGCGGAGTACTGGGGCACGGGCGAAGTGCCGGTGCCGATCGGCAGCGCCAACCGGATGAGCGCGCCGTACCAGGCGGTGCAAGCGGCGGACCGGCACTTTGTCATCGGCGCGGCCAATCCCAAGCTGTGGGCCGCGCTGTGCGATGTGATCGAGCGGCCGGACCTGCTCGCCGATCCGCGCTTTACCGACAATGCGGCGCGCATCCGCAACCGCGCCGCGCTGATCCCTGAAATTGAGGCAGAATTCGCGCGCAAGCCGGCGGCGGAATGGGTCGACGCGTTGCTCGCGGCCGGCGTGCCGGCGGCACCGATCTTCACCTACGACGAAGCGCTGTCCAGCGAACAAGCGGTCGCGCGCGACATGGTGCTGGAGATCGACCACCCGGTGGAAGGACGGGTCAAGGCGCTGGGGTTCCCCGTCAAGCTGAGCGGCACGCCGCAGCAGGTGCGCTATCCGGCGCCGTTGCTGGGGCAGCATACCGACGAGGTGCTGGGCGAGTTCGGCTTCGATCCGGCCACCGTCGTGCGGCTGCGTGCGCAGGGTGCGTTCGGCGCCCCGGTGCGCTCGCAAGAACTGGAACGCGGCGCCGCCTGAGCGCACCGCGGGATCATCTATACCGATAAGAGACAGGAGACAACCATGCAGATGTCACGTTCGCTATTGCGGCGCTGGGCGATGCCGGCGGCCGTGGTGCTAGGGCTGCTGGGCGGTACGGCCACAGCGAGTGCGGAAACCTACCCCAGCCGGCGCATCGAACTGATCGTGCCGTGGCAGGCCGGCGGCGGCGCCGACGTGGTGGCGCGCGCGCTGTCCGCGGCGGCGGCCAAGCACCTGCCGCAGCCGATCGTGGTGATCAACAAGCCGGGCGCCACTGGTGCAGTGGGGTTGGGCGAAGTGGTCCACGCCAAGCCAGACGGCTACAAGCTGGTGCTGTCGTCCAGCGAGTTGACCTTCCTCAATTACCTTGGGCTGGCCAAGTTCACCTACCAGGACCTGATCCCCATCGCACGCCTGAACGCCGATCCCGCTGCTGTAGCGGTGCGCGCCGACGCGCCGTGGACCACGATCGAGCAGTTCGTTGCTGATGCGCGCAAGCCGGATGCCAACATCCGCGTGGGGAATGCAGGGCAGGGTTCGGCGTGGCATATGGCTGCCGCCGCGCTGGCGGACAAGACCGGCGCGAAGTTCAACCATATCCCCTATGCCGGCGGCGCTCCCGCCACGCTTGCGCTGTTGGGCGGACATATCGATGCAGTCACGGTCAGCACGGCAGAGGTCTTCACGCACGTGGCCGCGGGCAAGCTCAAGGTGCTGGCCGTGATGGCCGACAAGCGCGTCAGCGGCTTCGAGAACGTGCCGACGCTGAAGGAGCGCAATATCGACCTGTCGATGGGGATCTGGCGCGGCATCTCGGCGCCCAAGGGCACGCCGCCCGAGGTGATCGCGGTACTGAAGACCGCCATTGCAAAGTCCGTGCAGGAGCCGGTGATGCGCCAGACGCTGGAGAAGCTGCATTTCAGCACCGATACCTATGCCGACGATGTGACACTGCAGGCCGCCATGGTGAAGGAGTCGGCGCAGTTCAAGCAGCTCGCTACCCGCATCTCCGTCAAGGAGTAGGCCCATGCGCGACGAACAAGCGGCGCCCGTCGAGCCCTTTATCGATGCGCACCAGCATTTCTGGGACCTCGGCGGCAATCCGTATCCGTGGCTGCAGGACGAAACGGTGCCGAACTTCCGCTATGGCGACTACTCGGCGCTGCGCCGGAATTACCTGCCGGAGGACCTCGCCCGCGACACGGCCGGTTGTGCGCCGGTCAAGACGGTGCACATCGAGGCAGAGTGGGCGCGCGCCAATCCTGTCGATGAGACTGCATGGCTGACGCAGCTCGCCGCGCGGACGGGGAGGCCAACGGTGATCGTCGGCCACGCCCAGCTTGACCGCGGCGATGTCGGGGAAGTGTTGGCCGGCCATGCCGCCTACGCCAGGATGCGCGGCATCCGCAACAAGCCAGTGACCGCGGCGCGGCGCGAGGACGCGCGGCGCGGGCTGCCGGGCTCGATGGACGACGAGCGCTGGCGGCGCGGCTACGCCTTGCTGGCGGGCCATGGCATGTCCTTCGACCTGCAGGCGCCGTGGTGGAACCTGGGCCAGGCGGCGGCGCTGGCGCGGGATTTTCCGGACACGCAGCTGATCCTGAACCATACTGGGCTGCCGGCTGATCGCAGCGAGGCGGGGCTGGCCGGCTGGCGCGCCGCGATGGCCGAGCTGGCCGAACAACCCAATGTCGCCTTGAAGATCTCGGGCCTGGGTTTGCCGGGCAAGCCGTGGAGGCAGGCCGACAACGTACCCGTGATCCGCGACGCCATCGCCATCTTTGGCGCCGGGCGCTGCATGTTCGCCAGCAACTATCCGGTGGACAGCCTGGTGGCCAGCTACGACACCATCGTGGCCGGCTTCCGCGCCGCCATCGCTAACTGTTCGCCGGAACAGCAGCGCGCGCTGTGGCACGACAACGCCCAGCGCATCTATCGCCTGTAGTCACACAACACATGGATATGCCACCGGCCCGCGCACATCGCGCCGGGTTGGATGGCTTCGTCCGCAACCATCAAAGGAATCCCTGATGAAGAACGGATTGCAACCCGGCGCGACCTGCTCGCGCACGCTGACGGTCGACCGCCAGCGCACCATCGATTTTCTCGGCGAAAGCCTGCGCATCTACGCCACGCCGGAACTGGTGCGCGATATCGAGCAGACCTGCCTGGACTTCCTGCAAGGCTATCTCGAAGATGGCGAAAGCTCGGTCGGCGCGGAGGTCTCGGTGCAGCACAGCGGGGCCACGCCGCTTGGCGGGGAAGTGCGCATCAGCGCGGAGGTGACTGCCATCGACGGGCGCAGTGTCACGTTCAGCGTGACTGCCGAAGATGCGGCGGAGACGGTATGCAGCGGCACGCATCGCCGCTTCGTGGTCGATATCGAGCGGCTGCGCGCACGCGTGCAGAAGAAGACGGCATCGATGCAGGGCGCCGCATAACGTTGCGCGGCATGCCTGCCGAGTGGGGCAGGGAGGTGTGACACGCGGGCTGCGCCCGCGCTGTCTTCAGGCGGGGGTCGGCTGCTGCTGGTCCGCCGCCACTTCCGCGCGGATCCAGTCGGTGAAGCTGCGGATGCGGCGGTCTTCCAGCCGCTCCTTCGGGAACACCACGAAGTAAGAGAACTCCACCGGCAGCCGGATCGATTCGAACAGGCGCACTAGCCGGCCTTCGGCCAGGTCCTGCTCGATCCAGTTCTTCTTGACCAGCGCCACCCCCAGGCCGCTGAGCGCGGCGTTGATGACCAGATGGCTCGGCCAGAACGACGGGCCGCGGCTGGCATCGACATCGGTGACGCCGGCGTGCTCCAGCCACATCGCCCAGTCCGGGTTGCTGACGTCCGTGTAAGTGCTGTCGTCGTGCAGCAGCGTATGGTGCTTCAGGTCCGACGGCGTTTCGAGCGGCTGTGGGCCCTGCAGCAGCGCCGGGCTGCAGACCGGGATCACTTCCACCGCCAGGCACAGCTCGCTATGCAGCCCGGGATAGTCGCCGCGGCCGTAGCGGATCGCCATATCGAAATCATCGCGCTCGAAATCGATGCGGTGGTTCGACGTCGACACCTTCAGGTCGATATCCGGGTGCGCCTTCATGAAGCGGTCCATGCGCGGGATCAGCCATTTGACCGCGAACGTGGGCGGCATATTGACCTTCAGCGCCGGGCGATCCTTGCTGTGCAGACGGTGCGTGGCATCGGCGAGCTGCTTGAACGCCAGCTGGACGCTGGGCAGGTAGGCCGTGCCGGCCGGCGTCAGCACCAGCGCCTTGGCCTCGCGGATGAATAGCTGTACGCCCAGGCTTTCTTCCAGCGCCTTGATCTGGTGGCTGACTGCCGATGGCGTGACGAACAATTCCTCGGCAGCCCGCGTAAAGCTCAGATGCCGGGCCGCCACTTCGAAGGCCCTCAGCGGGTTAAGTGGAGGAATCTGTCTCGACATATTGGGGGGTTACCGCAGAGTGGCAACGTTTCACTCGCATTCCTGTGGACGCCTTGCCGGCATGCTTGGTGTGGTCTCATCGGCAGGCCGGAGCACGATAGCATCCGTGCCATGGCGTGTGAATAGGGGGCTGTCCCCGTGTAGGGGAATCCATGTTCCCGGTCTCGCCGCTTGGTGTCATCGGGGATATTGGTGCGCTGCGTCCACCCTCGACGATGTGGCGCTCGCCGCGCTTAGGCCGATGCGATCGCCGCTCGACTACGTGCGACGTAATTGAGCCGATCTTCGTCGCTCGATATGCTGCGGTCATTGCCTGCCCATTCCAACCAGGAGACATCCATGCCGCAAACCATCGCCAGCCTTTCCCGCCAGCAAGAGCGCGACGCGAGCGTCGATCCGCGCATGCGCACCATGGTCGACACCGTGCTGATGGGCTCGCCAGTCGCCCGCGCGCTGGGCGTACGGCTGGCCAGCCTGGCGCCGGAGCATGTCGAGCTGGAGATGCCGTTCCTGCCGACCAACGTGACCTACGGCAGCATCGTTCACGGCGGGGTGATCGCCACGCTGATCGACATCGCCGGGGCGGCTGCGGCGGCATCGGGCGCCAATGGCGATGAAATGAAGGGCATGGCCACCAGTTCGCTGTCGATCCAGTACCTGGCGCCGGCGCAAGGAGCGGCGTTGCGCGCCGTGGCGACCGTGGTGCGGCGAGGCCGACGCCAGGTGGTGACCGATGTATCGGTGTACGCAGAAGCGCCCGATGAGGGCGTCCTGGTCGCCAAGGCGTTGATGAGCAGCGCGATGTTCTGATTGTGGTGGCGGGCGCGGCGGCGCGCCCGTTTCCTAATATGAAAACGCAATTAACCGCCGTAACTTTAGGCCAGGCTGATGACGGACGCTCGCGGGCCCCGGCCTGCAGGCTGCCGGGCGTGAGGCTTGATCCAAACCGTCAGGCAGCTGTGCGCAGCTTGATTCTCGGGAAATCGACTGGCACGGCGAAGGCCACGTTCACGTAGTTGGTGAACAGGTTCAGCGCCACGTGCGCCAGAATCTCGACGATCTGCTCGTCGTTGAAGCCGGCCTCGCGCAGTTGCGCCACATCGGCATCGCTGACCTGGCCGCGGTCGTTGACCAGCTTGAGCGCGAACGACAGTGCCGCGGCCGTCTGCGGATCCTGCGCTCGGCCGGCCTGCGCCTCCGACATTTCCTGGGCGGTCGCGCCGGCCTTCTGGCCGAGCGCGGTGTGGGCCGCCAGGCAGTATTCGCAATGGTTGCGGTCGGCCACGGCCACGGCGATCTTTTCGCCCAGGGCCGCGCCCAGTACGCCGCCGCCGAGCGCGCCGAAGGCGCCCCACATGCTGCGCAGCGCGGCGGGGGAATTGGCCACGGCACGGAACATATTGGGGGTGGCGCCAAACGCGCCGTGGATCTCGCTCAGCAGGGCCTTGCTGTCGCCCGAGGCATTGGCGGGATTGACGAGAGGAACGCGGGACATGGTGGACTCCTTGGTCTTGGTGGAAGGGAAAAGGCGTTGCGATCGCCTTGGAATTCAGTATGGTCGTCCATGGCGTACTATGAGATACGTTTCATCCTGAAAACATATCGATTCGTCCAGCTAGTTAAAGTGACCCAATCGCCATGCCTCAGCCGGTAGACCGCCTTTCCGCCTTGCTGGAGCGCTTCCGCGCCCGCGCCCACCTGTTCCACCAGGGCCCGCTGTGCGGCCTGACGCAGTTCGCGGCACAGCCGGGCCGCGGTTTCCTGCACGTCCTTCGGCGCGGCGAGCTGGAACTGCGGCACACGCCTGGTTCCGGACTCCCCGCGACACTGCGATTCGATGAGCCGACGCTGCTGTTCTATCCGCGCCCGATCCACCACATGTTCCACAACCCGCCAGAGGAAGGATCGGATTTCATTTGCGCTGCGCTCGATTTCGACGGTGGCGCGCGCAACCCCGTGGTGCGCGCGCTGCCGCCCCTGATCGCCTTGCCGCTGGCACGCGTGGCGGGCCTGGAGCAGGCGCTGTCGCTACTGTTCGCAGAAGCCGGCCAGGTGCGCTGCGGCCACCGCCTGCTGGCCGACCGGCTGTTCGAAGTCGTGCTGATCCAGCTGCTGCGCTGGCTGATCGACTATCACGAAGAAGCCGGCATCCAGGCCGGCCTGATCGCCGGGCTGTCGGACCCGCGCCTGGCGCGCGCGCTGGTGGCGCTGCATGAGGATCCGGGCGCGGCGTGGGACCTGCCCCGCATGGCCGAGCGCGCGGGCATGTCGCGCAGCGCGTTTGCCGCCGCGTTCCGGCGCATCGTGGGCCAGCCGCCGGCCGATTACCTGACCGACTGGCGGCTGTCACTGGCGCAGGCCCAATTGCGGCTCGGGCGGCCGGTCAAGTCGGTGGCGCTGGAGCTGGGCTATGCCAATGCGTCGGCGCTGTCGCGGGCGTTCAGCGCACGGCTGGGCGAATCGCCGCGGCAATGGCTGGAGCGGGAGGAGGAGGGGACAGAAGCAGGGCAGGCCAGGGAACTGCCGCTGGCCGATACAGCCGCCGGTTTGCTTCCCTCTCCCGCAAGCGGGAGAGGGGCCGGGGGAGAGGGCAGGAGCGTTTAGCGGCGAGACCGCCCGCTCCACGACATCATCAGTACTTCCAGAAGACCTGCTGTAGCGCCTTGCTGTCGTTGGTCTTGGTCAGCGCCAGCGCCATCAGGATACGGGCCTTCTGCGGCAGCTGGTCGTCGGTGACGATCCAGTCGTACTTGTCGTCCGGCTGCTCGGCGTTGCGGATCACCACGCCGCTGCCGGCACGCGACGCGCGCACGATCTGCACGCCCTTGGCACGTGCGGCCTTGAGCGGCTCGACCATGTACTCGCCGACGCTGCCGTTGCCGGTGGCGGCGTAGATGATGGCCTTGGCGCCGCTCTTCACGGCGGCGTCGATGCTGGCCGGGTTGACGTTGCCGTAGGCATAGACCACGGCCACTTCCGGCAGCTTGTCGATCTTGTCGATGTCCCACTCGGTCTGCACGGTGTGCGGACGCGCAGGCAGGCGGTAGTACTGCGAGCGGCCTTCCACCACATAGCCCAGCGGGCCGAACGGCGAGCGGAAAGTCTCGGTCTTGAAGGTGTTGCTCTTGGTGACGTCGCGGCCGGTGTGGATTTCGTCATTCAGCACCACCAGCGTGCCCTTGCCCTTGGAAGTCGGGTTGGAAGCGACCAGCACGGCGTCATACAGGTTGAGCGCACCGTCGGCGCCCAGCGCGGTGCCCGGGCGCATCGAGCCCACCACTACTACCGGCTTGTCGCTCTTAAGCGTCAGGTTCAGGAAGTACGCGGTTTCCTCGATGGTGTCGGTGCCGTGCGTGATGACGATGGCGTCCACGTCGGGCTGCTTGAGCAGTTCCGACACGCGCTTGCCCAGCTTGAGCAGGCGTTCGTTGTTGAAGCTCTCCGAGCCGATCTGGAAGATCTGCTCGCCCTTGACGTTGGCGACCTTCGAGATCTCCGGCACCGAGGCGATGATCTTGTCGACCGGCACCACGGCCGACTGGTAGGCCGCGGTGTTGGTGGCTGCGGCACCGGCGCCGGCGATGGTGCCGCCGGTGCCGATGATGACGATATTGGCCTTGCGGGCTTCAGCCGGTGCCGTAGCGGGGGCTGGGGCGGGCTGTGCGGCGGGGGCGAGCTGCGCGTGGGCGGTGCCGGTGAACAAGCTGGCCGACAGCAGGGCAGCGGCCAGCGTGGTGGCGCGGGCGAAATGTCTCATGATTCTCCTCGGTATATATATACGAACGTGTAGGCACGTATAGGAGCGACACGACATACCTTTTGGGTGGAACGGTGTCGTCCGTGTTCAGTCGATGGCAACTCGCGACGGGCCTGTGTTCCAGGCCTCGGACGGGCAGCGGCTGAGACTATACGTTAGGAGAATTTGGCGCGGGAGGCTCGGCGGAATGGTTATGCCAATTCGGCATGAAGGTGCCTGAGTGATAACTCAAATTGCATACATATCGAGGTACTCATTGACCGTCACCCCTTCCAGCCTGGCCTGGTCGAGCGATACGGCCAGGATGGCCTCTTGCTGCTTCGGCGGAAAACGCCGCGCCAGGTTGCTGCGGAATTTCCCCACCAGCAGCGGGATACCTTCCGCGCGACGGCGCTTGTGGCCGAGCGGGTATTCGACCAGCACCTCGTCAAGCACGGTGCCGTCGTTCAGCGTCACGGTCAGCGCATTGGCGATCGAGCGCTTGTCGGGATCGTGATAGTCGCGCGTCAGCGCCGGGTCCTCGACGCACGTGATCTTGTCGCGCAACACGTCGATGCGCGGGTCGGCGGCGACGTTGTCCTCGTAATCGGCGGCAGTCAGCCGGCCGAACAGCAGTGGCACCGCCACCATGTACTGGATGCAGTGGTCGCGGTCGGCGGGATTATTGAGGGGACCTTTCTTGTCGATGATGCGCAGGCACGCCTCATGGGTGCGGATGGTGATCGCGGCGATATCGGCGGCACTGCGCCCCGCCAGCGCCAGCGAGCCATGCAGGCGCATGGCGGCTTCCACCGCGGTCTGCGCATGGAACTCGGCCGGGAACGAGATCTTGAACAGAATGTTCTCCATCACGTACGAGCCGTAAGGCCGCTGGAACTTGAACGGCTGCCCCTTGAACAGCACGTCATAGAAGCCCCAGGTCTTCGCCGTCAGCACCGACGGATAGCCCATCTCGCCGGTGCGCGCGATCAGCGCCAGACGCACCGCGCGGCTGGTGGCGTCGCCGGCGGCCCAGCTCTTGCGGCTGCCGGTGTTGGGCGCATGGCGATAGGTTCGCAAGCTTTGCCCGTCCACCCATGCCAGCGATACGGCGTTGATGATCTCGTCGCGCGTCAGCCCCAGCATCTGCGCGACCACGGCAGTCGAGGCCACCTTGACCAGCACCACATGGTCGAGCCCGACCTTGTTAAACGAGTTCTCCAGCGCGATGCAGCCCTGGATCTCATGCGCCTTGATCATGGCCGTCAGCACCGCCTTCATCGTCAGCGGCTTGCGGCCGGCGGCGATGTTGTTGCGCGAGATCCAGTCGGCGGTGGCGAGGATGCCGCCGAGATTGTCCGATGGATGGCCCCATTCGGCCGCCAGCCAGGTGTCGTTGAAATCCAGCCAGCGGATTATCGTGCCGATGTTGAACGCGGCCTGGACCGGATCGAGCTGGAACTGGGTGCCGGGCACGCGCGCACCGTTGGGCACGATCGTGCCGGGGACGATGGGGCCGAGCAGCTTGGTGCAGGCCGGATAGGACAGGGCTTCGAGCCCGCAACCGAGCGTGTCGATCAAACAGTTGCGGGCGGTATCGTAGGCGAGGCCGCTCTTGATCTCGTAGCGCGTGACATAGTCGACGATGTCGACCAGTACCTGGTCCGGATCGGGGCGTTTGGCGGACGGCGTGTCAGTAGCAGACATGAGCAGCCTCGCGAGGTGGCTTAGATCAGAACGCGTCGCCGGGCACACGCACCCAGCCTTCCATCAGTACGCGCGCGCTGCGGCTCATGATGGCCTTCTTCACCACCCATTCGCCATCCACCTGCTGCGCCTCGGCGCCCACGCGCAGCGTACCGGACGGATGCCCGAAACGCACCGCGCTGCGCTCGCCACCGCCGGCGGCCAGGTTGACCAGCGTGCCGGGGATCGCCGCAGCGGTGCCGATCGCCACCGCTGCCGTGCCCATCATGGCGTGGTGCAGCTTGCCCATCGACAGCGCGCGCACCAGCAGGTCGACATCAGCCGCAGCGACCTTCTTGCCGCTGGAAGCGACGTAGTCCACCGGCTTGGCCACAAAGGCGACCTTGGGCGTGTGCTGGCGCTTGGCGGCCTCGTCCACGTCCTTGATCAGGCCCATGCGCAGCGCACCGTAGGCACGGATCGTCTCGAACATCGCCAGCGCCTTGGTGTCGCTGTTGATGGCGTCCTGCAGCTCGGTGCCGGTGTAGCCGATGCTCTCCGCGTTGACGAAAATGGTCGGGATGCCGGCGTTGATCATCGTTGCCTTGAGTGTGCCCACGCCCGGCACTTCCAGGTCGTCGACCACGTTGCCGGTCGGGAACATCGCGCCGCCGGCACCTTCTTCCTCGGCGGCCGGGTCCATGAATTCGAGCTGCACTTCGGCGGCCGGGAAGGTCACGCCGTCCAGCTCGAAATCACCAGTTTCCTGGACTTCGCCATTGATGATGGGCACATGGCCGACGATGGTCTTGCCGATATTGGCCTGCCAGATGCGTACGATCGCGACGCCGTTCTGCGGCACGCGGCCGGGATCGACCAGGCCCGCGCTGATGGCGAACGGGCCGACCGCGGCAGACAGGTTGCCGCAGTTGCCGCTCCAGTCGACAAAGGACTGGTCGATCGAAACCTGGCCGAACAGGTAGTCGACATCGTGGTCGGGGCGCGTGCTCTTCGACACGATCACGGTCTTGCTGGTGCTGGAGGTGGCACCGCCCATGCCGTCGATCTGCTTGCCGTAGGGGTCGGGGCTGCCGATCACGCGCATCAGCAGCGCGTCGCGGGCCGGGCCGGGGACCTGCGCGGTCTCGGGCAGGTCCTGCAGACGGAAGAACACGCCTTTGCTGGTGCCGCCACGGATGTAGGTGGCGGGGATTTTGATCTGGGGTACGTGGGCCATGGGAATCTTTGTCCGGGTTAGGCCAGGGGGCCTTGTCACAGCTTAGGAATCAATCCTGGGAGAAGCAAAGCGCGGCGCTTGTTTTCTCCCCTCTCCCGCAAGCGGGAGAGGGGAGAAAACCATCGGCTTCTGCTTACGCGGCAGCCTTCGTCGACTCCAGGAAGTCTTGCGCAAACCTCTGCAGCACGCCACCGGCCTCGTAAATCGACACTTCCTCATCGCTGTCCAGGCGGCACGTCACCGGCACTTCCACACGCTCGCCGTTCTTGCGATGGACCACCAGCGTCAGCGTCGCACGCGGCTGGCGTTCGCCGATCACGTCATAGGTCTCCGTGCCATCCAGCCCCAGCGTCAGCCGGTTCACGCCCGCCTTGAACTCCAGCGGCAGAACACCCATGCCGATCAGGTTGGTGCGGTGGATGCGCTCGAAGCCCTCGGCGACGATGACTTCCACGCCGGCCAGGCGCACGCCCTTGGCGGCCCAGTCGCGCGACGAGCCCTGGCCATAGTCCGCGCCGGCGATGATGATCAGTGGCTGCTTGCGGTCCATGTAGGTCTCGATCGCTTCCCACATGCGCACGACCTTGCCTTCCGGCTCGATGCGCGCCAGCGAACCCTTCTTGACCTGGCCGTCGATCACGGCCATTTCATTGATCAGCGTCGGGTTGGCGAAGGTGGCGCGCTGCGCGGTCAGGTGGTCGCCGCGGTGAGTCGCGTACGAGTTGAAGTCCTCTTCCGGCAGGCCCATCTTGGCCAGGTATTCGCCGGCAGCGCTGTCGAGCAGGATCGCGTTGGACGGCGACAGGTGGTCGGTGGTGATGTTGTCGCCCAGCACCGCCAGCGGACGCAGGCCCTGGAGCGTGCGCTCGCCGGCCAGCGCGCCTTCCCAGTAGGGCGGGCGGCGGATGTAGGTGCTCTGCGGGCGCCAGTCGTACAGCGGCGCGGCGCTCTCGCCGGTTTCCGCGGTCAGCGCGAACATCGGTTCGTAGACCTTGCGGAACTGCTCGGGCTTCACGCTTTGCTTGACGATCGCGTCGATCTCTTCGTCAGTCGGCCAGATGTCCTTCAGGTACACCGGCTTGCCGTCCTGGTCCGTGCCCAGCACGTCCTTCTCGATGTCGAAGCGGATGGTGCCGGCGATGGCGTAGGCGACCACCAGCGGCGGCGAGGCCAGGAAGGCCTGCTTGGCGTACGGGTGGATGCGGCCGTCGAAGTTGCGGTTGCCGGACAGCACAGCCGTGGCGTACAGGTCGCGGTCGATGATCTCTTGCTGGATCTTGGGATCCAGCGCGCCGGACATGCCGTTGCACGTGGTGCAGGCAAAGGCCACGATGCCGAAGCCGAGCTTTTCCAGGTCCGGCAGCAGCCTGGCTTCTTCCAGGTACAGCTCGACGGCCTTGGAGCCGGGCGCCAGCGACGACTTGACCCACGGCTTGCGCGCCAGGCCACGCGCATTGGCGTTGCGCGCCAGTAGGGCGGCGGCGATCACGTTGCGCGGGTTGCTGGTGTTGGTGCAGCTGGTGATGGCGGCGATGATCACCGCGCCGTCCGGCATCAGACCTTCGGCTTCCTGCGCGCGGGCCTTGTCCAGGTCCACGGCGATGCCGCGCTCGGCCAGGGCGGAGGTCGGCAGGCGCTTGTGCGGGTTGGACGGGCCGGCCATGTTGCGCACCACGCTCGACAGGTCGAACTTCAGCACGCGCTCGTACTCGGCGTTCTTCAGCGAATCCGCCCACAGCCCTGCAGTCTTGGCATACGTCTCGACCAGCTTGAGCTGCTCGTCGGTTCGGCCGGTCAGGCGCAGGTATTCGATGGTCTGCTCGTCGATAAAGAACATCGCCGCGGTGGCGCCGTATTCGGGGGCCATGTTGGAGATGGTGGCGCGGTCGCCGAGCGTCAGGCTCGAGGCGCCTTCGCCGCGGAACTCCAGGTAGGCGCCGACCACTTTTTCCTTGCGCAGGAATTCGGTCAGGGCCAGCACGATGTCGGTGGCGGTGATGCCGGGCTGGCGCTTGCCGGTCAGCTCCACGCCGACGATATCCGGCAGGCGCATCCACGAGGCGCGGCCGAGCATCACGTTTTCGGCTTCCAGGCCGCCCACGCCGATGGCGATGACGCCCAGCGCATCCACGTGCGGGGTGTGGCTGTCGGTGCCGACGCAGGTATCGGGGTAGGCCACGCCGCGGCCGTTACCATTCACTTCGGCGTGGATCACCGGCGACATCTTCTCCAGGTTGATCTGGTGCATGATGCCATTGCCCGGCGGGATCACATCGACGTTCTTGAACGCCTTCTTGGTCCAGTCGATGAAATGGAAACGGTCTTCGTTGCGCCGGTCTTCGATGGCTCGGTTCTTGGCGAAGGCATCGGGATCGAAGCCGCCGCATTCCACCGCCAGCGAGTGGTCGACGATCAGCTGCACCGGCACCACGGGATTGACCTTGGCGGGGTCGCCGCCCTGGTCGGCAATGGCGTCGCGCAGGCCGGCCAGGTCGACCAGCGCGGTCTGGCCCAGGATGTCGTGGCAGACCACGCGCGCGGGGAACCACGGGAAGTCCAGCTCGCGCTTGCGCTCGATCAGTTGCTTCAGCGAATCGGTCAGCGTGGCCGGGTCGCAGCGGCGCACCAGGTTTTCTGCCAGCACGCGCGACGTGTACGGCAGCTTGTCGTAGGCACCCGGCTGGATGGCCTCGACCGCGGCGCGCGCGTCGAAGTAATCCAGCTTGGTGCCCGGTAGCGGTTTGCGGTTTGCAGAATTCATGGTGTAGGGAATCAATATTGGTATGAAAAAGGGGTAGTGGCCCGGTGTCAGCGACCAACTACCCCCTTGCCCGCAGGCTCGGATCAATGCAACCCGACGCGGAGCAAACCGGCAGCCGGTCTTACTTGCGATCCTTGATCGGCACGAACTTCAGGTCCTCCGGACCGGTGTAGTTGGCGCTCGGACGAATGATCTTGTTGTCGATGCGCTGCTCGATGATGTGCGCGGCCCAGCCCGAGGTACGCGCAATCACGAACAGCGGCGTGAACATCGCCGTCGGCACGCCCATCATGTGGTAGCTCACCGCGCTGAACCAGTCCAGGTTCGGGAACATCTTCTTGATGTCCCCCATCACCGTTTCCAGGCGCTCGGCAATATCGAACATCTTCATCGAGCCGGCATCCTTCGACAGCTTCCGGGCCACTTCCTTGATCACCTGGTTGCGCGGGTCGCTGATGGTGTACACCGGGTGGCCGAAGCCGATCACGACTTCCTTGTTCTCGACGCGGCGGGTGATGTCGGCCTGCGCTTCATCCGGGTTGTCGTAGCGCTTCTGGATCTCGAAAGCCACTTCGTTGGCGCCGCCATGCTTGGGCCCGCGCAGCGCGCCGATCGCACCGCAGATGGCCGAGTACATGTCCGAGCCCGTGCCGGCGACCACGCGCGCGGCGAAGGTCGAGGCGTTGAACTCGTGCTCCGCGTACAGGATCATCGACGTGTGCATGGCGCGCTCCCACAGCTCCGACGGCTTCTCGCCGTGCAGCAGGTGCAGGAAGTGTGCGCCGATGGAGTCATCGTCGGTTTCCACCTCGATGCGGCGGCCGTTGTGGCTGTAGTGGTACCAGTACAGCAGCATCGAGCCGAAGCTGGCCATCAGGCGGTCGGCGATATCGCGCGCGCCCGGGGTGTTGTGGTCTTCCTTCTCCGGCAGCACGGTGCCGAGCACCGACACGCCGGTGCGCATCACGTCCATCGGGTGGGCGCTGGCGGGGACCCATTCCAGCGCGGCCTTGACGTTGGCGGGCAGGCCGCGCAGGGACTTGAGCTTGGCCTTGTAGGCGGCCAGTTCAGCCTTGGTCGGCAGCTTGCCGTGCACCAGCAGGTGGGCGATTTCCTCGAACTCGCAGGTGTCGGCGATATCGAGGATGTCGTAGCCGCGGTAGTGCAGGTCGTTGCCGGTACGGCCGACCGTGCACAGCGCGGTATTGCCGGCGGTCACGCCCGACAGGGCGACGGATTTCTTGGGCTTGGGAGCGGCGAGCGGTTGCGCTTCGGACATCTGGGTCTCCTTGTGTGATGCCTGTATGTTGTTGGCCGGTTCCGGCCAAACGGCCGGAGCATGCCCGGCCGTGCCTGTGTCTGTCTTGTCTTACTTGCCCTTGCCTTGCGCGAACAGGGCGTCGAGCTTTTGCTCGAAGTCGTGGTAGCCGATGCTCTCGTAGAGCTCCGAGCGGGTCTGCATGGTATCGACCACGTTCTTCTGCGTGCCGTCGCGGCGGATGGCCGCGTACACATTTTCTGCCGCCTTGTTCATGGCGCGGAAGGCCGACAGCGGGTACAGCACCATCGACACCCCGGCGCCGCCGAGTTCATCTGTGGTGAACAGTGGCGTGGCGCCGAATTCAGTGATATTGGCCAGCACCGGCACCTTCACCGCGTCGACAAACTTGCGGTACATGCCGAGGTCGGTCATGGCTTCCGGGAAGATGGCGTCGGCGCCGGCTTCCACGCACGCCACGGCGCGCTCGATGGCCTTGTCCAGGCCTTCCACGGCGAGCGCGTCGGTGCGGGCCATGATGACAAAGTTCTCGTCGGTGCGGGCGTCGACGGCGGCCTTGATGCGGTCGACCATTTCACCCTGCGTGACGATTTCCTTGTTCGGGCGGTGGCCGCAGCGCTTGGCGCCGACCTGGTCCTCGATATGCATGGCCGCGGCGCCGAACTTGATCAGCGACTTGGTGGTGCGGGCCACGTTGAAAGCCGAGGCGCCGAAGCCGGTATCAACGTCCACCAGCAGCGGCGTGTCGCACACGTCGGTGATGCGGCGGATGTCGGTCAGCACGTCGTCCAGGTTGGAGATGCCCAGGTCGGGCAGCCCCAGCGAGCCGGCGGCGACGCCGCCACCCGACAGGTAGATGGCACGGTAGCCGGCACGCTTGGCCAGCAGGGCGTGGTTGGCGTTGATGGTGCCGACCACCTGCAGCGGATGCTCGTCGGCAAGCGCCTGGCGGAAACGGGCGCCAGCGGAGCGCGCGAGGTCGGAAGCGGAGTAGGTCATTGGCGTATGCGTTGGGTGAACAGGACGAGCCAATATCGCAAGGGGTGTGCCAGCCTTTGCGCCGGCTGCCATGAAATCTCTCCAGCCCTTGCCAGTACTGGGCTGGCGGGCATGGTGCCAAACTTGCCGCATTGTCGCATGCCATGATTTAGCCACATTTGCATTTCACGGCCGCAAATGTGGATTTCAAAGTTGAAATCCGGCCCGGGGTGGCGGACAATGTGCCAGCACTGTACGCCTGTTCGCCACGCGTTTCACCACGCTTCACACGCCGCATCGCACCATGAGCCCTCCCGCCTCCACATCCGCCCGCCCGCGCATCTGGGCCATCGGCATCAGCCGCCTGGCGCGCGCCTTCGCCGACCTGATCCCGTCCTATGCCGCCCGCGCGGAATTCCGCATCCTCGGCAAGGGCTACGAAGCTGCCGCCAGCGCGGTAGCGCGCGAAGCCCGCGAAGGGCGCCTCGACGTGGTGGTGGCCGGTGGCTCCAACGGCGCCTACCTGCGCCAGCACGTGGACGTGCCGGTGGTGCTGGTCAAGGTGACCGGCTTCGACGTAATGAGTGCGCTGGCCACCGCGCGGCGCATCTCCCCGCGGGTCGCGCTGGTGACGCATGCCTCGACGTATGCGGAGGTCGACGAGTTCGTGCGCGCCTTCTCCCTGTCGATCCCGGCCTACACCTACCTGACCGAGGATGACGCGGTGGCGCGCGTCAAGGCGCTGAAGCAGGAGGGCATCCAGGTCGTGGTCGGCCCCGGCCTGGTGACCGACCTGGCGGATCGGTACGGCCTCACCGGCGTGTTCCTGTACTCGGGCAACTCGGTGCGCATGGCGCTGGAGGACGCGATCGAGGCCGCGCGCCTGCGTCGCATCGAGGCCACCCGGCGCGACTACGTCAACACCATCCTGGTGCACCTGAACGAGGGCGTGGCGGCGGTCGACGCGGAAGGACGGATCCAGTCGTTCAACCCGGCGATGGAGCGCTTCCTCGGCACCTCGGCCGCTGCTGCGGTGGGCCGCAAGCTGCAGACGCTGGCCCCCAGCCTGGCGCTAGAAGGCGTGATGCAGAGCGGCGACAAGGAGCTGGAAGCGATCCACAAGCTCGGCGACAAGATGGTGGTGGTCAACCGCATCCCTATCGTGAGCGAGGCCGGCACCACCGGCGCGGTGCTGACCATCCAGGACGCCAGCGCGATCCAGCGCGTGGACCGCAACCTGCGCTCGCGCAGCCGCGCGCGGCCGGCGGGCGTGCGCTACAGCCTGGACGACCTGGCCGGCACCTCCGATGCCATGACCGAGTTGCGCGAGCTGGCGCGGCGCTATGCCGCGGTGGACTCGACCGTGCTGATCGGCGGCGAGAGCGGCACCGGCAAGGAAGTGCTGGCGCAGGGCATGCACGATGCCAGCCCGCGCCGCGCCTTCCCGTTCGTCGCGGTCAATTGCGCGGCCTTCCCGGAAGCGCTGCTGGAAAGCGAACTGTTCGGCTACGAAGAGGGCGCCTTCACCGGCGCGCGCCGTGGCGGCAAGGCCGGCCTGTTCGAATCGGCCCACAACGGCACGCTGTTCCTCGATGAAGTTGGCGACATGCCCTCCGCGCTGCAGACGCGCCTGTTGCGCGTGCTGCAGGAAAAGCAGGTACTCCCGATCGGCGGCCTGGATGCGGTGCCGGTCAACGTACGCGTGATCGCCGCCACCCACCGCGACCTGGTGGCGCTGGTGCGCGACGGCACCTTCCGCCAGGACCTGTACTACCGCCTCAATATCCTGCGCATCGAAATGCCGCCGCTGCGCGAGCGCACCGAAGACCTGCCCGAGCTGGCCGAACTGCTGTATCGGCGCGCACAGGACCGCTTGGGGATGGAGCGTCCCCAGCGCCTGCCCGCCGCGGCCCGCGCCCGGCTGGCGCGCTACGGCTGGCCCGGCAATATCCGCGAGCTGGAGAACGTGACCGAACGGATTGCCGTGCTGGTGGCCGGGCGCAAGCTGGAAGCCGATGCGCTGCTGCGTGAGTTGCAGGCTGCGGCGCCGGAGCTGTTCGGCGGGGACGGCGGGCAGGAGCTGCCGGATGCGCCAGCCGGGCCTGCCGCCCGAACCGGTCCCGCCCGCACCCCGGGCCGCTCGCTGGCCGGCGTCAAGCAATCCAGCGAGGTCGATCATATCCGTCGCGTGCTGGCCGAGTGCGGCGGCGACCGCACCGCCGCCTGCCATATCCTCGGCATCAGCCCGACCACGCTGTGGCGGCGGCTCAAGGCCGCCTAGCGCGGCTACACCACAGGACCGACGCGCCGGAACGGGATCGGCTGCAACCCCTTGCTGGCCAGCCAGGCTTCGTTGAACAAGCGGCCGATATACAAGTCGCCCCGGTCGCACAACAGCGTGACGATGGTATGCCCGGGCCCCATCTCGCGCGCCAGCGCCACTGCGGCGCCCACGTTGATCCCTGACGACCCGCCCAGGAACAAGCCTTCCTCGCGCAGCATCCGATAGACCATGTCAACGCAGGTCTGGTCGTCGATCCGCACCGCATCGTCGATGGGCGTGTCCTGCAGGTTGGCGGTGACGCGGCTGGTGCCGATGCCCTCGGTGATCGAACTGCCCTCGGCCTTGAGTTCGCGGTGCTTGACGAAGTGATAGAGGGCGCTGCCTTGCGGGTCGGCCAGCACGATGCGCACGCCGGGCTTGTGTTCCTTCAGGTAACGGGCAATGCCGGCGAGCGAGCCGCCGGTGCCGGTGGAGCAGGTAAAGGCGTCGATGCGCCCGGTGGTGGCGTGCCAGATCTCGGGGCCGGTGGTTTCGTAGTGGGCCTGGCGGTTGGCCAGGTTGTCGAACTGGTTGGCCCAGATTGCGTTGTCGGTCTCCTCGGCCAGCCGGCCGGCGATCTTCTGGTAGTTGCCGGGGTCGGCATAGGGCTTGGCCGGGACCGGGCGGACCTCGGCGCCCAGCATGCGCAGCCGCTCCATTTTCTCGGGCGACTGGGTGTCGGGGATCACCACGATGCAACGGTAGCCGCGCGCCGCGCACAGGTGGGCCAGGCCGATGCCGGTATTGCCGGCGGTGCCTTCGATCACCGTGCCGCCCGGCTTCAGTAGTCCGCGCCGCTCGGCGTCGCGGATGATATACAGCGCCGCGCGATCCTTGACCGAGCCGCCGGGATTCAGGAATTCCGCCTTGCCGTAGATGTCGCAGCCGGTTTCCTCGCTCACCCCGGCCAGTCGGATCAACGGCGTGTGGCCGATGGTGCCGGCAAATCCATCCCTGACTTCCATGATGCACTCCCGCCGGGGCCCTTCCGGGCGTCAATCTGTGTGATAGACCGGGGCGGCGCGAATGACAAGCGGCCGGAGGAGCGAAATCCGGGCCAGCCGGGCCGGCCGGGGTGGCGCGCATGGCGCCTGGGGAAAGGGCGGAGCGCCGTCAGGCGGCGTTGAGCCAGCGAAAACTGAAGTCGCCCTCGACGAAATCCCGGCGCGAGGCGTGGAAATCGCGCATATACGGCCGGTTCAGGTGCGATTCGAGCGCGCGCTTGGAATCCCAGACCATGTAGATCACGAAGACCTGCGCGTCTTCGGCGTCCTGCCCGACGTGGTAGTCCAGGCAGCCGGGCTCGGTCAGCCCGCGCGAGCGCAGCGAGGTGAGCTGGGACACCAGCGCCTCACGGCGATGGGACTTGGCGCGGGCGATGCCGACTAGCGTGTACGTTCCGGACATGGGTGAACGGGGGCGACTGGCTGGGGCGTCTGGTGAGCACTGGGCCAGCCATTGTAGCGCGGGCATTGCTGGCGCCTGCAATGCCCGAGAACACCGTCCGGACATTCGCGCGCCGCTTGACAAGGCCCCGCGGCACAGTTCTCCCCCCCCAAAAGAGGGGCTCAAGGCGCGCCCAGGGCTGCCGTTAATCCGTTCCGACAAGAAGAAAACCAATTTTCGAGGGGGTCTAGCATGCTCAGGCGCATCCGGTCGGAACAATTGCAGGTGGGAATGTTTGTCGCCAGGCTCGGCGGCCCATGGATCAACCATCCGTTCTGGCGGGCAAAATTCCTGGTCAGCCATGAAGACCAGATCCGGCAGATCCGGTCCGCCGGCGTCCAGGAAGTCTGGATCGATATCCTGAAGGGCCGCAGCCTGCCGCCGCCCGAGGCGGCCGACGCGCCGGTCGCGCCGGTCGGGGGCACCATTCCTGAGCCCTTGCCCGCAACCCCGCCACAGCCCGCCGCGTCGCTGGAAGGGGAAATCGGCCGCGCGCGCGAGCTGCTGCAATCCGGCAAGAGCGTGGTCGGTTCGATGTTCGCCGCCGTGCGCATGGGCCGGGCGCTGGAGGTCGACGGCGCGCTGCTGCTGGTCGATTCCGCCTCGCGCTCACTGTCCCGTCACGGGCAGGCACTGCTGGCGCTGGCGCGTCTCAAGGCCCGCGACGACTACAACTACCTGCACGCCTTTGCCGTCTGTGCACTGATGATCGCCGTCGGCCGCACGCTCGGCCTGCCCGACGAAGAAGTGCGCGAACTCGGCCTGGCCGGGCTGGTGCACGACATCGGCAAGCTGACGCTGCCCGAAGCCGTGCTGCTCAAGGCCACCGCTCGCACGGCCGAGGAGGAGGAGGCCTACCGCCGCCACCCGTCAGCCGGCTACCGCATCCTGAACGAGGCGCGCCTGTATTCCAACATCCCGCTCGATGTCTGCGTCCACCACCACGAGCGCGTGGATGGCCGTGGCTATCCCTTCGGACTGGTCGGGCACGAGCTCAGCGTGCACGCCAAGATCGCGGCGATCTGCGACGCCTACGATTCGCTGACCTCCGCGCGCCCGGGCCACAAGGAATGGTCGCCGGCGCGCGCGATGGAATACATGGCCGTGCGCGTCGACACGCTGTTCGACCGGCGCGTATTCAAGGCCTTTAGCCGCACTGTTGGCATCTATCCGCTTGGCACCGTGCTGCGGCTGCGCTCCAACCGGCTGGCCGTGGTGTGCGCGCAGAACGAGGCGGACCCGTTGCGGCCGCGGGTGATGGCGTTTTATTCGGTGTCGCAGTCCAGGCCGGTGCCTACCGAACTGATCGACCTGCGCCACAGCGATGAGACAGTGGTGGCGTTTGAGAATGCGGCGGAGTGGGGGTATTCGGATGAGCAGTTGATGGCGATGTACACCACGCTGTCGTAGCGTTTTAGGTTCTCATCGCTGCAGCCACGGCGAGGCGCGCAGTCTTTCGTAGAGGAAATCGTTGAAGGCCCGCACCCGGGCGCTGTGGCGCAGGTCCGGGTGGGTCAGGATCCACAGGGTCGTGTCGAGTGCCGGCTCCGGCGGAGCCAGCCGGACCAGTTGCGTATCGCCCTCGGCCAGCAGGCATAGCAGCATGCCGGCTCCCATACCGTGCCGTACCGCCTGGGCCATTGCCATGAGGCTGTCGGCGCTGACCAGGCGGCGCGATTCCGGCACGTGTTCCATGGTCCAGCGTGCCTGCGCCAGGTGTGCCAGTGCATCGTCTGGCACTACCCAGTCGTAGCGTCCCCAGTCCGACGCTACCGTTCCCCGTCGCGCCGGCTTCTGCTGCGTTTGCTTCAGGTATTCACGTGAAGCGTATGGCGCGGTCTGGAGCAAACCAACCTGCCTGCCAACCAGAAACTCCGGCACCGCATTCGCCGGCCGTATCGCCACGTCTGCTTCCCGCCGGCTCAGGCTCAAGAAACTGTTATTGACCACGATCTGCAACTGGATCCGCGGATGCATGGCCCGAAACTCGGCAAACAGCGGCATCAGTAACCCACTCAGCAGCGTGTCAGTGGTCGTCACCCGCAACGGTCCGCTCAACTGGCTATCAAGCCCCGACAACTGCCTTTGCGCAGCATCGATCTGTTCGCCGACTCCCGCAAGCCGATGTGCCAGCGCTTCGCCGGCTGCAGTCATCGCATAGCCGGTGGGATGGCGCTCGAACAGCAGGGTTCCGAGGACCTCTTCCAGCCGCGCCAGGCGGCGCAGCACGGTGGAATGATTGACATGCAGCGCCCGCGCCGCCCCGGCGAGGGAACCGGACTGGCCAACGGCGAGGAAATACTTGAGGTCGTCCCAGTCTGCTTCCTGCATGTTTGCATAACTCCTTTGCAAAAACCGCCAGTTTCTGTGCCGATTCGCACAGCCTACAGTGCCCAGGGCAGCCCAGGCAATAGGCGCGGCGGGCGGCGAACCGGACGAAAGGAAATGACGATGGCGTGGATGCTGCTGGGCCTGGCGGGCCTGATCGAGATCGTGATGGCGCTGGCCCTTAAACATACCGACGGGGGGACGCGGCCCGGTCCGACGGCGTTGGGGATCGGGGCGGCGCTGGCCAGCATTTTCCTGCTCAGCGCGGCGCTGCGGCACTTGCCGGTGGGGACGGCCTACGCGGTGTGGACGGGGATCGGGGCGATCGGGGTGACGCTGGTGGGCATCCTGTTCCTGGGCGAGAGCGCTGCGCCGATGCGGCTTCTGCTGATCGCGCTGATCTTCATCGGGATCGGTGGTCTGAAGTTGCTGCCGGCGTGAGCCAACGGGACGGGGCGACGTAGGAAAATGGCCAGGCACTACCCGGATTCACGGTGTGTCGGACACGTTTTGTACACTTACACTTTGCTATCCGGCCGGTTGACCAGCCTCCGTCGCCCCCTTTATGAATTTCGATGCCCCGCTGGAGCTGTTCCAGCAACGTATTCCGGCCCATCCGTGGGCCCAGCTTGCGCTATCCCTGCTGGTACTGGTGCTGATTGCAGTGCTGGCGCAATGGCTATTCGGCCATGTGATCTCGCGCGTGGGGCATCACATGCTGGCGGTATGGGGCAAGGCGCCCTGGAGCAAGGCGCTGACGCGCCATCGCGCCAACCGGCGCTTTGGCTACGCTGTGGGGTTCGCGGTCATCACCATCGGCATCGGCGAAGTGCCGTACATGGGCCGCTATGCGGTGGCGATCGAGCGCCTGGCGCACGCCGGCCTGTGGATCAGCTTCTTCCTGATGCTGAGCGGGATGCTGGGGGCGTGGCAGGATGTCTACGCCAACACGCGGGAGGCGCAGACGCGCTCGATCAAGGGCTATATCCAGGTGGGCCGGCTGGGCCTGGGGCTGGTATGCGCGGTGCTGGTGCTGTCGATCCTGATCAACCGCTCGCCGCTATGGATGCTGTCAGGCCTGGGTGCGTTGTCCGCCGTGCTGCTGCTGGTGTTCAAGGACACGCTGCTGTCGCTGGTGGCGAGTACGCAGCTGACGTCGAACGACATGCTGCGCATCGGCGACTGGATCGAGATGCCGCAGTGCAATGCCGACGGCTACGTCAAGGACATCGCGCTGCATACGGTCAAGGTGCAGAACTGGGACAACACCGTGACCACCGTGCCGACCTACAAGCTGTTCTCCGAGAGCTACCGCAACTACCGCCAGATGTTCGAGTCCGGCGCCCGGCGCATCAAGCGTACGCTGCGGCTGGATGCCGGCAGCGTGCGTTTCCTGGAGGACCAGGAGGTGCACGCGCTGATGCGCTTCCGGCTGCTGCACGACTACCTGGAGGAAAAGCAGGCCGAGGTCGACGAGGCCAACCGCCTGCTGATCGCCGCGGGCAGCGACCCCGTCAACCGGCGCCGGCTGACCAATATCGGCACCTTCCGCGCCTACGGCATTGCCTACCTGAAGGCGCATCCTGAGATCCACCACGACCTGCTGCTGAACGTGCGCATGATGGAGCCCGACTCGCAGGGTATCCCGGTGGAGATCTACTGCTTTACCGCGCTCACTGCGTGGATGGACTATGAACGCATCCAGGGCGATGTGTTCGACCACCTGCTCGCAATCCTGCCCGAGCTGGGGCTGCGGCTGTACCAGGCGCCGTCAGGGGCGGACCTGAGCGGCGCACGCGTGGCGCCGGTGCTGGCCGCGGCGCAATTGGTGGCAGCGCAGGCCGCGGTGCAGCATGCGCCGGGTCATGCCGCCGCTGGCAACCATCCCGCCTGATTTTCAGCCGACCGCGCGCGGACGCACGCGGCTGGCGGCTTCCTTGGCACGGGTGCGGGCGGTGTCGACATCGTCCGCATACGCCAGCGCCACGCCCATGCGCCGCTTGATGAAGCTCTCCGGCTTGCCGAACAGGCGCACCTCGGTCTGCGGCACGCTCAGCGCCTGGTCCACGCCATCGAAGACCACGCCCTGGGCATCCACGCCGCCGTAGATCACGGCGCTGGCGCCGGGGCTGCGCAGCGTGGTGTCGACCGGCAGGCCCAGTATGGCGCGCGCGTGCAGCTCGAACTCGTTCTGCCATTGCGTGGCCATGGTCACCATGCCGGTGTCGTGGGGGCGCGGGCTGACTTCGCTGAACCAGACCTGCTCGCCCTTGACGAACAGCTCCACGCCGAACAGGCCCATGCCGCCGAGGTCTGACGTGACGGCCTGCGCGATGCGCTGCGCCGTTTCCAGCGCGGCGGGATGCATCGGCTGCGGCTGCCAGCTTTCGACATAGTCCCCGCTGACCTGCACGTGGCCGATCGGTGCGCAGAACTGCGTTTCCACCTGGCCGCTGGCGCCCATCGCGCGCACGGTCAGCAGCGTGATCTCGTAATCGAAATCGATAAAGCCTTCCACGATCACGCGGCCGTGGCTGACGCGGCCGCCGGCCATGGCGTAGTCCCACGCGGCCTTGACGCAGTCGGGGGAGTCGATCTTGCTCTGGCCTTTGCCGGAGCTGCTCATCACCGGCTTGACCACGCACGGGTAGCCGATGCCGCCGTCGATGGCGGCCTGCAGTTCGTCCAGCGAGTCGCAGAACTTGTACGGGCTGGTCGGCAGGCCGAGCGATTCCGCGGCCAGGCGGCGGATGCCTTCGCGGTCCATGGTCAGGCGCGCGGCGCGGGCGGTGGGGATCACCCGCACGGTACCGGCGGCTTCCAGCGTCTCCAGCATGGGTGTGGCGATGGCCTCGATCTCGGGCACGACCAGGTGGGGCTTCTCGGCCTCGATCAGCGCCTTGAGCTGGTCGGGGTCGCTCATGGCGATGGTGCGCGCGTGGTGCGCCACCTGCTGGCCGGGCGCGTTGTCATAGCGGTCGACGGCGATGGTTTCCACGCCCAGGCGCTGCAGTGCGATCAGCACTTCCTTGCCCAGTTCGCCGGAGCCGAGCAGCATCACTTTGGTGGCGGAGGGGGAGAGCGGGGTTCCGAGGGTGGTCATGGCGGCGGGCGGTGGGGCGGTAGGGAAAACCGAGATTGTACGTGTTGCCCGCCGCCCGTGGCGCCGCCGGGGAGGGCGCCCGGATCAGCGCTTGCCGTTGGGGTCGGGGGCGGCGGGCGTGGCGCGCCGCGCCGCGGCGTCTTTCTCGTCTGCGGCTTGGGCCTCTTCAGGGGTGGAGGCGACCCCGTACATGCCGTGGCGAGGCGTGCCGGGCGGCAGGTTGCCCAGGTCCGTCGGCTGGTACGGATGGGGGCCCGGCGGCGGCTGCGACGTCTCGCTGGAGGGATGGGCGCGTCCGGCCACTTTTTCGTCCTGCGTCACGCTGTGGCCGCCGTAGTGGTAGTCGGTCAGTGAGCCCTGGTGCTGGCGCGCCGATGGCGCCGGCGCGCCGGAGGTATCGGCAATGCGCACGGGGAGCGACGGATAGACCTGGTGCGCACCGGCGATGGCCATCTCGGGCGAATCGAAGTCGCCGGCGAGCCGCTGCGGCGCGCCTCTGCCAATGCGTATCTCCAGGTGCCAGCGGCCGTCGTCCGGGCCGCAGACCAGGATTTCCTGTTCGGTCGAGGGCATGACGGGGCCTCCTTGGGTCTAAGCTTGGTTGCATGGTCGAAGCGCGCGCCTCTGGCGCCAGGGGTGCCGGGGCTCGCGCGGTATTGCATGGCAACAGGCAAGTTGTGTTCCAGCGCCGCGGCGCTGGAACGGAACATGCTGCGCAGCCGGCGATACCTTCAGCCTGCATCCCACCTCTGTTCCACTTCCGTGAGAGGCCCGCCATGCCCCCGACCCGACCGCTTACCGTTGTCATCACCGGCGCTTCCAGCGGCATCGGCCTGGCCACTGCACTCGCCTTTGCCAAATGCCATGCACGCGTGGTCCTGTGCGCCCGCGGTGAAGCGCCGCTGGCGCGCGCCGCCGCGGCCTGCCGCGAACTGGGCGCGAAAGCGCTGGCGGTTCCCGGTGATGTCACGCAGCCGGCGGCCATGCACCGCTTGGCCGAGCGTGCGGCGGAGTTCGGCGATGGCGGCATCGATGTCTGGGTCAACAATGCCGGCGTCGGCGCATTCGGTCTGTTCGAGGAAACGCCCGTGTCTGCGCACGAACAGGTTGTGCGCATCAACCTGCTGGGCTACCTGCATGGCGCGCATGCGGTGCTGCCGTTCTTCAAGGCGGCCGGCGAGGGCGTGCTGGTGAATATCGTGTCGTTGGGCGCCTGGGCGCCATCGCCCTACGGCGTGTCGTATACCGCAAGCAAGTTCGGACTGCGCGGCTTCTCCGAGGCCTTGCGCGCCGAACTGGTGGGATGGCCGCGGATCCGCATCTGCGACATCTTCCCGTCCACCGCCGACACGCCGGGCATGCGCCACAGCGCCAACTACACCGGCAAGGCGCTGCGTCCGCCGCGGCCCCTGGTCGATGCCAACTCGGTGGCGCGGGCGGTGCTGCGCGCCGTGGCGGCCCCCGGCTCGCATTCCACTACAGTCGGGATGGTAGCCAGGCTGGCCCGAGCGGCCAACCTGGTGGCGCCGGGCCTGGTGCAGCGCGTTTCCGGCCAGGTCGCGCACCGGCATTTCAGCGGCGCGCACGATACGCCGGTGTCGGACGGCAACCTGTTCCATGCCTCGCTGGGGCACATGTCCATCGGCGGAGAATGGGGATCGCCGCGACACACGCGGCAGTGGTGTATCGCCGGCGCGCTTGTGGCGGGTGCGCTGGCGGGGCTGGCGCTGTGGCACTGGCGCAAGGGGGAGCACTGACCGGCACGTGCCGCCAGATTTACAAAGCAGGGAGTTTCTTACCGCCCGCCGGCAATGCCGCGGCGCCCTTCGCCACAGCGAACCGGCAACCAAGAAAGCGCCCGCGCGAGCGCGGGCGGGAAAAGGCCTGAGGATCCAAGGACCACTCGTTATCCATGCTAGGCGGCGTCCGGCAGGCAGGCATCCCTCATTCGGGTGCGAGGCCACTTTCAGGCCGCGGCCGGGGTGTTTTTGTGCAAGACGCTTATCTCGGCGTGGCCCACAGCAAGGGCCGGAACACGTTATACATCCGGGTCGGCAGCGCCTGGCACTGATCGCTGGCCGTGCTCAGCGGCCTGCCGGCTGTAGCGCGATCACCGCCATGCCGGCTAGCGCGATGGCGGCACCGGCCACGTCCCAGCGCGTCAGCACCACGCCGTCGACAAAACGCAGCCACAGCAGCGCCACCGCGATATACATGCCGCCATAGGCGGCATAGGTGCGGCCCGCCGCGGCCGGATGCAGTGTCAATAGCCATGCAAACAGCCCGAGCGACAGCGCCGCCGGCACCAGCAGCCACAGGCTCTTGCCTTGCCGCAGGACCAGCCACGGCAGGTAGCAGCCGACGATCTCGGCAACGGCCGTCACGGCAAAAAGCAGGGCGATGCGAAGCAGTTCCAAGTCGTGATGGTGGCGGAATGAAAAAGGGGCTCCAGTGCGGGAACCCCGATTCTGACATGGCGCCGCGCGTTCAGGACGTGGCCATCAGCGGCGGGCGCCGTTGCGTGGCCACGGCAAAGGCGATCTGCGCCAGCCCCGCCGCCAGCCCCAGCGCCACGCCGGCCTGCCATGCGACCGTGTACGAGCCGAGCGCGTCATAGACGAGCCCGCCGCCAAAGGCGCCGATAAAGCTGCCGATCTGATGGCTGAAGAACGCCACGCCGCCCAGCATGGCCTGCCAGCGCAGGCCGAAGGTCTCGGCGATCCAGCCCGATACCAGCGGCGCCACGCCCAGCCACAGGAAGCCCATCACGGCGGCGAACACCAGCGTGCTTTCCGGCGTGGGCGCCGACGAGAAGTACCACGTCAGCGCCAGCGAGCGGATGGTATAGATGCCGCCCAGCAGCATCAGCTTGTTGAAGCGCCCGCCGGCCCAGCCGAAGAAGATGCTGCCCAGCACGTTGAAGCCGCCGATCACGCCCAGCGCCTTGGCGCTGAGCATCGGGTCCATGCCGCAGATATCGAGATACGACGGCAGATGCGTGGTCAGGAACACTAGCTGCATGCCGCAGACAAAATACGCCAGGGCCATCACCACAAACGGCGCATGCCGCAGCGCGGTGCCCAGCGCCTGGCGCGCGTTGTCCTGGCCGACGCCGGTCGGTAGGTTCAGCGTCAGCCGGTCAACGCGCCCGGCAAACCATGCGGCCGGCAGCATCACCAGCGCCAGCAGCACGAAAGCCGCCAGCCCGGCGCGCCATCCATACGACTGCGTCACCATCTGCCCGATCGGCGCGGCCAGCAGCGCCCCCAGCGATCCGGCCCCGGACACCAGCCCCAGCACCGTGCTGCGCAGTGCCGCCGGCACCGGCCGTGCCGCCACCGCCATCGCCAGCGCGCTGCCGGTGCAGGCCATCGACGCGCCGATCGCCACGCCCGCACCCAGCGTCACGCCGACCATGCCGTGCGCGGTCGCCAGCAGCACCAGCCCGATCACATACAGCACCGATCCCGCCAGCATCAGCGGCCGGAAGCCGATGCGCGTGGCCCACGCCCCGGCCAGCGGCTGCAGCAGTCCCCAGGCCAGGTTCTGCACGGCAATGGCCACGGTGAAATCCGAGACCGAGATGCCGATGTCGCGCGTCAGCGGCGGCATGAAGATGCCCAGGCTCTGGCGCAGGCCCATGGCCAGGCTGAGCATCACGGAGGCGCCGAGCAGGATGGGCAGGGCCGGGCGCAGGCTGTCGAGGCGGGAGGTTGGAATGGAGGAGGACAAGATGCTTCGTCTCGGTGTTGTCGTTGTTATCGTTGTTGTTCTTCTTGTGAACCCCCGGCCACTCGCGCCGTATTAAGCGAGTGCTGAATATACCGAAGAGTAGGGCGAGGGTATGCCGCGGGCCGCGCCGTGTCAATTTGGCTTTGCGCCGGGCCGCCTTCCGCTTTGCTGAAGCCGTGGGGGCGTGCAGCGCCACGACAGGCCCCCGCGGGCCTGGCCGTCGGCCGGACCCAATGCAAACGGCCGGCTTGCGGCCGGCCGTCCGGAGGCGGAGGGCGCTACATCCGTGCCTTCGGTCAAGCGATGTCGTGCGGGCGCATTACTTGCCCGTCCACACCGGCTTGCGCTTCTCGGCGAACGCGGCCGCACCTTCGCGGGCATCGGCCGAGGTGAATACCGGCGCCAGCAGCGGGCGCTGGCGCTCGAACATTTCCTCCGCGCTCCAGTCGGCGGACTCGGCCACGATCTGCTTGCTGACCGCGACCGCCAGCGGGCCGTTGGCGCCGATCTCGTCGGCCAGCGCCAGCGCGCCTGCCAGTGCCAGGCCCGGTTCGGTCAGGCGGTTGACCAGGCCGTAGGCGTGGGCCTGCTCGGCGCCCAGCATATTGCCGGTCAGCGCGTATTCCATGGCGATGTGGTACGGCACGCGGCGCGGCAGGCGCATCAGCCCGCCGGCGCCGGCCACCAGCCCGCGCTTGACTTCAGGCAGGCCGAACCTGGCCGCCTTCGACGACACGATCAGGTCGCACGCCAGTGCCAGCTCGAAGCCGCCGGCCAGTGCATAGCCTTCCACTGCGGCGATCAGCACCTTGCGCGGCGGTTTCTCGGTCAGGCCGCCAAAGCCGCGGCCGGGCAGGCTGGGGCGCTTGCCTTCGAGAAAGCCCTTCAGGTCCATGCCGGAGCAGAAGGTGCCGCCCGCGCCGGTCAGGATGGCCACGCTCAGGTCGTCACGGCTTTCCAGCTGGTCGATCGCGGCCGCCAGCGCGGTCGCGGTCTCGAAGTCCATGGCATTGCGCGCCTGGGGCCGGTTCATCGTGATCAGCAGCGTATTGCCACGGGTTTCAAGTTGCAGCGTGTCGCTCATTTTTCGTTCCTTGTATGCGGATGCGAAATCGATGCGCGTGCCGGATCAGCGCGGCGCCATGCGGATGGCGCCGTCCAGGCGGATGGTCTCGCCGTTGAGCATCGGGTTCTCCAGGATGTGCAGCGCGGTGGAGGCGTACTCATCCGGCGCGCCCAGCCGCGGCGGATGCGGCACCATGGCGCCGAGCGAGGCGCGCACGTTCTCCGGCAGCTTCGCCAGAAGGGGCGTGTCGAACAGCCCCGGAGCGATCGTGCACACGCGGATCGCGCGCTGCGCCAGGTCGCGCGCGGCTACCAGCGTCATGCCGACGATGCCGGCCTTGGCCGAGCTGTAAGGGATCTGGCCGATCTGCCCTTCATAGGCGGCCACCGAAGCGGTCAGCACGCACGCGCCGCGTTCGCCGTCGACCAGTTCGTTCTTTGCCATGCGCGCGGCACCCAGGCGCAGCGCGTTGAAGGTGCCGATCAGGTTGATTCGCACCACCGCTTCGTACTTCTCCAGCGATCCCGGCTGGCCGTCCTTCTCGACCACGCGCACCGGCGCGCCCAGGCCGGCGCAGTGGATCAGCGCGCGCAGCGGGGCGATGGCTTCGGCGGCGTCGTAGACCGCGTTCATCTGGTCGGTGTCACAGACGTCGGCCTTGACGAAGCGGACCTTGCCGCCGAACTCGTCCACCACCGCGTTGCCACGCTCTTCGTTCAGGTCGGCGATGACCACGCCGACGCCGCGTTCCACCAGGCGTCGCGCGCAGGCCAGGCCCAGGCCGGAAGCGCCGCCGGTCACGACGGCGGACATGTTTTCGAGTTTCATGGTGTGTCTCCTTGAACGGATGCTTTGCTGAGAAATGGGCGATTCCCGCGGCGTCAATCGCGCGGGAATCTGCAAGACGAGGGGGCGCTTACAGGCGCTCGATGATGGTGGCGTTGGCCATGCCGCCGGCTTCGCACATCGACTGCAGGCCGTAGCGCTGGCCGCTGTCTTCCAGCGCATGCAGCATGGTGGTCATCAGCCGCACGCCCGAGGCGCCCAGCGGATGCCCCAGCGCGATCGCGCCGCCGCGCGGGTTCAGGCGCGCCGGATCGGCGCCGAGCGCGCGCTGCCAGGCCAGCGGCACGCAGGCAAAGGCTTCGTTGATCTCGTAGTGGTCGATCTGGTCGAGCTTGAGGCCGCTCTTCTTGATCGCGCGCTGGCTGGCGGGGATCGGTGCCGTGAGCATCATCACCGGATCGTCGCCGCAGACGTCGAACGCGACAAAGCGCGCGCGCGGCTTCAGGCCCAGGCGCTGCGCGGCCGATTCGCTCATCAGCAGCATCGCCGCGGCGCCGTCACTGATCTGCGAGGCATTGCCCGCGGTCACGTTCCAGCCGATCTGCGGGAAGCGCGCGCCCAGTTCCTCGCTGCGGAACGAGGCCTGCAGCGTGCCGAGCTTCTCCACCGAGGTGCCCGGACGGATGGTCTCGTCCTGGTCGATGATCCCGTTCGGCGTGCTGATCGGCAGGATTTCACGGCGGAAGGCGCCGCTTTCTCGCGCGGCCGCGGCCAGCTCGTGCGAGCGCGCCGAATAGCTGTCCATCTGCTGGCGCGACAGCTCATATTTGGCCGCCACCAGTTCGGCCGCCACGCCCTGCGACACGAGGCCGGGCGCGTAGCGTGCCTCCATCGACGGCCCGTAGGGATTCTGGCCGATGCGTGCCGAGCCCATCGGCACGCGGCTCATAGACTCGATGCCGCAGGCAATGACGATGTCATAGGCGCCCGCCATGATGCCCTGCGCGGCGAAGTGCACCGCCTGCTGGCTGGAGCCGCACTTGCGGTCGATGGTGGTGGCGGGCACGTGGTCGGGGAAGCCGGCTGCCAGCCAGGCCACCCGGCCCGGGCCAGCCGACTGTTCGCCGGCCTGGGTGACGCAACCGGTGATCACGTCATCGACCAGACCCGGATCCAGGTTGTTGCGCTCGACCAGACCCTTGAGCACCTGCGCCAGAAGCTCGGTGGCATGCAGTTCGGTAAAGGCCGATCCCGGCTTGGAACGGCCCATCGGGCTGCGGATGGCGTCGACGATGACGGCTTGTTGCATGAGGTGTCTCCTGAAAAAGCTGAGCGTTGCGAGTCGTTGCTGGGATATTGAGACGTCCGTACCGAAAAGTGATCGTCCAATACGATGAATCGGAATTCTGGCTTCGGAAAGCTGCCATGTAAACTCAAAAAACAGCATTTGACTTCGGAAAAAACGAAGGGCAACATCCGGGTTTTGAGACGCTGGTATCAAAAAATTCAGGCCGAAGGCTCTAATATGGCTAATGCACCACAAGCTTCCGTGACCCCGACGCCCGCCGATTCCGACGGCGAGGCACGCCTCGTCAGCGCACTGGCGCGCGGCATCTCCATCCTCAACTGCTTCTCGCCGACGGTGCAGGAGCTCAGCAGCCGCGAGCTGATGGAGCGCACCGGCCTGGCCAAGCCAACGCTGTTCCGACTGCTGGACACGCTGTGCGAGCTGGGCCTGCTGCGCTATTCCGAGCGACTGTCGCGCTACGTGGCGGGGGTGGGCCTGGTCAACCTGGCCGCGCCGGCGCTGGCGCGGATGACCGTGCGCCAGCTGGCGCGCCCGCAGATGCAGGAACTGGCCGACCATATCGCCGGGCAGGTCGAGCTGATCGTCGGCTATGGCAACACGCTGACCTATGTGGAAATCGCCCAGGGCGTGGGCAGCCATGTGTTCCGGCCGGAGGCGGGCACGCGGGTGTCGGTCTCGCGCACCGCGTCCGGTCGCAGCTACCTGCTGATGATGAGCGAGGCCGAGCGCGAGGCCTATGTCGAGCAACTGGCGGCCACCGAGCCGCAGCGCGGCGACTGGCTGCGCGAGCGGCTGGCCGACGCTGCGCTCGACCTGGACCAGCTCGGCTTCTGCCGCGGTCACCGCGACCTGCACCGCGAGGTGGAATCCATTGCGGTGCCGATGCGCACGCGCCGAGACGGCGAGGCGTGGATCTTTGCCGCTTCGGTGCCGGTGTTCAGCCAGCAGAGCAAGCAGATGGAAGACGACGTCGGTCCGCGCCTGGTCAGCCTGGTGCGCAATGTCGAGGGCGCGCTGGGCGTGGCAGGCTAGGGCGCCCTCGGATCTCCCCTGGCGCCGGATGGCGCCGGGTGACTTACCTTGTCCCTCCATGGCGCGGCAACTATCCTGAGTCACACGTGCCATGGGAGGGGAATCCATGCAGCAGATCCGCTTGGCAGTGACGGTCGGCGTGCTGGTGCTGGCCGCCGGGATCGTGTCACAGATGCTGGCGCAGGCCGCGACCGAGGCCGTGCCGGTGTGGCTGGGCAGCGGCGTCACGCTTGCCGCGTTGCTGGTTTGCGCGCGCTGGTCGTGGCCGGCGGTGCTGGTGGGGGCGGGCATCACGCTGGCGGGTTGGGGCATGGCTGCGCATGCGCTGAAACTGCCCGGCGCCGTGGCCTTCGGCCTGATCGAAGTGGTCAGCCTGGGCACGGCGGCATGGATCGCCACCTATGGCCGGCGCGACCCGCAGAGCCCGCTCGGGGCCACCCTGCTGATCGCCGGCGCGCTGGTGGGGTCGGCGCTGGGCGCGACGCTGGCGGTGGAGTTGTGGCGCTGGCAGCGGCCGGGGCTGGACCTGCCGGTCGAGTGGCGCGCCTGGTTCTTCTCCACGGCGGCGGGGCTGCTGCTGGTCGCGCCCGTGGCCGTGGCCTTCCGCGGTTTTCGCGTGCGCCGCTCTGGCGGCATGCCGATGCAGCAGTTCCTGGCCGGCGGGCTGGCCTTCATCATCTTTATCGTGGCGGTGCTGGCGGTGTTCTCGGACCATGCCACGCAGCGCTTCGGCGGGCTCGCGCCCACGCTGGCCTACGTGCCGATGCCGTTCCTGCTGGCCACCGCGCTGCTGTGGGGCCCGCGCGGCGGTGCCATCGCCACGCTGCTGGGCTGCCTGCTTATCATCTACCGCACCGCGCGCGGCGCGGGCCCGTTCAATATTATCGAAGGCTTTCCCGGCGAGGCCGTGGTCGAGGTGCAGGGCTTCGTCATCGTCTGGGCGCTGGTGATGCTGCTGGGACGGGCGCTGTCCGAAGGACGCCGCGCGGCGCTGGAGGAAGCCCGCGCCTGGCGCCTGCGCTATGCACGCACGCTGCAGGCCGTGGGCGTGGCCAGCGTCGAGTATGATGCCGTGACCGGGCGCGCCACCTGGAGTGAAGGCGCGGCCGAGTTGCTCGGCGCCACCATCCGCCACGTCAACAGCGTCGATGAATGGCTGGACCGCGTCGATGCCGCCGAGCGCGGGCTGGTGCAGGCCACCTGGTCGGCGGTGGCGCGCGGTGACGCGCCCGACAGCGTGCAGGAATACGCGGTGACGCTGCCCGACAGCGGCCGGCTGCGCGTGCACGAACGCCTGGCCGGCATCCGCGGCGCCGACGGCAAGGTCGAGCAGGTGGCCGCACTGCTGCGGCGGGCCACGCCGGAGCCCGCGCATGGCTGAGCCGGGCGTGTTCCTGATCCACGGCCTGGGCGGCACGCAGTATGACCTGGGCTCGATGCACAAGCGCCTGAAGCGCGCCGGCTTCGTCACGCATTCGCTGACGCTGCCCGGCCATGGCTCGCGGCCGGAAGACCTGTGCGGCGTGCGCGCCGAAGACTGGCTTGAAGCGGTGCGCACCAAATACCGCGAGATCGTCGACCAGCATGAGACCCTGCATGTGATGGGCATGTGCATGGGCGCGCTGCTGGCGGTGGAAACCGTCAAGCGCGAGCAGCACAGCAAGGGCCGGCTGGTGGCGCTGGCGCCGCCGGTCTATATCGACGGCTGGGCCACGCCGTGGTATCGCGGCCTGCGCGCGCTGCTCTACCAGGTGCCGGGCGTGCCGAACCGGATGAAGGTGGAAGAGGAAGAACCCTACGGCATCAAGAACGAGCAGTTGCGCGAGATCGTCAAGGCCAAGTTCGCGCGCGGCGAGAACTTCCACTACCAGTGGGTGCCGCTCGCCTGCATCCGCGAGGTGGACCGGCTGCGCGGCTTCGTGCGCAAGGGCCTGCAGCGCATCACCTGCCCGACGCTGGTGGTGCATGCGCGGCTGGACGAGCTGACCAGCCTGCGCTCGGCCAACTACCTGGTCGAGCAGATCGGGCAGGGCAAGCGGGCCGGGCAGGCGCGCATGCTGGTGCTGGAAGACAGCTACCACATGGTGTGCGTCGACAACGACCGCGAGCTGGTGGCGAGGCACGTGCTGGAGTTCTTCGAGGCCAGCGTCGGCACGTCGCTGGGCATGGCCAGCGACGATGCGCGCATGAGCCCGGCACAGATGGGCGAACTGCTCGGCGCCGCGCGCTCCGACCTGGAGCAGGGCGATTTCACGTCGCTGTATGCGCGCGGCAAGGGCGATTTCGCGTGGTTCCAGCCGGGCGCCAACCGCACCACCGGCGTTTATCGTGGCGAGCGCGGCCTGGCGCGGCTGCGGGCATGGGCCGATGGCGGGCTCGCGTTCACGGCCTTCGGCGCGCCGGTGCTCAATACCGGCATGGCGGTGGTGCCGGCAACGCTGCGCAGCGGCGCGCTGGCCTCGCAGGGCGTGCTGGCATTTGCGCTGCGCGACGGCAAGCTGCTGGAAGGGCGCTGGTTCCCGGACGAGATCGCGCTCGAAGACGCGCATTTCGGCGGCGCGCCGGCGGTGCAGGGCCCGAGCCCTGCCGAAAAGGCCTTCGAGGCCGCCGTGGCGCTGTCGAAGACGCTGCGCCAGGCCCCCGACAACGACACGCTGCTGGCGCTGTACGCGCTCTACAAGCAGGGCAGCGTCGGCGACGTCAGCGGCGAGCGGCCTGGCATGATGGACGTGGTCGGCCGCGCCAAGTACGACGCCTGGGCCGCGCGCCGCGGGCTTGCGCGCGAGCAGGCCATGCGCGACTACGTGGCGCTGGTCAACCAGCTCAAGTCGGCGGAGGCCCAGTCCGCCTGAAGTTCGCCTGACGGCCCTCAGTGGCCGGTGAACACCGGGGCGCGCTTCTCGAGGAACGCCTGCTCCGCTTCGCGGTGGTCCGCGGTCTGGTGCGACAGCGCCTGGAAGCTGCGATTGCAGGGAACCACGGCCGCTTCATCTTCTTCCCGGGAACCATCGTCCCCGAAGCGTAGTACGCGTCGACACTGCTGCGCAGCATGGGGAGCGGCGCGTCTTCAGTTTCTTTTGCAGGGCGATGATTTTTTTCGCGCTGCAGGCAAAATTTCACACACGACTTGCGCGATGCCCCCAGAATCCGGACAGTAGGGGGTACGCTCGCCCCCACAGGACTTTGCCGATGACCGCCGTTGCCGTCGCTGTTGTTGCCTGGAAAGAAACGCCGGCCCGCCGGGGCGCCGCCATGCGTGCGCCGGCCGGGCCCGCCCCCGGTCGCCCTTGAGGCCGCGGCGATGGTGCTGGTGCTGCTGATCGCGCTGCCTGTCGTTGCCGCGGCGCTGACGTGGGCGATCGGCGTGCGCGCGCCGCGGCTGATAGCGCCGGTGATCGTGGGATTTCCGCTGGCCGCGCTGGTGCTGTTGCTGCGCCTGCGCGGCGCGGTCTTCGACAATCCCGGCCATGCGCTGGGCTGGCGCATGGAATGGCTGCCCGCGCTGGGGCTGGACCTGTCGCTGCGCCTGGACGGCCTGGCCTACCTGTTCGCGCTGCTGGTCATCGGCGTCGGGCTGCTGGTGATCCTCTACGCGCGCTACTACCTGGCGCGCAATGAATCCGCGGTGCGCTTCTTCTGCCTGCTGCTGGTGTTCATGGCAGCGATGCTGGGCGTGGTGCTGGCCGCCAACCTGCTGTTGCTGGTGGTGTTCTGGGAGCTGACCAGCATCATGTCGTTCCTGCTGATCGGCTTCTGGTCATGGCGCGCCGATGCCCGCCAGGGCGCGCGCATGTCGCTGGCCGTCACTGGCGGCGGCGGGCTTGCGCTGCTGGCCGGGGTGCTGCTGCTGGGCCATATCTGCGGCAGCTTCGAGCTGTCCGAGGTGCTGGCGCAGGCGGGCAAGGTGCAGCGCCATCCCCTCTACACGCCGATGCTGGTGCTGATCCTGCTGGCGGTGTTCACCAAGTCCGCGCAGTTCCCGTTCAGCTTCTGGCTGCCGCAGGCGATGGCCGCGCCCACCCCGGTCTCGGCCTACCTGCACTCGGCCACCATGGTCAAGGCCGGGGTGTTCCTGCTGGCGCGGCTGTACCCGGTGCTGGACGGCACCAACGGTTGGTTCTACCTGGTCAGCATGACCGGCCTCGCCACGCTGATCTTCGGCGCCGGCATGGCGTTGCTGCAGCGCGACCTGAAGGGGTTGCTGGCATATTCCACCATCAGCCACCTGGGGCTGATCACGCTGCTGTTCGGGCTCGATACCCAGCTCAGCACGGTGGCGGCGATCTTCCACATCATCAACCACGCGGTGTTCAAGGCGTCGCTGTTCATGGCCGCGGGCATCATCGACCATGAAACCGGCACGCGCGACCTAGACCGGCTGCACGGGCTGGCGCGCTACATGCCGCATACCGCGGTGCTGGCCATCGTGGCATCGCTGTCGATGGCGGGCGTGCCGCTGTTCAATGGCTTCCTGAGCAAGGAAATGTTCTTCGGCGAAACGCTGGCGCAGGGCCTGCTGGGCGAATTCAACTGGGTCATCCCCGCTGCCGCCACGCTGGCCGGCGCGCTGACGATGGCGTATTCGCTGCGCTTTATCTACGGCGTGTTCTTCGGCGGCCTGCGCCCCGACGTGCCCAACTACCCGCCGCACGAACCGCCGCGCTTCATGAAAGTGCCGGTGGAACTGCTGGTGGTGATCTGCCTGGTGGTGGGGCTGGTGCCGGCCCATACCGTGGGCAACCTGCTTGCGGCGGCCTCGCTGGCCACGCTGCGCGCGCCGTTGCCGCCGTACAGCCTGAACCTGTGGCACGGCGTCAACCTGCCGCTGGCGATGAGCCTGATGTCGATGGCGGGCGGCGCGGCGCTGTTCTTCCTGCGCCGCGATGCGCTGCGCCGCTGGCAGCAGGGCATCGAGCACCTGAACGCGCGCCGCACCTTTGAAAGCGGCATGCGCAGGCTGGAACGCTTTGCCAGGGCCGTCACGCGCTGGCTGGAAAGCGGCTCGCTGCAGGCTTATATCGGCTGGATGCTGCTGGCGCTGCTGGCCGTGCCGGCGTATTTCCTGGCCGACCTGGAGGCCCTGGCCGGCAGCGTCCCCGCCGGCGCGCTGGACCCGATGGGCGCCGCCGCGCTGGCGCTGCTTGCCTTGCTGGCCGTGGCGGTAGTGGCCGCGCACGGGCAGCGCATGCTGGCGCTGGTGCTGGTGAGCGGGTGTGGGCTGATGGTGTCGCTGGTGTTCCTGCGTTTCTCGGCGCCGGACCTGGCGCTGACGCAGATCTCCGTGGAGGTGGTGACCGTCCTGCTGCTGGTGCTGGCACTTTTCTACCTGCCGCGCGAAACGCCGGAGCGCCAGGACCATCCCCGCCGCGTGCGCGACGTGGTGCTGGCGCTGGGTGGCGGCACCTTGCTGGCGGTGGCCGCCTATGCCGTGATGACGCGGCCGTACGACCCGGTTTCCGCCTTCTATATCGAGCAAGCCGTGCCCGGCGGCGGCGGGCACAACGTGGTCAACGTGCTGCTGGTCGATTTCCGCGGCTTTGACACCATGGGCGAGATCTGCGTGCTGCTGATCGCCGGGCTGGCGGTGCAGGCGCTGCTCAGGGGCATGCGGCTGCCCACGCCGTCGGCCGCGCCCGACGGCCTGCCATGGACCAGCCAGGCGCATCCGCTGCTGCTGGCGATGCTGGCGCGGCTGATGCTGCCGCTGACTTTGCTGGTGGCGGTCTTTATCCTGCTGCGCGGCCACAACCTGCCGGGCGGCGGCTTTGTCGCCGCGCTGATCACGTCGGTGGCGCTGTTGCTGCAATACGTGGCCAACGGGGTGCGCTGGACCGAGGCGCGCATCGCACCGGACTATCGCGCCATCGCCGGCGGCGGCATCCTGCTGGCGGGGCTGACCGGGCTGGGCAGCCTGGCCTTCGGCTATCCGTTCCTGACCACGGCGTTCGGGCATTTCCACATACCAGGCATCGGCGAGGTGGAGCTGGCGACCGCGATGATTTTCGACCTCGGCGTCTTCTGCACCGTGACCGGCACCACGCTGGTAATCGTCTCGCACCTGGGCGTGCGCAACCTGCCGCCGGCGCGGGCCGAGGAGGACGCCTGATGGCCGCCCTCTACGCCATCACGATCGGCATCCTGACCGCCTGCGGCATCTACCTGCTGCTGCGCGAGCGCGTATTCCCCGTGGTGCTGGGGCTGACGCTACTGTCGTATGCGGTCAGCCTGTTTCTGCTCGGCATGGGGCGCTTGTCGATCGGGCGGCCGCCGGTGATCGTGCCTGGCGCCAGCTATGCCGATCCGCTGCCGCAGGCGCTGGTGCTGACCGCCATCGTGATCGCCTTCGGCATGACGGCGTTTGCCGTGGTGCTGGCGCTGCGCTCGCTGGGACTGACCGGCAGCGATCACGTCGACGCTGCCAGCCGGCCGGAATCACAGGACGAGGTGGGCGACAAGCAGGAGCCGCGGCCATGAACCACGCCGTGCTGCTGCCCAT
Source organism: Cupriavidus sp. DF5525 (assembly GCF_040149425.2). NCBI lineage: Bacteria > Pseudomonadati > Pseudomonadota > Betaproteobacteria > Burkholderiales > Burkholderiaceae > Cupriavidus > Cupriavidus sp. DF5525. The sequence continues at coordinate 2,323,797 of NZ_CP168265.1, read as the reverse complement.
CGTGGTGCCCATGCTGGCCGGCGCGTTGCTGACCGCGATGCCGGCCCAGCACCCGCGCGCGCAGCGGATCGTGTGCGGGCTGGCGACGCTGCTGCTGGTGCCGCTGGCGGTCACGCTGGTGCGCCAGGCGGCCACCGGTGAGATCGCGGTCTATGAGGCCGGCAACTGGCCCGCGCCGTTCGGCATCGTGCTGCAGCTCGACCGCACCGGCGCGATGATGCTGTTGCTGACCGCGGTGCTGGCCGTCGTCGCGCTCGCGGCCGCAGGGGACGGCACGGCGCGCCGGGGCCGGCATTTTCATGCGCTGTTCCAGTTCCAGCTGATGGGGCTGAACGGCGCCTTCCTCGCCGGCGACCTGTTCAACCTGTTCGTTTTCTTTGAAATCCTGCTGATCGCGTCCTACGCGCTGCTGGTGCACGGCGCGGGACGCGCGCGCATCGGTGCCGGCTTGCATTACGTGATCCTGAACCTGGTGGCGTCCTCGTTCTTCCTGGTGGCCATCGGCGTGTTGTACGGGTTGTCCGGCACGCTCAACATGGCGCACCTTGGCCTGCGCCTGGCGGGCCTGCCGCCGCAGGACCTGCCGCTGGCGGTGGCGGCAGGCGCGATGCTGATGCTGGTGTTCGCGCTCAAGGCCGCGCTGTTCCCGCTGTATTTCTGGCTGCCGCGCGCGTATGCCAGCGCCACCGGTCCGGTGGCGGCGCTGTTCGCCATCATGACCAAGGTCGGCATCTACGCCATGCTGCGCTGCGACGCGCTGATCTTTGGCGGGCCACAGGGGCTGCTGGGGCCGTTCCTGCATGACTGGGTCTTCCCGCTGGCGCTAGTGACGCTGGCCATCGGCGCGATCGGGGCGTTGGCCGCCAGGTCGCTGCGCGCGATGACCAGCTACCTGGTGGTGGCGTCGGTCGGCCTGCTGTCGGCCTGCGTGGCGATGCAGACCCAGGCCGGCTGGGCGGGGGCGATGTACTACCTGCTCAGCACCACGCTGTGCACCGCCGGCTTGTTCCTGCTGGCCGATGCGCTGGAGCCGGAGCAGCCGCGCGAGGACGGCGCGCTCGTCAGCGCCTCGCGGCTGGCTGGGCTGCTGTACATGGTCGGCGTGGTGGCGGCGGTGGGGCTGCCGCCGCTGTCGGGCTTTCTCGGCAAGGCCATGATCCTGCGTGCCACACCGACGCCGTGGATGCCGGCGCTGTGGCCCGCGGTGCTGGTATCGAGCCTGCTGCTGCTGATCGCCGTGTCGCGCACCGGCACGCGGCTGCTGTGGCGGTTGCCGCATGAGGCCAGAGGCGTGCCGGAAGGCGACGAGTATCTCGATGAAGACCATCCCGCCGCGACGCGTGGCCGGGTGCGGCCGGATCCGCGCAAGCTCGCCTGCTGCGCGCTGCTGCTGGCGGGCAACGTGGTGCTGACGGTAGGGGCGCGGCCGGCCAGCGAGTACGTGGCGGATGCCGCCGCGCAGCTGCTGGACCGTAGCGCCTACCTGCGGGCGGTGCTGCCCGGGCAGGGGAGGTAGGCCATGCTGCGCCGCCTGCTGCCCCATCCCTGGCTGAGCCTGATCCTGCTGGTCATCTGGCTGATGCTGTCCAACAGCATCGCCCCCGGGCACTGGCTGCTGGGCGCGTTGCTGGGCTGGGCCATCGGCCGGCTGGCCGACCGCTGGCTGGTGCTGGGTGCGTTCCGCCTGTCGCGTCCCGACCTGATCCTGCGGCTCAGCATCCATGTGCTGATCGATATCGTGATGGCCAACGTGGAAGTGGCGATCCTGGTGCTGGGCCGCACCGCGCGCCTGCGGCCGGCCTTCATCGTGGTGCCGCTGGACGACGAGCATGAGCTTGCCACCACCGCGCTGATCAGCATCGTCTCGCTGAGCCCCGGCACGCTTTGCGCGGAACTGAGTGACGATCGCCGCGCGCTGCTGGTCCACGTGCTCGACCTGGAAGAAGAGGCCGCACTGGTCGAACGCATCAAGTCGCGCTATGAAACCCCGTTGAAGGAGATCTTCCAATGCTTGCCATCGTGATCCCGGTGTGCCTGGTGCTCCTGGGCCTGGCCTTCCTGCTGACGCTGGCGCGCCTGCTGCGCGGGCCCAGCCTGCCGGACCGCATCGTGGCGCTGGATACGCTCAATATCAACGCGATCGCGCTGATCGTGCTGCTCGGCATCCGCCTGGAGTCGGCGATGTTCTTCGAGGCGGCGCTGCTGATCGCGGTGATGGGCTTTGTCGGCACCGTGGCGCTGTCCAAGTACCTGCAGCGCGGCGACATCATCGAATACTAGGAGGGCCGGGAGATGCTGCACCCCGTTGCGGAATTCATTGTTTGCGCGCTGCTGCTGGTTGGCAGCGGGTTCATGCTGGTCGGGGCCATCGGGCTGTTCCGGCTGCCGGACTTCTTTATGCGGCTGCACGGGCCGACCAAGTCGACCACGCTCGGTGTGGGCGGCGTGGTGCTGGCCTCGGTGGCGTATTTCAGCTTTCGCGGCGATGCCAGCCTGCATGAGCTGCTGGTGATTGCGTTCCTGTTCCTGACCGCGCCGATCAGCGCGCATTTGCTGGCCAAGGCCGCGCTGCAGCGCCAGTTGCCGGTGGATCCGCGTACGCGGGGCAGCGGCTGGCTGCCGCGGATCAAGGAGTAGCAGGATGATTCTTGGTCAGCCGGTCAGCGGCCGGAGATGCCGATACGGATCATCGCACTGCCTTGGTCCTGTACTTTCTGCAAGCGCCGGCGCCATACTGCATCCCGGCTACCTGGAAGCCATCCACAGGAGACGAACCCATGCCATCCTCGCAAGATCCGCGCCTTGGCGCCTGCGTCTACCTGCTGCATATGCTGCTGCAGCGCACCGAGGCAACGCGCCCCGGCTTTATCGACCAGATGATCCGCGGCGTCACCGCCGACCGCGACGCCTTGCCGGCGGACGCGCCGGGGCGCGATGAATCGCTGCCGGTGTTCGACGAGACGCTGCGCATACTGACTCTGGCGAGCGAACAGCTGCAGGGAACCGCCCCCCGGCCATAACCAATGCCGGCCGGGCCTTCCGTTTACATTCATCGCAATCTGTCCTACACCCAATCACGCGACACCGGCATTTCACGCCGTGGCAAGGGGATCCCATGGGCATGCAGCAATCCGACAAGGTCTTCGCGGGGCCGATCCCGGACATCTATGAGACCTTGATGGTGCCCATGATCTTTGCGCCATATGCTGCCGACCTGGCGGCGCGCATTGCCGCGCTGGAACCGCGCCGCGTGCTGGAACTGGCCGCGGGCACCGGCGTGGTGACGCGGGAACTGGCGCGGCGGCTGCCGGCGGATGCCTTGATCGTCGCCACCGACGTGAACCCGCCGATGCTGGCCCGCGCGCAAGCGGTTGGCACCGGCCACCCTGTGATCTGGCGCGAAGCCGACGCCATGGCGCTGCCGTTCGACGATGCCAGCTTCGACCTGGTGGCCTGCCAGTTCGGCGTGATGTTCTTCCCGGACAAGGCCAGGGCCTTTGCCGAGGCCCGCCGCGTGCTGGTGCCGGGCGGGACGCTGGTCTTCAATGTCTGGGACCGGATCGAGTGCAACGCCTTCGCCCGCGATATCACGGCGGCACTCGCCGCGCTGTTTCCCGAGTCGCCGCCCGAATTCATGGTGCGCGTGCCCCACGGCTACCACAGCCAGGCCACCATCGAGCAGGACCTGCGCCAGGGCGGCTTTAAGGCGCCGCCGGTGTTCGAGACGGTCACCGCCACCAGCCAGGCCGCTTCGGCCCGCATCACCGCGGTGGCGTTCTGCCAGGGCACGCCGCTACGCGCTGACCTGGAAGCGCGCGGGCCGGACGCTGTATCGCGCGCCACCGATCACTGCGAACAGGCGCTGATCCAGGCCTACGGCACCGGGATCGTGGCCGGTCCGATGCAGGCGCATGTGGTCGTTGTGGCCGCCTCCACCAGCTGAAGCGTTGCCAGGGACGTGCGGCAGCTGTCTATGCGGCCATTGCCGTGCTGACCACGAGCGGGTTCTTTCCCTACACTTGATCAAGGCGGAACAGCGCACGCGGTGCCGCCGCAGGCCAATGCGTACCTGCCAGCGATCCATAAGATACCTGGGCCTGGCAATGGCAAGAGAAGGGAAATCGTATGGAGCGGGAGCCCGCAGAACAGAAAGCCGTGGCGCTTGCCCTGCAGGGCGGCGGCATGCATGGCGCCTTTACCTGGGGCGTGCTCGACCGGCTGCTGGAGGATGGCCGGCTGGCAATCGAGGGCGTGAGCGCGACCAGCGCCGGTGCCATGAACGGTACCGTGCTCGCGTACGGGCTGTTGCAGGGCGGCAGCGACGGCGCGCGCGAGGCCCTGCATGACTTCTGGCTCGCCATCGCGCGCTCCGCGCTGCGGTACAGCCCGTTGCGCTGGATGCCATGGATGAGGGGCAGCCATACCCTGGGCCTGAATCATTCCCCGTTGTATGCAATGGCCGACATCGCGCTGCGCATCCTGTCGCCATATCAGTTCAATCCCAACAACCTGAATCCGCTGCGCGATGTGCTGGGCAGCCACGTCGACTTCGCGGCCCTGCGCGAGCATTGCCCGATCCAGCTGTACCTGTGCGCCACCAATATCGAGACGGGGCGGATACGCATCTTTCCGCCGGAAGAGCTGAGCATCGACGCAGTACTGGCGTCGGCCTGCGTGCCGACGCTGTTCCAGGCGGTCAGCATCGATGGCCAGCACTACTGGGACGGCGGCTACGTCGGCAACCCGGCGATCTATCCGCTGATCTACCACTGCCAGACCCGCGATGTCGTGATCGTCCATATCAACCCGATCGTGCGTCGCGGCGTGCCGCGCACGGCCGCGGAAATCCTCAACCGTGTCAACGAGGTCAGCTTCAACTCATCGCTGATGCGGGAGATGCGCGCCATTGCCTTCGTGACCTCGCTGATCCGGCAGGGCAAGCTCGATGGCAAAGAGATGAAGGAGATGTGGATCCACTCGATCCGGTCCGACGAGACCATGGCGGCGCTGGGCGTCTCGACCAAGTACAACGCCGACTGGAACTTCCTTTGCTACCTGCGCGACCAGGGGAGGGCGGAGGCAGGCAGGTGGCTGGAGCAGCACTACGACAGCGTCGGCCAGCGCTCCAGCATCGATATCAGCGGGGAATTCCTGTAAACGGGGCCGCTGCCTGCGGCGGACCCGGCTGCGCCAGCCGCCACGCCAGGTTGTCGCGCGCCGGGTCTTCGTAGCGCGCGTGGAACAGGTCGGTATGGTAGATGCGGGGGCTGTCCAGCAACGCGCGCAGGAAGGTCCGCTCGGCGGCGTCGTAAGCCGCGTCATCCAGGTCGGTGCGCTCGGCCCGCAGGCAGATGCCGTTCTGGCGGAAGCGGGCGCGACTGCTTCCCAGTGCCGCCAGGTCGATATCAGCGGTGAAGCGGCCGGCCACGCTCGCCGGGATATCGGCGTGCGTGGTTTCCAGGATCAGGCCGGCGATACGCTCCGCGGCCGCAATGCCGCTCGCCGACCAGTGACGGATCCACTCGGCGCTGCGTTGCTCGTTGTCGGTCGCGCCGGGCACATAGATGACATCGTGGCACCACAGCGCCAGCTCGACGGCGTCGACGTCGGCAGCGGGGATCGCGCTGTGCGCCCAGTCGAAGTCGCGCAGGCAGCGGCGCACGTGGTCGAGGGTGTGGTAGTGGCGGGTCGGCTCGGCGTAGTAGCGGGCCAGGTCGGCAAAGGCTGCGCGCGCGCGCGCGCCTCCCGAACGCGTCCACAGGGCGAGAAAGCGGTCTTCCAGGTGGCGGGCTTGGATGGGTGTCATGCGCGCGCAGGCCCTGGGGCATTGGCGTCCTTGCCGGCAAGCGCTGCGAGCAGCGCCTGCGCCTGTTGCCAGTCCGCGGTATCGGTGCCCTCACTGAAGCTGGCGTAGATCTGTGCCAGCACCTGGCGCGCCGCGTCGGCCTTGCCTTGTTGCTGCCACAGGCGGGCCAGGCTCAGCGTAGCCTGCAGCTCCAGCGGCCTGGCACCCTGTTCGCGGGCGACCGCGATGGCCCGGTGGAAGCAGGCTTCGGCCTCATCGCAAGAGGCGGCCTGGCCGGGGCGTTTGGCCTGCTGCTGCAGCAGCATGTCTCCCCTGAGTCGGTGCAGGGTGGCTTCATCGAGCCGCTCGCCAGTCTCTTGCACCAGCGCTTGTGCCCGGGCAAGCGCGTCCAGCGCGGCCGCGGTCTGGCACGCATTGCCACAGGCATCGGCAAGCAGCGCCAGCAGGTTCGGCACGCCCAGTGCCGCACCGGTGGCCTCGTAGGCGGCAAGGCCCTGGTGAATCAGTGCGATGCCCTCCTGGTGGCTTCCCAACCGGGCCAGCGCCCAGCCCTGCAGCACGTGGCCCCACGCCAGGTAGATCGGGAATCCCTGCTCCCCGGAAATCGCGATGGCCGCCTCGGCGTACTCGCGGGTCAGTTGCGGCTCGCGCCGGCACTGGTGCAACTCAGCGGCAAACACCAGGCAGAGCGCAAGGTTGTAGACATCCGGGCGCGCGCGGGCCATGACCAGCGCCCGCTGGCTGGTCTCGTGGGACTGGTCCGGATGGCCGAGGTACCACAGGATCCAGCTCAGCGTGCTGGTCGCGTGGACGGCCGGGTCGCGGCCGTAGCCCATCAGGAAGTCGTACCCTTGCTCGTCAGGGTGCTGCACGGCGAGCACCTGCTCCATATGCATGCGCGCGGCATCGAGCTTGCCGAGGCGGAACAGCGTGGCGCCCAGCACGCGATGGCCCTCGGCAAGCTGCTTGGGCTTCTGCGACTTCAGCGCCAGGCCGAGCAACCGCTTGCCCAGGGGCAGCGAGACCTGGTACTGCGCGCGCAGCTGGTAGAACGCCCACAGGCCCAACTGCGCCGAGAACATATACGGCGTCTGCTTGCCTTGCTCGCACAATGCCAGCGCGCGCCGGTAATTGGCTTCCACTTCCGCCGAGGCCTGGCCGCGCGAGGCCATCAGCGCCGGCCCGAGCGCGAGCAGCAGCGTCAGCTCCAGGCGCGCGCGTTCGGCATTGTCGGGCTGCCGCTTGAGCAGTTCGACCGCCGTGCTCAGGTGCAGGATTGCCTCAGCCTGCGCCGAGCGCTGCAGCGCCTGCTGGCCGGCGCAGTGCAGGTATTCGACCGCCTTGGGGATATTGCCGCTGTGGCTGTAGTGGTGCGCCAGCTCGCTGCAGTAGTCCTTGAGGCGGCCGTGGAAGATGGTCTCGATGGCCTGCGCGGTGCTTTCATGCAGCGCGCTGCGCTGCTCGCTGAGCAGCGAGTTGCCGGCGACCTCCTGGGTCAGGGCATGCTTGAACGCGTACTCGACCTCCGGGAACGCCGGGCGCTCGTAGATGAAATCCGCCGCCTGCAGGTCGGCCAGCAGCGGGCGCAGCCTGGCTTCCTCCAGGCTGCTGACGCGCAGGATCAGGCTCAGCGGGAATTCCTTGCCGATCACGGCCAGCGTCTGCAGCAGTTCCTTCTGGGCCAGCGGCAGCCGGTCGATACGCGCGGCCAGCACACCCTGCACGGTGGTCGGGATATGGAGCAGGGCGGGTGCCTCCTCGATGCGGTAGCAACCGGGCGGGCCGAGCAGCGCCCCTTCCTCGACCAGGGTCTGCACCACTTCTTCCATGAAGAACGGGTTGCCTTCGGTCTTGTCGAGGATCAGCCGCTTCAGCGGCACCAGGCTGTGGTCGTCGCCGAGCAGCGCGGTCAGCAGTCCCTGTGCCTCGGCCGGTCCCAGCGGTTGCAACTGCAATTGCGAGTAGTGCTCGCCACCGTCCCAGTGATGGACATACTCCGGCCGGTAATTGACCAGCAGCACGATGCGCGCGCCCGGCACATGCTCGATCAGCATGTTGAGGAAGGCTTCGGTCTCACCGTCCAGCCATTGCAGGTCTTCAAAGATCACCTGCAGCGGCTGGTTGAGGCTCTCCCGGACCAGCAGGCGGGCGATGGCATCGAAGGTCCGCTGGCGCCGGATGGCCGGGTCCATGGTCGGCAATGGCGAGCCGGACTCTACCGTCCCCATCAGGTAGAGCAGGTAGGGCAGGTGGTCTTCCAGCGAACGATCGAGCGTCAGCAGCCTGCCGGTCACCTTCTCGCGGCAGCTGCGGTCGCCGTCCTGGGCCGTGATCTGGAAATAGTTCTTCAGCAGCTCGATCAGCGGCAGGTAGGCAAAGGCCTTGCCGTGCGACACCGAGAAGGTCTCCAGCGCCAGGCAGCCTTGCTGTGACCTGACCTTGAACTCGTGGAACAGGCGGGACTTGCCCACGCCGGCCTCGCCGACCACCGCGACGATGCGTCCGTTGCCCGCCTTGGCTTGCTCGAGCGCATCGTGCAGATGCTCCAGTTCCGCGAGGCGCCCGACGAAACGGGCCAGGCCACGATGCGCCGCCACCTGGAGGCGCGTGCGCAAGGCCCCGAGGCCGACCACCTCATACACCGCCAGCGGCTCCCGCACGCCCTTGACATGCGTGGTGCCCAGCGCCGTGAACTCGAAGTAGCCTTCGGTCAGCTTGTGGGTCGATTCGCTCACCAGGATCGACGCGGGCGTGGCGATCCCTTCCATGCGCGAGGCGATATGGATGGTGTGCCCGACCGGATCGTAATCGGTATGCAGGTCATCCTTGCGGATCGAGCGCACCACCACCTCGCCGGTATGGATGCCGATCCGGATCTGCAGCGGGATGCCTTGCTCGAGCCGCACCCGGTCGCTGTGCCGATGCATCGCATCCTGCATCCGCAGCGCCGCGTACAGCGCGCGCAAGGCATGGTCTTCGTGGGCGATGGGGGCGCCGAACAGCGCCAGGATGCCGTCGCCCAGGAACTTGGCCACGTAGCCTTCATAGTGGTGGACGGCCTCCATCATCAGCGTGACAACGGGGTCGATCAGGCGGCGCGTGTCCTCGGGGTCCAGGTCCTGGGTGAGTGCGGTCGAGCCGGCCATGTCGGCGAACAGCGCGGTGATGGTCTTGCGTTCGCCGGCGGCTTCGCCGCGGGCTTCCATGGCCGCCTTCTCGGCCAGGATGCGTTCGGCGAGGTGGGGTGGCGTGTAGTGAACGGGTGCCGGGACTGGGGGGGCGGGCGGTTTCGAGGATGGAGCAGCGGCAGGCGCGTCGGCCAGTGCAAAGCCGCACGCACGGCAGAACTTGGCGGCGTGAGTGGCCTCCTCGCCGCACTGCGGGCAGACGCGGACAAGCCGGGCCCCGCATTCCTCACAGAAGTTGGCGCCTGCGAGGTTCGCGAAACCGCAACTTGTGCAGCGCATTTCGGCTCCTGGCGAGCATTGGTCACGTCGGCGTTACTCTCACCTATTAGATGCACAATCGGCTGGGGTGGCAAGGATTCCGGCAGTGCGGCGGCGGCAAGGCGGGGTGCGCCTGTTTGCGGCGTTGGCGGTACCCGGGCGCCTGACCGCCAGGGCGACAGTCGACTAGGCGGTGGATCGCGTGGCGGCGGCGATCGACCGCGCCGCCGGGCACAGGTGGTCCACCAGCAACCGGGCCGCCACGGGAAGACCATCGTAGGAGCGAATGCACAGGTTGAGCCTGCGCTGTGCCCATGGTGCATCGAGGCCGATGGCGCGAATGCCCAGTGTCCTGGCATAGCGCCTGGCAAGGCTGACGGGCAGAATGCCGATGCCCATATTGGACTCCACCATCAGGCATACCGCGTCATAGCTGTTGACCTGCATGCGGAACTTCACCGGCACCCCGAGCTCGCCGGCGATGCGCTGCAGCTGCAGATTGATATAGCTGCCGGTCTGCAAGCCGATCAGGTGGTGCCCCAGCAGTTCCGCTGTGTTCAGCTTCTTGCGCCGACCGAGCGGGCTTCCCTTTGGCACGACCACGACGAGCTGGTCCTCCCGGTACGGCAGGGTGATGACGTCATGCTGGTGCCCGCCCACCTCGGCATAGCAGCCGATGTCGGCGGCGTTCTCTGCCACGCCGCGCAGGATCGCGGTGCTGATCCGCTCCTCGAGTTGCAGCTGTACGTCGGGATACTTCTCGATAAAGCCCTGCAGGTCGGCTGGCAGAAACTGGGCGATGGAGGAAACGTTGGCATAGATGCGGACCAGGCCGCGCGTGCCGCTGGCGTACTCTTGCATCTTCGTCGCGACATTGTCGAGGTCGTTGACGATGCCGCGCGACAGGTTCTGCAGCGCGATGCCCGCCGGCGTGGGGAAGATGCCCTTGTTGCTGCGCTCCAGCAATTGCGTGCGCAGCAGCGCCTCGAGATCGCTGATGCGCTTGCTGACGGCGGAGGCGGCGATGTGCTCGCGCTCAGCGGCGGCCGCGATCGTGCCGAGCTCGGACACCGCAAGGAACAGCCTGAGCGAAACCGGATCGATCCTCATGGCAGGAAGAAATCAGGACCGGAGCCGGCATCCCGGCCCCAGGCATGGGGGCAAGCGGATTGTGCCATCGTCCGATGCGACGGCACAATCCGTGCTGCGCGACAATTGTCATTGCCAGGCCAGCTCAAGGACAGCCCTCAGGTCAGCCTCGGTCGTGATCGGCCGAAGGTTGTTGCGCGTCACCATCGGATGCTCCAGCGCCGGGCCGATCATGCTCTCGACCTTGGCCCTGGCGAGTCCAAGGTCTCCGAGCGTGGTCGGCATGCCCAGTTCCACGAGCAAATCGCGCAGGATGTCATGGAACGGCCGCCCGGGTTGTCCGAGGGCAGCGCGCAGGCGGTCATGCTGCGACGTGGCCGTGCCTTCGAGCCATTTCGCCTGTGCCAGCATCAGCACGCATGCCGCATCGCTGTGCGCGATGCCGCCATAAGGCCCGATGATATGGACCATCCAATGGCTGAATCCGTGGGGCACGGACATCTGGCCCATGCCCGTGTACCAGGTGGCGAGCTGGCACTGCGTGAAGGGATCCCGCTGCGTCGTGTCGCGCAGTTTCGGCAGGTTCTGCATATAGAGCTGGATCGCCTTCTCCGCAAGCAGGCTGGCAAACGGATGGGTGGCGGAAGAGCAGGCCGTATTGATAGCGTGATCGAGCCCGCGGATGCCGGTCGACATGAGCAGGCGCGTTGGGGTCTGCTGGAGCAGGACAGGGTCGTAGAGGATCGCCTGTGGCGAGCCATCCGGCACCACGAAGCGTGCCTTGAGCCGGGTTTCGTCATCGACAGGCGTACTGACCGGTGTCCATTCCGAGGTGGCCAGCGTCGTCGGAATCGCGATCTGGCGAATCGCCGCCGGTGCGTGCGATGTGGTCAGCATTTCCGTGCCGTCCTCGGACAACACGAATTGCAGCGCCAGCATGCTTTCCCGGTCGTAGGCGCCCTCTGAGATGCAAAGCTGCATCGCCTTGCACATGTCCATGACGGAGCCACCGCCCACAGAGAGCAGGACATCCGCGCGCGCATCGCGGGCGGCGCGGGCCGCCTTCAGCACATTGGACAATGGCGAATGCTCGCCGACGTCGTCGGTCAGGCCGACGATCTGGCCGCCCAGGCGGGCCTTCAGCTGGTCAATGAAGGTGGTCTTCGTGTGTATCGACCGGGAGCACACGATGAACACGCGGCTGTAGCCAAGCAGCGACAGGACGCCGGGCAGGGCGGCTGGGGCCGATACGTTGTGCAGCACACGCTCGTGGCCCGTGAACCGGTAACGACCGGGCCTCTGTTCGACAGTCTCCATTTGGCATTCCTTTGTGCTTTGCCGCGCGAACGCGGGCGGTACTGGGGGACGGCCAAATGATGACCGGCGGCAAGCCGGCTGAAAAACAGTGGTTCGAGAGCCTGCCATCGCGAACCACGATGGTAGGACTGCGTTGCGGCCCCCGAGCCAGGCTATACCGCGGAAACGCCCTCCCGATGCGCCCCTGCGTTGAAGACCGGCGGCGCCGTGACAATGGAACGTAGCGCCGGCGTGGCCGGCTTGAGCGAGGCCAGGTCAGGCACCGGACGGCGCAACGCCGCCGAGCCGGCAAAGGCCGTTTCCATCGCTTGCGCCGCGCCCAGCGTTTGCGCGTCGGCGCGGAAGCGGCCGGTCACCTGCAGGCCGAACGGCATGCCGAGCTCATCGGTGCCGCACGGGAGCGAGATGGCCGGGTGCGTGGTCAAAGTCACGACATAGGTCAATGCCAGCCAGCGGTAGTAGTTCTCCTGCTTTTCCCCGTTGATGGTCTCCGCGAACAGGCGCGTCCACGGGAACGGCGAGACCGGCGTGGTCGGCGACAGGATCAGGTCGTAATCCTGGTAGGCCTGCTGGAAGCGCTGCAGGATGCGGTTCTGCTCCGCCTGCGCCCATGCGCTGTCCACCAGCGACATCTTCGCGCCCATCTCGTAATTGGCGCGCGTGTTCGGCCCCAGGCTGGCGGGGTCGCGCTGGTAGGCCTCGTGCATGCCGGCGACAAAGCTCTCCGCGCGCAGCACGTCGAAGCAGCGATGCACATCGCCAAGATCGAAGCTCACCTCGTCGCAACGCTTGAACAGATGCTGCATCGCGGCGATCTTGCCGCGGAACACCCGGCGGATGCCTTCGTCCACGGCGCAGCAGCCGAAGTCCTCGGTCCAGCCGACCCGCAACGATGACAGGTCCAAGGGCGCCGGGGAGGCGAAGGCGGCGGCATCCACCGCATAGCTCAAGGGATCGGTGACCGATACACCCGCCGAAGCCGCGAGCTGCAGGCAGGCATCGGCGACTGTGCGGCCCATCGGGCCGACCACCGAGATCGGCGTCCATCCCAACAGCTTGCGCGAGTTCGGGACCACGCCGGGCGAGGGCCGGAAGCCGACCACGCCACATTTGGCCGCGGGAATGCGCAGCGAGCCACCGGTATCAGAACCCGTGCAAACCGGCAGGAAATCCGCGGCCAGTGCGGCGGCCGAGCCGCCGGAGGACCCGCCGGCGTTGAGGTTCGGGTTGAAGGGGTTGCCGGTCGCGCCCCAGACGGCATTGCGGGAGTTCGCGCCGGCGCCCATTTCCGGGATATTGGTCTTGCCGACCACGATGGCGCCGGCCGCCCGCAGCCGCGACACCAGCACGTTGTCCTGGGTGGGTACATGGCCGCGGTACAGCGGCGAGCCATAGGTGGTCAGCAGGCCCTCGGTGGCCTCCAGGTCCTTGACCCCCAGCGGCAGGCCATGCAGCAGGCCCAGCGGTTCGCGGCGCAGCACCGCCTGCTCGGCGCGCCGCGCTTCTTCGCGTGCGCGCTCGAAGCAGGTGGCGGTGATCGCGTTGATGAGCGGGTTGTAGGTCTCGATGCGGGCGATGCAGGCGTCGAGCAGTTCAACCGGCGAGATCTCCCCGGTGCCGATCAGGCGGCGGAGTTCGACCGCGGAAGCCGAGGTCAGGTTGTCTTGGGCGTTCATGAAATTGGTGTCTCCGGAGCCGCGCCGTCCCGGCGCCAATGGCCCGCGTCTGAAGGTCAGTCGAGCTTGATATTTGCGCGTTGCGCAATGGCCCGCATCTGCGGGATTTCCTTTTCGATCATGGTGCTGACTTGCTTGCCGGGCGCGTAGGAGGGCTCGATGCCGTTGTCGGTCAGCTGCTTGCGCGTGGCCGGATCGGCGACGGATTCGGCCAGCGCCTTTTCCAGCTTCGCCTTGACTTCCGGCGGCACGCCATGCGGCGCGACCAGCGCGATCCAGGTGCTGGCGTCCATGCCGGGATAGCCGCTTTCGGCGACGGTCGGCACATTGGGCAACAGCGACGAGCGCTTCGCTGTGGTGACCGCGATGGCCTTGATCTTGCCGGCCTTGAGCTGCGGGAGGGCCGCGGCCACGGTGTCCACGCTGAACGGGATCTGGCCGCCGATCAGGTCGGTCATGGCGGGGGCGCTACCCTTATAGGGCACATGCAGCAGCTTGGTGCCGGTGAGGTTCAGCAACTGCTCCGCGGCGAAATGGGCCGTGGTGCCGGCGCCGAACGAGCCGTACGAGTATTTGCCAGGCTCGGCCTTGGCCGCGGTGACAAACTCCTTGAGGTTGTTCACGGGCACATCGCGGTTCGCCAGCAGGATCAGGCCGGTCGAGCCGATCTGGCCGATCGGATCGAAGTTCTTCTGCGGGTCATAGGGCAGCCGCGCGTAGACCGCGGGATTGACCGTGAACGTGGTGCCCGACGTCGCCATCAGGGTGTAGCCGTCCGGTGCCGACTTGGCCACATAGCTGGCCGCGACGACGGTGCCGGCGCCGGGACGGTTCTCAACCACCACGGTCTGGCCAAGGCGTTCGCCCATTTTCCTGGCGATCACGCGGCCGACCACATCGGTGGCGCCGCCTGGCGGAAACGGCAGGATCAGCTGGATCGGCTTGGATGGATAGCTGCCTTGCGCGGCGGTAACGGCCGGCGCCAGAGCAGTTCCGGCGGCGAGGCCGCAGGCCGTCAGGACGAACAAGACGCGGTGGGTGGGGGATCGCATATTGGTGCTCCGGCAGGTGGCAGGACGACGCGTTGCATAGCAGGGCGCGTGACACCATCGTACGACCGATCCGGAGTGAGATCGTAGCAATGTTTCGAAGTCTTGATTGCCGAATCGGCAATCAATAGAATCGACCTTGTCGCCCCTTGTCCCTGCCCAAGCCACCATGTCCTACCGCATCCTGCAGGAAACCGCTGTCCGCTACTTCCTCGAGGTCGTGCGCACCGGCTCGGTCAAGGACGCCGCCCAGAAGCTCAATGTGGCGCCGTCGGCGGTCAGCCGGCAGATCGCCAAGCTGGAAAGCGAGCTCGACACCTTGTTGTTCGACAGGCGGGCGCGGGGCCTCGTCCCCAATGCGGCGGGAGAGTTGCTGGCTGCCCATGCCAAGCGGGCGCAGCAGGACATCGAGCGCGTCACGGGGGATATCCAGGCGCTGCGCGGCCTGCGCGTGGGGCAGGTCCGACTGGCGAGCGTGGAGGGCCTGGCGCACGATTTCATTCCGACGCTGGCGGCGAGCTTCCGCGAGAAGTACGGCGGCATCCGCTTCGACCTGGACGTCTGCCCGCAGGGCGACATTGCCAAGCGCATCCGCGACGGTGAAGCTGACGTCGGCATCACGCTGAGCGGGCTTCCGGAACTGGATATCGAGGTGGAGCTGCGCCATCCGGCGCCCGTGCTGGCGGTCATGTCCCCGGATCATCCGCTGGCGGGCCAGCGCCAGCTTTCCTTGTCCCAGGTCGTCGCCCATCCGCTGGCGTTGCCGCCCAAGGACAGTTCGCTGCGGCAGTTGCTCGACACAGGTTGCAGCCGCCAGGGATTGAGCTACCAGACCGTGTTTTCCAGCAACCAGCTGAATTCCTTGCTCGGATTCGCGGCAGCAGGGGGCGGCGTGATTACCTTCTACGGGGAGCTTTCGGTACGGAGCCAGCTGAAGGCGGGCACCATCGCCGCCGTGCCCTTGCGCGACCGGGAGATGAACGAGCGCTATGTCGAGATCCAGACCCTGGCCCGGCGCAACCTGCCACCCGCGGGGCGGGCTTTCGTCCAGCACCTGGCCGCGGCCATTACGCAGATTGGCGAGGCATGATTGCCAGATCGGCAATCATGCGTTCAATTAATTGCTCGCACCGCATGTTCCGTCCGGCCCATCCGGCAATGCAGAATCAGGCATGGGATGCCGTTGCCTTCCCCGACCTGTTGCTTGCCATGACCCGACCGCACACGTGCCGCTCCCGCAAACCCGCATGCCGGCTTGACTTGAAATCCCGGTCGTCGCTTCGACCCTCTCTTAAAAGGCAGAATACAGGCATGACCAAGGAGATCCTGGTACTCGGCGCCGGCATGGTCGGCGTCTGCACGGCGCTGGCGCTGCGCCAGCGCGGCCACGCGGTCGTGCTGGTCGACCGGCAGGCACCCGGCAGGGAAACCTCGTATGGCAACGCCGGCATCATCCAGCGCGAAGCGGTGCAGCCCTATGCCTTTCCGCGCGAGTGGATGGCCGTGCTGCGCGTGATTACCCGCCAGGGCAACGATGTCCACTACCACCCGCTGGCGCTGGCGAGCCTGCTGCCGACGCTGGCGCGCTACTGGCGCGAATCGGCGCCCGCGCGGTATGCCGGGACGGTGACGGCCTATAGCGCACTGATCCGCCACTGCCTCACCGAGCATGAACGCCTGCTCACGCTGGCCGGCGCCCAGGACCTCGTGAGCCGGTCGGGATGGCTGCAGGGTTATCGTCGCAACTTGCCGTTCGAGCAGGCGGCGCGCAATGCCACCGAGGTGGCGCGGCTGCACGGACTCGATTGCCGGATTCTCGACAGCGCAGGGCTTGCCGCCACCGAGCCGGCGCTGCACGGGTCCATGGCCGGCGCGATCCACTGGCGCGACCCCTGGACCATCGCCGACCCCGGCGAGTTGGTGAACCGCTACGCCACGTACTTCGAAAACGAGGGCGGCACCATCCGCCGGGGCGATGCCACCACGCTGAAGCAAACGGGCACCGGCTGGACCGTGGCCACCGACGACGGGCCGCTCACGGCGGCCCATGCGGTGATCGCGCTCGGGCCTTGGGCTCCGGCTTTGACCCGGCCGCTCGGCTACCGTTTTCCGCTGTTCGTGAAGCGCGGATACCACCGCCACTACGCAGCCGATCCGATGCCGAAACTGCCGCTGCTCGATGCCGAGAACGGCCTGATGCTGGCGCCCATGAAGCGCGGCCTGCGCCTGACCACGGGTGCCGAATTCGCGCACCACGAAGCGCCGGCGACGCCCGTCCAGTTGCTGCGGGCCGAACGCTACGCCAGCGAACTGGTGCGGCTTGGCGAACCGGTCGAAGCTACGCCGTGGCTGGGGGCCAGACCTTGCGTCGCGGACATGCGCCCCATCGTGGGCAGGGCGCCGCGCCATCCCGGTTTGTGGTTCAACTTCGGGCATGCGCACCAGGGCTTCACGCTGGGCCCGGCCACGGCGCGACTGCTCGCCGAACTGATAGACGAGGAGGTGCCCTATATCGATGCTTTGCCGTACGACCCGATCCGCTTCGGGGGCTGAGACGGGATCAGGCCGTCGCCTGGCATTGGTTGTTGCATGCAAGCGGACAGGATGACGAGCGCAGAGGGCGCAGATGGCGCGGAGGGGCTTCGGACAGGGCGATTCCTTGATACGCTGGAGCTTGTTGAGCCGGTATCTTGCCTGCAGCGCCCCACGGTGACGCTTCTGGCACAGCAAGTTCCGGCAACGCTTCTGACATAGGCCTGGAGTACTGCAGGCTGGCGCGGCTGAAGGAGTCATCATGCAAGAGCTTGCCTTTCGCACCATGCTGTATCGCTACTTCTTTTTCGGCTGGCTGTTCCGGGACGCCAGCCGCGGCAACCTGCTCGAGCGCTCGGTTGCCTGGCGTTTCAACCAGGCGCACGCGCACTGGCTGCTGACTTATATGCGACGGTGGCTCTGGTGCGGCCTGTTCTTCTACGCACTGGGTGGCGCGGTCGAACTGATGCTATGCGCGCCAGGGCTGTCTGCGCTGTTCTACGTGCCCTGCGCGCTCAGCGTGCCGGTCAATGTCGTCATCGGTGTGCTGTGGGTCGGTCTGAAGGCGCTTCCGGGGCCGTTGTGAGGTAAGGCTGTTCGACGCGGGGGAGCAACAGGCGTCCCCTTGGCTGCGGCGCCTGCCATAGCGCGTCACCCGCCGACGCGCTATGCTCGCGGAGTGCAGCATCAGCCGCGTTGGGGGCATTGTTCAAAGCCCCGGCATTCCCCCTCCACAACCCGCAACCCCCGGAGACCTTGTCCATGCCTCGCCGTATCTCCCTTAGCGCCACCAGTCTGTTCATCGCCTGCGCCACGCTTGCCGGTACCGCGGCTGCCGCCCCGGTCGAACCGGTTCACCAGCTCGCGCAACAGGAGAAGCCTGCACTCATCGCGACCCTGAAAGACCTGGTGTCGATCGAGTCCGGCAGCAAGGACATCGAAGGGCTGGACCGCATCGCCACGCTGATCCGCGACCGGCTGGCGGCACTGGGCGCCACCGAAGCCAAGCTGGTCGAGCCCGCCGAAATCTACCGGATGGAAGACACGCCCAAGCAGGTGGGCAAGATGGTGATGGCGCAGTTCAAGGGCAGCGGCAAGCGCAACGTCATGCTGATCGCCCATATGGACACCGTGTACCTGCGTGGCATGCTGGCCCAGCAGCCCTTCCGCATCGAGGGTGACCGCGCCTACGGGCTGGGCATCGCCGACGACAAGAACGGCGTGGCCGTGATCCTGCACACCATCGCCATCCTGCAGAAGATGAAGTTCAAGGACTACGGCACGCTGACGGTGCTGATCAACGGCGACGAGGAAATCAGCTCGCCCGGTGCGCGCGCCGTGCTGAGCCGGCTGGGCGCGCAGCAGGATGCCGTGTTCTCGTGCGAGGCCAGCCGCGTCAACGGCGACCGCCTGTCGCTGGCGACCAGCGGCATCGGCTCGATCTATCTCACGGTGCAGGGCAAGGCGTCGCACGCGGGCAGTGCGCCGGAGCAGGGCCGCAATGCGCTCTATGAACTGTCGCACCAGGTCCTGCAGATGCGCGACCTGTCCAATCCGGCCACCGGCCTCAAGGTCAACTGGACCGTCTCCTCGTCCGGCACCAATCGCAACGTGATCCCGGCCACCGCTAGCGCGCAGGCAGACGTACGCGTGCTGCGCACCGCTGACTACGATAGCCTTGAGAAAACGCTGCAGGAACGCATCCGCAAGCAGCTGATTCCCGACACCAAGGTGGAAGTGAAATTCGAGCGCCGCCGTCCGCCGCTCGAGGTAACCGACGCGGCACGCAAGCTCGCCGCGCATGCGCAGGGCGTCTATGCCGAGATCGGCGAAACGCTCCAGGTCCATGACACCGCGGAGGGCGGTGGCACTGACGCGGCCTTTGCCGCTGCGGCCACCAAAGCGCCGGTGATCGAACGCTTCGGGCTGCGCGGGTTCGGCGCCCACTCCAACGATGCCGAGTATGTCGACCTGAACTCGGTCACGCCGAGGCTGTACCTGTTGACGCGGATGATCATGGATGTGTCGCAGGAGAAGACCGGGCGGTGAGAGGAAGGGCGATAGCCCTTCCTTTCGAGGGACTTGTGCCACCAGTTTCCAACCTCTATTCCGGAGCCGGCGAAAGGTGGCACTAGTCCCGCAAATGCTCATCCACGAATCTGCGGAACAACTCCATGCTTGGCGCCTCAGTGCGCCCTGCAAGCGTGAAAAAGGCATAGCGTGGCCCGTCGTCGACCGCCGGCGTGGTGACCAGCTCGCATAGTTTCCCTTCGGCAAATTCCGCACGCACCGCCGCGACGATGCTGAACAGGATCGCGTCGGAATCCAGCACAGCTTCGACCAGGCTCCGGACATTCTCGCACCTGAGGCTCAGGCAATGCTCCGGATCGGCTCGCGGCCCGAAGCGCTTCACCAGGCTGCGTGCGACTTCCGTGCTGAGTGGGGCGGAAGCCAGCGGATATCGCATGACATCGTCGAACGTTATGGCGTTGCCGCCGGCGGCCTGTTGCAGAAGCGGATGTCCTGTGCGGCAGATAAAACGACCTTGCAACGCGTTAAGCAGTTCGTGGCGAAGGTCCGTGGCTGGCGCCACGCTGCTCACCTCCACGATGACGGCATCAAGCGAACGCTGACGCAGCTGGATCATCAGCGCATCGGAAGTGCCAAGCGACACGCTGACCTGTATGCCGGGATGGTGCCTGGCCATGTATCGGAGAAACGGCGTCGCCAGCACGGCGCCCGGCCCCGCGCCCAGGCCGACGCGGATGGCTCCCAGGTTGTGATGGTGGAATAGTTCGACGCTGCGGTGCAGCTCGGCTTCCTCGAACACGATACGCCGGGCCCGGTTTGCAATCAGCTCCCCCAATGGCGTCAGCACATTGCGCTTGCCGTGCCGGTCGATCAGACGGCCTCCCAGTTCGTCCTCCAGCGTCTGGATGCTCCGGCTCAGCGCGGACTGGGTCAGGTGCAGGCGTTGCGCCGCCTGGCTGAAGGACGCCATATCCGCCACCATCAGCAGATGCTTAAGATGTTTGAGATGCATTACGCACTTTGGTATGAGATTTTTGAATAAATTTTAGACTAATAATGCATTGGACACATCGTCGATGGCGTTTTACGATCCGATTCCACAAAAACACGCACTGAGGAGACAGCCATGACCCGATTCAAGAACGTTGGCCGCCGCTGGCTGGGCGGCATGGTTGCAGGACTGCTTTTTACCGGCCTGGCGCCGGCCCACGGCTTTCCTGACAGGCCGGTAACGCTGATGGTGCCTTTCCCGGCGGGCGGCCTCTCCGACGTGGTTGCGCGGAACCTGAACGCGCCGCTCTCCCGGCAGTTCGGGCAGCCGGTCATTGTCGAGAACCTTGGGGGAGCTGGTGGAGCAATTGCCGCCCAGAAGGTCCTGCACGCACCGGCCGACGGCCATTTGCTATTGCAGGCAGGGCCTGGCGAGCTCATTACTACCCCGCTGGCCAATGCGGCAATCAAATTCAGGAGCGAGGATTTCCGGCTGGTGCATATGGTCGGCGCTGTCGATCTTGCGATCCTGGTGCGCAGGGATCTGCCGGTAAAGGATGTCGACGAACTGGCCGCCTATGCCGCGCAGGCAGCCAAGGCTGGCAAGCCGCTGACGTATGCGAGCGTGGGTGTCGGCTCGCTGTATCACCTGCTCGGGGCACATATGTCCCAGACCATCGGCGTACCGATGACACACGTCCCCTACAAGGGCGGTGCGCCGGTCATCCAGGACCTCGTGGGCGGGATCATCGACATTTTTATCTCGCCGTTTGGCAAGCCCGACATTGAACGCATGCGTAGCGGTCAGGTCAGGATGCTGGCCGTGCTATCTCCGACGCGCCTGGATGCCGTGAAATCGGTGCCCAGCGTGAATGAGAGCAAGGCACTGCGGGGCTTCAATTACGCGACCTGGGCCGGCGTATTCGTGAAAAAGGACACCGCAGAGCCGGTCGTGCAAGCGCTGCACAAAGCCATTGTGCAGACGCTGGCGGATCCCGCCGTGCGCGCCAGCCTTGACGCGGCGAACCTGCCGGCATCCAGGCCAGTGTCGCTGGCGGAGAGCCAGAAGGCGTATCAGCAAAGCATCGAACAGTACCGCGGCATTGCCCGTGCCATTGGCCTGCAACCGCAGTAAGGACGCGCATGCATCCCATCCTGGCCGCGCTGAAGCACAGCGCAGACGAATTCGTCGCAGTCCGGCACGACCTGCACCGGCATCCTGAACTCGGCTTCGAAGAGCATCGCACCAGCGAAATCGTGGCTAGCCTGCTTGGCGAATGGGGCTATGAGGTCGAGCGTGGACTGGGCACGACGGGTGTCGTCGGCCGCCTGCGGCGCGGCACAGGCAAGCGGCGCCTCGGCATCCGGGCCGACATGGATGCCCTGCCGATGAGCGAGGTCACGGGGCTGCCCTATGCAAGCTGCCATCCGGGTGTGATGCACGCCTGCGGGCATGATGGCCATACGGCCATGCTCCTTTGCGCGGCAAGGTACCTGGCCCGGCACGGTAGTTTCAGCGGCACCTTGAACCTCATCTTCCAGCCGGCCGAGGAAGGGCTGGGCGGCGCAAAGAAGATGATGGAGGGCGGGCTGTTCGAAAAGTATCCTTGCGATGCCGTCTTTGCCATGCACAACGTACCCGGCACGCGCGCGGGCCGATTGCTGCTGCGCGACGGACCCGCCCAGGCTTCCGCTGACAACGTGACCATCACGCTGGAAGGCGTCGGCGGACATGGGGCGATTCCCCACGACGCCGTCGACCCTGTCGTGGCAGGCGCAGCGATCGTGATGGGCTTGCAGACGATTGTGGCGCGCAATGTCGATCCGTTGAAAACGGCTGTCATTACCGTAGGGGCGTTCCAGGCCGGTACCGTCGCCAATATCATTCCCGCGCACGCCGTGCTGAGGCTGAGTGTGCGCGCATTGGACCGCAGCGTGCGTGAACTGCTCGAACAGCGCATCAAAGACCTGGTATCCGCACAGGCGCAAAGCTATGGCGTGAAAGCGCAGGTCGATTATCAGCGTGGCTACCCGGTACTTGTGAACACAAGGGCTGAGACGGAATTTGCGCATCAGGTCGCGCTAGAACTGCTGGGTCCAGAACATGTCAATGGCCAAGCGTCGCCCATTGCCGCCAGTGAGGATTTTGCGTTCATGCTGGAGTCGGTGCCTGGCTGCTATCTGTGGATTGGCAATGGCGAAGCAGGCAAGGCAGGAGGCTGCAGCGTGCACAATCCTGCTTACGACTTCAATGACGGAAACATTCCTGTGGGCGCGGCATATTGGGCCCTTTTATGCGAGCGTTTCCTGGTGGCTTAGCTGTCGCGGACCGCGCTGAAGCTGTCCCGAAAGGCCTTGGCCAATCCCCGGGCCAGGTCTTCGCGCTGCGCAGTCCCGGTTGCCAAGGCGATGTCCATGCCGGCGGCAAGCTCCTGCACGGGCACCGCCGCCGGCGCTCCGGCCGAGCCCCAGGTCGCGGCAAAGGCAGCCTGCTTGCTCTGCGCAAGCGCCTGCCCGGGCCGCAGCACGCCCAACCGGGGCAGGGCGAACGCGCCCGCAACGATGCTGCCATGCAGGCTGCTGCCGGCGAAACCGCGGCTGTGCGCGATCAGCGCGCAGATATCCCACAGGTTGAGCGAGCCAAACACTGCGATGGGGGTGTCTCGCAGTCGTGCCGCGAGGCGCCGGTAGCAGCCAAGGTCATCGTGCCAGGGCGCCGCGCCGGCGCGGAACAGCACCACGCCGAGGTCTCTGGCCCGGGACACACGTTCAAGCTGGGAGGCAAGCTGCGCAAGCGTTTCATCATCGCCAAAGTCGGCACTGAACTGCACCGCGAGATATCCACGCGGAAAGCGCGAGACCACCCCCGCGAGCTCGCCATGGCGGGCGCGTTGCCGGATGCGATCGCCGAACAGCTCGGCCACCATCACGGCCGGGTCGGGTTCCAGGCGGCAGTCAATGCCATTGGCCGCCAGCATGGCCCGGGTCTGCTGCTCCCTGACGCCAACGCAAGTGCCCGATTTGAGCTTGGCCACCACCTCGTCGCGCATGGCTGGCTCAACCTGTTCAAGCGCGATGCCGCCTACGCCGTGGTAAATCACTCGCCCCGCCTTGGCAAAGATGCCGGCCTGCAGCAGATAGGGGGCGAGGTCCGGCATCCCCAGCACCTCGCGCGCCCAGGCGGCCCGCTCCAGCGGCCGTGCATCGAGCTGCGCCACGACGTCGCGAGCCCGCTCGGGTGACAGCAGCATCACGGCCGCTTCCCACGCATTGCAGGTCAGGGTCTCGCCTCCGACATGAATGATATCGACGGCGGTGTTGCCGAGGCTGGCCGCCAGTCGCTCCATTGCATGCACGCGATGGCCCCCCAGGGCTGTCAGATTGCGTTCGGCCAGGCCGCCGTAACGGAGGCCGGGCCGGGCGATCAGGCGTGCGATGACATGAGGCAGCAGCAGGTCGCCAAAGTTATGGCGGTCAAAGGCGCCGAACAGGATAGCGGGACAGTCGGCGCTTCGCGAAGCATTCTCAGCGGCGCTCATGCTTCCTTCAGCTGCAAGGCTGGCATTGGCAGTGTGTTGGATCTGAGGGGCCTGGATTGCCGGGTATTG
Source organism: Cupriavidus sp. DF5525 (assembly GCF_040149425.2). NCBI lineage: Bacteria > Pseudomonadati > Pseudomonadota > Betaproteobacteria > Burkholderiales > Burkholderiaceae > Cupriavidus > Cupriavidus sp. DF5525. Next base: position 2,300,253 of record NZ_CP168265.1, on the reverse strand, counting down.
CGGCCTCCGGAAATTCTCGCACTGATTTGCGCGTCTTGAGCAGCGGCGAAGAGCCGTTACGGAAAAAGTGGGAGGACCAGGCGTGCGTCGAAGGTGCTGGCCACTGGGTCTCGCGGCGGCGTTGCGCGGTCCCCGCTGACAGAGGCCGCACTGCCACCTCTGTCAGCGGGCCGGGCCGCTCCCCTTCCTGACCTCGACGACCCCTCCCTTGCGAGAGGCAGGCAATGTGGAGGCATTTCGATCATTTGCCCCAACTCGCGTTGGCTACGGATTTGGAAGCCCCGGGCGGGGCCTTTGTTGTGTGATCGAAGCAGCGGGCAAATGATGGCCAAGATCCTATCGAAATGGCGCAAAAGGTAATACCCTGCTAATCAGCAGGGTGCTCTTGAAGGCGCGCGGGCATTGGCGGCGACTGGGGATGGTTTTGCGGCGTTGCAAGCCGGAAACAGTGCTACCGATGCCATTGCTGTACATGCGCTGGAGAGTGGTCTAGTCTTCACTTTGCCCCGGTCGCGTTCGGTTGCATCCGGTCGACGTGTCCATTCAATTCACCAGCATCGGGATTTTCTCGGCCTGCCATGAGTATCGAGATCGGAAAAGACATCACTGAAGTCGCGGACCATTTGCTGGACGCCGTGTTCCTGGTCGATACGAGCGGCCGCATCCAGTATGTCAGCGCCGCCTGCGAAGGCATATTTGGCTATGTGCCGAGGGATATGACGGGCGAATTCATCATCGATCTGGTCATGGCGGCGGACCGGGACAGGACCATCATCGAGGCCAAGCAGGTCATGTCCGGGAAGAAGCGGGTCGGTTTTGAAAACCGCTATCGCCACAAGGACGGCAGCGCCGTCCATATCATGTGGTCGGCCGGATGGCTCCAGTCGGAGCGGCTGCGCGTCGGGGTGGCGCGCGATATCACGGCGCTGAGGAAAAAAAGCGTGCTTGACCTCGGGCTGGCGCTGTCTTCCGTTCCGTTGGCGCCCCACGAGCAGAAAGTCTTGCGGCTGCTGTTGACCGACGCCTCGGAAAAGCAGATTGCCCAGCGCCTCGGCCTGGCCGTTTCCACGACCCATTCTTATGTGACCGGCATCTTCCGGAAGTTCGGCGTCAGGGGCCGTGCCGGGCTAATGAGCCTGTGGCTGGAAAACCTGACCAGGGATTAGCCGTAGTAGCGAGGGCCCGACCATAGACTTGCGATGCGCTTCCCGGGGTCCGCGACGGGGCACGCTAGCCGCGGTCCGGTCCGGCGCCGCGGCATTGTCTGGTCTAGTCCAGGGCTTTCCCCTTCGTTTCCGGCATGAAGGCATACACCAGGAACCCCACCGCGCAGACCGCGGCGACATAGACCCAGCTGTACTCCGACAATCCCGCCTTCGACATCGAGGTCATGATGTACGGCAACGTGCCACCGAACAATGTCACCGAGATAGCATAGGGCAGCGCCACGCCGGTCGCGCGCACCTCCGAGGGGAACTGCTCGGCCATGACGCGGCGAAGTCATCAACTATTGCCCGATGACGACCCGGGCCCAGTTTGAGAAGGTCCAGGAAAGCTTCGACTCGGCCCGCCGTGTCGGGCTCGTACCGGCCATTGGGGGGCGTGTGGCACAGGGCCCGGAGATGGGGAAGGGCTGGTTCATCGAACCGACCGTCTACCTGGGCGTGAGCCATGACATGGAGATCGCGCGCGAGGAGATCTTCGGGCCGGTGCTTTGTGTCATCAAGTTCGAGGACGAGGCGGACGCCATCCGCATCGCCAACGACTCCGACTATGGGCTGGCGGCCGGCATCTGGAGCCGCGATATCGGTCGTGTCCATCGCGTCGCCGGCGCGCTGGAGGCCGGTCGCATTGTCGTGAACGAGTACAGCGGCGGTTTTGTGCAAACGCCATGCGGCGGCTTCAAGCAAAGCGGCTACGGGCGCGAGCAGGGCGTGGAGGCGCTCGCGCACTACACGCAGCTGAAATCCGTGATCATTCGCCTGTAGCGTCATTGGGATGGCGCCTCACCTCGGCCCGCGATTCATGGGCAGGCAAGCGCGGCGGCAGCGTACAGGAGCAGGGCCACCAGTACCACCGCGGTGAATCCGACATGGATCGCGACCAGCGTGGCAAGCACCGCCGCCACCACCGAGGCGCAGGCGTTGATGCCCCATGCCCAGGGCACCAGCGTTTCGTCGTGGGCTGCCACACGCGCCAGACCGAGCGGGAACGGCATTCCCATCAGGAACGCCAGCGGGGCGATCAGCAGCACCGAGATGGCAATCCTGGCCGGATCCGGTAACGCGATCAGCAGCCGGAAGACCGTCGGCAGCGCCACAAGGTAGACCAGCGAGGCCACGCAGATGCCGCTGACGGCCAGCGCCGCCTGCCGCCTGCCGCGGTGATCGCCGCCGCGGGCAGGCATGCGCTGGGAATACCGGCTCCCCAATCCCGCAAAGCAGAGAAAGGCGCACAGCACAACCGCGACCGCATAGAGCGGGTGGCTCAGGAACAGGATGAATTTCTGGACGAAGGCGATCTCCACGAACATGAAGCCAAGGCCGACCGCCAGGAAGTAGAAGCCGAATCGCCATTCGGGCGGCTGGTGCACCGCTGCGCCATTGCCGCCAGGCCCCCTGGCGGGCTGCGGGCCAGGGCGGCGCCGCAGGATCCGGAGCGGGACCACGATCAGCAGCAATGCCGCGGCGGTGGCTTGCAGCAGCGTTGCCACCAGCACCGGATAGCCCCATTCCAGCAAGGGCAGGCCGCCCTGCGCCTTCAGCGACAGCAGTTCAGGCAGCGTGCGCCATTTGAAGAAATGGAAGAAGTACGGCCTGTCATCGGTAGCTGGCCGCACGTCGAATTTATAGCGGGACAGGAACTGGTCGCGATTGGGGCCGAGCAAGGCCTGTGTGGCGTCGTAGAAGTAGGGCTTGTCGAGCACGTTGTAGCGATTCGCCTGATCGGGCTGGATGCCGGGATAGTATTCGACGTCGAACGAGCGCGTGCGGCAGAAGTCGCGCAGGGCGGCAAGGTCCGCCGCATCGAACTCCCCGTTCTTGACGACCAGCGTGGCCGTCTTCCAGCCACGGACCAGCGCCAGCCGCCGCGACGGCTCCGGCACGCCCGCGCCTTCCATGGCCGCCACGGCGGTAGCGAGCAGTTTGGGCATGTCACGGGGTGGCAGCGTGACCCAGCGCGTGATCGCCAGCAGGCCGCCGGGCCGAAGATGGCGCAGGTAGCCCTGGAAGGCTTCCACGGTGTAGAGATAGCTCTCGGAGAGCGCATACAGTCCCGCCGACGAAGTGCTGAAGGAATCCAGCAGGGCCACCTGGATGAGGTCGTAGCGTTCCGTGCTGGCCGCCAGGAATCCGCGCGCCTCGCCGGCAAAGACACGCACGCCGGGCGCACTGTACGGCTTGCCGGAGAACGCAGCGAAGCGGCCCTGCACCAGTTCGATCACCTGCGGATTCAGCTCCACGGCATCGACCGCGCTGGCCCGGTGATAGATTGCCTGCAAGACGTCCGCCCCCGCACCGCTGCCCAGGACCAGCACCTTGGGGCCTCGCAGGAGGTGATAGGGCAGGGCAGAGGTGAGGTCGCCCAGGTAGGCAAGCGGTTCACGCCGGCCGTCATAGCGGCTGAGCGCGCTGAGCCCGTCGCCATCGGTAAACACGGCCAGTTGCGGCGGCGGCTCCAGGCTTGCATTGAGGCTCAGCCCGGGCGCGTGCCGCAACGGGATCGAGGGGCTCTCCACCACCGTGACCAAGCCGAGGGGACTCGACCGTTCCGCCACCACGCGCGCGTTGCCGATGCGCAGGGTCTGGCTCAGCTCCTTGTACTCGGACGGCCGCAGCGCAATCCAGTCGCCTGGCACGCCGGCCGGCACGATTGCCACCGACAGCAGCAGCGCCGGCAGCCAGGGCCGATGCCAGCGGCATTCAACGCTTGCCAGTGCGGCCGCCGCCATGCCCGCCGTGCTGACCAGCCGCAGTGCATCGACCGGGCTCAGCACGAACAGCGCCACGATGATGCCCAGGCAGCCCAGCCCGGCGCCAAGGATGTCAAAGCTGTAGATGCGGTGAACCTGCTCGTTGAAGCGGGAAAAACACAGGCAGACACTCGTGGCGGCGCAAAAGAACGGCACGAACAGCAGCAGGTAGAGCAGCAGCAAGCGCAGCGGCTGTGACGACTCCCACAGGATTTCCAAAGGATTGAACGCTACGTGCTGGGCGAGCGCGAAGCAGGCCATCGCGCCAACGCCGAACAGCAGGGCGCCGCCAGCGAAAGCCGGCATGAAATGGCGGATCAGCGTTCGCTGCGCCAGTGCCACCAGCGCACCCGCCGCCCCGTAGCCCAGCAGCGCCACGCTGATCATCATGTAAGCGAAGTGATGCCACTGGATGATGGAGAGCAGCCGCATCAGCAGGATTTCATAGCCAAGCGCGGCGGCAGAGAGCAAGGCCAGGGCGAGTAGTGGCGGTCGTGGCATGGCGCAGGCTGGCACGGCCGATGTGCCGCGATGCCTTAATGCTTGCCAACCAGCGGCACGAACCTGACCGGCAGGATCTGCCTGGTGGAAACGCTGCCGTCCCCGGACTTCTCGACCAGCAGCAAATACTGCGTCAGGAACTGCGCGCCCACCGGGATCACCATCCGGCCGCCCGGCTTCAGTTGCCGGATCAGCGGTGGCGGCACATGGCTGGCCGCCGCGGTGACGATGATGGCGTCATAGGGCGCGTGCTCGTCCCAGCCGTAGTAGCCGTCGCCCACCTTGCAGGCTACCTGCCGGTAGGCCAGCCGCTTCAGGCGGTCGCAGGCCTGCCGCCCCAGCGGTTCGATGATCTCGATCGTGTACACCGCGCGCGCCAGCCCCGCCAGCACCGCCGCCTGATAGCCCGAGCCGGTGCCGATCTCGAGCACGGCGTCGCCAGGCTTGACCATCATCAGGTCTGTCATCAGGGCAACGATATAGGGCTGCGAAATCGTCTGGCCATGGCCGATGGGCAGCGGCCGGTTCTCATAGGCGTACAACTTCTGCTGGTCCGGCACAAACTCGTGGCGAGGCACTTGCCCCATCACCGCCATCACGCGCGGGTCGAGCGCATGCCTGCCGCTCTGGGCCCCGGCGGCTGCAGCGACCACGGCGATCTCCTTGACCATCTCGGCGCGCTGTGGGGCCAGGGCGTCGGCGGCGGCAGCGGTCGAGCAGAGCCAGGCAAGGGCCAGGCTGGCGATCGGGATAAGGAGAAGGGGTGCTGACTGCGTCACGGGTGGGGCAGGCCAAGTGCTTACCGTCATCGTAGGTCACGAAAGCACCCCACGTAACACGCCGACTCCGCCCATTCGATTCCCGCGGCAAGGCCTTGCGCACCTAAGTGACAAAAGAGGCTCTTGCAAGCCCGTTCAGAAAAAAACTTGCAAGTCCGGCATCAAGGCATTAGTATTCGCCCCCTCCCGCCGCACAAGCAGAGCTGCAAGTCAGGTGGGGGAAAATGGTTGCAGGGATTTACTTGGGTAAGCAGCCCTTACCGAAGAAAAAGAAGTTTCTCGAAAACAGTTGCTTTATCGCAGAAAACTCTTTAAGATCTCTCTTCTTCGCTGCTGACAAAGCAGCGACGCGACAAGCAAAGCGAATCGCGACAGGCTCTTTAACAAACAAACACCGATAAGTGTGGGCGCTTGATAACGGATGCGGAAGACTTCGGTCTTTTAGCTTGCAAGTTATAAAGTGCTCGCACAGCAAAACGTGACTGGATCTTCGGATCTGGTCAGTCAGTTTTCTGAGAGTGAGCGACCGCTCGAAAGAGCGAGGGCCCGCGAGGGTCCACACAGAGATTGAACTGAAGAGTTTGATCCTGGCTCAGATTGAACGCTGGCGGCATGCCTTACACATGCAAGTCGAACGGCAGCACGGGCTTCGGCCTGGTGGCGAGTGGCGAACGGGTGAGTAATACATCGGAACGTGCCCTGTAGTGGGGGATAACTAGTCGAAAGATTAGCTAATACCGCATACGACCTGAGGGTGAAAGCGGGGGACCGCAAGGCCTCGCGCTACAGGAGCGGCCGATGTCTGATTAGCTAGTTGGTGGGGTAAGAGCCTACCAAGGCGACGATCAGTAGCTGGTCTGAGAGGACGATCAGCCACACTGGGACTGAGACACGGCCCAGACTCCTACGGGAGGCAGCAGTGGGGAATTTTGGACAATGGGGGCAACCCTGATCCAGCAATGCCGCGTGTGTGAAGAAGGCCTTCGGGTTGTAAAGCACTTTTGTCCGGAAAGAAATGGCCTGGGATAATACCCCGGGTCGATGACGGTACCGGAAGAATAAGCACCGGCTAACTACGTGCCAGCAGCCGCGGTAATACGTAGGGTGCGAGCGTTAATCGGAATTACTGGGCGTAAAGCGTGCGCAGGCGGTTTTGTAAGACAGGCGTGAAATCCCCGAGCTTAACTTGGGAATGGCGCTTGTGACTGCAAGGCTAGAGTATGTCAGAGGGGGGTAGAATTCCACGTGTAGCAGTGAAATGCGTAGAGATGTGGAGGAATACCGATGGCGAAGGCAGCCCCCTGGGACGTCACTGACGCTCATGCACGAAAGCGTGGGGAGCAAACAGGATTAGATACCCTGGTAGTCCACGCCCTAAACGATGTCAACTAGTTGTTGGGGATTCATTTCTTCAGTAACGTAGCTAACGCGTGAAGTTGACCGCCTGGGGAGTACGGTCGCAAGATTAAAACTCAAAGGAATTGACGGGGACCCGCACAAGCGGTGGATGATGTGGATTAATTCGATGCAACGCGAAAAACCTTACCTACCCTTGACATGCCACTAACGAAGCAGAGATGCATTAGGTGCCCGAAAGGGAAAGTGGACACAGGTGCTGCATGGCTGTCGTCAGCTCGTGTCGTGAGATGTTGGGTTAAGTCCCGCAACGAGCGCAACCCTTGTCTTTAGTTGCTACGCAAGAGCACTCTAGAGAGACTGCCGGTGACAAACCGGAGGAAGGTGGGGATGACGTCAAGTCCTCATGGCCCTTATGGGTAGGGCTTCACACGTCATACAATGGTGCGTACAGAGGGTTGCCAACCCGCGAGGGGGAGCCAATCCCAGAAAACGCATCGTAGTCCGGATCGTAGTCTGCAACTCGACTACGTGAAGCTGGAATCGCTAGTAATCGCGGATCAGCATGCCGCGGTGAATACGTTCCCGGGTCTTGTACACACCGCCCGTCACACCATGGGAGTGGGTTTTGCCAGAAGTAGTTAGCCTAACCGCAAGGAGGGCGATTACCACGGCAGGGTTCATGACTGGGGTGAAGTCGTAACAAGGTAGCCGTATCGGAAGGTGCGGCTGGATCACCTCCTTTCAGAGCGTGCATCCGAAGTTGAGCGTTCACACTTATCGGTAGTTTGTGGTTAAGGCCAGGCTGGTTGGCCAAATGGAAGCACTCGGCGAACGAGTGCTTCCATTTGGCATTGCCAAGCGATCTAACGATCGGCTGTTCTTTAACAATATGGGATGTAGTAAAGGTGTCGCGCGAGCGTTGATGAGACGCTGCAGTACCAACGCGATACCGGGTTGTGATTGTATCAACCAAAATGTATTTAAGTGATCGAAAGATGACTTGGAATACGGCACAAATGCGAGAACTCATCCTGTAGCGAGGTCTTCGAGCGATCGAGACACACTCGTTATAGGGTCAAGCGAACAAGTGCATGTGGTGGATGCCTTGGCGATCACAGGCGATGAAGGACGCGGTAGCCTGCGAAAAGCTTCGGGGAGCTGGCAAACAAGCTTTGATCCGGAGATGTCCGAATGGGGAAACCCGGCCCGTATGGGTCATCCCACACTGAATTCATAGGTGTGGGAAGCGAACGCGGCGAACTGAAACATCTAAGTAGCTGCAGGAACAGAAATCAACCGAGATTCCCAGAGTAGTGGCGAACGAAATGGGAACAGCCTTGTACTCTTTAGCAGCATTGTTAGCAGAACGGGATGGAAAGCCCGGCCCTAGCAGGTGATAGCCCTGTATGCGAAAACAGCGTTGTGGAACTAGGTGTACGACAAGTAGGGCGGGACACGTGAAATCCTGTCTGAAGATGGGGGGACCATCCTCCAAGGCTAAATACTCGTGATCGACCGATAGTGAACCAGTACCGTGAGGGAAAGGCGAAAAGAACCCCGGGAGGGGAGTGAAATAGATCCTGAAACCGCATGCATACAAACAGTCGGAGCCTGGCAACGGGTGACGGCGTACCTTTTGTATAATGGGTCAGCGACTTACATTCAGTGGCAAGCTTAACCGATTAGGGAAGGCGTAGCGAAAGCGAGTCCGAACAGGGCGTTGAGTCGCTGGGTGTAGACCCGAAACCAGATGATCTATCCATGGCCAGGTTGAAGGTGCGGTAACACGTACTGGAGGACCGAACCCACTAACGTTGAAAAGTTAGGGGATGAGCTGTGGATAGGGGTGAAAGGCTAAACAAATCTGGAAATAGCTGGTTCTCTCCGAAAACTATTTAGGTAGTGCCTCGTGTCTCACCTTCGGGGGTAGAGCACTGTCATGGTTGGGGGGTCTATTGCTGATTACCCCGCCATAGCAAACTCCGAATACCGAAGAGTGCAATCACGGGAGACAGACATCGGGTGCTAACGTCCGGTGTCAAGAGGGAAACAACCCAGACCGCCAGCTAAGGTCCCCAAGATTGGCTAAGTGGGAAACGAAGTGGGAAGGCTAAAACAGTCAGGAGGTTGGCTTAGAAGCAGCCACCCTTTAAAGAAAGCGTAATAGCTCACTGATCGAGTCGTCCTGCGCGGAAGATGTAACGGGGCTAAGCCAGTCACCGAAGCTGCGGACGCACGCAAGTGCGTGGTAGGAGAGCGTTCTGTAAGCCTGTGAAGGTGTCTTGTAAAGGATGCTGGAGGTATCAGAAGTGCGAATGCTGACATGAGTAGCGATAAAGGGGGTGAAAGGCCCCCTCGCCGTAAGCCCAAGGTTTCCTACGCAACGTTCATCGGCGTAGGGTGAGTCGGCCCCTAAGGCGAGGCAGAGATGCGTAGCTGATGGGAAGCAGGTTAATATTCCTGCACCGTCGTATGATGCGATGGGGGGACGGATCGCGGAAGGTTGTCCGGGTGTTGGAAGTCCCGGTCCCTGCATTGGAGAAGGCGCTCAGGCAAATCCGGGCGCGGAATTCAAGGATGTGGGGCGAGCGGCCTAGTGCTGCGAAGCAATTGGAAGTGGTTCCAAGAAAAGCCTCTAAGCTTCAGTCATACGAGACCGTACCGCAAACCGACACAGGTGGGCGAGATGAGTATTCTAAGGCGCTTGAGAGAACTCGGGAGAAGGAACTCGGCAAATTGGTACCGTAACTTCGGGATAAGGTACGCCCTGGTAGCTTGACTGGCCTGCGCCAGAAGGGTGACGGGGTTGCAATAAAATGGTGGCTGCGACTGTTTAATAAAAACACAGCACTCTGCAAACACGAAAGTGGACGTATAGGGTGTGACGCCTGCCCGGTGCCGGAAGATTAAATGATGGGGTGCAAGCTCTTGATTGAAGTCCCGGTAAACGGCGGCCGTAACTATAACGGTCCTAAGGTAGCGAAATTCCTTGTCGGGTAAGTTCCGACCTGCACGAATGGCGTAACGATGGCCACACTGTCTCCTCCCGAGACTCAGCGAAGTTGAAGTGTTTGTGATGATGCAATCTCCCCGCGGCTAGACGGAAAGACCCCATGAACCTTTACTGTAGCTTTGCATTGGACTTTGAACCGATCTGTGTAGGATAGGTGGGAGGCTTTGAAGCGTGGACGCTAGTTCACGTGGAGCCGTCCTTGAAATACCACCCTGGTTTGTTTGAGGTTCTAACCTTGGCCCGTGAATCCGGGTCGGGGACAGTGCATGGTAGGCAGTTTGACTGGGGCGGTCTCCTCCCAAAGTGTAACGGAGGAGTTCGAAGGTACGCTTGGTACGGTCGGACATCGTACCTAAAGTGCAATGGCAAAAGCGTGCTTAACTGCGAGACCGACAAGTCGAGCAGGTGCGAAAGCAGGACATAGTGATCCGGTGGTTCTGAATGGAAGGGCCATCGCTCAACGGATAAAAGGTACTCTGGGGATAACAGGCTGATACCGCCCAAGAGTTCATATCGACGGCGGTGTTTGGCACCTCGATGTCGGCTCATCTCATCCTGGGGCTGTAGCCGGTCCCAAGGGTATGGCTGTTCGCCATTTAAAGAGGTACGTGAGCTGGGTTTAAAACGTCGTGAGACAGTTTGGTCCCTATCTGCCGTGGGCGTTGGAATCTTGACGGGGGCTGCTCCTAGTACGAGAGGACCGGAGTGGACGTACCGCTGGTGTACCTGTTGTCTCGCCAGAGGCATCGCAGGGTAGCTATGTACGGAAGAGATAACCGCTGAAAGCATCTAAGCGGGAAACTCGCCTGAAGATGAGGATTCCCTGGAGGCTTGACCTCCTTGAAGGGTCGTTCGAGACCAGGACGTTGATAGGCTGGGTGTGGAAGCGCAGTAATGCGTTAAGCTAACCAGTACTAATTGCCCGTAAGGCTTGATCCTATAACCAGTGTGTTTTACCTGGTATGTGTGATCGCGACTGTGCCGAAACAGTTGACACAAGACGCACAACCCCAACTACATCCCTATTCGCAGCGTTGGCCTCAACCCCAGCGTTGCAACCCCTTATGCCTGGTGACCATAGCGAGTTGGAACCACCCCTTCCCATCCCGAACAGGTCCGTGAAACGACTCCGCGCCGATGATAGTGCGGATTACCCGTGTGAAAGTAGGTCATCGCCAGGCTCTTATACCGCAAAACCCCTCGACAGCTGATGCTGCGAGGGGTTTTGTCTTTGGCGGTTCAATCCAGACGGGCCTGAGTCGCCAAGACTCAGAACGCCGCTGTCAGTAATCCGTTCTGGTTTTACACCGCGATCAGTTTGAGGCCGGCGGGCAGCGCCTCCCCAAATACCCGGCCTTCGTCGGCTGCATCGAGTTCCACGGCCTCGCGCACCATGGCGATCCAGCTCTGCGGCGCGTTGGCGGCTTCGAGCCGTCGCACGACAGCCGACCGAATCTCGTCAGGCAGGTCCCTGCTGCGATCGCCGGTCATGCGCGCGATCTGCACGGCGGCGAACGCGGCCGGCTCGACCTTTTTCCAGTCGAGCGCAAGAATCGTCTCCACCCATTGCGCGGCGATATCGGCTGGCACAACGCTGTGCGCGCTGCCATAGAATGGCCGGCGCGCCCCGATGCGGCCCACGGCCCACCAGCCCTGACTGTTCTCCGAAGGCTTGCGCAGACGTGCCAGCAGCCATTCGGCGAGCTCGATCTTGGATTCGGTGGTGATGCGCTCCAGGGAGCCGGCAAGGCGCACCATATCGGCATATCCAGACCTGGCGGGCCCGGCGGGCTTCTTGTAGCGGGTGCTGCCGGGTGGCTGCAGGTAGAAGGCCATCTCTTCCAGCAGGCGCAGTTGCGCGCTCTCGTCCAGGCCGCCTGCCGCGCGCCGCCACAGCGTCCACCACTCCGACCAGTTCTGGCTTTCGTTGACATACTGGATGCCCTGGTCGTACAGCGACCAGAGTTGCTCGACGCGCCATTCGTCGAGCGGGTAGCCGAATCCCGGGCGCACGCAATAGCCGGCCAGGTTCAGCCACAGGCGTTCATGGTCGGCAGTGCGGCGCCGCCGCTTCGAGCGCTCCCAGAATGCGCCGAACAGCTCGCGCAGCAGGGCGCTGTCCCACTGCTCGCGCGCGCCCAGCAGCTGCTCAAGTTGCGCACGCAGCCGCTTGACCTCCTTGGGACCGACGTCCTGCGAGCGGGCGCCAAAGGTGCGGTCGATCGCCTCGAGAGCTTGTCGCAGGGAAGGGTGTGCCGTATCCGTCGCGGGCGCCGCCGCCTGGGCGTCGTTGCCGCGCAGCTGGAATTCGAGGCGCCATCGTTGCGAGGCATCCGCAATGTTGATGCAGTGGACCTCGAGCGTACCGACCTCGGTCAGCGAGGTGGTGATCTGCACCGGCGTTTCCCGGGGGCCGCTGGCGCCGCGCGGCTGCACCACGGTCGCGATCGGCGGCAGGCGAATGAAATCGCCCGTCGACAGATCGGTCAGTTGACCCGGTTGATAGGCCGTGTCGGCGACGGAGGAAACCAGGTGGAATTGCACCGGATGCCCGAGCCGCAAGGCGAAGGTACGATCGCTGAGGTGGATCTCGTGGCCTTCTTCAGTGCCCCGTGGCAGCAGGCAGATTCCTTGCTGCGCCGATGCGCCATCGTCGAGAACCAGAAAGTAGCTGCGCGGCGAGCCGCCGCCGATGCGCGGGGCCTGGCCGGTACGCGCCCGCGCATACGCCACCGCGCCGCGCGCAACGGCGACGTCGGGATCGTCGTTGTGCAGGACATGCAGCGGCGCTCCGCGCCACGTGCCTAGCGTGTCAGCGATGCGATCCGCCAGGGCTTCGGCCCGGAACACGCCGCCGTTGAGGAGCAGCGTGTCGGGCATCGGCAGGGAACCGGCCTGCGCCTGCTGTGCATCCAGCGCCGCTCGCGACTGCGCGGCGTGCTGGCCCAGGAAGGCCGCAACGTGCCGGGTAACGCCCGGGTCGGCCGCATACGGCAGGCCAAACTCGACAATGGCGCCCCGTGCGCGCCCCGGCCTCTCGCCGGACGGCACCTTGGGGAAGAAGCCGTCGACGACGAGCTGTTCAACCTCCTGCCGCGTCACTTCCACCGAGCGTGCGCCGCCGATCAGCCTGGAGCCCGCGCCCAGCAGCGTCACCGTGACCGAGTCCGGTGCCTGCGCGCTGAGCAGTTGTTCCTTGGCGGCGCGGCAGCGCGCGACGAGTTGGGACAGGCTGGCCGCCGACAGCCGCGCCTGTGCGGCGCCCCCTGGCCCGAGACGCGCTTCGACAAGATGCGCCAGTGCCAGATCCATGTTGTCGCCGCCGAGCATCAGGTGGTTGCCCACGCCGATGCGGGTCAGCTGCGGCTGCCCGTCCTGCATTTCCACCCGGATCAGGGTGAGGTCAGTGGTGCCGCCGCCCACGTCGCAGATCAGCACCAGGCGTGTTTGCGCCAGGTCCGCGTCCAGCGTCCGGCGATGATGGAACAGCCAGTCGTAGAGCGCGGCTTGCGGCTCTTCGAGCAGGCGCAGGGCGGGCAGCCCGGCCAGGCGCGCCGCCTCCAGCGTCAGCGCGCGCGCGCCTTCGTCAAAGGAGGCGGGCACGGTGAGCACCACGTCTTGCGCTTCGAGCGGCGCATCGGGAAACCGGTGGTTCCATGCCGCACACACGTAGCCCAGGTAGCTGGCGCTGGCGACGACTGGCGAGATCTTGTCGACCTCGTCGTGTCCGCCCCAGGGCAGGATGGCCGCGGTCCGGTCGACCGAAGCGTGCGACAGCCAGCTTTTTGCGCTGGCCACGAGCCTGCCGGGCACCTGCGCGCCGAGCGTGGCCGCAAGGCGGCCGAACACGGTCCGGCGCGCGGCGGCGCTGGCGGCGGATTGCCAGGGCAACTGCAGGTCATCGCCGCTGAGCTCGCCCGGCGCCGCATGGTAACGCACCGAGGGCAGCAGGGGACGGGCTGCGACCTCACCCGGGCTGACCAGCTGATCGATATCGAAGACGCGGATATCGTCGGACCCGGCCTTTGCATAGGCGACCACCGTATTGCTGGTGCCGAGGTCGATGCCGACGACATATTGCTTCATCGTCGGCCGGGTCGCTGGTTCAGGCATCGGCGTTGCCGCGCACATCGAACTCGACCTTCCAGCGCTCGCCGTTGCCGCGGGGCACGGCCTCGAGTTCCAGCGTGCCGGCCTCGGTCACGCGCGCATGCAGCCTGACCGGTACCACTTCGCCTGCCGTTCGCCCTTCGGCTGGCAGGGTCGCCTGGATTTCCTCGAGCTCCTGCAATTCCTCCGGCCCCCAGAAATCGAGCAGGGTGCCGACCTGGTCCTGGCGGCGCACCGACGAGCCGAAGAAGCGGAAGTGCACGGGCTCGCCCACTACCAGGCCGAATTCCTGTGGCGGCAGCGCGGCCTCGGTCCCTTCCTCCATGCCGAACGGCGCCACACACAAGGCTTGTATCGGTGGCTCGAAGCCAGGCACGGCAGGCATCGACGACTCCACGGCAATATAGTAGGACCGCGCTGTGCCGCCACGAATCCGCACCCCCTGGCCGCGCCGAACGTAGCCGTAATAGGCGGCGCCGCGTGCCACCGCCAGGTCCAGCTCGGCGCCGTCAAGCAGGCGTGCCGGTGCGGCGCCTTCCGCGGCGAGCCAGCCATTGAGTGCCTGCAGGATGCGGTCCACCAGCAGGCCCGACTTGAACACGCCGCCATTGAAGAGGACTGCGGTCGGGTGGAGGAAGGTCGCGGCTTCCGGCTGCGTGCCTTGAAAGCCTTCAAGTTCGGCCAGCGCCGCCACCTGGCGGCCCAGGAACGCGGCCAGATGCCGCGTGATGGCCGCGTCCTGCGCATAGGGCAGGCCGAGCTGCGTCAGGCCGGCGCGTGCCCGGCTCACCGGACGGGCCGAGGCCTCCACTTGCGGGAAAAACCCTTCCAGGATGGTCTGGGTCAGTTCGGTGCGGGTCAGGTCCGTGCGGATCGAGCCGCCGATGAGCTTGGAGCCCCGGCTCGGCACAACCAGGGGCACGGTATCGGTCTCCGGGTCGGTGAGCAGCGTTTCCTTGGCCGCGCGGCAGGCATAGGTCAGCGCGCGCAGTTGCCACGGATCCGCCTGCGTGCCCTGGGCCGCCAGCTTGCGCGCCACCACGTGGGCAAGCGCCAGGTCCATGTTGTCGCCGCCGAGCAGGATATGGTCGCCCACGGCGACACGGTGCAGTTCAAGATTGCCTTCGCGTTCGATGACGGCGATCAGCGAAAGGTCGGTGGTGCCGCCCCCGACATCCACGACCAGAATGATGTCGCCGACCTTTACCTGCTTGCGCCAGTGGCCATCGCTTTTCTGGATCCAGCTGTATAGCGCGGCCTGGGGTTCCTCGAGCAGGGTCATGCGGGCATACCCGGCCGCGGCGGCCGCCTCGGCCGTCAGTTCCCGTGCAGCCGGGTCGAAGGAGGCGGGAATCGTCACGGTGACGTCCTGCTCGCCAAACGGCGCTTCGGGGTGGGCCTGGTCCCAGGCTTCACGCAGATGCGTGAGATAGCGCACGGAAGCCTCGAGCGGCGAAACGCGCGGGACTTCAGGCGGCGCGTCGTTGGGCAGGATCGGCGAGCGGCGGTCGACGCCGGGATGGCAAAGCCAGCTCTTCGCGCTCGACACCAGGCGGATCGGCGTGGCCGCGCCGCGGCTGCGCGCCAGCTCGCCCACCGCGAAGTCGCGCTCGGCGTTCCACGGCAGCCCAAGGTCGCCCGGGGCGAGTTCGCTGGCGTGCGGCAGGTACAGGAAGGAGGGCAGCAGGTCGAGATCTTCGATGGCCCCCGGCGCGGTCAACTGCGCGATGGGCAGGACGCGCTGGCTGGTCTTCTCGCCATCGCTGGCGGTCAGGTCCACATAGGAAACGGCGCTGTGGGTGGTACCCAGGTCAATGCCGATGGAATAACGTGCTTCGCTCATAGCTCTACCTCGGCGGGGGCAATCACGGTGGCGTCATGGCGTTCGGCCAGACGGGGCAGGCGGACTTCCTCGACCTTCCAGCCGCGGTGGCTGATGCTGCCATGGAACGGCGCGCTGCCTACCACGTTGCCGGTCAGGCGGATGGCGCTCGGGTCGAAGCCGTCGGCCAGCGTCACCCGGCTGCCCTCGCTTTCCTCGCGCACCGGCCGGATGGTGAAATGCTCGCGCAGCACTGCGCGGCAGCCATCGTGCACCAGGCGGGCGGCGGCACCGATCTCCGTGTCGGAATAGCCCGCGATGTCTTCCTCGACGAAGTCGACGAAACGTGCGTCGCGCTGGAGCAGTCCCAGCAGCTGCAGGGCCGCCACCGGGCTCGCTTCTTTCAGCGCGGGTGCGACAGCTTCCGCTACGGGGGCTGGGGCCGGTGCGGGTGCCGATACCGGTGCCGCCGGGGCAAATCCCTCGCCGTCACGGAGGCGCTTTACGCCGGCTGCGATTTCGCGGTTGCCCAGGATGGTGAAGAAGGTGCCCACGGCAAGCGAGACCCTGCCGAAAAAAGATAGGTTCGAGTCAGTCATGGAAGAGCTCCTGTGTGCATTGTTGCAGGACGAGCTGTCCCCTTGCTATGCCGGATAACAGATGGGGCCCGCAGGGCCATGCGATGCGGAATCCGGGGCGCAAACCGGGCGTCGGCCGCTTTGTTCCTGGCCGGTCGGGCCTGTCAGCTTCGGATTTTGCACTAACAAATGTGTCAGCCCGACAACTTGCGACTGGCTGGCACGAGCGCATGCCGAGGGCGGTCGCGCCCGGGGGGCGCGACCAGCAAGAATCAAGCGTCCCGCAGGTAGGTGATCAACTGATCCGCGCGGCTGGGATGCCGCAGCTTTTTCATCGCCTTGCTTTCGATCTGTCGAATCCGCTCCCGTGTGACATCGAACTGCTTGCCGACTTCTTCCAGCGTGTAGTCGGTAGACATATCGATGCCAAAGCGCATCCGCAGCACCTTGGCTTCACGGGGCGTGAGCTCATCGAGCATCTCGCGCACGACGGCACGCAGACCCGCCTGCAATGCGGCGTCGGCGGGGGTGGCCGTGTCCGAGTCGGCAATCATGTCGCCCAGGCTGGTATCGCCGTCCTCGCCAACCGGCGTTTCCATCGAAACCGGCTCTTTCGCAATCTTCATGATCGCGCGGACCTTCTCTTCCGGGATTTCCATGCGCTCGGCAAGCACGGCAGGATCGGCTTCCTTGCCGGTCTGCTGCATGATCTCGCGCGACAGGCGATTGAGCTTGTTGATCTGCTCGATCATATGCACCGGGACGCGGATGGTCCGGGCCTGATCGGCGATCGCCCGCGTGACAGCCTGGCGGACCCACCACGTCGCATAGGTGGAGAATTTCCAGCCGCGGCGATATTCGAACTTGTCCACCGCCTTCATCAGGCCGATGTTGCCTTCCTGGATAAGATCCAGGAACTGCATCCCGCGGTTGGTGTACTTCTTGGCAATCGAGATCACCAGCCGCAGGTTGGCCTGCGTCATCTCATGCTTGGCTTGCCGCATCTGCCGTTCGGCAGCCAGCATCTTGCGGTTGACCGTCTTCAGTTCGGGCAGCGGCAGTGCAGCCCGGGCCTGAATGTCGATCAGCTTTTGCTGATGCGCCTCGAGGTCTGGCAGAGCCCGCGCGACCGCCGCACTGTACGGACGGGATTGCGCGGCAAGATCCTTCCCCCAGTCGAGGTTGGTTTCATTGCCCGGGAAGCGGGCAACGACCTCCTCACGCTCCATTCCGCACCGCTCGACCAGCAGCTGAACCACCTGGCGCTCGACCGTGCGAACCTCGTCGACCATCGCCTGGACGCTGGCGCACAGGCGCTCGATGGTCTTCGCGGTGAAGCGAATCGTGCGCAATTCATCGCGCACCGCATCCCTTGCCGACACGAACGCTGCCGAACTCGTGCCATTTGCGGCTTCCTTGCGCATCAGCTCAAATTGCTCGGTAACGCGCGCAAACCGCTTCAAGCATTCGTCGCGAAGCTGGGCGAGGTCGGCTTCGGCGCTCTGCTGGGTCGACGCTTCGTCGGTGCTGTCTTCAGCGCCATCATCGTCCTCGTCGGAGCTATCGCCGCTGTCGTCCGTATCGTCAGCTCCCGCCGCCGCGGCTGGTTCGGGAATACTCTCGTCGCTCAAGCCATCGACCAGCTCGTCGATGCCGATTTCATTGCTGGCGACCCGGCCCGACAGCTCGAGAATCGTCTCGATGGTGGACGGGCAGGCCGAGATGGCATGGACCATATTGTTCAGGCCGTCTTCGATCCGCTTGGCGAGCTCGACTTCCTGCTTGCGCGTGAGCAGCGTTGCCGAGCTCATTTCGCGCATGTACATACGGACAGGGTCGGTAGTCCGGCCGAACTCGGAGTCCACGGTAGAAAGCGCTACCTCGGCCTCTTCATCGGCTTGTTCGTCGGAGGCCACCACCGCGCCATCGCTCAGGAGCAGCGTCTCGGCATCCGGCGTCTGCTCATAGATCTTCACGCCCATCTCGGCGAACGTGCTGATGATGCTCTCCATCGCAGCCGTGTCCGTGAAGTTCTCCGGCAGATGGTCGCTGATATCCGCGTGAGTCAGATACCCGCGCTGCCTGCCCAGCTGGATCAGGGCGCGCAATTGCTGACTGCGCTCGGTGGCCTCGGTCGAGGGATCAGGCTGCGCCGAGGCCCCTGCGCTAGTGTCGCCAGGGACCTTGACTGCTCCTGCATCGCCTGATTTGGCTGCCGTTCGTTGTGCGCCGCTTGTCATTTACAGCTATTTCCTTCTTGAATCGCGTTTCGACAGCAGTGCGCACGATTGCGTGCGCTATCCGACCTGCTGTCAAGGTCCGTGAGGGGTATCGGTGTGGCGCGGGGCCGAAATCGGGCACCGCAGCCATTTGAATCGGGGCGCGTATTTTACAGCCATTGCTGCCGATGCGCGCTTTCGTCGAGCCGCAATGAGGAATTACAGGTGATTAAAGAGTGGTTTTGTGTGGCCATCGGGCGCGATGTGAAGCCAAGAATGTGCTTTCGCAAGCGTTGTTTTCGGCACTTCGTTGGAGTCACTTCAGGGTACACGGTACCGGCAAGCGGGCCGGGGATGCTCGCAGCAGATCAGCCAGCCATTGATCCTTGCGGCACCGCGGTAACCCCATTGGGTTAGAACTTCCACGGAGGCATGCCCTGCGCTGGCTTGATCGCGCCCTGGTTTGGCACTAAGTTGGATTCACCGCGCGGGGGATCCGCGGTTCCAGACCGTAACGGCAATTCGTCCGCTACCCGAATCGCACGAGAGGAGTCGACCATGCGCATTTCACCTTTTCTGTCCGGTGTCCTGGTGGTGGGCTTGATGGGACTCGGCGGTTGCGCGATGCCGGACACGTCGAAGCGGGCCGCGCCATCGGATGTGTCGAAGCCGGCCATGTCTTCGTTATACGAACGGCTTGGCGGTAGCCCAGCGATTACGGCCGTAGTCGACGACTTCGTTGGGAATGTTGCCGCCGACACGCGTATCAGTCCGAAGTTCGCCAATGCCAATATTCCGCGTCTCAAGACGAGGCTGGTTGAGCAGATTTGCGCTGGCGCAGGGGGGCCATGCACTTACAAGGGGCGTGACATGCGGACCGCCCATGCCGGCATGGGCATCACCAATGGCGAGTTTGATGCGCTGGTGGAAGACCTGGTGAAGTCGCTCAACAAGTTCAAGGTGCCAGCACAGGAGCAAAAGGAGTTGCTCGACATGCTGGGGCCAATGCGGAAGGATATCGTCTCGCGATGATCCTGCTGGGTCTCGGCTGATCGCTACTGGCTAGGTAGTCGGCTGCCCGGCGACCCTGGCTTCGACGGCGGCGCGGGCGCGCGCAATCTCGGTATCCAGCAAATCGATGATGGTGACAATGCCGCGCAATTCGCCCATCCGCACGGCAGCCAGCGCCAGCCCTAGCTGCGGTCCGGGCGCGGCGATGTGGCGCCCGATCTCCGCCACTTGGCGGTCCTGCCGTTCGATCAGCGCGCTTTCGCTGCTGCCGCTTGCGCGCAATGCCTGGGCAAAGTCCCAGGCCGCGGACCGCGTCTGCACCAGCGCCGCGCCGATCAGTCGTTCGTCCAGGCTGCCGGCCAGCCTGTCGACCAGTCGCAGCAGCGGCCAGACGCCGGCGAGCCGGTCCTGGACCTCGTCGACCATCTGCAGCAGCAGGTCATTGACCCCGTCGAAATCCGCCCGCGGCAGCGGGTACTCGTCCAGCGTGCGGGCCGCCGCAATGCCCAGATCCAGGTTGATATGCGCATTGATGCCGAGCAACAGGTGTTGCGATACGGTCGGCCGCCAGCGCCCGGCGGCGTCGAAGGCAATCTGCCATGAGCGGCTGACCGGCGCGCCGCCCAGGTGTCCCGCCAGCGCTTCGAAGTAGCGGTTGGCGAACAGCACCACCAGCCGCTCGGCCGCCTGCGGTTGCTCGAAGGCCCCGGCCGCCAGCGCGCTGCGGGCGCGCAGCGTGACGCCGCGGTAGAGGGCGGCGAAATAGCCGAGCCGGCTGCGGTGCTGCCGCGCCCAGGCGAGGATGGCATCGAAGCGCGCGAGGACTTCCGCGCCGTCCGCCGGAGGCACCGGATCGAGCAGGGCGCTCATTCGCCTACCGTGACTTTGCCAAGGCCGCCATGGTCATCGAGTGCGATCGAGACCGCCAGGTTTTGGTCGCGCGCCTTCTCGAGCAGACGCCGCAGGCGTTCGTCGTGGCGCTGCACCGGAACCTCGCGATCCTCGTCCAGCACGGCGGCGACCAGCCGCCCGCGGGCGTCGAAGCGCAAGGCCTTGACGAAGCCCGTCAGCAAGGGCAGCCCAGTCCCCGGCAGCTTCTCGACCACGATCCCGCCCAGGGTCTCGGCGTCGGGCTGGTAGGTCAGCACCTCGCGCGCGCCGGGGAAGGCATCGCTGGCGACGGTGATCTCGGCGACCGCTTCGATCGGGCTCAGCACCGTGAAGCGACGGACCTCGATGCCCGCGCCGAAGGCGATCTGGGTCGCTGCGGTGAAGGCCGCATCGCTGATCGTGACCATGATCTTGTAGCGCCGGCCCGGCCGGTAGCGGTCGGGCTCGACGGTGAGGCGCGGGTCGCGCGGGCGCCCCACCTGGACCGAAGTGAACTCCAGGCGTGAAACCTTGCGCTTGCCCTCGAGCATTCCCTTCAGCTCGACGCGCAGCGGCGCCACGCCGGGCACCGGGAAGTCCGCCTTGGCGGCAAGGGTGCCATCCTGTTGCGGCTCCATCGGCCACGAGCGGCCCGTGAAGTCGCTCAGCACGGCTTCGAACTTGCCGGCCGCGGTCTTGCCGTTGAACATCGGTGTCGCGGTCACCACGCTGGTGTCCTGCGGATTGAGCTGGAAGGGATCGACCCGCAGCAGGATATCGAACTCCGGGCTGACCGAGCGGGCCATCAGGTTCATGCGCAACGGCCGGAACTGCGGATCTCCGGCAACGCGCACGCGCCACGTGCCGGGCTCGGGGGTAGGGACGTGCAGCGCGGTCATCCATCCCACGCCGATTTCAAAGGCGCCGTTCAGGCCATGGCGGAACAATGTGCCGGAGGGTGAGGTGGTTTCGATCGAGGGCCGTCCGGGATGATGCCAGGTCAGGCCCAGCAGCAGCTCCTGCGAGATGTCATCGACATCGACTTCGAAATGCTCCTCGTTGACGCGCCGGCGCGCCCGTTCGTCGCTGCCTTCGGGCGCCAGTGTCGGCAGGCTGAACTGTTCCCACAGCAGTTTCGATGCCGGCCGCGTCAGCGGACGCAACGGCAGGATGCCGTTGTTGTTGACGACCTTCATCGAGTTGGTCATCAGCGCCGCCGAAGTGTCTGCCGCATACGCCGGCGTGGTGCTGATCGTCTTGGTGGTACTGCCGAAAGGCTCCGCCTCCGCGACCAGGTCGGTCAGCGTCGCGTTGAGCAGATCCGAACCGATACCCTGCGCATTGAGGGCGATGCCGTTGCCGGCCAGCAGCACGGCAAAGTCGATGCCCTGTTCGAATTCATAGCCGCCCTTGGTCAGCCGGTCGTCATGCTCGATCGTCTGGTTGCCGTCGGTGAACAACACGATCTTCTTCTTGTACACGGCGGGAAACAGCGGCGGCGGATTGGCGACCATGAAGTCGGCGACGGTCCGCACGGCATGGAAGATATCCGTCATGCTGCCGACTGCGCCCTGGACCGATGGCTGGTTTTCGATGGCGCTGACCAGGTCCTTCCAGATCGTGGTGTCTCCCACCGGGAAATTCCCTTGCCCGATCAGCCCGTTGGTCTGCGTGGCGAAGTACCAGAACGAAACCGCCCAGGTCTCGCCGGAGGTTGATGTCTTGTTGTTGATCTCATCGATGATGTACTGCACCGATTCCGAGGCTTCGACAATCTTGTCCTTGGACGAGCCGTTGCCGGCGGAGTGAAACATCGAGCCGGAGGCATCGATCAGGATAGCGAGCTGCTTGGCCATGCCAGTGCTCCTGTTCGGACGAATAGCGCTTGCGCGACGGACAGGGGCATGCGATCGAACCCCAGTTAGTTATAGTGCGTCGGGCAGGCTTCGTGCGGCCGGCTGTTGCTTTTCCGTCTATCCCTTGTACTGAAGTAAAGATCGTGCAGATCTCATTTGCCCCCGCCCTACGCCGCGGCCGCGGCGGCCTTCTGGCCGAGCCAGTAGCCGGTGTTGACCTCGACGTTCTCCTGCAGCGTCACGAAATCCACTGCCTGGTCGCTCAGCAGCAGAACGAAGCGGGCCAGCAGGTCGAATTCCTGCTCCATCAGCTTGGACATCGTGTTGGCCCGCCTGATCCGGGCACGCTCCTGCAGCCAGCCGGCCCAGCCCAGCAGGTTCTGCTGTTGCTGCTCGTGCAGGCGCCTGACCACCGCCGCCTGCAGCTGGAAGAGTTCGGTCCAGGTCTGCGGGCTGACGGCGAACGGGCCTAGGCTAGCGGCAGCAACGCCGTTGCCGACGGCGCGCGTGGCCCATCCGCCCAGCAGGGCATGCAGTGTCAGCGCCTGCTGCAAGGCAGCCGGATGGGCTGCCGCCATGGCGTGCTGTACGGCTTTCGCACCCTCCAGCGTCGAAACGTCCAGCTGTAGCGTGGCCGGGAGCATCTGCGTGGTGTCGTTCATGGTCATCCTCCGTGAAAGGGATCAGCCGCCGAGACGGCTCAGCATGCCGTGGATGGCCTTGATCTGGATGGCATTGCGCGAATAGTAGTCGGGCCGCGTGGGATGCGGGTTGGAATAGCCCCACCAGTCCCAGCAGCCGTCCGGGTTCTGCGTCGTGCTGTTGTCGGTGCCCTCGGCCTGCGGATAGAGCACGATGATGTTGTTGCTGTCCGCGATCTCGTTGTAGCCGGTCGTGGTGATATACCGGTTGCCATAAGGCGGCTGGCTGGCGAAGTCGGACTGGCCGAAGGTGAAGTCGATATAGTTGTAGCCCTGCTTGCAGCCGTGCAAGGCGATATGGACGCGCGCCTGGGCGCCTTCTTCCACCGCCTTGGGCACGTAGGCATAGCCGAAGCGGCTCATGCTGGCCCGCGGCTCGTTGCCGAAGAATTCGGTCTGGTCGAAGCGCAGCAGACGCCCGCCCAGGCGCTCCGAGGGCGGGTTCAGGTCGCCGTAGATATGGCGCAGGATGCTGTGGGACTGGATGAACCCGCCGTTATTGATATAGGGCGGCTGATTGGTGCCGAGCGGAGAATCCTCGGCGTTGTCGGTGATGATGGAATGGCCCGCCGGCACGCTGTCGTCGTAGGCGATGTCGCCGGATCCGACGCCGAGCAATTCGTAGAATTCCCGGGTGCGCGCGACCACGGAGGAATACACCACGCTGTCCTTGCTGCCGGTGAAGATATAGACGCGGTGCCCGCCAAGATGGGAAATGGCATCGATCTCGCCGGCCTCGGCGGTCTGGCGCGCCAGCCGCGCCAGGTGCTGCGCATCCGGGGTGGTCTGCGGCACCAGCGGATTCATGCACAGATGCAGGGCGTTCAGTTCGTAGGCGTCCTCCGGCACCGGTGCGGCGGCGCGGAACGACTCGGCGCAGCGGTAGGGGCCGCCGGCGATCACGCCGGCCCCGGCAAAGCTCGACGAATGCGCCAGATGCAGCTGCACCGTCATGAAGGCGCCGGACGACAGGCCGGAGACGGAACTCCTGCCTTTCTCGACCTTGTACGCGCCCAGTTGTACGACTTCGGAATGGATATCGCCCACCATAGTCTCTCTCGCATGTTGACCGTCGGCATTGCCCGGTGATCGAGACGACTATCCGCCCGTTTTATGTGAATTTGATGACGGCCGGCGACGCGGCGATGGGTCCGGCAAGCGCATATCGAGGGCACCCGCTGCCGAAGCGGGTACCGCTCTTCGCGTACTTTCGTGCGATAGGGGAATCCACTGCTGTTGCGGCAGGGAGCTCGCGTCAGCGCGGTTTGTTCGTGCCTTCGACCTCAGCGCGCAGTCGCTCTTCCTGCGCACGCAGTTCGGGCGTGAGTTCAGCGCCGAAGTCCTCGGTTTCGAACAGCGGGCGGATTTCGATTTCGGATTCGCCTTCCATGGGGTTGGGGCAGCGCCTGACCCATTCGACAGCCTCGTCCATTGACTTGACTTGCCATAGCCAGAACCCCGCGACGAGTTCGTTGGTCTGCGGGAACGGCCCGTCGATCACGGTCCGCTGTTCGCCCGAGAAGCGTACGCGTTTTCCCTTCACGCTCGGGTGCAAGCCCTCGCCAGCGAGCATCACGCCGGCCTTGACGAGCTCTTCATTGAAGTTGCCCATGGCCGCGAGCAACTCCGTGCCTGGCATCTTGCCAGCTTCTGAATCGCTCGTAGCCTTCACCATCACCATGACACGCATCGTCTTCCTCCTTGAAGGAATGGTTGGAGCCACACAGCCTCGAAGCCGGGGCAGCCGCGACGGCGGTGAACGCTGGCACCAGGAACAGATCAGGATAGTTGAAATCGACAGCACCTTCAAACGGCCGCGCGTGGCGCGCTCGATGATAGTAGGGCAGGTTAGGGTCCTTCCACATTGCTCCCTGGGCCATTTCCAGGGCACCTTCCGACGTGACACTGTGTAAGGACTGGTGCGCCCCGGCGCAGCGGCCGACGTGCCGCGGCGATCGGCCAACGCGCTTTCCCCCTGGACTCTAGGCAGGGTGCTCCGCAATCCAGTGCCTGGCGATGTCTTCCCGCCGGCAGATCCACACGGCATCATGACCCCGCACGTAGTCAAGAAAACGCGCAAGCGCCGTGGCACGCGCGGGATGGCCGCTGATGCGGGCATGCAGTCCGACGCTCATCATCTTTGGTCTTTGCGCACCCTCGTGCCAGAGCTGGTCGAACGCGTCCCGAAGCGTACGGTAGAAATCCTCCCCTGATGCAAAGCCATCAGGCAGCAGATAGCGTGCGTCGTTGTTGACGAGCGTATACGGAATCACGAGCTGCGGCGGCGATCCGCACAGCCAGTAGGGCAGGTCATCATTGTAGGCATCAGAGCTGTATAGGAAACCGCCTTCTTCATGGATCAGGCGCCGCGTATTGTGGCTGACGCGGCCCGTGTACCACCCCACCGGGCGCCTGCCGCAGATCCGCTCGATTGCCTCGATCGTCAGGCGGATATGGTGACGCTCCTCGTCTTCCGGCACGTCCCGATAGTCAAACCAGCGGTAGCCATGCCCAGCCACTTCGTGTCCCGCGGCGCTGAGCGCTTGCCCGATCTGCGGATTGAGCTCGAGCGCGCGACCCACAGCAAAAGCGGTCAGTGGCAGGCCACGCTCGCCGAACAGGTCCAGCAGGCGCCAGACGCCCGCGCGCGCACCGTACTCATACATGCTCTCGACACTCCAGTCGCGCTCTGCCTCGCGCGACGGCCGGCCGGGCAGTTCGTGCAGGTACGATTCGGAGCGGGCATCGCCGTTGAGAATGCAGGATTCCGCCCCTTCCTCGATGTTCAGCGCAAACTGTAGCGCCACACGCGCGGCATCAGGCCAGTGCGGATGGGGCGGGGAGCTTCCATAGCCGGTCAGGTCGCGTCCTGGCATCATCCGAGCTCGAAGGTCGTGATGCCGAAGATCCGCGCGAGCACGAGGCCCGGCTCCGGCCCAAGATACATGCGCGCGCAGCCGAAGACTTCCGTCATGCCGTGCCGATGCGCAAGCGCCATGGCGGCCGGGTGATTCTCCGGTACATCGAGAAACAGGGGACCACCCGCCGCGAAAGCTGCCAGGCGCGCGTAGAGTACTTCCGCTGCCTCGGCATCATCGGCAAACAACGGTCCTACCTTGCAGCCGTCTCCACAGCGACGCACCACACCATATCCGCTCAGCTTGCCATGGCGCATGAACCCCAGCGCAAGCGCATCGGCCTGCCGGATCCAGCCTCGCAGGAAAGCGGCGCGTGCAGCGGGAAAGCAGGTCCGATCGTATTCAAGCAACTGCTCGAACGCCACCTCACCCAGCGGGACGATGCCTTCATGCTCTGACGGCGGCTCGGGTGGCCGGGCCAGGGTATCCGGGATCTCGGCACGAAAGCGCAGATTGCGATGTGAGAAGACGAAGCCTCCCTTGGCATAGTAATCCTGCATCGCGAATACGCCATCCAGTCCGATGCTTGCGCCGGGCCGCAGGCGGGCAATGAGTCGGTCCCGGCGGGCATGCCACAGCTCGTTGCCTAGCCCCCGACCGCGAAACTCCGGGCGGACGATAAAGAAACCCATGAAGCCGAATTCCCCGTCGTAAGACGTGATGGCCCCGCCGCCAATCAGTTCTCCATCAAGGTCCGCCGCGATAAAAGCATCGGGGTCCGTGGCCCAGAACAGTTCCGCGTCGTGCAGACCGGGATTCCACCCTTCGCTTGCCGCCCAGCCGACCAGTTGGTCCAACTCGGCACGCGTCATTTTCCGAATGACAAGGTCGTCTGACATCGCACTCTCCTTTGGCCCACATGGGGGCCTGCCATGCTCGCCGGCGTCGGGGACGATTGGATCAGCTTGACGTGCCGAACCCTGTTGCGATCAAGAGATCGCGCCGCCCGGTTGGGTGGAAGTCAGCACGCCACTGGTCACCGACAGACTATAGCTGCCCAGACCACCATCGTAGCTCCCCCAGTTGTCCAGGTCGAATGCAGGTTCGGATGGTGTTGTGCATGCAAGGTGTCGCTCAGGCCGCATGCCCGATGACGGGGATCACGCCGAAGGCAACGGTGGCCAGCATCATCACAAACGCCGCCGACAGGGCCCAGAGCAGGGTATAGCGTTGGTGGTCGCCAAACTCGACTTCGGCGAGGCCGACCAGCAAATAGGTCGACGCGACCAACGGGCTCAGCAGGTGAACCTGCTGGCCGATCAGCGAGGCACGTCCGATCTCGGCGGCCCCGATGCCATAGACGGCGGCGGCCTTGGCAAGGATCGGCAGGATGCCGAAGTAGAACGCGTCGTTCGAGATAAAGAACGTGAACGGAATGCTCAGCACACCGGTCACGAGGGCCATGTAGGGACCCATCCAGTCGGGCACGGCGCTGATGACGCTGTTTGCGATCGCGTCGACCATCTTGGTGCCCGACAGGATGCCGACGAAGATGCCGGCGGCAAAGATCAGCGATACGACCGGCACGACGTTGGCCGCATGCGCGCCGATCCGCTCCTTCTGCTCGTGCAGGCTCGGGTAGTTGACCATCAGCGCGATCGCGCAAGCCACGATGAACAGCGCAGGCAGCGGGAATGTGCCGAGGATCAGCAGCGCCATCAGGCCGATGGTCAGCAGGAAGTTGAACCACAGCAGCCTGGGCCGGGCGATCTGGGGATCGCCGACAGCGATCTCCGGCGCGGCATGGTCCGAATGACCGGCATGGCCAGACCCGGCGCTCATCAGCGCGACGGTGCCGAGCCGGTTGCGTTCGCGGCGGCCCAGCAGGAATGCCACGAACAGGCCCCACATGCCGGTGACGACCATCGGCAGGATCATCGGCACGAAGATCGAGCCCACGTCGACGCCCAGTGCGCTGGCCGCACGTGCGGTCGGGCCGCCCCAGGGCAGGATGTTCATCAGCCCGCCCGCCATCATGATCACGCAGGCGAGTACCAGCCGGCTGATGCCCAGCCGCTTGTAGAGCGGGAGCATGGCGGCGCAGGTGATCATGTAGGTCGTCGAGCCGTCGCCGTCGAGCGACACGAGCACGGCTAGCACGAAGGTGCCGACGATGATCTTGACCGGATCGCCGCCCACCACCTTCAGGATCACGCGCACCACCGGATCGAACAGGCCGGCATCGATCATCAGGCCGAAATACAGGATGGCGAACATCAGCATCACGCCGGTCGGCGCCAGCTTCTTGACGCCGTCCAGCATCATCGGCCCCAGTTCCGGCCCGAAGCCGCCGATCGCGCCGAACGCAATGGGAACGAGTATCAGCGCCACCATGGCGGAAAGTCGCTTGGTCATGATCAGTGCCATGAACACGATCACCATCGAGTAGGCGAGCAGGGTCAACATCTTCTTCTGTATCTCTCTTGCCGCTCAGTCCACGTGGGGGCGCTTGCGGGCGGGTGCGTGCGTCGGTCTGGCGCACGGGGTCAGGGGCGTGGTCGGTCCCGCCGGCACGGCAGGGCGTGCCAGCGGTACAGAAAGACCGCGGAGGTGTGGCAGTCTTGCGCGCCTGCCCGTGCGGGCCGCGCCGACAAGACTGCGGCGCCGGGCAGCGGGCGTCGCCTGCTGCCCGGCGGGGGTCAGCTGCCGGAAACGATGCGTTTCGCTACCGCGTCGGCAAACTGCAGCGTGGAGGCCGTGCCGTGGAGGTCGCCGGTCTTGACCTGGTCCTGGCTGAGCGTCAGCTCGATGGCCGAGCGCAGCCGCGCGGCCAGGTCCTGGCGGCCCACGTGGTCGAGCATCAGGCCGGCGGCCAGCATCAGCGAGATCGGGTTCGCAATGCCCTTGCCGGCGATGTCGGGCGCCGAGCCGTGCACCGCCTCGAAGATCGCAGCGTCGTCGCCGATGTTGGCGCCCGGTGCCATGCCAAGCCCGCCCACCAGGCCGGCGATCTGGTCCGACAGGATGTCGCCGAACAGGTTGGTACAGAGCAGCATGTCGAAGCGCCACGGGTTGAGCACCAGCTGCATGGCGCAGGCGTCGACAATGATGTCGTCCATGTCCACGCGGCCGGCGTAGTCCCCGGCGACTTCACGCGCCGCTTCCAGGAAGATGCCAGTGAGCGCCTTCAGGATATTGGCCTTGTGCACCACCGTAATCTTCTTGCGGCCGTTCCTGACGGCGTACTCGAAGGCGAAGCGCGCAATGCGCCGGCAGGCGTCGCGCGTATTGGTGCCCGTGGACACTGCCACCGCATGCGGGTCGTCGCCAACCGGGATGTAGTAGTCATGCGCGACATAGAAGCCGCCGACGTTCTCGCGCACCAGCACCAGGTCGATATTCTCGAAGCGGCCCGGCACCAGCGTGCGGGCGGGGCGCACATTGGCATAGAGGTTGAACGCCTCGCGCAGGCGCACATTGACCGAGCGGAAGCCGCCGCCCACCGGCGTTGTCAGGGGCCCCTTGAGGGCGAGGCCGGTGCGGCGGATGCTGTCCAGCGTGTCTTCCGGCATGGGATCGCCGCTGTATTCGACGCCTGCCATGCCCGCCTGCCGGACATCCCAGGCAAACGGGGCGCCAAGTGCATCCAGCACCCTGACGGTGGCGTCCACCACTTCGGGACCGATACCGTCGCCGGGGATCAGCGTGGCGGGGATCTGTTCGCGTGCACCGTTTTCCATTTGCTTTCCTGTCGTGAAGTGAGCGTTTCGCTGGCCAGCCAATGGGCCGGGGCAGCAAGGCCCTGTTTCTCGTGCTTGGGGAGGCCGCCGGCTTCGGATTCCGACATGCGTCGCCGGGCCGGCTAACCAGGGGCCCGATTCTAGGCGGGGAAGGCTGTCAGCAAACTGTCAAAGTGCCGGCTATGTCATTGGGGTTTACGCTGAGGACGTCGAATAGCACTGTCCGCAACGATGCATCGTCCGCTCCGGCGCGAGGGCTGCGAGCGGAGGAGATCCGCTGATTCGGGCGAGGTGGGCAGGTCTGGGCAGCGGGTGATCGAACTCACAGAAAGCGCGCAGCGGTATCGTAGCAGCCACGCCAGCGGGTAATCTTGCCCTCGCGCACCGTGAAGACGTGGATCCACTCGGTTTCCACCAGCTTCCCTTCCTGGCGTGCCATGGCCCGTTCGAAGCCCAGGACGGTCACGTGTTCGCCAGCCTCGATAAACTCGCGCGGCTCGAAGAGTTGCGTGTCGTCCGCTTGCTGAACCTCGGCGAAGAAACGCGCCACCTCATCCTTGTTATTGCGCTGCCCGGCGTAGGGAATGGCGGGCGGCCCCAACAACTTCCAGTCGACCTTGTCGGCAACAAGATCGAGAATAGCCGCGACATCGCCGCGCCCGAAGGCGTCGTAGGCGGCCTTGACGACGGAAAGTGCGGTGACCATGTCTGCTCCTGCTTCGGCAACGCGGATCCCCCCGGATGTGAATCCAAGTTAGTGCCAAACCAAGTCGTGTTCAAGCCGGCGCACGGTTGCTGCCTCAGCGCACTCACCCGCGCCGCACGGTTAAAATCGGCCTGGCACGACAGCCGGTACGAGGGCGTGCGTCCGCGCGTGCGGACGCCTGACACAATCCGGTCCCTCACCAACACGCTGCCCGGAATGCGCAACCCATGAGCGCGAATGCTCCTGCTCCATTGAATTCTGAAGACCTGGCCTGCTTTGTGTGCGTAGCCAGCACGGGCAGCATCTCCCGCGCCGCGCTCGAGCAGGGCGCCGACCAGTCCACCGTCAGCCGGCAGATCGCCCGGCTGGAGGCCAATCTCGATACCCGGCTGTTCCATCGCACCGGCCGCGGCATGATCCTGACCGAGTCGGGCCAGACCCTGCTCGGCTATGCGCGGCAAGTCTCGGCCACCCTCGCCGAGGCGCGCGAGGCGATCCGGGCGTCGACCGCGCAAGGCCCGGCGCAGCTGATCATCGCGGCGCAGCCGACCATCGCCAATACCGCGTTCGCCAGCATCGGCACCGCCGTCAAGCAGCGCTTTCCCGCGACCCGCGTGCGCTTTGTCGAAGGGCTCGCCAGCCCGCTGCTGGGATGGCTGGCCGCCGGCGAAATCGACGTCGCGCTGATCTACCTGCCGGACCAGCACGGCGCGCTCAAGGTCGACGTGCTGCTGGAGGAAGACCTGACGCTGGTCACGCCGACGTCATGGGGCCATATCGGGCCGAGCTTCCGCTGCGCCAGCCTGGACGAGGTGCCGCTGATCCTGCCGAGCACCGGCCACGGCCTGCGCGTGCTGGCCGAGAACCTAGTTGCGCGCGCGGGCAAGTCGTTGCAGCTGGCGATGGAGTGCGATGCGTCGAATACCGTCTCGATGCGGCTGGTGGAAGACGGCTGCGGCGCCACGCTGCTGCCCTTTGCCGCGGTGGCGGACCGCGTGGCCCAGGGGCGGCTGCGCTGCGCCAGGCTGGTCGAGCCGGTGGTGACGCGGCAGGTGGCGCTGGCCACCGCCCGCAACCGGCCGCCGCTGCCGGAGCTGTGGGACATCATGCAGACCGTGCGCCAGTCGGTCCGCAATACCGTGATGTCGGGGGCGTGGCCGGGCGCGCGGCTGGTCTGAGCGCGCTTTCCGCTCGTCAGTCAGTGAAGCGCTCGCGCAGCGCCTGCGTGGCCTGGCGCAGCAGCACGTGGTCCAGCCCCACGGCGACGAAGCTGGCCCCCATGTCCAGGTAGCGCCGTGCGTCGGCTTCCACGGGCGTCAGCGTGCCGACCGCCTTGCCAGCCCGCCGCGCGGCCGCGAAGATGCGTGCGATCTCGGCCTGCACCTCGGGGTGGTTGGGATTACCCAGGTGGCCGCATGCCGCGGCCAGGTCGTTCGGCCCGATGAAGATGCCATCGACGCCTTCGACCGCGCAGATCTCCTCGGCGGCATCAACGCCCTTGCGGCTCTCGATCTGGACCAGCACGCAGAGGTTGTCATTGATCTGGTCGAAGTAGCCGGGCACGGTGCCATAGCGGTTGCTTCGCTGCGTCATCGAGACGCCGCGCGTGCCCAGCGGCGGATAGCGCGTTGCGGACACCGCCTGGCGCGCCTGTTCGGCGCTCTCCACGAACGGAATCAGGAAGTTATAGAAGCCCAGGTCGAGCAGGCGCTTGAGCAGTATGGGGTCGTTCCAGGGCGGCCTGACCACGGGAGCGCTGGCGCTGTCCTTCAGCGCCATCAGCTGCGGTAGCAGCGTCAGCGGATCGTTGGGGGCATGCTCGGTATCGAGCAGCAGCCAGTCGAAGCCGGCCAGGCCGATGATCTCGGCGGTGACCGGGCTGGCCAGCGAGCACCAGAAGCCGATCTGGCGCTGCTGTGACAGCACGGCGGCGCGGAAGGCATTGGGCAGCGGCGAGTACGGCGGGCGAGGTTGGGAGGCCGTGGGCATGGAGTCTTTTCCTTTTGTCGGGACAGGCAAGGAGAGGATTGATAGTCGGGTGAACTAGGCAGCCAGGCGCGACAGCGGCCCGGGCGAGGTGCCGCGTGCGGATTGCACGCGTGCCGCGGCGTCATCGAGCTGGGCGAGCGTGCCGCTGTCCACCGGGATGGTCTCGGCACGTTCGCGCCGGCGCTGCCGTTCGGGCTCACCGGGCAGGGCGATGCCGTCATGGCCTGCCAGCCGACGCGATGACCGCACCCAGTCGGCGAAGGCCTGGACCTCATCGCCGAAGCTGGTGCTGGTGCCCAGCCGCCCAGGGTCGAACACGATCGCCAGCATGTTGTTCCACACCGCGTGGCGATGGGTCAGCGTCTCGGGGCGGATGGTGTGGCCGCCCGTGACGGCGGCGCCGAGCAGTTCGCACATGACCGCCAGCGCGTAGCCCTTATGGCCGCCGGACTCGCCGCCGAACGCCTGCAGCGCGCCCTGCGCCTCGCCCTCGCCGGGAAACATCACCCCGGGCCTCGTGGTCGGCACGCCATCCGCATCGAGCAGGCAGCCGGCCGGCACGTCGACGCCCTTGTTGTTGGCCACCCGCACCTTGCCCAGCGCGATCGCACTGGTGGCGAAGTCGAGCACCAGCGGCGGCGCGCCGGCCACCGGCACGCCGACCGTGAAGGGGTTGGTGCCGAAGCGCGCCTCACTACCACCGTGCGGGGCGACGATGGGCTTGGACAGCACGTTGACGAAGTGGATCGAGATCATGCCGGCCGCGCACGCCTGTTCGGCCCAATGCCCGACCCGCCCGAGATGGTGCGACTGCCGCAACCCCATCACGCAAACCCCGTGCGCCCTGGCGCGCTCGATGGCCAGCGCCATGGCTTCCTCGGTGACAGCCTGGCCCATGCCGCGGTTAGCGTCGAGGCTGAGCATGCTGCCGGCATCGTGCAGCACGCTGACGTTGCGGTTCAGCTGCAGCTCGTCGGCCTGCCACGACAGCACGTACTTGGGGATCATGCCCACGCCGTGGGAATCGTGGCCACTCAGGTTGGCGCCGACCAGATGGTCGGCCGTGAGGCGCGCTTCCCGGGCGTCCGAACCGGCCGCGAGCCAGAGATCGTTGACCCAGCGGTGCAGCGCTGCGGTAGGGATATGGTGTTCGCTCATGTGTTCAGTGATGGTCTGGCATGAAGGGATCGGGTGCCTACTCCACGCGGATGCCGGCGCTCTTGACCAGCTTGCCCCATTTGGCCACCTCGGCCTTCTGGAACGCGGACAGCTCGGCGGGGCCCGCGCCGGACGGCTCGATGCCCATGTTCACCAGGCGGTTGCGCACCTCGGGCTCGTGGATGATCTTGCCGATCTCGGCGGAGAGCCGGTTGACGATCGGCATCGGCGTGCCGGCCGGCGCGAAGATCGCCTGCCACGACACTATCTCATAGCCCTTCAGGCCGCTCTCGGCCACGGTCGGCACATCGGGCAGCTCCGGGGCACGGCGCGGCCCGGTGCTGGCCAGCGCGCGCAGCTTGCCGGCCTGGATCAGCGGCATGGCCGCGATGCTGTTCTCGAACACCATGTCGACCTGGTTGCCGAGCAGGGCCTGGACGGCGGGGCTGCTGCCCTTGAACGGCACATGCAGCAGCTTCAGGCCGGCCATCGAGGCAAACAGCTCGCCGGACAGGTGCTGCGAGGTGCCGTTGCCGGAGGAGCCAAAGCTGACCCCGGCCGGGCGCGCCTTGGCCGCGGCGATCACGTCCTGCACCGATTTCCACGGGCTGCTGGCATTGACCACCAGCACGTTGGGCAGGGTGCCGATCAGCGCCACCGGCTGGAAGTTCTTCACCGGGTCATACGGCATCTTCGAGTACAGGCTGACGTTGATCGCATGGGAACTGATGGTCCCGCCGACCAGCGTGTATCCATCCGGCGCCGCCTTGGCGACATAGTCGGTGCCGATATTGCCGCCGGCGCCGGCACGGTTCTCGATCACCACGGGCTGGCCGAGCGCTTGCGACAGCCGCTGACCGATCAGGCGGCCGAGCACGTCGGTGGAGCCGCCGGCCGCGAACGGCACGATATAGGTGATGGGCTTGGCCGGCCAGCCGTCCTGCGCCCGCGCCGGCTTGGCGGGCAGGGCGGCGATGGCCAGCGCGGCGAGCGATGCTAAGGCCAGATGCGGGGCCAGGCGCGGGGCAATCCGTCGCGTAAGGTAGGCGTCCTGCCGGCAGGTGAGGTCTGGCATGGGGTTGTCTCCTGATTTTCTTGTGGGGGCCGCCTTGCGGCCTGCCAGCAATCTACTGGCTGGCAGCGGGTCGAGCCTTGCGTTTTCTGCATAGCAGGCATGCAGGAAGACGCGGGCAGTGGCGGCGGGGGCAAGGCAACAATCTGCCCTGTGCATCCCCACCCGAATCTGCTGACCCGCCATGACGCCTCAATCCGCCTTTTCCCCCGCCCATTCATCCGTACCCCAGACGCCAATCCAGCGCACCGGCGGCCGCGTGCTGGTGGACGCGTTGCGCCTGCATGGCGCCGATCGCATCTACTGCGTGCCGGGCGAGAGCTTCCTCGACGTGCTGGATGCACTGCACGACCAGCCCGCCATCGACCTGGTGGTCTGCAAGCATGAGGGTGCGGCGGCAAACATGGCCGAGGCCGACGGCAAGCTGACCGGCCGCCCCGGCATCTGCTTCGTGACCCGAGGCCCGGGCGCCACCCACGCCAGCATCGGGGTGCATATTGCCGCGCAGGATTCGACGCCGATGATCCTGTTCGTCGGCCAGATCGCGCGCCAGCACGTGGGGCGCGAGGCGTTCCAGGAAGTGGATTACGTAGGGATGTTCGGCGGCATGGCCAAGTGGGTGGCGCAGATCGACGATCCCGCACGCATCCCGGAACTGGTCGCCAGGGCCTTCCAGTGCGCGACCTCGGGCCGGCCTGGCCCGGTGGTGCTGGCGCTGCCCGAGGACGTGCTCGACGGCCTGTGCGAATGCGCCGATGCGGCACCGTACCAGCCGGTCACGGCCTCGCCGTCGCAGGAAGATGCCCAGTCGCTGCGCGCCGCGCTGGCCGGCGCCGAACGCCCGCTGGTGATCGCCGGCGGCGCGGGCTGGACCGCTCAAGCGGCCGAGGACTTTGCCGCCTTCATCAAGGCATGGAACTTGCCGGTGGCCTGCGCCTTCCGCCGTCAGGACGTCTTCGACAACCGCGATGAACACTATGCCGGCCACCTGAGCCTGGGCGTCAACCCGCGCCTGGCCCAGCGCGTGCGCGATGCCGACCTGATCCTCGCGTTCGGCACCCGCCTGGGCGACATCGCGACCGACGGCTACCAGTTGCTGGAGCCGCCGCGCCCGCGCCAGCGCCTGGTGCATGTCCATGCCGACAGCGCCGAGCTGGGCCGCGTGTACCAGGCCGAGCTGGCGATCCAGGCCGGCATCGTGCCCGGCACGCGCATGCTCGCCGCGCTGGGCGCGCCGGAATCGCCGCGCTGGGCGCAATGGACCCGCGCCGCGCGCGCCGACCACGTCGCCTTTGCGACGCCGGTGGCGCCGAACGCGCAACTGCGCGGTGTCAACCTGAACAAGGTGATGCAGCACCTCGACCAAACGCTGCCCGACGACGCCATCCTGAGCAACGGCGCCGGCAACTACACCGTCTGGCTGCACCGCTTCTTCGCCTACCGGCAGCCGCGCACCGAGCTGGCCTCCACCTGTGGCGCCATGGGCTACGGCCTGCCGGCAGCCATCGCGGCCAAGCTGAGAAATCCGGAGCAGACCGTGGTCTGCTTTGCCGGCGACGGCTGCTTCCTGATGTATCCGCAGGAACTGGCGACCGCGGCGGAGGCGGGGGCCAACGTCATCGTCGTGCTGGTCAACAACGGCATGTACGGCACCATCCGCATGCACCAGGAGAAGCGCTATCCGGGGCGCGTCAGCGGCACCGGCATCCGCAATCCCGATTTCGTGGCCATGGCGCGGGCCTGCGGCGCCTGGGCCGAGCGTGTCGAGCATGCCGATGCGTTTGCCGGGGCCTTCGAGCGTGCCAACGCCGCCGGCACGCCGGCGCTGATCGAACTGGTGACTGATCCGCGCCAGATCACGCCGGCGATGTGGGTGGATCAGTGACGCGGCCCGGCGTCGAGGCTGCCTCAGCGGAAATAGTCAGAAAACCGCGCGCGGATGTCGTCGATGTTGGCCAGCGTGCCGGACAGGTGCGCGCGCAGCGCGGCCTCGGCGCGCGCCGGATCGGCGGATGCGATCGCGTCGACGATGGCGTCGTGGTCGCGCAGCACGGCCAGCGCCTTGCCGGGAATGGGCAGGTGCAGGCGGCGCAGCCGGTCCAGGTGGCCGCTTTGGCGGCGCACCAGGCCCCACAGGTCCGGCACCTTCGCCGCGTCATAGAGTTCGCGATGGAAGGCCTGGTCGGTGACGCTGAATTCGTCGAGGTCCTGCAGCTCCAGCATCATGCGCTGCCGCGCGACCGTGGCGCGCAGGCGTTCGACCAGCACCGGATCGGCCTGCAGCGCCAGCGTGCGCACGATTTCGAGCTCGACCGAGCGGCGAAGGAAATGCGCCTGCGTGGCCAGGGCGACGTTGATCGGGCTGACCACCGTGGCGTGCTGCGGAAAGATGTCGACCAGGCCTTCTTCGCCGAGGCGGATCAGCGCGTCGCGGACCGGGGTCTGGCTGGTCCCGTATTGCTCGGCCAGTTCCGGGCGCGACAGGATGGTGCCGGGTGGCAGGGCCATCGAGAGGATCTGGTCGCGCAGGTGCTCGAACACCTGCGGGGCAGCATGGCGTGTGCGGTCGAACTGGAACTGGGCGGGCGATGAAGGGAGTGCGGCTCGCATGGCAGGAAACTGAGATGGGGCGCCTGAACCGTCACACTGACGGTCCTGGGACGTCCCGAATGGTGGGATTCTAAGGGAATCCACTCACATTGACGTACTAATATATTAGTGCTTTAATGTTTTTCATCAAGGCCCGGCCGTGTGCGGCAGGCCATATGACAAAGGTGGAAGAGACACATGACGGCTCGCAAGAAGACACCGGACGCGCTGCGCAGCGCGCGCTGGTTCGCCCCCGATGACCTCCGCTCATCGGGCCATCGGTCCCGCATCATGCAGATGGGCTACTCGCCGGGCGAGTGGATGGGCAAGCCGCTCATCGCCATCATCAATACGTGGTCGGATATCAATCCCTGCCACGCCCACTTCAAGCAGCGCGTCGACGACGTCAAGCGCGGCGTCCTGCAGGCGGGTGGCTTCCCCATCGAACTGCCGGCCATCTCGCTGTCGGAAAGCTCGGTCAAGCCGACCACCATGCTCTATCGCAACTTCCTGGCGATGGAGACCGAAGAGCTGATCCGCTCCCATCCCATCGACGGTGCGGTGCTGATGGGCGGCTGCGACAAGACCACGCCGGGCCTGCTAATGGGCGCCACCAGCGCGGGCGTGCCGGCCATCTTCGTGCCGGCCGGCCCGATGCTGCGCGGCAACTACAAGGGCAAGGTGCTGGGCTCCGGCTCGGACGCCTGGAAGTACTGGGACGAGCGCCGCGCCGGCAATATCAGCGAGGCGGCGTGGATCGGCATCGAAGGCGGCATCGCGCGCAGCCACGGCACCTGCATGACGATGGGCACGGCCAGCACCATGACGGCCATCGCCGAATCGATCGGCATGACACTGCCCGGCGCGTCCTCGATCCCGGCCGCCGATGCCAATCACATCCGCATGTGTTCCGAGGCCGGCCGCCGCATCGTCGACATGGTGTGGGAGGACCTGACGCCGCAGCGCATCCAGTCGCGGCAGTCGTACGAGAACGCCATCGCCGTGGCCATGGCGATGGGCTGTTCCACCAACGCGATCATCCATGTCATTGCCATGGCGCGGCGCGCCGGCCATGACATCGGCCTGGAGGACTTCGATGCCGCCAGCCGGCGCGTGCCGGTGATCGCCAACATCCGGCCCAGCGGCGACAAATACCTGATGGAAGACTTCTTCTACGCGGGCGGCCTGCCGGCGCTGATGAACCGCATCAGCGACCGCCTGCACCTCGACGCGCTGACCATCACCGGCCGCACGCTGGGCGAGTCCATCGCCGGGGCCGAGGTCTACAACGACGACGTCATCCGCACGCCGGAGAACGCGCTCTACCAGGAAGGCGCGCTGGCCGTGCTCAAGGGCAACATCGCGCCGGACGGCTGCGTGATCAAGCCCAGCGCCTGCGAGAAACGGTTTTTCAAGCACACCGGGCCGGCGCTGGTGTTCGATGACTATCCGTCGATGAAGGAAGCGGTGGAGCGCGACGACCTCGACGTCACCGCCGACCATGTGCTGATCCTGCGCAACGCCGGCCCGCAAGGCGGCCCCGGCATGCCGGAGTGGGGCATGCTGCCGATCCCGAAGAAGTTGGTGAAGCAGGGCGTGCGCGACATGCTGCGCATGTCCGATGCGCGCATGAGCGGCACCAGCTACGGCGCCTGCATCCTGCACGTCTCGCCG
Source organism: Cupriavidus sp. DF5525 (assembly GCF_040149425.2). Classification (NCBI taxonomy): domain Bacteria; kingdom Pseudomonadati; phylum Pseudomonadota; class Betaproteobacteria; order Burkholderiales; family Burkholderiaceae; genus Cupriavidus; species Cupriavidus sp. DF5525. Next base: position 2,261,675 of record NZ_CP168265.1, on the reverse strand, counting down.
GAATCGTATGTCGGCGGGCCGTTCGCCCTGGTGCAAACCGGCGACCTGATCTCGGTCGACATCGAGCAGCGCAGCATCCACCTGGAAGTGTCCGACGAAGAGCTGGCGCGCCGCCGTGCGCAATGGACGCCGCCGCCGCCGCGTTTCGAGCGCGGCTATGGCTGGATGTTCTCCCAGCATATCCGCCAGGCCAACGAAGGCTGCGATTTCGACTTCCTGCAAACCGACTTCGGCGCGCCCACCGGCGAGCCGAGCATCTACTGACCCGGCCCGCGCGGCCGCCCGGCAAGGACCACCATGACCCAACTCAGCCCCTCCGTACGTGAGCAGCTCAAGACCGTCAGCACCGCCACGCTGTGCACCGCGTTGTTCAAGCGCGGCCTGCGCAACCAGTTCATCCAGGACGTGCGCCCGCTCAATCCCGAGGGCGGCAACATGGTGGGCGAGGCCTTCACGTTGCGCTACATCCCGGCGCGCGAGGACCTCAACCCCATTACCGTGTTCCAGGATCCCGCGCATCCGCAGCGGCAGGCCATCGAGCAATGCCCGCCGGGCGCGGTGCTGGTGATCGACAGCCGCAAGGACGCACGCGCGGCCTCGGCAGGCTCGATCCTGGTCACGCGCCTGATGCAGCGTGGTGGCGCGGGCATCGTCACCGACGGCGGCTTCCGCGATTCGCCCGAGATCGCCCGGCTGGCCATGCCCGCCTATCACAACCGCCCGTCGGCGCCGACCAACCTCACGCTGCACCAGGCGCTGGAATTCAATGTGCCGATCGGCTGCGGTGACGTGGCCGTGTTCCCCAGAGACGTGGTGGTTGGCGACGGCGAGGGCGTGATCATCATCCCGGCTCACCTCGCCGAAGAGATCGCCGCCGAGGCGGTGGAGATGACCGCGTTCGAGGATTTCGTCACCGAGGAAGTGAACAAGGGCCGCTCCATCATCGGGCTGTATCCGCCCACCACCGAACAGGCCCGCGAAGATTTCGCGGCCTGGCGCAAGGCCACGGGCCGCTAAGCCGGTACTGACGCCGGTCCACGCCAACGACTACACAGACTGGCCGGCGATGACCGGCCATGGCAGGAGACAAGGAATGAAGCAACGTATTGCGCTCGCGACGCGCGGCGCCCGCACCGTGGCCGCGTGCCTGGCACTCAGCATCGGCGCCGTGTGCGCACCGGCACATGCCGAGGACAAATGGCCGTCGCGCCCGATCACCTGGGTGGTGCCGTTCGCGGCCGGGGGCTCGACCGACATCGTCGCGCGCACCATCGGCCAGGAAGTCTCGCGCGCCCTTGGGCAGCCGGTGGTGGTGGAGAACCGGCCCGGCGCGGCCGGCGCCGTGGGCGCGGGCTATGTGGCGCGCGCCAAGCCCGATGGCTATACGCTCTTCGGCGGCACCATCAGCACCCACGCCATCAACGCCAGCCTGTACAAGAACCTGTCATACGACCCGGTCAAGGATTTCGAGCCGGTCAGCCTGGTCGGCTATGTGCCGAACGTGCTGATGGTGAATGCGGAGCTGCCGGTCAACAACGTGCAGGAACTGATCGCCTACGCGAAGAAGAAGAACGGCCTCAGTTTCGCCTCATCCGGTGCGGGCACGTCGACCCACCTGGCCGGCGAACTGTTTGCGGACTTGATCCAAGTCCCGATGACGCACGTGCCATACAAGGGTAGCCCGCAAGCCGTGCAGGACGTGGCTGCCGGGCTCGTGCCTTTCCTGTTCGACCAGCTGACCGCGGGCGAGGCGATGATCAAGGCCGGCAAGCTGCGTCCGCTGGCGGTGACTTCGCCCAAGCGCTCCGCGCTGCTGCCCAAGGTGCCGACCATGGCCGAAGCGGGCGTCAGCGGCTTCGAGATGGTTTCCTGGCAGGCGTTGTACGCGCCGCGCGGTACGCCCAAGGAGGTGGTGCAGCGGCTCAACGCCGAAGTCGTGCGTGCGCTGAAGCAGCCCGCGGTGCAGCAACGGCTGACGCAGCAACTTGGCATGGAAGTTGTCGGCAGCACGCCCGCCGAGTTGTCGGCGCTGATGGATAAGGAGATCCCGCGCTGGGCGGCGCTGGTGAAGAAGTCCGGGGCGCGGGTCGACTAAGCGGGCAGGGAAGGGGGCATGAGACCGCCCCCGGATTGCTGACCAAGCTGTCCCGTAGCCGCAAGGTCTTGAATCAGCGATTGGGTGCTCCCTCTCCCGCTTCCGGGAGAGGGGCAAAACGCCAGCGGCCATCCGACGTTCGCCAAATAAATTCTCAGGCAGGAGACACCATGAATACCACCGTTCGTTCCATCGCACCAAAATACTCCCGCCTTGCCGCCGGCCTCGCAGCGACAGCGCTGTTCCTCGCGCTAACGCCCACTGGCGCCCGCGCCCAGAGCTATCCCAGCAAACCGATCACCATCGTCGTGCCCGCCTCGCCGGGCGGTGCCATCGACCTGGTGGCGCGGCTGGTCGGCCAGAAGCTGACCGCGGCCTGGGGCCAGTCGGTAGTCGTCGACAACCGCAGCGGCGCGACCGGCATCGTCGGCACCGACCTGGTGGCGAAGGCTCCCCCGGACGGCTACACGCTGGCGCTCGTGGCCAGCAGCCACGCCATCAATCCGAGCATGGTGCGCAAGCTGCCGTTCGATACGGTCAAGAGCTTCGAGCCGGTCGCGCTGACGCACGTCGTGCCGCTGATGCTGGTGGTCTCGCCGTCGGTCCCCGTGAAGTCGGTCAAGGAACTGATCGCCTATGGCAAGGCCCATCCCGGCGAGCTGTCGTTCGCGTCGAGCGGATCGGGCGGGGCGCCGCATTTCTCCGGCGAACTGTTCAAGAGCATGGCCGGCATCGACATGGTCCACGTGCCCTACAAGGGCAGCACGCTGGCGCATCCGGACCTGACCAGCGGGCGCGTCTCGCTGATGTTTGACACCGTAGCCGCGATCAGCCCGCAGGTGAAAGCCGGCAAGGTCAAGGCGCTCGCCGTCACCACGACCAAGCACGCGGCGATCGCACCGCAGGTGCCGACCATGGCGGAAGCCGGCCTGCCGGGCTATGACACCAGCACCTGGGGCGGCGTCCTCGCACCGGCCGGCACGCCCAAGGCCGTGATCGACAAGCTCAATGCCGCCATCAGCCAGGCCCTGGCCGCGCCGGACGTGCGCGAACGCCTGCTGGCGGCCGGCATCGAGCCCGCGGGTGGCAGCCCCGCGCAGTTCGCCGGCTTTATCCAGACCGAGATGGTCAAGTGGGCCAAGGTGGCCAAGAACGCCGGCATCCAGCCGGAATGACGCGACAGGGAGACACAGCCATGCCACATCAACATCGAGCCAACGGCGGCCGGCGCCGCGTGCTGCGGGCCCTTTGCCTTGCCGCCGCACCACTGCTGGCGCCCACCGCGCACGCACAGGCCACCGCCTGGCCGGCACGGCCGGTCACGATCATCCTGCCATTCACGCCGGGCGGCGGCACCGATATCGCCACGCGGCTGGTCGCGCAGCGCCTGTCGCAGCTATGGGGGCAGCCGGTGCTGGTCGACAATCGCCCGGGCGCGGCCGGCAATGTCGGCCTGGAGCTGGCGGCGCGCGCCAGGCCGGATGGCTACACGCTGGTGGCGGGCAATGTCGGCACGCAGTCGATCAACCCCACGCTGTACACCAAGCTCTCCTATGACCCCAATGGCCTGGTGCCGGTGACTGAGATGGCCGAGCTGCCGTTCGTGCTGGTGGTCACGCCCAAGCTGGCCGCCAAGACCGCGAAGGACCTGGTGGCGCTGGCCAAGGCGCAGCCGGGCAAGTTGTCGTTCGCCAGCTCAGGCACCGGCGGCTCGCCGCACTTGTCGGGCGAGATCTTCAAGGCCGCCACCGGCACCGACATGCTGCACGTGCCCTACAAGGGCGGCGGCGCCGCCATGACCGACCTGATGGCCGGCAACGTCGACATGCTGTTCGCCTCGGTGCTGGAGACCGCGGGGCACATCAAGGCGGGCAAGCTGCGTGCGCTTGCGGTGACGGGAAAGGTGCGCTCGCCGGCGTTGCCCAATGTGCCGACGCTGCAGGAGGCCGGGATCTCCGGCGCGGAATCCGGCTCGTGGGTAGGCCTGCTCGCGCCGGCTGGCACGCCAAAGGATATCGTCGAGAAGATCGCCGCGGGCGTGAAACAGGTGGTGGCGGTGCCTGAAGTCCGCCAGCAACTGGTAGAGCAGGGCGCGATCCCCGTGGGCAGCACCCCACAGCAGTTCGGCGAGCTGATCGCCACCGACCGCAAGCGCTACGCAAAAATCATTGTCGACAATAAGCTGCGCGCCGACTGACGCGCACGACTCTCTCTTCAAAGGACTCATCGCATGAAACCCCGCCTGCTGCAGCACGGCCGCCTGCCGGAAGCCATCGAAGCGCGTCTCGCCGAACACTACGACGTCCATCCGTTCTGGACCGAGACCGACCCCGCCGGCTTCCTCGCCCGCCAGGGCAGCGAGTTCGTGGCCCTGACCACGCGCGCCGCGATTGGTGCCGACGCCGTGCTGCTGGCCGCCTTGCCGTCGCTGCGCGTGATCTCCAGCTTCGGCGTGGGCCTGGACAAGCTCGACCTCGACACCGCACGCGGCCGCGGCATCGCCGTGGGCTATACGCCGGATGTCCTGAACGACTGCGTCGCCGATACCGCCTTTGCGCTGCTGATGGGCGTATCGCGCAAGATCAGTGCCGCGGACCGCTTCGTGCGCCGGGGCGAATGGCCCAAGGGGCAGTTTCCGCTGGCCACGCGCGTGAGCGGCAAGCGGCTCGGCATCATCGGCATGGGCCGCATCGGGCGCGTGATCGCGCACCGCTCAGCCGGCTTCGACATGGAGGTCCGCTATCACAGCCGCAACCGCTCCGACGATGCGCCTTACTCCTACGAGCCGTCGCTGGAGAACCTGGCGCGCTGGGCCGACTACCTCGTCATCGCCACCGCCGGCGGCCCGTCGACGCGCCACCTGGTTTCCGCCGCCGTCCTCGACGCACTGGGTCCGCAAGGCTTCCTGATCAATATCGCGCGCGGCACCGTGGTGGACGAGGCCGCACTCGTCGATGCGCTGGTTCACCAGCGCATCGCCGGGGCCGGACTGGATGTGTTCGAGGATGAGCCGCACGTGCCCGAGGCGCTGTTCGAACTGGACAACGTCGTGCTGCTCCCGCATGTCGCCAGCGCCACGCATGAGACACGCCAGGCGATGGCCGAACTGGTGTTCGAGAACCTGCAGGCATTCTTTGCTACGGGTGCGGTGAAAAAGTCGGCGATCTAGCGGGACGCCGCTCAGCTTGTGGCGATTCCAGTCTGGGATGCGCCACCCCGGGCCTGCTGAGGCAGCGACTTATACGGCGGCCCCGACGCTTTGCTCGCCTCGCCTTCGTCGGCCGTGCCATTGGTGCGGCCGGGCGGGGCGGAGACCCCTGTCAAGTCCTGGCCTGCCACTAACGAGTGGGGCGTGCCGTGCACTGCCCACTCCGACCCGGACCCCGCCGCCCAGGCAGCAACGCCTGTGGCCACCAGGGCAACCGCGCTAAGGGTGCCAACCCATCCGATCTGTTTCATGATGTGCTCCTTTTTCGCTCTATAACTACGACTTATACAGTCGTAGTAAACATAGTCGATCGCTCGCGCGAGCGCAAGCCGTTGCGCGAGACCCCTTCGGTTTTGAACGAGTCATTGAAAAAATTCTTGCGTTATCTTAACTACGACTCATACAATCGTAGTTAAGGCGCGCAGTCGTAGGCTGGCGTCGAGCTGATCAGGCCGCTACGCCAGGCGTGGACCCTGTCTGGTCAGATGAAACCGAAGATTATTCAGGAGCATGAAACATGTCCAAACGCATTCTTGTTATCGGCGCCGGCTTTGCCGGCTTCTGGAGCGCACTGGCTTCGGCCCGCCTGCTGGATGAAGTGGGGCGCACTGACGTGGAGATCGCGCTGGTAGCGCCGGAGCCCGAACTGCATGTTCGTCCGCGGCTCTACGAGCAAAACCCGGCGGGCATGAAAGCTCCGCTGCAGGAGATCTTCAAGGCTGTTGGCATCAAGTTCATCCAGGGTGTCGTGGAACGCATCGATGTGGCAAGCCAGGAAGTCGAACTGGCGGGCGTGGGCGTGGATACGTCGCGCCGCAAGCTTGGCTATGACCGCCTGGTCCTCGCTACCGGCAGCCGCCTGTTCCGGCCGCAGATCCCGGGTCTTGACCAGCACGCGTTCAATGTCGACCAGGTGGCGGATGCCGCGCAGCTTGAGGCCCATATCGAGAGCCTGGCCAGCCGCCCCGAAAGCGCAGCGCGCAACACGGTGGTGGTCGCCGGTGCCGGTTTTACGGGTATCGAGACTGCTGCGGAACTGCCTGCCCGTCTGCGCGAGGTGTTTGGCAAGGACGCGGCCGTGAACGTGATCATGGTCGAGCGCAACAATGAAGTCGGTCCCGATCTGGGTGCCGGCCCGCGTCCGGTAATCACGCAGGCACTGAGCGAACTCGGTGTGACGTGGAAGCTGGGCTCCGGTGTCGCGGCTGTGGATGCGAATGGCGTCACGCTCGAGAACGGCGAGCGCATCGAGTCCGCCACCGTCATCTGGACCGCGGGCGCTCGCGCCAGCACGCTCACGGCCCAGATCCCGGCGGAGCGCGACAACTTCGGCCGCCTTCATGTCGATCGCAACCTGAAGGTCAAGGGCCTGGATACGGTCTACGCCACCGGTGATGTCGCCCGTGCCGCCACCGATGACGAAGGCAACGTCACGATGATGTCTTGCCAGCACGCCATGAATCTGGGCCGGTCCGCAGGTCACAACGTGGCAGCGGACCTCCTGGGTGAAGCGCAGCTTCCCTACAGCCAGCCGAAGTACGTGACGTGTCTGGACCTGGGTCCGTGGGGCGCGGTCTATACCGAGGGCTGGGATCGCCAGGTGAAGCTGGTGGGCGCGGAAGCCAAGGCACTGAAGACGCAGATCAACACCGAGTGGATCTATCCGCCAAGTGCTGACCGTGCCGAAGCACTGGCTTTGGCCGACCCCCGTCGCATCGTCGTGGCCTGACCGCGCGAGCAATAGTGAAAGAGGGCGATCCAGTGGATCGCCCTCTTTGCTTTTGCTTCCGTCGTGAGCTTGCCGTTGAACTGGTTTCGTAGCCGAGATGCACGGCTTAACTACGACTTGAAAAGTCGTAGTTATAGTCTATACTCAGTTCCAGGCCATACAACCACCCGAGAGAGACTCCCATGTACGCAACGCAAAATTCCGAGATTGAGTCGACCGCCGACGCCCGCGACGACGATCCGCGAGAAACCGCGGAATGGCTGGAGGCGATCGAAGGGGTCATCGACAACGTCGGCCCGCAGCGCGCCCACTACCTTATCGAGCGGCAGATTGCCCATGCGCGTCTGCGCGGGCAATCGCAGCCGCATGCCGCGGGTACGCCCTACGTCAACACCATTGCCGTCGACCGGCAACCGCGTATGCCGGGCGATGCCGAAACCGAGCACCGCATCCGGGCCTACACGCGCTGGAACGCGATGGCGATGGTGGTGCGGGCTGGCAAGACCTCGAACGTCGGCGGGCATATTGCCTCGTTCGCATCGGCCGCCACGCTCTACGATGTGGGCTTCAACCACTTCTGGCGCGCGCCCACCGCCGATCATGGCGGCGACCTCGTCTTCGTGCAGGGCCACGTTTCGCCGGGAATCTACGCCCGTGCCTTCCTGCTGGGCCGGCTGACCGAAAAGCACCTCGACAAATTCCGCCGTGAAGTGGGCGGCGAGGGGCTGTCCTCCTACCCCCATCCCTGGCTGATGCCCGACTTCTGGCAGTTCCCCACCGTCTCGATGGGATTGGGGCCGCTGATGGCGATCTACCAGGCCCGCTTCATGAAGTACCTGCAGGCCCGCGGCATCGCAAAGACCGACGACCGCAAGGTCTGGGTGTTCCTGGGCGACGGCGAGATGGATGAGCCTGAATCGCTGGGCGCCATCGGCATGGCCGGACGCGAGCGACTGGGCAATCTCGTCTTCGTGATCAATGCCAACCTGCAGCGGCTGGATGGCCCGGTGCGCGGCAACGGCAAGATCGTGCAGGAACTGGAGTCGATCTTCCTGGGCGCCGGCTGGCGGGTGATCAAGGTGTTGTGGGGCGACCGCTGGGATGCCTTGCTCGCGCGCGACAAGACTGGCGCGCTGACCCGACGCATGATGGAAGTGGTCGACGGCGAATACCAGACCTACCGCTCGAAGTCGGGCGCCTACCTGCGCGAGCACTTCTTCAATACGCCTGAGTTGAAGGCGCTGGTGGCCGACTACACCGATGATGAGCTCTGGAACCTGAACCGGGGCGGTCACGATCCCGAGAAAGTCTATGCAGCGTTCGCGGAAGCCGCGCGAGGCGGCGACAGCCCGACCGTGATCCTCGCCAAGACGATCAAGGGCTACGGGATGGGGGAGCAGGGCCAGGCTGCCAACGTGAACCACCAGCAGAAGAAGGTGCAGGTGGATGCGCTGCGGGCCCTCCGGGACAAGTACGCGCTGCCCATCGCCGATGACCAGATCGAGGATGTCCCTTATGTCAGCTTCCCGGAGGGATCGAAGGAACTGGCCTACATGCGGGCACGGCGTGAGGCGCTCGGTGGATATCTGCCGGCGCGGCGCCAGAAGGCCGAGTCGCTGCCCGTGCCGGCGCTGTCAGCGTTCGACACTCTGCTGCAGGGCACGCCGGAAGGGCGGGGCATGTCGACCACGATGGCCTTCGTGCGCATCCTGGGCACGTTGCTCAAGGACAAGGTGCTTGGCAGGCGTATCGTCCCGATCGTGCCGGACGAATCACGCACGTTCGGCATGGAGGGCCTGTTCCGCCAGATCGGCATCTGGAACCAGGACGGCCAGAACTACGTGCCGCAGGACGCCGATACGCTGACGTTTTACAAAGAGTCGGCAACCGGCCAGATCCTGCAGGAAGGCATCAACGAAGCTGGCGGCATGGCTGACTGGATCGCCGCAGCCACGTCGTACTCGACGCATGGCGAGACCATGGTGCCGTTCTACATCTTCTATTCGATGTTTGGCTTCCAGCGCGTGGGTGACCTCGCCTGGGCTGCCGGCGACATGCGCGCCCGTGGCTTCCTGTTGGGCGGCATCGCGGGACGCACGACGATCAACGGCGAGGGCCTGCAGCACGAGGACGGTCATTCCCTGTTGTGGGCGTCGTCCGTGCCGAATTGCATCAGCTACGATCCCGCCTTCGCGTACGAGCTGGCCGTGATCGTGCAGGACGGCTTGCGTCGAATGGTGGCCGAGCAGGAAGACGTTTACTACTACCTCACGGTCATGAACGAGAACTATGCCCAGCCGGCCATGCCGGCCGGGGACACGGTCGCGACGGACATCCTCAAGGGCATGTACGCGTTCCGCAAGGCCGATGCCGACGATGCCGACGATGCCGCTCCGCGCGTGCAACTGATGGGCGCCGGCACGATCTTCAACGAGGTGATTGCCGCCGCCGACCTGCTGCACAAGGACTGGGGCGTGGCCGCCGACCTGTGGGGCGTACCGGGCCTGACCGAACTGGCTCGCGACGGCCAGGCCGCCGAGCGTGAACACCTGCTGCACCCCGAAGCGCCGCGCCGCGTGCCGCACGTGACACGCCTGCTTGAGGATGCGAAAGGCCCGGTGATTGTGGCAACCGACTACGTGCGTGCGCTGGCGGAGCAGATCCGTGCCTATGTGCCGCAGCGCTATGTCGTGCTGGGTACCGACGGTTTCGGCCGCTCCGATACCCGCGAGGCCCTGCGCCACTTCTTCGAGGTGGACCGCTACTGGGTCACGATTGCCGCGCTGAAGGCACTTGCCGACGAGGGAGTGATTCCCGCGGCCCGCGTGACCGAGGCGATCCGCAAGTATGGGATCGACCCGGCCAAGCCGAATCCGCTGTATGCGTGAGCGCCGCGCGGGCACTTCCGGCCTGGATGTGTGATCGGTTGGAATCTCCGAGGGGGGTGCATGAACCCTTGACGCCCCCTCATTGCTCATTTCACCTAAAGTTGTTTGTGGCTTTGCTGCAGCGACCACGGTACAAGGGCAAGGAGAATCGTGATGGCTCAAGGATTCGACGCGATCATCATCGGCACCGGACAAGCCGGCCCCGCACTCGCCGCGCGGCTGGCTGGCGCGGGCATGAAAGTGGCTGTCATCGAGCGCGCGCGTTTTGGCGGCACTTGCGTGAACACTGGCTGCATTCCCACCAAAACCCTGATCGCGAGCGCGTATGCAGCCCAGCTGGCGCGACGGGCCGCCGAGTACGGCGTGGTGATCGGCGGGCCGGTCGCCGTCGACATGAAGCAAGTAAAGGCACGCAAGGACGAAATCTCCGGCCATTCCAGCAGCGGTGTGGAACAGTGGATGCGCGGCCTGGGGAACGGCACGGTCTACCACGGTCACGCCCGCTTCGAGAGCGCGCACAGTGTTCGGGTCGACGGCGAGCTGCTGGAGGCCGACCAGATTTTCGTGAACGTCGGCGGCCGGGCCCTGGTCCCGCCCATGCCCGGGCTGGATCAGGTACGGTACTTCACCAACTCGAGCATGATGGAGGTGGATTTCCTGCCGGACCACCTGATCGTCATTGGCGGCAGCTACATTGGCCTCGAGTTTGGCCAGATGTACCGGCGTTTTGGGGCCAGGGTGACCGTCGTCGAAAAAGGCCCGCGCCTGGTCCAGCGCGAAGACGAGGATGTGTCGCAAGCAGTGCGGGAGATCCTGGAAGGCGAGGGGGTCGAAATCCGGCTCGATGCCAACTGCCTGAGCGCACGCAGGGAAGGCGATCACATTGCCGTCGGGCTGGATTGTGCGAGCGGGGCGCGCGACGTCCACGGCTCGCACCTGCTGCTGGCGGTTGGGCGCGTGCCCAACACGGAGGACCTGGGCCTCGACAAGGCCGGGATCGAGACCGACGAACGCGGCTATATCAAGGTGGACGAACAGTTGCGCACCAACGTCCCCGGTATCTGGGCGCTTGGCGATTGCAACGGCCGCGGTGCGTTCACGCATACGTCGTACAACGACTATGAGATCGTCGCTGCCAATCTCCTCGACAATGACCCCCGCAAGGTGACGGACCGCATCGCAGCCTATGCCATGTTCATCGACCCTCCGCTCGGCCGCATCGGCATGACCGAAGCAGAAGCCCGGCAATCCGGACGCAAGCTGCTGGTCGGCACTCGCCCCATGAGCCGCGTCGGGCGCGCAGTGGAGAAGGGCGAGAGCCAGGGCTTCATGAAGATGGTGGTCGACGCGGATACCCGGATGATCCTGGGTGCCGCGATCCTTGGCGTGACCGGCGACGAGGTGATTCACTCACTGCTCGACATCATGTATGCCAAGGCACCCTATACCACCATCAGCCGCGCGATGCACATCCATCCCACGGTGTCCGAGCTGGTGCCGACGCTGCTGCAGGAGTTGCGGCTACAGGCCTGAGTACTACCTCCTTCAGAGCAGCTTGCACGCTTCGTCGAATTCCAGGCGGGGGCCGCGCGGAAACAGCTTGGCAGGGTCGCCATAGCCCAGATTGCACAGGAAGTTCGATTTCACGTGGCTGTCCGGGAAATGTTCGAGCTGGAAGGCATTGTCCTTCGGGTCCGCGGGAAAGAATTCGTGATCGACCTTGGCATTGTCGAAGCCGGACATCGGCCCGCAGTCGAGCCCCACCGAGCGGGCGGCAATGATGAAGTACGCGCCCTGCAGGGAACTGTTTCGCCTCGCGGTAGCCAGCGCGAGCTCCGGGGTATCGGCGAACCAGGAGCGTGCGTCCGCATGCGGAAACAGCTTGGGCAGGAGTTCGTAGAACTTGATGTCATAGGCAATGATGGCGGTGACCGGTGCGGCCATGGTCTTCTCCGCATTGCCTGGCGCCAGCGCGGGCAACAGGCGCTGTTTGGCCTCGGGGGTACGCAGGAACAGAATGCGCGCGGGAGAGCAGTTGGCGCTGGTCGGCCCCCATTTCATCAAGTCATAGAGCTGCCGCAGGGTCTCGTCGCTCACGGGCTGGTTCAGCCACGCGCTGTGTGTGCGTGCCTCGCGAAACAGCAGATCGATGCCTTCCTCACTCAAGCGCTTGCTCATCGTCATCTCCTTGAAACGGGATTGGACCGCGCGGCTACCCGGCCGGGTCGATGCCGCTTCTGTCTAGCATAGGCAGCCCAGTGCACCGCCGCGCTGTCGGATTCTGCATCTACCCGCAAGGCTTGCCCCCGCCATCGGCATGTGCCGGCGCGCGGGCAGGGGCTCAGGTATCCGAAAGGCCACTCAGGCGCCGGCCCAAACGCACTGCGGTCGGCCGAAGCGGCAATTGCCGACCCTGATACGTGGGGCGATACTAGCGAACAGTCAGCGTCCCTGTGCCACGACAAGAAGGGGGAACAATGGGCGAGAAGAAAAAAGCACCACGCTCCGCGCCCGTGCAAGCTGAAGCGCCGCGCACAGAGCTACCGGGCCAGGTCGTGCTGGTTCTGCAAGGTGGCGGTGCGCTTGGTGCCTACCAGGTGGGCGTCTACCAGGCCTTGCATGAGGCGGGGCTCGAGCCGGCGTGGGTGATCGGCACCTCGATCGGGGCGATCAACGGGGCCATCATCGCGGGCAATCCACCAGAGCGGCGGCTCTCCCGGCTCAAGCAGTTCTGGGATGGCGTCGCCTATCGCGGCGCCGCCGACGGGAGCGGCAGCTTTCGCCCATTCGAGGACTGGATGCGGGTGCTGGCGGTCACAACCCGGGGCATTCCCTCGTTCTTCACCCCAAGCCCCGATGTCTGGTGGGGGGGCGTACAGGCCACTGTCGGCCTCGCCAAGGCGGCGTTCTACTCGACTTCGCCGCTGCGCGCGACCCTGGCGAAACTGGTCGACTTCGACTACCTGAACACCAGGCACGCACGGCTGACGGTCGGCACGGTCAGTGTCCGCAGCGGCCGCATGCGTTACTTCACCAACCGTGACGCGCCGCTGAACGTCGATCACGTGATGGCTTCCGCAGCGTTCCCACCTGGCTTCCCCCCGGTACAGGTCGAAGGCGAGCCATACTGGGACGGCGGCATCTATTCGAACACTCCGCTCGAAGCGATTCTCGATGACCGCCCGCGCCTCAGCTCGCTGATCTTCGCGGTGCAGCTTTGGCCCACCAGCGGTCCGGAGCCCAACTCCATCTGGGAGGTGATGAGCCGGCTGCGGGACATCCAGTATTCCAGCCGGGCGGAATCCCATCTGGAGCGGCAGCGGCAGATCCACCGCCTGCGGCATGTGATCCGCGAACTGGGCAAGCATATTCCGGAAGGCGAACGCGGGCAGGCCGCCGTGCAGGAACTGCTAGGTTGGGGGTGTGGGACGACCATGCACGTGGTCGAGCTCGATGCGCCGCATCTCGACGGCTACGACATGCACCGCGATATCGACTTCTCCACGTGTGGGATCCAGCGCCGCTGGAGGGCCGGGTACAAGGACACGCGCTATGCACTGGAGCGTGCCCCCTGGCGCGAGCCACTGGATCCGATAGAGGGGATTGCCGTGCATCGGATCAGCGCGGAGATGCCGGATGCATCGCAGCCTTCCCATTCAGGGGTCGCGAAATAGCCGGGCCGGTTCGGCCTTCGCGTGCATCCCCCCGGCTTCAACACAACCGTAAAGCCGGGGCTTGGCGAGCGCGGGTTCAGGCCAAGGCGCCGTCGGTGTAGACGTCGAACCTGCGTGCGGGATCGGCCGATACGCCGCTGCGGTCCATGCCGGCCAAGGCACCGTCGGTGTAGACGTCGAACTTGCGCGCGGGATCGGCCGATACGCCGCTGCGGTCCATGCCGGCCAAGGCGCCATCGGTGTAGACGTCGAATTTCCGCGAAGGCTCCGCGGACACGCCACGCCGATCCATACCGGCGAGAGCCCCGTCAGTGTAGACGTCGAACTTGCGCGCGGGATCGGCCGATACACCGCTGCGGTCCAGGCCCGACAGGGAGCGCTCGTCGCCGGCGGGTGCAATGGCGTGGCCACCTTCGCTGAAAGCATCGAAGCGGCTGGCGCGTGCGCCGTCGCTGTACACGTCGCGCATGTCCATACGGATGGTGTTGTCGCGTGGTGTGGCAGCTTGGGCAATGCTGGCGACGCATGCGGCTGCAATGGTGGCGATGGCGAAAACCGTGTTAGCGAACTGGCGAGTCATGGTGGTACTCCGATTTGCGGTGAGGAAGGAGGAACGCAGCGGGCGTCCTTTCTCCTATACGCAGAAGCTGTGCCACTGGATGCTGACGGCAAAGGTGCCGTTGCAGACCCGTCATGAGCCAAAATTCGTTCGATGGACGGAGTAGATGTTGGGCGAATACAAACTCGCGGCGTATGCGCCACCAGCAAAAACCAACACTCTTGGATCTGCGCTATTCCCGGCTCGGCACGCGCGTCGCCGATTCGCCAAAGACCCAGCTCAGCGCCAGTCCCGCAGCGAGCGCGTCGTTGCGCCGGACCAGCGGGCTGCTCTCGAATGTCGCACCGTCCAGCCGGTCGTAGCGGACGAAGGCGCCAAACCAGATATGGCGGAAGCGCTTGGACAGCGAAGCCAGCGCCATGCTGCCCGAGTATCCGCCATGCGCCTCGTAGGCCGGGCGTGCCGCGGTCGCGAATTGCTCTTCGACGGAGTAGAAGTACCGGTTGTAATGCGCGGTCGAAAAGATCGGCCCCGCCGTGAGCCCCAGATTCCAGCCGGCGAAGCCGCCCACGTTGGCGACGTCCAGGTTCAGGTTCGGCGAGAAGATCCAGCCGATCGCCTTTGGCGACGATTCCACAGTCACGGCCAGCCGTACCGGCAGCCGCAGATCGAGGCGGGCGCGGTCGGCAGCGGAATGCCACAGCGTGATTGCCAGCGAAGGGCCGATTTCCACCGCGGTCTTCAGGTCGGGCATGCCGCTGCGGACCTGGTCGTTCCGGCTCTTCACGGGTAGCGAGATGCCGAGGCTCACGTTGAGTTCGACCCGGTCGCTATCGAACAGCTTGCCGCGTACGCCATTGCGGTCCGCGCGGAAATGTTCGCCCCGGTAGATAAAGTAGGGCACCGGGAACAGGAGGTTGGCGCGTTCGTCCGATCCGCGATAGTGCGGCAACGTGATGCCCCCGACGCCAAGGCCGGCTTCCCATAACGGCCGCTCGATGTCATCGAAATCCTGCGCCGCCCCCGTCGTCGTGAACGCCGCGGCCGCGACCGCCAAGGCACCGCAGCGCTTGCGGAACCTCATATCGCCTCGGGGGCGGAATGTCGAAGCCCGTGGCGGTCGTCGCGCCGCCTCTTGCCCTCGATGCGCATGCGTCTTATCCCTTCGTGAAGATCTCGAAAAAATGCTTGCTCGGGTCCTCGAAATAGATTCTGCGGCCGCCATCGTCCGTGCTGACCTCGCCGGGGCGGCGGCGATACGGGTCCGCCCAATACATCAGCTTGCGTGCGCGGATTCGGGCGAAGCTTTGCTCGAATTCGGCGTCGCTGATCAGGAAGGCGTAGTGCTGCAGGGCAACATCGCCTTCCGCGTCCATGAAATCCAGGGTGACGTCGTTGTCCAGCCGTACGGCAAGAAACGGCCCGAACGGCACGGCCGCGGGGCGTCCGAGGATCTCGCAGAGGAAGTCGGCGGACACCTTCTTGTCATGAGAAAAGACGATGGTGTGGTTGAGCTGGATGGCCATGCCGCAGTCTCCGGGTGGATGTGTGCAAGGACCGGCGTGTGACCCGGCCGGGAAAGGCCAACCGGCCGGCGCGCTGGGGCTCACACGCCACCCTCGCAGGGTACATGGATTTCGGCGCGCCGGATTCCTTGTTGTCGCTACGCGCGCTTGGCGCTTCGTTCCGGCGGCTGCCAGTTTTCCACCAAGTCCAGCAAGCCAGGGAAACGCGCTTCCAGATCCTCGCGGCGCAGCCGGCTGCGCCGTTCCAGGCCATATTGCCGCTGGCGGATCACCCCGGCTTCGCGCAAGGCTTTGAAATGGTGGGTCAGAGACGATTTTGGCCGGTCGAAACCGAACCATCCGCAGGGGTGGTCGTAGGCATCCGACTCCCGCATCAGTTTGTACACGATGGTGAGGCGCAGAGGATCGGCCAGTGCGCCCAGGATAACTTCCAGCCGCAGGTCTTCAACGGCGGGTTCCTCGAGCGGTGGCGGGAGATTGGCTGGCGTGCCGGTGGCGGTGGTTCTCATGGTGCACTCACTATAGCACCTGTACGAGATTTCTCGAACTGCTCTATAGTTCGACAAATCTCGTACAGGAGTGTCGTCATGTCCGTTACCTCTACTGCCAGCGTCGCCAACCCCGCCATTGCCTCCCCACCGGCACGCATGTGGACGGCCGCCTGGCTGGTCACTGCCGTGTTCATGCTGTCGAACTCGACCACACCGCTCTACGTGCATTGGCAGGAGCAGCTGGGCTTTTCCTCTGGCATGCTGACCGTCATCTTTGCGCTCTACATCGCCGGATTACTGGGGACGCTGCTGGTAGCGGGGCAGTTATCAGACCATTACGGGCGCAAGCCGGTAATGATTCCCGGCCTGGTCGCCGCGCTGGTTGCCTGCGGACTGTTCGCCAGCGCCACCTCGATCGGCATGCTCGCCGTGGGCCGGCTGCTGGCCGGCGTGGCCGTGGGCGTGATCGTTTCAGCCGGCATGGCGGCGGTGGTCGATGCCGGCGGCGCCGAGCACAAGCGCCGGGCGGCGCTGCTGGCCTCCATCGCGATGGTGCTCGGTGCCGGCCTGGGGCCGCTGTTGGCGGGTGGATTGGCCCAGGCGCTGGCGCAACCGGTGCTGCCCATCTTTGCAGTCGAGGCGCTGGTGCTGGTCAGTGCGCTGATCGCAGCCCTGCGCCTGCCCGGACGGAGCACACGGGCGGCTCGCTCCCTTAGTCTGCAACTCCCGCACGTGCCCGTCGGCAACCGGCGCCAGGTCTGGTACGGCATCGCCACCTTCGGCCCGGGCATCACCGCAACCTCGTTCGTGCTGGCACTCGGGCCGTCGCTCCTGGCACGGCTGCTCGAAGTGCGCAGTCCTTTGCTGGCAGGCGGCATGGCCTGCGCGATGTTTTTCACTGCTGTCGGCGTGCAGCTTGCCGTACGGCAATGGCCGGTGGCGCGAATCTTTGCCGGCAGCGCGTCGGCCACAGTGCTGGCGATGGCTAGCCTGGCGCTGGCCATCCACGCCTCGCTGGTGCCAGCGCTGATCGCCGCAGCGTTGCTCGCCGGGGCCGGCCAGGGGCTCGGCCAACTGGGAGGCCTGACCCTGATCGGCCTGCACATGCCTGACAGCCATCGCGCGCAGTCCAATGCAGTGCTCAACATCGGCGGCTATATCCCGGCGGGTCTGCTGCCCGTGGCGACGGGGTACCTGATCGACGCCGTGGGGCTGGCATCGGGCGCGATGCTGTTTGCACTGGTGCTGGCCGTCGCCGCACTGGCCGGAGGTGCCTGGGCAGTGCGCCGGGCCGGGCAGGGGAGTGCCTGATTCCAGGCGTGTGAGTTTGTTGTCTGTTGCAAGCCTATGCTGGAGTGGGAGCCCTAGCGGACCATGCACCATCCACACCTTCAGCCCGGCACGCTGTGGCCGGCCATCGTGCGACAGACGGCACACGCCCTGCAGAGCGGGGCGTTGTGCCCGATCGAAACCGTCCAGACGGCGATCGAGGACGGCGGCGTGCGGTTTCTCGTCCGCCAGGTGTCGAGCCTGGCTCACAAGGACAAGGCACGCAGGGCGGGCAGTGCCGGGGGCAATCCATTCCTGCCCTATGACCCCGAACTGTTTGTCGCGGATATCTCCGATACCCATGTGGCCTTGCTCAACAAGTTCAATGTCATCGAGCATCACCTGCTCATCGTCACCCGCCGCTTCGAACTGCAGGAATCATTGCTGACCGTGGCGGACTTTGCCGCGCTGCTGGTTTGCATGGCGGAGTTCGGAAGCCTGGGCTTCTACAACAGTGGGGCAGCCGCGGGAGCGAGCCAGGTCCACAAGCACTTGCAGATCGTGCCGCTGCCGTTCGCCGAGGGTGGCCCGGCGCTGCCGATTGGCCCCTTGCTGGAGTCGGCGCGGAGCGCCGGCATCCTCGGCGCCGTCCCCGGCCTGGGATTTGCGCATGCGTTCGCGCCGCTGGATCTGTTTGCGGCGCCCGTGCACGAGATGGCATGCACGGCGTGCGAGCGCTACCGCGCACTGCTCGATGCGGTTGGCGTGAAGGCGGTCGATGTCGATGGCGGACTGCGCCAGTCGGCACCTTACAACCTGCTGGTCATGTCCACAGGGCTGCTGCTGGTGCCGAGATCCACGGAATGCGTTGAAGGCATCTCGGTCAATGGCCTGGCGTTCGCCGGCTCGTTGTTTGTCCGGGATGAGGCGCAGATGCGGGCCATTGAGGGCCTTGGACCGATGAATTTCCTCCGGCGCGCTGCAGCAGCGCCGAAGAATGGTCTCAGTTTGCTGAGACCAGCTTGAGCCCAATAACGCCAGCCAGGATGAAGACAATGCAGAGGATCCTCATCAGCGAGCCAGAGTCCCCCAGGAAGGCTATTCCCACAATCGCCGTACCAGCTGCCCCAATGCCGGTCCAGACCGCGTAGCCGGTCCCTACTGGCAGGGTGCGAAGCGAGATGGAAAGCAGAATGACGCTGGCCAGGCCAGTAGCGACAGTGAGCACAGTAGGTATCAGTTGTGTAAAGCCGAACGACGACTTCATAAAGAACGCGAATGCGATTTCGAGAACGCCGGCCAAGCTGAGTAATGTCCATGCCATGAGTGACAGATCCATTCAACCATGAGTTCGAAAAAGCGAGCGCTATGAGAGGCGCCCGCTTCCTGGCTTATCAGGCCTTGATGGCGGCCGGCCTCGATCGGAACGCAACGCCGAAGCGATTGAATGCGTTCATCAGGCCAATGGCATAGGTCAGGTCGGCGAGTTCCTTGTCGCTGAACTCGGCTGCCGCGGCCTGGTAGTCTGCATCGGGAATGCCCGTGTCGGCCACGCGAGTCACGGATTCCGCCCAACGCAGCGCGACCCGTTCGCGAGCACTGAAGACTTCGCCGGCGTCGCGCCATACGGGCACAAGAACGAGCTTTTCCACCGCAAGGCCGGATTTGAGCAGGTCGCGCGAGTGCATATCGATGCAGAATGCGCAGCCGTTGATCTGCGAGACCCGCAGATACACGAGATCGACCAGTTCCTTTTGCAGGTCGTTCTTCTGAAGCGTGACATACACGCCGCCGAAAGCCTTGTACCCCTCGGGAGATGCCTTGGTGTAGTCGATGCGATGGGCCATGATGTGTCCTTGAAGTGGTTGATGAAGGACTTCATCTTGGTGTACCTTGGCCTATCCGGGAAGGTCCAAGATCCATGCTCCTCACTAGGCCATGAATACTCGGCGGACCGGTCATATCAGGGCCAGGATACGCTTTGCCAGGCCTTCCGCGGTCTTCCGGGAATCGATGTTGGTGAAGTTGAGAAGCAAGGCCGATGCGTCGTCACGACCTATCGTCCAATCCGTCAATGCTTCCGCATACAGTCCCGCTTCCCGCATGCGCGCAACGAGCCGGCGGTCTGACAGCTTGCCTTGCAGCCGCAAGATCAGGTGCATGCCACCGGGCTGTGAATCGATTCGCATATGTTCGCCAAGAACGCTCCCCAGGCCTGCGGCGGTGGCGTCCCGACGCTCGGCATAAAGCTTCCGCATCTTTTGGATATGTCGAGCGAAATGGCCTTCCGCGATAAAGGCTGTGACGATCGCCTGGGTAAGCGCGGGACTTCCGCCTGTCAAGGCCTGGCTGATCTGTTCGAACCGTTCGACCAGCGCTTCCGGCACGACCAGATAGGCAAGCCGGATGCCAGGAAAAAGCACTTTGCTGAATGTGCCCGCGTAGAGTACCCGGCCCTCGCGATCCAGGCTCTTCAACGCAGGAAGCGGGCGGCTGACATAGCGGTATTCGCCATCGTAGTCGTCCTCGATAATCCATGCCTTGCTTCGCTCGGCCCAGTCCAGCAGTGCCCAGCGCCGGGGAAGAGACAATGACACGCACAGCGGGCTCTGGTGGGCCGGCGTGACTACCGCGGCATGTGCTCGTGGTGCCAACTTGATTCCATCCGCGACGACCATGCCATCCTGGTCCACTGGCACCGGGACCGCTTTGATATGCATATGTCCCAGTAGCTCCCGCGTGGGTGGGTATCCGGGGTTCTCCAGCCAGACGCGATCTCCAGCCTTCAAGAGCGCATGCGCAATCAACTCCATGGTGTGACGATATCCCGAGGTCACGAAAATCTGAGCCGGCGAGCAACTGATGCCACGCGAAACCTGCAGATAGGCTGCGATTTGGGAACGCAGTTGCGGCACGCCGTACACGGGGGGATGAACCATATCCGATGGTTGCATCGCGCGCGCGCAGCGCGCGCCCAGGCGGGCCCAGACCTTGCGGGGAAATGCGTCCAGCGCAGGCAATCCCATCTGGAACGGCAAGATCGAATCTGGACGAAAGCTCGTTGAACCGGCCCGGCTGTCGGGCGGGCGGCGCGGGCCTGCAATCGGCACGCGCGGCTTGAGATCGGGCGCCACGATGGTGCCTGCCTGGCCGCGGGCTTGAATGTATCCCTCGGCAGCCAGCAAGGAATAGGCCGCGTCGATAGTCCCCCTGGCCAATCCCAACTCCTTGGTCAGGGCTCTTGCAGAAGGAATTCGGTCGCCCGGCTTCAATACGCCGTTGGCAATGGCGTCGCGAAACCGATCGTAGATCTGTCGGTAGCGTGGGGTGGCCGCCGTCGGGTCCAATCGCGAGATGGGGCTGGGCTTCGCTGTGGTCATGGACTAGTCAGCTGCGAGCATCGTTATGAATTCGATATCGGTGGATACGGACGCGACTGCCCTGATCGGCAAGCGGCATAGCCAAAGTCCGCGTTTGGTCTCTAGCTACTACTCTGTACCTACAAGCGAAGTGTCAGCGGCCTTGCGCCCCTTGGCCAGCCTCGCCGCGAAAGGAAAAAACCATGCGATCCCTCTTCAGGCACTTGTCGGTCGCCGCTGCCGGCGCTGCTTTCTGCGTTGCTGCCTTCGCGCAGAACGCCCCGGATACCGGCCGTCCCCCGGCGATCCTGCCGCTCGAATCGGAACCGGCGCCGAAACTCATTGCATATCCGCCGCTGGCTGCGCCGCTGGCTCGCGGCGTCGTTATCATTCAGTTCCGGACAGAGAACTTCCGCGTCATGCCGGTATTCGGCAAGACCGCTGTCGAAGTGTCGCCGCGTATCGGGCACCTCCATGTGACGGTTGACGACTGGCACGGAACCTGGGCACACACCAGCGAAGATCCGATCATCCTGGTTGGATTGACGCCTGGCGCGCACAAGCTTCGGCTCGAGCTTGCCGATCCCAATCACAAGATTCTTGCCAGCGAGACAGTTTCCGTCACCGTCCCAGACCTGAAGACGTCAAAACCCCACCAGCATTGAGGCCTGTGCGTTCTCATCCGGGAGACGCGGCATAGGCCTGCGGCAAGATGTTCACGGCCACGGCAGCAATGTCCGCACCGATGCCTGTGGCGGCTCCGTCAAGGAGCCGGCCGTCAGCGGGAGAGGTTACTCCTCGCCCAGGATCGCGCGATTCCGAGTGCCAACTGATTGCACCGTAGCCGCTGTCGCGCCAGGTCCAGGTTCCAGTCGAATGTCGCGGAAGGTGAGCAGCTTGCCTCGATCCCCACGAGGGCCAACGGGATCAATGGGTTTTCCGGACTGATGCTCAACCAGGCGAATGGGCGCGTCGTGCTCGCACCACTGATCGCCCCACTGCAGTAGCGCCACCAGCACAGGGTACAGCGCCTCGCCCTTCGGGGTCAGCCGGTACTCCTGGCGCCGTTCGGCGTCCTCCAGGGGCACCTTTTCCAGCACGCCGTGCTCGATCAGTGTGTTCAAACGAGCCGTCAGCACGTTCCTCGCAATGCCCAACCGACGCTGAAAGTCGTCAAAGCGCGTGGTGCCCAGGGTGCATTCGCGAACGATCAGCAGGCTCCACCACTCGCCTACCTGCTCGAGTGCGCGGGCGATGGAACAGTTCATTCCGTCAAAGGATTTACGGTACATGGCCGCATTCTATTCACATAAGTTGCGTCACGCAACTTGACATGCTATCTTGCGCCGAATAGTTTCGTCACGCAACTTTTGCCCGCATGGGCCAAGAAGGAAATTCACCGTGGATCGACGTCTCATCGTATTGGCCGGCGGCATGTTCGCCATAGGCACGGACAGCTTCGTCGTCGCCGGCATCCTGCCGCAGGTGGCTGGTTCGCTCGACGTATCGGTGGCACTTGCCGGACAGATGGTGACGCTCTATGCGCTAAGTTATGCGTTGCTGTCACCCGTCCTTGCTGCGGCAGCGGCGCATTGGCCGCGCAAACGACTACTTCTTGCGGGCCTGGCCGTGTTTGTCCTTGGCAACGTGATAACAGCACTCGCGCAGAGCATTGGGCTCGTGCTCGCGAGCCGTCTGTTGGCTGGCCTGGGTGCCGCGATGTACAGTCCCACGGCGACCGCCGCCGGGGCGTCGCTGGTGCCTTCCGAGCAGCGCGGTCGTGCGCTGGCGATCATCATTGCCGGCCTGTCCAGCGCTACGGCGCTGGGTGCACCCTTTGGCACCTACCTCGGCGGTTGGCTCGACTGGCGAGCCACGATGTGGTTCGTCGCTGGCGTAGGCGCGGTCGCCGGCGTTGGCGTCTGGCGGCTGCTTCCAGACATTGCTTCGCCCCCGGCCCTCAGCCTGGCGCGCCGCCTGGCGCCGCTCGCTGACGCCCGCATCCTGTTGACACTGCTGACCACCTGGCTCGCGTACTCGGGGCTTTTCGTGGTCTACACGTATGTCGGAGTGAGCTTTGAGCGCGCAACCGGCGGCGACTCGCAAGTCCTGGCCGGGATGCTGCTGCTGTGGGGTGTTGCCGCCACTGTCGGCAATCTCGCGGCGGGCCGGCTGACAGACCGATTCGGCAGCCGGCGCATCATTAATACCGCAATTGCGATCGCAGCGATTGACTTCGCCCTGATGCCGTGGACATCCGCATCGCTTGCAACAGCGATCCCGGCGATCATCGTCTGGGACCTGTGCGGCTGGGGGCTACTGGTACCGCAACAGCATCGGCTGATCAGCCTGTCGCCGGCTGCGTCACCCCTGTTGCTGGGGCTGAACTCTGCTGCGGTCTACATCGGAGTCTCGATGTCCGGCGTCATCGGAGCCGCAGCGCTCACCTGGCTGGACCGACATGCGCTTGGCCTCGTCGGGGCCGCACTCATCGCCGCCTCCCTGCTAGCCGCCGAATGGGCACAGCAACGGATCGCACCTCGCGGCCATGTCGCGCATGCATCGTAGCCGACGGCTTCCGCGTTCATCTACTACATGATGCTCTCTGTTGGATCGCTGCGTTGATGCAGGCGATCCAGGTCGCCCGCGCCGGCGCAGCCAAAAATGCGCCCAGCTAGGGAGCGGGCGCCGGACGGGCGCGAGTGTCGCGCACGGAGGTCGGGGCAGGGTACACGTCGTCACCGGGCGCGATGGGCACGCGGGGCGGCGCAGGCGTTGCCGAGGTATCCCGCGGGGGCGCCTCGCATCCCGCCATGGCCGCGGCCAGCAGGGCGATGACGGTGCACTCGGCCAACACGCAGCGCAAGGCGCGGCCAGGCCGAGGGAGGAGGGTGCAGTGCATGGGAGCCGCTTTGAGAGTCATGCCTCAAAGCTTAGGTGATTCAGGGCGCCACACCGTACAACGCCCTGTATCTGCCATGGGTACCCCGCTACTTGCCGCTCACGCCACCTTCACCGCGGCCGCATCCCCCGGGCCGTCCGTCGCTTCGCGCTGGAGCGCTGAGGCGCGCTGCGCCAGCTTGCTGAGGCTGGGGTTAATCGGCTTGAGCTCCATGCGCTCGGCCGCCAGCGCGCAGGCCAGGTTGGCGCGTTGGCCTCGCAACGCCGCCTCGATCAGCGTCAGGTTGATGAGATCGCGCTGGGCGTGGCTGCCGCCGAACCGATGCGCGATCTGGCGCACCGGCAGCAGCAACCCGATGGCGTGGTCGTAGTCTCGCCGCGAGAAGGAGACCAGGGCCTCGGTCACCGGCAGGCCGACCTCGCGGGTCATCATGGCGTTTGTGTCGCTGCCTCCTGCCGCTGCGCGCATGCTGGCAAGCAGGCCGGACAGGGCGCTGTCGCGCCCCGCGCAGAGATAGGACATGGCAGCATGGGTGTCGTTGAAGGCGTAGTAGCCTTCGGCGCCGCGCGCCTGCCAGGTGCCGGCCAGTTCATTCCAGCGCTCGCCCACGTCGATGCCGCGCAGGTGCAGGCGCCACAGCATGGCGCAGGCATCGATCAGCTCCAGCGCCACCGACGAGTGGTTCTCGCGGATGTGCGCGTCGTAGATGTCCAGCACCTGCCTGGTATGGCCGAGTTCGAGATGGAACAGCGCCAGGTGCCACCAGTTGTGCACGGCCATCATATTGTCCTGGGACCAGTCGGCAGCGCGCCCGCTCAGCCAGTCGATGCCTTCGTCCTGGCGGCCCTGCATTTCCATCACATGGGCGACTGCATGAATCGCCCAGGGATCGCGCGGGTTCAGTTCCAGTGCAAAGCGTCCGCGTTCCTCCGCTTGCTCGTACAAGTGCGTTTCCTCCAGGCCGAACGCATGCATGCCAAGGACATAGCCGAAGCCGGGTACGCGCGTATTCCAGTGGGGCAGCACCTGGGCGATGCGGTCGCGCAGCAGGGTGGACTGCCCGAGCAGGAAGTCCCCGATATGGGCGATCTGCAGCGCCAGGCTGTCGCGCGGATAGTCGACCACGATGTCACCGTATAGCTGGATCGAGCGTGCGAAGTGGCCATCCAGCCAGACGCGTGCCGCCGCGATATGCCGGCGCTCGCGCTCGTTGGCGCTGGCGCACAGCGCTTCGCCTGCCTCGACGCTCTGCCTGAGCATCGGCTCCACGGTGCCGTCGCCAGCTGTGATCATCATCCCCGCGCGCATGGCATGGCCCATCACGAAGCCCGGATCTTCGGCCAGGGCATGGTCGATCACCGTAAGCGGGTCGCCATAGTACCCATGCAGCAATTCCAGGGCGGCTTCGAAGCGCTCCAGCGAGTTGGTGTTGGTGCTCGAGACCGAAACACCCCGCGAGTCAGTATGTGTCATGACGCAATCCTTCCAGTGTGACTGAGGCAGCGCTTGCCTCGATGGCGGCCCCCTGTTCGCCTGCTTTGACAGATGCCACGCGGGCCGGGGTTGTCGTCATGCTAGGTAGCCGGCGTGAACGGGCGCGGCAATCCAGCGTGAAAGAAGCGTGAAAATTGCGGCAGGCCAGGAAGTACCGGCTTCGTATCTTTGTGCTGCCGAGGCGCGCACGGGCCCGTGCCGTCGCCTATAAATGATGGGCTTTCAGGTTTCCCTATCATGGCCCGCGCCCGTCTTGACCTGTTCGGCGGCTTCCAGCTGAGTTCTGCAGACGGAATGCCGATTTCGCTTTCTGCCCGCAAGGCGCGCGCCGTGCTGGCCTATCTCGCGCTGGCGCAAGGGCGTGCCCAGCCGCGCGACAAGCTGGCCGCACTGTGCTGGGCCGAAAGCAATACCGAACAGGCGCGCAGCAGCCTGCGCCAGGCACTCAGCGCGGCGCGGCGCGCACTGGAAGAAGCTGGCCAGCACGTGGTGCTGGCGGAAGCCGACTGCGTGACGCTCGGCGAAATCGAGGTCGACGTGTGCGAGTTCGAGCAGTGTGCCCGTGAAGCCACGCCCGCGTCGCTGGAGCGCGCCGCGGCGCTGTACCGGGGTGACTTGCTAGAGGGCTTTCATGCCGCCGCGCCGGCGTTCGACCACTGGCTGGCGATCGAACGCGAGCGCCTGCGCGGCGTGGCGTTGGCGGCCATGGCCAGGTCGCTGGCGCACCACGAGCAGGCTGGCGAGACGGAGCGGGCCATCGCCACTGCCACCCGGCTTCTTGCCCTCGATCCGTTGCAGGAAAGCGTGCACCGGACGCTGATCCGGCTGTATGAACGCCAGGGCCGGCAGGCGCTGGCGCTCAAGCAGTACCGCTTGTGTCGGGCGGCGTTGCAACGCGAACTCGGGGTATCGCCTGAGCCCGAGACCGAGGCGCTGTACCAGGCAATGCTGCGGGCCCGCCGCGAGCCGGTGGCTGGCATGCCGGCCGCTGACGACGGTGCCGTGGTGCCACCTGCCTCGGCCGCAATGGCTTCCGAGCCGCAGCTGCGCCACGCAGTGGTCCTGGTAGCCAGCCTGGACGATAGCAGCGCTGGCCTGGAACCCGAGCCATTGCACGAGGCCCTTGCCCGTTGGCGCCAGCAGGCCAGGGCATTGGCCAGCGCCTGCGGCGGCCATATCACCGATGAAATCGGCACCCGGCTGACCATCGTGTTTGGCGTTCCGGTGGCGCATGGGAATGACGCCGAGCGCGCCCTGCACACCGCCGGGGCGCTGCATGCCGGTCTGGCGCGGCTGGCGCAATCCGCCAACGCCAGGCTGCTGGCGCGCGTAGGCCTGGCCAGCGGCCAGGTGCTGGCGGCCCGCGGCGACAGCGGCATGACGCTGACCGGCGGGCCGGTTGGCGTGGCCTTGCAGGCGATGGAGCGCGTCGAGCCTGGCGCAACCATGGTGTCTAACCGGGTCTACCAGGCGCTGCCCGGACGCCTCGAAGCCGACTGCGTGGCACAGGCCGTGCTCCCCGGCGTGGCCGAGCCGATTCCGCTCTGGCGCGTGCGGCGCTTCCTCGGCGTGGAACAGGCACCGGCGCAGCACGCCTTTGTCGGGCGGCAAGCGGAGCTGGCCCAGCTCGCCGGCGTTGCCGACAGCTGCCTGCGGTCCGGCCATGGCCGGGTCGTGCTGATCCGCGGCGAGGCGGGCATCGGCAAGAGCCGGCTCGCCGACCGCTTCGTCGCGCTGGCGCGCGAGCATGGCCTGGAGGCACACCGGGCGCTTGTGCTCGACTTCGGCGCCGGCAGCGGCGGCGATCCCTTGCGCATGCTCGCGCGCAGTCTGCTTGGCGCCGCGCCTCGTGCGGAGGCGGATGGCTGCGGCGCCGAAGAAGCGACAGGCGCGGCAATCGAGCAAGCGCTCGCAGCCCTGCAACTCGGCGAAGACGACCTTGTGTTCGCTCGCGACATGTTAGAGCTGCCCCAGTCCGCGGAGCAGGCCGCCGCACTGGCCGCGATGGACGCCGCCAGCCGGCAACGCGGCGCACAGCGATTGATGGCGACGCTGGCCACCCGCCGCAGTGCCGCGCGGGCGCAGCTGATCGTGGTTGAGGACGTCCACTGGGCCGAGCGCACGGTGCTCGATTGCCTGGCGCAGCTGGCGGCGGCAACCCGCAGCCACGCGCTGATCCTGGTGCTGACCGTACGCCCGGAGCACGACCCGCTCGATGCGGCCTGGCGGGCGACCAGCCAGGGCGCGTCGCTGACCACCATCGACCTCGGGCCGCTCGACGATACCGAGGCGCACGAACTGGCAGCCTGCCATCGGCAGGTCGATCCTGCCGTGGCCGCTTCCTGTATTCGCCGGGCCGAGGGGAATCCACTGTTTCTCGACCAGTTGCTGCGCGGCGCGGAGGCGGGCGCGGACGAGTTGCCCGGGACGCTGCAGAGCATCGTGCTGGCGCGGCTGGACCGGTTCGGTGCCGCCGACCGGCAGGCGCTGCAGGCCGCTGCCGTACTGGGCCAGCGCTTTGGCCCGGCCGCGCTGCGGCATTTGATCGAGGATCCCGCGTACGCTTGCGAGCGCCTGGTGCAGGAGGCCATGGCCCGGCCGGAAGGCGAAGACTACTTGTTCATGCACGCGCTGATCCATGAGGCGGTGTACGCCTCGCTGCTCAAGTCGCGGCGACAGAATCTGCACCGGCGCGCGGCCGCCTGGTACGACGGGCGGGACCCGGCGCTGGTGGCCGAGCACCTGGATGCCGCAGGCGATCCACGTGCGCCTGCGGCCTATGCATCCGCGGCGCGCCATGAGGCAGCACACTTCCGCGGCGAGCGCGCGCTGCGCCTGGTCGAGCGTGCGCAGCGCCTGGATAGCGACGACACCTGCAGGCACACGCTTGCCTGCCTGCACGGCGAGCTGGCACTTGACCTGGGCCTGCCGACGGAATCCCTGCAGGCCTTTCGGCAAGCGCAATTACTGGCGACCGATGCGGCACAGCGGGCACGGGTGTGGCTCGGCACGGCGGCCGCCTTGCGCCTGCTCGACCGCTATGACGAAGCCCTGGCGGCGCTGCGCGAGGCGGAGCAGGCTGCCGCTGCCCTTGGCCAGCCCGAGCGGCTGGCCGAGATCGAATCGCTGCGCGGCAATCTCTATTTCCCGATGGGCGACATGGACGCGTGTCTCGCCGCCCACCAGCGCGCCCTCGGCCATGCTAGGGCGGCCGGTTCGGTGCTGGGCGAGGCGCGAGCTCTCGGTGGCCTCGGTGACGCGTACTACCAGCAGGGCCGCATGCTGACCGCGCATGCGCATTTTGTCCGCTGCGTCGAGCTGGCGCGGGTGCACGGCTTCATCCGCATCGAATGTGCCAACCTGTCGATGGTGGGCGCGGTGGAACTGTTCCGCAACCAGCTTGCGGCCGCGCAGGCCAGTTGCGACGAAGGGCTGCGCCTGGCGCGGCGCATCAACGATGCGCGCAGCGAAATGCTGGCCTACGACGTGTTGACATCGACCGCGCAGCTCGCCGGCGACTGGCTGCGTGCCGAAGCGCACGCGCGGCTGGCACTGGCGCTGACGCGCCGGTTGGGGGCCCGGCGCTTCGAGGCTGAAGTGCTGGCGCGGCTTGGCCTGGCCATCGGCGCGCTCGGCCAGGTGCAGGAGGCAGAGTCCCTGTTCGACGAGGCGCTGCAGCTGAGCCACGCCAGCGGCGTGCGGTATTCAGGGCCAACCGTGCTGGCATTCCTTGCGCGCACCACGCGCGATCCGGACAAGCAGCTCGATGCCCTGCGCCAGGGCGAGGCCATTCTGGCCCAGGGCTGCGTGAGCCATTGCCACGTCGACCTGCTCGAAGCTGCAATCGAAGTTTCACTGGCCGCGCGCCGGTGGCAGGAAGCCGAACGCTACCTGGCGGCGCTACAGGACTACATGCAGCATGAGCCGTTTCCCTGGGGAGACTTCCTGATCCGCAGGGGCCGCGCCCTGATCTGCGCCGGACGGGAAGAGGGGGGCGGGAGCACGCCCGCGCTTTGCGCCCGGTTGCGGCTGCTCAGGGACGAGGCACAGGCGGCCGGTCTGAATGAGTCACTGGGTGCCATTGCTGCGGCACTGGAGCGGTTGGAAGCGGCATCGCGCATCGAATAAGGCGCATCAGGCCCTTCCTGATCGAAATTCCTGCTCCCGCAGCTAACGCCTGTAGCGAGCCGGACACCTTCCCGCCAGGGTTCGGGCATCTCCTATCATGGAGTCACGCCTTGCCTGTGAACGCTGTGAACGAGCAGGCAGCTGGGGCCCGGCGCGAACCGGCCGATTCATGTTGACGGCGTCTCCGACGCCTGTACATGTTGGGAGAATTCCATGGGCGACAACCAGCAACAAACTGTCCTGGCGCTGAACCAGCTGATCGAGGCTGGCAAGGACAGCGAACTGGCCTGCATGAGCGGTGCCAGTGAAGTGCGCGATGCGCAGCTCCGCGACATTCTGACCAGTACCGCGGATTCCTACCGGGCGTCGGTAAGGGAACTGCAGTCGCTGGTCAGTGCAATGGGCGGCCAGCCGGCTGACCGGGGTAGCATGAATGGCACGCTGTTCCGCGGTTGGATGGCGTTCCGCCACATGCTGCAGCCAAACAATGACGACGCCGTGCTGGGGATGTGCGAGCACGAGGAAGATGCTGCCAGGCGTGAGTATCAGTCCGTCATGATGAAGCCGCTGCCACCAGAGGCCAGCGCAGCGCTTCAGCGCCAGTATGATGCGTTGAAGCAGCATCATGAGCGGATTCATGCCATGCGCGGCATGCAGATTCACTAAGGGCGCACAGTCACCCCACGCAGCGTTCAAGGAGCGCCTGGCCACTGGTTACCGGTGCGGTACAGGTGCGATGTCGGCACACGTAGGCTGCCGGCCGGCCGTCGACCGGGAGCCGCCCCTGGCCGACGGGAACGTCTTCGGCGAATGCCAGGACCCGTGCCGGAAGGTAGGTGCGGTGAACGCTTTCCACCAATGGGGCGGCAGCCGCCTTATCGCCGGCAAGAATGATCCCGAACGCGCCGCGCTGCACGAAGTCCCAGGCGGCCAGGAGGTGCACGAAGCCGGCCGGGGCCGCGGTGGCGGCAGGCCGGTAGCGCTGCAATTCGTGCTCGGCGAGGTCACGATAGCGATCCTGGCCGGTGAGTTCGTGCAGGCGCAGGAAGGCGAACACGCTGGCTGAAATGCCCGACGGCGATGCGCCGTCATACGGCGCGCGAGGCCTGTGCACCAGTTGCTCGCCATCGTGGGGCGTGAAATACAGCCCGTCGTCCCAGAATTTATCGATGATCAGCGCCACGAGTTCGGCTGCGCGATCCAGGTATCGCCTGTCGAAGCAGGATTCGTAGAGGTCGATCAGGGCGTTGGCCAGGAAGGCATAGTCTTCCAGGAACCCTGGCACCTTGACTGTGCCGTCCTTCCAGCACCGGTACACGCCGCCGTCTGGCATGGTGAGCTTGTCCTGGATGAAGCTGGCGGCCCGCCTCGCGGCGACGAGGTGCGCGGGGTTGCCCGTCGCCTGGTAAGCCGCGCAGAGCCCCTGGATCATGAGACCGTTCCAGCCGGTGAGAATGTTGTCGTCGCGGCTGGGGCGCACGCGCCGGGCGCGTGCTGCCAGCAGCCGCTCGCGCCAGCCTTCGAGCCGCGCCTCCTCCAGCGGGGTCAGCGTGACCGCACGGTGGAGCACCGATCTGCCGGATTCAAAGTTCCCGCCGTCGGTCACGCCGTAGGCACGACACGCCAGGGCCCCTTCGGATTCGCCCAGGACTGCCTTCACCTCGGCCGCTGTCCAGACATAAAAGCGGCCTTCCTCGCCTTCACTGTCGGCATCTTCGCCAGCATAGAAGCTGCCGTCGGGGTGCGTCATGTCCCGCAGGATGTACGCGATAGCTCCCGCGAATACACGGCGCCAGGCTTGCTTTCCGGTCAGGCGATAGGCGTTGGCGTAGAGCGTGACTAGCTGGCCGTTGTCGTAAAGCATCTTTTCGAAGTGGGGCACGGCCCAGCGTTCGTCGACACTGTAGCGGGCGAACCCACCGCCAATCTGATCATGGATGCCGCCGGCCGCCATGCCGTCGAGCGTGCGCTCCAGTGCTCCAAGCAGTGCGGGTTCACCAGTCCGTTGATAGATGCGCAGCACGAGGTCGTAGGCGCTTGCGTTGGGAAACTTGGGCGCTCCGCCCAACCCGCCATGCGTCGGATCCGTATTGCGCGCGAGGGCGAGGGCGGTCTGCGCGGGCAGGTCCTCGACATCCGCGGCTTCACGGCTCAGGGCCGCGTCTTCGAGCTGCCGGAACCCCTGCCGAAACTGCTCGATGGTGTCGCGCAGTTCCTGGCGCCGATGCGTCCAGGCTTCGCTCAGGCTCAGCAGCACACGCTCGAAACCAGGGCGGCCGTAGCGGTCATCCGGAGGAAAGTAGGTGCCGCCGTAGAAAGGCTCTCCTTGCGGCGTCAGGAACACCGTGAGTGGCCAGCCGCCGCCTTGTCCCATCATCTGGGGGACCTTCTGGTAAATGTCGTCGAGGTCGGGACGCTCCTGCCGGTCAACCTTGATGCTGACAAAGCGCTCGTTCATCAGGCCGGCGATCCGGGGATTCTCGAAGGATTCGTGCGCCATGACATGACACCAATGGCATGTGGCGTAGCCGACCGAAAGCAGAACCGGCTTGTCGTCGTCGCGCGCGCGGCGAAACGCCTCTTCGCACCAGGGATGCCAGTCGACCGGATTCTCCGCGTGTTGCCGGAGGTAAGGGGAGGTTTCTGTGGCGAGCCGGTTGGTCATCGTGATCTCCAGCCTGGGCCGGTGGGACAACTGTGGCGGCGCAGAACAAGACGCCCGGCAAGTGCGTCGCTGGTTTCCAGCATCAGGCCACTCCAGCCCCATTCGCCCAATACTGGTACCGCCAGGAAAAGCCATCGCGCGGTGGCATGGTGCCGGCGGGCGCCCCACCGCCACGATAGGCAAAGGTGTACAGCACCAGCGCCGTGCGCCGCGAAGAGTATCGGTCCCGCAGGGGCATGGCCTCCCTTGCAGGCCACCAGCGCGGTGCAAGCAGTGTGCCGCTGACATAGGCCAGGCCGCAGTGCCCCCAACCTGCGGCCGAGAGCTGCCACAGCCAGCGGTAGCGGGCGTTGGAGGGGCGTGAGCGAGCGCGCATGCAACTCCTTGTTTCCATTCGGATCAGGTACGGCGCTGGTCCGATCCGTCCACTTTTGCGTTCCCGGACGGCTTGCCGAACAGAGACAACGATCGGTTAAGGTGACTGTGGCAAAAAAAACCGCCCGGGACAATTCAAGTTACAGTCCGGTCGGCAGGTCACCAGCGGGACGCCCGATCCCTGGGCCGCCCTTCATCAAAGCTGCGCCCCGTGCCGCTCACGATCTGATTGATCGCTTCAGTGTTGCTCCAGGCGAGTACCGCCTGCACTACCATTGGAATGAGCAGATGCGGCGGCTGCCCGCAATAATGACTTTCACGCCACGATCTTCCGAGCGATGGGAGAAAGAAATGGCAACCTACGAGTTCAAGGACAAGGATCTCCAGTTCCTTGCCCAGGGGGCTGACTCCTGTTTTCCGTCCCCTGACACTGCTTTCGTTGAGTGCGCAGACAGCCATCCGGCGTTCCTGGTGACATGGCCGGAGAGCGGATCGACGACGATGAGTCTCAAGGTGCAGATTCGGGCAAGCCAGTACGCCGGTTTCCTGACGGATCCGTTCAGGGGCCGCGAAGTCCTGCGCAAGGCAGTCGAAGACCGCCTTGCGATGATCCACACCGTGAAAAGTGGGCTTCTGGTTGCCCCCGACATCTAGGGGTTTTGTCGTCCGCTTGCGCCCGCGACGGGTGCAGTCTTGAATACTCCTGGCTGCACCCGTTATCAGAACAGTCAAGCATGCGCCAGCGGCTTGCCGGCTGTCGCGCGGGAACGCACGCCATGCCCCCGACGCAACGCAACCATGCTCGATATCCTGCGCAAGACCACCGATGTGCTGTTCGACTCGAACCGGCGTTTCCGGCAGGCCAGACTGTTCCACGCCACGCGCGTCGCGCTCGCGTTGCTGGTGTCGATTGCCCTGACCACCGGCATCGAAATCCCGCATGGGGAGTGGGCCACCATCACCGTGCTGGTAGTCATCGGTGGGCTCCAGCACCACGGCAACATCCGGCGCCGCGCCGCCGAACGTGGGCTCGGTACGTTGATCGGGGCACTGGTTGGTTTCGCGCTGATCGTGCAGCAGTCATACTTTGGCGCGCCGTTGCTGACGTATGCGCTGTTGGCCTTGGTCTGCGGCTATTGCGCCTACCACGCCATCGGCAAGGGTGGCTATATCGCGCTGCTTGCAGCGATCACGGCGGTGATTACCGCGGGCCATGGCGAACAGAACATCCATGATGCGTTCTGGCGCACCGTTGACGTGTTCATCGGTACCGCGATTGCGCTGGTATTTTCGTTTGCGTTGCCGGCCTATGCCTCGTATTCATGGCGCATCCGGCTTGCCGGGCTGTTGCGGGCCAGTATGTCGGCCCACACAAGGATGCAGTACGGCTTCGCCGACGCCGCGGAGCTGCGGACGACAATGCTGGACCTGGGCGCAAAGCTGATCCCGCTGCGCGGGCTGATTCCCTCAGTGGCCAAGGAGACCGGTGTGCCGACCGCCGACCTGGAAGAAATCCAGCATGGCGCTCGCGTGTGTATCAGCGCGCTGGAACTCATGGCCACGATCGAACAGGAGGCTGGCCTTCGCGAGGGCGACGACCCGGGCATCGATGCCGCATTGCTGGCAATGGCCGACGCGCTCGAAGCCGGCCAGGCGCCATTGCCAACGCCGGCCTTGCCTCCGGCTCCGCCGGCGGGCGCGGCGAACCCGGAGCCGGGGCCGCTTCCGATCATGGCGCGGCAGCTGGCCGGCGAGCTGGACCGCATACGCACACGGCTAGACCGGCTGAGCGAACAGTATGGATTTCCGTACGTCGCCCGATAGGGCGGACCGAAGGCCCTGAGCTGTTGGCGTTGGCTTCCTCCCTTCCTCCACTGCACCGCTGGATTATCAACCATTGGTTTCGAGTCAATCCCCATTCCTCGCCCTAGTGCTATCCGCGGCGGACTTCTAGAGTGGATTCCAACGGCGACGCGCTCCAACTGACTGAACGCAAGCCGCCCCAAGCATCCATTTTCCGTACCCTCAGGAGTTGACCATGATTGCCCATTTCTCCCGCGTGATTGCCGTTGCTTCCGTGACCCTGGCCGTTGGCGCCACCCTGGCCGCCGGCAGTGCCCATGCCGGTTCGCTCGCTGCCGGCATGGATCTCAGCGGCGTGTCGTCCTCGCCGGCCCGCTCGGTCGATGCCTCTACCGACGGCGCCCGCAACGGCCCCCGCAACCCGTATGTCGACGGCGCGCGCACCGGCAACCGCAATCCGTTCGTGGATGGTGCCCGCATCGGCGGCCGCGATGTCTTCCGCGATGGCGCGCACAACGGCCGCCGCGACGTGTTCACGGAAGGCGCCTGACCCGCGCACCTATCCCCGATCCCGGCCGCCGTGAGCGGGATCTCCTATGCCGCCACGACTGCCGGCAGGCTCGGAGGCTCCGCTTTGGCAATTCCCTGAGGAGTTGAATCATGTCCAGGCGCATCGCCCGTTTTTTCCTGTTCGCCGCGCTGCTCGCCAGCGGCACGTGGCACCTGATGGCCAGCGCCGCGACACCGGAGGAAGACCGCAACCGCGCGCTGGTCGCGCGTAGTTTCGATGCC
This sequence comes from Cupriavidus sp. DF5525, assembly GCF_040149425.2. NCBI lineage: Bacteria > Pseudomonadati > Pseudomonadota > Betaproteobacteria > Burkholderiales > Burkholderiaceae > Cupriavidus > Cupriavidus sp. DF5525. The sequence continues at coordinate 2,226,718 of NZ_CP168265.1, read as the reverse complement.
TGGCGTGACGGCACCGGCAGCCCCTATGATCTTCTCGCCGACAACGTCCGCTGGACCATCACCGGCAATTCACTGGCATCCCGGACTTATCCAGGCCGGGATGCCTTCCTGGTAGAGGTAATCCGTCCTTTCAACGCGCGCATGCAGACGCGACTGGTGCCCACGGTGCATCGGCTGTACGCAGAAGGGGACACGGTGATCGCACATTTCGACGCCAGTGGCACCGCGCGGGATGGCCAGCGCTATGCCAATTCCTACGCCTGGATCCTGCAGATGCAGGACGGTCGCATCGTCCGTGCGTACGCGTTCTTCGACAGCATTGCGTTCGATGCATTCTGGCGACGGGTGACACCGAATCCTGCAAATTGAGCATGCCGTGTTGCGCAAGCCGCAGGGTGTAACGATGACATCCGGGAGGAGCGGGGAAGGGCGCTCCTCCCCTTCCAACGCTTGAGAAAAACGCAAGCGGCGCGGGCAGAAAAATCGTTTGTCAGCGAGCGATCCAGCTACAACCATACATGGCAGGACCAGCCATGGCGCGAACGCTGTCTGGCGATTGAGCGATTCCCGATCACCCCACGGACGAAAGGCGAGCAAGACTTGAAGGCATTTTGCAGTGCTTCATTCTGGTGCCTGGTTTCTTCGAGGAGGCAATAAGACAAAGCAAGACATTTGCGCTTGTCCGACGCCTGTCAGCGGGTCCTTGAAAAAGCCAAAGTTGTGAATAAAGTTAGAGCGCGCCGCACATGTTTCACAGCCTTGCCATTACCGTTCAAGTTTGTCGCTGGCCGCGCTGCGCGCACGCGAAGATGACAAACCTGCAATGTAGGCGTGCCGATGGGCGAGGCAGTCAGCCCCTTTTTTGCGGTGCCGCCACCCCAGCGTTCCCCACGCTCCGACACGGAGAAAGAACATGGAAGACCACACCACAGCGCCCTCGGCAGGCCCTGGCATCGCGCCTGATGGCGATGCAGACACGCTCTCGCGCCGGCAATTCCTGCAATCCGCTTGCACCTCCGGCGTGGGCATCGCGGGCGCGGCCTGGGTCCCTGCGGCATCCGGCCAGTCTGCGCCGCAAGTGCCCGCGCAAGCCGGTGCCAGCGCGGGATATCCCGTCACGCTCAAGGTCAACGGCACCACGCACCGCCTGACGGTGGCGGCCAATGCGATCCTGCTCGACACGCTGCGCGACCAGCTCCATCTGACCGGGACGAAGAAGGGATGTGACCACGGCCAGTGCGGCGCGTGCACGCTGATCGTGAACGGTGTCACGGTCAATTCATGCCTGTCGGTGACGGTCATGCATGATGGCGACGAGATCACGACCATCGAAGGGCTGTCGCGCGATGGCAAGCTGCACCCCGTGCAGCAGGCGTTCTGGGATCACGACGCCTACCAGTGCGGGTACTGCACGGCAGGGCAGATGATGAGCGCGGTCGGCATCCTGCAGGACAAGCGGATAGCGGCCGACGACGCCGCGGTGCGGGAAGCGATGAGCGGCAACATCTGCCGCTGCGGCGCTTACAAGAACATCGTGGCGGCCATCCAGGACGCGCGCGGCAAGATCCGGAGGAACGTCTGATGCGGAACTTCGAATTTGCGCGCGCCGCCGATGTCGAGCAGGCGATCACGTTGCACGCGCGGGGCAGCGACACGGTCTACCTGGCCGGCGGCACGACGCTGCTGGACCTGATGAAGCTCGACATCATGCAGCCCGCCCGCGTGGTGGACATCCACAAGCTCAAGCTCGACCAGATCGAACCGCTCGGCGACGGCCGGGTGCGGATCGGTGCCATGGTCAGCAACACCGACCTGGCCCGGCACGACCATATCCGCAAGCATTACCCCTCGCTGTCCCAGGCACTGCTGTCCGGTGCGAGCACACAGCTGCGCAACAAGGCCACGACCGCCGGCAACGTGATGCAGCGGGTGCGGTGCGGCTACTTTCGTGACGGGGTCTCGCCGTGCAACAAGCGCAGCCCGGGCTCGGGCTGCGCCGCCATCGAAGGCCTCAACCGCAATGTGCACGCGGTGCTCGGCGGCAGTCCGCACTGCATCGCCGCGCACCCGTCCGACATGTGCGTGGCCATGGTGGCCATTGGCGCGACGATCCACGTGCAGGGGCCCAAAGGCAAGCGCGACATTCCGTTTGCGGATTTCCACCTGCTGCCCGGCGACACGCCGTGGAAGGAACACGCACTGGAAGCCGACGAGATGATCACCCATATCACGCTCGATGCGCCGATGCCCGGCAGCCGCTCGGCTTACGTGAAGCTGCGCGACCGCGGTTCGTACCAGTTCGCGCTGGCCTCGAGTGCCGTCGTGATCGCGCTTGACGGGAAAACCGTGCGGGATATCCGTATCGCGCTCGGTGGCGTCACGACCAAGCCGTGGCGCGCGGCCAACGCGGAAGCCGTGATGCGCGGCAAACCGGTTTCGGAGGCATTGATCCGCGAGGCAGCCGCCACGGCGATGGCTGGCGCGCAGTCATACGGACAGAACGGCTTCAAGCTCATGCTCGGCCAGCAGGCCGTCATGCGAAACCTGTCACTTGTCACGGCCTGAAGGGAGTTCTCGCGTGAACAACACTGCTATCGGCGCGTCGCCGCGCCGCATCGATGGCCGGCTCAAGGTGACCGGCACCGCCCTCTATACGGCCGATCGCTCGCTGCCCGGAATGCTGCACGCGTACGGGGTATACAGCACCGTGGCGAGCGGCCGCATCACCGGCATCGACATCGCCGAGGCGCGCCGCGTCCCCGGCATGGTCGACATCCTGCACAACGGCAACTTCCCGCGCCTCTACCGGATCCCGAAAAGCCCGATCTCGGGCGCGACGATCCTGACCGCGTCGATCACCGACGAGCACCGGCTGCCATTCGAAGACAACACGGTCCACTACGGCGGCCAGATGGTGGCGCTGGTCCTGGCCGACACGTTCGAGCACGCCCGCGAGGCCGCCTACCGCGTCAAGGTGTCGTACGCCCGCACGAAGCCTGTCACGGACCTCGAACATGGCATCAAGGCGAACGGCCTGCGCGATGGTGGGCGAGGGCACTCACGCGGCACACCGGCGCCAGCCTTCGACCAGTCGGCCGTGAAGGTCGACGCCATCTACCGCACCCCGGTCGAAACCCACAACCCGATGGAAATGCATGCCACGCTGGCGTGGTGGGAGGGCGGCGACCTGCACCTTTACGAAGCCACGCAGGGCGCCACCGTCCATCGCAATACCATCGCGCAGATCTTCGGCCTCACGCCCGAACGCGTCACTGTCGACGCGCCATTCATCGGCTCCGGATTCGGCTCCAAGCTGTTCCTGTGGCCGCACTCCGTCGCGGCCAGCGCGGCGGCGCGAATGACCGGCCGGCCAGTAAAGCTTGAGGTGCCGCGCGCCTACATGTTCACGACCACCGGCCATCGGCCCGAAACGCGCCAGCGCGTGCGCCTGTCGGCCGGGGCCGATGGCAAGATCACGTCGATCCGGCATGAATCGGTCAACACCACCTCGTTCATTGAGCAGTACGTCGAGAACTGTGGCGGGATGACGCAGAGTGTGTATTCGTGCCCGAACGTCATGGTGAGCCACCACACGACCAATGTGCACCGGGGCGCGCCGACGTCGATGCGTGCCCCGGGCGCCGCGCCGGGCCTGTTCGCGCTCGAATCCGCCATCGACGAACTGGCGCTAGCCTGCCGCATGGACCCCTTGCAGTTCCGGCTTGCCAACCTGTCCACACGCGACGAAAGCCTCAACCTGCCGTGGTCGAGCAACCATCTGCGCGAGGCCATCGAGCAGGGCAGCCGCAAGTTCGGCTGGGACCGGCGCGATCCGCGTCCGGGTTCGATGAAGGCTGGCACCGAGATCGTCGGCTACGGCGTGGCGGTGTGCAACTGGGACGCCTGGCGCACGCCAGCCGAGGCCCGCGTCCACTTGCGCAGCGATGGCACCGCATCCGTGACCAGCGCGATCCAGGATATCGGCACCGGTATGTACACGATCGTCGCGCAAACGGTCAGCGAGCTGACCGGGCTGCCATTCGAAAAGATCGACGTCAAGCTGGGCGATTCGGCCTTTCCCGCGGCGCCGGTAGCCGGCGGGTCATGGGCCACGGCCAGCGTGCTGCCCGCCGTGGCCGAAGCCACGCGCAACGCGATCGGCCAGCTGCGCACCTTCGCGACGCAGGAGGGCGCGGCCTTCGCCGGGGCCAAGCCTGAAACGCTGAAGATGCAGAATGGCCGCCTGACCGACGGCAAGCGCGCTGTCGACTACGCCTCGGTCCTCAATGCCCAGCGATTTGCCAGCGCTGAGGGCTTCGCCCGTACCGGCGGCGCGCCGGTCGACAAGCTGTCGTTCATGTCCTTCGGCGCACACTTCGTGGAAGTGCGCTGGGACCCCGGCATTTCGCGGTTGCGCGTAGCCAGGGTCGTGAGTGCGATCGATGTGGGGCGGGTCATCAACCCGGTCACTGCCCGTAACCAGGTAGAAGGCGCGATCGTGATGGGCGTCGGGATGGCCTTGTTCGAAGCCACCGAGTATGACGAACGCGACGGCATGCCGGGGAACAACAACTACGCCGAGTATGCGGTCCCGGTGCATGCGGACCAGCCGGAGATCGACGTGATCCTGCTCAACCATCCTGACCTCGAATTCAATGAATTCGGCGCGCGTGGCATAGGCGAAATTGGCATTACCGGCTTTGCCGCGGCCGTCGCAAACGCCGTGTACCACGCCACTGGCAAGCGGATACGGGATCTTCCCATCACGAAGGAGAAGCTGATGGCATGAGCCAGCTTCTCGGCGGCCAGGGTCGGGCCGAAGTCGGCATAGCTGTCGCGGATCAGGCCGCGGACGCGGGATTCCAAACCCGGCGGCAGCTGGCGGTTGCTGTCACGGCCGCGCTTGCGGGAGCTCAGGCCACTGGGCCCGTCTTCCTGCAAACGCAGCACGAGCCGCCGGACATGGCGCGCGCTGATGCCCAGGCGTTCAGCCGCCCGCCAGCGTGCCAACTGTCCATCGGACACCGCTTGAATGACCTGGAGCCGGTCCAGTTCGCGCATGCTCATGGTGATCGTTCCTTGCCCATGCATGACCGGCTCCCGTTTGCCAAGGAAAGCCGGTTAGGATAGGCCGCTAGAGTCGGTGGGTGACATTTGTATTTGGCTCAGAGGTGACATTACTAATTGGGTCCAACAGGCTAACTGCGCATAATGTATATTATGTTAAATCGCTGAAACGAATCTCCCACAAGCAAAAGAAAGCCATCATGCGCGCCTGCCGACAAGCCAGCCCTGCCGCCAGGGCCGCCGCAGTCTGGCTGCTGGTAGCGGCCATGGCCACCGCGACCTGGCTGCTGCCGCGCATCGCGCAGCCGCCGCAATACCATCGTTATGCCGACCCTTACGTCTGCTTCGGCACGCCTCACTGCCTCGACATCGGCTCCAATCTGCTGTTCCTGCTCGCGGGCGCGGCCGGCCTGCGCTATCTGGGCACCACGGCTGCCAGCCGCGCCTTCATCGCGCCAGCCGAGGCCTGGCCTTACCGGCTGCTTTTCTTCGCCGTCTTCCTCGTTGGCCTGGGCTCCGGCTACTACCACCTCGCACCAGACAACCAGCGACTGGTGTGGGACAGGGCCCCGCTGGCGCTTGCGCTGATGTCCTGGCTGGCCGCCAACCTGTGCGAGCGGGCCAGCCTGAAGGCCGGCTTGCGGCTGCTGCCGCTGCTGCTGATCGCCGGGCCGGCCAGCGTCGGCTACTGGGCATGGAGCGAAGCCCGCGGCATCGGAGACCTGCGCCCTTATCTCCTGGTTCAGGCATGGGCCATGCTGGTGGTGCCGCTGCTGCTCTGCCTCTATGCGCCGCGATACACTGGCGACCGGGATGTGCTGGCAATCACCGGCTGCTATGTGCTGGCCCTGGTCTGCGATGTGCTGGACCACCAGATCGCGGCGCTGACGGAGCTGGTCAGCGGGCACACGCTCAAGCACGTGTTCGCGGCGCTGGCCGTCTACGGCGTCCTGCTTCGGCTGAAGCGGCGTCACACCGTTGAGGATGGAACATGACCGTGCCCCAACCGCGTGGCCACGCTCTCGAGCCCCGCGTGCCCTCTGCCCTGGGCGCCGACGTACGGCCGCGCGAAGTGTGGGCATGGGCCATGTATGACTTTGCCAATTCGGGCTACACCACGGTGGTCATCACCGCGCTGTTCAATGCCTACTTCGTCGCCGTGGTGGCCGGCAATGCTCCCTGGGCCACGCTGGCCTGGACCGCGGCACTTTCCCTCTCCTATGCGCTGGTGGTGCTCAGCGCGCCGCTAGTCGGCGCCTACGCCGACCTGCGCGCAGCCAAGAAGCCACTGCTTGCCGTGACGACGACGGGTTGCGTGGTGTTCACCGCCCTGCTCTATTTTGCGCAGCCCGGCACCCTTGGCCTGGCCATCCTTTGCGTGGTCCTGTCCAATTTCTTCTTCGGCAGCGGCGAAAACCTGATCGCCGCCTTCCTGCCGTCGCTCTCCACCACCCGCGCCCTGGGCAGGGTATCGGGCTGGGGCTGGAGCCTTGGCTATATCGGTGGCCTGGCCACGCTGGGCATATGCCTGCTCTATGTCAACTGGGCCACCGCACGCGGCGACGTCGCCAGCCAGTTCGTGCCCGTCACCATGCTGATCACGGCGGCCACCTTTGCCCTGGCGAGCCTGCCGACCTTCCTGCTGCTGCGCGACCGCGGCGCAGCGCAGGTCGCCGCGGCCGCGCCGGCTGGCGAGCAGGCCATCGGCATGGCCTGGGCCAGGGTATGGCAACGCCTCGGCCACCTGCGCCAGTTCCGGGACCTGCGCCGCTTCCTGCTGTGCACCCTCTTCTACCAGGCCGGAATCCAGGCGGTGATCACGCTGACCGCCATCTACGCCAACCAGGCCATGGGCTTCACTATGCAGCAGACCCTGACCCTGGTGCTGGTGGTCAACCTGACGGCGGCGGCCGGCGCCTTCCTGTTCGGCCCTGTGCAGGACCGCATCGGCCACGTGCGCGCCATTGCCCTGACGCTGCTGGGCTGGATCCTGACCATCCTGCTGGCGCACGCCGCGCGCGAAGCGCCGCTGTTCTGGCTGGCCGCCAATGTGGCCGGCCTGTGCCTGGGCGCCGCCCAGTCCGCCGGACGGGCCATGGTGGGGCTGCTGGCTCCGCCCTCGCGCGCGGCCGAGTTCTTCGGGCTCTGGGGCCTGGCGGTCAAGCTGGCCTCGATCGCCGGGCCGCTGACCTATGGCATGGCAAGCTGGCTGACGGGCGGCGATCACCGGCAGGCGCTGTTGGTCACCGGCAGCTACTTCGTCGTCGGGCTGGGCCTGCTGTGCGGGGTCAACTCCGTGCGGGGCCGGCGGGCTGCCTTGCGCGCAGAGCGAAAGGTGGGGCTGGAGACCGGCTGCGGCTCGCCACTGCCGGACCCGCTTGCAGACTAGAATGAAACTGCCCTTTTGCGGTTGGATCGCTTTTTCCGCTTCCAGACGCCAAGACTCTGGCGTTGGCCCAATGCCCAGGCTGCTGCGCGTTACCTGTCCGAAAACGCGCTTCAGGAGGGATATGCCATGACGGCAATCGAAAAGCCCTCTCCGGGAACTTATCCCGGTCGCTACTGGCATTTCCTGGACGACGGACGCATGCAGTGCGACCTGTGTCCGCGCCACTGCCGCCTGCATGACGAGCAGCGCGGCGCCTGCTTCGTGCGCCAGCGGCTTGGCGACCGGATGCTGCTGACCGCCTATGGCCGCTCATCGGGCTTCTGCATCGACCCGATCGAGAAGAAACCGCTCAACCACTTCTACCCGGGCAGCGCCGTCCTGTCGTTCGGCACGGCAGGCTGCAACCTGGCCTGCAAGTTCTGCCAGAACTGGGACATCAGCAAATCACGTGAGATGGAGACCCTGGCCGCGGCGGCCATGCCCGAAGCCATTGCCGAATCGGCGGCGGCCCATGACTGCAAGAGCGTGGCTTTTACCTACAACGACCCGGTGATTTTCGCCGAGTACGCCATGGACGTAGCCGATGCCTGCCACGAACTGGGCATCCTGGCGGTGGCGGTGACCGCCGGGTATATGGGCACGCAGGCACGACGCGATTTCTATAGCAGGATGGACGCGGCCAACGTCGATCTGAAAGGCTTTACCGACGCATTCTATGTTGCATTCACCGGCGCGCATTTGCAGCCGGTGCTGGATACGCTCCTGTATCTGAAGCACGAAACGAAAGTCTGGCTCGAGATCACAACGCTGCTGATTCCGGGCAAGAACGACAGCGATGAGGAGATCCGCGCAGAGGCCCAGTGGATCGCGAGGGAACTGGGCACCGACATCCCGCTGCACTTTACGGGATTTCATCCCGACTACAAGATGCGCGACGTGCCGCCGACGCCGTTCTCTACACTTGCGCGTGCCCGCAAGCTCGCGATCAAGGAGGGACTGCATTACGTGTACACCGGCAACGTCCACGACATTGCAGGCGCAACCACCTACTGCCCCGCCTGCCACGCACCGCTAATCGTGCGCGACTGGCATGCCATCGAAAGCTATCGCCTCACGCCCACCGGAACCTGCCCCGACTGTTTTGCGCCGGTTGCAGGTTGCTTCGGGCCTTTCGAGCGTCAGTTCGGGCGGCGGCGGATTCCTGTACACATCGGAATGTAGGCCGAAGACGGCCCCATGCCAGCAAACCTCACTCCCGAGTACAAGCAGGCCGAACAAGCCTATCGGCTGGCACGCCAGCCGCGCGAGCAGCTCGAATGCCTGAAGGAGATGCTTCGTGTCATCCCGAAACACAAGGGAACGGAGCGTCTGCAAGCCGATATCAAGTCGCGGATCAGGGAACTCACCCAGGAATCCGCGGGCCACGGGAAGGCGGCTCACAGAGGGCCCTCACATGCGGTGCATCCCGAAGGCGCGGCCCAGCTCTGTTTGATCGGCCCGCCCGGCGCGGGAAAATCCAGCCTGCACGCGAGGCTGACAGGATCGAGCAGCGAGGTCGGGCCCTACCCTCACCCGACCCAGTTGCCGATTCCCGCCATGTTGCCGTTCGAGGACATTGCTTTTCAGCTGGTGGATCTGCCACCTGTATCAGCCGAATTCATGCAACCCGGGCTTACCGACATACTGCGGGTGACAGACGGCGTGCTGCTCGTGGTCGATCTGAGCGCGCCAGACTGTACAGAGCAATTGGCGCAGATTCTGCGTCGGCTCGCCGAGGCAAAGATCATCCTGTCGGAGCGCTGGCCGGGTGAGGCCGACAGCCCCGGGGCGACGCCGGAACTGGCAGCGGCTGACCCGTTCAGTGTTCACCTCCCTACGCTGCTGCTGGCCAACAAGACCGATCTCGCCAACCCGGAAGACGCGGCCGTGCTCGAAGACCTGCTCGGTGTACGCTTTCCGGCGCTCGTAACCTCGGCAACCCGCGGACGAGGGCTGGCCGAGATCGGGCCGTTCCTATTCAAGGCGCTGGGCATCGTGCGTGTCTACACCAAGGCACCCGGGAAACCCGTCGACCAGAATCGGCCCTTTACGATGCGTCGCGGCGACACCGTGCTGGATGTCGCCCTGCGGGTGCATCCGGATCTCGCGCGTACGTTCAAGTTCGCCCGCATTTGGGGGAGTGGCAAGTTCAGCGGCCAGCAGGTGGGCGCCGATCACCCGGTAGCCGATGCAGACGTGGTGGAACTGCATGCGTAGGCGCATCGCTGACCGACCCAGCCCGCGGGGTGCGGGGACACATCGCAGGAGGCGAGCGACTATGACCTAGACTAAAAGATCGTCTTTCGCGTGCTCGGTGCTTGAGGCAATGCAACGTCGCTTGCGGCCGATGGAAGCAGGCGAATGGCGATGGCAGACGCGCCGCAACGCTTCTGCTAAACGCGCGGCCGGTTGCTCCCATATGACTGCCGTGCCGGATTGCGGAGCAATTTCTTGCACGGAGGTATGCCATGACTACATACGTCATCCTCAGCCGTCTCGCTCCTGACGCGTTCACGGATCCCAAGGACCTGAAGAAACTCGCCGCCACGGTGGCCGAGAAAATCAAGACGGAATGCCCTGCCGTCACCTGGAAGGACAGCTATCTGACACTTGGGCGCTTTGACGTCGTGGACATTGTTGAGTCAGACGATCTGAAGCAACTCGAGCGGGCAGCGTTGATCATCCGAGCCTATGGACACGCCGCGACCGAGACGCTGCAAGCGACGCCTTGGGACGAGTTCATCGCGGCCCTGTAACGGAGAGCGATGGATCAGGCTCTAGGCAATGAAATTCACCGGCTTGATGCTGCATCTCACCGCCGCATGTACAGCACGGGCGTGCAGCTGCCCGCGCGGCGGCACAGCCGGATTCTGGTTGACCTAATCGTCGGCTGCCCTATAATTCAAGTGCTGACTGAGACACGCTTTAGCAAAGCGAAGGTAGGTCAGTGAAACGATCATGGTTCCCTGGATGAAGCGTGATCGTGCAGGCCGAATATGCCTGCAGGCCCGAACCGGATCATAAGTTGCTGACCCGGTTCGGACTCGTCCGTGGCTGGAAGCGCTGAGCACCTGTAGAAGGTGCTTTTTTATTGGCGGCATACACGGCGACGTTGACCGCTCGCGTCGCGGGCGCCGCCATTGAGCCGTTTCGGTCGACGTGCCGACGCCGCGCACGCTCACGGCGGCGCAAGAAAAGTACCCTTTAGTTTGCGTCCCCTTTGCGACGGTCGATCGGTTCGCAGCGTGTCATGGCGTGCTTGCTAAGGGTCATTCCTGCGGAATGAGGAAACGCTCGGGTCGTTTGCCAAGCCACGAAGGCGCCCGGCCTCGGCCCGACCAGGTCTTCCCGGTCTTGGGATCCATATACTTCGGTGGCAGCGGATCCTTGTTCGTGGAAGCGGCACCTGCAGGATGGCCCCGACGGCGCCGCGGCGCCACGTCTTCCGGCGAGAGACCATACTGGGCCATCAGGCCGCGAATCTGGTCGATCACGCTTGCTACCTCGGTTGCGCGCGCCGCTTCGATCTGTGCTTCCAGAGCTTGCTTTTGAGCAATGAGTTCTTTATAGGTTGCCATATCTTCGCCTCCAATCTTTAGGTCACGATAGACCTATACGCATTCCAAAGTAGGTCGGCAAGGTATTCGCTTTTCTAGCGCTCGGACGGTGGCGGAGATTCAAATCGGATTACTGTTTTGTTGACGTATGGCTTGGTCTCGCATTGGCCTGGGGGCGCAACCTGTGCGCCCCGCTTCCGTCAATCGACCGGTTGGCGTACCGGCCGAGGCCAAGATCAGGACGAAACTTCAGGCGTCGCTACAGTTCCCTTCAGAACCACTTTCTTCGCCGGAGCCCGTTTCGTCGTTGCCGATTTCACCGCCGTCTTCTTCAGGGCAGTTTTCGCGGCGGCCTTAGTGGAAGCGGCTTTCTTCGGGGCCGCCTTCGTGGCGGCGGCTTTGTTGCCCGTTGCCTTCCTTGCGCCGGCAGCCTTGGCCTTCTTCGCCGCAATCTTGTCCTTTGCGGCTTGCTTCTCAAAACGTAGCGCGGCCTTTGCGGCTTCCACTGCCTGGGCGACCTCACGCTTTGCCGCTTCGATCGCCTTCTTCGTGTCGGCGCGCAGTTTTAGCAAGCTCTTCTTCGCTGCCTGGGCTTCACGTGCGAGCACGCTGGCCTTCTTCGTCGGCACAGCCATCTGCTTTGCGGCAGGCTTTTTCTTGGTGACTGCGCTTTTCTGAGAAGTTGCTTTGGTTGCTGCGACCATGTTGATTATCCTTTAGTTGTGGAGTGCGGAGTATAACCGCTGGAGCCAGGTGTCAGCGATTTGAAGACGACTATATGGCAGTGCATACGTCGACTTATCGCAATAGCTACATGGGAGTGCTTAGCCTGCTGGTCTACGGGACTCGCTGGAGTGGTACAACCAGGCCACCTGTCCGACCCGCCGAGGACAATCCCACCGCAACTGAAAATTGCCTCATTTCCAAGGATCATCAGCAATCGTTATCGGTCGACGCAAATGGGTCCGTTCCCATCGTCTCAACTCTTTGGGGCATCGACATCTGCAATAAGGATGGGCATGCGCCTGGTTTCTGTCGGTACGGTGCCGTACCCGGCTGTGGCGGACAAGGCGGTCTCCGTCAACTGCGGGCATCTCGACTACGACCAGGCAACAGCATCACGACAAGGCGCATTCAGCCGCATCTCACCAGGCGCAACTTCCGCACAACGCGCTAAATGGCTGTCCGGCGCACGGTGTGGTCGAAACCCGCTTTGATTCAAGAAAAGGCGCATACTGGGGTTGGCACCACCGTGCGAGTACCTGTAGTCAAGAGCCGTAGTCAAGGAGCGCCCGACGTGCCAACACTGGATCGTAGGAGTCCACCATGGCACTGAATTTCCCCAATCCCAGCCGCAGCTACGATGCGGCGCGGCACTGTGTATGTTTCTGGGGCTACGACAACGCCCGCGAAGTCGCATTCCAGGTCTCTGACAATATCCTTCTTTCGCTTAGCCAGGAGAGGGCTTCCGAAGAGGCTTCCCTTCTGGCCACATTCGACCTCCATCGCGACCAGATATTGCTGCTGGCACAAGATATATACACGCCGGGCGCGCGCAATACATACACCATTTCGTAGTGGCGGCGGCTGGCAGGCAGAACGGCGTGCCAGGTGCCCCAACCTTTGCACCTCAAGGCGCCGACAGGTCAGGCAGCAAGCGATCGAATTCTCGCTTCACGACCGCGTAGCACTCGCGTACTAGCAGGAGTTCGTATGGGGCGGATCTCTGCAGCGCCTGTTGCTCCGCTACACGCAGGCGCTCATTACGCAGATGGTGCAAACCGCGGTATGCAATCGCCATCACTCCATCGACCAGCAACTGTGCCGATGGCTGCTGCTGAGCATCGACCGGCTGCCCTCCAGCGAGTTGACGATGACGCAGGAACTCATTGCCAACATGCTCGGGGTGCGGCGCTCCGGCGTGACCGAGGCCGCCTTGAAGCTCCAGGCCGCGGGCCTGATCCGCTACAGCCATGGGCATATTGCTGTACTCGACCGGATTGGCTTGGAAAATTAATATTTGGGACGCCGGCCTGATGCTTAGCGCCAGCATCACAAACGTGCCGATAGCGAGCCACTGGCCTCAGTTGGAAACTGCCGCAACCGAATCAGGTCCGCGGACGCCCCATATAGGCGTGTCCGGCGCATCACATCCGAACAGAAATTGGAAGGTCGTGACTTGACCCCTCTCGGCATTTCCCGTAGCCCGCCCCTTGTGCGGGCTATTTTTTTGCCGGACGGCACCCGATACCGCGATCCCGGCGCCTAAGCTTTTTTCACGCCCGCCCCCATTCCGATCCAGGCGCCCGGCATCGCCGGCCAGAAGGAGATCGCGCCATGAGCAATGAAGCAGAGAAGAACCGCCTCGACGAAGCGCAGGCGGGCCGCGCGGCCTGGAAAAAATGGGGGCCCTACCTCAGCGAGCGGCAATGGGGGACGGTGCGCGAGGACTACAGCGACAACGGCGACGCCTGGAACTACTTCACCCATGACCAGGCCCGCTCGCGCGCCTACCGCTGGGGCGAGGACGGCCTCGGCGGTATCAGCGACGACCACCAGGTATTGTGCTTCGCGCTGGCCCTGTGGAATGGGCGCGATCCGATCCTGAAGGAGCGCGCCTTCGGACTGGCCAACGGCGAGGGCAATCATGGCGAGGACGTGAAAGAGTACTACTTCTATCTCGATTCCACGCCGACGCACTCGTACATGAAGTATCTGTACAAGTATCCGCAGGCCGCCTATCCCTACAGTGACCTCGTCCAGACCAACCGCAGCCGCGGCAAGCATGAGGCCGAGTACGAGTTGCTGGACACCGGCGTGTTTGACGACAACCGGTATTTTGATGTCTTTGTCGAATACGCGAAGGCGGCGCCTGAGGACGTGCTGGTGCGAATCAGCGTCTTCAACCGCGGTCCGGACGCGGCGCCGATGCACCTGTTGCCGACCCTGTGGTTCCGCAACACGTGGTCGCAGCCGTGGGGCGGTTCGAAGCCGATCCTCGAGCGCGTCGATGCCTCCGGGCAGGCGGCGGTCCGCGCGCGTCACAGCGACCCGTTGTTTCAGGAATCGCTGGGCGAGTATTACCTCTACTGCGACGCCGACGTGCCGCTGCTCTTCACCGAGAATGAGACCAACAACACCCGGCTGTTCGGCACGGGCAACGCGTCGCCCTACGTGAAGGACGGCATCCACAACTTCATCGTGCACGGCGATGCCGCGGCGGTGAATCCCGCGCAGCAGGGAACCAAGGCAGCGCCCCACTATCAGCTCAACATCGGCGGTGGTGAGTCACAAGTCGTGCGGTTGCGGTTGACGACCCAGGCGCCGGGGGCGGCGTCCGCGCCCTTCCATGGCTTCGACGCGGCATTCGCCGCCAGGCTGGAGGAGGCCGATGCCTTCTACGCGTCGATCACACCGCTCGCGATTCGCGACGACCCGGACCGTGTGAGCGTCATGCGCCAGGCGCTGGCCGGCATGCTCTGGACCAAGCAGTACTTCTACTATGACCTCGACATCTGGCTCGACGAGCACGGCGCGGGTGCCCACTTGCCGCAACCGGAACGCAGGCGGGTGCGCAACAGCGAATGGGCGCACATGTTCAACGACGACATCATCTCGATGCCGGACAAATGGGAGTATCCCTGGTACGCCGCGTGGGACCTGGCATTCCACATGATTCCGCTGGGCATGGTCGATCCCGACTTCGCCAAGCAACAGCTCGACCTGATGCTGCGCAACGACTACCTGCATCCGAACGGCCAGCTCCCTGCTTACGAGTGGAACTTCGGCGATGTCAACCCGCCCGTGCACGCCTGGGCGACGATGCAGCTCTACTTGTTCGACAAGGAGCGCCGCGGTGGCAGCGGCGATGTCGAGTTCCTCAAGTACGCCTTCTCCAAACTGCTGGTCAATTTCACCTGGTGGGTCAATCGCAAGGACCGCGCCGGTGCCAATGTCTTCGAGGGCGGCTTTCTCGGGCTCGACAATATCGGGGTGTTCGACCGTTCATCGCCACTGCCCACTGGCGGGTACCTGGATCAGGCCGACGGGACGGCGTGGATGGTGTTCTTCAGCGAGCAAATGCTGCGCATCGCGGTCGAGCTCGCGTTGCAGGAGCCGCTCTACGAGGAGTTCGTCGAGAAATTCTTCCAGCACACGGTGTTCATTGCCGGCGCGCTGGACCGCGTCGGTGAGCGGAACGACGAAATGTGGGATGAGGAGGATGGCTTTTTCTACGATGTATTGCGTTTCCCGGACGGCAGCGCCACGCGACTCAAGGTGCGCTCCATCGTCGGGCTGCTGCCACTGGCCGCCGTGGCCGTGTTCGAAGAGGACATCCTCGTGAAGCTGCCGAAGTTCCGTGAGCGTGCGGGGCAGTTCCTGAGGCGCCACCCCGAGCTTGCCGCCAACATGCATTTGCCTCCAAAGCCCGGCGTAGCCAATCGCCGCATGCTGGCGATCGTTGGCGAGCAGAAGCTGCGCCGCATCCTGGCGCGCATGCTGGACGAGGACGAGTTCTTCGGCCCGCATGGCATTCGCGCGCTGTCGCGCTTCCACCTCGAACACCCCTATGTCTTTCACCACGCGGGCCAGGAGCATCGCGTGGCCTATGTGCCGGGCGATTCCGATACCGGCATGTTCGGCGGCAATTCCAACTGGCGCGGGCCGGTCTGGATGCCGATCAACTTCCTGCTGTACACCGCGCTGATACGCCTGTACGCCTATTTCGGCGAGGACCTCAAGGTTGAGTGTCCAACCGGCTCGGGGCAGATGATGACGTTGCTCGAAGTGGCCAAGGAATTAGGCGAACGCTTGATCCGGATCTTCCTGCGCGACGGCGATGGTCGCCGACCGGTGTATGGCGCGGCGGGCAAGTTCCGCGACGACCCACACTGGCGCGACCTGGTGCTGTTTTATGAATATTTCCACGGCGACACCGGTGCCGGGATCGGCGCGAGCCACCAGACCGGCTGGACAGGCTGCGTCGCGCGTATTATCCAGGCGAATTCCGTGCTGTCCAAGGACATACTGCTCAGGCCGGGTGCGGAGGTAGCGGCCTTACGCGCGCTGAGCGCCTCGCACACGGGCCCGGAGTCTGCGACCCCCGGCAATCCTGTCAATCCCGAGAAGGCCAGCTAGGGATTGACGGCTGTGCTGACACCTCGCTATCCGGCGCTGTACCAACTCAACACGCGGGTCCGGTTGACCGAGCTGTCGCTATCGCTCGGCCATGTGGCCACGCTGGATGACATCGCCGATACCGAACTGGACCATCTGGTGGAGATGGGCTTCGACTGGCTCTGGTTGCTGAGCGTTTGGCAGACGGGACCTGCCGCGCAGCGCATCTCGCGCAGCAACGCCGCGTGGCGGCACGAGTTCGAGCAAACACTGCCCGACCTGCGCGAGGAGGATATCGCTGGCTCCGGCTTCGCGATTACCAGTTACACCGTGCACCGGGACCTCGGTGGCGATGAAGCGCTGGCGCGCCTGCGCACGCGCGCGCGCCAGCGCGGGCTGCGCCTGATGCTCGATTTCGTGCCGAACCACATGGCCCCGGATCACGCGTGGGCCGACGAGCATCCGGACTTTTTCGTCCATGGCAGCGAGGAGGATCTGGCGCGTTCGCCCCGCAACTATTGCCGCGTGGCGACGAAGAACGGACCGCTGCTGCTTGCCTACGGCAGGGACCCCTACTTCGACGGCTGGCCCGACACGCTGCAGCTCAACTACGGCAATCCGCAATTGCAGCAAGCGATGATTGCCGAACTGGAGCGCATCGCCGGCCAGTGCGACGGCGTGCGCTGCGACATGGCCATGCTGGTATTGCCCGAGGTGTTCGAGCGCACCTGGGGCATCCGGCCCGACCTGTTCTGGCTGAAGGCGACGGCGTCGGTGCGACGCCAGCATCCCGGCTTCCTGTTCATGGCCGAGGTTTACTGGGATATGGAATGGACGCTGCAGCAGCAGGGCTTCGACTACACCTATGACAAGCGCTTGTACGACCGCTTGCGCGAACAGCGCGCCCGCCCCGTGCGCGAGCACCTGGGCGCGGACCTGGACTATCAGGACAAGCTGGCGCGCTTTCTGGAGAATCATGACGAGCCGCGCGCGGCATCGACCTTTGCACCCGAAATCCATGCGGCTGCCGCGGTGCTGACCTTCCTCTCGCCGGGCTTGCGCTTCTTCCACCAGGGGCAGTTCGCAGGCCGGCGCACACGTATCTCGCCGCATCTGGTCCGCGCCCCGGACGAAGCGGTGGACGGAGCGCTCGCGCAGTTCTATGCCCGACTGCTTGCCGTGATGCGCCAACCGCTGCTTCGCGATGGCAACTGGTCCTTGCTGGAATGCGTCCCCGCCTGGGGCGACAACAAGACGTCGGACAACTTCATTGCGTTCCGTTGGGTAGGGGCTCCTCACGAGTGGATGTTCGTGGCCGTGAACTACTCGCCGCAGCAGAGCCAATGCTTCATGCGAACTCCCTTCACGGAACTGGGGGAGCGGACCGTACGACTTCAGGACCGGCTCAGCCCGGCTGTCTATGATCGACCGGGCGATGACCTGCGCGCCCGCGGTCTTTTCCTGGACATGCCACCCTGGGGCTTTCATGTTTTTGACGTGCAAGGGATGGATTGACAGGGACTGTTGGCCGCTCATGCTGGCCCAGGTTTCGAATTATTTTTTCTAATGAGATTGTGAGATATCGTCGCTGTAAAAAAAGCCCGCGCGCGCCCTACCATGCTGAAAACTAAAGGGCGAACGCCGCAGCGGTTCCATGCGCTGGTCTGGCCAGGCGGCTATGAGAATTCCCAATAGATCGCCTGTACCGCGGGTGTCTCGCCTCCATACTTTCGTAATCATAGGCAGGAGACACCCCCCATGCTATTTCTCGTCATCAGTACTCCCCGTCCGGAGCGCCCCTCCACGCTGGTCGACTCGCGCAGCCACTACTGGGACTGGATGCGTCCCTTGCTCGATGCCGGACTGGCCCGCTCGGTGCATGCGCGGGTCGGGCGCGGCGCCGTCGCGCTGTTCGACGTCGACTCGAACGCGACGCTGCACCGCTTGATGAACGAATGGGCGGACATTATTCCGGCCCATTTCGACGTCTATCCCTTGCTGGACGAGGATACAGCGAAGGCTTTCCTGGCGACCCGGAATGGAGGGCAGCCATGATGCCGCTACGCCGGCGCCGCCTGCCCGGGCTGGGCCGGGCGGTGCTGGCCCTGGCCGTCGCGGCTTGTGCCCTCGGCGTGAGCGCGGAGTCTTTTCCCGACAAGCCAGTGCGCATGATCGTGGCCTTTCCTGCCGGGGGCGGCACGGATATCGTGGCGCGCGTGATCGCGGAGCGGCTGACCAGTCTTTGGGGCCAGCAGGTCATCGTCGACAACCGCGGCGGCGCCGGCGGCGTGATCGGTACCGAGATCGCGGCCCGGGCTGCGCCTGATGGCTACACGATCTTCCTGGCGACGCTCGGCAATCTATCGATCAATCCGCACTTGTATCCGATGAACGTGGATCCGCTCAAGGATCTCGCGCCGGTCTCGAATGTGGTGCAGGTGAATTTCGTACTGGTGGCAAATCCCGGCTTGCCCGCGAAGAACGTGAAGGGGCTGATCGCGCTGGCCAGGAACAAGCCTGACCAGATCACCTTTTCCTCCTCAGGCGTGGGGGGCGCGCCGCATCTGGCCGGCGAACTCTTCAACGACATGGCCGGCGTGAAGCTGGCGCACATTCCTTACAAGGGCAGCGGCCCCAGCTTTAACGACCTGCTCGGCAACCAGGTGTCGCTCACCTTCGACAGCCTGGTCCAGGCTCTGCCGTACGTAAAGGCTGGCAAGCTGCGTGCGCTGGCGGTGCTGGCCGGCAGTCGCTCCCCCTTGCTGCCCGACGTCCCCACGCTGTCCGAGGCCGGCGTGCCAGGATACGACTTCGCCAACTGGTTCGGCCTGGTTGCACCGGCCGGCACGCCACCCGAGCGCATCCGGAAACTGAGCGCCGATGTGCACCAGGTGCTCGACCAACCGGCCGTGCGCAAGCAATTGGCTGGCATGGGCGCGGTTCCAGCCGCCACCACGCCGGAGCAGTTCGGTGAACTGATCCGGGCCGAAAGCCGCAAATGGGGCAAGATCATCAAGGAGCAAAACATACGGGCGCCATAGCCCGCGCCAGCAGCCAGTTTCGGAAGCAGGCGATCTTGCCGTCGTCGGCACGCGCCGCGGGGCAGACCAGGTGGTAGCCGCGCGATCGCCGCAACACCAGTGGATGTGGCGCCACCAGCCTGCCCTGCGCCAGGTCCTTCTCCAGGTAGCGGAGTTGGCCCAGCGCCACCCCCAGGCCTTCGGTGGCGCATTGATAGATGACGCTGAGATCTTCGTAGTACATGTCGCCCACCGCCGGACCCCGTTCCGCGCCGGCCGCGCGAATCCAGTCGGGCCAGTGTTGCGGCCGCCGGTTGGAGTGCAGCAGCGGCAGTTCCAGCAGCGCCTCGGTGGTGCACGGACTGGGTAGCCGGGCGGCGAGTTCGGGCGCCATGATGGGCGTGAGTTCGTCGCTGAACAGCAGATCGTTGCGCAGCCCTTCCCAGGGCCCGTCGCCGTAGACGATGCCCACATCGGCATTGTCGCGCTTGAAGTCCACGCCTTCGACGCTGGAGGTCAGCTTCACGTTGATGTCAGGATGGTCGGACTGAAAGGCAGGCAGCAGCGGAATGAGCCAGCGCACGAACAGCGTGGTGTGGCCGCGCACGGTCAGCACCTGCTTTGAGCCCGTGGAGACCAGCTCCTGGGTGGCCCGCACGATCTCCGCAAACGCGCCGCCGAGCGCCGCGGCATAAAGCTCGCCGCCGCGGGTCAGGCGCAGGCGCCGCGAGCCCCGCTCGAACAGATCAAAACCGAGCCAGCTTTCCAGTGCCTTGATCTGGTGGCTGACCGCGCCCTGCGTGATGTGCAGTTCCTGCGCGGCGCTGGTAAAGCTGAGGTGCCGCGCCGCGCTTTCGAACACGCGCAGCGGATTGAGGGGAGGAAGTTGCGGGTTCATGGCAGGTTTGTGCAGGGATGTCCGGCGATGGCCGGAAAAGGCAGAGCCATTAGCTTTATCGATGCGATGGTGAAATTTTCTCGATGGCCTTCAAAGCGGAGACTCCATATTATCGTTACAAACGTGGGGCTGACGCACGTTCCGGGGGAAGCGCAGCCAAGGTTGCAATTATTAGTTTTTATTATGCCAGCATAGGGGCGTACGGATGAATATGCGATATGGGACCAATTTTCCCTCGTTGCAGGATGAGGTGGACGAAGGGGAATGGCAGGCGCGGAAAGCACTGGCGGCGTGCTATCGGCTGATGGACCGCTACGGCATGACCGACATGATCTACAACCACATCACGGCACGGATTCCCGGCCGGGAAGGCAGGCTGCTGATCAATCTGTACGGGCTGCTGTACAAGGAGATCACGGCGTCCAACCTGGTCGAGATCAACTTCGACGGCACCGTGTGCCGCAAGCCGGACACCGACTACAGCATCAACAAGTCCGGTTACGTGATCCACGGCTGCATCCACCGCGCGCGTCCCGACGTGCATTGCGTCATCCATACGCATACGCGCGCCGGGATGGCGGTGTCGGCCATGCGCTGCGGCCTGCTGCCCGTTACGCAGACCGCCTCGCGGTTCCACGGCCATCTCGGCTATCACGAGTTCGAAGGGCCCGCGGTGGACCTGGCCGAGCAGGCGCGGCTGGTGGCCGATCTGGGTCCGCACAATGCCATGATCCTGCGCAACCATGGCCTGCTCGTGTGCGGAAGCTCTGTGCCGCAGGCATTCAACCTAATGTATCAGCTGGAGATGGCGTGCCGGGCCCAGGTAGACGCGATGGCGGCCGGCCTGGACCAGGTGCTGGTGCCCGCCGACGAGATCCTGGACGGCGCGGCACACCTGTACCAGCCCGGCACGCGCCGGCCTTATGGCGAACTCGAGTGGCACGCCATGCTGCGCTTGCTGGACGCCGAGCCGGGTGGCTATCCCTCCTATGCCAGCTGACGCTTTGGCCGCCCTCCCCTTGCCAATTCCGGAGACTCTCGCATGACTGATGTCGTCGCCAGACCCACCGCGGGCATATGCGATTGCCACGTACACGTGTTCGGCCCCGCGTCAGCCTACCGCTTAGATGCCGCGCGCACGTATACGCCCGCGGATGCGCCGCTCGACGCCCTGCTCGCGCTGCACCGCAGCCTGGGCATCGACCGTACCGTCATCGTCCAGCCCAGTCCGTACGGTGCGGACAATACTTGCCTGCTGGATGCGCTGGCGCAGCTCAGCGGCGCGGGCCGCGGCGTGGCGGTCATCGACGAGACCACGTCCGGAGATGCCCTGACCGCCATGCACCGCGCGGGTGTGCGCGGTGTGCGCGTTAACCTGGAGACTGCCGGCGAGCATGATGCCGAGGTGGCGCGGCGCAGGTTGCTGAGCGCCGCGAAGCGCGTGGCGCCGCTGGGGTGGCATGTGCAGACCTACACCAACCTCGCCACCTTGTCGGCGCTATCCGACGTATTGTCCGACTTGCCCGCGACGCTGGTCGTCGATCATTTCGGCCGCGCGCAAGCAGAGCTGGGGCCGTCGCAAGCCGGCTTCGACACCTTGCTCGCGGCCCTCGCGTCCGGGCGCGTATACGTGAAGCTGTCGGCCGCCTACCGCATCTCTCGGGCGCCCGACTACGCTGACGTGGCCGCGCTCGCGCGTGCCCTGATCGACGCCAATCCCGATCGCGTGCTGTGGGGCACCGACTGGCCGCACCCCGGGTCGGCCGCGGGCCGACCACTGTCCGTCGCTGGCATCACGCCGTTTCGAGACGAGGACAACGCACGGGCGCTGCTGCGCTGCCTCGAATGGGCCGGGACCACGGAGCGCGCCCACAAGCTCCTGGTGGACAACCCGGCGCGGCTATATGGATTCTGAAGTTTGACCGCGGAGGCATCAGACCTCCCGGATATGCGTGAAGTACCGCTATCGCGCAACACGATAAACAGGAGACAAAGATCATGAACAACATCCCCCGCGTGCTGGCGGCCCTGGCCATCGGCGTCGCCTTTGCGGCCAGTCCGGCCCAGGCGAGCGAGACCTATCCGGCCAAACCGATACGCATCGTGGTGCCCCTGGCACCGGGCGGTACCGTCGACCTGGTTTCCCGGCTGATTGCCAAGGGCCTGTCCGAAGACCTGGGGCAGCCGGTCATTGTAGAAAACAAGCCCAGCGCCAGCGGCCTGATCGGCACGCGCGAGGTCGCGCACGCCCAGCCCGACGGCTACACCCTGCTGGCGGTCGCCAATACCTTCGCATCGGCCCCGGCCTTCGTGCCGGATGCCCGCTACGATCCGATCAAGGACTTCGCGCCGGTGACGCAGATCTGCCAGATCCCCATGGTGCTGGTCGCGCATCCTTCCGTGCCCCAGCGCACCGTCAAGGAACTGATCGACCGGGCCAGGGCCCACCCCGGCCAGGTCTCGTTCGCATCGTCCGGCATCGGCTCCACCGGCTACATCGCGGCAGAGCTTTTCAGTCGGCAGGCGGGCATCAAGATGCTGAGTGTTTCGTACAAGGGCAATGGCCAGGCGCTGATGGACGTGGTGGGCGGTCAGGTGATGACGATGTTCGACCAGGTCAGCACGTCGGGGCGGTACGTGCAGGCGAAAAAGCTGCGCGCGCTGGCGGTCACGACGCCCACGCGCTCGGCCCTGCTCCCCGATGTCCCGACGGTGGCAGAGGCCGGGCTGCCGGGGTATGAGGATGCCACCTTCAACGCGATCCTGGCGCCCGCCGGCACGCCTGCCCCGATCGTGTCCCGCTTGCACGCAGCCATCGCCAAGGTGCTGGCGCGACCCGCGGTACGCGATCAGCTGGCGGCGCAGGGCATCGAGGTCAAGCCGAGCGAGTCGCCGCAGGCCTTCGGCGACTACCTGCGCGGAGCGGTCAACAAGTATCGCGCAAGCGCTCAGGCCGAGCCCACCGAAGGCTGATCGCTGCGCTCCCCCAATGGGGAGCCCACTCCCGGGGCTCGGTTCCAGAAACCAGAAAGGCGAGTTTCGGCGCGCCGGGGCGCCTTTGCCATACTCAGTCGAGGGTGATCTTGCCCGCCTTCACGATCTGCCCATAGCGGGTGATGTCACGGTCGATCAGCTTGCGGAACTCCTCTGAGGTGCCTCCCACCGGCACGAAGCCCAGCTCAGTCAGCTTCTTGGCAACGTCCGGGCTGCGGGTTGCCGCGGCGATTTCCTTGGCCATGCGATCGACGACCGGAGCCGGCGTGCCGGCGGGTGCCAGCAGGCCCGTCCACGAACTCATGACAAAGCCCGGGAAACCCGACTCTTCCATGGTCGGGATGTTCGGTTCACCTGGCCAGCGCTTGGCCGACGCCACGGCGAGCACGTTGATCTTGCCAGACTTCACGTGCGGCATCGGCACCAGCAACGGATCGAACGCCACGGAGACCTCGCCCGACACCAGCGCCGGCAGAATCGGCGCGCTGCCGTTGTACGGAATGTGGGTCATCTTGACCTTGGACTCCATCGCCAGGCGCTCACCAGTCAGGTGCGCGGAGCTGCCAACACCGCTCGAGCCGAAGGTCAGT
Organism: Cupriavidus sp. DF5525; assembly: GCF_040149425.2. Taxonomy (NCBI): domain Bacteria; kingdom Pseudomonadati; phylum Pseudomonadota; class Betaproteobacteria; order Burkholderiales; family Burkholderiaceae; genus Cupriavidus; species Cupriavidus sp. DF5525. Next base: position 2,203,046 of record NZ_CP168265.1, on the reverse strand, counting down.
GTGTCGGGGTGCTTCTTGCCGTATGCGACCAGTTCACCAACCGTCTTGACCGGCAACTTCTTGCTGGCGAACAGGAACAACGGCAGTTCCGCCATCTCGGCCACCGGTACCAGGTCCGACGGCTTGTAGCTGAGCTTCGAGTACAGCGACATGTTCGCGCTGTAGGCCGCCAGCACCGACACGAAGGTATAGCCATCCGGCGCGGAGCGCGCCGCGACGCCCACACCCAGCGTGCTGTTCGCACCGGGCTTGTTCTCGATGATGATGGGCTGCCCGATGCTTTGCGCGACCTTCTCGAACACGACGCGCGAAACTGTGTCGGTCGAGCCGCCGGGCGTATAGGGAACGATGACCTTGATCGGTTTGGTCGGCCAGGCATCGGCGGCCATGGCGGCGGAGTGGCCGACGGCCAGGCCAGCGATGGCGACAGCCATCAGTCGTACGGTGCGCGATGCGCGAATGTTGATGCTCAAACTACGTCTCCTGCCCTTGGTTTCAGTGTGCGCCCGCGCGCGTGACGGAAATTCCGTATCGGTATGAACGGGGCGCTTGATTATGCCGGACGCACATATGCAGCGCCCTCAGGCCGACCCTGAAAAACAGCTGTCCCAACAATGCAATGTGCGATAACCGCTCCAGCCCCTCGCGGAGAGACGGGTAGGTGGCACATTGCTACGCTCCGATCGTCGGGCCGGGTGCCGGGGGAATGCCAAGAGCGTCACGACGTCCAGTCCTGCACCGGGTTGCAGGCAAGGTAACGCACCGGCTGCGCAATGCCCAGTCGCAGGCGGGCCGCTTCGATCGGCTCATGTAGCAACTTTTCATAATCCTCACCAAGCAGCCAAGCCGCGCGTCGGCCTATTCGGTAGCCCTCCAGCACCGCCCTCGCGAAGCCCAGGCTGCGGGATACGCGCAGGCTTTTCATGGAGGCCGCGACTGCGATAAAGGCCCATCCCCTACCGCCGGTTTGCGCATAGCTGAATGCCACCAGCGCGGCTTCGCCCAGGCTCTCGTCAGCCCGGTACCCCGTGAGTACATGCCAGATATCGTGGATGTCGCGCGTACGCCGGCCGAACCACAGATAGGCGTCTTCGACGACCGGCTCCTGATCCAGGTTCGATATCCTGGCCAGCCCGTCCGCGCTGTAGCCGGTCCTTTCGATGAACTCGCGATAGGCCGCACCCACCGTTCCCGGCGCGAACCGGGACACATAGTCCGGATCGGCGAGACGCTCCGCCAGTTCAATGCGCTGATACACCATGCGCCGGCCGTCTGGCTTGCTCAGCAGCCGGCTGAAATTCCGCGGCATGGACGGGCCATTGAGCGCTCGCATGATGCGGAACACCTGCTCCGTGTCATTGCTGTCTGCCAGTAGCCTGCGAATAGCCTTGAACGCTGTCAGCACATCCTGCTTGTACGGACTAGAACCGATTGAAGTCGCCATGGGGTGGGCTCCGGTAACAAATTTGCGGGGTGAGGCGGATGCGAGTGCGCCAGGTGTGGAGGAAGAGCAGGATGCCGGTGACAAGCAATACGGCGAGCAACCCTGCGACGACGGCGAGTCCGATGGTCATGGCTGCACCTCGCTGCTTACCCCCGCCGGCTGCGTGCTGTTATCCCGCTGGCTGCGCCGGGTGTCGTCCTGCTTTAGCGTCGGCGCCTGCGTGCCCGGCAGCGGTGTGTCGAACTGCAGCACGCCATCGACGATGCGCCCGTACCGGATCGTGAGCATGTCTTTCAGATAGTTCTGATGCACGCGCCACGGCTTGCGGTTGCCCTGCTTCGGCAGCACGCTGGCCGCGCGTTGCACGTAGCCCGAGGTGAAGTCCAGGAACGGCACGGGCTGCACGTCGGCAGCCCGGCGCGGCATGGCGATGCGGTGCTTGTGACGGTCCATGTAGCGCAGCAGCCGGCAGACGTACTCGGCGGTGAGGTCCGCCTTGAGCGTCCATGACGCATTGGTGTAGCCGAAGGCCAGCACCAGATTGGGCACCTCGCTGAGCATCATGCCCTTGTAGGCCATCGATTCGGCCGGCCGGCGTGGTTGGCCGTCCACGCTGACCGCGATGTCGCCGAGCATGTTCAGCTTCAGCCCGGTGGCGACCACCACGATGTCCGCGGGCAGCATCTTGCCGCTGCGCAGAACGATACCCTCGGCGTTGAAGCGTTCGATCGTGTCGGTGACGATCGCCGCGCGCCCGTCGCGGATTTCGCGGAACAGGTCGCCGTCCGGCACCAGGCACAGGCGCTGATCCCAGGGCATATAGCGGGGCGTGAAATGGGTATCCACATCGAAGCCAGGTGCAAGCTGCGCGGCGGCCATCGCGATCAGCCGCTGCTTGACCCGCTCGGGGCGGCGGCGCGCCAACTGGAAGAAACTCATGCCAAGCAGCACGTTCTTCCAACGCGTCACCGCGTAGGCCAGCTTTTCAGGCAAGACGCGTCGCAATCTGTTGGCGATGGCGTCTTCGCCGGGGCGCGTGACGATATAGGTGGGCGAGCGCTGCAGCATGGTCACGTGGGCCGCGCTTTTTGCCATGGCGGGCACCAGCGTCACCGCCGTGGCGCCGCTGCCGATCACCACCACGCGTTTGCCGGCGTAGTCGAGCGATTCGTCCCAGAACTGCGGATGTACCATGCGGCCCCTGAAGGTTTCCTCGCCGGGAAACGTGGGGCGGTGGCCTTCGGCATAGCGGTAATAGCCGGCGCAAACGTACAGGAAGCGGGCCCGCAGGCGCACGCGGCTGCCGTCCTGGGTGCGCTCCGCTTCCACGGTCCAGCAGGCGCTGCTGCTATCCCAGGCGACGGTGAGCACCTTGTGGCCGAAGCGTATGTGTGGCGTGATGCCGGCTTCTTCGGCCGTCTGGCGGATGTAGGCAAGGATCGAGGGTCCGTCGGCGATGGCCTTGGCCCCCTGCCACGGCTTGAAACGGTAGCCGAGCGTGTACATGTCCGAATCCGAACGGATGCCCGGGTAGCGGAACAGGTCCCAGGTGCCGCCCAGCGCCTGGCGGGCTTCGAGGATGGCGTAGCGCTTGCCGGCGCAGCGTTCCTGCAGGTGCCGCGCGGCACCGATCCCGGACAGGCCGGCGCCTACGATCAGAACATCAAGGACTGCGTCATCAGAATGGGGGGCGGTCATGATGAGAAATCCGGACGAGTGCGGATGAGCGGCGTTTCTGACAAGATAGGTTGTCAAAATTCATCTGGCAATAGGGAATGTCATAATGGCCCCCATGACGACCGAGCTTTCCCCCGCTCGCCGCTATCGCGGCGCCGAAGCCGAAGAACGACGCGCCCAGCGCCGCAGCCAGCTGATTGCCGCGGCTGTCCAGGTCTACGGAGAGCGTGGCTACCAGAACGCCACGGTCAAGGCCGTGTGCGAAGCCGCCGGACTGACTGAGCGCTATTTCTATGAGTCGTTTGCCAATAGCGAGGCGCTTTTGCTGGCGTCGTACGAAACCGTGACGCGCAAATTGCTGCACACTCTGGCGCGGGCAGGCGAGGAAAACGGCGAAAGTGGGGAACAGCGCGCTTTGGCGATGCTACGGGCTTACTTTGGTGCGCTGCAATGCGAGCCTCGCGCGGCGAGGGTCTTCCTGGTCGAAATCCGCGGCGTCAGCAAGCTTGTAGATGAAGCGCTGGCCATTTCGCTTAGCGAGTTTGGTGCACTGCTGGCGCGGACGTTATTGGCTGGTGGACGAGAGGGCCGGGAGTTCGATCCGATGCTGAGCGCCGGCGTGGCCGGCGGGATCGTCCATGTCGCGCTGTACTGGATTCGTAACGGTTATGCGCCCGATGTCGACACCGTGGCCCGTACCGCATTGCAACTGGCGCTTGTGCTGATGTGTCGGCCGGCTTAAGGCCCGCGCGGTCGGGGTCAAGCTACTGCCCGAAACCCCGATACATTCTCCTGCCTCGATCGAGATGGCGCGATTCGAATCGCGCGCAGATTGGTTCGCCCTCCCCTCATTCGAAAGGCCGAAAGATGTCGCCGGCACGGAGCCCTGGACGGGCAGCGGTGCGCGCGACGGCGCACGCTGCCCGCCCGGCTTGCGCGTCAGGCTGGTCCGGCGCCTGCCGCGGGCGCATCGCCGGCCTTGCCGGTCTGGTCGTGCCAGCCGCCGCCCAGGGCCTTGTACAGGTTGACTTCACTGGTCAGCTGTTCGAGCCGGGCTTCGATCAGCAGTTGCTGTGCGTTGTACAGCGAGCGCTGCGCGTCCAGCACGGCAAGGTAGCTGTCGACACCCGTGCGATAGCGCCGGTCGGCCAGACCATAGGCGTCCTGGGCGGCTTCCACGAAGCGGACCTGGGCCTGGAGCTGGCTGGTGTACGTGCCGCGTGCCGCCAGCCCGTCGGCCACCTCGCGGAAGGCGGTCTGCACCGTACGCTCGTACTGGGCGACGTTGACATCCTTCTGGATGGCGGCAAAGTCCAGGCTCGCCCGCAGGCTGCCGGCGGTAAACAGCGGCAGGTTGATCTGCGGCTGGAACAGCCACGTGCCGGAGCCGGCCCCGAACAGGCCCGAAAGCTGCCTGCTGGCGGTGCCTGCCGATGCGGTCAGGCTGATACTGGGGAAGAACGCCGCACGCGCGGCGCCGATATCGGCGTTGGCGGAGCGCAGCCGGTGCTCGGCAGCGAGCACGTCCGGGCGGTTCTGCAGCAGGTCTGAGGGCAGCCCGGCCGGGACATCGGCAAACAGCTTCTGCTCCAGCGGCAGGCCTTCCGGCAGGTCCGCGGGCAGGGACGTGCCGAGCAGCAGCACCAGGGCATTCTGGTCCTGGGCTACCAGCCGGGTATAACGCGCGAGACTCGCGCGTGCGGTTTCCACGGCGGTCTGCGCCTGGCGCAGGTCCAGCCGGGAAGCGATCCCTTCCTCGTAGCTGCGCCGGGTCAGGCCATAACTGCGCTCGTAATTGGCCAGCGTTTCACGGGTGACCTGCAGCAGGGCTTCATCGGCGCGCTGGGTCAGGTAGGCGCTGGCAACGCTCGCCACCAGCGAGATCTGGGCGCTTCGGCGTGCCTCGTCGCTGGCGAAATACTGCTCGAGCGCGGATTCGCTAAGGCTGCGCAGGCGGCCGAACAGGTCGATTTCCCACGCCGTGGTGCCCACCGACACGCCGTACTGGCTGCCGATCATCCGCTGTCCGGTGGTGGACAGGTCGGCGGGAATGCGCTGGCGCGTGCCCAGTGCGGCGGCGCCGACGGCAGGAAACAGGTCGGCGCGCTGGATGCGGTACTGTGCACCGAACGCCTCCACGTTGAGGGCGGTCACGCGCAGGTCACGGTTGTTCTCCAGCGCCAGTTCGATGAGACGGCGCAGCCGCGGATCGGCAAAGAATTCGCGCCAGCCCAGCTCGACCGCGGGCACCTGGCCGGCTTCGGCGTCGGCATCGGCTGGCAGGTAGGCCGGGCCCTGCGGGTAGGCTGCCTCCACCGGCGAGGCCGGCCGCTCGTACTTGGGAATCAGGCTGCAGCCGGCCAGCATGGCCATGGCGGCAGCGCAGAGCAAGGTCTTCTTCATTCGAGCGCGCCTTTTTCCAGGGAGGCGTCATGGGGCTTCGGCCTGCGCTTGCGCCCGAACAGCGAGGTGACGACGACAAAGAACAGCGGCACCCAGAAGATCGCCAGCACCGTGGCAGTGATCATGCCGCCGATCACGCCGGTACCGATGGCATGCTGGCTGCCCGCACCGGCGCCAGTGGACACGGCCAGCGGAAACACGCCGAGCATGAAGGCCAGCGAGGTCATCACGATGGGGCGCAGGCGCAAGCGGCACGCCTCCACGGCGGCCTCGACCAGGTCCTTGCCCTGTTCGTACTCGCTCTTGGCGAATTCCACGATCAGGATGGCGTTCTTCGCGGACAGGCCGATGGTGGTCAGCAGGCCCACCTGGAAGAACACGTCATTGGACAAGCCACGCCCCAGCGTGGCAAGCAGTGCGCCGATCACGCCGAGTGGCACCACCAGCATCACGGAGAACGGAATCGACCAACTTTCGTACAGCGCGGCCAGGCACAGGAACACCACCAGCAGCGAGAGCGCATAGAGCGCCGGCGCCTGCGCGCCCGACAGCCGCTCCTCATAGGACAGGCCGGTCCAGGCATAGCCCACGCCCGGCGGCATCTGCTTCATGATCTCCTCGATCGCCTTCATGGCCTCGCCGGAACTGCGCCCGGGCGCGGGCTCCCCCAGCATTTGCACCGCCGGCACGCCGTTGTAGCGCTGCAGCTTGGGCGAGCCATAGGCCCACTTGCCGTCGGCAAAGGCCGAGAACGGCACCATCTCGCCCTTGTCGTTGCGCACGAACCACTTGTCGATATCGTCCGGGTTCATCCGCGAGTCCGGGCGGCCCTGCACGTAGACGCGCTTGACCCGGCCGCGGTCGATGAAGTCGTTGACGTAGCTGGAACCCCAGGCGATCGACACCGTGCTGTTGATGTCACCCAGCGAGACGCCAAGCGCGCGCGCCTTTTCATCGTCGATCACCAGCTGGTACTGCGGCTGGTCATTCAGGCCATTGGGGCGCACGCGCTGCAGCACCGGGCTTTGCGAGGCCAGCGCCAGGAACTTGTCGCGCGCGTCCATCAGCGCCACGTGGCCAATGCCGGCCTGGTCCTGCAGGTAGAGGTCAAAGCCGGTGGCATTGCCCAGTTCCTGCACCGCGGGCGGAGCGAACGCGAACGACATCGAATCGCGGAAGCTCATGAACTTGCGCTGCGCGCGCGCGGCCAGGTCGAACACGCTGGTGCTCTCCCCGCTGCGCTGCGCCCATGGCTTGAGCAGGATGAAGGCCAGGCCCGAGTTCTGGCCGCGGCCGGCAAAGTTGAAGCCGTTGACAGTAAACAGCGACTCCACCACGCCGCCCTCTTCCTTCAGCAGGTAATCGCGCATCTGGTCGAGCACCTTCTGCGTGCGCTCGGCCGTGGCGCCGGCCGGCGTCTGCACCTGGGCGTACAGCACCCCCTGGTCTTCTTCCGGCAGGAACGACGTGGGGATGCGGGTGAACAGGAAGCCCATCGCCACCACGATGGCCACGTAGATCAGCAGGAAGGGCAGGCGGCGCTTCAGGATGCCTGACACGCTGCGCTCGTAGCCCTGGGTGGTCGCGATGAACTTGCGGTTGAACCAGCCGAAGAAACCGCCCTTGTTCTCGCCATGATCGCCCTTTTCGATGGGCTGGAGCATGGTGGCGCACAGGGCCGGCGTCAGTATCAGCGCGACCAGCACCGACAGCACCATGGACGAGACAATGGTGATGGAGAACTGCCGGTAGATCACGCCGGTCGAGCCGCCGAAGAACGCCATCGGCAGGAACACCGCCGACAGCACCAGCGCAATGCCCACCAGCGCGCCCTGGATCTGGCCCATGGAGCGCCGCGCGGCTTCCTTAGGCGGCAGGCCCTCCTCGGCCATCACGCGTTCGACGTTCTCCACCACGACAATGGCGTCATCCACCAGCAGCCCGATGGCCAGCACCATGCCGAACATGGTCAGCGTGTTGATGGTGTACCCGAACGCGGCCAGCACGCCGAAGGTGCCGAGCAGCACCACCGGCACGGCGATGGTGGGGATCAGCGTGGCGCGGACGTTCTGCAGGAACAGGTACATCACCAGGAACACCAGCACGATGGCTTCCATCAGCGTCTTGACCACTTCGTGGATGGAGCCCGAGATCACCGGCGAGGTGTCATACGGGTAGACCACCTTCATCCCGGGCGGGAAGAAAGGCTCCAGCCCGTCCAGCGTCTTGCGGATGGCGCGCACGGTTTCCAGCGCGTTGGCCCCCGCGGCCAGCCGCACGGCAATGCCCGAGGCCGCCTGGCCGTTGTATTGCGCGTTGATGTTGTAGTCCTGCCCGCCCAGGCCCACCTCCGCCACGTCCTTCAGGCGCACCTGCGAGCCGTCGGGGTTGACCTTGAGCAGGATGTTGCCGAACTGCTCGCTGGTCTGCAGCCGGGTCTTGCCGATCACGCTGGCATTGAGTTGCTGGCCCCGCACCGCCGGCAGGCCGCCAAGCTGGCCGGAGGCCACCTGGACGTTCTGCGCCCTGATGGCGCTGCTCACGTCCAGCGGCGTGAGCTGGTAGCTGTTGAGCCGGGCCGGGTCGATCCACACCCGCATGGCGTACTGCGCGCCGAACACCTGGAAGTCGCCCACCCCGTAGGTGCGCGAAAGCGGGTCCTGGATACTCGAGACGATGTAGTTCGACAGGTCTTCCCGCGTGACCTTGGGGTCAGTGGAAATCAGGCCCACGATGACCAGGAAGTTGCGCACCGACTTGGTCACGCGGATGCCTTGCTGCTGCACTTCCTGCGGCAACAGGGGCTGCGCAAGGGCCAGCTTGTTCTGCACCTGCACCTGGGCAATATCCGGATTGGTGCCTTGCTCGAAGGTCACCGTGATCGTCATGTTGCCGTCGGCGTTGCTTTCCGAGGAGATGTAGCGCAGGCGGTCCAGGCCGTTGAGCTGCTGCTCGATCACCTGCACCACGGTGTCCTGCACCGTCTCGGCGGAGGCACCGGGGTAGTTGACCGAGATGGCGATGGTGGGCGGCGCGATGGCCGGATACTGGCTGATGGGCAGCGCGCGGATCGACAGCACGCCGGCCAGCATGATGACCAGGGCGATCACCCACGCGAAGATGGGCCGATCGATAAAGAAATTGGACATGGATACTCCCTCGCCCTGGCAGTGCGCTCAGGGCTTGGCCGCGGACGGGGCAGACGCGGCGGCCACCGGGGCGCCTGCGGCGGTCCCGGCCTGGGCTACGCGCACTTTCGCCCCGGGCCGCACGAACTGCAGGCCTTCCACGATGACGCGGTCGCCCGCCCCGAGGCCGTCGGAAACCAGCCACTTGTCGCCAACGGCGCGGTCGGTGCGGATCTGGCGCAGTTCCACCTCGTCCCTGGCATTGACCACCAGCGCCGTGGCCTGGCCCTTGAGGTCGCGCGTCACACCCTGCTGGGGCACGAGCAAGGCATTGGTCTTCACGCCTTCACGCAGGCGGGCATGGACGAACATGCCCGGCAGCAGCTCATGGCGCGGGTTGGGAAACACTGCGCGCAGCGTCACCGAGCCGGTGCCCTGGTCCACGGCCACTTCGGAGAACTCCAGGCGGCCGGTTTCGGGATAGCGGGTACCGTCTTCGAGCACCAGGCTGACCTGGGCAGCGTTGGCGCCGGCACTTTGCAGCGCACCATTGGCCAGCTCGCGCCGCAGCCGCAGCAGGGAGGCAGAGGGCTGCGTCACGTCGACGTAGATCGGGTCAAGCTGCTGCACCACCGACAGCGCGGTAGCCTGGCCGTTGGTGACCAGCGCACCTTCCGTCACATTCGAGCGCCCGATACGCCCGGAAATCGGTGACAGCACCTTGGTATAGCGCAGGTTGATCTGGGCGCGGTCCACCGCAGCCTGCGCCTGCAGCCAGGCGGCCCTGGCCTCGTCGTGCTGCTGCTTGCTGACCGCCTCGTCACCGACCAGACGCCCGTACCTCTCTGCCAGCAGGCGGGCGGATTCCAGCGTCGCCCTCGCGCTCTTGTAGGTGGCCTCGTAGGTGGACGGGTCGATCTGGTAGAGCTGCTGGCCCTGCGTGACGTCGCTGCCCTCCTTGAACAGGCGGCGCAGGATGATGCCGTCCACCTGCGGCCTGACTTCGGCAATGCGGAACGCCGTGGTGCGCCCCGGCAGCTCAGTATCCAGCGTCAGTGGCTCGGTCTTGAGCGTGACCACGCTCACTTGCGGTGGCGGCGGGGCTGCGGCCTCTTTCTTGCCGCTGCATCCGGCAAGCATTGACATGGCGATGGCCAGCGTGACCGGAACCCAGGCGCTGCAGCCGCGTGATCGTTGCATTACGATTTCCTGCGTAAGAATCAAGGCCGAGTCAAAATGTCACCGGCAAACCGGTTGACCAGCGCCAGAGCGGAACAGCGAGCCAAAGCAAGCGCCATGCCCGCCTTGCGCCAGCGCCAGTTGCAGACGTAGTCGAGAAGTCTATCGCGACTCGAAGAAATGGTTCGGCCGATTATCGGCTACCCATATTTCAAAAACTTTCAAACACCCACGAGGGCTGCCAGCGGCTCCCAGCGGCGCCCGCCAGCACGGCCGTGAAGCCTTCGTAAAAGGAGAACCGCATGAGTCGTCTGACCGCCAAGGAATTCCATCCCGAACTGCTTGAGCTCTACGACGGTTACGTGCATGGCCGGCTCAGCCGGCGCGACTTTCTCGACCGCGCGGCGAAATTCGCCGTTGGAAGCCTGACCGCCACCGCTATCCTCGCTTCACTGAGCCCCGACTATGCGCTGGCCCAGCAAATCGCGTTCACTGATCCGGACATCCTTGCCGAGTACATCCGCTATCCCTCCCCGAACGGCCATGGAGAGGTGCGCGGCTATCTGGTGCGCCCCACCAGGGTGGCCAAGCCGGTGCCCGGTGTGGTCGTGGTACACGAGAACCGGGGCCTCAATCCCTATGTCGAGGACGTCGCGCGACGTGTGGCAAAGGCCGGTTTCGTAGCGCTGGCGCCGGACGGCCTGAGCTCGGTCGGCGGCTATCCAGGCAATGACGACAGGGGCCGGGTGCTGCAGCAGCAGGTCAACCCGCAGAAGCTCATGGACGATTTTTTTGCAGCCATTGAATACCTTCGGGCCGGCAACCTCACCACAGGCAAAGTCGGCATCACCGGCTTCTGCTATGGCGGTGGCGTCTGCAATGCCGCGGCGATGGCCTACCCGGAACTGGCTGCGGCGGTGCCGTTCTACGGCCGCCAGGCCAAGGCCGAGGACGTTCCACGCATCAAGGCACCGTTGCTATTGCACTTTGCCGAGACCGATCCGAACGTCAATGCCACGTGGCCTGCCTACGAGGCGGCGCTGAAAGCCAACGGCAAGACCTACGAGGCACACATCTACCGAGGCACCCACCACGGCTTTCACAATGACTCCACGCCACGCTACGACGAGGCAGCCGCCAGGCTGGCGTGGGACCGGACTATCGCCTGGTTCCGGCGCTACCTGGTCTGACCAAAGGGGCTCCGCGACGAACGGCATGAGCAAAGACACCCGGCCATGCCGGAAGGCACCAGGCATTTTTCGTGGAAGGGCCGTTACGTTCGATAGGATCAGCGTGACGGCCGCCTGCCCAGGTGCTACGCCTCCACGTAGCCCTTGCGCAGTTTCTCCGCCACCAGCTTGTCCATTTCACGCCGGGCCCGCTCGGCGCTGTCGAACGCCTTCACGCCGGTCTGTCCTGCACTGCCGATGCGGCCGTAGGTGACGGAGAGCTCCGCCCCGTGCACGCTGGCGCGCCAGAATTTGCGCGACGTGCCCTGCTCGAAGCGCAGCATCCGCACAAGCTCAGCTTGCGCAGCCGATGCCGTCGCCGCATCCGTCCGGGCTTCCGTTGACGCCTCAGCCGTGGACGTCGCGCCCTGCACCGCGGCCGGCATCGTCAACGGCGCCGACATCTCGATCTCGACGTCCAACGCGCGATCCTCGCCATCGGCCAGCATGGCCTCGATGCGGGCCAGCACTGCGTCCCGATCGTCGAGCCAGTCCTTGCCGGGGATGTCCAGCACCCGCCAGCCGAAGCTGCGCAGGATGCCGGGGCGGAACACATAGCGCTCGGCGGTGTCCGTCACCGCCTCGGACGGCGTATCGAGCAGGATTGCCAGCGCGTAGCCTTGACCCGACGGATCGGCGATAGCCAGGTCGCAGCGGAACTGCGAGCGGCCGACGTTGGCGTGCACCTGGTGGCCGCGCGCACGCAGCGCCTCGGCCAGTGCGTCGCGGATGCTGTCCGGCGTGGCCTCGCGCGTGAAGGCGTCGCGCGCGCCCGGGGTCAGCGCACCGAGCACCGACTGGGCGCGCTCGAACTGGCCGCGCGCGCTGGCCTGCGCGAACTGCAGGAAGGCGCGCAGCGCGGCCGCGCCGTCGTTGTGCACGTTGGTGATCGCCTCGGCCTGGATCGTCGATACCACCGCCATCCGATGACGCGCGCGGCTGAAGATCACGTTCAGGCGCTTCTCGCCGCCGCGCTGGTTGATCGGGCCGAAGTTCATCAGCATCTTGCCGTCCGGCCCGGGCGCGTAGCAGATGCTCAGGATGATGACGTCGCGCTCGTCGCCCTGGACGTTCTCCAGGTTCTTGACGAACAGGCCGTTGAACTGATCGTCATCCTCGCGCACGTACTCGCGCTCGAGGCGCATCGCAAAGTCCGCGTCCTCGGCAGCCAGCGCCTCGAGCGCCGACTCGATGGCGCCCTGCTGCGCCTCGGAAAATGCCACGATGCCGAGGCTCAGCCCGGTCTCGCGGCGCAGCAACTCGCGCACGGTCCGGGCGATGTAGCTCGCCTCCGGCGCATTGCGGCGGTCCGCGTAGATGCCGTCGGCCAGCCGGTGGAAGCTGACCGGCCGCGCCAGCAGCGCCTCCGCGCCCGCGATGCCGGCATCCGCCTGGTCCGAGCGCAATGGCTCGGCCTCGTCCTCGGCCTGTTCCAGCAAACGGTCGGGGATGGTGACGAGGCGCCCGTCGTAGAAGGCGGCGTTGGAAAAGCTGATCAGCGACTCATGACGGCTGCGGTAATGCCACGCCAGCAGCGTAGCGGGCAGGTTGCGCGCGGCCTGGTTCAGCAGGCTGTCCGAATCGAGGTTGATCGCGATGCGTTCGCCCTCTTCTTCCACGACGATCTCGTCGCCGCCCTCGGCGCCGCCGGCCGTGAAGAAGCTCGTCGGCGGCAGCTGCATCTCGTCGCCGACCACCACCACCTGGCTTGCGCGGCTCAGCGCGGGCACGGCCTCCTCGGTCGGAATCTGGCTGGCCTCGTCGAAGATCACCACGTCGAACAGGTCCGGCGACAGCGGCAGCGTGTCGGACACCGACAGCGGACTCATCAGCCAGATCGGCTTGAGATCGTTGATGACGATGCCGGTCTCGTCGTCGGAGAGATCGCGGATCGAGCGGTGGCGCATGCTCTTGCCGAACTCATGCTCCAGTTCGCGGCGGCCCGTTGCGTATTGTTTCTTGAACGCCTTGCCGTCGGCGTCCAGCATCGTGGCCGACAGCGAGGACACGCGCACGTGCTCGGCGAACTGCTCGTGCCGCATGGCGCGCACCACTTGGGCGTTCAGCGCGAGCAGCTCGCGCTGCCCCTGCGCCACGGCGCGCGCGGCCTGCGCCAGCGCCGCGCCGCCGAAGCGCGCCAGCACCGGGTTCTCGCGCGCGAGACGCCGTAGCGCCTCGTCGGCCACCAGTGCCTCCAGTTCCGCCGGTGCGTGATCGAGCCATTGCAGCGTGGCGGCGCAGGCGGGGTCGCCCGCATGCACCGCGCGCAAGAGCGGCAACAGGTCTGGCAAGTCATCCAGCGCCTCACGCAGGTCGCGCAGCAGTTCGGCGATGTCGCCGAGGCGCGCGTCGGCGGCCAGCATCAGCCCCTCGCGCACACGCTGCGCGAGCTTCTCCAGCGCCTCGCGCGCACCGGCCTCGGCGCGTGCCGCCGCAACCGGATCGACGGCCTGGCGCAAATGCGCGACCAGTTCGCGCGGGCCTGCGCCCGACTGCAGGCGCTGCTCGAGTTCGCCGAGCGCGCGCAGGAAGGCCTGCATCTCGCTCACGCCGTAGCGCCGGCGGCTGTCGGCATCGGCCGCCGCCAGCGCCGCGCTCGCGGCGTGCTCGGCGGCCAGCGTTTCAAGCACCTTGCCGTAGCCCGGATGGACGGCGTGCTTGCCGAAGTCATAGCGGCGCTTCAGTTCGCCGCGCAGCCGCCACCAGGCGGGCTGCAGCCAGCGCGCGAACGACGGCTCCAGCTGCCGGGCGAGCGCCAGCGCCGATTCGGTATCGCCGGGGCTCAGCTTGTCTTGCCAGTTCGACGTTGCGGCTAGCGCGTCGGCGAGTACCTGCGCGCGCGTCTCCAGGTCCGCGCGGACCTCGCGCAGCGCGCCTTGCGCCGGCGAGGCCGGATCGAGCAGGTCCAGGTGTGCGGCGAGGCCCGTGTCGAGCAGCCACTGGCTGTCGGCGGCAATCGCGCGTGCCTGTTCCAGCGCGGTGTCCTGGCCGGTCAGGCTCGCGGTACTGTCCAGCAGCGGGTCGAGCGCATCGAACAGCGCCTCGGTGTCATGGCAAAGCTGCTCGGCGCGGCCATACGCGCGCTCGTCGGCCAGCAGCTGCGGGGACAAGCGCGCGAACGGATGCGCGGCCAGGCTGTCGAGACCGAAGCGCTCGCGCATCGCGCGGTGCACGCGGTGCGCGAGATCGCGCTGACGGTCCCATGCGGCCAGCGCCGGCAGGCGCTCGCGCATGGCGGGCCCGGCGTCCGGCACGGCAGGCAGCGCGGTGACGCGGCGCAGCAGCGCACGCACGCTGTCGCCGAGCGCCTCGGGCGCGGCGGCCATCGCCGACTCGAACGCGTCGATACGCTGCTGGTGCGCGGCCAGCGCCTCGGCCACCTGCGTGCGGCGCGCCGCCAGCGCGTCGCCGTCGTGCGGCTGCGCGATCCACTGCTCGTAGCAGGCGCGCAGGTCGGCGATGAAGGCCTTCTTGTCGGTCTGCGAATCGTGGATCAGGCAGCACAGCGAGTCCAGCCCGCTTTGCTTGAGCCGATGGAACACCACGTCGAGCGCGGCGCGCTTCTCGCAGACGAACAGCACGCGCTTGCCGCGTCCGGCGTAGTCGGCGATCAGGTTCGTGATGGTCTGCGACTTGCCCGTGCCCGGCGGGCCCTGGATGATGAAGCTGCGCTGGCTGCGCGCGAGGCCGACCGCGGCGTTCTGCGTCGCGTCGGCCGCCACCACGTTCCATTGCTCGGCCGGTGCGAGCGGCGCGGGCGCTGCCGTCTCCACGTCGCGCGGATCGATCGAGAACACGCGGTCGAACGCCGGATTGGCGCCGGGCTCGTCCAGCAACTGCGCGTAGTCGCGCACCAGCGACATCTTGCGGTAGTTGAAGTTGGCGAGCGTCACCTGCGTCAGGTCCAGGTCCCAGGCATAACGGTGGCCCTCGGACTCCTCGAGCACGTAGCCCTGGCGCTCTTCGCTTTGCGCGGTGACGGGACCGCTCATGTGTGGCTGGCGCGGACCGGCGCCCGCTGTGGCTCCCGGTGCGGCCCCCGCCTCGAAGCGCTGCGGCAGCTCGCTCGGCCGCACCCAATGCTCGAACAGCGCGCGTCCCAGCGGCCGGTAGTCGTCCCGCGCATAGCTGTACGGCGGCAGCCAGCCGCCGGTGCGCGCGGCAGCCGTGCCCGGCCTGCGGCGCTGGAACTGCTGCATCCGCTGCAGCGCCTTCTGCCGCACGAGCCGCACCGCGGCTTTGTCGACCAGGCGCAGCTCCACCGAGGGCTCGGAGCGGCGAATCTGCGCAAGGATGTCGGCATGGATCTCCTCGAGCGAGGTCTTGCCCAGATCCACGGTCTCGTCCAGGCGGATGTCGTACAGCTGGCTCAGGTAGTGGCGCAGCACCGGGTTGAACTCGGCCTCGCCGCCCGCGCACTGGATCACGTACTGGTCGCGCACGCCCTTGCGTTTGACCAGCTCCACCGGCAGCCATAGCAGCGGCGTGACGATGCGCTCGTCCGGCGCCTCCTTCAGGTTGTGCCAGCGCAGGAACGCCACCACCAGACGCAGGTTGCTGAAGCCGTATTCGGCGCAGTCGCGGCGGGTCTCGGCGATCAGGCGGTCCAGTGACGCCGGCAGGTATGGCTGGTCGTCGAAGCGCAGCCATTGCTGCAGCGACACCGGCTTGCCCGCCACCAGGTCGGCGGCGAACGGTCCGCCCCAGGTGCAGATGTGCTCGGGCCGCACGCTTTCGATCTGCAGCATCAGCGGCACGCTGGCCACGGTGACGTTGACGCTGGCCGCGGTCGGACGGAAGTGCAGCAGGCGGTTGCGCCGCGAGAGATCGAACAGGCGGTCGCGCAGGTGCGTGAGCACGGCGGCGCGGCGCGGCGTCGCGCCGGCCGTGCCGGCCAGCACACGCTCCACGTCCAGGCCCAGCGGCTGCTCGCGCCACGTGCGCAGCCGGGTCGCCTGCGCGGCGACATCGGTCGCGCGGTCGTGGCGGTTGATCTCGGTCATCTCGACGATCACCGCCGCGACGATCGGATGCAACCGCTCGTGCAACAGGAACAGGTTGCGGCGATGCGCCACGAAGCTGCGCAGGTCGTCCTCGTCAGTGAAATCCAGACCGCAGGCCAGGCTCGCGAGCACCATGCCGAGCAGGAAGACGTCGCCGATCTCGTCGTGGTGGCCAACGAGCCGTTCCCAGCTGGCCAGGCCGGGCAGGTAGACCGGGCGCTCGACGGGCGCCGTCGCGTCAAGCTGCAGCGCCAGGTCGGTCTGGTCGCGCTGTCCGTCGTCGGCGTGGCCAAGCTGCAGCGCGCCGACAATGTTCAGGCCCGAGGCCGGATGCGGCTGCACGCGATGCACCGCGCCGATGTCCATGACGGGCGCCTCGCCATCGGGCCGGCGCAGGCGCAGTGCGCCATCCTCGTCCACCAGGATGCTGTCGGGATCGAGCGGGGCCACCCTGCCCTGCGCGTGCAGCGCGGCGACCTGCGCGAACAGCGGCAGCACCAGCACCAGGACGTCGTCGGTGGGCAGCGCCGCACCCGCCTGTGCGTCGATCAGCGCGCGCAGCGTGCGCGGCTCGACGCTGTTGGTCGTACCGGGGATCGTGTTCGTGCCGTGGGTCGTGCTGTCAGTCATGCCCGGCCCTCCCTGGCCAGTTGGCGGTGGGGTTGGCGCTGCAGTTGGCGATGGTAGCGGTCCAGCTCGCGCTTGCCGAAGCCG
The DNA here is from genome assembly GCF_040149425.2 of Cupriavidus sp. DF5525. Taxonomy (NCBI): domain Bacteria; kingdom Pseudomonadati; phylum Pseudomonadota; class Betaproteobacteria; order Burkholderiales; family Burkholderiaceae; genus Cupriavidus; species Cupriavidus sp. DF5525. The sequence goes on along the minus strand of NZ_CP168265.1, from coordinate 2,186,269 downwards.
GCGTCGCGGCGCAGGTTGCCTTGCAGCGCTTCCAGGCTGCCGAGTGCCTGCGCCACCTGGCCGGCGCGCAGCAACGCCGCGTCCTGCTGGTCGGGGTCGGCGAGCGCCAGGTCCATCATCAGCGCGTTGAGGTAGCCGCGCACGCTGTCGTCGGCCACGTCCTGCCCCAACCCTTCGGGCCCGATCGCCGATTCGTCGTCGCGCCAGTCGGGGAACATCATCCGCACCTGCGCGAGCACCGACTCGCTCGCCAGCGCCGTGCCGGCGAGGAAGTGGGCGAGGAAGCCGCGCGTCAGCGCCTGCAGCCGGACCTGCCCCGGCAAGTCCAGCTTCTCCAGCGCCAGCGGGCCATGCAGGCGGGTTTCGATCCACGGATCGAGATCGGCCGCACCCTCCCACCACAGCGCCAGCGCGCGGGCTCGGATGAAGGTTTCGGGATGGCTGTGGGCGGCGCTCGCGCCCGCTTCGTGGGATTCGATCTCGGCCGCCTGGCGCAGGTAGGCGGCCGCGTCCACGCTGCCCATGCCGGTCTGCACCTTGACCAGTGTCGACACGGCCGGCGCCACCGCGCCGGCGGCCACGGCGCCGCCGCGGTCGGCGAACAGCTCGGTGTGCAGCGCGTAGCGGCGCCAGGTCTCGCGATGGCTGGCGCTGGCGCCGGGCGCGGCCAGCGCGTCGTTCAGGATGCGGTCGGCCACCAGGAACTGGCCGTCGTCGCGCGACCACAGCAGGTAGTGGGCCAGCTCGTGGCCGAGCACCGCCAGCAGCTCCGGCGGCGACAGCCGTTCCAGCAGCGGCCCCTGCAGGACGATGTGGACCTCGCCGGGCACGTAGACCAGCGAGGCGTTCATGTCCTGGCCAGGGGACTGGTAGAGCGTCGCGCGCGCGTCGATGCCGAGCCGCGCCATCGCCTCGGCCAGCGCCGCGTGCACGTCGGCATGCGCGTCCGCCTCGATGCGGTAGGTGTCGCGCAGCAGCATCGAGCGCAATGCCTCGCGGTGATCGGCGCCGGTCGCGCGGGCGCCGGCCCAGCGCCAAACCTCGGGCTCGTGGCGACGCAGGTAGTCGAGCACCGTTGCGTGATAGGCCAGCGGCACCAGCGCGCCGCGATCCGGGGCGTGAGAGTCCATGCGGGACGTTCCAGGGTTGCGTGGTAGCGGATTCTACAGGGGGACGATCGGCCAGGGGATCGTCCGCCAAAGCCTCCCGGACAGACGGACCCGCTTGCCGCTCGGTGTAAACTCCCGCATCGGCTGATCGCCAACCATCCCCTATTTGAGGAAGAACATGACTCGACAACCACTTCGTACGCTGTGCCTGACCCTGCTGCTGACCGCTGCGACCACACCGGCGCTGGCCGATGACCTGAAGAACGCTGCGGGAGGCGGTCTGGGCGGTGCCGCGGGCGCGGCCCTCGGTGGCGCACTGGGCGGCAGCACGGGTGCCGTGGTCGGCGGTGCGGTGGGCGGCGGTGCGGGCGGCGCGGTGACTGCCAACAAGAAGGAACGAACCGGCGCCATCGTGGGTGGCGCGCTGGGCGGTGGCGCCGGCGCGGCGGCCGGCAATGCCCTGGGCGGCCGAACCGGCGGCATCGTCGGTGCCGCGGCCGGCGGTGCAGCGGGTTCGGCGCTGGGCGGCAATGTGTCGCGCAACAACTATGCCGATGACCACAAGAACGGCAATCGCGGCAAGCACAAGGGCCACAAGAAGCATCGTCACGACGACTGAGCGAGGCGACGCGCGATGGCGCCCGTCATTTGGGCATCTGTCCCATCGCGCTCTTGACCGCGTTGCGCGGCGGATTCCGGACGGCCGCCGCCGCTGCCGGGCGGCCATCGCCATTGGAGCCGAAAACGACAATGATGGCCCTGGGCCGGCGATGCCTTTAAAACATGGATCGGCGCTTAGCGAATGTCGTATCCGCCAGCGACGACATCAGTACCTCCAGAACAGGAAGCGCCGATGCTGTTGCGCAGGGACCTTGCGAGGAGCCCGGGTCTCAGGGCTGAACCGCGCATCCGGATCGATCACTCGCGCGCGCAGCGCCATATCGTAGAACGCGCCCACCATCGGCAGGGCGCTATGCGCGCCCTGCCCCCAGTAGTTGCCGAGCGTCACACGTCCATCGTCAAAACCCACCCACGCGCCCGCGACCAGTTGCGGATGCATCAGGATGAACCAGCCATCCGCGTTGTCCTGCGTGGTGCCCGTCTTGCCGGCCACGTCGGCGCGAATCCCGAAGCGCGTCCGGATGCCTGCACCGGTGCCCCGGATAACGACGTCGCGCATCACATCGACGAGCGTTTGCGCGGCGTCGGCGGGCAGTGCCTGTTCCGGCGATGCGCTCGCAAATTCGGCGAGCACCTTGCCGTCGTGATCCTCGATGCGAGTGACCATGCGCGGTTCGACATAGGCACCGCGGTTCGCGATCGTGCTGTACGCTGATACCATTTCCTTGAGCGTGACCGGGCTCGTGCCGAGCGCGAGCGACGGCACCGCTTCGAGGGTACTGTCGCGCACGCCCATCGCGCGCGCGAGCCGTGCGACCTTCTCGGGGCGTTCCTTTTGCATGAGCTGAGCGGTGACGCGGTTGCGCGAATACACTAGCGCGTCGCGCAGCGTCATCGGTCGGTCGGTGGGCGGCGCCGCGTCGGTAGGCCGCCAGATCGCCTGGCCGGTCAGTGGAATGGCGACGTTCCGGTCTACGATCGTATCGCTCGGCCGCGCGCCGTCCGCGAACGCCGCCCCGTAGACGAACGGCTTGAATGTCGAGCCCGGCTGACGCCGGGCCTGCTGCACGTGATCGAACGGTGCGTCACCGAAATCGCGACTACCGACCCATGCCTTGATATCGCCGTTGCGCGGATCGATCGCGACAAAACCCGCCTGGACCTGAGTCTTGCTCCGGCAGAGTGCGCGGACGAAAGCTGGGTTCGTGCCGAGCTTCCTGAGGGCCGCCCGATCCGATTGACCAGCATCGCGTGCTGCACGATAGTCAGGCGTTTGCCGGATGAATGTCTGGAACAGGTCGTTGCCCGGCCAACAGCCAGTGCGTTCGTTCCATGCCCCGTTCGCGATCCATTGCAACTGGCTCGCCTGCCAGTCCATCGCCTGCACCGCCATTGTCTGCAGACGGTAATCTATGGTTGTGCGCACGACAAGCCCGTCGGCATAGATGTTGTAGCCGTTGCGCTCGGCCCATGCGATCAGCCACTTGCGCAGTTGCGCGGAAAAATGCGGCGCCGCGCTTCGTGGTGTGCTCTGCAACGCGAAATCGACGTTGAGCGGTTGTCGCCTCAACCAGGTGTAGGCATCGGGCTTGAGCTTCCCGTACTTGTTCATCTGCCCGAGCACTGTGTTTCGCCGCTGCAATGCGCGCTCGGGATTGAGCACAGGGTTGTAGGTGCTGTTGGCCTTCAGCATGCCAACGAGTGTCGCGCTTTCGAGAATGTCGAGCTGATGGGCCGATTTGCCGAAGTAGGTGCGTGCGGCCATTTCCACGCCGTAGGCGTTGTACAGGAACGGCACATTGTTCAGGTACGTCTCAAGGATCTGATCCTTGCTGTACACGGCTTCGATCTTGAGCGCCGTGATCGCTTCCCTGAGTTTGCGCGCGAGGGTCGGCGCGCGGCCGATTTCGTCGGGATACAGGTTGCGCGCGAGCTGCTGCGTGATCGTCGAACCACCCTGTCGGTCGCCGGAGAACGTTTGCAACGCGGCCGACGCGATACGCAGCCAGTCGATGCCGTAATGCTCGTAAAAGCGGCGATCTTCGGTTGCGACCAGTGCATCCACCATGTACGGCGAGATCTGCCCGAGCGACACCCACTCGCGATTAACCGGTTTGAATTCGTCGAGCACCCTGCCGTCGGCCGACACGATCAGCGCGGGCCGATCGATGCGGGCTTTGCGGATGTCGCCGATGCCAGGCGTAAAGGGCACGAGCGCAAGCACGTACAGCAGAAACAGCGCCGGCAATGCGGCGAGCGTCAGCATGATGCCGCGTCGCGTCGGGTGGCGAAGGCGGTGGAGCGCGCCATTGAAGACGCGTCTGGCTATCGTGATGCTGGCAGCGGCCAGCGGTTGGATGCGGATGAGCCACCGCGCGCAATACTCACGAAACAACGATACATAGCGGCGATTCACGGTGGCGGGACGCTTGGCGGAAAGAGCGGGATCGTATCAAAGCGGAAGGACGCTTCTTTTGCCAAAGCAGGGCTGCGGCGCGCGGCATTAACAATCGATTACATTTGTTTCGTACGGGCAACGTTCGCTGCCTGCGGCAATCGCGTCCTTCCCCCCTGCCCGCCTTTGCGCCGCCTGCGCCACAACACACTGTCATTTCAACCGGTCCGAGAAAATTTTCATCACGGGGGCTCGGCTTTCCGTCTAGAACAGGCTGAGAACCGATAAAAAGCGGCGGCACGGCGCTGCCTCCGGAGGATTCCGCCATGGCTTCGATCACGATCAACGGCATCGCCATCGACACGTCCGCGCCGCGCGCCGCGCTGGCCGCTGTCTCACTGGACAACGCGGACGCCGGCGCCACGAACTACATCATCGTGGTGCCGGCCGCTCCGCTCGATGCCAGGCAGAAGCAGCAGCTCGCTCGCGCGGGCGCCAGCATCCTGGAGGCCGTGCCCGGCGGCGGGCTGGTGTGCTACTACCCCAAGACGAGCCTGGCCAAGGTGCGGGCGCTGCCGTTCGTGGACTGGGCCGATCAGTATCCGCAGGTGGTCAAGCTGTCGCCGTCGCTGCGGCGCCTGGCGCCCCAGCCCGGCGGCGTGGCCGTCGCGGCGGCCGCGCTGGTGCAGCCGCCGGAGCTGGACAGCTCCCGCGTGACCGTGGACGTGGTGCTGCACCGGAACGCCAGGCCGGCGCAGGCGGCCAAGGACGTCGCCGCAGCGGCGCACGTGGAGCCCGCGGACGTCATTGCCACGGGGCAGAAGCTGCGCCTGACCCTGAAACGCCGCCGCCTCGCCGACGTGGCCGCGCTCGATGCCGTGCGCCATATCGAGGAGGTCTTCTCCCGCCGCCTGGCCAACAACGTTGCCCGCACCATCCTGCGCGCCCCGGCGGCGGCCGAGCGCAACGCCCTGCGCGGCGACGGTGAAGTCGTCGCGGTGGCCGATACCGGCTTCGACAAAGGCTCGACCACCGACGTGCATCCCGCATTCAAGGGCCGCGTCAAGGCGCTCTACGCCCTGGGCCGTCCGGGCCGCAAGGACGACCCCGACGGCCACGGCACGCATGTCGCCGGCTCGGTACTGGGCGACGGCGTGTCCGTCACCGATGGCGCCGTCTGCGGCGCCGCGCCCGGCGCCAGGCTGGTGCTGCAATCGGTGCTGGATCGCAACGCCGGCCTTGGCGGTTTGCCCGACAACCTGAATGACCTGTTCGGGCCGCCCTACAAGACCCACAAGGCGCGCGTGCATTCCAACTCGTGGTGCAGCCTGGGCAACTTCGGCGCCTATGACCAGCAGGCGCAGGAGGTGGATGAATTCGTCTACCGCCACCGCGACATGCTGATCTGCTTTGCTGCCGGCAATGCCGGCAAGGACCGCGACGCCAACGGGCAGGTCGATCCCTCCTCGCTGCCGCCACCGGGCACCGCCAAGAACTGCCTGACCATCGGCGCCAGCGAGAGCCTGCGCCCGACCATGAGGATGACGTACGGCAGGGGCTGGCCGGCGGATTTCCGCGCCAGCCCGATCCGCTCAGACCGGCTCGCCAGCAATCCCGACGGGATGGTGGCCTTCAGCAGCCGCGGCCCCACGCTCGACCTGCGCCTGAAGCCGGACCTGGTGGCACCTGGCACCTACATCCTGTCCGCGCGCTCGCGCGCGACGCGCTCCGAAGGCTGGGGCCTGTCGGGCGATCCACTCTACATGTTCGACGGCGGCACCAGCATGGCCACGCCGCTGGTGGCCGGCTGCGTCGCCGTCACGCGGCAGTTCCTGCGCGTGCACCACCAGCTGCGCAAGCCCAGCGCTGCCCTGCTCAAAGCGCTGCTGATCAACGGCGCCCGCCAGCTGGCGGGCCAGTACACACCGTCCGAGGCCGGCGTGGTGCCGAACAACGCCCAGGGCTTCGGCCGCGTGGACCTGCAGGCCGTTGTCGGTCCCTACGCCGAGAACGAAACGCTGCAGTTCTTCGATGAAGACGCCCGCCTCGATACCGGCGAGCGCGAGGAGTACCTGGTCGCGATCCCGACCGATGCGCGCCGGTTGAAGGTTACGCTGGTGTGGACCGACCCGCCCGGCGAAGGGCTGCAGAGCGACCTGGACCTGATCGTCAAGGCCGGCACGCGTGAATGGCACGGCAACATGACGCGCGGCGCGGCCGGGTTCGATCGCGTCAACAACGTCGAGCAGGTGGACTGGAACCAGATCCCGGCGGGCACCGCAACCGTTGCCGTGGTGGCGCACTCGGTGGCGCTGGATCCGCAGAGCTACGCACTGGTGATCCGTGTCGGCGGCTAAGGCCGGCACGGGGCAGGTCAGTTCGCCGCGATGATCGCCCAGCAGGCCAGTGCGCTGTTCATGCTAGTCCAGTAGCCGAAACCCTGGTAGTAGTAGACCGCCCACATCGCCTGCAGGCTTTGCCTGGCAGGCTTGCTGCGCAGCCTGCCGTTGATCTGCGGGTCGGAACAATTGCGCACCACCAGCCAGCGCGGCGTGGACTTGCCCGCGGCGGCGCGTTCCTCCACCACCAGCCCCAGCACCGCGTCGCCCATTTCCACGGCGGAGCCGATCTCTTCAAGGTGGTTGAGCGAGGTGCCGAACTCAAAGAAGTCGGTGGTCAGGATCGGGTGGAACGCGGGCATGTCGCGCCCGTCCAGCTTGATATCGGGATTGTTCTCGCGGATCGGCCTGGGGATGTTGTGCAGCGGCGCGTAGTTGACGGTAGGCGGCAGGAACTCGGGCTCGGCCAGCTCATGCCTGAACGCGCCCATCAGCGCCAACGCCTTGGCGAAGTGCTTGGTCTTGACGGTCCATTCCGACTTGTAGGTCTTGTCGTTGAACGGGCTGTCGCGAAACTCCCGCTTGCAGCGGAACTTGGCGCCGCGCGTGACCACCACGTCGCCAAGGTCGTGCTCGGCAAAGACCGCGCCCGCCGTGCCGGTGGTGATGATCAGCTTGGCCCGCGTCTCGTCCAGGATCTGGTGGAACAGGTCCCTCACCGGCAGCGATGCCTTGTGCGCGCTGCCCGCCGGCGGCCTGGTGATGCCATCCTGGTTCAGGTGCAGCTCCGACTTCATGCACAGCACCTTCTTCGTACCGATCCGCACCGGGAAATAGCTGGCCAGCCGCATCACGCCGCGCGCCGGGGCGCCGGCACGGATCTTCGGCAGGTACTGGTCGAAGTTGCGGGCATAGCGATACCAGTGGTCGCGCGAGAACCCCGGCGTCATGACATCGCACAACGCCATGGTCTCGTCCACGGTCCAGGTGATGACCACCACGTCGGCACGCGGCAGCGCAGCGTCCAGCGCGGGCATGGGATCGATCGGCACCGGTATCGGCCGCAGCGTGGCCGGGAACGCAATGGTGGGGTGCGCCGCCAGCCCGGGCGCCGCGGCAAGCGTGGTCGCCACGGTGGGATGGTTGTCGAAATCGGCTTCGGTCATGCCGGACGACAGCAGCTGGCGCGCCAGCGACTTGCGGAAATCCAGTGCCTCGCTCATGGTCCCCCCTTTGCGCGCCGCGCGCTTCTTTGCGTACCTAGCCTAGTTCGCTGCAGGTCAGACATCAACCACATGTCATTGAAGGGCCGGGATTCATGTACTAGAGTTCTTGCGATGTGGGAGGAGGGCCGACCATGCCGTCAGTCGGGAAATCCGTACCGCGCATCGACGGCCACGCCAAGGTGACCGGGCTGGCGAAGTATGCCGCCGATGCCGCCCCCGCCGATGCGGCGCATGCCGTCATCCGCGCCAGCACGATTGCGAAAGGGCGCGTCTTGTCCATCGACGACAGCGCGGCCCGCGCCGTGCCTGGCGTGCTCGACGTCATCACCGCCGCCGACTGCCGCCGCTTCCAGGTTCCTGACCCCTTCCCCGCCGCAGCCGGCCAGCGCCGCCTGCCGCTGCAGGACGACAAGGTCGCCCATCTCGGCCAGGCCATCGCCGTGGTCGTCGCCACCAGCCGCGAGGCCGCGGAGTTTGCCGCTGACAGTCTCACCGTGCGCTACGCGCCCAAGCCGGCCACGGTCATCCCCGCCGCGCAGCTTGTCGCGCGCCCCGCCGCCTCGCCGATGCATAACTTCCGCTGGGCCGCGGCAACGCCCGCCGCGGTCGCGCCCGCTGCAGCGGATGTGCTGGTCGACCAGACCTACGTCACGCCCTTCGAGCACCACAATCCGATGGAGCGCACCGCCGTCGTTGCCGCATGGCAGGGCGGCACGCTCACGCTGCACGACGGCTCGCAATGGATGCGCGGCGAGCAGGCGATGGTGGCCGCCTGCTTTGGCCTGCCCGTGGCGAAGGTGCGCGTGGTGTCGAAGTTCGTCGGCGGCTCGTTCGGCGCCAAGCGGCTGACCTGGCCGCACGTGCTGCTGGCGGCCGTGGCCGCGCAGCGGGTCGGCAGGCCGGTGGTGCTGGCGCTCACGCGCGCGCAGATGTTCTCGATGGTCGGCCACCGTCCGCACACCGAGCAGCAGCTGACGCTGCGCGCCAGCAGCGACGGCACGCTCAAGGCGCTGACGCACAGTGCCAAGACCACAACCTCGATGAACGACAATTTCTTCGAGCCGGCCACCTCGCGCACGCGCATGATCTATGCCTGCCCGTCGGGGCAGGTCAGCCGCTCGCTGGTGCGGCTCGACCTGCCCACGCCCACCACCATGCGCGCGCCCGGCGAAGCCACCGGCTTCTTTGCGCTGGAAAGCGCGATGGACGAGCTGGCCGTGGCGCTCGGCATGGACCCGGTCGCGCTGCGGCTCAAGAACTTCGCCACCACCGACCCGGTCTCGGGCGTGGCATGGACCTCGAACAGCCTGCGCAAGTGCTACGAGCGGGCCAGCCAGAAATTCGGCTGGGCCGCGCGCCAGCCCGTGCCCGGTTCGATGCGCGACGCGCAGGGCCAGCGCATCGGCTGGGGCATGGCCAGCGCGGCGTATCCCGTCAACCGCTCGCCCGCTTCCGCCAGCGTATCGATGGACGCCACCGGCATGCTGACCGTCAGGAGCGGCACGCACGAGATGGGCGGCGGCATTTGCACCGCACTGGCCCAGATCGCCACGGACGCCGTGGGCACCGACCTGGACCACGTCAAGGTCGAGATCGGCGACACCGCCCTGCCCCGCACCACCGTGTCGGGCGGCTCGCGCACGCTCGCCAGCGTCGGCTCCGCGGTGCTGGCGGCCAGCCGCGACCTGCGTGGCAAGCTGCTCGCCGCTGCCGCCGCGCAGCCGGACACCGCGCTCACGGGCAAGCCGGTCGACGCGATGGCCACCGGCGGCGGCCGCGTCTTCCTCACGGCATCGCCTGCACAGGGTGTCGGCTTCGACGCCATCGTGGCCGCCGGCGGCGCTGCGCTCGACGCCAGTGCCAACGCCGCCCCGCCAACCACGGCGCCGGGGCCGATGCTGTCCTTCGGCGCGCATTTCGTTGAGGTGGTGGTCGATACGGACGTGCCCGTCCCGCGCGTGAGCCGCGTGGTCAGCGCCTTTGGCGTCGGGCAGGTCGTGAACCCGTTGCTGGTGCGCAGCCAGCTCGCCGGCGGCATCGTCGGCGGCATCGGCATGGCGCTGCTGGAAGAGTCGGTCTCCGATCCGGTGGCGGGCGGTTTCGTCAACGCCAGCCTGCTGTCGTACCTGGTGCCGACCTGTGCCGACGTGCCGGCCATCGACGTGATCCTGGTGAAAGAGGTTGACGACAAGGCCAACCCGCTCGGCAGCAAAGGCGTGGGCGAGCTGGGCATCGTCGGCATTGCCGCCGCCATCGCCAACGCTGTGTACCACGCCACCGGCGTGCGCGTGCGCCGGCTGCCGATCCAGCTCGACACCCTGCTGCCCTGACGAAGCCGAGCATGCCGACTACCGCCATCCACCTGACCGTCAACGGCACCGCCCGCGACCTGACCGTCGACACCCGCGCCACGCTGGCCGATACCCTGCGCGACGCGCTCGGCCTGACCGGCACCAAGGTCGGCTGCAACCGGGGCGAGTGCGGCAGCTGCACGGTCCACGTCGACGGCCGGCGCGTGCTCGGCTGCATGATGCTGGCCGTGATGGCGCACGGCCACGCCGTGCGCACCATCGAGGACCTGGCGCCCTCAGCCAGGAAGCTGCACGCCCTGCAGCGCGCCTTTCTCGATCACGACGCCCTGCAGTGCGGCTACTGCACCGCCGGCCAGGTGATGTCCGCGCTGGCCTGCGTGGCCGAGGGCCATGCCGGATCGGCGGACGAGGTGCGCGCCTGGATGAGCGGCAACCTGTGCCGCTGCGGCGCCTATCCCAACATTGTCGAAGCGGTGCTCGACTACGCCCGCGACCATCCGGGCGGAGGTGGCTGACATGCGCGAATTCGCCTTCGTGCGCGCCACCAGCGTCGCCGACGCCCTCACTGCCATCGGCAGCGCCGACACGATGTGCATCGCCGGCGGCGTCGAATTGCTCAACCTGATGCGCGAAGGCATCTGCGCGCCCGGCACGCTGGTTGACCTCAGCGGCATCGCCGAACTGAGCCAGGTGTCGATGACCGGCACGGCACTGGTCATCGGCGCCCTGGCGCGCATCAGCGACGTAGCCGCCGACGCCGATGTCGTGCGCGAATTCCCGGCCATCGCCCAGGCACTCGAACAGATCGGCTCTGCGCAGATCCGCAACGCCGGCACCGTGGGCGGCAACCTGCTGCAGCGCACCCGCTGCGCCTACTTCCGCAACGGCACCATCGACGTCCCCTGCAACAAGCGCACACCCGGCTCCGGCTGCGCCGCGCTGCTGGCCGGCGCCACGCGTGCCTTCGCGCTGTTCGGCCGCAGCAGCCGCTGCATCGCCACCCATCCGTCCGACCTGGCGGTCGCGCTGGCCGCGCTGGACGCACAGATCGTGGTGCGCGGCCCCGGCGGCGAGCGCGTGCTGGCGGCGCAGGATTTCCTGCGCACGCCCGGCACCACGCCCCAGCGCGACCACAACATGAAGGCGAATGAATTGCTGGTGCGGATCATCGTGCCGCGCGGCGCGCTGGCGCGCCACAGCGTTTACCTGAAGGTGCGCGACCGCGCCGCCTACCAGTCAGCGCTGGTGTCCGTGGCGGCGGCGGTGACGCTGCAAGGCAAGACCATCAAGCGCGCCGCCATCGCGCTGGGCGGCGTGGCCCACCGGCCGTGGCGGCTGGCGTCGGTGGAGGCTGCCATCCAGGGCAAGCGTCATGACAAGCCTGAGTTCCCTGAGGCGCTGGTGGCCGCCATGCTGGCGATCCCGCCGAAAAGCGCGGACGCGGCCAAGCGCGCGATTGCCATGCGGGCGGTGGAGCGCGCGTTGCGGGAGGCGGCGGCGTTGTGACCTGCGCGCCTGCGCGGTCGTCTGGAAAACCCGGGGTGAATTCCCCGGAAACACCCCCTACTATGCTACTGGTTGCAATCACACCCACAGCGCTGCGCGCGCAAAGGAGACAGTGCATGGACCGGCGCAAGTTCCTCACCGCAGTCAGCGCATCGGCCGCAGCGGCCATCGCGCCGCAGGCATGGGCACAAGAATGGCCCGGCCGCCCGATCCGCCTGGTGGTTGCCTATCCGCCCGGCGGCGGCACCGATGTGGTGGCGCGGCTGTTCGCCGACTACCTGGGCCGCGCCAGCGGCCAATCCGTCGTGGTCGAGAACAAGCCCGGCGGCGCCACGGTGCCGGCCACCCAGGATGTCATTCGCGCCAAGCCTGACGGGCATACGCTGCTGGTCACGCTGGGCTCGTCGGCCACGTCCGGCGCGCATATCAACCGCGTGCCGTACGACCCGATCAACGACCTCACCGCACTGGCCGAGATCGGCCGCGCGCCGGTCCTGATGGCTGCCAACAAGGATGCGCCCTACTCCACCCTGAAGGAACTGATCGCCTATTCCAAGGCCAATCCGGGCAAGCCGATCCATTCGGCCTCCTACGGGCCGGGCACGTCGTCGCACTTCGGGCCGCTGCTGTTCAACCGCCTGGCCGGCACCAACCTCGAACCGGTGCTGTACAAGGGGTCCGCACCGGCCACGCAGGACCTCGTGGGCGGCGTGGTGCCGCTGATGATCGATGGCCTGACCACCGGCGTGCCGCTCTACCAGTCGGGCAAGACCAAAGTGCTCGCCACCACGATTCCGGAGCGGTCAGACCTCGCCCCCAATGCCCCCACGTTCCGCGAACTCGGCTTTGCCGAGATGGAACAACTCAGCGGCTATTTTGCGCTGTTCGGCCCCAAGGGCATGCCCAAGGCGACCACCGACGCCGTGTCGGCGGCGGTGCAGAAAGTGCTGGTTGATCCCGCCTATCACAAGCGCCTGGCCGGCGTGGGCGTGCTGCCGCCGAAGGCGATCACACCGGACGCCTTTGCGTCGCAGGTCAAGAGCGACTATGTGCGCTGGGGGCAGTTCATCAAGGATATCGGGTACAAGATCGACGGGTAGTACTGGCGCGGCGGCATGAAGGTTACGATACTCAGGGCCTTCTGGCTTCCCGCCTGACGCGCTCCAGGTATTTTCCTGTGGTGGTATCGATCCTCACGGTGTCGCCCTCCTTGATGAACTGGGGAACAAGGACCTCCATGCCGTTGTCAAGCGTGGCGCTCTTGAAGGTGGACGATTCATGCTCGCGCAACCCCGGCGGCGTGGAAACGACCGCGAGCTCGACCTGCGTGGGAAATGCGATATTGACCGGCTCGCCCTCGTAAAGCTGCACCGGAATCCGCATATTGGGCTGAAGGTACTTTTCGTAGGCGCCGATGGCTTCAATGGGGAGACTGATCTGGTCGAACGTGTCCGGATTCATGAAGTAAAACGCGACGCCGTCCGTATACAGGTATTCCATCTCCTTGTGCTCGAGCACAACATCCTCGAGCCTGTCGCTCAGGTGCAGGCGCAGCGCTTTGATGTGACCTGTCTTCAAGTGCTTGAGCCTGGCGAACAGCGCGCCGGCCTGTTGTCCGCCGCCAGCATGGTGCTCCGCGCTGGCCACACTGTGGAGTTCGCCGTCGAGCAAAATGACCATGCCCGCTTTCAATCCGGAAGCTTCAATCATTTGCGTGCCTCTGCCCGTCGCGAGGTAACAGCTTCAGCCTGGCACTGTTGCCGAGCCCGGCCCTCGTGGCGAGGCTGAAGATTCTCATGGAGATGCTTCAGTATCCACCCGGCGCGGCGAAGCTGCAAATGCTGATGCCGCCAAACGCAAACACCACAACGAAGACGATGTACGCCAGCGCCAGCCACGGCATTTCCGCGCCTTTGCCTTGCTTGTCGGTCATTGCCTGGCCTCCAGCCCTCTTGCTCGCCCAGGCCTTCGACGCCTCTAATGTGCTCTTTCTACGGCGCACGGGCGCCGGCCTCCGTGCGCGTCGGCACAGTTCGACGTTTCAAGCCGCCGTTCACGGAACTTGCCGCGCTTCGTGCCTGCCCTATAGTAAAAATCTGGCTGGAAAGGACCGCATAATCACTGTAACGTCGGTGACACGCGGCCGTGGCGCCGTGGCAAGGATGCCCGTGATGGGGTCTGGGGCATTCCTCGCGTGGATCTAGTATCGGCTTCCGCCACCTCTGTCGGCGATGGCTGGATTATCCGGCCCGTTCCCTGGAGCTCCAATGCTCTACCAGTTCCTCGAATATCAGCGAGCGCTCTTGCATCCGCTGACCATCTGGGCCGCAGGCGCCGCGCACGCCTTCGGCAACCCTGACAGTCCGTTGGCCGGCCTTCCGGGTGCGCCGTACTTTGCCGCAGGCTACGAATTCCTCTACCGGCTCGGCGAAGCCTGCGAGAAGACCGAGTTCAACATTACGGCGGTCGAACAGGAGGGCCGCACCACACCAGTGGTCGAGCAGCTTGTACTCGACAGCCCATTCTGCCGTCTGCTGCGCTTCGCGGCCGAGCCCGCAGCTGATTGCTCCGTCGCCAAGGAGAGGCCGGCGGTGCTGCTCTGCGCCCCGCTCGCTGGTCACCACGCCGTCATGCTACGGGAAATCGTTACAACGTTGCTGCCGGACCATGAGGTGTACGTGACCGATTGGATCGATGCCCGCCGTGTGCCGTTAGCGGACGGGCAGTTCGACCTGGATGAGAATGTGGCGCTGCTGCAAGCGTTTATCCGCCTGATCGGCACCGAGCGCCTGCACGTGCTTGCGATCTGTCAATCCACCGTGCCCGCGCTGGCGGCCATTTCCCTGTTGGCTAGCGGCGGTGAGCCAACGCCCCTGAGCCTGATCCTGGTGGGCGGCCCGATCGATGCCCGCCGTAGCCCCACCGCGGTCAACAGGCTCGCGGCGCACCGGTCGCTCGAATGGTTTCAACAGAACCTGATTTACGCAGTGCCAGATCGCTACCCCGGTGCCGGCCGAAAGGTGTATCCGAGTTTCCTGCAATATGCCGGTTTAGTGGCGACGCAGCCCGACCGTCTGGTTGCTTCGCAGTGGGACTACTATCTCGAGCTCGTTTGGGGTGACAGCGCCGGTGCCGATACGTGCCGGCGCGCGTGCGATGCCTATAACGCGGTCCTTGATATGGCAGCCGAGTTCTATCTGGACACCATCCGGATCGTGTTTCAGGAATTTCGGCTGGCCCTCGGCGACTGGCGCGTGCGAGGCCAACCGGTGCGCCCGCAGGACATCCACACCACTGCATTGCTCACTATCGAAGGCGAACTGGATGACATTGCCGGCCGTGGCCAGACCCACGCCGCGCACGATTTGTGTCCAGGCATTGCCCCATGCCACAAGCGGCACATCACGGCACGCCAGTGTGGTCATTACGATCTGTTCCTGGGCCCACGCTGGCGTACCGCCATTGGTCCCGTCGTCCGGGACCAGATCCGGCAATTTGCCTAGTGTGCCTTGGCCATGCGTGCGCAGTACGCGGCATCCTCGGCCCTGGCCATGCGTGCGCAATACGCGGGATCCTCGGCCTTGGCCATGCGTGCGCAGTACGCGGGATCCTCGGCCTTGGCCATGCGCGCGCAGTACGCGGGATCCTCGGCTGCTGCCCGAGCGCAATATGCGGCAGAGGTCAGCGGGCTGCCGAATTCGCGCAGGCTCAGCGCATCGCTCGCGGCGGCCATTTCCAGCAGGCGGGCCTCATCCTGCGGGCCGTCGATGCCAACGTAGGGATCGTGGTGGAGGACATACCCGAAAATGCGTTCGCAATCGCTGGCATAGCGCCTGGTATCCAGGATGTGGGCATGCCAGAAGGCATCCACCTGCTCGCTGGGGACGGCGGGTGTGTCCGGATACTTCGCAGCCAGCTTGAGGAACTGCCGGTAGCCGCTCTCCGCCTGCTCCAGCGATTCCGGCGACCAATGCGCATGCTTCTGGTGCAGTAGCTTGGCCTTCATCCTTGAAAAGTCGAGGGCTTCGATGGCCTGCCACACGATTTCAACAGAACGGTCCTGCATGATTTAGCTCCCTGTTATTGGACGGCTTGATATTGGACTGCATAAGCACGCGCCGGACCGGCGGCAGTCAGGCGCGCATTGGTTGCGGCCCATGCTCGAAAGCTGGGCCGTTCTCCATGCGGCTGGCCAGGAAGGCGGTGATCTTCGCCGGCGGCAGCGGATGGCTGAAGTAGTAGCCCTGCACTTCGTCGCAGCCTTCGCTGCGCAGGAATTCGAGTTGCGCCTCCTTCTCCACGCCTTCGGCGACGACTTCCAGGCCGAGCCGGTGGCCGAGTCCGATCACCGCGCTGGTAATCTGCGTGTCGCTGCGGCTTTCCGGTATGTAGCGGACGAAGCTGCTGTCGATCTTGACCGTATCGATCGGAAAGCGGCTCAGGTAGGCAAGCGAGGAGTAGCCGGTGCCGAAGTCGTCGATAGCCAGTCGAACGCCCGTGCGCTTCAGGCGCGAGAGCCAGCTGGAAGCCTGTTCGGCATCGCGCATGACCATGCTCTCGGTGAGTTCAAGCTCCAGCAGGTTGCCAGGCAGGCCGGCTTGCCGCAGGGCATCGATGATGGTCAGCCTGAGCGACTTGTCGGCGAACTGCCGAGCCGAAAGATTGACTGAAACACGCACCGGCGGCAGCCCCTGGGCGAGCCATGCGGCATTCTGGCGGCACGCTTCGCGCAGGGCCCACGCGCCTATCTCGACAATGGCGCCGCTCTGCTCCGCGAAGGGAATGAAATCTCCGGGCATGACCATGCCGAGTTCCGGGTGGCGCCAGCGGATCAGTGCCTCGACCGCCGTGCACGCTCCCGACGCGAGCGCAATGCGCGGCTGGTAGTAGAGGATGAATTCGTCCTGCTCGAGCGCGCGGTGCAGGTGAGACTCCATGTCGATGCGCCGCTGCAGGGATGCGCTCATGCCGCGGCAGTAGAACTGGTAGCCGTTCTTGCCGAGCTGCTTGGCACCGTACATGGCCAGGTCGGCATGCTTGAGCAGGGTCTGCCAATCGTTGCCGTCCTCGGGGAAGGAACTGATGCCGATGCTTGCCGTCATCCGCAGTTCCGATTCATTGACGACGAAGCCGGGCGCGAGCGCAGCCTGGATCTTCGCAATGATCCGGCCCAGGATCGTCGAGTCGCCCTTGGGGTCCAGCAGCACGACGAATTCGTCGCCACCGAAGCGGGTGATCAGTTCCACGCCGTCCAGGCTCTCGCGCAACCGGTCGGCCATCTCGCGCAGCACGGTGTCGCCGGCATTGTGGCCGATCGTGTCGTTCACGACCTTGAATTCATCCAGGTCGACAAAAATGACATGCAAGGCCTGGGCGCTGGCGCGGGCACGGTTCAGCGCCTTCTCGAACTCGGCCTTGAACATCAGCCGGTTGGGCAGGCCGGTAAGGGCATCGTGATTGGCGATGAAGCGCAGGTCCTCCTCGGCCTGGCGCCTCAGCAGGAAGTGCCCGGTCTGATTGGCAATACCGCTCGCCATCGCGAGCGCGTGCGTATCAGCGCTGCGCTTGCCACGGGAATAGAGTTCGACCACGCCGAGCGTCACGTGGCCCCTGCTCAGCGGGAACGCGAACACCGTCCGGATGCCGCCCGCGTCGAGCCATCCCGCTTGCGCGTGCCGGGCCATCGCGTTCCGGTTTGCATACCATTGTGGCGCCTGCAAGAGCACAGCACCGGCCGGCCATGCGGGGCGCTCAGCGAGCCAGGGCTCCAGCGCCTTGACGCGTGCCAGGTAGACCGGCGGCAGCTTCAGTCCCTGGCTGTCGTCATTCGGCCAGAAGGCACCTGCCTCCCAGTCCATGCCGCCGAGCAACGTGTGGACAATCTCCTCCAGCACCTCGATTTCGCTGGTGGCGGTGGCCAGGTGCAGGGCAATCTGGTGTTCCTGCGCCCTGGCCTG
This sequence comes from Cupriavidus sp. DF5525, assembly GCF_040149425.2. NCBI lineage: Bacteria > Pseudomonadati > Pseudomonadota > Betaproteobacteria > Burkholderiales > Burkholderiaceae > Cupriavidus > Cupriavidus sp. DF5525. The sequence continues at coordinate 2,168,804 of NZ_CP168265.1, read as the reverse complement.
CTCGGCAGACTTGCGCTGGCTGATGTCCTGCGCGGTTCCCCGCAGCACGGCGCTGTCCGCAAGCCCATGCGCGTGGCCAATCAGGTGCAGCCAGCCCCGGCGTCCGCGCTGCGACCGGTAGGGGCACTCGAACTCGAACGGCTGGCGATCCTGCAAGGCTGCCCGCATCCTTTCCCGCAGCACGGCGCGATGGCCGGCGTCGATCGCCTGGAACAACACGTCAGGAGTCGGTTTGTCGCCGCGCCAGCCTAGCAGGTGCGCCATTTCCCGGGAAAAGTGCGCGATGTCCTTGCCCAGATCGATGCGCCAGTCGCCCAGGTGGGCAATCTGCTGCGCCTCGGCGAGCGCCGCCTGGCTCTCGCGCAGGCTGTGCGTCATCTGGTCGGCCACGGCGACGGCGCGCGCCCGCGAACTCGACAACGCGTAGGCCAGCCAGCCCAGCAGCACGCTGATGATCAGGCCGGAAATCACCACCAGCGTCGGCAGGTAGCGCTGGGGACCACCGATTGCCCCGGCATCGGCGGCGAATTCGATCACCCAGCGCCGCCCGCCGAAATCCCGCACCGCGCTCTTGACCAGGTCATGCTGGCCCGCGCCCGTCTGGTCGTCCGCCAGTGCCGGCGCGCCATGCGCGGCACTGGCGTGGACGGCGCTGCCGCCTGCGCCCCGGCTGCGTCCCCGGGCGGCCAGTCCGGTCACACTGTCATAGAGCAGGTTGGCGGCCGAGGGGGGAGCCGGCGCCTGTGCGAAGTCTCCGGCGTCATGCACGCGGAACCGGATCCGGCGCAGATTCTCGTTGCTGACCAGGTCTTTCAGCAGATCGTCCACCCGGATCCCCGCACCGACCGATCCGACATAGGCGCGTCGGCGCGCTTCCACGGTGTCCAGGTCCGGCACCTTGCGGTACACCGGCAGGCGCAGGGCGATGCCCACATGCGGGTTCTTTGCCTCGCTGAAGATCAGGCGGCCGCTGCTGACCGACTGCCCGGTATCGCGCGCCCGTTCGAGCGCGGCCAGGCGGCGTGGCTCGGCGCCCATGTCGATGCCGATCGACGCCAGGTTGATGTCGAGCGGCTCGACATAGGTCAGCACGAAGTGGCCGGGCCGCTGTCCCGGGGGGCGGACGCTGAACGTCACGCCTGCCTCGCGCAGGATCGGATCGCTCCGCTGCCGGGCGACAAAGGCGTCGATCTCGGCCGCCGGCACATAGGGCGCGTAGTTCAGCGTCTGGAAACCGGGATAGCGCTGCGGCAGGTTCAGCCCGCTGACGAAATCGCGAAACTCACCCCGCGAGACATGGTCGCTGGCGCCGAACAGCGCCTGCATGGTCACCAGTACGTCGGTATAAAGCCGGATCCGTGTATCGATCTGCTGGATGACGTCGCCGGTATCGTTCTCAAAACGCAGGCGGATATCCTCTTCCAGCAGATTGGTGCAGAACACATAGACGACGGCCGTCGTCAGCACGCCAAGCAGCAAGGTGCCCGCCGTGATGGTGCGCGACCCAAGGCGTCCAAGCGGGCGCAGCATGCGCGCAAGCGTCTGGCGCAAGATTGTTTCCCCCGGATGTCGATGGCGGCCATGCGGCTGAGCGGCGGCCGCCCTCGACTGATGCGAAAAATGCACTTATTGGCCGTCGTTGCTCTTCGAAACTGGCCGTTTTATATGTCTTAACAATCTATAGCAACCGGGGGATGACGGGCGCTAATTATCGCGGCGCAAACACCCAACTTAAGTGGGGTGTCAATTTGAAGGCGGCCGGCGCCCGCAGCCTCCCCGCCAGAGTGCTCGCCGACCTCCGGCAAGACGCTCACTGAATTCGCGTACGCGTGGAACGACAGGATGAAGCTGACCGTGACACCTGTCGTCGAGGATCTGGCACTTGCCGCGGTTTTCGAGGCCGGCGGAATGACGTCCTGAGCGGCCGGAACGGGCTCATGGTGAATAACGGGCGCGTTACCTGCTACGGCTTCCGCCAGTACGCCTGCGCTGCCGGGAAAGGTGTGGTTCTGCGGGAAAGATCGCCTACCATGCGGTTACTCTGCTCGGGCGAAGCGTCGTTGGCGTCATAGTCACCGACCCGGGGCTGGTGCCGCCAATGCTCATCAGCGTGTTCATGGACAAGATGGTCGGCTTCGTCAATCCTTCTACTACCGACCGGCATCTATTGATCCAAATATCCAAATGAACACGCAAGACAGTACACACCGTCCATTGCCAGCGATTCACACGCGCGAGAACGGCAAGCTGGTCTCGGCGCGCGAAGCCGTGCGCCTGATCCGGGATGGCGATACCGTGGCGACGGGCGGCTTCGTCGGCATCGGCTTCGCGGAAGAGATTGCCATGGCCGTCGAGGAGATCTGCCTGTCGCACGACGACGACACGCCCGTCAGCCTGTCGAAGCCCGGCAACCTGACCCTGGTCTATGCCGCCGGTCAGGGAGACGGCAAGGAGCGGGGCCTGAACCATTTCGCGTTGCCCGGCCTGGTGAAGCGCGTGATCGGCGGGCACTGGGGGCTGGTACCGAAGCTCCAGCAGCTCGCGGTCGGCAACCAGATCGAAGCCTACAACCTGCCGCAGGGCGTGATCACCCACCTGTTCCGCGATATCGCGGCCGGCAAGCCGGGCCACCTGTCGCGGGTCGGACTGGGCACTTTCGTCGATCCGCGTTTTGGCGGCGGCAAGCTGAACGAACGCACTACCGAGGACCTGGTCGAGCTGATGCAAATCGGCGGCCAGGACTATCTGTTCTACAAGGCCTTCCCCATCAACGTCGCCATCGTGCGCGGCACCACGGCCGATCCGGACGGCAACATCACCATGGAGCGCGAGGCGCTGACGCTGGAAGCCCTTGCCATCGCCATGGCCGCGCACAACTGCGGCGGGATGGTGATCGTGCAGGTGGAGCGCATCGCCGAACGCGGCTCGCTCAATCCCCGCCAGGTCAAGATTCCCGGCGTGCTGGTGGACTGCGTGGTGCTGGCGCAACCGGAGAACCACTTGCAGACCTTTGCCACGCCGTACAATCCGGCGTTCTCGGGCGAGGTCCGCGTCCCGGCGAGCAGCGTGGCGCCGATGGCGATGAGCGAACGCAAGGTGATCGCCCGGCGCGCCGCGATGGAACTCCAGCCCAACAGCGTGGTGAATCTCGGCATCGGCATGCCCGAGGGCATCGCCAGCGTCGCCAACGAGGAACGGATCCTCGACCTCGTGACGCTCTCGACCGAGCCGGGCGTGATCGGCGGCATCCCTGCCGGCGGGCTGAACTTCGGCGCGGCGACCAACCCCGACGCGATCATCGACCAGCCCTACCAGTTCGATTTCTACGACGGCGGCGGGCTCGACATCGCCTTCCTCGGCCTGGCGCAGGCCGATCGCATGGGCAACCTGAATGTCTCCCGGTTCGGGCCACGGCTGGCGGGTGCCGGCGGCTTTATCAACATCAGCCAGAATGCGAAGAAGGCCGTGTTCGTCGGCACCTTCATGGCGGGCGGCGGCGAGTTCTCGGTGACCGACGGCAAGCTCCATATCCACCGCGACGGCACGGCCAGGAAATTCGTCCAGGAAGTGGAGCATCGCACCTTCTCCGGGCCGTACGCGGCCGCGTCGCAGAAGCCCGTGCTCTATATCACGGAGCGCTGCGTGTTCGAACTGGGCGCGCAGGGCATGGAACTCATCGAGATTGCGCCCGGCGTCGACCTGGAGCGCGACATTCTCGCCAAGATGGACTTCGTCCCGATCGTGCGCTCGCCGGTGCTGATGGACGAACGGATCTTCCGCCCCGAGCCGATGGGACTGCGTGCCGACGTGCTGCGCCTGCCGCTGGAGGCGCGCTTCAACTACGACGAAGAGAAGAACATCCTGTTCCTGAATTTTGAGCAGCTCGAAGTGAAGCGCCAGGAAGACGTCGAGGCGATCCGCAAGGAGGTCATCCGGATCTGCGAGCCGTTGGGCCACAGGGTCTACACCGTGGTCAACTACGAGGGCTTCGTGCTCGACCGGAGCGTGGAAGATGCCTATGTCGAGATGATCTCGGACATGGTGGCACGCTACTACATCGGCGTGACCCGCTTTACCACCAGCGCCTTCATGCGCGCCAAGCTCGGCGACACGCTCGCCCGGCGCGGCCTCGCGCCCTATGTCTACGAGACCGAGGCAGAAGCGAAAGCGAGCCTGCGGGACCAGCCCCGCAGCGACTAGGCTGGCTGCGCCACGGGCGCTTGCTGCGTGCAGGCTGGCCTGCAGGCTCCAGTCGACGCGGCCTCGTTACCGCGTTCTTCAGGACGTCAGGCCTTTGGCGCGGAGCCAACTCAGCCACGCCTGGTCTTCGATCTCGTACGAGCCTCGCGACTCCTTCCATACGATCTCGCGCTCACGAAGGGTGTCAATCGCATTTTGCACCGTCCCGGCGCTGACGCTCACATGCTCCGGCACAAGGGCCTTGTACGCGGACATGGCGCTCTCTCCGAAGGGAGAGAACTGGCCATCCTTGCCGGCCATGACACGCACCACCGCCTGCTGAAGTGGCGACAGCGAGGTGAAGTCGCTTTCGACGTCATGCCACAAGCGCTCCTGGACGAGCGTCGCGTCATCCTTGAGCCGGGTACTGAGGTTTGGCGATTCGTTCGCCAGTGCGATCGTGCCAATCAGGTGGCGAAGCATCTCCGGGCGGTGCCCGACCATCACGAAGGCTTCGTAGACGGCCTCCGGCTCAAGCTGATTGCCCGCGGCGAGCGCCCGGTTCACGCTCTTGGTAAATTCGTCGGTAAAGTTTCGATCAAGCAGCGGGAACGGCGTCACCTGGGAGCCGTAGAACGGCATGCGCGAATTCATGACCAGGTGCGCGAGTTTGTCCCGGCTTGAGCCGGTGAAGACCAGCATGAGGTCCGGGGCCTTGCCCGAAACGTTCATCGCGTCGCGCGCCGCCTTCAGGCCGAACATCGCCTCCACGCCCTTCTCTGTGGTCAGGGCATGCTGCGCTTCATCAACGATCAGGAGAACCGGTTTCCGGGCGCCCTTGCGCAGCGCCTCAAGGGCCTGCGTGAGCGAGACGCCCGCTGGCAATCCCGTGGCGGTGAGGTCCAACCCGAGGGTGCCCATGACCGTGATCTTGGTGAGGCCGACAGCCTTTGCGGCTTTGCTCACGACACCGTCGTGATCGGCAATCTTGTGCTTGATGGCGTCGGCGATCAGCTCGCCCGGATCGTGCGCCTTGTTCGACCACAAATCGACGTACACGGTGACCCAGCCGCGCTGCCCGGCGGCCGGCGTGAGGTCCTCGCGCAGGAACGTGGACTTCCCTACCCGGCGCGGCGCCGCGAGGAACAGGCCCGAGCGGGCATCCTGGATTCCCTCCCCGGCCAAGGCTGCGCAGAAGCTTGCCGCCAACACGGGGCGGCGAAAGGTGTAACGTTCGGAGGCGGCGGACGGCTCGGACATAGTGACTTCCGGGTGCGATTATCAGCATTTATCCTATCTTGATAAATTACCCTTTGCAAATAAATAAGGATAAATGCCTGATAAGGCACATCACGGCACTCCAGCAAGCTGGCCCTACCGCTGCTATTGCGGAAACAGCGCCATCTGGCCAGATAACAGCGTCTCGAAATCGTCGTCCAGGAACGGCAGGATCGCATCGGCAATCGGCTGGAGCTGCCTGGTGACGTAATGGCTGTAGTCGATCGGCGCCGATCGGGTTTCGAGTGGCTCCGGCCCTGCCACCGTCATCACATAGCTGATCCAGCCGCCGTGCTGATACTGGCGCGGGCGCCCCTGGCGCTCGTTATAGGCATCGGCGATGCGGGCGGCGCGGACGTGCGGCGGCACGTTGCGCTGGTATTCATCGAGTTTGCGGCGCAGCCGCTTGCGGAAAACCAGTTGCTCGTCGAGCTCGCCGGCCAGCGTGCGACGCACGATGTCCCTCACATAATCTTCGTACGGCTCGCGGTTGAAGATTTTCTCGTAGAGGGTCTGCTGGAACCGCTGGGCAAGCGGCGACCAGTCTGTGCGCACCGTCTCGAGACCCTTGAACACCATCTCGACCTTCCCATCAGGCCGTTCGACCTGACCGGCATAGCGCTTCTTGCTGCCGAGGTCCGTGCCGCGGATCGTCGGCATCAGGAAGCGCCGAAAGTGGGTTTCGAACTGGAGTTCGAGCGCGCTTCCCAGGCCATAAGCCTGCCAGAGGTGGTCGCGCCACCAGTCCGTGACGTACGCGACGAGGCTGCGGCCGATCTGGTCCGCATCGGCTTCCGTCCGGGCGCGGCGCAGCCAGACGAACGTGGAATCCGTGTCGCCATAGATCACCTCGTAGCCGCGGGCCTCGATCAGCGCCCGGGTCTGCCGCATGATCTCGTGCCCGCGCATTGTGATCGACGACGCCAGTCGCGGATCGAAAAACCGGCAACCGCTGGACCCGAGCACGCCGTAGAACGCGTTCATGATGATCTTGAGCGCTTGAGCGAGCGGCTTGTTCCGGTCACGCTTGGCGGCCTCACGTCCTTGCCAGACCTTGGCGACGATCGCCGGCAGGCAGTGCTTCGTCCTGGAAAACCGGGCACCGCGGAAGCCAGGCACCGAATCGGCATCGTCGGGATGCGCCAGGCCCTCGACCAGGCCGATCGGGTCGATCAGAAAGGTACGGATGATCGACGGATAGAGGCTCTTGTAGTCCAGCACGAGCACCGATTCGTACAGCCCCGGCCGCGAATCCATGACGAAGCCGCCAGGGCTGGCCTCCGGTGCCTTTTCGCCGAGGTTGGGCGCGACATAACCCTGGCGGTGCATCAGCGGCATGTAGAGATGCGTGAAGGCAGCCACCGAACCGCCGCTGCGGTCGGCCGGCAGGCCCGTGACCGTGGCACGCTCCAGCAGGAATGGCAACAGCTCGGTTTTCTCGAAAATCCGCGTCACCAGTTCGCAATCGCGCAGGTTATAGCGGGCCAACGCCAGCTTGTCCTGCTCGAACAGGCGGTCGATGGCGTCCATGCGGTCGTACGGGTTGTCGATCGCCTTGCCTTCGCCGAGCAGCGTCTGGGCCACCGATTCGAGGCTGAACGACGGGAAGCTCCACGTGGCGGAACGCAGCGCCTCGATGCCGTCGATGATCAACCGGCCTGGTGCGCTGGCGAAATAGTGCTGCTGGGCGTTGTGCTCGCGCCATTCCATTTCGGCACCGCCCCGGCCGAGGCGCAGCGGAATCTGGAACTGGCGTGCATGCTCGTGCAATACGCGCAGGTCGAACTGGATCAGGTTCCAGCCAATGATCGCGTCGGGGTCGTGATCGGCCAGCCACTGGTTCAACTTTTCCAGCAACCCGGGCCGTGATGCGCAGTATTCGAGCGAGAAATCGACGTCGACGGGCGTCTGCGGCGCCTGGCCCAACATGTAGACCTGGCGCTGGCCGCAGCCCTCGAGCGCAATCGAATAGAGTTCGCCGAACGCGTTGGTTTCAATATCGAGCGAGACCAGACGTAGCGTGGGACGGTAGTCCACCGCGGGCTTCATCTGGGCATTGCGCAGCACGCCGCTGGCATCCGGCTCACCGTCGAACCAGACCGGGGCGGTGATGAAGCGCTCCATCAGGTAGCGCTCGGGCGGACGGATATCGGCTTCGTAGACATCCACGCCGGCATCGCGCAGAGAGCGGCCGAGCTGGATCAGTTGCCGATGCTGCTGGCAGTACAGGCCCAGTACGGGCCTGCGCTGGAAATCCTGAAGCTTGAGCGGGCGCAGCTCGACATCGCGCTCGTGGCGCAGCAGCGCCTCGGCACGCTCACGCTGTGCTTCGGGAATAAATGCAATGGACGGCTGGCAGGACAGGCGCAGCCGGCGCGGCCCGTCATCGGTAGCCAGCCAGACCTCGACCTCGGTGCCAGCCGGCGTATCGCGCCAGTGTCGGGTCAGGATGAAACCCCGCTGAAGTGCCACGCTATAAACCTTGGAGAACCGCTTGTGGTCGATTTTAGCGGAGATGGGGGTGATCGGGACTGGTCCGGACGATAGTCCGGTTTAGGCGCGGCGAGATACGTCTGTTTCAGGGATGCCCTTGGAAACGTGGCGCGCCGCGCGCAGTGCCTGGCCGCTTTTTTTGCGACGGAGGCAAGGCGAGTGTTGAGCTGATGCAGAGACAAGTCTGCCGCCAGCGGGATCACTGATATCTCGGATCCAGTTCCTTTAAGGGTGGTTTGTAGCCGCCAAGATCGATCGGAAGCTTGCCGGGCCACCCTAAATCCGGGGGCAACCACGCTTGCCAACGCGGCCACCCGGTAGGTTCGCCGACCCTGATTTGGCCAATGCCCCCAACGATCGCGTGGGCGGCGCCCCGCTCCAATGGATCTTCGCGGCACAGGTCCGCGACTTTCAGCTTGCTCATGATGGTCTCCTGAAGGTTCATGGCGAGCGCCGCGAGTGCGGTGCTCATGCCCTGTTCAGCAGGGAGCATGCCATCCGTCGCAGGAGCATGCTGGGGCACCAGCATTGGCGGATTGACCTCTTCTGTCTGGTCCGGACCAACACCGGGAAGCGGATGGCGTTGGCTAGTTGCCGACTCGCCTATGCCGCGGTGGTCGACGCTTCGTCAGAAAGCCGTCACTTAAGGGATCACTTATAGGTGGGCAAAGAATCGCTGAATTTACCTTAAGTGGGCAGGCGGATATCTTTGGGCGGAACACCACGCAGAGGCTTCGGCACACGCGTCAGCAAGCCTTATCAGACATTCAAAAGATAGCGGAGACCCCCAACCCTGGTAGCCGGGATGGGCGGAAGAAGAAATGACGATGAGACCACGATGACTAAGCCCACCAATATCGGACGTCGGCAGTTCCTCAAGATTCTTGGCGTCGGGTCTGTTGCCGCCTCGGCCTCGGCCTTGGGCATGGGTACCGCTTGGGCACAGGCTCCGGCCGGCGTGCGCCCCTACAAGCTGCTGCGTGCGAAAGAGACGCGAAACAATTGCACCTATTGCTCGGTCGGGTGCGGCCTCCTGATGTATTCGCTGGGTGACGGCGCCAGGAACGCGAAACCCCGCATCTTCCACATCGAGGGTGATCCCGATCACCCGGTCAGCCGTGGTTCGCTCTGTCCCAAGGGCGCGGGGCTGCTGGACATCGTCCATTCGAAAAACCGGTTGCTGTACCCGGAATACCGCGCGCCGGGGTCGAGGGAGTGGGTGCGCATCAGTTGGGACGATGCGACGAAGCGCATCGCCCGCCTGCTGAAGGACGACCGCGACAAGAACTTCATCGCGCGCAACGAGAAGGGCCAGTTGGTGAACCGCTGGCTGAGTTCGGGCATGCTCGCCTCGTCGGCGGCCTCCAACGAAACCGGGGTTCTCGACTTCAAGTTCGCCCGCTCCCTGGGCATGCTGGGTCTGGACTGCCAGGCTCGCCTGTGTCACGGGCCAACGGTTTCGGCGCTGGGGCCGTCCTTCGGCCGCGGCGCGATGACGAACCACTGGGTGGACATCAAGAACGCCAATGTCGTCGTCGTCATGGGCGGCAACCCGGCCGAGGCCCATCCGGTCGGCTTCAAATGGGTGATCGAGGCCAAGATCAAGAACAAGGCCAAGGTCATCGTCATCGATCCGCGCTTCAACCGCACAGCTGCGGTTGCCGATATCTTCTCGCCGATCCGGGCGGGGTCGGACGCGGCCTTCCTGATGGGCATGGTCAACTGGCTTCTGCAGAACGACAAGATCCAGCACGACTATGTGCGCGCTTACACCAACGCGTCCCTGATCGTGCGCGAGGATTTCGGATTCGACGAAGGGCTGTTCTCGGGTTTCAATCCCGAGAAACACGCCTACGACAAATCCTCCTGGACCTATGAACTCGACCAGGTGGGGAACGCGAAACGCGATCCCTCGATGCGCCACCCGCGCTGCGTGCTGAGCCTGCTGAAAAAGCACGTCTCACGCTACACGCCCGAGAAGGTCGAGGAGACGACCGGCGTCAGGAAGGCCGACTTCCTGCAGATCGCCGAGATCGTCGGCTCGTGTTCGGCGAAGGACAAGACGCTGACCTGGCTTTACGCGCTCGGCTGGACGCACCACACCGGTGGCGCGCAGATCATCCGCGGCGCGGCGATGATCCAGCTGCTGCTGGGCAATATCGGCATGTCCGGGGGCGGCGTGAATGCGCTGCGCGGACATTCCAACATCCAAGGCTATACCGACCTTGGTCTTCTGTCGGTGCGGCTGCCGGGCTACATGGACCTGCCCACCGACAGGCAGCAGACGCTGAAGCAATTCCTGGCCGATGCCACGCCGAAAGCCGTGGTGCCCGATCAGGTGAACTACTGGAAGAACCTGCCCAAGTTCTTCGTCTCACTGCAGAAGAACCTGTTCGGCGAACATGCCACGGCGGAAAACAACTGGGCCTTTGACCTGCTGCCGAAATGGGATCGCAGCTACGACATGCTGGCTTATTTCGACCTGATGTACGAGGGCAAGGTCAACGGCTATGTCGTCCAGGGGTTCAACCCGCTGGCGGCGATGCCTGACAAGAACAAGTCCTCGGCCGCGCTGTCGAAACTCAAGTTCCTCGTGGTCATCGACCCGCTGGTGACCGAGACCTCGAACTTCTGGCGCAACGAGGGCAAGTTCAACGACGTCAAGACCGAAGAGATCATGACCGAGGTCTTCCGGCTGCCGTCGAGCTGCTTTGCCGAGGAAGACGGGACCGTCGTGAATTCGGGCCGTTGGCTGCAATGGCACTACGCGGGCCAGCAGCCGCCGGGCGAGGCGCGGCATGATCCGGCCATCCTCGGCGGCATCATGATGGAGCTGCGGCGGCTTTACGAAAAGGAAGGCGGCGCCTGCCCTGAACAGGTGTTGCACATGACCTGGGACGAGAAGACCTATCACGATCCCTGCAGCCCCCATCCCGAGGAAATGGCCAAGGAAGCCAACGGCTACGCGTTGGCAGACGTGTTCGACGAGACCGGGAAAAAGATCCTGCGCAAGGGCCAGCTTCTGGATTCGTTCGCGCAGCTGCGCGACGACGGCACGACCTCAAGCTACTGCTGGATCTTCACCGGATCCTGGACCGAGGCGGGCAACCAGATGGCCAGGCGCGACAACACCGACACCGGCCTCGGCAACACGCCGGGCTGGGCCTGGTCCTGGCCTGCGAACCGCCGCATCCTCTATAACCGCGCCTCGATGGACGAGATGGGGAACCCCTGGGACCCCAAGCGCCAGATCCTGCATTGGAACGGCGAAAAATGGGTGGGCGCGGACGTGCCCGACTTTCCGCTCACTGCGGCGCCCGGCACACCCGTCGGACCCTTCATCATGCTGCCCGAAGGCGTGGGGCGCCTGTTCTCGGTCGGCGGCATGAACGACGGCCCCTTCCCCGAGCATTACGAGCCGGTCGAGAGCCCGATCGCGAACAACCCGCTGCACGAAAAGGTAAACCACAACCCGACCGCCCGCATCTTCCAGAACGATGCGCAGCGGATGGGCAACCGCACCGAGTTCCCCTATGTCGCCACGACCTATTCGGTGACGGAACTGTTCCGCCACTGGACCAAGCACTCGCATCTGAACGCCATGCTTCAGCCCGAGCAATTCGTCGAGATCGGCGAGAAGCTGGCCTCGGACAAAGGCATCGCCCATGGCGACACGGTGAAGATCACGACGAAGCGCGGCCATATCACTGCCAAGGCCGTGGTGACCAAGCGCATGCGCACGCTTCAGGTGGCCGGGCAGGCGGTCGAGCAGATCGGAATCCCCTGCCATTGGGGCTTCGAGGGGGCGACCCGCAAAGGCTATCTCGCCAACACGCTTGCGCCGGGCGTCGGCGACGCCAATTCGCAAACCCCGGAATTCAAGGCATTCCTCGTGAACATTGAAAAAATGGCGGGAGCACAAGCATGAACTCGCAGAACATCATCCGTCGCTCGGCCTCGTCCGAGCTGACACCCGCCCCTCGAATCCGCGACCATCAGATGGAAGTGGCCAAGCTGATCGACGTGTCGACCTGCATCGGCTGCAAGGCGTGCCAGGTCGCCTGCAACGAATGGAACGACCTGCGCGGCGACGTGGAAGAGAATGTCGGCGTCTATGACAATCCGCGCGATCTGTCGCCCAACACCTGGACCCTGATGCGCTTCACCGAGCATGAGGACCAGGCGGGCAAGCTGGAATGGCTGATCCGCAAGGACGGCTGCATGCATTGCGAGGATCCTGGCTGCCTGAAAGCCTGCCCGGCGCCCGGCGCCATCGTGCAGTATGCGAACGGCATCGTCGACTTCCAGTCCGACCTGTGCATCGGCTGCGGCTATTGCGTCGCGGGCTGCCCCTTCGACGTGCCGCGCATTTCCAAGAAGGACAACAAGGCCTACAAGTGCACGCTCTGCTCGGACCGCGTCTCGGTCGGGCAGGAGCCTGCCTGCGTCAAGACCTGCCCGACCGGCGCCATCGCCTTCGGCTCGAAGGCTGAGATGCAATCCCTCGCCGCCGAGCGGGTGGCCGAGTTGAACGAGCGCGGCTATGCCAGGGCCGGCCTGTATGACCCGGCGGGGGTCGGCGGCACCCACGTGATGTATGTGCTGCAACATGCCGACGACCCGAAGCGTTACGCAGGCTTGCCGAAGGACCCGGAGATCAGCACGCTCGTCTCGGGCTGGAAGGATGGTTTGCAACCCGTCGCCGCTTTCGCCGGCGCGGCGGCGGTCGTGGGCATGGCGGCGCATTTCATGGCGGTCGGCCCCAACACCACCGAAACCGTCGATCACGACGATCACGACGCCCCGACTGACGGCGCGGCATAAGCAGAGACCGGAAATGGCGACCAGGAACGAGATGATATTGCGCACGAAATTCGCCGATCGGCTGTGTCACTGGGCGATCGTGTTCTGCTTCTTCCTCGCGGCGGTTTCGGGAATTTCGTGGTTCTTCCCGACGGTGAGTTGGATGAGCGGCTTCCTTGGCACGCCGCAGATGGCGCGGGTGCTCCACCCCTTCCTCGGCATCGCGGTTTTCGCCGGGCTTTGCTACATGTTCGTGCGCTTCGTGGGCTACAACCTGCCCGCGCGCACCGACGCGATCTGGTTCCGCCGCGCCAAGGAAGTGCTCCTGAACAAGCATGGCGGCGAACCGCTGCAGATCGGCAAGTACAACGCCGGCCAGAAGGTGCTGTTCTGGCTCATCATGGCTTCGATACTGGCCCTGCTGATATCCGGGTTGATCATGTGGCGCGCCTATTTCGCGGAGTATTTCCCCATTCCCATGCTCCGTCTGGCGATCCTGGCCCATTCCGTCGCGGGGATCGGGTTGATCCTGCTGATCGTGGGTCACATCTATCTGGCGATCTGGGTCCGTGGCTCGATCACGGGCATGGTTACGGGCTACGTCTCGCGCGCTTGGGCCAGGCAGCACCATGACCGCTGGTATGGCGAGTTGAAAACGCAAGCTGCGAAAGCGGCGAAAGCGGCGGAAGCCAAGGAGCACGGGGCATGAGCCAGCATCCGACGACGCGGGGGGCGCTGCCATCGGACGAGGCATCGCGGCATTTCGCACCGCTGATCCAGCCAGACCTTGCCGGGCTTTACAGCCGCCGGGCCGCGCGCCTGCGCGCGCTGGCCGAAGGGCACGATCTTGCCGATTACCTGCGTTTGGCCGCCCGCGTGGCCGAGGTGCAGGCGTCCCTTCTGCCAGAGGCCAGTGGGTCCGGGCAGATAGACGCCAGAGCCATCCCGCAGGAGGGGCATTGGGGTTCCCTGCTTGATCGGTTGATTGAGCGGCTTGCGCACGATGTTCCCGCCCCGGTCGCCCCGCATCTTGCGGCGCTGCGCGACCTCCCTGCGGATGAGCGCCTTGCCGCCGCCCAGGCGCTGGCCGAGGGCCGTTTTGACGTGGTTCCGGCGGCAATCGCGCCCTTCCTTTGGGCTGCGCTCTCGCTGCAATGTGCCAGCGCCGCGCGGGCGGCGCCCGTGCCCGGCAGCGGCCCGGCCGAGCACGCGTCTTGCCCGGTCTGCGGCACTGCCCCCGTGGCAAGCCTGATCCTGATCGGGGATCGCCAGGGCATGCGCTATCTGCATTGCGCGCTGTGCGAGAGCGAGTGGCACATGGTGCGGGCGAAATGCACCAACTGTGGCGCGGCCTCGGACCTTGACTATCTCAGCTTCGACACCGCCGAAGCCACGGTGCGCGCCGAAAGCTGCGGCGTGTGCCACGGTTATCTGAAGGTCATCTCACTGGAACGCGACCCGCAAGCCGAGGCCGTGGCCGATGACCTTGCCACCCTGACCCTGGACGATGCCGTGACGGCGGAGGGCTATCAACGTACCGGGTTTAATCCCTTCGCTCTGCCGGGATGAGGCGCTGCCCGCTTTGACCCGTGCCTGTTGAATGCCATCCCACTAGTCCACGGATGTCGGCCCGTAGCCAGTGACAACTGCTTGCCGTCGCTGACCGCCCGGGATGGTGTGCAGCGAGCACGCCGTTGCAGCGTGCCCGGCTTGCTGGCGCTTACTCGACTGCGATGCCTTTCTCGCGGATCACCTTGCCCCACTTGGCATAGTCCTGCTGGATGCGCTGGCCCATCTGCGCCGGCGCCTGGAAGTTGGCAATGGCACCGGCCTTCAGCAACTTGTCCTGGACATCCTTGTCGGCCAGGATCTTGCCGACCTCGCCAGCGACGCGGTCCACCACCTCTTTGGGTGTGCCCGGCGGCGCCAGCAGGCCGCCCCAGGAAACGGCGTCGTAGCCCTTGAATCCTTGCTCGGCAATGGTCTTGACGTCGGGCAGCATGCTGACGCGCTGCGGCGAGCCGACGGCGATGGCACGCAGCTTGCCTGCCTGGATGTGCGGCAGCGCGGCGACGAGGTCAGCGTACATGATGGGGACCTGGCCACCGATGGTGTCGCTGATCGCGGGCACGCCGCCCTTGTAAGGCACATGCTGCATCTCGAAGCCGCCCATCTGCTTGAGCAGTTCCATGCTCAGGTGGCCGAAGCTGCCCGCGCCGGAGCTGGTGTAGTTGAGCTTGCCCGGCTGGGCCTTGGCCTGTGCGATCAGCTTGGGCAAGTCCGTCACGTTGGGCAGCAGCGTCGGGTTGACCACCACCACGATCGGCAGGTCATAGACGGTGGCGACGGGCGTGAAGTCCTTGGTCGTGTCGTAGCCCGCCTTCTTGTACAGGTACGGCGCCAGCAGCGTGGGCGTGGCCAGCATCATCAGCGTGTAGCCGTCGGGCGCGCTCTTGGCCACCTGGGCGGCAGCGATGGAACCCGATGCACCGGCGCGGTTCTCCACCACCACCGGCTGCTTGAGGCGCTCGGCCAGCTTCTGGCCGACGATGCGCGACGCCGTATCCGTAGGCCCACCCGGCGGGAACGGCACGACAAGCTTGATCGGCTTGCTGGGCCAGGATTGCGCGAAAGCGCTGCCGACCAGCAGCGGCACTGCGGCCAGGGCCAGAATGGCACGACGCCGGGAGTGGACCATACGGGTGAAATTTCGAGTGCGCACGTTTGTTGTTCCAGGTTGAATCAGTGCAAGGGAACCCAAGCCCCCCTTGCCGGGCGGGGTTGCGCGGACGTCCATATGTGTCCGCGCGGCGCGAATGCTCAGGCCTGCTGCGGTGCCTCGGGCAGCGTCAGCACGCCGCGGGCCTGCAGTTCCTGCAGCTGGTCATCGCTCATCTGCAGCAGGTTCTGCAGTACCGCCCGCGTGCCCTCGCCCAGCGTCGGCGGCGCGTTGCGGATCGGCAGGCGCTGGCCATCCAGGCGGTAAGGCGGCGCGAACACATGCGTGCTGCCTGCTACGGGATGGGGCATCTCGCGCAGCAGGCCGCCCTCGCGGGTCCGCTCGCTGGTCAATGCCTCGTGCAGTCCCGCCACCTTGCCGCAGGGAATGCCGCAGGCCGTCATGCGCTCGAGCAGCAGGTCGCGCGCAAAGCCGCGGATCAGGCCCGTAATCAACGGGGTCAACGTCTCGCGGTTCCTGGCGCGCTCCACATTGGTGGCATAGCGGGGGTCCTCGACGATGTCCGGACGCTCGATGACCTGGCGGCAGAACTTGTCGAACTGGCTGTTGTTGCCCACGGCGATGATCAGCGGGCCATCGGCGCCCTCGAACATGCCATAGGGCACGATGGACGGATGGGCATTGCCATAGCGTGCGGGGTCGCGCCCGAGCAGCATGGCGTCCAGGCCGTAATAGCCGGTGACCATCAGCCCGCAGTCGTACAGCGCCATCTCGATCAGCTGGCCCTTGCCCTTGCGCTCGCGGCGGAACAAGGCAGCCAGCACGGCCTGTGCGGCGTACATGCCGGTCATCAGGTCCACCACCGCCACGCCGAACTTCAGCGGCGGCGTGTCGGCTTCGCCGTTGAGCGCCATGAGTCCGGCCTCTCCCTGGATCACCAGGTCGTAGCCGGGACGCTTGGCCTCGGGGCCGCTGCTGTTGTAGCCGGACACCGCGCAGTAGATCAGGTCGGGCTTGATCGCCTTGAGCTGTTCGTAGCCAAGGCCCAGCTTCTCGGCCCCGCCGGTCTTGAAATTGTGGATGACCACGTCGAACTGCGGCAGCAGGTCGTAGACAATCTGCACGCCTTCCTTGCTCTGCAGATCCAGCGTGATGGACCGCTTGTTGCGGTTCATGCTGTTGTAGTAGGTCGTCTCGGTCTTGCCGATGCGCATGCCCCAGTCGCGCGTGTCGTCGCCGCGGCCGGGGTGTTCCACCTTGACCACCTCAGCCCCGAAATCGGCCAGGACCTGGCCACACAGCGGTCCCGCAAATACACGCGACAGGTCGAGTACGCGCACGCCCTCAAGCGGGAAGTCGATGCCTTGGGATTGGTCGGGCGTCTGCATTATCTGTCTCCTTGGGCTGTTTCGAGGCACGGGCCGTCTCTGGAAAATCGTAGCCTATGTCGGGCTGGCGCCACGCGATGGCGGTAGGGTTGCCGCAGCGCAGCACCCTGGGTGCGGCGTGCCGGATTCGCGAATGTCGGCACCGGAAGCTGCCTCGGGCGTAGGTTGGTCCCCAGCGCGGTCAGCCCAGCATTCTTGCTTGGATAAATACGCTATACAATCCCCATTCACATTGACAAAATGTTCAATAAAATTTGACAGCGAGTCCCGGGCGCCAGTCGAGGCGCGGTGCGCCCAGGCATTCAACGCCACACCGGCCAGCCGTAGCCATTGACCAGGTTAACGTCGATATTAGACGTGTGCGTCACCTTGCCCTGCTTTTCGGAGGCTGCCAGCCTCGTCGATCATCGGGTAGATGCAGTGCTCCAGGATCTCCTGGCCTGATACCTTGCGGCTGGCAGGCGCGCTGCTCCAGATGCCCGCTACTCCAGGACCAGGCCACTGGTCCTGATCACGGCGGCCCATTTGCGCACTTCCGCATCGATGAACTGCGCAAAGGCGGGGCTGTCTCCCGGCTCGGGCTGCAGACCCAGCGCCGCCAGCTTGTTGCGGACGTCGGCGCCGGCCAGCACGGCGCTGGCGTCGTGGTTGAGCTGGCGCACGATGGCGGCGGGCGTGCCGGCCGGTGCCATCAGGCCGAACCAGCCGTAGCCGGTCACACCGGGATAGCCCTGCCCGGCGAAGGTGGGCGCATCCGGATAGACCGGCGTGCGCTGCTCCGACGCCACCGCAAGCACCCGCAACTGGCCCGCCTTGATAAAGGGCAGCGCCGACGTGATGGCGGTAAGCGTGGCGTCCACGCGGCCGGCGAGCAACTCGGTGTAGGCCGTCGCGTCGCCGCGGTAATGCACGTTCAGGGCCTTGAACTTCGCCTGTACGGCGAACAGTTCCGCCGTGAGATGTGGCCCCGAGCCCGCCCCCGGCGAGGCAAAGGTGACACCCTCCGCCTTCGCCCGCGCCATCCGCACGAAATCCGCCACCGAGCGTACCGGGGAATCCGCCTTGACGATCAGGAAGACCGGGCCGATCACGCGCGGGCCCACCGCAACGAAATCCTTGTGGATGTCGTATTGCTGCGGCAGGCCCGCCGCCGTGTTGATGGCAAGCGGCGCCGCGGCCCACAGCAGGGTATAGCCGTCGGGGGCGGCACGCGCCAGCGTTTCGTTGGCGACGCGGGTGCCGGCGCCCGGCTTGTTCTCGACCACGAACGGCTGGCCGTACTTGCGGCTCAGCGCTTCTGCCAGCAGACGGGCCGAGGTGTCGTTGGAACCGCCGGGGCCATAAGGGGAAATCACCCGCACGGTCCGACCCGGGTACCCCTGAGCCCGCGCGGCCAGCGGCACAAGGGCAGGTGCCGCGGCCAGCAACAGAAGGCCCGGCACACGTCCGAGCATGGCCCTGCGTGACATCGTGTTGGCTGCAGTCATCATGCCTCCGCGGCGTGGATGCTCGGATAGGAGAAGGTTTTGCCCAGATGCGCCTCGCCTGGCACGTAGAGCCGCAAGGCCACGTAGAAGGGGCCGGCGGGCGCGGGCAGCCAGTTGCCGTGGCGCCCCGGATCGCGCGGCGGCGCGGCGCCCAGATACAGGCGCAGGCTGCCGTCCGGCTCATGGCGCAGGCTCGGCGAACGGTCGCCCAGCGAATAGCGGCCGATCGGGTTATCCACCAGCATGCAGTCGCCCTTGTCGTACATGGTCAGGGACCAGAACGCGCCCGCTTCGGGCAGCTGGCCGGACGGAAACACCAGCTCGTGCGGCTGGCGACCGTCGAGTGGACGGCCCTGCGCGTCACAGTCGGCGACGATGTACATGGCCTCTTCCATGCCCAGCGCGCCGATATAGTTGCGCGCCACCTGCGCCCGCTCGGCATAGCGCGACCCGAACGAAGCCCCGATCTCGACCGGCAGCGTCCAGCCCCCACCCAGTTCGGAAGGCATCGGCCTGGCCAGCTCGGCGAGGACCTGCTCCAATGCACCGGCTAGATGCTCCACCTGCGATGCGTCCAGCGGCGTGCCCGCGCACGCTGCGCCAAGGCCGAGCGCGGCAAAGTCCTGCACGGTCGCTGCCTCGGCGGCTGGCGGCGGATTCTCGCGCAACGCGCGGTTCACCACTTCAGCGTAGCGCTGCACGTGCTCCGGCGACGCCCCCAGCTCCTCGCCCGGCTGCATGCCCACGTCGCAGGCGCGTACGGCATCGCCCCCGTCCGGCAGCGTCAGCCGGATGCGGTCCTGCAACGCGTGCACCGCGGGCAGGTCGTCCGGGCCATCCACCAGCAGCCGGCCCAGCAGCCACACCGCATGGGTCGGGCAGGCAATGGCAGTGGCGCCAGGCGGCAGCTCGCCCTGCCAGTCCGGGCCATGCAACAGGTAGCGTCCGGCTTGCGTGCCGGTGGTACGGCTGCCGATATACCCAAAGGGGTTGGTGTAGAAATCGAGCAGGCCGAGCACGTAGTAGCGGCCGGCGCTGTCCGGCACCTCAAGCAGCAGCGGTCCCTGCGACAGGTCGAGCCAGGCATTGCTGTAGAGCGTGTCGTTGTTGGGCGTGACCACCTGCCGGTGCTGCGGCCCGAGCAGCTGGCGCGTGTGGATGAAATGATTGACCCAGCGCAGGGTGCCATCGGGCCGCTCGTCGGCAAAGGCTCCTTCGCGCCGGCGGCGCGGACAGGTGGCGGCGCGCATGCGCGCCATCTCGTAAAGCGGCAGGGTGTACAGCACGGCATCGCGGGCCAGAGCGAGGCTGCGGGAATCGGCTTGGGATCGGGTCATCGGGCTCGCCCTCAGGAAACGCGGCGCACGGCCGGGATGCGGTACTGCCCCTCGATGAAGGTAGGCGCGGGGTGGTACAGGCGCAGGATCAGGTAGAACGGGCCCGCGGGTGCCGGCAGCCAGTTCTCGGGCTGGGCCGGCCGCCGGTGGGAAATGGGAATGACCAGGCCACCATCGGGCTCCATGCTCAGGCCAGGCGTGCGATCGCCCACCGCATAGCGGCCGATCTCGTTGGCGCTGAAGAAGCGGTCTTCGCCGTACAGGGAGACCGACCAGAAGGCCTGCGCGGGCGGCAGCATGCCGGGAGGGAAGCGCAGCTCGTACGCGTGCGCGCCGTTCAGCGGCTCGCCGTCGGCATCGAAGTCCGCCATCGCATAGATGGCCTCGTCGGCACGCAGCGCGCCGAGGCCCTTCATCGCGGTGCAGGCGCGCTGCAGCCAGTCGTCGCCATAGACGCCCAGCTTCAGGCTGTAGCCCCAGCTTTTGCGGCCCTGGCTGCGCGTATGCGCCTCGATCAGCTGCATGGCCTGGCGATAGGCATTTTCCAGGCCGGCGCGGATATCCGGGCGCAGGGATGCGACCTCCACCTCGTCTTCCGGTTTCAAACCCGCCTTGCGCAGCAGCGTGAAGGCGCCCAGTTCCCGTTCGGCGGGCGGGAATTCGCGCAGCGCGTTGAACAGGTTCTGGAAGAAGTCCAGGCCGTCGTTGCCGGTCTCGTGCCAGGCACTGACGCAGCGCGGCAGCGCCCTGCCCGGCGCGTCGAGCGCAAAGCCACGCTCGAAGGCATGGACCGCGCCCAGGTCATCCGGGCCCTGCACCAGCACTCGGCCCAGCAGCCAGACCAGCGAGGTCGGACAGGTCACCACGTGGGTGCCGGCGGCCGTCTGGCCGGGACCGACCAGTGTCACTGTGCCGCCTTCGGCCGGCACATTGCGCGGCCCCAGGTTTTCGAAGTTGTTCGTGTGCGCGTCGAGCAATTCCACCACGTAGTACCGGTCACGCTGCGGCAGCGGTGGCACGCGCAGGGTGACCGGCCCGTCCGCCAGGTTCACCCAGCCGCAGAAATAGAGCAGGTCGTTGGCGGGCGTGACGATGTCGCGATCTTCATGCGTCCATTGGCGCTCGCTCGCCGACAGCGTATTGACCGGCGCCCGGCCATAGCCCGTGGCTTCGCTGACGGCGGTCTGCAAGCGGCAGGTGCGCAGTGTTTCGAGCAGCGGATAGCCGTAGATCACGAGCGGCACCGCGGCGGCGGCTACCAGCGCTTCCTGGCTGGAGCTGTAGACGGGGGCAGCGAAAAATTCTGGCGCGGGATGGTTCATGCAGGGCTCCGGGAATGGGAAGGCAGCGAAGTCAGGGAAAGCTGGCAGGCGTAGCGGTTCATTCCTGCGCCGCTCCGCTCGACTTGACCAGCGCGGCCCAGGCGGCCACGTCGGCGCGCATTTGCGCGGCGAAGGCGCCGCGCGGCTGGGGGGCATAGCGCATGCCGAGCGCATCGGCCTGCGCCTTGATGGCAGGGTCGCGCATGGCGGCGACCGTGGCGCGCTCGAGCTTGTCGACGATGTCAGGCGGCGTCCGCGCGGGCGCGAACAGGGCGAACCAGCTGTCCACGCCGAACGCCACGCCGGCTTCCTTGAACGTCGGCACGTCGGGCAATGCGGGTGAGCGCTCGGAGCCGCTGACGGCCAGCGCCCTCACCTTTCCGCCGCGGATCAGCGGCAGCGTGCCGGCCAGGTCGGACATGGCCACCGGCAGCGTGCCGCCCATCACGTCGGTCAGCATCGGGCTGACGCCCTTGTACGGAATGTGACGCAGGTGGACGCCGCTGGACACGTTGAGACTCTCCCCGGCCAGGTGCCCGCCCGAGCCGTTGCCCCAGGAGCCGTAGGTCAGATCCGCGCCGGGACGCTTCGCCGCAGCAATCAGCGCTGGCAGGTCGCGGCCGGCGAAGGCAGGACCGGCGACAAGCACATTGCCGCCATAGAAGAGGCGGCTGACGGGCACGAAGTCGCGCAACGGGACATAAGGCAGCTTCGGGAAGATCGCCGGCGCAATCGCATGCGTGGCGGAAATCCCCAGCACCAGGGTGTAGCCGTCCGGCGCGGCGCGCGCGACCTGGGCTGAACCAATGGTGCCGGTGGCACCAGCCACGTTGTCCACCACAACGGTCGTCCCCAGTTCCTTCGACAGGCCGGCGGCCAGCAGCCTGCCGACCACGTCGGTGCCGCCGCCCGGCGGGAACGGTACGACCAGGCGAATCGGATTGTCGGGATACGGACCGGCGTGCGCGGCCGGCGGGACCGCGCACAGCGCCGTCACGGCGAGCGCGCCCAGTCCACGCAGCGCCATGCGCCGCGCCGGCAAGTGCGTCTGCAATTGCATGCTTGTCTCCTGTCTTGATTGGTGTACTGCGTCTTGCCGCGGTGGCGGTGCCCGTCTGTGCAGGCATCCTGTCCACCGCGCAGCACTGCGTAACTACGGGGCGCTGATACCGGCCGGGCGGAGCGTGACGACCGCGTCGGCGGCCACCAGCCCCTGCGTGGTGACGATGAAGGGATTGATTTCAAGCGTGTCCAGCCGCGGTCCCAGGTTCGCGGCCAGCTGCGACACGCTGGCCAGCACCTGCGCGGCGGCGTCCAGGTCCAACGCCGGATTTCCACGATGCCCTTGGCATAGCGCGGCGACCCGGCTTTCGGCCAGCATGGCGCGGGCCCGTTCACGCGTCAGCGGCGCCAGCCCGCAGGCGGTCTGGCGGAAGATCTCGACGGCCGTGCCGCCGATGCCCACCAGTGCCACCAGCCCGAACACCGGGTCGCGGCGCACGCCCACCATCACCTCGCCCCAGCCGCGCACCATGCGGGCCACCAGAACGCCTTCGAAAGGCACCGGGGGCGCCGTTTTCCGCGCGCGCACGTGCCACGGCCCCTTCCATCCGGGCAAAAGCGTCTCGCACCGCCTGCGCGTCAGCCAGGTTGAGGGCCACGCCGCCCACATCGCTCTTGTGCAGGATCTCGCGCGAGCACAGCTTGACCGCCACGGGATAGCCAAGGCGTTCGGCGATTCGCACCGCCTCATTCGCGTCCTGGGCCAGTCCGTGCGGGGCCACTGGCACCTCGACGTCCGCGAGCAGCCGCATGGCCTCATGTTCGGAAAGCGCCGTGGCACCAGGCGGGAGATCGCGCAACAGGTCTGCGTTCAGGAAAGATGGCGGCAGCTGTGGCGTCTTGGCTCCGCTGGCGCCTTCCATGGCCGCTGCGCGCGCCAGCGTGGCTGTGGCTTCCACCGCATGGGCTGGCTCCCGGAACACCAGGCAACCGCGGACCTCCAGCCATGCGCGTTTATCGTCATCGACGATGCCTGCCAGCAGTAGCGGCGCAGCCTTCGGATCTTCGCTCAGCGTGGCCACGGTCTGCTGCAGCTCCGGCCAGAGCCGCGGGGCATTGGCGCCCCCGGCCAGGAATGCGGCAACGCAGCCGTAGGCGCCGCTTCGCGCCACGCCCGCGATAGCGTCCATGAAGACGCGCGGCTGGGCCACCACCTGCCCCGTCACGTCGATCGGGTTGGCGGTGCTGGCGAACGGGATGGCCGTTTGTAATGCCTCGGCTTCCGCTTCCGGCATGGGCGGCAGCGGCAGACCCAGTTCTTCGGCGCGATCAGCCATCATGATGCCCACGCCACCGGAGACAGTGACGACCGCGAGCGGTGTGACGGCACTGGCATCGAGGCCGTCCGGACAATGCCAGAGCGCGGGCCGCCGCCCTCTGGACAACACATAGCCCAGCCGAAAGAACGCCTCCAGCGTATGGGCCCGGTGCACGCCGTAGGCGTCGAACACCGCCTGGTACACCGCATCTTCCCCGGTCAGGCTGGCCGTGTGCGACTGCGCCGAGCGCGCCCCGGCGGCCGTGGTCCCGACCTTGGTGATCACGACCGGCTTGCCGGCCGCACGCGCGGCGTCCAGCGCCTGGCGCAGGCGCGCGCCGTCGCGGCAGCCTTCGATGTAGGCGAGGATCACGCGCGTGTTCGGGTCATTGGCCAGCCATGCGATCACGTCGGCCACCTGCAGCCCGGCCTCGTTGCCGGTGGTGACCCAGTGGCTCAGGCCCAGGCCCGCTTCGCGCGCCAGGGCGTATGCATAGGCCCCGAAGGCGCCGCTCTGGCTGACCAGGCCCACTTCGCCGACCGGCGGCACGCCGCTGAGCGGGATCGGCGAGAACGTGGCGAACATGCGCTCGCGCAGGTTCATCGCGCCCAGGCAGTTGGGCCCAAGCAGCGTCACGCCGGCCTCGTGCGCGCTCCGGGCCAGCATGTCCTGCATGCGCACGCCCGCCTCCCCCGCCTCGGCGAAGCCCGAGGTGAAGACCACCGCTGCCCGCGTGCCGTTGCCGGCCAGCTGCGCCATCACGTCCTGGCTGGCGCTGGCCGGTACCGCCACGATAGCCAGATCCACGGGTTCGCCGATGTCTGACAGCGAACCGTAGGCGCGCAGGCCCTGTACTTCGCCAGCGGACGGGTTGACCGGATAGAGGCGCCCCTCGTAGCCGAGTTCGCGCAGCAGCCGGATGGGCATGCCGCCCACTTTGTCCGGCTGGGTGGAAGCACCGACCACCGCGATCGAACGCGGGTACAGCAGGGAATTCAGGTCAACCATGTGGAAGTCTCCGGGTCCTGTCCGTTGCAGGGGTGGCCTGCGCCCGCTATTGCCGCAGGCCGGTGGCGGCCTCGATGGAGCGGACCATCTCCATCAGCAGCGGCGCCACCTTCTTTTCCATCATTCCGCGCTTCACCTGGGAGCCGGACAGCGCGCAATTGAACAGCAGCGGGCGATTCAGGTAGTGGATGCGCGAATAGACACCCACGCCGTGCACGCCGATACCTGCGTCGCCCTCGTTGAGCGCGAAGCCGCGCTTGGGGTAATGCGCCACGTTATGGCAGAGCGTGTCGTAGAACGCTGCATATTCCTCGGGCCGCTCCTCGCGGGCGGCCGCCATCAGGCTTTCAAACTGGGCCTTCGACAAAGTGCACAGGTAGGCCCGGCCCATGGCCGTGCTGAGCACCGAGCGCACGGCACCGGTTCCGGGCCGCGCCGGCGTGCCCTCGTTGTGGGTGCAGGACTGCAGATAGGTCACGTCAAGCCGGTGCGCCACCCCCATCGACACAGCGCCCTCGATGCGGTCGGCCAGGGCCTGCATCAGCGGCCGGGCCACGTGTCGCACCTGCAGCCCGGTCAGGTAGGGATAGCCCAGTGCGAGCACCTGGGCGCTGACGAAGTACTTGTCGAGCTTGGGGTCCCAGTCCAGGTAGCCCAGCTCGAACAGCGTGCGGCAGATGCGCGACACCGTGGCGCGCGGCAGCTGCAGGCGCTGCGCCAGCTCGCCGTTGCCCTGGGGACGCGGCTCATCGATGAAGCAGCGCAGCAAGGCAAAGCCCTTGGCCAGCAGGCCGCCGAAGGACGGGTCCTCGCGGCGGCGCTCGGCGATGAATTGTTCGACTGGAATGTTCATGGCGTCTCCCGTTTATCCAGTCTGGACAGCTGTCCATCCTGTGTCAAAAAGCGGAATCAATTTCCACATATTGGAAATATAGGCCATCGCCTTGACCTGCCTTGCGGGCCACCCCTATGTTCTGTGGCATCGAACAGAGATTCGAAACCGGAGCGGGAAACCTGAACGGGGTCATGGACCATCCCGGGCTGATTCCACCTTTTTCCAGGAGACAGAACATGAAAATCCGCAGCCTGTCAGGCGGGCGGCGTGCCGTCCTGTTCACGGCGGCGGCCCTGTGCGTGCTGCCGCTTGGCGCACGGGCCCAGGGCAGCTACCCGAGCAAGCCGGTGCGCCTGATCGTGGCCTACCCGGCCGGTGGCCTGACCGACACCCTGGCGCGCGCGCTGGCAGACGGCCTGGGCAAGCGCCTGGGCCAGACCCTGGTGGTGGAGAACAAGGGCGGCGCGGGCGGCATCATCGGCACCGACCAGGCGGCCAAGTCGCCGCCCGACGGCTACACGCTGCTGCTGACCATCCCTGGCCCGATCACCGCCAACCTGGCCCTGTACAAGAAACTGCCCTACGACCCGCGCACCGACCTGCGCCCGATTTCCGACGTGGCCACCGCGCGCACCGTGCTGGCGGTCAACACCGCCGTGCCGGTCAGGACCGTGAGTGACTTGATCGCCTATGCGAAAAAGGAACCCGGGAAGCTGCGCATGGGTTCCTGGGGACCCGGCACCCAGCCGCACACCATCCAGACCTACATGGCCAAGACGTATGGGGTGGACATTCTCCACGTGCCCTACCGTGGCGAGGGCCCGATGGTGACCGACCTGCTGGCCGGCCAGATTAATGTCACGGTGGGTTCGGTCACCGCCCTGCAGCAGCACTTCGCCGGCGGCCGGCTAAGGCCCCTGGCGGTTGCCGGCTCGCATCGCGCCAGGGCGCTGCCCAACGTGCCCACCTTTGCCGAGGCCGGCTATCCCGACGAGGCTTACCGCCTTACCGGACCGATCACCCTGATGGCCCCGGCCAGGACGCCCCAGCCCATCATCGACCGCCTGGGCCGCGAGGTCAGCGCGCTGGTGAAAAGCCCGGAGTTCTCGCAGCGCATCGAGGACATGGGCGCCGAGCCCATCGGCAATCTGCCTGCCGAAGCCGAAAGCGGCTACAAGGCGTACCTGCCGGTGGTGATGAAGCTGACCGCCGATACCGGGGTGACGCTGGACTGAGAACGGCAAGGCTCCGGACCGCTACTTCGCACTCAACGGCTGCATTGCCTGGCGATCGGTACAGGACCTCCTGGCACGCTCTCCCAGGAACGCCTCGGCCTCCTCGGGGGTGAGGTCTCGCCCTGCGGTCTGGCAGGCGATACCCACGAGGTCAGGTAATGTCAGCCGCCACAGTCTTACTGTCCCGTCGTAAGCACCCGTAATGACCCAGCGACTGTCCTTCGTGAAGCCAATATGGGCCACAGTCGCTTCATGCCCTCGCAGCACGACGGGCGCCGCACTCGGATTCGTTGGATCCCAGAGACGGGTCGTTCGATCTTCGCCGCCCGCGGCCAACCACTTGCTGTCCGGACTAAATGACGCCGACAAGATTCTCCCTGCGTGCCCGGTGAGTTCAATCGGCTTCGATGTTCCGGATTTTGTCAGGTCGAGCAGCTTGAGCGTCCTGTCCCAGGAGCCAAAGGCTACCCAATGGCCATCGGGGCTAAAGGTTGCTTCCAGAACGCGATCCGAAAACGTCAGTACCGATACCAATTTGGGTTCGGGACCGGCGCTGAGATCCCAAAGCCGCCCCTTGGTATCCATACTTGCCGTTGCAGCCCATCGCGAGTCGGGGCTGAACACGACCTGGTACACAACGTCTCCATGCGGGAGCAGACGCGGGCTCGCGCAGGGATTGGGAGAGGCCAGGTCCCATATACGCGCGTTGGTACCGTGGGCGGCCGTTGCCAGATAGCGCCCGTCCGCGCTGAACGCTGGCTCCCGCACCGGCTCGCCCTGGCTGCAACGATGGCGTGGCTCCAGGGAAGGACTATCGGTGGAGACGTCCCAGATATTCACGATACCACCTTGCCACGTCCCGCTCACCAGCCACCGGCTGTCTGGGCTGAACACCAGCGTCCTCACGTCTCCCCACTGTTGCTCAACGAGAACCAGCGGCTTCCTGGAGAGCTCCGTCAGGCGCCAGAGGCTGATCACCCCCTGATCCTGGCTTTTGGCCGCCAGCCAGCGCCCATCCGGGCTGAATGCGATGGCGTGCGAGGCACCGGGCAAGGGCAGTTCACGGGCCGGTTGACGAGGATCCCTGGTGGACCAGAGCACGAGTTTCTTGTCCTCCTGACTCGAAGCTGCGATCCAGTTGCCGTCCGGACTGACAGCCATCCCGACGATGGAAGGTTTGACCTTGCCCCGCAGCACGAGCGGGTCCGCAATGGCATCGGGGATACTCCATAGCCGTGCACTTGCATCTTCCCCTAGGGTGACAAGGTGGCGCGGCTCTGCGCCAGGGCTAAACATGACATGCTTCACGGGCAGTTCCTGGCCGCGCAGGATCGTGGAGGGTATCGTCAAGTCAGCCAGATCCCACAGGCGCGCCGTTGCGTCCTGTCCGCCCGTCGCAAGCCACCGCCCATCATCGCTGAATACGACGGAATTGACTGCGGCACTATGCCCCTTCAGGGCAACCGGCTCCTTGCGCGTTCCCGTCAGGTCCCACAGCATGACGGCCGCCCCACTGCCGCTGCCGATCGCCAGCCACCTGTTGTCAGGGCTTAGGCCCACAGTGCCGATCCACCCGCCACTGCCACCATACCGCCCCACGACAACCTGCGGCGGGTTCTCCTGTGTCAGATCCCAAACCTCCACGGCATAGCCATAGGCAACCGCCAGGCGTGTCTCGTCGCCGTTGAAGGCAATGGCCAGGAGGGAGTCCTCATGTAGTTCCGTTGCATGGGAAAGGCGCCTGGGTTCCTGATCGGGAAAGCCAGCCGACAGGTCCCACAGGCGAACCGGGGCCCCGAACGCTTTGCACCCACCCGTGCAGCTGGTCGCGAGCCAGCGTCCCTTGGGACTGAACACAACATTCATGACGGGAACTTCATCCTTCCAGGCGTCGCAGGGTGTTTCCAGCGGCCCTTCGACGGACATCTTCCAGATGCAGATATTGCCGCTCTGTGTGCCGATCACCAGCCACTCACCGTTCGGGCTGATCGCCACAGCGTGAATGGCACCATACTGGCCGCCGCCAAATATCGGACCAGCTTTTGCCCCTTCCGCCGTCAAACGCCAGAGTCGAACCGAGCCATCGGCAGCTCCGCTGACCAGCCATCGGCCGTCGGGGCTGAATGCCAGGCCGTGAACGGCGCCCTTATGTCCGTCGAGCAGGAATGAGCGGCTCGTCGGATCGACAGTATTGAGATCCCAAAGTCGAATGGCGCCGTCGTCGCTCCCGGTGGCGAGCCAGTGCCGGTCGAGCGAAAAGGCGGCAACGCGGGACGACTTTCCGTGCCCTCCCAACGGGCGGCCGCCGGTCGCCCGTAGTTGGTGTCGGAGGCCATCGATGGCAAGCAATGTTCCGTCCGGGCTATCCTTGCTCAGGGAGGCGGCCTGCACGCTCAGGAGCAGGCTACGCTGCGGGTTCGTTCCGATATCGCTGGTATGCCGGGCGAGCTGTTGCACTTCGCCTACCCTCTTGTTGGCGGCTGTCGCCTCACGGTATTGCCATGTCGCCACCACAGCGGCGACAGTCGCGACTGAAAGCAAGCCCAAAGCAACGAAGGTAAACATGCGGGAAATCCTTGCTGCTCGCCTCTGCGCCTCCGCCGCCTTCGTTTGCTCCGCCGCGATCCGCTCGGCGTCCCTGATCCGCCGTTCCTGCTCCTCCTTCTCGGCCGCGTCACGGGCACGTTGCGCCGCGCTACAGGCGTTGAGGTAAGCCCGTTCCACGGACGCTTCCGGCATGGTGAAACGCGAGTTCGTCAGCAGCGCCTCGGCATCGCTCAGGCGGCCCTCGCGGTGGACCAGGAGATCGCCACGTCGCCCTCCCTGGTCCCACTCTTCCGCGGCACGTTGCAGGCTTTCCAGCGTACGCAGCTTGTCCCGATCCTCCATCAGCCAGTTGCTCAGCTGGGGCCAGGTACGCAACAGCGCCTCGTGCGCAACTTCGCTGGTCTCCCGGCCCTGGGAATCACGGTCGGTGACCAGGAGACGCGCGTCTATGAATCGCCGCAGCAGCGCCAGGACGCGGCGTGGCAGATCGTCGACCAGGGCACGCCGGCGCGAATAGGCGCCCTCGGCATTGATCCGCACCATCGTTGGCACAAAGGCGGCGTGTAGCGCGTCAAGTTCGTCCGGGGCGGGCTTTGTCTCTGCGATGATTCGTTCTGCCTCTTCCCGGACCGCCCCTTCCAAGCGGCCGAGACGTTCATATTCGTCCAGCGCCAGGCGGCCGCTGCCGCCGCTGCGCTCGTAGAGTCTCCTCAGCGTGAAGGCCAGCAGGGGCAGCGCATCGCGGGTACCGGTATCACTCACCATGGCCTCTACCAGGCCATCGGCAAGTTGCAATCCGGCTAACCGGGCTGGCCCCCGGATGATCTCCGGGAAGCTTCGCAGCGGCATTGGGTCAATGGGAACGGCCCGATAGCGGAAATGATGTGGATAGTCGTTGTCCTGCAGCGCCGGGTGGTTCTGGAAATCGCCGAGAAAGTCCGAGCGCAGCGTGGCGATTGCCATCAGCCGCCGGTCGCCGATCTCCAGCCCGGCACGTAGGAGCCGGAGAAAACGCGTGGCTGCCTCCGCTGGCGTGTAGCCAAACAGCTCTTCGGCCTGGTCGATGGTCAGCAATACCGTCGCTTCCTGACGTTTGGCGGCAATCGCCAGATCCCGGGCAAAGCCGAGCAGTGCCTGGCCATCCGGGGGAATTTGTGCCGCCGCCGTGTGCAGCTCGGTTCGAATCGTTCTCCAGTCGCGCGGCGTCCCCTGGGCATCGAAGCTCGCGGCCAGCGCTACGGCCAACTCGTCGAGCGGTTCGACCTGGGGCCGGAAAGGCGGGGTTGCAAGCCATTCGGCAGGCTTCTTCCTGAGCCGGGGGATGACGCCCGCCCTTGCCAGCGACGACTTTCCGCTGCCCGATGCGCCGAGCAAG
The DNA here is from genome assembly GCF_040149425.2 of Cupriavidus sp. DF5525. Lineage (NCBI taxonomy): Bacteria > Pseudomonadati > Pseudomonadota > Betaproteobacteria > Burkholderiales > Burkholderiaceae > Cupriavidus > Cupriavidus sp. DF5525. Next base: position 2,138,516 of record NZ_CP168265.1, on the reverse strand, counting down.
AGCACGAATCGCGCTGCCTCGCTGCCCTGACGGCGTAGCGCATCCAGGGTTTCGAGCGTCTTGAGAATGTCCTCGCCACGCCCAAAGAAGATGGCCGCGTCCTGTTCCTCGAATGCCAGGAGCCCCGGATAAGGTGGCCGTCTGGGGTCCCAGTCGAAAACATCCAACGGATCGAGCCCCCTTTCCAGGAGGCCGATCCTGAGTCGCTTATAGCCTTCCTCCGGCTGGGCCGTCAGATCGATGTGCTGGATATCGCTGAAGATGCCGCTTGCATCGCAGGCTTGCACCTTGACCGGGAAAATCGCTTTGCCGCGCTCCCGTGCCTGTACCAGCTCGGCAAAACACCATTTGGAGGCCAGCCAGTTCGGAGTCAGTAACGCGATCACCGCCTGCGACTGGCGCAGGTTCTGATAAAGCGTCTGCTCCCATCCGGCGCCGCCCTTGATTCCGGCCTCCGGGTCGAAATCCAGGAACAGCGAAGCGTGGCCCTGCGCTTCCAGCCACGCTTTCATATCAGCCGCCGCCATGTTGTCGGCGCTGCTGTGGCTAATGAATATTGAGGTCATTTCCTGCTCCCAATACCAGGCTTCTTGCCACGAGGTCGCCAATGGTGGCGAATCCCTGCTGCCGACCTAGAATGAACGAACCTCTCAACTTGCCGGAGATCCCCATGCCAGACGTCACGATCGACAGCGCCAAGACGTTCTTGCTTGACGCGGAACTTCCCCCGGTGGATCACTCGCGCGATCCGATGCTGCTGGACGGCGACACGCCGCAGTTCGATGAAAACAAGGACCAGGCCGTCGTGATAGGTTCTGGCGTCCTGACCTTTTCCAGGGGAGTGCCGGCCGAGCGCCGCACTGCGGTGGCAAACTCGCTGCTGTTGGCGCAACTGGTTGCAAGGCGCACCGCAGGCGATCCGGACAACGTCGAAGCCTGGTACAAGGAGTACGTGCGGGTGCTGGCCAATATCGGCTGGCTGATCGAAAGCACGACGGCCACCCGCTATGTCGAGGGCAGCGACAGGTTCGAGACGCACAAGGCCGTCATGTCCGTGGCGGCGCTGCTGCTCGGCCCGGGCGCCCCCGGCGCGCTCGCGCTGGTCCAGACCACTCTCGACGGGTTGGCCAGCATGGACAAGAGCAAGCCGTGGATCACCATCTTCAGCCGCGAGACAAGTGCTTCCAGCGTGTCCAGCTTCCAGGTGGCGCTGGCGGAGGAGGCCGCCGACGGACGCTTCGTCGTATCCATGATGGCCTTCGCGCTGAAGGCAGGCTCGGCGGTCACGCAGGTGCTCTTCTTCAAGGCGAGCAGCAATGATGTGGAGTTCACGCATTACGACTCCAGGGCCGAGATCAATGTCGGCATCCTCGACGCGCTGGAGCCAGAGCTTGGCAACCGCGTCGCGCAGCATAGCAAGTCGTTCATCAGCCAGCTCCCCGATCTCTAGCAAGCGCAAGTTGCCGCCCTGCTCCTATAGCGAAGGAATGGTCACGATGTGGAAGTGCGACAGCGTGGCCAGCTCCACGAATGCCATGGTCGCGTCCGCGCCGGGGCGTGGCTGTCCATCCCAGACAGCGAACGCGTGCAGCGATGGCTTTGCCGGGGCGAACGCTCGTGCGAGCGCCTGAGCCTCGACCAGGATCCTGGTGTTGGCCATCCGGTAATCCTGGTCGTCTTCGCCGGAAGGCTGCAGCACGACCAGATCGCCCTCCCGCTCCGCGGCACCGACATGCCGCCAGAAAGCCGCGCTCCAATCGCCCTGACGGTCGCGCACCGAGGTCTCGACAAAGCGGCTTGCCTCGAACGGCAGCACGATGCGGCGGCGCAGCCCCTGCTTTGCCGCCACGTCGAGCGCAATGAGGTCCGCGCCGCAGGCCGCCGAGCACACCAGCGCGGCCGCCCCCACCAGCCGGAAGCCGGCGGCGATGCGCTCCGCGACGCGCTCCACGTTTGCTGGTGGAAAACGCGCCGGCTGCGCACCCGCGGCATCGATGCGTCGGCCCGCCAGGGCCACCACGGCAGGCAAGGCGGGAGGCACGGCGCTCATCAATGGCCCGCCGGGGCGGGGTCCGCCCAGCGCTCCAGGCATTGCAACAGCGATTCGGCTGCGGCCCGCTCTGCCGCGTCGGCATGCCGCTGGTAGACCGGCAGGACGAAGTCGGCCTGGTCGCGCACGGTACGCCAGTTGTTGATGGCCGGCAGGCTCCTGTGCAGCTTGCCCAGGTCCGCGAGGATCGACGACAAGTCATCTGACAGGGTGCGCCGCGCGGCGCACTGGTAAACCCACAACTCGCTCAAGGCCGACCGGCTCCAGAAGTCCGGCTCGGCATGGTTCCGCTCCGGCGATGCCGTCGCCAACCCTTCCCAGTCGCCCGCGTAATCACCCTCCGTTCCCGCTGTCCAGTGCGCGACAAGCTCCGCCGCGCAGCGATTAATGGCCGGGTAGTAGGCGTTGCGAGCGCCGTGCGCCATGGCGGCCGCCTCGGCTTCCCGGTACCACCGCACGGTTTCACCAATGGCAGCAATTTCGGCATCGCGGCGGCCGGCCAGGCGCTCGACCATCGCCAGCCGCTTGCTGGCCGAGCCGCACAGCGCGAGCCGCTCCATCGACCGGTGCAGCGCGAGCAGCTGTGCCAGCTGCCCCATGGTTGCAAGGAGCAGTTCCCTGGAAGCGTCGACGGCAGATTGCAGCGCGGCGACGTCTGCGCCGGCAGTGGCAGCGACGGCGCGCAGGCGCTGCCATGCCAGCCGCACCTGCACGTTCGCCAGCTGCTCGGCGGACTGCAGGGTCGCCTTACCGTCCGCCGCCTTAAAGGCGGCCTGATACCAGGCGGCGGCTTCCTCGAGCAAGCCGGCCTCCCGCCAGGCCGTTGCAAACGCTTCGGCCACTGCGCCCATGCGTGCCCAGTTGCGCTCCGGGTCGCCAAAGGTATCGTGCAGATAGCGCAGGCGCCTGGCGGACTGCTCCACATTGGCCCCGCTCACGCGCAATTCCATCTGGATCATCTCGAGGGCAAGGAGCAGTCCCTGCGGCGACGCAATGCCGGCATAGGCTGCTGCGAAGCGCTGCTTCTCTTCCTCTGGTGCCTCGCTGGCCGCCCGGGCGCCGCCCGGGCCTACGTCCATCCAGCCCGGGAGGCACCAGTCCGGGTCGCCGTAGCACTGATAGGCTGCCCAGGTATTGCTGGGCAACTTGTACGCCGCCTCCCTGGCAATCGCGACCGCATCGAGGAAGCGCTGGCCGTCCAGCAGGGCGCGATAGAACGCGGTGGCAAATATCTCGGCCGCCGCATCATCGACGGCCCAACCTGCGGCCACCACGCAGCGCACGCCGAGCTTGATGAGGGCTTCGGCCACGCTGGCGGCGAAATCCGGCCGATGAAAGGATGGCGTCGGGCAGGTGCCCAGCAGGTTTGCCGTATCCGTCTTCGCCAGATGGCAGCAGTTGATGAACACCAGTTCGGGCACGCGCTGCATCCTCGCGAGTTCCTCTGGCCCGAGGAAAGTCCCGTTGGAAAGGACGACGCCACCTGCCCGCCCTGCCCCGTTGTCCGCTGCCGCCGCCTCGTCGCTGGCCGCCTGGCCGTGGCCTGCAATGTGAACGATGCCCCAGTCGCCGTCGAGTAGCGTCGCCACGACCTGTCGACTGTCTGGCCCGCGGTCGATGTCGTTGGCCGCCGCAAGGAGTTTTACCTGACGGTCGGCGCCGAGCCGCCTTGACAAGAGCGCCGACACCGCACGCGCCTCTCGCCTCGCGCCGGGCAGCAGCGGATAGCGCTTGTCGTCCGTGCACGGATCACCGATCACGAGGATCGGCGCGCGCCGCCCGGCGTCTTCCACCTGCCGGCGGAACTCTTGCGTGCGCAGCTTGCGCAACAGCTTGGCGCGGATCGCCCACGGCTTGTAGTCGGCGTTCTCGCCGGCGTCGGCATCCCGCCCGCTGTCGAGCATCTCCCACGGAATACCGGCGGTTCCGGGGTCCAGCTCGATCTGCATTTCGCTGGCGCCGGCAAGAAACGGCCGCACTTCGACCGGAACCAGCAACTTGAACAGCGTACGTCCGACACTGTCGTCGTTGCAGGTATTCGACGACGCCACGCTTACCAGTTCGCGCAGGAGGCGGCCCTGCGCCGCCACGGCACGCACTTCGGTACGTGCACGCCGGGTATCAAGCGTATAGATGATGGAGGAAGCGCCTCGGACGTCGACCTGCGTGGTCGCCGTGATCAGGTCGAAGTCCGCGCCCCGATAGCTGGAATCCAGCGGCCGCAGCAGCGCACCTGGGCTACTGCGGATAAAGGGCTTGATGACAAAGCGCCCCGGACAGGCCTGGACCAGCAGCTGCAGTGCCCGCCACGCCTCCGCGGCCCGGTCCAGGTACAGCTCGACCAGGCTCAGGCACTCCACCACAGGCCAGCCCGCGGAAGCCAGCAGGCGGTTGGCCTCACGCACTCCTTCGGCCACCGAGCGCGCAGCCTGGCCGGGCGACATCCCGGTGCCGCCGCTGCCAACCAGCGTCGCGGCGAGCGAGAATGAAGCCGGCCAGGGCACCGACTCGCCCGGAGGGCGCGCGGCTTCAGTCAGATGCTGTGCCCAGGCGATGACGCCGAGCCGCACCGTCTCGGCCAGCCCGCTGGCGCGCAGATGCCCCTCGTCGCCGAGACCGGCTACGACAATGCCCTTGGGACGCGGCACGTCGCGCAGGGGGTTGATCCTGTCCGCGCTGGTATTGACGAAGACCTGCTGCGTCTTCAGTTCCTGCGGATAGCGCCCCAGCCGCATCGAGGTCGACATGGCATTGCCGATCAGCCAGTCCATGACGGCCTCGGTACCCATCAGCGCGCTACCGCGATAGTGGCCCACCAGCACGGGGGCATCGAAGAATTTCAGGTTGCCGTTGACAACGTCGACACGCAAGGCGGACACGCTGGTGGCCGCCGCGCCGGCGGCGCGTTTCTGTCCGAGCGTCGCGCCCCGTGTCAACCCGCCGTCGGGCTTTGGCCCGGTATCGCCTGAGTTGGCGAGCTGGGCCGGGACGGCCCGCGTGCCGCCATCTTGTGGCTTCATGGAAGGGCTCAGTTCAGCGCCGGCCGGATGACAGTGTCGGCATCGCAGTGCACCGCGTACAGCAGCCCCAGCGGGTTGCCATGCGCCTTGAGGAACTCCTGCCGCAGGCCGAGCACGACTTCGCCCAGCGGTTCGCCGTGCAGGAAGCGCTCGAAGAATCGATCTGCCCACGCCCTGGCGAACAGGGCTGGCGTCTTGCATTCCGTGCCGATGACGCCGCGCGCGCCCTTGTCCATGAAGTAGGGTGCGAAGCCGTCGTAGAACGTTGGCGACATCTCGGCAGATTCGCACGCGTTGATGAAGACCAGCGGCTGGCCGCCCAGCCGCACGGCGCGAGGCGCGGTGAGATCGAGGTCGTTAAGGCTGATCAGTTCGTCAGTCAGCGCCAGGCTCGATGCGCCGGGTCCTCCAGCCTCCGTCAGACCCCGCGATACCGCGTGGCAGTACAGGTAGAGAATCTGGTCCGGCGTGTCCCGGTTGTTGAGCGCGCCGATAAAATCGGTCGGCGTGGCGCGGTCTGTCACGGCGATGCCCGCGCGGTCCTTCCAAAAGCTACGCTGGGACTGGACGAAGTCCACGCCCATCGCCGCATCGATGCCCGCATTGAAGTTCAGGCTGACCTTCAGGTCCGGGGTGCTGGGGATTTCCGGTGCCATCACGGCCATCGGGTTCTGCAGCGGAATCTGCTCGATGATGTGACGCATGCCAAGGAAATTGTTCCAGTCCAGCGGCGCTGCGCCGCTCACGTCTCCCATGTAGAGCAGTGGCCAGGGAATCGGCAGCGTCTCGGCGACAACCTGGATCCTGAGGCGGACGTCCGGATTGGTGCTCAACTGGCGCAAGGCCCTGCCAACCGCCCTGGCGTCGTCTCCCGCGCCCGCACCTTCGAAGAGCTTGAGCATCAGCAGCGCGCCAGCCCGGGCCATGATCTGCAGGGCTTTTTCCTGCGCGTCGGGGGCGATGTCGATGTCGCGCTGGAACACGTAGCGGCCAGCAGGGTCCTGGTGCATCACTACCTTCATCAGTTCCGCACGGGCGCTGTTGATATAGCTGTCAATCAAGCCGGCATTGATCGGCAGCCGCACCCGGGTGGCCACAGGGCCGCACACCACGCACTCGTAGCTGCCGGCGCTGCCCGGATAGATCTGCAGGCTCAGATCGCGCGGCTGCAGCACGGCGACTCCGCTCAGCGCGCGTCCGCGCGTTTTGACCTCAGTGGGCGCACCCGGCACGCCCACAAGGATCGTCAGGTCCATCTGCTGGATGAACTGGCCATCCTTAAGGATGGTTGCCTTGAGCTTGCATGGCCCGCTCTTCCGTGGCGACACGTCGAAACGGGCTTTGGTGAAGCCCTTGCCCACGCGGGGCACGCGCATCTGGCTGGTGTGGCCTGACGTCTCGAAGTCATCGGTGTCCAACTGCACCGTCAACACGACGTCCCTGGCTTCCGGCGCGAACAGGCCGCTTTCTGGCAGTGGTACATCCGCGATCACAAGTGCAGCTTCACGCCGGACGACATCCAGGTCAAAGGCAAGTGTGTACCACTGGCCCTGCACCACCGGCGCCTCCGGTGCGAGTCCCTCGAACTCAGCGTGGATCCAGCGCGGTGGCCCCGACTCTTCGGCCGGGGCGGGTGCCTGCTGCTGGTCCGGTGCTGGCGGTGCGAGAAGCTCCTCGTCGATGCCCAGAAGGCCTCGACCGTCCGCGGGCGGGACAGACGGCGCCGGCGTGACACCTCGCGAAGTCCCCGTGCCTGTCCCGGTACCCGTGCCTCCAGGCGTCCCCGTGCCGACGCCGAATCCTGTCGGGGGTGTGGAGGGCTCGAAAGCTGTTCCCCACTCAGGCGCCAGCACTGAGGGCCGGGCTGATCCCTGTATCGCCGCGGCCCAGAAAGCATGCGCGACAGCGGGATGCGCGATATCGTTGTGCGCGCCGGCCGCGCCACCGCCGTTGCAGATGACGTTGCTTGCCTCAAGGTTAAAGACGCTGCCTTCACTGAAGTCGTAGGGCAAGTCGCTGGCCGCCATCGGCATGTCGACGATGCCGGTACTCCCCTGGATGCCAAATGCGCCAATGCCGCCGTACTTCGGCAAGTCGTCGCCAAGCAGGAACTGTCCTTTGGCGCCAGCGCCCAGCGGATAGAACTTGGCGACCGCCGTGTCGTGCCTTGAACGCGTGGTCAGGATCGGCCCACGCACCATGCCGTTTGCAACGATACGCCGGAAGTAGCCTGGGGTACCTGGCGCATAAGGAACATCGTCGGCATAGGACCATAACGAAAGCGCGCCCTGGACAAGGAAAAGAGATTCCACCGGGCGCCGCAGCGCGGCACCACCCGACTCGCCAGCCACCGTTCCGGACACGACGATGCAGCCGAAGCTGTGACCCATCAGGTGGAAGCGCGCCTTGGGAGCCGCTTCCTGCATGGCGATCAGCAACCCATGTGCGCCGGTTTCGCCGAAGCGGCGCGCGCGATCCTTCATCTTCCAGAAGGAGAGTTGGCGCAGCGGGGCCAGAATGGCATCCTTTGCCCGGCTGCCGAAGCCCAGTACTTGCACATTCCTCGCCGCATCGCCAGCGTCGCTCCCTTCAGCCTGCGCGACGATGGCCTGCGCATCGAAGCCGTCCTGGTCCGCACCCGGACGCCCGTTTGCACTGCCGGTCCGCAGGCCGGAAAGCTGGAAGAGTGCCGCGAAATCATCCTCGATGGCGGCCGTCAGCGCGGTGCTGCTGGCCGTCTCCGCATAGGCGAAGATTTTCGCGATGGTCTCGCGCGCGTTCTCGCCGAGTTGCGCGGCCAGGGCGTTGACGTCAGCATCGTGTCCGGCAGACAGCACGGCCGCCCCTTCCGCGGGTACCGTCTCCATGCCCCACGGCAGGCTGGGCCAGTGAATGCCGATCACCAGGGGGTTGAAGCCCGCGTGGTTGACCTGCATCACAGCCAGATCAGCCTCGGAGGCGGCCATGGCGCGGATCCAGTTGTCGTACTGGGCAATGGCGGCAGGCACGTCGCCCTGCCAGCCATGACTGCAGACGAATACGTCGGTCACCGGCACGCCGGGGTCGGAGAGCCGCTGGCAAATGGCGGCGCTGAGCAGCGAGCCGTCAGGCTCCGGCCGTTCGCGTCCCTCCTCGTCGAACAGCACCAGGAAATACTCGATATCAGTACCGGCTATCTGGCGAATCGGCATGGCAGCCTCCCTCTCACCGGCCGGGTTGCCCAGCGCCCCGGCGCACGCTCTGTCCCCGTTGGCGCGCAGGCACCAGCCTGCGGCGGTGGTTCAGGCCAGTCCCTGCTCGAACAACAGGGCTTCCAGGTCGCGCCGTCGCAGCAGGCCCGCCATCTCCGGCTTGCCCGCCCACAGGCGCTTCATCGCACGGATCTGCGCCGGGATGTCGGCAAGGCGTCCCGCCTGAATATCGTCACGGATGGCGCGCATCTCCTGGTAGCGATCCCCGGCGGCGTTGAAGGAAGCTCCCCGGTTATAGGTCAGCGACACCAGCGCGCCCAGGCAATCGGGCGTCAGGTTCTCCGCGGCAGGCGGCAGCGCCGCGAGTGTCCGGCCGATGAAGCGCGGCATGACGGTTTTCTTGAATACCGCGTCCGCGGCGGTGAACGGCACGTCTACCGACTTCATCTGCGGCAGGATCTGGTGGGCAGCCTCGCCGGTTTTTCCGCATGCGGGCTTCAGCGTGCCGACGGCAGGATCGCCGATCGCGCCGGTCCAGTCGGTCGCCAGCACGTCCGCGGTCACATAGCCGATGTCGTAGCCGATCCCGATCGTGACGCCTGACTTGCCGTGTGGCCATACCGGATGGCGATACAACCGGGTGTAGGCGGCTTCGCTGCTCACCTCGAACGCGACGATCATGTCCATTGCGCGAGTGGAGACGATGGCCGTACCGAGCAGCATCGAGGTCTCCGGGGGCGGATTCTCGCTCTCGAAGAGCTTGCGTTCCTCATCCTGCGACATGTCAGAAGCCCCGAGCAGCCCCGGAGTGCTAATCGTTTCAGCGAGCAGTTCGTCGAAGGAAGACATGTGCGATCCCCTTGTAGGCAGTCCATCTGACTTCCCTTGCTGAGGATGGCGTCAACGCAGCCGTCCAGAAGGTCCGTCGGTACTGGGGAATGACATCAGGGTGCGCCGGTCGGCCGCAAGCCGGCCATGGCGGCCTGCTTCGTGGCGCCTTGCCCACCGATCCCCCAAGACGGTGGACAAGAACAGAGACTCGCTGTCTGGTCTCCTCGCAGGAGACTCTATGACCTCTCAGGGTCGATCCATCCGAATATCGGCATCCCTGCTTCCCTTTGTCTGACTTATCAAGGGTCTCGCCAGATGCCCCGAAAAGATGGATCTATTTACTTTATTAGCAAAAAGGCAACCATCAAGATGCAAATGCGTCCGCTCACACAAAATTTCATTTATGTAACACTTTCACTTTTATTGACCTCAGGATTTAATTTGTTTTCGCCACATTGGCGAGAATGTGCCCGCACCTGCTACTCAATGCCTGGCTGATAGCCGGTGACGCTCATGAGTTGATAGCCCGCCCGCTTCATTGAAGTGAATGCCGCCTGATACTGCCCTGACGGCACGCTATGTTCAGCGGCCCATTTGGATCCTTCCCCTTTCTCCCAGATAGCGGCGTAATGTGTCGTATTCCCGGCACCCCACGCGCTGATCCGTACGGGACGATAGCCCTGCCGGGCCAGCCGGTCATATTCCTGCTTGTAGAGTTCCGGCGACATGCCGTGATGCGTTTCCCAGTCGGGGCCAGGCCTCTTCTCCCAGATAGCGGCGTAGCGATCCTGCCCCTCACGCACGTACCCACTGACATCGACGAGCCGATAGCCATCTGTGGTGAGCCGCTCGAACTGGCGCTGAAACTGACCTGGCGTCAAGTCATGTCGTGCAACCCACGCGACGCCCGCGTCCTTTTCCCAGATGGCTGCAAAGCGAACCTGGTCACCGACAGCGTAGCCACTGACATGGACAGGGCGATATCCTTGAGCGACCAGGCGGTCAAACTCTTGCTGGTATCGATTCGCAGTCAAGCCATGCCGCGCTTCCCGGGGAGGACCCGATCCCTTTTGCCAGATCGCGGCGTAGCGTTCCTGCCCTCCGACAGCGTAGCCGCTCAGATCCACAAGCCGATATCCCTGGCCAGCAAGCGTGTCCAGTTCGTGCTGAAGCTCTTCTGACGTCAGCCCGTGCCGGGCCTCCCAGGCCTGGCCCTGCGCGATTTCCCAGATGGTTGCGAAACGCGGCTCACGGGGACTCTGGGGCGAAGGCGGACGTACTGAGTCCGGGGCGGTCACCGGCGCGGTACCAGGAGCATTGGCAGGAGCACGAGCCGGGACAGGATGACTGGCGCGCTCCCCGTGCTGCGGTTCGGGCGCTAATGCCTCATTGACAGAGCGCTGATGCCACAAATAGCTGCCGGCCGCCAGCACCAGTCCTGCTCCGACGCCTGCCAGGACCATACGGGTACCGGGCGCCAGCGCGGACCGCGCCGGCGGCGTGGTCTCGCGATCCTGCCTTGTCGGCAACTGCTTCGACTGCACATAGGGACGCAGAGCCTTCACGAGTAGCTGAACGTCAGATTCCCAACGTGCGTGCGTTAGCTCGACGCCGTTGCGAAACGCCAACTCTCTCATGTCCTCGGGCAAGTCCTCTGCACGGGGCATCGTCGCGCCATGCACCAGAACGGGTATGACCGGAATGTCACGCCGAAGTGCCGATGCCGTTTCAAGGCGGACAAAATCTGCCGGATCATCGAGCCGCCGCGCGCCCGATTCGTCGCAAGTCGTAAGCCAGCTCTTGCCAATAATCGAAAGCAGAACACCGCAAGAGGCGACGTGTTGGTCAATCACACTGCGAAAGTCGCGGCCGGGCTCGATGCCAGCGACGTCCATGAACACTGCGTCGTCACCAAAATGTTCGGTGAGATCGTCAAACAGGCGCCCGGCCTGGCCCTCGGCATCATCCCGGCGATAGCTGATGAAGATTGCACGCACGCCCATCTCCTCGGGGGAAATTCGCGAGTCGAGGCCAGAGTCGAACGGCTTTCAGTCCGGGATGGCGATTCCCAACAGCGCCTCACGCGGGCTTTCGGCATGTCACAGGACCAACTAATACCAGGATGCGGTTCCCCGCAAGCGGCAATTGACGAGCCGATCGAGCGAGTTTCGCGGATGATACGTTTTCACCCGCGTCTTGATCAGAAGAAAATTAAATTCAATTCACCGGGCGAGCGCTACCACTATCTTAGACAGGGCCGAGACGGGCTCCAGGAGAGAGGCTATGGTAACGGTCAGCTACCCCGGTGTGTACATCCAGGAAAAGTCCAGCGGCGTACGGACCATCACCGGCGTGGCGACATCCATTGCCGCGTTCATCGACTGGTTCCCGCGAGGTCCCCTCGACGAGGCGGTGCAGTGCCTGTCGTATGCCGACTTCGAGCGCGAGTTCGGCGGCATCCATATCGACAGCCCCGCCAGCTATGGCATCAAGCAGTTCTTCCAGAACGGCGGCAGCGAATGCTGGGTGGTGCGAGTCGGTACCACCGGCAGCGCCACGGCAACCGAAAATGCCGTGGAAGCACGGGCAGTGGTCACCGACGGGCCCGCGGGCAGCGGCGATCCGATGTTCCGCGTGCTGGCCGGCCGGCAGATCCGCGGTGCCGTCGCGGTCAATCCCGGCAGTTGGGGCAACGCTGTGATGCTCGATATCGACTACGAGACCAGCGACCCGGCCAACACCTTCAACCTGCACGTCAGCGAGGTCGTGCTCCAGAACGGCGTGCGCCGACTGCTGCGCAGCGAAACCTTTCGCAACCTGACGATGGACAGCGCCAGTCCGAACTTCGCGCTGGCGGTGGTCAATGCGGGCTCGCGCATCGTGCAGCTGGATCGGCGCGTGCTGGACGGATCGGCCGATATGGCGGACCTGCCCGACCCGCTGACGCGACCGGCCGCGACCGGCACGCTCGGCAACGAGCTGGCGGCAGGCGCGCCCGACATCCCCGACGATGGGGATACCTTCACGGTCACCGTCAATGGCGATGTTTCCCCGGCCGTGGTTCGCGTGTCGCACACCGCCACGCTGGACTACGGCGGCGCCACGCCCACCACATACCAGGCCGTGCGCCCCTTCGTCGAAGCCGCCATCCGCGCCACCGCGCTGTTGCCTGCGGTGACAGCGGACTCGGAGCGCGCCGTGCTGGCCGGCGCCACCGTGGTCTTGCGCGGCAACGGCAGCGCCAGCGCGCCATTCCGCTTCCTGGTACAGGGCGGACGCACCAGCCCCACCTACCTGGCGGGGGCCACGCTCGACGTGGTGGGGCCCGCCTCGGGCGACCTCGGCTTCCCCGCCGGCCTGAACCCCAACATACAGCAACACCAGCTCGCCGGAGGACAGGACGGCATTGCGCCGGTCGAGGGGCCCGCGCTGACTGGCGAGGCGTTGACCAAGACCGGGCTGTACGCGCTGGAGGATGTCGACCTGGTCAACATCCTCTGCATTCCTCGCGCCGCTGACCTGGCGCCGAACGAGATGTCCGCGCTGTACAGCGAAGCGACCACCTATATCGCCGCGCGGCGCGGCTTCCTGCTGATCGACATCCCCGAGACCACCGCCACCCTGGAAGCCATGCAGACCTGGCTCGCCGACAACGACGGCCTGCGCAACAAGAACGCGGCGGTCTATTTCCCGCGTACGTTCGCGCCCGACCCCGCCAACAACAACCGGCTCAGGAGCATCGCCGCGTCGGGCACCATCGCCGGGCTTTATGCGCGCACGGACGCCAGCCGCGGTGTATGGAAAGCCCCCGCCGGTACCGATGCCCGCCTGCAGAACGTGCAGGCGCTGGCCTATCAGCTGACCGACCTGCAGAACGGCGTGCTCAATCCACTGGCGGCGAACTGCCTGCGGACCTTCCCGGTGTACGGCAACCTCTGCTGGGGCGCTCGTACGCTGGACGGCGCCGACCAGCTCGCCAGCGAATGGAAGTACATCCCTATCGTGCGCCTGGCGCTGTTCATTGAGGAGTCGCTGTTCCGCGGCACGAAGTGGGTCGTGTTCGAACCCAATGACGAGCCGCTGTGGGCGCAGATCCGCCTCAATGTAGGCGTGTTCATGAACGGGCTGTTCCGCCAGGGGGCGTTCCAGGGAATGACGCGGCAGGAGGCGTATTACGTCAGGTGTGACAAGGAAACCACGACGCAGGACGATCGCAACCGCGGCATCGTCAATATCGAAGTCGGGTTCGCCCCGCTGAAGCCCGCGGAGTTCGTCGTCATCACGATCCAGCAGATCGCCGGCGCGCTGGAACCGTAAGGGAGTCGGATCATGGCACAGTTTTCCGTCAATACCCACCGCTTCGATCCGTACAAGAACTTCAAATTCCGCATCAAGTGGGACGGGCGCTATGTCGCCGGCGTCAGCAAGATCGGCGCGCTCAAGCGCAGCACGGAAGTGGTCGAGCACCGCGAAGGCGGGGACCCGTCCACCTCGCGCAAGTCGCCCGGACGCACCAAGTACGAGGCGCTGACGCTGGAACGCGGTGTCACCCACGACCCGGAGTTCGAGAACTGGGCCAACAAGATCTGGCATGTCGGCGGCGGGCTCGGCGCCGAGGTCAGCCTGAAGGACTTCCGCAAGGACGTGCTGATCGAGATCATGAACGAGACCGGGCAGGTGGTCCTCGCCTACAAGGTATACCGCTGCTGGGTCTCGGAGTTCCAGGCGGTGGCCGACCTCGACGCCAATGCCAACGCGGTACTGATCCAGACCCTGAAGCTCGAAAACGAAGGCTGGGAGCGCGACCTGGATGTGACCGAACCGGCCGAGCCGGTCACGGGAGCTTGAACTCATGGCCACGCCGCAGCGGCTCGCGCAGCACAGGCGGCGCGCCGGCTGGCGTGCGTTCGGCGGCGCCGATGATCTGGATGTGGATTTTGGCACCGACGACCGCCAGGCGCTGGTGACGACCCTGCTGGCGTCGTGCGCCGCCCCGCGCGATGCCCGTTACTGGTGGGCACAACCGGTGAGCGCGCGCATCGGCGCGCTGCTGCGCGTGCTGGCGACGACGGAGGCGACCGACCGGCTCGAACTGCAGGCCGCCTGCGGCAGCAGCGCATGCGCCGAACGGTTCGAATTCGAGCTGCCGCTGGCCATGTTGATGGCCCAGGTCCCGGCAGAAGATGTCGTGCGGCTGACGCTGGGCGATGACGCCCACCACCGAGCGGTTTCCGTGCGACGCCCCCGTGGCGCCGACCTGCGGGCGTGGCGGCAGGCCTGCCCCGCAGGCACGCGCCAGGCCGCCGTCAGGGCAATGCTCGACAGCCTGATCGTCGAAGGCGAGATAACCATCGACGATGAAGCGGAGCTCGCGGAGACGCTGGCGGCGCTGGATCCGCTGGTGGCGTTCACAGTCGCCTGCCACTGCCCGGTGTGCGGCGAGAGCAATGAGGTGCGTGTCGACCTGGAGCAGATCGTGCTGGCGCGGCTGCGCCGCTGTCAGACTGCGCTGCTGCGCGAAATCCACCTGCTGGCCACGCACTTTGGCTGGAGCGAGCGCGAGGTGCTGGCGGTACCGCCAGCACGCCGCAAGCGCTACCTGGACTGGATTGGGGATACGCCATGAGCGACTACTTTGGCGCGCTGATGCAAGCCGGCGGGATTCACGTCGGGTCGGGCGAATCACCGGCACGGCCCGTCACTGCGACGCTCGCCGAGGCAGGCCCGGACGATGCTGGCCCCGATGCCGCGCCGGGCGCCGACGGGCCGGTACAACTGGTGGACGAGCCGAAGTCCACGGCCCGGCCCGCCGCGGCGGCCGCCAGCCAGCCCCTGACGGAGGCCAGGTCAATTGCGGCGGGCATGCCCGGTGAGATACCACGGCAGCGCGTCGAGTTGCCAACACCGCCGGTGCCAGCATCCGCGGCAGGCCTGGTCCCCACCGCCCCAGAACGCGAGGCGTCGCCCACGGCATTGGCCGCTGCGCCTGAAGCTGCGCGCGCCGGCACGCCTCCGACGGCGCAGGCAATGATCGCGGCCGCGCTGCGCTGGATCTCCAGCGCGGAGCCGGAGGAGTCCGCGCCCGCCCGGGCATCCGGGGCGCAAGCGCTACGCGGTGCCACACAGACAAGCGCGTACATGGAAGAGGCCAGCGCCAACCTGCCGGAAGCCGCGCCCGCAATGCCCCTTTCCGTACCAGGTGACAGCAATGCAGCGTGGTTGCGGCCCGAACCGGAATGGGCCGAGCCGCCGGTAGCGGCGGCCGCGCCCGACACGGTGGCCGTCTCGATCGGCGCGATTCACCTGCGTGTGGACGCCCCGCCGCCCGTCGCGCCGGCCAGCCCGGCTGCGCCGCAGCAACCCCCCGCGCCGGCCCTTCGTTCCGGCCTGTCGCGGCGCGCCCTGCGCAGGATTTGAGCCATGGCGCTGGCTGACACCGGCAGGGCGATCGGCGCGGTGACCCGCCTGCTGCGGGACCACCTGATCCGCCGCAGCTTCGAAGTCAGCGTCGGCAAGCCAGAGCTGGCCGCCGAGACAAATACCACCGCCAAGCTGAACCTCTTCCTCTATGAAGCCGCCTTCGATGCGACGCTGCGCAACCAGTCCCTGCACGAAGGCGAGCCGCCGCCGCTGTGGCTGGTGCTGAAGTACCTGCTGACCGCCTTCGATGACCGCGAGGAGAGCGACAGCGCAGCCGCGCACGAAATGCTTGGCCAGGGCATGGCGGCCTTGCAGGAGCTGAACTACCTGCGCCTCGACCCGCTGGTGGCGCCCGACGTGCGGCTCGCCCTTCAAGCCAACCCGGAGCCGCTCAAGCTGACATTCGATGAATCCGGCGTGGAACTGCTGTCCAAGGTCATGCAAGGCACCGACGAGCGCTACCGCCTGTCCGCTGCCTTCCAGATGCGGCCGGTCATGATCGTACCGAGCCATCCGCCACGCAACTCGCTGCTGGTGGGCATCGACTACCGGACCGCGCTGCAGACGGTAATCGGCGAGGACGGCATCGCCATCACCGTGCTGCCCACGCTCGGGCCCCGCCTGGCGCGCATCGAGCCCGGCGCTTTCGAAGCCGGAGAGACGATCGAGCTGTTCGGCGACGAGCTTACCGGCGACGACCTGGAAATCGTGCTGGGCAATATCGTGCTCACGCCGGTGCAACGGTTGCCTGACCGGCTGCGCGTCACCGCCGAGGGCGATCCGGGTGGCAATCCGCAGGGACCCATCGCCGCCGGCACGTCGCTATCGGCGGGCGAGCTGCCGCTGGTCGCACGGCGCCGGCTGTCGGCCACGCGCACCCGTTCCGGCAACCTGCTGCCCGTGCGCCTGCTGCCGACACTGGAAGACGCCGCGATCGCCGGAGGAGACCTGACGCTGACTGGCCTGCTGCTGGGCAACCAGACCGACGACATCGTCGTTTCGCTTTACCGTCCGGCCGACGGTGTCACGGTACGCAGCTTCGACACGTTTGCCAGTGCGCCCGACCAGCAGACCCTGACCATCTCCGGTGCGATCACCGGCATATCCGCTGGCGACTACCGCGTGATCCTGTGCGTAAACAGCCAGCAGGCGAAAGCCAGCCCCCTGGTGACGGTGCCCTGACCATGGACCGGCTTCCCGTCGAGGAATGGCTCGAACCCGTCGCCTTCATTCCCGGCGCGCAAGGCGGCGATGCGCTCGCCCGCTATTGGCTGCGCCAGGTGACGCTGCGCCTGCGCCGTGAAATCTGCTGGCTGTGGGGCGAGCAGGGGCTGCAGCAGGCAGTTGGCGAAGAGGCGGCGGCACGGCCTGACTTCGCCGACCGTACGCTCGTTGCCCTTGACCTGGCACGTTATGCGCGCAAGAAGCGCGAGTTCTTCGACAACGACGTCACGGCGCGCTACCTGAGCGAACGCATTGCGCTGCCGCCACCGCTTCCATCCGCCTGTGCCCGTGGCTCATTTGGCTGGGTAACCGAGACCCTGCGGCTGCAGCCCGTGGAGTGCTTCCTGCTGGCCCTGGCGCTGCTACCCTGCCTCGACAGCGCCAGCTCGCACGTGATCGCGACCTGCAATGGCGATGCGCAGCGTGGCGACCCGACACTGGCGCTGGCGCAGAGGCTGTGGGACGAGCCGGACGCGGTGGTTCGCGAACTTGGCCCCGGGCATGTGCTGGCCCGCCACGGCCTGCTGGCACTGGTGGCCGGGCCCGGGCACGCGCTCTGGCAGGCGCCGATGACCGTCGCGCCGCTGGTGGCGCGAGAGCTTCTGTTTCCAGCCGGCGCCCTGCCCGATGCGCTCGAATGCGTCGACGCGCTGGCGCCGCCTGCAGCGGCGGGGATGCTGGCCGCCCGCGTGTCGGCGACATTGCGGACACCGTCCTCGTCGCACCGCCTGCGCATCGTGCCGCTGGCCGGTGCCGCCGGGGCACCGCTCGCGCAATGGCTGGCCGCCTGCACCGCCACGTTGGATATCGCCACCGTGCGGCCGGCACCCGGATGCGCGCGCGAGCATCTGCCACAGTTGCTGACCGTGGCATGGCTGCGCGGCCATGCCCTGTATCTGCCAGGCAAATGGCTGGGCGTGGCCGGCGACGCCGTGCCGGGCCATGAAGCGGTGGCCGATTCCACGCCGCTCTCCAGCCTGCCGCTGACCGTGTTTATTGGCCTGCAGGATCAGGCTGAAGCCGCTACGACCGCGGGGACGGGGCTGGTGGCAACACTGGCTGCGATGCTGGACCGCGGCGCTGAAGTGCTGCCCACCGTCACGTTGCCGCCCTCCTCCTATGCCGAACGGCTTGCATACTGGCGCGCCGCGGTGCCATCGATGGCCCGGCATCCTGCGCTGGCGGAAGTGGCACGGCGCTTCCGCTACGAGCACGGTGGCATTGCCCGGGTCGGCGCCGAGTTGGCGTCGCTGGGCCATGCGCCGACCAGCGAAGCGCTGTTTGCCGCAGCGCGCGCCGATCTCGACATGGGCACGCTGGCCCAGCCCGTGGTGCCTCGCTTCGACCTCGGCGAACTGATGCTGCCGCCGGCGCAGGCACGCCAGATCGACGAGATCGTTGTGGCGATGCGCAACCTGACCCGCGTCCACTACGAGTGGGGAACGGCAAGAGCCTGGAACGACGGCGGGCTGGCCGTGCTGTTCTCAGGCCCGCCCGGCACCGGCAAGACGATGTGCGCCGAGGCGCTGGCAAAGACGCTGGAACTTCCGTTGTACCGGATCGACCTGTCCCAGGTGGTCAACAAATACATTGGCGAGACCGAGAAGAACCTGCGCAGGCTGTTTGATGCCGCCGACACCTCGGACGTCATGCTCTTCTTCGACGAAGCCGACGCGCTGTTCGGCCGGCGCACCGAGGTCAGGGATGCGCATGACCGCTTTGCCAACCTGGAGATCAGCTACCTGCTGGAGCGCATGGAACGTTTCAAGGGCCTGGCCATTCTCGCCACCAATCGCCGCAAGGACCTCGACGAGGCTTTCCTGCGGCGGCTGCGCTTCGCCGTCGAATTTCCACTGCCGGGGCCCGAGGAACGGTTGCGCATCTGGCGCAGCGTGATTCCGCCCGGCGTGGATGCGAGCGCGCTTGACTTCGATTTCCTGATGCGCCGCTTCGCCCTTGCCGGCGGGCATATCCGCGCCATTGTGTTTCATGCCTGCCTGCAGAGCGCCGCCGAGGGCGCGCCCAGGACCCTGACCATGCCGGCCGTGATCCGCGCCGTGCAGCGCGAGTACGACAAGCTGGAGCGCGCCAGCAGCCTCGATCAGTACGGACCCTATGCGCCGCTGGTGGCAGCGGAAAGGAGCCTGCGATGACCACGGACAGGAAGGCGCGCCCGCCGCGGCGCCTGCATATCGACCGCCTCGAACTCGACCTGCGCGGCGTTTCCGCGCTTACCGCCGGGGAGGCGGCCCGCCTGCTGCCCCACGCGTTGGAGCAGGCGCTGGCACAGGCGCTGGCGCTGCACCCGGTGCCGGTCGGCGCTCGCCCCGGGACGACCCGTATCGAAGCCGGCCGCATCGGCCTGGAGGCCGCGCCCGACGCCGCCACGCTCGCGGCGCGCATGGCGCAACGGATCGCCGCCAGCACCGGCCACGGAGAATGACCATGCTGCGCGGCGCCCTGATCGAATATGGCACCCAGTTGCTCGGCCCGATACCGAACGTTGTGATCTTCCAGTTCAATCCGGAATCGCTGTCGCGCAGCCTGCAGATTCCCCCACGCCCCAGCGGCGTGTCGCGGCGCGAGACCAGCCAGGCCGGCGAGCGGACCTTCGAGAAGATCTCCTTCAAGGCGCACTTCAGCGCCGCCAACCTGCTCGACGAGGACAAGGCGGTGGCCAGGATGTTCGGCATCGGCCCGCAACTGTGCGCACTGGAGAAGATGGTGCTGCCTGGTGCCAAGGTTGCCGGCCTGCTCGGCAAGGCGCTCGACGCCATCGGCGATGCACTGGGCCTGGGCGGGGCGGCCGACGCGCCTGCGCAACCGATCCCGCGCGAGAAGTATCCGCGCATCCTGTTCATCTGGGGCCTGACGCGGGTCGTGCCAGTCACCATCGACGCGATGACGATCGCGGAACTGGAGTACGACGCCGTGTTGAACCCCCTGCGCGCCGAAGTCGACCTGCAACTCAGCGTGATCGAGATCGACGACTGCTCGGATGACGCGCTGGGAAAGGGCGCGCTGGAATACACCACGATCGCGCGCGAGGCGCAGGCGATCGCCAACCTCGTCAATACCGCCGACCAGGTCGTCGATCTGATACCGCTGTAAGGCAAGCGCCACTGAGGGCAAGACCATGTTCCTGGCCAATTCCCGTTACGCCAAGGTCGCCACCGTCACGACCACCACCTCGACCGGAGAAACCGTGGTTGCGCTGCGGCTGCGGCGGCTGACGCCTGTCACCGGCGAGCCCCGCACGGTGCAGGCCAGCGACCGGCTCGACCTGATCGCCCAGTCGCAGTCCGGCGATGCCACGCAGCACTGGCATGTGGCCGATGCCAATACCGCGTTGGACAGCCGCACGCTGGTAGCCAATCCCGGCGACCAGCTCGACGTGCCGGCGACCTGAGCGGGAGGCAGCCATGGGCGATCCGCGCCTGCGCATCTGGTTCGGTGACCGCGCTGCGAGCGAGGAGGAGCTGGCGCGCATCGAAGAGATCGAGGTCACGCAGGAAATGGACGCGTTCTGGGAAGCCCATCTGCGCATGGCCCTGTGCCTGGATGAAAGGGGCCGGTGGCTGCACTGGCCGGGCGAGAAGGTCGCGCCATTCTCGCGCGTGCGCATCGAGCTCGATATCGGCAACGGCCGCTTCGCGCCATTGATCGATGGCCCCCTCGTCAACCTCGACGCCAGCCTGGACGGGCAGCCGGGCCGCAGCGCGGCGACCATGGTGGTGCGCGACGACAGCGCCCTGCTCCACCGTGACGAGGAAGTCGAGCCGCCCTTCGAGCATCGCCGGCACAGCGACCTGGCCGACGAACTGTTCCGCCGCTTCGACGCGATCCGCGACACACGGATTGAAGGCACCAGCGCTACGCCGGAAACCACCGTGCGACGGGGTACGGTGCTGCAGTTCCTGCGCGAGCTGGCCCGGCTCAATGACCGCCATGCTTATGTGCTGCCGGGCAGTGAGCGCGGCGCCAGCATCGGCTGCTTCCTGCCGGACCCGGCTGACGCCGCCGACCTGCCGCCACTGCTGATGCTGGGTGATCGCCGCACGCTGGCCAACGCCAGCATCAGCCAGGATCCCGACGGTGGCGAGATCACGCAGGCCAGGGTATTGCGGGTGGACGACCAGGGCGTCACCACGTTCGAGACCAGCGCCGCCGATCTGGGCCTGATGCGCCAGCTGCCGGCGACACCGGTCG
Organism: Cupriavidus sp. DF5525; assembly: GCF_040149425.2. Classification (NCBI taxonomy): domain Bacteria; kingdom Pseudomonadati; phylum Pseudomonadota; class Betaproteobacteria; order Burkholderiales; family Burkholderiaceae; genus Cupriavidus; species Cupriavidus sp. DF5525. The sequence continues at coordinate 2,117,571 of NZ_CP168265.1, read as the reverse complement.
ACCTGGCCCCGCGCCGCCTGCTGCCGGGGCCGGACAGCGCGCGTGACGACCCTGCCGCGGTGGCGATCGCGCAAGCCCGGCGCAATGGCTATGTCTATCACCTGAGCGGAGAGGCCGTGCCCGGCTGTTATGGCGCACTGCTGGCGCCATATCTGAAGGTGCGCGTCGATGCCGGCGCAACGCCCTACAGCGGCGATTACCTGATCACCAAGGTGGTCCACCGCATCACGCCGTCAGTGCATACCCAGCGGCTCGAAGCCAAGTCCGATTCGCTCACCGAGGTATCGGGCGCTCAGGTCGCCGAGGCGCTCGGCGGCGGCCTGACGCTGTCGGTGTCAGCCAGTGTGGAGATCTTCTGATGATCGATGTCACGGAATCCATTATCGAGGGCCTGGTCGAGCGCACGGGGACCAGCTATTTCGGCAAGTACCGCGGCATCGTCACCAGCGTCGACGACCCCGAGAACCTGTGCCGGATCAAGGCCCGGGTGGACAGCGTGCTGCACGGCCAGGACACCGGGTGGGCGCTGCCGGTGTCGCCGTTCGGTGGTGACGGTCACGGCATGGTGATGCTGCCCGAAGTGGGTTCGGGCGTATGGATCGAGTTCGAGGCTGGACGCCTGGACAGTCCGATCTGGTCCGGCGCCTGGTGGGCCAGCGGCCAGCGCCCCGCCCCCCAGGGCGCGAAGGTGCGCGTGATTGTGTCCTCCCATGGTCACAAGGTGATCCTCGATGACGAGGGCGACGAGCTGAAACTGGTCCACGGCAGCACCGGTGGCCCTGAGATCAGGCTGACCGGCAGCGAGATCGTGCTGAGCTGCGGCGCATGCGAGATCACCATCAGCGCAACCAATATCTCGCTGAACAACGGGCAGATCAAGATCGGGCTGGCAGGGGTCAGCCTGGTCAACGGCGCGATGGCGTTCGGAGTGCCGCCATGATTCCCATCCTGACCAGCACCAGCACTGTGATGTGCCCGCACGCAGGCCAGGCAGTGCTGATCACCAGCAACACCGAGGCGCTGATCGATGGTTGCCCCGCGCTGTTGCAGACCGACGTGCACCCCATCGTCGGCTGTACCTTCGCGCCCGGCGGCGTGTACACGCCCTGCCTGACGATCCGGTGGGTCACCGCCGCCGTGCAGACCAAGGTGCGCAACGTGCCCGTGCTGCTGCAGAACAGCGTTGGCCTGTGCCTGAACGCGGCGCAGGTGCCGCAAGGGCCGGCCATCGTGGTGCAGGTGCAGGCACGGGCGTTCGGAGTCTGATCATGGCACTTTCCAATGGCCGCCATCTGGCCTTCCCTTTCCGCATCGGCGACGACGGCCGCACCGCCGCGCCGGGCAGCGATGCCGAGCACGTTCGCGACGAGGTGCTGCAACTGCTGCTGACCGGGCCGGGAGAACGGCTGTTCCTGCCGGAGTTCGGGGGAGGCGTGCGCACGCTGGTGTTCGAGCCCGCTTCCGATGTGCTGCGCGGCGTGGTGAAGTCGCGCATCACGCAGGCGCTGTCGCGCTGGCTTGGCCACCGGGTGGTGGTCGAACTGATCGACGTGCGCTTCGGCGACGAGGCAGCGGTGCCCGGCACGCAGCCCGAGCTGCTGCTCGATGCGCTGACCGGCGGGCTGGAGGTGACGGTCAAGTACCGGCCCGCCGGCAGTCCGGATTCGCGCGTGATCAGGTTCCAGAGGACCGGGCTATGACCACGGTGATCCACCAGGACAACGCCGACGACCGCGCCGATGTGCTCCAGGCGCACGGCCTGAACGGCATGCGCCTGGCGCTGGTCGCCCTGGCGGCAGGCCCGCAGCCGGCCCAGGCCGATCTCGACCTGCGGTTCTTCAATGACCTGCACCTCGCCGACATTCTCGCCGAGATCGCTGCAGAGCCCGCGCGCGCCGGCCAGATCTTCCGTGTGCGCGGCGGCACACGCGTGCGGGGCGGCCCCGCCGAGGGGCAGGTCAGGGTCACGGCGGTGACGGGCATCGACAACACGCGGCTGGGGCTGCGGGTGGAGCCGGTAGGCGACTATTCCACCTATACGCTCGAACTGGTGTGGGACGCCAGCCGCATCGATCCTTTCTTCAGCAGCCTCGGCTTCAAGTTTCGGCCCGGCTGCTTCACCAATGACTGCGCGCCGCCGCAGGAGGGCCGTCCGCTGTCGCCCGGCCCGGCGATCGACTACCTTGCCAAGGACTATGACTCGTTCCGCCACACGCTGCTGACGGCGATGGCGCAGCGCGTGCCCGGCTGGAACAGCACCAGCGAAGCGGACCTCGATCAGGTGCTGATCGACCTCTTCGCCGCTGCCGCCGACGAACTGTCCGACTACCAGGACCGCGTGATGGCCGAGGCGTACCTTGCCACGGTGCGCAAGCGCGTGTCGCTGGCGCGCCATGCGCGCCTGATGGATTACCACCTGCACGAAGGCAACCAGGCCAGTACCTGGCTGGCGCTCGACATTGCCGCAGGCCAGGCACCCTTCACGCTGGATGACCAGGAACTAATCGTCAGCACCGGCCCCAGCCCGGTCGTGGCCGGCACCATCTCGTTCGCCAGCCGCCAGCGTTACCTGCCGGAGGCGGCGCGCCAGCGCCTGGATCCGCTGCTGAACCGCCTGCGCCTGCACACCTGGCGCGACGCGCAGCCGGCGCTGCGCGCGGGCAGCACCGAGGCCGACCTGGTGCCCGTGGGCGGCCTGGCCACGCAGGCGCAGGCCGAGGCGCTGCGTGATCTGGTCCGCACCGGCGCCTGGCGCGACTTCGCCATCGCGGAGATGCGCAATCCGCTGACAGGAGCGCCGCCGGGCCGCAATCCGCGCAAGCGTCAGTGGCTGCGGCTGCGCGCCGGCAACGATGCCGCCGACACGCTGTTCGACCCGGTGATGCAGACCTGGCTGGTGCGGCTGCGCTGGCGCGACGAGGACGCACTGCGCTTCGACTACAGCTTCACCACCTTCTGCGATGGGGTCGCGGTGCCCGACATCTCGCTGTTCTTCGGCAACCTGCTGCCGGTCTACGAGGGTCGTCCGATCACGGTGCGTTTCCACGACGCGGGCACAACCCTGCCCGGCGATTCGGCCACGCTCAAGCATCGCCACTACCACAGGATGAACCGGCATGGCGATGACCACGACTGGATCCTGGCCGCCTTGCCCGACGAGGGGCCGCTGGCCTACCTGCCGGCCGCCGCCTACGGCGTGCCAGGGCGGGCCGAGGGCGAAATTCCAGCACGGTCCACCCTGCGTGTCGAGGTCACGACCACGGATGGCACGACCGATGCGTGGGATGAAGTCGAAAGCCTGGTGCATAGCGACGACTCCCCCGAACAGGGCGATCACTTCATGGTCGAGACCGATGAAAGACGCCGCAGCACGCTGCGTTTCGGCAATGGCCGCAACGGGCGGCTGCTGCCGGCGGGCGCCGTCGTCGAAGCCGGCTACCAGGTCGGCGGAGGTGTCTCGGGCAATGTCGGCGCCGGCCAGCTCACCTTCGTGCAGGAACTGGCGGGCACGCTCGGCGGCGCCGTGACCGCGGCCTGGAACCCCTTCGACGTGACCGACGGACGTGACCCGGAGCCGGTGGAGAAGGTCCGCCGCAATGCCCCCGAGGCTTACCGCGCGCGCCAGCTGCGTGCCGTCACGTTGGCGGACTATGTAGGCCGCGCAGAGGAGGTCCCGGGCGTTTCGCGCGCGGTGGCACGTTATGCGTGGACCGGCAGCTGGCGCACCGTGCGGGTGGTGATCGACCCCGCAGGCACGGTGGCCTCCGGCGGAACCCTTGACGATCGGCTGCGCGCGGATGTGGCGGCACACCTGGAAGCGGTACGGCTGATTGGCGAGGACCTCGAACTGCGCCCTCCCCGCTATGTCCCGCTCGACGTGCGCGTCACCGTCTGCGCCGAACCCGGCTACTGGCGCGAGGACCTGCGCTTTGTGCTGGAGCAGGAATTCTCGGACGGCTGGACCACTGACGGCCGCCCGGGCTTCTTCCACCCGGACCAGTGGACCTTTGGCCAGGCCCTGCACCGCAGCGCCATCGAAGGCCGGATCCAGCGGGTGGCCGGCATCCGCCATGTGGTCAGCATCGCCATGAAGCGCTTCAACGCACCCACCCCGGGCGCACCAGGCACCGCGGTGCTGGAAATGGGCTTCGATGAAGTCGTGCTGCTGAGCAACGACCCCGACCACCTCGAACGCGGCCTGATCCGCTTCGAGGTGCAGGGCGGGCGGCAATAGGCGGGCCACCGGAGCGCGAGATGCCCTGCGATCCCCTGATCACCGATCCCTTCATCTTCCCGCGCCGCGTGCAGAACCGCCCGGGGCTGCCGCGCATTGCCTATCGCATCGGCCGCTACGATGACTTCGCCGAGGCCATGATCCGGGCCATCGACGCCGCCCCCGCGCTCGCGGGATGGACACACCGCGATGCCGATGATCCGGCTATCGCGCTGCTGCAGGGCGCAGCCATCCTGGGCGATATCCTGACCTTCTACCAGGAGCACTACGCCAACGAGGCCTTCCTGCGCACGGCTGCCTGGCGCGAAAGCGTGGCGGAGCTGGTGCGCCTGACCGGCTACAGGCTGGCTCCAGGCATCGGCGGGCGCGCCACACTGGCCTTCGAGGTACGCGGCGAAGCGCCGGTGACGATCCGCGCCGGCTTCGCGGTCAAGGCCGACCTGGCCGGTAACCCCACCCCGGCGGATTTTGAAACGGATGCCGAACTCACCGCCTGGCCACATCTGGGCCGCTTCCATCTGTACCGGCCGCGGCGCTATGCCGCCACGCTGCCGGCTGGCACGCGCCGCCTCGAACTGGCCAGCGTAGCGGGTGCGGGCGACAGCATCAGCCTGGGCGCGTTCGAGCTCAAGCCGGGCGACAGGATGCTGCTGTTGCCCCCCGAGCCTGGCTGGACCAGCGCCGGCTCGACGCTGTCGGCACAGAAGGCAGCGCAGCTGGTCAAGATCTCCAAGGTCACGCGCCTGCTTGACCGCGTGCTGGTCGATCTCGACGGCGGGCTGGACGAAGCCTGGGATGCCCCGGTTACGGCATACCGCATCGGCCGTTCGTTCCGCCATTTCGGGCATAGCGCCCCGCCACAGATCGCGACGCCCACCACCGGTCCCGGCGGGGCCGTCACGGGCACGCGCATCTCGGCAACTTCGTTCGACCGCCATGTCGATGCCAGCCACGACTGCACCAACAGCAGTGCCTCCTTCCCGCTGGCGCCAGCCGATGTGCCGCTCGACGTGGAAGTCAGCGACCTGGTGCCTGGCACCCGCCTGATTGTGCAGACCCGCGTGGCGGCGACCGCCTCCGGCACGCGCTTCGCGCTGTGCGTCGCGCGCATGCTGCGCACGCTGCGCGCGGGGGCGCTGGGCTTCGGCAATCTCAACGGACCCACCACCGTGCTGACGCTGGACGCACCGCTGGTCAGGCAGGTGATGTCGCCATGGCCGCTGTCTGACGTGCGCGACTGGCGCATCCACGAAGTCACCAGTCCGGTGCTGGGCCTGCGCCCCGTGTCCGATCCGCTTGCCACGGCGTTCGGCAGCGGCACCCGGGCGCTGCGCTTCTATGGCACCGCGGCGCAAGCGCGGGCGCTGGCCGGGCGACGCCTGTCACTGTCCCATGCGGATGGCCGCGGCCTCGACCTGGTCTGCCTCGACGCACCGGACGATTTCCCCGCGCTCGACCCGGACCCGCCGCGCCTGTGGCCGCTGAGCTTTGACCGCGCGCCAGCGCCATTCACGCGGGCCGACTTCGACGAGACCAAACCCACCGTGACGGTGTTCGGCAATCTCGCCGACGCCTCGCAGGGCAAGACCGAACGCGAGGCCTTCCTTGGCAATGGCGACAGCCGCCAACGCTTCCAGACTTTCCCCTTGCCGAAGGCGCCCCTGACGTATCTGCTGGAAGCGGGCGCCACGCCGCCGCAACTGCCCGAACTGCAGGTCTGGGTCAATGACCGGCTGTGGACGCGGGTCGATTCCCTGTTCGGGCGTGGGCCCGCCGATACGGTCTACATCGTTCGCGAAGACGCGCAGCAGCGCAGCTTCGTGCAGTTCGGGGACGGCGAGACCGGGGTGCGGCTGCCTTCGGGCGTCAAGAATGTGCGCGCCATCTATCGCAGCGGCACCGGTGCGCGCGGCGCCCTCAAGGCCGGCCCCACCCCGACCGCGAGCGAGCGGCCGCCAGGCTTCGACAAGCTTGCGCTGGCCGGCATCGTCTCAGGCGGCGCCGACCCGGAGGACCTGGAAAAGGCCCGGGAGGCGGCACCGGGAAAGGTGCAAAGCCTGGGCCGGCTGGTCAGCCTGCGCGACTATGAAACGGAGACACTGTCGATTCCGGGCGTGGTCACCGCCACGGCCTCATGGGACCTGCATGCCGGGGTGCCGGCCGTGATCCTGCGCGTCCTGCTGGCAGCCGGGCGCGAGGCGGAGTTCAGCACCGTGCGCGCCGCCATCGTCAAGGCCCAGCGCTGCCGCGGCCCGGATCGCTTCGCGCTGGTGATCGAGCAGGCCAGGCTGCGCCACGTGTTCCTTGACCTGGTCTATGCCTGCGATCCGCGCTTGCGGCGCGAAGTGGTGGAAGACTCGCTGCGAGCCGCGCTGGGGCTGGCGGGCGATACCGCAAACGAGCGTACCGGGCTGTTCGGCCTGCATGCGCGCCGTCTGGGCGATGGCGAATATGCCAGCCGTGTCGAGGGCCGCGTGCAGAATGTGCACGGCGTACTGTGGTGCAAGGTGGCCGCGTTCGGCCGCTTTCCGACGCCGGCCGCCGCCGCCGCCGCGACGGCTCCGGTCACGCAGCCCTTGCCCCCAGCTCCGCGCCCGCTGGCCGCCAGGCTCGGTTGTGCGCCAGCCGAACTGCTGCAACTGGCCGGCACACACCTGACGCTGGGCGTCGCGGCCGAACCCGTCAGCGGAGAGTGCGAATGAGTGATCCAGGCGATCGGTCCACCATGCCGCGCGTGCCGCTGTTCGACCGGCTGCCGGAAATCTACCGCAGCCGCGACACCGAGCAGTCGCCGCCGGACCCGCTGCGTGCCTACCTGGGCGCGGTCGAAGGCGCGTTCGGGGCCTTGCACGGGAACATTGCCCAGTTGTACGAGGACCTGTTCATCGACACCTGTGACGACTGGGTCATTCCTTACCTGGCCGACCTGCTGGGCACCAGCCACCTAAAGGGCGAGCCGCGGACGCTGCGCGCGGACGTCGCCGACACCATCGCGTTGCGCCGGCGCAAGGGCACGCTGGGCGCCGTGGAACGGCTTGCGGTCAACCTTACCGCCTGGGCCTGTCGCGCCGTCGAGCTGCGCGAGAACCTCGGCTGGGCGCAGCACCTGAACCACCAGCGGCCGGATCGCGGCGGCACCGCTGCGCTGCGTGACCCGGCCACGCTGGCGCTGCTGGGCACGCCTTTCGATCCCTTCGCATACAGTGCCGACGTCAAGCCCGCCTTCAGCGACACACGCCATGTCAACCTGCCAAACCTGGCGGTGTTCCTGTGGCGCCTGGCCGCCTACCGGCTGCAGCCCGCGCAGCCCCTGGCCAAGGGCGTCGGCGACCTTGGGCCCCAGCCAGCCGGGCTGGCCCGCTTCGCGCTGCGCTTCGACCTGCATCCGCTGGACCTGCCGGTGCGGCTGTTCAACACCAGCCGCCCGGGGTTCCTGCGGCAAAACACATCGGGCGGCATCATCGCCCCGCTGACCGAGGCGGACGCAGTGCCCGGCCCGATGGCCGACGCACGCCTGACGACGGGCTCCCCCGGCGCCAGGCCACAGGCCTACGTGGCGGTGGACTTTTTCAACGAGGCTGCGAGTCCCCCCACCGGCTTCGATCTCGGCGATGCGGGCCTGCATCTGTTCCTGCCGCAATCGCTTGCGCCTCTGCTGATTCCGCCGCCGCCGCAGACTGCGTGGCAATGGCTCTTCCGCGGTGACAACCTGTGCGCCTGGGAAAGCGGGCTGCGTCGGCCGTTGCGTCATGGCGAGATCGTGATCGATCCCGACCTGGGGCGCGTGATGATCGGCATGGGTAGCACGGCCCAGGCCGACCTGCTGATCACGCCCCAGGGGGTTCCCGGTATCTACGCAAGCTTTACCTACGGCGCGGTCGGGCCGGTGGGCGCGCATCCCGTGTCCCGGGTGTTCCCGGCCGATGACAGTGTCGAATTGCGGACGGTGGGCGCGGTCAGCGGAGGCATCTCGCTGCAGGACGCGCTTGACGGGCTCGACACCGTGACGCGCCCCGTGGTGATCGAGATCAGCGACAGCCATGTGCATCGCATCGACCTGGCGGCACTTGGCGGCACCAGCGTCGACGGCGGGCTCTCGTTGCGGCTGGCGAGATCCCTGACGATCCGTGCTGCCGGCGGCCAGCGCCCGGTCGTGCTGCTGGCGCAGCCCCTGGGATTCCGGCCGGTGGCCGCCGCTGCGGCGACCACGGTCGCTCCTGCAGTCCGGCTCGAAGGGCTGTACCTGGCCGCCGACGAAGCGGCGCCGTTCCCGGCCGATGGCCCGTTGATCGGCCGCGCGGCGCTCGCGCGGCTCGAAATTGTCGGCTGCACCCTGGCACCGGGTGGTCATGCGCTGCGCGATGGCAGCCAGGCGCCACGCAGGGCCGCCATGCGGCTGGCCAACGGTTATGGCTTTGCCGACCCCGACGATGTGCTCGCGTTCGCGCCGACGCCTGACATCGTGATCGCCGACAGCATTTGCGGCAGCCTCGCCATCGACGACCGCTACCGGCTCGACCTGCAGCACTGCATTGTCGATGCCTCGCCGCGTGACGATGATGCGCCCGACACCGTCTTCGCGATCGCCGCCGCCACCGATGCCGCCAACAACTGGGGCGCGCCATTGCAGTTTGACGGACTGACCTGCTTCGGCGCGGCGCGCACCAGCGCGGTCGGCGGGCTCGGCGGGATCTTCTCGCAGCGTTTCGCCGTGCTGGACAACCAGCATGGCTGCATCAAATGGAGCTGGTTCAGCGGCGACGGCGACCGGTTGCCGCCCAACCACTTCTGCCTGGATGGGCGCGACGCGCGGCTGGTCTTCACGTCGCGCAGGTTCAACGATCCCGGCTATGCGCAGATTGCGCGCGAATCCGATGCGCGCATCCGCACCCTCGGGCCCGGCGACGATGCGATGGGTGCGTTCGGCTTTCTCTTCGAGGCGCACAAATGGACCAATCTGCAGGTGAGGTTGCGGGAATTCATGCCCATCGGCGTGCGGCCGCTGCTGCTGCCGGTGACCTAGAAAAATGACTGCAAACTGAACGGGGCTGCCATGCAAGGCGACTTCTCTGCTCTCTATTTCGACCCTCACGAGCATGAGCGCGGCGTGAGCGCGCCCGCGCAGGGGCCGCTGCGCAATATCGAGGGCGTGCTGCACCAGCAAGGCCGCGTGATGGATGACGCCGACCTGACCGAGGGCCAGCTGCTTGCGCTGTCGTGGCACGGCCAGGCCGGCCGCGACATCATCGGCGAAGGCGTGTGCGCGGTGCCTGCGGCAGAACCACAGAGTTTCGCCGTCACCTCGTCCTTCGTCGAGGATGGCGAAGTGCATGTCACCGTCAGGCCGGGACGCGCGTGGGTCGATGGCATCCTGACACGGTTGCCCGGCGCGGCGGCCGCCCCTGATGCGCCTCTCGAGCGGCGGGTCCGCTACTACGGACCACCGCTGGCCGACCCGCTGCCAACGCCCGACCAGATCGACGATGGCGTTCGCGACGCGGTCATCGTCGAGGTTTCCGAGGAAGCATTGCACGGCTTCCAGTATCCGGAACGGCTGATCGAGCCGGCGTTGGGCGGCCCCGATACGGCAGAGCGCGCCTTTGTCAATGTGCGCTTCCGCCTGCTGCGGCTGGCCGAAGGCGAGGACTGCGCATCGATCGCCGGGCGACTGCGCGACGACCCTGCCCGCAAGGGCCGGCTCAGCGTGACGCTGGCCCCCGTCACGGCGATTCCGGGTGATTGCCCGGTGGTGGGCGGAGGTGGCTACCTTGGCTTCGAGCACAACCTCTATCGCATCGAGATCGCGCAAGGCGAGACGGGTGCCCCGGCGCGCTTCAAATGGAGCCAGTGGAACGGCGGACTGGCCGGACGCGGCCGCTTCGACGCCACGCTGAACCCGCCGCGCGTGGTGATCGACGCCGGCCGCGCCGCCATTGTCAACGCCGGCCTGGCCGACTGGTACCTGGAAGCGCTGCAATATGACGAGCTGGATGGTGCATGGAGCGTCGTCTACGCGAGCACCGCGACCCTCAATACCGACCACGATCTCGAACTGGCGGTGCCCCCGGGGTATGGCGCCCTGCCCGCAACCACCGAACCGGTTTTCTTCCGGCTGTGGAACGGGCTACGCGATATTGCCGATTTCACCAACGCCGCCAATCCGGTCGAGTTGCGCGATGGCATCCGGCTGGCCTTCGACACGCCAGCCGCCGGGAACTTCCAGCCCGGCGACTACTGGACCTTCAGCGTACGTGCCGGCGAAATTCCCAATCCGGCGGTGTTGATCGATGATGCACCCCCGACCGGCGTGGTCCGCCACCGCGCCGCGCTGGCCGAGATCAACTGGACCGGGCGCCGCAATACCACGATCTCGGGCAGTATCGAGGACTGCCGCCAGCGCTTTCGCCCCCTTACCCGGCTGCAGACCTGCTGCACCTATCGCGTCGGCGACGGGCGGCGCAGCTTCGGCGACTTTGAGTCGATCCAGCAGGCAATCAACGCGCTGCCGGCCGAAGGCGGCCAGGTCTGCGTGCTGCCCGGCGATTTCACCGAGAGCATCGAGATCGTTCGCCGCCGCAATGTCACCGTGACCGGCTGCGGCGCGCGCAGCCGTGTCCATGGTGCCCCGCCGCGCGGCGAGGCGGACAGCGCGCCGCCCGTGTTCCACGTGCGCGGCGGACAGAACATCCGCATCGATTCGCTTGCCGTGCTGGCGCATGAACGCGGGCCGGGACTGGTGCTGGAAGGCGGTGATCCGAATTTCGGGCGCGACCAGCCGGTGCCAGATGCGCTGGTCGGCGTGATCCTGCAGGAACTCGACATCAGCGCCGCTGCCGCCAGCGCCATCCGCGTGCTCAATGCGCGCCAGCTCATGCTGAGCGGGTGCCGGATCCGCATGCGCGACAGTGCCTGCCTGGATCCGGCCGTGTTCGCATTAGGCGATGACATGCTGATCGAACGCAACCGGATCGAGGTTGCGGCTGGCCAGCCCAGAACCGATGAGCCGGTGCTGACAGCGGAGGTGCCGGCGGCGACGGCCGTCACGGCTGCCACGGCGACCATGGCGGCCATGGCTTTCGCGCCCGGATCGCTGAGCCGGGGCGGCCTGCAGATCGGCGGCACCTCGGACCGGGTGCGCATTGCCGGCAACCTGATCCGCGGCGGCGCGGGCAATGGCATCACGCTCGGCAGCCTGATCTTTATCGACGACCGCAACGAGCCGGTGCCGCCGATACGCTGGCCGCGCCCGCGCCCCGTCGACCCCTGCGATCCCAGGATGCCGGCCAGCAGCGTGCTGGTGGCCATCCCGGTGGACATCGGCGAAGGCCGGGTGCGGGTGGCCTCGGCCGGTACGCTGAGCGAGATCGAGATCGCTGACAACCGCATCCACCAGATGGGCATGAACGGCATCGGCGTGGCCGGCTTCTTCAACCTGGCCGAGGCCGACGAGTTCGTCACGGTGGAGGGACTGGCCATCGCCGGCAACGACATCCGCGGCTGCCTGCGGCGTCCGCTGTCCGAGATCCCGGAGGCGATGATCGACAGCATGGGCTATGGCGGCATCGCGCTGTCCGACGTCGAGCGGCTTGTCATTCGCGACAACGTGATCGACGACAATGGCCCCAGCCACCTGGAGCCGGTCTGCGGCATTTTCGTGCTGCATGCGCAGGGGCTGGAGATATCGCGCAACCACATTGCAGGCAACGGCGCCAGAGCCGCTCCGGGCAATGTAACCACCAACACGACCACCAGCGTCGCCAGCAGCGCTGCCGCCAGGATCGGCCGGCGCGGTGGCGTCAATATCGTCTATGCGGTCGCGCCGGTGATGCCGGTGCGCGTGGGCGCGCAGGTGCTGCCGGTCCAGAGCGGCGAACCAGCGCTCACCATGCACGGCAATATCGTCAGCGCGCCGTTGGGCCAGGCGCTCAGTGTGACGGCGCTGGGACCCGTGTCGGTGCACGGCAACCAGCTGACCAGCCATGCGATCGTGCGCGGCGCGGGGGCGACCTTCGCAGCGGCCACGGTGGCGATCCTGAACCTCGGCATGTCGGCCGAGCTGTACCTGCAGTTCCTCGCCTTCTCCTCGATTGCAAAGGGGGCACTGGCCACCACCGGCTTCTCCGCGCGGCCGGGACTGGACGACGAGCGGCTGGGCGCCTACCTGGCCGGCGGCAATGTGCTGTTCGCGGACAACCAGTGCCTGCTGGACCTGGTCGAGACCGGTGCCACGTTGTCGCTGTCTTCGATCGCCGTTTTCAGCCTCGACGACGTTGCCTTTGCCGACAACCAGTGCGACTGCAACCTGCTCGACGACGTGGTGCTGGTGCATGCGCTCCTGTTCGGCTTTTCGCTGCGAGCCTGCAACAACCGGCTCAAGGAGTCGCTGCTGCGCGCGAAATTCTCCGCGGTGACGCTGGGCATGCTCAACGCCACCACCTTCAACCAGACCACGCACTGCATACTGGCGCGCGCCTTCTTCCCCGCCTACCTGCAGGGCGGTCCGAATACCGTGCTGGTCGATCCGCTGGGTACCGGCCTGTGCGAAGGCAACGGGCGGATCCTGACCAATTTCGGCAAGACCACTGGAGTCATCAGCAATGGCTGACAACACACGTAGCTGCGATGCCAGCGGCATCCCGGACGAGACGGTGGAGAAATCGCTGGAAGGCCAGATCGCCAGCCTCGACCCGCAGCGCGCTGCCGCCTTCGCCGGCCTGCAGACCGTGCGCACCACCCGCGCCAGCGGCTACGCGCGCGAGCAGCGGCGGCTGGCACTCAAGTACGGCAGCGACAATCCGCGGGTGGGCGCGCTGGCCGACCGAATCAGGAGCAACGCAGGACTGCTGCGCGACATCGGCTTCGAACAGACCCGCGCCGGCACCGGTGTGCCGGCCGTGGACCAGGACGGCTATGTATTCCACGGCTTCGTGCGGGACCGGCAGGGCAAGGGCTTGCCTGACCTGACTGTTGCCCTCTACGACGACAAGGGCAACTGGATCCGCGAAATCGGCTTTGGCTGCACCGACGCGCAAGGCTATTTCCTGCTGCGCTACCAGGGCGGGCAGCGGAATGGCACCGGGACTACCGTCAACATGGCGGCCGCCGGGGAAACGGACGCGAAGCCGACGACCCGGGCCGCTACTGCTGCGCAATTGAATGCACGCATCCATGTGCTGGATGCCGCGCAGAAGACGCTGCAGGTCGAGGCAGTACCGTTGCATCCTGTGCTTGGCCAGGTCGACTTCCGCATCATCGTACTGGGCGCGCGCGATGGTGGCGTGTGCACCACGCCGCCCCCGGTCGCTGCGCCGGCGCCAACACCAGCACCAGCACCAGGAGCAGGAGCAGGAGCAGGACCGGCGCCAACGCCCCCCGCCTCCTCAGCACCCAGGACACCACTGGACAAGCTCGAGATCGATGCCACCACGCGCAAGCGACTCGACAAAGGTGGCATTGTCGACGTCGAAGGCATCCTCGAAGCCGACCCGGCCAGGGTGGCCGAGATTGTCGGCGACCGCGCCGTGGCGGCGAAACTGCTGGATCAGGCGAGAAGCATCGTGCCGGCGGATTTCTCCGTGGCGCGCACCGGGCCTGAAACCGCTCCTGCCCCTTCCGCAGCTCGGCGGAAGAAGACAAGGAGCGACAAGCCATAGGTGCTGCTCATGTTCGCGCCAGCCCGCCAAAATCCAGCACCAAAGCCGGCAATGTCCCGGCAACCGACGCGGAAACCCGCGCCGGCGCCGGCACCTGTGCCGGTGCCGCACCAGGCGCCAGCCTCGCTGCTGCAGCGCAAGGCCGCCTGCGCCTGCGGCGGCTCCTGCCCGCGCTGCAAGGCAAAGGCTGCTGGCCTGACGATCGGACCCACCGATGATGTGTTTGAGCGCGAGGCGGACCAGATGGCGCATCGGGTCATGCGCATGGAGCCTGCCCGGGGCAACATCCGGCCAGCTGCCGCAAGCGTGCAGCGCAAGTGCGAACGGTGCGGCGTGGAGATCGACGAGGACGACGCGAAGGTGCAAAGGAAGCCTGCCGGTCGGGCCTTAAACATGCCTGCGGACGCGCCGGCAAGCGTCGCCGAAGTCCTGCGATCCCACGGCCATGCGCTCGATGCCCGCGCGCGCGCCTTCTTCGAGCCGCGCTTCGGGCAGGACTTTGCCACGGTACGGGTGCATGCCGACGCCGCCGCCAATCGCTCGGCGCGCGAGGTGAACGCCAGGGCCTACACGGTTGGCCGCGATATCGTGTTCGGCAGTGGCCAGTACGCGCCGCGCACCACAGCGGGGCAGCACCTGCTTGCCCACGAACTGACCCATGTGGTGCAGCAGTCCGCGGCGGGCGCCGGCGTGGCGCGCAGGAACATCGTGCAGCGCCAGCAGGGCGAGATGGAGGGTGAAAGCGACGACGATATCGATGTCGGCCAGGTCGAGCCCTCCACCACGCTGACCACGCCGCCACCGGAGTTCGGCGAGCGCACCGGCGAACCGGCCTGCCCGCCCGTGCCGACGGGCCTGGGCAACCTGCAGCCGGACCCGCCCTGCCCGTCCAGCGCCGAAAGCATCGCCGGTATGCACTTCCAGTTCTGCCTGGACTCCGATGTCTTCAAGGACCAGGCGCAGAGCGACAACCTGCGCAGCTTCGCCCGCAGCCAGCGCGCCGACTCCATCTTCAAGGTGCATGGATATGCCAGCACGGTGGGCAAGGCCGGCTACAACCTCAACCTGTCCTGTCATCGCGCGAAGCGGGCGGCGCGCGAACTGCAGAACGCGGGCGTGCCTTCGCAGCAGATCGAACTGGCGGCGCAGGGTGAAACCTCGGATTTCGGACCCAATCCGGCCGACAACCAGACTGTGCTGGTGGGGGCCTATGCGCCGGCCGGACAGGTCACGCCAAGCGGTCCCGCACCGGCCACGCCGCGCGCGATCGTGGACCGCGCCGTGGCCCGGATCACCGCGCGTGATTACCGGCTGGGCGCGGATGCCTACCTGTCGCGCTGGACCTGTGGCCGCATGCCCAATGCCGCCGAGATGGTGAGCCGGCTGACCATCAAGCTCCAAGGGGAGGCACCCAACGACGTCAAGCCGAACCGCATGGGCCAGGCGGTGCCCAAGGGCTTGCGCGAAATCTGGCTGGGCTCGGGCGTGTTCACCGAATCGAGCGACCCCGTGCTATGCGCCATGGCACGCATCCTCGACCTCGGCTTCCATCACTTCGTCCATGACAGCCTGAATGTTCCGGTGGGCAACACAGGAATCCTGCATCAGGCCGCGCTGTTCTTCGTCGAGCAGGCGGGCATTCCGCCCTGCGAGACGCCTGGTACACCCAACCCGCTCGACCCAAGCCAGATGGTCGATCCGGCACGGCCCTGGTGGAGCCGGCCTACGGGCGATCCGCTGGCCAATATCCCGACCGGGTGCCCTGACCAGCCCTTGCCCGGCCCGATCGATCCGCAACGCCAGCCGGCGCATCCCGCCGTGCCGCTGACCTTCGCCATCACTGACAGCCGCACCGAAGGTGGCGCCGCGCCGATCCAGGCGCAGGTCGACCCGGATCAGAACGTCGTGCGGATCGCTTCGCCACGGGGGGCCTTCCGTCTTGACGCAACGGTGCAGGCAAGCGGCGATGCCTCGCAGTTCCCACGCTACCAGGTTGGCTACCTGCAAACCATCGTGGCAGACGAGACCGTCGTGACCTACGTCAGCGGCGATGCTGTCCACCTTGCCGTGCCCACGCCGATACGCGACGGTCCCCCGCGGGGCCTGGCACCCCCACCGTGGTTCATGCCGCCCACGGTGGCGACGCTGGACAGCAGCGGCCAGGCCACGATCGGGCTGTCGGACTCTCCTGCCGCCTCGATGGCGTTCACGCTGCTCGACTTCAGCCGGCGTGGCCGGGTGCCGCCGGGAACGGATTTGCGCCAGCAGGGCAACGACCTGGCCCAGGCTACGGTGCGCACCACCTTCAACACCTGGGTGGCCGCACGCCGCGATGATGCGCCGCTGGATCGCTTCTCCACGCATTTCATCCGGGGCCACAAGGTGACATTCTCGATGGACCTGGGCATGATCGGCACCCGCGCCAAGGCCAGCTATGCGTCCGACATCGATACCACGCCGCTGACCGACGCCTCGCCGATGCAACTCGCCGGCCCCACACCGGCCGAGATGCCCCCGTCCTGGCGACTGGTGCGTGTGTCGCCGCCGGTCCCACGCGGCAGCGTCGCCAATGCGGCCGACCTGGAAGAGATCCGCCGCCGCGTGCGTGAGGCAGCCGATGAACTGGAGCCTTTGCGCATCGCCTTGCACCTGGACGGGCCGCTGATGGTACGGGTGCGCTTCGATCGGAATTCCGGCCGCCTGATCCTGGACACGCCAGCCCGCCATGCCACCACGGTCGAGGAGACCGGGCCGGCCGATGAGCGCGTAGGCGTAGGCGAAGGTGGACGAGAGCAGCTGGGGCGGGAATTCACCATTCGGCTGCGGCCCGACCTGGTGGCCGCACCAGGCGTGCCGGACATCAGCGCGGGCATCCCGACCGCGCTGCGCCCCCTGCCGTCCTTCAGCCGCCGCCGCGCCAGTCAGGGGGACGCCAACCCCTTTGCCCCGTCACATGGCATCGGCTTGCTGGCACGGATACGGGAAGGGCAGGAACTGGAGCGCAGCGCGGAACAGTTGCGCACCAATCCTGGCGACTATGACCCGGGGTTCTGGCCCGATGTGCAGGTAAGCATGGAGCGGGAGCGGTACTGCTACAACTTCACCGTGTCGGGTGTCAACATCGACCAGGTCTGCGTCGACCCGACGATGCGCACTGAAGGCTGTGTGCGGCTGTTCTCACGCAACGAGTTCACCTTCCGCGCCACGCCGCAGTTCACCAGCCAGCAGTTGGGCGGCGTGAGGTTCCAATCGCCGGTGGCGCTGTCGGTCACTACCTTCCCTGTGGCATTCGTGATGTTCACGCCCAGCGAAGCCCCCGGCGGCGATACGTTCAACCACGAGATGCACCACATGGTCGACTGCTTCAACCAGGTGCAGGCCCTCAAGGACCGGCTGGCACGGCGCATACGCGCCAGGCTGATGGAACTCCGGCGGCTGGCGGCCGCTCATCCCGAGCTACGCGATTCCCTGCTGTCGCGGCAGGCGATATTCGAGATCGCCTTGCAGGAAAACGCGGCGTTCATGCGCTTCTTCCAGGCGGAATTCCTTGCGCGAGGCGATGCCCTGCACGCTCGCGAGGCTCGTGGACACCTGCCCCCGTACAAGAGCTCGCTGCCTGCCGAGTGGAAAACCTTCCAGGAACCGAAACTGATCGGGGGTACCAAGGGCAGCTTCGATGACAAGCCTTGCTGATCGTAATGCGTGGTCCTGGACGAACGGCGTCGCAGCGCTCCTGGGGGTGACGCCGTCACTCTCTCTGCCGAAGGGCTGCGGCGTGAGCCGGCTCGCGCCCCATGCCTGATATTTTCATCAGCTACCGGCGCGAGGATAGCTCCGCAACGAGCGAGCTCCTGCGCATTCGCCTCGCTGACTTGTTTCCTCGGGACCGTGTGTTCCTCGACGTCCAGGACATACCCGCAGGCGCCGACTGGCAGAGGATCCTGTCGGAGAGACTCAGGGAATACGATGTGGTGCTGGCCGTTGTCGGCCCTGCATGGCTCACCATACTCAGGCAGCGGGCGGAGAATGCCAATAGCGACTTCGTCCGGTGGGAAGTGACCGAGGCGCTCCGCCAGAACAAGCGCGTCATCCCCATCCTGATCGACGGGGTGCAACTCCCCCCGGCCAGCGAATTGCCCGCCGACCTCACGCAGTTCGCGCGTTTGCAGACGATGCCGCTGATGCGCGACACCCGCGATCGGGACATTGCCGCAATTGCCGTTGCGGTGGAAGGTGACGGCCTGGTCAACTTCCTCAGTCGTGTCAAGCAAAAGCTCCGCCTTCTCAAGGCAAGCGTGGGTCTGACCGTGGCAATCGGCGCGGCGGTGCTCGGTCTCGGCTGGGTCAGCCTGTTTGATCTGCTTGGCCTGGATACGCGGACCGCAAGCTGGACCATGCTCGTGGGCGACGTGTTGTTTGAGCCGGCGCTTTCGGACGACCTGTTACTCGTTGGCATCGCGCCGCTCCCCGGCGAAACGAGGCGCCTCGCCACCGAACGCCGCGCCGCGTACGCGCGCCTGATCGCCATGGCAACGGAGCAGAAGGTCAAAGCAATCGCCTTCGATATCACGTTGGAAGATGCAAGCCCTGCCGATGCCGCACTGATCGGAGCCGTGCGTGCCGCGCGTGAGCGTGGCACGCGGGTGGTGTTTGGCTTCAACGCGCTCGCCCCCGACGGGAGTCCGGTCACACTTCCGGGACTCGGCGACGCCGGCGCCGCGCTCGGGCTTACCTGTATCGGGCAGAAACTCGACAAGGTCGTCCTCGGCACACTCGCCATGCAGGTGGGAAAGCGCGTTTACGGGTCGTTTGCACTGTACGCCGTCCATGGCGCAGTGAGCATCGAACCTATTCCTGCCTCGGAGAGGTGGCTGCAGTGGAGCGTGGGCGACGCCGAGAAAGCCGTCCCCTTCTCAGTGCGCGAGGTATCCGACCGCCCGGACAAGGAGTGCCCTGCCGAGCCGGTTGATGCCGTCATGGCGCGCTTCTATTTCCCCATGTCACATCGCGAACGCCTGCGCGATCCGCGCAGGCGAGTGCGCGCAGAGGCTTTGCTCGCAAATCCCCCGATCCCGGCCGGAACGTGGCGAGGCAAGGTGATTGTCGTCGGCGCGGAGCACTCGCTCGATCTGCTTCAAACACGCCTGGATCCGGAGGGGCCCGAGCGCTATGGCTTCGAGATCCAGGCCGATGCGGTGAATGCCATCATGACCGGCGCGATCGTGACGCCTGTGGGATTCCTTGTGCAATGGATGTTGTCGGTCGTGATGATCGTCGCTGCCATTGCATATCGCCTGTGGCGCGTGGGCAAATCGCGGCGGCTTGACTGGCTTGTCCTGCCCGCGGCGTGCCTCGCCTACCTGGCCATCATGGTGTTGCTGTATGGCAAGCTCCGCTTGCTGATGGACAGCCTGTATCACCTCGCCGCCTTCGTCGCGACCTGGTGGGCGTTGGCGGCACTGGAACGGAGGTGGTCTCATGACCGGAACTGATCAGCGTCCCAACACGCTTGTTGTTATCGTCACAACCGTGCTGTCCGTCAGCCTGCTTGCCGGTTGTGCCCTGGGACTGCCGCGGACCGGGATACTGCTCTATGCCGATCCGGAAGTCACCGTAGAACGCCCGGGCCAAGGGAAGATCGCCAATACGCCAGGCATGGAGGTCTACGCTGGTGACAGCATCGACACGGCTGGCGGCCAGGCGGTCATCGACTACGACGATGGCAGCACTGTCATGCTCAATCGCGCAACGCGAGTGCAGCTGGGTTCCATCACGCTGTTTGTTGGCGAACTCTTTGCCAGGATCAAGAGCATACTCAAGGAGGGTGGCGGCCAAGTGGTGACCAACGAGGTGTCGGCATCAGTAGAGGGCACGGAATACGGCGTGCGCCGGATTGGCGGCTATCAGACGGCGGCACCCGGGGCCGTCACCGTCTATGTTCGTCAAGGTCGGGTGCTCTGTGCACCGGGTGTCAGTGGAGCATGGTTGCCCGTTGCGCTCACAGAGAACCTTGCGCTTTCAGCCACAGGAAATCGCGCTCCGCCTGCGCCGCAGCGCGTGGACGCACGTGTCCTGTCGCGCTGGGCCGACGAAGCCGAGCAGCGGCTGTGGAAACCGCGTCCAGCGCCGGTCGGCTTCAGCATCAATTTGTGGCCTGGCCCGGGAACGCAGACAGATTCAGGCTCTGTGGGAAAGCCGCAGTATGAACCGGCCGGCGGCACGTCGACGAGACCGCCGGCAGCCGTGGGACGATAGTGAGAGGGGTTGTGTCGCAGTAAGGGCTTACTGCGACAAAGCCAGGAATTCCGCGTCCATGCGGTCGAAGCCACGTAGGGCTCTGAGCTCAACCTCCCGGGCATTCTCCGGCACCAACCTGAAAGCGGGTAGCCGTGTCATCAGCGCCTGAACAATCACCCTGCCCTGCATCCTTGCCAGCGCCACGCCCGGGCATCGATGCGGACCCGCCCCGAAGGCGAGATGGGACTTCGCCCTCCGGTCAAGATGAATTTCGTCCTCGCTTCCGAACACTGCCTCGTCGCGATTGGCGGAACCGAGCAACAGCATCACGCGCGAGTTTGCGGGAATGCGGTGTCCGGCCAGCTCAACCTCGGCAGTCGTCACCCGGACCGTCAGCTGCACCGGCGAATCACGCCGCAGCGATGCCTCGATCAGCGCGGGAATCAACGCCGCATCGCGGCGTATGTCGGACACCAGGCAGGGTTGCTCCGCCAGCAGCGCCAGAACATTTCCGACCAGGTAAGTCGTCGTATCCGCCCCGCCTTTCAACAGCGTAACCGTCAGGTCCAGTACGTGCCGAGCATCGACTTCGCCACGGTGACAGGCCGCCATGAAAGTACCCAGGCCGGCATCGGGACAATGCACCGCGGCGCGCCATATCTCGTCGAGCATGGCGTCAAACCTTGCCTTGAGCGATGCGGGCCGGGAACGCGCATTGCACTGGCCGCTGACTTGCAGCCATTGTGCGACGCATGCACGCCAGCGCGTGTCGAGGCCGAAGACCGAGGCCATCACGGCAGCGACAACCGGTTTGCAGACATCCTGCACTATCTCGAATCGATCGCCCTGCACAAGCTTCCCGACAACGCAATCCAGTTCACGACAAGCAGCCGCCTCGCACGCCGCAATCCGGTTCGGTGCAAACAGCCGTCCGACGTGCATTCGCAATGCATCATGCCGAGGGGGATCGGATGCCAGGAGCGTCTCCTCATTCGGCAGGATAGAGCCGTCTGCTGGCGACCGGATCTCAAAACTGTCCTGACCGAGAACACAGGAGCTGAAATGCCGATGTTCCCGCAGCACGGTCCGCACATCATCAAACCGGCTGACGATCCAGACGTCGGCTTCAGCATCATGGAAGACCGGCATCTCTCGCCGCAGCCTGGCGTACTCCCGGTAAGGAGCGGGCAATGTGCGAAGCGATTGCGCCGTCATCATGAGCCCACCGCCAACGCGTCCGTGAATGAAACCGCCGATGCCCCCAATCGCGGCAACAGCGAATCGAGCGTCGAAGACGGCCCCGCTTCTATGAATGTCGTGATTCCTCGCTCGGCGAACGCGCGAATTCCGGGTGCGAACAGCACCGGCGCCCGAAACATGCGCCACCATCGTGCGGCATCGAAATCAAATGACGTCCAATCTCCCCCCGAAGTCGAAAACGCCTGGCATCGTGCGGGACCGGGGGCGAGTTTCCCTACAGATGCCTCGAACAGCGGATGCCGCTGCGGTAGCAGCGGCGTGTGAACGCCCCATGGCAGGGGAAGAGGATGGACAGGTACACGTCTTTCCGCCAATCGATGACTGACAGACATCACGTCCTCTTTCAAACCGGAGATAACCGTGAGTTCCGGCGCCATGATCGCCGCGATGCTGATTCGATCCGTCATTGCGCGACACGCTGCGGCAGGCAGCCAGACCAGGGCCATGCGGCATTGCGTGGCCACGGGCTCCATCGACTTCCCGCCATGCACGGCGATTCGCAGCGCGTCGCGAAGTCCGATCGCGCCCGTGGCATAGGCAGCGGATACCTCGCCGCAACTCATGCCGATCACCGCATCGGGCCGGATACCGTGATGCACCAGCAATTCAAACAGGCCGATCTGGAAAGCGACCATCAGCGGAAAATTTCTCGGCAGGTCAGTCACTTCGCCATCCCGCTCCCACAGTTTCCGCATGCTCCAACCGGCTTCTTCCACGAGAATCGAATCGCACCGCGCGAGCGTTTCGGCGAAGCGCGCTTCGCGTTGCATCAGGGATCGCATCGGCTCCCGCCGAATTGGCGTGCATCCCGAGAACGCAATCACCGTGCGTGTCATCGTGCCACCGCCGAGCGTGCAAGCGCCTCGACGCACAGCGCCGTGCTGAGTTCTTCCGAGCCCCACCAGACCGAATGCGCTACCGGTGGTTCAGGCCCTCTGTAGAATGCCGATCTCGCCCATGCGCCCTCCTTGTCTTGCTGCCGGAGGAGCAATCCGATACCTGCCGCGATACCCCCGTCCGGCACGCCGTAGTTCGCCAGGATGCAGAGTGCAAGCGCTACGGACATCGGCTGTTGGGAGGCACCGCGCGCGTAGACCCTTGTCTTTTCAATCACCGCATCACGGCATGTGCGGAAGCCCGTCACGCCGTGGAAGCATGCCCTGGACACCATGTAGTAGAGGGCCAAGGGGCTGGTGTAGTACCACGATGCCTCATCTTCGCGATCCGCAAGGATGGCTTCGATGACGATATCGCGCGCCGCCATCGTCTCCTGACGTTCGCCGAGATACAGCAGGACATTCGCATTCACCGCGCCGTCGACATCGTTGTCGGCGTCGGCGTTGCGCAGCCACGTCTTGAACAGGCCGCTGCCATGGCGGTTGTCAAGAATGCAGCGGACATTGGACGTCAGCCCTTGCGCGTCGACGCCCGCCTGCCTCAGTGCAAAGGAAGCGCAGCAGGTGTCATCGAGATCGGGGTCGATGGGTGCGCCGTTACGGGAGGACCAGTAGCGCCAGACGCCCGGCTCTTCCCGTTCATCGAGCAGGAAGCCGATCGCCTTCGATCGCATCTCGTCAATCGAGGCGTGCCTGACGAAGCTCAACGCGTGCAGCACCAGCGTCGTGGCGAACGGCGAGGAATCGAGGCGACCCTCCCCGCGCAATTGCGCATTGGTGAACTTGTGGCAGGCAAACTCGCCCCACTCGCGCTGCCGTCCGCGCAGGAAGGCGACGCCACTGTCGATGGCAGCCTCGCAGGCGCTGATCATAATGGGTAGAGGTCGATGTTGGACTCCAGCCGTTGTGCGGCCTGTGTCCGTTGCTGGATAAGGAAGTTCCGCTTTTCAAGCTTGTAGGCGACCACTTCCGGAAAGACGCCTCCCAGTACGCCAAAGGCAATGCCCTGCAACACGTCGGAGAGTGCGACGTTGGCATCCGCATCGTTGAGCGCCGATGTCACGCTGCTGCCGACCACGCCCCCCGCCGCCCCGGACGTCGCCCCGGTGATCACGCTCTTGGTGGTCCCCTTCCAGGTTGCCGCGAAAGCGGCTCGTTCAAGCGCGGTGCTGACACCCGCGGTCACCAGGCTGCCGGCAAGGAACGATGTTCCGCCGGCGATAGCGTTTTTCCAGGCTGCGTCGCCAGGATCGTCACCCACCAGTGCCGCTTGCGCGGCCGACTGGGCGGAGGCAAGCGCGGCCTGTGTCACGACGCCCGCGGCGATCGCCGCGGCCGAGGCCAGCGTGACGCCCTCAACCAGTGCACCCGTCACCGCCCCCGCGCCACCGCTCAGGCCGCCACCGATGGTACTGAGCACCACGGAGCCAAAGAATACCCCCGCTGCTTCCGCGCCACTGAGATCGTTCTGCGCGATCGCTTCCGCGCCCTGCACGACACCGGTCACGAGCCCGACGCCGGCACCGATCACCGTCATCGCCTCGATGATTTCCGCAGCCTCCGCGAGGAAAGCCAGTATCAGCGGTATAAACGCGAAGCTACCGTTCGGGTCCGACAGCAGCAAGGGATTGTTGCCCGCATAGAGGTAGGGGCTGAGGTACTGCCGCTGCGGATCGGGCGACATGAACCGCGCCTGCAGCGCGTCATACAGTCGGGCGCGGAAGTCATAGAGTCCAGTCTCCTCCAGTTCGCGGGCCAGATACCGATAGCGCAGGATGTCCGGATTGGTGCCGAGGGCGGCGCCATTGTCCAATCCATACGGCAGGTAGTCGCGTCCGGTGACAAGATTAGCCGACGGATCGAGCACCGCTCGAACCGAGCCGAGCCGGTCCCTCGATACAAAAAACTCCGTGCCGTCCTGCCGGAAGTGAACCAGCCCGGCGGGTCCCACGACATACTGATTCACTGCCCCCGACGAACTGACTTCGACCAGCGCATCGTCGCCTGCACCGCGCAGGTAGTAGAGCGTGCTCGCCGCATTCCCGTTCACTGCGACCGTCTTCAGCACACGGCGTCCGCGATGGCCATATCGGACATTCACGGTCGATTGCGTGCCAGCCGGGCCAACCACCGCTTGCAGCGGGAGGCCGCGGAAGCCATCCCACGAGAGCGCAAGACCGACGGCCGGGGTATCGCTGGAGATGCGGGCGTTCAGTTCGCCGGCGGGATCGTACCGGTACGTCCGCTGGCTTCCAGGCGCCTGCGTCGACTGCACCAGGTCTTTCGTCGCGCTCAGATAGGAGTTGGTGGCCGCCCCGACCTGCTTGATATTGCCATTCGCGTCGTAGTTGAAGGAGTTTACCGTACCTGCATTGAACTGCGCCGATTGAACACGTCCCTGTGGATCGTAGGTGTAGCTGGCCGTGATTTGACCGCGGGAACCGCGCGGTGCGGTGATGATCTGGGTCGGCGAGCCATCGAAGTATCCGGGCGCCCCCTCGTTCGCCGGTGCATAAACCGTTGTCTCCGTGAACGCCGTGCCGGCGGTGTCTGACAGCCATCCCGGTGGCGCATACTCCAGCGCTCGCGTTGCCCCCACTTGCTGACCAGCGGAAGAAAACATCGTTTCCGTGGCGGCCTTTCCGTTCTGGTCGTAGGTGTACGCGACGCACCGGTTGCCATCGACGCCGATCGACGCGACACGCCCGATCGAATCC
Organism: Cupriavidus sp. DF5525; assembly: GCF_040149425.2. NCBI lineage: Bacteria > Pseudomonadati > Pseudomonadota > Betaproteobacteria > Burkholderiales > Burkholderiaceae > Cupriavidus > Cupriavidus sp. DF5525. The sequence continues at coordinate 2,092,574 of NZ_CP168265.1, read as the reverse complement.
AGCTCATACTGCACCGCCATCGCGGTTGGACCCGGATACGCAATCTCGATGACTTCGCCTTGATAATTGAACGAGTAGTTCGTTATGTAGGGGGTCGCGTTGCCGGCAAACGAAATCGAATGCTGGATGACCTCCGCCCAGATATCGTAATAGAGGCATTCCGTCGCCGAGAATGGATCTGTCGTCCCCGGCACGGCCACTTCATTGGCGCTGACGATCTGCGTCAGTTTGCCAGCGGCGATCATCGACGCAGGCGAATTCCCCTCGTTGACTTCGAAGTCGTACCCATACTGGTTGGACGGTGTCGCCGCCGGAAAGCCCTGGTCGTTTACGTGCTGTGGCAGCGTACCGGGCCACGTCTGTATGCTGCATCCTTCCTCGAAGACGCGCGAGAGCGCATCGTATTTCCAGTACTTGATATAGGGAGAAGATGCTGCCGCTCCCCGTGCATCCATCTGGAATCGCAGGCGCCCCGCCGAGTCATACATCGACCGCGTCTGGCCTTCATTGGCCCGGTTGGCTGTGATTGCATTGCCGAGATAGTCGTAGGTGAAGGTATCGCTCCACCCCATCGGACTGGTGGCGGTGACGAGATTGGCGAATGCATCGAATTGTTGCTTGGTGGCGCTCCACTGCGGATTGGCGGCCCCCGGATTCGTCAGCACCGCCTTCGCGACGGTCGACTTTCGCTCGTCCGTCAACTCGACGCCTGTCGTGCCATTCGGGTCGACCGTCGTGGCGTGCGTGTATTTTCCCGCTGCGTATCCCAGCGTGCCGTTGTTTAGCCCGTAATAGAAGCGCGCCGTATGCGCGGGCACGTTGCCCGGATTGATCGCATAGTCATTTCCGGGCAGGCCCAGTTCCGCCTTGCGTCCGAGCGGAGAGTCTTCGTAGCGCGTGCGCCAGTATGGATAGTCGCCGGACTGCGGGTTGTCCGTCTTCACCAGTCCGGTGATCCTCATCGACGGCCAGTCGAAGCTGGCAAGGTCCGCTTCGTAGCCGCCCCAGGTCGCTGCAGTCGGCGTCAGCGTCGCGCCCTGGGTATGGATGGCGTCGCGTCCCAGCGCATCGTAGATCGTGGCCTTCGCGGTCCACTGGTTTGGCGCCGTCTGCGTGCCCGAGACGACCAGTTCCTGCCGGACCCGGGCATCACCATCCAGGTAGCTGAGCTGCACCTCGTGACCCGCGAAAAAGAGCGCGTTATCGAAGCCAATCGCGTCTGTCGCGAACAGCGTGAAGCTGCGCTCCGGCGCGGTCGGGGCGCGATAACTCAACACGCGACCGCCATCGGCGAAGAACGCAATATTCTTGTCCACCACCACCACGGTCCACTGCCGCGGAAACGCCACGACCTGAATCTTCGTGTTGTCCGATGGCGAACGCACCAGGTAATAGATCAGCGCGCTCGCGGAGTCACTGACGCGCCATTGGGCATTGGCCGCGACCGCCGTGACGGTGGACAGCGGTGCAAGCGGCAATCCGGCAGCCGAGAAAAGCGACGGGAAATCAGTTGGCAGCACGCTGGCGTTCAGATTGGCGGCGTACGTGGCAAACGACACATCGAGCAAGGTGCGAACGCTCGCCGTCACCGTGGTGTTCGACGCGCTATCCGTCAACGTCCACGCAGCCGCTTGCGGACTCCACGCAATCTGGAACCCTGCGCTGATTTCGATTCCGGTGGCAGCCGTCACCGCGCCTGACGGCGTTCCCCGTATCGAAGCGCCGAAGGCATTGATGCCTGCCGCCGCTTCCGGATAGCCGGTATAGGAGATGCTGTCGCGTGCGCCGGCGCTGTGGATCAGCTTCCCGCTTCCCGTTGCCCATTTGGCTTGCGCGGTGCTGCTCCAGTCCCCTTCGAAAATATCTCCGATGTTGAAGCTCTGATAGAAGGCAAACTCACGCGGCGTAATCGTCAGCCTGGCGTTCGGATCCACGGCGGAGAACCTGCCGAGGTTTCCCCTGCGCGAGAGATAGGAATCCGTGATCGTGCCGATCGATTCCTCGGCGTCAACATAGGCAAGCAGCTCCTCAAAGTCGCCACGCACGGTTCGGGTCGTCCGGCTGGAGCTCTCCATGGACGCTGTCGTCACGAGCCACGACGGGCTATAGACATTCGCTGTAAATCCGGCGCGGGATGGCGAGAAGCGCAGATCGTCGACTTTGACTGCTGCCGCTTTGGTATTGGTCAGCGTCAGCGCGATGCTCTGTGGCGAAACATTGGCCGCCAGATCGAACAGCACGCAGAACGCTTGCCATGCGCCTTCCGTGTCGGGGACATCTGCCGTCACGGTTCCCGCTGCCGTGCCGGTAATGGTCCAGTTGGCGACACCCGGAAGCTCTCCAAATCCGGCTGGCGTCTTGAACCAGCAGGTGAGGACATATTGACGGCCCACGGCTTCCGTGACGGTCAGGGTCCGTGCCAGCGGCGAAGAGTTGGCGACACCCGACCCGCCCATGACCAGGGCGCGGGATCCTGTGAACGAATCGTCGGCCTGGATCGCGCCTGGCAGATTGGATGCGCTACCTGCCAGCGTCCACCCGGTCAAGTCCTCATAGACCTCGAATCCCAGAGAGAGAACCTGCTGTTTCGTGACGCTCGCGTTGCCCGCCACCGCGAGCACCAGCTCCTGCGAGGTATCGGTGATCACCGAGTTGGAGCGCCCGTCTGCCGCGATGTATTCTGCAATCTCTCCCCGCCTGTCTCGGGCGGTGATCTGCCACATCCTGCGCCATGCGAGGGGATCGGGGTCGGTGGTGTTGTTCCAGTTGTCCGGCGTGAAGGTCGCGCTGGCCGACAATGCGCGGTACCGCCGGTAGGGCGCCCAGGTCGAACCCGGATTCGCAGTACTCCACGTCGTCGCTTCGATCTGCGTCACCGTGTTGCCGACGGTGACGGTCTTGAGGACCGACGGTGCAATCTGATTGACTTCCGGCGCGGCCAGCGCCGGATACTTCTCATAGGCAAACGTGTAGCTCTCCTGAACCTGGATAAGCTGGCCCAGCGTCCCGTCGTAGTATTGGGTCTGCTTCGTGCGCGGCTGGCCGTTTGCGTCGTTATAGATGAGCGTCGTGGGTACATCCAGCGGCGGCTGCGCCGGCAATGACATCGGATTGACGTCGAAAATGGTTTCCATCGACTGACGCATCCGTACGTAACCGCCGATGAGATTGACGGTCGCTCCTGTCGCAGCGTTGACGGCGGTCCGGACGACGTCCCAGCTTCTGCAGGTACGCGCCACCTGATTGCCCCGACTGTCGTAGCCGTCGACTTCCCGCAGCAGGCCGTTCAGCATCGAATACAGGGTGGCATCCGAATCCGGATGCGGACTCATGCCGTCGAAGTAGCGGTATATCGAATAGCCAAACGGGGCGGTGCCTGCCTGCGTCGTGCCCATCGCCGCCTTCACGCAGGAAAACTGTGTCGACAGGCCATAGGGACTGACTGTTCCGGTTGCCCCTGGGGTGTTGTAATCGAATACGGACCCCGATGTGACACCCATGCCATCCGTCATTTCGACCGACGACACCACGAAGCTGTACATCGGCCCGCGATACGACTGGAACAACACCCGGTGCAGCGTAATGCTGCTGGGCGAGTTGAATGACACGCCGGTGAACGTGGCGAAGGCAAAGGCTCCGGTCAGGTCCGTACCCGCCCCATCGTTGCTCGGGAAGATGCTGCCTTGCACCTGTACAGGATTCGCAGCCAGCACGCCGTTCTTCATCGTCCACACGAACGAACTGCCGTCGGCCCGCCCATAGGCGAGAAACAGCGGCGCCTGATTCGAGATCGACACGGCATCCAGCGGCAGTTGCTCATTCAGCAGCCTGAGGTCGCCGGTTGGCATCTGCTGATAGATCAGGTTGCGCACCGTCACATAGGGTGCGTTGATGGTCGGCGCAGCCGGCCCGCCTGATCCCGCGGCCACCGAGACTTGAGTGAACGTGCCCTGGTAGGAGTTGTAAACGCCGATTACGCCCCGCACCGAGCTGATGCCGACCGCCAGATCGTCCCCAAACGCAAACTGCGCAACGTCCGTGCCAGAACCGAATTGCCCGAGCGTGCCCGAATTCCAGCTGATGCCGTCAAACCGGCGCAGATTGCCCACATTGCCAATCATGCTGCCGTCGGCCAGCGAAACCGCAACCGGCTCCAGCGTGCTCGCTGGAATATTCGTGCCGACGATCGGATTCGGTGACGGCAAAGCCTGAAAACGGATGTCCCACGGATAGATGCGGACTTCGTAGTTGAAGGTCTCCTGAACGGAGTTCGCACTCGTGATGAACGTGGCAGTCGCAAAGGTATCGGAAAGGCTCCACGAGAGCTTCGGCAGGTCCTTCTGCCAGACATAGGTTGGAAGACTGTCGAGCGGAGGAAGATTGTCGTTCCATGCGAGCGTCGCCACGTCGTAGTAGTAGAACGACAACGATAGCGGTGCGCCGGGCTGATACTGGCAGACCGTGAAGAAGTTGTTCGCCGCGCCGAGCGTCCATTCGCCGGCGAGTACCGTGGAGATATATAGCGGATTGGACACCCACTGCTTCGAGCGCGGATTCCAGGTGTACCGATAGAGCTCCGAGACACCCATGGCGGCGGCGACAACGAATCCATTGCCGGTGACCACCTGATACGACGCATCGGGCGCGAGCAGATCCGGCATCGTCAACTGCACGGCTTCCCATCGCCCGTACTGGCCGAAGGCGCGGCGTACGGCGTAGGTCTGAAGTACGCCGTTCGTGCCGGCGCCAGTCAGGCGGTATGACACCGTGAAATTCTCCTGCTGCAGAACGACCTGAAGCGAATCCAGGTCGAGGCTGTAGGGAAGATTCGTGACGACGGGCTTGGAGACCAGCCACTGACCGTTCCAGTCGTAGACGGCAACGGTCAGCTTGTTTGAATTGACTTCGTCGTAGTAAGTGATGACCAGATAGTCCGGCGCGAACCAGAAGCGCGGGACGCCCGCTATCCAGTTCGGGTCCGAACTCTGCATGGTGCAGTCGAGCGAGGTGCTGCTCACCGGCTGCCAGGTGTACTTGTAGGTCGCAACGCCGCCATCTGGAAAAGTGATGCTCTCGATCGCGCCACGATGGACCGCCGCATTGTCCCCCGCCGCGTGGGAGCCGTCGTAATACGTGAACTGCAAACCGGGCAGGATCTTGCCATCGGCATTCACCGTGGTAATGCCAGCGAGATACCGCTTGTACAGGTAGCGCTTGTCCCCCGGTGTCGCCGGATCGGCGAGATTCTCAACAAGGTAGGCAAGGCGAATCGCAAACAGGTCACGCACGACACCCGCGGTCTTCTGGCTGACGTCGATGCTGTCGAGGAACCGTGTTTCATAGCGGTCCTGGAACGCGAAAGGTCCCGCCGGGTTGGGACTGACGTGAGGCGCCTCGTATTCGCGGATCGTGTCGTTGTAGGTCTTGGCCGCGTAGTTGAACGTGACGATGCGTCCCGCGGGATCGGTGATCCTGGTCAGATAGGAGGCGCGAGTGAAGTAGTTCCCGCCGGGGCCGCCGATCTGGATCGCATCGTCGGGAAACTGCGAGTAGGTGAACTGGATCTCGTCACCCCATTGATTGCGCACACGGGCAAGATTCCAGCTGATCGGGAAATTGCTTTGCCCCAGCTGGACGCTGCTGTCTGTCCAGTTGCCGTCCACCCCGCCCCACTTGATCGCATTGCGCAACGCTGCCGGACTATCGCCCGCGGAAACGTCAGCACCATAGATGCGAGTGAGGCCGGACGCATCCGTGATCTTCCAGATCTCCTTCTTCGGATAGTAAACAATGGTCGAGAAGTCGAAATCTTCCGCTTCGAAGGTCCACACATCGACCGTCTGCGACGTCAGACGGAGCTGGCTTTGCGATCCGTCAGTGCTGCTGAGGTAGTACGCGTCGTCGAATGGCGAGACCGAGTTATGGATGTCGAGCTGAATCATCTCGTAGGGCAGCTGCCAGCCCAGGCCAACGATGGACGTCGGACTTTCGAGATTCCATGTACTGACCTCCCAAAGAATGTCGCTCTGGTAGTTCAGGCTGACATCCACCTCCAGTCCGCCTCGATTCGCGAGCGTAAGCAATGCCAGCGAAAGGGTCACGTCGCCGCGAAACAGATTGACGTTCTCGGAAATGCGTCCGATCGAACTATCGAGCGTCTGGAACGTCCGTAGCTCCGGGACGGTCGATTCTTCCTCGACGCCGATGGGATTGGCTGATGTTTCGATGCTCATGGCGTCACTACCTGTCAGTTCGAGGAATCCTGGGGGCCGGGTATCGCTGGTGCAGGTAAATATTGAGGCGGTGCGTGCCGCGACTGTCGCTACCCAGCCCCAGACAGCCGATATCGACGTGATGTTGCTCGAGAACTTCACTGCATCGGTCGAGCGGCCGAGGCGACAGGCCGAGCAGTGCGGCTTGCTCGTTGACACAATGCAGCGCATCGCGCAGGCCGAGACCTGCGTTCGCGACGCACACATCGGCCTTTACATCCGTCAGCGTGCCATCCGCGACGTCAAACGCAGCGGAGAACGTGAGCGCGTTCAGGGGTATGCTCCCGTCGCCAAGTACCGCGGCGAGAAAGCGGGACATCGCCGGGCTGGCAAGCCAAGGCATGTCGAACGCGTCGATCGGGACGGACTTCCGCAAGCGCCAGTACAGCTTCGCCCGCGCGTGCGGCAGGCTCACCCCTTCCACACCCATGCCGAAGACTGCCGCATTCGGCTCAAGCCGACCGATCAGCGCATGTGCCGGATCCGCCGAGCCGAGCACGCAAGCGGCCCATCTCCGTGCCACGTCCCAGCGGTCCACCCGATGCGGCGCCCCCATATAGACTGCGGCGCCGCGCGAAGTGAGTCCCGCAGCCAGGCGGATCATGCCGGTCGGGTACTGGCGGAGCGCCGGCTCATCCTGCGGTATGACAGCCGCCACCGTCAGTCGAACCAGTTCTCGTAGTCCTTCAGCGCCGGTCGCGCGGAGCGTTGCCTCCAGCGCCGCCAGGCTCTTTTGCCAACGGACCAGCGGATCCGCTTCATAGAACGCCGGATCTGCGATAAGACGGGCTTCCCAACGTGCCGGCCTGGCCGACAACAGCAACTGAAGCGGCGAGCCGTTGACGTTAAGATCGGAGCGCGGGTGCGCCGCTTCGGCATCGACCCGAGGATGATGAAGCAGGATCTCCGCGACCTGGCGTGCATGTACTGCCCCCTCCGGTAGAAGTGATGCCACGGCGCCGAACAGCCCACGAAACATGCGGTCCGTGTAAGGCGCCATCGGGATCGCACCCAGCACCGGCATGACGGCAGTCAGCTGCGAGGCGGCACAATGGCAATGATGCCAATGTTGCCCATCGTGGTGCCCGGATTGCCCGGATTTCCGCGCGCGCCCGCTGTTGTGCCCGGCGAACCCCGCTTCCCGTCGTGCCCGCCGTACCCGTGCGTTCCTGGCTCGCCGCCCGCACCGACGTTGCCTCCAAGGCCGCCGATACCACCTTGCCCGACAATACCGGCCACCGGATTGGTGGAAATCGTGCCGCCCCCGGCCAACGGGATGTTGATCGTGACTTTCTGCGCGTTGCCGCCATTGCCACCGTTGCCACCATTCCCGCCGGCGGCGCCGTTGGCCCCGTTTCCACCGTTGCCCGCGCTACAGCCGATGGCCTGGCACGAGGGTCCGTTACCGCCCTGACCACCATTTCCGCCATCGGCGCCATCCCCTCCCGGACCGCCATCCTGCCCGGGACCGCCTTGCGACGCCACGACGAGGAAACCTGTCAGGGTAGTGATATTGAGTTGCGCGGTAAGCGCGCCAAGGCCCTGGACGCCGTTGGTACCGTTCGTTCCAGCGTTGCCCATTGCACCATCGCCGCCGTTCTGCCCGTCTTGCATGCAATGCGAATCACCCCAGACACACTTTCCTTCCTTTGCCTGCGGCGGCGTATTTCCCTGGGGTTGTTTCGCGGGCTTGGGCGGCGGATTCTGAACCGCGCCCATGATTCCGATTCCATAGGTAGGCATATGAGTCTCCCGTTCAATCCGTGCTGGCTACTGTTTGGGGTCCACGTATTGCATCACCAGGTTCTGCACGTTAAGGGTGAAGTACGTGTTCTTCACCGTCAGAACGGAATCGCTGTAGAAATTCAACGTTCCGTAATTCCAGACGGTGGGATCGACGCTGGGTCCGATCACGGTTTCGCCGTGCGGCATCGTAAAGAGTCCATCGGACACAAGGCGCACGTTCACCGGCAGTCCGGCGTTCGCCGCGTTCACATGCGAGGTGGAAAGCTCGCCCTGGCCGTACAGGTACGATTCGATGTGTTCCGCAAGCGTCCTTGGCCTCCCCGCAGAACGCTGGCTGATATCGGCTTCGCGGTCCTGCAAATGTTGCGGGTTGCGCGGACGCACCAGGGCGCGGAGCTGCTCGATATTTGTCACCGTTACCGTTGAAGTCTGTGAACCGCGCGCCAGGAGGTGGGATCGGCTATGCCCCAACTGCTCGCCGATGGCGAGGAAATTTTCCATTTGCTCGTTAGTCATTGCGTACGACTCCTTTGTCGCAACGTTGGGATATTTGCCCGTGAGCCGGGTGCGACAGCCGGCTGGACTGCGTCACGCCGGGACGAGCGGCAACTGTTCGAGGGCGATGGCCGGAATGGCGTTATCGACATAACCGAGGAAGCGTCCGCCTGGCCGATCGCCGATCTTGTTGTGAAGGAAAAACTCGTCGTCGACGGCGAACAGCTCTGGCCTGGCGCGTGGGGCGCCTTGCTCGAGATAGCAGTGAAGCAGTTGCGCCTCGCTGGGAACCAGCACCATGTTCGCCGCGACGCGCGTCTGCCGGCTCCGGTTCGGTGGCGTAGCATGGACCAGCGCGTGATCGTAGATAATCGCCTGTCCCGCGCGCAGTGGAACGTCCATCAGATACTTTTCCACGATCGTCTCGGCAAGCGTCACGAAGGGGTTCGGAAAATAGGGCCCACGCAGAACGTCGACGATGCGGTGGCTGCCTTTGAAGATCGATTGCCCGCCGTTCGAGGCGTCGGTGTCGATGAGAGGACACCAGACATTGACCGAGCGCATCAAGCGCTCATCGACAAAGGTCCAGTCCTGATGGAGGGAAACCTCGGTTCCCGAACGGCTATGCTCCTTAACGACAAAATTTCCGACAACACAGCGATAGTCATCGAGAAACATTGCGAGACGCGGAGCGAGATATTCTTTTATCTTTGCGTCGACGCGCGCGCGATATTCCGCATCGTCACTGAACATCGTCGCATGAAACCCAAGTTCCGAGGATGGCGCCTCATTCCAATAAAAGCGCTGCAATGCACGCACTTCCTCTCCAGTCAGGAGTTGCGCGAGAACGGCCCCCTCGTCGAGGAACGTTTCGTTATGCTCTGCCGATTTGAATACACGTCTCATGTCGCGCTCCCACGGTACCCTGGGTTGACTGGTCCGGCAATCAGGGCGTCAAGAAGACGCTGATCTCGCCAGGCAGAGTCACTATATGGCGCCAAAAACAAAGCGCAACGTACGGCTTTCAAGATCAGATCTGCGGCGGTGTTACTTCGTTACATCGATGAAACAGTGCGCCGAAAGGGAGAAAAAGAATCCGCAATTGTCCGCGTCAGGATCAGGATCCGGTGCACCGAGCACGGGCGTTCTCAGAATGCTAGATGGTGCGGACCGGCAAGCAATTAGAAGTTGCTCACGTCAGCTTTTCCGCACCTTCTACACTTTCGGCGGCATCGGCCGACTGCGCGCTTTTTCCGATGGTCGAAACTGTTCCGCCCGGTGCCGGTCCCGTGAAACTTCTCGCGGCGAATGGTCGTCAATGCGGACGGAAGAGCCCGCGCACGCGAAGGGCGGCGAGCACGTGATTGACCACCGCGTCGCAGCGTGGGCCCGCAACACTGAACGTGCTTTGCAGATAGGGATTTACCTCTTCAGCCAGGGATTCGCGCAGCATTGTGCGGGCCCGGAGGAAGCGCGTCTTGACCACGTCACCGCTTACGCCAAGGCAATAAGCCGTTTCCTCCACGCTCATGTCTTCGACGGCCCGAAGCATGAAAACGCAGCGGTCGATTGCCGGCAACATTTCGACCGCAGCCTGCAAGAGCTCGCGCACCTGACCGCGTTCGGCCGTGGCTTCAGGCGACCCCGGACCCAACACCAACTCCGTATTCGCCGCGCTCCGTCAACTGCAGCGGGCGTTCCCCGTCTTCGGAGGCGCCCAGGTGGTCCAGGCCTGGGGCGGCATGATGGATGTCACCCCCGACGCCCTGCCAGTCATCTCGGCAGTGGACTCCCTTCCCGGCTTCTTCATTGGCATGGGGTTCAGCGGCCACGGATTTGGCACTGGCCCCGCCGCCGGCGAGTTGCTGGCCCAGCTGGTGCAGGGCATCGCGCCCACGGTCGGGCACCACGCGTTCAGGCTCTCGCGGGTTCGGGCGTAACAGGCATCGTAGGCGAGATGCTGCGTGGCGTGCGGAAAAAATCCGAGGTGACCCAGGAAATGGCGCGCCCGAGCTGACAGCGCGGCGGTGTGATGCCGTTGCGTATCCGGCCCAAGGCTCGTTAGCGGGTCGCGACCTCTATTCGTGCCCTGTCACCGCCCTTTTCGTCGCGTGATAGCCGTTCCTTGTTGCGCCAGCCACGGTGTGGCCGGCACCCTTCGCACCACGGCCCACCGCGTGCGCGGCATCGCGCACAGCATGCCCGGTCTGCTTTCCTGCTGTCTTGACGCCATTCTTGAACGCCCGAGCATCCGTGGCCAGGCTCGCATGCGCCAACGAACTGACGGCGGCAAGCACGAATGCCATGATCGAGATTTTCGTCTTTGTCATTTCAACTTCATATGGGGGCACAGGACAACAGCCGATCGCCAGGGCATCGCTGCGATCCTCTGACCCGCCGCAATCCAGACACTCGTGTGGAAACACGATCGAAGTGCCTATTCTAGTGCAATGTTCCATTCTGTTTGGAACTTAAGCGGCGGTTGGCGCGAATGACCTTCTGTAGGATGTCGCGAGCGCTCTTGGTCCAGATGAACGGCTTGGGGTTGGTGTTGTGGTGAGCGATGTACTCGTTGATGGCGTCGACCAGTTCCGGCACGCTGGTGAATACGCCGCGGCGAAGTCGCTCGGTCGTGATGTCGCGAAAGAACCGCTCGACCATGTTCAGCCATGACGCCGAGGTGGGCGTGAAGTGCATGTTGATGCGCGGATGCTTGGCCAGCCAGTCTTGCACCGCAGGATGCTTGTGGGTGGCGTAGTTGTCGGCGATCAGATGCAGCGTTTTGTCCTTGGGCGTCTCGCGGTCGATCTTGCGCAGGAACTTCAGCCACTCGGTATGGCGGTGGCGCTGCTGGCACTGGGCGATGACCTGGCCATCGAGCACGTTGAGCGCGGCAAACAGCGTGGTCGTGCCGTTGCGCTTGTAGTCGTGCGTCATGGTGGCCGCACGTCCCTTCTTCAACGGCAAGCCGGGCTGCGTGCGATCCAGCGCCTGCACCTGGCTCTTCTCATCGCAGCACAGCACCAGCGCGTGCTCGGGTGGCGACATGTAGAGGCCAACGATGTCTTCAAGCTTCTCGACGAACCGCGGATCGCGCGAGACCTTGAAGCCGCGCACGATGTGCGGCTTCAACCCGTGGGCGTGCCAATGGCGCATGACGGTGCTGGCGCTCACGCCCAACTCGGCGGCCATCTTGCGCGTGCTCCAGTGCGTGGCCGCCACGGGCTTCGTTTGAGTGGTCAGCTCCACCAGCCGCGCCGTGTCCACCTTCACCGGCGGCGCACCGCGCGGCAAGTCGCGTTCGATACCGGCCAGCCCCGATTGCGCATACCGCTCACGCCAACGCGAGACCTGCACGCGTCCGACTCCCAACTGCTCGGCGATGTCCTTGTTCTGCAATCCGTTGGCGGCCAGCAGCACAATGCGCGCGCGCTGCGCCAGCCTCACGCTCGTGAGCTTCGACCGAACCAGCCTCGTCAACTTGGTTCGCTCCTCGTCGGTCAACATGATCTCGGGGGCAACTCGCACTCGCTCTCTCCACGCTGTATCGCAGTAGGGCATTGGAGACGCCGAATTCATATAAGTTCCATCAAGAACAGAACGCTACACTAGCGAAGTCGCCTCGCCGCCCTTGCAGAACTTCTCCCAGCGCACGCATCGTTATGCACCATCAGGCACCAGACTAGTGCGCCGGGCCCTTTGCTCCCTGCGCCTCAGCCCCTCCGCGACTTGCGTGAGGTATGGCACACATATTGCGTTTGGGGCACACAGGCCAATGGCCTTGAAACAAATTGACAAGTCACGATGACACGTTCCGAAGAAGGCGTACGGTGCAACGGCGCCGCGAAGCGAAATGACCGCCTGCCGGGAACCGGTCTGCTCTGGCATCGGGCGCTTGATTTTCCAGTCAGCGCGGCGCGCGTCTGCGTCAACACTCCCCTGCAAGGCATGGCATGAACGCTTCCTCTACCCCGCTACCCCAGGCCGAAGTGTCGGCCGAGACCATCGGTACGTTGATCAACTTGTCCGGAAGGCAGCGCATGCTGTCGCAACGGATCGTCCTTCATATGCTGCTCGCTTCGCGCGGCGATCCTGCGGCGCTCGATATCGTCCGGAGGTGCCTGGCGATGTTCGAGTCGGCGCATTCGGATCTCGTGAAGGGCAATGAGCGGTTGCCCGGCGTATTCTCCGGTCCCTTGCAGCAGTTGTACTTTGGCAATGCACGGGCCGATGCACGTATCCGCGAATTCATTGGCCAGGTCAGGACAGCAATAGACGCACCGACAGCCGAAACCAGCCGGCGTGCCTCAGCGCTCGATGCGCTGGTCGCGCAGGCCACACCAATACTTGAACTGCTGCAGACCGTTACGCAGGCCTATCAGGAGGAAATGCACCGTTGCGAAGTCACGGTTCGCAAGCGCCAGACCGACCTCGTCGAGCGCCTCAGCAGTATTTCGATGCAGGCGAACATCGTCGCAATGAATGGGCGCGTCTCGGCGGCGCGGGCCGGGCAGTACGGCAAGGAGTTCTCGGTGATCACGGAAGTGCTGGCGGGCATCATCAAGGAAATGGATCAGTTGATCCGCCACGTCGTTGGCTCGAACGGCGCGCAGAAGAATTCCGTCGGACACTGATGCGGAGACTGCCTTGAAACGTTACCTCAGTGTCGCTTGCCTGCTCGTCTGCAGCGTCCTGGCGCTTGCCTTGGCCGGAACCGCATCGGCCGAAACACTGACCATTAACTCGGCCATCAACAAAGCGGGCCGCCAGCGCATGCTGTCCCAGCGCATGGCCAAGGCCTATTGCCAGGCTGGCCTCGGTGTTGAAGTCGAACGAGCCAGGCGGATCCTGGAGCAGTCAGTCGCGCTCTTCGACAAGCAACTCAAGGATCTGCAGGCGTACGCGCCTACGTCGGAGATCAAGGACACCTACGCGAGACTCGAGCACGCGTGGATTTCCTATAAGCAGTTGCTGTCCAGCAGCGAACCGAATCTCGAGAACGGGAAGACAATCGCCAGGATGAGCGAGGAGGTACTGAAGCTTGCACAACAGGGTACCGTACAGCTGGAGAGATTCTCCGGCACCACTACGGCAAAGCTGATCAACGTTGCCGGCCGCCAGCGAATGCTCTCGCAGAGAATCGCCAAGATCAGCATGTTACGCGCCTGGGGTATCACCTCCCCCCAGATGACACAGGAGCTGGACACGGCTACCACCGAATTCGGCGCCGCGCAGGAACTGCTGACATCGGCACCACAAAACACTGCAGCAATCCGAGGCGAACTGCAGCTTGCCGGTTCTCAGTGGCTGTTCTTTAAAGAGGCGCTCAGTCAAACTGGCGTCAGTCGAGCGGAGCAGTTGAGAAACATTGCCACGACCAGCGAGCGAATTCTTCAGGTGATGGACGACGTCACTGGCATGTACGAGCTCACGCTCAAGTAGCCTGCTGCTGTCACGGACTTTCAGGCCGCTCGCATACAGGAGACACGACCAGTGCGGACTACCGCGCGCACTCCGCCTGCCTGTGGATGTCTCGCGTTGTGCCTTCTTGAGTGAGGCTAGGACGGCCTCCGTTCACTGCGGCGCGATAGCCACCTGCTCGCGCACCGTTCTTACTCGCTTGGGAATTGAGTATGCGGCTCCATCAGCTGACGATCCTCCGGCTCCACTCGAGAGTCGGCCGGGATTCGCAATCATGTGCTGCAGAGCATAAGGACGGATCTTGAGCCCCTCGGCGTTGCGGTAGCAGACCGGGCGCGCGACCTTCATACGCGTGCAAAACTGCGATTTTATGAGTCGTAGCTTTCACACGCAAGGTTTCTCCTGTCGCCTGCCACCCGCCGACCTGCGCTCATGACTTGCACTTCGATGCAAGATCTACTATCGTTACTACGACTATGTTGATCGTAGTTATAAACGAAGGAAGTTCATCATGAATCAGATCCGATTGATTAGCGCACTTTGCGCCACTGCGATCCTGTCCGCTGGCGTTACCGCGTGGGCGTCAGCGGCCGAATCGGCGTGGGTAACAAGTCGTCCGCTGACGGCCGGCCATGACCTGAAAGGTAGATCGGCGCCACTGAGCCACATCAACAGCACGAAGGACAAACTGCTCGCAGGTCAAGACCTGAGGGGAGTCTCTGCTCCGCCGGGTTACACCAGTGACACGGGCACTGCAAATGAGGCAAGCAAGGCTTCGGGGGCGCCGAGCAAATCGCTGCCTTGGCTCGCGTAAGCAGGTGCCCGCCAAACTGCTGGCCGTGTTTGTCGTGGATAGCGACGACAAGGAACTGACGACTTGCGAAAGGAGTTCGAAATGAGGCTGGACTATACAAAAGCGTCTCCGGGCGGCGTAAAGGCGTTCGGCAGTGTCTACGGATACATCCTGCAGTCCGGACTTGATGATGTTCTCGTGGAGCTGGTCTATCTGCGCGTAAGCCAGATCAATGGCTGCAAGTACTGCCTGGACATGCACACGCGCGACCTGGTGAAGAAAGGCGTGTCGATCGGAAAGCTCGCGCTCGTGCGAGTCTGGCAGGAAGCAGGCGCTCTCTTCAGTGACCGCGAAAAGGCAGCGCTTGCATGGGCTGAATCTGTGACGCGCGTCTCTAAAACTTATGTCCCTGATGACGCCTTCCGCGCGGCCGCAGCAGTCTTCAGCGAAAAGGAACTCGCTGACCTGACGATGGCGATCAGCCTGATGAATGCACTCAATCGCCTCGCAATCAGCTTCCGCCGCTCCCCGCTGGTCGAAGACTTGGGCAAGGGCTAACCAGCCATTGTGAAACAGAGGCCAGCTTCCTGGCCCCTGCATTTTGCTGCCGCCTGGTTGGAGAAGGAAGTAGTCGCATTCCATCTCTTCCGTGCAACTCGGGACCCTCGAGGTTCGCAATCAGTGTCCTTGGCATGCCCTATGCCGTTAGCGGACGTCGCAGACTCCAGCCAGAATCAGAGAGATTGAAATGACTTCCACGGGTGAAATTGCAAAGCTGGTCCAGCCAGCGGCCGACGTGGCAACCTGCGCATTCCGAGCGCCAGATCCAGAGCCACCGCTCGGTGCGCATCTCATCTCTCCGCGCAAATGCTACGCCCACCACGGCATCTATGTCGGTGACGGCATGGTGGTTCACTACGCGGGCTACTGGCATCGGCAGCAACGAGGACCGGTCGAAGCGCTGACATTGGAAGCATTCGCCGACGATCAGGGCATCATCGTGCTGCCTTCGCCAACGGCGCGGTACAGCGCGACCGACGCTGTCCGGCGCGCCCGCTCCCGCCTGGGCGAGGACCGATATTGCCTGTTCACCAACAACTGCGAACACTTCTGCATGTGGTGCCTGTACGGCGAGAGCCGCAGCGAACAAGTGCAGCATTGCATGGTTCATCCGCTAAGCGGACTACGCCTGATCGCCTGCATGCTTCCAGATTGGTGGAATACCGCTGCAGCGTTTGGCGGCGAAAGTCCGGAGGCGGGACGGTTGCGCTGCGCTCCGATGTAGTTGAGCTCGTGGAGCAGGTGGTGCGCACGTGTGCCCTCGGCCAAGGGAATGGTGCATCACGATCTCGGGCTTCGCGCCGTCATCACTAAACCCGGATGCCTGGCGGCCCCATCCTGGCCGCCAGACTTAAATCTGGCCCGCTGCAGTATCCATGGGTTCCACTGGCTTGTGGAAACAAACGAGCCTGGCTTCGGCGCGCTCCTGGGCGATGGCCACTTGCTCGCGTGCGCGCTCGAGCTCCGTCGAGAATTGGGTGCGCAGTTCCGCCAGCTGACGGAGACCGCGCCAAACCGGGGGCTGACTAAGCGGCAAGGCGGTGGTCTTCTTCTCCGGCGATGGAGGGATACCAGCGTTCAACGTAAGAACGTAGCTGGTTATTGAGCACCTCGGTCCGGATTTGCAGTAGGTTGTGCGCGTACCGAGGCCGCCAAGCCATCTGCTGCCGTTTGACGAACCGCTTGCTGACCACCTGGTTGACGGCTGACTCGACAAAACCTGAGGCAATGGGCTCGCCATGCCGATAGCGGTCACCGTAGTTCACGATGAAGTACCGGTTGTTGTCCAAGTAGACAATGAACTCCTCGAGCTTGCCAAGGAGTTTGGCCTCCTCGGGGCTGGCCTCAGCGTCCAGATCCCAGCCCAGGCTTTCCAGTCGGCGCAACGCCGGATAGGGGCAGCCGTGCCACAGGTGCCACTTGGAGCTATGCAGCGCCTTGATCAATTCCGCGTTGCTGGGGCCGCCGTGGGCCGGCCGGCCCTTGATCATCTGTTCGAGGTTCTGTACCCGCATGGCGATGTGGAACCAATCGAGAACGTACTCACCGCGGTCACCAAAGCCGAGTTGGGCAAACCGTACGGTATCCCCGCCGTCCGACAGGAAGGTGACCGGCTGACTTGGTTGCACACCTTCTCGTAGCAGGAAGTTCCACATACGATCGGCCGGTCGACGCTCCAGCTTGTGCACGTAGGCAAAACTATGCCCGCCATCCTGATCCCGCAGGGACTTTCCGACGATCACTTCAAACCAGCCATCCTGGCGGCGCCGGTGGCCGGCCCAGCGAAGGTAGCCGCCGTCAATGCCGACCGCGCGGACCGGACTGGGCTCCGGGACCTCGGACGAACCGACGCTCGCGGCCACCTCCGTCTGCTGCCGGGCGTCAGTGGCCTGCTCCGCTTCCAGCCGGCGACCGAGCGTGGTGACCTGGCGCCGGATCGAGCTGGCTGCCAGTACATGATCGAGCGGCAATAATTCCTGCAGGACGTTGACGGTCAGACCATACGACATCAACGCTGCAAACTTCACCTCGAGATACTGCAGTTCTGGACTGACCCGCTCAGGCAAGCAGTTAGCGACCGGACTGAAGCTAGGTGCGTCGCCCTGGCACTGCCGGCAGGGGTACAGCCTCGGACTGTCAATCGACAGCCGTCCGAACGCGCTACGGAAAACCAAGTGATGGTGGCCCTTGCAAGCCAGCTGCGCCCCGCACGTGGGACAAACGCTGGTCCGGGCAACTGCCTCGGCCACCTGTGCCGTGACCATCGTGCGCTGCAGCCGGCCCAGCAATGATTTCGCCTCCTGCAGATGCAGCCCCAGCGAGCCCACATCAAGGCCATCTCTCTCGAACTGGGCTATCTCGGTGACGGTGGCTGGCGCGCCTCCATCGTCCTGCACGACGAGTTGCAAGCTGATACGCATGGCCGCCCTCCTTCCTTCGAAGCTGCGGCGACCAGTCTACCCCTCGAGCTCTCGCAGCCGATCATTGACGATCCGACGATCAAAGCGACGATCCAGCCAAATCAGCCACCCATCGACCTCGTCGCGCAGGTCTTCCAGCACGATTGGCCCTTCGCGCAGTGACTCGATCCAATCGACGAACTCATATTCACTGTGTTCGTCCCTGGCCTCCAGATACCTCTCGATTCCGCCAATGTCCTCGGGCGGGCATGGCCCGCAACCCGCCACGCAACGGGGCAACTGGCCAGGCCGTTGCCGCAGCATACGCCGCTCCAGGCGTATCTCGTGGCGCCACCACGCGTTGAAGTCATACACATAGACGAAGCCTTCGTGTTCGCGGAGATGAAACGCGGTCAGCGGCAGTTCGCTGGCGACTGTGCAGAACTGCAAGACGCCCTCCTGAGCTTCGCCGTAACGCCTGCCACGAATGCTGAACGTGTGCAGGTGTTCGTCGGCCCAGCCCATGACGACCTGGATGACATGGTGCAATCGCCCGAGTGTCAAGTGCTCGGGAACGAGGACGCGCCGCCAAACCGGCGGACTCAGGCCGCGCAGAGCAATTCGAAGTTGAAGGACGGAGATCGCCGGTCCAGGATCGGGAGCCATGCGCGCATTGTAGGTGCCTCATTGGCCTCTTAGTAGCGGTCCGGCCGTCAGCCCCCGTTTTGGCGCGCTTTCCTTTCTTGCCTGCTTGCCCTAGCCAATATCGATCGTGCGACTCGCGGATCGCGCCGGCTCTGATTTCGGCACGGTCAACGTGAGCACACCATTGTCAAACTTTGCCAGGGTGTGATCGGGGTCGGCGTTTTCCGGCATGGGAATCGTGCGCACGAAGTTTCCATAGGCGCGCTCTAGCCGGTAGCAGCCATCTTCCTCGCTGCGCACGTCCTGCTTTTTCTCGCCGCGCAGCACGATCGCCCCGTCCTCGACGCTCACGTTCAGGTCTTCGCGATCCATCCCTGGCAATTCGGCGGTCACGCGCAGCACCTGCCCTTCGTCGACCACGTCGATGCGCGGCTGGAAGCGCGATGAACTGAAGTCGCCAAACCATCGCTCGAGTGCACCACGGCCGGCAAACGGGTCATGAAAGAACTCCTCCACTGCGCGCCACGGTTCGCGTGAGAACAGTCGCGGAATGTCAGGCAAGGAGGCGCGCCATTGTTCGCTCGCCGGCGTGCTTTCCGGGCTGTCCCCATCGGACTTGCGGGCCGCCCCGCGAAGGAACTTGAAGAGATTCCACTTTTTCGGGTCGGTGTTCATCGTATCCTCCTCTAAGAGGTCTGGCAGGAGAACCGGATTCCAGTTGGTGTCAGCCGCATCGTCGATGATCTATTGACCGTAGGAACCCCCTGATGTGCGGTTTCCTGACGGTACATGAATAGCGCACGGGGAAAACTCCCTGAAGACATCTCGCAGATGGCAGTTGCAGAAAGCAGGACCGGTATATTTTCGGTACGTTATGACAGCCGTAGGGGTTGGTCTTCGGTTCTATGCGAAGGCGTCAGTCGTTGCTAACCGGTTTGACAAGCCCCTGGCTGTCGCAGCCACTTAGGCGTGTTCTTCGCCGTATATGCCGGCCGCGAAATCATTACAAGAAACCCCGACAGAGGCCGCAAACGTACGAAAAAAACCGTTTCTTGAAGGCACCCCAAGTTTGACGGACGTCGGCTAATTTACTGCTTGGCGCCCGCTTCTTTGAACTCAACATCCTCCACGTCCTCGCCTTTCTTCTCGGCGCTCGCCTCTTTCGCGTCCGCGGCGCGACCGGAGCCAGTGCCCGGCTGAGCCTGGATGTCCGCATAGACCTTTTCACCGAGTTTCAGCGAGGCCGTGGCCAGGGCCTGCGTCCTGGCCTCGATCTCGGTCTTGTCGGAGGTCCTCAGTGCCGCCTCAAGGTCCCTGATTGCGGATTCGATCTTCTCCTTCTCGCCCGCATCCAGCTTCTCGCCGTATTCGGCTAACGCCTTACGCGAACTGTGTGCCAGCGCGTCACCGTGGTTGCGCGCATCGACCAACTCCCGCTGTCGATGGTCTTCATCAGCATGAGCCTCGGCGTCATGTACCATGCGCTGGATCTCGCCTTCAGACAGGCCCGAGTTAGCCTTGATGGTGATCCGGTTCTCCTTGCCGGTGGCCTTGTCCTTCGCCGACACGTGCAGAATGCCATTGGCGTCGATGTCAAACGTCACCTCGATCTGCGGCATGCCCCGCGGCGCCGGCGCAATGCCCTCCAGATTGAACTCGCCCAGCATCTTATTGCCCGTAACGATCTCGCGTTCGCCTTGGTACACCTTGATGGTTACCGCCGCCTGGTTGTCGTCGGCCGTAGAGAAGACCTGAGAGAACTTGGTCGGGATGGTGGTATTCTTGGTGATCATCTTGCTCATCACGCCGCCCAGGGTCTCGATCCCGAGCGAAAGCGGGGTGACGTCGAGCAACAACACATCCTTGCGCTCACCGGTTAGTACCGCACCCTGGATCGCCGCACCCACTGCCACCGCCTCGTCGGGGTTGACGTCCTTGCGCGGCTCGCGGCCGAAGAACGCTCTGACCTTCTCCTGCACCCTGGGCATGCGGGTCATGCCGCCCACCAGAATCACGTCGTCGATTTTTTCGACCGCGATACCGGCATCCTTGATCGCGATACGGCACGGCTCCATCGTGCGCTCGATCAGGTCTTCGACCAGAGGTTCGAGCTTTGCACGTGTGAGCTTCAGGTTCAAATGCCGCGGCCCGCTGGTGTCGGCCGTGATGTACGGCAGGCTGATTTCCGTCTGCTGACTCGACGAGAGCTCGATCTTGGCCTTCTCCGCGGCTTCCTTCAGACGTTGCAGCGCCAGCACGTCCTTCGACAAGTCGACCCCTTGGTCTTTCTTGAACTCGCCGATGATGTAGTCGATGATGCGCTGGTCGAAGTCTTCGCCGCCCAGGAAGGTATCACCGTTCGTCGACAGCACTTCGAACTGCTTCTCGCCTTGCACGTCAGCGATCTCGATGATGGAAATGTCGAAGGTGCCGCCGCCAAGGTCGAACACGGCGATCTTGCGGTCGCGGCTTTCCCTCTTGTCCAGGCCGAACGCGAGCGCCGCCGCGGTCGGTTCATTAATGATCCGCTTGACGTCCAGCCCGGCGATGCGCCCGGCATCCTTGGTCGCCTGGCGCTGGCTGTCGTTGAAGTAGGCGGGCACCGTGATGACGGCTTCGGTGACGGGCTCGCCGAGATAGTCTTCGGCGGTTTTCTTCATCTTGCGCAGCACCTCAGCCGAGACCTGCGGCGGGGCGAGCTTCTGGCCCTGCGCTTCGACCCATGCGTCGCCGTTGTCGGCCTTCAAGATCGTGAAGGGCATCAGGCTGATATCCTTCTGCACTTCCTTTTCCTCATAGCGGCGGCCGATCAGCCGCTTGACCGCAAACAGCGTGTTCTTTGGATTCGTGACGGCCTGTCGCTTGGCGGGTGCGCCGACGAGGATTTCCTCGTCGTTCACATAGGCGACGATGGACGGTGTCGTGCGTGAACCTTCGGAGTTCTCGATCACTTTGACCTGGTTACCTTCCATCAGCGCCACACACGAGTTCGTAGTGCCGAGGTCAATGCCGATGATCTTGCTCATGATGTCCAAGCGCCTGGGCGCTGTCTTGGTTGGAAACGTGAATCGAAAGCCGTGCGCTGCACCACCCCCGCGCGCCTATGCGTCCCTTCAATACTCCAGCTCCGGTGACGCTGCAGCGGCTTTGCCCATGTCTCTCGGTACTTCGACCACGGACGCGTCCGTGGTCAGAATCAGCCCGGCGACGGACGCGGCGTTCTGCAGCGCGGTACGGGTCACCTTGGTGGGGTCGATCACCCCCATCTCGAACAGATCGCCGTATTCACCGGTGGCCGCATTCCAGCCGAAGTTGCCGTCATGTCCGAGTACCCGGTTCAGCACCACCGACGCTTCCTCGCCGGCATTGGCGGCGATCTGCCGCAGCGGTTCCTCCAGGGCACGCAGCACGATTCGGATGCCGGCTTCCTGATCGGCGTTGGCGCCTTGAAGCGGCTCAAGCTGGGTGCGGGCGCGCAGTAGCGCGACGCCGCCGCCCGCAACGATGCCTTCCTCGACCGCGGCCCGCGTGGCATGCAGGGCGTCTTCGACGCGCGCCTTCTTCTCCTTCATTTCCACCTCGGTGGCCGCGCCAACCCGGATCACCGCCACGCCACCGGCCAGCTTGGCGACCCGCTCCTGCAACTTCTCCTTGTCGTAGTCGCTGGTGGCCTCGTCGATCTGCCGCCGTATGGCCTTGATGCGGGCCTCGATTGCTGCGGGTTCGCCCGCGCCGCCGACGAGGGTCGTGCTCTCCTTCTCAATTTCGACGCGCTTGGCGTGCCCCAGATCTTCCAGCACGACATTCTTTAGCTGCTTGCCCGTCTGTTCCTCGATCAGCGTGCCACCGGTCAGGATGGCAATGTCTTCCAGCATGGCCTTGCGCCGGTCGCCGAAGCCCGGTGCCTTCACTGCGGCGGCCTTGAAGGTGCCGCGCAGGGAGTTGACGACCAGGGTCGCAAGTGCCTCGCCTTCCACGTCTTCGGCCACGACGAGCAACGGCTTGCCGGTCTTGGCCACGGCCTCGAGCACCGGCAGCAGATCGTGAATCGCCGATATCTTCTTGTCCTGCAGCAGGATATACGGCTCTTCGAGCATGACGGATTGCTTCTCGGGCTGGTTGATGAAGTAAGAGGCCAGATAACCGCGATCGAACTGCATGCCTTCGACCACCTCCAGCTCGCTCTCCAGCGACTTGCCGTCTTCAATAGTGATGGCCCCGTCCTTGCCGACCTTGGCCATCGCGTCAGCGATGATCTTGCCGATCGTCTCATCAGCGTTGGCGGAGATCGCGCCGATCTGGCCGATCTCCTTGCTCGTAGTGCAGGGCCGGCTCAGCTTGCGCAGCGCCTCGACGACCGCGCTCACGGCCAGGTCCATGCCGCGCTTCAGATCGATCGGATTCAGGCCCGCCACCACGTCCTTCATGCCCTCCTGAACCATCGCCTGGGCCAGCACGGTGGCGGTCGTGGTGCCGTCACCGGCCACGTCGGATGTCTTGGCCGCAACCTGCTTGACCAACTGGGCCCCCATGTTCTCGAACTTGTCGCGCAGTTCGATTTCCTTGGCGACCGACACCCCATCCTTGGTGATCAGCGGGGGCCCGAACGATCGCTCGAGGACCACATTGCGCCCCTTGGGGCCGAGCGTGACCTTGACCGCGTTGGCCAGCAGGTTGACTCCCGCCACGATGCGGCGGCGCGCGGACTCCTGAAATTGGATCTCCTTGGCTGCCATGATGAGACTCCTTGCGAAACGCTAGTCTTCTGTTCCTTCCTCTATTCAACGACGCACAGAATGTCCTCGTCACGCATCACCAGCACCTCCTCGCCTTCAAGCTTGACGGTGGTGCCCGCATACTTGCCAAATAGCACGCGCTCGCCAATCTTCACGCTCGGCGCGCTGACATGGCCATCGCCCAGGCGCTTGCCGGGGCCGACAGCCAGGACCTCGCCCTGGTCCGGCTTTTCGGCGGCGGTATCGGGGATGACAATACCGCTGGCCGTCTTGTGTTCTGCGTCCAAGCGTTTGACGATGACGCGATCGTGTAGTGGACGGATGTTCATAGCCTTGCTCCTCGTCCCATCACTGTGATCATGAGTTTGTCCGGCCGATCGGGTCGTGTCCGGGCCGCCGTTCAGGACATTCACGTGTCAACGCCGGCGTGTGGATTCAAACCACAAGCATTATTGGCCAGGCACCGATCCTGGCGCTTCACTGAATGGCCGGCACGGTGCCGAGCTTCTCTGCCAGCATCCGCTCATATACGCCAAAATGCACATCCACCTCTGCCTGACTGACGACGACAATGTCAATCGTGATCTGCTCGGGCGCCAAGCCGAACATCGTGGCCAGTGCCACTTCCAGGTGGGGGGCCGCCACTCTGTCCTTTTCGAACGTCGTGCCGATGCTGATCACGTAAGCATCGCCTTGCGCCGTGACGTCGACCAAACGGGCCCGCGCGCTGAGGTTGTTATCGATCGCGACTGTGACCAACTCCGCTACGCGCCGCGTCCGCTCGGTAGGAAAGCCGCGCGTGCACTTGAGCCGCACCCGATGCCTGCCTAGCGTCACCCACTCAGAATCGAATTCCATCGAAGTCTCCATCTCGGGAAGTGTTTACCGGCGGAAATAGAGGCCATTCCGGCGATTTCAAGACCTCAGCGTCGCACGTGGATTCGCTGCGGTTGCAAGCCAGCACCGCGCGTTCCGAGCGCCGCCTATGCCAGAAAGGGCCTCGGACGCGCTACCTTGCATGGCCAGCTGGAATCTCCCAGCTGAGCGCAACAGACTCACGCGAGTCTATGCCCTTGACGCAGCTCGCCATCTTCCACTCACTTCACCTCGATCTTCCTCACCGCAGATTGCCGCGCTCCGGTCTTGGGTAGACGCAGCGTCAATACGCCTCTGTCGAACTTCGCATCGATGTGATCGAGGTCGATGCCATCGGGCAGCGGGATACTGCGCATGAAGGCGCCGTATGCCCGCTCCAGGCGGTAGCAGCCGTTTTCCTCGCTCCGAATGTCCTGCTTCTTCTCACCTCGCAATACCAGGGCGCCATCTTCGATGGTAGTCTGCAGGTCCTCGCGATCCATGCCGGGCAGCTCCGCCGTGATCCTCAGCGCCGTGCCATCATCGACTACATCGATGCGAGGTTGGAAGCGCGACGAACTGAAGTCACCGAACCATCGATCCAAGCCGCCAAAGCCCGCGAAGGGTTCATGCAGAAACTCGCCCATCGCACGCAGGGGATCGCTTGAAAACAGCCGTGAAACGTCGGGCCAGTCCGGTGTCCAGTGCCTTGGCGCGGGAACATTCGACGACTCGCCCGTCGGCTGCCTATCCTCTGTCGATTTGCGTAGGAACTTGAATGGGTTCCATTTGCCCAGGTCTGTTTTCATCTTGTCCTCACCGACGTATGTCCAGCCCATTTCCGCGGGTACTGCGGTGGCGCCCTTGCAGACGCCACCGGTACCCGGCGGCGGCAACTCACGCCACGTTGACTGCAATGCGGCGTGGACGCGCTTCGTCGCGACGCGGGATTGTCAGTTTGAGCACACCGTCCTGCAAGTTCGCCTCGATCTTCGACGCGTCAAGGTCGGCACTCAGTGAAAAAGCGCGTGCGAAGTGTGGCTGGCGAATCTCCGCGTGCTGGACCCGCAATCCGGAGGGGGTTGGCACGACCGCTTCCGCCTCGATATGGAGGTTGCCGTCGTGGACATTCACCTCGAGCTTGTCCTTCGTCACGCCCGGAAGGTCGGCCCAGAGGGTGACGCCATTGGCGTCCTCCATAATGTCAACCGCGGGGAGCAGCGTCATCGTCGGCGACGACCTGTCCTCCTGGCTCTTTGCCACCGCGTTCTGGTTGCGCTCAACCATTTGGGTAGTGTCGTTCATGGCTTTCTCCTGGCGTTACTGGACCGTGATCGCCCGGGGCTTTGAGGCTTCGCGCTTGCCAACACTGATAGACAAGCAGCCGTTGGCATAGCGCGCCTGGACTTTGTCGGGGTCGGCGCTCTGCGGCAATTCGACCACACGCCGGAACGTGCCGGTGAACCGCTCTTGCGCATACAACCGGACCTCGGGATCTTCCGCAGCTTGCGCCGCTTCGCGCTGGCCGCTGATGGTCAGCAAGCCCTTGTCGATCGACACCTCGAACTGGTCTGGCTTGAGCCCGGGTGCGAACGCGACAATCTCGATGGAATCGTCCGTGGCACCGATATTGACCGGGGGAAATGCCCCGAAGCGGCCGGAGCGGATGCTGGATGGGAAGCCGCCGAACAAACTCGCCATCTGCCTTTGCATGCGGTCGAGTTCGCTGAAGAGGTCGGTTCCAAAGAAAAGATCGCTCATGGTCGTATCCCTCCTTCGATGCAGCAAGGAGGCGAAGGGGCATACGCGCTCCCATCCACCTGCCAAGCTGCTGGCAAACAAACAGAAACACGCAGCGCGCAATGGTCGCGACTGCCTGAGCGAAAATAAAATAGTAATTGCGCAGCCAAATTTCAAGGGGTCCAGCTTGCGCCGTTCCGCGAAAGGACATCGGCCGATTCGTGCTGCCCCCGGTCACGGTTGGGCAGATACGCTTACATTGCATCACCGGGGTTGCTTCCGTTACACGGCGCCACATCTATGTGCCGCATGGAGTGTATTTGTCGCGCGCAGGGCGTTGGGGTAAGTGCCGTACCTGACGCTTGCTTTCGCAATGACGCCTTTGACGCGTTGAAGGCCAAGCCGCCTCAGCAGAGAGGCACAGTTCGACTGGGGCCTGCCTTCGTGGCGTGCCTCGCTGGACGAGAGGCAAGCCGACGCCGGGCATAGTCCAACGAGTGGCGTTCGTAACACATGATGCGGCCCGCCCAACGGGTAATCGGTGCCTATGGTGACCGTGTGGTGATGGAGAATGCGTTGGACGAAACCATCGCGGCGCTCTTCAAGGAGGCCGGCCCCATGGCTTCACCTGCCGGTGGTTCGGCGGACGCGCGCGCGAGACGCTCTCGCACACTATGGTCGCGCCATCGAGCGCCTGAAGGCAGGTGACTGGAGCGGCTTCGGCTCAGAACTCGATGCACTCAAATCGCTGCTCGAAGAGCTTGGTGCCGGCCGCCCCGAGGATCGAAGGTGACGTTCTTCTGGCAGGCCAAAGTCCCCTTCGCGGCCATGAGGGGACCGTCGTCCGCCGCGCCACTAGGAGAACTGGCCTCTGTGCGAGCGGCCTCGTTCGCGACATGACATGTTTGCGCCGGTCTCGCGTTGTCGCAAGAGCCTCAATGTGCCCTTTTCCTCAGGCAGTGCCTTAATGAGCCGCCCGACAAAGTTAGACCTGAACGGTCGAGGTAGGAAATACCAAGCATGCTCCAGATTCAAGTGGAAACTGCCTGGTTCTCCCGGCAAAAAAGCACCTCCTTAGCACTGATCCCAATAGACTTATTTGTACTTGTCCACCTGTAGAGAATTAACCAAATGACATACAAACCGAAATTCATCAGCTTCGATTGTTACGGCACTCTCATTAACTTCGAAATGGGGCCGACAGCCAAAAAGATTTTCGAAGATCGCGTTCCGACTGATCAGATGCAGGCATTTCTTGACAGCTTCCGATTTTACCGCCTCGATGAAATATTAGGCGAGTGGAAACCTTTCTTTGACGTTATTGAAAATTCCATTCAACGGGCGTGCCAGGCACATGGCGTTGAATATCGCGCATCTGATGCGGTCGCCTTGTACGACGCGGTCCCAACTTGGCAGCCCCATCCGGACGTAGTTGAGGTGCTTGAGGCAATTGCTCCGCACATCCCGCTGGTGATTCTCTCGAATTCGATGGTCGATTTGATTCCGCATAGCGTCGCGCACCTCAAGGCGCCCTTCCACGCCGTTTACACCGCGGAGGAAGCACGCGCCTACAAACCGCGGGCCCAGATATTCGAATATATGTTCGATCAGCTCGGTTGCGGACCAGACCAGATGATGCACGTCTCGTCGAGCTTTCGTTATGACCTCATGACGGCGTCCGATCTGGGATTCATGGCCAAAGCGTTCATCGATCGGGGTCACGAGCCCACTTCCGATAGCTATGGTGTCAACAGGTTGACCGATGTTCGCCAACTTCCCGGTTTGCTTGGACTTGAAGGCCTGTTTCCGACCGCGATGGTGAAATGAGACGCATGATGCCGGAGAATCGCCCGATTACGGCAGCGGCGTTGAGCACAGCGGCGCCCAGCCTTGTTCTAGACGAAGTGGGAGCCTTGGTCAGTCGTCTCTACGGTATCGATGGCAGTGTCAAATCGCTGGCCGGTGAACGCGACCAGAATTGCTGCATAGAGACAGCGGATGGGACTCGTTACGTTGTCAAGATCAGCAATCCATCGGAGCCGGTTTCGGTGGTCGATTTCCAGATCGCTGCGCTCGACCACATCGCCCGCGTATCGCCCGACCAGCCAGTGCCCCGAGTCGTGCGGACGCTTAGCGGACGTACGCGCGACACTGTGGCATTGGCCGATGGGCTTCAAACCACCGTGCGGATGCTTACCTATCTCGACGGCGTCCAGATTCGGGAGACTCCCCGGACCGCCGCACAGCGTCGGGCCATGGGGACAGTGCTCGCCAAACTAAACCTCGCGTTGCGCGATTTCACGCATCCTTCCGCGATGCACAATCTGCTCTGGAATGTTTCGGCGGCGCACCGGCTGACAGCGAAGCTCGATGGCATCGTGGACGCCTCGCGTCGCGCGCTCGCTGAGTCGTTCATGTCGCGCTTCAGCGACCATGTCCTGCCGCGTCTCGCCTCGGTGAGGGCGCAGGTAATCCACAACGACTACCATCTCTACAACGTTCTGGTCGCACCCGACGATCATGAACGCATTTTGGGGATTATCGACTTCGGCGACATGCTGTATGCGCCGCTGGTCGGCGAGGTCGCTACAGCGGCGGCCTTTCATATGACTGGCAACGCCGATCCGTTCGAGGGGCCTGCGCAGTTCGTCGGTGCCTATCACGCGACGCTGCCGCTTACCGAAATCGAGCAGGAGATCATCACTGATCTCATGGCGACACGCCACCTGATCACAGCGCTGATTTCCGAATGGCGCGCCGCCCGCTACCCCGAGAACCGGGCCTACATCATGCGCCACAATCCCGCAGCATGGGAAGCGCTCTCTCAGATGGCCGCTCTTTCCCGCAATGAGGCGCGCGACCGACTACTAACCGAAGTACGAAAAGGATAAGTGAATGAAAAGTACCACTGACCTC
Source organism: Cupriavidus sp. DF5525 (assembly GCF_040149425.2). Taxonomy (NCBI): domain Bacteria; kingdom Pseudomonadati; phylum Pseudomonadota; class Betaproteobacteria; order Burkholderiales; family Burkholderiaceae; genus Cupriavidus; species Cupriavidus sp. DF5525. The sequence goes on along the minus strand of NZ_CP168265.1, from coordinate 2,063,995 downwards.
AACATGGTCAACGCCTATATCCCCGGACGTGCCAACGTGGGACCTGTCACTGCGGCGATGATCGATCGGCGCGATGCATTGCTCGGGCCGGCATATAGGCTGATGTACGAACATCCGCTTCACATCGTGCGCGGCGAAGGCGTGTGGCTGATCGATCCGGAAGGTCGGCGTTATCTCGACGTTTACAACAACGTCGCGTCACTTGGACATTGTCACCCGGCGGTGACCGAGGCGATATGCAGGCAAGTGCAGACCCTCGCGACCAACACCCGCTATCTGCACGACACGATCCTCGAACTGGCCGAACGCCTGCTCGCGAGCGTGCCTGAGACTAACCTTGCCCATCTCATGTTGACCTGCACGGCCAGCGAGGCAAACGACCTTGCCTATCGCATCGCAAAGGTGCGCACCGGTAGCACGGGCGTGATCGTGACCGAAACCGCCTATCATGGCTTTACCGACGCAGTGTCGCAATTCTCGCCATCACTCGGCGTGACAGTCGATCTCGGCGCCCACGTTCGCCTGGTTCCAGCACCGCGTCTCTATCATGCTGAGGGTGCTGACCTCTCAGAACGCTTCACGCGCGATGTCGAGGCGGCGATCGCCGATCTTCGGCGTCACGGCATCAAGCCTGCGGCACTGATTGTCGATTCCCTGTTCACGAGCGACGGCATCCTTCCTGAACCAGCGGGCTTTTTGAAGGGCGCGGTCGACGCGATCAAGCGGGCTGGCGGCCTTTTTATCGCCGACGAGGTCCAGCCAGGCTTCGGCCGGACCGGCGAGCATATTTGGGGTTTTCAGCGTCACGGTGTCATCCCCGACATCGTCACCCTCGGCAAGCCGATGGGCAATGGACAGCCTGTCGCGGGGCTGCTGGCCACTGCTGACGCGCTGGCAGAATTCGGAAAGAACTCAAGATACTTCAACACATTCGCCGGCAATACCGTATCGTGTGCGGCTGCGCTGGCGGTCTTGGATACGATCGAGAAGGAAAGCCTGGTGCAGCATGCCGCCAGGGTAGGCAACATCCTGCGTGACGGCATCGCCGATCTCGCCACCCGACATGAGGCCATTGGTGACGTGCGTGGCGTGGGCCTGTTCGTCGGCGTTGAACTTGTCTCGGACCGCGCATCGCGAACGCCCGATCGCGAGCTTACCACCCGGGTAGTCAATCGAATGCGCGACAAGGGCGTCTTGCTCAGCGCCTGTGCGATGGGGCACAATGTTCTCAAGATTCGACCACCACTGGTGCTATCCTCGGAACAAGCCGGCATCGTCATCGAAACGCTCGACGAAGCGCTAACACAGTGCAATCCGCAAAGCGGAGGTAACTAGGGCCGACACTGACGGTAGTATCGACTCATGCGAGCTTCAGCTTCCCTCGACCAGTTTGACATCAAGATTCTTGTGCATCTTCAGCGCGAGGGACGCTGTTCGAATGTCGACCTGGCCGCAGCCATTGGCCTCAGTGAAAGCCCATGTCTTCTCCGCACGAAACGGCTTCAGGAAACCGGCGTTATCCGTGGCTACCGTGCGGAGGTCGCACTGGAGAAGCTGGGCAGCCACGTAATCGTGTTTTCCGAGGTTACTATCAGTAGCCATCGGCCCCAAGACTTCCGCAAATTTGAAGCAGGGGTTGAGAAGTACCACGAAATCGTCGAATGCTACAACGTCAGTGGCGGTTACGATTACCTTCTGAAAGTCATCGCACCTAATATCGCTTATTTTCAGACACTAATGGAGCAGTTGTTGAAAGACGATATCGGGATCGAAAGATTTTCCAGCCGGATCGTATTGCGCAAGCCGCTTGAACAACGGGGGTATCCGCTGCGAATTATTGCAACCGGAAGGCCGGACTGGGATTAATGAAATGCGCACTGCCCATAAAAATCTCGCGCTGGTGCCGACGTAGTGGTCGCCGGCGCGATGCGTCGTTGCGACACTGCCCCTACCAGGACCGCCCAACTATAGGGGTAATCGTCCTTTTGCAGCAGATTGATACGGTCAGGCTTGAAAAGACGTTCCAAAACAATGACTCATTGATTCTTCGTTTCGCGCTGCACCGTCCTTTCTTTGCGGATTGGTACGCGGTTGGCAGGCGCTGTCTCGCCAAAGTTTGCCTGGCCAGCCTGCGAAGCTGCTGTCGTAGCTACCGCTGCGAAGGTACTGCCGTATTTCGGTCTCAAGCCACTGCGGTGTGCCAAGCTGTGGCAGATTTTGCTCTGCGGCGTTCGATGGCAGTTATGCCATAGCCTGTCGGGTTCTTGCGCCACTTCCTTGGATCAGCGCGTCAATGTAGGAGACCGCGCCAAAACGGGGGCTGACTAAGCGGCAAGGCGGTGGCGTTCTCCTCCGGCGACGGAGGGATACCATCGCTCAATGTGCGATCGGAACTGGTCATTGAGCACGGCCATCCGGATTTGTAGCAAGTTGTGCGCGTGCCGAGGCCGCCAGGCCATCTGGGGGCGTGGCCAAGATACGGGAATCCGCTATCACAAGGGCTACGGCCGCAGTTCTATCCGCGGCCGATGCCGAGCTAACCGACATCGCTACCCGACGCGGAAAAACTCGACGCTCTGCCCCGCATGGAAGAGGGCCGGCCGGGATTCGCAAAAATTCCGCCACATGTCTGGCAACCCTTTGATTTATCGAGGAAATCCAGCCTTCCCAGCGCCCCGGATAACCTCGTGGCTGCGCCCCCGGCTAAAAAGAGCTCAAATTGCGATGAGTGCGTCAAACGGCACACACCGGCAAAGATGAGGCTGAGGTCGGGAGCGCTTGGCCCGTCGATCTGTCATCAAAGGCGGGCAAATTCCACATCCTGGCACGCACGCTGTCGAGGGGCTCCGATACCGGACCCAAGGGAGGTAGCGGATTTGGAAAACAGGGGGTGGACCTTGGCAGCTTCAACTGGCGACAGAACAATCCGCAATGATGACGAGATCGGGTACATGGGGCACATCAATCTGGACGTCGTGCGGCAATAAGGATGCCCTCGATCCACGATACCGCCTATCCAGCGCTGCCGGCTGAGCTTACCACCGCCGAACTGGAAGCTGCGTTCACACCGACACCGACCGAGATCCGCTTCGCGCGCAGCCAGTCCCGTCGCACCTCAACGACTGTCCTGATTCTGGTGCAGCTCAAACTGCTGCAGCGCCTTGGCTACTTCCCCATGCTGGCTGAGGTACCTCCTATCGTGATCGATCACGTGCGCGCAGCACTGCGGGCCTCTGCCCTACCCCGCGCAACAGTCAAGCGCTACGATGCCTCTGGCACCCGGTCCCGCCATCAGAAGTTGCTACGCGGGTATCTCCACATTCGACCGGTCGAAGCCAACACGCTGAAATGGCTGGAGGCGCTCGCAACCGAGGCGGCGCACACCAAGGTCGAATTGCCCGACATTATCAACGTGCTGATCGAAGAGCTGATCCGGCTACGGTGCGAACTGCCGCCATTAGCCAGTCTTCACCGAATGGCCACCCAGGCCCGCAGCCGGTGCAATGAAGCCATCTATCGTGCCATCGCTGACACGCTCGACGACTCGCAGATCGCTCGGATTGAGGCGTTGTTTAACGGTCAGGGCGAGCAATCCGGTTGGGACCAGCTCAAGCGCGAGCCCAAGCGCCCCGCCGCGCGCGAAATCGCCAGCTTCCTCAAACACATCCAGACCCTGCGAAGCCTGGCCGACGGTCTCCCACAAGCACCAGCGTTGCTTTCCGTGTCCAAACGCACGCAACTGGTGACGGAGGCCCGGGCGCTTGACATTGCTGAGTTCAAGTCGCTCAAGCCGGCCAAACGATTAACTTTAGCAGTGCTCTTCATTCACGCGCAGTTGCAGAAGGCGCTCGACGATGTGGCCGAAATCTTCATCAAGGTCATGCGCAAGCTCGAGAACCTCGCCAGGACCCGACTGCAACAATATCAGCTCGCGCATGCGGACTCCTTGGAAGACCTGGTCAGCCAGTTCCGTGATGTCCTGCAGGTTCTGGAGGATGACGGCATTGCCGATATCTTCCGGCTGGATAAGGTGCGTGAGGTCCTCGGTAACGATGCAGCAGGTGCGCTTGTCCGCTGCAATGAGCATATCGCGTACGCTGGCAACTTCGATCTCCCATTCATGCTCGCGCCGTACCGCCAGCAGCGCTCCCTGCTCTTTCAGTGCCTTGAGGTCTTGTCGCTCAAATCCAGTTCGCAGGACAAGACAGTCTTGGTGGCATTGGCCTGGATACAGGGCTTTCGGACCTCGCACCGCGAACATTTGCACCTTACGGACGACGATCTACTGAACCTTCCGCTCGACTGGCTCCCGGCCAAGTGGGAGAAGGCCATCTTTCCGGATGGCCGGAGTAGTCGTCTGCTCCATCGTAGGTACTTTGAGTTGTGCGTGTTCGATCAGGTCATGCGTGAGCTGAGCTCAGGCGATCTTTACGTGGAGGGCAGTGACCGCTTTGACGACTTCCGCCTCCATCAGGTATCCGAGGAGGTGTTCGAACGGGAGTTACCGCATTACTGTGAAGTCGTTGGCCTGCCAACGGATGGCGAGAACTTCGTCAGAACACTATCGGACAGACTGAGCACGGCACTCGACGAGGTGGATGCCAACTTCCCCGAGAACGACGGCATCGAATTCGGAGAACAGGGGCTGATCATCCACCGGCCCGGCAAGGCACCTGACCCGCCCAACCTGATGCTGATCGACCAGGCTATCACCGCATCGATGCCGCAGATCAGCATCCTTGACGTGCTGACCGAAACGGAGCAATGGCTCAATCTGCACAGACTGTTCGGTCCATTGTCCGGCTTCGATGCCAAGATCGATGACCCTCGCAAGCGAGTTATCTGCACGCTGTTCTGCTACGGCTGCAATCTGGGACCGAGCCAGACGGCTCGGTCCGTCAAGGGGTTGAGCCGCAAGCAAATTGCCTGGCTGAACCTGCATCACGTCACGGAAGAGCGGCTCGACAAGGCCATTGTGAAGGTCATCAACGCATACAATCAATTCGCGCTACCGAAGTACTGGGGCAGTGGCAAACGCGCGTCCGCGGACGGCACGAAGTGGACTCTGTATGAGCAGAATCTGCTGTCGGAGTACCACATCCGTTATGGCGGGTACGGCGGGATTGGCTACTACCATGTCTCCGACATGTACATCGCGCTCTTCAGCAACTTCATTCCGTGCGGCGTGCATGAGGCGGTGTACATCCTCGACGGCCTCATCAGAAATGGCTCTGAGATTCAGCCGGATACCATTCACGGTGACACCCAAGCGCAGAGTGGCCCGGTGTTTGGCCTGTCTTACCTGCTGGGCATCAATCTGATGCCGCGCATGCGCAATATCAAGGATCTGGTGCTTTACAAGTCGGACCGACGCCGACGATACGACCATATCGAGCGCCTGTGCCGCCGGTCCATCGACTGGGATCTGATCCGACGACACTATCCTGACATGATGCGGGTGGCCGTTTCGATCAAGGCCGGCAAGATGACGCCGTCGACCATCCTGCGCCGGCTGGGATCTGAGAGTACGAAGAATAAGCTGTACTTTGCGTTCCGGGAACTGGGCCGCGTTATCCGCACGCTGTTCTTGCTGAAGTACCTGAGCGACCCGGAGCTCCGGCGCACTATTCATGCCGCGACCAACAAGAGCGAGCAGTTCAATGACTTCGCGCAATGGTTGATGTTTGGCGGCGACGGCGTGATCGCCGAAAATCTGCGGCACGAACAGCGCAAGGTGATCAAGTACAACCAGTTGGTCGCCAACATGGTCATCCTCCACAACGTTCAGTGGATGTCGCGCAAGCTCAAGGAATTGCAGGAGCGTGGACATCCGGTGAATGCCGACGTCCTCAAGGCGTTGTCGCCCTACCGGCGCGAGCACATCAACCGGTTCGGCGACTACCTGCTCGACCTGCAGCGGCGCGTGCCGCCACTCGATCCATCGATCGATTTCGTATTTAAATCAGCGGCTTAGCGAAGATGTGGCGGATTTTTTTCGAATCCCGGCCGCCCCTCAACCTGAGGCAATGGGCTCGCCATGTCGATAGCGGTCACCGTAGTTCACGATGAAGTGCCGGTTGTTGTCCAAGTAGACAATGAACTCCTCGAGCTTGCCAAGGAGTTTGGCCTCCTCGGGGCTGGCCTCAGCGTCCAGATCCCAGCCCAGGCTTTCCAGTCGGCGCAACGCCGGATAGGGGCAGCCGTGCCACAGGTGCCACTTGGCGCTATGCAGCGCCTTGATCAATTCCGCGTTGCTGGGGCCGTCGCTGTGGGCCGGCCGACCCTTGATCATCTGTTCGAGGTTCTGTACCCGCATGGCGATGTGGAACCAATCGAGAACGTATTCACCGCGGTCACCAAAGCCGAGCTGGGCAAACCGTACGGTATCCCCGCCGTCCGACAGAAAGGTCACCGGCTGACTGGGTTGCACACCCTCACGAAGAAGGAAATTCCACATACGATCGGCCGGTCGGCGCTCCAGTTTATGCACGTAGGCAAAACTATGCCCGCCATCCTGATCCCGCAGGGACTTCCCGACAATCACTTCAAACCAGCCATCCTGGCGGCGCTGGTGTCCGGCCCGTCGAAGGAAGCCGCCGTCAATGCCAACCGCGCGGACCGGACTGGGCTCGGGAATCTCGGGCGAGCGGACGCTCGCGTCCACCTCCGCCTGCTGCCGCGCGTCGGTGGCCTGCTCCACTTCCAGCCGGCGACCGAGCGTAGTGACCTGGCGTCGGATCGAGCTGGCTGCCAGTACATGATCGAGCGGCAATACTTCCTGCAGGACATTGACGGTCAGACCATACGACATCAACGCTGCAAACTTCACCTCGAGATACTGCAGTTCTGGACTGACCCGCTCAGGCAAGCAGTTAGCGACCGGACTGAAGCTAGGTGCGTCGCCCTGGCACTGCCGGCAGGGGTACAGCCTCGGACTGTCAATCGACAGCCGTCCGAACGCGCTCCGGAAAACCAAGTGATGGTGGCCCTTGCAAGCCAGCTGCGCCCCGCATGTGGCAAACGCTGGTCCGGGCAACTGCCGCGGCAACCTGTGCCGTGACCATCGTGCGCTGCAGCCGGCCCAGCAATGATTTCGCCTCCTCCAGATGCAGCCCCAGCGAGCCCACATCAAGGCGATCTCTCTCGAACTGGGCAATCTCGGTGACGGTGGCTGGCGTGCCTCCATCGTCCTGCACTACGAGTTGCAAGCTGATACGCATGGCCGCCCTCCTCCCTTTGAAGCTGCGGCGACCAGTCTACCCCTCGAGCTCTCGCAACCGATCATTGACGATCCGACGATCAAAGCGACGATCCAGCCAAATCAGCCACCTATCGACCTCGTCGCGCAGGTCTTCCAGCACGATTGGCCCTTCGCGCAGCGACTCGATCCAATCGACGAACTCATATTCACTGTGTTCGTCCCTGTCCTCCAGATACCTCTCGATTCCGCCAATGTCCTCGGGCGGGCATGGCCCGCAACCCGCCACGCAACGGGGCAACTGGCCAGGCTGTTGCCGCAGCATACGCCGCTCCATGCGTATCTCGTGGCGCCACCACGCGTTGAAGTCATACACATAGACGAAGCCTTCGTGTTCTCGGAGATGAAACGCGGTCAGCGGCAGTTCGCTGGCGACTGTGCAGAACTGCAAGACGCCCTCATGAGCTTCGCCGTAACGCCTGCCACGAATACTGAACGTGTGCAGATGTTCGTCGGCCCAGCCCATGACGACCTGGATGACATTGTGCAATCGCCGGAGCGTCAAGTGCTCGGGAACGAGGACGCGTCGCCAAACCGACGGGCTCAGGCCGCGCAGAGCAATTCGAAGTTGAAGGACGGAGATCGCCGGCCCAGGATCGGAAGCCATGCGCGCATTGTAGGTGCCTCATTGGCCTCTCAGTAGCGGTCCGGCCGTCAGCCCCCGTTTTGGCGCGCTCTCCCGCCAGCGCCGCTTCGGCCTCGGCCCGTTCGGCCCGGCGCTGCGCCGCGCCCAACTCCGCCTGCACCGCGTCCAGGTCGTGCGCCGCTTTGCGCTGCGCCTGCTCGGCGCTGGCGAGCCGCTCAGTGAGCGCCGCGGCCTGGGCTTCGAGTCGGGCCCGGACCTCGGCCTGCGCCACGGCCGCGTTGCGGGCCTCGCTGCGCGCCGCCCCCAGTTCGCCGCGCAACGCTTCGGCCGCGCGCTCGCTCTGCTGGCGCGCGGTCGAGGGCCGGCCGTGATTCGAAAATATCTGAAGCTTCAGATATTTTCGAATCACGGCCACCCCTCTATCTTGGTCGTATGCCAGCCTCTCGGCATGCTTCGCAAGTTGCCGCGCGGTGCTGTCGACAATGGCCGGCAGGAACCCAACCAGCCGACCTCGTAGGGTCGCACCGACGACAGGCCGTACTCAGACATAAAAGCCGCGTTCTTTATTACTTCTGGGCATATGCGTCATTTTCGGCTTTATCCCTCGCCCCCTTTAACGGCTGCAGTTCTGGCTTCCGGCTAGGCTTCCTAGCCTTCCGGACGTGGCTCTCTCGTTGTGCCCAACTTGTTCTTGGCTACAATGGCGTCAATTGCAGCATCACATTGTAGCTAGCCGGCTGCGCTAACATTACTCTCCTTCCTCATGGCAAAACTGCTGTCCGAATTCAAGCACGAGGGCTACGCCCTGACCATTACGGTCAACCGAGACGAAACCGAATACACCGTGACCGAGTTGGGGATGACGGTAGTCTCCGATGACCCTGTTACGTTCCCAAACTACCCTGCGGCCCGCCTATACTGGCAAGCGATTGTCGCCGAGGCGATCAAATATACCCCGCGTCGCACGACCAATCGATTCTGACCTGTACTGATCTACACGCTCTAGGACCAAGGTGGGGCGCGTACATGGGTCGAGAATCGCAACGCATTCGCCAAGATGGCTTCCCTCTTAGCTCAGAGATTCTGCATTAATTCCCCATGCTAGGACTCCAAGATAGCCGGGCTCCGATACGTCAAAACTTCCGACGACCGAAATGCGAGTGTTCATACGCCCGAACTCCTGGCGTGTAATTGATACCCCTTCAATGCAAGGGGTCGAGTTTGATCTGGTGATAAATGGAAAAGCAGAGTCTGCATTCCTTTCACTAAACGCAGCTGTGGAGCACCTTTGGTCTTACTGTCAGGACCCCATACGAACTGGGCTTTCACTTTGACCAGTTTCGGAGCCGACTTCGAGAAGAGATTTGCTAACATGGTTTCGCCGATGAGGTCACGGTCCGCACCCATGTTGTACTCCTTGTGGCAACTTGACTCTTGGAGCCGGCAGCGTGATTAGTACGCCGGAGAAGCTGTCCGTCTTCGGCTCGGGAATCGTGTCCGAGTCGCAAGTATCGATCCGACAAATCGCATCGCAACGGTTCACGTCGCGCGCCAAGGGGCGCCAGCTCGTGCCTTGTGCGGTCGACTGTTCAACTGAACTTCTGAACGGGTGAAAATTGCCCTATGCAAACAGAGCTACAGCGCGACTCGAACGAAGAGGTCCGAATGCAGTTTCGCCTACAGGTCGAGTTGGCGTGCCGGCAACTCTCCCGTTTAGCTTTTCAGCAGGAGCCCGCCTATGTTGCGGCACTCATGGGGAAACTTGCGGGCATGCAGATCCAAATTGGGTCGTCATGGCTGAGAACATCTGTGGTAAACGATCGGGGGCCGAGCTCTGCCGAATCGGAATTTGGAGCAGATTTTGCAATTGTTCTAGAGTCGACATCTGGCGTAAGCAAGGCTGTGCTTGGGCAGGCAAAGGGCTCGGGCATCGACTCACTACCTCAAAACCAGCAGGATAACTTCCTCCGACAGTGCGGACTGATGGCCCAGAAGACCAAGCACTTCATCGGGTTGGAAGCGCCAACAGGGACGAACACAATGCCGATCGTACGGAAAGGCATTTGGGGGCCGCCGCTCAGCATTGAATCGGGACGTCGCCTCGACGATTACCTGGCAGACATTTTCATCGCGTGCCAGCATGGCGATCGGCGTAACGGTTTTGTGCAAGCCGTAAAGACCAGCGATCTCCGGCAGCTACGTGTGTTGGTCGCGGAGTAACTCACGAATCTGCAAACGGCGCATGAGCGTTGTAATTTCACCTACAGTCGTTCAGCGAACTGATCATGAGCGACGCAGAAGGGTCGGCTGCTGCCGGCCGACGCCAGCGTAGTGGAATTCGGGTTCGATCAGGCGCCTCCCGGCCACAAGCGGACCCTCGATGTCGCGCCAAAATGCGGCCCTTCGAGCATCCAGTTCAACTACTATGCTTAAACAATTTCGTTTCGTCATTACGGTGCAGAACCTAACTCGTTCGGTTTGGGGAGCACAATGCAAGAAACGTTGCCGAGGAGCGAAAATGAGTAAGATTGTTGCAGCCGCCGTGACGGTTTTTGCAATGAGCGGCGCGTTCGCGCAAGACCCAGTTGTTATTGTTGGCCTCGGGGCGCAAGATAGTTCTTGCGGAGATTGGATCAAGGCGCGAAGGGAGCAGGATAGGCTTTACGAATTGTCGGCAGTCGTCTGGGTCCAGGGCTTCCTTTCCGGCATGAATGCGGGGCGGACGGCGGATCAAATCATCAACTTGCCGGCATCCAGCGTTATCGAGGCGATCCTCGATAAAGAGTGCGCCAAATCGCCAACAGAGCCGCTCTATTTCCAATCATTGCTGATGTACGGGAAACTTCAGATCGAGCAAGGTAAGAGGCCTAGCCGGCAGAGGTAGGGTGCGATATCGGGCATGGGAAGGGAAGCGTGACCGCACGGACCGCGAGCGCTCAGTAGAACGGGCTTAGGTAAGCAAGATCAGTACGTGGCCCACCACAACATAGGTATAGACGACATAGCTGTCAGCCTTCTCCGTATCAACCGTGGCGTGCGGACCCATCTGCGCGGCCTCGAAGACGCTATCCAAACGCTCGCCGACGAATCGAAGGTGGCTCCCTACAATGGCGTCGAATCGGCCCGAGCCTGATTTGCTTTCAATGAACGCGACGATGCGATTAATGTAGTTGTCCGCTCCGAGTTTGATCGAGATTGCCCCTTCCGTTGCCCAACGTCCTTTTGAACGTGGCCTGCGTGCCCCATCGCCTTCACGACCACGGTAGTGTTGACCAGTGCTCCCGTTCGTTGGATGGGGTGGGTCGCACGGCCGTATCCGCAAGCTATACCCCCAGCGAGCCCCCTGGCTGAATGACTGCTCTTCGCCAGACACGATGACCGCAACGGGTCGTCTAGAGACGAGGATAGGCAGTTCGTTCGATGCTGGCCATAATGCCGAAAACATGCAAATATGGATTCCATATTTGCATAAATTTAAAGAAAATATCATCAAACTTTGCCCGACATGCGGGAAAGCGTAATACCTTCCTCTACGAGAGCGAGGCCTTGGACGCCCCACCGGTCAGGCGCCATGTGGGGGGAGATATATAGCCCCCTCCTCGGTCGACTGCTGCCGTATGTCACATGAATCGGGAAATATGCATGACTACGAAGGATGAAGTAGAACTTGGCTTTGACCACCCATTGCGATGGGAGGAAGCGTTAAAGAAAGACAAGCTGGGCCGTCAAGGCTATGCCGAAGCTGCAGTTACGGCGTTGAATCGGGTCAACTCGGCAACTGGCTTCGTGTTATCGGTTGACGGCGCATGGGGTAGCGGCAAGACGTCAACGCTCGCAATGATCGAAGCGTTGCTCCGAGCACAAGAGCCCGCTCCGGTAATCGTGCATTTCAATCCGTGGCTTGTTGGTGACCGAGACGCACTACTGCGCAACTTCCTCTCCAAAATTTCCAACGAAGTTGAGCTTACCGACCATGCTGCTGCCGGCAAGAAGGTTGCTCGGGAACTGAAAGCGTACAGTAAGGTCTTCGATTTCATCAAGTTGGTTCCGGGTGCCGAGCCGTGGGCTTCCCTAGTGAAGTCCGTGGTCGCAGCGGCCGGAGACGCAGTTGAATCCGTATCCGACTACAAGACGCCCGATATCGAAGCTAAGAAGCTGAAAGTTGAGAAAGCCTTACGCCGCTTCAAGCGCTCCATCATCGTCTTTGTCGATGACATTGACAGGCTTTTTCCGCTCGAGGCCTTCGAGATGATACGTATTGTGAAAGCGGTCGGCGACCTGCCAAATGTGGGATACGTTCTTGCATGGGATCCGCAGTACGTTGGTAACGCGCTCAAGTCGGCCAACGTACCCCAGTCTACGACGTACCTCGACAAAATCGTGCAGGTTCGATTGCCGCTTCCTGCTATAGGACTCCAGGCGCGTGCTGCCCTTATCAACGAGGCGCTCGCCCGCCTCCATCCTGATGCCAGCATTCGCCACTTCCCGAACTCCGAGGATCGCTTACAGCTCTTATACTTCTCCGGGCTTCGCGAGATATTGGAGCAGCCGAGAGACTATGCTCGGGTCTTCAATACCGTGGCAATCATTGAGCCGGCCCTTCGCGGCGAGGTGGTGTTAGCCGACATTATCGGTCTTGCCGCAATCATGGTGAAAGCACCGGAGGTCTACGATCTCATGCGAAAGGAGCCTCAATGGTTTGTCGGCACACTTCCGGGCCGTCACAACCCTTTTGTCACGGCAGCCGACATGCTCAAGGAAGGGTCCAAATGGAGGAAGGACGCATTTAATAAAAGTAGCTACCCGTCCGCGGTCCGAAGGCTGGTCCACCGAATTTTTCCCCTCACGGCAAGCGCAGATGATGAAAGCTCCCTGGGCACAGTCAGCGACGTTGAAGGACATCTCGCAGCCCCGTCGAGACTTCTGGTAGCACTCCAACTACATGTCAGCGGCGCCGATGTCAGCTTCGTTCAAGCACGTCGCTATTTGATGCACCCCAAGCAAAGAGACTCAATCGCTGGCTCGCTTTCAGGGGTGAACTGTGTCGAGTTTCTTGAGTGTCTCGGCGACGTGGCCGAGTCCACTGTTGGCTCAGGAATTTCCGACGTGGAAGCCCTATGTCTGAATCTGGCGAACTTGGCGGATGCAGAGCCGTTTTCCACGCGGGCCAAGTCGCGCCCCAGCTTCTTCAGCATTAGGGTCGAAGATGTTGCGTTTCGCGCCATCACCTCGATTGTAAGAGCCACTGCCCTTGGCAATGAGTCGAAAATTGCAGCTGAGGTGGCTACCAATCCCCAGGGACTTACCGTCGCAATGGAGCTATTCGCTGGCAGCTACCTCTATGACACGAAGGACTCGGACAAGCTGTACTGTGCGCCGGAAGATAAGGAGCGACTGGAGTCCGAACTGGCGGAGAACGTCTTACAAGCAGCCCGTGCTGCCCGGTTGCTCACCACCTGCAATCCCGGATTCATACTGTCAAGGCTAGCTATAGCAAAGCCAAGTGTGTGCCCGAACGTGTTTTCGGCTATGAAGAGTGTGGATCCCTCGCTGGATGGGTTCGTACTGGCAATGTGCGCATACAGCTATGACTCGACGAATGGACAGATCTACTCGTTACCGGAGGACCATACCAGAATTGAAGCCTACTGCTCAATCGAGAAGCTCAAGAGTCATGCGAAGGAGCGTCTCAAACAAAATCCGCAGCTGCCTGCGCTGGCGGCTTGGCGAGCAATCGATGAAGATAAGTCTATCTATGGAGTAGACGGAACATACGCACGAGACTGATGCGTTGCGGATGGACACCGATTCGAAACGTCATTGTCGTACTTTCCGTGCATGTATGGACCCGACGCCTTTTGCAAGCTTCTTGTTCGTGATGTCGAAACGGTCTGCATGCATGTATCCGGCTTGCCTAGTGGGCTCTTGCCGAAGCATGCCCGCAGCCTCGATGAGATCCGCGCATCCTGTCCTTAGCAAAATCGCGGCGTGCCCTGACAAGGGCCGCCGGCACGAAAATCAGGCTTTAGGATGCTGGTTCAACCAATTTCGTCATCGCTTTGAGAAGCTCCGCAAACCAGCGTGGGTATTTTTCCTCCTTGCAAGCAAGCCCAGAAGTTACGCTGCCGCAGTGCGGACCATATAGCTCGAGTCACTGCTCAGCAGTGCCTGGATGACGCGCGCGTTCTTGTTGGCCAGCGCGACCGCCGCGCAGTTGTGCCCGCGCCGCGCGATCAGCTGCTGCAGCCAGACGCTCTGGGGATCAGTTTTTTGGGTTGAGTAACGCAGGACCGCTCGTGCGCCGTGAATGAGCAGAGTCCGTAAGTATGTGTCGCCGCGCCGGCTGATGCCGTGCAGTCGAGGTTTGCCTCCCGAAGAGTACTGGCGTGGCACTAGGCCGAGCCAGGCCGCCAGATGCCGGCCGTTCCTGAATTGCTTGGCGTCGCCGACGGCGGCGACCATGGCCGTGGCGGTAATCGGGCCGATGCCAGGCACTTGCGCGATCTTCTTGCACAGCACAGATTGCTTCATGAACGACTGGATCGATGATTCTATCAAGTGGACTCGCTCCTCGATCGCCTGCAGGTGCTGCAGCAGTTCAGTCAGCAGCGTCTGGCAGAATGACGTCAGTTCGTCGGCGCTCTTGCTGAGTAGGTCCGGGATTGCCCGCTTGAACGCCTCTGGTGAGCGCGAAATCGTGAGTCCACGCTCGCCGAGCAGACCACGCATCTGGTTGATCATGACGGTCCGGTGTCTGATCAGGATGGCGCGCATCCGGTGTGCGGCTTGGATGTCCTGTTGCTCGACCGATTTGATCGCAACGAAGCGCATGGCAGGCCGGCTGGCGGCCTCAACAATTGCCTCGGCATCGTTGCGATCGTTCTTGTTGGTCTTGACGAAGGGCGACACATACTGCGGGCTGATCAGCCGAACCTCAATGCCAAGCGAATGGAAGCGCCGCGCCCAGTGATGGGCGGTGCTGCAGGCTTCCATGACGACCATCCCCGGCTTCAGTGTGCGCACGGCCCCTCCAGGGGTAATCGTCCTTTCCGCGCAAATTGATACGGTTGAAGGGAAAATGGCCCGCTATATCAATGACTTGCGAAAATCCCGCAGTGCTATTTTTCCTATGCCGTAAGTCGTTGGTGGCATTGGAGATTTCGCATTTCAACGTATCAATCTGCACGGAAAGCACGAACACCCCTTGCTGGCTGGCGCGGACCTGGGTATCTTGCCCAGGATGCTGCGGTCTCTCCGGTCGAGATCTGTTTTGGTACAAGGCCAGACGGCGAAGTCGCGACCTTTGGAGAAGCAATCGCCCGGCGGGAGGCATTAAAATACCCGACCTCCGTTCGATACAACGTCAAGGGAGAGTGCCGTGCCCACAAAGAGGTCTGCAAAGCCGTACGCGAAGAAGGCCGCAAAGAAGGCCGCAAAGATATCCGCAGAACCATCCGCCACGAGCGGCGCAGCATCGACGCGGAGCTTCCGGCTCGAGCTCGCGGGCCAGTCCATCCCCGTCAATTCCATCGAGGGCGGCGCTGCCGTGGGCGTCGTCGTCAATGATCCTCCCACCATGAGCGCATTCCGGGGAAAACATCTCTCCGGTACCCGGTTCGAGCCGATTGCGATCGAAGCCGCCTTCAATAGCGCGCGACCGCTGTTCGACTTGGTCGGGAACGCCTGGAAGGGCACACGTCCGCAAGCGAATGGCGCGCTGATCGCCGCCGATGTCAGTGGCCGACCGGTGTCCAGGCGCAAGTTCGTCAGGGCGCTCGTCGCGGAGGCGACTGTTCCGACGCTCGACGGTACATCGCACGACCCCGCCATCATGACGGTTCGTCTTGCGCCGCAACAGACAAGTGACGTGGCGCCACCGGCGACGCTGCCAGCCGTGCCACGGCCGCCGGCACCGTCGCTCGTGTCCAATTTCCGGCTCAGCATCCCCGGCCTCGACTGCACCAAGGTCATCAAGATCGATTCGTTCACGGTGAAGCCGCAGGCGAACCTGGTCGAATTTCCCGACCTCCAGATCGAGCTCAGCCCGGTTTCGGGAGCGACCTGGCGCGACTTCTATCGCACCATGGTGATCGAAGGCCATTCCACGCCGATGGACGAGAAGACAGGCACCCTCGAATTGCTCAGCGCGAATTTGACGCAGGTGGTCGCGACGATCACCTTTTTCAATCTCGGAATCTTCCGGTTGGACGAGACCCTGCCCGACCCCACCTCGGGGCTGACGCGTCTGGTCGCAGGCTTCTACTGCGAGCGAATGGAGCTGGCGATCAGCTAGTCTATCGCCACTTCAGATTCTCGAGAAGTTGGAAGGGGGCCACACCGACGTTTTTGTGCGGTGCATGAGTCTCTTGTTGGCCCATCGCGACATTTCGCTGCGAAGCGGAAGTTGGTCGCTATCGGGGGTGATCTATATGAACGCGTCCCGTTTGCGCCAGGTTTTCGCTTGTTCAGACACTGACAGGATGGGCTGCAGCTCTATATTCGGCCCTCTTGCAGCCGGTATCGCCGCTGCTGGCCCCTATGAAATACGCTGACCTGCGCCTCATTCGTACAGCGAGCTCAAGGCTCGTATCACCCCACAGGCTTAGCAGGTCCCGGTCCTACCTGACTTGTCATCACACTCGATTACCAACGCAACCTTCGACGTTTCACCCTGTAAGAACGCTAATCTCCAACGTGGTGCTTACCTCTCAACCCGGCTTCACGCTGATGTAATCCTTCTGATACTGCCGGCCATGGGCCAGAAGCGCCCATATCATGGGGTGATCGTCCTTTTGCTGTAAATTGATACGATCGCGCTCCCAGCTCTTTTGAATCAACGACTTGCGACAGAGTCGAAATTCTCGATAAAGGGGAAGTCGGAAAGCCTTGCTGCGGAGCGGCTTTCCGGACGGTCACCGTATCAATCCGCAGCAAAAGGACGATCACCCCGAGCAGCAGCCCCACAGCCCCCTGAGCTGCTCCTAACAACTCTCGATCTGACGTCCACGAGCCACCCACAGCGCCATATCGATTATCCGAAGCGAGGTTTCCCGAAAGGCCGTAGCCTGATTCGCATACTTGTCGGAAAGCATCCAGGCGTGCGGCAAATATTTTTCCAGTGCCTGGATATTGTGATTGGCGTTATCCTTCCATGCCCCCACTGCCTTCAAAACGTACTGATCGAAGATTGGGACTATTGATGGGTATAAAAAATGAAGAAAAGTGGTTCTAACAGGAAGCGCTGTTAGATTTTTCATTACAGGAATTTCAAACTCGTCGAACATCCTAATAATGGAAAGTATCTCTTTAACATCCCTGTGAAGTACCGAGGGAAGAGAGCCGAACAAAGCAATAAGGTCTTCTTGGATGCGCTGCCGCTCATCTGCATTATTTCCTATCCACTTTCCAATATTTTTTATCGCCCTACCTTGTGAGTAAAGCTTCCAGTAGAGAAGCGCCTCGTAGATCCCCAATGGTTTGACGCATGAAAAGCTCTCAGCCGGAGAGAAGCGGTTGATTAATTCGTAGTAGAGCGCCCTATCACTGGCAGGCGGGCGTGACCCAAAGACTGCGAGCAAGCTTGAATATGAACGGTAACCTCGGCAAGTCTCATCGTATCGACGGTACAGTGAAGGCCAGTCGAAGTTGGCGAGCGGGTCCCTCATTTTCTTCTCCAGGTTACCTGTCATTGCATTTGTATTTACGGTAACGCCGGTGACTGGTGTATTCAATGCTCCATATGCCCGATAGCCTCACTAGCACTACGGGAGGAAACAATGGATACATTGCAGGTTAATCGAATGCGGGGTTCTGGACGACCCCACAGACCTTCATGCGTGTTAGCAGTAAAGCGTAAGCGGCGCAATATCCGTTTCAGTTGTCATCTCAATCGAGAGTGCGAATCATCACTTGTGGTCAATTTGTTCTCCCGATAACATTGGCAAGAAACTCATTGAAATCAATGGGTTGGCAATGACCCTCCACTTAGAGAAGAGCAGACCAAGAGATGCGCTTTTCTCTGCTGGTGAACTTGATGATTTCTTAACGCTTTGATTTGTAAAGGTAATTCGTTTCTTACCGCCAGATTTTACTGAGATGGACCCGGCGCCTCCCTTCGGGGGACACTGTCTGCCTAACCTGACACGTGGAGGTTCATCATGGAAATCGACATCCTCGGCATCGATCTCGCCAAACATGTGTTCCAGCTCCATGGCGCCGACCGCCGCGGACGGCCTTTGCATCGAGCGAAGGTCTCGCGTGGCTCGCTCCTGGAGGGGGTGTTCGTGCTTTCCGTGCAGATTGATACGTTGAAATGCGAAATCTCCAATGCCACCAACGACTTACGGCATAGGAAAAATAGCACTGCGGGATTTTCGCAAGTCATTGATATAGCGGGCCATTTTCCCTTCAACCGTATCAATTTGCGCGGAAAGGACGATTACCCCGTCCTGGGCGGCAGCTTCCGCCGGTTCGTCCGTGGCCAGGACTTCAGCCGGAGCTTCGGCCACGGCTTCAGTGGTCGCTTCCGAGGGCATGGCTTCAATGGGCGCTTCCGGCGCGTCAGATTCAGTCAACGCTTCCGAGGCGGTGGCTTCCATCGATTCTTCCGGTGCCACGTCTTCCGTTGAAGCGTCCGGGGCTGTGTAAGGCCGCCGGCGCCGATATGACACGGTCGCCGTCGGGCCGCTATCCCGGCTTGTCGACCAGAAGTCCAAGCGTCGGGTCTGAGTGTCAACGCTGCCACTACCGACGCACGCATCACTGGCTTCACCAATGACGAGATCCGCGTCGCGCATCGCCTCAGCGATGGGAAGCTCCATCTGACCAAGTCCGTCCGTCGCATTGCTCGCGACAACGGGTTCAACCACTTGCTCTGGGGCCAATTCGTTCTCCTTCTTGAAGTCACTGCACGTGCAGACGCTTCCTAATCCCATGGACGGTGAGACCTTGTCTCTTGCGTGTCGTTCGAACTTACCCATCGGCGTTTATGTGATGCAAGGTTGGGGGATTGCCCGTAGTCGTCCATCTGCGCCTGGATCCGGCGGATCGCGTCCGCCCGCTCAGTCTTTGCTGTCATCGCTGCCGTCACTGCTGGCGTTGCCATCGTCCTGATTGTCAGGCAGCGCCGCCGCCCCCTGGTCGCTGCCCGGCTCTTTCCCGTGGTCTTCCGGCGCGGTCGCCGGCGGACTGCCGGCCTTGCGCCGCCTTCCACCACTGCCACCGCCGTCGCGTTCGGGCGGCGCGACGCGCAAGGTGGCCAGCAGCTGGCGCGCGAGCGCCGCTTCCGCTTCGCCCCGCTCGGCCCGACGCTGTGCCGCCGCGAGTTCCGCCTGTACGGCCTCCAGGTCGCTCGCCGCCTTGCGCTGCGCCTGCTCGGTGGCCGCGAGCCGATCAGCCAGGGCCGCGGCCTGCGCTTCCAGCTTCGCGCGACCCTCCGCCTGCGCCACCGCGGCATCGCGCGCCTCGCTGCGTGCCGCCGCCAGTTCCGTACGCAACTCTTCGGCCGTGCGCTCGCTCTTCTGACGCGCGGTGCGCTCGTGGTCCAGTTCGCGCAAGCTGCGCCGCTCGCTGGCTTCGGCGCGTTCCTGCGCGAGCGTCACCGCCTCGCGCGCCCGTTCCAGCTCCGTCGAGAATTGGGTGCGCAGTACCGCCAGCTGCCGGCCGGCGGCGTCCAGCTCCGCCCGCCCCGCTTCCAGCCGCGCCTGGGTCGCCGCGTGCGCCTGCAGTTCCGCGGCCAGCGTCGCCTGAACCTCCTCGATGGTTTGGCGCGCGGCGTCCAGTTGCGCGACGAGCGCCGCGGCTTCCTCGCGCGCAAGCGCGGTCTCGGCGTGCGCGGCATCGCGCTCGGCCTCGGCGACGCTGGCCGCATGGCGGGCCTCGGCGCGCAGCGTGGCCAGCTCGCCGGTGGCGGCCTCGTTGGCCGCCTGCCAGATGGTCTGCACCGCCCCGGCCGCAATCTCCTTCAACGCCTCCGGCAAGTCGGGATGGTCGATGGTCACGCGCGTGCGCCCGCGCAACTCCTGCCAGAACGCCTGCAGCACCTCGGCGGGCGTGCCCATGCTGCCCTTGCGCACCAGGCTGTAGAGCTTGTTGGCGGTGGGCGTGACGCCGTAGCGGAAGAACAGCAGGCCGCACACCTCGCGGTAGAGCGCGCGGGTTTCGGGAAAGCGCCCGCGCAACTCGGCCAAGTCGGCCTGTAGCGCAGTGTCGGTCAGATCCAGGTCGGCAGCGGCCATCGGGAGAAAAACGGAAAAGTTATGACAAATATTACTACGTAATACGACATATATCCAATTTTCTTGGCAAAACTTTAGACATAACTGCGCTTATGTCTATAATATGGGCTCGAACCGCCTCCCCACGCTGACTCGACCTTGGAATCCCCCGCCCATCCGCCCTCCCCGCCGACGCCCGGCCTCGTCGCCGCCCTGCCCACGCCGCTGGAGCAGCTGCGGCTGCCGCCGGCACTGTCCGGGCGCGACGGCAGCAACCGCGCACCGGCCTCGGCCACCCGCATTGCCGCGACCGACGACCTGGCCGCCGTCACCGCGTGGCTGGCGCGCTATGCCGACAGCGCGGCGACGCTCCCTGCCTACCGCCGCGAGGTGGAGCGACTGATCCTGTGGGGCGTGCTGCAACTCGGCAAGCCACTGTCTTCACTGACTCACGAAGACCTGCTCGTTTATGAACGCTTCCTGGCCGACCCGCAGCCGGCCGCGCGCTGGGTGTTGGCCGGCAGCAAGAAACTCGCGCGCAGTCATCCGGACTGGCGCCCGTTTGCCGGGCCGCTGTCGCCCGCCAGCGTGCGCCACGCGATGGTGATCCTGAACGCGCTCTTCGCCTGGCTGACCGAAGCCGGCTACCTGGCCGGCAACCCGCTCGCGCTGGCCCGGCGCCGACGCGCCCCCAGCCGGCCACGGATCACGCGCTACCTCAGTCACGAGCTGTGGGCGACCGTCAAGGAAACCGTCGAGGCGATGCCGGTGGACACCGAGCGCGAGCGCCTGCATGCCGCGCGCTGCCGCTGGGTGCTGACGGTGCTCTACCTGGGCGGGCTGCGGGCCGCCGAGGTGACGGGCACCCCCATGGGGGCGTTCTTCTGCCGGCGCGATGCCCAGGGCATCGAGCGCTGGTGGCTGGAGGTGACCGGCAAAGGCAACAAGGCCCGGCTGGTGCCGGCCTCCGACGAGCTGATCGCCGAACTGGCGCGCTACCGCCGCGCCCACGGCCTGGCGCCGACCCCGCAGCCTGGGGAAACGCGCCCGCTGCTGCTGCCCGTCATCGGCCGTGAGACGGGTCGCGACAAGGCCCTGTCGCGCGGGGCGCTGCACCTGATTTTGAAGGAGGTGTTCGGCATGGCGGCCGGGCGCCTGCGGTCGCGCGGGCCCGAATGGAAGGCGCAGGCCGATGTCCTGGCCAGCGCCTCGGCCCACTGGCTGCGCCACACCGCCGGCTCACACATGACCGACCAGCAGGTCGACCTGCGCTTTGTGCGGGACAATTTTGGCCATGCCTCGATCGCCACCACCAGCGGCTACCTGCACAGCGAAGAGGATGCGCGGCATCAGGCCACCCAAGAGCGGCACCGCATCGGTTGGACCAGCAAGTCCTAGGATGAGCCAGCATCGGCAAAACGCACAGGGCAAAGCTATCGATCGTCACGGCAAACCTCCATTGCTACTTTCCCTCCAGCCCAAGCGCCACCGCCGCGTTAATCAAGCCATGAACCCTTATTGCTACAGCGACAGTGAAATTGCCGCCGTCTATCGCGTCATCCGGGAGCGTCGCGACATGCGCCACTTTCGGCCGGACCCGCTCGATCCTGCATTGCTAGAACGCTTGTTGCACGCGGCGCATCTCGGCCCCAGCGTCGGCTTCATGCAACCCTGGCGCTTCATCCGCATCACTGACAGGAGCCTGAGAACGCAGGTCCAGGCTCTGGTCGATGCCGAACGCCAGCGCACCGCGTTCGCCCTGGGCGAACGCCAGGACGAGTTCATGCGACTCAAGGTGGAGGGCGTCCTGGACTGCGGGGAAGTCCTGGTGGCAGCGCTGATGGATGGACGTGAGCGGCATATCTTCGGTCGGCGCACCATGCCGGACATGGACCTCGCTTCGGTGGCCTGCGCCATCCAGAACCTCTGGCTTGCTGCGCGCGCGGAAGGAATCGGCGTGGGCTGGGTTTCCTTGTTCGACCCTGAACAGCTTGGCCGACTGCTGCGGCTGCCGCCCGGTGCCCGGCCAGTGGCTGTGCTGTGCCTCGGCCAGGTCGAAACCTTCTATGAGAAGCCGATGCTGGAACAGGAAGGCTGGGCCAGACGGCAATCCCTGGACGAGATGGTGTTCGAGAATGGCTGGACCAACCCCAGCCCCCCAATCGCCTGGGCTGATTATTGATCCGGCAATTGTGGTCTTAGGGATCTGGCCGGCCTGGAGACCGGGCACGTCCGACCGGAGGATGCAAAACGTGCGCAGCAACTGTAAGCGAGGCGTACGCCAACGGCGCGACCCAAACCGTCGAAGCCGTCGTCACCAAGCCGAATCGGGACGATACCCCTCAGCAAAGCGGAAGGCACATCCGCACGCCAAGCCAATGGCATTTCCGCACCGATCGAGGACCGTATCCGAGAATAACGCCCATCCTGATCGCGGCACTACTCGTCCCGCCAGGCATGCTGTTCCCTGGTCGCATCCTCGCCGATCTGGGCCGCTGCCTGTTCGAGCAAAGGCGCATGCGCCTTGGGAACGACCAGCATCGTCAAACCTAGTCCGTCCATCACACGCAGGGCGTGCTCGAGATTGACGCCCTTGCCGTTCTCCAGCTTGGACAGCATGCCGATGGAGATCCCGCAATGCCTCGCTGCCTGCTCAATGGGCATCCCTTCCCCTGCGCGGGTTGCTCGAATGCGGTCGCCCAACTGGTGAATGGTGTGAATTGTCGCCCGCGAAAAAGGAGTCAGATAGGGAGCGGTCGTGGCATGGAGGCCCAGTCAAGTCAGCACGGAGTCTGCTGGCCAGGTTATTTCATGATGGTGAAATTATCTATCCCTGACGGCTGTCATATTCCGAGGGAGACGGCTGCATGCTCTGCGACTCTCGTGACAGGCGTCATCTCTGTTCTGTGCGTTCTGCTGTTCCGGAAGGCGGGCTGGTTTGCGCGGCTCCTCCGACGGACTCCCTCGGCACGAGGACCAGTAGCAAGGCGGTCGGCCGCCAAGTCGTCGCTACTGGCCGTCAATGGCAGGTTGCTCGACTTTGCTAGCGGATGTTCAGTAGGCGATGCAGCAATGAAGGGTCCACCCCGAAGCGATCAAAAATTGCATCTTCAAGCCGAGCGCGATCCGGGAAGCCATAGAATCCGGCCCTCGCGGCTTGGCAGTCCCCTTCAGCCAGGTCGAACAGCGCGCGCATCAGGCGCTGCGTCGCCACCAGGTCGACGAAGCTTTCGCCTTCACTCATCAACGTTCGGGACAGTCGCCCGGGGTGATCGATGCGGAGCTCTCGCGAGGCCGTTGCGAGCCGCCACGGCTTTTGCGGTGACTGGAACACGGCGAGCGCCACGATGCATGCGATCGGCTTGTGTGGACGCTCTCTTGCATCAGACTGCACCGGCTGGCCGGGTAGCTGGCGGAACGCTACGCGGGCCCGCTCCGCCAGCACAAGGCGTGGCGATTCGAGCGGCCGGATCGAGTGCAACACACTGTCCTGGTTTGCCCGCATCTGACCCGGCACGTTTAGCTCACAATCGCCTTCGATGACCTCTGCAACCACGGGGAACGGAAAGCGCAGTCCGCGCAGATGGACACGCGCGTACGCTGGCGATTGGAGGATGATCGAACGGAGAGCGGCCTCTGGCTGCACTGCGTACTTGGTCATCGGTGCCAAGGCGGCGTATCAAGCCTCGTCCATCAAGAGCGACATGCCGAGACCAGCACGGCGCCACAGCCACGGGCTCGGGCGGTAGCGCATGTCGCCGGTCAGCGCTTCCATATTGCGCAGGGTCTCCAGCACCAGCTGCGGGCAGACCGCGTCGCCGAGCGCCAGCGGGCCCTTGGGGTAGCCCAGGCCCAGGTTGACGGCGAGGTCAATGTCGGCCGGCGTGGCGATGCGCTGCTGCGCGATATCGCTGGCGATATTGATGATGCAGCAGAGCACGCGCTGCGCGACAAAGCCGGCCGAGTC
Organism: Cupriavidus sp. DF5525; assembly: GCF_040149425.2. NCBI lineage: Bacteria > Pseudomonadati > Pseudomonadota > Betaproteobacteria > Burkholderiales > Burkholderiaceae > Cupriavidus > Cupriavidus sp. DF5525. The sequence goes on along the minus strand of NZ_CP168265.1, from coordinate 2,039,969 downwards.
GCGGATCAGCGTGACCGGCACGCCGTCGCTGGCAAAGAGGCCGTGCGCGGCGTCACGCGCAGCGGCGCTGGTGGCCGGCGTGGTCATCAGCGTGCGGCGCTTGGTGGCCTCGAACGGCAGCAGCGTGTCGATGGCGACGGTGCGGGCCGGGTCCAGGCCCTGTTGCAGCGCGCTGGTGGTGGCGTCCAGGCCCAGCGGCGTGACGATGATCAGCGCGTCGGCCGACGGCTTGTTGCCACCTTCCGGGGTCACGCCCAGCGCGCCCAGCAGCTTGGTCACCATCGCGTGGCCGCGCTCGCTCTCGTGGCTGACCCAGACGCTCGACGGGCGGGCGCTAGGCACCACGGCAGCGGCGGGCACCTGCTTCTGGCCATCGGCGTAGGAATAGAAACCGGCGCCAGCCTTGCGGCCGACCAGTCCGCCGACCGAGCGGATCGCCGTGATCGGCGAGGGACGGTAGCGCGGTTCCTGGTAGAACTGGTTGTAGATCGATTCCATCACCGGGTGCGACACGTCCAGCCCAGTCAGGTCCATCAGCTCGAACGGCCCCATGCGGAAACCGGCCTGCTCGCGCATGATGTTGTCGATGTCGGCAAACTCGGCCACGCCTTCCTGCGCCACCTTCAGGCCTTCGATATTCATGCCGCGGCCGGCATGATTGACGATAAAGCCCGGCATGTCCTTGCAGCGCACCGGCGTATGGCCCATGCGGCGCGACAGCGCCATCAGCGCGTCGCCCACCGCCGGGTTGCCCGACAGGCCGTCGATGACCTCGACCACCTTCATCAGCGGCACGGGGTTGAAGAAGTGGTAGCCGGCGATCCGGCCTGGGTGCTTGGCACCCACGGCGATCGCGGTGATCGACAGCGAAGACGTGTTCGAGGCAATGATGGCGTCTTCACGCAGCACGGCTTCGAGCCTTGCGATCAGGTCGCGCTTGACCTCCAGCTTCTCGACGATGGCTTCCAGCACCATGTCGCAGCCAGCCAGGTCTTCGACCGCGCCGCAGGGCTTGACGCGGGCCAGCGTGGCCTCGGCATCGGCTGCGCTGATCTTGCCCTTGTCGGCGAGCTTGGCCAGCGTGTCCTGCAGGTGCTGGCGGGCGGCGGCCACAGCTTGCGGGTTGGCGTCGTACAGGTTGACGGTCAGGCCAGCCTGGGCGGCAATCTGCGCGATGCCGCGGCCCATGGCGCCGGTGCCCACGATGCCCAAGACATGGATTCCGGAGTCGGGGGTGGAAGATGCGTTCATTGGTGTTTTTGAGGAAGGCGTTGCGGCAACGATTCGAGGGGGACGTCGAAGGCATTCAGGTGAGGCCGGCTCGCAGAAGGCGACGGGGGACGGCCGCCCACGCCAACGCGGCGCGGCTATCCGGCCAAAAATCGCATTTACATTGTGCGCAGCAGGGATCCGTACCCTTCGATGGCCTCCTTCTCGCCAATCATCCGCAACGCGGCCCAAATGCTGACCTGCGTGGTGGAGATGACCGGCTTGCCCAGCTCCTGCTCCAATTCCGCGAGTACGTCCATCGTCTTCCAGTTGGTGCAGGCCAGAACGATAGCCTGAGCCTCCGGCCTGTCGATTTCGCGTGCCAGGTCTCGCGCGCTGCTGGCCTCCAGACGTCCGACGACCAGGTTGTCGACAAGGCCGAGACCTTTGGCATGGACAACTTCGAAGCCGCTTGCCTCCAAAAAGCCTTTGGCAATGCCGTTTACGCGATCGTCATAGGCAGCACCCAGTGCGACCCGGGCTATGCCCATATGGTGCAAGGCGTCCACCAACGCCGTGGAGGTCGTGGTGGCTGGCTTTCCCGAAGCCTCTTCGATGCGCCGGGTGACCTCGCGGTCATAGCCCAATCCTTTGAGAAAACTTGGAGCCGTTGCGCCAAGCACCAAAACGTCGACATCCGCGCTGCTCAGGTTGCGAGCCTGGGTTTCAATATCACGCACGACGTTCTCAATGGAGTCCGTCGCGATCTGCGTCAGGTACAGCCTCGCCACATGCAGGGTGACATGCGGCGGCAGCGCGCGATAGAACTCCGGTTCGACGGTGGTGTTGGACGACGGTACGAACAGACCGATTCGGCTCATTTCAGATACTCACTGGAGTGGATGAAACAGTAGTGGTTGCTGGCGAGGATGCTGCATTGCGCCCCGCAATTCGGCCCGACACGAAAGCCCAGCCGAGATGGTGTCCATGACCTTCGAGCAGTAGCCCGCCTTGCCCGGCCGATCCGGCGGCGTACAGCCCCGGGATAGGTGCGTCGTTGCCGTCCAGCACTTCCAGCCGCTCGCTCACGAGCAGGCCCCCGTCGGTGAACACCACGTAGCTCTTGATGGGACCCAGCGCGTAGTAGGGCCCTGTATTTAATGCTGGCCGGCCACCTCTCTCCGGCGAGGCGTTGTAGTTCTTGACAGCATCACGCAGCGCAGTTGCAGGCACCCCCATACTGTCGGCCAGGCCTTCCAGGGTGCTGGCGCGGTGGAATATGTCCGGCCGGTTGCGCTCGTAGTCCTTCAAATACGCGTAGGCCACGCCCGGAGCGGTCGAGACAAAGAATGGCCACTGCTTGAACTTGCTGGCCATCGCCTCGTCCATGACGATCCATGCGACCTTGTTGGGCTGGCGCGCGACATCGGCTGCGGGCGCTCCCAGTTCATCGGTGAAGCGACGTCCCTGCTGGTTGATCAGAATGCCGCCCTGGCGCAGCAGATCCGGCGAAGGACCCAGCGCGGTGGTCAGGAAACTCATCAGGAAGGGCCGTAGCACCTTCTGGGGAAGATGCTTCATGGCCCAGGCGATGGGCCGGGCGATAGCGCTGGCCGGAGGCAGCCGCTGCACGAGATTGCGTCGGGTAGGCGGGATAAATCGCATGATTGGCCCGCGGACGATGTCGCCGTTGATGATGCGGGCGCCGATTGCCAGCGCCATGCGATGGCCGTCGCCGGTCGCCGTCGGGTTGACCGGCTCGACCGGAACGACCGCCTCTGACGCCAGACTGCGCTTGAGATCCTCCGCACCGCTGTAGTCACCAGAGGCCAGGACAACGCCATGCCGGGCGACGATTCGACGCTTGCGACCGTCAGGCCCTTCGGCCTGGACACCGATCACACGGCCGTCCTCGACAATGAAGCCACTTGTACGGGTGTTCACCAGGATATCCACCCCCATGGCCTTGCAGTGCCGGGTCAGGTGGTAAGCAAAGGATTTGGAATTGGGCACCACGTTGTGCATACGTGCCACACGATGCGGAGGTTCCTCCTGAGGCCCGACAAACACCACGCCCAAGTTGATCAGCCACTGCAGCATGTCGCTGCTGTGGTCGACCAGAATCCGCCGCAATTTCAGGTTGTCGCGCGGAGCCAGTGCGCCAGCGTGCAGCGCCAGGTCCTCGAAGTGCGCGTCGGCACTGTCCTGGATGCCCGCGCTGCGTTGATGCGGCGTGTTGGTTGCCGTGACGGAGCCGACAGACCAGGACGTGGAGCCGCCGGGCTGTGGGTTCTTCTCCAGTATCACCACATTACGCCCGATCTTCGCGGCTTCGTAGGCGGCGGCCAGACCGGCCCCTCCTGCTCCGATGACCAGTACGTCAGTGACCATTTTCGTTGTCATTTTCAAATCCCTTGCCCGATCGATGCGGTGTTCGTGGCCGCGTACATCAGACGGTAGGTGCCTGTGACGGCATCACCGAGGCCGACCTCGGCAGCGTTCTTGTCCTCCAGCAACTGATGACAGGCCGCATCTGCCCGGTCTTCCTCCGTGGCCTCCAGCAACAGGACCCAGTCGACCGGCGCGTCGTCGGCGCCGGACTTCCGATGCAGGTCCTGGCGCGCCCGAAGTTCCTGTGATGCGGTAAGCAAGTGCACGCCTGTCACACCTGTCATGCTGGCCAAGCGCGGCATCACGCTTTCGACGAGCAGCTTGCGTGCACAGGCGCGATCATGTGCGTCCTGTGGTGCGCAGAAGCGCGCGGATACAAGCACGCCGCCGTCGCCAGGACCGATGCTGTGGGTCAGCAGCAGCGAGGCCCGCGCGACATTGCGGAACGCCGCACGCATCCGTTGGTCCTGTGCATCCACATTGCGCTGCAGCGACAGGTAATGATCAGACAGCAGGTCCTCAACGCTGGCGATCTCGTAAAGGGCCAAGGTTTGGGGATTTGTGTCTGGCGTGGCCGCAGTGAAGCGCCGCGCCCTTAGCCACCCCGGCACACCCATGCGCTCGGCAATGTGCTTCTCGATATACCACCTGTCACATTCGTCGCGATCCTGTGGCGCGATGTCGGTCCAGATAGTCAGCATGACAGGTGTTTTCAACATGTTTCTCTTCCCTTCGGGTGGAGTGCTACGGTCCGTTGCAGGCGTTCGCCTGCATCGCAACCACACGAGAATCTGCCGGAGCTCCCGCTCATTGGCATTGGCGTTTCGCCTGTGCTGTGTACTGTGGTGTCGAGGGCTGGTAGACAGCGACGTCACGACGCCCGACCAAGGACTGGGCGCTGTCACAGGCAACCACGGCTATGCCGCGGCATGGCGTCGCCTGGTCCAGGCCAACGGCGTCCGGCCACAGGAATCGAAGCCCTTGCAGGACTCCCCGGTGTTGCTCCTGGTCCGTCACTACCAACACCGCGGCCTTCTTGACCAACGGGGCCTGCTGCAATCCATCGAACAGCGTTCGACGATAGAAACGCTTGTCGATCAGTGGAAGCCAGCCGCCCATGCCTCTGACCTGTTGGTAATAGCGGTCTTCAAAGACAGCGGCCGACGCAACCGTGTACATCGCCAACGATGGCGGCCAATCAGGATGGTTGGTCTCGAAGCGCTGCGCCGAGTGGATCCCGGGAACCGTGACCATGATGCGCAGATGCTCCTCGTACCAGCGGTCCCATTCGGCCTTGCGGCCGAGGTCTGTCAGCCCGCTCTGACTCATGAAGATCATGGCTTTGGCACCCTCAGTCGATCTGCAGGCCGATGCGCTTGACGATTGGGCCCCATTTCGCAAGCTCTTGCTGAATGTGCTTGCCAAACTGGCCGGGCTCTCCGCCCACCGGTTCGTAGCCTCGTTCCAGCATTGCCTGGCGAACTTCAGGCATAGCCAAGACGCGATTGAAGGCCTGGTTCAGGCGGATGATGATTTCCGCGGGCGTGCCTGCGGGCGCAAGCACGCCGTTCCACGAGGTGACGTCGTAGCCAGGAAGGCCGGCCTCCGCAATGGTCGGCACGTCAGGGAGACTGGTGGCTCGCTTTCGGCTTGATACGGCAAGCGCGTGCACTCTCCCCTGCTTGATCAGCGGTATCACCGTTCCCGGCTCACCGAAAATCATGTTCACCTCACCCGCCAGAAGCGCGGTGGATGCCGGCCCGCCGCCTTTGTATGGCACATGGAGCAGCTGGATGTCAGCCATGCGCGCGAACATCTCACCGGCCAGGTGATTGATCGACCCGTTGCCGCTGGACGCGTAGTTGATGGAGCCCGGCCGGGCTTTGGCAATGGCAACCAACTCCTTCACATTTTTTGCTGACACGGTGGAGTTGACCACCAACACCTGCGGTACCGACGTGAGCAGGATGACCGGCACAAAGTCGCTTTCCTTGAATGACATCTTCTTATAGAGATGCGGATTCACGGCGTGCGTGCCGGAGTACGCAAAGACGATGGTGTATCCATCCGGCGCGGACTGTGCGGCAACCTGGGCGCCGATATTGCCTGCAGCACCGGCACGGTTGTCGACGATGACGGGCTGTCCCAGAACCTCGCCCAACTTGGTGCTCATCAGTCGTGCCACGATATCGGCGCCGCCGCCAGCCGGCCATGGAACGATCCACCGGATAGGCTTCTGGGGGTAGCCCTGGGCCTGTAGTGCCGGGCTGAGCGCCAGCAAGGCCAGGCTTGCTGCGAAAACCTGAAAAATCTTACGCACCGTCGTCTCCTTAGTTCGGGCGCGCATGCAGCCCGTTTCCTTGTGCAAATTCTTTCGAGTACAGGCAGGCGGATAACGGAACTGCCTGGCGCAACGCGAGAGCCACCTGGGTGGCGACTTGACGATAGTTTGCGCTGGTCCCCTGAAGGCGGCAATTTGAGATTAGCAAAGCGGTGCTTTTAGCTATCCAAAGCAAAGCGTAAGCCGCACATACGCCAGATGCCCAGATCCCCTACACACGGCTGCACGCGCTCCCGGTAGCGAGGCCTCAAACCGAGCCTTGTTTTTGGTCGGCTAAAAGCACTGCTTAACCAATGTCAAATTGCCGCGATCCGCCGGAGCGGACACACTTCGAACACCCGCTCCGGCCCATTCATGGCATGCACGATCCGGTGATCGTCGCCCGCCAGCCGCTGGGCACTTGATACCTTGCCTTGCAGTATGGAGGCCCCCTTGCATTGCTCCAATCCGAAATGGACACACTCAAGACACTTCCATTCCAAGCCCCAAGTGCCGGCCTCTCGTGCCTGCAGGGCATCCGCGTGCTGGATTTCACAACCTCGGTGGCTGGCCCGTACGGCACGTTGCTGCTAGCCGACCTGGGCGCGGATGTGATCAAGGTAGAGAAGCGCCACGGCGGCGATGACACGCGCAGCTGGGGTCCGCCGTTCCTCGATGGCGAGTCGCTTTGGTTCCTGAGCATGAATCGAAACAAGCGCAGCATGACCATCGACCTGACGCGGCCGGAGGGTCGGCGCGTGGCGCACGATCTGGTGCGCAGCGTCGACGTGGTGGTAATGAACACTTCTCAGCGCGTACAGGACAAGCTCGGCCTCGACTACACCACACTGAGCGGCCTCAACCCACGGCTGATCCATGTGTCGGTGACGGGCTTCGGCTTGCAGGGAGATCGAGCAGAACTGCCGTGCTATGACCTGATTGCCGAAGGCTACTCTGGTGTGATGCATCTGACCGGCGAGGCGGATCGCCCTGCGCAGAAGGTAGGGACTCCCGCTGCCGATCTGCTCGCTGGGCAAGATATCGCCATGGCTACGCTGGCCGCCCTGTTCGAACGCGCCCGCACCGGCGCTGGCAAACAGATCGACATTTCCATGGTGGCAACCATGGCCCGCTTCATGTCACCGCGGATTGTGCCTTACCTCGGCTCGGGAGAGCCGCCCAACCGCTCAGGGGGAACCGATTCGGTCATCGCCATCTATCAGGTGTTCGATACCGCGGACTACCCGATTACGCTCGGGCTTGGCAACGATGCGATCTGGCAGCGCTTCTGGGCCGCGGTGGGCCGCCCGGACTACGGCCAGCAACCGCAATTCGCGACCAATGCCGAACGGCGCACAGCGCGCCACGCCATCGTTCAGGTCATCACCGAACTGCTGGCCACGCAGCCGCGCCAGCACTGGTTGTCGCTGTTTGCACAGCATCGGATTCCGTCCGGTCCGATCAACAGCATCGATCAGCTGGCCAACGACAACCCGCTGCGCGAGGACGGCATGTTCTTCGCCGCCCAGGGCTCGGCAGGCCTGGTCCCCCAGGTAGGCCTGGGGATTCGCTTCGACGGCGCCAGCGCGGTCTTCCGTACGCCGCCGCCGGCGCTGGGGCAAGACACCGAACACATTCTCAGGGAAGAACTATCCATGTCCGCGACTTGCGTCGCGGGCCTCATCGACTCAGAAATCGTCTAACCAGGAGACAAAAATGCCCTATTCCGAAATCCTATATAAGGAAGACGGTCCGGTCGGCACCATCACGCTGAATCGCCCCCAGGACGGCAACATGTTCACCGAGACCATGTGCCATGAGATCCGTGATTGCATCAATGAGATCCGGCGCGAGACGCGGACTCGTGTCATCGTGATCACAGGTGCGGGCGACAAGTTCTTCTGCACCGGCGGTCGCAAGGACGGCATGCAGGACACGACGCTCTATGCCGGCGTGCTGCCGACGCTGGAGATGTATGAAAGCATCGATCGGCTGCAAAAGCCGGTGATTGCCTCGGTGAACGGCTTCGCCGTGGGCGGGGGCAACGTGCTGCAGGTGGTTTGCGACCTGACCATCGCCAAGGAATCCGCGGTCTTCCGCCAGGTCGGCCCGATGGTGGGCAGCTTCGATGCCGGCTATGGCACCTGGTACCTGGAAGACCTGGTCGGAAAGAAGCGCGCAAAGGACATCTGGTACTGCAATCCCAAGATCACCGCGCGCGAGGCGCTGGGAATTGGCTTGATCAACCGCGTGGTCCCCGACGACCAGTTGGCGGCTGCCACGCGGGAATATGCCCTCGAAGTTGCCGAACGCGGTGCCTTCGCACTGGCCTCGCTGAAAAGCGCCTTCAACGCCCGCCACGGCGGCGTCAGCGGCCTATCCCGCATGGCGCATGACCTGCTGCTGCGTGGCTATCTGGATTCCAGCGAACATGACGAACTCGCTGCTTCCTTTGCCGAGCGCCGCAAGCCGGACCCATCGAAGTTCGGCCATTGATGCCCCCGGTGATCATCATGCAAAACATCCTGACACTTCATAATCCGCAGCATGCGCGAGACTACTACCTGTCCGGGATCTGGCAGCAGGAAACCCTCTACACGCTTGCCCGCCGCCACGCGCGCGAGCGGCCCACTGCCTACGCGCTGCGCGACGACGATGTCCGCCTGACCTGGCGGGAGGTTGTCGACTGGGCCGACAGCGTCGCCGAGGCCCTCCACTGCCAGGGGTTGAAATCCGGTGACCGCGTGGGAATCTGGCTGCCCAATGTCGTGCAGGCCACCATCGTGTTCCTCGCATGCTCCCGCAATGGCTACGTTTGTTGCCCGTCGCTGCACCAGAACTACACGGTCGACGAGATCTGCACACTGCTTAACCGCATCCAATGCCGCGCCTTGTTTGCCATGGCGGGCTACGGCGCGGACGCAAGCCAACGCTCGGTCTTCTCGCGCGTGAACGACATCCCCACGCTACGCGCCATCTACACACTCGACAATGCAGAGGAGGAGCGCCATGGCGCTGGGGCAGGTGCGCTGTCATTTCCAGGCCGTCAGGCACCGCTAGCGGGCGCGCACGCCGATCTGAACCCCGACAAGATCGTGTACCTGGCCTTTACGTCCGGTACCACGGGGCAGCCCAAAGGCGTCATGCACAGCGACAACACGCTGCTGGCCAACGGACGGGCGCTAGTCGACGACTGGCGACAGACCGCCGACACCACGTTGCTGACCCTCAGCCCGATGAGCCACCACATCGGAACCGTCGCGCTTGAGCAGGTACTGGTATCCGGCGCAGAGCTGGTCATGACCAATCTCCGCGCCGGGAAGCAGGCGCTGGACCGGATTCTTGAAACCGGTGCCACATACGTGATGGGCGTTCCGACCCACGCTATGGACATCCTGCAGGCCATGCGAGATGGCAACGTATCGTCGCTGGGCGAGGTTAGCACCTTCTACATGGCAGGCGCTGCCATTCCGCAGGAAGTCGCGCAGAGATTCTTGAGCCTGGGCGTCACGCCGCAGAACGTCTACGGCATGACAGAGAACGGCTCGCACAACTACACTATCCCGTCCGATAGCGCCGATACGATCGTGTCGACATGCGGCCGTGCCTGTCGCGGTTATGAGGTACGGCTGTGGAACCGGGACAACCCCGACGTCGAAGCCGAGATTGGCGAAGTCGGCGAGATCGGCGGACGCGGCGGGCTGCTGATGCTCGGCTACTTCGGCAACCAGGTGGCCACTGAGACATCATTCAACCGTCACGGTTGGTTCATGAGTGGCGATCTTGGCATGATTGACGAGAACGGTTGCATCGTGATTGTCGGCCGCAAGAAGGACCTGATCATCCGTGGGGGGCACAACATCCATCCGGCGCGGATCGAGGAACTGGCCATGCGGCATCCGGTCGTGGAGCGTGCCGCGGCGTATGCGGTGCAGGACGAGCGCCTCGGCGAAAAGGTCTGCCTTTCGGTGGTGCTTCGCGCCGGACTTGAACTGGACCCGGATGACATGCTGGCCCATCTGGCCGAATGTGGCTTGTCAAAGTACGACATGCCGGAATTCTTCCTCAGCCTGGATCAGTTCCCCCTGACGCCCAGCGGCAAGATTCTCAAGCGCGATCTGGTCGAGATGACCATGCGAGGCGAGCTGAATCCAGCGGCTGTTCGTTACCGCACGCGCGCCACTGCAGGAGCCTGACCATGTCGATTGAAATCAAGTTTGACGGCCCCTACGCCATCCTCACCCTTAATCGGCCTGACGCGCGTAACGCCTTGCAGTTCACTATGATCGAGGCCCTGTCGTACACCCTCGATCAGATACGCGCCTCGGATGCGCGCGCGCTGATCGTGACCGGTGCCGGGCCAAAGGCTTTTTGCGCGGGAGCCGACATCAAGGAATTGATGAACCGCAGCCTAATGGAGCAGCGACTCGGTGCCCAGTTCGGTCAGCGGACTTTTGACAAGCTGGCCAGATTGCCCATCCCATCGGTGGCGGTCCTGCATGGATACGCCTTTGGTGGAGGGCTTGAGCTTGCCATGGCATGCAGCTTCCGCATCGCCACCATCAATGCGCGAATGGGGCTGCCGGAAGTCAAGCTCGGTCTCATCCCGGGCTATGGCGGCACGCAGCGCCTGCCGCGCCTCATTGGCGAAGCCCGGGCACTGGAAATGGTGATGTCAGGCCGCACGGTCGATGCGATCGAAGCAGAACGCTGGGGCCTTGTAAACCGCGTCGTAGCCGATGGCGACCCTGCTGAACTGGGCAAGGCATTCATGGCCGATTTCGTCGGGTACAGCCGTTGCGCGTCCCAGTTTGCCCGCGAAGCGGTCTTACGTGGGGCGGAAACCACACTTGACCAGGGGCTCGAGATCGAAGCCGACCTCTCCACCCTTGCCTATCAGACGGCCGATTCGGTCGAAGGCATGCGCGCATTCATTGAGAAGCGTTCACCGGAGTTCAAGGATGCCTGAGCTCAAAGAAGGCACTGTCATTGTCACTGGGGGCAGCCGCGGTATCGGTGCCTCGATCTCCATCGAACTGGCGCGTTCCGGCCTGCACGTCGCCTGTCTTTCGCGCTCCGGCGAGTTGCCCGATGCCAATGGCCTCGATGCCGAGGCACACCAACGGCTGGCTGCCCTGCGTTGCGACATTACGGACCGGGCGTCGATCAAGGCTGCATTCGCGGCCGTGCCCGGGCTGTTCGGCAAGCCGGTGATCGGTCTTGTCAACAACGCGGGCGTTCACCTGCAGGGTCCGTCGGCAACCTTTCCCATTGCGGACTTTGAAAGAGTGATGCAAACCAACGCTTCGTCGGTGCTGCTCGCCAGCCAGGTGGCCTATCCCTATCTGCGGGAAGCGGGAGCCGCACTGATCGTCAACATCGGGTCGTTCTACGACAAGCTCGGCGTGCGTGGCAATGCGGCGTATTGCGCGTCAAAGGCCGCGGTCGGCGCGATTTCGCGCTGCCTGGCCGTGGAGTGGGCGCGTGATGGCATCCAGGTGATCAACGTCGCGCCGGGCTATATCGAAACAGACCTCAATCGTGACGAACTTAACGAGGGCGCGCTGCACGCGTTCCTGAAGAAGCGGATCCCCGTTGGCGGCCCCGGACAATCCCGCGATATCGGCCATCTCGCCGCCATGCTGTTCCAACTTCCTGGCCGCTTCCTGACAGGCGAAACGCTCTACGTCGACGGTGGCCAGGGCATGGCCCTGTAGCCGGGGCGAGATCGGAGAATGACCATGAACATGCTGGAACGGTTGGACGCGCGCCTGCCGCTGTCTTCCGAGGAAACGATGCTGCTCGACAGCGTCAAGGAACTCTGCAACAGCCAGATCGCGCCGCGTGCGGCCGAGCATGACCGCTCGGCCGCATTTCCCTGGGAGAACGTCAAGGCCATCAACGAAGTTGGCCTGAATACGATGTTTATCCCGGAAAGCTACGGCGGAGCGCAACTCTCCTTCCTCAGTTACCTGGCTTGTGTACGCGAGATCTCGAAAGCCTGTGCGTCCACCGGCATCATCTGGGCGACAAACTTCCACGCGATCAAACCACTGATCGAATTCGGCAGCGAGGCGCAGAAGCAGCGCCTGCTGCCGCGCATCGCGGACGGCGGACTGGCGTCGCTGGCCATCACCGAGCCATCTGCCGGCTCGGACGCCACCTGCATGCGCACCACCTTTACACCCGATGGCGATGACATCGTCATCAACGGTGGAAAGACCTTCATTACCAATGGCGACGTGGCGGACCTGTACTTGGTGTTCGGGAAATGGTCAGGCATCAGCGACCCGAAAGCGGCAATCTCCGTACTGATCCTCGAAAAAGGCACGGAAGGCCTACGTGTCCTCGGCACCGAGCACAAGATGGGAACGCGGGCATCAAGCACAGCAAGCCTGGCGTTCGACAATTGCCGGGTGCCGCGCGCCAACCTGATCGGCAATCCCGGTGACGGCCTGCAGATCCTGTTCGGATCGCTGAACCGTTCACGCCCAAGCGTCGCGGCACACGCGCTTGGGATCGCACGGGCCGCCTTCGATGATGCCGTGGACTACATCAACGAGCGGCGCCAGTCGGGCAAGCGGATCCTGGAGTTCCAGGGCATCCAGTTCATGCTCGCCGACATGGCGACGGAACTCGCGCTTTGCGAATCGTGGCTGTGGCGGGTAGGCGAGATGGTAGACGCCGGCGATCGGGACTTCGGCATCGAAGCCTCGATGCTGAAGCAACGTGCCACGGATGCCGCCATGCGCATCACCACCGATGCGGTGCAGTTGTTTGGCGGCTACGGCTACTGCAATGACTACCGCGTCGAACGGCTGATGCGCGACGCAAAGATCACCCAGATTTGGGAGGGAACCAACCAGGTCCATCGTCAGTTGATCGGGCGCAGCTTCCTTAAGAAATAGGAGATAGATGTGACAATCATTCAAACCGTCGGCGTCGCGGGCGCCGGCACCATGGGCGCGGGTATTGCGATCGTTGCGGCGCGCGCGGGCTTCCGGACCATCGTGTTCGACACGCGGCAGCAAGCGCTGGACCGCGCCCGCGGCCAGACCGAGGCGTTCCTGAGGAAATCCGAAGAACGCGGAAAGCTGCCGGCAGGCGCCGCGGCCGCGGCGATGGAGCGCTGGCAAGGCACCACCGAGCTGGCCGGCCTCGCCAGCTGCAACATCGTCATCGAAGCCATCTTCGAGGATCTTTCGGTCAAGCACCAGTTGTTCCACCAACTCAATGAGGTCTGCCCAGAGGGCACGATCTTCGCGTCGAACACCTCGACGATCTCGATCACCGAGATCGCCGGCGGCTCGGGACGGCCGGACCGTTTTGTCGGCATGCACTTCTGCCTTCCGGCGCAATTGATGAAGCTGATCGAGATGTCGCCGGGACTAGCCACATCGGACGACACGTTCCGGCAGGCGTGGGCATTCGCGGAGGCGATGGGCCAGAAGCCGGTCACCACGCAGGACACCCCGGGCTTCATCCTCAACTACTTCCTGATCCCGTTCAACAACGATGCCATCAGATTGGTCGAGCAAGGCGTGGCCGAGCCAGCCGATATTGACCTGGCCATCAAGAGCGCGCTCGGCTATCCGATGGGCCCGCTCGAGTTGCTCGACCTGGTCGGGATGGACACGCAGAAGCTGCTGTGCGAAGCCCTCCATGGCGTGACCCATGAGCCGCGCGCGGCCTGCCCGCCGCTGGTGCGTCGCATGATCGCCGCAAACCGCCTCGGCAAGAAGACAGGCGTGGGATTCCACACCTATGGCGACACCAAGATGTTTGGAGCCTGATATGCGCTATGAAATCGTTCAAGCCGGCAGCAGCCGGTCTTTTCCCTCGCCCCACCCGTTCCTCGAATCGGCATCGCAGGACGCCGAAGGCGTCATTTATCTTGGGGCCAATGCAGGTAAGGCCTACACAGACGGTGTCCGACATGAGTACCGTACATTCGTTGCCATCGAACTGGGCACGGAATGCCTCGGCATTTACACCGGCGAAAGCCGTGGCCTTGAGGGCTCCAACGTGGTCGGATTTGCCCGCTTCCGGCTCGGCGACGCCGATCCAAGTCCGTTGATCGAACTGGTGAAGCAACCGGGCACCCTTCCCGCCGCCGTGGCGGCAGCCAAGGCTGCCTTCCAGGCGGCCGGGCTGGTCGTTGCGGTCTGCAATGACTTCCCGGGCCGAATCGTCGACCGGCTCATCCGTCCCTACTTCAACGCGGCCCTGCGGCGCCTGGATGAAAAGCTCGCGCACGCGGACGATCTGGACAAGACCCTGTGCCTGGGTCTTGGCTATCCCGAAGGACCGATTTCGCTGCTGGAGCGCACCGGTCTCGCCCACCACTTCCGGGTCACGCAGGCGCTCTACGAGGCGCTGGGACAGGAACCCTACGCGCCGGCTCGGCGCGCGCGCGTGGCCGCCCTCCGATCCGAGCACGCATCCAGGGGCAAGCCATGACACAACCGCTAGCCGGCGTGAAGGTGCTGGATTTCAGCACGCTATTGCCCGGACCACTGTGCTCGTTGCTGCTTGCGGAAGCCGGTGCCGAGGTCATCAAGCTCGAACGTCCCGATCGTGGCGACGAGATGCGCTCCTATGCGCCGAAAGTGGATGACGACAGCGCGAACTTCGTGCTGCTCAATCGTGGCAAGCAGTCCGTCGCAATCGACCTGAAGTCGCCTGAAGCCTTGGCGCAACTCACGCCGCTGATTGGTGAGGCCGATGTGCTGATCGAACAGTTCCGTCCCGGCGTGATGGCTCGTCTCGGACTCGGCTATGCCGCGCTCGCCGAAATCAACCCGCGTCTGATCTACTGCTCGATTACCGGCTTCGGCCAGCGCGGCCCGCGCGCATCGGAAGCCGCGCATGACCTCAACTACGTGGCCGCGGCCGGCATGCTGTCGCTGACCGCGGGCAACGATGGTGCGCCGGTCTTGCCGCCCGCCCTGATTGCGGACATCGCCGGGGGCACCTATCCGGCAATGATCAACATCCTCCTCGCCCTGCGTCAGCGCGACCAGACCGGCAAGGGTGTCCACCTGGACGTGGCCATGGCGGACAACCTCTTTACCTTCCAATACTGGGGACTTGGCAACGGCGCGCTCGGATCCTGGCCCGGAACGGCATCGGAACTGGTCACGGGCGGTACGCCGCGCTACCAGATCTACCGCACCGCCGATGGGGCCTTCCTGGCAGCGGCGCCGCTGGAAGACAAGTTCTGGGGCAACTTCGTGGCGCTGGTTGGGCTCGATGCCGGCGCGCTGGCGGCGTTGCCACCGGCGCAAGCGGTCGACACGGTTGCCGCCGCCATTGCGAAACATCCTGTGGCCTACTGGGAAGACCGCTTTGCCGGGCAGGACGTCTGCACGAGCCGGGTGGTGAGCCTGCAGGAGGCCCGTCATGACCCTCACTTCCAGGAGCGAGGTTTGTTCGATCGCACCGTCACCACGGTGGCCGGCGCGACCATGCCGGCACTGCCGGTCCCCGTGGACGCCGCCTTCCGCGGCACGGAGCGCGTAGCGCCTGCGCCGGCGCTTGGTGCGCACAATCAACGTTTTGATCGCTGAGGTCCATCGATTATGAAAGCTATTGTCATAGAGGAATTTACGGCTCCTGAATCCGTCACCGTCGGCGATTTGCCCGATCCCCGGCTCGGCAAAAGCGATGTACTGATTGGCGTGCGTGCAGCCGCCGTCAACTATCCCGATGTCCTGGTCGTGCAGGGAAAATATCAGATCCTTCCGCAACGGCCGTTCGCGCCGGGAAAGGATGCCGCCGGCGTGGTGTTGGCGGTCGGCGCTGACGTGACCGGGTTCCGGCCCGGCGACCGCGTGGTAGCGCAGCTGGAGTACGGTGGCTACGCCGAGCTCGTCAGCGTCGATGCCGCATCGTGCTTCCGCATCCCGGATGCCATGTCGTTCGAGGACGCAGCCGCGATGGGCCTGGTGTACCAGACCGCTTACTTCGCGCTGATGGAACGCGGTGGGTTCCGCCAAGGCGAGACAGTCCTCGTCACCGGTGCCGCCGGCGGCGTCGGCTCGGCGGCGATCCAGATCGTAAAGGGCCTGGGCGGTATCGCGCTGGCCGGAGTCAGCGGCGCCGAGCATGTGGACACCGCAAGACAACTGGGCGCGGATGCGGTGATCGACCTCGCTGCCCCGGACTTGCGCGAATCGCTGCGCGACCAGGTACGCATCGCCACGGCCGGACACGGTGTGGATGTCCTGCTCGATACCCTAGGCGGCGACGTGTTCGATGCCGCGCTGCGCGCGATGGCATGGTGCGGCCGGGCCGTGGTCATTGGCTTCGCGGCAGGACGGATTCCCGAGGTCAAGGTCAACTATCTTCTCGTCAAGAACATCGCTGTCAGCGGGCTGCAATGGAGCGATTACCGCGAGCGCCAACCCGAGAAGGTGCTGGCTGTGCAACAAGAAATCTTCCGGCTGTATGAGCAAGGCGCGCTGAAGCCGAAGATCGCCGGCACCTTGCCGCTGGCGCACGCCGGTCAGGCGTTGGCTAAGCTCGCTTCCGGCCAGGTATCCGGCAAATATGTCTTGACGCTGGACTAAACCTGGTGGTCTCGGCAATGCGGCCGTGGGGATCTCCCACGGCCGCATCGCATTTGGTGGCTGGAATGGCGAACCAAAGCCAGTATTAACGGGCGGCGAGCCGCCCTACGTTCCGAGGCAAGGGGATTTTTTGTGGCGCGGTGAGAGTGCTACAGCACCGGGTGTCCCCGGCGTCAGGCTCGGCGCCCTCCTTGGCCCTGGCTTGCCGTTCTTGCCAGAATCCAGGAAGGCGCCACGGCCGGCAGGGCCAGCGTCTTAGCGGTGTGAAGCAAGGATCAGGTCAGAAGCCTTCTCGGCGATCATGATGGTGGGCGCATTTGTGCCCCCGCCGACAATCGTGGGCATGATGGATGCGTCCACGACGCGAAGATTCTGCACACCGAACACCCTCAGTTCGGCATCGACGACGGCCATCCTGTCGTCCGTGCTTCCCATCTTGCATGTCCCCACCGGATGGTGAACGCTGATCGCGGCCGCTCCGATATGCGCATCGATTTCGGCATCGCTATAGCCCGACGGCGCGATTTCGCGGTCGACGATCTTCGCCAGCGATTTCTGGCGTCCGACATCGCGAGCCATCCTGACGCCGGCTCTGAGGGCCTTGCGGTCCCGATCCGTGGCAAGGAAGTTCTGCGCAATGATTGGCGCAACATCCGGGCTTGCCGAGGCGAGGCGCACCTGCCCGCGGCTTTCCGGTCGAAGCACGGCGGCCCGGATCATGAAGCCATCGGTATAGCTGCGCACGAACGGCGGAAAGTATGGCCCGGCGTTGCTCGGCGCGGCGGCTGTCAGGAGTTCGATATCAGGCAGAGTTTCGTCGGGCGAACTCTTGATGTGAGCCAGGCCGCCGGAAGGAAGGTCAGTGGCGATGCCCTCGCCACGAAAATAGGCCTTGCCCAACTCGCGCACGATGCGATCGGCGCGCATCGCGCGATGCAGTGGGCTGCGCTCTTTGCGCGCAAAGGAGACGCCGACCGATATATGGTCGTGAAGGTTCTTGCCCACGCCGGGTAGTTCAACAACGGTCTTGATGCCAAACGCCTTGAGCTCGGAGGGATCACCGATGCCGGACAAGTTCAGGAGCTGCGGCGAGTTGATCGCACCCGCAGCGACGATGACCTCCTTGTCGGCATATGCGATCTGTGATCGCCCTCCCTGAATATACTCAACCCCTACCGCCTTTGTGCCCTCCATCACGATGCGTGTGGTATGGGCTTTTGTCTGGAGCTTGACATTGTCTCGCTTGAGCGCCGGCTTCAGAAAGGCGACGGCCGCACTGCAACGGCGACCGTCACGGATGGTCGATTGCCATGCCGCGAACCCTTCCGGTTCGGCGCCATTGAAGTCCTTCGTAAAGGCGTAGCCCGCCTCGACGCCGGCGGCGACAAAATTCTCTGATATCGGATCATCAAAGCGGGAATAGCGGGTGGTCAGCGGACCGGTACCTCCGCGATAAGCGTCCGCCCCGCCCTCCCACGACTCCGTGCGGCGGAAATAGGGAAGCACGCGGTCATAGGCCCATGCCTCCAGTCCTGGTGTCTTTGCCCAATTGTCATAGTCGCCCGGATGCCCGCGCATGTAGGTCATGCCATTCACCGTCGAGCAGCCCCCCACGACCTTGCCTCTCGCGCAATCGAGCCGCCGGTTGGCGATCGTGGCGTCCGGCTCGGAAAAATACATCCAGTCGCTCATGCGGTTAAAAAATACATGTGGCCACGCAAGCGGGATATGCAGGAACGGATGTGTATCCCAGCCGCCCGCCTCCAGCACAAGGATGCGGACATTGGGATTCTCCGAAAGCCGGTACGCGAGCGTGCAACCGGCAGAGCCGGCGCCGACGATCACATAATCGTAGTTATCTCGTTTCAATTTTGTCTCCTATAGCACGAGTACGGGCGGCAAGCGCGCCAATATTTAGTAGTGGGACGAGCGAAGCTGGACGCGTGCAGTCCGTTCAGATGGTCTCCACCGCGCAGCCGCCGTTGATCACGGCGTCGCGCAGCGCGAATTTCTGAATCTTGCCACTGGGTGTCATCGGCAGCCGCGCCAGTACGGCGAGTGATTCGGGCAGCTTGTACCTGGCAATGCCACGTGCCTCCAGGAACTGCACCAGTTCGGCCAGCGTCGGCTCACGCGGGCCGTCAGGCACGATACAGGCGCAGCTTTTCTCACCCAGGCGCGCATCCGGCACGGCTACCACCACGGCTTCCTTTACCAATGGGTGCTGCAGGAGGAAATCCTCGACTTCCCGCGCACTGATCTTCAGCCCGCCGCGATTGATGATGTCCTTCTTGCGGCCGACGATTCGCATATATCCCTCGGCGTCCAGCGTCGCCAGATCGCCGGTAAACAGCCAGCCTTCAGGCGAGAAGGCCTGCGCCGTGCGCTGTGGGTCGTCAAAGTAGCCCAGCGCCACGTGTGGCCCACGCGTTGCAAGTTCGCCAATTTCCCCTGGCGGCAACATGCGTGTGCGCGTCTCGTCGAAGATCGCCAGTTCACTGCCCGGCATGGCGCGCCCATCGGTGCCCCAGTGCTTTTCCTCCGGATCGGTGGCCAGCGACGCGCTGCCCACGAAGCATTCCGACATGCCCCACATGCCAATCAGCCGGCAGCCAAGCTTTTCCTCGACCTCCAGGCCGAGGCTGCGCGGAATCGGTGCACCTGCGCAGCCAAACATGCGTAATGAAGCGCTATCACACTGGCCGGCGGATGGACTGTCGAGGAGCATCTTCACGAAAGGCGTCGCCGCGAGCGTGAAGGTGCAGCGCTCGGCCTCGATCAACCGCAGCGCATCCTCCGCATCCCAGGCATCCTGCAGCACCAGCTTGCATCCCAGCGTCAGGGCGAGCCGCATGCCCCACAAGAAGCCGGTTGCGTGCCCCAGCGGGGTTGGCGCCCATACCACGTCCTCGTGCGTAAGCCCGAGCAGCTTCGGCATGGTGCGTGTGCCGTACATCATTGTGTCGTGGCTGTGGATCACGGCCTTGGGCCTGGCCTCAGTTCCCGAGGTAAAGATGAGGGCGGCCACGGCGTCACCGCGCACCTCCCTCGCTGGCAAAGCAGCCGCTGGCGACGCGCGGGATTCGGCGTAGGTCCGCATCGAAGGCAGGGCTTCACCGCTGACGACCACCACCTGCTTCAGTTCCGGCAACTGTTGCCAGAGGCCGGCATACATCGCAGGGAAATCAAAGTCGCGGTAGTGGCCAGGAATGACGGCGATCGAGGTTCGCGAGACCTGCAGGATGTAGGAGAGCTCGTGCTCGCGGTAGCTGGTAAGCAGTGGTGCCGTCACCGCGCCCAAGCGGGTGGCAGCCAGATGCACCGTAACGAATTCGATCCAGTTCGGTAGCTGTACCGAGACCACGTCGCCCTGTTCGAGCCCCATCGCCATGAAGCTTGCGGCCACGCGCCGCGACTCTTCATCGAGCTCGGCGAAGCTCATGCGCCGGCCGTCCGGGCCGACCACAGCCGTGGCCGAGGGGCGGCGCGCGACTGCGGCATTGAAATCATCGAGAAGCGTGCGCCCCTCCCACCAGCCGGCAGATCGGTAGCGCCGGGCGCACTGTTCACTTACATAAGTCAGGGTTTTCATCGGCATCACCTCACCAGTCCCCCGTCCAGGCCGTGGCCGGGCACGTTGAGTCAGACAGCCGTATCGATTGCTGTCGTCCTCTATCGCGAGGTCATAGTTTGGTGGCCGCTGCCGAAGGCGGCAATTTGAGATTCACAAACGACTGCTTTAGGCCCGTCGAAAATACCTTTGTGTGGCCCGACTGGTTCAGTCGTTCTGCAGGATAAATTCGATGAGTTCCCGCGCGAATACAGGCAACTCGCTCTGCTTGCGCACGCAGATGCGCAACTCGCGGGTGGCCCAGTCGTCGAGCAACTGCACGATCTTGATCCGCGTGGACCGGGCGTGCCGGCTTGCCGCCATTTCGGGCAACACCCCAATGCCTACGCCGGCCTCGACCATGCGGCACATCGCATCGTAGCTGCCGACTTGGATGCGCTGATGCATGCTGCGGCCAAGCTGCAGCACCTCCTGCTGCAGATAGGAATACGTCGCGCTGTGTGAATCCAGGCTGATGAATTCATGATCAAGCGTGTCGGCGAAGTGAATGAACTGCACCTCCGCCAATGGGTGGCCTTCCGGAACGGCCAGGACCATGCGGTCCTTCTTGTAGGGTAGCGTCTCGAGCCCGTCCGCGGCCACGCGTGCGGAGATGACGCCGATATCGGCAATGCCTTCGAGCACGGCTCGGACGATCTCTGCGCTCAGGCGCTCCTGAAGATCGACCGTGATGGCGGAATGGGTCTCGAAGAAACGCGCCAGCACCGCCGGCAAGAACTCGCATATGGCCGTGGCATTGGCGAACAGGCGCACATGGCCGCGCACGCCCTGCGAGAATGGCTGGATGCTGCTCTGCAGTTGCTCCACCTCGGCAAGCACGCGCCGCGCGTGCTCCGCGAACACTTCACCAGCCCGCGTGGGCGATACGCCGCGCTTGTTTCGATAGAGAAGCTGCGCGCCCAACCCTTCCTCCAGGCCCTTGATGCGTAGGCTGGCCGCAGCCACCGACAGAAACGCCCGCTCAGCGCCTCGGGTGAGACTGTTGCCCTCTGCGACCGCCACGAAGAGTCTGAGGTCGACCAGGTCGAAGCGCGGAACGTTGGACATTGAGGCACCTGCAAGCGTGAGAAGGGATTGCCGTGCCCGTATCGCGTTTGGGCACAGCCTGTAACGGAGCCTTGGCGCTGGCTCTCAAGTATGTAGTATAGACCCCGCCCCCGTCCCCCCTTCAGCCGCTGGCAATACGCAGGACGGCATGCCGCAAAAGCCGGACCGGAATCCGGTTTCCGGGGTAGCGCCCCGCGCGCGCCAGACGCCACCTCAAAGCCGCAGAATGAACGGATTGACCGGCGCAGTTGTAGCAGTGGAGACCCAGACACTCTTGGTCTCCAGAAACTCTCGAACCGATTCGATACCGTTCTCACGGCCTAGCCCGGATTGCTTCATCCCGCCGAACGGCAAGTTAAAACTCATCCCCCGATAGGTATTGATCCAGACTGTGCCAGCCTTCAGCGCCTTGGACATACGCAGTGCCCTGGAAATATCTTTAGTCCACACTCCGGCTGCAAGCCCGTAAATCACGTCATTGGCGATCCGCACTGCGTCGGCTTCGTCATCGAACCCGATGACGGACAGCACAGGGCCGAAGACCTCCTCCTGCGCGATGCGCATGTCATTCGTCACATCGACAAAAATGGTGGGCTGCACGAACTGGCCACCAGGGAGATCCCAGACAGGTTCCCCGCCAAATACGCAGCGGGCGCCTTCTGACCTGGCGATGTCGATGTACCGCAACACCTTCTGATACTGGTCCGGCGTTGCGACAGGACCAATATTCGTCTCCGGCGCGCTGGGGTCGCCGACGCGTGCCGATGCAACCATGCTGACAAGCTGGTCGACGAAGCGGTCCTTGATGCTGTTCTGCACCAGCAATCGGGAACCGGCGACACAAGTCTGACCCGTCGCCGCAAAAATTCCGGACACCGCACCGGCGATGGCCTGAGCGACATCACAGTCCTCGAACACAATGTTGGGTGACTTACCGCCCAGTTCTAGTGATACCCGCTTCATCGACTTTGCAGCCGCGGCATAGACTTTGGCCCCCGTGGCGTCCGATCCGGTAAAGCTGATCTTGGCGACGTCCGGGTGCTCAGCCAAGGCGGCGCCGGTTTCCGCACCCAAGCCGGTGACGACGTTGAACACCCCTTCCGGGAAGCCTGCCTGCTGCGTCAGTTCCATGAACTCCAGCGTGCTCGCCGAAGCGAATTCGGAGGGCTTCAGGACCACTGTGCAGCCGGCCGCCAAAGCAGGCGCGCACTTCATCGCCACAAACAGCAAAGGCGAGTTCCAGGCGGTCAAGGCTGCCACCACGCCAACCGGCTCGTGCGTGGTAAAGGCAAAGGCATCGGACTTGTCAAGGGGTACGACCGAGCCCTCAATCTTGTCGGCCAGGCCGCTGAAGTACCACCACCACTCAGGCTGGGACCGAAGCTGGCCCAGCATCTCACTCATCAGCTTGCCATTGTCCCGTACTTCGGTCTCCGCCAGGCGCTGCGCGTTCTCCAGGACCAGGTCGCCGAGACGGCGCATCAGTTTGCCCCGCGCCGTGGGTGTCATCGTCGCCCACGCTCCTTCCTTTAAAGCCCGCGACGCGGCCGCAACCGCGATATCGACGTCCTCCTTCGTGCCTCGAGGGATGCGCGCCCAGGCCTCGCCGGTATATGGGTTGACCGTATCGAACCACTCTCCCTTCACCGGATCGACATAACGGCCGTCGATGAACAACTGATAGCGTTTCATTTGATCCTCATTCTTGTAGGTCCAGCTTTGCTGGCTTGGATGGCAATCGTTCATTCGCCGGCCCTGCTGCCGAGGCCATGCTGCGGCGTCGCGAATGTGCTGGTTCGACCTTGCGACGCCCTCGCGGCGTTGACGGCCGTGCGGAAGTACAACGCCACCGCGATGCCGACGATCTGGCACGCTGCAAGCCCGAGAAGTCCGCTTCGGAAGTCGCCGGTGCTGCCGCGCAGGTAACCCATGATGTTCGGGCCGACCACCCCGCCGAAGGACCCGATCGTATTAATCAGTCCAAAGGCCGCCGCGGCCTGCCCGCCAGAGATCAGCGCGTTAGGCATCGACCAGAAGGTCACCATCCCAGCCAGCGTCCCCATCGAGGTGAGCGTGAGCCCGATCATGGAGATCATCGGTGTCGGCGCATAGGCTGCCAGCGCCAGTCCGAACATCGTCAGCGCGCAGCCAATGGCGGTGTGTCCGGCCCGTTCGCCGGTCTTGTCCGAATGCCGCGACCACAACACCATGGCAATGGCGCCGAACAATGACGGAATCGCACTGACGAATCCGACCGATGCCGTGGACAGGCCGAACTCCTTCACGATCTGCGGCAGGAAGAACCCAACGCCGTAGATGCCGATGACGATCCCCAGATAGATCGAGCTAAGCACCCAGATCCGCGCACTCAGCAGGACACCGGCGACGGATTCACTCTTGATGCCCTGACGGGCGATACGCTCCCGCTCCAGCGTGTTCTCGAGCCATTCCTTTTCCGCCGGCGCCAGCCAGTTGACTGCACGCGGGGAGTTCGGCAACAGCAAGAAGATCACGATGCCGAACAGAATGGTCGGCACGCTTTCAATAATGAAGAGCCACTGCCATCCCTTCATTCCCAATATGCCGTCCATTTGCAACAGGAGCCCGGAGAGAGGGTTGCCGATCAATGCCGACAGGGGGTTGGCCAACAGGAACAAACCGATCATTCGGTTGTTGTACCGCTCCGGGAACCACAGCCGGAAATAATAGATCACGCCAGGGACAAACCCCGCTTCGGCCACGCCGAGCAGAAAGCGCAGCACATAATAACTTTCAGGACTCCAGACCCAGGCCATCGCCAGCGAGGCGGCACCCCACATCACCATGATGCGCGCGATCCATACCCGGGCGCCGAACCGGGCCAGCGCAATGTTGCTAGGCACCTCAAACAGGCAATAGCCCCAGAAAAACAAGCCGACACCCCACCCATACATTGCTGGCGTGATACCCAGGTCGGCATTCATGGTCAGCGATGCCATGCCGACGTTGGAGCGATCGAGATAGCAAAGGAAGAAACCGAAGAGGGCGAGTGGCACAATGCGCCGCGCGCACTTCTGGATTACCTGGTCGGGATTCACCCCCGCGCGCGCGTCAGTGGCTGCCATGGATCGCCTCCCTGGACGCTGCAACGCCTGCACTGCCAAAGTCACCTACGGGTCCACAATTCATGGCGGTTGTCTCCTGAATGGTCTCTCTTCTGTTTGATTCACCGAAATGGCGGCTCGGTCCAATCTAATGGACTTGTGGCGCAACGGACAATCAAGCTTTTCTAAAAGACCGGTTTAGCCCGGTCGAACTGACCGGATAGGGAGACCGCTGCCTGGAAGCATGGACATTTTTGATGGCCAGCCCAGAGGGATCGCAATCCAAAACAAAGGAGGCGCCAGGCGTTCGCAAGTGCGGCTTTCGCCTCATTCCCAACCTGCGCAACAGGCCAACGTTGACTGGCGGGGCGGACAAGAGATTGAGCAGGGCCATTGGTGCGCGCCGAGGCCGTGCCCTTCGTTTCCCGCCAGCGCCAGCGTAAATTCAGGATGCCGCGTGCAGCCCGAAGACGCGGCCAGCTCGTCCCCGCCTGCGGCATCCGCGTGCCGCTGGTGGCGCGCTGGCCCGCTGGCATCGC
The DNA here is from genome assembly GCF_040149425.2 of Cupriavidus sp. DF5525. Lineage (NCBI taxonomy): Bacteria > Pseudomonadati > Pseudomonadota > Betaproteobacteria > Burkholderiales > Burkholderiaceae > Cupriavidus > Cupriavidus sp. DF5525. The sequence continues at coordinate 2,015,178 of NZ_CP168265.1, read as the reverse complement.
GGCGGGTCAGGTCAGCGATACGCCGGTGATCACGATGGACTGGCCGGCAACCCATGCTTGCCTGCGCCGGTGTGGCCCCGCATCCTTCGTATCCGTTGTGGTGTCGACCTGCGGCCGTGGCGCTGCTCAGCGCGTTGGGGCCGCCGGCTCCCACGACACGTCCTTAAAAGCCTCCACCAGATAATCCACCAGGCGCCGTACCTTCAGCGCCAGCTGCTTGCGCGTGGGATAGACGGCGTACACGCCGATCTCGGCGGCGCGAAAATCGGGCATCAGCTCTACCAGCGCGCCGCTACGCAAGTCCTCGTGCAGCATGAAGCTGGGCTGCAGCATGACGCCGCCGTGACCGAGCGCGATGGCGCGGCAGGTGTCGCCGTTGTTGGTGTGCACGCGCGCACGCGTGCGCACGCTGACCTTCCCGTGCGGGCCGTCGAAATGCCATTCGTCGCGATCGGACCAGTTGGTGTAGGCCAGCACGCGGTGCTGCGCGAGGTCGTGCGGATGCAGCGGCGTGCCGTGCCGTTCCAGATAGCGCGGCGTGGCGCACAGCAGCACGCGCGTGCTGACCAGCTTGCGGCTGATCAGGGCGGAACTGGGCATGTCGCCGATGCGCACGGCGAGGTCATAGCCTTCGTCAACGAGATCGACCACGCGGTCGTTCAACGTGATGTCGAGGTCCACTTGCGGATGTGCCTCCATGAACGCGGCCCACAGCGGCGCGAGGTGCAGGATGCCGAAGGTCAGCGGCACGTTGATGCGCACCAGTCCGCTGGGCTCTAGTGTGCGCGAGCTGACCTCGGACTCGGCATCGTCCAGCGCCCCCAGCACTTCCTTGGCGCGCTGGTAGAAGATGCGTCCCTCCTCGGTCAACGACAGCCGGCGCGTGGTGCGCTGGAGCAACCGTACGCCCAGGCGCTGCTCCAGCGCATCCACATGGCGCGACACCGCCGCCTTGGACATGCGCAGCCCCTCCACTGCGCCGACGAAGCTGCCCGCATCGACCACGGCGGTGAAGACAGTCATTTCCAGGGCTCTATCCATCACGTTCTTGCTGATTGTCTCGATTATCGGGACGATTAATCACAGGATAGGCAGTTTATCAGCGAATGCGAAACCAATAGACTGCGTTTGTCCGCTACCGCCACCGCCACTCGCACCACCCTACCCGTGCTGTTCATCTCGCACGGCGCGCCCACCTTCGCCATCGAGCCCGGCATGGCCGGCCCGCAGCTCACTGAATTGGGTCGCACGCTGCCGCCCGCGAAAGCAGTGCTGGTGGTGTCGCCGCACTGGATGACGCCGCATGAAGTACGCGTGAGCACCAACGCGCAGCCCGATACCATCCACGATTTCGGCGGCTTCCCGCGCGCGCTGTATGAGCTGCAATACCCGGTGGCCGGCCATCCGGCCCTGGCCGCGCGCACGGCCGAACTGCTGACGGAATCCGGCTTCCCCACGCGGCTGGACCCGCAGCGCGGATTGGACCACGGCGCCTGGGTGCCGCTGCACCACCTGCTACCCGATGCGCACGTGCCGGTGTTCCAGGTGCCACTGCCGCATCCGCTGGACCCTGCCGGCGCACTGGCGCTGGGCCGCGCGCTCGCGCCGCTGCGCGACGAGGGCCTGCTGATCGTCGGCTCCGGCAGCATGACGCACAACCTCAACGAGTTCCGCGTCCACGGCGGCGGCGAGGCGCCCTATGTGGCCGAGTTCACCCGCTGGGTGCGCGGCGCGGTGCAGGCCGCCACGCAGCACGGTAACGTGCAGCCGCTGATCAACTACCGCAGCCTCGCGCCGCATGCCCTGCGCGCACACCCAAGCGACGAGCACTTCCTGCCGCTGCTGATGGCCGTGGGCGCGGCCAGCGCGGGCGAGCCGCTGCAGGTGATCGACGGCGGCATCACCTATGGCGTACTGTCGATGGAGTCGTATGCGATCGGCGCGAGCGCGGCGGCCTGAGCAAAAACTCCGTCCCCAAGCCTTGAACACAGGATTTGAGATGAACACCACCCCACAAGACATCGGCCCGCTGCAGCAGGATGCTGCCTCCGGCCTGCGCTATCGCCTGCGCGACACGGATGGCGTCCCAGATGGGCGTCTACTGCTGCTGCACGGCGTCGGTAGCAACGAGACCGACCTCGCTCCCGTGGCGAGCTACATCGACCCGCGCGTGCAGGTAGCGCTGGTGCAAGGCCCGCTGACCTTCGGCCCGCGCCAGCATGGCTTCTTCGAAGTCAGCTTCCAGGGCGGCGCGCCGGCCATCAACGCGGCGCAGGCCGAGCGCAGCCGGCAGCAACTGATCACGCTGGTGCGCAGCTTCCATGCGCAGGATGCCAACACTGCAGCGCAGCGCGTGCCCACGGTGATCGCCGGTTTCAGCCAGGGCGGCATCCTCAGCGCCAGCGTGTCGCTAACCACGCCGCAAGAGGTAGCGGGCTTCGCAGTGCTGAGCGGCCGTATCCTGCCCGAGATCGAACCGCATCTCGGGCCGCGCGAGGCACTGTCCAAGCTGTCGGCGCTGATCGCCCACGGCGAGTTCGACGACAAGCTGCCAGTGGCCTGGGCCGAGCGCGCCAAAGAGTGGCTGACTGCGCTGGGCGTGCCAAACCAGAACCGCCGCTATCCGATCGGACACACGCTGAACCAGCAAGTCGTCAGCGACTTCGCGCTATGGCTGGCCGGCCCGCTCGCGCTGGCCTGATCGACGCAACCCACCGCCTCAGGCTAACCCCACACCAACCTCTCGCCCCTCGACTTTGGGTCTGGTCGCCGTGCTTGGCCTGCTCGCCTCCGTCGTACTGAGATGCACGGCTGAGCCGCCGCGCGGTGCTTCCGCTTCGCCCACTGTGCCGGCGCGGCCCACCGCAGCCGCCGGCAGACACCAGATTCCATCGTCCCTGTCGCATGTATAAAAAAGGCACCGCAGTAGAAATCCAGTTTTCCCCGAAACGCTTGAACGACGGCGCCGGCGATCCTTATTGGATCGACCTGACCACCGATGAAGCACAAGCCCTGCTCACGCAACTGCAGGCACGAATGGGAAACAGGGAGCAGACGCAGTCGTCGCCGCTGGTGTTTAGTCTGGAAGAGCCGGAAGGCACCGTGACCAAGTCCGTTACTGCCACCCCCGCTGCAGTGGAGGCCTCCAGCAACGAGTTCAAGCAATGGGTCTGCATCATCTGCGGCTGGGTCTATGACGAAGCCGACGGCTGGCCTGAAGACGGCATCGCGCCGGGCACGCGCTGGGAAGACATTCCTGCTGATTGGCGCTGCCCGGAGTGCGATGTGGGGAAAGACGATTTTGCGATGGTGGAGTTTTGAGGGTTAGAGCAGCGGGGACGCTTGGGCTGATAACGGGGGGCGGTGAGCAACAGTTCCGCATTGCCGGCGCGTGAGGGCATTCAAATTTTTTGAATACACTCGTGAACGAGAGGCTTCCGCCGACGGTGCTGCACACCCAATAATCAATACACCAGACGCCCGACGAGCGTTGGCGTCAGAATGTCAGAAAAAGACATCCTGCCTTCTCTTATTCGTTTACTGAGGTTTGTTTGCTCCCCATGAACTTGCGTACCGTCTTTGCCGCGATCGCGGCCTTTTCCGCTGTTGGCGTGGCATCAGCTAACACTGTGACCTACAATCTCGACCCGACCCATACGTATCCGAGCTTTGAAGCGGATCACATGGGCGGTCTTTCAATCTGGCGTGGCAAGTTTGACAAGACCAGCGGCGTTGTGATCCTGGATCGCGCAGCGAGGGCGGGCTCGATCGACGTCAAAATCGACCCGGCATCGATCGACTTCGGCAATGCAAAGCTGAACGAGCATGTCAAGAGCGCCGAAATGCTCGATGTCGCCAAGTTCCCGGAAGCCAGCTACAAGGGCAAGTTCTCGAAGTTCAAGGGTGACGTGCCGACCGAAGTCGACGGCATCCTCACGCTCCACGGCGTGTCCAAGCCCGTCAAGCTGGCCATCCATGACTTCAAATGCATTCAGCACCCGATGCTCAAGCGTGAAGCCTGCGGCGCCGATGCGACCGGCACCTTCAGTCGCGCCGACTTTGGCGTGAACTACGGTGAGCAGTATGGTTTCAAGCAGGAAGTGAAGCTGGCCATCCAAGTGGAAGGTGTGAAGGCCGATTGATGCTTGGGCCGCCGACCAGCCTGACTGGTTCAGTCACGTTGACGTGGCGGTACACGTGAGGTGAAGCGCTTGAAGAACGTCTGCAATTCGAAACAGCTGAGTTCACGCGGCACCTCGCGCGCGCCCAAATAGGTGCTTTGCCAGCCTCGCATCTCGCGCGCCTCCTGTGCATCGGACAAACACGATACTCCAGCGCGCAGCAGATAGCCAAGGCGGAGCAATCAGTCGCAGTTTTCGTAGACCCCGAGCTTGAAAGTGGCCAAACGCGGAGCGCTGTTTATACCGTACAGTCCACAATCGCATATGGCACGATCTTCCGGCCGAGGGATACCACCACCTGAAATTGCATATTGCCTCGCCGTTGAGAACAGCACATCAAACCTGCAGTAGTCCTTTGGCTCCAGTAATCGCCCATCGCATGCGCCCGTTCCTTTTCATGCGTTGGCCAATGACATAGTCGACCACCGACTCTGCTCCCGTGCTTGAAATGGACAGCCCTGAGCCCCCCGCTGCTGATAGTTCGCGAGATAGCGAGAGCAACAGCGCAGATAATGGATCACGCGGCCCTAGTGGATTGCGAGCGCCAACCCAACCTGTGTCCCGTCGCAGCAACTCTAGCCTCTCGAAGCAGCGTTTCGTCTCGCCGTGCCACAACATTCACCCCGCATTTGGCCATCCCCAAGGCACTGAAGCCGAGCATCACGGGGCAATGCTCCAGCGTTTCGCCCACGCACATCTCGGAACGGAAAAGGGGTCGGCAGGCTCGTTGCTGCCGGGATCATGCGTTTCGTCAAGTCGAAGGCCTCGTTTGTGAATGGTGAATTCCAATGTCACCGCCGTGGGCTTACCGTATTTGCCGCGCCTTTGGAACCAATCCAGCAAATAGCGGGCGCACGCCTTGGCGTGATCAACTAGGGAGACGACGATGAAGCAAGGCCTTGAAAGACTGCGGCTGGCAATCGCCAGGCTGGTATTGGTGACAACCGGGATGACGGGGGCCGTTGGCGTGGCGGCATTGGCCGTCCCTGGCGCCGCGCTGGCGGCATACCCCGACAAGCCGATCCGCCTGATTGTGCCTGCGGCAGCGGGAGGTACAACGGATATCGCGTCGCGTCTGGTTGGCAAACGCATGGCCGAACTCCTGGGCCAGCCAGTAGTGGTAGAAAACCGTGCCGGAGGCGCCGGCATCATTGGCGCGCAGGCGCTCAAGCAATCTGCCCCCGACGGCTATACCCTGATGATGGGCAATATCGGACCCAATGCGATCAACTATAGCTTGTACCGGCAACTACCTTATCGCGCGGAGGACTTTGCGCCGGTCAGCATGGTGGTGTCGGTACCCAACATTCTTGTGGTCAATGCTAACGTGCCGGCGCGTACAGTGGCCCAGCTGGTAGCGCTGGCCAAGGCCCAGCCCGGCAAGCTTTCCTTCGCCTCGTCCGGCACTGGCCAGTCGGTCCATTTGTCTGGCGAGTTGTTCCGCAAACGCACCGGTACTGACATTATCCATGTGCCCTACAAGGGCGCGGCGCCGGCCGTGGCCGACTTAGTCGCTGGCCAGGTAACCATGATGGTGGATAATCTCCCCAGCTCCCTGCCTCATATCCAGTCGGGCAAATTGCGTGCTCTGGCCGTGACCAGCGCGAGCCGCGTCCCTGAGCTGCCAGACGTGCCTACCATGAAGGAGGCCGGTTTGGAGGACTTCCAGGTGACTGCGTGGTTTGGCCTGGTGGCCCCGGCAGGCACGCCTCCGGCCGTGATCGACCGGCTGCAGAGGACCGTGGCTATCATCCTCGCCGAGCCCGAGGTCAAATCACGCCTGGCTGATCTGGGCGGCGTGCCCGGCGGCGATACGCCCACGCATTTCGGAAACTTCATCAAGAGTGAGCGCGAGCGTTGGGCACGCGTGGTCAAGGACACCGGCATCCCGCTGCAATAAGCCTGCAATCGACCGCTGAGCCTCTTGGAGCGAGGCATAACCGAAATAACTGCACATCTGGCGCACCGGCAAATCCGCAACAAGGCGGCAGCTCAAAGCAACGCGAAGATCGAACGCGACCAACGTCGAGTCGAAGCTGGCCGGCCCCTTCAGCTGGCTAGTCTTCCTACTCCAGTGATCAGGGGCGCTCCTCCTGCTTGCTCTTGGCCTCGACCCCCGTTTGGACAGCGTCTCGCCTCTTCTGCGCCTCCAACGCAGATACAAACTCGCCGCTACGACGAGCATGCTTCGCTCCGCGCTGACTGTTCAGGCTTTCAGCGGCCCCCTTTCGCCCAGACTCGAATGCAATAGCGGCTTCCAGCTGCGCCTTGCACTCGCGGGGGCTATGCCCCTGTTCGTATCAGGTCCTTTCCCCAAGGCAAGCCCTGCTCGAATTTGCATTTCAGAAAGTCAATAAATGCACGCAACTGCGGCGGCGTGTATCGGTTAGGGAGCGTGATCGCGTACAGTGTGCCGCCAGGCGAACGGGTTAGCCTGTATTCGTTTAGGACGGTTTCCAACCTACCGCTTTGCAGATGTTCTACTGCGACATACGAAGGCAGCAAGCCGATGCCAAGCTTTGCCGCAGCCATTTCGCCGAGGAAACCATAGTCCGAGCACTCCAAATGCGGTTGGATGGAAACCCTGTGCACGAGGTCACTGCCTTCTCGCACATATTCAAGCCCCACACGTGTGCGCACGCCAAGGCAGGTATGAGACGCCAAATCTTCCGGCGTGACCGGTCGACCATGCCGCTCCAAATACTCGGGATTCGCGCATAGCATCCATTCGATCGGCCCGAGTGCACGCGCCACACAATGTTCGCCGGGGTCATTGGTGACCCGCAAAGCCAAGTCGAGATCATTTTCCATCAGGTCCACGGCACCGCCTTTGAAGCTCACCGACAGCGATACCTTGGGATACAGATTGCAGAACTCGGCAAACATAGCGGTCAAGTACAGTCGGCCGACCGCCGGTGGACAACTCACACGCAATGGACCGCGGATGGAAGTGCCGAAGGTATGCAGTAGTTCGTCCGCGCGCTCTACCTCGGCGCGGATGACGGCGCATTGCGCGTAAAACGCCTCGCCTATTTCCGTCAGACTCATGCGGCGCGTGCTCCGCCGTACGAGCTGCGCCTCCACATCGCGCTCCAGCTTACGGATACGCCGGCTGACATTGGAGCGGTCAATGCCAAGCTTGAGCGACGCATTCATAAAGCTGCCAGATTCCACAACCGTGGCGAAAAACAAGTAAGCGTCGAGTTCCATAGTTTGAGCGGCGATTGGTGTGCTGCGCGCAACGCACCTGTGCGCAAGCGCAGGCTTACCTGCCTGAAATGTGGATGCAATACTCTCCCAAAGCCCAGTTTGCTTGTTAAAAAGGCGGAGGAGACATGAAGCGGATCATACCCGCGCTACTGCTTTGTAGTGCGACAATCGCAACGAATGCGCAGGCCGAGTATCCCGTCAGGCCCATCACGCTAGTGGTGCCTTTTCCCGCCGGCGCAACTACGGATACAGTGGCCCGCGTGGTCGGCCAGGCGGCATCGGCCCAGCTTGGCCAGCCCATCGTGATCGACAACAAGCCAGGCGCGGAAGGGCAAGTGGCCGCGCAGGAGGTGGCCCGGGCGACACCGGACGGCTACCGTTTGCTGCTCGCCACGTCGGGCAACCTGTCGTTGGTGCCGGCGCTGCGCAAGAAGCCGCCCTACGACGTGCTGACCGATTTCACGCCCATCGCCGATGTCGGCCGCTTCGGCTTTTTCCTGTACGTGAACCCTGCCGTCCCGGCCAGCAACCTGAAAGAGTTCCTTGCCTACGCCAAGGCCAATCCCGGCAAGCTGAGTTACGGCACCGGCAACAACACCGGCGTGGTCGCGTTCTCGCACTTCAAGACACTCACTGGCATTGAGCTGACCCAGGTGCCCTACAAGGGCGAGCCGCCGGCCATGCTGGATCTGATCGCCGGCCGCACCCAGGCCATGATCGGTACGACCATCGGCGCGCCCTATCTGCGCGAGGGCAAACTGCGCGCGCTGGTATCCATCAATGCCCAGCGCAACAGCCTGCTTCCTGATGTGCCGACCCTGCGCGAGGCCGGCATGCAGGATCTGGAGATCATGCCGTGGGCAGGTCTGGTCGGACCGGCGGGCATGCCCAAGGACGTCGTGACCCGTCTGAACCAAGCATTCGTTGCCGCGATGAACAATCCGAAGGTACGCGAACAAATGGACCGGCTGGGCTTTCCTTTGACGCCCTCGTCACCTGAAGCGTTCGGCCGTCTGATCAAACACCAACTGGCGGTCCATGGCCGCCTAGTGAAGGACGCCGGGCTGCAGCCCGAATAACTGCACGTACCGCAAAGGAGAGAGTTGATGGTTGCCTCACTGCAATATGGCGAAGCCCGGTTCGACGGCGCTGAGATCGAACGCCGCGCCGCGCAGGTTGCCGGCGGCCTGGCTGCCCTGGGCGTGGGAGAGGACGATGTCGTGGCCATCGTGCTTCGCAACGCGCCCGCGCTGTTCGAGATCACGCTGGCATGCAACCGCGTCGGCGCGTATCACTGTCCGGTGGACTGGCGGTTCACCGTGGATGAGCTGGGCTATATCCTGCAGGACAGCGGTGCCTGTGTCCTGTTCATCGAGGCGGACCTGTTAGCAACATTGCGTGCCGCGATCCCGGAAGGGGTGCGCGTACTGGCGGTCACGCCAGAACCGTTGGCCTTGCAGGCTTATCCCACTTCGCGCGTTACCGGCGAAGTGCCGGCAGACGTCCTTCGCTATGAAGCATGGCGCAGCGCACAGGCGGCGTACAGCGGTCCGTCGCACCGGCCGCGCGGACGCTTCGCCTATACCTCCGGCACTACTGGACGTCCAAAAGGCGTGCGGCGCCTCGCGCAGGGCCTGCATCCAGAGCAGCCGCGCCTGCTGCGCGATACCGTCAAGGCCGTGTTCGATTTTTCCGCGGATGCGCGCGTGTACCTGTCCGCGCCGCTGTACCACGGCGCCCCCAATCTCTACGGTATGCAGGCCATGCTGGCGACCGGGCTGGTCGTGCTGGATCCCCGCTTCGATGCCGAAGCCACGCTACGCGCCATCGAGCGCCATCGCATCACGCACCTGTACCTGGTGCCCACCATGTGCGTACGCCTGCTGGCATTGCCGCAACACGTACGCAACCGCTACGACCTGTCGTCCGTGCGCTTCGTCGCCTGTACAGGCGCGCCCTTTGCCGTTGCCATCAAGCAGGCCATGATCGATTGGTGGGGGCCAGTGATCAACGAATCGTATGCGTGCAGCGAAATGGGCATGATCACCGTGATTTCGTCCGCGGACGCCATCCGCAAGCCCGGGTCGGTCGGCCGGCCTGTGAGCGAGGCCGAGGTGCGCATCTACAGCGACGCGGGCTGCCGCCTCGGCACAGGAGAGGTTGGCAACATCCATGTGCGCCAGCCTGCTTATGCGGACTTTACCTACCACAATCGCCCTGAGGCGCGCGCCGCGATGGATTGCGAAGGACTGGCGTGCGTAGGCGACATGGGCTACGTGGATGCCGACGGCTTCCTGTTCATCTGCGACCGTAAGAGCGACATGGTGATCTCCGGCGGTGTGAACATCTACCCGGCCGAAATCGAAAACGCGCTGTCCGGCATGCCGGGTGTGGCGGACTGCGCGGCGTTTGGCGTGCCCCATGAAGAGTTTGGCGAAATGGTCGTGGCAGTGGTACAGCCTGCCGACTGCGCGCAACTGGATCCGGAGGGAATGCGTGCGTGGCTGAAAGACCGGCTCGCCGCTTACAAGGTGCCGAAGGTGATCGAACTGCGCACCGAACTGCCGCGCCAGGAAAGCGGAAAGATCCACAAGCGCAAGCTGCGCGATGGCTACTGGCAGCATGCCGGGCGCAGGATCTGAACAAGCGGCAGCAAGTGTATGGATGAACAACAATCAACACGCTGCGAATGCAGCAATACGGGAGGCCGCATGAGGACGAATCTGTGGAGCCTGATCGATTCGCACCTGGCAGAACACCCGGATGCGGTGGCATTCATAGAGGGTGAGCGTGCCATCACCCATGCGGAGTTCGATCTGCTGTGCCGTCACACAGTCGCTTGGTTGGACGCCCAGGGTATCGGCAAGGGAGACCGGGTAGGTGTGTGGCTCGTCAATCGCATCGAATGGCTGGCGCTGTTCTTTGCGCTGGCGCGCGTCGGCGCGACGCTGGTGTCGGTCAACACGCGCTATCGTAGTGAAGAGGTGAGCTACCTCATCGAAAAGAGCGGCGCCTGCCTGCTGGTGCTGCAACCAGGCTTCCGAAAGGTCGACTTCGCCGGGATTCTCGATGCCGTGGATCCCGCCTCGCTGCCCGCGCTGCAAGCCATCGCGGTGGTGGATGCCAGTCCGGCAACGCCCGCCCGTCTGTTGGGCCGCCCGGTAGTGCCTTTCGATTTGCATATGCGCGAGCCGGTGCAAGGGCTGGATGAATCCGATCCCAATGCCTGCGCCATTTTGTTCACAACCTCGGGTACCACCAAAGGCCCCAAGCTGGTGATGCACCCCCAACACACGCTCGTCGATCATGCTTGGCGTTGTGCACACGCTTATGGCATGGATGCGGATGGTGCGGTCATGCTGGCCATGCTGCCATTCTGCGGCGTATTCGGGCTGAATGGCGTGCTGGCGGCGTTCGCGGGGGGCGCGCCCGTGGTACTGCTCGACACGTTTGACGGGCCTCAGGCCGCCAGGCTGCTGGCTGACCAGCGTGTTACGCACACATTCGGCAGCGATGAGATGTATCGCCGCATCCTGGACACGGCACCGGCGAACCGGCCATTTCCGGCCGCGCGGCTATTCGGCTTCGGTGCATTTACTTCAAGCTTCTCCGAATATGCCCGCGAGGCTTGCGCACGGGGCATTCCACTCGCAGGGCTGTACGGATCGAGCGAAGTCCTGGCATTGTTTTCCTGCCAGCCGATGACGCTGCCGGTGCAGGCGCGCATCGAAGGAGGCGGCCTCCCGGTGGCACGGGGCGAGGCCACCGTGCGCATCCGTGATGTCCAGACGGGGGCGTTGCTGCCGGCTGGACAGTCCGGCGAGATTGAGATCAGCGCACCGAGCTTGTTCCTGGGGTATGACCACGATCAGGACGCAACCGCTGAAGCGGTACGTCCCGACGGCTATTTCCGAACCGGTGACCTTGGCCATCTACGCGCCGACGGCACTTTCGTGTATGAAACGCGCATGGGCGATGCGATTCGCCTGGGCGGGTTCCTGGTCAACCCGGTCGAAATCGAGGCCGTGCTCAAGCGCTTCGAGGGTGTCGCCGATGCGCAAGTGGTCGCCGTGGAAATCGATGGGCAGACCCGCGTGGTCGCTTTTCTGATCCTCACTGACGGCGCCCGGCTAGCCGAGGCCGATGTCATGGCCCAGATGCGCGCCCAAGTAGCGCCGTTCAAAGTGCCCGCGCGTGTCTGGTTCGTCGATGCCTATCCGGTCACGCTGAGCTCCAACGGCGTGAAGATCCAGCGCAACAGGCTGCGCGACCTGGCACTGGCGCGGCTGGCGGAACTTGTCCCGGCCGCCGGCGCGTGAACCCCCTCCGGAAAAATTTCATGCCGACTACGCTATATTTCGAGGATTTCCTTCGCGGGCAGGTGTTCGAGAGCACTGGCCGCACCATCACCGAGACCGACCTGACGATGTTCTCAATGTTGTCTGGAGACTGGAATCCGATCCATGCCGACGCGGAATTCGCCAGGGGCACGCGCTTCGGACAGCGTGTGGTCCACGGTGCGCTAGGCATCGCACTGGCCACCGGCATGCTGCATCAACTCGGCGTCTTTGACAAATCAGCCGTGGCCATGATGTCGCTGCAGAACTGGACCTTCGCGGCCCCGATTTTCGTAGGCCAGACGCTGCGGCTCAGGATGGAGATCCTGGAAACAGAGGCCGGCACCAGCAAGCGCGTAGGGCGCGTGAACCGGCGACTGCAGTTAATCGACCAGACCGGTGGCGTGATCCAGGACGGCACGACCGACGTGCTGGTGCTCAAGCGCGACGCCCAGGCCGCCTGAACGCGCGCCACATCGCCGCTTTTTCCCATTATCAATTTCAGCGGGGTATCCGATCGCAGAATCGGGGCCCCTGTCCGCGGCCGCCCGCGCGGTAGCGCATTGCAACCCCAGACGAACACCAGGAGACACCATGCAATCCCTTATCAGACTGACCGGCATGCTGGTCGCCCTAACGGTTGCCGGCACCGCGGCGGCACAGAGCTTCCCGAGCAAGCCGGTGACCATCGTCGTGCCGTACTCGGCCGGCGGGCCGGTGGACAGCTTCGTGCGAGGGCTCACGCCACGGCTTGCCGATGCGTGGAAGCAGCCGGTGGTGGTGCTGAACAAGCCTGGCGCCAATGAAATCATCGGCGCCGAGTTCGTCGCCAAGAGCGCGCCGGACGGCTACACGCTGTTTGCTGGCACGGAAGCTGCGCTAACCATGAACCAATTCCTGTACAAAAAGCTGCCGTACAGCCCAGACAAGGACTTTGCCGAGGTCTCGCGACTCGTGGCACTACCGTTGGTGTTCTTCGTGCCGAAGACCTCGCCCGCCAATTCACTCAAGGAGTTCATCGCGCTCGCGAAGAAGGTTTCGGCAAGCAAGCCGATGACCTACGGCTCCTCTGGCGCCGGCGGCATCGCGCACCTACCCATGGCGATGTTCACGCATAACGAGAACCTGACCATGGTACACGTCCCTTACAAGGGTGCCGCGCCACTGATCCCAGAAGTGATCTCAGGGCAGATCGATGCCGCCGTGCTCGGCGTCTCGGTGATCGAGCAGCACGTCAAGTCCGGCGCGCTCAAGGCCCTCGCCGTCTCGGCGGACACGCGCTCGGCGGCGCTGCCCGATGTGCCCACCTTCAAGGAGTTAGGGATCAAGGAGATCAATGCGGTCTTCAATATCGGCCTTGTGGCGCCGCATGGCACGCCGACCGCGCTAGTGGAGAAGATTTCCTCTGACGTCAGCCGCATCGTCCAGTCTCCAGACTTCCGGAGAAAGTATATCGATGCGTTCTCCTATGTCGCGGTAGGCTCCACACCAGCGGCCTTCAAGGATTTTCTGGCACAAGACCGAAAAATCCAGAGCGAACGCGTGAAACTTTCCGGTGTGTCGCTCGATTGAGCCGAACTTAATCAACTCAAGGGAACCACCATCATGGCTACCGCCCCCCATCTGCCTCCCATCCTGCAGAACCTGACCTTGCCAGTGATCTCGTCGCCAATGTTCACGGTGAGCTATCCGGAATTGGTGCTAGCCCAATGCAAGGCCGGCATCGTCGGTTCGTTTCCCGCATTGAATGCGCGTCAGCCGGAATTACTCGATGAATGGCTGACGCTGATGAGGGAGGAGCTCGACACCTTTCGGGCGGCCAATCCCGGCGCGATTGTCGGGCCGCTCGCGGTCAACCAGATTGCCCACACTTCCAATGTGCGGCTGGAACAAGACGTAGCAACGTGCGTGCGCCATCGCGTGCCAATCTTCATCACCTCACTGCGGGCGCCGGTGCGGGAGATCGTCGAAGCCGTCCATTCCTATGGCGGCATTATCTTCCATGATGTGGTCAATCTGCGCCATGCAGAGAAAGCGTTGGAAGCTGGTGTTGATGGGCTGATTCTTGTCGCTGCCGGTGCCGGTGGACATGCTGGAACTCTGTCGCCGATGGCTTTGGTAGGTGAGGTCCGTCGTCGCTTCCACGGTCCCATCGCGCTGTCCGGCGCTATCGCCACCGGCGATGCAATTCTTGCGGCGCAGGCCATGGGCGCTGACTTTGCCTACATCGGTACGCGCTTCATCGCCAGCGAGGAAGCCAATGCGAGCCAGGACTACAAGCAATCGCTGATCAAGGCCGGCGCGTCTGACATCGTCTATAGCAACCTATTTTCCGGTGTGCACGGAAACTACGTCCGCGAAAGCATCGAGCGTATTGGGTTGGATCCCGACAATCTGAGAGAAGGCGAGAAATCCAAGATGAGCTTTGCGGATGGTCGCTCCAAGCCAAAAGCTTGGAAGGATATCTGGGGCGCCGGGCATGGCGTGGCGCAGATCCATGACATTCCTACCACCTCCGAGATCGTGAGACGGCTTAGTCGGGAGTACGTTGCTGCGCGCGATCGTATTGCACGATTGCCCTGATCCCAAGACAAAAGGGCATCGCGCAACACAAGTGCAATCACTGTGACTGCGGTATCCGACTTTCTCGGTACCGTTGGATCTAAGGATGCTCTGCACAAACGCGAATCGAGTATGCTTGGCCATTTAACGGGAAACTAAATGCGCCACGACGCCAACCTATCAGCCCAGAGCGAAGCTGTCTGGCACGCGCGGAGCAGCATTCGCGGGCTGCGCGCGAGGCATCAGCATGAGCCCGAACCGCGCTCATGCTCGAGCAGCCAGCAGTTTGCCGCGCGCCATCCACAAGCTGGACAGCGCGAACAAGGTCATGAGTTGCGCGGTGTTCTTCCTCTCCCTCGAAAGCGGACCCTGGTGTAGCCGAACTGCCGCTTGATGACCCGGAACGGATGCTCGACCTTGGCCCGGATGCCCGCCTTGATTCGCTCGACCTGATTGACGAGCGCGCCAAGCGGTTTGCTTTGGTCCGGGACGCGACGTTTGCCGGGCTTCATCGCCGCGTGCCAGTTCACGCCCGCCCGCGCGTCCGGACGCTTGTCCACGCCTTGATAGCCCGCATTGCCAAACGCGTCGGTTTCGTCGCCATGCAGCAGGCTGTTGGCCTCAACCACGTCGTTGACGTTGCCCGCCGTGCCCCGCACCGTGTGCACCAGGGGTGCCAACGTCCCTGGCAAGCCGCGAGTCTTCCTCGTATATCTGGGTGGCGGCAAGCAATACAAGGACATCATCACGAAGTCAGCGCTGGAAGCGCTATAGCGGCTTTTCGCTGGAAGGCGCGAGCGCCAAGCCGGAAGCGATGGCTGCCTGATCCGTTCGCGCCCCTCTGCCTGCGTGACTGATCGGCGCCGTTGGCCCAGGATTTCCGGACGATCGGCTGGAACCCCTTCGACCAGGACAGCCGCTGATTTCATGCAGCGCTGGTCGCCGTGTTCGATCGACAACCAGGCAGAGACTCTTCCCTTTCCGCGCCCGTCAAGCGTTCAGACGTTTGCTAACGACCCCAACCGCAAAAACGCTCGAGCAGATCCGCCTCAGTTTCATGGACCTCGACCGGCAGGCCGCCTGCGCCCGCAAAGGCCAGATAGCGGGCGCGATGCTGGCCGTTTCGAAACGACACCACACCTTCGCGGGCAAAGCCAATCAATCCGGCTAACGTACGGCAGCGCCGGGTTGTGAACGTTACATAGGGAATTTCCGGAATCCGCTCCTGCCCGGGTGCCAGGAACTCGCGAATGCCGCGCACCTTGCCCGCATGCCAGTACTGCGCAGCCTGGAGGACATAGTCCGTTTTATCGCGATCTGCGCAAGCAAGCAGCTTCTTCAGGTCGATCAAGACCACCTTATGACGCGAGTCGGGGGCGTCGAAGCCGCATTTCATGCGGGTGAATGAATAGGGACTATGACCGGGGATAGGAACGATCCAGTTCCCGTCAGAACTGCGCTGCACCTGATCTGTTGGCAAGGCGACTCCGATTTCTTGTTCTCTCCGAAGCCTCGTCGGGTCCGGATTCGATGCGGCGCGGTTGGAACAGCGCTGCAATGAAATTCGTATGACCAAGCATTATGCGTTAGCGCCGCGCCTGTGTGAACTCGCCGATCACTAAAGCGGATGGCTTCGCGGCGCGGCATGAGTTGCCCCCGTCGAAGCTCCGTCGCTGCCCGGCTGCCCCAGTTCCGCCGCGTGGGAAACCCATCTGGACCGGTTGACAGCGAGCGACGTACGAAAAAAATGGCCGACACTTGTGCCGGCCAAACGCCCTTAACAGTGAAAGCCAAGGTCGATATGAGACTGTCGTGGGCACGCCAGGGGGCGCGCCTCGTCCTGCGGGCAGGAAGTTAGAAGCGATGTCGCATGCCGAGCATTGCGCCGGTCTGGTTTTGGCCTGGCATCGTATTGGGCGTACTGGTCACACCGAAGGTTGCATTGCCCTTGTTGTTAACATAGCCAAGCAGCAGGTACGCGTCAGTACGCTTGGACAAGGCGTAGTCAGCGTTCAGCACGAACATCCACGAATCTTTGCTGTCGGTGCGGGCGTCGGTGTAGTAAGCCGCGCCGGTCAGGGTAAAGGCGGGAGTGAACTTGTAGTTCGCGCCGAGCCAGTACAGGTTGTCGTGACGGGCCGTGCCAGTCGTGACTTCGTCACGCATCCAGCGGTAGCCGCCAAACACCTTGGCAGCGCCGAAGGCATACGACGTACCAATCGCAGCACGTTTTGCGGCGAGGTCCGCGGAAGCCAGGGTGCTGCCCTGGAACTGGTCGTACGCGACGCCCACCGAGAACGGCCCGTTCGCGTAGGCCAAACCACCACCAAAGTTCTTGCCGACCTGGAAGTGGCCCGGCACTTCGCCGCCGAGGCCGGAGTTCACGTCGCGGCCGAAGCTATAGAAGCCGGTTGCCGTCAAGCCGCCGAACTTACCGGTGTACTTGATAGCGTTGTCGGCGCGACCGTTAAATTGATTGTCGACCGAATTCAGGGAGTACATCGGGCCCGCCGCCATCGGGTCATAGGCTCCGAACAGGTCATACAGCGAATTTTGCTGTCGGCCGAGGGTGACGGCACCGAAATTGCCCTGCAGGCCAACGTAGGCCTGGCGACCGAAGAGCCGGCCACCCTGCGCGGATTTGCCGCTATCGATATCGAAGCCGCTTTCCAGCACGAAGACGCCCTTCAGGTTGCTGCCGAGGTCCTCGACCCCGCGCAGACCCCAGCGTGAACCTGAGAGGCCCCCGGAAGTCACACCAACGACAGAGCCACTGCCATTTGCGCCACCATTGACGTGGTTTTGGAAACTGATGCCGGCATCAGCGATGCCATAGAGCGTCACATTGGACGACGATTGGGCAAAGGCAGAGCCAGACATGGCGCAAGCTGCGGCTGCTACTGCGAAGAGAGCTTTTTTCACTGTCAATTCCAGGTTCTTATTTGGCGGAGGGTCCAGCCGGTGGCGTCACGGCTTGCATGCGAGCCGAAACCACCCACCGACGCGGCCGCCAGATAGTGCGACAGGAATGTGACAGCAATGAGTCAACAATTATGCAGAGATTCGCACAATCATTTCAAAATCAAGAACAATATGTGCACGTCCGGCAGCTAAACTCCATCGCCGGGGCGCGCCGATATCTCTCTGACGTGAGTGACAGATTTTTGACGAATTTGTGTCGGTCTGCCCCAAACCTGTCCCCTCCCGGTTATAAACGCTTGGCAGTTGCATCACCGACGAGACCGTCGGGCATGCCGGGGCACGATTGCGCCTGACCGTCGATAAAGACCGACGGCCCTGCCACCGACCCGCGTCAACCGGGTTCCAGGACCAAGTCACCGGACCAACTCACCGTACCGACTCGGCCGATCACGGCAGCCTGTTCCACGCATACACCGAAGCGTTCAAAGAAGGCGGTATCACGGCGCTCGCGCGATACAAAGCCATACCTGCCATGTTGGCCCTTGCCTTGCGAGACCTCGATCAATGCTCGCATCAGACGCTGCTCGCAAACCAAGCTTGTCAGTGCTGCCCCCTCTCTGAGCATCCACGCACTGAGGTCTCGCAGTGAAAGATCGAGCATCCTTGCGGCATGCGCCCGACTCCAAGGCGCATTCGGTTCTCCAAAGACTGCCCGCGCAAGTTTCAAGGTAAGGGGTTTCGCCGGATCGTGCGCCCAGTTGCGCGGCGAGTGATCACCGCTCTCGTCCCGGATGGGACGCCTCGAAGCCATGACGTCAAAATGTATGGCATCACTGGCTGCTATGAGGCTATGCGACATGGTGTACAGGTCAAAGCGCCGATACGCGCTCACCCGCGCACTTTCCCCCGCCTTCAATGCGACACTACCCATCGCGCCGCGCAACCAGCAGCCTCCACTGCGGCAGTGGACATCAACATCGAACGGCAGCCGGATGTTATTCAGTTGCATTCCGTGGGCAGCCGGTGGCTTGTCTAGGCGGTCGCCCGACGCAAACCGCCATAGCTAGCCCAGGATCGTGCCACAAGGTATCCCGCATCCACCGGCAGATTCACCCCGGTGATGGCCGCGGCCCAGTCGGAGGCCAGGAACAAGACAGCCTTTGCCACTTCTTCTGCCCCGAGCCGATCTTGTCAGTCTCCCGCCCGGCTTCCATCATCGTGTCGCCTGAACACGTCTCCGTCAGGCCATAGGCATCCACATATCGCGCGTTCGTGAACAGGCCGGAGAATTCCCGGATGCGCTCTTCCGGCGTACGCTCACCGCCGCCGACGAGCCATTTGAAGCTGGACGCGCCCATGGGGGTAATCGAGGTCGATGTCAGTTCCACACCGATCGTGCGTGCCACCGACCTGTTCCGGCGCGGGAATTGTTCCTCGATCTTGCCCACACAGGGGACGGCCGCCGGGGCAGTTCGAACGGAGCCGGACCGGGCGCAGCCGCGGTCGCGCAGACGTGGATCCCCGAGCCCGCCGGCGCCGCTACTCCCGCATCCTCTGTGCCATGAACGTCCGCAGCGTCTGCATTGCGGGCGTCTCGGTCCGCCCCTGCAAGGTGATCAGGGCGAACTGCGCGTTGGTATGCAGGGGCGGCGTCAGCACCAGTTCCGCCAGCTCCCCCCTCGCAATTGGCTCGCGCGCGGCCGCGATGATGCCGAGGAAGACGGCATCGGTCTTCCGGGCCGCTTCCACCAGGCTGGCGATTTCCTCGCAGCGCAACGTGACCATTTCATCCGGATGTGCGCGCGGCCCGAAGTGGGCGACCAGGATGCGCGCCACCTCGTCCGACAGCGGGCTTGAAGCGATCGGATAGGCCAGCAGATCTTCGAAGCGCACGCACGCCAGCTGGTGCAACGGATGGCCGCTGCGGCAGATGAAGCCGGCACGCAGGTCCGGCAGCCGTTCCACGTTCAGATCGGAGCCCGGCACCAGCGAGCGCAGGTCGATCACGATGCCGTCCAGTGCGCGGCCGCGCAACTGCTGCAGCTGCAGATTGGTGGCGCCGCGGGAGATGGTGAGTCGGACCTTCGGATGGTGCCTGCCCATATGGACCAGGAAGGGCGTCATCAGCATGGCGCCCGGCCCCGACCCGAACCCGATGCGCAGCATGCCCGCCTCCCCGGCTTGCAGGTCGCGCGCACTCTGCTTCAGCTCGCCGGCCTCGAAAGCGATTCGCCGCGCTCTCTCCAGCGCCAGTTGCCCGAACGGCGTCAACTCGTTGCGCTTGCCGATGCGGTCCACCAGGGACATGCCCAGCTCCGATTCCAGCGCCTGGATGCTGCGGCTGAGGGCCGGTTGCGTCAGGTGCAGCCGCGCCGCAGCTTGGCTGAAAGAGCCGGTTTCGGCCAGCGCAATCAGATGCTTGAGCTGAATCAGGTTCATGCGGCCGTCTCGTATGCAATTTTGTAATGATAATGCAAAAAATGATGCATTGGACATCGCGGGACGGCCTTCCTAACATGGCTCGCAGCCATGCGTCCCCGACCGGGGCAAGCACAAGACCTGGCACCTTCAACAGGAGACAACGATGTACCTCACACGACGCCTGTGCCGCCTGCTGGCCGGCCTGCTCACCGCCTCGCTGGCCGGCGCCGCTTGCGCTGCCGCGAGCGGACCCGGACCCTATCCGGCCAAGCCGATCGCGCTGATGGTTCCCTACCCCGCCGGCGGCGCTTCTGACGCGATCGCCCGGGTGCTGAGCCAGCCCATCGGCAAGCAGCTCGGCCAAACCGTGCTGGTGGAAAACCTGGGCGGCGTCAGCGGCGCCATCGCCGCGCAGAAGGTACTGTCCGCCCCGGGCGACGGCTACTACGTGTTTCAGGGTTCACCCAACGAGGTCATTCTTTCCCCGCTGGCAAACGCCGCGGTTAAGCTGCAGGCCGAAGACTTCCAGTTGGTGCAGCCCATCTCCACCGCGGTGTTGGCGCTGGTTGCGCGCAAGGACCTGGAGGCCAATTCCTCCGACGAACTGATCACGCTGGCGCGCAGCCGCAAGGACAGGCCCTTGTCCTACGGCAGCGTGGGAGTGGGCTCCCTGTACCACATCCTGGTCGAACACATGCAGCAGCTCACCGGCACCAGGATGACCCACGTGCCATACAAGGGCGCGGCGCCATTGGTCCAGGACATCGGTGGTGGCCAGCTGGACTTCGCCATCGTGCCCTTCAATGCCGCGCTCGGCGCCATGGCGCAGCAGGGGCGGCTGAAGCTGCTGGCCACCGTGGGCGCCAACCGTCCCGCGCTGCTGCCCAATGAGCCGACCATCAGCGAAGGCAAGCTGCTCAAGAACTTCGCCTTCACCATCTGGACTGGCGTCATGGTCAAGAAGGGAACGCCGCCCGACGTGGTCCAGCGCCTGAACCAGGCGCTCGGCAACGTGCTCCAGGATCCCGCCGTGCGCGCGGGCCTGGAAACCCAGATGCAACTGGTGGCCGCACCGATGTCGCTGCAGGAAGCGGCCCGTTTCTATGAGAGCGAAACCGCACGCTATCGCGGCCTGGCCAAGGCCATTGGGCTTCAGCCCCAGTAACGCGCCGACGCACCTCACGCATCACGGCCCTCACCCGACAAAAAAAGGGAAACCCCATGCATGCCGTCCTGGAATCGCTGCGCGCGGGCGCAGACAAGTTCATCGCGTTGCGGCGCGATCTCCATCAGCATCCCGAGCTCGGCTTCCAGGAGCATCGCACCAGCGACGCCGTCGCGAAATGCCTTGTGGAATGGGGCTACGAAGTCGAGCGCGGCCTGGGCGGCACCGGCGTGGTCGGCACGCTGCGGCGCGGCAACGGCAAGCGCCGGCTTGGCCTGCGGGCCGACATGGATGCCCTGCCGATTGACGAGGCGAACGGGCTGCCCTATGCCAGCCGCCACGCCGGCGTGATGCATGCCTGCGGACACGACGGCCATACCGCCATGCTGCTGTGCGCCGCCGAATACCTGGCGCGGGCGGGGGAGTTCTCGGGCACGCTCCACCTGATCTTCCAGCCTGCGGAGGAAGGCCTGGGCGGCGCCCTGCGCATGATCGAGGAAGGACTGTTCGAGAAGTACCCCTGCGACGCCGTGTTCGCCATGCACAATATGCCGGGCATGCCGCAGGGCAAGCTGGTGCTGCGCGAGGGGCCGACGATGGCCTCGTCGGACTACGCGACCGTCACCCTGCGGGGCGTGGGCGGCCACGGCGCCCTGCCCCACCGCGCGGCCGATCCGCTGGTGGCGGCGGCCGGCATCGTGCTAGCCCTGCAGACCGTGGTCGCGCGCAACGTCGATCCTCTGCAGATGGCAGTGGTAACCGTCGGCGCCATGCACGCCGGCCGCGCCAACAACGTGATTCCGCAGGAGGCCACGCTGGAGATCAGCGTACGCGCGCTGGACCGGGAAGTGCGCGCCACGCTGGAGCGGCGCATCAAGGCCCTGGTGCAGGCGCAGGCGGAAAGCTATGGCGTGCGCGCGGAGATCGACTACCGGCAGGGCTACGCGGTGCTCGTCAATACGGCGCAGGAGACCGAATTCGCGCGCCGCACGGCGCTCGAACTGCTGGGAGCGGACGGTGTCGTGCTGCAAGGTCCGGCGCTGCCGGGCAGCGAGGACTTCGCCTTCATGCTGGAGCGCTGCCCGGGCAGCTACCTGCTGATCGGCAATGGCGACGGCGACAGCGCGGGCGCCTGCATGGTGCACAACCCGGGCTACGACTTCAACGACGACAACATCGCCATCGGCGCGGCCTACTGGACCCTGCTGGCGCAGCGTTTCCTGACGGACTGAAGCTTGCGCAACTGCCGTGACGCGCGCCGGAAACAAAAAGGTCAAGGTGAAATCCTTGACCTCGTCCAAGCGCCCACCACGCTTGATCAATGTGGTACGCGACTAGGCGCCGTCGGTGAACATGACGCGCCTGATGGCAATGCGCGCCGAGGGCGTCGCCGATAAGGTGATAGATCGAGTCGATGCCGACCGTTGCGTAGGTCAGCGGCTTGCTCTTATTCTGCTTCGCCAGTTCGAGGAATTTGTCCAGCGTGTCGGCCGGCAGGCAGTTGCGCACGAGTAGCAAGATATTGGCGTCGCTGATGGGGGCCGCCAGCATCAAGTCCTCGGGCTTATAGCGGGCTGCCGGATTCAGTAACGGGGACAGGAACACCTCGTTGATCGAGCCGTGGAAGAAGGTATACCCGTCGGCCGGCGCGGCCAGCACCTTGTTGGCGCCGATTACCCCGGTGCCGCCGCCATAGTTTTCGACGACCACCTGCGGCTTCACGCTCTTGCCGATGGATGCGGTGCGCGCCGGCTTCGGTGCCACCATCCAGCCGGGCGCAGCGACCGCGCGCCTCAATGATCCGACGCTGGTCCGCTCGCTGGTAGTCGACGCCCAGGTTGGACGGCACAACATGCTGGCCAGCCTTTCCGACGACGAACTGTCGCCTGCGGCGCTGGCGGCGCGGGTCGTGCTGGCCGATACCGCGCGCAGCCTGGTGCGCGACGGTGCGTGGTTCGGTGCGACGCTCCACAAGGAGTGAGATCGAGATGGTGCCGCAATGCCGCCATCAGCCTGACCAGCATGATCCGCCACCAGCCGCATCTGCACGACGCGATGCGACGGTTCGATCCCCAGGCTCAATCAACCGTGATCTTTCGCTCCTTGACAATCGCGCTCCACTTTGCACTTTCCTTCTTCATGAAGGCAAGCAGTTCCGGCCGCGTGGTCGGCTGCGGAGTCAGGCCATGCTTGTTCAGGGCGTCTTTCACCTCCGCGTCGTTCAGCACCTTGACGATCTCCTGATTCCAGCGATCGAGGACGGACCCCGGCGTCTTTCCCGGGGCCACGAAGGCATACCAGTTCAGCGCCTCGAAGCCGGGGTAGCCGGATTCCGCCACGGTGGGGACGTTCGGCAGGTAGGCCGGTCGCACCGGGCCGGTAGTGGCCAGCGGCACCAGCTTGCCGGCCTCGACCTGCGGCATCGCAGTCGGCGGTGCCGCAAAGTACGACGTCACACGCTGGCCAAGCAAATCCTGCAGTGCTGGTGCACCGCCCTTGTACGGAATATGGACCATCTCGATGCCAGCACGCTGGTTGAACAGTTCGCCCGCCAGATGGGATGCGGAGCCAGCGCCGGTGGACGCGTAGTCCACGGCACCGGGCTTCTTCTTCGCCAGCGCGACGAACTCGGCCAGGTTCTTCACGCCGGCGCCCTTGTGCACCACCAGCATATTGGGAAAGTTCACGCCGCCCGATACGGGGGCCAGGTCCTTGAACGGATCGTAGGGCAGCGTCATCAGGTGTGGCGCGATGGTCAGCGGCCCGATCGAGCCGAACAGCAGCATGCTGCCGTCTGCCGGACCGCGGGCCACCAGCTGGTGGGCGATATTGCCGCCAGCACCGCCACGGTTGTCGACGACTACCGGCTGGCCGAGGTTGTCCGCCAGCTTCTTGGCGATCAGCCGCGCGGCGGCATCGGCGGCGCCGCCGGCCGCAAAGCCGACCACCAGCGTGACCGGCTTGCCGCCGGCGATGGGCTGCGCTTGCGCAATGCCCGATGAAAGGGGAAAACAGAGCGCTGCCAACGAGGTAGCGCGCAAGATCAGTCGACGGTTCATCGAATCGGTCTCCGTATTGTCATTCTGGAAGGGCGTGAGAATTGGCCAATGGCCGGCCGGGCGATCAGTCCGCCCCGAGCCCGACCGGGTTCGGCCGGCGTTTCTCGACCGCATGGCGCAGCAGCGCGGCACTGCGAAAAACGCCGTGGGCAAACTTGCCGTAAGGCAGGGTGGCGAATAGCGCCATCACCGCCCCTAGGTGCAGGCATAGCAGGATGGCCATCGCCGGCGTGCCGCGGCCCAGCCACAGCGCCAGGCCGCTGGTGGCGGTCAGGAACAGCAAGGCGATGAAGCCGAGGTCCATCGGCCGCTGGCCGTGGGCCAGGTGCAAGCAGTGACGTTGCAGGTTGAGCCAGCCGAGACCTGCGGTGCCGATCGCGAGGCTGACGCCGCCGACGGCACCGAGCACCTTGGGCAGGCTCGGTAATTCGTATGGCGCGTGCCAGCCGAAGGCATAGTGATAGATCGTCGCCACGGCAGTTGCGGCAAAGCACAGCAGGAAGCCGTAGAACGTCAGGTGATGGAAACGTCGGCGCGAAAGCGTGAAGCCATCGTCGGCATTGTTGCAGCCGGCACCGTGACCGCCGTCCAGGTATTTCAGCCGCAGTACGGCGGAACCGGCCTCCGCCGCCGCCGGCGCGCTCACTGGCGCACCGCTGGTCGCGGGGGTGACTTCGCGCCAGAACCTGCGCACCCCCATTGCCAGCGCAAGCACAACGAACCCGAACACCGGCGCAAACATCGACACCAGCAGGTTATGCGGGAACAGCGCATAGAAATTTCCGGTGGCAGGACCACCCCACAGCGTACCGTTAAGCGCCACAGCCATCAGCAGGAACAGTGTCAGGCTGAGCGCAAGGGCCAGCGACAAGGCGAGGCCATTGCGCCGGTACAGCTTGCCGAGCGCTAGCGGCCACGCATAGTCCTGGTAGGTCTGGCCACGGACTTCCGCCATCGCTGCCGGGATGTTGACGGCGAACTCGTGCGGCGGCGCGTACTGGCAGGCATGCAGGCAGGCCCCGCAGTTGTGGCAGAGGTTGGCCATGTAGTGCACATCGGCACGGCCAAACTCGAGCCGCCGCGTCATGGCGGGGAAAACCGCGCAGAAGCCTTCGCAATAGCGGCAGGCATTGCAGATCTGCAGGATGCGCGCGACTTCGCCCTCGGCAGCCGTCAGCGGCAATACGGGATGAATCGGAATCACGCGTCGGTCTGTGCCGCCCACGCCTTGCGCGTCGG
The DNA here is from genome assembly GCF_040149425.2 of Cupriavidus sp. DF5525. Lineage (NCBI taxonomy): Bacteria > Pseudomonadati > Pseudomonadota > Betaproteobacteria > Burkholderiales > Burkholderiaceae > Cupriavidus > Cupriavidus sp. DF5525. Next base: position 1,990,082 of record NZ_CP168265.1, on the reverse strand, counting down.
CACGAGCCTGATCGACCAGCTCAGCGAGCGATGGCATTGGGCTGCTCCATGTCGAAATCGAGATGTCGGAAACCGCAGGCACGCGCGGCGCTCACGCCTGCGATGCGGCCAAAAGCCGTGCCGATCGCCATGCCGACGCCGGCGGTATAGCCCTTACCCAGCACGTTGCCGGCCATCATTTCGCCGGCAACGAACAGGTTCGGGCTCGGCCGGCCATCGAAGTGGACCTGCGCCCGCTCGTTGACCTTGAGGCCCAGGTAAGTGAAGGTCACGCCGGGGCGCAGCGCGTAGCCGATGTAGGGCGGCGTGTCGAGCGGCCGCGCCCAGTGCGTCTTGGCCGGTGCGATGCCCTCGGTGGCGCAATCGTCCAGCACCGTGTGGTCGAACGTGCCGGGCCGGCACTTGGCGTTGAAGGCTTCCACGGTTCGCACGAAGGCGGCTTCCGGCACGCCGAGCTTGCGCGCCAGTTCGTCGAGCGTATCGGCGGTCGTGCCCGGGAAGACCGGCGGCATGAAGCGGCCGATGGCCTTCTGGTCGATGATCGAGAAACCGATCTGCCCCGGCTGCTGCGCTACCAGACGGCCCCAGATAGCATATCGCTTGGGCCAGAAGTCCTCGCCCTCATCGTAGAAGCGTTCCCCGTCGCGATTGACGACCACGCCGAGCGAAACACAGTCGATCCGCGTGCAGATGCCGCCGTCATAGAGCGGTGCGCGTGCGTCGATGGCCACCATATGGGCCTGGGTCGGATCGCCGATCGCGTCGGCGCCTGCGTCGATCATATGGCGCAGCAGCACGCCCTGGTTGAAGCGCGTGCCCCGGATCAGGAAGTTGTCCGACGGCCACTCGCCGCGTTCATTCTGGCCCCAGGCTTCGCGCAGCCAATCCCGGTTCGACTCGAAACCGCCGGCGCCCAGCACGCAGCTCCTGGCCTCGATGCGTTCGCCGGTAGCGGTCACGGCCGCGACGAAACGGTCGCCGTCGCGCTCAATGGCAACAACCGGGGTGTCGTAGCGGATCTCGACACCAAGTGTCTCGGCACTGCGGAAATAGACGTTGACGAGTGCCTTGCCGCCGCCCATGAAGAAGGCATTGGTGCGGGCCACATGCAGCGCGCCAGACAGCGGCGGCTGAAAATGGACGCCATGACGGCGCATCCAGCCTCGGCAACGCGACGATGCACGGATTGTCATGCGCGCCAGATACTCGTTGGTGATGCCACCCGTCACCTTCAGCAGGTCCTGCCAGTATTCCTCTTCCGGGTAGGCGTCGACCAGCACATCCTGCGGGGCCTCGTGCATGCAGCGCAGGTTGCGGGTGTGTTGCGAATTGCCGCCGCGCCATTCGCGCGGCGAGCCCTCCAGCAGCAGCACCGAGGCACCCGCCTCGCGCGCCATCAACGCGGCGCACAGCGCGGCATTGCCGCCGCCGATCACCAGCACATCTTTCATGGGGGAATCTCCTTGTGGGCTCGACTGTAAGCAAAGCCCGGCGGCGACGAAAGATGACGGTGATTAAGACGTGTTCAGTTTTTGTGAAGGGTCGGGGCGGCGGTGGTCGAAGTTGGCGGGTGAGAGGGGCGACGTTCTTGCCGCATCTGTTCGGAGCGTCAGTTGTATCCGAGTAAGGCGACGTTCCGGAGATCATCGTCCTCAGCCTGCTGGAGGAGAAGCTTGACTACAACTGGCAACGCCCCACCGGAAGGTGGCACTGAAGGCGAAGTATCTCGGTCCATCGGAATTCCTTCAAACGAGCGGGTGCCATCTGACTGAGCGGCGTTCATGGTTACATGTCGAGGAAAGATGTGATTAGAAAATGCCAGTGACGTTGTACTGCCGGCCGAAACACTTATCGGCCGGGTCGACCACGCGCGCATGCGCATCAGCACGGCTCTTAAAACTGCTGCAATGGCTCAGCGCCGTTCGGCGACGGGGCCAAGGACGATTCCCGAACGACGCGCCGCCAGCGTGCCAACTCAGCCTCCACGCGTGCGGCAAGCAGTTCAGGGCGGCCAGGCTCGGGTACCGCGCCATAGCTCTCGAAGCCTGCTTTAACCTCCGGATCCTTCAGAACTTCACCCAAAGCGTGGTTCAGTTCATCCACCTTCGTAGCGGGAGTTTCTGCAGGCGCGAATAGAGCGTACCACTGCGCCATTTCCATCCCCGCGACGCCGACTTCCGCAAGCGTCGGCACCTCTGGCAGGCCGGGAAGGCGTTGTGGAGCGGCGACCGCCAGTGCATGCAACTGGCCCGCGCGCAGCGGCCGATAAGCGGTAAGGAGACTGGAGAACATGAGCTGGGATCGTCCATCGATGGTCGATGCGATCGCGGGTGCGGCCCCCTCGAATGTGATACCGCGCATCGACGTGCCGGTGGCCAACTGGAACAACTCGGCAGCGAAGTGCGGCGGCGTCCCGTCGCCCGCGGAAGCATATCTGAGGCTTCGTGGCGCATGCTTCAGGCTGGCGATCAGTGTGTACAGGTCGGCCGGCGTCTGCGCGGGATTTCCTACCAGCAGTATCGGCGACGATCCGATCAGCCCTATCGGTGCGAAGCTGCCGACGGGATCGTACGCGACTTCCTGGAGCGCGGGATTCATCGCGTGGGTTCCGACATAGCCGAGCAACAGGGTCTGTCCATCTGGAAGCGCTCGTGCCACATACTCACAGGCTATCCCGCCGTTGGCGCCGGCACGGTTGTCTATGACCACCTCCTGCCCCAGCAGTCGCCCAAGCCGCGCGCCGATGAGGTGCGCCACCGCATCGTTGCCACCGCCGGCGCGCGTGGGCACGATGATCCGAAGGGGTTTTGGTCGCGATACCTGAGTTGCCTCACCTACCTGCTCTGGTCGCGAGAAAACATAGTCTGGCAGGTGAAGCTGGCCGTCCATGATCTTGCGGGCCGTGCGAACGAGTGCTGCACGGGTCACAATCGCCTCTTCGCCCTCACCTTCCAGTTCAACCTCCACCTCGATCCGTCCCGCTGGATGTAAGACCACCAATGCGTGGCGACCGGGCTGCCGACGGCATTCACTCGCCACCGTGCCCGGCAATGCGAATGCGCTGGCCACGCCGATGGCGCCCGTGACGGCATGAGACGCATGGCATTTGCGCGGCGTGAAGTAGCGCGACGTGATGCTATCCGGCGAGTCGCCGGGACTGACCAGCACGGGCTTTGGAATGACGCTCTCGGAAACATCGCCGAGTCCCATCATCTGTCCGGCCCGCAACCGCAGCGCCTCCAAGCGCTCGAGCAACGCGGCGTCATTGTCAAGTGTGGCCGGTGCCTCGCGCCCACTGACTCCAAGGTCGCGCGCCCGAACAATCATCAGGGGCATGGCCGCGTCGATGCAGGTCACCTCGATGCCATTGATCAGGTCGATGCGGTTGCCAGTGGGGAAAACCTTGCCGGTCACGGCGCCCCACGCGTCGAGGAAGTCGAGCAAGATCGGCGCCCCGGTGCCGGCGACGCCATCGATCCGGGTGTCGCCGTCGTAGCTGATCCGGCCTCCCGGCGTACGTACCGTCACGTCGATCCTGGCGCCGGTATTGACGTTGTGAACGCGCACGCGGGTGGATCCATGCTGGGCAGGGATTAGCCCCTGCTCGATGGCGAAAGGGGCAACGCCGGACAGCATATTGCCGCAGTTCGGCCGCGTGTCCACCGAGCAGTTGCCGACCCCGACCTGCGCGAACAGGTAGTCCAGGTCACACCCGGGTTGCGTGGATCGCGACACGATCGCGACCTTGCTGTTGAGCGTACTGCCACCGCCGACGCCATCGAGTTGCAGCGGGTCCGATGCGCCGATGGCGCCAATCAGCGCCTGGTCGCGCGCCTCGTCGCCTTCCGGTAGCCATTCCCGCAGGAAGAACGGCCCGCGTGAGGTGCCGGCGCGCATCAGCACGCAAGGTATGGTCTTGCTCATCTCAGTCCGCCTTCAGCTTTGCCGCGTGAACCACCGATTTCCACTTGACCTGCTCCTGCTGCATGAAGGTGCGCATTTGGCTAGTTGTCATGGCCGTAACTTCCGCGCCCTGGCCTTCCAGGCGCTGCGCCACGTTCTTGTCGGCAAGCGCCTGATTGAGCGCCTTGTTCAGCGCCTCGACGACTGGCGCCGGCGTGTTGGCCGGTGCAAAGATGGCGTACCACTGTGAGACGTCGACATCGTTGATACCTTGTTCCTTCAAGGTCGGCAGGTCCGGCATCAGCGCCGAGCGCCTGCTGCCCGCGATGCCAACGGCCTTCAGCTTGCCGTTCTTCAACTGCGGCAACGCGGTAAAAAGACTCGGAAACATCACTTGGGTCTGTCCGGCAACCGTGTCGTTGATCGCGGGAGCTGATCCCTTATAGGGCACATGAAGCATGTTTGTGCCGGTGGAGAGCTTGAACATTTCGGCCGCAAAGTGAGGGGCTGTCCCATTGCCGGCAGAGGCGTAGCTGAGCTTCCCCGGTGCCGCCTTGAGCAACGCCACCACCGTCTTTGCGTCGGTCGCCTTCAGACTTGGATTGACCACCATCACGGTTGCCGAAGAACCGACCATGCCGACCGGCACGAAATCCTTGACCGGGTCATAGCGTAGCGTCTGCAGCGCGGGATTCATCGCGTGCGTGGCCACGTAGCCGAGCAGCAGCGTGTAACCATCGGGGGGTGCGCGCATCACGAACTCGCTTGCAATTGCCCCGTTGGCTCCCGCCTTGTTGTCCACCACGATTGTTTGCTTGAGGATCGACGACATGGCCTGGCCGACCACGCGCGCCATGGCGTCGTTGGCGCCTCCCGCCGCAGTGGGCACGACCAGTGTGATTCGCTTTTCCGGGTAGGCCCCCAGGGCGCCAGTACTCCCGAGCGCCGCCGCGATGACAAGGCTGCCGAGGAAAAGTCGCTTGGTTGATTGCATCTGTCTGCTCCGTCTAATGTCGTTCTGTCGTCGGCCTGCCCGGCCGCATACGCATGGTCGTCGTTTCCCGCTATTTAGTGAATTGAGTTTTTAGGATCAATTGATGCACACTGAGCATCAGTGACAATGCACGGAGAAAACACCGATGACCATCAACTTCAACCTCAACGATCTGCAGGCATTTCGCGCGGTGGCCGAACTGAACAGTTTCCGCAAGGCGGCCGCCTCCCTCAATGTGTCCCAGCCCGCCTTCAGCCGACGCATCGACAAGCTTGAAGAGGCGCTGGGTGTGCGCTTACTGGACCGCACCACCCGGCGTGTGAGTTTGACGACTGTCGGTCGGGAGTTCGACCGGAAGGTGAAGGAGATACTCGACCAACTGGACGAGACGCTGCTTGGCATACGGGGCGTGACGACCACTCGCATGGGAGAAGTGACCATTGCTTGCGTACCGTCCACGGTCTATTACTTCCTGTCGCAGGTCATCTCGCGCTACCACGCGCAGTATCCAAAGATCCGAGTCAAAATCCTGGATGCCAGCGCGAACGAGGTGCTGTCAGCGGTGTCGCGCAGCGAAGCGGACTTCGGGATCAACTTCGTGGGGGGACAGGAGCCGGATATCGAGTTCAGCCCTTTGCTGGAGGAACGGTTCGTCGCAGCCTGCCGCCGCGATCATCCGATCGCGAAGCGGCGGCACGTGACTTGGGCAGACCTCGCCGAATATGACTACATCTCGGTCAGCAAGGCCTCCGGCAACCGCCTGCTCCTGGATCAGGCGCTGTCCAACGTGTCAGGATTGCCGCAGAGCATCTATGAGACCCAGCACGTCACCACGACTCTGGGCTTAGTGGAAGCCGGCCTTGGCATCGCCGCGGTGCCATCAATCGCCATGCCGGGCCCGGACCACCCCCTGCTCGTTAGCGTTCCGCTGACCGACCCTGTCGTTACGCGCAAGATCGGGCTGATACGTCGCAAGAGCCGCTCCCTGACGCCTGCAGCGCAGCAGTTATACGACTTCCTTAGCGAGATAAAGTCAGGGCGTCGCAAAGCTGGCGGCCGCCGGCGCGGCGGGTAACGGTGGCGATGCTGCAGTTTGCCGCGGGGCTGGCCCCGAGTCCCGTTTTCGGCAAACTCTGCTCGACCGCTTCGGCTAAGAGATGGCAGTCAGCGTGGCGACCAGCGTGTCCGATCCGCTGCCGGTCCGCGTCAGCGGCATCAATTCTCGCTGGCGCCAGTTCAGTGAAGGGCTCAGGCTGGATAATGCGCACCGACGCCAGGTAGATCGCACGGCCGTCTTGAAGGAATAGCCGGTCGTAAGCGCCAGCGCCACCACGCCTTCCTGGGCGGGCCGCACCTCCAAGGGTAGCAACCTAGCGCCGGCTCGACAGCACCCGGTCGACCATCACACCGGCTTGCCCCAAATTGTTGCTTGGATCGCACATCGCCTCGAGTTGGTTGCGCGACACGTGGCGGCTGATTTCGGGATGGGCCGCGAGAATGTCGATCAGCTGCCGGTTGCCGGTGATGGCCTCGCGGCAAAGGTCATAGACGAGATCATGCGCGTACTCGCGGCCAATGTACGGCCCGAGACCCATCATTACCGCCTCGGACATCACCAGCCCGTGCGTGATGTCTATATTTGCCCGCATGCGATCGGCGTCGACCTCCAATCCCTGCAACACGAACTTCGCCTGCTTCAAGGCGCCGGAAATCAGGCAGAAGATCTCTGGCAGCGATACCCATTCGATCTCCCACGGCCCGGTGGAACGCTCGTGGTCGGCGACCATGGCGTCCATCAGGGCAGCCGCGTGCTGTCGCGCCACCGAGATGTTGGCGTGGATGTACAGACACGAGATCGGATTGCGCTTCTGCGGCATGGTTGACGAAGAGCCGCGCCCCGGCGCGAATGGCTCGAACACCTCCGCGACCTCCGTCTGCATCATCAGCTTTACGTCCATGGCGATCTTGCCGAGGGAGCCGCCGACGAGTCCGAGAAAGGCCCCGACTTCGGCGATAGTATCGCGCACCGTGTGCCAGGAAATCAGCGGTTGCGCCAGCCCCAGCTCCTTCATCAGCTCCGCCTGTGTTTCCATGGCGCCCGTCTGCAGCGAGGACAACGTACCTGACGCCCCACCAAACTCCCCCATCAGCACACGCGGCTTAAGTTGCTGCAGCCGCTCGCGATGGCGATCGATCCCGGCGAGAATGCTGGCCATCTTATAGCCAAAGGTAATGGGCGTGGCCTGCTGCAGGTTGGACCGGCCAATCACCGGCGTGTCGCGATACTTCTTCGCCAGCGTTGCGAGCGCGTCGGCGATCTCGTCGAGATCCGATTCGATAAGTGCGAGCCCCTCGCGCATCTGCAACACTGCCGCGGTGTCGGTAATGTCCTGGGTAGTGGCGCCCCAGTGGCAGAACTCGCCGAGTCCGTCCCGGCAGTTTTCATTGATCTGGTTGACCACCGCAATGATCGGATAACCGATCTGCTCGGTCTTGGCCTTGAGCTTCACCCAGTCTATCTGCGAGAGCTCACAGTTCCGGACGATCTCGTCGGCCGCTTCCTTCGGGATGATGCCAAGCTCACCCTGCACCTTTGCCAGCGCACGTTCAATGTCCAGGTACTTCGCGGTTCGGTTTTCGTCGGACCACACCTCGCGCATGCGCACGTCGCTGAACATGTCGCCAAAGATGCGCGAGTCGATGATGGTGGAAGCCATAGTGTTTTACCTCTCCGTCAATGTCAGATGTATCGTCGCCCGCCAGGCGACTGTCACACAACGCTGTCCGCGTGCATCGCCGCGATTTCGTGGGGCCCATATCCAAGCTCCGCGAGAATAGCGTCGGTGTGCTGGCCCAGTGCCGGTATCGGGTCCATGCGCGGCCCTTCGTTCCATGTACCCGGCGGCAATAGTGCTGGCAGTGCACCCTTGGGCGAGTCAACTTCGGTCCAGCGGCCGCGCGCCCTGAGTTGCGGGTGCTCCCAGACGCCCTGCATGTCGTTGACCTGGGCATTCGCGGTCTGCGCCAACTCCAGTCGCTCCACCACTTGCGTACCAGTCAGGGATGCAAAGGCATCCACGATGATCTGCCGCAACGCCGTGCGTTCGGCCACGCGTTTGGAATTTGAGCTAAAGCGCGGGTCTTCGATGAGTTCGGGCCGCTGGAGCACTTTCCGGCAGAAGCTCGCCCACTCCCGCTCGTTCTGCAGCCCCAACATCACTGTGACGCCGTCTCCAGCCGGAAAAGGCCCGTACGGATAGATGGTCGCGTGGCTTGCACCGGTCCGCGGCGGCGGCGCCGCGCCGTCGAATGCGTAGTAGAGGGGATAAGAGTTCCATTCCGTCAGCGACTCGAACATCGAGATGTCAATGCGCTGGCCACGTCCGGTCTGGCTGCGCTGCAGCAGCGCAGCCAGGATGTTGGTGTAGGCGTACATGCCGGCGGCAATATCGGCGATCGAAGGGCCAGCCTTGCAGGGCACTTCCGGCGTTCCCGTCACCGACACGAAGCCAGCTTCGCTCTGGACCAGGAGGTCATAGGCCTTCTTGTCGCGGTACGGCCCGGGATGCTCAGGATCGTCGCCATAGCCCGAGATGTCGCAGACGATCAATTCGGGCTTGACCACGGAGAGCCTGTCGTAGCCTAGTCCAAGACGCGCTGCCGCGCCCGGCGCGAGGTTCTGCACCACCACGTCCGCCTTCTCCTCGATCAGGCGCGTTAGTACGCCCGCTGCTGCCGGATGCTTGACGTCGAGCGTCAGGCTTTCCTTCGAGCGATTGGTCCAGACGAAATGCGACGCCATGCCGCGAACGCGTTCGTCGTACCCGCGAGCGAAGTCGCCGACGCCCGGCCGCTCGATCTTGATGACACGCGCACCGAGGTCGGCAAGCTGGCGCGTGGCGAACGGCGCCGCGATAGCGTGTTCGAAGGTGACGACAGTCAGGTCTTTGAGGGGTTGCATCATCCTTTCCCGTAAGGCAAATCAGCGAAGAACCGCGGTGGCGTCCATGGTCAACCAGCCCTCATGATCGGACGCCCACAAGCGAATAGTCTTGCCGTCCGCCTGCGGTTGCCCGCTGACCTGGAACGGATGCAGGTCGAAGGTCGGGCGTACCGCGCGGAAGCGAAAGCTCGCCACGTCGGCCTGGGGCAACTCTCGCCGCAGCAGATCCAGCAGCAGCGTGGCGATCAACGGGCCATGGACGATCAGCCCAGGGTAGCCCTCGACCTCGGTCACGTAGCGGCGGTCATAGTGGATACGGTGCCCATTGAAGGTCAGCGCCGAATAGCGGAACAGCAGGACATCGTCCGGCACGATCTGGCGCTGCCACGCTGCTTCCGCCAGCGCGGCCTGGGGCGGGGCCGGCACATCGCCTGATTGCTGTGCTTCGCGGTAGACGATGTCGTGGAACTCCACCAAGGCCGGTTCCGCAGCCCCTTCCGCGCACACCTCGTGACGGACCTTGACGAACACCAGTTTGCCAGTCCGCCCCTCCTTGCTGGAGACGTCATCGATCGTCGAGGTCCGCAGGATTCGGTCGCCCACCCGTAGAGGAGCGCGGAACTCGAACTGGCCCCCGGCCCACATCCGTCGCGGCAGCGGCACGGGAGGCAGGAACCCCCCGCGCCTGGCATGGCCGTCCGGCCCGATCTCGCTCTGGCGATGCATGGGCAAGAAGTAGAGCCAATGCCACAGTGGCGGCAGTGGGGTGCCCGCCGGTTGCGCTGCCGCCGGATAATCCAGCGTTGCCCGCAGCGCCGCGACCGGTGCGGCGATAACCGTATCCTCCCGCTGCTCGCTGCGTCCGATCCATGTCTTAGGGTCGATTGCCTGTTCTTCCACTGATGACTCCTTGCTTTATGTGCTTGCCCGGCCATGCTTACACCAGATTGTGAGTGCGCGCGCCGGCGGAGGGAATTGCCTAGTTATGATGTATTGATGCAGGATGCGCATTGAATCGCCGGGTCGGCAAGCCCATCCGCCAGCGCGACGGCTCGCGTCACTCAGAAGCGGTGTCGCAATCCAATACCGCCGCCTACTTTGCTACCCTTGACGCCCATGAATGCGGGCAGCGCGTAGCCACCGTTGATGCGGTTAAAATCAACCTCGGCGTAGATGTCCGTGCGCTTCGAAAGGTTGTAGTCGGCGACGCCGGTCACCATGATGCGGCTGCCGGAGGCATTGCGCTGCCGGTCGTAGTGCGACGCCACCGAGAGCGTAAGGGCCGGCGTGGCCGACACCGCGAAGCCACCGGTAAATACGTCATTGCGGGTTGGACTCACGTCGAATCGATTGTTCAGATAGCCGAAGGTCAGCTTGACTATCCCCCACTGGTAGTTGCCGCCCAGGCCCCACACCTTTCTCGCCTCGGGCGTCGTCAGCGCATTGGCCTGCTGCCAGAAGCCACCGAGGTCCACTGGACCCTGCTTATAGCCCAGCGAGACGCCATAACTGGAGCTGCGCTTCATATGGCCGGCCACCTCGCCAAAGGTATAGTGCGCGCCCGCCGATAGCGCGCCCCATTGCCCAAAGTACTTGGCCATGTTGTCCTGGCGCGGCCCCGTATAGCCGTTGAGGATAGTAACGGCGTCCAGATTCGGATGCCCATTCGGCTGGAAACGCGACGTGGCATCGTAGGCCGTGGTGAACTGCCGGCCAAAGGTCATTTTGCCGAGGGTGTCGTGGTTCAGCCCCACCCAGGCCTGCCGACCGAACAAGCGTCCCTGTCCGCCCGTGCTTTGCTGACCGTAGTTTGCCGTTGCGGTACCCTGCGACGATATCCCAGTCGTCGGATCAAAGCCGCTTTCCAGATTAAAAATGGCGGACAGACCGCCCCCGAGCGCCTCGTTGCCGCGCATGCCCCAGCGCGAGCCGTTGAAGTACCCGTCGGTCAATTCGGCCAAGTTGTTGTCGCCCGCATTATTGTTCGAATAGCGGACCGTGGTATCGATAATGCCGTACAGGTTGACCCCGGACGAGGTCTGCGCCTGAACGGCACCAGTGATGACGAAACCAAGGACGGCTCCCGCCGCCAGCTTCCTGTTTACCCGGTTCCCCCGCGCCAGCTTGATATTCATTCAATCTCCCCATGGCTTGTTTTGGTATTTCGCCCCGCCCTTGCGGCCGCGCAAACGACGGATGGCGACTCGAAGCCAGTTTGTAGGGATCAACGGAAAATGGGAATTGCAATGTTTCGATGAATTGATGCGGTTTACGCATCAACATCAGATGTCTTACGTGTAGAAGCAGATGGTGCCCATCATGAGGGTTGGCCGGCTTCGCCAGCGCCGGCCGTTACCACCGAGCTACATCAGGTGCGGCATGAGGCGCAACTGGCCATGGACTGCGCCGAGGCGACCGTCACGCTTTCGACCGAGCAGGGGTTTCCGCTTCACCTGGCGTGGGGAACTATCTTTCAGGGCCGGGCGCTGGCCTCGCTCGGACATGGCGAGGAAGGAATTGCCCTAATACGTCGTGGCCTGACCGCCTATCAGGCCACGGGCGCACAACTCGGAAGGTCATACTTTCTGGCCCTGCTGGCCGAAACCTATGGGAACGCGGGGCAAGCCGAGGCAGGCCAGAATACGCTGGTCGAGGCAATGGCCATGCTGAACAGAACCGGGGAACGCTACTACGAAGCGGAGCTGCATCGACTCAAAGGTGAACTGCTGGTTCATGAGCCAAGCGCTCGGACCGATGGATCCACGGGCGACGACACGGCGGAAGTGTGTTTTCACAAAGCCATCGCAGTGGCGCGCCACCAACGTGCCAAGTCGCTGGAGCTGCGAGCGGCGCTGAGCTTGGCTCGGCTTTGGCAACGACAGGGCAAGACGGCAGCGCGGCAGATGCTTGCCGAAATTCGCGGCTCCTTCACGGAAGGCTTCGACACCGCTGACTTGTGGCAAGCCAAGGGGCTACTTGAGCGGCTGTGACGAGCAGCTACGTCGGGGCCCGTTCACGCTAGTAGCAGGTCTTCATACGGCAATTTCCGTGGCCGTCCGCTGATGGCAGCGCAGCTCGACAAACTCCTCCTCTCGCACGAAGATGTCTGGATGCCAAAGCACGACGAACTCACATAATGGGTCAAAGCCAAATGCCACTGTGAAGCCCAGTTCGCGCTGCGATTTCCTCTCGGATTCGCATAGCAGCACAAGCGCGTAGGACTGAAGGATGAGGGACCAAAGAAGCTGGTCCCTCGCACCTGAATCCTCCTGCGGACGGCAACCCGAGGGCAGGTCTCCACGTAGACCGTGGCGGTGGCCTGCTGCCGCCATTCATCCCTCGTCAGTCTCTCGTCTTTTTGTCTTCTCGCGGCAGCGGGAAAGATACCGGCAAGGTATTCGCTTTCCCTTCTCCTAGCACTCTGCGATGGCAGGGAACACGCCGAAGACAGTGTCTATTGCGGAGCGCCCTTTTGCGCACGCTGCTCATCCTTGGTCACATCCCCCGCAGCCCAGTGCGTGGCTGGCACTTCGCACGCAATGACGCGTACGCTTTCAAGCGGTACCCCGAGGGTCTCGTGAACTGTATTCGCGATGCCTTTGATGCAATGCTTGACGAGCTCATCGGGACGACCTTTGACCATGGTAATTTGAATGATCGGCATTACGGTTCTCCAAGTGAAATGGAATGAAAATGTGACCGGCCCTGGTGCATCATTTCTGGATTGCCACCAGTCTTGGACCGCTCATATGTTGGGGGGGCGATCTCGATCGTAGCGCGTAGCCCCCACGCTCACGCGCTCACCCTTTGGGCCTTGTTGCGCCGCGAACAAGCGCTCGCGACTTTTTTCGTAGCATCGTTTCAGAAGACGTGACGCAGGCCGAGAACCATACCGAGCCACGAGGCGGACCGACTCCCAGTTGCATACCCGCGCGCCCTCGACAAACTTGCTTGCGCTCACACCACCATCGGATTCAGAGCACCATCCATGGTGACCAACGCCGCAGTCACGTAGCTTGCGCAATTCGACGCGAGGAATAGGCGCAACTTCTTCCGGGCGGGCGTACCTGCCGAGCGGGATCCGATCCTCGTTCGCCTTTAGCAGTTCAGCCTCGGACTTTCCAGTAAGCCTGGATTCGGTTTCCAGCGCATTCTTGACCCGGTCGGTATTGGTGGCGCCGGGATTATTGATCTTTCCGTAAATCATGACATCACCACAAGCTCGCCTGAATCCAGCAGGCAGTGATGATCGAGGGTCGGTGTTGTGCACCTTTGAGCTTGTTGCGGGCGGTGGTGCGCAGCTCGTCGAGGTTCTTGGGACAGAAGTTCGCGATCGCATGCCGTTTGAGCCAGGCCCACAGGTACTCAACCGGATTGAGCTCGGGACAGTACGGTGGCAGGAAGGTCATTTGGATATGCCCCTCGAGGGAATCGAGGTATTGGCGGACCATCGCAGAGCGATGCGGTCGGGCACCATCCCAGATGATCAGCAGCGGCTGCTCGAGGTGCGCTTTGAGCGCCTTGAGAAACTCGACCACCTGCTCCTTCTTGACGCTGCCTTCGTACAACCGAAACAGGTAATTGGTGCGACTCAGGCCGGCGATCACCGACACGTGGTTCCAGTTGAAGTGAAACTGGATAACCGGCGTTTGCCCCTTCAGCGCCCAGGTCCGCACCCGAGTGGGGCGTTCGCTGATACCGGATTCGTCGATGAAGACGATCAATCGGCCTTCGCGCCGGGCTTTTTTTTAAGCGCCGGCCAGGTGCGCTGCTTCCACTGGCGTACAGCCTCTTCGTCGCGCTCGATCGCGCGGCGCTCAGGCTTTTGCACGCTGAAACCCAGGGTCCCAAGGATGCGCCAGACTTGCGTTTGTCCGAACTCGACACCGTACATGCGCTTGATGAGCGCACCCACGCGCTTGAGCGTCCATAGCTCGGTGCCAAAGCCGTGTTCGGTCGGGTTTTGTAGTAGCGCCTTGCGCAGTCCGGCGAGTTGCTCCGGTTCCAGTCTGGCCGGGCGACCTCGACCTGGCACGGCCCGTAGCGCATCGATTCCGCCTTCATCGAGCAAGCCCTTCCATGTGTACACGGTCTGTCGGGCTACCCCCACGGCCAACGCCACCTCTGCCGGACGCTTGCCCGCCAATAGCATCCGGCCAGCCCGCAAGCGTTTCTTCGTTGCATCGTCCAACGGCTTCTTCGTCATCGCACGCATCTCCAACCATTCCGTTAGTGAGATAACGCGCCAGCAAAGAATCGGTTGTCATGTTTTACGGAAATCTCAATAATAGCCCCAAAACCGGCTTCAACTGACCTTGGCTGCGTACTCCTTCCATCCCGGCGCATCACGCAGCTGAGCGCGCTTGCGGGCTCGGTCTTCCATGCTGTCGTAGGCCCACAGGTGGATGACTTGATGCAGCACGCCCGTGTCCGGCGAAGAGTGTCCGAGCAAGTGCAGGACTTGCGTCTGAATCGGTGCGCCCTCCCGCTCGTAGAGCGAGAGGTATTCCTTCATGTGCTCGGGCTTGATCGTGTAGAGGCGTTCTCGACGATCATGGCAATCAGTGGGCCACCTGGGCTGCCTCGAACGGCATCCCCTGGACGGCCTCCGGATTGTGAACGTTGATCGGCGAGCCTACGTCAAAGGCCAGCACCTGCTTGAACGCATTGCCGTAGGCGATCTCGTGGTTGTCGATTTCCACGTAACCAATGTGAGGCGTGCAAAGCGCATTCGGCAACGACAGCAGCGGGTCGGCGGCGCCGGTGACCGGTTCGTTCTCGAACACGTCGACGGCGGCCATGCCGGGGTGGCCAGCCTTCAGCGCCGCGGCCAGCACGCCAGGGGCGATCAGCTCAGCCCGGCTCGTGTTGACCAGGAGCGCGGTGGGCTTCATCCGCGCGAGGTCTTCGGGGGTCACGAAGCCCCGCGTCTCGTCGTTCAGCCGCACGTGCAGCGTCAGCACGTCGGATTCGGCAAAGAACGCCTCGCGGCTTGCGGCAACAGCGTGTCCGTCCTTGATGGCCTGGTCGAGGTAGCGGTCCCACACCAGCACTTTCATCTCGAAGGCTTTGGCGTAGTTGGCAATGACCTTACCGATGCGCCCATAGCCCATGATGCCCAGGGTGCGCCCGCGCAGCCCGCGCCCGATGGATGATTGCCAGGTTCCGTTCTTCAACGCATGGGCCTCGAAGGGGATATGGCGCATGGCGGCAATGATGAGCCCCCAGGTCAGTTCAGCCGCCGCATAGGAAGGGCGCGACGTGAGCGCGGAGCACACAGCCACGCCATGCCGGGTGCAAGCATCCAGGTCGATGTGCGGCACGTGTCCGTTCTGACTGATGAGCTTGAGCCCCGGCAACCGGCTCAGCAACGCCTCGTCGATCACCGTGCGCTCGCGCAGCAGCACCAGCGCATCTGCTTCCTGCACGCGCCGGGTCAGCGCGTCGAGGTCGGCGATGTGCTCGTTGAGAATGGAAACTTCGTGCCCTTGCAGGCTCCGGAAGCAGTCCAGATGGCGGACGATGTCCGCATAGTCATCGAGAATAGCGATCTTCATGGAAATATCCTCAGGCGTTGGATGGCAGGTCGGCCACGGGGCAGCCTTCCTCAATGAGCTTGCATTTGCGGGCCTCGGCGGCGGCCTTCTTCTCCGCCAGCACGAGCACTTCTTCGGCCCTTGCGCGCGGGATGAAGCACACGCCCGTGTCGTCAGCCAGCACGATGTCGCCCGGAGAGACCCGAATGCCGCCGATCTCCACGTCGCCGTTGATCTCGACGGTTTCGATGCGCCACTTGCCCGTGACCGGCGAAATCTCCGTCGCCCAGAGCGGGTAGCCCACGCTTCTAGAGTGCCCAATGTCGCGGATCGCGCCGCTGACGATGGCGCCTGCCTCACCTTGCCGCTTTCCTGTCTGGGCTGAGATGCCGCCCATGTTGGAGACGCCGGTCACGCCATCAATGACAACCACGTCGCCCGGCAAGGCGAGGTTGTGCGCCTCGAACTCGGCCATGCGGTTCGCATGCTTACGAGCCGACTCATAAGGGTGCTCGCGCAGCATGATGTTGCGCACCGTCAAAGCCGGGCCGACGATGCACGCGCCCGCGATCGTGGGAACGAACTGCGAAGCCCCCTGCGCCCCCGTGATGCCCAGCTCGTCCAGGATGTCCGAGACGACGCTGCTCGCATCGCCGAGCGCCTTGAAGCGCTCGACCAGCCCTTCAGGCGGGCGCGGCACCTCCATCAGCCCGATGCGTTCGCGGGCAATTTTTCCTGTCAGTTTTTTGTCGCTCATAAACAGTCCTTCCTCAGTTCTCAAGTCCTTGCTTGACCATCCAGTTGCGCACCAGCCGGGCCACGTCGTCGCTGTTGCGGTCCATCATTACCATGTGGCTGTTGCCGCGGATGCCCAGTGTGGGCAGATCGATCGTGTCGGCCGTGCCGCCTGCGTTGCGGATGGCGTTGGTGTATGTCTCGACCGTGTTGCGGGACCGCGTCCACAGTGCGCTCTCAGACACGTAGTCGCCCCACACGGTCAGATGCGGGATGTGCTTGACGCGGGCCGGGTCTTCCTTGGCTGGGTCGATAGCGGACACCGGTTCGATCAGCACCACTGCCTTGACCTTGTCCGGCGCATGCTGCGCCGCCGTGTACACGAACTGGCCGGCCTGGCTATGGCCCATGATCACGCAGGGGCACACCCGCTGCACCAGCTCGTCGTAGGCTTTCTGGATCCACGCATCGCTGCTGCTCCAGCGCGCGACGAATTGCTTGGTGAACTGGTCGATCTGCGCCACCGGGAACTGCACACCCGGGTAGGTTTTCTGCTTGCCGACGTTCGCCGAGTACCCACCGGCAGGGCCGAAGCGGAAGATGTCCCAGGCCTGGTCGATGGTGCGGTGCTCGGGTTCGCTGGGATTGATCTCCGGATAGCGCGCCCACGAAGCACGGCCACGCTCCACGGCATCGGAGACGAAGGTGTCGTAGCCCGCTTGCATGAAATACTCGTGCCAGCCGGAGCGTCCGTCGGGCGTGGTCTCCCACGTCACGCCGGAGAGCCCACCGCCGTGCCACAGCAGCAGCGGCACCTTGGCGCGCGGCGACGCGAGCGTGAACTGCTGCACGTATAACTGCCCGACTTGGTAGTCGCCATTCGGATCGGATTTGCGGATCGGCGCCTGTGGATTGGTACGGATCTCCTTGACCGGCAGGCCGCTCAGCGTCTTGCGTTCGCCGCCGATGTGGTAGCCGCGCACGCTCTTGAGCGCGATGGCGTCCTCCTGCCCACGCGGCGCTCCTGCACAACCGGCAAGCACCGCGACCGACATGGCCAGTATTCCTATTGAGCATTTCATGAATCTCTCCCCCGGTCTAATTGATCTGCACATTGGCCTTCTTGATGAGTTCGGCCCAGCGCCTGATCTCGCTTTGCATGAACTGTGTCAGTTCTTGAGGCGAGCTGCCGACCACTTCGATGCCGGAACTTGCACCGAGCCTGTCGCGAACTTCGGGGGTCTTGAGTAGCTTGACGATCTCCGTGTTCAGACGGTCGAGAATCACTTTGGGAGTGCCTTTGGGCGCATACACGGCCTGCCAGGCCGCTACCTGAAAGCCCTTGACGCCGGCTTCCTCCATCGTCGGCGTGTCTGGCGCTGCGGCAGTACGCTTGGGCGTCGTCACGGCAAGCAGCCTGAGCTTGCCCGCGTTGACGAGTGGGACACCGGCAGTCAACTGATCGAACAGAAACGCGACCCGGCCGCCCGCCACGTCCTGCAATGCCTCTGGCTGCCCCCGGTAGGGCACATGCGTAAGCGGCACGCCGATCAGATCGGCGAAAAGCTCGCCCGCCAGATGCGTGGACGACCCCACACCCGGAGACGCGAACGTGCGCATGGCCGGATCCTTCCTGATCAGTGCGATGAGGTCCTGTACCGAGCGAACCGGCAGTTGTGCATTGACGTACAACGCATTGGGGACCACCCCAACCAGCGTGATGGGCTCAAAGTCCTTGAGCGGGTCGTAGCCCAGGTCTTTGTAGAGCCCCGGATTAATGGCGTGAGTGCTGATCGTTCCGCCAAGCAACGTGTAGCCATCAGGATGAGCCTTCGCAACGAGACGAGCAGCGATCGCACCGGCAGCACCCGGCTTATTGTCCACGATCATCGGCTGACCAAGGGTCTTCGAGAGCCCCGTGCTGATCGCGCGTCCGACGATGTCGGTTGTTCCACCGGGCGTGAACGGCACGACATAGGTGATGGGCTTGGTAGGCCAAGCTTGTCCCGAACTCGGCGACGCCGTTTGGGCGCCGGCCACGAGTGGCTTCCATGCGAATGCGGCAGTTGTCAGTGCCGCAGTAAAGGTTCGTCTCTTCATTGAGGTCTCCGTGTTGGCTTTAATAGGTTGTGTTTTAGTGCATTACAGAGCGATTTGATTCATAATGCAAACAGTTATTTCTAATTAATTCAGCGACATTGCTTATGAATGTGACCATCCGACAGCTGCGTGCCTTTGTGCTCGTCGTGCAAAAAGGGAGCTTTACTGCTGCGGGGAACGCGATGCACTTGACGCAATCGGCGCTCAGCCAACTGGTTCGTGACCTGGAGACCGCATTGGGAACACAGCTCATTGACCGCACCACCCGCCGCACTAGTCCCACAGCGGTGGGGCAGGAGTTCTTCGCGAGTGCGCAACGCATCCTCAGCGAACTGGAACACGCTGTAGGCAACGTCGACAAGCTCTTGGCGCTGCAACGCGGTCGCGTCGTCATCGCCGCGCCGCTGATCCTGTCGAGCACCTTGCTGCCGAAGATCCTTGCGACATTCCGCAGCGAGCACCCAGGCGTCGATGCACTCGTGCTGGACTCCTTGACGGATCAGGTTCTGCCGAACGTCCGCTCTGGCATAGCGGATTTGGGCATCGGCACGTTCCGACGAACGGAGGACGACCTGTCCAGCGTTCTGCTCTTCTCAGAACCGCTTGTGGCTGTTTTTCCTCGGCGCCATGCGCTGGCGCGCCTGGGGCGGCTGACATGGCAGGATCTCAAAGGTTTTCCACTGCTGACTTTGCGCAGCGGAAGTGTTTTCAGGGAGCTGACGCAGGCTGGATTCGTTGCAGGGGAGTTGCCGTTCGAGCCCGCGCTGGAAGCAACCTACAGTGGCACGTTAATTGCTCTAGTGAAAGCTGGACTTGGCGTCGCCATCGTGCCCGCACACGCCTCAGAGCTGTTGGGTAATGCCAGCGTCGCATGGAAGCGGCTGGAAAAGCCTGTGATCGAACGCGACGTGCTGATGGTGCATCGAGCCGGCGTCGCGTTGTCGCCGGCGGCCAATGCGTTTGCGGAGCATCTTGTACGGTGCGTACATACAGAGTCCTGACGCCCAATGCTGACGGGCACGCAGCGTGATTGAACCGCACAACCACTTGAGGGGTGTCGACTGTCTTATGCCCAGGCTTCACCTCAATGATGCGAGAGCATCGTCGCCAACCGGTTGCGCGTAAGATTTCGACTCCGACTGGGAGCGCCTACTATATTTCGTGAATAGAGCGCCTGTCGAAAAGAAGGTACAAAAATGCAGATTGCCAGCGGACATTGGTATCCGCTGGCAGATCATGACAAAAAATAGATTAATTGCACGCAGCCATAACGCGCGACGGGCTGCCACTTCCTCCTTCGATTGGCAGCGCCCCAATAATCAACGTGCACTTTTTGGCTTTATGCGCGGCCAGTTCATCCAAATTTGCAATATTTTCGACAAACTTCCAGCCGCGCTGCAATCCTCTGACGTGGGAGTGGTAGGAGTGATTCCATTGATCGCCTTCGCCACGCTCCGTCTCGCCGCTGTCGATGCCGAGATTGTCTGTTGCTATTCCGTTTACTCGGATGCCATTTTGGTTTTCGATTTCAATCAATCGATCCAGCGCCGCCTTGCTAACACCGGGGAAGTTCCAACCATTCACAAATGGAGAAGTGTCCAGGTTTTGGTCGTTGAAGAACTTTCCCCAACCACTATTGACCACAATCCACGAATTATTCTTGATCTGACCTGCAACAGCGTCGATGTCGGAAACTGTGACATTGTTGCCGGAGTTTTCAGAGAAGTCGGTCCTCCTTCTATCGGGGCTTGGAACTCCGCCATTCTTGTCCAGCTCCTGTTGAATCCGCTTGCTGATGTCAATGAATACGATAGATCCGGTGAGATCCTTCAGCGTAAGCTCATTCTGAAACTTGGGCTTGACCGCGCCAGCTTCAAGGGTTGCCTGGGTGTTCACGTAGTGAGACGGAGCATCGATGTGCGTCCCATGATGCTCGGCGATCCGGAGTATGCCCCGATAGAAATGGCCACTGTCCATGGGGTTGACGCTTGGCACGAAGACAGCCTGAGGAAAGAAGCTCGGGATCGGTTTGCTTTCACCCAGCGGCTTCGTCAGATCGGCTTCGGTGGGCTTCCCAGGCAAGGGCTCGAAGGTCGGGATGGGGTATGTAAGATCGATGAACCGAGTCTCCTCCGCCTCTTCCGCGCTTGCTTGCGCATGGGAAGCGCCACAACCGGCAAGCATGATAGCTCCGGATGCAGCCAAGCCAAGGGCGATGATGGTGTGTAGTCTATTCATGAGTGTGACGGAAGATTGATTGGAAGATTATTTATATAAGGCGTGGGAATCACCGTGCGCGTTGAGAAAGGTTTTATGTCTCTTACTTGATTTTTTGCATGAATTTTTGAAAGTGTGGTGCAAACTCCGTGAACAGTGGGTGTCCGCGATGCTTCAGAATCACCTCTCCAAATAATTTCAAACAGACTGCAAAGGAGGTGGCTGTCTGTGTCTCGAAGCCTCCGCGTGCTCGAATTTCTTCGACGATGCCAAGCATATCGGCGTGATTTCAGACTTTGAAAGATAGGTGGCTTGCCTGGTTGGTGGCTGCCCATTTGCATCGGTGAGATGCTCGACAGTTATTCGATAGCGATGCTGCCTCATGCAAGCCACTTCAGGTTTTTATTGAAAATTCACAACCGATATCTTTCATGCCGTTTTGGAGGAGAGAAAGAAGATGGTCATACAGTTTTAGCCTGTGACCGGGGCCCTTCCCATCGATTTGATCGGGGGCTCACGACGGTTGATGCGGTTGTTCCAGTTTTGCTTGTCGTGCTTTTTGCAAATTAAAGAGCGAATTCATTAATATGGCAAACAGTTATTTCTACTACACTCAGTAAAATATCTTATGAATTTGACCACTCAACAGCACCTTGCTCCTTGTTGGGCCTTGACGCTGCGGAAGGCGATGCTCCGGAGGCGATCGGCAGCGAATCGACTGGCCCTCGGCCAGGGGGCAACATCGGACACGCACTGGGATCAACAGTTGATCGGCGGCGGTGTTGCAGGAAGCCGTTAAAAACCCTGGGATGCCGCCATGCATCGGAGTATCGTCTCGATATCAAAGAGGCGGGGAGTCGACATGCGATGCACGATCGTTCTCGAGTTCGATGATGGCGAAGCCACCGCGGTCAAACGGGTTGAGTTGATGCGGTTCCACCGCGCCGACTCCGGCGAACCCGGCGACGTCGGCTTGTCCCTTGCAGAAGGCAAATCATTAGTCAATAGCGTTCAGCAGGAATTTGTCGTAGAGCAGATCGATCGCTACTGCGCGTTGCAGCGAGCTTGTAAAGCCTGCGGCGCGCTCCGTCGTGTGCATGACGGGCATTCCTCCGAATTGAAGACCACCCTGGGCAAGGTCTACTACTGCCGCGATCGATGGAAAGCATGCAAGTGTGGTGCGGACCGATCCAGGTATGTGTCGCCGCTTAAGAACTACGTTAAGGAGGCAAGCACGAGCGAGCTACGATGGCTGCATGCTGAACTCGGCGCCACGATGCCCTACCGGCAGGCCAAGCAGGTCATGGACCTTTTGTTACCTACCTCCGGACGCGATAGTCACGTGACGATCCGCAATCACACAATGGCCGTCGGCAAATCCCTACAGGACGCATTGCCCGTGCGGCGATGGTGCAAGGAGGAAAGTCCAATTGCTGAGCTAGGGATTGATGTCGGCTATGTTAGGCGAGCGCGAAATAATGGCAAGGGAACAGGCAAAGACAATCGCGCAAGGAAGACGTCATCATCGATAGCCGTCGTGGTTGCGGCGTTAGGCCAGCCTGGCAGCCAACCACGGGTCTGGGCTTCCGCCATGCCACGCACCAAGCGATTGCAGGAGGAAATGACAAAATTCCTCGTGGACAGCGGGTACGACGATCCTAATGAGGTCTGCGTCGTGACTGACGGCGCCCTGGATCTTGCCGGCGTTGCTGACGACCTTCCGTTCGATACCGAATGGGTACTCGACTGGGCGCACATCGGTCGAATGATGCGATATGTAGATCAAGCTATCGCTCCTCTGGCGTATGGACGCCTTACGGCTAACGGGTCAGCGTTCGAGCTTTGGGATTTGTTTGTTCGCTTTCGCAGCTTCGTCTGGACCGGACAAACGTTTCGTTGGCAGAAGCTCGCTAAGGAGCTGTGTTGCCTGCTTGAGCTGCGCGAACGACTCGACCCAAACGCGAGACGCCAAGCAAGACAAGCACATTGCAAGCTTATAGCTTTGATCAGCTACCTCAATAGCAACCTTGAGTCGCTAATCGACTATCGTGCCCGGCAGCGTGTTGGCCGACGAATCGCGACTGGCTTCGTCGAGTCATCTATCAATCGAATCATTGGTCGCCGCATGTGTAAGAGCCAACATATGCGTTGGAGTCGTACCGGGGCACACCGCGTCGTGCAAGTGCGCGTCGCGCTCTTGAACCAGGAATTTCACGAACTCGCTCAACGAGATTTCCCATGGATTGGCCAGCGACGTGTGTCTTGGCCCTGGCAGCGACCGTCCCGGGCTTTTTAACGGCTTCCGGCAACAGTAGCGGCTAGCGGCTGAGGGGGCGCCGTCAGTCCTGGCGCCCGAGGCCGTCCTCGACCAACAGGTCGACCAGCTTGCGCGCAAACAGTGGCAAGGCGCCGAGTTCGGCCACGCAGATCTGCAGCTTGCGCTCGGCCCATTCGTCGTTGAGCTTGACGATGCGCAGCGCCATCGTATGGGCGTGGCGCGCGGCGGTGCTCTCGGGCAGAACGCCGACACCGACATTTGCCTCGACCATCCGGCACGCGGTCTCGAAGTTGCTGACCTGGACGCGCCAACGCGGTTCGCGCTGCAGGTTCGCCCCAGCGCGCTTGAGGAAGTTGTGGATCGCGCTGGCTTCCGGCAGGCCGATGACGTCATAGTCCAGCGTATCGATAAAATCGACGCCATTGCTCTCGGCCAGCGGATTGCTCAATGCGGTGGAAAGCACTAGAGGGACAGGGGTGAGGGCAGGCACTTGCATACCGAGGCGCGGCTCTTCGTCGACGCTCCGGCCGTCACCCACACCCCTCTCCCATCGCCCGGGAAGCGGTCCTTCATTTGGGGGGCGGCCGGCGGCCAGCGCGCTGGTACCTGAATTCTGCACTCCTGCGCTGACATTCGGCCACTCCTCAACCGTTTGTCAGCAAACTGCGCCGCCGGCGCGCGGCGCCTTTCATTCCATTCGCACAAAAAAGAACGGCCGTCCCGGCGAGATGCCGAGCGGCCGCAAACGAGCATCAGCTCGGTGTCGATGCTTAGATTCGGTATGAAGTCGGAACGGTTCTGAAAATCGGATAGATGCTGCCGTAGTGTTGAAGCAAGGTAGGCGATCGTAACCAAAACTGGCACCGGCAACCAGGCCGCGCCAGATCCACCTGCCTGACATTACTGCCGCTTGGCCGCTCCTTTTTCTTGAACCTCTTGTCCAACTCCTTGATGACGATGAGCCGCCGACGGTTTGCTCAATCATGGCCACATGCTGCAGCCCCTCGCGCAAGCACCTTACCCCGCCTGTCGAATATATGACCTGGACGGGCAATACTCGCAAAATTTCAGTGCCGCAGTGTGTGTGCTTCGAAGCTACGGTGTTTGGCCGTCGTCAAAAATGTGGCCTGGAAGTCAAAATTATGGATCCCTCAACCGTACCCCGCCCATGAAAGACGCATGGGCCGCCTTTCGGGCCGGTACATATGCGTCGATGCGGCCGGGCAGCCGGGTCGCGACCACCGATGCGCGCCGCAAAAGAGCTAACGCGAAATCCCGGTCCAGCTCTCAACCTACCCGCTGCGCCTGCGCCCAAGCCAACTCGGCCACGCGCGCAAAGCGTTCGCCCATGGCATGCGCCTCGGCATTGGACGCCGTGCCGCGCGCAACTCTGCCCTTGATGCCATGCAGGATCGCGGCGAAGCGGAACATGTTGAAGGCGATGTAGAAATCGAGGTTCGGGATACCATCGCGGCCTGTACGCCTGCAATAGGCGTCGACATACGCAGCCTCGTCCGGCAATTCCAAGCCTGCCAAGTCCAGCCCCGAGATGCCACCCAGGATATCAGGCGGCATGCGGAACATCATTACATGGTAGGCAAAGTCGGCAAGTGGATCACCGAGGGTCGACAGTTCCCAGTCCAGCACCGCCAGCACCCGGGGCTCGGTGGGATGAAAAATCACGTTGTCGGCCCGGAAGTCGCCATGGGCAATGGCAACCTCATCGGCGGCTGGCAGATGCCGAGGCAACCAGTTGGCGAGCAGATCCATCGCGGGATGCCGACCGGCCAGTTCGTCGCTCAGGTACTGGGCCGACCAGCGCGCCACCTGGCGAGCCACGTAACCGCCAGGCTTGCCGTAATCGCTTAGACCGATCGAAGCGGGATCTATTGTATGCAACCGGGCCAGCGTCGCGTTCATCGCGTCCATGTACGCCGCCCGGTCATGCCGTGACACATCGGAAAAGCTGGCATCCCAGAAGATCCGGCCTTCGATCATATTCATGACGAAGAACCAGCTGCCAATTACCGAATTGTCGGTGCAAAGCCCGTGAATATACGGCACCGGAAAATCCGCTTGGCCGAGCGCCGCCATCACGCGCGCTTCGCGCTCCACCGCATGGGCGCCCTTCAGCAAGGCGCCGCGCGGTTTGCGCCGCAGCACATAGCTGCGGCCAGGCGTGGTCAGGCGGTATGTGGGGTTAGACTGCCCGCCCTTGAACTGGTCGATCGTGAGCGGCCCCGCATAGCCCGCCACATTCTGTTCCATCCAGCGCTCCAGGGCCGTCTGGTCGAACTGATGCTGCTCGCGCACCGGCACCGTGCCGGCGAAATCATGCCTGTTAGTCATGTTTGTCCTCGGCGTCGAAAGCGTTACGCTTCATCATCTTCGCTAGCGTCCATTTGTTAACTGCGATCGAGCCGTCATAGATTCGAAGGCATACGGCCACTCCCGGCCATATGCCTCCACTCAGGGTCTACACATCTTGCGTGCCGAGACCAGCGCCCTTATCATCGCGGTAGGAATGCCCATTACTGAGCACCCCCCGCACAGATCCGTACGAGCCCGATTCGGGCATACGGCTCCTACCTCGGGTGTTTGACGGCAAAGCGCCGGTCCGGCCATGGATGAAGGATTCGAGGCTGCGGGAGCCAGGCATCCGCGATCCGCTCGACCCGCGTCCACGTCATATGATTTTTTTGGCTGCGGCGCCTGAGCGCACGCCGCCAGAGGTCAACAACGTGGTAACGGAACGCGCTGAGCGCTCGCGAGTTCGTTGGTACCGCGTGGTACGCGAAGTATCCGCGCACCACCTGCCCAAGCCATTTTCCTTGCGCAGGAATCGGGTCGTGCATGCGCCGTCGCAGGTCCTCCTTGATCTGCCTGAGCTTCGCCCGCATGCGATCACCGCGAGTCTTCCTCTGCAACTGGAAGGCACCGCGACGCGATCGTCCGCAGATAAAGATGAAGCCCAGGAAGGCGAAGGTCTCCGGCCGGCCAAGGCCTCGACTCTGGCGGTTGGCCGCTGCGTTGCGGCCAAACTCCAGTAGCCTCGTCTTGTCCGGGTGAAGCGCAAGCGAGAACTCCTCCAGCCTCTGTCGCATCGCGTCCCAGAAGCGCCGCGCGTCAGCTTCGTGCTCGAAGCCAACCACAACATCATCCGCGTACCGCAGAATGATGACGTTGCCTTTAGCTTCCCGCCGTCGCCACCGGTTGGCCCAGAGATCAAACACGTAGTGCATATACACGTTCGCGAACAGTGGCGAAGCCACCGAACCCTGCGGTGTACCGGTTTCACTGACGCTCAGTTCCCCATTCTCCAGAACGCCCGCCTTGAGCCATTTCCGCACAAGGCGAATGACGCGCTCGTCGCCGATCCGATGCTCCATGAACCGAACCAGCCAGTCCTGACTGACCGAGTCGAAGAAGCTCCGGATGTCGGCGTCTAGGATCCAGTTCACCGGGGTGCGGATGATGGCCGTTGCCAACGCGTCCAACGCATCATGCTGACTGCGTCCGGGTCGGAACCCGTACGAGAAACCGAGGAAGTCTTCCTCGTAGATCGCATTTAGCACTCCAACCACCGCGCGCTGGACGATTTTGTCTTCCAGTGCGGCAATCCCCAATGGACGCTGTTTGCCGTCCGGCTTTGGTATGTACTGCCGCCGAACGGGTAGCGCCCGATACGCTCCGCTGAGTACTTGCGTGTGCAGACGCTGGAGATGCTCCTCCAGTCCTGCCTCGTAGTACCTCCACGTCATGCCATCCACTCCCGGAGCCGCGTTGCGTTTGAGCGCATAAAACGACTCCCGAAGCCGGTCGGCAGTGACGTGATGCAGCAACGCAGTGAACCGCTCCTTCTTCCGCTGCCTTGCAGCTCGCCGTACACGTTCCAGCCCCTGTGGCACGCTTGCCCGGTTCTGCGCCCGGCACGTGTTGGACTGACCCATGTTCCCCTTGGTCCCCGCCCTTCGCTCCACCCACTCCGCAGCCGATTTCCCGGCATTGTTCGCAGGCTTCCTCGCTAGTACGGCGGAGTCTGACTTCTCCCGTCCGTTCATCATCGGCTACGGCTCCTCGCCTTCCCGATGCGGACCAGGCCATGCTGCGACTGGCCAGACGAGAGATCTCCCGGTTCCCGCGCAAAGAGCGTCCGTGCGTGCCAGGGTCTTGGACCACGCCGGGTCGTCGAGGCACTCGCGTTCACGCGCCCCTTCATGTTGCCTTCCGCGTTCTGAACCGCGTCGGCACCCGGAACAACACAACTATCGCGGCTCGATGGCTGGCCCGCACGTTCCCCTACCGACGCTTCGCTGACCACCTCACGGTGGCCTGCGCACGGCTCGGGGCCGATGTGGTTCGCTATTCCTTCATCGCAGTGGACTTTCACCACCTACTCCTTACCGGTCTCCCGGCGCACTCAGAACTTGTGCCGAATCCCCAGCGCAACCCCGGTTTGGTTGGTTTTCCCCGGTGCGAGCGTCTGCAGCGAAGCGAAGTTGAGCGCAGAGTTTTTTGCGTAGGCGGCCACGCCATAGACGTCGGTGCGCTTGGATAATGAGTAGATTCCCTGCAACACGTACTGTTGCGGATTGGCCGGGTTGGCGACGCCTGCCTTCGACTTGATGTCGTCGTAGTAGTAGGCGAGCGTCAGCCCGAATGGCGTGGCGATCTGATAGCCGATGCCGGCCCAATACATATTGTCGCGCGACGAGGTAGCACCGTTTGCGGCGACGTCCTTGCCCCAGCGGTAGCCGGCCGAGAGCCGGATCGGTCCCTGCGTGTAGGTGCCGGCCACTGCTGCCTTGCGCGACTTGGCGATGCCGGCGGCGGTGTCGGGGCCATTGCCCTGGTCATAGATCGCCGAGACCGCAAACGGCCCCGACCCATAGCTGACGCCGCCGCCCCAGGATGCGCTGGCCTGAATCGAGCCAGGCTGTTCGCCGAACGCGTAGTGAGCCTGCGCCGTCAGCGCGCCGAGGGCGATGCGGTACTTGACCGCGTTATCGACGCGCAAGGGCCCGAGCAGCACCGAGAACGGTTCGTAGGTGCCCGAGTAGTAGAGCGGCGTAAAGTTGGCCAGGATGTCAAAAAACGTCGTGTATTGCCTGCCAAACGTTAGCCGTCCATAGGGCGATTCCATGCCGACAAAGGATTGCCGGTTAAACAAGCGCGAGGTGTCGGCCATCGTACCGGTGTCGATATTGAAGCCGCTCTCCAGCACGAACAGGGCCTTCATGCCGCCACCCAGATCTTCCACGCCGCGCAAGCCCCAACGCGGGCCGGACAAGCCGGCAGAGGTGAGCTTGACCGCCGACTTGGCGCTGTTATCTCCCGCAACTGCAGAACGATTGTTGCTGCTGTACTCCAGATAGGTATCGGCCACGCCGTAAATCGTAACACTGGATTGCGCGAATACGACCGGCGCCGACATACCCGTTGCACCCATCGCCATAACCGATGCCAGAAACCGAACCCGTCCAATCTTGTTCAAAACACTCCTCCTTATCGATGTGATGCACACCCTGCGGGAATTCCCCATTTCCCGGCGGCAATTTATTCTTCCTGCCTACCTGCCTACCTGCCTACCTGCCTGCTCATCAGAAGAACGTTTCTGATGATTCAATTCAGAAATATGAGATAACGCGCCGCCCCTCCTTACGCAGTGTTAGCCCCGGCCCATACCGAGGCAACAAATGGGCCGCCCTTCTCGAAGGCTCAGTCCAGCCGAATGTCGGCCGCCTTGATCAAGGCGGACCAGCGTGCCTGATCGGCGCGGACATCGGCGGCGAATTCCGGCTGCGGCTTGCCCCCGGGCTCGTAGCCCAGGTCGGCAAATTTCCTGACGACGTCCGGATTGCGCGTCACCGCCGAAATCTCGGTCTGCAAGCGCTTGACGACCTCCGGGGGCGTTCCCGCGGGGGCGAAGAAGGCGCCCCAGCCGAGCGCTTCGAAACCCGGCAAGCCAAGTTCCGACAGCGTGGGGACATCGGGCGTCAGGCGGCTTCGCTTGGCGCCAGAGGAGGCGATGATGCGCACCTTCCCGGATACGACATAGGGACGCACAGACGGGTAATCGGTCCACATCGCGGCGACCTCCCCGTTCGCCAGCGCTTGCACCGCGGCACTGCCGCCTTTGTAGGGGACGTGGAGCATGCCGGCACTTAGCGCCTGGTTCAATGCGTGGCCGTACAAGTGCGACGACGAGGCGTTGCCGAACGACGAGTATTCCCACTTTTTGGTGGTGGCTTTCGCCTCGCTGGTGAATGCTGCGAAATCGGTGGCCTTTACGCGGCTGGTGCTGACTGCCAGCCACAGCGGCGCGCTAACCAGGGTGGTCACGGGAACGAAATCGCGCAGCGGGTCATACGGGATCTTCGGCATCGCGCTGGCAGTCTGCAGCAGGATCGGAATCGTGAACAGTAACGTATAGCCGTCAGGCTGGGCCTTGGCGACATAGTCGCTGCCGATCACGCCGCTTGCGCCGGGCCGGTTGTCGACCACAATGGCCTGCTTCATATTGACCTGCAGCGCCGAACCGGCGATGCGCGCGACCACATCGGTACCGCCACCGGCGGGGAACGGCACTACGACCCGCACTGGCTTGTCGGGGTACGATTGGGCCGCAACCGGGCCGCACAGCAGAACCAGCATCGCCATCAGGGCACGCCGGCGGGGGAATGAAATCCACGTCATTGGATCACCTCGACAAATTCGGAAGAAAAAAAGGGGGCTCTGCGCGTATGCGCAGTGGCAAATGTCACAGCATGGTTGCGACTGAACGGCCCCACCGGGGCCGGCAGCGGCAGATCAGTCCGGTTGAATCCCGGCCTTCCCAATCAGCTCGGCCCAGCGCACTTTTTCGGCGCCGACTCCCTTGGCGAACGATTCCTGGGACTGCCCGCCGGGCATGTAGCCAAGGCTGCCGAGGCGTGATACGACATCAGGCTGATGGAGAACCTTCACGGTCGCCGCGTGCAGCTTGCGGACGATCTCTGGCGAGGTCTTGCTGGGGACGAACAGCCCGGCCCACGTCGGCAGATCGAAGCCCGGATAGCCTTGCTCAGCCAGCGTCGGCACCTCGGGCGTCAACGGCGACCGCTTGCCGCCAGTGACCGCCAGAAGGCGGATCTTGCCCGATGCCAGTTGCGGCTTCAGCGTGACGATATCCAGAATCGTGAGTGACACCTCGCCCGCGACCAGCGCCACGCTCGCCGGGGCAGAGCCTTTGTAGGGCACGTGGATCATGTCCAGCCCGGCCACTGCGTTGAACTGCGAGCCGAGCACATGTGCGGAGGAGCCGTTGCCGAGCGAGGCGAAGCTATGCTTGCCCGGATGCGCCTTGACGTCCGCCACGAACTCCTTGACGGTGCGCGCTGAGGTCCGCGAGGTACTGACCGCCACCCATAGCGGCGAGGTGACCACGTCAATGACCGGCGTCAGGTCTGCGATCGGGTCATATGGCAGCTTCTTGAACAGCGATGGCGTCTGCACCAGCAGCGGCACCGTCAGCAGGATCGTATTGCCATCCGGCGCCGACTTGGCCACCACGTCGGTGGCAATCGTGGCGCTGCCTCCCGGCCGGTTCTCGACGATGACGGTCTGCCCCAGCTCGACGGAAAGCTTCTCCGCCAGCAGGCGGCCCAGCACGTCGCCGCCGCCGCCGGGCGCGAACGGGACGACGATCCGGGCCACCGGCTTCGACTGAGCCCACACCGGGTTGCCGAGCGAAGCGAGGCACGCGGCCTGGGCAGCGAACGCGAGAAACGATCGGCGGGTTTTCGTGGACATGCTCTTGTCTCCTGTAGACGGCTGTCATGGCCGCCTTTCTTATGGTCTGGAATGGTGGAGCCTGCAGTGCCAGCTTTCCTTCATTGCAGAATTAGAGCGCACAACGCAGGCGGTGGAAAATAGCTTCGAAAGAACAGCTCACATCGTGGGATTTTCCTCGTCGGCATGGAGGGCAGCGGACCTCAAGGGCATTCCGCACCACCTTGCTCTGCTCGCGCGTTAAAATCGAAGCGGCGGCACGGGGCCAGCAGATCGGCATTCATAACGGACTCACCAGATGTCCGCCATCCACCACCAGCGTCGTCCCGGTCATTGCCGCGCCAGCATCCGATGCCAGCAGCAGAAGCGGCCCGTCCATGTCGGTCAGCTGGCAGAAACGCCGGCCGGGAATGCGCAGGCGCAGCTTCTCGCCGGCCTCGCTGCGCAGGAAGTCTTCGTTCATCTCGGTCATCACGTAGCCGGGGAGTAGCGCATTGACCCGGATCCGGTGCCGCGCCAGTTCCAGCGCCAGTGCCTTGGTCGCCTGGATCACGCCAGCTTTCGAGATGGCATACGGTGCAACGCCCGCCGTCACCCTGGCGCCAAGAATCGAGGCGATATTAACAATGCTGCCGCCGCCGGCATTCGTCATGCGCCGCCCGGCTTCGCAGGCGACCAGCCAGCACCCTTTCAAATTAGTGTCGACCACCGCATCGAAATCCGCCTCGGTCTGCTCTAGCGCCGGCCCGGTCAGCGCGACCCCGGCATTGTTGACGACCACCTGCGGAGTACCCCACGGTATCGCGTCGAAGCAGGCCTGGATGCTTTTCGCGTCGGTCACATCGAGCGCCAATGCGCACGCCGTTCCGCCCGCCTGCGAGATCACTTCGACGATCGGTTGCAGCTTGTCCACGCGACGCGCGGCGAGCGCGACACGCGCGCCGGCCTCCGCCAGCACAGATGCAAAGTGCTTGCCGAGTCCGCTCGATGCACCGGTGACCAGCACCACGCGCCCATCCAGCCGGAAGCGCTGCGATGGCGCGACGGCTGCAGCGCTGTGTGTGTCCTGCAATTCACTGTTCATGTTGTCGCCCGACTCTTTTACCGAGCGGAACAGCAGTCCGCTCGATCCGATTGATGTCAGCCAAAGTTAGCCTGCCTCTTCTGCAGCATCGCCGTCACGCCTTCGGTGAAGTCCGCGCTCGCGGCACATAGCGCGAAGCTTTCGGCCTCGGCGCGCAGCTGGGCCGTCAGATCGCGCTGGCCGGCATCGAGCAGCAAGCGCCGGGTCAGCGCCAGCGCCAGCGGCGGACCGGCTGCCAGGCGACGCGCGATCCCCTCGGCCTCAGCCATCAGCTCCGCCGGTGCCACCACGCGGTTGATCAGGCCGGCAGCGCATGCGTCTGGCGCGGACAGCGGCTCGCACAACAGCGCAAGCTCCAGGGCGCGACGCAGCCCCACGGCGCGTGGCAGGCGCCAGGTGGTGCCGCACTCGGGGCTCGCGCCGACCAGCGCGGCGGCGACATTGAAGCGCGTATCCGCCGCGGCGACGATCAGGTCCGCGGCCAGCATCACGCCGATGGCACCGCCCGCCACCGCGCCGTGTACGGCGGCTACCTTCGGGAATTCGAGACGCTCCATCACGGCAAGCGCGCCGTGCATTTCGTCGACAATCTCGGCCGGGCTGCCATGCGCCGAGGTCATCGCCTGCAGATCGCCGCCGGACAGGAAGGCCCGCCCTTCGCCGCTCAGGATCAGTGCACGCACATCGGTGGCGGCCGCGAGGTCTTCGCAGGCAAGGCGGAAGGCCCGCGCTAGCGCAAGGTCGACGGCGTTGCGCGCCGCCGGCCGGTTGAAGCGGATATGCGCAAGGCTCCCATCCCGCCATGCCAGCACCGGCATGGTGGCCTTCGTATCGGCACCGATCTCAGTGAGCGGCTTCACGCTTCCCCCTCCCGCTCCACCACAAAGCTGGCCACGGTGGCGCACGACCCGCCGATATTCAGCGTCTGGAGCCGCTTTGCGCCTTCGATTTGCGCCTCCCCTGCCGTGCCGGTCACCTGGCGCGCGGCATCCAACAACATGCGCGCGCCGGTGGCGCCCACCGGGTGCCCACACCCAATCAAACCGCCGCTCATATTGACGGGGCACCGTCCGCCCGGTTCAATGCTGCCGTCTTCCACGGCTTGCCAGCTCTGCCCCGGCGGCGTCAGGCCGAGGTGATCCAGCGCCACGTACTCGGTGGTGGTGAAGCAGTCATGGGTCTCGACCCCGTCGATCGCCTCAATACCCGTCACATTGGCCCGTCGCCAGGCATCCTCGATGGCGTGGCGCAGGTGCGGGAATACATAGGCCTGGTCACGGCTGCGCTCCAACTTGTCCTGCAAGCGCAGGCCGGCGGTGCGGTGTCCCCACCCTGCGATACGCGGCAGTTGGTCGACCGATGTGCCGCGCCGGCACGCATACTCCTGCGCGAAGCGCGGCGAGGCCAGTACAATGCCGCAGCCGCCGTCGGTCACCTGGCCGCAGTCCTGGCGGCGCGTGCCCGGCTCGATCAGCGGGTTGGCTTCGTCGTTGTCGGTGAAACTGTCGGCGTTGAACTGCCAGTTGCGGGTCTGCGCCAATGGATTGCGGCGAGCATTACCGTAGTTAATCTCGGCAATGCGATTCAGGTATTTTCGGTCCAAGCCGAAGCGGCGCTCATACTCGTGCGCGATGCGCCCAAATGCCGCGGGCCACATGAAGGTACATTCGATCTCTTCGCGACCTTGCCACGCGGCGGAATTCTGATTTTTTGAGGCTTCGTGGCCCGAGATGTTTTTAAACTCCTCGGCGCCTACCACCAGCACGCAATCATAGCGCCCGGCTTCGAGCTCCGCCATCGCCGTCAGTACTGCCAGCGACGACGACGCGCAGGCGCCCTCATGGCGCATGGCCGGTACGCCCCACAGTTCCGGCACCACTTGCGCCACCATCGCGCCGAGATGCGCCTGCTGGCGTTGCAGTTCACCGAACGCGTTGCCGACGTGGATGCTCTCGATCTGCGCTGCATCGAGCGCGCAGGCGTCGAGGGTGCCGAGCGTGGTGTCGCGGATGATGTCGGAGATGTCCTGTCCATGGCGGGACCAGACCTTGGCGAAGTCGGTCTGGTAGCCGCCGAGGATGTATGCGGATTGGCTCATGTCAATGGCTCGGTTGGGGGTTCACAGCAAGCCAGCCCAATCGGACTGGATGTCCCTCGCATCGGCCCAGCACGCATGCGTGCCGCTGCTGACGCGATGGGGAAGGAAAATGCGCGCGACCGGCCCGGCGGCGAGATCGCGGGCGTCCAGCACCAGGCATTCGGAACGCTCGGTGTTCATGTCGGTGACGAAACTGACCACATAGCCATCGTCCTCACCCTGCGCGTCGTGACACGGCGCCATCGGCGATTCGCTGCCGAAGCGGCCTTCGCCGAACAGATACTGTTGCGACTCGCCGGTGGTGTGGTCATAGCGCAGGATGCCGTCGAACAGGAATGCTCCGGGATGCGCAAGCATGTTGTACGAGTAACGATACGGCTTGCCCCAGTACTCCATGTTGACCATGCCGAATTCGAGATAGCGCTCGTCCAGGCGGCGTTCGCGCGTAGCGCCGGTGCGCAGGTTGAAGCGCCATTCGTACAGCGTCGGGCCATACCGGTCCGGCCCCATGGTGTTGCCGGTGTTGTCGTAGCCGGCCTTCGGCATGGGCGTCTTCTGGTGATAGCCATGCAGCACCACCTCGTCACCGTCTTCCCAGGCATTGAGCCAATGCAGCACGTAGGTCGGGCTCGCCTCGAACCAGCGGATCTGCGCCGAGGCGGCCCCGCGGCGCGGCACGATGGCAAAGCGCGACGGCTTGTCGGGGTAGTAGCTGAGCTTGTGCTTGCCTTGCGGCAGCAGATTCTCGTCCCAATGCAGCGGAAAGTCATTCAGGATGGCGAAATGTTCGGTGAACGCCATGTCGTGCGGAAGCCGTGGGCCCGGCAGCGGCACCGGCACGTAGTGCACCAGCCGGTTTTGCCGGTCGACCTCGCCGTAATGCATGTACGGGGCGTCCTTGCTGTAGTTGAAAAAGAGCAGATCGCCGGTGCGAGGATCGACTTTGGCATGGGCGGAGAGGCCGCAGTCCCGCAACACGTCGGCGCCCCAGGCATCGACCCCCTCCAATTCCAGGGTACGTGCATCCAACCGGTACGGTTCGCCGCATTGATAGAACATCGCGAGCGCTTTGCCGGCATGGACGATGACGTCGGTCGCGGCGCTGTCGCGCAGCCCGCCGCGCGCGCCCCAGCCCGGCAGCTCCGACAAGCTCGGCTTGTCGATCAGGCCGGCATACAGCGCCCGCCCGGCTTGTTGCTCCTGCTGGAACGCCTTGGTGCGGACGAAGCGGTTGCGGTATTCGCAGCGCCCGTTTTGAAAGCTCATCAAGTGCAACATTGCGTCACCATCAAAAGGATGGAACTTGCCGAGCGGCTGGTGCACCGGGTTCTGCGTGTTGCGCAGATAGACGCCATTGAGGCGTGCCGGGATCGTCCCTTCGACCTCGAGGTCAACGGCATTGACTTCGCGATAGTTAGGGGTGAACGGCCCGGAAGTGTAGGGATGCCCTTCGAGCGCTAGCGTAGGGTGGATTTCTCCGACGACTTCGACATGCATGGTTGACTCGCTATATGAAATTTGATCGATGCGGGCGATTCAGTGCTACCCCTGCACCGCCGCACTCGTGTTCTGACTTACGCTCGCCAGCAACTGGCGCAACTCCCGCTTGAGCACCTTGCCGACCGGGTTGCGTGGGAGCTCGGCCGTGATCAGCAATTGCTCCGGCAGCTTGAAGGCTGCGACACCTTCCGCGCGCAAATGCGCCACCAGCGCAGGCAACGTGACGGTGGCGTCTGGTTGCGGCACTACTACCGCGCAGACACGCTCGCCCAGTATCGGATCGGGGCTGCCGATTACCGCCACCTCCCGGACATCGGGGTGGCCGAGCAGCAGGTTCTCGACTTCCTCCGACGAAATATTCATGCCACCGCGGATCACGATGTCCTTGTGGCGCCCTGCGAAGCGATAGAACTGATGACGATTTCCAGCGATTTCGAACAGGTCTCCGGTGCGGTAGTAGCCTTGCTCGTCGAACGCGCGCGCCGACAGCTCAGGGGCGTTGAAATAGCCGCTGAAGATCGCTGGTCCCTGGAAGCGGAGTTCGCCGACGTGGCCCGGCACATCGATCTCCGCGCCGGTATCGGGATCAACGAGGCGGGTGCGGATACGCTTTGCATTGGAGTGCGACCAGGTGTAACCGGGCACTCCCATGCGCGGAAAGTACAGCGCGCGCTGGCTGCGGTCGGGGATGTCCTCCGGCGTCGACGACAGTGCCGCGCCTTCATTCGAGCCGAAGTAATTGACGATTTCGACGTTGAAGCGCTGCGCGAACTGCGCCACCAGCCAGTCCGCCAGCGGGCCGCCGCCCGAACCGATGCGTTTCAGGCGCTGCAGGTCGACTTCGCTGAGACGTTCCGGCTCCTTGAGCAGGCGGCTCAGCACGGCCGGGGCAGCCACCGTATAGTCGATCAGGCTGGTTCGCAACTGCGTGAGAAATACCTCGATGTCGAACGGGTGATGATGATGCAAGCCGCCGCCGATCAGCAGCCACGCCACGAGGCTGGTCGAGACTCCCGCCATGTTGACGAAGGGGAAAGGAATCAGCAGCTGGTTGCCGGGCTGCAGGCGGCCGGCCTCCACCACCGATTGACCGACCACCAACCACTCGTTGTGGTTGCGCGGCACCCCCTTGGAGCGGGCTTCGGTGCCGGAGGTCCAGCAGATGGTGAAGACGTCATGGGCCGTCAGGCCAATCGCCTCCATGTGCGCGCATAGCGCCGCCGCGTTCCACCCAGTGGTAGCCGTTAGCGCGGCGTCAAGGTCGCCGATGGCGGGCGGCAAGGCGTCGTCCGAACCGTCCCGATAGCACCAGACTTGCTCCAGCGCGGCGCATTGCGTCATGTAGGCGGCCCACTGCTCGGCCGCGTGGAAGGAACCGACGCGCTGCGTCGTGATGGCGAACCTCGCGCCGGTGATGCTCAGCACGTGGGACAGCTCATGCCAGCGGTACTGCATCGGCACAGGCGACACGATGACGCCGGAGATGGCACAAGCAATGTATAGCGCGTGCAGCTCAACGCAATTCGGGAGCTGCAGCACAATGATGTCGTCCTTGCGCAAACCTTGCCGGTGCAGCCAAGCGGTGTAGCGGCCGACTTGCTCGAGGAGTTCGCCCCACGTCCACTGTTGCGCCGCCTTGCCCCACAGCGCAGACCGGTTAGGTGGATCGGCGACTGCGAAGGCGGTAGGCTGCCGCACCGCGGTCTCGACGAACATTGCGCCAAGCGTCCGCTCGCCCCACCATCCGCGCGCGACATAGTCTTCGATTTTGTCCCTGGATACCAAGATCATGATTTACTTCCAACGATTAAGCGTCGCTTGACTGACAAAGGTGGCGTGAAAACCGTTGGGGACGCGGCGTGGCAACAGCACGCGCGCAACGGGTCCTTGGGCAAGGTTCGCGCCCCTGCAATCAAACACCTGAATTTCCGAGCGGGCATCAACAGGGTTCCAGACAAAGCAGACCAAGTAGCCGTCGTCTTCGGCCATGCTGTTGTCGCGCGGCGCGAAGCCGGGCTCGTTGTAGAAATGGCGCGGGCCGGCGCTGTATGCGACATAGCCGCCGGTATCGAGGTCATACTTGACCAGCCCCGGGAAGCGGGGCTCTTCGTGGCCGCCATGCGGAAACACTACGTTGTACGACCAGCGATTCCTGCGCCCCTGGTACGTGCTGTTGATGACGGGGAATTCCGTGTTGAGCACGTCATCGATCGGGCCTTCGCGCGTCTCGCCTGTCTTCAGATTGAAGCGCCACTGGTAGAGCAGGAAGTCGCGCTGCCGCAAATGGATGGTCCGCTCCAGCCTGCGCGCGTCCGGCTGACCGTCGGGGCCTGCGTGGATGCGGTACGGCGTGCCGATCATCACGATCTCGTCACCGTCTTCCCATGCATTGACAACGTGCAGCATGTACGTTGGCTTGGCGCTGAACCAGCGAATCTCATCTGCGTGGCCATGGCGCGGAATCACTGCAAAGCGCGACGGTTCGCTGACATCGAAGCGCAGCTTGTAGCGTCCCGCGCGCAGCGCCTCGGCGTCTGGCCGCAACGGGAAGTCGTGCAGAATGCTGTAGTGCTCGGTGATGGCCATGTCGTGCGGAAGACTTGGCGCGTCGAGCGGGATTTCGGTGCGGTACACGACCTTTCGATCCCGTCCGATCACGCCGTATTCCATAAACGGCCGCGTCAAGCCATAGTCGAAGAACATCAGCTCGCCGGTGTGCTCGTCCGGTTTGGAATGCGCCGAGATCCGTGTAACGGCCCCGCTGAAATCGGCGGGACCAATGGTCTGCAGACTGTCGGGATCGACCGCGTACGGCATACCAGAGCGATACCACATGGTAATCAGCCGGCCCGCGTGGTACTTCACATCGGTGTTGGAGGTGTTCTTGAGCGGCTCGTCGGGCCGGTCCGCGCGCAGCGGTTCCTTTAGTCCCTTCCACAGCGCGCGCCCCGCGGCCTTCTCTTCCTGCAGCGCGCTGGTGGCGATCCATCGGTTGCGGTAGCTCACCCTGCCGTTGCGGAAGCGCACCGCATGCAGCATGCCGTCGCCGTCGTAGGCGTGATAGCGCCAGTCAGGTGGAAAGTAGTTGTTGGGTCCGTTGCGCACATACAGCCCATTCAGATCCGCCGGCACACAGCCGATCACGGGCAACTCGTCAAAAGAGTCTTCCTGCTGGATGCCCGCGTTGTTGCCGCTCAGGGCGGGATTGTCGAGGACGGGCAGATCGTCTTGCATACTGAGTGCCTCCGTTGCGCTGTGAAGATCGATGGCGTCAGTCTAGGGAGTGAGCTCGGGAAACACCGACAGCATTTTTGATATACTGATGGTTGTTTCGATATGTCATAAATACCCTGTTCATGTCCGTTCCGCGCCGCGTACCGCTCGACCTGCTCGAATACGAGGGAGACCGCCAATTCGCCACGACGCTGGCGCGCGGGATCGCTCTGTTGCGCTGCTTTACGCCTGAGGAGCCGGTACTGGGTAACAAGGAACTCTCGCGCCGCCTGGAGCTGCCGGTGGCGACCATTTCGCGACTGACCTACACCTTGGTGGCAATGGGCTATCTGGCCCAGGACGAGCCTCACGGCAAATACCGGCTCGGAAGTGCGGTGCTCTCGCTGAGCTACCCGCTGCTGGAATTGTTCACGATCCGCCGGCGCGCACGACCCTACCTGCTCGAACTTGCCGAAAGCACGGGAGGCTCGGTGTCGATCGGTATCCGGGACCGCCTCAGCGTCGTCTATATCGAGGCAATCCGCTCGCACCACCACAAGGTTTATCCGCTGGATGTGGGGACGCGGCAGTCCCTCGCCGGGACCGCGATCGGGCGAGCCTACCTGATGTCATGCGCGCCATCAGAGCGCGAGGCCTTGATGAACCAGTTGCGGGTCCGCGCGCCGGAGGAGTGGCAGCGGCACCAGGCGGAGTTACGCCGCAACATGGCCGAGTATTCGCGCTGGGGGGCCTGCGTGTCGGTCGGCGAAATCTTTCCCGATGTGCAGGCGGTGGCCGTGCCACTCGGCCGGATTGATCGCGGTGAGCCCGCGGCGCTAAACTGCGCGTTCCAGGGACGTCCACTGAACCGATCCTGGCTGCTGGAAGAGATCGGGCCGAAATTGCAAACTTTGGCCCGTCAGCTGATGTGAGACCAGGCGGGGCCAGCCGCGCCTTGCCGTATAAGCAGTCTATTATCCCTCGCCGCGCCAACCAAACGGGCCGACTTCTTGCACCAGCAACTCGCCCAGTTCCGCGCGACGCTTCGCCGGCATCCTCGAGTTGATCGCCGCGATACTAATCCCTGCATAGCTGTTGCGGGTCAGCGCGAACGCGCATCCTACACCGCTCATTTCGACATGTGGATCCGCCGACTCCGAGTAACCGAGCTTTCGTGCGCGTGCGATCAGCTGGCGCAGCTGGCTTGCGCTGATACCGAGCCGGCTGTACTCCTTGCCATTTCTTGCGAGCATTTGTGCAATCTCTTCATCGGGCAGCATGGCCATGATGGAAACACCCACTGCGCTAGTGGCGAGCAGGCGCCGAACGCCGACCTGCACGATGAAAGCCTTGACCGGATAATCGCCCTCCTCTCTGCACAGGCAAACGGCGAAATCGCCGCTGCGCACGAGCAGGAATACCGTGTCACCGGTCTGGCGAGCCAGCCGCTGCATCACCGGGCGAAAACGATCGCTTACGCTAGACAGCCCAGCGGACGAGAACCCCCATTGCAGAGCTTCGATTCCGAGCCGGTAGAGCTTCGTGGTACCGATGCGCTCGACGAAGCCCTCTTCGATCAGACACGTCAGCAAACGATGCGTGGTCGAGCGATCAAGCCCTGACACCGCGATCAGATCGCGCAGCCGGATGCCGGAGCCATGGTTGGCGCCAACATGCCGCAACAGCGACAAGGCCCTGGCGGCACTTTGCGTGCCCGCTACGGGGGACAAAGCAGTATTTTTCTCATCCATTGAGCAAATATAGCAAATTCCGCTTGTATGCCGAAAGTCCGTCCCTTGTAATCGCGACAAACGGGGCTGTCGGTCGCTGGCACTAACCATCGGGATGATGGTGATTCGGTGAACGCGCTGTCATGGCAAGCAGGGAACAACGCGCGACGCCCCACTCTAGTCGAACGGAGGCTGCATTGAATCGCATCAGACTATGGCTGCTGCCGGGCATGATGAACACCGCCAGCGTGTGGGACCTGGTCGCCGCCGAACTCACCGACGTGGCGGACATCAGCGTTGCGGATCTGAGCTGGCAGACCAGCATTGCCGAGATGGCGCAGAGCGTGCTGGCGCAGCAGCAAGGGCGCTTCGCGCTGGCCGGCTTTTCGATGGGAGGCTACGTCGCGCAGGAAATCGTGGCGCAGGCGCCATCGCGCGTGTCCCACCTCGCGCTGCTCGGTACGTCCATGCGGCCCGAGAGTCCAGAACAGACGGCCGGCCGCAAGACGCTGCTCGACGCAATCCAGACGGATTTCTCAGCGCTGACACACAAACTGCTTGCGCTTAATCTCCATCCCGCGCATGCCGGGGACAGCGTCCCGGCCCAAGCGCTGCGCACGATGTTCGAAACGCTTGGTCCCGACGTCTTCGCGCGCCAGATCCGCGCCATCATGTCCCGGCGCGATACGCGTGCTGCGTTGCTTGCGGCGCAAATGCCAGTCGCCGCCATCTGCGGACGCGCAGATCGCGTCGTACCGCCTGCGTTGTCGGCGGAAATTGCCGCGCAGATACCGAGCGCCAGCCTGACCTGGATCGAGCGGGCGGGACATATGGCGCCGCTCGAACAACCCTCAGCAGTTGCCAGTGCTTTAAGGGAGTTGCTGCGGGAGCGAAGCACCGCGTAGTGCCGCCGTTTTCTCGACATACGAGATATTTTCCAGATTGATCTGGATAGACAGCACAGCAAGCGCTGTAATTCAACTGCAAAGACCCTCACCCGCGGGGCTAGCAGCATTCATTAGCAGCAGAATGCGCGGGCGCGAGACCACGCAGGACCAGCGGCCAGTCAGGGACGACAGCCGGCAATTCAACCGATAACGAAAAGAGGAATCCAGATGGTCGCATCCACACTTTCCGCAGAACAGAAGAAAGATGTCTTTAGGGAAATGACACAAGCCTGGGAAGCAAAGGATTGGCAAAAGTGCGCCAGCCTGTTCGCCCCGGACGGCGTGCTGCATTCGGTGATGCTGGACCCTTGCGTGGGGCGGCAAGCATTCCTAGAGCGCATCGAGAAAGCGGCGAAGCCTAACAAGCATGTCAAGCTGCATATCCAGCGCATGGGTACTGCCGACGAGGCGCTCATCGTGGAGCGGATCGACGAAATCATCATTGACGGCGTTGGCCGTTCGGTTCCGACGGTCGGCATCCTCGAGTTCGACGGCGCGCTGATCTCGCTGTGGCGGGAGTACTACGACCGTCCGACGCTGCTGAAGGCCCTCGGCCTGAGCGCCGATCCTCACGCGTAAGG
This sequence comes from Cupriavidus sp. DF5525, assembly GCF_040149425.2. Classification (NCBI taxonomy): domain Bacteria; kingdom Pseudomonadati; phylum Pseudomonadota; class Betaproteobacteria; order Burkholderiales; family Burkholderiaceae; genus Cupriavidus; species Cupriavidus sp. DF5525. Next base: position 1,948,453 of record NZ_CP168265.1, on the reverse strand, counting down.
CTGATCCGCGGCACCGCACAACGCATTCCAGCTCAACTATCAGTTCCAGTATCATGGCCAAGACCCCACTCAAGAAGATCATCGCGTTCTATTGCCGCTTCACGGCGAGCTACAGTGCGATCGGCTATCACGCGCGCCGCATGTTCTGGCGCCGGATCAACCCGGATTTCCGCGGGCAAACCTGGCTGGTCACTGGTGGCTCGGAAGGGATCGGCGCCTCCGCTGCTCGGCAAGCCGTGGCGGCCGGCGCTATCGTCATCTGCGTGGCGCGAGACACCGCCAAGCTGAAGGCGTTCGCCGCCTCGGTGACGCGACCGGAAGCGGTACAGATCGAGACAGCGGACTTCTCACTGCAGGCTGACGTCTGGGCGCTGGTTGACCGCCTGGAGCAGCGCGGGGTGCGCATCGATGTGGCGGTCAACAATGTGGGCATCCAGAAGCGGGACCAGATCATCACCCGAGAGGGGCTCGAGACCTCGTTTGCCACAAACGTTCTCGGCCACTATCTGCTGTTGCGCGAATTGCTGGGACGCAAGATGCTGCGCGACGATGCCACCGTGATCGAGGTGGCGTCGGGCGGCATGTACAACCACGCGATGGTGGTCGACGATCTCAATATCACCGGCCCCGGCTATCTCGGCGTGCGCGCCTACGGCCTTGCTAAGCGCGCGCAGATGATGCTCATGACGCATTGGCGTGCGGCCTTCGCCGACACCGGCAAGTGCTTCTATGCGATGCACCCCGGTTGGGTCAATACCGCCAGCGTCAACCGCTCGATGCCGCGCTTCGTCGCCATCCTCAAATCCGTGCTGCGCGACCATCAGAAGGGCGCCGACACCATCGTCTGGTTGGCTAGCCGCCGGCCGGAGCAGGTACGCCCCGAGGCGATCTGGTTCGATCGCAAGGAGCGGCGCCCGCATATCTACGCACATACACCTAAGTCCACTGCGACACCGTCCGATGTGGTGGCCAAACTCGAATCGCTGGTGCTTCCGCGCGGCGATTATGAAACTGTGAACTTGGCGTCAGTGAATTCGGTAGAAGTCTAAGCCGTCGTAGAGGAAGTCCAGTTCAGTTCCGCAATGAACTGGTACTGGGCTACGCCTATCGGATTCCCCATGCCGCTCAGCGCGTACTCGACCACCAGCCGGTTGTGTTCCTGGCATAACAGCAGCCACGATGGTAGGATGGTCGGCCTCGGTTTTCATCAAGTCCTCAACCGCCGACAGGTAGAAACTGATCCGACCTGCATACTCGGGCTTAAAGGCGCCAGTCTTCAGTTCAATGACGATATAGCAGCGCAGCTTGAGGTGGTAGAACAGCAGATCAAGGTAGAAATCATCGCCACCTCTTCGAGGTGAACCTGTCGGCCGACATAGGCGAAGCCGGCCCCGAGCTCGAGTAGGAAACGAGTTATGTGTTCGACCAGCGCTGCCTCCAAGCGTAGAACAAAGGAAACTTTGTTCTACGGATGCCCAGGGCATCGAGCGGCTGGTGGCTGGAGGTGGCCGGCAAAGGCAACAACACCCGGCTGGTGCCGGCGACCGACGAGTTGATTGCCGAACTGGCGCGCTACCGCCGCGCCCACGCGTTGCCGCCTACCCCGCAGTTCGGGGAGACGCGTCCGCTGGTGCTACCGGTGATTGGAAGCGAGGGTCACGAGAAACCGCTGTCACGCGGCGCGCTGCACCTGATCCTGAAAGAGGTGTTTGGCCTAGCCGCGGAGCGCTTGCGGGCGCGGGGGCCAGAGTGGGAGGCGCAAGCCGCGGTGCTGGCGAGCGCCTCGGCGCACTGGCTGCGCCACACCGCCGGTTCGTACATAACCGACCAGCAGGTCGACCTGCGCTTTGTGTGCGACAGCTTTGGGCACAGCTCGCTGTCGACGACGAGCGGCTACCTGCACAGCGAGGAGGATGCGCGGCATGAAGCCACACAGGCGCGGCACCGGATCGACTGGGGCACTGAGAAATAGAAGGATGATGGGTTATTTCATGAACATGAAATTTTGACTGCACCGTAGCTGCGAGTTCTGCGTTTTAGTAGCTCGGTCTGGTGACTGGCAGCAACCGGTCCGTATATGCTTTGAGGAACTCAATGGGAACAAACCCACGAAAAACATGACGCTACAGCAGCTTGAGACCTTCTATTGGATAGTCCAGCTTGACGGATTCGCCGCCGCGGCAGAGCGGCTATGTGCAACGCAATCGACAGTCTCAATGAGGCTGCGTGAGTTGGAGCGTAGCTTGGGCGTCGAACTTTTTGACCGAACTCAGCGTAAGGCCCGGCTGACTCCGCGTGGGCGTGAAGTCTTCGACTATGCGACGCGTATTCTGAATCTTTCCTCGGAGTTATCCCATCGCGTTGCTGCGCCCGATTCCGTGAGCGGCACCATCCGAATTGGTGTCGCGGAAGTTGTCTCCATCTCTTGGCTGCCAGCCCTAATCAAGAGGATCGCGAAAGAGTATCCGCAAGTACGCTTGGAGATCGACGAGGCTCTGACGAGCGATCTGATGAATGCGCTTGCGCAAGGCGAACTCGACCTCGTCTTGGCACCTGGGCATACCCACACGCATGACGTCTCGGCCATTTCTCTCGGGACAGTCGATTTCGCCTGGATGGCAAGTCCAGGCCTGGCAGCCCGGCACATTCATTCGCCCGCGGAACTGGCGCAGTATCCAATCATTGGGCTGAAGCCACAGTCATTCCACAGCGCGGCCATCGATGCCTGGTTCCTGCGCGATCACGCGCATTGCCGCTACCTGGCGCGCTGCAAGAGCATGGGCGTCGCGGCATCCCTGGCAATAGCAGGAATGGGCGTGACCTATCTCCCAGTTCCTAACTACCAGCGCCAACTCGGCGATGGTTTGCTGGAAATCATTGAGGTTCGCAACCCCTTCGATCCGGTCGAGTTTGTCGCGGCCGTGTCCCCCGAGCACACCTACTCCCTTCCTAGCGCGATCGCCGAACTCGCACAAAGCGTCAGTGAGTTCCAAAAGTAATACGTCGGGAGGTCGTCGGCGTCACATCCCTCGGCGCCCGTGCGCAGACGCAGCCCTTGACCCGTACACATCAATAATTCCGATGTGATTCTGCAAAAATATATCGTTTGAATTAAACAATCGCGACTTCTAGGCTTGGATCAAATCACAGACGACCTTACCGCCACGCTCGGCCGGTGGGCAAGCCTACAGGAGACCGCGATGGACCTCATCGTCGAAAGACCGCCTGCCGCCACCCGTTCACGGCCAATGGCAACTGGCAAGTTCCCCGTTTCCATCCGTTCCATCAGCGAGCTCGCTGACGACATCCGCGCATTCGAGTTGGTAGACCCGACTGGCATGCCGTTGCCGGCCTTTTCAGCCGGCGCCCATGTCGACGTTCATCTTCCGTCGGGCCTGATCCGGCAGTACTCCATCTGCAGCGATCCACTCGATGCCAGCCGTTACGTCGTCGCGGTGTTGAGGGATCCCGCCGGCCGTGGCGGCTCGGTCGGAATGCACCAACTTACCGCCGGCGATCACCTGCTGATTTCGGCGCCCCGCAATCACTTTCCGCTCGCAGAAACCTCACGCCACGTTTTTGTAGCGGGTGGTATCGGCATTACCCCCATCCGATCCATGATGAACGCCGCGCTGGCGCGGGGCGACACGTTCCAACTGTATTACTGCACGCGCTCCCCAGAACGCACTGCTTTCCTCGAGGAACTCAGGCTGCTCGTACAGGCCGGCATTGCCGTGGTCCACCATGACGACGGTAATCCCGCAAACGGCCTCGATCTGAGCGCTGTCCTGCGCGAACAGCCGGCTGGTGCGCATCTCTACTACTGCGGCCCCTCGCGTTTCATGGACGCCGTCGACGCCAGTTCCACGCACTGGGCGCCAGGCACCAGACATTGCGAGCGCTTCTCAGCCCCTTCATCGGGCACCAGCGCAACCCCCGCTGCGGCGGAAATCCCGTTCGAGGTGTGCCTCGCCCGCTGTGGCAAGACCTTCACCGTGCCGCCTGGCAAGACCATTGTCCAGATCCTGCGGGAAAACGCCGTCGACGTCGATGTGTCCTGCGAAGAAGGCTATTGCGGCACCTGCATGACGCGCTATCTGGATGGTGAACCGATCCATAGCGACAGCGTACTCGACGAAGACGACCAGCAGGAGTTCGTCATGATCTGCTGCTGCCGTGCCAAGAGCACAACCTTGACCCTTGACCTATAGGTCAGCAATTGCTGGGTTCTGCATCCCCCAAAAGACGAGGAGACAACAGAGATGAGCAAGTTCGAGTTTGTGAAGAATTGCTGGTACCCCATCGGTTTCTCGCGGGAGTTTCCGGCCCATGAGCTGAAGGGGTTCAAGATTGCCGGCAAGCCCATCGTCATGTGGCGTACCGACGGTGGCGAAGTGGTCGCGTTTGACGATCGTTGCTGTCACAAGCGCTTCCCTCTCTCCCAGAGCAAGCTGCTCGACGATGGCCGTCTCGAATGTGCGTACCACGGTCTCTGCTATGACGCGACCGGACAGTGCGTAGAGATCCCATCCCAGCCTGGCAAGATCCCGCCGCAGGCGCGCCTGCATGTCATTCCAGTGCGGGAAACGGACGGCGTCGTCTGGGTCTGGCCTGGCGATCAGAAGGCCGCGTCTGGCATCGAACCACCTCGCACACCGGAAGTCATCTCCCCGGACAAGGATGCCGTTGGCTCGCCGCAACCACTGGAAGTTCCAGCCAACTATCTACTGCTGATCGAGAACCTGCTCGACATCACCCATTTCTATCCCCTGCATGACGGCAACATCGGAGACAAGGCGAACAGCCTGATTCCCGTACAGCTCGAAGAGGGTAACGCCGGGGGCTACGACTATGTCAAGACCATCCGCCATGTGCACGGCTACGAGCAGCCGCCATACCTGCGTGAGTGGTTCCACTACGATGAAGTCGAGCGCCTGCATACTCACTGCATGGTGAGTCCGGGCCTGACCCGCGTCGAAATGCACGTCGCGCCTGAAGGTCAACTGGGGACCGCGATGGAACGCGGCTACACGCTCCTGCACCTGCATTACCCGGTCGATGAGGCCAATCTGGTGTGGCGCTGGAATGTCTCCTGCACGAAGGGGCATACGACGCTGAGCGACACCAGCATTCTCACCGCCCACAAAGTGGCCGAAATGTTTCCGGAAGTCGTCGCCCAGGATCAATGGGCGCTGGAGCGGCAGCAGAAGATGTTTGACTATCCCGACGACGACTACTCCGAACTCTTCCTGAAAACGGACAAGGCCCTGCGCCGCGCCCGACAGATTCTGATGGCCATGCAGCGACAAGAGCGCCAGGACGAGAAAGCCATCATCCCCATCCATCCCCAGCCCGCCGAAGCCGCCGCGTAGGGCATAGCGCCACCGACTACAGAGGCCCGATACGGGCCCGCAACCCTCTGGTGAGGAGACAAATCATGGATGCACAGGAAATCGCCCTGTCCGGGCCCCTGTCACAAAAGACATGGATGCAGCGCGCAATCGCATCATGCGTTTATCTGTTTGAACGCCTGATGCCCGATCCGTTCGTGATCGTGATCTTGCTGACGGCGATGACGGCGGCCTGTGCAGCCGTCTTTGCCCCCGGCGGCTCAGTCAGCAACATTCTGTCCGGTTGGTACAAAGGCATTTTTGGAATTTTCACCTTTGCCTTCCAGATGGTGCTGGTGCTGGTCACGGGCTACGCCCTGGCCAGTGCTCCAGTCATCCGGCGCGGCTTGCAACGTCTCACCATGCTCGCTACCGGCCCCCTGTCAGCGGTCGCGCTGGTCTCGTTCGTGGGTGCCTTCGCCACGTTCCTTAACTGGGGATTCGGCCTGGTGGTCGGGGCGATGCTGGCCAAGGAAGTTGCCAAGCGGGTTCGCGTAGACTTCGCGTGGCTCGTGGCGGCTGGCTACACGGCGTGGGTTCTCTGGGCCTTCACCGGCATGTCCAGTTCGATCGCTCTGTCCATCGCCACGCCGGGGAACCCCCTCAACATCGTCGAGCAACACACCCGCGCAGTAGTACCGTTGGCGGATACGGTTTTCTCCGGTTGGAATCTCGTGGCCGGGCTCATCGCCACACTGCTGCTGCCGCTGGTGTTCATGATGATGCGCCCATCGGAGAGCGACACGATTGCTGCAGATCCGAAGGCGATCGAGGCCAGCGAAGCCGCTGTCGCCACTCCCAAGCGGCGCGATTGCCTGGCGGGTCTGCTTGAAAGGTCCCGGCTGTGCGCACTGTTGTTCGTCGTGGCTGGTGCAGCGTACCTAGTGCAGCAATGGAGCGCGACCGGCATTCACCTGGACATTAATACAGTCATCTTCATCTTCCTGCTCGCCGGGCTATGCCTGCACGGAAGCGCCGGCGCCTACGTCCATGCGGTGACGGAAGCGGCGAAGGTGACCGGGCCCATGCTGCTGCAGTATCCCTTTTACGGGGGCATCATGGGAATCATGCATGCAACCGGCCTGGCAGAAGTTGCCTCGGCATCGTTCATCCGCTTCGCGTCCACCGATACGCTACCGTTTTGGAGCTATCTTGGCTCCATCATCATCACCATCTTCATCCCCAGCGGCGGTGGTCACTGGGCCGTGCAGGGCCCCTTCACGATTCCTGCAGCACAACAGCTTGGCTCAACCCTGGCAGGCACCTCGATGGCCGTAGCAGCGGGTGAGCTAGCCGGCAGTCTGCTGCAACCCTTCTGGGCCATTCCCGTCGTTGCAATCGCTGGCGTTGGCGTGCAGCGGGTGCTGGGATTCACGCTGGTCAGCTTCATCACCGCGGGAACATTCTTCGGCTTGCTGTACCTGCTGGTCGTGCCGCACATCAGCGCATGACCGATGGTCTCCCGGCGGAATCACCCCTGCTTCCGCCGGCCCCACTTTCCAATCAATTCCAGGCACTCACGATGACCAATCCAATACAACACGCCCTCCCCCTGCAAGGCGTCCGGGTAATCGAGATCTGCAATGTGGCTGCGGGCCCCTACTGCGCCATGTTGCTGGCGGACATGGGGGCTGACGTCATCAAGATTGAACATCCGGAAACCGGGGATACGTTGCGGAGTTGGCCGCCCATCTCGGCCGGCTACAGCGAAAACTTCGCCTCTCTGAATCGGAACAAGCGGTCGGTCACACTAGATCTAAAGAAAACTGAGGATTTGGCGAGGGCCCTTGATCTGATAGACACAGCAGATATCCTGATTGAAAACAACCGGCCCGGCGTCATGGATCGGTTGGGGCTGGGGTACGAAGCCGTACGTGAAAGAAATCCGCAACTGGTCTACTGTTCAATTTCCGCCTACGGCCAGACTGGCCCACGGGCCAGCGAAGGCGGCTTCGATCTGACCCTGCAGGCCATGAGCGGCATCATGAGCGTGACAGGCGAGGCAGGCGGCCCGCCCGTGAAGTGCGGCGTGCCGATCGCCGATTTTTCCGCCGGGCTCTACGCCGCGTTTTCCGCCATCTGCGCGCTACAACAGGCAAGCGCAACCTGCAAGGGCACGCACGTTGATATCTCAATGCTCGGTGCCACGCTTGGCATTGCTGCCCTGCAGACTTCCGAATTCTTTGGCAGTGGCCGCGATCCGGTCAAGCTGGGAAGCGCCCACCCGCGCAATGCGCCGTATCAGGTCTTCGCCTGCCGCGATGGCTACTTTGGCATGGCAGCCGGCAACAATGCGCTGTGGCGCGCGGTATGTGGCGTCATGGCGCGCGACGAGATGTTGGTCGACAGCCGCTTCACTAGTCCGGCGCTTCGGGCCAAGCATCAGGTTGAACTGCGCGAGCTGCTGGAAACCGAGTTCATTCGGGAGGACGCGGAGACCTGGCTCATGCGATTCAGGGCTGCCGGGGTGCCATGCGCGCCGATCAACAACTACTCCGACGTGCTAGCCGACGAACAGGTGAAACACATGCAATGGGTCCAGCTCCTCACGCTGCCCAATGGTGTGGAGACTCGTACCTTTGCCTCGCCGATTCGCCTGTCCGGAAACAACCTGCCGATCCGCAGTGCTCCCCCGGCATTAGGGGAGCACAACATGGAAATCCTTGGCGCAAGCCAAGAATCCAATGAGGAGTTCGTGCAATGAATGAGAATCTGATCGTGAATCGGGACGGTGATTCCGTTACGCTCACGCTGAATCGGCCCGACAAGCTGAATGCCTTGTCTCCAGAACTTGTCGAAGCATTGGTCCAGGCGATCCGACAGGCCCACACCGATGACGCTGTCAGGCTCATCGCCTTTCGTGGCATGGGGCGCAACTTCTGCGCAGGCTTTGACCTCGGCAGTCTCGACCAGGAAACAGACGCGAGCCTTCTCCTTCGCCTGGTCAGGATCGAAACGCTGCTGCAATTGATCGCGTACTCGCCCTGTATGACGGTAGCGTACGCACACGGGAGGAACTTCGGAGCCGGGGTCGATCTGTTCGCGGCATGCAAGCGGCGCTATGCCACGTCAGACACAAAATTCCGCATGCCCGGTCTCTTGTTTGATCTGGTGCTTGGAACGCGCCGCTTCGCCGCGCTTGTCGGCAACGAACGGGCGCGCGAAATCCTGCAGACTGTTCGTGAAATTCCCGCCGATGAAGCGAACCAGATTGATCTGGTCTCCCGCGTGACCGAGCAGGATGACTGGACTGCTCTCTTCGCGCGTGACCTCAAGGACGCCACCATGCTTTCCCCACGGGCGCAGGAGAGCCTTTACGCCGCGGTACATCCACCGACAGCGGATGTCGACATGGCGGCATTGGTTCGGTCCGCAGCGGAACCCGGGCTGCGGCAACGCATCGAGCAATACCTCGGCCGATAGACCTTACTCACTTTGACACTATAGACGCGCCTACTATGAAGACGAAAGCTGCAATCGCCTGGGAAGCCGGTGCCCCGCTGACCATCGAAGACGTGGACCTGGACGGTCCGCGCGCCGGGGAAGTGCTGGTGGAAATGAAGGCCACCGGCATCTGCCATACCGATTACTACACGCTGTCAGGCGCCGATCCGGAAGGCATCTTTCCGGCGATCCTGGGGCATGAAGGCGCCGGCATCGTCACCGACGTCGGCCCCGGCGTGACCTCGCTGAAGCCGGGCGACCATGTGATTCCCCTGTACACGCCGGAATGTCGCCAGTGCAAGTTCTGCCTGTCGCGCAAGACCAACCTGTGCCAGGCGATCCGCGCCACGCAGGGCAAGGGCCTGATGCCGGACGGCACCTCGCGCTTCTCGATCGACGGCAAGCCGATCTTCCACTACATGGGTACCTCGACCTTCGCCAACCACATCGTGGTGCCGGAGATCGCGCTGGCCAAGATCCGCCCGGATGCGCCCTTCGACAAGGTCTGCTACATCGGCTGCGGCGTGACCACCGGCGTGGGCGCGGTGCTGTTCACCGCCAAGGTGGAGGTCGGTGCCAACGTGGTGGTGTTCGGCCTGGGCGGCATCGGCCTGAACGTGATCCAGGCCGCGAAAATGGTCGGCGCCGACAAGATCATCGGCGTGGACCTGAACCCGGCGCGCGAGGCGATGGCGCGCAAGTTCGGCATGACACATTTCGTCAACCCGAAGGAAGTGGAGAACGTCGTCGACCACATCATCCAGCTGACCGACGGCGGCGCGGACTACTCATTCGAATGCATCGGCAACACGCAGGTCATGCGCCAGGCGCTGGAGTGCTGCCACAAGGGCTGGGGCAAGTCGATCATCATCGGCGTGGCCGAGGCCGGCGCCGAGATCTCGACGCGCCCGTTCCAGCTGGTAACGGGCCGCGAGTGGAAAGGCTCGGCCTTCGGTGGCGCGCGCGGCCGCACCGACGTGCCGAAGATCGTCGACTGGTACATGGAGGGCAAGCTCAATATCGACGACTTGATCACGCACACGCTGCCGCTGGAGCGCATCAACGAAGGCTTCGACCTGATGAAGCGCGGCGAGTCGATCCGCTCGGTGGTGCTGTACTGAGGCGCTCGCCATGGAACTGATCTCGCAACACGGCTGCCACGGCGGTGTGCAGCGCTTCTACCGGCATGACTCCGCCATCATCGGCTTGCCGATGAAATTCTCGGTGTTTCTGCCGCCGCAGGCGCAGGGCGGCGCCAAGGTGCCGGTGCTGTTCTACCTGGCCGGGCTGACCTGCACCGAAGAGACTGTCATGATCAAGGCCGGCGCGCAGCGCTTTGCCGCCGAGCACGGGCTGATGCTGGTGGCGCCCGACACCAGCCCGCGCGGCGCGGGTGTGCCGGGTGAGGCCGATGCTTGGGACTTCGGCGTGGGTGCCGGCTTCTACCTCGACGCCACCGAGGCGCCTTGGAGCAACCACTGGCGCATGGAGAGCTACGTTGCGGAGGAGTTGTTCGGGCTGGTCACCACTGCGCTGCCTGGCGATGCCAGCCGCGTCGGCATCTTCGGGCATTCCATGGGCGGGCACGGCGCGCTGGTGCTGGCACAGCGCCATCCGCAGCGTTTCTGTTCGGTGTCCGCGTTTGCGCCGATCGCCGCGCCCTCGCGCTGCCCGTGGGGCCAGAAGGCTTTCACCGGCTACCTCGGCGATACCAAAAGCGTTTGGGCGGATCATGATGCCACCTCGCTGATGCTGAAGCAGATTCACCCTCCCTTCGTGGACGGAATCCTGATTGATCAAGGACTATCGGATCAATTTCTCCACGAACAACTTCTCCCCGACGCGTTTGCAGAGGCTTGTGCCGCTATTGGTCAGTTACTCATTCTCCGGCGACATGAAGGCTACGACCATGGCTATTACTTCATCGCTTCATTCATCGAGGATCACGTACGTTTCCATGGAAGCATCCTGAATGGATGCCGCCGCCCGTTGTTGACCAGCGCTGCTAGTTGGAATGCTCAAGTTCGGGACACGTTGATGCCGGCTTAGCGACACCCGACCAATGCGCGGCAACTGATGCTTGATAGCGCATTGTGTCCACTCTTTTTCTACCCACAAAGGAGTTTGAACATGGCAATCTTTTCCCATATTGTTGTAGGCACCAACGACCTGGAGCGTGCTCGCGCATTCTATGATGGCGTTCTCGGTGCACTTGGCATCAGCCGCGTCATGAATCTGGACACGGCCTCGCTATGGGGTGTAGACAGCCCGGAATTCATGGTCACCAAGCCGGGGAACGGCCTGCCATCCACGTATGCCAACGGTGGGACCATTAGCTTTTCCGCCCCCAATCGCTCAGCGGTCCATGCCTTCCATGAAGCCGCAATCAGCCTGGGCGCCCGGGATGAAGGTGCGCCAGGTCCCCGGAACTTCACCCCCACCTCATACGCGGCATATGTGCGGGACCCCGATGGCAACAAGATTTGTACCTATTGTTTCGATCCAGCGTAACCTATAAGTGTGTCATCGCTCTGAGCGGTACGTTCAGAGCGATGAGTGGGCTTTGCCGTCTGTCTTTGGTCGCCACGGAGCGGCGATGTAAATTGGGTCTTCCGCACTTTGTGTGACAAGCCTCGCTGGCGTGGAGGATCTTGTAGCGGGGAGCGGCCGTCGTCTCCCAGCCATCCTGACTGGCGCCCGTTTGCCGGGCCGCTATCGCCCGGTAGCGTGCGCCAGGCCATGGTGATCCTGAACGCGCTGTTCGAACCCCACCGCTCATGAATCACCGGTAGCACCCTGGGTACATGCGGGCAACGGAGGCACGCTGCGTTGCGGATCCTGAACGCCCTGTTCGCCTGGGTGACCGAGGCGGGCTACCTGGCCGGCAACCCGCTCGCCCTCGCCCGCCGCCGGCGCGCCCCGACCCAGGCGCGCATCACCCGCTATCCGAGCCACGACCTGCCTGAGACGGACAAAGACACCGTCACGGCGATGCGGACTGAGATAGGCCGGGAAAGGCTGCACGCGGCCCGCTGCACATGATCCTGAAAGGTGGCGCCGCTTTGATCTGCGTCAGACGCAAATCGTGCAGGGCAACTACTGTGTCAATGAGAGCCCCGCGAGTCCCAATTCGCATCGGACTCAACGATCTGCTTGCCCAGCTTCCCAGGAGGGCGCCATGGCCACCCCGCTCGTCACCTCGCTGCCGACTTCACCTTCCGACGCGCTTTCCTCCCCCAGCCCGTCACCGCTTGCCGCCTGGCATACCGACCATGTCCATTTCGCCTCACTGCTCGACCTGCTAGAACAGCAGGTCAGCACTTTCCATCAGGGCGAGCAGCCAGACTACGGCCTGATGGCCACGATCATCCATTACATGCGCAACTATGGCGATTGCGTGCACCATCCCCGCGAGGATGTTGCCTACGCGCTGCTCGTGGAACGGGATCCCGGCACACGGATCATCATCAGCCGGTTACTGCAGGAACATCGCGTGATCGCCACGGTCGGCGCGGAATTGCTCAATCGCCTGCGCGAAGCCCAGAGCGAAGTGGTCACTTCGCGAACGGCACTGGAAGCGGCCGCGGCCATGTACCTGGTGTACTACCGTAACCATCTGTCCACCGAGGAGAAACAGGTCATGCCGCGTGCCGCCCGGTTCCTGACCGAAGCGGACTGGGCGGAGGTCGCCGCGATCGATTGGGCCAGTGCCGATCCCCTATTTGGCGCCAATGTGGAGAAGCGCTTTGCAACCTTGCGCAAGCAGATCGACAGCGAAGCGAACGCGTCCATGCACTGAACGTCGGTCGTTTCGCGGCACTGCCGGGCCTCGGCCCAGAACTTTTGCCGTGGACCGGTACGCGCCATGAGCGCGCCCGGTTTCAGCGCGGCCATCATTCCATTTTGAGCCCTACCGTCCTGATCATGGCCTGATAGATCGACCCCGTGCGCGCGATGAAGCGCTGCAGGGCTTCGCCGGTCAATGGCGTGTCTTGGCTGCCAAGCTGCTCCCGCACATTCCTGACGGCCTCCGATTCCGTGACCGACTGCCGCACCAGCGTGGCGAGGCTGTTGACGATGTCGGCAGGCAGCCCCGCGGGGCCCAGCAGCATATTGACGGCCAGGTTGCCGCAGATCGGGTCGGATATGCGTTCGTCCGCCCACGTCGGTAGCCGTGAAGTGTAGATTGCTTCGATTTACGTCAGCGTCCGTTGCGTCGGGAAATAACTCCGGAAAGGATTCGACCTCCTCCGGCATTACATGGGAATCTTGGCCGTACGGGCCACGCCGCCCCAATGCGCCATGTCCTTCCGGATAAGCTGCGTCAGTTCTTCCGGTGTACTGGCCCTGGCTTCCGCGTGATGGTCCGCAAGGTACTTGCGGAACTCCGGACGCTCTACCGCCTTGACCAGGGCGCCGCGAAGCCGCCTCGCATCGACGTCGCTGGTGCCTCTGGGCGCGAACGCCGCAAACCACAAGACGCTTTCAAATCTCGGCAAATCTTCGGCAATCGCCGGGACCTCGGGTAGCGAGGCCATGCGCTGGCGTGCCGCTACGCCGAGGAATCGCATCTTTCCCGATTGCACCAGTGCTACAGATTCAATCGCGCTCACGAAGCTGCACTGGATGTCTCCCTGAAGCAAGCCTCTGGCGACCAGCGATCCGCCCTGATAAGGAATGTGCGTCATGTCAAGCTTGCCGAGGCGGGAAAACTCGACTCCCGTCAGGTGCGCAAGCGAGCCAATCCCTGATGAACCGTAGTTGACGCTAGCATCCGGCTGACGCGCTTGCTCCATAAAAGCCTTTAGCGTTTTGGGACCCTTCTCTGCCGATACCATCAATACCAATGGCATGAAGGCGATTGTCGTTAGCGGTTGAAGGTCCCGCAGCGCATCGTAAGGCGTTCTTCTCAGGGATGGAACGATCGCGTTCGGTCCCTGGTTGCCGAACAGGATGGTGTTTCCATCAGCCGAAGCCTTCGCAACGTAGTCCGTACCGATCGCCCCGGCCGCGCCAGGCTTGTTTTCCACGATGACCGGCTGGTTCAATAGTTCGCCAAGCGGCTTCTGCAGAAGCCGGGCGACGTAGTCAGTCGTGCCTCCGGCCGCGTATGGCACGACAAGCCTTAGCGGAGGGCGCCCCTCCTCCTTCGCATTCGCTCCAGCAATGGGCAAGGCAATCAGCGAGGCCAGCAGCATCGGGCCAGAGATTGATAGTCGCATCGGATATTCCTTTACGAAGGATCACTCGCGGTGATCTCCAGCATAGCTGGTGGTATTGGCGCCAATCGCGAACGCAATCCAGCGTTTCGGGTCAGTTGCGTTTTATTGATTCTTGGCGATAGGGCTAACCTTTGTCGCGTCGTCTTTTCTAGCCCAGCCTGTAAGCTGCGCTAACCGTCAAACCTCTGACGGGGGCGTCCACCGTTTAGGCGATCATTTTTGTTCGCTGTGCAAGGGCGACACGGAAGCGCGCTTGCCATGAATAAGCCAATCTGACATTGCGGCCTTACTGTCGCCCACACCAACAATCCGTCTTTCATAAACACAGGAAAGACACCGCTTCGACATCGCATCAGCAGGCAGCGCAAGCGCGCCTTCATCCGGAGCCACGCTGCGCATGGCCGAATCGCAGCCTCCCACTCTGTCTTGATCAATCTCAGGCATGGCACTTGCTGTTGAAGCCACTGCGCCGGCTGAAGGAACTTTCGCAGGCTGACGCCTGGCACATCGGTGTACGTGTCTCGCAGACACCTGATGCCGCGGCGTGATGATGACATCGACGGGCCTCCGAGTCGCCATGCAGAACGCATATGCCGAATCAAAACGGAATGAAATATTCCTCGTCGAGACGATAAGCCACATAAACACAGGAGAAAGAATGATGTCCCGACTGAAGCTGTCGGCCGTATCCGCCGCAGTGATCTGCTCTTCCGCTGCCTACGGTCAATCCAACATTACGCTATATGGTGTGGTAGATGCTGGCATTGAGTACGCCAACCATCAGCCCAATGGCGGACATGACGTCGTTCGCATGACGCCAGGTAACCTCTCGGGCTCACGTTGGGGGCTGCGCGGCATTGAGGACCTGGGCAGCAACCTGAAGGCTCTGTTTGTCCTCGAAAGTGGCTTCGAATCCGATACTGCGCGCTCCGCGCAAGGGGGACGACTTTTCGGGCGGAGCGCATATGTGGGCCTGCGGGGACGGTGGGGAACATTTCTGCTGGGCAGGCAAAACAACCCACTCTTCGATATCGCAGGGGAGATCGACCCAATCGGTCTCGCTCCGAGATACTCCTTGCTTGTGCAGGACATCGCGCTGGCATCGCGCGCCGATAACACTGCCAAATATGTTGGTCAGTTCGGCGGTCTCAAGGCATCGGCGATGTACAGCTTTGGTTCGGACAGCACCAGGGTCAATGGGAGCGAAATCCCGGGGGAAGCAAAGATCGGACGCGAGTTCGGCGGCAATCTGACCTACTCTTCCGGAGGCTTTAGCCTCGCTACGGCGTATGACGAAATCAACACCGGCACCACGACCTCCACGCCGGACGCAACCACGCGGCGGGCGGTCGTTGCCGGAACCTACTCCGTCGGAAGCGTCACGATCTATACGGGCTACCGTTGGGCGAAGGCGTACGACGGCGCACTGTTGCCAGGAGCACCCGTTGGTCAGGCAACCCAACGCTCCAATCTCTGGTGGGCCGGGGCGCGTTGGCAGGCGGTAGCGTCGCTGACGCTCAATGCCGGGGCTTACTACCAGGACTTCGCAGGTACCAACGCCGATCCCTGGCTTTTCGTGGCATCGGCTGACTACGCTTTCTCAAAGCGCACCGACGCCTACCTCACGATTGGCTATACGAAGAACCGCAACGGGTCGTCTCTCGGCCTCGGCGCGGGCAGCGTTGGCTTCGGCACGGTCATGGGCGGGGCCAACCAGTTCGGCACCGTCATCGGTTTGCGCCACAAGTTCTGACCGGGCTGGCGGCGCAATGCCGTCAGCTCTCGCTTGACCGCCGTCCGCAGCCCCGCCTCTGCGCTCCGGGCGGTTAGCGCGTCTTACCAATCCCCCCAAGATTTCCAACTCGACACCAAACTGGGCAGCCACGAAACTGCCCTTACCCCTTTCTTTCCAGGTCCCAGACATGAACCACGATAAATCCATGCCACCGCCGCTGCAAGGCATCAAGGTCATCGAGCTGACGCATCTCATCGCTGGCCCGTATTGCGGCCAACTCCTCGCCGAAGAAGGTGCACAGGTGATCAAGGTGGAGCCCCCCGGCGGCGAACTGTCCCGATCGCGCGCTCCTCTGCGCGAGGACGCGCACGGTCACACCGTCTCGGCCCATTACGGCGCACTCAACCGGGGCAAGCAAAGCATTGCGCTCGATCTGAAGAACGCTGAAGGATTGAAGGTCGTGCACTGCCTGCTGGAATCCGCAAACGTGCTCATCACCAATATGCGCGCCGCAGCGCTGGAGCGACTTGGCATTCATCCGGAGACTCTGCATAAGCGCTATCCACGGCTCGTGATCGCCTGCATTTCGGGATTCGGGATGGAGGATGCTGGCGAATTTGCAGATCGTGCCGGCCTCGCCCTCGTGGCCGAAGCCATGACCGGTGCCACCGGTCTGACACGCGACCATGCTGGCAATCCCGTTTGGTGCGGGTTCGCGCTCGGCGACATCCTCGCCGGCATGACCGCGCATGGGGCGATTCTGCTGGCGTTGCGCAATCAGGAGCGTCACGGCATGGGCCGAATCCTCGACCTTGGCCTGATCGAATGCACGCTTCCCATGGTTTCGGTGGCACTGGCACGTGTGCAGATTGCCGACGCCGCCCTGTCCGCGTTCGCCGGCTCCAACGATTTTCACGGCGTGCCATACGGCGCGTTCCCCGCATCGGACGGCTTCATCAACATCGGCGTCAATCGCGACGATTTCTGGCGCCGCCTTTGCGTTGCGATGGGACGTCCCGAGCTGGGAACCGACGATCGCTACGCGACTTACGTTGAGCGCGCGAAGCGCCACGACGAGGTAAATGCCATCACGGAGACTTTTACCCGCGCACATACGCGCGCGGAGATCACAACAAAGCTGAACGAGGCCGATGTCCCCGTTGCGGCAGTGCTCAGCATGAACGAGGTGCTCAATGACGAGTATCTGCGCCAGCGTGGCGCGCTGCAGGAAGTCGACGACGGCCTGGGCGGCACCCTTCGCCTGCCGGCCGATCCGTCCCGCTTCCGCACCGGGCAGGAACAATTGCGCCTGCCGCGACTTGGCGAGCATCGCGTTGCGGTGCTGGAAAAGGAACTCGGCCTCTGTTCCGCTGAGATTGCGCGGCTGGAATCGGCGGGCGCCTTCGGGGCTGCGAAGTCATCCCGTGCCTCCAGTGAATCCTCTAGATGATTCTTGTCGGCAGGCATGCAACCACTTATCAAAAGGCCGATATGACACAACGAGCGGATAACCAGCAGAAAAAGGTCGCCATCGTCACAGGCGCGACGGCTGGATTGGGCAAGGCCATCGCGATCCGACTGGCACAGGAAGGCGTGTTCGTCGTCGCGACCGGCCGCAACCAGGCCGCCGGCGCGGCCTTGATCGAATCCATCCAGTCATCGGGCGGACAAGGTGCCTTTGTTGCGGCCGACATCGAGGACGCCGGACAGGCAATGGGTCTGGCCAATCACGTGGTCGACGCGTTCGGCAAGGTGGACATCCTCGTAGCCAGCGCCGGCGCTCCGCCCGCCGCACAAGGCGTGATCGGCCAGGTCGAGCCGAACGCCATCGCGGACCAGGTCGCCAGGACGGTTCGCATCAAGCTCAACCCGGTACATGCGGTCGTGCCGCACATGACCGAACGCGGGAGCGGGTCCATTCTGTTCGTCACGTCCGAAGGCGGTCGCTTTCCGACGCCCGGACAGACGACGGTGGCCATCCACTCCGGCGGGCTCATCATGGCCGCCAAGGTCATGGCAAAGGAGCTCTCACGCTCGCAGGTGCGCGTCAATACCCTTTGCGTCACGCTGGTCGAGGACACGCCCGTGTATGAACGATTTGCCGGCGGCGAACTCACGGCGATCCGGCAGAAGGTGTTCGACAAGATCGCTTCGCAGGCGCCGTTTGGCCTCGCGAAGCCCTATGAGATTGCGTCGGTGGCTACTTTCCTCGTGTCGGGTGCCGCGAGTCACATCACCGGAGCGACGCTGAGCGCGACTGGCGGGGCAACTTACTCCTGATGCAAGGAGTCGATCCTCGAGGGCGGCAGACCTGCCGCTCGCGAGGAATTCAGCAGCGAAACCATGAGTACGCGCAACGCAGGCCTTCATCCGCGTTCCCAGGTATCTGCACGCCCTCCGGTTTCCAACGGCGCGCCGTTCACGCCTTTGGTACTGCCTGGCTGGCGGGCGGCACGGCACGCCGCAGGAACGTGAGCGCCGCATGCCCGAAGACGTCGTTGCGATCGCCCGAGACCATGTGGCCGGCTCCGGCGATGTTCACGAACTCCGCTCGCGGACACAGACACAGGAAGTCGCGTGCCCCCTCCTCGCTGACGACGTCCGACCGGCCACCGCGCACCAGCAGCGTCGGCAGTTCGAGGTGGCGCGCCGCCTCGATGCGTCGTTCGTCGCTTTCGCGCTCCCTTTCCATAAGCCGGGGATCCCAGTGCCAATGGTATCTGCCGTCCGTAGCCAGCCGGAGGTTCTTGGCGAGTCCGTTTGGTACCCGTGCCCCCTGGGCGCGCGGGCGATAAGCGTGAATGGCATCGGCGGCTTCCTCGAGCGTACCAAAGCCTTCGCTCGTGCCGCGCATAAAAGACTTTACCTTCGCCACGCCGGAAGACTCCGTGCGCGGTGCAATGTCCACGAGGATCAGTGCGCTGGCATCGATGCGCCCTTCACCAACGCCGATCAGGCTGGTGGCGCCGCCCATCGACGCGCCTACCAGCGCTGGCCGCTTTCCAAGTACCGCGACGAGGCTCTTCAAGTCACGAATCATGGCGTCGCGGGAGTAATCGCCATCCGCTGCCCAGTCCGAGTCACCGTGGCCGCGCGCGTCAAACGCCACCGCGTGGTAGCCGGCAGCACCCAGCATCCTGCCCGTCGCGCGCCACGCATGCCGCGTCTGTCCCACCCCGTGGAGCAACAGCACCAGCGGTCCCTGCGGATCGCCCCATGAATCGCCGGCAAGCCGGAGTCCGCCGTCGCCGGCCCATTTGTGCAGGGGCACCGGAGTGCCGGGAAGTCGGGTGTAGGGTTTCATTGCTGTGATGATCATGGCAGCCAACGCGCCGCTGCGAGCGGAGCCGGTCGAGCCAGGCACGCGGGCCCCGGTGCAGCGTTGCAGCGGAGCCCAACAAGCCGGTATCCCGCATCGGGCTGCAGGCCGGAATGGTAGATTGGCAGCCGTCAGGCTTTGGGCCGACGACGGTACAGGAAGGTCGTCCGCATCTCCTGCGCGACGCTTTCGTCCTGCTTGATGACTTCTCGCCGGACCACGACCACGCCGCGATCCGGCCTGCTCGTCTCCTTCTTCTCGAGCACGCTGACGCGAGCGCGGATGGTGTCGCCGTGCTTGACCGGCAACAGCATCCGCCATAGGTCATTCTGCAGCAAGGCAAGCAACGTGCCGTCGTTGATCCCGCTCGCATATTGCAGGCCAGCCATCACGGCATACACCAGCGGGCCGTGGGCAATGGGTTCGCCGAAGGAAGTGGTCTTGCAGTATTCAAAGTTCGTGTGGACTTCGTTGAAGTCACCTGACAGGCAAGCGAAGTTGACGATGTCCGTGAGCGTGATCGTACGTGCCGGGCTGATGAACTCCTGTCCGACCTCGAAGTCTTCAAAATACTTGCCGCGCGGCGTGGAAGCAATGGTCATGGCAATCCTTTATTAATTTGTCGGGACCAGGGCCTCAGCCCCGGTCGTTGGCGAGAATGACGGTGCAATGCGAGGACAGGATGCCGCCCTCGTTGTGGACGAGTGCGACTTCGGCGCCATTCACCTGGCGCGCGCCCAGGCCGCCGCGCAGCTGGCGCACCGCTTCGACGATGCCGAACAACCCGCCCGCGGCGCCAGCGTGCGCATGCGACAGCATGCCTCCGTGCGTGTTGACCGGCAGCTTGCCGCCAAGGCCCGCATGCCCCTCCGCGAAGAACGCGCCGCCCTCTCCGGCCTTCACGAAGCCCAGTTCCTCCAGCTCGAGGATCGGCACAATCGTGAAGCAGTCATACAGCTGCGCGACATCGATGTCGCCCGGCCCGAGCCCTGCCATGTCATATGCGATCCGCCCGGATTCCGTGGCGCCGAACTCGGTCAGGCTGGGCGCGCACATCAGGTGCTCATGCGTGTGGTATTCGCCAATGCCCTGCAGATACACCGGCTTGCACTTGAGGTCACGCGCACGCTCGGCCGAGGTGACGATAAACGCGCCACCCGCATCGGAGATCAGGCAGCAATCGAGCATGCCTAGTGGATCGGCAATCGGCTTCGCGTCCAGGACCTCCTCCAGTTCTATCGCCTTCTTCATATGTGCGTTCGGATGCAGCAGCGCATGCTTGCGTGCCTGCACGGCGACCTGGGCCATTTGTTCCCGCGTCGTGCCATACACGTGCATGTGCCGCCGGGCGATCATCGCGTAGTAGCCCGGAATCGAGCCGCCGTAGGGCTGCTCAAAGTAAGGATGTCCCACCGCGAGCAACGTGCTGACGGTGGCGTCTCGCGACTGTCCGGTCGCTCGGTTCTCGCCGGCGCAGACCAGGATGGTCTCGGCCTGGCCGGCGGCGATTGCGTCTGCGGCATGCTTGAGCATGACCGCCGGACTTCCGCCACCGACCACCATCGAGGCATTGAAATGAGGCTTCAAGCCCAGGTACTCGCACAGCACCGAGCCGAGCATGAAGTACGGCTCGGTGAACGAATAGGCCGTCAGCAATCCATCGATGTCGGACACCTTCAGTCCGGCGTCGTCGAGCGCGCGCCTGGCGGCCTGCGCGTTCAGACCGAGCCCCGACATATGCGGCACACGCCCGATCTCGGATTCGCCGACACCGACGATTGCGACCTTGTTCTTCAGGGATGCAGGCTTCTTCATCGCATGCTCCGCGCGGCAATCCGTTCATACTGGGGGAGCATGGCGCCGTCGCCGCGATCCTCGAACGTGAGCTTCACCGGGTCCCCTATCGCGACGTCAAGGGCGTCGTCGCCGAGGATGTTGGCCATCATGCGCACACCCTCGTCAAGCTCGATCAGCGCTATCACGTAGGGCACAAGTGAGGCAAAAGCCGGATCCGAGGCACGCCGGATCACGCTGAAGCTATGCACATGCCCGGTGCCGCTGGCATCAATCCAGGCGAGGTTGTCGGACCAGCACGCCGGGCACAAGTACCGTGGCATGAAGTGGAGCTGACCGCAGGCATTGCACTTGCGGATCATGAGACGCCGCTCGCGGGCGGCGTTCCAGTAGGTCTGCGAGTCGGCGTTGGCCACCGGCTTCGGTAACATTGCTTGCACGGACGTTCTCCTGTTGTCAGTTCGCGGTGGCGGCCGTCTCGACGTAGGCGCGGGTGCGGATCATCCGCGTCGAGTCATACGTCATCACGATCTCGCCCCGTTGGTTCTTCACCTCGTGCGCAGTCGTGACCACGCCCCGGTCCGGCTTGCTGGTCAGGCGCCTGGACTCCAACCGCACGTGAACCTTGATCGCGTCGCCAGCGAAGACGGGCTTCACGAACTTCGGCGTCAGTTCCATCAGGAAGATGCCGCGGCGCCGCGTCAGCCCCGCCTGCAGGATCGCGCCCTCTGCCAGGCTGAGTACGTGCAGGCCGGGTGCCATGCGCGCGCCATACTCCCTGGTCGATTCGACATAGCTTCGGTCCATGAAGGTCGGCGTATGGAACCGGTGCAGGTCGACGAATCCGGCGATACCTTCCTCGGTGACGGGCACCCCCTTGGACTCGTAGGTCCAGTCCGCCGTGTAGTCCTCGAAATAGAGTCCTTCGTTCATCTTGCTCTCCTGGCTTAGTAGGAACGCGGCAGGCCGAGAACGTGCTGGCTGACGTAGTTCAGGACCATGTTTGGTGAGATCGGTGCGATCTGGAACACGCGGGTGTCGCGGAAGCGCCGCTCGATGTGGTATTCGCGGGCCAGGCCGAATCCGCCGTGCGTCTGCATGCAGACGTTGGCGAGTTCCCACGAGGCGTCTGAGGCGAGCATCTTGGCAATGTTGGCTTCGCCGCCACACGACTCGCGGCGGTCGAATTTCTCTGCCGCCTTCCAGCGCAAAGCGTCCGCCGCTTCCAGATGCGCGTAGCCAAGCGCGATGGGAAACTGCACGCCCTGGTTGGCGCCGATCGGCTTGCCGAACAGCACGCGCTCCTTGGCGTAGTTGACCGCCTTGTCCACGAACCAGCGGCCGTCGCCAATCGCCTCGGAAGCAATGATGATGCGCTCGGCGTTCAGACCGTCGAGCAGGTACTTGAAGCCCTTACCCTCCTCGCCGATCAGCGAAGTCTCGGGCACGCGCATATTGTCGTAGAAGACTTCGAAGGTGTGATGGTTGAACATCACGTCGATCTTGCGGCTGGTGTACTGCCTGGGATCGACCTGGCGCTTGTCGACCAGGAAGGCCGAGATTCCCTGGTGCGGCTTGGCCGGGTCCTTCGGCGCGCTGGTGCGCGCGAACACCATGAACGCGTCGGTGTAGTCAAAGCGCGAGGTCCAGAGCTTCTGCCCCTTGATGACCCATTCATTGCCCTCGCGCCACGCCTTGGTCTGCAGCTTCGCGGTATCGGTGCCCGCGTTCGGCTCGGTCAGCGAGAAGGACTGCAGACGCGTGCGGCCCGCGCACACTTCCTCGAGAATCTTGCGCTTCTGCTCGTCCGTGCCGTGGCGGGCAAGAATGCCCATCATGAACATCTGGCCGTGGATCATGGAGCCGACGCCGCCCGAGCGGTGCATTTCCTCGACGATGACGCACGCTTCGCGCAGGCCGAGTCCCATGCCGCCGTACTGCTCGGGAATCATCACCGTATGCAGCTTGGCATCCATCAGCGCCTTGATGTAGTCGTGCGGGAATGCCTCTTCCTTGTCGAGCTTGGCGAAGTACTCGTCGCCGAAGTTCCGCGTGACGGCTTGCGTGGCCTGGAGCACGTCATCCAGCGTGACGCCGTGGGAGGAGTTCTGTTCAAAGGAGGTCGGGATAGCGGACATGTTGGTTTCCTTGGTTTGACTGCAGCGCTCATGCTGTGAGGTCAAGTTTCGAGTTGGCGGGAACAATAGTCGAGTCGCTTTTTTTGCCGACCACGGTAACTTTTCCTAACGCCGGGTCGCGCGCGAATCCGATAAGGACAGCTACCTGCCTCGCGGGAGCTTTGATGATGAACGCGGGTGCATGGAGCAAGGCGAACGCTATCCGGCCGTGCGGATGGGACAGCCGGGAAGGGGCGAATTTGGAGATGGGATTCACGCCGGCCGCCGGGTCATGCGGCGGCAGGCGTGGCGAGCGCGGACAGTGGAAGGCCGCGTGGGCACGCGCGCGCCACTCGCGCTCAGGCAGCGTCCGTCGCCATATCCCTGGTCACGGCGGGAAGCGCGGCAACGCCGTACGCCTATGGGACCGCCGTCTCGCAGAGGGCATCGACCAGCAGCGCAACGCTGCCGAGACGCTCGACCGACCACAGCATGTCCAACAACCGACGGGCTTTCGACGGATTGCCCCACGGACCGTACAGATCGATGAACTTCGACTCCAGCTCAGCGTCGGTGAGCGGATTCGCTGCGCTGCCCTTGGGGTCGGTCTGCAAGTAGCTGTACGTGGCACCACCCTTGTCACGGATCGTGATGCGACTGCGCGAGTGCGCCGGGAATTCCAGGGTGAGTTTGGGGGAGCTGCAGACCCCAATGCATTCCATCAAGCGTCTCGTCCCCGCATCGCCGAGCCGCTCCTGCTCGTAGTCGGCAGAAGTCAGCCGGCCGTTCAGCAAGGCCACGGCAATCGCATAGGGCAGGCTGTGATCGGCGGTTTCGCGATTGGTTGGGGCCCAGCGGGTCGGGTCGGCACCCATCGCGCGGAAGGCCGCCTCGTAAGTTTCGACTTCGATCGACGCGATGTCCGTGATGGACACCCTATCTCGTAAGGCCAGCGCCGCGTCGACGGCCGCCTGGCCGTGATAGCAGACGGGGTGGAGCTTGAGGTGTGTGCCGACGATGCGCGGCGGCCCGCCCGCTCCGACCTGCCAGTCAAGTTCACCGACGACGTCCCGCATGCCGCCCTTGCCCTCCACGACCGCGGTAGGACCGGATACACCTTCGCGCGCCAGCAGCGCGGCGAAGACGCCGTTGCGCGCGCCGTTCGGACCGGCGCAACCCTTCCAGTCGGACAGATCGCCGGTGCGCACGTTGTAGAGCTGGAGAGCGGAGGACAGCGCTATCGACAGCGCCTCGCCGGCCTGCTTTTCGCCGAGGCCCAGCAGCCGCGCCGCACCTGCGGCGGCACCCGCCGCCGCGCACGTTCCCTGGTCGATGCCGCGCGCAGCGAGCGCCGCGCCGTCACACAGGCCGCAATAGACCTCGTAGGCGACGACGATCGCGGTGACAAGGTCCTTGCCGCTCAGCCCGAAGGCTTCGGCCACCGCGATGAGCCCACCGATCATGTCGCTCGGGTGCCCGTTGCTCCTGCCGAGATGCGTGTCGCTGTAGTCCAGGTAGCGCAGCATCGTGCCGTTGGCGAATGCCGCCATTTCGATCGAGGTGCGCGCGCCGGCCCCCCAGATTCGCGCGCCGGGCGTTCCGGCGTAGCGCGCGGCGAACGTCCGCATAGTGGCGCAGAACGGCTCGCCATGAGCGGCGGCCGCGCACGCCACGCTGTCGATGACGCGGCGTTGGCATTCGTGTATGGCGCTTTCCGGCAGCTTGTCGAAATCAGCCGCCGCCACATAGCGTGCGATGCGAAGCGTGGTTGCGTCCATGGTCAAGCCAACACGCGAAGCACTTCGGTGGCATCGTCCAGTGCCTCCAGATGCCGCACCATTTCCTGGGCCTTGCGGATCCCCTCGGCTGAAGGCGCTACCGCCGCCAGCGCGGCGCTGTCGCGGAATTTTTCGTAGAGGTACTCCCAGCTCATCGGACATTCCTCGTCGCCAGGGACGTTCTCACCTACCCGCGACAGCGTGCGGCCGTCACGCGTGACGATGTCGAGCCGGCCCTTGGGAAGCATGCTCTTCCAGTTGAAACTGTCGTCGACCACCGGCACGACCTTCTGCGCTGCCGCCAGCACGTGCGGGTCGTTCAGTGCGTCGCCGAAGAAATCGGCCACCTTCACCTGCCCCTTGGTCGCGGCGACGGCCACACAGTAGGGGATGCTGAACTTGGCATCCGCCGGCGTAGCCGGGCGCCGGCGGCTCTCGATCGGCTCGCACAGCTGCTTCTGGAAGTCGCCGACGTTCACGCGGATCTGCTCGATATCGCCGATGGTGAGCTTGTGCTCCTTCATCAGCGTCAGCGTGGCATGGATAAAGCCGTGCGAAGCGCCGCAGGACGGCCACGGCTTGTAGAGAATCGACCCGCCGTCGTACGTCTCGCCCAGGCCCTGCAGCATCTTCTCGCGGTCGTATTCCCCGCGGAAGTACACATTGAAGAACCCGGCCTTGCCCTCGAACATGCTCTTGACGCCGCTCACACCCTGTTCCGCCATCAGCGCGGCGAGCACGGCACCTTTGGTCGTAAACCCCGCATACATGCCACGAAGGTCGCTGCCAACGCCATAAGCCAGCTCCATCGTGCCGCAGCACTGCATACCCGCAATGCCGAACGCGCTGACGATCTGCTCCGGCTTGAGCCCCAGCACGTGGGCCGCGGTCGCCGTCGCGGAATAGACGCCGATCACCGTCGTCAGATGCCAGTCCTGCCGGTTGGCGACGTTGCGGCGCATGCGCAGGAACATGTCCTGGCCGGCGGCGACCGCGGCGATGAGGTCGCGCCCCGAGATACCACCGGCGCGCTCCGCCAACGCCAACGCAGCGGGCACGATCGAACTGCTGGGGTGGTGGCCTTCGGGAGCGTGGTCGTCGAAGTCAAGGCAATGCGCCATCGCTCCGTTGTGGAAGGCCGCCCAGACCGCCGGTGCTCGCCCCCCGAAACCGAGCAGCGTACTCTGCTCCGCGCCGCCGGCCTCGCGCACCATCGCGTTCACCCCCTTTACCGCCGGCTCCACCCCGGTCGCCGCCAGAATCACGCCGAGCGTATCCAGGATGCTCTTCTTCGCACCCTCCACGGCTTCGGGCGGCAGATTGCCATAGCGGGCGTTCGCGATAGAGTTGGCGAAATCGCGGGAAAGGTCGGCGGCTTGTGTCATCGAGAAGATCTCCGGGAAAGGCAACGGGTGGTGTTCTCGTATTGTCAAAGGCCGCGCCGCGGCATGTCGAGTCAGATTAATTTGAGCGAGCGTAGCGAAATCTAACCAGCACGACCCGCACCGTCGGGCCATCGCACAACGTAAGGCCGACTTACGCTGGCAGCGAACAAAAGCGACTGGCTCCCCGCGTTCCGCCGACCGATACTCGACGCGTTCCAACCTGACCTATGCCACCATGGATATCGCCTATCTGCTCGCCTCGAATGCCATCAGCCGCGAATACGACAAACTCCGCGACGAAGTTGTCGACGCCACCGTCGACGGCCTCGTCGACAGCCTCGCCTGCGCCCTGGCTGGCGTGCACGCTCCCGGATTGGCCGAGGCGCGCGGCGCGCTCGCGCACTGGGGCACCGGCGAGTGCTCGGTCTGGGGCGGCTTCGGCCGCACCAGCGCGCCCTTCGCCGCGTTCCTCAACGCAGTCAGCATGCACGCTCTCGACTATGACGACACCGACGACAAGGTGCCGCTGCACGCCAACGGCATGGTGCTGCCTGGGCTGATCGCCGATGTCGAGGAAGCCCGCGCCTGCTGCGACGGCCGCGACTTTCTCACCGCGCTGGCCGTCGGCGTCGACGGCGCGATGCGCATTGGCCGTGCCGGCGGCCCCAAGGGCTCGCGCGGCTGGAACTACAGCGTGATCAGCGGCTCGGTCGGTGCCGTGCTTGCGATCGCGCGACTGCGGCGCTGGGATGCCGAGACCACCGTGAATGCGCTCGGCCACCAGCTCACGCAAACCGCCGGCAGCCTGCAATCCATTGTCGACGGCAGCCTCGCCAAGCGTTTCCAGCCGGCGCAGATGGTAAAGAACGTGGTCATGTCCGCAGCGCTCGCCCAGGCTGGCATCGACGGGCCGCGCAACGTCTTTGAAGGCAAGGCCGGCTTCGTCAATCTGTACCAGGACGGCAAGTTCGACTTCGACGCTGTCCGCGCGGACATCGAGCGCTGCGATCTGCCGGTGGACCTGAGCCTGAAGCCCTATCCGGCGTGCCGCTTCACCCACGCGCCGATCGACCTGGCGCTGCAATTGCACGCGCAGGGCTTGCGCCTCGGCGATGTCAGGCATATCCAGATCCGCGTGAGCAGCCAGGCCGTGAACATGGTGGGGCGTAAGTTCGACCACCGCTCGGCCGGCGTCGTCGATGCGCAGTTCAGTATCGCCTACACCGTGGCAGTCGGCCTCGAACGCGGCGCCGTACGGATCGGCGATTTCACCGCGACGGCGATCCGCGACGAGCGCGTGGGCGCCTTCGCAGGCGAGCGCATCACGATCGAAGCGGACGAGGGGCTGCCATTCCTGGGCATGGTGCCGGTCGCATTTGACGTGGAACTCTCCAATGGCGAGCGGCTGGCGATCAGTACCGAGCACGTCGGCGGCAGCCCGGAGAAGCGCATGTCGGCCGCGCAACTGCGCGACAAGGTGCTGGATTGTCTGGATTTCGGCCGCTCGCGCGTCGATGCGGATGCACTCATCGCGGCGGTCCACGGACTGCGCGATGGCAGGCCGTTCTCGTCCGTGCTGCAACTGCTCGCCTGAGGGGTCCCGGAGTGGCCGATAGCCCGGCCGCCCCGGGGGCACGTCATTTGATGCCGGCCTGGCGCGACGCCGACTCACCGTTGCGCGCGGGCTCCATCATGCTGAGTCGCTTGTAGAGGTAGGAGCGCGAGATGCCCAGTTGCTCCGCGACGCGCGTCTTGTTTCCGCCCGTGCGCTGCATCGCCGCGAGGATCATCTCGGTTGCCACCCGCTCCGTGGCCTCGCGGATCTCGCCGCTGCCAGCTTCGGTGCCGGACGTTGAGCCACCGGCCTGAAGGCTGTTTAGCGGCCGGTCGATACCGTCGAGCGTGCCGAAGTCCTTGATGGAGAGCATGGGCTTGTCACAGAAGATCGCCGCCCGCTCGATCGCATGCTGGAGCTGGCGGATGTTGCCCGGCCACGCGCGAGACTGCAGAAAGCCGATGGCAGACTCCGAGATGGATTTCTTCGGCGTGCCGTGTCGCACGGAAAATGCCTCCAGGAAGGTATCCGCAAGCTCGGGGATATCCTCGAGGCGCTCGCGCAGGGGAGGCAGGCGCAAGGTGACCGCGCTGATGCGATAGAACAGGTCCAGCCGAAAGCTCGAGTCGGCGATCATGGACCTGAAGTCGCGGTTGCTGGCCGAGATAAGCCGGAAGTCCGAGTGCCGCGCACGGTCGCCGCCGATCCGCTCGAACCTGCCGTCCTGGAGCACGCGCAGGAGCTTGACCTGCATGTCGACCGGCATGTCGCCGATCTCGTCCAGGAACAGCGTGCCGGTATCGGCGGCCTCGAACTTGCCATTTCTGCCCTTCCGGTCCGCTCCGGTGAAGGCGCCCGGCTCGTAGCCAAACAGCTCGCTCTCGACGAGATTCGGCGGCATCGCCGCAGCGTTGACCAGGACCAGCGGCTTGTCGTTGCGCGGACTCAGCATATGGATGGCATGAGCGACCATTTCCTTGCCGGTCCCGCTTTCACCTGCCAGCAACACCGGCACGTCGAGCGGTGCCAGACGCAGAATGTCGTCCTTGAGCTTGCGCACCGAGTCGCTGCTGCCAACGATCTGCTCCAGCCCGTACGTCCGGTTACGGATGCCGGAGAGTTCGCGCCGATAGAAGTCCAGTTCCTGCTTCGCCTGGGCCAGCTCGCCGGTCAGTCGCCGGATGGACTCCGGCCCCTTGAACATCACCTGCCCGATCGCCGCAACCACGCGCTTCCTGCGATCGAGCACGGGCAGCCGTGAGACGATACGCGTGACGCCGTTCATCTCCTGCAATTGAGCGACCTGCCCCTTCCCGGTCGCGACGACCTCGTGCAGCCTCGTATTCTCGACCACGGCTGTCACATGCTTGCCGATCGCTTCGCCGTGGCGCAGGCCGAAGAAGCGCTCATGGACCGGACTCATATAGCTGATCTTTCCGTCCGCGTCGACGACCACCATCGCCTTGTAGGGATCGGTGATGAAATGACGGAGGATGTCCTCCGCCGAGTCGACACTGGCCAGGAATTCGCTGAATTCGTCCGCCTCTTGCGCATCGAAGACCAGAAAGCAAGCGGCATCCCGCGTGGGGATGGTCGCGACCGTCATCGGACGGTCCAGATCCGTCAGGGCCAACAGGCGCCTGAGGGGCACCCGCGTACGGTTCTGCCAGAGCCGGCACAGCGATTGCGAGATCCGCGCGTCCTGGCCCAGGCCGCTCGAAAACGTGGGACTCCCATGCTCGTCCAGGACGAGAATTCCTTCTGGTTCACGCTTCATCTTCTACACCGTGAGGGGTCGCTTCAGCACCGGCCGGGCCGCCGGTCGACTTGCCAGACCGCGCTTCGCCATGTCATTCCGGCTGGATATTGGCGTCCTTGATCAACTTGATGGTCCGTCTTTCCTCCGCCAGCAGGAACTCCTGAAATTTCGCCGGTGTCCGGACTTCGGAGATCTCCTGATCCAGCGCCGCGAGGCGGGCTCGCAGCGTTTCATCGGAACGGGCAGCCTCCATGGCATCCGCCAGCCTGGCCCGCACGGTCTCGGGAATTCCGGCCGGCGCGGCGAGCCCGACGAAGATGCTGTATGTGGCTTCCGGATAGCCCAGTTCATTGAAGGTAGGAACGTTGGGGAATTTGGCGGATCGGGTATCGGAGGAGATGGCAAGGGCCCGCAGCGAGCCCGCCTGGATCGAGCCAACCAGCGAGGTCCCGGTCCCCATCATGCAGGTCACACGCCCGGAGATCACGTCGGGGACGACAGCAGCGACCCCCTTGTAGGGAACATGCGTCAGACGAATGCCGGCGCTTTTCACGAACAATTCCACCGGCAGGTGCGACGTGCTGCCTTGCCCCGCGGAACCGAATGTGACCTCCCCTGGTTTGCTCTTCGCGGCCTTGACAAGATCCGCCAGCGTCCTGAACGGCGACCGCCCTCCGACCACGAGCAGCCCCGGCGAACGCGCCATTTCCCCGACGGCAATGAAGTCTTTGTCGAAATCGTAACCGGCACCTTTGACCAGATGAGGCATCGTGACCACGGTATTGGCGAACGCGAGCAGGGTATAGCCATCCGCCGCGGCCCGGGCGACATAGCGGGCGCCCAGCATCGAACTGGCGCCCGGCATGTTCTCCACCACCACCGGCTGCTTCAGGTATTGGGACATCCGGTCGGCATACAGGCGGCTGGCGGAGTCCAGCAAAGCGCCGGCCACGCTACTGACGACCAGGCGGATGGGCTTGGCGGGATAAAGCGTCGATTTCGCGCTCGCTCCGCCACCCACGACCGCCAACGACACGCCGCCGGCAACCCGGACAAATTGACGCCTGTTCATCTCGTTTGTCTCCTGTTTTCTCTTATGTGGATGTCATGCTAGGGCATGGCACTCCGATGCGTCGAGTTCGATTTTCTCCGCCACACGGTAAGCGAAACTAACCACGCTTCCCTCGTGTCCGACGGATGAAAGCCTGGAGAGCGCCGCGACCGAGATGCCAAACTGGTCATACACCGCATTCTCCAGACCACACTGGTCCGCGAATCCGTAGCGCGCGGCAGAACACAGCGGCGCCGAAGACAGCAGGTCGAACAGAAAGCGCGAGAGGCGTTGCGTCCTGACCAATTGGCGAAGGCTCGAACACTCCTGCAGAAGCTTGCGCGAGAGCCACCTGCGGTCGGGCATGCCGAGCCACGCCGCCGCCGACGAAAGCCCCCAGTCGTGGTGCGGGGCGGTGAACACGGCCAAGGCTATTCCCGCGGTTGCGGGCCTTCGCTGCCGCAGGTCGTCCGCCTCTAAGTGCAACGACTCGTTGCCGCGGCATCGACCGGATGGCAGGGCACAGGTCTCAGATTGGGGAACGATTGCCAGCGTCAGCGTGGCGCGATGCAGCAAGGTCAGCGAAAGTTCTTCCAGAGGCGGCACCACACGAGCCTGTCCGCTACGCAGCGTCCTGGTAAAACGTCGCATCAACAACTCGCATGCTCCGGTCTCGACGTCTATCCTGATTGGAAACGGGAATTGAAGATTCCCGATGCGGGCGATCCCGGTGCCAAGGCCGCTCAACATCACCTGCCCGGGATGATTTTCCCGCGAGGCATGACACACGCGTCGAAGGTTCGCACAGCAATCACTGACCGGTGTTGGCATGGCGGCATCCTGAGCCGGCTCACCGTTTCAGGAGACTTACCGATTTCGCTTCCTCGTCCTGCACGAATGCGTTGAACTGCTGCGGCGTCCTCACATTGGAGACCTCCATGCCCATGTGCTGTAGCCGCGCAATAAACTTCGCGTCCTTCTTGGCCAATTCGATGCCGTCCGCGACGGTCTTGCGCACGCCATCGGGAATGCCGGCGGGCGCAAAGATGCCGAAGAACAGGTAGTACGTGGCGTCTGGATATCCGAGCTCCTTGAAGGTCGGAACCTCGGGAAATGCCGACGAGCGCGAGCCAGACGTAATCGCGAGCGCGCGCATTCTCCCGCTCCTGATCAGTTCTTCCGTCGCGGTCGAAGGGCCCATCAGGAATTCGACACGCCCTGCCAGGACGTCAGGCACGGCGAGCGATATCCCCTTGTACGCGATGCCGTTGAAGCTGACCCCTGCGTCCTGCGCGAACAGTTCCGCCGTCATGTGCGATGTCGTCCCGCGGCCCGTGTACGCATAGGTGATCGCACCGGGATTCTTTCTGGCCGCCGCGACGAGTTCCGGAATCGTCCGCATCTTCGAAGACCCACCGACCACGAGCAGGGACGGCGAGCGCGCGAGCTCGCCGATGCCGGTGAAATCCTTCATGGCATAGCCAGCATTCTTTTCCACTTGCGGAAGCGTCGCGATGGTGTTGGCCGCGACGAGCAACGTATAGCCGTCGGCCGCCTGCCTTGCGACGTAGCGCGAGGCGAGCATGGTACTGGCACCCGGCATGTTCTCCACCACGACCGGTTGTTTCAGCGTCCTTGACAGGCTGTCCGCATACAGACGGGCCAGCATGTCGGTCATGCCGCCGGCCGAGGTAGAGACGATCAGGCGTATCGGCTTGGCGGGAAACGCTCCGTTCTGCGCCTGCGCGGCAAAGGCGGCTGCCGCAAGCATGCAGCCGGAAAGGTCTCTCAGGAAATGACGGCGATTCTTCATGTCTCTCATTGGTATTCCGGTCCACGGAAGGCTCGCAAGAATTCGTGTCTACCGTTCGGGTCCGTTGCGAAGACGACGCGATGAATGAGAGTTTGATGTCGGCGCAGCCGGTCGTCCAGTCGGCTTTAGGCCCTCGTCGAGTAAGTTCCGCTGACGCTGCAGACGAAGTTGCTGGTTAGCTCCGCTTACCAGACGGGTTGAAAACACGACTCGACTCCAGCCGCGTCGGTAGCCAAACTGGATCCAGGCTTCCCTTCTGTGGGAGGCGCCTGTTTCACCCGATACCATCTCCTTCCATGGAACTCAGACATCTGCGCTATTTCATTGCTGCGGCGGAAGAAGAGCATTTCGGCCGTGCCTCGGACCGCCTGTTCGTCACCCGTCCGGCCGTCTCGCAGATCATCGC
Source organism: Cupriavidus sp. DF5525 (assembly GCF_040149425.2). Lineage (NCBI taxonomy): Bacteria > Pseudomonadati > Pseudomonadota > Betaproteobacteria > Burkholderiales > Burkholderiaceae > Cupriavidus > Cupriavidus sp. DF5525. The sequence goes on along the minus strand of NZ_CP168265.1, from coordinate 1,915,685 downwards.
GGACCTGGAGGACGAACTTGGGGTCGAGCTGTTCGAACGCCAGGCTCACAAGGTAAAGCTAACCGCCGCCGGCCTCGCGCTCCTGCCTAGGCTGCAGAGCATGATGTGCGACCTCAGCCAGGCGATAACGCTGGCGAAACAGGTCGGCGAAGGCAAGGTCGGGGAGCTGTGCATCGGCTATGGCTCGTTGAGCCTCTATCACCCTTTGCTCCGTGCCGCGATCAAGCGATTTCTCGAATACCACCCCAATGTCGCGCTTACGCTGGTCGAAATGCCGACGTCAGACCAGGTCAAGGCGGTGCTCGACGGAAAGATCCAGGTGGGCTTCATGCATTTCTGCCCCGATGACGGACACCGCAAGCAGCGAAGAGGCAGTGCGCAGCCGGAAGGCGAAGCTTCGCTCGAACGCTACGTGATCCAGACTGGCGGCCTTGGCGTCGTGGTGCCCACCGACCATCCGCTCGCGAAGAAAAGGGCCATCTCGCTGAGCCAGCTCGCCAGGGAGCGATTCGTCGTGGTTCCGAGATCGAGCGTCAGCCCCGGCTACGGTCCGCTGTTCGCGTTGTGCCAGGAGGCTGGATTCCAGCCGCAGGTCGTCCAGGAAGTCCACTCCATTGCTTCGCAGATGAATCTGATCTCCGTGGGGGTCGGCATCGGCCTGGCTGTGCTCGGGAAAGACTTTACCTACCCCTCCGGCCTCACCGTCATCAGGCTTACCGACGTCAATTACCGGACCAACTTTCAACTCAGTTGGCTGAAGGGGCGTACCGAGCCCGTTCTGCAGCAGTTCATCGAGGTCGTCAAGGAACTCTCCGCGCCCTCCGCTAATCTCAACGCAGCTGGCAATGAAGACTGAATCAACGACCCTGCGGGGACTGCTCGAGAAATGGGTCGGCCTCGACACGAAGGCGCCCGCGCGCGTGACGCGCATACGCCCGCCCAGCCATTGCACCGGTTGTGTCCAAGTCGACGTGGCCGGTGCCTCCGGCGGGATCTCGCTGTTCTTCTTCCGGCATGCCGACGGCTCCTGGTGCGTGTTCCCACCATCGCCGATGGGCCCTTGACGACTACCGGAACAGATCCACATCGCCCCAATGCCGGTTCATGCCACTTATCCCAGCCCGGGAAAAATGAGGGAGATCCCGTTACAACAGTTCCTTCACCGTCTGTACAAAGCGCTCGAGAACAGGCTCCATGCGCCCTTTGACCCAGCTCAACGCGAAGTTGATCGGGTAGTTGATGCCTTCGATCCGCAGAACGGACAGGCTCGGAGGAAACGCCAGCCCCGGCCCGGTCACGCACAGGCCGATCCCGACACCCACCGATACCAGATTGAGCAAGCTCGTAATGGAGGTCACTTCCTGCACGATGCGCGGCTCAAAGCCGGCCTTCTGGCACAGCGCGAACAGGGGCCCGTAGCCGAAGCTGACGGTCGACTGGGGCACCACCACCCAGGCCTCCTCGGACAATTCGGCCAATGGAACGGACTGACGTCCGGCCAGGCGGTGGTCATGTGGCACGACCAGGCCGAGACCCTCCGTCTGGATCTTGAGGCGCTCGAGCACCGCTGCGTCTTGCGCAAGCGCATTCCCCTGCTTGACCTCGCGCAGCGCCGGCGAACGAGAACGGAAATGCATGAAGCCGGCGTGGATACGGCCTTCGGCCAGCGCCCGCTGCTGTTCCGAACTCGGGATCTCGAGCAACGAGAGCGTGATGTCGGGGCAGCGCTCATGGAACGCCTTCACGGCAGTCCGAAACAGCGGATGCATGAGCGTGAGCGAGCCATAGCCGATGTTCAGCGCGCCGGACTTGCCCTCGCCCACGCGCCTGGCCATCGCAATGGCCTGATTGAGGTCGCCCATGATCGCCTGAAGCGGCGGCAACAGTGCCTTTCCCGCCGCAGTCAGCGTTACGCGATGGGCCTGCCGCTCGAACAGGAGGGTGCCAAGTTCGGCCTCTAGGTCGGCGATGATCTGGGAGATGGCGGGGCGGGTAACGTGCAACCGTTCGGACGCCCGGCCGAAGTGCTCCTCTTCGGCCGCCGCGATGAAATAGCGCAGGTGTCTGAGTTCCATATGTGCGCGTGTTCCTAGCACAATCAATAGGGGTTTTTCGATTTTGACCGCCGCCAGGTTCAGAGATGCGGAACCGGGAGAAAGTCTCCAGGTATCACAGGAACAAGGCGCATACGTTGGTCAACTACGGTGCTTTTCATCGCGAGAGCCTGCAGATCAGCAGCAGCCCACCACAGCGTGCTGAACCCATTAGGGGGCGTGCCGGGATAAAGCCGGAACTGACACATATTCATGGAAGTAATAAAGAACGTGGCTTTTAAGCACGCGACGTCAGCTGCTAGCCTGTCTGTTCCGGCTTCTGGAGCAATTGAAGTGACAGCTGCATCCAGCAATGGATTGTCACCCCTTCCGGCGTGCGATCATATCCAGAAACCCTCTGGTTTTGGTGCTGGGGCTGACTGCTCTTCGGGCGCGGTAACCCACGCAGCATTTTGTCTCACCTCTGCTAAGTCAGACCCGGCTGGCTTAGCACATCGGTGACTCCCAACTTTGATGCCGATGCTGACCACTATGCCAGGATGGCAGTCTCGCAAAGGAGGCTAATCCCACCCTGCCAGCTCGCCGGTCTTGGACGCATGGGCCGCACAGCCTCTTCGAACCAAGGCGCATGCGCCTTGGAAAAGACCAGCATCGTCAAACCCAGCCCGTCCATCATATGCAAGGCGTGCTCGAGATCGACGCCCCTTGCCGCCTGGTCATTGACATCCCGTTGCTCGAATGCGGGTCGCCCAGACCATGGTGCGCTCCTGGGAGTGCCCCGGTCGGGTCGAGCAGATGGCGTGCGACACTGCTAGGCGTCAATCCCCACGGACAAGGTAAAAATGGCAGCAGGGAAGTGGCGTTTAAACGATAATCAAGAATTCGTGGAATTTTTAAACGTCTGCCAGCCAGATTAAACAACTGGAGCACACCTTGACGACAGAATGGATGGGATATAAGTGGCTCTCAGATCACTATGACGTCACCCCAGTACAGGATTTTCAGATCACCAGCGAGATCGGCGCTGCTCGGCGCTCCGTGGTAACCGATGGCAGAACGCTTGAGACCTACCCCGCTGGTTCTCGCCAGGCGCCCACGCTGCAGGCCCACCTGACTTACGCACTCCGACAAGAGGGCGTCCATCTCGAATTCCTGGCGCGACTCTTTGATGTGCTCCCACAGGCGGAGTTGGCAGCATGGCTGAATAGTGAGCGTACCGGGCAGTATGCCAGACGGGTTGGATTTCTGTATGAGTGGCTAACCGGCCGGCAGATCGCCGGCGTCGAGGCCGTGACCGGGGGCAACTACGTCGACGCGATCGACCCTGAGACCTACTTTGCCACAACGGCGCCAACTCGAAATGCACGTTGGCGCGTGCGAGACAACCTGCCCGGCAATCGAGATTTCTGCCCGCTGGTTCGGCGGACCCCGGAAGTCAGGGCGGCACAGCATTACGACTGCGCGGCCCGGCTCGATGAGCTCAATGCGGAGTTCGGGGGCAACGTATTGATGCGCAGTGCCGTCTGGCTGACTATCAAGGAATCCAAATCGTCGTTTGCGATCGAGCACGAGCAGGATCAGATGGACCGAATTCGTCGATTCGCGGCAGTCATGGAACGCAGAATCGGTGAATACCCCGCGCTACTGTCCCCTGACACGCTAGCCGAGTTGCAGCGAGAGATCGTGAGCGAGCGCAGTACCATTTCCCGCTTTGGGCTGCGCGCCTCGCCCGTATTCGTCGGCGAAACGCATCGGTTTGAGCATATCGTCCACTATGTCGCCCCCCATTGGGATCGGCTGCGAGAGATGCTGCGCGGGCTCGAGGTCTTTCTGGAGCGCACAACCGGGCAATCATCTGTGGTTCGCGCCGGCACCGCCGCGTTCGCGTTCGTGTTCATCCACCCGCTGGCCGACGGCAATGGCCGCATCCACCGCTTCATCGTCAACGACGTCCTGCGAAGAGATGGCGCCGTCCCGCGGCCCTTCATCCTACCGATTTCGGCTGTCATCACTGAAAAACCGCAGAACATTGCGCGCTACGACCACATCCTCGAACGCTTCTCCAAGCCATTAATGGCCATGTATGGCAACCTCTGTGAGTTCGCGCCAACCCGCCGGCTGTATCCGGATGGCGTCCAGTCGAACTTTGAGTTCGCAGGGTACGACGCGGCATTGCTGGCATGGCGTTACCCTGACCTGACTGTGCAGGTAGAGTATATGGCCGATGTCATCGACAGGACCATCAGGCAGGAGATGAGGACGGAGGCCGGGATTCTGCAGGAGTGGACGACCGCTCGGCGGATGGTGAAGGACATCATCGACGGTCCTGACGCCGATATCGATCGGATCATCCGCTCGGTCAGGGACAACCAGGGTGCAGTCTCGAACAAGCTCCGAAAGGAGTTCCCTATTCTCGAAAATGCGGAGATCGTGGCAGATCTGGTCGGTGTTCTGAAAACCGCCTTCAAGAATTTCGATGGCGGATCCCCAACAAATGAGCTGCCTTAACGGCGCGTTTGCATAATGAGGCCGCCAGTCCATCTGCTGCCGTTTGACGAACCGCTCGCTGACCACTTGGTTGACGGCTGACTCGACAAAACCTGATGCAATGGGCACCCCGTGAACGCCCAGTTCGCTGACATCATTGAGCAAATCCGAGACCGGGCCGCCGCGGAGATAGTCAGCGTGATTGCCTGACGTTCGGCATGGCGAACACCCTATCCCGAGCATTTTTTCCGTCGGCGGCCAGGGAAGCCGCTGGGTTTGCCCAAACCCAAATGAGAAACGCCAGCGCGAAGGTGGCGTCAGGGACGGCGGAGACGGGGACTACACAGTGGCAGGCTTCGCCCTGCGGATCAACTCCGCCTTCAGTTCCGTGAACTCCTGCTCAGAGAGCGCCCCGTCCTTCCTGAGCTTCGCCAGCTTCACGAACTCATCGGCAAACGACTCTCGCGCCTGAGGGGCCGCCTTAGGCGCCGCGATCGCCACCAGCCCTTCCCGCTCGTTCGCGCGATCCTCATCATCCGCCGACTTGATGAGCCCCGCGATCAGGGCCTGCGCCTTCTGCGCTTGCAGAACCTGAACCTTGACCTTGTCGCGCTCGACAGCCTTTTTGAGGCTCAGGACGTCGATGACGAACAAGGGGTTTGCACGATCATTGACGACGATGTGCAGGGCTAGGTCCTTGATCTGCGAGCCGTACCGCGGTCACTACAGCGTGGCAAAACCCGTGGCTTCGCTTACGCACTCAGAGCCTGTTTGCCTTCGTGTGCCGCTGGCCGAGCGCAGCCTTCTGGGCTACCACTAGTTTGCCGAACTGCTTTTGGCTGCCAGCACAACACGGCCACGGCCGGCGTTGCAATGTCACTCTCGATGTCAGCATTCCGGCTAGGCATGCGGTTCCCACACCGCGTCCTTGCCTACCTCAACCGCATGGGCCACTGCCTGCTCGAGCCAGGGCGCATGCGCTGACAGGTTATTTCATGATGGTGAAATTATAATCCGAAACGGGATTGAATGCCTTCTATACCGAGGGAGCGACCTCATACCAGCCAGCGATTGACGGTTGCAGGTAAAACTTGGCGATTAATTGCATTTAAACTTCGGTGTAACGGCTTCGCCTGGTGTTGAAGATCGTCATTCGTGCGACCCGTGCAGGGCACTGCTACTGCAGCGGGATCTTTGCCACCGTCGCCAGCCGCTTCCAGCGCTGGATCTCGTCTTTCTGGTATTGCCGCATCTCGGCCGGCGACGACAGGATCAGCTCGGCCGACAGGCGCGTGTAGTAGTCGCGCACGTCGGGGGCATTGCCGGCCTGCGCGAACAGGTCATGCAGCCGCTTCACCACCGCCGGCGGGGTCTTTGCCGGGACCGCCGCGGCCACCCAATTGTGGGCCAGGAAGTCCGGCAGGCCGGCTTCGGCGATGGAGGGCACGTCCGGCAGCAGCGGCGAGCGCTGCGGCGCGGTGAAGGCCAGCGCGCGGAGCTTGCCGCCACGGACCAGTTCGATGGCGCCGCTGGCGTCCACCACGGCGAAGTCGACATTGGCCGCCATCACGCCGTTGATGACATCGCCCGCGCCCTTGTACGGCACGGCGGTGGTCTTGGTGCGGGCCAGCTCGTTGAGCCACTCCGAGTAGATCGTGTAGGAGATCGAGCCAGAGCCGTAGTTGAGCGCGCCGGGGCGCTTACGGGCGTCTTCCAGCAGCTCCGACAGCGTGCGGTAGGGCGAGTTGGCCGGCACGATGATCACGCAGGGCCCGCGCGACAGCAGCGAGATTGGCGCGAAGTCCGTCAACGGGTCATACGGCAGCTTGCGAAAGGTGGCGGCGTTGGTCGACAGCGTGGAATTGCTGCCGATAAAAACCGTATAGCCGTCAGGCGGCGCGTTCAGCGCGGTCCGCACGCCGATAAAGCCGTTGCCGCCGGGCTTGTTCTCGACTACCACGCCTTGGCCGGTCAGCTCGCCGATCTTCTTGGCGAACATACGCGCGGTGGTATCGGTGCCGCTGCCGGAAGGGAAGGGTACGATGAACCGTATCGGGCGGGCGGGAAAAGCATCGGCAGATTCGGCGGCGGGCGTCGCCAGCGGCGTAGCCGCGCCGATGGCCGCCAGCGCGGCCGCGGCCAATCCAAGGAAGCGGCGGCGGGAACGGAAAGCCTGTTGCATGATTGTCTCCTGAAAGTGGAAAGCCCGGCGTGTTCCCGCCGGTGCAAGGGATCAAAGATGACTTAACGGCGCAGGCCGAGCAGGTCGCGTGCAATCACCCAGCGGTGCACTTCGCTGGGCCCTTCGTAGATGCGCATCAGGCGCGTCTCGTTGGCCATCTGCTGCAGCGGCAGCTCCTTGGTCATGCCCATCGCACCAAAGGTCTGCATGGCATGGTCGATCACGTCCCAGGCCATTTCGGTGGCGAACACCTTGATCATCGATACCTGCGTGCGTGCTTCATCGCCCGCGTCGATGCGGCGGTCTCGCCGCGCGCGTACGGCGCCAGATAGCGCTCACGCTGGGCCTCGCTGGCGGTCAACATCAGCATGCGCAGGTTGGGCGAGTCGGGCGGCAGTTCGTAGGGCGTGATGGTCTTGCCCAGTTCTTCGTGGACGCCCACCATTGCCACCGTCGGCAGGTCGGCGCCGCCCATCCCGGTGGGGGCATCCAGGCCCCACAGGCCCAGTTCACGCGACATCGCGTCGAGCCTCGCATGCTCTTCCGGCAGCAGCGTCCTCTGCCCGCCTTCGGCTTCGCGCGCCAGCACGGCAGGTTCCAGCGGGATCAACTGTTCGCGCACAAAGCGCGCGAACAGTTCCTTGAGCATCCGGTGTTCTTCGGCCAGTTCAAAGTTCATGACTGTGTCTTCATGATTCGTTATCGTTGGCTGGCGCCCTGCGCGATGCCCAGTTCCTGCAAGACCTCGGCGGTGTGTTCGCCCAGCGTCGGCGCATGACGGCGCAGCGACAGCGGCGTGATGTGGGTAATCACAAGATTCCTACAAATGTAAACAGACCCTAGTGAGTACGCAGGTCAGAAAGGAACTTGCGCGCTCGCTCGCTAGTAGGTTTCGAGAAAAACTCGTCCGGTACTCCGACCTCGACCAAACTCCCCTGATCCATGAACCACACCCGGTCCGCAACCTCCCGGGCAAAATTCATTTCGTGTGTGACACACATCATCGTCATGCCATCGCGCGCCAGTGACTTCATCACCTGCAACACCTCCCCAACCATCTCAGGATCCAAGGCACTGGTCGGTTCGTCAAACAGCATGACGGGGGGATCCATCGCCAATGCCCGCGCAATTGCTACACGCTGCTGCTGGCCTCCCGAAAGTTGTCCAGGAAATGCGTCGACCTTCGATACTAGGCCGACACGATCGAGCAATTCGAGAGCACGGGTTCTCGCCTCTGCGCGTCGTTGCTTACGTACATTGACCGGCCCGAGCATGATGTTCTGGGCAACGGAAAGATGCGGAAACAAGTTAAAGCTCTGGAATACGAAACCAACCTGGCTGCGAAACTTGTTGATATCGACCGTTGACGCATGGACGTCTTTGCCGTCGAAATGAATTGTTCCACTTTGGATCTCCTCCAGACGGTTCGCGGTTCGAATCAGCGTGGATTTCCCTGAACCTGATGGCCCACACACGACAACGACTTCACCTTGGTGGACATCAGCGCTGATGCTGCTTAGCGCGCGATACTCCCCGTACCACTTGCTGACGTCCTTGAAGGTAATGAGAGGCTTTTTGCTGAAATTCATGTTCACGCGGCTGTCTCCGTAGTGGTGGTAGAGGGTGATACAACAGCCACCACGGACTGGCGGCTTCCTTCGCGTCGAGTTGTGATTCGGCGCTCAAGGAAGCGCGCCAGTTGCGTCAGTGAGAAGCAGAGACAGAAGTAAATGCCAGCAAGGATGAAGTACACCTGGAATGGCTGCGTCATGAGCGAACTGTTGATCTGCGTCGCCGCAAAGGTGACTTCGTTCACGCTGATCACATACCCAAGCGAGGTTTCCTTGACAGTTGAAACGAACTGGCTGACCAAGGCTGGAATCATGTTGTACAGAGCCTGGGGGAGGATTACCTTGCTCATGGTCTGGATGTAGCTCAGCCCCACGGCACGCGCTGCTTCGGTTTGCCCCCTGGGCAAGCCCTCAATACCGGATCGCACAATCTCGGACAGGTAGGCCGCTTGGTAGATCACAAGTGTCACCACCATGGTCGTGAAGCCAGTGACCGTGCGACCAATGAGCAAGGGGACGAAGAAGTACACCCAGAAAATGAACATCAGCAGCGGTACGCCGCGCGCGACATAGACCAGCGCAATCGCAGGCCAGCGCAGCCAGCGAAAGGGACTGAGGCGTGCGAGTGCGATCACTACGCCAATCGGAAAGGCAAGCGTCAATCCAAGCAAGGAAAGAAGCAATGTGACCGCCAATCCCCCGAGTGGCCCATTGGGGTACTGACCTACGAGAAGCAAAGTCCCATAGTCGCGCAAGATGAGAAGAATGTTATCCACAGATCCTACCTCGCTCGAATCCGATAGCGAACTTCAAGATACGTTCCTGCTTTCAGGATCACCAAGGAAAATCCAAGATAGATCACAGTTGATAGCAGGTAAATTTCCACGGTCCTGAACGACTGGCTCTCAATTTCACGGGTTGCATAAGTCAGCTCCGCAACCCCAATTGCCATGGCCACGCTGGTGTTTTTGAACAGCAGTACCGTGTAACTCACCAGGGTAGGCAGTGCAATCCGCAGTGCCTGAGGGATAACGATGAGACGCGCCGCCTGAAGATAGGAAAGGCCAATGGCGCGAGCGGCCTCCAACTGAGACTTTGGAATGGATCGGATCCCCCCGCGCAACCCTTCGGAGACATAGGCTGCCATGCACAGCCCCCCTGCAATGAAAGCCAACACGAATGCGCTGTTATGTGCATTGATCCACTGCTGCCACGGCAGCGGCAAGAGCGCGGGGATGCCGAAGTACCAAAGGAAAACCTGGACCAGCATGGGCACGTTCTGGTGATACTCAACATAGATCGCTACCGCAATCTTTGCTATTCGGATGTTGCTCATGCGTGCCACGGCAAGCATGGTCCCCAAGGCCATCGCGAGCAACCACGCCGCCAGCGTGAGTTCAAACATGGTGACGACGCCGTCAAGGATCCATTTCGGATAGTCACCTCGCAGCAACACTGAAAAATCGAGCTTGTGATCCACGGTCAGTTTCCTGTTGCAGTATGTGGATCAGCCTTTGATCGGCTCAATCTTGAAGCTGCGCTTCATCTTGTAGATGGTCTGGCTACCCAGCCACTTGTCGAAGATCTGCTGCGCCTCTCCCGATTTCTCCATTGCCTGCAGCACGGCGTTCACGTGCTTGATCAAGCCCGGCTCGCTTTTGCGCATGCCGATTCCCCACGGTTCAGACGCCAGTGATGGCTCGAGCTTCACGATGGGGACGGTACTTTCAGATTGCAGGCGATACTTCTCGAGGTAGAGTTCCCCAATGGCAAAGGCATCTACTTTCCCTTGCAGCATCGCGAGAAAGGCGCTCGGTGGATCCTGGAAGGTGATGGTCGTTGCCCCGGGAACTGCCTTGCGCACAAGCATCTCGGAACTGGAGCCTTTGAGAGCGCTGACGCGTTTTCCTGACACATCCTGGAGGGATTTGTATCCGCTGTCCTTGCGTGCCGCCATCTTCTGCTCGCTCACAAAATACTGGTCGCTGAAGGCAATCTGCTCAGCGCGTTCGGCGGTCCACCCCAGGCTGGCAATGACCACGTCAACACGACCTTGTTGAAGTTCGGGGATCCGTGCTGCCACGGAAATGAGCTTCAGCTCAAGCTTCGCACCGAGGGACTTTGCCAACGCCCTGCAGAAGTCCACGTCGTAGCCCTCAACCTCGCGGGTTTGCGTATTGGGGAAGCTGAAGGGCTCGGCGGTACCGAGCGTCCCACAGACGAACACGCCCTTCGATTTGATGTCAGCGAGTTGGTCCGCGCGTGCGGGATTGCCCAGCAGCATCAGGGCGGCACTGGCAACGAGAGTCAGAACAGAAGTCTTCATGGCGTCTTCTCCAGACGGTTTCGCGATGGGTGATGCTCAGGAGAGGTCGTTCACAGCATCCCGAAGGAAGTTGCAACCTTGCTCAATCAATTCGACGGAAGTGGCAAAGGAGATGCGAAGATGTTCGGGCATCCCGTAGGAAGTTCCATCGATCACTGCCAGGCTTGCGTGCTCCAAAAAGTAGCGCATAACGTCGACGTCGGAGGAAAGAACCCCTCCCCCAGGCGTCACCCGCCCCATAAGTCCAGCCACACTGGGGAAGACGTAGAATGCACCGTCTGGCGACACGCAGTCGACACCAGGGACCTTTCTCAGGAGCTCCACAATGAGATCCCTGCGCTGGCCGTAGATTGCCACCGCATCTGCAACGCATTGCTGCGGCCCATTGAGTGCCTCCACGGCCGCCGCCTGGGCCATGGCATTCGGACACGATGTGCTCTGTGACAGCAACATCGCAATTGCTTGCACCAGCGGCGTTGGGCCTGCACCGTAGCCGATACGCCAGCCCGTCATGGCATAGGCTTTGGAAACGCCATTGATGATCAGCGTCCGCTCTGCCAGTTCCGGAACCATCTGGAGCAAAGAAGCATGCTTTACATCGCCATAGATGAAATGCTCATAGATCTCATCGGTCATCAGCCAGACATGAGAATGCCGCTGCAGTACGGCACCTAACGCGACCAGTTCGCTGGCTGTGTATACCGCTCCGGTCGGGTTGTTGGGTGTGTTCAGCACTAGCCACTTCGTTCGAGGAGATAGAGCTGATTCCAGAGCCTCCGGCGTCAGCTTGAATCCGTGGCTTGCATCACTGGATACGACGACGGCCTTGCCCCCATGGAGCGCTACCATGTCTGGATACGAAACCCAGTACGGTGCAGGCACCACGACTTCGTCTCCCTCATTCAAGGTAGCTGCGAAGGCGTTGTAGATGATGTGTTTTGCACCATTCCCGACAACGATGTTCTCGGGCTTGAATTCCAGCGTGTTCTCTCGACGGAATTTTTTGACGATTGCCTGCCGCAGAGCGAGCGTTCCGCTGGGCGACGTGTAACGCGTCTGTCCCGATAGCAAGGCGGCAATGCCGCTGTCCATGATGTGCTTCGGTGTCAAGAAGTCGGGCTCGCCGATGGTAAAGTCGACGATGCTCCGACCTGCAGCGCGCAACGCATCGACACGCGTCTTGGCCGCCATGCTTGGCGAAGGCTTGACGCCGTCAAGGCGGTGGGCCAGCAAGGTTTTCATAAAATCCCCCGGAAACGAAGCCGGCGTGAGTTGAGTGATGCGTTGGATCAAAGCCCGTGTGGACCAAGCGCCTTGGCGACCCATGATTGCTCCACCATTCCGTTGGCGATTTCGGCCCTGATGGCCTCTTCGATCTGAGTGGTTCGGTCGATCGCCTGAAGAAGGCGCGGGACTTCGGATGGAGCGAAGGTGACGAGGCCGTCCTCATCGCCAACCACGATGTCGCCTGGCGCCACGACTTGCCCGCCCACACAGACAGGAACGTTAATTGCGCCAGGGCCAGTCTTGTAGGGCCCCCGATGAATCGCCTCCCGCGCGTAGCAGGGGAAATCGGCATCACGAAACGCCGCCACATCGCGAACAGCGCCATCGAGCACGATCCCGGTGCAGCCGCGCTGCTGGGCGTAGAGCAAGATGAGTTCCCCTACGAGGGCATTGCTCGTCTCGCCTCCTCCATCGACCACGAGCACGTGTCCTGGAGAGGCGCTCATGAGGGCCTTGTAGATCAGAAGGTTGTCGCCGGGGCGGGTCTTGACCGTCAAAGCTGTCCCAACCAGCTTAGCACCCCGATGGAATGGGCGCAGACCAACGATTCCAGTCAAGCGCTGCAGGTTGTCGCTGATGTGCGGCGTGGGCACTCGCCGGAGAGCGTCCAGCAGGTCAGCAGGGGCCGGGGTCGGCGTAGGGTGGATAGCAAAGCCAGCAGCAGTCATCGCCCAGGCCTCAGTTTGAATCATACTGATCGAACAAGCACGCCGGATTCATTGCCAGCACGCGATGCATCACTTCCGCATCGTTGTCGAACCAGCGTGCGAAAGCATTGAGGAGCAGGCCAGCATCCACCGGCGTCTTTATACCTACATGTGGCCAGTCCGTTCCCCAGATCATCTGCCCCGGCGCATCACCATAGAAGACGTGGGCGCGTTCAATGACACGACTATCCATAAGGTCGTCCGACAAGCGATAGCCGATCAACTTCACCCATGCTCCTCGCTCAACGAGTAATTTTCGGATAGCCAGGGTTGTCGGATGATTTGCTCCGAACTCTGGGGGCAAACCACCCATATGATCAATGACGATTTTGCACGGCAACGCTTCCAACACAGGCAGCAATTCGGGCCATTGTGTTGGACCAGGAAGTACTTCCGCATGCCAACCGAACTCGGCAATGCGAGGCGCAAGCGCGACCATCGCTTGCGTTCCTACGGTGCCACCGAGACCATTGGTGATAAAGCGCATCCCGCGCACGCCGATACCATGCAAGCGTTCGATTTCCGCGTCATCAATCGACTGACCCGCAACTACCACACCGCGTAGGTTGCCGGGTTCATCGGTAAGTGCCTCGATCACGCCAGTGTTATCCGTGCCAAAGACGCTCGCCTGGATAACAGCGCCTCGTTGAAGGCCTAGCGCTGCCCTCATCTTTCTATGCTTCTCCGGTGGAGCCGGTGCAGGGAGATAGCTAGCGTCAGAGACGAGCGCCCAGTTCCCGCGCGGCGTCACGTGTGAATGGCAATCCCATGCCCCACTCGGCACGACGAAAGTGGGCGTCGTATAGGACTCGGGCGGCGGCAGACTTTCCTGTTCCACGATGGACATACTCAAATCTCGTACCGTAAGATTGGCCTGCTCATGCGTGCAGGTAAATGTCGAAGAGTGCATCGCCAGACATAAATCGCTTTACGTTGGCAACAATAGCGCTGATTCGACGAGCTTCGAGTTCCTCCGTCCAGCCCGCCGCATGTGGAGTCATGACGACGTTGTCGAGGTCAGCGAATGGCCGCGTCGCCGGTGGGCAAATCTTCTCGCCCGCCTCCGGATAGCGGTACCAGGTGTCGATCACAGCGCCGCGGATTCGCTTCTCACGCAATGCCTCGTACAGCGCATCCTCGTCAACGACAGATCCTCGCGCGATATTGATCAGGACTGCGTCTGCTTTCATGCACGCCAGTTGTGCCGCACCGATCAATCCTTGTGTCTCTGACCCTCCGGGTACGGACAAAAGAACATAGTCACTTTGCGCCAGCAGATCGTCGAGACTATCGGTCCCCTTGTACCACTCGAGACTGTGATCGATCCCCGGGTTGCGGCTGACAGCAATGACTCGCATTCTGAAAGCCTTGCTTAACTCCGCTACGCGGTGACCAATACGACCGTACCCCACCAGTCCGATGGTGCGCCCCTGAAGTTCATGATGTTTGCGGCCAAGCACCGAGGCACCTCCCCACCCCCAGCGAGCTGCGCGCAACTCGCTGTCCATCTCCTGCAGGGGTATGGCAGACTGCAGCATCGCGAGCATCACGTACTCCGCAATTGGGTCGATGCCAACATTCGTGTTGCAGACCACTGAGCCCGCAGGCAACCATGCCCGATCGAGCCAATCCATTCCGGAAAATGGCACCAGTATCAGCTTGAGTTTCTTGGCATTCTGGAGCGTTCGTTTCACCAGCGTTCGTTTCTCGTGGAGTACCCACTCGGCCGACGCGACAATCACTTCAGCTTCCCTTGCGATCTCCACCATCCGCTCAGCACCCTCGGATGGCAGCCAGAGGTCTACAGCATTCTCCTGGCCTACGGCATGTTTCACCGGGTCAAGAAAAACTTTCCCATACTCTCCTGTCAATACCACGCGTAACATTGGCAGCTTCCTTTGGTTTCACATCTCAAGAGATTGCTCGATTGACGTTTGGCTTTTCAAAGCTCAACTTCACTGAATCGCGGTTGGTCATTGAGCAATCTCCGCTGTACCTTACCGACTCCGGTGTCCAGCGGAAGCTTCTCAATTCGAATGAGCCGCGTGGGGTGCATGTATTTCGGCAAATCAAATAGCGCCGCATGCACTTCGGACTCGAGGACATGATGCGCAGTCGTGTAGAGCACGACCTCGTGTCCACGCGCCGGGGAATCCATCCGCCAAAGTGCGAACTCGCCGAGAGACGAGACCCGCTTCAACCGCTCCTCAACAAATCCGATCGGGACATACTCGCCATTAACGCGAATTGAATCACTCATTCGCTCAATAAAGATGAGATTTCCACACGAGTCTTGACGCCCACGATCTCCTGTCCTGAACCATCCTTCGGCGTCGGTCTGCGCCAGTACCTCTCCATCTCGTAGATACCCTGAGAACAAGGTCTGATGATGCAACCCACGCACCCGGATTTCGCCGTCGTCGGCTATGCGATATTCGACGTCTGAGCGGGGCTGGCCTGCCATGCTAGACGGACCTTCCGGCGGAAATTCGGCGTCGTCCGGACGTACGACGCGCGTATGGCAAAGGCCGCCAGCTTCCGTTGATCCATACCCCGTCACACCGATCGGGATATCAAATTTTTCAAGAAAATCCGGCACGCACCCGAAGGCTATTCTGATTTGGTGACCTTGTGCTTCTGCTCGCGTCGTTTTGGCCATCAACAGATTTGCCGGCGGCTGATGCAATATCATCGCGGTAATGTGGTGCGACTTGACCAGCGACCAGAAATCTTGCGCTTGGAAGCGGTCCATCGAAAGCAACGACGCTCGCGCCGTGAGCGAACCCACGACGCCATACCCCATCGGATTGATGTGGAACATCGGCAATGGCGAGAGGACCCTGTCGTAACGTGAGAGCCCATGCGAATCGGCAATAAAGCGGCCCAACCGAATGAAATAGCCATGACTAAGCGCGCAGAATTTCGGCAGTCCGGTCGTTCCCGAAGTATGGATATAAGCCGCTACGTCGGCGGGATCTGCGCAGCGTCCATCGCTATCGGACACCAGGCCGACGCGGGAAAGGAGGGGCCTTTGCACGGAAACTTCACCTTGCCATGCTCCCGTCAAATCCAACTGTGCTTCAGTCCTGTCAACCAACCCTCCTGGACTGCGGCCCAGCCAGAAGATGGCACGCGCGCCCAGATTGTCGAGCATCGCGCCAAGCAATTCATCGGGATATGACGGGTTAATCAATGCCGTCTGCAGCCCCACGAACTGGGCTGCCATCCACGTAACAAGGTACCCCGCGCTATTAGGACCGACGAAAGCTACGAGGTCTCCTCGCCGGAAGCCGGCATCGCGAAACTGAGCCGCGACTGTTCGAGCCCGCTCAACAAATCGATGCAACGAGTCGCTTTGTGAACAGGTACCGAAGGATGCGTCGGGACGATCGAGGGCTGCAACCTCGATCAGCTCGGTCAGATTGTTCATGCCAGCCCCATCAGTTGAGCATCCTTCAGGATGCATTTTGCGACGTGATTCTTGAGGATTTCACTCGATCCACCGGCCACGCGCAGCAGTTTCACGTCGAGCATGTACTGGCCGAAGTTTTGCTCCTCATACAAACCATATCCACCGATCAAGGCGTAGACGTCGCTCACAACTCGCTCGGCGGCCTTGATCGCGAGATGCTTCGCGACACTTGTTTGCATCGCGTGCTCGTGACCTTGTTGTGCGAGGTTGGCTGCGTGATCACGAGCCAAAACCGCGGCGTGGATCTCCGCATAGCATTCCGCAATCGTCCATTGGTTCCCCTGAAAGTCTGCGACGACAGCGGACCCGACCGGGCGGGTAACCGCATATCTCGAGGCTTCGGCAAGAGCACGCCGCGCTATACCAATCAGCGTGGACGCGTTCCCTAGCCGGCTCACATTGAAGGTAGACACAAAGGTTGCAAGGCCTTTGCCTACCTCGCCAAGGATCGCGCCGTCTCCAACGCGAACATCATCAAAGTACATGTTCGCTGTTGGCGAATAGCGAAGTCCAATGGGATGGGTATGTTCGCGCCGAACACCAGGCTGATCCGTGTCTACCAGAAATGCGGTCAGCCCTTCCGGAGCCATCGCGTAGACGAGCGTGAGGTCACTCTCGACACCCATATTGATGTGGCACTTCTCTCCGCTAATGACCCACCCGCCACCTTCACGCCTGGCGGTGGTCTGGAGATTCTTCAAGGATGAGGCGGCGGATGGTTCGGATATCGATTCAGAAAACAGGATGCTCCCGTTAGCGAGTCCCGGGAGGTACTTCGACTTCTGCTCCGGTGTTCCCCAGTCGTTCAGCCAGCGTTCGCCTTGGGCCTGCGTCTGCCCACTTACCAGGCCGTAGCGGCCCAATTCCTCCTCCACCAGGCAGTACTCAGGCACACCGAAACCCAACCCCCCGTACTCCCGTGGGGTAAGCATTCCGAGAAGGCCTCGCCGCCCGAGTTCATTGAACGCGTGGCGAGGAA
Organism: Cupriavidus sp. DF5525; assembly: GCF_040149425.2. Lineage (NCBI taxonomy): Bacteria > Pseudomonadati > Pseudomonadota > Betaproteobacteria > Burkholderiales > Burkholderiaceae > Cupriavidus > Cupriavidus sp. DF5525. Next base: position 1,898,620 of record NZ_CP168265.1, on the reverse strand, counting down.
ACACGCCCTCACGTGCTGCCTTCGCCATGTCGCCCTGGATGACCCCAGCAAATTCCCGAATGCTCTCGATTGCGGAAGAAGCCCAGGCCGGGTCTTTCAGACGTAGTTCCAGATTCATTGCTGTGTCTCGTAGGTGGTTTCGGTTATCATCTGATTGTCCGGACCATGATAGGAAGAAGCGTATGTGGCGTCAAGACTGTGGTTAACGCTAACATCGCCTTTCGTTCGGCGACGAACGAAACTGGTGACCATCCCGACGGATGGCCACTTCGACTCCCCGGACGCTTACCTCAACATTCGCTAACGCGACGACCGTGAAACATATTCAACACAGCATGACCTACCCGCGCGCCCGGCCTTCTATACCAGCACATGTATCAAGCAGGGACGGGCGTGACCTCGAGTACGGCTTCGGCGGCGCGGCTCGGTCGCACTACCGCCAAAGGACCGCCCTGGCGATCAGGTTGGTAGCGAACGCTCGTCCGGGCGAGGAGCATCAGTGATGAGTCCCACGCCACATTCCAGCCTGGACAATCTGGGATCCCGCCCGCCCAAACATCTGTTGCTGGCGCAGTCGCTCCTCGCCGATATCCGCAGAGGCCGATATCCGGTGGATTCTCTCCTGCCCACAGAGGAGGCCCTATGCGCGATGTTCGGAGTTAGCCGTTTCACAGTTCGCTCTGCACTAAGCGCGCTGCAGGACCGAGGATATGTTCGAAAGCAGAGGCCGATCGGAACGCGCGTAATCGCAGACAGAACCGAAGACCAGCAGACCATAAGGCTGACGTCGCTAGGTGATCTTGTTCAGCTCGCCGAAGGCGGTCAGCAGATGATCACCGCAAGCGCCGATATCGCTGCTGATCCGACACTGGCTAGCACCATTGGTTGCGCCGTTGGACAACACTGGCGGCACCTTGAAGTCCTACGCTGGACAAGCGGTAACAAGGAGGCGCCGGCGATGCTTAGCCATTTATGGATTCATCCCATGTACTCGGGCGTCGCTCAAGATCTCCACCTCAATCGGATCTCCCCCGTTGTCATCTTTATCGATCAGATTGGGCAACAATTCGGCGATCGTCCGTCCGACATCCAGCAGACCGTCAGTGCATTCAATATAAAGGGACATCTGGCTCGTGCGCTGCAGGTCAAGAACGGTACTCCTGGCCTTCGTATCCAACGCTGGTTCCGCAATGGTTCCGGCGAGTTGATCCTCTATGCCGACGGTTTTTATAATGGGCTCCTGTATAAATACCAAACAACCCTGCACTTGAGTAATTAGGCTGGTTCTCGGATCATTGAGAGGGCGCGGGGAGCGGCCTTCGTCTCCCCGCCATCCTGACTGGCGCCCGTTTGCCGGGGCCACTTCCGCCCGGTAGCGTGCGCCGGGCCATGGTGATCCTGAACGCGCTGTTCGAACCCCACCGCTCATAAATCACCGGTAGCACCTTGGGTACATGCGGGCAGCGGAGGCACGCGGCGTTGCTGATCCTGAACGCCCTGTTCGCCTGGGTGACCGAGGCGGGCTACCTGGCCGGCAACCCGCTCGCCCTCGCCCGCCGCCGGCGCGCCCCGACCCAGGCGCGCATCACCCGCTATCCGAGCCACGACCTGCCTGAGACGGACAAAGACACCGTCACGGCGATGCGGACTGAGATAGGCCGGGAAAGGCTGCACGCGGCCCGCTGCACATGATCCTGAAAGGTGGCGCCGCTTTGATCTGCGTCAGACGCAAATCGTGCAGGGCAACTACTGTGTCAATGAGAGCCCCGCGAGTCCCAATTCGCATCGGACTCAACGGTCTGCTTGCCCAGCTTCCCAGGAGGGCGCCATGGCCACCCCGCTCGTCACCTCGCTGCCGACTTCACCTTCCGCCGCGCTTTCCACCCCCAGCCCGTCACCGCTTGCCGCCTGGCATACCGACCATGTCCATTTCGCCTCCCTGCTCGACCTGCTAGAACAGCAGGTCAGCACTTTCCATCAGGGCGAGCAGCCAGACTACGGCCTGATGGCCACGATCATCCATTACATGCGCAGCTATGGCGATTGCGTGCACCATCCCCGCGAGGATGTTGCCTACGCGCTACTCGTGGAACGGGATCCCGGCACGCGGATCATCATCAGCCGGTTACTGCAGGAACATCGCGTGATCGCCACGGTCGGCGCGGAATTGCTCAATCGCTTGCGTGAAGCCCAGAGCGAAGTGGTCACTTCGCGAGCGGCACTGGAAGCGGCAGCCGCCATGTACCTGGTGTACTACCGCAACCATCTGTCCACCGAGGAAAAACAGGTCATGCCGCGCGCCGCCCGGTTCCTGACCGAAGCCGACTGGGCGGAGGTCGCCGCGATCGATTGGGCCAGTGCCGATCCCCTATTCGGCGCCAATGTGGAGAAGCGCTTCGCGACCTTGCGCAAGCAGATCGACAGCGAAGCGAACGCGTCCATGCACTGAACGTCGGTCGTTTCGCGGCACTGCCGGGCCTCGGCCCAAAACTTTTGCCGTGGACCGGTACGCGCCATGAGCGCGCCCGGTTTCAGCGCGGCCATCATTCCATTTTGAGCCCTACCGTCCTGGTCATGGCCTGGTAGGTCGACCACGTGCGCGCGATGAAGCGCTGCAGGGCTTCGCCGGTCAATGGCGTGTCTTGGCTGCCAAGCCATAGACAAAAATAAAACTGTCACTACTTCGCGTATAAATGCGCCACTTCGACCCGGGAGCGTTAAAAACCTGGCGGTTTGGCTTCAGCCATCCGTCCTAACCGGTCGATCGATACTGCACCGCACCATCGAGTTACACTTCAGCCCATGCACCGGATGGGAGGGAAGCGTTCGGCCTTACCGCCACTTGTCTCCTTTTATCCCGGGACTGTCTTGCATGTATTGCATCGGACATCTGGAATCACTAGCCGAAGACGAAGAGACACAGAAACATGAGCGCCGACAAACAATTGCAGTTCACTGTGGAGCGTCACCCCAACCCCACGCCGGCCGACAAGATCGCGGCCGCGCTGGTCGACCCCACCTTCGGACGCGTGTTCACCGACCACATGGTCACAATCCGCTGGACCGAGGGGCGCGGCTGGCATGACGCCAAGGTGGAAGCGCGCCGTCCGTTCCAGATCGACCCGGCCTGCGCCGTCCTGCACTATGCGCAGGAAATCTTCGAAGGCATGAAGGCCTATCGCGACGCAGACGGCAAGATTTCGCTGTTCCGCCCGCAGGAAAACGCCAAGCGCTTCCGCGCCTCCGCCGCCCGCATGTCGATGGCCGACCTGCCGGAAGCCGATTTCCTCCGCGCCGTCGAAGCGCTCGTAGACATCGACCGCGACTGGATCCCGGGCGGCGGCGACGGCAGCCTGTACCTGCGCCCGTTTATGTTTGCTACGGAGACCTTCCTGGGCGTGCGCGCCGCGGCCGAGTATGTGTTCTGCGTGATCGCCTGCCCGGTCGGCCCGTACTTCAAGGGCGGCAAGTCGGCGGTCACGGTGTGGGTGTCGGACCAGTACACGCGCGCTGCGCCTGGCGGCACCGGCGCAGCGAAGTGCGGCGGCAACTATGCGGCCAGCCTGATCGCGCAGACCGAGGCATCGCAGAAAGGCTGCGACCAGGTGGTCTTCCTTGACGCCGCTGAACACCGCTGGATCGAGGAACTAGTACAACATCCCGTAAATAGCTTGAATAATTAATCGCCTCCGATATCATGACGGGATGAGTCGAGGCCGCCATGCAACGCCAGTGAAGCTGGCGAAGAAAGAACAACAGGAATTGCTATCGCTGATCGAACGCAAGACGGCTGCACAGCGAGATGTCATGCGCGCACGAATAGCGTTGTGGGCCCACGAGGGCCACTCCAATACCGTCATTGCGCGGGAATTGGATGTATCGGTACAAACGGTCTGCCTGTGGCGTAAGCGCATTGCCAAGCACGGTGCCCAAGGCATTCGCGAGGGCGAGCGTAGTGGCCGTCCGCCACGCATTACGCACGAGGCGCGACTACAGTTGATCGCGCTGGCATGTGAACCGCAGGAACCTGAGGGACGGGTCACGGCCACGCTGGACGAGATTGTGGCGCGCGCCGTGGAGCGCGGCGTCGTCGGGCAGATCAGCCGCAGTCAGGTGCAGCGCATTCTGCAGGCCGGCGACGTGCGTCCGCACCGGGTCCAGCAGTGGCTGCACAGCCCGGATCCGGCCTTTCGCGAGAAGGTCAATGGGATATGCAAGCTGTACCGCAAGGCGCCTCGAAACGCGGTGGTGCTCAGTATCGACGAAAAAACCGGCATTCAGGCCATCGAACGCAAGTACCCGGGACGCGCTCCCGCGCCGGGGCGACTGCGTCGGCGTGAGTTTGAATATATTCGTCACGGCACCCAGGCGTTGATTGCCGCGCTGGACGTCCATACAGGACAGGTGCTGGCAGAATGCCGCGACCGGCGCACCCAGGACGATCTGGTCGCCTTCATGGAGCGCGTGGCAAGTGCGTACCCGGGCAAACAGGTGCACGTCGTGTGGGATAACCTCAACACGCATCGCGCCCAGGCCGTGTGGCAGGCATTCAACGCGCGGCACGATGAGCGGTTCCACTTCCACTTCACGCCATTGCACGCGAGTTGGGTCAATCAGATCGAACTCTGGTTTGCCCGCTACACGCGCCGGGTACTACGCCATGCGAGCCACACCAGCATCGTGCACCTGCGCGAGCGCACCGAGCAGTTTGTCCGCGCACACAATCTGGCGGCACGCCCGTTCAAATGGAGTTTCCGGGGCTATCCGCTGCAAACCGGCGCATCGTAATCGAGGATCGACATGACAGGCTTACCCGCCAAACATTACGCCGCCGAATTGCAGCGGCAACTGCGCAGCCTGCTCGGCCACGAGCAGATCGTCACGCAAGCCTACGGGCGTCACCTGCTGATCAAACGTCTGGACGACGAGGAGCCAACGGTGGTGGCTCGACTGACCGAGCTCGGCCGCAATCGTTATGGCGCCGCCTTTCGCACCCATAGTGGGCGTTGGGAGCCGTTGCCTGGCGCAGGCTCGCTCGACGAGATGGCCCAGCTGGTCGTCACGCTCCTGGAGCCGTACCTACAGCCCTCATAATTATTAAAGCTATTTCCGGGATGTTGTACTAGGCGGCATGAACGTGTTCTTCGTCATGGACGACGGCTCGCTGCTGACGCCGCCGCTGTCCGGCACGATCCTGCCCGGCATCACGCGCGCATCCATCATCGAACTGGCCCGCCGCGAAGGCCTCAAGGTGTCGGAAACCCCGTACGCGTTCGACGCATGGCAGGCTGATGCCAACAGCGGCCGCGTCAAGGAAACGTTCGCCTGCGGCACCGCCGCCGTGGTGACCGCCATCGGCAACGTACGCCATGCCGGCGGTGAATTCACGATCGGCAACGGGGGCGAAGGCGAAGTCACCCGCCGCCTCCGCACGCTGCTGACCGGCATCCAGCGCGGCAAGGAGCCAGACACCCTCGGCTGGGTCCACTACGTCGCCTGAGCCCGGCGCCCTGCCCCGGGTTGACCGGGTCTGGGCCGGCCCGGCAGCCCCGGCAGCGAGGACACCAGCAAGACCGCGCCTGACGGGCGCTGTCAATAGCAAGGTGTTGCGATGGAGCGAAGCGCGCAATGCCGACCAAGATGGCGCGGGAACGCCTACACGCGGCCCACTGTCGCTCGGTGCTGACCGTGCTCTATCTGGGCGGCTTGCGGGCGTCGGATCTGGTCTGCATCGGCGAGGCTAGGCGACGCCGCCTGTATGGCCAGCGAAGTCTTGAACTCAGGCTGGGACACGACCTGCCGGATCGCGCCGGCAAGCTGCTGCGCAACTGCAGGGGGTGTCCCCTTTGGTGCGAAGACACCGCCCCCAAACCCGCGTTCTCGCCGCCGAAGAGCGAGGGATCCACACCGCCGCAGACTTTGTCGACTCTCCCTGGCCATGCTCGCAGTCCAGCGGCAATGCCCCCTCACCTCACAATTGACTCCGTTTGATCGACAGGGTCCAGGAAAGCAGCATCCGCGTCGACGCCTATCAATCGGGAGATGCGGATCGGAACGCCCTCGCGCTGGAATTGCCTTGCGCTGTCCTGCAGCTGGATGTCGGCCAAGGTCATGCGCGCCCTGTGACGCAGGTAGTCGGCCCATGATGCGACGACGTAGCGTTCGACGACGCGGTCTTGTTCTTCGAGATCGAGAAAGACCCGCCAGCTGGTCGCACCATTGCGCCGCCGCGTCGGTCCGACCGCTTCGATCGCCCGGAGAAACGCCTTCAGGTGCTGTCGATCGATCCGGTACTCGACCTGGATCAATACCGGACCGTCGGTGGGCAGCGGCTCGACAGCGATGACCAGATCCGGCGCGTGACTTCGCAGCATCACATCTGCCTCTGCACCCATCTCAGCGCGGAATCGGGAGGTAAGCAGATAGAAGACGAGCAACCCCACGGCGGATGCAGCAAGGGCCATCCGGATTCCAGCCTCCGAAGCGAGCCATCCCCATAGAGCGCTGCCGATCGCCAGACTCGCCTGGCTGGCGACCAGATTCATCGAAACCGCCCGAGCCCGCACCCATGGCGGTGCCGAACTCTGAATCCCTGCCGAAACACCGGCAAGGACGCAGACCCAAGCGACACCGGCGACGAAGGCGCCGGCGATTGCAACGGCGATGACATGCGCGAAGGCAAGAACTCCTATCGCCACGACCCAAGCCGCAGTCGCATACAAGACGATGCTGCTCAGACTGAATCGCTTGAGCTGCCTTGGAATCGACCAGGCGCCGACAATCGCGCCAGTGCCGAATCCAGCCGACAGCAAGCCGAAGCCTTCTGCTCCCAGGCTTAACAGATCGCGAGCGATCACCGGCAACAATGCCCAGAACGCACTTGCGAAGATGCAGAAGGTCAGGTTGCGAATGATCAATGCTCGCATGGCGGAAGAGTGCCGCGCGAATCGAACGCCGCTGAGAACGCCCGTCAGCAGACGCTCCGGTACACCCGGCAGGCTATGCTCACGGTGCTTCCATCTGCGTACGGCGGCGATCATTGCCGTGAAGAACAGCGCGCTGGCCAATAACGCACTGCCTGGGCTGAGCCACGCGGCGATGGCGCCGGCGAGCGCCGGGCCGGTTGCGCGCGCCGAGTTGAATGCGACGGCGCTCAGTGCCACGGCCGCGGGAAGCTGGTCCCGCGTCACGAACTCGTTAATGCTCGCCTGCTGCGCAGGAAGGTAGAAGGTGAAGCCGCAGCCGAAGAGGAAAGTCAGGACGAGCAGCGCAACGGGATTGACGATCCCGGCAAGAGCTGCAGCACCGAGGATGGTGACGATGGCCAGCATCGTCACCTGCGCGACCAGGATCACCTTTCTGCGCTCGACGATGTCTGCCAAGGAACCCGCGATCAGACCGAAAAGCAGGGTGGGTACCGTGCTCGCCGTTTGGACCAGCGCCACCATGAACGCTGAAGGAGTTAGCGTCGCCATAAGCCACGACGCAACGGTCGCCTGCATCGTATAGCCCAGTGCCGTGCCGACCGACCCGAAATAGAAGTGCCGAAAGGAAGGTTCACGCAGCGGCGATGCCTGGAGCAGATTACGTAGCCAAACCGCAAGAGAGTTTGTCATGCTTCAACTATTGAGTGACCCCGCACACCATAGTGCAGCACTTCCTCCTGTCCCCCGCTCATCAGCACTTTCTCCCCATTCCCAATGCCCCCCAGCGCGTTCACTTCGGGAACTTCGCAGTCCTCGAAGAACATGCTGGCCACGTCGGAACCGGCATTCTGCTCGCTCAACGCGAGTGCTCCCCACGTGCTCACCGGGAAGCGAGTTTCAGGTTTCCTAGGAAATCCGTCCGCCTGACTAGCGAGATTAAACGTCCTCACAAGTCATCGCGCTGCCTGAGTCATTGGCCGATCGTGGGTGCGAGGATCGTCTGGGCCTTGCCGCCGACGAAAGATGCCGTTGCCGCCAGGCACCTCATTTTCCGTATAGTACCGCGTGCCGACGACGCCCGCCAGCGCGCGGCCGCCGGGGCAACCACATGTCGTCGGTAGCGTAGATGTTGAGGACCGGCGCGCGAACGTTGTGAAGATCCACGCGCTGATTGCCAAGCTCGAGCTCGCCGCGCACCAGCTTGTTGTCCTGGTACAGATCCTCCAGCCCCTGCCGTGCGGCCTTCCCCGGGGTAGTCAGGCTGGTCGTACAGCCATTTCTCCATGCGCAGGAAGCCGCGCAGCGCCTCGTCGTCCCCGAGCGAGCGCAACACGCCCTGCGTGTACTTCTGCAGCGTGCCCACCGGGTTCATCATCGCGAAGGCCGCGCCTGTCATCGGCCCCGGCACATTGAACAGGGCCCCCACCACTAGGTCAATGTCGCTGCGACTGACCGAGCGGGTCCAGAGGGGGTCTTTCTTTTCGGGCGTGTAGTGCAGAAGGTGACCGGCAAGGGCAACAAAACCCGGCTGGTGCCGACGACCGACGAGCTGATTGCCGACTGGCGCGCTACCGCCGCGCGCACGCGTTGTCGCCTGGCCCGCAGTGGGGGGAAACGTTCGCTGGTGCTGCCGGTGATTGGCAGCGGCGACAAAGCGCTGTCACGCAGCGCGCTGCACCTGATCCTCAAAGAGGTGTACGGCTTTGCAGCCGAGCGTCTGCGGGGCAGCGGGCCGGAATGGGAGGCGCAAGCCGCGGGGCTGGCCAGTTCCTCGGCACACTGGATGCGCCACACCGCTGGTTCGCACATGACCTACCAGCAGGTGGAGACCTGCGCATTGTGCGCGACAACTTCGGGCACACCCTCGCTATCGACGACGAGACGGCTATCCTCACAGCGAGGAGGATGCACGCCACGAAGCCATGCAGGCGCGGCATCATCTTACGTGAAACTATGGTGGCCTCCATTGCTGGAAGCAAGGGGTTCATGTTTGGGAACTAGCTTGGCGATTAATTGCATTTTGACGCAGAGGGAAAATAACCTCGAAGCGCACGCTTGACCGACCAGTTTCGCGTTTGAGGCAGATTGAGTTCCGGGCGTGGCAGGGATGGAGACCCGCCCCGCGAAGATGGCAAGCCAGCGTGGAGGTTGCCGGCTATGTTCTTTCATAATAATGAAGCTATACCGAAGTGGTGATGGGGGCTGTTCGAACTCGCGCCCTTCCGCGGCTTCCGGAACCTACAGCGTCGTTTCTCAAACGCTGCCAGCGCATCGCGATCGTGGAGTGTTGGGGCAACCAGGAACGAGCGCCAGGCCGGCCGTCGCTATGTAATCTGGCCGCTTTCGTTGTCCCGCAATGTCGCTAGGCGACGGCGGAACCCACGCCGCCAGGAAAGACTGCCGAAGAAAACTTACGCGTCGCCTCTGAGTCAGCCTGCCATTACGGTGGCGCACATGATCGCGGCCAGGTGCCTGCAGTCGCGAACACAAACCCCCATAGAAAAACCCCCGCGGATTCGCACCCGCGGGGGTTTTTGCTGTGACAGCCTGCCGGCGCGGTTGTGACACGCTGCCGGCAGTCGGTCGGCACAAATTACATCATGCCTTCCATGCCGCCCATGCCGCCCGGCATTGCCGGAGCCGACTCCTCCTTCGGCGATTCGGCAACGGCGCAGTCGGTGGTCAGCATCAGCGAAGCCACCGAAGCGGCGTTCTGCAGTGCGGTGCGGGTGACCTTGGTCGGGTCCAGCACGCCCATTTCGACCAGGTCGCCGTACTCGCCCGAAGCCGCGTTGTAGCCGTAGTTGCCCTTGCCTTCGATAACCTTGGCAACGACCACCGAAGCTTCTTCACCGGCGTTCAGCACGATCTGGCGCAGCGGCTCTTCCATGGCGCGCAGCACGATCTTGATACCGGCGTTCTGGTCGGCGTTTTCGCCGGTCAGTGCCGAGATCGCAGCGCGGGCACGCAGCAGGGCCACACCACCGCCGGGGACGATGCCTTCTTCCACCGCAGCGCGGGTGGCGTGCAGGGCGTCTTCCACGCGGGCCTTCTTTTCCTTCATTTCGACTTCGGTGGCAGCGCCAACCTTGATCACGGCAACACCGCCGGCCAGCTTGGCCACGCGCTCTTGCAGCTTTTCACGGTCGTAGTCCGAGGTCGCTTCTTCGATCTGGGCGCGGATCTGCTTCACGCGGCCTTCGATCGCACCTGCGTCGCCGGCGCCATCGATGATGATGGTGTTTTCCTTGCCGATCTCGATGCGCTTGGCCTGGCCCAGGTCGTTCAGGGTGGCCTTTTCCAGCGTCAGGCCGATTTCTTCAGCGATGACGGTGCCGCCGGTCAGGATGGCGATGTCTTCCAGCATGGCCTTGCGGCGGTCGCCGAAGCCCGGGGCCTTGACGGCGGCGGTCTTCAGGATGCCACGGATGTTGTTGACCACCAGGGTCGCCAGGGCTTCGCCTTCGACGTCTTCAGCGATGATCAGCAGCGGGCGGCCGGCCTTGGCCACTTGCTCCAGCACCGGCAGCAGGTCGCGGATGTTCGAGACCTTCTTGTCGAACAGCAGCACGAACGGGCTGTCCAGCTGGACAACTTGCTTTTCCGGGTTGTTGATGAAGTACGGCGACAGGTAGCCGCGGTCGAACTGCATGCCTTCCACGACTTCCAGCTCGTCGGCCAGCGACTTGCCGTCTTCAACCGTGATCACGCCTTCCTTGCCGACCTTGTCCATGGCTTCGGCGATGCGCTCACCGATCGAGGTGTCGCTGTTGGCCGAGATCGCGCCAACCTGGGCGATTTCCTTGCTGGTGGTCGTGGGCTTGCTGACCTTCTTCAGCTCTTCCACGGCAGCGGTAACAGCCTTGTCGATGCCGCGCTTCAGGTCCATCGGGTTCATGCCGGCGGCAACGTACTTCATGCCTTCGCGCACGATCGACTGGGCCAGCACGGTTGCGGTGGTGGTACCGTCACCGGCGTTATCGCTGGTCTTGGAAGCCACTTCCTTGACCATCTGGGCGCCCATGTTCTGCAGCTTGTCCTTCAGCTCGATTTCCTTGGCCACGGACACGCCGTCCTTGGTCACGGTCGGGCCGCCGAAGCTGCGCTCCAGCACCACGTTACGGCCCTTCGGGCCCAGGGTCACCTTGACTGCGTTGGCGAGGATGTTTACGCCTTCCACCATCTTGGCACGTGCGGCGTCGCCGAAAATTACGTCTTTTGCTGCCATGTCTTGAATCTCCGAATCTGGAAAGACCGTCGCGCGCCTTCTCTATATGAGAGGGGGACGGTCGGGAATCTGGGGTATTTGTTGGTGCGACGGGCGTCGATTACTTGGCAACCACGGCCATGATGTCTTCTTCGCGCATGACCAGCAGTTCCTGGCCATCCACCTTCACGCCCTGGCCGGCGTACTTGCCGAACAGAACGCGGTCACCCACCTTGACGTCGAGAGCGATATTGTGGCCCTTGTCATCCTTCTTGCCCGGGCCGACGGCCAGGACTTCGCCCTGGTCGGGCTTCTCGGCGGCGTTGTCGGGAATCACGATGCCGGACGCGGACTTGGTTTCGTTGTCCAGACGCTTGACGATCACGCGGTCGTGCAGAGGGCGAAGGTTCATGAATGCTCCTAGATATGCAAGTGTTATTCGAACAAAACGGCCAGCCACGAGGGCAATGCCGTCTGAAATTTGGTGTATCGAACAGGCGCTATTAGCACTCCGCCCTGACGAATGCGAATGATGGGGATGGAGTATGGGCATTTCAAGACCGGATTTGTGGAAAAACTGAGCTTGTGCTTGCGCACGGCCATGCTCTCCTCAGAACGCGGGAGAGACCGTGGCTGGGATGCTACTGAAAAACGAAGCATCGGCACTTTGCGGGGATCGCAGCCTCATAGATGTGACGATGCCAATTCGATGCAACCATAGTCTTGGACTATTCGCTTCTGCGTGCCTGCTTCAAGGCAGCCAGGACGAGGGTTTCCGCCCAGCAGCGGTTTCAAGGCCGCCAGTATCAGTGGCACAGTCAAAGGCGAGGCCGCGAGCTTCAATTCAGCGAGTTTGACTTCGCGGAAGTCTCCTTGCGAGACGGGACTAATACCAGTGCTCCATTGTTAGGCCCAGAATTAAATCGCGCAGATATTTCCATACATGCCAAGGAACTGGATGCTCGGATTTTTTTCATCGAACATCTTCAACTATATACTTAAGAAGAAGCTTACCTTCCAAACTGTCGCTCGCACGGTGCATGCACTTCATGCAAACACTGCAGGATCCAGCGCGGCGATGGATTCATTCATAGCGCCAACTATCAAGGAGAGCGAGAGCTGGGGCGGCGCTTAGCGTCGCGCGCTATCCCTCCCCGGTCCGAACGCCGGGGTTTCTCGCACTGACCGATGAAGTATTGCACTACAGTAACCATGGTCGATGGCCGGTTTTGCGCTCGCGTAGTTCGCCGCAGAACCTCCAGGGGCACCACAATCGAACGAGAGCGGAAAGGTTTCGCCTCGCGCCAGGAAGCACACGAATGGGCGGAGAAGGAGTTGGCCGACTATCTGCGCCAGCGTGAGGCCCTGAGAGTTCGACGCCGCGAGAGCAAGCGCCGGCGGCGGACACTCGTTCAAGAGCTTGGACCGCGGAGCAACGCCAAAATGCAAAGCAGCATGGTTCGTGTCGAGGCCTTGCAGGCATATACCGAGCCTTTCCAGCCAAACTCGCCGGATGCTGCCAGATTGTTGAGTGCCATTCGATCTCTTCCGGGAAATAAGATTGTGACCGTCTCCACGCGCCAAAATCCGAAGGCCTACGACATCGCTGAGAATGGGGCTGTCGGATACACACCTGGCCATGAAGCGGATTTTCTGAAGTCGCTTGATGATTGTCTTTGTGGCTACGCAAGCGCGGGCATAACGATTCGCCAGTTCATTCCCGGGACCAGCACAACAATAAAGAACTCCAGCGGCAAGGAAATTTCGATTCCTTGGAAAGCGCTCTATGGGGTTTACATCTCCGGCGACGGCATCCGACCATTGCCCGCAGAAGAGGTCAAGCGTGCCGCAAACCACGCAGTCGATGGAACACCGATGGAACCTGAGAACTACGTAATCTTCGAGGATTTCCAGGTGGTCTTGGCCGGATTCCCAGCTCGATAGGGCCTGTAACCAAAGCAAAGGTTATGCTCTGCGGCTCATAAGCCTGCCGGAGAACGCCCGGCGCCGAAGGGAGGCTACCCGTAGACCCAGTTGGCCCGCCGCAGAGGGTGCAAACCATGCGGCGAAGGCTTTGACTTGAGAGACGTAGAAGAGAGCGTGCAAAACCTGGGGAGGCCGCTAGGCGTGAAGTGTGATTCGGAGTTAAAGGACGGAGGTCGCAGTTCGAGGGTCGGAAGCCATCCTGCATTCTAGATGGCTCATTGGCCTCACAACGGGTGCCGGGGAGCTCGCCCCCGCTTGGGCGCGCTCTCCTTTCTCAGGAAAGAGTTGAGGCTCGAATGGAGAGGGTGAGCCGACCTTGATGTACGACAACCCCCAAGGTAAGTCGGCAGGATGTTGTATCTGGCATCTAGCTTGCGATGCATCAATGGGAAAGTGCGCATACGACCTACGCTTCCGAACAGGCAAAGATATTTTTCGCGCCTCGTCCGCCAAGGCAGGAGGATTGTCATGACCGCGATACTACAACCTGGAAACGAGGAAGGCCTCCAGGTTTCCGTTAGCACATTCGGCTGATAAGTAACGCCTGCTGGCGCTGTTTGGTTCCGGAGAATTATCATGGTCATGACTACTATGTCCCTCACGCCAACGATCGTTTCACGAACGTACACTGTCGGTCGCGCCCTTCTAGGCTCTCTTTTTTTATTTTCCGGACTCTTGAAGATCGGCAGCTTTGCGGCCTATTCTGCATGGGTTGCCAGTGCTGAACTACCAAGCCCGGATTTGCTTCTGGTGCTAACCATCGTGATTGAAATTGGTGGTGGACTGACCTTGATCTCCGGCTGGAACGCGCGGTTAGGCGCGCTGCTTCTTGCACTGTTCCTGGTGCCCACGACCATCATCTTCCACGGCTTCTGGCGCGCCGATCCCGCAGACTTCCTGAATCAGCTTAATCACATTTTGAAGAATATCTCAATCTTGGGCGGTATGCTGGTTGTATTCGCCATTGAGTCATCACGTATTCAAGCAAGAGCCGCATAGGCGCTATGGCGGCAGAGATCCCAAACCCTTTCTACGGCTGCACAGCAGGCACAGCAGCGCGCGCTACGCAGCGACTTTTGGAATTTCTGGAGAACAACGCACCCATACTCATTGACTATGCCGGGGCAAGGCATGAAGGACGCCGCATCTCTAAGAATGGCTACAGGGAATGGCTACAGGGCGACGGCGTGAAAGGGGTTCGAGATGCGTACCATGGAGAACATTGCGATTTCTATTTCGAGTGGGCCGTCGTGGCGAGGCGAGCCGACGGAAATGTGCGAGCACAAGGGCATCGGACATCCCGATAGCCTATGCGATGGGGCTGTCGAAGCTGCGGCCCGCGCCTTGTGTCGCGCCTACCTCGAAGCCTATGGAGCAGTCCAGCACTTCAATCTGGACAAGGCGCTACTCATCGGCGGCATGAGCGCGCCAAAGTTCGGCGGTGGCAAAGTGCTGCGCTCAACGCGATTGATAGTGTCCGGCCCTGTTACCAAACTTCCGTCGGCCAAGGCCGAGCTAATTGTCGAGCAGGCCATTCGCGAGTACCTGGCAACGTCCTTGGGCGGTATTGGCAATGACATCCGCATCGAGCCAATCCTCCGCCCTTCAGCCCCGAACCTCCGGCGTGTGCCCAATGCAGCGTCTCTTCCACTGTCCAATGACACATCCTTTGGCGTCGGCTATGCGCCACCCTCATCGCTTGAAAGAGCGGTCCTGTTAGTTGCCGACCTTCTGCGCTCACGTGCCGACAGGGGAGTGTTTGAGGCGGCGGGCCTCGATTACAAGGTAATGGGGAGTCGGCTGGGCGAGCATCACCGTCTAACTATTGCACTGGCGTTTGTCGACCGATGCGTCCACGGCGTCGACGAGTACTTCATCCTCAAGGGGCGAATTGAGTCGTATCTGGCCGAGCGCATCGGCACTGAGTGTGAGATTGCAATCAATACCCTCGATAGCCGGGATGCGTGCGACGAAAGCGGGATTTACCTGACGGTCACTGGCTTGAGCGCTGAGCATGGTGATGACGGCCAGGTCGGCCGCGGAAGCCGAGTTAATGGCCTGATTACCCCCTATCGGCCAATGTCGCTGGAGGCCGCAGCGGGCAAGAACCCGGCGTCACATGTCGGCAAGCTCTACAACGTGCTCGCCCACCGGTTAGCCACTCATATTCAGGCAAGCTTGGATGGCGCGGATGAAGTCATCGTCCGGCTTCTCTCCGGAATTGGACGCCCCATCGACCAGCCCCAACTGTTTGCCATTGATGTCGTGGCCGAGCGCGGCATCTCGAGCGCCCAGAAGCAGCAAGTTCGTGAACTCGCGACGCAACAGCTGGCGAGGTGCGCGGACTGAAGCGAGTCGACCAGATGTTCGTGCTGAGCATGGCCGCCTACAACCTCGTGCGCATGCGTTCGCTGGGACAAATCCGTCCGCAGTTGCAGTAAGCGGGAAAAGAAGGCCGGAAATGGGCGCCCAACAGCCGAAAAACTAGATTCAGGGGCGCGTAGCTTCCGGATTGTGAAATCAAGGCATACCGTTTGTGCGGGGAGTACTTCAGCAGCCTGCTAGAAGACCGCTACCGAGCCATGGACCAGCTCATTGACCAAGGCAGGAAGCAGTGCTTACCTGCACAGGCGGAAAGCCATCACCTGGCGCATGCGCCCAACCGTCTTGACCCAGCCGAAGCCTTGCTCGATCAGCTTGCGCTTTTGCTGCGAGATGGCATATCCCTCGCTGCGGGCAATGGCATCAGGAACCGCCGAGCGCCGACCCGAGGTGTTTTGCGCCACATGCGGCGTCACCTTCATCTCCAGGCAGGCCTCAATAAACTCCTGCGCGTCGTAGCCCTTGTCTGCACCCACTGTGATTTCGGTGTCCGGATTGTCCGTCACCTGCCGGGCATCGTTGAGCATGACTTTGGCAGCCTCGCGCTCGGCGTGTCCATCAGCGGTGCTCACCAGGGCGCTGACCACCAGGCCGTGGCGGTTGTCACTCAACGTATGCCCCATGTAGCGCAGTTCACTGCCAGTCTTGCCTTTGCGATAAAGCTTCGCATCTGGATCGGTACTGGATTGATGCGTCTCGTTGCTGCGCTGGTGCCCCCTGAAGTTGCCGCTATCGTCGTCGCCGTCGCTTCCATCCTTGCGGACAAAGCTCTTGTGGCCTGCCCACGCCTGTATCAGCGTGCCGTCCACGCTGAAGTGCTCGCCCGACAGCCAGTTCTTCTTCTGCGCAAGGGCCAGCACCTCGTTGAAGAATTCGATTACCGCGTCGTGTTGGATCAGACGCGCGCGGTTCTTGGTGAATACCGTGGCCACCCAGACTGCGTCGTCCATCGACAACCCGATGAACCAGCGAAACAACAGGTTGTACTGCGTCTGCTCCATAAGTTGGCGCTCGGACCGAATGCTGTAGCGCACCTGCAGCAACATCGCTCGCAGCAGCTTCTCCGGCGCGATGCTCGGGCGACCGCCCTTGATGTCGGCCTCATACATCCCCGCGAACAGCCGATCCATCTTCGCCAAGGCCTGATTGACCATGGTGCGGATCGGGCGCAGTGGATGGGACTTGGGCACGAAATCGTCCAGCCGCCGCATGGTGAACAAGCTTTCGGTGAAGGTGTCTGCGCGGCGCATGCGATGTCGGAGAGTGAATCGTGTTGAGTTCTCAGATCAACGTTTCGACCTGTCGATGCGCTGACTCGGGGTCGAGGTACTTCAGCAGCCTGCTAGGCCCGGTATATGGGGAGCACAGCAACCTCGGCGCCGGCATCGGCTGGCTGTGCGGCTTCCGCAGCCTTCAAACACATGCGTCATGTGGCGTTCGACATTCATTCCCCCAACCGGCACCCACTGCACCCCCGACCACCCATGAACGCTTGATTGAAATCAAGAAGCAAATCGACTGGTCGCCCAGAATTCAAATGTAATTTATGCGCTGCAGGTCCTCCTAGTCGCCCCAAGGAGAGGATGGAATGCCGACCAAGTCCACTACCCCTCATGGGGGGAATTACGGCGTCACCGGTGCCCAGGCAGTTCCAACGGCCGCCACGGGCCCAGCCGCCTCCCAGCAACTGGTGCGTGACCCAGTCTGTGGCATGGAGATTTCCCCACGGGAGGCGGCTGCCAGCACGGAAGTCGACCAGAAGCGGTATTGGTTCTGCTCCTCACGCTGTGAGCACGCTTTCCTCGCCAACCCGGCGAAATATATTCCTCACCCCGTTGATGAGCGTAGCTCGGCTGGGCCCTCTAGCATTGCGAGCCCACCGGGCGTCGCTCCTATCTCTGCGGCAACGCCCGCGCTGGCGTCCAGCGCCGCTAAGCAACTCGCTAAGGACCCCATCTGCGGAATGATGGTGGACAAAGCTAGGGCCCTGTCCGCCGAGCGTGGCAACCGCAAGTACTACTTCTGCAGCGAGAACTGCCTTCGGACATTCGAGTCGCCAGAGAGCGAGTTGAAAGCCATGAAGACGCGCGTGACCATTGCTCTCACCGGCGTGCTCGCGCTGGCGGTGCTACGGGCTGGCGCCTTCCTGGCGCTGGCAGCCGGGGCGACGCTGCTGACCTGGGCCCCGATTCCCGCCTTGCCTTGGTTCACGTGGGGGATGTGGCTATTCCTTCTCGTCACGCCGGTCCAGTTCATTGGCGGCTGGAGCTTCTACAAGGGCGCGTGGAACGCCATCCGGACGCGCAATATCAATATGGACTTCCTCATCGCGCTGGGAACGTCCGTCGCCTACTTCTACAGCGTCGTAGTGCTGTTCTTTCCGTCTTGGTTGCCCGTCAAGGTCGAAGAGCGAGACGTCTACTTTGAGGTGTCGGCGGTCATTATCGCCTTCGTGCTGCTGGGGAAATACATGGAGGAAATCATCAAGAAGAAGTCCTCCGCCGCTGTTCGACGCCTGCTCGACCTACGCCCCGCCGTCGCTCACGTGCTTCGCGATGGGAGGGAGGTGGAAATCCCCGCTGAAAGCATCATGGTGGGCGAAGCCGTCGTTGTACGCCCCGGCGAGAAGATTCCCACTGACGGCAAGGTTATCGATGGCCAATCCAGTGTCGATGAATCGATGCTGACCGGCGAGTCGATGCCCGTGGAAAAGAAACCCGGTGCCGCAGTCATTGGCGGCACGCTTAACCGCAGTGGCGCCTTCACCTTCCAGGCCACAAAAATCGGAGCGGACACCGCACTCGCTCAGATTATCAGGATGGTCGAGGACGCCCAGGCCAGCACCGCGCAGATTCAGCGACTGGCCGACCAGGTCACCGGCTACTTCGTACCTGCGGTTGTTTCGGTTGCGCTGTTGGCATTAGTGAGCTGGACCGTCGCCGGTCATTTTCCACACGGACTGCTCGCATTCGTGGCTGTTCTGATTATCTCCTGCCCCTGCGCGCTGGGCGTCGCCACGCCTGCGGCGCTGATGGTCGGCGTCGGCAAGGGAGCGGACAACGGCATCCTGATACGCGGCGGTGAAGTGCTGGAGCGCGCCGAGAAGCTCACCGCGGTTGTCTTTGACAAGACCGGGACGATTACGCGCGGAGAGCCGACCTTGACCGATGTCATCCCCTTTTCTGGGCGAGAGGAATCAGACTTACTGACCCTCGCTGCCGCTGTGGAAGCCGGGTCCGAGCACCTTTTGGGCGAAGCCATCGTTCGGGCCGCACAGCATCGCGCGCTCACCATTCCCAAGGCAGCCGGCATCAGCGCGTTGTCTGGCATGGGCATTCAGGGCCTTGTAGACGGTCAGCAAGTCTGGCTGGGCAACCGGCGTCTCTTTGCACGCCAAGGCATCCCAACCGATGCGGCCGAAGCCGTACTCGGGAAGCTCGAAGCCGATGGCAAGACGGCCATGTTGGTCGGCGCCGGCACACAACTGCTCGGCGTAGTGGCCGTGGCTGACACAGTGAAACCGGAAGCGAGCGAGGCGGTCGCGGCATTGAAGGCGCGCGCCATCAAGGTTGTGCTACTGAGCGGTGACAACCGCCGCACCGCCGAGGCAATCGGCCGGCAGGTTGGCATTGAGCATGTCATTGCCGAGGTGATGCCGGAAGACAAGGTCGAGACTATTCACGCATTGCAGAAGCAAGGGGAGGTCGTGGCCATGGTGGGAGACGGCGTCAATGACGCACCGGCGCTTGCCGCAGCGGACATCGGCATTGCCATCGGCTCAGGCTCGGATGTCGCGAAGGAAACTGGGAGCATCATTCTCATTCGTGATGACGTGCGTGACGTAGTCGCCGCCATTGAGCTGTCCCGCGCGACGATGCGCAAAATCAAACAGAACCTCTTCTGGGCGTTCATTTACAACACCATCGGCATCCCTGTCGCTGCATTTGGACTCCTGAACCCCATCTTTGCCGCAGCAGCAATGGCGCTGTCCTCATTGAGTGTGGTAGCCAACTCCGCATTGCTAAAGCGTGTACGACTTGGCTCCAAAATTACCAGCCCGGAGGCGAGATGAAACACGCGGTGGCATGGATTTGCGCTGCCCTTGCAATGCTACTCGCGGCAGCTATCGTCTACCGGTTTGGGCTGACACCGCTCACCATACTGGTTGGCCTATTCCTGCTGTCATGTCCGGTCGTTGTGGTGTGGTTGAGTCTTCGCCTTTCGCGACAGTGCGAGCGCGATATACGAGACGCAGTCGAGCGTGAACTCCAAGACAAACGTTGAAGAGAGGGCCTATGAACTGGTTATGACAGAATCTCACTTGGCTCCTGCTTAGCGGAACGGCCCTCATCGCCCTGATAGCCTGGCAGCGATTCAATAGCCGTCGAACCAAGCAGGACAGCGGGAAACTCTCCACAACGCAGGAGTACAGCTCCACTATCCGCGACCCTGTCACCGGCAACAAGGTCGATATTGCGCACGCCATCACAGCGAACTTCGAGGGTCTCTCGTTTTACTTTGAATCCGAAGCGTCACGAACAATTTTTCAGCAAGATCCAGCGAGATACATACACCGACATCATCGGCACCACGGCTGCTGCTAGGCGATACCGCGTTCGCTTTATAGGAGGAAAACATGAACCACGACCACAACAGTCATGAGCGGCCTGCGGACGCACTGCGCACCTTGGCCAGGTCCAAGCTGGTCATGATTGGCTTTCTGCTGGTGATTGCCTACTTCCTATGGACTGAACACCGGGCACACGTCATTCAGATTCTGCCATTCCTCCTGCTGGCCGCCTGCCCCCTAATGCACATCTTCATGCACGGTGGACATGGACACGGTCACGGTCACGGACCGGATGACGCCACAAAGGACACGAACACCAAGGGAGAGCGATGATGCAACCCGAAACACAATCCAGCTACGGTCTATGGTCGCTGGTCATTATCAACTCCGCTGTCTTCATCATCTTCGCCTTCAGCTTCACCAAGCCGAAGACCCAGCGCGACTGGCGCTCTTTTGGCGCGTTCTCAGCGTTTATAGTGGCGCTCTTTACGGAGATGTACGGCATTCCGCTGACCATCTATCTCCTGCTGCCGTGGCTTTCGGCGAAGTTCCCGGGAATCGACTTCCTCTCGCATGATGCCGGTCATCTTCCCGAGATGATTTTCGGTTGGAGCGGCAACCCGCACCTGGGGCCATTTCACATCGCCAGCGACATTCTAATTTTTGGCGGCTTCATCATGCTGTCTTCCGCTTGGCGCATTCTGTACCTGGCCCAGCAGCAGCACCGCCTCGCGACCACTGGTCTCTATGCGCGCATGAGGCACCCTCAGTATGTCGCTTTCGTCCTGATTATGTTCGGCTTCCTGCTGCAATGGCCGACGATAGTCACTCTGGTTATGTTCCCCATCCTGGTCTGGATGTATGTTCGGCTGGCCAAGGCAGAGGAGCAGGACGCACTGGCCGAGTTCGGGCAGGCCTATGAGGAATATCGCCAAAAGACACCAGCATTCATTCCGCACATCTCAGGCCGAGATGTTCCGCGAACGCGTCCTCATTGAATTCAACCGTAATCTTCCTTGCACACGGAGGCTGCCATGAAGCCCTTCAAGACTGGTGTGACGCTATCTGCCACAGTCGTGCTCTTCTACGTTCTATGCACGCTCGTTTGGATGGTTCTTCCTGAGCCCTTCATGAATTTCATGAACGCGCTCTTTCACGGCCTCGATTTTCGGCGCCTTCAGACGGGCGAACCGATATCTTGGTGGTCCGTCATTTACCCGGCCTTCGTGTTTGCCGTGTGGTTCTTTGCTGCCGGGGCTTTCTTTGCATGGTTACACAACAGCCTTCGGGGAGAGACCTGACACCAAGAATGGCGACTACCGATATGACTTCAAGGCTTAGCGCCACAGCTCTTTTGGAGCTCGTGTTGTCCAGACCGGCGGCCGGCTTCGAATAGCGGTGGCAGTCGAATTTTCTTGGCTTACCCGAAAGATTAAAAGGTCTCTATGGAACCGCGTCAGCAGCAGTTTTCCCTATGGTATGTGGTCCTAGCAGTCTCGGCGATGCTCATCCTTCAGAGCGTCCTGTTCTCATCCCATGTCGAGACGCTACCGTACAGCGACTTCAAGGTCCTGCTCAAGGCCGGAAAGCTCAAGGACATCACGCTTGGAGAAGGAGCCATCACCGGCACGCTCAGCACCACTGGCATTGAGACGCTGCTCCCCAAGCAACAGGTCGAAGAGATGTTGCGCCAGGGAAAGGGAGACCACCCCTTCTCCACGCTTCGGGTCAACGACCCCAATCTGGTCCAGGACCTCGAAGCTGCCAAGGTGCGCTTCGTCGGCCAGGCCGACAGCAAGTGGATTGGCACGCTGCTGTCGTGGATTGTTCCTGCAATGCTCTTCTTTGCCGTCTGGAGCTTCCTCATCAAGCGGGTGGGCAGCGCCGCCGGCGGGATGATGGAAATAGGCAGGAGCAAGGCAAAGGTCTACATGCAGAAAGAAACGGGGGTGACGTTTGCCGACGTGGCCGGCATCGATGAGGCAAAGGAGGAATTAGCCGAAATCGTCAACTTCCTGAAAGACCCGCAGCGCTATCGGCGTCTGGGTGGCAAGATTCCCAAGGGCGTACTGCTCCTGGGGGCTCCTGGCACCGGCAAGACATTGTTAGCAAAGGCAGTAGCCGGGGAAGCTGGCGTGCCGTTCTTCACCATGAGCGGCTCGGAGTTCGTTGAAATGTTTGTTGGCGTGGGGGCGGCGCGGGTGCGCGACCTGTTCGACCAGGCCGAGACCAAGGCGCCCTGCATCATTTTCATCGACGAACTGGACGCGCTGGGTAAGACGCGCGCGCTCAACGCCGTAGCCGGCAACGATGAACGCGAACAGACCCTGAACCAGTTGTTGGTTGAGATGGACGGGTTCGACACCAACAAAGGCGTCATCATTATGGCGGCCACCAACCGGCCCGAAATCCTGGACCCAGCGCTACTGCGCCCCGGTCGCTTCGACCGCCATATCGCCCTGGACCGTCCTGACCTGAAAGGGCGCGAGCAGATTCTCAAGGTACACGTCAAAAATGTCGTTCTTGCCCCAACCGTCGACCTGACCAAGCTGGCCGGGCGCACCCCCGGATTCGCGGGCGCCGACCTCGCCAACCTTGTCAACGAGGCCGCACTGCTGGCTGCTCGCAAGGGCAAGGATGCCGTAGAGATGCCAGACTTTGACGAGGCGCTGGACCGCATCGTAGGCGGCTTGGAGAAGAAGAGCCGCGTGATGAATCAGCAGGAGAAAGAAACCATCGCGTACCACGAGGCGGGTCATGCCATCGTCGCGGAATTGCGGCCGCATGCTGACCGAGTTTCCAAGGTCTCCATCATCCCCAGAGGTGTCGCCGCATTGGGGTACACGCAGCAGACCCCGACAGAGGACCGCTATCTCCTGAAGCAAAGCGAACTGCTCGACCGGCTCGATGTATTGCTTGGAGGTCGCATTGCCGAACAGATTGTCTACGGAGACGTTTCGACCGGTGCGCAAAATGACCTGCAACGCGCAACAGACATGGCTCGCCAGATGATTACGCAGTTCGGCATGAGCGAGCAGCTTGGACTTGCTGCTTACGAGGACATGCCGAACCCGCTCTTTACCGGACCAGGACTGATGCCCCGGCAACGCAAAGAATACAGCGAGAGTACTGCGCAAATCATTGATACAGAAGTGCGGACGATTCTGGGCGACGCCAGCCAGCGGGTGAAGCAGACATTGCTTGCAAACCGGCACAAGCTGGACGCGCTGGCAAAGCTACTGCTCGAACAGGAGGTCGTAGACCGACCTTCGCTGGAGCTGTTGCTCTCCGAGAAGGTTACCCCTCTCACACCCGGCAAGCCTCACCCAGCCACGCCCAATGTGCCCGATTCGCGGAAGGTGAGCCATGAAAATGAAGGCAAGTAGCAAGGGGGCTCCATCCCAGGCAAGCGCCGTCTCCCATGAGACCTATGAGGAGAATTCCACCTGCTTCAAATCGAACTGGTCAAACTACAGAAGCACTTCATTTCCTGCAGCGACCGGATTCTGGCGATTTTTGCGGGACGGGATGCGTCTGGGAAGGATGGGACCATCAAGCGCATTGTCGAACACCTCAGCCCGCGTGAAACGCGCGTCGTGTTGCTCTACGTCGGCGTATCAGAACGATAGCGCGGTAGCAGTCCCCTGACAGTCTGGTAGGCTCCTGCCGCTGGCAAACATCCCTCCAGAGAGAAGCTCCTTCCACACAGAACTTGCCAATCATTCTAACGTTCACTAGAATGACGACATGAGAGAGTTAAAGAACCACCTGTACGAGCAGGTCGCGCGCATCGGGAAAGCCGTAGCCAGCCCGAAACGTCTGGAGCTCATCGAACTTATGTGCCAGGGTGAGAAAACCGTCGAGGTTCTGGCCGCCCAGGCAGAAATCAGCGTGAAGCTCGCCAGCGCTCATCTCAAGGAGCTGCGCCAGGCTCGTCTCGTCGAGACCCGCAAGGATGGGAAGTACGTCCAGTACCGTCTGGCCAGCACCAGCGTGGCCGACCTCTGGGTAACGCTTCGCTCAGCGGCCGAGGAGCGGCTAGTGGAATTGCAGGTGGCCTTGGCGTCAATCCTCGAGCATGGCGACGACCTCGAAGGATTCGACCGTGCTGCCATCTGGAAGAAGGCTAGGGCCGGAGAAGTGCTGGTTCTCGATGTGCGCCCAGCTGAGGAGTTCGCCACGGCCCACTTGCCGCATGCTCGTTCCCTGCCGCTCGACGAGCTCAGGAAGCGGATTGCCGAGTTGCCGAAAGACGTGCCCGTCGTCGCGTACTGCCGAGGCCCCTTCTGCCTGATGGCCAAGGACGCTGTCGAGCTCCTACGCAAGAAGGGCTATCGCGCCTTCCACCTGACTGATGGCGTGGCCGAGTGGCGCGCTCACGGGCTGCCCATAGAGGAATAGAGCAAAGAAGGCGCATGTCGTGTTGGCCTACCACCTCTATAGGGCGACGAATGCACCGACGACGCCTCATGGCAGGCTGGCGCACTCGCATCCATGGCGGGTTTCCACCGCTACAGCCTTGATGAGCTCACGGAACACGCGGGCCGACTAGGCGCCAGTGTCCAGACACAGGAAACAGTCATGTTCTTCCGCCAACGTCCCACTGAAAACGCCACCCTTTCCTATTTCTTTGGATGTGCCGGCGTCGGCAAGGCTGTTGCCGTCGACATTGTGGCCGGCGACGAGGACTGGTTCATCTCCGAGGCGAGAAAGGCGGGGGTGGTGATAGCCCATGTCATCGACACTCATGTGCATGCTGACCATTACTCTGGCGGGCTCGCGCTGGCGCGCCAGGTCGGTGCACCGTACTACCTGCATGAGAGCAACAAGGCGCGGGTTTCATTCGACTTCACGCCGCTGCACGATGGGCAGCGACTGGAGGCAGGCAATGTGCTGCTCGACGTGCTGCACACTCCTGGCCACACACCCGACAGCGTGTGCCTGCTGGTGCGCGACCTGCGCCGGGGCGACGAGCCCTGGTTCGTCATCACCGGAGACACACTGTTCGTGGGAGCCGTTGGCCGGCCGGACCTAGCCGGGAGAGAACGCGAAATGGCCGCCCAACTGCACGATAGCTTGCATCGCAAGCTGTTGAATCTCCCTGCCGAGCTTGAGATTTATCCTGGACATCAAGCTGGCAGCGCCTGCGGCGCAGGCCTTTCTGGCAAGCCTGCATCGACCATCGGGTTCGAGAAACGGTTCAACCCGAAGCTCGAAATGTCGCGGGATGCCTTTGTCGATGCGGTGGTTGCCGACATCCCGCAGCAACCGGAGAACATGGCTCGCATCATAGAGGTTAATCTGCGTGGCATTGAGCCCGAAGGTGCGCGCGATTGAAGCCGCTCTCGATTGACTTCGGCATACGTGCCAATCTTGGCCAGATTCTGCAGCAACTGCTGCAGGTGCTGCTCGTAGGCATGACCATTGGCATGATGCGCAACGTTGTACCGGCGCTCGCCGAGACCGAGTTCGGGGTGCAACGTGGGTCGTTCATGCTACTGGTGGCCTTCGTCGTGGCATTCGGCTTCGTCAAGGGTGCTATGAACTTCGTTGCGGGTCGCCTGGCGGAGCACATCGGCCGCAAACGAGTGCTGCTCATCGGATGGCTTGTAGCGCTACCGATTCCACTGCTTATCTACTTCGCGCCATCGTGGAACTGGATTGTCCTGGCAACTACCTTGCTCGGTGTGAATCAGGGCCTGACCTGGTCAATGACCCAGACGGCCAAGCTCGACATTACGCGAGCCGACCAGCGCGGCCTGGTTATCGGGCTGAACGAATTCTCTGGCTACGTGGGTGTCGCCGTGGCAGGAGTGGTCACGGGCTATGCGGCTTCCATCTTGGGTCCGCGCGAAGGATTGCTGTGGTTCGGCGCTGCCGTCATTGGGCTGGCGACATTGCTCGCCTGGCTGGTGGTGATGGAGACGCTGCCCTGGGCC
The DNA here is from genome assembly GCF_040149425.2 of Cupriavidus sp. DF5525. Lineage (NCBI taxonomy): Bacteria > Pseudomonadati > Pseudomonadota > Betaproteobacteria > Burkholderiales > Burkholderiaceae > Cupriavidus > Cupriavidus sp. DF5525. Next base: position 1,872,610 of record NZ_CP168265.1, on the reverse strand, counting down.
CAGGCTGAGGTCAAACGCCACACCGCCGACACATCCGCGATAGTGCTTCACCCACGCTACCCGCCGGGCGTAAGCGAGCAACCATCGAGCAGCGAGATGTTCGTCCTGATGAGTTGGCGCGACCGCCGAATGGCCGCGCTCTGCCAGGCCGGGCTAGTGGAGAAGTTCGTTGACGCGCTGGTTTGGGCCTTGTTTCCCATCTACCTACACCAGCAGGGAGTGAGCCTGCCCGGCATTGGCTGGATAGTGGGGGTCTACGGCTTTACCTGGGGCGGCGCCCAGCTATTCACCGGTAAATTCTCGGACAAGGTAGGCCGTCAGCGCCTCAATGTCGGGGGTATGTGGGTGTGTGGCGCTGGCGTGGCCCTGCTGCCGCTAGGCAGCGGCTCGGTTTGGTGGAGCACCTCGGCCGCCGTGACCGGGCTGGGCATGGCGATGTTGTACCCCAATCTGAGCGCTGCGGTAGCCGACATCGCACACCCCAGTTGGCGGGCGTCCGCCATTGGCATCTACCGCTTCTGGCGCGACCTCGGGTATGGCATCGGCGCGCTCTGCCTGGGCGCAGCTGCGGCGCTCGGTGGCCGCGTCGAGAGTGCATTCTGGTTCGTCGCCATCGCGATGGGACTGTCTGGCCTTGTACTGTATCACTGGGGAGAGGAGACGCATCCGCGTCTCAACCCAGCAGGCTAATTTCCTCTTAACGCACTGGCCGCCGTGTTCGGCACTGCTGGGTCTGGACCGCTTAGCACGCTAGCGTTGCCATTGATGCCCGGGCCTAGGGTGGTCAGGTCATGCCAGTACTGTATCGACAAACTTGCAAGGCATGAATAGCAAGTTGTACTGAGAATAGCACCATGAACACCGCCGTTACTTGGAAAAGCAACGATAGGTTCAGCCGCTTTCCATAACGGCTCCAAGCCTAGGCGAGGATGCCAGCGCAAGCCAGCCCAGGTACGCCACCGAGCGCGAGATGCCCGGCACCGGCACCGGCACCGGCACCGGCACCGGCACCGGCACCGGCACCGGCACCGGCACCGGCACCGGCACCGGCACCGGCAGCAATCGTAGCCGCCTCGACGCCCTCCCGGCCGGCCATCAGAAGCACAAACGCGAAAATGGTAAGCCAGGGGCCGAGAGCTTTCTTCTCTGGCACCTGCACGAGCGAATTTCGCGGGCTATTGCCTTGCCGTGCCGAAGCATTGCCAGGGGCAGGATATGACCAGGGTGCCTGCAAACACGGCGAGCCAGCCTTCGGCCTGCGGACTGGCGCCGCCAACCCGAAACAGGGTCGCGCCAAGTGCTCTGACCCAATCGGGGCAGCGACAATGCCCCCGTTTGTCGCAGTGGCCAGATGCTGGCGGCCAGTCCTTTGCAGAAAGGCAAGGGTGATCGCCGGCGGCAGTCCTCAAGGTTGGCGCGGCTGCATCCAGTTCTGGTGCATCATCATGTGGTTCATCATCATCTGCTGCATGCCCATGTACTGGTCCGTCATGTACTGCCGCTGCTTCATCTGCTCAGGAGTGAGCTTCGAATAGTAGCCGCCCATCTGTCCCCACCCCATCATGGGGCCGCCCCTCATGTGCCCGCCCATCATGTGCCCGCCCATCATCCCAGGCCCCCACATACCGTGCATCATGCCCATCGTGCTCTGCATGGCCGTCCAGTGTTCCTGAAGCAACTTCTGGCGCTCTTGCGGGTCTTGCGTTTGGCGGATCTTGTCCATCTGCTCCTGCATCTTCCGCATGTTTTCCTGAATCTGCGCCGCCTGCTTGTCGAACTCGGCGACGTTGGGTTGCTCCTGTTTCGCTGGAGCACTCTTGGCAGCAGGCTTACTTTGTTGAGCTAGCGCAGGAGTTACGCAAAGCATGATTGCGGATAATGCTGCCCCTATGAGTTCCTTCTTCATCGTGCCTCTCCTATTGGCCTTTCTACCCCAGTCGACGGTCAGTCTCAAGGCTACTGATTCGAAGTCAGGACAAACAAACATATGCGTTTGCCCGTCCCTTCTCCTATCCAAAAGATAATGCTCCTCAGGTGAAGAGAGTTGATGCAAGACAACAATTGAAAACAGCCTGCCTCAACGCGGACTGGTCCACGCCAATCGAGGCGCAGCTCTCATCCGCCACTCATCGGTAAGGTCGGTCACTAACCTGACTCAGATGACGTTAAGAGGGATTTTTAGATAGCGAACGCCATTCGCATCGGGCGGCGGCAACTCCCCGGCTCGGATATTGACTTGCACCGACGGCAGAAGCAGCGTGGGCATCGCCAGCGTCGCATCGCGCGCCTGGCGCATGGCCACGAACTGTTCCTCGTTCACGCCGTCATGTACTTGGATGTTGCCTTCGCGCTGAGCGCGCACCGTCGTTTCCCATGCAGGCTCGCGCCCCTCGGGCGGATAGTCGTGACACATGAAGAGCCGTGTATTGCTCGGCAGGTCCAGCAGCTTGCGGATGGAGCGATACAACTCGTGCGCGTCGCCGCCCGGGAAATCGCAGCGAGCCGTGCCGACGTCCGGCATGAACAGCGTATCGCCGACAAAGACCGCGTCCCCAATCTGGTAAGCCATGTCGGCGGGTGTATGTCCTGGCACATGAATCGCCCTGCCGATCAGGCCGCCGATGGCAAACGTCGCTCCGTCGTCAAACAGGTGGTCGAACTGCGACCCGTCGAGCCGGAACTCAGGCCCCAGGTTGAAGAGCTTCTTGAAGACCCCCTGTACGTTGCAGATGTTCTGGCCTATTGCTATCTGGCCACCCAGGTGTCGCTTCAGGTACGGCGCGGCAGACAGGTGGTCGGCATGCGCGTGCGTCTCGAGAATCCACTCGACTCGCAGTTCATGCGCGCGCACAAACGCAACGACCTTATCAGCGTTTGCCGTCGATGTCCGTCCCGCCTTGGGGTCGTAGTCCAGCACTGAGTCGATGATGGCGCACTCGGAGCGCCCCTCCTGAAAGACCACGTACGTCACGGTCCAGGTCGCAGGGTCGAAGAACGGCTGGATAGTTGGGTGCATGCTCGCCTCCTTGGATGCAGTACATTCTATTCACATACATTCTATTGTTCAATATAATATTAACAAACAAAGTGTAGACGACCTATGGACCAGCCCCACCCCACCATCGACCTCGCCACCATGCAAGCTGCCGCAGCGAACGCCTGCGCCTTGCTCAAGGTGCTTGCCAATCCGGACCGCCTGCTGCTGATGTGCCGCCTGTCCCAAGGCGAGTTGTCTGTCGGTGAACTGGAGGAACAGCTCGGCATCCGGCAGCCGACGCTGTCCCAGCAACTCGCTGTGCTCCGTGAAAGCGGTCTGGTGGCGACGCGCCGCGACGGCAAGAACATCTTCTATTCGGTGGCAAGCCCTCAGGCGCTTGCCGTCATGGCCGTGCTTTATCAACAGTTCTGTGCCGATACATCAGAGGACGCGACATGCTGATTGACCTAGCTAACTTCACCCCCGGCCTGTCGTTGGTCGGCGGACTCATCATCGGCGCGGCGGCCGCCGTGCTGGTGCTGTTCAACGGCCGCATTGTCGGCATCAGCGGCATCTTCGGCGGCCTGCTCAGCCTGCCCCGCAACGACATGGCTTGGCGCCTGACCTTCCTCGCCGGCCTGGTTGGCGCTCCTGTCATTTCGAGCCTGCTCGGCAAGCCGGCCATTGCGGATATCCAGGCAAGCTGGGGCGAAATCCTGGTCGCCGGCTTCCTGGTAGGCCTTGGCACCCGCTACGCCAGCGGCTGCACCAGCGGCCATGGCGTGTGCGGCATCTCGCGCGGTTCCATCCGCTCGCTGGTCGCCACCCTGACCTTCATGGTGGCGGGATTCTTGACCGTCTTCGTGCAACGGCACCTGATTGGAGGCTGATATGACCGCCATTACCGCACTCCTCGCAGGCCTGCTATTCGGTATTGGCCTGATGGTCTCCGGCATGGCCAACCCGGCCAAGGTGCTGGGCTTTCTTGACCTTGCAGGACCCTGGGACCCCTCCCTCGCTTTGGTGATGGTCGGTGCCATTGCCATTGGCTCGCTCGCCTTCCTCATTGCCAAACACCGCAAGCACTCCTTCCTGGGGCTGCCTGTGCAACTGCCGGCAAGCACGACCGTAACGCTTCGGCTGGTACTGGGCAGCGCCGCTTTCGGCGTCGGCTGGGGTCTGGCCGGCTTCTGCCCTGGTCCCGCGCTGGTTGCCCTGGGCGCTGGCTATCCGAAGGCCATTGGCTTTGTGGCGGCAATGGTTGCTGGCATGCTCGTGTTCGAGGTCGCGGAGCGCGCCAAATCAAGCATGCAACGCGCGTAGGCACGCCAGCATTGGCAGCGATGTCCACGTACGTCGCCCCCACATGCAGCCGTGTACCAGCCGGCAAAGTGTCGTGCACATTTCCCGCCGTGCCGATGACTTTTGGCACGAGACCCGTTCGCGACCTTACCGATATGCGCCCTCATTCCCGAAGCACCATCCGCCACTCCCGTGACTTTTGTTAAAGCGCACGCTCACCACCGGTGATTTTGGTCGAACCGGGCGCCGGGATCCGCATCGGGCCCACCACCCATATGGGGATCGGGAAAGCAGGAGAGCGCTGTTCCTGTGCCTCTCTTGTGATGCTTCCGTATTCGATCCAGAGTCAAACACTCCTTTGATCTGGATCATTCTTGCGAGTGTCAGCTGAGCTACTTTGCAAGATAGCAAGTCAGTACCTTCGCGGCGGGCGGACCGCCTCGCTGTGTGATGTATGCGGTAACGCACTGATTGTCGCAGGCCCGCCAAGGCTGGACCAACGGAGGATCACCATGGCAAACGAGCTGATTCTAATGCTGCATCCCGCGGTGGGAGTGCTGGCTATTCTCGCTGCCGTGTGGGTGATGGCTGAAACGCTGAACATCAGCAGCAGTAATGCAATGCGCATCCGCAGCGCCAGTATCGCCGTGGCCTGTCTTATCTGGTCGGCCTATTTGATTGGTGGCTATTGGTATGTCCTTCATTATGCAGTCGACAAAGCTTTGATCTTGGCTGGCCCATGGCCGTTTGCACACAGCTTCGTCATGGAGACCAAGGAACACGTGTTCCTGCCACTACTACTGCTTGCAAGCTACCTGCCCATTGCGGCTTCGAATGATCTAGCGGCCAACAAGGGGGCTCGTTTCCTTGTGTTTTGTTCGGCGGCGCTCATTGTCTTAATGGGACTGGCCATGGAAGGTGCTGGCGCGTTTGTCGCGATGGGGGCTAAGCTCGGCCTGCTGGGTGAATAGCTAAGAGGGGCAAGAAATGACTGGGACCGTCTGGTCGGGCGCCACCACGCAAAGCGGCGTTCGTCTAAATCAGCAAGGTGAAGTCAGGCTGGGCAAGCTGACTACATCCTTCGGGTTGTCGCTAGGCATCACCTCGGTGCTCAGCGCATTACTGGTGATACTCAAGGAGACAAACGAGCAAACTGTACTCGCCTGGATGAAGGCAGCCACTGGGCATCACTGGATCACCCATGGCCTGCTGGACGTGCTGGCATTCGTCATTTTGGGTTTCGCGCTCGGACGGCTGGCAAGCCGGCTGCAAAGGCATCCGATGGCCGTCGCGGTCATTGCTCTCGGAGGCGTCGTTTCCGGGGCGCTGCTAATTGCCGCCTTTTACTATCTGGCGTGAGCTCGCGCGCTTCGGCGCGCGCTCGCGACGTCTGCTTCCCGAAGCAGGGGGACGCGTGATGTACAGGAAGATCATGGTTGCGGTAGATGGCAGCAAATTCGGACCTGGCGCTCGCCGAGGCCGTGCATATTGGCAAGGCATGTGGGAGCGAGATCGCCATTGTTCACGTCATCGATAACACCTATCTGAGATGTGATCCTCTCCTTTTCGCCCCGGACGATCTGCGCAAGGCCCTCAGAGAAGACGGCGAGGCGTTATTGAAAGCCGCGCGTGAGCGCGTGGAGGCAGAACGGATTCCTTGTGCGACTCGCCTGAGAGACGAGCCAGCGGCTATCGGGGAAATCTCCACCGTCGTTGAGCAAGCTGCGCAAGAATGCGGCGCAGAGTTGCTGGTCATCGGAACCCACGGTCGCCATGGCATACGTCGAATACTGCTGGGCAGTGTCGCCGAAGCACTTGTCGGCCATAGCAGGCTTCCGGTACTGCTCGTTCGCCGCTGAGGTGGGTCACTTCTTCAACGGTTTCCCCGGGGGCCTGGTGGGACTCGCCGCGCTCCCCATGATCTTGAAATCCATGCCTGCTGCCTTGAAAGCGCCCCGGTAGACGCTATCGCGCGAAATACGGGACGCTGAAAGAACCGCCACCTCCACAGGGGAAAACGAGGCGGAGCCAACGCCGAACGAAGTGTCGTTGGTAGAAGCGTAGCAGAGGAACAAACAATCCGCCGCAGGGCTGGCGCCGACGGGCGAAATATGGGCTACACCTGAATTGTGCCGCCAATCGCCCCAAGGCACGTCTCGAGGTATTGGCGGATGGCTTCCTCGACGATCTGCTCAGCCTTACCGGCGGGAAGTTCGGTAACCGGACCAGATACGATGGAGCGAATTGGCCGCAGGACCTCTCCCCCGCCGAACTGTGGGGCGCTGATGCCGCCGACAAGCAGGGCCTTGTTCCATAGGATTCCCTGTAAGCCTGAGATAGTGTGCAAGCTGCAGCCTCAACGGCGCCATCACAATGGCTGTCTGGGTGTCCGACGCCTTTGTGCTCGACCATCTCTGTCGACTCACGCACACGTGACGATCCTTCGGTGACGGATGGAACGAAATTTTGTGGCGCTTTGCACGGATCTTCCTGACTTGCCGCCCTCATAGTCAAACTCTAGGTATTCCGCCCCCGGATTTGTTCCTGGCCAACCGTTTCCTGGCACACCGGAGCATTGCTGCTGAGGGCATCAGCAAAATGGTCTGCGCCGATTGCACCGGCGCGCTGACCGGCACATCGATGGGGGCTGAACACCCGGTACACCCATCGCTTCGTTGATCCCAATCAACTCAAGTCCCTGACTGCCGCATACCTTGTACTAGGAACTGTCATGTTTTCATAGGAGGATCTCCCATGTCCACCAACCATCGCCTCTCTACCCTTATCACTGCGGCCACCGTGCTCGCTTGGGTGCCACCAGCTTTCCCGGCGTCGCCGGCTACCGGCACGGAGCATGAGCAGCACCATCCTGAAAAACAACAAGATATGCCTCCGGTCGTAGCCCCCGGAGTTTCCAGCGATGCAAGGCTGGACGCCCAGGTTGCCCACCTGCGTGCCATCAGAGAGCGGCTTTCGCGGGCCAAAACGCCGGAAGAGCGCCAGGCCCTCTTGGTTGAACGCCATCAGGTCATGCAAGATGCAATGGCCATCATGCAAAAGGACATGATGAAAATGGGCGGCCCTGGTCGTATGGCTCCTGGCAAAGGAGTCGCCAAGGGGAACGCCCCATCAAATCAAATGCAGATGTGCCACGATATGGCGGGTAGTCACATGGCGTTCATGCAGGAAATGATGCAGACGATGGCCAACGACCAAGGCATGGGTCCGGGCATGGGTCCAGGGATGGGTGGAAAGATGGCGCCAGGCGGATGATGGGTCTAGCCGTAAGGTTTGGCCCTCGTGCGAAACAATCCCGTCGGACCGGAGACCTGCCAGCCCCTTGCCGTCCGGCCGTGCGCGCTTGCGACGGCAGTTCCGCTGCAGCAGCAGAATGGAGTAAGCGTCTGCGAAGCTTTCAGCGTAGCGTCGCCGGCGCCGAGCGTGCGGGTATGCCCGAAGTGAGGATCACATCATGGACAAGCCGGTATTCGATTATGCGGCCCGTTGGCAGCGCGCCGCGGCTTTGATGGAGCAGGAGGACGTCGACGCGCTGCTGCTGATGAAACCGGCAAACCTTGCATATTTCACTGGCGACGGTCGACCTTGCGCCCTGGCGCTGCTGACTCGCACGCTACATTGTGTTGTTGCCGTGCCGGCTTGTGATCTGGCCAGCATTCGTCGCACTTCCGTCGCAACCGAGCTTCGCTCTTTCCAGAGCGAAGTCGAGATGTTCCACGGCTTCCGCGATGTATTAAAGGAACTCGACCTTACACAGGCCACGATAGCCATCGAGAAGAATTTTTTCGACGCCGCCTTATATGAAGTCTTTGTTGCCCACATCCTACCGAAAGCCCATGTCGTATCCGCTACACCCATTGTTTCGCAACTCCGCATGTTGAAGGACGTGGCCGAAATGGCAAGCATAAAGGCTGCCGCCAAAGTAGCAGACTCGGGGATGGATGCGGTTTCGCGTGCGCTGCGGTCGGGGATTCGGGAAATCGAGATCGCCGGTGAAGCAGAATTCGCCATGCGAAAGGCTGGCGCCGAGGGATGGGCATCGGTAACGTATGTCGCCTCCGGCTGGAGAGCGGCGATGGCTCACGGTCCTGCATCCCTGAAAACCATCGCACCCGGAGAAGTCGTTCAGGTCCACGTTGCTCCAGTTGTGGACGGATACACTGCAGACCTATGCAGGACTTTTCTTGTCGAGCCGATAGCTACTGACGCGGCGAACGCATTGAGAGCCTACGTTATGGCGCAGGAGCGTGGAATTGCCGCGGCAGTCCCCGGGGCGGAACTGATGGGCATTGACGGTGCGATGGCCGCCTCGCTCGAACACGAAGGTTATGGGGATAAGTTCCTACGCCCTGTGTTCCATGGTATCGGGATCGAACATGAAGAAGCGCCCATCCCGGGCGGTCACGCAGTTGTCCATGGCGAGCAAAAAATCGATCATGTGATGGCGGGTATGGTACTCGGCGTCGGAAACTGCGGCATCTATCGCGAAGACTACGGTGTACGGGTCGAGGACACGATTTGGGTAAGCGAAGAAGGTCCGGTTCCCCTGACATGCTATCCGAAGCTCATTAACTGAAGGCTACGGAATGCTGCGTTCGATCACGCGCTGGCCGTCCGCCAGGTTGTTCGATGGATAGCGGATCAACTGGAGGCCCTCGGGCAGCGGGTCAAGCAATTCGGCCTCCTCCGCATTCCTGTGACCGATTCGCACTTCGCGCCGTGCCGCGCGGCCGTTCACGACCGAGAACACGCACCATGACGCCGTGTCGCACCGGAAGATCGAACTGACCGGGATCTTGAGCGCAATCTCTGCCCGCCATAGGCGGATCCTGGCGATCACGCGAAAGCCATCGCCTAGCTGTGCAGGCGGTTCGATCACGTCAATAATCACATTGGTCCGTTTTTCCTCGATGCCGAGGACCGAGATCTTGGTGAAGGCATGCGGCTCGACCCGCCGCACGATACCGCGGACCTGCGCTTCGCCGCCCCAGCCGTCAATATGCACCGGCATCCCCGCTTGCACCTTCACCGCTTCGGTGGACAGCAGTTCCGCCACGATCTCCAGGTCGTGCGGATCGCCGAGCGTCAGCAACGGCGTGCCTGCGCTCACGATCCGTTCACTGCGTTCGGGCAGTTCCAGCACCGCCCCTGCGACAGGGGCCGTCACCGCGACCATGGACGAGGACCCGCCCTTGAGCTCGCGCAATGCCAGCATGCCGGCCTCGGCCACCCGGACCTCCTCCAGCGCTGCGCTGGCCCGTGCCTGCGCCGCTGCCAGTTCATTGCCCGCGGTAATGCCAAGATTGGCGGCCTGCTCGCCCGCTTGCGGCGACAGGAAGCGCTCGCGCACTAGGCGGTCGATCCGCTGCCGCTCGCGCTGGGCTTGCGCATAGTCCTCGGCAGCGTGCCGGACCCGTTCCAGCGCCTCCCGATGCATCGCCCGCGCGGCGGCCACCCTGGCCCGCACCTCTTCCTGCTCCCGCGCACTCAGCGGCAATGGCGCCAGTTCGGCGAGGACCTGCCCGGCCTCGACCAGATCACCTTCGCGCAGTCCGATGCGCATCAGTCTGCCGCTGACCGGCGCCGTCACGACAAAGCGCTCCTTGCTTCGGGTCTCGCCCTCCTCGCTGGTTGTGACCTCGAGCGGGCCGCGCACGGCCTGCACCGTGTCAACCACCAACGGCGCAGGCGTCATCAGGTAGGCGGATCCGGCGATCAGCCCGATGGCGGCGAGGACTATGGCGGCCGTACCGCCCGACAGGCGCATGGCGTGCTACTCCCGCGTCTTCAGCACCGCGACCAAGTCAAGGTGCTGGAGGCGCCGAAAGACAAGCAGGCCTGCCACGAGCGCGGCGCACGCTGCGGGCACCATGGCGAAGATGAGCGTGGTCCGCTCCAGCACAAGCGGAATCCGGAAGGCATCCCGGTCGAACACCGGCACCAGCAGTGCGCAAAGGCCATAGCCTACGGCGATGCCGAACGGCAATGCCGCGGCCGTCAGCAGCGCCTGTTCGCCAATCAGGATGGTTGCGACTTCGCCCAGCGAGAAGCCCAGCACTCGCAGGCTCGCCAGCTCGTTGCCGCGCTCGGAAAGCGCAATGCGGATATTGTTGTAGACCACGCCGGCGACGATGACCGAGGCAAACCCTGCCAGGACCAGGCTTGAAATAACGAAGGTACGATCCAGCGTATTGCCGATGCTTTCCAGCACCGCACTGCGCACGATGACGGAACTGATTGCCGGCAGGCGCTTCAGCCTCCTGTACAACGGCTCCGCCATTCGCGGGTCGATGCGGAGATGGACGCCACTGATGGCGGGGCTTTCGCCGAGGTGCCGCGACAATGCCTGGCGCTCCACATAGGCGCCAAGGCCTAGCAGGTCGTCAACGGTCGCTGTCACCGGCAGGGCGAAGACGTTGCGCCGTCCCTCCAGCAACGCCACCTCGACCCGGTCGCCGACTTGCAGGTGCAAGGCCGCTGCCAGCCTGGCGGAGATGACCAGTCCATCCGCGCTGACCTGCCGGCGCCCCATGGTATGGCCGACCACCTCGCGCAGGTCCGAATCGGCGTCAAGGCCCGTGAGTTCCACCCGCTTCGCGCGGTGGCCGTGGCGTAGCCAGACCGGGGCAACCCGAAAGCCTTCAGCTCGCAGGATGCCGGGCAGCTGCACCACGTCGAAGACGGCGGCCGCGGGTTGTGCGTCGGTGAAGATCAGCGTCACGTCGTCGTGCTGTGCCCGGCCGAACTGCAATGCGAGAATCTGGTTCACCCCGTCCAGCCCGAACCTGCCGACCACCATTAAACCGACGGCCAGGGAGATCCCCATCATCGAAAGCGCGGCCTTACCCGGCCGCCGGGCAAGGTTACGGAGGATCAGGCGCAACGGGATCGGCATCGCGCGCAGCAGGCCGATGCGATCCAGCAGGCCCGCGCGGAAACCCGCGGGCAGCTCCGGTCGCATGGCTTCGGCGGGCGGCAACCTGGTCGCGCGCCACACCGAGGCGCCGGCCCCAACCGTCGCCGCCGCTGTGCTCGCCAGCACGGCCAGCACCAGCGCGCGCGGGCTGAGCTCGGCCTGCAGTTGCGGAAAGTGGAAGTACTGGCGATACAGGGCCACCAGCAGTTGCCCCAAATAGAGCCCCGCCGGTATCCCGGCTGCGATGCCGACCCCGACGGTGACAAGCCCGAACCGCAGGTACTGGAGGGCGACAGTGCGACCTGCATAACCGAACGCCTTGAGCAAGCCGATCTCGGCGCGCTGGACGGTTACGAGTCGGCTCAGCAGGGCGTACAGGAGAAATGAGGATACCGCGAGAAACATCGCCGGCACGTAGGTGGCGGTGATGCCGATCTCGGCGAGCTCGTCGGTCAGGAACCGATGGGACAGCTGGTCCTCCCTGCCGTAGGCGCCGAGGCTGCCGTAGCGCGCCAGCACGCGGTCGAGCGGGCCGATGACCTGGCGCGCATCCGCGCCTGCGTCGAGCGTTAGCGCCACATCGTTGAACGCGCCCTCCATGCCGAACGCCGATGCGATCGCATCCCGACCCATCCACAGCACGCCGAAGCGGCGGTTATCCGGGAACACCATGCCCTGGCCGACTTCATAGACATATTCGGGGGACATTCCGATGCCGACCACTTCCAACTGCCGTTCGCGCCCGTTAAGGACGGCTGTGACCCGGGAGCCCACCTCCAGACCGTTCGCGGCAGCAAATGCGGCGCTGGCCACGACCTCGCCCTCCCGGGCAGGGCTCGGATAGTTGCCGTACAACAGGAAGAGCGCGTTTGCCACCGGCACGCCGGTAGCCGGCAAGGAAACCAGCCGCAGCGTGGCAGGCTCGCTGAAGCCTGGCACATCGCCGGTCACGTCCCGCACGATTCGCGTCTCGACGCCCCTGACGCCTGGCAGGGCACGAATCTGGTCGGCGACACCTCCCGGCGCACGCTTGACATTGGCGAACACATCACCAAATCGGTGGCTGGCGTAGTAGCGCTCCTGCGCGATCGCCAGTGACTGCCAGGCGCCTTGCATTCCGACCAGGACGGCGATGCCGCAGGCAACCACCAGCGCGGCGGCGATCACCTGCCCGCGCAGCCGCCACAGGTCGCGCCCCAGCATTTTCGTTCGGGCGCTTACCATGACAGCTCCGAGGGGCTGGCGCGCGTGGCATGGCGCTCGATGCCGGTGATGCTCCCGCTGCTGATATGCACAACGCGGTCGGCCATCGCCGAGATCGCTGCATTGTGCGTGATGACCACGGTAATAGCGCCCAACTCGCGGTTCACCCGTTCCAGCACCTCAAGCACCAGCTTCCCCGTGCTGTAGTCGAGCGCGCCGGTTGGCTCGTCGCACAGCAGGATGTCCGGGCGCTTGGCCACAGCGCGCGCGATGGCCACGCGCTGTTGTTCCCCGCCGGAGAGTTGCGCCGGAAAGTGATCCTTGCGCTGCGCCAAGCCCACCATCCCGAGCGCACGCAGCGGCTCGAACGGGTGCAGGGCGATCTCCGTGACCAGGGCGACGTTTTCCAGCGCGGTGAGACTGGGGATCAGGTTATAGAACTGGAAGACAAAGCCAACGTGCTCACGCCGGTAGCGGGTCAGGCCCGTGTCATTTGCCTCGGTAAGGTCGTGATCGCGGTACACCACCGTCCCGGTGCTGGGCCGGTCCAGGCCGCCGAGGATGTTCAGCAGCGTCGACTTCCCGCTCCCCGAGGCACCCAGTAGCACCACGAATTCGCCACCGAACAGGTCAAGGTCGATGCCAGCCAGCGCGCGGACCTGGATCTCGCCCATGTCATAGGTCTTGCCGACGTTCCGCAGCCGAAACAGCGGCTCGCGGCCGTTCGCGGTGCCGCTGCCACAAGCTGTCGGGATGACGGCGTTCATCCGCGCCTACGCTGGCGTGGCCTTCGGCTTGACCAGCACCACCGGGCACGGCGCATGTGCAATCACGCGGCTCGCAACCGAGCCCATGATGGCGTCGAGAAACGCACCCCGTCCGTGCGTGCCCATGATGATGGCCTCGGCGTTGACCGACTCGGCATATGCCACGATGCGCTCGGGGGCAAAGCCGACCAGGCCGTGCCAGACCGTTTGCACCCCACCTGCCTGCAGGATATCGATCACGGATTTCATGACCCTGGCGTTCTCGTCGGCATGCCAGGCTTCGATGTCTTGCTTGTTGATATAAGACTTGACCTCGCCGGACACGCCGGGCATGCAATGCACGACATGCACGCATACTTCTTCTCTGAACAGTTTCCGGCCCGCCACGCATTGCGCAGCCGCATCGCTATAGGCCGATCCGTCGGTCGCCAGGACAATATTCTGCATCGCATCCTCCGCATTACATGACTGTCGAAAACGTCATGGTATGAACCCCTATTCGGCCTCTTACATGACGCGCTCGCGCCTTAGCACGCTCTTCTAACGTATATGTGTTGCGCAGGCAGGCCTTGATTCACATCAGCATTTGCAGCGGCTATCGAAGGGGCCAAGGCGCGCTTTTCAGTACAGCAGGTAAGGGTCGCGCTGCACCACGAAGGCCGTCGCTTATGCCTCGATCGCCGCGTCAATCGCATCGAGGGAGTAGCCGTCGCGCAGCATGGACCATACCAATCGCGATCCCACCGACGCCTGGGCCCGCCGTGCCTGCCGACGGCCAAGGCTGTTATCGGCCCTGTGCCTGTTGGGCTAACATCCTTGTTACCAGGCACCGTGCCCGATTGGGCGTGCAGCCTGGATCTACGCCGCCCGCCGGCGCGGCAGGATCTGCCGTCATCTGAAGGCATCTACAGGAATCAGCCAGCAAACGGAGCCAGCGGGGGAGGCGAGTTCGCCATGCATATCGGATTTCGCAAGTTCGACCTCGGCTTGCTGCCAGTCGCGGCCGGCACCCTGGGGGGCGGCTTGCTGCTCTTTGCCTTCGGCGAAGCGGTTGCCGCGAGGCTCGCCTGGGCGGCTGGCGCACTGGTCGTCGCCGGCGCGCTGATCGTCGCCATCGTGCAGTCGCTGCGCCGAAAGGAGGCGGGCGTCGATGTCCTGGCGCTGCTGGCGATCGGGCTGGCGCTGGCGCTTGGCGAATTCCTCGCGGCTGCCGTACTGGCCCTGATGATCGAGAGCGGCAGGGCCATTGAGAACTATGCGCAGGCCCGCTCCGAGCGGGAGATGTCCGCCCTGCTCAGCCGTGCCCCGCAGTCCGCCAACCGCTTCGAGGACGGCGAATGGCGCGCGGTTTCCCTCGATGTGGTCAGTCCGGGGGATCGCCTGTTGGTCCGGCATGGCGAAGTCGTACCCGTGGACGGCGCACTGCTGAGCCAGGCGACGCTGGACGAATCTGCCCTGACTGGCGAGTCGCTGCCACGGCAGCGCCTCCCTGGCGAGACCGTGCGCAGCAGTGTGCTGAACGCCGGCACCCCGTTTGAGATGGTGGCAGCGACCACCGCGGCGGACAGCACCTTCGCCGGCATCGCCAGGCTGGTGCGCACCGCCCGCGCGGAGCGCCCGCCCGCGGCGCGGCTGGCCGACCGTTATGCACTGTGGCTGGTGCCTGTCACCCTGCTCGTCGCCGGGCTTGCCTGGCTTGCCAGCGGTGAGCTCGCGCGGGCGCTGGCGGTGCTGGTGGTCGCCACCCCCTGTCCGCTGATCCTGGCCGTGCCGGTGGCGATCGTGTCGGGGCTCTCGCGTTGCGCCGGCCGCGGCGTGCTGATCAAAGGCGGCGGCGCGCTTGAGAGGTTGTCGCAGGCGAGCATCCTCTTCTTCGACAAGACCGGGACGCTGACGGGCGGCAGGGCCCGCCTGGCGGCCATCGAGAGCGCGCCCGGATGGCCGGCGCCCGACGTGCTGCGCGTCGCCGCTTCGCTGGCGCAGGCCTCCGGCCATGTCGTCGCCGAGGCCATCACGACCGCGGCGCGCGAGCGAGGCCTGGCTCTGGACCTGCCATCGGGCGTGACCGAGACTGCCGGTGCTGGCGTTGCCGGGCGGGTCGGCGAGCACGTGGTGGCAGTGGGATCGCCCGCCTTTACCGGCGGCGGTGCCGGGCCGCCCTGGTGCCAGGCCATGCTGCAACGCGCGGCCTACGAGGGCGCCTCAGTCTCGCTGGTCACGGTCGACGGCGTGCTGGTCGGGGCACTGCAGTTCGTGGACCTGATTCGCATGGACACCCCGCGCGCGTTGCGCTTGCTGCGCAAGGCGGGCATACGGCGGCTGGCCATGCTCACGGGAGACCGGCCCGACGTCGCCGAGACGGTCGGCGCGATGCTTGGCGTGACCGAGGTCCATGCCAACCTCACCCCCTCGCAGAAGCTTGCCGCGATCGAGGCGGCGCGCCACGACGGCACCGTGCTGATGGTGGGCGACGGCGTGAACGATGCACCGGCGCTGGCCGCCGCGGACGTCGGCGTGGCCATGGGCGCACGCGGCGCCGCGGCATCGTCGGAAGCCGCGGATGTCGTGCTGCTGGTGGACCGGCTTGACCGGCTGGTGGATGCGGTGCGCATCGCCCGCCGGTCGCGCCGGCTGGCCGTGCAAAGCGCCATGGCCGGCATGGGCCTGTCGTTCGTCGCGATGGCGGTCGCCGCGTTCGGCTACCTGCCGCCACTGGCCGGCGCCTTGCTGCAGGAGGTCATCGATGTGCTGGTCATCGCAAATGCGCTGCGCGCCCTGCGCGCCGACCCGTCGGTGCCGGCAGAGCGCCTGTCCACGGCCGACGCTGAGCGCCTGGACCAGGAGCACGCCGCGCTGGCGCCGCTGATGGAGCAGATCCGCAGCCTCGCGGACAGGCTGCCAGCCATGCCTGGCGAGGCCGCGGGCACGGAACTGCGCCGCTTGTGCGCATCCCTCAGCGGGACGCTTTTGCCCCACGAACAGCACGATGACGCGCAACTCTACCCAAAGCTCGCGCGGCTGGTCGGGGGCGATGATCCGCTGGCGGCGATGAGCGCGATGCACCGCGAGCTCTTCCGCGTAATCCGGCTGCTACAGCACATGGCCGACGATTCGCCGCCCGACGGGCCGGACGCAAGCCGCATCAGGGAGTACCAGCGGCTGCTCTACGGGCTCGACGCCGTGTTGCGGCTGCACTGCGCGCAGGAAGACGAGCTGTTCCATGCGCTGCGCGAAGACGCGCCAATGGAGTGAGCGCGCGACGGCACCGCGCATATGTTACCTGGCTGAATCCTACCCGGCGCGCGATACCCCGGCTGAACCAAAGTTGGGCGAGACCAGTTGCGGATGTAGGGGAATGCTCCTTCTCACAACAATGGCCGGGAAATACCGGGTTATGCCGCCGCGTCCCTGTCAGATTCCGCTGACAGACCGGGTGCGCATGACGGACAAGCGCCGTCTCAAAGCACGTACAAGCGGAATGGCACCATGCCGACAGCTTTTTCGGCGCTGGATGATTTCGGCATCGGCGACCGACAACGATACTGCAGGCATAAACGGAGGCACACGGATCCAGCGGCAGGCGAGGAGCGGGGGCCGACCGAACCAGGAGCGACCAGCGCAACAAGGGCAACAAGGGGAAAGCGATGAGCGACGATCACCACATCGGACCTGCACAGCGCCTTGCGGCAATCACCACGGAGATCCCCCTTGGCGCGCATCTGAAGACGGACCGCCGGGGCTATGTCCACCACGGCATCTATGCCGGCAACGGCGAGGTGGTGCACTATGTCGGATTCAAAGGCTTCCTGCGTTGCGGTCCGGTCGAAAAGACTACCCTCGCCGGCTTTGCCGACGGCTACGGCTTCCGCGTCGAGCCGGCCACGCAAGCCAGGTACATCGAGGCGGAGATCGTACGGCGCGCGACTGCGCGGCTTGGAGAGGACGATTACCGCCTTCTTACCAACAACTGCGAGCACTTCTGCACGTGGTGCCTGTCTGGCGAGAGCCGCAGCGAGCAAGTGGAGGCGCTGCTGAGCCACCCGTGGCGCGCGCTGCTGGCTATCGTGGCTGTACTCTATAGTGCGGCGGGCATCCTGGGCCAGGATCTGGCCGCACGCGTGACGGTCTAGGGCGCAGCGGGGGCGAGCTGGCAGGCAGAGTTTGCGTGCCGAGGCTGCAGTTGAGGTGGCAGTCACAACAGCGGAAGGGAGCAGGCGGCAAGGGACATGGAGAGTCAATGGGACGACGCGGCGTTGACGGCCGCCTTGCAGCAGCCGGACGCCTACCCCCACCCGGCGCCGGCAGTACAGGTCATCGAGACGCATATCTCCCGTGTCTTCCTGGCCGGGGACTTTGCCTACAAGGTGCGCAAGCCGGTGCGGTTCGACTTTGTCGACTTCTCCACCGCGCAGGCACGCCGCGACGACTGTGAGACCGAGCTGCGCCTGAACCGCCGGTTCGCACCCGCTCTGTACCTGGATGTGGTGCCGATCGTGGCAGGCCCCACGCCCGGCTCGGTGCGCGTCGGCGGCAGCGGCATGCCGATCGAGCATGCGGTCCGGATGCGGCGCTTCGACCAACAAGACCTGCTCAGCGCAAGGATCGCTGCGGACCGGCTGGAGCGGGGCCATATCGATGCGCTGGCGCGCAGCATTGCGGTCTTCCACCAGGCGCAGCCGCCCGCGGCCCAGGCCGATGGCTTTGGCACGCCGGCCCGCATCGACGCGACCCTTGCGGAGTGCCTGGGCGGCATCGGGCGGCTGGCGCAGGCCTCGCACCTGGCCAGCCGGCTGGCCCAGCGGGCGCGCAGCGAGGCCACCCGGCTAACAGGCGCGTTCCGAGCACGCCTGCGCAACGGCCATGTGCGTGAGTGCCATGGCGACCTGCACCTGGGCAACATCATGCTGCTGAACGGTGTGCCGACGCCATTCGACTGCCTGGAGTTCGACGCCGCGCTGCGCTGGACCGACACCATCAGCGACCTGGCCTTCCCGGTCATGGACCTGCTGCACCATGGCCGACCGGCGCTGGCCTACCGGCTGCTCAACGGCTACCTGGAGCAATCGGGAGACTACGGCGCGCTGGCCGTGTTGCCCTTCTATCTCGCCATGCGGGCCCTGGTGCGCGCGCGCGTGCTGCTGGAGCGCGCCTGCCAGCAGCACGCCGCGGGCGCATCCATGGCGCCGGCGCAGGCCGAGGCAGGCAGGCTGCTGGCGCTGGCATGGCGGTGCCTCAGCCGCCGTCGCGGGCCGATCGTGCTGATGCATGGGCTGTCCGGCAGCGGCAAGTCCACGGTAGCTGCACAGATGAGCGAGGCCGGGGCGATGGTACGCGTGCGCTCCGACGCGGTACGCAAGTGCCTGCACCGCGGCGTGATGCCCGCGGGTGGCTGGTATGCCGCCAGCGTAACGGCGCGGACCTACCGACGCCTGCTCGCCGTCTGCCGGCTCGGTTGCCGCGCCGGCTTCCCGATGATTGCCGACGCCACCTTCCTGATCCGCGCCGAGCGCGAACGCTTTGCGGCCCAGGCCCGCCGCCTTGGCGTGCCCTTCGCCATCGTCACCTGCGAAGCCAGCCCTGAGACGCTGCGCGCCCGCATCGCCGCCCGTGCCCGGGCGGGCGGGGACCTGTCGGATGCCGACGACGGCGTGCTGGCGTGGCAGATGCGTATCCAGGATCCGCTGACCGAAGCCGAGCGCGCCTGCGTCGCGGCGCCGGGCAGCTTCATGGGCCGCGCTGCGCCCGGCCGCGGCTGACGCCAGGACCCGGCCGGCATCATCCGAAGCCGTCCCGGGATCGCTTGCATCGCACCCCGGCTCGCCCCGTGGATCCGGCTTGACGGAGCGCAAGCCACGGCCGGCGGCAGCGCCTACATTCGTCCATACCGGTGCCATGCGCAGAGGGCTGGCGCCACTCTTTGCAACAAATGCGAGCATCCCATGGACGAACTGAAGCGCATCCCCTACCAGCCCATCAAGGACCTGCTGCCACGCCCCGCCTCCGGCACGAGCGAGCGGGTCATCGCCCTGCCACAGCCGGACCGCACCAATGGCCTGCCGCTGATGGGGGCGCTGTGGCAGCGCATGAGCACCCGTGAGTTCGACGAGCAGCCGCTGCCGCTGCAGCAGCTGAGCGAGCTGCTGTGGGCCGCGGCGGGCGTCAACCGCTCCCAGGGCGGCGGCCGCACAGCCCCTTCGCCGCACGGCGAGGCGGTGATTGACGTCTACGCGGCGCTGCCCGCCGGCCTCTACCGCTACGACCCGATCCACCATTGCCTGGTGCTGAAGCGCGCGGCAGACGTGCGCAGCCTGACCGGTTACCAGGACTTCGTCGGCATGGCGCCGCTGGACCTGGTCTACGTCGCCAACCATGGCCGGATGCAGGACGTCCCGCCCAAGCTGCGCGAGACCTTCGCTGCCGCTGCGGCCGGCGCCATGGTCCAGAACGCCTATCTTTACTGCGCCTCGGCCGGGCTAGGCGCGGTGGTGCGCGGCTGGCTCAATCGGCGCCAACTGGCCGAGCATATGTCGCTGAACGAGGACGAGGAACCGATCCTGTCCCAGACCATCGGGCGCCCGGCCCCGCACGACAGCGCGCCGGTCTAGACATCCGGGCCGGATCGCCACCACCAGACAACAGGAGACACCGACATGATCAAGAACCTCGGCAGTGCGGAACAGATCCGCAATGAAATTCTGCGGCGCCTGCAGGAAAACGCCGACCTCGGCGACGCCTGCCGCGACTGCGACATCCCGTTGCCGCAGCGTGTCGACGCAGCTGCCAACGGCGGCTGCAACTGGGCCATCGAAGCCTTCCCCGCAGTCCCGCCGGCATGCCTGGCCACGGTCAAGGCAGTCACCACCGAGATGATGCGCGAGTACGACCTGTGCTAGCCGGGCAGCGCCAGCCTCCCGGCCGCTGCCGGGGGCCGACCGTCGTTTCCACGGCGGCAGCCCGCCAGGCGCTCAATTGCCCTCGGGGCGGCCTGCTGCCCGGTATCCTCCAACTGTCACGCATAAAGTTGCTCGTGCCGGCGCTGGCATGCGGTACAGCGCTTCGCGGTCGGGTATGCCTGCAGACGCGAGAACGGGATCGGCTGCTGGCAATCGATACAGGTGCCATACTGGCCGTGCTGCATCCGCGCCCGCGCGGCGGCGATGTCGGCCAGTTGCATGCGGTAATGGTCCAGCATCGCGTCGTCCTGCCGCTGCGTGATTTCTTCGTCGGCAAGGTCGCCCTCGTCCCGCGCCTCACGCTGCGCCAACGGTGTCATCGGCGTGTCGGCGGAACCAACGGCGGCATGGATGCGCGCTTCGTCCGCGTCAAGCTGCTCTGCCAGCGAGATGGTTTCCTGCGCTGTGAGCTTGCTCATGATGGATCTCCTGGACCCGGTGGCGCCTGCAGCGCCTGCCGGATGCCGACTGCCAGGCGCTCTGCCACGGGAATGCGGTTAGATGGGTGCGCAACGGTGTCGCACGTGACAATGTCGGCCGCGACCGCTTGCAGGTCGGCGTAGGCTGCCTCTGCGAACAGCGCGTGGACGCCGACACAGACCGGCGCCGGGTAGCCGTGTTCAAGCAGCAGGCGCGCCGACGCCAGCATGGTGCGCGCGGTGGAGACCATGTCGTCGACCAGTACCGGCGTATGGCCAGCGGGCTGGGCAGGCCGCTCGCGTCGATGCTGACCTCGTGGTCGCCGAAGCGCTGCTTGGCCAAGACAATGCTGTCCGCGCCACAGCGGCTAGCGATGTCATCGACCCATTGCTGGCTCTCCTCGTCGGGGCCGACGAGCAACGGCGCGCGCACCGCCTGGCCGATCCATGACGCAATCGCCGGGGCGGCATGCACGGCAATCGCCGGCCTGGTGAAGATCTCGCTCAGACTGCCGATCCGGTGAAGGTGCGGGTCCACCGTGACCAGCCAGTCGAAGCTGGCCCCCAGCAGCGCCGCAAAATGGCGTGCCGACACGATCTCCCCTGTCCGGAAGACCTTGTCCTGGCGCATGTACGCCAGGTATGGCGCCACCAGTCCAACCCGCACGGCGCCGCCTTCCCTGGCAGCGGCGGCGAGCCACAGCAGCGGCACCAGCTTGGCATCCGGACGGTCCAGCGTGCACACCACCATGGCTTCGCAACCGGCCACAGGCTGCAGCAGCCTGACGTAGGACTCGCCGTCGGGAAAGCCCCGGACCTCGGCCTCGCCCGGCCGGCCGGGCAGGCAGGCTGCGATGGCCGCGGCCTGCCATTCATTGCCGGGCATGGCGAATACAATCGGGTTCATGAAGGCGTCCTTGCATGCTCGCATCCAAGCATGCCGTGCCCGCGCTAGCGGCGGGTGACGGCCAGTGCGACCAGGGCGCCGGCCACGGCCGCGACCGCGGCGACGGAGCCGATGCTCTCCCAGGGATGTGCGTGGACGTAACGATCCGTGGTGTCGACCCATTGCGAGACACGCATCTGCGCCGCCTGGCGTTGCTCGGCCAGGCGCTCCTGGAGCGCGTGCAGGCGTGCGCCCAGCTGCGCGCGTGCCTGGGTGGTCTCCAGGCCGGCTTCGTCGGCGACATCCCGCAACAACGCCTGTACATCCGCCAGCAGCGTGTTGGCATCACGGGCTAGTGCATCCTTGTGCAGCAAGAGCTCGGCGCGAATATCGTTCATGTCATTCTCCTTTTCACTGAGTCATCGCCGTGCATCACACGGCACCATGGAAATCCAGTCGAACTACAAGTTCCCGCCAGCCGCTGCAAAATGCTGGCAGAACCATTTGCCGGCGAGCTCGCCGACCTGTTCCAGCGCGCCTGGCTGCTCGAACAGGTGAGTGGCGCCGGGAATCACCTCCAGCCGCTTCTCGCATTGCATCCATGCGGTGGCGCGCGCGTTGAGCTTCAGCACCACCGGATCCGCTTCGCCCACGATCATCAACGTCGGGGCCTGCAGTTGGCGCAGCGCCTCGTGGCCTGCCAGGTCGACGCGGCCGCCGCGCGACACCACCGCGTCGATCCGCATGCGCGGCGGCGGCTCAGCGGCGGCACGGATGGCCGCGGCAGCCCCCATACTGGCGGCGAAGTAGCCGAGCCGCAGGTGGCGCTCGCGCGTCAGGTGCGCGACCGAGACCGTGGCAGCCTTGAGGCGCTCCCCGAGCATGGCGATGTCGAATCGCTTCGACATCCCGACGTCCTCGTCCGGCGCCAGCAGGTCAAACAGCAGCGTGCCCAGGCCCACCCGATTCAGCGTCGATGCGACCCCGCGGTTGCGCACGCTGTGGCGCGAACTGCCGCTGCCATGTGCGAACAGGACCAGGCCGGATGCCGCTTCCGGCAGGGTAAGGTCGCCTGGCAGCGCGATGTCGCCGATATGGATCCGCACCTGTTCGATGGTGATGTGCTCCATGAGATCTTCCCTTTCCCCCTCTTCCTGTCCTTGCCAACGGCCTCGCCACCGTCACGTCCTGTGCCAGTGCACGTTCAGTTCGGTCTCGGCGATGCCGAAGTCGATCGTCAGCGTTCCCCGGCAGGAATGTTGGATGGGGTTGCCGATGTCCTGCGCCAGGTGCATTCCGCGGTCGTGGTTCGACGGGGCGCGTTCACACTGTTAAAGCTATGCGCCTGCGCGGCTATCGACTTGGGCTGGATCAAACAATGGCCAGACACCTGCAGGCGACGCCGCCTACATGATCCGCCGTAGCAGGCCGCGCAATGCCGGCGACGGGCGGGCTGTGACGGTGGCCGTTGATACCGATCAAAGGCCAGCCCCGACCCGCCGCTATCGTGGAATGAAGCGCAACCTGCGCAAGGATCCAAACGATGGCATGGGACACCGGTGTCCACGAAGCTGAAGTGAAGCATTTCTTGCGCAAGTCGGCCGTCTCTCTGTTCCACCCGCGGCGCTTCCCCACCATCGCAAGCCGCTGTCGCCGGCGGGCCAGGCCATCCGTCACCGGTGCCGCCTGGGCGGAGCGCGCGCCCAGGTGGCTGCCGGCCGCCCTCTGACTACGACCATGGAACTCCGCAAACGGAATTTCTCGCTCTGGTATGCTCGCGGCGACCCTGACGACGCTGGCGCTCCAATTCTACGTCGCCACGGAAACCGTCAGCACCCTGGCCTACAGCGACTTCAAGGCCTTGCTCAAGGCCGGCAAGGTGCGCAGCGCCACCGTCGGCGAGACGGCGATCAGCGGCATGCTGGCGACAGCGGGGGTCGAGACCATCCTGCCGGCCGACCAGGCGGCCGTGCTGCAGCGCGGGGGCCGCCCCGAGCGCGCCTTCACCACGGCCCGGGTCAGCGATCCCGGCCTGCTGGCCGACCTGGACGCGGCCCATGTGCGCTATGCCGGGCAGGCCGATGCCAGGTGGCTGGGCACGCTGCTATCCTGGATCGTGCCGGCGGCCGCCTTCCTGGCCATCTGGAGCCTGCTGTTCCGTCGCATCGGCACCGCCGCCAACGGGCTGATGGAAATCGGCAAGAGCAAGGCCAAGGTTTACCTGCAGCAGGAGACCGGTGTCACTTTCGCCGACGTGGCCGGCATCGACGAGGCCAAGGTCGAGTTGATGGAGGTGGTGGACTTCCTCAAGAACCCCGAGCGGTACCGGCGCCTGGGCGGCAAGATCCCCAAGGGGGTGCTGCTGCTGGGCGCCCCGGGCACCGGCAAGACCCTGCTGGCGCGGGCGGTCGCCGGCGAGGCCGGGGTGCCGTTCTTCAGCATGAGCGGTGCCGAGTTCGTGGAGATGTTCGTCGGCGTGGGGGCGGCGCGCGTGCGCGACCTGTTCGCTCAGGCCGAGCAGAAGGCGCCGTGCATTATCTTCATCGACGAACTCGACGCGCTGGGCAAGACACGCACACTAAACGTGGCCGGCGGCCAGGACGAACGTGAGCAGACGCTCAACCAGCTGCTGGTGCAGATGGACGGCTTCGACACCAACAAGGGCGTGATCATCATGGCCGCCACAAACCGGCCGGAAATCCTCGACGCCGCGCTGCTGCGGCCCGGGCGCTTTGATCGCCATATCGTGCTGGACCGCCCCGACCTCAAAGGGCGCGAGCAGATCCTTGGTGTGCACGTGCGTAATGTCAAACTGGCCCCGGAAGTCAATCTCCGAGAACTGGCCGCGCGCACGCCGGGCTTTGCCGGCGCCGACCTCGCCAACCTGGTCAACGAGGCCGCACTGCTGGCCGCTCGCAACAACAAGCCGGCGGTCGACAACGCAGACTTCAACCTGGCCCTCGACCGCATCGTTGGCGGGCTGGAAAAACGCAACCGGATCATGATCCCGCTGGAAAAGCAGACCATTGCCTACCACGAGGCCGGGCATGCGCTGGTGGCCGAATGCCGCCGGCACGCGGACCGGGTCTCGCGCATCTCCATCATTCCGCGCGGCGTTGCGGCGCTCGGCTATACGCAGCAGACCCCGACCGAAGACCGCTACCTGCTACGCCGGAGCGAGTTGCTGGACCGGCTGGATGTGCTGCTGGGCGGGCGCGCGGCTGAACAGATCGTCTTTGGCGACGTCTCCACCGGCGCGCAGAACGACCTGGAACGCGCCACCGACATGGCGCGGCAGATGATCACCCAGTTCGGCATGAGCGAATCGCTCGGCCTGCCGTGCTACGAGCACGCACGCGGCACCCTGCTGCCCTCCGCGGCCGCCCTGTCGCGGCCGGAACGCGAGTACAGCGAGCGCACCGCGCAGGCGATCGACGAAGAGATCCGGCTCACGCTGAACCAGTCCGCCGAGCGGGCCCGCCAGACCTTGCTCGGGCAGCGCGCGCGCCTCGACCGGCTGGCGCAGCTGCTGCTTGAGAAAGAGGTGGTCGACCGGGCCGCGCTCGACGCCCTGATGCAGGCGGATGGCGCAGCGGCGCCGCACGACGAACCCGCTATGCAGTAGCCGCCCCAGGAGTACCCCATGGCATCCCCGCTTACTCCCTTCCTTGCAGTCCGAGAGGCCGGACAGCGCCTGCAGGGCAATGCCTCCGACTACGAGCCGCTGCTCGACATGGCCCGCGGCAAAGACTTTGTCCTGCTTGGCGAAGCCACGCACGGCACGGCCGAGTTCTACCGGATGAGGGCGCAGATCACGCAGGCGCTGGTCCGTGGCCAGGCCTTCGATGCCGTCGCCATCGAAGGCGACTGGCCCGACGCCTGGCGTGTCAACCGCTACGCGCAGGGCGAGGGCGATGACAGCGCCGAGGAGGCCCTAAGCGATTTCGAGCGCTTCCCGTCCTGGATGTGGCGCAACCGGGAGTTCCTGGCGTTCATCGAATGGCTGCGCGGCCACAATGCCGGCCTGCCGCCGGAACGGCGGGTCGGTGTCTACGGGCTCGACCTCTACAGCCTGTATCGCTCCGCCGAGGCCGTGCTCCGCTATCTGGAGCGCGCCGACCCGCTGCAGGCCGAGGCTGCCCGGCAGCACTATGGCGCGCTCGACCATGTGCGTGACCCGGCTGCCTACGGCTACCAGGCTGCGACCGGACTGCGTGCGCCAGCGCGCGACGGCGCCATCCGCCAGCTGCTGCAGCTGCGCACCGACGAGGCCGCCTATATCTCCCGCAACGGCCTGGCGGCCATGGATTCGCACTACTTTGCCGAGCGCAACGCGACGGTGGTCGTCAATGCGGAAGCCTACTATCGCGAGATGTTCGGCCGCCGTGTCAGCACCTGGAACCTGCGCGACGCGCACATGGCGCAGACGCTGTCTTCGCTGGCCGCCTACCGGCTGCGCCGCGGCGGCAGCGGGCGCATCGTGGTCTGGGCCCACAACTCACACCTCGGCGATGCGCGCGCCACGGAATCGCAGGTGCGCGGCGAGTGGAACCTCGGGCAGCTGGTGCGCCAGCAGGCCGGCGCGCAGGCGCTGCTGGTCGGCTTTACACCTACACCGGCCATGTCTGTGCCGCCTCCGAATGGGACGGCGACCCTGAACACAAAGCCGTGGTGCCGGCGTTGCACGACAGCTGGGAGGCACTGTTCCACAGCACCGGGCTTGACCGCTTCTTCCTGCCGCTTGGGCCGCAGGCCAGCCACCCGCTCTTCGAGGTCATGCTGGAACGGGCCATCGGCGTGCTCTACCTGCCGCGCACGGAGCGCGCCAGCCACTACTTCGATGCCTCGATCGCCGGCCAGTTCGACGCCCTCTTCCATCTGGACGAGACCACCGCGCTGGAACCGCTGCAGTCAGGGCATCCCGTACCCGCGCTGGACAGCGACCGGCCGGACTGAAGCGCACGCCCATTACAGTCAGCGGCCGCGACCCTGGCGCTTGCGTTGCATCAACGTGCAGGCCGGGATGGCCACTACCGTAAAGCGTGCCAGACCCACTCATTGCCAATGCGGAGATCGTAATGCCTGCAAGAACACTTATCTTCCACCAGGGCGCGCGCCGCATGATGCTGAGCGGCGTGCAACAACTGGCCCACGCGGTCAAGGTGACGCTGGGTCCGGGCGGCCGCAACGTGATCGTGGAGCGGCCCGACATGGTGCCGCTGGTCGCCAATTCCGGCGTGGTCGTGGCGAAGTCGGTGACGCTGGCCAACCCGTTCGCCGACATGGGCGCCCGCCTGCTTTGCGAGGCC
This sequence comes from Cupriavidus sp. DF5525, assembly GCF_040149425.2. Lineage (NCBI taxonomy): Bacteria > Pseudomonadati > Pseudomonadota > Betaproteobacteria > Burkholderiales > Burkholderiaceae > Cupriavidus > Cupriavidus sp. DF5525. The sequence goes on along the minus strand of NZ_CP168265.1, from coordinate 1,845,860 downwards.
GCGGTGCGCACCAGCGAGATCGCCGGCGACGGCACCACGACCGCGACCACGCTGGCCCACGCGATCGTGGCTGAAGGCGTGAAATACGTCGAAGCCGGCCACGACCCCATGCAACTCAAGCGCGGCATCGAGGCCGCCGGCAAGCTGATCGCCAGCGCCTTGCTGGAGAGTGCCCGGCCCTGCGGCAGTACCGACGAGATGCGCCAGATCGCCACGATCTCGGCCAGCGGCGACCAGACCGTCGGCACGCTGGTGGCGCAGGCTGTCGAGCGGGTCGGCAAGGATGGTGCGATCAGCGTGGAGGATGGCTCCAAGCTGGACGACGCACTCGACATCGCCGACGGCGCGCTGATCGATCGTGGCTACCTCTCGCCCTTGTTCGCGACCAACGAGAGCCGTGCCGTCGTGCTGGAGTCACCATTGGTGCTGCTGTGCGACGCGAACATTTCCGCGATCGCGCAACTGCTTCCGGTCCTGGAAGCCGTGAGCCGCGCCGGCCGGCCCTTGCTGGTCATCGCCAACGACGTGGAGGGCGAGGCCCTGGCCACGCTCGTGGTCAACAACCTGCGCGGCGCGCTGAAGAGCTGCGCGGTCAAGTCGCCGGGTTTCGGCGACTCGCGTACCGAGCAGCTGGGCGACCTCGCCGCGCTGACCGGCGCCACCGTGGTCTCGCCACAGGCCGGCATCTCGCTCGAGCACGTCACCCTGGAACAGCTTGGCGAAGCCCGCCGCGTGGAGGTCAACAAGGACACCACCACCCTGATCGCCTCCGGTGACGAACGGCCGCGCGTGGCCGAGCGCATTGCCGCCCTGCGCCTGCGCCTGGACGAGGTGCGCTCGGACTATGAGCGCGAGGCCCTGCAGCGGCGCCTGGCCCGGCTGGCCGGCGGCGTGGCCGTGATCAAGGTGGGTGCGGCAACGGAGAGCGCGCTGCACGAGCGCAAGAACCGCTTCCAGGATGCGTTGCACGCCACCCGCGCCGCGGTGGACGAGGGCATCGTCGCCGGCGGCGGCGTGGCACTGCTGCGCGCCCGCGCCGCCCTCGAAGCCTGGCAGGCGCCGAATGCCGAGCAGGCCGCCGGCGGCCACATCGTCCACGCGGCACTGGCCGCGCCGATGCGGCAGATCGCCGCCAACGCTGGCGCGGATGCCGACGCAGTGGTGCACCAGGTGTGCGCCGGCTCGGGCACGCTCGGCTACGACGCCGGCACCGAGCGCTATGGCGACATGATCGAACTGGGCGTGATCGACCCCGTCAAGGTGGTGCGCACGGCCCTGCAGAATGCCGTCTCGATCGCCTCCCTGCTGCTGACGACGGACTGCATGATCGCGATCCAGCGCAGCCCTGCCGGCCATGGCGATGCCGGCACGCGCCCGGGGTTGTCGATGTTCGGCGAAGATTACTGAGCAACGCTGCCTGCGTGAGCCGCCATGACTACCATCGATAGCGAAAGCCCGCTGCTGACCGACCTGTACGAGTTCACCATGATGCAGGCGTACTTCGACAGCGGCATGCACGATATCGCCAGCTTCGAGTTCTTCGTCCGCAAGCTGCCGCCGGGCAGGAACTTCCTGCTGGCCGCGGGACTGGAACAGGTGCTCGCCTACCTGGAACGGCTGCGCTTCAGCGTGGACGACCTCGACCAACTGGCGTCGACCGGGCATTTCAGCCCGGCGTTCCTGCAATCGCTTACGCACTTCCGCTTCAGCGGGGATGTCCAGGCCATGCCGGAGGGCACGGTGTTCTTCCCGGACGAGCCCATCCTGCGCATTACCGCGCCGATCCAGCAGGCCCAGCTGGTCGAAAGCCGGGTCATGAACCTGCTGCACTACGAGACCATCGTGGCCAGCAAGGCGGCGCGCGTGGTGCTGGCGGGGTCGGGGCGCATGCTGGTCGATTTCGGACTGCGCCGCGCGCACGGCGCCGAAGCCGGCCTGCTGTCGGCCCGGGCCAGCTATCTGGCGGGGTTCACCGGCACCGCGACGCTGCTGGCCGGTGTGCGCTTCGCCATCCCGTCGTACGGCACCATGGCGCATTCCTATGTGCAGGCGCACTTGGACGAGGCCGAGGCCTTCGCGTCGTTCGCGCGCTCGCAGCCGGACAACGCCACGCTGCTGATCGACACTTACGATACCGAGGCCGCTGCGCACAAGGTGACGGCACTGGCCGCGACGCTGCGCGCCAGCGGGATCGCCGTCAAGGCGGTGCGCATCGACAGCGGCGACCTCGGCGCGCATGCGCGCCGGGTGCGCGCCATCCTCGACGGCGCCGGCCTGCAGTCGATCGGCATCTTTGCCAGCGGCAACCTGGACGAGTATCGCGTCCGCGACCTGGTCGCAGCGGGCGCGCCCATTGACGGTTTCGGGGTCGGCACGTGCATGAACACCTCGGCCGACGCCCCGTATCTCGATTGTGCATACAAGCTGACCGAGTACGCGGGCCTGCCGCGGCGCAAGCGCTCGGAAGGCAAGGCCACCTGGCCTGGCCGCAAGCAGTCCTACCGCCGCTATGGCGCCGACGGCACCATGCTCGGCGATACGCTGACGATCGAGGGGGATGCCTGTGACGGGCTGCCGCTGATGCAGCCTTGCATGGCGCGTGGCCGGCGTGTGGCGCCAGAGGTGTCGCTGCTCACCAGCCGGGCCTATGCCGCAAGGCAACTGGCCGCGCTGCCCGCTGCCCTGCGCGCGCTGGAGCCGTCGGCACCCTATCCGGTCACCGTCAGCACTGCCCTGCAGGACCTGGCGCGCGCTGCCGATGCGCTGACCGCGCAGGCCAGCCCGGCAGCGACGCCCCAGTAGTGCGGCAAGGGCGCCATGCCTGAGCTAGCCGGGCCTGACTTCGATCTGGTTGACGACCGCGCTGACGCCCGGCGCAGACCAGGCCGCTTCGAATGCCGCCTCGCGCTCCGCCAGCGTGGGCAGAGTGCCGGTCAGCGTCACAGCGCCATCCCTCACCGTCACGGTCACCTGGTCGGCGTCGCTGGCGGCCTGGCGTGCGATGGCCGCCTGGATCCGTGCCGCCACGTCCTGCTTGTCGGCACGAGGCCGGATGGCGAGCGCATTGGTGACCCCGACCACGCCGAACAGTCCGGCCACGGCGTGCTCGGCGGCGGTGCGCTGGTAGTACCAGTCGACATCGCCGCTCAGGGTCACCACGCCGTGTTCGACCAGGATCCGGATACGGTCGGCCGGCACCATCGCATCCCAGGACAGCACGTTGGCCGCGGCCCGGGCAATGTCCGCATCGGTGCGGCGCGCATCGTCGGGCAGGTGAACGTCCAGTTCCACGGCCAGCGCCCGCACGCCGGGGATGCGCCTGACGGCCGCTTCCGCCGAGTACTTCTCGGCAAAGGTGCCAAGGTGCCCGGTCAGCGTGACGACGCCGTCCTGGACCTGGACCCCGATTTCGTTGCCATGGACCGCCGGATCCCAGATCAGCGCCTCGGTCACGTCTTGCTGCAGCTGCCTGTCGCCCTTCATGGATGCCTCCTCGCGTGCGCGCGTTTTACCGCCCTTTCAGGCATGCCACTACCTCCGCATCCTCGACCTGCGAAAAGTCGCGGTAGAACTGCCCGACTGCCCGGAAGCCGGCCGGCGTCTCCAGGCACACCACCTCGTCGGCATAGGGCTGCAACAGCTCCAGCGTCCGCGGCGGCGCCACCGGCACCGCGCAGATCAGCCGCGCGGGCTTCTGCTCGCGGATGGCGTGCAGCGCGGCGATCATCGAGGCCCCGGTCGCCAGGCCGTCGTCCACGACGATGACCACGCGACCGGTGGCGCGGACCGGCTCCCGGCCCGGTGTGTAGTCGGCGCGGCGCCGCCGCAGCACTCCAAGCTGGGCCGCGCGCTCGCGGTCGACGTATTCGCTGTCGGCGCCTGCCGCCGCAGCATAGGGCGTGAGATAGGTCCAGCCGCTCTCGTCCACGGCGCCGATGGCGAACTCCGAGTTGCCCGGCGCGCCGAGCTTGCGCACGAGCACGACGTCAAGGTCGGCGCCGAGCGCGTCGGCAATGATGGCACCCATCGGCACTGCGCCGCGGGGCACGGCCAGCACCAGCGGCCGCTTTCCTGCGTGGCCGGCGAGCGCACGCGCCAGTTGTGCGGCGGCATCGGCCCTGTCCATGAATGGCATGGTTGCCCTCCTGTGGTAGCGCGTGTCGACTTACGCCGGGTAGCCCACGCTCTGGGCCAGGATCACGCGCTGGTCGGGCTCCAGCCGCATGGCGGTGGCCAGTGCGCGGCGGTCCAGCAGGCCGCGCGCCACCGTGGCCAGGCCGGACGCAGCGCAGAAGAGGTAGACATTCTGGCTGATATACCCCGTGTCCAGCGCGGTATAGAACTGGCGCAGCGGCTTGTCGGTCTCGTCGAGCCTGGAGAGCCGGCTGACGTAGACGAGGTTCAATGGCACCTCGGCAACATATTCCTGCAGGCCGGTGGCCGCACGCAGGTCTTCGCCGATGATCAGCCGAAGGCGCCAGTCCGCCGGTTCGAGCACATACAGGCCGTCGCGCAGCGCCACGTACAAGTCAATTTCCTGCCAGTTGCGGGTCGAGGGCGCGGTGCGCAGGCCGGTGCCCGGGCGATTGACCCCGAAAGCGGCCCACAGCAAGGACGACAGCAGCGCGTCATCCAGGCTCCGCGGGGCAAAGTGCCGGGTCGAGCGGCGCTGCTGCAGAGCCGTCAGCAGCGGCATTCCGCCTTCGGTCTGCGGCGCCGGCAGCTTGAGGTATTCCACGCTGGCTTCGGATAAAACGATGGGATGTGTCACGTCGTGCTCCAGATGGATGGGGTCGGCCCGGCCCCTTGGGATTACCGTAGGCGGTGAGCCGGCCCTGCAGTTTGGGATGGATCAAAGGAACGCCCGTTTGCTCGTGGCGTGTAACAGGACATCTCGGTCTCGGCTCCTGCTCGGCCTTGTCTCGCTGGGCGTCCGGCCACAATGCGCAGGCCGCCGGCCATGCGACCCCTGTGCTCTGACCAACGCAGGCGCGGCTTGGCGATGCCGCGCCCCCCGACGCATTGCGCACTCCTTGCGATACATCAATCTCCCGCCAGGGTCGCCCTCCTAGACTTATCCAGACCTGCGCGCCCCGGGGCAGGCCAGCCGCTTGACTATAGGAGTCCCACCATGCCAGACCAGACCGATCCCGCCTTCGAACTCGCGCGCTGCGCCGAGCAGTCCGCCCTGCGCATATGGCTGCGCTGGGAAGAATCGCGCCAGATGCTGCTCAGACTCCGCCTCACGGCCCTGGACGAGGACATCAAGGGCGCCCGGCAGGCGCTCGCGCGCGTCACCGACGCACCCGACTGGAACGCCTTCCATGGCCTGCCCGCTCAAATTCTGGCCGCGCAGGTTGAGCGCAACGCCGCGCATGCACGAGACTTTGGCACCCTTTACGTTGAAATGGCCTCGGCTTTCATGGAGCACCTGCGCGAGTCGACTGAAGCCTGGCAGGACTACCAGCGCAAGGTCATGGTGGAGGGAGGCGGCTACGCGCCCTTTGCGGAATCGGCGCGCGAGATGTTCGACAACGTCGGCCGCCTGATGGCCGTCCCTACCCCAGGCGCGAAGGCCCAGGCGCGCCCGGCCGGCGCGGCACGGAGCTGACGAGATGGCCGGGCAACGCATTGCCCTGGTGACGGGAGGCATGGGCGGCCTCGGCGAAGCCATTGCCGTGCGGCTTCTGGCCGACGGCGTACGCGTCGTGGTGACGCACTCCGAACACAATGACCACGTGGCCCAATGGCTCGGCGCGCAACGCAACGCCGGCCGCGAGTTTGCGGCATTCCCGGTCGACGTGACGGACTTCGCGTCCTGCCAGCGCTGCGTGTCGCACGTGCGCAGCGAGGTCGGCGACGTCGACATTCTGATCAACAATGCCGGGGTCACGCGCGACCGGACCCTGCGCAAGATGGACAAGGCTGACTGGGACTTCGTGCTGCGCACGGACCTCGACTCGCTCTTCCATATGACGCGCCCGCTGGTTGAGCCGATGATGGCGCGCGCTTGGGGCCGGATCGTCAATATCTCTTCGGTCAATGCCTCGCGAGGCGCTTTTGGCCAGACCAACTATGCCGCCGCCAAGGCGGGGGTACATGGCTTCACCAAGGCGCTGGCGCTGGAACTCGCGCGCAAAGGCATCACCGTCAACACGGTTTCGCCGGGCTACCTGGATACACACATGGTGACGGACATGCCCGCGGAGATCCTCGAGCGGGACGTGTTGCCGACCATCCCGGTCGGCCGGCTCGGCAAGCCAGCCGAGGTCGCGGCAATGATCTCTTACCTGTGCGGCGATGACGGGGCCTTTGTCACTGGCGCCAACTTTGCGATCAACGGAGGGCAACACCTGCAATGAGGATCGATGACAGGGCGTTGCCGCCCAGCCTGGCGGCCATGCCGGAATGCGCGCCGCAGCCCGCCATGCCGGCGCAAGTCTGGTTGGACAAGCAGATCCGCGCCGGCCTGGCCCGCGCCACCGGCGGCCTGTCGGTGATCTCGGCAAGCCTGGCCGGGCTCGACTGGGCGCTGCAGCTCAGCATCTCCCCGGCAAAGGTGGTGCAGGCGTGGCAGGCGTGGCTGCAGCACAGCATCGAGGATTCGCCACGGCTGTTGCCGACGGCGGCCGAGCCGCCGTCCGTAAACGTCAGCGACCAGCGCTTTGCCGATGCCGGCTGGCAGGACTGGCCTTATCGTTGCTGGCGCGATGCGTTCATGCGCAACGAAGCCTTCTGGGAGTCGCTGACGCAGGATATCGACGGCCTGTCGCGCCATCACCAGCACATCGTCGCCTTCTGCGCCCGGCAATGGCTTGACCTCCTCGCGCCCGGTAATGTTTGGTGGATGAGTCCGACTATTGCCAGGACCACCTCGAGCACCTTCGGCACCAACTTCCTGCAAGGCGCCCGCCACTGGCTGCAGGACGCCAGTGAGCTGCTGTCAAAGGTCCCCGGACTGCCCGCTGGGCGCCCGGCGCTGGAATTTCTACCCGGGCGCGACGTGGCGCTGACGCCCGGCAAGGTGGTGTTCCGCAACGCGCTGATCGAGCTGATCGAGTATGCGCCCGTCCCTGGCACCGATACGGCCTGGCGCGAGCCGGTGCTGATCGTGCCGTCCTGGATCATGCGCTATTACATCCTCGACCTGAAGCCCGAGGATTCACTGGTGCGCTACCTGGTCGAGAGCGGCCATACCGTGTTCATGATCTCATGGAAGAACCCGGACGCCTCGGCCCGCGAGTTCGGGCTTGACACCTACCTGGAGGCCGGGCTTCTGGCTGCGCTCGACACCGTGCACGACCGCTGCGACGGCGCGCACATCCACGCCGCCGGGTATTGCCTGGGCGGCACCCTGCTTGCCACGGGCGCTGCCATGCTGGCCCGCGACGCCGCCGGCGGATCATTGGCCAGCGTGACGCTCTTTGCGGCTGAAACCGATTTCCATGATCCGGGCGAACTGGGGCTGTTCATCGACAAGAGCTCGCTCGCAACGCTGGACTCCCTCATGTGGAGCCAAGGATATCTGGACGGGCCGCAGATGAAGGCTGCCTTTCAGATGCTCAACGCCCAGGACCTGATCTGGTCGCGCGTGATGAGCGAGTATCTGCTCGGCCAACGTTTGCGCGCCAACGATCTGGTCTCATGGAACCGCGACACTACGCGACTGCCTTACCGCCTGCATTCGGAATGCCTGCACAAGCTGTTCCTTGGCAACGAGCTGGCCACCGGCAAGCTGTGCGTCGGCGGACAGCCTGTCGCCCTGTCGGACCTCGACCTCCCGCTCTTCGTGGTAGGCACCGAACACGACCACGTCTCTCCCTGGCGCTCCGTGTACAAGCTGCACTTGCTGACCCAGGCCGAACTGACCTTCTTGCTGACTTCGGGCGGCCACAACGCAGGCATTGTGTCGGAACCGGGCCACCCGCGCCGGCGCTACCATGTGCATACGCGATTGCCCGCCGCGCCCTACCTGAGCCCGGAGCAATTCCTCAGCATAGCTGCGTACCGCGAGGGTTCCTGGTGGCCGGAGTGGCATGACTGGCTAGTGGCCCACTCGACAGGGCGCTGCACGCGACAGGCGCCGGCCCCGGGTCTCGCGGACGCACCCGGTACCTATGTGCTAGAACCCTAAGGTCTCTTCACAGCGCTGCGCCTTGCATTGCGACAAGGCAGACTGCCGGTGAAAGACGTGGCGGCGAACAGCTTCTGGTCGACCACCGCCCATTGCGCCGAAGGGTATGTCCTGAAGACAGAACCTGGGGGCACGGCACGGCACACACTACCAATCGCGGGCAGCGATCAATACATCGCCGCCCGTACGCGAATGCACGCGCGGAAGAAATCCTCGGTAGAAAAGCCGGCCTTTATCGCCCGAGCTCGCCAGACAGCATAAGTTCTACCTTGGCCTTCGATGTACCGGTCACGGGTAGCCGGCTCGAATGGAAACATGCCGTCGGACACGGGAAATGCCGGTCGACGCCTAAGGAACTCATTCCAGAAACCCTGCGCAAGCTGGTGGAGTGTTCGGTTGTCATTGTTCATCGCATCCCATTTAAGCGACACGCTATCAGCATTGATAGCGATAGGCCAGGTATCGGCCTGCATCGCTACACCGATGCCGTTCTCGCACTTGCCTCAGCATCCCGCTCCGTAGATAGCCCCATCTGTACCGTCCTTCATCGCATCGCCGAGTCGCTGCGGCAATCAGTGCGACATCAGTACCGGCACTGTCATCGACTCGAGCAGCGTTCGGGTGACACCGCCAAGGACCAGCTCGTGCACCCGGCTGTGCCCGTAGGCCCCCATGATGATCAGGTCAGCATTTCGGTCCGCGGCGTGCGAGAGCAACAGCTGGCCGACGTCCTCGCCGTCTCCCGCCGCAAAAGTGCACAGCTGCACTGCCACGCCATGCCGAGCCAGCCAGTCCACGGCATACTGAGGCGGCGAAACCCATGGCCCCTTCAGAACGCCAGATGGTGTCCACGAAACCACTTCCACGGTGCCTGCGCGCTGCAGAAGTGGGAGCGCATCGCGGATGGCCCGCGCCGACTCGCGGCTGCCATTCCACGCCACCATGATGTTCTTGCCAACACTCGGGAACCGGCCCGCATACGGGACCACCAGCACCGGCCGCCCGCATTGCAGCACGATGGATTCAACAAAGCCGGGCTCGGCGTAGGCGGCATCATCAGTGGGATCGTGCTGTCCGAGGATGACAAGATCCGCCCGATGTGCCTCTGCCTGGACCGTCACCGCCGTGGCCCAGTCCGGCGCCCGCCATTCCGTAATGACGGCTACCTCGTCCGTCGCGCCCATCAGGGCATGGCGGGCCCGCTCGCCGACCTGATGCTGCCATTCGTTGTAGGAGGCGAGATAGCGGTCACCGTCCACCAGGTAGCGTACGGCGGTGGGATCCGGCTTGCCGACGGCAAGCAGGCCGACCAGCGTGGATTGGAACTCCAGCGCCAGCTGGGTGGCGAGGTTCAGCCGGTCGTACACGCGGCGGCTGGCATCGAGATGAACCAGGATCGTTGCGTAGTCCATGGATTGACTCCATCATGCAGCCCCGAACGGGGCTTTTCTTAAATCTATATCGCCCCCCGGTCCCGGATTTGTCGTGCATCAAGCCGCCTTCCTGTCCGCGCCACAGGCGGTACCGCTGGCACCACCACTACCGCTCTGGTTCGCGCCACTATGGTTCCCATAGAGCGAGCGCCGGTGCGCTTGCCGAATGCGCCCCGGTGGCAACCTTCGCAGGAGACTCACATGCATGAAACAAAGCGGTCGTACAAGGGGTTCCACATCGTGTTGTTCGTCCCCGACGCCATCGCGCCGGGCAAGCCCAGCGGCGGTGTCCTTTTCACAGCGTCGGACAGAGGCATCGGCGTTCGCTTTACGCCAGACTGGCCCGCCGTGCCGGGCAGCGTGCAACAGGCCGAAGAGTGGCTCTTCGCCTATGCAGCGGGCGTTGTCGACTGCGAACTGGGCCGGGGGCTTCGGCATTGACCTGCGCTACGACTGAGCGGCGCGACCATCCGAGCATGAGAAGCCATTGCCGGGCACGCCAGGTACGGGTTGCCCCAAGCCGCCTGACGCCAGCGCGGCCGTGCGTGGCTTCGGCGGCCGTAGCGGGTCCGGAACGGCGGTACACGCTGCGCATAGCGGCACCAACGCGCAGGCGGCAAGCCTGCGCCATCCTGGCCCTCTTGCCGGCGTGCATGACTGCAAGCGATTCTTCATGGGTGGCTCCTTGGGGGCGCACCGCCCCAGGGTGGCTGCTGCCGGCCACAACGTGCGTCTCACACCGCGAAGCGAAAATGGCCGCTGTGCAGCACGATGTGCCGCGCACCTGTCATCTCGAACAGCGCTCCCGCGACGCGTTCAATGTCCTGGCGGTTGCTCATGAATGCCGGCAGCAAATCTTCACTGCGATACGAGCGTGCGCCGAAATGATCCTCAAGCGCCTCGGCAGTGATCTCATAGGTTGCCGGCGAGCCGTCCACCTTCGCGGCACACTGCAGGCTTGGCCCGGTCGGGCAATAATCCGGCGTCTCGCCGGCAAAGTCGATCGTATGCATAGCTCTCTGGCGTAACGCCCTCCAAAGTCTGTTCGCCTGCCTACGCCTCCTCGGCGCGGACAAGCAGGACGGGCGCGACGGCTAGGGTGATCACGCTCCGCGCGACGCTGCCCATGACGAGTCGCCGCACTCCCCGGCGACCATGCGTACCCAACACAACCAGATCGGCACCCCAGCCATTGGCGTCGGCCGCGATCGTGGTAGCAACATCTCCCTCGACCATCGGCTTGCCCAGCAGCCGCGTTACGTGGCGAATGCCCGCTGCGGCAAGCCTGCTGGCGGCGGCGGCGAGGACGCTTTCGCCCGCCGTCGTGAGGTCCTCTATCAACCTTACCGGATCCAGATTTCTGATATCCAGGAACGGGCTGCGGTCATCGACCACATGGACCACCTCCACTTCCGCGTTGGCGGCGAGCGCGATGATCATGGCCTGTTCGAGGGCAAGTTCCGAAGCGGCGCCGCCGTCCATGGCGACAAGGATGCGCTGGTACATAGCGGTTTCTCCGGCGGTTGGAGCCTGTGGTGGCTCGGGTCTGGACTGGTTTAATCCAGCGTAGGGCAGGCGGCGCAACTGCTGTTGATACGTGTCAAAGCCGCTGCACGATGCCCCCAATCGCTACGGCGGGCGCGCGTATGTCCCAGTTGATGCGCATCAATGGCGGCCGCCACGCAAGGCCTACGCTGCAGACACAGCGACGTCCGCTGCGAATCTGACCGGAGCCAGTGATGACCCAAGCCGCGATTGTTTTTTACTCCCGCACCGGCACCGTACGCCAGGTCGCCGAGGCCGTTGCCGCTCGGTCGGGATGGCCACTGGCCGAGGTCGCCGACGTGAAAAGCCGCGCCGGGATCCTTGGGGACCTCCGGTGCGTTATCGATAACCTCTTTCACCGCCAGGTCGAGTACCGCTACGGCGGCCCGGCCCTTGATCGCTGCGAGCATGTCGTGGTCCTGGCACCGGTATGGATGGGCAGGCTGGCGGCCCCGATGCGCAGCTTCCTCGCCGCCAGCGTCGCCACGCCGCCGCTGGCCGGGCGCGTGTCGGCAATCTGTATCATGGCAGCGCGCGGGGGCTTCCAGGCAGAGGCGGAGATAGCCAGGCTCACGGGCAAAACACCCGCGCCGGCGCTCGTGCTGCTCGAACGTGACGTGCTGAGCGGCGATGCCGCCGCCGAGATCGATGACTTCGTGCAGGCGTTGCGGTTCGCGGATTCCAGGCCTGCCCACGCCGAGCGTCCCGCCTGGTTGTCCCCGAACGAGACGTGAGCGCTTCTTCCGGCTCCGTCGCTCCCCCTCCTCTTTCGCGGTCGTCCCTGAACCCCCGCGAACTTGCTGCGCGACGTCGTGCCCGCGGCAACACGTCCAGGCGGCGGGCTCAGCGACGCGGGCAGGGTGTCGTGCCGCAGAGCAGCCAGTCGTCCTCAAGCGTATTGACCGGCAGCCGGAACGTCATCTCGAGCGGCTCGCCAGCGACGACGATGTCACGCATCTGGTCCCGCCCCTGGTAGCCCACCGCGAGCCGATAGGCACCCGGCTTGAGTCGCATGTAGAACAGCGGCCCGCTGGCGGTAGTGTGCAGCACGGGGCGGCCCTCCTGGCTGGCCACGACCACCGTGGCACCGCCCAGCGGGTTGCCGCGCCCGGCATCCACCATCGTCAGCCGTACGTTGAAACGCGCGGCGATGGTCAGCATGCTTTGCATGCCCGCCTCATCGTCTCCACCCGATACGTAGGAGACGCCGTGCTGCTCCATGATCTGCACGCCAGCGCCAGCGGGCGTCGCGCGAGTGGCGCAACCAGCCGCCGCAACGGCAATCGCCAGCGACGACAGCCCGAGGCCAAGGCTTCTTGACACCTGCATTTGCGTCGCTCCGAAAGGATTGTTGGGGTATCCGCGGACTGGGACCGAACGGTCAGGGAGTTTCGCTGCCTGACTGCTGCCGGACGAGCAGTACGGGGCGAACTGTCTTGCTGACGACGTGCTCCGAGACCGAGCCCAGCACCATGCGCCGCACGCCGCGATGGCCGTGTGTGCCCATGACGATCAGGTCTGCGCTCCAGTGGTCCGCTTCCGCGACGATCGCCTCGGCAACCTTCGCAGGGGTGCCAGGCGTCTCGGCCAACCTGCTGCTCCAGCGCACGCCGGCGGCACTCAGGCGCTCGCCGGCGCGTGCCAGCACTTGCTTGCCATAGGCAATGATGTCGGCCATCAGCCAGGGCCGGTAACCCGGCCTGATCTCGAAGAACAGGTCGCTGTCGTCGACGACGAACATGGCGCTGACCTCGGCGTGGGTGGCCAGCGCCATGGACACGGCCTGCTCCAGGGCATTTAAGGATGAGCGGCTGCCATCGATGGCTAGGAGAATGCGGCGGTACATGGCGACCTCGGCTTCGGCTATGGTTCTTTCCAAAGTAGCGGTCGCAAGGACATGCGGGTTGATGCCAGTCAACGAAGTCCTAAGTCCCCCTGGCCGGTGGGTTGCGAACTCGGACCGGTCAACGACATGCGCAGGCCACCCGTCTTCATGCCGCGCAATCGCGGTGAGCTTGTGGTACCCAGCGCTTCGCCGCTATTCAATGCGACAGCAGCAGCGGCATCCCGGCATGGTGCATCAGGGTCCGCGTGGTGCCGCCCAGCATCACCTCGCGCATGCGGGAATGTCCGTAGCCACCGGCCACGAGCAGGTCCGCGTTCAGGCTGCGTGTAGCCTCGAGCAGTACCCGACCAACCGCCTCGCTCGTCGGTTCGTTGTACACCCCCGCGGCGATGCCATGCCGCTCGAGGTATTGCCGCAGGCCCGCGACCGGCTCCGACTTTGGAGTGGGCCGGCCGTCCCGGTTCCATACCGCCACGATAGTGACCCGCTCTGCGCACAGCAACAGCGGCATCGCGTCCGCCACCGCGCGAGCAGCCTCTCGCCAGCCATCCCACGCGATCACGATATGTTCCATCTCCACCTGCTGGTAGGCATCCGGCACCAGCAACACGGGCCTCCCGGCATTCAGCAGTACATATTCGGCGGTCTCGGCTGCCAGGCTGCCTACCGAATACGGGTCGGGCGGTGGTGCCAGCACGACGATGTCGGATACGCGGCCTTCCTGCGCCAACGCCCATCCCGGGTCTTCCTCGACCACGCGGTGGGTGTGTGCCACCCCCGGCGCTGCCTGCTCCATGACGCGCCGGAACGCGACGCCCGTCTCTTCCGCCTGTGCCGCCAGGCCGACCCTGGCCACATCCACGTAGCGCTCCGCATCGCTGCTGGCGTCCGGAATCCGCTCGAACGGCACGCCGGTCGCGGTTAATCCCACCACATGACCGCCGGAGCGTTTGGCGAGGTCCGCTGCAACTCCTACACGCGCGGCGCAGCCTACGTCGCGCCCGAGTTCGACCAATACGGTTTTGAAGGCCATGATGCTCTCCTGTGCAGGGATTTCGAAAGCGCCCGGCGACCGGGTTGGCGTGCCGTGGCTCGGCCATACCTGTGGCCATTGCGCCTTCTGCGCGACCGGGCGGCAGAACCTTTGGGACACGCCGCAATTCACGGCTACACAAGGGACGGGGGCGACGCCGACTCGCCTCTTGGAACATCAGCGAGCCCTGTGGACTTCCGTTAGCGACAAAACCGGCAACCGTTGGGAAACAAAGCGAATGTTGTCGCCGGGGTCCCCATTTTTCATTATTGGAGCCACCTGGCGGTCAAGCATGATGCACGTCAACATCGAGACAATCGCCCTGCGCCTATCCGGCGTACTCTGCAACGCATTGCGGCGCCTCATCCCGCCGTGTTTCGCACCAGTGCCGCCTTCAGTGCACAGAACTGCCGCCGGTGAAGCTTGGCTTGTGGGGGCTTGCGTTGGATCAAGCCACGGCGCCATTTCACCACTAGTCTGAATCAGTCAGTCTCTCGCTAGCGCTGTTCAGCACCCTTGGCAGCTTCCCAGACGTTACCCTTTCCAAGCGGAACCTTGGCCTTGCTTAGGCGTCGGCATAAGTCCACCAAGAAGGAGCAGCATATGTCCAACGAACATGCGCAGGTTGTCTGGTTCGAAGAACTAAGGCGGGCCGACGTTCCTCGCGTCGGTGGCAAGAACGCATCGCTGGGGGAGATGGTGGCCAACCTGGCGCCCGGAGGCATCAAGATTCCACCGGGGTTCGCAGTTACCGCGGAAGCGTATTGGCACTTCATCGACGCGAATGGCCTACAGGAAGCCGTGTCCAGGATGCTCAGCGAACTTGCTGACGGCAAGGTTACCCTCTCCGAGGCCGGGGCCGCCATTCGTCAGCTCATCCTCCGCGGCGAATGGCCCAGGGAGACGGCTGAGGCGATCCGCCTGGCTTATGAAGAGCTGAACCGCCGGACCGGACAGGTCAATACGGACGTGGCAGTGCGCTCGAGCGCGACCGCCGAGGATTTGCCGGATGCGAGTTTCGCCGGACAACAGGAAACCTTCCTCAATATCCGGGGTGATCGTGCGCTCCTTGACGCTTGCCGGCGCTGCTACGCCTCACTCTTCACCGACCGCGCGATCAGCTACAGGCAGGCGAAGGGCTTCGACCATCTGAAGGTTGCGTTGTCGGTCGGCGTCCAACGCATGGTGCGATCCGACCTGAGCGGCGCCGGTGTGATGTTCTCAATAGACACCGAAACCGGCTTCGACAAGGTGGCCCTGATCAACGCCGCCTGGGGTCTGGGCGAGAGCGTCGTGCAGGGCACCGTCGAACCGGACGAGTACGAGGTGTTCAAGCCGCTTCTGTCCAACCCGTCGCTCACGCCGATCATCGGAAAGAAGCTCGGCGACAAGAGCCGCAAGATGATCTACACGAGCGATAGCCGCGTTCCGACCAAGTATGTCCCGACATCGAAGGCAGAACGTGCGTCCTTCGTGTTGGGAGACGAGGAGATTCTCACCTTGTCGCGCTGGGCCCGCACGATCGAAGACCACTATGGCCAGCCTATGGACATCGAATGGGCGAAGGACGGCGAAAGCGGAGAAATGTTCATCGTCCAGGCTAGACCGGAAACCGTCCAGTCGAGACGCGAGGCGAGCGCGGTGAAGACCTATCGCATCAAGAAGGCCGGCCGCAAGTTGATATCGGGCGTGAGCATTGGCGATGCCGTCGCGGCGGGCGTGGTTTGCGTGATCGAGAGCCCACGGGAGATGGGGCGCTTCGTCGACGGCGCCATCCTCGTGACCCAATCCACAGACCCCGACTGGGTGCCCGTCATGCGGCGTGCGGCTGCCATCGTCACCGACCACGGCGGTCGGACCTCGCACGCAGCCATCGTAAGCCGCGAACTCGGGCTTCCGGCTATCGTCGGTACGGGCAATGCCACCCATCTGCTGCACGACGAGCAAGAGGTCACCGTGTCCTGCGCGGAAGGCCGCGAGGGCTTTGTCTACGAAGGCACCGCCGACTATGAAGTCGAGGAAATCGACTTTGGCAGTATCCCGGCAACCCATACCAAGGTCATGCTGAACCTGGCCAACCCCGCAGCAGCCTTTCGCTGGTGGCGGATCCCGGCCGATGGCGTCGGGCTGGCGCGGATGGAGTTCGTGATCAGTAACCACATCAAGATCCATCCAATGGCGCTGGTCCGCTACGACACGCTAAAGGACGATGAGGCGAAGCAGACGATTGCCGGCTTGACAGCTGGGTACGAAAGCAAGACGGAGTACTTCGTGGACCGGCTCGCGCGCGGACTGGGGCGGATTGCCGCTCTCCAGTATCCACATCCGGTAGTGGTCCGCATGAGCGACTTCAAGACCAACGAGTACGCGCATCTGATCGGCGGCGCGGAATTCGAGCCCCGGGAGGAGAACCCGATGCTTGGATTCCGTGGTGCGTCGCGATACTACTCTCCCCGCTATCAAGAAGGCTTCGCGCTGGAATGCCAGGCGATTTGCCGCCTGCGCACGGAGATGGGGTTCACCAATGTGATCGTCATGATTCCGTTCTGCCGCTCGGCGAAAGAGGCGGACCGCGTACTTAAGGTCATGGCGGAGAACGGCCTCGTGCGCGGCGAAGCCGGCCTGAACGTATATGTCATGTGCGAGATCCCGTCGAACGTGATCCTGGCGGGCGAGTTCGCCAGGCGCTTCGATGGCTTTTCGATCGGCAGCAATGACCTGACTCAGCTCACGCTCGGCGTGGACCGCGATTCGGCAGAACTCGCAGAGTTGTTCGACGAGCAGGACGACGCCGTCAAATGGATGATCCGCAGCGTCATCGCAGAGGCGCATAAGGCCGGGGCCGATGTCGGCTTGTGCGGCCAGGCGCCTAGCGACCACCCGGCGTTCGCTGGGTTCCTTGTCGAAAGCGGCATCGATTCGATGTCAGTGAGTCCCGATAGCTTTATCGCGGTCAAGCGTCATGTTGCTGCTGCCGAGCAAGCGAGGACAAGGATCTCGTCTGTATGAGCGTCAGACAGGTGAAGGATGGAAGAGACATGCCGGAAGTACCGAAAAACGTTCCCTACAGCAGCCTGGCCATTAGCCCGATTTCTTCGCTAAAGCGGGCCGGGCTTGCCCTTGCCCGCACCGGTAACGGACGGCCGGGCAGCGCTGGCC
This sequence comes from Cupriavidus sp. DF5525, assembly GCF_040149425.2. Lineage (NCBI taxonomy): Bacteria > Pseudomonadati > Pseudomonadota > Betaproteobacteria > Burkholderiales > Burkholderiaceae > Cupriavidus > Cupriavidus sp. DF5525. The sequence goes on along the minus strand of NZ_CP168265.1, from coordinate 1,828,710 downwards.
GCCCCGCTTTTCGTCGCCTGCCCCGGCTCCTATAGTGGTCCCAAGGAGACCAAGCGCCAGAATGGATCTGTCAACAATCATCCGCAAGACGGCAGCGGACCTGCGTGTTACGCCAAATTTTGCCGACTATGAGACGGAGCGTCGTGGCTTTTCCTGGGACGCCATCCGCAGGACCCTCGGCACTCAGCCCGATGGCGGATTGAATATCGCCTGGCAGGCGGTGGACCGCCATGTGGGACGTGGTGCGGGTGACAAGGTCGCATTCCGCTTTCTTTCCCGCGGCGGACCGGCGGCGCGCGCCGTCACCTACGCAGAGCTGGCCAGGCTCACCAATCGCTTCTGCAACGTACTGCGCGAACTCGGCGTGGGCAAGGGAGACCGCATCTTCATTCTCGCTGGACGCCTCCCGGAGCTTTATACGGCCCTGCTCGGCGGCCTGAAGAACGGCTGCGTGGTCTCGCCGCTGTTCTCGGCATTCGGGCCCGAGCCGATCGCCACGCGACTGAACCTTGGCAAGGGCTCGGTGCTGGTCACCACCGACGAACTCTTCATGCGCAAGGTCGCCGCATGGCGCGACCGCATACCTAGCCTCAAACACGTTCTACTGGTCGCCGAAGACGGCGGCCCAACCGCGATACCGGGCACGCTTGACCTGCCGGCAATGATGCGCAGCGCGACGGACGCGTGCGAGATCACGCCCACCACATCCGAAGACATGGCCCTGTTGCATTTCACCAGCGGCACGACCGGCACGCCAAAGGGGGCGGTGCATGTCCATGGCGCGGCGGCCACCCATTGGGCGACCGGCAGGTATGCGCTCGATCTTCATCCGGACGACATCTTTTGGTGCACGGCCGATCCGGGCTGGGTGACCGGCACATCCTACGGTGCCATCGCCCCATTGCTGCATGGCATAACGTCTATTGTGGACTCTGAAGAATTCGACGCGCAGCGCTGGTATGGAATCCTTCACGACGAAGGCGTTACGGTGTGGTATACGGCGCCGACCGCGATCCGCATGCTAATGAGGGCGGGAACCGATGCGGCCAGAGCGCATGCTTTCCCGCACCTGCGGTTTATCGCCTGTGTCGGCGAGCCCCTGAACCCTGAGGCTGTCTGGTGGGGCAAGAACGTGCTGGGCCTGCCGATTCACGACAACTGGTGGCAGACGGAAACAGGCGGCATCATGATCGCCAACACGCCAGCCTTTGATATCAAGCCTGGCTCGATGGGCAGGCCGCTTCCCGGCGTGGACGCGGCCATCGTGCGGCGCAAGGAAGACGGACGCGCCGAGCTGATCGATACGTCCGGAACCGAGGGAGAGCTTGCGCTCAGAAGCGGCTGGCCGTCGATGTTCCGCGCCTATCTCAACGACGAAGCGCGCTACCGCAAGTGTTTCGCCGGCGAATGGTACCTGACCGGCGACCTTGCTCGCCGCGACGCCGACGGCTACTACTGGTTCGTCGGCCGCACTGACGATGTCATCAAGTCTTCCGGACACCTGCTCGGCCCCTTCGAGGTCGAGAGTGCGCTGATGGAGCACCCGGCCGTCGCCGAGGCCGGCGTCATCGGCAAGCCGGATCCGGTGGCAGGAGAAGTCGTGAAGGCATTCGTATCGCTCAACAAAGGCTTTGAACCTGGTGAAGCGCTGCGCCTGGAGCTTCTTGGCCATGGCAGAAGCCGCCTCGGCGCGGCGGTGGCCCCCAAGGACATCGCCTTCCTGGCGGAATTGCCACGAACGCGCAGTGGCAAGATCATGCGCCGATTGCTGAAGGCCCGCGAACTTGGCCTGCCGGAGGGGGACACCTCCACGCTTGAGACCGGATCATGATGGAGATCGAGCATCCCGCCCCCCCGCCACCTGCCGGGCCGGTGCCCTATGACAAGGAGTTCGCGCTTACGTTGCTGCGCGACATGGTGCGTATTCGCCGCCTTGAGGAGACATGCGCGCAGCGCTATGGCGAAGGCAAGATACGCGGCTTCCTGCACCTGTACATCGGTGAGGAAGCTGTATGCGTTGGTGTTCTCCACGCACTCGCACCGGACGACAATGTGGTCGCCACCTATCGCGAACACGGGCATGCGCTGGTTCGCGGCATGGACATGGGCGTGCTGATGGCCGAAATGTACGGCAAGCAAGAAGGCTGTGCGCGAGGCCGCGGCGGCTCCATGCACCTGTTTAGCCGCGCCACCCGGCTCTTCGGGGGCAACGCCATCGTGGGCGCAGGCTTGCCGCTGGCAGTGGGCCTTGCGCTCGCCGAGCAAATGCAGGGCAGCCAGCGCGTCACCGCCTGCTTCTTTGGCGATGGGGCGGTCGCCGAAGGTGCGTTCCATGAATCGATGAACCTCGCCGCATTGTGGAAGCTGCCGCTTCTGCTCTGCTGCGAAAACAATCTCTACGCGATGGGGACGGCTCTGGAGCGCCATGAGTCCCAGACAGACCTTTGCGCCAAGGCAGCGTCCTACAAGATGCCGGCTTTCGCGGCTGACGGAATGGACGTGGTCGCCGTCTGCGAAGCTGCCCGGAATGCCGTGGCCAGCGTCAGGGGTGGCACGGGGCCGGTGTTCCTTGAACTGCGCACCTATCGCTTCCGCGCGCACTCCATGTACGACCCGGATCTGTACCGCCAGGCGGCCGAAGTCGAGGCGTGGAAGGCACGCGGTCCCATTCATACGTTCACCGCGCGGCTGAAGGCGGAAGGCAAGCTGACGGAAGACGAATTTCTCTCGCTGGACGCCGACGTTGGTGCGGAGGTTGCGAGGGCCGAGGCCTTTGCCGAGGCGGGTACCCTGGAGCCTGTCGAGGATCTGCTGAAGGATGTGTGCTCACCGGCGGGAGGCACCCCATGAGCGTGCGCCTCAGCTACCGCGAGGCCGTGCGCGAAGCCCTGCGCGAGGCGCTTGCCAAGGACCCCCGCGTCTTCCTGATGGGCGAGGACGTCGGCCGCTACGGCGGCAGTTATGCGGTCTCCAAGGGACTGCTGGCCGAGTTCGGCCCGGAACGCATCCGCGATACCCCACTTTCGGAACTCGGCTTCACCGGCGCTGGCATCGGCGCGGCCCTGGGCGGCATGCGCCCCATCGTCGAAGTGATGACCGTCAATTTCAGCCTGCTCGCACTCGACCAGATCGTCAATACCGCAGCCCTGTACCGCCATATGTCTGGTGGGCAGTTCTCCGTACCGCTGGTGATCCGGATGGCCACCGGGGCGGGCCGCCAGGTCGCGGCCCAGCATTCCCACAGCTTCGAGGGCTGGTATGCCAGCATACCTGGCCTCAGGGTCCTGGCGCCGGCCACTGTCGAGGATGCACGCCGCATGCTGGCGCCGGCATTGGCCGATCCCGACCCGGTGCTGATCTTCGAGCATGCAGGCCTGTACAACGTGGAAAGCGAGATCCCGGAAGCGTCCGTCGTGGATATCCACTCGGCACTGGTCAGGCGGCCCGGCAAGGACGTGGCCCTGATCGCGTATGGTGGCGGCCTGCCCAAGGCGATGCAAGCCGCCGATTCGCTTTCGACCCAGGGAATCGATGCCGAGGTGGTCGATTTGCGCGTCCTGCGCCCGCTGGACGATGCGACCATCATGGCATCCGTCGCGAAATGCCGTCGTGCGGTGATCGTCGACGAGGGCTGGCGCAGCGTCAGCCTCGCCGCGGAGGTGATGGCCCGCATTGTCGAGCAGGTTTTCTATGAACTCGACGCACCGGTCGCCCGGGTCTGTTCTGAAGAGGTACCGATTCCCTATGCCAGGCATATGGAAGAGGCCGCCCTGCCCCAGGCCGACAAGATCGCAGCCGCGGCCAGCAAGCTGATCGCATGAGCAAGCCGGCAGCCCTCACCTCCCGTGCCCGCAACCGGCGCATCGTTCCGGCGAGGACAACGTGATCGAATTCCGCCTGCCCTCGCTGGGCGCAGACATGGATGAGGGTACGCTGCTCGAATGGGCCGTGAAGCCCGGCGACACCGTGAAGAAGGGACAGATCATCGCCGTGGTCGACACCAGCAAGGCTGCGATCGAGGTGGAGACGTGGCACGACGGTGTCGTCGCTGAACTCCTGGTTTCGCGGGGAGACAAGATTCCCGTCGGCACGCTGATGGCGACCTTCCTTGAACCTGGCGAAACACCAGGCACCATATGGCACGCGCCTGGGCCAGAGCCGGCGAGCGGCACTCGGGGTCGACGCATGGTGTCCCCGGCAGCGCGCAAGCTCGCTCGGGAACAGGGGATCGACGTCGAAGCCATGACCGGCACCGGGCCGGGTGGCGCGGTAACGCTGGCCGATGTCGAGCAAGCGGCGCGCAAGCCCGCCGCCGCGCCAGGCGACCGATCGGCCGAAATCCGCAAGACCATTGGCGCGGCGATGGCGCGAGCCAAGCGCGAGATTCCTCATTACTACGTCGCAGAGACGATCCCGTTGCGGACTGCGCTCGCCTGGCTCGCCCGGGAAAACGCCAGCCGATCCATGACCGAGCGCGTCCTCCCGGCGGTCTTACTGATCAAAGCCGTCGCAGTCGCTCTCAAGCGCTTCCCCGAGTTAAATGGATTCTTCCACAACGGTGCGTTCAGCGCCGCAACGGCCGTGCACGTCGGGGTCGCGATATCTCTCCGCCAGGGCGGCCTGGTGGCGCCCGCGCTGCTGCATGTCGACAGCAAGCCAGTTGCACAACTGATGCAGGAACTGGCCGACCTGGTCAAACGCTGTCGCGCTGGTTCCCTCAGGCGTGCCGAGTTGTCCGAGCCTACCGTCACCATTACCAATCTCGGGGATCAGGGCGCGGAACAGGTGTTCGGGGTCATCTACCCTCCCCAGGTGGCGCTGGTGGGTTTCGGTCGCATCATTGAGCAGCCATGGGCGGAAAACGGTGCGGTGGCAGTGATGCCCGCCATGACAGCCAGCCTCTCGGCCGACCATCGTGTCTCCGACGGTCATCGCGGCGCGCTCTTTCTCACCGAACTACGGGAACTGCTGCAACTGCCTGAGGAGCTTGACCGATGAACAACGCCAGTATCCGCGCCGTCGTCGTGTCCACGTTGTGCGAGATCGCCCCTGAGATCGAGCCGCAGGCCCTGCGCCCGGATCGTCCCCTGCGCAGGGAGGTCGACCTTGATTCCATGGACTGGCTCCGCTTCCTCCTTGCCCTGCACGAGAAATTGAAAGTGGATATCCCTGAATCCGACTACGGCCGGCTCGTCACGCTAGACGATGTCGTGTCCTACCTGGAAGCCGCAGCGACACGTTGAGCCTGCTTCGGCCCGCAGGCGAGAGAACGCCGTGTCCTGCACGCCCGGCACATGGCACCGGATGGAAGCCCTTCGCGGAACAGTGGTGTTCCGTGTCGCCAGCGGGCAAGCCAAAAGCATTGGGGGCAACATGCCAGAGTACGTCAAAACCCCGTCTCCCGAACCGAGACCCACCTGGGTGGAACACTATCCCCCAGGCGTGCCTGCGGAGGTCGACGTCCATCGCTTTGCTTCGCTTGCCGACATGCTCGCGCACAGTTGCCGGCGATACGCCACGCGTGCGGCCTTCACCAGCATGAAAGCTGTCCTCACGTACGCGGAACTCGATTGCCTGACGCGCGACTTTGCCTCGTATCTGCAGCGGCTGGGGCTAAGCCGGGGTGATCGCGTGGCGATCATGCTGCCAAACCTGCTACAGTACCCCGTGGTGCTCTTCGGGATCCTGCGTGCCGGCATGGTGGTGGTCAACGTCAACCCCCTCTACACGGCGCCCGAGTTGCGGCATCAGCTTGCAGATTCAGGCGCGACCGCGATCGTGGTGTTGGAGAACTTTGCCCACACCTTGCAGGCGGTTCTCGGCTTCACTGCCGTGCGTCACATCGTGACCACGAAGGTGGGCGATCTTCTCCCTCCGTTGCGGGCACGCCTGGTCAACCTTCTCGTCAAGTGGATCCAGCGTCGCGTGCCGCCGTGGCGGCTGCCGGGTTCGGTCAGCTTCCATGCCGCGCTGCGACGTGGCCGTCGTCAGCCGCCAGACGAACCTCCGCTTACGCCGGAGGATATTGCCCTGCTGCAATACACGGGCGGCACGACCGGGATACCAAAGGGGGCAATCCTCTCGCACGGCAACCTGGTGGCCAATGTCGAGCAGATTTCCGCCTGGCTTGGCGCGACCCTGGAGGCAGGCAAGGAAGTCGTGGTAACGCCGCTGCCACTGCATCACATCTTTGCACTGACGGCGAACCTGTTGACGTTCGTGCGATGGGGTGGCAACAACGTGCTTATCACCGACCCGCGCGATCTCCGCACTCTGCTGCGTACGCTGCGGACCACGCGCTTCAGCGCGATCAGCGGGGTGAATACCTTGTTCAGGCTATTGCTCGACGCACCGGGTTTTGCGGAGGTCTGCCGGGCAAACGCCGGCAGCCTCAAGGTGGCGGTTGCCGGCGGCATGGCTGTGCAGCGCGAGGTGGCGCTGCACTGGCAACAGGCAACCGGAATCCCGTTGACCGAAGGGTATGCCTTGACCGAAGCCGCACCGGTTGTCTGTATCAATCCTGTGGGTGGCGTGGCGTTCAGCGGGGCTGTCGGCATGCCGCTGCCCTCCACGCGGGTAGCCATCCGGGACGAGACGGGTCTCGACCTCCCTCCGGGCCAGGCGGGCGAGATTTGTGTGCAGGGCCCGCAGGTCATGCGGGGCTACTGGAATATGCCGGAGGAAACGGCACGCGTTCTCGGCGTCGGCGGGTGGATGCGCACCGGCGACATGGGTGTGATGGACCCCCGAGGCAGTATCCGCTTCCTCGCGCGCAGCAAGGAGGTCATCGTGGTATCCGGCTTCAAGGTCTACCCCAAGGAAATCGAGGATGTGGCCATGCAGCATCCCGGCATCCGGGACGCCTGCGCCATCGGCGTCGCGGACGAACGCTCCGGCGAGGCAGTCAAGCTCCTCGTGGTCAGGCGCGATCCCGCGCTTTCCGCCGAGGCGGTGCTGGCCCATTGCCGCGCGCAGTTGACCGGTTACAAGGTTCCCCACTACGTTGAGTTCCGGCCATCGCTGGCCAGGTCGGCCCTCGGCAAGGTCTTGCTCAGGCCGCCAACCGAAGGGCAGGCAACTGCCGTCGGAATGCGCCCCTGAGTTGGCAGCGGGTGAAGACGCAATGAATGACAGGCGCGATCCTACTCCCCCTTATGGCCCCGAACCCGGGCCTGCCGATGCGCAGCGTCTGCTTGGCATCGTACGCGCGCTGGCGGCAGAGCTGCGGCCCAGTGCGCAGGAAGTCGGCACTTTGGGGATCGATCATTCGCTCGAGCGCGATTTCGGCCTGGACAGCCTGGCGCGCGCGGAGCTGCTGACGCGCATCGAGCACGAATATGGCGCCAGGGTCAATGAAGAAGCGATCATGGCCGCCGAGACGCCTCGTGACCTGCTCAGTCTGGCAGGGCACGGCGCAGCCGCCGCCATCCCCGCTGCGATGCCCACGGTTCCCGTCGTGCAAGGTGCGGCCAGGACGGGAGCAGCCAACCGGCCCCCAGACAGTGCCGCGACGCTAATGGATCTGATTGACTGGCATGCGGCGTCCCATGGCGATGAGCTATACGCCACCCTCCAGGGGAGCGGCGAACTCAGCTACGGGTCAATGCGGGCGGGCGCGCTTGCCGTAGCCACTGGCCTGGCGCGGCAGGGCCTGGCCGCAGGTGACCGGGTGGCACTGATGCTGCCGACCGGACGCGACTTCTTCGATGTCTTCTTCGGCGCGCTTTATGCGGGTTGCATCCCTGTCCCGCTTTATCCGCCCGCGCGCCTCTCCCAGATCGAGGATCACATGCGGCGCAGCGCCGGAATCCTTGCCAATGCCGAGGCTGCCATCCTCGTGACTGTGCCACCGGCCAAGCCCCTGCTACGCCTGCTTCGCGCGCAATGCGCGGCACTGCGCCAGATCCTGGCGCCTGCCGATCTCAGCGCCGCTGGTGATGCCCCGACCGGCGCAGGGCGCGGGCGGCCGGATGACATTGCCTTTCTGCAATACACCTCCGGCAGCACGGGCAACCCAAAAGGGGTCGTGCTGACGCATGCCAATCTGCTCGCCAACTTGCGGGCGATGGAGCGTGCCGCGCATGTTACCGCGGCCGATGTCTTTGTTTCGTGGCTGCCGCTGTACCACGACATGGGCCTGATCGGCGCCTGCATGGGGAGCCTGCAGGTTGGATTCCGCCTGGTGCTGCTGTCGCCCACTGACTTCCTGACGCGCCCTGCCTCTTGGCTGTGGGCCATTCACCAGCATCGCGGCACGGTGTCCGCGGCGCCGAACTTCGCCTACGAGCTCTGCGCGAGCAAGATTGATGAAAAGGATCTTGCCGGCCTGGACCTGAGTTCGTGGCGCCTGGCATACAACGGTGCTGAGCCGGTCAGCCCGGAAACCATTGACAGCTTTACCGCACGCTTTGCCAGGTATGGCTTCGATCGCGCTGCCGTGACCCCTGTATACGGCCTTGCCGAATGCTCGGTCGGACTCGCGTTCCCGCCAGCAGGACGTGGGCCGTGCGTCGACCAGATCGATCGGGATGCGCTCGCGCGCCAGGGTATCGCCCGTGCGCCGGACCGGTCGGGGCGCAAGGCGCTCAGGCTGGTCTCTAGCGGCCTGCCATTGCCGGGACATCAGATCCGCATCGCCGATCCAGCCGGGCACGAGTTGCCCGAACGCGCGCTGGGGCATGTCCAGTTCCGGGGCCCGTCCGCGACCACGGGCTACTTCCGCAACCCCGACGCCACGGCGGGCCTGTTCGATGGCTTATGGCTGAAGACCGGCGATATGGGCTATATCGCAGCCGGCGAGCTTTATCTGACAGGGCGCCTCAAGGACATCATCATTCGCGCTGGCCAGCACTTGTTTCCGCAGGAACTCGAAGAGGCGATCAGCCGGGTGGGTGGCGTGCGCAAAGGCGGTGTCGCGGTGTTCCCCGCCACCGATGCGCGCTCCGGTACCGAGCGCCTGGTCGTTCTGGCCGAGACGCGCGAAGAGGACGATGACGCGCGCAGCCGGATACGCGCCGAGATCAGCCATCTGGCGGTCGATCTGATGGGCATGCCTGTCGACGAAGTGGTGCTGGCGCCGCCGCGCACGGTACTCAAGACGTCCAGCGGCAAGCTGCGCCGCGCCGCCTGCCGGGAGTTGTACGAACGGGGCGAGATCCATGGCACGCCGCGCGCGCCCTGGCGTCAATTGCTACGGATTGCCATCTCTGGCGCAAGCGTCCAATTCGCGCGCTTCCTGCATCAGGCCTCAGCGTGGCTCTGGGGTGCCTGGGTATGGACGGTTTGCGTCCTGTTTGCCTTGCCAGCCTGTCTGCTGGTGGTGCTTTTGCCGGGGCGCCCGCTGCGTCGGCGCAGCGCGCGGGCCAGCGCCCGGCTCGGCCTCGCGCTGACTGGGCTGTCTCCGAAGATCGAAGGCCTGCCCGACCTCGGCCGGTCGGCACCGGTGGTCATTGTGGCCAACCACGCCAGCTACACCGATGTGATTCTGCTCACGGCGGTGCTGCCTGCCCACTTCACCTTTGTGGCGAAGCAGGAACTGCTGCGGAGCCCGCCGCTGGCGATGCTGCTAGGCAGGCTTGGCTGCGCCTTCGTTGAGCGCTTCGACCCCGCGCGTGGGCTCGAAGATACGAGTGCGTTGGAGAAGCGAATCCTGCGGGGCGAATCCCTCGTCTTCTTCCCCGAGGGCACCTTCCGGCGAGAGCCCGGATTGATGCCATTTCGATTGGGCGCGTTCCGGTGCGCCGCCCGCGCGCGGGCGGCGGTCATTCCCATCGCCCTGATCGGCACCCGCTCATTGCTGCGGGACGGGCGCTGGTGGCCGAGTCGTGCTTCGTTGGCACTCGTTGCCGGCGAAGCGGTGTTCGCATCAGGCGATGACTGGCAAGCATTATTGCGACTGCGCGACGCGGCACGCAACGAGATCCGCACGAGGCTACAGGAGCCAGACGCGGCAGATTGATCGGCCGTACTGTCGGATACTACTGTCGGCCCCGTTCAGGCCAGCACCTGCTCGGCGGGTACATGGGCGTAGCCATGAGCGCTTGCGACGGCCGGATAGGTCACACTCCCGCGACAGATATTCAGCCCGGCCCGCAGGCAGGGATCGTCTGAGAGCGCGCGGGACCATCCCTTGTCGGCAAGAGCCATCGCATAACCGATCGTGGCGTTGTTCAGGGCAAAGGTGGAGGTCCTGGCCACGGCTGCCGGCATGTTGGTCACGCAGTAGTGCAGCACGCCGTCCACCACATAGGTCGGATCCGTATGGCTGGTCGGACGCGATGTCTCGGCGCAGCCTCCCTGGTCTATCGCCACATCCACCAGCACCGAACCGGCTTTCATGCGCGCGAGCATCGCACGCGTGACCAGCTTGGGCGCTTCGGCGCCCGGCACCAGCACCGCGCCGATGACGGCATCGGCCGAGAGCAACGCGCGCTCGATACTGTCAGCGCTGGAGTAGACCGTCACGACCTGATTGCCGTACATAGAGCCGAGATGCCGCAGACGATCGATATTCTTGTCCAATACCGTCACGCGCGCCCCCATGCCAACCGCGATCTGGGCAGCATTGGCGCCCACCACGCCGGCACCGATCACCACGATATGTGCCGGCGCGACGCCCGGGACGCCGCCGAGCAGCAGTCCCATGCCGCCATGCGGCTTCTCGAGGTAGGCTGCCGCCACCTGGACTGACATGCGGCCGGCCACCTCGCTCATGGGGGCCAGCAACGGCAGACCACCGTCAGGCCCCGTAACCGTCTCATAAGCGATGCAGACCGCGCCGGATTTCAGCAGCGCGGCAGTCAGCTCACGGTCCGCGGCCAGATGCAGGTATGCATAGAGGATCTGCCCAGGCTTGAGGAGCCCCAGTTCGCGTGGTTGCGGCTCCTTGACTTTGACAATCATCTGGGCCCCGTCGTACACGGCCTTCGCATCGGCAGCCAGCTTCGCGCCAGCCGCTTCGTATTGCGCGTCGGAAAGGCCAAGCGCGGCCCCGGCCCCGGCCTGGACCATGACCTGGTGACCGCGGCTGATAAGTTCGCGCACGCAGGCAGGCGTCAGGCCTACCCGGTACTCGTTGTCCTTGATCTCTTTCGGCACACCGATCAACATGGCCTTGCTCACACGGGTGGCAATTCCGGCAGATTCCGCACCAGGTGCTTGAATCGTCCCCAGTCCACGGCCGGATGCACCGAGGCCTCTCCGTGACCATATGCCCGCACCAGGACCGACACTTGCATGGCAGTCTCGATGTCGTTGGCCTCGAAGATATCGAGATAGTCGTAGGGCCCAAGGGTTGCATAGCTGCCCAGCCATTTCACGTCCGGACAGGCTTTCTCCAGATAGCCGGCAACGCCGCGTTCCAGTGCTTCGAAGGAGCGCGGCTGCCGCAGGGATTCCACGGAGACACGGGTTTCCATGATAAATATCGCCATGTTCGACTCCTCAAGGTGGCTGACTAATTGTCGGCCGCATAGCTAGAGGCTAGCTGCTGTCTGGCCGCAGCCCTTGTCTCAGCGCAACGTCCGGCATGGAACCCCTGGCCCCCTTGCTCGTTACGCGCAAAGTTCCTGCGCGAAGGCTCGTCTGACCTGCCAATTGAGTCATCATCAGATGTCACACGATTGACGTTTGCGATCACCACTTGCCGGAGGCACCACCACCGCCAAAACCGCCGCCACCGCCGCCGAATCCCCCGGGGCCCGAGCGGCCGCCATATCTTCCCGAGCGGCCGCCAATAGCCAGCAAGCCCATGTGCGGGCCGCCCGTCAGCGTGAACAAGAGCGCGATTGCCCCCGCAAAGATACCGGCAAAGATAGCGCCAGAAAGCATCCACGCGACCACACCAACGGCCCCACCCGTCGCGACTGCACCCGGGAAGCGCCCCAGCATGGAGCGCAGTAACCCACCCAGGACCAGAGTGAGCACAAGGAGGATTGGCATCAGTTGCCGGACGGGGTCACCCCTATCCCCTGCCGTTTCCTTCGGCGGTGGCAGCTGCTCCCCTTCGATGACCCCAAGCATGCGGTCGACGCCCGCAGACACACCGCCATAAAAATCACCCCGCTTGAATCGGGGCACGATATCTTCACTGATGATGCGCTTGCTCGCGGCGTCAGTCAGGACGCCTTCGAGGCCGTAGCCCACCTCAATGCGAAGGGCGCGGTCATCCTTGGCGATGATGAGGAGCGCGCCGTCATCGACGCGCTTGCGTCCCAGCTTCCATTGCTCGACCACGCGAAGCGAATACTGTTCGATGGTTTCCGGTCGAGTAGTGGGAACCATGAGAATTGCAACCTGAGTTCCTTTCCTGGCTTCGAAGGCTTGCAGCGTCTGGTCCAGGGACGCCTGCTGTTCGCGCGTGAGCGTACCGGTCAGGTCAGTCACTCGCGCCGTCAATGACGGAACGGCAACCTCAGCAATGGCTCCGATAGACACGAAGGCAGTAAGCGCCAGAAGCAGGCCTCGCGCGGCCGAGAGCAGGTTCAACTGGCACCTCCGGGGCGCTGGCCGCAGCGGCACCGACTAATGGCGAGCATTACAACAAGCACCGCCCATATCTTTCGCACGGGACACCTCCGTCCTTTCGCGGCCGTCAGAGCGAAGCCGCATGAGCATGACTATTTGAGGGTGCTCCGGAGGAGCAGGCGCTGCCGCAGAACTGGTTCTTCCACACTCATCCTGGTTTGCAAGGACGATAGGTCTCTCGCTTTCCCTCAGGAGACCCAGGGGTCAGCAGGTGACAAGATCTGTATGTCCGAAGCCCTTGGAATAGTCGAGCACGGAAATGACCATCGCGGTTACCCTGAATATTCGGACGTCCTCCACGGTCGGCATCGGCACCGGCAAGGCAACCTGCTCCGGATACTTCAATGGGAACATCCGCAGGATCCTCTCCGCTACGGCCACATCGACCACCAGTTGCGCATGCGCCGCCATCGACAGGCCGGTAATCGCCATGAGATCTGGCGTATCGTGATCGATTGTCAGCGAGACACGGTCGTCCAATGCCAGATTCGCCGCCTTTTGGCTGCTCGGACCACAGAGGAAGTAGAGCGTGAGACCCTCATTCACATAGCCCACAGTGGTAGCCTGAGGCCAGCCATCCGGCCTTAGGGTGGCAAGCGTCATGATCCTGTGTTGGTTCAACAAGGTCAGGATCTTCTGTCTGATCTCTTCGTCCATATTTGCTCACCTGTTACGCCAGTACAAACAACATTAACGGGGCCGGCATGGTCGGGGAGGACCTTCAGCCAGCACGTTTTTGGACAAATGCCCCGCATCTTCTTCATTCCATGACAGCAAGGGCTGCTTCAGGCCCATGTCTTGCCTCTCCCGCCAGCCACCCCGGCTTCGGCGATGGGTTATTTCCAAAGTAGCGGTCGCAAGGGCATGCGGGTTGATGGCTGTCAACGAAGCCCTAAGTCCCCGTGGCCTGCCGAATGCCCTCGCCCTGACCTGCATCAACCGGCCTACCCTCCCCCCGCCTAAGCTGGAGGCAATGTCTGCGCTCCCGTACCCGGGAGCCGCTTCACCGCTGTCTACGGGCACTCAGCCAGGGAGGCAATGCCATGTATCAGACCATCCTCGTCACCATCGACGGCAGCGCCTGCGCCGATCGCGCACTTGACGAGGCCATCCGCCTCGCCTCGCTGTGCGAGGCCACCCTGGAGATCGTCCACGTCGTTGACAACAGCTATCTCAAGTACGACATGGGCTACGGCAACCTTGCCGACCTGCGCCCCGACCTGGTGGAAGGCGGCCGCAAGCTGCTTGCCAACGCCGAGGCCAGGACCCATGCCGGCCAAGTGGTATGCCACACGCAACTGGTTGACGAGATCCTTGCGCTCGGCGACATCGCCATGGCCATCGACGCCGCGGCTCAGCGCACCCACGCCGACCTGGTAGTGGTGGGCACGCATGGCAGGCGCGGGGTACGGCGCCTGGTGATGGGCAGCGTGGCCGAGGGCGTGGTGTGCAGATCGAAAGTGCCGGTGCTGCTGGTGCGGGCGTCTAAGGCCGCGTAAGCCATGGCAGCGCTCTCCGGTGCGGATGATGGCGCCGGGCCGCGCCTGCCCGTGGACGACGACGAACCACCAGCGCATAACCGCCCAGCCGCGGCAACACCGGGTCGGCACGGCGATCCGCACGCGCCACAGGCCGCGTCCCTGCCGCCGGCCCTATCCTGGGCGGCCGAGCACGAAGCCGGCGAGATCCTGGACAGGCTTGCCGCGACCGACGCCGGATTGACCGAACGCGAGGCTGCTGCCCGGTTGGCCACCTGCGGCCCCAACCGCATCGCCGCCAGCCAGGGGCCCCACCGGCTCGCCAGCCTGGCGCGACGGCTTGGCGGCCCTGTCAACGTAATGCTGATCGTGCTGTCCGCGCTCTCGGTATTCGTGCACGACTACAGTGCCGCCGCCTTGATCGGCGGGATGATCGTCCTAAGCGTCACGCTGGCCACCTGGCAGGAAACGCGCAGCGACCGTGCGGTGGCCGCGCTGCGCACCATGGTCCACACCACCATTGCGCTGCGGCGTCGGGCGGACGAGGACAGCGCGCCCAGCACGCAGGAGCGCCCAATCTCCGAGCTCGTTCCGGGCGACATCATCCACCTGGCGGCAGGAGACCTGGTGCCCGCCGACGTCCGACTGCTGGCCTCGAAGGACCTGTTCGTGAACCAGGCGGCCTTGACCGGCGAGTCAATGCCCGTGGAGAAATTCGCCGCATCCTGCGCGGGCGCGACCCTGCCCGGCGAGCTCGGCAACATCGCCCTGATGGGGACGGCGGTGTTCAGCGGGACAGCCACGGCGGTCGTCGTGCTGACCGGCGACCGCGCGGTGTTCGACCACATTGCCGAGTCAATCGCCGTGCGCGGCCCGCCCAGCGACTTCGAGGTTGGGCTGAGCCGCATCGCCCGGCTGATGCTGGCGATCATCGCGGTAATGGCACCATTGGTGTTCCTGATCAACTGGCTGACCAAGGGTGACTGGTTCGGTGCGCTGCTGTTCGCGATGGCCGTCGGCGTAGGCCTCGCGCCGGAGATGCTGCCAATGCTGGTCACCGTCAACCTAGCCAGGGGCGCGCTGGCGATGTCGCGGCGCAAGGTCATCATCAAGCGGCTGGCGGCGATCCAGAACCTGGGCGCGATGGACACACTCTGCTCGGACAAGACCGGCACGCTGACGCAGGACCACGTCATCCTCAAGCATCATGTCGACCTGGCGGGACACGACAGCGAGCGGGTGCTGGAATTTGCCTATCTCAACAGCTATTTCCAGTCGGGCCTGCATAACCTGCTCGACGTGGCCGTGCTCCAGCATGAGGATCTTGGTGCGCGCCTGCGCACTGAGCAGGCCTACCGGCTGATCGACGAGGTTCCCTATGACTTCACCCGGCGCCGCATGTCCGTCGTGGTGCAGGCGCCTGGCGCCCGGCAGTTGATTTGCAAGGGCGCGGTCGAGGAAGTGTTCTCCGTCTGCACCGCAGCCGAGCTGGGCGGCGAGCGCGTGCCGCTGGATGCCGCGCACTACCGCTCGTTGATGGCGATCAGCGAGCGTCTGAACGACGATGGCTTCCGCGTCATCGCCATTGCATTCCGGGAACTGCCGGCGGCACCGGACACGCACGCGTACTGCCTAGCCGACGAGCAGGGGCTGACCCTGCTCGGCTACATTGCGTTCCTCGATCCGCCCAAGGAGAGCGCCGCGGCGGCGCTGGCGGCGCTTGCCGCGAGCGGCATCGAGGTCAAGATCCTGACCGGGGACAGTCCCCGTATCGCGAGCAAGATCTGCCAGATGGTCGGGCTCCCGCGCAGCCACCCGGTCCTCGGCAGCGACCTGGACAATCTCGACGCGCACGGCATCGCCGAGGCCGCGCTGCACAACCAGCTCTTTGCCAAGCTCACGCCGGCGCACAAGGCATCCATCGTGCGCGCCCTGCGCGAGCACGGCAGGGTGGTCGGCGTGCTGGGCGATGGCATCAACGACGGGCCCGCGCTGCGGGCCGCCGACGTGGGCATTTCCGTGGACAGCGCCGCCGACATTGCCCGGGAGACGGCAGATGTCATCCTGCTGGAAAAGAGCCTGCTGGTCCTGCACGACGGCGTGATGGAGGGCCGGCGGGTCTTTGCCAACCTGCTCAAGTACCTGCGCATGAGCGTCAGCTCCAACTTCGGCATTATCTTCAGCGTGCTGGGAGCGAGCGCCTGGCTGCCATTCCTCCCGATGGCGCCGATCCAGCTCCTGACCAACAACCTGCTCTACGATTTCTCTCAGACCGCGATACCCACCGACAATGTCGACGACGAGTCCTTGGGCAAGCCCAGGCGCTGGGAAGTCGGCAAGATCGGCGAGTACATCCTCTGCATGGGTCCGATCAGCTCAATCTTCGACTACCTGACCTTCGCCGCGCTGTTCTGGGTCCTTGGCGCCAATACGCCCGCGCAGGCCGCGCTATTCCAGACGGGTTGGTTCATCGAGTCGAAAGCCGCCCCAGCCATGCCCTGCTGGCCACCACGATCGCGCTCTGCCTTGTCGGCGCCTGGCTGCCGTACTCGCCGCTGGCCGCGGCCCTGGGCGTGCAGCCGCTGCCGACCGCTTTCTTGCCGCTGCTCGGGAGCATCCTGCTTGGGTATGCCGGCGCCGCATTTGCCACGCGCCGACTACTGGCCAGGTGGATCCCGGTGGACTGAGGCGGACCGCGGGCGGGAGGGCCGGAGGTACCGGGCTATTCGATGCGGAAAAGTTCATGCGCCAGCGCGTAGCTGAACGCATATTCCAGTTCGCCGGAAGCCTGGGCATGCAACGTACAGAGCGGCGCGCCGGCTACGACCTCGTCGCCAGTGCGGACATGCAGTTCCAGCCCGGCCACTTGCCGGCGCGGCGCCCCGGCCAGCTTCGCCGCGCGCGCGACGTGCCGGTTGTCGACGGACGCCACGATGCCACTGCGGGCTGCGACCACGTCGCGCCGGAACACCGCCTGCCCCGGGGTGCGCAGCCCCCCTTGCGCTTCACAGATCGCCTGGAAACGGGTCCAGGCGGCACCGCTGTCGAGCAGACTGCCAGCCTGCAGCCGTCCCTGCCCGACCGGCATCGCGCCGCAAAACTCCAGCAACTCGCCAGCCAGCAGCAGCGAGCGTTCGCGCAGGTCGGCGGGCGCCGTCCGCTGGCACTGCAGCACCGCCAGCACGTCGATCGCCTCGAGCGCGGGCCCGACGCCCCGGCCCACTGGCTGCGAGCCGTCGGTGCGCAGAATCCGGATCTTCAACCCGAAAGCGTCCGCGACTTTGGTCATGGCGATATGCAGACGCTCCAGCTCGCTGTCTTCGCGGATCTTGGCCGTCGGCCCCACCGGCACGTCGATCAGCACGTGGGTGGAGCCAGCGGCAATCTTCTTCGACAGGATTGAGGCCACCAGCTGCGCATCGCTGTCGATATCCAGGGCGCGCTCCACGCGGATCAGCATGTCGTCCGCGGGACTCAGGCTCAGCGCCCCGCCCCACACCAGGGCCGCCCCGACCTGTTCCACCACGCGCCGCAGTTCCGTCGCATCCAGCGTCACGCGGGTCAGGGCTTCCATCGTATCGGCGGTGCCGGCGGGCGAAGTGATCGCGCGCGACGAGGTCTTGGGCAGCAGCAGCCCGGCCGCTGCCGCAATGGCCACGACGATCGGTGTGGTGCGATTGCCCGGCAGCCCGCCGACGCAATGCTTGTCCGCAACCACCTCGCGGTCCCAGCTCAGGCGCTGGCCGGACCGGACCATGGCCCGGGTCAGGTCGACGGTCTCGCGCAGGTTCATGCGACCGTCCGCGCAGGCGGTGAGGAATGCGGCAATATGCACGTCGGCGTACCGCCCTGCACTGATGTCGCCAATGATGCCGTCCAGCTGGGCGCTGTCCAGGTGGCAGCCATAGATCTTGGCACGCAGTGCCCGCACCGACTCCAGCGCGGGCGCATGCGTGACATGCACGACATCGCCGGCGCGTGCGGAAAGCGTCCGTGCCGCGCTCACCGACAGGCTCGCTTCGCCCATGTTCAACAGCGGCGCGCCCAGCAGCGTCAGCGTGGCGATCAATGACCTGTCGCCGATCTGCACGCGTACGCGCGCCTGCGCAGAAAAGCCCTCGGCGCGGCAGACGGGGCAATCCGGGTGCATGTAGATGACATGCTCCTGCCACGTATCGATCTCGAGCGGCCGGAACACCAGCGTCCCGACTTCGCGGGACGCGGCGGCGGCCACGACATCGCCGAGGCGGCAGGGAATTCCGGGATCAAAACTGGGATCGTTCACGTCATGCCTTGCCGCGTATGACGCTGCTAGCGAGCATCGAGGGCGTCTAGGTTGAGCAACTCGATGGTCTTGCCCTGCACGGTGAGCAGCCCTTCCTGCTGGAACTTTGACAAGATCCGGCTCACGGTTTCCAGGGTCACGCCGAGAAAGCTGCCGATGTCCTCACGCGTCATGCGCAGCACAAAGGACGTGGCCGAATAGCCCCGCTCGCGGTAGCGTGCCGAGACGTTCAACAGGAATGCCGCCACGCGCTGCTCGGCGGACATATTGCCCAACAGCATCATCTGGCGCGATTCCCTGACGATCTCGGCACTGAACATCTTGTGCAACTGGCGTTGCAGCGGTTTGATCTCGCGGCAAAGCGCCTCGAGCAGGTGGAAGGGGATCACGCAGACCACGCTATCTTCCAGGGCAATCGCATCGCAGTTATGGGTTTCCTGGCAGACGCCTTCCATGCCGATGGCGTCCCCGGCCATAAAGAAGCCCGAGATGGTCTCCTTGCCCCGCTCCGGCGCCACCACGGTCTTGAACGAGCCGACGCGGACCGCATAGAGGCTGCGGAACGGATCGCCGGCGCGGTACAGCCGTTCGCCCTGCTTGACCGAACGCCAGCCTTGCACGACGGAGTCCAAGCGGGCCATTTCGCCGGCCTCCAGGCTGGCGGCGGCCATGCAGATATTCCGCATCATGCAGGTCGTGCATCTGGCCCGACCATCGCCCGGCACCTTCGCTGCAGGCATCCCATCCTCGCGCCTGTCGAGCGCGCCGGACATGTCGGTCGCGTCACAAACAGCATCAACCTCAGTATGCAAGTCAAACATGGTTGTCTCCGTTCCGCCGGCCTTCCTGGTTCCGACCCGCGTTCGCACATCGCCTGGCGGACCGCATCTGCATGCACGCCGCTATGTTTGATTGAAGTATTGGACGGCACGGGTTCCACGCCTAGAAGGCTGCGCTGAGTTGCGTGTCAGGAATGCAGCGTCGCTTGTCAGGGTTCCCTGACACCGGTCATGCCGTACGCCCAGGCTTTCCGCGCAGGCGCATGTGACGCAACACCGGTATCTGGCGCACACACCCGAGGACAATCTGCGGCCGTTTGATGCAAAGCAAACCGCAATTGGCCCGGCTTGCCAAAGTAAGAGCATCCGGTGCGCACCGCGCGCCGCCCTCCCAGGAGACCGAGATGACCAACATCAAGCGTTACGACCCGTTTTCAATCGAACCGCTCGGCGACCTGCTGCAGAGCATGCTGCGCAACTGGCGGATTGCGCCTGACACCGAACTGCCGTTCAAGGTCGACGTGGCCGAGTCCGACAGCAGCTTCACCATTACCGCCGACCTGCCGGGCGTGAAGAAGGAAGACATCAACGTCAGCGTAGACCGTGGGACTGTGATGATCTCCGCCAAGCTCGAGAAGGCTTCCGAGGTGAAGGAAGGCGACCGCGTGATCCGCCAGGAGCGCTACAGCGGCTCGATGCAGCGCGCCTTTACGCTGGACGGCAACATCGACACGGAAAAGATCGATGCCAGCTTCCAGGAGGGCGTGCTGCGTCTGGTGCTGCCCAAGAAGGAAAGCTCGACCCAGCAACGCATTACCGTACGTTAGGCGAGTGCGCCGAAAAGGAGACCGGGATGCTAGTCCAGGATATCTGCTCAGCGAAAGCCGTGCATGTCCCGCTGTCCTGCACCCTGCAGGAAGCTGCCGTACAAATGCGGGACCGCCACGTCGGTGCGCTGATCGTGACAGAGAATTCACCGGCCGGGACGCGCGCAGTCGGCATGGTCACGGACCGGGACATCGTCATCGGTGCGACGGCCACCGGTGCCGACCCATGCCAGACCGACGTGGTCGAGGTGATGACCCGTGCTCTGGTGGGGATCCAACGGGATGCCGTCGTCGCCGACGCAATGCAGTTGATGCTGACGCACGGCGTAAGGCGCCTGGCGGTGCTGGATGGCGAGGCAGTGATCGGGGTGATTGCGCTCGATGACCTGTTCGCCGCCCTCGCAACCGACTGGGGCATGCTGTTTTCGCTCGTGCGCAAGGAGCATGAGCGAGAGCGTTCCGGCAGCGCGCCGACCCGGTTACACACTTGACCACCAATGCGTCTTTTGACCCCGCACCCGGTGCCCTTTTCGGCGCCGGGCTCGTACAGAGGTAAAGCATGAAATCAGATCATCAGATCCAGAAGGACGTCGCCGAGGAACTCGACTGGGACCCGGCGATTGATGCGGCGTCCATCGGCGTCGAGGTCCATGAGGGGATCGTCACGCTGAACGGGCACCTGTCCAGCTATGCGGAGAAGCTCGCCGCCGAGCGCGCCACGGAACGCGTCTCAGGCGTACGCGCGGTCGTCGTCAAGCTCGACGTGCATCCGCCCGGCGCCTTCCTCGACGAAGCCATTGCGGAGGCGGCTCGCGAGGCGTTGCAATGGCACGTACATGTGCCCTCGGATGTCATCAAGGTTCGCGTCGAGCGCGGCTGGGTCACGCTGTCGGGCAACGTCGAATGGGGCTACCAGAAGAACCTGGCCGAACGCACGGTCAGCCAGTTACGTGGCGTGATCGGCGTCGTCAACAACATCCGGATGAATGAGAAGACCGCGCCCCCCGATGTGGAGAATCGCATCGAAGAGGCGCTGCGCCGCCATGCCGTGCGCGAGGCCCACCATATCAGCGTCAAGGTCGAGAACGGCACCGCCACGCTGAGCGGCCACGTGGATTCCCTGGCCGACCGCCGCGCGGCCATCGGTGCCGTATGGTCGGCGCCGGGCATCTCGGCGGTCATCGATCAGCTGGAAACGCGGCCGTGACGCCGATGCCGCGTGTCCGCGCCGGCACGCACGGAGCAGGCGGCACGCGCCGCCATCGCGCCCGAGGGCGCAAGGCAAACAGGAGGCAACCGACATGAAAGGCGATATCCAGCTCAAGCAGCACGTGGTCGAGGAACTGGCCTGGGACCCGGCCGTCGATGCCGCGGAGGTCGGCGTCCAGGTCAACGACGGCGTGGTGACGCTGACCGGCCATCTCACCAGCCATGCCACCAAGTACGCCGCCGAAGAGGCCGTCAGGCGCGTGCCCGGCGTGAAGGGCTTGGCCGTCGAAATCGATGTGCGCCTGCCCGATGACGCGCAGCGCACGGACGCCGACATCGCACGCGCCGCGAGCAACATCCTGGCGTGGACCTCGGTGCTGCCCGCAGATCGCATCCAGGTGATGGTCGAGGACGGCTGCGTCACGCTGACCGGCACGGTCGACTGGAACTACCAGCGCCTGGCCGCGGAGCGCGCGGTGGCCGGCCTCTACGGAGTGGTCAGCGTAGCCAACGCCATTGTGGTCCAGCCCGCGATCGCGGCCCACGACGTGAAGGAGCGGATCGCCAGGGCCATCGAGCGCCAGGCGGCGGACGACGCGACCCATGTCACCGTCGACGTTAAGGACGGCGTGGTGACGCTGCGCGGAAGCCTGCGCAGCTGGGCCGAGCGCGAGGCCGCGTTCGAAGCCGCCTGGGCGGCGCCGGGGGTCAGCGAGGTGTCGAACATCATCCAGGTGAATCTCTGACCTCCCGACAGGGCCCAGGACGCCGGGGCTGCCGGCGGTTGCCATGAGAGCCAGCCATGACTGTTCGTAACCTCGATGCCCTGTTCCGTCCGCGCTCGGTCTCGCTCATCGGCGCGACGCTGCGGCCGCATAGCGTAGGTGCGACCGTGCTGGAGAACCTGTCCGCGGGCGCCTTTGCCGGCCAGCTGTACCTGGTCAATCCGAAGTATGCGACGCTGGCGGGCCAACCCTGTTACGCGCGCGTCGGCGCGTTGCCGGCACCGCCGGACCTCGCGGTGCTGTGCACGCCCGCGCCCACCGTCCCGGGGCTCATCGCCGAGCTTGGCGCCGCCGGCACGCGCGCGGCCATCGTGCTGACCTCCGGCTTCGAGGGTCCCGAGGACAGCGCCGGAGGCGCCCTGCGGCAAGCCATGCTGGACGCGGCGCGGCCCCATCTGCTCAGGATTCTCGGGCCGAACTGTGTCGGGCTGATCGCTTCGGGGGTCGGCCTCAATGCCAGCTTCGCACCCGGCACGGCCCGGCAAGGCAAGCTGGCATTCGCCACGCAATCCGGCGCGCTGGCCACCGCCGTGCTGGATTGGTCGCGCTCGCGGCAGATCGGGTTTTCCCATTTCATCTCGCTGGGAAACAGTGCCGATGTGGACGCCGCCGACGTGCTCGACTACCTTGCCGGCGACGCCGAGACGCATGCCATCCTGCTCTACGTGGAGGCGATCCGCCACGGCGCCAAGTTCATGTCCGCGGCGCGCGCCGCCGCCCGCAATAAGCCGGTGCTGATCGTGAAGGGCGGGCGCTCGGCGCAGGCTGCACGCGCCGCCGCGTCCCATACCGGCGCCATGGCCGGTGCCGATGACGTCTACGACGCCGCCATCCGGCGTGCCGGCATGCTGCGCGTGGACAGCACCGAGGGCCTGTTCGACGCCGTCGAGATGCTTGCCCGCATGCGCGGGCTGCGTGGCGAGCGCCTCGCCATCCTGACCAATGGCGGCGGCGCCGGCGTGATGGCGACGGATGCGCTGGCGGATGCCGGCGGGACCCTGGCCCGACTGTCAGACCAGACCCTGGCCAGGCTGGACACCGCGCTGCCCGCCACCTGGCCGCGCGCGAATCCGGTCGACATCATCGGCGACGCGCCCGTCGAGCGCTACCTGCAGGCCTACGCCCTCCTCTGCGAGGCGCCCGAGGTTGACGCTGTGTTGATGATCCATGCGCCCACGGCCATCGTGCCGGCCGCCGAGATCGCGGCCGCGATCGTCAGCGCGCCGTCGGGCGGCAAGCCGCTGCTGACCGCATGGCTCGGGGCGGATGCCGTGCAGCAGGCACGCCGCTTGTGCCAGCATGCCGGCGTGCCGACCTTCGACACCCCGGAGCGGGCGGTGCGCGGCTTCCTGCAGGCCTGCGAATACCACAGGAACCAGCAATTGCTGATGCGCACGCCGCCCGCAGACGGCACGTACACGCCGGCTGACAAGGACCAGGTGCGCACAATCATCGACAATGCCCTGCGCGCCGGCAGGGAGTTGCTGACCGAGCCGGAGGCCAAGGCCGCGCTGGCCGCCTATGGCGTCCCCGTAGTCGCAACCCGGACCGCGGCAAGCATCGATGAGGCCGTCGACCAGGCCACACGGATCGGCTATCCGGTAGCGCTCAAGATCCTGTCTCCGGACATCACGCACAAGTCTGCCGCGGGCGGCGTTGCACTGGACCTCGCCGACGCCGCTGCGGTGCGCAGCGCCGGCAGCGCCATGCTCGAGCGGATCTGGCAGCAAGCCCCGGAAGCACGGGTGGAAGGCTTTACCGTCCAGCCGATGGTCCGGCACGGCGATGGCTTCGAGCTGATCGTCGGCGCCACCAGCGATCCCGTGTTCGGCCCCGTCTTGTTGTTCGGCCATGGCGGCGTCAACACCGAACGCATCGGCGACCATGCGGTTGCGCTGCCACCGCTCGACGCGCTGCTCGCGCAAGATTTGGTGTCGCGCACCCGCATCGAGCGCCTGCTGGAAGGCTGGCACGGACACTCGGGCGTCGACGGGGATGGCTTGCTCCAGGTACTGGTACAGGTATCACGCCTGGTCTGCGATATTCCCGAGATCTCGGAACTTGATATCAATCCCCTGCTGGCGAGCGCGGCAGGCGTCATCGCGCTCGATGCCCGCATCGCCGTCAAGGTGCCGGCGTCGGGTACGCGCCCGCGGCTGGCCATCCAGCCCTATCCGGAGGCGCTGGAGGAATGCGTCGAGCAGGACGGCCGCACCGTCGTGCTTCGGCCCGTGCGCCCGGCCGACGAAGCGGCCTACCAGGCTTACTTCCGCCAACTGACGCCGGAAGATATCCATGCACGCTACTTCTGCACGTTCCGAGAGCCGGTACACAGCCAGCTGGCAAGACTCACGCAGATCGACTACGCGCGGGAGATGGCGTTCATCGCGACGACTACCGATGCGTGTGGCCAAACTTCCATCCTGGGGGAGGTCCGGGCGGTTGCCGATCCGGACAATCTCCAGGCGGAGTTCGGCATCGCCGTGCGCTCGGACTGCAAGGGACAAGGACTGGGAAAGCTACTGCTCGAGAAGATGATCCGCTACGCGCGCGTAAAGGGCATCGGCGCGCTGGTGGGCTGCACCATGCAGCACAACCGGGCCATGCTGACGCTGGCGCGCGCCTGCGGCTTCAGGACGAGCATCGCGGCCGGCGCCGACGATGTCAGTCTGCACCTTGCGCTGCACGAGGAGAATGCCGGCGTTCACACGCAGGGTTGAGACATGCAATTGGCGCGCGCGGCGGGCGGCCTACGCTGGTAGCAGGCGAGCAGGCTGCTCGTTGCCTGCAAGCGTCCCCTGGGGCAGACGGCGGCAGGCTGGCTCGCATTCATAAACCCGTTGCGGAACTGTCCCACCATGAACCTTCAACGTGTCTTTGGCTGCCGGACCCTGCTGCTGGCGGCCCTGCTCTGCGCCGGCACCGCGCCGGCGCTGGCCCAGCCCGATCCGTCGCCTGCCGCGCCGCGGCCCCGCGAGGCAGTCCGCGGCGCAGACCTGCTCACCGAGGCGGAGCATGCCGACATTTGCGCAAGACTGCGCAGCGCCACGTCCGCGCAGGAGCGCCAGGCGATCATGCAGCGCACTCACGACCTGATCGCGACGCGCGCCAGCGAGCGCGGCGTCACGCTGCGCCACGGCGGGTCTGACAACCGGCGTATGGGGATGAACGACCGCTTTGGCAGCCGCTACGGCATGGACTGCAGTCCGCGCGCGGCGGGAGCAACCGCGGCGGATGGCATGCCGGCGCCCAGGGACGCCGATGGCGTTCGCTACCTGACCGGCGGCGTCGGCCAGGACGAGGCGGCTTACCTGCGCAAGGCCAGCGGCGACTACAGCCTGCGGCTCACTTTCACCGGAAGCGGCGGTCAATACCTTGCTGGTGTCGACACGCATATCTATGACAGCCGCGGCAAACAGCGCTTCGCTGCCGTGTCCGATGGTCCGTTCCTGTTCGTCCAGCTGCCGCCAGGCCGCTATCGCGTCGTCGCCAGCGCGGATGGCAAGGAGCGCGAGCAGACGCTGGTGGTGCCGGCCAAGGGCGGCGTGTCCAGCACGATGCGCTGGACGCCTGCATCATAGCCATTGGTCCCAGTCGGTGCCGGTTGGCGGCGTACCCGCCAGTTGATCCGGATGCCTGCGAGCCCACCGCCGCGCGCAGGCAATGGCAACGCAAATTGCCATGTCTTCGTCATGGCCGCTGGCGAGCAAGGCGTTGGCAATTTCGATCGCCTTCAGGCGCATTGCCGGCGGTAGCCGCTTCATTGAAGCGGGATATCGGTCAGCACTCCAAGGCATCGCAGGCTCCCCTTCATCCCGGTGGCGGCAACGGCCTCAGCGTTTCCCCGACGGTGCCGCGCGCACGAGGCCCATGTCTTAGGCCCCGCCGCGGTAGCAGCCATCGGTGCCACCGCCCTGCGCGCGCCGCATCGCCTGGCGCGGGTTCCCTGTCCGCGCCGGCGCGACGAGGGAATCCCCTGGAAGGCGCAGCAGAAGCGACGGTCCGGTGCCATCCGGGCGCACGCGCACGGTTCGGCATTCGATCGCGCCTGCGGAGCGGACCAGCGCGCGATAGTCGCCTGGCGGCAGCCGCAGGTACAGCAGCGGCCCTTCGCTCAGCACCAGCAGCACAATCTCGCGCCGAGCGTCGAACAGTGTCACGGTGACGTCAGACAAGCTGCTACCGTCGGCTTCGTTCACAAAGTGCATATGGACGTTGAAGCGCCCGGCAATGCTGCGCATGACCGCCACCTGCTCCACCCCGATCCCGCCGGAAACGTAGTCGATGCCGTTCATGTACTGAACCGCCGGCGCCGCCGGAACCGCGGACGACTCCGGCGAAGCAGCGCCCGCGGGGATGGCAACGAACAGGCCCAGGCAGAGCAGGCAGGCGGTAAGCGCAATCGCGCGCATGGGAATCTCCTGAGACAAGTCGGTAGCCGATAAACGTCGGCTGCGCCGGTGATGCCCTCCAGAGTAGGTGTGCACGCGGTCGCGATCTTGGGCTACATCAAGGCACGGCCACATCCGTCACCGACGACCCGATGCCACGCCGCTGGCTTGCTTGCCGGAGCTGACGTACTGCGCGGCCAAGCCGACAAGACGTGGACGTGCATGTCAGAGATCACTGACAGCGCCTTCCGGCGCGCTGACGCCACTCTCAGCCGTCCTTTATTTGCCGCCCGCTAGAGCGGGGGCGATACTGTTGGCCATGCCAGACCGCAATCAAGCCAATCTCCTCACCGTGTACCTGCTCGAGCATGTCAATGCGATCCGAACCAGGCAGCTCGGCTTGCTCGGTCGAATGGCTGGCATCCGTGTCGCGGGTTCGGGCGCCAGCGCTGCCACGGAAATTGCCGGGCTGATGCGTCATCGCCCGGACGTCGTCCTGATCAGCCTGGGCACCGGCTATGCTCATGCGCTCCAGGAGGTCAGGACACTGAGGTCGATGCTGCCGCATACGATCGTGATCGTGCTGGCCGATAACCTCGGCCCGCCGCTGCGCCGCGCTTGCCTGAAGGCAGGCGGGAGCTACTGCTTCGACAAGACGCTGGAACTCGATGCACTGCGCCTGGTCATGGCCGGGCTGGCGGCGACCTCGCGGCCATAGTATGAAGCCGGCGGAGGCCAGCGCGGCCATGTGGCGTTACAGGTCAGTGTCGTCGTCGAACAGATGATTGCGCATGGCATAGCGCAACAGCATGGCCTCATTGGGCATCTGCATTTTTTCCATCAGCCGCATCTTGTAGGTGCTCACGGTCTTGGCACTGACGCACAGTGCCGTGGCGATCGCCGTGATGGGCTCCCCGAGCACTAGCCGCCGGTACACTTCCAGCTCGCGGTCCGACAGCCTCAGGTGCGGCAGGTCGTCGGTCTGGTCCTTCAGCCCGCTTGCCAGCTTTGTGGCAATCGACTGGCTCACATAGGTGCCGCCCCGGGCTACCTGCCCGATGGCGGACACCAGTTCCGTGGCCGCGCTTTCCTTGGTCAGATAGCCTGCTGCGCCGGCCTGGAACGCGCGGACGATGTATTGCTCCTCCGCATGCATGGTCAGGACCAGGATACGCAAGGCCGGGTGCTCGCCGCGCAGCAAGCGGATCAATTCCAGCCCGCTCCTGCCAGGCATGGAAAGGTCAAGCAAGAGCACCTGCGGGTTGCATTCCCGTACCATCCTGGGCACTTGCGTACCATCGGCCGCCTCGCCGACGACCTCGAACACACCGGCCCGTTCCAGGATATGCCGCAGGCCATCCCGTACCACAGTATGGTCATCCGCAATCATCACCCTTGTCATGCCCGTTCCCCCTGCTCCCGCGGAATTCGCACGACCAGGCGAAAGCCATCGTCGGGCGAACTCTGGACAAGGACGTCGCCGCCCAGCAACCGGGCGCGCTCGCGAATCCCCAGCAGCCCCAGCGACTTGCGCTGACCGTTGTCCGCTGGACGCTCCTTCCACCCAGAGCCGTCGTCATGTATTTCGAGCCGCAGGTTCGGCCCGTCCCTGCCAATGGAAACCGTTGCCCTGCTGGCGTTGGCGTGCCGAACCACGTTGCTTAGCGCCTCCTGAACGATGCGGAATGCGGCGACGGCGATCTTTTCCGGCACCTCGTCGTCCGCGGCGACCACCGATACGGCTAACCCATATCGGGTCGAGAAGTCGTTGGCCAGCCATTCGATTGCAGGCACCATGCCCAATTCGTCCAGCAGCGCCGGGCGCAGATCCGTGGCAATGCGCCGGACCGACGCCACCGTCTCGTCAATCACGGTATGCATGGTTGCTATCTCCGCCGACAGGCTGGCGGCATCCCGGCCTTCCAGTACGTCGGCCTCCAGCATGGCGAGATCCATCTTCAGGGCACTGAGGCGCTGACCAAGGTCATCGTGCAGTTCACGGGCGATGCGGCGTTTCTCCTCTTCCCGCGCGGTGAGGATGCCATCGGAGAGCTGTTCCAGCTCTTCGCGGGAGCGGTGTAGCGCCTCCTCCGCCCGTACCCGCTCGGTGGTATCGCGCAGCATCACGGTATAAAGCTTGCCGCCGCGGTCCGAGGTCTGCGAGATCGACGCTTCAATCGGGAACTCGCTGCCGTCGCGGCGCAGCGCATGAAGCGTGCGCTGTCTGCCCATCTGGCGCTCCGATACCCCGGTAACGCCAAAGCGGCGCACGTGCTCTTCATGGACAGCGCGGAAGCGCTGCGGGATGAAGTTGCTGAGTTTGCGCCCGATCGCGTCAGCTGCCGTCCAGCCGAACAGCGTCTCCGCCATGGGATTGAACAACAGGACGCGCTGTTCGCTGTCCACTGTGATGATTGCCTCCATCGAGGACCGGATAATGCCGGCCAGCCGTGCCTCGCTTTCGGCCACCCGCCGGAGGTTGTCTGCGGTGGTCTGCCTGAGCTTGCGTATCCGGATCAGATAAAGCCCCAGCAGCAGACCGCTGCCTGCGCCCAGGACAGGCACCATTGGCGCCAGCACCAGAGCGCGGTAGCGCTCCACGGCAGCTTGCAACAAGTACGCCAGCCCAACGCAAGCCAGCACGACGCTCAGTCCGAGGGCGATGTCCGCAGGCCTCCATGCAGGAGACGGACTGGCTTGCCTGCTCGCCTGCGGATCAAGTGAAGACGCCTTCAGGGGCATGCTCTCGTCTCTGTTACCTTGCCAATGGACTATAGAGTTTGTGCGCGGAAAGGCAACTGCACGAGAAGCGAGTTGTGCTCGATGCGGCTCAAAACCGGAATCTCGCAGTTGCAGGCAACGTCGGAGCCACAACCCGTGTGCCGACACCGGCTGAGTCACGCATGTTAGACACTAGATCAGGAAACGGCTCGGGTATGTCGGCAAACCAACGTTCGGCCGGCACGCAATATGCCGGCCGAACGAAGCGCCTGCGGCCAGGCCGTGCGCTGCCCCACTGGCAGCGGTCACCCCTCAGTGCGACATGAAGACTGGCAAAGATGACTGGCGCAGCAGGGCGCGGGTGGTGCCACCCAGCACAAGCTCCTTCAGCCGGGAACGGCCATAGCCGCCGGCGACCAGCAGGTCGGCCTGTACCTTGCAAGCAAGTTGCAGCAGAACGTGGTCGGGGTCGCCCTCCCCGACAAGGAGATTGGCATTGATGTCATGGCTGGCCAGCCACGCTGTCAGCCGGTTCCCGCTGTCACGGTAGGCCTCTTTCTCAATGGCAGCACCATACTTGCCTGCGCTGACCACCAGGACGGAAACAGCACTGGCATGCTCGAGCCACGGCAATGCGTCCGCTACCGCCCGCGCGGCCTCTCGGCCGCCGTTCCATGCGATGGCCACATGGCCACCAAATCGCGGGCCGGCCGCGCCCGGCACCAGCAAGATGGGCCGGCCGGCATTGAGCATCGCATACTCCGCAACCCCGGCCAGCAGCGCCGGCACATCGGCATCCGCCGACGGCGGTGCGGGAAGGATGAGATCGGCGAAACGGCCCTCGTCGGCAAGCGCCCAGCCGGACTCGGCGTCGATAACGATATGCCGGGTAGGAATGTCCGGCGAAACTTGCTCGGTCAGCGTGTCGAGGGCTTCCTTGTGACCGGCAACCAGTTTGTGCAGCTGGCTGGCGGCAAGCGCCGCGTATTGCCCGGCTTCTTCGCCCGCCCCACGAAACGGCTCCAGGTTTGTTCCAGTTGCAGTCAGTCCGACCACGCTGCCGCCAAATTTCGCGGCAGCCCGTGCCGCTGTTTCAATGCGTGCCGACCGGGCAGCATCTGCGCTGAGGTCGACGAGGATGCTTCTAAAGTCCATGACGTGATTCCGTGGTTTGGCCGACGTGACGAAAAATGCATAGGGCAGGCGCCGGGCTGGATCAATCGAGCGGGTAGGACCGCCGATACTCCGGCATGGTGACCGCCCAGCGCAGGTCGCGCTCAATAAGCTGGCGCAGCGCGTCGCTTGCCTGTGGCTCGCCGTGGACAACAAACGTACGCCGCGGCGCCTGGTGAAAGCCGCCAAGCCAGGTCATAAGTTCCGCGGCATCGGCATGTGCGGACAGGTTCTCCACCTGCTCCACCGACGCATGCACGGCGATGTCCTTGCCATGGACGCGGATGTCGCGCCGGCCTGCGGCCAGCGCTGCGCCGCGCGTACCCGCCGCCTGGAAGCCGGAAAGCAGGATGGTGTTGCGAGGGTTCGGACCGTAGGCGGCAAGATGGTGGACCACACGACCACCGGTAGCCATGCCGCTGCCAGCCAGGATGATCTTGGGACTTCGGTCGTGGTTCAACCAGATCGACTGCTCCATGCTCTGCACCGGGGTGGCGAGATTGCAGGCTGCGGCGCACTCTTCGCGGCTGATGCGCAGCTCTTCCGGATGCAGCGAGAAAATCATGGTCGCGTCGATGGCCATCGGGCTGTTGAGGTACACCGGCACGTCGGGGATTCGCTTGAGCTCGCGCAGGCGGTGCAGGCAGTACAACAGGCTCTGCGTGCGCCCCACCGCGAAAGCGGGGATGATCAAGCTGCCGCCGCGGCCAATTGTCCGGCTGACTATCTCGCCGAGCACATCGAGCGGGTCGTCGTCCGGATGCCGCCGGTCGCCATAGGTGGACTCCACCAGCAGGTAATCCGCCAGACGCACCATTTCCGGCGCGCGCATGACAATGTCTTGCTGCCGCCCGAGGTCGCCTGAGAAGACGATACGCTTGCCGTCGACGAACAACGTGACGATAGCTGCCCCGATGATATGTCCGGCCCGGGCAAACTCCGCCTCTACGCCGGGCACTACCTGGAAGCGCTTGCCGAACTGCATCGGCTGGAGCCGCCGCATTGCTCGTGCAGCGTCGGCGGCAGTGTAAAGAGGCAATGCGGGCCGGTGACGCGAAAAACCCTTGCGGTTCGCGTAAGCGGCGTCTTCTTCCGCCAGGTGGGCGCTGTCTGGCAATAGGATGCCGCACAGCTGCGCGGTGCCCATGGTGCAGTACACGCTGCCGCGGAAGCCGTTCCGCACCAGCAGGGGCAAATACCCGCTGTGGTCGATGTGGGCATGGGTCAGCACCACGGCGTCGAGCTTGGCCGGATCGAGCGGCAGTGGGTCCCAGTTGCGAAGTCGCAAGGTCTTGTATCCCTGGAACAGGCCGCAGTCGACCATGACCTGGTGACTACCGGTATCGAGCAGGTACTTGGAGCCGGTGACCGTATCGGTCGCGCCGAGGAATTGCAGTTGCATGCTGGTGTCCTTTGACGCTTGCGCGAAGCCGTTGGTCCCGCCACGGGTGCCGCTGGCCGATACAGCCAGTCTAGGAGGGGGAACCGAGTGGTGGTTGATACGGATCAATCATGCGGACACGCGAGTACCTACGCTTGAACAGTGTCCGGCCCTCGCCGCACGTGTCGTACGCGCAGGGCCGACAGAAGTCCGCACGCGTGGTCCCGCGCCGAGCATACCTTGGGAAACCTCATGCAAAATCGCTCCAGCGCGTTGCAAACGGATCGCCCCCGATCTGACGAAGAACATTACGGTACTCGGGATGGCAGAGATCCGGGGCACGTCCCACCCGGCCTGACCACCGCGCAGGCTCGTGCGCGGCTGGCCGAGGTGGGCCGCAATGTGCTGCCTCAGGCGGCCCCGAGGTCGGTTGTCGCGCTGTTTCTGCGCCAGTTCCTCAGTCCGCTTATTTACATCCTCCTGGCCGCGGCAGCGGTGTCGCTCGCATTGGGTGACCTGAAGGACGCACTGTTCATTGGGGCAGTACTGCTGCTTAACGGAGTCATCGGCACCGCACAGGAGCATACGGCGGACAAGGCGACCGTGGCGCTGCGCAAGATGGAGCAGCCCCGTGCCCCGGTGATCCGGGACGGCGTGCAGCAGGAGATCGACGCAAGTACCCTGGTACCGGGTGACCTGGTGGTGCTGGAAGCCGGCAGCCGAGTGCCGGCCGACCTGAAACTGACCTACACCATTGACCTGCAGTGCGATGAATCCCTGCTGACCGGCGAATCGCTACCGGTGCGCAAGCTCTCCGCATGTGATCCCAGCAACGCCACAGCGAGCGCCCGCCAGTGCCTGACCTTCGCCGGCACGGTGGTGCTCCGCGGCAGGGGCCACGGCATCGTGGTGGCAACTGGCGCTGCCACGCAAATTGGCCGGATTGCGCGGGAACTGGGCCGCGAATCCATCTCGCAGCCACCTTTGATTCTCAGGCTCCAGCGTTTTTCCCGACTGATCGCGGTGGCGGTAGGCGTGGCTGTCTCGTTGCTAGTGTTGGTGGGTATGCTGCGCGGCATGGCATTGCGCGAACTGTTCATGATGTCGGTCGGACTGGCGGTGAGCGCGATCCCCGAAGGACTGCCCGTCGCCATTTCGGTGGCGCTGGCGATCAGCATGCGGCGGATGGCAAAGGCCCACGTGATCGTGCGCAAAATGCCCGCCGTGGAGTCGCTTGGCTCCTGCACCATGATCGCCACCGACAAGACCGGCACCCTGACCATGAACGAGCTTGTCGTCACCGATATCCGGCTTCCCGACGGCACGGCGTTTTCCTGCGACGTCGGGCACGACCTGGACAACTGCACGATCCACGCGGCCGGCACCACCGACCAGGACGCGAGAACGCGGGTAGCGGCCCTGCTAAGGGCCGCGGCGCTGCCAAACGAGGCCCAACTATCCAGGGAGCGCGACGGCTGGACTGGCACCGGGGACAGCGTGGACGTGGCGCTGCTGGCCGCAGCGCACAAGGGAGGCACCGTAGCCAATGAGATCCGACAGCGGTACCCCTTGGTGGGCCGTATCCCGTATGAGCCAGACCTGCGGTACGCGGCCTCGTTCCACCGGCACGAAGAGACGATCCGCGTGTTCGTCAAGGGAGCGCCCGAGACGCTGATCGCCATGTGCGACCAGGCGGCTGCTCGCGGCCATGCCGTGCCGATCCGGCGCGAGGCACTGCTTCGGGGAAAAGCAGCGCTGGCCGCCCAAGGACTACGCGTGCTGGCGTTCGCTGAAGGCACGATTGATGCAGAGCCGGACGGGTCCTACGGACACGGGCACCTGGTCAACCTGACCTTTCTGGGAATGGCAGGCATGAAGGATCCGGTTCGTCCAGAGGTCCCCGAGGCTATCCGACGCTGCTACAGCGCCGGCATCGACGTGGCGATGGTGACTGGCGACGATCCGTTGACGGCCAGCGCAATTGGAGCGCAGGCGGGGCTACGCTTTACCGCGGACCAGGTCGTGACGGGCGAGCAGGTGCGCCAGGCCGAGAGCGAGGGGCCGCACGGACTCGACCAACTGACCCACCGTGCGCGCATCTACGCCCGCGTCAGTCCGGACCAAAAGCTGTCCATTGTCCTGTCGCTGGCAAGAACCGGCCATTTCGTGGCAGTCACTGGCGACGGCGTCAACGACGCTCCTGCGCTCAAGCACGCACACGTCGGTGTGGCCATGGGCCGAAAGGGAACTGAAGTGGCGAAGGAAAGCGCAGACATTGTCCTCACCGATGACAACTTTGCGTCCATCGTCAACGGCATCCATGAAGGCAGGGTGGCGTACGCGAACATTCGCAAAGTCATCTTCATGGTGGTTTCCACCGGCGCGGCCGAAGTGGTTCTGTTTCTGCTGGCGATTCCCCTGGGTCTGCCAATGCCATTGCTGCCGGTGCAGCTGCTGTGGCTCAACCTCGTGACCAATGGCATCCAGGATGTGGCTCTGGCTACCGAGCACGCGGAAGGCGATGAACTGTCGTATCCGGCGCGCAAGCCCCGGGAACCGATCTTTGACCGCGTAATGATCCGCCGCATCTGCTATTCGACTCTTGTCATGGGCGTAGGGGGATTCGCAACTTTCTACTGGCTGCTCGACCGCGGCTATCACATAGACGAGGCACGCAACCAATTGCTGCTGCTGTTTGTGCTGTTTGAGAACTTGCAGACGTTTAGTAGCCGTTCGGAGCGCCACTCCGTATTCCGACAGGGGGTCTTCGCCAATCCGATGCTGGTGGCCAGCGTACTGGCCGCCCAGTCATTCCATATCGCTGCCATGTACATACCCGGGCTAAGTGACACGCTTAGCCTCACACCTGTGTCGGCTACGACGTGGGCCGGGCTGTTGTCGCTCGCGCTGACATTGACGATTGCGGTGGAGCTGGACAAATGGTGGAGCCGGCGGTGCAACGTGTAGCGCAGAGACCGGTGCTCGCCTACTCAGGATTCCATCGCCCCGCGGCCGGCGTTGAGCCATGTCAACCCGAATCCACCGTCGCCATCTACGCTGATTACATAGAATCCTAATAAGGGACTTGGGTCAATCCCCCTCAGGAAGACATCTCATGTATAAGCGCATCCTGCTTGCCGTGGACGGCAGCCGGTCCTCCGACCTGGCGCTCAGCCAGGCCATCGCCATCGGCCGGGCCACCAACGCGGAAGTCAAGGTGCTGTACGTGGTGGACGACAGCGACATCTACTTCGAGGCCGGCTATTTCGACCCGCACGAACTGGTCAACAAGCTGGTCTCTCATGGCCGCAAGGCATTGGATGCGACCACAGCCCACCTTAGCGAAGCCGGTATCCGGTGCAATGCGCAGTTGGACGAGAAGCCGGTGGCCCCAGGCCGGATCTCGTCGACCATCGTCAACGAAGCCAACACCCGGAATGCTGACATGATCGCTTTCTGGACCCATGGCCGGCGCGGCGTCAGGCGCGTGCTGATGGGCAGCGTGTCAGAAGGCGTCCTCGCGCAGACCATCAGGCCGGTGCTGCTGGTCCGTAGCGAGATCGAAGGCTGACCCCGACCCGAGCACCAACAAGGACCGTGCCATGCAGGAGATCATGCGAGCGATGCAGTTCGAAGGTGCGGGGCTGCCCCTGCGCTTGGGGCGTGTGCCGGTCCCCGAGCCGGGACCGGGTGAGGTACGCATAGCGGTTGCAGCTTGTGGCGTATGCCGCACCGACCTCCATATTGTCGACGGCGACCTACGCCACCCCAAGCCTGCGCTCATTCCGGGGCACGAAGTCGTCGGTACGGTCGAAACGTGCGGAAGCGGTGTCACCGCACTCAGGCAAGGCGACCGTGTCGGCGTGCCGTGGCTGGGCCATACCTGCGGCCAGTGCAGATTCTGCCATCGGCAGCGTGAAAATCTCTGCGACGCGCCGCAATTCACCGGCTATACGCGCGACGGCGGCTACGCGGAGTACGTTGTAGCCGACAGCCGCTACTGCTTCGGCATTCCCGCCAGCTATGACAACGAGCACGCCGCACCACTGCTCTGTGCCGGCCTGATCGGCTATCGCACTCTACATATGGCGGGCGACGCGCGCCGCATCGGCATTTACGGATTCGGCGCGGCGGCCCACCTGGTGACGCAGATTGCCGTGTCGCAGGGCCGGGAGGTCTATGCCTTCACTCGCGCGGGAGACAACGCTGCACAGCAGCTGGCTCGCCGCACAGGTGCATGCTGGGCCGGTGCCAGCGATCTCGACGCACCGGTGCCGCTGGATGCGGGGCTGATCTTCGCCCCGCTGGGGGAGCTGGTGCCGCGTGCGCTACGCGCGGTAGAAAAGGGGGGCATCGTAGTCTGTGGCGGTATCCATATGAGCGACATCCCCGCCATGCCCTATTCGCTTCTGTGGGAAGAGCGGCGCCTGTGCTCCGTGGCCAACCTGACGCGTGCCGACGGCGACGCGCTGATGGAGATCGCAGCCCGCACGCCGCTGAAGATCCATACCACAGCCTACCCGCTCGAACAGGCCAATGTTGCACTGGCCGACATGCGCGAGGGCCGACTGGCTGGCGCCGCCGTCCTGACTATTCTTCCCTGAGCCCCCGCGGATCCGCTCACGAACGCGGGGCCGAAGGCGAATGCAGCAGCGCTATGGCATCGGCTCGGAACCTGGCGCATTATCGGCAATGCTTCTCGCACAACGTACCACGTCTTGGACGGGGAAGCCGTGGATCTGATGGCGACACGACTATCGGCGCCCAAAAGGACGACCGCACCTAGCAAGCACGGCCACGCCGAGCACGGCGGTTGCCGTCACGTACTTTGTGCATCGCTAAGCAGCCCAGGGCGAGGGACTGTCTTTTTGGACAATCCGGACTGTCGGCTCAATTCGAACAATTCGAACGATCGTCAGATAAGGGGCCGGAAGCGGTCAATGACGCCAATGCAGCGAAAGTCTGCAATGCAGCCAAAGAGATTGCAGCCTTGCCTTGCCGTAGAACGAAGCGAAGTTGTTCGCGTGCGATCATCTTCCATGTGTGGGCTGAATAAAATCGTTTGATAACGTCTCGATTGGCGGCCGATATTTGAACGTTTGCATCGCCTCGCTTTGTGATCACGTTAGCAAGAATTTGCGCAGAGCCGGACAAGCCTGATGGCCCCGGCGTCAGTCTGTCTGACCGGTCCCTCGCGGCAAACTCTGCAAGGCCTGGCGCAGACATGCCCGCTAAGTGCGGCTCCAACGGCTACCTCGACACTCTCCTCCGTTCAACGCGAGAACGAAGTGGCTTCCGACGTTCGTTCACTGAAGGAACGTCGCAGCCGGAGCCTGCCGTCAAGCCCATAGACGACGAGTTCGGCCCTCTCTAGCTTTGCGATATCTGTAGCTGCTTCTATGGCTTCATTAAGCGAGCCAAAGGACTTGCCCACAGCTGCGTTATCTTCAGCACGGATGGTCCAACCAAGATGAGCTGGTGCGACGCAAATATTATGGATTGACATAGTTTCCCCCAAGCAATTAGATAACTTGACGATCGGATCTCGCGAGAAGAAACCACCCTGTCGCAATTCCGGTTTTAAATGTGAAACCAGCTGCACCCAGTACCCGCCGGCATCGAACTCATTGGGGACTTTTACGTCCTGCTGCAAATCCAATATAAGACCCGAACCACCTAGGCTATTTGCCATGGATCAAGGATCCGCGCTCCCCGCTGCCGACGCGCGGCGTTGATCACGATCTGCCCTGAATGGGGTTCCTCCCATGCTCCCTCCGCAAGCCGCGGGCAGCGCAACTGGACGACAGTGTCTCCGCGTACCACACGTTCGACAAGGCGGCCGAGAGTCGAGCCGGGAAAGCGAAAAGAACTCCTGTTCACGAGCCGCAACTGCGGGAGCCCGGGTCTGCGCCATGTAGCCAGACAGCAACTCCGCGGACGTAGCCGTTCGCGGCGAACTGATCGAGACTGATTCGTGCGAAACAGTCTCTGAAGCGACGGGCGCGAAGTGAGCGGTGCAGGCATCACCGTTTGCTGCGATGCTCCAACGCTTGTCCTGTCCCAGGTTTCATCCCCCAGAGATTTCCCGGTACTTCCGGTCGACGTCTGCGCGCTGACAAAGCCCTGTTCCCGCACTCAGCAACGTCGCAGAAGCGGCCGCCAGCCCATAGTGGAATGCCTCCTTCTTGCTTGCGTGACGCTTCAGCGCCCAGACCATTGCAGCAAGGAAGCTGTCGCCCGCCCCGATAGAACTGGACACTGGCGTAGGCAAGGCTGGCGCTCGAAAGGTCTGATCCGCGGTCACCAGCAATGCGCCCTGCTCGCCGAGCGTAAGTGCCACCATCTGCGCGCGCCCGTCTCGGACAACTTCCAACGCGGCATTGCGCCACTCTTCTTCACCGTGCAATGGCAAGCCAGTCAACTCACGTAGTTCGGCCAGGCTCGGTTTGACCAGACTGACTCCCTCGTTCAATGCGGAAACGAGCGCGGGACCCGAAGTGTCCACGACAATCTGCGTGCCGCGCGCGCGTGCCAGGCGTGCAAGTCTTGCATAGAAATCTACAGGAACACCGGGTGGCAGACTGCCGCTCATCACCAGATATCGCGGCGGCTTGGCGAGCGTCTCAAGATGAATGATGCAACGCTCCCATTCGTCCTGTGCTACGTTTGGCCCTGGCAGAACGAAGCGGAATTGGCGTCCGGTGGAGGATTCAGTCACGGAAAAATTCTCTCGCGTCTCCCCGGCAATCGCAAGGCACACGCCTGGCACTCGCTCTGCATCGAGCAGATGTTGCAATAGCATCCCCGTCGCACCTCCAGCGAGATAGATG
Source organism: Cupriavidus sp. DF5525 (assembly GCF_040149425.2). Lineage (NCBI taxonomy): Bacteria > Pseudomonadati > Pseudomonadota > Betaproteobacteria > Burkholderiales > Burkholderiaceae > Cupriavidus > Cupriavidus sp. DF5525. Next base: position 1,790,326 of record NZ_CP168265.1, on the reverse strand, counting down.
GCGAGGCAATCACCGCCAAGGCGCTGTATAACGCGTGCCACATTGATCCCGCCGCCTCCCGGATCCCGCCTCGCCTCGCCGCATCTTAGCTTGCGCGTATCTGCCACTCGGTCGATCGAGGTTGCCACATCCACGGCGGGATTCGGGGTAATGGTCAAAATGTCTGTCATCATCCATCAGGGTTGGCATGGCCCCGCCGTATGCTGAAGGGTTGTTGTTCAACGCGCCATCGCCATGGCGGCTTCGGCGGCGGCAACTGTGTGCTTGACCGCTATGAAGCTGTCCGGGGTCACTGAAATGGAATCGATCCCGCATTCGCCCAGGAATCCGGCGAAACCAATACGGTCGCTCGGTGCTTTTCCGCACAAGCCCACGTGGGCGCTGGCCTCATGTGCTATTGCAATGGCGCTCCAGATCATCTATCTGACTGCATCGCTCTGTTCGTCAAACAGTCCGGCGGCGCGCTCCGCCGTTGTTGTCGGTATGTTCATTGTCGCGCAAGCGACATCGGTTTTGTAGATCACCTTCGTGGCCTTTTCTCCCAGCCTCTTTCCGATCGTGAGATCTGCTGCCGATCGAGACAGTCGTGGACATCACGCAGCCACTCGTACTCATTATCGTTGTAGCGCTGCCTCGTCGCAGAAGAGCAGCACAGTGCCGCTTCCCGCCCGGGCCGCGGCCTCACGAATCCGCAGGGCCAGCCGCATACGCTTGGGCGGATTGGAACCTGCGTTCGGATCCGGGTCGCCAACAGCCTCAAGCAGATTCGCAAAGAACGGGCCTTCGGCATGCCGCGGCTTGTGTTCACATTGCGCGCGGTAGCTCGTCATCTTCGGGTGACCGCGCGCCAGCAGCAACCGCACGTATTCGATGGCCCTGGTCTTGCCGATGCGGGAAGGACCATAGATCAATGCTCCCATGACCCGGTAGCGTAGACATCGAGCAACAAATTCATAGAAGGTTTCGATTGCAGGCGTGGCAATACGGTAGTTGCCGCCAGCATCGGTCGGATCCGCCGTCAAGCGGTGGTCAAGGAATGGTAGCGTCTAGCCCTTTGGATTCGCATGGCCATCATCTATGATGTGATTCATGTAATCATCGTATTGCCATCTTGAGGCTCCCATGGAGCAAAAGACCGCTCGGCTTACGCTGCTCATCGATCCCAACAAAAAGGCTGCCTTCGAGCGCCTTTGTGCACAGCAGGATCTGACCGCATCGCAGGTGATACGGCGTCTTATCCGCGACTACCTGGCCCAACATGGCGTCCAGTATGCCCCCAGCGGCGTGGACACGGACAAAGCGGAAGCCATCGGCAATGAGAGGTCACCGGTGGGCGCGCCGTCGCGGCGCGGCGCGGCACCTCCCGCCAAGCGCCGTGCAACCCGTCGCGGAGCCTGACCCATGAGCAGCGTGCCCCCTCTCACGCAATGGCTTCATCTCGACTGGATGCTGATTGTGGTTGGGGCCTGGCTGCTTGTCGGCGTGACTGGGGTCCTGGCGCTGCATCGGCTTGCTTTGGTATCCCAAGTGCTATTCCCCATCGGGGGACTGCTAGGGCTGGCGCTTTTCGGTCTGGCGCTCCACGCCGTCTTCGGCACGCCCGAGGCTGCCGTGCTGCCCGTTGGCCTGCCCGCGCTGCCGTTCCACGTCCGGCTCGACAGCCTGTCAGCCTACTTCCTGATGGCAATGGGGGGAGCAGCGGCCGGCATCTCGACGTTTGCGGCTGGCTACTTCCGCAAGGGGGAAGGCACGCCGCCGGGCCTGCTTTGTCTTGAATACCACTTGTTCCTTGCCAGCATGGCGGGGGTGATCCTGGCTGACGACGCATACTCTTTTATGGTGATGTGGGAAACCATGGCGCTGTCATCGTTCTTCTTGGTGACCGCCAACCACCGCATCGCCGAAGTGCGCGCCGCCGGCTATCTCTACATCACGATGGCGCGCATCGGGGCGATCGCCATCCTGCTGTGTTTTGGCGTGCTGCAGGCCAACACCGGCGACTATACGTTTGCCAACATGCGAGCCCAGGCGCTGACGCCGTTCTGGGCCTCCGTCGGTTTCCTGCTCGCCCTGTTCGGATTTGGCGCCAAGGCCGGCGTCCTGCCTCTGCACGTCTGGCTGCCGGAGGCGCATCCGGCAGCGCCGTCACCGGTATCGGCAATGATGAGCGGCGTCATGCTCAACACTGCCATCTACGGCCTGCTGCGCGTGTCCTTCGACCTGCTGCAGGTGCGTCTGTGGTGGTGGGGCGGATTGCTGCTGGCCATTGGATTGGCCACGGCGCTGTTCGGCGTGGTCTTTGCCGCGGTACAAACCGACATGAAGCGGCTTCTGGCTTATTCGTCGATCGAGAACATGGGCCTGCTCTTCGTTGCCATGGGCCTGACCTTGCTGTTTTCGGCCTACGGCATGAAGCCAATGGCCGCCCTGGCCCTGACGGCTGCGCTCTACCATGTCGCCAGCCATGCGTTCTTCAAAAGTCTGCTCTTTCTGGGGACCGGAAGCGTGTTGCATGCCACCGAGCAGAGAAGCCTGGGCAAGCTGGGCGGATTGATTCGTTATATGCCATGGGTGGGCTGGCTTACGCTACTGGGCGTACTGGCCAGCGCGGGGCTGCCGCCGCTCGGCGGTTTCGTCTCGGAGTGGCTACTGCTGCAAAGCTTCCTGTTCACGCCGGGTCTTCCGGAGCCGATACTGACCATGCTGATCCCGGTGGTCGCCGCGCTGATCGCGCTGGTGGCGGCACTGGCCGGCTACACCATGGTCAAGTTCTTCGGTGTGATCTTCCTCGGCCAGCCCCGTGAGCTCAAGCTGGCCGACGCGCACGACGCCGGCCGCTGGGAGCGCGCGGGCATGCTGTGGCTCGCGCTGGGCTGTATCGCGCTTGGCTTGCTGCCGACCCAATTCGTGCAGTTGATCGATCCGGTGACGCAGCAACTGGTGGCAAGCGGACTCGGCGCCCGGACCGCCGCCAGCGGCTGGCTGCTGGCGCCCAATGGCCTGGCCCAGGCCAGCTATGGGCCGGTCATTTTCCTGCTCGGCATTCTGGCCAGCGTTGCCCTCGCCTACCTGCTGGTGCGCCGCTTCTACCACGGTCGGCTTCGCCGCAGCCCGCCCTGGGCTTGCGGCTTCCCATGGGGCACCGCGCGCATGCAGGACACCGCCGAGGGTTTCGGTCAGCCGATCCGCCAGATCTTTGAACCGTTTTTCCTGATGCGCCGCGACCTGCCATCGCCATTCGATGAGCAGCCGCACTACCAGGTCACAGTGGCGGATCATTTCTGGCGCTGGATGTATGTCCCCGTGATCGATCTGGCGTCGTATCTGGCCCGGCTGATCGGCCTGATGCAACAGGGACGCATCTCGGCATACCTGCTGTACAGCTTCGTGACCCTGGCCGCCACGCTACTGGCCGTGATGCGATGAGGGTTGCATGAACCTGACCGGAATCCTGTCACAGCTACTCGAGATTGTGATCTCGATCGCGTTGGCGCCACTACTGATCGGCTGGGTCAACCAGTGGCGGGCCTGGCTGCAGAACAAGTCGGCGCCCAGCCTCTGGCAACCGTATCGAATGCTGCACAAACTATTCAACAAGGAATCGGTGGTCGCAGATAATGCGTCGCCGCTGTTCCGCGCCACGCCCTATGTGGTGTTCGGCTGCATGGCGCTCGCTTGCTCTATCATCCCTACCGTTTCCACGGACCTGCCACTGGCACCGGCCGCCGACGCGATCGCCCTGGTCGGCCTGTTCGCGCTGGCGCGGGTCTTCATCTCGCTGGCAGCGATGGACGTTGGCACCGCCTTTGGAACGCTGGGCGCGCGGCGCGAGATGCTGATCGGCTTCCTGGCGGAACCAGCGCTGCTGATGGTGCTGTTCTCCGCCTCGCTGATCTCCAAGTCGACCTCGCTCACCACCATTGTCGAGACGATCGCCCACCGGGACCTGGCCATCTACCCGGGCCTGGCGTTTGCCGGCGTTGCGTTCACCATGGTATCTCTGGCCGAGAATGCCCGAATACCGGTCGACAATCCCGCCACTCACCTCGAGCTGACGATGATCCACGAGGCGCTGATTCTCGAATACTCGGGCCGGCATCTGGCACTCCTTGAATGGGCGGCGAGCCTCAAGCTGTTCGCCTATTCCTGCATCGGCCTGGCGCTGTTCTTTCCCTGGGGCGTTGCCGAAGCGCACGCTCCCCTGGCCATGCTGCTGGCGCTGCCCGCGCTGCTGCTCAAGCTCATCGTGGGTGGGGTCCTGCTGGCGGCGCTGGAGACGGCAAGCGCCAAGATGCGCATCTTCCGTGTGCCGGAGTTCCTGGCCACCGCCTTTCTGCTGGCTGTGATCGGGATGCTGGTCCACTTGCTGCTGGCTCACTGAGAACACGGCAATGACTGCGCTCCTGACCCAGTTTGTCAACCTACTTGGCGCGGTGCTACTGATCCTCGCCTTCGCCATGATCTCGCAGCGACGAATCCTGTCGCTGATCCACCTGTTCACGCTGCAGGGGGCGACCCTGGCGTTGGCCACCGCCGTCGTCGGCTACGTGACGGGCCAGCCGCACCTTTACCTGTCGGCCGGCCTGACCCTGATACTCAAGGTGTTGCTCATCCCCTATCTGCTGCACCGCGTTATCGATCGTCTCCAGATTCGCTGGGACGTTGAGACGCTGATCAACATCCCCACCACCATGCTGATCGGCATCCTGGTGGTGATCTTCGCGTTCAACCTCACCATGCCGATCTCGCGGCTGTCGCTGAAGCTCGCCAGCGGCACGCTGGGCATCGCGCTGGCCTGCGTGCTGTTGTCCTTCCTGATGATGATCACGCGCTCCAAGGCGGTGCCACAGGTCATCGGCTTCCTGGCGATGGAGAATGGCCTCTTCTTCGCCGCCACCGCAGCGACCTATGGCATGCCGATGGTGGTCGAGTTAGGCATAGCGCTGGATGTGCTGATCGGCGTGCTGATCCTGGGTGTGTTTATGTTCCAGATCCGCGAGCAGTTCGACAGCCTGGACATCCGTCACCTTGAGAAGCTGAAGGAGGATTGAGTTGACCGCGCTGGCCTTTCTGCTCGGATTTCCGCTCGCCGGTGGGCTGGTGCTGGCGCTGACGGGACATCGCGAGCGCGCACGCGACATCAACGTCGCCTTCAGCCTGGGCACATTCCTCGCGGCCTGCGTGCTGACGGCGCAAATCGTCGCCGATGGTCCGATGCTGGCGTGGGACCGGGAGTTCTACATCGATGCCCTGAACGTCTTTCTGGTTGCGCTGACCGCGTTCGTGGGCCTGACCACCTCGATTTTCTCGCGGCCGTACATGCAGGTGGAGCACGATCATGGCAAGATGACGCCGCCGCGGCTGCGCCTGTACCACAGCATGTACCAGCTCTTCACCTTCACCATGCTGCTGGCGCTGACGACCAACAATATGGGTATCGTGTGGGTTGCGATGGAGGCCGCCACGCTGACCACGGTGCTGCTGGTCAGCGTCTACCGCACCGCCGCTAGCCTCGAAGCGGCATGGAAGTACTTCATCCTGTGCGGGGTGGGGATTGCCCAGGCGCTGTTCGGCACGGTGCTGCTGTACATGGCCGCCGAACAGGTCATCGGCCCGGAGGGTGGCGCGCTGCTGTGGACCAACCTGGACGCGGTCAAGCGCCAGCTCGATCCCAACATCATCACGCTGGCGTTCGCCTTCCTGTTTATCGGCTATGGCACTAAGGTCGGCCTGGTCCCGCTGCATAACTGGCTGCCCGATGCCCACGCCGAGGGGCCGACCCCGGTGTCCGCCGTGCTCTCCGGCCTGCTGCTCAACGTGGCGCTATATGCCGTGCTGCGCTGCAAGGTGCTGACCGATGCGGCGCTGGGCAATCAGCTCACCGGCCGCCTGATGATGGGGTTCGGCCTGCTATCGGTGGTCGCGGCTGTCTTCTTCCTGATCCGGCAGCGCGACATCAAGCGCATGTTCGCGTATTCGTCGATCGAGCACATGGGCATGATGACCTTCGCCTTCGGCATGGGCGGGCCGATCGCCAGCTATGCCGGCCTGCTGCACATGACGGTGCATTCGCTGGTCAAGTCGGCAATCTTCTTCGCCGTCGGCCACGCCGCGCAGAAGGCGGGCACGCAAGTCATGGACGACATCCGCGGGCTGATCCGTGTCAGTCCCACGGTCGGCTGGGGTCTGATGTTGGGGGCGCTCGCCATCCTGGGCATGCCGCCGTTCGGGGTCTTTGCCAGCGAGTTCCTGATCGTCACGACCGCCATGCGCGAGCAGCCGTGGGCCACGCCCTTCCTGCTGCTCGCACTCGGGTTGGCGTTCGCCGCGGTGTTCAGCCGGGTGCAACCGATGGTCTTCGGCGACACCACGCTCAAGCCCCTAGCGCATCCGCCAGCGCTGGTCCCGGTGTTCACGCACCTCGCGTTGGGGCTGATGCTGGGCCTCTATATTCCGCCGTATCTCGACACTTGGTACCGGCAGGCAGCCGCAATGCTGGGGAGCTGAACCGATGACACTGTCCGATCCCGGCCTCGACCTGGAGCGGCTGTCCGCGCCGCTGCCAGTCTGGCACGGCCAGGTTGGGCCAGACGGCTGGTCCGCCACGGCCCGTGCGGTGGCGGACGCGGGCGGGCGCCTCGTTGCGCTGTGGGGCATCGACCGGGGTGCCGTCGGCGGTACGTTGACGGCATGCGTGACGTACGCCACGCCGCGGGGACTGATATGGCTCGAACTGCGGCTTGATGGTATCGCACCCGCGGTGCCGGATCTGGCCGGCATATTCCCATGCGCGGGCCGGATGCAGCGTGCCATGACCGACCTGGTGGGTATCGCCGTGCAGGGCAACCGCGATGCCCGGCCCTGGCTGGACCACGGCCGCTGGCCGCCAGGGGCGCGGCCGCTGCAAAGCGGCGCGCAGGCGGGTGCGGCCACGGCCGGCAAACTACCTGCCGACTATCCTTTCGTGCGTGTGGAGGGCGACGGGGTGCACGAGATCGCCGTCGGCCCGGTGCATGCCGGCATCATCGAACCCGGCCACTTCCGCTTTTCCGTGGTCGGCGAGAAGGTGCTGCGGCTGGAAGAACACCTGGGCTACACGCACAAGGGCATCGAGCGGCGTTTCACCGAACTGCCGCCGCTCGAGGGCTACCGGCTGGCCGGCCGGGTCTCGGGCGATTCCACCGTGGCTTTTGCCTGGGCCTATTGCATGGCCCTGGAGTCAGCCTGGGGCTGCGCGCCTCCGCCCCGGGCAAACTGGCTTCGCGCCCTGATGCTCGAGCGCGAGCGCGTAGCCAATCATCTGGGTGACTTAGGGGCGCTGGGCAATGACGCCGGACTGGCCTTCGGCCTGGCGCAATTCTCGCGCTTGCGCGAAGACTGGCAGCGGCTGTCCGGAGAGGCTTTCGGTCACCGGCTGATGATGGACGCCGTGGTGCCGGGCGGCGTTGCGCGCGACCTGACGCCAGCCATGCTTGAGCGCCTGCGTCAGCAGTGCGACCACATCGAGCGGGAAGTACGCGTGCTGCGTGCGGTGTACGACGAGCATGCGGGCCTGCAGGACCGCTTTCTTGGGGCGGGCCGCGTCACGCCACGGCTTGCCGCACAGCTTGGGCTTACCGGACTGGCCGGACGTGCCAGCGGTCACGCGGCGGACCTGCGCTGCGACCATGCCTGGCTGCCCTACGATTGCCTCGCCGTGAAAATGGCCACGCACCGCGGCGGCGATGTCGCCGCCCGCGTGGCGGTGCGATTCGATGAGGTGTTGGAGTCGCTGCGACTGATCCGTGCCATCTGTGCAGGCCTGCCTGACGGCGCCGCGCGAATCGTGCCGCAAGCGCCCAGCGGTGCCGCCATCGGGGCAGGATGGGTGGAGGGCTGGCGTGGCGAAGTCCTCGTCGCGCTCGAACTTGCCGATGACGGCAGCATCCTCCGCTGCCACTGCCACGACCCGTCGTGGCAGAACTGGCCGGTGCTCGAACACGCCATCATCGGCAACATCGTGCCGGACTTCCCGCTGATCAACAAATCCTTCAACCTCAGCTATTCGGGGCACGACCTCTGATGTGGCAAATCCTCAGGCAGATCGCCCGTACCGGCATCGTGACTGAGCCTGCTCCGCCCAGCGCAGCGGACGAGGCGGCCACCCAGCGCATTCACCGGGAACTGCTCGACATTCTCGGCCAGGCGCTGACGATCCGGCAGGTCGACGCAGGCTCGTGCAATGGCTGCGAGTTGGAGATCCACGCACTCGGCAATCCTTACTACAACATCGAAGGCCTGGGCATCAAGTTCGTCGCCAGCCCGCGCCATGCCGACATGCTGCTGGTGACCGGACCCGTCTCGCGTCATATGGAAGAGGCCCTGCGGCGTACCTATGCGGCAACCCCGGAGCCGAAACTGGTGGTGGCGGTAGGCGACTGTGGCTGCACCGGCGGTATCTTTGGGGAGAGCTATGCAAGCTGCGGTCGTGTCGCCAACGTGATCCCGGTGGACGTAACCGTGCCAGGCTGTCCACCGCCGCCATTAGAGATCATCCGCGGGATTCTGAGCGCCGTGCGGCAGCGGCAGCGGCAGACCAATCCTGCACGGCGCTAGGGATGTTGCTCGCCAGGGAGCCTTGTAAGCGATGCCCTGCAATTCGCCAAGTTTGACCCAGCCCACAATCGTCGACACCGCTTGGCAACCTGAGCAGAATGCCCCGCCGCAAAGCATCGCCTGCACTGCCACAGCGGCACCTCGACTATGTCCTTGAGAACTGGGGCCATCTAATAGCACGACTGCCTAACGCGCGTCGCGCCATGTGAAGCGGACCGCGTGCGAACGCCAGGGCAACTAGCCCTTTCCTACTACGTATCACCCACGTTCCTTCGCCGCCAAACCAGGCGCGCCGATCTTCGGTTTGGTGGCGTAGTCCACCTCGTACTGCTGCAGATAGTCGCGGATCATCTGGCGAACAATCTGAGATGGCGTCTGGTCCTGGGCGGCACAGAGCGCCTCAAACGCCTTCTTCTTCTCCGGGTCGATCAATACGGTCAGGCGAGCGGTCTTGGATTCCATGCGTTCTCGAGTGTCATGGTATGATAATAACATTATCATTATATACAATTGCAAGGCTTACCACGTATCCCGCCGACATGAACTGTCGTGATGCCGGAGCGTAAGCAAAACTGCATGCCAAGCACGCACACGCGGCACCAAATATGGATGAGCCTTTTGGTTCACTTTTTTCGTTGAGGGCACAGTGGTAGAAGTGACCATAGAGGTGGCCGCAAAGGATGGGCTTCAGGCACGGAATTCCGCGCGACTGGCGTTCACGGCCAATCAGTTTGAGTGCGAGATCCTGCTCACCAGCGGCCCCTGGGTCGCAAACGCCAAGAACGTGATGGAGGTCATGCGGCTGTCCGCTCCGGCGGGGACGCATATACGCATCCAGGCGGACGGCGTGGACGAGGCCGCCGCTGTCGTTACCATCGCGGCCTTGTTGAGGGGGGATGCGCTCCCCAAGTCTCTCTAATGGAAACGAACAGATGCACGCGGACCGCTCCTCGTTCGAGGCCTATCTGAAATTCCTGGCCGAGGCGAGCAGCGACGGTACGCCCCAGGTGTTGGAAACCCAGCACGCGCTGTCGCTGCATTTCGACGCACTGGCCACCCAAAGCTTCATGTCTCGCAAGGATCCCGACAAGCTCGTGCTGGGTTACACCAGAACGATGATGGGCTTCCTGCTGTTGCACCCGACTCCAACCAGAATCTCGATGATCGGCTTGGGTGGCGGTTCACTTGCCAAATACTGCTACCGGCATCTACCCAACACCAAGGTTGTGGCAATTGAAATCAATCCGGCGGTCATCGCCTTGCGCGAGCAGTTCCAGATCCCGCCGGACGACGAACGACTCGAGGTGGTTTGCGCGGATGGCGCCGAATATGTCGCGACACAGAATGCGCGTCCAGACGTCATCCTGGTGGACGGCTTCCTGGCCGACGGGATGCCGGTACAGCTAGGCACCGCGGACTTTTATGCCGCCTGTCATGCACGCCTGGCCGATACCGGCGTGCTGGTCGCGAATTTTCTCGAAAGCGATCCCGATATCCCGTTCTATCTGGAGGAAGTCAGCGCCGTGTTCGGCAAATCAATGTCGATTTCTCTTTCCGAAGACAGTGCTAACTACACACTGTTCGCCTGGAAAGGGGCACACAAGCTGCCCGCTCTGGAAGCACTGATGGCGCGGGCGCGCATCCTGGAAACGGCGCATTCGCTGAACCTGACTGCAGCCGCTCACCGTCTGAAACGCGGCGAGCGTCTTGCATCGGATCGTGCCGCCTGGCCCAAGCTGGCAAGGCAGCAGGTCCGGTATTGACAAGCCCCCTTCCGCGCAAGTCTCCTGACCAACGCAACCATGCCAATCCTGTACTTGCGTAAGCTGACCGGGAAGGAGCGCAGTCCCGACAGCAATCGGCAACTGGCCTGCTACCTGGCCTTTGTTGCCGGAGCGACCAACGCAGGCGGCTTCCTCGCCGTGCAGCAGTACACCTCGCACATGTCGGGGATCGTGTCCGCCATGGCTGACAACCTGGCGCTTGGCAGTTTCTGGCTGATGCTGGACGGGCTGGGGGCGCTGCTGTCATTTCTGGCGGGCGCCGCGTGCTCAGCGGTGCTGATTAACTGGGGTCGGCGCGAGCACCTGCATAGCGAATACGCATTGCCGCTCATGCTGGAAGCCGCGCTGTTGGTGTGTTTTGGCCTGCTTGGAAGCAATCTCGAGCACCATGAATGGCTGTTCGTGCCGGCAACGGTCATGGTGCTCTGTTTCATCATGGGCTTACAAAATGCCATGGTCACCAAGCTGTCGAACGCCGAGATCCGCACCACGCACGTGACCGGCATGGTCACGGACATCGGCATAGAACTGGGCAAGCTGTTTTATTGGAACTTGTCCAGAGCCGACTCGAGCAAGCCACCTGTGCTCGCCAATCGGCACAAACTGCGGGTACTCATCACGCTCGTCGCATTGTTCTTCGTCGGCGGCGTCATTGGCGCCTTGGGGTTCAAGCACGTCGGGTTCAGCGCCACGCTTGTGCTGGCAACCCTGCTGCTCGCCCTCGCGGCAGTCCCTGTGCTCGACGATGTGCGTCTGCACTTGTGGCGATGGGACCTTCTGCCTCATTTGGCCGCACGCTCCCGGCGTTGGGCTCGCGCAGTCAAAGAAGATGCGCACGCGGTGTGGCTAGCCGCGCAAGATCCCCGCACGCCATGGTATGCGAAAGCGCTAGCCTTGCTGGTCGCCGCCTATGCCTTGTCGCCCATTGACCTGATTCCGGATTTCATTCCAGTGCTCGGCTATCTGGATGACGTGGTGGTGGTGCCTCTCGGCTTGTTGCTAGCAATACGATGGATTCCGGTTGAGGTGATGCGCGAACATCGCGCTGCGGCTGCGGCCGCGGCATCCGCCAGCCGCCCCGTCAGCCACGTCGCGGCGCTGGTGATCGTGACGCTCTGGGCCATTGCCGCGGTGTCGGCATTGATCTGGCTCGTGCAACATCTGCCCGGGCGGGGAGGCAAATGATAGGACGGCCCGATCAGGCACAGCCATCGGCCAGTTCCACAGCGAGTCGCGGGCTGGCTGACGCCGGGAGCAGAAATGATGCGCGTTGCGAACGCCTCAGGCGGGAGCGAGGCACTGGATCGCGCGTGAGCGCGCATGAAATGAGCGAGAACCTACGTACGAACCTGCTTGCGCTAATCGCCCTTGGCAAAGAACGCGGTTTTCTGACGCGTGGTGAGCTGAGCGATCAGCTACCCGATTGCGACGAAACATCAGGTGCCATCGACCGGACGCTGGCGATGCTGGCCGATCTCGGCATCGAGGTCGTCGACCGAGCGCCAGCGGAAGCTCCAGCATGGCTGACCCAGGATGCCGCACCATCCGCAAATGAAGAGGATGTCGCAGAGGAAGCCGCCGCGGCCATCACGCAGAGCGACGGTCGCTTGACTCGCACGACGGATCCCACGCAGATGTACCTGCGCGAGATCGGTGCGATCCCTCTTCTGACGCGCGAGGAGGAGGTGGCCATCGCCCGGCGGATCAAAGACGCATTGGCGGAAATGATGGCGGCGATGGTGGCTTGCCCAGTCGTGGTTTCCGAACTCCTGGCGATGGCCGACCGGGTCGCCTGCAATGAGATGGCATTTGATGATCTGGTCGACCACATTGTGGAGCCGCAAGCCGAGGCAGGCGGTAGCCTGCTACCAGAAGCGCAGGTGCAGACCGATGCGGAGCTGGAGAATGACGACGCAGGGCTCGACGATGGCGATCCGGTGCCGACGACGTCTTCTGAAAGTGAATCACTGCGCTGGCGGGGCATTGCCTTTGAAAGGTTTGCAGCGATCCGGCGCCAGGCCGATGCGTTTGCCAGTGTCGCTCGCTGCCCAAAACTCGACCCCATCCAATATGTCAGGGGGCTGGCCACCCTCCAATCTGAGCTTGCGGCATTCCGCTTTAGCCCGCCCGCCATTGCGGAGCTCACGCAGATCCTTGAAGCGTTGATCGGGGAGGTTCGTCAAACGGAGCACCACGTCGCCGAGATCCTGATCGACCAATGTGGCATCACGCGCGAAGTGTTTCTAGAAGGATTCAGAGATCAGGCCGCAAATCTAGACTGGATGAAAGCGCTCGCGGCCGAGCACCCCGCCATCCGCGCTCACCTGATCAGATGGACGCCTGAAGTGCGAGCGCTTCAGCAACAGTTGCGTGCCCTGGAGGCCCGCGCCGCGATGCCGTTGGGAGATCTGCGGGAAACCGCCAAACGAGTCGCGAAGGCGAAGACGAAAGCCCTGCAAGCCCGGTCCGAGATGATCGGGGCCAACCTCCGACTGGTGGTCTCCATCGCCAAGAAATACCAGAATCGGGGCTTGCCGTTGCCGGATCTCATCCAAGAGGGAAATATTGGACTCATGCGCGCCGTAGACAAATTCGATTACCGGCGCGGCTACAAGTTCTCAACCTACGCCACCTGGTGGGTTCGGCAGGCGGTCATACGTGCCATCGCCGACAAGGCGCCCTCCATTCGTATACCGATGCATCTTGTGGAGGCCATTGGCAAGATCAATCGCCATTCACGCGAGATTTTCAGGGACACCGGCGCCATGCCAACGCCGTCGATGTTGGCTGCGCGTTTGGCGATGAGCGAGAAACAGATCAAATCCATCCTGAATGTCGTCAAGCAGCCGATCTCGCTGGAGACCCCATTGGGGGAAAGCGGGGATGCCCTACTGGGGGATACCTTGGCTGACGAGGGCGCGATATCCCCAGTCGACGCGGCGGCCCAAGTGGCACTCCAGCAGGAAATGGAAGCCGCCCTGGCAAGGCTGACCCCGCGCGAGGCGAAGATCTTGCGCATGCGCTTTGGCGTAGGGCTGCAGACCGACTACACGCTGGATGAAATTGGCGCGCAGTTCGGCCTGACGCGCGAGCGCATCCGCCAGCTGGAATCCCAGGCATTGCGAAAGTTGCGCAAACCTGAGATGACGGCTCGGCTCGATGGCTTCGTAGAGAGAAAAACATGAGTGACGAACAGTATCACCGTGCCGTGGACCTGATCCACTTGCTGTACGCAGCACTGGTCGGCCTGGTGACGCCCGGCGGAGGCAAGGAAGCCCGTGAACTGGCCGAGAGCGCCATGCAAGAGGCGTCGGAATTCCTCGGACTATCACCGGGGGAACGGTAGTTGAACTCGTAGCGCGCAACCTTTCGCGACCTCGGCTCGCTCCTGACCGACTGTCTGATTTCTACACCAATGAATTGTCAAAAGATCAGATTTCTTCGCTCACGAATTCCCACATTCGCGTGCACCCCCGGATGTCATGACTGTTGTGGTCCTGTGACAACCTCAACGGAGGAAATGTCGAGGCTTCCGGTCAAGAGCGATGCCGAGCACGAAACTGCGCTGGCAAACCTAAGTTGCCCTCATCTTGATACCAAGGGATGCAGCGTGTATTCGGAGCGCCCGTTGATTTGTCGCTTGTTTGGAACGACCCCAAGGCTTGCCTGCCCGAACGGAAACCGGCCGGACAAAATGATCGATCCGGACATTGAACAAGAGATTCAGCGCTTCTTTCTAGAGACACGTCACGTGCTGGTCTGACTGAGGTAAGAGGCCACAGGCGGTAGGCAACAACGGGGCGCAGGCGATGCGCTATCGTAAGGCCGCCCGCCTTGCGCAGCAGAGCCAATGCTGGCGGCCGGCAATGCCGGTGGTATCTGGGCCTCGGGCTCCAGACCAATTAGGCGCTGGATGAGATCGGGCGAGAGTATGGTCTATCGCGCGGGTGCATTCGCCAATCGAATCCGAGGCGTTGTGCACGTCGAGCAAACCGGGCACGCGACGCCTTTCGATATCTATCGCGAGCGCATCATGTGTGAACGCGCTCCTTCAAACAACGGCTTTGAGGACGTCCGCTGCCCGGTCCGCCTCTGCCTGCGAGTCAACGGCCACGTACGCGACAAATTGCGTACCGATCACCGCCGCTGAAAAGCCACGGAGGTTGATCCCCGCTTCGGCTAGGTCCTCGGTCATTGCAACGGCAAGCCCCGGCCGATTGCTGCCCAGGATGCGAACACAGTGCTGCTTCTGCGCGATATCGAATCCTGCCACGGCCGCCGCCACCATTTCCCGATCCCCCTGCAGCGGTGTGACAAACACGACGCCTTCGCCAGGCCTGTCTGGACTGCGCCGTGCAATGATGAATTGCAGGTCGGCCCCCACATCGCGCAGGGTCGTCAAGATCGCGGCCAGGCCGCCCGGCTTGTCCGGGATGCTCGCCACCCAGACTTCAACTTGTTCCACGAGCAGTTCCATCGTCGTTTCTCCTAGCCCTACTCGTTCGGTGCAAGAGGCCGCTCTCCGTATCGGCTCGTCACCCAGCCGTGGCACACCATCCATTGGATGGATGCTCAGCGAGCAGCCGTCCTCTTGCAGGGAACGGCGAACGTGTCTCGATGCCATCGCTTTAGCGGTAGACCAGCACGGGGATCTTGCTATGGGTCAGCACCTTCAACGTCTCGCTGCCGAGCAGCAAGCCTTGTACACCGCGCCGTCCATGCGAGGCCATCACGATCAGGTCGCAGCCTCTGTCCTCGGCCGTTTTTATGATGGCCTCGTAGGGGTGGTCATTGACCACATAGCTCGTTTCACAAGGTACACCGGCCGCGCCAGCCTCCTGTGCAATGCCATGCAGGTATCGCGTCGCCTCCTCCGACGCCGCCTTGATGTACTCCTCGCGGGTGTCGGTCAGCATTTCCGCCTGATAGGTCAGCACGTGGAAATTCGGGCAGACTCGCACCGCCGTGGCACGGGCGTTCATTTCGCGCGCCAATACGAGCGCGTTGTGGAAGGCCGCTTCGGCCAATGAAGAGCCATCGACCGCCAGCAGAAGATGCTTGAACATATTGCCCTCCTTGCTTGGTTGCAGCCCTGCGTCTGCAAGTGGGAGCACAAGGCGCGCCCTGGCCGAGCGAAGGCATCATCGATGGGTACAAAATACCCGTCACCTAATGGAGTATAGGTGGGAAAGCCTCACGTCAATTGCGAAGGCGTCACATAATCGGTCACAAGCCCGACGCGATCAGCAATCGCCAAGACGACATCGCCGCTGACGTGCGCGCTATCGCTTGGTGGTTGCGTGCGGCCTGCGCGGTCGCTTGCTGCGCCGTGTTCGATGCTGCGGTGGCCACGATATTCAGATTGTTTTCTCCGACCTCGATGGCTTGGCTTCGCTACTTGCTGCATCGTCTCGAACAGGCTGCTGGTGGCCGCCACGGCCGGTTGCCAAGCGGCCACTGCGACCCTCCGCGCGGACAATGGCGAAGTGATTCGCTCACCTTGGTACAGGCAAAGACCCGCGCCTTCGTCGATTTCTTTGCGGCGCCCGTCCCGACGAGACGCCGACCGTCTCTGGAAATTCTTATCCCCATGGCACTTGCGCTTACACAAGGCTGCTGCAATCAGTGGCTCTGCCTGCGCGGAAATCGCTCATACTGTGAGAGGGTCGCCCGACCCGCGGCGGCCGCGTGCGCGGCCAGGCCATGACCCCGGCGACGCGAAGGAGCACAGATCGGCATGCCTACCTATGAAGAAGGACGCCTGGCGGCCATTGCAGTCAGGCTGGCGCTGTCGTCGGGACTTCCCCCTGCGAACGCGAAAGCCGCACTGGATCTGGCAAGCAGGATGATCGGCGACCAGTTGACAGCGGCGCCTGTTCAGAACAAGGAGCCTTGTGTATCGTCCGTGGACCGCGGCCCTCTCGGCGGCGCCCGGAATCGGGAAGTATCCAGTTCAAACCGGTTGTAGCGAAAGCCGAGCCGGTCGGCAGCCTTGTAGAAGCGCTGGCGCATCAGGTCCGCCCAGACCCCTGTACCCCGCATGCGCGTCGCGAAGCTGGCATCGTAGTCCTTGCCGCCGCGCATCTCGCGTACACGGTTCATCACGCGCTCGGCCCGATCCGGGAAATGGGCCCGCAGCCATTCTTCAAACAGCGTGCGCACTTCCCAGGGCAATCGCAGACCGATGTAGTTCGCGTAGAAGCGCCGGCTTCGCGGGCGGCCGCCAGTAGCCGCTCCAGATCCGGCTCCTTGACGAACGGAATGACCGGCGCAACGCTCACCTCTACCGGTATCCCCGCCGTGGTCTCTGTCGGGTTGCACCGTCCGGGTTCGCCCTCGTTTGCAGCATGTCGGGCATCTCCTTGGCTTTAGGCGGACCACCTCTCATGCCTCGGCCTGCCGCCGTCTTGCAGATGGCGCCAAGATTGGGTCTGCCGGGCAGATAGCCAAGAGCGCAATCAGGGTCGCCTTGTACCCATGCACCAAGGGCAGCCAACTCCAACGGGTGATGGGCCCTACGGCTTGGTGTCCAGATGCATCATGATGGTCGCGAAGTCGAGGGGCTATCCTCCTGCAGGCCAGCCATGTCAGATCGCACTGTATGCGGCCCGTCGCATTGCTCAAGAGCAGAGATGCCGCGCCTGTGCGGCAGTTCTGGGGCTAGGCGGATCAGCGCGACGACCCAGGTTGCTCCCGTCGACGCAATCAGACCGCTTCCCGCGCGGACGGCGAAGCGGCGGGCCTTGCCCACCGCTGCCGCCGCAAGCTTGCGCAGTCCCTGGTGGAGAAGCATGGGCTCACGCACCACAGCCCGCGCTCGGGCGCGGGCCTGAAGGTCACGCATCGTAGATTTCTCAGGCCTTTTTCACATAAGAGTTGCACCAACCATTTGCCGCAACCTGCTTGCCGCCGAAGATGGGGCATGGTCCCCACGCGTCGCTGGCTTTTCCTTGAAACAATTGGCAGTTGCTGCACTTCTGGCTTGCCTCGTGTTTTGGAAACTTGGCTTTGTCGACCTTGGTGGTAGTGTCGTGCTTATATCCAAGCGAAAACGCTTGCGGGTCGTTCTCATCCAGCTTCCCGGCTTGCGCCTGCGTCGGGGTGCCGATGCTAGCCACTGCGGCCACCACAACCCCCGATACGCCTTTCAGGAATGTTCGTCGAGTGTTCATTGCCGGACCTCCCTGTCAATAGAAACCATTGCAACTTGAGTGATGAATGCGCCGCTGCGGAATGGTCTATTGAAGGTAGTGCAGTTTTCAACTATCTCTGGATGGCGACAGCGGCGCCGGATCTAGATGCGGCGAGACACTGGGCAGGCCCGCGGTGGCCTCGTGCCAGAACGATATAGTGTCACTGTCGCCAAGCAACTTCTGGTGGGTCCTTCATGAGGCCATCGTCAATTTTGCTGCCCGGCAATGGGTCGAAATCCCGAAGCACTGCACGCTGCGGCCAGGACGGGCGGCGCCAATTTCGTCGCAGGGGAGGACCGATCCAGTATGCCCCCAGACCCCGGCAGGGTGGCGCGAACCGCTGCTGATTGTGCCTTCGTGGATTCTCAAGTACTACATTTTCGACCTGTCGTCGCTATCCAGGCGCTGCCGCACGCTCGACTAGGCGCAGCGCGCGCTCACCGCTGACCTGCATGTCACTCTCCTTGTGATGGCTTGTGATCGCCTGTGTTTCGCCCCGCGACAAGCTTCAGCCCTTGCCTAGGATCGCCATTGCCTTGTTCGCATCGTCGAGCGAGTCCACCGACACGTACGCGACAAACTGTACCCCGATGACGGAGGCAGAGAATCCGCGCAGGTTGATTCCGCCTTCCGCAAGCTTGCGGGTCAGCTCCGCCGCCATTCCGGGCCGGTCCCCGCCCATGATACGCACCGAATGCAGGCTGTGCGTGACATTGAAGCCGACCTGGGCAGCTGCACGGATTTCCCTGTCATTTTGCAGCGGTGTCACGAACACGATACCCTTGCCCGGGTCCTCCGGCGTGCGGCGCGCAATCGCGAATTGCAGGTCCGCGCCGGCATCGCGCAAGGTCTCCAGTACCTCCGCGAGGCCGCCGGGCCGGTCCGGTATGGTTGCCGCCCACACGTCCACGCGTTCCACAAGAAGTTCGTTGGCCATTACTCATTCTCCAGTGCCCCTACTAGGAATCTAGCGCATGGCGGCCGGCAGGCAAGCTCTGGGCTCCGCGGGCAGCGGCAGGCCGATTTCCTGGCAACTCCCCGTGCCCGGACTTAATATGGACTCGTCGTTTTAGGCAGCTATCGCAGGATAGTGGTACCGACACTACCTGGATGGATGCTAGGGAAAGTGAAGGGGAATCGTCATGTCTGAAGGCAAATCGCCACGCCACGCTGCACAGCAGGAATCGGCCGATGTGTCCGAGGCCGAAATCGCGGTTCATTGGCCCGAGGAGAACTATGTCCCGCCGGCCGGCCAGTTTATTGCGCAGGCCAATCTGACCGACCCGCGCATTTTCGAACGCTTCTCCCTGGATCGTTTCCCCGAGTGCTTCAAGGAATTCGCAGACCTGCTGGATTGGTACAAATACTGGGAAACGACCGTGGATACTAGCGACCCGCCTTTCTGGCGCTGGTTCGTCGGCGGCAGGCTCAACGCCTGCCACAACTGCGTGGATCGCCACCTCGCTGCATACAGGAACAAGACCGCGATTCATTTCGTGCCCGAGCCGGAGCATGAGGCGGTGCATCACCTCACCTACCAGGAGCTCTTTGTTCGCGTCAATGAACTGGCCGCCCTGCTGCGCGAGTTCTGCGGCCTGAAGGCCGGCGACCGCGTCACGCTGCATATGCCCATGGTGGCCGAACTGCCCATCACCATGCTCGCATGCGCGCGCATCGGCGTGATTCATTCACAGGTATTCAGCGGCTTCAGCGGCAAGGCCTGCGCCGAGCGCATCGCGGACTCCGAGAGCCGGCTGCTGATCACCATGGACGCCTATCACCGCGGCGGTGAATTGCTCGATCACAAGGAAAAGGCCGACATCGCCGTGGCAGAGGCCGCCAGCGCCGGTCAGCAGGTCGAGAAGGTCCTGATCTGGCAGCGCTACCCGGGCAAGTATTCCAGTGCTGCCATACTGGTGAAGGGCCGCGATGTCATTCTCAATGACGTGCTCGCCGGGTTCCGCGGCAGGCGTGTCGAGCCCGAGCCGATGCCGGCGGAGGCACCGCTGTTCCTGATGTACACGAGCGGCACCACAGGCCGGCCCAAGGGCTGCCAGCATTCCACCGGCGGCTATCTGTCCTACGTGGCGTGGACCTCGAAGTACATCCAGGATATCCACCCCGAGGACGTCTACTGGTGCATGGCCGATATTGGCTGGATCACCGGGCATTCCTACATCGTCTATGGCCCGCTCGCGCTCGCCGCCTCGTCTGTCGTCTACGAGGGCGTGCCGGCCTGGCCCGACGCCGGCCGGCCCTGGCGTATTGCGGAAAGCCTTGGCGTCAATATCTTCCACACCTCGCCCACCGCCATCCGCGCGCTGCGGCGCAACGGGCCCGACGAGCCGGCGAAGTACAACTACCATTTCAAGCACATGACCACGGTGGGCGAGCCGATCGAGCCCGAAGTCTGGAAGTGGTACCACCGTGAAGTCGGCAAGGGCGAGGCGGTCATCGTGGACACCTGGTGGCAAACCGAGAATGGCGGCTTCCTCTGCAGCACGCTGCCGGGCATCCACCCGATGAAGCCCGGCAGCACGGGTCCGGGGATCCCGGGCATTCATCCGGTGATCTTTGACGAGGAAGGCAAGGAGGTCCCGGCCGGCTCGGGCAAGGCGGGCAATATCTGCATCCGCAATCCCTGGCCGGGCATATTCCAGACCGTCTGGAAGGATCCGGACCGCTACGTGCGCCAGTACTATGCGCGCTATTGCAAGAATCCCGACAGCAAGGACTGGCGCGACTGGCCGTATATGGCGGGCGATGGCGCAATGCTGGCGGCGGACGGCTACTTTCGCATCCTTGGCCGCATCGATGACGTGATCAACGTTTCCGGCCATCGCCTCGGCACCAAGGAGATCGAATCGGCCGCACTGCTGGTCCCCGAGGTTGCCGAGGCGGCGGTGGTGCCGGTGGCCGACGAGGTCAAGGGCAAGGTGCCTGATCTCTATGTGTCGCTCAAGCCGGGACTGTCGCCATCCGCGAAGATCGCGAACAAGATCTCGGCCTCGGTGGTATCCCAGATCGGCGCGATTGCGCGTCCGCATCGGGTCGTGATTGTTCCCGACATGCCCAAGACACGCTCGGGCAAGATCATGCGCCGCGTGCTGGCGGCGATCTCCAACCAGCAGGAGCCTGGCGACGTGTCCACGCTTGCCAATCCGGAGGTCGTCGAGAGGATCAGGGAGCTGGCGACATAGGACGGCTGCGGCGGTCAATGTCCGACGGCAGTGTCAGGTGGCCGGCTCGGTCGCGTAGGATGGAGCTCTGAAGAAGACAAGCTCGCTTTATCACGGCCATCGCTTTCCCGCCGCGGTCATAAGCAGCGCGGTGCGCTGGTACTTCCGGTTCAATCTGAGCCTGCGCGATTGACCGTCGCTCTGCGTGATGGCCACGGCGGCTTCCTCTCAGGGTTAGCTTCGAATCGTAGCCGCCCAACTGCCCCCACCCCATCATGGTGCCGCCCAGTTTCGAGAAGCCTCACTGGTGCCAAACAGCGAGCACGACAGCGTCTCGAAGGCATTCTTCTTACTGGATCGATCAACACGGTGAGTCACCGCGCGCGCTGACTGCCACCCAAGGCCGTCCTTGACGGTCACCGTACCTCGGCTGCTTCGCAGAAATTGGTACGCACACGGTAGGTCCTTGCACGCCCAATCATTCTGCAGTCAACGCCAACATCCCTTCCCGACTGCCGCTTACCTCTAACCCTTGGCCGCGGCTGGGCAGCGGCTGACACGTACGTCGCCACCCTCATGCAGCTACCGGCGGACAGGAAGCCGACGAATCAGCTCAGCCTCCCAGCGAGCCAGACCACGGCGAGGTAGGTCAGCACATGCGCGTACTGGTCCACGCCAAATGCCCACCAGAACTGCGGCAAGTTCGGCGTCAATTTGGCGCGTCGGCCAAGGCGCACCTTCCAGCGGTCAACCATGTAGTGGACGACGGCGTCGAAGATCCCCAGCCAGAGCCAATGGGCCACACCGAAGCCGCCGAGCAGCACAGCGGTACACAGGCCATGTAGCCCCGCGTGGGCATAGCCACCTGGGCTCCGGAAGTCGCCCTTGCCGGCCAGCATCCAGCTCGGCTGCCACAGGAAGTCGCACACGAGATGCTTGGTGAACAGTGCGAATAGCAGCAGCAACGCCATGGCCAGCTCTCCACCCAAAGTCACGCCAGACCGCGCCCATCAGCGATGGCACCGCGCTCTGGCTTTTCATTATCAATGAACAGTAAAGAATAAGGCCACCAGAGCTGCCACAGAAATCGTTTCCGGCAGCAATATGCGTCGCGCTACGCCGGCCTTTCGACCCGGAAAAAACTCCACATTCTGCCCGGCATTGACCGCGCGTTGCAACCACGCCGGCCTCTCCCCCTACCTGTCCCAGGTCTGCCCCTCAACGTTAAAATAGCGGACCCGCATCCCACTCAACCGCCTGCTCCCGCCCCCGTCGCCCCGCTGCCCATGCCGCCGGAGCGCCTGCGCCTGCCTCCGGCGCTGTCCGGTCGCGGTAACAACCGCGCCCGGGCCGATGCGAAACGGGCGCAGCATCTGCAAGCCAGTCGTGCGGCAAGAACACGATCAAAGCCTCCAAAATTCGTTGAAGCCCAGCTGATCCTGGTCGATGCCCCTAAGCTCAGGGTATAGGCAGCAGGCCCGGCGAAGGGCGCAACGATCTATTTCAGGGCCACGGCACCAGCGGGAATGCACTTCTCAGGTGACAACTTCGCCGGCCTCCGCCGTCAAACCCGGTTTTGCATCACACACAAGCATCCGGGCGTTACGCCTGTGCTGATCACAGCGCCACGCGACTCCTCCAGATCGGCGCTTCTCTGGGATACACCGGGGGCGATTTCATGGGGCGGGTTGCCTACGCCGATGCCAAGGATGCGTACGGCCCGGGAAGAATGCCCGGGAGTATTTCATCGGCGCCAAGTACAACTTCGGGATGGCGACCAGCTACGTCAACTACATCATCAACCGCGGCGCTATCGTGCCCGGTACACCCAACTACAAATCGGAAGATGTGTTGGTCGGCGAAATGGCACCGGTCGGGGCAGGACGCGTGATCCTGTCGTACATCCACAAGAACGATCGTACGGCAGCTAACAACGATATCCAGCAGGCTACCATCGGATATGTGCATCGGGAATACGGCTACCAGCGGCTTCTACCGCGTGTGGAATGCGAACGATGTCGGCAACCCAGGCGCCGGCAATTCAGCATTCAATGTCGGCATCAATTACATTTTTTGACTACCACCCGGCGAGCTGGTCCTCGCCGGCCTTCTTGCCCGATGCAGCCGAAAACTCGCATCGGGTCTATTTCATGGACGGTGCAAGAACCGTATCAGTCTTTCGCCACTCACCCAGCCCTCATAAGCACTGGCACCCCATCCACAACCAACCGGACCTGCCCCCGCCCCGCATGAATTAACTGCACGGGAAGATTCTTCTCCCCCAACCGCCGCCGAAGCAGCAGCATCCGCGTTTCGAGGTTGTCCTTGATCTCTGGTAGCCGCAGCGCCTCCGCCAGTCGGATCTCGCGGTTGCTGAAGGCGTTCCGGCCTTCGTTGATGTAGACGCCCAGCATATAGGCCAGCAGGCGTCCCGCGACGCCTTTGATGACGTAGGCGTTGTCGATGAAGACACTATCGTCAACAGGGTGGTGCGTCACGTGGATGACGCGATCACCTGGCTGTCCGGGCACCATCCGGAGCGCTGACGGGCGGGCGTCCGGGACCAGCGCTTCGCAGAGCGCCAGAGCCAGTGCGCACTGGCTGGCGATCATTTCAAGTGTCGTTTCATGTGCCGTGCGAAAGGCGATCCGCTCCGGGCTTTCCACAAACAACACGCCGCGCAACGTGTCTTGGGCCAGCATGGGGACGGCCATCTGACTCATGGCGTCGGGCAGGCTGGGCAGCACGATGATGCGGGTGCGGTTTTCGTCGGCGGGGCTGGTGGCTTCGATCGCGTCGCCCAGCCGCCGAATCCGGCTCAGGTCATTGACTTTCACCGGGCGCCGGGTGACGGCGGCGATGCCAATTAGTCCCTCGTCGAATGCCACTTCGGAACCGGCGCCGGAGCGACCGTAGCCGCGGCTGACCACGGTGGTAAGCAGGCGTCGGATAGGGTCGCTCTGCAGCACGATGGCATGCGGGAATCCCAATTGTGCGCAGCCATCGAGCACTGCACCCATTACGGCTTCCGTATCGCTTTGTGCGCTGATGGTTTTCATTACCTGGCCGAGGACGGCAAGATCGGGCGCCGGCGATGCGTCGCCTGCATGATCCGTCCCCGCGGGGGAAACCACAGGTTCGATGCCATCGACGCGGAACACGTCGATGGCCTTGAGGCGCATGATGCCAGCCATGCCGACTTGGGCGCTGCTGGCCCGCAATTGGTCTGCCACGCGCTTGAACAGCGGCCCTTCGTCGCGGGATGAAACCCAGGTGATATCCAGCTTGTACTGACCGCCGTGGCGGGCGCTGACCAGCAGCAGGGAGGCATGCGGATTGGCGCGGATATTGGCGGCGGTCTTGGCGAAGAACTGGTTGGAGATGGCGATATGCGCGTCGTCCACCATCACCACATGCGACAGGTAGGAGATATTGGGCGTGCCGTCGGCCGCAGTTGTGGCGATGATCGAGGGGATCACGCCTTCGAAGCAGTCGTCGAGGTCGCGCAGTAGCATCATCGCGCACCCCTTTCGGTGGGCGAGCCCGCAGCGGTGCCTGCCTTTGGCCCGGGGGTCTGGATGTAGGCCTCTCGCACGTGCAGCCGTGCGACCGTCAGCTCCCGATCCGCGAGCCACGGTGAGACCAGTTCGGGCCGCAGTCCGAGGCCGCCGAACAAAGCATAGATGTCGGCCCGGTAGCGCCGGGAAAGCTCCAGGTCTGAGGAATCGACTGCGCGGAGTTGGGCGGAGCCTTTCAATTGATAGGAGACATAGTCCGCGGGGCGCGCAAAGGTGACGGCGGCCTGCCCGTTGGCGGCTACGTTGTCCATCGCTTCCGGCCATTGCCAGGCGGACACGATGACCTCGACGATTTCCTCGTTGATGGCGCGAGCACCGACCGCGCGAGCGATCGAGGGCCGGTTGGCCTGGTCTCGCGTGCCGACGATGATCATCACAGGGCTCGCGATAAAGTCCAGGATCTCGTCTGATAGCCGCATATTGGCCCGGATTGTCTTCGCTTCGTAAACGGTTAGGAACAACTTAGGAAGTACGGCCAGCCACTTAGCAACCTTTTAGCGACGCTATTTTGTGTGGCAGATTATAACGTTGGGACCATCCACAAAAGGATAGTCCCACCATGCAACATCCGAAAGGCAGGCAGGTTGCCATCATCGGCGCCGGCCCGGGCGGCTTGGTCTCGGCTCGCTGGCTGCTGCAGCACGGCTTCGAGCCGATCCTGCTCGAGGCCGGCGACCGGCTCGGCGGTCAATGGAACTCGTGCAGCGCGGCCAGCGCGACCTGGCCCGGGATGCGCACAAACACCAGCCGAGTCATGTCGGCCTTCTCCGACCTGGAGCATGGCGAAGATGTCGCGACGTATCCGCGCCAGGACCAGATGCTTGCCTACCTGGAGCGCTATGCAGCCCGCTTCGATTTACTGCGCTGCATCCGCTTCGGCACGCGTGTCGAGCACCTCGAGGCCGCGGAGGGCAGCTGCTGGCGGCTACGTTCGCGCAGTGCGGGCAGAATGCACGAAGAGAGCTTCAGCCAAGTGATCGTGGCCACGGGCGCGCAAGCCGTGCCGCTTCTGCCTGACATTCCTAGCATGGCGAACTTTACCGGCGCGCTCGGCATCGCACATACCGCGCGTTACAAGGGTGCTGAGCCTTACCGAGGCCGTTCTGTGCTGGTGGCCGGCTGTTCGATCAGCGCCCTGGAAATCGCCTCTGATCTCGCTTTTGGCGGAGCAAACGTCACAGCAGCCTACCGCCGCCAGCGTTATATTGTCCCTAAGCTGATTGCAGGCGTGCCGGCCGAACATGTGCTGTTCCACCGCGCTGCAGCGCTGGCAGGCGAGGTGCTTCCGGCCGAGGCGCTAGCGGAGGGTCTGAAGGCGGCCGCGCTTCGGGCCGGCGGCGCGCCCGACCAGTTTGGGGCGCCGGTGCCCGATGCCAATGTATTCGCGGCGGGCATCTCCCAGTCACAGGGTTTCCTGCCGGCTGTGGCCGAAGGCCGGGTTACCGTGCGCCCCTGGATCGACCGCATCGAAGGAGGCACCGTGCGCTTTACCGACGGCACTGTCGCGACGCCCGATGCGATTCTCTTCGGGACCGGCTATGGACTGTCGGTGCCGTGGCTGGCGCCAGACATTGCACGGACGCTGAACTACGACGGCAGGGGGCTAGACTTGCACGCCCATACCTTTCATCCGGACCTCCGGGGACTGGCCTTCGTCGGCCTCTACAACCTGGTCGGCCCCTATCTGCCGGTGCTCGAACTGCAGGCCCGTTGGATTGCCTACACGCTGGCCGGCCTGACACCCATGCCGTCGCCGACCCAGATGGCGCAGGGGCTGGCAGCGTCCCGGGCGATGCGGCAGCGCGGGCAGCAGCCAGTGCTACATGATCTTGCGGTTTCGCTGGCGCGCCAGATCGGCGTGGAGCCCGATCTGGCGCGCTGGTCCGAGCTCGAACGCGCGCTGTTGTTCGGCCCCCTGTCGCCGGTCTCGTTCCGCTTGCAAGGCCCAGACCGCCTGAACGACGCGCCGACCCGGGCGCTGGCAGCCGCTCAGGCATTCGGGGCAATACGCGGCCCGGAGTTTACGCCGGAGGAGCTGCGGTTGCGCAGCTTGATCGGCAGCCGGGAAGCCGTCGTCGCCTGAACCGCCTCGCGTCGCCAGCCATTCCAGTCGCCCACGCACGCTGTGCGTCCGGGCCGCGAGGGGCCCGACGCGGCGATCGCCACCTGGTTCATCGTAGCGCTCCGGAGACGGCGGGCCTCGACTTCGACGACGAAAGCCTTCGATCACACCGGTGTTTAGCAGTTCCGGCAGCTGCGCCGCGAATCAGCCGTGCATGGCCGACAGGAACTGCCGCAGTTCTGGCGTCCGTGGGTCGCCGAACACCTGACCAGGGGTGCCGGTCTCGTGCACCTTGCCCTGGTGCATGAAGACGATGCGGTCGCTGACCTTGCGCGCAAAGTTCATCTCGTGCGTGACCATGATCAGCGTCATGCCTTCGGCGGCGATAGACTCGACCACACTCAGCACCTCTCCCACCAGCTCCGGGTCCAGCGCGGAAGTGACTTCGTCGCAGAGCAGCACGGCCGGGTCCATCGCCAGCGCGCGGGCGATCGCCACGCGCTGCTGCTGTCCGCCACTGAGCTGGTCGGGGTAGCTGTCGAACTTCGCACCGAGGCCGACGCGCTGCAGCAGTGCCTGCGCGCGCCGGCGCGCATCCACCTTCGGCACGTCCTTGAACAGCGTGGGCGCGAGCATCACGTTCTGGCCTGCGGTCAGGTGTGGGAACAGGTTGAAATTCTGGAAAATCATGCCGACGCTTTGTCGCAGATCGCGCATCGCCTTCGCGTCGCCGTGACGCAGCACCTGGCCGTCGATCGACAGCTTGCCTTGCTGGAAAGCCTCGAGCCCGTTCAGGCAGCGCAGCAGCGTGCTCTTGCCGGAGCCGCTGCGGCCGATGATGCAGACGACCTCACGCCGGCCGATCTGCAAGTCGATGCCCTTCAGGACTTCGTTGTCGCCATACTGCTTATGCAGGCCCTCGACATCGACGAGATTGTACACCCCTCCCCTTCAATGCATGATTTGATCGAGATGTGCATGGGGGATCTCCGGTAGTCTCAAGACAATGACTCCTTTCCTGACGGATTTTCCCCCTGCTTTTGGCCACTCCCATATTAGTTTTGGTTGGCGCGGGCCACGATTTCCTGACAAATCAAGACGATCAAGGCTCTGAACGAGAACGACTTCATCATGGCGGCCGAGACCAACCAGTTGGCCACCGCACCAGGGCAGTAAGGAGTCAGCGGGACCCGCGCTGCGCGAATCGCCGCTGACTCATCCACTAACGCTGGAACGGATCGAGGTTGAGGAACGGCTTAAGGCCGGTGCTCGCGCCCCCCGCTCCCACCGCGCTAATGCATTCCGTGTTGTCCACGCCGTTCCCGGTGCTTCCGTCCTGCAGCAAGGCTCCGGAAGAGCTGACCTTATGCCCCTGGGGGAAGCAGAGCGAGGGGTGATCGAACGGCGCTTTGCGATAGCGCACGCGGTCATCACTCAGGGCAAGCATGAAAGCCACCAGGTCTTGCTTGTCCGACTCCGTCAGGCCGAGCGGCGCAATGCCCCGATCCAGATTCGCCCTGTTGACGTCCGCAAAATCCCCGCCACGGTTATAGAAGTCCACCACCTGCATCAGGGTAGATTTTCCGCCGTTATGGAAATACGGGCCGGTAAACTCCAGATTGCGCAGACTTGGTGTCTTGAAGGCACCGTCAACCGCCACACGCTGGGTCTCGCCGACTGCCGTCTCCTTGGTGGTATCGAAGCCGTTGCCCAGCAACTGGGTCTTGCCCTGCTGCGCCATCCGCGTTTCGGAGAACGGATTGCCGAACGGATCGATGCCGCCGACGCCGAGATCCTCTGCGGTCGGTTGCACGCCGATGTTGTAGAAGCCGTTGTCATAAACAGCTTCCAGCCCATCTCCCATTGGCATCCGCCTGAGCCGCTGCGCGGTCACGCTGGAGAATGAGGCGGCAGTGAGTTCAGCA
This sequence comes from Cupriavidus sp. DF5525, assembly GCF_040149425.2. Lineage (NCBI taxonomy): Bacteria > Pseudomonadati > Pseudomonadota > Betaproteobacteria > Burkholderiales > Burkholderiaceae > Cupriavidus > Cupriavidus sp. DF5525. The sequence continues at coordinate 1,762,010 of NZ_CP168265.1, read as the reverse complement.
CCCGAGTGACAGCGGCTGCAACGCCCGGCCCCGGTGAAGATCCTGGCGCCGCGTAACTGCTGCTCATTCAAGGCTCCGGTCTGGCCGTCGAGGTAACGGTCGACCGGCGTATCGTTGGCAATCAAGGTAGACTCGTAAAGCTGAACCGCGAGGCCGAAGAAGAGCGCGAAGTTGGCCTCCATCTGGCTTACCTCGAACTTCTCGTTGCTGCGCTTGAACGGGCGGGCGGGCAGCAAATCCATCGAGCCGGTTTTCGCCTCATCCGCAGCCGACATGCGCATCAGTGTCGGTGAGTTCCAATACTCGGGGCGGAATGCCTTCTTGACCAGCTCAGAGTAAGTCGGTAGCTGATCGTTGTTGCGCAGTAACTCCAAGGGGCCAAGTACGCTGTCGTCCGCAGCGATGGTCTGGCCGGCCAACGGCCGCTGGCCAAGCAGCTTCTTGCCGAGCTTCATGAATGACCGGCCCGCGCAACTCATCTCGACCGCGCTCAGGGGCGGCCCGTCACTCTGCGACGCCAGGGAGGCGCCTGGAATGGCCACCTGGATTTGCCTGAGCACGCCACCCTCGTGCTTCCACACAAGGGCATTGGGATTCCTCATGCCAAACGGATCGCCGCCGTTGTACATGTTGTTGGCGCGCCCATCCCAGAAGTTGCGGAAATTGAATACCGCATTGATCACGGACGGCGTATTGCGTCCGGTCACTTGCCGCGTGTTGACGCCGTTGATGTTGAAGCCTGTACCGCCGTGGAAGATGTCGTCGGAAACCGTGGCGCAGACATCGCCTGTCTTGCCCGTGCCGAATTCAACGAAGTTGCGGGTGAATACCCCCTGCGAGCCAGAAACCTCATTGACGTTCGAGAGTTGCGGCTGCGCCTGGTTCACGTCCACGTGCTTGGTGAACGCAAAGTCTTCCGGCTTCAGGGTGTAGTTAGGCCGGCCCAGCTGGAAGGTCTTATCGCCGCCCAGCAGGCCTGGAGAGAGCTGGTTCGTGATGCGGTTGTCGACACCGGCATGGAAGTGGCAACTTGCGCAGGCGGTCTTGTTGTCGCTGCCCACTTTCATGTCCCAGAACAGCGCCTTGCCGAGCTGGATGGCGGCCGCCTTGTCCTTGACGAACTGATCGAGAACTTCGGCAGGCGGACCGGGAACCACAGCGGTCTTGAGCGACTTCAGCCCCGCCAGTGGATCTACCACTTGCGCCTGCAGTAAGCGCCACATCAGAACTGGTGTCGCCATCAGGATGGCGACCATGAGCATCGCCTTAAGCGGTGCCTGACCGCGTTGCCTTTGGCGGCGCAATTTTCCCGCGCCCGGGGACGAGGAGCGGGCGCCGTCGATGCGTAACGGCAGGCAATCACCGGGCCCGGGCGCATGAGCGCGGGAGCGCGGCTGCGTCGGATCGGGGTTGGTATCAAGAGCGTGGGGGTTGTTGGGCATATCTTCCACCTGGACCGTAGGCGCTGCACCACATGAGTTTGAGCGGGGTTGTCGTGGTTCCCGTCGCCAAGGCATCGCCCCGCGCCAGAACTGCTCTCGGCCCCCTCACGCGTTGGCTGCTGCCTTGCAGGAGGACCTGCAGATACCACTTCCGACCATATTTGGCTGCGACAGGGTCCAACGTGAGCCGTCTATGTGCGCTACCGCACAGACATTGCCGGTCACGCCAAGGCACCAGAGCGTCGAGCAGGTCAGTTGCCTGACCAAAAAGGGTCCTGCCGTGGTGTATCGTCTTCGCAACAATGAGACGGGGAGCCGCCCTGCGAGACACGATCGTTCTCGAGTTCGACGACGGCGAAGGAATCGCGGTCAAGCGGATCAAGGTAATGCGGTTTCACCGCCTCGCCGGAAGTCACGCCTCGGGGACGTCGGATTGTCCTTGGCCGAAGTAAAGTCACTGATCAATTGCATCCCGGGGGAATTTATTGTCGAGCAACTCGATCGCTCTTGCCCGTCGCAGAGAGCATGCAAGGCATGCGGCGTACACCGTCGCCTGCACGATGGTCATTGCGCCGAGCTGAAGACCACACTCGGTCAGGTCTATTACTGGTGCGCTACCGCGCCCCCGGACTGCCGCCTAGCCCGCAGTCTGAGGAAACGCGCCCGCTGGTGCTGCCGGTGATCGGCCGTGAGCCGGGTCGCGATCAGGCCCTGTCACCCGGGGCGCTGCTCTGGTGCTGAAGGAGGTATTTGACATGGCCGCGGCGCGCCTGCGCGCGCGCGTCCAAGTGGGAGGGTCAGGCCAGCGGTGCTGGCCAGCGCCTCGGCGCACTGGCTGCGCCACACCGCTGGCTCCCACATGACGGATCGGCAGGTCGACCTGCGCTTTGTGCGCGACAACTTCGGGCATAGCTCGCTGTCAACGACTAGCGGCTACCTGCATAGCGAAGAGGATGCCCGCCATGAAGCCACGCAGGAGCGGCATCGAATCGGTTGGGCCCCCCCGAAGAAGGAAGAACCGTGATTCAACGCAGATCTCGTTCGCGCTATTCCGGGCAGTGCCGGCTATGGCAGCATCCACGGCGACATCGTCGCCCCGCTGGAAGCCACCGGACGCGCTGATGACTGCCACGACAGGGAAATCGGTCGCCGCATTGTCGAGTTTGAGCAAGGCAGGCCAGAACCGCACGGCATGGGCAAGCCTTGCTCAAGCGACGATCACTGATCTTTCGAGGAGGTTCCGGCGCGGCGCCTCTTGGTCCGTCGACCACATTCCGCAGACACCGCCTGCGAAATTGCCTAGCCACGTGACTTCGCAGACATGCCGGTAACGAAAATTTCGAAGCCCCCCCGGAACACCGTCCACCGGTCCGCCCTAGGCAAAGCCTTCTCAGTGCCCTAGTCGGCTTTCGGCGGGAGCGTTAAAAACCTTGGGGTTTAAACTGCGAGAGCCCGAGTTGCTCCAAGAACTCAACGACTTCCCTTGACCTCGGTTCTGTTGGTGGCTCATACCTAGCGAGTCTCTCGACGAGGTCACCGTTGATCACGGCACAACGGACCTGGGCAAGCAAATGGACACCGTTCGGCGACCAGCGCATTTGTTGACGCTTGCACATGCGTTTGTTCAGCACCTGATTGACCGCAGATTCGGCCCGCGCAGTTGAGATGGGCTTGTCTTGACGATGTCGTGCTCCGTAATTGATCGTCGCCCCGCCATTCGCATCGACATATGCAACAAGCTCTCGGGCCCGGTAGTCCAGCTGCGCGAGGCTGTCGGCAACGCCAGGCGTTTCAGGCACGATCACCCGACAGATCGTCAGGATGCCCTGCATCCGATTTTTGGCCTTCTCAAGCTGGGCATGCCAGAAGCACCAGCGAAGTTTGTCGATGCGTGAAATCAACACACGTCGAGCAGCTTTTTCCGTTTCGACCTGCCGATAAGGCATCTGGGCCGACAGCTTGGCTTCAAGCGCGAGCAACTCACTGGTCGCCCGCTCCGGGACGTACTCCGTCATTGGGCTATACGGGAACTCCAATGGGAGGGGTGTTCCGCACGGACAGCAAATAATCCGAGCACTGCGAAACGGCACGGTACCAAAAACTGTGTCTACCTTGCGAATCCGTCGATCTTTGAGGTCGAGGAAACTGTGACAGCGAGTGCAAAATCGTCGCAGCATGCAGACTTCTTCAGCCTGCATTGCCACCATTATCTTCTGCAGCTCGTGCAGTACGTCTTTCCCTTCAGCCAGCGACAGGCCGACTTTCGCCGGTTCAAGTTCGCGATAAGGGCGGTCAATCTTGCAGACCTCAAATGTGGCGATTTCGCCATAATCCGTGGTGACCTCAGCGCGGATGGTGATTTTCATTTTGGGTCTCCGGCGGACGCGATTTGCCGGAATCCTAGGTGCCCTGCCCTTCGAACCCCAAGGTTTTTAACGTCCCACTCACCGGCTGGACTTCTATATACGACGCGGGTTCCAGCCAGATTCCGGAGTGACAGAATGGCTTTGTTCTACGACTGGCGCCCGTTTGCGGGGCCGCTGTCGCCCGCCAGCGTGCGCCACGCGATGGTGATCCTGAACGCGCTCTTCGCCTGGCTGACCGAAGCCGGCTACCTGGCCGGCAACGCTCGCGCTGGCCCGGCGCCGACGCGCCCCCAGCCGGCCACGGATCACGCGCTACCTGAGTCACGAGCTGTGGGCGACCGTCAAGGAAACCGTCGAGGCGATGCGGGTGGACACCGAGCGCGAGCGTCTGCATGCCGCGCGCTGCCGCTGGGTGCTGACGGTGCTCTACCTGGGCGGGCTGCGGGCCGCCGAGGTGACGGGCACCCCCATGGGGGCGTTCTTCTGTCGGCGCGACGGCTCGGGTGTGGAGCGCTGGTGGATGGAGGTCACCGGCAAGGGCAACAAGAGTCGGCTGGTGCCGGCCTCCGACGAGCTGATCGCCGAACTGGCGCGCTACCGCCGCGCCCACGGCCTGGCGCCTACCCCGCAGCCTGGGGAGACGCGCCCCCTGGTGCTACCCATCATCGGCCGTGAGACGGGGCGCGACAAGCCCCTGTCGCGCGGGGCGCTGCACCTGATTTTGAGGGAAGTATTCGGCATGGCGGCCAGGCGCCTGCGGGCGCGCGGGTCCGAGTGGGAGGGTCAGGCCGCAGTGCTGGCCAGCGCCTCGGCCCACTGGCTGCGCCACACCGCCGGCTCACACATGACCGACCAGCAGGTCGACCTGCGTTTTGTGCGGGACAACTTTGGGCATGCCTCGATTGCTACCACCAGTGCCTACCTGCACAGCGAAGAGGATGCCCGGCACGAGGCCACGCAGGATCGGCATCGAATCGGCTGGAGCGCCTCCATCAAGGAAACCCCCTGATTCGGAACGTACGCCGACCACTCTGACAAAGTGGCGGAGCCATTGCATCCGACGTGCGCGGCACACACCGCTTCAGCCCGCGGGCTCCGAGCCGGCGCCGGAAGGCAACACACGCCGCCCCCCCATCCACACCACGATCAGCGAGCCAACCAGGAAGCCCGCCATGTCGATGCCGACATCGAGCCAGCGCGGATGGCGGTTGACGGCAAAGACCTGCAGCCCCTCGGTCAGCAGCGCCAGGCAAAGCAGCGCGGCGCCGCTATGCCGCACCGGCCAGGCGATCGGTCGCGAGGCCAACAGCCAAGCCATGCCGATAAACAGCAGGAAATGCGCCAGCGACGACAGCGGAAACGGCGCGTGCAGGCCGCGCTCGAGCAGGTCTCGCATGCGTCCGGGGATTTGCGTGCCGACTAGCAGCACCAGCACCAGCAAGCCAGTGGCGCACCACGCCAGGCGATGTCTCATCGACGCTTTCCCTCCAACTCCACGACGCGACCGCTGTTCTGCCAGACAGGCAGCGCCGGCACATGCGGGCGGCCGGCGCTGCCGCGCAGCAGCGCGCGCGTATCGGCCAGTCGCGCCTTGTCATGGCGCGGCGACACGCCGTTGATGACGCCGCCGACCACCACCGCCCCGCCACGCCCGAGCTGGCTCAGCGCCTGCGCCGCCAGTGCCTGCGGCGTTTCCAGCGCGCGCATCAGCAGCAGCGTCGCGCCGGCCAGGTGGCAGACCAGCATGGCGTCAGCCACGGCCAGCACCGGGGGCGTGTCGACCAGCACCAGGTCGAAGCGCGACTCGGCCTCGGCCAGCATCTCGCGCAGGCGCGGCTGGCTGAGCAGCTCGGAGGGGTTGGAGGGCAGCGTGCCGGCGCCCAACAGCCACAGGTCGGACACCGCGGTGCGCCGCGCTGCATCGCGCAGGCTCACGTTGCCGGCCAGCACATCGGCAAGGCCGGGGCCGCCGTCGATGCCGAAGTGGCCGACCAGCGCGCCGCGCCGCAGGTCGGCGTCGACCAGCAGCACGCGCAGGCCGGCATCGGCGGCCACTACCGCCAGGTTAGCCGCGGTAAAGGTCTTGCCCTCGCCCGCGCGGGCACTGGTCAGCGCGACAATGCGCCGGCCGCGCGGCGCCAGGCCGAGCTGCAAGGCGGCGCGCAGTATGCGCAGCCCTTCCACCGCCAGCGCGTCCGGATGCTGGCGGGCCAGCAGGTACTGGTCATGGCCGGCGCAGCCGGCGTCACTGATACCGCCCTGCACCCTCGCCACGACCGCGCCCTCGCCGGCAGCCAGCTCCACCGTGCTGCCCGGCGCGCGCGCGCGCTGCCCGAGCTGGCGCTGCTCGCTACTGAACATCACCTCGCAGATCACCGGCAGCGCCAGCCCGGCTTCGACGGTGCCGGCCGAGGCCAGTTGCGCGGCGCGGCGCTCCCGCAGCATGGCCCCGGCGAGTGCCAGCAGCAGTCCCGCCGCGCCCGCCGCCGCGGTAAGCAGCGCGCGCGGCGGCCCCGCGGGGACCACCGACGGCGTGGCCGCGTCGAGCAGCAGTGCCTCGCCGCCGGCGTCGGCGCGCGCCAGCGCCAGCCGCTGCGCCTGGCTGCGCAGCGACATGTAGGCGTCTTCGGCCACCTTGACGTCGCGCGTCAGCGAGACCTGGTCGCGCTCGGCCTCGGACAGCCCCTGCAGCCGGCCGTCGAGGCTGCGGCGGTCGTTGCGCAGCTGCTCGATCTGGTCGTCGATCGCGCGCACCTCTTGGTTCTCCGGCGTGTAGTGCCGCAACAGCCGCGCGCGGTCGAGCCGCAGTGAAGAGATCTGCCGCTGGTATTCGATGCTGCCGTGCAGGTAGGACTGCGCATCCTGGCTGGGCAGCAATGAGCCCGCGCGCGCACGGTGGCGGGCCAGCGCGCTTTCGGCCAGCTCCAGCTCGGCCCGCACGCGCGGCAGCTCGCCAGTGATGAAGTCAAGCGTGCGCCCGGCCTGCTCCTGGCGTTGCTGCGCCAGCGTGTGGGCGTACGAAGCGGCGATTGCGTTGACCACGGCACTGGCGCGTTGCGGATCGGTGTCGCGCCAGCCGATGCGGATCGCGTCGCCGAATGGTTCGCCGGGCTGCCACGTGGCCGGGCGCGCCGGCTCGATGCGCAGGGCACCGGCGAGCGCAGCCACCGCCGCGGCGCTGTCGCGCCGCACCAGCGTGAACTGAGTGCCGGGGCGCGCCACCAGCGCGGACAGCCGCAGCGAGACCTCGCGGCCGTGCGCCGGCGTACCCGCCTCGCCCTCCAGCAGCGCTTGCCCGCCGGGCGTCTCCAGCCGGAAACGCTGGCCGCCCAGCGCCACCAGGCGCAGCGGGTGGTCGACCAGCGCCTGGGGCACCGCCAGCGTGTCGACGGCCACGCGCTCGCCGCCCCAGCCGTATGCCGCCAATATCGGCAGCGGCGCCGGCAGCAGCCCGTCGCCGCCTGGCTGCACGAGCCAAGACCACAGCGTGGCGAGCAGCGGCACATGCCGCGGCGCCGCTTCGAGATCGAGCCCGTGCTCATGCACTACCGGCGCCAGCACCGTCCGGCTGGCAAGCACGCCGGTATCGAGCACCGTTGCATTCTGCCCGCCCGGCCCGCCCGGCCGCTGTGCCTGCCACGGCATCGGCTCGCCGCGTGGCGCGCCGATCAGCACGTCGGCCTGGTAGCGCGGCGGCAGCGACCACGCGTAGAGCGCACCGGCCAGCGCGGCCGCCACCGTGGCAAGCGCGATCCAGCCGGCATGCTCGCGCAGCGGCGCCTGGCCGCGTGTTGACGGCATGCCGGCGTGCGCGTCATGGACATGGGCGTTCATACGCAACTCCTCAGCGGGACGCCGTGATCGGCATGGCATGGCCGCGGACCGGCCGCTGCCGCGAAGGCAGCGGCATGCCCAGCCGGGGGCGGCAGCAAGCGGGCGTATTCGCGCTTGATCACGCGGTAGCATTCGCAGCCCATCGCTTCCAGCCTGGGACGGTCGAGCAACGCGATGCGGCCGCGGCTGGTCAGGAGCAGCCCGAGGTCCTGCATGCGGCCGATGGCCGCGGCCACGCCCTCGCGCCGCACGCCAAGCCGGTCGGCGATGCCTTGCTGCGTGATCAGCAACTCGCGCGAATGCATGCGCTCCAGCGTCAGCAGCAGCCAGCGGCACACCTGATCGTGCAGCGAGTGATGCCGGTTGCAGACCGCGACCTGCGCCACCTGCGTCAGCAGCGCCTGAACATAAAGCAGGCTGGCACTGCGTATCGCGGCGGATTGCATGAACGCATCGCGCATCGCCGTGGCCGGGATGCGGTAGGCCAGCCCGGTGCAACGCACTTCCACCCGATAAGGCATGGAATCGCCGCCGGTCAGGACCGGCATGCCGATCAGCCCCTCCTTGCCCGCCACCGCCACCTCGATGGCCGCGCCGGACTCGGACACGGCCAGCATCGACACCACCGCCGTCGTCGGGAAATGCACGTGGTGGATGCGCTGGCCCATTTCGCTCAGCATCTGGCCGGCGCGCAGCCTGACCAGCTCAAGCTGCTGCGCCAGCGGATAGCAGTCTTCCTGCAACAGCGCGGCCAGCACGTAGTTGAACTCCGGCCGCGAAAATTGGCTCTCCATGTCGGCTCCCCGTTCTGCTGCGACGATGATTTCCTCGATCCGCGGCGCTGCGCGCGTTCTGCATGCTTCCTGCGCGCGCCCGCGGTTTTGTTGTTCCGGTCCTGCCAGTCAGTCAGCGCGACAGCTCCTTGGTGAAGAACAGCGTCTGGATGGTCGGCGTGATCTGCTCCAGCACGCGGTTGAAGCGCACCGCATCCGAGGTGCCGACATAGACCACGTCGAGCGGCTCGAGCCGGAACTGCGTCGACAGCAGCAGCGCATCGACCTGGCTCATGTCGAGGCGGAACACCTCAGGCGTGGTCGGGCTGTCGCGCATGCCGCGGATGATGAAGACCTGGCGCGGGTCGGCATAGCGCACGTCGATGCTATTGACGCCGGCCAGCGCATCGGCCAGCGTCAGGCGGCCGCGGTTCATCAGCAGCGAGGTTGGCTTGACCACTTCGCCCAGGATGAAGATGCGGCTGCCGAGCCGGTCGGGCACGTTGACGATGTCGCCCGCCTGCAGCAGGAAGTCGCTGTAGCCGTTGCGGCGGTCGATCAGGGCTTCGAGGTCCAGTTCATAGACATCGTTGCCGCGTGTCAGCCGCACCTTCTGCACATCGGCCTCGGGCATGGTGCCGCCGGTGCGCGCGACCGCGTTGATCATGGTCAGCGGCACATCTGTGACCGGGATCGAGCCGGGGTTGCGCACCATCCCGGTCACGTCGACGCGCCCGTGCCGGTAGGCGATCACGCGCACGTCCACGCGGGGATCGCGCAGGTCGCGCTCCAGCCCGCGCGAGATCATCCTGCGCACGTCCTCGATGCTGCGCCCGCCGACCTTGAGCACGCCCACCGGCGGATAGTACAGCTCACCGTTGCGCGAGACGCGAAAACCGTTCTGGTCCAGCGGCACCTGCGGCTGCGCCGCCTCGGTCGGCAGCATCTGGGCGGCGGCGGGCGCGGCCGGCGCGGTCGAACTGAGCTGCGGATTGAACAGCACCGTCACGCCCAGCACGTCCTGCGGGCCCACCAGGTACTCGTAGCGTTCGATGCTGGTGCGCAGGTCCGCGCCGCGCGCCGGCGATACCTGGCTGTTCGATGCCAGCACGGCATCGATCTGGGCGCGGATCACCTCGGCGGTGACGAGCCGCACCGGGTAAGTCTGCGTGCCGGTCTTGGCCCGCAGGTTGTCGTCCAGCCGGCTACCGTCCAGCGCCGGACCCGGCGCCCACGAGCACGCCGACAGCGCGCCCGCGAGCAAGCCTGCGATCACGATCCGATAGCTCATGAGGGTTCTCCTTCGAATGCATCCGGCGCCGCCACCGCCTGCGCTTCGGCGTGCGCCTGCGCGTTCGCTGCCGGCGCCACGCCGGCCGCGCGCGCGGTGTCGTCCAGCGTGCGCGCCAGGTGCTCGCTCAGCCGCAGCGCCAGCGCGGCAATGGTGATGGTCGGAAAGTTGGCGCCCACGGTCGGGAACACCGAGCTGCCGGCCACATACAGGTTGCCGATGCCGTGCACGCGGCAGTTGCGGTCGACCACGCCCTGCCTGGGCGAGTCATGCATGCGCGTGGTGCCCATGTGGTGCCAGGTCCCTTCCAGCGAAGTCGGCCACGGCTGCCCTTCGGTGGGCGGGTCGAGCGTGACGCGGGCCACGCCGGTGCGCTCCAGTTCTTCAGCCAGCAGCGCAAAGGTGCGGTCGAACGTGCGCTGCACCAGGCTGCCGACCCGCCAGTCGACGCGCACGCGCGGCATGCCGAGCCGGTCGCGCTGCGCCGACAGTGTCACGCGGCTGTCGGGATCGGGCGCGGCCTCGACGATAGCCTGCATGCGCACGCCCGCGATCAGCGCGCGCGGCTGCAGCAGCCGCGTCAGGCCGAAGCCGACGGTATCGACCGGGTGCGTGGCCATGGTCAGCAGGTCGCGGCCGAGCCGGTAGCCCGGCTGGTCCTTGCGCAGCATCGCCTGCTTGGCGCGGATCAGCGCCTCGGCGCCGGCGCTGCCCTCGCCGTAGAACATCGAGAAGAACCAGACCCGCGCATTGAGCAGCCGCTCGCGCGCCAGCACTTCCGGGCGCAGCGCGAACTGCGAAGAGATGCGCGTGCCATGCGCGCTGACCGCGGGGTTCTGGTAGTGGTACTTGATGTCGTAGAGCTTGTTGCGCGACCACGCCTTGCTGAAATGCACCCAACCCGAAATCAGCCGCGGATGGTCCATGAAGTAGCGCCCGACCAGGTCGTGGGCATTGCCCAGCCCCGCCTGGCTGGTGCGGTTCGAGGCCAGCATCAGCCGTGCGTTCTCGATGCCGCCGGCGGCCAGCACGAAGCGCTGCGCCACCACGCGGAAGCGCTTGCCGCTGAGCGTCGCCACCGACAAGTGAGTGACCGCGCCGGCGCCGGCATCGGTCTCGATGGCGGTCACGTTGGCGTAGAGGAACACCTTGACCCGCGAGGCGGCGGCAAGCATCTCGCGGTACAGCTTGCCGAAGCGAGCCGGCGGGCTGAATTGCGAGATGGTGTCGCGGATGCTGTGGCCACTGAGCGGCAGGCGCTTCACGTCGGCGCGGCCGATGGCCTGCTCCCACCACGCCGGCTCGAAGTTGTCCGGCCCCAGCCGCAGCAGCTCATGGGTGCGCGCGTAGTAAGGCCTGAGCTCGTCCAGCCCGAACGGCCAGCCGCTGTGCGGCACCCAGTCGCGGCGCTCCAGGTCCCAGGGGTCCAGCGGCCGGCACCAGCCGCCCCAGCAGTTGCTGCTGCCGCCCAGGTAGCGGCTGCGGCAGCCGTCGGCGAAGGTATAGGGCAGCCCTGCGTTTTCGCCCCGGTACAGGTCCCGCGTGTCTTCGTCCGGCTTGTAGCCGCCGCTTTCCAGCACGCAGGCATCGATGCCCATGCGCTGCATCTGCAGCGCCAGCGTGATGCCCGCCACCCCCGCGCCCACGATGCACACCGTGGTGCGTATTGTCGTGTTTTGTTCGACTTGCCTTGCATCGACAAACATAGCGTCGCTCCCCATTTGCCCTTGCCGTCCTGCACCCCCAAAAGCGGGCGTGCGCGAGCCCCCGTCCAGTCCATCAGGTTCCTGCGCCAGCCCCCTTACCGTTTTTCTTCGACCCCTTGCGCCAGCAGGCTTGTCGCCAGTCCGGCCGGACGCGGCATGCCGCTGCCCTGGGCGCCTGCCGCGTGCGCGGCGCCCTCCTGCACCACGCGCAGCAGATCCGCCGCCATCGCTTCCACGGTGAAGTGCCGCGCAAATACCGCCTGCGCACGCGCGCGCATACGCGCACGCTCGGCCGGCGTCAGCGCGAACCAGCCGCGCAGCATCCCGGCCGTGCCGTCGACGGTGTCCGCCGCGCCCATGCCCGCGCCGCCCTGCACCACTTCGCGCCAGATGTTCACCTCCGTCGACAGCAGGCCCGGCAGCCCGCAGCCCAGCGCCTCGGCGACAGCGATGCCAAAGTTTTCCTGGTGCGACGACAGCGCGAACACTTCGCTGGCGCGGAACGCGCCCCACTTCATCTCGTCGCGCAACATGCCGGGCCAGCTGATGCGGTCCGCGATTCCGCGCGCGGCGGCCAGTTCGCGCAGCGCGCTGCCCCAGCCGGCGCTGTCAGGCCCGGCGATCACGAGGTGCGCGGCGGGCACCTGCGCGGCTTCCCGCGCGAAGGCCTCGATCAGCAGGTCGCAGCCTTTTTTCGGGTGGATGCGACCGAGGAACAGCACCAGGCGCTTGCCGCGGAGCGCGGGATGGGCGGCCAGGAAGCGCTCGGCCAGGCTGCCGCCGTCGGCCGCATGCGCCGGCGGCGGCGCGCTGGTGCCGAAGCTGACCACGCGTTCGTTGGCGCGATACAGCCAGAAGGATTCGCGTGCGCGCCGGCGTTCTTCTTCCGCGGTGAACAGCACCGCGCGCGCGTCGCGCAGCACGCGGTATTCCGCCCAGGGCCAGTACAGCCACTTCTTCAGGTGCTTGAGCGGGTAAGCGCGACGGAACCACGGGTCGAGCATGCCGTGCGGGAACACGAAATACGGCACGCCGCTGTCGCGCAGCGCCTGCCAGGCAGCAAAACCGTGGTGCTGCCACAGCCCGTTGACGATGACCGCGTCAAAGCCCTGCGCGTGTTCGCGCAGCCACGGCAGCAGCGCCGGGCAGTAGCGGTAGCCGCCGCGCGCGGGCCCGAGCGCATGCACCGGCAGGCCGGCGTCGCGCAGCCACGGCGCATCGGGTGCATCGAGCGTCAGCACCTCGACCCGATGGCCCTGCGCGGCCAGCGCGACGGCGCTCTGGCGCACGCACTCGGCGGGCCCGCCCTGGCGGGGATCGAGCGATGGCAGCAGTTGCAGGATCTTCATGCGCGGGATCCTTGCAGGGTGAGCCGCGGCGCCGCCGGGGCGGACGCGCGGGCAGGAGACAAGACCGGCAGCCGTGGCGGCTGCGGTGCGCCCGGCCGAGTGACCGGCGGACGCGTAGCAGCCGGCAACACCCGGCGGATCGTCAGGCGCTGCAGGCGCATGCACGAACCCACCAGCAGCCCCAGCGCCACGCCGTACAGCAGCCCGGCATAGCGCGGGCCCAGCGGGTTGCCGCCGATCGACGTGGCCGGCAGCGCCGCCAGCACCATCAGCGCGCGCCCCAGCACCGGCAGGTAAGGCGCGGCCGGCGCATCGCGGCGCCAGCGCCGGTAGATCAATGCGCCGCGCCACAGCGCGAACAACACCGCGAACGGCAGCGCCAGGCCGAACATCAGCCCGCCGGCAAAGAGCTGGTAGACCCAGAAGTTGTGGCCCGCGGCCCATTCGTTGATGGCGTAGAACTCCTTCTCGCTCATCTGTCCCGACAGCGCCGTAAGGTAGTCGGGCGAGTAGCGGTAGTTGTGGCCGAAGCCCTTGCCCAGCAGCAACGAGACCGTGCTGGCGGTGACCTGGTCGAGCTGGTCCTTGATTTCCGCCAGCCGCGTCGCGGTGGTGGGATCGATGCCCGATGCCGTTGCCTTGGCGGCCGAGATGCGTTGCTCCCAGTGCGCGGCCACGCTGGGGAACAGCGCCGAGCCGATCACCACGGTGCCGCCGATCAGCGCCACCGTAATCACCAGCGCGCGCGCCACCGACTTGAGCAGCTGGCGCAGCGACGGCGCGCCCAGCCACGTCGCCAGGCAGAACAGCATGGCGGTGCCGACCAGCAGGCTGCGCGTCACGCTCAGCAGCTCGATCGCCACCGACAGCAGGAACAGCAGCACGGTCAGCTTCGAAAAGCGCCGCGCGATCACGAACTCGTGCAGCAGCAGCCCCTGCAGCGCCAGGAACACCACCGAGACAATGCGGAAGCGCACCGTCTCCAGCCCGCCGCCGATGGCCATACCGTAGGCAAAGCTGAACAGCAGCGAAATCACCATGCCGGTGAACATGGCTTTTTCGATCTGCACGAGCCGGTCCTGCTGCCATGGGCGGCAGGCAGCCAGGAAGCCGAACAGCGTCAGCATGAACGGCAGCAGCACGCGCAGGTAATTGCCGAAGTCATTGCCCTGCAGCAGCTGCGGCACCAGGCTGCCGGGCACCGTCAGCATCAGCGCGATGGTGATCGCCGTGCGCAGCTGGCTGCCGCCGGCAAAGCGCGGCGCGATCATGGCCAGCACGACGGTGGCGGCGATGGCCGGCAGCGTCAGCAGGATCTGCGTGATGCGGCTGCCGTTCTCGTCGACGCTCTTGAAATCGACCGCCAGCGGGCACAGCGCCAGCCAGATCCAGATGGTGGTGAAGCGGTTGCGCATGGTCGCCTCCTAGCCCCGTACCGCGCTGGCCGGCAGCGCCGCGCCCGCCGGCGCCGGCACGGCCGGTGCCAGGCGCCGCCGCAGCCAGCTGCGCATCGGATCTTCATAAGCGCGGAAGACCAGCACGCTCAGCGCCACCGCGGCAGCCAGCGCCAGCCACCCGTACGCGCGCGGCCAGCCGGCCAGCCACGCCAGGCGGCCCAGCGGCACATGCAGCAGGTACAGCGAGAAGCTGGCCTCGCCTAGCACCACCAGCCAGCGCCGGTGCAGCAGGCCGAGCACGGGCCGCTGCAGCAGCGCAAGCCCGAGGATCAGCGCGCCGAACGCCGGCGCCTGCAGATAGAAGGCCGGCCAGCGCCCCGGCGACGAGAACGCCAGCGCGGCGAGAATCGCCACTGAGACACCCGTCAGCACGATGCCAAAGCGGTGGCGCGCGGCGGCGGCGAGCGGCATGCGCGCATGCCATTGCGCCGCGCACACGCCCAGCACGAACTCGAACAGGTGCGTCAGCGGGAACTGCGCGATCAGGAAACCCGAGCGCGACGGCGGCGTGGCGGCATCGACCAGCGCGATCCATGCGCCCTGCAGCAGCCACAGCAGCGCGCACCAGCGCAGCAGCGCCAGGCTCCCGCGCGCGGCGGCCCAGGCCAGCAGCGCCGGGAACAAGGCATAGAAGAAGGCCTCGCAGGAGATGCTCCACGCCGGCCCGTTCCAGGGCTGGTTCAGCCCGGCGAACGGCAGCCACGCGGTCAGCGCCAGCACCTGGCACAGCAGGCTTGCCGCCAGCATCGGCAGGTCCGGCCGCGCCAGCCCGTACCACTCGCGCAGCAGCGTGGCATCGCCTGCGTGCAGCAGCCATGCCGTCACCGCCAGCGCCGGCAGCAGCGACAGCAGCAGCACCGGCCAGATGCGCGCGACGCGGGCCGCATAGAAGGCGCGCACGCCGTTGCCGCCAAGCTTGTCGCGATAGTTGTAGGCGAGCACAAAGCCCGACAGCACAAAGAACAGCGACACCGCCGGGCGCCCGCCGTCGGCCGCGGCGACGAACCACGCCGGCACCGCCAGCAGCCCGATCTGGCTGAAGTGGCACAGCACCACCGTCAGCGCGGCCAGGAAGCGGATGCTGGTCAGCGCCGGCAGGTTGCCGCCGTGCGCCGTGCCGGCCGGCACGGCGCGCGGGGCGCGTCCGGCGGCCGGCGTCAGGCGGGGCGCACGCGGCGCGGCCGGCTCGATGGCTGGCATGAGTGCTCTCCTCCGGTGGAAAACAGGCAACCGGCCGGCGCACGGCGCAGGCAGCGGGGCCATGGCTTATAGGGCTCGCATCCCCCCGGACAGCGGTGGCGGCGGCGTTCGGCGCGCGGGCGTAGCTTGGACTTGGACTTGGACTTGGCCATGGCTTACTCCGCCTCCTCGGCCCGCAGCGCGGCGGGCGGCAGTTCGGCGCGGGGCACGGGTTCCGCCTCGGCAGCCGTTCCGCCTGCGACAAGCGCGCGCAGCCGCGCTTCGAGCCGCCCCAGCACCACCGGCGCGGCCAGCGTGCTGACTGCGTAAGCGCGCGCGGCGGCGCCGAGTTCGGCGCGTTGCGCGGCATCGCCCGCGAGCCGGCGGATGGCGTGCGCCAGCGCCTCGGCGTCCTCCGGCGGCACGGCCAGGCCGCGGCCGCCGAGCGCGGCGAACAGCTCGGTCCCGCCCTCGGCCATGGCCACGATGGCGCGCCCGCTGGCCAGCATGCCGGTCAGCTTGGACGGCATCACCAGGTCGGCGGCACCGCCGCGCTGCGGCAGCACGTGGATGTCCGCCAGGTTCAGCAGTTCATTGAGGCGTTCGGTCGGCTGCAGCGGCAGGAAGCGGCAGTTTTCCAGGCCGGCGCAGTGCAGCTCCAGCTCGGCGCGGGCCGGGCCATTGCCGCAGAACACGAACACGATGTCGGGCTGGCCGGCCAGCGCCGCCGCCGCGCACATCAACACGTCCAGGCCTTGCTTGGCACCCATGTTGCCGGCGTACAGCACCACCTTCTGGTGCGGCGCGATGCCGAGCGCTTCGCGATACGCGCTGGGCCGGTCGAGCGGGTGGATCGCGTCGGCATCGACCCAGTTCGGTAGCAGCACCACGCGCGCCGGCGCCACGCCCTTGCGCACGGCGGCCTGCGTCATCTTCTCGGAGATGGTCGAGACCACATCGAAGCTGCGCAGCAGCGCGCGCTCCACCCCCAGCGCCGCACGGCGCGCGCGGGCGCCGCGCAGCAGGCCGAGTTCGAAGGCGGCATCGACCTCGTAGTCCTGCAGGTGCAGCCAGGCTGCCGCGCCGGTCAGCCGCGCCAGCAGCCAGCCACCGGGCGCGCTCATCAGCCCCGGCGCGATCACCATCACCACGTCCGGTCGCCACCAGCACTGCCCCAGCAGCGCGGGCAGCGCCGCCAGCGCAAAACTGCCCAGGTGCAGCAGGCGATTGAGCCCGCCCGGGCGCCGCGGCACCCACAGCGGCACGCGCTGCACGCGTACGCCGGCGCGCTGCTCGCGGCGGTAGCGCCAGGCCGAGTAGCCGTCCTCCACCCGCCACGCCGGGTAGTACGGGGGGCCGCACACCACCCGTACCTCGTGCCCGGCGGCAGCCAGGGCCTCGGCCATCTCGGCGGTGTACTTGCCGGTGCCGGTCAGTTCGGGCGCGTAGTTCTGCCCGCAGATAAGGATTTTCATCGACTGCTCCGGTGGACTTCGGCTTCGGCGACGGGATGCGGCGCGGTACGCGCCTTGCCGCGCAGCAGGCTGGCGCAGCCGCGGTCGATATGGGTGGCGGCCGCCGCGGGATCGAAGCGGCCGATCAGGTCGATGCAGCGCTGCGCGGTGGCGCGGGTATCGGCGAACAGGTGCACGGCCTTGCCCAGCGCGGCCTGCAGCGCTGCCGCGTCACGCGCCGGCACCGCCAGGCCGGTCTCGCCCTCGCGCACCAGCTCCGGCACGCAGCCGCAGTTATCGCTGACCACCGCCGGGCAGCCGTGCGCCAGCGCTTCGTTGACCACCAGGCCCCAGGGCTCGCTGTAGCTCGGCAGCACCAGGCAGGTGGCACGGTCGTATTCGGCCTCGAGCGCCGCGCCGTTGACGCTGCCCAGCAGCATCACGGCGCCGTCGAGCCCGAGCGCGTCGATGCGCTCGGGCAGGCGCTCGGCCATCGGGCCGCTGCCCGCCAGCCGCAGCGTGGCGGCCGGCATGGCCGGCAGCAGGCCGGCAAAGGCTTCGAGCAGGGTGTCCAGCCCCTTCCCTTCCGACAGCCGCCCCACATAGAGGAACACCGGCGTCTGCGGCTCTGGCGCCGGGGCGTCTGGCGTAGTCGCCTTCGGCGCACGCGCCAGCATCCGCCGTGCCAGCGCCTGCTCGGGCGTGTAGCCGGCCGGCAGCGCTGCCGCCTGGCAGGGGATGAAGATGCGCTCGCGCCGCGCGCCGAGCGACTCCAGGTATTCGCGGCTGCGCTCACCAAAGCCGAAGTAGCCCTGGCACAGCGCGAAGAACAGCCGCTTGGGCAGCGAGGTCAGCAAGCGCCGCGGGCGGTCGCGGCCAGTGGAATCGCAGAACACCGCGCGCCGCTTGCCGGTGACGATGCAGGCGAACAGCATCGCCCAGAATTCCGGCAGGTGGTAGCCCGGCAGCACCACCACCCGGCTGTCCGAGCGCAGCACCTCGCCCACCAGCCGCAACGTCATCTTCCAGCGCGGCACGTCCTCGTAGCAGCCCTTGAAGAGCTGGCGCATCGGGTATTGGTGCGCGCTGTAGTCGACCTCGGAAAACCCGAGCCGCATGTGCTCGGTCTCGGCGATCTGCACGACGGTATAGCGGATCGGCCCCTGCCCGTGCAGCTGGTGCAGCGCCGAGAAGACCTGGCCCTTGTGGCGCGACCAGACGACGTTGTGGAAGATGGTGACTGAGCCTGACATGACGACTACCCCCTGGTTTCGTACTGCCTGTTGTGTCTTGCCTTTTTTCTGTTGCCGGTTGCCTGTTCCCTGTTGCCTGTTCCCTGTTGCCTGATCGCGCCGGTCACGCCATCGCGCTTGCCTGCTGTGCCGCCGCGAACTCGTGCCAGGTACGCGCCAGGCCCGCTTCCAGCCCGATCGACGCCTGCCAGCCCATGCCGACCAGCCGCGATACGTCGAGCAGCTTGCGCGGCGTGCCGTCGGGCTTGCTGGTGTCGAACACCAGTTCGCCGTCAAATCCCGCGACGCGGCACACCATGGCGGCCAGCTCGCCGATCGGGATGTCCGTGCCGGTGCCGACGTTGAACACGCCGCCATCCACGTCCTGTTGCAGCAGGAACAGCGTGGCCGCGGCCAGGTCGTCGACGTGCAGGAATTCGCGCCGCGGCGTGCCGGTGCCCCACACCGTCATCGTGCCGGCGCGCTCGCTGACGGCGGTATGCGCCTTGCGGATCAGCGCCGGCAGCACGTGGCTGCTGGTCAGGTCGTAGTTGTCGTTGGGCCCGTACAGGTTGGTCGGCATCACCGACAGGTAGCGCGTGCCGTATTGCCGGTTGCAGGCCTCGCACAGCTTCATCCCAGCAATCTTGGCGATGGCGTAGGCCTCGTTGGTCGGCTCCAGCGGCCCGCCCAGCAGGTAGTCCTCGCGGATCGGCTGGGCGCAGTCGCGCGGATAGATGCAGGACGAGCCGAAGAACACCAGCCGCTGCACGCCGCCCTCGAACGCGGCCTGGATCACGTTGGTCTCGATCGCCAGGTTCTCGTAGAGGAAGGAAGCCGGGCGCATCGCGTTGGCGACGATGCCACCCACGCGCGCCGCCGCCAGCAGCACCACGTCCACCTGCTGCCGCGCGAAGAAGCGGCGCACCGCGGCCTGGTCGGTCAGGTCCAGCTGGTCGCGCGCCGGCGTCAGCAGGCGCTCGTAGCCCGCCGCGCGCAGCTGGCGCACCAGTGCCGAACCCACCATGCCGCGATGGCCCGCGACGTAAATCCTTGTCTGCTTGTCCATGGTGAGCGCCGCTCCTTCACTCGTGGTGTTCCAGCGTCTTGAAGCCAGCCAGCGTGACCAGCGCGTCGCGCCGCGCGATCTGGAAGTCGGCGCGCACCATCTCCTTGACCAGCGACGAGAACGGCGTGGTCGGCTTCCAGCCCAGCCTTTCGCGCGCGCGGGTGGGATCGCCCAGCAGCGTCTCGACTTCCGTCGGGCGGAAATACGTCGGATCGACGCGCACGATCACCTTGCCCGGCGTCAGCCTGGTTTCCTTGCCATGCACCCGTTCGACAATGCCGACCTCGTCGACGCCCTCGCCCTCGAAGCGGATGGTCACGCCCAGCTCGGCGGCGGCGTACTGCACGAACTCGCGCACGCTGTACTGCTCGCCGGTGGCAATGACGAAGTCCTCGGGCTGCTCCTGCTGCAGCATCAGCCACTGCATCTCCACGTAATCGCGCGCGTGGCCCCAGTCGCGCAGCGACGACAGGTTGCCCAGGTAAAGCTCGTCCTGCAGCCCGACCGCGATGCGGGCGATGGCGCGGGTGATCTTGCGCGTGACGAAGGTCTCGCCGCGCACCGGCGATTCATGGTTGAAGAGGATGCCGTTGCAGGCGTAGATGCCGTAGGCCTCGCGGTAGTTGACGGTGATCCAGTAGGCGTAGAGCTTGGCCACCGCGTACGGGCTGCGCGGGTAGAACGGCGTGGTCTCTTTCTGCGGCACCTCCTGCACCAGCCCGTACAGCTCGGAGGTAGAAGCCTGGTAGAAGCGCGTCTTGCGTTCCATGCCGAGGATGCGGATCGCCTCCAGGATGCGCAGCGCGCCCAGGCCGTCGGCGTTGGCGGTGTACTCCGGCTCTTCGAACGACACCGCCACGTGGCTCTGCGCGGCCAGGTTGTAGATCTCGTCCGGCTCCACGCGCTGGATCACACGCAGCACGCTGGTGGCGTCGGTGAGATCGCCGTAGTGCAGGAAGAAGCGCAGGTCCTGCTCATGCCGCTCGCGGTAGAGGTGGTCGATGCGGTCCGTGTTGAACAGCGACGTGCGGCGCTTGATGCCGTGCACCTCGTACCCCTTGTCAAGCAGCGATTCAGCCAGGTAGGAGCCATCCTGCCCGGTGATGCCAGTGATCAGTGCGACCTTGCGTTTCATTCCCGTTCTCCCTGCCGTGGTGGATTGCCTTTTATGACTGATGCCTGATGCCTGATGGGCGCTATGCGCGGCGGCGGTCGCCGTCTCATTTGATGCCCTCGACGCTGGTGTAGTAGCCGGAGTAGCCGGTGCCCAGCCGCAGCGGCGGCTTGGGCACATCGGTCAGCAGCACGCCGCGCAGCGCCACGCCGCCGCTGGCGAGCCGCCGCACGGTCTCGCCGATCTCGCCGGGGGGGTGGCGGCCGTGGCGCACCACCAGCAGCGTGATGCCGGCGTAGCGTCCCAGCAGCGTGGCGTCGGTGACCTCGAGCACCGGCGGGGTGTCGATGATCACCATGTCGTAGCGGTGCGAAAAATGGTCGAGCAACATGCGGAAGCGCTCGCTCATCAGCAGCTCGGCCGGGTCCGGCGGCACCGTGCCGCGTGGCATCACGTCTAGCCCCGGCAGCACGTCGCGCGTCACCACGGCATCGAAATTCTCGCCCATCAGCGCATCGGCCAGGCCGGGCTGGTGGCGCAGGCCGAAGTGCGCATGGACCGCGCCGCGGCGCATGTCGGCGTCGATCATCAGCACGCGCCGCTGCCCCGCCGCCACCAGCGCGGCCAGGTTGACCGACAGGAAGGACTTGCCCGCGTCCTGGCGCGAACCGGTCAGCATCACCACGTTGTTGCTGGCGTCGCGCAGCGCGTACTGCAGCGTGGTGCGCAGGCCGCGCACGCCCTCCACAGCGACGTCGTCCGGCGCGCGCGCCGCCAGCAGGCGAGGGCCGCGGCCGACGCGGCCGTGGCTCAACTCGCGCTGCAGGCGCAGTTGCATGCGGCTGCGCGGCACCACCGCGCACACCGGCACGCCGGTCAGGCGCTCGATGTCCTCGGGGTGCTCCATGCCGCCGTACAGCGCCTTCTTCAGCAGCGCCAGCAAGATCGCCGCGAGCATCCCCAGCCCCGCGCTGATCAACACCAGCATGGCCCGCTGCGGGCGCACCGGCTCGTCGGCGGGCGCGGCAAAGTCGACCACGCGCACGCTGCCGACCTGGCCCGCCTTGACCACGCGCAGCTGCTGCGCGTTGTTGAGCAGGCTGGTGTAGAGCTCGGTATCGACGCGCACGTCGCGCATCAGCCGCAGCGCGGTCTGCTCGGTATCGGGCAGCAGCGAGACGCTGCGCCGCAGGGCGTTCTGCTGCGCGGTCAGCGTGGCGATCTGCGCCTTGAGCGACACCACCGCCGGATTGTTCTCCGTGTAGCGCGTGTTGTATTCGGCAAGCTGCGCCTCCATGGTCAGCAGCCGGTTCTTGTTGTCGACGATCTGCTGCAGCAGCAGGCGGCTTTCCTCGCCCAGGTTGACGGTGCCCAGCTTGTTGCGGAACGAGTTGTAGCGCTCCTCGGCCTGGTCCAGTTCCTTGCGCAGCACCGGCAGCTGCTGCTCAAGGAAAGCCAGCGTGTGCTCGGCCTCGGCCGAACGCCGCCCGATGTCCTGCTGCACGAACTGGCGCGCGACGGTGTTGACGATCTCGGCGGTCAGCTTGCTGTCGGGGCCTTCCAGGCTGGCGCGGATGATGCCAGACTGCAGCGTGGTCTCGCCCACCGCCAGCGCGCGCTGCACCGACTCCACCGTAGCCAGGGTGGACGCGCGCGTCAGCTCGAACTGCGTGTCCGGCCGCCCGACCAGGTGGTCGATGCGCACGCGTACCGGGCCCAGCGTGCTGGCCCCGCCGGTCTCTTCGCCGACGCGGCCGTTGAGCACGAGCGCGCCATCGGGATCGCGCAGGCTGTAGGTGCGCTCGTCCTCGACGGTCAGCACGAACGGCTTCTTGTAGTACTTGGCCGGGGTTTCGAACAGCGACATCTTGATCGACTCGCCGCCCCACGCGTACTGCGGCAGCCCGAAGCGCGGCGGCGCGGGGGTCTTGCCGGTGTAACGGCCTGCCAGCCAGCCGCCGATCACGGGCAGGTAGCGCGGTCGCGCCCCGATATCCAGGTGCAGCGTGCGCACCGCGTCTTCCACCACCAGGCGCGAGCGGATCAGCTCGATCTCGGCGGCCGTGGAAGACTTGGAATCGAAGATCGACGACAGCGACTGCAGCGAGTTCTGGTTGTTAGCGTTGGCGTCGCCCTTGCTGTCTTCCACCTGGATCAGCGCGTCGGCGCGATACACCGGCTTGGCGATCATCGCGTAGATCGAACCGCCGGCCAGCGCCAGCAGCGTGATCGCGCCGATCATGCGCCAGTTCTCCAGCACCGTGACCAAGTAGTCGGACAGCCGCAGCTCGGGCGCCGCCGGCGCCTCGACATACTGGGTCTCTAGCAGGTTTGGCATGGTGTCACGCATCCCTTTCCGCCCGCGCGCGGCGCTGGCGAATGCCCTCGGTTCAATACGCGTTGCTGTGGAACAGGCCCTTGAAGACAGTGGCCGCGATGATCCGCATGTCCAGCCAGAAGGACCAGTTGACGAGGTAGTACAGGTCGTAGGCGATGCGGCCCTCCATCTTCTCGATGCGATCGGTCTCGCCGCGGTAGCCGTTCACCTGCGCCCAGCCGGTAATGCCGGGCTTGATGCGGTAGCGCTGGATATAGCCGAATACCAGCTTGCCGTAGTGGTCGTCGTGCTCCAGTGCGTGCGGGCGCGGGCCGACGACAGACATGTCGCCGCGCAGCACGTTGAAGAACTGCGGCAGCTCGTCCAGGCTGGTGCGGCGCAGGAAGGCGCCGACGCGGGTGACGCGCGGATCGCCGCGCGTGACCTGCGTCAGTTTCCCGGCGTGCTCGGTGTGCACGCGCATCGAGCGGAACTTGTAGATGCGGAATACGCGCCCGTCCGCGCCCTTGCGCAACTGCGTGAACAGGACCGGTCCGCGCGACGACAGCTTGACCGCGATCGCGATCGCCGCCAGCAGCGGTGCCAGCCCGAGCAGCGCCGCCGCGGCGAAGAACCGGTCGAAGATCTCCTTCTGCGCCAGCGCGGTGGGCGACAGCGGCGACGCTGCCAGGTTGATCGCATGCATGCCGATCAGGTCGATCATCCCGCCATCGAACAGCGCCACCGTGCGCAGGTCCGGCACGAAGCGGATATTGATCAGCTCATCACGGAAGGCCGCGACGAACTCCAGGATCTCGCGTTCCTGCGACAGCGGCAGCGCCAGCCACAGCTCATGGATCTTCTGCGTGCGCACGTAGTGGGCAAAGGCCGCGCGGTCCTCAAAGATCGGCACGCGCGCATTCAAGCCGCCGGCACCCGGCATCACGTTGAACGCCGCCGCCACGCGGAAGCCCGAGGCCGGCGACGCGGCCACGCGCCGGATCACAGCATTGCAATGCGCGCCGCTGCCGACCACCGCCACCTGGTGCAGGTTCATGCCGGCGCTGCGCATATGGCCCAGCACCATATGGGCGAGCAACCGCGACACGATCATCAGCGCGCCGGTACTGGCGGTCCAGTAGGCAAACCACAGCCGCGACACCAGGTCGAGCCGGTGCACTGAGAACATCACCATCACGCCAAAGAGCTGAACCAGCAGCCAGGCAAGCGCCACCTGCCCGGCCAGCCCCAGCTTGGAGCGCCCGCGCCATGACTCATAGATGCCGAAGGCCGGGAACAGCGCCAGCGTGGACGCCGCCGATAGGGCGATGAAAAGCTCGAACAGGGCGCCCTGCCCGATCGCGTCAAAGCGAAACTGTGCCGCCAGCAGCGCACCGGCCAGCACCAGCGCCACATCAAGCATGCGCGCCAGCAATCCTTCAAGCTTGACCATTTCCCGTCCTCCTGCCCCGTCTGCCCAAACCTGCCCACTGCGCGGCGTGCCCGCTCCTTTCTGGCCGCCGCCGCGTTTCTGCGCCTATCCGCAGCGCCCGTAGTTGTCGTCCATGCGCACGATGTCGTCTTCGCCCAGGTAGCCGCCGGACTGGATCTCGATGATTTCCAGCGGCAGCTTGCCGGGGTTCTCCAGCCGGTGCGCCACACCCAGCGGGATATAGGCGGACTGGTTCTCGGCCAGCAGGAAGCTCTCGTCGCCGCGCGTGACGCGCGCGGTGCCGCTGACCACGACCCAGTGCTCGGCGCGGTGGTGGTGAAGCTGCAGCGATAGCCGCGCGCCGGGCGCCACCACGATGCGCTTGACCTGGAAGCGCTCGCCGTGGTCGATCGAGTCATAAAAGCCCCACGGGCGGCGCACCTTGCGGTGGTCCTCTGCCTCCGGCGCGCGTTGCGCCTTGATCCGCTCGACCAGGCTCTTGACGTCCTGCACGTGCGAGCGCTCGGCCACCAGCACCGCGTCGGCGGTCTCGACCACGACAATGTTGCTGGTGCCAACGCAGGCCACCAGGCGCCCGTCAGAGTAGGCATAGCTGGCGCTGGCGCCTTCAAACATCACGCGCCCGCGGGCCGCGTTGCCGTCGACGTCTTTCTCGGTGGCATCCCATACCGCCTCCCACGAACCCAGGTCCGACCAGCCGGCGGTCAGCGGCACCACTACCCCGTGACAGGGCGCGTCAGGCTGGTCGAGGCGCTCCATCACCGCGTAGTCGATCGAATCCGAGGGGCACTGCAGGAACGACTTGCCGTCCGGGCGGAAGTAAGGCGGCTGCAGCTTGCCGCCGATCACGGCGGCCATGCAGGCCTCGTAGATCGCAGGCTGCAGCGCCTGCAGCGCCTGCAGCCAGACCGTGGCGCGGACCACGAAGATGCCGCTGTTCCACCAGTACTGGCCGCTCTGCACATACTGCGCCGCCAGTTCCAGCGCCGGCTTCTCGACAAAGCGCGCGATACCGTGGGCGCCATCGCCCAGCGCCTCGCCCAGCCGGATGTAGCCGTAGCCGGTCTCGGGCCGGGTCGGCGGCACGCCCAGGGTTACTATCGCGCCGCGCTCGGCGTGCTCCGCCGCAAGCGCGATCGCGTGATGGAAAGCGGCGCCGTCCAGGATTGCGTGGTCGGCCGGCATCACCACCAGGATTACGTCTTCTCCCTTGCCCTGCGCCAGCCATGCGGCCACGGTCAGCGCGGGCGCGGTATTGCGCCGCGCGGGCTCGACCACCAGGCGCGCCTCGACACCGGCCTTGGCCAGTTGCTCGGCAGTGCTGAAGCGGTGTTCCTCGCCGCAGGTGATGATGGCTTCGGGCACCACCTCGCGCTGGGCGTTGAAGCCGGACAGGCGGCGCAATGTCGCCTGCAGCAGCGAGTCGGTGCCGACCAGATCGATCAGCTGCTTGGGATAGTGCTCGCGCGACAGCGGCCACAGGCGCGTGCCGGCGCCGCCGGCCAGCACCACCGGCGCCAGCCGCAGCCGCTGCGGCCGCGGACGGGTGCCGTCATTCTCTTCCTGGCCGCCGGCCTGCGCGGCCGCCACCGTGCCCGTCTCCACCTGCGTCGTCTTCAACATGGTCAAGCCCTCCAATCTCGACAACCTGGCGCGCGGCCTGGCGCGGGCGAGCTGCGCCCGCCGCGATGCCTCGCGGAACGTTTCACTGCAATCGGGTTACGTGGTGCTCCGTGGCGGCGCGCGGCCTCAGCTGTCGGTGGCGGCCTTGTATGCCTTGTGACGCTGGCGGAATTCGGTCGGTGACAGCGACAGCCGCTTGCGGAAGATCTTGGCCAGGCGATCGCCGTTGCCCATGCCGGAGCGGCGCGCCACCTTGTCGACCGGCAACTCGGTCTCGGCCAGCAGGCCGCAGGCAGTCTCAAGCCGCGCCTGCAGCAGAAAGTCGGAAGGGGTGGCGCCCATCTCCAGCTTGAAGCGGCGCAGGAAGTTGCGCTCGCTCATAGTCGCCACCTCGGCGGCGTCGGCAATCGAGACGTCGTGTTCGCAGTTCTGCTGCAGCCAGCGCGCGGCCGCGCGGATCTTGTCGGCTGCACTGGTCAGGCCGGCATCGGCCAGGCGCGGCAGCAGCTGGTCGGTCCAGGCCGGCAGCACGCGTTCGACTACCGCGCGTGCCACGTCCACGCCCAGGTCGCGCCGGATCACTGCCAGCGCGCCTTTCATCGATTCCAGGCGCAGTTCGGTGTCGTCGTTCGATGCCATCAGCGGCAGGTGCGAGCGGCGCGGCGGTTCGGAGGGCTGGATCACGCCGGCGGCCGCCAGCACGGCGCGGCCTTCGGCGATCGGGCGCACGCTGTCGGTGGTGGAGCAGGCGGCGCGCAGCCAGCACAGCAGGCGCGTGTCGCTGGCCGCGGCACGGGCGCCTTCGCCGCCGGCAATGAAGAGCATGTCGAGTCCGGCAGGTCGGCGCGGCTCGAGGCTGTCGGTCCAGACCCGCACCGCCGCCGAGCAGGTCACGCTGCCGCCTTCGACCGACAGGAAGCGCACGTCATAGGTAATGCGGCGGCTGCCGCCAGCGGGTGCGGCGATCTCGTTGGCGGTCTGAAACAGCTCGGCAACCAGGCCGGCCCCGAATAAGGAAAATCCCTCATAAAGCAGGATGCCAATGCGACGCGCGCTGGCGCGTGATGGGTCGGTGGTGAGTGTCGTGGAATAAACACTGGATGCGGGTGGCTCGATGTGGGCGTACGGCATGATTCCCCCAATACCTCGTTGGTTTTCTTCTGGCGCGAAACCGTTTGCATTGCATCGCACCATAGACATAACAATTTCGGTTATTTCCAGCCTGTCCGATTCTTGCGATGTCTTGGCGGAAGGGTATTGAGCGCCTTCGCTTACCTGCTGCAAGCCACTGTTGTATAACGGTTTTTATTTATGCAACACGCGACTCCCTGGTTCGCATAATCCGCGTTGCCGCGCCTTCAAAACCAATATAGTCGTTACGTTGCATCGCAACATAAACGCACCAATTCGAACGTGATATAAATAACACTAAGACGTGATCTGGTGCATTCTTAATTCGCCAAGTGAGGGCAAACGCGCATGTGTTTTGCACAAAAGCAACGCTTGCCCGGCTGTGCCCCAAATCAACGAAACGCTTTGAGAATCTGGTGCATCCGTGCCGGCCGGGTCACTTGTATTCCCTTCACGCCACGCCCAGCACTTCGTGCGCAATCGCCTGGTAGCGCCGCGCCGTGTCGTGCAGCGTCAGCCCCTCCAGCGGCCGCCGCGCCCGTGGCTGCGCCAGGGCACGGACCAGCGCCTGCGCATAGGCCGCGGAATCCGCGCAGTCGACCAGTTGAACCGCATCGTGCCCTTCGGCGAATGCAAACGCCGGGATCGCGCTCGCCACCACCGGGATGCCGCTGGCCAGGGCTTCCAGGAAAGCGATGCTGTGCGCCTCCGACGCGGAGGGCATCGCGAACACCGAGGCCTGCGCCAGCAGCGCGGGCACATCGTCGCACGGGCCGTTGATGCTGACCTTGTCGGTCAGCCCCAGCTCTGCAACGAGGGCGCGCACCTTGCAGTAGTACACCGCGTCCTCGATCACGCCGTACAACGCCAGCCGGGCCTGCGGCACCTGCTGCAGCGTGGCCTGGAACGCGCGCACGGTGCGGAGCTGGTTCTTGACCGCGTCGTAGCGACCGATCTGCAGCAGCAAGGGTGCGGCGCCCGACGGCGCGGTGGCCGGCAGCCCGAAGCGGCTGGTATCAACACCATTGGGGATCACCGTCAGGCGCGGATGCGTGCCGACCTCGGCAAGGTAGTCGCGCACGTTGCTTTGCGCCACGCCCACCACCGCACGGGCGCGCCGCGACAGCAGGCGTTCGGTCCAGCGGAACAGGTCGCGCTGGAAGTCGTTGACCGCGGAGTGCATCACGTACACCACCGGCACGCGCGTTGGCAGCGCGCGCGCATAGAAGGCCGGGATGGTGGCGTGCGCGAAGACGATGTCTGGCCGCCAGCGGCGCATCACGCCGTGCAGATACCACAGCCGCGCCAACGGGCGCAGCGCGCGCTTCGGAAAGCTGCAGGCCACCCCCGCCGCGGCCAGTTGCGCCCGCAGCGGCGCGAAGTCATCGTGGGCGGGCATCAGCGCCGCCACCGCCACGGCCTCGCCGCCGTGCTGCTGGTACAGCGCGAGGTCACGCACCAGGATCTCCGCGCCCGACATGCGCGGCGACAGCACCAGATGAAGAATGCGCATCACTTGCTCCTCAAAGCTTTGGTCAGCATCCATGCCATGGCGCTGGCCAGTCCCACGGTCATGGACCAGGCAATGCCGGTGGCGCCCCACCAGTGCGTGGCCGGCGGCACGCAAACCAGCAGCACGCCCACCTGCACCACCGAGGCATGCGTGGCTACGCGCGGTTTGCCGATGGCACGCAGGTAGGCCACCAGCAGCGCGATCAGCGCGCCGATGGCCATGTTCAGCGTGAACACCCGAAACAGCGGCACCGCCTCCAGCCAGCCGGGGCCGAGCAGCAGCAGGAACAGCGGCGCCGCCGCCAGGTTCAGCGCGGCCACCGCCAGCACCAGCGCCGCCGCGCCCAGCCCCAGCAGCCGGCGCAGCAGGCGCGCGGCGGCGCCGTCCTGTTGCCGGTGGTGCGCGGCGAAGGTGGGGAACAGGTATTGCGACATGGCGATGCCGGCGTCGGCCAGCAGCATCTGCGCCAGCTTGGACGACATCTGGTAGGCACCCAGCTGCGCCGGTCCCAGCAGCTTGCCGACCATCACCTTGTCGAACTGGTTGAGCAGCAGGTTGACCACGCTGGCGGCCCAGATCCAGCGGCTGAAGCCGAGGAAATGGCCGATGCCGGTCCAGCGCAGCTGCAGCGGCGGGCGCGGGCGCATGGTGGCCCAGGTCAGCGCGCTTTTCAGCGTCTCGGCGGCAAGCAGGCCGATCACTACGCTGTAGGCGCCGGCGCCGCCCAGTGCGCACCCGACGCTGATGGCACAGTCGGCCACGGCAACGACGCTCTCCAATACGGCCACCCGCCGGAAGTCGCGCTCGCGCGTGACCACATAGTAGGCGGGCGAGGCCACCCCGCGCAGCAACGGCAACGCGGCCGCGAGCTGCAACAGCGGCAGCGCGCCGGCCAGGTGGAACTGCGCTTCGAGCAGCGGCGCCAGTCCCAGCAGCAGCAAGGCAACCAGCGCACCGCGGCAGGCCAGCGCCGACCACACCGCGCCCAGTTCGGCGGGCGCCGGCGCGCGCTGGCCCTGGATCACCGCCTGCGGCAGGCCGGTGTCGCTGAGCGCCTCGGCGATTGCCACCGCCAGCAGCGCCACGCCGACGACCCCGAGCGCCTCAGGACCCAGCAGGCGCCCCACCACCAGGAACTTGACCGCGACCATGCCGCGCACCAGCGCCTGCTGGGCCAGCACCCACACGGCAGAACTGGCGGCGGGCCGCCGGCGGGGCAGCGCCGCCACGAATTTCAGGGTCTTGATCATGGAGCCTCGTCCTTGTGCCGAGCCGATCGCGCGGGCGGCAACGGCATGCACCGGACTCCACTAGAACCCGGCGCCGCCGCGGCGTTCCGCCATCGTCTAGCGCCTATCGG
Source organism: Cupriavidus sp. DF5525 (assembly GCF_040149425.2). Taxonomy (NCBI): domain Bacteria; kingdom Pseudomonadati; phylum Pseudomonadota; class Betaproteobacteria; order Burkholderiales; family Burkholderiaceae; genus Cupriavidus; species Cupriavidus sp. DF5525. Next base: position 1,732,347 of record NZ_CP168265.1, on the reverse strand, counting down.
ACAGGCGCGCGCCGAACGCCTTCTTCCGCCAGCGGGCGCTCTGCAGAATGGCGGTTGCCGACGGCAGCGCGCTGCTAGTGTTGCCATATCGTCGTCGACACGCGCACACCGGCACACGGCAAACGCAGCCGCCCGCAGCCGTCAACCAGGGAATGAGAATGCCCGACGCCAGCCTCTTCATCATCGAACCCGACTTCTCCGGCCACCGCTGGCGCTACGTGGAATGGGCGCTGCAGGCCTTTGCCGAAGCCGGGCGTCATTGCGTGGTGGTGACCGACGAAGCCAACCTCGGCCATCCGCTGGCACACGCGCTGCAGGCCGGCCGCCATCCCGGCTGCGCGGTGATGGCGCTGCCGCTGCCGGCCGATGCGGGAAGGGGCGCGGGGCGCGTCGCCTACGTGCGCTACTGGCGTATCTTCCGGCACCTGTACCGGCAGGCCTGCGCCGCGCACCGTGCCGGGCTGGTGCTAGTGCCCTACGCGGACTACTTCCTGTGGGCGCTGCCGCTGCTGCGCTCGCCGTTTGGCGCCACGCCGTGGCTCGGCATCACCATGCGCGCCGGCTTCCACCACCATCGCGTGGGCGTGCGCGCGCCGCGCCAGCCACTGGTCAATGCGCTCAAGACGCTGCTGTTCCGCCGCGCACTGCGCACGCCGGGGCTGAAGACGCTGCTCTCGATCGACCCCACCCTGCCCGCATGGCATGGCAACCGCAGCGGCGCGGCACTGGCGTATCTTGCCGATCCCGGCCCCGACATGACGCCGGCCACGCAGTCGGCGGCGCGCGCGCGCCTGGGGCTGGGGCCGGATAGCGGCCCGGTGCTGCTGGTCTACGGCGCCATCACCGCGCGCAAGGGCATCCGCGAACTGGTCTACGCCCTCGCCACGCGTACCGGCGCGCCGCGGCTGGTGGTGGCCGGCGTACAGGACGAGGAAGTCCGCGCGTGGTTGCCGGCAGCGACCGCCAGCCTGTCGCCGCCGCCGCTGGTGCTGGACCGCTTTATCCCCGAGGCGCAGGAAGCCGACCTGTTCTCCGCCTGCGACGCGGTGTGGCTCGGCTACCAGGGCCACTACGGCATGAGCGGGGTGCTGGTGCAGGCCTACCGCTTCGGCAAGCCGGTGCTGGCCACGGCCGACGGCCTGATCGGCTGGTTCTGCTGCGGCCGCGACCTGGGCCCGGTCATGGACGACCTGTCGGTCGGGGCCATCCACGGCGCACTGGACCAGCTCGTGCAGCCGCCCTTGCCCCGCGCCGGGGGCACCGGCTCGCATGCGCACCTGCTGGCGCGCCACACCGTCGCCGAATTCAAACTGACGCTGCGCCGTGCGGCGGCATAGCCGCGGCGCCCCCGCGCGGGCCGCCCTGATCCGAGGAGCTGACGATGCCACTTCCACACGCGGCGGGAGCGCCCGCGTCTGCGCGCCTGCGCGAACTTGACTTCATTCGCGGCATGGCCATCATTGCCGTGATGGGGATCCACTTCCATACCGTCAATACCGGCAGCACCCTGGTCTGGTTGCTGGAATACCCGCTGAAGACCTTCGGTCGCGAAGGCGTGACCCTGTTCTTCACGCTGAGCGGCTTCCTGGTCGGCGGGGTGCTGATGCGCGAGCTGGCCGAGCGCGGCACCATCGACGCGCGTCGCTTCATCATCCGCCGCATGTTCAAGATCTGGCCCGCCTATTACGCGCTGATCCTGTTCCATGCCATCGTCGGCCGGCATCCGCGCGACAGCTTCCTGCTGCAGAACGTGGTGCACCTGCAGAACTACCTGGGTTCGAGCATCGCGCAGACGTGGAGCCTGGCGGTGGAAGAGCACTTCTACCTGCTGCTGCCACCGGCGCTGCTGCTGGCCGCGCGCTTGCGCCTGGGGCCGCGCACGCTGCTGTGCCTGCTCTGCGCCGCCTGCCTGCTGGTGCTGGCCGCGCGCAGCGCGGCGGTGAGCGCCGGCGAGATCCAGGCGGCCTACGTCTACACGCACTACCGCGTCGACAGCCTGCTGTTCGGCGTGATGCTGGCGATCCTGTACTGGCTGCTGCCCGGCCACTACCGCAAGCTGGCGACGCGGCGGGCCTGGCTGATGCTGGCCGTGGCCGCGCTGCTAGTATGGCTGGTATTCCTGCAGGACGAGATCATGGTCGAGGAAAGCATCGGTTTCACCATCCAGTCGATCGGCTTCAGCGCGCTGATCGTGCTGGTGCTGGAGCACTCGGGCCGGCTGCGCGATACGCTCCCGTACCGCTGGGTGGCGTGGGTGGGCCTGTACTCCTATGGCATCTACCTGTGGCATACCATCGCGCGCGAGCCCGGCAAGATCTTCATCAACACCGCGCTCGCATACGGCGTGCCGCCGGTGACGACCTGGGCAATGGCAGTGGTGCTCCAGTTCGCCATTGCCATCTGCGCCGGCTACCTGACCACGCGCGCGGTGGAATTCCCGTTCCTGCGGCTGCGCGACGCGGTCTTCCCGGACCACCGCGCCAGCGTCGCGGCAACACCGGCGCGCGGCATGCAACACCCGCTGCCATAGCGGTCGGTGCAAGGCTCGCGCGCAGTGCACTAGTACGCGTCCGCCAAAAGCTACGCCGTGCTTGCCAAACGCGCCGCAAGGCGCGTTGCGCGCCGATTGACGATCAATAATTTTCCTAACGGGAACACAAGATCAGGCAGCGAGACAGCCGCACGCCGGACAACTCGATCCGGCGGCACACGAACGGGAGGTCGAACATGGAAGGCGATGCATTGGCGCACCGGCCGGAAGGCGCTGGCCTGAGGCGCCCAGGCGACGACGGCCGCGTGATCGCGCTGGACCAGGCCGGCAAGGGCAATTACGCGCGCCGGCGCGGCCGGCTGGTCGAAGCGCTGTGGTTCGTGCTAGAGGCCGCGCTCATCAACAACAAGCTGGTGCCGTTTTCCGCACTGCGTGTAGGGCTGCTGCGGATGTTCGGCGCGCACATCGGCCGCGGCTGCCGGCTGATGCATCCGATCCGCGTCAAATACCCCTGGAACCTGGAAGTCGGCGATGCCTGCTGGTTCGGCGTCGATGTCTGGCTGTACAACCAGGACCGCATCCGTATCGGCTCGCACGTCTGCATCTCGCAGGGCAGCTTCCTCACCACCGGGTCGCACGCGGTCGACAGCAACATGGACCTGCAGGTCGCGCCGATCGTGATCGAAGACGGCGCGTGGGTCACCTCGCGCTGCATCGTGCAGAAGGGCGTCACCATCGGGCGCTCCGCGGTGGTCACGCCGATGTCGGTGGTGCACCGCTCGCTCGCACCCGGAGGCATCTACGGTGGCAATCCTTGCCGCTTTATCCGCAACCGGTTCGACGGCACCAGCCCCGGACACAACGCACCCAACGCAGGCAACGCGCCCTGAGGAGACTGTCATGCGCGATCTGGCACAGACGATCAGCGCCGAACGCGGCCGTTCGATCGAACTCGACTTCGTGCGCGGCGTGGCGATCATCATGGTGATGGGGATGCATTTCCACACCGTCACCACTGGCTACCCGCTGCTGGCCGTGATCGAATACCCGTTCAAGCAATACGGCCGCGAAGGCGTGAACCTGTTCTTCACGCTCAGCGGCTTCCTCGTCGGCGGCCTGCTGCTGCGGCAGTACGCGCAGGGCGGGCAGGTCGATGCGGGCCGCTTCATCATCCGGCGCATCTTCAAGATCTGGCCGGCGTACTACGCGCTGATCCTGTTCCACGTGCTGGTGGGCCGCCACCCGCCCGGCACCTTCCTGTACCAGAACCTGACGCACCTGCAGAACTACCTGGGCTCGTCGATCGCGCAGACCTGGAGCCTGGCGGTGGAAGAACACTTCTACCTGCTGCTGCCCGCGCTGCTGCTGTTCCTGGGCCGCTGGCGCGCCAGGGCGCGCGCCATCCTGTGGACGCTGGGCGCGCTATGCGCCGCGGTGCTGGCGGCACGCTGCGCGGTGGTGGCGGCGGGCGACCTGCACGCGGCCGCGTTCTACACCCAGTACCGCATCGACAGCCTGCTGATCGGCGTGATGCTGGCCACGGTCTACTGGATGCTGCCCGATGTGTACCGGCGCCTGGCGCGCAACATGCCGCTGCTGCTGGCGCTGGTATTGGGCCTGGTGGCGTGGCTGGGCTGGTTGCAGAAGGCGCTGGGCGCCGAGGAAAGCGTGGGCTACACGGTCCAGGCCATCGGCTTTGTCGCGCTGATCGTGCTGGTGCTGGAGTACTCCGCCGCACTGAGCAATGCGCGCCTTTATCGTGCGGTGGCATGGACCGGCGTCTACTCGTACGGCATCTACCTGTGGCACTCGCTGGCGCTGGCGCCGGGTGACTTCTTTATCCGCAAGGCCCTGGCCTTTGGCGTGCCGGTGCCGCTGGTGTGGGTCGCGGCGCTGGTGCTGCAGTTCGGGCTGGCGGCCGGGATCGGCTTCCTGACCACGCGCGCGATCGAGTTTCCCTGCCTGCGGCTGCGCGACGCGCTGTTCCCGTCGCGGCAGCGCCGCGTGACGGATGCCGATGCCGGCGCGGTGGAAGGCGCTGCAGCGCTGCCTGGCAAGCGGCCGGCTGCCTGAGCGCATGACGGTATCGACTGGGGCAGAGATGGCGCCGGGCCCGACATCGTTGCGTGCCGGCCGGCGCTGGGGTCGGCTACTGCGGTACGTAGCCTTCAGGAGCGGTCGTGCGCGACTGGATCACGGCCGCATTGACGGACACCACGTAGATCGGCGTTCCGGTCAGTTGCAGGTTGACCGCGCCGTTGGTGTAAGGCACCGAGATGGGGTTGCCCATCATGTCGAGCACAGAGACCTGGCCGCTGGTGCCCGGCGCATCGACCTGCAGGCTGTACGGAATGCCGAAGGTGGTGCTGAAGCCCGCCGCCGCGTTCCAGCTCGCATTGCTGTGCGCCCACAGTGCGGTCACGACCTTGCCGCCGCCCAGCCGTTGGAACGCATAGCCATAGGCGCCGGCGGGCAGGTCCGTCAGGGGCCCCAGGGTATTGGTGCCATCGATCAGGCGCGTCATCGCCGCCACCGCCATGGCCGCCGGCTTGGGGCTGATCTGCGCCGGCCCGTAGCCGCCATGCGCGTTCTCCAGGTCGAAGAACAGGCCGTAGCCGGCCTGGCCCCCGGCCTCGGGCGTGTCGCTGGCATAGAACACAAAGGTCACGTCGGCGCCCTCACCCAGCAGGATCAGGTGCGTGCGCGCCACCACCGCGCCATGCCCGTACAGCACGTTGGGCGTGGGATAGGCCAGACCATAGCTGGTGCCGATGTCGTAGCTGATGCCGGTCTCGGTGACAAACAACCGGGCACCGCGCTTGAGCTGGCTGGCGACCGCGTGGCGCAGCTCACGCATCGAGGCCGGCAGCGCGTTGGCGGCCGCCGCGGCGTCGCTGTCGCCCACCAGCCGTTCCGGCGGATGCGACGGCGAGGTGCCGATGTCATAGTAGCCATGCACGCTGACGCCGTCCAGGTAAGGCGCCAGTCCCTGCGGTACCAGCCGGTTCAGCCATTTGCTGTTCTCGCGCACCATCGCATTGGTGATGCCCATTACCACCGCTGACGGATCGGTGCCGTGGATGCCCTGCCACGTCGCCCGGTACATCGCCACCAGGTTGGCATCCGTATCCAGCCAGGGCAGGCCGCCGGCATAGTCGGGCTCCCAGGTCACCTGGTAATAGTTGGCCGCCTGCGCCGGGAAGTACTGCTTGCGGATCCGGTCCGACTCCTGGCCGACGCGCCCCATGTAGTTCTGGTAGTCGGCCAGCGACTTGGGCGCATAGCTGTGGGTGGCGGCACCGGTGGGGCTGGCCCACGCCGGGATGCCGTCGAGCTGGATCAGGCGCATCAGGTCGCCGGGCTTGAAGAACGGCGCGAGCTGGTCCGCCTCCGCCGAGAAGGTATTCGGGCCGTTCGGCTCCATCTTGTACCAGTTGCGGTTGTCATTGACCCAGCTCAGCCCCAGCGTGGTGTAGAGCGGTCGGTAGCCGTCGCCGGTGCAGCAGGCCTGGCCCGGCAGCAGGTAGGCCGCGCCCTGCCCGCCGAAACGGCGCAGGTCCTGGCGTGCAAAGGTGGCCGCCGGCAGTACCGGTGACATGTCAGGCAGTACGCCAAAGGTCGCGATGCCGTCCGGGCGCGTGCCACGCGCGCGCAGCCCTGACGGCGCCGAGCCCAGGCTGGCCGAGATGGCGAAATAGCCGGCCAGCGCCGACATGCAGTCCAGCGTGGTGGTACGCGCCCCGGCCGCGGCCGGGAAGCTGCCCTGCGCGCGCACCGTGCCCCAGGTGTCCGCGATCTGCCAGTTCACGACGACGTCGGCACCAGTGCGGGTGGTGATGCGAAGCTGGAAGGCCGCGCCCGCCGCCGCCATGCGGGTACCGTCGCCGCCAGCAAAGTCGGCCTCGATGGCATCGCCCGCACCGCCGGCTGCCACGCTGGTGCCAGGCTTGTTGCAGCTGAGCACCGCGCGCGTGGGACTGCCGGCACTGGGCGTGGGCGCTGCCGGCTCGGCGGCGGTGTTTGCATACCAGCAGCCCTTGGCGGCGCCGGGGGCAGGATCGCCGAACACGCCGTTGTTGCAGCCCACGCCGTCGGAGAAGGTCTTAGTAACGTACTGGGTCGTGGTGCCGTACTTGACCACGCGCGTGCCGTTAAAGCTGCAGAAGCTGTTCTCGTTGCCGCACGCGACCCAGCTGTTGTCCGCCGCAGACGTCGCGCCGGCGTCGTACCAGCAACTCTTGGCCGCGCCCGGCGCAGGGTCGCCGAAGACGCCGTTGTCACAGGGCGTGCCGCCGGTAAAGGACTTGATCACATACTGGGTCTCGGTGCCGTACTTGACCTGGTGGGTGCCGCTGAATACGCAGGTCTTGTTCTCGGTCGCGCACAGGGTCCAGGCGTCCGAGGCCTCGACGGCCAGGCGCGCGCCGCCGCCCCCGTCGCCACCGCCGCTGCCGCAGCCGGACAGCGCAAACAGCAGGGAACACCACAGGCACAGGCTGGCGAAAACGGTGCGCAGGCACGGTACGGCCGCCGCGCTTGCCTTGGGGCTGGAACAGATCGTCATGGCTTCTCCATCGTTGGTCCCTGAGGTTGGTCCCTGAGGTTGGTCCCTGAGTCGGTGCGTGGCGGGTGCGTGCGGCAGCAGCACCGCCGCGGGCTGGCGGCGATGGATGCCGGCATGGTCCGGGATGCCGCCTTGGCACCGGCGAGGTGTGCCGGGGTCCACCGGACAGGGAGTGGTGGCGCGGGCGCGGGTCGGCGGCGTGCACGACCGCCGCTCCGGCACTGTCCGGCCGGTTTCGGAAGCTTAGGCAGGGCCTGCCGGATCAATCGGCCAAAACCCTACCTCCAGCCGACGAGTGCGACTAACGCGCCGAAGCCGATGAGCGCAGCGCGCCCACCAATGCGGCCCGGACCGCAAAGCGCCGCGGCGCCAATGGCGGCGGTGGCCGAAATTGGCGAACTGTTGGCAAAACGCCACCCGCCGCGCGCCATACGCTGCAAGTACCGGTTGCGCTGCACGCCCCATAGCGGCACCGCCGGACCCCAGCGTTCCAACCAAAGACAGGACAACGTCATGCTCAAGGTCAAGAAAGCCGTGTTCCCGGTGGCCGGTCTCGGCACGCGATTCCTACCGGCCACCAAGGCCAGCCCGAAAGAGATGCTGACGGTGGTGGACAAGCCGCTGATCCAGTACGCCGTGGAAGAAGCAGTCGCGGCCGGCATCACCGAGCTGATCTTTGTCACCGGGCGCAGCAAGCGCGCCATCGAAGATCATTTCGACAAATCGTGCGAGATCGAGGCCGAACTGATGGCGCGCGGCAAGCAGCAACTGCTCGACGTGGTGCGCAACATCAAGCCGTCGCATGTCGACTGCTTCTACGTGCGCCAGGCCGAGCCGCTGGGGCTGGGCCATGCCGTGCGCTGCGCCAGCAAGCTGGTCGGCGGCGAACCGTTCGCGGTGATCCTGGCCGACGACCTGCTCGATGCACCCACGCCGGTGCTGAGCCAGATGATCCGCGTGTTCGACCACTACCACAGCTCGGTGGTGGGCGTGGAAGAGATCGCGCCGGAAGACTCGCGCGCCTATGGCGTGGTCGCCGGCAAGCCTTGGGACGAGCGCCTGATGAAGATGTCCGGCATCGTCGAGAAGCCGGCGCCGGAGAACGCACCCTCGCGGCTCGGCGTGGTCGGCCGCTATGTGTTCACACCGCGCATCCTCGACTACCTGCAGACCCTCACCCCTGGCGCCGGCGGCGAACTGCAGCTGACCGATGCGATCCAGGTGCTGCTTGCCGAGGAACAGGTGCTGGCCTACCGCTATCACGGCCGCCGCTTCGACTGCGGGAGCAAGCTGGGCTACCTGATGGCGACGGTGGAGTTCGCGCTTCGCCACTCCGAGGTGGGCGAGCCCTTCCAGCAATATCTGCGCACCGAGCACGCGCTGGCGCTGCCGGCACTCCTGGCCACGCTGCCGGCGTCTGACGGCGCCGCCGCTGCGCAACCTGAGCCCGAATCAGCGCGCGCCAAAGCGTCGATGGCCAATGATGCGCTGGCTGCCGCGGATGCCTAGTGTGCCTGGCAGCCGGGCCCCCGCCGGCTGCCGCGGCGTGCAAGGCATTTGGCCCGCGCCTTTTGCGCGGGCTTTTTCTTGGTTAGCGGAAGTAGGCCCGCGTGTTCTCGTGCAGGTCGTCGTTGCGGAGGATCTCGACAGGCGTCATCCAGCGGTACGCGTTGTGCTGCTCCTGCGGCGCGGCGAGCGCCATGCTGGGCACCTGCACCTCATACGCCAGCACCACATAGTGCGTGCCGATGCCCGGCGCGCCGGCAAAGTTGTCCGGATAAAAATGCTCGAAGGCGCCCAGCATACGCGCCGCTCGCCGCCGCAGGTCGAGACCCAGCTCGTCGGCCGCGATGCGCTGGAAGGCGTCGTCCAGAGGCTCGTCCTTGCGGATACGGCCTCCCGGCACGAACCACGTGCCCTGTGCCGGCCGGTTCTTGCGCCGGCCCAACAGGATGCGCCCGCCCGGTTCGGAGACCACCAGGTCGATGGCCACCAGCGGCGCGGCGTGTATCACGTAAAGGAAGTCGTCCTGGCTCAGCATGGCAGAGGTGTCAGCGGGTCTGGTCATCGCCACAGTGTAAGGCACTGCCTGCGGGCATCTACCCGGCGCGAGACGCCGAAACCCTTCCCACGGCCGCCTGAATTCGCGCCACGCGAGCACCGCATGGACATTGCTATGTAATGCGCCTCGTTCACCAGTCGTAGAACAAAGGAAAGTTCGTTCTACGAGTTCGCGCCGTCGGCGCGGACGACAAGATCCGCTTTGCCTCCGCCAAATCGGATGCAGCCTTCCGTGTCTTCTTTGCCTGCGCCAGCTTTCCGTCGACGTAGTCTGCGATGGGATCCGCCTCGACTCGCCCACGCGACCGCTTCTTGTCTTCCTTCTCCTGATTGATTTGCTGGCGTAGTTTCAGGTTGTGCCGTATCACGCCCCAGCCCCCTTGCGCCTCCAAGAGCCCCAACTCAACGCCGTCAGGTTGAAACGCACGGACACAGCGAAGATCATCGGCATTCAGATAGATAGGCAGGCTCTTGCCGATCAGATCCGTGCTGCAGGCGAGGACGCTGCTTGTGTAGCGCACGCCATACAAATTGATGTGCGGTCGAACGCCCCGGTCGAGGTATGCGCGCACTGTGCAACGCCTGGCCGATTGCATCAGGCACAGCGTGCAGCGCCGATGTTCGGGCAGCCATGTCACCAACTGTTCCTTGCCCCGAATAAAATACTCCATCGCCTCAAGTGGCGTGACATTGTTCTTTATTTCTGGAACGACCCGGACGGAAGCCGTTACCGCGCTAGTTACTTCGACATGTACCCAGGTGTGTGGCGTCAAGGCGATTGGATACGTTTCACTTCCTACGGCAGTTCATGCTGCTGGGCGCCGAGCTAGGCAAGGTCGCCAACCCGGACACCATGCGAAATCCGCGCAGCCTGGACTTCTTTATCGAGTACGCGAAGACGCTCGAAAACGCTTCATTTATCACCGACCATGGTGGCGGCACAAGATAGCTTTCAATGGTGAGTCCCTGTCGCGCCCGTTCCCGGCTCGGCGAAGATCGCTACCGGCCGTGTTGAACTGGCCGGTGCGGTCCTGCAAATCCCGCACCGGCGCTGTGCGCAGCGCAAGAAGCGAAACCCGGACCCCTCGCCTGATCCAGGAATCGCTTCTACGCCACGGCAGTCGAGCCTGCCGGTTGCGCCCGCCGCGCCAGCAAATCCAGCGCCACATCCACGATCATGTCCTCCTGCCCTCCCACCATCCTGCGCTTGCCCAATTCGACCAGGATATCGACCGTCCCCAGCCCATACCGCGCCGCAGCGGTCTCCGCATGCCGCAGGAAGCTGGAATACACCCCGGCGTAGCCCAGCGCCAGCGTTTCGCGATCCACGCGTACCGGGCGGTCCTGCAGCGGACGGACGATATCGTCCGCCGCATCCATCAGCGTATAGAGATCGCAGGCATGGTTCCAGCCAAGCCGCTCGGCCGCAGCGATGAACACTTCCAGCGGCGCGTTGCCGGCACCGGCGCCCATCCCGGCAAGGCTGGCGTCCACGCGATCGCAGCCCTCCTCCACCGCGACGATGGAATTGGCCACGCCCAGGCTGAGGTTGTGGTGGGCGTGCATGCCGGTGGCCGTCTCGGGCCTGAGCACGTCCTTGAACGCGCGGAAGCGGTCGCGCACGTCCTGCATGCTGAGCGCGCCGCCCGAGTCGACCACATACACGCACTGCGCGCCGTAGCTCTCCATCAGCTTGGCCTGCTGCGCCAGCGCCGCGGGCGGGGTCATGTGGCTCATCATCAGGAAGCCGACGGTATCCATGCCCAGCTCGCGCGCGTATTCGATATGCTGGCGCGAAACGTCGGCCTCGGTGCAGTGGGTGGCCACGCGCACCACGCGAGCGCCCGCATCGTAGGCGGCCCGCAGGTCGTGCACGGTGCCGACGCCAGGCAGGAGCAGCGTGGCGACGCGCGCATGGCGCACGGTCTCGGCGACGGCGGCGATCCATTCCAGGTCGGTGTGGGCGCCAAAGCCATAGTTGAAGCTGGAGCCGGACAAGCCGTCGCCATGCGCCACTTCAATGGAATCCACGCGGGCGGCATCGAGCGCCGCGGCGATGCGGCGTACCTGGTCCAGGCTGTACTGGTGGCGGATGGCGTGGCTGCCGTCGCGCAGCGTCACATCGGAGATATAGAGCTTCTTTGCGGAGTTTGCGGTCATATCAGGCTCCCTGCGTTCGGTGCGTGGTGCGGTCTTCATGCGGCCAGCCGGGTTTCGGCGAGGCGCTCGGCACAGGCCAGCGCCGCGCTGGTCATGATGTCGAGGTTACCGGCATAGGCCGGCAGGTAGTGGGCGGCGCCCTCCACCTCGAGGAAGATCGAGGTCTTGAGACCGCTCATCGGCCCCAGGCCGGGGATGTTCAGCGGCGCGGACGGGTCGATGCGCTCGAACTGCACGCGCTGCTTGAGCCGGTAGCCGGGCACATAGGCCTGTACGGCCTGCGCCATCGCTTCGACGCTGGCTTCGATCCCGGCGGGATCGGCATCCTCGGACAGCGTGAAGACGGTATCGCGCATCATCAGCGGCGGCTCGGCCGGGTTGAGCACGATGATGGCCTTGCCGCGCGCGGCGCCGCCCACCGAGCACAGCGCCTGGCTGGTGGTCTCGGTGAACTCGTCGATATTGGCGCGCGTCCCCGGCCCCGCCGACTTGCTGGAAATCGATGCCACGATCTCGGCGTAGTGCACCTTCGCCACGCGCGACACCGCCGCCACCATCGGGATGGTGGCCTGGCCGCCGCACGTCACCATGTTGATATTGGGCGCAGCCAGGTGCTGGTCGAGGTTGACCACCGGCACCACATGCGGACCGATCGAGGCCGGCGTGAGATCGATCACCCGCACCCCATGCTGCTGCAGCACGCGGTTGTGGTGCGCGTGGGCGCCGGCGGAGGTGGCGTCGAAGGCGATGCGGATGTCGCCAAAGCCCGGCATGCCGGCCAGCCCTTCAATGCCCCCTGCCGTGGTCGGCACCCCCAGGCGCGCCGCGCGGGCCAGACCGTCTGAAGCCGGATCAATGCCGACCATGGCCCCCATCTCCAGGTTCCGTCCGTGCCGCATCACCTTGATCATCAGGTCGGTGCCGATATTGCCGGAGCCGATGATGGCCACCTTGTGCCGGGCGCTTGCTTTCATGTCCATGTCGCTGTCCTTGTCGTGGTTGTCTTGCCGCGTCAGCGGCCCAGTTCCCTGGCCGTCTTGCCGCCGATGCCGAACTGCGTCTTCGGCACTTCGGTGATCAGCACGCGCACGGTTTCCACCGGCGCGCCGACCGCTTCCACCGCGGCATCGGTCAGCGCGCGGATCAGGCGCGCCTTCTGTTCTTCGGTACGGCCTTCGATCAGGAAAACCTGCATGATTGGCATGGTGTGTCTCCCGGGTCCGCTCAGAGGAAGCGCATCGACACGGTGCCGAGGTGCTGGTACCTGACGGTGATGTTGTCGCCGGCCGCTACCGCAATCGCCTCGGTCACGCCGCCGGTCATGATGAAAGTGCCGGCCGGCAGCTCGCGCCCGCGTGCGCCAAGCATGTTGGCCAGCATCGCAACGCTGTTGGCCGGATGGCCCAGCACTGCCGCGCCCGCGGCGGTGGCAACCACCTCGCCGTTCTTCTCCAGCACCACGCCGAGGTTCTTCAGGTCGAGTCCTTGCGCGCTGCGATGGCTGCCGCCGACGACAAAGCGGGCCGACGAGGTGTTGTCGGCAATCACGCTCTTCAGGTCGAAGCGGAAGTTCTCGTAGCGCGAGTCGATCACCTCTACCGCCGGCACGACGAAGTCGGTCGCGGCCAGCACATCGCCGATATGGCAGCCCGGCCCCTTCAGCGGCGCCTTCAGCACAAAGGCGATCTCGGCCTCGATCTTGGGATGGATCAGCGTGCCGGTATCGATGGCGGCGCCATCCATGCACGCGCCGTAGTCGGTCAGGAAGCCGTACACCGGTTCGCTCACGCCCATCTGGCGCATCTTGGCGAACGAGGTCAGGCCCATCTTGAGGCCGGCGATGCGGGTGCCGCGTCCTTCCTTGCGCGCGCGGATGGCGTCCTGGATCGCATAGGCGTCGTCCCAGTCCATGTCGGGGTGGTCATCGGTGATCTTGGGTACCGCCTCGCGCTGCAGCTCGGCGTTCTCCAGCAACTCGGCAAGGCTGGCGATGGTCTCTTGGGTCAGGTTCATGGCTTGTCCTGCACGGATAATCGATAAAAGGTGATCAGACGAAGCGCACGCCGGCCGAGCCGATGTCGCCCAGGCTGATGCGCAGCTGGTCGCCGGCGGCCACCGGCACCATCGCGGCCAGCGAGCCGGACAGGATCACTTCGCCGCGCTTCAGGCCGATGCCCAGCCTTCCCAGCGTGTTGGCCAGCCATGCGACCGCGTTGACGGGATGCCCCAGTGCGGCGGCGCCGGCACCGGTGGCGACGATCTCGCCGTTTTTCTCCAGCGTCATGCCGACGGTCCCCAGGTCCACGCTGCGCGCATCGACCGCGGCGTCGCCCAGCACGAAGACGCCGGAGGACGCGTTGTCAGCCACCGTGTCCTGGATGCGGATCTTCCAGTCGCGGATGCGCGAGTCGACGATCTCGAAGCACGGCAGCACATAGGCGGTCGCGCGCAGCACGTCGGCATTGGTCACCCCCGGGCCTTCGAGGTCGTCCTTCAGCACGAAGGCGATCTCGCCCTCGGCCTTGGGTGCGATCAGCGTGTCGGCGGCGATGGCGGCACCGTCCGGGTAGACCATGCCGGACAGCAGGTGGCCAAAGTCAGGCTGGCGCACGTTGAGCATGTCCATCACCACCCGGCTGGTGACGCCGATCTTCTTGCCGACCACGCGCTCGCCGGCGTCGAGCCGGTGCTGCACCATGGCCAGCTGGATACGGTAGGCGTCGTCGATGGTCAGGTCGGGCCAGGAGTCGGTCAGCGGCGCCAGCGGGTGCCGGGTGGCAAGCGCCTGGTGCAGGCTGGCGCCGATTTCGCGGATCAGTTCGCTATGCATGATGGGACTCACAGTTTGACGCAGACGTTGCGCAGTTCGGTGTAGAACTCCAGCGAATGGACGCCGCCTTCGCGGCCGATGCCGGACTGCCTGGCGCCGCCGAAGGCCGTGCGCAGGTCGCGCAGGAACCAGGCATTGATCCAGCAGATGCCGACCTCCAGCGCGCTGCCCATGCGGTGCGCGGTGCCAAGGTCGCTGGTCCAGACGGTGGCCGCCAGGCCGTATGGGGTATCGTTGGCCAGTTCAATGACTTCTTCTTCAGTGTCGAACGGGGCGATATGGCAGCACGGCCCGAAGATTTCTTCGCGGATCACTGCCGCGCTCTCCGGCAGGCCGGTCCAGATGGTCGGCTGCACCCAGGCGCCTTCGGCGAGCACGCCCGGCATCTGCGGCACGCCGCCGCCGGTCACGACCGTGGCGCCGGCTTCGGCGGCCTTGCGATAGTAGGACAGCACCTTGTCGCGATGCTCGTGCGAGACCAGCGGGCCCATGTTGACGCCATCGTCGGTCGGCCGCCCGAGCTTCAGGCCTTCGGCCTTCGCCTTCAGCGCGGCGACAAAGCGCTCGAAGATCGGGCGCTGCACGTAGACACGCTCCGTCCCAAGGCAGACCTGTCCGCTGTTCTCGAATGCCGAGCGCGTGATGCCGGCCACGGCCTTGTCGAAATCCGCATCGGCAAACACGATGCCGGCGTTCTTGCCGCCCAGTTCGAACGACACCGGCCGCACGCCATTGGCGGCTGCCTTCATGATGGCCTCGCCGGTGCGGGTCTCGCCCGTGAAGGTGATGCCGTTGACTTGCGGGTGGCCGGTCAGGAAGGCGCCGGCAGAGTCCGGCCCGAAGCCGTGTACGACGTTGTAGACGCCCGGCGGCACGCCGGCCTCGTTCATCACCTCGCCCAGCAGCGTGGCGGTGGCGGGCGTTTCCTCTGACGGCTTGACTACCACGGTATTGCCGCATGCCAGCGCCGGCCCGACCTTCCATGTCATCAGCAGCAGCGGCAGGTTCCACGGGCACACCACGCCGATCACGCCGCGCGGGCTGCGCACCGCGTAGTTGATGGCCTTGCCGCCGTCCGGCGTGTCCATGGCGAAGCTCTCGGTCGGCACGTTCCGGATCAGGTCGGCAAAGACCTTGAAATTGGCCGCGCCGCGCGGGATGTCGATATGGCTGGCGAGGACGTAGGGCTTGCCGGTGTCGGCGATCTCGGCCTGCACGAACTCGTCGAAGCGGCGGTTGATGCCGTCGGCGACGGCGTGCAGCAGCTCCACGCGCTGCGCCACCGTCATGCGGCCCCACGGGCCATGCAAGGCGTTGCGCGCGGCCTGCACGGCGGCATCGACTTCGGCCTGGCCGGCTTCGTGCACGTGGCCGATCAGGGTGTTGTCGGCGGGGTTGCGGTTCTCGAAGGTGCGTGCGGTGCCGACCCACTCGCCATTGATGAAGTTCTTGAAGTCTTTCATGTTGGTTCTCTTGTGTGGAAGTGTCCCCTCTCCCGCTTGCGGGGAGAGGGGAGCAAACCAAGGGCTCCGTTCAGGTCAGCACATTCAGGAACGCCTCGTTCAGCTTGCGGTCGTGATAGAAGATCGCCCTGCCCAACTCGTTGTCCGTCCACGTTATCGTCGGCTTGTCCGGATAGTGGATATAGCCACCGGAGAACACCTCGTTGCGGTTCCCTGAAGGATCGAAGAAATAAATCGTCGCCCCGCGCGTAATGCCGTGACGGGTCGGCCCGATATCGAGCGACACATCCTTCTTGGAGATGATGTCAGCCGCCTTCAGCACCTCGCTCCAGTTGTCGAGCAGGAACGACGCATGGTGGAAGCGGTTCTTCTCCGGATGGCGGATAAAGGCGATGTCGTGCGCCTTGTTCGAGCACGTCAGGAAGGCGCCGATCAGCATCTCGCCATCCGGGCCAGCCACCACCTGCTCGGCCATCGAGAAGCCCAGCACCTCGCGGAACAGCTTGACCGTGCCGTCGACATCGTCGCCATACAGCAGGCAGTGGTCAAAGCGGCTGGGTGCCATGCCGCGCAGGTCGTCCGGCCAGGGGTCCGGGTTCAGGTCGCCGGTCTTGCAGCCGGGCTTGTCCTTCTCGGCGAACAGCTCGATGGCGTGGCCGGTGGGGATGGTGAAGCGGAAACGCACGCCGGTGTGCGGATGCTCGCCCGCGGCGATCCACTGGTAGGCCGTTGCCAGCCCGGATTGCTCGACCTCCTGCGCCAGACGCTCCAGCGTGCGGCCGCTGTCGACGCGGAAGCCCATGTAGTCCATGCCCGGGCTGTCGGCCTCGCGCAGCACCACGCTGTGGTGGTCGTGCTCGTCCCACGCCTTCAGGAACACCCGGCCCTGTTCGTCGCGGGCGGTCTCGATCAGGCCGAGTACCTCGGTGTAGTGCTTCACCGCCGGCTCCAGCTCCAGCACGCGCAGGGCCACGTGCCCCGGGCGCAATACGCCTGTCAATGCCATGTCTGGCTCCTTGTGTGTGTCTTTACTGCGTGGTCATGCGGGTTCATGCTTGCGCGCGCCTGGCCGCGTACCGCTCCAGGCAGCGCTGCAGCAGCGCCACCGGGCGCAGCCGGATATCGCTGTCGGGATAGGTCTTGCACGCCAGCACCAGCCCGTCGCGCTGTTCCGCTTCGGACAGGCAGGCCCGGCTCATCTTCCCCACGTGGTAGTGCCCGGCCTCAATGCGTACCTTGCACACGCCGCAGCCGCCACCGCGGCAGCCGGCGGGAATGCCACGCTGGCCCAGCACTTCCATGGCCCGCAACAGGTTCTGCTCCGGCGCGCAGGCGTAGCGCTGCCCGCTGCCGGCGATCTCGACGGTATGCATGCATGGCCTCCTTGCTCAGATCTTGAACAGCGGACTGCGCGCACTGTTCTGCGCGTCACCGGCCGACAGGAACTTCTCGGTATGGATGTCCGCCTCGAACAGGCGCCCCTGCATCAGCGTGCGGATGCAGGCCTCGATCATCGGCGGCGGGCCGCACAGGTAGGCCTTGTGGCCGCGGAAGTCGGCGCTGCCGTCCTGCGCGTAGAGCTGGTGCAGCACGTCGTGCACGTAGCCGCGCGCGCCGTTCCAGCCGCTGTCGGCGGGTTCGTCCGACAGCGCCGGCACGTAGCGGAAGTTGGGATGGGCCTGCGCCAGCGCGTGGAACTCGTCGTCGTAATACAGCTCGCCGCGGTTGCGCGCGCCCTGGACCAGCGTGATCGGCAGCGTTTCACCGGCGGCCAGCAGGTCCAGGATCATCGCGCGCGGGCTGGACAGGCCCGAGCCGCCCGCCAGGAACAGCATCGGCACCTGCGCCGACTTGCGCACGAAGAAGCGCCCGTACGGGGCGGAGAAGCGCAGCTTGTTGCCCACCGCCAGCTGTTCGTGCAGCCAGGCGGTGGCTGGGCCGCCTTCCACGCGACGCACGTGCAGTTCCACCAGCTCTTCGCCCGGCCGGTTGGCCAGCGAGAACGCGCGCGGCTGGTCGCAGCCGGGCACCATCAGGTTCAGGTACTGCCCGGCCTGGAACGCGGCGCGCTTGCCGTCCCTGGGCTTGAGCCAGATGCCGAGGATGGTCGGCGTGAGCGCACGCGTCTCCACCACCTCCGCGCAATAGTCGTCCAGCGGCAGGCCCTCGGCGTCGGCGTCTTCCTCGATATCGGCTTCGATCACCAGGTCTGACTGCGCGGTGGCGCAGCAGGCCAGGCACTGGCCGTTGTCGCGCTCGAAGTCCATCAGCGCGAAGCTGGAGGCCTCGCCCTGGTCGACCTCGCCGTCCACCACCTGCACCTTGCAGGTAGCGCACAGGCCGTGGCAGCAGGCGTGCGGCAGCCACACGCCGTTGCGCAGGCAGGCGTCCAGCACGGTCTGCCCCGGCGCGATGGGGATGGTCTGGCCGATCGGTTCAATCGTCAGCGAATACATCTCGGTCTCCTTCCGGTGTTGCGCGCTGCGCTGCGCTCAGCTGCGGCTTCCGCCGATGCCGTCAAGGCCCGGCGTGCGGAAGCGGATCACGGTCTTGTGGCCCAGGCCGTTCTCTTCCAGCGAGCGGTCCAGGTCGGGCTGCCAGGGCTGGCCGCCGCGCAGCCACTCCACCTTTTGCCAGTCGATGCGGGCAAAGTCCGGGTGATAGCCGTAGACGCCGGGGAGCACGTCCTCCACCACCGCGCGCAGCGGCATCGACGGCGGGAACGGGAAGCAGTGCGGCGCGCAGAACAGCAGGTGGCCGTCCCAGCCGATGTAGAGCAGGCGGTTGCCGTGGAACACGGATTCGCGGTCGGCCGCCTCGAATGCATAGTCGCCGATGGATACGACTGGCATGGTTGTCTCCTTGTCTCTCTGATGGCCTGCGCGTCAGGCGGCAGGGGTGATGCCCTTCCAGGCGTTCCAGTTGCGCTGGTCCTGCGAACCCTCGAAGTCGAGGTTGTCCGCGCCGGGATTCAGGCGGTACCACTTGAGCACGTCGTCCAGCGAGGCGCCGCCGCAGTTGCCCTGGTAGATCTGGTGCACCGGCAGCCACGCCTGCGCGTACTTGGCGGGCTCGACGTCGAAGATGTCCTTGCAGCCGTCCGAGCAGAAATGGAACTTCATGCCGTGGTAGCTGCTTTCGCGATAGCAGGTCTGGGTGGGGTCGTCCGGCTCGGAGAACACCATCGGGATCTGGCAGGTCTGGCACAGCATCGGCAGCGTGGCGTTGTAGAAGCGCTCGCCGGCCTGCTGGCGCTCCTGCCAGTGGTCCAGCCGCGGCTTGTAGTAGCGATCGAAGGTCTGCGGGTACTTCTCGGCCAGCCACGCCATCTCGTCTTCCTTCGGCACCCAGGTATGGAAGCCGGCCGCGGCGGCGTAGTTGTAGAAGGTGCCCCAGGCTTCGTGCGTAATGCGGTCCTTGGTCTTGGTGGCCACGTCGTGGTACTTGGGCATGCGCAGGCCGTAACGCTCCAGGTCCTTGAACAGCGCACCGCCGGCCTGCTCAAAATACATCTCCCACGCCTCGCCCCACGACATCACGCGCTTGGGCAGCATGTAGTCCATCATCATCCCGACCAGCGTCAGCAGGCGGAAGCCGCGCCAGAACCACTTGTCCAGCCACTTCTGCAGGATGGGGATATTGCCGGGGTCCTGCTCGCACAGGAACTTGACCACTTCCAGCCCGAGCGTCATGTGGCGCGACTCATCCGATTGCGCGGAGAAGCCGAAAGTCACGGTCGCCATGTCGCCGTTGTAGGCCGCACCGGACATGAACGGCATGAACAGCAGGTTGGTCAGCACGTATTCGAACGAGAACGAGATCGCCGTGATGAACTCGAACGGCCCGGCGCTCATTGCGTCTTCGAAGTACGACTTGGGCACGGACAGGTACCAGACCCGGTCATGCATATGGCGCCATTCGCCAAAGCCGTGGAAATACTTGTTATAGACCGACAGCGTATGCAGCTGGGTCTGGGCGTGGCGCAGCTCGTCGATCGACTGCATCTGCGCCGCCACGCGCGCGCCGACGCCGCGGAAGTGCCGGCCCAGGTGCGCGTAGCCGCGGTGCGCGGCATATTCCAGCGGCGTCACGCCGGTCAGGAACAGCCGCAGCGCGTTCAGGTAGCGCGGGTCGGACACGTTCAGGTGGCCGTTGTTCTGCACGAACGAGTCGATGATCGCGTACAGCTTGCGCTCCTTCTCCGACTGGTATTTCCAGTACGCATCCATGGTCATGCGGAACGGGTCTTCCCATTTGTCCCAGTCGTGGATGCGGATGCCTTCGTACTTGTCGAAGGGAAAGACCTTGTCCATCGGCTCATAGGTGGTTTCCCAGGACAGGTCCCGCGTCATCGAGGCGTACTTCTCGCGCAGGTTGAGCTTCTTGCGTGCGTCCATGATGTCTCCGTAGTGTTCTGTGGCGCCGCCGGATCAGGCGTTCCAGCGCAGGGTGAAGGCGTCTTCGTCCTCGTCGATGTTCCCGCACAGCGAGATCAGGTTCAGGTGGATCTCTTGCAGGTCCCAGTCGCGGCCGAGCTTGTCGGCGACGCGCTCGCGCACGATGGTCAGGTGGCCGGGGGCGTCGATCTTGACCATGGCCGGGAACTGCGAGACCACCGCGTGCGGGTTGGCTTCAGTGATGGCGTCGATGATCGGGCGGGTGTCGTCGTTGTTCTGCAGGGCGATGTAGACGTTGGCTTGCATGGCGTGTCTCCGGATGGCGGGCTGGTCAGGCGGCAAGGCCGAGCTTGCGCAGCCGGACTTCAAACTGTTCGCGGCACAGCGCGACCATCTGCGCGCCGTCTTCGCTGGTCAGCACGCTGGCAACGGGCACCAGCGCCTCGGCCACTTCCGCCGTGGCGGCACGCGCCCAGCCGGACAGCAGCACGCGGTTAGCCTCGGACTCGGCGGCGGCCGCCTGGATCACCGCATCGACCCAGCGCGCGTGCTCGTCGCGCCAGTCGTTCATGAACTCGGTCAGCACGGCCAGGCCGGTGCCACAGGCGCGCACGATCGCCGCATCGGCGTGCTGGTAGATGAGCGGGTAGAGCAGCCCGTCGAGCACCAGGTTCTGGGCGACGAAGGTCTCGAACCAGTCATCGATCACGAAGCTGTGCTCGACAAAGCGGCGCAGCGGCTGCCAGGCAGCGCCCTCCAGCCACGCCACCTTGGCGCGCTCCAGCGCCACGCCGGTATTGCCGTCAAGCAGCATGCCGATGCGCGACAGGTACTGTGCAATGCCAAGGCGGTCCATCGCGCAGTAGGTACAGGCCTGCGTGATCGCCGTGCCCCAGCCGTAGTCGGCGCAGTAAAAATTGTTCATGTTGGCGCCCCACTCCACATGGCGCAGCGGCAGCAGCCCCGCGGCCAGGCGCTCCTGCCATTCAGCCGGCAGCGCCTGCAGCAGGCCGCGCTTCTCGACAAAGGCAAAGTTCTTCTCGGCGGCATCCTGCTGGCGCCCGCGCGTGGTCACGTAAGCGCCGTAGTAGTACTGGCGCGGGTCCTTCAGCGCGTACCAATCCTGCATGACGACCGCGGTGCGGCGCTTGTCGTACAGCTCGAAGCCGGGGTCCCAGGTCGGGCGGTAGTGGAAATTCACCTCCGACTGCACGTCATAGGTCGCCTCCTGGTAGCGCGACGCCGGCTTGTCGCCGAAACGGCGCGCAACGTGGCCGTAGGTCTGGCGCAGCGGCTGGATCTGCTGGGTCTTGATATCGACTTGCATCGCTTGGTCTCCTGTGTCCTTCTCTTGTGATGCGGTGGCTTTTGATGCGGCGGCTTGCGTTGGGCGGGCTCAGTCCCCGGATTCCTGGGACGCGTCTGCCAGCGGCGGCAGGAAGCGCACGCGGTTGACGCAGCAGAAGGCTTCAAACATCGGCTGGGGCATGATCAGTTCGACGTTGAGCTCGGGGTCGGCCACGCTGAAGGCGAACTGCACGAACCCCTCGGGCGTGCGGCCCTCCACCCGCACGTAGCGGGGCGTGGCTTCGAACAGGGGTACCGACGACGGGGTGTTCATGGCGCGCTCCTTTGCCTGGCTGGTTGCAGCCCTTATTGCGAAGAGCGTGCCAGCGGGCGCAAAGCGCGATGGGACAAGGGTTGCGGGGAAGCGGCGGGGCTCGGTGTCGGCGTTAACCCGGAAGGCGGCGGGCCGGCGGCGTCGATGATTTGATGAAGCTGCGCGCGGGGCTTGATCAAATGATCAAAAGCCGCGCCGGGCGGGCGTTTGCGGGTAGCCGGGGCGGCGCTGCGCGAGTGTCCCGCGACGCAACAGCAAGGCGTGCCGGCGAGGATGCAGGGGCTTGATCTGGCAAGGGAAACTGGCTGGCGCGTTGCAGCATTGCGCTGCGGCGCGTGGATGCCTGGGTGATTAGCAGTGCATCAAATGGTGAAGCCAGGGGAACAGGCCATCATGGCGGCCGGGAAGCGCGACGGAACGCGAACAGTCAGATGCAAGCGCCCTCTCCCGCAAGCGGTGAGAGGGCGCAAACCAACTATGAGCGACGCTGCTCAGCGGCCTCAGTTGCCGTGGCCGTTTCCGCCCCGCGTACCGCGCATCTTCCACCGGTACGCCAGCTGCGGCCGCGTGATCCCCAGCAGCCGCGCCGCCTGGCTCATGTTCCCGTTGGCACGCTGCATCGCCGCCTCCATCAGCACGGTCTCCACATCGCCCAGGGCCAGCTGCTGCTCGGACATCTGGTCGAGCAAGGCATGCACCGCCGCCTCGCGCAGCTCAGGCAGCGTGCCGCCGGCGCCGAGCCGCGGCGCGGTGTCCACCGGCGGTGTCGCGGTGCCGGGCAGGAACAGGTGCTCGGCGCAAATCTGCCCGCCCTGGCTGGCCAGGATCACGCCGCGCTCGATCACGTTCTCCAGTTCGCGCACGTTGCCGGGCCAGTCATAGTGGCGCAGCTCGGCCAGCGCGCGGTCGGTGATGCCGACGATGCGCTTGCCGTGGCGCGCGCTGTAGCGGGCCACGAAGCGCTCGGCCAGCGCGCGGATATCGTCGAGCCGCTCGCGCAGCGGCGGGATGGTGACGGGGTAGACGTTGAGCCGGTAGTAAAGGTCCTTGCGGAAGGTGCCGGCCTTGACGGCTTCGGCCAAGTCGACGTTGGTGGCAGCCACCAGCCGCACATCGACCTTGCGCGAGCCGGTGCCGCCCACGCGCTCGACCTCGCCTTCCTGCAGCACGCGCAGCAGCTTGGACTGCGCCGAGGCCGAGAGCTCGCCCAGTTCGTCCAGGAACAGGGTGCCGCCGTGGGCGCGCTCGAAGCGGCCGGGGCGCGACTGGTTCGCGCCGGTGAAGGCGCCCTTCTCCACGCCGAACAGTTCGGACTCGATCAGCTCGTCCGGGATCGCGGCACAGTTGACCGCGACAAAGGGCTTGTCGGCGCGCCCGCTGACGCTGTGCAGCGCCTGCGCGAAGCGCTCCTTGCCCACGCCGGTCTCGCCCAGCAGCAGCACGGTCACGTTGCTGGCCGCGGCGCGTTGCAGCAGCCCCCACGCGGCGCGGAAGCCGGGCGAGTTGCCGACCAGGTCGGCCGGCGTGGCGGGGCTGCCCTGCAGTGCGCGCAGGTGCTCGACTTCGCTCTGCAATGCCAGGATGGTCTCGATCACCGGATCGGGCTGGTATTGCGCCAGGACCTGCTGGCCGTCTTCCCACGCCTCCACCGGCTTGCCGACGATGCGGCAGTGGGCGTGCCCGCAGGCAATGCACTCGACCTCGCGATAGAGGATGGTGCGGCCCATCAGCGCCGAGGTATAGCCGGTGGCATAGCCGATCTGCATCCAGCAGGCCGGTTCGTCGACGATGCCGAACAGCTGGCGGTGGACGTCGCCCTCGAACGAGTCTTCCCACAGGAATTCGCCATCGTAGATGCCGCGGGCGATATCGATGTCGACCTTGACCGGCGTGACCCGTACCACCCCTTCGATGGTGTGCAGGCAAGGCCCGATCTCCAACTGGCCGAAATCGCTGTGGCCGCCGCGCAGCTTCCTGGCGATCTCGGCATCGCGCATGCCGGAATGGAAGCCCATGCGCATGAACAGGCCGCGAGCACGCTCCATGCCCATGGTGTCCACCAGCTCCTTGCGCAGCGCGCCGAGGGTGGCGGTGTGGATCAGGATCATGCGCTGCTCGTCCAGCCAGATCGCGCCTTCCTCCATTGCAAAGCGCAGGCGGCGGGCGAGATCGGCCAGGCCATCGCGCATGGTGGCCGAGAACTTGTCGGTTGTACTGCTCATTGTCTCCCCTTGTGGCGGCGGGTGTTCCGCTCGTTTGTCTTTTGGCCGCATGGTATGCACATTATGTGCCATGGGGAGGACAACCCTCTAGTGGGACTCCCCTGCTGTCGTCCGGCAGCGCCCCCCGTATGCGCCCCGGCGAAGGCCGTGCGGCTAATTCTCCCCGCCCCTTCGCCCGCCGCGTTAATATCTGAAATTACCTCACAATGGCCGGCCATGTACCGGACCGCGCGCAAGGAGACGCGCCTCATGAGCGAAGCGCTTTGTTTTCTTTCCGCTGCAGAATTGCAGCTTCGCATCCGCCGCAAGGAAGTCTCGCCGGTGGCGCTGACTGAAGCGGTGCTGGCTCGCGCAGAACGCTTGCAGCCGACATTGAACTGCTTTATCACGCTGTGCACCGACGAGGCCATGGCGGCAGCTCGCACGGCTGAGCAGGATGTCATGGCGGGACGATCATTGGGCCTGCTGCACGGTATCCCATTCACCGTCAAGGACATCGTCAATACACGCGGCATACGGACAAGCTTCGGCGCACAGCCTATGCGCGAGAACGTGCCGGCAGAAGATGCCGTGTCGGTCGCGCGCCTGTTAGCCCAGGGCGCAATCCTGATCGGCAAGACCACCACGCCGGAGTTCGGGTCGAAATGCCTGACGGATTCTCCGCTATTCGGCCGCACTCGCAATGCATGGCATCCGGACCGAACCAGTGGCGGGTCGAGTGGGGGCGCGGCGGTGGCGGTGGCCAGCGGCATCGCGCCGCTAGCCGTGGCGACGGACGGCGGCGGCTCGACTCGCATACCGGCCGCGTGCAACGGGGTGGTGGGCATCAAGCAAAGCCAGGGCGTGATCCCGCATAGCCAGGCGCAAGATCTCTTCGGCAACCAGACCTATGTCACGCCGACCACGCGGACAGTGGCCGATACCGGCTTGATGATGCAGGCAATGGCAGGCGAGCATGCTTGCGATCCGTGGTCGATCGGCGTGCCAGTGCCGGACTACATCGCCGCTGCGCAGCCGCAGGGCGATTTGCGCGGGCGGCGCGTTCTGTATTGCCTGGCACCACCAGGGCGGCCGGTATCGGCGGATGTGGCGACGGCATTCGAGGCCAGCCTGGAACGCTTGCGCGCCTTGGGGGCGCAGCTGGAGCCATTCTCCGGCGAGGGTTTCGACGTGGAGCCGATCTGGCGCGCCATCAACCATACGGTCTGGCGCACCCGCTTCGCACCCATCGTCGAGAAGCATGCCGATCTGCTGAGCCCCACCTTCGTGAGACAGGTGGAATCCGCCGCCCATATTAGCGGCGTGGAGTACCAGCAGGCCATGTTCGAGCGCTCACAGCTATTCCTGCGGGTGCAGGCGCTGTTGGCGCGTGCCGACCTGCTCGCCATGCCGACGCTGACGCGCACAGCACTGCCGCTGGACCAGGACCTGTTCGGCCGGATCGAGATCGACGGACAGTCCTATGAAGATGTGCGGGCCCATTGGTTTCCATGGACCATGCCATTCAACATGACCGGACACCCGGCCATCAGCCTGCCGTGCGGTTTTGGCCAGGACGGCCTGCCCATCGGCCTGCAACTGGTAGGACAGTTCCGCCAGGACGCGGCATTGCTGCGCGCAGCGGCGCTATTCGAGTCCGTGCATGATTTCCGCGCGCAATGGCCAGCCTTGCCCTGAGTACGCGCTTTTTTTCTCCTCTCATTCCTGCTTTCGCTGACATGATCCCCACTCTCCGCCTTGCGCGAGGCCTGCTTGCCGTGACCACGATTGCCGCAGCCGCCGTCGCCATGTCCACCCCTGCCCGGGCAGCCGATGCCGAGCCGATGCACATCATCGTCGGCTACGCGCCAGGCGGCGCTGCCGACAGCCTGGCCCGGCTATACGCCGAGCAACTGCGCCAGGATGGCCACGGCACCGTGGTCGTAGAAAACCGGCCTGGCGCGTCGGCGCGGCTGGCGCTTGACTATGTGAAGCGGGCAAAGCCGGACGGCAGGACGGTATTCATCGGCCCGTCGCCACTGTTCACGATCTTCCCGCTGACCTACAAGAAGCTGGGCTACGATGCCGACAAGGATCTGATACCTGCCGCGGTGCTGACTGACGTTCCAACCGCCGTCGCAGCAGGCCCGCAGCAGCCCTACCGCAACATGAAGGAGTACGTCGACTGGGCGAAGCGCAACCCCGGTGGAGCCAGCCTGGGCCTGGCGACGATTGGCAGTGCGGGCCACCTTGGCACGGTGGCGCTGGGCAAGTCCGCAGGCATTTCGATCACGCCGGCTGCTTACCGTGGTGCGGCGCCGATGCTGGTGGATGTGATCAGCGGCAACGTGTCGATCG
The DNA here is from genome assembly GCF_040149425.2 of Cupriavidus sp. DF5525. Taxonomy (NCBI): domain Bacteria; kingdom Pseudomonadati; phylum Pseudomonadota; class Betaproteobacteria; order Burkholderiales; family Burkholderiaceae; genus Cupriavidus; species Cupriavidus sp. DF5525. Next base: position 1,706,201 of record NZ_CP168265.1, on the reverse strand, counting down.
GCTGGGACGCGGTCGCCAGCATGATGCCGCTCTACAAGGGCGGCAAGCTGCAGTTTCTCGGCGTGAGCGGCACGCGGCGCGCCAAGGCTCTGCCGGACGTGCCGACCATGAAGGAACAGGGGTTCAACCAGTATGACTATGCCACCAGCTGGTACGGTGTGTTTGTACCCGCGGGCACCCAGCCCGACGTGCTGGCCAAGGTCGAGAAGATGTTCATCGCCGCCTCCGGCAACGCCGCAACTGCGGCAAAGCTGGAAGCCCTCGGCCTCGAGGTAGTGGCACGATCCGGCCAGGATGCACGGCGACGCATCCAGGTAGAGCGGGCCGCGTGGAAGCCGATCGTCGAGGCGACAGGCTTCGTAGCGGAAGACTGAGTCCGCAGGCCACCGCCGGCCCTGACCCGGCAAGCAACCCTCCCGGCGGCTATTGCCCGCTCATCTTCCTGCGAAATTCTTCGGCAGTGCCAATCTGACGGAACAAGGGCCCGCCCGGCGCGAATTTGTCTGCGCTGGCGAGCGGGCCCACCACCACCGGTTCAAACCCCGCGTCGCGCACCAGTTGCGCCGCCACCTGCAGCGCCGTCTGGTCGTCGCCGGCGATCGGCACGGCAATCAGGCCGCCGGGCCGGTGATGTTCATTGGCGAAGTTGGTCGCCCCCATGAAATTGAATGCCCGCACCACGCGCGCGCCGCGCAGGTATTTTGCCGTGGTGATGCCAATGCCGTTGCGCTGGGCTTCATCGGCAATGGCGCCGTCGCGCTGGGCAATGGCATTGGTGGCATCCAGCACGATCTTGCCTGACCACGCCCCGGCATTCTCCTGGCTGAGTTGCGGCAAAGCGCCATAAGGGGTGGCGAGGAACAGCACATCGGCAAAGGCGATTGCCTCAGCGACCGTGCCCGCCCGCGCCAGCGGGCCAAGGCCGTCGACCAGCGGCTTGAGCGATTCAGGATGCCGCGACGAGAACAGGACCGGGTGCCCCGCCTTGACCCAGAGCCCGCCGACGGTCCCGCCGATGCGCCCGGAGCCGATCACGCCGATGCGCGCCGGCCCCGCGTTCCCGGCAGCGGCGGTTCGCTGAGCGCAGCCGGTCAACGGCGGAAGGCTCAGCGTCAGGATGGCCAGTGCCCCCGCCCGCAGCATCCTGCGGCGTTCGGGATCGATGACAACTACCGGCTCTTGCATCGCGCGCTCCTGGGATGACTGCCTGGCCCTGCGGCCGGTACGCAAGATCTCCTGCTGCACAGTGGCCGCCCAAGAAACTCTAGGCGAAAAAATGGCGAACCGGGCAATCGCCCTTGGCACCGCCTGCACGCTGGACTAGATTAGGTAGCATTTGCGCCACGCCAAGAAATCTCCATCACAGCCGCCCGCGCGATGCGGCGCGAGAGGGGAACCCCATGGCCCACGCCCGACGCCGCACCCGCCCGTCCCGGCATGCGCCGGGCATGGTCGTCATTGCGCTGGCGGCGGCTACGCCTGTCGCAGCGCAGCAAGCCAGCCAGACTGACGCGGGCGGCCAGGCGGACCAGGTCCACAACCTGCAAGAGGTCACCGTCGTGGCCCCGACGCCGTTGCCCGGCTTCACCATCGAGCGACAGGCTTTTCCCGCCAACGTCCAGACTGCCACCGATGGCGACCTGGAACGTGCAAAATCCGCCAATCTCTCGTCCTTCCTGGCGGAGAACATGAACGGGATCGTGGTCAATGACGCGCAGGGCAATCCGTTCGCGCAGGACATCCTCTATCGCGGCTACCGGCTCTCGCCCACGCTGGGTTCCGCACAAGGGCTGTCGCTGTACCTCGACGGCGTGCGCCAGAACGCGGCACTGGGCGATGTCATCAACTGGGCCGGCATTCCGGAAGCCGCCATCAGCACGGTGACGCTGGTGCCCGGCAGCAACCCGCTCTACGGGCTCAACACGCTGGGCGGCGCGCTCGCGCTGGTCACCAAGTCCGGCGAAACGCACCAGGGCGTGGAGGCCGACCTCAGCATCGGCAGCTACGGCCGCGCGCGGCTCGATGCCAGCGCGGGCAACTCGCTGGGCGACGGCTGGCACGCTTACTTTGCCGGCACCGGCTGGCGCGAGGACGGCTGGCGCGACCGCTCCGACAGCGATCTCGGCAACCTCTTCTTCAAGCTGGGCCGCTCGACCAGCGCCACGCAATGGAGCCTCAGCCTGCTCGGCAGCAACAGCCGGCTGTCGGGCAACGGCCTGACGCCGGACAGCATCTACGGCCCCGACCGGCGCGCTATCTACACCGCACCGGACGTCACGCGCGTCAAGTCGCTGCAGCTGACGCTCAATGGCGCACACCAGTTCAATGCGCAAGACCAGCTGCAGCTGACCGCTTATGTGCGGCACACCCGCTCGCGTGCCAACGGCGGCGATATCCACGATGATTACCTCGACACCCTGCTTGATTGCCAGGGTGCCGCCGGCACTGATGACTGCGAGCGGGATGACGCGCCCGCCAATGCCGTACTCAATGCTTCCACCGTGCGCGAGACCACCTATGGCGTGTCGGCGCAGTGGTCGCACGATGGCGAGACGCACCGCTTCGCACTGGGTGCCGCGCTGGACCTGAACCAGTCGCGCTACACGCAGACTACGCAGCTGGCCAGCTTCGATGCTGCGCGCACTGCGCTGGGCGATCCCGGCGCGCCGGTGGTCACCAACGCCGCGCTGGACGGCCACGACAGCACCGTAGGGCTGTACGCCACTGACACCATCCGCCTGCTTCCCCACACCTTCCTGACGCTGGCCGCCCGCTGGAACGACGGCCGCCGGCATACTGTGCTGGGCGCGCCCACGCAATCGGACGAACGCTTCACGTTCTCGCGGCTCAACCCGTCGGTGGGGGCATCGCACCTGCTGTTCGACAGCCTGACGATCTTCGGCTCCGCCTCGCAAGGCACGCGCATGCCCACGGCGATCGAGCTGGGTTGCGCGGACCCGGCCAATGCCTGCCAGCTGCCGACCGGCCTGCAGGCCGATCCGTTCCTGCGCCAGGTGGTCACGCGCACCGTGGAGCTGGGCGGACGCTGGCAGCCGACCGATGCCGCGGAGCTGACCCTGGCGCTGTACCGCAGCGACAACACCGACGACATCATCTTCCAGCGCTCGCCGTTCAGTCCGCTGGGGTATTTCTCGAACTTTCCGAAGACGCGCAACCAGGGCCTGGAGTTCGGCTTGCGCCAGCGGCTGAACCGGTTGACGCTGCGCGCGGGTTACAGCTACACGCAGGCAACCTACCAGGCGGACGGCCAGCTGCAAACACCGTTCGCCGCACCGGTGGCGGTGCATCCGGGCACGCGCATGGCAGGCATTCCGCTGCACAGCTTCAAGCTCGGGGCCGACTGGCGCGCGACCGCCAGCGTCAACGTGGGAGGCGACGTGATCGTGTCGTCCTCGCGTCCGGTCGCGGGCAACGAGGATGGCGCGCTCAGCGCGCAGGACCCCGGTCTCGCCCGCACCGCTGGCTACCTGCTGCTGAACCTGCGCGCCAGCTGGCAGTTCTCACCGCGCTGGCAGCTCTATGGGCGCATCGACAACCTGTTCGACCGCCGCTACGAGACCTACGGACAGGTGGGCTACAACCTGTTCCCGGGCGGCACGCTGCTGCAACCGGGCGCGGCCGTACCCATCGAGCGCTTTGTCGCACCCGGCGCGCCCCGGCTGTTCCTGGTCGGCGTGCGCTATGAATGGGACGGACGCTGAGCGGGCCGCCAACCATCCAAGCAACGAGGAGACGCCATGCCTTCGCAACTTCCCTGCCGTACGCGGCACCGGCTGGCCGCTGCCTTACTGGCGCTGGCGTGTCCCGCTGCAGCCAACGCAGCGCAGGCCTACGTATCGACCGAAGGCGGTGGCATTACCGTCATCGACCTGGACCGGCTCGAAGCCGTGGCCACCCTCCCGGTCGGGGGCAAGGGGCCGCGCGGACTGGGCGTGACCGCCGATGGCAAATACCTGCTGGCGGCCAACAAGGACACGGGCGACCTGTCGGTGATCGACATTGCCACGGGCCAGGTGCTTCGACGCGTGCCGATCGGACAGAACCCGGAGTTCGTGCGCGTGGCCGGCAACCAGGCCTTCGTCACTTACGAACCGGGCGAGCGCTCCGGCCCGCCCGGAGCCGCGCCGCCACCATCCGCAAAGACCAAAGGCAATGACGACAAGCCCCTGCCGGCGGAGATCGCCGTGATCGACCTAAAGGACTGGCGCGTGAGCCGGACGATCCGCAGCGGCCTGGAAACCGAAGGCATCGAGTTCTCGCGCGATGGCAAGCTGATGCTGGTCACCAACGAAGGCGACGACACCGTCACGGTCTATGAGAAGGCCAGCGGCAGGCAAGTGAAGCTGCTGCCGATGCCGGCTGGCTCGCGCCCGCGCGGGATAAAAGCGAGCCCGGACGGCAAGCGCTACGTGGTGACGCTGGAACTGGCCAATGCCTTCGTCGTGCTCGACGCCACGGACTTCCGCGTGCAGCGCACCGTGCCGACGCGCACCGGTCCCTACGGGGTGGCGTTCGATCGCGCCGGCGCGCGGCTGTTCGTCGCCGCAGCGCGCGCCGATACCCTGCAGGTGTTCGATGCGCAGACCTTCGCGTCGTTGGCCGACATCGCGGTAGGCAAGCGCTGCTGGCATTTCAGCTTCACGCCGGACGATGCGCGGCTGCTGGTGGCGTGCGGGCGCTCCAATGCGGTGTTTGTCTTCGACGCAAGCACCTACCAGCCGGTGCGGCAATTCGACGGACTGCCGCTAAGCTGGGGCATCGTGACCTATCCGAAGAGCGTGGGTTCGATCGATTCGCCGTGAGCGGAGCGGCGCTACTTCACCGGCGCCGCCGCGGTCTGGCTGCGCGCCAGGGTAGCTATCACGTTCTTCGCGCCTGCCTGCTCGGCAATCTCGCGCGCAGTCAGCCCGCGATCATCCCGCAGCGAGGCATCGGCGCCACGCGCGAGCAGCAGTTGCACGACATCATTCTTGTCGTAGCCGGCCGCCCACATCAGCGCCGTCAGGCCATGTGCATAGCGCGCGTTGATATCGATGCCGGCATCGAGCAACTGCTTCACCACCACCGTGCGACCCTCTCCCGCTGCGTAGATCATGGCGGTCTTGCTGACGCGGTCGGTGGCGTTCAGCTCGGCATGACGCGCCAGCAGCATCGCGGTGATCTCCTGGTAGCCACCAAAAGCAGCCGCCATCAGCGGCGTCACGCCTTGCAGGTTCGGCTGGCTGACATTGGCGCCGTGTTCGACCAGCGCGCGCGCCATGCCGCTCAGGCCGCGCTTGGAGGCAGTCAGCAACGGCGTGTCGCCGATACGGTTGCGCGAGTCCACCGCAGCGCCCTGTGCCAGCGCACTGCGCACGCCGGCCTCATCCCCGGCGCGCGCCGAAGCAAGCAGCCGCGCGTTCACGCTGATGTCGCCTTCTGCAGCTGCCTTGCCTGCGAGCAGGCCGAGCGCGCACAGGCACGCTACTGAAATCCTCCGCAGATGACGATTCATTTCGGCCCCTCCGATGACAACCGGCGCGTCGCGTTGCGCAAGACGGGTACCGCACTGCAAGGCCGTTCCCGGCCGCCTCTGCTGGCCCGCCCGCTAAGTTTGGTGCGCGCGAAGCACAAATTCAAGCCGCCTTTTCATGCTGCAACGCACCGCTTCAACGGTGCCCCCGCAGCCTGCAAACCGCGCCTGGTGTGCTGGTTGTTTTGCTTGGGTTCTTGCCTATACTGCACTTCACCTCGGGCCACTTCGACGCGCGGCAGGACCTGCTTTGCGTCGCAACGATGCGCATCGACTTGTGCGTTTCGCTCACCCAAGCGGCCAGGTCGACAAGACTCGAATAAGGAGCGCCCCATGCTCTCAGTCCCTCGCCTCTCCAGGCACGCCCTCCCCCTGCTGGTCCTTGCCTTCACTGCTTCCGCCGCGCTCGGCGCCGAGGAAATCCAGGGCGGTGCGACTACGCCCGGTGCGCCGATGTCCAGTGCACTGCGGCCGGTCACGCAGGCGCAGCTCGATGCCGCGGGCACCAATGGCAACGACTGGCTGCACTCCAACGGGTCGTACGTGCAGACGCGCTTCTACCCGGCGGCGCAGATCAACACAAAGAACGTCGCCAGGCTGCGGCCCGCCTTCGTCTTCCAGACGGCAGTGATGGAGTCCATGGAGACCGCGCCGATCGTCGTCAACGGGGTCATGTTCCTGACGACTTCCTACAACCACATCTATGCCATCGACGCAGTGACGGGCAAGGAGTTCTGGCACTACAAGCACAAGATGGGACCGGTCACCACGTTCTGCTGTGGGCCCAACAACCGTGGCGTCGCAATCAGTGGCGATCGTCTCTACATGGGCACGCTCGACGCCAAGCTGGTCGCGCTTGACGCCAGGACCGGCAAGTTGCTGTGGGAAACGCAGATCGCGGACCCCGAACTCGGCTACTCCGAGACCATGGCGCCGGTGGTCGTCGACGACAAGATCCTGATCGGCACCAATGGCGGCGAGTACGGCATCCGCGGCTTCGTCAAGGCGTACAGCGCCACCGACGGCAAGCTGCTGTGGACCTTCCACACCATCCCCGAGAAGGGCCATGAAGGCGTATGGGCCACCAAGGACGCCACCGGGCGCGACATGAAGCGCGACATCGCCGCAGAGAAGAAGATGCTGGCCGACAAGGGCGGCGACTTCTACAAGACACTTGGTGGCGGTGTGTGGATGGCCCCGGCCGTCGACCGTGCCAACAAGCTGGCGATCTTCCTGGTGGGTAATCCGTCCCCGGACCTGTACGGCGCGATCCGTCCCGGAGACAACCTGTACACCGATTCGCTGGTCGCGGTCGACCTGAACACCGGCGCCTACAAGTGGCACTCGCAATATATCGCCCATGACGTGTGGGACCTGGATGCAGCCAGCCCGGCGATCCTGGTCGACGTGCGCGATGAAAAAGGCCAGATGATCCCGGGCGTCATCCACGGCGGCAAGACCGGGCACGTCTATGTGCACGACCGCCGCGACGGCCGCCTGATCCGCTATTCGCAGGCGATGATCCCGCAGGAGAACATGTGGGCCCTGCCCACCCCACAAGGCGCGCGCATGCTGCCGGGCGCAAACGGCGGCGTGGAATGGTCGCCGATGGCGTTCAACCCCAGGATGCGGCTTGCCTATGCCGCCAACCTGCATCAGCCGATGACCTACCAGGTGGAAGACGTGCCCTACCCGGGCGGCAAGCTTTGGCTGGGCGGCGCCTTCAAAGTCATCCCGGGCGAGCAGCAGTGGGGCAAGCTCTCGGCGGTCAATATCGATAGCGGCAAGGTGGCATGGGACTACAAGACCGAGCAGCCGCTGATCGGCGGCGTGCTGGCTACGGCCGGCGGGCTGGTCTTCACTGGCGAAGGCAACGGCCTGTTCAAGGCGTTTGATGCGGCCAACGGCAAGATGCTGTGGCAGTTCCAGTGCGGAGCCGGCGTCAATTCACCGCCAGTGTCCTATACCGTCGGCGGCAAGCAGTACATTGCCGTCGCGGCCGGCGGCAACACCCAGCTGGACTTCAAGCGCGGCAACAGCATCTTTGTCTTTGCGTTGCCATAGGCTCGTGGCAAGGGAGCCGAGCATGCCGGACACCCCGATCCGTCCGCGCCGCCATTCCGCGGCGCGGCGCGCCGTGGTGCCCGCCACGGTGCTCGCCGTTGTGTGTGCCCTGCTGGCACTGTCGGCCGCAAGCGGCAATGCCCGCGCCGATGCGGCCGCCGGGCAGGCCAAGGCACAGGTATGCGTTGCCTGCCACGGCCCGCAGGGCAATTCCACCGATCCTGCCTATCCGCAACTGGCGGGACAGACTGCGCGCTACCTCTACCTGCAGTTACGTGACTTCAAGGAAGGACGGCGCAACGACCCTGCCATGTCGCCCATGGCCACGCCGTTGTCAAAAGAAGACATGCTGGACCTGTCCGATTACTTTGCCGCGCAGAAGCCGATGGCTTCGACCTACAAGGTCGATGCAGCGCGTGTCGCGGCCGGACGCAGCAAATCGGAGGAAGTGCTTTGCACGATGTGCCACCTGGGCGGATTCGCCGGGCAGAACGAAATACCGCGGGTAGCCGGGCAGCAGTACGCGTATATCGTCAAGCAGCTGGAGGATTTCCGGGCCAGCCGGCGTACGAATGACGCGGGGAATATGACGAGCGTGTCGCGCAACCTGAGTGATGACGATATCAGGAATCTCGCCAACTACATAACCAGCCTGAATTGATCCGCCGATGCATAGCGGTCATCGAAGCGCGTGCCGCGCCGCCGCGATGAACGGCTCGATGAAAGGGCTTTCCAGATCGCGGCGCCGGCAGACGGCCACCTCGAACCCCTCTGTGACCTCCCTGAGCTTTCGGAACACTACACCCGGAGGCCGGCCGATTTCCGCGCACGCGGGCACGATCGCATACCCCTCGCCTGCAAGCACCAGAGCCAGTGCTGCGTGAACCGTTTCCACCCGTTCGACGATTTGCATGGTGACCTGGTGGCGCCGCAGCAAAGCCGCAACCATCGAAGTGTCTGCGCCCTCTTTCAGTGTGGGCAGCGCAATCAGCCTCTGCCCCTGCAGCCGTGCCACCGGTACCGACGAAAGCCGTGCGAGCTGCGCACGTGCAGGCAAGGCCAGCCGTAGCGGTTGCATGCCCACGATCGTCGTGGACAGGTCCGGCCGCTGAATCGGTGGCATGCACAAACCAAGTGTTACCTTGTGGTCAACGATTTGCGCTTCATACGTCGCGGTGCTCATCTCGACGAACTGCAGTTCGACGTCCGGGAGTGTGCGGCGCAACTGCGGCACGAGCTTCGGCAGTACAGCGTAGCCGAGCGAAAACATGTAGCCGACAGACAGCCGCCCGCGCCGCCCCGACCCTACGGCGCGTGCAGCCTCGAACCCCTCGTGAGCCAACGCCAGCGCTTCGCGCGCGCGGGCGAAGAGCGCGCTTCCCGCGTCTGTCAGTCGCATTCCGGTGGATTCGCGCACAAAGAGCGCCGTGCCGAGTTGTGCCTCGAGGTTGCGAATCTGGACGGACAGCGGCGGTTGCGCCATATGCAGGCGCTCGGCGGCCTTGCCCACGCTGCGGGCCTCGGCTACGGCAACGAAATAACGCAGGCTCTTAAGGTCCATAAGTCATACGATTCCCATATGGCCTGATTGTGAACGAGTATTGGACCGGGTGGGGAGGTGCGTGTCAACTTTGATTCGTCGCCGGTCACTTGAGCCGGAATCTCCCAGGGTGTTTCGGATGAATGAGGAACTTTGCTTTTTGCCTGCGGTGCGGCTTCGCGAAGCGATAACCGCCCGCGAGATTTCCCCGGTCGAAGTGACGCGTGCCGTGCTGGACCGTGCCACCCGGCTTCAATCGAACCTCAACTGCTTCATCACGCTGTGCCCGGACGAGGCCATGCGCGAGGCACGGGCCGCAGAGCAAGCGCTCATGCGCGGGGAGCCTGCAGGATTGCTGCATGGCATTCCTTACGCATGCAAGGACCTGGTGAACACGCAGGGAGTGCGTACGACCTTCGGCTCGCTGCTGTTCGCGGACAACGTTCCGACCGAGGACGCGGTAGCCACCGCCCGGCTACGCCGCCAGGGAGCCATCCTCATCGGGAAAACGACCACATCGGAATTCGGCGCGAAGTGCCTGACCGATGCCCCTCTGTTTGGACGCACTGGCAATGCCTGGCACCCTGACCGCACCAGCGGTGGCTCCAGCGGCGGCGCGGCGGTGGCAGTAGCGACCGGCCTCGCCCCGATAGGCATCGCCACAGACGGGGGCGGTTCCACCCGCATTCCGGCGGCCTGCAATGGTGTCGTTGGCCTGAAGCAAAGCATCGGGTTGGTGCCGCATTCTCAAGTGGAGGATGCCTTCGGCAACCTCACCTACGTCACCCCTATCTCGCGCACGGTGGCCGACACTGCCTTGATGCTCCAGGCAATGGCCGGCGAAGACGCGTCGGACCCGTGGTCTGCCGGCGTACAGGCCACCGATTACCTCGGTGAAATGCGGTCTGTCACTGACCTGCGGCATAAGCGGATCCTGTTCGCAAGCGCGCCGCCAGGCCGACCGCTCGCGGCAGATGTGGCCGCGTGTTTCGCCTCTGCCCTGGAGCGGTTGCAGGACCTGGGTGCGGAGCTCGCAGAAATGCCTGGCTCGGGCTTCAACATCGAGCCGCTCTGGCGAACCATCAACCACACCGTATGGCGAGCGCGCTTCGGTCAGATGGCCCGGGAGCAGCCTGACCGGCTCAGCCCTTCGCTGTTGCAGCAGCTGGCCCTTGCCAATGACTACAGTGCGGTCGACTACCAACGGGCCAACTTCGAACGCACCCGGCTGTTCCGGCACGTGCAGGCGCTGCTGCGTGACCACGACTTCATCGCCGTTCCCACCATTGCGCGCACTGCGCTGCCGATTGATCAGGATCTGTTCGGGCAGATAGAGATCGATGGCCGGCTGTACGACGAGGTGCGATCCAACTGGTTCCCCTGGACCATGCCGTTCAACCTGACCGGCCACCCCGCCATCACCCTGCCTTGCGGCTTTGGCCGTGACGGACTGCCCATCGGGTTGCAGTTGGTGGGTCGTCTGCGCGGGGAGTCCGACCTTCTCGGCGCGGCTGCGCTGTTCGAGGCTTCCCAGGATCTCTTGTCCCGCTGGCCAGATGTGGAGGTGGCAAGATGAAATCGATACGCCGTTTGCTTGCGGTTGGCTCGGTGGCCGCCCTGGCCGCCCTGGCAGCGAACCCGGCCTGCGCGCAAGCCTCTGCGACGAACGCAACGCCCTTGCGGCTTGTTGTCGGCTTCCCGCCCGGGGGGGCGCTGGACACCCTCGCGCGCGCGCTGGCAGACCAGCTGCGCTTGGCAGGCATGGGCACGGTGATCGTGGAAAACAGGCCGGGCGCATCGACACGCATCTCCATCGACGCCGTGAAACGGTCGCAGCCGGACGGCCGGACTGTGCTGCTTTCATCGAATGCGCCGCTGGTCATCTTCCCGATGACCTACCGACGGCTTGATTATGACGTCGATCGCGACTTCATTGCCGTGGCTCAGCTTGCAGAAGTCCCCACGGTGATATCGGCGGGCGCGGATCGCCCCTACAAGACGCTGCAGGAGTACGTGAGCTGGGTCCGTGCGAACCCTGCGCAGGGCAATATCGGCCTCACCTCGCTGGGCGGGACACTGCATTTCGCCATCCTCGGCATGGGGCAAACGGTAGGCGTCCCTCTCAGGCCGGTGGCCTACAAAGGAGGCGCGCCGCTTGTGACGGACCTCGTGGGCGGGCACGTTCCGCTAGCCACAGACGCCCTGGCCAGCCAGCTGGAGCTTTATCGCGCAGGAAAGATTCGCATCCTGGCCGTCTCTGGCACCCATCGAAACGCGGCCCTTCCCGATGTGCCGACCGTGCGCGAGGCTGGCATCGGCGCATTCGATCACGCGAATGCGTCGTACAGCGCCTTTGTGCCTGCGGGAACGCCCCCGGATGTAGTGCAACGGTTGGAGCGGACGTTCGTCGCCGCCATGCACAAACCGCAGATGAAAGTCTTGTTGTCGCGTGTCGGTCTGGAAGCAACGGGTCTGCCTGGCGCGACCGTGACCCGCACGCTGCACGCCGAGCGCGAGTTCTGGCGTCCGCTCGTCCAGGCATCGGGATTCCGCAACGAGGACTGAGCAGGCTCACGCAGACCACCAAAGCCATAGTAAGGAGACAAAGACATGAGAAGCGATACCGCCCAGCTAGCTTTCCCCGCGATGCCCGACGGCATGGATCCGGCCGAGTGGCGGCTGCGCTGCGACCTCGCAGCGTGCTATCAGCTCACCGACCTCTATGGAATGTCCGACCTCGCGTCGACGCACATCTCGGTCCTGCTGCCCGGGCCCGAACACCATTTCCTGGTCAACCCGCTGGGCACGCTTTTCGACGAGATGACGGCTTCGGCCCTGCTCAAGGTGGACCTGGCCGGCCGCGTCGTGGAGGGCGATCCGTCGCTGCTCAACCCCGCCGGCTTCATCATCCACAGCGCCATTCACATGTCGCAGTCTGATCTGCTATGCGTCATGCACAGCCACACGCGCGCCAACAACGCTGTCGCGATGCAGGCCATGGGGCTGCGACCTCTCAGCCAGAAGGCCTGCGTCATGCTGGACTTTCTCGGCTACCACGACTACGAGGGCGCGGCGCTCGATGAGGACGAACGGCAGCGACTGGTGCGCGACCTCGGCCCGGAAGGCCGCGTTCTGATCCTGCGCAACCACGGTGCGCTCACGGTTGGCCGCAGTGTGGGTGAGGCGTTCTGCTGGATGCTGCGCCTGGAGACGGCATGTCAGTACCAGATTGATGGCCAGGCCGCTGGCGTGCCCCTTCAGGCATTGTCCGAGGCCACCATCCAGCATACCCGCGCTCAGGGGCGCAAGATGCTCGGTCCTGGCGGCTTCCTGGAGGTTGGCAAGGTCGAATGGCCTGGCCTCTTGCGCAAGCTCGAGCGGGAGCGCGGTACCTCGTACCGCACTTGAGAGTCTGCCTTGGCGGCTGCAGCTGCGGCCTAGAAGATCGAGAAGGTAATCGACTTCGCAACCGCGTCGCGGATATGCTGGATGCGCTCCCGGTTCAACTGCTCCGCCGCAGCGCCATCGCCGCGAGCGATGGCATCCAGCAACTTCTCGTGTTCCTCGATCGCGGCTTCCATGCGGCCCGGCAGCATGGCGGTTCGATTGCCCATCAGGCGCAACTGGTTCTCGATGTCGAGGACGTACTCAGCCAGCGTGTCGCTGCGGCAGCATTCGACGAGCACACGGCGAAACGCCAGCGCGTGGTCAAGATAGCCGGGGACATCCCCCTTCTTTGCGCAGGCAGTCAGTTGCTGGAACAACTTATTCAGCTTCTGCAGGTGCGCGGCATCCATATGCCGCGTCGCCAGACGTGCCACCAGACCCTCGAGCACCTCGCGGATGTCCAGCAGCTCAAGCACATCTTCTGGCGTCAGCTGCCTCACCGTGACACCGACGAACGGCGTCCGGGTGACGAGCCGCTCGGTCTCGAGTTGGCGGATAGCCTCCCGGATGGGCGTGCGGCTCACTTCGAATTCCGCCGCAAGATCCTGCTCTGTCAGTTTTGCGCCTGGCCGCAAGTCTCCGCGCAGGATGGCGGAGCGAATCCGCTCGCTGACCTGCTCCACGGACAGCGGCTGTGGATCCCGTTTTCGCAATGCGCTCGATTTTGCTGTGCTCATTCAGACAGTATACAGAAGATGTGACGCGCTTCAACGGACAGGCAGGTACCGGCCAGCCATGACCGGGACCCGCAGCACGAGGAGGTGAACGGCCATCACTCCAGGCGAGCGCCGGACGCCTTGACGACGTCCGCCCACCGTCCCATTTCGCCGCGCAGGAAGGTCCTGAATTCCGCCGCAGTGCTGCTGCGCGGGCGGCCGCCCAAGGCGGCGATCCGTTGGGACAGTTCGGGAGACTGGACGATCCTGGCGAGCTCGGCGCTCACCCTGTCCACGACAGGTTTCGGGGTGCCGGCGGGCGCGAGCAGACCCACCCACGGGACCACGTCGAAGTCTTCCATGCCCAGGCCGCTCTCGGCGACTGTCGGTACGGACGGCAGTGCGGTCAGGCGCTCCCGGGAACTCACCGCAATGGCACGCACCTTGCCGCTGGCGAGGTAGGGCTGCGCGCCCGCAAAGGCATCGAAGGCTACCTGCACCTCACCTGCCGCAAGGTCGGTCAGCGACTTGGCGGAACCGGCATAGGGGACATGCGTCATTTCCATGCCGGTTCGCCGCAGGAGCTCCGACATCGCAAGATGGGACACCGAACCGTTGCCGGGGGACGAATAGTTGACCTTTCCCGCGTTCGCCTTCGCGTAGGCAATCAGCTCCTTCAGCGAGTGAATGGGAAGCGCGCTATTAACCATCAGCAGGAGCGGCGCATCGTAGACCAGGCCGATCGGCTCGAAATCTCGAGCCGTGTCGTAACGCAGGTTCCGATACAGGGAAGGATTGCCAGCCAGGGCCGCCGAAGCCGACAGCGTCATCACGCTGCCGTCAGCGGGCATGCGCGCAACCGCTGCCAGCGCCAGGCTGCCGGACTGCCCCGGCATGTTCTCCACGATCAGCAACCGCCCGATCGCCGGACCGAGGCGGTTGGCCAGGATCCGGGCGACCACGTCGACAGACTGGCCCGAGGGGTAACCCACAATCAATTTACCCGTTTCCTTCTGCGCGAAGGCTGCGCCGCTGACGAACAGAACAGCGACAACAGCCACCTGGAATACGCGTCGGACGATTGCCATGGTTGGTCTCCTTGCTGCTTGATTTTGCTGCGGGCAGCTTATGCGCCGAGCATCTTGATGATGGAGGAAAAGTCGAGCCGGCCACGCCCGGCGGCGCAATGCATCGCGTAGACGGAGGCGGCCGCCGCGCCCAGCAAGGCCGGCGACTGGCTCGCAACCGCAGCCTGCTCCGCCAGCCGCAAGTCCTTCAACATCAGCTCGGAAGCGAAGCCGCCTTCGTACCCACGATTGGCCGGCGCGGACGCCACCAGGCCGGGCTCAGGCGCATAGCTCGTGAGCGCCCAGCATTGGCCGGAAGACGTCGACGCAATCTCGTAGAACCTCCGTGGATCCAGCCCCAGTCGCTTGGCCAGATGCAGGGCCTCGGAGACGGCCACCATGGAAATGCCTGCCAGCATGTTGTTGCAGATCTTTGCCGCCTGGCCGGCGCCCGCCGCGCCTGCATGGAAGATGTTCTTGCCCATCGCGCGCAGCAGTTCGAGGGCACGCGCGAAGGCTGATTCAGTGCCTCCGACCATGAACGTGAGCGACCCCGCCGCCGCGCCGCTTACGCCGCCGGAAACGGGAGCGTCAAGCGTGACCAGCCCCTTCTTGCGCAGCGTTTCGTGGAAGACAGCGCAGGACGCGACATCGATCGTCGAGCAATCGATCACAAGCGCTCCAGGCGCGAGCGGCAGCGTGTCTGCCGTGAGCACGTCCAGCACATGCCGACCGCTGGGCAGCATGGTGATGACAACCTCCGCCCCGGATACCGTTTCCTCGACCGAAGCCCGCGGCCCGAGGCCCGCATGCAATGCGCGCTCCATCGAGCTCGCGTTGAGATCGAAGCAGCGAACCTCATGCCCTGCCTCCTTCAGTCGGCACGCCATAGGAAATCCCATATTGCCCAACCCGATGAAACCGATCGCAGCCATTCTTGTCTCCTCGTAACGAGCGTCTTAGTTCATGTTGAAGATCACGGTCTTCTTGTGCGTGAAGTGGTCCAGCATTGCCTCCAACGACGCCTCGCGGCCAAGGCCGGATTGCTTCACGCCCCCGTAGGACAATCCAGGCTGGACCACGATGTTCTGGTTCACCTGCACGAAGCCTGCCTGCAGGCGTCGGGTGGCATCCAGCGCGGTCTTCAGGTTCTGCGTCCAGATGGTTGCAGCCAGTCCGTAGTCGCTGTCGTTGGCCTGTGCCACGGCTTCTTCGTAACTTGAGAAGCGGATCACGCACGTCACGGGTCCGAAGATTTCTTCGCGCGCCAGCCGGGATGTGTTGTCCAGGCCGGTAAAGATGACCGGCCTGACGAACAGGCCTTCCCGAAGCGACTCATCCGCAGGCAACTGGGAGCATTCGAGCGCCCGGGAATGAGGCTCGGCCCGACCGCTTTCGATGTAGCCGAGAATCTTGTCGAGCTGGGTGCGCGAGATGACCGTGCCGATGTCCGTCGCTTCATCCAGCGGGTCACCCATCTTCAGCGCGTCAACTCGCTCCTTGAGCAAGGCGACGAATTCTTCGTGCACCTTCTCGTGCACGAAAATGCGGCTGGCGGCCGTGCAGCTCTGTCCCTGGCGGGTGAAGCGCATGCCGCTCACCGCGCCGGCGACGGCCTTCGCGATGTCGGCGTCGTCCATGACGATCATCGGGCTCTTGCCGCCGAGTTCCAGCGTGACGGGGATGAGCTTCTCTCCGGCCGTGCGCGCCACGATTCTTCCGGTTTCGACGGAGCCGGTGAACGTCACCTTGCCGACCGCGGGGTGCGCGACCAGGGGCGCCCCGCATTCGGGGCCGAAGCCCGAGACGATGTTCAGCACCCCGGCGGGCAGCGCCTGGTTCATGATCTGGCAGAGCCTCAGGACCGCCAGCGGCGCCTCTTCGGCCGATTTCACGACGACCGTGTTGCCGGCCACCAGCGCCGGGGCGATCTTCAGCGCCATCAGCATCATGGGGGCATTCCAGGGAATGATGACGCCCACCACCCCGATCGGTTCGCGCTGCGTGAGTGTCAGCATGTCCGGGCTGAACGGCACGGTTTCGCCCTTGAGTTCCGAAGCCAGGCCGCCGTAGAACTGCAAAGCGTCGGCAACGACGGAGGCTTCGACCCGGCTCTCGGTGCGCAGGGCCTTGCCGGTTTCGAGCGCCACCAGCCGGCCCAGTTCCTCCACGTGCTCGCCAATCAGGCGCGCGCAGTCGGCCAGCAGCGCGCCACGCTTGCGAGCCGGCATCGCGGCCCACGCGGGCTGCGCCTGGGCCGCCGCACGCACTGCGCGGTCGACGTCGCTTGCGTCGCTTTCAGCCGCGTGCCCGATCTCGCGTCCGGTTGCAGGGTTGGCTACCGGGAAAGTGTTTCCCGAGCGCGCCCCCACCAGGCCGCCGCCGATCAGGTTGTAGCCGCTTATCGCGCGAGCCAGACGGTGCGGATCGATGTCCGCCGTGAGCTTGTTCTGCGTCATTATCGGCCTCCTTTCACTTGGCGACGGGCGCCACTGCCGGCCAGCGCTTCTTTACCTTAATCACGCGAGCGCTGCCCCGGCGCACAAACCGGCGTGTGTCGTCCGTGGCCGCCTGGTAGTCCCAGGCGGGCTGAATGCCCTCGGGCAGCGAGTTGATAAATTTGCGGCGTGCCTGGCTGGCAAGCACCTGCTGCGTGATTGCAGCGGGATCCCATCGGGAGAGCACGCGTGCCTTGAACTCGGCAAGCACCTGCGGCTGCTCTTGCGCGATGTTCACCAGCTCGTTCGGGTCGGCCTCCATGTCGAAAAGCAGGTCTGGATGGCCATGGGTGTACACGTACTTGTATCGGCCACGGCGCAGCATGCAGCATGGACCCGTGACGCCCTCGGCGGTGTACTCGACGAACGCTTCCGCCTCGCCGTCGTCATCGCCCGTTGCGACCAGCGGCACGAGGCTGCGTCCGTCGATCGGCTCGACCCAGGCCGGCGTTTGGCCATCCATCGCAAGATCCAGCAATGTGGGGAGCAGGTCCACGTGGGAAACCGGCTCCGCGATTCGCCGGGGTTCGCGCTTGCGCGGGTCGTAGACGAGCAGCGGAACCTTGGCCGACCAGTCGAAGAACACCCGCTTGAACCACATGCCGCGCTCGCCCAGCATGTCGCCATGATCGGAAGTGAACACGACGATGGTGTTGTCCGCGAAGCCCGCGCGCTTGAGCGTCTCCAGAAGACGGCCCACTTTGTCGTCGACGTAGCTCACCATCGCATAGTAGGCGTGGCGCGCACGCCGCACCTGTTCGTCGGTCGCCCCTTGCTTGTCCAGCCCGTGGGAATACTGCACCCACTGGCTGAGCTTGTCGCGCTCCTGCATCGGCATGTCGCCGACGACAGGCAGGTTGATCTCCTCAGGCGAGTAACGATCCAGGTACTCGGGCAGGATGTGATACGGCGGATGGGGGTGCGTATAGGAAACGCACATGAAGAACGGCTGCTCGTCTTCCCTCGCGAGGTCGTACAGACGCTGGATCGCCTTCGCCTCGACCTCCTCGTCGTAATCGAGTTGCAGGCTGCGGAAGCAAGAGCCGCTTTCATCCACAGTACTCAGGTTGTGCCCAGGTGAGTAGAAGCTGAACTCGCCCTCCGCCCAGTCCGCTGCCCAGCCGAAGTCCGCCGGGTAGATGTCGGTGGTAAGGCGCTCCTCGAAGCCGTGCTTCTGGTCAGGGCCGACGAAGTGCATCTTCCCGCCGAGGATGGTCTTGTAGCCCTGCTGCGCAAGGTAATAAGGCAGCGTGGGCGTGGCAGCCTGGAACTCGCACGCGTTGTCGAACGCGCCGATGCGCGTGGCGAACTGGCCTGCAAGCAGCGAGGACCTGGCAGGTGCGCACAAGGGAAAGTTGCAGTAGGCGTTGTCAAAGACTGCGGACCGTTCGGCGAGCGCCTGGAGGTGAGGCGCCTTCACGACGGTGTTGCCGTGGAAGGGCAAAACCGGTGCCGAGAGTTGGTCGGCCATGATGAAAAGAATGTTGGGCTTGCGCATGAGTCTCCTTTTTTGCACAACGGTTGCATTTCCGTTGTATACAACATAGAGTAGGAAATACGATCTGACAAGAGGAGAACGCGTGACCGACCCAACATCCTTGCCACTTTCGGGGATACGTGTCCTGGACCTCACCAGGGCGCTTGCGGGCCCCTTCTGCACGATGGTCCTGGGCGACCTGGGCGCCGACGTGATCAAGGTCGAGCCCGCGGGCGGGGACATGATCCGCCACTGGGGGCCTTTCGACCGCGGCACCAGCGCTTACTACCTGAGCGGCAACCGCAACAAGCGCGGGATCGCCGTCAACTTCCGCGATCCTCGCGCGCTTGACCTGCTGCGCGATCTCGCCGGCCAGTACGACGTGATCGTGGAGAACTTTCGCGCCGGCGCCATGGAATCCATGGGTCTTGGGTACGAGGCGCTTGCCGAAGCGAACCCTCGGCTCATCTATGCGAGCGTCACCGGTTTCGGCCGTACGGGACCAGCGAGTCAACGTCCCGGGTTCGACCAGATTGCCCAGGGGTACTCCGGACTCATGAGCGTGACGGGCATGCCGGAATCGGGACCGGTCAGGGTGGGTGTGGCGATCGGCGACCAGACTGCCGGGATGTGGTGTGCCATCGGCATCCTGGCTGCCGTAGCGCAGCGCCATGCAACCGGGCGCGGTCGGCGGGTGGAAACCTCACTGTTGGCGGGACTCGTCGGACTCATGAGCGTACAGGCCCAGCGTTACCTGAGCCTGGGGGAGATTCCCGGTCTTGCCGGGAATACGCACCCTGTGATTGCGCCGTATGGGGTATTCCAGACCGCGGATGGGCCATTGAACATCGCACCGGCGACAGCCGAGATGTGGAAGCGCCTCTGCGAGGTGCTTGGATTGCAAGAGCTGATCGATGATCCGCGCTACGCGACGAATGCAGCGCGGATCGAGCGGCGCGCCGAGCTCAAGGAGGTGATCGAGGCCAGGCTGAAGGCGCACAGCCGCAAGGAGTGGACGCAACGGCTGCTGGCGGCAGATATTCCAGCTGGCCCGATCTACAACGTCGCGGACGTCTTTGCTGACGAGCAGGTCATTCACTCCCGGCTTGTGGAGCAAGTCCAGCACGCAGAGCTGGGTTGCATCCGGCAAGTCGGCAGCCCGATCGCCTTCGACGGCCGCCATGGGAAATCCATTCGCCGCGCGCCGCCCATGCTCGGCGAGCACACGTTTGACGTCCTTCGGGAACATGGATTCCCCACGTCCGACCTGGAAGCACTGGCGCGCGAAGGCATCATCCTGCAACACGGCCACGACCCCAAGCCATGAAATCCGCAAACCCTACCCTTGAAATCGCCGGCGGGACGGCGACGATCACACTTCGGCGCCCCTCCGAGCACAATCGGCTTGACCCCGACGATATCGGGGTCCTGCTGCGGCTCGTGGAACAAGTGAGGCGCGACCCGACCTTGCGGCTGCTCGTGCTGACGGGCGAAGGCGAGAAGACCTTCTGTTCGGGCTATACCCTGAGCCAGATCGGCACCCGCCTGGACCGCTCGCTCGAAGACATGATCGACGCCCTGGAAACCCTCGAGCTCCCGACTTTATGCGCGATGAACGGCAGCGTCTACGGTGGTGGCACCGACCTCGCGTTGGCCTGCGATTTCCGGATCGGCGTCCACGGTTGCAAGCTGTTCATGCCCGCCGCGAAGTTTGGGCTGCACTACTACCCAGGGGGTCTGCGGCGCTTCGTCTCGCGCCTGGGCTCTCCGGCAGCCAAGAAGATCTTCCTGACTTCCATGACGCTCGAAAGCGAGGAATTGCTCCGGGTCGGCTTTCTCACTGACCTTGTCCGCCGCGAGGACCTCGCCGCTGCCATCGACATGTATGCCGAATGCATTGGGCGTTGCGACCCGGCCGCTGTTCGTTCCATGAAGCGGCACATCGATGCGATTGCCGGCGGTGAATGGAACGAAACCATCGGCAGGTCGGCCTATGAAGCCTCCCTGCGCTCAGAAGAGACTGCGCGACGCCTTGCCGAGCTCGCGGCCAGGTAGACGGCCACGCAGCATGCGCTGCCAGTTGTCGCATGATGGGTGTTTCAATTGGTCCCGCAGCAGGTGCCGGGGGTTATCCCCGGTGGCGACAAGACGCCCCCGTCCTGTCGCCCGGGATATCTTCGAAACTCACACGGAGCACATACCTCCGTCCACGAGGAGTTCGCTGCCGGACCTTCCATGGCGGCGACACGCGCGGCTATACGGACTATCCCCGCTCAATCCCTTCCTCATCGAGACGCTGACAGCACCACCCCCTGCACCCACCCGCACCAGGCTCAGCCCAGCGCACGCACGGAACTGCTGATGGCACGCGCACATTGCAGCAACGGCGGCGCCAGCCTGGCCTGCGCCTCTTCCAACGACCAGCGGCCGGTGGGCGCCACCACATGGATGGCACCCACCGGCCGTCCGTTGCCGCCGATCACCGGCGCGGCAATCGTCATGTCTCCGAGAAACAGTTCCTCGCTATTTACCGCATAGCCCCGCTGGCGCGCTTCACGCAGCGTCGCCACGATTTCCGCGATATCCGTGCGTGTATACGGCGTGTGCGCGACGCGTTCCGAGCGCTCGATCAGCGTCAGCGCCTCGCCTTCCGGCAAAGCGCTCAGGTAGGCGCGGCCGGAGCCGGTGCAATACATGGGGATGCGGCTGCCAATCGGCATGTGCACCGGCACGAACTGGGCGCTGACAAAGCGTGCGACGTACACCATGTCCGCCTGGTCTGGCTCCGTCAGGCAGGTGGTTTCCGTCGTCAGCTTGGTCAGTTCCGACAGGAATGGATTGGCCACGTCGATCAGCGGATCGGCGGCCAGGTAATTGAATCCGATCCTCATCACCCGCGGCGTCAACTGGTAGCGCCGTGTCTTGGGATGTTTGCGCAGGTAGCCCAGGTGCTCCAGCGTGAAAACCATGCGCTGTGCGGAACTCTTGTTGATGCCAGCCGCCTCGGCAACCTCGCCGATGGTCATGGTGCGCCGCACGGCGCTGAAGGCGGCCAGCACGGCCAGCCCTTTTTCCAGCGACTGGTTGAACAGCAGGCTGGCCGCTTCTTCGACCGGGGGATGTGAGTCTGGCATCACTGTAGACCTCAGGGTTGGCGTCATAAGAATCGCATATCGATTCATATGAAGCAACTAGTGGTTTTTATCTATTACTTATTGATCGATGCAGATCGAATATTGGCATGCAGGTTGCGTAAACCGCGAAACGCGCACCTTGGCGCGCCCCCTGACCCCCAAGCTAGGAGTGTTCCCATGTCTATCGCCACCATTTCCCGCCGCGCCGCACTGGTTCTGTGCGTGGCCGGCACCCTTTCGACCGCTTCGTTCGCCTGGGCCCAGGGAGGTGCACCAACCTACAACGTGGGCGCGACGGCCACAGGCGTGCCGTTTACATTCCTCGATGTGAAGACCAACAGCATCCAGGGCATGATGGTCGACACGGTAACCGCCGTGGGCAAGGCTGGCGGCTTCAACGTCAATGTGCAGCAAACCGCGTTCGCGGCACTGATTCCTTCGCTGACCTCCAGCAAGATCGACATCATCTCGGCGGCGATGCTCAAGACGCCCGCGCGGCAGCAAGTGGTGGATTTCAGCGAGCCGGTCTACTCCTACGGCGAGGGGCTGATCGTCAAGAGCGAGGACAACAAGGCCTACACCACGCTGGATGAGCTCAAGGGCGAGACCGTCGGCGCGCAGGTCGGCACGGTGTTCCTCGACATGCTCAACAAGAAGGGCATCTTCAAGGAAGTGCGCAGCTACGACTCGATCGCGGACATGACGCGCGACCTGTCGCTTGGCCGCATCAAGGCAGGCCTGGGCGACCAGCCGCTGATCGCCTACCAGTTGCGCCAGCACGCGTTTCCGGGCGTCAAGCTCGTCACGAGCTACAAGCCGGTGAATGTGGGCGACGTCTGCCTGGTGGTTCGCAAGGGTGACGCCGAAACGCTGGCAAAGGTCAACAAGGCCATCGCGCAGATCAAGGCCGACGGCACGCTGGCGAAGATCGTCCAGAAATGGGGGCTGTAACAGCCATGGACGGCGCAACGTTCCTCAACCACGCGCGCGAGTTCCTGCCGATCCTGCTTCAGGGCGCGGTGGTCACGGTACAGGTGACCGTGCTGTCGTTCCTGCTCAGCAGTGTCATCGGGCTGGGGCTGGCGCTGATGAAGCTGTCTCCCGTCAGCGTGCTCTCCAACGGGGCGGCGGCGGCGATCAATGTGATCCGCGGCCTGCCGATCATCGTCCAGCTTTTCTATATCTACTTCGTGCTGCCGGAGGCGGGTATCCAACTCACCGCCTTCCAGGCGGGTGTGATCGGGCTTGGCATTGCCTACTCCGCCTACCAGGCCGAGAACTTCCGCGCGGGCATCGAGGCCGTCGATCCCGGCCAACGCGAGGCGGCCCAGGCGATGGGCATGCGCGGACCGCTCATCATGCGCCGCGTGATCCTGCCGCAGGCCTTCCGCATCGCGCTGCCGCCCTATGGCAATACGCTGGTGATGATGCTCAAGGACTCGTCGCTCGTTTCCACCATCACCGTGGCGGAGATGACGCGCGCGGGCCAGCTGATCGCGTCGTCGACGTTCCAGAACATGACGGTCTACACGCTGGTGGCCCTGCTCTACCTGCTGATGAGCCTGCCGCTGGTCTATGGCCTGCGCCGCCTGGAGCAGCGCTTCGGTGCCGGGAGGAAGAAGGCATGATCGACATCCAGAACCTGCAGAAGCACTTCGGCAATCACCACGTGCTGCGCGGCGTCAGCCTGCATGTCAGCAAAGGCGAGGTGGTCTGCCTGATCGGCCCGTCCGGCTCCGGCAAATCCACCGTCCTGCGCTGCATCAACGGGCTGGAATCCTATGACGGCGGCGAGATCCGCGCGTTCGGGGAGCGCGTGGACCGGGACAGCAAGGACATCCATCGGCTGCGCAGCCGCATGGGCATGGTGTTCCAGCGCTTCAACCTGTTCCCGCATCGCACTGTGCTTGAAAACGTGATGGAAGGCCCGGTCTACGTGAGAGGCGAGAGCCGCGACAAAGCCCGCGCCGATGCGATGAGCCTGCTCGACAAGGTCGGGCTGGCGGCAAAGGCACAGGCGCACCCGGCACAACTCTCCGGCGGCCAGCAGCAGCGCGTGGCGATCGCCCGCGCGCTGGCAATGAAGCCCGAGGCCATGTTGTTCGATGAGCCGACCTCGGCCCTCGACCCTGAACTGGTCGGCGACGTACTCGAGGTCATGCGCGACCTCGCGCGCGAAGGCATGACCATGATCGTGGTCACGCATGAAATGGGCTTTGCGCGGGAGGTGGCCGACCGCGTCTGCTTCCTGCACAGCGGCACCATCGTCGAAGAAGGCCCCTCCGCGCAGGTACTGGGCGCGCCCCGCCAGCCGCGCACCCAGGACTTTCTGCGCCGCGTGCTGCACAAGCCGGCCGAGGCAACGGGAGACCTCGCGTTATGACCCTCACTCAGTTCGCGCCGGAGCAGCCAGGCTGCGCCGCCCCGCTGCCGCCGTCGCTGTGGGCCGCCACCGCCCCACCAGCCCCCGCCACACCCCCGTTGCGGGATTCGAGGACGGTCGATGTGCTTGTGATCGGCGGCGGCTACACCGGCCTGTCGACGGCGTTGCACCTCGCCGAGGCCGGGGCCCAGGTGTGCGTGGTCGAAGCCAATGAGCCTGGCTGGGGTGCATCGGGGCGCAACGGCGGGCAAGTCAATCCCACGCTGAAGCACGATCCGGACGAGCTGGTCCGGATGCTTGGCGGCGCGCGCGCCGAACCCCTGATCGACGCCGTTTCGCGCTCCGCCGACCTGGTCTTCGACCTGATCGCCCGCCACGGCATTGACTGCCAGCCGGTGCGCAGCGGCTGGCTGCAGCTCTCCTATTCGCCCAAGGCCGTGCCGGCCATGCACGCACGAGCGCGTCAGTGGCAACGTCGTGGCGCGCCTGTCGAAATGCTCGACCAGGCGGAAGTGGCGCGGCGCGTCGGGACGCAGGCGTTCGCAGGCGGTTGGCTCGATGGCCGCGCAGGTGCCATCCAGCCGCTGACCTACGTGCGCGGACTGGTCCGGGCGGCACAGCACGCGGGAGCCGCCATCCATGGTGGCAGCGGCGTCACGGCGCTGGTGCGGCAAGGTGCGAAGTGGGTGGCGAACATTGCGACGGGCGCGACCGTCACTGCCGACCGCGTGGTGATTGCCACCAACGGCTATACCGGTCCGCTCTGGCCCGGCCTGCAGCAGACGCTGCTCAGCGCCAACAGCTTTATCGTGGCCACGCGCCCGCTCGAAGGCGAGAATGCCCGGGCCATCCTTGCGCGCGGCGAGACGGCGTCGACCTCGCAACGCCTGCTGCTTTACTTCCGCAAGGACCGCGCCGGGCGGCTGCTGATGGGGGGGCGCGGCTTCTTTGCCGATCCACGCCAGCCGCAGGATTTTGCGCATCTGGAGCGTTCTCTGGCGCTGCTGTTCCCGCAGTTGGGGCCACTGGAATATGAGTACCGCTGGGCAGGCCGCATCGCCGTCACCCGCGACTTCATGCCGCATATCCACGAACCGGCCCCCGGCGTGACGATGGCGGTGGGGTGCAACGGACGGGGCATCGCGCTGTGCACGAGCTTCGGCAAGCATCTGGCGGCCAGGCTGACGGCGAATGGCGCGCCATTCCCCTACCCGGTTTCGCCGCTGGCGCCGATTCCGCTGCATGGCCTGCAGCGCTTCTATATCGCCGCCGGGGTCGCCTGGTACAGTTTGCTCGACAAGTTTGGCTGATCGCACTGTCCACCCAGAGCTTTTGTCGCCCCCATGCACGCTGAAAGACCGTAGCGCAGCTACCCCTTATCTGAACTGCCCGCGAAGCGCTCGATCTTGCGGGTCGGCCCGGAGACGACCAACAGGTCTTTCGGCTGGACCATGGTGGTGGCTGTCGCGTGCTCGAATTCTTCGTTGGCACGCTTGATGCCAACCACCGTGACGCCGAAATGCTCACGTACCCTGGACTCCAACAGCGTCTTGTTGTGGGTGGATGCCGGCGCATGGATCCTGGCGATGGCAAAGCCATCTTCGAATTCGATGAAATCGATCATCTTGCCTGTAATCAGGTGTGCAACCCGCGCTCCCATGTCTGCTTCCGGGAAGACGACGTGGTGCGCACCGATGCGTTGCGCGATCTGCCCATGCTCGGCGGTAAAGGCCTTGACCCAGATATCCTTGATCTCGAGTTCGGTCAGCGTCATCAAGGTCATCAGGCTGGACGACATATCCGTGCCAATGCCGACAATGGCGTGAGAGAAATCGGCCACGCCGAGCTGGCGCATCACGTTCACATCGGTCGAGTCGGCCTGAACCGCGCAGGTCAATACATTCGACCAGCGCTGCACCAGTTCGGCATCCCTGTCGATGCCCATGACATCGTGTCCCAGGCGCATGAGCGATTGCGCCACGGAACTGCCAAAACGCCCAAGCCCGATCACGACGATGCTGTCGCCTGCGGAGAAGGCGAACTGTTCGGTAAATAATCTAGCCAACAATTGGGTGCTCCTCGGGATAGCGGTATGGCGTGCGATGTTCGCCCATTGCCAGGGAAACCGCGAGCGTGATGGTGCCGACCCGGCCGGCATACATGAGCCCGGCCAGAATAAGCTGGCCGGAAGCCGGCAGGTCCGCCGTGATGCCGGTCGACAAGCCAGCCGAGCCGAAGGCCGCAATGACCTCGAAGATGACTTGATCGGTCGGGAACTCGGTGACGAACAGGATGGCCAATGTCCCTAGCGTAGTCAAAGCGCTTCCCAGCACCAATACCGTGATCGCCTGTCGCTGCGCCGAACTGCTGACCCGCCGCCCGAACGCCTCGCTGTCGCCGCGCCCGCGGATCTCGGCAATCACCAGCAATGCCAGGATGGCGATCGTGCCGACTTTGACGCCGCCAGCGGTACTCGCACTGCCGCCGCCGACGAACATCAGGAAGTAATGCAGCGCCATGCTTTCATGGGTCAGTGCGCTGATGTCGAACGAGTTGAAGCCGACGGTGCGGGCCGAGACCGAGGCAAACGCCGCGGACCAGAGCTTCTGGCCCGACGGCATCGCGCCGATGGTGAGTGCATTGCTCCATTCGAACAATAGCAGGCCAATAAAGCCCACCACGAACAGCACCGCCGTGGTCGCCAGGGTGAGCTTGCTATGCAGGGACCATCGGCGTGGACTAAAGGTCTTGTTGCGCAAGTCGTGCAGCACGGGAAATCCGATGCCACCGACGACGGCCGCCACCATCACCGGCGCCAGGATCCACTGGTCGGCCGCATAACGCATGAGGTTGTCCGGGTGCGTCGAGAAGCCGGCATTGTTGTAGGCGGAGATCGCGTGAAACACGCCGTCCCATGCGGCCTCGCGCCACGGAATGCCATAGGTGAAATGCAGCCTCGACGTCAGCCATGCCGTGAGGGCCAGTTCGACAGCGAACGTCACCACCAGTACCAGCTTGGCTACGCCGACCACATCGCCCAGACCGATCGCGTGGGTCTCGACCTGGGTGAGCAGCTTGGTCCGCAATCGCAGCGAACGATTGACCATCAGGCCAAGCAGCGTGGACGCGGTCATCATGCCAAAGCCGCCAAGCTGGAACAGCACCATGATGACTACCTGGCCGAAGCCGGACCAGTACGTTCCGGTATCCACGACTACCAGGCCGGTCACGCAGACCGCCGAGACCGAGGTGAAGAAGGCGGTCAGCCACGGCACGCTCCCATCGCCGATCCGGGCCCATGGCAACATCAGCAGTGCACTGCCCGCCACGATGGCCAGCAGGAACCCCATGGCGACGGCGCGGGCTGGATGCAGAGCTGCTCTCATGCCGGAATTGTGTCCCGAAGTCTGGCACAAATCCATGTTTCCAGACGAGCCGTTCGGCGTCCGCTGAAGCCCCACTCCCCGCCGGCCAGGCCGTCGATGGCCGAGGCAGGTTCAAGGGGCGCGGTGCCGGAGGCTCATGTAGAGCATGCGTCTCAACGTCCCGCCGCTTCTGCCGGCTTGCCCCGCGCCGATGCGGCATCGCTAGCCTTCCCCAAACTCCCGCCGACTGCGCGGTGCCTGCGGGCATTGCGCGTCCAGCGACTCCCGATACTTCACGCAGCCGCGCATGAACTGCGGCCAGTCGGGAACGACCGGAACCTGGCTGCTCGTGTCCGGCAGCAACGCCCACAGATCGGGGTGATGCCAGCACAAATCATGGCCGGAAGCATCCCGGTGCCGGCGTATGCCGGCGCGCAGTTTGCGCACTTCCTCGGCGAGCTGATCCCGGCTCATCGCATTGAGGTCGTCGTCCATAGCCTGCTCCTGACAGTCGTTTCGGAGAACCTGGATTCCTCGAATCCGGCGCACGTCGTCAACCGGTCAGACTGTACGCCGTACGTCCCGATACTACTCCCGCACGCACGCAAAAAAGGGCTCCCGAAGGAGCCCGCCCGGCTTGTTTCCGAAGGCTTGCGTAAAGCGCGTCAGGCAGGTACCTGCGTGCTAGCCGCCGCCTTTTCCTTCGAGAAGAGGCTCCTGGACGTTGCGACGTGATTCGCCAGCACTGGCCGCAGCACCATGATCGCCAGGAAGGCTGCGGTCAGGTCCATGCACGCCACCGTGTAGAGGACCGTCGACCAGGTACCGGTCGCCTCCATCATCAGGTTGCCGATCGGAACGAACAGTGCGCCGATACCCTTGGCGGTGTAGAGCACGCCGTAGATCTTGCCGATGTGCTTGGTACCGAAGGCGTCGCCGGCCAGGGCCGAGAACAGCGAGTAGACTTCGCCCCAGGCCAGGAACACCACCCCTGACAGGATCAGGAACGCATACGGGTTGCTGCCAAAGTAGCCGAGCGCAATGATGCCGATCCCTTCCAGCGTAAAGGCGATGACCATGGTCTTCTCGCGCCCGATATTGTCCGAGATCCAGCCGAACAGCGGACGCGAGATGCCGTTCATGATGCGGTCGAGCATCAGCGCCAGCGGCAAGGCGGCCATCACGAAGAAGTGCAGGTCGACCTTGAATTCCTTGACGCCGAGGTCCTTGGCGATGACACCGAGCTGGGCAACGGCCATCATGCCGCCGGTGACCACCAGGATGAACATCACCAGCATCAGCCAGAACAGCTTGGTGCACATCGCTTCCTTGAGCGTGTAGTCACGCGTGGCCTGGACCAGCTTCTGCGACGCCTTCACCTCATGCGCCTTGGGCGAGCGCAGGAACCACGCGGCGATAAACGCGAGGGAGCCTTGCAGCAGCCCGAAGAACAGGAAGGTGTGCTGGAAGCCCTGCGACTCGATCATGGCCGCGATGGGCAGGATCGTCGCCGCGGAGCCCGCGCCGTAACCGCCGGCGGTCAGGCCAACCGCGAGGCCGCGCCGGTCCGGGAACCACTTGAGCGCGTTGTTGATGCAGGTCGCATAAATCGAGCCCACGCCGAGACCGCCGACTGCCGCGCCGACATAGAAGCCCATCAGGGTGGTGGCCTGCGAATTGATGCACCACGCTGCGCCAATGAACAGCGCACCGAAGGCGACCATCAGCCGCGGGCCGAACTTGTCGATGAAGTAGCCCTCGATCGGCGCGAGCCAGGTCTGGACCAGCACGAACACCGTGAAGGCGATCTGGATGCTTGCGCGCGACCAGCCATAGGTATCCTGGATTTCCGGGACGAATAAGGTCCAGGCGTACTGGATATTGGCGGTGGCGATCATGCAAACGACGCCAACGAGCAGCTGGGTCCACCGGGCGGCTTCGGGGACCTGGGGATTGGGGCGAAATGCTGCCGACGGATTACTCATGGCGCGCTCCTTGAATCGTCTGATTTGGCTGATCCGAGAGTGCGGACGGGTATGCGGACGCGCTGCGCCCCAGCTTGGATATGGCTGCTGGCATTTTATGTCTCCTGGTCATTGGCATTTGTTGCCTTTTAATGCGACGCCGGACTGGCGTCTCCGCCCTCACCTGCCTCTAAAAATCAAGAGTGGCGATGGGATACACAGTATGTGATATATCAAGTAAGTTCAAGCGAAAGGAATGGCAGGGTTTTCACCAGATTTATTACCGCGCCAGATGGGAACCGGAGATTCACATTGGCTGCGTATCATTCCCCACGCTAAATCCGCCACCAGCATGGGTTGGCGGGCGGAAATCCCAGGCTTTCCCCCGCTTCCCGCATATATACCGTTAATAGATGAGCATTCCTGCTGAATCGACGGGAAAAGGCGGTGGCTTCAACTGGAGCTGAATCGCAGGGTTTTCCCCGACTCGATTCATGAGCGAAGCAAATATGCGCTCACATGGGTATCGCATCATTATTGCGGCCAAAAAAAAGCCCGCGGAGTCGCTCCACGGGCTGAGTCATGATGCGGGACATCGGCCGCAACATGTACTGCATGTTATAGGCGAGTTTTCAATGTTAATAAATAGAAACAAGCCCTCAGCGTGCGGGTTCCCTCATTACATTTTCGTAATGAGGGCAGACGGCCCATTCATTACATTTTTGCAATGAGGGAAAGCGGATTCCCTCATTACGTTTTTGTAATGGACAGGCATTTACGGCACACTTCGTTTCACTGCGTGGCTTCGTTATGTCACGGCATGATGTAATTGCCGGAATGCCGCGCACGAAGGCATCCGTTGCGGCGCCGGCGTCGGTCTCTGGCCGGCCAGGATGTGCCCGATGATTGTTGGCGCTGCGATCTCGTACAATCGTTGCCATAGTGGACAGTGCATTGCGCCCCCGCTCCCGGCTGTTTTCCCCAGCCGGGACCGGTTACCCACGCGAGTCCGCCTGTTGACCGATTTTCTTGCGAGATTCCTTCTGATGACGATCGGGCTGCTGAAGGGAGTCGGGGTTTCCACAGACCCCACCCAACACCGCCCGCCTTGACCATGCGCAAGCCCTGATCCAATCGCGGCCCGCAAACTGGCACCCATGACCACCATTCCTTCCTCGCCCTCCCGCGCCCCCGGTACCCCTGAACCGAAGATCGACGAACCGACGGTGGCCTTGCGCCGGCGCCGCCGGGCCTTCATGCCGCACGGCCGCCTGGCCTGGATCACCGGCGTCGTGAGCTGGACGCTGCTGATCGCCAGCACCTTGTTCTGGTGCCTGCTGCTGTTCGCTCTGGCGTTGCTGAAGCTGGCGCTGCCGTTCGCGGCGGTCCGGCGCCGCATCGATCCGCTGCTGAACGGGATCGCCACCGCATGGATTTCCTGCAATGCCGGCTGGTTTGCGTGGATCCAGCGCGAGCCCTGGGATGTTCAGGGCAATGACGGACTGCGCTATGCCGACTGGTACCTGGTGAACTGCAACCACCAGTCATGGGCCGATATCTTCGTGCTGCAGCGGTCGCTGAACCGGCGCATTCCGCTGCTGAAGTTTTTCCTGAAGCACCAGCTGATCTATGTGCCGGTGATCGGCCTGGCGTGGTGGGCGCTGGATTTCCCGTTCATGAAGCGCCATGGCAAGGCGCAGCTGCGGCGCAATCCGGCGCTGCGGCGGCAGGACCAGGAAACCGCGCGGCGCGCGTGCGCGAAGTTTTCATTGGTGCCGACCAGCGTGATGGTGTTTGCCGAAGGGACCCGCTTTACCGAGGCCAAGCGCGAGGCGCAGGCGTCGCCGTATCGCCACCTGCTCAAGCCCAAGGCCGGCGGGCTGGCGGTGGCGCTGAATGCGATGGGGAACAGGTTCCGCTCGATGATCGACGTCACCATCGCCTACCCGGAAGGCGCGCCGAGCTTCTGGGACCTCGCCTGCGGGCGCGCCGGCCCGGTGCTGGTGCGCATGCGGCAATTGCCAGTGCCGCCGTCATTCTGCGAAGCCGATTACGGCAGCGACAAGGCCTTCCGGACCGAATTCCATCACTGGCTGGCACAGCAGTGGGACGCCAAGGACGCCGAGATCGAGGCGCTGGTCGCCCCGCGCGCTGACTGACCGCTCCCGCCGGCGCAGCGCGAACGCCCTGCGCCGGCAGCCGTTGCCTACCCGGGCAACCGGGCCACTGCCCGTTTCCCCTGCGCGACCGCTGCCGTCACCGACGGGCTGCCGGCATTGTCGCTGTTGGCGATGCTGATATTGCCCACGCCGGCCAGGCCGGGCCACACCGCATCGGGCGCGACGTTCTCGCCCGCCAGGCTGTCCGGCATGTAGCTGTAGCCGTGCGCCCAGCGGTTGACGGTGATGCCGCGGATCACGTCCTTCGACGCAAAGCCGGCATGCCCGAGCATGCGGTCGAGCTGCGCGCGGATCTCGCGCTCGAGCGCGTCGAACGGCGTGCCGAGCAGGAAGGCGCGGCCGGCGCGGAAGCGGTCGCGCGCGCGCATGCCGCTGTCGGGTACGGTAGGCACGTAGAGCATGTGCAGCACCGCCGGGTCGGAGGGCTGGTCGCCCGCCGGCGGTTCCAGCCACAGGTCGGTATAGGCCATGGCCGGTGCGTGGATGCGGCGCGTGCGCAGCGTGGCGAAGGACTGCCAGTGGTCCAGCGCCACCTTGGTGTAGACCAGCGGCGCCTTGGCTTCGTCGTGCAGCACGGCCTTCTGCGCCGCCGGCAGCGACGGCAGCAGGTACGGGATCATCATGTTGTAGCCGGCCAGCACCACATGGCGCGCCTCGACGCGATGCAGGTTGCCGCTGAAGCCGTAGGTCACCCGCGTGATATTGCCGTCGGGCTCGACCGCGATCGCGGTGCTGTTCAGGCGCAGGCGCACCGGCGCGCCGTCGCGGTCCAGCCGGCTGTAGTCGAACGCGGCCGTGGCCACATCGGCCGGCCTGGCGAGCGACGCCACGCCCGGGATCAGTTTCTGCACCAGCAGCCGCGCCAGCGAAGCGTTGCCGTCCGGGAACCACAGGCGCGATGCCGGCGACTTGCCGAGCCGCGCATTGCCCGCCGGCGCGGGCATGTTGGCGCCGGCCGGCAGCCCGATTGCGATCGCATCGGTGACGGAAATGCCATCGGCATCGAGCGCATAGGCATCGTTGCTGCGGCTGCGCAGGAAGCGCTGGCCGGCCAGGCCGATGCCGGCCTTGTCGCGCAGGAAGGCGCTGTAGCGCAGCGTGCGCAGTGCGGTGGCGCGCTCGGTCGCGGAAACGCCCGGCAGGTAGTCGGTGGTGCCGGCTGCCAGCCGCGCCAGCGCGGCACGGTCCGCGGCGGGGAGCGGCGTGTTGTCGAGAAAGCGCATCAGCGCCGCGGCCTCGGGACTGCCCGGCCGTTGTCCGCTGCGCGTATCGATCAGCTCGCCGAAGGGATCGCCCGGCACCCACTGGTCGCGGCCAAAATGCTCGGCATCGAAGAACACGGCGCGGCCCATGCCGAGCGCGGCATACGGGTCCGCGGGCGGTGGGCCGGGCAGGCGCGCGGCGTCGAGCCCCACCCCCGCCAGCAGTTCGCGCACCGCGGCGTCGGTGGCGGCACTGGGCGGCATCTCCGCGCTGCCGCCATAGGTCACCAGCCGCTTGCCGCGCACCGTGAACTCATTGCGCTTGGCATGGCCACCGAAGTCGTCGTGGTTGTCCAGGATCAGGATGCGGCGGTTGGCGCCGAAGCGGCGCCGGTAGAACCACGCCGCGGCCAGCCCGCTGAGGCCGCCGCCGACCACTACCAGGTCGTAGGCTTCGCGCGCCAGTACCACGGGATATTTCGCGCCTTCGCGCGCCAGGCTGTGGGCCAGCGTAAAGGTGCCCGCGTGGTTGCCGCGCAGCCCGGTCAGCGCCGGCGGATACACCGCCCCGCCCCCGGCCTGCTGCGCGTGCAGCAGTTGCACGGGGGCGAGCCCCGCGGCGATGGTCAGGGCGGTGCCGTTGAGGAAGTCTCTGCGCGTGATCGTCATCGGGTGCTCATCGAAAGGCTTCGGCTCAGCGGTGCCCGGCGAGCGCCTTGCGCCGCGCCGCCACCTCGGCTTCCCGCACCGGCGCGGCGCGGTTGCCCCAGCCGGCGCGGATAAAGGTCAGCACGTTGGCCAGCTCCTGGTCGTCCAGGGTCCAGCCGTAGCCGGGCATGTGGTAGTCCGCCGGTGCGGTGCCCACGCGTGCAGTCACGGCGCCGTCGAGCAGCAGGTTCACCAGCGAGGCGGGGTCCGGATCGGCCACGGTCGGGTTGCCGGCCAGCGGCGGGAACACGCGCGCAAAGCCCTTGCCGTCGGCGCCGTGGCACGGCATGCAGAACACCGCATACTGGCGCGCGCCGAGCTGGTCGAAGCGGCCCTGGTGCAGCTGCTGCGCGGTGGCGGGATCGGGCCGGAACGGCTTGTCCTCGCCGCGTGCGCCGGGGATCGACTTGAGGTAGGCGGCCACGGCTTCGAGGTCGGCCGGGCTCATGTACTGCGTGGCGGTGGAGATCACCGTCGACATCGGCCCGAACGAGGTCGCGTGCCCATTGCGCCCGGTGCGCAGGAACTCGGCGATATCGGCGCGCGACCATGCGCCCAGGCCGGTGAGCTGGTCGCCGGTCAGGTTGGTGGCGGACCAGCCTTCCACACTGGCACCGGCCAGGAAGTGGCGGCTGCGCTCGTCCAGGCCCTTCTCGGCAAAGAGCGGGCCGCGCGGCGTGTGGCAGGCGCCGCAGTGGGCCACCGCCTGCACCAGGTAGGCGCCGCGGTTCCAGGCCTCGCCGCGTGCCGGGTCGGTGCGGACCGGGTCGTCGTCGAGGAACAGCACGTTCCACACGGACAGCAGCCCGCGCACGCCGAACGGCCAGCGCATTTCAGGCGCCGGGTTGCGCTGCGCGACCGGCGCCACCTCGGCGCGCAGGTAGGCGTAGAGCGCCGCCACGTCTTCGGCGCGCATGCGTGCATACGACGGGTACGGCATGGCCGGGTACAGCCGCTTGCCGTCCCGCGCCACGCCCTTGCGCAGCGCACGGTCGAATTCGGGCAGCGTGTAGGCGCCGATGCCGCTGGCCGCATCCGGCGTGATGTTGGTCGAGTGGATGGTGCCGACCGCGGTGCGGATCGGCAGCCCGCCGGCGAACGGCTTGCCGCCTTCGCGCGTATGGCAGGCGGCACAGTTGGCGATGCGGGCCAGGTAGCGGCCGCGCTCGATCTGCTGCGCGTCGGCGCCGGTGGCGGCCAGCGCCAGGCGCGGCGCGGACAGCAGCGGCACCAGCATAGCCAGCGCCAGCCACAGCCAGGGCAGCAGGCGCGCCGGCAACGATGCGGCGGCGCGATGCCGCCCGGTGGGGCGAAACATGGGGACGGTCAGCTTATTATCGGGTGGGTTGTTTATCCATGCTGGCACAAACCCGGCCAATCAGGCCAGTGCAATCGCGGGTGTAATGGCGAAAGTATGGGCAGACACCTGCGCTGTTGCGCTGGACACGGCCCAGTTGGCCAGCAGCACCAGGCATGCCACCAGCACGGCGGCCACGGCTGCGCCGGTCAGGATCAGCGGCACCGGGCGCAGGTTCTCCAGGTCGCGCTGGTGCTCCTGCCCCTTGCGCAGGCCGAAAAAACCCCACAGCACGGTTCGCAACAGCCTTAACTGACTCATGGCATCTCCTGGATAAAGCCTGTGGATACAAGAGCGGATTATGAGCCGCCTGCGTCAGCCATAACAGCATCAGATACCTGAAAAATTTACATATCAGTTTGCCGGGAGCCGGCGATAATGACACCACCCTGCTCCCCTGCCCGCCCCCGATGAAACGGTACGAAGCCCTCGCCGAAACCCTGGCCGCCGATATCCGCAACGGCAGCCTGCCGCCGGGCACGCGCCTGCCGTCGATCCGCAAGACCGTGGCGCAGTACGGCGTCAGCCCCTCCACCGCGTTCCAGGCCTACTACCGGCTGGAAGAACGCGGGCTGGTGCGGGCGCGCGAACGCTCCGGCTACTACGTGGCGGGGCCGGCACGGCGCGAGCTGCCGCAGCCGCAGGTACGGCCCTCGCGCCAGGTATCGACGCAGGTGGATATCTCCAAGCTGGTGTTCTCGGTGCTGGAAGCCGCGCGCGACCGCAAGCTGGTGCAGTTCGGCTCGGCCTTCCCCTCGCCCGAGCTGTTTCCGTGGGAGCGGCTGGGCAAGTCGCTGGCGCGTGCGGGCCGCGCGCTCGACCCGTGGCATTCGGTCAACGACCTGCCGCCGGGCAATACCGCGCTGCGCCGGCAGATTGCGCTGCGCTACCTCGGCGCGGGCGCACCGCAGCCGGCCGAGGACCTGGTCGTCACCAACGGCGCGCTCGAGGCGCTGAACCTGTGCCTGATGGCCGTGACCCAGCCAGGTGACGTGGTCGCGATCGAATCGCCCGGCTTCTATGCCTCGCTGCAGGCGCTGGAGCGGCTGCGCCTCAAGGCCGTGGAGATCCCGGTCGACCCGGCCGAGGGCATCGACCTGGGCGCGCTGGACGCGGCGCTGGCGCGGCATCCGGTCAAGGCGTGCTGGTTTATGACGCAGTTCCAGAATCCGCTGGGCGCCAGCATGTCGGAAGACAAGAAGAAGGCGCTGGTGGCGCTGCTGGCGCGGCACCAGGTACCGCTGATCGAAGACGATGTCTATGGCGAGCTCTACTTTGGCAACCGCTGTCCGTTGCCGGCCAAGGCCTTCGATACCCAGGGGCTGGTGATGCATTGCAGCTCGTTCTCGAAGACGCTGGCGCCGGGCTTCCGCATCGGCTGGGTGGCGCCGGGCCGCTTCGGCGAGGCGATCCAGCGGCTCAAGCTGATGACCACGCTGTCGGCCGGCGTGCCCACGCAGGTGGCACTGGCCGAGTACCTGCAGCATGGCGGCTACGACAAGCACCTGCGCAAGCTGCGCCACGTGCTGGAGATGCAGCAGGGGCGCATGATCGATGCCATCGGCCAGCATTTCCCGGAAGACGTGCGCGTGTCGCGGCCGGAGGGCGGCTACTTCCTGTGGGTCGAGTTCGCGGCGGGATTCGATGCGCTGGCATTGCACCATGCCGCGCTGGAGGCCGGCATCGGCATTGCGCCGGGGCCGATCTTCTCGGCGCGGCAGGGGTATCGCAACTGCACCCGGCTCAACTATGGGCACTTGTGGGACGAGGAGGCGGAGGCCGCCGTCGCCACGCTCGGGCGGCTGATCGCGCAGCAAGGGCAAGGCTAGCGCGCGTCGCGCCGGCGGCGCAGCGCCCATTCGAGCGTCTCGAATCCTGCCTGCACCACCAGCGCCAGCACCGCGGCCGGGATCGCGCCGGCCAGCAGCAGCGTGGCGTCGTTGAGCGCCAGGCCGGTGGCGATGCGCTCGCCAAAGCCGCCCGCGCCGACAAAGGCCGCGATCGTCGCCGTGCCCACGCTGATGATGGCCGCGGTCTTGACGCCGGCCAGCAGCACCGGCAGCGCCAGCGGCAGTTCCACGTAGCGCAGCACCTGGCCGCCGCGCAGGCCTAGCGCGCGCGCCGCATCGCGCATGCCCTGCGGTACCTGTTCCAGCCCGGTGCTGGTATTGCGCACGATCGGCAGCAAGGCATAGAGGAACAGCGCGACCATGGCCGGCCACACGCCGATGCGGCCCAGCAGCGGGATCAGCATGGCCAGCAGCGCCAGCGACGGCACGGTCTGCAGCACGCTGACCGCGCCCAGCACCACTTGCCCGGTGCGGCGCCGTCTCGCCGCAACGATGCCCAGCGGCACGCCGACCAGCGTCGCCGCACCGACCGCGCCCGCCACCAGGCCGACATGGCGCCGGGCGAGGCGCGTGGTGTCCGGGCCGAACAGCGCCGACCACAGCCGGCTGCGCGGCGCGTCATTGCCATGCCCTGCTTGCTGCGCTTGTGTGCCGGCGAGAAACGCGCGCGCAATCGCATCGAACGGCTGGGCGTCGATCTCGGCAGCCGCATTCATGGCGATCATGTCGTCGGCGCCGACGCGGCCAGCCAGCCGCTGCAGCGCCTGCCACGCCTGCGGGAAGCGCTGTGGCACGTCCAGCCGGTACACCACCACGGCGTCATAGCGCGGGAAGTAGTGCCGGTCGTCCTCCAGCACGCGCAGCTGGTACTTGCGGATCTTGGCGTCGGTGGAATAGATGTCGATCGCATCGACCTGCCCCGCTGCCAGCGCTTCATAGGCGACGCCGTGGTCCAGCCCGACCGGGCGCTGCGGCAGGCCGTAGCGGCTGGCCAGCCCCGGCCAGCCGTCGGCGCGGCCGAGGAACTCGTGCGACAGGCCGAGCCTGAGCTGCGGCTGCGCGGCCAGGTCGCTGAGCCGGTGCAGGCTGCCGGGCGCGCGGCTGTCGGAGACGGCAAGCGCGTAGGTGTTCTCGAAGCCTAGCCGGATCGCCGCGCCCAATCCCATTGGCGCCAGTGCCTTCTGGATGGCGTCGAGCCCGGCGCCGTGCGGCAGCTTCAGGATTTCCGCGGCGAGCGTGCCGGTGTAGTCGGGATACAGGTCGATGCTGCCGGCCTTCAGCGCTTCGAACACGATCGCGGTGTTGCCCAGGCCCGGCAGGTGCTGGGCGATGCCGGGCGGGCCTGCCGCCTGCGTCAGCAGTTCGCCAAGGATGTAGGACTCGGTAAAGCGCTTGGAGCCGACGCGCAAAGCATCCGCCGCCTGCGCAGGCGTGGCGGCTGCGAGTGCTCCAGCCAGCACCCACGCCCCAAGCTGCCACAGCGTTCGCCCTGCCTTTCCGATACGCCGACTGCCACGGATCCAAGCCAAATCGTCTGTCCCGATGGTGAACCGGTGTGCGCCCGGCATCGCTACATCATAGCTGCCGCATGGTCTTATCCCTAAATAGTATTTGCCAACTGCATGATTAAGGCATCAGAATCCGAATTACGCATACATCAACCTCCGCCATGGAAATCCGGCAACTGGAAGCCTTCGCCGCAGTCGTGACCACCGGCAGCGTCACCGCCGCCGGGCGGCTGCTCGGCCGTTCGCAACCGGCGATCACGCGGTTGATCCAGGAGCTGGAGGCCGAGCTGGGCTTTGCGCTGTTCACTCGCAGCGGCCCCCGCGTAAGCCCGACCGAACAGGGCTTCCTGCTCTATGACGAGGTCGAGCAGACGCTGACCGGCATGCAGCAGATCCGCATGCGGGCCGCGGCACTGGCGCGCGGTGAAGGCCGCCCTTTGCGGATAGCCGCCACGCCGGCGCTTGCCGCCGGGCTGTTGCCGCCCGCGCTGGCGCTCGCCTTCGAACGCGGGCTGTGCACGCCCGAACGCGTCGAGGTGCAGAGCGTGTCGCCGGAACAGGTGGTGCACGCGGTGCTGACCGGCGCCGCCGAGATCGGCCTGAACAGCCTGCCGCTGGAGCACCGCGGCGTGATCGTGCACTGGATCGGCCAGTCCGCCTGCGTGGCAGCTGTCCGCGCCGACGATCCCCTCGCCGCGCAGGTGTCCATCGCCCTGCACGACTGCGGCGCGCGCCGCATCGTCACCATGCAGAACCCTTACCGCCTGCGCCGGCGCGTGGACCGCGCGCTGGCCGGCGCAGGCGTGCCAGCAGCTGGCGTGATCGACACCAACACCTCGATCAGCGCGCTGACGCTGGTGCGCGCCGGGCTAGGCATCGCGGTGCTGGAGCCGGTGACCGCGCGCGGCCTGCCGCTGGCCGATATCGCCGTGCGGCCGATCGATGCCGATATTCCCTTTTACTTCGGCGTGATCACGCCGCAGGCGCGCCCCGCCAGCACCGCGGTGCTGGGACTGGTGCAGGCGGTGGCCGACGCCGCTGCCGCACTGCTGCCCGACCTGGTGCGGCGCGCGCCAGCCGAACACGGTGCGCTGCTGCAATCGCTCTATGGCGACGCCAGCGCCGACGCCGAAACGCTCTCACAAGATGCCGGACCCTCAAGCCATGACTGACCAACCCGCTCCCACCCTTGCTGGCCTGGCCGCGCTCGAAGCGCGCCTGCGCCAGGACCTGTCCTGGCTGGAACTGCCGGCCAAGGCCTGGACCATGCCGCGCACCCACGACGGACACGACGTGCTCGACGTCGCCATCATCGGCGGCGGCATGGCGGGGCTCGCGGCCTGCGCCACGCTGACGCAGCTGGGCATCCGCGTGCGCGCCTTCGACCGTGCCCCGCAAGGCTTCGAAGGCCCGTGGGCCACCACCGCGCGCATGGAGACGCTGCGCTCGCCCAAGCAGCTCACCGGCCCCGCGCTGGGGCTGCCGGCGCTGACCTTCCGCGCCTGGTTCGAAGCGCATTTCGGCGAGGCCGCGTGGCAGGCGCTGGACAAGATCCCGCGGCTGCAGTGGATGGACTACCTGCGCTGGTACCGGCAGGTCCTAGCGCTGGATATCCGCAACGACCACCAAGTCGAGCAGATCGTGCCGCGCGCCGACGGGCTGGTGGCGCTGTCGATGCAGACCCCGGACGGCCCGCAGACCGTGCTGGCGCGCCGCGTGGTGCTGGCCACCGGCCGCGACGGCCTGGGCGGCGCCTACGTGCCGCCGGTGGCCGACCAGCTGCCGCGCCACCTGTGGGCGCACTCGTCCGACGAGATGGATTACGCCACGCTGCGCGGCAAGCGCGTGGGCGTGGTGGGTGCCGGTGCCTCGGCCATGGACAGCGCCGCGACTGCGCTGGAAGCCGGTGCCGCCAGCGTCGAAATGCTGGTGCGTCGCCAGGACATCCCGCGCGTCAACAAGAGCAAGGGCGCCGGCAACCCGGGCCTGACGCACGGCCATTCCGGGCTGCCCGACGCATGGAAATGGCGGCTGCGCAATTACATCAACACGCAGCAGGTGCCGCCGCCACGCGGCAGCACGCTGCGCGTGTCGCGCCATGCCAATGCGTACTTCAACTTCGGTGCCGGGCTGGAATCGATCGACGCGCAAGGCGACGTGCTGTATGTACAGACGCCGCAGGGCACCTTCGAACTCGATTTCCTGATCTTCTCGACGGGCTTCCGCATCGCGCTGGAAACGCGGGCGGAGTTTGCTGCCTTCGCCCCGCATATCCGCTACTGGCGCGACCGCTACACGCCGCCGCATGGACAGGAGGACCGCGAGCTGTCCGACTCGCCCGACCTCGGCGAAGCCTTTGAATTCCGGGAGAAGACCCCAGGCGCCTGCCCGGGCCTCACGCGCATCCACTGCTTCTGCTATCCGGCAGCGCTGTCGCACGGCACCGTGTCGGGCGACATCCCCGCCATCAGCGACGGCGCGCGCCGGCTCGGCCAGGGCATTGCCGCGCTGCTGTACCAGGAAGACGTCGAACTGCACTACACCGCGCTGCAGGACTTTGCCGAGCCCGAAGTCTTTGGCGACGAATGGACGCCGGCCCGGCCGCCGGCGCAGCGCACCGCCGCCAAGGTTTGAACCTGACACCCGACCTGAACGAAGAGATTCCGATGACCCAGCCCCCCGCCTCCGCGGTCGACCTGATCGACCAGCTCACCGGCCTTGCGCCGGGCGGCGCCACGCACGCGCTGCGCCACCAGCGCGACAAGGTCGTGGCCGCCACGCAAGGCAGCTATGACGCGCTGTTCGACCCTGCCCTGCCCGGCCTGTCGCTGGCCGAGCGCCTGCTGGTCGCGCTGTATGCGGCGCGCCTGACGCCTTCGCCGGCGCTGGCGGCGCACTACCGCGCGCGGCTCGAACAGAGCGCAGCCGATGCCGGCCACATCCGCATCGCAGCCGAAGGCCAGGCCGAAGATATCGCCGATGCGCGCCTGCGCGCCATGCTGGCCTTCACCCGCACGCTGATCGAAAAGCCCGTCGAAGGCGACCAGGCCGCGCTGCAGGCGCTGCCCGCCGCAGGCCTGAGTACGCCGGCCGTGGTCACGCTGGCGCAGCTGATCGCCTTCCTGTCGTACCAGGTCCGGCTGGTGGCCGGCCTGGATGCGCTGAAATCCCTGAACGACACCGCCGCCGGAGCCCAGGCATGAGCGAGATCATCAAATCCCACGGTTTCACCAACGAAGTGCTGGACTGGAAAGCCTGGCTCGACGTGGTCGAACTCGACCAGGCCACGCCCGAGCAGATCGCCGTGCTCGAAGAAAGCCACCCCAAGGCCAAGGTCCAGGACTACTACCGCTTCCTGGTCCACCAGCCCGAGATCCTGCGCCAGCGCTCCACCGCTTTCAACGCCATCATGTATGCCCCCGGCGGCATGCCACGCGCCGAGCGCGAGCTGGCGACCACGGTGGTGTCGCGCATCAACGGCTGCGTGTATTGCGCGTCGGTCCATGCGCAGCGCTTCGAGCAGCTGGCCAAGCGCAATGACGTAATCCGGGAGGTGTTCGAAAACCCGCGCACCGCCGGCACCACGGCACGCGAGCAGGCGATCGCCCGGTTCTCGATCGAACTGACGGAGCGGCCGGCCGAGGTCACTGCCGAACAGCTCAAGCCGCTGCGCGAGGCAGGCGTGACGGATGGGGAGATCCTGGATCTGATCCACTCGGTTGCCATTTTTGCGTGGGCGAACCGGTTGATGCTGAATCTGGGGGAGCCGGTGTTTCCGCAGGAGACAGGCGCATAAGCATGTGACACGGCTACAGCGGGAGCAGGCAGCCCATCAAGGCTGCCTGCCTGCTGTGCTGTTGCGTCCATGAGGATTTCCCTTCCGGCGCGAAGTTTGCAGGCATCGGGGGAGATTTCTCATTGTGAGAGTGGTTCTCGATTCCTTTGTCAGGAAGCGGCAGTGTCGCCTATGCTGTCCCATGCGGCAGGTACAAATCTGCCAGCTTCAAAAAAAGAAGGGGGAAGTCCCCAAAAGCGGACCGCGCCATCAGGCATGCGCGCTCCGCGCGATCGGCTTTGCCACAGTCACGGGGTGAGACTATCGCACGCGGGGCGTTTGCAGGCTCGTGGGCGGGGATACCCCGCTGACAAAACATGACAAATGCTTTCCTGTTTAGCAGACCCTTCACGTTTCTCGCCTGCCCGGGCATGTCGGAAGTCCGGGATGGCATCGAGTCACTGGAAGCGCTCCCCGGGCATTTGTTCTGGCTGGAGAACGAGGACTTCATCCGCCAGGCCCATGTGCCGGATTTCGTCGAACAGAGCCGCGCCGCACTCGAGGCAGCGATGCCCGGCGGCGTGGCGCTGGTCGATTCGATGCAGAACGAGATCCGGCGCAATACCCAACTTCTGCCAGCGTTGCAGCGCCTGGCCCCGGAGGCGGCCGCGGCCGCCCACTCCTATTGCTATTGGCGCTACTCGGCAGATGTACTAGGGCGGTCGCAGGGCATTCCGAGCAGCGCCATCGAGCGCCAGTTTGACCGGACGGTGGCACCTCGCGACGGCGCGCACAAGCTGCAATGGATCTGTCCATGCTGCGACGGACCGGCGCACTTCCAGGTCGATGGGCTGCTCGCGACGCAGCGGCCGGCGCGGCAAGGCGGTTTTTCAGTCGAATGCGCGCACTGCGGGCATCAGGAGCGCTTGTACGCCGGGTTCCTGCATGCTGGCCGCCTGGAATGTCGCTGCGCTGTCTGCACAAGTTTTGTCCAGAGGCTGGCTGGCCAGCTGGCCCGGCCCGCGCGCAAGTTGTGCGCAAGTCTGGATGACTATGCATGGATGCATGCGGTGGATACCGCCGCGGAAATCCGCGAACTTACGGAAGCGTCCCTGCAGATGCTGGCACGCGGCGAGCGGCCATCGGACAACGCGCTGGCTTTCGCATTGGCCGTCCAGTCGGACAAGAATCGCCCCATTCCTGACATTCTCGGCCAGCTGGACCCAACCCTCGAAGGCCGGCTCGACAAGAATCCAAGAACCTGGGCACTGCTGTGCGAATTGCTGCACGAAGGCGTGCTCGACGGCGAATGTGCGATCTACGATCAGGACGGACGCCAGCGCGTGGCGCTTGAGATTTCGTTACTCGAAGAGGATCACGCCACCGACGGGGGCACTGCGCAGGACCATCTCAATACCCTCCTGAAGGGTTACCAGTCCTCACAGCGCGACACCTTCGTCAACTGGCTGAAGGCGCTGAAGCGGCTGCGGCTTTGCACCGCGAGGTTCAATGCCGCCGTCGACGTATCCTGGAAGCCCAACCTGGAGCATTGCCGCATCCTGACTGCCAGGTGGCCGGATGGCAAGGCAGCACCCGCTCCACACGCCCGCACCGCCTTGCCGCCGACCGCGCCGAGCGCGCGCCGCCCCGAGCGGCCGGTGTACCTGGATGCGGAACTGGAGGCCGTGCAGCTGCTGAAATCCCTGGGCTATATCGTGCTCAGTCCCGAGGAAATCCGCGGGCAACAAGACCGCGTGGAGAACATTTACTGAGCAACGGGCCAAAGGCGAAGCGAACCCTTAAGCAAGCCGCCTGTCCGCCCGGGCGACTGCCTGCTCCGTGCGTGGCCCTTCATGTCATTTCGACTTGCCATCATCGAGCAGACACTCAATCGCGCGAAAGAAGCGTCGTTTGGCGGGATCTG
Organism: Cupriavidus sp. DF5525; assembly: GCF_040149425.2. Taxonomy (NCBI): domain Bacteria; kingdom Pseudomonadati; phylum Pseudomonadota; class Betaproteobacteria; order Burkholderiales; family Burkholderiaceae; genus Cupriavidus; species Cupriavidus sp. DF5525. The sequence goes on along the minus strand of NZ_CP168265.1, from coordinate 1,662,569 downwards.
TCGAGTTGGCTGACTCCCGTATCACAGCCATGGTTGCGTCGATAAAACACTTGGCCGCCGCGCCCAATGGCACTGCACGCCGATGCGTGATGCTGATCCTGGCATCTGGCAGCGCATCCCTGATCGGCAACACGCAAAGCCCGTCTTTTGCCAACAATAATTCCGCCAATGGCCAGGGCATGAGGCTGAGAAAGTCCGTGCTGGCGATCAGGTTCGTGGCTATCACGCTTGAGTGCGAGATATGGATGCGGGGAGAGTAACGGGCGCAATAGTCGCTGAATGCGCTCTCGACCACGCCATCGGATTCCCCCGCGAAATCACGATTCAGAATCCAGGTGGCTCCTTTAAGGTCCTGTAGCGTCCGGCACTCGGCCAGTGGATGGCCAGCTCGCGCCACCACGGCGTATCCGGTCGAGAAGAGCGGCAGTTGGGCGAACTCCTCCGACTGGGACAAGTACATTCGCCCTATCGAGAGGTCAAGCGTGCCATCGCGAAGCTTTGGCACCGTTACCGTAAGCAGGCTCTCGAAGAACTCGAGCCGGGTGTCCGGCATCTGCAGCTGGAAGCGGCCGGCGATTTCGCCAAGCAAGGTCATGCCCAGCCAGGCCGGGATACCAACCGCCAGGGTCCCTTTCCGCTTTCCGGCAAAGACGTCCATTTCCTGCCGGGCGCGCGCCAGCACACCCACAGTGAGACGCGCATGTTCCAGCAGGACGTGCCCGGCCTGGGTCAAGGTGATGCCCGTCGTCTCGCGAATGATCAAGGTCACCCCGACTTCGTCTTCCAGTTCACGGACCGCTTTGGTGATGGCGGCCGGTGAGTGGGAGGTGGCCCTGGCCGCATTCCGGATGCTTCCGCTGTCGGCGATCGCCACAAGTGCGCGGAGTTGATGAAGCTTCATTTCGAGCAAAAAATTGGGTTGAGAGCCAGGGCAACCAATGGTGAACGGCGACACAAATAGCTGCCTACCGAACCCCCGCCCGACCAAATATGCTTTGCCCGGTGATATTGCATCGCCCAAGGATGCATCCCCTTCGAGCCGTGGCACGCGCCGCGTAGATCACCTGGAACGTATATGAAGCATATAGCAAGTGTCGTGGACCTCGTCGAAGCGAAGCAGGACCGATACATCTCCCTGGCCAACGAAATATGGTCGCTGGCCGAAATGCGCTATGCGGAGTTTCGCTCAGCCGAGTTGCACGCCTCGCTGATCGAGGAGGCGGGCTTCAAGGTCAATCGAGGCGTGGCACACATGCCAACGGCCTTCGTCGCCGAAGCCGGCTCGGGAGGGCCCGTGATCGGCTTTCTCGGGGAGTACGATGCACTTGCCGGGCTGAGTCAGGAAAGCGGCGCGCTCACCTGCATGCCCGCCGCGGGCGCGGCCACGAGTAACGGTCATGGCTGCGGTCACCATCTCCTTGGGTCTGCGGCCCACCTGGCTGCGGTGGTCGCGAGGGACTACTTTGCAGCAAACAACATCGACGCCACGGTCCGCTTCTACGGGTGCCCGGCCGAGGAGGCAGCCGCGGGCAAGACCTTCATGGCCCGCGACGGCCTGTTCGATGACCTGGACGTGGCCCTGAGCTGGCACCCGTCCGTCGCCAACTCCGTGTTCATGAATGCCACCCTCGCCAATGTGCAGGCCTATTTCCGTTTCCACGGAAAGTCGTCACATGCGGCATTGGCTCCGCACCTGGGGCGAAGCGCGCTTGACGCGGCGGAACTGATGAACATCGGAGTCAACTATCTCCGCGAGCACATGCCTGACGAGGCGCGCGTGCATTTTGCCTACATCAACTCGGGGGGAGTATCCACTAATGTCATCCCAGTCCTTGCCGAGGTTCTTTACACGATCCGTGCCCCGCGCAGCGAAGAAGCGATCGATCTCTTCAAACGCGTCAAGGATATTGCCGCAGGTGCCGCATTGATGACGGGCACGCGCCTGGAAATCATCTTCGATAAGGCCTGCTCGAACATCCTCCACAATGACACGTTCGATGCGATCCTGGATCGCAACATGCGGGCGCTTGGCGGACTGGAAGTCAATGCAAGCGAAACCGACTTTGCAGCCAAAATACAGAACACGGTGAATGCGGATGACCTGGCCAACAGCTCGCGTCATTTTGCCGCTGCCTTGCGCGATCCCAGACCCATCATTACCGAAGTCCTTCCCTATCACCCCGACATCAAACGCCCCGTCACCGGGTCGACGGATGTCGGCGATGTCAGCTGGGTCGTTCCGACAACACAATGCCTGACCGCCTGCTATGCGTGGGGAACCGGCTTTCATTCATGGCAAATGGTGGCCCAGGGCAAGCTATCCCTTGCTCACAAGGGGATGCTGCTGGCAGCGAAAACGTTGGCCGCAACGGCCATCGATCTTGCCGGAACGCCTGACACCTTGCGCGAAGCCAGGCAGGAACTAGAACGCAAGAGAGGCCAGCGTCCCTATGAGTGCCCGATCCCGCCCGAGGTCATGCCTCCCCCCGCACGCGGCTAGTCCAGCCAGTGAACGCAAGCCGAGACTTTCTGATCATTTCACGAGAAGCCGATGAAGCTCAAGACGATTCTTAACACCATCGCAATGCTGGGAATTTGTTCATTTTGTGGCATTGCGCAAGCACAAAGTGCATATCCGGCCAAGCCCATCTCGCTCGTCGTGGGGTATCCCCCGGGTGGCTCTTCCGATGTTGCCGCCAGAGCGCTGGCGCAAGCCCTTTCCACCTCGCTTGGGGCAACTGTTGTTGTCGAGAATATCGGTGGCGCCACCGGAGCGATTGCCGCGCAAAAGGTGGCACGCGCCGCGCCGGACGGCTACACGCTGCTGCTTGGTTCCACCAACGAGCTGGTCGCGACCAGGTTGTTCAATCCGCAGCAGGCGTATGACGGGTCAAAGGACTTCACCTATATCGGCGTAGTGGAGCATCAGGGTGCGATGATCCTGGCCTCCCCGAAAAGTGGTATCCGGACGACCGACGACCTCATCAAGCGCATGAGGAGCGCGCCTGGCGCGCTGAGTTATGGCACGTCGGGGATCGGCTCGATGCTGCACTATGCGATGGAGTCCCTGATGCAAAGAACCAATACCCGTATGACCCACGTTCCATATCGTGGCGTCGCGCCGTTGGGTACTGATCTCGCGGGAAACAACCTCGAGGTTGGCGTGATGGGAATCGCATCGGCGAAGGCTCTGATTGATGCGGGTAAGGTCGTACCCATCGCAGTGACCACAAAGGAGAGGTCCGCCAAATTCCCGAACGTTCCTACGGTAGCCGAGCACCCCTTGCTGAAGGGCTACGATGTGACGGGCTGGTTTGTTCTCGCCGGCCCGAAGAACCTCCCCGCTCCCGTGGTCGGGAAGCTGAAGTCGACGCTGCAAAGCGCGCTACACAGCCCGCAGTTCCGTCGACACCTTGACGATGCGATCGGCGTTCCTGCGCGTGACGACGAAGACGCCCTCGAGCTGATCAAGATGGAGACGCAGCGGTACAAGTCTATTGTCAGCAACTGAGGCCACCGATCAGCTGTCTCGAATATTGATGCGATCCAGGTTACCCGAATAGCGGAAGCGAGGCCCTATTCCGCAGTTGCGGGCCAAGATTCATTCGCTCCCGGGTTTCCGGGACGAATGCGACTCTGTTGCCGGCTGTGATCCGCAGCAATGCATTGCTGCGGACAGTCGTCGAAGCGAACTCGCACCTTCACAAATTCCCGACTCTCCGAGGCATTCCACCGCCACCGGCCGCGTGGGACTTCTAACTCAGGCATTCGTAGATTAACAGCTGCACGCCGGGCGCGATGTGGTCGCGGCCTGCTCAAGATTCAGATAATAAAAACCGGAGGAAGACGTGTCTTTGATCAAGCAGATACCCAGATATCTGGCTGCATTTCCAGTTTGCTTAGCAACTGCCGTATCCGCGGCAGAATCTTTCCAAATCCTGAAACCCGATCCGATGCCGGGATCAGGCGGACTCAGCCTCTATGGTGTCGCCGATGCCGGCATCCAGTATTCGCGTGCGGGGAGCAATCGCCTGCTGCAGTCAGAGAGCGGCGCAGGCGCGACCTCGCGCTTCGGGCTGCTTGGTGTTGAACATCTGGGTAACGGACTGTCCGTGGCTTTCAACCTGGAGAGCGGGCTCAAGTTGAAAAATGGGAGCGCAGGCGCTACCACCGCAGAGGGTGAATCCAGTCTTTTCAATCGCGAAGCCAACATTTCACTGATTTCCAGGCAGTGGGGAAGAATCAAGCTGGGACGCCAGTATCCAACCCAGCTGTCGATCGCGATTGATCCGTTCCTGGGCGTGGGAGCCTTCTCCCCCCTTGCATCGCTGGTCAGCTTGAGTTCCGATCTGGGAAGGGGTGCCACCATCGGCGATTCCCGCATCAGCGACGCCATTTCCTACACCACCCCGATCCTCGGCGGCTTCCAGTTCGAATATCTGCATGCGCCGCGCGGCGTCACCACGCCAGGCTATCCCGAATCCAGCTTCCACGGGGCTCAACTTGAGTACGCAAGTGGCCCGCTCTACCTCGGGGTGTTTTATAACATCATCAATACGGATCCCACCGCGACCGTGTCCTCGGTGAGGAACAGGTGGTTGGGTGCCGGCGGGATGTATTCCTTCCCTGGCGGTACCAACGCCACTTACGAGTTCAACATGACGAACCCTGACCGCGCCGGATACTTCATTGCGACCAGTCATATGGTCGGTCTCAGCGTTCCAACGGGGCCCGGTGTCATCAAGTTCTCCGCGGTCTATCGCAACGTGGCAGGCAAGGCCAGTGGCGACTCGCTCGCGATTGGGCTGGGCTACGACTACAACATGTCGAAGACCACGGCCTTGTATGCCCGCCTTGGCTATGTGCTGAACCAGAAGAACGCAATCGGCTCGCTCGCCGGGGTTGCCTTGAGTCAGCCCGGCGATGATGTCAGCATCGTTGCCACGGGTATCCGCATGCGCTTCTGATGCTGCGCCAGGTTTCCAATCAAAGTTATCAAAAATCGATAGAGTTCGCGCAGATGAGAATGCAGATTCAATCTACAGATGTTTCACTCGATTCCATACCTGATGGTGCGACCGGGTACACGTTGCCTGCCCTGCTGGCCGCACGGGCGGCGCGTAACGGCGACGCGCCCCTCTTCTCGGATCGCACGACGCAGTGGACGGGCAACGACGCCTGTACGATTGCAGCGCGGCGGGCGGGCAGTCTTGCCGACCAGGGGATCACGCGCGGCGACCGCGTGGCTTTGTTATGTTCCAACCGCGTCGAATTCATGGAGGTCGTGCTCGGCTGTGCCTGGCTGGGCGCGGTCGTGGTGCCTGTCAACACCGCCTCACGGGGTCTGCAACTCGAACACATTCTGCGGAATTCCGGTGCGCGCCTGCTGGTAGCGGAATCCCATCTGGTCGGCGCAGTCACGGCGCTGGACGCCCCTGGTCTCGCGCTCGAACGGATCTGGTTGATTGGCGAGGTGTCGGCCGATGCTCCGCTGCCGTCGCAGTGGGAACCCATACCAATGCCGCCGCTCGGCACCGCGGTCCCTCCTGCTGCGTTGACGGATGGCGACCCACTGGCCATCCTGTACACCTCGGGCACTTCCGGGCTGTCGAAGGGCGTGATTTGCCCGCACGCCCAGTTCTATTGGTGGGCCCACTATACGGGGCATCATCTCGGTGTGACGGCAGGGGATGTCCTTTACACCTGCCTGCCGCTGTTCCATACCAATGCGCTGAACAGCTTCTATCAGGCATTGATCCATGACGCCACGCTGGTGGCGGACCGTCGGTTTTCCGCCAGCCGTTTCTTCGATAGCCTGGTAGAAACGCGGGCAACGGTGACTTTCGTGCTCGGCGCCATGGTTCCGATTCTGCTGGGGCGCCCGATTGCGGCGGCCGAGCGCGCCCATACCGTACGCATTGCGCTGGCGCCCGGCGTGCCAGGGAAATTTCAGGAAGACTTCACGGCACGCTCCGGCATTCGTCTACTGGATGGCTATGGATCTACCGAAACCAATTTCGCGATTGGCGGCGGCATTCAGCAGCAACGCCCGGGCTATATGGGCCAGGTGGTCGCCGGGTTCGAGGCGCGCGTGGTGAACGACAATGACCAGCAGGTACCGCACGGCGAGCCGGGCGAACTGATTCTGCGCGCCGAGCAACCGTTCGCGTTCGCCACCGGATATTTCGGCATGCCGGAAAAGACGGTAGACGCGTGGCGCAACCTTTGGTTTCACACGGGCGACCGCGTGGTGCGCGAAGCGGATGGCTACTTCCGATTCGTGGACCGGCAAAAAGACGCCATTCGTCGCCGCGGCGAGAACATTTCGTCGTACGAGGTGGAGCAGGTCATTCTCAGCCATCCCGCGGTCGAGACTGCCGCGGTATTCGCGGTGCGCTCCGCGCTGGCGGAAGATGAGGTGATGGCGATGGTCGTACTGCGCCGTGATGCGCAGCTCGATCCGATGGCGTTGATCCAGTTCTGTGAACCGCGGTTACCCTATTTTGCGGTGCCGAGGTATCTGGAATTCACGCCTGACCTGCCAAAAACCGAAAACGGCAAGATTCAGAAGTACAAATTGCGTGAGCGCGGCGTAACCGAACAGACCTGGGACCTGGATGCTTCAGGATACCGGCTCAAGCGCTCATGAATTCAGTGGGTGGTGTGCGCTCGAATCTTATGAGCGCTATGGACGCCCGGACCAGTCAGCGACGCAACAAACTCATCGAATGACGATTAGCGATTATGACAACGTGGTGCTGGCCGCCGGCGTGGAGGTGCCATACCGCCGCCAGGCAGCGGAGGAGAGCACCGCAGACCTGCTGGCGCAGGCGTTCAGTGCCGCGCTCGTCCAGTCAGGATTCACCTCGAGCGAGGTTGACGGGCTCGGCGTGGCCTCATTCACACTGGCTCCCGATCATGCGATCGATATGGCCTGGCGGCTTGGCCTCAGTCCCCGCTGGTCCATGGACGACTGCCATGGTGGCGCCAGCGCCATCAATCTGTTGCAGCACGCCGTGCGAGCGATACAGTGCGGCGACGCATCGGTGATCGTACTGCTGAGCGGCGATCGCTTTACGCCGGCCCGCTTCAAGCAACTGATCGAGCACTACAACCTGACGACCAGGACGTATCTGAGGCCTCTCGAACACGGGGGGCCGAATAGCGTGTTCGCCATGCTGACCCAACGGCATGCGCGTCGTCACGGACTGACGAGGCACGACTACGGCACCTTGTGCGTGGCGCAGCGCGCCTGGGCGGCGCGAAATCCAGGCGCGGTATATCGCACGCCGCTGACGCTCGACGAATACCTTTCCGCACCCATGATTGCGGATCCGCTGGGCCGTTTCGATTGCGTGCCCGTGGTCTGCGGCGCGAATGCGGTGGTCGTGGCCCGAGCCGATCTGGCGCGCCGCGCGGGCATTGCCGTACGCGTGCGGGCGCTGCAATGCCGCTATAACCTCGATCATCAGACCGGTGACGGGCTACAGACCGGGCTGGTCGCGCTGGCGGACGATCTGTGGCGGCAGGCCGGCGCCGGTCCGCAGGACATGGATCTGGTGTCGGTGTATGACGATTACCCGGTCATGGCGCTGGTGCAATTGGCCGATCTCGGCTTTGCGCCAGACGGGGATCTGCGTGGCCTGATTGCACGCATCGCCTCGCATGATTTGCCGGTGAATACGTCTGGTGGCCAGTTGTCCGCCGGCCAGGCGGGCGCCGCCGGGGGCATGCATGGATTGGTCGAAGCGCTTACCCAGTTGCGCGCGCAAGCCGGCGCACGGCAGGTGGCTGGCGCGCGCCTTGCCGCCGTGAGCGGCTATGGCATGGTCGAATATCGCTACGGCATGTGCGCGAACGCTGTGGTACTCGAGCGGGTGGAAGCAAGATGAACCTTATCGTTTTTCATTGCCGGCAATGCGACGCGGTGCTATTTCCCGCGCGCTATTTCTGCCCGCACTGCGGCGCGTCGGACTGGGAAGAGCAGGTCGCGGAAGGGGGCACGATCGAGGAAACAACGGTTGTGCGCCATCGCGTCGGCGCGCAGTGCGGTGAAGACGTGCACTTGGCCACGGTCAGGTCGACGGCCGGGCCGGTGGTGATTGCCCGTCTCGATGAAGCCATGCGTGCGGGCGCCATGGTCCGGCTGGAATTGGACGACGCGATGCGCGTTCTCGGACATGCCGGATCAGCGCATTGACGCACAGCATGGCTAGCTGTCGACGCCCCCGTGATGCACCGCCAGCCAAACCGTCGGCCCCGTCGCATCGGTCCACGCCACGCGATGCCGGCAATGCGCGGGCAAGTGCAGCCAGTCGCCAGGCTGCATCATATGCAGCCCTGGCTGGCCTTCCAGTTCCAGCGCGGCGCTGCCGCTGACCAGCAGCACCCACTCATCGTCCGCACTGTCGTACCAAAACCCCTCAGGGCTGCTCTGGCCGTTGGAGACGATGCGCTCGATCTTCAGGCCGGGGCGCGCCAGCAGCGGCTGGAAAATCTCCTCTGCCGCATTCGCCGGCACATCTGCCAGCAGGTTTCCATGCTCAGGCTTCATCCGTGCCTCCCGAAGGTCGTGGCGCGGGGACCTCAGTCGCCCGGCCCCGGCGCCAGCACATCGCGCGCGCCGTTGCGGCCCATCGGCGACACCAGCCCCGCGACTTCCATCTGTTCGATCAGCCGCGCCGCACGGTTGTAGCCGATGCGCAGCTGGCGCTGCACCGCCGAGATCGAGGCGCGGCGGCTGGTCAGCACAAAGCTGGCGGCCTCGTCGTAGAGCGGGTCGGCCTCGCCATCGCCGCCGCCGTCGCCGAACAGGTCGGCGCCGCTGGCCTCGGCCGGGTCGCCGGCGAGGATGGCTTCATCGTAATCCGGCTCGCCGAACTGCTTCCAGTGCTCGACCACGCGGTGCACTTCGTCGTCGGCGACAAAGGCGCCATGCACGCGCTGCGGGTAGCCGGTGCCCGGCGGCAGGAACAGCATGTCGCCCTGGCCGAGCAAACTCTCCGCGCCCATCTGGTCGAGGATGGTGCGCGAATCGATCTTGGACGAAACCTGGAACGCCACCCGCGTCGGGATATTGGCCTTGATCAGGCCGGTGATCACGTCCACCGACGGGCGCTGCGTGGCCAGGATCAGGTGGATGCCGGCGGCGCGCGCCTTCTGTGCCAGGCGCGCGATCAGTTCTTCGATTTTCTTGCCGGCGACCATCATCAGGTCGGCCAGCTCGTCGATCACCACCACGATCATCGGCAGACGCGACAGCGGCTCGGGTGCGTCCGGGGTCAGCGAGAACGGGTTGGGCACCTTCTGCTCCGCGGACTCGGCGGCGCGGATCTTCTGGTTGTAGCCGGCGAGGTTGCGCACGCCCAGCGCGGACATCAGCTTGTAGCGCTTCTCCATCTCGCCGACGCACCAGTTGAGCGCGTGCGCGGCCTGCTTCATGTCGGTGACCACCGGCGCCAGCAGGTGGGGAATGCCTTCGTAGACCGACAGCTCGAGCATCTTGGGGTCGATCATGATCATGCGCACGTCTTCCGGCGTGGCCTTGTACAGCATCGACAGGATCATGGCATTGACCGCCACCGACTTGCCCGAACCGGTGGTGCCGGCAACCAGCAGGTGCGGTGCGCGCGCCAGGTCAGTGACGACCGGGTTGCCAGTGATGTCCTTGCCCATCGCCAGCACCAGCCGCGAATGGTGCGCCTGGAACGAGGCGGCGTTGACGATCTCGGACAGGCGGATCATCTGCCGGCGCGCATTAGGCAGCTCCAACCCCATGCAGGTCTTGCCGGGAATGGTCTCGACCACGCGGATCGAGGTCACGCCCAGCGCGCGTGCCAGGTCCTTCATCAGCCCGACCACCTGCGCGCCGCGCACGCCCATGGCGGGTTCGACCTCGAAGCGCGTGATGACCGGGCCGGCGCCGGCGCCGACCACGGCGACGGGCACCTTGAACTCGGCCAGCCGCTGGGCGATCAGTTCGCCGGTTTCGCGCAGGCGTTCTTCCGAGACCTGCTCGGCGCTGTCGACCTCGCTTTCGAGCAGGTCGAAGGGCGGTAGGCGGTAGTCGACGACCGGGCGCGGTGCTGGCGGTACCGGTGGAACCGGGGCCGACGCGGGAACTGCGGTGGGCTGGGCGGTGGCCAGCGGCACGGTGCGGCCGACCACGGCGGGCAGCACGATACGGGGCTTGGCTGCCGGAACCGGCGGCGGGAGGTTGGCCGGGGGTTCGGTGTCTTCGACCGTTTCGACCGTTTCGACCGTTTCGACCGTTTCGACGGCTTCCACGGCTTCCACGGCTTCCACGGCTTCCACGGCTTCCGAGGTTACTTCGGCAGCTTCCACTGTTTCGACGGCTTCGACGGATTCAGCAGCTTCGACAGGCGCCGTGGTTTCCGCGACGATATCGGCGTCCTCTTCGACCAGTCCGTTGGCATCCATCAGCGCTTCGGTGTCGCTGTCGGACGCTGCCGGCTCCTCGAAGGGCTCCGGCGCACTCCCCTCCTCCGCCATCGCCGTGGTGGCCACCGCTTGCGCAACGGCCTCGGCACCGGTGATTTCAAGCTCGGCCTCGAGGGCTTCGGCGAGGTCGTCCGCAATGGTGGCTGAGTCGGCCTGGACCGCCTCCAGCTGGACGTCAGCTTCCGCTTCGGCTTCGGCTTCCGCGTCGGCTTCGGCTTCCGCTTCGGCTTCGGCTTCGGCTTCGGCTTCGGCTTCGGCTTCGGCTTCGGCTTCGGCTTCGGCTTCGGCTTCCGCTTCCGCTTCCGCTTCCGCTTGCGCTTGCGCTTGCGCTTGCGCTTGCGCTTGCGCTTGCGCTTGCGCTTGCGGAGCGATGCTGTCGGGCGCGGCAAGTTCCGGATCGGCGGGAATATCGGCAGCCGTCTCCGTGGTGGCGGCGATTGTCTCCGGCTCGATCGCAGCTTCCGGCATCGGAACAGGCTGGAGCACTGCCGACTTGCGCGACAAGGCCTGCAGTTCGGCCAGCAGGTCCAGCGCTTCCTGGCGGATGGCGGCCAGCGTGACTTCATCGGCCTCGTCGGCGATGGCGTCCGGCGCATCGTCCGCTTCAGCCGCAGCGTCCACCGCGCCCACTGCGGAACCGGGCTGGGCCGGCGCTGCGATGGCACTCGCCTCGGCCGCCATCGGCGCCTCGGCTTCATTAATAGCAACAGACGGTGCCGGGGCGGCCACCGGCTCGGTCGCAGCCACGGTGGCCGCAACCGGCGCAGGCGCGGCGGATGCCCCCGCAGCCGGTGCCGCTACGGCAGCCGCTGCAACGGTCGCCGTAGCCGTCTTGCCGGCAGCCTCCGGCAGCGTCGTGATCGCCGCACGATCCAGCGGCCGCGGCTGGCGGAACGGGCTGCTGACGACAGTCGCGCGCAGCGCTTGCGCCGGCCGCGACGCCGCCGCGGGTGCCGGCGTGGCGGTATTGACAGGCTTGCGCGCCGCCGGCGGCGCGGGGCGCGGTGCCGGTGCCGGCGCGGGCTGCACAGGCGGCACCGGCGACGACGCGCGCGCCGGCTTCACCGCCCCGGGAGAATCGGCATGGTGCAGCCAGATCTCGCCCGGCTGCGGCGGGGATTCGCGCGTGCGGCGCGGCGGCTGCCAGGCAGGCTGGCGGCGTGCGGACACGGCTTCGAAGCTGCGGTGGCGCGGGGTCGGAGCAGCCCAGCCGGCATTGCCGACTACGGTGGCATCCCGGCGCTCGGTCTCGCGCAGCGGTTGCGTGGCGGCGAACACGGCCGGCGCTTCGTCCGGCGCGGCATCGGCAGCCGGCGCGCGGCGCGGCTTGCGCGAGAACAGATTGCGCCAGGTCTCGCCGAACACCATCGGCGCGGCCAGCGCCAGCACGCCCAGCATCAGCAGCAGCGCACCGGTCCAGCCGAACAGGTTGCCCATCAGGCCGGCCAGCGCGCGGCCGGCCGAGCCCCCGGCGCTCGATTCCGGATCGGCGCCGCCGGTGAGCGCTTCCAGGCTGGCGCTGGCGCACAGCACCGCCAGCGTGCCAAGCCACACGCGCAGCGAGCCCGGCCCCGCGAGCCGGCGCTCGCCGGCAAGCCAACGCGAGACCAGCCGCCAGATCAGCGGCACTACCCAGAAGGTCGAGAATCCGAACCAGCCAAAACCCATTATCGACATGCCATGTTCAAAACTACGGGCAGCGATTGTAGCGGTTATGGCAGGGCGCCATTGGGTCGGAAAGCGCAAATATTCGTAACGCCGTGCATCTGCTGCGCGTTTTCCACGGGGCAGCATGGCAAACTCTGCGCCAGTTGATGGTTCTCTCCGCCGTGCGGCGCTACCATGCGGCAAATCCCGCATCCCGACGCTCAAGCTGCTGGCGGACCTGCCCTTCACACAACTGAAACTGGACCGCTCCTTCGCCGCCGAAATCGACCGCCCCGGGCCGCGCGCCGCCATCTGCCGCAGCATGATCGGCATGGCCCTGGACCTGGGGCTCGAATGCGTGGCCGAAGGCGTCGAGACCGACGCGCAGCGCAGCGCGCTGGTGGCGCTGCGCTGCGCCCTTGGCCAGGGCTACCTGTGGTCGGCGCCCAAGCCGGTGGATGCCTTCGTCGCCGATGCCATCGACCGCGCGGTGCCGCCGGCCTAGCCGGTAGCAAGCCCGTCGCTACTGCCCGGCGCGGAACGGGTACTTGGCGAAGATCTGCGCCACCACCTTGTCGATACGCTGCTGCGCGTTGGCCTGGTCGCGCGCATCGACGCTGCCCACTGCCACGCCTTCCCACACCAGCTTCTTTTCCCTGCGGTCGACCAGGTCGATATTGAGCGTGCCTTCGGTGTAGGTGTAGACGTCGTTGTAGAAGCCGTAGCCCGGCCAGGGCGCGTACAGACCGCCGCGGTAGCCGTAGTACCCCATCATCGGCGCCGGTGACGGGCTGACCTGCACCTTCTCCTGCAGTTGCGTGTTGAAGTTGACCAGCAGGTCGGGCGACTGCGGTGCGTAGCGGTAGCCGCGCGCGTCCATCTCACGACGCACGGCGGACTTCAGGTACTGGGTGGTCAGGCTTTCGTAGCCCTGCCGGTCGGTGCCGGGATTGTCGACAAAGCCGAAGCTGCGGTACGCGCTGAAGTTGGTGGTGCGGCTGTAGTCGGTCTTGATGTCGGGCACGCTGGCACAGCCTGCCAGGGTCAGTGCCGCCACGGCCACCGCAGGGCACAACAGCCGGAAGGATTTCACGATACACCTCCGTGAGGCCGCACCCGCGCGTGGGCGCAGCCCTTGCAGTCCGTCTTCTTCAGTCCGCCATCGCCAGCGGCGCCGGGACGCGCCGCGGCACCGTGGACTCCGGCAAGCCGCCGGACTAGTTCAGCTTGCCGTTGAGACCACCCACGCTGAGGCGGCCGGCACCCAGCAGGGCCACCGCCAGCGCCGCGCCCAGGTACATGCCCTGCAGTTCCAGCGCCCAGCCGCCGGTATCGGACAGCATGCCGAACTGCTTGCTGTGCACCAGCCCCAGCGCGAACAGCATGTTGAGGGCGACGATCACCGCCGCCAGCCGGCTCCACAACCCGATGATCAGCAGGATCGGCGCCACCACTTCCCCAATATAGACACCATAGGCGACCCACTCCGGCAGCCCGGCGTTCGCGACCACCTTCGCCACGAAGCCGATGCCGGAGGCGCCAGTCAGCTTGGCGATCCCGTGCAACAGGATCAGCACGCCAAGCACGATGCGCAGCAGCGCCTTGCCCAAGTCCTGGGAACCCTGAGAGCCACCCATGCCATTCTCCTTGCCGAGTTAAATGCCGAAATCCAGGGCGGACAAGCCGGGCCGGTGCCGGCCACAGCCATGCGCCTTTACCCTCACGCGCAGGGTCCGCCCCATGTACCTTAGTGCGAGCCGGCGTGAAGGTAAAGCCGCAAGGATGAACGATGGCTTCACCAGGATGCGGCGGACCCACCACTTGCCAGCCTCAACGTTGCCAGCCACGCTGTGCGCCGCGCTACACCACCCGGTGCATCGCCGGCTGCCGTGGCTCATGCATGCCGACCTTTTGCACACACTCGGGCAGGACCTCGCCGAGAAAATCGAGGAAGCGCCGGGTGGCCGGCGTCACGCCCTTGCGCGACGGGAACACCGCGTGCAGCGTGCCGACCGGCATCTCGTACTGCGGCAGCACCAGCTCCAGCTCGCCGTTCTCCAGCGCCTCGCGGCAATACATGCGCGGCAGCATCGCGACGCCGACGCCGGCGATGGCCGCCTCGCGCAGCAGCGCAAATTCATCGGTAATCAGGCGCGGGTCGTAGGCGATCTGGACCGATTCGCCGGTCTTGCTGCGCAGCGTCCAGACATGCTTGCCGTCGTGCGGCTTCTGACCCACGCCCGGCATGCCATCCAGCGCCTGGGCGGTGCGCGGCCGGCCGATGCTGTCGAGCAGCGCGGGGCTCGCCACCAGCATCACCTGGCTTTCGCCGAAGGTGCGCACCACCAGGCTGGAGTCTTCCATCACGTCGCGCACACGCAGCGCCAGGTCGAAGCCCTCGCCGATCACGTCCACGCGCCGGTTGGTGGCTTCCAGTTCGATCCGCACCGCCGGGTTGGCGCGCATGAACAGGCCGATGGCCGGCGCCAGCAGGTTCTGGGCGACGCCAACCGGGCAGCTCACCCGCAGGTCGCCGCCGGGCTGCTCGCGCGCCTGCTCGATGACTTCGCGGGCGGCCTCGGCCTCCTTGAGCATGGCGCGGCAGCGTTCGTAGAAGGACTCGCCGAGCGGCGTTACGCGCACCTGGCGTGTGGTCCGGCGCAACAACTGCACACCCAGGTCGCGCTCGAGCTGGGCAATGCGCCGGCTCAGCCGCGACTTGGGCACGCCGGTGGCGCGGCTGGCGGCGGAAAAGCTGCCGTGTTCGACCACCTGGGCGAACAGGGACAGGTCGTTGAGGTCTTGCATGGAAAGGCTCCAGGATCACCGCGCAGGGCTTATCTGGCAGGAGAATGGCCGGAATAGCCGCCAGATTGGCGTTGCATCGGTAGAACAATCCTTTGCATTTTGCCTCACTACCGATACCAATGGGCAGCCAGTATCTTTCTTCCATCGCAACCGCACCTTGTGGAGAAAGACATGAACATCCTGCAGATCGATTCCAGCGTCCTCGGCGACAACTCCGTTTCGCGCACCCTGACCGCCAGCGTGGTGGCCGACCTGGTCGCCGCCAACCCGGGCGCCACCGTGACCGTGCGCGACCTGGACACGGACGCGCCGGCCCACCTGTCGGGCAACCTGCTGCCCGTGCTGGGCGGCCCCAAGGACGGCCTGAACGCCGTGCAGGAAGCCGAGCTGCAGCGCACCGAGCAATGGCTGGCCGAGTTCCTGGCCGCCGACGTGCTGGTGGTGGGCGTGCCGCAGTACAACTTCAGCATCCCGAGCCAGCTCAAGGCCTGGATCGACCGCATTGCGCAGGCCGGCCGCACCTTCACGTACACCGAGAACGGCCCGGTGGGCCTGGCCGGCGGCAAGCGCGTGATCGTGGTGTCGTCGCGTGGCGGCGTGCGCCAGGATGCCAATGAACTGGACCTGCACGAGAAGACCGTCGACGTGGTGTTCCGCTTCCTCGGCATCACCGACATCACCTACGTGCGCGCCCACGGCCTGGCCATGGGTCCGCAGTTCCGCGAAGCCGGCCTGGCCAGCGCCCGCACCGAGATCGCGGCGCTGAACGACGCCAGCCGCCTGGCTGCCTGAGGCGCCGACGGTGGGAGCCAGGCGCTGTAGGACGGCGCCGGCTCGCCCCGGGGACAGATCAGGTCTATGATGGATCGGGGCGCTACGGCGCCCCGCGTGCCATGGGCGGCGCGCTGGCGCAGGGCGCAAGCCCGGGCTGGCAGGCCGCCTGCAGTCATCGACCGATCCATCTCCGGGAGCCCGCATGACTTCAGCCCTGTTGCCCGCCGCCGCCGTCCATCCCCCGCACGAACCCGCCCTGCTTTCGCAGTATCGCCATGTACGCGCCGCCACCGAAGCCATGGTGGCCGACCTGTCCGATGCCGATGCCACCGTGCAGTCGATGGACGACGCCAGCCCGGCAAAATGGCATCTCGCGCACACCACCTGGTTCTTCGAGGAATTCGTGCTGGCCGCGCGCATCCCCGATTACGAGCCGGTGGACCCGGACTACCGCTACCTGTTCAACTCCTACTACGAGGCCGTCGGCCAGCGCCACCCGCGCCCGCAGCGCGGGCTGCTCAGCCGCCCCTCGCTGGACGAGGTGCTGGCCTACCGCGAGGGTGTGGACGAATCGATGATGTCGCTGCTGGGCAAGGCCCAGACCGACGACGAAGCCGCGCTGATCACGCTCGGCCTCCAGCACGAACAGCAGCACCAGGAGCTGCTGCTGACCGACATCCTGCACCTGTTCGCGCAGAATCCGCTGCGCCCCGCCCTCGCGCCGGAGCTGACCGCGCCGGTGATCGCCGACCCGCGGCCCGCGCCCGACTGGATCGGCTTTGACGGCGGCGTGGTCGAGATCGGCCATGGCGGCGAGGACTTTGCCTTTGACTGCGAAGGGCCGCGCCACAAGGTCTACCTGCAGCCGTTCCTGCTGTGTTCGCATCCGGTCAGCAACCGGCAATGGTTCGAGTTTATCGAGGACGGCGGCTACCAGACCGCGGGCCTGTGGCTGTCGGACGGCTGGCGCTGGGTATGCGAGCAAGGCATTCAGGCCCCGCTCTACTGGGAGGCGCGCGAGGGCACGTGGTGGCAGATGACGCTGCGCGGCATGCATCCGGTCGACCCGGACAGCCCGGTGACGCATGTCAGCTTCTACGAGGCAGAGGCTTTTGCGCGCTGGGCCGAACGCCGGCTGCCGACCGAGGCGGAATGGGAGCACGCGGCGCGCAGCCTGCCGGCGACGGGGAATTTCGTCGAGGGGCGCGCGCTGCGGCCGCTGCCGGACCGGCAGAACACCTCGGGCGTGCTGCGCCAGATGTTCGGCGATGTGTGGGAATGGACCGGCAGCGCGTTCCTGCCATATCCGGGCTTCCGCCCGAGGGCCGGCGCGGTGGGCGAGTACAACGGCAAGTTCATGAGCGGCCAGATGGTGCTGCGAGGCGGGTCGTGCGTCACGCCGGAATCGCATATCCGGGCGACGTACCGCAACTTCTTCTATCCGCACCAGCGCTGGCAGTTCACCGGGGTGCGGCTGGCGGACGATGTCTAGGCCCGCGCCAGCCAGCGCCACGCCAGCCACGCCAGCACTACCCACACCAGCACGATGAGCACGGCGGCCGCGCGATTGCGCGGCCGTTTTGCCTGCGTGGCCTGCCACGCCTCGGCCCGGCCACGGCATTCATCCTTCACCGCAGGCGGAATCATCCGCAGCGTCAGCCAGATGCCCAGCGGCACCAGCAGCACGTCATCGATATAGCCCAGCACCGGGATGAAGTCCGGGATCAGGTCGATCGGGCTGAAGGCATAGGCCGCAACCAGCGCGGCCAGCAGTCGCGCGCCCCACGGCGTGCCGGGGTGGCGGCTGCAGAACCACAGCGTCAGCAGGTTCGCCTTGAGCCGGCGCGCCCACTGGCGCAGGCGTGCGCCGACGGCCATCGCCGCGCTCCGCGCTTACCAGCCCTTGGTCTTGGGCTGCTGCGCCGCGGGTTGCTGGGCCGCGGGCCGCTGCCCACCCGGCTCGCCGGTGGGCGCCTTCAGCGGCGGCGCCGCCACGATCGGCGTCTGCGGATACAGCTTCTGCCAGCGGTCCTTCAGACCCTTGGCGATCTCCGCCTGGTTGTAGCGCTCGGCAAAGTCGATCACGGTCATGCCCTGCTGGTTCTTCAGGCGCATGTCGGCGCCCTCGTCCAGCAGCAGCTTGACGGTCTCGATATGGCCGGCGCGCGCAGCCATCATCAGCGGCGTGGTGCCGTTGGGGCTTTCGGCATCGATATAGGCGGCATGTTCGACCAGGTACTTGACCACGTTGTTGTGGCCGTTGGTGGCCGCGTAGTGCAGTGGCGTCCAGCCGGTCTTGTTGATCTCGGCCTCCATCTCGTCGACCATCAGCTTGACCATGTCAAGCTGGCCCTGCATCGCCGCCATCATCAGCGGCGTCTCGCCGGCCGGGTTGGCCTTGTCGAAGTCGATGTCCTTGGCGCGGATCAGCACCGTGGCCACCTTCAGCGATTTCTCGCGCAGCGCCAGCACCAGCGCCGGGTTGCCGCGGCTGTCCACCAGGTTGGGATCGACGCCTTTGGCGAGCAGCTTCTTTACGGTGTTGGCGTCGTCGAACTCGACGGCCTTGCGCATGTCGTCGGCGGGCGCGGCCTGCGCCAGCGTGGCCGCGGCCAGCACCACGGCGCCGGCGGCACGGCGGACAAACTTCATGTCAAACATGAGAATTCCTGTCGATATGCCTGAATAGATTGAAAAAGTTTTCGGTAGTCTGCTCGGCTACCTGCTCCACCGGCACCCCGCGCAGCTGAGCGATAAACTCGCCCACATGGCGCACCCAGGCCGGTTCGTTGGTCTTGCCGCGGTACGGCACCGGCGCCAGGTAGGGCGAATCGGTCTCGATCAGCATGCGCTCCAGCGGCACCTTGCGCGCGGTTTCCTGCAGGTCGGCCGCGCTCTTGAAGGTGACGATGCCGGAGAACGAGATATGAAAGCCCTCGTCCAGCGCCTGGCGGGCGACGTCCCAGGTCTCGGTAAAGCAGTGCATCACGCCACCGGCTTCGCGCGCGTTCTCTTCGCGCATCAGGCGCAGCGTGTCGTCGGCCGATGAGCGGGTATGGATGATCAGCGGCTTGCCGGTCTGCTTCGCCGCGCGGATATGGGTGCGGAAGCGCTCTCGCTGCCATTCCATTTCGGCGATGCTGCGCCCGTTCAGGCGGTAGTAGTCCAGCCCGGTTTCGCCGGTGCCGACCACGCGCGGGTGGGCGGACAGTTCTACCAGGCGCTCGAGCGTCGGGTCCTCGCCTTCCTCGTAGTCCGGGTGGACACCGACCGACGCGTACAGGTTGGGATGCTGCTCGGCCAGCGCCAGCACGCGCGGGAAGTCTTCCAGCGTGACGGAAATGCACAGCGCATGCGTGACCTGGTTGGCGCGCATGTTCTCCAGCAGCTCCGGCAGCCGCGCAGCCAGCTCGGGGAAATCGATATGGCAGTGGGAATCAACAAACATGGGAAATCTCTTATGCGGGGGCGCGCAGGCCCGGTTCAGGCCTGCCGGGCGCCGGCCACGCGACGACCGAGGATGATCAGGTCGCGCTCGACGCCGTCGAGCACGGCCACGCGCGGCAGGTCGCCCCAGCGCGTGAAGCCCATCGCCTCAAACAGCCCGAGGCTGGGCGCATTGTGGCCGAAGATAAAGCCGAGCAGCGTGTTCACGCCGACCTGGGGCGCATGGTCGATGGCCTGCTGCAGCAGGTAGCGGCCCAGCCCCTGCCCGCGGCGCTGCGTGTCCAGGTAGATCGACACCTCGGCGGTGCCGCCATAGGCCGGGCGGCCGTAGAAGTCAGAGAAGCTCATCCAGCCGGCCATCTGGCCGTCGGCGTCCTCGCAAACCCATAGCGGCCGGCGCCCGGGCTGGTGCGCGTCGAACCAGGCCTGGCGCGAGGCCACGGTGACCGGCTCGGTATCGGCGGTGACCATGCGCGACGGCACGGTGCTGTTATAGATGGCGACGATGCCCGGCAGGTCGCGGGGCTCGGCAATACGCAGGGAAAATTCCGATGAATTCATTGAAAATCA
Organism: Cupriavidus sp. DF5525; assembly: GCF_040149425.2. Taxonomy (NCBI): domain Bacteria; kingdom Pseudomonadati; phylum Pseudomonadota; class Betaproteobacteria; order Burkholderiales; family Burkholderiaceae; genus Cupriavidus; species Cupriavidus sp. DF5525. The sequence continues at coordinate 1,642,862 of NZ_CP168265.1, read as the reverse complement.
ATAGGTTGCGACAACAACTTCGCAACGTTCATAAGGTTTGCGTGGGGCGCCCGGACTCCAGCGTCTTGCCCAGAATCTCCTCCACCGCGCGGCGCAGGTTGCGCCCGTTGTCGTCGTCGGGGAAATGCACGCCGACGCCGGGGGTCTTCATCGGCGTGCCCGCCGGGGTGATCCAGGCCACATGGCCCGCGATCTGGTATTTCTGCGGCCGGTCCAGCAGCGACAGTACCAGGAACACCTGCTCGCCCAGCCGGAACGGCCGGTTTGACGGGACGAAGATGCCGCCGCGCGCCAGGAACGGCATGTAGGCCGCATACAGCCCGGCCTGGTCCTTGATCGATAGGGACAGGACATTGGGGCGCGAGGCCGCCCCGCTGCCGGTAGGCGCTTCCGGCGATGCGCCGGCAACTGCTGTGTTCATGGTTGACCCCCTGAATGACTATCGGTGCTGCTTATTGTTATGGCTTTGTTCTGAAACCTTGCTGCGCTACCGGAACAGCTGGCGGTACTCCAGGAATACCGCCTCCATCACCAGGCGTGCCGCCAGCGGATGGTTTTCGCTGCGTCGATGCGCGGTCAGCCGCGTCGCATAGGCCTGAAGTCGGTGCGCGTCGGTGGCCCCGGCGCAGCGCGCCAGCGCGGCACGCTCCTTGGGGAAATAACGCGGCAAGGAATGTGGCAAAGACGGCGGCGCGGTGCCCTCGCCGCCATCCAGGCGCAGCTTCAGCAGATCGTACGTCCAGCGCTGCAGGATGCCAAGCACGGCGGGCACCGGCAGCTTCTGCAGTTGCTCGGCCGCAGCGGAGGCGTCAAAGGCCGCGCCCGCGCCCAGCTGGCCGACCAGCCAGCGCTGCAGCGGCTGCTCCTCGGCCTCGGCCGCGTGCAGCGCGGTCAGCGGCGAGCCGCCGGCCTGGGCCAGTTGGGCTTCGGCATCCGCCACGCCCTGCCCGCGCAGCCAGGCCAGCGCGGCCTCCGGCGTCGGGCGCTGGGCCGAGAACTGGCGGCAGCGCGACAGGATGGTCGGCAGGATGCGGTCGAGCCGGTCGGTCACCAGCAGGAACACAGTAGACGACGGCGGCTCTTCCAGCGTCTTGAGCAGCGCGTTGGCGCCCTCGGCCTGCAGCGCATCGAGCGGGTACACCACCACCACGCGCAGCCCGGCGCGGTGCGTGCCCACGCCCACGGCCTCGATCAGCGCGCGCACCTGCTCCATGCGGATGATCTTGCTGGGCGCCTTCTTCTTGCCGCCCTCGTCGGTCTCGGGCTCGGCCGACGCGTCCAGCGCCTCGGGCCGCACCACGGTGAAATCCGGGTGGTTGCCCTGGCTGAACCAGTGGCAGGCGGCGCACTGGGCGCAGGGCTGGCCATCGGGCAGCGGCGCCTCGCACAGCAGACCCTGCGCGAAATGCAGCGCCAGGTCGCGCTTGCCGATGCCTTGCTGGCCATGGATCAGCAAGGCATGCGGCAACCGTTCGCGCAGCGCGCCGAGCCGTTGCCAGTCTTCCTTCTGCCAGGGATAGAGCATGCGAATCAGTGGGTTAGAAGCAAAATTTAAGGCTTTACCTGAGATACGAGCCGTGTTGCGGATTTCGCATCAGTGCGGATCGCGGAGATATCACGGCCCACGTATATCGGCACAAAATCAAAGCGTTGCAATGATAGCTTCGAGTTCTTCGCGAATCTCTTCAATGCTGCGGGTGGCGTCTATCACGCGGAAGCGCTGCGGCGACTGCGCGGCCCGGCGCAGGTACTCGTCGCGGGTGCGCTGGAAGAAAGCGCGGGATTCGGCCTCGAACTTGTCCGGCGAGCGCGCACCGGCAAGCCGTTCGCTGGCGGTTTCCAGCGGCACGTCGAACAGCAGCGTCAGGTCCGGCTGCAGGCCGTCCTGCACCCAGTCCTCCAGCACTTCGAGCCGCTGCGTCGACAAGCCCCTGCCCCCGCCCTGGTACGCGAAGGTGGCGTCGGTGAAGCGGTCGGAGATCACCCAGTCGCCCCGCTCCAGCGCGGGCGCGATGACCTCGGCGATGTGCTCGCGCCGGGCGGCGAACATCAGCAGCGCCTCGGTTTCCAGGTGCATCTTGCGGTGCAGCAGGATCTGGCGCAGGTCCTCGCCCAGCGGCGTGCCGCCCGGCTCGCGGGTGGTGACCACGCCGGGGACGCCGCTGCGCGCGCGCAGGCGGCCGGCGACCCAGTCGATATGGGTGCTCTTGCCGGCGCCGTCGATGCCTTCGAAAGTGATGAATTTTCCGCGCATGGAATGCCTATTTGCCGCGCTGGTACTTGTCGACCGCGCGGTTGTGTTCGGGAAGCGAGTTGGAGAAATGGCTGCTGCCGTCGCCGCGGGCGACGAAGTACAGCGCGTCGGACGGCGCCGGCGCGGTGGCCGCCGCCAGCGAGGCCAGCCCCGGCAGTGCGATCGGCGTGGGCGGCAGGCCGGTGCGGGTGTATGTATTGTACGGGGTGTCGGTCTGCAGGTCGCGCTTGCGCAGGTCGCCGTCGAAGCGCTCGCCCAGGCCGTAGATCACGGTCGGGTCGGTCTGCAGCATCATGTTCTTGCGCAGCCGGTTGAGAAATACGGCGGCGATCATCGGGCGCTCGGCGGCCTGGCCGGTTTCCTTCTCGACGATCGATGCCATCACCAGCGCCTCATACGGGGTCTTGTAGGGCAGGTCGGGCGCGCGCGCGTTCCAGGCTTCGTTCAGGCGGCGCTGCATGGCGCGGTAGGCGTGCTTGTACAGTTCGATATCGCTGCTGCCGCGCGCGAACAGGTAGGTGTCTGGGAAGAACAGTCCCTCGGGCGAGGCCTCGGCCGCACCGATCGCCTTCATCAGCTCCGCCTCGGACATGCCCTGGGTGTCGTGCCGCAGTGCCGGGTTGGCGTCAACGGCAGCCCGCATCTTGCGGAATTCCCACCCCTCGATCACGGTGACCACATAGTGCGTGACCTCGCCGCGCGCCAGCTTGCCGATGATCGACAGCGGCGTGGCGCCGGTCTCGAATTCATAGCCGCCGGCCTTCAGGTCCGGGCCGTGCCCGGTCAGGCGCACCAGCAGCATGAACAGCCGCGGGTCCATGCCGACGCCGCCGCGCTGGATCTGCCGGCCGACGCTGGCGACACTGGAATTGGGCTTGATCACCACTTCCACCGGCGAGTTTTTAAGGGTTAGCGGCTGATTGGCCCACCACGCGAACGCGCCGACGGCTGCCAGCGCAAACACCAGCACGGCAAATCCCAGGCGAAGGAAGAAACGTTTCATGTATCAGGAGTTGGGGGCGGCTGACCGGGCATCGGTGGGCTTGCGCACCGCCGCTTAACGTCACGTACTGCTGGCGCCGGCCGAAAATCTCATAGCCCCATATAATAACCGGCAGCCTCGCACCGACCCTGTGCAGCGGCTCCGGCGCCGCGCCGAATACGCCGTGAAGCCTGCACGACCGGTGCCTTCCCTCTCCCGTTTTGCCTCGACGATTGCCACGCAATGCCAGTGATGAATGCCCAAGCCCCGGAACTCGCCGCCAGCCATGATGCCCTGCAGGCAGGCGGAATCGTCTGCGCCCCCGCCGGGCTCGGGTTGATCCGCGTAGCCGGCGACGATGCCGCCAGCTTCCTGCATACCCAGCTGACCAATGCGGTCGAAGACCTGAAGCCGGGCGCCGCACGCCTGGCCGGCTACTGCTCGCCCAAGGGTCGCCTGCTCGCCACATTCCTGATGTGGCGTGATGCCGAAGGCATCGTGCTGCAGCTGTCGGCCGATATCCAGCCGGCGGTGCAGAAGCGCCTGTCGATGTTCGTGCTGCGCTCCAAGGCCAAGCTTAGCGATATCACCCCGGCCAGCGCGATCCTCGGGGTTGCCGGGACCGGCGCCGCCAAGGCGCTGGAAGCCGCTGGCCTGCCTGTGCCGGATGCGGCCTTCTCTGCAGTTAGCGCCGACGGTACGTCCGTGATCCGCCTGCCCGATGCCGCCGGCCAGCCGCGCTGGCAAATCGTGCTGCCGGCCGACAAGGCCGAGGCCGTGCGCGCCGCGCTGACGGCCACGCTGCAAAGCGCCCCGTCGTCGTTCTGGGACTGGCTCGAAGTGCAGTCCGGCCTGCCCCGCATCGTCGCGGCCACGCAGGAGCAGTTCGTGCCGCAAATGATCAACTACGAGCTGGTGGGCGGCGTCAATTTCCGCAAGGGCTGCTATCCCGGCCAGGAGGTGGTGGCACGCAGCCAGTACCGCGGCACGCTCAAGCGCCGCATGTGGCTGGTGCAGGGCGAAGGCGAGGTGCCGGCACCCGCGGCCGAGATTTTCAGGCCGGAAGACCCGGGCCAGCCGTGCGGCATGATCGTCAACGCCGCGCCCGCGCCGCAAGGCGGCTGGGCCGGACTGGCCGAGCTGAAGATCGACGCGGCCGTCGGTGCCGCAACGTCGGCGCTGCGCCTGGGCAGTGCCGAAGGCGCCGCGCTGGCGACCGCCGTCTTGCCTTACGAAGTACCGCTCGGCGAAGCCGCCCAGGCCGCCGGCTGAACCGACAGGACCTGCCATGAGTGACCATCTGTACGTCTATTTTCACGTGCCCGAGGCCGTCGCCACCGAGGCGTTGCCGCACTGGCACCGCTGGATGGAGACGGTTGCCGAGGCTACCGGAATTGGTGGTACGCTGATGCGCAGGCCCGAAACCCGCGCCGGCGTGCAGACCTGGATGGAGTGCTACGCCGACGTGCCGCCCGCCTTCGATGCCACGCTGGAAGGCCTGTGGCGCCAGAGCGGGCTGGACCAGTGGGTGGACGGCGAGCGGCGGGCCGAACACTTTATCGACCTGGACGTGCTGTAGGCGTCCGGGCTGCCGATGATGCGAAGTACGCCGGGATATTGCGCAGCAGCGCCCCGGCGGTAAAGGAAGCAAAGCGATGTGTCTGATCCTGGTTGCCTGGCAATCCCACCCGGACTATGCCCTGGTCGTCGCCGGCAACCGCGATGAATTCTATGCCCGCCCCGCGGCGGCCGCGCACTGGTGGCAGGAAGCGCCGCACGTGCTGGCCGGGCGCGACCTGGCGGAAGTCATCGGCGAGCCCGGCACCTGGATGGGCGTCAATGCCGACGGCCGCTTTGCCGCGCTGACCAACTACCGCGCCCCGTCCGAGAAACGCACCGATGCCCGTTCGCGCGGCGAGCTGGTGGCCGGCTTCCTGCGCGGCCATGAGGCCCCGTTCGACTACCTCGACGGGCTGGCCGGCGAAGACGGCTGCTATAACGGCTTCAACCTGCTGGCCAGCGACCTGCGCGAACTCTGGTGGTACAGCAATCGCTCGGCCTCGCGCCAACCGCAACGGCTGCGCCCGGGCCTGTACGGCCTGTCCAATGCCTTGCTCGACACGCCCTGGCCCAAGGTGCGCAGCCGCGTGGGCGCGCTGGCCGAGGTACTGGCGGCCGACAGCGGCCAGGCCAATGCCAGCGCCGAGCCTTATCTGAAGATGCTGGCCGACGAACGGCAGGCGGCGGATTTCGAGCTGCCGTCGACGGGCGTTGCGCCGGAATGGGAAAAGCTGCTGTCGTCCGCGTTTATCCGCTCGCCGATGTATGGCACGCGTGCCAGCACGGTGCTGCGCGTGCGCCACGACGGCCGCTTCGACCTGAGCGAGCGCAGCTTCGACGCCGGCGGGCGCGCGGGCGACGTCACTTACCACGGCACGCTGAACCTGTCGCGCGACACCGGCATCGTGCAGGCGCCGCGCTGATTGCCTGGGCGGACCTCAGTCCGCCAGCCGCTTGCGCATCTCGATATGCGGGATGCCGGCCTCTTCGAATTCCTCCCCGACCTGCGCAAAGCCCACGCGCGCATAGAACGGCGCGGCGTGGGTCTGGGCGTTGAGCACCAGTTCCGGATAGCCGAGCTGCTCCGCCTGCTCCATCAGCGCTTTCAAGACCAGCGCACCGACGCCGGTGCCGCGCGCGCTTGCCAGCACGGCCATGCGGCCGATATGGCCGTCGGGCAGCAGCCGCCCGGTGGCGACCGGCGTGCCGTCCTCGGCCAGCGCCAGCGCATGCCAGCTCGGCTCGTCCCATTCATCCCATTCCAGCTCCACCGGCACGCCCTGCTCCTCGACGAAAACGGTGTAGCGGATGGCGCGCGCGCGTTCGCGGGCTTCGGACCAGGGGCAGATCAGGACGGTGACTGGCATGGCGGTGCAATCAGGCTGGTTGAATGGCAGCGCCCGAATCCGGGCGGGCGCCAATGATACGCCAGTGCTGCGGGTCGCGCATATCGCACCAAAGTGGATCAAAGACGGCATTTCGCGCACCAGACTAGGGTTTGCCCGGGGAGGCATCCTCTTAGCAAATTTGTATGATGACCTTATTACCCAATGACCCGGAGACTTCCGTGTTCCAGAAAGTCCCTGCCCGCGCCCTGACCGACAACGTCGCCGAACAATTGCTGGACAAGATCCAGGGCGGCGCCTTTGCCCGCGGCGACAAGCTGCCGACCGAGGCGGTGCTGTCGGAGGAATTCGGGGTCAGCCGCACCGTGGTGCGCGAGGCGATCTCCCGGCTCAAGTATGAAGGCGTGGTCGAGTCGCGCCAGGGCAGCGGCGTATTCGTCACGCTGCAGGCCGGCATCCGGCCGCTGCGCATCGACTATACCGATACCGGCACGCTGGAATCGGTGCTGCAGATCGTCGAGCTGCGCCGCGCGATCGAGGCCGAGGTGGCCGCGCAGGCCGCCATGCGCCGCACCGATGCGTCGATGGCGGCCATCGACGCCGCGCTGGCGCGCCTCGACGAGGAAGTCGAGCAAGGCGGCGACGGCGTGGCCGCTGACGTGGCCTTCCACCGCGCCATCGCGGGGGCCACCGGCAACCCCTACTTCCTGAAAACGCTGGAATTCCTCAGCCAGTACCTGGAAGCCGCCACGCGCGTGACCCGCACCAACGAGGCGCGCCGCGCCGACTTCTCGCGCCAGGTGCGCGAAGAACACCAGGCCATCGTCGCGGCGATCCGCGCCGGCGATCCGCTGGCCGCGCGCAATGCCGCGCAGAACCATATGTTCAACGCCGCGCGCCGGCTGGCCCAGCTGGGCGCCGATGAAAACGGCGAGGCCGGCGATGAAGCCGGCGCCCGCGGCGCGTCCAACTGACGCGGCCAACACCATCCAACGCATTTCCCGTATCTGATTCAGGAGTCCCCCTATGTCCAGGAATATCGGCGTCATCGGCCTTGGTGCCATGGGCTACGGTGTCGCGCAGTCGTTGCTGCGTGCCGGCTTTAACGTGCATGCCTGCGACCTGCGGCCCGAAGTGCTGCAGCGCTTCGCCGATGCGGGCGGCGTGCCGTGCGCCTCGCCCGCCGAACTGGGCAGCCGCTGCGAGGTGGTGCTGACGCTGGTGGTCAACGCGCAGCAGACCGAGGCCGTGCTGTTCGGCGCCAACGGTGCCGCCGCCGCGATGAAGCCTGGCACGTTGGTGATCGCCAGCGCCACGGTGCCGCCGGGCTTTGCCGAGACGCTGGGCCGCCGCCTCGCCGAACAAGGCCTGCTGATGCTGGACGCGCCGGTCTCCGGCGGCGCCGCCCGCGCCGCCAGCGGCGAAATGACCATGATGACCTCCGGCCCGGCCGAGGCCTACTCGCTGGCCGAGGACGTGCTGGCCGCCATCGCCGGCAAGGTGTACCGCCTGGGCGCCGCGCATGGCGCGGGCTCCAAGGTCAAGATCATCAACCAGCTGCTGGCCGGCGTGCATATCGCCGCGGCCGCCGAGGCCATGGCGCTGGGCCTGCGCGAAGGCGTGGACCCGGATGCGCTCTATGACGTGATCACGCACAGCGCAGGCAACTCGTGGATGTTCGAGAACCGCGTGCCCCATATCCTGAAGGGCGACTACACGCCGCTGTCCGCGGTCGACATCTTCGTCAAGGACCTGGGCATGGTGCTCGACACCGCGCGCAACAGCAAATTCCCGCTGCCGCTGTCGGCGGCCGCGCACCAGATGTTCATGATGGCTTCCACCGCCGGCCACGGCGGCGAGGACGATTCGGCCGTGATCAAGATCTTCCCGGGCATCGAACTGCCGGGCAAGGCCGGGTAAGAGGGGAAACGAAGATGACCGCAGGCACCCTCGCCCATCGCCCCCTGCTGGGCTGCATCGCCGACGATTTCACCGGCGCCACCGACCTCGCCAACACGCTGGTGCGCAACGGCATGCGCACCGTGCAGACCATCGGCCTGCCCGACGTGGGCGCGGTGCAGGATATCGGCGAAGCCGATGCGCTGGTGGTGGCGCTCAAATCCCGCACCATCCCCGCCGTGGAGGCCGTGGCGCAGTCGCTGGCCGCGCTGCAGTGGCTGCGCGCGCAGGGCTGCCGCCAGTTCGTGTTCAAGTACTGCTCGACCTTCGATTCGACCGACGCCGGCAATATCGGCCCGGTGACCGACGCGCTGCTGGCCGCGCTGGACAGCGATTTCACGATCGCCTGCCCAGCCTTTCCCGAGAACGGCCGCACCATCTTCCGTGGTCACCTGTTCGTGGGCGATGTGCTGCTGAATGAATCGGGCATGGAGCACCATCCGCTGACGCCGATGACCGACGCCAACCTGGTGCGCGTGCTGCAGCGCCAGAGCAAGAACAAGGTCGGCCTGCTGCGCTACGACGCCGTGGCGCGTGGCGCGCAGGCGAGCGCAGAGCGCATCGCCGCGCTGCGCGCAGACGGCGTGCGCATGGCGATTGCCGATGCGGTGTCCGACGCGGACCTGTTCACGCTGGGCGAGGCCTGCGCCAACCTGCCGCTGATTACCGGCGGCTCCGGCATCGCGCTGGGCCTGCCCGAGAACTTCCGCCGCGCCGGCCTGCTGCCGCAGCGCGGCGACGCCGACGCAGTCCCGGCCATCGACGGCCCGGGCGTGGTGCTAGCCGGTAGCGCCTCGCGCGCGACCAACGGGCAGGTAGCTCGCTGGCTGGAGCAAGGCCGCCCCGCGCTGCGCATCGACCCGCTCGCGCTGGCGCGCGGCGAGGCCGTTGCCGACGTGGCGCTGGACTTTGCCGAAAGTCATGACGAACCTGTGCTGGTCTACGCGACCTCCAGCCCTGATGAGGTCAAGGCCGTGCAGGCCGAGCTGGGCGTCGAGCGCGCCGGCCACCTGGTCGAGCAGTGCCTGGCCACGGTTGCCGCCGGGCTGCTGGCACGTGGCACGCGCCGCTTCGTCGTCGCCGGTGGCGAGACCTCGGGCGCGGTGGTGCAGGCGCTGGGCGTGCGCGCGCTGCGCATCGGCGCGCAGATCGCGCCGGGCGTGCCGGCCACGGTCACGCTGGGCGCGACGCCGCTGGCGCTGGCGCTCAAGTCGGGCAACTTCGGCGGCCCGGACTTCTTTGACGAAGCGCTGCGTCAGCTCGGAGGCGCTCAATGAACACAGTAGTGAGCACGGAAAGCAAGCTGCGCGAAGAGATCTGCCGCATCGGCGCCAGCCTCTACCAGCGCGGCTATACCGTCGGCTCGGCCGGCAATATCAGCGCACGGCTCGATGACGGCTGGCTGATCACGCCCACCGACGCGTGCCTGGGCATGCTGGACCCGGCCGCGGTCGCCAAGGTGGCCACCGACGGCAGCTGGGTGTCGGGCGACAAGCCCTCCAAGACGCTCACGCTGCATCGCGCGATCTATGACAACAACCCCGGGGCGCACGCCGTGGTGCATACGCACTCGACGCACCTCGTGGCCCTGACGCTGGCCGGTGTCTGGCAACCGGACGACGTACTGCCGCCGCTCACGCCGTACTACGTGATGAAGGTCGGCCATATCCCGCTGATTCCCTACCATCGACCCGGCGACCCGGCGGTGGCCGCGCGCGTGGCCACGCTGGCCGCGCAGGTGCGCGGCGTGCTGCTGGAGCGGCTCGGCCCGGTGGTGTGGGAGTCCAGCGTCTCGCGCGCCGCGTTCGCGCTGGAAGAACTGGAGGAGACCGCCAAGCTATGGATGATGATGAAAGACGCGCCGGGCTTCGCCGCCCGCGCGGCGCTGCCCGACGGCGCACTGGCTGAGTTGCGCGACGCCTTCCAGGCGCGCTGGTAACAACCGCTTTTCCCCGATAAACGACGGCTTCACCCGGCGCGGTTGCCTTGCGGCCACCGCGCGGGGGACGCGCATGCCTGCATTCCGCGCGCCGCCGCATTACTAGACCAGACCCACCACATACCCGGAGACCACCGTGAATCCAAACCAACCGGCGGCCAGCGTGCCTGCCTATGACAGCCTGGGCGGCAACGCCCGGCTGGACACCGAAGCCCAGATCGAAAAGCGCGCCTACAGCAAGGTGTTCTGGCGCGTCATGCCGTTCCTGATGCTGTGCTACGTGGTCGCCTACCTCGACCGCGTCAACGTCGGCTTCGCCAAGCTGCAGATGGGGCAGGACCTGGCCTTCTCCGAAACCGTGTTCGGCCTCGGCGCCGGCCTGTTCTTTATCGGCTACTTCCTGTTCGAGGTGCCCAGCAATCTGCTGATGCACCGCATCGGCGCGCGCATCTGGATCGCGCGCATCATGATTACGTGGGGCATCATCTCGGCGCTGTTCCTGTTCGTGAAGACGCCGACCCAGTTCTACGTGATGCGCTTCCTGCTCGGCCTGGCCGAAGCGGGCTTCTACCCTGGCGTGATCCTGTACCTGACCTACTGGTTCCCGGCCAACCGCCGCGGCAAGATGATCGCGCTGTTCATGTCGGGCATCCCCATCGCGGGCATGTTCGGCAACCCGCTGTCGGGCTGGATCATGGATGCCTTCAACGGCGTGCACGATATGCGCGGCTGGCAATGGATGTTCCTGATCGAGGCGCTGCCCGCGTTTGTGATCGGCGTGGTGACGATCTTCGTGCTGCGCGACGGCATCGACAAGGCGCCGTGGCTCGACGCCGATGAAAAGCGCGTGCTCAAGCGCAATATCGAGGAAGACCAGCGCAACGCCCATAACGCCGCCACCGCCGCCGGCAAGGCCCATGGCCACTCGCTGGGCGCGGTGTTCTCCGACCGCCGCGTGTGGTGGATGTGCCTGATCTACTTCTGCTTCGTCACCGGCCAGTACGCGCTGACCTTCTGGATGCCGACGCTGGTGAAGGCCAGCGGCGTGACCGGAAACCTGAACATCGGCCTGCTGTCGGCGATCCCGTTTATCTGCGCCGTGGTCGTGATGAACATCCTGGGCCACAGCGCCGACGCACGCCGCGAGCGCCGCTGGCACCTGATCGTGCCGGCGCTGATGGGTGCCTTGGGCTTTGCCATTGCTGCCTCGTTCACCAACAATACAACGGTGGCCATCGCCGCACTGTCGCTGGCCGCTGCCGGAGTGCTGACCTGCGCGCCTCTGTTTTGGTCGCTGCCGACCTCGTTCCTGTCGGGCATTGCCGCCGCTTCTGGTATTGCCGTGGTGAATTCGGTCGGCAACCTGGCCGGTTTCGTGTCGCCGTACATGGTCGGCGCGCTGAAGGACATGACACACAGTACGCAGCTGCCCATGTACGTGCTGTCCGCGATCCTGGTCGTCGGCGCCGTGCTGGTGTGGCTGACGCCCGCTAAACTGGTCAACCGTTGATCCTGGCCGGCCCGCTTTCGACCTGGCCTCGATCGGGCCGGTTCCGTACTACCGCTTTGGAGTTCCCATGCCGCGCTTCGCCGCAAACCTCTCGATGATGTACAACGAGCACGCTTTCCTGGACCGCTTCGCCGCAGCCGCGGCGGACGGCTTCCGGGCGGTGGAGTACCTGTTCCCGTACGAGCACGCCGCCACCGAGCTGCGCGCGCGCCTGGACGCGAACGGTCTCACGCAGGCGCTGTTCAACGCCCCGCCGGGCGACTGGGCAGCCGGTGAGCGCGGCCTGGCCGCGCTGCCGGGTCGCGAGGCGGAGTTCCGCGACGCCGTCGGCCGCGCGCTGGAATACGCCGGCGTGATCGGCAATGACCGCGTGCATGTGATGGCGGGACTGGTGCCGGCCGCTGCCGACCGCGCCCGCCACCGCGCCGCCTACCTCGAGAACGTCGCCTTTGCCGCCAAGGCCGCCGCGGCGCAGGGCGTCACCATCGTGCTCGAACCGATCAACACGCGCGACATGCCGGGCTACTTCCTGAACCGCCAGGACGACGCGCAGGCGATCTGCAAGGAGATCGGCGCGGCCAACCTGAAGGTGCAGTTCGACTGCTACCACTGCCAGATCGTCGAGGGCGATATCGCGATGAAACTGAAGCGCGACATGCCCGGCATCGGCCATATCCAGATCGCCGGCGTGCCCGACCGCCATGAACCGGACCTGGGCGAGCTGAACTACCCCTACCTGTTCGAGGTCATCGACGGGCTCGGCTATGACGGCTGGATCGGCTGCGAATATCGCCCCCGCGCCGGCACTTCCGAGGGCCTGGGCTGGCTCAAGCCTTACCTCGGCCGCTGATCCTTCGCGCAAACCCAAAGAACGAATCTCTCCTGCCATGAACGTACTGATTACCGGCGGCGCCGGCTTCCTCGGCCTGCAACTCGCCCGGCTGCTGCTGCAACGCGGCACCCTGAACCTGGACGGCCAGCCCGTCGCCATCGACCAACTGACGCTGCTCGACGTGGTGGCGCCGCAAGGTCTGGACGATGCGCGCGTGCGCGTGGTGACGGGCGACCTGTCCGACCCGGCCGTGCTGCGCCAGGCCATCGACAAGGACACCGGCGCCGTGTTTCACCTGGCGGCCGTGGTCAGCGGCCAGGCCGAGGCCGACTTCGACCTGGGCATGCGCGTCAACCTGGACGCCTCGCGCGCGCTGCTCGAAACCTGCCGCGAACTGGGCCACCAGCCACGCGTGCTGTTCACCAGCTCGGTCGCGGTTTACGGCGGCGAATTGCCGCCGGTGGTGCAGGACGACACCGCGCTGAACCCGCAATCGTCGTACGGCGTGCAGAAGGCCATCGGCGAGTTGCTGCTGTCGGACTACAGCCGCCGCGGCTTTGTCGACGGGCGCGTGCTGCGCCTGCCGACCATCAGCGTGCGTCCGGGTAAGCCCAATGCGGCAGCCTCGTCGTTCGCCAGCGGCATCATCCGTGAGCCGCTGTCAGGCGTCGCTGCCAACTGCCCGGTGGCACCGGAAACGCCGCTGTGGCTGCTGTCGCCGCGTGCGGCAGTGGCGGCGCTGGTCAATGGCATCGAGCTGGCTGGCGAGCGGCTGGGTAATCGCCGCGTGGTCAACCTGCCGGGGTTGTCGGTCACGGCGGCTGGCATGGTCGATGCGCTGCGCCGCGTGGCAGGCGATGCGGTGGCGGATCGCGTCACGTGGGAGCGTGAGGAACGTGTCGAGAAGATCGTCGGCACGTGGCCGGCGGCGTGGAATGCGGAGCGTGCGCAGTCGCTGGGGTTCCAGAGCGATGCGAGCTTCGATGAGGTGATTCGGGCCTATATGGAGGATGCCGGGCTGAGCAAGTAAGCCAGGCCGGCGTCCTTATTGCGACACGCCGGCATCTCCCGCAGGCCGGCCCCCTTTTCCGCGCGCGGGAAAGGGGATCGGACCAAGCAGAGGAGCAGACGTCAGTTCCAGATGGGATCCTCTTTCTGTTGCTGTGCCTTGGACTTCGATGTCCAGTACGCACCGACTTGACGTTCGGTGACGTAACCCGACTTCTTGACATCGATCTTGTCAAAGTGCTTGTAAACTACCGGCGCGCCTGCCTGGGCTTCTTCGCGGCTTAGCTTCCCGTCGTGGTTGGTATCGGCAGTCTTGAAACGCTCGGCGATTCTGGCCTTGACTTCGGCGGTAGTCGATGGCGCTGGCGGAATCTGGGTGGATTCTGCGCCGGGTTGGGCTGTTGATTCCGGTTTCTGCTGGGCGCTCGCCCCTGTAAAAGCGAGCGCCATCATCACTGTCAAGCCGACTGCATGCAGCTTACGCACGGTCATTGCCGTCTCCTCATGATTTGTGATTCGACATTGCCTTCTTGCAAAGAATGCTTCGGCAGCGAAGATCCTCTGTGAGCACTGGCTCACACCGATTCTAGGCAAGCGCTCAGTACTTACCAACATCTTTGTGTCACAGGTCGCGTCACACCGCCGGCCTCACCACCTCATACCCTTCAATAATCTCCCTTACCTGCCCCGGGATCGCGGCCGACTTCTGTGTAGCCGGATCCGCACACACATAGACGATCTCCCCGGTAATCAGGTGCTCGTTACCGCGATACATCTCCACCCGGAACAACATGCTGGACCGCCCCAGCCGAGCCATGCGCCCGCGGATATCCAGCACATCGTCAAAGCGCGCCGAAGCGTGGTATTCCAGCGTGGACTTGACCACGAAGATATCCACGCCATGTGCGTGCAGCACGTCTTCGGGATAGCGGATCCCCAGCGCGCGCCAGTACTCGGTCACGCAGATATCGCAATAGGTCAGGTAGTGCGCGTTGAAGACGATCGACTGCGGATCGACTTCGGCCCAGCGCACGCGCAGCGGCATGCTGTGGCGGAATTCCTCTTTGGCCATTGGCGTGGTCTCCTTGTTTGTTGTTCCTGGCTTGGCAAAGCAATCAGGCCGCCGGCCCGCCGGCGGGGCCGGCAGGCGCAGCGGCCTGGGTGAACGGAAACGGCGTCAGGCTTACTGTGGCTTGGCCAGCCCCAGCTTCTCGATGATCGCCTTTTCCTTCTTGACGGTCTCGGCAGCGAACTGCGCATACTGCTGGCTGTTCATGTAGTACGGCTCCATGTCGAACTTGGCCAGCGATTCGCGGTAGTTGGGCATTTCCATCGCCTTCTTGAAGGCGTCATGCAGCTTCTGCACGATCTTGGGATCGGTGCCCTTGGGCGCCACCAGGCCGAACGGCGAGGTCTGCACGATGCCGATGCCCAGCTCCTTCAGCGTCGGCACGTTGGGGAAGCGCGCCGAGCGCTTCTCGCCCCAGGTCGACAGCAGGCGCAGCTTGCCCTGCTCCACGTACGGCGCCCATGCCGGTGTGTCGGCCACCGACATCACGTGGCCGCCCAGCAACGCCTGCATCGACTCCGCGTTGCCCTTGTAGGGGATGTGCGAGAACTGCACGCCCTGCTTCAGCGCCAGCTCTTCCATGGTCAGGTGCAGCGTCGTCATCGAGCCCGGCGAGCCGTAGGTGAGCTTGCCCGGGTTGGCCTTGGCGTAGGCGATGTACTCCTGCATGGTCTTGATCGGCGAATCGGCCGGCACCACCAGGCCGAACGAGTAGCCGGCCAGGTTGATGATGTAGCTCAGGTCCTTGACCGGGTCCCAGTTGATCTTGGTGGTGTACGGCAGGCGGTAGACCGGCATCGCGACCTGCGCCAGCGTGTAGCCGTCCGGTGCGGTCGACTGCATCATCTGCGCGGGCAGCACGCCGCCCGCGCCCGGCTTGTTCTCGACGATCACCGGCTGGCCGAGGATCTTGGAGGCGTTGTCGGCCAGCACGCGGAACGGGATATCGGTGGAGCCGCCGGCGGTGTAGCCGATCAGGAGGCGGATCGGGCGCTGCGGGAACTTGTCGGCCTGGGCTTGGGCAGGCATGGCGGCAAGGCCCATGGCCGCGGTAGCGGCGACGAGGCCCGCGCGGGCGAGGAAGTGGCGGCGTTGCATTTGACTATGTCTCCTTGTGCTGCGAGTTACTGCTGAAAATTTATTGGTTTTAAGGGTGGCCGAACGCGGCGCGCAGCGCGGCGACGGCGTCGGCATGCGCCTGCGCCACCGCCGGCACGAACCGGCCCAGCTTGAAGAAATCGTGGATCATGCCGGGGTAATCCGCCAGCGTGGCGGCCACGCCCGCTCCGAGCAGCTTGTCGGCGTAGGCGACGCCCTCGTCATGCAGCGGGTCGTAGCCGGCCACGGCGATCCAGGCCGGGCACACGCCGCCCACGTCCGCGCCGCTGCCACCGCCGTCCAGCGGCGCGAAGCGCCAGTCGTCGCGGCTGGCGTCCTGGTCCAGGTATTGGGCAAAGAACCAGCGGATCATCTCCGCCGTCAGCAGGTAGCCCTCGGCCAGTGCGCGGTGTGACGGCGTGTCCTGGCGCGCGCAGGTACCGGGATAGATCAACAGCTGCAGCACCGGCGCCAGGCCGGTATTGCGTGCCTCGACCGCGCAGGCCGCGGCCAGCGTGCCGCCGGCGCTGTCGCCGCCAAGCGCGATGCGTGCCGGGTCGGCGCCCAGCCGTGCGGCTTCCTCGAAGACCCAGTGCAGCACGTCGAAGGCATCGTTGGCCGCGGTCGGGAAGCGCCATTGCGGCCCGAGCCGGTAGTCCACCGACAGCACCATGCAATCGGCCTGGCCGCACAGCAGCCGGCACAGCGCATCGTGCGAATTGACGCTGCCCACCGTGAAGCCGCCGCCGTGGAAATACACGAGCAGCGGCAGCGGCTCGGCCCAGCTCGCCTCGCGCGGCGCGTACAGCCGTACCGGGATGCCATGGCCGTCGCGCGCGCACACGTGCAGGTCTTCCACCGCGTGCACCGCCGGCGGGTTGATGTCGAGGATCGGCGCGCTCTTCTCGTAAGCGATCTTGGCGTCTTCCGGGTCCATCGCATGGATCGGCGGCCGCCTGGCGCGCGCGATCAGCTCCAGCAGCGCCGCGATCTGCGGGTCGAGCGGGCTGGATGGCATGCCGGGCGTGGCAGGGACGGAGGACGGGACGGCGGACATGAAGATCAGTGGTTTCGAGACCCGGGACCGGCGGCGGGCAAAGGTGCTTAAAAGGTGCGTTGCGCGCCGCCCGCATCGGGAGAAGTTCGAATTGTGAACGGTCGTTCGATTTTAGTATGATGCCAGATGTTCCAGGGTCCCGGCAGTACGAGATAACCCCGAAAACCCCGAGCCAGTCTGCCACGCGGCGAGTTTTTGCGCGATGATCGGCTGATGCGCGCCGGAGGGCTACTGAAACTCACTCGAAACTCCATTGAAACGCAAGGCAGCGCGCCTGGCCAGCTTCCCATCCGGGCAGCTTTGCTGGCAGATTCGCGACAGATAACAACAGGAGACAAGCAGACATGGCGTTTATCTACTATCTGACCCACATCCACCTGGATTTCGGCGCGGTAAACCTGCTCAAGTCCGAATGCGAGCGCATCGGCATCCGCCGCCCGCTGCTGGTGACCGACAAGGGCGTGGTCGCCGCCGGCGTGGCCCAGCGCGCCATCGATGCGATGCAGGGCCTTGACGTCGCTGTGTTCGACGAAACCCCGTCGAACCCGACCGAGGCCATGGTGCGCAAGGCCGCGGCGCAGTATCGGGAATCCGGCTGCGACGGGCTGGTGGCTGTGGGCGGCGGATCGTCGATCGACCTGGCCAAGGGCATCGCCATCCTGGCCACGCATCCGGGCGAGCTGACCACCTACGCCACCATCGAAGGCGGCAGCGCCAAGATCACCGACCAGGCCGCGCCACTGATCGCCGTGCCCACCACCTCCGGCACCGGCAGCGAAGTGGCGCGCGGCGCCATCATCATCCTCGACGACGGCCGCAAGCTGGGCTTCCATTCCTGGCACCTGCTGCCCAAGTCCGCCGTCTGCGACCCCGAACTGACGCTGGGGCTGCCCGCGGGCCTGACCGCCGCCACCGGCATGGACGCGATCGCGCATTGCGTCGAGACCTTCCTCGCGCCCGCCTTCAACCCGCCCGCCGACGGTATCGCGCTGGATGGCCTGGAGCGCGCCTGGGCCCATATCGAGCGCGCCACCCGCGACGGCCAGGACCGCGAGGCGCGGCTGAACATGATGAGCGCGTCGATGCAGGGCGCGATGGCGTTCCAGAAGGGGCTGGGCTGCGTGCATTCGCTGTCGCACCCGCTCGGTGGGCTGAAGATCGACGGCCGCACCGGCCTGCATCACGGCACGCTCAATGCGGTGGTGATGCCCGCGGTGCTGCGCTTCAACGCCGACGCGCTCACTGTGGTGCGCGACCACCGCTATGCGCGCCTGCGCCGCGCCATGCACCTGGCCGAGGATGCCGATCTCGCGCAGGCCGTGCACGACATGACCGCGCGCCTGGGTCTGCCGACCGGGCTGCGCCAGATGGGCGTCACCGAAGACATGTTCGACAAGGTGATTGCGGGCGCGCTGGTCGACCACTGCCACAAGACCAATCCGAAAGAGGCCAGCGCCGAGGATTATCGGCGTATGCTTGAGCAATCCATGTAGTGCCCTACGCAGCGCATACCCGCCGGCCGGTCAATTGAGCCGGACCGGCCGGCGGCCCTCCCTCCACTGAGCAGGAGACAACATGACCGGCGAGCACTTGCAGGTAGTCCATGGCGACATCACCCGGATGGAAGTCGATGCCATCGTCAACGCGGCCAACAGCGGGCTGCTGGGCGGCGGCGGGGTCGACGGCGCCATCCACGGGGCCGGCGGCCCCGCCATCATGGAGGCCTGCCGCGCGATCCGCGACGCGCAAGGCGGCTGCCCCACCGGCGAGGCGGTGATCACCACCGGCGGGCGCCTGCCCGCACCGTACGTGATCCACGCGGTCGGGCCGGTCTGGCACGGCGGTGGCCAGGGCGAGGACGAACAGCTCGCTAACGCCTACCGCAACAGCATCCGGCTGGCGGCGCAGCATCACCTGCGCAGGCTGGCCTTCCCCAATATCAGCACCGGCATCTATGGCTTCCCGCGCGAGCGCGCGGCGGATGTCGCCATCGCGGCCGTACGCGAGGCGCTGGCCGTGACGCCCGAGATCGAGCAGGTGACCTTCGTCTGCTTCGACGACGAGAACTACCGGCTATACCGCGAGCGTCTGACCTGAAGCGGTCCGCGGGGTCTGCCCCGCGGCCACTCCCTGCTGCGTCAGAACTTGTGGCGCAGGCCCACCCGGAACACCGTCTGGCTGTCACCGGCCGACGCGCGCACGCCGTTGATCGCGGCCACCGCGCTGCGGCCGGTGGAATCGGTCCCCGATGCCTTCTGGTAGATCGCCATCAGGTAGGCGTCGGTGCGCTTTGACAGGTTGTAGTCCGCACCCAACACGAACTGACGGTAGCTCGCGTCATGGATGCCGCTGCCCTTCGCGTAATCGGCCGCCACGCCCGTCAGCAGGGCCGGCGTCCGCTGGTACTTGAAGCTCAGCTCCACGTTGTTGAAGGTGGCGGTGCCGCGGTTGCCAAAGGGATTCGGGCCGGACGACAAATCGCCCACATCCTTGAAGCATGTGTTCGAGTATGTGGTGCCCACCGTGGCAGCGCCGAAGCTGTAGGCCGCGCCCGCGGCAAACACTTCCTCCGACCGCGCCGACGCATAGCCCGACAGCACCGGCGAGCCGATATTGGTCAGCGTGTTCAGCGGTGCCGAGCCGGTGGTATTGGCGGTGACGCCGGTGCCGTAGAACGACGTGTTGGGGTTCTTTACGTTCAGGTAACCGATGCCAAGCTGCAGCGGGCCACTGCCGTAGCCGGCACCCAGTGACCATATCTGGTTACGCGCCGGCTACCCGGCCACGCCGCCCAGACTGTAGACCCCGCCAAAGCTGAAGCCACCGTAGTTCTGGCTGCGGTACTTGATCGCGTTGTTGA
Organism: Cupriavidus sp. DF5525; assembly: GCF_040149425.2. Taxonomy (NCBI): domain Bacteria; kingdom Pseudomonadati; phylum Pseudomonadota; class Betaproteobacteria; order Burkholderiales; family Burkholderiaceae; genus Cupriavidus; species Cupriavidus sp. DF5525. Next base: position 1,623,388 of record NZ_CP168265.1, on the reverse strand, counting down.
CGCGGTTGGAGTTGTTCAGGTTATCCATGTCGCCGGGGTTGGATACCGCTGCGCCAGCCGCGTATTGACGGCAAAGGTCGGGCGCACGCCATAGCGGTCGAAGGCACGCAGCCGATGCTGGCAAGCCGCGCGCCGGTCCGATGGCCGGGCGGCAGGAAGCTGGCGCTGTGGGTGAACGTGAGCCTGCAGTTCTTCCCGCTGAACCCGACGGGCAGGCCGGTGGTGGCGCCGGGCAACATGACCATGCCGTATCCGGACCTGCGCCATTTCACGCTGCGCGACTACGGCAACCGCGTCGGCATCTACCGGATGCTTAGACGGAAGCCAGCCCTTAATAAAGAACCGGTCTCGTACTGATTATTCAGTAAATGCTTCAGACGTCTTTGGGCAGATGTGCGCGCCCTTGGGTTGACGTTACGCCACCTGCGCATCGCGTGCGTATGGGTATGCATGGGACGCAAATCGCACCTGTCCGCCCTGCGGTAGGCAACAAAAAGCCCTGCCATCAAGGCGGGGCTGTAGCGGTTGGCGGACGTCTTACGTAGCCGGCAGCGCGCTCCGGATTAACAGGTTGACCCGCTCCGGCTGTTCGTGGATCACCCAATGGCTGCCCTCTGGAATGCGTTCCACGCGCAAGTCGTGCACAAACTCGCCCAGCCCGTCCAGCAGCGACTTGGGCAGCGCGCGGTCGCGCTCGCCCCAGATCACCAGCGTGGGCACCTTGATGACGAAGGCGGCCGGGTCCAGGCGCGAAATGTCGGGCGGCGGCTCGCCCTCGCCTGGCGGATGCATCGGCGAGGCGCGGTAGAAATTGACGCCGCCGGCAAGCGGATGGACGCCGTCCTCACCGGGCTGGGACCAGGCGGCGTGGTACCTCGCCCGCGTCTCGTCGGTGAACCATGCGGCAGGTTTGCCGTCGGCATCGGCCAGCATCCGGTCCAGCAGCGCGAAGTCGTTGGCCGCCAGTGCCTTTTCCGCGCCCGGCTTGCGCAGCCAGTTCATGTAGGCGGAAGCGGCCTGCTGCTCCGGATCCGTGGCCAGCGCCTTGGCGAACAGGTAGGGATGCGGCGAATTGACGATGACAAGCTGCCGCACCAGTTGCGGGAACTGGATCGCCAGGTTCCAGCAGATCGCGCCGCCCCAGTCATGCGCCACCACCACGGCCTGGTCATAGCCCAGGGCACTGACGAACTGCACCAGGTCTTCGACGATATGGCGCGGCTTGTAGGCCTCGACCGCGGCAGGCTTGCTCGACAGGTTATAGCCGCGCAGGTCGGGTGCCACGGCAAAATGCGTGCGCCCGAATTCGGCCAGCTGCGCTTCCCATTCAAACCAGAACTCAGGGAAGCCATGCACGAACAGCATCAATGGCTTGCCCCGCTCGCCCGCGCTGGCATAGTGCAGTCGGCTGCCGTTGGGCAGGCTGGCGTATTGCAGGTGGCGGATCACGGCGGCGGGTGCGGCCATGGCGTTCTCCATATGCGGTCCTCCTCGTTGGTCGCGTTGCATTCAGCCGCGCAACGCGGCCACCAGGCCCGCGCGGACCTCGGGCTTGTCGGCAAACGGATCGCCGGGATTGCGCTGCCCGACGATGTCCTCGAAGCGCTGGCGCACGGGTGCCAGCGCCTGGGGGTGGGAATAAATATAGAAGCTTTCTTCGCGGATGGCATCGAAGGTCTTCTGCGCGACCTCGGCCGCGGTGACCTTGCCGGAGCCGACGGCCTTGTCCGACAGCGCCTGCGACACCAGCTGCGAGCGCGTCGGCGGCGCCTGGTTGGCCAGGTCGGCGGGCCGGTTGCGTTGCGACTGGTTGATGCCGGTGGGCACGAAGTACGGGCACAGCACCGAGCAGCGCACCTGCTCCGTGACCAGCCCGAGGTCCTGGTACAGCGTTTCCGACAGCGACACCACCGCGTGCTTGGACACGTTGTACACGCCCATCGCCGGCGGATTGAGCAAGCCCGCCATGGATGCCGTGTTGACGATATGGCCCTGATACGACGGATCTTTATCCGCGGCGGCCAGCATCAGCGGCGTGAAGATGCGCACGCCGTGCACCACGCCGTAGAGGTTGACGCCCATCACCCACTCCCAGTCCTTCTCGGAGTTCTCCCAGATCAAGCCGCCCGCACCCACGCCGGCGTTGTTGAACAGCAGGTTGACCTCGCCGAAGGCCTCGATCGCGGCATCGGCCAGCGCCTGCACCTGGTCGGCGCGGGACACGTCGGTGCGCAGGCCGATCACCGGCACGTTGCGCGCCTTGAACTCGGCCACGGTGGTGTCCAGCGCGTCTTCCTGTACGTCGGCCAGCACCAGCTTCATGCCGAGGTCGGCGCCGATGCGTGCGAACTCCTTGCCAAAGCCCGAGGCGCCGCCGGTGATCACGGCCACCTTGTTGGAGAAATCCTTCATGTCGTCTTTCCTGTCGCGTGAATCGTGGTGGGAACGGCGGGCGGTGCGCGGCGCGCGCTCAGGCGGCACGCCGCACCTGGTAGCCCTGCCGCGGGAAATGCACGTTGAGCGCGCCCGCGCGCGTGTCCTGGCGGCGCAGCGTGACGCGGATCGCCGTCAGGGACAGCAGCACGCCGGCTACCGGGTCGCGCGCGTAGTCGGTGGGCGTGACAGTGACGGGGTCGCCCGCCTCCAGCCCGCCATCGGCAACCACGCCTTGCTCCAGCGCCACCGGGTCGGCGCTGCGGGCCGCGGCAATGGCGTCCTCGCTGTCGATCACGTGCGGGCGGCCGTGGCCGAAGGTGTTCATGCGCGCATACCAGGCCTGCAGCCGCGGATACGCCTCGAGCAACTGCGCCAGCGCGCCCGCGCGGCGGATAAACCAGAGGTTGTGGTACAGCGAGAAGTCCGCCACCGACAGCGCCGGCCCGGCCACATGCGCGATGCCGGCCGCGAACTGCGTTTCCAGGAGGCTGAAGGTCTCGTGCAGCAGCGCGCTCGCCTCGGCCAGCGGCATGCGCAGCGCATTGGTATCGCCGCGCATGGCCTTGCGGTCGGCGGTGAAAGCCTGGATCTGTGCCGGTGACAGGTGCCCCAGCATGCTGGCGACGCCGGCCGGCTGGAACACATAGGTCACCGACGCGGTGAACAACGCGGTATCGAACCACGCGGCCGCCAGCCGCGCCGCGGCGGCCTGTTCCGGCGGAAACAGCGCCGGCGTGGGCGCCAGCGCGTCCAGCACCTCGCAGATCAGCGCGGTGTCGCAATAGATGTCAGCGCCAATCTGCATCACCGGCGTGCGGCGGTAGCCGCCGGTCAGCGCCAACAGGTCGGGTTTGGGCAGGATGGCGGGGATTTCCACGGCCTGCCACGCCAGCGCCTTGGCGCCCAGCAGCAGGCGGATTTTTTCCGAGAACGGCGAGGTCGCGTACTGGTGAAGAATGATGTCGGCCATGCGATCCAGCTCCCTGTGTGTGGAACGATTGCGTGGAGGGCCGCGCGTCGGCGGCCGTGTTGCGGCAACTCCTTCTGGCCCGGGCGATGTCAGCTCAGTCCAGCAGGTCGGGCTGTTCCTTGACGATGCGGGCGTACAGCGGCTGGAACTGGAACCAGCCCGCCTGCGCCGTGCCGACGATCGAATAAGACTGGCGCGCGGCCGCGTCGGAGATCATCTTCAGCGGTGCCTGCGTAGGCGCGGCGGCGGCTTCGGCCAGCAGCTGCACCTGGCACGAACGCTCCATCGTGATAAACCACCACGCCGCCTCGTCCACGGTCTTGCCGACCGTCAGCAGGCCGTGGTTCTGCAGGATCGCGGCCTTGTTCTGGCCAAGCGCGTTGGCGATGCGCTGGCCTTCGTCCAGCTCCACCACCACGCCGCCGAAGTCGTCATAGAGCGCATGGTCGTTGTAGAACGCGCACACGTCCTGCGTCAGCGGATCGAGCGGGCGGCCCAGCGTGGACCAGGCGCGGCCATAGGTGCTGTGCGAGTGCGCCGCAGCCACCGCGTCGGGGCGGGTCTGGTGCACGCGCGAATGAATGGCGAAGGCCGCGGCGTTGACCGGGTAATCGCCCTCCACCACGTCGCCGTGGTGATCGCAGCGGATCAGGTTCGACACCTTGACCTGGCTGAAATGCACGCCGAAGGGATTGACCCAGAAGGTGTCGGTGAATTCCGGGTCGCGCGCGGTGATATGGCCGGCAACGCCCTCGTCGAAACCGAACTTCGAGAACAAGCGGAAGGCCGCGGCCAGGCGCTGCTTGCGGTGCAGGCGCTCCTCGGCGGCGGTGGCGAATTGCGGCGGGCGCGGCAGGTTGCGGTAGCGGGCCTTGACCTCTTCGGACAGGCCGGCGCCGATCTCGTCGGCGCGCTCAGTGACTTGCGGGGCGTTCATGGGTGTCTCCTCTTGTTCTGCCTGCGTTGTCATGAACTGCGTGGCCGGCAGCACGCCCGCAGGCGCGCCGCCGGCCCTTCACTCAAACCGCTCAGGCCAGCTTGACCAGTTGCTTGCCGAAGTTCTTGCCCTTGAGCAAGCCGATAAAGGCCTCCGGCGCGCTGGCCAGCCCTTCGGCAATGCTCTCGCGGAACTTGAGCTTGCCCTGCGCGACGGCGGTGCCCAGTTCCTTCAGCGCCTGCGGCCAGACCTCCATGTGCTCCGACACGATAAAGCCCTCGATGGTCAGGCGCGACACCAGGATCAACTGCGGGTTCTTCAGCGGCACCGGCTGGCCGTCATAGCCCGCGATCATGCCGCACATGGCGATGCGGCCGAAGGCGTTCATGCGCATCAACACGGCATCCAGGATATCGCCGCCGACGTTCTCGAAATAGCCGTCAATGCCGTCGGGCGTGGCCTCCTTGAGCATCGTGTAGAGCTCCTTGGGATCCTTCGCCGCCTTGTAGTCGATGCAGGCATCGAAGCCCAGCTCGTTGACTACGTAATCGCATTTGTCCTTGCCGCCTGCAAAACCGACCGCGCGGCAGCCGGCCAGCTTGGCGAGCTGCCCGACCACGCTGCCAACCGCGCCCGATGCGGCGCTCACGGCGATGGTCTTGCCCGGCTTGGGCATGATGATCTTGTTCAGCCCGTACCAGGCGGTCACACCCGGCATGCCGACCGAACCCAGGTAGGCCGACAGCGGGATATGCGTGGTATCGACCTGCTGCAGGCCGGTGCCGTCGCTGACGCCCATTTCCTGCCAGCCGAACATGCCGACCACCTTGTCGCCCGGCTTGAACTTGCTGTTCTTGCTTTCCACCACCTCGCCCACGGTGCCGCCGATCATCACTTCATTGAGCGGCTGCGGCGCGGCGTAGGACTTGCTGTCGTTCATGCGGCCGCGCATATACGGATCCAGCGACAGGTAGTGGTTGCGCACCAGCACCTGGCCGTCGGCGATCTGCGGCACGGGCACTTCTTCCAGCCGGAAATTGGCCGGCGTTACCGCGCCCTCGGGACGCGAGGCCAGGACGATGCGCTTGAACGTATTGGACATGATCGGTTCCTTCCATTAGGAATGTGGAAACAGCATGGAAACTGCCTGGATACTGCAAGGCGGGGTGCGGCAGCGCCGCCCCGCGTACTTTCGTCTTGCCGGCGCTCAGCCGTCGGCGCCGGTATCGGTCTCGCCCGGACGCTGCGGCGGCATGCGCCGGATGTACTTGAAGGTGCCCGACGCGCGCGCCACGGTCTTGCCGTCGGCGTCGACGATCTCGCCTTCGCAGAACACCATGGTGGTGGTGCGATGCACGGTGGTGCCGCGCGCGGTCAGCGTGCCGCGCCCGGGCGCCATAAAGCTGGTCTTCATCTCGATGGTGACCACGCCGCGCCCGTCCGCGTCGGCACTGCGGCCGGCCACGGCCATGGCCACGTCGAGCAGCGTCATGATCACGCCGCCGTGCGCCATGTCCCAGCTGTTCTCGTGACGCTTGAGGATCGGCAGCGCGATCTCGCTGCGCCCGCCTTCAGCCAGGCTGCAGGTCACGCCGAGGTCGGCGAGGAAGGGGATATGGGTCAGGGGCCCTTTGAACTGGTTCATGGCTAATGCAAGTCCGGAAAATGAGTACCTGCGAGGCAGCCGCCTCGCGCCGGCCCCAAGTTTGAGCGCAATCCGGCGTTCCGCCAAGCCGCGGCGCCGGATTGCCCCGCTCAGACCGCGCTGACGCCGCCGTCGACCGCCAGGATCTGCCCGGTAATGTGCTTGCCGGCATCGCTGGCGAACAGCAGCGCGGCGCCCTTCAGGTCTTCATCGTCACCCAGGCGATGCAGCGGCACGCCGGCGCACATGGCCTCGACGCCCAGGCGCTCGAGCGAGCCCTTGGTCATCTTGGACGGAAAGAAGCCCGGCGCCAGCGCGTTGACGGTGATGTTGTGCTCGCCCCACTCGGCCGCCAGCGTGCGCGTGAAGTTGACCACCGCGCCCTTGGAGGTGTTGTAGGCGATGGTTTCCATCGTGCCCGGCGGGTTGCCGGCCAGCCCGGCGATCGACGCCACGTTGATGATGCGGCCGTAGCGGCGCGGGATCATCGACAGCTTGCCGATGCGCTGGCTCAGCAGGAACAGGCCGCGGATGTTCAGGTTCATCACCTTGTCCCAGGCCTCGACCGGATGGTCTTCGGCGGGGGCGCCCCAGGTGGCGCCGGCGTTGTTGACCAGGATGTCGACGTGGCCCAGCTTGGCGATAGCTTCGTCAGCCAGCCGCGCAATCTCCGACTCCTGCGAGCCGTCGGCGGCGATCCAGTCGGCCTCGATGCCGAGCGACTTCAGGTGCGCCTGGGCCGCCTGCAGTTCGTCGGCCTTGCGCGCCGACAGCACCACGCGGGCGCCCTGCTCCCCCAGTGCCTCGGCGATCTGCAGGCCGAGCCCGCGCGAACCGCCGGTGATCAGTGCGGTCTTGCCCTTCAGGTCAAACAGTTGCTGGATGGTGCGCATGTTGTCTTCCTTCGTTCTCTTGTCTTTGGGGATGGGGCGAGGGCCGTTCAAAACCACGCGTCCTGCATATCCAGCGTGGTACGGTCGAGCGTTTCGAGCAGGTCCAGCTGCGGTCCGACCTTGGGCAGTTCCCAGCGGAAGAAGTAGGCCGCGGCGGCCAGCTTGCCGCGATAGAAATCCTCGTCTTCCTTGCCGCCCGCCTGCTTCAGCCCGGCCTGTGCCACCAGCGCCTGCTCCAGCCAGATCCACGCCACCACCACGTGCCCGAAGGCCTCCAGGTAGATGGATGCATTGGCCAGCGTCACGTTCGGGTCACCCGCGCTCCACAGCGTCTGCGTGACCTCGGCCAGGCGCGTGGTGGCGGCGCCGAGCGCGCGCGCCTGCTGCGCCAGTTCGGCATCGTCGGCGGACAGCGCTCGCTTGATCGTGTCCTGCACACGGTCGCCCAGCAGCTTGAACGCCGCGCCATCCTTCATCACCACCTTGCGGCCCAGCAGGTCCAGGCCCTGGATGCCGTGGGTGCCTTCGTGGATCGGGTTCAGGCGGTTGTCGCGGTAGAACTGCTCGACGTTGTACTCGCGCGTATAGCCATAGCCGCCGTGCACCTGGATCGCCAGGTTGTTGGCCTCCAGGCACCATTGCGACGGCCAGCTCTTGGCGATCGGCGTCAGGATGTCGAGCAGCAGCGCGAGGCGCGCGTGCGTGGTCTCGTCACCGGCGGCGGCGGCCGCTTCTTCCTCGTCGACCAGCTGCGCGCAGTACAGGTTCAGCGCCAGGCCGCCTTCGACGTAGCTCTTCTGCGCCAGCAGCATGCGCCGGATATCGGCGTGCTCGACCAGCCTGACCTGCGGGCTGGCCGCGTCCTTGCCGCCGGGGCCGACCGGGCGGCCCTGCGGGCGGTTGCGCGCGTAGTCGAGCGCATGCAGGTAGCCGGTATAGCCCAGCATCACCGCGCCCAGGCCGACGCCGATGCGCGCCTCGTTCATCATGTGGAACATGCAGGCCAGGCCCTTGTGCGGCTCGCCCACCAGGTAGCCGATCGCGCCGGCCTTGCCGCCCGGCTTGTACTTCATGCCTTCGCCGAAGTTGAGCAGGCAGTTGGTGGTGCCGCGGTAGCCCATCTTGTGGTTGAGGCCGGCCAGCACCACGTCGTTGTGCTCGCCGAGCGAGCCGTCCTCGTTGACCAGGTACTTGGGCACGATGAACAGCGAGATACCCTTCACGCCCGGGATCAGCTTGCCGTCCGGGCCGGGGATCTTGGCCAGCACCAGGTGGACGATGTTGTCCGACAGCTCGTGCTCGCCGGCGGAAATCCACATCTTGTTGCCGCGCAGGCGATATTGCTGGCCCAGCGGCGAATCGCCCTCGTACTCGGCGCGCGTGGTGATGTCGGACAGCGACGACCCGGCCTGCGGCTCCGACAGGCACATGGTGCCGAAGAAGCGCCCTTCCATCTCCGGCTTGACGAAGGTCTCGACCTGCGCCGGCGTGCCGTGCGTCAGCAACAGGTTGGCGTTGCCGATGGTCAGGAAGGGGTAGGAACTGGTGCCGACGTTGGCGCCCTTGAAATAAGCGAAGCCGGCCTTCTCCACCACCACCGGCAGCTGCATGCCGCCCAGCTCATAGTCCTGGCCCGCGGCCATCAGCCCGGCATCGCAGAAGGCCTTCAGTGCGGTGCTGACTTCGGGGATGATGCTGACGGTCTCGCCGTCGAAATGCGGTTCTTGCTGGTCGTTCTTCTTGTTGTGCGGCGCGAACAGGTCGGTGGCGATCTTCTCGCAGGTGTCCAGCGCTGCATCGAAGGTCTCGCGCGAGTGGTCGGCATAGCGCGGGATGCGGGTCAGCTCGTCGACCTTGAGCCATTCGTACAGCACGAAGTTCAGGTCGCGGCGGGAAAGGATCATCGACATGGTGTCTCCATGCGGCGCACTGCGTGGTGCGCCGTGAATTCTTGTTGCCTTCTTGTGCGAACCGCCAGGGCTTTGAATCGCACCGCATGGGTGCTCCCTCTCCCGCATGCGGGAGAGGGTTGGGGTGAGGGCCGGACGGTACTACGAAGTACAGGCCGGCGGTATGCCACCGCCTGCCCTCACCCCCTGCCCCTCTCCCGCAAGCGGGCGGGGGAGCAAACCGGCAGCGTGCCGGCTTTGTCGGCAGTTACAGGACTTCGAACAATCCAGCCGCGCCCTGGCCGCCGCCGATGCACATGGTCACGACCACATACTTGACGCCGCGGCGCTTGCCTTCGATCAGCGCATGGCCGACCAGGCGAGCACCCGACACGCCGTACGGGTGGCCCACTGCGATGGCGCCGCCGTTGACGTTGAGGCGATCCATCGGGATGCCCAGCTTGTCGGCGCAGTACAGCACCTGCACGGCGAAGGCTTCGTTCAGCTCCCACAGGCCGATGTCCTCGACCTTCAGGCCGGCCTTCTTCAGCAGCTTTGGCACCGCGAAGACGGGACCGATGCCCATCTCATCCGGCTCGCAGCCCGCCACGGCAAAGCCGCGGAACACACCCAGCGGCTGCAGGCCCCTGGCCTCGGCCACGCGCGCGTTCATCACCACGGCTGCCGAAGCGCCGTCGGAGAACTGCGAGGCATTGCCGGCGGTGATCACGCCACCCGGCACCGCGCTGCGGATCTTGGCCACGCCTTCCAGCGTGGTGTCGGCGCGGATGCCTTCGTCGGCGGAGATGGTGACTTCCTTCGTCACCAGCTGGCCGGTGGACTTGTCGGCCACACCGGCGAGCACCGTCATCGGCACGATCTCGTCCTTGAACTTGCCGGCTTCCTGGGCGGCGGCGGCGCGTTGCTGGCTGCGCACGCCGTATTCGTCCTGGCGCTCCTTCGCGATGTTGTAGCGCTTGGCCACGGTCTCGGCGGTCTGGAGCATGTTCCAGTAGATTTCCGGCTTGTTCTTGACCAGCCAGCTTTCCTGGATCATGTGGCGGTTCATCTCCTGCTGCACGCAGGAGATGCTCTCCACGCCGCCGGCGACGAAGATATCGCCCTCATCGGCGATCACGCGCTGCGCGGCCATGGCGATGGTCTGCAGGCCGGACGAGCAGAAGCGGTTGACGGTGGCGCCAGGCACGGTGACCGGGCAGCCGGCGCGCAGTGCGATCTGGCGCGCGATATTGGCGCCGGTGGCGCCTTCCGGGTTGGCACAGCCCATCAGCACGTCTTCCACTTCGGCGGCGTCGATTTTGGCGCGGGCGATGGCGTGCTGAACGGCGTGACCACCCAGCGTGGCGCCGTGGGTCATGTTGAAGGCACCCTTCCAGCTCTTGGCCAGTGCGGTCCGTGCGGTGGATACGATGACTGCTTCGTTCATGTCTTGCTCCTCGGAATCTCTTGTGTCTTTCAGTTCGGTGGTTCGGTTCAGCCCTGGCCCTTGAGCACATCCGCGGACATGACACGGGCGACGCCGGCGGCGCCGAGGTCCTGCCACGCCTGCGCCAGCGACCCTTCCAGGTCGATGGCGCGGCAGGCATCCTCGATCACCGCGGCCTCGAAGCCCGCGGCGCGCGCATCGAGCGCGCTCCATGCCACGCAGTAGTCCGTCGCCAGCCCGGCGCAGAACACGCGCCTGACGCCATGCTCGCGCAGGTAGCCGGCCAGCCCGGTGCGCGTGGTGCGGTCCGCCTCCAGGAAGGCGGAGTAGCTGTCCACGTCGGCATGGTGGCCCTTGCGGATCAGCAACCGCGCGTGCGGCACGTGAAGGCCCGCATGCAGCGCGGCGCCCGGCGTGTCCTGCACGCAATGCACCGGCCACAGCACCTGCGGCCCGTACGGCAGCGTGAGCGACTGGAACGGCTGCGTGCCGGCATGATTGGCCGCGAACGAGACGTGCGCGGCCGGATGCCAGTCCTGCGTCAGCACCACGTGCCCGAACGCGCGCGCCAGCCGGTTGATGACGGGCACCACCTCATCGCCATTGAGCACGGCAAGCGCGCCGCCCGGCATGAAGTCGTTCTGCACGTCGATCACCAGCAGGCAATCGTCCGGTCCGATGGTCGTGTTCATGGCCGCTCCTGGCTGAACCCTCGTGGCCGTATTAGCCGTTGAAACCCTTGCCTTCGTCCGCCAGCTTCTGCAGCAGCGGCGCGACCTGCCAGGCTTCACCGTGGTAGCCCTTGGCGTAGCGCTTCATTGCCAGCGCCACGTTGTACAGGCCGACCTGGTCCGCGTACAGCATCGGGCCGCCGCGGAACAGCGGGAAGCCGTAGCCGGTCAGGTACACCATGTCGATATCCGAAGCCTTGGAAGCAATGCCTTCCTCCAGGATCTTGGCGCCTTCGTTGACCAGTGCGAACACCAGGCGCTCGACGATCTCTTCGTCAGAGATCTTGCGGCGCGTGATACCCAGGTCCTTCGAGTGCTGCACGATCATGTCGTTGACCTGCTGGTTCGGGTACGGCTTGCGGTCGCCCGCCTTGTAGTCGTACCAGCCCGCGCCGGTCTTCTGGCCGAAGCGGCCCATTTCGCACAGCAGGTCGGCGGTCTTGGAATACTGGATGTCCGGCTTGTCCACCGCGCGGCGCTTGCGGATGGCCCAGCCGATGTCGTTGCCAGCCAGGTCGCCCATGCGGAACGGGCCCATGGCAAAGCCGAACTTCTCGATGGCCTTGTCGACCTGCTCGGGCAGCGCGCCTTCGTCCAGCAGGTAGCCGGCCTGGCGGCTGTACTGCTCGATCATGCGGTTGCCGATAAAGCCGTCGCACACGCCCGACACCACCGCGGTCTTCTTGATCTTCTTGCCGATCTGCATGACCGTGGCCAGCACATCCTTGCCGGTCTTCTCGCCGCGCACCACTTCCAGCAGCTTCATCACGTTGGCCGGGCTGAAGAAGTGCATGCCGACCACGTCCTGCGGACGCTTGGTAAACGAAGCGATCTTGTTGACGTCGAGCGTGGAGGTATTCGAGGCCAGGATCGCGCCTTGCTTGGCGACTTCATCCAGCTTCTTGAACACGGTCTCCTTGACGCCCATTTCCTCGAACACGGCCTCGATGATGAGGTCGGCGTCCTTGAGGTCGTCATAGGACAGCGTGGTGCTCAGCAGGCCCATGCGCTGCTCGACCTTCTCTTGCGTGAGCTTGCCCTTCTTGGCGCTGTTCTCGTAGTTCTTGCGGATCGTGGCCACGCCGCGGTCCAGCGCTTCCTGCTTGGTTTCCAGCATGGTGACCGGGATGCCGGCGTTCAGGAAGTTCATGCTGATGCCGCCACCCATGGTGCCGGCGCCGATCACGGCGATCTTCTCGATCTTGCGGGTCGCGGTGCCTTCAGGCACGTCGGGGATCTTGCTGGCGGCACGCTCGCCGAAGAAGGCGTGGCGCAGCGCGCGCGATTCCGGCGTGGTGACCAGGAACAGGAAGCCCTCGCGCTCTTCCTTCAGGCCTTGCTCGAACGGCTTGAGCGAGCCGGCCACCGCTTCCAGGCACTTCAGCGGCGCCGGGAAGTTCTTGGCCATCGCGGCAACGGTGTTGCGGGCAAAGCCCAGGTAGCCTTCGGGGTTCTCGTGGCGCACCTTCAGGTCGCGCACCTTCGGGTGCGGGCCGGTGGCGGCGCCAACGTTCTGCGCAAACTTGACCGCTGCTGGCAGCACATCACCGTCGACGATCTCGTCGAACAGCTTGGTGCCGGCGAACTTCTCGGACAGCACCGGGGTGCCCGACACGATCATGTTGGCCGCGGCCTCCAGGCCGATCACGCGCGGCAGGCGCTGCGTGCCGCCGGCGCCGGGCAGCAGGCCCAGCTTCACTTCCGGCAGCGCGATCTGCGCGCCCTTGGACGCCACGCGGTAGTTACAGCCCAGCGCCAGCTCCAGGCCGCCACCCATGGCGACCGAGTGCACCGCAGCCACCACCGGCTTGGACGATGCTTCCAGCACGCGGATCACCGAGTGCAGCGTCGGCTCCTGCATGGCCTTGGGCGTATTGAATTCACGGATGTCGGCGCCGCCCGAGAATGCCTTGCCAGCGCCGGTGATGACGATCGCCTTGACGGCGGCATCGTCCAGCGCGCGGGTCATGCCTTCGACGATGCCAAGCCGGGTGCTGTGACCCAGGCCGTTGACAGGGGGATTGTCGAGCGTGATGACGGCTACGCCGTCCTGAACCTGATACTGCGCTGTCATGCTGGTTCCTTTGTTCAGAAGTTGTCTCGGGATTCGAATTCTCGAATTCATTTTTTACCGCTCCTGCACGGCCTGTAATGGCCGTTTGCTGCCCGGGTGGCTGGCACCGCGGGAGGGTAAACCCTCCGCCCGACTTGCCGCATTCCCGCGCCCATCAACGCCTTCAGGCTGTTGGGCGAAACAAGCATACACAAAATAGCACGGTCGTTCAATTTTAATTTTGGCGGTTTTCCTATTGCATGAACGGCGTGAATTGTGGCCCTTACCGGGATGCATGACGGGCGCCCCATTAGCCGGAAAATTCGCGCTGCCGCGTCCGAATGAATGCCGATTACAGCACATGCGAGACCAACCGAGGGCCGGTTCTAAACTCAGTATCGGACTTTTATTTGGCCCGGTCGGACGACTCGCTGAAAAAGACGCGGTAGACTCGCGGCTTTTCGTTTTTTGCCGCCCAGGCCTCCACAAGACGCCGGGCCGGCGGAAGTTCCAGCGACCCTGATGTCTTCCCATTCACATTCACACCCGCACGAGCACCAGCACCAGCACCAGCACCCGGTGGTAGAGCATGACGACCTCAAGCGCAAGCTCAAGGCCCGCCACCTGACCATGATCGCCATCGGCGGCGCCGTGGGCACGGGGCTGTTCGTCGCCTCGGGCGCCTCGATCGCACAGGCCGGGCCCGGCGGCGCGCTGCTGATGTATGTGCTGCTCGGCCTGATGGTTTACTGCCTGATGACCAGCCTGGGCGAGCTCGCCGTCCATATGCCGGTGGCTGGCTCCTTCGTCACCTACAGCGCGCTCTATGTCGATGAGGGCTTCGGCTTCGCGCTGGGCTGGAACTACTGGTTCAGCCTGGCGGTGACCATCGCCGTGGAGCTGACCGCGGCGCAACTGGTGATGCAGTACTGGTTCCCTCATGTGCCAGGGGTGGTCTGGAGCGCGGCCTTCCTGCTGCTGATGTTCGTGCTCAATGCCTTCTCGGTGCGCGGCTTCGGCGAGGCCGAGTACTGGTTCGCGCTGATCAAGGTGGTAACCGTGGTGGTGTTCCTGGGCGTGGGCCTGCTGATGATCTTCGGCATCATGAAGGGCGGGCCGCAATCGGGCTGGCACAACTTCACGCTCGGCGACGCGCCCTTTGTCGGCGGCATCCCGGCCATGTTCGGGGTGGCGATGATTGCGGGGTTCTCGTTCCAGGGCACGGAAACCGTTGGCGTGGCCGCCGGGGAGGCGGAAAACCCGGCCAAGACCATCCCGCGCGCGATCCGGCAGACCTTCTGGCGCATCCTGCTGTTCTATGTGATTGCCATCCTGATCATCGGGGTGCTGATTCCCTATACCGATCCCAGCCTGCTGCGCAATGACGTCACCGACGTCGGCGTGAGCCCGTTCGCGCTAGTGTTCCGCCACGCCGGGCTGGCCTTTGCGGCGGGCCTGATGAATGCCGTGGTGCTGACCGCGCTGCTGTCGGCCGGTACCTCGAGCATGTATGTGTCCACCCGGATCCTCTATGGCCTGGCGGTCAGCGGCCGCGCGCCGCGGGCCTTTGGCAAGCTGACGGTGAATGGCGTGCCGTTCAATGCGCTGCTGCTCACCACTGGCGTGGGCGCGCTGTGTTTCTTCAGTTCGCTGTTCGGGGACAAGGCGGTGTACCTGTGGCTGCTCAATACCTCGGCCATGACGGGCTTCTTTGCGTGGCTCGGAATTGCCGTCAGCCACTACCGCTTCCGCCGCGGGCTGGTGCATCAGGGGTATGACGTCAGCATGCTGGCGTACCGGTCGCCGCTGTATCCGTTCGGGCCGATCTTTGCCGGGGTGCTGTGCGTGGTGATCGTGGCCGGGCAGAACTACCAGGCGTTCGCGGATATCCCGAACCGCTGGCCGGAGATCGTTGCGACCTATATCGGCGTGCCGGCGTTCCTGGCGCTGTGGTGGGGATATCGGGTCGTGAAGAAGACTCGGATGATCGATTACGAGGATATGCCGTTCGAGTTGCCGAAGCCTCAGGTCGAGGCCCGGGAAAAGCTGGCGGCCTGAGCCGTTTCCCGCCTTAAGCCAAACGGCCCGCGCAAATGCGCGGGCCGTTTGCATTGGGTCTGGTCGGCTCAAACCTCCAGCCACTCCTTCCGCACCTGCGAATTCGCCTTCAACTCCGCGGGCGTCCCCTCGAACACGATATGCCCGTGTCCCATCACATAGACCCGCTGCGAGATATCCAGCGCAATCGCCAGCTTCTGCTCGATCAGCAACACCGACACCCCACGCTCCTTCAGCGTCTTCAGGTAATCGCCCACCAGCGTCACGATCATCGGCGCGAGCCCTTCGGTCGGCTCGTCGATCAGGATCAGGTCGGGGTCGCCCATCAGCGTGCGGCACAGCGTCAGCATCTGCTGCTCGCCGCCTGACAGCACGCCGGCCGAGGTGTTTTCCCGCTCTTTCAACCGCGGGAACATATTGAACATGTCCTCCACCGACCAGCGCGGCTTGGCCTGCCGCGGGTTGCGCTTCTCGCCCAGCAACAGGTTCTGCCGCACCGTCAGCGTCGGGAAGATATCCCGGTTCTCCGGCACATAGCCGATCCCCAGGTGCGCGATCTCGAAGGTGCGCCGCCCCAGGATCTCCTCGTCGCGAAACTTCACCGAGCCCTCGGCCTTGACCATCCCCAGGATGGCCTTGGCCATGGTCGAGCGCCCCACCCCGTTGCGGCCCAGCAGCGCGACGATCTCGCCTTCGTCGATATGGGCATCCACCCCGTGCAGGATATGGCTCTTGCCGTAGTAGGCGTGCAGGCCCGTGACGTCCAGCATGCGCTTGCCCATCAGTGCGCTCCTTCGGTGGTGTCTTCGTCCAGCGTGGTGCCCAGGTAGGCTTCCTTGACCTTGCGGTTGTTACGGATCGCCTGCGGCGTGTCGGTGGCGATCACCTCGCCGTAGACCAGCACCGAGATCCGGTCGGCCAGGCCGAACACCACGCTCATGTCGTGCTCCACCATCACCAGCGTCTTGCCCACGGTGACCTTGCGGATCAGCTCGACCGCATGGTCGGACTCGGAGCGGCTCATGCCCGCGGTGGGCTCGTCCAGCAGGATCACCTCGGCGCCGCCGGCGATGGTGATGCCGATCTCCAGCGCGCGCTGCTCGGCGTAGGTCAGCAAGCCGGCCTGCGAATCGCGGCGGTGCTGCATGCCGATCAGCTCCAGCACTTCCTCGGCGCGCTCGCGCGCATCGCGCAGGCCCGTCAGCCTGTGCCAGAACGAGTACTTGTAGCCGAGCGACCACAGCACCGCGCAGCGCAGGTTCTCGAACACCGACAGCCGGTGGAAGATATTGGTGATCTGGAAGCTGCGCGACAGCCCCATGCGGTTGATCACGAAGGGCTGCAGCCCGCCGATCTCCTCGCCGTTCAGCCGCACCGTGCCGCTGGTCGGCGCAAAGCGGCCGGAGATCAGGTTGAAGGTGGTGGACTTGCCCGCCCCGTTCGGCCCGATCAGCGCGTGGCGCTCGCCCTTGGCAATGTTCAGGTTCACGCCGCGGATGATCTCCGTCTGGCCGAACTTCTTGCGTACATCGGTCAGTTCCAGCGCCGCCGTCATGCCCTGCCTCCCGCGATTTCTGCCTGCACCTTGTCCCACTCAGCCCGCGCGCCGCGCACCGCCAGCCGCCATGCGGCCAGCCCGGCGGCCCACAGCACCGCCGCCACCGCCCATGGCATCCACATCGCGGCATCGAAACCGATGCCGAACAGCTTCATGGCGGTGCCATTGGCGCTGTCGACCTGAACCTTGTAGACCAGCTCGACCGTGAGAATCATGGCCAGCAGCAGCACCACACCGGCGGCGCCGGCACGGGCGTACGACGGCAGCATGCGCTTGAGCTTGCCCTTGCCCAGCAGCGGCAGCTGCATCAACAGCAGGCTGGCCAGCCCGCCCGGCACGAACATCACCATCAGCACAAAGAACAGCCCCAGGTAGAGCAGCCAGGCCTTGGTCAGGTCCGACAGCGCCACCGCGAACAGCACGAACACCACCGCGCCGATGATGGGCCCGAAGAACACGCCCGCGCCGCCGATAAACACCGCCAGCAGCACGCCGCCGGAACGCACCGCGCTGACGTTCTCGGCCGAGACGATCTCGAAGTTGATCGCCGCCAGCGCGCCGGAGATGCCGGCGAAGAATGCCGACAGGATCAGCACCAGGTAGCGCACGCGCTGGGTGTTGTAGCCGATGAACTCGACCCGCTCGGGGTTGTCGCGCACGGCGTTGGCGATGCGGCCCAGCGGCGTCTGCGTCCACGCGTACATCGCCACCATCGATGCCACGCACCACACCGCGATCAGGTAGTAGACCTGGCGGCCCGGCCCGAAGGTGAGGCCCAGGAAGGGGTCGCCGACCACCCGGTTGGTGGAGATGCCGCCCTCGCCGCCGAAGAACTCGGGGAACATCAGCGAGCTCGCGAACACCATCTCGCCGATGCCCATGGTGATCATGGCGAAGGTGGTGCCGGCCTTCTTGGTGGTGACATAGCCAAAGATCACGCCGAAGAACGCGCCGGCCAGCCCCCCGACCAGCGGCAGCATCGACACCGGCAGCCATACCTTGCCGGCGCCGACCATGTTCAGCACGTGCACGGCGATAAAGGCACCCAGGCCGGAATACACCGCATGGCCGAACGACAGCATGCCGGTCTGCCCGAGCAGCATGTTGTACGACAGCGCGAAAATGATCATGATGCCCATCTGCGACATCAGCGTGATGGCGAAGCCCCCGGTAAAGACCAGCGGCAGCACCAGCATGACCAGCACGGTCAGGCTCCAGATCATCCAGCGCGCCAGGTTCAGCGGGCGGTAGCGCATGGTGCGGCCGGTGACCACCGGCTCGCGGCGTTGTTGCATCGCTTGCTCCATGGTGTCAGCTCTCCCGGGTTCCCATCAGTCCACGCGGGCGGAAGATCAGCATCACCACCAGCAGCAGGTACGGCAGCACCGGCGCCACCTGGGCCACCGTGAGCTTCCACAAGGAATAGAACGGCGTGGCGTCGCTGACCGCCAGCCCCAGACTGGTCAGCAGCCCCGCGAGCGACGCGTCGATGGTGACGGCAAAGGTCTGCAGCACACCGATCAGGATCGATGCGATGAACGCCCCCACCAGTGAGCCCATGCCGCCCACCACCGCCACCACGAACACGATCGAGCCCACCGCCGCGGCCATCGACGGCTCGGTGACGAAGGCATTGCCGCCGATCACCCCCGCCAGCCCGGCCAGCGCGGCGCCACCGCCGAACACCATCATGAAGACGCGCGGCACGTTGTGGCCGAGCGCCTCGACCATTTCCGGGTGCGTCAGCGCGGCCTGGATCACCAGCCCGATGCGGGTGCGCGTCAGCACCAGGTAAATCGCCACCAGCATGCTCAGCGATACCAGCATCATGAAGGCGCGGTACTTGGGGAAGGACGAGGTGAACACCGTGAACAGCGGCCCGTCCAGCTCCGCCGGGATGCGGTACGGCACCGCGGCCAGGCCCCACACCAGCTTGACGCCCTCCTCGATCAAGTAGGCCAGGCCGAAGGTGAACAGCAACTCGGCCACGTGACCGTACTTGTGCACCGTGCGCAGGCCGAAGCGCTCCACCAGCGCGCCCGCGCCGGCGACCAGCAGCGGCGCGAAGATCAGCGCCGGCCAGAAGCCGATCTTGCTGGCGATGGTGTAGGCAAAGTAGGCGCCCAGCATGTAGAAGCTGGCGTGGGCGAAATTGAGCACGCCCATCATGCTGAAGATCAGGGTGAGGCCCGACGACAGCATGAACAGCAGCAGCCCGTAGCTGATGCCGTTCAGCAGTGAGATGACGAAGAATTCCACAGCGTGTCCTTCAAGCTGGCGCCGGCGTGCGTGGGGGCGCGCCGGCATCCGTCCGGTTGGATTAAGGGTAAGCGTCCCCCTCCGGGGGCGCATGACGCCCCGGACGCTCCCCGATTTCAGACCGAAAGTATGCTGGATCGGGCGGCCACTTTGTCAGCGTGGCCGGCCCGCCACGGGACAGGATCAGCCCGGCCGCTTCATCTGGCAGGACGTGGGCTGGGCGGACACGTACTGGTCCATCAGCGCGTTGGTCTTCCAGCCGTAGCCGGTGTTCTCCTGGTCGTACTTGACTTCCTTGCCATCGACCTTGGACCAGGTGGCAACCACCAGCGGCTGCTGGGCCTGGTGGTCGGTGTTGCGCATCTCGACCGTGCCATTCATGCTGTCGACCTTGATGCCTTCCAGCGCCTTGGCGACCTTGACCGGATCGGTCGAGCCGCTGTCCTTGATCGCTTTGGACAGCATGGCGATGCCGGTATAGGAAGCGACCACGTAAAAGTCATCGTTGTACTTCTTCTTGAAGCCTTCGATGACGTCCGAGCCCTTGAAGCCCTTGTTGTTGGCGTTGAAGTAGCCAACGTACTTGACGTGCTCGGCGCCGGCCGCGCCCATCGCCGTGGGCACGCCGGTGGTGCCGGCGTAGTACGTGTAATAGTTGGTGGTCAGGCCGGCGTCCTTGCCCGCCTTGATCAGCAGCGCCAGGTCGCTGCCCCAGTTGCCGGTGATCACGGTATCGGCGCCCGAGGCCTTGATCTTGGCCGCGTACGGCGCAAAGTCCTTCACCTGTGCCAGCGGGTGCAGGTCTTCACCCACGATCTGGATATCCGGGCGCTTGCGCTTCAGGTAGTCCTTGGCGGCCTTGGCCACCTGGTGCCCGAACGAGTAGTTCTGGTTGATCAGGTAGACCTTCTTGACGTTGGGATCCTTGGCCAGGAAGGTGGTCAGCGCCTCCATCTTCATGTCGGAGTTGGCGTCGAGCCGGAAATGCCAGTAGTTGCACTTGGCATTGGTCATGTCCGGGTCCACTGCGGCGTAGTTCAGGTAGACGATTTCCTTGCCCGGGTTGCGCTCGTTGTGCTTGGCCACCGCATCCTGCAGCGCCAGCCCGACCGACGAGCCGTTGCCCTGCACGACATAGCGGATGCCCTGGTCGACCGCCTGCTTCAGGATGGTCAGGCTTTCCTGCGGCGACAGCTTGTTGTCGAAGCCCACCACCTCGAACTTGTGCGTGCCGGCCCAACCCTTCTGGTTGGCTACGTCGGCCACGTACTGCCAGCTCTTGAGCTGGTTCTGGCCAACGGGGGCCATCAGCCCCGAAAGCGGATCGATGAAGGCGATCTTCACCGTATCCGCGAGTGCAGACCCCGAAACCAGCGCAGAACCCATTGCGGCGAACACGGCCACACCAGCCACCAGCGGACGCATCTTGGTCATACCTGTCTCCTTCACTCTTGTCGTTGGCTTGTCGTTGATTGCGGCAGGCCGGGCGCACTCCTCCCGTCGCGCGCCCGGTCCGCCCCGAACACGCCGTGCCGCAAGCTGGCACGGCGCACCGGTTGGCCTGGCGTGCCGGCCTCAGGCGGACGGCAGCTTGTAGTCCTTGAACTGTTCGCGCAGCTTGAGCTTCTGCATCTTGCCGGTGGCGGTCAGCGGGATCTCGGTGACAAAGGCCACGTCGTCCGGGATCCACCACTTGGCGACCTTGCCTTCGAAGAACTGCAGCAGTTCCTCGCGGCTGACCTCGGCGCCGGGCTTCTTCACCACCACCAGCAGCGGACGCTCGTCCCACTTGGGGTGGTAGGCCGAGATGCACGCCGCCATATGCACCGCGGGGTGCGCGGCGGCGACGTTCTCGATATCGATCGACGAAATCCACTCGCCGCCGGACTTGATCACGTCCTTGCTGCGGTCGGTGATCTGCATGAAGCCATCGGGGTCGATGGTGGCGACGTCGCCGGTCGGGAACCAGCCGTCGACCAGCGGGTTGGCGTCGTTGCGGAAGTAGCGCTCGATGATCCAGGGCCCGCGCACCATCAGGTCGCCGAAGGCCTTGCCGTCCCACGGCAGTTCCTTGCCCTCTCCGTCGACGATCTTCATGTCGACGCCGAAGATCACGCGGCCCTGCTTCTCCTGGATCTTGTGGCGGTCGGCGTCGGACAGCTCCGCATGTTTGGCCAGCAGCTTGCACGACGTGCCCAGCGGCGACATCTCGGTCATGCCCCAGGCGTGGATCACCTCGACGTCCAGCGCCTCGAGCGCGCGGATCATCGCCGGCGGCGCGGCCGAGCCGCCGATTACGGTGCGGCGGAAGGTGGAGAACTTCAGCTTGTTCGACTGCACGTATTGCAGCAGGCCGAGCCAGACGGTCGGCACGCCGGCGGAGAAGGTCACCTTCTCCTGCTCGAACAGTTCATAGAGTGAAGCGCCATCCAGCTTGGCACCCGGCAGCACCAGCTTGGCGCCGACCAGCGGCACCGAGTACGGCAGGCCCCAGGCATTGACGTGGAACATCGGCACCACGGGCAGGATCACGTCGCTGGCGGAGCAGCCCAGCGCGTCGGGCATGGCCGACGCATAGGAGTGCAGTACCGTCGAGCGGTGCGAGTACAGCGCGCCCTTGGGGTTGCCAGTGGTACCGGAGGTGTAGCACAGGCTCGACGCCATGTTCTCGTCGAACTGTGGCCATTCGTAGTTGCCGTCCTGGGCGTCGATCAACTCCTCATAGCACAGCAGCGGCACCTTCGATTCCGCCGGCATATGCGCGCGGTCGGTCATCGCCACCCAGCCCTTGACGTTGGGGCAATGCGGCGCCACGCCTTCCACCAGCGGCAGGAAGGTCAGGTCGAAGAAGATGTAGCTGTCTTCCGCGTGGTTGACGATATAGGCGATCTGCTCGGGGAACAGGCGCGGGTTGACGGTATGGCAGACGGCGCCCATGCCGGACACGCCATAGTAGATCTCGAGGTGGCGATAGCCGTTCCAGGCCATCGTGCCGACCCGCTCGCCCTGCTTCACGCCCAGTGCGCCGAGCGCCTGCGCCAGCTTGCGCGCGCGCAGTTCGCAGTCACGGTACGTGTAGCGATGTAGGTCGCCCTCCGTGCGCCGCGAAACGATCTCGGTGCTCCCGTAGTAACGGGCGGCGTGCTTGATCATGGAGGAAATGAGCAGCGGAGCGCTCATCATTTGACCCATCAATGCCATGTACCTGTCTCCTGAAAGTCTGGTTTTCGCCTGAAAACGAACAACCGTACTATTTTTTGGCGATTGTTCCCGTGCATCGAATCAGCGTCAACGTGATTCTGTTGTGCACTGCCGTACTGTCGTGGTCATCGGGGCCGCAATTCTGCGAATGTCCATGCACCGGACTTATGTGCGCACTAAAGGAGGGGGAATAACCGTGCGGTGCGTGGCGGTCTCGTCAGTCGAGAACCATTGAGGACGTACAATACTGCGTGGCATGTTGCACCTCAACATGTCGTTTTCCCTAGCCACAATCGCATTTCCGTGACCTCGGCATGCGGCGCTGCACTGCCCTGCAAGCGGCCTGCAGCACCGCTTCCGGGCCACGCGATGCACACCGCCCCTAGCGCCCCCGCGCCACTACGCGATGCCAGACACGCCCCAGTCCTTCGCTCCACAACCCTCGCGCGCCACGGCGTCCGTTCCGCTGTCCGTTCCCTTCCGCACCTCGCCTGGCTTTGCTGCACTTGGCGAAAAGTTCTTCACGCGCCTGCCTCCCTCGCCGCTGCCCTCGCCTTACCTGGTGAGCGTGGCGCCGGCCGCGGCCGCGTTGCTGGGCTGGGATGCCGACATCGGCATTGAGCAGGCCTTTATCGAGACCTTTGTCGGCAACCAGCTGCCGGAGTGGGCCGACCCCATCGCCACGGTCTATTCCGGCCACCAGTTCGGCGTTTGGGCCGGCCAGCTCGGCGATGGCCGCGCGATCCGGCTGGCGCAGGCCGAGACCGATACCGGCCCCTGGGAGATCCAGGTCAAGGGCGCCGGGCTGACGCCCTATTCGCGCATGGCCGACGGCCGCGCGGTGCTGCGCTCTTCGATCCGTGAGTACCTGTGCTCGGAGGCCATGGCCGCGCTCGGCGTGCCGACCACGCGCGCGCTCTCCATCGTCGGCTCGGACGCGCCGGTGCGCCGTGAAACCATCGAAACCTCCGCGGTGGTGACGCGGCTGTCGCCGACCTTTATCCGCTTCGGGCACTTCGAGCATTTCGCCGCGCACGGCGACGTAGCTGCGCTGCGCCAGCTCGCGGACTTTGTCATCGACAACTTCATGCCGGCCTGCCGCGACGATGCCCAGCCCTACCAGGCACTGCTGCGCGAGGTGTCTCTGCGCACCGCCGACCTGATCGCGCACTGGCAGGCAGTGGGCTTCTGCCACGGCGTAATGAACACCGACAACATGTCGATACTGGGCCTGACCATCGACTACGGCCCGTTCGGCTTCCTCGACGCGTTCGACGCCAACCATATCTGCAACCACTCCGACACGCAGGGCCGCTACGCCTACAGCCAGCAGCCACAGATTGCGTTCTGGAACCTGCATTGCCTGGCGCAGGCGCTGATGCCGCTGTGGCTCTCGCAGGAAGAGTCCGACAAGGAAAGCGCGCGCGACGCCGCCGTGGAAGCCGCGCGCGCCGCGCTTGACCCGTTCCGCGACCGCTACGCCGCCGCCTTCTTCCGCCACTACCGCGCCAAGCTGGGCCTGCGCCCGCCCGCCGGCGGCGATGACAAAACCGACGAGCCGCTGCTGACCAGCCTGTTCCAGCTGCTGCACGGCCAGCGCGTGGACTACACGCTGTTCTGGCGCAAGCTGTGCGGTATCTCGTCGACCGATGCCTCGCGCGACGCGCCGGTGCGCGACCTGTTCCTGGATCGCGCCGCCTTTGACACCTGGGTGGCCGACTACCGCGTGCGCCTGCGCGCCGACCAGTCGCACGATGCCGCGCGCGAACTGGAAATGCTGGCAGTCAACCCCAAATACGTGCTGCGCAACCACCTGGCCGAAACCGCGATCCGGCACGCACGCGAGAAGGACTTCAGTGAAGTGGACCGCCTGCTGGCCGTACTGTCGCGCCCGTTCGACGAACAGCCGGAAGCGGAACACTACGCGGCGCTGCCGCCGGACTGGGCGTCGGGGCTGGAAGTCAGCTGCTCGTCGTGAGCCCCGCGCCTGCACTTTGGCGCCAGCCGGTGTAAGGTTCGCGCAAAGCACGTAAAAACCGAGGAAGACCCGACCATGACCACCACCAAGACCGACGCCGAGTGGCGTGAACAACTCTCCGACATCGAGTACCGCGTCACGCGCGAGGCGGCCACCGAGCGCCCCTTCACCGGCCGCTACTGGGACCATTGGGACCGCGGCATCTACAAGTGCGTCGGCTGCGGCACGCCGCTGTTCGAGTCCGCCACCAAGTTCGATGCCGGCTGCGGCTGGCCCAGCTATTTTCGGCCGATCAACGGCGAGGTCATTGCCGAACATACCGACCACACCCACGGCATGGTCCGGATCGAGGTAAGGTGCAAGGAATGCGGCAGCCACCTGGGCCACGTGTTCGAAGATGGCCCGGCGCCGACCGGCCTGCGCTATTGCATCAACTCGGCTGCGCTAAAATTCGACGATCGCGACCCGGCGCAACGTGAGGCGGATGATGCCCACGGGGCCGGCAGCGGTAACGATCCCCAGCGCGATCCGCAGCGCTGAATAACCTGGTACCGCATGAAATTCCTGTTCGACCTGTTCCCGGTCATCCTGTTTTTTGTTGCCTTCAAGCTGGCAGACATCTACACCGCCACCGCCGTGGCCATCGCCGCGACGGTGGTGCAGATCGGCTGGGTCTGGTTCCGCCACCGCAAGGTGGAGCCGATGCAGTGGGTCAGCCTGCTGATCATCGCGGTCTTCGGCGGCGCCACGCTGGTGCTGCACAACGAGACCTTTATCAAGTGGAAGCCGACCGTGCTGTACTGGATGTTCGCCGCGGCGCTGATGGGCTCGGTGATCGGCTGGCGCAAGAACCTGATCCGCGCCATGATGGAAAAGCAGGTGAGCCTGCCCGATTCGGTGTGGGCGCGGCTGAATGCCGCCTGGGCGGGCTTCTTCGCCGCCATGGGCGTGCTCAACCTGTACGTGGCGTACCAGTTCTCGACTGACGTCTGGGTCAATTTCAAGCTGTTCGGCAGCATGGGGCTGATGCTGGTGTTTATCGTCGCGCAAAGCGTCTGGCTGTCGCGCCATATGCCCGAGAACAGCAAGGACTGACGTCCCTGTCCACCCCAGAATCAGAAGGAATCCATTGATGGCAGCCGATCCCGCCACTATCGAGGCGATGCTGCGCGATGCGCTCGCCCCCAGCCACCTGGCCGTGCGCGATGACAGCGCCTTGCACGCCGGACACGCCGGCGCCGCCTCTGGCGGCGGACACTACGACGTGACAATCGTCAGCGAGCGCTTTGCAGGTCACAACCGGGTTGCGCGACACCGCATGGTGTATGATGCGCTGCGCGGTCTGTTCCCCGCGCAGATCCACGCACTGGCCGTGACTGCGTTCACCGACCAAGAGTACCAAACGCGCGCTCAATCACGCGCATCTTCCAGCAACTCTCAGACCTGATTCCATGAAGACCACCGTCCTCTCGTTCAGCCTGGCGGCTGTGCTTGCTGCCGGCAGCCTGCCGGCCATCGCCCAGAATGCCGCCGTCGTGAATGGCAAAGCCATTCCGTCGGCTAAGCTGGACAAGTTGATCGCCGGCACCGGCCAGCCCGACAATGCGGAGCTGCGCTCGCGGGCCCGCAACATGCTGATCGACCGCGAACTGCTTGTGCAGGAAGCCAACAAGCGCGGCCTGACCCAGCGCGACGATGTGCAGGAACAACTGGAACAGGCCCGCCTGAACGTGCTGGCCGGCGCGGTGTTCGAAGACTACGTGAAGACCCACGGCGCCAGCGACGCCGAGCTGCGCAAGCAGTACGAAAAGATCAAGTCGCAGTTCGGCAACGGCAAGGAATACCACGCCCGCCATATCCTGGTGGAGAAGGAAGCCGACGCCAAGGCCATCATCGCCAAGATCAAGGGCGGCGCAAAGTTCGAGGACCAGGCCAAGGCCGCTTCCAAGGACCCGGGCTCGGCGGCCAACGGCGGCGACCTGGACTGGGCCAACAGCAGCAGCTACGTGCCGGAGTTCTCGGCGGCCATGACCGGCCTGAAGAAGGGCCAGATGACCGAGACCCCGGTCAAGACCCAGTTCGGCTGGCACATCATCGAGCTGGTGGACGTGCGCGAAGCCAAGATCCCGTCGTTCGAAGAGGTCAAGCCGCAACTGACCCAGATGCTGATGGGCGACCAGAACTGGCAGCGTGAGCAGTTCCAGGCCATGATGAAGTCGCTGAAGGACAAGGCCAAGATTCAGTAAGCACGGACCGGTCGGCCCCCCCGCCGGTCTGCACTGTTGAAGGATGCAGCGCGTGGAGACGACCGCCGGATACTGGCAACTGTGGCATCTCTCGTCCCGGGGCATGTGCTATTGCGCACTGGCCTGGGCGTCCCTGGACGGCGCCGCCCCTGGCTGGCGCCGGCTCCATCCCCACCTCCCGCTGCGTGACCGCTACGCTCCCGAGAAGATCCTGCACGCCGTCGTGGCGTACAAGGAGGTTCGCGGCGAGATCAGGCCGTCTCCCGGTTTTGATGCGGGGCGGATGCTGACTTATGCGTATGCGTCGTGGAGTTCGAGGTTGATGGCGCCGATTTTGGGATGAATGGGTGGCGCCCCTGCTGCGGCTTGGAGCGGGTAGATGGTTCCACAGCGGGTCGCTGCTGTAACCAGCCGCGCGCGCCGTCGAGCAGATACCAGGGGCAAACCGCAGACACCCCGCATCCACGACAAACAGAAAGCCACCAGCACTGCCGGTGGCCTCCTGACTAAGCTGCGCTAAGCGTGGGACAGGCCTTCAGCTCATCCCGTCCAACCGCCCGGGGCGCCCTTACCCCACCCACTTCCGCGCATTCCGGAACATCCGCATCCACGGGCTGCCGCCATCGGCAACCTGCTTCCACGCATCCGGCGCCCAGCTCATGGTCGCGGCACGGAACACGCGCTCCGGGTGCGGCATCAGCACAGTGAAGCGCCCGTCGAAGGTCGTCACCGAGGTGATCCCCTCCGGCGAACCGTTCGGGTTGAGCGGATAGGCCTGCGTGACCGCGCCGTAGTTGTCGACAAAGCGCAGCGCAACGTTGGCCTCGCCGATATTGCCCTGCTGCGAGAAGTCCGCAAACCCTTCGCCGTGCGCAACCACGATCGGAATACGGCTGCCTTCCATGCCGGCAAAGAAGATCGACGGCGACGACTGCACTTCCACCGTGACGTAGCGCGCTTCGTATTGCTCCGACTGGTTCCGGGTGAACTTCGGCCACGCACCCGCGCCCGGGATGATCGGGGCAAGGTTACTCATCATCTGGCAGCCGTTGCAAACGCCCAGCGCAAAGGTGTCCTGGCGGTTGAAGAACGCCGCGAACTGCTCGGCCATCTGCGCGTTGAACAGAATGGTCTTGGCCCAGCCCTCGCCCGCACCCAGCACATCGCCGTAACTGAAGCCGCCGCAGGCAACAAAGCCGCTGAAGTCGGCCAGGTTGGCACGGCCGGCGATCAGGTCGCTCATATGCACGTCGTGCGTATCGAAGCCCGCACGATCCATGCTGTACGCCATCTCGATCTGCGAGTTGACGCCCTGCTCGCGCAGGATCGCCACGCGCGGACGGGCGCCGGTGGCGATGAACGGCGCGGCGATATCCTCGGCCGGATCGAACGTCAGCACCGGGCTGATGCCGGGGTCGGCGGCGTCGAGCAGGCGGTCGTATTCGCTGTCGGCGCAGGCCGGGTTGTCGCGCAGGCGTGCGATGCGCCAGCTGACCTCGCTCCAGTTGCGCTGCAGGTCGGTGCGCGAGGCGCCGAACACCTTCTTGGCGTCGCGATAGATCTCGACCTGATCGGTCGCATTGGGCTTGCCGACCACGTGGCTGCACGCCGACAGGCCGGCCTCGCGCAGCACCGCGAAGACCGCGTCGCGGTCCTGCATGCGCACCTGCACCACCGCGCCCAGCTCTTCCGAGAACAGCGCGCGCAGGGTCTGGTCGTTGCGGCGCTCGGCGATCTGCTGTGCCCAGTTCTTGGCGTCGCCGAAGTCCTGCTCCTGCTGCGGATCCAGTGCCAGCATGTCGACATTGAGCGAAACGCCGCAGTGGCCGGCAAAGGCCATCTCGGCCAGCGTGGCCAGGAAGCCGCCGTCGGAACGGTCGTGGTAGGCCAGCACCTTGCCTTCGCGGTTCAGGCGCTGGATCACGTTGAAGAAGTTCTTCAGGTCCTCGGCATTGTCGACGTCGGGGGCGCTGTCGCCGACCTGCTGCATGACCTGCGCCAGGATGCTGCCGGCCATGCGGTTCTTGCCGCGGCCAAGGTCGACAGCGATCAGCACGGTGTCGCCCGCATCGGTACGCAGTTGCGGCGTCAGTGTGCGGTTTACATCGTCCACCGCGGCGAAGGCCGAGATGATCAGCGACACCGGCGCCACCACTTCCTTGTTGACGCCGTCGTCCTGCCACTTGGTGCGCATCGACAGCGAATCCTTGCCGACAGGGATGCTGATGCCCAGCGCCGGGCACAGCTCCATGCCTACGGCGTGCACGGTGTCATACAGCTTGGCGTCTTCACCCTCCACGCCACAGGCTGCCATCCAGTTGGCCGACAGCTTGACCTTGCCCAGGTCCTTGACCGGTGCAGCCGCCAGGTTGGTCAGCGCTTCGCCGATCGCCATGCGGCCGGAGGCCGGGGCGTCGATCACGGCCAGCGGGGTGCGCTCGCCCATGGTCATGGCTTCGCCGGCGTTGCCCTTGTAATCGAGCGTGGTCACCGACACGTCGGCCACAGGCACCTGCCATGGGCCGACCATCTGGTCGCGCGCGTTCATGCCGCCCACGGTGCGATCGCCGATGCTGATCAGGAACGACTTGTTGGCCACGGTCGGGTGACGCAGCACGTCGCGCACGGCCTGCTCCAGGCTGATGCCGGTCACATCCACGGCCGGCAGCGCCTGTTCCACGCGCTTGACGTCGCGGTGCATGCGCGGCGGCTTGCCCAGCAGCACGTCCATCGGCATGTTGACGGCGTAGTGCTCCTTGAGCGCGGCGTCGACACTGGCGTCGACCAGTTGCAGCTGCTTTTCTTCCGTGGCGATGCCGACCACGGCGAACGGCGAGCGCTCGCGCTGGCACATGGCCTGGAACTGCGGGAAGCTGTCCGGCGCGATCGCCAGGACGTAGCGCTCCTGCGACTCGTTGCACCAGATCTCAGCCGGCGACAGGCCGGACTCTTCCAGGTGCACCTGGCGCAGGTCGAAGCGCGCGCCGCGGTCGGCGCCGTCCACCAGTTCCGGGAAGGCATTGGAGATGCCGCCGGCGCCGACGTCGTGGATCGACAGGATCGGGTTGGCGTCGCCGAGCTGCCAGCAGGCGTTGATCACTTCCTGCGCGCGGCGCTCCATCTCGGGGTTGCCACGCTGGACCGAATCGAAGTCCAGGTCGGCGGTGTTGGTGCCGGTCGCCATCGAGCTGGCGGCGCCGCCGCCCATGCCGATGCGCATGCCCGGGCCGCCGAGCTGGATCAGCAGCGTGCCGGCCGGCAGCGGGTTCTTGTGCGTGTGCGAGGCGTCGATATTGCCGATGCCGCCCGCGATCATGATCGGCTTGTGGTAGCCGCGCACGGTGCCGCCGACGTTCTGCTCGTAGACGCGGAAGTAGCCACCCAGGTTGGCGCGGCCGAATTCATTGTTGAAGGCGGCGCCGCCGAGCGGGCCGTCGATCATGATCTGCAGCGGCGAGGCAATGCGGTCCGGCTTGCCGGTCACGCCGGGCTTGTGGTCGGGGTTGCGGTGCGCCACCGGCTGGGCGGCGTCGCGGTCGTTTTCCCAGGACTCGACGGCCTCGGGCAGCATCAGGTTGGACACCGTAAAGCCGGTCAGGCCGGCCTTGGGCTTGGCACCGCGGCCGGTCGCGCCTTCGTCGCGGATTTCACCGCCGGCGCCGGTGGAGGCGCCCGGGAACGGCGAGATCGCGGTCGGGTGGTTGTGCGTTTCCACCTTCATCAGCGTGTGGGTCAGCGCCTCGTGGCGGCCGTACTTGTGGTCGTCGCCGCGCGGGAACCAGCGCTCGGCCACGTCGCCTTCCATCACCGCCGAGTTGTCCGAATAGGCAACGATCGAACCCTGCGGATTGAGCTGGTGCGTATTGCGGATCATCGCGAACAGCGACTTGTCCTGCTGCACGCCGTCGATGGTCCAGGTGGCGTTGAAGATCTTGTGGCGGCAGTGCTCGCTGTTGGCCTGCGCGAACATCATCAGCTCGACGTCGGTCGGGTTGCGCTCCAGCTTGGCGTAGGCGTCGACTAGGTAGTCGATCTCGTCCTCGGACAGCGCCAGGCCCATCTCGACGTTGGCCGCGGCCAGCGCGCTGCGCCCGGCCGAGATGTCGATAAAGCGCAGCGGCTTGGCCGGCAGTTCCTGGAACAGGCCGGCGGCGTCCTCGCGCGAGGCGACCACGGTCTCGGTCATGCGGTCGAACAGGTGCGCGGCGACGGCAGCGCGGGTGTCCGCGTCCAGCGTCTTGCGGCCGCGCAGCAGGCCCTTCTTGCAGATGACCGTGATCTCGATGCCGCGCTCGATGCGGTGGATATGCGTGAGGCCGCAGTTATGGGCGATGTCGGTGGCCTTGCTGGCCCACGGCGAGATCGTGCCGAAGCGCGGAATCACGACAAAACGATCGCCCTCGGGCTGCTCGGCGAACGGTGCGCCGTAGGTCAGCAGCGCCGCCACGCGCGACTGGTCGTCGGCCGACAGCGGCGTCTGCGCGTCAACAAAATGCAGGAACTGGCCGTGCACCGACTCGATATCGGCGTCGATTTGCCGGAGAGCGGTGAGCAGGCGTTGCTGACGGAAGGCGGAAAGCGCCAAAGCGCCGGGGAAGCACGAGAAATGCGCCATGATCGTAGCGGTCGGGAGGCGAAGAGGTAGGGGCTGCAGCTTGGCCGGCACCGCTGCATGGGGTGCCGGCTGGCGGGAAACCGCTATTGTACCTTGCCGGGCCCCGGATTTTGCACTGCGACAACAACGCAGCGCCGTGTTACGGCAATTCGTGATAACGCCTATGCGTCACATACGGCCATTTATGGCTCAGAGTGACGTGGCCGAGCGTGCGGCCTGCTCGTACAGCCCGGTCAGCACCCGCAGCAGGCGGGCCAGTTCGCCGATCTCGGCGTTCTCGTCGCTGCCCTCGGAGAAATTGCTGGTCAGGCATTGCTCGCGGATCTCGCGGTAGCGCGAGCACGCCTCGGCGCCGGCCGGCGTGGTCGAGTAAGTCGCTTCCTTGCCAACCCGCTCCCCGGCCACCAGCCCCAGCCCCTGCAGCTTCTTGAGCGCATAGGTCACCAGGTGGGTGTCCTCCACGTTCAGCACGAAACAGATATCGGCCAGCCGCTTGGGCCGGCCGCGGTGGTTGACGTGGTGCAGCACCAGCACGTCCAGGAAGGTCAGGTCGCGCACCCCGGCGGCGCCCATGCAGCGCACCACCCAGCGGCTGTAGGCGTTGTAGGCGGTATTCAGCCCGAACTCGAACTCGGACAACTCGGGGCTGCGCACCGATACCAGGTGGGACGACGACACGATATTGGTGCCGGCCGCGCGCGACAGCGCGGGCGCCGGCCTTGCCGCCGGCTGGTCGGGCACTGAATCGGCCACAGGATCCGCCACGGCGGCGGCGTGGCCGGTCTCGACTGGCTTGCGTGCCATGCGGAAGACTCCTTTCGATGGGATGGCGCGGGCCCTAGCGGATGCTAGGTATAAGCCCCGAGCGCGCCCCGGCAATTTTAGCTTGACAGTTTATTGGCGAATTATGAGCATGAACACCTAATAAATACAGGTAAAGCATGAGGAGGAACGTCGGGCACGGCCCGCCCGGCGCATGCGCATCCCCGCCCTCCCCGTGCCCCCCGTGCCGGCAGGCACCGTCGGCAACGACGCAGCCGCCGCCCCGCCCTCTCACCAGTTCTTGCGCCCATGCCATCGATGCTGCCTGACCTCGACACCCTGAACACCCGCCTGCGCGAGGGCGCCACCAGCCGTGCGCAGATCATCGAGCAGGCGGCCGCGGCGGCGGTGGGCCCGGCCGCGGAAGCCGTGTTCCTGCACAGCACCTTCGAGGCCGCGGCGCAGGTCGCGCGCGCCGCCGATGCCGCCAGCCGCGCCGGCAAGCCGCTGCACGCGCTGGCGGGCCTGCCGGTCTCGGTGAAGGATTTGTACGACATCGCCGGCGAGGTCACGCGCGCGGCATCGGTGGTGCGCCAGGATGCCCAGCCCGCCGCGGCCGACGCCACCGTGGTCGCGCGGCTGCGCCAGGCGGGGGCGGCCATCGTCGGGCGCACCAATATGACGGAGTTCGCGTTCTCGGGCGTAGGCATCAACCCCCATTACGGCACGCCGGTCAACCCGGCCGGCACTGACGGGGTGGCGCGCATTCCCGGGGGCTCGTCGTCCGGTGCCGCGGTATCGGTGGCGCTGGGACTGGCCGTCGCCGCGCTCGGCAGCGACACCGGCGGCTCGATCCGCATCCCGGCGGCGCTGTGCGGCATCACCGGGTTCAAGCCCACCGCGCGGCGCGTGCCGCTGACCGGCGCGTTTCCGCTGTCGTACACGCTCGACACCGCCTGCGCGATGGCGCGCACGGTCGGCGACTGCGTCGCCGTCGACAGCGTGATCGCCGACAGCGCCGTGATCCCGCGCGTCACCAGCCCCACCGCCATGCGGCTGGCGATCCCGCGCCAGTACCTGCTGGACGACCTCGACCCGGTGGTCGCACGCGCCTTCGACCGCGCGCTGGGCCGCCTGTCGGCAGCCGGCGTGCAACTGGAGCACATCGACCTGCCGGAACTCGGCGAACTGGCCGGCCTGAACGCGCAAGGCGGCTTCAGCTCAGCCGAGGCCTACGCCATCCACCGCCATGTGCTGGCCACCCGCCGCGAGCTGTACGACCCACGCGTAGCCTCGCGCATCGACCGCGGCGCCAATATCAGCGCCGCCGACTATATCGACCTGGGCCGTGCCCGCCTCGACTGGATCGCCCGCATGGAGGCGCGCCTGGCCCGCTTCGACGCCGTGGCCTGCCCGACCGTGCCGATGGTGGCGCCCGAGATCGCCCCGCTGCGCACCGATGATGCGCAGTTCTTCCGCGTCAATGCCCTGCTGTTGCGCAACACCTCGGCATTCAATTTCTTCGACGGCTGCTCGATCTCGCTGCCCTGCCACGCGCCGGACGAGCTGCCGGTGGGACTGATGCTGTCGCACGGCCCGATGCGCGATGCCGACGTGCTGGGCACGGCCCTTGCGTTGGAACGCATCGTGCAACCGTCACAGCGCGACGACTGAGCCGAGCCTGTCGCTCAGGAATCCGCGCCGTTGATCTTGCGCTGCCTGCAGTCCGACATGCAGGCGGCACCAGGTAGTACGCAACAAGCTGTACAACCGCGCCCCCGCGCGCACACCAGGAGAGATCGAGATGCGAGTCAAGGCAATCGTTGCGGCCGGCCTGGCGCTGGCCGCCATGACGGTACAGGCGGATACCAAGTGGGACCTGCCGACCGGTTACCCGGTCAGCAACCTGCACACCGAGAACCTGCAGCAGATGGCCAGCGACGTGGACAAGGCCACCGGCGGCAAGCTCAAGATCGTGCTGCATCCCAACGGGTCGCTGCTCAAGGCCAATGAGATCAAGCGCGGCGTGCAGACCGGCCAGGTCCAGATGGGCGAGATCCTGATGTCCCTGCTGGCCAACGAGAACCCGGTGTTCGGCGTCGATGCGGTGCCGTTCCTCGCCACAAGCTACACCGATGCCTACAAGCTGTGGCAGGCGTCGCGCCCGGTCACCGAGAAGGTGCTCGACAAGCAGGGCCTGAAGCTGCTGTACGCGGTGGCTTGGCCGCCGCAGGGCATCTATGCCAGCAAGCCGATCAATTCAGCCGCGGACATGAAGGGCCTGAAGTGGCGCGCGTACAACCCTGCCACCTCGCGCATCGCCGAGCTGGTGAGCGCGCAGCCGGTGACCATCCAGGCCGCCGACCTGGCGCAGGCGCTGGCCACGGGCACGGTCAACTCCTTCATGTCGTCGGGCGCGACGGGGGTCGACACCAAGGTCTGGGAAAGCGTGAAGTACTTCTACACCGTTGACGCCTGGCTGCCCAAGAACATGCTGGTGGTCAGCAAGAAGGCCTTTGCCGCGCTGGACAAGCCGAGCCAGGACGCGCTGCTCAAGGCCGTGGCCGATGCCGAGAAGCGCGGCTGGCAGGTCTCGGAGCAGAAGACCAAGGAATACCTGGCGACGCTGTCGCGCAACGGCATGACGGTGCAGCCGCCTTCGCCGCAGCTCAAGGCCGACATGCAGAAGGTGGGCAAGGTCATGGTGGATGACTGGGCCAAGGGTGCGGGCGAGGATGGCAAGGCCATTCTCGACGCGTATCGCAAGTAAAGCCGCCGCGGCTCGTCATGCCCGCGCAGGGGGGATCCCGGCGTCTGTAAGCGCCGCCGGGATCCCGCTCACATGCCCTATGCGCGGGGCCGATGCCGTTGCGCGTTGTTGTTTTCCCAACCGCTGCCCATCATGCCAACTCCCCCTCTTCCCAAGCGCTGGCTTGACCGCCTGCTCGACCTCTTCGCCACGCTCGCCGCGCTGTGCATCCTCACGGTCTGCGTGATCATGGTGCTGATGTCGCTCTCGCGCGAAACCGCGGTGACGTTCAAGGGCGGCGACGATTTCGTGGCCTGGTTGTGCGCCGCCTCGGCCTTCCTGATTCTCGGACAGACCTTCCAGCACGGCGGCATCGTGCGCGTGGAGATGCTGCTGGAGGCGGTCGGCCCGCGCCGGCGCTGGGCGCTGGAGGTGCTGTCGCTCTCCATCTGCGTGGCGTTCGCCGCCTACGCGGCCTGGGCGCTGGGCACCTTCGCCTGGCAGAGCTGGGAGATCGGAGACGTCTCGCAAGGCCAGATCGTGATCCCGCTGTGGATTCCGCAGAGTTTCGCGGTGCTGGGCTGCATCGGCTTCCTGCTGGCGGTTGCCGATGAATGGCTGCGCGTGGTGCGCCGGCACAAGCCGCGCTACCAGCTGGCGCAGGAAGCCAAGCTCGCCGCCGGCGATTTCGGGGAGACAGTCTGATGAGCACGGTATTGGTTGCGCTGGTCCTGCTGGTGGTGCTGATCGTCTTCCTCGCGATCGGCACATGGATCCCGGTGGCCATCGCGGTCACCTCCTGGGTCGGCCTGGTGGTGTTTTCCGACCGCGAGGCGCTGGTGAGCCTGGCCAATGCGTGGTGGTCGTCGAGCGCGTCCTACACGCTGGCCTCGCTGCCGCTCTTTGTCTGGATGGGCGAGATCCTGTTCCGCACCAAGCTGAGCGAGCAGATGTTCAGCGGCCTCTCGCCGTGGCTGAACTGGCTGCCCGGGCGGCTGATGCACGTCAACATCCTGGGCTGCGGCATCTTCGGCTCGGTGTCGGGGTCGTCGGCAGCCACCTGCGCGACGATTGCCAAGTCGGCGCTGCCGGAACTGACGCGGCGCGGCTACGACGAGCGCATCACGCTCGGTTCGCTGTCCTGCGCGGGCACACTGGGCATCCTGATCCCGCCGTCCATCACGATGGTGGTGTACGCGGTCTCGGCGGACGTGTCGATCATCCGCGTGTTCCTGGCCGGCTTCTTGCCGGGTCTGCTGCTGATGGTGCTGTTCTCGGGCTATATCGTGGTCTGGGCGCTGGCCAACCCGGACAAGACCCCGGCTTCGGAGCACTTCGGCTGGCGCACGCGGCTGGCGTCGATCCGGCAGCTGCTGCCGTGCATCGTGCTGATCGCCTTTATCGCCTGGATCATGATCAGCGGCTACTCCACCGCCACCGAGGCCGCCGCCTACGGCGTGGTGGCGTCGCTGGCGCTGGCCTGGGCGGGCGGCTCGCTGACACGCGCGGCGTTCTGGGACAGCCTGATGTCGGCCACGCGGCTGACGGCGATGATCATGTTCGTGCTGGGCGCAACCTCGTTCCTGTCGGTGACCATGAGCTTTACCGGCATCCCGCGCGCGCTGGCCGAGTGGGTGGCGGCGCTGCACCTGTCGCCGTGGGCACTGATCGCGGTGCTGACGGTGATCTACATCGTGCTGGGCACCGCGCTGGACGGCATCTCGATGATCGCGCTGACCACGGCGACGGTGCTGCCGATGGTGCAGGCGGCCGGCTTTGACCTCGTCTGGTTCGGCATCTTTATCGTGCTGCTGGTGGAGATCGCGGAGGTGACGCCGCCAGTGGGCTTCAACCTGTTCGTATTGCAGAGCATGACGGGCAAGGACAGCAACTACATCGCCCGGGTATCGCTGCCCTTCTTCATGATGATGGTGGTGGCCATCGCCATCATCACGATCTGGCCCAACGTGGTCACCTGGCTGCCGGACATTGTCATGCAGAAGGAAGTCAAATAGCATAGGCCGGGCCGCCCGGACCGCTGTCCGACCGACTGCCGGCGCGGCGGCAACGTGGAGGCAACCCGCCAGATGCATGTGATCGTCATCGGCGCCGGCGCGATCGGCGTCTGTTCCGCCTGGTACCTGCGGCAGGCCGGTTTCGACGTGACCGTGCTGGAGCGCCGCGGCGCGCCTGCGCAGGAGACCAGCTTTGGCAATGCCGGCGTCATTGCGCCCGGTTATGTCACGCCGTGGGCCGCCCCGGGCATGCCCGGCAAGGTCCTGCGCACGCTCTTTGCCCGCGAGGCGCCGGTGGTGTTCCGCCCTTCCGCGGATCCCGCCATGTGGCGCTGGATCGCGCGCTGGCTGGGCGAATGCAAGCTGGAACGCTACCGCGCCAACAAGCTGCGCATGCAGCGCCTGGCCTTCTACAGCCGCGATTGCCTGCACCGGCTGCGCACCGAGCTGGAGATCGACTACGAGCAGTCGCAGGGCTACCTGCAACTGTTCCGCAGCGCGCGCGACCTGGACCTGGCCGCGCCCGCCGTGGCGCTGCTGCGCGAGAACAACGTCCCACACCGGCTGGTGAGCGCGCAGGAATGCCGCCGCATCGAGCCGGGCCTCGCCGCCGACACGCCGCTGG
Source organism: Cupriavidus sp. DF5525 (assembly GCF_040149425.2). NCBI lineage: Bacteria > Pseudomonadati > Pseudomonadota > Betaproteobacteria > Burkholderiales > Burkholderiaceae > Cupriavidus > Cupriavidus sp. DF5525. The sequence continues at coordinate 1,586,321 of NZ_CP168265.1, read as the reverse complement.
CCGGCGGCCTGCACCTGCCCGAAGACGAGTCGGGCAATTGCCCGATGTTCGTGCGCGCGCTGCACCGGCATGCCGAGGCGGCGGGGGTGTCCTTCCGTTTTGACACGCAGGTGATGCGCATCCGGCCCGACAAGGCCGGCAAGCTGCAGGTCGAGCTGTCGCCAGACGGCAAGAATGGCGCCGCCCCCGTGCTGAGCGGCGACCGCATACTGGTCGCCGCCGGCGCCGACAGCACCGCGCTGCTGCATCCGCTGGGCCTGCGCGTGCCGCTATATCCGGTCAAGGGCTATTCGGTGACGGTGATGGTCCGCGACGAGCTGCAGGCGCCGCTGGGCGCGCTGATGGACGAGTCGTACAAGATCGCGATCACGCGCATGGGCAACCGGCTGCGCGTGGCGGGCACGGCGGAACTGGGTTCGCGCAGGCTGGACCTGCGGCCCGCGGCGCTGCGCACGCTGATCAAGGTCGCGCGCGACTGGTTCCCGGTGGCCGGCAACTACCAGGAAGCCACCCAATGGGCCGGCGCGCGGCCGATGCTGCCGGACGGGCCGCCGCTGATCGGGCCCACCTCGGTGCCCGGCCTGTTCCTCAACCTGGGCCATGGCTCGACGGGCTGGGCGATGAGCTGCGGATCGGGCAAGATTGTGGCTGACCAGATCGCCGCCAGTGCCGCTGCCTCCGGCGGCCCCGACATCGACATGGAAGGCCTGCTGCCGGACCGCTACGGGCTCGGGCCGGCCAGATAGCCAACATGAGCCTCTCTGACTCCTCCACCGCCTCGCCGCAAGACAATGGCGACGGCTGGTTCGCGCTTGACGCGGCCTCACCCTCCCCCATTGCCCTCTACGATGTGGCCGCCATCCGCCGCATCGAGAGCGCCGCGCTGGGGCAGTTGCCCGCCTTCACGCTGATGTCCCGCGCCGGCACTGCCGCGGCGCAATGGCTGGCGCAACACGCACCGGCAGGACCGCTGCTGTTCCTGGCCGGCCCCGGCAACAACGGCGGCGATGCGCTGGTGGCCGCCACACAGCTGCACGGCGACGGCCGCGCGGTGCAGCTGTGGCTGGCCGCCGACCCCGACCGCCTGCCGGCCGATGCCGCCATCGCCTGGCAGCAGGCGCGCGCAGCAGGCGTGCCGGTGCGCGTGGTGGCGACCATGGACACCTCGCATGACATTGACTGGCCCGCGGACACCGCCGCACTCGTCGACGGCCTGCTCGGCATCGGCCTGAACCGGCCGGCTGGCGGCGCCATGGCGTGGTGGATCGAACAGGTCAACCGCAGTGCCTTGCCGGTATTCGCGCTCGATATCCCCAGCGGGCTGTTCGCCGACACCGGCGCCGGTGCGCCCGCCATCCGCGCGCAGCGCACGCTGACCTTTATCGCCGCCAAGCCGGGCCTGCTGACACTGGACGGGCGCGACTGCGCGGGCGCGGTGGATATCGCACCGATCGGGCTCGGGATTGGGCACAACGCCCCGCTGGCCGAGGCGCCCGATGCCATGGTCAACGGCCCCGCCCTGTTTGATGCCGCGCTGCCGCGGCGCCACCATGCCAGCAACAAAGGCACACATGGCTCGCTGGCGATCGTTGGGGGCAATCTCGGCATGACCGGGGCGCCGCTGCTGGGCGCGCGCGCGGCGCAGTACCTGGGTGCGGGCAAGGTGCATATCGGCTTTCTGGCGCAGTCGGCGCCGCTGGTCGATCCGCAGCATCCCGAGCTGATGCTGCATCCGCTGGACGGATTGCCACTGTCCTCGATATCAGCGCTGGTGATCGGCCCGGGCATGGGCACGGACGCCAACGCGCACCGGCAGTTCGCGCGCCTGCTGCAAGGCGCTCCGGTGCCGCTGGTGCTCGATGCCGATGCGCTGAACCTGCTGGCCGCCGATCCGGCGCTGGCGGGCGCGCTCGCCGCCGGCGGCGCACCGTGCGTGATGACGCCGCACCCGCTGGAGGCCGCGCGACTGATGGGCGCCCCCGTTGCCGAGATACAGCGCGACCGGCCCGCTGCTGCCGCGGCGCTGGCGACGCAGTGGCAAGCCGTGGTGGTGCTGAAAGGATCGGGCACCGTGATCGCCGCGCCTGACGGCAGCCCTTGCACGCTGAACCCGACCGGCAACGCGGCGCTCGCCAGCGCCGGCACCGGCGATGTGCTGGCCGGCATGCTGGGCGCACTGCTGGCACAAGGCATGCCGCCGCTCGCCGCGGCGCAGGCGGCGGTGTGGATCCACGGCCGCGCCGCCGATGTGCTCGTCGCGCAAGGCACGGGCCCCGCCGGCGTCACCGCGAGCGAACTGTATATGCCGGCGCGATCCGTATTCAACCAGTTGCTGTCCGGAGCCGGCGCATGACGGCGCGCGCGGCACTGCTGCGCGATCCGGCCGACCGGCGTCACCTGCTCACCGGCATCGCGCTGCTGGTGGTCGGGCAATGGATCCTGAGCCTGCTCGACGCCACCAGCAAGACCCTGACACAGCAAGGACTGCCGCTGGTGGCGGTGGCATGGGTGCGCTATGTCGGCCATGTGGTCGCGATCTTCCTGCTGCTCGGCCCGGCCGGCTGGCGCCGCCAATGGCGCCCCGCGAAGCCCGGGCTGCAATGGCTGCGCGGCGGGCTGATGCTGGTGTCGACGCTGGTGTTCTTCAGCGTGCTGATGCTGATGCCGCTGGCGCAGGCCACGGCGCTGAACTTCTGCGCGCCGCTGTTTGTGGTGGCGCTGTCCCCGTGGCTGCTGGGCGAACGCCCCGGACGCCATGCGCGCTGGATGCGCTGGACCGGCGTGGTGGTCGGCTTTGCCGGCATGCTGGTGGTCGTGCGCCCGGGCGGCCAGTTGAGTCCGCTCGGCGTGGGCCTGGGCCTGGTATCGGCGCTGGTGTTCGCGCTAATGCAGATGCTGACGCGTCGCATCGCCGCGCACGATGCGCCGATAACCACGCTGATCCAGAGCGGCGTAACCGGCGCCTGCCTGACCACGCTGATCGTGCCGTTCTTCTGGTTCAGCGCCTGGCCCACGCCGCTGCAATGTGCGCTGCTGCTATCCGCGGGGATTACCGGGTCCCTGGGCCACTACTTCGTCATCCGCGCCTTCCAGTACGCCGATGCGTCGTTCCTCAGCCCCTTCCTGTACCTGCAGATCGTGTCGGCCACGGTGATCGGCTACCTGGCCTTCGGCCAACTGCCAGACTGGACCACCGCGGGCGGTATCGCCATCATCTGCGTGGGTGGCCTGTGCGTCGCGGGCGGCGAGCCGGTGCTGCGTGCGGTGGCCAGTCGCCTCGGGGCCGCACGCCGTCAGACAATGTCCGATACTTAGCTGGCATGCCGCCTGCTATGTTGCATGTGGTAACGACTTGCGTGCGCCGTCAGCCAAAGTGCGCCGGCGTAAGCGATATACTTTCAATGGTGCGCCGCCGGGCGCACTCGCGCTCCTGCAACTTCCTCGCCCTGCATGCCCACTGACCTTCACGCCTGGAATGCCCTGCTGCGGCACCACGACACCCTTCGCGACGCACAGATGCGCGACTGGTTCGACGGAGAAGGCGCGCAACGCGTCGCGCAATTCTCGATGGAAGCCGCCGGGCTCTATCTCGACTACTCGAAGAACCGCATCACGCCTGAGACCATGCGGCTGCTGGTGCAGCTCGCCGCCGAAGCCGGCGTGCCAAAGCGTCGTGACGCGATGTTCGCCGGCGAACACATCAACACCACCGAGGATCGCGCAGCGCTGCACGTCGCACTGCGCGCCACCGCCGGCGCCGGCTACAAGGTCGACGGCGAGCAGGTCATGCCGGCGATCCAGAAGGTGCTGGTGCGCATGCGCGACTTTTCCGAGCGCGTGCGCAGCGGCGCCTGGAAAGGCGCCACCGGCGAGCGCATCACCGACGTCATCAATGTCGGCATCGGCGGCTCCGACCTGGGGCCGCGCATGGTGTGCCGCGCGCTGTCCCACCTGTCCGACGCCGACGGCCAGGCCGGCCCGCGCATGCACTTCGTCTCCAATGTGGACGGCACCGACCTGGCCGAGACGCTGGTGCGGCTCGATGCGCAACACACCCTGGTGATCGTCTGCTCCAAGACCTTTACTACGCTGGAAACCATGGCCAATGCGCGCAGCGCGCGCGCCTGGTTCGTTGCCAACGGCGTGGCCGAGGGCGATCTGGCGAAGCACTTCGTCGCGGTCTCGACCAATACCGACGCGGTGCGCGAGTTCGGCATCGACCCGGCCAATATGTTCGAGTTCTGGGACTGGATCGGCGGGCGCTTCTCGCTGTGGTCGTCGGTCGGCCTGTCGATCACGCTGGCGGTGGGCTTCAATGCCTTTGCCGACCTGCTGGCAGGCGGGCGCGCGATGGACGAGCACTTCCGCACCGCGCCGCTGGAGCGCAACATGCCGGTGATCCTCGGCATGCTGGGCATCTGGTACCGCAATTTCTGGCACCTGCCGACCAGTTGCATGGCGCCCTACTCCACCTCGCTGGAACTGTTTCCCGCGTTCCTGCAGCAGCTGGAGATGGAGAGCAACGGCAAATCGGTGCAGCTCGACGGGCAGCGCGTGCGCACCCATACCTCGCCAGTGGTGTGGGGCACGGCCGGCACCAACGGCCAGCATGCCTACTTCCAGCAGATCCACCAGGGCTCGCAGGTGGTGCCGGTGGACTTCGTCGCGCCGCTGGTACCGCCGCGCCGGCTGCCGGGCCATCATGCCAAGCTGCTGGCCAACTGCTTCGCGCAGGCAGAGGCGCTGATGCGCGGGCGCAGCGCCGATGAGTTGCGCGCCGCCGGCCTGACCGATGAGGTGCGCATCGCGCATATGGTGTTCGACGGCAACCGGCCCAGCAATATGCTGCTGATGGAAGACCTGACGCCGCATGTGCTGGGCGCGCTGATTGCGCTGTACGAGCACCGCACCTTCGTGCAGGGCGTAGTCTGGAACATCAATTCGTTCGACCAGTGGGGCGTGGAGCTGGGCAAGATCCTGGCGCGCCCGATCGAGGCCGAGCTGACCGGCGACAGCACGGGCCAGCACGATGCATCGACCTCGGCGCTGATCGACCGCGCCCGCGCGGTGCTGAAGGCCGGCGCGGCGAGCTAGACCGCTGCCAGGCCGCTAGACTTCCGCGCCCATCCATTCGTCGCTGGCCACGCGGCCCGCGTCGATGGTCAGGATACGGGCGCAGCGCGCCGCCACCGAGCGGTCGTGCGTGACCAGCACCAGCGTAGAGCCGGCATCGCGGTTGAGCTCGAACATCAGCGCGATCACCGCTTCGCCGGTGGCGGTATCGAGGCTGCCGGTCGGCTCGTCGGCAAACAGGATATCCGGGCGCGCCACGAACGCGCGCGCCAGCGCCACGCGCTGCTGCTCGCCGCCCGACAGCGTGCGCGGGTAGTGCCCGAGCCGCGCGCCCAGGCCCACGCGCTGCAGCATGTCCACCGCGCGTTCGCGCACCTGCGAGGTTTCGCCGCGCAGCTCCAGCGGCAGCATTACGTTTTCCAGCGCGGTCAGGTGAGCGACCAGCTGGAACGACTGGAACACGAAGCCGACATGGCGGCCGCGCAGCGCCGCGCGTTGGTCCTCGTCGAGCGCATACAGGTCCTGGCCCTGCAGGTGCACGGTGCCGGCGCTGGGCAGGTCCAGCCCCGCGAGCAGCCCGAGCAGCGTCGACTTGCCCGATCCGGATGCCCCCACGATGGCGAGCGTTTCGCCCGGCGTGACGGAAAAGGACACGTCGTGCAAAATCGTCAGCGAACCTGTCGTGTCGGCAACGGTCTTTCCGAGAGACTCGACGGCGAGAATGGAAGAGGACATGGATATAAGGATCCGAGGCAAATGGCGCAGGCTGCTGCTGGCAGGCTGCATGGCACTGACGATGTCGGGGGCGGCCCAGGCCGCTGCACCGGCGCTGCTGGTGCTGGGCGACAGCCTGTCCGCCGAATACGGCATCACGCGCGGCACGGGCTGGGTCACGCTCCTGCAGGACCGGCTGCGGCAGGAGCGCTTCGATTATAACGTCGTCAATGCCAGCATCAGCGGCGAGACCACCATCGGCGGCAAGACGCGGCTGCCGGAGCTGCTGTCGCGGCATCGCCCGGCGATCGTGGTGGTAGAGCTCGGCGCCAACGACGCATTGCGCGGGCTGCCGCTGCAAACCACCGAAGCCAATCTGCGCAATATCGTTACCACCGCGCAGAAGGCCGGCGCCGGCGTGCTGCTGATTGGCATGCGTATCCCGCCCAACTATGGCCAGGATTACACGGAGAAGTTCGTCTCGCTGTACCCGAAGCTGGCCAGCGAATACAAGGTGCGGCTGGTGCCTTTCTTCCTCGACAAGGTCATCACCCGGCAGGACTGGTTCCAGCCCGACCGCATCCACCCGACCGCCGCGGCGCAGCCGGCGCTGCTTGAGACGGTGTGGCCGCAGCTCAAGCCGATGCTCAAGCGCAGCGGCACGAAATAAGGGGCCCTGACGGTGCCTGTAAAAGTAAAAACCCCTGCCGCTTCGGCAGGGGTTTTTACTTGCAGCGTTGCGCCGGCGCTTACTCGCCGCCCTGCGCCTGCGAACTACCAGCCGGCGTCAGCAGCTCCACCTTCGAGCGCGCCTTCAGGCTTTCATAGAACGCCTGCAGGTCGGTCTGGCCGGCGAGCTGCGACAGCTGCTGCGCTTCGGCCTGACGTTGCCCCGGGTTGGCCTGCGCCGGCTGGTTGACCTTGGTGATGCGGTAGATCGCATAGCCCTCGGCACCCAGGTCGACCCCCACCACCGCCGGCAGCTTGGTCACATCGGCACGCATCACCGCTTCCACGGCCTTGGGCGGGACGCCTTCGGCCTTGGCGCGCGCCACGGTCTGCACCGCGCCGAAGCCGGTGGCGTTGTCGGCCTTCTTCAGCGCCTCGAGCCGCGCTTCGCCTTCCTTGCGTGCCGCCTCGGCAGCCTGCTGGGCGATATAGCCCTCACGCACCTTGGCTTCGACTTCCTCGAATTTGCGCACGGTCGCCGGACGGTATTCGACGATGCGCGCGGCCACCAGCGTATTGGGCGCGACCTGGATGGCCTCGGTGTTGCGCTTGTTCTTGATGGCGTCGTCGCCGAACAGCGCCTTGAGCACCTTCTCGTTGTTGAGCGGATTCTGCGCGCCCAGTGCCGGGTTGGGCTGGCGCGTCACGTTGTCGGCGGTCTGGATGGACAGCTTGAACTTGTCGGCGGCCGCCTTCAGGCTGTCGGCCTGTTCGTAGACGGTGTTGCCGAAGGCGTCGGCCTGCTCGGCGAACTTCTTGTCGGCGAACTGCTTGCGCAGCTCCGCTTCAAGTTCCGGGCGCACCGCATCCAGCGGCTTGGTTTCCGACGGCTTGATGCCGGTCAGCTTGATGATGTGGAAGCCGTAGTCGGTTTCCACGACGTCGCTGATCTGGCCGTCCTTGAGCGCGTACATGGCGTCCTCGAACGGCTTGACCAGCGCGCCGTGTCCCATGAAGCCCAGGTCGCCGCCCTTCTCGGCCGAGCCCGGATCCTGCGACTGCTTCCTGGCCACGTCGGCAAAGGTCTCGGGATGCTTGCGCAACTCTTCCAGCAGCTTGGTTGCCTTGTCCTTGGCAGCCTGGCGCTCGGCGGCAGGCGCATCCTTGGGCGCGACGATCAGGATATGGCTGGCGCGGCGCTGCTCATCGGTGCGGAAGCGCGCGATATTGCTTTCGTAGTACGACTTGAGCTCTTCCGGCGTGACCGTCTGCGCTGCGGCCAGCGCCTCGCCCGACAGCACCAGGTATTCCACCTTGGCCTGCTCCGGCACCGAGAACTCCGCCTTGTGGCTGTCGTAGTAGGCTTTCAGCGCGGCCGCGTCGGGCTGCACCTTGGCGGTGTAGCTGGCCGGCTTGAACAGCAGCATCTGCACGTCGCGCTGCTGGTCGCGCACAGCGATCAGGCGGTCAAGCAGCGACTTGGGCACGAAGGCAGTGGCGGCGATCGACGCGCCCAGTTGCTGCGTGGCCAGTTCGAAGCGCATGCGGGCATCGAACTGCTCGGGCGACATGCCTTGCGACTGCAGCAGCTGCAGGTAAGCCTTGTCGTCGACCTTGCCATCCGCCTTGCGCGGCAGCTGCGCGATCGCCGGCAGGCTGTTGATCTCTTCGAGCAGCTTGGCGTCGGACACGGTCAGGTGCTCGCGCGCCACTGCACTGGCCATCACGCGCTGCAGGATCAACTGCTCCAGCACCGCCTTGCGCGCCTCCGGGCCTTCGAACTGGCGCGGGTCATAGCTGGCACCCAGGATCTGGCGCGCGCGCTCGCTCTGGTCGCGTACCACGTTGTCGATTTCCTGCACGCTGATGGCGCGGCCATCGACCTTGGCGGCGTCGTGCGAGCTGTCCATGAAGCGCGAGTAGCTCTCCACGCCGAAGAACACGAACGACGGGAAAACAAGCACCAGCAGCAGCAAGAGCATCAGGCGCCGGTTGTTGCGTACGAAATCAAGCATGCGGATTCGGGTAGTGGATTGGCACGAAGGACAAACTCCGCGATTCTAGCAGGAGCCGGTGGGCGCGCGCCCTTTGTGCAGGGCGGGAAACATGGCGTGCAATGGAAAACGCCCGCTGACGCGGGCGCTTCGAAAAACTTGGCGGAGTGGACGGGACTCGAACCCGCGACCCCCGGCGTGACAGGCCGGTATTCTAACCGACTGAACTACCACTCCTTTGTCGGTGCTTCCTGCCAGCGTGGTACCGCGCTTGCGATGGGGAGCGGTGGTGGGTGCTGAGGGGCTCGAACCCCCGACCTACGCCTTGTAAGGGCGCCGCTCTACCAACTGAGCTAAGCACCCGCTCGACCATCGCAGGCTGGCTGCCTGCAGGTTGCTTGTCGCTCCGCACCTCGCGGCAGATGCCGTGGTTTGCGTTGCGAGGGCGCAAGTGTAATACAAGAGATTTCAGTTTGCCAAGGCCGTGCGCATAAAAAAACGCCGCCGGGCATTGCTGCCCTGCGGCGTTCATTTCACGCGGCTAAACCCGCGAACTACGTCAATGATGCAGTCGCTCGACCTTGGCCGCGGCCTTGTCCGCCACTTCGGCGGGCTTGGCATCCTCTTCCGACAACGGCTCGGGCTTGCGCTCGAGCGCCAGTTCCAGCACCTTGTCGATCCAGCGGACCGGCACGATCTCGATGGCGTTCTTCACGTTGTCGGGGATCTCGGCCAGATCCTTGACGTTTTCCTCCGGGATCAGCACCAGCTTGATGCCGCCCCGGTGGGCTGCCAGCAGCTTCTCCTTCAGCCCGCCGATCGGCAGCACCTCGCCGCGCAGCGTGATCTCGCCGGTCATGGCGACATCCGCACGCACCGGGATACCGGTCAGCACCGACACCAGCGCCGTGGTCATGGCACCGCCAGCCGACGGCCCGTCCTTGGGCGTAGCGCCTTCGGGCACGTGGATGTGGATGTCGCGCTTCTCGAACATCTCATCCGTGATACCCAGGCGACGTGCCCGCGAACGCACCACCGAACGTGCGGCCTCGACCGACTCCTTCATCACATCGCCCAGCGAACCGGTGCGCGTGATGTTGCCCTTGCCCGGCATGATCGCGGCTTCGATGGTCAGCAGGTCGCCGCCCACCTCGGTCCACGCCAGCCCGGTCACCTGGCCCACCTGGTTTTCCTTGCCGGCCAGGCCGAAGTCGTACTTGCGCACGCCCAGGAATTTGTCCAGGTTCTCGGAATCGACCTTGATCGTGCCCGACTCCTTCTTCAGCAGCAGCAGCTTGACCACCTTGCGCGCGATCTTGGACACCTCGCGTTCCAGCGAACGCACCCCCGCTTCACGCGTGTAGTAGCGGATGATGTCGCGGATCGCACTTTCGGCAACCTCGATCTCGCCTGCCTTCAGACCGTTGTTCTTGATCTGCTTGGGCAGCAGGTAGCGCTGTGCGATATTGACCTTCTCGTCCTCGGTGTAACCCGACAGGCGGATCACTTCCATACGGTCGAGCAGCGGCGGCGGGATGTTGAGCGAGTTCGACGTCGCCACGAACATCACGTCGGACAGGTCGAAGTCCACTTCGATGTAGTGGTCCTGGAACGTGTGGTTCTGTTCCGGGTCCAGCACCTCGAGCAGCGCCGACGACGGATCGCCGCGGAAATCCATGCCCATCTTGTCGATCTCGTCGAGCAGGAAGAGCGGATTGCGCACGCCGACCTTGGACAGGCTCTGCAGGATCTTGCCCGGCATCGAACCGATATAGGTACGGCGGTGGCCGCGGATCTCGGCCTCGTCACGCACGCCACCCAGTGCCATGCGCACGAACTTGCGGTTCGTCGCGCGTGCCACCGACTGGCCGAGCGAGGTCTTGCCCACGCCGGGAGGCCCGACCAGGCACAGGATCGGCGCCTTCACCTTGTCCACGCGCTGTTGCACCGCGAGGTACTCGAGAATGCGTTCCTTGACCTTCTCCAGGCCGTAGTGGTCTTCATCCAGCACGCGCTCGGCGTTGGCGAGGTCGTTGTTGACCTTGCTCTTCTTGCGCCACGGCAAGTTCACCAGCGTGTCGATGTAGTTGCGCACGACGGTGGCTTCGGCCGACATCGGCGACATCAGCTTGAGCTTCTTGAATTCGGCGTCGGCCTTCTTCTTGGCTTCCTTCGGCATGCGCGCAGCCTTGATGCGCTTGTCGAGTTCTTCCAGGTCGGCGCCTTCTTCGCCCTCGCCCAGTTCCTTCTGGATGGCCTTGACCTGCTCGTTCAGGTAGTACTCGCGCTGGCTCTTCTCCATCTGGCGCTTGACGCGGCCACGGATGCGCTTTTCGACCTGAAGGATGTCGATCTCGCCCTCGAGCTGCGACAGCAGGCTTTCCAGGCGTTCGGTCACATTGACCATCTCCAGGATCTTCTGCTTCTGCTCGAGCTTGATCGGCAGGTGTGCGGCGATGGTATCCGCCAGGCGGCCTGCCTCGTCGATGCCCGACAGCGAGGTCAGGATCTCCGGCGGGATCTTCTTGTTGAGCTTCACGTACTGGTCGAACTGCGACACGATCGCGCGGCGCAGGGCCTCGGTCTCGGCGCTTTCGCCAGGTGCGGGCGGCACGGGCACGGCTTCGCACATGAAGTGCGAATCGTCCTCGCTCACCTCGCGGATGTTCGCGCGCTGCGTACCCTCGACCAGCACCTTCACGGTACCGTCGGGCAGCTTCAGCATTTGCAGGATATTGGCGATGCAGCCGACCTCATACAGGTCGTCGGCGGTCGGCTCATCTTTGGCCGCCGTCTTCTGGGCCACGAGCATGATGCTCTTGCCCGCCTCCATCGCAGTCTCAAGCGCCTTGATGGACTTCGGGCGTCCCACGAACAGCGGGATCACCATGTGCGGAAACACCACCACGTCGCGCAGCGGCAACAGTGGCAGGCGAATCGGCTCGGCCGGGAGGAGTTGTGTTCCGGACATCATTTTCCCCAAGTCAGTCTATTAAGGCGTAAATTGGGCCGCCCGAATCGATTACAAGATACGTGCCAATCGATTCGCCAAGGCAGGCAGATGCCGCTCCCTGCACTTGCAGGCCCCTCTGAAACAGCATACCCGCGTTTCCTCCTTCTCGTCGGCCGAATAAAGAAAAAAAAGCCGCTCGCTTCTACGCGAACGGCCTTTCCGCCTTGCTGCCGGTGTGGTCCTGACCACTTCACCACGCTGGCAGCCTCGCGTCAGTTGGACCCTGCCACTTTGGGCTGCTGCTCCTCGTACATCAGCAGCGGTGGTGCATCCCCGTTGATCGTATTTTCATCGATCACCACCTTCTGCACGCCCTTGTAATTAGGCAGGTCGTACATGACGTCCATCAGCGACTGTTCGAGAATCGAACGCAGGCCGCGGGCGCCGGTCTTGCGGCGGATCGCCTTGCGGGCGATGGCCGACAGCGCGCCGGGACGGATTTCCAGCTCGACCCCTTCCATCGCCAGCAGCTTCTGGTACTGCTTGACCAGCGCATTCTTGGGCTCGACCAGGATCTGCATCAGCGCGGTCTCGTCCAGCTTGGCGAGCGTGGCGACCACCGGCAGGCGGCCGATCAGCTCGGGAATCAGGCCGAACTTGATCAGGTCTTCCGGTTCGGTCTGCGGCAGCACTTCGCTGGCGTCGCGCTCTTCCTTGCTCTTGACCTGCGCGGCAAAGCCGATGCCGGTCTTGTCCGAACGCTGCATGATGACCTTTTCCAGGCCATCGAACGCGCCGCCGCAGATAAACAGGATGTTGGTCGTGTCGACCTGCAGGAAGTCCTGGTTCGGGTGCTTGCGGCCACCTTGCGGCGGGACCGACGCCATCGTGCCTTCGATCAGCTTGAGCAGCGCCTGCTGCACGCCCTCGCCCGACACGTCACGGGTGATCGACGGGTTGTCGGACTTGCGCGAGATCTTGTCGATCTCATCGATGTACACGATGCCGCGCTGCGCCTTCTCAACCTCATAGTTGCAGTTCTGAAGCAGCTTCTGGATGATGTTCTCGACGTCCTCGCCCACGTAGCCGGCTTCGGTCAGCGTGGTCGCGTCGGCGATCACGAACGGCACGTTGAGCAGGCGCGCCAGCGTCTGCGCGAGCAGCGTCTTGCCCGAGCCGGTCGGCCCGATCAGCAGGATGTTGCTCTTGGATAGCTCGACATCGTCCTTCTTGCCGAGGTGCTTGAGGCGCTTGTAGTGGTTGTAGACCGCGACGGCCAGGATCTTCTTGGCCTGTTCCTGGCCAATCACATACTGGTCCAGGCTTTCCCGGATCTCATGGGGCGTGGGGAGGTCGGAGCGCGCGGCCGCGGCGCCGTCTTTCTCGGATGCAGTGGCCTCGTCGCGAATGATCTCATTGCACAGGTCGATGCATTCGTCGCATATGAACACCGACGGGCCTGCGATCAGCTTCTTCACCTCATGCTGGCTCTTGCCGCAGAAGGAGCAGTAGAGAAGCTTTTCGCTGGATGAACCTTTTTTGTCCGCCATAGGAATCAGTCACTTTTGCAGTGCGCACACCGCGGGGCGACAGGCTCCTCGGCGATACGCTTCAAACGGATCATACGCCAAAACAATTGGCACCACCGGCGGTTCCCCCCGGCTGTGGGGCAAAAGCAAAAAACGAGGCACGAGGCCTCGTTCCGGTGTAGCCTTCGCCATTTTGGGCAATGCTGCGGCGCCCGGCCGGCCGCTTGAAACGGCTGGCCCGGTATACCGTGGCGACCGCCGCGGCTTGCGTCCCGGCGGCCATCGGCATCAGCCGCGGCGGGCGATGACCTTGTCCACCAGGCCGTAGTCCACCGCCTGGTCGCCGCTCATGAAGTTGTCGCGATCAGTGTCGCGGGCAATCTTCTCGACCGGCTGGCCCGTCACTTCCGACAGGATGGTGTTGAGCCGCTCGCGCAGGTACAGGATCTCGCGCGCCTGGATCTCGATATCCGAGGCCTGGCCGCGCGCGCCGCCCAGCGGCTGGTGGATCATGATGCGCGAGTTGGGCAGCGCGAAACGCTTGCCCTTGGCACCGGCCGCCAGCAGGAAGGCGCCCATGCTCGCCGCCATGCCCATGCACAGCGTGGACACGTCGGGCTTGATGAACTGCATGGTGTCGTAGATCGCCAGCCCCGCCGATACGGAACCGCCCGGCGAGTTGATGTAAAGCGACACGTCCTTGTCGGGGTTCTCGCTCTCGAGGAACAGCAGCTGGGCCACCACCAGGTTGGCGGTCTGGTCGTTGACCTCGCCCACCATGAACACCACGCGCTCCTTCAGCAGGCGCGAATAGATGTCATAGGCGCGCTCGCCCCGGCCGGACTGCTCGACGACCATCGGCACCAGCCCGAGACCCTGGGTATCCAGTGCCGAAGCCTGCGTGGTGGCGAGACGGTCAAGCAAATCATTGCGGGTCATGCAGGTTCTCCATGGATTCGTCGAATGACAGGCCCGATTGTAAAACTCGGTGGAACCGGCCCGCCCCCGCGCCGCAGCGCGGGACGGCGGGTCATCCCCGGCCTCAGGCTTGTTGCTGGTTGCCGTCGGCGGTGAGTTCCTCGAAGGACACCTTCTTGTCGGTGACCTTCGCCTTGTCGCACACGAAATTTACCACGTTGTTTTCGAGCACGTAGGCTTCCATTTCGGCCAGACGCTGCTGGTCGCCGTAGTACCAGCGCATGACTTCCTTCGGGTCTTCGTAGCTCTTGGCGAAGTCCTCGATCTCAGCCTTGATCTGGTCAGCCTTGGCTTCCAGGCCGTTGGCCTTGACGATCTCGGCCAGGATCAGGCCCAGCTTGACCCGGCGCTCGGCCTGCTGCGCGAACATTTCAGCGGGGATCGGCATGTCCTTGGCGTTGGGCATGCCACGCTGTTCCAGGTCGCGGCGGGCCATCTCGACCAGGCGCTCCTGGTCCTGCTCGATCAGGGCCTTGGGCACGTCCAGCTCGCTGGCCTTCAGCAGCGCTTCCATGACCTGGTCCTTCAGCATGGAATGCGTGCGGCGCTTCACTTCGCGCTCGAGGTTTTCGCGGATGTCGGCGCGCATCTTCTCGACGCTGCCGTCGGCGATGCCCAGCGACTTGGCGAAGGCTTCGTTGACTTCCGGCAGGTGGGCCCACTCGATCTTCTTCAGGGTCACCGTGAACTCGGCGGTCTTGCCGGCCACTTCCTTGCCGTGGTAGTCCTCCGGGAAGGCCAGCGGGAAGGTCTTGCTTTCGCCGACCTTCAGGCCCAGCGCGGCCTGCTCGAACTCGGGCAGCATGCGGCCTTCACCCAGCACGAACGGGAAGTCTTCGGCCTTGCCGCCGGCGAACTCTTCACCTTCGATCTTGCCGACGAAGTCCAGCGTAACGCGGTCGCCGTTCTGGGCGGCGACGTCGGCACCGCCGTCGCCATGCTCGCCGGCTTCACCGCGGGTGTGGTAGTGCACGCGCTGCTTGCGCAGGATGTCGATGGTCTTGTCGACTTCGGCATCGGTGATTTCAGTGGTGGTGCGGGTCACCTCGGCAGCCGCCAGGTCGCCGATGGTCACTTCCGGGTACACCTCGAACATGGCGTCGAATGCGACTTCGTCCTCGCCCACGCCTTCGGTCTTGACCTCGAACTTGGGCTGGCCGGCAACCTTGACGTCCTGCTCCTTGGTGAGGTCGAAGAACTTGCGCGCGGCCTTGTCGAAGCGCACTTCGAATTCGACCTGCTGGCCGTACTGCTTCTCGACCATCTTCATCGGCACCTTGCCCGGACGGAAGCCCGACATCTTCACGGTCTTCGACAGGCGAACCAGGCGCTCCTGCTTTTCCTTTTCCACTTCGGCCTTGGGGATGGCCAGGGTCACCTTGCGGTCCAGCTTGCCGAGGTTCTCAATCACGTTCGACATGGTCGTAGATCCAATCCAGAAATGTAGTTGTGTTCGTAGGTGCTACTGCTTGCGCGCGTACCGGCCTGTGTTGCGGCACTGGCGATTCGGCCAGGCCATGGCACCGGCGCACGGAAAGCTCCGCGCAAACGGAAAACGGGGATTATCGCACGGTTTTCATTCGCTTCCGGCAGTTTTTACCCGGAACGGGCATGGAACCGCACTGCCGGAGGGCTTGCCACTATCCCGCCTGCCCGTGCCGCAGCGCACGCAGCAGCAGGCGTGCCGGATCCACGGCATCGGCCAGGTCGGACTCCAGCGGCAGCGGCTCGCCCTCGATCTGGCTGGCCAGCAGTTCGCCGCCCAGCGCGGACCAGGTGAGGCCGCGCGACGCATAGGCAAGGGCCGCGTACAGTCCCGGCATGCGCGGCAGGTCGCGCAGGTGCGCGCCGCGCAGCGACGCGGCGTGTGCAACCGCGGCTGCCTCGTCGGGCACCTGGCCGATCAGCGGCAGCCGGTTGTGCGATACCGTACGCACGCCCACGTAGCCGGCAAGCGTTGCGGGATCGATGCCGGCCACCGCGTCCGCCTGCCGCGGCAGCAGCCCGGCCAGGCGCGCCAGGTTGGCGGCGTGGACTTCCGGGCGCTCCACCAGCGGGCCTTCGTCGGCATCGTAGCTGGAGCCGACGCGGCCGGTGCCGTCGGCGGCACGCGGCAGCAGGTAGCCGGCTCCGGTCACCACGCAGTCCGGCCAGCCGCCGATCGCATCGACCTGTGCCGGCGCTAGCGTGGTCAACTGGCCGCGCACGCGGCGAATGGTCCAGTGCTGCCGGGGCAGCAGTTGCTGCGCCTCGTGCGCACTGGCCAGCACGAGCACGGGTGCCGACGCCAGCACGCTGCCGTCTTCCGCCCTCGCCTGCCACTGCTCGCCGTCCCGCGCGATCGCGGCGACGCGGCAGCCGAAGCGCGCTGTTACCGCATTGCCCGCGCGTGCCAGCTGCGCGGCGCAGATGTCGGGCGGCGCCACCCAACCGCCGTCCGGGAACCACAACCCACCGCGCGGCACGCCCGCCCGGTGCGACGCGGCGGCCTCTTCGGCTCCCATCCAGCGCACGAACGACTCCGGCAGGCCCATCGCCGCCAGCGCGGCGCGCTGCGCCTCGCTGGCGGCTTCATCCTCGCCAATCTGCAGCACGCCGCAGCCATGCCAGCCGACCGGGTGCCCGGCCTCGGCCAGCGCCGCCCAGGCGCGCAGCGCGTATTGGTTGCCGGCGCGGGAGAGCCGCGACAGCAGGGTGTCGTCCGCGGACAGGTGCGCATGCATGGCCGCGGCGCGATGCGCCGAGGTCAGGCGCGCCGGCCCGCCGTGGGCATCGAACAAGGTCACGTGCCAGCCGCGTGCGGCCAGCCGCTCGGTCACGCCACAGCCGGCAAGCCCCGCACCGATCACGATGGCATGCCGCTGCGGCCATTGGCCCGCCAGCGGCGGCGCGTGGCGGCGCGCTTTCCATTGCGGACGGAACCGCGCCACCGTCATGTCGCGCTTGCCGCCGAAGCCCGGTGCCTTGCTGACCTCGAAACCCACTTCCCTGAGCCCGCGCCGCACGAAGCCGGCCGCCGTGTACGTGGCCAGCGATGCGCCGGGCCGCGCCAGCCGTGCCAGGCCGCGAAACACTGCCGGCGACCACATGTCGGCATTGCGCGCGGGCGAGAAGCCGTCCAGGTAGAAGGCATCGGCTCCTGCCACCAGCCGCGGCAGCATCTGCTCCACGTCGCCCAGCGCCAGCGTCAGCACCACCCGCCCGCCGTCGAAGGCCAGCCGGTGCAGCCCCGGCAGCGCCAACGGCCATTGCGCCTGCAGCGCCTGCGCCAGCGGCTGCAGCCCGTCGAGACCGGCGTGCAGCTGCGCCAGCCCCTCGCGGGTAAAGGGGTGTTTTTCGATCGAGATGAAATGCAGCGTGCCGCAGCGCTGCGCATCGTCGCGCCAGGCCTGCCAGGTCGCCAGGAAATTCAGCCCCTGGCCGAAGCCGGTCTCGACGATGACGAACTGGTGCTTGCCTGCCCACCCCTGCGGCAGCGCATTGCCGCCGAGGAAGACATGGGCGGCCTGCGCCAGCCCGCCTTCGGTACTGTGGTAGACGTCGTCGTAGCGGGGGGAATACGGGGTGCCTTCGGCAGACAGGATGGGCTCGGCGGGCTCGAGTGCGCGCGGCATGGGATACGGAAGCAAGATGCCCGAGCGGATTCGCCAGGGCGTGGGAGGGGCCGGACAACTACCTGGCGGCGGATGGTAGCATAGCGGCCTTCCCGCAGACCTCACCGCCCTGCGCCCTGATTTTGCGCTGTAATGGCGCCCCCGCTCCACCATGCTCAGCTACCGTCACGCCTTCCATGCCGGCAACCATGCCGATGTCCTCAAACACGCCGTCGTGGTGCAGCTGCTGGAGCACCTGACGCAGAAGGACAAGGCGTTCTGGTACATCGACACGCACGCCGGCGCCGGACTCTACGCGCTGGACCATGCCTATGCGCAGAAGAAGGCCGAGTTCGAAACCGGCATCTCACGCCTGTGGCAGGCCGAGGCCAGCGGCACCGTGCTGCCGCCGATGCTGGAGGAATACCTCGCGCAAGTCCGCGCGCTGAACCAGGACGGCAACCTGCGCCACTACCCCGGCTCGCCCTGGCTGGCCTGGCAGATGCTGCGCGAGCAGGACCGCCTGCGGCTGTTCGAGCTGCACAGCACCGAAATCCAGGTGCTGCGCGACAACTTCCGCGGTGCCGGCCGCCGCGTGATGCTGTATGACGGCGACGGCTTCGGCGGCATCAAGGCAATCCTGCCGCCGCCGCCGCGGCGCGCGCTGGTGCTGGTCGATCCTTCCTACGAAGACAAGCAGGACTACGCCCGCACGGTCCAGACCGTGCGCGACGGGCTGGAGCGCTTTGCCACCGGCGTCTACGCGGTCTGGTACCCGCAGGTGCAGCGGCGCGAATCGCTGCAGCTGCCGGTGCAGCTGAAGAGCCTGCCGCTCAAGAGCTGGCTGCATGTAGCGCTGACCGTCAGGCATCCGGTCGAGGGCGGCCTCGGCCTGCACGGCAGCGGCATGTTTATCGTCAACCCGCCGTGGCACCTGAAGGAATCGCTGCAGCAGGCCATGCCGGTGCTGGTCGATCTGCTCGGCCAGGACGGCGGCGCGAAGTTCACGCTGGAAGCCGAGGAGAGCTGAGGCGATCCTTGCCTACCGCGCCAGGGGGCCGCGCCGCGCCCGGCTGCGCGCCAGCCAGTCGAGCGCGCACCCGGCAGCCGCGCCGACACTGTCGGCCAGCAGGTCCAGCCAGTCCGCCTCGCGGTAGGCGGTCAGCCCCTGCAGCACCTCGATCAACCCGCCGTACGCCACCAGTGCCAGCAGCACAGCCAGGCCATGGCCGGCATAGGCGCGCCGTCCCAACACCGCCAGCACCACGAACGCCAGCATATGGTTGGTCTTGTCCCAGCCCGTGGTCGGCAGGGGCTGCGTTGGCGGCATCAGCGAGAGCACCAGCACGGCCGCCGCGCACGCCCAGAAGAGCAGGCGCCAGCGGAAAGCCGTCAGGTTCGGGACAAGGAGCGAAGGCATGGGCATGGGGTGGGCGCGGCGCCGCCATTGGTGACCCATCAATATATATCGCCCGCGTGCCTTCCCGGCAGGGCTGGATTCCCGGGGCGCCTTGCGCTACAATCCGCAGCCTCGTTGCGCTGCAGGCATGGGTCGACTCGACACCGGGCGCCGGCAGCGGCGGACAGATGAAAGGCGGGCAGTTCCAGCCGCCTTTTTTGCTTTCCTGTCCGGCGCGCGCCAACGAGCATCGCGGCCGCCCGCCCGGGCTGCGCCGCAAGGACCGCGAGGGTGGCGAAATTGGTAGACGCACCAGGTTTAGGTCCTGACGCCAGCAATGGTGTAGGGGTTCGAGTCCCCTCCCTCGCACCACCCGCCCTTTCTGTGGCGGACTGACCACATCCCGTATCGCCATCGACCTCTGCCTCACGGGGCGCAGATGCCGGCCATCCCAGCCGAAGCATCCCAATCCTTTCTCGCCGTTTTCGCCCGCGCTATCATTCAGTCGCACATATCGATATTCGATACGTTCGTATATTGGTGCAATATCCAGCCATCGTGGTGCAGCCGTCCCGGCGTTGGTGCCACACCTGGCCATGACCTCACCCCCGACTGCGGTCGGTTTCCCGCCGAACCATGCCATCCAAGCCTGGCCAACTGCCCTCGCCCGCCCCCGACCGCGACAACCCGTTGTTCAACCAGTCGCTGGAAAAAGGCCTCGAAGTCCTGCGCGCCTTCAACGGCGTCCATCGCACGCTGACGCTGGCGGAACTGGCCGCGCTTACCGGCATGAACAAGAGTTCGGCGCAGCGCACGGTCCATACGCTGGAGGCGCTGGGCTATGTCGACAAGCATCCGCAGACGCGCCGCTTCCGGCTGACGCCTCGGGTGATGGAGATCGGCTACAACTACCTGGCGGCCGACGCGCTGATCCCGGTGGCGAGTCCCTACCTCTCCCAGCTCGCCGCGGCCAGCGGCGAAACCGCCAACCTGACCGAGCCGGTAGGGCTGGACATGGTCTACGTGGCGCAGCTGATGACCGCCAAGCACATGCCGGTGCTGACGCCGGTGGGCATGCGCATCCCGATGTATTGCACCAGCTCGGGCCGGGCCTGGCTGAGTACGCTGCCGGACGGCCAGGTCATGGCGATGCTGGAACAGTCGGCGCGCGTGGCGCGCACCCCCGCGACGTTGACCGACGTAGACGCGATTTTCGAGCGGGTCGCGGCCTGCCGCCAGCTGGGCTATGCCTGCAACGAGGAGGAACTTTTTATCGGCGACATGGGTCTGGCCGCGCCCATCGTCAACAGCCAGGGCGTGGCCGTCGGCGCGGTGCACGTGTCGCCGCCGGCGAGCCGCTGGACCATGGCCGAGGCACAGAAAAAGCTGGCGCCGCTGGTGGTCGAATGCGCGTGGGCGATCTCGCGTTCCATTGCCCACTGAGACAAGCCGACGCGCCGGCAGCCTGCGCCGGGAGGAGTGGTAGAACACCCTAGTGTCAGCGGCTTTCGCGGACCGCTCCTGCGATCTATTCTGAAGATGGGGCGGCACTGCGAGCTTGCGCATGCTGCGCCAGTCCTGACCTCAGCCCCGATCGGAGGGCATATGAAATTTCCTGCTTTGCTGTTGGCAGCCACGATGACCGCTGGCTGGTCGTCGTTCGCACAAGCTGCCGGGTGCCAGTACGACATGCAGTGCAAAGGGGAGCGGATCTGCCAGCAAGGGCAGTGCGTTTTTCCCGACGCCGAAGAGACAGCGGAAGCCGGCGGGCCATCCCCGTTGCCGACGACCAAGCGAACGCCGGCGCCTCCGCCGCCGCGCGGATGCTGCACCGTGGCAGGAAAGCTGAAGCTCTCGCCGGCCGCGGCTTCGGACACCAGCCTGGTGATCGGCGACAACTGCCAGGGCATGACGAATTCAGGCAAGCCGGTGCCAGGCACGATCTGCAACTAGGCGCAGTGGGCTGGCCACGCCGGCCGCCGCCGCGTGCGGCCGGCGTGCTAGCGCGCGTGCGCGAGCATCGCCTGCAGCAGCACGTTGGCGCCGGCCTCGATATGCTCGGGCAGCGCGTCCTCCAGCTCGTTGTGGCTGATGCCGTCCGTGCATGGCACGAAGATCATGCCGGTCGGCGCGCGCCGGGCGACGTAGACCGCGTCGTGCCCGGCGCCACTGACCACTTCCATATGCGGCAGGCCGAGCGCCGCCGCCGCCCGCCGCACGCTGTCCACGCATTCCGGCGCGAATGCACACGGCTCGAACTTGACCACCTGGCGGATCCCGACCTCCACGCCGCCGGCCGCGGCGATGCCTTCGAACGCGGCATGCATGGCCACGTGCATGCGATCCAGTCCTGCCTGCAACAGGTTGCGGAAATCGACCGAGAACTCGACCCGACCCGGAATCACGTTGCGCGAGTTTGGCGCGACCTGCAGGTAGCCCACGGTGCCGCGCCCGTGCGGCGCCTCGTCGTGCGCGATCCGATTTACGGCGTCGACCATGCGCGCCGCGGCCAGCATCGCGTCGTGGCGCAGCGCCAGCGGCGTCGGGCCAGCGTGCGCGTCCATGCCAGTCACAATCACGTCGTACCATTGCTGCCCCAGCGCGCCTGAGACCACGCCGATCGGCAGGCCGGCGGCTTCCAGCACCGGCCCCTGCTCGATATGGGCCTCGAAGTAGGCCGCGAACATGCCGCCCGGCACCTCGCCCGCCGGCTGCGCGCCGCGATAGCCGATCGCTTCCAGCGCGCTGCCCACGCTCACGCCATCGAGATCAGTCTGCGCACGCGCGAACTCTGCATCGAACTCGCCCGCAAACACGCCCGAACCCATCATCACCGGCGTGAAGCGCGTGCCCTCCTCGTTGGTCCAGAACGCAACCTCCAGCGGCGCGCGCGTGGCGATGCCCAGGTCGTTGAGCGTGCGCATGACCTCCAGGCCTGCGAGCACGCCGAAGTTGCCGTCGAACTTGCCGCCCGAGGGCTGCGTGTCGATATGGCTGCCGGTGGCGACCGCGCGCCCGTGCGGGTCGGTGCCGGCGCGGCGCGCGAACACATTGCCAATCTCGTCGACGCGGACCTCGAGCCCCGCCTCGCGGCACCACTGCACGACCAGGTCGCGCCCCTTGCGGTCGGCGTCGGTCAGCGCGATGCGGCACACGCCGCCCTTGGGCGTGGCGCCGATGGCGGCGAGATCCATCAGCGATTGCCACAGGCGGGCGCCATTGATGCGGGGAAGGTGTAGCAGGTCCATGTCGGCTCGGTTGGGTCGGTTGCTCGGTTGGAGATGGGACCTCGTTCAGCAAGAAGCAGACCACCGGTTCCCGCTTCGATCCACACGTCCGATGTCATCGCAGTGGCACATGACTTGCTTTGCAGACATCCGTCCCTTCAAGCCAACCCAGGAGCAAGCCTGTGCACCACGATCAGTCCCCTCTCGCGAATGGCCTCAAGTCCGGTCACAAGTCCGGCCTCAAGTCCGCCGCCGTCATGAGTGCCGCTGCGCTGTCTCTGCTGGCGCTGCCCGGCGCCGCGCACGCCGACAAGGTGCTGCGCATCGGCATGACCGCGGCCGACATCCCGCGCACGCTCGGCCAGCCTGACCAGGGCTTCGAGGGCAACCGCTTCTCCGGCATCCCGATGTACGACGGCCTCACGCAGTGGGACCTGTCCAGGGGCAATGGGCCCAGCCTGCTGATCCCCGGGCTGGCCACCGAGTGGAAGGTCGACGCCGCCGACAAGACCAAGTGGGTGTTCAAGCTGCGCCCCGGCGTCAAGTTCCACGACGGCACGCCGTTCAACGCCGATGCCGTGGTGTGGAACGTCGGCAAGGTGCTGGACAAGAGCGCCAGACAGTTC
This sequence comes from Cupriavidus sp. DF5525, assembly GCF_040149425.2. Lineage (NCBI taxonomy): Bacteria > Pseudomonadati > Pseudomonadota > Betaproteobacteria > Burkholderiales > Burkholderiaceae > Cupriavidus > Cupriavidus sp. DF5525. Next base: position 1,563,566 of record NZ_CP168265.1, on the reverse strand, counting down.
GATCCCAGCCAGGTCGGCGTGACCGCCTCGCGCATGCCGACGCTGCGCACCGCGAAGAAGATCGACGACCTCACGGTCGAGCTGGTCACCTCCGAGCCGGATTCCTTCCTGCCCTACAACCTGACCAACCTGTTCATGGCTTCGCCCACGCAGTGGGAGAAGAAATTCGCCGCGGTGCCGGCCTCGGTCACCGATCCGGTCGAGCGCTCCAAGCAGGCGTGGGTGGCCTTTGCCGCCGACGCCGCCGGCACGGGTCCGTTCAGGATGAGCCGATTCGTGCCGCGCGAGCGCCTGGAAGTGGTGCGCAATGCGCAATACTGGGACGCGAAGCGCGTGCCGAAGATCGACAAGGTCGTGATGGTGCCGATGCCCGAGGCCAACGCCCGCACCGCCGCGCTGCTGTCGGGCCAGGTCGACTGGATCGAGGCACCGGCGCCTGATGCGATCGCCCAGATCAAGAGCCGCGGCTTCCAGGTCTACGCCAATGCGCAGCCGCATATGTGGCCGTGGCAGCTGTCGTTCACGCCCGGCTCGCCGTGGCTGGACAAGCGCGTGCGCCAGGCCGCCAACCTCTGCGTCAACCGCAGCGGGCTGAAGACGCTGCTGGGCGGCTACATGGCCGAGGCCAAGGGCATCGTCGAGTCCGGCAACCCGTGGTGGGGCAATCCCAAGTTCGACATCAAGTACGACCCGGCCGCCGCGCGCAAGCTGATGCAGGAGGCGGGCTACTCAGCCGGCAAGCCGGTCAAGGTCAAGGTACAGGTGTCGGCGTCGGGCTCCGGCCAGATGCAGCCGCTGCCGATGAACGAGTACGTGCAGCAGAACCTGAAGGAGTGCTTTATCGACGTCGACTTCGACGTGGTCGAGTGGAACACGCTCTTCACCAACTGGCGCGTCGGCGCCAAGGACGCCAGCGCGCACGGCGCCAATGCCATCAACGTCAGCTTCGCGGCGATGGATCCGTTCTTTGCCATGGTGCGCTTCGTCAGCACCAAGACGCAGCCGCCGGTCTCCAACAACTGGGGCTATTTCGGCAATGCCGAGTTCGACAAGCTGATCGAGAACGCGCGCACGTCCTTTGACGAGAAATCGCGCGACGCGGCGCTGGCCAGGCTGCATGCCCGCATCGTTGAGGAGTCGCCGTTCGTGCTGATCGCGCATGACGTCGGCCCGCGCGCGATCTCGAAGAAGGTCAAGGGCGTGGTGCAGCCGCAAAGCTGGTTTATCGATATCGCGACGATGTCGATGGACTGAGCGCGCAATTTCCCCGGACGCCGCGCGGCTGCCCTGTGCCGCCGCGCGGCCCGGCAATCCCGCCATGTCTGATCCGGCGTGACCGCGCGTTGCGCGCGCACGCCTCAACTTGCCGGACTCTCCCATGCAATACCTGTTCCGCCGCATCCTGTATGCCCTCCCGATCCTGCTCGGGGTGGCGCTGCTGTGCTTCTCGCTGGTCCATATCGCGCCGGGCGATCCGCTGGTGTCGGTGCTGCCGCCCGATGCCTCGGAAGAACTGCGCCGCCAGCTCTCCGCGCTCTACGGCTTCGACAAGCCCTTCCTTGAGCAATTCGTACACTGGCTCAGCCGTGCGCTGCAGGGAGACCTGGGCACTTCCATCGCCACCAGCCGGCCGGTCATGACAGAGGTTGGCGCCGCCGTGGTCAATTCGCTGCGGCTCGCGACCGTCGCCACGCTGATCGGCTTCAGCTTCGGCTGCCTGTTCGGCTTTGTCGCCGGCTACCTGCGCGATTCGGTGGCCGACCGCACCGCGTCGCTGCTGTCGGTGCTGGGCGTCAGCATCCCGCACTACTGGCTCGGCATGGTGCTGGTGATCGCGTTCTCGGTGTTGCTGGGCTGGCTGCCGGCGACCGGCGCCGGTCCGGGCGGCTCGGGCGACTGGGCGTGGGACTGGGAGCATATGCAGTACATGCTGCTGCCGGCGGTGACCATGTCGGTGATCCCGATGGGCATCGTCGCGCGCACGGTGCGTGCGCTGGTGGCGGAAATCCTCGCCAACGAGTTCATCGTCGGCCTGCGTGCGCGCGGCCTGTCTGATCTGGCCGTATTCCGCCACGTGGTGAAGAACGTGGCGCCGACCGCGCTGTCGGTGATGGGCCTGCAACTCGGCTACCTGCTGGGCGGCTCGATCCTGATCGAGACCGTGTTCTCCTGGCCCGGCACCGGCTTCCTGCTCAACGCCGCCATCTTCCAGCGCGATTTCCCGCTGCTGCAGGGCACCATCCTCGTGCTGGCGGTGTTCTTCGTGCTGCTCAACCTGCTGGTCGACGCGCTCCAGACGCTGTTCGACCCGCGTATCCAGCGCAGCTAGCGCAAAGGACCCGCCATGGAAATGACGCTCGACAACTCGACCGCCGCGGCCGCGGTGCAGCGCTCGCCCGGTTACTGGGCCACGGTGGGCCGGCGCCTGCTGCGCAACAAGCTCGCCATGCTGGCCGCGCTGGTGCTCCTGGCGCTGGTGCTGATGGCGCTGTTCGCGCCGGTGCTGATACCGGCCGACCCCTATGCCTCGTCCATCCTCAAGCGACTGAAGCCGATCGGCACCGAGCACTTTCCGCTGGGCACCGACGAGCTGGGGCGCGACATGCTGTCGCGGCTGATGCTGGGCGCGCGCCTGTCGCTGTTCATGGGCATTACGCCGGTGCTGCTGGCCATTGTCATCGGCAGCGCGCTGGGCATCGTTGCCGGCTATGCCGGCGGCTGGACCAATACCGTGATCATGCGGCTCACCGACATCCTGTACGCGTTCCCGTCGGTGCTGCTGGCGATCGCGCTGTCGGGCACGCTGGGCGCCGGCGTGGGCAACGCGCTGCTGTCGCTGACCATCGTCTTTATCCCGCAGATCGTGCGCGTGGCCGAAAGCGTCACAACCCAGGTGCGCAACCGCGAGTTCGTCGATGCCGCGCGCGCCTCGGGCGCCTCGTCGCTGACCATCGTGCGCGCGCATGTGCTCAACAACGTGCTCGGGCCGATCTTTGTCTACGCCACCAGCCTGATCTCGGTGTCGATGATCCTGGCCTCGGGCCTGTCCTTCCTCGGCCTCGGCGTCAAGCCGCCCGAGCCGGAGTGGGGCCTGATGCTCAATACGCTGCGCACGGCGATCTACACCCAGCCCTGGGTCGCCGCCCTGCCCGGCGCAATGATCTTCCTGACCTCGGTCTCGTTCAACCTGCTGGCCGACGGCATCCGCTCGGCCATGGAAATCAAGGACTGAACCATGCCAGCACTGATGCAGGCCCCTCCTCCCCCGGCCGGCCGCGACGTCGGCGGCCCGGCCCAGCCACTGGTGATCGCCCACCAGCTGGTCAAGCACTTCCCGATCAAGTCCGGCGTGCCGGGGCTGCGCAAGCGCGCCGCGTCGGTACGCGCCGTCGACGGCGTCAGCTTCGACGTGCTCAAGGGCGAGACCCTTGGCGTAGTCGGCGAGTCCGGCTGCGGCAAGTCCACCACCGCGCGCTTGCTGATGCAGCTCACCGGGCAGGACAGCGGCGAACTGATCTTCGACGCGCAGGGCGTGGGCTCGGCGCAGTTGCCGCTGAAGCAGTTCCGCAGCCAGGTGCAGATGGTGTTCCAGGACAGCTATTCGTCGCTGAACCCGCGCCTGACCATCGAGGAATCGATTGCCTTCACCCCGCGCGTGCATGGCGTGCCGGCGCGCGAGGCCACCGAGCGCGCGCGCTACCTGCTGCAGCGCGTCGGGCTGGAGCCGGCGCGCTTTGCCGGGCGCTATCCGCACGAGCTGTCGGGCGGGCAGCGCCAGCGCGTCAATATCGCCCGCGCGCTGGCGCTGCGCCCGCGGCTGGTGATCCTGGATGAGGCGGTGTCGGCGCTCGACAAGTCGGTGGAAGCGCAGGTGCTGAACCTGCTGCTCGACCTGAAGGCGGAGTTCGACCTGACCTATGTCTTTATCAGCCACGACCTCAATGTGATCCGCTACCTGTGCGACCGGGTGATGGTGATGTACCTGGGCAAGGTGGTGGAGATCGGCGATACCGAGACCATCTACCGCCGCCCGGCGCATCCGTACACGCGCGCGTTGCTGGCTTCCATGCCGTCGATGGACCCGGATCGCCGCACCGAGGTGGCGCCGCTGGCGGGCGACCCGCCCAACCCGATCAACCCGCCGTCCGGCTGCAGCTTCCACCCGCGCTGCGCCATGGCGCAGGACGTCTGCGCGCGGCGCGAGCCGCAGCTGACCGACGTGGTCGCCGGACATACGGTGTCCTGCCTGCTGGCCACCGCGCCCTGAGGAGCCCTCATGTCCGCAACCCCGCAAAACAACCCGCCAGGCGCGCCGATGATCTCGGTCCGCGACCTGCGCGTCACCTTCTCCGGCGGCGGCAAGACCATCCGTGCCGTCAACGGCGTCTCGCTCGACGTCGGCGCCGGCGAGGCGGTGGCCCTGATCGGCGAATCCGGCTCGGGCAAGAGCGTCACGCTGCGCGCGCTGATGCGCCTGCACCCGCCGCGCCGCACGCGCGTGGAAGGCCAGGTCCGTGTCGACGGCGCCGACGTCACGTCGCTGGACAAGCACGCGCTGTCGCGCCTGCGCGGAGGCACCATGGCGATGGTGTTCCAGGAGCCGCTGCTGGCGCTGGACCCCGTCTACACCGTCGGCCAGCAGATCGTCGAGTGCATCCGCACCCACGACAAGGTCTCAGCCGCCGAGGCGCGCGAGCGCGCACTGAAGGCGCTCGAGTCCGTGCGCATCCCCAGCCCGGAACGGCGCCTGGCCACCTATCCGCACGAGATGTCGGGCGGCATGCGCCAGCGCGCGATGATCGCGCTGGCGCTGTCGGCGCGCCCCAAGATCCTGCTGGCCGACGAGCCCACCACCGCGCTCGACGCCACCGTGCAGATCCAGGTGCTGATCCTCCTGCGCGAACTGCAGCGCGAGCTGGGCCTGTCCATCGTCTTCGTCACCCACGATATCGGCGCCGCGGTGGAGATCGCCGACCGTGTCGCCGTGATGTACGGCGGGCGCATCGTCGAGGAAGGTCCGATCCGCTCCATCATGCGCGAGGCACGCCACCCGTACACCATCGCGCTGCTGCAAAGCCGCCAGCATGGCATGGAGCGCGGCCAGCGGTTGCAGACCATCGGCGGCGCCCCGCCCGACCTTGCCTCGCTGCCGCCCGGCTGCACCTTCGCGCCGCGCTGCGCGCATGCGCGGCCGGCATGCCTGGCCGAGGTGCCGCAACCGGTCATAGTCGGCTACGGCCATCGCGTGAGCTGCGTGCTGGCCACTGAGCCGGCGGTCGCCACGGCGGCATAAGCCTGCTGAACACCAACGTTTCCAGGATTCATCCATGACGCTTGCCACCCATCCCGCCCGCGCCTTCATGCCCTACCCCGGCGCCGCCGTCCCGCACGCCGCCAGCGGCCCGTTGCAGGGCCTGACCTTCGCCGTCAAGGACCTGTTCGACGTGGCCGGTTACCCGACCGGCGGCGGCAACCCGCACGTGCTGGCGCGCTCAGGCATCAAGACCACCACGGCGCCGGCCGTGCGGCGGCTGCTGGACGCCGGCGCCGCCTTCGTCGGCAAGACCCACACCGACGAGCTGGCCTTCTCGATGAACGGCCAGAACGCCCACTACGGCCGCCCGGTCAACGGCGCGGCGCCGGATCGCATCACCGGCGGCTCGTCGTCGGGCTCGGCCGCGGCCGTGTCCAACGGGCTGTGCGACTTTGCGCTAGGCTCCGACACCGGCGGCTCGGTGCGCGCACCGGCCAGCCACTGCGGCCTGTTCGGCATCCGGCCCACGCACGGGCGCATTTCGCTGGAGCGCTGCCTGCCGCTGTCCGAAAGCCTGGATACCTGCGGCTTCTTCGCGGGCGACATCGGCACCTTCGCGCGCGTGGCCAACGTGATGTTCGGCGCCGACCCGGCACCGCTGCCAACCACGCCGCGCTTGCTGATTGCGACCGACCTCTTCACCCAGCCGACGCCCGAGGCGCGCGAGGCGCTGGAGCCGGCCATCGCAAGGATCGAGGCCGCGCTCGGCAAGGCGTCGCCGGTGACGGCAGCCGACCGGCCGCTGTCCGAACTGTGGTGGGCATTCCGCTACGTGCAGGGATGGGAGGCGTGGCAGAGCGACGGCGCACTGATCGAGCAATATGGACTGGAGCTTGGCGCCGACGTCGCGGCGCGCTTCGCCTTCTCCAAGGCCGTCACGCGCACGCAACTGGAAGAAGCCAGCGCCGTGCGCCGCGACTTCACTGCGTACCTGGGCCGGCTGCTGGGCCAGGACGGCGTGCTGGTGCTGCCGACCATGCCTGATATCGCCCCGCTGCGCGCCGAGCCGATCGAGTCGCTGGAGACCTACCGCAACCTCGCCGCCCACACGCTGTGCCTGACGCCGCTGACCGGCTTCCCGCAACTGAGCCTGCCGCTGGCGGGCCGCGACGGCGCCCCGCTCGGCATCTCGCTACTCGGGCCCGCCGGCAGCGACCGCAGCCTGGTCGCGCTGGCCGAGGCTATCATGGCGAAACAGGCGTGAGTCAAACAAGGACGGAATATGGCCCGCATCGGCATCACCGCTGGCGGCTACAACTTTGTCGCCGAGACCAACCCCGACGCCCCAAAGACCGTCGAAGCCTTCCTCAAACTCCTGCCCTACCGCGAAAAGCTGATCCACGTGCGCTGGAGCGGAGAAGCCTGCTGGATCCCGTTGGGTGAGTTCCGGCTCGGCGTGGATTTCGAGAACCACACCAGCCATCCGTCCGTCGGCGACATCTTGTTCTACCCGGGCGGCTACAGCGAGACCGAGATCATCCTGGCCTACGGCAGCTGCTGCTTTGCCAGCAAGATGGGACAACTGGCCGGCAACCATTTCCTGACCGTGGTCGAGGGCAAGGAAAACCTGCGGGCGCTGGGAACGAAGGTGCTGTGGGAAGGCGCGCAGGATATCGAATTCGCGCTCGCGTGACGCTGACGTCTCGCAGCGGCGGATAAGCCGCTGAGCCAGGCCCACCCGCGTCAGGGGGGCCGCCGCTGGCCCGTGCCGCCAGCCCGTGCGGCGCTCCTACAATGCCCTCAACGCATCGGCGCGGCCCCGCCGCGCCGGCTGCCCCTGAGGAACCCAGCATGCCCCACGCCGGAGCGCGCCCCGCAGCGACATCCCCCGCACCTCCCGCCCATTCCGACAGCGTCGTTTCTACCGTCGCCCCGACCCGGCTCGTGCCACCGCGCGGCGCCCGCCCGCTGATGCCGCGCGAGGCGCTGCTGGCGCGCCTGACCGAAGCGCGCCGCCAGCGCTGCGTGGTGATCCAGGGTCCCGCCGGCTGCGCCAAGACAAGCACGCTGGTGGCGTGGCGGCAGGCATTGCTGAAGCTCGATTTCGACGTGGCATGGCTGTCGCTGGAGGCGGAGGACAACAACCTGGCAGCGTTCTTCAACGGACTGGTGGCCAGCCTCGCGACCGTGGATGCGGCCATCGTGCGCGATGCCTGGCTGCTGATGGGGCGCGATGGCAACCAGTCCGCGGCGGAGCACTGGGTAATCACACTGGTACGCGCCATTGCCGCCCGTAAGCGCGAATTGGTGCTGATGCTGGACGACGTCCACCACCTGGACGATCCCGGCGCGCTGCTGGCGCTGCGCTGGCTGATCGACTATGCGCCGCCGCAGCTCCATGTGGTGCTGGCATCGCGCACCGCGCCGCCGCTGTCGCTGGCGCGGCTGCGCTCGCAAGGGCTGCTGTCCACTTTCGGGCTGGCCGACCTGCGTTTCTCGGCGCAGGAGTCGGCGCGCTTCCTGCAGGACCAGCTTGGCCGCATCGAGGCGCATGACGCCGGCCGCCTGCATGAACTGACCGACGGCTGGGCTGCGGGGCTGCAGCTCTTTGCCATCGACCTGAAGGGCAAGCGCGGCGGCGCCTACCGCCCGGTCGAGGTGCGCGACGCGCAGGCCTTTGCGCACTACTTCGAGCGCGAAGTGCTGGTTCGGCTGGACGTGGGCGACCTGCACCTGCTGACCCGCATGGCGGTCTGCCACCGCTTCTGTGGCGCGCTGTGCGCGACGCTGCTGGGCCGGCCCGACGCGGCCGCGGAGATCAACGCCCGGCTGACGCACCTGGCGAGCGATGACCTCTTTATCGCGCAGGTCGGCAATGCCCGCCACGGCGAAACCTGGTACCGGCTTCACCCGCTGCTGCGCGAAGTGCTGCTCGGCCGCCTGGACAAGCTGCCGCACGATGAACTGGCGACAATACATGCGGCGGCCTGGCAGTGGTTCCGTGCACATGGCGATATCGACGAAGCCGTGCGGCACGCCGTGCTCGCAGGTGACGCCAACGCGGCCGCGGAACTGGTGCACGGCTGCGCGCACAGCCTGCTGGCGCGCGGCGAACTGAGCCAGCTTGCGGCGCTGATGCGGCAACTTCCCGCCGAGCAGGTTCGGGCCCGCTTCGGCCTGCTCCTGGTGCAGGCCCACCTGCAGATGTACGCGGGCGACGTCGACGGCATGCATGACAGCCTGCAGCGGATGCAGGCCCAGCCCGAGCGCCTGGGTCCGCGCGAGCGCTACGCCATGGCGCTGCTGCGCGGCAGCATCGCTCTGCAGCGCGACGATTCCGACGGCGTGGCCATGCTGCTGCCCGAACTGCAGCGCATACCCGCCGGCGCCGACGACTTTACCCTGACCGGGCGCGGCAACATCCTGTCGTGGATGCACATCTTCCGCGGCGAATACGAGCTGGCCCGGCGCGTGATCGAAGACGGCGCCCCCTGCGACGGCGCCCCGCGCGGCACGCTGCTCGGGCGTTGCATGGGCGGCATGACCCACGCCGTCGAAGGCAAGGTGCTGGTGGCCGAGCGCGTGTTTCAGGAAGTGCTGACCGAGGCCGACCAGCGCGGACCCGCGTATGCCGGCGTCGCCTGCATGGCGGCGGCGTTGCTCGGCGAGACCCTGTATGAGCTTGACGATGTCGGCACCGCGGCCAGCCTGCTGGAGGCGCGCATGGACGTGCTGGGGCGCATCTCCATCCCCGACACCGTGCTGCGGGCGCTGCTGGCACTGTCCGGCAGCCGCTGGCTCGCGGGCGACCGCGCCGGCGCGCTGGCCCTGCTGGATTGTCTGGAGCGCTGCGGACAGCGCCGCCGTGCTGACCGGCTGGTCGCAGCCGCGCTGTACCAGCGCTCGCGCCGCCTGCTGGAAGACGGCAATATCGATGGGGCCGACGGCGCCCTGCTGCGGCTCGAAGCGCTGGCCGCCCGGCATGCCGGCGCGGTGCGCAGCACCGCCTGGGAAGTGCGCGTCCACGCCGACCTGGCACGCATCGGCATGTGCCTGCACCACAACGACTTCGACGGGGCGCTGTCGCGGCTGGAACCGCTGGCGGCGCTGTCCGAGGCCGGCGGGCGCTGGTCGCGCGTGGCCAGCGTGCGCGTGCTGATGGCGCTCGCGCACCACGGCCGCCGCGACGCCGCCGCGGCCCGCCGCCAACTGGTCGACGCGCTGCGCATCGGCCACCGCCACGGCCTGGTACGCAGCCTGCTCGACGCCTCGCCCCAGGTGCCGGCGATGCTGGCCGCACTTGCCGGCGACGACACCCTCGACCCGGTGCTGGCGTTCTACGCGCAGCGGCTGGTCGACGCCGCCGGGCCGGCCGCACGCGTTATCGCCGAGGCCCAGCCAGAAGTAGCGGCCCGCCTCGCCAGCCTCAGCGAGCGCGAGCAGGAGGTGCTGGGGCTGCTCGCCCAGGCCATGCCCAACAAGAAGATCGCGCGTATTCTCAATGTGTCGCTCGACACGGTGAAGTGGCACCTGCGCAACGTCTACGCCAAGCTCGAAGTCGCCGGCCGGGACGAAGCGGTTGCCCGGCTGCGCGATGCCGGGGCAACGCGCCAGCCCGCGCCCGCGCCATGACTGCCCACCCTACACCACCGGTGTAGGGACTTCCCGCGCGCCCCGCGCCAAACTGGTTCCATCGAGGCAGCGACACCGCTGCCGTCCACCAGTCAATTCGGGAGCCATCGATGGAAATCATTCGCACCGTCTACCGCGAAGACCACGAGATGTTCAGGGAAACGGCGCGCCGCTTCTTCGAGCGTGAATGCCTGCCGCGCCAGGCGGCCTGGGACCAGGCCGGCGTGGTCGACCGCGAGACCTGGCGCAAGGCCGGCCGCGAGGGTCTGCTGTGCGTCACCGTGCCGGAGGAGTACGGCGGCGGAGGCGGCGATTTCGGCCACTCCGCCGTGCTGGCCGAGGAATACCACCGCTCCGGCATTTCCGGGCCGAGCTTCTCGGTGCACTCGGATATCACCGCGCCCTACATCGTGCGCCTGGGCACCGAGGAACAGAAGCGCAAGTGGCTGCCCGAGATCTGCCGTGGCGAGAAGATCCTGGCCATCGCCATGACCGAGCCCGGCAGCGGCTCCGACCTGAAGTCGATCCGTACCACCGCCGTGCGCGACGGCGACGAATTCGTCATCAACGGCAGCAAGACCTTTATCTCCAACGGCCTGAATGCCGACATGGTCGTGGTGGTCTGCAAGACCGATCCGTCCGCGGGCGCCAAGGGCGTGAGCCTGATCATGGTGGAAGCCGACCGCGCGGGCTTCCGCCGCGGACGCAAGCTGGAGAAAGTGGGCCAGCACGCCGCCGATACCGCCGAGCTCTTCTTCGACAACGTGCGCGTGCCGGTCGGCAACCTGATCGGCAACGAGAACGGCGGCTTCATCCATCTGATGGAAGAACTGCCGCAGGAGCGCCTGATCATCGCCGTCTACTGCGCCGCCAAGCTGGAGCGCCAGCTCGAGCTGACGCTGCAGTACGTGAAGGACCGCCGCGCCTTCAACCAGACCGTGTGGGACTTCCAGAACACCAAGTTCAAGCTGGCCGACGTCAAGGCGCAGGCGGTGGCGGTGCGCACCATGGTCGACTACTACATCGGCAAGCACATGACCTGCAAGCTGTCGTTGCAGGAGGCTGCCATCGCCAAGCTGTTCGCCACTGAGACCATGTGGAAGTGCATCGACGACATGGTGCAGCTGCACGGCGGCTACGGCTACATGCTCGAATACCCGATCGCGCGCGCCTTTGTCGACATGCGCGTGACCCGCATCTTCGGCGGCACCAGCGAAGTGCTGCGCGACCTGATCGCGCGCAAGCTCTGAACCCACCCTCCTTACCCCTCCTTCAGGAACCATCATGAGCGAGAAAGTCCTGGTTGCCGGCGTCGGCATGATCCCTTTCGCCAAGCCCGGCGCGAGCCTGAGCTACACCGAAATGGGCGCCGAAGCCACACGCCGCGCGCTGGCCGACGCCGGCATCGGTTACGAGCACGTGCAGCAGGCGTTTGCCGGCTACGTCTACGGCGATTCGACCTGCGGGCAGACCGCGCTGTATGAAGTCGGCATGACCGGCATCCCCATCATCAACGTCAACAACAACTGCTCGACCGGCTCGACCGCGCTCTACCTGGCGCGCAAGGCGATCGAGTGCGGCGATGCCGACTGCGTGCTGGCGCTGGGCTTCGAGCAGATGCAGGCCGGCGCGCTGAAGTCGCACTGGGATGACCGTCCCGTCACGCGCGCCCGCTTCCAACCGATCATGCACGGCCTGACCGCCGACATGGCACACCTGCCGCAGGCGCTGCGCACCTTCGGCGGCGCCGGCCGCGAGCACATGCAGCGCTACGGCACCAGCATGGAGACCTTTGCCGCGGTGCGCGCCAAGGCCAGCCGCCACGCCGCCAACAACCCGCTGGCGCTGTTCCGCAAGGTCGTCAGCACCGAAGACGTAATGAACGACGTCGAGCTGCTGCCGGGCGTGATGACGCGCCTGATGGCCTGCCCGCCGACCTGCGGCGGTGCCGCGGCGATCCTGGTGTCCGAGCGCTTCGCCAGCAAGCACGGGCTGCGCACCGACGTGCAGATCGTGGCGCAGGCGCTCACCACCGATCCGCCCGCCTCGTTCGACCCGCCCTCGATGCTGAACTATGTCGGCACGCACATGACGCGCGCCGCCGCCAACAAGGTCTACGAGCAGGCCGGCATCGGCCCCGAGGATATCGACGTGTGCGAACTGCACGACTGCTTCGCCCACAACGAAGTGATCTCCTACGAGGCCCTCGGCTTCTGCCCCGAAGGCGGCGCCGAGAAGTTCGTGAGGGACGGCGACAACACCTACGGTGGCAAGGTAGTGGTCAACCCGTCGGGCGGCCTGCTCTCCAAGGGCCATCCGCTGGGCGCTACCGGACTGGCGCAGTGCTACGAGCTCACCCATCAGCTGCGCGGCACCGCCGAGCAGCGCCAGGTGCCGGACGTGAAGCTGGCCCTGCAGCACAACCTCGGCCTGGGCGGCGCCTGCGTGGTGACGCTGTACGGCAAGAACTGACCAGAAAAAAACGACGAGGCACGCCGCGTGCACCCCGGCACGCGGCAGCGCCCCGCAAGGAGACAGCTATGAAACGTTCCATCCTTTCCCGCGTGCTGGGCCTCGGCCTGGCGTGCTCGCTGCTGCTGCCGGCGCTGCCGGTGGGCGCCGCCGACAATTTCCCTTCGCGCCCGCTGCGCTTCATTGTCCCGCTGACGCAGGGCAGCGGCTCGGACACCGTGACCCGCGTCGTCGCCGAGCTGGTCGGCAAGGACCTGGGCCAGCCTGCCGTGGTCGAGAACCGTCCCGGCGGCGACACCGTGATCGCCGTGCAGAGCCTGCTCAACGCGCCCGCCGACGGCTACAGCATCCTGATGATCTCGCCCAGCGCGATGGTCATCAACCCGCTGGTCAATGACAAGCTGCCCTACGATCCGCGCGAGATCCGCCCGCTGGCCTCAGCGATCCGCGCCTCGGCCGTGCTGGTGACCGGCAGCCAATCGCCCTACAAGAGCTTTGCCGATGTGGTCAGCGCCGCGCGCAAGAAGCCTCACGCGCTCAGCATCGCCAACTACAGCTACCACTACCGCCTGGGCGCGCTGCAGCTGCAGCAGATGGCCGGCATCGACCTGAACCATATCCCGTACAAGGGCGCCGCGCAGGTGCAGACCGACGTGATGGGCGGTGCGCTCGACGTGGCCTTGCTGGACGTCGGCGGCGCGCTGCCGCTGCTGCGCGCCGGCAAGCTGCGCCCGCTGGCCGTGACCACCAGGACGCGCCACCCCGACCTGCCCGACGTGCCGACGCTGCACGAGAGCGGTGTGCCTAACTACGAGCTGTCGGTCTGGATCGGGTTCGGTGTCAGCAGCAAGACGCCCGAGCCGGTCGCGCAGAAGCTCGAGGCGGCGCTGCTGAAGGCGCTCCGCACGCAGGAATTCCGCAGTTTCGCCGCGCGCGCGGGCTATGCCGAAGTGCTGGCCGAGCCGGGCAAGCGCATGAGCGCGATGATCGCCTCGGAACGGGTGCGCTACGGCGAGCTGGTCAAGACCTACGACGTCAGCACGCGCTGAGCGCCGCGCTGCCCTGCACTACCAACCGAACAGGATTCACCATGTCACAGCTTTGCAAGGACCGCGTCGTCCTCATCACCGGCGCCGGCCGCGGCATCGGGCGCGAGTACGCGCTGGAATTCGCCCGCCAGGGCGCCAAGGTAGTGGTCAACGACCTGGGCGGGCGCGGCGACGGCGGCGGTGCCGCCAGCGGCCCGGCCCAGGAAGTGGTCGCCGAGATCCGCGCTGCCGGCGGCGAGGCCATCGCCAACTTTGACGACGTGGCCGACTGGGCCGGCGCCGGGCGCATGATCCGCGCCGCCATCGATACCTTCGGCGGCCTCGACGTGCTGGTCAACAATGCCGGCATCCTGCGCGACCGCACGCTGGTCAACATGACCGAGGAAGACTGGGACGCCGTCATCCGCGTGCACATGCGCGGCACCTTCGCGCCGTCGCGGCACGCGGCCGCCTACTGGCGCGAGGAATCCAAGGCCGGGCGCCAGCGCGCCGCGCGCCTGATCAACACCAGTTCGTCGTCGGGCCTGTACTGCAACCCCGGCCAGTCCAACTACGGCGCGGCCAAGGCCGGCATCGCCGCGATGTCGGTGATCGCCGCGCGCGAACTGGACCGTTACGGCGTCACCGTCAACGCGATCTACCCGACCGCCATGAGCCGGCTGACCGAGGACATCTTCGCCACGCGCCGCACCGAGTTCAGCGCCGGTGCCGCGCCCGGCTTCGATCCGCTCGATGCCGGCAACGTGGCGCCGCTGGTGGCGTGGCTGGGCAGCGTCGAATCCGGCGAGGTGACCGGGCGCGTGTTCGGCGTGCGCGGCGGCCGCATCACGGTCGCCGAAGGCTGGCATGCCGGCCCGCGCATCGAGCAGTCCGGACGCTGGGACGCCGCCGAGCTGGGCCGGCATATCCCGGCGCTGGTCCGGCAGGCGGCGGCCAACGCCGACACCTCGGGCGAAATCCCGTCCGCCTGAGACCGCACCTACCGAGCCGAGCCATGAACCCGACCCCCAAGTACCTGGGCGACCATGCCGCCCTGACCCCCGACAAGCCCGCCGCCATCAACGGCACCACTGGCGAGACCCTGAGCTACCGCGAGCTGGACCAGCGCTCGAACCGCTTTGCCCAGCACCTTTACGCGCTCGGCCTGCGCCGCGGCGACCATATCGCGATGGTGCTCGAGAACAATATGCGCTGCTTCGAGCTGTGCTGGGCTGCGTTGCGTTCCGGGCTGCTGATCACGCCCGTCAACCGCTTCCTGACCGCGCCCGAGGCCGCCTACCTGATCGAGGACAGCGAGGCGCAGGTGGTGGTGACCTCATACGCGATGCGCGAGCTGGCTGCCCAGCTGACGGACCTGATGCCGACCTGCCGCCGCCGGCTGATGCTGGACGGCACCATTCCCGGCTGGGACAGCTACGAGCAGGCCATCGCCGCGCACCCGGCCGAGCGCCTGGCCGAGGAATGGATGGGCGCGACCATGATCTACAGCTCCGGCACCACCGGCCGGCCCAAGGGCATCGTGCGCGCACAGCCGCAGGGCTATGTGACCGAAGGCTCGGGTTCGCCGCGCCGGGCGCAGTTCGTCCGCTATGGTTTCGATGCCGACACCATCTACCTGTCGCCAGCGCCGCTGTACCACACCGCACCGCTCGGCTACGGGCTGGAGACCCAGTTCGGCGGCGGCACGGTGGTCTTCATGGAGAAGTTCGATCCGGTCGAGGCGCTGCGCCTGATCGAACGCTACCGCGTCACCCACAGCCAGTGGGTTCCGACCATGTTCATCCGCATGCTCAAGCTGGAGCCGGCGCAGCGCGCCGCCTTCGACCTGTCCAGCCACCGCGTGGCGATCCACGCCGCCGCGCCCTGCCCGCAGGACATCAAGCGGCAGATGATCGACTGGTGGGGGCCGATCGTGCACGAGTACTACGCCGCCACCGAAGGCAACGGCGTGGCCACGCTCAACACCGAGGAATGGCTGGCGCACCCGGGTTCGGTCGGCAAGGCGCTGGTGGGCGTGCTGCATATCTGCGACGACGACGGCAACGAGCTGCCCTGCGGCGAGAGCGGCCTGGTGTACTTCGAGCGCGAGGTGCTGCCCTTCCATTACCACAAGGACGCGGACAAGACCCGCGCCGCCCAGCACCCGCGCCACCCAACCTGGACGTCCGTGGGCGATATCGGCCGGCTGGATGAAGACGGCTACCTGTACCTCACGGACCGCAAGGCCTTCATGATCATCTCCGGCGGGGTCAACATCTACCCGCAGGCGATCGAGGACGCGCTGGTCGTGCACCCCAGCGTCGGCGACGCCGCGGTGATCGGCGTGCCCAATGCGGAGATGGGTGAAGAGGTCAAGGCGATTGTCGAGCCGGCCGCCGGCATCGCGCCTTGCGCCGAACTGGCCGAGACCCTGCTCGAATACCTGCGCGGCAAGGTGGCCCGCTACATGGTGCCGCGCTCGATCGACTTCATCGACACCATGCCGCGCCTGCCGACCGGCAAGCTTTACAAGCAGTCGCTGCGCGACCGCTACTGGAAGCAGCAGTGAGCGCGCGGCCGATACCGCGCACCGAAGGGACCCAATCGCGGCGCATGCGCCCCTGCCTGCCGCCGACAAGGAGCAAGAAGTGAGCAACCTGCTGGACGCCTTCCGGCTGACCGCGCTGCCGCCGGCCGCGGAAGCCTTTCGCGCTGACGTGAAGCGCTTTCTGGACGAGAACCTGCCCGCCGCGACGGCCGATATCCGCGCGCGTTCCTGGCTGGGCTTCGATGCGGCATTCAGCCGGCGGCTGGCCGAACGCGGCTGGGTCGGCGTGACGCTGCCGGCCGGCTACGGCGGCGCCGGCATGGATGCCTGGCACCGCTTCGTGCTGGTGGAAGAACTGCTGGCCGCCGGCGCACCGGTGGCGGCGCACTGGGTTGCCGACCGCCAGAGCGGCCCGCTGATCCTGAAGTACGGCACGCCGGCGCAGAAGGACTTCTACCTGCCGCGCATCTGCAGCGGCAGCGCCTTCTTCTGCATCGGCATGAGCGAACCCAATTCGGGCTCGGACCTGGCCAGCGTGCGCACCCGCGCCACGCGCTGCGAAGACGGCTGGCGCCTGAGCGGGCGCAAGATCTGGACCACCAACGCGCATCACTGCCACTACATGATCGCGCTGGTGCGCTCCTCCGGGGTGCCGGAAGAGCGGCAGAAGGGACTGTCGCAGTTCATCATCGACCTGTCCGCGCCCGGCGTCACGGTGCGGCCGATCGTGGACCTGACCGGCGACGCGCATTTCTCGGAAGTCACCTTCGACGAGGTCTTCCTGCCGGACGGTGCGTTGATCGGCGCGGAAGGCAGCGGCTGGGAGCAGGTCACCGCCGAACTCGCCTTCGAGCGCAGCGGCCCGGAGCGGCTCTATTCCAGCATCGTGCTGGTGGACCGCTGGGTGCAGGCGCTGCGCGCCGGCCAGCCTGGCCACACTGATACCGCGCTGCTGGGCAGCTTCGTCGCGCAACTGGCCGCGCTGCGCAGCCTGTCGCTGGCGGTAACCGCGCGGCTGGTACAGGGAGAAAGCCCGGTGGTGGAAGCGGCACTGGTCAAGGACCTGGGCACGGAATTCGAGCAGTCGATCCCTGCCCTGCTGGAAGCCGTGATCAGCGCCGATCCCGGCACGGCGCCGGATCCCGAGCTGTACCGCACGGTGGCTTTCCTGAGCCAGATCTCGCCCACGTTCTCGCTGCGCGGCGGCACGCGCGAGGTCTTGCGCGGCATGATCGCGCGCGGTCTGGGCCTGCGCTGACCGAACCCAATCTGTGAGAGGGACATCATGTTCACCGAAGCAATCGAAGACATCCTGCGCGACCACGCCACGCCGGCCACGCTGCGCACCATCGAAGGCGGCGCGGCACCCGGCACGCTGTGGCCGGCGCTGGCCGACGCCGGCTTCCTGGAGCTGATGGCACCGGAATCCGCGGGCGGCGCGGGCCTGTCGCTGCCGGCCATCGGCCCCATCTTCACGGCCTTCGGCCGGCATGCGCTGCCGGTACCGGCGGCGCAGACCATCGCCGCACGGGCGCTGCTGGCGCCCACGGGCACGCAATCGCCAGCCGGCATGATCACGCTGGCCGGCCAGTGCGTGCGCGGCACCGACGGCACCATCACCGCGCCGCTGCTGCCCTTCGGCTCGCTGGCGGACTGGGTGCTGGCCAATGTGGAGGGCGGCATGCTGTTGCTCGACGCCAGGCTGGCACGACGCCAGCCGACCGGCGTGCGCGGCAGCCTGGTTGCCACGCTGAGCTGGGCCGCGCAGGACCTGCCCGGCCCGGTGGGCGACCACGGCGAGCGCGTGCGCGACTTCAGCGCCGCCATCCACGCGGCCGCCATCGCCGGCGCGATGGGGCGCGTATTCGACATGACGCTGCAGTACTGCAACGACCGCGCCCAGTTCGGCAAGTCGATCGGCAAGTTCCAGGCGGTGCAGCACCAGCTCAGCGTGATGGCGCAGCACGTGGCGGCGGCGGGCATCGCGGCGGAATTGGCCTTCGCCGGCGACCGCACCCTCCCCGCCCGCATGCCGGCGGCCATCGCCAAGGCCCGCACCAGCATGGCGGTGCCGCTGGTGGCCGCCACCGCGCATGCGCTGCACGGCGCCATCGGCGTGACCGAGGAATATGACCTGCAGCTCTATACCCGGCGCCTGCATGAATGGCGCATGGCGGACGGCTCAGAGGCGTACTGGAACCGGATCCTTGGCCAGTCGCTGCTGGCACAGCCAGGGAGCACCGTCACCGACTTCGTGCGCGAGACGCTCTGCGCCTGACACCCTCACGCCACCCAACGCCTGGAACCCATCATGAGCACCTTCCTCAACTACGAGCAGGACGGCCACGTCGTCACGCTGACCATGAACGACCCGGAGCGGCGCAATCCGCTGACCGGCAACACCGCCGTCGAAGAATTCGTCGCGGCGATCGACCGCATCGACGGCGATGCGAGCGTGCGCGCCGTGATCCTGACCGGCGCCGGCACCGCCTTCTGCTCCGGCGGCAATGTGGCCGGCATGGCCCGGCACGCCAGCGGCGAAGTGCCGGGCACCGAGATCCGCCAGGACTACCGGCGCGGCATCCAGCGGCTGCCGCTGGCGCTGTTCAACCTGGAAGTGCCGGTCATCGCCGCCGTCAACGGCCCGGCCATCGGCGCCGGCCTGGACCTGGCCTGCATGTGCGATATCCGCATCGCCTCCGAGCAAGCAAAGTTCGCCGAGAGCTTTGTCAAGCTCGGCATCATCCCCGGCGACGGCGGCGCGTGGCTGCTGCCGCGGGTCATCGGCCTGTCCCGCGCGGCCGAGCTGACCTTTACCGGCCAGGCCATCGACGCGCGCCAGGCGCTGGAATGGAACCTGGTCTCGCGCGTGGTACCGGCCGCCGAACTGCTGGCCACGGCGCGCGGCCTGGCCGATGCCATCGCCGCCAATCCACCCCACGCCGTACGCATGGCCAAGCGGCTGATGCGCGAAGGCATGCACAGCCGGCTCGACACCTTGCTGGAGCTGTCGGCCGCGTTGCAGGTGCTGTCGCACCAGACCGCGGACCACCGCGAGGCGGTGGATGCCTTCGTCGCCAGGCGGCCGCCGGTGTTCAAGGGCTGAAGGCAACCCGCATGCAAGCCGCTTTCCGTACCCGCATCACCGAGCTGCTGTCGATCCGCCACCCGATCCTGCTGGGCGGCATGCACCACCTGGGCGAGTCGCGCATCGTCGCGGCCATGGTCAACGCCGGCGCGATGGGCTTTATCACGGCGCGCTCGTTCGAATCGCCGGGCGCGCTGCGCGATGACCTGCGCCGCTGCCGCGACCTGACCGGCGGGAAACCGTTCGGCGTCAACCTCACGCTGGCGCGCCGGCCGGAGCACAACCGCAATGTGCAAGCGTGGATCGACGTGGCGCTGGACGAAGGCGTGCGCTGCTTCGAGACCGCGGGGGGCTCGCCGGAAGGGCTGGTCGAGCCGATCCACCAGCGCGGCGGCATCGTGATCCACAAGTGTCCGAGCGTGCGGCATGCGCTGAGCGCCGAACGGCTTGGCGTGGACGCGGTCACGCTGGTCGGCATGGAGGAAGGCGGGCATCCGGGCGCCAACCAGCTGCCGACCTTTGTCAACGGCGCCTTTGCGCTGGCAAAGCTGCGCGTGCCGCTGCTGCTGGGCGGCGGCATCGGCAACGGCCGCCAGATCGCGGCCGCGCTGGCGATGGGCGCCGATGGCGTGGTGATGGGCAGCCGCTTCATGGTTGCCGCCGAGATCCGCGCGCATGCGGCGCTGAAGCAGCGCATCGTCGAATCCGACCAGCACTGCTCCACCGCCATCCTCGGCACGCTGGGCGACACCTGGCGCGTGCTGGCCAACGACACGGCGCGCGAAGTGCAGCGCCTGGAAGCCGCCGGCGCGCGCAGCCATGCGGAATTTGGCGACCTGATCCTGTCGTCGCGCACGCGGCAGCGCGTCTATGCCGACGGCGAGGTCGACGCCGGCATCGTCTCGCTGGGCCCGGCCGGCGGCTTCTGCGACGCGATCGCGCCGGCCGCTCAGATCGTGGCCGGGCTGATGCGGGAGGCGTCGCAGGCGGCCGCGGCCTTCACTGCGACGTTCTCCGGCCGCCGTTGCACGGACTGAGATCTAGCCGGCCAGCGCCGATACACCGCCTTCCGGCCGCTTCACCCGGAACCACGCCGCATACAGCGCCGGCAGGAACAGCAGCGTCAGCACGGTGGCAATGATCAGCCCGCCCATGATTGCCACCGCCATCGGCCCCCAGAACAGCGAGCGCGACAGCGGGATCATCGCCAGCACCGCCGCGGCGGCGGTCAGGATGATCGGGCGAAAGCGGCGCACCGCAGCCTCCACGATGGCGGTCCACGGCGGCACGCCGGCGCTGATGTCCTGCTCGATCTGGTCGACCAGGATCACCGAGTTGCGGATGATCATGCCCAGCAGCGCGGTGATGCCCAGCTGCGCCACAAACCCCATCGGCGCGCGCAGCAGCAACAGCGTGGCGGCGGCGCCGATCAGCCCCAGCGGGCCGGTCAGGAACACCATGGTCGCGCGCGAGAAGCTGTGCAGCTGCAGCATCAGCAGCGTGAAGATAATGAAGATGCATAGCGGCAGCTGCACCGCGATCGACGCGCCCGCCTTGCCGCTTTCTTCTTCCGCACCGGCCACGGTGATGCGGTAGCCGGCCGGCAGCTGGGCGCGCAGCTTGTCGAGCTGCGGGTTGATCTGCGCGGTCACGGTCGGACCCTGGATGCCGTCGACCACGTCCGTCTGCACGGTGACGCCGAAGTCGCGGTTCTCGCGCCAGACCACGCCGGGCTCGGAGCGCAGCGCCACGCGCGCGACCTGTGTCAGCGGCACCATGCGGCCGTTATTGGTCGGCACCAGCATATTGTTCAGGTCCGAGATCGCGTCGCGCTCGTTGCGCGGGGTGCGCATCATGATGTCGATCAGCTTGTCGCCGTCGCGGTACTGGCCCACCGGCACGCCGGTCAGCACGGTCTGCGTGACGCGCGCGATCGCGTTGGTGGTGACGCCGAGCGCGCGCGCCTTGTCCTGGTCGATCTCCAGGCGCAGCATCTTGACGTTCTCGTTCCAGTTGTCGTTGACGCCGACGGTATTGGGATTGGCGCGCATCACCGCCTTGACCTGGTCGGCCAGCTGGCGCACCGCGGCGGCCTCCGGCCCGATCACGCGGAACTGCACCGGATAGGCCACCGGCGGCCCGTTGGGCAGCAGCTTGACGCGGCCGCGCAGGTACGGGAATTCGGTGTCGAACAGCGTGATGATGCGGCGGCGCAAGGCGTCGCGCACCTCGGTGCTGACCGGCATCACGATCACCTGCGCCACGTTGCTCTGCGGGAAGATCTGGTCCAGCGGCAGGTAGAAGCGCGGCGCGCCGGTGCCGACGAAGGTGGTCAGGCTCTCGACCTCGCGATCCTTGCGCATCAGCTGCTCGAAGCGCTTGGCCTCGGCCTCCATCTGGGCGAAGCTGGTGCCTTCGGGCATCCACATCTCCACCATCAGCTCGGGCCGGCTGGAATCCGGGAAGAACTGCTTCTCGACGAACTTGAAGGCATAGATGCCTAGCGCGAAGGCCACCAGCGTGATCGCGATCACCAGCTTGCGCCACGTTACGCACCAGTCCACCAGCCGGCGGAAGCGCGCGTAGAACGGCGTGTCGAAGACCTCATGGTGCTCGCCCGCGCCCGGGGCGCGGGTCTTGAGCAGCAGGTAGCCGAGGTAAGGCGTGAAATACACCGCCGCCAGCCACGACAGCACCAGCGCCAGCGCGGTCACGGCAAAGATCGCGAAGGTGTACTCGCCCACGGTCGAGCGCGCCAGCCCTACCGGCAGGAAGCCGGCCGCGGTGATCAGCGTGCCGGTCAGCATCGGCATCGCGGTCGAGGTGTAGGCGAAGGTTGCCGCCTCCATCTTGGAGAAGCCCTCTTCAAGCTTGCGCACCATCATTTCGACTGCGATGATGGCGTCGTCCACCAGCAGCCCCAGCGCCACGATCAGCGCCCCGAGCGATATCTTGTGCAGCCCGATGCCGAAGATATTCATGAACAGGAAGGTCACCGCCAGCACCAGCGGGATGGTCAGCGCCACCACCAGGCCAGGGCGCACGTCCAGCCGCAGCGGTTTGGTGTGCAGGCCCAGCGAGACGAAGCTGACCGCCAGCACGATCACCACCGCCTCGATCAGCACGTGCACGAACTCGCCCACCGAACGTTTGACGGCTTCCGGCTGGTCCTGCACCTGGCCCATCTCGATGCCCACCGGCAGCTGGCCGCGCATCCGGTCGAAGGCGGCGCGCAGGTCCTTGCCGAGCTGGATGATGTCGCCGCCCTTCTGCATCGAGATGCCCAGCCCGATCACGTCCTTGCCGTTGAAGCGCATGCGCGTCTGGGTTGGATCGACATAGCCGCGGTAGACGTGCGCGATGTCGCCCAGGCGGATATTGGCGATGCCGTTGGGCCCGCGCAGCACCAGGTTCTCCAGGTCCTGCACGCTGGCGAACTGGCCGGACACGCGCACCTGCAGGTTGTCGGTCGGCGTGACCAGCACGCCGCTGCCGGTCAGGTTGTTCTGCTGCGAGATCTGCTCGGCGATGGCGTTGATATCGAGCCCGAGCTGGGCGAAGCGCGCCTGGTTGAACTCGATATAGACCTTCTCGTCCTGCAGGCCGATCAGCGATACCTTGGCCACCGCCGGCACGCGCAGCAGTTCCTGGCGCACCAGGTCGGCGTACTCGCGCAGTTCCTTGTAGTTGAAGCCGTCGGCCGAGAGCGCGTAGATGGTGCCGTACACATCGCCGAACTCGTCATTGAAGAACGGCCCGCGCACGCCGGCGGGCAGCGTCTGCTGGATATCGCCGATCTTCTTGCGCACGGTGTACCAGACCTGCGCGGTCTCCTTGGCCGGCGAGGTGTCCTTGAGCTGGAAGATCACGGTGGTCTCGCCCGGCTTGGAGAAGCTGCGGATCTTGTCCGCGTAGGGCACTTCCTGCAGTTGGCGCTCGATCTTGTCGGTGACCTGGACGGCGATCTGCTCGGCGGTGGCGCCGGGCCAGAAGGCCTGCACCACCATCACGCGGAAGGTAAAGGGCGGGTCCTCGTCCTGCCCGAGCTGGAAGAACGCCAGCAAGCCGCCAAGCAGCAGCACCACCAGCAGGTAACGGGTCAGCGGCTGGTGCTCGAGCGCCCAGCGCGACAAATTGAAGCGCGAATGATCCATGCGGCCTCAACCCTGCGTCGGGTTGGCGGCCAGCGCGGATGCGGGCGCGGACGCCGGCGTCACGGTCTGCAGCGGCCGCACCTTCTGGCCCGGGCGCAGCAGGTGGACCCCGGCCGTGACGATGGTCTGGCCGGGTGCCAGCCCCTGGCGCACCTCGACCTCGTTGCCGATGGCCTCGCCCAACGTCACCGGCACCGGTTTGACCGTGCCGGCGGCGGCGTCAAAGACCCACACCTGGTTGCGGCCCTGCTCCTGCAGCAGCGCGGTCAGCGGCACGCGGATGGCCGGGGTGGCCCCATTGCGCACGAAGGTCACCACCGCCGTCATGCCGAGCTTCAGGTCGGCGGGCGGGTTGGGAATGGTCACGCGGGTGGCGTAAGTGCGGGTAACGGGGTCCGCGGCGGCAGCGATCTCGCGCACGCGGCCCGGCAGCGTGCGCTGCGGCTCGGCCCAGGTATGGATGGTCACGTCGGTGATGCCGCGCAGCTGGTCGACCTGGTCTTCGGGCAGGCCGATGGCAACTTCCTTCTCCGCGGTCTGCGCCACGCGCACTACCGGCTGGCCGGGGGTGACCACCTGGCCGACCTCGGCATCGATCGCCGTGACCACGCCATCCGCGTCGGCATGGAGCACCGCATAGGCGGTCTGGTTGGACTGGCTGCGCAGGCCGGCTTCGGCCTGCCGCAGGCGCGACTCGGTGGCCTCATAGGTCGCTTTGCGCCGGTGCTGCTCGGCGGCGCTGATAAAGCCCTTGGCGAACAGGTCGTTGTAGCGCTTCAGGTCGGCGGCGGCCAGGTCGCGGTCGGTCCGGGCCGCTTCATACTGGGCGCGCGAACCGGCCTCGGCCAGCGACAGGTCGGTCGGGTCCAGGCGCGCCAGCGGCTGTCCCTTGCGCACCGTCGCACCCACGTCGACCAGCCGCGCCGCGATCTTGCCGCCGACGCGGAAGCCCAGCCGGGACTCCACGCGCGGGCGCACGTCGCCGGAGAACTCGAAGGCGGTCTTGCCGCCGTGCTGGCTGAGCTGCATCAGGCGCACCGGGCGGACTTCCGGCGCGGGCTCGGTCTTCTTGCCGCAGCCGGCCAGCGCCAGCGCGGATGCGGCCGCAAGCAGGGCAAGCAGCCGGCCGGCCCGGCTCAGGGTTCTTGGAACGGCAGGAGTATCTGCGGCCGCAACTTCCGGCACTTGGCAAAGCACTGGCATCGGTAAGCAACAAGTCGGATGGAACAGCTGGCGAGACAATACAGCCCAGTATCAACGAATCCGTGCGCCGGGACATGCCAGGAAGTCTGGAGGGCCGCGGGGGCCGGCGCGGACAATAAATAACTGGCCGGTCAGTAATATAGCGATGACGGCAGGGGTGCGTCAAACGGCAGGCGACGAAATGGCTGGAATGAAGCTTCAGGTGCCGTTGGGGGCCGACGAGCTGTGGTTAAATGCCGCGATGCTACAATCCGGCGCGCCGTTGGCGCGCCCCGCTTTTGCCAACATCCCCCCATATCTTCAGACCGAGAACGGCGTGACGCCCGATCAGTATTGCCAAGAGAAAGTCGCCCAGAGCGGCTCGAGTTTCTATTACAGCTTCCTGTTCCTGCCGGCCGAACGCCGCCGCGCCATCACCGCGCTGTACGCCTGGTGCCGCGAGGTCGATGACGTGGTCGACGACAGCCACGACCCGGGCCTGGCCCACCAGCAGCTGGACTGGTGGCGCGGCGAGGTGCGCCGCCTGTTCGAGGGCGAGCCCACCCACCCGGCGACCAAGGCGCTGCAACCGCACGTGCACAGTGCCGGCCTGCCCCATGCCGAGATGTCCGAGGTGCTGGACGGCATGGAAATGGACCTGACCCAGACCCGCTACCTGGACGAGGCCGGCCTGAACCGCTACTGCCATTGCGTGGCTGGCGTGGTCGGCACGCTCAGCGCGAGGCTATTCGGCTATACCGACCCGAAGACGCTGGTCTTTGCCGAGAAGCTCGGGCAGTCGCTGCAACTGGTCAATATCCTGCGCGACGTGGGCGAAGACGCCCGCCGCGGCCGTATCTACCTGCCGGTCAATACGCTGCAGCAGTTCCAGGTGCCGGCCTCCGATATCCTCAAGGGCCAGCATTCCGAGCGCTTCGTCGCGCTGATGCAATACCACGCCGGCCGCGCCCGCGCGCTGTACCGCGAGGCCCTGGCGCTGCTGCCGAAGCAGGATCGCCGCGCCCAGCGCGCCGGCCTGCTGATGGGCGCGATCTACCACGCGCTGCTCGACGAACTCGAGGCCAGCCAGTTCCAGGTGCTGAACCAGCGCATCGCGCTGACGCCGATGCGCAAGTTATGGATCGCGTGGAAGACGTGGATCCGCAACAGCTGACGCGGCTGCCCCCGGGGGCGACAGGGGGCGCTGGCGCCTCCGTTGTTCCCTCTTCCCGATTCAACCGATTCAACCGGCCGTCCCAAGCCGTACCGCCATGACCCAGCCCCCTGCTTCCCTCGGCCAGTCCATCCTCGACCGTGCCGACCAGCTCGCCCGCTTCTCCGACATGGAAGGCGGCCTGACCTGCGCCTACCTGACCCCGGCCCACCGTGCCGCGCAGTCCCGGCTGGCACAGTGGATGGAAGCGGCCGGCATGCAGGTGCGCATCGACGCCACCGGCAACGTGATCGGCCGCTATGCCGCTGACCCGGCTGTGCAGGACGCACGCGTGCTGATGACCGGCTCGCATTTCGATACCGTGCGCAATGGCGGGCGCTATGACGGGCGCCTGGGCATTTTGCTGCCGGTCGCGGTGGTCGGCGCGCTCAATCAAGCCGGCATCCGCCTGCCCTACCACTTCGAGGTGGTTGGCTTCGCCGAGGAGGAAGGGCTGCGCTTCAAGACCAGCTTCCTCGCCAGCAGCGTGCTGGCGGGCCGCTTCGATCCGGCGCTGCTGGAGCGCCAGGACGCGGAGGGCATCACGCTGCGCGAGGCGCTGGCAGCGTCCGGGCTGCCCGGCGCGGGCGATCTGGCGGCCCTGCGTGCGGCGGCGGTCGATCCCGCCACGCTGCTGGGTTTTGTGGAAGTGCATATCGAACAAGGCCCGGTGCTGCTGCACCACGGCCTGCCGC
Organism: Cupriavidus sp. DF5525; assembly: GCF_040149425.2. Lineage (NCBI taxonomy): Bacteria > Pseudomonadati > Pseudomonadota > Betaproteobacteria > Burkholderiales > Burkholderiaceae > Cupriavidus > Cupriavidus sp. DF5525. Next base: position 1,537,300 of record NZ_CP168265.1, on the reverse strand, counting down.
TGGGCGTGGTCACGCAGATCGCCGGCAGCAGCCGCTTCCAGGTCAAGGTGGAAGGACTGGCCAGCCATGCCGGCACCACGCCGATGGGCATGCGCAAGGATGCTGCCGCGGGCGCGGCGGAAATGATCCTGCTGGTCGAACAGCGCTGCTCGGCGGCCCCCACGCTGGTGGGCACGGTCGGCCAGCTCCAGGTGCCCGACGGCTCAAGCAACGTGATCCCGGCGGCCTGCACCTTCTCGATGGATATCCGCGCGGGCGAGGACGGCATCCGCGAAGCAGCGATTGCCGATATCGTGGCCGGCATCAACCAGATCGCGCAGCGGCGCGGCCTGACCGCGCAGGTGGAACGCGTGCCGCCGGTCAACAACGCCCCGTGCGCGCGCTGGCTGATGGACCAGTTCGGCGCCGTGCTAAAAAAGCGCGGGCTGCAGGCCTTCGAGCTGCCCTCCGGCGCGGGCCATGACGCGATGATGATGCAGCGCATCACGGACATCGCCATGCTGTTCGTGCGCTGCGGCAACGGCGGCATCAGCCACAATCCGCTGGAGACGATCACGGCCGAGGATGCGCAACTGGCGGCGGAGGTGTTCGTCGATTTCCTGCGGCACTTCCAGCCGCGCGGCTGAAAGCCCGGGCGGCGCTCAGCCGCCCTGGTAGATGTCGCGCCCGAAGTCGTAGAGGTTCTTGCGCAGCTTGCGGCGTTCGTCCGGCGACAGCCGCGAGCCGCCTCGTTCTTCCCGGCGGCGCTCGGCCTCGCGCTGCTCGGCGCGATGGCGCTCGGCGCGGGCCCGCGCTTCGCGGTGGTTGTTGCCGGGGTCGCTGGCCTGGGCCGAGGGATGGCGCTTGAGGAGGTTGGCCATGCCGGCCGATTGGGCATGCACCGCCCCTGCGGCCACGAGCGCCAGCGCGGCCGCCGCCAGCGCAAGGCATGCGCCGGCGATACCATGCTGCGGATGCCCGTGCCGGGTTCGGTTCACTTTCATCGATAATGGCGGTCTTGGCTTCGGGAAACGCAGTCGTCATGGACTGCCTGAAGCCGGGGATTCAATACCCCGATCCTTACCCGTCTGGCGCTAGACCCTCTGCAAGCATCGCGCCAGCGCAGGCGTGGCAGCCTTGTCATTGCAGTGGATCATGCGGTGCAAATGCGCGGAAATCCAGCGCGCATGGTGCGCAAAAAGACGGATTGCGCAGTGTAATCGCACGATTGATGCACACTGGCATACTGCGGGGTAAAGTATGTAACGTTTTGTTAAGCCATTTTGAGCGAAAGCGATAGTCGCTAAGATACCGCCATGGAAAATACCAGCCACAAGATTCTTGTCGTCGACGATGACCCGCGTCTGCGCGATTTGCTGCGCCGCTATCTGGGCGAACAGGGTTTTACCGTGCTGGTGGCGGAAAACGCCACCGCGATGAACAAGCTCTGGCTGCGCGAGCGTTTCGACCTGCTGGTGCTGGACCTGATGATGCCGGGCGAAGACGGCCTGTCGATCTGCCGCCGGCTGCGCGGGGCCAATGACCAGACCCCGATCATCATGCTCACCGCCAAGGGCGAGGACGTGGACCGTATCGTCGGCCTGGAGATGGGCGCCGACGACTACCTGCCCAAGCCCTTCAACCCGCGCGAGCTGATTGCGCGCATCCACGCCGTACTGCGCCGCAAGGGCCCGGCCGAAGTGCCCGGCGCCCCGTCGGAAACGCCTGAGACCTTCGCCTTCGGCGACTTCGTGCTGAACCTGGCCACGCGCACGCTGACCAAGAACGACGAGGAAATCACGCTGACCACGGGCGAATTCTCGGTGCTCAAGGTGTTCGCCCGCCATCCGCGCCAGCCGCTGTCGCGCGAAAAGCTGATGGAAATGGCGCGCGGCCGTGAATATGAAGTGTTCGACCGCAGCCTGGACGTGCAGATCTCGCGCCTGCGCAAGCTGATCGAGCCGGACCCGAGCAACCCGCGTTTTATCCAGACGGTCTGGGGCCTTGGCTACGTCTTCATCCCCGATGGCGTGAAATAACCGATTACGGCCGCTGTTCCTATCGTGGCGACCGTTATCGGTAGAACCGCAACGCGGTTCTTTGGTTCGCTGTTCTGGCGAACCTTCATGCTTATCGCCCTGTTGCTGGCGATTTCACTGGGCATCTGGTTCCAGAGCTACCGGCTGTTCGAACGCGCCCCGCGCGCGCAGCAGATCGCCATGCAGGTGGTCAGCGTGGTCAAGCTGACGCGGGCCGCCCTGCTCTATTCCGACCCCGCGCGGCGCCGCTTCCTGCTGCTCGACCTGGTGCAGAACGAAGGCATCAAGGTCTATCCGCGCGAGAAGGACGACGACTTCGCCGCGCCCACCGCCAACCCCTTCCTGACCACGCTGGTACAGCAGGAGATCCGCAGCCGGCTGGGCGAGGACACCGTGCTCGCCACCACCGTCAACGACATCCCCGGCGTGTGGGTCAGCTTCGAGATCGAGGGCGACGACTACTGGGTGGCGATCAGCCCCGAGCGCTTCGAGCGCGTGCCCGGCATCCAGTGGCTGTGGTGGAGTATTGCCGCGCTGCTGCTGTCGATCATCGGTGCGGCCTTTATCACCGCGCGCGTCAACTACCCGCTCAAGCGCCTGGCCAACGCCGCGCGCGCCATCGGCGCCGGTGGCGACCCGCCGCCGCTGCCCGAGCGCGGCGCCAGCGAAGTGGCGCTCGCCAACCACAGCTTCAACCAGATGGTGCGCGACCTGCGCCAGCTCGACGACGACCGCGTGGTGATGCTGGCCGGCATCTCGCACGACCTGCGCACGCCGCTGACGCGCCTGCGCCTGGAAACCGAGATGTCGCCGATGGACACCCCCACGCGCGACGCCATGATTGCCGACATCGAGCAGATGGACGCGATCATCGGCCAGTTCCTCAACTACGCGCGGCCGCCGCTGGAAACCGTCGAGCCGGTCGACCTGTCGGCGCTGGTGCACGATGCCGTCGGCGTCTATGCCGCGCACGACGACGTGCGCGTGCACGTGCGCGCCAACGAGCCGGTAATGGCCGTGGCAAACCGCATGGAGGTGCAGCGCATCCTCGACAACCTGGTCGAGAACGCGCGCCGCTACGCCAAGGACGAGCAAAGCGGCATGGCCGTGGTCGAGATCTCCACCCGCGTCGACGACAAGGAAGCCGTGCTGACCGTGGCCGACCAAGGCAATGGCGTGCCCGACGGCCAGCTGTCGCTGCTGACGCGGCCGTTCTATCGCCTCGACAGTTCGCGCAGCGAGGCCAAGGGCGCGGGGCTGGGCATGTCCATCGTCAACCGCATCATGCAGCGCAACGGCGGGCGGCTGGTGCTGGCCAACCGGCCCGCGCCGGCGACAGGCCTGGTGGTCAGCGCCTGCTTCCGGCGCGCCTGACCTGCGGCGCCGCCGCGGTGGATACGGCGGCGCATTGCCAGCATCGGCGTGAATGCGTCGGGTTGAAGTCTCGGCAATCGTCACCAAGTTGCCATTTGCGGGCCCATCGCACATGGCATACTTGCCCTTCCGCACGGACGCCAGTCGTCCGATGCCGCGCGGCTGCTCATGCCGGGCTTCGCTCTATGCGTCACATGCTTTGCCTATCGGGCTGTTTGAGAATATCAATTAGCCCGGTGCCGGATGATGACGCATAATCACGTTTTGTCGCGGTGCACTGCAGCAAATGTAGTGCCGGTGCCCACGCCGGCACTACCGCAGCACCGCTCTCATCGCAACCGTATCAGGAGAAGTCTATGAAGACCGTTGGTGACAAGCTCGAAGCCTTCCACGTCGTCGGCGTCAAGCCGGGTTTCAACAATCACGAAGAGAACGGCCAGTCGGCTTTCGAAGACATCACCGAAAAGTCGTTCGAAGGCAAGTGGAAGATCATCTACTTCTACCCGAAGGACTTCACCTTCGTCTGCCCGACCGAAATCGTTGCCTTCGCCAAGCTGAACGGCGACTTCGCCGACCGTGACGCGATCGTGCTGGGTGGCTCGACCGACAACGAATTCGTCAAGCTGGCATGGCGCCGCGAACACAAGGACCTGAACAAGCTGAACCAGTGGCAATTCGCCGACGTGACCGGTTCGCTGATCGACCAGCTGGGCGTGCGTGACCACGCTGCCGGCGTTGCCCTGCGCGCGACCTTCGTCGTCGACCCGGACAACGTGATCCAGCACGTTTCGGTGAACAACCTGAACGTCGGCCGCAACCCGGATGAAGTCCTGCGTATCCTGGACGGCCTGCAAACGGACGAGCTGTGCCCGTGCAACCGTGCCGTTGGTGGCGCCACGCTGTAATCTGCTGTCCGTCGCCAGACGCCGTGGCGATCCGCGGAGGGCCCTGCCCTCCGCTCCAAAACCCGCTTGCGCGGGTTTTTTGAGCCCCGATCGATAGGAGAAATAAATGGAATTCCTCAGCACGATTAAGAATTGTATCCCCGATTACGCCAAGGACATCCGCCTGAACGTGGACGGCACCATCGCGCGCTCTTCGCTGGAAGGCAACGATGCGGTGGGCGTGGCGCTGGCGGCGGCATTCGCGGCGCAGAGCAAGGTGCTGGTGGATGCCATCCGCAATGCCGGCGTGCTCTCGCCCGAGGAAACCAACGGTGCGCTGACCGCGGCCGCGCTGATGGGCATGAACAACACCTGGTACCCGTACGTCGAAATGGCCGACGATCCGGACCTGGCCACCCAGCCCGCCGGCCTGCGCATGAACGCATATGCCACGCATGGCGGCGTGGACAAGCGCCGGTTCGAGATGTACGCGCTGGCCGCGTCGATCGTGGGCAAGTGCCATTTCTGCGTGAAATCGCACTACCAGCTGCTGAAGAACGAACAAGGCATGTCCGCGCAGCAGCTGCGCGACGTCGGCCGCATCGCCGCGGTGATCGTGGCGGCTGCCAACGTGATCGCAGCCCAGTAAGCCGTCTATAGAGCGCCCCCGCGCCTTCCCGGGGCCGTTGCGATACTCTTGCGCGGCCCCGTAGCACAGCAGCCGGCAGCTTCCCAGTGGGAATTGCCGGCTGTTCCCATCCCGCAACCGTGGCGGCGCCAGCGCTGCACTTGCGCGGCGATCGGCCTACAATCCAAGGCAGGACACGCACTGCACACCTGCCATGACCTTGCCTTCACCGACTTCTCCCCGCTTCCATTACCGCCTGGCGGCGGTGCACGACTGGGGCGATATCGCCGCAGTCACGCAGCAAGCCTATGGGCAGTATGAGCTGGACATCATGGAAGACTGCCGCGCCTCGTTCCAGCGTGGCATGCAGGCGGTGCTGGCGACCAGCAACCCGGACATGGAATGGTGGGTGGCCGAGACCGAGCACGGCATCATGGGCGCGGTGCTGTTCTGCCACCCGGGCGCCACGCTGCCGGCGCTGGACGGCAGCACCATCACGCTGACCCAGCCGGAAGCGCGGCTGCTGTCGGTCAGCCCGCAGGCGCGCGGCATGGGGCTGGGGCGCACGCTGATGCAGATCTGCATTCAGCGCGCGCGCGATATCGGCTCGCCCACGCTGCTGGTGCGCACCATGCCGGAAATGGCCTCGGCCAACCGGCTGTGCCAGCAGATGGGGTTCACCAAGCGCACCGAGGCCGGCGCGCGCACCGGCGCCATGGCGCGCCTGATCGACTACACCTACGCCATCACGCCGGAAGACGCCCCGGCGCCAGACGCAGGGCGTCCGTAGCTGCAGTTCAGTCCTGCACCCCGGTCACGGAAGCGCGCCAGACCAGCACCGCGGCCTGCGCCACGATGCCTTCCTGGCGCCCTTCGAAGCCAAGCTTCTCGTTGGTCTTGGCCTTGACGTTGCAGCGCCCCGGCGCCAGACCGAGGTCTTCAGCCAGGTTGGCCACCATCGCGCCGATATGCGGCGCCAGCTTGGGCGCCTGTGCGATCACGGTGGCATCCACGTTGCCGATTTCATAGCCCGCCGCGCGCACGCGGCGCGCCGCCTCGCGCAGCAACACGCGGCTGTCGGCACCGGCGAACTGCGCGTCGGTGTCGGGAAAATGGCGGCCGATATCGCCCAGCGCGGCCGCGCCGAAGAGCGCGTCGGTGACCGCGTGCAGCAGTGCATCGGCATCGGAATGGCCCAGCAGGCCGCGGTCGTGCGGGATTTCCACGCCGCCGAGGATCAGCTTGCGGCCGGGCACCAGCGCGTGGACGTCATAACCCTGTCCCACCCGGATATCGAAAGGCATCATGCGATTACGCTCCCTTACGCATTGTATGCGGCAAGGGCGCGGCGCCCTTGCCATCATCGCCCAGCAGCACTTCGGCCAGTGCGAAGTCCTCCGGGTAAGTCACCTTGAAATTGCGCAGCGAGCCGTTGACCAGCCGCGGATGCAGCCCCAGGCGCTCGATCGCGCTGGCTTCGTCGGTCACCACCGCACCGGCCGCCAGCGCGTCCTGCAGCGCCTGGCGCAGCACGCCCAGGCGGAACATCTGCGGAGTCTGCGCCTGCCACAGCCCTTCACGCGACACGGTGGAGCCGATGCGGGCGTCGCCCTGCGCGCGTTTCAGCGTATCGGGCACCGGCACCGCCAGGATGCCGCCGATGGCCGCATCCGGGTCGTCGTCGCCGTCGCTTTCCACCGCGCGCACCAGCGCGTGGATCATCGCCGGGGTCAGGCCCGGGCGCGCCGCGTCGTGTACCAGCACCCAGTCGGAGTCGGTCGCGCCGAGCTGGGCCAGGTGATGCAGGCCCGCCAGCACCGAGGCATGGCGCGTATCACCACCGACAAAGGCGGTATCGAAGCGCAGCCCGGCAAAGACGGCAGCACCGAAGCGCGATTCCAGCGGCATGTCGTCGGGCGCCAGCACCAGCGCGGTGGCACTGATGGCGTCGCACGCCGAGAATGCCGCCAGGGCGTACCAGATCATCGGCCGGCCGGCCACGGTCTGGTATTGCTTGGGGACGGCGCCGCCGGCGCGGCTGCCGGTACCGGCACAGGGAATCAGGGCAAAGCGGCGAGCGGACACGGCATCGGCATGGAGTGAAAGAGGCGCGGGCGCCTGCTGGCCAATGCGGCCAGCGGGGCAACCGGTGCGCATTCTATAATACGGCCCTTGCCCGTCGCCATGCCGCGCCAGCTTGCGCGGCAGGTGCAACGGGTGGCGCCCCCGCGCCTGCTGTACCCTTGCCGTACCCTGTCACGACCCCCGCCCGCAATGCCGGCGGGGTGTCGTCGTTTTGAACGCACGCTGCCGACATGCCTGACGCCACGCCCACCCTACCCTTCGTCAACCTGCCGCTGGTCAAGCCAGGCCTGCGCCACAGCGTCGCCGGCCTGCGCGGCTCGGCCGATGCACTGGCGCTGGCCGCCTACGCGCGGCAGCACCGCGAGCGCGTGCCAATGCTGGCGGTGGTGTGCTCCCACGCCGTCGACGCCCAGCGCCTGGCCGAGGAAATCCCCTGGTTTGCGCCGGAACTGCGCGTGCGCCTGCTACCCGACTGGGAAACCCTGCCGTACGACAGCTTCTCGCCGCACCAGGACCTGGTGTCCGAGCGCCTGGCCACGCTGCACGACATCCAGACCGGGCAATGCGACGTGATGCTGGTGCCGGCCACCACCGCGCTGTACCGGCTCGCCCCGCCCGCGTTCCTGGCGGCCTACACCTTCTTCTTCAAGCAGGGCGAGCGGCTGGACGAAGCGGCGCTCAAGGCCCAGTTCACGCTGGCCGGCTACGAGCACGTCAGCGCGGTGATGCGTCCCGGCGAATACAGCGTGCGCGGCGGCCTGATCGACCTGTACCCGATGGGCTCGGCGCTGCCGTACCGGATCGACCTGTTCGGCGACGAGGTCGAGACCATCCGCGCCTTCGATCCCGACACGCAGCGCAGCCTCTACCCGGTCAAGGAAGTGCGCCTGCTGCCGGGCCGCGAGTTCCCGCTCGACGAAGCCGCGCGCACCGCCTTCCGCGGCCGCTGGCGCGAGGTGTTCGAGGGCGACCCGACCAAGTCGACGATCTACAAGGACATCGGCAACGGCGTCCCGTCGGCCGGCATCGAGTACTACCTGCCGCTGTTCTTCGAGCACAGCGCGACGGTATTCGACTACCTGCCCGCCGACACGCAACTGGCCTTTGCCGGCAATGTCGATGAAGCCGTCCGCCGCTTCTGGGCCGACACCACGCAGCGCTACAACTTCATGCGGCACGACCGCGAGCGCCCGCTGCTGCCGCCGGCGGACCTGTTCCTGTCCGAGGAGCAGTTCTTCGTCGCCGCCAAGCCGATGGCGCGGCTGGTGCTGCAGCCAGAGCCCTCGGCGGACCAGCCGGTCTTCTCCGCCCTGCTGCCCGATGTCTCGGTCAACCGGCGCGCCGACGACCCGCTGGTCAACCTCGAAGCCCTGCTGCTCGACAAGCAGACGCGCGTGCTGATGTGCGCGGATTCCGCCGGCCGGCGCGAAACCCTGCTACAACTCTTTGCCGAAAGCGGCCTGCGCCCGCAGCCGGTGGACGACTTTGCCGCGTTCCTCGCAGGCGAAGCGCATTTCTCGATTGCGGTGGCGCCGCTGCAAAGCGGCTTCGCGCTGCCGCAAGCGCAACTCGCATTTGTCACCGAGGCCGAGCTGTACGCCGGCACCGCGCGCCGCGCCGGTCGCCGCAAGCAGGAACAAGCTACCGCCGTCGACTCGATGGTGCGCGACCTGGCCGAGCTGAAGATAGGCGATCCGGTGGTGCACAGCGAGCACGGCATCGGCCGCTATCAGGGCCTGGTCACGCTGGACATGGGCCAGGGCGACGAAGAATTCCTGCACCTGGATTACGACAAGGGCAGCAAGCTGTACGTGCCGGTGCATCAACTGCACGTGATCTCGCGCTATTCCGGCGCCGATCCGGATACCGCGCCGCTGCACCACCTGGGCTCGGGCCAGTGGGACAAGGCCAAGCGCAAGGCCGCGCAGCAGATCCGTGACACGGCGGCCGAGCTGCTGAACCTGTACGCGCGCCGCGCCTTGCGCGAGGGCTTTGCCTTCCCGCTCTCGCCCAAGGACTATGAGACCTTTGCCGAGAGCTTCGGCTTCGAGGAAACGCCCGACCAGGCCGCCGCGATCGCCGCGGTGATCGCCGACATGACCTCGGGCAAGCCGATGGACCGGCTGGTGTGCGGCGACGTCGGCTTCGGCAAGACCGAGGTGGCGCTGCGCGCCGCCTTTGTCGCGGTGCTCGGCGGCAAGCAGGTGGCGATGCTGGCGCCGACCACGCTGCTGGCCGAGCAGCATTTCCAGACGCTGTCGGACCGCTTTGCCGAATGGCCGGTGCGCATCGTCGAGCTGTCGCGCTTCAAGACCAAGAAGGAAATCGACGCGGCCATCAAGCAGATCAACGAAGGCACCGTCGACATCGTCATCGGCACTCACAAGATATTGTCCGACCAGGTCAAGTTCCAGCGCCTGGGGCTGGTCATCATCGACGAAGAACATCGCTTCGGCGTGCGCCAGAAGGAAGCGCTCAAGTCGCTGCGCGCCGAGGTCGACGTGCTGACGCTGACCGCCACGCCGATCCCGCGCACGCTGGGCATGGCGCTGGAAGGCCTGCGCGATTTCTCGGTGATCGCGACCGCGCCGCAGAAGCGGCTCGCGATCAAGACCTTCGTGCGGCGCGAGGAAGACGGCGTGATCCGCGAGGCCATCCTGCGCGAGCTCAAGCGCGGTGGCCAGGTCTACTTCCTGCACAACGAGGTCGAGACCATCGAGAACAAGCGCGCCAAGCTGACCGAGCTGGTGCCCGAGGCGCGCATTGCCGTCGCGCACGGCCAGATGCACGAGCGCGAGCTGGAGCGCGTGATGCGCGACTTCGTCTCGCGCCGCGACAACATCCTGCTGTGCACCACCATCATCGAGACCGGCATCGACGTGCCGACCGCCAACACCATCCTGATCCACCGCTCCGACAAGTTCGGTCTGGCGCAGCTGCACCAGCTGCGCGGGCGGGTCGGGCGCTCGCACCACCAGGCCTATGCCTACCTGCTGGTGCATGACGTCGATGGCCTGACCAAGCAGGCGCAGCGCCGGCTGGAAGCGATCCAGCAGATGGAAGAACTGGGCTCCGGCTTCTACCTGGCCATGCATGACCTGGAGATCCGTGGCGCCGGCGAAGTGCTGGGCGACAAGCAGTCCGGCGAGATCCACGAGATCGGCTTCCAGCTCTACACCGACATGCTCAACGCCGCGGTCAAGGCGCTGAAGGCTGGCAAGGAGCCCGACCTGATGGCGCCGCTGGCCGCCACCACCGAGATCAACCTCGGCACGCCGGCGCTGCTGCCCAACGACTACTGCGCCGACGTGCACGAGCGGCTGTCGCTGTACAAGCGGCTGGCCAATTGCGAGACCGCCGAGCGCGTGGACGATATCCAGGAAGAGCTGATCGACCGCTTCGGCCGCCTGCCGGCACAGGCGCAGGCGCTGGTGGAAACGCACCGCTTGCGCATCGCCGCCGCGCCGCTGGGCGTGCGCAAGATCGATGCGGGCGAGGCCACCATCAGCGTGCAGTTCGTGCCGAATCCGCCGGTGGATGCGATGCGCATCATCGACCTGGTGCAGAAGAACCGCCATATCAAGCTGGCGGGGCAGGACAAGCTGCGCATCGAGGCCAAGATGCCGGACGTGGCGGTGCGCGCGCAGACGATCAAGCATACGTTGCGGCAACTCGCGTAAGGATGGCGGCGGGCGCATGGACTCTGCGAGCGCCCGGGTGTAGCATCAAATCCTTAACAGGTTAGTGATAGCGCCCCCATGCACGCTCAAGCCGCCCCCGCCCGCCAGACCGCCTCCGAAGCCAAGCGCGGCAGCGCGCTCGAATGGACCCAGCGGCTGGTCGCGTACGACACCACCAGCCGGCATTCCAACCTGGGGCTGATCGAGTCGGTGCGCGATCATTTCCTGGCAAAGGGGCTGAAGCCACATCTGAGCTACAACCCGCAGCAGGACAAGGCCAACCTGTTCGTCACCGTGCCTGCGGCCAACGGCGCTACCAACGGTGGCATCGTGCTGTCCGGCCACACCGACGTGGTGCCGGTGGACGGGCAGGACTGGACCACCGACCCGTTCAAGGCGGTGATCCGCGACGGCAAGCTGTATGGCCGCGGCACCTGCGACATGAAAGGTTTTATCGGTACCAGCCTGTCGCTGCTGCCCGCCATCCTCGACGCGAAGCTGCGCGAGCCGGTGCACTACGCGCTTTCCTTCGACGAAGAGATCGGGTGCATGGGCGCGCCCTATTTGCTGGCCGAGCTGCGCAACCGCGGCGTGACGCCCGGTGGCTGCATCGTCGGAGAACCGACCAGCATGCGCGTGATCGTCGCGCACAAAGGCATCAACGCCTATCGCTGCTGCGTCAAGGGCCAGGCCGCGCACTCGTCGCTGACGCCGCGTGGCGTCAATGCGATCGAATATGCCGCGCGCCTGATCTGCTTCATCCGTGATATCGCGGATGAATTCAAGGCCAACGGTCCGTACGACCAGGCCTTCGACGTGCCCTATACCACCGCGCAGACCGGCACCATCCAGGGCGGCATCGCGCTGAACACCATCCCGGCGCTGTGCGAGTTCGTGTTCGAGTTCCGCAACCTGCCTGGGGTAGATCCGGAAGCGATCTACGCGCGCGTCCATGCGTATGCCAATGACGTGCTGCTGCCGAAAATGCGGGCCGAGCATGCCGATGCCGACCTGACGCTGAGCAAGATCGCCGCCGCGCCGTCGCTGGACGTGGCCGAGCAGGCAGCGATCACGCAACTGGTGCGGGCGCTGACTGCGGACCGTGACACCAACAAGGTGGCCTACGGCACCGAAGCCGGGCTGTTCCAGCGCGCCGGCATTCCGGCCGTGGTGTGCGGCCCCGGCGATATCCAGCAGGCGCACAAGCCTGACGAGTTCGTCGCGCTCGACCAGCTGGCCGCGTGCGAGGCCTTCCTGCACAAGGTGGTCGACAGCCTGCGCGTGACTGACTGACTTCATCGACCCCGCCTTGCGCCCCTCTCCCGCGGGCGAGGGGAAAAACCGACAGCTTTTGCCGGCACGCTGCAGTCTGGCGTGCCGTTGCACTGCCAGCATCAAACCAACAACAACGAAGGAGATCCTGCATGGCTGTCCGTCACACCGCATCCCGTTCCACCGCCCGCTTTGCCCTCGCTGGCCTGGCCCTCGCCACCGGCCTGCTCTGCAACACCGCGCAGGCCCAGGCGCAAGCCACGCCCGCCGGCGCCGAAACCCTGCACGCCCAGATCGAATCCCGCGCCAAAGCCGTCGAAGCCCAGCTGATCGCCTGGCGCCGCGATATCCACCAGCACCCGGAACTGGGCAACTACGAGACCCGCACCGCGAAGCTCGTGGCCGACCACCTGCGCAAGCTCGGCATGGAAGTGAAGACGGGCGTGGCCAAGACCGGCGTGGTGGGCGTGCTCAAGGGCGGCAAGCCGGGCCCGGTGGTGGCGCTGCGCGCCGACATGGATGCGCTGCCGGTCAAGGAACGCGTGGACGTACCGTTCGCGTCCAAGGCCAAGGGCCAGTACCTGGGCAAGGAAGTGGACGTGATGCACGCCTGCGGCCATGACACGCACGTGGCAATCCTGATGGCGACCGCAGAAGTGCTGGCCGGCATGAGGGACCAGTTGCCGGGCACGGTGAAATTCATCTTCCAGCCCGCCGAGGAAAGCCCGGCGGACTTCGAGCCCAACGGCTCCAACACGTGGGGCGCCAAGCAGATGGTGTCCGAGGGCGTGCTGGACAACCCGAAGGTCGACGCCATCTTCGGGCTGCACGTCACCAGCGGCATCGAATCCGGCAAGTTGGGCTGGCGCAGCGGCGCCTCGATGGCCGCGGCGGACCAGTTCTGGATCGACGTCAAGGGCCGCCAGACGCACGGCGCGCGGCCGTGGGGCGGGATCGACCCGATCGTGGTCGCGTCGCAGATCGTGATGGGCCTGCAGACCATCCAGAGCCGGCAGGTCAACGCCATGCTGGAGCCTTCGGTGATCACCGTGGGCACCATCCACGGCGGCAACCGCATGAACATCGTGCCGGAAAAGGTCGAGATGATGGGCACGGTGCGCACCTATGACGAAGGCATGAAGAAGGACATCCATGCCCGCATGAAGCGCACCACCGAGGCCATTGCCAGCAGCGCCGGCGCCGAGGCCAACTTCCGCGTGGTCGAGCTGTACAACGCGACCATCAACCAGCCTGCGCTGACCGACAAGATGGCGCCAACGCTGATGCGCGTTGCCGGCGACGGCAACTGGATGATCACACCCAAGGCCACCGCCTCCGAGGACTTCTCGTTCTACCAGGAGAAGGTGCCGGGGCTGTTCTTCAACCTCGGCGTGACGCCCAAGGGGCAGGATGTGAACAAGGCGCCGTCCAACCACTCGCCCGAGTTCTATGTGGACGAGCCGGCGCTGATCAACGGCGTGCGCGCGCTGTCCAGCCTGACAGTGGACTATATGGTGATGGCGCAGCGCTGAGCGGTTCGCCCGGTGCGGGCCGGCGGGGCTACAATAGCGATTTTTCCGCTTGCAGCCCCGCGTTGCCGCCACGCCGCCATGCGGCGAGCGCCCGATCCTCTTCTGTCATGCCCCTGATCCTCCAGAGCACCGCCCCGCTTTCCGCCGCCGACCTCGACACCGTCCGCACGCTGGCCCGCGCCTCCGAACTGGTGCCGCGCAGCGACACCGTGGCTGCCGCCGAGGACTGCGCGCCGCTGACGCCGGCGCTGCGCGATGCGCTGGATGACTTCTGCGGCCCGCGCGCGATCGACTGGGCAGTGGTGCCGGCCGGGCGCCGCCTGTCGGACTTCCGCCTGGTGGCGATGGACATGGACTCGACGCTGATCACGATCGAGTGCATCGACGAGATCGCCGACTTCTGCGGGCTCAAGGCCGAGGTCTCGGCCATCACCGAAGCCGCCATGCGCGGCGAGATCACCGACTTCAACGAAAGCCTGCGCCGCCGCGTGGCGCTGCTCAAGGGCCTGGACGCCAGCGTGCTGGACCGCGTTTATGAAGAACGCCTGCGCCTGTCCCCGGGCGCCGAGCGCATGCTGCAGACCGTGCAGGCGCTGGGCCTGCGCACGCTGCTGGTGTCCGGCGGCTTCGTGCATTTCACCGAGCAGCTCAAGGCGCGGCTGAAGCTGGACTTCACCCGCGCCAATACGCTGGAAATCGTCGACGGCAAGCTGACCGGCAACGTGGTCGGCGAGATCGTCAATGCCGACGTCAAGGCCCGCACCGTGCAGGAAGTCTGCGCGCAGATCGGCGCCACGCCGGACCAGGCCATCGTCATGGGCGACGGCTCCAACGACCTGAAGATGATGGCGGTGGCCGGGCTGTCGGTGGCCTTCCGTGCCAAGCCGGTGGTGCGCGCGCAGGCCAGCGTCGCCTTCAACCACGTTGGACTGGACGGCCTGCTGGCGCTGTTCCCGCACTGATCCATCGGGCAAGGTTCGCCCCGCGGGGCGAGCCGCCACGCCGCCGAGCGCAAGCGGCACGGTCAGCCATTCGCAACCTCGGCTGCCCTCCCGATGTGACGAATACCCCTGTTTCCGCCAGGCCCCGCCACAATCCGCTTGCGCGCCAAAATGCGAATCATTATCATTAATGTTTTGATTCGCTGACATTTCCCCATGCAAGTTCTGGCCGCCCTCCTCGGGCTGGCAGCGGCGGCGTGCCTGTACCTGGCCTCGCCCAACCAGGTCCTGCTGCCGACCGGCGCGGTCGCTCAGCCGCGCGTATTGGGCTGGCTCGGCCTGCTGCTGGTGATCCTGAGCACCTGGCTGTGGAGCACCACTGACAGCTGGGCCGTCGCCATTGCCGCCACGCTGGCGACAGTGCCGTGCGCCCTGTCGGCATGGCCATTCGTCGGCATCTATGTCGACCGCAGGCGCCAGGCGGCGCGGAGGCAACGGGCATGAGCGCGGTCCCGACCACAATCGGCACCAAATGGCTGGCCGGCACGCTGCTGGGGCTGCCGCTGGCGGTGGCGCTGTGCACGCTTGCAATCCTGTGGCTGCCGGGAGGCTGGGAAACCGGCTTGGTGGCTGCCGTGGCGGCCTGCCTGCCGGTGTGGGTCGCCATCATCAGCTGCAGCCTGCTGTTCCGCTCCAGCGCCTCCGCATGGCTGTGGCTGGGCGGCGCCAACCTGCTCTGCTTCGGCACGCTGTGGGCGCTGCGGCTGGCCGGCATGGCACCGGCGGCGCTGAAGGCCATGCAGGGCCTGCCCACCACCTGAGATCGCCGTCATGAAAACCGCAACCCTGCGCCTGTACCAGACACTCCATACCTGGGTCGGCCTGATGGCCGGCTGGGCCCTGTTTATCGCCTTCTTTGCCGGCGCTGTCACCGTCTTCCACCACGAACTGCACGTGTGGCAGTCGCCGTCGCGGCTCAAGGGCAATGTGCCGGTCGAGGCCAAGGCCGAGCCGGCCGCGGTCGACCGCGTTATGCAAAAGCTGGTGACGATCCATCCGGAGGCCGCCGCCAGCGCCTACGTGATCATGCCGTCCGAGGGCGAGCCCAATATCTCGGCCTACTGGCAGGACAAGGCCGGCGAGTGGCAGATGACCACCGACGCGCGCCTGGCCGGCGACGCCGCGATGCAGCGCGATACCTCGCGTGACCAGGTGATCGGCGAGCTGTCGGCCTTCCTGAACAGCCTGCACTACTCGCTCGGCATCCCGGTGGGCGGCATCTACTTCATGGGCGCGATCTCGGTGCTGTACGGACTGGCGCTGGTATCGGGCGTGCTGCTGCACCTGCCGCGCCTGAAGAAGGACCTGTTCGCGGTGCGCCCGGGACGCAACCTGAAGCGCTTCTGGATGGACACGCACAATGTGCTGGGCTTGTTCAGCCTGCCCTTTCACCTCATCTTTGCCATCACCGGCGCGCTGTTCTGCCTGTCGCTGGTGCTGATGATGGTGTTCAACACGCTGACCTTCGACGGCCGCCTGTTCGAGGTGGTGCCGCGCAACACCACCGCGGTGCCGGAAGTCACGGCGGCCGGCCGCGCAGTGCCGACTATGCCGACCGAGGCGCTGGTAAAGATCGCCCGCGAGCACGGCGGCGAGCGCTTCACCCCCGAGTCGTTCCGTTTCCAGCGCTACGGCGACGCCAACGCCGTGGTCGAAGTGCGCGGCACCAGCACGCAGGCGCTGGGCAATCTGGGCTCGGTCGGCATCCATGCCGCCAGCGGCGAGCCCAACGCCGGCCAGCTGACAGCCAACCAGACCGCGGGCGCACGCGACGGCAACCACGGGCTGCACAGCGCACTCTATGCACTGCATTTCGGCACCTTCGGCGAACTGCCGGTGCGCCTGGTCTACCTGCTGGCCGGGCTGGCGGGCGCCTTCCTGTTCTATTCGGGCAACCTGTTGTGGATCGAGTCCCGCCGCAGGCTGCGCCAGGCCGAGCAGCCGCGCGTGCACCGCCTGCTGGCGCAGGCCACGGTGGGCGTCTGCATCGGCTGCTGCATCGGCGTGGCGCTGTGCTTCCCGGCGGCGCTGCTGTGGCCCGGGCGCGCGGTCAGCTACACGTACTTCACGGTGTTCGCCCTTGCCTGTGCGTGGGCGCTGCTGCGCCCGCCGGTGCGCGCCGCGGTCGAACTGCTTTGCGTGGCCGCGCTGGCCTCACTGACCGTGCCGCTGTCGAATGCGATCCTGACCGGCGACCACCTGCTGCACGCGATCCTGAGCGGGCACTGGATCATCGCCGGCTTCGACATCGGCGCGATCGCGCTGGCGGTGGGCTATGTCGCGCTGGCGCGTGCCACGCAACGCCGGGCGCGCAGCGGCCCCGCGGAGTCGGTATGGGCGCTGCCGCGCGCGGCACAGGCCACCCGGGCCACCCAGGCCGCCGCCAAGGCGATGCCGAGGGCTGACACGCCCTGAGCCGCACCAGCACCGCAATGCAAAACGGACGCCGCGGCGTCCGTTTTGTCTTTGGGTCGGCGGCAAGCCGGTCGCTGCCCTACACTACCTGAGCCCCACCACAGAGAGCCCGACTGCCATGGAATCGACCTTCCACCAGTTTTCCGAACTATTCGCCCAACTCGGCCTGCCGTCCGATGAGGCCAGCATCCGCAGCTTTATCGGCACGCACGCGCCGCTGCCCGATGATGTCGAGCTGGCCGAAGCGCCCTTCTGGACGCCCGCGCAGTCCGCGCTCCTGAGCGACGAGCTGCTCGACGACGCCGACTGGGCCGAAGTGGTCGACCAGCTCAACCTGGCGCTGCGGCAACCGACCTAGCTGGCAAGCTGCGTCTCCATCGCCTGGCGCAGGTCGGCGATCAGGTCGCGCGTGTCTTCCAGGCCGATATAAAGCCGCACCAGTTCGCCGGTGTCCTGCCAGCCGGCCGGTGGCCACGTGCCCGCCGGGCGCATGGTCGGCACGTGGTACGGCACCGCCAGGCTGTGGGCGCCGCCCCAGGACCAGCCGATCGCGAACAGCTGCAGCGCCTCGACAAAGGCATCCACCTGCTTGCGCGAGTAGCGCGCGCGCAGGATGATCGCGAACAGCCCGCTCGCGCCCGTGAAATCGCGCCGCCAGTTGGCATGCCCGGGGCAGTCTGGCAGCGCGGGATGCAGCACGCGCGCCACCTCCGGCCGCTGGCACAGCCACTCGGCCACCTCGCGCGCGGCGCGGTCATGGGCGGCGAGACGCACCGGCATGCTCGGCAGCCCGCGCAGCACCAGGTGGCAGTCGTCGGCGGACACGCCCCACCCCATCAGCATGCGGGTGCGCCTGAGGCGGTCGTGCAGTGCATCGTCGCGCGTCAGCACCGAGCCCATCAGCACGTCGCTGCCGCCGGACTGGTATTTGGTCAGCGCCTGCACCGAGATATCGATGCCCTTGTCGAACGGACGGAAATAGACGCCGCCCGACCAGGTATTGTCGATCGCGGTCAGCACGCCGCGCGCCTTGGCCGCGGCCACCATGGCAACGATATCGGGCACTTCCATCGTCACCGAACCCGGCGACTCCAGCCAGATCAGGCGCGTGTTGGGGCGGATCAACGCGGCGAAGCCGGCGCCGTCCATCGGGTCGTAGTAGCGCACGCTTATGCCGAAGTCGCGCGCCAGCCATTCGCCGTGGTCCCGATTCGGGCCATAGACGTTGTGCGGCACCAGCACGTCGTCGCCGCTCTTGAGCAGCGCGAAGTACACCAGCGAGATCGCCGCCAGCCCGGACGGCTGCAGCAGCGTGTGGCGCGCGCCTTCGATCAGCGCCAGGTGTTGGCACAGCGCCTCGCTGGTCGGGGTAGCGTGCAGGCCGTAGCGCCAGTACGTGGTGGCGCCATCGCCCTGCGCGCGCAGTTCAGCCAGGTTGCGGAACACTACGGTCGAGCCGCGGTGCGTGGCGGGAGAAAATGAGGCAAAGCCGGGCGCGATCTCCAGCTCGGGCTGGACTGCGACGGTCTGCAGGTAATGGGGGCGGGACGCGGGCTTGTCGGATGGCGAATCGGACACGGCGGATTCCTTGCTGGTGCCGTCCGGACGGCGCAATACCGCCAGGGCTTCGCGCGGGCCGGTCAGCAATGAGACGGGATGAGCCTTCGAGCTTACCAGCAAATGCCGGCCGCGCCACCGGCAATCGTGGCGACCCGCACCGCAAGCAGGGTTACCAACCGGAAATCGAGGACTTCGGCGGCGGCGGCGCGTAGGTGACGCCGCTGTTGGGCGTCATGTCGAACGGGGGAATCACCAGCACGCCCAGCGGCCGGATAAAGAACGGCAGCACGATGGCCGGGTTAAAGGCGTCGGTCCAGGTGCCGCGCACGGCGCCGCTGGCGTCGATATTGCCCTCCCAGTTGCCCGACACGCGCTTGCCGTCGTCGGATTCTTCCATCAGGAAGGCACCGTTTTCCCACTCGCCGGCCAGCAGCCGGACACCTGCGCCGCGGCCGGTGTATTCGCCGCGCACGCTGTCACGCTCGTCGGGCTTGGGGCCCAGGCGCAGCCGCACCGGCTGGTCGCCGACCTTGCCAACGTAGACCGGCAACGATGAATATTCCGAACGGGGCGCCAACGGTTTGGGCGCCCCGGTGGACAATGAAGCGCCGCGCCGGGCTTCGCCATCGCGGATGGCCTGGTTGATGCCCAGGCCTTCCCCGCCGCCTGACGCCGTTCCCACAGGACCGGTCGACAACTCGGTGTCAGGCGCCGCCTGCGCCGCACCCGCCAGGGCGAACACGGCAGCCAGGGCCGGAATGGTCTTTGTCAGCAAAGCCAGGCGCAAGGCGTACCTCAGATCCGTTCGAAGATGGCGGCAATGCCCTGCCCGCCGCCGATGCACATCGTCACCAGCGCGTAGCGGCCCTGCACGCGTTGCAGCTCGTGCAGCGCCTTCACCGTAATCAGCGCACCGGTGGCGCCGATCGGGTGGCCCAGCGAGATGCCCGAGCCGTTCGGGTTGACCTTGGCCGGATCCAGGCCGAGCGCCTTGGTCACCGCGCAGGCCTGCGCGGCAAAGGCCTCATTGGCTTCGATCACGTCCAGGTCCGACACCTGCAGGCCGGCACGCTCCAGCGCGATCTTGGTCGCCGGCACCGGGCCGATGCCCATGGTCTTGGGGTCGACGCCGGCATGGCCGTACGACACCAGGCGCGCCAGCGGCTTCAGGCCGCGGCGCTCGGCTTCGGCGCGCTCCATCATCACCACCGCGGCGGCGGCGTCGTTCAGGCCCGAGGCATTGCCGGCCGTAACCGTGCCGTTCTCCTTGACGAAGACCGGACGCAGCTTGGTCATGTCGTCCATGGTGGCGTCATGGCGCACGTGCTCGTCAGTGTCGAAGGTGACATCGCCCTTGCGGCCCTTGGTCACCACCGGGACGATCTGGTCCTTGAAATAGCCGGCCTTGATCGCGGCCGAGGCGCGGCGGTGCGACTCCAGCGCGGCCTCGTCCTGCTGCGCGCGCGAGATGTCGTATTCCTTGGCGACGTTCTCGGCGGTCACGCCCATGTGGATGCGGTGGAAAGGATCGTGCAGCGCGCCCAGCATCATGTCGACCAGGCCGGCATCGCCCATGCGGGCGCCCCAGCGGGCCGCCGGCGCCAGGTACGGCGCGCGGCTCATGCTCTCGGCACCGCCGCCGATGGCCACGTCGGTATCGCCCAGCAGGATGGTCTGCGCGGCACTGATGATGGCCTGCAGGCCCGAGCCGCACAGGCGGTTGACGGTCAGGGCGGGTGCGTTGGTCGACACGCCGCCGTTGACGGCCGCGACGCGGCCCAGGTACATGTCGCGGGGTTCGGTCTGGATCACGTTGCCGAACACCACATGGCCGACGTCGTCGCCCGACACCTGGGCGCGGGCCAGCGCCTCGCGCACCACCAGCGCGCCCAGTTCGGACGGCGCCACGTCCTTCAGGCCGCCGCCAAAGGTCCCGATCGCGGTACGAACACCGCTCACCACTACGACTTCACGCGTCATGACTTGTCTCCAGGGGGGGTTATGTTGCACCGCACAGTATAGCGGGACGCCGGAGGAATCGAACGACCGTACTTTTACCTATTCGACTGCTCGGTTCAGACTTCGCCCCACAGGTCGTGCCCGTCGGCACCGGTGATCTTCACGTCGACGAATTCGCCGGCGCGATAGCGCTGCGAGGTGCGTTCCGGCGGCGCGATATAGACCAGGCCGTCGATCTCGGGTGCATCGGCGGAGGAGCGGCCGATGCCGCCATCCTGGTTGAGCTCGTCCACCAGCACGCGCAGGGTCTGGCCGACCTTGCGCTGCAGGCGGCGTGCCGACACTTCCTCGGCCACTTCCATGAAGCGCGCACGACGTTCCTCACGCACCTCGTCGGGCAGCGCGCCCGGCAGGTCGTTGGCCGTGGCGCCCTCAACCGGAGAGTAGGCAAAGCAGCCGACGCGATCCAGCTCGGCCTCGGCGATAAAGTCGAGCAGCGTCTGGAACTCGGCCTCGGTCTCGCCGGGAAAGCCTGCGATAAAGGTACTGCGGATAGTCAGCTCCGGGCAGATCTCGCGCCAGGCGCGGATGCGGTCCATGGTCTTCTCGGCATTGGCCGGGCGCTTCATGCGCTTGAGCACGTCCGGATGCGCATGCTGCAGCGGCACATCCAGGTACGGCAGCACGTGGCCCTGCGACATCAGCGGGATGATCTCGTCGACGTGCGGGTACGGGTACACATAGTGCAGCCGCACCCAGGCGCCGTACTGCGCCGCCAGTTCGCCCAAAGCTGCCACCAGTTCAGTCATGCGGGTCTTGAGCGGGCGGCCGTTCCAGAAGCCGGTGCGGTACTTCACGTCTACGCCGTAGGCGCTGGTGTCCTGCGAGATCACCAGCAGTTCCTTGACGCCGGCCTTGAACAGGTTCTCGGCCTCAAGCATGACCTCCGCCACCGGGCGCGACACCAGGTCGCCGCGCATCGACGGGATGATGCAGAACGAGCAGCGGTGGTTGCAGCCCTCGGAGATCTTCAGGTAGGCGTAGTGCTTGGGCGTGAGCTTGATGCCGGCCGCGGGGACCAGGTCGGTAAACGGGTCGTGCGGCTTGGGCAGGTGCGTGTGCACCGCCTGCATTACCTCGCCCAGCGCGTGCGGGCCGGTCACGGCCAGCACCTTCGGGTGCACCGAAGACACGATGTCGTGACCCGCGGCATCCTTCTTGGCCCCCAGGCAGCCGGTCACGATGACCTTGCCGTTCTCGGTCAGTGCCTCGCCGATGGCATCCAGGCTCTCCTGCACGGCCTCGTCGATAAAGCCGCAGGTGTTGACCACGACAAGGTCGGCGCCGTCATAGGTGCCGCTGATGGCGTAGCCCTCGGCGCGCAGCTGGGTGATGATCTGCTCGGAGTCGACCAGGGCCTTGGGGCAGCCAAGCGAAACGAATCCCACACGCGGACTATGGTCTTTCTGGGTCGTTGATTCTGAAGGGTTTTTCACAGTGCAATCCGAATGTGGGGCAAGCGGGCGGGACATGGCCGCCAGGATTTAAGCCAATCAAACATTTTAACCGTTCGCCATGATTTCTCGGCGCCTGACTCCACACATGGGGAAGCAGAAGGCGGCAACGCCGCATCATTCCCGCGCGGAAGCGGCCCCTGGCAGGCTTTCCAGCACACCCTGGATCTCGAGGGAGTCATGCATGCGCCGGATCGCGGCATGTAGCTCGGCGGCCTGCGGCCATGTGCGTTTGAGATAGCTGAGCCACAATTTGACGCGCCCGTGCTCGTGGCAAGAGGCGATACGGGCATGGAGCTTCTTCAGGTAGGCAGTGATCTGGCGCAGCACGAGCGGCCATTCCTCCGCGGACGGCGTGCTGTCCATCAGTCCGCGGATCCGCAGCGCCAGGAAGGGATCGGACACGGCGCCTCGCCCGATCATCACGTCGGCACAGCCGCTGACGTCCCGGCAGCGCTCCCAGTCGGCGACGGTCCAGACTTCGCCATTGGCAATGACCGGCACGTCCACGGCAGTCGCAATGCGCGCGATCCACTCCCAGTGGGCCGGCGGCCGGTAGCCATGATCGCGCGTCCGGGCATGCACCACGAGAGAGGCCGCGCCGCCTTCCGCCAGCGCGGTGGCACAGTCGAGCGCCAGCGACGTATCCGAGACCCCCAGCCGCATTTTTGCCGTCACGGCGATGTGCGCCGGCACCGCCGCGCGCACGGACGCAACGATCTGGTTCAGCAGTTCAGGGTTCGCCAGCAGCATGGCGCCGCCGCCGTGACGGTTGACGACTTTTGCGGGACAGCCGAAGTTCAGGTCGATCCCATGCGGCGACAGGGTCGCGGCATAGGCCGCATTGCGCGCCAGCCATTCCGGATCGCTGCCCAGCAGCTGGATCACCATCGGCGTACCGCTGCGGGTATAGCCGCCGTCCAGGATCTCAGGGGTATCCCGCTCGTAGACGCGCGCGGGAAGTAGCGAGCCTGTCACGCGGACGAATTCGGACACGCATCCGTCGTATCTGCCGGTGTCGGTCAGTACGTCGCGCAGGACATAGTCGGCAAGCCCCTCCATCGGGGCGAGGAACAGCCGGCTCATATTCAGGACTGCGCCAGGCAGCGTGCGCCGGCTTCGCGGGCGGGCAACGGGAAGTGACGGTGGATTCTGGAGGGCATCGGGATTCGCGCTTTGCAGGCGAGTCCGCTAGATGAGCCGCCAGTTCAGGAGGGCAGCATTTTACCTGCTTTGGGCGTTGCGCCGCTGGTCGTACCGGGAAGTACAGCGAAGCACGCAGCGGAACCGGCGGACCGGCCGGCCCGCCACTAACAACTCTTACTTCTTGTCCGGCTGGTTGAACGGGAAGGTCCCGAACATATTCTTGGCCTGGCTCTGCATCTGCTCCTGCATCTGCACGAACAGGTTCTTGCTCTGCTCGATGTAGTTGCTCATCATGCCCTGCATCATCGGGCCCTGCATGTTCATGAACTGCGACCACATGTCGGGGCTGAAGGCTTCGCCGGAATACAGGCCCTTGGAGTTCTCGGCCAGCTTGTTCTGGATGTCGATGAAGGCCTGGATATTCTTTTCCAGGTAGGTGCCCATCATGCCCTGCATGGCATGACCGTAGAAGCGGATGATCTGCGACAGCATGGCGCTGGAGAACATCGGCACGCCGCCGGTCTCTTCTTCCAGGATGATCTGCAGCAATATGCTGCGGGTCAGTTCATCCCCAGACTTGGCGTCGACGACCTTGAACTCCTCGGAATCCATGACCAGCTGCTTGACGTCGGCCAGGGTGATGTAGGTGCTGGTCTGGGTATCGTAGAGCCTGCGGTTGGGATACTTCTTGATCAGTCGCTCTGCGCCTTTTTTGGTCGTGGCCATCGGTGCTCTGTCCTTGTGTCGTCTGTTTGCGCGCTGCTGCACCGCATGGGGTGCAGTGCGCAAATCGGTACCGCCTGCGCCATCTGCTTATTGTCGTGCCGGCCTTTTTGCGGACTTTTTGTGGCCTTTCGCGCATGGCTGCGCGTTGCGGCTCAAAACCTCGCCCCCGCGAGGGCTGCGCTGCACGACTATGGTGCTGGCTACGCCGCTGCCCTGATTCTATGCCCAACAAAGCACTAAGAAAAGCGGACAGGGTTAAGGAAAACCCGGTGAATCCGCGCAAGAACGGTCGAAAACCGCCCTCGCGGAAACGATTCGCGGGCCGTGGCGGCCCGCGAAACAGGCGGCGAAATAAAGCGTCCGCCGCCTTGTGCGCCGCGCTGGCTGCACCGCAAAAACGCGGGCGCCGGCGCGGGCTGCCGGACTCGCCGGCAGGTCAGCCCATGTGCAGGCCGCCGTTGAGCGAGAAGTCGGCGCCGGTCGAGAAACCGGATTCGTCCGACGACAGCCAGGCGCAGATCGAAGCGATCTCTTCCGGCTCGCCCAGGCGCTTGACCGGGATCGTCCCGACGATCTTGTCGAGCACGTCCTGGCGGATCGCCTTGACCATGTCGGTGGCGATATAGCCGGGCGACACCGTGTTCACGGTCACACCCTTGGTCGCCACTTCCTGCGCCAGCGCCATGGTGAAGCCGTGCAGGCCGGCCTTGGCGGTGGAGTAGTTGGTCTGGCCGAACTGGCCCTTCTGCCCGTTCACCGACGAGATGTTGACGATACGGCCCCAGCCGCGGTCCGCCATGCCGTCGATCACCTGCTTGGTGACGTTGAACAGCGAGGTCAGGTTGGTGTCGATCACCGCATCCCAGTCGGCGCGGGTCATCTTGCGGAACACCACGTCGCGGGTGATGCCGGCATTGTTGATCAGTACGTCGACCTCGCCGACCTCGGCCTTGACCTTGTCGAATGCCGTCTTGGTCGAGTCCCAGTCAGCCACGTTGCCTTCCGAGGCAACAAAGTCGAAGCCGAGCGCCTTCTGCTGCTCGAGCCACCTTTCACGGCGCGGCGAATTGGGGCCGCAGCCGGCCACCACACGAAAGCCATCCTTGGCAAGCCGCTGGCAGATGGCGGTTCCGATACCGCCCATGCCGCCGGTCACATACGCAATGCGCTGAGTCATGTCCACTCCTTGATTGGCTCTTCGTTATCGTCAACGGGTCCGCGCCAACCGCGCGCGGCCCCGGAAAACCCCTTCCTTAGTTGCGCTCGACTGCCAGCGCCACGCCCATGCCGCCGCCGATGCACAGCGAGGCCAGGCCCTTCTTCGCGTCACGACGCTTCATCTCGTGCAGCAGCGTCACCAGGATACGGCAGCCCGACGCGCCGATCGGGTGGCCGATGGCAATGGCGCCGCCGTTCACGTTGACCTTGGAGGTATCCCAGCCCATCTGCTGGTGCACTGCCAGCGCCTGCGCGGCGAAGGCCTCGTTGATTTCCATCAGGTCCAGGTCCTGCGGGGTCCAGCCGGCGCGCGACAGGGCGCGCTTGGAGGCCGGCACCGGGCCCATGCCCATCACCTTGGGATCGACACCGGCGTTGGCGTAGCTCTTGATCGTGGCCAGCGGCGTCAGGCCCAGTTCCTTGGCCTTGGCGGCCGACATCACCACCACCGCGGCGGCGCCGTCGTTCAGGCCCGAGGCGTTGGCGGCAGTCACGGAGCCAGCCTTGTCAAAGGCGGGCCTGAGGCCGGACATGCTGTCCAGCGTGGCGCCCTGGCGCACGAACTCGTCGGTCTTGAAGGCCACCGGGTCGCCCTTGCGCTGCGGGATCAGCACCGGGACGATCTCTTCGTCGAACTTGCCGGCCTTCTGCGCGGCTTCGGCCTTGTTCTGCGAGCCGACCGCAAATTCATCCTGCGCCTCGCGCGTGATGCCGTATTCCTTGGCCACGTTCTCGGCGGTGATGCCCATGTGGTACTGGTTGTACACGTCCCACAGGCCGTCGACGATCATGGTGTCGACCAGCTTGGTGTCGCCCATGCGGAAGCCGTCGCGCGAGCCCGGCAGCACGTGCGGCGCGGCGCTCATGTTCTCCTGGCCACCGGCCACCACGATCTCGGCCTCGCCGGACATGATGGCGTTGGCGGCCAGCATCACGGCCTTCAGGCCCGAGCCGCACACCTTGTTGATGGTCATGGCCGGCACCATCGCCGGCAGGCCGGCCTTGATCGAGGCCTGGCGCGCGGGGTTCTGGCCCGAGCCGGCGGTCAGCACCTGACCCATGATGACTTCACTGACCTGGTCGGGCTTGATGCCGGCGCGCTCCAGCGCGGCCTTGATGGCGATGGCACCCAGCTCGGGCGCCGGGATCTTGGCCAGCGAGCCGCCAAATTTGCCTACTGCGGTGCGAGCCGCGGAAACGATGACAACGTCGGTCATGTCTAGTCCTCTCGAAGGAAAATGGGGGAACCTGCGGTCTTGCCGGCGACGCCAGGGCGCACGCCGGCGATCACGCAAGCATCATGCCTTGGCTTTGACGTAACGCCCAGGCGCGGGTTCGATAGCGGGATGGCGCGCATTGCCATACTCGGCGGGCGCCGCGCGCTTGGCGCCGGCCTGGCCTGCAAGCCATGCGGTCCAGTCCGGCCACCAGCTGCCGTGGTGCTCGGTGGCGCCGGCCAGCCATTGCTGCGGCGACTCCGGCAACGCATCGTTGGTCCAGTGGCTGCGCTTGTTCTTGACCGGCGGGTTGATCACGCCGGCGATATGCCCGGACGCACCCAGCACGAAGCGCAGCTTGTTCTTCAGCAGCGCGGTCGAGGCATAGGCGGCGGTCCACGGCACGATATGGTCCTCGCGCGAACCGTAGATATAGGTCGGCACGTCGA
The DNA here is from genome assembly GCF_040149425.2 of Cupriavidus sp. DF5525. Classification (NCBI taxonomy): domain Bacteria; kingdom Pseudomonadati; phylum Pseudomonadota; class Betaproteobacteria; order Burkholderiales; family Burkholderiaceae; genus Cupriavidus; species Cupriavidus sp. DF5525. Next base: position 1,510,622 of record NZ_CP168265.1, on the reverse strand, counting down.
TGCTGGCGAGGTCCACCGGTGTGTCGGACACCGTCAGCTTGCCCGGCACCTTGAGCTCGTTCTGCAGGTAGGTATGGCGCAGGTACCAGCAGTACCACGGCCCCGGCAGGTTGGTGGCGTCGCCGTTCCAGAACAACAGGTCGAACGGCACCGGCGTGTTGCCCTTCAGGTAGTTGTCGACCACGTAGTTCCACACTAGGTCGTTGGGGCGCAGGAACGAGAACGTGTTGGCCAGCTCGATGCCGCGCAGCAGCGAGCACGGCCCACCGGCGCCGCCGCCGATCGTGGCTTCGCGCAGCTGCACGTGGGCCTCGTCGACAAAGACGTCGAGGATGCCAGTATCGGCAAAGTCCAGCAGCGTGGTCAGCAGCGTCAGGCTGGCCGCGGGCTTCTGGCCGCGCGCGGCCATCACCGCCAGCGCGGTGGAGATGATGGTGCCGCCCACGCAGAAGCCGAGCACATTGATCTTGTCCTGGCCGCTGATGTCCTGAGCGACTTCAATGGCGCGGATGGCGGCGTGCTCGATGTAGTCGTCCCAGGTAGTCCCGGCCATGCTGGCATCGGGGTTGCGCCACGACACCAGGAACACCGTATGCCCCTGCTCCACCGCATGCCGCACCAGCGAGCTTTCCGGCTGCAGGTCGAGGATGTAGTACTTGTTGATGCACGGCGGAACCAGCAGCAGCGGGCGCGCATGGACCTTGTCGGTCAGCGGCTTGTACTGCAGCAGCTGGAAGTACTCGTTCTCGTAGACCACCGCGCCTTCGGTCACCGCGACATTGCGGCCGACCTCGAACGCGGTCTCGTCGGTCTGCGAGATCTTGCCGCGCGTCAGGTCTTCCAGCATGTTGCGCACGCCGGCGCGCAGCGATTCGCCGCCGGATTCGATCAGCAAGCGCTGCGCCTCGGGATTGGTGACCAGGAAGTTCGCCGGCGACATCGCATCGACCCACTGCGAGATCGCGAAGCGGATGCGCTGGCTGGTCTTGGCGTCGGCCTCGACGGCGTCGGCCAGTTCGGTCATGGCACGCGCGTTGAGCAGGTAGAACGCGGCGGCGAAGCGGTACGGCATGTTGTTGCGCCACGCGTCGCCGGCAAAGCGCCGGTCATGCAGCGGTCCGGCGGCTTCGGGCTTGCCCTCGGCCATGGCCTGCCACAGGACCGAAAAGTCCTTCATGTAGCGCTTCTGGATATCGGCCAGCTGCGCTGGCTCGATCTTGACGCCCGCCAGCGCGTCCAGGCCAGGAATGCCCGGAGCGGCCGCGTAGCCGTTGCCTTCAGTACCCTGCCACTGGCGGGACCATTCCAGCCATGTGGCTGGATCGAATGGCCCCGGCGTGAACTTGAACGGTTGGGACTTGCCTTCCTGAGTGGAAGCTGCCGCACCTTTGCCGGTTGCCATGATGTAATTGTCTCTCTGCCGTCACTGTATGAACCGGCTCCGGGCATTGCCCTGGCCGGCACTATTGCATAGGGTGATGCTATCCGGATGGACCCGGCTTCGCCCTCCCCCGAATGGGGCGGGTTGCCGGCACATCGGCCCTGGAACCTGCGGAAGACGCCCGCCGCACACAATGACATCAAATGCGGTCGCGCTTTCCGCCCATCCCGATAGCGGCTCCCTTTTTGCCGACTGCCGCGGGCGCTCTGGCTGGGAGCACCATGCGGTATGCTTGCCGGCAAAAACCTGGGAATCATCAGCGATTCCGAAACATTTGAAGCCATTGTTGCCTTGCAACGTACGCAATGTCAATGCGGGAATCCGTCCCGCGCCGAATGCGCTCGCCGACCTACCGGACGGTATGCCGCGCGCGCATCTGCCAGGGCCGTCGAGCATAAGCGAGAAGGATGAAATTCTGATGTACATCGTGGCCATTGGCTGGCTCTATGTGGCGCTGATGATGGCGATCACCGAGCACAACGTGGTGGCGGGAATTGCCACCTTCCTGATGTATGGCATGGCGCCGGTGGCGCTGGTGCTCTACATCATGGGCACGCCGGGCCGGCGGCGGCGCAAGGCCGCGGCCGAGCGCGCGCAGGCCGCAGCAGTTGCAGCGACCGAGGCCAGCGATGCCACGCCGGCACAAGCGGACGGCGCGGCCAAGGGCAAGGACGACTAAAAAAGGACCCGGATCAGTCCGCGAGCCAGACCAGGCTCGCCATGCGGCCAGTCACGCCGTCGCGGCGGTAGGAGTAGAAGCGTTCCGCATCGGCCACGGTGCATGCGTCGCCGCCGTAGACCTCGGCGCAGCCGGCACGCGCCAGCCGCGTGCGTGCGAGCGCGTAGATGTCGGCCAGGTATTTGCCGGGCGCTCCGGCGCGGAAAGCAGCCGCCACTGCGGCCTGTTCATCGGGGCGCGCCTGCGCGAGGAAGGCATCGCGCACTTCAGCCCCGACCTCGAAGGCATCCGGGCCGATAGCTGGCCCGAGCCAGGCCAGCCAGCGCATATCACCGCCTCCTGCGGTGGCCTGCATCCGCGCCAGCGTGGCCTCGATCACGCCGTTGCACAGGCCGCGCCAGCCCGCGTGCGCGGCACCCACCACGGTCCCCTGCGCATCGCACAGGAGCACGGGCAGGCAGTCCGCCGTCATCACGGCGCAGACGTGGCCTGGCGCCACCGCCAGGCTCGCGTCGGCCTTCGGCACGGGATCGCCGGGTGCCACCACATGGTCGACCGTCGCCACCGCGCAGCCATGGACCTGTTCGAGCCATCGGGGCATCGACGGCAGTAGCGCGGCCAGCCGTTCGCGATTGCGGGCCACGTCGGCCGGATCGTCGCCGACATGGGTGCCGAGGTTAAGGCCGCCCGGAGCACCGCCGGCAAGGCCGTACGGCCGCTTGCTGACGCCGCCCTGGCGCGTGGTCGACACCGCGCGCACGCGCGCCGGCGCGGGCCAGTCAGGGACCAGCCATGCGGGCTCAGGCGCGCTCATCGTCTTCGTCGTCACTGTCGTCATCCTCGCCAGCGTATTCCCAGTGGGCTTCGCCGCCTTCCCAGACCTCGTCCCAGGCTTCGTCCTCATCCTCCGCCTGCGCGCTTTCAAAGTCCAACGCGTCGATCAGCGCCTGCAGGTCGTCGGGCGGCTGCGCCGTCCACGACATGTGCCGGCCGGTGGCCGGATGCACCAGCCCGAGCTTGCACGCATGCAGCGCCTGGCGCTCATATGGCACCGGCAACGGCACGCGGATCGCCGGGCGCTGGCCGCGCTGCGTGGCGCGGAAGTAGACCGGGTCGCCCACCAGCGGATGGCCGATCGATTCGAAGTGCACGCGGATCTGGTGCGTGCGCCCGGTCTCGAGCTTGCACATCACCATCGACACGAAGCCGCGCCCGAGCGGCACCGTGGCCAGCGTGCGGAAATGCGTGCGCGAGGGCTTGCCGCTGGCGGTATGCACGATCGCCATGCGCGTGCGCTCGCGGGGGTCGCGGCCGATGGGCGCGTCGATGGTGCCTTCGTCATAGGTGCGGCCCCACACCAGCGCGATATACGTGCGCTTGACCGTGCGCGCCTGCAGCTGGCGCACAAGATCGGTCTGCGCTGTCAGCGAGCGCGCCACCACCATCAGGCCGGAGGTCTCCTTGTCGAGCCGGTGCACGATGCCCGCGCGCGGCAGCGCCGTGGCGGCGGGGTCGCGGTGCAGCAGCCCGTTGAGCACGGTGCCGCTCCAGTTGCCGGCGGCGGGATGCACCACCAGCCCGGCAGGCTTGTTGATCACCAGCAGCGTGTCGTCTTCATAGACCACGTCCAGCGGCACGTCTTCGGGCGCAAAGGCCGACGATTCCGGCGCGGCCTGCGGCTGCACCTCGATGCGGTTGCCCATCTGCACCGCATCGCGCGGCCGGCGCACCTGGCCATCGACGCGCACGGCGCCGCTTTCGATCCACTGCTGCAGGCGGCTGCGCGAAAACTCGCTAAAGTGACGCGCCAGCAATTTATCGAGCCGCTCGCCATGCGCGGCACTGTCCACCTCCAGCGACAGGGTCACGCCCGCTTCGGCGCCAGGCGCGGCACTCGCCGGCGCGCCTTCGGCGAGGTCTTCGAATTCCTCGGGATCGGCCAGGGACGCGGCTGCGCGCACCCTTTCCGGGGGGAGTCCTCCCACGCCATCTGCCGGGTCGGCTTGGGGCTGGGGGCTTGGGCTATAATGCTTGACGCTATTTTTCTTCATCCGGGATACGATTGCCCATGCAATTGCAGAGCATGAAACGCGCGCGCTGGCGCACGACAATTGGAGCGGTTCTGCTCGCAGGCGGCTGCGTCATGCTGTCAGCATGCGGCCTGCTAGCGGACCAGCCCGACGAAACCGCCGGCTGGTCGGCCAACAAATTATATTCGGAAGCCAAGGACGCACTGGATGGCGGCGACTACACGCGCGCCGTCAAGCTGTATGAAAAGCTCGAGGGCCGCTATCCGTTCGGCCGCTACGCGCAGCAGGCACAGATCGATACCGCCTACGCCAACTACAAGGACGGCGAGACCGCGGCCGCGCTGGCAGCCATCGACCGCTTTATCCAGCTGCACCCGAACCACCCCAATATCGATTACGCCTACTACCTGAAGGGCCTGATCAACTTCAACGACAACCTGGGCTGGCTGGGCCGCTTCTCCGGCCAGGACCTGAGCGAGCGCGACCCCAAGGCCGCGCGTGCCGCCTACGACGCGTTCAACACGCTGGTCACAAAGTATCCGGACAGCAAGTACACGCCCGACGCCGCGCTGCGCATGCAGTACATCGTCAACTCGCTGGCCCAGCACGAGGTCCATGCCGCGCGGTACTATTACAAGCGCGGTGCCTACCTTGCTGCGGTCAACCGCGCCCAGCAGTCGCTCAAGGAATACGACGGCGCACCGGCCAACGAAGAAGCGCTGTACATCATGATCCGCTCGTATGACGCGATGGGCATGAAAGACCTGCGCGACGATACCGCCCGCGTGATGGAGCACAATTTCCCCAACAGCGACTTCATCAAGTACGGCGAGCGCCGCAAGGACAAGTCCTGGTGGGAAGTCTTCTGAGGCTTGCCGGCCAGCGGCCATGAAAAAACGGGACGTGTCGCAAGACCGTCCCGTTTTTGTTTGTGCCTCGCCCTCAGGGCACCAAAGCCGTCATTCCTCTGGCGCGTCCTCGCCGCCGGTTTCAGTCTCGGCACCAGCCCGGGCTGTCTCCGCCCCGCGCAACGACTCCAGGAAACGCACCACCGTCGCCGCTTCGCGCGTGCGTGTGAACGGCGGCAGGCTCTGCCAGATCTGGCGGCCATAGGGCTTTTCCACCAGCCGCGTATCGAAGATCGCCAGCACGCCGCGGTCCGACTCCGAGCGGATCAGCCGCCCCGCCCCCTGCTTGAGCGTGATCACCGCATGCGGCAGCTGGTGCACGGCGAACGGGCTCAGGCCCTTCTTCTGCAGCACTTCCATGCGCGCGGCCAGCACCGGGTCGTCAGGCGGCGCGAATGGCAGCTTGTCGATGATCACCAGCGACAGCGCCTCGCCGCGCACGTCCACGCCCTCCCAGAAGCTCTGGCTGCCGACCAGCACCGCATTGCCCAGCTCGCGGAAGCGATCCAGTAGTTCGGTGCGGCTGGCCTGGCCCTGCACCAGCAGCGGCAGGTTCAGGCCGCGCTCGGCAAAGGCGTCGTAGAGCAGGTCCGAGGCGCGCTGCACCGCGCGCAGCGTGGTGCACAGCAGGAAGGTGCGCCCGCCGGCAGCCTCGATCAGCGGCAGCGCGGCCTGCACCACCGCATCGGTGAACTGCGGCGATTGCGGCGCCGGCATGTCGCGCGGCACGTACAGCAGGCCTTGTTTCGCATAGTCGAAGGGGCTGGGCAGCGTCAGCGAGCGGTCCTTGTCGAGCCCCAGCTGCGCGGCGTAGTGGGTGAAATTGCCCTTCACCGACAGCGTGGCCGAGGTAAAGACCCACGCGCGCGGCTGGCCGTCGCGCTGGCGCGTGAAGATCGGCGCGATCGAAAGCGGCGTGCGGTGCAGCTGCACGGTATGCGAGAACACCTCGACCCAGCGCACCGTCTCGGGGCCGGCAGGGACCGCAGGGACTGCCGCGGCCTCTCCCTCTCCCTCGGCCGCTTGCGGCGCCGGGGCGGCCGCGGCTTCGCTGCGCCACGCAGCCAGCTTGTTGGCCAGTTCCAGCGCACGGCGGTGGCATTGCTGCAGCGACTCGGCGCGCTCGGCCTGGCTTTCCAGCATCTCGACGAAGTCTGACAGTGCCTCGTCCAGCGCATCCAGCGTTTCGTTGAAGGGCTCGGCGATGCGGCGGTCGGCCTCGATCTGGCCGAGCGCCAGGCGCGCGTTGTCCTTGGTGAAGGCGAGGCGCAGGTCGCGCGCGGCGCGTTCCAGCGGCGCGCCAAGCTGCACCCAGTCCACCGCATCGCGCGCATGCGACAGGCCCTCGGCCACGGTATCGCGCGCAAGCTCGAGCAGCTGGCTGGTCGACAGCGTCTCGCCGAAGAACAGCGTCGCGGTCTCGGGCAGCTGGTGGGCTTCGTCGAAGATCACGGTGTTGGCCGCCGGCAGCAGCTCCGCCATGCCGGTATCGCGCAGCACCACGTCGGCAAAGAACAGGTGGTGGTTGACCACCACCACGTCGGCCTGCTGCGCTTCCTTGCGCGCGCGCATCACGAAGCAGTCTTTGTAGAACGGGCACTCCGAGCCCAGGCAGTTGTCGCGCGTGGACGTTACCATCTGCCAGACCGGCGCGTTCTCCGGCACGGACACCAGCTCGGCCTTGTCGCCGGTCGAGGTTTCCTTGACGAAGCGGCCGATATCCCGCAGCCACGCCGCATCCTGGCGCGACGCCAGGCGCCCGTTGGCCTGTGCTCGTTCCAGGTGGTAGTGGCAGACGTAGTTGGCGCGGCCCTTGAGCAGCGCCACCGACACCGGTACGTTCAGCGCATGGCGCACCGTGGGGATGTCGCGCAGGAACAGCTGGTCCTGCAGGTTTTTGGTGCCGGTGGAGAGGATCACCTTGCCGCCCCACAGCATTGCCGGCACCAGGTAGGCGTAGGTCTTGCCGGTGCCGGTACCGGCCTCGACGATCACGGTGTCGCTCTCTGCGATCGCGCCGGCGACGGCCTCGGCCATCTTGTGCTGCGCGGCGCGCGGGCGGTAGCCAGGGATGGCCTGCGCCAGCGTGCCGGTATCGGCAAAGATGGTGCCCAGTTCGGCGCCGCGGCTGGCGGTGGCGTCGGCGGGCGCGGCGTGTGCGGGCGCCTCGGCGTCGGTCACTTCGACGGCATCGGACAGCTCAGGGGAATCGGGAAGGTCGGACAAGGCTTGGGGGGGAATTATGTAGGCCGCCGGACAAGGCCGGCGGCGATCGGTGCGGCGAGCGCGGCTGCGCTCAGGCCGGCACGTCGGGTTCGAGCTGCAGCTGCAGCAGCGTGATGGCGTCCTTCAGCTTGAGCCGGCGCTTCTTCAGCCGGCGTAGCTGCAGTTCGTCATGGACTGCGTCGCTGGCCAGCCGGTCGATCAGGAAGTCCAGGTCGCGATGCTCGATCTGCAACTCCATGATGCGCCGTTCGAGGGTGTTCAGGTTGCTGTCCATATGCGCCTCCGGTGCGCAGTCACGTACCGCCGCCTCAGAAGCCGAACGGGCGCGGTGCCGACGCCGGGTTCTGCTGCTCCTTCGCCTTGGCGCGACGCTCTTCCAGCTCCTTCTGGCGCTGTTCCAGGTCGCGCTGCTTGGCCTCGTACGCCTTCACGTTCTCCTGGCGCTGCTGGGCCTGCGCAGCGCCCTTCTGCTGCGCCTCTTTCATGCGGGCGTCAGACTGCTTCTGCTGATATGCCTGCGCGTTGGCGGCACGCTGCGGCGCTTCGCCCTGGCGTTGCGCATCGCGCAGCTGCTGCTCCTGCTGCTTCTTTTCGAAGGCTTCGCGGCTGGACTGCTCGCTGGCGGCGCGCTTCGGCTGGCTGGCCTCGAACTCGGCACGGCGCAGCGCCTGTTCGCGGTCGCGCTCGGCGGCACGGTGGGCGCGCTCGGCCTCGCCGACTTCCAGCTCGCGCGTGCGCAGCACCTGCAGCTCCCCACGCTGGATTTCCTTGGCCTGGTCGATGCAGCGGTTGACGAAGAACTTGCCGTAGCACTCGTGCTCGGCGGCGGCAAAGCGATAGTTGGTCCAGGCACGCGAATCGCCGATGGCCTTGCGTTCGGCGGCGAAGTCGCGGGTGGCGCCGGCGCCAGCCACCGGCGCGGCGGCCGGGGCCGGCGCCTGCGCGAGCACCTCGCGCACCGGCATCAGCGCGGCGCAGGCGGCCACGACCAGCGCTGGCAAGGCGATGCGGGCATGGGACGGGAAGGTTCGGGGCACGTTGGCGAGCGTGGGCATGGCCAGGATGGCCGCCTCGGAGGCGGCCGGCGATGTGGCCTTGGCGGCGGCCGGACGGGGCTTGACGATCATGACGGGATTCTAGCATCCGGGCCGCGTGCCGGCCTGCCTCCGCGGCCACCTCGGGGCACTGCGCGGGGCCCCTGCGGGGCATAGCGCCGGCCGCACCGCGCGCCCCCCGGCGCGGATCGGACGTGCGCGCGGCGCCGCCCGCCGCACCCGCCCGCCGCACCTGCATGCTGCACCCGCGTGATGAGCCGCCGCGCGCTTGTGGCAAAATGCCCCGCTTTCGACTGACTGCGTTTCCCGCCGCGTTCCCGATGTCCAACCTGCCCGCATCCGTCTCGCAAAAGATTGTGTCGCTCATCGCGGCCGAGCTGTCCGTCCAGCCCCGCCAGGTCGCGGCCGCCGTGGCGCTGCTCGACGAAGGTGCCACCGTCCCCTTCATCGCCCGCTACCGCAAGGAAGTGACCGGCAACCTGGATGACACGCAGTTGCGCAACCTGGAAGAGCGCCTGCTCTACCTGCGCGACATGGAAGACCGCCGCGCGGCCATCCTGGCGTCGATCCAGGAGCAAGGCAAGCTCACGCCAGAACTGCAGGCCGCCATCGAGGCCGCTGAAACCAAGCAGACGCTGGAAGACCTCTACCTGCCCTACAAGCCCAAGCGCCGCACGCGCGCCCAGATCGCGCGCGAATGCGGGCTGGAGCCGCTGGCGCAGACCCTGCTGGCCGATCCCACGCTGGACCCGCAGACCGAAGCCGCCAAGTACGTCAACGGCAACCCGACCGCCGACGGCGGCGTGCCCGACGTGAAGGCCGCGCTGGACGGCGCGCGCGACATCCTGTCGGAACAGTTCGGCGAGACCGCCGAACTGCTCGGCAAGCTGCGCGAACACCTGTGGACCAACGGCGTGGTCGCGTCAACCGTGATGGAAGGCAAGGAAACCGCCGAGGAAGAGAAGTTCCGCGACTACTACGCCTACAGCGAAACCATCCGCACCGTACCCTCGCACCGCGCGCTGGCGCTGTTCCGCGGCCGCAATGCGGGCGTGCTGATGGTCAAGCTGGGGCTGGGCGAAGAACAGGACGCGATGGTTCCGCACCCGTGCGAAGGCATGATCGCGCGCCACGTCGGCATCCAGAACCTGGGCCGCCCGGCCGACAAGTGGCTGGGCGACGTATGCCGCTGGTGCTGGCGCGTCAAGGTGCAGCCGCACCTGGAAACCGAACTGCTGACCCAGCTGCGCGAAACCGCCGAAGGCGAAGCCATCAAGGTGTTCGGCCGCAACCTGCATGAACTGCTGCTGGCCGCGCCGGCCGGTCCCAAGTCGGTGATGGGCGTCGACCCCGGCATCCGCACCGGCTGCAAGATCGCCGTGGTCGACAGCACCGGCAAGCTGCTGGACACCGCCACCATCTACCCGCACGAGCCGCGCCGTGACTGGAACGGCTCGCTCGCCACGCTGGCGCGCCTCGCGAAGCAGCACAACGTGGCGCTGGTGTCGATCGGCAACGGCACCGCCAGCCGCGAGACCGACAAGCTGGTACAGGACCTGATGAAGCAGATGCCCGAGCTCAAGCTGACCAAGATCGTGGTCAGCGAGGCCGGCGCCTCGGTCTACTCCGCCTCGGAGCTGGCCGCCAAGGAATTCCCGGACCTGGACGTGTCGCTGCGCGGCGCCGTGTCGATCGCGCGCCGCCTGCAGGACCCACTGGCCGAGCTGGTCAAGATCGATCCCAAGTCGATCGGCGTGGGCCAGTACCAGCATGACGTCAACCAGCGCGAGCTGGCGCGCGCGCTCGACGCCGTGGTCGAGGACTGCGTGAACGCGGTGGGCGTCGACGTCAATACCGCCTCCGCACCGCTGCTGGCGCGCGTGTCGGGCCTGAACACGGTGCTGGCGCGCAATATCGTCGAGTTCCGCGATGCCAACGGCGCCTTCCCCAACCGCGTTGCGCTGAAGAAGGTGCCGCGCCTGGGCGACAAGACGTTCGAGCAGGCCGCCGGCTTCCTGCGCATCAACGACGGCGATAACCCGCTGGATCGCTCGTCGGTGCACCCGGAAGCCTATCCGGTGGTGCAGCGCATCCTGGAGCACATCAAGAAGGGCCTGCGCGACGTGATGGGCAACCGCGACGCGCTGCGCGGCCTGCCGCCGGAAAAGTTCACCGACGAATCGTTCGGCCTGCCGACCGTGCGCGACATCCTGTCCGAACTGGAAAAGCCCGGCCGCGACCCGCGTCCCGAGTTCAAGACCGCGACCTTCCAGGAAGGCGTGGAAGACGTGAAGGACTTGCAGCCCGGCATGGTGCTGGAAGGCGTGGTCACCAACGTGGCGGCCTTTGGCGCGTTTGTCGATATCGGCGTGCACCAGGACGGGCTGGTCCATATCTCGGCGCTGTCGAACAAGTTCGTCAAGGATGCGCACGAGGTGGTCAAGGCCGGCCAGATCGTCAAGGTCAAGGTGATGGAGGTCGACGTCAAGCGCAACCGCATCGGCCTGTCGATGCGGCTGGACGACGAGCCGGGCCAGACCCCGGCACGCGCCGGCGGCGACCGTGGCGATCGTGGTGGCCAGCGCAATGGCGGCAAGGGCTCCAACGGCGGCCGCCGCGAGCAGGAGCCGGCGGGCGCGATGGCCGCGGCCTTTGCCAAGCTCAAGCGCTGAACCGCGAGAGCATGGCAGGACGCCTCGCACGGGAAGCCGTGCGGGGCGTTTTTGGCTTCAGGCGCTGCGCACAATCCGCACTGCCAGGCCCTTGCCCGCCCCATCGGAGCGGTTCGCAAACGCGATCTCGAGCCCATGCAACCGCGCCACGCGCTGCGCGATGGAAATGCCAAGCCCGTGCCCGTGCTCGCGCTGCCCGTTGCCGCCGCGGAAGAAGCGGTCGCCCAGCCGGGCCAGCAGATCCGGCGCCACGCCCGGCCCCTGGTCGCGCACGGTGATGCCATCCGGCTGGAAATCGATCGTCACCAGCGCGTCTGACGGACTGTAGCGGATGGCGTTGTCGAGCAGGTTGCGCAGCATCAGCGACAGCAAGTTGGCATCGCCCGCGATTGGCAATGGCGCCCGTCCCGCGCCGGGCCATTCCAGTTCCACGTCGACCTGCTTCTGCCGGGCCAGCCCGAGGCAGTCGGACAGCGCCTGCTGCGCGACCGGCACCCAGTTCACCGGCTGGCGCGACGGCAGGCCGGAAGCATCTTCCAGCCGGCTCAACGTCAGCAACTGCGACACCAGCCGCCCGATACGGTCGATGCCTGCGGCCACGTTGGCGCGTGCCTGGGCGCGCTCGGTCTCGTCGGGCGAACGCTCGGCGATCTCCCATTGCGCCTTGAGCGCGGCCAGCGGCGTGCGCATCTCATGGGCCGCGTCGGCGGTCAGGCGCCGTTCGTGTTCGATCGAGTCGGACACGCGCGCCAGCAGCCGGTTGGTCGCATGGACCAGCGGCACCAGTTCGCCGGGCACGGCCTCCAGGCTGAGCGGCCGGCGGTCCTCAGGCGTGCGGCCTTCGATATCCGCCGACAGCGCCCGCACCGGCGCCAATGCGCGCCGCATGAACCAGATCAGCAGCCCGATCAGCACCGGCAGGCCGGCGGCCCACGGCAGCACCTGCGCGGCGATATAGGACAGGATCAGCTCATTGCGCTCTCCGAGCTGCTGGCCGACGCAGACGCGCCAGCCGGTATCGGGGTCGGCGAGGTAGTACAGCCGCCACGGTTCCTTGTTGATGGTGATATCGGTGAAGCCCTTCACGCCCGGGGCGCGCGGCAGCAGGTCGCCCTCGGGATCGATATGCAGCGGCTTGCCGTCCGGCAGCCAGGCGGCGATGGCGAGATCGCCCAGGCCGGCATCGCCCTGGTCACCCTCCACCAGTTGGGGCAGCCTGGTGCGCGACGGCGCGGCGGCGACATCGACCAGCGGCACCACCGAATGCATCTGCAGCGCCATGCGCACCATGTCGGTGTCATAGAGCTCGTTGATCTCGTGCCGGGCGCGCACATAGGTCATGCCGATGGTCAGCAGCCACACCACCGGCGCCGCGATCAGGACCGCAAGGATCAGGCGGCGCTGCAGCGTCATACGCAATCCTCCGCCGCACCCAGCGTGTAGCCGGCGCCGCGGAAGGTGCGCACGATCTTGGGGTGGATCTTGCGGCGCAGGTGGTGGATATGGACTTCCAACGCATTGCTTTCCACGCCGCCCTGCCAGTCATAGAGCTTGTCGCGCAGGATGTCGCGCGTCAGCAGCCGGTTCGGGTGCGCCAGCAGCAGTTCGAGCAGGATGGCTTCGCGGCTGGTCAGTTCCACCGGCTGGCCCCGCCAGTACGCCTGGCGCGCGGCGGGATGGAATTCCAGTGCGCCGTGCTTCCACACTGGCGACGACAACCCCGCTGCGCGCCGGGTCACGGCGCGCAGGCGCGCGGCCAGTTCATCGAGCGCGATCGGCTTGACCAGGTAATCGTCGGCGCCGGCGTCGAGCCCGCCGACGCGGCTTTCAATAGCGTCGCGCGCGGTCAGCACGATCACAGGTATGCGGCAGCCACGCGCGCGCCAGCGTGCCAGCAGCGCCATGCCGTCCTCGCCGGGCAGCCCGAGGTCCAGCACCACGGCGTCGTAGTGGACGACGTCGAGCGCGTGGTCGGCTTCGGTGCCGGTGGCAAACCAGTCGACCGCATAGTCCAGCAGCTGCAGGCCGCGCCGCAGCCCGTCGCCCAGCATGGGGTCGTCTTCAACGATAAGAATTCTCATTTTTTCGGGTGATTGCCGGTGGGAACGGTGTTACGTGCCGGTCACGCGATCGCGCACTGCGTGGTGCGAGCCACGTATCGCGCCACCATTGTGCGCGGCCCGGCTTAATGTGCCATTAAGGTTAGCGGCCTATTCTCTGGCTCGCACTGCCAGGCACTTGCCCTGTTCAACGCCGCGCATGCCTGCGGCGTGGACAGCGTCACGCCGAAGCCCTCCCGCCGGACGCCGACGCCTGGCCCGATACCCTAGCCAGCACCCGCCCTTGCCGTCACACCCGCCTCCGGCCCACGCCGTTCCGCTACATCGTTCCGATCGCCTCGCCGCCGAGCCCGCGCTTGTCACCGCCCCGCCGGCCCTGCCATGGCCCGCCACCCGGGTGGCGGGCGTCCCCACGCTGGCGATAGCGCTGGTCGTGCTGGTGTTCGCGCTGGCCTGGTTCGGCACGCTGGGCGTGCGCCACCTGCTCGGTCCCGACGAGGGCCGCTACGCCGAAATCGCCCGCGAGATGCTGAGCACCGGCGACTGGGTCACCATCCGCTATAACGGCCTGAAGTACTTCGAGAAGCCACCCTTGCACATGTGGGTGACGGCAATCTCCTACTCGCTGTTCGGCATCGGCGAGTGGCAGGCGCGGCTGTGCGTGGCGCTGGCCGGCATCACCGGGCTGGGCGCGTCGATGCTGGCCGCGGCACGCTGGTTCGGCGCGCGCGCCGGGCTACTGACGGGACTGGTGCTGGCCAGTGCGCCGATGTGGAACGCCGCCGCGCACTTCAATACGCTGGACATGACGCTGTCCGGCATCATGGCCTGCGTGCTGGCGAGCATGCTGCTGGCCCAGCATCCCTCAGCAACGCCGGCCACGCGCCGCAACTGGATGCTGGCGTGCTGGGCGGCGATGGGCCTGGCCTTGCTGACCAAGGGGCTGGTGGGCCTGGTGCTGCCCGGCCTGGTGCTGGTGGTGTACACCTGCGTGACGCGCGACCTGGCGCTGTGGCGGCGCCTGCATGCGCCGGCCGGCATCGCGCTGATGCTGCTGGTGGCGGTGCCATGGTACTGGCTGGTGGCACGGCACAACCCGGAATTCCTGCGCTTTTTCTTTATCCACGAGCACTGGCAACGCTATACCTCGACCGTGCATGCCCGCAAGGGGGCGCTGTGGTACTTCGTGCCGCTGGTGCTGGGCGGCTTTCTGCCGTGGCTTGGGCTGCTGCCAGGCATGGTACGCGCGGTCCGGCAGCGTGCCGGTACCGCTGGCGCAGGCGGCGCGCGGCCGTTCCAGCCGGCACTGATGGCGGCGCTGTGGGCGGTGTCGATCTTCGTGTTCTTCAGCCTGTCGGGGTCGAAGCTGCCAGGCTATATCCTGCCGATGTTCCCGGCGCTGGGAATCCTGGCGGGCGTGGCGCTGGCGCGTACTGGCGAGCGTGCCTGGATCCTCCAATTGCGCGCGATGCTGGTCGTGGGCGCGATCGGACTACTGGCGAGCCCCTACGTGGCCACGCTCGATTCCAACAACACGCCCAATGCGCTCTACCGCGCCTATGCCGTATGGGCCGCGCTGGCGTTCGCGCTGGTACTGGCCAGCGCCGCGGCGGGTCTGTGGCTGCTGCGGCGGCGCGGGCGCATGGCCAGTATCACGGCGTATGCACTGGGCATGCTGCTGGCCTTCTCCATCGCCCTGCTCGGCCACGAAACCATCGGGCGCTCGGCGTCAGGCATCGACATGGTGGCGCCGATCGAGCGCGTGCTGCGCCCCGGCATGCCGCTCTATGGCGTCGGCATGCTGGACCATACGCTGCCGTTCTACCTGCACCATCCGCTTACCATGGTCGCGCAGGCAGACGAACTGTCGTTCGGCACCGAGCAGGAACCGCAGAAATGGCTGCCAACCGTCGATGCCTTCGTCGATGCCTGGCAGCACGGCCCGCGCGCCATCGCGCTGCTGTCGCCGCAGACCTTTGCTGAACTGAGCGCGCGCGTGCCGATGCACGTGGTCGCGCGCGACTGGCGCCGCGTAGCGGTCGCCAACTTCCCGATCGCCGACGCGCGCTAGCCGCGCCGGCGCATTCTGTTTTCCCATGCCATCGTCAAACGCAATGCAACGCAAGAAAGTACTGATCCTCGGCGTCAACGGCTTTATCGGCCACCACCTGACGCGCCGCATCCTGGAAACCACGTCGTGGGAGGTCTACGGCATGGACATGTCGGCGGACCGTCTGGGCGACCTCGTCGAGCACCCGCGCATGCACTTCTTCGAGGGTGACATCACCATCAACAAGGAGTGGATCGAGTACAACATCCGCAAGTGCGACGTGGTGCTGCCGCTGGTGGCCATCGCCACGCCCGCCACCTACGTGCGCGAGCCGCTGCGCGTGTTCGAACTGGACTTCGAGGCCAACCTGCCGATCGTGCGCGCCGCCGTGAAGTACGGCAAGCACCTGGTGTTCCCGTCGACCTCCGAGGTCTACGGCATGTGCAGCGACGACGAGTTCGATCCCGAGGCCTCGCCGCTGGTCTACGGCCCGATCAACAAGCCGCGCTGGATCTACGCCTGCTCCAAGCAGCTGATGGACCGCGTGATCCACGCCTACGGCATGGAGCAAGGCCTGAACTACACGCTGTTCCGCCCGTTCAACTGGGTCGGTGCGGGGCTGGATTCGATCTTCGAATCGAAGGAAGGCTCGTCGCGCGTGGTGACGCAGTTCCTCGGCCATATCGTGCGCGGCGAGCCGATCAAGCTGGTCGACGGCGGCGCGCAGCAGCGGGCCTTCGCCGATATCGCGGACGGCATCAGCGCGCTGATGCGCATCATCGAGAACCCCAACGGCGTGGCCACCGGCAAGATCTACAACATCGGCAATCCGGGCAATATCCACTCGGTGCGCGAGTTGGCCGAGATGATGCTGAAGATGGCGGCGGACTATCCGGAATATGCGGACGAAGCGCGCAGAACGCGGATCGTCGAGACCTCGTCGGGCGACTTCTACGGCAAGGGCTACCAGGACGTGCAGCACCGCGTGCCGCAGATCGACAACACCATCGAGGAACTGGGCTGGAAGCCAGAGATCAGCATGGAAGCAGCGCTGCGCCGCATTTTCGAGGCGTATCGCGGGCACGTGACCGATGCCCGTACGCTGGTGAACCAGGGCTAGCCGCACGAAGGCGGCGACCGCGTCACGGCGACCAGCCCGGAACTCACGCGCCGGCGCGGTCGAAACCGGCCTTGCGCGCCAGCACGATGGCCTGGGAACGGTTCTCCACTTCCAGCTTGGCGAAGATGCTGGTGATGTGGTTGCGCACGGTCTTCTCGCACAGATCGAGATGGGCGGCGATCTGGGCGTTGTCGCGGCCCTGTGCGATCAGTTCGACGATATCGCGCTCGCGCCGCGTCAGCGCGGTGAAGGCGGGATCGCGCACCGGCTCCGTGGCCGGCAGGAAGGCGCGCACCTCGTCCAGCCAGCGGCGCCACGCGGGCTCGGTTTCGAGCAGCAGGTGGTTGCCGCTTTCCAGCGGCACGAAGCGCGCACCGGGGATTTCGCTGGCGATCAGGCGCCCTTCGTCGAAGGGCACGCGCGCGTCGTGCACCGCGTGCAGCACCAGCGTCGGGCACGACACCTTCGGCAACAGTGCCACCACGTCGATCTCGTTGAACACGCGCATAAAGCGCGAGGCATTCAGCGGCGAAGTCGAAACCCGTTCCAGCTCGTTGAACCACGCATGCTGCTCGGCGGTGCCCCCGGGGATGAACTGCGTGGTGAAGAACTGGCGGAAGGCGGGGTTCTCCTGGCCCCAGCCGAGTTCCGCGAGCTTGTTCATCAGCTCGGCCTCCTCGCGCAGGCTCGGGCTGAGGTTGTCGCGCTTGAGTCGCCCGCGCGCATAGCCGCCGTGCAGCACCAGGTGGCTGACGCGCTCCGGATGCGCGACCGCATAGGCCACCGCGAGCGATGCGCCCTGCGAGATACCCAGCAGCGGGAAATGCTCGACCCCGGTGGCGTCGACGATGGTTTCCAGGTCGCGCAGCCAGGCGTCGAAGGAGAGGTCCTCGATGTCCCGGTCGGACAGCCCGCAGCCGCGTTCGTCATAGCGGATCAGCATATGCGTGGCCGACAGCGCCGTGATCATATGGCTCCACACCGGGCTGCCCACATCGAACTCGAGGTGGCTCATCCAGTTGGCCGCCTTGACCAGCGGCGCGCCACCGCCCGTGATGGCATAAGCAATGCGAACGCCATCCCGGCTGGTGCACAGGCGGATTTGCTGCTTGAACATCGGCATGTCGGGTCGCGCGGTGCTGGGACGGCCTGCCTGCGCAGGCGCGCCGCGTGACTTCCCTAGCTTAGCAAAGGATTTGCGGTGCAACAGTGCCGTTGCAGATTGGCGCTCGCCCGGCA
Organism: Cupriavidus sp. DF5525; assembly: GCF_040149425.2. NCBI lineage: Bacteria > Pseudomonadati > Pseudomonadota > Betaproteobacteria > Burkholderiales > Burkholderiaceae > Cupriavidus > Cupriavidus sp. DF5525. Next base: position 1,493,142 of record NZ_CP168265.1, on the reverse strand, counting down.
TCGCGCCGGGCGGGTTGCCTTATGGCAGGGTTGCGTCATATCGGGGCATGCGCGAGTCATGGCGCACATTCCCCGGCGCCTGGACAACGAAACGGCCCGGACAAACCGCCCCGTTGCCATGCCCGGCTCAGGACAGGCATTCCCCGCTGTCGCGCGCATCGCTGCGCGCGCCGTCGGTGAAGCCATCGCGCGAGTTGATGCGGGTCCCCTCCGTAAACGGGTCGAACTGGCCCATGCGGGCGCCATCGGTGTAAGGATCAGGCTTGCGCATGCCGTCCCGGTACGGATCAAAGCCACGGACCGCGCACACGGACATGCCCTGACGCGCGACCACGGGCAGCATGGTGGCCTCGGTGGCCGGACTGCGCGCGCCATCGGTAAAGGCGTCGCGCTGGCCGTTGTGTCCCGGCGCGCCAACGATCAGTGCATCAGCATAGGCACCGGCGTGGGCGGTCTGGTTGAGCCCGGCGGCGAGTGCGGCAGCGGCAAGCAGGGTCTTGGCAAAATTCTTATGCATTGCTATCTCCAACAGGGGTGTCGGCGGCGTTGCCGCGACGGCACTCCTCGTGCAGGCGATCAGCTACGGAACGGCACAGGCCGCACGGGATCGCCTCTGCCGTGCAAGCCGTTGCCTGGCGCGGGCCGGCTGCCATCCCATCGTGGCAGCGGCGTCGCGCCGGACTCCTGGATCAGCTGGGTGCGGATGCGGGGAAAGGAGCGCCCTGCGTCAGTGCAGCCATCCGAGCATCGCGAACAGCGGTGCCAGCGACGGCAGCAGCCGCGCCGGACTGCGCCGGAGTGCTGCCAGGCACGCCGACACTTCGTCGGCGGCCAGCCGCACCGCGGCGTGCCAGGCAGCCGCATCCGGCACCTGGCGTCCGCGCAGGGAGCGCGCCAGCGACAACGCGCGTCCCAGCTCGCGCGCCGGCGCGCCGTGATCGTGATTCAGCTCACGCAGTGAGGCGAGGCACGATTCCCAGTTCGCATGTGAATGACAGAAGACGTAGAGCAGCAGGAGCGCTGGCAGCAGCATCGCCGCGCCGGAGCGTGCCATGCGGTGACGCAGCACCCATCGCAACCACCGTGGCAGCGCGCGTCGCAGCGGCAGCATGCGACGGCCATCGTCGGCATACCGGCTGGACTGGCGAGACCACTGCTGCAACGGGCGCATGGCACGGGCTCCTTCTGGAAGGGACCGCGAAGGCGGTCAATGACGAGGTGAGGGTTGCATTGTCTGGCGCGGGACGGCATGCGCGCATGAGGCCGGTGTCCCGGGTCGGCCCGCGGGGTGGGCAACTTCCCGGGACAAGCGCCCCGATGCCAGGCGCGCGGGTGGCGCATGGCATGCGCGGTGTGGTGTGGCGGCTCAGGAAAGCCCGCACCGGGCGCCGGCCGCGCGGGCCGGAAAGCGCTGCCACGCGCGCCGCGGGCCGGCCCGGTGCCGTTGCGACAGTCTGGCAGGCCCCGCACCGTGGCGCCCGGGACCGCTGTCCCGGCGTGCATGCGGCTGCAGCGTGCCGCAGCGGCCGTTCCGGGACACTGGCCTCATGCGCGGGCGCGGGCGCAGCGCAAAGATTGGCGCACCGTCTCCCGATGGACGGACAACACCGCACAGGAGTCTCCATGCAAGCCGCTGCCCAAACTGTCACCCAAGCCATCGCCACCTTCCACATCGACACGCAACGCTATGCGCGCTGCATCGCCGCGTCCCGCCGCATCCGCTGGGATATCGACCGCGACGTGATCCGGGGCCGCACCTTCAACCTCACCCAGAAGTTCCTGCCCGACGGCCTGTCGCTGGTCGACGAGCTGCCCTTCCTGACTGCCGACGAGCAGCGCTTCCTGAGCCAGGTGCAGGGCCGCACCTACGCCAATATGTTCGGGCTGGTGGAGCGCTTCGTCAGCGCCAAGGTGCTGGAACTAAGCCGCGACCACTGGTTCGGCGACCAGACCGCGCTGGAGGCGCTGGTGCGTTTCACCGACGACGAGCTCAAGCACCAGGAACTGTTCCGCCGCATCGAGCAACTGGCGGCCGCCGACATGCCCGCCGGCTACCAGTTCGGCGCCGTCCCCAACGAGGTCGCGGCCTTCGTGCTCAGCAAGCGCAACTGGGCCGTGCTGGCGATGACCTGCCAGCTCGAGCTGTTCTCGCAGGCGCACTACCGCGCCAGCATCGGCACGGCGCCCGGACTGTCCGAGCTGTACAAGGACGTGTTCCTGTACCACTGGCGCGAGGAATCGCAGCACGCCATCATGGACGAGCTGGAATGGCTGCGCGAGGACGCGCGCATTGACGCCGCCGAGCGCGATGCCGCGATCGACGACATGATCGCGCTGGTCACCGGCATGGACGAGATCGTGCAGGCGCAGGCCAGCGCCGATGCGGCCTACTTCGTGCAGGTGGCTGGCCGCCACGAGCATGCCGCGCAGATCGCCGAGACGGTGCTGAAGGCGTACCGCTGGACCTATATCGTCACCGGCGCGCTCGAGCCGCGCTTCGGCAAGCTGCTCACCGACATGGTCACCGAGACGCAGATGGCGCGGATCCAGGCGGCGATGGCGCCGCTGATGTACGCGATGCCGGCCGGCGGCCAACCCTCGCCTGCCATGGCAGCATAAACGCAGGAGCGAGGCGCAAAGAAAAACCCCCGGGGTCACCTGGCGGCATACACCCGGGGGTCTGTGTCGATGGCTGCGGGCGCCCGGCCCGCGCGCTCAGATCTCGACCTTGGTGCCCAGTTCCACCACCCGGTTGGCCGGGATCTGGAAGAAATCCGAAGGCTTGGCGCCATTCTGATGCATCCAGGCGAACAGGCTCTCGCGCCACATCGGCATGCCCGGCAGCTTGGACGGAATCACCGATTCGCGCGCGATAAAGAACGACGTTTCCATCAGCTCGAAGTGCATGTTGAGCTTGCGGTCGGACAGGTCCAGCACCTTCTGCACGTCCGGTGTTTCCTTGAAGCCGTAATCCGATTTCAGGATATAGACGCCGCCACCCAGATCCTTGCAGCTCAGGCGATGGTCATCGTCCACGTATGGCACGTCGCGCGTGATGAAGTTCAGGAACACCACGCGCTCGTGCAGCACGCGGTTGTGCTTCAGGTTGTGCAGCAGCGACACCGGCACGGAATCGGTATTGCCGGTCAGGAACACCGCGGTGCCCTCGACCCGGTGCGGCGGATGCGCCAGCAGCCCGGCGATAAAGGGCTCCAGCGGGATGCCGTCTTCCAGGCTGCGCGCGCGCAGCAGCTTGCGACCGCTATACCAGGTCATCAGCATGAAGAACGCGGCCGTGCCCAGCAGCAGCGGGAACCAACCGCCTTCGGCGATCTTGAGCAGGTTGGCCGCGAAGAACGCCAGGTCCACCAGGATGAAAGCGGTGCCGAGTACCGCCACCAGCGCCGGGTTCCACTTCCACACATTGCGCATGCACACCGCCGCCAGGATGGTGGTGATGACCATGGTGGTGGTGACGGCGATGCCGTAGGCCGCGGCCAGGTTCTCCGACTTCTTGAACGAGATCACCACGCCGATCACCAGCACCAGCAGCAGCCAGTTGACCACCGGGAGGTAGATCTGGCCGATCTCGGCGGCCGAGGTATAGCGCACGCGCATGCGCGGCACGAAGCCGAGTTGGATCGCCTGGCTGGTCAACGAGAACGCGCCCGAGATCACCGCCTGCGAGGCGATCACGGTGGCGCAGGTGGCCAGCAGCACCATCGGCAGCTGCAGCAGCTCGGGCACCATCATGAAGAACGGGTTCTCGGCGCCGGCGGGGTTGTTCATCAGCATCGCACCCTGGCCGAAGTAGTTCAGCATCAGGCACGGCATCACCAGCACGAACCAGCCGATGCGGATCGGACGCGCGCCGAAATGGCCCATGTCGACGTACAGCGCCTCGGCCCCGGTCAGCACCAGGAACACCGAGCCCAGCACGATAAAGGCCTGCAGTGCATGCTCAACCAGGAAGTTGATGCCGTAGTAAGGGTTGACTGCCTTCAGGATCTCGGGCGCCTGAACCAGGTTGTAGATACCCAGCGCCCCCAGTGCCAGGAACCACGCCGTCATGATCGGCCCGAACAGCTTGCCCATCGCAGCGGTGCCGTGGCGCTGGATCAGGAACAGCGCGGCCAGGATCACCAGCGTGATCGGTATCACGAATTGCGAAAGCTGCGGCGCGGCGATCTCCAGCCCCTCCACCGCCGACAATACCGAGATCGCCGGCGTGATCACGGCATCGCCATAGAACATGCAGGCACCGAAGATGCCCAGCATCATCAGCACCTTGGCCTTGCCCGAGCGTGGCGCAACGGTGCGCAACACCAGCGCCATCAGCGCCAGCACGCCGCCTTCGCCGTCGTTGTCGGCCCGCATCACGAACACCACGTACTTGATCGAGACCACGATGATCATGGCCCAGAACAGCATCGAGATGACGCCCAGCACGGCGTCGGGGCTGAACGCTATGCCGTGTTCCTTGCTGAAGCATTCCTTGAGCGCGTACAGGGGACTGGTGCCGATGTCGCCGAAGACGACACCGACCGCGCCGAGCACCAGGGCGCGTGTACTCGGACTTTCGACGAAATAATGGCTGGTGGTGGTGGCTTGGGTCATGAAGTTGGGTCTGCTCGACCGGCTCGCCGGCAGTTTGTTGGCTCTGGCGCGGCCCGTGGCCCCGTCGCGTGCAGTTTGGGGCCAGGAGCGGGCCGCCGCGTCCGTTTTCCGGTTCTCTTTGGCGGTTCTATTGCATCGCACAATCGGGCGCAATTCTAGAGGAACTGCCCGCTATCGACCACTGCGGAAGAATGGGATGCCGCGTTCGTGACTCCGCAAGGATGGGAGGGAAGCGGCGGATGGTCAAGCCCTGGCAGCGCAAAACTGCGTGTTCTTGCGCCCGCAAGTGGCGTTGCGGCACGGCAACAAAAGCGCCTCATCAGGCATTTTTCGCTCAGACGCCCAGATATCGATCCAGCGCCTCGGGCTTGCCGGCAAGATCCGCCGCCGGGCCGGCCAGCACCACGCGGCCCTTCTCCAGCACCACCGCGCGGTCGGCGTGCGCCAGCACCGAGCGGAAGTTGCGGTCGACCACCACCGTGGCGATGCCGGTGCCGCGCACAGTGGCGATGACTTCCCAGATCTCGCGCACGATGCGTGGGGCCAGCCCTTCGGTGGCTTCGTCCAGCACCAGGCAATCAGGGTTGGTCATCAGCGCGCGCCCGATGGAGAGCATCTGCTGCTCGCCACCCGAGAGCTGCTGGCCGCCATGGGTCAGCCGCTCCTTCAGGCGCGGGAACAGGTCGAGCACGCGCGCCTCGTCCCAGTCGTTGCGGCCGTTGCTGCCCTTGCGCGCCGCCATCAGCAGGTTTTCACGCACCGACAGGCTGGGGAAGATGCCGCGGCCTTCCGGCACATAGGCCACGCCCAGGCGCGCCACCTCGTACGGCTGTGCGCGCGAGACGTCGCGGCCGGCCACGGCAATCCGGCCCTGGCGCTGGCGCACGTGGCCCAGCAGCGTGCGCAACAGCGTGCTCTTGCCCATGCCGTTGCGGCCCAGCAGCCCCACCGTCTCGCCCACGCCGACGGTGAAGTCGATGCCGCGCAGCACATGGCTGGAGCCATACCAGGCGTGGATGCCGGTGGCTTCGATCATCGGCGTACTGGTTGACGTACTCATGCGGCGGCCTCGTCTTCTTCACCCAGGTAGGCAAGCTGGACTTCGCGGTTGGCCCGGATCGCCTCCGGGCTGCCGGTGGCGATCACCGCGCCGTTGACCATCACGGTGATGCGGTCGGCGACCGAGAACACCGCGTCCATATCGTGTTCGACCAGCAGGATGGCATGTCCCTCGCGCAGCCCGCGCAGCAGCGCCAGCATCCGCGCCGACTCTTCGGCGCCCATGCCGGCCAGCGGCTCGTCGAGCAGCAGCGCGACCGGCTGCGTGGCCAGGCACATCGCCACTTCCAGCTGGCGCTTCTGGCCGTGCGCCAGGTCGCTGGCGATGCGGTCCGCCAGCGGCGCCAGGCCGGCGCGCTCCATGGCCTCGTCGGCCAGCGCGGCGCTGGTGCGGCAGCCCTGCGCCCTTTCCCACAGCCGCCAGGCGCGCTGCGCGCGCGACTGCGCTGCCAGCCGGCAGTTCTCGCGCACGGTCAGCGGCAGGAAGATATTGTTGCGCTGGTAGCTGCGCCCCACCCCATGCCGCGCCAGCCGCGGCTGCGACCATCCGGTCACGTCCTCGCCCTTCAGGTGCAGGCGGCCGGACGACGGCGGCAGCTCGCCCGACAGCATGTTGATCAGCGTGGACTTGCCCGCGCCGTTGGTGCCGATCACGGCGTGGATTTCGTGCAGCGCCAGCGACAGGTCGACGTTCGCCACGGCGGTCAGGCCGCCGAAGCGCCGCGTCAACTGCTGCGCCTGCAGGATCGGGATGCCCGGCGTGGTCATGCGGCCTCCGTGTTGCTGCGGGGATGGCCGTCGGCACCGCCCTTGCCTGGCGCCTCGTCGGCCTCGGTCCCTTGATCGCCATTGCGCCGCCCGCGGCGGCCGTGGCGCAGCACCGACGGCAGGCTGACCAGCCCGCGCGGCAGCAGCGCCACCGCGACGATGATGAAGCCGCCCATCAGCAGCTGCCAGTGCTTGGTCAGCGTGCTGAACCACTCGGCCAACAGTACGAACGAGAAGGCCCCCAGCACCGCCCCGGCCAGGCTGCCCACGCCGCCCAGGATCACCATCAGCATGGCGTTGCCGGACTGGTGCCACGACGCGATCTCCGGATTGACGAAGCCGAACTGGATCGCATACAGGTAGCCCGCCAGCCCGGCCAGCAGCCCGCCCGCGACAAAGGCGCCGAGCTGGTAGCGGTAGGTGGCATAGCCGGCGGCGCGCATGCGCTGTTCGTTGTGGCGGATGCCGACCAGCGCGTGCCCGAAGCGCGAGCGCAGCACCAGCGCCAGCACCGCCACCGTCGCCAGCAGCCCCAGCCACACCAGCCAGTAGAAATGGGTGGGATCGTTGACAGTCAGCAGTCGCTCGCCCGGCACCGGGAATTCCGGCCGGAAGTAGATATAGGTGCCGTCGCTGCCGCCGGCGACCTTGGTGTCATGGAAGACGAAGTACACCATCTGCGCGAAGGCCAGCGTCACCATGATGAAATACACGCCGCGCGTGCGCAGCACCAGCGCGCCCACCACCAGCGCCAGCGCGGCCGATGCCGCCAGCGCGCCGGCCAGCAGCACCCAGCCGTTGCCGGGGCCGGACTCCGGCGCCAGCATCGCGGTGGCGTAGGCGGCCATGGCGAAGTACGCCGCATGCCCCAGGCTGACCAGCCCGGTATAGCCGATCAGCAACTGCAGCGACAGCGCGAAGATCGCCATGATCATCACCTTGCTGAGCAGCTCGATATAGAACTTGTGGCTGTCCGCAGTGAGCAGCAGCGGCATCACCGCGAGCACGGCGAAGGCTGCCAGCCAGCCAAGCGCGGTGGCGAGCGTGGCACGCTGTTTGGGCCGGCGCGCCGGCAATGTCGTCGGATTCATATCATCCTGCCTTGAACAGCCCCTGCGGCTTCCACAGCAGGATCACCGCCATCAGCAGGTAGATCAGCACGCCGGCCGCCTCCTGCCAGAACACCTTGCCGAAGGTATCGACAAAACCCAGCAGCAGCGACGCCACCAGCGCACCCTTGACCGAGCCGATGCCGCCGATCACCACCACCACAAAGCACACGATCAGCACCTGCGAGCCCATGCCCGGATAGACCGACGACACCGGCGCCGCAATCATGCCCGCCAGCACCGCCAGCGCCACGCCCAGCGCGAACACGAAGCGGTACAGCACCGTGATGTTGATCCCCAGCGACTGCACCATCTCGCGGTTGGTGGCACCGGCGCGGATCATCATGCCCAGCCGCGTGCGGCGGATCACGTAGTACATCGCCCCGGCTACCAGCAGGCACACGGCGGAGATAAAGAGCCGGTACACCGGGTAGGTCATGTCGTTGCCGATCGGCAGCGCGCCGTCGAGCAGCGCCGGTACCTGCACGCCGTGCACATCGTCGCCGACCAGGATGCTGCGCAGCTCCTCGAAGACCAGGATCAGGCCATAGGTCATCAGCACCTGCTGCAGGTGGTCGCGCTCATACAGGTAGCTGAAGAAGGCCCATTCCAGCACGTAGCCGAAGGCCACCGCCAGCACGATGCCGAGCGGGATGGCGATAAACAGGTTGCCGGTCAGCCCGGCGAGCGTGAAGGCCAGGTAGGCGCCCAGCATGTAGAAGCTGCCGTGCGCGAGGTTGATCACGCCCATGATGCCGAAGATCAGCGTCAGGCCGCTGGCGACCAAGAACAGCAGCAAGCCGTACTGGACGCTGTTCAGGCATTGGATTAGGAAGGAGACGATGTCCATGCGGGATGGTCCAGCGGGTTACAGAGATGCCAACGGTTTTGGGTGCGCCCAAGCCGCCCGGGCTAGCCTAAGCAAGGTATTCTCCCTCTCCCTTCAGGGGGAGAGGGTTGGGGAGAGGGGTGGGCTGGCAAGGAACCACTTCAAGCGAAGCCAACGGTGTTAACCAACCCACCGACCTCAGCCTTTGACACGCCTGCCTCTCTCCCTGCCCCTCTCGCAAGCGGGAGAGGGGAGAAAACCAGCGGCATCGGAGGCGCCCACAGCTTACAACCTGCACCCACGCGCCGGATCAGCCAGCGCCTTCACCGCCACCGAGCTCATCTTGTTCTCACGCCCGTCCACCTTGCGCAGGTAAAAATCCTGCACCGGGTTATGCGCCTTGGACAGCGTAAAGGCGCCCCGCGGGCTGTCGATCCTAGCGGCGCCCATGGCCTTGTACAGGTCCGCCTTGCGCGTCATGTCGCCCTTGACCGCAGTGGCACCGGCGGCCAGCAGCTGCGCCGCGTCATAGCCCTGCACCGCGTACACGTCGGGCTGCAGCTTGTAGGCCTTGGCGTAGTCCAGGCGGAAGTTCTTGTCGCGCGGGTTGGTCAGGCCGTCGGCATAATGCAGCGTGGTTTCCAGCCCCTGCGCGGCGGTGCCCTGCGCTTCCAGCGTGCCATCGGTGAGGAAGCCCGAGCCATACAGCGGGATCTTGTCCTTGAGCCCGGCCGCGGCCCAGTCCTTGACGAACTTGACCGCACCGCCGCCAGCAAAGAACACGAACACGGCATCGGGCTTGAGCGACGCCACCTCGGTAATCAGCGCCTGGAACTCGACGTTGGGGAACGGCAGGCTCAGTTCCTTCACCACCTTGCCGCCCTTGGCCTCGAAAGCTTCCTTGAAGCCCTTCACCGACTGCTCGCCGGCAGCGTATTTCCAGGTCAGCGTGACCACCTTCTTCAGGCCCCGCTCGCCCAGCACCTGGCCCATCGCATAGCCCGGCTGCCAGTTGGAGAACGAGGTGCGGAAGATGTTCGGGCCGCACAGCGGACCGGTGGCTTCATCCACGCCGGCATTGGGGATGATCAGCAGCGTGTTGTTTTCCTTGGCCACCTTGACGATGCCCATCTGCACGCCCGAGTGGACCGTGCCAACCACTACGTCGACCTGGTCGCGCTTGACCAGCTTGGTAGCGTTTTCCGGGGCCTTGGCGGGGTCGGATTCATCGTCGACCTTGAAGTACTCGACGTCGCGCCCGCCGAGCTTGCCGCCCTGCTGCGTCACGTACATGCGGAAGCCGTTCTCGATGGCCGTGCCGAGCGCAGCGTAGGTGCCGGTGTACGGCAGCATGAAGCCGACCTTGATCTTGCCGCCGGGCGCGGCTGGTGCAGCTGGTGCGGTCTGCGCTTGCGCGGCAGCCATGGCAAACACGGTGGCGACGGCAAGGCAGGCAGGCGCGAGCCTGCGCGAGGTGAAGCGACGCATGATGTCTCCTGGTGGTCAAGCCGGCGGCTCGCTGGACCGTTGCCGGTCCCCCTGCCCTTGCCGTGACCCGCGCCGGCGCATGCACGTCGGTGCCATGCAAGCCGGGGACCCTGCGCAACGGGCGGGAAGCCCAATTATTTTAAGTATGAAGTATATGCGTTTATATGCCGAACCGCGGCCTGCGTCAACGGTCCAGGCTGGTCGCGATGTGGCGAATGCCCGCATCGCGCGAGTTTAAGCAACGTGGTTTGTGGGGCATATCGATGGATACCCTCGATTTGTTCCATGGTGCCGTACTCGTCGTCTTCGCCCTGCGCGGCCAGCACCGGGCACTGCAAACCGGACAGCAGCGGGCGCAGGTCCCAGCGGCGGAAGTCGGGGTCGAGCCAGATATCGTTCCAGCCCCAGAAGGCGGATTCCACATCGTCGTGATGGCGCGCCAGCCGCTGGCGCAGGTCGGTTTCCAGGTAGGTCTGGCGCGTTGCCGCGATGCTGCGCACGGACAGGTCTTCCACCACGATATGCGGCGCCAGCACGGTGATGCCGTCGACCGCCTGCGGGAAGCTGGAGGCGTAGATCAGTGCGATCGACCCGCCGTCGCTGTGGCCCAGCAGCCAGGGCATGCCATGGGTACGGCCGGGGCCGATGTCGAGCACATCGAACAGCGCGGGCAACGCCTCACGCGCCTGCCGGTGCATGAAATCGGTGCGCCACTTCTCGTCGTGCGGGCGCGGCGTGGAACGGCCGTAACCGTAGCGTGAGAACACCAGGCCGCGGTAGTCCCCGGTCTCGCAGAAATCGCGCGGGAAATCGCGCCACATGCTGACCGACCCGAGTCCCTCATGCAGGAACACCACCAGCGGGCGCTCCGTGCGCTCGGGCCGCAGCCACTGGTATTCGATCCGGATACGGCGGTTGTCAAAAGGGATTTCCACCAGACTGCTTTGCGGGGGCACTTTATTCTGTTGCATCGGTTCAGGAGGCGGTCACTGCAGGGTCTGCCGCGCGGCGTCTTCACGCTGGCGCAGCCGGAAGCGCTGGATCTTGCCGGTCGCGGTCTTGGGCAGCTCGGGCACGCATTCGATCTGGCGCGGGTACTTGTACGGCGCCAGGCGCGACTTGATAAAGGCCTGCAGCTCGGCCGCCATGCCGTCGTGCCATTGCTGGCCGGGGCGCAGCACCACGAAGGCCTTGGGCTTGACCAGCTGGTCGGCATCGGTGACGCCAATCACCGCCGCCTCGAGCACGGCCGGATGCTGGGCCAATGCGGCCTCGACCTCGAATGGCGATACGTAGATGCCGCCGACCTTGAGCATGTCGTCGCTGCGGCCGGCGTAGGTGTAGAAGCCATCGGCATCGCGCAGGTACTTGTCGCCGCTGCGGGTCCATTCGCCGACAAAGGTGTCGCGGGTCTTGTCGCGGTTGCACCAGTACATCAGCGCCGCACTTGGGCCCTTGATATAGAGGTCGCCGATCTCGCCTGGCGCGCACGGTTCGCCATGCTCGTCCAGTAGCTTCAGTTCATAGCCCGGCACCGGCTTGCCGGTGGTGCCGTAGCGCACCTCGCCGGGCCGGTTCGACAGGAAGATATGCAGCATCTCGGTCGAGCCGATGCCGTCCAGGATGTCGCAGCCGAAATGTGACAGGAAGCGTTCGCCGATATCGCGCGGCAGCGCCTCGCCGGCGGAGGTGCAGACGCGCAGCGCCACATCCGTGCGCGGCGGCAGGTCGGGTGCGGCCAGCATGCCGGCGAACAGCGTCGGCACGCCGCAGAAAACCGTGGGCCGCTGTTCGCGCAACCGCCTGAACACAGCCGGCGGGGTGGGCCGCTCGGCCATCAGCACGGTGGTGGCGCCGACCGACATCGGGAAGGTCAGCGCATTGCCCAGGCCGTAGGCAAAGAACAGCTTGGCGGCCGAGAACACCACGTCGTCCTCGCGGATGCCGAGCACCTGGCGCGCGTACAGGTCGGCGGTATGGAACAGGTTGCCGTGGGTATGCACGGTGCCCTTCGGTCTGCCGGTGGAGCCGGACGAATAGAGCCAGAACGCCATGTCGTCGGGGCCGGTGCCTACCGCCTGCGCGGGCGAGCGCGTGCGTGCCAGCATCGCGCCGATGCTGCACGATGGCGGCGATTCGCCATGCGGCGCGGCCTGGATCACCATCGGCGAGAGGCCGCTCTTGTCGATCGCGGCCTTCATCACCGGCAGCAGCGGTTCCGACACCACGACCGCGCGCGCGCCGCTGTGGCCAAGCATGTAGGCGTAATCGTCCGCGGTCAGCAACGTATTGACCGCCACCGGCACCACGCCGGCCAGCAGGCAGCCGAGGAACACGGTGGGGAAATCAACGGTATCGAGCGCGCACAGCAGCAGCCGCTCCTCCTGGCGGAAACCCGCGTCGCGCAGCGCGCCGGCAAAGCGGCGGGCGCGGGCATCGAGTTCTGCGTAGGTGAGCGAAGTGGTGTCGTCGATATAGGCGGTCTTGCCTCCCCGCCCCGCCTGGAGATTGCGAGACAGCAGGTCTTCGGCGGCGTTGTAGCGCGGCGGCAGCGCCGTGATGGCGCCAGAAACAGGTGGAACAGTCAACGGCACGGGCGATGCGGCCGCCGGCACGCCGGCGGCAGTATTGGGGGGCGTCATGTCTCCACTCCTCGGTGTCGCGCGCCGCGGGCCGGTCGGCTGCGGCGGCGTCTGGGCAGTCGCTGTTCTTACGGTGTCCGCCATCTGCGTGCCGGCACCGGTTGTCGATGCATTTTATTTCATATCAACTATTATGCAAGCGAGGGGATGCACTATAGGACAGGCCTGATGGGAAGCGACCGCCTGACCCGCCACTTGGAGCGCCCGGCCTGCTCGTATAATGCGCCCTTGCTTTTTGCCGACCACCCACATGGTGGCCGGCCAACCCGACACTGCCACCATGCGCCGCGACCCCGACCCGCTGCCCCAGACCGAAGCCGAAGCCGACACCCGCCCCGCCCGGGACACGTCCGCCCCGGCCGCCAACGGCGAGCGCGACCCCTACTTGACGCTGCTGGGCGAGCGCATCCGCTCGCTGCGTGCCTCGCGCGGCATGTCGCGCAAGGACCTGGCGCGCGGTGCGGGCGTTTCCGAGCGCTACCTGGCCAACCTGGAGACCGGCACCGGCAATGCCTCGGTGTTGCTGCTGCGGCAAGTGGCGCGCGCACTGGACGTGCCGCTGCCGGTAGTGCTGGCGGAAGTGGACGGACTGAACGGCCAGCAGGCCACCGAGTACGCGCAGATGGTGCAGTGGCTGGCGCAGTTGCCGGCGGGCGACCTCGCCCGCGTGCGCGAAGCCTGCCGCCACGCGCTGGCACCGGAAGAATCCGGCGACGCGCGCCACCGCCGCATCGCGCTGATCGGGCTGCGCGGCGCCGGCAAGTCGACGCTGGGCCGAGCACTCGCGGCGGCCAAGGATGTGCCTTTCGTCGAACTCAATACCGTGATCGAGCGGGAAGCCGGCGCAAGCCTGTCCGAGATCCACTCGCTGTACGGCCAGGCCGCCTATCGCCGCTACGAGATGCGCGCGCTGGAACAGGTGCTGCGCGAGCACGACCGCATGGTGCTGGCCACCCCCGGCAGCCTGGTTTCTGAACCGGCCACCTTCAACGTGCTGCTGGCGCAGTGCTACACCATTTGGGTACGAACCTCCCCGGAAGAGCATATGGCGCGCGTGGTCGCCCAGGGCGATATGCGGCCGATGGAAGGCAACCGTGAGGCGATGAACGACCTGCGCCGCATCCTGCAGGCGCGCACGCCGCTCTATGCCCGCGCCGATATCTCGATCGACACCAGCGGCCAGGACGCCGCCACCTCGCTGCAACAGCTGCGCACACAACTGCAGGCCGCGGGCGCCTGAGCCCCTTCCTCCGCACTACGGACCTGCGCAACGCCGACAAAGGCATTGCGCAGGGCGTCTCGCTGCACTATATTTCATCAAAAGCCGCAAGGCACTATAGTGCATCAAGGAGACAGCCATGTCCGCGCCGGCAACCGCCCCACTGCAGCCTGACGCTCAGGCAGAAGCAACCGCGCCTGTCACATTCGAGCGCCATCCCGATCAATATCACCATTGGAAACTGAGCTTCGACGGCCCGGTCGCCACGCTGGCGATGGATGTCGATGAGGAAGGCGGACTGCGCCCCGGCTACTCGCTGAAGCTCAATTCCTACGACCTTGGCGTCGACATCGAATTGCACGATGCGCTGCAGCGCATCCGCTTCGAGCATCCCGAAGTGCGCACCGTGGTGCTGACCAGCGCACGCGAACGCATCTTCTGCTCGGGCGCCAATATCTTCATGCTGGGCCAGTCCTCGCACGCGTGGAAGGTCAACTTCTGCAAGTTCACCAATGAAACGCGCAACGCGATCGAGGATGCCAGCCAGCACTCCGGCCTGAAATTCATCGCGGCCTGCAACGGCACCACCGCCGGCGGCGGCTACGAGCTGGCGCTGGCGTGCGACGAGATCGTGTTGGTAGACGACCGCTCCTCCGCGGTGAGCCTGCCCGAAGTGCCGCTGCTGGGCGTGCTGCCCGGCACCGGCGGCCTGACCCGCGTGACCGACAAGCGCCATGTCCGGCGCGACCATGCCGATATCTTCTGCACCACCACCGAAGGCGTGCGCGGCCAGCGCGCCAAGGACTGGAAGCTGGTCGACGAAGTGGTCAAGCCGGCGCGCTTTACCGAGTACATCGCCGAGCGCGCCGCAGCGCTGGCCGCCACCAGCGATCGGCCCCAGGGCCACCACGGCATCACGCTGACGCCGCTATCGCGCACCATCGAGCCGGACGGCTTCCGCTACGAGACCGTGCGCGTGCATGTCGACCCCGCCGCGCGCAAGGCCACGATTACCGTGTTCGGCCCAGACAAGCACCAGCCCGCCGACCTCGCCGGCGTGGTCGCGGGCGGTGCGCAATGGTGGCCGCTGAAGATGGCGCGCGAGCTCGACGACGCCATCCTGACGCTGCGCACCAACCACCTCGACATCGGCATCTGGGTGCTCAAGACCGACGGCGACCCGGCGCAGGTGCTGGCCGCCGATGCGCTGCTGGAAGCGCACGCCGGCCACTGGTTCGTGCGCGAGACCATCGGCATGCTGCGCCGCACGCTGGCGCGGCTCGATGTGTCGTCGCGCAGCCTGATCGCACTGATCGAGCAGGATTCCTGCTTTGCCGGCACGCTGCTGGAACTGGCGCTGGCGGCCGACCGCAGCTACATGCTGCACTTGCCCGACGCGCCCGACGACGCGCCGCGCATCTTCGTGTCGCCAGTCAACTTCGGCTGCTATCCGATGCCAAACGGCCAAACCCGGCTATCGGCGCGCTTCTATGGCGATGAAGCGGCGCTCTCAGCGGTGCGTGACCACATCGGCGCGCCGCTCGACGCCCTCAGCGCCGACTCGCTCGGGCTGATCACCGCCGCGCCGGACGATATCGACTGGGAAGACGAGATCCGCATCGCCCTGGAAGAACGCGCCAGCCTGTCGCCGGATGCGCTGACCGGGCTGGAAGCCAACCTGCGCTTCGGCGGCGCGGAAACCATGGAAACGCGCATCTTCGGACGCCTGACCGCGTGGCAGAACTGGATCTTCCAGCGCCCCAACGCCGTCGGCGAGAACGGTGCGCTGAAGGTCTTCGGCACCGGCAACAAGGCGCGCTTCGACTGGGACCGCGTCTAGACACGCGCCCACGCCAGATCACAAAGGAGACACCCCGTGAGCATCGACTACAGCCAGAAGATCCCCAACAACGTCAACCTGTCGGACGACCGCGCGCTGCAGCGTGCCCTGGAGCACTGGCAGCCGGCCTTCCTCGACTGGTGGCGCGACATGGGGCCGGAAGGCTCGCACAACTTTGACGTGTACCTGCGCACGGCGGTGTCGGTCGATCCATCGGGCTGGGCGCATTTCGACCACGTCAAGATGCCGGACTACCGCTGGGGCATCTTCCTGCAGCCGGCCGACCCGGAGCGCAAGATCCATTTCGGCGAGCACAAGGGCGAAGCCGCCTGGCAGGACGTGCCGGGCGAGCACCGCGCCAACCTGCGCCGCATCATCGTCACGCAGGGCGACACCGAGCCCGCATCGGTCGAGCAGCAGCGCCACCTCGGCCTGACCGCACCCAGCCTGTACGACCTGCGCAACCTGTTCCAGGTCAACGTGGAAGAAGGCCGCCACCTGTGGGCGATGGTGTACCTGCTGCACCGCTACTTCGGCCGCGACGGGCGCGAGGAAGCCGAGGCGCTGCTGGACCGCCGCTCGGGCGACCAGGACAACCCGCGCATCCTCGGCGCCTTCAACGAACGGACGCCGGACTGGCTGTCGTTCTTCATGTTCACCTACTTCACCGACCGCGACGGCAAGTTCCAGCTCTGCGCGCTCGCCGAGTCCGGCTTCGATCCGCTGGCGCGCACTACGCGCTTCATGCTTACCGAGGAAGCGCACCATATGTTCGTCGGTGAATCGGGCGTCTCGCGCGTGATCCAGCGCACCTGCGAGGTGATGCGTGAGCGCGGCATCGAGGATCCGGCCCAGGTGCGCGCCGCCGGCGTGATCGACCTGGAGACCATCCAGCGCTACCTGAATTTCCACTACAGCGTGACCATCGACCTGTTCGGCGCGGACCAGTCGTCCAACGCGGCCACCTTTTACAGCGCCGGCCTGAAGGGCCGCTTCGAGGAGGGCAAGCGCGCCGACGACCACGTGCTCAAGAGCGATGTCTACCGCGTGCTGGAAGTGCGCGACGGCCGCCTTGGCGAACGCGAGGTGCCGATGCTCAACGCGCTCAACGAAGTGCTGCGCGACGACTACATCAAGGACAGCATGGGCGGCGTGGCGCGCTGGAACAAGGTGATCGAGAAAGCGGGCGTCGCGTTCCGCCTGACCGTGCCGCACAAGGCCTTCAACCGCAAGATCGGCACGCTGGCCAATGTGCACGTCTCGCCCGAGGGCGAACTGATTTCCGAAGCCGAATGGAACGCCAACGAGCGCAAGTGGCTCGCCACCGGCGAGGATCGCGCCTTCGTCGCCAGCCTGATGGGCCGCGTGGTCGAGCCCGGCAAGTACGCCAACTGGATCGCGCCACCGGCGGTGGGCATCAACCGCCAGCCGATGGATTTCGAATACGTGCGTTTCAACTGAGCCCAAGAACAAGAAGGAGACACCGGAGACACGCCATGGGCGCCCCCGACATCATCAAGCAGCACCTGATCGACCCGGAAATCTGCATCCGCTGCAATACCTGCGAGGACACCTGTCCGATCGACGCGATCACCCACGACGATCGCAACTACGTGGTCAAGGCGGATGTGTGTAACGGCTGCAATGCGTGCCTGTCGCCCTGCCCGACCGGCGCCATCGACAACTGGCGCACCATGCTGCGCGGCGAGGCCTATTCGATCGAGGCGCAACTGCGGTGGGACGAACTGCCGGCGGAGGTGCCGTTGCCGGACCTGGGTGACGCAACCAAGGCAACGGCAGATGCCGCGACGGCCACCGGTACGGGCATCACTACGGACGCCACAATCCAGTCCGTGGAAACCAGCAGCCATACCTCGCCACGCGCGCCCTGGTCAGCCGCCCATCCCTACGTCAACCTGCATGGCGTACGCGCGCCGGTCACGGCGACCGTGGCCGGCAATTACCGACTGACGGCGGAGGACGCGTCCAGCGACGTGCACCATATCGTGCTGGACTTCGGCACACACTTCTTCCCGATCCTGGAAGGCCAGTCCATCGGCATCGTGCCGCCGGGCACGGACGCATCGGGCAAGCCGCACTACATCCGCCTGTACTCGGTCGCGAGCCCGCGTGACGGCGAGCGGCCGGGCTACAACAACCTCGCACTGACCGTGAAACGCGTCGACCAGGACCACGACGGCAACCCCGTGCAGGGCGTCGCCTCCAACTACCTGTGCGAACTGGCCAAGGGCGATACGGTGCAGGTAGTCGGCCCGTTCGGCACCACCTTCCTGATGCCCAACCACGCCGAGGCCAGCGTGATGATGATCTGCACCGGCACGGGCTCGGCGCCGATGCGCGCCATGACCGAGCGCATGCGCCGCAACATGGCGCACTTCGGCGGGCGGCGGATGCTGTTCTTCGGCGCGCGCAACGCCAACGAACTGCCCTACTTCGGTCCGCTGCTGAAGCTGCCGAAGGATTTCCTCGACATCCACTTTGCCTTCTCGCGCGACCCTGTCACGCCGCGCCGCTATGTGCAGGACGCAATCCGCGAAGCCGCCGGCAGCGTGGCCACACTGCTCGCCGATCCCAACGGCCACGTCTATATCTGCGGCCTGAAGGGGATGGAGGAAGGCGTGCTGGCGGCATTTGAAACGGTTTGCGCCAGCGCCGGTCTCAGCTGGACGGGGCTGGAAACCGCGATGAAGGCCGAAGGCCGGTTGCACATCGAGACGTACTAGCGCCTACCCCACATTTTGCTGATTTTTTCAGCAAACGCTTCCCTTCTGAAATGCATGGCCTATAATATTTCTCAAGAAACAGGAGCAAAGGCGATGCAATCCAGGCGGATTCCGGAAACCGATCCCGCCGGCGGCCCCGACCCCGGCACCACGCTGACCAAGGCGGTAATGCGCGCCGCCAGCTTCCTCGGCATCAGCCAGGCCGTGGTGGCGAGCGTGCTGGGCATCAGCACGGCCTCGGTCTCGCGCATGGCATCGGGCGGTTATGTGCTCGATGCCCACCGCAAGGAATGGGAATTCGGCGTGCTGTTCGTGCGCCTGTTCCGCTCGCTGGACGCGATCCTCGGCCACGGCGACCAGGCCCGGCTATGGCTGACCCATGAAAACCTGGCGCTGGGCGGCAAGCCCCTTGAAATGATCCGTACGACGGAAGGTCTGGTCCGTGTCGTTCACTACCTGGACGCCACCCGCGGTCGCATCTGAGCGCAGGCAGTTCGCGCTCACGCTGTGGCGGGCGGTGGAAGCCCAGCACGTTGTCTCCACCATGCCGCTGGTCGACAGCCTCGAAGAACAGGCTGTGCTGGAAGCCGTGCTCGATGCCGGCAAGCCGGCCGTGCCGATCGAAGCCCGCCACCTGCACTACCTTCTGTTTACCCCGTTCCGCTATCCACCCTCGCCCTGGGGCTCGCGCTTTCGTGCCGGCCAGGACCCGGGCGTGTTCTATGGCGCCAACGAGATCCGCACCGCCTGCGCCGAGCTTGGCTACTGGCGCTGGCGCTTCCTCAACGACAGCCCCGCGCTGCCGGGCATCGACGCCCGTGCGCAGACGCTGTTTGAAGTCCGCGTCAATACCGATGGCGTGGCACTGGACGCGCCGCCCTTCGATCGCGACCGCGACGCCTGGGCCGATCCGGACAACCACGAACCCTGCCAGCTCTTCGGCCGCGTCGTGCGCGAGGCCGGCCTTGGCATGATCCGCTACACCTCCGTGCGCGACCCGCAGCATGGCCCCTGCGGCGCGGTGCTGACGCCGCGCGCCTTCTCCCACCCGGCCCCGCTGGCCACCACCACGTGGATGCTGACGGTGCGCCGCGACCGGGTGATCTGGCAGCGCGACGACCTCCAGCAGCGCGAAAGCTTCGAGTTCGAGTCGACGCTGTGGCAGCGCACAAGCGAAAGCGCCAACAATGGCTGAACCTCGGCCCCTTGCCGGCGATCTAACCGTTATGGCAGGCGGAAGTGCGCACCACTTCAAGGTACTTTTAAACAGGTGTTGCAATGCGCAACCGGATGCCATATAATCTTTTCTTCGACGGACGCGGGGTGGAGCAGTCTGGCAGCTCGTCGGGCTCATAACCCGAAGGTCGCAGGTTCAAATCCTGCCCCCGCAACCAACCGCATGATGATGCGGTTGATGACTGCAAACGCATCCGATCCGTCATACAGACAAACCCGCCAATGGCGGGTTTTTTTGTTTTGGCTCTCAGTACTGCGCAGCACTTCGTTTCCGCTGCATCGCACCTGTCGCCGACCGGCTCGTGCGGGCCCCCACCAATGCCGCGACGCTTGTCCCCGCGACAGCCCCGACCCCCTCTTCGAGGGTGATACACTTTCGCCATTCCTCCCGGACGCCCCTCATGAAATTCTGCTCGAACTGTGGTCATGCGGTCGTGTTGCGCGTACCTGACGGCGACAACCGCCCGCGCAGCGTTTGCGACAACTGCGGCACCATCCACTACGTCAATCCCCGCAACGTTGTCGGCACGATTCCGGTGTGGGAAGACAAGGTCCTGCTGTGCAAACGCGCGATCGAGCCGCGCTACGGCTTCTGGACCCTGCCCGCGGGCTTCATGGAGATCGGCGAGACCACCGCGCAGGCTGCCTCGCGCGAGACACTGGAAGAAGCCGGTGCGCGCGTGCAGGTAGGAGAACTGTTCTCCATCCTGAACGTGCCGCACGTGCACCAGGTGCATCTTTTCTACCTGGCTACGCTGGACGACCTGGATATCGCCCCGGGCGAGGAAAGCCTGGAGGTCAAGCTGGTGGAAGAGGCCGATGTGCCGTGGGATGAACTGGCCTTTCCCACCGTGATCCACACCCTGCGCTGCTTCTTCGCCGACCGCGCCGCCGGCCGGCTGCGGGACGGCAGCTTCCGGCTGCACAGCCTGGATATCGACAAGCCCATGCGCCCGCTGACCAGCCGGGCCACGGTCACGCCCTGAGCGGCGGGCCGGAAAGCCCTCCATCGCCCACCCTCGCCCTCCATCGGCACGGCCCGCATGATCGCCTGGCTGGACCCGCAAGACCCTTTTCCGCCGGTGGAGCGTGCGCTCGGACCGGATTCCGAAGCCCCCGGCCTGCTGGCGGCGAGCCGCGACCTGTCGCCCCAGCGGCTGCTGCTGGCGTACCGCCAGGGCATCTTCCCCTGGTATTCGAGCGGCCAGCCGGTACTGTGGTGGAGTACCGACCCGCGCATGGTGCTGGCGCCGCCGGCGCTGCGCGTCTCGGCCACGCTGCGCAAGACGCTGCGGCGCGTGCTGCGCGACCCAGACTGGGAAATCCGCGTCGACGACGACTTCCTGGCGGTGATGCGCGCCTGCGCCACCACGCCGCGCGACGGCCAGGACGGCACCTGGATTACCGACGAGATCGTGGCGGCGTACGGCACGCTGCACCGCAACGGCATGGCGCACGCGGTCGAGAGCTGGTACCGCGGCGAACGTGTAGGTGGCCTGTATGGCGTGGCGCTGGGGCGGATGTTCTTCGGCGAATCCATGTTTGCGCACCGCACCGACGCCTCCAAAATCGCGCTGGCGGCGCTGTGCGCGTTCCTCGGCAACCACGGCGTGGCGATGATAGACTGCCAGCAGGAAACCGATCACCTGGCCTCGCTGGGTGCGCGCCCGATCCCCCGCGCCGAGTTCGTGGCACATGTGCGGGCGGTGACGGCGCAGCCGGCGATCAACCCGTGGCGGTTTGACAAATCGGTGCTGGAGCGCTGGGCCGGGACGCCAGCCGCGCCGGCCAGCTGAGCCCTGGTACCGGACACCACCATCGGCTGGCCTGTCCAAACGCCCCGTCCCCGCCCGGAGCCCCCTGAGTCATGAGCAAGCTGAAGGAACTACCGCTCTCCGCGCTGCAGTTCTACGCCACGGCGCCCTACGCTTGCAGCTATCTCGAAGGCCGCATGGCACGCTCGCAGGTCGCCACGCCGGCGCACCTGATCAACGCCGACGTTTATTCGCGCCTGGTGCGCGCGGGCTTCCGGCGCAGCGGCATCTTTACCTACCGCCCCTATTGCGATGACTGCCATGCCTGCACGCCCTGCCGCGTGGTGGTGGACCAGTTCACGCCTGACCGCTCCCAGCGCCGCGCTTGGCGCCGGCATGAGCACCTGCAGGCGCTAGTGGCGCCGCTGACCTACGTCGAAGAGCACTATTCGCTGTATCTGCTGTACCAGTCGATGCGCCACGCCGGCGGCGGCATGGACCAGGACAGCCGCGACCAGTACGAGCAGTTCCTGCTGCAAAGCCGCGTCAACTCGCGCTTGGTCGAGTTCCGCGAGCCGCCGGGATCGCCCGAGGCCGGCCGCCTGCGCATGGTCAGCATGATCGACGTACTCGACGACGGGCTGTCGTCGGTCTACACCTTCTATGACCCGCTCGAGCGCAACGCCAGCTACGGCACCTACAACATCCTGTGGCAGATCCGCCAGACGCGCGAACTGGGCCTGCCGCACCTTTACCTGGGCTACTGGATCGCCGACAGCCGCAAGATGGCGTACAAGGCGCGCTTCCACCCGCTGCAGGTGCTGACCGGCAACCTCTGGCAGGCGTTCGAAGACGTCGCCAACCCGGTGCCGCCGGCTACGCAGGAATAACGGGACCAGCAAGCGGGACCAGCAGGCCTGGCCGTCCGGGCAAGCGGCCCAGCCGCTACAATGCGGGCCTGGTATCGACTTCTGCGCCGCCCCGCCGGCCGCCTCCCCACGTGCTCAACGCGCTCTACCCCCTGTTTCGCCCCGCCCTGTTCTCGATGGATGCCGAGGACGCCCACCATTTCACGCTGAACAACCTGGTTCGCGCCCACCGCATGGGCCTGGCCGGCTGCATCGGCAACAAGATTGCCGACGACCCGCGCACGGTGATGGGGGTGCGCTTCCCCAACCCGGTCGGGCTGGCCGCGGGGCTGGACAAGGACGGCGCCTATATCGACGGGCTGGCTGCCTTCGGCTTCGGCTTTATCGAGGTGGGCACGGTCACGCCGCGCGCGCAGCCGGGCAACCCGCGCCCGCGCATGTTCCGCCTGCCACAGGCGGATGCGCTGATCAACCGCATGGGCTTCAACAACAGCGGCGTCGATGCCTTTGTCGCCAACGTGAAGGCCTCGCGCTGGAAGGCCGAGGGCGGCGTGCTGGGCCTGAATATCGGCAAGAACGCCGATACGCCGATCGAGCGTGCCAACGACGACTACCTGTACTGCCTGGAGCGCGTCTACCCGCACGCCAGCTACGTCACGGTCAATATCTCGTCGCCCAATACCAAGAACCTGCGCCAACTGCAGGGCGCCAGCGAGCTGGACAGCCTGCTGTCGACGCTGAAGGACGCGCAGCAGCGCCTGGCCGACCAGCACAAGCGCTACGTGCCGCTGGCGCTGAAGATCGCGCCGGATCTCGATGCCGACCAGGTTGGCAATATCGGCGACGCGCTGGTGCGCCACAAGATCGACGGCGTGATCGCCACCAACACCACCATTTCGCGCGAGGCGGTCAAGGGCCTGCCGCATGCCGAGGAAGCCGGCGGCCTGTCTGGGCGCCCGGTGTTCGAGGCGTCCACGCGCGTGGTGCGCGCCTTGCACGCCGTGGTCGGCGATGCGGTGCCGATCGTCGGCGTGGGCGGCATCTTCAGCGGCGCCGATGCGCGCGCCAAGATCGATGCAGGCGCGAAGCTCGTGCAGGTCTACAGCGGCCTGATCTACCGCGGCCCGGCGCTGGTGCGCGAATGCGCCGCGGCGCTGCGCGGCTGAGCCTTTCCCATATCGCCCCCCCTTCACAGGAAACGCCATGGAAACCATCCGCCTCGGCCGCAGCGACCTGCAGGTTTCGCGCATCTGCCTGGGCACCATGACCTTCGGCGAGCAGAACACCGAAGCCGACGGCCACAGCCAGCTCGACTACGCCTTCTCGCGCGGCGTCAACTTTATCGACACCGCCGAGATGTACCCGGTCAGGCCGCGCGCCGAGACCTACGGCCAGACCGAGCGCATCGTCGGCACCTGGCTCAAGCGCCAGCCGCGCGACCGCGTGGTGCTGGCGACCAAGGTGGCCGGCCCGGGCCGCATGCCGTGGATCCGCAACGGCGATGACCTGACCCCGGCCGGCATCCGCGCCGCGGTGGACGAATCGCTGCGCCGGCTGCAGACCGACTACATCGACCTGTACCAGATTCACTGGCCGGCGCGGAATGCACCAATCTTCGGGCAGCTCAGCTTCGATCCGCAGAAGGAGCGCGAGTGCACCTCAATCCAGGCGCAGCTCGAAGTGATGGGCGAGCTGGTGCGCGCCGGCAAGATCCGCTATGTCGGCGTCTCGAACGAGACGCCCTGGGGCGTGGCCGAGTTCGTGCGCCTGGCCGAGCAGCATGGCCTGCCGCGCATCGCCACCGTCCAGAACCCGTACAACCTGGTCAACCGCAGCTTCGAACAGGGCCTGGACGAGGCCTGCTTCCGCACCGACGTCAGCCTGCTGGCGTACAGTCCGCTGGCGTTCGGGCAGCTCACCGGCAAATACCTGTCGGGCGATGGGGGCAGCCCGGTCTTCAATGCCGAAGCCAAGGGCCGCCTGTCGCGCTTCGGGGCGGACTGGAGCCCGCGCTACATGCGCCAGGAGACCATGGCCGCCTCGGCCCGCTATGTCGAGCTGGCAAAAAGTGCCGGCCTGTCCCCCGCCACGCTGGCGCTGGCCTGGTGCTACTCGCGCTGGTTCGCCGCCAGCACCATCATCGGCGCCACCACCCTGGCCCAGCTCCAGGAAAACCTCGACGCCCGGGACGCGCAATTGCATGAAGATGTCGTCGCCGCAATCGGGGTAATCCACAAGCAAATCACGAATCCCGCGCAATAATATGCGCCTGGATGGCCGATAGCGGGCGTCTGGCAGCATCGGATGCCCCACTTCGGCACGATGACTACGCATTTCGTGCGCGAGAAGTGGTATCCTCGCAGGCTTATCGCTGTCGCATCCGACGCGCCCGCGCACGCTCCCTCCAGTCGCAGGAAGCCGCTGCGCACGCCCGGACCGGCACCGTCCGCCCGCGCGCGGGCGCGCCAGGACGGCGGACCGAACCATCCGCGGCCGCATCCATTCCAGAACCGAGCTTTCGGGGGAGAACAGATAATGAAGTCCATCAAGGGTCTCGCAGCAACCAAGTCGATCCTGGGCGGCGCCGTGGCACTGGCTCTGCTATACGGCGGCGCCGTGCAAGCCCAGACCGTCAAGGTACTGTCGATCGTTGACCACCCCGCGCTGGACGCGATCCGCGACGGCGTGCGCGCCGAACTGAAGGCCGCCGGCTATGACGCCGACAAGAGCCTGAAGTGGGAATACCAGAGCGCCCAGGGCAACACCGGCACCGCCGCGCAGATTGCCCGCAAGTTCGTCGGTGACAACCCGAACGCGATCGTTGCCATCGCCACCCCATCGGCCCAGGCCGTGGTCGCCGCCACCAAGAGCGTGCCAGTGGTGTACTCGGGCGTGACCGATCCGGTCGCCGCGCAACTGGTCAAGAGCTGGTCGGCGTCGGGCACCAATGTGACCGGCGTGTCGGACAAGCTGCCCTTGGACAAGCAAGTCGCCCTGATCAAGCGCGTGGTGCCCAAGGCCAAGAACGTCGGCATGGTCTACAACCCGGGCGAGGCCAACTCGGTGGTGGTGGTCAAGGAACTGAAGGAACTGCTGGCCAAGGAAGGCCTGACCCTGAAGGAAGCCGCCGCACCGCGTACCGTGGACATCGGCCCGGCCGCCAAGAGCCTGATCGGCAAGGTCGACGTGATCTACACCAACACCGACAACAACGTGGTGTCGGCGTATGAGGCCCTGGTCAAGGTTGCCAACGAATCGAAGATCCCGCTGGTGGCGGCTGACACCGACAGCGTCAAGCGTGGCGCCGTGGCCGCGCTGGGCGTGAACTACGGCGACCTGGGCCACCAGACCGGCAAGATCGTGGTGCGCATCCTGAAGGGCGAGAAGCCGGGCGCGATCGCCTCGCAGACCAGCGACAACCTGGAGCTGTTCGTCAACACCGGCGCCGCCGCCAAGCAAGGCGCGACGCTGTCGCCGGAGCTGATCAAGGAAGCCAAGACCGTCATCAAGTAAGCACTGCCACCCCGGCCGTCGCAAGACGGAGGGTGCCCCGCCGGGCCTATCCGGGCCGGCGGGACAGAACAGGGCGAGGCAGCCCGCGGCCCCACACGGGCCAGCCGGCCCACCCGCCCCCAAGCCGGCGCCAAGGCAGCCGCCGGACCCTGCAACAGGATTCCCCCCATGTCCCTCTTTTCCCTTCTGGGCGCCCTAGAGATCGGCCTGATCTTCAGCCTGGTGGCGCTCGGGGTGCTGATTTCCTTCCGCATCCTCAACTTCCCCGACCTGACCGTTGATGGCAGCTTCCCGCTGGGCGGCGCCGTGGCCGCGACGCTGATCGCCGCGGGCCAGGACCCGTTCGTCGCCACCGCGGTGGCGATCGCCGCGGGCGCACTGGCCGGCTTCATTACCGGCTGGCTCAACGTGCGCCTCAAGATCATGGACCTGCTCGCCAGTATCCTGATGATGATCGCGCTGTACTCGGTCAACCTGCGCATCATGGGCCGCCCCAACGTGCCGCTGATCACCGAGCCGACTATGTTCACCATCCTGCAGCCGGAATGGCTGCCTGACTACGTGCTGCGCCCGCTGGTGCTGTTCGTGGTGGTGGTGATCGCCAAGCTCGGCCTGGACTGGTTCTTCAGCTCGCAGCTCGGCCTGGCGATGCGCGCCACCGGCGCCAACCCGCGCATGGCCCGCGCTCAAGGCATCCCCACCGGTCGCGCCACGCTGGCCGGCATGGCACTGTCCAACGCGCTGGTGGCACTGGCCGGCGCGCTGTTCGCGCAGACCCAGGGCGGGTCGGACATCTCGATGGGCATCGGCACCATCGTGATTGGCCTGGCCGCGGTGATCATCGGCGAAACCGTGCTGCCGGCGCGCCGCCTGATCTGGACCACCCTGGCCGTGGTGCTGGGCGCCATCCTTTACCGCTTCTTTATCGCGCTGGCGCTGAACAGCGACTTCATCGGCCTGAAGGCGCAGGACCTGAACCTGGTCACCGCCGCGCTGGTGACGATCGCGCTGGTGCTGCCGGCCACGCGCAAGAAGCTGTTCGCCCGCAAGAACGGAGGTGCCTGAGATGCTGCGCGCACAAGACCTGAAGCTCACCTTCAACCCGGGCACCCCGATCGAGACCCGCGCGCTGCGCGGCCTCAGCCTGGAGATCCCCAGCGGCCAGTTCGTGGCCGTGATCGGCTCCAACGGCGCCGGCAAGTCCACCTTCCTGAATGCGATCAGCGGCGACCAGATGGTCGACTCGGGCCGCATCACCATCGATGACACCGACGTCACCCGTCAGCCGGCATGGGACCGCGCCCACCTGGTGGCGCGCGTGTTCCAGGACCCGATGGCCGGCACCTGCGAGGCGCTGACCATCGAGGAAAACATGGCGCTGGCAATGGCGCGCGGCACCCGGCGCGGCTTCCGCGCGGCGCTCAACCGCGGCTCGCGCGAGCTGTTCCGCGAGAAGCTGCGGCTGCTGAACCTGGGGTTGGAAAACCGGCTGACGGACCGCATCGGCCTGCTGTCGGGCGGCCAGCGCCAGGCGGTCAGCCTGCTGATGGCGTCGCTGCAGCCGTCGCGCATCCTGCTGCTGGACGAGCACACCGCCGCGCTGGACCCGAAGACTGCTGCCTTTGTGCTGGAACTGACCGCGCGCATCGTCGAGGAAAGCAAGCTGACCACGATGATGGTGACGCACAGCATGCGCCAGGCGCTGGACTACGGCCAGCGCACGGTCATGCTGCACCAGGGCCAGGTGG
Organism: Cupriavidus sp. DF5525; assembly: GCF_040149425.2. NCBI lineage: Bacteria > Pseudomonadati > Pseudomonadota > Betaproteobacteria > Burkholderiales > Burkholderiaceae > Cupriavidus > Cupriavidus sp. DF5525. The sequence goes on along the minus strand of NZ_CP168265.1, from coordinate 1,465,707 downwards.
TGCTGGACGTGTCGGGCGAGAAGCGCAAGGGGCTGGATGTGCCGGATCTGCTGAAGATGTTTGAGCAGACGCGGCATGAGCAGTTGGATGATGATGCGTTGCTGCTGGGTTGAAGACCTGTAGCGGGCAATGACGAAGGGGAGCCATGCGGCTCCCCTTTTTTACGCCGGTGCGACGCTCAGTCGATAGTGAGATGCCGCTGCCGGATCACACCGGCCCAGCGCGTGCTTTCCTTCTGGATGGTGGTGGCAAGCTGCTGCGGCGTGCCACCCGCCGCCTCCATGCCCAGCGCGGCCAGCTTTTCCTTGAGCATGGCATCGGCCAGCACCGTGTCGACGTGCTGGCTGAGCTTGCGCACGATCTCCGCGGGCGTACCGGCCGGCGCCATCAGCGCGTACCACGACACTGCCTCGAACTTTGGAAAGCCCTGCTCGGCGATGGTCGGCACATCGGGCAGCACCGCCGAACGCCTGGCGCTGGCCACGCCCAACGCGCGCAGTTTGCCGGACTTGATATAGGGTAGCGCCGCCGAGAGTTGGGCGAACATCATCGTCACCTGGCCGCCAACCACATCGGTCATGGCCGGGCTGACGCCCTTGTAAGGCACGTGGTTCAGCTTGACGTGGGCATCGAGCTGCAGCAGCTCGCCGGCCAGGTGCGCCTGGCTGCCGGCGCCGGGCGAGGCGAAGCTCAGTTCGCCCGGCTTCTGCCCCGCGAGCTTGAGCAGGTCCGCCAGCGTTTTCGCCGGCGTGGCCGCGTTGACCACCAGCACGTTCTCGGCGGTGGCCAGCATCGAGACCGGAGCCAGGTCGGCCGGCTTGTACGGCAGGTTCGGCATCAGCGTGGGGTTCACAGCGATATTGCCCACCGGCACCAGGGCGAGCGTATAGCCGTCGGGCACGGCCTTGGCCACCATGTCGACGCCGATGGTGCCTGCTGCGCCGGCCTTGTTGTCGACCAGCACGCTCTGGCCGGTGGCTTTGGCAATGCCTTCGCCGACCGCGCGGGCGAGCACGTCGGCCGGGCCGCCGGCGGCGAACGGCACTACGATGCGCACCGGCTTGGCGGGATACGCCTGCGGCTGGGCATGAGCGGCGGCGGCGAACCAGGGCGCGCAGGCCGCCACGCAGGCGAGCAGGCAACGCGCGGCAAGGCGCCGGCTGACAGGTTTCACAATAGCGTTCACAGCGGGTTTCATGACGGTTTCCCCCATTTGGCAGTGATCAGGCTTGACTCCCCCACCGCGCCGGCAGTCTTGTTGTCGTGCATGGCCGTGTGCGGTCCGGCGTGCTGGGTTATACAGCGCCCCGGCTGCCGGCGCCGGGGTCGGTCAATGCAAAGCCGGCCTGGTCCGCTTCGCGCGCCAGCGCGGGCAGTCCGGCATAGTCGGCGGGCTGCACCGCGGCAAAGTGCGCCAGCCCCAGCATGGCCAGCAGCGCGGTACCCGCTGCGCCTTCATGCAGCGTGAGCAGCGCGGCACGCACGCGCGCGCATTCGTGCGGATCAACCTGCGCAGACGCCACCATCGGCGGGATCGGTGCGGCCGGTGTCACGTCCAGCGTTTTCAGCTGCGCCGCGAGCGCGGGTTCAAAGCGGCGCAGCAGGTCCAGCACGTAGCTGTCGACGACGCCCACCTCGGCGTGCCCGGCGATGACGGCATCGATGACCTCGCGCGGCGTCGGCGTGGGTTCGGCGGCAGGCCGGTACAGCGCACGCGTGCCCGCCGGCGCCAGCTGCATCAGGTGGTGCCGTGGTGCGTTGTGCCCCGAGTTGGACTCAGGCAGCATGCATGCCAGCCGCCCGCCGAAGGTCTGCGCCAGCGTCTGCACCGGCGCATCCGCGCGCACGATGAACTCCGTGAAATAGACCGGGCGCCCGCCGTAGCGCGCCAGCGCCGGCACCGGCGCGGCCAGCAACTGCGGGGCCACCGGGGCGCTGGCATACGGATAGCCGCACATGAACACGCAGCCGCAGTCCGGCCGCGCCCACAGCGCGCTGACCAGCGCCGGCGCCGCATGCTCGACATATGGCAGTGCCACGCCGGCACGGTCGGCCACGTGCGCCAGCAGCGCACGCCATGCATGCCCCACCGGCGCGGCGACCGCGTACATGCGTGCGCTGGCAATCATGCGTAGACCAGCTTCTGGCCCAGCCCGCGCTGCTCGGCCTTCTTCAGGATGGCGTGGCCCAGCGCGATATCGCTCAGCGACAGGCCGCGGTGCCAGAACAGGTTGGTCTCGTCGTCGCTCTGGCGGCCCGGCTTGCGGCCGGCGGCGATTTCGCCCAGCTCGGCATAGAGCGTCTGTTCCGACAGCTTGCCAGCTTCCACATGCGCCCGCAGCGAGCCGAACATGCCGCCCTTGCACTGGCCCCAGTCGTCGACCACCATCTTCGTCATGATGTCGGTCAGCGACAGCTCGACCGCGCTCATGGTGCCGTAAGGCACGACGAAGGCGCCCGGCTTGATCCATTCGGTCTTGAGCATCGGCGTCGGGCGTTCGAGGCGCGAGGCTTCGACCACGATGTCGGCGCCGCGCACGCACGATTCCCAGTCTTCGGTGATGACGATCTTCTTGCCGAGATCACGCTCCAGCCGCGCGGCGAAGGCATTGCGGCTTTCCGGGCGGCGCGAGTGCACGCGGATCTCGTCGAAGTCGAACAGGCTGTCGAGCAGGCGCACGTTCCAGTAAGAGGTGCCGCGTGCGCCGATATGGCCCAGCACCTTGCTGTTGCGGCGCGCCAGGTGCTTGGCACCGAGCGCGGTGAGTGCGCCGGTGCGGGCATCGGTGATGAAGGTAGCGTCGACCATCGCCACCGGAATCCCGGTGCGCGGATCGAACAGGTTGAGCATGGCCATCTCCGACGGCAGTCCGAGCTTGTAGTTGTCGACGAAGTCGCCGACGATCTTCACCCCGGCCAGCCCCAGCGGCGCCACGTAGCCGCGCAGCACGTTGAAGTGGCCGTTGAAGGCGGGATCGGGAATCAGGTGCACGCGCGGCTCGATCACGGTCTGGCCGTTGCCCTGCGCCACCAGTGCCTGCTCGACCGCGTCCAGGATTTCGGCGTCGGTCATTTCCAGCCGTGCGATGTCCTTTCCGTTGATATAGGTGAGATGGATGTCGCTCATACGGTCTCCTGTCTTCCAGATAAGAATGCCTGCACGCCGCGGGTGCGTAGTGCACCGCATCGCGGCCACGCCCCCCCTTTCCGGTGCCTCACGCAGCCGGTGTGGTCCACCATGGTGCGGTGCCTGTCCAGGCCACAGAGCGTGTGTCGATGGAGTCCAGTGTAGGTATGGCGCCATTGACTGTCATATGCTTATATGTCCGCCAGCCTTAACATCAGGTTAATCCCATGAAAATGAACCTGCGCCAGATCGAGGTGTTCCGCGCGGTGATGCTGACCGGCTCGATCAGCGGTGCGTCCAAGCTGCTCTACGTGTCACAACCGGCCATCAGCCGGCTGATGTCGCACACCGAGCAACGCCTCGGCCTCGAACTGTTCCGGCGCACCAAGGGAAGGCTCTACCCCACGCCGGAAGCGCGGCGCCTGCTGGGCGAAGTCAATGCGGTGTACGAAGGGATCGAGCGCGTCAACGAGATTGCCGAGGACCTTGCGGCCAACCGCACCGGCAGCCTGCGCATCACGTGCAGCCCCAACCTCGGCCAGACCGTGCTGCCGCGCGCCATTGCCAGCTTCCGCGCCGCGCACCCGGCGGTGCGCGTGGTGGTGCGTACCCAGATTCCGGGCAATATGCTGCGCGCGCTGCTATCGGGGCAGGTGGACCTGGCGGTGTCGAACATGCCGCTGGTGCACCCCAACCTCGAGGCGCGCCTGCTGGTGAAAAACGAGATCGTGGCGCTGGTGCCGGTGGGGCATCCCCTGGCCGCGCGCAAGTGGGTTCGACCGGCCGACCTGATCGGGGAGGACCTGATCGGCTACGGACAGGACGTACCGTTTGGCTTGCTGGTGCACGAGATGTTCGGCAACGAGGGCGACCAGCCCGATATGCGGGTGCAGGTGGAACAGGCCCACGTGGCGCGCGCGCTCGCGCAGGCCGGCGCAGGCATCGCACTGGTCGATGCCATGACGGTGTTCGGCGGGGACTGGCCCAATATCGTGGCGGTGCCGGTGCGCACCAAGGTCAATGCCTCGGTGCAGATTTTCCATGTGCAGACGGAACCGCTGTCGCGGCTGTCGCTGGAATTCGTGGATACGTTGACGGGGATGATGAAGCGCTAGGGGTGCAGCGCTGAAGGCCTCAGACGGTCGCCGCCTTGTCCAGCCAGCGCGACAGCTGGTCCGTCACCGCCGAGCTCGAGAACGAACAGCTGTCCTGCGCAAACACGGCGGACATCTCCAGGCGCCGCAGCAATTCTTCCATCGCCTGCCCGTAGACCGGCGGCAGCGACAGACCGGTGCCGGCTTCGCGCCATGCGCGTACCAGATCGCTCGCGGGCATCGATCCGCCCAGGTGCTGGTCCAGTGCGGCACGCATGCGCACCAGTGCTTCCTGATTGGCTGCGCTCATGAACGCGCCCTCCTTTCCTTGTAGAGTTCGCGGAACGTGCGGCCTGACGGGGCCGGCATGTCGCGGGTTGCGGTCCAGCCCTTGCCGGCCATCGGCAGGCTGGCGATCAGCTTGTTGCGGCCGCCCATGCGGCCCAGCAGCCAGGCGCCGATGCGGGTCGCAAAGGCATACAGCTCCGGGCGCCTGGCCACGTAGCCCCAGGCCTGCAGCGCGAACCGCTCCTGCCACGGGCGCAGCCCTCGCTCCATCTGCTTCTCGCGCAGCTTGCGCAGCAGGTCGGACAGCGGGATCGAAGCAGGACACACGCGATTGCACTCGCCGCACAACGTGGCCGCCTGAGGCAGGTCCACGGCATTGGCAAGACCCACGTAGCTCGGTGTCAGCACGCTGCCCATCGGGCCCGGATAAACCCAGCCATAAGCATGGCCACCGATCTTCTGGTAGACCGGGCAGTGGTTCATGCACGCGCCGCAGCGGATGCAACGCAGCATCTCCTGGAAGTCGCCGCCGATCAGCCCGGTGCGGCCGCCATCGACCAGCACGAAGTACATATGCTCCGGGCCGTCGCGCTCGCCTTCGGCGCGCGGGCCGGTCAGCAGCGAGAAGTAGTTGGAGATTGCCTGGCCGGTAGCCGAGCGCGGCAGCAGCCGCATCACCGTGGCCAGGTCTTCCAGCGTGGGCAACACCTTCTCGATCCCGGTCACGGCCACGTGCACTCGCGGCATCACCGTGCACATGCCCTCGTTGCCCTCGTTGGTGACGACCGCCACCGAGCCGGTCTCGGCGATGATGAAGTTGCCGCCGGTGACGCCCATGTCGGCGCTCAGGAACTCGGGGCGCAGCACTTCGCGCGCCTCGCGCGTCAAATCCGGGATCTCGGTCAGGCGCGGCTTGTGGTGGACCCTGGCGAACAGGTCGGCGATCTCGTCCTTGTCCTTGTGCACCACCGGCGCAATGATGTGCGACGGCGGTTCCGAGTCGTTGATCTGCAGGATGTACTCGCCGAGATCGGTCTCGATACTCTGCACGCCCATCTCGCCGAGCACCTGGTTCAGGCGCATCTCCTCGGTCACCATCGACTTGCTCTTGATGACCTTCTTCACGCCGTGCTTCTGCGCAATCTCGGCGACCAGGCGCGCGGCGTCCGCGGTGGTTTCGGCGAACAGCACCGTGGCACCGCGCTTGCGCGCGTTCTCTTCGAAGGTGGCCAGCCAGACGTCGAGGTTTTCCAGCGCACGGTTGCGCCGTTCCTTCAGCGCCTCGCGCGTGGCATCGAAGTCGATATCGCGGATCGCATCGGCGCGCGCGGTGACGAACTTGGTCGAGAGTTTCTTCAGGTTCTGCTGCAGGCGCTGGTCAGCCAGCTTCTGGCCGGCGCGTGCCTTGAATTCCATGCTGTGGACTTGCATCGTGGCGTCTTCCGGATTTCAGGCTGATTGTCAGGCATCACCCGCCAGGACCTGGGCGATATGCAGCACGCGCGTGCGGCTGTCGCCGGTGCGGCGCAGCCGGCCTTCGATATTGAGCATGCAGCCCAGGTCGCCCAGCACTACGGCTTCGGCGCCGCTGGCCTTGATATTGGCGCACTTCTCGTCGACGATCGCCGTCGAGATATCGCCGTACTTGACCGAGAAGGTGCCGCCGAAACCGCAGCAGGCCTCGCAGTCCTTCATCTCGGTGAGCTGCACGCCGGGCAGGCGCGCCAGCAGTTCACGCGGCTGCTGCTTGACGCCGAGCTCGCGCAGGCCGGAGCAGGAGTCGTGGTAGGTGATGTGGCCGGCGAATGAGGACGGCAGTACGTCGATCTTCGCCACGGTGACCAGGAATTCGGTCAGTTCGAACACGCGCTCGCGCAGCCGCTCGTAGCGGCCGTTCAGCTCCGGATCGTTGCGCAGCAGGTCGCCGTACTGGTGGCGGATCATGCCGCCGCAGCTGCCGGACGGCACCACGATGTAGTCGAACATCTCGAACTCGCGCAGGAATTTCTCCGCCAGGTCGCGCGACACGCGGCGCTCGCCCGAGTTGTAGGCCGGCTGGCCGCAGCAGGTCTGCGCCTCGGGCACCATGACCTCATAGCCGGCGGCTTCCAGCAGCTTGAGCACCGAAAAGCCGATTTCCGGACGCATCAGGTCCACCAGGCAGGTGGCGAACAGACCGACTCGCATTGTTTGCTTCTCCAGACCCCGAAACCCTGCAATTATGCGCGCTTGGCGCCGCGCGTGGCGCACAAACGGTTCAGCAATGCCATGAATCCGGTGCAATGCACAGCACTTTGTCGGGCGACATCCTGGCGCGTTTCTTACCGTAATGTCATTTCACCTATTGAAATTTTCACGATGCGAGATAGAATCAGGCAGACGCTTAAGATTGCCGCATCGCAACATTTCTCCCATTTTCACCTATGTCCGACGCAGACAAGTCACCCGGCAAGACGTCCATCCAGGTCATCGAGCGCATGATGACCCTGCTGGACGCCCTCGCGCAGCACGCCGATCCCGTCAGCCTGAAGGAGCTTTCGCTGGCCACGGGGCTGCATCCTTCCACCGCCCACCGCATCCTGAACGACATGGTGGCCTGCCGTTTCGTGGACCGTTCCGATCCGGGCAGCTACCGGCTTGGCATGCGCCTGCTGGAACTAGGCAACCTGGTCAAGGCACGCCTGTCCGTGCGTGACGCGGCGCTGGCGCCGATGCGCGCGCTGCACCGCGTCACCGGCCAGACCGTCAACCTGTCGGTGCGCCAGGGCGACGAGATCGTCTATATCGAGCGCGCCTACAGCGAGCGCTCGGGCATGCAGGTGGTGCGCGCCATCGGCGGCCGCGCCCCGCTGCACCTGACTTCGGTGGGCAAGCTGTTCCTGGCGGCCGACGAGAGTGCGCGCGTGCGCAACTACGCCACCCGCACCGGGCTGGCCGGCCACACCCGCACCTCGATCACCGACCTGACCAAGCTGGAGCGCGAGCTGAACTGGGTCCGCGCCAACGGCTACGCGCGCGACAACGAAGAGCTGGAACTGGGCGTGCGCTGCATCGCCGCCGGCATCTATGACGATTCGCGCCGGCTGGTGGCGGGGCTGTCGCTGTCGGCGCCGGCCGACCGGCTGCAGGACAGCTGGCTGCAGAACCTGAAGGACACCGCGCTGCAGATCTCGCGCGGCATGGGCTACGTGTCCGAAGCTGCGGCCTGAGCACGGCAAGCGGGAACGACGCGCGGGCGGCCGGCCACGGCAGTCCGCGCGTTTTGCTTTGGTGGCCGCGTCACGAATCAAACACTGGTTTACCCTGAGTTTTCAGATAACCAGCAAACCTTATAATCGAAACCCATGCGTACCCGTGCCGTCACCCTTACAGAACAGGTCACCCGCCAGCTTCGCGCCGACATCGAGAGCGGCGCCTACCCGGTCGGCACCCGCTTGCCTACCGGCCGCCAGCTCGCTGAGCAGTATGGCGTCAGCGCCGCAGTGATCCGCGAAGTCACCGAACACCTGCGCTCGCAGGGCTTTGTGGAAACGCGCCAGGGCGTCGGTTGCACGGTGCGCTCGCGCACCGGCGCGGCGGGCTTCCAGTTGCCGCGCGAGCCGGATATCGATGCCGCCGAGCTGGCCGATCTGTATGACCTGCGGATCGACCTGGAAGGCGCCGCCGCCGCACTGGCCGCGGTGCGCCGCACCGAGGAGGACGTGGACACGCTGAGTGCGCTGCTGCAGCGCCTGCGTGCCCATCTCTATGACCCACAGCCCGCCGCCGATATCGACGCGGCCTTCCATATCGGCATTGCCGCCGCCACGCACAACCCGTACTACCGCCAGCTGCTGCAGTACCTGAACCTGCAGCTGCACCAGGCCGTCGCGACCGCGCGTGCCAATACGCTGCGCCAGGCCGGACTGGCCGAAAACGTGCATGCCGAGCATGAAGCCATCGTCGACGCGATCCGGCGCGGCGATGCCACGGCGGCGCGCGCGGCCGCGGTCACGCACCTGCAATGCGCCGCACGCCGGCTGGGACTGACATTGCGCCCGCGCGCCGCCGATGCGCCGGGCGCATCCGCAGCAACGGATCCCGCCCGCCCTTCTCTCTCTTAAGACGACACCGCCATCATGCAAACCAGCCAATTCGCGCAACGCCTCACCGAGGCCCTCGGCGCCGACACCGTCCTGAGCAACCCCGACGACATCGCTCCGTGGCTGTCGGACTGGCGCGGCATCTACCGCGGCCAGGCCCAGGCCGTGGTACGGCCGCGCACGGTGGACGAGGTGTCGCGCGCCCTCGCGCTGTGCCAGCAGGCGGTGGTGCCCGTGGTACCGCGCGGCGGCAACACGGGCCTGTGCGGCGGCGCCACGCCCGATGCCCAGGCGCAGAACGTGGTGCTGAGCCTGGACCGCATGAACGCGGTGCGCTCGCTCGACACCATCGCCAACACCATGGTGGCAGAAGCCGGCTGCATCCTCGGCAACCTGCGTCGCGCCGCGGAAGACACCAACCGCCTGCTGCCCCTGTCGCTGGCGGCCGAAGACTCCTGCCAGATCGGCGGCAACCTCGCGACCAATGCCGGCGGCGTGAACGTGGTGCGCTACGGCATGGCGCGCGAGCTGGTGCTCGGCGTGGAAGCGGTGCTGCCCAACGGCGAGGTCTTCCACGGCCTGCGCACGCTGCGCAAGGACAATACCGGCTACGACCTGAAGCAGTTGCTGATCGGTTCGGAAGGCACGCTGGGCGTGATCACCGCGGCCGCGCTGCGGCTGTTCCCGCGCACCGATACGCGCAGCGTAGTGCTGGCGGCGGTGGCCTCGCCGGCGCAGTCGCTGGAACTCTATGAACTGCTGTTCGAGCAATGCGGCGCGCGCCTGCAGGCGTTCGAGTTCTTTACCGGCGATTGCCTGGACCTGGTGCTCACGCACGCGGAAGGCGTGCAGGAACCGTTCGCGCAACGCTACCCCGCCTACGTGCTGGTGGAACTGGCCGATACCACGGATGCAGACGCGCTCAACGCACTGCTCGAGCGCGTGATCGGCGCAGCGCTGGAACGCGAGCTATGCCTCGATGCCGCGGTGTCCGCCTCGCTGGCGCAACTGCAGGCGCTGTGGAAACTGCGCGAGGAGATTTCCGAAGCGCAGCGCGCCGACGGCCCGCACCTGAAACACGACGTGTCGCTGCCGATCGAGCAGATCCCGGCGTTCATGACCTCGATGGATGCCCGGCTGCGCGCGCTCGATCCGGCCATCCGGCCGTTTATCTTCGGGCACTTCGGCGACGGCAACCTGCACTACAACCTGTCGCGCCCGGCCGGTGCGCCGAAGGACTGGGCGGCCACGCAAGGCGATGCGGTGACCGACGCGGTGCTGGACGAAGTGATGCGTTATGGCGGCAGCATCAGCGCCGAGCACGGCATCGGCCAGCTCAAGCGCCACGCCTTCCTCGCGGTCAAGGATCCGCTGGAGCTGCGGCTGATGCGCGAGATCAAGGCCGTGTTCGATCCGGCCGGGATTATGAATCCCGGCAAGCTGCTCTGACAGAGCGGGATCGCAAAAAGAAAAACGCGCCGCAGGACAGCGCGTTTTTTTTCCGGTCAGGCGATCCGAATCAGATGCCGCGCGCTTGCTGCGAGGCCAGGATCGCATGCGCGCCGTGCGGCCCCTGCGTCAGGTTGGGCGACGACGGGAAGCCATGCGGCTGCGGGGACGACTGCGACGGCGAGTGTTCCAGCCAGTCCTTGACGCGGTTGGCATCGGCAAAACGCGACAGCTTGCCAGCCGAATCCAGGAACACCATCACCACGTTGCGACCCTGGACCTTGGCCTGCATCACCAGGCACTGGCCGGCCTCGGAGATAAAGCCGGTCTTCTGGAGGCCGATCTCCCAGTTGCCGCCGCGCACCAGGCGGTTGGTGCTGACGTAGTGCTGGGTGCGGCCCAGCACGTTGACTTCATGCTCGGTCTGGGTCGAGAACTCGCGGATGGTCGGGTTGCGGTAGGCGGCGTTGACCATGCGCACCAGGTCCATCGCGCTCGACACGTTGCTGCTCGACAGCCCGCTGGAATCGACAAAGTGGCTGTCGTTCATGCCCAGCTCGCGCGCCTTGCGGTTCATCGCCTGCACGAACGCAGGCAGGCCGCCCGGATAGTGGCGACCCAGCGCCGACGCGGCGCGGTTCTCGGACGACATCAGCGCCAGCAGCAGCAGTTCCTGGCGCGTGAGCTGCGTGCCGAAGCGCAGGCGCGAGCTGCTGTGCTTCTCGTTGTCGCGGTCTTCCTCGGTGATGGTCAGCATCTCGTCCATTGGCAGACGCGCGTCCATGACCACCAGCGCCGTCATCAGCTTGGTGATCGAGGCGATCGGCAGCACCGCGCTGGCGTTCTTCTGGAACAGCACCTCGTTGGAGCCCTGGTCCATCACCAGCGCCACGCTGGAACGCAGCGCTAGCGCGTCGGCGGTATCGCGCAGGCCCATGGCTTCGCCCAGCGAGGGCTTGGCGGGCGGCGTAAAGGCGGCACGCACTGGCGCCGCGCGATGCGAGGCCACTACCTGGCGCTTGCCGTTCTTCAGCACGATGACCTTGCGCGAGGAGCTGGCGTCACGCTTGGCTACCTTGGTGCTGCGAGACTTTGCCGAGACAGTCTTTGAAGCGCTCTTTTTCTCGACGTTAGCCGATTTAGCCTGCTTTTTAGACGTTTTTTGGGTGCTTGCGGACTTGGTGGCCGCTTCGGCCACGGGCGCCGCGACCATCGACACCGACACCAGGACCGCGGCGGCGACGGCGGACAAGGGCGTGGAGCCGAAGAATCTGGAAAAAATGGAATCAGACCGGAACATGATTCGTTCAGCGCATAAGAATGGCGCTAGTGTAGGAAATAAAGAAATTGTTAGCAAGATTAAAGACTTACAGTCGCTCCTTAAAGTTCGATTTGCAAACATTTCCACGATGTGGAAAAAGTTGACGTCTCATCACGTCCACCCGTGTTTGAAAACGAACTGTCTTAGGGCTCACCTCAAATCACCTGCCACTCCCCAAGGCAACGACCCTGCCGATACGGGGACCTCATCTGGTATATCGGCACCAATCGTTACACATTGATACAAAGCTCACTATGAGAGGAAACGCGCAAATCCGCTGACCGGCTCGCGATCAGTGGTCAGCCGGTTCTCGAGCGCTTCCGGATCCGCAAAACCCAGCGACATGCCGCATACCACCATCTCTTCCGGTGGCAGTCGCAAGTGGCTGGCAATGATCTTGTGGAACTGCGTAAACGCCGCCTGCGGGCAGGTATCGAGCCCGCGCGCCCTGGCGGCGACCATGATGCTTTGCAGGAACATGCCGTAGTCCAGCCAGCTGCCCTGCTCCATGATGCGGTCGATGGTGAAGATCATCCCCACCGGCGCATCGAAAAAACGGAAGTTGCGCGCGTGCTGCTCGTGCATGCGCACCTTGTCCTCGCGGCTGATCTCCAGCAGGCCATACAGGTCCCAGCCCACCTTGCGCCGCCGCGCCAGGTAGGGATCGGCCCACTCGCGCGGGTAGTACGGATACTCCTGCATGTACTTGCTGTCGCGCTCGGGGTCCTCATAGGCAGCCAGCACGTCGGCGCACAGCTTGACCTTGGCCTCGCCCGACAGCACGTAGACGCGCCACGGCTGCGTGTTGGTGCCCGACGGCGCACGGCTGGCCACGACCAGGATTTCTTCCACGGTCTCGCGCGGCACGGGCGTATCGAGAAAGGCCCGCACCGAACGCCGCGTGAGGATCGCGCGATCCACGCAGTCCACGGCATCCTGCGAACCGAATTGCCTCTCGAGGGACATCTTGTTCGTCTCCTGTTGCCCCGTCACCGCTGTGCGCCGGCCACCGCCAGCGGCAGCAGCGCCTCGCGCAGCGGCGCCGGCAGCGGTACCGGGCGGCGCGTGGCGCGATCGACATAGACGTGGATGAAATGCCCTTGCGCGGCGGCAAGCTCGTTGTCGCCGCTGAAGAGGCCTACCTCATAGCGCACGCTGGACGTACCCAGCCTGGCCACGCGCAGGCCCGCTACCACGGTCTCCGGGAAGCTGAGCGACGAGAAGTAGTTGCACTGCGTCTCGATCACCAGCCCGATGGTGCTGCCCGCTTCGATGTCGAGCACGCCCTGCCGGATCAGGTAGGAATTCACCACGGTGTCAAAGTAACTGTAGTAGACAACGTTGTTAACGTGGCCATAGACATCGTTATCCATCCAACGCGTCGTGATCGGCTGGAAGTACGGATAGGCACTGCGCGACTCGGCTTGCGGTTTCATGGGACGTGAACGGAACAGGACGGATCGGAAAGCTCGGAAGGACAGCGCTGAAACGGCCGCATACGCGACACGAACGCGCGGAGGCTAGCGGCGGATGACCAGCGCGACGCCAAGCGCCGCCAGCACCATGCCGGCAGCGGCCAGCGGCGGGAAGCGCTCGCCGAACAGCAGCCAGGCCATCACCGCGGTGGTGGGCGGCGTCAGGTACATCAGGCTCGACACCTTGGTGGCCGCGCCCTGCCGGATCAGCAGGAACAGCAGCGAGATCGCGCCGATCGACAGCGCCACCACCGACCAGGCCAGTGCGCCGAACATGGCGGCAGTCCACTGAACCTCGCGGGTCTCGAACAGGAACATGAACGGCAGGCACGCCAGCGCGGCTGCGGCGAACTGGATCACCGAGCCCATGCGCAGGTCGAACACCGGGCAGAAATGCTTCTGGTAGACGGTGCCCACGGTGATGCTGAGCAGGGCGCCGCCCGCCAGCGCCAGGCTCGCCGGCGTCAGCCCGCTGGTACCGAGCTTGTTGGCCACCACCAGCGCCACGCCGGCAATTCCCAGCAGCAGGCCCAGCCACTGGCGCGCGCCGATGCGTTCGCCCATGCGCCTAGCGATCAGGGCGGTCAGGATCGGCTGCATGCCGACCAGCAGCGCCGACACCCCGGCCGACATGCCGAGCTTGATGGCCGCCCAAACGCCGCCCAGGTAGCCCGCCTGGAGCAGCAGGCCGGCCACGCCGATATGGCCGACCATGCGCCAGTCAGTCCGCCGCGCCGGGGTTGCCGATGCCGCCGCTGGCGGATTCTGCAACTGCGGCAGCGGCACGCGTGCCAGCAGCACGAACGGCACCATCAGCACCAGCACGCCGGCAAAGCGCAGGAACAGGAAAGTCATCGGCTCGGCATAGGGCATGCCGTACTTGGCGACGATAAAGCCGGTGCCCCAGATCAGCACGAACAGCCACGGCATCGCCGCCAGCCACAGCGTGGCGCGGGGGCCTGCCGACGCCTTACGTCCTTGCTCCGCCACGCCGCTCATGACGCCACCGCCAGCTGCGTTTGGGCGTGGCGGGCGTGATACTGCGCGGCCAGACGCACGGTCTGCGCGTGCACGGCGACGGTGTCCTCGATCTGGTTGCCGTAGCCACCCGCCATCGCCACCGCGACCGGCAGCCGGCGCGCGAAGGCAGCATCGAACACCAGGCGATCGCGCTGTGCCAGGCCGGCCATGGTCAGCTTGAGCCGTCCGAGGCGATCGCCTTCATGCGGGTCGGCGCCGGCCAGGTAGATCAACAGGTCGGGATCGAAACGGCTGAACAGCGTGTCGAGCGCTGCCTGCAGCGCTTGCGCGTAGGTGTCGTCGTCGCAACCGTCCGGCAGGCCGACGTCCAGGTCGCTGGCCTCCTTGCGGAACGGGTAGTTCTTCTCGCCGTGCAGCGACAGCGTGAATACCGACGGATCGCCTTGCAGGATCGACGCGGTGCCGTTGCCCTGGTGCACGTCCAGGTCGACCACCGCCACGCGGCGCGAGTCGCCATCGCGCTGCAGTACGCGCGCGGCGATGGCGGCGTCGTTGAACACGCAGAAGCCGCCGCCCTTGTCGGCATAGGCGTGGTGGGTGCCGCCTGCCAGGTTCACCGCGATGCCTTCGCGCAGTGCTGCCCGGCAGGCCGCGATGGTGGCGCCTGCGGAACGCCGCGAGCGCTCCACCATCGCCTCGGACCACGGAAAGCCGATCTCGCGCTGGCGCGCCGCGTCGAGCGTGCCTGCCGAAGCCGCCTGCACATACTCTGGCGTATGTGCCAGCAGCAGGGCGTCATCGCCTGCGCGCGGCGCCTCCGCCAGGCGCAATCCGGGCACCTGGGCCGACACCATGTCGCGTAGCATGCTGTACTTGCGCATGGGGAAGCGGTGCCCGGGTGGCAATGGCAGCACAAAGTGGTCGGCGTAGAAGGCAAGCATGGGTGTGGCCTGGGCGGTTCTGTTCACGTCTTCTCGGTATCGCGGCGGCGGCCGGCCGTGCGGGCGAAGGCAAGCCGCGATGGTAGCACCCCGGCCGCACCCTCGCCGGGAGGCACCTCTGATGGCGCCGGCGTCACACCGACGGGCATTTAAGCAGAACTTTATTGTGCAATGCACCAAATTCACTTGACATTAAAAACGGTATCCCTAGAATGGCAATTGTTGCGGCGCACCAAAGTTTTCGGATGCGTCCTGACCCACCCACACGCCTGGGCTGGCCGACGCGGGAAACAACACCGTCACGGCCCTGACATCTAGGCAGCTTAATTTTGCTTGACCTTGAAGTTCACCACTGGAGACCAGCAATGATCCTTACCCCGGAACAAGTCGCGGCAGCGCAAAAGGCTAACCTCGAAACGCTGTTCGGCCTGACGACCAAGGCGTTCGAAGGCGTCGAAAAGCTCGTCGAGCTGAACCTGCAGGTCGTCAAGACCTCGTTCGCTGAGAACGTCGACAACGCCAAGAAGGCCCTGTCGGCCAAGGACGCACAAGAACTGCTGGCCATCCAGGCCGCAGCCGTGCAGCCGGTCGCCGAAAAGACGCTGGCCTACACCCGTCACCTGTACGAAATCGCTTCGGAAACCCAGAGCGAATTCGCCAAGGTGGCCGAGGCCCAACTGGCCGAAGGCTCGAAGAACGTCCAGGCTCTGGTCGAAAACTTCGCCAAGAACGCCCCGGCCGGTTCGGAATCGACCGTGGCCATCGTGAAGTCGGCGATCTCCGCCGCCAACAACGCCTACGAATCGGTGCAGAAGGCGACCAAGCAAGCGGTCGAAATCGCTGAAACCAACTTCCAGGCTGCTGCTTCGGCTGCCACGAAGGCTGCCCAGCAAGCCAGCGCCACGGCCCGCACGGCCACGGCTCCGGTGAAGAAGACCACTGCTGCCTGATAGCTGCACGGGTTGAAGATGGACCGGCTCCGGCCGGTCCGTTGGCAAAGCGCATCGGATTGCGGTCAAGAATGCCGGTGTGTTTTGCCAACGATGAGGTAGTGTCCCGACCGAGTGAACCGGCGCTGCCTTTTCTGCCGATGTCTCCTCGGTACCGCGGTCTCCTTGTCCAAAGGTATCGTTAAGCCCGACCTCTTTAGGTCGGGTTTTTTTTGGGATCTGGTCTGGGGGATGTGCATTTGGCCTGCGGCATGCATGCGGTCGATGCTCGATGGCTCTCGCTGCTGGTGACATGTTGTCGTTGTTTGAACCGCCCTTCTGCCGCGTCCCCGCACAGCTTGGATCCAAGCGAATCCTGGGTGCGGCCCGAAAACCATACTGAACCGCCTCGCCCTGCCAGCCATTCGGCATTCGTGGTCGGCGCAACGTGCTGGCGGTTAATTGCATAATCAGGCAAAAAGAAACCCACCATCAAGGTGGGCTTCCTGCTGCCATTCCGAACCTCAACGCTTCCGCGGCGGCGGCACGTCAGTACACGTACCTTCGTAAATCTCAGCCGCCATGCCAATCGACTCGCCCAGCGTCGGGTGCGGATGGATGGTCTTGCCAATATCCACCGCATCCGCGCCCATCTCAACCGCCAGGCAGACTTCGCTGATCAGGTCGCCCGCATGCATGCCGACAATACCGCCGCCGATCACGCGATGGGTTTCCTCGTCGAAGATCAGCTTGGTAAAGCCTTCGTCCCGACCGTTGGCGATGGCGCGGCCCGAAGCGGCCCAGGGGAACACGCTCTTGCTGTACTTGATGCCCTGCGCCTTGCACTCGTCCTCGGTCAGGCCGGCCCAGGCCACTTCCGGATCGGTGAAGGCCACCGACGGGATCTGCTTGGCATCGAAGTAGGCCTTCTCGCCATGTGCCACCTCGGCGGCAACGTGGGCTTCATGCACCGCCTTGTGCGCCAGCATCGGCTGGCCGACGATATCGCCGATCGCGAAGATATGCGGCACGTTGGTGCGCATCTGCTTGTCGACGTTGATGAAGCCGCGGTCGGTCACGGCCACGCCGGCCTTCTCGGCGCTGATGCGCTTGCCATTGGGCGCGCGACCCACCGACACCAGCACCAGGTCGTAGCGCAGCGGCTCAGCCGGGGCCTGCTCGCCTTCAAACCTGACGTAGATGCCGTCCGGCTTCGCTTCCACGCCGACCGTCTTGGTCTTCAACATGACCTTGCCGAAGCGGTCCTTGTTCTTCTTTTCCCAGACCTTGACCAGGTCGCGGTCGGCGCCGGTCATCAGGCCATCGAGCATTTCCACGACATCGATTTCCGCACCGAGCGTGCTGTACACCGTGGCCATTTCCAGGCCGATAATGCCGCCGCCGATGACCAGCATCTTGTTGGGAACCTCGGGCAGTTCCAGCGCGCCGGTCGAGTCGACGATGCGCGGGTCTTCCGGGATAAAGGGCAGCTTCACCGCCTGGCTGCCGGCGGCGATGATGGCCTTCTCGAAACGGATCACGGTCTTCTTGCCAGTGGCCCGCTTGCCCTCGCCCTCGGTCAGCTCGACCTCGAGGTGATGCGGGTCGAGGAAGTTGCCGATGCCGCGCACCACCTGCACCTTGCGTGCCTTGGCCATGCCGGCCAAACCACCGGTCAGCTTGCCGACCACCTGGTTCTTGTAGTGGCGCAGGCCGTCCAGGTCGATCTTGGCTTCGCCGAACAGGATGCCGTGGGCGGCCAGCGCCTTGGCTTCGTCGATCACCGCGGCGTTGTGCAGCAGTGCCTTGGACGGGATGCAGCCGACGTTCAGGCAGACACCGCCGAGCGTGCTGTAGCGCTCCACCAGGACGGTATTCATGCCCAGGTCGGCGGCGCGGAAGGCGGCCGAGTAGCCGCCGGGACCGGCGCCCAGCACCAGCATCTCGCACTGGATGTCGGCGCCGCCGCTGTGGCTGGCTGCCGCGGGTGCCGGAGCCGGCGCGGCCGCAGCCGGCGCGGGGGCCTGCGCCGGGGCCGGCGCTTGCGCGGGCGCAGGAGCGGCGGCGGCCTGCTGGGCTTCGACGGTGCAGATCACCGCGCCCTGGCCGACCTTGTCGCCCACCTTGACCTTGACCTCCACCACCTTGCCGGTGGCCGACGACGGCACGTCCATGCTCGCCTTGTCGGACTCCAGCACGATCAGGGACTGTTCCATCTCGACCATATCGCCGGCCTTGACCAGTACCTCGATCACTTCCACCGCGTCGAAATCGCCGATATCCGGCACCTTGACTTCGATCACACTCATGCTTTGCTCCTCAATGCGCGCCCGCCATCTGGCTTCAGGGCGCGCCGTCGTTGTTGGTTGCCGGGTTGTCTTCTGCCGCGTGGCCTGCCACCGCCTCGTCTTCCGGCGCCGTCTCTGCCGCATCCTCGGCTGCTACTGCCGCGGTGCCGCCCTCGTGCAGCCGCACGGTATGAACCTCGATCGGCCCGGCCGAACTCTTGTCGAACTCCACGCCCGCATCGACACCGATGCGCGCGATCTCGCCCGCATCCAGGTCCGACCGGTCATACACCGCATGCATCGCGCCGAGCGCGTAGTTGCGGCCCGAGCCGATGCCCCAGAAGCGGTCGAACGAAAACACCTCGCGGTACGAGTAAACGCCGAAGATGCCGGCCGGATTGGCGATCAGGCAGACGATCTGCGACGACTCGTAGGGATCGTCATCGTCTTCCTTGGTGTTGACGAAGTAATCAGACTTCAGCTTGTCGTGCACCTTCAGGAAGGTGCGGAACACGTCGTCGCGCGAGCCCAGCCGGCACTCCTCGCCCAGGCCCGCCAGCAGCGTGCGCATGACCGGAAAGTGCGCGGTGGTCCCGGCCAGCGCGATAAAGCCGTCGCCCACCGGGAATACCTTCTGGTTGCGCTCGTAGGCGCGTGACAGGCGCGTATCGCCGAAGGTGACCAGCGCGTCCGCCGCGATCGCCACCTCGGCGCCCTTCCTTACGACAACACAGGTAGTCATGGCTCGCTCCTATGATTCAACGCAGGCGCCGGCCTTTTCGCGCACCGGCAAAGCCGGTGTGCGTTGCAGCTGCTTCAAAATGAAGCGAAGCGGTTCTGGCTAGGCGCGCGGCCGCAGACAGTACAACTGGTACGGCAAGGCCGCGCAACGACGCCAGAATCATTTTTAAGCAGCCGCCTTAGAGCAGGATACGGCGGAAGTCCGCCAGCAGTTGCGCGAAGTACGTGTTGAAGCGCGCCGCTTCGGCCCCGTCGATGACGCGGTGGTCCCACGACAGCGACAGCGGCAGCGTCAGGCGCGGCGTGAACTGCTTGCCGTCCCACACGGGTTTCTGGAACGACTTGCACACGCCCATGATCGCCACTTCCGGCGCATTGATGATCGGCGTGAAATACGTGCCGCCAATGCCGCCCAGCGACGAGATCGAGAAGCAGCCGCCCTGCATCTGGTCGGGCTTGAGCTTGCCGTCGCGCGCCAGCTTGGCCAGCTCGCCCATTTCCTGGCTGATCTCGAACACGCCCTTCTTGTCGGCGTCCTTGATCACCGGCACGACCAGGCCGTTCGGGGTGTCGGCGGCGAAGCCGATGTTGAAGTACTTCTTCAGCACCAGGTTGTCGCCGTCCAGCGAGGCATTGAAGTTCGGGAACTTCTTCAGCGCCGCAACCGTTGCCTTGATCATGAACGCGAGCATCGTCACCTTGATGCCGGCCTTCTCGTTTTCCTTGTTCAGCTGGACGCGGAAGGCTTCCAGGTCGGTGATGTCCGCTTCGTCATGGTTGGTGACGTGCGGGATCATGACCCAGTTGCGGTGCAGGTTGGCACCCGAGATCTTCTTGATGCGCGACAGGGCCTTGCTTTCCACTTCGCCGAAACGGGTGAAGTCGACCTTCGGCCACGGCAGCAGGCCAAGCTCGCCACCACCGCCGCCAGCCGCGGCAGCCTGGGCCGGCGCGGCCGCCTGGCCGGACATCACGCCCTTGACGTACTGCTGCACGTCTTCCTGGGTGATGCGGCCCTTGGGGCCGGTGCCCGGCACGCGCGACACGTCGACGCCCAGTTCGCGCGCGAACTTGCGCACCGAGGGGCTGGCGTGTGCGGCCTTGCCGGTGACGCCAGCCTGTGCCGGCGCGGCAACCGGGGCTGCGGCGGGCGCCGGGGCAGCTGCAGCAGCCGGAGCCGGTGCGGGCGCGCTGGCGGCCGCAGGGGCGGGTGCGGCGGCGGCCGCAGCCGGAGCGCCAGCCGCGGCGGCGCCTTCCAGGATCAGCAGCAGCGTGCCTTCGGAAACGTTGTCGCCGACCTTGACCTTGACTTCCTTGACCACGCCGCCCTGCGGCGAGGGCACGTCCATGGTGGCCTTGTCGGATTCCAGCGTGACCACCGCGTCTTCTGCGCTGATGGTGTCGCCCGGCTTGACGTGGACTTCGATGACCGGCACGGCGTCGTAGTCGCCGATATCGGGCACCTTCACTTCGATGGTGCCGCCACCGCCAGCGGGCGCCGCGGCCGGAGCGGCAGCAGCGGGAGCCGGCGCGGGGGCTGCGGCGGCAGGCGCCGGAGCCGGCGCTGCGGCGGCCGGGGCCGGAGCGGGAGCCGCCGCGGCCTGCCCGGCCGGCTGCAGCATCACCAGCACCGAGCCTTCGGATACGTTGTCGCCCACCTTGATGCGGACGTCCTGGACCACGCCAGCCTGCGGCGAGGGCACGTCCATGGTGGCCTTGTCCGACTCCAGCGTCACCAGCGCGTCTTCCGCGTCGATGCTGTCGCCGGGCTTCACATGCACTTCAATGACGGGAACGGCGTCATAGTCGCCGATATCCGGCACCTTGATTTCAATCGCTTGACTCATTCAGTGTCTCCTGGGCAGGCCGGCACGCGCGACGTCCGCAAGCGGCGAGATTACCCTCGCCGCCCGCTTCTGTCACGCCGCCGTG
This sequence comes from Cupriavidus sp. DF5525, assembly GCF_040149425.2. NCBI lineage: Bacteria > Pseudomonadati > Pseudomonadota > Betaproteobacteria > Burkholderiales > Burkholderiaceae > Cupriavidus > Cupriavidus sp. DF5525. Next base: position 1,445,059 of record NZ_CP168265.1, on the reverse strand, counting down.
CCGCAAGGCGCCGTCCGGCACTGGGCCGGGGCGCCCGCGGCACGGCGTCGCCGTACTGCGGGGGGGTTGGTGCAGGCTGCCGGATCAGACCGACATCGGGTTAGGCTTGCTCGGGTCGAGGTTGTACTTCTTGATGGCCTCGGCCACCTTGTCGCGGCCGATCGCGCCCTCGTCGGCCAGCGCCTTGAGCGCGGCCAGCGTGACCCAGTGACGATCCACTTCAAAGAAGTGGCGCAGCTTCTCGCGGGTGTCCGAGCGGCCGAAGCCGTCGGTGCCCAGCACCACGTAGCGGCGCGGCACGAACGGTCGGATCTGTTCGGCGAAGGCGCGCACGTAGTCGGTCGAGGCAATCACCGGACCGCGGGCCGACTTCAGCTTCTGCGCGACGAACGACTCGCGCGGGGTCTCGGTCGGGTGCAGCAGGTTGTAGCGCTCGGTGGCCTGGCCTTCGCGGGCCAGCTCGGTGAAGCTCGGGCAGCCCCACAGGTCGGACTCGACGCCCCAGTCCTTCTTCAGCAGTTCGGCGGCGGCGATCACCTCGCGGAAGATCGTGCCCGAGCCCAGCAGCTGCACGCGCGGCGCGTTGCTGTTCTCGACGCCCTTGCGGAACTGGTACATGCCCTTGACGATGTCCTGCTCTACGCCAGCCGGCATTTCCGGATGCTCGTAGTTCTCGTTCATCACCGTCAGGTAGTAGTAGATGTCTTCCTGTTCGGCGTACATGCGGCGCAGGCCGTCCTGCATGACCACCGCCAGCTCGTACTGGAAGGTCGGGTCGTACGAGATGCAGTTCGGGATCGCGGCGTGGAACACGTGCGAGTGGCCGTCTTCGTGCTGCAGGCCTTCGCCGTTCAGCGTGGTGCGGCCGGCGGTGCCGCCCAGCAGGAAGCCGCGCGAACGCATGTCGGCAGCGGCCCAGCACAGGTCGCCGATACGCTGGATGCCGAACATCGAGTAGTAGATGTAGAACGGGATCATCTGCACGCCGTGCGTCGAGTACGACGTGGCGGCGGCGATCCAGTCGCACATGGCGCCGGCTTCGTTGATGCCTTCCTGCAGCACCTGGCCAGTCTGCGATTCCTTGTAGAACATCAGCTGGTCATGGTCTTCCGGTACGTACTTCTGGCCTTCCTGGTTCCAGATGCCGACCTGGCGGAACAGGCCTTCCATGCCGAAGGTGCGCGACTCGTCCGGCACGATGGGCACCACGTGCTTGCCGATCTGCTTGTCTTTCAGCAGCGTGTTCAGGATACGGACGAAGGCCATGGTGGTGGACACTTCGCGGCCTTCGCCGGTGGCCTTCAGCAGCGCCTCGAACGCGGACAGCTGCGGGATCGGCAGGGCTTCGGCCTTCTGGCGGCGGGCCGGCAGGTAGCCGCCCAGGTTCTGGCGCGCCTGGCGCATGTATTCCAGTTCCTTCGAACCTTCCGGGAAGGTGATGTACGGCACCTCTTCCAGCTGGTCGTCGGCAACGGGGAGATTGAACTGGTCGCGGAACTTGCGGATCGCGTCCACCGGCATCTTCTTCTGCTGGTGGGCCACGTTCATGGCCTGGCCGGCGTCGCCCATGCCATAGCCCTTGATGGTCTTGGCCAGGATCAGCGTGGGCTGGCCCTTGTGCTCGCTGGCGGCCTTGTAGGCGGCATAGATCTTGTGCGGATCGTGGCCGCCGCGGTTCAGGCGCCAGATGTCGTCGTCGGACCAGTCGGCCACCATCGCCTTCAGTTCAGGCGTGTTGAAGAAATGCTCGCGGACGTAGGCGCCGTCCTTGGCCTTCATCGTCTGGTATTCGCCGTCCACGCATTCCATCATGCGCTTCATCAGCAGGCCCTTGGTGTCGCGCGCCAGCAGCGAATCCCACTTGCTGCCCCAGACCACCTTGATCACGTTCCAGCCGGCACCGCGGAACTCGGATTCCAGTTCCTGGATGATCTTGCCGTTGCCGCGCACCGGGCCGTCCAGGCGCTGCAGGTTGCAGTTGATGACGAAGACCAGGTTGTCCAGTTTCTCGCGGCCGGCCATACCGATCGCACCCAGCGATTCCGGCTCGTCGGTCTCGCCGTCGCCCAGGAAGGCCCAGACCTTGCGGTCGCCGGCCTTGGCCAGGCCGCGGCTGTCCAGGTACTTCATGAAGCGGGCCTGGTAGATGGCCATGATCGGGCCCAGGCCCATCGACACGGTCGGGAACTGCCAGAAGTCCGGCATCAGCCACGGGTGCGGGTAGGACGAGATGCCCTTGCCGTCGACTTCCTGGCGGAAGTTGTCGAGCTGGTCCTGGGTCAGGCGGCCCAGCAGGAAGGCGCGCGAGTACACGCCCGGAGCCGAGTGGCCCTGCACGAAGACCAGGTCGCCACCGCTCTGTTCGGACGGCGCGCGCCAGAAATGGTTGTAGCCGACGTCATACAGCGTCGCGGCCGAAGCGAACGAGGAGATGTGGCCGCCGACGTTGGTGTGCTTGTTGGCGCGCAGCACCATCGCCATCGCGTTCCAGCGGGTGTACGAGCGGATGCGGTGCTCGACGTCCTGGTCGCCGGGGATGCGGGCCTGCTGGTCGACCGGGATCGTGTTGATGTACTGCGTCTCGGCGTGGAACGGCTGGGTGACGCCGTTCACGCGTGCGTATTCGATCTGCTTGTCGATCAGGAACGCGGCGCGCGCGGGGCCTTCAGCGGCGAGGACGCCCTGCAGGGCGTCAAGCCATTCATGCGTTTCCTGGGGATCGGCGTCGTTGGCGCTGGACGCGCCGAGAATCTGCTCTGGTACGGCGGACATGACTGTCTCCTGGGTGAATTCGTTGAATTCGTGCTTCCGCGCCCGCGCTTTTGGCCTCGGGCACGGTCTACGGTGTGACTCTAACTCTTGCGGATCCGGCGCTGCTGCGCCCTGCATCGGAGCCGCCGCCGGGGAACCTGTTCCGGATCCTCCGCGCGGCAGGCGCATGACTACCGCCCGCATTCTTGGGTCGAACCGATTCTATGGAAGCCCAAAGTGCAACACAAGTGAAATTTTCAAATTGCGATATCGTTTTTTATAATGTGAAATTATGCGGCAGCGCAGCAACAATCACCTTCTGATGGGGTATTCCCGTGCCGCAAGGCGGCTGGCGCCGGCAGGCAAAACCTGGGGTGCATTGGCGCTTTCCCCAAGCGACGCACCGCAATAATCTCGGTACACTGGTCGGTCAGCCGTCAATCCCTCCCATGCCGTTTTTCGCCTCGTTTCTCGACCGCCTTCTTTCCCGCCTGCGTGCAGCCATGCTATCCCCCGATGCGTCGGGCTCAGCCAAGGCGGCCGGTGGCGATGCCGGACACGCCCCTCCCCCGGCGGCCGGGCTAGGTCCGATCGAGGCACTGGGACCCGAGGACGGCGCGCCGGTCGCCGCCCCGCGCGGGCTGTGGTGGCTGCGCTGGCGCAACCTGGTGGCTACCAGCTGGTTTATGTTTATCCCGCTGGTCGCGATCGTGTTGTTCACGGTGGCGATGGGCGTGATCCTGTGGTCGCTGCACGAGACCGAGCGCCAGCAGCAGCGCGACGCGCTCTACCGCGACGCCGCCTGGGCGCAGCAGCGCGTGCGCCTGTCCCTGTTGAGCAACCAGGACCAGCTCGCCTCGCTGGCGCGCGACATTGCCGCCGCCCAGCTCGAGCAAGGCGCGTACCGCACCGCCGCGCAGGAAATCCTGCGCGAGAACCCCGAGATCGTCTTTATCAACTGGCTCGACGCCACCAAGCGCGGCCGCTGGTCGCTGCCGTCGACGTCCGAGTTTGCCGTGCGCCTGCGCGAGAACCAGGACCAACCGCTCGAGCCGGAAGTGCTCGACACCTTCGACGCCGCCCGCGAAACCCAGCGCGTGGTCTACTCGCGCCCGCTGGTCAACGACCGCGGCGACAGCTTCATGCTGGTACAAGTGCCAATCGTGCGCGACAACGAGTTCCTCGGCACGCTCGGCGCGCTCTACTCGATCAACGGCATCCTGACGCACCTGCTGCCGCCGGAGCTGACCGAGCGCTACCGCTTCTCGCTGATCGACAAGAACAACCAGACCCGCGCCAGCACCTCGCTGCGGCCGGTGCCGGGCAACGCGCTGTCGTATGAGGTTCTGCTCGACCCGCCGGGCCACTCGCTGTCGCTGCGCGCCGACGCCTACCCGCCGCCGTCCAACCTGCCCAACAACATGCTGCTGTGGCTGGTGGTGGGCCTGTCCTGCTTCCTGCTGTGGAGCCTGTGGAGCATGTGGCGCCACACCAGCCGGCGCTCCGAAGCGCAGCGCGCGCTGCTGGCCGAGACCTCGTTCCGGCGCGCGATGGAAAACTCGATGCTGATCGGCCTGCGCGCGCTCGACCTGAACGGCCGCATCACCTACGTCAACCCGGCCTTCTGCCGCATGACCGGCTGGCAGGAGAACGACCTGGTCGGGCGCCTGCCGCCCTTCCCCTACTGGCCGCCCAACGACCAGCAGGAGATGCAGAAGCAGATCGACCTGACGCTGCAGGGCAAGTCGCCCGCGGGCGGCTACGAGATGCGCGCGATGCGCCGCGACGGCAGCAGCTTCTATGCGCGCATGTACGTGTCGCCGCTGGTGGACAGCCGCGGCCGCCATACCGGCTGGATGAGCTCGATGACGGACATCACCGAGCCCAAGCGCGCACGCGAGGAACTGGCCGCGGCGCACGACCGCTTCACCACGGTGCTGGAGAGCCTGGACGCAGCCGTCTCCGTGCTGGCCACCGACAAGGCCGAGCTGCTGTTTGCCAACCGCTACTACCGGCAGCTGTTCGGCTGGGAGGCCGAGGGCCACGTCAAGCTGGCCGGCGACGAGCTCGACAAGGACCAGGTCTCGAGCGACAACACCGACTATGTCGACGCCTACGCCGGCCTGCCCGCATCCGAGCTGATGCCGTACGCATCGGACGCGCGCGAAGTGTTCGTGCCCGACATGCAGAAGTGGTTCGAAGTGCGCCGCCGCTATATCCAGTGGGTCGACGGCCACCTGGCGCAGATGCAGATCGCCACCGACATCACGGTGCGCAAGGCCGCCGAGGAAATGGCGCGCCAGCATGAAGAGCGCCTGCAGTTCACCAGCCGCCTGACCACCATGGGCGAGATGGCGTCGTCGCTGGCGCACGAACTGAACCAGCCGCTGGCGGCGATCAACAACTACTGCATGGGGGCAGTGGCGCGGCTTCATTCGGGCCGCAGCACGCCGGAAGACCTGATCCCAGTGCTGGAGAAGACGTCGGCGCAGGCGGTGCGCGCCGGCACCATCATCAGCCGCATCCGCGGCTTCGTGAAGCGCAGCCAGCCACAGCGGCGCGAGGCCTCGCTGCACGACATCGTCGCCGACGCCGTGGGCCTGGCCGACCTGGAGGCCACGCGCCGCCGCGTCACCATCCTCACCCGCCTGCCGCCGCCGCCGATGACGGTCTATGTGGATCCGGTGCTGATCGAGCAGGTGCTGGTGAACCTGCTCAAGAACGCGGTGGAAGCCATGTCGGGCCTGCCGGCGCTGCGTGCCGGCGGCGTGGTGCGCCTGCACGCGCGGATGGAGCCGGGCGAGATCGGCGACAACGTCCATATCGACGTGATCGACCAGGGCCCGGGCGTGGACGAGGCCACCAAGGAACGGCTGTTCGAACCCTTCTTCAGCACCAAGTCCGACGGCATGGGCATGGGGCTGAACATCTGCCGCTCGATCATCGAGTCGCACCAGGGCCGCCTGTGGGTGGAGAACAATATCGACGGCATCGGCTGTACATTTAAGATCATGCTGCCGCTGCAGCCGGTGATGGCCGAGCACTGACAGAAGCAAGCGCCCCCGCCCCGCAAGTCCCTGCCCCCCAGAATCCGGAGCACGCCGGCCACGCCATCCCCCCACGTCCGTGGGGGGCCTGTCTCGCCACAGAGGGCCATGGCCGGTTACACTTCGCAGCAATGAATTGTTGTCCCGAGGAGACTACATGACCGCAACGCCAAACCCCACGCCCCACCGCGGCGAGACCGTGTTCATCGTCGACGACGATGAAGCCATGCGCGACTCGCTGACCTGGCTGCTGGAGGGCAATGGCTACCAGGTGCGCAGCTTCACCAGCGCCGAGCAGTTCCTCGCCGCCTACGACGCCAGCCAGGTGTCGTGCCTGATCCTCGACGTGCGCATGCCCGGCATGAGCGGCCCCGAGTTGCAGGAACGCATGCTGGCCGAGCAGATCGACATCCCCATCGTCTTTATCACCGGCCACGGCGACGTGCCAATGGCGGTGTCGACGATGAAGCGCGGCGCGATCGACTTTATCGAAAAGCCGTTCGACGAGTCGGAGCTGCGCGCGCTGGTCGAGCGCATGCTGCAGAAGGCCCGCACCGACCACTCCGCCGCGCGCGAGCAACGCGCCGCCAAGGACCTGCTGGGCAAGCTGACCACGCGCGAGCAGCAGGTGCTGGAGCGCATCGTCGCCGGCCGCCTGAACAAGCAGATCGCCGACGACCTGGGCATTTCCATCAAGACGGTTGAGGCGCACCGCGCCAACATCATGGAAAAGCTCAACGTCAACACGGTCGCCGACCTGCTGCGCCTGGCGCTGTCGCGCAACAGCTGAAGCCGGCTGGCGCCTGGCAGCCCGCCGGCGCCATGCTCGTCACTTCCCGGCGCGGCCCGCGGCCGCACCGGTTGCCCTCCCCACGCCGCCCGGCGCAACGACTTCTCCCGCCATCAGCGCCTTAGGTATTCCTCATCCCGGAACGTGACAACCCATTGTGGCCGGTAGACCACAAAGATCGCCACCAGCATGCCGGTCAGGAAGGCCTCGCCGAAGGCCAGGATCACCGCGGCGGCCAGCGTGTCGGCCACGGTGAAGGGCAGCCCCGGCGCCATCAGGTGGCGCCATGCCGCCTGCGCCGCACTGGCGCCGAGCGCGGCCAGCCCAGCGGTGAAATAGCCGTGCCCCAGGATAAAGACAAAGGGATGCCGGGGCAGCAGGCGCCGTATCAGGGCCTGCAGCGCGGCCGAGATCAGCGCCGGCAGCAGCGCCAGCCAGACGTACCTCACCCACAGCGAGGCCCAGTCGAACTGGGCCCAGCCGTGGCCCGCCAGGTACTCCAGCCCGAACAGCGACACCACATCCACCACGAACAGCGACAGCAACGCCAGCGGCAGCCCGAACAACGTCACCATCAGCGTGGCGCCGAGCAACTGGATCACCAGCCCGCCCACCAACGTGGCGCGCACCGTCCACAGCAGCGCGACCAGCAGCATCGCGCCCAGCCAGGCGTTCTGCAGCGCATGGCGCCGCAGCAGCTGCCAGGGCCGGCGCGTCAGCGCCCACAGCAGCCCGGCCAGGGACAGGAACACCAGCAAGGGATCGGACAGCAGGGACGGGAGCGCGGTGTGCATGCGGCCGATGCTACCAGCCCCGCCCCACGCAACCCCTGTATCCGGTCAAGCTCCGTGCGGCAGCCCCTACGCACCCTTTATAATTCGCCTTTAGCCTTGCCCGCCCCCAGCGGCGGCAGCTCCACCTCCGGCCACAAACCCGCCATTCCTCCATGTCTGCCCAATTGATCGACGGCAACGCCCTTGCCAAACAAATCCGCTCCGAAGCCGCCCGGCGCGCCGCCAGCCTGACCGAACGCGGTCACCGCCCCGGCCTGGCCGTGATCCTGGTCGGCGAAGACTCGGCCAGCCAGGTCTACGTGCGCAACAAGGTCAAGGCCTGCCAGGACAATGGCTTCCACTCCTCGCTCGACCGCTACCCCGCTGACCTCTCCGAGGCGGAATTGCTGGCCCGCATCGACGCGCTCAACAACGATCCGAATATCCACGGCATCCTGGTGCAGCTGCCGCTGCCCAAGCACATTGACAGCCACAAGGTGCTGGAAGCGATCGCCCCGGAAAAGGACGTCGACGGCTTCCACGTCGCCAACGCCGGCGCGCTGATGACCGGCGCGCCGCTGTTCCGCCCGTGCACGCCCTACGGCTGCATGAAGATGCTGGAGTCGATCCAGTTCCCGCTGCGCGGTGCCCGCGCCGTGGTAGTCGGTGCCTCGAACATCGTCGGCAAGCCGATGGCGATGCTGCTGCTGCAGGCCGGCGCCACCGTGACCATCTGCAACAGCAAGACGCGCGATATCGGCGCCCACACCCGTGAAGCCGACGTGGTGGTCGCAGCGGTTGGCCGGCGCAACCTGATCACCGCCGACATGGTCAAGCCCGGCGCGGTAGTGATCGACGTGGGCATGAACCGCGACGACAACGGCAAGCTGTGCGGCGATGTCGACTTTGCCGGCGTGCGCGAGGTAGCCGGCTACATCACGCCGGTGCCGGGCGGCGTCGGCCCGATGACCATCACCATGCTGCTGGTCAACACGCTGGAAGCCGCGGAGCGCGCCGCGGGCTGAAGCCTGCGCGCGTTCGGCGTACAGTACGATACGTCACACCGGGACACACGGGGCGCTGGAAAAGCCGGCGCCCCGGCCCCACCTGCAGGGCATTGCCTCTGAAGCAGTGCCCCATCGAGGCCAGCCCAACCGAGAACACGCCATGGACCAAGCTGCCAACGCCAATCAGGCTCAGAACCCGCTGCTGGACTTTTCCGACCTGCCCCGCTTTGCCGAAATCCGGCCCGAGCACATCAGCCCGGCGCTGGACGTGCTGCTCGAGCGCGCGCAGCAGGCCGTCGCCCGCGCCGAGGATCCCGCCACGCCCGCCGACTGGGCCAATGCCGTGCAGGCGCTGGAAGCTGCCACCGAGCCGCTGGGCCGCGCCTGGGGCGTGGTCAGCCACCTGAGCGCCGTGGCCGATACGCCCGAGCTGCGCAAGGCGCACGCCGACAACCTGCCGCGCATGACCGAGTTCTGGTCCTCGCTGGGCCAGAGCCTGGCGCTGTACGACAAGTACAAGGCGCTGGCAGCCAGCCCCGAGTTCGCCGGCATGAGCGCTGCGCGCCACCAGTTGATCGAGAACGAGCTGCGCGGTTTCCGCCTGGGCGGTGCCGAGTTGCCCGAGGACCAGAAGCCACGCTTTGCCGAGATCCAGGAACAGCAGGCGCAGCTGTCCAAGGCCTTTTCCGACCATGTGCTGGACGCCACCAACACCTACGCGCTCTACGTCGAGGACGAGGCCCGCCTGGCCGGCCTGCCCGACGACGCCAAGGAAGCCGCCCTCCTCGCCGCTGAAAAGGAAGGCAAGGCCGGCTGGAAGTTCACGCTGCACTTCCCGTCCTACTTCCCGGTGCTGCAGTACGCGGATGACCGCGCGCTGCGCCAGACCCTGTACGAGGCCAACGTCACGCGCGGCTCGGAGGTCGCCCCGCAGTACGGCCAAGGCCAGGCCGACTGGGACAACACCGCCAATATGCGCGACCAGCTCGCGCTGCGCCGTGAAGAAGCGCAGATGCTGGGCTACCAGTGCTACGGCGAAGTCTCGCTGGTGCCGAAGATGGCCGAGTCGCCCGCCGAGGTGCTGAAGTTCCTCGACGAACTCGCGGTCAAGGCGCGCCCCTATGCCGAGAAGGACTGGGCCGAACTCAAGGCCTTCGCCGCTGCCGAGCTGGGCCTGGCCGATCTCGCGCCGTGGGACGTGGCCTATGCCTCGGAAAAGCTGCGCCAGCAGCGCTATGCGTTCTCCGAGCACGAGGTCAAGCAGTACTTCCCGGAACCCAAGGTGCTGGAAGGCCTGTTCGGCGTGGTGCAGAAGCTGTTCTCGGTGCGCATCGAGCCCGAGCAGGCGCAGACCTGGCACAAGGACGTGCGCTTCTTCCGCGTGAGCACGCCGGACGGCACGCTGCTGGCCCAGTTCTATATCGACCTGTACGCGCGCGAAGGCAAGCGCGGCGGCGCCTGGATGGACGATGCGCGCGGCCGCAAGGTGATGGAGCACGGCGCCGTGCAGACGCCGGTGGCCTACCTGACCTGCAACTTCTCCGCGCCGGTCGGCAACAAGCCGGCGCTATTCACGCACGACGAAGTCATCACGCTGTTCCATGAGTTCGGCCACGGCCTGCACCACATGCTGACGCAGGTGGGCGAGCTCGGCGTGTCGGGCATCAACGGCGTGGAATGGGATGCGGTGGAGCTGCCGTCGCAGTTCATGGAGAACTTCTGCTGGGAGTATGAAGTGCTGACCGGCATGACGCAGCAGGTCGATACCGGCGAGCCGCTGCCGCGCGCGCTGTTCGACCGCATGCTGGCCGCCAAGAACTTCCAGAACGGCATGATGACCCTGCGCCAGATCGTGTTCTCGTCGTTCGACATGCACCTGCATACGGACTTCGACCCGGCCGGCGAGGCCTCGGTGCTGGAGCTGTCGCGCCAGATCAATGACCGCGTGCACGTGGTGCCGCAGCATCCGCTGTCGCGCTGGCCGAACACCTTCAGCCATATTTTCGCCGGCGGCTACGCGGCGGGCTACTACAGCTACAAGTGGGCCGAGGTGCTGTCCGCTGACGTCTACGCAGCTTTCGAAGAGGCGGCGCAACTGTCGGGCAGCGTGCTCGACAGCGAGACCGGCGCGCGCTACCAGCGCGAGATCCTGTCGGTGGGCGGCAGCCGCCCGGCGATGGAGTCCTTCGTCGCCTTCCGCGGCCGCGCGCCGCAGATCGACGCGCTGCTGCGCCACGGCGGGATGACGGCATGAGTTCGGTGGGACTGCCAACCAGCGGACCGCTGCGCATCGCCAGCTGGAACGTCAACTCGCTCAAGGTGCGCCTGCCGCAGGTGCTGCAATGGCTGGCCGAGCAGGACCAGGCCGGCGCGCCGATCGACGCGCTGTGCCTGCAGGAACTGAAGCTGCCGGACGACAAGTACCCGCTGGCCGAACTGGAGAACGCGGGCTTCCACAGCATCTACACCGGACAGAAGACGTATAACGGCGTGGCCATCCTCGCCCGCGACGCCAGCATGCCCGGCCCGGTCGACGTGGTGCGTAACATCCCAGGCTTCGAGGATGCGCAGCAGCGCGTGATCGCCGCCACCTATGGTGACCTGCGCCTGGTCTGCGCGTACTTCCCGAACGGGCAGTCGCCCGAGTCGGAGAAGTTCGTCTACAAGCTGAAATGGCTGGAGGCAATGACCGCGTGGCTGCGCGAGGAGATGGCGCGCTATCCGCGCCTAGCGCTGCTGGGCGACTTCAATATCGCGCCCGAAGACCGCGACGTGCACGACCCGGCGAAGTGGGAAGGCCAGAACCTGGTCTCGCCGCCGGAGCGTGCCGCCTTTGCCGCGCTGGTGGAACTGGGCCTGGCCGATGCCTTCCGCAAGTTCGAGCAGCCCGAGAAGACCTTCTCGTGGTGGGATTACCGCATGCTCGCGTTCCGGCGCAATGCCGGGCTGCGCATCGACCATATCCTGCTGTCGCCGGCGCTGACCGAGCAATGCGCGGCGTGCGTGATCGACCGCGTGCCGCGCACCTGGGAACAGCCCTCGGACCACACGCCGGTGGTCGCGACGCTGCACTGCGGCTGAACGCCGCCACGGCGCCGCCCGGCGACGGGCGGCGCTGAGCTCTTTCCATTGCGCCCCATGCCTGCGTCCCATCCCGGAGCCATCCTGACCCGCCTGTTCCCGTGGAGCCGGCGCGTCGACCCGACCACGCTGCGCGCCGACCTGGTCGCCGGCCTGCTCGGCGCCGTGCTGGTGCTGCCGCAGGGCGTGGCCTTTGCCACGCTGGCCGGCCTGCCGCCGCAGTACGGTATCTACAGCGCGGTGGTGCCGTGCATCGTGGCGGCGCTGTTCGGCTCGAGCTGGCACGTGATGTCGGGGCCGACCAATGCCAATTCGCTGGCGCTGTTCGCGATGCTGGGCCCGCTGGCGTTTGCCGGCAGTCCGGCCTATATCGGGCTGGCGCTGGCGGTCACCGTGGTGGTGGGCGTGATGCAGCTCGCAGTGGGCACGCTGCGGCTCGGCTCGCTGGCCAACTTTATCTCGCCCTCGGTGCTGCTCGGCTTCACCTGCGGCGCCGCGACGCTGATCGGCTTATATGCGCTGAAGGACCTGTTCGGGCTGGAGGTACCGACCGGCACCAGCGCGTTCGGGGTGGTGCGCCACCTGTTCGAGAACGTCGATACGATCAACTGGGCCGCGGTCACCGTGGGTGCCGTGACACTGGTCGTCACGCTGCTATGCAAGCGGCTGTGGCGCAAGCTGCCGTTCATGCTGCTGGGACTGCTGGCCGGCTACGGCGTGGCGCTGCTGCTGAACCAGGCCGGCGCGGGCGGCCAGCACGTCAACGTCATCGGGCCGATCCCGTCGGCGCTGCCGCACTTCAACGTACCTGACGTGGACTGGCGCAAGTTGCCCGACCTGCTGGGCATCGCCTCGGCGCTGACCATCGTCGCGCTGGGCCAGTCGATCTCGATCGCCAAGGCGGTGGCGCTGCGCTCTGGCCAGCATATCGACGCCAACCGCGAGTTCATCGGCCAGGGGCTGTCGAATATCGCCGGCGGCTTTTTCTCCGGCTATATCTCGTGCGGCTCGCTCAACCGTTCGGTACCGAACTTCGAGGCCGGTGCGCGCACGCCGCTGGCAAGCGTGTTCTCGGCGCTGTGGCTGGTGGCGCTGGTAGCGATCAGCGCCCCGCTGCTGGCGCAGATCCCGATGGCCGCGATCGGGGCGATGCTGCTTCTGGTGGCTTGGGGCCTGCTCGATATCGCGCGCCTGCGCCGCATCTTCACGCTGAGCCGCACCGAGTTCGCGATCGCCATCGGCACCTTCGCCGCCACACTGGTGATCCGGCTGGAAATGGCGGTGCTGCTCGGCACCGTGCTGTCGCTGGTGGCCTACCTGTACCGCACCTCGCGGCCGGCGGTGCGCAGCCTGGTGCCCGATGCCGACGATCCGGACCGGCGCTTCACGCCGCTGGACGAACTGCGCCGCCCGCAGCCTGAATGCCCGCAACTGAAGCTGCTGCGCATGGAAGGCGCGATTTATTTCGGCGCCGTGCAATACGTGACCGATCGCCTGCACTGGCTGCGCACCGTCAACGCCGGCCAAACCCACCTGCTGGCGATGACCAAGAGCATGAATTTCATCGACCTGGCCGGCGCCGAGATGTGGGAGAGCGAACTGGCCGAGCGGCGCGCGCTGGGCGGCGACCTGTACTTCCACCGGCCGCGCACCCAGGTGCTGCAGACGTGGGAGCAGACCGGCTTCAGCGACAAGCTCGGGCCCGACCATATTTTCCCGACCAAGCGGCAGGCGCTGCACACGATCATCGGTAAGCTGTCGCCGGAAATCTGTGCGCAATGCCACGCCAGGATCTTCGAGGAGTGCGCATCACGGCCTGGCGCCGGCACCCGTGCCGCGCAAGCCGGACCCGTGACGCCAGGCACTGGCGCGCCAGCGCGCTAGTGCAGCACGCACGCGCCAGCGACCAGCCAGCAGTGGCTGAAAGATCTGAAAAAAAGACTTAAAAAAGATTGAAGGGGAAGCTGGGGATTGCCTGCGCCGGCGCTGCCGGCTGGGGCACGCAAGACCGAACGGCCCTACGCTGGGGAACTTGGCAACGAAGCTGACAGCGGATGGGCGCCCACGGCATGCCAACGGCTGGCCGGGGCATCCATCCTCATCAGATCGGCGCCACGTGGGCGCGCTTGACGACGATTGGCTGGGGCGCGCCCTGCTCGATCAGCACCACGGCGGCGCGTTCGATGGTTTCGCGGCCGGCACGGAATGCCTCTTCCAGCGACAGCACCTGATCAGCGCTGAAGCCTTCCCACAGTGCTTCACGTGTCACCACGCAAGTCACCTTCTCGCCATTGACGATCGCCTGAAAGAGCAAGCCTTCATTGTTGATGTCGTAGCGCTCTTGCTCTTGGAATTTGATTTCCATCGGTGCAGCCCTCCATATGCAAGTGGAGAAGAATCCTAACATGGCTCTGGCGATATCGTACCGGTACACCTTGTGCGAATGCGCTCAAACCGAAGACCTTTGGCGCTGGCGTTCGGTTCCATGCACGTGACGATGCCGCTTCCGCGGCAGTTGGCATGTTCTGCAGAGACTCGCACCAAACATTTGACAGCGCCAAAAATCCTGATACAATCTCGTTCTTCGTTGGGGCGTTAGCTCAGTTGGTAGAGCAGCGGACTCTTAATCCGTAGGTCGAGTGTTCGAGTCACTCACGCCCCACCAGCGAATACAGAAAGGCCGGAAGCAGCGATGCTTCCGGCCTTTTGCTTTTTCTTTTCTTATTTGCGATTTTTCACCGCAGCTGTCATGCGCTTGCCGCACGCATCGGCTAGCGGCGGCGGGCATGCCGGCGCCGCCACACCTGCAATCAGGCGTCGATGCTGGCGCGCTCGAACAACGTGCGCGCCAGCGCGCGATGACGCAGCAGCACGTTCGGCAGATCGGCCGTCAGCAGCGCGCCGTCGCGCACTACTTCACGCCCGTTGATCACGCTGGCCGCGACATTGGCCGGCGTGCAGAAGACCAGCGCCGCCACCGGATCGTGGCCGCCGCCGGCAAACCCGACCGCGGACATATCGAAGGCAACGAAGTCCGCCGACATGCCCGGCGCCAGCGCGCCGATATCGTCGCGGTTGAGCACGCGTGCACCGCCCAGCGTGGCGATTTCCAGCGCCTCCCGCGCGCTCATTGCCGCCGGGCCGTAGCCGACCCGCTGCAGCAGCAGCGCCTGGCGCGACTCGCCCAGCATATGCGCGCCGTCGTTCGACGCACTGCCATCGACGCCCAGCCCGACCGGCACGCCCGCGTCGCGCATCGCGCGCACCGGGGCAATGCCGGACGCAAGCCGCATGTTCGAGCACGGGCAATGCGCCACGCCCGTGCCGGTGCGGGCGAACAATGCGATGCCTGCCTCGTCCAGCTTGACGCAGTGCGCATGCCACACGTCGTGGCCGACCCAGCCAAGGTCCTCGGCATACTGTGCCGGCGTCACGCCGAACTTCTCGCGCGAGTAGGCGATGTCGTTGTCGTTCTCGGCCAGGTGGGTGTGCAGCGACACACCATAGTGCCGCGCCATACTGGCCGACTCGCGCATCAGGTCGCGCGAGACCGAGAATGGCGAGCACGGCGCCAGCACGATGCGCAGCATCGCGTGGCGGGCGCTGTCGTGGTACTGCTCCACCAGCCGCTGGCTGTCGCGCAGGATGGCGGCCTCCTCCTCCACCACCGCGTCGGGCGGCAGGCCGCCCTTGCTGCGGCCCACGCTCATCGAGCCGCGTGCGGCGTGGAAGCGCATGCCCATCTCCTGCGCGGCGGCGATCGAGTCGTCCAGGCGCGCACCGTTGGGATAGAGGTAAAGGTGATCGCTGGTGGTGGTGCAGCCCGACAGCATCAGCTCGGCCATCGCGGTTCTGGTCGACACCGCGATCATCTCCGGCGTCAGGTGCGACCACAGCATGTACAGATTGGTCAGCCACGAGAACAGCTCGGCATCCTGCGCCGCGGGCACCGCGCGCGTCAGGCTCTGGTACATGTGGTGATGCGTGTTGACCAGGCCCGGCGTGACCACGCGGCCGCGCATGTCGAGCACCTGCGCGCTGCCTTCGTCGGCCATGCGGCGGTACTGCGGCGGCAACTCCGAGGTCGGGCCGACCCATTGCACGGCCGGGCCTTCTGCGACCAGCGCGCCATCGCGGATCTCGCGGCGCTGCGCGTCCATCGTGACCAGCACGTCGGCGCTCAGGGCAATCAGGGTCATGGCGGGATTCCTTCTGCGTTCGGGTGGAGGGGATGGCCGCCAGTCTACGGTGCGGCCATGCCAACCCCTAAGCGCAGAATTCCGACCATGCTGTCCACAAAAAGTGGACAGCACTGCCTGGTACCGGCTGCTATCGCGCCTGCGCGAACAGCGCCGCCAGCGCCTCGCCGATACGCTCCGCCATCAGTTGCGCCGCCGCGCTGAGCGAACCCCTGGCGCGCGCCACCAGCGTCAGCGTCTGGCCCTGCAGGTGGCGGTCGCGCAGCGGCACGTACACCAGCGCCTGGCGTGCGCGCTCCTCCATCACGTCGAGCGGGTTCAGCAGCGCGATGCCGGTGCCGAGCATTACCAGTTGCCGGATCAGCACGGTCGAGGTGGACTCGGCCACCGGCGACACCTCGATTGCATTGCGGGTAAAGGCATCGTCCAGGATCGCGCGGATCGACAGCGACGGCGCCGGCAGGATCAGCGGGTAACCCACGCATTCGCTCAGCAGCGCCGACGGCTGCGCGGCCAGTGCATGGCCCGGCGGCACCACCGCGCCGATCTGCCAGTCGCTGGTGGCCAGCGCCCGGAAGGCCGGCAGCTCGGGCAGGTCGTAACCCAGGCCCAGGTCGGCGCCACCCTGCTCCACCGCGGCGACGATGGCTGCCACCGGCAGGTCGTTGACGCGCACAACGATGCCCGGATAGCGCTGGCGGAAGTCGTGCACCAGCGACGGCATCAGCGAGCCCGCCAGGCCTGCCGTCACGGCCACGGTTACGTCGCCGCGGCGCGCGCCCTTGAAGTCCTCGATGCGCTCGCGCAGCGCGTCGTGCTCGCGCAGCGTCTGGCGCACGTGAGCCAGCACCATCTCGCCCAGCGGCGTCAGCCGCAGCCGCTTGTTGATGCGCTCGAACAGCGGCGCGCCCAGTTCGGCCTCCAGGTCGAGGATCTGCCGGTTGACCGCAGTCGGCGCCACGTGCAGGTGCTCGGCCGCCTTGCGGATCGAACCGCGGCGGACGACCTCGTCGAGATAACGCAGGACTCTGGCGTGCATGGCTGGGCAGACTGGTGGATCGGACGGCACCGCGGGCAGCGCAGATGACGGCGTGCGCATTGTAGCGGTCCGCAAAACCGGCTCGCATAAATCGGCCCGCAAAAAATCTCGCCGGGCTATTGCGTCTTATGCGGTACCTTGCTACAATCTTTTTCTTCGTTGGGGCGTTAGCTCAGTTGGTAGAGCAGCGGACTCTTAATCCGTAGGTCGAGTGTTCGAGTCACTCACGCCCCACCAGCGAATTCATAGAAAGCCGGAAGCTTGCTTCCGGCTTTTTTTACCGTCATTACCGCCCCACCTGCTGCCCGCTCTGACGGCACGCCCGCCATTTTCTTGATACGCGGGTTCTCACCAATTCCATTACACGCGCTTTCCCGGTTGAATCGCTACCGCGCCCAATGTGGAACATAGTTCCGCATCGCGGAACTATCACAAGGCGCAGGCCACCGCCGCACCCCGGCACGGCCCGGTCATGCCAGCGTGGGAACGCCTGACGGTGCGGGACGCTTGCAAACATCGCCCGACAAAACGCCTGCAGCCCGCCTGGCAAGCAATCAGTGAAAGAAGAACGGAGGCATTCCTTGAAAGCAGTCATTCACGCAGGCGCCGCCGCCTGCCTCGCCGCCCTTGGCCTGGCGCACGCCGGCCTTGCCCAAGCACAGTCCTACCCCAACAAGCCGATCCGCCTGATCGTTCCGTTCGCAGCCGGCGGCACCACCGATATCGTCGCGCGCGCAGTCTCCGAAGCACTGGGCCGCGAACTGGGCCAACCCGTCGTGGTGGAGAACCGCGGCGGCGGCGGCGGCGCGATCGGCGCCGACGCGCTGGCCAAGTCGGCACCGGACGGCTACACGCTGGGCATCGCCACGGTCAGCACGATGGCGACCAACCCCGCCACCAACCCGAAAAACCCGTACGACCCGCTAAAGGATTTCGCGCCGATCACCAATCTGGTCAACGTGCCCAACGTGCTGACGGTCAACCCGAAGGTGCCGGCCAAGACCCTGAAGGAATTCGTCGCGCTGCTCAAGTCCAACCCCGGCAAGTACAGCTACGCGTCGGCTGGCAAGGGCAGCATCTCGCACCTGGACGGCGAGCTGTTCAAGGACATCACCAAGACCGACATGGTCCATATCCCGTACCGCGGATCGGGCCCGGCGCTGAATGACACGCTGGCCGGCCAGGTCAACGCGCAGTTCGACAACCTGCCCTCGTCGATGCCGCATATTCAGGCCGGCAAGCTGCGCGCGCTGGCGGTGGCGGCGCCCAAGCGGGTCGAGGGCCTGCCTGACGTGCCGACCTTCGCCGAAGCGGGCATGAAGGACATGAACAACATGGCCTGGTACGGCCTTGTGGCACCGGCCGGCACGCCGGCGGCGATCGTCACGCGCGTGCACGACGCCGCGGTCAAGGCCCTGCAGGACCCGAACACCAAGCGCCGGCTGGCTGACAGCGGCGCCTATGCCGACGGCAATACCTCGGCGCAGTATGCCGCGCAGATCAAGCGTGAACTGGACCTGCGCAAGAAAATCGCGCACGACCAGAACATCACGCTGGAATAAGCCGGCTGCAAAGCTGTCCTGAGAGGGGTCACAAACCGGCTGCCATCGGCAGCCGGTTTTTTTGTCGTCTGCCTGCGCACATGACGAGGCAAGCACTGCTGCGGAGTGTTTTGCGCGGAATCGGTAAGGACTTGACCGCGCGCAGTACACTGCCCCCGCCGATGGTCTTCAATACACTTAGAAGAAACTTTCACTTTGCGGACAAGCGCCTACTCGGTACATTAGCCGGGTGCTCCGCCACTGCGCCGGGTCCATTCCGGCAATCGCTCCGCCCCAACTCCGGTTTCGCGCAGGCGCTGTGCGACCGTCAATCGCGAGGAAAAACATGCTGAAGAAGACTGTTCCGACCCTGATCGTTGCTGCACTGGCCGCGCTTGGCGCGACCCAGGTATATGCGCAAAAGAACTACACGGAAGGCGGCGATATCCACAGTGGCAGCCACACCAAGAAGGCCGGCCCGAACCAGGGCGCGGCCAAGTCCGGCAAGTTCGACCCGTATACCGACGGTGCCAAGCAGTCGACCAAGTCGGACCTGACCAGCTCGGGCAAGAAATTCGATCCGAACACGGACGGCGCCAAGGCCGGCAAGTTCGATACGTACACCGACGGTGCCAAGGCCGGCAAGCCGGACCCGTACACCGACGGCGCCAAGGCTCCCGCCAGCAATGCTGGCAAGGCGCAGTAACCCGGCGCGCCGCCCGCGCGGCGGCACCAACGTAAAGCAGCCCGCTTCGGCGGGCTGTTTTGCATTCTGGCGGGGCCGTCTTCAGGCAGCCAGCGCCTGCACCGGCTGCATGCTGCCGCGATCGCGGAAGCCGACGTGCCAGGACAGCGCCTCTTCCAGCAGGTGCGGCGTCTGCCCGCCTTGCGCGCTGGCGCGCCGGAAGTAATCGCCCAGCAGTTCGCGGTATTGCGGGTCGGCGCAATTGGCAATGATCGTAAGCGCGCGCTCGCGCGGTGCCAGGCCGCGCAGGTCGGCCAGGCCGTGCTCGGTGACGATGATGTCGACGTCGTGCTCGGTGTGGTCCACGTGCGCCACCATCGGTACGATGCTGGAGACATCGCCGCCCTTGGCCACCGACTTGGTCACGAACACCGACAGGTGCGCATTGCGCGCAAAGTCGCCGGAGCCGCCGATGCCGTTCATCATGTGCGTGCCGCCCACGTGCGTGGAGTTGACGTTGCCATAGATATCGCACTCCAGCGCCGTGTTGATGGTGATGAGCCCCAGCCGGCGCAGGATCTCCGGATGGTTGCTGATCTCCTGCGGGCGCAGCAACAGACGCGAGCGGTAGCGGTCGAGGTTGTCCAGGAAGCGCCGGTAAACCCCGCGCGTCAGCGTCACCGAAGACGCCGAGGCAAACGACAGCCGCCCCGCATCGAGCAGCTCGATGGTACTGTCCTGCAGCACCTCGGAATACATCTTCAGGTCACGGAACGGTGAGTCCACCAGGCCATGCAGCACCGCATTGGCAATGGTGCCGATGCCCGCCTGCAACGGCTGCAGCGCCGGCGACAGCTTGCCGGCGCGGACCTCGTGCAACAGGAAGTCGTTGAGGTGTCCGGCGATGCTGCGCGTGTCGGCATCCGGCGGCAGCGCGTTGGACGGGCTGTCGTCCTTGGCGGTGATGACGATGGCCACGATCCGCTCCGGATCGATGGGGATATACGGCAGGCCAATGCGCTGCTCGGGAGCGATCAGCGGAATTGGCTGGCGATACGGGCGCTGCACCGGGAAGTAGATATCGTGCAGGCCTTCCAGCTCCAGCGGCATGTTCAGGTTGATCTCGACGATCACCTTGCGCGCCAGCATGGCGAAACTGGCCGAATTGCCCACCGAAGTGCTGGGGATGATGCCGCCCTGCTCGGTGATCGCCACGGCTTCCACCACCGCCACGTCCACCGGCGCGATCTGGCCCGAGCGCAGCTGCTCCACGGTCTCGGACAGATGCTGGTCGATGAACATCACTTCGCCGGCGTTGATCTTGCGGCGCAGCGTGGCGTCGGACTGGAACGGCAGGCGGCGCGCGATCACGTCCGCCTCGGCCAGTACCCGGTCGATGTCGTTGCCCAGCGAGGCGCCGGTCATCAGGGTGATGCGCAGCGGCTCGGTTGCCGCACGCCGCGCCAGCGCGAACGGAACTTCCTTGCAGTCGCCCGCGCGGGTGAATCCGCTCATGCCTACCGTCATGCCGTCGCGGATCAGCGCGGCGGCTTCGTCGGCCGAGACTACTTTGTCATGCAGCCTGGCCAGGCGAATGCGTTCCTTGTACATCATTATCTCCGGTCTGACGGCGCGGGCCCTTGCCCGTGCCGCGCGCCCCGATTGCCTGATGGCTTGTTGGCGGGGGTCTCCGGAAGGCAGTGTATCCAGCCGCTTCCATTCCGGTTGTGATTTAAAGTCATGAACGGCAGTCGCTATTTTCATAGCTCACAAAACCTGGCCATGCGGCTTTTGCATCACTATGCCCCTGTGCGATCGTGGGAAATCTGGAATTGTCACAAACATTGCAATGGATTCTGATAGTGTCTTGGCCATCGGTCGACCGCGCCCGCCGAAGAGGCAGCGGCGTCCGTGCCGCCCGGGCCGGCCATGCTCCGGCCCAGAGCATCGCAGTGGCGGCAAACGACAACAGGAGACGCCATTCATGCAGCCAAGACCACTCGAACCCAACGAGCCGGTTGTCCTCGCCCTGGTCGATGCCGTGACCGCCTGGCAGGAAGCGTTAGAACAGACCCTCTCCGCCTCTGGCCTGAATTACGCCAAATGGCTGTTGTTGCGAGCCATCCGGCAAGGCGCCTTCGTGCGCGGATCCCCCTTGCCGGGCGCGATGCGCATCGATGTCGCGCAATCCGAGCTGATGCTGCGAGACCTGGAGCGCGACGGCTGGATCGAGTATGGCGATGCCCCGCACCCGCGTGTTGCCGACGCCGCGGCGAGCCGGCTGGAGCGCACCGGGCAGGCCCTGAGCGCGCTGCATAGCGTGTCGGTGGCGCCATTCAGTTCGCAAGAGCGCGTGGCGCTGGGCAGTTTGCTCGAACGGATGAAGATCACGCTGAGCGACCACACTACGCGCCAGATCCGCGTGGGTACTGAAGCCGCCCGCCAGGAAAAGCCTGCCGCAGCGCCGGCGGTCACCTGCACCGGCCTGCCGCCGGTCGCGCATCGCCCCGCCTCGACGCCTACCCTTGCCCGCGCGCGGTTCTGACGCGATAGCTTTCATGCGAGCGCCCTGACGCGTTCGGCAAGCAGGTCCCGCCAGGCTGCGCCGGGACCGGCTCCCCTCCCTCCCGTCGATTCTTCCACCTCCACGCCCCTCGCTTACTTTGTCGCGCCGGGTGCCCCGTTTTTTCCTAAAGTATGAGCATGCCCCGGCACATGCCGTGACCGCCCCCGGACAGGACTGCGGCCCGGCGTCGCCCATCGACACCGCGAGGAGAGATCATGCCGCAGGAGAACGAAGACAAAGTCGCGCACCTGCTGGACGAACTGGCCAACTTCGCCAGCGAACGGCTGCCGGCGGCGACATTCGCCGTGGTCGAGCCTTTCCTGCGGCACTACTACGACCAGACTGACGCCGAGGACCTGCTCCGACGCGAAGTCGACGACCTCTACGGCGCCGTGATGGCGCACTGGCAGACCGCGCAGAAATTCGTTCCCGGCAGCGCTGCCCGCATCCGCGTCTACAACCCGAACCTGGAAGAGCACGGCTGGCACTCCGACCACACCGTGGTCGAGATCGTCAACGACGATATGCCGTTCCTGGTCGATTCGGTGACGATGGAGATCAACCGCCAGGGCCTGGCGCTGCATTCGGCGATCCATCCGGTGTTCCGGGTCTGGCGCGATGCGCGCGGCGGCATCGAGCGCATCGCCCCGGGCGGCGCCGGCGAGGCCGGCGACAACTCGCGCCTGGAGTCCTTTATCCACTTCGAGATCGACCGCAGCGGCGAGGCAGCGCGGCTGGAGGCTTTGCGCAGCGGCATCGCCCAGGTGCTGGGCGACGTGCGCGCCGCAGTGGAAGACTGGCCCAAGATGTGCGACATCACCCAGGCCACCATCAGCGCCCTGGCCCAGACGCCAGGCGCGGCCTCGCCGGAAAACGCCGAAGCGCGCGCCTTCCTCGACTGGATGATGGACGACCATTTCACCTTCCTCGGCCAGCGCGACTACCAGCTGGTGTCGCAGGACGGGCGCTATTTCCTGCGCGGCGTACCCGGCTCCGGCGCGGGCATCCTGCGCGAGAGCCTGCGCGAACCCGATGCCGACGACCTGACGCCGTTGCCCGCGGCGGCCACCATCATCATCGAAGGCGCGTCGCCGATCTTCGTGACCAAGGCCAATTCGCGCGCCACGGTGCACCGGCCCGGCTATCTGGACTATGTCGGCGTCAAGCTGCTGGATCCGCAGGGCCAGCTCTTTGGCGAGCGGCGCTACGTCGGCCTGTACACCTCGACCGCCTACACGGCGCCCATCGCGGAGATCCCGCTGGTGCGGCGCAAGTGCGCCAACATCCTGGCCCGCGCCGGTTTCCTGGCCAAGGGGCACCTGTACAAGTCGCTGGTGACCATCCTCGAGCAATACCCGCGCGACGAGCTGTTCCAGGCTACCGAGGACGAGCTGTTCGACATCACCATCGGCATCCTGCGGCTGCAGGAACACCAGCGCACACGGCTGTTCGTGCGGCGCGACCGCTTCGACCGCTTTGTCTCGTGCCTGGTGTTCGTGCCGCGCGACAAGTACAACACCGATCTGCGCCAGAAGATCCAGAAGCTGCTGACCGCGGCCTTCCACGGCTCCAGCTGCGAATTCCAGCCGCTGCTGTCGGAGTCGCCGCTGGCGCGCATCCAGCTGACCGTGCGCGGCGAGCCCGGCACCATGCCGCATGTCGATACAGGCGAACTGGAAGAGCGCATCGTCCACGCCAGCCGCCGCTGGCAGGACGACCTGGCCGAGGCCCTGCACGAAAGCTACGGCGAAGAGCAAGGCAACCGGCTGCTGCGACGCTATGGCGGTTCGTTCCCGGCCGGCTACCGCGAGGACTACCCGGCGCGCACCGCGGTGCGCGATATCGAACTGATGGAGCACGCGCTGCAGGCGAATGGTGCCGGCAGGGGCATGGCGATGAACCTGTACCGGCCGATCGAGGCCGCGCCGGGCGCCTTCCGTTTCAAGGTCTACCGCGCGGGCGAGCCGATCGCGCTGTCGCTGAGCCTGCCCATGCTCGAGCACCTGGGCGTGCGCGTCGATGAAGAGCGCCCGTACCTGATCGAGCCCGACAGCGGCATGCCGGTGTGGGTGCACGACTTCGGGCTGGAGATCGCCGACGGCGGCAGCGAAGCGGACTTCGACATTGCACGCATCAAGGCGCTGTTCGAGGACGCCTTTGCCCGCGCCTGGCATGGCGAGATCGAGAACGACGACCTCAACCGGCTGGTGCTGCGCGCCGAGCTGGCCGCGCGCGATGTCACCATCCTGCGTGCCTATGCGCGCTACCTGCGGCAGGTAGGCTCGACCTTCAGCGACGCCTATATCGAGCGCGCGCTGACCTGCAACGCGTCGCTTGCCGGGATGCTGGTGGGGCTGTTCGTCGCGCGCTTCGACACCTTCAGCCAGGTAGCCGTCGACCCTGCCCGCCAGGCGCGCTGCGACAAGCTTCTGGCCGATATCGAAGCCGCGCTCGACAAGGTGCCCAACCTCGACGAAGACCGCATCCTGCGGCTCTTCCTGGGCGTGATCAACGCCACCGTGCGCACCAACTATTTCCACCGGAGTGAGGAAGGCCAGCCGCGCCCGTACGTGTCGTTCAAGTTCAACCCGGCGCTGGTCCCCGGCCTGCCGGAGCCGCGGCCGATGTTCGAGATCTGGGTCTATTCGCCGCGCGTGGAGGGCGTGCACCTGCGCGGCGGGCGCGTGGCGCGCGGCGGGCTGCGCTGGTCGGACCGGCGCGAGGACTTCCGCACCGAAGTGCTGGGGCTGATGAAGGCGCAGATGGTCAAGAACACCGTGATCGTGCCGGTCGGCTCCAAGGGCGGTTTCGTGGTCAAGCGCCCGCCACCGCCCACGGAGCGCGACGCCTTCCTGCAGGAAGGCATCGCCTGCTACCAGACCTTCCTGCGCGGGCTGCTGGACCTGACCGACAACCTGGTCGGCGGACAAGTGGTGCCGCCACCCGAAATAGTGCGCCACGACGACAACGACCCTTACCTGGTGGTGGCCGCAGACAAGGGCACGGCGACATTCTCGGACTTTGCCAACGCGATCTCGGCCGAGTACGGCTTCTGGCTGAGCGATGCCTTCGCCTCCGGCGGCTCGGTCGGCTATGACCACAAGAAGATGGGGATCACCGCGCGCGGCGCGTGGGAATCGGTCAAGCGGCATTTCCGCGAGATGGGCGTCGATATCCAGACCACCGACTTCACCGTGGCCGGCGTCGGCGACATGTCGGGCGACGTGTTCGGCAACGGCATGCTGCTGTCGCCGCATATCCGGCTGGTGGCCGCCTTCGACCACCGGCATATCTTCCTCGATCCCGACCCGGACACGGCCAAGACCCTGCAGGAACGCACGCGGTTGTTCAGCCTGCCACGCTCCAGCTGGGCCGACTACGACACCACGCTGATCTCCGCCGGTGGCGGCGTCTATCCGCGCACCGCCAAGACCATCCCGCTGTCGCCGCAGGTGCAGGCGGTGCTCGGCGTCACGGCCAGCGCGCTGTCGCCGGCCGAGCTGATCCACGCCATCCTGATGGCGCCGGTAGACCTGCTCTACAACGGCGGCATCGGCACCTACGTCAAGTCCAGCCAGGAAACACACCTGCAGGCCGGCGACCGCACCAACGACGCGGTGCGCGTGAACGGCAGCGAGCTGCGCTGCAAGGTGGTCGGCGAAGGCGGCAACCTGGGCTTCACGCAGCTGGGCCGCATCGAGTACGCGCGCAAGGGCGGGCGCATCAATACGGATGCGATCGACAACTCGGCCGGCGTGGACTGCTCCGATCACGAAGTCAATATCAAGATCCTGCTCGGGCTGGTGGTCGCGGACGGAGAGATGACCGAGAAGCAGCGCAACAAGCTGCTGGCCGAGATGACCGATGAAGTCGGCCTGCTGGTGCTGCAGGACAACTACTACCAGACCCAAGCGCTGTCGGTCGCGGGGCGCAGCACCGTCCCGCTGCTCGACGGCGAGGCGCGCCTGGTGCGCTGGCTGGAGCGCGCCGGGCGGCTGAACCGCGCGCTGGAGTTCCTGCCCTCGGATGAAGAGATCGCCGAGCGCAAGCTGGCCGGCGAAGGGCTGACCTCGCCCGAGCGCGCGGTGCTGCTCGCCTACAGCAAGATGTGGCTGTACGACGAACTGCTGGCGTCCGACGTGCCAGAAGACACGCTGGTCGCCGGCCTGCTGGCCGACTACTTCCCGGTGCCGCTGCGCCAGCGCTACAGCGATGCGATGCAGCGCCATCCGCTGCGGCGCGAGATCCTGGCCACGCACCTGACCAATCTGCTGGTCAACCGCATCGGCGCCACCTTTGTGCATCGGATCATGGAAGAAACCGATGCGCGCCCCGCCGATATCGTGCGCGCCTGCCTGATCGCGCGCGATGTGTTCAACCTGACCGCGCTGTGGCAGGAGATCGACGCGCTCGACAACCGCGTGCCCGATGCCGAGCAGGCGCGCATGTTCAACGCCGTGGCGTTGCTGCTCGAGCGTGCCTGCCTGTGGTTCATCCGTTATCTGCGTGCGGGCGGCAAGGCCGGCGAGGACCTGGCGCGCTTTGCCCAGGCCGCGCAGTGGCTGGTGCCACAGCTGCAGCGGCTGCTGCCCCCCGCGGATGCGGCGGCGCTGGCTGAGCGCGCCAAGGCATTTATCGATGTCGGGGTCGGCGAGGCGCTGGCGATGCGCGTGGCCGGCAGCGAGACTTCCGCCGCGGCGCTCGATATCGCGGAAGTGGCGGCCGCGTGCGATCGCAGCCTCGACCTGGTGGCGGGTGTCTATTTCGCGCTGGACAGCCACCTGAGCTTCAGCTGGCTGCGCGAGCGCGCACTGGCGCTGCCCTCGGACACGCACTGGGACCTGCTCGCGCGCACCACCACGCTGGAAGACCTGGGCCGGCTCAAGCGCGCGTTGACGAGCAGCGTGCTGTCGCAGGCGGGCGCGCTGGACACGCCCGAAGCGATGATCGACGCGTGGCGGGCCAGCCGCCACGGCGCGCTCGAACGCTTCACGCGCATGCTGGCCGACCAGCGCGCCTCGGGGGCAGCGGGGTTGTCGATGCTGTCGGTCGCGGTGCGCGAGATCGGCATGCTGGAACGCGCCTAGCGCGGCGGCGCACCCAGGCGCGGGGCTAATCGCCCGCGTCTGTGTCCGCGTCGGTGTCCGAATAGGTGTCCGTATCGCTGTCCGCGTCGGCGTCGATATCTTCATCGGCAGGGCGCGGACGCAGCTCCAGCCCGAGCAGGATCAGCAGGTCGAAGGCATCGGACAGCAGGTGCTTCTGCCGGGGCAGCAGGCTGGCGTACGGCATGTCGTAGATCGACTGGTGCGCGGCGCGCTGGCCCTTGAGCCCGCGGTCGCGCGCGATATCCGACAGCAGCGCGGCAAACCCGGAAAGGTCCTGCGCTGCCAACGCCGAATTCAACACCTTGGCGATCACTTCCGGCGAAGCGTTCGCCCAGCCCATGCGTTCAGCATTGGAAGCGGATTCTTGGGGAAGGTCGGCAAAGTCCATTTTGTGTTTAACGGTCCCGCCTGAGCGAGCTTAAGGCGGCTAACGTGTGAATTTGACCCCACAGGCGTGGGGTGGCACGGTTAGCCGCCGGTCGAGGCTAGCGCGGCGCCGGCTTTGCGGACACCTGGCGGTAGACCGTGCGGCCGTCGCGCGCCGTGCGCGCCTCGACGTGGTTGCGTGCTCCGCATTGCGGGCAGCGGAATACCGGGCCCTGCCCTTCATTGCGGATCTGCACTTCATCCGGCTCCCAGCGTGCGCCGCAAGCCTGGTTCCCACAAACAAACATGAATTCTCCTTTTAACAAGCGCCCGAGCGGCTGAGCCGGGGCGCGATCCGGGCGTGGCCGTCCGCCGATTTGCGGGGGCGGCCACGCCAACTCAGCCGCGATTATCAGGCCAGTCGTCCGGGCGCGTCCCCATGCGCCACACATTTGGCGGCTCGCCCAGCGCCGTGCTCTGGTACATCCATGCGCCACAGCCGGTGCAGCGCCAGCGACTGTCGACCTTGCAGCGGTTGCTCCTGGCCGCGATGCCCGACGCCGCCAGGTTCTCGTGCGGCGGCACGCTCGAGGGTTCGCCCACCAGCTGGTGACACAGGTCACAGGCGTGCATCGGCAGCTCCTGTCAGGGCGATGGTCGCCGCGGGCGGCGGCTCGCTAGCCATTGCGTTGCACCCATTGCCGGGCCCACTCGATAGCGGCTGCGCGCGCCTTGTCAGGCGTCGCGTGCGTGGCCGGCGGCCCGCCGCCCTCCAGCACCACGGCGCCAGCCTCCCAGATATCGCATACGGCCTTGAAACGCTCCGGCCCCAGCGCGTGGCAAAACACGTGGACCACGAAGCCGCGATACTCGACCACGTCGGTCGCGGCATCGGTCAACGCACGATCCGCGGTGGGATCGGACGGCACCACCGGTGCATCCGGCTGCATCCGCGCCTGCGCCACGGCCGTGCGCACGAGCATCGCGCAGGCACCGCCCACCGCCGCACCCAGCACAATACCGAGCCCAAACCAGCAAGCCCTGCTTCCGCACTCCGCCATGGCATCTCCCGTAGCGACACTGCCGGTCCTGCTGGCACGACAAGGGTGTCGGCCCGGCATCGATTTCAGGTTATACCAAGACAGGCCCACACCGCTTGCCGCGTCGCCCCCGCAGGCAGGTGGGACGCGCGCGAAATTGAGAATCGTGGGGATGACCGAACCGCAGGCGACGACTATACTGTACATTCATACAGTATCGGAATGACGCCTCCCCATGCCCTTGTACCCGTCCGATTCCATCCTGCTCGAGGCCTATTACTTTGGCGACGACGCCGAATCCGTACGCCTGCCCTGCGACGGCGTCCGCGTGGACGCTGGCGCCATCATCGTCCACGGCATCGCGCCACAGCAGCTGCAGGCGCTGCGCTGGACGCCCGACTTCCTGTCCTTCGACGCGCACGGCACGCGCCATCGCTACCCGGTCAGCCGCCCGGCGCTGGTCGGCCCGGGCCAGGCACGCTTTGCCCTGCTTTAAGCTATGGGCCCCGCATCGAAGATGCGCCACCACCATGCCGACATGTCAGATCCCAGTCCCGCGGCCACGCAACTGATCCGCTCGCTCGACCTGAAGCCGCACCCTGAAGGCGGCTACTACCGCGAAACCTATCGCAGCCAGCAGCGCCTCGTCGACGAAGACGGGCGCACCCGCGAGGCCTCCACCGCGATCTACTACATGCTGTGCGGCAGCGACTATTCCGCCTGGCATCGCATCTATTCCGATGAGCTTTGGCACTTTCACGCGGGCTCGCCGGTTGACTTGCACGTGATCGCGGCCGGCGGCATCGTCACGCACCGTCTGGGCGATCCGTTGCGGCATGCCGGCGCGGCTTTCCAGGCGATGGTGCCGGCGGGCCACTGGTTTGCGGCGGAGCGCGTGGACCCGGGCGATGGCGCCGACTTTGCACTGGTCGGCTGCACCGTTGCGCCCGCGTTCCAGTTCAGCGAATTCGAGCTGGCCAGCTGCGACACGCTTGCCGGCCTCGCCAGCGGCCACGACGCGTTGCTGCGCCGGCTTGCGCGCCAGCGGTCCTGACAAAAAAAGCAGCCCGCCGTGGCGGGGTGCGGGCGGCCCGGTGAGTACTGCGGCGCCAGTCTACGTCAAGCCGCCACGCGCCAAGATCGAAGAACCCGGGTATCCTTTTCTGACGACAGTTCGCGCAGCAGCGCTATACTGTATATCCATACAGTATCTGACCTGTGCGCCCCATGTCACCCGAACCCGCCAACTGCCCTGTCTGCGGCGCCGCCGCCGAGCGCCTGCGCGCCGCGCCGCGCGGCTACCGCTACACCTGCCCGAGCTGCGGCACCTTCCACATCAGTACCCGCGCCCTAGGCTGCCGCCCCGGCATCCCCGCTTCCGCACGTGAAGACATCCGCCGCCTGCGCGCCTACGGCCACCTGCCTTACGTCGACCTGACGCGGGAAGGCCTCAGCGTCAGCCCGGGCCGGAGCTGAGCCATGGGCAACAGCAAGCTCGCAGCCCGCTGCCATGCGCCACCGGACGCGCCGGACAGCTATCCGGTGGCCGGCGCCAACGGCATCCTCGCGCGTATCGAGGGCCACTACATTGCCGCCGCGCTGCGCACGCTCGGCTCCGCCACGCGCGACGGCCCCAGCCATCGCGAGGTGCTGGTCGATGCCGGCCATGCCGGCACCGTGCGGCTATTTATCGAAAAGAAACGGGCACGCCACGGCAGGTACACGCACTATTTCTGGTCGGCCTACCGCGCGGAGCCCGAGCAGGCTCCCTAGGCGCTGTCGACCAGGCAACACATCCCTGTCGGACGGCGCCCGATACCGGTCGCGCGGCACAGCGCGGAGACTGGATGCATCTGCCACAAAGGAGACGCATCATTTGTCCCGTCGTGGCGTCACGGTTGCTGCAGCACTAACTATAGGTGCAACGGCGCGGCATCTAAGAGGCACCCCTCAATGCATTGGCGAAGCGGACTGCGAATCTGCGATGCGCCCGACTAACGCCCGGATCTCGGCAGACCAGCGCAGGTAGCCTGCGCCGTTAAGGTGAACGCCGTCACCGGTATAGGCGGACGCGAGCCGGCCGCAAGGCGACAACGCTGGGTTCAGGTCGACAAACTCGCACCCATCCTGGCTGCCGCAGTAGTCCCGCAACTTGGTATTCAGACGCCCCACCGAATCATTCAGGTCTTCCCGCCCATGCAGCCTCACAAGAAGCGTCGACTGCACGACCACACGGGAGCCGCCTCGCAAGATGGCTTCGATAACGGATCGATACGTGTCGAGGGTCTCATCGACGCTGCGCCGGCGGCGCCGCAGGTCGTTGATGCCTGCCATGACAAACACCGCCGCAGGCCGCATCGACAGGACCGGCGCCAGTCGCGCCAGCATGCCCAGCGTCGTGTCTCCGCTTATGCCGCGATTGGCGATGCTTGCATCGGGCAGCAACTCTGACCACTCGCCGGACGCCGTGATGCTGTCACCGAGCATCACAAAGTCGCGGTGCGCGGTCAGCGCGCTGAACAGCGCCGCGCGCATGGTGTAAGGACGGGATTCAAGAACTTCGTCAGTGCCGCCCGGCGCCGCCCGGGCTGCCTGCAGAAAAACCAGCAAGACCACGCACACGCATAAGGCTAATCGCTTGTTTCGCATGTAAAACCAGTTCCAACGATGACCGAACCGGAGGACTGTACCGGCAACGACAGGTCGCCGCATGGCTGAAATCTCTCAAAACTGCAGCATTGACTGACATCAAGGTGGGCGCGCCGTGGCGCGGAGAGACTCGACAGCTTTGCTTACCGGCCATTCTCCATGCACCAGTCATCGGACATCGACGCACGGCCCTTCATGAACGTTCCGAATGCTGCGGCAACCGACACGCGCAAAGCCACCGCGAGCGTTTTCACCAGCAACGGCCAGACGGTCGAGTATGTATTTCGGGCCAGCGCCGGCGACTGCAGGCACCTCGTTGCCGTCTTCTCAGGATTCAACGCGCCCAATGGCTATCACTTCATCAGACTTGCTCCGAGAAACCCCGCCCTTCAGGGCCTCCAGGGCCTTTCAGGGCGGGGAGTGAAAGGAGCGCCGCCGACAGGCGGCATTCCCAAGTTAGAATGGCCGGCATGCTTCTCGTCTATCGCTACCGGGTGAAGTCGCTGAACGGCCTGCTCAATCAGCAGAGCCGCGTAGTGAACTACGTCTGGAACTTCTGCAATGATACGCAGAAGCACGCGCTCAAATGGGGCAAAAAATGGCCTACGGGTTTCGATCTGAACGTGCTGACGACCGGCAGCAGCAAGGAACTCGGCATCCATTCGGGTACCGTCAATGCGGTTTGCGAGCAGTACGCCAAGTCGCGTAGCCAGCATCGCCGGCCCTATTTGCGCTATCGCGGCCGCAGATCCCTCGGCTGGGTGCCGCTCAAGGGCCGGGATCTCAAGCGCTCGGGCGACGCATTCCGCTTTGCCGGCAGCACATTTCGCGTGTTCAACTCGAGGCCCCTTCCCGAGGGCAAGATCAAGGACGGCACGAATTTCTCGCGCGACGCCCGGGGCAATTGGTTCCTGAACATCGTGATTGAAGTTGCCGACACTCAGGCCCGCTGCCCGGAACGCGGCGTCGGCATCGATCTGGGCTTGAAGGACCTTGCCACACTCTCCACCGGCGAGAAGATCGGGAATCCGCGCCACCTTGGCCAACTTGAGCAAGCCCTTGCCAAAGCGCAGCGTGCGCGCAAGAAACGACAGGCCACCAACGTCCACGCGCGCATCACCAACGCGCGGCGTGACTTCCTGCACAAGCTCTCGCATCGCATCGTGCGGGACTTCGACTACATCGCGGTGGGTAATGTGAATGCCGCCAGCCTCGCCAGAACCAGCATGGCGAAGTCCGTCCTCGATGCAGGCTGGTCGTCCTTCCGCACAATGCTCGCGTACAAGGCGATTGCGCATGGCGCGTGGTACGAGGAAGTCGACGAACGTTTCACCACCCAGGTCTGCTCTTCGTGTGACACGATGCCGCCGGAGAGGCCGAAAGGTATCGCAGACCTTGGAATAAGGCAGTGGGTATGCAGTCGATGCGGTGCTGTACATGATCGCGATGTGAACGCTGCGCTAAATATCCTTGCCCGATCGGGACATCGATCGCCTGCAGAGGGAATCTCCTCCCTTTAGGGACTTTAGGGAGGAGAGGATGTCAACGCTCCTGGCACGGACCAGGCGTGCATGTCACGGTAGAACCTGGCGGCACCACGACCGTACGACCGCTTGGCGCGGGCGGCTCGGTGACGGTGCGGTTGACCGAGATGCAGCTAACCACCCCCAACAGGGGCAACAACGCCAGTGAGCGCACGAAGAGTCTTAAGCTTGCCATGTCGATCTCCCGGTCAGGTAGGCCATCGGTGCGGGTGCTCCGAACGCAGCTTTTACCGTTGTGAAAGTATAGGTAATGACCGACGCGACCCGCGTTGATACCACTCCCGAGGGGCCACTTAGAACTCGAGTTCTCTCAGCGTCCTGGTGGCCAGGTATGTCGCAGCCTCCTTCGCCTCCTCCCTCGTTGGGAAATCCTCCACGGTTTGGTGTGGGACTTCTGCATCGGGATCTTCTTCCAGCCGGCGGATATACACATAGCCTCTGAACAGTCCAGAAGCGGTTTCCATCACGGCTATCCGGGCCACATGGGTGTCCGTCGCAAAAAGCTCATCTTCCATGGCAGCCTCCTCTTCCAATGTCTCTGGATCGTAGCATGACCAAAGAACACCCCATGCTCTTCGGCCGCGCCGTGGTGTGCGCCGATCCGGGAGCTAATACGCCAACGGAAAGCCGAATAGGTCCTGTGCCAGGTCACGCTCGAACGCGGCTATCCACGATGTGCCCCGACCGGCCAGCAGATCTGCATTCTGGTCGATGACCAGTGGCTCGTCTGTCGGACCCAAGGATATCGCGCGCTTCTTGAACAAGCATTTCGAATGCTAAGCCGAACGCGAGCAAGAAGTATCGGGCGCTGCTATCGGTGCAGAACGCCAATCATCCGGCCAAGGCGGTGAATGATTCGGGCGTGCGGATGCTGATTGAGATGACGTCGGAGTTGCAGGACCTGCGGGCGAACGTGCTGACGGATAAGGGGCGGCAGGAAGGTGCTGCGGCGGCCCAGGCATCGGCGGGTCACACGACCGCCGAAATCACTGCGCACTGCACCAAGGCGCGAGAGGTTGAGCACGTCAAACCTGTCGCCATGAAGCGGTCAAGTCAGACACTTGCGCCCAAAATAGACAAAAGGCCTAGCGAGTAAAACTCGCTAGGCCTTGTCAATACTGGTCGGGGCGAGAGGATTTGAACCTCCGACCACCTGCACCCCATGCAGGTACGCTACCAGGCTGCGCTACGCCCCGAAAGAAAAAGATTATATCAGAAGCATTTCCCGTATGACTAGCACCTGACGTCAAATTATCCGTGCTTCGCAATCTCGCGCAGTTGCGCGAGCAGGTGCTGCACTTCGACCAGTTCATTGCGCAGACCGGCGATGTCGACCGACAGGGCCGCCGCGCTTTCTTCGCTGCCTTCCGTTGCTTCCGGCACTACCGCAGTGGCGCTGTGATGGCGCCCTTCGTCGAGCCGGTTGCGCGCACCGTTGATGGTGAAGCCCTGCTCATACAGCAATTCGCGGATGCGGCGGATCAGCAGAACTTCATGGTGCTGATAGTAGCGGCGGTTGCCGCGGCGCTTGACGGGCTTGAGCTGCGTGAACTCCTGCTCCCAATAGCGCAGCACGTGCGGCTTGACGGCGCAAAGCTCGCTCACCTCACCGATAGTGAAGTAGCGCTTGGCCGGGATCGGCGGCAACGCGATGCGTTCGCTGGATTTGTCCGACATGAAGTGTGTAGACGAGCGTCAGGCCATGCCGGCCATGAGGTTGGCGCGCAGGAGCTGCGCGCCCAGAAGAATACCGATGCCAGCCTGTGGAAGCAATCCGCCGTTTGGGTGACGGGTCAGCCTGCGATGCCCGCGCGCTCTTCCACCAGGCCCTTGAGCTTCTGGCTGGCGTGGAAGGTCACCACGCGGCGCGCGGTGATGGGGATGACTTCGCCGGTCTTGGGGTTGCGGCCGGGCCGCTGCGGCTTGTCGCGCAGCTGGAAGTTGCCGAAGCCGGACAGCTTGACGCTGTCGCCCTGCTCCAGCGCTTCACGGATGACGTCGAAGAAGGCTTCGACCATGTCCTTCGATTCGCGCTTGTTCAGACCGACCTGGTCGAACAGCATCTCGGCGAGCTCGGCCTTGGTCAGCGTGGGAACCTCGGTCGCGCGGTTGTCCGGCGTCGCGTCGTCAAGGGAGGAAGCCTGCCGGTCGCTCATCTCACCCAGTGCTGCAGCGGTCATGGAATTCGCGTCTCGATCATTCATGTCGATCGCTCAAGTGTCTGTCTGGCGATCCGCCCGGGGCTGGCCCGGGCGCCCTGTTTATCGTGTGGCTGTCGGTTCAGCCGCGCAGCCGGGCCTGGAAGGCCTCGGCCAGCGCGTCGACCATGCAGCGCACTGCGCTGTCGACAGTTTCGTCCTGGAGGGTCGACCCAGTATCTTGCAAGGTCACCCGGAACGCAAGGCTTTTCTCGTCCGCGCCGATGGCGGTGGAAGCGCCCTTGGGACGGAACTCGTCGAACAGCACGAGGCCCTGGCAGTAGCGGCCGTAGCCCTGCTTTTCCAGTGCTGCGCGCATGGTGTCGAGCATGTCCTGCACACGTACCGATTGCTTCACCACCACGGCCAGGTCGCGCACCGCGGCCGGGAACTTGGAGATTTCGGTGTACACCGGCAGGCCGGCTTCGCGCAGCGCGTCGAGCTGCAGCTCGAACAGCACCGGCGCGTGCGCCAGCTCGTACTCCTGCAGCCAGCGCGGATGCAGCTCGCCAACCATGCCAACCGGTTTGCCGTCGAGCAGCACGCGCGCGGCGCGGCCCGGGTGCAGCGCGGGGTGCGACACCGGCTCGAAGCGCGGCACGCGCGGATGGAACAGCGCCTCGACATCGCCCTTTACGTCGAAGAAATCGACGTTGCGCGTGGGGATGCCCCATTGCTCCTCGAACGCCGGGCCATAGGCGATGCCGGCGGCCATCATCGGCTGGTGGTAGCCGGCAACCGTCAGGCCACCGTCCTTCACCTCCTGGTCACGATGGAACACGCGGCCCACCTCGAACAGGCGCACGCGCGCGGCCTTGCGGTTCAGGTTGTAACGCACCTTGTCGACCAGGCCGCCGATCAGCGTCGAACGCATCACGGCCAGCTGGCTGGCGATAGGATTGAGCAGACGGATCGGGTTGTCGTTGGCGGCGAAGTCGCGCTCCCACTTCTCTTCGACGAAGGCGAAGTTGATGACTTCCTGGTAGTCGCGCGCGGCCACGGCGTGGCGCACCACGTGGGTGGAGCAGCGGGCCTCGTTGGTCGGGCGCATCTCGCTCTCGGCCACCGGCGGACGCGCCGGAATACGCTCGAAGCCATAGATGCGCGCGACCTCCTCGATCAGGTCTTCCTCGATCTCGATGTCGAAGCGGTAGCTCGGCGGCGTGACCTCGAACACCTCGCCCTCGGCGCCCTGCGACCGCGTGAACGGCAGCTGCAGGCGCTGGAACACATCGGCGATGGCAGCCGGCGACAGCTCGATGCCGAGCACGCGCTCGGCGCGCGCGACGCGCAGGCTTACCGGCTTGCGCACCGGCAGGTTGACCACGTGATCGTCCACCGGGCCGGCCTGGCCGCCGCAGATCTCGAGGATCAGCGCGGTGATGCGTTCGATATGCTCGACCGTGGTGGCATAGTCCACGCCGCGCTCGAAGCGGTGCGCGGCATCGGTCGAGAAGTTGTAGCGGCGCGCGCGGCCCTGGATCGCCGACGGCCACCAGAATGCAGCCTCGAGGTAGATGTCGGTGGTGTCCAGCGTCACGGCGGTGCTGTCGCCGCCCATGATGCCGGCCAGGCTCTCGATCTCCTTGTCATCTGCAATCACGCCGACCTGCTCGTCGACCTCGATGGTGTTGCCGTTGAGCAGCTTGATCTGCTCGCCCTTGCGGCCCCAGCGCACGTCCAGGCCGCCGTGGATCTTGTGCAGGTCGAACACGTGAGACGGACGGCCCAGCTCCAGCATCACGTAGTTGGAGATGTCCACCAGCGCCGAGATGCTGCGCTGGCCCGAGCGCTCCAGCCGCTGCACCATCCATGCCGGCGTGGCGGCGCGCGCGTTCACGCCGCGGATCACGCGGCCCGAGAAGCGGCCGCACAGGTCAGGCGCCGACACCTTGACCGGCAGCTTGTCTTGGATCGTCACCGCCACCGGCTTCATTTCAGGCAGTTTCAGCGCGGCGCCGGTCAGTGCCGACACTTCGCGCGCCACGCCGTGGATCGACAGGCAGTCGGCCTTGTTCGGCGTCAGCTTGATGACAAAGACCTGATCATCCAGGTCGAGGTATTCGCGGATGTTCTGGCCGACCGGCGCGTCCTCCGGCAGCACCAACAGGCCGCCGTGTTCTTCCGACAGCTTCAGTTCGCGTGCCGAGCACAGCATGCCGTAGCTGTCCACGCCGCGCAGCTTGCCGACCTTGATCTCGAACGGCTGGCCCCCGTCCTCGGACGGGGGCAGCACCGCGCCCACCAGTGCGCACGGCACCAGGATGCCCGGCTTGACGTTGGGCGCGCCGCAGACGATCTGCAGGGTCTCGCCGCTGCCGGCATCGACCTGGCACACATTGAGGCGGTCGGCGTTGGGATGGCGCTCGGTCGACAGCACGCGCGCGACCACCACTTTGTCGAACGGCGGCGCGACCGAGCCCACCTCTTCCACTTCCAGGCCGGCCATGGTCAGCGTGTGCGACAGCGCGTCGGTGGAGATCTTTTCAGGGTTGGCGAAGGTGCGAAGCCAGGATTCCGAGAATTGCATGGCGCTTCTGATCCGGTAAGTATTCTGTGTAGTCGTTGACGAGGGGACGGCGGCGGCGCGTCAGGCGAACTGGCGCAGGAAGCGCACGTCGCCCTCGAAGAACAGGCGCAGGTCGTTGATGCCATAGCGCAGCATGGTCAGGCGCTCCAGGCCGGAGCCGAACGCGAAACCGATATAGCGCTCGGGATCGAGGCCCATGTTGCGCAGCACATTCGGATGCACCTGGCCCGAACCGGAAATCTCCAGCCATTTCCCCGCATTTTTCCCATCCTCGAAGGCCATGTCGATCTCCGCCGACGGCTCGGTGAACGGGAAGTACGACGGTCGGAAGCGCACCTGGATATCGTCGCGCTCGAAGAACTTGCGCAGGAAGTCGGCGTACACGCCCTTCAGGTCGGCAAAGCTGATGTCTTCACCGATCCACAGGCCTTCGACCTGGTTGAACATCGGCGAGTGGGTGGCGTCGCTGTCGACGCGATAGGTACGGCCCGGGCAGATCACCTTGATCGGCGGCATCGGCTTGCCGGCGTACTTTTCGACGTGCATCTTGGCGTAGCGCACCTGCATCGGGCTGGTGTGCGTACGCAGCAGCAGCAACTTGTCCTCGCTGTCGCGGCCGTCGATATAGAAGGTGTCCTGCATCGAACGCGCCGGGTGGTTGTCCGGGTTGTTCAGCGCGGTGAAGTTCATCCAGTCGGTTTCAATCTCGGGGCCGTCGGCCACATCGAAGCCGATCGAGCCGAAGATCTGCTCCACGCGCTCCCAGGTGCGCATCACCGGATGCAGGCTGCCACGGCTGGCCGCGCGGCCCGGCAGCGTGACGTCGATGGCCTCGGCAGCCAGGCGCGCATTCATCAGCGCGTCGGCCAGCGCCTGGCGGCGCGCCTGCAGCGCGGCTTCCACCTGCTGCTTGACCTGGTTGATTCGTGCGCCTTCCGTCTTGCGGGTTTCCGGGTCGAGCTTGCCGAGGCCCTTGAGCAGCTCGGTCAGCGCGCCGGTCTTGCCCAGGAAGCGGGCCTTTTCGTTTTCCAGCGTGGCGTTGTCGTTGGCAGCAGCGAAGGCGGCCTGGGCGTCGGCGACAATTTGATCCAGATCCTGAGACATGGCGGCGGTCGTGGCGTGTTCTGGCGTCGGTCGGACCAATGACAAAAGACAATGGCCGGCCCGACGTGGGTTGGCACTACGTGCGGTATGCGTTTTCGGATGCCGTCTCGACGCCTGGCGCAAAACGGTATCCGGAACCGCAAATAAAAACGGGGCTCGGTGAGGAGCCCCGTTTCAGCAGACCTTGCGGTCGGCGGTCGACCTTGCGGTCGGTGCTTGCCCGGCAGCGCTTACGCGCTACCGCAGCCGGCATCAGGCAACGGTGGCTTTCACCTGGTTGACGATGGCGGCAAAGGCAGGCTTGTCGTGAATAGCCATGTCCGACAGCACCTTGCGGTCCAGTTCAATCGAGGCCTTCTTCAGACCGTTCATGAACACGCTGTAGGTCATGCCATGCTCACGCGTCGCGGCATTGATACGCGCAATCCACAGAGCGCGGAACACGCGCTTCTTGTTGCGGCGATCGCGGTACGCGTACTGGCCAGCACGCATGACCGCCTGCTTGGCGATGCGGTAGACATTATTGCGACGGCCGCGGTAACCCTTGGCAGCGTCGATGACTTTCTTGTGACGGGCCCGTGCAGTGACCCCACGCTTTACTCGAGGCATGTAATTCTCCTTTCGTTATCGTCAGGGGTTATGCGTAAGGCATCATCGCGCGCACCGACTTCAGGTTCGTCTCATGGACGTCCTGAGTACCGCGCAGTTGACGCTTGTTCTTGGTGGTCTTCTTGGTCAGGATGTGACGCTTGAAGGCCTGGCCACGCTTGAACGAACCGTTCGGACGGGCAGTAAAGCGCTTGGAGGCGCTTTTCTTCGTCTTCATCTTCGGCATGAAAAACTCCAGCTCATATGACATGCATGCAGGTGGACGGCTCACGCCGACGCTTGCAAGACCCGCATCCACTTGTTGTTGCACGACGACCCTTGCAGGCCGCGCGCCACTTCCGCACGAAGCAACGCCGGGATGCCTGGCATCCCGGCCGCTGCATCGCGCAGGAATTACTTCTTCTTCTTGGGGGCGAGCACCATCACCATCTGGCGCCCTTCCATCTTCGGCATCTGCTCGACCTGTCCGATTTCTTCCAGGTCCGCCTTCAGGCGTTCGAGCATGCGTGCGCCGATTTCCTGGTGCGCCATCTCGCGACCACGGAACCGCAGCGTGATCTTGGTCTTGTCGCCGTCTTCCAGGAAGCGCTTCAGGTTGCGCAGCTTGACGTTGTAGTCGCCATCATCCGTACCGGGGCGGAACTTGACTTCCTTGACCTGGATGATTTTCTGCTTCAGCTTGGCCTCGTGGGCACGCTTGGCTTCCTCGTACTTGAACTTCCCGTAATCCATGATCCGGGCGACGGGAGGAACCGCGTTCGGCGCGATCTCCACCAGGTCCAAGTCCTTATCCTCAGCCAGCCGAAGCGCGTCCATGAACTTGACGATGCCGAGCTGCTCGTTATCAACCCCTACCAGGCGCAGCTCAGGCGCGCTGATTTCCCGGTTGATGCGATGACCTTTGTCCGTAGCGATGTTGCGTTACCTCAAGAAGACAAAAAAACAAGCCGTGCTCACCACCCATCAGGCTTTGCTGGCGACGTCGTGTTGCAGACGCTCAACAAACGCGGAGACGGGCATCACACCCAGATCCACGTTGCCACGGGCACGCACGGCCACTTGACTGGCATCCCGCTCCTTGTCGCCCACCACTAGCAGGTAGGGAACCTTCTGAAGCGAATGCTCGCGGATTTTATACGTAATTTTCTCGTTACGCAAATCCGCCTTGGCCCTAAACCCTTGTTTTTGCAGCGATTGCACGACGTTTTCAGCATATTCCGCCTGCGAATCCGCGATATTCATGACCACAACCTGTTCCGGGGCAAGCCACGCCGGCAGCGCACCGGCATGGTTTTCCAGCAGGATGCCCAGGAAGCGCTCGAACGAACCCAGAATCGCGCGATGCAGCATCACCGGGCGCTTGCGCGAATTGTCCTCAGAGACGTATTCGGCACCAAGGCGTTCAGGCAGCACCAGGTCAAGCTGCAGCGTGCCGCACTGCCACGAGCGGCCGATCGCGTCCTTGATGTGGTACTCGACCTTGGGGCCGTAGAAAGCACCCTCGCCCGGCAGCTCTTCCCAGTCCACGCCGCAGGCGCGCAACGCCAGGCGCAGGCCCTCTTCGGCGTGATCCCAGACCTCGTCCGAGCCGGCACGCTGCGCGGGGCGCAGCGACAGCTTGACCGCCACGTCCTTGAAGCCGAAGTCGTCGTAGACTCCGAACGCCAGTTCGTTGAAGGCCTTGGCCTCGGCCACGATCTGCTCTTCCGTGCAGAAGATATGCGCATCGTCCTGCACAAAGCCGCGCACGCGCATCAGGCCGTGCAGCGCGCCCGAGGGCTCGTTGCGATGGCAGGCGCCGAACTCGGCCAGGCGCAGCGGCAGGTCGCGGTACGAACGCAGGCCGTGGTTGAAAATCTGCACGTGGCCCGGACAATTCATCGGCTTGATCGCGTAGTCGTGCTTCTCCGACTCCGTGACGAACATGTTCTCTTTGTAGTTCTGCCAGTGGCCGGACTTTTCCCAGAGCGAACGGTCCATCACCTGCGGCGTGCGCACCTCCTGGTAGCCGGCGTCGCCCAGGCGGACGCGCATGTACTGCTCGACAGCCTGCCACACCTGCCAACCCTTCGGGTGCCAAAACACCATGCCGGGCGCCTCTTCCTGCAGGTGGAACAGGTCGAGCGACTTGCCCAGCTTGCGGTGGTCGCGCTTCTCGGCCTCTTCCAGCATGTGCAGGTAGGCTTCCTGGTCTTCCTTCCTGGCCCAGGCCGTGCCGTAGATGCGCTGGAGCATCTCGTTGTTGGAGTCGCCGCGCCAGTAGGCGCCGGCCACCTTCATCAGCTTGAAGACCTTCAGCTTGCCCGTGGACGGCACGTGCGGACCGCGGCACAGGTCGACGAAATTGCCTTCGCGGTACAGGCCGATTTCCTGGTCAGCCGGGATCGAGGCGATGATCTCGGCCTTGTACTTCTCGCCCATCGACTCGAACAGCGCCACGGCTTCGTCGCGGTTCCACACTTCGCGCACGACCTTCTCGTCCTTGCGGGCGAGCTCCGTCATCTTCTTTTCGATGGCGGCCAGGTCTTCGGGCGTGAAGGGACGCTTGTAGGCGAAGTCGTAGTAGAAGCCGTTTTCGATCACCGGCCCGATCGTCACCTGAGCTTCGGGATACAGCTCCTTGACGGCGTAGGCCAGCAAGTGCGCCGTGGAGTGGCGGATCACATCGACGCCGTCGGCGTCCTTGTCCGTGACGATGGCCAGCTCAACGTCGCGGTCGATCTGGTAGCTCGCGTCGACCAGCGTGCCATCCACCTTGCCAGCCAGCGCGGCCTTGGCCAGGCCGGAGCCGATGCTCTGCGCCACTTCGGCAACCGTCACCGGGCCGGGAAACTCGCGGCGGGACCCATCCGGCAGCGTGATTGCGATCATTTCGACTCTCCAGGATTCCGCCGGCGGCGACTTGCGCTTCGCCCGAGCGGATCAAACTGCATCTTGTGGCACCGGCCCGCGTGCTTATCTGTTTGCGCACGATCCGGCGATTGTTCTTTGCGGCCTTGCCTCGCTTGACGCGAAAGCCGGCAGCTTATCAGGGAGCTGGCAGGCGACAGACGAAAAAAAACGCGGCCAAGGCCGCGTTTCTCTTTGTCAAACCCGATCCAACCGGGCCGAAGGCGCACCTCGACTACTGTCGCTTGCCAGCGGTAGTAGTTCGCGGTGTCATAACCATGATGCCCTTCCGTTCCGTATGGGGTTGAATCGGACTTGCCGCACTTCTTTTCTTACTGCTTTACTGCAATTCGTTGGTAGGCTCGATTGGACTCGAACCAACGACCCCCACCATGTCAAGGTGGTGCTCTAACCAGCTGAGCTACGAGCCTAGCGAAGCCGCAAGTATAGCATCACTTTCTTTTCGCCTGCAACACCCCCTGCACGTCCTCGATCAACTGCAGCGCGCGCTGCAGTTGCGTAGCCTCGGACACTTCGGCGGTGAACTGCATGCGCGCCACGCCCTTGCTGGAGAGCGTCTTCACGCCGGTGACGTTGATCTTCTCGCGCGACAGCACTTCCGAGATATCGCGCAGCAGCCCCTGCCGGTCGATCGCCTCGACCTGGATATCGACCGGATACACCGCCGCGTGGCTCTTCTTGCCCCACTCGGTCTGGATCACCCGCTCCGGCGCACGCGCCGACAGTTGCTGGAAGGTATGGCAGTTGCGCCGATGGATCGACACGCCGCGCCCGCGCGTGACAAAGCCCACAATATCGTCCGGCGGCGCCGGCTTGCAGCAGCGCGACATCTGCGTCATCAGCGAATCCACGCCCACCACCAGCACGCCGCTCTTGGCGCCGCGCGCCACGCTGGTCGCGCGGCTCTTCTTGGTGACCGCGTCTTCCTCGCTCAGCGGCGCCTGCACTTCCCCTTCCGGGTGGCGCAGCGCGTGCTCGACGTGGCGCAGGCTGAACTCGTCCTTGGCCACCGCCGCGAACAGATCGTCCGGCGTCTTGAAGCCCAGCCGCGTCGCCAGGTCTTCCAGCTTGACCGCGGTCTTGCCTTCGCGCTGCAGCGTCTTGTCGATCAGCGCGCGGCCCTGCGCGATGGTCTCCTGCGAATCGAGCGCGTTGAACCACGCCCGCACCTTGGCACGCGCGCGACTGCTGGCCAGGTAGCCGAGCTCGGCATTGAGCCAGTCGCGCGACGGCCCGCCTTGCTTGACCGCGATGATCTCCACGGTCTGACCGTTCTTCAGCGTCGTGTTCAGCGGCACCATGGTGCCGTCCACGCGCGCGCCACGGCAACGGTGGCCCAGGTCGCTGTGCAGGTAGTAGGCAAAGTCCAGCGGCGTCGCGCCCTGCGGCAGCGCCACCACGCGCGCCTGCGGCGTCAGCACGTAGATGTGATCGTCGATCGCGGCGTGCTTGATCTGCTCCCACTCGTCGTGCGCCACGCTGTGGTCGGCGTCGTCCTTCCAGGCCAGCAGCTGGCGCAGCCAGGCGATCTTCTCGTCATAGCGCTCGCTGGCGGAGAACTGTCCGGCATAGCCGCGGCTGCCCGCCTCCTTGTAGCGCCAGTGCGCCGCCACGCCGTATTCGGCAAAGTGGTGCATCTCCTGCGTGCGGATCTGCACCTCGAAGGCGCGGCCGTCGTCGCCGATCACCACCGTGTGCAGCGACTTGTAGCCGTTGGCCTTAGGCCGCGAGATGTAGTCGTCGAACTCGCGCGGGATCGGCTGCCAGATATGGTGGACGATACCCAGCACCGTGTAGCAGTCCTTGATATCGTCGACGATCACGCGGAAGGCGCGCACATCGTACAGGTCGGCAAAATCCAGCTCCTTGCCGCGCATCTTCTTCCAGATGCTGTAGATATGCTTGGGCCGCCCGCTCACCTCGGCCCGGATGCCGGCGGTGGCGAGCTCGGACTGCAGCCGCGCGATGGCGCTGGCGATATAGCCCTCGCGCTCGATACGCTTCTCGTCCAGCAGCTTCGCGATGCGCTTGTAGGTATCGGGCTGCTCGAAGCGGAACGCCAGGTCCTCCAGCTCCCACTTCATCTGCCAGATACCGAGGCGGTTGGCCAGCGGCGCGTAGATGTCGAGCGTCTCGCGCGCCACGCCCGGCTGCGGCGCCTGCTTGGTCTCGGCGAGCCAGCGCAGCGTCTGCAGCCGCGAAGCCAGGCGCACCAGCACCACGCGGATGTCCTGCGCGAACGCCAGCAGCATCTTGCGCAGCGCCTCGACTTGCTCGTGGCGTGCCTGCACCTCGTTCTTGGACGGCGTGGCCGGCTCGGCATCCGCGCGGCTGCTGCCGGCAATGGCGCCGATGCGCAGCAGCTGGCGCACGCCATTAACCAGCCGCGCAACCTCATCGCCGAAGCGCGGCGCGAGATCGGCCTCGGTGTCGGGCACGAAGGCCACCAGCGCGAACAGGCAGGCGGCGGCGCGTGCGGCATCGTCGACGCGCAGGCCATCGAGGATGCGCAGCATGCCCTGCGCATGCGACAGCACGGTCTCGCCGGTGGGCAGCGCAACCTCAGCGCCATGCTCACGCACATAAGCCAGCGCGCGTTCGACCAGCTCGGCATCCGGGATGCCCGCGACCCGCGCGGTCAGGTCGGTGGACGTCACCATGTCACTACGCCTGCATCAGTTGAGCGCAGCGGTCACCACCACTTCGATCAGGTAGTCGGGATTGGCCAGGCGGGCTTCCACCGTGGCGCGCGGGGGCGTGTTGCCTTGCGGGACCCAGGCGTCCCAGACCTCGTTCATCTCGCCGATCAGGTCGACGTTGGTGAGGAAGATCTGGCACGACAGGATGCGGGTCTTGTCGCTGCCGGCCTCGGCCAGCAGGCGGTCGATATGGCCGAGCACCTCGCGCGTCTGGCCGCGGATATCGGCCTTGGGATCGACCTCGGGCACCTGCCCGGCCAGGTAGACCACGCCGTTATAGACCGCGTATTCGGACAATCGCTTGCCCACGTGGGCGCGCTTCAGTTCTTGGTTACT
This sequence comes from Cupriavidus sp. DF5525, assembly GCF_040149425.2. NCBI lineage: Bacteria > Pseudomonadati > Pseudomonadota > Betaproteobacteria > Burkholderiales > Burkholderiaceae > Cupriavidus > Cupriavidus sp. DF5525. The sequence continues at coordinate 1,400,487 of NZ_CP168265.1, read as the reverse complement.
CATGACAATGCACGACAATGCGTTGAGGGATAAAAAAAACAGGTCCGCTGCGCGATACGCTCACGCGCCCCCGACAAAAAACTGGCGGGCGATGGCAATCTGCGCCGGATCGACAAAGGTCGGGGCGTGGCCCACGTCGGGCACTTCCACCGAACTCACATGCTTGCCGCGCGCCACCATCTCGGCCACGGTCTCCCGCAGCAGCAGGTCGGACTGCGCGCCGCGCACCACCAGCACCGGCCCTTCGATGGCCTCGAAGCTGCGCCACAGTGCAGTTTCACCCAGGGCAATAAGCTCCGGCGTGGACTGGCGGAACGGCGTGGCAAGCTGCGGATCGTAATGCAAGCCCCATTCCAGGCCTTCAGTACCCTGCACCGGCTTCAGGATGGCGGCGTTCAGCTCGCGCCATTGATCGGGCGTGTGGCGGCCGAATGAGGCGCTGATGGTCTGCAGGTACGCCAGCCCTTCCTCGAAGGTCTTGAAGCGCACCGGCAGGCCCAGGTAGGCGCCGATCCGCTCCACCGCCGAGGGCGCCAGCTTCGGGCCCACGTCGTTGAGCAGCAGCTTGCGCACCGGCGACTTCGGCAGCCCGGCCAGCCCCATGCCGATCAGGCCGCCCATCGAGGTGCCGAACCAGTCCACCTGCTCCACGTTGAGCCGCGCAATCAGCGTGACCATGTCGGACACGTACTGTGGCACCACGTAGCTGTTGGGATTGGCCAGCCATTCCGAGCGCCCGCGGCCCGCCACATCGGGGCAGACCACGCGGTAGTCGCCGCACAGCGCGCTGGCGACGGTATCGAAGTCGCGGCCGGTGCGCGTCAGCCCGTGTACGCACATCAGCACGCGCGGGTTGGCGGGGTCGCCCCACTCGTGGTAGGCCATGCGGTGCAGGCCCGCCGGGCTGATGCACTGGACAAAACCGAGGCGCGGACTGGCAGACATCTGGACTCCCTGACGAACCCGACCGCTGGCCGCAAAAAAAGCGGCGCCGCCGGAGGTTGAGCAAAGCTGGATTGTACGCCGCAGCGGGTACAATGCCACAGCACAGTGTCTGCACCACCGCACACGCTGCCGCGCACCGCCACGGCGCGGTCCGCCCTCACTGTGGCATCCCTACCGTGGCATCCCATTCTCTCTCGACGGAGGCTTACATGCTCAACGGCAAGACCGCACTGGTGACTGGTTCGACCAGCGGCATCGGGCTCGGCATCGCGAAGGCGCTGGCGGCTCAGGGCGCCAACATCATCGTCAACGGCTTTGGTGACGCGGACGCCGCAAAGAACGAGATCGCGCAGGCCGGCCAGGGCATCCGGGTCGGCTACCACGCCGCGGACATGAGCAAGGCGGCCGAGATCGAGGACATGATGCGCTACGCCGAGTCCGACTTCGGCGGCGCCGACATCCTGGTCAATAACGCCGGCATCCAGCATGTGGCCAGCATCGAGGACTTCCCGCCCGAGCGCTGGGACGCGATCATCGCCATCAACCTGACCTCGGCCTTCCACACCACCCGCCTGGTGCTGCCCGGCATGAAGCAGAAGAACTGGGGCCGCATCATCAACGTCGCTTCCACGCACGGGCTGGTGGCCTCGGCGAACAAGTCGGCCTACGTGGCGGCCAAGCACGGCATCGTCGGGTTTACCAAGGTCACCGCGCTGGAAACCGCGCAGACCGGCGTGACCGCCAACGCGATCTGCCCGGGCTGGGTGCTGACCCCGCTGGTGCAGAAGCAGGTGGAAGCGCGTGCGCAGAAGGAAGGCATCCCGGTGGAGCAGGCCAAGCGCGAGCTGGTGCTGGAGAAGCAGCCTTCGGGCCAGTTTGTCACGCCCGACGAACTGGGCGCGCTGGCGGTGTTCCTGTCGTCCGAAGCGGCGCGCCAGGTGCGCGGTGCGATCTGGAACATGGACGGCGGCTGGGTGGCGCAGTAAGGAGCGGCGGATGCAACGACGACGCTTCCTCGGCACCCTCGGTGCGCTGGCGCTCGGCACGCTCGCTGTGGGCGTGCTGGGGCCTGTGGCCGATGCATTCGCCCAGGCAAAGCCTCTGGCCATCGACGTCTACAAGAGCCCGCTGTGCGGCTGCTGCGAAGACTGGGTCAAGCACCTGCGCGCCAATGGCTTCACCGTGACCGTGCATGACGTCGAGGATACCGGCGTCTACCGCAAGCGCTTCGGCATGCCGGAGCGTTTTGGCTCGTGCCATACCGGGTATATCGGCGGCTACGCGATCGAGGGACACGTGCCGGCGGCGGATATCCGCAAGCTGCTTGCGGCCAAACCCAAGGCGGTCGGGCTGGCGGTGCCGGGCATGCCGGTCGGCTCGCCGGGCATGGAACAGGGCCCGCGCAAGGACCCGTTCGACGTGCTGCTGGTCAAGGCCGACGGCGCGGCCTCGGTGTTTGCCAGCTACAACAAGCCGGCGGCCTGACGGATTGCCTTGCCGGATGCGCCGTCGGTGCATCCGGTCATCAATGCGCGCTGGCAAGGCTCGCCAGCGCCGCTTCCACCTCCCGCCACACCGCCTCGGTTTCGCCCTCGGTGCATTCGCCGTGCTGGCGCTTGACCGCGCCCAGCCGGTTCAGCACCAGGTGCTGGTCCGGCGCCACGCCCACGCCCGCCAGGCAGGCCTGTACGCACGCCAGCGGACAGCCGTCCAGCGCCAGGATCGGCCGGCCGGATTGCGCCACGCGCGTCAGCGCAGGCACGCCGCCGCCCACGCCGCTGATGCAAGACATTTCCGCACGCCCGCTGCGGTCGAGCCGCACCGCGCAGGCATTGGCCAGTTGCGCCACGCTGGAGCAGCCGGAGCAGGCGTACACCAGTGGCAGGGATCGGTTCGGGGAAGCCGGCATCGCGCACCTTCCGTGAGGATTTATCCATGGCCGGGCAGTGCCCTGCCGGAAAGCGGCCAGCATAGGGCGCGCGGCGGCGCCCGGGTATTCGCCGGAAGAGCTAGCATCCCCACCCGTCCGGCATAGTCCGGGCGGGCAGGTGCCGAGATCCGACCCCCAAAGAAAAAACCCCTGCGACGCATCGCGCCACAGGGGTCTGGTCAAGCTACAGTCGGTCGCCGCTCAGAGTAGCGGCGCGCCCGTCTTGGCCTGGATTTCCTCCCGGCTGACGCCCGGGGCGGTTTCCACCAGCTTCAGGCCTTCGTCGGTGACATCGATCACACCCAGGTCGGTGATGATGCGGTTGACCACGCCCACGCCGGTCAGCGGCAGGTTGCACTGCTTCAGGATCTTGATGTCCTCGGTGCCGTCCTTCTTCTTGGCGGTGTGCTCCATGAGCACCACCACGCGGCCGACGCCGGCCACCAGGTCCATCGCGCCGCCCATGCCCTTGACCATCTTGCCCGGGATCATCCAGTTGGCCAGGTCGCCCTTCTCGCTGACCTGCATCGCACCCAGGATGGCCAGGTCGATGTGGCCGCCGCGAATCATCGCGAAGGAGTCCGCCGACGAGAAGATCGACGAGCCCGGCAGCGTCGTCACGGTCTGCTTGCCGGCATTGATCATGTCGGCGTCGACTTCTTCCTCGGTCGGGAACGGGCCGATGCCCAGCAGGCCATTTTCCGACTGCAGCCACACTTCCATGCCTTGCGGCACCCAGTTGGCCACCAGCGTCGGCAGGCCAATGCCCAGGTTGACGTAGAAACCGTCCTGCAGTTCGGTCGCGGCGCGCGCGGCCATTTCGTCACGTGTCCATGCCATGATGCGTCTCCTTAGCTGGCCGCGCGCACGGTGCGCTGCTCGATGCGTTTCTCGGGATTGGTGTTCAGCACCAGGCGCTTCACGAAGATGCCGGCCAGGTGGATCTCGTCCGGGTCCAGCTCACCGGTCTCGACGATATGCTCGACCTCGGCGATGGTGACCTTGCCCGCCATGGCGCACATCGGGTTGAAGTTGCGCGCGGTGCGGCGGAACACCAGGTTGCCGGCCTTGTCGGCCTTGTATGCCTTGACCAGCGACACGTCAGCCGTCAGCGAACGCTCCATCACGTACTTCTCGCCATCGAATTCGCGGATTTCCTTGCCTTCGGCGACGATGGTGCCGACACCGGTCTTGGTGAAAAAGGCCGGAATGCCCGAGCCGCCGGCGCGCAGCTTCTCGGCCAGCGTGCCCTGCGGGGTGAATTCGAGCTCGAGTTCGCCCGCCAGGTACTGGCGCTCGAACTCCTTGTTCTCGCCCACGTAGGACGAGATCATCTTCTTGATCTGCCGTGTGGCCAGCAACTGGCCAAGGCCGAAGCCGTCGACGCCGGCGTTGTTGGAGATGCAGGTGAGTTGCTTGACGCCGCTGTCGCGCAGCGCGGCAATCAGCGCCTCGGGGATGCCGCACAGGCCGAAACCGCCAACGGCGATTGTCTGGCCGTCGCGGACGACGCCTGCAAGCGCTTCTGCGGCGCTGGCGTAGACCTTGTTCATGTTCGCTCCTTCCTCGGTAGTTCCTCGGGGATCCGCTGTCGTTCCTCCTGCCGCAGGGTGTGCGGCGGGCGACGCAGGGAAATTGTAACGGTACAATCGGCGGCGGGCGCTGACTGTCGTCCGACCGACAGCATACGCAAGCGCCGCCGGCTACGCCATTACGTAAAAATACATAAGCAGATGCCCGCTATCGACTACCAGACCGCCTTCCAGCTCGCCCCCGTGGGCCTGGTGCTGTCACGCGAGCGCGTGATTGAAGACTGCAACGAGGAGGTCTGCCGCATCTTCGGCACCACGCGCGAGGCGCTACTGGGCCAGTCGTTCCAGGTGCTCTACCCCACCGCCGACGAATTCGAACGCACCGGCGCGCGTATCGTGCCGATCATGAACAAGCGCGGCATGTACTCGGACGAGCGCATCATGAAGCGCGCCGGCGGCGAGCTGTTCTGGTGCCACGTCACCGGCCGCGCGCTGGATCGTGCGCAACCGCTGGGCGCGGGGATCTGGACCTTCGAGGATCTGTCGCAGAAGCGCCAGGTCACGGCCGAGCTGACCGCGCGCGAACGCGAGATCGCGGCGCAGCTGGTGGAGGGGAAGACCAGCAAGCAGATCGGCAAGCTGCTGGCGATCAGCCCGCGCACGGTGGATATCTACCGGGCGCGGTTGATGAAGAAGTATGGGGCGAGTACGTCGGTCGACCTGGTGCAGCGGCTGGTCCATCACTGAACCCCTCTGCGGGCGTCAGCCCTCGATGATCTCGCGAATCTCCGGCGGCACCGGCACCGACTTCTCCAGCGCGTAATCACACCACACCACCTTGGCGCCGCCCTCGGCCCAGATCACGTCTGGCAGGTCGGTGCGACGGATCTCCATGCGAGTCTCGAAGCTGGTGCGACCGAGCTGCCCGGCATAGACACGGCACTCGATATCGCCCGGATACCGCAGCTGGCGCAGGAACGTCATGTGGGCATTGATGATGACCGGGCCCTGCCCCTGCGGATCCTTTCCGCCACGACCGAGCGTTGCAAACCACTCGATGCGCGCCTGCTCCAGGTACTGGAAATAGACGGTGTTGTTGACATGGCCCATGGCATCCATGTCGCCCCAGCGGATGGGCATCACAACCGTGTAGACGTGTTTCATTCACAGCCTCCGTGCGGACTGGCCGGCCGATGCCGGCAGGCCAGCTCCGTTACGCCTTGGCTCAGCGCTTGGCGATCGCGCCTTCAGCCTTGGTCACCAGTTCGGTGCCAATCTGCTTTTTCCACTTGTCGTAGACCTTCGCGGTCGCCTTGCGGAAAGCGTCGTGCTCGGCCGGCGTCAGGTGTGTGACCTTGACGCCGTGCGCCTCCATGTCCTTCCATGCCGGCGCGCCTGTCTCGGCCAGGCCCTTGCGGGCCAGCGCGATTTCCTGCTTGCCGGCATCGATGGCGGCCTGCTTGACGATCTCGCGGTCGGCCGGGGTCCAGCTCTCCCAGATCTGCTTGTTGACCACGAAGATCAGCGGGTCAGCCACGTAGCCCCAGGTCGTGACGAACTTCTGGCCAACGGTGTACAGCTTGGCGGCGGCGAACACCGACTGTGGATTCTCCTGGCCGTCCACCGCGCCCGAGGCCATCGCCGGCTGCGCGTCGGCCCAGCTCATCTGGGTCGGATTGGCGCCCAGCGCGTTGAAGGTCTCGATATACAGCGGCGAGCCCACCACGCGCAACTTCAGGCCCTTGAGGTCTTCCGGCTTGCGGACCTCGCGCTTGGAGTTCGACACTTCGCGGAAGCCGTTCTCGCCCCAGGCCAGCGGCACCACGCCGGCCTTCTCCAGCGTGGCGAAGATCGACTTGCCGACTTCGCCCTGCGTCAGCGCGTCCAGCGCCTTGTAGTCGGGCATCAGGAACGGCAGCGAGAACAGGTTCAGTTCGCGGACCTGCGGCGACCAGTTGATGGTCGAGCCGATGGCCATGTCGATCACGCCCTGGCGGATCGCCGAGAATTCGCGGGTCTGGTCGCCGGCCACCAGCGAGGTGCCCGGGTACAGCTTGATATTGATGCGGCCATTGGTGCGCTGTTTCACCAGGTCGGCCCAGATCTCGCCGCCCTTGCCCCACGGGAAGGCCGGGCCGAGCACCAGCGACATCTTGTACTCGGACTTGTAGGTCTGGGCCATCGCGCCGGCGGGGGCGAAGGCGGAAGCGGCAATGGCGGCGACCGTTGCGAGCATCAGGGCACGACGTTTCATTTCATCTCCTCTCGGGAATCGTCAATTCTTGTTGGTGAATGCGGTACATCAATAGCCGAGGTATTCCGGCAGCCAGGTTGCCAGAGGCGGATAGGCCAGCACCATCAGCATGGCGACAAACATCGCCAGCAGCATCCAGATTACCCACGGCACGGTCTCTTCCATGCGCACGCGGGCAATCCGGCACGACACCATCAGGTTCACGGCCAGCGGCGGCGTGAACTGGCCCAGCGCCACCTTCAGCGTCAGCACCACGCCGAACCATACCGGGTTCCAGTGGAAGGCATTGACAATGGGCAGCAGCAGCGGCACGAAAATCAGGAAGATCGAGATGCCGTCCAGGAACATGCCGACCGTCATCAACAGCAGCACGATCAGCGCCAGCACGCCGTACTCGCCCAGCCCGGAATTGGCGATGGCGTGCGCCAGCGGGTCGATCACGCCCAGCGTCGACAGTGCATAGGCAAAGATGCCGGCCAGCGCCACCACCAGCAGGATCACCGCCGAGGTCTCGGCCGCCTCCTGGAAGATGGTGAACAGGTCGCGCATGCCGATGCTTCGGTACACCACCATGCCGACGAACAGGCCGTAGACCACCGCCACCACGGCGGCTTCGGTCGGAGTGAACCAGCCGGCGCGCATGCCGCCCAGAATCAGGAACGGCGCCACCAGCCCCCACGCGGCCTCGCGCAGGCTCTTCCAGAACGGCGGGCGCGGCAGCGCCGCCTCGATCGCGCCCATCTTGTGCTTGCGCGCCAGCCACACGGCCGGAACAATCAGCGCCACGCCGGCCAGGATGCCGGGGATCATGCCCGCGGCGAACAAGGCCGGCACCGATGCACCGGGCACCAGCACGCTGTAGATGATGAGGGCCACCGACGGCGGGATCAGGATGTCGGTCGCAGCCGCTGCGCCAACCACCGCTGCGCTGTACGAGCCCGGATAACCGGCGCGCGACATCGCCGCGATCATCACGCCGCCCACCGCGGCCGCGTTGGCCGGGCCGGAGCCGGAGATGCCGCCGAGGAACATCGCCACCAGGATCGCCACCAGCGGCAGCATGCCCGGGCCGCGCCCGACTACGGCGATGGCAAAGGTCACCAGCCGCTGCGCCACGCCGGAGCGGTCGAAGATCGACCCGACCAGCACGAACATCGGGATCGCCAGCAGCGGGTACTTGGCCAGGCCCGCATAAAAATTCTGCGGCACGGCCAGCAGGCCGAACATCTGGGTATCGAGATTGGACAGGCCGATCGCGACCAGGCCGCCCAGGCCCAGTGAAACGCCGATGGGCACGCCCAGCAGCATCAGGCCGATAAAGACCACGAACAGGGTGATGGCGACCAACGTCATTGCGCCTTCCCCATGGTGGTGGCCTTGCCTTCATGCAGTGCCTTGAGCGCGCGCACGTTACGCACCACCAGCCCCAGCGCGCGCAGCGCGATGCCGGCAGACAGCACCGGCAGCCAGATCGAATACCACCAGCTGGGCACGCCGATGCCGGGTGAAGTTTCGCCGAAGGTATATTCATCCCAGGTGATGCGCGCACCCAGCACCGCCAGCGCGATAAACATCACGGCCACGCCCAGCGCCGACAGGATCGCCATACGGCGTTGCCGGGCCGCGCTGCCGCGCTCAAAGAAGAATTCGATGCGGATATTGCGGTCGCGCGCGACCGCGGCGCTGCCGGCAACGAGGGCCAGCACGATCATCAGGAAGACCGAGAACTCCTCGGTCCAGGCAAACGACTCGTCGGTGAAATAGCGGACCACCACGTTGGCGAAGGTGATGCCGACCAGCAGCACCATCACGATCACGCCAATCCAGTCCTCGATGTGGGGCGAAACCCGGAATTCAGCATCCTGCGCTTCGTCGACAGCCTGCGGGACCACCGCGGAATCGACGACGTGTTGCGGCACGGCGTTGCGCCGTGCCTCGTCTTGTTGCTCCATCTCCCCGGCCTCCGGTCCGGGCCGCTCGGGCCTGGCGGCCGCTGCGGCGTTTTTTTGCTTGTATGTAAAGACTTAATCTGCAGACATGGCGGATTATGCCAAGACTGGCGTGCTACGCACACGAATTTTCTGAGCGGTGACGCTGGTTGGCGACGATGCGGCCGCACGGCGAGGAACGCCCAAGGGGACCGGATATGCCCTGGGCAAGCAGCCGGGCACCCCCGCGCGCTTGTGGCGCGCAGCCAGGGTGCAGGAGGGTGGTGACGCCCCGTCAACAGGCATTACGCCCGTCAGGCCGTCAGACCATGCCGTCGTCGGCGGTGATGACGGCGCCGTTGATGAACTGCGACTGGTCGGACGCCAGCAGCAGCAACAGGCCGTCCAGGTCCTCCGGGCGGCCCAGCCGCTTGCGCGGCAGCATCTGGATCAGCTTCTGTCCGGCGTCCGAGTCCCAGTGGTGGTGGTTGATCTCGGTATCGATATAACCCGGGCAGATCGCGTTGGTATTGATGCCATGGCGCGCCCATTCCAGCGCCATGGCCTTGGTCATGTGCACCACGGCCGCCTTGCTCATGCAATACACGCCGATCTGCGAAAGCACCTTCAGCCCCGCCACCGACGCGACATTGACGATGCGCGCCTGCGGCAGCGGGCTGCCGTTCTTCTCGGCGCCCTTGGCGCGCGCGATCATGCGCTTGGCCACTTCCTGGGCGACGAAGAAGGCGCCGCGGGTATTGGTATCGAAGACGAAATCGAAGTCGTCGGCGGTGACGTCGGTCAGCTTCTGCGTGGTCGACACGCCCGAATTGTTGACCAGGATATCGATGGAGCCCGCTTCTGTTTCCGCATGCGCAACAGCGGCGCGGATGCTGTCCGGGTCGGTGACGTCCAGGCGTACCACGTGGGCGCTGCCGCCCTCGGCCTCGATGGCCGCGCGCAGTTCCTTGAGCCGCTCGGTGCGGCGCGACGCCAGCACCACCTTGGCGCCCGCGGCGGCCAGCACGGTGGCAAAACGCGAGCCGAGCCCGCTCGAGGCGCCGGTGACCAGCGCTACCTTGCCTTCCAGATTGATCGACAAACCCATAGTGACCTCTTGTGCGGGAGCCCCTCCAGCCTAACCAGGGGCAGAAGGCAGCATACCAAAAAAAAGAACGACCGTTCCAAAAAAATCCTTGCCTGTGGGTGGCGAGTCCCGGACAATGCCGGAGATTCTAAGAACTTGGCCAGCAAAGGGAAAGAGGGAAAACCAGCGAATCCGGCGCCTTCGGGCATCAAAACGCTGCCAACTCCCCCTCCCCGCGCAGTCTGCGCCGGCCGGCACGAGTTCTGTGCAGAACGATCACCGCATTTCCCACAATTGCAAGCAAGCTGCGAAGAAATAGAGGGTTAGAGACAATGGATCAGCAACAGCTCCTGGAGCAGTTCGGACCGCGTGAAGCCATGGAATACGACGTGGTCATCGTCGGCGGCGGCCCCGCCGGCCTGGCCACGGCCATCCGCCTGAAGCAACTCGCGCAGGAGAAAGGCGCCGACGTCAACGTGTGCGTGCTGGAAAAGGGCTCCGAGCCCGGCGCCCACATCCTGTCGGGCGCCATCATGGATCCGCGCGCCCTCAACGAACTGATCCCGAACTGGAAGGAACTGGGCGCACCGCTGAACCAGGCCGTGACCGAAGACAAGTTCCTGTTCCTGAACGAGACCGGTTCCAAGGGCACGCCGCCGGCGCTGCTGCCGGAGTGCTTCCACAACGAAGGCAACTACATCATCAGCCTGTCCAACTTCGTGCGCTGGCTGGGTCAGCAGGCCGAGGCGCTGGGCGTGGAGATCTTCCCGGGCTTCCCGGCCGCCGAGGTGCTCTTCAACGAAGACGGTTCGGTCAAGGGCGTGGCCACCGGCAACATGGGCATCAACAAGGAAGGCGAGCCCACCGAGAACTTCCAGCTCGGCATGGAGCTGCATGCCAAGTACACGATCTTCGCCGAAGGCGCGCGCGGCCACCTGGGCAAGCAGCTGATCGAGAAATTCAAGCTCGACGCCGGCAAGGATCCGCAGAGCTACGGCATCGGCCTGAAGGAACTGTGGGAAATCGATCCCGCCAAGCACAAGCCCGGCCTGGTGGTGCACACCGCCGGCTGGCCGCTCGACCCCGCCACCTACGGCGGCTCGTTCCTGTACCACATGGAAGACAACAAGGTCGCGGTCGGCTTTGTGGTCGGCCTGGACTACACCAACCCGTGGCTGTCGCCGTTCGAGGAATTCCAGCGCTTCAAGACGCATCCGGAAATCCGCCAGTACTTCGAAGGCGGCAAGCGCCTGAGCTACGGCGCCCGTGCGATCACCGCCGGCGGCCTGCTGTCGCTGCCCAAGACCGTGTTCCCGGGCGGTGCCCTGGTCGGCTGCGACGCCGGCTACCTGAACGCCTCGCGCATCAAGGGCAGCCACGCCGCGATCAAGACCGGCATGCTGGCCGCCGAGGCCGCCTATGACGCACTGCAGGGCGGCCGCCAGCACGACGAGCTGACCGCCTACCCGGCCGCGTTCGAGCAGAGCTGGCTGCACAAGGAACTGCTGCAGGCCAAGAACTTCAAGCAGTGGTTCAAGAAAGGCCGCACCACCGCCACGCTGATGACCGGTATCGAGCAATGGCTGCTGCCGAAGCTCGGCATCCGCAACCCGCCGTGGACCATCCACCGCGTGAAGCCGGACCATGTCTACCTGAAGCCGGCAGCCGAGTGCGAGAAGATCGCCTACCCCAAGCCGGACGGCAAGCTGACCTTCGATCGCCTGAGCTCGGTGTTTATCAGCAACACCAACCACGAGGAAAACCAGCCTGCCCACCTGACGCTGAAGGACGCCAGCGTGCCGGTGAACATCAACTGGGACAAGTACGCCGGCCCCGAGTCGCGCTACTGCCCGGCAGGTGTGTATGAGTTCGTGCAGGACGAAACCTCGGGCAAGGAACGGCTGCAGATCAATGCGCAGAACTGCGTGCACTGCAAGACCTGCGATATCAAGGATCCGACGCAGAATATCGTGTGGGTGACGCCGGAAGGTGGTGGCGGGCCGAACTACGTGGGGATGTAAGCGCGGCGCGCCAGCGATAGCCGCGTGGAACGGCACCGGGTTTCCGGTGCCTTTTTTTTGGGGATCGCGCGTCGTTACCGCGTTTGCCTGCGCGCGGCCATCGCCTTGTCGATCACCTCCGCCTGCAGTGCCTCGCTGGGATTGCTGAAGGCCTGGCGCCGCAACGCTTCCAGCTGCTGCCGGCGATCCTGCTCCGACAAACCCGGAAACGATTCGATCTGCGCGCGGCGAGCCGCGTAGTCATCGTAGCGTTGTTGCCACGCCTGCTCGGCCTGTGCCTGCTGCTGGTAGCGCTGCGCAACTTCCGGCCCGTAGACCTGCGCCAGGGCCGCGCCAATATCCTGCGCGCTCCGGCCCGCTGCCTGCATGCCGGCGATGATGTCGCTGATCCCCTGCGGGCGGGCACTGGCTTCGCGCGTCGCGCGCAACGGTTCGGGCAGCGCAGCGTCGAGCGCAGCCAGGCGCCGTTGCCGCTCCGCCTCGTCGAGCCCCGGCTGCGCCGAGATTTCCAAGCTTGCCAGCATGGCCTCGTCGTAGGCCTGCTCGTCGCCAAACCAGATCGTCGCCACCTCTGGCAGCAGCCGCTGCCGTGCCGCGGTGCGCATGGCCTGCAGCGCCCGCAGTTGCCCGACCTGCGTGGCATTCAGCGTGCCCTCGCCTGCATCCGCCAGCGGCTTGTTCGCCGCCTGTGGTTGTATCTCGGCAAGATAGGCCACATAGCGCTGCCAGAGCTGCAACGCCTGCCCCGCTGCCGGCTGCGGCACCCGGCGGCGGATATCGTCGTACACCAGTTGGTCGAGCGCCCCGGCACCGCCGGCATCATGGAGGGCGCTGAGGAAGTAGTCGAAGTACGTGCGCAATGCACGCGTCAACCGCAGATTGCCGCGTGCATCGATTTCGGGTCCGGCGGGCACATCAACGCCGGCCAGCGATGGCAAGGCAGAGACACCGCCCCCGGACCCGCTGTCAGCTGACGTTTCCGACGGATTGGCAGTAGCGACGGTTGCCGTGCGCCGTGGCACGGCAACCGGACCGGACGGCATCGTCATCCAGTGCACCGCAGCCGCCGCGACGCCCGCCGGCAGCAACGCCAGCCAGAGCCACGGCGCGCGTTCAGAGCTGGTCATTGCGCAGCCGGTTGGCGTGGCTGAGGATCACCGTGCGCGGGTCGACGTCCTGGTACAGGCCGGCCATCTGGTTCACCTCGTCGAGGTGGTTCCAGTAATAGCCGGTGGCCAGCACCCGGCCCCACTTGCTGCTGCAGACCGAGACCAGCCCGTCATTGGGGCCGGCGCCCTTCAGATCCATGATCCCCGCCAGCGTCGACATCATCACCGTGGTCGGATCCAGCAGGTTGGAGCGCAGCAGGCTGAACGGACCGCCCTGCCCCGTCCACGAATATGCAGCCTGTGTATGGGTAACAAGGTTGCCCGCGGCATCGCGCGCCTGCCGCTGTTCGGACACAGCGCCGGACGTGTTGCAGTCCGGCCCGAGTGCCGACTTCGTGCCCGGCACCAGCGTGGCATCCAGGCGCGCATTCTGCTCGGCTGCACCTTTCGTGGTCAGGATCGTCAGCGAAGCCAGCGCATTCTGGTCCAGCGCCTGCCCGTTGCTGATGCCGTTGAACCAGCCGACCGCATCGAACACCCCCTGGATAAGGCCTACCAGCACCGGCCCCGCGATCGGGATGCTGTTGACACCGCTGATCAGGTCCAGCACGGTATCGGCGACTTCGCTGCCCCGGTGGGGGCTGCCGATGGTGGTCACCGAAGCGATATCCTGCGGCGACATCGCTGCCAGCGTGCGCGACGTCGGGCCGCCCTGGCTGTGGCCGATCAGGTTGACCTTGTCGGCGCCGGTCTCCAGCTTGACCGCGCGCACATAGGCCTGCAGCGCCAGTGCGCGCTCTTCGTCGCTGTTGAAAGACGGTACGGTCGCCACATAGACGCGTGCGCCGTGGGCGCGCAGTACTTCAGGGATGCCGTACCAGTAGTCGAGCACGCCGGCCATCTTGGCCGCGCCGGTGAGGCCGTGGACCAGCACGATCGGGTAGCGTGTCCTGGCGTAATCCGCGCTCTCGGCCGTGGCCGGGGCCGACCAGGTCATCGCAGCCGCGGCAGCCAGCGCCGCCATGGTCCCTGCGATCGTGCCGGCCTTCTCCTTGCGTGCCGCGGGCGTGCTGCGCCCGCACGCGTGGCCGGGGCCGCGGTGTCCGCTGTGCTTCATCTTGTCTCCTCGGTGGTGGGTCTTTTTTTGTTGAAAGCAGTAAAGACGGCGCACCGCGTGAAGACAATCAAAACATTAGCGGAATTCCTCCAAACGCCCGCTACAGGGACGCGGCTACAAAGGCATGCGCGTGTTCGACAGCAACTGCTCGTAGATATAGCACTGCAGCAGTGTCATCTCGCGTTCGGCGAGCACGTCGAAGGCTACGCCAAAGGCCGGGAAATCGGCGTCTTCGCCGGGCCCCTCCGGCGCCACGCGCACCCAGCCATCGACGGTCACTTCGCTGTCGAATGACGCGGTCCGCATCTGGAAGCGCAGCCGCACGCGGCTGCCCGGCGCGGGCGACGGCGCGGTGGTATGCACCAGCGCGCCGCCGGTGCTGAGGTCGGACAGCAGCGCCAGCCGCGCCGTGCCCGACTCGACAGCGTCCTCGTCCTCCGGCTCGGTCAGGTAGGCCGCCAGGCGTGTGGGCACGCGTGCGGCCTTGCGCACCGGCGTCGCATGCTGCCGCGCCGGCGCCGACAGCACCAGGTAGCGGAACGGGCTGCGGCAGACCGCTGTAATGGTCGAGGTGAAGCTGTGGATGGCCTGCCCGGAGAAGCCGCGCAGCAGCACGTTGTCGCCCGCCTGCAGCGGCAGGTCGCGGCCGCCGAGCTGGGGCCAGGTCACGAACAGCCCTTGGTCGATAAAGCCGATCAGGCGGCTGGCCGCCGCGCGCGCGGTCTCGCCTTCATGCTTGATATGCAGCAGCGTGCCGACCTGCAGGCCGAGCGGCCCGGTCGTGGGACGCAGGGAGTCGTCGGAGCCGTCGCCGTCGTCCTCGCGGCAGACCACGCCGTGCCGGAACACCAGCGCCAGGTCGCGCGCGTCGGGAATGACGCTGCCGCTGCCGAGCACCAGGTTGCCGTCGCCGTCGAGCAGCGACCAGGGCAGCGGGTGTCCGACAGGAAGATCGTTGGGAGTGAGCTGGATCATGGCTGTTTGCAGAGGGGCCCGGTGGGTCATCCCCGTGGCAATGGCAAACCCACGGCGGAGCTGCCGGGCAGTATCCGCCACCTGTATTCGGTCACTATCGGCGCGGTCGCGTGGAAATTAAGCGCTTACCGATGGTGGAGAACCGTATGTGTAGCATTCGCTCCTTACGCGAGGCTTGACGTCCGGCAAGTTCGGGACCAGAATCGCACAAAGCTGTCTGACAGCCTGACACATTACCCCCATGACAAACCTGCCCCGCCCGGCCTCGCTGGCCAGCCGCATCGCCCAGTCCCTGCACGACGACATCCTCGCCGGCCGTCATGTCGCCGGCGCGCGCCTGCCTGCCGAAGCCAGGCTGGCCGACACCTTCGGCGTCAGCCGGCCGATCGTGCGCGAGGCCATCGCGCAGTTGAAGGCCGACGGCGTGCTGGTGACGCGCAAGGGCTCGGGCGCCTATGTGTCCGAGACGCCGGGCGGCCAGGCCTGGCGCGTGGCCAGCGCACCGGATGGCGGCCCGACGTTGGCGCAGCTGTTCGAACTGCGCCGTGTGGTGGAAACCGCCTGTGCCGAAATGGCGGCGCAGCGGCGCACCGAGGCCGATGTCGATGCCATCCGCACCGCGCTGGCGGCGATGCGGGCGCAGGCCGACGGCCAGGGCGACATGGCCAGCGCCGCCGCGGCCGACATGGCCTTCCACCATGCGGTCGCCGAGGCCGCGCACAACCCCTGCTTCACCGGCCTGACCGATTTCGTCAGCCAGCAGATGCTGGCCGCGCGCCAGCGCGCGTGGGAAAACACCGCGCGACTGGTTGCCAGCACCGGCGCCCCGCGCGCCGCCGACAGCGAACATGCCGCGCTGGCCGAAGCGATTGCCGCCGGCAACGCGGCAGCGGCGCGCGAGGCCGCGCAACAGCACCTGTCCGCCGCGGCCGCCCGCCTGGGCCTGCCGGGCTGAACCCCGAACACAGCAACACTCAAAGGAACGAGCATGGAAAAGGTGGATTGCGTCGTCATCGGCGCCGGCGTGGTGGGACTGGCGGTGGCGCGCGCGCTCGCGTTGCAGGGCCGCGAAGTGATCATCCTGGAGGCCGAGAACGCCTTCGGCACCATCACCAGCGCGCGCAACAGCGAAGTGATCCACGCGGGCATCTACTACCCCGCGGGCTCGCTGAAGGCGCAGCTGTGCGTGCGCGGCAAGGCCATGCTGTATGACTACTGCGCCACGCACCATGTCGCGCACCAGCGCTGTGGCAAGCTGATCGTCGCCACCAGCGAAGCGCAGGTCGCCACGCTGGAAGGCATCCGTGCCAAGGCTGCGGCCAATGGCGTCGATGACCTGCGCCTGCTCAGCCAGGCCGAAGCGCAGGCGCTGGAGCCGCAACTGCAATGCCACGCCGCGCTGCTGTCGCCGTCGACCGGCATCATCGACAGCCATGGCCTGATGACCGCACTGCTGGGCGATGCCGAGAACGCCGGCGCGATGCTGGCGGTGCAGTCACCAGTGCTGGGCGGTGCGGTGACGCCGGAAGGCATCCGACTGGAGGTCGGCAGCGAGGATGGCAGCGCCACCACGCTGCTGGCGCAGACCGTGGTGAACTCGGCCGGCCTGACCGCGCCGGAACTTGCGCGCCGCCTCCACGGCATGCCGGAGGCGCACATCCCGCCGCAGTACTACGCCAAGGGCTGCTATTTCACGCTGGCTGGCCGCGCGCCCTTCTCACGGCTGATCTACCCGGTGCCCGAGGCGGCCGGGCTGGGCGTGCACCTGACGCTCGACATGGGCGGCCAGGCGCGCTTCGGCCCCAACGTGCGCTGGATCAACGAGATCGAATACAGCGTGGACCCGGCCGATGCGGATGGATTCTATGACGAGGTACGCCGCTACTGGCCGGGGCTGGCCGATGGCGCGCTGCAGCCGGGCTACGCCGGGATCCGCCCCAAGATCAGCGGCCCGCATGAAGTGGCGGCGGACTTCCGTATCGATGGCCCGGCGGTGCATGGCGTGCGGGGGCTGGTTCACCTGTTCGGCATCGAGTCGCCGGGGCTGACCTCATCGCTGGCGATCGCCGAGCGGGTCTGCGCGGCGCTGCCCTGAACCGCGCCGGTGCCTATGACTTCGCCGCGAAAGCTCATCGCGGCGCAGAACGCGCCGGCTGCCGCGGCGATAGCGGCAAGGCCGAAGGTATGCTCCGGCGCCAGCGCGTTCCAGGTCCAGCCCATCGCCAGCCCGCCCAGCGTGCCGCCGACGCCGTAGGAAATGCCCGTGTACAGCGCCTGGCCGCGCCCCTGCAACGGCCCGGAAAACCACGCCTGCAGCCGCTTCAGGCTGGCGCTGTGGTGCGCGGCGAAAGTGGCGGCGTGCAGCACCTGCACCAGCGCCATCAGCCACGCGAACTGCGCAAAGTAGCCGGTCAGCCCGAAACGCAGCGCCGCCAGCACGAAGGTACCCGCCAGGATGGTGCGCAGCGCATAGCGCGCGAACAGCAGGCCCTGGTAGTAGAAGAACACGATCTCGGCGACCACGCCGATGGTCCACATCACGCCGATGGCGAACTTGCTGTAGCCGAGCTTCTCCAGCCACAGCGAGTAAAACACGTAGAGCGCGGCGTGCGCGAACATCATCAGGAAGGCTGACGCCAGGAACCACGCCACGTCGGGACGGCGCAGCAGCGGCAACGCGGGCGGCGCCGGTACGCGCGGCCCATCGTCCGTGGCATCGCGCATGGTCAGCACCACGCCGGCCAGGATCGCCAGCAAGGCGCTTGCCACCCACGGGAAGGCGCGCATTCCCACCGCTTCGAACAGCGCCCCGCCCGCCAGCACCGCACCGATAAAGCCGGCCGAGCCGAACATGCGGATGCGGCCGTAGCTGTGGTCGAAGGCGCCGTAGCGGCGCAGCGTGGAAATGGTCAGCGCATCGCCCAGCGGCGACATCGCGCTGGTCAGCAGGCTCAGCGTCAGCATCATCGCCATCATGCCGCCGTAGCTGCCGACGCCGGGCAGCATCAGGAAGGCCAGCAATGAGGTGAACGCGCTGACGCGCAGGATGCGCACGCGCGTGTGCATCACGTCGGACAGCCAGCCCCACAGGTAGGGCCCGACGATGCGGCTGACCTGGAAGCTCGCCATCAGCACGCCGATCTGCACCGGATCGAAGCCGCGTCCGGCGAAATACAGGCTCACGTACGGCGAGATAACGCCGACGTAGCCGTAGTAGCCAAGGTAGAAGAGCCCGAAGCGGGCGTAGTCAGGGCGGCCGGCGCCGGAGGCGCCGCCGCCCGCGGATGGCGCCGTCAAGTCAGCGCGACTGACCGGCCTGCGCCGGAATCTGCGGCGTATCGACCTTTACGTCGCCGCACTGGGCGCGGTGGCGCAGCGCGTGGTCCATCAGCACCAGCGCCAGCATGGCCTCGGCGATCGGCGTGGCGCGGATGCCCACGCAGGGATCGTGGCGGCCGAAGGTCTCGACCGTGGCGGCATTGCCGGCCTTGTCGATCGACTCGCGCGGGGTGCGGATCGAGGAAGTCGGCTTGATCGCCAGCGACACGGTGACGTCCTGGCCAGTCGAGATGCCCCCCAGCACGCCGCCGGAATTGTTGGTGCGGAAACCGTCCGCGGTCAGCTCGTCGCCATGCACGCTGCCGCGCTGGGCCACGCTGTCGAAGCCGGCGCCGATCTCCACGCCCTTGACCGCGTTGATGCCCATCATCGCGTGCGCGATGTCGGCGTCGAGCCTGTCGAACAGCGGCTCGCCCAGGCCGACCGGCACATTGCTGGCCACCACCTCGATGCGCGCACCGACCGAATCGCCGTCGCGGCGCAGCGCGTCCATATAGGTTTCCAGCTCGGGGATGATGTCAGCGTTGGGCGCGAAGAACGGGTTCTCCGGCACGTGCGACCAGTCCTTGAACGGTACCGCGATCTCGCCGAGCTGCGACATGTAGCCCCGGATCTCGGTGCCGTATTTTTCGCGCAGCCACTTCTTGGCCACCGCCGCCGCGGCCACCACCGGCGCGGTCAGGCGCGCCGACGAACGGCCACCGCCGCGGTGGTCGCGGATGCCGTACTTCTGCCAGTAGGTGTAGTCGGCGTGGCCCGGGCGGAAGGTCTCGACGATATTGCCGTAGTCCTTGCTGCGCTGGTCGGTATTGCGGATCAGCAGGCAGATCGGGGTGCCGGTGGTCTTGCCCTCGAACACGCCCGACAGAATCTCGACCTGGTCGGCTTCCTGGCGTTGCGTGACATGGCGCGAGGTGCCGGGCTTGCGGCGGTCCAGGTCGCCCTGGATATCGGCCTCGGTCAGCGCCATGCCCGGTGGGCAGCCGTCCACCACCGCGCCGATGGCGGGCCCATGCGATTCGCCGAAGGTGGTGACAGTGAAGAGCAGGCCAAGGGTGTTGCCGGACATGATGGAAACCGCACAGGAATTGGGGACGGCCTCCATTGTAAGGCCAATGCCCACCCTCGGGCGGCCCGGCGGGCTCAGGCCGCCGCGGTTTCCGGCGCGAAGTCGGGGTAGAACTCCGCCCGCATCCGGTCCATATAGGCCACCAGGTTGGCATGCCCCTCGGCCGCGGTGCGGATCGGGGTGTCGAATACGGGGCACAGCAGGCTGGCGGCGAAGGCGAACAGCGTGGCGTCTGCCCCGCACGGCTTGTCGCCCATCAGGTAGCGCTTGTCGCCCAGGATGTCGGCGATTGAGGTCACGCCCTTGCTGGCCAGCGCGACCAGTTCTTCCTCGCTGTGCCGGCCCAGGCCCTGCCCCCACAGCGTCTTACGCACCTTGTAGCGCACCAGCCGCTCGGCCAGCCCGCGCACCGGCGCCGGCACGCTGCGGAAGAACAGCGCCGGGCCCTTGTCGAAATTGTGCTGGTCGAGCCAGCGCACGCGCGCCACCGCCCAGTACAGGTGGTCTTCCATCAATTTCTCGGCGGCCCAGGCGATGCCGCGCTCGGCCGGGCTCAGGCCGGCATCGAAGTCGATGTGGTAGGTCTTCTCGATATGCCAGCGGATCAGCGTGGAATCCGCCACGATCCGGCCCATGTCGTCCAGATAGGGCAGCTTGCCCTTGGGCGCGTGGCGCAGGCTGCCGCGTCGGGCCTGGTACGGCAGGCCGGCGAGCTTGAGCAGCATCTCGGCCTTGGTGACGAAGGGGCTGGCGTCGGGCAGCCCGAAGGCGGGGCCAAAGGTATAGAGGGTGATCATCGAGGGCTCAGATTCCGCATTCCATCAACTAGCGCCATTCGCCGCGCAGCGTCTGCACCATCTGCTGCAGCCCTTCGGGCGTGGCCGCCTCCGGCGACACCGGCTCGCCCACCACCAGCTCCAGCCGGTTCAGGATGCCGCGCCGGAACGGCCGCGACATCGCCGGCGCGCCCTTGCGCGAGAAGTAGCTGCCCCAGAGCCCGCGCAGCGCCATCGGCACCACCGGCACCGGGGTGCGACGGATGATCTGCTGCACGCCTTGCTTGAACGGGTTGATCTCGCCGGTGGCGGTGATCTTCCCTTCCGGGAAGATGCAGACCAGGTCGCCGTCCTGCAGCGCTTCGGCCACGCTGTCATAGGCGCGCTTGAGCATCTCCGGGTCTTCATGCGCGGGCGCGATCGGGATCGCCTTGGCCTGCCGGAAGAACCACGACAGCAAAGGCACCTTGAAAATGCGGTAATCCATCACGAAGCGCACCGGCCGTGGGCTGCACGCCATCAGCACCACCGCGTCGGCAAAGCTGACATGGTTGCAGACCAGCACGGCCGGCCCGTCCGCGGGGATCCGTTCGGCATTGATGCGGCGCAGGCGATAGACGGTATGGACCAGGATCCAGGCGATAAAGCGCAGCAGGAACTCCGGCACCAGCGAGTAGATATAGACCGCCACCACCGCATTGAGCAGCCCCACCACCAGGAACAGGTGCGGAATGCTGTAGCCGGCCAGCGCCATCGCCACGCCCAGCAGCGACGCCGCGATCATGAAGAAGCTGTTCAGGATATTGTTGGCCGCGATGATGCGCGCGCGGTGCGTGGGCGCGCTGCGACTCTGGATCAGCGCATACAGCGGCACGCTGTAGAAGCCGCCGAACATGGCCAGCAGGAACAGGTCGGCCAGCACGCGCCAGTGGCTCGGCTCGGCCAGGAAGCCGCCGATGCCGCTGAGCGCGGCGGGCGCCTGCCCCTGGCTGGCAAAGTACAGGTCCACCGCGAACACCGTCATGCCGATCGAGCCGAACGGCACCAGCCCGACCTCGACATGGCGCCCCGACAGCCGCTCGCACAGCAGCGAGCCGGTGCCGATGCCCAGCGAGAACACCGCCAGCAGCAGCGTCACCACGTTCTGGTCGCCGCCCAGCACATCCTTGGCGTAGCTGAAGAACGAGGTCAGGAAGGTGGCGCCGAGGAACCACAGCCACGAGATGCCCAGCAGGCTCAGGAACACGGTGCGGTTGCCGCGCGCCAGCATCAGGTTGCGCCAGGTCTCCGAGAACGGGTTCCAGTTGATGCGCAGGTCGGGTTGCGGCGCCGGCGAGACCGGGATCCGGCCCGACACCGCCCGCCCCGCCACCGCGATCGCCACGCATACCGCGCCGACGTACATCGGCCCCACGATCGCGCCGCCCTGCTGCAGCCCGGCCAGCTCGCCGCCAACCAGCGTGCCCAGCAGGATCGCGACAAAGGTGCCCATCTCCACCAGCCCGTTGCCGCCGACCAGTTCGCGCTCGTCCAGGTGCTGCGGCAGGTAGGCGAACTTGACCGGCCCGAACAGCGTGGAATGCAGCCCCATCAGGAAGGTGCCCGCATACAGCAGCGGCGCGCTGTGCCAGGCAAAGCCGGCCAGGCCCAGCACCATGATGGCGATTTCCAGCGACTTGACCAGCCGGATCAGGCGCGATTTTTCCAGCTTGTCGGCGATCTGCCCGCTGGTGGCGGAAAACAGCACGAACGGCGCGATAAAGATGGCCGAGATCAGGAACGCGGCGCTGCGTGCGTCCACGCCCTCGAACAGCGCCGTGTGGTAGGTCACCAGCGAGGTAAAGGCGACCTTGAAGACGTTGTCGTTCATCGCCCCGAGGAACTGGGTCCAGAAGAACGGGGCGAAGCGGCGCGCGCCGAGCAATCGGAACTGGCTGTGTTGGCTCATGGATGGGGGCCGTCCGGTCCGGAGGCCGGGGCGGAAATGGAAATTCCGGCAGTGTGCCGGGGCCGGGGTCCGGCCGCCATCATGCCACCGCCGCGCGGCCGCGCGGCGTCAGTCGAAAGAAATTTCGAAGGAAGCTTCAGCCTGGACCGTCCGGCGCACCGGACGGCGCCGTGGCATTACTCGGCGCGCTCTTCCGGCCAGTCGCGGATATACGCCTTAAGCATCTTGTTCTCGAAGCTCTGGTCCTCGACCACGGCCTTGGCGACGTCGTAAAAGGAGATCACGCCCATCAGCGTGCGGTTGTCGAGCACCGGCATATAGCGGGTGTGACGCGCCAGCATCATGCGGCGCACCTCGTTGACGTCCGTCTCCATGGTGCAGGTCACCGGCGCATCGTCCATCACCTTGCGGATGCTGCTGGTGCCGACGCTGCCATTGTTCTTGGCCAGCGTCTCGATGATCTCGCGGAAGGTCAGCATGCCGACCAGGTCGCCATATTCCATCACCACCAGCGAGCCGATATCGTGCTCGGCCATGGTGTGGACGGCGACCAGCAAGGAGGTGTCAGGCGTCACGGTGAAGAGCGTATTGCCCTTGATCTGGAGGATGTCGCTGACTTTCATGTTGGTCTCCGCTGCCGGTACTGAATTATTCGCTTAGGGCATCGCTCCGACGACGAGGGGCGATGCCGGTCACTTCGTTATCTGTCCATGGGTGTGCGGGCAGAGATGCCCGCGAGTCCCCCGTCTGGCCGATCCTAGCCCAAACCAGCCGGCAAAGTAAAGCAGGAGGCCGGTTTGCGGGCGGCGCGCCACCGTGGGCGGGCGCACGATGCTACGATGCTGGCCGGAGACAACTCAAGGCCGACCGATCATGTCCGGAACCCGATTCGACACGCTGGCCCTGCACGCCGGCGCCGCGCCCGACCCCGCCACCGGGGCCCGCGCCACCCCGATCCACCTGACCACCTCCTTCGTGTTCCGCGACAGCGAGCATGCGGCGTCGCTGTTCAATATGGAGCGCGCGGGCCACGTCTACTCGCGCATCTCCAACCCGACCGTGGCCGTGCTCGAAGAGCGCATCGCCGCGCTGGAGAACGGCGCCGGCGCGATCGCCACCGCTTCCGGCCAGGCCGCGCTGCACCTGGCGGTGGCCACGCTGATGGGTGCCGGCTCGCACGTAGTGGCGTCGTCGGCGCTGTACGGCGGCTCGCACAACCTGCTGCACTACACGCTGCGCCGCTTCGGCATCGAGACCACCTTCGTCAAGGCGCGCGACATCGACGCCTGGCGCGCCGCGATCCGCCCCAATACCCGGCTGCTGTTCGGCGAGACGCTGGGCAACCCGGGGCTGGACGTGCTGGATATCCCCACGCTGGCGCAGCTCGGCCAGGACAACGGCATCCCGCTGCTGGTCGATTCCACCTTCACCACGCCCTACCTGCTGCGCCCGTTCGATCTCGGCGCGGGCCTGCTCTACCACTCGGCCACCAAGTTCCTGGGCGGCCACGGCACCACCATCGGCGGCGTGCTGGTGGAAGGCGGCACCTTCGACTTCGAGGCCTCGGGCCGCTTTCCGGAGCTGTCCGAGCCGTATGAGGGCTTCCACAACATGGTGTTCACCGAGGAAAGCACGGTGGCGCCCTTCCTGCTGCGCGCGCGCCGCGAGGGCCTGCGCGACTTCGGCGCCTGCATGAACCCGATGGCCGCGTGGCAGCTGCTGCAGGGCGTGGAGACCCTGCCGCTGCGCATGAGCCGCCATGTCGACAACACCCGCAAGGTGGTGCAGTTCCTGGCATCGCATCCGATGGTGGAGTCGGTGTCCTATCCCGAGCTGGAATCGCACCCCG
Organism: Cupriavidus sp. DF5525; assembly: GCF_040149425.2. NCBI lineage: Bacteria > Pseudomonadati > Pseudomonadota > Betaproteobacteria > Burkholderiales > Burkholderiaceae > Cupriavidus > Cupriavidus sp. DF5525. Next base: position 1,376,608 of record NZ_CP168265.1, on the reverse strand, counting down.
ACTACGAACTGGCCAAGCGTCTGCTGCCGCGCGGCTGCGGCGCGGTGTTCAGCTTCAACCTCAAGGGCAACCGCGTCGCCGGCCAGCGCTTTATCGAGAACATGTCGCTGTTCTCGCACCTGGCCAACGTGGGCGACGCGCGCTCCCTGGTGATCCACCCGGCTTCGACCACGCACTTCCGCATGGATGCGGCGGCACTGCAGTCCGCCGGCATCACCGAGGGCACGATCCGGCTGTCGATCGGCCTGGAAGACCCGGACGACCTGGTCGACGATCTCAAGCGCGGCCTGAAGGCGGCGGAGAAAGCAATGAGCGGCAAGGGGGGGCAAGCCTGATGGAACTCAACGTTGCAGGCCAGCCGGCCTACGCCTATACCGGCGGCAAACCGTTCGATCCCGCCCTGCCCTGCGCCGTGTTCGTGCACGGCGCGCAGAACGACCACAGCGTGTGGGCGCTGCAGACGCGCTGGTTCGCCAACCACGGCTTCTCGGTGCTGGCGGTGGACCTGCCCGGGCATAACCGCAGCAAGGGCGCGCCGCTGGCCACGGTCGAGGCCATGGCCGACTGGGTCATGGCGCTGGTCGCCGCCGCCGGCGTCAAGGCGCCGGCCTTCGTGTTCGGCCACAGCATGGGCTCGCTGATCGCGCTGGAATGCGCGGCGCGCCATCCGCTGGCGGTGCGCGGCATTGGCCTGCTGGCCACCGCCTACCCGATGAAGGTTTCGGATGCACTGCTCGACGCCTCGCTCAACCGCGAGGACGAAGCCATTGCAATGGTCAACACCTGGTCGCATTCGAGCCTGGCCAACAAGCCCTCCTCGCCCGGCCCGGGCGCGTGGATGCAAGGCGGCAGCCAGCGGCTGATGGAGCGCGTGGCGCGCAACAACCCGCAGGCGCATGTGTTCCACAACGATTTCTCGGCGTGTAATGCCTACGCCCATGGCGAAGAGGCAGCGGCCGCGGTGGCCTGCCCGGCGCTGTTCATCACCGGCAGCAAGGACATGATGACCTCGCCCAAGGCGGCGCAGGCGCTGGCTGGCAAGATGGCGAAGGCCGGCCTGGTGTCGGTGCCGTGCGGCCACGCGATGATGGGCGAGCGGCCCGACGAGGTGCTGGACGCGCTGGCGGCCTTCGCGCGCAAGGTGGTCGCCGCGGGCTGATGCAGCCCGGATGGCTGGCCGGCCCCGCCGGCAGCCATCCTCCCGCACACCGGCAGAAGGTCTACACTGCACAAAACAAGACCCGCCGGAGACAGCCATGGCCCACGCCCGCGCGCGCGAGTTCGAGAACTTCGCGGCCTTCTATCCCTACTACCTGGGCGAGCACCAGAACCGCACCTGCCGGCGGCTGCATTTCGTCGGCTCGACGGTGGCGCTGCTGTGCCTGGTGGCGCTGGTGGTCACCGGCAATGCCTGGTGGCTGCTGGGGGCGGCGGTGGCGGGCTACGCCTTTGCCTGGGTCGGCCACTTCGGCTTCGAGAAGAACCGGCCGGCCACCTTCCGCCATCCGCTCTACAGCCTGATGGGCGACTGGGTGATGTATGCCGATATCTGGCGCGGCAAGATCGCGTTCTGAAGGGCCGCGCCGGCGGCCGGGCGTCAGACCTGCCCGTGCCACCCAGGCGGCACCACCTCCAGCGTACGCCGCTGCGGCGCGGCGCCGGTCTCTTCCGTTCCACGCCCGGGCCCGTCGGCCGGTGGCTGGCCAAACACAGCCTCCAGCGACTGGTCGAGCTGCGGATTGTCCAGGATCGACTTGAGCCCCTCGGCCCCGCGCAGGTGCTGCGCCAGCGCCGTGCGCGGGAGCCGCGGCAGGTTCATCACCAGCCGGTCGTGCAGCATGCGCAGCGTCACCTGCGCGGGATCGCATAGCAGTGCCCAGTGGGCCTGCCCGCGCTCCTGCTGCAGCCGCCCGACCAGGTGCATGGCCTTGAGCTTGCCCAGCAGCCCCGCCAGGTAGTCGGCTTCGACCCGCAGCTTGCGGCTCAGGTCCAATTCGCCGATGCTGCGCGGCACCTCGTCGCGGGCGCGGTAGAGCAGCAGCAGCACGCCCAGCGCGTCGAAGAACTCGCTGCCGGCAAAGGTGCGGCGCCGCCAGTAGCCCTGCCGGATCACCGGCAGGTTGGCCGCGATGGTGGCCCCCAGCAGCGTCACCAGCCAGCTCAGGTAGATCCACAGCAGGAAGATCGGCAGGGCCGCAAAGGTGCCATAGACCGCGGTGTAGGCCGGGATATGCGTGATGAAGTAGCCGAAGCCGCGCTTGGCGAACTCGAACGCGATCGCTGCCACCACGCCGGCCACGATGGCGTCGCGCCACTCCACGTAGGCATTGGGCACCGCCGTGTACAGGAAGGCGAAGGCCAGCGCCGACAGCACCACCGGCGTAGCACTGACCAGCAGCCCGACGCCGAGCGGCATGGTGCCGACATAGCCGGCCGAGATCGAGATCAGGTAAGAGCTGATCGACAGGCTCGCGCCGATCAGCACCGGTCCGAAGGTCAGCACCGCCCAGAACACCAGCACCCGCTGCGCCAGCGGGCGGCGCTGCTTGACACGCCAGATCGCGTTGAGCGCATCTTCCACCGTCAGCATGGTCAGCACCGACGTGACCATCAGGCCGGCCAGGCCCATCGCGGTCAGCCCGCGCGCGCTCTTGGCGAACATGCCGATGTAGCGCTGGATCGATTCGCTGACGTTGCCGGGGATCAGGTTCTGGAACAGGAACGCCTCGATGGCGTTGCGGAAATCGCGGAAAACGGGGAACGCGGCCAGCAGCGCAAAGGCCACCGTCAGCACCGGCACCACGGCCAACACGGTGGTAAACGTCAGGCTCGCCGACACCTGTGGCAGCCGGTCTTCACCGGCGCGGCGCAGTGCATAGCGCGCCAGGGCGCGCACCTTCTGCAGGTTCCATTCCCTGCGCAGGCGGGCAACGCGGGGTCCAATCATGCGGCAGCAATCTCCTTGTCAGATGTATCGGTCAAATGGGAATATACCCCGGCTGGACGGGCGGGCAGGCAAGCGTACGCGGGGGCGCATCTATAATACGCGCATTGTTTCCGGCACCTCGGACACATATCCGACCGCCATCCCGATGCCTTTCCGGCGCCACGCCTCCACCGCCGGCCATCCCGCTCCATGACCGACATCCTCGTCCTGTACTACAGCCGCCACGGCAGCACCCGCAAACTTGCCGAACTGATCGCCACCGGCATCGACAGCGTCCCCGGCGCCCAGGCCCGGCTGCGCACGGTGCCGCCCGTCTCCACCGTGTGCGAGGCCACCGCGCCCGACATCCCGGCAGACGGCCCCCCCTATGCCGAGCTGCGCGACCTGGAGGAATGCGCCGGCCTGGCGCTGGGCAGCCCCACCCGCTTTGGCAACATGGCCGCGCCGATGAAGTACTTCCTCGACGGCACCGTGGCGCAGTGGCTATCGGGCGCGCTGACGGGCAAGCCCGCCTGCGTGTTCACGGCCACCGGCAGCCTGCACGGCGGCCAGGAGACCACGCTGCTGTCGATGATGCTGCCGCTGCTGCACCACGGCATGCTGATCATGGGCCTGCCCTATTCCGAGAAGGGCCTGATGACCACCGCCTCGGGCGGCACGCCCTACGGCCCCAGCCACCATGCCCATGCCGACAACCGCGGCCCGGTGACGGAAGACGAATCGGCGCTGGCGCTCGCCATGGGCCGGCGCCTGGCGCGCGTCGCGCTGCGCCTGGACGGAGCCGGCGCATGAGTGCGGCCACCGACAGCCCGGCCACCGACAGCGACCAGGCCCTGCACAGCCCCGGGCTGTACCGTCTCAGCGTGGGCAGCCTGATTGCGCTGATGCTGCTGTGCATCGCCTGGGAATGGTTCCTCGCGCCGCTGCGCCCCGGCGGCTCGTGGCTGATCATCAAGTTCCTGCCGCTGCTGCTGCCGCTGCGCGGCGTGCTCTCGCGCAACCGCTACACCATGCAGTGGTCGTCGATGCTGATCCTGCTGTTCTTCACCGAAGGCATCGTGCGCGCCACCAGCGACCGCGCGCCCTCCTCCACGCTGGCATGGGTGGAGGTAGCGCTGACGCTGGTGTTCTTCGTCAGCACCATCCTGTACCTGCGGCCGTACAAGCGCCGCGCCCGCGCGGCCACCAAGGCCGCCGCGCGCAAGCCCTGATACCCGAACCCGAAGCCATGACCGCGACCCAAGACTCCTTCCTCGCCCTGTGCCGCGCCGCGCTGGGTTCCCAGCACGTGCTGACCGACGCCGCCGACAAGGCGCCGTACCTGACCGACTGGCGCAAGCGCTATACCGGCGAGGCGCTGGCGGTGCTGCGCCCCGGCACCACCGAGGAAGTTGCGGAAGCCGTCCATGCCTGCCATGCGCACAAGATCGCGGTGGTGCCGCAAGGCGGCAATACCGGCCTGTGCGGCGGTGCCACACCGGCGGCCGGGCAGGAGTCGGTGGTGATCTCGCTGCAGCGGCTGAACCGCATCCGCCAGGTCGACCCGCTCAACAACACCATCACCGTCGAGGCCGGCGTGGTGCTGCAGCACCTGCAGGACGTGGCGCGCGAGCATGGCCGGCTGTTCCCGCTGAGCCTGGCGGCCGAAGGCAGCTGCACCATCGGCGGCAACCTGTCGACCAACGCCGGCGGCACGGCGGTGCTGCGTTACGGCAATACGCGCGAGCTGTGCCTGGGGCTGGAAGTGGTGACACCGTCGGGCGAGATCTGGCACGGCCTGCGCGGGCTGCGCAAGGACAACACCGGCTACGACCTGCGCGATCTATTCATCGGCGCTGAAGGCACGCTGGGCATCATTACCGCGGCGGTGATGAAGCTGTTCCCGCTGCCGCGCGCCTCGGTCACCGCGCTGGCCGCAGTGCAGAGCCCGCGCGCCGCGCTGGCGCTGCTGGCGATCGCGCAGTCGCACGCGGGCGCGATGCTGACCGGCTTCGAGCTGATGTCGGCGCTCAGCATGACGCTAGTGACGCGGCACTTCCCGCAACTGCGCTACCCGTTCGCCGACATCCACCCACAGCTGGTGCTGCTGGAGCTGTCCGACAGCGAAAGCGAAGCTCACGCGCGCGGCACCTTCGAGACGCTGATGACGGCCGCCTTCGAGGCCGGCGTGGTCGCCGACGCCGTGGTCGCTGAATCCGTGCAGCAGTCGCGCGATTTCTGGAACCTGCGCGAGCATATCCCGCTGGCGCAGGTGGAAGACGGCAAGAACATCAAGCACGATATCGCCGTGCCGGTGTCGCGCGTGGCGGACTTTATCGAGACCACCGACGCGCTGCTGCAGAACGCCTTCCCCGGCGCGCGCATGGTCACCTTCGGCCATCTCGGCGACGGCAACCTGCACTACAACGTGTCGCCGCCGGAAGGCGTCGACCATGACGCCTTCCTGGCCAACCAGGAGCAGGTTAACCGCATCGTCCACGACAGCGTGCGCTCGCACAACGGCTCGATCTCGGCCGAGCATGGCCTGGGCCAGCTCAAGCGCGAGGAGATCCGCCACTACAAGAGCGAGGTCGAGCTGCGCATGATGCGCGCGATCAAGGGGGCGCTGGATCCGCTGGGGCTGATGAACCCAGGCAAGGTGGTCTGAGCGCAGCCTTCATCGCTGCTGCGCCAGCTCGCCGCGGATATACGCCGGCGCCGCGCCGGCCGGTTCGGTCAGCGTATAGGGAAGCGCCATCATCAGAACTTGTGCTGGATGCCGATGCCGACCGTGGTCACGGTGTCACCGGGCTTGTTCGAGTTCGGGTCCTCGCGGTCGAAGAACACGTAGGGCATGGTGCGCTTGCTCAGGCTGTAGGCATAGCCGGCCTGCACCTTCTTGAGCCGGCCCTGCGGGTCGCGCTGCACCGCGCGTTCCATGTAGTTGACGGTCAGGCTGTGCGGGCCGTACGGCACGGTGAAGCCGACCAGCCAGTACGGCACGTCGGTCCTGCTCGCAGCCGTGGCGACGTAGCGGTCGCGGCCGTAGATGCCGTAGACATTGACTACGGTGAAGTTGTAGGAGGCCGCTGCCTGCACCTTGTCGCGAAAGTCGTTGGCCACCAGCCCGCCGGTCTTGGCATCGCGCGAATAGCCCAGGCCCGCTGCGAAATTGCCCGCGGCGTAGTTCAGCCCGACGTCGTACCGGCGGAAATCGTCTTCCGCCTTGACCGGTGAATTCACGTTGGGCGTAGCCGGGTCCGGCCCCGCGAGGTTCACGCGCGCCCGCGCCGAAAAGCCGCCGAACTCCGGCGTCGTATAGCCGACCGCGTTCGAGACCCGATTGCACGAATTCAGCACCTTGGTGCCGATCGCGGTCGCCCCGGCATCGTGGATGACGAAGTCCACGTTCTGCGTAACCTGAGAATAGATCGGCGAACCCACGATCGTGGCCGAGTCCAGCCGCCCCAGCGCGATCGCGCCGAAGCCGCCGGCCAGTCCGACGAAGGCGTTGCGGAACTGCGGATTGGTGGGCGCACCGCTGTCGACGGAGAAGCCCTGCTCCAGCCCGAACGCGGCGCGCAGGCCGCCGCCCAGGTCTTCGCTGCCGCGCAGGCCCCAGCGCGAAGCGTTGTCGGTCAGCTGCGTGGCCGCGCCGCCCGGGCCCTTCTGGTACTCGACATCGGTGTCGATGCGGCCGTACAGCGTCACCGACGCGCATCGATCCTTTTGTTCAGAAATGTCCCATCGCGGATTGTAGCGGTCGCTGCAGGCATTGGGGCTGGACCGGTCACCGGCCATGAATTCCAGGAATGACACGGAAAAAGTTGAATTGGACAGGCAGGCCGCGCAGGTGCGAGCATCGGTGCCGGACCGCTGCCCCTTGACCGGTGCTGCCCCTGCCGAACCCAGGCTTCGGCATTCCCGAATACAAAAGACGCAATACGCGGGACCATACCTGCAGGCAGGCGCTCCATCCGCCTGCCTGCACAACCGACAAGAACCGGAGACAACGTTGTACCTGACCAGAGCCCTGCACCGCTCCCTGCAGCAACAGCCCGACCAAGTCGTCACCATCTTCCGCGGCCGGCACCGCACCTACCGCGAGTTCTGCGACCGCGTGGCGCGCCTGGCAGGCGCGCTGCAGCAACTCGGCATGCAGCCGGGCGACCGCGTCGGCATCCTCGCACTGAACTCGGACCGCTACCTCGAATATGCGATGGCGGCGTGGTGGGGCGGCGGCGTGCTCAACCCGGTCAATGTGCGCTGGAGCGTCCCGGAAGTGGTCTATTCGATGGATGACTGTGACACCGGCATCCTGGTCGTCGACGACCAGTTCCTGCCGATGGCCGAAGGCATCCGCGCCGCGGCAAAACGCGCGCCCGTGCTGATCCACGCTGGCGACGGCGAGGCACCCGCGGGCATGCTGTCGTTCGAGCGCCTGGTCGCGGAATCCGCGCCAGTCGCCGATGCGCAACGCGGTGGCGACGACCTTGCCATCATCATGTACACCGGCGGCACCACTGGCTTCCCGAAGGGCGTGATGCAGACCCACGGCACGCTGTGGTGCGGCTGCCTGCAGCGCATGGCCGATACCCCGCCGGTGCGCGGCGGCCGGATCCTGCATATCAACCCGTTCTTCCATATCGCGTCGATGTCGCGCGTGCTGAACCAGTTCCTCGCGGGCGAGGTCCACGTGATCGTGCCGGCCTTCGAGCCGCGCGAACTGCTCGAGACCATCGAGCGCGAGCGCATCACCGAACTGGCACTGGTGCCGACCATGATCCAGATGCTGATCAGCCACCCTGAGTTCGCGGCGCGCGACCTCGGCAGCGTGCGGCGGCTGGGCTACGGCGCCTCGGCGATCAGCGCGGCCGTGCTCGAGCAGGCCATGGAAAAGCTGCCCGGCGTGGAGTTTGCCCACTCCTACGGCATGACGGAATCGATGATCGTCACCACCAACCCGCCCAAGAACCACGGCGCGGCGGCACGGGCGCAAGGGCTGCACCTGTCGGCCGGCTGCGCCGGGATCGGCATCGAGGTGAAGATCGTCGACCCCGACGGCAACGAGGTGCCGCGCGGCACCGTGGGCGAGATCCTGGTGCGCAGCGCCGGCGTCACGCCGGGCTACTGGAACCGCCCCGAAGACACCGCCAGGACCCTGCAGGACGGCTGGCTCCACACCGGCGACGGCGCCTACATGAACGAGCAGGGCTATATCTTCATCGTCGACCGGATCAAGGACATGATCGTCAGCGGCGGCGAGAACGTCTATTCGGCCGAAGTGGAGAACGTGGTCGGACGCCACCCTGCCGTGGCCATGAGCGCGGTGATCGGCGTGCCGCACGATAAATGGGGCGAGGCCGTGCATGCCGTGGTGGTGCTCAAGCCCGGCATGCAGGCCAGCGAGGACGAGATCCGCGAGCACTGCCGCCCTCATATTGCCGCGTACAAATGCCCGAAGACGGTCGAGTTCCGGCAGGCGCTGCCGCTGTCGGGCGCCGGCAAGATCCTCAAGCGCGACTTGCGCGCACCGCACTGGCAAGGCAGGTCGCGCGCGGTGAACTGAGCGCCGGCCACGGCCCGGCGTCAAGGGGCACAGCGGTGCCGGCGTGCGCCTTGACACGCCGGTACCGCCTCTCTACGCTGCTGGCCAGACCAACGCGCACAGGTAACGGAAATGGATGCCCGACTCAGGCAGGCGGTTGCCGTGGGCAGGTTCGGCTCGTTCTCGAAAGCGGCCGAAGCCGTTGGCGTGACGCAATCAGCGGTCACCAAGAGCGTTGCAGATCTCGAGCGCCAGCTCGGCTACCCGATCTTCCACCGCACGTCCCGCGGTGTGGTCCCGACCGACGAGGGCCGCGTCTTCCTCGAACGGGCCCTGCGGCTGCTGACCGATGCGGCCGAATTGCTGGGGCCGTCGCGGCTTTCCGATCCCTACGCCGGCATCCTGCGCGTCGGCGTGTTCCCCGGACGGCTCGAGTGGCTGCTGGCGCAACCGCTGGGCACGCTGCTCAGCCAGCATCCGTCGATCCGGCTCGACGTCACCAGCGGCACCAGCGAGCAGGGATTGCGCATGCTCGAGCATGGCGACGTGGATATCGCGGTTGGCCTGGCGAGCGCGTTCGAAGGCAAGGCGCAATTCCGGTGCCAGCGCATCATGACGATCCATCCCTGCGCGTTCGTGCGCATCGGCCATCCGGCACTCACGACCGGCAGCGCGCCCGCACCCCGGCTGCAAGGCTATCCGATCATCCTGCCGTCGGAAATATGGCAAGGCTCGACACTCGCGCTGCTATCCGACTCCTACGGCGTCGACGAGGCTGGCTGGTTCCACAAGATCGAGAATTTCGCGCTGGCATGCAAGGTCGTGGAAAGCACCGACGCGGTCGGCGTGGTGGATGGCACCGTTGCCGACACCCCTCATTTCCGCGAGCGCTTCCGCAAGCTGGACGGCTTGCGGCTGCCGGCGACGCCGGTCTGCTGCGCCACGCGCGAGTCCTGGACACCGAAGCCCGCCGCGGCTGAACTGGCCACGTTGCTGGCGCAGACGCATGGTGGCGAGGGCGCCGGCCCGGATCCACGCGACCGCATGGGCGCGCCGGGCCTCTGAGAAGAAAGCGGGCAGATAGCGCTGCCGGCGCCGCCTTACATCTGCACGCGGCTGCGCTTGAGCTGGAACGCCACGGTCACCCTGTCGGGTTTTATGTCCGCACATAGCGAACAGCAGGAAACGGTATGTCAACTGCGGCAGCCGCGTTGGTTTGCGAGAATTCCTGCCCACCCTGTATGGGTGGGTCGACAGATTCGGCTTGTGCCCACCCCCGTACAGCCCATTATTATGTACGCACATACCAGTCGGGGGAGCCGGCATCGCGAGGCGCCGGGGCTTTTGTCGACCAGATCGAGGCCATGCCCGCCGCCGCGATGTATCCGGGCATCCACGCATTCATGGCGGGCGCTTGCGCCTGAGCCCGCCGTCCATGGAGTCAAGCATGCAGTCTTCCCTTCCATCCGGCGGCGCACTCGCCGGCCTGCGCGTGGTCGACCTCACCCAGATGCTGGCCGCCCCCTTCTGCACGTCATCCATGGCTCCATTTGATGTACCTGGGAAATAAAACATGAGTATCAATGGCAAGGCCTATATCGTCGGCGCCTACGAGCACCCGACCCGCAAGGCACCGGACAAGACCGTGGCGCAACTGCACGCCGAATGCGCCAAAGGCGCGCTCGACGACGCCGGCCTCACGCTGGCCCACGTGGATGGCTATTTCTGCGCCGGCGACGCGCCCGGGCTCGGTGCGGTCAACATGGTCGACTATCTCGGCCTCAAGGTGCGCCATGTCGACTCCACCGATACCGGCGGCTCCGCCTACCTCGTCCACGTCTCGCACGCGGCGCAGGCCATTGCGGCCGGCAAGTGCAATGTCGCCCTGATCACGCTGGCGGGCCGTCCGCGCTCCGAAGGCTCCAGCGGCACGCAGGCGCGCAACTGGGGCGCCAACCTGCCCGACGCGCCGTTCGAAAGCCCCTTCAGTCCCGTGACCGTCAACCTGTACGCGATGGCGGCCATGCGCCATATGCACGAGTACGGCACCACCGCCGAGCAGCTGGCGTGGATCAAGGTGGCCGCCTCGCATCATGCCCAGCACAATCCGAATGCCATGCTGCGCGATGTGGTGACGGTGCAGGACGTGCTGGACTCGCCGATGATCTCCGATCCCCTGCACAAGCTCGACTGCTGCGTGGTCTCGGACGGCGGCGGCGCGCTGATCGTCGCGCGCCCCGAGATCGCGGCTACGCTCAGGCGCCCGAAGGTGAAGATCCTCGGCGCCGGCGAGTACATCAAGGGCCAGCTCGGCGGCGAGGTTGACCTGACGTGGTCGGGCGCAAGGTTCTCCGGGGCGGCGGCCTTCGCCGAAGCCGGCGTCACGCCGGCCGACGTCAAGTACGCCTCGATCTACGACAGCTTCACCATCACCGTGCTGATGCAGCTTGAAGACCTCGGCTTCTGCAAAAAGGGCGAAGGCGGCAGATTCGTGGCGGACGGCAACCTGATCTCCGGCGTCGGCAAGCTGCCGTTCAATACCGATGGCGGCGGCCTGTGCAACAACCATCCGGCCAACCGCGGCGGCATCACCAAGGTCATCGAGGCGGTACGCCAGTTGCGCGGCGAAGCGCATCCCGCCGTACAGGTCAAGAACTGCGACCTCGCCCTTGCGCAAGGCACCGGCGGCTATCTCGGCTCGCGCCACGGCAGTGCCACCCTGATCCTGGAACGGGAGCAATGACATGACGACCCCTCACATCCCCACCTTGTACAAGGCCCCGGACGAGCAGCCGGACAACGCCACATTCTGGCAAGCCGCCCGCGAGGGCCGTCTGCTGGTGAAGGTCTGCGAGTCGTGCGGCAAGCCTCACTGGTATCCGCGCGTGCTCTGCCCGTTCTGCATGGGCAACACCACGTGGAAAGAGGCCAGCGGGCGCGGCACCATCTATTCGTTCAGCGTGACGCGCCGCGCCGGCCCGAATCCGTTCTGCATTGCCTATGTGAAGCTCGACGAGGGCGTGTCGATGATGACCCATATCGTCGATTGCGACCTCGATACCGTGCGCATCGGCCAGAAGGTCCAGGTGAGATTTTCGCCCACCGACGGCGGGCCGCCGGTGCCGACCTTCACGCTCGACGGCGTCGTAGCACGCCAATGATCGCATCGGAGGAAACAATCATGACAACGCGCGCCTCTCAGGACGGCAACGTCATCACCTATCCCACCGGCCCGCTGGCGGTGGACAAGACCGTCGTGCTGGGCACCGTGCCGGCCCGCTTCCATGTGCCACAGACGACCCTTTTCGAGAACCTGGAGATCTCTGCGCGCCGGTTCCCGGAAAAGGTCGCGATCCAGTTTTACGGCAACGCCATCACCTATGCAGCGCTACTGGATGAGGTGGAGCGCCTGGCGGGCTACCTGCAGCAGGCTTGCGGCGTGCAGCCCGGCGACCGCGTGGTGCTGTTCAGCCAGAACAGCCCGCAGTTCATTGCCGCCTACTTTGCCATCCTGCGTGCGGATGCGGTGGTGGTGCCGGCCAACGCCATGCTGCTCGAGGACGAGTTGCGCCACATCGTCACCGACAGCGGCGCCGTCGCCGCGTTTTCCGCCGGTGAACTGGTGGGCCAGCTGGCACCGCTGGTCGGTTCCACACCGTTGCGGCACATCATCGTGCATCACTATGGAGATGCGCTGTCCGGCGACGACGAGGGCCTCGCGATCCCCGACTGGGCGCTCAAGCGGTCCGACGATGTACCGTTGCCCACCGGGGCCGTTCACTGGCTGCACGCGGTGGCCCAGGCATTCACGCCTGCGCTTCACCGCAGCCGCCCGGATGACCTTTGCATGCTGCCCTACACGTCTGGCACCACCGGCGCGCCCAAGGCGTGCATGCATACCCATCGCACGGTGATGGCCTCCGTTGCCGGTTCGCAGCTATGGCGGCGCTCGCATGCCGAGTCGACCTTCCTTGCGGTCGCACCGATGTTCCACCTGCTCGGCCTGCAGAACGGCATCAACTGCCCGGTCTACATGGGCGGCACCATCGTGCTGCTGCCGCGCTGGGACCGCCGCACCGCGGCCGAGCTGATTGCGCGCCACCGGGTGACGTTCTGGGCCGCCCCGCCGCCGATGCTGGTGGAGTTCTTCGCCCAACCCGGCATCGAGTCGTTCGACCTGAGCAGCCTGGCCTGCGTGGTGGGCGGTGGCGCCGCAGTGCCTGAAAACACCACCAGGCTGATGAAAGAGCGCTACGGGCTCCAGTTCGTGGAAGGCTACGGGCTGACCGAAACCGCCTCGTTCATCATCGCCAATCCGCTGGAACAGCCTCGCTCCGGACACCTCGGCGTGCGCACCTACGGCGTGGACGCGCGCATCATCGATCCCGTCACGCTGGCCGAAGTGCCGGCGGGCGAAGTCGGCGAGATCGTGGTTCACGGCGCGCAGGTGATGATGGGCTACTGGAACAAGCCGGAAGCCAACGAAGAGAGCTTTATCGTCATCGACGACAAGCGCTTCTTCCGCACCGGCGACCTGGCCAGCGTGGACGCGGACGGATACTTCGTGATGCGCGACCGTCTCAAGCGCATGGTCAATGCCTCCGGCTACAAGGTCTGGCCGGCGGAGGTGGAAGCCATGCTGCATACCCATCCGGCCATCCTGGAGGCGTGCGTGATCGCGGCGCGCGATCCGCATCGGGGCGAAACGGTCAAGGCCGTTGTGGTGCTGAGGCCTGAGGCGCGCGATGTCGGGGTGGACGACATCCTGGCCTGGTGCCGGGCAAGCATGGCGACCTACAAGGCGCCGCGCATCGTGGAGATCGTTGAACGCCTGCCGCGCTCGGCGACCGGCAAGATTGCCTGGCGCGAGTTGCAGGAGCAGGAACTGCAAGGTGCACCGCTGCCCAACCTCAAGTCATAACGGCATCAGGAGGCCTCCATGCTTAATTTCCCTCGCTCATGCCTGAAGCATGCCTGCCTGGCGCTTGCCGGCTGCAGCATGCTGTTTGCCTCCGCACCGTCGGCCGCGCAGGCGAAGACTGATTTTCCCGACAAGCCCTTGCGCATCGTCGTGCCCGGTCCGCCCGGCGGCGGCACCGACCTCCTCGCCCGCGCGCTCGCCGCGGGCATTGCCAAGCCGCTCGGGCAACCGGTCGTGGTGGAGAACAAGCCAGGGGCATCGGGAATCATCGCCGCGCAATCGGTGCTGGCGGCACCCCGTGACGGCCACACGCTGTATCTCGGCTTTACGTCGATGATCCAGCTGCCGGCGCTGATGCCCTCGATGCCGGTCAACTTCAGGAAGGACTTCGCGCCGGTGGCACTGCTGGCGGTCGGCTCGGACCTGCTGGCGGTTTCCTCCCGCGTGCCCGCCACCTCGGTGGCCGAGTTCGTCAAGCTGGCCAAGGCAAGCCCCGGCAAGCTGACGATCGGGTCCTACGGCAACGGTACGTCGGCGCACTTGCATGCCGAACTCCTCAAGAAGCGCGCGGGGATCGACCTGATCCACGTTCCGTACAAAGGCGCCGCACCGATGTTCGCGGACCTGCTCGCCGGCCAGATCGATACGGCCTTTGTCGACCAGTCCACCGCCAATGCACAGCTGAACAGCCCGCGCATCCGCTTCCTGGCGCTCACCGGCACGAAGCGTTTCAAGCCCCTGCCGCAACTGCCGACGCTGAGCGAGCTGGGCTATGCCGGCTTCGAGCCCAACGGATTCATGGCGATGTTCGTACCCGCCGCCACGCCGGCTCCGGTGGTACAGCGGCTGTCGGAGGTGATTGCGGCGCAGGTCCGCGGGGCGGATGTCGGCAGGCGCTTGGCCGAAATCGGCATGCTGCCGGTGGGGAGCAAGCCGGATGAACTGGCGGCGATGATGTCGCGGGACGCACCGGTGTGGGCCCAGGTTGTGAAGGAATGCAACGTCAAGCTGGAATGAGGCGAGCACCTGCAGAACTTCGTCTTCAAGGGCCCCGCGATGGCACGCGGCATGCCGGACTTCACCGGCAAGCTGAGCGCGGAGGATGTCGAGAAGATCAAGGCGTTCATCCAGGGCACGGCTGACGCGATCCGGCCGAAGGCGATCGCGAACACCCGCCAGTAACCGGAGAGGAAGACGCAAGCAGTGCCGCCTTTGCCAGCCTTTGCCGGCCGGGCAATGCCGGGGGCAATCCGTCAGGCCAGGAGCGCGCCCGCTTCCGTCTGCGCCTTCCGCTCCGCGGTGCGGCGGCTGATCGTCCAGCCGGTAAAGGGGTCGGCGGCGCTGCGATGCTGGGTCCAGTGGGTCTTGCACGTCTCGCACTGGTGCTCGCGCGTCTGGCACTGCACGCCGCTGGCCAGGCTGCGCCAGTGCATGTCGCCCAGCGGGCGGAGCAAGCCATGGCCGTTTGCGCAACGCGCATCCAGGCACAGGCGTTCGCAGCGCCGGCAAAGCGGCTGCGGCGCTGCCGCGGGATCGTTGCCAGGCTTGCGCAGCCCGCCTGCACTGTCGGGCTGCGCCTGCGTGGCCGCAACCGTGGCATCCATATCCATCATCTGCGCCGTCGATCCGACACGGCTGCGGGTGCGATGCAATGCGGCCCAGTAAAGCGCGCGCACCGCATCGGAGCCATCGCACATGGCTGATGCGCGACAGCGTTCCGCGTGCCGGTGCAACGGCAGGCCGAACTCGGCCGCCGAGGCAAAGCAGATGACCTGTACACGCGCGGCGCCGTCTTCGATCCAGCGCTCGAACAGCCGCGAAAGATGGCTGTAGTAGGCCTCGTTGCTGTCCGATGCATGCGCCAGCGCCATGCGATGGGCGCGGCGGCTCAGCGCACGGACCTCCTGCCGGAGCTCGCTCAGGACCGGCAACAGACGAGCAGGCGGGTTTCCTCGAGTTGGCGATGCGCTCGCGCGCTGCAGATTGCTCACTTCGTACTCCGAACTGCTTTGGCGATGGGCCAGGCGGGCAAATTGGCGCGCAACGGGGCGCGCTTGCTGGCTGATTGCCTGGCCTGTGTCGGGCCGGGCGCTGTGAGCCGATTATAGGAGTGCGTGTTTGCGCATTGGACAGGCTTTCCCGCGGACTACCTGATAAGGGTGGGTTCCGGCTTGACCGGAATTTGGTCTACTTGCAGCCAGGGATGAGCGGCACTCGGTGGGAGCCGCCCATCGCTTTCCGCCGGCACCCTGGCTCCGAGGCTGGTGTGCCGAAACCGGCTTTCTGCCGCGCGGGCACTGCCCCCGGGGAGCGGCCACGCGCACAACGCGCGCAACACCAACAAGGCGCGGGCCGACGACCGCGCCACGCGAAGGAGTCAACGAATGGGAGTACTAAGCGGAATCCGCGTGGTGGAGTTCGAAGCGATCGGGCCCGGTCCTTTCGGCGCCATGCTGCTGGCCGACATGGGCGCCGACGTGCTGCGTATCGACCGCCCCCTGGCGCCGACCGATCTCGGGCCGAAGTCCGCCACCGGAAAACGCATCGACGTGACCGGCCGCGGCCGGCGCTCGGTGACGCTGGACCTGAAGGACCCGGACGGCCAGCGCGCGGCGCTGGAGCTGATGGCGCGTGCGGACGTGGTGATCGAAGGCTTCCGCCCCGGCACCATGGAACGCCTGGGCCTTGGCCCCGATGTCGCGCTGGCGAGCAATCCGAGGCTGGTTTACGGCCGCATGACCGGCTGGGGCCAGACCGGCCCGCTCGCGGACCGCGCCGGACATGACCTGAACTATGTCGCGCTCTCCGGGGTGCTGTCCGGCATCGGCCGCGCCGGCGAGGCGCCGGTGCCGCCCCTGAACCTGGTGGGCGACTACGGCGGCGGCGGCATGCTGCTGGCGCTGGGCGTGGTTGCTGCGCTGCTGAACGTGCATCGCGGCGGCAAGGGCCAGGTGGTGGATGCGGCCATGATCGAAGGCGCCGCCCAGCTCGGCGCCGTGATCTGGGGCCTGCTGGCCTCCGGCAACTGGCGCGAGGAGCGCCAGGCCAACATTCTTGATGGCGGCGCGCCCTGGTACGACAACTACCGCACCCGCGACGGCAAGTACATGTCGATCGGCCCGGTCGAAGGCCGCTTCTACGCCGAACTGCTCGACAAGCTCGGCCTTGCCGGCAAGGAGCTGCCGGAGCAATACGACCGTAGCGGCTGGCCGGTGCTGCGCCAGCACTTCAATGAGGTCTTCCTGACCAGGACCCGCGACGAATGGTGTGCCGTGTTCGAAGGCAGCGACGCCTGCGTGGCGCCGGTGCTCGGCTTCAGCGAAGCGCCCGATCATCCGCAACACCGCGCGCGCGGCAGCTTCATCGAGGTGGCCGGCGTGGTCCAGCCGGGGCCTGCTCCGCGCTTCCTCGGCACGCCATCCGAAGTGGTCCGCCCGGCGCCGCAACGCGGCCAGCATGGCGCCGCGGCGCTGCGCGACTGGGGCTTCGACGACGCCGATGTGGCGCGGCTGCAAGCCCTTGGCCTCGGCTTCCGGCCGGAAGCCTGAGGCCCGCGCGCGCCGCCTGGCCCACACCGTATCTGCTGCGCGTCGCCGGCCCGTGTTCTGCGCGCGGCGGCGACAGCAACCAGGTCTCCACCTTGTCGGGCTGCCCTGACAAGTTGCTTCGCTCCGGCCTCCGAGCCGGAGCCATTTTTTCTACACTGCCATGCATTCAACGCCAACCTGCGCCGGCGAACGCCTGCCGGACCTGCCGCCTGACGCTTCGACCCCGGTGCCGCCGGGATACCGGCCACTCATCCGGGACCGCGGCTTTCTACAGCTCTGCGGCCCCTTCTACGTGCACGAGACCCTGCCGGTCGTCGCCGTGCGCGTGACCGACCAGCATCTCAACAATCAGGACATTGCGCACGGCGGCTTCCTGGCCGCACTGGCCGACAGCGCCTACGGCATTGTCATGCGCCGCGACCTGCCCGGACTGGTGCCGCGAACGGCCCACCTGAGCGTGGACTATCTCTCGGCCGTGCAGCCTGGCGACTGGCTTGAAGCCCACGTGACCTTCGTCAAGCACGGCAAGCGCATCACCAACGGCACCTGCCGCCTGATGGTGGGCGCCCGGATGGTCCTGCAGACGATGGGCGTATTCTCGACGCAGCGGGTGGCGGAGCCGCCGATGCAGCCTGTGAGCCTGGCGTCATAGCAGCATTGCAGGCGGCCATCGGGTTGCCCCCGATAGGGGAATCCCGCCCATCCGATATGGCTGGTTTCGGCGGGCAGCGCCTCCGCTAAGGTTTGTCATGAGATGTCCATCCGACGCTCTCGATTCACGACATACACCTGCGAGGTAAACACGAAATGCGTTGCAAGCCCCTGATTGCCACGGCACTGCTAGCCTGGGCCGCCGTAGCTGGCGCACAGAGCTATCCGTCGCGCCCCATCACCTTCGTCGTACCCGGGCCGCCCGGCGGCGCTACGGATACCATTGCGCGCGCGCTGGCCGAAGACATGGGCAAGCGCCTGGGCCAGCCCATCATCGTCGACAACAAACCCGGCGGCGCCGGCGTGGTTGCGGTGCAGACGCTCACCCGTGCTCCCGCTGACGGCTACACGCTGCTGGTGACACATTCGTCGCCCCTCATCAACACGCCGTACCTTTACGCCAGCGTGCCCTACAACGTGCGCCGCGACATGGCGTTCATCACCGAGATCTGCGTCGGCAAGATCGTCCTCGCCGTGAACCGCGAAGTGCCCGCCAGCAACGTATCGGAGTTCATGGCATGGGCGGCCAGGAATAAGGGCAAGGTCAGCTATGGCTCTTACGGCGTGGGCAGCTTTCCGCATCTGGTCGGCGCGCACCTGAACCAGACCAAGGGCCTGGAAATGGTGCACGTTGCCTACAAGGGCGAGGCGCCGATGGCGCAGGACATGCTGGCCGGCAACATTTCATGGGCGATCGGCTCAGTCACCACGCTCGGGCCGCATATCAAGAGCGGCCGCCTGCGCGCGCTGGCGGTGATGGGCGAAAAGCGCATCAAGGAGCTGCCCGATGTGCCCACCATGACCGAAGCCGGCATGAAGGAACAGGAAATGCGACCGCCCGCCTGGGTTGGCCTGGTAGGGCGTTCCGGAACGCCCACGGCGATCCTTTCCCGCATCGAAGCGGAAGCGCGTGCCTCGATCCAGTCGCCGGCCATGCAGGCGCGCATGGAGGCACTGGCTCTGGAGCCGGTTGGCAATACCGGGGTGGAATTCAAGCGTGATTTCGAGACCTCGGAGCCGGTGATGGCCCGACTGATCAAGGCCAGCGGCGCAACCGCCGAATGATGGCGGGCACCGGCGCCGGCGGACGGCTCGCGCCGTCAGCTGGTGCCGGTGTCGACTTCCATGCGCTGCGCGGCGCTGCGCGCGACCAGGATGGCCTCATAGCGCCGCGACACGCCAAGCTTGCCGAAGATCTGGCGCAGATTCCATTTCACGGTATCCACGCTCAGGTTGAGCACCAGTGCGATGTGCTTGTTCGACATCGACTGCTCCAGCAAGGCGAGGATCTCCCGCTCGCGCCGGGTCAGCGCCTTGCCCATGCCGGTGTCCGACGGCGGCAGCGGCTTTGCCGGACTCATCGGAGCCGGCGACCCGCGCCCCGCCGCGGGGACATTGCCGCTGCGTGGCCGCGCAAAGCAGGACGGGTCCGCATTCGTACTGCGCGCCAGCCGGCCCAGCAGTTCCTGCACCCGCCCGCCTTCGTCCGCAAGCGTGCGTACCAGGCCCAGCCGCTGGCCGGCGGCCACCGCCGAGGTCAGGAACGTCGTGGCTTCATTGGTGCGGCCGAGGTCATCCAGCGCATGCGCCTGCAGCAGATCCGCAGTGACCATCAGGCTTTCCCGCACCGATGCCGCCGGCAACGCACGCAGGCCATCCAGCGCGGCCAGCGCGCGTTCCGGCGCCGCCTGTATCAGGGCCAGCCGGGCACGCGTCATGGCGGCCGTGGCGGCAATACGCTGGTCGCGTGGCGAGTTGCCGGAATACTGCGCGGCCAGTTCGTCAAGGGCGCGTTGCAGGCGCTCGGCATGCCGCAGGTCCTTGCCCAGCAGCGCCAGCCGGAGTTGCTCGGCCAACATGCGCGCCACGCCGCGCGGCAGGCCACGACGGTGGAACAGCACCTCCGTTTCAACCAGCCCGACCAGCGCATCGTGCGGAGCGTCAGCCAGGCACTGCAGGCGGGCGTGGCAGACCGCTGCCTCGATCAGCACATCGGGGGTGGAGAATCGCAGCGCGTCGAGCCTGCCAGCGAGCACCTCGCGCGCGTCGTCGGCCCGGTCCAGCTCGTACAGGGCGGCGGCGACGGGCACGGCGCAACGGCTGGTACCCACTGCATAGCGGCCGAACTGCTGCTCTGAAGCGGCAAGCGGCGCCGCGCCCAGGCGGAGCGCCTCCAGTGCATCGCCCTCCAGCCACGCGGCCATCGCGACTGCGCCGGCGCCCATCAGTTCGAACTCGGTGCTGCCCTGGCGCGCGGTCGGCACCAGCGCGCGATAGCGTGGCAGCGCGCGCGGATGTTCGCCGAGCATGGTGCCGCAGCGCAACGCCAGCCCGGAGCGAATCGTTTCGAGCACAGGGCGCCCCAGCGGCGCATCGCTCAGCGTTGCCAGCAGCGCCATGGCCCGATCGGGGTCGTCCTCGTGGAGCGCAATGATCGCGCGCATCAGGGTGACCGGAACGCTGCCCTGCGCCTGTACGTCGGCATTGGCGCTCTGCCAGCGCCGGATCCAGTCCTCGGCCTTCTTCGGCCTGGCCGAGACCGTGCAACTCCATGCCGCGGCCTCCAGCAGCGACGGATGCATGGCGAGCCGGTCTGCATCGATGGCATCGACCCAGCGCATGAAGCTGCGCAGCTGGCTGATGCCCGGCAAATCGGAAGCCAGCGATTCCATCAGCGAGCGCACTGCCTCGAAATCCCCGCTCTTCAGCGCATGCCCGATCGCATCGGAGAGGTAGTCGCGGCCGCTCTGCTCGCGCAGCCAAGCGGCGGCGCGCCAGTGCAAGACCTCGAAATCCCCGTTTGCGCTCACCAGCAGGTGGCGCAGGTGTGCGGCAAAGAGCGGATGCAGCCGGTACCAGTCATCGGGCACGCCGTCGGGCGCGGTGCCCGGCGTGGCGACACGCCGGAGAAAGAGCCCACGGGCGCGAATGTCGGCGAGCAGCCCGGCAGCGTCGTTGCTGCCGGTCACCGCGGCGGCAAGATCTGCGTTGAACCGATCCAGGACTGACAGCCGTTGCAGGAACGTCAGCAGTTCCGGCGGCAGTCCGGCGGTGACCTCCTCGCTCCAGTAGGCATGCAGCGCGGCGCAATAGGCGGCGGGCCATCCGGCTCCCGAGGCGGGCGTCTCCGGCGTGGTCGTTGGCAAGGCCGCCGCCAGCCCCAGGCCGGTCGGCCAGCCAGCCGTGGCATCGTGCAGCCGGACCGCCAGGTCGGCGTCGGCCGCCCGGCCCTTGCCCTCGCCTTGCGCAATCCGTCCTTCAGTCCGGTGGCGCAGGAAAGCCCGCGTCTCCGGCAGGCTGAACGCGAGATCGGTGCAGGAAAATTCGGCCAGCTCTCCCATGGCGCGCAGCCGGCCAAGCGCCAGCTTGCATTCGCGGCGGGAAGCCGCTACGACATGCAGGCCGGGCAGCCGGGCCGCAAGCAGCGCCTGCATGAAGTCGACGGTGGCCGGTTCACGCACATGGTCGAATTCATCGAGCATCAGGTAGAGCTCGCCCGGCACGCCCGCCAGGGCACTGATCACGGCCGCTGCCACCGCTGGTGTATCGCAGGCGCTGTCAGGGTGGGCGAGTCCCGGCTGGCGCAGGACAATGCCGGCGCGATGCAGGCATGCCAGCAAGGCCGCGCAAAATCCCTCCAGCACGTCATCGTCCGGGCCAAGCGAGAGCCACGCCACGCGCGCGCCATCGGCTGCCAGCCGCTGGCGCCATTGCGCCAGCGCCGTGGTCTTGCCATAGCCGGCAGCGGCTGTCAGCAGAACCAGCTTGCCATGCCGGCCATGATGCAGGCGTTGGACCAGTGCTTCGCGGGGGACCGACCTGGGGCCGGTGCGCGGTGGCACGAGCCTGGTTGCTAGAGGGGGGATACGGCGTTCCATCGGCGTTCAGCAGTGCGCTAGTAGTGAGGGGACGCGCGGGCCGCGGCGCCGGCGGGAGCGTTTGTCACGGCACCCGCGTCATAGGCGGGTGCTGCCAGGCGGCACGCACGGCGAATATAAGCGACAGCATCGAGACGTTTGCCCCATTTGCCGCCTTCCCCCCTGTTACGGGTGGGCGCGCACCCGCCCCGGGGTATTCATCGCGAAGCGGCTCGTGGCGGCGAGTGCCTCGTACGACGCAGCGCCCCTGTGTCCTATACCAGTACAATCGCGACAGATGCGTTCCGCCCCTCAGTAAAGCGCCAGCCAGCCTGGCGCGCGTTACCCTCCTATGCCGCAAATACCGTCTTCTTCCGGCTCCCGCCCGATGCCTGACCATCCGGATACGGCCGCCCGCGCCGGCACGGCGCCGGCCGCGCCTGCCCGGCAGGGGCCGCCGCGCGGCGCGGTACGCGTGGTCGCAAGAGAGCGGCTGCTGGCGCAGCTGACCGAGGCGCGCCGCCGGCGCTGCTTTGTCCTGCAAGGGCCAGCCGGCTGCGGCAAGACCGCAACGCTGATGGCCTGGCGGCTGGACCTGCTTGCGCTCGGCTTCGACATGGCCTGGCTGACCGCGGAGGCCGGCGACAACGAACTGTCGCGCTGGCTCGACCGGCTGCTGGGCTGCCTGTCGGAAGTCAGCCCGGCCATGACCCGCGAGGCCATGCTGCTGGCAGGCAGCGGCGTCGATGACGAAGGCGTCGAGCGCACCATCATTTCGCTGGTTCGTGGCATCGCCGCCTATCCGCGCGAACTGGTGCTGGCGCTCGATGACCTGCACCACCTGACCAACCCCCGCATCTACGACACGCTGCAGTGGCTGATCGACTACGCCCCGGCCAATTTCCACGTGGTGCTGGTGTCACGGGGTGCGGTACCGCTCTCGCTTGGCCGACAGCGCGACCAGGGCATGCTGCTCGAACTGGACCAGCGCGACCTGCGCTTCACGCTGGCCGAGTCCCAGCAGTTCCTGAACGCGCAACTGGGCGATATCTCCGCCCGCGACGCGCGCCTGCTGCACGAACTCACCGATGGCTGGGTGGCCGGCCTGCAGCTGTTCGCCACCCACTGGAGACGCAAGAAGCAGAGCGCGACCGGCAGTTCCTTTGCCAGCGGCATCGTGCGAGCCAATGTGCAGAATGCTGGCGCATTCGCCGAGTATTTCGAGCGCGAAGTGCTGTCCCGCCTGGCGCCGGACGAAGCCGAACTGCTGGTGCGTGCCGCGGCATGCGAACGCTTCAGCGCCTCCCTGTGCGTGGCCCTGAGCGAACCGGCGCAGAGCGAGAGCAACGTCATGGGGCTGCTCACGCGGCTTGAAAGCGAGAACCTCTTCATCGCCCCGGCCGATGGCCCGGAACGGGAGTCGTGGTACCGCCTGCATCCGCTGCTGCGCGAAACGCTGGCCGAGCGGTTCCGCACGCGCAGCGAGGCGCAGCAGCGGGCCGTGCACGAGGCGGCATGGCACTGGTTCCGTGACCATCGCATGCTGGAGGAGGCCGTCCGGCACGCGGTACTCGCCGGAGATACCGGCACGGCGGCCGATCTGGTCGAGCGCTTCTCGGGCACGCTGCTCGCCCGGGGCCAGGTACGCAAGGCCCTTGGGCTGCTCCGGCTGCTGCCCGCAGAGCAGGTGCAGAGCCGCATCGAGTTGCAGCTGCTGGCGCTGCGCATGCAGATCTACGAACGCGACCTGGATGCCGCACTGGAAAACGCCAAACGGCTGGCTGCCGAGATTCCGCCCGGCGACGAGTCCGCCCGCTACCGGCTGTGCCTGCTGCAATGCACGCTGATGGTGCTGCGCGACGACACCGAGGGCGCAAAGCGCCTTCTGCCGCAGCTCGAGCAGATGCCGGAGAACACCGAATCGCTCTTTGTCGGCTCGCGCAACAACCTGCTCTCCTGGCTGTATATGCACCTGGGCGAGTACGACCGCGCCCGCCGTGTACAGACCGAGGCGCAGCCGCTGCTGTTCGAAGGCGCGCCGCTGCTTGGCACCCCGAGCGGCAGCCTCAACGGCCGTTGCATGGTGGGCTTCAGTTTTGCACTGGAAGGCAAGCTCATCCAGGCCGAGCGCATTGCCCGCGATATCCTGCGCGAAACCGAGCAGATCGGCGAAACGCGGGCGGAGCCGGAGTATTTCGCGGCGGCGCTGCTCGGCGAAGTCCTGTATGAACAGAACGACCTCGAAGGCGCACGCCGGCTGCTGGAGGATCGCGTGGACGTGCTGGAGCGGGTCTCGATCCCGGACACCGTGCTGCGCGTGCACACCGTGCTGGCTGCCGTGCACTGGCTCAGCGGCCACCGGCTGGACGCCTTCGCACAACTGGAGCGGCTGGAGGAGTACGGCTCGCACCTGCGGCTGGACCGGCTGCTGGCGCAAAGCCTTGCCTACCAGATCCGGCTGCACCTGCATTGCGGCGACATGGAATCCGCCGCTTCGGTCCTCGCCCGGCTGGATGCAATTGCTGCCCGGCACCGCGATGCGCCCCGGGGCTCGCTCGATGCGATCCACCTTGCCGCGGAGCGCTCGCACATCCTGGTCACCCTTGCCCATGACGATCCGGACGGCGCCTCGCAGCGCATCGGGCCGCTGATTGCCTACTGCGAAGCGCGCAGCTGGCTGCGCCAGGTAGCGCAGCTGCACATCCTCGCGGCCGTGGCCGTTTCACGCCAGGGCGACCCGGAGGCGACAAACACGCATCTGCTGGCCGCCCTGCGGCTCGGGCACCGGCTCGGCCTGCTGCGCGGCATCGTCGATGCGTATCCGGACGCGCTGGACCTGATCGCCACACTGGCAAGCACCGGAACGCTCGATCCGGTACTGACCTTCTATGTTGAACGCCTGCAGACTGCCGCCCCTGCCGTTGCAACCAGCGCGGCCGGTGCAGCCGACATGCGCGGCACCACGGACAGCGAACTGGAAGAGCTCAGCGACCGGGAGATCGATGTGGTCCGCCTGCTCGGCCAGGCCCTGCCCAACAAGAAGATCGCACGCACGCTCGGCCTGTCGCCGGAAACGGTGAAGTGGCACCTGCGCAACATCTTCCGCAAGCTCGACGTCACCAGCCGCGACGAAGCCGTCGCGCGCATGCGTGACCGGGAACTCGGCGAAGGCCGCTGAGCATTCCCACAGCCGGCGGGCCACGGACCGCCGCCCCCGTTCCCCGCCCCCTCCTTCCAGCCAACCCCTCGCGCTTCCCCGCCCACGCCACCTGAGATGGGTGGTGTTCGCGCACCCCCGCTCCCCAGTACCTTAGCGCCATACCAAAGCACCGCTGCGTACGTCATTGCTGGTACGCCGGACGGTGCAGTCAGCAGAGCGCGGCGCGCACGACGTGCCCAGGACTGAGGAGACATCGCAATGAACCCATCCACGGCCAGGCAAAGCCCGGCTGACACATCGGCTGCACCGGCCAAGCGGCCGCGAGCCTATCGCCCGACCGTATTTCCGGAGCGCGGCACGGTCGTAGAACGGCGCGCGGACGGCACGGTGCTGATGCGCAACGCCAGGCAACCCTCCGTGCTCGCGCAAAAAAGTCTCGCGGAATTCCTGCCGATGTGGGCAGAACGCCGTGGCAACGTTCCCGCCTTTTGCGAACGCGACGCGCAGGGCGAGTGGCGCTCAGTCACCTGGGCCGGCCTCTGGCAGCAGGTACAGGTCGTCGGCGCTGCGCTGCTGGAATTGGGCCTGAACCAGACCCGCCCGCTGATGCTGCTGTCCGGCAACTCGATCGAGCAGGCCGTGGTCGTGCTCGCCGCCGAATATGTCGGCATTCCGACTGCGCCGGTTTCCCCTGCCTACTCCCTGGTCAGCCGCGACTTCGAGCGCCTGAAGAGCGTGGTTGAACTGGTCCCGCCGGGAGCGCTCTTCGTGCAGACGGCGGCACCGTTCGAGCGCGCCCTTGCAACCATCGAATCCGCTGGCGTGCCGGTCATTGCCGTCAATGGCGCTCGCGCAGGCCAGATCGGTTGGAGCGCGCTCGCGGCGACTGAGCTGACGCCCGCCCGCCGCGCCGCGGTACAAGCCGCGCACGCCGCCATTCGACCCGAACAGACCGGCCGCGTGCTGTTCACCTCGGGCTCCACGGGCGTGCCCAAGGGCGTAGCGCTGTCCTTCAGCAACCTCGCCGCGGTCGCCACGTACTTCTTCGACATCTACCAGGCCCTCATCGACCGCAATCCGACCTTCCTGTGCTGGCTGCCGTGGCACCACGGCCTGGGCGGCGTGCTCAGCATCAGCCGAGCGGTGGCATTGGGCAGCTCGCACTATATCGACGACGGCCGGCCGCTGCCCGGACAGATCGAGCGCACGGTGCGCAACCTGCGTGAAGTCTCGCCGACCATTTACACCAACGTGCCTTCGGCATGGGCCATGCTGGCCGCGGAAGCCGAGCGCGACGCGGCACTGGCCCGCGGCCTGTTCGGCAAGACGGTCAATTTCTCCTATGGCGGCGCAAGCCTGCCGCGCGACGTATGGGATCGTATCCAGCGCGCCGCCGAAGACACGGTGGGCGAGTGCATCGCGTTCTGCTCCGGCCTGGCCAGCACCGAGACCAGCGGCATGGGCGTGTACTGCACCTGGCCCGCCGATGAAGCCGGCAACGTGGGCGTGCCGATGCCGGGCGCCGAGGTCAAGCTGGTGCCGCTGGACGGCGGCGACGGCCGCTATGAAATCCGCATTCGCGGGCCGTTCGTGTTCAGCGGCTACATCAAGCGCCCGGACCTGACCGCTGCTGCGTTTGACGAGGAAGGATTCTTCTGCATCGGCGACGCCGTACGCCTGGCCGATCCCGCCGACCCCGCGTGCGGACTGCTGTTTGCCGGCCGCGTAGCGGAAGACTTCAAGCTCACCAACGGCACCTGGGTGCGCGTTGGCGCCGTGCGCCTGGGCCTGGTGGAGCAATGCGCGTCGCTGATCACCGACGCCGTGATCTGCGGCCACGACCACGACTACCTGGCCGCGCTGGCCTGGCCCAACCTGGCTGCCTGCCGCGCACTCGCGCCGGAACTGGCCGGGCTCGACGCAGAAGCGCTGGTTCGTCACCCGGTGGTGGTCAGTGCCATTCGCGCACGGCTGCAGACCGCCGGGGGCAAGGGCAACGCCGGCGCCAGCCTGCATGTCCGGCGCGTGCTGCTGATGGCCGAGCCGCCTTCCATCGACGCCAACGAGATCGCCGACAAGGGCTATGTGAACCAGGCCGCCACGCGCGCGCGCCGGGCGCATCTCGTCGAAGAGATTTTCCAGCCCGAACCCGGTCCGCACATCGCCTGCGCTGCCTGAACACGGCCTCCCATATCAAATCTATCCCGGAGCTTTCCATGCAAATCAACCGTACCATCTACCGCGACGATCACGAGATGTTCCGCACCACGGTGCGCCGCTTCCTGGAGAAAGAATGCCTGCCGAAGCAGGCCGAGTGGGACAAGGCGGGCAAGGTCGACCGCGAGACCTGGCTCAAGGCCGGCCGCGAGGGCCTCCTCTGCGTGACGCTGCCGACCGAATACGGCGGCGGCGGCGGCGATTTCGGCCACTCGGCCATCTTCAACGAAGAACAGGCGCGCGTCGGCGTCAGCGGCCTGGGCTTTGGCGTGCACTCCGACATCATCGCCCCGTACCTTAACCGGCTGGGCAATGAAGAGCAGAAGCAGCGCTGGCTGCCCAAGGTCTGCTCGGGCGAGGCCATCCTTGCCATCGGCATGACCGAACCCGGCACCGGCAGCGACCTCAAGGCGATCCGCACCACTGCCGTGCGCGAGGGCGACGAGTACGTCATCAACGGCAGCAAGACCTTCATCAGCAATGGCCTGAACGCCGACCTGATCATCATGGTCTGCAAGACCGACCCGAGCGCAGGCTCGCGCGGCGTCAGCCTGATCGTGGTGGAAGCCGAGCGCGAAGGCTTCCGCCGCGGCCGCAAGCTGGACAAGGTCGGCCAGCACGCGCAGGACACCGCCGAGCTGTTCTTCGACAACGTGCGCGTGCCGGTGAGCAACCGCCTGGGCGAGGAAGGCAAGGGCTTTGCCTACCTGATGGGCGAACTGCCGCAGGAACGCCTGTCCATCGCCATCAGCGCCGCCGCCAAGCTGGAGGTCTGCCTGGAGCA
This sequence comes from Cupriavidus sp. DF5525, assembly GCF_040149425.2. Taxonomy (NCBI): domain Bacteria; kingdom Pseudomonadati; phylum Pseudomonadota; class Betaproteobacteria; order Burkholderiales; family Burkholderiaceae; genus Cupriavidus; species Cupriavidus sp. DF5525. The sequence continues at coordinate 1,348,936 of NZ_CP168265.1, read as the reverse complement.
GACGCTGGCCTACGTCAAGGAGCGCAAGGCGTTCAACCAGACTGTCTGGGACTTCCAGAACACCAAGTTCAAGCTGGCCGACATCAAGGCACAGGCCATCGCCGTGCGCCTGCTGGTCGACCACTACCTGGGCGAGCACATCCGCCGCCGCCTGACGCTGGAAGAAGCTGCCGTGGCCAAGCTCTATGCCACCGAGGCGCTCGGCCAGGCACTGGACCAGATGGTGCAGCTGCATGGCGGCTACGGCTACATGCTGGAGTACCCGGTCGCCCGCGCCTTCGCCGATTCGCGCGTCACGCGCATCTACGGCGGCACCAGCGAGGTCATGCGCGACCTGATCTCGCGCAAGCTGTAAGCGCGGCCCGGCCGCCCATCCCACACAGATTCAAAGGAGAACTCACATGACTCGCAAGGTTTTCGTTGCCGGTGCCGGCATGATCCCGTTCAAGAAGCCGGGTACCAGCGACACCTATGACGTAATGGGCGCCAACGCCGTGCGCCAGGCGCTGGAAGACGCCGGCCTCAGCTACGACGACGTGCAGCAGGCCTATGCCGGCTACGTCTACGGCGACTCAACCTGCGGCCAGAAGGCGCTGTACCAGGTCGGCATGACCGGCATCCCGGTCATCAACGTCAACAACAACTGCGCGACCGGCTCGTCGGCGCTGTTCCTGGCCCGCCAGGCGGTGCAGAGCGGCGCCGTCGAATGCGCGCTGGCCGTCGGCTTCGAGTTCATGCAGCCGGGCGCGCTGAAGTCGCGCTGGGATGATCGCGCCCCGGCCCTGGAACGCGCCATCAACCTGGTGGACGAACTGGTCGACCGCAAGGACCTGCCCAACGCCATCCGCCAGTTCTCCGGCGCCGGCAAGGCCCACATGGACAAGTACGGCACCAAACTCGAGACCTTCGCCAGGATCCGCGCCAAGGCCAGCCGCCACGCCGCCAACAATCCGCTGGCCGTGTTCCGCAACGTGATGACCACCGAGGATGTGCTGGCGGCGCCGATGCTGTGGGAAGGCGTGCTGACCCGCCTGATGGCCTGCCCGCCGACCTGCGGTGCCGCGGCCGCCATCGTGGTGTCCGAGGAATTCGCCCGCAAGAAGGGCCTCAAGACCGACGTGCTGATCGCCGGCCAGTCACTGACCACCGACCGCCCCACCACCTACGATGCCCGCGACATGATCCGCGTGGTCGGCTTCGACATGACGCGCGAGGGCTCGCAGCAGGTGTACGAGCAGGCTGGCATCGGCCCGCAGGACATCGACGTGCTCGAGCTGCATGACTGCTTCGCGCAGAACGAGCTGCTGACCTACGAAGGTCTGGGCCTGTGCCCCGAAGGCGGCGCCGAGAAGCTGGTCAACGACGGCGACAACACCTATGGCGGCAAGTGGGTGGTCAACCCGTCGGGCGGCCTGCTGTCCAAGGGGCACCCGCTGGGCGCGACCGGCCTGGCGCAGTGCTACGAGATGGTCCAGCAGCTGCGCGGCAAGGCCGACAAGCGCCAGGTAGAAGGCGCGAAGCTTGCGCTGACGCACAACCTGGGCCTGGGTGGCGCCTGCGTCGTCACGCTTTACCAGAAGCACGCCTGAGCACGCGCAATCAGAGGAGTCCATTCATGATCGACAAGAAACATATCGGCAAGGTGATCGCGGATTTCCGCACCTCCGCACCCGCCAGCCAGCTGCGCTTCTTCGCCAAGGCCACCGGCCAGACCGATCCGGTCTACATCGACGAGGCCACCGCGCACGACGCCGGCCACCCCGGCCTGCCGCTGCCGCCGACCTTCCTCTTCTCGCTGGAGCTGACGCAACCGTCCAGCGCATGGCGCCAGGAACTCGGCATCCGGCAGGAACGCATCCTGCACGGCGAGCAGTCCTTCACCTACCACCGCATGGCCTATGCCGGCGACACGCTGCACTTCAAGACCACCATCGCCGACATCTACGACAAGAAAGGCGGCGCGCTGGAGTTCGTGGTGCGCGAAACGCGCGTGACCAACCAGGATGGCGAGCACGTGGCGGACCTGCGCAGCGTGCTGGTCCAACGCAACGGCTGAACCGGAGAATCCGCATGAGCAAACTGAGCTTCGACCAGGTCAAGGTCGGCGACACCCTGCCGCCGCTGGCGCTGGAACCAATCAATCGCACCACGCTGGCGCTGTTCGCCGGTGCATCGAACGATCACAACGCCATCCATATCGACACCGACTATGCGCGCAAGGCCGGCATGCCCGACGTGTTCGCGCACGGCATGCTGTCGATGGCCTATCTCGGCCGGCTGCTGACGCAGTGGGTCGACCAGCGCCAGCTGCGCCAGTTCGGCGTGCGCTTCGTCGGCATCACCCACCTTGGCCATCGCATCACCTGCAGCGGCCGCGTCGTCGAAAAGCTGGAAGTCAACGGCGAGAAGTGCGTCAAGCTGGAAATCCAGACCGCCAACCAGTATGGCGAAACCAAGATCCTGGGCGACGCGGTCGTCGCCCTGTAATCCCAACCTCATTCAGGAGTAAAGACATGGGAGCACTTGACGGCAAGGTGGCACTGGTCACCGGTTCGGGACGCGGCATTGGCAACGCGATCGCCATGCGCCTGGCGCGCGAAGGCGCACGCCTGGTCATCAATGACCTGGACGCCGAACCCGCCCAGCAGACCGTGGAAGAGCTGAAGGCAATGGGCGTGGAAGCCGTGGCCTGCGTCGGCAACGTGGCCGCGCCGGACTTTGCCGACCGCTTTATCGGCACGGCGATGAACACGTTCAAGGGTATCGACATCATCGTCAACAACGCCGGCTTTACCTGGGACGACGTGGTGCAGAAAATGAGCGACGAGCAGTGGTACGCAATCCTGGACTGCCACATGACCGCGCCGTTCCGCATCCTGCGTGCCGCCTACCCGCATATCAAGGCACTGGCTGCGGCGGACAAGGAAGCCGGCCGCGAGGTGTATCGCAAGATCGTCAATATCTCGTCGACCTCGGGGCTGAACGGCAATGCTGGGCAGATCAATTACTCGGGGGCCAAGGCGGGTGTCATCGGCATGACGCGTGCGATGGCGCGTGAGTGGGGTCGTTTCAACGTCAATGTGAACGCGGTGGCGTTCGGGCTGATCCACACTCGCATGACGTCGGCCGATGCCAAGGCTGGTGCTACGGTGAATATCGAAGGCCGCGAGATCCGTGTGGGGCTGAATCCGGAGATGGTCAAGTCGCATGCCCAGCGTAACCCGCTCGGCCGCGGGGGCACGCCGGAAGAAGCTGCGGGCGGTGTTTATCTGTTCTGCTCGCCGGATTCGAACTACATTACCGGGCAGGTGATTGCGGTTGCTGGTAACGTGCAGTAGGCACTGGTGAAGCGCTCGCCGGGGCTCTGAAGGTGAGGGCTCCCGCGCTTTTTGCCTGCGGTTTGTATCTGGTAGTTGCTCGACGGCACTCGCTGCTGGTGACATGTTGCAGCTGTTGAACCGCTTGGTTCCGCCCTCCTGGGCGGGTCACTTTTGTCCGAGCGACAAAGTAACCAAAAAGCGCGTCGCCTGAGCGGCTGGCTATCAAGGGGGCGCTTCTGGTCGGCGGGGCGGCTTTGGTTTCCATGGGGCGCGGTCGCGATTCCACCCTGCTGATATGACTCCCCCAGCCTGTCGACGCGAACGGCACGCCGTTGTCGGTGCGCAGCCGGTCCGGCAGCCCATAGCAGCGGAACAGCCGCTCGAACACCGACTTGGTCGGCGCCGAGCTTCGGCCCACCCAGGCCCTTGCACCCCAGCAGATAACGGCTGGCGTGGTCCATGATCGTGAGCGGATAGCACCAGCACTGGTCCGCGGTCAGGAACTGCCCCTTGAAGTCCGCACTCCACAGCGCGTTCGGCTCGCGCGCCGAGCGCAGCGGCGTGCCATACCGCGCCACCCGCCGACGCTTGCGCCGCGGATCGATCTTGCCCGCTGCCTTCAGGATCTTGTAGATGGTCGTGCGCGAGGGCACCTCTGCCTCGCCAAACCGCTCTGCCAGGCGCTGCTGGATCTTCTTCGGCCCGAGCTCCATGCCACCTCGCCCGCGCAGTTCCAGGATCGCCTGGCGGATCGGATAGGCGATCCGCTGCTGCATATGACGGCTCCGGCTGTGTTCGGCCAGCCCGTCGATGCCTTCGTTGGCGTATCGCTCGATCCACTTGTAGCCGGTCTTGCGGCTGATGCCGTAGCGTTCGCACAGCGCGCTGACACTGTCCGTGCGGCGCAGGTGCGCGGCAATGAATAGGAGGCGTTGGTCCATAGGTTTGAGCTCACTCCAGGGCATGGGCGTCTCCCGTTGGCAGTCGCCCTTGCAGGGTAGAAAACTGTTACCTATGTGCCTGAACTGTTCTGTTACCTATGTGGGTGAACCGTACCAGGCGACGCGCTTTTGGTTTTGTCGCTCGGACAAAAGTGACCCGCCCAGGAGGGCGGAACCAAGCGGTTCAACAGCTGCAACATGTCATCAGCGGCGAGGGCTGTCGAGCAGCTACCAGACGCAAACCGCAGCCGCAGAACATCCAAAACCCCACACACCAGCGCCGCCTTTGTTGATTCAAATCAACAGGTAGTCACCACCTGCCATCAATTGTGCGTCGCTGCAACACCCATCCCCCAATCCACTCCTTTTAGGAGGGGGCCCGATATCACGCACACAGGTCTAATGAATTCGACCCGGTCACAGCACCCGGGGCCGCCGGCCACTGCATGCCGCCGGCACTCAGCCACGGCCGCCACGCACACACCACGCGCGGCGCCCAGATGGTGGCACCTTCGCGTGCCGAATTCATAAATACAGACAGGAGACGACTTAGCATGAAGAAATCGCTTATCACCCTGGCCGTGCTTGGGGCAGCGGCAGGCACCGCCCATGCACAATCCAGTGTGACGCTGTACGGGGTCATCGACGGATCGATCGAATACGTCAACCGGGTAGCGGCATCGGCCACGACGCCAACCCAGGGGGGCAGCCGCTTTGGCATGCCGCAGGTAGGCGGCCTGTCCGCATCGCGCTGGGGCCTGCGCGGCGTGGAAGACCTCGGCGCCGGCAACCAGGCCCTGTTCGTGCTGGAAAGCGGCTTCCAGTGGGACAGCGGCAACCTGATGAGCGCGCCGCTGTTCAATCGCCAGTCCTATGTCGGCCTGCAGAACAAGGGGATCGGCAAGCTGACCTTCGGCAGGCAATACACCTCGTTCTTCGACGGCATGGCCAACTTCGCCCCGATGCGCTTTGCCGCCACCTATGAGCCGGGCATCTGGTGGATGGGCCTGAACTACCGCGAAGACAACATGGTCAAGTACACCGGCCAGTTCGGGCCGCTGCAGGCCGTGGCCCACTTCTCGTTCGGTGCCGGCGTGGCCGTGCAGAACGCCGCCGTGCTGCTGGCCAACGGCGGCGCCGGCGAGGTGCCGGGGCATTTCAGCGACAACATCGCCTATGGCGGCTCGCTGATGTACCTGAACGGCAGCGGCTTCGGCGCGTCGATCGGTGCGGACGTGTGGCGTCCCGCGGCGGTGACCGGCCAGCCCGGCACCATGACCAAGCTCGGCGCTGCCGCCCTGTACAACACCGGCCCGTTCAAGTTCACCCTCGGCTATCGCTACAACAAGGGCGAGTTCGCCAACGGCAACACCCTGCTGCGCGACGACTACTGGTGGGCCGGCGTCAACTACCAGGCCACGCCGGCGCTGGGCCTGTCGCTCGCCTACTACTACGCCGACGTCAAGGGCACGCGCGCCACTGCCACCGCTCCGGAAACCAATCCGGCGAATATGCAGCAGGTCAGCTTTATTGCCGACTACAACTTCAGCAAGCGCACCGACGTGTACCTGTCGCTGGGTTACGCCCACAACGGCGGCCTGAGCTTCGACAGCGCGGCAACCGCCTTTGCCTTCCGGTACCCGACGATGGCCGGGCAGAAGAACATGGTGGGCGCGATCGTGGGGATCCGGCAGATCTTCTGAACCTCCGATTGCCGCCGGTTTGCTCCCTCTCCCGCGGGCGGGAGAGGAGAGCGCCCTGGTGACTCAGAACACCGATGGCTTGCCAGCCGCGGAGGCACTACCTGGCCATGCTGCCAAAGCGCCCGCTGCTGAAGTCCTCGAAGGCCTGTGCAATCTCCGCCTCGGTATTCATCACGAACGGTCCATGACCGACGACCGGTTCGTCGATCGGCTGGCCGCTCAGCAGCAACACCACCGCATCGGCGCCGGCCTCGATACTCACATCTTCGCCGGCGCCGTCCAGCACCACCATTTCCGCGTCGCGCACCGTGGCCTCGGCATTGACCGTGACCTTGCCGCGCAGCACCACCAGCGCGGTATGCCAGCCCTGCGGCAATTGCAGCGCGGCGGTGCCGCCCTGGTTGAGCCGCATGTCCCACACATGCATCGGCGTAAAAGTGCGCGCCGGCCCGGCCTTGCCACCGTACTCGCCGGCAATCACGCGCACGGAACCCGCATCGCCGGGCAACGGCACCGCCGGGATATCGCGGTCCAGGATGGACTGGTAGCCCGGCGCGGTCATCTTGTCGCTGGCCGGCAGGTTGACCCACAGCTGCACCATCTCCAGCGCCCCGCCGCTTTGCGTGAAGGCCGGCGAATGGAATTCCTCATGCAGGATGCCGGCACCTGCCGTCATCCACTGCACGTCGCCGGGGCCGATCACCCCGCCCTGCCCGGTCGAATCGCGATGCGCGACCTCGCCCTTGTAGACGATAGTCACGGTCTCGAAGCCGCGGTGCGGATGCTGCCCCACGCCGCGCGGGCGCTGCGTCGGCGTAAAGTCCGCCGGCCCGGCATAGTCCAGCAGCAGGAACGGGCTGAGCTGCTTGCCGTGGCTCATGTACGAGAACATCGAGCGCACCGGAAAGCCGTCTCCGACCCAGTGCGAACGGGGTGCGCTGTAGACACCCAGGATGCGCTTCATGTCGATCTCCGTAAATGCCGGACCGGACCCCGGCCGCACCATGCGGCCGGGAGACGGATGGCACTGATCCATGGAGCGATGATAGGTGTGGGGCGTCGCGCGCTGTAGTCAGCGGAATTGCGCTTCAGCGTTCCGTCATTGGAACGATGCCGAGGGCCGGCATCCTCTTGCGCGTCATGCCCGTCCGATCTGGCGCGCCTGGCGATCGAGCAACGCGCCTCAGCGGCCCATGCGCGCGTCGTAGCTGCGCGAGATGCGCTCGAGCAGGCCGGGATCCGCCGGGTCGCTGCCGTCGAACTGCACCCGCACCGTGCCGTCCGCCTGCCGGCGCACGCTGGCCGTCACCATCCGGTTGTTGCGGGTGCCGGCCACCGTGCCGGACGAGGAATCCTCCGTGCTGATCGACACGCCCTGGTCGCGCATGGCGCCGGCAGCCGCGGCAAAGGCGCGGTCGTAGCGGCTGGGCTGCTGCCCCGGGTAGGTGGTCGGGACCACTTCCGCCGGGTAGTAAGGGTAGGGGTAGCATGCCGTCAGCACCGGCACCGCGCCGAGCATGGCAACGCCCGCCAGGATCCGGAGCACGTGCGTCACGGTGTCACCTTGGTCCAGCCCGGCCCGGGATCGAAGGTCTTGGTCGCCGCGGCCTTGCCGGCGCTGTCGGGTCCCAGGTCGCGTTCATAGACCTGGCCGTCGTGGCTGACCATGAAGCTCTTCACGCCGGTGTCGCCGTAGCGTACCGGCCAGGCCAGCACGGCAAAGCCGCCGAACAGCTTGCCATTGACGACATAGTTGTACGCGCCGCCGGGTGCGTTGGGGCCCTGGGCCGTCAGCAGCTTGTAGTGATAGCCGTAATAGCCGCCCTGCCCCGGATTGCGCTTGCCGGCCGTCAGGAAGGCGGCCCCGAGCGGGCTGTGCGGTGCGCCGTCCGACGTCGGCCAGTACAGCCCGTCCTGCTTGCCCGGCGAACTCGCAAGCTTGCCCGCGTAGGCCAGCAAGCCGTCGCCGTCATGGTCGGTCCGGGCGTATTCGCGCTGGGCGTCGTAGACCGCGAGCATGGTCTGGATCACCGCGAGTTCATTGCGGCCGATGCGGCGTATGCGCATCTCGTCGACCCCGGCACGCGTATCGAACTGCCAGCCCTTCGCTGTCTTCACCAGCGGGACTGGCAGGGTCCAGCCGTCATTACCTACGGCGATGCGGGCGCGGCTGTCGCCCTCTGGCTGGACCGCATGCGAAATCCGCCAGGCCTCGAGAAAGCGGTACCGGATGTCGGCGCCGACTGGCGGGATCAGGTCGTGGAACTTCGCGCCAAGCAGCACCTTCATGGCATCGTCGTCGCTGGTGGCGACGGCCTCGCCAAAGGCGTTCATGGCGGCCTCGGGGGTTTTGAAGGGCTTCTGCGCGTGCGCGGCGTGCATGCCGGCAACGGTCAGCGCGAGCGCAAGCGCCAGCGCGCAGGCCAGGCGGCCAGGCAGGTATCGGGCAAGGCTTAGTGGTGACGTCATGATCGAGGCTCCCTGGTCCGCTAGCGCCTGCCACCGCGTCCGCCGCCGCCGCCGCCACGACCGCCGCCACCGCTGAATCCGCCGCCGCCACGTCCACCGCCGCCGCCGCTGTAGCCGCCGCCTGCGCGGCCTCCGGCCGACTGCATGCTGGAGCGTCCGCGATCGAAGTCGCGCTGTGACGCGCCGCCGCCCACGCCCTGGAATGCGTTGTCCCGTCCGCCGCCGCCGCGGTCGGCTACGGTGGAGGCCCGTTCGCCGCCGCCCCGTGACCGATCGGCAGCCCCTGCGCGATCCGACACGCCGGCCCGGTCAGATACGCCGCCTCGATCGGAGACTCCGGCCCGGTCAGAGACCCCGCCCCGTTCGCCGCCCCGATCACCGGCCCGGTCTCCGGCGCGGTCACCCGCCCGGTCACCCGCCCGGTCTCCGGCCCGATCCCCGGCACCCGGCCGGTCCTGCCCGCCTGCCCGGTCACGCGCCGCGCGGTCGGACACGCCGGCGCCACCCTCGCGGCCCCGGAACTCATTGCGCCGGTCCGCGCCCGGCACGTCGCGGGAGAATTTCTCGCGGGTGGCATTGTCGCGGTAGGCCACGCCCTGCCGGTGGCTGGAGTCGTGCTGCCAGCGCCCGCCGGACTGTACCTTGGTACGGTCAAAGTTGCGGTCGATATTGGTGGCCCGGTTGACATTGATATTCACGTCGCCGCCACCCCAGTTGCAGTTGCCGAAGATCGCCCCGGCGGCGGCCAGCCCGACGCCCCAGGCAAAGCCCGTGGCCAGCGCGGCGCCCGGATAGTAGGCGGGATACGGCGGCCAGTAGTACGGCGGATAGGACGGATAGCCCCAGGAACCGTAGACCACGGTGGGGTTGTAGGCCGGCACGTAGATGACCTGCGGATCGGCTGGCTCGATGCGCACCACGGTCTGCACGCCCGGCGCCGCACTGGTCGCGGGCTCGACGATGACGTTCTGCTGTTCGGTGGTCTTGAGGTTGCCCGATTGCTGCGCCTTGTTGCGCAGCCGCTGCACCGCCGCCAGAACATCCTTCTCCTGGGCCAGGAAGGCGTCGCCGAGCTTCTGCGTCCAGTCGAGCTTGTCATTCATCGGTTCGAGCACCTGCGGGAAGGCCACCAGCGACTTCACGCTGACATCCCACGGCTGGTCGGCCACGGCCTTGACCGCGGCGTCGCCCTTGACCTTGGGATTGGCCTTGACCCAGCGCGCCGCGTGCACGATCTCCAGCGGATAGGTGGAGGCCATCAGCACCTGCGACAGCACGGAATCGGGATAAAGCGCGATCGGCGCGACCAGCGCCTCGAGCTCCTCCGGCTTGAAGGTGGGTGGCGGATTCTGTACGTCTTGTGCCGCGGCACCGCCCGCTCCCGCCATCAGCGTGACAAACAGCCATGCCCAGCCGCACTGAAGCAGCCGCCTGACCAGAAAGGCCATGTTCCCTCCTCGCAGCCGGTGACGTCGCCATCCACGGCGGGCTGTGCCAGCGCGTCAAGCGGGAGGATGTCTTCCTGCTGCGTGCCATGCCAGCCAATATCCGGAGCGGATTTTGCTCCATACGCGCTACGAAGGTAGTACGACAATCCCGGGAATACAACAGATTTCAAATCAATGCCTTGCAAGCACGGCGGCGGCGATTTCGATAAAAAAATTGATCGGCGTCAGGATTCAACCCCGCATGGTTTCTATCGTAAAAGCGACCCGCGTGCGCGCGCACAACGGCGGATGCTGCATGGCGGGGCATTGAAAGCGGGACGTCGACCATGCCAGAAGCCAGCACAGGAATAATCGGCTGCGCGCTTTCCTCCGCGGCACCTGCAGTACGCCCCTGATCCTCAAATAACCTGCGAGGCTGCCATGAAGCGCCGTGACTTTCTCCTGATTTCCTCCGCGTCGATTGCCGCCCTGGCTACCGGCTGCACCACCACCGGCACAGGCAGCAGCACCGATGCCGCCGCCAAGCGCCGCGAGATCGATGCCGGTGTCGATGGTGCGATGAGCCGGCTCTTTTCCTCCGCGCGCGGCGCCAACGAGCTGGCGCAGAAGGCGCAAGGCATCCTGGTGTTCCCGCGCATCCTGGCCGCCGGCTTTGTCGTCGGCGGCGAATACGGCGAAGGCGCGCTGCGTGTCGGCGGCCAGTCGGTCGCCTACTACAGGACGACGTCGGCTTCGTTCGGCCTGCAGGCCGGGGCCCAGTCCAAGGCTGTGATCCTGATGTTCATGACGCCGGACGCGCTGCAGAAATTCCAGGCCAGCAAGGGCTGGACCGCCGGCGTCGACGGTTCGATTGCCGTGGCCAAGATCGGCGCGGGCGGCGACCTGGACACCAACACCGTACGCGCGCCCATCGTGGGCTTTGTCGTCACCAACGCCGGCTTGATGGCCAACCTGTCGCTGGAAGGCACCAAGATCACGAAGCTGGAAATCTGACCGGACCCCGCGGCAACGGGACGGCGGTGGAGGAGCATCATGGCCAAGGGAAAAGGGAAGCGCCAGGACAAGGACCGGACCGACACCGAGCCGCGCGAGCCGGGCGCGGCTGGCAGCCGCGAGGAAGAGCCGGACCAGCAGCCGCGCGAGCGCATGTCAGAGAAGGCGTACCAGAAGGAACTCTTCCCGCTGCATGTCGAGCTTGTCAAGCTGCAGCAATGGGTGCAGGCAAGCGGCACCAAGGTCTGCGTGGTGTTTGAAGGCCGCGACGGTGCCGGCAAGGGCGGCACCATCAAGGCCATCACGGAGCGCGTCAGTCCGCGCGTCTTCCGCGTGGTCGCCCTGCCCGCGCCGACCGATCGCGAAAAGAGCCAGATGTACGTGCAGCGCTACCTGCCGCACCTGCCCGCCGCGGGAGAGATCGTCATCTTCGACCGGAGCTGGTACAACCGCGCCGGCGTCGAGCGCGTGATGGGATTCTGTACCGAAACGCAGGCCGAGGAGTTTCTCCGGGCCGTGCCCCTGGTCGAACGCGCCATCGTGCATTCCGGCATCATCCTGATCAAGTACTGGCTCGAGGTCAGCCCGGAAGAGCAGACCCGCCGCCTGCAGGGACGCATCCAGGACGGCCGCAAGGTATGGAAGCTCACCGACATGGACTTGCGCTCGTACAGCCGCTGGTACGACTATTCACGCGCGCGCGACGCCATGTTTGCCGCCTCCGATACCGACTATGCCCCGTGGCATGTGGCCAATTCCAATGACAAGCGCCGGGCGCGCCTGAACATCATCACGCACCTGCTGGCACAGGTCCCGTACAAGGAGATCGAGCGCAAGCCAGTCAAGCTGCCGGCCAGGCAGAAGGCGGGCGGATACCGGGAGCCGGACTATCAATATCGGTATGTGGAAGAGCGATACTAGCCGCGGTCCCCGGCTGGCAATCCCGGGCGCGTGAGCCCCCGGGCTGCCAGCATTCACTTCTTCTTGGCAGGCTCCACCGAAATCGCCATGGCCTCGGTGTACACCACCTGTACCCGATCGCCCTTCTTCACCGACTTCAGTTGTCCGGGATCCTCTACCAGCAGATCGATCTGGTTGCCCTTCGGGCCCTTGAGCGTCACGGTCTTGCTGGCAGCGTTCACCGCCACCACGTCGGCCGTCACCGTGACCTCCCTGCCGACCACCCCGCCAGGCTTGGCACCGGGCGCCGCGCGTTCTTCCGTGGCCCGCTCCGTCGCCGTGAGCGGCCCCGACGCCTTGGTCAGGCTGAGCGAGACGGCCTCCCGATACTGCGCGGTCACGACGTCGCCGACGGCAAGCTGATCGAAATTGCGCGCCTCTTCCCCCACAATCAGCTGGGTGGTTTTGCCCTTTGTCGTTTTCAGCGTCACGGTCCGGGTGCCACGGTCGATGGCGACCACAGTGGCCTTTACGGTCGCGGTGCCGGTCGCCGTCGCCTGGCCCTGCGAGCGCTGGACGTCGACCGTGGTTTCGGGTTGTGCCACCGCGGTCTGCAGCGCCAGGCCCAGGATGGCCATGCCCATCAATGCTGTTTTCTTCATGCTGTGCTCCTCTGGAATGGAAAGCTGGCCCGGGACGACGTCCCGGCCCGGCGCGGCGCCCTGGCTGTGCACGAAGCCGCACCGGCTGGCCTCATTCAATCTAGGCGAGTCCGTCCGCAGGAAATTGATCCGGGGCAAGGTTGACGGGTATCGGCCCCGGCGGCTCAGGCCACGGCCCTCTGGGGTAGCGCCCCCCCTCGGATGGGGGGTCTGGCGAGCAGGGCCTTGAGTGACTTCGGATATCCATGTCCGCCACGCTCGCTGTTCTTTGTCCTCATTTAGGTATTGAATACGTACCGTGAGGCAACCCGTACACGGCCTTCCATCCACCCGGGATGGGATAGCGCCGAGGCGGCATCCGACCCACAGGGGGTATGCAATGCTAGACGCCCATCAGTCCAGACGAGGTATTGAAGCACCATACGCCGACATGACATGGGACGGCGCGCACGCGGCCAGCGACAGTGCGATAGCGGCAGCAACAGAAAGCGCCTGCTGGCCCACAACGGCAGCCCTGCGCCGATGGAGCCAGGACGCCCCGGCCGAGGTCGACCTGGGCACGCTTCAATCCGTCATGACTTGCTGGCGCCTGGTCCGCAAAGGCGAGGCCCTGTTCCGCGCCGGCGACCGCTTCGAGAGCATCTACAAGCTGCGCTCGGGCACCGTCAAGACCGTGGTCTCCGATGCGGACGGCCATGAGCACGTCAATGGCTATTTCCTCCAGGGCGACATCCTCGGCCTGGGCGGGATCAGCACGCAAAGTCATCACTGCGATGCGACGGCGCTGGAAGACTGCGTGGCGGGCTATATCGCCTTCAGCCAGCTCGAAGCGCTCTGCCGCGAGGTCCAGTCGTTGCAGCAGGAGATCCACCGCCTGCTGAGCGCAGAGATCGTGCGCGAATCGACGCGGCTGATGCTGCTCGGCAGCCATGGCGCGGAACAGCGCGTCGCCAGCTTCCTGCTGGATGTGCGGGCACGCCTGAACGCGCGCGGCCAGGCCGGCAGCGATTTCCATCTGCGCATGACGCGGGAAGATATCGGCAGCTATCTCGGCCTGACGCTGGAAACCGTCAGCCGCACCTTCTCGCGGCTGCAGCAGGAGGGCCTGATCGCGGTGCGCGGCAAGCACGTCACGCTGGTCGATACCGAAGGGCTGGAGCGCCTGGGGCGCGGGCAGCGGCATTGCGTTTCCTGATATCTTCGCTGCCGGAAGAGATGGGACTCCTACGGCGTCTGAAACGATGATGCTTATCCCAGATCGCCTTGGCCGGTTCCTGCGTAGCGCCCGGCCCGAAGGGTTCGTGCCCGTCTACAGCCGCAGCTTGCGCGACTTCCATTCCCCGCTCTTCTCCTTGCAGTACCACCCGGTCCAGGCTTCGGTTTCGCCGGCCCGACGGAATTCACTGCGCAGTTGCCGGCACCGGTCGCCGCGGTCGTGCCGGGAATGCAATGGCGTGAAGGAACCTTCAACCTGCCGCTCGCGCGTGTCAGGCGGCAGCCTGAACGCCACCCGGGTCCCGTCGGCGCCCTGCTCCAGCGTCCTGCGAAAGACGTCGGTCAACGCAGTGACCTGCTCCGGCGTGAGCGTGCCGACGATGGTGCCGCCAAGGTAGTGGTCGAAGTAGGCAACGGCCGGCCCTGCCGCCATGGCGCCGGCCAAGCATGCGGCAAGGCATGCAAGCGCCCGCAAGACCCTGTATCGCCTGTTCATCTCGGCTCCTCCGGCACTGCCTGCCCGGAATCGGGCAAGCGCGGCAGCACCGGACCCACATGCCCGCCAGCCGCGGCCGCGGCCGCGGTCTATTCGAAGCGTTCGTTCAGCACCATCGCGTCCACCTTGCGCTGCTTCCAGAACAGGTGGTTGATGCGCGGCTGCAGGAGCCGCAGCGCGGCATCCTCGACCGCATTGAAATGCAGCGACACCGCCGGGCGGGTGCCGTCTCCCGGCAGGCGTTCGATTTCATCGAAGGCCGGGAAGCCGTAGCGACCGATGAATTCCTGGATTTCCTCGTCGGTGGTCGCCGTGTCGATATTCGTTAGCATCAGCACACTCATTGACGTCTCCTGAAGGCTCGGGATGCCAGACAGCGTGGGGTAACCGGTTCCGATGCCGCCATGAATCCGCGGGCCATCTCCCCTTCCTATCTTTAAGCTAGGCCGGATCGGAAGGCAAACTTTGATTCCCGATAAGGAACCCAGGGCAGATTCCGTCACCCGCGGAGGCTTCGATCCGGCCGGCACCGGACCGTACGTCGACGCTAGCGCCCTGCCGCGCGGTAGCGCATGGCGAATTGCCACCCCAGCTCGGCGAGCGGCACCGCCTTCCTGCCGGTCTCCAAGGCATCCGCCGCGGCGGCGTTGCCGCTCCTGGCACGCTGCCCGATGCCGTGCATGATCGCCGCCAGCCGGAAAAAGTTGTAGGCGAGATAGAAGTCCCAGTGTTCGAGCGCGTGCGTGCCATTGGTCTCGCCGTACCAGCGCAGGTAGGTCGCCTCATCGGGGATGCCCAGCGCCTGCAGGTCGAGCCCGCCGATGCCGCGCCACAGGTCGGCCGGAATATGCCAGCTCATGCAGTGGTAGGCCAGGTCCGCGAGCGGGTGGCCGAGCGTGGACAGCTCCCAGTCGAGCACGCCGATGACGCGGGGCTCAGTGGGATGGAAGACGAGGTTGTCCATGCGGTAGTCGCCATGCACCACGCTGGTCTGCTCCGCGTCGGGGACGTGCTGCGGCAGCCACTCTGCCAGCGCCGCCAGCGCCTTGTTGTCGTCCATGCCGGTGTCGCGGCACTGGCCGGCCCAGCGGGCGACCTGGCGCGCCACATAGCCGCCGCTCCTGCCATAGTCCGCCAGGCCTGCGGCGCGGTAGTCCACCCGGTGCAAGGCGCCGATTACGCGGTTCATCTCGCGGTAGATCGCGGCGCGCTGTCGCGGGGACTGGCCCGGCAGGGCCTGGTCATAGATCACGCGGCCCTGCAGGAACGCCATCAGGTAGAAGGGTGTGCCAAGGATCGAGGTGTCTTCGCTGTAGAGGCAGACCCGGGGCACCGGCACGTCGCTGTCGCGCAGCGCGTGCATCACGCGGTACTCGCGGTCGATGGCATGGGCGGACGACAGCAACTGCCCCGGCGGCTTGGTGCGCAGCACGTACTGCTGCGCGCCGCAGGCCAGCCGGTAGGTCGGATTGGACTGGCCGCCGGCAAGGCGCTCCAGGGTCAGTTCAGGCCGGTCGATCAGGCCTTCTGCGTGCAGCAGCGCTGCCAGGGCGGCGCTGTCGAAACCCGAACCGCCAGTGGCGGCGGGGACTGCAAGGGCTTGTTGCATCGGATCGCTCTCCTCGATTGCGGGTGGGTTCAGAGCGAGCTGACCGCGTGGCCGCCGTCCACGGGCAGCACCGTACCGGTCATGTAGTCGGAAGCATCCGAGGCCAGCAGCAGCAGCGCGCCGTCGAGCTGGCGGGGCTGGCCGAGCCGGCGCTGCGGAATGCGCCCGATCATGGCCCGGCCGCTGTCGGTGTCGAAGAAGCTGCGGTTGATGTCGGTCTCGAAATAGCCCGGCGCCAGCGCGTTGACGCGGATCCCGTGGCGCGCCCATTCCAGTGCCAGCGAGCGCGTCAGGTGGATCAGGCCCGCCTTCGCCGCGGTGTAGGCCGGGACCTGCTGCGCCACGCGCAGGCCGAGGATCGACGCGATATTGACGATGCTGCCGCCGCTGCCGGCTTCGCGCATCATCCGCGCCGCGCATTGCGCCACGCGCCAGGCGCCGTTCAGGTTGGTGTCGATCACGCCCTGCCAGGCAGCCTCCTCCACCTCCAGGGCCGGCCCGGTGGTGGCGATGCCGGCGCTGTTGACGACCACCTGGACCGGGCCGAGCTGTTGGCGCGCCGCCTCGAACGCCGCACCGACCGATGCCGGATCCCTCACGTCAAGCGCAACGACGCAGCCTTGCCCGCCCTGGCTGCGCACGTCCGCCAGCACGGCCTCGCCTTCGGCCACGCGCCGGCCCGCCAGTGCCACCTTGCAGCCGGCGCGCGCCAGCGTCTGCGCAAAATGCAGGCCCAGGCCGCCAAAGGCGCCGGTCACCAGCGCCACCTTGCCCTCCAGGTCGGCAAACAGGCCGAGGTTGCGTTCTTGCTGGTTCATTGCTTGTCTCCTCTGCAGTGGGCTCAGGCGGCCTTAAGCATGTCCTCGACCACCTTCTTGGCGTCGCCGAACACCATCATGGTCTTGTCCATGTAGAACAGCTCGTTGTCCAGGCCGGCATAGCCGGCCGCCATGGAGCGCTTGTTGACGATGATGGTCTTGGCCTTGTACGCCTCTAGGATCGGCATGCCGGCGATCGGCGACTTGGGGTCGTTCTTGGCCGCCGGGTTGACCACGTCGTTGGCGCCCAGCACCAGCACCACGTCGGCCTGGCCGAACTCGCTGTTGATGTCTTCCATCTCGAAGACCTGGTCGTACGGCACCTCGGCCTCGGCCAGCAGCACGTTCATATGGCCGGGCATGCGGCCCGCCACCGGGTGGATCGCGTATTTCACGATCACGCCTTTTTCCGTGAGCGCTTCGGTCAGCTCCTTGAGCGCGTGTTGGGCGCGCGCGACCGCCAGGCCGTAGCCCGGCACGATGATCACCGTCTCCGCATTGCCCATCAGGAAGGCGGCGTCATCGGCCGAGCCCGATTTCACGTTGCGCTGGGCCTGCCCTGCCGGCCCGCTCGCGGCTGCGGCGTCGCTGCCGAAGCCGCCCAGGATCACGTTGAAGAACGAGCGGTTCATCGCCCGGCACATGATGTACGACAGGATCGCACCGGAGGAACCCACCAGCGAACCCGCGATGATCAGCATCGGGTTGTTCAGCGAGAAGCCGATGCCCGCCGCCGCCCAGCCCGAGTACGAGTTCAGCATCGACACCACCACCGGCATGTCGGCGCCGCCGATCGGGATGATGATCAGCACGCCCAGCACGAAGGCGAGCGCCAGCATGATCAGGAACGGCATCCATGCCTGCGTCAGGAAGAACGCGATGCCGAAGCCCACCATCGCCACCGCCAGCAGCAGGTTCAGCCAGTGCTGGCCCGCAAACACCACCGGTGCGCCCTGGAACAGGCGGAACTTGTAGCGCCCTGCCAGCTTGCCGAAGGCGATCACTGAACCCGAGAAGGTGATGGCACCGACAAAGCAGCCGATGAAGAGCTCGATGCGGTTGCCCAGCGGAATGTCGTGCGATCCGGCAGCCGTGATGCCGAAGGCAGCGGGCTCCGCCACTGCCGCCACCGAAATAAACACCGCGGCCAGGCCGATCAGCGAGTGCATCGCCGCGACCAGTTCGGGCATCTTGGTCATCTGCACTTTCTTCGCCACATAGGCGCCGATGCCGCCGCCCACGACCAGCGCCGCCAGGATCAGCGCCACGCCGGTGCCCGGCGCGGACGGGTCCGCCCCGCCGGACAACAACTCGCTCTTGAGCTTGAAGATCAGCGCCACCGTGGTGAGCGCCGCCACCAGCATCCCGGCCATGCCGAAGGTATTGCCGCGCCGCGCCGTGGTCGGGTGTGAAAGCCCCTTGAGGGCCTGGATAAAGCACACAGACGCGCCCAGGTAGGACAGCGTCACCATATTCATCGACAGGCCATTCATTGCGCTACCTCCGCCAGTTTTCCGCCGGGCTGCCCCTTGGCTTCAGCCTGCGCCTTGGGTGCCTTCTTCCTGAACATCTCCAGCATGCGCTGCGTGACCAGGAAGCCGCCGAACACATTCACGGCCGCCAGCGCCACCGCCAGCGTGCCCATTGCGCGGCCAACATAGCCCTCGGTCAGGCCGGCGGCCAGCATGGCACCGACGATGATGATGGCCGAGATCGCATTGGTCACCGCCATCAACGGCGTGTGCAGCGCGGGGGTGACCGTCCAGACCACGTGGTAGCCCACGTAGATCGCCAGTACAAAGATGATCAGGTTGATCACCGTGTGGCTAACCATTTCCATCGATATCTCCTTGATTGCCCGTTCAGCTGGCCAACGCCAGTTCTTCGCGCCGCGTCATCAGGCAGGCCGCGACGATGTCGTCGTCGGTGTTGATCACAAGCTTGCTGTCCTTGTCGATCAGCAGCTTGAGGAAGTCCAGCACATTGCGCGCGTACAACGCCGAGGCGTCCGCCGCGACCATGCTGGCCAGGTTGGTGTGCCCGATCAGCACGACGCCGTGGCGTTCGACCACTTCGTCGGCCACCGTCAGCGGGCAGTTGCCGCCTTGCGCGGCGGCCAGGTCGACCACCACCGAACCCGGCTTCATCTGTTGCACGGTCGCTTCCTGCAGCAGCACCGGCGCCTTGCGGCCGGGGATCAGTGCGGTGGTGATGACGATGTCGGCCTGGATCGCGCGCTGGTGCACCAGTTCGGCCTGGCGCTTCATCCAGTCCGGCGGCATCGGGCGCGCATAGCCGCCCACGCCCTGCGCGATCTCGCGCTCTTCGTCGGTGAGGAATGGGACGTCGAGGAACTTGCCGCCGAGCGATTCGATCTGTTCCTTGACTGCGGGGCGCACGTCGGAGGCTTCGATGACCGCGCCCAGCCGCTTGGCGGTGGCGATGGCCTGCAGGCCAGCCACGCCGGCGCCGAGGATCAGCACGCGCGCCGCCTTGACGGTGCCCGCGGCGGTCATCAGCATCGGCATGAAGCGCTGGTAGTGATGCGCGGCCACCAGCACGGCCTTGTAGCCGGCAATGTTGGCCTGCGACGACAGCACGTCCATGCTCTGCGCGCGCGTGGTGCGGGGTGCGGCTTCCAGCGCAAAGGCGGTGATGTTCGCGGCGGACATGCGCGCGTTGTTCTCGGCATCGAAGGGATTGAGCATGCCGACCAGCACGGCGCCCGGCTTCATCTGCGCCAGCTCGGCTTCGTCCGGCGCGCGCACCTTCAGCACCAGTTGCGCGCCCAGCGCCTCGGCAGCGGTGCCGATGCGCGCGCCAGCGGCCTCATAGGCGTTGTCTGTCTGGCTGGCACGAACGCCCGCGCCAGCCTGCAATACGACCTGGTGGCCCTGTGCCACGTATTTCTTCACGGTCTCCGGCGTTGCGGCAACGCGCGCCTCCCCCGCCCGCGTCTCAGTCGGGATCCCTATCAGCATTTCAATCTCCTTTGTTCCCGTGCATTCCGTGCGTCGGGGGTGGACGGGCAACCTGTGTGCCGGGCGCCGCATGCCGGATCAACGGGCAAGGCGCGGCGCCGGTTTTGGCGGTACAGCTCAGCGGGGCACTTCCCCTTCCAGCGTGACCCGGTTCAGCACGCGGTCGGCATTGCCATAGTCGTGCACGGCGTAGTGCATGGTGCAGCGGTTGTCCCACATCACCACATCGCCCTCCTGCCACATATGCCGGTAGACGTTGTCCGGCGTCACCGAGTGCTCATACAGGAAGTCGAGCAGCGGGCGGCTCTCCGCTTCGGTCATGCCTTCGATGCACTGCGCGGTGTCGGGGTGGCCGACATAGAGCGCCTTGCGCCCGGTCTCCGGGTGCGTGCGCACGATCGGGTGCACCGCGGTCGGCACCTTGTCCGAACCGGTCATCCTGGCCAGCCGCGCGCCCGAGAAGCGGGCCCGCAGCCCTTCGATCATGCGCTGCATCGCCGGCGACAGGCGGTCGTACGAGACGTACTGGCTGCACCACATGGTGTCGCCGCCGATGGGGATGGTGACCGCCGACAGGATCGAGATCTTGGGCGGCACCTCGGTATAGATCGAGTCGGAATGCCAGGCCTCGGTCGAGGCGGTCTCCTTCGGGATCTTGGTGACCTGGGCCAGTTCCGGGAACTCGGTCAGGCCCTTGAGCAGGGGGTTGCCCTGCACCGGCTTGCCCCAGCGCCGGGCGAACGCGACCTGCGCGGCCGGCTGCAGATGCTGGCCGCGGAACACCAGCACGCCATGCTCCAGGAACGCCCGGTGCAGGATCTCGAAGCTGGCGTCGTCGAGCGGCTGGTTCAGGTCGACACCGGTCACGGCTGCAGCCACGGAGCCGGTCAGCGGCTTGATCTGGATCGTCATCATGTCTCCTCTTGTCTGTCGCTTCTCTGTGTAATCAGTCGACCAGCAACACGATCTTGCCGACGTGCTGGTCTTGCTTCATGTACGCATGCGCGGCGTCGATGTCCGTCATGGCAAAGGTCCGATCGATCGGCAGGCGCACGCGGCCCGCGCGCAAAAAGGGCAGCAGGTCGCGCGCGCAGGCCTGGATGCATTCCAGCCGCTCCTGTTCCGTGCGGGTGCGGAAGGTCACGCCGATCAGCTGCAGGCGTTTGAGCCAGAGCTGCGTCAGGTCGATCTGGGCGGTCGCCGAGCCCAGCCGCGCGATGTTCACCAGGCGGCCCTTGACCGCCAGGCTTTTCATATTGGCCTCGAACACCGGGCCGCCGACGGTATCGATGATGATGTCGACGCCCTTGTTGTCGGTGGCCTGCAAGACCGCTTCGACCTGGTCGTCCTGCGAGGCGTCGATGCCGACATCCACGCCAAACTGGCTGATCTTGTCCAGCTTGGCCGCCGAGCGCGATGACGCGATCACGGGCCGGGCGCCCATCAGCGAGGCGATCTGGATCGCCGCCATCGCCACGCCGCCCGAGGCGCCGTTGACCAGCACCGACTCGCCCGCCACCAGCCGGCCGTTGGTGACCAGTGCGTCATGCGCGGTGATAAAGACGTTGGGGAACGCCGCGGCATCGATCCACGACAGGCCGTCCGGCACCGGGATCAGCGCCATCGGGTCGGCCACCACATACTCCGCCTGGCAGCCGCGGCCATGGCCCATCACGCGGTCGCCCTTGCGCCAGCCGCTGACGCCTTCGCCGACTTCCGCGATCTCGCCGGCAAACTCGACGCCGGTCGTGATCGTGTTGCCCGAGCGCAGCTCCCTCGCCTGGTTGATCTCGCCACGGTTAAGGCCCGCAGCGCGCACCCTCACCATTACCTGCCCCGCTGCCGCCACCGGCACGGGGATATCCTGCACTTCGACCTTGCCGCCCTCGGGGCCCGGCACTACACGGACTGCCTTCACTGCTGTCTCCTTTTCCTGTCTCTCGACGTATCTCTTGCTGTGTCTGCTGCGAATACCTGTACTACGCGCCGCCCAGCGCCGTCGCGCGGATCAGCGACAACAGCTCCAGCGCCCGTTCGGCGGCAGCTTCGCCACCTGGGTAGTTGCCGCGTACGAACGGCGCCCGCGTGTCCTCGATGGCGGCCAGGGCATGCAGCGGCTTCTCCGCCGCCACCGCCAGCCGCCGGAATTCATTGACCGTCAGCAGGTAGGTGTGGAACACATCCGCCTGCGGCGGCGTCGCGCCCAGCTTGTGCAGCAAGGCATTCAGCCAGTGCGTGCCCGCCAGCATCGCGCCTTCGATGGTCATCTCGTAGTCGGCGCTGGCGCACTTCTGCAGCGATGCCTCGATGCTGCGCGCCATCGCCATGTGCTGCTCAATGTCCATGGCGGGCTCCCTCCAGGCGCGCTTCCAGCAAGTCCAGGCAGCGGCGCAGCGCGGCGTCACAACCCTCGGCAATCTCGGCGGTGGGCGCCAGCCCCTCGCGCAGGCAAGGATCGCGATAGTGCTCGATGTGCTCCATCGCTTCCATCATCTCGGCGATATCGGCAGGCACCGGCCCCTCCACTTTGGGGCGGCCGACATGCAGTACGTCGCCCAGGGGCCGGAACGCCGGCTTAAGACTGCCATCGGGCTGCGGCACCAGGTAGACGCCGGGCTGCGTTGGAAAGCGGTCGTCGTCCAGCGTGATGCCCGCCTGGTGCAGTGCTGCATTGACGGCATGGGTGCCGGCAGTCATGCCTGCCCAGAACCACAGGCCGAAATCCTGCAGCGGATCCAGCCGTGCGCGCAGGGCCTGCAGCTTCGCGATCTTCTCCTTGTGTGACATGACGTTCATGTCCGCCCTCTCCTAGGTTCACTGCGTCGATGGCTCCGGCGCTGACAACATCGCCGTTGTCATGACAATAGACAGCGGCTGGGCCGAAGTCAACAAACTTCTATATAGGACTTTTACTGTAGGAGTAGTGGTTTTCGCTGAGTCCACCTATTTAACCTTGACTACATGCCGGTCGACTCCCTACATTTGATCTCAACACCTATACAGGAGTTGATCAATGCCCCGAGCCATCGTACTCAACCCGGCCGACAATGTGGCCACCCTGCTGGATGCCGGCCAGGCCGGCGAAGCCTGCGCGCTGGAAGGCGAGCGACAAGGCAAGCTGGTGCTGCTGCAAGACGTGCCGTTCGGCCACAAGATCTGCATCGCCGACACGGTAGAGGGAGAAACCATCCTGAAGTACGGCCAGGTGATCGGCCGCGCCAGCCGCGCGGTGCGCGCCGGCGAACACATGCACGTTCACAACATCGAGTCGGCGCGTGCCCGCGGCGACCTGCAAAAGGGGTAATGCAGATGACAACAACCTTCCTCGGATACCCGCGCGAGAACGGCGCAGTCGGCGTGCGCAACTGGGTCGCGGTGGTGTCCGTGATGGACAACTGCAATCCGGTCACCCGCACCATTGCCCGCACCGTGGGCGGTTGCATCCCGGTCACGACGCTGTTCGTGCGCGGACAGTTCGGCGCCGACCTGGATTTCGCGTTCGAGTCGCTGGCGGGCCTGGGCCGCAATCCCAATATCGCCGCGGTGCTGCTGGTGGGCCTGGAAGAATCGTCGACGGAAGAGGTCGCGCGCCGCATCCGCACCACCGGCAAGCCGGTCGAATGCGTGCACCTGCAGCCCGACGGCACGGTCGCGTGCATTGCCGAAGGTACGCGCAAGGCCACCCGGCTGTCGCTGGCCGCGTCGAAAGCGCGCCGCGTGCCGTGCCCGGTGTCGTCGCTGGTGATCGGCGTCGAGTGCGGCGGTTCCGATACCACCTCCGGGCTGAGCTGCAACCCGGTGATCGGCCGCATGGCGGACATGGTGGTCGCCGGGGGCGGCACCGTGATCATCTCCGAGACCTCGGAGTTCATCGGCGCCGAGCACCTGTTCGCCGAGCGCGCGGCCGATGGCCGGGTGCGCGAGGCCTTTGTCACGGCGGTGCGCAACATGGAAAACCTGGCGATCTCGCGCGGTGTCGACATGCGCGAGGACCAGCCTTCGCCGGACAACAAGCGCGGCGGCCTGACCACGGTCGAGGAAAAGGCGCTGGGTGCCATGGCCAAGGCCGGCACCAGCCCGCTGGTGGGCGTGCTGCGCTATGGCGAGGCACCGCAGAAGAAGGGGCTGCATTTCATGGACGCGCCGGCCGCGGCAGTGGAAAATCTGACTGCGCTAGCTGCCGGCGGATGCCAGCTCACCTTCTTCGGCACGGGAGTGGGCAATCCGATCGGCAGCATGGTGGCACCGACCGTCAAGGTGTGCGGCAACGTCAATACCCTGCGCACCATGGCCGACAACATTGACTTCGACGTCAGCGGAGTCCTGCAGAACGGGGACAAGATCGCCGACCTCGGCGAGCAGCTGTATGGCTATGCGATGGACATCGCATCCGGCACGCGGCTGACCAGCGAGGTGCTCGATATCCGGGAGACCGCGGTCAGTCGATTCGCACTGAGCCTCTGAACAACCATGACCAAACTTAGCAGCGTCTCCGACGCGATCATCCGCTCCATCGAATCCGGCGCACTGCGCGAGGGCGATCGCCTGCCCTCCGAGGGCGAGCTCGCCAGCTTCCATGGGGTCAGCGTCGGCACGATCCAGAAGGCATTGGCGCGGCTCACGCACTCTGGACTGATCACGCGCGAACAGGGACGGGGCACCTTTGTCTCCGGGACGCGCGTGGCGCCGGCGGATGTCCGTTACCTGCGCTTCCGCGATGAACAGGGCAACGAACTGCCGTCCTACGTCCACGCGCGCTCGGTGAAGCGGATCAAGCGCAAGGGACCGTGGTCGGAGTTCCTCGCCGGTGACGGCTACGTGCGCATCGAGCGCGTGATCAGCGTCGGCGGCCACTTCGACCTCTACAGCGAGTTCTGGCTGCGCGAGGAAGATTTCGCGCAACTCGGCGGGCTGGACCGCGATGCCCTGGAGAAGAACCTGCGCGAGCTGATCGGCCAGCGCCTGTCGCTGCCGACGCTGCGCGTGGACCAGTGGATCCGCTTCGGCCCGGCCCCGGCCGTGGCCGCGCAGGAACTTGGGCTCGACCCGGAGGCGCCGGCATTCATCATGGAGTTGCGTGGCTACACGCTGCGCGACCAGCCGCTCTACTACCAGTCGGTCTATGCCGCCCCGTTCGCGGAGCGCCTGATGATCGTGCGGGAGAAGTCCACATGAGTATCCGCTGGAACACCGACAGCCTTGCGCGCTGGACCGCCGCTGTCTTCGAGTCGTGCGGCGTGGCGCCCGACCACGCGACGGAAGCCGCCGCCGCGCTGGTGCGCAGCGAACTGCGCGGCTACAAGACGCATGGCCTGACGCGGGTCCCCTCCTACGTCGAACGCCTGCGTGCGGGCGATTTCAACCCGCGCCCCGAGATGTCGCACAAGGCCTTCCCGGGCGGGATCGTGCTGGACGCCGACGGCGCCATGGGCCAGATCGCGGGCCCGCGCGCCGTGCAACTGGGGCTGGAGGCGCTGCAATCGTGCGCGTCCGTGCTGGTTGCCGTGCAATCGTGCGGCCATCTCGGCGCGCTGGGCATCCCGGCGCTGCTGGCTGCCGAGGCCGGTGCCTTCTGCATGGTCGGACAGCGCACGCCGCCCATGCTGGGCATGGAAGGCTTTGCCCGCGCCGCGATCGGGCACAACCCCATCGCCTTCGGCTGCCCGTTGCCGGGCGCGGCGCCGATCGTTTTCGATGTGGCCTGCAGCGTTGCCGCACGCGGCCATATCCTGCTGGCCGCCCGTGAAGGCAAGCCGATTCCCGCGGGCTGGGCGCTCGACGCCGACGGCCACCCGACCACCGATGCGCAACGCGCGCTGGAAGGCTCGCTGCTGCCCACCGGCGGGCACAAGGGCATCGGCATCGCCATGATGGTGGAGTGCCTGGCCGGCGCCATGGCCGCCACCGCGGACGCGCTTTCTCCCGCGCGCAACACCGTCTCAGGCGCCGGCGCGGTAGGCCGCCAGGGCGGTTTTGTCTGGGTGGTCAAGCCGGACGCCTTTGCCGGCAAGGACCTGTTCGCCGACTACATGGCGCAGTGGACCGGCAATTATCTTGCCGCCGGCGGCGCCGACGCCCGGCTGCCCGGACACCGTGGCGAAGCGCTCGAACGCGAAGGCCGCGAGCAAGGCATCGTCCTGCCCGACGCGGTCGTGCGGGAACTGAGCACGCTCGGCCGGACCCTCGGCATCCCCCTCCCCGGCTAGCGCCGCTTCCGTCACCAGTATTGCCAGAGATCCGGGTGCCAACGCACGCCGGCAGCCCCCGCTCAACCCTGTTTGCCTGAAACCGCCCTTATGAATGCTCCAATACTCCCCGACGCAGCCCGGCAGGCCATGCAAGCCGTGTCGATCGACGACAAGTACGCGCTGGATGCCGGCCGTGCCTACATGAGCGGCGTGCAGGCGCTGGTACGCCTGCCGCTGTTGCAGCGCAAGCGCGACGCCGCGGCCGGCCACAACACTGCCGCCTTTATTTCTGGCTACCGCGGATCGCCCCTCGGCACCTATGACCAGGCGTTGTGGCAGGCAAAGAAGCATCTTGCCGACAACCACGTGGTCTTCAAACCCGGCGTCAACGAAGAACTCGGCGTCACGGCGGTCTGGGGCTCGCAGCAACTGGAGTTCGATGCCGCCAGCAAGCGCTACGACGGCGTGTTCGGCATCTGGTATGGCAAGGGCCCCGGCGTCGACCGCAGCGGCGATGCGCTCAAGCATGCCAACCTCGCCGGCACCTCGCCGCTGGGTGGCGTGATCGCGCTCGCCGGCGACGACCACGTCTCCAAGAGCAGCACGCTGGCCCACCAGAGCGACCACACCTTCATGGCGTGCGGGCTGCCGGTGTTCTTTCCGTCCAATGTGCAGGACATCCTCGACCTGGGCGTGCATGCCCTGGCCATGAGCCGTTTCAGCGGGCTGTGGGCCGGCATGAAGACCGTGCAGGAGGTGGTGGAATCGGGCGCCTCGGTGACCACCGA
Source organism: Cupriavidus sp. DF5525 (assembly GCF_040149425.2). Lineage (NCBI taxonomy): Bacteria > Pseudomonadati > Pseudomonadota > Betaproteobacteria > Burkholderiales > Burkholderiaceae > Cupriavidus > Cupriavidus sp. DF5525. Next base: position 1,322,405 of record NZ_CP168265.1, on the reverse strand, counting down.
CTCGGATCGCGTGCGCATCCTGCTGCCGGAAGACTTCGCCCTGCCCGACGGCGGCCTGCATATCCGCTGGCCCGACGATCCGCTCGCGGCCGAGGCGCGCATGATGGAGTTCAAGTGGCCGGCCGCGCTCGCCTATGTGCGCGCCAACCGCCTGAACCGCAACGTGATCGAGGGATCCGGCGACCGCCTCGGCATCATCGCCAGCGGCAAGGCCTACAGCGACACGCGCCAGGCCCTGCTCGACCTTGGGCTGGATGACGCCACCTGCCGCGCGCTCGGCATCCGGCTGCACAAGGTCAGCGTGGTATGGCCGCTGGAGCCTGACAGCGTGCGCGACTTTGCGCGTGGGCTGCGTGAAATCCTGGTGGTCGAGGAGAAGCGTCCCGTGATCGAGCAGCAACTCAAGGACGAGCTGTACCACTATCCGCCCGCTGCGCGCCCGGCCGTCTTCGGCAAGTTCCACCACACCGACGGCGCCGGCGGCGAATGGAGCCACCGCAAGCCGGCCGAGGACTGGCTGCTGCGCGCCAAGGCTGACCTGTCCCCGGCGCTGGTGGCCAAGGCCATCGCGCAGCGGCTCAAGGCGCTGGGCGTGCCGGCCGACGTGGCCGCGCGCATGGACCTGCGCCTGCAGGAAATCGAAACAAAGGAACGCACCACCGGCCAGGGCGATGCGCGCGCCACCGACCGCCTGCCGTGGTTCTGCCCGGGCTGCCCGCACAACACCAGCACCCGCGTGCCGGAAGGCTCGGTCGCGACGGCCGGCATCGGCTGCCACGGCATGGTGGTGTGGATGGACCGCTCGACCACTTCCTGGTCGCAGATGGGCGGCGAAGGCGTGCACTGGATGGGCCAGGCACCGTTCAGCAAGCGCACTCACATGTTCGCCAACCTGGGCGACGGCACCTACAACCACTCCGGCCTGCTGGCGGTGCGCCAGTCGATCCATGCCGGCGTGAACCTGACCTACAAGATCCTGTTCAACAGCGCCGTGGCCATGACCGGCGGCCAGCCGGTGGACGGCCAGCTCGACGTACCGGCGATGACGCGCGAACTGGCCGCCGAAGGCGCCCGGCAGATCGTCGTTGTCACGGACGAGCCGGGCAAGTACAAGGGTGTCGACAACCTCGCCGCCGGCGTCACCGTGCGCCACCGCGATGAGCTCGATACCGTGCAGCGCGAGCTGCGCGAGGTGCCCGGCGTGACCGTGATCGTCTACGACCAGGCCTGCGCCACCAAGAAGCGCCGCGAGCGCAAGCGCGGCACCATGGTCGATCCGGCGAAGCGCGTGGTCATCAACGAGCTGGTGTGCGAAGGCTGCGGCGACTGCTCCGTGCAAAGCAATTGCCTGGCCGTGCAGCCGGTGGAAACCGACTTCGGGCGCAAGCGCAAGGTCAACCAGGATACCTGCAACAAGGACTTCTCCTGCACCAAGGGCTTCTGCCCGAGCTTTGTCACGGTCGAAGGCGGCCAACTGAAGAAGCCCGCCACCACCGCGAGCGGCCGCGCCACGCCTCCGGTCATCCCGATGCCCACGCTGCCGGACGCCGGCAAGCCGCAGCGCATCGTGGTGGCGGGGATCGGCGGCACCGGCATCGTCACCATCGGCGGCGTGCTGGGCATGGCCGCCCACCTCGAAGGCAAGGGCGTGATCACCCAGGACGCGACCGGCATGGCGCAGATGGGCGGCGCCACCTGGAGCCACATCCAGATCGCCGCCAGCCCGGACGCCCTGCACGCGAGCCGCGTCGACATGGCCATGGCCGACCTGGTGATCGCCTGCGATACCGTGGTCGCGGCCAGCAAGACCTCGCTGGCCGCGATGTCGCCGGCGCGGACCTATGTGGTGCTGAACAGCCATCTCACCCCGACCGCCGCCTTTGTCCGCAATCCGGACTGGGATCCCCAGGTCGGCGAGGCCGTGGGCAGGATCGTGCAGTCCGTCGGCAAGGGCCAGCTCGCCAGCTTCGACGCCGAAGAGGTGGCGAAGCAGCTGCTCGGCCAGTCGATCTACGCCAACCTGCTGCTGCTCGGCTATGCGTGGCAGAAAGGCAAGGTACCGCTGTCGCACGCGGCCCTGATGCGCGCCATCGAGCTCAACGGCGTGCAGGTCGACAGCAACAAGGCGGCCTTCGAATGGGGCCGGCTGTGCGCCCACGATATGTCGAAGATTCCCGCGCAGCCGGCCGGCTCGCAGGTGATCCAGTTCGTGCGCAAGGTGCCGGTCGAGGAACTCATGAAGAAGCACGCCGAATTCCTGGCCGGCTACCAGAACCGGGCCTATGCGGCGCAATACGAGTCGTTCGTGGGCCGCGTGAAGGCGGCGGAATCGGTCATCGGCGGCACCCGCCTGACTGAAGCCGTGGCCCGCTCGCTGTTCAAGCTGATGGCCTATAAAGACGAATATGAGGTGGCTCGCCTGCATACCGGCGCCGCATTCCGCCAGCAGATCGCATCGATGTTCGAAGGCAAGGTCCGGCTGGTGCACCACCTGGCCCCTCCCCTGTTTGCGAGGAAGAACCAGGCCGGCGAACCGGTAAAGGGCACCTATGGCCCGTGGATGCGCACCGCGTTCGGCGTACTGGCCCGGCTCAAGGGCCTGCGCGGCACGGCATTCGATCCTTTCGGCTACACCCTGGAGCGCAAGGAGGAGCGAGCCCTGATCGGTGAATTCCGGCGCAGCGTGGAAGCCTTGCTGCCGGCACTTTCCGCGCACAACCTCGACCTGGCGCTGGAGATTGCCCGACTGCCGCAGGAGATCCGCGGCTACGGCCATGTCAAGGCGCGCAACCTGGCGGCCACGCGCACGCGGTGGGAGCGGCTGATGGGGCAATGGCAGCAAGGGGGCGCGCAGCCGGGAAAAATCAAAGCCACTGAAGCGGCATAAACCAGAGACTGAACCAACGAAGGCCCCGTCACCTTCACCGGGGCCCGTCAAAGACAGCGAGGAGACAAGAGATGAAATCCGTACTGAACCGTTTTGGCCGTACCCTGGGCGCGATCGCACTGGCTGCCTGCGCCACCAGCGCGCTGGCACAAGGCGGATACCCCAACCGGCCCATCCGCATCATCGTGCCCTGGCCGGCGGGCGGCGGCGTCGATGCGGTCACCCGCACGGTGGCCGAGAAGATGACGGCCAGCCTCGGCCAGCAAGTGGTGGTCGACAACCGGCCCGGGGCGACCGGCAATATCGGCGCCGGCATGGGCGCCAAGGCGGCGCCGGATGGCTACACGCTGCTGGTCGCCAGCGCGCCGATGGCGATCAATGCCAGCCTGCACAAGAACCTGCCCTTCGACATGGGCAAGGACTTCGCGCCGCTGGGACTGATGGCAAGCTCGCCGTACATGCTGGTGGTCAACCCGTCCGTGGGCGGCTCGGTCAAGGAGCTGGTGGCGCGTGCCAAGGCGGAGCCCGGCAAGCTCAGCTATGCATCGGTCGGCCCGGGCACCCAGCAGAACGTGATCAGCGAGGTGTTCAAGGAAACCGCCCATGTCAACATCGTGCACGCGCCGTACAAGGGCGGACCGCAGGCGCTGACCGACATGGTGGGCGGCCATATCCAGATGATGTTCCATGGCGTGCCGGCGGTGATGCCGTTCGTCAAGGGCGGGCAGCTCAAGGGCATCGCCGTGGCCAGCAAGCAGCGGCTGCCGTTGTTCCCCGACGTGCCGACCATGGCGGAAGCCGGCTTCCCCGGCATCGAGGCCAGCGAATGGTATGGCCTGGTGGCGCCTGCCGGCACGCCCAAGGAGATCGTTGCGCTGCTGGGCAAGGAGATCGACAAGGCCCTGAATGCGCCGGGCGTGCGCCAGCAGCTGCTCAGCAAGGGCTATGAGCCGGCCGGCCAGAGCTCTCCGGACCAGTTTGCGAGCTTCATGGCGGCAGAGCAGAAGAGATGGGCGCTCGCCATCAAGCAGACCGGGTTCCGGCTGGAGTAGCCGGCGCGCGGCGCAACCAGCCTGGGCCGCGCCCCCGCGCGGCTTCAGGCTGGTTCGCCGAGATAGTCATCCACCGCACTGCCCACCGTGGGGTGGAAGTTCTTGTCGCCAATCGCTTCCATCAGCTCGAAGCGCTTGAGCTTGTCGCGCACCGGGTCCTTCATCTCGGCAAAATGCAGGGCGATGCCGCGCTCGCGCAGGGTGTGGCTCAGTTCGCGCAGCATGTCGGCCGAGGTGACGTCGACACTGGTCACCGGCTCGGCTGCCACCACGACCCTGCGCACGGGTGTCGGCGATTCGTCGATCGCTTCGATCAGGCGCTCCTGGAACAGCTCGGCATTGGCGAAAAACAGCGGCGCATCCCAGCGGAACAGCAGCAGCCCGTCGATGCGCTCGGCATCAGGGTAGCGCTTGGTGTCGTGGTATCCCCGCAGGCCCTCGACGCGGCCGAGCACGGCATAGTGTGGCCGCCAGCCGTCCCACAGGAATTCGATCACTGCAAGGACCACGGCCAGGATGATCCCCGGGATCGCCCCGAACACGGCGACCGCGGCGAAGCAGACCATCGACAGCCAGAACTCCCACTGCTGGATGCGGTAGATGCGCTTCAGGTCCGCGAACTCGAACAGGCCTATGGCCGCCGCGATCACCACCGCGGCCAGTGCGCTGTTTGGCAGGTACTGCAGCAGGTTGGGCGCGAACATCAGCAGCAGCGCCACGGCCAGTGCGCCCACGACACCGGTGAGCTGGGTCTTCGCGCCCGCGGCTTCGGCCACCGGCGTACGGGACGCGCTGCTGCTGATCGGAAAGCCCTGGAAGAATCCCGCGGCCAGGTTGGCGGCGCCCAGGCCGACCATTTCCTGGTTCGGGTCGACGCGGGTGTTGGTGCGGGCGGCAAAGGTGCGCGACAGCACGCTGGTATCCGCGAACGAGATCAGCGCGACGGCAATGCCGCCCAGCAGGATCGCCACCAAGTCCGCACCGCTCACCCAGGGCACGACAAAGCCCGGCAGGCCTTGCGGGGTCTTGCCCAGCACTTTCACGCCGGCCTGGTCCAGGTTGAACAGGCTGACGGCCAGCGTGGCCAGGACCACGGCAATCAGGATGCCGGGCACGCGCTCGAAGCGCTTCAGGAACAGGATCAGCACCAGGCTGCCGGCGCCAACCGCGAAGCTGTACCAGTTGGTTTGCCCGGCCAGGATCGCGCTGCCCAGGTTGAGCATGTCCCGCAGCGGACCGCCTTCTTCCAGCTTGATGGCGAACAGCTTCGGCAGCTGGCTGACCAGCACGGTGAGCGCGATCCCGTTCATATAGCCATAGCGGATCGGCTTGGACAGCAGTTCGGTAATGAAGCCCAGGCGCATCAGTCCCATCACGATGCAGACCACGCCCGACACGATCGCCATCATGCTGGCCACCATGATGGCGCGCCCCGGATCGCCACCGGAGACCTGCAACACCACCGCCAGGATCGGCGCCGCCAGGGCCGAATCCGGGCCCAGCACGAGGATCCGGCTCGGGCCAAGCATGGCATACACCAGCAGCGGGATCATGGTGGCGTAGAGCCCGTAGACACCGGGCACGCCGGAGGCTTCGGCGTAGGCGATGCCGACCGGCACCAGCATGGTCGTGAGCACCAGCCCGGCGGCGAGGTCTTTCGGCAGCCAGGCCGGCTGATAGTTCTTCAACACCAGCAGTCCCGGGAGCCAGCGCAACCATCCGGGTGCCTTGTTGACTTCGCGCTGCGCGGCGGGGGTCAGGTTCTGGGGCTGCATGGTTCGGGTTCTGCCCTTCGGGGCAAGGGGTTATGCATCGACTATAGGAGGTGGCGCTTCGATAAATATGCGTCGGGATAAAGAAAAAATGAATCGGCTTGCGCTTGCGACGCCGGGCCGAGCACGCCGTAAAGCCCTTCCATGTTGCGTTGCAACACCCTTCCTCATGGTGCCATGCGTCCTGCGCCGGCTTCGCGCGCCGACAGGCGGAGCCATTAGTTTCTGACAATCCCGTGATGGGCACATATGATGGTTGTCGGGTGGGCGCGCCCGTTATCCGTCCCCGGGGAGAGAACGATGCCGATATCCAAGAGATGCCTGGCAACCGGCCTGCTGGTGCTGGGCTGTACCTCGGCTGCGCTGGCGCAGCGCGCATCGACCGAGGGTGCCGCGAGCGCCATATCGGATGCCGTTCAGGGCGGGACCAATCCCTATCGCGCCCCGGCGGCCGTCACCCAGGATCCCGAAGAGGCCGCACGCGTGAAGTGCGAGGAACTGAAGGAGCAGTACAACGCCACATCCAAAAGGCGTTCGTACCATTCCGGCCCAGGCACGCAGAACGCGCAGGGCCGCACCATTCCCAAGATCGAACGCGACAAGACGCGCAAGCAACTGCAGCAGGTGTATCGCGACAATTGCACGTAGCCAGGGAGAGACTGCCGGGGAGGCACTCAATGCCCCACGTGCGTATAGAGCTTGTTGACGATGACCCACTGTCCGCCGGTGTTCAGCAGCGACAGGAAGTTGTAGTAGTTGAAGTCGCCCACCCGCACCCGCACCTTGGCTGACGCCACCCTGCCGATCACTTCGACCGAGAGCACCGACATGCCGTAGGGCTCGTTCTGCGAAGCCGGGCTCCTGCGCGACGCCACGCCTTGCAGATAGGCGTTCACCGGTTTGTGCACGATCTCGCCGCGGACCTCGGCAAACAGTTGCGCATCCGGATGGAAGGTGGACCTGAGCGCGGCGGCGTCGCCGTCGTAGATCGCATCGAGATACACCTGGAGTTGTTGCAGGACCTGCTGGTGCGCATTGCCAACCGGTTCCTGCGCCGTGGATGCCGACATGGTTTGTTCTCCGTTTGCGATGACGGAGCGGCGCCAGGCCGCTCCCGGATTCGCTTACTGGTTGCGCCCGCGCAGCAGCGTGGTGGCGATCTCGGCAATGTGCCGGCCCTGGAAGCGCGCTCCGGCGAGTTCGTTCTCGCTCGGCTGCCGCGAACCGTCGGCACCGGCCAGCGTGGTGGCGCCATACGGCGCGCCACCAGTGACCTCGTCCATGCGCGTCAGGCCGCTGAACGAGTACGGCAGGCCCACCGTGATCATGCCGTGGTGCATCAGGCTGGTCAGGATCGAAAACAGCGTCGTTTCCGCGCCGCCGTGCTGGCTCGCCGTGGAGACGAAGGCGCCGCCGACCTTGCCGACCAGCTTGCCGCCCGCCCACAGCGCACCGGTCTGGTCGAGGAAGTTGGCCACCTGTGCCGATACCCGTCCGAAGCGCGTCGGCGTGCCGATGATGATGGCGTCATAGTCCGCCAGTTCTTCCGGCCGCGCGACCGGCGCGGCCTGCTCCAGCTTGGCGCCGGCGTCGCGGGCGACTTCCGGCGGCATCAGTTCGGGGACGCGCTTGACGCTGACTTCGGCGCCGGCACTGCGGGCACCCTCACCGATGGCGTTGGCAAGGTGTTCGGTATGGCCGTACGTCGAGTAGTACAGCACCAGGACTTTCGCTTTCATTTCAATTTCCTTTGCAGCGCTCGCCTGGCCGAAGCCGTTGACGAGCAGACGTTTGATGAGTTGGATCATGTTGCCTATCGGTTCTCGCGCCGAAGCAGCGCTTGGAAGCAATGTAGGGGGCCGGCCGGCGCGGATAAACCGTGCGGGTGGAACATGTGGCCATACACCGTGTAACAAGCTTCGGCGCGAGCGGGCGGCCGATGGCGCGCAAGCCAGGCGCGCACGGCAAAGGCAGAGACGTCCTAGAATGTCAGCAAATCAAGGTGCCGGCCTTGTGCATCCGCGATGGACCGCAGCCAGCCGGCAACCGTCATGACACGGTGTCACAGACCATGAAGCGCCAATTCGACGACCTGCAGTTGGGCAGCATTGAACTGTTCTGCCTGGCGGCGGAACTCAGCAGTTTTACGGCGGCAGCGGTTGCGGCAGGCGTGACGCCGGCCGCCGTCAGCCGCAGCGTCTCGCGGCTGGAAGAACGCCTGGGCGTGCGCTTGTTCGTGCGCACCACGCGGCAGATCCGGCTGACCGATGAAGGCAGGTCCTATTACGAGCAAAGCCGCACCGCGCTGGCGCAGCTGGTCGACGCCGAACGGCAGATCAGCGGCCAGCACGCCACGCCCGCCGGGCGCCTGCGCATCAGCCTGCCGACGCCCTATGCGCACTACCGGGTGCTGCCGGTGCTGCCCGCGTTCCGCGAGCGCTATCCCGAGGTCGAGATCGACGTGCATATCAGCAACCGCAACGTCGACTTCGCCGATGACACCTACGACCTGTCGGTGCGCGGCCGCGCGCCGGACGATTCGACGCTGATTGCGCGCAAGCTGGAAGACGCGGAGATGGTGGTGGTGGCGACGCCGGCCTACCTGCGCCGGCACGGCACGCCGCAGACGCTGGAAGCACTGCATGCGCACGAGTGCATCCAGTTCGAGCGCCCGAGCAGCGGCCGCCGGCTGCCGTGGACCTTCCGGCTGGAGGGCGAAGAAATCGAGATCGCGACGACCGGCTCCTATGCCACGTCGGAAGACGCGCTCGGCGGCGCGACACTGGCACGGGCCGGCGCCGGCCTGTTCCAGACCTACCGCTTCGTCGTGGAACAGGACCTGCGCGAGGGCTCGCTGGTGGAGGTGCTGCAGCAGTTCGGCGGCAATACCCGGCCCTTTGTCCTGCTCTATCCGCACGCGCGCCACGTCTCGCGGCGCGTGCGCGCCTTTGTCGATTTCCTGGTGGAGAAATTCGCCGAGTAGGCGCGCGTGCCGCTGATGGGCCGGAGGACCGCGCTCAGTCCCTGACCTGTGCGATCACCACCAGGATCACCGCCGCATTGCCTGGCTGCTGCGCCGGCGCGTACGCGGCGCGCGCATGCCCGGCCTTGTCGCCGAGCACGTCGGCAAACAGGTCCGACGCCCCGTCCAGCACCGCGGGCTGGTCGAAAGAGCCCGGCGCACTGCTGATATGGCCCTCGACCCGCACGATGTGGTCGAGGCGCTCAAACCCGCCCAGGTGGGCATCGATCTGCGCCAGGACGTTGAGCGCCGCCAGCTGCGCCGCCTGCTTGCCCTGCTCGACCGTCAGGTCCTTGCCGACCTGCCCCCGCCAGACCACCTTGCCGTCCTGTAGCGGCAACTGCCCCGAGATAAACAACAGGTCGCCGGCACGGCTGACGGCCGTATAGCTGCCCAGCGGTTGCGGCGGCGGCGGCAGCTTCAGCCCACGTGCAGCCAGTTTCGATTCGACGGACATGATGACTCCTGGTTGGCGCAATGTTCCGGTTTGCGGGGATTCGGTTCACTGGCTCGCGGCGCTCAGTGCCGCCGTGTGCCGTGGATCGAACTATAGAAAGCGGTGCCAGGCCGATAAACCCGCCGAGGCGAACATGAATTGATACATGGGGGAACAAGTGCGGCGCGCGCCGCGCTTCGCGGGTGCCGCTCCCTGCCTCTGAAGCCGTGCAAGCGGCTGATTCGCCGCCATTTCCTCCTTGTACGGCCTATTCGCTATCAAATTCATAGCAAAAATCTAATCACTGGCGATTGCCTTCAAAGTGGATCTGACCGCTTAAATTTCCGTGTTTTAGCAGGTTCATTCCAAAAGCTTACCTTGACACTATGATTTTCATACGTATATCCTGTAACCACGAGAAACAAAGCGCCGGTCCCTTCCCCCTTCCCAGCCAATGCCCGGACCGCTCGCCGACGCAGCCAAACGCAACATGGAGTACAGCAGGATGAATCCCAAACCTCGACGTGCGCTGATCGCCGTTGCCATCGTGGCAATTACCGGCGTGGGCGTCGCCACCTCGCTGCTGCGCCCCGGCCAGGGCGCGCAAGCCCAGGCCAGCACGCCACCGCCCGCCCCCGCCGTGGAAGTGGCAGCCGCGGTCGGGCAGACCATCACCGAATGGGATGAATTCTCCGGCCGGCTCGAAGCCGTCGAGCGTGTGGAAATCCGGCCGCGCGTCTCTGGCACGATCGAAGCGGTGCATTTCCGCGACGGCGCGATCGTGAAGAAGGGCGATCCCCTGTTCACGATCGACCCGCGGCCGTATGCGGCGGAAGTGGCGCGCGCGGAAGCCGCCCTTGCGGCGGCACAGGTACGGGCCTCGCATGCCCAGAGCGAGAAGGTGCGCGCGCAGCGCCTGCTCGACGACAACGCGATCTCGCGCCGTGAATTCGACGAACGCATCAACGCCGCCAGCGAGACTTCGGCCGACGTGCGCGGCGCGCAAGCGGCGCTGGAAGCTGCACGGCTGAACCTGGGCTACACCCGTATCGTGGCGCCGGTCGCGGGCAAGGTATCGCGTGCGGAGATCACCGTGGGCAACCTGGTGGCCGCGGGCGCCGCGGCGCCGCCGCTGACCACGTTGGTGTCGGTCTCGCCGGTGTATGCGGCCTTCGAAGTCGACGAGCAGAGCTACCTGCGCTACACCGCGCCGGGCGCCGCCGGCGGCAAGGACGGGCTGCCGGTGTACCTGGGCCTGGCCGACGAGGACGGCCATCCGCACCAGGGCAAGATCCAGTCGGTGGACAACCGCCTCGATCCGCGCAGCGGCACGATCCGCGTGCGCGCGGTCTTCGACAACGAAGACGGCCGCCTGTTGCCGGGCCTGTACGGCAAGGTCAGGCTCGGTGGCGGCGCGCCCCGTCCGGCCGTGCTGGTCAACGATCGCGCGATCGGTACCGACCAGGGCAAGAAGTTCGTGCTGGTCGCCGACAAGGCCAACAAGCTCGCGTATCGCGAAGTGGAGCTGGGGCCGACGCATGAAGGCCTGCGCGTGATCCGCAAGGGCCTGGCGTCGGGCGAGACCATCGTCGTCAATGGCCTGCAGCGTGTAAGACCAGGCGATACGGTGGTGCCGAAGAGCGTGGCGATGGCTTATCGCCGCGAGCTGGAACCGCGCGGCGTTGCGCCGGATCGCAGGCAGGCTGCGCAACCGCAAGCCGACAAGCCCAGCGTGAGCTGAGCCCAGCCAGCCCCCCAGACAATCTTCCCCACTATTCAGCAGATGGCGTTCGCTCCGGCGGACCGCCAGGGGCACCGCTTCCGCCGAGGCCAAGATGAATCTCTCGAAATTCTTTATCGATCGCCCGATCTTCGCGGGCGTGCTGTCGGTGCTGATCTTCCTGATCGGCGCCATCTCGGTGTTCAAATTGCCGATCTCGGAGTACCCGGAAGTGGTCCCGCCCTCGGTGGTGGTGCGCGCGCAGTTCCCCGGCGCCAACCCCAAGGTGATCGCCGAAACCGTCGCCACGCCGCTGGAAGAGCAGATCAACGGCGTCGAGGACATGCTCTACATGTCCTCGCAGGCCAACAGCGACGGCAACCTGACGCTGACGGTGACCTTCAAGCTTGGCACCGATCCGGACAAGGCCCAGCAGCTGGTGCAGAACCGCGTCGCGCAGGCCGAGCCGCGCCTGCCTGAAGACGTGCGCCGCCTGGGCATCACCACGGTCAAGAGCTCCCCGGACCTGACCATGGTCGTCCACCTGGTCTCGCCCAACGACCGCTACGACATGACGTACCTGCGCAACTACGCGGTGATCAACGTCAAGGACCGCCTGGCCCGGATCCAGGGCGTGGGCCTGGTCAAGCTGTTCGGCTCCGGCGACTACTCGATGCGGGTGTGGCTGAACCCGGAAAAGCTCGCCGAGCGGCACCTGGCCGCTTCCGACGTGGTCAAGGCCATCCGCGAGCAGAACGTGCAGGTAGCGGCCGGGGTGATCGGGCAATCGCCGTCGCTGCCCGGCACCGACCTGCAGCTGTCGGTGAACGCGCAGGGCCGCCTGCAGACCGTGGAGGAGTTCGGCGACATCATCGTCAAGACCTCGGCGGACGGTGCGGTGACCTACCTCAAGGACATCGCGCGCATCGAGCTCGGTGCGTCGGAGTACGCGCTGCGCTCCCTGCTCGACAACCAGTCCGCGGTGGGCCTGCCGATCTTCCAGTCACCGGGCTCGAACGCGCTGCAGATCTCGGCGGACGTGCGCAAGACGATGGAGGAGCTGAAGCAGAACTTCCCGGAGGGCCTCGACTACCGCATCGCGTACGACCCCACCCAGTTCGTCCAGCACAGCATCGATGCGGTGGTGCATACGCTGTTCGAGGCCATCGCGCTGGTGGTGCTGGTGGTGATCCTGTTTCTGCAGACCTGGCGCGCGTCGATCATTCCGCTGCTAGCGGTGCCGGTGTCGATCGTCGGCACCTTTGGCCTGATGCATGCGTTCGGCTTCTCGATCAATGCGCTGTCGCTGTTCGGGCTGGTGCTGGCGATCGGGATCGTGGTCGATGACGCGATCGTGGTGGTCGAGAACGTCGAGCGCAATATCGAGGAGGGGCTGACACCGAAGGAAGCCACCTACAAGGCCATGCGCGAGGTCAGCGGCCCCATCATCGCCATCGCGCTGACGCTGATCGCCGTGTTCGTGCCGCTGGCCTTCATGACCGGCCTGACCGGCCAGTTCTACAAGCAGTTCGCGCTGACGATCTCGATCTCGACCATTATCTCGGCGTTCAACTCGCTGACGCTGTCGCCGGCGCTGGCGGCACTGCTGCTACGCAGCCACGACGCGCCCAAGGACTGGCTGTCGCGCTGGATGGACCGTGTGTTTGGCGGCTTCTTCAAGCGCTTCAACCACTTCTTCGGCCGCAGTGCCGAAAGCTATGGCCGCGGCGTGAAGGGGGTGATCCGTCGCAAGGGTTCGGTGTTCGGCGTCTACGCGGTGATGCTGGCGCTGACCTGGGGCGTGTTCCAGCTGGTGCCCAAGGGCTTCGTGCCGGCGCAGGACAAGCAGTACCTGGTCAGCTTTGCCAGGCTGCCGGATGGCGCCACGCTGGACCGCACCGAGGACGTGATCCGCCGCATGTCGGAGACCGCACTCAAGCATCCGGGCGTGGAATCGGCGGTGGCTTTCCCGGGCCTGTCGATCAACGGCTTCACCAACAGCCCGAACGCGGGCATCCTGTTCGTCTCGCTCAAGCCGTTCGACGAGCGCAAGAGCAAGGAACTGTCCGGCAAGGCGATCGCGGCCAGCCTGAACAAGCAGTTTGCGTCGATCCAGGATGCGTATATCGGCGTGTTTCCTCCGCCGCCCGTGCAGGGCCTCGGTACCATCGGCGGCTTCAAGATGATCATCGAGGATCGCGCCGCACTCGGCTATGACGCGCTCTTCGATGCGACCAAGGCATACCTGGCCAAGGCGCGTGCCACGCCCGAGCTGGCCGGTGTCTTCAGCAACTACCAGATCAACGTGCCGCAGCTCGACGTGCAGCTCGACCGGACCAAGGCCAAGCAGCTTGGCGTGCCCGTGACCGATGTGTTCGACACGCTGCAGACCTACCTGGGCTCGGCCTATGTCAACGACTTCAACAAGTTCGGCCGGACCTACCAGGTACGGGTGCAGGCGGACGCCCAGTTCCGCCAGCACGCCGAGGACATCCTGCAGCTGAAGACCCGCAGCGCGAATGGCGACATGGTGCCGCTGTCATCGCTGGTCAGGGTGAAGCAGAGCTTTGGCCCGGACAGCGTGATCCGCTACAACGCCTTCACCGCGGCCGACATCAACGGCGGTCCGGCGCCCGGCTTTTCGTCGGGCCAGGCGCAGGCGGCCGCCGAGCGGATCGCCGCCGAGACGCTGCCCAAGGGCATCGGCTTCGAATGGACCGAGCTGACCTACCAGGACATCCTGGCTGGCAACGCGGGCGTGTGGATCTTCCCGCTGTGCGTGTTGCTGGTGTTCCTGGTGCTCGCCGCGCAGTACGAGAGCCTGACGCTGCCGCTGGCGGTAATCCTGATCGTGCCGATGAGCTTGCTGGCTGCCATTAGCGGGGTGTGGCTCACGCGTGGCGACAACAATATCTTCACGCAGATCGGTTTCATCGTGCTGGTCGGGTTGTCGGCAAAGAACGCGATCCTGATCGTCGAGTTCGCCCGTGAACTGGAGCAACACGGCCGCACCATCGTGCAGGCCGCGATCGAAGCCAGCCGCCTGCGCCTGCGCCCGATCCTGATGACCTCGTTCGCCTTCATCATGGGTGTGGTGCCGCTGGTGGTCTCGAGCGGTGCCGGCTCCGAGATGCGCCATGCAATGGGCGTGGCCGTGTTCGCCGGCATGCTCGGCGTGACCTTCTTCGGGCTGTTCCTGACACCGGTGTTCTACGTGGCGCTGCGGCTGCTGGCCACGCGCGGCCAGCGCCGCCAGGCGCGCGTCCAGGAAGCGTTGGCCGGGCAAGCCGTGGCGTCTGCGGAGTAAGGGTGGACAACATGGACAACGTAATGAAGCAATACCTGCCGAAGCTGGCAACCCTGGCCGCCGTACTGGTGCTGGCCGGCTGCTCGCTGGCCCCGACCTACAAGGTGCCCGAGACCGCCACGGCCCCGGCGTTCAAGGAAGCCGAGGCCGCCGCCGCGGAAGGCGCGCAATGGAAGACCGCCACGCCGGCCGAAGGCCAGCAGCGCGGGGAATGGTGGAAGGCTTTCGGCGAAGCCGATCTTGACCGCCTGATCGAAGCCGCCGGCACCTACAACCAGGACGTGGCCGCCGCCGCGGCACGGCTGAAGCAGGCGCGGGCCTTCACCGGCGCGACGGAAGCGGACCTGTACCCGCAGCTGAGCCTTGGCCTCGATCCGACGCGCTCGCAGCCGTCGGCGGCATCGCGCGGCCTGCCCGATGGCACGCCCGTGCGCCCGCAGACCGTGCTCAAGGCGCGCGCATTTGCCGCCTATGAGCTTGACCTGTTCGGCCGCGTGGCAAGCAGCGTCAACGCGGCACGCGCCGAAGGCGAAGCTGCCGAGGACCTGTATCGCTCCGTGCAGCTGGCGCTGCAGGCCGACACCGCGCAGGCGTACTTCGCGCTGCGCACGCTCGACAGCGAGCGCGAACTGCTCAAGGCGACCATCCGGCTGCGCGAGGATGCGCTGTCGCTGCTGAAGAAGCGGTACGACGCCGGCGAAACCACCGACCTGGACCCGGCCCGCGCTGAAGCCGAACTCGGCAACGCTCGCGCCGACCTGGCCGGCATCGAGCGCCGCCGCGCCAACCAGGAACATGCGCTGGCCGTGCTGACGGGCGTGGCCCCCGCGCAGTTCGCGCTGGCCGCGCGCCCGCTCGATACCGAGCCCGTGGCGATTCCGGCGGGCCTGCCGTCGGAACTGCTCGAGCGCCGTCCCGACATCGCCGCGGCCGAGCGCCAGATGGCCGCGGCCAATGCCACCATCGGCGTGGCCAAGGCCGCGTTCTTCCCGCGCATTACGCTGACCGGGCTGTTCGGCTTCGAGTCGGCGGATCTCTCGAACCTGTTCAAGTGGTCGTCGCGCACCTGGCTGCTCGGACCGCTGGTCGGTTCCACCATCGCCCAGACCCTGTTCGACGGCGGCCGCAACCGCGCCAACCTGGCGGGCGCGCGCGCCGCGCACGAGGAAAGCGTCGCGCGTTACCGCCAGAGCGTGCTGGTGGCCTTCCGCGAGGTCGAGGACAGCCTGGCCGATGTGCGCTGGCTGAGCCAGCAAGGCACTGCGCTCGACAGCGCACTGGCCGGCGCGAAACGTGCGCAACGCATCTCGCGCAGCCGCTATGACGCAGGTGCCGTCGACTACCTGACCGTGATCGACGCGGACCGCACGGTGCTGCAGGCGCAACGCGAGGCCAACCAGGTCGCCGGGTTGCGGGCAGCCGCGACCGTGTCGCTGGTGCGCAGCCTTGGTGGCGGCTGGGGGACGCCGCCGGAGGCGGTAGCAAGGCAGTAAGCAAGCCTGGCGTGGAACGCGCTGCAGGCTGTTCCACGCACAGGCCCCGCAAGACTAAGCGGTGCTGCTTGACGCCATCGTTCACCCGACTGAACAATGAACGATGCGCTACGAAAAACTCGACACCCTCTGGCCCCAGCTGCACAGCCTGATCAAGCTGAGCGAGGCTGGCAGTTTCACCGCGGCCGCGGTCCAGCTCGGCATCAGCAAAGGGGCCATGAGCCTGCGCATCTCGGAGCTCGAGCGTGCCGCCGGCGTTGCGCTGGTGCAGCGCACCACCCGGAGCGTGCACCTGACGGAGGCCGGCCAGAAGCTGGTCGACGCCACGCGGGCCTCGTTTGAAACCATCGAGCAAGGCTTCAGCGATGTGACCGATGCCATCGGCCACCCGCGCGGCCTGGTGCGCGTGACGGCTCCGGTGGCGCTGGGCCGGCAACAGCTGGTGCCGCGCCTGCCGGCCTTCCTCGATGCGCACCCGCAGGTGCGGATCGAGATCGAACTCTCCGACAGTTTTGCTTCGCTGGCCCGGGAAGGCTTCGACCTCGCCGTGCGGCACGCCTCGACCGCGCCGGATACGCATATTGCCTGGACCCTGTGCCGCACGCAGGCCGTGCTGGTAGCGTCGCGCGCCTACCTGCGCAGGGCCGGCAATCCCCAGTCACCCGCCGACCTGGCGGAGCACAATTGCCTGCACTACTTCCGCCGCGGCGAGCAGCCGAGCTGGAGCTTCGTGCCCACCCGTGGCGCCGCCAGCCGGCAGAGCGTCGGCATTCACGGCAGCTTCGCGGCGAACAACAGCGAGGCGTTGCGGGACGCCGCGCTGAACGGCCTGGGCATCGCCCTGGTCCCCGACTTCACTGCGCAGGCCGACCTGGCGAGCGGCAAGCTGGTCAGGGTCTTGCCAGGATGGCGGGCCGCCGGCGCATTTGGCGATTTTATCTTTGCGATCCGGCCTTACAGCCCGTTTGTGCCGCGGGCCGTGCGCAGTTTTGTCGACTACCTGAAGCAGACGATGAAGGACGGTTTTTCGGTCAGCGCCTAGCGGGGCGCTGCCGGCCGGATGCCAGCGCTCCCGCGCGCGGCGCCGCGGAGCCTTGACTTTTCGTTCTCAAAAAATAATACTTATCTTAACATCATTCCCATAACGAGAACGACACTTAGTGTCGTACCTAGCGTGGATCTAGCCGAACTTGAGATCTTCCGGACCGTAGCACGCGAACAGAGCATTACCCGGGCCGCCCGGGCGCTTGAACGCGTGCAGTCGAACGTCACGACCCGTGTGAAGCAGCTCGAAGAGAGCCTTGGCGTCACCCTGTTCGAACGCGACAGCAAGAAGATGACCCTGACGCCGGAGGGACACCGGCTGCTCGGCTATGCGGAGCAACTGCTGGCCCTGGCGGAAGAGGCACGCCAGTCGATGCGCGCCAATGCACCGACCGGCGTCCTGCGCGTCGGGTCGATGGAGAGCTCCGCGGCGACGATGCTGCCAAAGCCGCTCGGGCGTTTCCATGCGGCGTGGCCGGAGGTCGAACTGAAAGTTTCAACGGGCACGACGCAGGCCCTGGTCGACGGCGTGCTCAGCCACGCGCTCGATTGCGCGGTCGTGGCCCACCCAGGCTCGGCGGCGCCGCGCAACCTCGATATCGCCGAACTCGGCGAGGGACTCCACGGCATCTTCCTGCAGACCGAGGAACTGGTCCTGGTGCTGCCCGCCAGCCACCCGAAGGTGCGCCGGCCGCAAGACGTGAACCTGCGGTTTCTCGCGGCCTTCGCGCGCGGCTGCACCTACCGGCAATGTGCCGAGGACTGGCTGCAGCAAGCCGGCGACGATATCCGCCGCCAGCTTTCCGTCGTGGAAATGCCCTCTTATCACGCCATCCTGGCCTACGTGTCGGCGGGATCGGCCGTGGCGATCCTGCCGCGCTCGCTGCTGGCCCTGCACCGGGATGTGACCGAACTCCAGACCGTGCCGGTGCGCCCAGTCCACACCTTCCTGGTCAGGCGCTCGGGTTTCACGACGTCAGCATATGAAGCCTTCCTGCGGGAGTTGCGCCATGACTAGCTGGCCGACCATGCAGCGTACAGGAACGCGGATGCTCTGAGGTGGCGTGATCGCCGCCTTCCGCCAGATTCAGGAACAACGTTGGTACTTCAAACCGTTCAAACAGGAAGCACTGCCATGAACACCGCAACGCCCTCCGACAAGCCCCGCAGCCTGCTCTCGCTGCTCGGCATTTCCACGCCCATCATCCAGGCGCCGATGGCCGGCGTCAGCACACCGGCCATGGCGGCCGCCGTCTCCGAGGCCGGCGGCCTGGGCTCGCTCGGCGTGGGCGCGATGGACGCGGAAACCGCACGCAAGGCGATTCGCGAGACGCGCGCCCTGACCGGCAAACCGTTCAACGTCAACCTGTTCTGCCATGCCCCGGCCAAGGCCGATATCGCGCGCGAGAAGGCCTGGCTGGACTACCTCGCCACGCACTTCGCCGAGCATGGCGGCACCGCGCCCACAAGCCTGCGGGAGATCTACAAGAGCTTTGTCGCCGACGATGCGATGTTCCGCATGCTGCTGGAAGAGAAGCCGGCGGTGGTGAGTTTCCACTTCGGCCTGCCCGCCCAGCAGAAGATCGACGCGCTGCGCGCCGCCGGCATTGTCCTGCTGGCCAGCGCCACGTCGCTGCAAGAGGCCCGCCAGGCCGAAGCCGCGGGCGTCGACGCCATCGTCGCGCAGGGGATCGAAGCGGGCGGGCACCGCGGCGTCTTCGACACGAGCGGATATGACGAGGGCCTCGGGACGCTGGCACTGGTGCGCGTCCTCGTGCGAAACACGCAGCTTCCCGTGATTGCCTCGGGCGGCATCATGGACGGCGCCGGCATTGCCGCGGTGCTGGCGCTCGGTGCGGACGCCGCGCAGCTTGGCACGGCATTCGTCGCCTGCCCCGAGTCCTCCGCCGACGCAGCCTATCGCGCGGCCCTGACCGCACCCACCCCGCGCCCGACCACGCTCACTCGCGCCGTCTCTGGCCGCGCGGCCAGGGGCTTCAAGAACCGGCTCACGGAACTCGGCGTTGCCGCCGGCGCGCCTCCGGCCCCCGACTATCCGATCGCCTACGATGCAGGCAAGGCGCTTCACGCCACCGCCAAGGCCCAGGGCAGCGTGGAATACGCGGCGCAGTGGGCGGGCCAGGCAGCGCTGTTGGCCCGCTCAGTTCCGGCCGGGGAGCTGGTTGCGCAGCTCAAGGCGGAAATGAAGGAGGCGCTTGAGCGGATGGCGACGCTGGGGAAAGAACTGGCCTGACGTGAAAACAGATGCCTGGGGGACATGTCCCCCAGCCTCTCGCGCCTTACTGTGCCTGGCGGCGCTCGCGAATCCAGCGCACCCGCTCCGTCAACCGCACCTTCCAGTCGTGCGCGAGCCCGCCGACCGCAGCCAGATCCAGCATGTCCTCGATCCGCGGCGAATGCGCCGACTGCACGTTCCAGAACTCGTCGATGGAGAACCGCTCCGATGTTCTACCGACCAGTTCCAACCGATCGCCTGGCCGGATCGTTCCCACCTTGATCACGCGGTAATACCAGCCGGTAATACGTTCCCGGGCAACCACGAGCGATATGCCCTCGGTCGAGAAGCGATGATTGATTTTCCAGCAAGGGCTGCGCGGTTGCGACACTTGCAGCGTCACACCGCCAACCCGATAAATATCGCCGATATGGACGTTGCGTTCGGTAAGGCCGGACGTCGAAATATTCTCGCCCAGGCTTCCTGGCACCAATGCATCGGCAATCTGCGGAAAGTATGAAGCCAGGCTTGCATAGTTCTCCGCCGCAAAATGATGCACCGCTTTTTCCGGCCCGCCATGGACGCGCCGATCGGCTTGTTCGTCACCGGCGATGCCCTCTGTAAAGACCTGCACATCGCCTTCGACCCGCCGCTTGAAGATGCCGCTGCGATGCCCCTCCTCCCCGAGAATCCCGATGCCGCCCGCAAAGAGGGCATCGACGACGACATCTGCTACAGCTTCAACCATCCGAATCTCCGGTGTGGATCACACTGATTAAAGGATTAAGAACATGGAGTTGCGCCAACTGAAGATGTTCTGTGCCGCCGCGGAATACGGCAGCTTTACCGCGGCCGCTGAAGTCGTGCACTGCGTGCAGTCGAACATCACCATGCGGGTCAAGGAGCTGGAGACCGAACTGCAGCAGCCGCTCTTCATCCGGCACAAGGGCGGTATCACCCTCACTTCCGCAGGACAGACCTTTCTTGGCTATGCCCAGCGGATCCTCCAGCTGACCGAGGAAAGCCGCAACGCATTGCTTGACGACACCACACCGACCGGCACCTTGCGGCTCGGTTCGATGGAAACCACCGCCGCCGTCCGCCTTCCGCGGGTGCTGGCCACCTACCGCGAGAAATATCCTCGCGTGCAACTGTCGCTGACCACAGGCACCACGGCGGAACTGATCAAGGCGGTAGAGACGCATCGCCTGGACGGCGCCTTTGTCGGCGGATTCCATCAGAATCCCGCGCTGCATCAGGTGGCCATCCTCAACGAGGAGCTGGTCCTGGTCAGCAGCAACAAGTACCGCACCCTGGCCGAACTCACCAAGGCGATGACGCAGCAGACCGTGCTCGTGTTTCGCTCCGGCTGCTTTTATCGTTCCACACTGGAGCAATGGCTCTATCAGACCGGATTGATTCCGGGACAGATCCTTGAGCTTGGCACGCTGGACGGCATCTTGTCCTGCACCGCCGCGGGCATGGGCATCACGATCCTGCCGAAGGCGGTGGTCGAGCGTCACGAATCGCGCGACCTGATTGCTTGCCACCGCCTGCCCGATGCGTTCGCCAACGTCGCCACGGTATTTATTCGCTGCAAAGACGGCTTCGAGACGTCGGCGCTGCGCGCCATTGTGAGCGTCGCGCATGAACAGACGGCTAGCCCGCGGTAGTCTTGCCGCTGACCCTGACGATCGCCAGGGTCAGCCGTTGAGCGTGCCGCCAGCTCAGGCAGCCACGGGCAATGCCTGAAGCGTACCTGCAGCTTCCCCGGCCTGCCACGAAGAGAATCCCGCAACCAGCTCCGCAACACGCTCCCGGGCCGGAACGACGCTGTGGATCTTCCCGACGCCCTGCCCTGCATACAGCGACAACTTCTCCGCCATCTCTGGCTTGTCGATCACCCGGGCGCCGCCGCCGACGTACTTGACCGGGTTCCATTTCTTCCGGTTCGGAATCACCCGGTGCGGCGTGCCGAACGGCCACCCGAACGAATAGCCGGTGCGATACTCGGTATCGTCGATGGTGGCCTCGACGATCTTTTGCTTGTAGAGGTCATGGGCGAGCGACTCCGTCGCCGCGACGAAGGCAGTCCCGACCCATACGCCCGCAGCCCCCACCTCCAGCACGGCCCTGACATCGGCACGGTTGACAATCCCGCCCGCGGCCAGTACCGGGCGCCCCTCGGCGATCTCGACAAAGGCGGGCACCAACGACAACACGCCAATGGTTCCCTGGTTGAGATGCCCACCGCCTTCCGCCCCCTGGGCCACCAGGATGTCCGCGCCCCAGGCGATTGCCTGCCTGGCGAGCGCCACCGAGCCGACCTGCACGATCACCGTAATGCCGGCCGCTTTTGCGCGGGGAATCATCTCCGCGAAATCGCCATAGAAGAGCGAGACGACTCGCGGCTTTTCTTCAAGGATGACGCGGAACTGCGCCTCGAATACCTCCGGGCCGCCAAAGGACGGGACGATATTCACGCCAAACGGCTTGTCCGTCAGCGCCCTGGTCTCCCGGATCCACTTGCGTAGCGCCAAGGGCGGCAGGCGGAGCCCGCCCAGATGCCCCAGTCCGCCAGCATTCGATACGGCAGCGGCCAACGCGGGCCCGGATATTCCCGCCATGCCGGCCTGGAACACCGGATACTCGATACCGCACAGCGCGTGTGCTAGGCCCATGCCGCGGGCCGATACATTGTCATGCGTCATCGTCAGAGCTCCACTTGCTTGCCAAGCATACGTTTCAGCGTGTCGTTCCTGAGAACGAAGTGATTCTTCATGGCACCGAAGATATGCAGCGCCAGCCCTGCCAGGAACGCATAGGCTCCGATCTTGTGGAGCAGCTTCGCCACATACTCAACGTCGGCATTCGGCGCCATCAGGGCGGGTAGCGCAATCCCGCCTGGCAGCCGCACCACATCGCCAGCGGCCGACATCGCCAGCCAGCCATCCAGCGGCAACAGCACCGGCGCGAGCGCGAGCGCCACGGCAACCGACCGGCTGATCATCACCTCGATGGGATTGGGCGAGCCGACCGGAAGCGGATGCCAGGAAGTGAGCCGCGCCCATAAGCGGTAGCTGGCCACCGCGAACAGCAGTGTCCCCAGCGTGCTGTGCATCCGGATCAGCTCGGCCTTGCCGGCTCCGGCCTCCAACTGGCCCGCCGACAAGCCGAGCCAGACCATGACCGCCACCGTCGCCGCGATCAGCCAATGCAATACGATCGTGATGGGCGAGAACCGCAGCCCGGTATCCCTCATCTGCATTTCCTACTCCCGATTAGTGACTCACCGCACCGGACGCGCCAATGCCGGTGTGCGCGCGGACAAACTGGTCTTCGTAGGCGCTGCGTT
Source organism: Cupriavidus sp. DF5525 (assembly GCF_040149425.2). Taxonomy (NCBI): domain Bacteria; kingdom Pseudomonadati; phylum Pseudomonadota; class Betaproteobacteria; order Burkholderiales; family Burkholderiaceae; genus Cupriavidus; species Cupriavidus sp. DF5525. The sequence continues at coordinate 1,300,081 of NZ_CP168265.1, read as the reverse complement.
CCCACTCTGCCCGCGCGCTGCGGTCAGTGACCGATCCCAGCCAGGTGACCAGCAGTGCCACGTTCATCGAAACCAGCGCCGGATAGTCGTACGGAAAGACCGCGTGCCGGAAGCCCAGGATCTTGACCCAGACCGCGGGGGAGAGCACCACGAGCCCGACCGCGCAGACCAGTCCTGCGATGCCGCCCATCAGCGCGCCGCGTGTCGTCAGGCCCTTCCAATAGATCGACAGCACCAGGATCGGGAAATTGACCGATGCCGCGACGCCGAAGGCCAACGCCACCAGGAACGCGATGTTCTGGTCCTTGAACAGGATGCCGAGGGCAACCGCGACCATGCCGATCGATACCGAGGCCACGCGCGAGACACGCATCTCGGCCGCCGGGCTGGCCCGGTTCTTCTTGATCACCTTGGCGTACAGGTCGTGCGAAACCGCCGACGTGCCCGCCATCGTGAGGCCGGCAACCACCGCGAGGATGGTCGCGAAGGCTACCGCCGAGAGGAAGCCCAGCAGCAGGTCGCCACCGAGCGCCTTGGCCAGGTGCATGACTGGCATGTTGCTGCCGCCGATCAGCTTTCCTCCCAGGATTCCACCTTCGTAGAACGCGGGATCCCGCCCGACGATCACGATTGCCGAAAGGCCAAGCACCGCCACCACCAGGTAGAAGAACCCGATGAAACCGGTTGCGACAAACACCGACTTCCTCGCCTCCTGGGCATCCGGCACCGTAAAGAACCGCATCAGGATATGGGGCAGCCCCGCCGTACCGAACACCAGGCCCACCGACAGCGACAGCATGGAGAGCGGGTCCGATACCAGCGTGCCCGGCGCAAGGATCTTCACGCCATCCTTGTGGCTCGCCACGGCCTCGGCCAGCAATGACTCGAACGAAAAATTGAACTTCCAGAGCGCCAGGATGGCGAGCAAGGTGCCGCCCGCCAGCAGCAGCACCGCCTTGATGATCTGCACCCACGTGGTCGCCACCATGCCGCCGAAGGTGACATAGATCATCATCAGCAGCCCGACGCCGATCACGGCGTAGTTGTAGTCGAGACCGAACAGGAGCTGGATCAGCTGCCCGGCGCCGACCATCTGCACGACCAGGTAGAAACAGACGATGGTCAGCGAGCCGAAGGACATGAAGGTCCGGATCTTCTCCTGGTCCAGCCGATAGGAGGCAATATCGGCGACGGTCACCTTGCCGAGATTGCGGATCTTCTCCGCGAACAGGAACAGCAGCAACGGCCACGCGATAAAGAAGCTGATCGAGTAGATAAAGCCGTCGTAGCCTTTGGCAAAGATCGTGCTCGTGACACCGAGCAGCGCGGCCGCCGACATATAGTCGCCGGCCAGGGCAAGGCCATTCTGGAATCCCGTAATGCCACCGCCGCAGTTGTAGAAGTCGTTCAAGGACCTGGTTTTCTCCGCGGCCCAATAGGTAATGCCCAGGGTCGCGACAACGAACACCAGGAACATCACAATGGCAACGCTGTTGGTCGGCTGCGTCTGCACGGCCTGCAGCGCGCCTGGCGCGGCCTCGGCAGCGGCCGCCCATGGCAACGTGGCGGCGGCCACGGCTGACTTCGCATTGGCCCTCATTTCGTCGTCTCCACCAGCAGTTGCTTGTTGAGGCGATCGAACTCACCGTTGGCGCGCCGCACATACAGGCCGGTCAGGAGCCAGCCGCCGACGATCATCGCGATGCCGACTGGCCAGCCTACGGTGATGCTGCTCTGCGCGGAAACCGGCCTGGCCAGCATCTCCGGGCGCACGGCGGCAACCATGACGAAGAGGTAGTAGGGAACGATGGTCAGCAGCGATAGCAGGACCACCAGCCGCTTCCGGCGCGTGACCAGCTCTGCAAAGATTGCGTGGGTGCGAATGCTGGAATAAGCAATCGTGTCAGGCATGTCTCCTCCTTATGCGCCTCGCCTATGTCGGTCGAGTGCTGTCTTGTGGCGGGCCATGGGTTCGCATGTGCCCCGGGGTTGCCCCCACGGAGGGCGGGGGTCCCCACTAAGTTATGTCGCGCCAGACCTCATGTACAACGATATCTGGTGATGCCATCCATCACCGCCGGTGATGCCGCTGGCGATGCATCGCCTCCCTTAATTGGCAGTGGGCATCGCGAACTCCGCGCCCTTGGCAATGCTGTCCGGCCAGCGCTGCATGACCGACTTCTGGCGGGTATAGAAGCGCACGCCCTCTTCCCCGTAGACATGCATGTCGCCGAACAGGCTGCGCTTCCAGCCACCGAAGCCATGCCAGGCCATGGGAACGGGGATGGGCACGTTGATGCCGACCATGCCGACTTCGATCTGCCGCGAGAAGGCGCGGGCAATGCCGCCGTCGCTGGTGTAGCAGGACACGCCGTTGGCATACTCGTGCGCGTTGATCAGTGCCACGGCTTCGGCAAAGTCCTTGACGCGGACACAACCCAGCACCGGACCGAAGATCTCTTCCTGGTAGATCCGCATATGCGGCTTGACGTGATCGAACAGTGTTGCCCCGGTGAAGAAGCCCGCCTCGTGCCCGTCGACACGCAAGCCACGGCCGTCCAGCAGCAGCGAAGCGCCCTCTTCCACGCCGAGGCCGATATAGCCTTCGATACGCTCCAGCGCCGCACGGGTGACAACGGGGCCCATCTCCACCTCCGGGCGCACGCCGTTGCCGATCTTAAGGTTGCGGGCACGCTCCGTCAGCACGGGAATCAGCCGCTCGGCGGTATCGCCCACCAGCACCGCGACCGACACCGCCATGCAACGCTCGCCCGCGGAGCCGTACGCGGCACCGATCAGCGCATCCACCGCCTTGTCGATATCGGCATCAGGCATCACCACCAGGTGGTTCTTGGCGCCGCCGAGCGCCTGCACCCGCTTGCCGGCACGGCTGGCGCGCTCGCTGATCGATTGCGCAATCGGCGTGGAGCCGACAAAGCTGACCGCCTTCACCTCCGGATGATCGATCAGTGCCTCGACCACGTCCTTGTCGCCTTGCACGACATTGAAGACGCCGGCGGGCAGCCCGGCTTCAGCGAGCAGCTCGGCCATCAGCAGGCTTGCGCTCGGATCGCGTTCGCTCGGCTTCAGCACAAAGGTGTTGCCCGCGGCAATCGCGACAGGGAACATCCAGCACGGCACCATGCAGGGGAAATTGAACGGCGTAATGCCAATCGCCACGCCCAGCGGCTGGCGCAGCGTCCAGTTATCGATGCCCGTGCTGACCTGGTCCGTGTAATCGCCCTTCAGCAACTGCGGGATGCCACAGGCAAACTCGATCACGTCGATGCCTCGTGCCACCTCACCCTGCGCATCCGAGAACACCTTGCCGTGCTCGGCCGTAATGATCGCGGCCAGTTCATCGCGGCGCGCATTCATCAGTTGCAGGAAGCGTTGCATGATCCGTGCGCGACGAATCGGCGGCGTTTGCGCCCAGGCGGGGAACGCCTTGGCCGCGGCGGCGACGGCGGACTCGACATCACCGCGGGTGCCGAGGACCACATGGCGCGCTACCACGCCCGTGGCCGGGTTGAAGACTTCCTGGCGGCGAGTGGCTTCGCCCGTGGTTCGTTGTCCGCCAATGTAGTGGGTGACATCGCCTTGATCGTCATAGCTGTGCGCTGCGCTCATCTCGTGCTCCTCGTGTGGAATGTTGAGGATTCGAGTGTAGGAGCGGGTCAGGCCGGCAACAATCGACGTTGACTCGATTTACTGTTTAGTGGATTGAACAATCCGGATCCGGATGCTGATGGCGCTGCCCGGGTCAATCCGCCAGCGCCATCGCCACCTGCTGTCGCAGCACCGGCACCACGTCCGCTTCGAACCATGGGTTCTGGCGCAGCCAGAAGCGGTTGCGCGGGCTCGGGTGCGGCAGCGGCATCCACTGCGGCAGATAGTCGGCATATGCCGCAACGGTGTCCGCGAGCGTCGGCTTGCTCCTGCCTTTCAGGTAGTACGCCTGGGCGTGGCGACCGATCAGCAGCGTCAGGCGGATATCGGGCATGAATTCAAGCAGCCGCGCATGCCACAGGGGCGCGCATTCGCGCCGCGGCGGCAGGTCGCCGTGGCTGCCCTTGCCCGGATAACAGAACCCCATCGGCACGATCGCCACCCGACTGTCGTCGTAGAACTGCTCAGGCGTCAGTTGCAGCCAGGTGCGCAATTGATCGCCGGAGGGGTCGTTCCATGGAATCCCCGTTTCGTGTACGCGCCGCCCGGGCGCCTGGCCAACGATCAGCAGGCGTGCGCCGACAGCGGCGCGCACGACTGGGCGCGGCTCGTGTGGCAAGGTGCACGCGCGGCAGTCGGCGATGTCGCCGAGCAGGCTGTCGAACGGGGAAAGGGAGATGGCTGGCAACGAATCGCGGCGATAGGGATCTCGGGGGCCAATTGTAGGGGCTTTGCTTCGACTGCAAGGCGCCGGGTGTCCTGCTTGACAGTGCCGGCAACGTCACAGAACCAGCCCTTAGAGGCCCCACTCATATCGTCATATTGATGTAGTTGTTTTGTCTACAAAGCACAAACACGGGAATTACCCGTAGTACGCCCAGATTTATGCATCATGATATTGACGCATATCCCTCCATCCACCATATTTCGCTCCATCGGCATGGGCGTCGTTGCCCGGACGGTGCCACACCGGGAAGTCACGAACGATTCCGAGAGCGTAACTGATGGAGGAGACCCATATGCAGCACATAGATGTACATAAACTGGCCGACGAAGCCAGCTTCAACAAATTCCACGCGCGGGTCCTGGCCTGGTGCCTGCTGGTGATCATCATTGACGGCTACGACATTGCCGTGGCGGGCGCCGCGCTGCCGTCGATCATGAAGGAAATGGGCGTCACTGCCTCGACGGCCGGCTTCATGGCAAGTTCAGCGCTGTTTGGCATGATGTTCGGCGCCATCTTCCTGGGCGCCCTGTCCGACAAGATCGGACGCCGCTGGACCATTTCGCTGTGCGTGTTCCTGTTCAGCGTGTTCACCGCGGCAGCGGGCCTCACCAGCGACCCGGTCACGTTCAGCGTGATGCGCTTTATCGCAGGCCTCGGGATCGGCGGCGTCATGCCGAACATCGTTGCGCAGATGACCGAGTATTCGCCGCGCCGGATCCGCAGCTTCATGACGACCGTGATGTTCTCCGGCTATGCGATCGGCGGCATCCTGGCCGCCGTGATCGGCAAGCAGTTCATTGCCGGATTCGGCTGGCAGGTCGTCTTCTTTGCCGCGGGTGTGCCGGTGCTCCTGATCCCCTTCATCCTGAAGACGATGCCGGAGTCGCTGTCGTTCCTGGTGTCGCGCCAGAACGAGCGCGACCTGCGTGAAGTCGTGCGCCGCATCGATCCGCAACTGAGGCTCGATTCTGGCGCCACCTTCCAGGTACCGCGCCAGGACCGCGCCGCCGGCGCACCGGTGGCGCGGTTGTTCCAGGAGGGCCGCGGTGTCAGTACGATCATGTTCTGGATCGCCTTCTTTACCGGCTTGTTCATGGTCTACGCGCTCAGCACGTGGCTGACCAAGCTGATGGCGATGTCGGGGTACAGCCTTGGCTCCGCGCTGAGCTTTGTCATTGCGCTGAACCTGGGGGCAGTGGTCGGTGCGATTGGTGGCGGCTGGCTTGCCGACCGTTTCCACATCAAGTGGGTGCTGGTAAGCATGTACGCACTTGGCGCCTTCTTCCTGTACCTGATGACGTTCAAGACCTCGACTGACGTGCTCTACCTGCTTATCGGCGCTGTCGGCGCTTGCACCACCGGCGCGCAGATCGTGGCGTATGCCTACAGCGGACAGTTCTATCCCATGTCGATCCGCTCCACGGGTGTCGGCATGGCTTCGGGTATCGGGCGCCTGGGTGCCATCGTGGCACCGGTGCTGATCGGGCTGATCGTCTCGCTCAAGCTGCCGCTGGAACAGAACTTCCTGGTGATCGGTGCGGCGGGCATCGTGGGCGCCCTGGCACTGGCCTGCATCAACCATCGGTTGTCTGCATCCGGGCAGCGTGCCGATACGGCGGTCAGTTCGATCCCGGCGCCGGCGGCCGCGGACGCGCGGATCTGAGCATGGTGGCGCATCGCAAGGTGCGCCACCGTTCACGCTTACAGGCTCACGTCCTCGGGTTGCACGCCAGCGTAGCCTTCGACCACCACGACATCCCCGGTCGATCCGGCCTTGCGCAGGCTGGCTGCGATCTGATACTCCGGTGACCGGTAGCAGGCGAGCGCGGTTTCATAGTTCTCGAACTCGATCACCACCAGGCGCGACCGGAAACTGCCTTCGACCACGTCGGCATTGCCACCCCTGATCAGATACCGGCCCCCATACTTCCGATAGGCGATCTGATTGGCTTCGCTATACGCCGCGAACTTCTCCGGGTCGGTAATCTCTACCTGACCGATCCAATATCCCTTGGGCATCTATTGCTCCTGGCTGTTTTCGTTTGGTTGGTGCTTGTATCTACGGAATCAATACGCTGGATCCGGTAGTCTTCCTGCCCTCGAGGGCGATGTGAGCCTGTGCGGCATCGTCGAGTGCGTAGCGATTGCCGATGTTCGCCTTCACCGTTCCGCTTTGCATCATGGAGAACAGGTCGTCGGCCATCTCGTCGAGATCGGTTCGGCGGGCCGCATAGTGGAACAACTGCGGCCGCGTGAAGAAGAGCGAACCTCGTTTGGTGAACTCGAATGCCTCAATCGGCGGCAACGGCCCGGACGAGTTCCCGAAGCTGACGAACGTGCCGAGCGGGGCCAGGCAGTCGAGCGATCCGACATAGGTGTCCTTGCCGATGGAGTCATAGACCACCGGCACCCCTTCCCCGCCGGTGATCTCACGCACTCGGCTGGCGAAGTCTTCGCGGGAATAGACGATGGGAAAGTCGCATCCATTTGCGCGGGCCAGTTCCGCCTTCTCATCGGTGCTGACCGTGCCGATGACCCGCGCGCCCAGCGCCCTGGCCCACTGGCAGGCCAGCAAACCCACCCCTCCCGCGGCGGCATGGATCAGGATCGTGTCGCCGGCCTTCACGCGATATGCCCTGCGCAGCAGGTATTGCGTCGTCAGGCCCTGCAGCGTCACCGCGGCAGCCTCTTCGAAGCCCACGCCGTCCGGGATATGGATCAGCTCGCCCTCCGGAACCCCGCGTTCCAGCGCGTACGAGCCCGGCACGCTGCCCGCATAGGCCACCCGATCGCCAACCCGGAAGCTGGTCACGCCGTCGCCGACGGCAGTGACCACGCCCGACGCCTCCATGCCGATGCCGCCGGGAAGTGGCATCGGATACAAGCCCGTACGGAAATACACGTCGATGAAGTTGACCCCCACGGCGTGATGCCTGACCTGGACCTCGCCTGCGCGTGGCTCGCCAAGGTCAACGTCTACCCACTCCATGACCTCCGGTCCGCCGGTCTCGCGGATCCTGATTGCCTTTGTCTTGCTCATGCGGGCAGCCCCTCATATCCTTCGATCACGACGATGTCTCCTTGCGAATAAGGCTCGCGCAGCGCCATCGCTGCTCGATATTCGGGCGACCGATAGCATGTCAGGGCCGTCTGGTAGTCCCTGAACTCGATCACCACCACGCGCGAACGAAGCGATCCCTCCACGACTTCCTTCTCGCCGTTGCGGATGATAAAGCGCCCGCCGAATTTCTCGAACACGGCCTTATTGGCCGCGATATACCCCTTGTAACCCTCGACATCGGTGACGTCGACCAAGGCGATCCAGTAGCCTTTACGCATGGCTTCTCCTCACTGGACTTCCGCGACCGGGTCGGCCGGCTGCAGCGCCCGGAGATGGCTCGCAACCAGCTCGCCGAGCCTGGCGATGCCCTCCTCGATCTTCTGCGGCGGTACCGTGACGAAGGCGAGCCGCAGGGTGTTGTTGCGCGGCGTGATGGCATAGAACGGCGCGCCAGGAACGAAGGCCACGTTCCTGGCTACCGCATCCTCAAGCAAGGCCATGGTGTCGATGGCCGCCGGCAATTCGACCCAGATAAACATCCCCCCTTCCGGCCGGCTCCACCGCACCCCCTCGGGCATGTGTCGCGACAGCGCATCGAGCATAGCCGCGCAGTGTTTGCCATAGAGATCGCAGACCGAGGCGATATGGCTGTCGAGCATGCCGGTCTTCAGGACTTCATAGGCCACGCGCTGCGTGAAGCTGGGCGTGTGCAGGTCGGAAGCCTGCTTTGCCTGCACCAGCTTTGCGTGGATCGCCGGCGGCGCCAGCATGTAGCCCAGGCGCAGGCCCGGCGCCAGGACCTTGGAGAACGACCCCATGTAGATCACGCCTTCCGGGTTCAGCGAATGCAGCGACGGCAGCGGCGAACCGCTGTAGCGCAACTCGCCATAGGGGTTGTCCTCGACCAGCAGGACACCGAACTCCTGCGCTCGCGCCACCAGTTCCTTGCGGCGCTCGAGCGGCAGCCGTCGCCCCGTCGGATTCTGGAAGTTCGGGATCGTGTACAGGAACCTAGCGCCGGCCACGAGCGCTTCGCTCAGCGCCTCTGGCTGCAGGCCCTGGTCGTCGGTCGGCACCTCGGTGTAGGCCGGCTCGGAAAGCGAGAACGCCTGCAAGGCGCCAAGGTAGGTCGGCGCTTCCACCAGCACCTTGCTGCCCGGGTCGATGAAGACCTTCGCCAGCAGGTCTAATGCCTGCTGCGAGCCCGTGGTGATCAGCACATTGGCAACATCCACGCCGTGCTTCTCTGCCACCCACTGGCGCAGCGGCTGCAACCCCTCGGTCGGCGCATACTGCAACGCCGCTGCCGGAGCGTCGGCAAACAGGCGCTCGCAGGCGGCCCGGAGCGCCGCCACAGGGAAGGTCTGCGCGGACGGCAGGCCACCGGCGAAGGAGATGATTTCCGGCTTCTCCGTCAGCTTCAGGACTTCGCGGATGACGGAACTCGTCAGTGCCTGCGCCCGGCGCGAGAATTGGATGTCGTTGCTTTTCATTTCGTGGTTTTCCTTGTTTCCTTGGCCGCCTGAGTCATGCAGCGTTGACGCTGCTGAGTTGTTGCTTGCCACTTTCACTGCCGGGCCGGTCCATCAGCCCCGCCAGCACCGCGGGACGCCGCGCGGCATGGGCCTCCATGGCCTGCGCCTTCACCGGACCGAAGCCGCGAATCTCTATCGGCATTGCCGCAAACTCGACCGCCTGATGGAGGTTCTGGGGCGTGAGGCGCGAGCAAACCTTGCGGATATCGTGGAAATATTCCGCGATGAGGCGTCGCTCCGCGCGTCGCTCGGTGGTGTAGCCGAAGACATCCAGCGGCGTTCCCCGCAGCCCGCGAAGACAGGAAACCGCCTTGAGCACAGGGAAGATCCACGGCCCGAACTTGCGCTTCTGCGGCCGGCCGGTCTTCGGATCGGTACGGGAAAGAAGCGGCGGTGCCAGCCAGATCGATACCTTGTCCGCCTGCGAGAACTGGTGTTGCAACGATTCCCGGAATGCCGGCGCGGTGTACAGGCGGGCCACCTCATACTCGTCCTTGTAGGCCATCAGCTTGTAGGCGCTGCGGGCCACGGCCGTCGTGAATGCCTCGCTACCGGGCTTCGCCTGGGTCTCGGCAGCCCTCACCAGGGCAATCAGGTCGAGATACTTCTTTGCATAGTCGTTGCCCTGGTATGCGATGAGCTGGCGTCGATGCAGATCGATCAGCGCGTCCAGCGAGTCCACTTCCGGGTTCGATGCAAGCGGCTGCTGCCCAATGGCATCCAGTGCCTCTGGCCTGGCTACGGCGATACGTCCCCAGTTGAACGCCGACTTGTTCATCTCGACGGCCGCGCCATTGCGCTCGATTGCTTGCTCGATCGCTTCGCGGCTCAACGGGACCAGCCCCTGCTGCCACGCATAACCGAGCATCATGGTATGCGTCGGCAACGTATCGCCGAAGATGCGCTGCGCCAGCGCGCCTGCATCCATGGCATGGAACGATGCGCCGTGGCACCGGCTGCGGACCCGGTCATGCATCAGCCTGACCGGCAATGCGGCGTCCCGGTTGCGGATCACATCCGGCGTGGGCGTTTCGGCAAGGTTGAGGACGGCGGCAGTGCGGCCCGGTGCCAGCCGGGTCAGCGAGTCGACCGCCGCTGACACCACCAGGTCGGCGCCCAGCAACAGGTCGGCCTTCCCTTCGCCGATGCGCGACGCCGGAATCTGGAAGTCGGCCATGGCGATACGCACCTGGCTGACAACGGCACCGTTCTTCTGCGCCATGCCGGTGAAGTCGAGCACCGTAGCCGACAGGTCATCGCAGCTTGCCGCCGCACCGAGCAAGGCGCCCATCGTCAGGACGCCGGTGCCGCCGATGCCGGTGATGTAGATATTGAACGGCTCGTCCAGCGCGGGGAGTGCCGGTGCGGGGAGTTGCGCAACCAGCTCCGCCTCCATGGCGGCCAGCCGTCGCTTGTCCGGCTTGCGCAGCGCGACACCTTCCACTTCGACGAAGCTCGGGCAGAAGCCTTTGACGCAGGAGAAGTCCTTGTTGCAGGCGCTCTGGTTGATGGTGCGCTTGCGCCCGAGCGCGGTCTCGAGCGGCTCGATGGCGATGCAGTTCGACTGCACCGAGCAATCGCCGCAACCCTCGCAGACCTGGTGATTGATAAACAGGCGCTGGTCCGGATCCGGCATCTCCTTGCGCTTGCGGCGCCGCCGCTTCTCGGCCGCGCAGGTCTGCTCATAGACGATCGCCGTGACGCCGGCGATCTCCCTGAACTGGCGCTGCACCGTATCGAGCTGGTCGCGATGGAAGACCTCCACCCCTGGCGCCAGCGGCTTATTGCCCTGCCAGCGCGCGGGATCGTCGGTGACCAGCGCAATCCGTCCCACGCCCTCCGCGTGCAGTTGCCGCGTGATGCGGGCGGGATCGTTCACGCCCTCCGCCGGCTGCCCGCCGGTCATCGCGACCGCGTCGTTGTACAGGATCTTGTAGGTGATGTTGGTCTTCGCGGCGATGGCGGCACGGATGGCAAGCAGGCCGGAGTGCTGGTAAGTGCCGTCGCCGAGGTTCTGGAACACGTGCGCCGTCCGGGAGAACGGAGCCGCGCCGACCCACTGCGCGCCCTCGCCACCCATGTGGCTCATCACCCTGGTCTTCAGTTCCGGCTGGGAGATCGCCATCACGTGGCAGCCGATCCCGCCGCTGCTGATCGAGCCGTCAGGTGTGCGCGTCGAGGTGTTGTGCGGGCAGCCCGAGCAGAAGTACGGCTGGCGGATGGGGATGACGGCGGCGGAAGGCTTCTTCGCGGCGGCGTCGAGGACGGCAAGGCGATCCTGCATCCAGGGTGCGTCGATGCCGTTGGCCAGCACCCGGCGCACCAGTACGCCGGCAACCAGGTGGGCACTCAGCTCCGAAATTTCCGGCAGCAGCGCCGCGCCATCCTGGTCGGTCTTGCCGGTGACGACGGGGCGTTCCGATGCAGGCCGGTGGAACAGCGCCTGCTTGAGCTGGGCCTCGACGTTGGCGCGCTTCTCTTCCACCACGAGCACTTCCCGATGCCCCGACGCGAACGCGCACGCGCCCTCGGTTTCCAGCGGCCAGCTCATCGCCACCTTGTAGACGGAGACACCCATGGCGCGCAGGTCGGCATCGGCCAGGCCAAGGTCGCGGCACGCCTGCATCAGGTCCTGGTGCGCCTTGCCGACGGTGATGATCCCAAGCCGCCTGGCGGGCGCCTCGACCACGACCCGGTCGAGCCGGTTCGCCCGTGCCCATGCGCGCGCGGCGGGAAGGCGTTCTTCGATCAGGCGGCGCTCGAGTTCCGCGCGCTGGCCCGGCCATGCCACACTCGGATCCCAGTTAAGTCCGTGCGCGGGCGCGACAAAGTCGGCAGGTTCGACGAAGGCCGGCCAGCTACCCAGGTCGACGGTGGCAGCAGTTTCAACCACCTCCGCGATCGTCTTCAGCGACACCCATAGCCCGGAGAAGCGCGACATCGCGATGCCGGCCAGGCCGAGTTCGATGACCTCGCGCACATTGCCCGGCTGCAGCACGGGAATCGATGCCGAATGAAAGATGCCGTCGGTCTGGTGCGGAAACGTGGACGACTGCGCGGCGTGGTCGTCGCCGGAAACGGCGAGCACGCCGCCCAGTTTCGACGTGCCAAGCATGTTGGCGCAGCGGAAGACGTCGCCCGTGCGGTCTACGCCCGGGCCTTTCCCGTACCAGATGCCAAAGACGCCGTCGGCCTTCGTTTCCCCGAAGGCGCGGTGCATCTGTGCACCCCATAGGGCGGTAGCGGCGAGGTCTTCGTTGAGGCCCGGCTGGAACACCACATCATGGGCAGCGAGTTGCTTCGATGCCTTCCACAGTTGCTGGTCGTACGCGCCGAGCGGCGACCCCCGGTAGCCCGATACCAGGCCGGCGGTGCTGAGGCCGCGCGCACGGTCGAGCTCGCGCTGTATCATCGGCAGGCGAACAAGTGCCTGTATGCCGGTCAGGAATGTTCGTTGCTCGGCTGCCGCCGAACCCGATGCGCTGGGCAACGTCGCTTGATTAACCACGCGTGTCTCCGGGGGGATTTCATCTTGAAAATGGATGAGTTAGTTTAGGTTTCGGCCCGGAGCGATCTGCACCAAAGTGAATTACATTTGAGTCGTTTTGTAGTACGTTTGAACTATCGCAAGATGAGCGCACAGAGCAAATGAACTATGTCCACAATCTCGACAAACCCGACCTGCAGATCCTGCGGGAACTGGCGCGCGACGGGCGGCTGAGCTGGCGGGAACTGTCGGAACGGATCGGGCTGTCGCTGACCCCTACGCTCAAGCGCGTCCACAGGCTCGAGGAACAGGGGTATATCCGCGGCTACGTGGCGCGGCTGGACGAAGGCAAGCTGATCGGGGAACTCAATGTGTTCGTATCCGTCACACTGGAGAACCAGTCAGAGGCCGCGATCGCCCGCTTCGAGAAGGAAATTGTTGTCGCCCCGGAAGTCATGAGCTGCTTCACCATGACCGGCGATGCGGACTTCATCCTGCGCGTGGTGGTACCGGATATGGGCTCGTATCAGAACTTCCTGACCCGGACGCTGACGCGCATCAAGGGCGTCGAGCACATACGGTCCAGCTTTGCCCTCAAGGCTGTGCTGAACCGTACGTCTCCGATGCTATAGCGCGATGGACTGTCAGCGGGAGGCCGGCTCGTCATCGCGAGCCTCCTCCATCATGCTCAACCGCTTGTAGAGATAAGAGCGGGAGATACCGAGCTCTTCCGCCACGCGCTTCTTGTTGCCACCCGTGCGCCGCATGGCCTCGAGGATCAGCTCGCACTCCACCCGTTCCTTGGCCTCGCGGATATCCGCCTTGCCCTTTCCGGCCAGGCTTTCGGTGCCTGCCGGGCGCCTGCCCGGCGGCTGGTCGGCACCTTCGAGGCTGCCGAAGTCGGCAATGGACAACGCAGGACCATCGCAGAAGATCGCCGCACGCTCGATCGCGTGCTGCAACTGCCGGATATTGCCCGGCCAGGCGCAAGACTGCAGGTAGCGGATGGCCGACTCGGAAATGGCCTTCTTGGGGGCACCGTGGCGCGACGCAAATGCCTCAAGGAAGGTGTCAGCAAGTTCCGGGATGTCCTCAAGGCGATCGCGCAGCGCGGGCAGGCGCAAGGTGACCGCACTGATCCGGTAGAACAGGTCCAGCCGGAACGTCGAGCTGGCGATCATGGACTTGAAGTCACGATTGCTGGCTGAAATCAGCCGGAAATCGGAATGCCGGGCCCGTTCGCCGCCGATGCGCTCGAACTGCCCGTCCTGCAGCACGCGCAGCAGCTTCACCTGCATGTCGATCGGCATGTCGCCGATTTCATCCAGAAACATGGTGCCGGTATCTGCGGCCTCGAACTTGCCCTTCCGCCCCTTCCGGTCCGCCCCCGTAAACGCCCCGGGCTCATAGCCGAACAACTCGCTTTCCACGAGATTCGGGGGCATCGCCGCCGCATTGACGAGGATCAGCGGTTTGTCACTGCGGGGGCTCAGCATATGGATGGCATGGGCGACCATCTCCTTGCCCGTGCCGCTCTCGCCGGCCAACAGGACCGGCACGTCGAGCGGCGCGACCCGCAGGATGTCCTCCTTGAGCCGGCGTACCGCATCGCTGCTGCCGACAATCTGGTCCAGTCCGTAACTGCGATTGCGGATGCCTGAGAGCTCGCGCTTGTAGAAGTCCAGCTCCTGCTTGACGCGCGCCAGCTCGCCGGTCAGCTCCCGCATCGCCTCCGGCCCTTTGAACATCACCTGCCCGATGGCGGCCACCAGCCGCTTGTTGCTGTCGAAGATCGGCAGGCGGGATACGACGCGCGTGACGCCATTCATCTCCTGCAGCTGTGCGACCTGCGCCTTGCCAGTCTTCACTACCTCCTGGAGCTTGGTGTTCTCGATGACCTCGGTCACCGGACGGCCGATTGCCTCGCCATGCTTGAGCCGGAAGAAGCGCTCATGGACGGGGCTCATGTAGGTGATCTTGCCCGCGGTATCGACCACCACCATGGCCTTGTAGGGGTCGGTCACAAAGTGCCTGAGGATGTCCTCGGCCGAATCCACGCTGGCCAGGAATTCCGTCAGTTCGTCGGCTTCCTGCACGGCAAAGATCAGGAAGCAGACGGCATCGCGCGTAGGAATGGCCGCTACCGTCAGCGGGCGTTCCAGTTCCGTCATGGCGGAAAGCCGCTTGACGGGAACGCGGGCACGGTTCTGCCACATGCGGCTGAGCGAACCGGAGACCAGCGTGTCGCGGCCCAGTCCGCTTGCAAATGTCGTCTTGCCCTCGTTGTCCAGGACGAGGATGCCTTCCGATTCTCGTTTCATGTCTCCACCACAAGGTGAGCCTTGCCGGAAGCCAAGTGTCTTCGCCGACGACACAAGTGCCTTTCCGACTACGCTCGAGTACAGCACGAATACAGTCCAATTCTAAGTCCTGCCACGGCTGTCTGCCGCAACGATGCTGGCCCATGGCGGCTTCCAGGCCAAGCGGGAATTGGGTCTCGGGAACTCGCAAGGGATCACTGCAAAGCGCATGCCAAAACACTGGCACGCCCTTTGCGGTTATCGGTGCGACCTTGTTCAACCGACCCGAAATGGACGCCCTGAATACACTCCCGCTGATGCCCCAGGGTCCTGGAATGCGATGCCTCGAAGGCGTACGCGTGCTGGACTTCACCACCTCAGTCGCTGGCCCCTATGGCACCTTGCTGCTCGCCGATCTTGGCGCGGAAGTCATCAAGATCGAAAAGCGCGCCGGCGGCGACGATACGCGCAGCTGGGGCCCGCCGTTCCTGGATGGCGAGTCGCTGTGGTTCCTGAGCATGAACCGCAACAAGCAGAGCATGACGGTCGACCTGACCCGGGCCGAGGGTCGCGGCATCGCCCATCAACTGGTGCGCCAGGCCGATGTCGTCGTCCTGAATACGACGCAGCGGGTGCAGGAAAAGCTCGGGCTGGACTACGCCACGCTCAAGGCGATTCACCCGGCGCTGATCCATGTGTCCGTGACCGGCTTCGGCCTGCAGGGCGAGCGTGCCGACCTGCCCTGCTATGACCTGATCGCCGAAGGCTACTCCGGCGTGATGCATCTGACCGGTGAGGCAGGCCGGCCCGCACAGAAGGTCGGCACCCCCGCGGCCGACCTGCTGGCGGGCCAGGATATTGCCATGGCCACGCTCGCCGCACTGTTCGAGCGGCAACGCACCGGTGCCGGCAAGCAGGTCGATGTATCGATGGTTGCCACCGCCACGCGCTTCATGGCACCGCGCATCGTCCCGTACCTCGGGTCCGGTGAGCCGCCGATGCGCTCGGGCGGCACCGACTCGGTCATTGCCATCTACCAGGTGTTCGAGACCGCCGACTTCCCCATCACGCTCGGCCTGGGCAACGACGCCATCTGGCAGCGCTTCTGGGACGCGGTTGAACACCCCGCCTACGGCAAGCAGGCCGGTTTTGAAACCAATGCGAAGCGTCGCCAGGCACGAGACACGATCGTCGCCGCCATTGCCGAGCTCCTGGCTACCCAGCCGCGCGAACACTGGCTGGCGCTGTTCGCCAGGCACCGGATCCCGGCCGGCCCGATCAACAGCATCGACCAACTGGTCGACGACGCGCCGTTGCGCGACGCCGGCATGTTCTTTGCCGGCCAGGGTGCCGCGGGGCGTGTCCCGCAGGTTGGCCTCGGCGTCGGCTTCGACGGCGCCAGCGCCGTCTACCGCACCCCTCCCCCCGCCCTCGGGCAGGACACCGAACGCATTCTCGCGGAACGTCTTGCCATGTCCGCGACGTGTATCGCAGGCCTCATCGACTCAGAAATCGTCTAACCAGGAGACAAAATGAGCTACTCGGAAATCCTCTACGAAGAAGACGGCCCCATCGGCACGATCACGCTGAACCGGCCGGATGACGGCAACATGTTCACGGAGACCATGTGCCACGAGATTCGCGATTGCATCAACGCGATCCGCCGTGAAACCCGTACGCGCGTGATCGTGATCACCGGTGCCGGCGACAAGTTCTTCTGCACCGGTGGCCGCAAGGACGGCATGCAGGACACCACGCTCTATGCCGGGGTGCTGCCGACGCTTGAGATGTACGAGAGCATCGACCGATTGCAAAAGCCCGTCATTGCGTCGGTCAATGGCTTTGCGGTCGGCGGGGGCAATGTGCTGCAGGTCGTCTGCGATCTGACCATCGCGAAGGCGTCCGCGATCTTCCGCCAGGTGGGCCCGATGGTCGGCAGCTTCGACGCTGGCTACGGCACGTGGTACCTGGAGGACCTGGTCGGAAAGAAGCGCGCCAAGGACATCTGGTACCGCAACCCGAAGATCACCGCTCAGGAGGCGGTCGAGATCGGCTTGATCAACCGTGTCGTCCCCGATGACCAGTTGCGCGCGGCGACCCGGGAGTATGCCCTGGAGGTCGCCGAGCGCGGCGCGTTTGCGCTGGCCTCGCTGAAGAGCGCCTTCAATGCGCGCCACGGCGGCGTGAGCGGCCTGTCCCGGATGGCGCACGACCTGCTGTTGCGCGGCTACCTCGAATCGAACGAGCACGACGAGCTGGCAGCCGCCTTCGCCGAGCGCCGCAAGCCCGACCCCTCGAAGTTCGGACATTGAAGTACGGGTGACCATCATGCAGAACATCCTGACCCTTCACAACCCGCAGAATGCGAGGGACTACTATTTATCGGGCATCTGGCAGCAGGAGACGCTGTACACGCTGGCCCGGCGCCATGCGCGCGAGCGTCCCACCTCCTGCGCATTGCGCGATGCCGATGTCAGGCTGACCTGGCGGGAAGTGGTCGACTGGGTCGACAGCGTCGCCGAAGCGCTCCATCGCCAGGGCCTGAAGCCCGGCGACCGCGTCGGCATCTGGCTGCCCAACGTCGTGCATGCGACCATCATTTTCCTGGCGTGCTCGCGCAATGGCTACGTCTGCTGCCCGTCGCTGCACCAGAACTACACTGTCGACGAGATCTGCACGCTGCTGAACCGCATCCAGTGCCGCGCGCTGTTCGCGATGCCGGGCTATGGCGCCGACGCCGATCGCAACTCCATCTTCGCCAGGGTGGCGGATATCCCGACGCTGGCCTGCGTGCTTGCGCTGCCCAATCCGGCTGCCGGCGATGCCGCACTGCCGGAGGGCGCCCTGCCGTTCCCGGACAGGCAGCCCCCCTCTGCCCTTTCCACCCCGGACCTGAATCCGGACAAGATCGTCTATCTCGCCTTCACATCGGGCACAACCGGCCTGCCCAAGGGCGTCATGCACAGCGACAACACGCTGCTGGCGAATGGCCGTGCGCTGGTCGAAGACTGGGGCCACACGGCCGATACCACGCTGCTGACACTCAGCCCCATGAGCCACCACATTGCGACGGTCGCCATGGAGCAGATGCTGGTGGCCGGGCTGGAGATGGTGATGACCAACCTGCGCGCCGGCAAGCACGCGCTCGACTGGATCCTTGAAACGGGCGCGACCTACGTGATGGGCGTACCCACCCATGCGATGGACATCCTGCAGGCGCTACGCGACCGCAACATGACGTCGCTGGGCGAGGTCCGCACCTTCTACATGGCCGGTGCGGCCATTCCCCGCGAAGTCGCGCAGAAGTTCGTCAGCCTGGGCGTGACGCCGCAGAACGTGTATGGCATGACCGAGAACGGGTCGCACAACTACACCGTTCCGACCGACACGCAGGACACCATCGTGTCCACCTGCGGTCGCGCGTGCCGGGGCTACGAGGTGAAGCTCTGGAAGCAGGACAACATCGACGAAGAAGCCGAAGTCGGCGAAGTCGGCGAGATCGGCGGGCGCGGCGGCCTTTTGATGCTCGGGTACTTCAGCAACCAGGTCGCTACCGAGACCTCGTTCAACATCCATGGCTGGTTTATGAGTGGGGACCTCGGCATCGTCGATGAGAACGGCTGCGTGGTGATCGTCGGGCGCAAGAAGGACCTGATCATCCGGGGCGGACACAACATCCACCCGGCACGGATCGAGGAACTCGCCATGCGCCATCCCAAGGTGGAACGCGCCGCGGCCTACCCGGTGCAGGACGAGCGACTGGGCGAGAAGGTCTGCCTGGCGGTCATCGTGCGCGCCGGGCAGGAGCTGCCGGCGAGCGACATGCTGGAACACCTCGCGGGCTGCGGCTTGTCCAAGTACGACATGCCCGAGTACTTCCTCGGACTCGACAGCTTCCCGCTGACTGCCAGCGGGAAGATTCTCAAACGCGAACTGGTCGAGATGACCCTGCGCGGACAACTGAAGCCGACGGCGGTCCGGTATCGGGCACGGGCCGTCGCGGGAGCATAAACATGGCAATTGACATCAAGTATTCCGGCCCGTATGCGGTCCTGACCCTGAACCGGCCCGACGCACTGAACGCATTGCAGTTCACGATGATCGAGGCCCTGTCATACACCCTTGACCAGGTGGCCGCATCCGATGCGCGCGCGCTGATCGTCACCGGCGCCGGCCCCAAGGCCTTCTGTGCCGGCGCCGACATCAAGGAGCTGATGGACAGGGACCTGATGGCGCAGCGGCTCGGCGCCCATCTGGGCCAGCGCACCTTCGCCAAGCTGGCCGCGCTGCGGATCCCGTCCGTGGCGGTGCTGCACGGCTACGCCTTCGGCGGCGGCCTCGAACTGGCCATGGCCTGTACCTTCCGCATCGCCACCGTCAAGGCGCGCATGGGCCTGCCGGAGATCAAGCTTGGCCTGATTCCCGGCTACGGCGGCACCCAGCGGCTGCCGCGCCTGGTGGGCGAGGCGCGCGCCACCGAACTGGTGATGTCGGGTCGGACGGTGGATGCCATCGAGGCCGAGCGTTGGGGCCTGGTCAACCGGGTCGTGCCGGAAGGCGAACCGGTGGAACTCGGCAAAGCCTTCATGGCCGATTTCGTCGGCTACAGCCGGTGCGCATCGCTGTTTGCCCGCGAGGCCGTCGCACGCGGCATGGCAACCACGCTGGACGAAGGCCTAGACATCGAAGCCGACCTGTCCACCCTTGCCTACCAGACCGCCGATGCGGCGGAAGGCATGCGCGCATTCCTCCAAAAACGCACGCCGGAGTTCAAAGATGCCTGAGATCAACGGTACGGTCATCGTGACGGGCGGCAGCCGCGGTATCGGTGCATCCATCTCAATCGAGCTTGCCAGCGCCGGCTTGCACGTGGCATGCCTGTCCCGCTCCGGCGAGCTTCCCGATCTGCAAGGGCTGGACGAAGCAGCGCAAAGCAGGGTGCGCGCCAGGCGCTGCGATATCACTGACCCGGACTCGGTCCAGGCTGCGTTCGCCGCGGTGCCGGCAATGTTCGGCAAGCCGGTGGTGGGCCTGGTCAACAACGCGGGCATCCATCTGCAAGGCGCGTCCGCAACCTTTCCGATTGCAGACTTCGAGCGGGTGATGACGACCAATGCCACCTCGGTGCTGCTCGCCAGCCAGGCCGCCTACCCCTACCTGTGCGAGAGCGGTTCGTCGCTGATCGTCAATATCGGATCGTTCTACGACAAGCTGGGCGTCAAGGGCAACGCCGCCTACTGCGCATCCAAGGCCGCCGTGGGTGCGATCTCGCGCTGCCTCGCCGTGGAATGGGCCCGCAACGGCATCCGCGTCCTCAATATCGCGCCCGGGTATATCGAGACGGACCTGAACCGGGAGGAGCTGAACGGGGAGGCGCTGCAAGCGTTCCTGAAGAAACGCATTCCGGCCGGCGGACCGGGGCAAGCCGCCGACATTGGCCGGCTTGTCGCCATGCTGTTCCAGTTGCCCGGACGTTTCCTGACCGGCGAGACGCTCTATGTCGACGGTGGCCAGGGCATGGCCCTTTGATCAAGGATGCACGCATGAACATTCTGGAACGACTGGACGCCCGCCTGCCCCTCTCCGATGAAGAGCGGATGATCCTCGACAGCGTCAGGCATCTCTGTGAAACGCAGATCGCACCGCGCGCGGCCGAGTATGACCGCACTGGCGCCTTCCCTTGGGAGAACGTGCAGGCGATCAATGCGCTGGGGCTGAACGCGATGTTCATCCCCGACGCCTACGGTGGCGCTCAACTCTCCTATCTCTGCTACCTCGCTTGCGTGCGGGAGATCTCCAAAGCGTGCGCCTCGACCGGCATCGTCTGGGCGACAAACTTCCATGCCATCAAGCCGCTGATCGAATACGGCAGCGAGGAACAGAAGGCCCGTCTGCTGCCACGGATTGCAGAGGGCGGTCTCGCTTCACTGGCGATCACCGAGCCGTCGGCCGGCTCCGACGCGACCGGCATGCGCACCAGCTTTACCCCTGACGGCGACGACATCGTCATCGACGGTGGCAAGACCTTTATCACCAACGGCGACGTCGCCGACCAGTACCTGCTGTTCGGCAAGTGGTCGGAGATCAGCGATCCGAAGGCAGCCATTTCGGTGCTGATCATGGAGAAAGGCACCGAGGGGCTGCGCGTGCTGGGCACGGAGCACAAGATGGGCACACGCGCCTCCAGCACCGCCAGCCTGGCATTCGATGGCTGCCGCGTGCCGCGCGCCAACCTGATCGGCAATCCCGGGGATGGCCTGCGCATCCTGTTCGGCTCGCTGAACCGCTCGCGGCCCAGCGTCGCTGCGCATGCGCTGGGCATCGCCCGCGCGGCCTTCGAGGATGCCGTTGCGTATATCAACGAGCGCCGGCAATCGGGCAAGCGGATCCTGGAATTCCAGGGCATCCAGTTCATGCTGGCCGACCTCGCCTCGGAACTGGCGCTGTGCGAATCGTGGCTATGGCGCGTCGGCGAGATGGTCGACGCCGGCGAGAAAGACTTCGGCGTGGAGGCCTCGATGCTGAAGCAGCGCGCATCGGATGCCGCCATGCGGATCACGACGGATGCCGTGCAGCTTCTGGGTGGCTACGGCTACTGCAACGACTATCGCGTCGAACGGCTGATGCGCGACGCCAAGATCACGCAGATCTGGGAGGGCACGAACCAGGTGCACCGCCAGCTGATCGGACGCAGTTTCTTGAAGAAGTAGGAGACAACGGTGACAACTATCCAAACCGTCGGCGTGGCCGGCGCCGGCACCATGGGGGCCGGGATCGCCATCGTGGCGGCCCGCGCCGGATTCCGGACCATCGTGTTCGATGCCAGGCAAGAGGCGCTTGACCGCGCCAGAGGCCAGACCGAGGCATTCCTGAAGAAATCGGAGGAACGCGGCAAGCTGCCGCCGGGCGCTGCCGCCGCCGCGCTGGACCGGTGGCAAGGCACCACCGACCTGGCCAGCCTTGCGGCGTGCGACATCGTCATCGAGGCCGTGTTCGAGGATCTCGCGGTCAAGCACCAGTTGTTCCAGGCGCTCGACCAGGTCTGCCCGGAGCGCACCATCTTTGCGTCGAACACCTCCACGATCTCCATCACCGAGATCGCCGGCGGCTCAGGCCGGCCGGACCGCTTCGTCGGCATGCACTTCTGCCTGCCGGCGCAACTGATGAAGCTGATCGAGATGTCGCCGGGGCTGGCGACATCCGACGAAACCTTCCGGCGTGCCTGGACCTTTGCCGAAGCCATGGGACAGAAGCCTGTGACCACGCAGGACACACCGGGCTTCATCCTCAACTACTTCCTGATCCCGTTCAACAACGACGCCATCAGGCTGGTTGAGCAAGGCGTGGCCGAGCCCGCCGATATCGACCTGGCGATCAAGACCGCGCTCGGCTATCCGATGGGCCCGCTCGAGTTGCTCGACCTGGTCGGCATGGATACCCAGAAGCTGCTGTGCGAGGCCATGCATGGCCTGACCCATGAGCCGCGCGCCGCCTGCCCGCCGCTGGTACGGCGCATGATCGCCGCCAACCGCCTTGGCAAGAAGACCGGCAGAGGTTTTCACGTCTACGGCGATACCAAGATGTTCGGAGCCTGATATGCGATACGAGATCGTTCGAGCCGGCGAGAGCCGCTCCTTCCCTGCCCCGCACGCCTTCCTGGAACAATCCACTGCGGACGGCGAGGGCCTGGTCTACCTCGGCGCCAGCGCCGGCGCAGCCTATGCCTGCGGTACCGGCCATGAGGCCCGCACCTTCGTGGCCATTGAGCTCGATACCGAGTGTCTGGGTTTCCACACCGGCGAAAGCCGCGGCCTGGAAGGGTCGAATGTCGTTGGCTTCGCCCGCTTCCGGCTGGGCAATGCCGATCCCAGCCCGCTGGTTGAACTGGTGCGGCAACCGGGCACGGATCCAGCGGCGATCGAGGCTGCCAAGGCGGCATTCCAGGCCAGTGGCCTGGTGGTGGCGGTCTGCAATGACTTTCCCGGCCGCATCGTCGACCGGCTGATCAGGCCCTACTTCAACGCGGCACTGCGGCGTCTGGACGAAAAACTGGCCAGCGCCGCGGACCTGGACAAGACCCTGTGCCTGGGCCTCGGCTATCCGGAAGGCCCGATCTCGCTGCTCGAGCGCACCGGGCTGGCGCAGCACTACGCTGTTACCCAGGCGCTCTACGAGGCGCTGGGCCAGGAACCCTATGCACCCGCTCGCCGGGCCCGCGTAGCCGCCGAACGCGCCAAGGCAGGGACGCCATGACCCAACCATTGACTGGGGTGAAGGTGCTGGACTTCAGCACCCTGCTGCCCGGGCCGCTGTGTTCCCTGCTGCTGGCCGAGGCCGGGGCCGAGGTCATCAAGTTCGAGCGACCCGGCCGCGGCGACGAAATGCGATCGTACGAGCCCAAGGCGGACGCGGACAGTACCAACTTCGTGCTCCTCAATCGCGGCAAGAAGTCCGTCGCCATCGATCTGAAATCGCCGGCTGCGATCGACAGCCTTGTGCCGCTGATCCAGGAAGCCGACGTGCTGCTTGAGCAGTTTCGGCCCGGTGTGATGGACCGGCTGGGGCTTGGCTATGCGGATGTCGCGAAGATCAATCCGCGGCTGGTGTACTGCTCGATCACGGGCTTTGGCCAGCACGGCCCGAGGGCGAACGAGGCCGCGCATGACCTGAATTACGTCGCCGCTGCCGGCATGCTGTCGCTGACCGCCGGCGCTGACGGCAAGCCGGGGCTGCCGCCGGCGCTGATCGCCGACATTGCCGGCGGCGCGTATCCGGCCATGATCAATATCCTGCTGGCCCTGCGCCAACGCGAGCAGACCGGCAAAGGCATCCATCTGGACATCGCCATGGCCGACAACCTGTTTGCGTTCCAGTACTGGGGACTCGGCGCCGGTGCCCGGGGCCAGTGGCCCCGCCCCGCCTCGGACCTTGTGACTGGGGGCTCGCCGCGGTATCAGGTCTACCGGACCGCCGATGGCGCTTTCCTCGCCGCGGCACCGATCGAAGAAAAGTTCTGGGGCAACTTCACCACGCTGATCGGACTGGACGCCGCGGCACTCGATCGGCTCGCGCCGGCAGAGGCGACCGAGGCTGTCGCCGCCGCCGTGGCAAAGCATACAGCTGACTACTGGATGGACCGCTTCGCGGGACAGGACGTTTGCACCAGCCGCATGGTCAGCCTGGAGGAGGCGGCGGCGGACCCGCATTTCGCTGCACGGCATCTGTTTGACCGGACAGTGAGGACCGCAGCCGGCACCACATTGTCCGCGTTGCCCGTTCCGTTGGACGCGGCGTTCCGCAACGTTAGCCCCGAGCAGGCCTCGCCCGCCCTTGGCGCCGACAACCATCTTCTAGAACCATAAATATGAAAGCTATCGTTATCCAGGAGTTCAATGAACCCGAGCATCTGTCCATTGGCGAGTTGCCGGATCCGGTGCTCCCTGCCGATGGTGTCCTGATTGAAGTCCGCGCCGCCGCGGTCAACTATCCCGACCTGCTGGTGGTGCGCGGCAAGTACCAGATACTGCCCGAGCGCCCTTTTGCACCGGGCAAGGATGCAGCAGGAGTCGTGCGCGCGGTCGGCAGCGATGTCAGGAAGCTGCGTCCCGGCGATCGCGTGGTGGCGCAACTCGAATACGGTGCGTACGCGGAACTCGTCAGTGCCAGCGAGAACGCTTGTTTCCGGATCCCGGACAGCATGTCGTTCGAAGATGCCGCGGCGATGGGGCTCGTCTACCAGACTGCATACTTCGCTCTTGTCGAACGAGGGGGATACCAGGAAGGTGAAACGGTACTGGTGACCGGCGCTGCCGGTGGCGTCGGCTCTGCGGCGCTGCAGATCGTGAAGGGACTTGGTGGTACCGCGCTCACCGGCGTCAGCGGCGCCGAACATGCGAAGGCCGTCATGGCGATGGGCGCGGACGCTGTCATCGACCTGGCGGCGCCGAACCTGCGGGATGCCCTGCGCGACCAGGTGCGCGCCGCAACGGGCGGGCACGGTGCGGATGTTCTGCTCGACACGCTTGGCGGCGACGTGTTCGATGCGGCCTTGCGCGCGATGGCATGGTGCGGTCGTGCGGTGGTCATCGGCTTTGCCGCCGGCCGCATCCCGGAGATCAAGGCCAACTACCTGCTGGTCAAGAACATCAGCGTAGGCGGACTGCAGTGGAGCGACTATCGGGAGCGGCAACCCGGGAAGGTCCAGGCGGTGCAGGAAAAGCTCTTCAGCCTGTATGAGCAAGGGGCTATCCGGCCGCCGATTGCCGGCGTGCTGCCGCTGGGCCGTGCTGGGGAAGCGCTGACCAAACTGGCATCGGGGCAGGTCGCTGGCAAGTACGTTCTCACAATCGATTGATCTCAAGCGGCGTCATGTACCGCGGGCCTTTCAACTGTCGCTGCTGGTGACATGTTGTCGTTGTTTGAACCGCTTGGTTCCGCCCTCCTGGGCGGGTCACTTATATGAACGCGCCCCGGTTTGCAAGGTATGACGACCATTCTGGCTCGAGCAGGACTGGTTGCAGACTTATATCCGGCCTTGCGGTGCAGGCGAGCCTGCGGGCCTTCATGGATATCCGCCGGCAGCGTCCCTATCTTTTGGTCGTGCTTTGAGGCACCTGTGACTCGTTGGGCTTACGCTCTCGCGGTCCGACCTGTCTTGCCATGATGCTCATCTCACCGTCGCAACCTGCGGGCGGGTCCTGCCTTCCTCCTCTGCAGCCCGGCCTGCCATCAGGCAGGCCTGACCGAGACGTAGTCGCGGTCATAAGCCCGGTCATGCGCCCAGCCAGACCTTGCCGCCGGTGCCGGTTTGTTTGGGCACCAAGCCAAGATAGGCCGCCAGTTGCCGGCCGGACTTGAAGGTGTGGACATCGCCAATGGTGGCAACATTGGCCGTGGCGGTGTGCATGCCGATGCCCGGGATAGCGAGGATGGTCTGGCAAGCCTGGTTCTGCCGGCCCCAGGCGTTGATACGCTGGTCGAGGCGGGCAATCTCCTGATCGAGCCGTTCGATGCTTTGCAATTGTTCGTGCACGAACTCGAACAGCATGGGCGGCACGCTCTGCTCGATGTCGGCCATGTGCTCGACGATTTCATGCAGGCCGGTGCGCAGTCCGCGCGGGAAGTGGACGCCGAATTCAAACAGCGTGCCCCGCAACTGGTTGACCAGCATGGTGCGCATCTTCACGCGCAACTGGCGCAGTGCGTGCAGGCTGAGCACGCACTGCTGCGACTCGTTCTTGGGGGCAACGACAGGCATGCCGGGCAGCTGCGCCGCGGTCCAGATGGCCTTGGCGTCGGCAGCATCGGTCCTGTGCCTATTACTCCAGCGATTGTTCTTGAGCACGCGCCCGTGCGTCGGCGCTGTGCGAGCGCAGCGACGCACTTCCCGGCGCCGCCGCCTCGCCCCAGCTGATGCGCCGCGCGCAGCGCAGCCGTAGGCGTTGACGCGATGCCCCAGTCAGCAGGCGGCCTACGCCCTGCATGGGGATCGTTCAAAAGTGGGCCTTCGCAAGGCACTGTCACTCACTCACCTGGCGTAGCAGGCTCGAACGGCTGACCACATAGAAACGGAAATCACCACCGCCCCGAACCACCAACGCCGCCCCCTTGATGAAGGCCAGCCGCAGGCGACGCGCTTTTGGTTACTTTTGTCGCTCGGACAAAAGTGACCCGCCCAGGAGGGCGGAACCAAGCGGTTCAAACAACGACGACATGTCACCAGCCGCGCGAGCCGTCGAGCAACGACCAGCCGATCGCGCAATCCTAGCCCTGTCTTGGCGCACGACGCATCCACGCCTGCACTTCCCCCATGATCCCGCGGCGGAACGCAAGCACGCACAGGATAAAGATCACCCCGGTCACCAGCGTCACCGACTCGCCCAGCGTCGCGAACCATTCCACCCCCGTCAGGCTTGCCAGCCCGACGCCGATATCGCCGAGCTTGTTCTCCAGCACGACAATGACCAGCGCGCCAATCACCGGCCCAGTCAGCGTACCCATGCCCCCCACCAGCGTCATCAGGATCACCGTCCCCGACATAGTCCAGTGGACATCCGTCAGCGTCTCAAAGCCAAGCACCAACGCCTTTATCGACCCCGCCAGGCCAGCCAGCGCCGCCGACAGAACAAAGGCCAGCAGCTTGAAACGGTTGGCGTCAAAGCCCAACGACACCGCACGCGCCTCGTTCTCCTTGATCGCCTTGAGCAGTTGCCCGAACGGCGAATGGACGACGCGCACGATCAACGCAAAGGCAGCCACGAAGATCGCTACGACAACGTAGTAGAACGTCATGTCGGAGGACAGCGGCAGTACGCCGAAGAGGCTGCCCCTCGGGATGCCCTGCATCCCGTCCTCGCCGCCGGTGGCCGGCGTCTGCAGGCACACGAAGAAGAACATCTGCGCCAGCGCGAGCGTAATCATCGAGAAGTAGATGCCTTGCCGGCGAATGGCGAGCGAGCCCATCAGCAAGCCAACTACCGTGGCAGTCGCGACGCCCGCCAGCAGGCCGACTTCCGCGGAAACGCCCCAGGTCTTCATCGCGTAACCGGTTGCATAGCCAGCCCCGCCAAAGAACGCGGCATGCCCGAACGACAACAGGCCGGTAAAGCCGAGCAGCAGGTTGAAGGCCGCGGCGAACAGTGCGAAGCAAAGGATCTTCATCACGAACACCGGGTAGACGCCCGCCTGGGGCGCCAGCACCAGCATGGCCAGCAGCAGGATGCCAAGGTATCTGGACACGCGCGTGGCGGAGCCCGGTGCGGATCCGGCCGGCATGGCAAGACGGGAGGTGGAGAAGTATCCGCTCATCATTTTTCCTTACCAAACAGTCCTGCAGGCCGAAACAGCAAGACGATGACCATCACGAGAAACACCACGGTCGAGGAGGCTTCCGGGTAGAACACCCTGGTCAGGCCCTCGACGACACCCAGGCCGAGCCCGGTCAGCACCGCGCCAAGGATCGAACCCATGCCGCCGATCACCACCACGGCAAACACCAGGATGATCAGGTTCTGCCCCATCAGCGGGGAAACCTGCGTGACCGGCGCGGCGAGCACACCGGCGAGGCCGGCCAGCGCCACCCCGAAGCCATAGATCGCCGTAATCAGCAGCGGCACATTGACGCCGAACGCCTCCACGATCTTCGGGTTCTCGGTTCCCGCGCGGAGCACGGAGCCGAGCCTGGTCTTCTCGATCAGGAACCAGGAACCCAGGCACACCGACAGCGATGCACCGACGACCCAGGCGCGGTAGTTGGGCAGGATCATGAAGCCCAGGTTTGTCCCGCCGGAGAGCGCTTCCGGCGTCGAGTACGGCAGGCCGGAGACCCCGTAGGCCGAGCGCAATACACCTTCCACCACCAGCGTCACACCGAGCGTCAGTAGCAAGCCATAGATATGGTCCAGCTTGTAGATGCGCCGCAGTAGCAGACGCTCCAGCACCACGCCCAGGATGCCAACGGCAAGTGGGGCAAGCACCAGCATCGCCCAGTAGGACAGTCCCAGGTAGGTCGTGCCCATCCACGCCAGCACCGCGCCCAGCATGAACAAGGCGCCATGGGCGAAGTTGATGACGTTCAGCAGTCCGAAGATCACGGCCAGGCCGAGACTGAGCATGGCGTAGAACGCGCCGTTGACCAGTCCGAGCAGGACCTGCGAGAGCAATGCCGGCAGCGGTATTCCGAAGATTTCAATGGGCATCGTCAGCCTCACACTCCAAGTAGTTCGTGCAGCACCGGCATCTTGGCCTGCAGCTCACTGGCCGCGAAGCGCTCGACGATGCTGCCATGCTCCATCACGTAGAAGCGGTCGGCCAGCGGCGCGGCGAAGCGGAAGTTCTGCTCCACCATCACCACCGTGTACCCCTTCTGCTTGAGCATCAGGATCATGCGCGCGAGCGCCTGCACGATCACCGGTGCCAACCCTTCCGAGATTTCATCGAGCAGCAGCAGGTTGGCACCCGTGCGCAGGATGCGCCCGACCGCCAGCATCTGCTGCTCGCCGCCGGAAAGACGCGTGCCCTGGCTCTGGCGGCGCTCCTTCAGGTTCGGGAACATCTCGTAGATATCCGCCTCGCTCATGCCCTTGCTGGTGTCCGCGCCCTTGAGCACGGGCGGCAGCATCAGGTTTTCTTCGCATGAGAGGCTGGAGAAGATGGCGCGCTCTTCGGGGCAATAGCCAATGCCGTAGTGCGCGATCTTGTGCGTGGGCAGGCTGATGGTTTCATGGCCATTGACCTTGATCGAGCCCTTGCGCGCACCCGTCAGGCCCATGATCGCGCGCAGCGTGGTGGTGCGACCGGCGCCGTTGCGGCCCAGCAGCGTGACCACTTCACCGCGGTTCACCGTCAGGTCCACGCCGTGCAGGATGTGCGATTCGCCGTACCAGGCCTCCAGGCCCTTGATTTCGAGGGCAGGTGTATTCGATGTCGTCATGTCGTGCCCCTCAGTGCGCGCCTTGCAGTTCCGCGTCGACGGTGCCCATGTAGGCCTCCATCACGCGCGGGTCCTTCGACACTTCAGCGTAAGGGCCCTCGGCCAGGATCGCGCCGCGCTGCAGCACCGTGATCTTGTCCGCGATCGACGACACCACGCTCATGTTGTGCTCCACCATCAGGATGGTGCGGCCCGCCGAGACCTTCCTGATCAGCTGCGTGACGCGGTCCACGTCCTCATGGCCCATGCCCTGCGTGGGTTCGTCCAGCAGCATCAGCTCGGGCTCCATCGCCAGCGTGGTGGCGATCTCGAGCGCGCGCTTGCGGCCGTACGGCAGGTTCACCGTGACGGTTTGCGCGAACTCGGTCAGCCCGACCTGCTCGAGCAGTTCCATGGCGCGGTCGTTGAGCACGTTCAGCGAGCGCTCGCTGCGCCAGAACTGGTACGCGGTGCCAAGCTGGCGCTGCAGGCCGATGCGCACGTTCTCCATCACCGTCAGGTGCGGGAACACCGCCGAGATCTGGAAGGAACGGATCACGCCGCGGCGCGCGATCTGCGCGGGCTTCTCGCGGGTGATGTCGATGCCGTTGAATAGGATGGTGCCGGTGGTCGGCTCCAGGAACTTGGTGAGCAGGTTGAAGCAAGTGGTCTTGCCCGCGCCGTTGGGCCCGATCAATGCATGGATCGACCCGCGGCGTACTTGCAGGTTGACATCGCTGACCGCCGTAAAGCCCCTGAAGGCCTTCGACAGTTGCGTTGTCTGCAGGATGAGATCTGACATGGGAAGTGGAAGCGCTCGGATGAAGGACAAAACAGGGCCTCCGGTGGCCTTGGCCACCGGGATTCCCTTCAAGCGGGGATCAGGGACAGACGCGGCGCGTCAGCCCTTCAGCGGGCAGGCGCTCTGTGCCAGCGGTTCAAACGCCTTGTCCTTCGGAATCACTTTGCGGATCTTCATCAGGTCCCACTCGCCCTTCGACTCCGCCGGTCCCTTGGCTTCGGCGAGGTACATGTCGTGGACCATCTGCCCGTTGGCCTGGATACGGCCGCCCTTGGCAAAGAAGTCGTTGACCGGCGTCTCGCGCATCTTCGCCATGACCTTGTCGGGGTCCGCGCTGCCGACGGTCTGCACGGCCTTGAGGTAGTGGATAACGGCGGAGTACATGCCGGCCTGGACCATGGTCGGCATCGACTTGGTCTGGGCAAAGAATTTCTTCCCGAAAGCCCGGGTCTCGTCGTTGTAGTCCCAGTAGAAGGCCGTGGTGAACTGGAGGCCCTGCGACGCCTTCAGGCCCATACCCTTCAGGTCGCTATCGAAAATCAGCAGGGGCGCAACCACCTGCTTTCCTGTTCCCAGGCCGAACTCCGCGGCCTGGCGCACCGCGTTCTGGGTATCGCGCCCGGCATTGGCCAGTGCGATGACCTGCGCCTTGGACGACTGCGCCTGCAGCAGGAACGAAGCAAAATCCGATGCCGAGAGCGGGTGTCGGACCTTCCCGCTCACCTTGCCGCCGGATTGCTCGACCACCGCGACGGCACTGGCTTCCAGCGAATGGCCGAAGGCATAGTCAGCGGTCACGAAGAACCAGTCCTTCTTGCCTTCCTCGACGATCGCCCGCGCCGTGCCGTTGGCCAAAGCATAGGTGTTGTAGACGTAGTGCACACCATAAGGCGAGCACTGCTTGCCCGTGAGTTCGGTCGTGGCGGAACCCGCGAAGATGGTGATCTTCTTCTTGCTTGCGCCGAGCTTCTGCAGCGCCAGCGCCGAAGCCGAGTCGGTGGACTCGATGATCATCTCGACGTTATTGCGGTCATACCACTCCCGCGCCCGGGTCGCGGACACATCGACCTTGTTCTGGTAGTCCGCGCTCAGGACCTCGATGGGCCTGCCGAGAACCTTGCCGCCGAAATCCTGGACCGCCATCTTGACCGCGGCGACCCCGCCCGGCCCGCCAATACCTGAGTACACGCCCGTCATATCTACGAGGGCGCCGATCCGGAAGGGCTCCTCCGCCAGCGCCGGATGGCAGAGCGTTGCCAGGCAAGCCAGCGCGCATGTGCGCAGCACCGTAGTCTTCATTGAATGTCTCCAGTCGTACGTTATCGTCGTGGGCTGCCGCTGCGGACAGGGCAGCCTTCTTCTTTCTCTGCAACAACGATGCCAGCCCTGGAACCCCTGAAAACCGGCAGAAATCGGGGATTTCTGTGTCTTCGCCGGCTTGACGAGGACATTCGTGCCCACGCACATGTCCTCGGAAACTACAGTCCTGGTGCTCTCGAAGGCCGCGACAGCGGCTCAGGACTCAACGACAAAGCGCCGGTGTTCGGCGCCGCCAGCGCGGGCACACCGATGGCGTACCGCCCAGACCACGGCGCGCATTGCCTTGCTTCCAAGGCACTGGACCGTCCGCGTGCAGCGCTCGAACGCCACGTCATCCGGAAAATACCGAAGCTCCGCGGCACTGCCGAGGATCACCGCGATATCGAGTGGGGATTCCTGCTGGATAGCCAGCGCCAGCAGGCGGCTAAGCCGCCGCGTCACTGCGTTGCCATCGTCCGGCCTTTGCTGCCTGGCTTCCGACTGGATGGCACGCACCGCGGCCCGGATGTGGTGGAGCATCTCTGCAATACACATCTCGGACTGCGTTGACCGTATCGATTGCCTTGCGCCTGCCACCGTCCACTCCTTGTATTGCAGCGCCTCGCCTGTGGGTTGTCAGAACAGTTCCGGCGGGATAGCCAGCACGCTGTCGGCCCCATGCAGGATGCGATGGCGGTGTGCGCCGGCCTGCGCGAGGATGTGCTCCGCGAAGAAACGCGCGGTGGCCACCTTCGCCTCCATGAATGCCTTCGCTTCACCACGCGCCGCATACTCGTCGGCAACAAGCAACGCACGTGCCAACAGCCACCCAGCCACCAGTTCACCCGCCAGGGTCAGGTAAGGAACGCTTCCGGCATAGACCGCATTGGGGGCTTGTGCCCCCTCGCGCACGACATACCCGACGACATCGAGGAAGGCCTCCCGCGCATGTGCCAGGCCGGCCCTGACCGAGGCCGCGGCCGCGCCATCCCGCTGCGCGAGTTGCGCCTCGGTCTGCTCGATCTGCGCGGCGATCGCCCGCGCCATCGCACCGCCATCGCGGATCGTCTTGCGACCCACCAGGTCGTTTGCCTGGATGGCGGTGGTGCCTTCATAGATCGGGAGGATGCGGGCGTCGCGGTAGTACTGCGCGGCGCCGGTTTCCTCGATGAAGCCCATGCCACCATGGACCTGGATATTCAGCGACGTGACCTGCACGCCCATTTCCGTGCAGTAGCCCTTGATCAGCGGCAGCAGGAACTCGTAGAACGCATGCTGGGCCTGCCTGACCCCGGCGTCAGGGTGGCGGCAGGCCTGGTCGTCGGCGGCAGCCGCGACCAGCAGCATCGCCCGGCAGCCCTCGATGCGGGCGCGCATTTCCATCAGCATCCGGCGGACGTCCGGGTGCCGGATGATGGCGACACTGCCCGCGGCCGATCCATCCACCGGACGGCCCTGCACGCGCTCGCTCGCATACGCCACGGCCTGCTGGTACGCGCGCTCGGCAATGGCGACGCCCTGCACGCCGACGGCAAAGCGTGCCGAGTTCATCATCTGGAACATGTACTCCAGGCCGCGGTTCTCCTCGCCAATCAGGTAGCCGGTTGCGCCGCCATGGTCCCCGTACTGCATCACCGCCGTCGGACTCGCCTTGATGCCAAGCTTGTGCTCGAGACTGGTGGCATGCACGTCATTGCGTTCGCCCAGGCTCCCGTCCGCCTGGACCAGGACCTTCGGCACCATGAACATGCTGATGCCCTTGATGCCCTCGGGCGCGCCTGCGACCCGGGCAAGCATCAGGTGCACGATGTTCTCGGTCAGGTCATGGTCGCCGTAGGTGATGAAGATCTTGGTGCCGAACAGCTTGTAGGTCCCATTCTCCTGGCGCTCGGCGCGCGTGCGCACCAGCGACAGGTCACTGCCCGCCTGCGGCTCGGTCAGGTTCATGGTGCCCGTCCACTGTCCCGAGACCAGCTTGTGCAGGTACGTCTGGCGCATCGCCTCCGAGCCAGCTGCGGCCAGCGCGGCAATGGCGCCGTCGCTGAGCAGTGCGCACAGCGCGAAGCTCAGGTTGGCGGAGTTCACCATCTCCGAACACGCTGCCCCGATCACCTTCGGCAAACCTTGCCCGCCGTATTGCGGAGGATGCTGGACGCCCAGCCATCCGGCTTCCGCGTACTGGCGGAAGGCCTGCCGCAAGCCGGGGCTCGTCTTCACACCCCCATCGACCAGGGTCGCAGGCTCGCGGTCGCCGCTGGCGTTGAGGGGCGCGATCACCGCCTCGTTGAAACGGGCGCACGCTTCCAGCACGGCGGCTGCCGTCTCGATGCCGGCGTCCTCGAAGCCATCCAGCCGGGCGAGTTCGTCCAGGCCAGCCAGGTGCTCGATGTTGAAGAGGAGGTCCTTGAGCGGTGCTACGTATGTCATTGGGGTCTCGCGTATGGGGGGACACGCCTGGCCGGTTCAGTTCGTCGGGCAAACGCGTCCGGGATTGGAGGAGCTCGGGTGTCCCTGAATCAGGCGTGCGGCTGAGGAGCGCCGTCTGATTCGCGCCCTGTGGCAGGGCAATACCCGATATGCGCAGGGGGACGCCGGGGGCGGGCGTAGATGCCGCCCTCCGGCAACTGCATTTCAGCGGCCGGTGAAGCGTGGGGCCCGCTTTTCCAGGAAGGCGTTGATGCCTTCGCCGGCGTCGCCTGTCTGTGTGGCCAGGACAAAGAGTTCGGCTTCCGCCCGCAGGCCGGCCTCAAGGTCCAGCGTTGCCGCACGCCGGACCGCCTCGCGGGCGAGGTGGACCGCGGCGGGCCGCCCTTCCGCAAGCGAGGCGAGGAATGCCAGGCCAATGCTCACGGCATCGCCATCCTCGACCAGCTTGTCGACCAGGCCGATCTCCAGCGCCTCGTCGGCAGAGACAAGGCGACCGGAGAGGATCAGTTCCATCGCCTTGTCGGTTCCGACCAGGCGCGGCAGGCGCTGGGTCCCGCCATAGCCGGGGATCAGGCCGAGCTTGATCTCCGGCAAACCCAGCCTGGCGCCGGCGACTGCCACCCGGTGGCTGCAGGACATGGCCAGCTCCAGGCCGCCGCCCAGCGCCGCGCCGCGGATCACCGCAACCGTCGGTACCCGCAGGGCAGCCAGCCTGGAGAACGTGCCCTGTCCCAGCGCAGCGCCGTCACCATGTTGCGATGCCGTCCTGCCGCACAGCTCACCGATGTCGGCACCGGCACAGAATGCCCGGTCGCCGCCGCCGACCACCAGTACCGCCCGGACGTCGGAATCGGTGATGGCATCAATGCACTTCGACAGTGTCTGGATCATGCCGGAGTTCAGCGCATTGAGCGCCGCCGGCCGGTCGAGTGTCAGCACCGCCACGTCGTCGATATAGTGCAGGCCGATCGTCATGACTTGTTCTCCCCACCGTCGCCGGCAACCTTCCCCTGGTAGACGTCACGGAAACGCGGCTTGCGCTTCTCCAGGAAGGCATGGACGCCCTCCTGCGACTCAGCCGTGCCGTAGTAAAGCGCCAGGGCCTGCATGCCCAGCCCGCCAATACCGCGGATCGAGTCCGTATCGGCATTGAAGGAGCGCTTGGCGATCGCCAGGGCGGTCGGGCTCATGGCGAGGATTTCCTGGCACCACTTGTCCACCTCGGCGTCGAGCTGGTCGGCGGGTACCACGGCGTTGATCAAACCCATGGCCAGCGCCTCGGCGGCGGTGTAGCGCCGGCACAGGAACCAGATCTCGCGGGCACGCTTCTCGCCGACGACGCGAGCCAGCAAGGCCGTACCGAAGCCGGGATCGACCGAGCCAACCTTGGGGCCGACCTGGCCGAACTGCGCGGTTTCGGAAGCGATCGCCAGGTCGCAGCAGGTCACCAGCACATTGCCGCCGCCGATGGCATAGCCATTGACGCGCGCGATCACGGGCTTGGGACATTCCCGGATGATGCCCTGCAGCTCCTCGACCGGCAGGCCGATCACGCCGCGGCCGTCGTAGCCACCGTCGTGCGCGGACTGGTCGCCGCCAGTGCAGAATGCCTTCTCGCCGGTACCGGTCAGCACGACCACGCCGACCGACTTGTCCCACGAGGCCGCATTCAGCGCGTGAATCAGCTCGTCACAGGTGCGGCCACGGAAGGCGTTGTACTTCTGCGGACGGTTGATGGTGATGCGCGCCACACCTTCGCGCACTTCATAGAGGATGTCGGTATATTCGTTCATGGTTCTCAACCGTGCATGGTCAGGCCGCCAGAGACGCTGATAACCTGGCCGGTAATGAAGTTGGCGTCGTCACTGGCGAGGAATGCCACGATGCCGGGAATGTCCTCGGGCTGGCCCAGGCGCTTGAGCGGGATCGCGCGCTTCAGCCCTTCATAGATCTTCTGGCCGAACTCGCCCTCGCCGAGGAAGGACTGCAGCAGCGCCGTATCGGTCGGGCCAGGGCACACCACGTTGACGTTGATGTTGTTGCGCGCGCATTCGCGGGCGATGGTCTTGCTGAAAGCGATGACGCCGCCCTTGCACGCCGAATACACCGACTCGCCCGACGAGCCGACCCGGCCCGCATCCGACGAGATATTGACGATCTTCCCCTGCTTGCGCTTGACCATCCACGGCAGCACAGCGTGGTGCAGGTTCAGCGGCCCCAGCAGGTTGATGCCGATCACCTTCTGCCAGAATTCCGGGGTGGTCTCCAGGAACTGCATGGCGACGTCCCAGCCCGCGTTGTTGACCAGCGCATCGATGCCGCCGTGTTTCTCAGCGACCTTGCCGATCGCCGCGGTCACGGCCGCATGATCGGTAATGTCGAGCTGCAGCTGCGTGAGCTGCCTGCTGTGTTCCTTCAGTTCGGCGCTCAGATTTTCCAGCGCGCCCGCATTGACATCCACCGCGACCACATGCGCGCCTTCGTCGCAGAAGCGCTTGCACAATGCCTTGCCGATGCCACCGGCAGCGCCGGTGATCACGACGAGCTTTTCGTTCAGACCTCGCATACTGTTATCTCCTGTTTCCATTCCTACTGAATTCGATTCGACAAGATTTCCGCGGCCATCTTGCGCAGCGCAAACTTCTGGAGCTTGCCCGTTGCCGTACGCGGCAACGGCTCGAATACAACGTGCCGGGGCGTCTTGAATCCGGGCAGCCGCTGGCGGCAGTACTGGATGACGTCTTCCGCGTTGAGCGTGCCGGCGTATTCGGGCTTGAGTTCCAGCATCGCGCACGGCACCTCGCCCCACTTCGCATCGGGCACGGCCACGACCGCCGCGTTCTGCACTGCCGGATGGGTATAGAGAACCTCCTCGACCTCAAGGGAGGAAATGTTCTCGCCGCCAGAAATGATGATGTCCTTGGCGCGATCCTTGATTTCGATATAGCCGTCGCTGTGGACCACGGCCAGGTCACCGGTGTGGTACCAGCCGTCGGCGAACGCATCCTCGGTAGCCTCGGGATTCTTCAGGTATCCCTTCATGGCCAGGTTGCCGCGGAACATCACTTCGCCAATGGCCTTGCCGTCGCGCGGGATCGGGTTGAAGGCGGCATCGACCACCGTCATCTCTTCCATCACCACGCTGCGTACGCCCTGGCGCGACAGGTGGGAAAAGTAGCCGTCCTCGCCTTCGCCTTCCCATTCCCGCTGCGGCTGGCAAAGGGTGTTGACGCCGTGCATTTCCGTCATGCCGTACACGTGCAGCAGCGCAAAGCCGAGGGCCGAGATCCTGCGCAGCACCGCCGTCGGCGGCGAGGCCCCGGCACAGACGATCCGGATTGGCCGCGACGGCTTCGACCAGCCTTCAGGCTTGCCGTCGATCAGGAAATCGAGCACGGTCGGCGCGCAGCACAGATGCGTCACGCCATGCGTGGCGATGGCGTCGTAGATATCCTTTGCCACCACCTTGCGCAGGCAGATGTGGGTGCCGCCCATGGCCGCCATGGCCCAGGCAAAGCACCATCCGTTGCAGTGGAACAGCGGCAGCGTCCACAGGTAGACCGGGTCGGCGCCGGCGAGGCCCGCGTTGATCGATTGACCCAGGGCGTTCAGGTAGGCACCGCGATGGTGGTAGACCACGCCCTTGGGGCTGCCGGTAGTGCCGGAGGTGTAGTTCAGCGCGATGGCATCCCATTCGTCTTCCGGGTAGCGCAACTCGACGTCAGCAGCCGATGCCAGGAAGGCCTCGTAGTCGAGGGCGCCGACAGTGTCCTCCGCACCGGAGGCCGGATCGCGGATGTCGATCACCTGGATCGGCATGCCGGTCTGCGCCACCGCCTCGCGCACGGTCGCGGCGAACTGGGTATCGGCCAGCAGGATGCGCGTTTCCGAATGCTGCAGGATGAACGCGATGGCGGGCGCGTCAAGGCGGATATTGATGCTGTTCAGCACGGCGCCCGAAAGCGGCACGCCAAAGTGGGCCTCCAGCATCTCGGGAACGTTCGGGGCAATGACGGAGACCGTATCGCCCCGCTCCACGCCGGCCGTGATCAGCGCCCGGGCCAGCTGGTAGCACCGGTCCGCGTACTGGCGCCATGTATAGCGCCGATCCTGGTAAATGACCGCATCCCGGTCGGGGAAGACATCCGCCGCGCGGCGCAGGAAATGCAGCGGTGTCAGGGGTACGAAGTTCGCCTGGCGTTTATGCAGGCCTTGATCGTATTTCGTCAGCATTAGTGTCTCCGGCTGCTGCTTTTACTCAAACTGTGACGGCAAGTCGGGTGGCCTGGTCGATGGCCCGCAGGGCATCCAGCTCGCTGGCGACATCGGCGCCACCGATCAGCCTTGGCGCTGCGCCCCGGGCCATGAGCTGGTCGTAGAGATCGCGATTGGAGCTCTGGCCCGCGCACAGCACCACGTGGTCCACCGGCAGCACATGCGCCCTGCCATCGACCGTGTAGTGCAACCCTTCATCGTTGATGGCGTCGTACGTGGCACCGGCGGTCATCGCGATATTGGCCTTGCGCAGCTTCGCCTTGAGAATCCAGCCCGTCGACTTGCCGAGGCGCTTGCCGAGCGGCTCCGCCTTGCGCTGGAACATGTGGACGCTGCGCCGCGGTGCGGGATGGTCCGCCGCGGGCGCGAGTCCGCCGGAGTTCGCGTTCGATGCGTCCACGCCCCAGGCGCGGAAGAACGCTTGCGCATCGAGCGACTCCTCGGCATCTCCCAGCAGGAACTCGGCGACATCGAAGCCGATGCCCCCCGCCCCGATGATCGCGACCCGCTGGCCGACCTCGACCTTGCCGGAAAGGACATCGATATAGGACACGGCTTTCGGATGGTCGACACCAGCGAAGTCCGGTACGCGCGGCCTCACGCCGGTCGCCAGCACGATCTCGTCGAATGCGCCCCCGCTCAGCTCGTCCGCGGTAGCCGGCTGGCCCAGGCGCAGCGTGACGCCCAGCTTTTCCAGCCGGACCCGGAAGTACCGCAGCATTTCGTGGAATTCCGCCTTGCCCGGCACCGACTTGGCCAGGTTCAGCTGGCCACCCAGTTGCTTGTCGGCTTCGAACAGCGTGACGTCATGCCCACGCTCCGTGGCGTTGATCGCAAAGGCCATCCCGGCGGGACCGCCGCCGACCACCGCGATCCGCTTGCGCTTCAACGCCAGCCCGATCGGGAACTCGATCTCGCGACCGGCGCGCGGGTTGACCAGGCAGGTTGCGGTGCGCTCGGTGAAGATGCGGTCAAGGCAGGCCTGGTTGCAGGCGATGCAGGTGTTGATCTCATCGCTGATGCCGAGGCGCGCCTTTTTGGCGAAGTCCGGATCCGCCAGCAGCGGGCGCGCCATGGAGACCAGGTCCGCCACCCCGGAAGCGATCAGTTCCTCGGCAACCTCCGGCGTATTGATACGGTTGGAAGCCATCACCGGAATACCGACCGATTGCTTGACATTGCGGATGGCCTCGCGCCATGCCGCACGCGGCACGGTGGCCCCGATCGTCGGCACGGCCGATTCGTGCCAGCCGACGCCGGTATTGATCATGTCGGCGCCCGCTGCTTCGACTTGCCTGGCGAACGACGCAATCTCCGCGCCGGTCATTCCGCCTTCGACCAGGTCAATCGAGGAGATGCGATAGATCAGCATCGGGGCCTGCCCGAGGCGTTCGCGGACGGCGCGCACCACCTCGAGCGGAAAGCGGATACGCCCTTCGAAGCTGCCGCCGAATTCGTCGCTGCGCTGGTTGGTCAGGGCCGCGGTGAATTCATTGATCAGGTAGCCCTCCGATCCCATGATCTCCACCCCGTCGTAACCCGCCTCGACGGCAAGGGCCGCGGTGTTGACGAAGTCTGCGATGGTGCGCCACACCTCTTCGGTGCTCAGCGCGTGGGGCGGATAGGTGTTGATCCGCGCCTTGCCCGGCGACGGGGCAACACAAGTCGGCACCTTGGCATAGCGGCCGGCGTGAAGGATCTGCAGGATGATCTTGCCGCCGGCCTGATGCACTGCCTGCGTCACCGCCCGGTGCTCATCGAGCTGCTCCGGGCTGTTGAACATGGGCCCGCCTTCTTCCATCACGCCTTCCGGGTTCGGGGAGAAGCCGCCGCTGAGGATCAGGCCGATTTCGCCCGCAGCCCTGGCCGCGTAGAACGCTGCAAGTCGTTCATGGGGGCGATCCAGCGTCTCAAGCCGCGTATGCATCGCCCCCATGACCATGCGGTTGGCCAGCACAGTCGAGCCGACGGCCAGCGGGGTAAGGATCTTGTCGAGCGTCTGCATGGGGTGTCTCTATGTGTTTTGAGAGGGTTGAACACATACTAGGCACGCCCGGAATATACGTCAAGATCTTGATGTATTTTTAAGATCGATCTGGGGAAAATCCTGATCTATATTGAGGTACAAGGCACTGCCGCGACGCACTTCATATCACTTACATGTCATACTTTGCGAACCATTGTTGCCTAACAAGCACGTACAGGCGGTGCTGCCACCCGCCTTGACCTGGCAGCCTGGCGCCCGGACGTACTGCCCGCCGAGGCCAAAGCGCACTGGCCCGGCCCCGGCGAGACCGCCGGGCCGGCATCAAAATAGGTGCGCGCCTCGCGGCGCCTTAAAATAGACGGCGTTACGGCGCAGCGCAGGACCCCGCGCCGGCCTCGAGCCAATCCATGACAAACTTCGATCCCTCGTACGACCAGTCCGTCTCGTCAGTCCACAACCGGCTGTTCTTTCGCTTGTTCCAGGCGGGCAATACGCTGGACAGGCAGACGATCAAGACGCTCGGCATCACCACGGTCCAGTGGTCCGTCCTGGGCGCGCTGTCGCGCTCGCAA
The DNA here is from genome assembly GCF_040149425.2 of Cupriavidus sp. DF5525. Classification (NCBI taxonomy): domain Bacteria; kingdom Pseudomonadati; phylum Pseudomonadota; class Betaproteobacteria; order Burkholderiales; family Burkholderiaceae; genus Cupriavidus; species Cupriavidus sp. DF5525. The sequence goes on along the minus strand of NZ_CP168265.1, from coordinate 1,259,530 downwards.
GTGGCGGACGGCATGTCGTTCTCCGATCTTGCGGAGTACCTGGTCGTGAGTCGGCAGAGCCTGGACGGCGTCCTGAAGCGGCTGGAGCGCGACGACCACGTCCTGCGCGTTGCGGACACAGTCGACAGGCGCGCAAAGAAGGTCGTGCTGACGCCGAAAGGGCGGGAATTCTGGAACGGCCTTCAGCCGAAGATTTATGAGTTCTATCGCCAGGCGCTCACGAGCTTCCGCTTCGATGACAAGGTGTCACTCGTTCACTTCCTGAACCAGCTCAATGCAGGGATGGCGAGTGTGAGCCTTGACGAAGAGGCTTCGGGCGACGATCTCGAGCAGGCGGTCACGCCTGCGCATGACTGAGCACGGCAGGCAAGGCAACGCGACGGCCTGACAAGGAAGTGGAAAGCGGGTCAGCCTAGCAGCCCGTGAATTTGGCGGGGCGTTTCTCAGCAAAGGCCTTTACGCCTTCCTGGTAGTCCTCACTCCAGCCCATTTCCCGAATGAAGGTGGCTTCCATCGAAAGCTGCTGCTCCAGGGTATGGCCGCGGGCAGCGTGCATCAGCTGGCGCGTTCGCACCAGGGCCTTGGTCGGCATGGCGGCCACCTGGGCTGCGAGGCGATCTGCCTCCGCCTCGAATTGCGCGTCGTCGAACACCTGCCAGATCAAACCCCACTCCGCTGCTTTTTCGGCGGGCAGCTTGTCAGCCAGGTAAGCGAGACCGAGCGCCCGCTGCATCCCCACCTTGTGCACCAAGAACCAGGTGCTGCCGGTATCCGGCGTCAGCCCGATCCGGGAAAACGCCTGCAGGAAATAGGCCGATTTCGCCGCCACGACCAGGTCGCATGCCAGTGCCAGCGATGCGCCGCCGCCGGCCGCGAGGCCATTCACCGCCGCAATGGTCGGCACCTGGAGATTCTGCAGGCGCATCACCATCGGCTTGAAGTGCCGCTCCACCAGTGCGCCGATGTCAGGCAGCTTGCCATCGACCACCTGCATGGCCGGATCGGCCAGGTCCTGGCCTGCGCAGAAGGCGCGCCCGGCTCCGGTCAGGACCAGGACCCGAACTTCGGCATTTCCCTCGACAGCCGCCAGTGCGCGGCTGAGTTCCACCATGATTTCTTCATTGAGGCTGTTCAGCTTGTCGGGCCGGTTCAGCGTGATCGTGGCCACTCCGTCCAGGAGCGTCAAATCGATGTTGGTGAAGTGCACGGTGAGCTCCTGTCTTCCGAGGTCGGCCAAGGTGTCGTGAATCCGGATTCGCTGCATGGCACTGGAACCGTCAATCTCGCGGGGGATCTCCCGGACTCGTGATCGCCCATGCCGCCCAGTGCCAATGCATCTTAAGCCCGGCCACCATATACGTCAAGATCATGACATATATTCACGACGACACACAATGCTTTCGGAGAGGTAAACCTTGATTCCACCATTTCCGGGAGGCGACACCCGCAACATCATGCTATAGATCGATGCCAAGCCTGCCACACCGATCCGTCCCGAACTTCAGGCCGTGCTCGTCGCTCAAGCCGCCCGCGCAGGGCTGGTTCGACTACCGAGGCTGAAGGTCAATGCGCTTGGCCATCGTGCGGAACTTGGTGGTCTCGGCTTGCAGGAAGCGCTGCGCCTCCTCCACCGAGCTCACCCTGGCGACCTCCGCGCCAGTGGCTTCCAGGCCACGGACCACCTGGGGATCCTGCAGGGTTTCGACCAGTGCCTGGTGCAAGCGGGCGACCACCGCTGCAGGCGTGCCTTGCCGGACCATGATGCCGCTCCAGGTAGCCTGGTCGAAATCCTTGAGCAGCGTGCCTTCGCCAAATGCGGGAATGGCCGGATCCACTTTGCTGCGACGGTTCCCGGCCCAGCCGACGAGCTTCAGCCGGCCTTGATCCGCGAGGCCGCGAAAGCTCGTGGCATAGGGCAGGATGGCGAAGTCGACATTCTTGCCGGCCAGATCCTGCATCAGGGGTGCCATGCCCTTGTACGGAATATGGCTCACGCCGATACGCGTCTTTTTCGCCATGTCTTCGGTGACCAGGTGATACATGGAACCCGGACCAACGCTGCCGTAGGTCAGGGGCTTTGCAGGGTTGGCCCTGGCGAGGGCGATGAGTTCGTCAACGGTGCGCACCGGCAGGTCGGGCCGCGCAATCATTACGAGCTGGTTGACTGTGACCGGCGTGAGTAGCTGGAAATCCTCGGTGCGCAGCTTGACCGCTGCATTGGACAGCGGCGACAGGATGACCTCGTTCGGTGAGCCGAGAAAGATCATGTACCCGTCTGCCGGGGCATTCAGCACCTTCTGCGCCGCAATCGCACCGCTGACGCCGCCGAGATTATCCACCAGGACCGGCTGACCCAGGGCCTTGGACAAACGGGTGTTCAGGCTGCGCGCAATCGAATCGGAAAGGCCACCCGCAGGATACGGGACCATCAGGATGACGGGCTTGGCTGGATACGCGTCGGCCGCGCCCGCCATCGCGGGCGCGATGGCGGCTGCGGCAAGTGTGCAACTGGCCAGGAGCTTGCGGATCAGGTTCATGTCAGTCAGGCAGTGGGGTTGAAGAACTCGGTGGCCAGCGCCACCCAGAATGCCGCGCCCGTATCCAGGCAGCGGTCGTTGAAATCGAACGAGGGGTTGTGCACGCTGCACGGGCCGGTCGGTACGCCTCCGGCATGCCCGTTGTCGCCATTGCCGATCATCAGGTAGCAGCCGGGGCGCTCGGCCAGCATGTAGGCAAAGTCCTCGCTGGCGCAAAGCGGCGTGGCGTCGTCGTTGACGCGGTCCGCCCCGTAAAGCTTGCGGGCCACGCGCGCGGCGAGCTGTGTTTCTGCGGCGGCGTTGACCAGCACCGGATAACCGCGCTCATAGGTAATCGAGTGGTTCAGGCCGAAGCTCCGGGCCTGGCCTTCAACAACCTCGCGGATGCGCTGCTCAAGCAGGTCGCGCACCTCTGGCAGGAGCGTGCGGATACTCAGCTCCAGTTCGGCGGATTCCGGGATGATGTTGTAGGCCGTGCCAGCCTGCAGGCGCCCGACGGTGATCACCGCCGCAGCCTGCGGATCCACATTGCGAGCCACGATACTCTGCAGCGCCATCACCGTGGCCGACGCGGCGACCGTCGGATCGACGGCAAGATGCGGCATCGCGCCATGGCCGCCGACACCGTGGAAGGTAATGACGGCGCGGTCGGACGAGGCCATGAACGCGCCTTCCCGTACGTAGAAGTGCCCGACCGGACGGCCCGGATAGTTATGCATGGCAAAGACAGCGTCGCAAGGAAAGCGCTCGAAGAGCTGCTCATTCATCATGCGCCGGGCGCCGCCGGCACCTCCCAGCTCCTCGGCCGGCTGGAAGATGAGGTTCAGGGTGCCCGCCCAGCCCACCCCGCGCTGGTGCAAGGCCGCCAATGCCTGTGCCGCGCCCAGCAGCATGGCCGTATGGCCGTCGTGGCCACAGCCATGCATCTTGCCGGGGATCCGGCTGGCCCAGGGCAGCCCCGTTGCCTCCTGGATCGGCAGCGCGTCCATTTCCGCACGCAACCCCAGCTGCCTGCCGCCTGCGCCAAAGCGCAGACGTCCCACCAGGCCGGTGCCGGCAATGCCGGTTGTGACGTCATAGCCCCACTCGGCGAGCTTGCCGGCGACGAAGGCACTGGTCTGGAATTCCTCGAAACCGAGTTCCGGATGGCTATGGAAGCCACGGCGCCAGGCCGTCATGCCTTCAAGGTCGGGAATGCTGCGGGCTGTGTCTTGCATCGTCGGGGATTCCACACGGTTCGGGATACGAACCATCATATGGCGCCAGGCTGAAAGCCAATTAGCGATATATTTTCCGAGGTGAACACCTCTGGTGTTCACCAGATACCCTGACCAAACGACACCCCGCCCCATGCGCCAGCATCAACTCAGAGCCTTTATCCAGGTTGCCGAAAGCGGCACGATCCGCGCCGCCGCACGCCAGCTGCATCTCAGCCAGAGTGCGCTGACCAAGGCGTTGCGCGAACTCGAGGAAGATGTCGGGACTGAACTGCTGGTACGGAGCTACAAGGGCGTCGAGTTCACCGCTGCCGGACGGGTGCTGCTGACCAATGCGCGGCTTGCCCTGGCTTCGCTGGAGAAGGCCCGGGATGAGATACGCACCTTGCAGGGCGGTGCCGGCGCGCTCGTTGCAGCCGCCGTCACGCCGCTGCTGGCAATGGATGTGCTGCCGCGCGTCTGGCAGGCCTTCAACGCCCGGCAGCCCGACGCACGCCTGTCATTGAGCGAGGGCTTCCTTGCCGAGCTGATTCCCGGACTGACCGAAGGCCGCCTCGACTTTGCGATCGCGATCGCCAATCCGGCTGACCTGCCGCATGAGCTCATGTTCGAGCCGCTGCTGGAGGTCAGTGCCGTCCCCGCAGGAAGAGCCGGTCACCCGCTCGCCGGCGCGACTCGCTGGCACGACCTGCAGGATGCACCCTGGACCCTCAACCTCTCGCCCGGCAGCCAGAGCGAAACCCTGCTCGAGTGGTTGCGCGCCAGCGCCCTGCCCGTGCCACGCCACATCACGCGATGCACGTCGCCAACGCTGATGACGGAGCTGATGCGACGCACGGACGCGATCGGCTTCTGTCCGACGCGGCTGCTTGCGGATCCGATGTACGGCACCGGCATGCAGGCATTCACGTCCTTGTCTCCGTTGCCGCCGCCCATGCAGGCCGGCATCATCCGGCTGCGCGCCATGCCGCTTGGCACGTCAGCGCGGCTGTTGGCCGAACTGTTCATCCGCCAGCTTGCGCCCTGAAGCGCCGACTATTTGAGATAGAATCAGCTCCGGTCCCATTCCATAAACTGATGAGACGATCAGCATGACGCGGAGCGGCAGGTGAGCACATTCAAGCAGTTGGAGGCATTCGTCGCCATTAGCGAGATGGGGTCGTTCGACGCCGCCGCCGAGAAGCTGGACATCGCCCAGTCGGCGGTGTCCCGGCATATCAAGGAGTTTGAGACCAGTTTCGGCTACCCGCTGTTCGACCGTTCGGGTCGCACGGCCAGGCTGACGCTGGAGGGGGCCGAGGTCCTTGCCCGTGCGCGTGACGTGCTGAAGAAACGCAACGTCCTGCTCGACCAGTTCGTGCGCAAGGATGCACTGGTACGCAAGTTGCGGCTCGGCGTTACCGAGCTGACCGCACTCACCTGGCTGCCCTCGTTCGTGGATGCGATCCGCTCGCAGTTCCCCCAGGTCGTGGTCGAACTGGAGGTCGAGCACAGTGTCCCGCTGCATGACCACCTGCGTACCGGCCAGCTTGACCTGATCGTCGTGCCGAACGCATTCGACCTGACCGGACTGTTACGCACCCGGCTGGCGGAAGTCAGGAACGCCTGGTTCTGCAGCCCGACCCTCGGCCTGCCCCATACCCGCATGAAAGTGGCAGAGCTCGGCAAGTATCCGCTGCTGATGCAGGGGCCCCAATCCGGCGCCGGCGTGCTGATGCGAAACTGGTTTGCCAGGAACGGCCTGACACCGAGGAACACGTTGCTGAGCAACAGCATTGCCGCGCTGGGCGGTATTGCGGTGTCCGGGCTCGGCGTGGTCTACCTGCCGGTGGTCGTGTCGCGCGGGCTGGTGAACAAGGGCTTGCTTCGGGAAGTCCACGCCACCCCCGGCCTGCCGCCCATCCGCTATGTGGCGTTACTGCGCGCCGACTCGGCCACGCCCTTCCATCGCACCATCGCCGCGCTGGCTCAACAGACCTGTGACTTCGAGCGGCCTTACGAGCAAAGCATGGATGCCGCCATGCACGGAGCCTTGCGCGATGCTGACGATTAAGCAGATCGAGGCGTTCTACTGGGTAGCAAGGCTCGGCACGGTGCAACGCGCCGCCGACAAGCTGCACGTGACCCAGTCCGCCGCCACCAAGCGCTTGCAGGAGGTGGAGCGGCTGTCCGCCTCGCCGTTGTTCGAACAGGCCGGGCGCAAGGCCACGCTCACTCCCAGGGGCCACGAGATGATGCTGCTCTGCGCCGACCTGCTGGAAAGCGTTGCGCACCTCGAGGAGATCCAGGCATCGACACGCAATATCCCGCGCGTCGTGCACGTCGGGGTCACGGAGCTGGTCGCCATGTCGTGGTTTCCTGCGCTGGTGCGCAAGGTCAGGGCAGTCTATCCACAACTGACCCTGCAACCGCATATCGACCACTCCGCGGTGCTGCGCGACAAGATCATCGATGGGCAGCTCGACGTGGCCATCCTGCCCGAAGCCTTTGTCACGCGCTCGGCAGCCAGGGTCAATCTTGAGCTGGTCGAATTCGCCTGGTTCAGCCCGCCCGGAACGTTCAATCGCGGAGAAGTGATTCCGCTGCAGCAGCTCGCGAGCTTGCCGGTCATCGAACAGGACCGGACCTCGATCATCACCGCGCTGTGCGCGCGGCTGTTCGAGCAGGTTGGCGTCGAGCCGACCCGGCTCGGCGGCAGCCGCAGCATCATCACGCTGGCCGGCCTGATCGAAGCCGGCATCGGCGTCAGTTGCCTGCCACGCGAGTTCTTCACCAACGAAGTCGCGCAGGGCCGCCTGCAGATCGTAGAGACCGACCCGCCCGCCCCTGCCGTTCGCTATTGCGCCATCTATCCCGAACAGGCCGCCCTTGGCCTCGCGGTGGCGGAGCTGGCGCGCGAGTGCTGCGACTTCTCCCGGATGCGCGCGCCTGCATCGCTAGGCTAGTTCCCGCGCCCCGGAAAGCCGCATGCCGCCTGCCTTGGCGGGTGGCCTCCCTGCGCACGAAAACCATCTCACATGGGAATGTAAATCCATCCAAATAAATCGCTTTCGCGAAGCCATTCGAGCGCCCATGATGGGTTCAGAGCGGCCGATGGCCGAGGATGAACCTGGCCGCGGGAAAGCGCTGCCGCCCGGAGCGAGAAGACGATGCCAGCGAACTGGCCACGCAAGATTGATGAAGAGTTGAAGGCGGCGAACAGCGTGCCTGGCCTTGAAACCTGCCTGCTTGAATACCGCGCACTGCGCGACAGACAGCTGAAGCTCAACCTGGCACGGGGCGTGCCATCCGCCGAACAGCTTGCGCTGTCAGAAGCACTGCTGGCACTGCCCGGCCCCGGCGACTTCCGCACCGAGGAGGGTACGGATTGCCGCAACTACATGGGGCAGCAGGGCATCCCGGAAGCGCGCCGGCTGTTCGCCGGCGTACTGGGCGTGCCGCCGGAGAACACCGTGGTGGAAGGCAACTCCAGCCTGGCGCTGATGCATGACTGCCTGGCGTATGCGTGCCGCAATGGCGTGCCCGACGGTGACGGCCCGTGGCAGAACGTGGCGGGAGGCATCGCCTTCCTGTGCCCCGTGCCGGGCTATGACCGGCATTTCAAGCTGTGCGAGGCCTTTGGCATCCGGATGATCCCGGTGCCGCTGCGCGACGACGGCCCCGATATGGAAGTCGTGCGTACGCTGGTGACGCAGGACCGGTCGATCCGCGGCATCTGGTGCGTGCCGAAGTACAGCAACCCGACCGGCACGGTGTACGCCGACGCGGTGGTCCGGGCGCTGGCTGCGATGCCGACGGCCGCGCCGGATTTCCGAATCTTCTGGGACAACGCCTACGCGCTGCACCACTTGGGCGACCACGAAACGGAGATTGCCAACCTCGCGGAACTCTGCGTGACGCATGGCCATGCCAACCGTGCGCTGGTCTTTGCCTCGACCTCCAAGATCACCTTTGCCGGCGCGGGCCTCGCCCTGCTGGGCAGCTCGAGCCAGAACCTCGCGTGGTATCTCAAGCATGCCGCGTTCCGCAGCGTCGGGCCGGACAAGCTCAACCAGCTCCGCCATGTGCGCTTTCTCCGGGACGAGGCAGGGCTGAAGGCCTTGATGCGCCGGCATCGCGCGATCCTCGCGCCGCGCTTCGCGCGCGTGATCGAGACCTTCAGGCAGCACCTGGGCGGGCTCGCTCAGGTGTCGTGGACCGAGCCCGCCGGCGGCTACTTCATCACGCTGGATGTTGTACCCGGCACCGCACGCCGGGTTGTCGATCTTTGCCGCAACGCCGGCGTGATCCTTACCGATGCCGGCGCGCCCTTTCCTGGCGGGATCGACCCGGATGACCGCACGCTGCGCATTGCCCCATCGTCGCCCAGCCTGGAGCAGGTCGGCGAAGCGGCCGAGGCAATTGCGATCTGCACCAGACTGGCCGCGGCGGAGACCGTCCACGGCGAGGTGGTGCTGGTCTGAAGCCGGTGGCATATCCGCCCCACATCGAGCAAGAGGAAGAGGAAGACAGATGAGTGAAACACATAGCGCCGTGCTGGCGCGTTTTGCAGCAACGCTGCGGTATGAAGACATCCCGGCTGAAGTCGTCGAGCGCGCCAAGAACCTGTACGCCGACTGGGTCGGCTCCGCGCTGGCAGGCAAAGGCGGCAGGCCGGTCGAAGCGCTGGCCGCCTTTGCGCGACGGATGGCGCCGGCATCGGGTCCCTGCGAGGTCCTGATCTCGCGCGAGCGCACCACGCCCTACTTTGCCGCCTTCATCAATGGCGCCAGCTCCCACTACGCCGAGCAGGATGACGTGCACAACGGCTCGGTCTTCCATCCGGCGGCCGTGGTCTTTCCCGCGGTGCTTGCGGTCGCACAGGAAGCGGGCGCCAGCGGCAAGGACTTCATCACGGCCGCCATCGTGGGCTACGAAGTCGGGATCCGCGTCGGCGAGTTCCTCGGGCGCTCGCACTATCGCGTATTCCATACCACCGGCACCGCCGGCACACTGGCAGCCGCCGCGGCGGCCGGGCGCCTGCTGGGACTGACGCCGGCGCAGATGCTGGACGCCTTCGGCTCGGCCGGTACGCAGGCAGCGGGCCTGTGGGAATTCCTCGCCGACGCCGCCGATTCCAAGCAACTTCATACGGCCAAGGCAGCCGCCGACGGCATGATGTCCGCCTTCCTTGCCAAGAACGGCTTCCAGGGCGCAAAGCGTATCCTGGAAGGGCCGCGCGGCATGGCTGCCGGCATGTCCACCGATGCCGATGACGCGAAGCTGGTCGACGGCCTCGGCTCACGCTGGACCGTGGCCGAGACGTCCTTCAAATACCATGCCTCGTGCCGTCACACGCACCCCGCTGCGGATGCGCTGGCGCGGGTGCTGGCAGACAACCGGATTCAGCCGGCCAATATCCGCGAGGTGGTGACCCACGTCCACCAGGGCGCGATCGATGTGCTGGGACCCGTGGTGAACCCGGTCACCGTGCATCAGGCGAAGTTCTCGATGGGCACGGTACTCGGGCTGGTTGCCGAACGCGGCAGTGCCAGCGTCCGTGACTTCGAGTCGCACTTCCAGGACGCCGCGGTGGTCGCGTTCCGCGACAAGGTCTCCATGCAACTCGATGAGGAAGTGGATAGTGCCTACCCCCGCCGCTGGATCGGCAAGGTCAGCGTGACCACGGAAGACGGCAAGTCTTTCTCCGGGCGTGTCGACGAGCCCAAGGGCGATCCGGGCAACACGTTGTCGAGGGAGGAGATCCAGGACAAGTTCGCGCGCCTGGCCGACTTCTCTGCCTCCGCCAGCGTCGAAGAGATTCATGCCTTCTTCAGGGAAGTTTGGCAACTGGAAGCAGCGCCGCGCATCGGCGCGATCCTTCGGGACGCTACCAGCTAGGACATTCGCCTGCTGTCTCCTGGCGACTTTGGGTTCCCTCGACCGGTGTCGAGGGATTTTTTTCTGTGCAAGACCCGGCAGCTTACTGATGAAGCGGGACGCGGAGCACCACGCACCGCGCCCGGCCATTTCCTGCGTCAGCGGATGATGAACGGGTTGTCCACCGTCGCGCCGGCGGCTATCCATACGCTCTTGGTCTGCAGGTATTCGTCGATGGCCTCGATGCCGCTTTCCCGGCCGATACCGCTCTGCTTGTAGCCGCCGAACGGCGACATGAAGCTGACCGCGCGATAGGTATTGACCCAGACCATGCCGGACTCGATCGCTTCCGACAGCGCGAACGCGCGCTGGATGTTCTGGGTCCAGACGCCGGCACCGAGGCCGTAGATGCTGTCGTTCGCGATGCGGATGGCGTCATCCTGCGTGTCGAACGGAATCGCCGACAGTACCGGGCCGAAGATCTCTTCCTGCGCGATCCGCATGCCGTTGTCGACATCGGCAAAGATGGTCGGTTCGACAAACCAGCCGTCGTCGATGCCGCTGCCCCTTGCGCGCTTGCCGCCGCACAGCGGCACCGCGCCTTCGGCCTTGCCGATCTCGATGTAGTCAAGCACTTTGGCCAGTTGCACTTCCGTCGTTACCGGACCGACCTGGGTATCCGGCTGCATCGGATTACCGAGCCGGGCGGTGGCCGCGCGCTCCACCAGGCGCGCGAGGAAGCGCTTGTAGATCGAGCGCTGCACCAGCAGGCGCGAGCCGGCGATGCAGGTCTGTCCGCTGGCGGCGAAGATCCCGGACAGCACGCCGTTGATGGCCTGGTCGAAGTCGGCGTCCTCGAACACAATGTTCGGGCTCTTGCCGCCAAGTTCCAGCGATACCTTCTTCAGGCTGGCCGCCGCGGTCTGGTAGATCAGCTTTCCGTTCGCGTCCGAACCGGTGAACGCGATCTTGCTGACCTTGGGATGGGTCACCAGGCGCTGGCCGACTTCCGCCCCGAAGCCGGTGACCACGTTGACCACGCCCGGCGGAAAGCCCGCTTCGTCGAACAGCCTCGCCAACTCCAGCGTCGACACCGAGGTGTGCTCCGAAGGCTTGATCACCACCGTATTGCCGGCGGCGAGCAGCGGTGCGAGCTTCCACGTCAGCAACAGCAGCGGCGAGTTCCACGGCGTGATGGCGATAATGACGCCCAGCGGCTCGCGCCGGGTGAAGTTGAAGTAGCCCTTCTTGTCCAGCGGGATCACCGCGCCCTGGATCTTGTCGGCGAGCCCGCCGAAGTAGCGGAACCACTCCGGGATGTAGCGGGTCTGGGCGTGCATCTCCGCGAACAGCTTGCCGTTGTCGCGGGTCTCGAGTTCGGCCAGGTGCTGCGCGTCGCGCTCGATCAGGTCGGCCACCCGGGCCAGCAGCTTGCCTCGCTGCGTCGGCGTCAGGCCCGCCCAGGCGGGATTGCGGAACGCAGCGTGGGCGGCGTCGACGGCCGCGTTCGCATCCTCCGCCGTGCCCCGCGCGATCTGCACCCAAGGCTGACCGTCGAACGGGTTCTTGCTGTCGATGTAGGCGTTGCCAGTGGGCTTCACCCACTCGCCACCGATGTAATGGTTGTAAGCTTTCATGTCGGTCCTGTCGCTTTCCCCTTGCAGGAAGGGGGATCGAGTGGGCTTACTTGTGGGCGTCGCTGCCGAGCAGCGCTTCGCGGAAGCGGCTGCGCAGGAACGGGCCGTCGCGCGGGGGCAGCACGGTGGGCACCGGCTCGGTGGTCACCTTCACCGTGGCCAGCAGCAGGCCTTCGGTGCTGAACAGTTCCTCGGCCAGCACCGCCAGTTCCTGCTCCGTGCGCACCGTGCGCGCGTTGTCAAAGCCCACCGCTCTGGCCACACCCGCGATGTCGACACCGCGCCCGGCGTGCGCCGGCTGCATCCCGGTCTCCGCATAGTGCTCGTTGTCGATCACGATCACCGCCAGGTTCTGCGGCTTGTCCACCGCGGCCGTGGCCAGCGAGCCGATCCCCATCATCATCTCGCCGTCGCCGGTAACCACCACTACGCGACGCTTCGGTTGCGCCCGCGCGATGCCCAGGCCCACCATCACCGAGCCACCCATCGCGCCCCACAGGTAGAAGTTGCCGGCGCAGTCGCCGGTCGAGGCCACGTCGTAGGTGGGATTGCCCAGGCTCGTCACCACCAGGGCATCGCCCCGGTGCTTCAAGATCCGGGCAATCGTCGTGCGGCGATTCAGAACAGCCTTTTGCGCTTCACTCATCTCAGTCTCACTTGTTGAAGTTCTTGGCACCGATCACACGCTGGGCGATCAGCACCGCCGCCAGCCGGCCGGTCTGGTAGGCAAAGCGGGCCGTCGCGCCCACCGTCTTCGCCACCTCCTCGGCTTCGTCGGCGCGGTACACGTATGTACCGGCCGACTCCAGGGCCTCCTGCGTGGACTTGCCCATCGCCACCTGCCAGGGATTGAACTCGCCCCACTCGCCGCGCATCGTCACGATGGCGAAGAACGGCATGCGGCATTCGTGCTGCAGCGACAGCATGTTGATGCAGTTGCCCACGCCGCTGGACTGCATCAGCAGCACGGCGCGCTCGCCGCCCAGCCAGGCGCCGCCGACCATGGCCACGCCTTCTTCCTCCGTGGTCAGCGACACCGTGCTGATCTCGGGATCGGCTTCGCACAGCCGGATCAGTTCGCTGTGCCCGGCGTCCGGGACGTAGCAGACCTGGCGGACGTTCGCCGCCTTCAACTCTTGGAAAATCTCGCGTGGCCAGTTTGCCGACATCGTCTTCTCGCTCCAGTTGGCAGCGCCTTCGCGCCGCCAGGTTCATCGTCGGCCATCGGCCGCTCTGAGCGAATCATGGAACAAGGAAGAACGTCGCGAAAGTGATTTAATTGAATGATTAACTATTCCGATATCTGATCTATCTGCCGCCATGCAGGCCTCGATGCCTATGCCAAAATCCGCACGTTCCGGCCCTGATGCGTGCAAGACAGGGATGGCCTTTGCGCGGAGAATCCGCCAGCATCGAGCACTCCTTGGACGACACCGATATGAACGTTCTGATTGTTTTCGCACACCCCGAACCGAACTCGTTCAGCGCCGCGCTGAAGAACACCGCCGTGCAGACGCTGACGGAGCTGGGCCACCAGGTCACCGTCAGCGACCTGTACCAGATGGGCTGGTCGCCCACGCTTGGCGAAGCGGACTTCCCGCAAGCGCGCGCCGACGCGGACTACCTGGACCTGTCGCGCGAGCAGGAACATGCGTATGCCCACCGCACCCACAGCGCCGACGTGCACGCCGAGCAGGAGAAGGTCAAGGCGGCAGAACTGGTGCTGTTTCATTTCCCGGTCTGGTGGTTCTCGATGCCGGCCATGCTGAAGGGCTGGGTCGACCGTGTGTTCAGCCGCGGTTTCGCATATTCCACCGGCCGCAAGTACGAGTCAGGGCACTTCAAGGGCAAACGCGCCATGATCTGCCTCACCACGGGAACGGCCTCGACGCTGTACGAGCCGAATGGCATCGATGGCGACCTGCATCACGTGCTTTGGCCCATCCACAACGGCATCCTCGGCTACACCGGATTCACGGTGTTGCCGCCCTTCGCGGCCTGGATGCCGGCACGGGTCACGGATGAAGACCGTGACGCCTACCTGGAAGCCTACGCCGCCCGACTGAAGTCTCTCGACGACACCGAGCCGCTGTTCTTCCATCCCTGGAGCGACTACGACGAAACCCAGCGCCTGAAGCCCGGCGTGGTGGCGCGCTCCGGCGTGCAATGGAATCCGCGCGCCGGCCAGAGCTTCGATGACTCGGCGCAGGCGTACGCCCAGCAAGAGAGCAACTGAACGACCAGCGGAGACTTGAATACCGTCATGATGAAGACCGATCTGTTCCAGACCCTGCATCATGTCTGCGTCGTGGTACGCGACATGGAGAAGTCCGTCGCCTGCTACGAGTCCATCGGCGTGGGCCCCTGGCACCCGTTTCCCTCGCTCGAGGCATTCCGGGGCGAGCTCGACGTGCCCGATGCCGATGCCTTCGTCAGGCTGCACTACCGCTACGCGAACCTCGGCAACGTCCAGCTTCAGTTGTGCGCGCCACCGGCCGGAAGTACGCCACAGCGGGAATTCCTGGACACGCGTGGCGAAGGCGTGTTCCATCTCGGCTTCACCGTACCGGACTGCGACCAGGCGGAAGCGGAGGCCACCGCACTGGGGCTGGCGATCATGTTGCGTGGGCGCTTGCCAAACCGCAGTGGTTTCACCTACTTCGACACGGCGGACAAAGGCGCCGGCGTGACGCTGGAGATCCGGGCAAGCAAGGCCTAGCGCCGTCCAGCCTTACCTGCTCCATCGGGCCCGGCAAACGCTCCAGCGTTGCCGGGCCCGATGGTTTTCACGATCGCAAACCGCACCAGCCACGACGCAAAAGAAAGTGGCCCTTGAGGGCATCCACCTCAAGGGCCGATTCAGCAAGTCACGACTCAGTACACCACCGACTCCAGCAGCGGCTCCTGCTTGCGAATGCGTTGGTATCCCAGCGGCGACACATCGATGGTCCGATACTGCCCGTGGACGATCCACTCCGCCACCGCCCGGCCCGTGGCCGGCGCGTGCATGACCCCGTGACCGGAAAAGCCCGTCGCCAGCAGGAAGTTCCCGATCTCGTCATGCGCGCCGACCACCCCATTGTGGTCCAGCAGATTCATCTCGTAATGGCCTGCCCAGGCGCGCAGTAACCGCGTGCTCTCCATCGCCGGGACGCGGTGCGCCAGGTACGGCCACACGATGTCCTCGAACAAGTAGTGATCCGGTTCGAAGTCGCCCTCAGCATGAGGATCCCTGTGCGCTTCCGGAGCAATGCCGGCAATGAAACCATCTCCCTCAGGACGGACCCATATGCCGGAGTTGTCGAACAGCATGGGGAACCCCTCGGTTGGAACCGGTGCCTTGATATGGAAAACGGTACGCTTGCGCGGCTCGACCGGCAGGGCGATATCCAGCCAGCTCGCCACTTTCCCGCCTGCAGGGCCGGCAGCATTCACACACCAGTCGCAAGGGATGACACTGTCATCGGCAAGCCTGACGCCTGTGACTCTGGCATTGCGCGATTCGATGCCGTTGGCTTCCGCCGTGACATACTCAACGCCAAGCTTCTTTGCTTCGCGCCGCACGAGCTGGAGCAGCGCCCAGGCATCGAACCAACCTTCGCTGGCGGCGCCATATGTCGCGATGCCGATATCGTCAACATTGAGCCACGGATAGCGAGCCTTTGCCTGTGCGGGCGTCATGATATCGATGGTTGCGCCGGCTTCGATCTGCGATAGCGCCGTCGCCTGCATGGCATCGGCGCCCTCCTTTGTGCCGAGCAGCAGGTAGCCGCGCTCGTCGAAGCCAATGTCCGCATCATCGCCAAACCACTGCCTGATGTCGCGGAACATGCCGGCGCCGAAGAGGCTCATGCCGATGTTGAAGGGACAACCGAACTGCGTGCGGATGGACGAAGCCGACAGTGCGGTCGAACAATACTGATAAGTGGGATCGCGCTCGATCACCTTGATGGGTCCCGCAAAGCCCTCCTTGCGCAGGAAGAAGGCGGTAAAGCTTCCGATGATGGCGCCGCCGATGATGACGACCGTGGCAGTTCGCTGGTTCATGGTGGAAAAAAGGAGAGTTGAATCGGTGGATCAGGCAACGGCCGCCACAGCGGGATCGTTGTGGGACTTTCCGCCTTCGAGGTATGCCGCCCGGACTTCCGGGCTCTGCAGCAGTTCGCGCCCGGTACCGCTCATGACGATGCTGCCCTGCTGAAGCACATAGGCGCGGTGTGCCACGCGCAGTGCCTGGTTGGCGTTCTGTTCGACCAACAGGATCGTCATGCCATGGTCCCGGTTGAGCATCTCGATGATCTCGAAGACCTTCCGGATATAGATCGGCGCAAGACCCAGTGAGGGCTCGTCCATCAGCAGCAGCCGGGGATGGCTCATCAGTGCGCGCGCGATCGCCAGCATCTGTTGCTCGCCGCCCGACAGGGTACCGGCGAGCTGCTGGCTGCGCTGTGACAGGATCGGGAACATGTCGAACATGCGCTGCATATCGGTACCGCGAGTCGCGGGATCGGCGAACGTCGCGCCCATCAGCAGGTTCTCGGTCACGGTCATGCGAGGGAAGACGCGCCTCCCCTCCGGGGAGATCGCAATGCCGCGCCGGGAAATCTCATGCACACCGAGGCCCTGGAGCGAAGCGCCCTGGAACAGTATGCGGCCGCGGGAAACCCGCGGTGCGCCCAGGATACTGGTCATCAGCGTGGATTTTCCCGCGCCGTTGGCACCGATCAGCGTTACCGTCTCGCCCTCGCGGACAGAGAGCGATACGCCCCTCAGCGCGTGGACGTGCCCGTAGTGGGCATGTACATCTTCAATCTGCAGAATCATGCCGCGGCCTCCGTCTCGGTCAGCATCTCCGCGTCGCTTTCCGGTTCACCCAGATACGCGGCCACCACATCGGGATCGTTCTGAACCTGCTCCGGCGAGCCTTCAGCAATCTTCTTGCCAAAGGACAGCACGTGGATATGGTCGGACACGTTCATGACCACGCTCATATCGTGCTCGATCAGCAGGATGCTCAGGCCAGTCTCGCGCGCCAGGCGCGTCAGCAGCGCATTGAGCTCCGCCGACTCGCGCGGGTTCAGGCCCGCCGCTGGTTCATCGAGACAAAGCAGCACCGGGTCCACGCACATGGCGCGCGCAATTTCCACCTTGCGCTGCAGGCCATAGGGCAGTCCGCCCGCGGCCGTATCCGCGCAGTCCTCCAGCTTCAGCGCCTGAAGGCTGCGGTAGGCCTTCTCCATCGCTTCTTCCTGCGCGCGACGGTATCCCGGCAGCCTGAACAGCCCCGCCAGGCTGAAGCGGGACGCCTTCTGCAGTGCGTTGTGCTGGGCCACCACCAGGTTCTCCATCACCGTCATCTTCGGAAACAGGCGGATGTTCTGGAAAGTGCGCACCACGCCCGCCTTGCGCGTCACGTCGTGGCTCGGCATGCATTCCAGGTGCAGGTCTCCGTGCCGGGGATGCATCATCCGGATTGAGCCGGCAGTGGGCTTGTAGAAACCGGTCAGGCAATTGAACAGTGTCGTCTTGCCGGCGCCATTCGGGCCGATCACCGAGGTGATCTGGCCCTCCCCGACCGTCAGCGACAAGCCTTCGATGGCCTTGATGCCACCAAAGCGCATCTCCAGTCCGTCTACAGTGACTAGTGTTCTTCTCATCGGCCGTTCTCCACGACAGGTGCACCGCTTACCGGAATGGCACGGTCCGTGCGTGCCCGCTTGCGCAGGTATTGCTTGAGCGTCAGCGTCGGCTCCCTGACGGACATCAGGCCGCCGGGCCGCCAGACCATGATCAGGACCATGGCCGCCCCGAACAACAGCATCCGATATTCGGCAAAGTCGCGACCAAGCTCCGGCAGGAGCACCAGAACCAGCGCGGCCAGCACAACGCCCAGCTGGCTGCCCATGCCACCCAGGACGACGATGGCGAGCACGGTTGCGCTTTCGCTGAAGGTGAAGCTTTCCGGCGAAATGAAGCCCTGGCGCGCGGCGAAGAAGACGCCGGCGAACCCGCCCAGCATCGCGCCCAGCGCGAACGCCGACAGCTTGACATTGGTGACGTTGATGCCCAGCGCCTTGCAGGCAATTTCGTCTTCCCGCATCGCCTCCCAGGCCCGGCCCACCGGCAGACGGCGCAGGCGAAGGACCAGCACGTTGGTCAGCAGGGCCAGCGCAAAGATCAGGTAGTACAGGAAGATCACACGATGATCGTTGGAATACTCAAGGCCGAACACGCTGGAGAAGGTCGGCGTATCCGCCGACCTGCTGAACGGCAAGCCGAAGAAGCTCGGCCTCGGAATGGAAGAAATGCCGTTGGGGCCGCCGGTGAGATCGGTCCAGTTGAGCATCACCAGCCGGATGATCTCGCCGAAGCCCAGCGTCACGATCGCCAGGTAGTCGCCGCGCAGCCGCAGCGTGGGGTAGCCCAGCAGGATCCCGAAGATCGCGGCGAACAGGCCGGCCAGCGGCAGGCACGCCCAGAACGAGAGCCCGAAGCCGATCGACAGCAGCGCATAGCTGTAGGCGCCAATGGCGTAGAACGCCACGTAGCCAAGATCAAGCAGGCCGGCGAGGCCCACCACGACATTGAGCCCCCAGCCCAGCATCACATAGATCAGTACCGTGGTCGCAATGTCGACCAGATACCGGTTGCCCGAGAAGACGATCGGCAACGCCACGGCGATCCCGAGCGAGATCCAGCCAAGCGCCCTGGTGAACGCCGGTGGTTCGCGAAGGCGCGGCAATGCAGGCGTCTTCATGGCCTTGCGCAAGCGCAGGCGGTCGATGACCAGCATTTGCAGCACGCGCGCGGCGAACACCACACCCACGGCAACGGCCAGCGCGTCCCAGCGGGTCTGGAGTTGCAGCTTGCCACCCGCGTCCACCGTGGTGATGCCGATCAGCGGGATACCCAGCACGATGCCGATCAGGGCCACGCGTACCGCATCCCCCAGCCGCGCGCGCACGCCGCGGAATCCGAAAACATGAAGTGTGCTCATCAGACTTTCTCCACCTCCGGCCGGCCGAGCAGTCCGCAAGGCCGCACCACCAGCACCAGGATCAGGATGGCAAAGGTGGCGACGTCCTTGTACTCCGCCGAAAAATAGCTGCCCCAGAACGACTCGATCAGGCCGATCAGGAGCCCGCCCAGCATTGCCCCCGGGAGCGATCCGATGCCACCGAGGACCGCCGCGGTAAACGCCTTCACACCGACCAGGAAGCCAATGCTGAAATCGACAACGCCGTAGTACAGCGTCACCATGGTCCCTGAGATGGCCGCCAACCCCGCGCCCAGCATGAACGTCAGCGAGATCGTGCGGGCGACGTTGATGCCGAGGAAGCCGGTCATGGTCCGGTCCTGCTCACAGGCCCGCTGTTGCCGGCCAAAGGCGGTGCGCGTGATCAGCCATGTGAAACCGCCCATCAGCAGGAACGTCGTCGCCACGATCAGGATCTGCACGTAGGACAGGTAGACCGCGGATTCGCCGTTGCCCGCCACTTCGATGCCGCCGGTAATCACCGGCGCCAGCGCCTTGACGCGTGCGCCCTGGCTTAGCTGGACGAAGTTCTGCAGGAAGATCGAAACGCCGATCGCCGAGATCAGCGGCGCGAGGCGCGATGCGCCACGCAGCGGGCGGTACGCCACCCGCTCTACCGCCCAGCCATAGGCGGACGTGAACAGGATGGTAAGGAACAGCACCCCGACCAGCGTGAGCGGTACCGAAGTCACGCCAAGCGCAGTCATCAGGGTGAATCCTGAAATGGCGATGAAGGCGCTGATCATGAACACTTCGCCGTGCGCAAAGTTGATCATGCCGATGATGCCGTACACCATGGTATAGCCGATGGCGATGAGACCATAGACGGCACCCAGGGTCGCACCATTGATGAACTGCTGTAATGCGAGATACATGAAAGGCTCCAACAACCGCTATCGCAACCCGTGCAGCGCACAACCGCGCTGCAATACCCATGCTCAGTGGCAGTGCCGCGCCGTGCGAGGCACTGCCACCACTGCGTCAGTTTGCGTAGCCGTATTGGTTCCCGCTCCAACGATAGACCACGTAGCCGGGCCTGGTGAGGTCACCCTTGCTGTCGAAGCTGATGGGCCCGACCACCGTCGAGTAGGTGCCGTTGCGCAGCGCCTTCTGGACGGCCTCTGGCTTCACGCTGCGTGCCCGCTCGGCCGCCTGCGCGAATACCTGGATCGTCGCGTACGAATACAGCGTGTAGCCATCGGGCTCGACCTTCGCCTTGCGGAAGCGCTCCACCACGTCCTTGGCTTCGGCATTCTTGCGCGGATCCGGGCCGAAGGTGAACATCACACCGTTCGCTGCGGGGCCCGCGGCAGACAGCAGTTCCGTGTTGGTCAGCGTGTCGCCGCCCATGACGGCGAGCTTGAGTCCGGCTTGCGCCGCCTGGCGCAGGATCAGGCCAAGTTCGGTGTAGTACCCACCATAGGCCAGCACTTCGATGCCGGCAGCCTTCAGCTTGCTCACCAGCACGTTGTAGTCCTTCTCGCCTGCGGTGATCGACTCGCGCAGCGATACCTTGGCCTTCTGGTCGGCGAGGGACTTCGCCACCTCGTCCGCCAGGCCCTTGCCATAGGCACTCTTGTCATCGACCACCGCGATCTTCCTGCCGTTGAAATTCCTGGCGAGATAGGACGCGGCAACATTGCCCTGCTGGTCATCCCGGCCGGTCACGCGCACGATGTTGGCCAGGCCGCGCTCGGTGACCTTCGGGCTGGTCGAGATGGTCGCCATGGGGATGCCGGCATCGTGGTAGACCTCCGATGCGGGAATGGTCGAGCTCGAACAATAGTGGCCGTCCACGAACACCACGCCCTTGTTGACCAGCGTGTTGGCAACGGACACCGCCTGTTTCGGGTCGCAAACGTCGTCGCCAACCACCAGCTTCAGCTTCTGTCCCAGCACGCCCCCCCTGGCATTGATATCTGCAATTGCCTGCTCGGCGCCGGTGCGCATCTGCTCCCCACCCGACGCATACGGGCCAGTCATCGGCCCGGCAACACCAATCAGCAAATCGGCCCAGGCCGAATGGCTCACCCCCAACATCAGTCCGGCCGCGCAAACGCTAACCGACAGCAGCTTCTTGCTCATCTCGTCCCTCACTTGGTACGCTCACTTGCGGATCGCAGGCAACGGTGTGCGCATTGCGTGGATCCTGCCCAGGCGCCTGCTTCGCGGCAGATCGCCAGTTCCGGTGTGCCAATGCCGTAGTTCGACAACGACCTTGGTTGAGCGAAATTCTGCTGGCTATCGCGCGCCGCCGCTTGCATCCAGGCAGAGCAAGATTTGCGGCTTTTTGCATAACGATCTGCAGCAGAGCCGCATAGGCAAGGGGTTTCCGCTTAGGGGTATTCACCTAATACGCACAATCATGGATCGCACGGCACAACCACTGTGCGGGAATGGCGCGGTATCGGTGCGAACCCCGGACGATCCTTGCAGCCA
The DNA here is from genome assembly GCF_040149425.2 of Cupriavidus sp. DF5525. Lineage (NCBI taxonomy): Bacteria > Pseudomonadati > Pseudomonadota > Betaproteobacteria > Burkholderiales > Burkholderiaceae > Cupriavidus > Cupriavidus sp. DF5525. Next base: position 1,238,805 of record NZ_CP168265.1, on the reverse strand, counting down.
CAAACAAAAAAGGTGCGCCCATGGACGCACCTTTCGCTGCCGTGTCGCGGGGTATCAGAACCGCTCTGCCACCGCCTTCATCTGCAGAAACTGCAGCAAGTAGTCAGGACCGCCCGTCTTCGTGTCCGTACCGCTCAGATTGAAGCCGCCGAACGGCTGCACACCCGCCAGCGCGCCGGTGCACTTGCGGTTGAAGTACAGGTTCCCGACATGGAATTCGCGGCGAGCCTGTTCGATCCGGCTCCGGTCGCGCGAATAGAGCGCGCCGGTCAGGCCGTAGACGGTGTTATTGACCGCCTTCAAGCCCTCTTCGAAGTTCGCCACGCGGGTCACCGCCAAGAACGGCCCGAAGACTTCCTCCTGGAAGATGCGGGCATCCTGCGCGACATCGCCGAAGATCGTCGGCGCGAAGAAGTAACCGTCCCCCTCCAGCCGCTTGCCGCCGGTCAGCAACTTGCCTTCCCCCTTGCCGATCTCGATGTACTCGGCAACCTTGTCGGCTTGTGCCGCATTGCACACCGGCCCCAGGTCCGGGTTGGTGTCGGCAGCGCCCACACGCAGCTCCTTGGCACGGGCAACGACCTTCTCCACCAGCGCGTCGTAAACCGAATCGACCACGATCAGGCGCGAGCATGCCGAGCACTTCTGGCCGGAGTAGCCGAACGCGCTCTGGATCACGCCCAGGGCGGCCGCGTCCAGGTCCGCGGTCTCGTCCACCAGGATGGCATCCTTGCCGCCGAGTTCCAGGAACACGCGCTTGATCCACGTCTGCCCGTCGCGCAGCCTGGCCGCCGACTCGTGGATCGCGATGCCGGTCTTCAGGCTGCCGGTGAAGTTGATGAAGCGGGTCTTGGGATGGTCGACCAGGTAGGCGCCGATCTCGCTGCCGATGCCGGGCAGGTAGTTGATGACGCCCGGCGGGAAGCCGGCTTCCTCGAAGATCTCGAAGACCTTGGACAGCGACACGATCGTGTCTTCGGCCGGCTTGCAGACCACGGTATTACCGACCACGATGGCGCCCATCAGCATCCCGGTCATCAGCGCCATGGGGAAGTTCCACGGCGCGATGGTGACGCCGACGCCCAGCGGGATGTAGAAGCTCTTGTTTTCTTCCCCGGAATAGGCGTTGAGGTGGCCCACACCGTCGACAAAACGCAGGGCCTGCCGGGCATAGTACTCGGTGAAATCGATCATCTCGGCAACTTCGGCGCTGGCCTCGACATAGTTCTTGCCGATCTCCTGGACCAGCCACGCTTCCAGCTCTTGTTTGCGCCCACGCATGATCTGCGCGGCCTTCAGGCACAGCCGCGAGCGGTCTTCCTGGGTCCAGCGCTTCCACCCCTCGAAGGCAGTCCAGGCAGCCTGGATCGCCTGCTCGGCATGGTCGACACCCGCCTTGCTGGTGTGCCCGACAACTTCGCCGGGCCGCGAAGGATTGGTCGAGGTGAGCTTCGCCGCCGTCTCGATCTTCTTACCATCGATGATCAGTGGGTAGGTCTTGCCGATTTGCGCACGGACCTTGTCGAGCGCGCTGCGCATGGCATTGAGTGATGCTTCGGTGGTGTAAGTATCGAAAGGTTCGCTCTGAAAGGGGATGACGTTCACGTTGGGGTTCTCCGCGTTCAACCAGTAGGCCCGAGCCGGCGGGCGTTGCCGTCCGCGCATCGGAATCGTGCACATCTCGCGCTGCAGCCACGCTGCGACGCCGGATGCGTTGCCCGGGATTTTGTGGTGCGTGGCGCCGCGCGTCTTGCATGGCGGCCTGCCTAAAGCAGCGGATTACTGCACAACGGGAATGGTCGGGCGCGCGCCCTGCCCGCTGGCCCGAGCGGGTAACGAATGGCGGAAACCGCGTGATAACATCGCGCTACCCACGCCGCAGCCGCCCCCTACGACAATCATGCTCGACACCAAGAACCTATTGCACGGGATCGACCTGGTACTGGATCTGGCGCTGATGGAGCAGGTATTCGACCGGCTTCCCAACGTCCTTTTCTACGTCAAGGACAAGGAGGCGCGCTACCTGATGGTGAATGCCACCCTGGTCGAGCGCAGCGCCCTGGTCAGCAAGGAAGACGTCATCGGCAAGACGGCAGACGAGCTGTTCGAGGTCACTGGTTCGAGCACGCTGATGCAGGACCTGAGCGTCATCCGCAGCGGCGAGCCGATCACCGATGTGCTGCGCCTGTTTTTCTCGGCCGATGGGCACCGGCAATGGTGCCTGAGTTCGAAGTTTCCGGTCAGGGATGCGGAGGGCCAAATCGCCGGCCTGCTGGGCATCTCGCGCATCCTGCCCCGCCCGGACGAGAAGCACGCCAGCTACAAGCGCCTGCTGCAGTTCCTCAAGCGCCTGGAAGAGCCGGCGCAACCGAACCTGCGCATCAGCGAGATCGCCCGCGAAGTACAGTTGTCACTGGATACCCTGGAGCGGCTTTGCCGCGAGGTGTTCGGGCTGACGCCGAAGCAGATCATGATGCGCATGCGGCTGGACCGCGCCTGCCGCCTGCTGGAGACGACGGATGCCAGCATCACCGACATTGCCGCCGAATGCGGCTATGCGGACCACAGCGCGTTCTCGCGGCAGTTCAAGGCAGCAACCCTGTGTACGCCCCAGCAATACCGTGGGGCGCATCGTACGTCTTAGCTGCGTCCGCATGCCCCGCGCGAGCGCTGAATCAGTCTTCCCCGTCCACGTGGCACAAGATCCGGTGTGCCAGGCGCAAATGGGGCCGGTCGATCATGGCGTTGCCGAGCCTTGCCACGCCCGAGGCGCCGACCCTGGAGAAGGCGTCGACGACATGCCGGGCCCAGCGCACCTCTTCCTCTTGCGGCATGAAGGCCTGATTGATGGCGTCGATATGTGAAGGATGGGCGGCGGCCTTTGCGGTAAAGCCGTCGCGCTTTGCCTGCGCGGCTTCCTGCCCGATCTGCGCGGGATCTGTCAGGCTGGTGCTGACCGCGTCGATGGCATCGATGCCGGCCTGGGCGGCCGCCATCAGGCACATCGTGCGTGCCACGGAGAATGGCGCGGTGAGTTCCTTGCCGATATGCGACGAGAAAGCGCCCAGGTCGGCGGCAAGATCGTCCACGCCCCACATCAGCGCCCGCAGCCGCATCGGCGCATTGCGATAGGACGAGAGGCCGAAGACGCCTTCGGACGATTCCGTCGCCATGGCGATGATGGCGACCTCCCAGTTGTCGGGCAACAGTGCGCACTCAAAGGCTGCGAGGAAGTCACAGAGCCGGTGTACATCGTCGACGCTCCGGCACTTCGGCAGCACGATCGCGTTTGGCCGGTGCGGGATCACGGCGGCAAGGTCGCGCAGGATATGGCCTGACGCCAGCCCGTTGACGCGCACCAGCAAGGCCGGCTCCATCGACGCGCGGTTCTGCTCCAGGAACGACACCAGCTTGCGCCGCGCATCTTCCTTGCCATGCTCCGGCACGGCGTCCTCGAGGTCGAACACCAGGCCGTCCGCCCCCGACTTCAGCGATGCCGCCAGCTTGCGGTCGCTGTCCGCGGGAACGAAAAGAAGGGAGCGCAGGCGCTGTGGCAGGTTGTCGTGCATGGTCGCTGGTCTCCGGAAACCGATTTGGCTAGGCTAGTGGCGGCCAGGCATCACGGGCCTGGCATGCTGCCAACAATGCCAGCGATCGCGCGACCAGGCAAACCGGGTTTTCCGAAAGCAGGTTTCGCCAACGGCGAATGGGTCGAAGCCGGGCGCCGGTGTCGGTCCGGCCCCATCCCTTATGGATCGGGTGAACGGCGCAGCCCAACACTTCATACCGTCCGCGGCGCCGCTGACATCACGCCAGCCTTCTCCCCATGCAGAATGCTGCGCCTGCGCCCGGCAGGCACGATCGTTGCGGATTCTCGGTACGAGCGCCCCCGCTCTCTAACCCCTGGAGAACCACCATGACCACCCTGATCATCCGCGACCTGCCCAGCCGCACCCTCGACACCACCGCAATGTCCGCAATCCATGGTGGAATCTACCGGACGCCGCAACAAATTCTGGCGTGGCAAGTCACCCATCTGCCCGCCACGCCGGACGGCCGTGTGCTAGGCCCCGATGGCCAACTGCACGTGCCCTCGATCTGACGACCCAACGTCCACCGCCATCAGCACGCTCGATACCTTGAACACCACCGACCGCTCCCCGACCGCCAGCCCGAAGCGGTCGGCGCCGTGCGCCGAGTGAGATGGCCAGCGGTTGCAAGAGGAAGCTTTCGCGTCCAGTGTCAGGTAATCGATACCACACACGTCCCGCCACTTCACCCGGCTCTTGTCCTTGTATCGACGCTTCTACTCGTCAGGCCGGACGTTCGTACTACCGATATTCCGCGAAGTCATTATGCAGATGCCGCACATGACAAAACTGTCGATGTGCCAGAAGTGATGAGGGTTTCCACCGATCTATATTTGAACGACAAATTTTGTTTCAGCCGGGGGCGACTACCACCTGAAGGGAGGTGGGAAATGAGCAAGAAACTGTTAGTACTGGGGGCGACGACGGTCGCGTTGTGCGCCGGGGCGGCATGGGCTGGGACTACCGGTCCACGCGACGTTTACACAGATGGCGCCATGGTGAGGACGCCAGATCCATACAGTGATGGGGCAAAGACAAGCAAGTTCGATGTCTACACGGACGGTGCCAGAATCTCGGACAGGCGTGACGCCTTTTCCGACGGCGCAAGGATCGATAAGCGTGACACCTTTACCGATGGCGCAAGGACTATCGATAAGCGTGACACGTTTACCGATGGCGCTTGATGGCATACCAGGCCGATCAAGCATGATCGCGCAGCATCGAGGCCAAGGCACTGCCTTGGCTTCTTCTTTTTCATCGGCAGCATCCGTGCTGTTCGGGCCCTAGGCCAGCCCCACTGTCATACCCGCATTCCATCCTTCCCAATCGGCGGCACTCGCCCGCCCGGCGTTGACCGGTGACAGCGCTGGTGGCGCTGTCATTCGCCTGTCATCACGCCCGGAAACAATACGCGGCGATACAGGGCGCAGATATTCCTCTCAGCCAAGCGACGGCCTGACGCCGCGCACCAGTGGAATGTTTTGGACGCCCGCCTTTTTCCATCCGAAATGAAAACGTTTTCATTCTGGCCAGCCTTGACCGGGCACAGTGGAGCGCAGCGGCAATGACTGGGAGGCATAGTCCCGATGGCAAGGCGAGATCCGGCAGCGGTCCGACGCTGGCAGACGTCGCGGACGCCGCGCGTGTTTCGCTGGCGACGGCCTCCCGCGTCTTCAGCCATCCCGCCATGGTGCGCGACAGCACCGCGCAGCGCGTGCATGACGCCGCGCGCAGGCTGGACTTCCGCCCGAACCTGCTCGGCAGCAAGCTGCGCGCCCAGCAGACGCGGATGATCGGCGTGATGCTGCCGACGATGGACAACGCGGTGTTCGCCGAGTGCTGGCGTGGCATCGAGGAGGCCGCGCTGGCCGCGGGCTACTCGCTGATGCTGGTCACCAGCGGCTACGACCCGATGCGAGAGCGCGAGCGGATCGAGTACCTGCTGCGCCATCGCGTGGACGGCATGGTCCTGACGGTGGCGGACGCCGCGCACAGCGCGGTGCTGGACCAGCTCGACGCCGAGGGCGTGCCCTACGTGCTGGCCTACAACCAGGCGGGCCCGCGCAGCCGCAGGCATTCGGTTTCCGTGGACAACCGCGGCAGCGCCTGCAACGGGGTGGAGGCGCTGATCGCCGCCGGGCACCGGCGCATCGTCGTGGTGTCCGGCGCGTTCGTTGCCTCGGACCGCGCGCGCCAGCGCTATGCTGGCTACCAGGACGCGATGCGTGCACACGGCTTGGCGCCGTTGCCCGTGCTGTCCCTGCCCTCGCATACCGCCAGCAACGCTGCACAGATCCGCGCGCTGATCGACGAAGACGATGCCCCCACCGCCTTCTTCTGCACCAACGACCTGCTGGCCATCGGCGCGATCTCGGATCTGCGGCGGCTGGGTCTGCGCGTGCCCGCCGATGTCTCCGTGCTCGGCTACGACGGGATCGCGCTCGGCAGCGTGATGGAGCCCCCGCTGGCGACCGTGGTGCAACCCAATACCGACATCGGCGCGCGCGCCGTCGCCCACTTGCTGGCGTGGCTGCATGCGCCAACCGGCGAAGCGCCAGCCGCCGCGCGCGTGACCCTGCTGCCGCATGCACTGCGCGTGAGCGGAAGCATCGCCGCGCCGCCGGCCGTTCCGTTCACCGTGACCTGACATCTTTCCACCGACCGTTGCCACCAAGGAGCCTTTCATGCAACCGTTCTCGTCCTGGCGCCGTCCGCTGCGCCGGCTCACCCTGATGCTTGCCGCAGCCGCGTTCAGCCACGGCGCCTTCGCGCAGACCGCAATCTGCTACAACTGCCCGCCCGAGTGGGCCGACTGGGCCACGCAGATCCGCGCCATCAAGGACAAGACCGGCGTCACCGTGCCGCTGGACAACAAGAACTCAGGCCAATCGCTCGCGCAACTCGTGGCGGAGAAAGCGAGCCCCGTGGCGGACGTGGTCTACTACGGCGTGACCTTCGGCATCCAGGCAAAGAAGGACGGCGTGACCGCCCCGTACAAGCCGGCGCACTGGAACGAGATCCCGGACGGCCTGAAGGATCCGCAGGGCAACTGGTTTGCGATCCACTCCGGCACGCTCGGCTTCATGGTCAATGTGGACGCGTTGCGCGGCAAGCCCGTGCCGCAGTCCTGGGCCGACCTGCAGAAGCCTGAGTACAAGGGCCTGATCGGCTACCTGGATCCCGCCAGCGCATTCGTCGGCTATGTCGGCGCCGTCGCCATCAACCAGGCGCTGGGCGGCTCGCTGGATAACTTCGGCCCGGCCTTCAAGTTCTTCAAGGACCTGCAGAAGAACCAGCCGATCGTACCGAAGCAGACCGCCTACGCGCGCGTGCTGTCCGGCGAAATCCCCATCCTGCTCGACTACGACTTCAACGCGTACCGCGCCCGCTACAAGGACCATGCCAACGTGGCGTTCGTGATCCCGAAGGAAGGCACGGTCGTGGTCCCCTACGTGATGAGCCTGGTCAACAAGGCGCCGCACGAGGCCGAGGGCCGCAAGGTGCTCGACTTCGTGCTGTCCGACGCAGGCCAGGCGCTGTGGGCCAATGCCTACCTGCGCCCCGTACGAAGCGCCGGCATCTCGAAGGAAGTGCAGGCGCGCTTCCTGCCGGCTGCCGAGTATGCGCGGGCAAAGCCCGTCGACTTCTCCCGCATGGCCGAGGTGCAGAAGGCCTTCAGCGAGCAATACCTGAAGGAAGTCCGCTGAAGCCGCCGCCGGCCCCAGCCCGCCGGTCCCCTTGCGTCCCCGCCGCTGCGGGGACGCACGCCACCGCACGGTCCCTGCCATGACAAAGCGAAATCTTCTCCTGTTCGGCTTCGCGCTGCCCGCGCTGGTCGTCTTCCTCACGTTCTTCTGCCTGCCGATGGCGCGACTCCTCGCTGTCAGCGTCGACGGCCCGCAGGGCGCCGGCGTGTACTGGACCGTGCTGACGAGTCCGCGCTACCTGCACAGCCTGGCGGTCACGGTGCTGCTGTCCGGCGCCGTCACGCTGGCGACGCTCGTCATCGCCGGGATCGCCGGCACCTTCCTGCAGCGCAACGCCGTGCCGGGCAAGTTCGCGCTGGTCGCGGTGCTGACGTTCCCGCTCGCGTTCCCGGGCGTGGTGATCGGCTTCATGGTCATCATGCTCGGCGGCCGCAACGGCCTGTCGGCGATGCTCGGCGACTGGCTCGCGGGCGAGCGCTGGACTTTTGCCTATGGCCTGGCCGGCCTCTTCGTGGGCTACCTGTACTTCTCGATTCCGCGCGTGATCCTGACGGTGATGGCCGCGGTCGAGAAGCTCGACGCCTCGCTCGAGGAAGCCGCCCGCTCGCTCGGTGCGAGCCCATGGCGCGTGGTGTGCGACGTGATGCTGCCCGCGCTGATGCCGGCGCTGCTGTCCAGCGGCGCGATCTGCTTCGCGTCCAGCATGGGCGCCTTCGGCACCGCCTTCACGCTGGCGACGCAGCTTGATGTGCTGCCGCTGACGATCTACAACGAATTCACCAACTACGCCAATTTCGGCATGGCCGCCGCGCTCTCGATCCTGCTGGGCGCAGTGACGTGGGCGCTGCTGGCCGTCGCACGCTGGTTCTCCGGCGATGCCGTCGCCGCCACCGCGTAGGAGACCGACGATGTTTCCCGTTCGCCCTCGCTTTCGCTACTGGCTGCAGCTCGCGCTCACGCTGACCGTCTGCCTGTTCATGATCGTGCCGGTCGTGCTGTCCGTGCTCGCCGGCCTCACCAACAATATCTTCGTCGGCCTTGCCAGCGGACTGACCACGCGCTGGATCGAGGAAGTCTGGTCGCTGTACCGCAACACCATCTTCCTCTCGCTGGGCATCGCGCTGGCGTGCCTCGCCTGCACGCTGGTGCTCGGCGTGCCCGCCGCCTACTACATGGCGCTGCGCCGCAACCGCGTGACGCGCCTGATCGAGGAACTGCTGATGCTGCCCGTGGCCATCCCCGGCCTGGCTACCGCGCTCGGCCTGATCCTGCTCTACGGCCAGTGGCAGGCACTGCGCACGAGCTGGGTCTTCATCCTGATCGGGCATGTACTGTTCACGCTGCCCTTCATGGTGCGCGCCGTGCTGGCGATCCTGTCAGCCATCGATATCCGCACACTCGAGGAAGCCGCCTCGAGCCTCGGCGCCGGCCGCATGCAGCGCTTCTTCACCGTGATCCTGCCCAACTGCCGCCAGGGCATCCTGGCCGGTGCGCTGATGGTGGTCACGCTGTCGGTCGGCGAGTTCAACCTGACCTGGATGCTGCACACACCGACCACGCAGACGCTGCCGGTCGGGCTGGCCGACAGCTATGCGTCGATGCGCCTGGAGATCGGCTCGGCCTACACCATCGTCTTCTTCGTCATGATCATTCCGCTGCTGGTGCTGATGCAGGCGCTGACCTCCATGGGCGCGCGCGCCCGCCGACATGCCCGCACCGACACGCCGGCGCCTGTCGCCGCGCCCACCCCGACCGCTCGGGCCGCCACCTCCACCGAGACCCGCCATGCATGAAGCCACCACCATCCGCCTGCGCCACTGCGGCAAGACCTTCGCCGACGGCGCGCCGGCATTGCAGCCGCTGGACCTCGACATCGGCGCGGCCGATACCCTGGTGCTGCTCGGCCCCTCCGGCTGCGGCAAGACCACCACGCTGCGCATCATCGCGGGACTGGAGTCGCCGGACGCCGGTGGCGAGGTCTGGTTCGGCGGCCTCAACGTGACCGCGCTGCCGATCGAAGAACGCGGCGTCGGCATGGTGTTCCAGAACTACGCGCTGTTTCCCAACATGACCGTTGCCGAGAACATCGGCTACGGCCTGCGCGTGCGCCGCGTCGATGCCGCCACACGGCGGCGCCGCGTCGACGACATGCTGGGCATGATGCATCTCGGGCCGTTCGCCGACCGCCGCGTCGACCAGCTCTCTGGCGGCCAGCGCCAGCGCGTGGCGCTAGCCCGCGCCATCGCCGTGCAGCCGCGCGTGCTGCTGCTGGATGAGCCCCTGACCGCGCTCGATGCCAAGCTGCGCGACACCCTGCGCGCCGACATCAACCAGCTGCTGCGCAGCCTGCGCATCACGGCCGTCTACGTGACGCACGATCAGGCCGAGGCCATGGCGCTCGGCGACCGTATCGTCGTCATGGAGCGGGGCCGTATCGCGCAGTCAGGCACACCGCAGGAGATCTACCGGGCGCCGGGCAGCGCGTTCGTGGCGGACTTCATCGGCACGATGAACCGCCTGCCCGCCACGGCGGAGACCGGCGTCTGGCGCCTGCCCGGCGGCGCGTTGCCGCGTGCTGGCGCCGCTCCCGCCAGCGGCTGCGCCGAACTGATGTTCAGGCCAGAGGATGTGGCACTGGCGGAAGCGCATGACGCGCACCTGCTCGGTGCGGTCGTGACCGCGCTGTTCCTCGGCAACTGCACGCGGCTGCTGGTGGACGTTGGCGCCGGCGCGCCGCTGATCGTCGATACCACCCGGCGCGACGCCTGGCGCGCGGGCGACCGCGTCGGCCTGCGCATCGATACCGCCCATATGATCACGCTGGCGGAGGCCCAGGCAGCATGACAACGCCCTATCTCGTCGCGCACGTCACGGACCTGCACATCAAGGCCGCCGGCAAGCTGTCGTATCGCATGGTCGATACCGCTGGCGCGCTGCACCGCTGGATCGACACGCTGCTGGCCGCGCCGCAATGCGCGGACCTCGTCGTCATCACGGGCGACCTCGTCGACTTCGGCGCCGAAGCCGAATACCGCTTCCTGCGCAGCATCCTGCAACGGCTGCCGATGCCCTACCGGCTGCTGCCCGGCAACCACGACAGCCGCAACGCGCTGCGCGCGGTCTTTGCGGACCATGACTACCTGTTCGCTAATGGCGATGGCGAGGCACCGGTGCACTACGCGGTCGAAGCAGGGCCGCTGCGCATCGTGGGCTTCGATTGCACGGTACCGGGCAGGTCGGGCGGACGCGTCGATGCCGCGGCACTGCCGTGGCTGGAGGCGACACTCGCCGCGGCTCCGACCACGCCAACGCTGTTGCTGCTGCACCATCCGCCCTTCTATACGGGCATCGGGCATATGGACGAGCAAGGTCTGGAGAACGCCGCGACGCTCGAAGCTGTGGTGCGGCAGCATGCGCAGGTTGAGCGTGTGCTCTGCGGGCACCTGCACCGGCATATCACGCGGCGCTTCGGCGGCACCATCGCCATGACGGCGCCCGCGCCGGCGCATCAGGTAGCACTCGATCTCGATCCGCAAGCGCCGTCGCGTTTCCGCATGGAGCCGCCTGGCTACCTGCTGCACTGGTGGCATCCGCAGCATGGACTGGTGACACATGCGGCCGCGATTGGAGACCATGGGCCGGCACATCCGTTCTTCGATGCCGAGGGCAAGCTGATCGACTGAGTGTCACGCTGAAGCCATCGCGCTTGCCCTCCGAGGCGCGGACGACAACGCCCTACAGTCCCAGCGCCCGCCCGTCGCTGCGCGGGTCGTGCGCGCCGGTGAGCTGTCCGTCCGGATCGAGCCGGATCGCGCCCGGGTGGCCGGCAAGCTGGCTCTGTGCAGGAATCGGACTTAACTGATGTCCGCGCGATGCCAGTTCGCTGAACACCGGCACGCCGGCATCCTGTTCCAGCTTCAGGCTGTCGCGGCTGTCCGAGAAGGTCTTGCCCAGCAGGAAGCGCGGCCGGCCCAGTGCCGTCAGCGGATCCATGCCGTAGTCGATCATCCGGGTGAGCACCGCGGCCAGCGTCTGCGGCTGGCCGTCGGCACCTTGCGTGCCGTACAGCAGGCTGGGCCGTCCGTTCTTCAGGTAGATCCCGGGATTGAGCGTGTGGAATGGCCGCTTGCCGCCCCGCAGCACGTTGGGGCTCGCGGGGTCGAGGCTGAACGAGGCGCCACGGTTGTGCCAGAGCACGCCGGTGTCGCCGACGACGAGGCCGCTCCCCCAGTCGAAATAGACGGTCTGGAGCATGCTTACGCAGCGGCCGTCCTTGTCGGCGGCACCGATATACACCGTGTCGCCGGGCTTGAATAAATGCGGCCACGGCATGGCCCGGTCCATGCGGATACGCCGCGCGTGGGCATCGAGATGCTGCCTGGACAGCAGGCGGTCCAGCGGCACGTCGACAAAATCGGGATCGGCGACGTAGCGGTTCCGGTCCAGGAACGCCAGCTTGACCGCCTCGACCAGCAGGTGATAGTAGTCCGTGCTGCCTTCCGGGATGCCCGCCAGATCGAAACGGTCCAGGATCCCCATGATCTCCAGCGTGGTCACGCCTTGCGTGGGCGGACGCAGGCCAAGCAACTCGCCACCGCGGTAGGCGACGCGCAGCGGCACTTCTTCCCGCGCCTGGCAACGCGCCAGGTCTTCGCTGCGCAACGGGGAGCCGGCCTTCGCCAACCCGGCGGCGAGCCGCCCCGCCACGTCGCCCTCATAGAACTCCCGCCCGCCCTGCGTCGCGACCCGGTCCAGGGTGCGGGCCAGTTCGGGCTGCCGGAACATTGCGCCGGGCTTCGGCATGCGTCCGTCCGGCATGAAGACCCGGCCGAAGCCGTTCCAGCCTGCCAGGTCCGCCGTGCGGAACTCTTGCCAGAAGCACTGTGAAGGCGTGACGGGAAACCCGTTGGCGGCGTACTCCGTTGCCCGCGCCAGCAAGCCGGACCAGGGCTGGGCACCGCCCCAGTGACTGCGGCTGAAGGCAAAGGCACGGTCCCAGATGGCAACGGTGGCCGCGGCAGTGAGGGCCGCGCCGGGCCCCCGCAGCGGAATGGCGCCGGCATAGCCCGGGGTCTGCGACGCGGCCTGACCGATGCCGGAAAACGTGCGCACGCTGCCGTCGCGATCGCTGACCACCAGGAAGGCATCGCCCCCCAGCCCGGTAAAGTGGGGATACGTCACGCTCAGCACCGCGCCGATGGCGATCGCTGCCTCGATGGCGTTGCCCCCGGCCTTCAGCACTTCCAGCCCCGCCTGGCTGGCGAGTTCATGCGGGCTCGTGACCATGCCCGCGGACGAACGTGCCAGGCCCGCGCGCCCGGCTGGCGGCGCCTCGTGTGCGACGGCAGGCAACACCGTGCTGCCCGCCAGCGCTGCAGAGCCGGCCAGGAATGTCCGGCGCGATGTGCCGGCACTGCAGCGATCCACTTCACTCAGATATTCCATACCCTCTTCCCCCGGAAACGCAGCAGCCGGGCAGCGCATTGCCTCCCTGCGCCGGCTGCCGTGATGTCGAATCAATGGTGGTGCCGGGGCCGTGTCGCCGCTTGCGCGAAACCCCGGCAGGACACGTCAGCTCAGGCCTCGCTCTTCCACATGCCACGGCTGACGGGTAGCGCCTTCCGGGGCGGCATAGCGCTGCTTGATCCACGCATATGCCGGTCCCAGCGCGTTCATGGCGACGACTGCACCGAGCGCGACGACCGGATCGCCCGGTACGGGACCAAAGCCACCGAACAGCGTGGCGAAGTACGAGGCAAAGCCGAAGAACATGCCGGGGATAAAGCGCAGCGTGGCGAACACGCGCGCGAGGAACATCATCGAGGCATTGAGCATGAACAGGATCACCATCTCCGCCACGATGAGGGCGGGCCCCGAGAACTGCTCGGCCGCCTGCCTGAAGCAGAGCACGATCACGAAGGCAAACAGCGAGCCCACCGGCAGGGTCGGCCATATCTTCTTCAGGTTCTCCGGCGTCGGCCCGCCCATGGCAAAGGTCGCGGCCCAACTGATGAAAATGGCCCATGGCGGCAGGTGCGAGGCGTGCGCGGCAATGGGAACCGTGGTGATGGCAAGCAGTGAAGCCACGACTTCGGCAGGCAGCTTTCTCATGATCGTCTCCTTGTTGGACTGGCGTGGCGTCAGTGCGCGCAGCACCCGTGCCGGTGGATTTCACAGCGATGCTGGGTGACTACGGTGATCTTTCCGCGCTTCACCACCCACAGGCGCGGGGGGATATCGATCAGCACATCCGCCACCTTGAAGGTGTCGAGGATCACCAGGTCAGCCTGCCGGCCGACCGCCAGGCCGTAGGTCTCGTGCAGCCCGATGGCGCGCGCCGCGTTGTGCGTGCCCATGTCGAGCACCGCCAGCTGGTGCTCCGGCACGCCGAACTGGGCCACGTGCGCGAGCATGTTGCCGATCTGCAGCATGTCTGCCTTGCCGAACGGCGTGAACGCATTGCGGATGTTGTTCGAGGAATACGCCACGTTGACCCCGCCGCTGTGCAGGGCCTTCACCGGCGCGAGCCCGCGGCGCTGGTTCTGTACGTCCTTGCGCCCGCCCAGGTAGAGATCGGTGGCGGGCAGCGTGACGATGCTGATGCCGGCCTCGCGTATCTGCCCGATCAGCGGCTGCAGCTGATCCGCGTCGAGCGCGCCGAGGCTGGTGACATGGCCCAGCGAGACGCGTCCCTGGTAGCCGGCCTCGATCGTTTTCTGCGCGATGTACGACACCGCGGCAAAGCGCTGGTCGCCGGTGTCGTCGGCGAAGTCGGCATGCATGTCGACCGGCGCGTCATACCGTTGCGCCAGCTCGAAGACCATGTCGATATGCCGCACAGTGTCGGCCCAGGTCAGCTCGTTGTACGGGCAGCCGCCCACCACGTCGGCGCCCATGTCCATGGCCTCCATCATCAGCTCGCGAGTGCCCTGGGACTTCAGGATGCCCTCTTGCGGGAAGGCCACGATCTGCAGGTCGAGCAGGTCCTGGTACTCCGCCTTCAGTTCCAGCAGCGTCTCCACCCCGATCAGCCCCTGGATCAGGTCGACATCGGGGTGGGCGCGGATGGCCACGGTGCCGTGCCTGACCGCCATGTCCAGCACCTGCCGGGAGCGGTCCAGCACGTCCTGGCGCTGCTGCTTGCTCTTCAGGATGCCGGTGACGCGGATGGCCTCGTCCAGCGTGCCGAAGCGCGCCGGCAGCCGGCGGTGCAGCAGGGCCTTGTCCAGGTGGAGGTGGGGCTCGACCAGCCCCGGGATGGCCGCGCGCCCGCCGGCCTCGATCACTGCATGCGCCGGCGCGTCGATGCCGGGTTCCATCGCGGCAATGCGGCCGTCGCGGATGGCGATATCGGTAAGGGGTGCGTCGTCGTGGACGCAGGCGTCCCGGATCAGCAGATCCAGTTGCATGGCTTGTCTCCTCAGGTCTCTTTTTTCGGGACGAAGCCATGCGGTATCGCTGCCGCCCTCCAAATGAAGCGGCTTTGGGGGCGGCCTGCCGCGGGGTCATGCGCGGCGGAAACGGGGGCTTCGTGATCTGAAGCGTAGGTGCCGGGGCGGCAGCGCTACATCAGGATCGGCTGAATTGGACCTAAGGATTCGCTTAGACGCACCGCACAAACTAGGCAGCGTCACCCGCTTCGGCGAGCAGTCCGTGACGGATGGCGTAATGCACCAACCCTGCTGTCGAGGAGATATCCATCTTGCCCAGGATATTGGCCTTGTGGGTGCTCACCGTCTTCGCGCTGAGCGACAGCGCCACGGCAATCTCATTGATGCCCAGCCCCTCGGCCAGCATCTGGAACACCTGCAGTTCGCGCGCCGTCAGCCGTGCATGCGGCAACACGGCCTCCGGCTGCCGGGCCTGCATGACCAGGCGGTCGGCGATCGTGGGCGAGACCACGGTGCCGCCTCGCGCCACTTTGCGGATGGCGCCGAGCAGTTGGTCCGACTCGACATTCTTGGTCAGGTAGCCGGCCGCGCCCGCGCGGATGGCCTGGACGGCATACTGCGACTCGCGGTACATGCTCAGGACCAGGATGGGGAGCGCGGGATGGCTGGCCCGGATCTGCTGGATCAGCAGGATGCCGCTCCTTCCCGGCATCGACATATCCAGCAACAGCACATCGGGCACGTCCAGGCGCAGCAGCGACAGCACCTCGTGGCCGTCGGCTGCCTCGCCGACCACCTGCATGTCCTGCACGGTGGAAATGATCTTCTTCAGCCCATCGCGGATGATGGTGTGGTCGTCGGCAAGCGTGATGCGGATCATCTGGTGCCTCCCTTGCCGGAGCAGCCGGTATTGGGTATCTGCGCTTCGACCCGTGTGCCCCCGCCCTTCTCGCTGGTCACCGCAAGCTTGCCGCCCAGCATCAGCGCGCGCTCGCGCATGCCCACCAGGCCCAGGCTGCGCCGGTGCCCGGTCTTCGACGCATCGATGCCGCGCCCGTTGTCGGAGACCACCAGCCGCAGGACTCCGCCGGTGTCGTTGAGTTCAACCAGCACGCGATCCGCGCGGCCGTGGCGGCAGGCATTGGTCAGCGCTTCCTGTGCAATGCGAAACACCGCGGTGCTGACCTCGGCGCTGATCTCGCCGACGGGCTGCAGCGCCAGCTCGCAGGTAATGCCGCCACGCTCGCGCTCGGAGAGCGATTCGGCCAGCCACTCGATCGCCGCGTTCAGGCCCAGCTCATCCAGCAGCGGCGGCCGCAGGTCCGCCGCGATGCGCTGCACCGCATCCACCGTCGAATCCGCGATCTCCTTGAGCATCTGCACATGCTTGCGGCACGCTTCGTCGGCATCGGGGCCTTGCTGCGCCTCGATGTAACTGAGCCCGAGGCGCAACGCCGTCAGCGACTGGCCCAGTTCATCGTGCAGTTCGCGTGAAATGCGGGTGCGCTCGGCCTCGCGCACGGACTGCAGGTAGGCGGAGAGCTCGCGCAGTTGCGCGCGCGACGCCAGTAGCTCCTGCCTGGTTTGCTCGCCCTTCTCCACTTCGGCAAGCAGCGCCTGCTCGGAGCGCTTCCGGTCCGTGATATCCCGCGAAATGCCCACCGTGCCGACGACCTCGCCATCCCGGCCGCGAACCGGCATCTTGATCGTATCGAACCAGCGCAGACTCCCGTCCCTGGCATGGCGGCTTTCCTCGTAGCGCCGGCGGATACCGCTGGCCACCACGGCCTTGTCGGTGCGCAGGTACACCTGCCCCCAGTCCTCTGACCAGACCTGGTCCGGCGTGCGGCCAAGGATCTCGGCCTCGCTCCGCCCGCATGCGGCCATGAAGGCGTCATTGACGAGGATGTAGCGCGAGCTGACGTCCTTCAGCCAGGCCTGGTCCGGGATGTTGTTCAGTATGGCCCGCTGCAGGTCGACATCCATGTCTCCTCCTTGTCAGTGCTCGCCATTCATCGCAGGCAGGCATGGGGTCATGCGTTGTGCTCATCAAGTGGCATGGCGTGCCTGCGCTCCCCGCAGACTATAGCCAGTGGGCGCTGGCAATGCTCTTGTCGTTTTCCTGAATGGATGCACGGATGGGGGGCCTGCTGCTCGCGCCGACCCGCAGCCATGCCTGCCTTCCCGCACGCGGTCGGACAGCCCCCGCCATCCGGGCCGCTACAGGATTTCCATGATTGACGGCCCCGCACGCCACCGCTCCGCCCGGCGCACCGCGGTACGCGCCCGCACGGCGGTTTCTGGTCCCAGCGAATCCCGGCAACTGGACCTATTGGCCAGGGACAGCCCTCACCTATAAAGCCGGAACACCCAACACCTTTTCCCTCTCGAGGAGCACAACCATGCGGTGGATCAAGCAAATCGCGACCTATGTCGCCCTGGTAGCGGCGCTGGCGCCGGCCGCACACGCGCAAAGCAAGAATGTAGTGATTGCTTACCAGGACATGGTGGTGCCCTGGCGCTACGCGCAGGACATGAAGGAACTGGAAAAGCAGACCGGCTACACGGTTTCATTCCGCCAGTTCGGCGGCGGCGGCGATGTGATCCGCGCCATGGCATCGGGCCAGATCGCCATTGGCGAGGCGGGCACTTCGCCGATCGCTTCGGCCTTGTCGCAAGGACTGGACGTCGAACTGTTCTGGATCCTGGACGACATCAACGCGGCAGAAGCGATGGTCGTGCGAAATGGCAGCAAGATCGCCAGCGTGGCGGACTTGAAGGGCAAGCGCGTGGGTGTGCCGTTCGTGTCGACTACGCACTACCACACGCTGGTCGCACTGGAACGCGCCAAAATTAATCCGAAGGACGTACGCATCGTCAATATGCGCCCACCCGAGGTCGCGGCCGCATGGGAGCGCGGCGACATCGACGCCACCTTTATCTGGGACCCGGTGCTGGCCAAGCTCAAGCAGTCAGGCACCGTGCTGACGACCTCGGGGCAAATCGCCGCCGATACCGGCAAGGCCACCTTCGACGGCATGATCGCCAACAAGAAGTTCGCGCGTGAAAACCCGGAGTTCATGGTCAAGCTGGTGCGCGTGCTCGCCGCCGCCGACGAAAATTATCGCAAGAACAAGGCTGCCTGGACCGCCGACTCGCCAATGGTGAAGGCCGTGGCCAAGATGTCCGGCGCCAAGGCTGAGTCGGTGCCCGCGAGCATGGCGTTGTACGCGTTCCCCACGTTGCAGGAGCAGGTCTCGGAACGCTGGCTGGGCGGCGGTGCGGCGCGTGCGCTGCAGTCCGCGGCGCAGTTCCTCAAGGAGCAGGGCACGATCCAGACCGTTCTGCCGGACTATGGGCCGGGGGTCAACGCGGAATGGGCGAAGCGCGCGCTGCGCTGACGCCGCGACCGTGTCACTGAAGATAGCTGCCGTGCGCAAGGCCAATCCCGGCACGGCAGCCCCGAAAGTCCTGTTGCGGAAGCCCCTCATGTACAAACTCGAAATCGACAATCTCAGTGTCAACTACGGCACCGCAGGCGGCGCCAAGACGCTGGCGCTGTCACAAGTCAACCTCACCATGGAGCGCGGCGATTTCGTCGTCGCGCTGGGTGCCTCCGGCTGCGGCAAGACCACCTTGCTGTCGTGCATCGCGGGCTTCATGGAACCATCGGAAGGCGAAATCCGCCTGTGCGGCAAGGCTGTACACGGACCCGGTGCCGAACGCGGCGTGGTGTTCCAGAAGCATGCCCTGATGCCGTGGCTCAGCGTGGCGGACAACGTTGCGCTGGGATTGCGCCTGCGCGGCGTGGCGCGTGCCGAGCGGCTACGGGTCGCGCACGAGAAGCTGGCGGCGGTCGGACTGCAAGCGGTAGCCGACAAGCCGGTCTACCAGCTCTCAGGCGGCATGCAGCAGCGCGTCGGGATTGCCCGCGCGCTCGCCAGCGATCCGGCGGTGATGCTGATGGACGAGCCGCTTGGCGCGCTCGACGCGCTGACGCGCGAATCGATCCAGGGGCTGATCCTGAAGCTCTGGGCCAAGGAACAGAAGATCGTCTTCTTTATCACGCACAGCGTGGAAGAAGCGCTGTTCCTGGGCACGCGGCTGATTGTGATGACGCCCTCGCCCGGCCGCATCGCCCATACCTATGAGCTGCCGTTCGCGCGGCGCTACATCGAGTCCGGGGATGCGCGCGCGGTCAAGTCCGACCCCGAATTCATCCGCTATCGCGAAGAGATCGTCGATCTGATCCATGCCACCGCCTGAGGAACACGAGATGCCCGCTTCCGTCCAACGCATCGAACCCACGCCACGCGCCCCGGCCATTGCCGCAGCCGGCGCGGGCCAGCACATGAAGACCGTCTCAGGCTACCGCCTGCCCGGAGAGGGATCCAGTTCGCGCATCTCCACCGTCACCGTGGTCCTGCTGCTTGCGCTGTGGTGGATTGCCAGCCATCTGCGCTGGCTGCCGCCGCTGTTCCTGCCTACGCCGGAGTCCATCCTCACCGCCTTCATCGATGCCTGGCAGGGCAACCTGCAAGGCGGCCAGCCGCTGACCGAACACTTCACGGCCAGCATGCTGCGCGTGTTCGGCGCGTTCGGGCTGGCGGTGGTCACGGCAGTACCGATCGGCGTGATGATGGGCGTATCGCGGATCGCGCGCGGCATCTTCGACCCGCCGATCGAGTTCTACCGTCCCCTGCCGCCGCTGGCTTACCTGCCGCTGATCGTGATCTGGTTCGGCATCGATGAGACCTCGAAGGTGCTGCTGATTTTCCTGGCCTGCTTCGCGCCGCTGGCTATGTCGGCCCAGGCGGGCGTGCGCTCGGTCACCATCGAGCAGATCAACGCGGCCTACTCGATGGGTGCCTCGCCATGGCAGGTGGTCCGCCATGTGGTGATACCCGCCGCGCTGCCCGATATCCTTACTGGGATGCGCATTGCCATCGGCTTCGGCTGGACCACCCTGGTCGCCGCTGAAATGGTGGCGGCTACCGCCGGTCTGGGCCAGATGGTGCTCAATGCGTCCAACTTCCTGCGTACCGACGTGGTGATCATGGGCATCGTGCTGATCGGCCTGATCGCCTACGTGTTCGACCTGCTGATGCGCAAGATGGCGAAGTGGCTGGTGCCCTGGAAGGGAAGGATGTGAGGTGCGCGAGGCCCGGGATCCGACGCACCGAGGTCGGCGCTTGCGGATTCCGGCCTGGTGGAATTCCTTTCAAGATTCGCTGCGGTGTGCTTGACTGTCAACGGTGGACGGTTGACTGACACGAATCCATAGCCCGTCCCCGCAATCGGGAGGGGAATGATGGAGCAACTGCTGATTGACTCGGTTGTATTCCTCGCCGCGGCAATGATCGCGGTGCCGCTGTCGGTACGCCTTGGCTTCGGCTCCGTCCTGGGCTACCTGCTGGCTGGCGTGGTGATCGGTCCGTGGGGGCTGAGGCTGGTCACCGATGTCGATTCGATCCTGGACGTGTCCGAACTGGGCATTGTGCTGATGATGTTTATCATCGGCATCGAAATGGACATCGAGAAACTGTGGGCGATGCGCCGCTCCATTTTTGGCTACGGCGGGATCCAGGTAGCGCTATGTGCGGTGCTGCTGGCGGCCATTTTCACGATCTTTGGCGCGCCATGGCGCGTTGGCGTTGCCGCCGGATTCGCGCTCTCGCTGTCATCCACCGCGATGGTGATTGCGATCCTCGAACAGAATCGCCTGATGGATACGCCGGTCGGCCAGGCCAGTTTCGGCATCCTGCTGTTTCAGGATATTGCCGCCATTCCGATGATTGCACTGATGCCGCTGCTCGCCCCGATGCCAGCGGAAGCGAGCGCCCCGGCTGGCTGGATCATGGCGATGAAAGCGCTGGCCATGATCGCGGCCGTTGTGATCGGCGGGCGCTTTGTTTTGAAACACGCGCTGCGCATCATTCAGCGGAGCGGGACGCGCGAGATATTCACCGTTTTCGCGCTGCTCTGGGTCATAGGTATCGCCTTGCTCATGCACCTGGTCCACCTGTCGATGTCACTCGGTGCGTTCGTGGCCGGGATGCTTTTGGCAGGGTCCGAATTCCGTCACGAGATCGAATCTGACATGGCCCCCTTCAAGGGCATTCTGCTCGGCCTGTTTTTTATCGCAGTCGGCATGTCGATTGATTTTAGCGTCGTGGCGGACAAGCCATTGCTGGTTGCGGTGCTGGTTTTCGCGCTTGTCGCAGGCAAGCTCGCGGCACTGAGGTTCCTGGCTAACCGGATCAATCTGCCGCGAGAACAGCGCGCATACTTCGCGATTCTGCTTTCACAGGGAGGGGAGTTCGCCTTTGTCGTGATGGCGGCCGCACAGGCTGCTCGCTTGCTTGATGCCGAGCAGCTATCCGTCGTCACGGTGGTAGTCGCGCTATCGATGGCTACGACCCCACTGCTGCTGCTTGCTCATCGCAAGCTGATGGTGGTGCGTGCCACCGAGGAGGCGTGAGCTGGATATCGGCGTGACGCCTTGCCCGCCGTGCCCGACCGGGCGCGCGTAATCACTGCCGGCTCCAGTCGCATGTGCAAGGGACACATGCGTCGCACGGCAGGAATCCGGAACCAGAAAAAACAAAACCCCGGAAGACCGCGATCTTCCGGGGTTCGCCGCCATTGCTGGCGGAGACGGAGGGATTCGAACCCTCGATCCAGGTTTTGGCCCAGATGCTCCCTTAGCAGGGGAGTGCCTTCGACCTCTCGGCCACGTCTCCCAAACTTGCGTTGTGTGAGGGAGCCACACAACGAAGCGCGTATTCTAGCGGCGCCGCGCGGGTTGGTCAACGAAAAATCGATGACACAACACAAAATCTGCTGCGCCGCCAGAAGTGTTCACGAACGGATCACGCCTGTTCCAGTTCGAAGGCCTTGTGCAGGGCGCGCACGGCCAGCTCCATGTACTTCTCGTCGATCAGGACCGAGATCTTGATTTCCGAGGTCGAGATCATCTGGATATTGATGCCCTCTTCCGACAGCGTGCGGAACATCTTGCTGGCGATGCCCACGTGCGAGCGCATGCCGACGCCGACCACCGACACCTTGGACACCTTCGGGTCGCCCGAGACGCTGCCGGCGCCGATATGCGACTTGACGCCGTCGTTCAGGATCGCCAGCGCGCGCTGGTAGTCGGCGCGCGGCACGGTGAAGGTGAAGTCGGTCTTGCCGTCGACGGACTGGTTCTGGATGATCATGTCGACGTCGATGTTGGCGTCGGCGATCGGGCCCAGGATCTGGTAGGCGATGCCCGGCTTGTCCGGCACGCCCAGAACGGTGATCTTCGCCTCGTCACGGGCAAAGGCGATGCCGGAGATGACGGCTGCTTCCATTTCAGACTCTTCCTCAAAAGTAATCAGCGTGCCCGAATGCATTTCCTGCTCGAGCGGCATAAGCGGGTCGGTCAGCGACGACAGCACGCGGGTCTTCACGCGGTACTTGCCGGCGAACTCCACGGAGCGGATCTGCAGCACCTTGGAGCCGAGGCTGGCCATTTCCAGCATTTCTTCGAAGGTGATCTGGTCCAGGCGGCGGGCGTCTTCCACCACGCGCGGGTCGGTGGTGTACACGCCGTCGACGTCGGTGTAGATCAGGCACTCGTCGGCTTCGATCGCAGCGGCGATGGCCACGGCCGAGGTGTCCGAGCCGCCACGGCCGAGCGTGGTGATGTTGCCGTCGTCGTCGATGCCCTGGAAGCCGGTGATCACGACCACGCGGCCGGCGTCGAGGTCGCCCAGGATGCGCTCGTCGTCGATCGATTCGATGCGGGCCTTGGTGTACGACGAATCGGTCTTCACCGGCACTTGCCAGCCGGTGTAGCTGACCGCGTCGATGTTCTCGCCGTGCAGCGCGATCGCCAGCAGCGCCACGCTGGCCTGTTCGCCGGTGGAGGCGAGCATGTCCAATTCACGCGGATTCGGCTGCGGCGAAATTTCCTTGGCGAGTCCTAGCAGGCGATTGGTCTCGCCCGACATGGCCGAAGGCACCACGACTACGCGGTGACCGGCGCGGTGCCATTTGGCCACGCGCTTGGCGACATTCTTGATGCGTTCCGTGGAACCCATCGAAGTGCCGCCGTATTTGTGAACGATGAGAGCCATCTTCTTGTCGACGCCAGCGATTGTGCAAAGCCCTTGAAAATACACGAACATGCCGTCTCAGGCAAGGCGGCGCGGGGCACCGGGCCGATCGGATGTGACCCGTGCGCCAGCTCGCCGGCCTTATCGGGGCGTTGCGGGCCCGACCGGCGGCAGCGGCTGCCATTCCACGCGCCAGCGCGGGGCGGCGGGCTCGGCCGGCCAGCGCCGGTGCATGCCGAGCCCCGCGGCCATCACCAGCGTGTCACCAGCCCACAGCAGCGGCAGCCAGGCCCGGCGCCAGGCCGGGATGCCGGCCTCCTGGCAGGCCTGCTTGAGCGCGCGCGCGGGGCCGCCCGGGTGCAGCACGATGCGCTCGCCGCCAGCGCGGGCGACCAGGCGCAAGGGCTGGCGCAGCACGGCTTCGGGCACGCCGAAGGTGTCATCACGGAAAAAGCGCAGTTCGCCCCGCCACGCTGGCACGACGATGCGGCCTTCGCCGCGCCAGTCCAGTGCCACGGGCGCGGGCGGCGCTGCGGGCGGCGGCGTGCAGGCCAGTACCCGGTCGCGGAAGCGGCGCAGCACCAGGCCGTCGTGCGGAATCGCGGGCTCACCACCATCGTGCATAACCAGTTGCTCCCGCATTGCCGCCAGGCGCGTGGTGGACGGCGCGCGCACGCCCAAGTCGCGCAGCCACAGGCGCAGCACGGCATCGGCATGGGCTGCGGACAGGGCGCGCAGCCCGTTCAGGTCGAGTTCGGAGAGCGTGTCGGCATCGCGGCCCGGACGGGCCAGTTGCGACAGCGCCGTGCCCGCCAGGTGGTCGATCAGCTGGCTGGCCTGCGCGAAATGCGCCGCGGCCTGGACCACGTTGGCGCGCAGCGCCGGAAAGGCCGACACCAGCGCGGGCAGGTGCATGCGCAAGGCATTGCGCGCGTAACGGACATCGGTATTGGACGGATCTTCGATCCATTGCAGCGCGTTCGCCGCGCAATAGGCATCGATCTCGTCGCGCGCCACGTCCAGCCACGGGCGCAGCAGCATGACGCCGCTCCGCTCGTCGAGCGGCCGCATGGCCGGCATCCCCGCCATGCCCGCGACACCCGCGCCGCGGAACAACCGCAGCAGCACGGTCTCGACCTGGTCGTCCTGGTGATGGGCAAACAGCAGCAGGCGCGCGCCGCTGTCGGCACACATCGCCGCCAGCGCGGCATAGCGCGCGCGGCGCGCGGCCGCTTCCACGCCCTCGCCCGCCTCCGGCTGCACCAACACGCGCCGGACAAAGTAGCCGACCTGCCACTGCGCGCACAGCGCGGTGCAGAAGCGGTCCCAGTCATCGGCAGCAGCCTGCAGGCCGTGATGGACATGCAGCGCCACCACGCGTGCGGCAGCGCCCCAGCCCGCCGCGGCCGCGCAGGCGGCATGCAGCAGCGCGACCGAATCGCGCCCGCCCGACAGCGCCACCGCGATTGTCAGCGCGCCCCCGCCCGCCGCCGCGCCGCCGCCAGAAACAACAAAGGCCGCACCAGCCTGGAGGGCCTGTGCGACCTTGTCGGTCAGCGGGGTGGACGGGTCAGTCCTGGACGCCGGTTTCCTTGAACTTGCCATAGGCGAGCAGGCGTTCGTAGCGGCGAGCCTGCAGCTCCTTCACGCTCATGCCCTGGAACTGGCGCAGCGACTCGGCCAGCGTGCGCTTGAGCAGCGCCGCCATGGCCTTGTGGTCGCGGTGCGCGCCGCCCAGCGGTTCGCTGACGATCTTGTCGATCAGGCCCAGCGCCTTCAGGCGGTGCGCGGTCAGGCCCAGCGCCTCGGCGGCTTCCGGGGCCTTCTCGGCGGTCTTCCACAGGATCGAGGCGCAGCCTTCGGGCGAGATCACCGCATAGGTGGCGAACTGCAGCATCTGCACCACGTCGCCCACGGCAATCGCCAGCGCGCCGCCCGAACCGCCTTCACCGATGATGGTGGCGATCAGGGGCACCTTCAGGCCGGCCATCACGTACAGGTTGTGGCCAATGGCTTCCGACTGGCCGCGCTCTTCGGCGTCGATGCCGGGGAATGCGCCCGGGGTGTCGACGAAGGTGAAGATCGGCAGGCCGAACTTGTCCGCCAGCTCCATCAGGCGCTTGGCCTTGCGGTAGCCCTCGGGCTTGGGCATGCCGAAATTGCGCAGGGCGCGCTCTTTCGTGTCACGGCCTTTCTGGTGACCGATCACCATGCACGACTGGCCGTTGAAACGCGCCAGGCCGCCGATGATCGACAGATCGTCGGCAAAGGTGCGGTCGCCGTGCAGTTCGTGGAAATCGGTGAAGATCTCGCGCACATAGTCCAGCGTGTAGGGACGCTGGGGGTGGCGGGCGATTTGCGCAACCTGCCACGGGGTCAGGTTGGCGTAGATATCTTTGGTCAGCTGCTGGCTCTTGCCGGCCAGCCGCGAAATCTCTTCGGAAATATCAACAGCCGAATCGTCCTGCACAAAGCGCAGTTCTTCGATCTTTGCCTCGAGTTCGGCAATGGGCTGCTCAAAATCCAGGAAGGTGGTTTTCATAAAATCACACGTACCTGTCTGTGAAGGGGCGCATTCTACCGGAATTTGGTCGCTATCTTAGCGCCTGCCAGATAGCCCGGACTGCACCTACCCCTAAATTTTCTTGCCGTAATGCCTAATACGTCACTGGTAGCGGGTCGAGACTGCGCCACATATACCACGTAGCCACGGTTCGCCACGGCTCCCAGTTGGCCGCGACTTCGCGCGCCTCGCTGCGGGTGACGGGTTCGCCGCTGAAATAGTTGGCGGAGATCGCGTTGATCAGGCCGATGTCGTCCAGCGGCAGCACGTTGGGCCGCATCAGGTTGAACATCAGGAACATCTCGGCGGTCCAGCGGCCGATGCCGCGGATCTGCGTCAGCTCCGCGATCACCGCTTCGTCGTCCATCTGCGCCCATTCGTCGACATGCACCGTGCCCGCCTTGAAGTGGTCGGCCAGGTCGATCAGGTATTCCCCCTTGCGCTTGGACAGGCCACAGCCAGCCAGCTTCTCGGGACCGGCGCGCAGGAACTGTGCCGGGGTCAGCTTGGGGCAGAGCGCATGCAGCCGCTCCCAAACGGACTGCGCCGCCTTGACCGAAATTTGCTGGCCCACCACCGCGCGAGCCAGCGTGACGAACGGATCGCCGCGCGACACCAGGTGCGCCGGGCCGTAGGTCGGGATCATCTTGCGCAGGATGCGGTCGCGCTTCATCAGGTCGGCGCAGGCCTCGTCCCAGTAGGCGGGGCGCACCGCATCGATGACGGTTTCGACCGGCAGCGGCACCGCGTCCACCTCGGGCAGCACGGCCTTCGCATTGCGCGCGGATTTTGCCGAGACCTTGGCCGGCTTGGCCGTATCCTGGCCATCAGGCAGCGGCGCCTCCTTGGCGCCAGCCTTGTCCGGGCGCGGACCGGCCGCCTTCCCCCGGCCCGTTGCGGCCGGCGGCGTGGCGGTGGCGGGCTTGCGCGCGGCAGCTTTCAAGCACGCCTCCACTCGGTGGCACCGCCCGGCTTGTCTTCCAGCACGATGCCCGCGGCCAGCAGTTCGGCGCGGATGCGGTCCGCTTCGGCGAAGTCGCGCTGGACCTTGGCGGTCTTGCGCGCGGCGATCAGCGTTTCGATCTGTTCGGGCGACGGGCCGTCGTCGGACTTGCCGCCCTGCAGGAAGGTGTGCGGGTCGCGCTCGAGCAGGCCCAGCGTACCGGCCAGGCCCTTGAGCTGGCGCGCGGCCGCGGTCGAGCCGGTGCGGTTGATTTCGCTGGCCAGGTCGAACAGCACCGCCATCGCGATCGGGGTGTTGAAGTCGTCGCCCATGGCCTCGGCAAAGCGCTTCGCGTGTGGCTCTTCCCAGTCCACCGCGCAGCCGCCGGGCTGGCTATCCTTGAGCGCGGTGTACAGGCGCGTGAGCGCGTGGCGCGCGTCGTCCAGGTGGGCGTCGCTGTAGTTCAGCGGGCTGCGGTAGTGCGCGCGCAGGATAAAGAAGCGTACGACCTCGGCGTCGTACGACTTCAAAACTTCCCGGATCGTGAAGAAATTGCCAAGCGACTTGGACATTTTCTCGTCGTTGATGCGCACGAACCCGTTGTGCATCCACATGTTGACGAAGGGCTTGCCGCTGGCTCCTTCGGACTGTGCGATCTCGTTTTCATGGTGCGGGAACTGCAGATCCGCCCCACCGCCATGGATGTCGAAGTGCTCGCCCAGCAGCGCGCAACTCATGGCGGAGCATTCAATGTGCCAGCCGGGGCGGCCAGCGCCCCACTTCGATTCCCACTTGCTCTCGGGCGGCTCGCTGGCCTTGGCCGATTTCCACAGCACGAAGTCCAGCGGGTCCTGCTTGGCGTCGTTGGCGCTGACGCGCTCGCCGGCGCGCAGGTCTTCCAGCGACTTGCCGGAGAGCTTGCCATAGCCGTCAAACTTGCGCACCGAATAGTTCACGTCGCCGTCGCTGGCCTGGTAGGCCAGGCCCTTCGCTTCCAGCTTGCCGATCATGTCGAGCATCTGCGGCACAAAGTCCGTGGCGCGTGGCTCGTGGTCGGGACGGATCACGCCCAACGCGGCGGCATCCTCGTGCATGTACTGGATGAAGCGCGTGGTCAACTGGCCGATGGTCTCGCCATTCTCGACGGCGCGGCGGATGATCTTGTCGTCGATGTCGGTGATGTTCTGCACATATGTCACGTCGTAGCCGGCGGCGCGCAGCCAGCGGTGCACCATGTCGAACACCACCATGACGCGCGCGTGGCCGACGTGACAGTAGTCGTACACCGTCATGCCGCACACATACATGCGGACCTTGCCGGGTTCGATCGGCACGAATGGCTGTTTCTCACGGGCGAGCGTGTTGTAGATGTTCAGAAGCTGCATGAAACGATGTGAGTGATGAGAGGAGACTGCCGGGTTCGCACAGCAGGCAACGCGGGTCCGTCCGCGCCCGCGCCACGGGCGCGCCGCTGGCACCAGCCGCGACCGCGTCGGCTGGCGCTGGCGCAAATCCGCCGCGCCCCATATCTTACCGGAAGGCGGTGTGCCAGTTGGTCGCGCGGCGTCGCTGGTCCGTGCGCCAGCCCGCCCGCAGGTCGGACCGCGCACGGGGCTGCTTTCGTGCCGGACTTGCCGCTTTGCTAGAATGCCGCGGAGTATAACGGACCCGTCTTCAATGAGCCTGCTGCTGCCCTCCCCGCCCCCCGCTGCCTGCAGCGCCCCTGCACGCAGACACGGCCCTCGCACCGCGCTGGCCATGCTGGCCCTGGCCGCCGCGCTGGCCGGCCCTGCGCATGCGCAGCACGGCCCGCTGTCGATCCCTGCGCCCACTTCCCCCGTCGACGGCATCCGCTCGCTCGACCCGGGCATGAGCGAGGCCCAGCAGGCCGCCAACGCGCGCCGCTATGACGAAGCCATCAAGGGCTTCGACCGGGTACTGGCGACCAATCCGCGCAACGCGCAGGCCCGCTTCCAGCGCGCCTGGGCACTGGCGCAGTCCGGCCGCGAGGATGCCGCGATCCAGGCCTTTGCCGAGATGGCGCAGGACTTCCCCGAACTGCCCGAGCCCCACAACAACCTGGCGCTGCTCTATGCCAAGCGTGGCGACCTGAAGCGCGCCGAGGCCGAACTGGTGCTGGCCACCGAGGTCAAACCCGCCTTTGCGATCGCCTATACCAACCTGGGCGACGTCTACCTCCGCCTGGCCGAGCAGAGCTACGCCGAGGCGCTGCGGCGCAACCCGGGTGATACCCGCGCCAGCGCCGCCCTGCGTCAACTGCGCGAGACCGCTGCGCCCGCAAGCCCGGCAACGCCGGCAGCGCCCGCCGGCGGCCGCAAGCCGGCACCTGCCGGCCGCCAGGCCCCGGCCAGCGCGCCGGCAGTCAACTGACGCCCCCATCCCGAAGGCCCGGACGCCGCGCGTCCAGGCCGTGTGTATCCAGACTTACCGGAGTTTCCCTATGATCCGTTCCCGTCGCATCGTCCTGGCCGCGCTGACGGCAGCCGCACTGGCCCTGTCGTCGTTCAGCGCCATGGCACAGCAGAAAGCCCCCGAGCGCGTCCAGTTCGTCACCAGCGCCGGCAAGTTCACGATTGAGCTGTACCCGGATGCGGCGCCGAAGACGGTTGCCAACTTCCTCGAGTATGTGAAGAGCGGCTTCTACAGCGGCACCATCTTCCACCGCGTGATCAACGGCTTCATGGTGCAGGGCGGCGGCTTCGACCGCGACATGAAGGAAAAGCCCACGCGCGCGCCGATCCCGCTGGAAGCGCGCGGCGGCCTGAAGAACAAGGCCGGCACGGTGGCCATGGCACGTACCAGCAACCCCGACTCGGCCACCGCGCAGTTCTTCGTCAATGTGGTGGATAATCCGAATCTCGACTACCCGCAGCCGGACGGCAACGGCTACGCAGTCTTCGGCAAGGTGGTGGAAGGCATGGACACGATCGACAAGATCAAGAGCGTGCCGACCACGGCCTACGGTCCCATGCGCAATGTGCCGGCCTCGCCGATCGTGATCGAGTCGGCCACTGTCGTCAAATAACACACCGAACAGAGGAAACCCATGTCCAAGGTACAGCTCCACACCAACCAGGGTGTCATCACTATCGAACTCGACGCCGAGAAGGCACCGAAATCGGTCGAGAACTTCCTGTCGTACGTCCGCAAGGGCCACTATGACAACACGATCTTCCACCGCGTGATCAAGAACTTCATGATCCAGGGCGGCGGCTTCGAGCCCGGCATGAAGCAAAAGGGCACCGACGCCCCGATCGAGAACGAAGCCGGCAACGGCCTGAAGAACGACCGCTACACCGTGGCAATGGCACGCACCAACGCGCCGCACTCGGCCACCGCGCAGTTCTTCATCAACGTGGTCGACAACGACTTCCTGAACTTCACCTCGCCCACGCCGCAAGGCTTCGGCTACGCCGTGTTCGGCAAGGTCGTCGAAGGCACCGAAGTGGTCGAGCAGATCAAGGGCGTGCGTACCGGCACCTCGGGCTTCCACCAGGATGTGCCGCTGGAAGACGTGGTGATCGAGAAGGCTGTCGTCGTCGAATAAGCCTATGCCTGCCGATTGCGGTTCCGTGCGCGCCCGCGTGCCGGCATTTTCCTACCGACACCACGCATGACCGCAATCTCCCGCACGCCGGTGGCCGGTCCCCTCGAGGTACAGGCGCCGGCGTGGTTCATTTCAGACCTGCATCTCACGCCGGGCATGCCACGCACGCTGGCGGCCTTCGAGCGCGTGCTCGAACGCGCCGCGCACGGCGCGCGCGCTCTCTTCATCCTGGGCGACTTCTTTGAATTCTGGATCGGCGACGAGGAAACCGACTCGCCGTTCGCGCAACGCGTGGCGGGCGCCCTGCGCTCGCTGGCCACGCGCGGGGTGGCCGTGTACCTGATGCACGGCAACCGCGACTTCCTGCTGGGCCAGCGCTTTGCCGCCGCCGCGGGTGCGACGCTGCTGCCCGACCCCACGGTGATCCACTGCGCCGGCGAGCGTGTCGTGCTGAGCCACGGCGACATGCTGTGCATCGACGACGAACGCTACAACCGTTTCCGCCGCTGGACCCGCAAGGGCTGGGTGCAGCGCGTGTTCCTGGCGCTGCCGCTGAGCGCGCGCTTGTCGATCGCACGCAAGTTGCGCGCCGATAGTGAAGGCAACCGTGCAAGGCAGCTAAACGCGGGCGCACCCGCGCCGGTGGTCTATGGCGATGTGGCGCCTGCGGCCGCGGCGGAGCTGCTGGGGGCAGCGGGAGCGTCGCTGCTGGTACATGGCCACACCCATCGGCCCGCACGCCATGAAGAGGCCGCGGGCGTGCGCTGGGTCCTTACCGACTGGGACCTGGATGGCGCCCATCCGCGCGCCGCGGTGCTGGAGCTCGACCGCGACGGCTTTCGGCTGCTGCCGCAGACGGACTGACGCAACTCCGCTCCAAAAAAAAGCGGCCATTGCCGGCCGCTTTCTTTCCAATCCGCTTTCGCTCACTTCATCAGCTTGCGCAGCTCGCTCGCATCGAAGCGGTCGTTGGGCGTGTTTTCCAGATGCTCACCTAGCCGATCCAGCGCGGCCAGCACGGCCTCGATACGCTCATGCTGGCGCGCCGCATTGTCGATCAGGCTCTTGAGCGCCAGCGACACCGGATCGTCCGCATTGGGCGTGATGCCGTAGGCCGAGAACTCCTGCTTGGCGCCCTGCTGCGCGGCCGGCGCATCGGGCAGGATGATGCGGGCCGGCACGCCGACCGCGGTCGCTCCCGGCGGCACCGGTTTGAGCACCACCGCATTGGAACCCACACGCGCGCCATCGCCCACCACGAAACCACCCAGCACCTTGGCACCCGCGCTCACCACCACGTTGGCGCCCAGCGTCGGATGGCGCTTCTGGCCCTTGTACAACGAGGTCCCGCCCAGCGTCACGCCCTGGTAGATGGTGCAGTCGTCGCCGATCTCGGCGGTTTCGCCGATCACGACGCCCATGCCGTGGTCGATAAACACGCGCCGCCCCAACCGGACCGCCGGATGGATCTCGATGCCGGTCAGGAAGCGCGACCAGTGCGAAATCCATCGCCCCAGCCAGTGAAAGCCCCCGTTCCAGCAGGCGTGCGCAAAGCGGTGGAACACCACGGCATGCAGGCCGGGGTAGCAGGTCAGCACCTCCAGGCGGCTGCGCGCGGCGGGATCGCGCAGCATGATCGTGTCGATATCTTCCTTCAGGCGAGAGAACATCTTGGTCGTGTCGTGTTGCCGCGCCGTGCGCCGTGCCACGCGAGGCTTGCGCCAGGGGCAGGGTCGCCGGCGAGGTCGGTGGCCGGTGAGGACGGAATCAGGGGATCAGGGAGTGTAAGTGATTTGCCGACGCGGCTTTTGGCGCCAGCTTTTGGCCCCTGATCCGTCAGGGACATTGCAGCGATGCGGCGATCAACATCGCCCGGGCATGCGCAAACCCGCGGCCGCAGGCTGGCAGCACACGCGCTTGCCGCGTGCGCCTGCATCGTCCTGCATCGAATCGCTCCGGGTTGCTGCCACCTGTCCTTGCTCCTGTCACTGGCCCCCGTCAGTCGTCCCATCGGGGGCCGGCTTGTCCTTCGCGGCCAGCAGCATGTACTTGGCGATGCCGCGCAGGATATTCACTTCTTCGCGCTCCAGGCCGCTGCGGGCCAGCAGCCGGCGCAGCCGCGTCATCAGCTTGCGCGGGTTGGACGGATCGAGAAAACCGATCGCCTCTAGGCCCGACTGCAGATGCCCGAACATGGCCTCGACCTGTTCGGCCGTGGCCGGCTCACCAGCATAGCCGATATTGGCGCCCGCGTCCGACGGCGCGCCGGGCGCGTTGGCCGCGTCCAGCAGCGCCAGCCGCAACTCGTAGGCCACCAGCTGCACCGCCTGCGCCAGGTTCAGCGAGGTATAGGCCGGATTGGCCGGGATATGCGTGACGGCCATGCAGCGTTCGACCACCTCGTTGGGCAGGCCGTAGCGCTCGTTGCCGAATACGAAGGCGATGTCGCCGCTCCCGGCCAGTGTCTGGCACGCGCGTTCCGCCGCCGCGCGCGGCAGCAGCCGGGGCGGGCCGAACTCGCGCTGGCGCGCGGTCATGGCCACGGTCAGCGCCGCGCCGGCCAGCGCCGCATCGATCTGGTCGACGATGGTGGCGCCCGCCAGCACATCGTCGGCGCCGCTGGCCATGGCAATGGCGTCGGGATGGCGCAGCACATCGGGCTCGCGCGGCGAAACCAGCACCAGGGTGCCGAAGCCCATGGTCTTGATCGCGCGTGCCACCGAGCCGACATTGCCCGGGTGGCTGGTCTCGACCAGCACAAAGCGGACGCGGCCGAAGGCATCGCGCCGGGCGCCGCCTGCGTCTGGCTGCGCGGCGGATGGGGACTGGCTCGTATCGATGGCCGGGTTCATATACAATTCGGGGTTCTTCTTTGGCGCGGCGCCAGGTATTTGCTTGCTCGCGAGACTTTCGCGGCACATATCAGACCAGCGACGCCCGACGTTCTTCTACAATCCGTTGTGTTGTCAGCTGCCCATGAGCGGGCGCGCGGTGCCATGGCGCCCCGCCGCTTCATCGTGGCCGGCCTGGAGAGATTCATGCATCCGATGCTTAATATCGCCATCAAGGCGGCCCGCAAGGCGGGTTCCATCATCAACCGCGCGTCGCTCGACGTCGATCTGGTGCGCGTCTCGCGCAAGCAACACAACGATTTCGTTACCGAGGTGGACCGCGCCGCCGAAGCCGCGATCATCGAGGTCATCCGCACCGCCTACCCGGAACACGCCATTCTAGCGGAAGAGTCCGGCCAGTCCTGGGCCGAGGGCGAAGTCGCGCACGAGTACACCTGGGTCATCGACCCGCTGGACGGCACCACCAACTTCATCCACGGCTTCCCCCAGTACGCGGTCTCGATCGCCCAGCTGCACCGCGGCACGCCGGTGCAGGCGGTGGTCTACGACCCGACCCGCGACGAACTGTTCACCGCCACCAAGGGTGCCGGCGCCTTCCTGAACAACCGCCGCATCCGCGTTACACGCCGCGACAAGCTGGCCGACTGCCTGATCGGCACGGGCTTCCCCTTCCGCGACCTGGAAGGCGTCGAGGAATACCTGGAAATCTTCTCGCTGATGACGCGTAGCTGCGCCGGCCTGCGCCGCCCTGGCGCGGCCGCGCTGGACCTGGCCTACGTGGCCTGCGGCCGCCTGGACGGCTTCTTCGAGCGCGGCCTGAAGCCGTGGGACATGGCCGCCGGCATGCTGCTGATCACCGAATCGGGCGGCCTGGTCGGCAACTACGCCGGCGAGCCGCGCCAGATGGAACAAGGTGAAGTGCTGGCCGGCAACCCCAAGGCATTCGCCCAGATGGTGCGTCTGCTGTCGCCGTTCTCGCTCGACAACGCCAAGCCTGCCGCCTGATACCGGTATATGGCCGCCTGACGGCCATGCCGCGCAAACGCCCGCCGCACTCCGGCGGGCGTTTTGCTTTCTACCTTCTGCACGGGCCTGTGGCCCCATCTCGCCAGCGCGCCAGAGACTCTTCCCATACCCCGGACGGCCATGATCCTGGTCAAGGTCGCGCCGCCCTGCTCTCCCCAGAATGAAACCATGCGCCACGCACTGTGCGTGCGGCGCCAGCAGAGGAGAGCCAGGATGTTTCCCGAATACCGCGACCAGATCTCGGCCCTGAAGACCCAGGACGCCCACTTCGCCCGCCTGTTCCACCGCCACAATGCGCTGGACCAGGAAATCCGCAACATGGAGGCCGGCATCGTGCCCGCCGCCACCTTCGAGATCGAGCGGCTCAAGAAGGAAAAGCTGCAGATCAAGGACCAGCTCTACGAAATCCTGCGCAACGCTGCCTGAGGGAGGACGGCAATGACGGACCAGGACACCACCCCGCCCCCCTCCCACACTGCAGCGCCGCCGCGTGCCCGTGCCGCCGCCAGAGGCGACGTGCTGCCGACCAACTCCGCGCTTTCCGCCGAACGCAATGAAGTCGGCAGCGCCGTGGACGCCGCCGTGCAACTGGTGGCCAGCAGCATGCAGGACATCCTCGTCAGCCGCGCCGGGCAAGGCGCCGGCATGCTGGACGCGATGCGCACGCTGCTCGACGGCCTCGCGCCAGATGAAGCCGCGCAGCTGCGCAGCCTGATCCTCGAAGGCGACCCGGCGGCCTGGCAGGCCGGCCGCAAGCGCCATCCGGACGACGAACTTTCCGCGGGCTGGCGCGAGGGCGCGTACCCGTACCAGAACCTGATGTCGCGGCGCAATTACGAAAAGCAGAAGTACCGGCTGCAGGTGGAGTTGCTCAAGTTCCAGGCGTGGGTGCGCGAAACCGGCCACCGTGTAGTGATCGTCTTCGAAGGCCGCGATGCCGCCGGCAAGGGCGGCACCATCAAACGCTTCATGGAACACATGAATCCGCGCGGAGCACGCGTGGTCGCACTGGAAAAGCCGACCGAGTCCGAACGCGGCCAGTGGTACTTCCAGCGCTACGTCCAGCACCTGCCCGCCGCGGGCGAGATCGTGCTGTTCGACCGGTCCTGGTACAACCGTGCCGGGATCGAGCACGTGATGGGCTTCTGCTCGCAGCAGGAGTACCAGGAATTCCTGCAGCAGGCGCCCGAGTTCGAGCGGCACCTGGTGCGCAGCGGCATCCACCTGTTCAAGTTCTGGTTCTCGGTGAGCCAGAAGGAACAGCGCCGGCGCTTCCGCGAGCGCGAGATCCATCCGCTCAAGCAATGGAAGCTGAGCCCGGTCGACGTGGCCTCGCTGGACAAGTGGGACGACTACACCCGCGCCAAGGAGGCGATGTTCGCCCACACCGATACCGCCGATGCGCCGTGGACCGTGATCCGCTCGGACTGCAAGAAGCGCGCGCGGCTCAATGCGCTGCGCTACATCCTGGCGCGCTTTCCCTACGCCAACCGCGATACCACCGCCATCGGCCAGCCCGATCCGCTGATCGTCGGGCGCGCACTGGCCAACTGAACCCGGCGCCGCCGCCATGCCGCGGTGGCGCCTGCGGGATTCCCGCCATTTCTCCGTCCCTTACTTCAAAGGCCCCTATGTTCAAGCACATCCTGCTTCCCGTCGATGGTTCCGAGCTTTCGCAGAAGGCCGTGTCAGCCGCCATCCAGTTTGCCCGCACCGCCGCCGCGCGCCTCACGCCCTATATGTGCGTGGAGACGTACCCCTACTCGCTGACCAGCGACAGCAGCCATGAGAAGCGCGAGGTGTTCCAGCAACGCGTGGAAGCGCAGGCGCGCCAGGAACTCGCCAGGATCGAGGCCGCGGCGGCGCTGGCCGGCGTGCCGTGCAGCGGGCACGTGTCGGCGGCCATGGCGCCGTACCGCGGCATCATCAACGCCGCGCGCGAGCTGGACTGCGACGTGATCTTCATGGCCTCGCACGGCCGCCGGGGCATCAGCGGGCTGCTGCTGGGCAGCGAGACGCAGAAGGTGCTGACCCATAGCGACGTGCCGGTGCTGGTGTTCCGCTGATGGCGCACTGCTGACGGGATATCCGGCGCCAAAGACACCGTGGCGTCGCGCCCGATTTGGCGCGGCAGCCGGGGCCCCGTGCTGTACCATATCGCCCATACTCGAAAACGCCCCCTTCGCGCACGGCCCCAGGCCGTCGGACGACCGCCCTGCAGGCCCTGAAGGGCCCCGCGCGGCCGCTATCCGGACCGCGCCAGGGTGGCGATCCGTGCGGAGTGGGCGGCACAGCGCAGCCCCACCGCCAGACAAGCAAAATGGCAATGGGATTGCAGAAGAAAACAGACCCCGAACAGGTACAGGCGCAGGTAGATTCGGGCGCCAGCCGTCACACGCCGATGATGCAGCAATACCTTCGCATCAAGGCAGACCACCCCGACACCCTGCTGTTCTACCGCATGGGTGACTTCTACGAGCTCTTCCACGACGACGCGGAGAAGGCGGCCCGCCTGCTCGATATCACGCTGACCGCCCGCGGCGCCTCCAACGGCGTGCCGATCCGCATGGCGGGCATCCCCTTCCATTCGGCGGACCAGTACCTGGCGCGCCTGGTCAAGCTGGGCGAGTCGGTGGCGATCTGCGAGCAGATCGGCGACCCGGCCACCAGCAAGGGGCCGGTGGAGCGCAAGGTGGTGCGGATCGTCACCCCGGGCACGCTGACCGATGCCGCGCTGCTGCCGGACAAGGCCGATACCTTCCTGATGGCCGTGCACCAGCAGACCACGCGCCGCGGGATCAGCAAGACCGGGCTGGCATGGCTGAACCTGGCCAGCGGCGAGCTGCGCCTGATGGAATGCGAGGTGGCGCAGCTGGGCCGCGAGCTGGAGCGCATCCGCCCGGCCGAGCTGCTGTACGCCGATGGCATCGAGCTGCCCGCGCTGGCGTGCGCGCGTACCCGCCTGCCCGAATGGCATTTTGACCAGGATGCCGGCACGCGGCGGCTGCGCGAGCAGCTGGGCGTGGCCAGCCTGGACCCGTTCGGCTGTGCCGGCTTGGGCGCGGCGCTGGGTGCCGCCGGAGCGCTGCTGAACTACGCCGCCACCACGCAGGGCCAGTCGCTGCGCCATGTGCAGGGCGTGAAAGTCGAGCGCGAATCGGAGTACGTCGGCATCGACTCGGCCACGCGCCGCAACCTGGAGCTGACCGAGACGCTGCGCGGCGGCGAGTCGCCGACGCTGTTCTCGCTGCTCGACACCTGCTGCACGGCGATGGGCAGCCGCGCGCTGCGCCACTGGCTGCACCACCCGCTGCGCGACCCCGCGGTACCGCAGGCACGCCAGCAAGCGATCGGCGAGCTGATCGACCAGGGCACCGATGCACTGCGCGCGGCGCTGCGCCGTCTGGCCGATGTCGAGCGCATTACCGCGCGGCTGGCGCTGCTGGGCGCGCGCCCGCGCGACCTGTCCTCGCTGCGCGATACGCTGCGCGCGCTGCCTGACGTGCAGGCCTGCATCCGCGCCGGCGACGACAGCGTCCTGCTGGCCCGGACGTTGGACGAACTGGCCGTGCCGCAGGCCTGCCTGGACCTGCTGGTGCGCGCCGTCGCCGAAGAGCCGGCCACCGTGGTGCGCGACGGCGGCGTGATCGCGCGCGGCTACGACAAGGACCTGGACGAGCTGCGCGACATTTCCGAGAACTGCGGCCAGTTCCTGATCGACCTGGAAGCGCGCGAACGCACCCGCACCGGCATCGCCAACCTGCGCGTCGAGTTCAACCGCGTGCACGGCTTCTATATCGAGGTCACCAACGGCCAGGCCGACAAGGTGCCGGACGATTACCGCCGCCGCCAGACGCTGAAGAACGCCGAGCGCTACATCACGCCCGAGCTGAAGGCGTTCGAGGACAAGGCGCTGTCGGCGCAGGACCGCGCGCTGGCGCGCGAGAAGCAGCTCTACGACGGCCTGCTGCAGGCGCTGCTGCCGCATATCGGCGAGCTGCAGCGCGTGGCGGGCGCACTGGCGCGGCTGGACGTGCTGGCGGCGCTGGCCGAGCGCGCGCAGACGCTGGACTGGTCCGCGCCGGAGCGCGTGGCCGAGAACGTCATCGATATCGTGCAGGGCCGTCACCCGGTGGTGGAAGGCCAGCTCGCAGCGGAATCGGTGGCGTTTATCGCCAACGACTGCCAGCTCAATGAAGCGCGCAAGCTGCTGCTGATCACGGGCCCGAACATGGGCGGTAAATCGACCTTCATGCGCCAGACCGCGCTGATCGTGCTGCTGGCCTGCGTGGGCGCCTATGTGCCGGCGCGGCGCGCGGTGATCGGGCCGATTGACCGCATCTTCACCCGCATCGGCGCCGCCGACGACCTGGCGGGCGGGCGCTCCACCTTCATGGTGGAGATGACCGAGGCCGCCGGCATCCTGCACCATGCCACGCCGGCGTCGCTGGTGCTGATGGACGAGATCGGGCGCGGTACTTCCACCTTCGACGGGCTGGCGCTGGCGTGGGCGATCGCGCGCCACCTGCTGTCGCACAACCGCAGCCATACGCTGTTCGCCACGCACTATTTCGAGCTGACGCAACTGCCGCAGGAATTCCCGCAGGCGGCCAACGTGCACCTGTCGGCGGTCGAGCATGGCGACGGCATCGTGTTCCTGCACGCGGTGCAGGACGGCCCCGCCAGCCAGAGCTACGGCCTGCAGGTGGCGCAGCTGGCGGGCGTGCCGCAGCCGGTGATCCGCGCCGCGCGCAAGCACCTGGCGTGGCTGGAGCAGCAATCGGCCGATGCCACGCCCACGCCGCAACTGGACCTGTTTGCCGCGCCGCCGATGCCGGACAGCGACGAGGACGAGGACGCATACGCAGCGGCCGCGGCGCCTGCAGCACGCCTTGCGCCCGAACAGGCCGCCGTCATCGATGCCCTGACTGACCTGGACCCGGACAGCCTGACGCCGCGCGCCGCGCTGGAGGCGCTATACCGGCTCAAGGCGCTCGCAGGCGAGGCGGTCGACACGGCATGAACGCCTCGCGTCGGGCCCTGATTGCCCTGCTGCTGCCGCTGCTGTGCGCGGCCGGCACGGCGTGGGCCGCGCCGGCCGGCCGCGGTGGCAAGACTGCACCGCCCAAGCCGCGGGTGACGCGCATCGCGCTGACCGCCGACCTGCCGCAATGGCCTGCCGCCGAAGCCAATGCGGCGGCGCTGCTCGACTATTTCGCCGAGCGCAAGCTCGACCTGGTGATCCACGCTGGCGGCATCAAGGGCGATACGGAATCGTGCAGCGATGCGGTGCTGACCAGCCGCCAGCAGCTGCTGAACCAGTCGCCGCTGCCGCTGGTCTACGTGCCCGGCGAGACCGACTGGGCCGAATGCAAGCTGCCGGTCAACGGCAGCTTTGACGCGGTCGAACGGCTGAACCGGCTGCGCGAATTGTTCTTCCCCGAGGACGCCACGCTGGGCCGCCATCCGCGGGCCGTGCTGAGGCAATCGGACCAGGCGCTGTTCCGCAGCTTTCGCGAGAACATGCGCCTGAGCGTGGGCGAGGTCCTGATCGTCGGCCTGAACGTGCCCGGCGACAACAACCACTACCGCAACGAGGGCGGGCGCAACAGCGAGTTCGAGGACCGGCGCGAGGCCAACCGGCAGTGGCTGGCGCGTGCGTTCTCGGTGGCGCGGCAGCGGGACATGGACGGCATCGTGGTGGTCGCGCACGGTGACCCGCACTTTGCCAACGGCTGGGAGAAGAAAGGCCGCCCGTCGCTGCTGGACGGCTTCCTGCGGCACCGCACGCGCGATGGCTATCTCGAGTTCAAGCGCCAGCTGCGCGAGCTGGCCGCGCGTTTCCGCGGCCAGGTGCTGCTGGTGCATGCCGGCGAGAACGGCTTCGGCATCGACAAGCCATTGCGCGATACCGCCGGCAAACCCCTGCAGAACTTCACGCGCGTGTCGCTGCCGAACGACACGGTGTCGCAGTGGGTCGAGCTGGTGATCACGCCAGGCGCGGGGTCGCCGTTCTCGGTGGTGCTCAAGGACGCGCCGGCCGTTCACTGAACATGTTCGCTGCCGCCACGGAAATGAAAAAGCCGGCGCTAAGCCGGCTTTTTCATGGGGCCCTGGGGAGCAAAATCAATGCAGCGTGCGCGGGGTATCGTCGTCCTCGTCCTCGTCCACCACCTCGACGCCGGAAGCGCCATGGGCGTGGCCGTGCTCGATTTCCTCGGCGGTGGCTTCGCGCACTTCGGCAACCTTCAGCCAGAAGCGCAGCGACATGCCAGCCAGCGGATGGTTGCCGTCCAGCACCACC
Organism: Cupriavidus sp. DF5525; assembly: GCF_040149425.2. Taxonomy (NCBI): domain Bacteria; kingdom Pseudomonadati; phylum Pseudomonadota; class Betaproteobacteria; order Burkholderiales; family Burkholderiaceae; genus Cupriavidus; species Cupriavidus sp. DF5525. The sequence continues at coordinate 1,198,759 of NZ_CP168265.1, read as the reverse complement.
TTGTCTTCGGCCACGTCGGTCACGGTGTAGATGACGGAATCTTCTTCGTCGCCATCTTCCGGCATGCCTTCGAACTGCATGCCGACTTCCAGCGGCTCGGGGAAACGGTTGCGCGGCTCGACCTTTACCAGATCGGCATCGTAGTCGCCGAACGCGTCATCCGGCTCCAGCTGCAACTGGGTTTCGAAGCCTGTGTCATGGCCGTCGAGCGCTTCCTCGATCTTGGGGAACGTGCCATCATACCCGCCGTGCAAATAGACCATGGCTTCATCTGACTCCTCGATCAGATTGCCCTGCGCGTCCGAAAGCTTGTACATCACGGACACTACCGTGTTCTTAGCGATTTTCAATTCTTGACTCCATGAACGATTCCGCATTATACGCGCAGGCCCTGCCCCCTGGCCCCGTCGATCCAGACACTCCGCTCGGCCTGCTCGGTGGCATGACGCCTGCTGCATTCATGCGGGATGTCTGGCACCAAAAGCCTTTGCTCATTCGACAGGCGGTGCCTGAAATCGTGCCGCCTGTGTCGCGCGATGCCCTTTTTGACCTTGCCGACCGCGACGATGTCGAATCGCGACTGGTGACGCACTTCCGCAACCGCTGGAAGCTCGAACATGGTCCATTTGCGCGCGAAAACCTGCCCGCCGTCAAGACCCGACAGTGGACTTTGCTGGTGCAGGGCGTGAACCTGCACGATGCCGCTGCAGCGGAACTGATGGGCCGCTTCCGTTTCGTGCCCGATGCGCGCCTGGACGACCTGATGATCAGCTACGCCACCGACGGCGGTGGCGTAGGCCCGCACTTCGATTCCTACGACGTGTTCCTGCTGCAAGTCTCGGGCCGGCGACGCTGGCGCATCTCGTCGCAGACCAGCCTGGAGCTGGTGCCCGACATGCCGCTGAAGATCCTTGCCGACTTCAGCGCCGAACAGGAATGGGTGCTGGAGCCCGGCGACATGCTGTACCTGCCGCCGCAATACGCGCACGACGGCATTGCCGAGGGCGAATGCATGACCTGCTCGATCGGTTTCCGCGCCCCGGCGTATCGCGAACTGGCCGGGCATTTCCTCGCATGGCTCTCAGAAACGGTCGAGGACAACGAAGACCTTGGCGGCCGTTATGCCGACCCCGGCGAACGCGCCGCGGCACGCCCCGCGCAATTGCCCGCGGGCATGGCCAAGGCCGTCGCCGAACGCCTGAAGGCGCTGCAATGGAACAGCCAGATGGTGTCTGAATTTCTGGGCAGCCACTTGTCCGAGCCCAAGCCCGGCGTCGAGTTTGCCGAGATATCCGACATTCCCCCGCGCCGTTATGCGAAACTGGCGGCCCAGCACGGCGTCGTGCTTGCGCCGGCATCGATTGCACTTTACGACCGGGCCAATTTCTTTCTGAATGGCGAAGCTTACGAGCCCCCGTCAGAACTGATGCCCTGGCTGAAAAAATTGGCCGATTATCGCCACCTTAGTGGCGAAGATGTTGCAGCCTGCGCGGACTTGCCAGACCTACTGGAAACTTTCCATCACTGGGCGCTTGAAGGATGGTTACTATTGGGCCCGCGCCTGTAATAATGCGTAACAATGCGAATCAGCAAATTTCTGCGCTACACAAGCCGGGAAAACGCGGATATAATCGGCGGCTGGCTAGTACTGTGGACCACTGCATATGTCGGCACCCGGGAGGGCCTCTATTTTGCAGTTCAAGAGCGATAATTACCGGTAATTATTCATCGCCTGTTTTCCGTTATTACAAGTTAAAGGACGAACAATGAAGAAGTCTCTCCTGATCGCATCGCTGCTGGCCGCTGTTGCTCTCGCCGCCTGCGGCAAGAAGGAAGAACCGGCTGCTCCGGCCGCTGACACGGCTGCTCCGGCTGCCGCCGCTCCGGCTGCTGAAGCTTCGGCTCCGGCTGCACCGGCTGCTGCCGCTGCTGACGCATCGGCTCCGGCTGCTGACGCATCGGCTCCGGCCGCTGACGCTTCGGCTCCGGCTGCCAAGCAGTAATCGGTTTCTCACCGATAAAAAAACCGGCCCTCGGGCCGGTTTTTTTATTTGGCGCGCCGCCACGCTACTGCGGCCGCCGCTTGTACATCCCGCCGCGTCAGGCACGCACCGCCTGCCAGCCCAGCCCCTCATCCTGATCCGCCACCAGCACATCAGCCGGCAGCGCACCCAATGCAGTCGCCAGCGCGCCGGTGGCCAGTTCGCGCGTGTTGTTCTGCTTGCTCAGATGGGCCGCGACCACGCGGTTCAGGCCTGCATGGGCCACCTGCCCCAGGATGCTCGCCGCCACTTCATTGGCCAGGTGGCCGAAGTCGCCGCCGATGCGCCGCTTCAGCGAAGCCGGATAAACCGAATTGCGCAGCATCTCGCGGTCATGGTTGCATTCCAGCACCAGGGCGTCGACGCCTGACAGGCGCGCCGTCACGTAGGGCGTTTCCATCCCCGCATCGGTCAGCACGCCCAGCCGCGCCTGTCCGTCGGACAGCACGAACTGCAGCGGCTCGCGCGCGTCATGCGGCACGGTGTACGGCATCACCTGCAGGCTGCCGATGCCGAACGCATGGTCGGCGCAGCAGACCCGCACGTCGGCCACGTCGGCGCCGCGCAGATGCGAAGTGGCCAGCCAGGTGCCGTGGCTGGTGTAGACGGTCAGGCGATGACGGGCCGCGAATGCGTAGGCCGAGCCGACATGGTCGCCGTGCTCGTGCGTCACCAGCACCGCGTCAAGCTGGTCCGGCGTGACGCCCAGGCGCTCCAGGCGCCGGGCGGTCTCGCGGATGCCGAAACCGCAGTCCAGCAGTACGCGGGTGGTGGTGGTGTCTTCGCGGGATTCGATCAGCAGCGAGTTGCCCTCGCTGCCGCTGCCAAGGAAGGCAAAGCGCATCATGAATGCGCCCGCCCTGGCCTGCCCTGCCGACGCGTCGCGCGCCGGCCGGTTGATATGCCGGTCACCTGCCGGCTCAGTGCAGTTGCTCGTCGAGCAGCGACAGGATGCGCTTGCCGATTTCGCCGCTCTCGGGCTGGCCGGCGTCGTTGAGCACCGTCACCAGGGTACCGCTGCCGGTGCCCTTGAGCGACACGCGGTACTTCTTGGCGGTCTTGGGATCTTCCGGCTTGGTGAACAGCTTGGAGAAGAAGCCGCGGCTGTCGGCAACGGTGCGCGGGTCGACATAGCGCACGTAGTACAGCCCCTGGGCGCGGTCGCGGTCTTCAACGGTGAAGTTGACGCGATCCAGCGACAGCCCGACCGAGCGCCAGGCGCGGTCGAACGGTTCGGGGATCTGCAGCGCCGGGGCGCCGTTGACCTGGGCCAGGTACGACTTGCCCGTCGCCGCGCCTTCTGCCGGGGCAGCGGTGCCCGCGGCAGCAGCAGCGGTACCGGTAGCAGCAGGAGCTGCGGCATTGCCGGCAGCAGCCGGGTTCTTGGCCATGCGGTCGGCCTGCTCCTTCTGCACGCCCAGGCGCTGCGCCAGGCGCGACAGGAATTCGGCTTCCAGCTCGGGATCGGCCGGACGCGGGGTCCACACGGTGCTGGACTTGTCGATGCCGGTCAGTTGCTCCTGCGCACCGCGGTGGCTGATGAAGACCTCCAGCGTGCCGTTCTGCGAGCGCTCGACCCGGGTGCGGAACTTGTCGCGCTCCGAGGTCGAGTACAGGCCATCGAACACCTTGCCGATGGTGTTGCGGATGATGTCCTGCGGGATCTTGGCGCGGTTCTCGGCCCAGTCGGTTTCCATGATGCCGGTCTCGGGCGAGTCCTGCACCAGCAGGAAACCGCTTTCCTGCCAGAAGCCGCGCAGCTGCTGCCACAGCTGGTCGCCGCGCATGCCGTTGCTGATCACCAGCCAGCGCGTGTTGCCGTCACGCTCCATGCGGATGCCCTGCGCGGAGGGCAGCACGTTCTCGGTCGGGGATTGCTCGCGTACCTTCGTGGCCTGGCTGTAGTTCGACAGCGTCGAGGTACCGTTCTGGTCGGGCACCGAATAGCGGCGATCGCCCTCCAGCTTGGTCAGATCGGGCGGGATATCCAGCGTAGGCGTGCGCTTCGAGGCCGACGACTTGTAGTCGATCTTGTCGGGCTGCATCGCCTCGTTGATGCTGCTGCAGCCGGTAATCACGCCCGCGGCGAGCACGGGCACAACCAGAGCGGCGCGGCGGACTTGCGTCGCGCCGCGGCGGTTAAGCTTCAGTTTCATTGACACGCAATCCTAGTTGAGCGAGCGACAGCAAGACGCCGCGGAAAATCAGGCCAGCAGGCCGGCGGCGGCCAGTGCCTTGCGTACGGTTTCGTGGTTGTCCTCGGACAGCGGGGTCAGCGGCAGGCGGATACCGCCTTCCATCCTGCCCATCTGCTGCAGCGCCCACTTGACCGGGATCGGATTGGCTTCGACGAACATGGCCTTGTTTAGTCCGATCAGTTCCATATGCAGGCGGCGTGCGGTGACGACATCGCCCTTGAGCGCCGCGACGCACATCTCGTGCATCTTGCGCGGCGCCACGTTCGCGGTGACCGAGATATTACCGTGGCCGCCCAGCAGGATCAGCGCAACGGCCGTGGGGTCGTCGCCGCTGTAGATGGCAAAGCCTTCCGGCGCGTCCTTGATCAGTTGCGCGGCGCGGTCGATATTGCCCGTGGCTTCCTTCACGCCAACGATGCCCGGCACCTGCGCCAGGCGCAGGATGGTCTCGTTGCTCATGTCCGCGACCGTGCGGCCCGGCACGTTGTACAGCAGCACCGGCAGGTCCACCGCTTCCGCGATGGTGCGGAAATGGCGGTACATGCCTTCCTGGGTCGGCTTGTTGTAGTATGGCACGACCTGCAGCGACGCATCGGCGCCCACCTTCTTGGCGAAAGCCGTCAGCTCGATGGCTTCCTTGGTGGAATTGCCGCCGGTACCTGCGATGATCGGGATGCGCTTGCCGGCCTGTTCCACGGCGACGCGGACCAGTTCGCAGTGCTCCTCGACGGTAACCGTCGGGGACTCGCCAGTGGTGCCCACGATCACGATGCCGTCGGTGCCTTCGGCCACGTGCCAGTCGACCAGTGCGCGCAGGGCCGGGAAGTCCAGGCTGCCGTCCTCATGCATCGGGGTGACAATGGCGACAATGCTGCCGGTAATCTGTGTCATAAGGTTAGGGATTCGGGATGCGAATAACGGGATTGTACCGGAACCGCAGGTCGCTTCGACCGCTGTCCGGACAGGGGTTGCTACCAACTGTATCAACGTGTGCAGCGGCATTCTCGCCGACCGCCCGAGGCCAGGGTCACGGGTCCAGGCGGTAGCGTGCAGGGGCAGCCGCATCGTCGGCGGAATCCGCCGCGCGCACCGCACATAGCCGCTGCACGAAGGCTGTTTTCGGCACTTCGATGACGCCATCCTCATAGGCGATCACGCGCAGGCCGTGCGCATTCGCCACCTCGAGCAATTCGCCCGGTCGCAGCAGGAAATCCGGCCGCGACGGCTTGCCGACGCTTTCGTTGCCCACGGCAAAGGTCTCGTACAGCCACACGCCGCCCGGCGCCAGCGCGGCGGCCAAGTGCGGCCACAGCGGCCGGTGCAGATAGTTGGTGACGACGATGGCGTCGAACGGCGCCTCCCCTGCCAGCGGCCAGCCGCCCTGCTCCAGGTCGGCCACGCGGCCACTGACGCCCGCCGGCAGGCCGGCGATGGCGTCGGCATCGCGGTCGACCGCCAGCACCGCATGGCCACGCGCGACCAGCCAGGCGGCATGGCGGCCGCTGCCGCAGGCCAGGTCGAGCACGCGTGCGCCCGGGCGCAGCAGGTGGGCCCAGCGCGTGACCCAGCGAGATGGTTCTGAAAGTCCGGCATGCGATGCGGGTTGCAGCGGCATCATGGCATTACACCTCCCATTACCCCTTCCGCTCACTGCAGCAGCATCACGATCGGGCGCAGCATCAGCTCGATCAGCGACATCAGCACGTTGACCACCGGCGTCATCCAGATCGTGGTGATCACGCCCGCCGCCACCAGCGCCAGCACCACGAAGATGCCATAAGGCTCGATGCGGGAAACCGCGCGGGCTATGCGCTGCGGCAGCAGCGCGGTCAGCACGCGGCCGCCGTCCAAAGGCGGCACCGGGAACAGGTTGAAGGCGGCCACCACCAGGTTGACGCGCACGCCGGCCAGCGCCATCTCGCCGAAGAACGGTTCGCGCACGCCACCCCAGGTCAGGCCGATCGCCAGCAGCACCCAGACGAAGGCTTGCACCACGTTGCTGGCGGGCCCGGCCAGTGCCACCCACATGCCGTGCCAGCGCGGATTGCGCAGGCGCTCGAACACCACCGGCACCGGCTTGGCATAGCCGAACACGAACTGGCCGCTGGTCATGATGTAGAGCAGCAACGGCACCGCGACCGTGCCGATCGGGTCGATATGGCGGATGGGGTTCAGGCTGACGCGCCCGAGCGCGTAGGCCGTGTTGTCGCCAAAGAGCTTGGCCACGTAGCCGTGCGAGGCCTCGTGCAGCGTGATGGCGAACAGCACCGGCAGGGCATAGACCGCGAAGGTCTGGATAAGGGAGGAATCCATGGTCCCTATTGTAACGGCCCGGCAGGCTGCCAGGCGCAGGACGACGCACCTGTCGCGGCGTCCGTGGCAGCGCTCAGAGCCCGAATCGCTCCATGTCGCCGCGGCCGGCGCGCACCAGTTCAGGCTCGCCGCCGGTCAGGTCGATCACCGTGGTCGGCTGCGCCGGCGCCGGGCCGCCGCACACCACCAGGTCGAGTTGCTTTTCCAGCCGGGCGCGGATTTCCGACGGGTCGTTGAGCGGCTTCTCGTCGCCCGGCATCTGCAGCGTGGCCGAGATCAGCGGCTCGCCGGTCTCGCCCAGCAGCGCCAGCGGGATCGCATGGTCGGGCACGCGCACGCCGATGGTCTTGCGCGCCGGGTGCGAGAGCCGCCGCGGCACTTCCTTGGTCGCTTCCAGGATAAACACGTAGGGGCCCGGGGTGGCGCCCTTGATCCAGCGGTACTGCCGGTTGTCGACGCGGGCGAAGTTGCCGAGTTCGGACAGGTCGCGGCACATCAGCGTCAGGTGGTGGCGGTCGTCGATGCCGCGCAGCCGGCGCAGGCGCTCGACCGCGTGCTTGTCGTCGAGCTGGCAGGCGAGCGCGTAGCTGGAGTCGGTCGGCAGCGCGATCAGCCCGCCCTTCTGCAGGATCTGGGCGGCCTGCTTGATCAGGCGCGACTGCGGGTTGAGCGGATGGATCTCGAAGTACTGGGACATGGACCAGGTGTCGGTAACGGATGCTGACGGATCGGGGGATCGAAACGGAGGCTCATGCCGGGCGTGCGCTTACCAGTCGTGCCAGACCGGCGTGACCGACGGCGGCAGCGGCGGCAGCGCGCCCAGCTCCACCCGCCCTTCGCCGGGGCCGTGGAAGTCCGAGCCGCGCGAGGCCAGCAGCCCGTAATGGCGCGCCACATCGGCATAACGGCGGTACTGGTCCGGCGTATGGCTGCCGGTCACGACCTCGACCGCGCCGCCACCCAGTGCGGTGAATTCGTCGAACAGCGCGTCGTGCTGGGTGACGGTGTAGTTGTAGCGGCCCGGGTGCGCCATCACGGCAATGCCGCCGGCGGCGCGGATCCAGCCGATCGCGTCAGCCAGGCTGGCCCAGCGGTGGCCGACATAGCCCGGGCGGCCTTCGGACAGGTATTCGCTGAAGACATCGCCGATGGTGGTGCAACGGCCCTCGTCGACCAGCCACCGCGCAAAGTGTGTGCGCGAGATCAGGTCCGGGTTGCCCACGTACTTGAGCGCGCCTTCGAAGGCGCCGCTGATGCCGACCTTGGCCAGCGCATCGCCGATATCGCGGGCGCGGCGCGCGCGGCCGGAGCGGGTGTCGGTCAGGCCGTCGATCAGTTCGGGGCAGAACGGGTCGATCTGCAGACCGACGATATGGACGGTCTGCCCCGCCCAGGTCACCGAGATCTCCACGCCCGGGACATAGCGCATGCCGAATTCTTCCGCCGCGGCGCGCGCCTCGGCCTGGCCGGCCAGCTCGTCATGGTCGGTCAACGCCCACATCGCGACCCCCGCATCGCGGGCGAGTTGCGCCACCGCGCGGGGTGACAGCGTGCCGTCGGACACGGTGGAATGGCAGTGCAGGTCGGCGTTGAGGGCATTGGCGTTTTGCATGGCGCCATTCTACTCTTGTCGCCCCTGCTTGCGTGACGCCGGCGTGCCCTGGCAAAGCCCTGCCGGCAACGCTGGCGTCGGCGGAAACGGGCCTTGCGGGGGGTATAGTCGGGCTTTGCACCGTCTTCTTCGGGCGCCTGGTGTGCCCGCCATGCTCAATGTCCAACGACACCTCCCCCGCCGTCACCACCACCGACGTCCTGATCGTGGGCGCCGGCCCGGTCGGGCTGTTCGCCGCGTTCCAGGCCGGCGTGCTCGGCCTCAAATGTGAACTGATCGATGTACTGGACCGCGCCGGCGGCCAGTGCACCGAGCTCTACCCCGAGAAGCCGATCTACGATATCCCCGCCGTGCCGGGCTGCCTGGCGCAAGAGCTGGTGGACCGGTTGCTAGAACAGTGCGAGCCGTTTGCCTTCCCGATGCACTTCGGCCAGCGCGCCGAGAGCCTGTCCGAAATCCCGGCAGAGCCGCCGCAGGGTGGCCATCCCGCCCACCAGCGCCTGCTGGTGACCACCGACGGCGGCAAGCGCTTCGATGTCGCCGCGGTGCTGATCTGCGCGGGTGCCGGCGCCTTTGCGCCGCAGCGCGTGTCGCTGCCGGAAGCACCGGCGCTGGAAGGCCGCCACGTGCACTACGCCGTGCGCGACGTGTCGCGCTTTGCCGGCAAGCGCGTGGTGGTGGCCGGCGGCGGCGACTCGGCGCTGGACTGGGCGCTGGCGCTGCGCAAGGTGGCCGCGCGCGTAACGCTGCTGCACCGGCGCGAGGGCTTCCGCGCCGCCGATGGCACCGTCGCGGAGATGCGCGAGGCCGTGGCGGCCGGCGAGATGGATTTCGTGGTCGGCATGCTGGGCGCGCTGCGTACCACTGGGGAAGGTGGCGCGCTCACCGAAGTCGAGGTGCGCACGCGCGACGGCAGCACGGTCGTGCCCGCCGACGAACTGGTGGCGCTGTACGGCCTGGTGTCCGAACCGGGCCCGATCGCGCAGTGGGATATGGACATGCGCGCTGGCCGCATCCTGGTCGACACCACCACCTACGAAAGCTCGCGCCGCGGCATCTTTGCCGCGGGCGATATCGCCTTCTACACCAACAAGCAGAAGCTGATCCTGTCAGGCTTCCATGAAGCCGCGCTGGCGTTGCGCCGCGCCTACCACTATGCCTTCCCGGAAAAGGCACTGGTGCACGTGCACACCAGCAACAACGCCGCGCTGAAGGAAAAGCTCACGCACGCGTGAGCGTCAGCTGCAGAACGACTCGACCAGCGCCGCCACCGCGGCGGGCTGGTCGTGGTGCAGCATGTGGCCGGCATCGTCGACTACCTCTTCACGGAAATCGCGGAAGGCGCGGAAGCGCTCCTTGAACTCGGCGATGGTCTGCTTGTGGGCGATATGGCGTAGCGTGTCCGAGTCGCGCGCTTCCACGTGCAGCACCGGCGCGCTGACCTGCTCCCAGATCGCCATCACTTCGTCGACCCGGTACAGCATCGGGTTGACCAGCTTGTGCGCGGGATCGCCCAGGATCTCCCAGCGGCCGTCGGCGTTCTGGCGCGACCAGTGCGCGGCGAGGAAGGCGGCGCGGTCGTCCGGCAGGCGCGGGTTGGTCTTCTGCAGGCGTGCGGCGACACCCTCCACGCTGTCATACGTCTTCAGTCCGGCACCGGCGCGCAGTTCGTCGAGCCAGCGCGCATAGCGCCTGGGCGCGTGCTGCGGCCGCGTCGCCGTCATGCCGAAGCCCTCCAGGTCCACCACGCGGCGCACGCGCTCGGGGCGGATGCCGGCGTACAGGCAGATCACGTTGGCGCCCATGCTGTGGCCGACCAGGTCGACTTGCCCTTCGGACTGGTAATGGTCGAGCAGCGCCTCCAGGTCGGCGATGTAGTCGGCAAACCAGTACGACTGCGTGCCCGGATAGCGCGTGGGCCAGTCGGTCTCGCCAAACCCGCGCCAGTCCGGCGCGATCACGTGCCAGTCGCCACGCAGGTGGTCGACCAGGAACTGGAACGACGCGGCCACATCCATCCAGCCATGCAGCATGAACAGCTTGCGCGCGCCCGGCGTGCCCCAGTGGCGCACGTGGTAGCGCAGCCCGCGCAACGTGATAAATTCAGACCGCGAGGTTTCCTTGATTGTCATTGTCTCCACCCTTGCGTCGGGGTCTTCCTGCCGCTGACTGCGGCGCCGCGGGGGTGGCAGGGGAAGCCCGAACAAAATAGAACGATCGTTCGCTTGCGGGCATTATAGCGCCGGGCGGACCTACAGGAGACCTTGGATGGCCGCAGCTGCCTTGCCGGCAAGCCGGCGCGACGATTACCGCGCCCTGTACGAATCCTTCCGCTGGGAAATCCCCCCGCAGTTCAATATCGCCGAGGCCTGCTGCGGACGCTGGGCGCGCGATCCGGCCACCATGGACCGCATCGCCGTCTACACCGAGCACGAGGACGGCCGCCGCAATGCCCATACCTTCGCCTACATCCAGGCCGAGGCCAACCGGCTCTCGGCGGCGCTGCGCGCGCTCGGCGTGGCGCGCGGCGACCGCGTCGCGATCGTGATGCCGCAGCGGATCGAGACCGTGATCGCGCATATGGCGATCTACCAGCTCGGTGCGATCGCGATGCCGCTGTCGATGCTGTTCGGGCCCGAGGCGCTGGCCTACCGCATTGCGCACAGCGAAGCCAACGTTGCCATCGCCGACGAGACCTCGATCGACAACGTGCTGGCCGCGCGCCCGGAATGCCCGACGCTGGCCGCCGTGATCGCCGCAGGCGACGCGCACGGGCGCGGCGACCACGACTGGGACGTGCTGCTGGCCGCGCAACTGCCCACCTTCACCGCCGAGCAGACCAAGGCCGACGAGGCCGCGGTGCTGATCTACACCAGCGGCACCACCGGCCCGCCCAAGGGCGCGCTGATCCCGCACCGCGCGCTGATCGGCAACCTGACCGGCTTCGTCTGCTCGCAGAACTGGTATCCGCAGGATAACGACGTGTTCTGGAGCCCCGCCGACTGGGCCTGGACCGGCGGCCTGTGGGATGCATTGATGCCGGCGCTGTACTTCGGCAAGCCGATCGTAGGCTACCAGGGGCGCTTCTCCGCCGAGCGCGCCTTCGAGCTGCTGGAGCGCTACGCCGTCACCAGCACCTTCCTGTTCCCGACCGCGCTCAAGCAGATGATGAAGGCCTGCCCCGAGCCGCAGCAGTGCTATGCGATCAAGCTGCGCGCGCTGATGAGTGCCGGCGAGGCGGTGGGCGAGACCGTGTTCGGCTGGTGCCGCGACGCGCTGGGCGTGATCGTCAACGAGATGTTCGGCCAGACCGAGATCAACTACATCGTCGGCAACTGCACCGCGCAGTACGACGATGAACGGCTGGGCTGGCCGGCGCGGCCGGGCTCGATGGGACGCCCCTACCCCGGCCACCGCGTGCAGGTGATCGACGACGAAGGCCGGCCCTGCCCGCCAGGCGAGGATGGCGAGGTCGCGGTGTGCGCGACCGATATCGCCGGGCATCCGGATCCGGTGTTCTTTCTCGGCTACTGGAAGAACGAGGCCGCGACCGAAGCCAAGTACGTCGAGCGCGACGGCCTGCGCTGGTGCCGCACCGGCGACCTGGCGCGCATCGATGCCGATGGCTATCTCTGGTACCAGGGGCGTGCGGACGATGTCTTCAAGTCCTCGGGCTACCGCATCGGGCCGAGCGAGATCGAGAACTGCCTGCTCAAGCATCCGGCGGTATCCAACTGCGCCGTGGTGCCCTCGCCCGATCCCGAGCGCGGCGCGGTGGTCAAGGCCTTCGTGGTGCTGACGCCTGCGGTGGCGCGCTCGTTCGATGGCGATGCGGCGCTGGTGGCGGAATTACAGGCGCATGTGCGTGGGCAGCTCGCGCCGTATGAATATCCGAAGGCGATCGAGTTTATCGACCAGTTGCCGATGACGACGACGGGCAAGATCCAGCGGCGGGTGTTGCGGCTGCTGGAAGAGGAGCGCGCCGAGCAGCGGCGGCAGTCGGCTTAGCCGGCAGACGCCTCCAGCCACGCCAGCTCGGCCTCGTCGAAGCCCGCCGCCCGGCGGGCTTCGAGATTGAACGGCCCGCGCAGCTTCGGCGCACGGTACTGCTCAGCCAGCTTTGCATAAGTCCCGACCGGCTCCAGCCCGCGCTGCGCGCACAGCCAGCGATACCAGTGATTGCCGATCGCCACGTGCCCGACCTCATCGCGCAGGATGATGTCGATGATGGCCGCGGCGGCATGGTCGCCCGCCCCCGCCAGCCTGGCGCGCACCGGCGGCGAGGCATCGAGCCCGCGCGCTTCCAAAGTGCGCGGCACGAGCGCCATGCGCGCCAGCACGTCGCCCGCGGTCTTGTCGGTCATCTCCCACAGGCTGTTGTGCGCCGGGAAATCGCCATAGGCCGCGCCCAGCGTGCCGAGGTGGTCGGCCAGCAGCGTGAAGTGGTACGCCTCTTCATCGGCCACGCGCAACCAGTCGCGGTAGTAGGCGGACGGCATGCCGGCAAAGCGCCATGCCGCGTCGAGCGCCAGGTTGATCGCGTTGAATTCGATATGGCACAGCGCGTGGATCATCGCCGCGCGGCCGGCGGCGGTATGGAGCGAGCGGCGCCGCTCGACGCCCTGCGGCGCCACCAACGGCGGCCGCTCGGGACGGCCCGGGATGCGGCCGGCGTCTTCGGCCTCGATCGCCTCGTCCGGGCGCAGCGCCTCATCTGGCAGCGCCATTGCCTGCCGATACAGCGCCCGCGCCGCCGCGGCCTTGGCGCGCGCATCCTTCATGCACAGCACCGCCAGCGCCTGGCGGCGTGGCGAAAGTGATGGATCAGGCAAAGCGACGGCGGGTGTTTTTTCTGGCATGGGCGTAAAATCCGGACTGCCGCCATTGTAGGGCCTCGCCGGCACCCGTCGCCGCGCAGTCCCGTGGCGCCTCGCGCGCGAGGCATCGAGCCCACTGCCGCGCCCCCCGGCGCCCGCCTCGACCCTTTAAAGTCCGGCGGCAACCCCCATTTCAACAAAAGCCTTTCGTGCAGGAGACCCCATGGCGCTTTACCAACTCGGCGACGTCAAGCCCAATATCGACAGCGATGCCTACGTGGCCCCCGAAGCCACCGTCATCGGCAACGTGACCCTCAAGTCCCGCGCCAGCGCCTGGCCCGGTGTCGTGATCCGCGGCGACAACGAACCGATCGTGGTAGGCCAGGACACCAATATCCAGGAGGGCTCCGTGCTACACACCGATCCGGGCTGCCCGCTGACCCTGGGCGACAAGGTCTCGATCGGCCACCAGGCCATGCTGCACGGCTGCACCGTCGGCGAAGGCTCGCTGATCGGCATCCAGGCCGTGGTGCTGAACCGCGCCGTGATCGGCAAGGAGTGCCTGGTCGGCGCCGGCGCCGTGGTCACCGAGGGCAAGGTCTTCCCGGACCGCTCGCTGATCCTGGGCGCGCCGGCCAAGGTGGTGCGCCAGCTGACCGACGAAGACGTCGCCAACCTGTACCGCAACGCCGAGACCTACGCCACGCGTCAGGCCTTGTACAAGCAACAGCTCAAGCGGATCGGCTGAACCCAGTCCAGCGCCCCGCGGCAGCACTAACCGAAGCATCGACCGACATTGTGACCGATACCACCACCCCCGACACCCTGCAGAAGTTCCTGTTCGACGCGGCCCCCGTGCGCGGCGAGCTGGTGCGCATGGAAGCCACCTGGCAAGAAGTGCTGGGCCGCCACACCTACCCCGCCCCGGTCCGCCGGCTGCTGGGCGAGATGATGGCCGCCGCCGCGCTGCTGTCGGCCAACCTGAAGTTCAACGGCGCGCTGGTGATGCAGCTGCACGGCGACGGCCCGGTGCGCATGCTGGTGGTGGAGTGCCTGTCCGACCTGTCGATGCGCGCCACCGCCAAGCTGGCGGAAGGTGCCGAGATTGCCGACGACGCCACGCTGGCCGACATGGTCCACGCCCACGGCCACGGCCGCTTCGCCATCACGCTGGACCCGAAGGACAAGCTGCCGGGGCAGCAGCCGTACCAGGGCATCGTGCCGCTGGCCGACGCCCACGGCCCGCTGGCCTCGATCAGCGCGGTGCTGGAGCACTACATGCATGCCTCCGAGCAGCTCGACACGCGCCTGTGGCTGGCCGCGGACGACCACGTCGCCGCCGGCATGCTGTTGCAGAAGCTGCCTGCCTACGGTGGCACCGCGGAAGTCGGCGAAACCGGCGCGCCGCTGGCCAGCCACGCGCGTGCGCAGGACCTGGACACCTGGGACCGCGCCGTGCAACTGGGCACCACGCTCAAGGCCGACGAACTGCTGGCCGAGACCCCTGACACGCTGCTGCGCCGCCTGTTCTGGGAAGACCTGCAGGATGCCGGCCTGCGCGTGTTTGAGCCGCTGACGCCGCATTTTCACTGCTCGTGCTCTCGCCCCAAGGTGGCGGGCATGCTGCAGTCGCTGGGCCAGGACGAGATCGACAGCATCATCGCCGAGCGCGGCAATGTCGAGATCCATTGCGATTTCTGCGGCCAGCGCTACGAGTTCGACCCGGTCGACTGCGCCCAGCTGTTCTCGGCCACCCACATCGCCACCGGCGCCGGTGCCGGCGCGCACCAGCACCACTGAGCGCGGGCGCGCACGACGGCGGAACATCAGGAAGGTGCGGGGCGGCGCAACGGAAACATCCACTGCGCCGCCCGGTCCAACGGCTGTACGATTGCAGTACCTAGCTGCAGTACCTAGCGCGCCTGAGAACCACCATGTCCGCCCGTGCCTCCCACCCCCTGCAGGATTCCGGCGCCACCACCGCGACCGCCTCGCGCGGCAGGCTGCGTGGCGCTTGCTCCCTGGCGCTGGCCGGCGCCATGCTGCTGGCCGGCGGCTGCGCGGAATTGCCACGCGACGCCAACGGCTCGCCGCCGACGGCGCGGCTCGCGCCCAACACCATTCCGCCCGCCCGGCTGACGGCTGAACAGCGGCAGAAACTCGATACGCTCAACCAGGAAGTGCTGCGCGAACAGGCGGACGCCATCGCGCGCCAACAGCAGGCTGAGGCGTATGCGCGCGCGGCGTACCCCAACACGAACTGGAGCCTGTTCTACGGCGGATGGGGTGGCTGGGGCGGTGGCGTCAGCGTCGGCATGCCCGGCTACTGGGGCGGCTGGGGCTATCCGTACTGGTGGTGACGGCAGCGGGCGCAATGCCACTGCCTGGGTGTGCTTGTGAAGACGGCGGGCTCTCAGGCGCCCGCTCAGTGGCGCGCCATGCCGGCCGCGGAGTTCGGCGGCGGCGGCAGCGGGGGCGTGGCGCTGACCTTGGGTGCCGGCGCGACGAACTGTACGAACACCTCGCCTTCCTTCACCATGCCCAGCTCATAGCGGGCCCGTTCCTCGATGGCGCCGGTGCCGTCCTGCAGGTCGGCGACTTCCCCTTCCAGCTTGGCGTTACGCAGCTTGAGCGTCTGGTTGCGGGTGCCCTGCTCGGTCAGCTGCCGGTTCAGGTCCCAGACACGCAGCCAGCCACCCTTGCCCAGCCAGAGCGGATACTGGATCGCAAGCAGCAGCACGAACAACAGCAGCGAGATCAGACGCATGAAAGGTTGCGGACAAGAAATTCCGCACAATGATCTGCGAACTCAGGCCGGAAGGCAATTGCCAGGCAGATTTCGATACAAAAACGGCGGCCGGAGATCAATCCGTACCGCCGCCCTTTGCGAACCAGTACGTCATTCCCGCGCGGGCGGGAATGACGACCACAGGCCTTAGCGCAGGTTGTAGAACGCGCTCTTGCCCGGGTAGCTGGCGATATCACCCAGGTCTTCCTCGATGCGCAGCAGCTGGTTGTACTTGGCGATGCGGTCCGAGCGCGACAGCGAACCGGTCTTGATCTGGCCGGCGTTGGTGCCCACGGCGATGTCGGCAATGGTGCTGTCTTCGGTTTCGCCCGAGCGATGCGAGATCACGGCGGTGTAGCCGGCGCGCTTGGCCATCTCGATGGCGGCAAACGTTTCGGTCAGCGTGCCGATCTGGTTGATCTTGATCAGGATCGAGTTGCCGATGCCCTTCTCGATGCCTTCCTTCAGGATCTTGGTGTTGGTAACGAACAGGTCGTCGCCCACCAGCTGCACGCGCTCGCCCAGCTTCTCGGTCAGCGTCTTCCAGCCGTCCCAGTCGCCTTCGGCCATGCCGTCCTCGATCGACACGATCGGGAACTTGTCGCACAGGTTGGCCAGGTAGTCGGCGAACTGCGTCGACGACAGCTTCAGGCCTTCGCCCTCCAGCTGGTACACGCCCTCGCCTTCGTGGTAGAACTCGCTGGCGGCGCAGTCCAGCGCCAGCAGCACGTCTTCACCAGCGCGGTAGCCGGCCTTCTCGATGGCCTGCACCACGGTGTTCAGGCACTCTTCATTGGACGAGAAGTTCGGGGCGAAGCCGCCTTCGTCGCCCACCGCGGTGGACATGCCCTTGTCGGCCAGGATCTTCTTCAGCGCGTGGAAGATCTCGGCGCCGCAACGCAGGGCTTCGCGGAAGCTGGTCTGCGACACCGGCATGATCATGAATTCCTGGATATCCAGGCTGTTGTTGGCGTGTGCACCACCGTTGACGATGTTCATCATCGGCACCGGCAGCTGCATCGCGCCCGAGCCGCCGAAGTAGCGGTACAGCGGCAGGCCGGCTTCTTCAGCGGCGGCCTTGGCCACTGCCATCGACACGGCCAGCATGGCGTTAGCGCCCAAGCGGCCCTTGTTCTCGGTGCCGTCGAGGTCGATCAGGGTGCGGTCCAGGAAGGCCTGCTCGGAGGCGTCCAGGCCCATGATGGCTTCGGAGATTTCGGTGTTGATGTGCTCGACGGCCTTCAGCACGCCCTTGCCCAGGTAGCGGCTCTTGTCGCCGTCACGCAGTTCGATGGCTTCGCGCGAACCGGTGGAGGCGCCCGACGGCACGGCCGCACGGCCCATCACGCCGGATTCCAGCAGCACGTCGCATTCGACGGTGGGGTTGCCGCGCGAGTCGAGAACCTCGCGACCGATGATATCTACGATTGCACTCATGAATTCCTCTCTGACTGTTGATTCTTGCTGCTGCTGATTACTTCAACCTGTCCGCGTGGCAGGCGCATGCCATGCCTGCGGCCCGGCCTCAACCGATCTCAGGCCGCGCCTTCCACCACGATCATGTTCATCTTTGCCGCATGCTCGCGCGCCTTGCGGGCGGCGCGATAGGCTTCGCCGTCATGGAACGACTTGGCGGCGTCATAGCTGGGGAATTTCAGCACCACGACGCGCGTCGGCGCCCACTCGCCCTCCAGCGGCTCGGTCTTGCCGCCGCGTACCAGCACCTCGGCGCC
This sequence comes from Cupriavidus sp. DF5525, assembly GCF_040149425.2. NCBI lineage: Bacteria > Pseudomonadati > Pseudomonadota > Betaproteobacteria > Burkholderiales > Burkholderiaceae > Cupriavidus > Cupriavidus sp. DF5525. The sequence continues at coordinate 1,181,256 of NZ_CP168265.1, read as the reverse complement.
ATGGATCTGCATGGCCTTGCTCGAGAGCACCTTGTACTCCTCGTACTGCTGGGGGTCGGTCACGTCGACGTAGGCGATGATATAGCCCGCGGCCATGAAGTATCTCCCGATTTTTTGTATTGTCTTTCGATATGGTTTGTCACCACCGGCATTGCGGTGGTGACAAAACCGGGCCTGCTCAGGTGCAGGCCGGCCAGCCGAAATTGTCTTCCAGGAAGCCGGCGCGCTTGACCAGCGTGTCCAGGTCCTTGAGCATGGCCAGCAGTTCCTTCATGCGCGACAGCGGCACCGCGTTGGGGCCATCGGACATGGCCTTGCTCGGGTCCGGGTGCGTTTCCATGAAGAGGCCCGCCACGCCGGTGGCGACGGCGGCGCGCGACAGCACTGGCACGAACTCGCGCTGGCCGCCCGAACTGGTGCCCTGGCCGCCCGGCAGCTGCACCGAGTGGGTGGCGTCGAACACCACCGGAGCACCGGTCTCGCGCATGATCGCCAGCGAGCGCATGTCGGACACCAGGTTGTTGTAGCCGAACGAGACACCGCGTTCGCAGGCCATGAAGACGTCATCGGGCAGGCCGGCTTCGCGCGCGGCATCGCGGGCCTTGTCGATCACGTTCTTCATGTCGTGCGGCGCCAGGAACTGGCCCTTCTTGATGTTCACCGGCTTGCCGCTCTGGGCGCAGGCACGGATGAAATCAGTCTGGCGGCACAGGAAGGCCGGCGTCTGCAGCACGTCCACCACGGCGGCGACGGGCTTGATCTCGTCGATCTCGTGGATGTCGGTCAGCACCGGTACGCCGATCTCGCGCTTGACGGTCGCCAGGATCTCCAGGCCCTTTTCCATGCCCAGGCCGCGAAACGACTTGCCCGAGGAACGGTTGGCCTTGTCGAACGACGACTTGTAGATGAACGGGATACCCAGTTCAGCGGTGATGGCCTTGAGCTCGCCGGCCGTATCCAGCGCCATCTGCTCGGACTCGATCACGCACGGACCGGCGATCAGGAAGAACGGCTTGTCGAGGCCGGCCTCGAATCCACAGAGTTTCATGACAGTCTCCTGCTTGCCGCCGGGCCTCAGGCGCCCTTGCGCTGCTGGCTGGCCAGCGCGGCTTCGACGTAGGCCTTGAACAGCGGGTGGCCATCGCGCGGGGTCGAGGTGAATTCCGGGTGGAACTGCACGCCGACGAACCAGGGGTGCATCGACTCGGGCAGCTCCATCATTTCCGGCAGGTTCTCGGTCGGCGTGCGGGCCGAGATCACCATGCCGGCCTTTTCCAGCGTCGGCACGTAGTGGTTGTTGACCTCGTAGCGGTGACGGTGGCGTTCGTTGACCTCGGCGCCGTAGATGGTGCCGGCCTTGGTGCCTTCTTTGACCGGCACGCGCTGGGCGCCCAGGCGCATGGTGCCGCCCAGGTCGGAATCGGCCGAGCGCTGCTCGACCTTGCCTTCGCGGTCCACCCACTCGGTGATCAGCGCGACCACCGGGTGCTCGGTTTCGAGGTTGAACTCGGTCGAGTTGGCGTCACCCATGCCGGCCAGGTGGCGGGCAAACTCGATCACAGCCAGCTGCATGCCCAGGCAGATGCCCAGGTACGGGATCTTGTTCTCGCGGGCGTACTGGATCGCGCGGATCTTGCCTTCCGTGCCGCGCTTGCCGAAGCCGCCCGGCACCAGGATGGCGTCCAGCGGGGCCAGCACTTCGAGGTGCCCCGATTCCAGCTCTTCGGAATCGATGTACTCGATGTTGACGCGCGTGGCGGTGTGCATGCCGGCGTGGCGCAGCGCCTCGATCAGCGACTTGTACGACTCGGTCAGGTCGACGTACTTGCCGACCATGCCGATGGTGATTTCGTGCTCGGGATTTTCCTGCGCTTTGACCAGCTTCTGCCACATCGACAGGTCGGCCGGCCTCGGATCCAGGCGCAGCTCCTCGCAGATCAGGCGGTCCAGGCCCTGCTCGTTGAGCATCTGCGGGATCTTGTAGATGCTGTCCGCGTCCCACACCGAAATCACGGCGTCTTGCGGGATATTGGCGAACAGCGAGATCTTGGCGCGCTCGTCGTCCGGGATCGGGCGGTCGGCGCGGCACAGCAGCGCGGTCGGCGAGATGCCGATTTCACGCAGCTTCTGCACCGAGTGCTGGGTCGGCTTGGTCTTCAGCTCGCCGGCGCTGGCGATGAACGGCACCAGCGTCAGGTGCACGAAGGCGCAGTGGTTGCGGCCCATGCGCAGGCTCATCTGGCGCGCGGCTTCCAGGAACGGCAGAGACTCGATGTCACCCACGGTCCCGCCGATTTCCACCAGCGCAACGTCGGCCTTGCCGTCGTGCGACGCGGCCGCGCCCTTCTCGATGAAGGCCTGGATCTCGTTGGTGATATGCGGGATCACCTGCACGGTCTTGCCCAGGTATTCGCCGCGGCGCTCCTTGCGGATCACCGATTCGTAGATCTGGCCGGTGGTGAAGTTGTTCGACTTGCGCATCTTGGCCGAGACGAAACGCTCGTAGTGGCCGAGATCCAGGTCGGTTTCCGCACCGTCTTCCGTGACAAACACCTCACCATGCTGGAAGGGGCTCATCGTGCCGGGATCGACGTTGATGTAGGGATCTAGCTTGAGGAGGGTGACTTTGAGGCCGCGCGACTCAAGAATGGCCGCGAGCGAGGCAGCAGCGATGCCCTTGCCGAGAGAAGAGACGACGCCACCGGTGACGAAGACGAATTTGGTCATAAACCGAGCTTGCCGGGGAAATCGGGATTATACATGAGAGCCCGATCCCCGCCGACCCGGAAATTGTGACATCGCCCCTCTTCAGCGGGGCTGCGGCGGGGTTGCAAACGGCCGCAAACGGGGGTTCAGCCGTCCTGCGGCGCATGCGCCGCCTGGGGGGGGCAGCGTCCGTCGCGGCGCATCGCCCCGATCAGGTCCTGTACCAGCTGCGCGGTTTCCAGCGGCCGCTCCATCGGGTACAGGTGGCCGCCCTCGATAAAGCGCAGGTTCGGCCCCACCAGCTTGCGGGTAGCCCCCAACCCGGCCTGGCGGACTTCGCGCGAGCGCGTGCCGGCGACGAATCCCACCGGCACCGGCGCGCCGCGCGACACCTTGCGCCCCAGGCCGGTGGGCAGCGTGCGGTAGATCCAGTACTCGACTTCGCGATTGAAGCGCAACCGGCGCTCCTTGTCCTTGCCGGTGGGCTCGGTGCCGTGGATGGCGTAGTCGCGCAGCACTTCCTCGTCCCACACCGCGAAGTTCGGCTTGGAGCGGAAGTGCTCCCACACCGCCTCGGCATCGGGCCAGTGGGTGCGGCGGTTCCTGGTCACCGCGGCCGGACCCGGTTTCTCGTCCACGCCCAGCCATTGCGCGGTCTTCAGCAACGAAGCGCGCCAGCCGGCGATGATCGGCGAATCCAGCATCACCACGCCGCGCACCTGCCCGGGGCGGCGCAGCGCCGCCATCAGCGACAGGAAGCCGCCCAGCGAATGCCCCACCAGCCAGACCGGCTCATGGTACTGGCGGTCGATCTCGCCCAGCAGCTCCTCCACCAGGTGCGGCCAGCCGCGCGTGACCGGGAACTGGGGCTTGTGTCCATAGCGGTCCACCGCGCGGAACTCGAAGTCGTCTTCCAGCTCCGCGAACAGCTTGCGGTAGGTGGTCACCGGGAAGCCGTTGGCATGGGAAAAATGGATGATCTCGCGCATCGCCGCTCCGCCGCCTATTCCTGGGTGCGCGCAGGATTGCGCCTGGCGCGTACCGGCTGGCCCCAGCAGTCCGGCTCGCCGGCGCGCGCCAGTGGGAATTCCGCCGGCTCGGTGGGATTCCATTCCGGGTTCTGGATCTCGCCGAAGACCTGGCGCAGGCGGTGCCCCCAGGTGTCGCGGATCATGCGGAAGTAGGTGTTGCGCTCGTCGATGTTGACGAAGCGCGTGACGCGCAGCGAATCGGCTTCGTAGACCAGCAGGTCCAGCGGCAGCCCGACCGAGATATTGGACTTGAGGGTCGAGTCCATCGAGATCAGCGCGCATTTGGCGGCCTCGCCCAGCGGCAGCGACGGGTGCACCACGCGGTCGATGATGGGCTTGCCGTACTTGGCCTCGCCGATCTGGAAGTAGCAGTTCTCGGGCGTGGCCTCGACAAAGTTGCCGGCCGCGTAGATGTTGAACAGCCGCACCCGCTCGCCGCGGATCTGGCCGCCGAAGACCAGGCTGACATTGAATTCGATGCCGGCGTCGCGCAATGCGTGCGCATCGCGCTTGTGCACCTGGCGCACGGCCTCGCCGACGATGGAGGCGGCCTCGAACATGTCGCGCGCGGTCCACAGCGAACGCTTCTCGTCATGGTTCTCGGCCAGGATCTGGCGCACCGACTGGCTGATGGCCAGGTTGCCGGCGGTCAGCAGCACCATCACGCGGTCGCCGGGTTCCTCGAACACCGTCATCTTGCGCGCCGTCGAAATGGCGTCTACTCCGGCATTGGTGCGGGAGTCGGACAGGAATACCAGGCCGGCATCCAGCCGCATGGCTACACAATACGTCATGGTCTTGTTGTGTTGTTCTTCACGGCGGCCCCTGAAGGGTTCGACGGGGGCCGGTGGGCTGCATTACCCCGGATTCTAGCGCCGGTGCCTCGGCATCGGGCCCTGTCTGGAATCAAGCACCTAATTGGCGCAACTGCGCTCAGTCCTCGGCCGGAAGTGGCGTGATACTGACATTTACCTCCAGCGTTTCGCCGGAGCCTCCCTCAAGAATGCCCCGGACTGGTGCGGCGGACTGGTAGTCGCGCCCCACCGCAAGGCGCACATGGCGCTCATCGGTCACGCATCCGTGCGTGACGTCAATACTGCACCACAGTTCGCGTTCGGCATCCAGGCTTACATCCGCCCAGGCATGGCTCGCCATTTCGGTGGCGGCCGGATCGTAGAAGTATCCGCTCACATAGCGCGCCGGGATGCCCAGCGCCCGGCACGCCGCCACCATCACCTGCGCCTGGTCCTGGCACACGCCGCTGCCCAGGCTGAAGGCCTCGGCCGCCGAGGTGCCGACATCGGTGGTATTGGGCTTGTAGCGCACCCGCTCGGCAATGCCCTGGGCCAGCGCCAGCAGCGCCGGGATGTCATGGCCGGCGGTCAGGAACGGCGCGGCGAACGCCTGCATTTCCGGTGGCGCCGTGGTCAGCGGCGTGCTGCCGAGGAAGTACAGCGGCGACACCCGCGACTCGCCGGGGGGCGGCACATCGTAGAACGCGTGATGGCCGTCGCGGTCGAGGTCGCCATGCGGCGGCAGGACTTCCACCTCGCCGCTGGCCTCGATGGAGATGGTGCTGGTGGGCCCGGCGACGGTGAAGTTGTGCACGATATTGCCGAAGCCGTCGCGTGCCGCCGACGGGTTGCCGGGCGTGGCCAGTTGCCAGCGGTGCACGGTCTGCAGCGGGCCCGAGCGCGGCTCGAGCCGCACCTCGTGCACGCTGCGGCGCACCGGCTCGGCGTAGCGGTAGACAGTATGGTGGTGGATCTTGTATTTCACGGTATCAGGGCGCGGCGCGGCGGCGGCAGCACATGGTGGCGCCGCCGGCAGGCCCACGTCAGGCCGCCTGCAGCGGCACAAGGAAGTCCCGGCTGATGCCATTGCCGAGATCGCCGATGCGCTCCAGGAAGCTGGTCAGGTACGCATGCAGGCCGACGGCAAAGATATCGTCGATCCGCGCGTACTTCAGGTCGGCGTGGAGTTTACCAGCCTGGCGCTCGGTTTCCGCCGACTGCTGGTTGTGCACCGTGCCGAGGATCGCCACCACCTCGTCCATGCTCGATACTAGCGAGCGCGGCATGTCCGGACGCAGGATCAGCAGCTCGGCCACGCGCTGCGGCGTGATCACCGCACGATAGACCTTGCGGTAGACCTCGAAGCCCGATACCGAGCGCAGCACCGCGGCCCAGTGGTAGAAGTCGTTCTGGTCGCGGCTGGGGTCGCGGTGAACGTCGCTGTCGTCGCTGGCCGAGGCCTGGAACTTGACGTCGAGGATCCGCGCGGTGTTGTCGGCGCGCTCCAGGAAGGTGCCCAGCCGCATGAAGTGGAAGGCGTCATCCTTGAGCATGGTGCCGAACTGCACGCCGCGCGCCAGGTGCGAGCGGAACTTGACCCACTCGAAGAACGCCGACGGGTCCTCCTTCAACACGCCGTCTGCGATCATGCGCTGCACCTCCAGCCAGGTGGTGTTGACCGTCTCCCATACCTCGGTGGTCAGCGAGCCGCGCACCGCGCGCGCATTCTCGCGCGCCGCGCGCAGGCAACTCATGATCGACGAGGCGTTGGTCATGTCGCGCACCATGAAGTCGATCACGTCGTCGCGCGACAGCAGCCCGTACTTGTGGTCGAAGGCTTGCGTCAGCTCGGAGATATCGAGCATGGCCCACCAGCCCTGCTCGGCCACCTCGGCCGATTGCGGCAACAGCGAGGTCTGATAGTTGACGTCGAGCATGCGGGCGGTGTTCTCCGCGCGCTCGGTATAGCGGGCCATCCAGAACAGGTGGTCGGCGGTACGGCTCAGCATATCGACTCTCCTCGCATGGCGGCGGCAGTGTTCATCACGTGGTTGGTTGTCGTCGTCATCGTTCCAGCACCCAGGTATCCTTGGTGCCGCCCCCTTGCGAGGAATTGACCACCAGCGAGCCTTCGCGCAGCGCCACGCGGGTCAGCCCGCCGGGCACCATGCGCACTTCCTTGCCCGACAGCACGAACGGCCGCAGGTCGATATGGCGCGGCGCGATGCCGGCCTCCACATAGGTCGGGCAGGTCGACAGCGCCAGCGTCGGCTGCGCGATGTACTGCTCCGGCCGCGACTTCACCACCTCGCGGAAAGCGTCGATCTCCGCGCGCGTGGCGGCCGGCCCCACCAGCATGCCGTAGCCGCCGGCACCGTGGGTTTCCTTCACCACCAGTTCGTCCATGTGGTCCAGCACGTACTGCAGGTCGTCCGGGCGCCGGCACATATAGGTCGGCACGTTGCTGAGGATGGCCTCCTCGCCCAGGTAGAAGCGGATCATGTCCGGCACGTACGGATAGATCGACTTGTCGTCGGCCACGCCGGTTCCGATCGCATTGCAGATGGTCACGTTGCCGGCACGGTAGACCGACAGCAGCCCCGCCGCGCCCAGCGCGGAATCGGGCCGGAACACCAGCGGATCGAGGAAGTCGTCGTCGACGCGGCGGTAGATCACGTCGATGCGCTGCGGGCCCTGCGTGGTGCGCATGAACAGGTGGTCGTCCTCGACGAAGAGGTCGCTGCCTTCCACCAGCTCCACCCCCATCTGCTGTGCCAGGAAGGCATGCTCGAAGTAGGCCGAGTTGTACATGCCGGGGGTCAGCACCACCACGGTGGGATCGGCGATGGCCTGCGGCGAGACGCCACGCAGCATGTCGAGCAGCAGGTCCGGGTAGTGCGCCACCGGCGCCACACGGTTGCGAGCGAACAAGTCCGGGAACAACCGCATCATCATCTTGCGGTTTTCCAGCATGTACGACACGCCCGAAGGCACGCGCAGGTTGTCTTCCAGCACGTAGAACTCGCCCTCGCCGGCGCGCACCACGTCGATGCCGGCCACATGGGCGTAGATGTCGCGCGGCACGTCGACGCCGAGCATCTCGGGCCGGTACTGGGCGTTGTTGTAGATCTGGTCGGGCGGGATCACGCCGGCGCGGATGATGTCCTGGCCGTGGTAGATGTCGTGGATAAAGCGGTTCAGCGCCGCCACGCGCTGGCGCAGGCCTTTTTCCAGCAGCGCCCACTCGCTGGCCGGGAAGATGCGCGGGATCACGTCGAACGGGATGGTGCGCTCGGTGCCGCTGTTGGCTTCGTCCTTGTCGCCGTAGACGGCAAAGGTAATCCCCACGCGCCGGAAGATCAGGTCCGCCTCTGCGCGCTTGTTGTCCATGGTGCTTTCAGACTGCCGCGCCAGCCAGTCCGCGAAATGCCGGTAGTGTTGACGCACCGCACTTTCGGGCAATGCCTGTCCTGCCTGGATGACCTTGGGCGCCCCGTCGGTGCGCCAGTCCAGCATCTCGTCGAAATACCGCCCCGCCATGATGGCCGTTCCTCCATGTCGCGGGCTTCCGGTGCCGCCACTTCCTCGCTGCTACCGGCGCCCTGGTTTTGCCCTGGCTGTCCTGCCCCAAGCCCGCCGCCGCTGCCCGTTCGGGGGTGCCGCGGCGATGCTGTCGAGTCACTGGCCCTTTCAGCATACTTGTGCCGGCGAAAGCCGCAAGCTGGCAGACGCTGGCCGGCACGGAAAGTGAACTAGCAAGATGTCTGCCAGCGCACGTAAAAAACGGCCGCCAGCGAGGCTGGCGGCCGTTTGGAGCCCGGGAGGATCGGTGCGGCGCTCAGCGCGTCGCGCCGGCGCCCTGCGCTGTGTTGGCCTGCAGAATCGTGTCCACCAGCGCCTCGGGGGACTGGCGGATATCGAGCACCAGCGCGTCGCGCGGTTCCTCGAGGGTATCGAGCTGGCTCTGCAGCAGGTCCGGGTTAAAGAAGTGCTCGGTACGCTCGGACAGGCGCTGGCCGATCAGCGACGCATCGCCCTTCATGAAGACGAAGGTCACGCCGCCGTCGGGCGGCGTCAGCCGGTCACGGTACACCTGGCGCAGCGCCGAGCAGGTGAACACGTGCGTGCGGCCTTCGGCGCGAGCCGCGTCGATGGCCGCACGCATCGCCGCCAGCCAGGGCCAGCGGTCCTCGTCGGTGAGCGGGATGCCTGCGTGCATCTTGGCCTTGTTGGCTTCACTGTGGAACGCGTCGGCGTCTTGGAAGCCGCAGCCAAGGCGCTGCGCCAGCATCTGGCCGACCGTGGTCTTGCCGCTGCCGGAAACGCCCATCAGGATATAGATCATGTCTGCTCCGTCGGTCTTGGTATCGGATGGTGTGGCCATCCTTGTCGGTCCTTGTCCAGCCTGACGTCCTTGCGGCGACGCAAAGGCGTCCGGGGGCGCTGCCGCCCCGCTGGAAACTTCAGGGGGAAAAATCGGCCTCTGGCCTGGCTATTGTGCGACGGTTTGCTCCGCGGCGGCAGGCTTGCTGCCGCTTGCGCCGGCTTTGGCAACCGCGGCGGCATCCGCCTCGGACAGGTCGAGTGCGCTGCCGCCCTCTTCCGCGATGCGGGCATGGCGCCGGAACAGGCCGAACAAGCCCCGCCCCAGGCTGAACTGCGCAAAATCGTCGGCCGGCGCCGCGGCCAGCTCCCGCGCCGCGAACGCCGCCTCGTCGCCCAGCCATTGCAGCGTGCCGGCAACGGCGTCCACGCGAACGCGGTCGCCGTCGCGCACGCGCGCCAGCGGACCACCGGCGAGCGCTTCCGGACCGACGTGGATCACCGCCGGCACCTTGCCCGACGCGCCGGACATGCGGCCGTCGGTCACCAGCGCCACCTTGTGGCCGGCGTCCTGCAGCGCGCCCAGCACGGGCGTCAGCCGGTGCAACTCGGGCATGCCGTTGGCGTTGGGGCCCTGGAAGCGGACCACCGCGACCACGTCGCCGGTCAGCTCGCCGGCATCGAAGGCAGCCTGCAGCCCTTCCTGCGCATCGAACACCCGCACCGGCGCCTCGACCACGCGGTGCTCCGGCGCGACCGCGGACACCTTGATCACGCCGCGGCCCAGGTTGCCCTGCATCAGCCGCAGCCCGCCCTCGGGCGAGAACGGCGCCGCGGCGCTGGCCACCACCTGCTCGTCGCCGGTTTGCGCCGCGCCGTCGCGCCAGCGCAGCACGCCGTCGGTCATCACCGGCTCCTGCGTGTAGCGCGCCAGGCCGGGGCCGGCCACGGTCTGCACGTCCTCGTGCAGCAGCCCGGCCTGCAACAGCTCGCGAATGACCAGGCCGGCGCCGCCGGCGGCGTGGAAGTGGTTCACGTCAGCCGAGCCGTTCGGGTAGACGCGCGCCAGCAGCGGCGTGATGCGCGACAGGCGATCGAAGTCGTTCCAGTCGATCACGATCCCGGCCGCGCGCGCCATCGCCACCAGGTGGATGGTGTGGTTGGTGGAGCCGCCGGTGGCCAGCAGGCCGACCATCGCGTTGGCGATCGCGTGCTCGTCGACGATGCGCGCCAGCGGCAGGTATTGGTCGCCACGCGCACGCAGTTCGATGGCCCGCTGCGCCGCGGCGGCCGTCAGCGCGTCGCGCAGGCCGCTGTCCGGGTGCACGAAGGCCGCGCCCGGCAGGTGCAGGCCCATGATTTCCATCAGGAACTGGTTGCTGTTGGCGGTGCCGTAGAAGGTGCAGGTGCCGGCGCCGTGGTAGGCCTGGCATTCGGCCTCGAGCAGCGCGTCGCGGCCCACCTGGCCGGTGGCATAGAGCTGGCGCACGCGCGCCTTTTCCTTGTTGGACAGGCCGGTGGCCATCGGCCCCGCCGGCACGAACACCATCGGCAGGTGGCCGAACTGGAGTGCGCCCATCAGCAGGCCCGGCACGATCTTGTCGCATACGCCCAGCATCAGCGCCGCGTCAAAGGTGTTGTGCGACAGTGCGACCGCGGTGCCCATGGCGATCGCGTCGCGCGAGAACAGCGACAGCTCCATGCCCGGATTGCCTTGCGTGATGCCGTCGCACATCGCCGGCACGCCGCCTGCCACCTGCGCCACCGCACCGACCGCGCGCGCCGCTTCGCGGATCACGCCGGGATAGCGCTCGTAGGGCTGGTGCGCCGACAGCATGTCGTTGTAGGCGGTGACGATGCCCAGGTTGGGCGCATGATCGACGCGCAGCTTGAGCTTGTCATTGGCCGGCAGCGCGGCAAAGCCATGGGCCAGGTTAGCGCATGACATGCCGCGCAGCGGACCCAGCTCGGCCTGCGCGCGCTCGCAGCGGGCAAGGTAGGCGGCGCGGCTGGCGCGGCTGCGTTCGACGATTTGTTCGGTGACGGCCAGAAGCTCGGCATGGACGGCGATGGGCATGGCGGAGACGTTCCTTGTGGGCTTGGCGACGGCGCAGCATGCGCTGTGCCAGCGTATGTAGAATTTCTACATTATACCGATCGAGAGCGTGCCGTCGACGGGGTCATGCGTCACAATTGCACATCTTCACACGGAGAATGCACGGAATACGGGCAAACCCCGACTGCGCACCATGCCGGGTTTCGGGCAAGATTTCGCGCCAATCCATGTAGAATATCTACATATCTCCTACCCGCTTGCTAACACCCCGCCGCCATGCGCGACCGAATCCTTGCCGTCTACGACACGCTCCGCCCTTCCGAACGCCGCCTGGCGGACTACGTCGCCAGGCACGGCGCCGCCGTGATCCGGCTGTCGATGCCCGAGCTGGCCGAGCGCGCCGGCGTGTCGCAGCCGACCATCGCGCGCTTCTGCGCGGCGCTGGGGTATGACGGCTTTCGCGAATTCAAGCTGCAGTTTGCGCAAAACGTCGGCGGCGGCACGCCCTTCGTGCACCAGGACGTGGAGGCGCACGACCGCCCTGCCGATATCGCCGGCAAAGTCTTCGACCGCACCATCGCCACGCTGATGAGTGTGCGCAATGCGCTGTCGGCCGACCAGATCGAACATGGCATCCAACTGCTGGCCAGCGCGCGCCGCATCGAGTTCTATGGCTGCGGCAACTCCGGCATCGTCGCGCTGGATATCCAGCACAAGTTCTTCCGCCTGGGCATGCCGACCGTGGCCTACTCCGACCCGCACGTGTTCAGCATGTCGGCAGCGCTGCTCGGCCCTGGCGACGTGGCCGTGCTGGTCTCGAACAGCGGCCGCACCTGGGACATGCTGACCGCCGCCACGCTGGCGCGCAGCAGCGGCGCCAGCGTGCTGGCCATCACCCACAGTGGCTCGCCGCTGGCGCGGCTGGCCGACGTGTGCGTGTTCTCGGACGTCGAGGAAGACAGCGAGGTCTATACGCCGATGACCTCGCGCATCAGCCACCTGGTGCTGGGCGACGTGCTGGCCGCCGGCGTGGCGCTGGAGCGCGCGGATACGGTCGCGGCCGGCCTGCAGCGCGCCAAGGCGCATCTGCGCGAACGGCGCATCGCCGGCGCCGAGCCGGCACGGGCGGTACCGCCCGCCAAAGGCCGCGCAAGGCCGGCGACTGCGCCCACGGAAGACCCGGCAGATCCGGCTGCCGCAGCGCCACCACGCAAGCGCGATACCGCGCAGCCCACTACCCGCACGCGCCGCGGCAAGGCCGGCTGACCGGCTAGCGCGGCGCCAGCGGCCGCGCCCGCCAGTAGCGTGGCTCAGCCTGCCGAAATATGGACAGCACATAGCCCGCCGGCGACGTCGTCATGGTCACCGCCCCGGTTTCGTCGGTGCGATAGCGCAGGATGCCGGCGCGGCCGTAGCGCTCCCACACGTCTGCCTGCGGGTGGCGATAGCGGTTGGCATAGCCGAGCTGGAACACCGCCGCGTGCGGTCGCACCGCGTCCAGCCAGGCCGCACCGGAGGACGTGCCGCTGCCATGGTGCGCTACCACCAGCACGTCGGCTCGCAACGCGGCGCCAGGCTCGCGCTCGATCAACGCGCGCTCTTCCGCCAGTCCGATATCGCCGGTCAGCAGCAGGCTGTGCCGCGCCGTGTCCACGCGCAGCACACAGCTGCGCGCATTGCTGGCGACCACGGCACGCTGAGCATGCCCGGCAAGCGGATGCAGCACCGCGAAGCGCACGCCGTCCCACGCCCATTGCTGGCCTGCCGCACACGGCCCACAGTCCTCGCGCTCTGGCCCGAGCAGCGCGTGCCCTGCCGGCGCCCCGGTGCTGCGCGCGACCACCGCCACCGCAGCGGACACGTCCGCCACACCGCCAGCATGGTCGGCATCCTCATGGCTGACCATCAGGTGATCGAGCCGCCCAATGCCCGCGCCGCGCAACAGCGGCACGACCACCTGCGCCCCGGCACTCGATCCCGATGCATAGCCGGGTCCGGCGTCGTACAGCAGCGCATGCGAGCGCGTCTGCACCAGCACGGCGGTGCCCTGCCCCACGTCCAGCACCACCGCCCGAAACTCGCCATGCGGCACCGGCGGGCCGCGTGCCAGCACCATCGGCAACATCAGCAGGCCGCCGTGCAGGCGCACCCGAGCCGTCGCGGCCGGCGCAACCAGCAGTGCCACGCCCATCGCCGCCAGCAGCAGCACAGGTCCGGCGCTGGCCGCCTCCCACATCGCCCACTGCAAGGCGGACAGCCACGCCAGCGCCGCAGCCAGCCACACCATTGCCTGGTGCGCGACCACCAGCACGGGCACGGCAAGCGCCAGCGGCAAGGCCGCCGCCAGCAGGGACAGTGGCGTCACCAGCAGGCTCACGACCGGGATCGCCACCGCATTGGCGAACGGGGATACCACCGACACCTGCCGGAACAGCAGCAGCGTCAGCGGCACCAGCCCGATGGTCACGGCCCATTGGGTGTGCGCCGCGGCGGCCAGCGTCGCCCGCAAGCGTTGCCAACGTCCATCCTGCACGGCATCGCGCCCGGGCCGCGCGGCGAAGAAGATCACCGCCACCGCACCAAAGGACAGCCAGAAGCCCGGCGACATCACCGCCCACGGATCCAGCAGCAACGCCACCAGCGCCGCCCAGGCCAGCACCACCGATGCCGGCGGCGCGCGTGCGCCCCAGACCGCAATCGCCGCCACGCACAGCATCGCCACAGTTCGCAGCGCCGGAATCTGCATGCCGGCCAGCAGCCCATAAGTCAGCGCACTGGCCACCGCAGCCACCAGCGCCGCCTGACGGGCCGGCAGCCACAGCGGCAACGGCCGGCGCAGCCAGCGGCCGAGACCGAACGAGTGCCGCCACAACAGCGCCGCCGCCGACGCCACCATGCCGGCAATCATGGTGATATGCAGCCCCGAGATGGCGACCAGGTGGCTGATGCCCGTGCGCCGGAACAGCGGCCAGTCGTCGGCCTCGATGCCGCGCTGGTCGCCGATCACCAGCGCGACTAGCACGGCGCCGAAGCGGGCATCGGGTGGCAGTGCCGCGCGCAGGTGGTCGCGCATGGCGGCGCGTTGGGCTTCGATGCGCCATGCGAGGCGTTCGCCGGTCGCATCCTGCGGCGGCCCTTGCGCGCGGCGCACATAGCCGGTGGCGCCATAGCCCAGCGCCAGCAGCCAGTAGGCGTAGTCGAAGCCAAAGGGATTAGCGAGCCCGCGCGGACGCCGCAGGCGTACGGTCAGCGTGAAGCGTTGCCCCGGGCGCAGGTCGGGCGGCGCGCCGCGCCAGTTGACGATCAGGCGGGTGGGCAATTGCACGTTTGCTCCGGCATGCTCGACGGTGAAGGCAAAGCGGGTCCCGGCAGCGGTCCCCGCCGGCAGGCCAGACACCACGCCGCGCACGTCGAGATCGCGCGATTCCAGCGTCGCGGGCAGCCAGTCGCGCATGCGCAGGTCAGCGCGCCAGGCGGTCCAACTGAACGCGGCGGCGAATGCCAGGCTGGCGAGCGCCAGGCTGCGAAGTGCGGGATGCAGCCGCCAGCCACGCATGATCATGCCGATAGCGAGCAGTGCTAGCACGAGTGCGGTCGCGCGCAAGGCATGCGGCGCCGGCAGCTTGCCTGCTGCTGCAGTGTCCAGCATCCTGCGACGAAGGCCAGCACGAATCTGCGCACCACCATGCTCCTGTGTGTTTCGCACAGTGAGGGTTGTACCGCCGCGGCGGGGCTGGATGGTTGTCAGGCTGTCAGGAGGGAGTGAAGATGTGTGACTGGCATCTGTATGGCATGCCAGTGATCGGGATGTGGTGAGGCACTTTACTTCCAGCGCCTGCCCTCACCCCCGGCCCTACTCCCGCAGGCGGGAGAGGGGAGCAAACCACCGGCTTGCGATGGGCTCCCTGCGCTTCAGCCCAATCGCGGCGCCATGCTCTCGGCAAACGCCGACAGCCGCGGCAACGCGTCCACGGCATTGCGCCATGTCGCCTGCGCCAGCGTGGGCGCATCGATGCCGCGCAGCTCGCCCATCACGCGCGCCACGCCCGCAACCTCCGCCGGCGTATTACGGAACTTGTGCTGCTCGCCGAACTGGTCGTCCGACAGCCATGCCGGGGCAATGTCGGGCGCATCGGTTTCCAGCACCAGCGCCTCCAGCGGCAACTCCGCCGCCAGCCGGCGGATCTGCCGCGCGCGGCTGAACGTGACGTTGCCGCCAAAGCCCAGCTTCATCCCCTGCTCGACAAAACGCCGCGCCTGCTCGTTGCTGCCGTTGAACGCATGCGCAATGCCGCGCTTGACGCCCAGCTTGCGCAGTTGCGCGCCGACCTGGTCCTGCGACTTGCGCACATGCAGCAGCACCGGCAGGTCGAACTCGCGCGCGATCTTCAGTTGCTCGGCATAGAGCCAGGTCTGGTGTTCGGCATCGAGCCCGGCCACGAAGAAATCGAGCCCGATCTCGCCGATGCCGACAAAACGCGGATCGCCCATGCTGGCCGCAACTTCGCGCCGCAGCGTGTCCACATCGGCCTGGCCCGCCCCGGGCGAGCACAGCGGGTGGATGCCGAGCGCATAGACGCAGCGCGCATCCTGCCGCGACAGCGCGCGCACGGCCTCGAAATTCCACACCGCCACCGCCGGCACCACGATGCCGCGCACACCGGCGGCTTCGGCCGCATCGGCCACCTGGCGGCGGTCGGCGTCGAACTCGCTGGCGTCGAGGTGGCAATGGGTGTCGATCCACATGGGCGGGCCGGCTCAGCGTTCCTGATGCAGGTGGCCGTCGCGCAGCCGCAGCACGCGGTCGCAGCGTCCGGCCAGGTCCAGGTCGTGGGTGACGATGACAAAGCTGGTGCCGAGCGTGCGCGACAGCTCCAGCATCAGGTCATAGACGCCGCCGGCAGTGTGGTCGTCGAGGTTGCCGGTGGGCTCGTCGGCCAGCACGCAGGCGGGCTGGCCCACCAGCGCACGGGCGACGGCCACGCGCTGGCGCTCACCGCCTGACAGCTCGCCGGGCCGGTGCTTGGCGCGCCCGCCCAGTCCCACGCGCTCCAGCATCGCCTGCGCCACGCCGCGCGCGTCATGCTGGGTCAGGCCGCGGATGCGCATCGGCATCGCCACGTTGTCGAGCGCCGTGAATTCCGGCAGCAGGTGGTGGAACTGGTAGACGAAACCCAGCGAGCGATTGCGTACCACATTGCGTTCGCGCTCGCGCAGCGCGGTAAAGGGCTTGCCGAGCAGCGCGACGCGGCCCGAGTCGGGATTGTCGAGCCCGCCCAGCACATGCAACAGCGTGCTCTTGCCCGAGCCCGACGCGCCCACGATGGCGACCTTCTCTCCCGCATCGACGCGCACGTCCACGCCGCGCAGCACGTCCACGTCGAGTTCGCCCTGGCGGAAGCGCTTGGTCAGTCCTTCGGCCACGAGCACCGGCGTGCCGGTGCGCGGCTGCCCGGTGGCTGGCGTGGGGGTATCTGCGTGCAACACGGCCTCACTCATAGCGCAGCGCCTCCGCCGGGTTGACGCGGGCAGCACGCCAGCTGGGATAGAGCGTGGCCAGCGTGGCCAGCACGAAGGAGATGATGCCGATGGTGGCGATGTCGTTCACGCGGGGATCCGAGGGCAATTCGCTGATGAAATAGATGTCGCGCGGCAGGAACTGGACCTGCAGCACGCGCTCGATAAAGGGCACGATCACGTCGATATTGGTGGCGATCAGCGTGCCGCCGGCCACGCCCAGCACCGTGCCGATAAAGCCGATGGCCACGCCCTGCACGATAAAGATCTTCATGATCGAGCGGGGCTGCGCGCCCATGGTGCGCAGGATGGCGATATCGGCCTGCTTGTCGGTGACGGTCATCACCAGCGTCGACACCAGGTTGAACGCGGCCACGGCGATGATCAGCGTCAGGATGATGAACATCATGCGCTTCTCGGTCTGCACCGCGGCGAACCAGTTGCGGTTCTGCTTGGACCAGTCGCGCAGGTAGAGCTCGCCCGACAGCGTGCCGGCGAGCTGCTGGGCGACCTGCGGCGCGCGCTGCATGTCATCCAGCTTCAGCCGCACGCCGGTGGGACCACTCAGGCGGAACAGGGTCTCGGCGTCATGCATGTTGACCAGCGCCAGCGCGCTGTCGAACTCAAAGTGGCCCGACGAGAAAATGCCGGTCACGGTGAACTGCTTGAGCCGCGGCAGCACGCCCGCCGGCGTGATGGTGCCCTGTGGCGCCACCAGCGTGACTTTGTCGCCGACCTGCACGCCCATGGCGTTGGCCAGTTCATTGCCGAGCGCGATGCCGAACTCGCCCGGCGCCAGCGCGTTCATGCTGCCGGCCTTGAACTGGTTGCCGATGTCCGAGACCTTGGGCTCCTGCGACGGCTCCACGCCGCGCAGCAGCACGCCGCGCACGGCGTCGTCGCGAGTCAGCATGGCCTGTGCCGCCACGTAGGGCGCGGCACCGACCACTTCCTTGTTCTGCATCGCCTCGGCCGCGGTCTGCTGCCAGTCCGGCAGCGCCGACGGGCCGATCACTTCGATATGCGACAGCACCGACAGCATGCGGTCGCGCACTTCCTTCTGGAACCCGTTCATCACCGACAGCACCACGATCAGCGCGGCCACGCCGAGCGCGATCCCCAGCATCGAGATCATCGAGATGAACGAAATGAAGGTGTTGCGGCTGGCGCGCTTGCTTGCGCGGGTATATCGCCAGCCGATCTGCCATTCGTAGGGAAAGTTCAAGAGAATTCCTGTTGTTTCGGGAAATCGCCGGCGCCCGGTGGTGGGGCGTTGGCGGCACGCTTGCGCGCCCTGGCGTGCGTCGCCCCGGTCACGCAACGGCGTTTCGCGGGAGTGGCGCGGGCCAGCCGGGAGTTTACAATCTCGCCACCATGATGACGCACCTGACCCTGATTGTGCCCTTTTCCGTCCCGCCAGGCGCCGGCGACGACGGCCGGGACGATGTCGTACCCGGCGCGCTGCTGCGGCAGTTGGAGCTGCCCGCGCTCGGAAAGTTGCTGACCCGGGCCGAGCCCGGCCCGCGCGAGCGGCACGACGACCCCTTCCTGCGCAGCCTGCCGCAAGAGCGCTGGCTGGCCGGCAAGGCGGGGCTGGACACCAGCCGGGTGCCGTTGGCGCCCTATATGCGACTGGCCGACAGCGGAGCGACCGGCCCCGCAGCCGCGGACGGCCAGGCCTGGGCCTGTCTGCAGCCGGTGCATATCCACGCCGCGCGCGACCATCTGGTGCTGATGCCGCCGGCGCAGCTCAATATCCGCCCGGAGGAATCCGCCGCCCTTTACGCCGCCATCGACGGGCTGCTGCAGGAATCCGGCATCGTGCTGGAAGCCCCCTGCCCGTCGCGCTGGTACCTGCCCGAGGCGGTGTTCGGCCCGCTGGAGGCTACCACGCCACTGCGCGCCGCCGGCCGCAACATCGATATCTGGATGCAGGCCGGCGAGCGCGCTCGCGACTGGCGCCGCATCCAGAACGAAATCCAGATGACCTGGTACGACCACCCGGTCAACCAGGCCCGCGAGGCCGCCGGCGAGCCGACGGTCAACTCGGTCTGGCTGTATGGCGGCGGCACGCTGCAGCCGGTGCCACGGCTGGCCGACACGGTGCTCAGCGGCGATCCTTTCCTCGGCGGCCTGGCGCTGGCAGCCGGCAGCCGCGTGCTGCCGGTGCCGGCGGACCTTGCCGGCGCGGCAGATCTGGAAGGCTCGGTGCTGGCCATGCTCGACCACGCCACCGAGGCGCATATCTTCGAAGACTGGGGTCTGTGGCTGGACCGCATGCACGCGCTCGACGCAGACTGGTTCGGCCCGGCGCTGGACGCGCTCGCTGCCGGCCAGATCGGCTCGGTGACGCTGGTGCTGGGCGGCGAGAACCACTTCGCCGAGTTCACCGTGCGGCGCGCCGACCTGCGCAAGTTCTGGCGCGGCATGGGCTCGCGCGGCGACTGGCGCGCCTTGCTGTCCGACCTCGCCTTCGCCGCCTGACCCGCTCCGGCCGACTCCCGAAACCTCACCTGCCCCGCCCATGACCCGGATCGCCATCCGCCAATATTCCCCCGAACACGCCAGCTCGCTGGCCGCCGCCGGCCTGCATCCCACGCTGGCCCGCATCCTGGCCGCGCGCGGCGTGGCCCGCACCGCCGAACTGGCGACCGATCTGCCTGAACTGGTGCCTCCTGCCGCGATGAAGGGCATCGGCCACGCCGCCGCCTACCTGGCCGACGCCATCGCCGCCGGCAAGCGCCTGCTGATCGTCGCCGACTATGACTGCGACGGCGCCACCGCCTGCGCGGTGGGCGTACGCGGGCTGCGCATGCTGGGCGCGCGGGTCGAGTACATCGTGCCGAACCGCTTCGAGTACGGCTACGGCCTGACGCCGGAAATCGTGGCGCTGGCGGCGAAGCAGCAGCCGGACGTGATCGTCACGGTGGATAACGGCATCGCCAGCGTCGACGGCGTGGCCGCGGCCAATGCGCTGGGCATCGACGTGGTGGTGACCGACCACCACTTGCCGGGCGCGGAGCTGCCGGAAGCCGCAGTGATCGTCAACCCCAACCAGCCCGGCTGCGAATTCCCCAGCAAGAACCTGGCGGGCGTGGGCGTGATGTTCTATGTGCTGCTGGCGCTACGCGCCGAGCTGCGCAACCGCGGGGTCTACACGCAGGCGACCCAGCCGCCGCTGCAGACGCTGCTGGACCTGGTGGCGCTGGGCACCGTGGCGGACGTGGTCAAGCTCGACACCAACAACCGCATCCTGGTCGCGCAGGGCCTGCGTCGCATGCGCGCCGGGCGCATGCAGCCTGGCGTGGCGGCGCTGTTCCGCGCGGCGGGCCGCGAGGCCTCGCGCGCCAATACCTTCGACCTGGGCTTCGGACTCGGTCCGCGCCTGAACGCGGCCGGGCGGCTGGCGGACATGTCGCTCGGCATCGAATGCCTGCTGACCGACGATGCCAACCGCGCCTGGGAGATCGCCCAGGAGCTCGACAGCATGAACCGCGAGCGGCGCGATATCGAGGCCGGCATGCAGCAGGAGGCGCTGCAGATCCTGGAGCAGCCGCTGGCCGGCCCGGACCCGTCGGCGCGATTTACCGTCAGCGTGTTCAACGACACCTGGCACCAGGGCGTGATCGGCATCGTGGCTTCGCGGCTGAAGGACAAGTTCCACCGCCCCACCATCACCTTCGCGCCGGGCGACGAAGCCACCATCAAGGGCTCAGGCCGTTCGATCCCCGGTTTCCACCTGCGCGATGCCCTCGACCTGGTGTCCAAGCGCCATCCCGGCATGCTGGTCAAGTTCGGCGGCCACGCGATGGCGGCAGGCCTGACCGTGCGAGCCGAGCGCTTTGCCGAGTTCCAGGAAGCGTTCGAATCGATCGGCAAGGAATGGCTGACCGACGACCAGCTCGCGCGCGTGATAGAGACCGACGGCGATATCGAGGACCAGTGCTTCAGCCCGGAATTCGTCACGCTGCTGGAGCAGCAGGTGTGGGGCCAGGGCTTCCCGGCACCGACCTTCTGCGGCGAGTTCGACGTGCTGCGCCAGAGCGTGCTCAAGGGCAAGCACCTGAAGCTGCAGCTCGGGCGCGGCAGCCAGCGCTTCGACGCGATCTGGTTCAACCACGCCGACTCGCTCGGCGCCAGTGCGCAGGTGGCCTACCGGCTCGACAACAACACCTTTAACGGCGTCACGCGGGTGCAACTGGTGATCGAGCACGCGCAATAGCCTGCCCCGGGGGCGCTCAGCCCCGCGCCGGCAGGTAGTTGGCCGGATCGACCGGCTTGCCGTTGCCGCGCACCTCGAAATGCAGCTCGCTCGGGCTCGCGCCCATGCGGCCTACGTCCTGGCCGGCGGAGACCTGCGCGCCTTCGCTGACCAGCGGCTGGTCCAGGTTGCCGTAGACGGTCAGCCAGTCGTCGTTGTGCTTGACGATCACCAGCATGCCGTAGCCGCGCAGGTTGCCGACATGGATGGCCCGTCCGGCGGCAGCGGCACGCACCGTGCCGTTGGCGGGCACGGCGATGCTCAGGCCCTTGCTGGCCGGAGGCGAGAAGCCGGCCGTGACGCGGCCGTCGGCCGGCCATTGCAAGCGAATGCTGCTGGCGGGCGGCTTCGACGAGCCGCTGTCCACGCGCGGGGTCTCGGTGACGGTCTGGCCGGTGCCGTTAGACGCTGATGCGCTTGCGCCAGGCGGCCGCACGCGGATCAGCTGGCCGACCTCGATCTGTTCGGGGCGCGCCAGGTCGGGGTTCCAGCGGGTCAGGTCGCGCACGCTGCGGCGGTGCTTGCGGGCGATCGAATAGAGCGTGTCGCCGCGCTCCACGCGGTAGAAACCGTCCGGCGCCGGGCCGCTGTCCAAGGTGCTGCAGCCCGCTGCGACCATGGCCGCGGCGGCCAGCAGCAGGCCCAGCGCGCGGCGCCGGCCTGGCTCGATGTCATGTCTGGTTTGCGTCATTCGTCCCTGTTCGTTGTCTAGCCGGGGGCGGCTTGCTAACGCGTATTATCGCCGCGTGCACTGCCCGGCACCGCCGGATAGACCGTTTCGGGCGCGTTCCGTTCGCCGTCCAAGGCCCGCGAACCGGCCCAAATCCCTGAATCCGCGCCCGGATCAGGGCCCTGATCCGCTATAATTCAAGGTTTTCGAAGCGCAGGAACATCATGGAAGCAGAACGCCTCAACGCCATCTCCGGTGCCATCTCCGATCTCCGTTCCCGGACGGAAGATCTACGGGGGTATCTTTGACTACGATGTCAAAGTAGGAAGGCTGGACGAAGTCAACGGCTTGCTGGAAGACCCCGACGTCTGGAACAACCCCAAGCGGGCCCAGGACCTCGGCAAGGAAAAGAAGGCACTCGAGGGCGTGGTAAGCGTCCTCGGCAAGCTCACCGACGACCTTAGCGGCGCCGAGGAGCTGTTCGAGCTCGCCAAGGAAGAAGGCGACGACGACACGCTCGAAGCGATCGAGGCCGACGTCACGGGCTTCGAGGAGATCGTCGCGGGCATGGAATTCCGCCGCATGTTCTCGGGCGAGATGGACCAGGCCAACGCCTTTATCGACATCCAGGCCGGCGCAGGCGGCACCGAAGCGTGCGACTGGGCCTCGATGCTGCTGCGCCAGTACCTGAAGTACTGCGAGCGCAAGGGCTTCAAGGCCGAGGTGCTGGAAGAGTCCGAAGGCGACGTGGCCGGCATCAAGAGCGCGACCATCAAGATCGAGGGCGAATATGCCTTCGGCTACCTGCGTACGGAAACGGGCGTGCACCGCCTGGTGCGCAAGTCGCCGTTCGATTCGTCGGGCGGGCGCCATACCTCGTTCTCGTCGGTGTTCGTCTACCCCGAGGTCGACGAATCGTTCGAAGTGGAAGTCAACCCGGCCGACCTGCGCGTGGATACCTACCGCGCCTCGGGCGCCGGCGGCCAGCACATCAACAAGACCGATTCGGCCGTGCGGATCACGCACATCCCGACCGGCATCGTGGTGCAGTGCCAGAACGACCGCTCGCAGCACCGCAACCGTGCCGAGGCCATGTCGATGCTGAAGTCGCGCCTGTACGAGCATGAGATGCGCAAGCGCCAGGCCGAGGCCGACAAGCTCGAAGCCGGCAAGACCGACGTGGGCTGGGGCCACCAGATCCGCTCGTACGTGCTGGACCAGAGCCGCATCAAGGACCTGCGCACCAACGTGGAAATGTCCAACACCCAAAAGGTGCTGGACGGCGACCTGGACCCGTTCATCGAGGCCAGCCTCAAGCAGGGACTGTAAGGCCGAACCGGGCCGCCCGCCCCGCGCCCTCCGGCGCGGCGGTGGCGCCCGCGGCGGCACAGCAACATCACCGCAATCGCTGGATCATCGCTGTACCGCCGCCCGCGCCACACCGGCACGGCGGCCTTTCCGACCGGGGCACCATGAGCGAAGCCAATCACCTGTACATCATCACCGGCGCCTCGCGCGGGCTGGGCGCGGCACTGACCAATGCCCTGCTCGTGCCGGGCAACCGCCTGATCTGCGTGGCGCGCAGCCGCAACAACGAGCTGGAGCGCATTGCCACCCTGAGCGGCGTGCCGGTGGCGTGGCACCTGCAGGACCTGTCGCAGGCCGGCCCCGCCGCCACCTGGCTGGCCAGCGTGCTCGACACGCTCGACCAGCCGCCGACCAGCGCCACGCTGATCCTGAACGCGGGCGTGGTCGAGCCGATCGGCCCGGTCTCGCGGCTGCAGGAAAGCACGCTGGTGCCACACCTGCTGACCAACCTGGCGGCGCCGATGACGATGACCGGGACGTTCCTGGAGCGCACCGAAAAGTTCGACTGCCCGCGCAAGGTGCTGGCGATCTCGTCCGGCGCGGCGCGCCGCCCGGTCGAGGGCTGGAGCGCCTACTGCGCCAGCAAGGCGGGACTCGACATGTTCATGCGCTCGGTCAACGCCGAATACGCGCAGGCCGCAGCACCGCGCACGGTGCGCGCGGTGGCGCTGGCCCCGGGCGTGATCGACACCGGCATGCAGGACGTGATCCGCAATGCCGACTTCGCGCAGGTGCAGCGCTTCCGCGACCTGAAGGCGAACCAGCAGCTGGCCTCCGCCGAGGAAACCGCGGGCCGCATCGTTGCCTACCTGCATCGTCCGGATTTCGGTACGACCGAACTGGACGATCTCCGCAATTACTGAAGCCATAACGAATCCGCGCGCGGCCTGCCGCGCGCGATCCCACCAGACATCATGACTGAACCGAACCGCGCCCAGGCCAAGCCCGCCGCCGCAGAAACGCCCGCCGTCGACGAGAACAAGATCATCGCGGAGCGGCGCGAGAAACTGGCCGCGCTGCGCCAGCAAGGCGTGGCCTTCCCCAACGATTTCCGCCCGACCCACCAGGCCGCCACGCTGCACGCGCAGTACGGCGAAACCGACCAGGCCGCGCTCGAAGCCAGCCCCGTCGAGGTGTCCATCGCCGGCCGCATGATGCTCAAGCGCGTGATGGGCAAGGCCAGCTTCGCCACCGTGCAGGACGGCAGCGGCCAGATCCAGTTCTACATCACGCGCGACAAGGTCGGCGAAGAAGTCTACGCCGCGTTCAAGCACTGGGACCTGGGCGACATCATCAGCGCCCGCGGCGAGCTGTTCCGCACCAACAAGGGCGAGCTGTCGGTGCAGGTGCGCGAGCTGCGCCTGCTGTCCAAGTCGCTGCGCCCGCTGCCGGACAAGTTCCACGGCCTGGCCGACCAGGAAATGAAGTACCGCCAGCGCTATGTCGACCTGATCGTGTCGCCGGAAACGCGCAACACCTTCCGCGCCCGCACCAACGCGATCTCGTCGCTGCGCCGCCATATGGCCGATGCAGGCTTCATGGAAGTGGAAACGCCGATGCTGCACCCGATCCCGGGCGGCGCCGCGGCCAAGCCCTTTATCACGCACCACAATGCGCTGGACATGCAGATGTTCCTGCGCATCGCGCCTGAGCTGTACCTGAAGCGCCTGGTCGTGGGCGGCTTCGAGCGGGTGTTCGAGATCAACCGCAACTTCCGCAACGAAGGGGTGAGCCCGCGCCACAACCCCGAGTTCACCATGATGGAGTTCTACGCGGCCTACACGGACTACCGCTGGCTGATGGACTTCACCGAGGACCTGATCCGCAAGGCCGCCATCGATGCGCGCGGCAGCGCCGTGCTGACCTACCAGGACCGCGAGCTGGACCTGTCGAAGCCGTTCCACCGCCTGACCATCTGCCAGGCGATCCAGAAGTTCGCGCCGCAGTACACCGACGCGCAGCTGGCCGATTCGGAATTCCTGCGCACCGAGCTGAAGAAGTTCGGCGTCAACACCAACGCGCCGCAGTTCCTCAACGCCGGCCTGGGCACACTGCAACTGGTGCTGTTCGAGGAAACCGCTGAAAGCCAGCTGTGGGAGCCGACTTTCATCGTCGACTACCCGGTCGAGGTCTCGCCGCTGGCGCGCGCCTCGGACACGGTGCCGGGCATTACCGAGCGCTTCGAGCTGTTCATCACCGGCCGCGAGATCGCCAACGGCTTCTCGGAGCTGAACGATGCCGAGGACCAGGCTGATCGTTTCCGCAAGCAGGTCGAGCAGAAGGACGCCGGCGACGAGGAGGCGATGTACTTCGACGCCGACTACATCCGCGCGCTGGAGTACGGCATGCCCCCGACGGGCGGCTGCGGTATCGGCATCGACCGCCTGGTGATGCTGCTGACGGACAGCCCCAATATCCGCGACGTCATCCTGTTCCCGCACCTGCGCCGGGAAGACTGATGGTGTGCTCCCTCTCCCGCAAGCGGGAGAGGGAGCACACAGCGGTCATCCAGATCGCGTCGCGCGGCCCCCGATTGTTACAGCCATCCCGCCAACAGGCAGCGCGAGCAACACCCAACCCATTGATACAAAAGGCCTTTTCCGCCTACATATATTTACAAAAACAAACGGAAAACGCCACCCGCTTCGGCCACACTGGTTCCATCCCATCGCGGCCTTCGCCGCACCGGAGCCACAACAATGCAGAGCCAAGCCACCTCGCAAGACCACACCCCTGCCCCGCTGCCGCCGCAACGCCGGCTGCATCCGCTGATCGGCGCGGCAGCCGTGGCCGTGGTGATCGCCAGCCTGACCGCCGTTGCCGCCGTAACCGGCGTGCTGCCGATCAGCAAGGCCAACCCTGACCTGCAAACGCAACAAGGTCCGCAAGGCCCGCTGCCAGTCACCGCGGAGACTGCGCCCCCGCCGGGCAGCACCACGCGCCCACCGGTCTACGATGACGGCCAGCCGCGCTCGGCCAATCCGGACGCCGTCCGTTCGTCGCAAGCCGCACCACGCACCGCCCCGGCAAGCCAGGCCGCGCAGCGCGAGAGCGAGCCGCGCGCCAGCCAGCGCGCCGACACCGAGCGCCAGGCCGCCAAGGGCAGTCCCTACGCCGGCCGCGTGGTCGCCGTGACCCCGATCCAGACCCAGAAGCCCAACACCAGCGGCCTGGGCGCGCTAGGCGGTGCCGTGGTCGGCGGCCTGCTGGGCAACCAGGTCGGCAAGGGCAACGGCCGCATCGTCGGCACCGTGGTCGGTGCGGTGGGCGGCGGCGTGGCCGGCAACCAGATCGAGAAGGCGGTCAGCAAGGACACGCATTACGAAGTCCGCGTGCGCATGGACGATGGCAGTCAACGCAGCTTCACCTACGAGCAGGATCCTGCAGTGCAGGTAGGCGAGCGCGTGCACATGGAGAACGGCGCGCTGGTGCGGGGCTGACCAGGCTCTTGCGAAACACCAAAGCAGAAAGGCCGGCATCTGGCCGGCCTTTCTGCTTCCTCCCGATACTGCGAAGTTATTCCGCTTCCTGGATCCAGGCCTGCTGGATGGCCTCCAGGATCTTCTCGCCCGAGCGTTCCGGCACGTCGGCAAAGCCGTCGAGCTCCAGCACCCAGCGGCGCAGGTCGGTAAAGCGCACGCCGACCGGATCGACGTCAGGATACTTGTCGTACAGGGCTGCCGCGATGGCGTAGGTATCGGTCCACTTCATGAGGTTCTTCTCCGCTGAGGTCAGTGCCGGCCGCTCAGTGGCCTTCCTTGGCGTGGTTGATGGTGTACTTCGGGATCTCGATGGTCAGGTCGTCCTCATCGACGATGGCCTGGCACGAGAGCCGCGAATTCGGCTCCAGCCCCCAGGCCTTGTCGAGCAGGTCCTCTTCCTTCTCCTCGGCCTCGTTGAGCGAGTTGAAGCCCTCGCGCACGATCACGTGGCAGGTGGTGCAGGCGCACGATTTCTCGCACGCATGCTCGATCGCGATGCCGTGGGAAAGCAGCGCGTCGCAGACGCTGACGCCCTGCTCGGCTTCGATCACCGTCCCGTCCGGGCAGTATTCGACGTGTGGCAAAACTATGATCTGTGGCATCTCGTGTCCTGGTATCTGTAATGCGGTGCAGGCGTGGTGATCAGCCCAGCTCCTGCACCTTGCGCCCCGCCAGCGCGCTCTTGATCGAGCGGTCCATACGGCGTGCGGCGAATTCGTCGGTGCCGTGCGACAGCTTCTCCACCGCGGCGTGGATGGCGTGGTGGTCTTCGCCGGTGGCAATCTCGCGCACCGAAGCCACCAGCGCCTCGACCGCGGCGCGCTCGTCCGCCGACAACAGGTCGCCGTCGGTTTCCAGCGCGCGCAGCGTGGCCTCGGCCAGGCGGTCGGCTTCGACGCGCTCTTCCGCCAGCGCGCGGCTCTTCATGTCGTGCTCGGCTTCGCGGAAGCTCTCCTGCAGCATGCGCGCGATATCGTCGTCGGCCAGGCCGTACGACGGCTTGACCGTGACCGACGCTTCCACGCCCGAATGGGTTTCGCGCGCGGTCACCGACAGCAGCCCGTCGGCGTCGACCTGGTAGGTCACGCGGATGCGTGCCGCGCCCGCCACCATCGGCGGGATGCCGCGCAGCTCGAAGCGCGCCAGCGAGCGGCAGTCGCTGGCCAGCTCGCGCTCGCCCTGCAGCACATGGATCGCCATCGCGGTCTGGCCATCCTTGAAGGTGGTGAATTCCTGCGCGCGCGCCACCGGGATGGTGCTGTTGCGCGGGATGATCTTCTCGACCAGGCCGCCCATGGTCTCCACGCCCAGCGACAGCGGGATCACGTCGAGCAGCAGCCAG
Source organism: Cupriavidus sp. DF5525 (assembly GCF_040149425.2). Lineage (NCBI taxonomy): Bacteria > Pseudomonadati > Pseudomonadota > Betaproteobacteria > Burkholderiales > Burkholderiaceae > Cupriavidus > Cupriavidus sp. DF5525. The sequence continues at coordinate 1,153,706 of NZ_CP168265.1, read as the reverse complement.
TCTTCGCCCGGGGCATGGTTGCCGGCCAGCAGGTTGGCCTGCATCGCGGCGCCCAGCGCCACCACGCGGTCCGGATCGAGGTTGGTCAGCGGGGTCTGACCGAAGTAGTCGCCCACGGCCTTGCGGATCGACGGCATGCGCGTGGCGCCGCCAACCAGCACCACGCCCTTGACCTCGTCGGGGCTCACACCGGCGTCGCGCAGCACCTTGCGCACCGGCGCCAGCGTTTTCTGCACCAGATGGGCAGTGATCTGCTCAAAGGTTTCGTCGGTCAGCGTCAGGTGGACGATCTCGCCGGAATCCAGCACGGCATCGATCACGGTACTGTCCGCTTCCGACAGCGCTTCCTTGGCGGCGCGCGCGCGCACCATCAGCAGGCGCATGTCCTGCGCCGACAGCGGCTGCAGGCCGGCCTGCTCGACGATCCAGCACAGCACGCGCTGGTCGAAATCGTCGCCGCCGAGCGCCGAGTCGCCGCCCGTGGCCATCACTTCGAACACGCCGCGGGTGAGCTTCAGCACGGAAATATCGAAGGTGCCGCCACCCAGGTCGTAGACCGCGTAAATGCCTTCCGATGCATTGTCCAGCCCATAGGCGATGGCCGCCGCGGTCGGCTCGTTGAGCAGGCGCAGCACTTCCAGGCCGGCCAGGCGCGCGGCGTCCTTGGTCGCCTGGCGCTGGGCCTCGTCGAAGTACGCAGGCACGGTGATGACCGCGCCGACCAGGTCGTCGCCGAGCGAATCCTCGGCGCGCTGGCGCAGCGTGGCGAGGATCTCGGCCGAGATCTCGACCGGGCTCTTCACGCCGGCCACGGTCTTGATCTGCAGCATGCCAGGCGCGTCGACGAAGTCGTACGGGCTGTGCTCGATATTGGCGATGTCGCGCAGGCCGCGGCCCATGAAGCGCTTGACCGAGACGATGGTGTTCTTCGGGTCGCGCACCGCCTCATCCTGGGCCCGGTAGCCGATATGCGTGGTGCGGTCCGGCAGGTAGCGCACGACCGAGGGCAGCAGCGCGCGGCCGCGCTCGTCCCCCAGCACTTCGGGGATGCTGCTGCGTACCGCGGCCACCAGCGAGTTGGTGGTGCCGAGGTCGATGCCGACCGCCAGGCGGCGTTGGTGGGGCGCCGGCGACATGCCGGGTTCGGAAATCTGGAGCAGTGCCATGGTAATTCTTCGCTGTCTTGTGCGGCAGGGGAAACCGCCATGCGGGCGGATTTCGCGCCGGGCGCCATTGTGTCACGGGCCCGGCAATCGTGCCGGTCAGTCTTCCAGCCGGTCGATGGCCTCGCTGGTATCGTGCTCGATCTTCTCGATGAACATCAGTTGCCGTACCGCGCCGCCGGCCGCCTCGTTGTCGCCGGCGTCCAGCAGCGCACCCAGCGCGGCGTGGCGCTCGCGCTTTTCCTGGCGCAGGCTGCGCAGCAGCGCATCGAGCCGGTCCACGTCACGCGCTTCCACCGCCTCCTGCAGCGCCTCGCGCCATTCCATCTGCTGCATCAGGAAGGCCGGCGTCATGGCCGTGTTGTTCTCGGCCTGCACATCGACGCCGCGCAGCTTCAGCAGGTAGGTCGCGCGCCGCAGCGGCTGGCGCAGCGTACGATAGGCTTCATTGGCATGCGCGGCCCACTGCATGGCCACACGGCGTTCGGCGTCGCCCGCACTGGCAAAGCGGTCCGGATGCGCCTGCGACTGCACGGTGCGGTACGCCGCATCCAGCGCGGCCTCGTCGACGCCGTACTGCGCGGGCAGGCCGAACAGCGCAAAAAAATCGTCTTTCAACTGCTTCCCCAAGAAAAAGGAGCGGCCGCGCCGCCCCTTTGTCCATTTGCCGCCCCGCTACCGCTCAGCAGGCTTACCTGCCCACTCGGCTGGCGGCTCGTTGCGGTCGCACTTCAGGCAGTTCACCCGCCTGCCGATCATGCCGGCGCGGCCCTGCTCGCTCTGAGTCCATGGCCGCGACTGCCACGGCGGATCATGCCGCACATGCTGGCCGTGCCCGCAGTCGAGTTCCGCCACCCAGTGGCCTTCCTCGTCCCGGCGGAACCCGACGATGCTGCGCTCCACCGCGGCTTGCGTACGCTGACGCGGCTCAGACCGTGAAGGACTCGCCGCAGCCGCACTCGTCCTTGACGTTGGGGTTGTTGAAGCGGAAACCTTCGTTCAACCCTTCGCGCGCATAGTCGAGTTCGGTGCCGTCGATATACGGCAGGCTCTTGGCGTCGACGATGACCTTGATGCCGTGCGACTCGAACACCTTGTCTTCCGGCAGCAGGTCGTCCACGTATTCCAGCTTGTAGGCGAGGCCCGAGCAGCCGGTGGTCTTCACGCCCAGGCGCAGGCCCACGCCCTTGCCGCGGCGTTCCAGGTAGCGGGCGACATGCTTGGCCGCCTTCTCGGTCATCGTGATCATCGTTGCGTCTTCCTTCGTCGGCTCGACAGAATCAGGCAGCCTTCTGCTCGGCCTCGCCGTGCTTCTTCTTGTAGTCCTCGACAGCGGCCTTGATCGCGTCTTCGGCCAGGATCGAGCAGTGGATCTTCACCGGCGGCAGCGCCAGTTCTTCGGCGATCTGGGTGTTCTTGATCTCCAGCGCCTGGTCCACGGTCTTGCCCTTGACCCACTCGGTCACGAGCGAGGACGAAGCGATGGCCGAGCCGCAGCCGTAGGTCTTGAACTTGGCGTCTTCGATCACGCCAGCCTCGTTGACCTTGATCTGCAGCTTCATCACGTCGCCGCAAGCCGGTGCGCCAACCATACCGGTGCCGACCGCATCGTCGTTCTTGTCGAACGAACCGACGTTGCGGGGGTTTTCATAGTGGTCGAGAACCTTTGTGCTGTATGACATTTTGCTTACCTCTTGCGTATCTTTTGCGGGGGTATTGCTGTTATTTGTGCTGTTCCGGCGGGCGCGTCAGTGCGCAGCCCACTGGATCGAATTCAGGTCGACACCATCCTTGAACATTTCCCACAGCGGCGACAGATCGCGCAGCTTGCCGATCTTCGACTTGAGCAACTGGATGGTGTAGTCGATTTCCTGCTCGGTGGTGAAGCGGCCGACCGTGAAGCGGATCGAGCTGTGCGCCAGTTCGTCGTTGCGGCCCAGCGCGCGCAGTACGTAGGACGGCTCCAGCGAGGCCGAGGTGCAGGCCGAGCCCGACGACACCGCCACGTCCTTGATTGCCATGATCAGCGACTCGCCTTCGACGAAGTTGAAGCTGACGTTCAGGTTGTGCGGCACGCGATGTTCCAGGTCGCCGTTCAGGTAGACCTCTTCCATGTCCGACAGGCCGTTCCACAGGCGGTCGCGCAGCATGCGGATGCGCTCGTTTTCCGTTGCCATTTCTTCGCGGGCGATGCGGAAGGCTTCGCCCATGCCGACGATCTGGTGCGTGGCCAGCGTGCCCGAGCGCATACCGCGCTCATGGCCGCCGCCGTGCATCTGCGCCTCGATGCGCACGCGCGGCTTGCGGCGCACGTACAGCGCGCCGACGCCCTTGGGGCCGTAGGTCTTGTGGGCCGAGAACGACATCAGGTCGCACTTCAGCTTGTTCAGGTCGATCGCCACCTTGCCGGTCGCCTGCGCGGCGTCGCAGTGGAAGATAATGCCCTTCGCGCGGCAGATCTCGCCGATCTGCTCGACGTCCTGGATCACGCCGATCTCGTTATTGACCAGCATCACCGACACCAGGATCGTGTCCGGGCGCAGCGCCTGCTTGAACACTTCCATGTCGAGCAGGCCGTTTTCCTTCACGTCCAGGTAGGTCACCTCGAAGCCCTGGCGCTCCAGTTCGCGCGTGGTGTCGAGCACGGCCTTGTGCTCGGTCTTCACGGTGATGAGGTGCTTGCCCTTGCCCGAATAGAAGTTCGCGGCACCCTTAATCGCCAGGTTGTTCGATTCGGTCGCACCCGATGTCCACACGATCTCGCGCGGGTCGGCGCCGACCAGTGCGGCCACCTGCTCACGCGCCTCTTCCACCGCGCGCTCCGCTTCCCAGCCGTACGCGTGGCTGCGCGAAGCGGGGTTGCCGAACTGCTCGCGCAGGTACGGAATCATCTTGTCCGCCACGCGCGGGTCCACCGGCGTGGTGGCCGAGTAATCCATGTAGATGGGGAAATGTGGGGTGCTCATCGTTATGACTGCCTTTTTAGGGACCGCTGATCGCTGATTTCTACCGTTGCCTGTCGTGCGCCCGCGTAAGTGCTCAGGACTGCGCCAGGCTGAAAACTGAATTCACCACCCGGGCCCGGACCGGCTTTTCCTGCTTGTCGGCCTTGCCGCGTGCCGTAGCCGACTGTGCGGCGGCTTCCTCGCGCATGTCGTGCAGCACCGCGGGCTGGCGCTCGCGCTGCTGGTCCACCAGGTTCTTGAGGGAAACGGAGTCGAGGTACTCGACCATCTTCTGGTTCAGCGTGGCCCACAGTTCATGGGTCATGCAGCGCCCGGAGCCGTCATCTCCGTTACAATTGCCCTTCCCACCGCATTGGGTGGCGTCCAGGGGCTCGTCCACGGCGATGATGATGTCCGCCACCGTGACGTCTTCGGCCTTGCGGGCGAGACTGTAGCCGCCGCCCGGGCCGCGCACGCTTTCGACGATCTCGTGCCGGCGCAGCTTGCCAAACAGCTGCTCCAGGTAGGACAACGAGATCTTCTGCCGCTGGCTGATGCCGGCGAGCGTGACCGGTCCCTGGTCCTGGCGCATGGCCAGGTCGATCATCGCGGTGACCGCGAAGCGGCCTTTGGTGGTCAGTCTCATGGTGCAGGGCTTTTGGGGTAAAACGCTTTTGGGGTAAAGCTAATACTTGATCGATTCCGTCAAGTATAAAGGTACCCGACTAATTCAGTCAACTACCCCTCCCGCAGTGCATCAAGCCTCCCGGCCGCCCGCGGCCGGTTGCGGGTCGGCCACGCGCGGCGGCATCACCAGCGACAACGGCTGTTTCAGGATGCGCCGCCGCACGGCCCGGCTCAGTTCGGCCCGATCCACGCGGCGCAGGTTGCGTGACCGCAGTGCCATATTGAACGCCAGCGCAAAGCTCACCGCGCCGGGATCAGCCGGCGTCGTCTTGCAGGCGCTGGCGCAGCACCTCGACCAGGCCGTCGCAGGCGTCTTCGATGTAGTCGAGCACGCGCTCGAAGCCGTCACCCTCGCCGTAGTACGGATCCGGCACTTCGTCGGCATCGTGGCGGGTGGCGAAGCTCATCAGGAGGCGCACCCTGTCGGCGGCGTCGGGGCGCAGCCGGGTCAGGCCGGCCAGGTTCTCGCGATCCATCGCCAGGATCAGGTCGAAGCGGTCGAAGTCGGGCAGGCCCACCTTGCGCGCGCGCAGCGCGGACAGGTCATAGCCGCGGGTAAGCGCATGACGCTGGGTGCGCGGGTCGGGCGCACGGCCGAGGTGGTATTCGTGCGTGCCGGCCGAATCCAGTTCGACCATCGGCTCCAACCCGGCTGCGGCCAGCTTGGCGCGCAGCACGCCCTCCGCCGTCGGGGAACGACAGATGTTTCCCATGCAGCACATCAGGATGGCGTATTTCTTCATAGGATCACGACTTCGAGGGGAGGAATGGCGAGGGATTCCGGCGCGCTGCGGCGACGTGCGGGCAGGCGTAATTCTACCCACTGTAGCCCGCGCCACCGCGAGCTATGTTCCTGCCGGGTTATGTGCGCGAGCCCACCGCCAGCCCGCACGCCGCCCCCCTACAGTCACTGAGCGCCGGTGGCCGGCATGACGGCCCGCCGGCAACCGGTCGCCAGCGCCGCCATCCTGCAAGGAGAACATAGTGCCCGCCCCTTCCCCGTCGTCGCAGCCGCGGCTGATGCAGCGCCTGAAGCTCCTGGTGAAACCGCTCGTGCCCCGCTGGCTGCTCGACCAGTACCACGCCCGCGCACTGCGCCGCGACGCCGACCTGTACCAGGGCAAGACGCCCGGCGAAATCTTCTCGCATGTCTACGCTTCGCAGGCCTGGGGCGCGCCCAAGGGTCATGGGGAGCACTACAGCGGCGTCGGCACGCACTCGCCCGAGATCGCCAATGCCTACCTCTCCAGCGTCACCGCGTGGCTGGCCGCGCAGGGCGCCCCGCCGGACGTAGTCGACCTCGGCTGCGGCGACTTCCATATTGGCAGCCAGCTGCGCGCCGCCTGCGGGCGCTACATCGCCTGCGACGTGGTGGAAGCCGTAATCGCGGCCAATCGCAGGCGCCATGCCGGCCTGGACGTCGACTTCCGCTGCCTCGACATTGCCGGCGACCCGCTGCCACCCGGCGACGTGGTGTTCGTGCGCATGGTGCTGCAGCACCTGGACAACGCCCGCATTGCCAGCGTGCTGGCCAAGCTGGGCCAGTACCGCACGCTGGTGCTGACCGAGCAGGTGCCACTGGGCGGCTTCATGCCCAATACGGACAAGACGTCCGGTGCTGCGATCCGATTGTGGGACCGGCCGCCGAGCGGCGTGATCGTGACCGCGCCGCCGTTCAACCTGCGCGTGCGCTCCTCGCGCGTGCTGTGCGAAGTGTCCTCGGGCGGTGGCGTGATCCGCACCATCGCCTACGAACTCGAGCGCAGCGCCGTCAGGCCAGGCGCCGAAGCACAGGCCGCCGGCGTGGCAGGCGCCTAGGCCAGCTGCTTGGCCAGCCGATCGCCGTGCGCAAAACCGGCGATCTCCGCGGCCTCGGCCGACTTGTAGTGATCGGTGATGCGGGAGCTTTCGGTCAGCGTGCCGGCCGCACGGATATTGGTGCCCGGGCGGCAGACGCGCACGGTGTAGGTCCATTCGCTCTGCGAGCGCGGCTTGACCTGGACCTGCACCTCGTGGGTTTCATAGACTTTTTTCTTCCATTCGCCGATGTCGGGCATCGTGTTCTCCTCGGGAAATGGGGACGCGGGGCTGGCGCGGCTAGTTGACCTCGCCCGCGTCGATGGCCCGCATGGCGGCGGCTTCCGCCATGGCGACGGCCGCTTCGGGCGTGGGCGCATCGCCCGCGATCGCCTCGTAGGTGGGGCCGGCTTGCTCGCCGAAGGCGTCGGCGATGCGCAGCTGGGCCGCAAACCCGCCGGCGGCGTTCGGCACCGCGCAGACCACGACCGCGTAACCGCCGTATTCGAACTGGCGTTCCATCGTAGCTCCTCGTCCGTGGGCATCAAGGCAGCTTGGCCGCCAGCACCTCCAGCCTCTGGATCGGCGGAGTGCCCACGAACAGCTCCGGCGCCCTCGCCATCAGCGCCGCCGCGACCTTGCCGCCCAGGTGCGCCTCGCGCGCGGACTCGTCGGCAAAGGCATCGAAGATGCCGAACATCGACGCGCCCAGGCGCAGCGCAAACCAGGCCGTGGTGCCGGCCTCCTGCTCTACCAGCGCCGCCGCGTCGCGCAGGAACTGCTCGACTTCCTGCTCCTTGCCGGGCCTGGCTTCCAGCGGTACCCACAGTCCAAGCTTGACCATGACGCGTCTCCGTTCAGGTGTGACGCATTTCACTATAGGCGAGCCGGGCCGGCCGCCATCGCACATCAGGCCGGCGGCAGCGCGCCGTCGCCGCTGGCGCCGAACACCTGCGCCTTGAGCTTGGCCAGCTGGTCGCGCACCTGCGCGGCCTGCTCGAATTCCAGGTTGCGGGCATGGTCGAGCATGAGCTTTTCCAGCCGCTTGATCTCCTTGGAGACCTGCTTCTCGCTCATGTCCTCGTAGCGCGCCTGCTCCTGCGCGGCCTGCAGCTCGGCCCTGGCGTCGCTGACGTTGTAGACGCCGTCGATGATGTCCTTGATGCGCTTGACCACGCCGCGCGGGGTGATGCCGTTGGCCTCGTTGAAGGCGATCTGCTTGGCGCGGCGGCGCTCGGTCTCGCCGATGGCCTTCTTCATCGAGTCGGTCATGCGGTCCGCGTACAGGATGGCGGTGCCGTTGACGTTGCGCGCTGCGCGGCCGATGGTCTGGATCAGCGAGCGCTCGGCGCGCAGGAAGCCTTCCTTGTCCGCGTCCAGGATCGCCACCAGTGACACCTCGGGGATATCCAGACCCTCGCGCAGCAGGTTGATGCCCACCAGCACGTCGAAGGCGCCCAGGCGCAGGTCGCGGATGATCTCCACGCGTTCGACGGTATCGATGTCCGAGTGCAGATAGCGGACCTTGACGCCATTCTCGGACAGGAACTCCGTGAGCTGCTCGGCCATGCGCTTGGTCAGCGTGGTCACCAGCACGCGCTCGCCGGCTTCAACGCGCAGATGGATCTCGGACAGCAGGTCATCCACCTGCGTGGTGGCCGGCCGCACCATGATGATGGGATCGACCAGGCCGGTCGGCCGCACCACCTGCTCCACCACCTGCCCCGCATGCTCCTGCTCGAACTGCGCCGGCGTGGCCGAGACAAACATCACCTGGCGCATCTTGCGCTCGAACTCGTCGAACTTCAGCGGCCGGTTGTCCAGCGCCGACGGCAGCCGGAAGCCATACTCCACCAGCGTGGTCTTGCGCGCGCGGTCGCCGTTGTACATGCCGTTGAGCTGGCCGATCAGCACGTGCGACTCGTCCAAGAACATCAGGGCGTCGGGCGGGAGGTAGTCGACCAGCGTCGGCGGCGGCTCACCCGGGCGCGCGCCGGACAGATGCCGCGAATAGTTCTCGATGCCTTTGCAGAAGCCCAGCTCGGACAGCATTTCCAGGTCGAAGCGGGTGCGCTGCTCCAGCCGCTGCGCCTCGACCAGCCGGTTTTCCTTGTGGAAGAACTCCAGCCGATCGCGCAGTTCGGACTTGATGGCCTCGATCGCGCGCAGCACGGTCTCGCGCGGCGTCACGTAGTGGCTCGAGGGGTAGACCGTGAAGCGCGGGATCTTCTGGCGCACGCGGCCCGTGAGCGGATCGAAGAAGTGCAGCGACTCCACCTCGTCGTCGAACATCTCCAGCCGCACCGCCATCTCCGCATGTTCGGCCGGGAAGATATCGATGGTGTCGCCGCGCACGCGGAAGGTGCCGCGCTGGAAGTCGGTCTCGTTGCGGGTGTACTGCATCGCGATCAGGCGCGCGATCACGTCGCGCTGGCTGATCTTGTCGCCGGCCCGCAAGGTGAGAATCATCTGGTGGTATTCGGTCGGGTTGCCGATACCATAGATCGCAGAGACGGTTGCCACGATGATCGTGTCGCGGCGCTCCAGCAGGCTCTTGGTCGCCGACAGCCGCATCTGCTCGATATGCTCGTTGATCGATGAGTCCTTCTCGATAAACAGGTCGCGCTGCGGGACGTAGGCCTCAGGCTGGTAATAGTCGTAATAGCTGACGAAGTACTCGACCGCGTTACGCGGGAAGAACTCGCGGAACTCGGAATAGAGCTGGGCGGCCAGCGTCTTGTTGGGCGCGAACACGATTGCCGGCCGTCCCATGCGGGCCATCACGTTGGCCATGGTGAAGGTCTTGCCCGACCCCGTCACGCCCAGCAGCGTCTGGAACGACAGGCCGTCCTCGACCCCCTCCACCAGTTGCCGGATGGCCTCCGGCTGGTCGCCGGCTGGCGGGAACGGCTGGTAGAGCTGGAACGGGGAGCCGGGAAATGTGACGAATTTGTCTTCGTCCAGGGCCGGCGCGGCTTCTGCAAGGTTCGACATAGGGGGCGAAATTACGGGCGAGATTAGGGAAATACCTCAGGAATACGGGGCGGATACGCTAGAATCTTGGGGTTGTCAGCCCCCGCTTCAAGCCGGAAGAGAACGGGGGCCTGCCAGCCCCCAGCGCAGTCCGGAGCATTCTACGCCTTCCCGTTTTCTTTCATTGCCGACCACGAGATTCCAAATGAGTTTGTTTTCTGCCGTCGAGATGGCCCCGCGCGACCCGATCCTGGGCCTCAACGAAGCCTTCAATGCCGACACCCGCCCGACCAAGGTCAACCTGGGCGTTGGCGTGTACTTCACCGACGAAGGGAAAATCCCCCTGCTGCGCGCCGTCCAGGAGGCAGAAAAGGCCCGTCTGACCACCGCCACGCCGCGTGGCTATCTGCCGATCGAAGGCATCGCCGCCTATGACCAGGCCGTGCAGACGCTGCTGTTCGGCAAGGAATCGCCGCTGATCACGGAAGGCCGTGTGGTGACGGCCCAGGCACTCGGCGGCACCGGCGCGCTGAAGATCGGCGCCGACTTCCTGAAGCGCCTTTACCCTGACGCCAAGGTCGCCATCAGCGACCCGAGCTGGGAAAACCACCGCGCGCTGTTCGAAGCCGCCGGCTTCCCGGTGGTCAACTACACCTACTACGACGCCCCCAGCCACGGCCTGAACTTCGCCGGCATGGTGGAATCGCTGAAGTCATACCCGGCCAACACCATCGTCGTACTGCACGCCTGCTGCCACAACCCGACCGGTGTCGACCTGTCGCCCGAGCAGTGGAAGCAGGTGGTCGAGCTGGTCAAGGAACGCAACCTGATCCCGTTCCTGGACATGGCCTACCAGGGCTTTGCCGACGGCATCGACGCCGACGGCGCCGCGGTGCGCCTGTTCGCCGACTCCGGCCTGCCCTTCTTCGTGTCGAGCTCGTTCTCCAAGAGCTTCTCGCTGTACGGCGAGCGCGTGGGCGCGCTGTCGATCGTCACCACCGGCAAGGAAGAAGCGCAACGCGTGATGTCGCAGGTCAAGCGCGTGATCCGCACCAACTACTCCAACCCGCCGACGCACGGCGGCACCGTGGTCGCCACCGTGCTGAACAGCCCGGAACTGCGCGCCATGTGGGAAGAAGAGCTGGCCGAGATGCGCGACCGCATCAAGCTGATGCGCCACGCACTGGTGGACAAGCTGGCCGCCAAAGGCGTGCCGGGCGACTTCTCCTTCGTCAAGGCGCAGCGCGGCATGTTCTCGTACTCGGGCCTGACCTCGCCCCAGGTCGACCGCCTGCGCAACGAGCACGGCATCTACGCGGTCGGTACCGGCCGTATCTGCGTGGCAGCGCTGAACAGCCGCAATATCGACGCAGTGGTCGATGCGATCGCAACGGTAATGTAAGGCGATGTGCAATCCGGCCGTCAGAAAAGGATGATTTCTGCGGTCGGAAAGGGATGATTTTCGAGGTCACCCTTCGGCGGGCGACTGCCGAGAAGATCACAAAGCAACACAAAAAAAGCGGCTTCGGCCGCTTTTTGCATTTGTTTGCGTTTTTTGTAAGACGGTGTCATCCAGAAATCAGGCCTTTGTCGTATTGTTTTCTGCGGATATCGATGTACCTTAAGGTATATGCTGCACAGCAAGATCGTTAGCACGGCCGTTCGATTAAGGGCATAATCAGCGCCACGATCCAAGGTGTATTGTCAGTACATTAGTACTTGGTGGTACGTATTTCGTTGTAAGACCAGGCAGAAACGGCATGCTCTATCAATTGCATGAGTTCCAGCGCTCGATCCTGCACCCGCTGACCGCGTGGGCCCAGGCGACCGCCAAGACCTTCACCAACCCCCTCAGCCCGATGTCGCTGGTTCCTGGCGCCCCCCGCCTGGCAGCCGGCTACGAACTGCTGTACCGGCTCGGCAAGGAATATGAAAAGCCGGCGTTCGACATCAAGTCGGTGCGCTCCAACGGCCGCGACATCCCCATCGTCGAACAGACCGTGCTGGAAAAACCGTTCTGCAAGCTGCTGCGCTTCAAGCGCTATGCCGACGATCCGGAAACCATCAAGCTGCTCAAGGACGAGCCGGTGGTGCTGGTGGCCGCGCCGTTGTCCGGGCACCACGCCACGCTGCTGCGCGACACCGTGCGCACGCTGCTGCAGGACCACAAGGTCTACGTCACCGACTGGATCGACGCGCGCATGGTGCCGGCCGACCAGGGGGCGTTCCACCTTTCGGACTACATCTACTACATCCAGGAATTCATCCGCCATATCGGCGCCGAGAACCTGCATGTGATCTCGGTGTGCCAGCCGACCGTACCGGTGCTGGCCGCGATCTCGCTGATGGCCTCGGCCGGCGAGAAGACGCCGCGCACCATGACGATGATGGGCGGCCCCATTGACGCACGGAAGAGCCCGACCGCGGTCAACTCGCTGGCGATCAACAAATCCTACGAGTGGTTCGAGAACAACGTCATCTACACCGTGCCGGCCAACTATCCCGGCCACGGCCGCCGCGTCTACCCGGGCTTTTTGCAGCATGCCGGTTTCGTGGCGATGAACCCGGACCGGCACCTCTCCTCACACTATGACTACTACCTGAGCCTGGTCGAAGGCGATGCCGACGACGCCGAGGCTCATGTACGCTTCTACGACGAGTACAACGCCGTGCTCGACATGGCCGCCGAGTACTATCTCGACACCATCCGCGAAGTGTTCCAGGAATTTCGCCTGGCCAACGGCACCTGGGCCATCGACGGCAAACCGGTGCGTCCGCAGGACATCAAGAGCACCGCGCTGCTGACCATCGAAGGCGAGCTGGACGATATCTCCGGCGCCGGCCAGACCGCGGCCGCGCACGACCTGTGCAGCGGCATCCCGAAAGCGCGCAAGCAGCACCTGAACGCCGAACGCTGCGGCCACTACGGGATCTTCTCGGGCCGACGCTGGCGCGACGACATCTACCCGCTGCTGCGCGATTTCATCCGCCAGTACCACCCGGCCACAGCTTCCGCTGCCACTGCGGCAGCCAAGTAACAAAAGAAAACGCCCGCAATCGCGGGCGTTTCTTCTTGGGCGGTCAGTGCCGCTTCAGGTAACAGAGCAGCATTTCGGAGTGCAGCTCGGCAAAGCGCTCATGCTCGTGCTGCGAGGCCACGTCGCGGCCGATCACGGCGCTGATGGTGTAGCGGTTGGACAGCACGTAGTAGCCCAGCGCGGAGATCGTCAGGTAGAACTGCGGCACGTCGATATTGTCGCGGAACACGCCCTGCTGCTGCCCACGCCGGATCACATCGGCCAGCACGTCCACCACCGGGTTGATCAGCTGCTGCAGCTGTGCGGACTTCTTCAGGTGCCGGGCCTCGTGCAGGTTCTCGCTGTTGACCAGGCGGATGAACTCGGGGTGCTCGTAGTACCAGTCCCAGACAAAGCGCGCCAGGGTGCGCACGCCCGCCACGGGGTCTTCGTCGACCAAGTGGAGTTGCTCTTCGGCGGCGCGGAATTCCGCGTATTGCTTCTCAAGTACAGCGAGAAACAGGCCTTCCTTGCTGCCGTAGTAGTAATACAGCATGCGCTCGTTGGTTTCCGCGCGTCGGGCAATCTGGTCGACGCGGGCGCCGGCCAGGCCCCCCTTGGCGAATTCCTCGGTGGCCGCAGCGAGGATGCGTCGGCGCGTCCCTTCCGGGTCGCGTTTGGTCTTGGTCTCTGTTGACATTGGGTGGCTGGTCGATTGTTGCGCGGATTATGGCACAGGCCGGAGTGCGGCAATCCGGCTGTGCGACGCGCATCATCGCCGTTTCTGTCCGCCGGCGAAATCGGGGATAATCCTTGCGGCGCGAAGGCTCGGAGAAGCCTGCAGGGGCCGCAGCGGCCAGCCGGCATATTGTCCGCCCCTATTGTTCGCCCGATGATGCGGACGTTATGTCGCCAAGCACGCACAGCGCCCCGCCAATGTCCTGTCATGTCCTGTCCACCGTGTGCCTTTTCCGGTTTTGTCCCCTGATTTCCTGCCCGCTGTCGTGAATCCCGCCGCCCAGACCCTTGCCGACCGCATCGAGGCGCTGCTGCCGCAGACCCAGTGCACCAAGTGCGGCTTTAATGGCTGCCGCCCCTACGCCGAGGCCATGGCCAGCGGCGAGGCCGCCTGCAACCGCTGCCCGCCGGGCGGCGCGGAAGGGGTGCGCCGCCTGGCCGCGGTGCTGAAGGTCGAACCGCTGCCGCTCGATCCTGAGCGCGGCATCGAGCAGCCGCGCGCGGTGGCGTGCATCGACGAGAGCCTCTGCATCGGCTGCACGCTGTGCATCCAGGCCTGCCCCGTCGATGCCATCGCCGGCGCGGCCAAGCAGATGCATACCGTAATCCCGGAGCTGTGCACCGGCTGCGACCTGTGCGTGGCCCCCTGCCCGGTCGACTGCATCGCCATGCTCCCGGTCACCGGCGAGCGCACCGGCTGGGCCGCGTGGTCGCAGGAACAGGCCGATGCCGCGCACGCGCGCTACCTCGCGCGCAAGGCGCGGCTGGTGCGCGAGCGCGAAGAGAACGACGCGCGCCTGGCCGCCAAGGCCGCGGCCAAGCTCGCCGCGGTGCAGGCGGAAACGCCGGAAAGCGAAGCCGAGCGCGCCGCGCGGGAACGCAAGCGCGCCATCATCCAGGCCGCGATCGAGCGCGCCCGGCAGAAGCAGCAGGCTGTGCAACCGCGCAATACGGAGAACGTTTCGCCCGCGGTGCAGGCTCAGATCGATGAAGCGGAAGCGCGCCGCGCGCGTGCCGGCCTCACCGCGCCTGCGACAGACAAGAACGCCAACAAAGTTCCAGAAGAAAAACAATGAACGCCGCCAAGTGCCGTGCCATCTTCGAGACGCTGCGTGAGGTCAATCCGGCCCCGACCACTGAACTCGAATACAGCTCGCCGTTCGAGCTGCTGATCGCCGTGCTGCTGTCGGCCCAGGCCACCGACGTCGGCGTCAACAAGGCCACGCGCCGGCTGTTCCCGGTCGCTCATACCCCGCAGCAGATGCTCGACCTGGGCGAGGCCGGGCTGAGCGAATACATCAAGACCATCGGGCTGTACAAGACCAAGGCCAAGCACGTGATCGAGACCTGCCGCATCTTGGTCGAGCGCCACGGCGGCAAGGTCCCGCCCGACCGCGAAGCGCTGGAGGCGTTGCCGGGCGTGGGGCGCAAGACCGCCAACGTGGTGCTCAACACGGCGTTCGGCGAGCCCACCATCGCGGTGGACACGCATATCTTCCGCGTCTCGAACCGCACCGGGCTGGCGCCGGGCAAGAACGTGCAGGAGGTCGAGCAGAAGCTGCTCAAGTGCGTGCCGCATGAATTCCTGCACGATGCCCACCACTGGCTGATCCTGCATGGGCGCTACGTGTGCAAGGCGCGCAGGCCGGAGTGCTGGCACTGCGTGATCGAGCCGCTGTGCGAGTACCGTGAGAAAACGGAGGCGCCGCGCGTGTGAGCCGGCAAAAGAAAAACCCGCCGAGGCGGGTTTTTCTTATTCACGCTGGCCGTGCGTCAGACGATGCGGCAGGCTTCGTCGAACGACAGGCGCGGGCCGCGCGGATGCAGCTTGTCGATTTCACCGTAGCCCAGGTTGCACAGGAAGTTGACCTTCCATTTGCCGTCCGGGAAGAACGCCGCGTTGACCTTGTCGGCATCGAAACCACCCATCGGACCGCAGTCCAGGCCCAGCGCGCGTGCCGCCAGGATGAAGTAGCCGCCTTGCAGCGAGCTGTTCACCAGTGCATCGCGGGCGATCTTCTCGTCGTTGCCGGCGTACCAGGAACGGGCGTCGGCGTGCGGGAACAGCTTGGGCAACTGGTCGTGGAACGCGGTGTCATAGGCAATGATCGCGGTCACCGGCGCCGAGCGGGTCTTCTCGGTATTGCCGGCCGACACGCACTCGACCAGGCGCGCCTTTTCGGCGGCGGTCTTGACGAAGACGATGCGGACCGGGCAGCTGTTGGCGGCGGTCGGGCCGAACTTCATCGCTTCATAGACCTGGTGCAGCACGGCATCGTCCACGTGGCGGTCCTGCCACACGTTGTGGGTGCGGGCTTCGGTAAACAGCTGCGCCAGCGCGGCTTGGTCGATCTGGGACATGTGCTCCTTCCTGGTCAGGATTGGTGAGAAGACGCGATTGTACCGAACGGTGTCAGCGTGCCGCGACAGCACCTTTGAGCAAGCCGTTCAATTCTCTTGCACGTTGGCCCGGGCTGGCACGGGCGCATTCGCGCGGCGCGTGAGCCACAGCACGCCGGCGAGGATCAGCCCGCCGCCGACGGCCTGCGCCGGGCCGATATGCTCGCCCAGCAGCACGGCGGCCAGCAGCACGGTCACCACCGGTTCCAGCGTCGACAGCATCGACGCCTGCGCCGCACCCAGCCGCTGCAGGCCGGCAAAGAAGGTCAGGATCGCCAACACCGTCGACAGCAGCGCGATGCCCACCATCGCCAGCCAGCCGCCGGCGGTGGCCGGGAACTGCGGCGGCGCGCCCGCGCCCAGGCGCAGCAAGCCGACCACGCCGTAAACCAGTCCGGCCGCGGTGCAGATCACCGTGGTGGTGGCGATGGGGTTGACGCTGGCGGTCACGCGCGCGCCGACGATGATGTAGACGGAATAAATCACCGCCGCCGCCAGGCCCAGTGCAATGCCCAGCGGCGAGCCCTCGCCGCCGCCCACGGTCAGGCCGGCACCGACCGAGCACAGCACCAGCGCGATCACCGCCGCCGTAGTCAGCCGCTCCTTCAGGAAGATGGCCGCCAGGATCGTCACGAACAGCGGATACAGGTACAGCAGCAGTGCCACCAGGCTGGCCTGTGCATGGTTGAGCGCGCTGAAGAAGCAGAACGACTGCCCCACATAGCCGATGCCGCCCATCGCCGCGAGCGCCAGCACGCGGCGCCATGGCGGCAGGCCGATGCCGCGCGCGCGCATCACCCACGCCAGCGCCACGGCCGCCAGCACGAAGCGCACGAACAGCAGGCCGTAGACATCCGCGCCGGCCGCGTAGGCAAAGCGCGCAAAGATCGCCATGGCCCCGAAGGCGCTGGCCGACAACGCGATCAGCAGCACGCCAGCGAGTTTGTTGCGGGCGTGGTCGGCGGCGGTGGAAGCGGTCATCGGGGGGGGGGCGGGAGTCGGCGATGCTGCATTCTACTTGGCGCGGCGGGGCACGCCAGCGAGGGCCGCAGCCCTCGTTTACAATGGCGCCACCATGTTCAATCCCTCACGAGAAGAAGTCCGCCGGTTCTTCTGCGATGCCTGGCAGAAGCAGATTGCAGGCGGCGTGCTGACCCCGCTGGAAGCCATCGCCGTCGACTGGATCGGCGAGCATCCCGAGTACCAGGACCTGCTGCGCGACACCGAAGGCGCGCTGGCGCAGGACTACACCCCGGAGCACGGCCAGGCCAATCCCTTCCTGCATCTGGCCATGCACCTGTCGATTTCCGAGCAGGTCTCGGTCGACCAGCCGCGCGGCATCCGCCAGGCCTACGAGACGCTGGCGCGCCGCCTGGACTCGCCGCACGAAGCGCAGCACCAGGTGATGGAATGCCTCGGAGAAATGCTGTGGCAGGCGCAGCGCACCGGCCAGCCCCCCGACGGCGACCACTACGTCGACTGCATCAAGCGCCGCGCCAACCGCTAAGGTACGCGCCAAGTGCAGCGTACATTTCGTCACAACCCTCGGACGGGTGCGTGGTAGGCTTTGCGGGTCAGTATTTTCCCTAGCCGCGTTGCCGTCACATGGTTGCGCGGTGCCCGCAAGCCATGTCCCGCATTGCCCCTCCTCCCCGCCGGCGCCGGCTGGCGCTCGCCGGCCGCGCCCTTGCCCCGATCTACCTGTCGCTGATGCTGGCCTGGCCGCTGGCCGGCCACGCCGGCGTGGCGCTGCTGCAACCGCCGCGCGTGATCGACGGTAACAAGCCGCTGACGCTGACGCTGGTGGTCAGCGCCGACGACGCCACGCGCCGCTACCGTATCCCCGACACGCTGGAGGTGACCGCTTCCGGCGACCTGCAGGCGCCGGTACGTCTGGTGCTATGGCGCGAGGTGTCGGGCCCGGCCGTGGTCAACCTGCGCCGCGGCGAGCACCGAGCGATCCGCTACACGGTGGCATTGCCGCCGGCCCTGCGCGGCCAGGTGCGGCTGGACGCAACCGGCATCGACGCCGCTCCCGTAACGGTAACGCTGAACCGCCTGCCGCAGCCCGGCGAGTCGACCACGGCAACCCCGCCGGTCGCCGCCAAGCCGCCGGCGCCGCCCGCCGATACAACCGATGCCGCGCCCGTGCCGGTGACCCCGGTCACTACCGCCAGCGCCGCCGCCCCCGCACCGGCCGACCTGCGCGACAGCGCACGCCTGTCGTTCCACGATCCGATGTACTTGATGGTCGGCGGGCATGGCGGCGCCAACGCCAAGTTCCAGCTCAGCTTCAAGTACCGCATCTTCGAAGGCGAGGACCCCGCGTCGAAAAGCCTGTTCGACAACCTCTACGTGGGCTACACCCAGTTCTCGATATGGGATCTGTCCGAGAAGTCCAAGCCGTTCCGCGATACCAACTACAAGCCCAGCCTGTTCTATTACCTGTCCGATACCGGCGTGCGCAACAGCGTGATCAGCCGGCTGTCGCTGGCCACCGGCTTTGAGCATGAATCCAACGGCCGCGACGGCGACGAATCGCGCAGCATCAACACGGTCTTCGTCAAGCCGACCTTCTACTTTGGCGACCAGAACGACTGGCACTGGCGCGTCGCACCCAAGGTCTACGCCTACGTGGAAAAGTCGGAGAACCCCGATATCGCCTACTACCGCGGCTACATGGACCTGGGCATCGCCTACGGGCGGCCGGATTCGTGGGAGTTCTCGGCGACCCTGCGCAAGGGCACGCGCAAGTGGTACGGCAGCGTCGACGCGCAGGTCAGCTACCCGATGGCGCGGCTGCTGCCCGGCACCGCCGGGTACCTGGTGGCGGGCTACTTCGTTGGCTACGGGGAGAGCCTGCTCGACTACAACCACAAGCTGCCCTGGCAGTTCCGCATCGGCTACGCGCTGTCACGCTGACGGCGCTAGCCCGACTCAGCCCGCCAGCGGCTTGCCGCTCGCCTTCAGCCGCGCATTGCCGACCGCGGCGGCAAACTGGCCGTGGCCGTGCCAGCCGGTGGCGCGGCCCAGTTTTTTGCCATTCTGGAAGAACATGAAGACCGGGATCCCGTGCAGCCCGAAGCGGCGGCCCAGTTCCGGGTACGTATAGACATTGGCGTGCAGCCAGTGCAGTTCGAGCGCTCGGATCGGCTCGGGATTGGCGAGCATGGCCTTCTTGGCCATCTCGCAGTTGAAGCAGTCCACGCCCCAGAAGAACACGCACACCAGCGCATCGCCGGCGCCGGCAATGGCGGCGTCGATGGTCTTGTCATCGACCTGCCGCATGCCGAAGGCATCGAAGGCGCGGTGGTCGAGATGGGGGGCCTGGGACGATTCCTGTTCCATACTCACGGTTGGCTCCGAAAAGACAAACGCCCGGGCCAGTCGGCACCGGGCGCTGCATCAGGGTACAGGGTCAGGACACACAGCGCAGTCGCGCAGCCGCCCTGCCCGGCTTACTTGGGTGCCGCCACCGTCACCAGCGCCGGCCGCAGCACGCGGTCGGCAATCGTGTAACCGCGCTGCAGCACGGCAACCACGGTGTTCGGTTCCTGGTCGGCCGGCACCATCGAGATGGCCTGGTGGCGGTGCGGGTCGAATTTCTCGCCCACCGGGTTCAGTTCCACGATCTTGCCGCGCTCGAACGCCGCCGCCAGTTGGCGCGCGGTCAGCTCGACCCCTTCGCGCAGCTTGGCGATATCGCCCGAGCCGTCGGCCAGCGCGGCCTGCAGGCTGTCCATCACCGGCAGCAGGTTGTCGGCGAAGTTCTCGATCGCGAACTTGTGCGCCTTGGAAATATCTTCCTGCCCGCGGCGGCGGATGTTCTCGCCGTCGGCAACGGCGCGCATGTACAGGTCATAGTTCTCGCGTGCCTTGGCTTCGAGGGCGGCCAGCTGGGCCGCCACATCCTCCACGGCAGCGGTTTCCGGCGCGGCGGTCTCCTGGCCTGCGGTCGCGGCGCTGGCCGCCTCATCGCCCGCGGGCGTAGGCGTCTGGGTGGATGGCGTCTGCTTCTGGTCTTCCATGTCGATCCGTATCAATACATTGTCGCGGCCGGCCGATGGCGCGGCCCCGGGTGGTAAATCGGCGTGTGTTGCGTGCAGTTGGTGGCAAGGCGCCGGTTTTCAAGAGTGGCGCCAGCGAGACGCGGAAACACACCGTTACAAAGCGTTGGCCTGTGCAATAGACGCCTTATTGCTTTGCTGCACCGCACTCACTAAGATTCTCATTAAGAAAAATGACAAAAATGTCGGGGGCCCAGGAGATGGTTCACATTTGTGCCTCTTCGGAAAATTTGGCCATGCATAAGCTGCCTGTGGTGACGCTGTGCCTCGTGGCCGCATTAGCGGTCATGACCACCTTTATCTGCCTCTCCGGCGCGTTCACGCCGCGCGATACGGAGTATGGCAGTGGCAAGGCGGTGTTCAAGCATTACATCGTTCCTATCGTCAGTCAGGAAGTCACGCAGGAATAGTCGGCCGGGACCAACAGCCTCCTGTCCGACACCCTTCCGCTGCGCGGCGGCACCGGCGCTATGCCGGTGCCGCCGCGTTGTCATTTCATCCCTTGAAGTCGTCGATGCGGCGGCGGTCGCGCTTGGTCGGACGGCCCTGGATCTGCGCGGACGGCTCCGGCTGCAGGCGCCGGCGTTCGGCATCGGCCTGCCGGCGCGCCTGGCTCTCTGTGCTTTCCTCGTACAGTGTCTGCGCCACCGGCGCCGGGCCGCGCGCCGGGGCAATGCCCTTGACCGCTAGTTCCCAGCGCTGCTGGTGCGCTTCCAGCACGACCTTGTCGCCCGGCTTCACCTCGCGCGAATTCTTGCACGGCTGGCCGTTGACAGTCACCTTGCCACGCTCCACCGCTTCGGCCGCCAGCGAACGCGTCTTGAAAAAGCGCGCGCACCACAGCCACTTGTCGATGCGCTGGCGCGCATCTGCCTCAAAATCCACATTCATGCCGCCGCTCCCCGGGTCTGCGCGCGCGAGCGCCGCGCTTCCAGTTCGTGCGGGTGCGGCGTGGCCAGTGGCCAGCCCTGCAGGTGCTGCAGCGCGATCTCCGCCATCGCCGCCACCCACGGTGCCGAATCATTCATGCACGCGATGAAGTGGAAGTCCTTGCCGCCCGCGACCTTGAATTCAGTCTGCCCTTCCATGGCGATCTCTTCCAGCGTCTCGATGCAATCGGCAGGGAAGCCGGGGCAGAACACGTCGACCCGGCCGGCGCCGACCTTGCCCAGCTCGGCCAGCGTCGGGGCCGTGTACGGCTGCAGCCATTCCGCCTTACCGAAACGAGACTGGAACGTCACCTGGTATTGTCCCGGCTGCAGGTCCAGCGCCTCGCCCAGCAAGCGGCCGGTCTTCAGGCACTCGCAGTGGTACGGGTCGCCCAGCTCCAGCGTGCGCCGCGGCACGCCGTGGAACGACAGGATCAGCTTGTCGCCGTGGGCGAAGTCCGGCATGCCGTGCCGGGCCCAGTAGGCGCCGACCTGCTGGTGCAGTGCCGAAATATAGGCCGGGTGGTCATGGAAATGCTTGACCAGCCGCAACTCGGGCTGGTTGCGCCACTGGCCGAGCACGCGGAACACCTCGTCGAACGCGGTCGCCGTGGTGGTGCCCGAGTATTGCGGGTACATCGGCAGCACCAGCACCTGCTCGCAGCCCTGGCGGCGCAGCGCCTCCAGCACCGACGCGATCGACGGGTTGCCGTAGCGCATCGCGCAGGCCACCGTCACCTCATGGCCGTTCTGGTTCAGCAGCCGCTGCAGCGCATGCGCCTGCCGCTCGCTGTAGACCAGCAGCGGCGAGCCCGTCATATGCGCCTCGCGCAGCCAGATCGATTCGTACTTGAGCGCCGAGGCGCGCGAACGCAGCGGCAGGATCACACCGTGCAGCAGCGGCAGCCAGGCCGCGCGCGGGATCTCCACCACGCGCGGGTCGGACAGGAACTCCTTCAGGTAGCGCCCCACCGCCTTGGGCGTGGGCGCGTCGGGGGTGCCCAGGTTGACCAGCAGGATCGCCGTGCGTGGCGCCTGGCCGTGCTGGTAGGCCGGTTCGGGAGAAAACGTCATGTCGCTTCCGGGTTGGCGCGGCGAGCGCAGATAACGAGCGCTCGCAACACGCTTCGGCAATATTTGCCGCGCTCGGTAGGAATGGGGCAGCTTTTGAGACCGGCCAGCCGTGTCACTGGTTCTGGCTCAGCGCGCTGGACAGCAGCCGCGCGGTGATGTCGACGATGGGGATCACGCGCTCGTAGGCCATGCGCGTGGGGCCGATCACGCCCAGCGTGCCGACGATCTGCCCGTCGACTTCGTACGGCGCGGTGATGACCGCCATGTCTTCCAGTGGCACCAGCCGGCTCTCGCCGCCGATGAAGATCTGCACGCCCTGGGCGTGGCTGGACACGTCCAGCAGCTGCAGCAGGCTGGTCTTGTGCTCGAACACGTCGAACAGCCGGCGCAGCTTGTCCATGCTGGAGGCCAGGTCTTCCACTTCCAGCAGCTTGCGCTCGCCGCTGATATAGACGTGGTCGTCCTCCTCGTCCTCGACGGTGCTGCCGGCCTCGACCGCCGCCTGCATCAGCTGCGACATGTCGCGGCGCAGGTCGCGCAGTTCCACGCGCAGGTGGTCGCGAACCGAGTCGAAGCTCATGCCGGCGTAATGCGAGTTGAAGTAGTTGGCCGCCTCGATCAGTTGCGCCGGCGTATAAGCCAGTTCGGTCTGGATGATGCGGTTCTGGACGTCGCCTTCAGGGCTGACGATGATCAGCAGGATGCGCTTTTCCGACAGCCGCATGAATTCGATCTGCCGGAACGCCTGCGCGCGCCGCGGCGTCATCACCACGCCGGCAAAGTGCGACAGGTTGGACAGCGTGCGCGCCGCCATGGTGATCATCCGCTGCGGGCCCAGCTGCTGGCCGCCGAGCTGGTCCTGGATCTGGCCGGTCAGCTCGGCCAGGTCGGCGTTGCGCTCGAGCGGCTTGGCCGTCAGCATGGAATCAACGAACAGCCGGTAGCCGCGCGGCGTCGGGATACGGCCAGCCGAGGTGTGCGGGCTGGAGATAAAGCCCATCTCCTCCAGGTCGGACATCACATTGCGGATCGTCGCCGGCGACAGGTCCAGCCCCGAGTACTTGGACAGGGTGCGGGAACCGACCGGCTGACCTTCCGCGATGTAGCGCTCGATCAGGGTCTTGAGCAGCGTTTTGGAACGTTCATCCATGATGTCCCGATTTTACGCAAGTTTTGGACCTTCCGGCGCCCGGCCTCGCCCGGCGCCGGGTTCCGCACCCGGCATGCTGACAACGGTTACGGCGGTATGGTCTAATCCCGGCATGTCCGCCCCCCCCAAAGACAGCGCGTTGCGCACTCCGTTCAAGACCGTCGCCCTGGTGGGCCGGTATTCCACCGCCGGCATCGAAGGGCCGCTGGAGGAGATCGCCTCTTATATCCTGCGCAACGGCCAGGATGTGGTGTTCGAGCGCGAGACCGCGCTGGCCACCGGGCTGACCGGCTACCCGGCCCTCTCCGCCGAGGAGATCGCCGAACAGGCCGATGTCGCCGTGGTCCTGGGCGGCGACGGCACCCTGCTGGGCCTGGCGCGCCAGCTGGCCGGCCACGAAGTGCCGCTGATCGGCGTCAACCACGGGCGGCTCGGCTTCATGACCGATATCGCGTTGGAAGACGCGCATACGGTATTGCCCGACATGCTCGACGGCCGCTACGAGGCCGAGACCCGGCTGCTGCTGGAATCGCGCGTGGTGCGCGACGACATGGATATCTTTTCCGCGCTGGCGCTGAACGATGTGGTGGTGAACCGCTCGGGCATCTCCGGCATGGTCGAGCTGGCGGTGTCGGTGGACGGCTTTTTCATGTACAACCAGCGCTCGGACGGCCTGATCGTGTCGACCGCCACCGGCTCGACCGCGTACGCGCTGTCCGCCGGCGGCCCGATCCTGCATCCTACGCTGTCCGGCGTGGTGCTGGTGCCGATCGCCCCGCACGCGCTCTCGAACCGCCCGATCGTGCTGCCGCACGACGCCGAGGTCACCATCGAAGTGGCCAGCGCGCGCGACGCGAGCGTCAACTTCGACATGCAGTCGCTGACCTCGCTGCTGCCGGGCGACCGCATTGTAGTGCGGCGCTCGGAGAAGCACATCAACCTGCTGCACCCGGTCGGCTACAACTACTACGCCACGCTGCGCAAGAAGCTGCACTGGCACGAGTATCCGTCCGAAGACAACCGCCTCTGAGCCGCCCCCCAGCCCGAGCCCGACCCACCGGACCGACACCCCCTCACGCCACGATGCTGCGCAGCCTGTCCATCCGCGATTTCGTCATCGTCGACACGCTCGACCTGGATTTCACGTCCGGCTTCACCGTCTTCACCGGCGAAACCGGCGCCGGCAAGTCCATCCTGATCGATGCCCTGGCCCTGGTGCTGGGCGAGCGCGCCGATGCCGGCGTGGTGCGCGAAGGCGCCCCGCGCGCCAGCGTCAGCGCCACCTTCTCGACCCACCCGGCGCTGGACGCCTGGCTGGCCGAGCGCGAACTCAACGGCGACGCGGAAGACGGCGTGCATAGCGTGCTGCTGCGCCGCACCGTCGATGCCGGCGGCCGCAGCAAAGCCTTTATCAATGGCGCCGCCGCCACGCTGGCGCAGCTGCGCGAAGTCGGCGATCAGCTGGTCGACATCCACGGCCAGCACGCGCACCAGCTGCTGCTGCGCCCCGACGCCCAGCGCCTGCTGTTCGACGCCCATGCCGGGCTGACCCAGCAGGCCGGCGCCGTGGCCGAGGCCTGGCGCGCGTGGCGTGCCTGCGTGCGCCAGCGCGAGGCGGTCGAGCACCAGTCGCGCGAGATGCAGCTCGAGCGCGAGCGGCTGGAATGGCAGGTGGGCGAGCTGGACAAGCTCAACCCGCAGCCGGGCGAATGGGAAGAGATCCAGTCCGAGTACAACCGACTCTCGCACGCCGCCGGCCTGATCGACGGCAGCCGCGCCGCGCTGGATGCGCTGTCCGAGGCCGACGGCTCGGTGCTGTCGGCGCTGAACACCATCGTGCACAGGCTGCAGCAGCTGGCCGATCTCGACCCGGCGCTGCGCGACGTGCTGGCCGCGCTCGAACCCGCCCAGATGCAGGCCGAGGAAGCCGCACACTCGCTGACGCGCTATGTCGACCGGCTCGAACTCGACCCCGAGCGGCTGCAGGCGGTGGAAGAGCGGATGCAGGCTTTGCACGCCACCGCGCGCAAGTACCGCCTGCCGCCGGAACAACTGCCCGACGAACTGACCGCACGCCGCCAGCAGCTCGACGACCTGCAGGCCGCCCAGGACCTGAACAAGGTGATGGCGCGCGAGGCCGCGGCCAAGGCCGCCTACCTGACCTTGGCGCAACACCTGAGCCACGCCCGCCGGCAGGCGGCGCAGGCGCTGTCGGCCGCGGTCACCGAGGCCATGCAGGGACTGTCGATGGCCGGCGGCAGCTTTGTGGCCGCGCTGAACGCGCTCGAGGAAGGCCAGAGCTACGGGCTCGAGCAGGTCGAGTTCCTGGTTGCCGGCCATGCCGGCGTCAGCGCGCGGCCGCTGGCCCGGGTGGCTTCCGGCGGCGAACTGGCGCGGATCAGCCTGGCGATCTCGGTGATCACCAGCGAAGCCTCGCCCACGCCCACGCTGATCTTCGACGAGGTCGACACCGGCATCGGCGGCGCGGTCGCGGAGGTGGTCGGCCGGCGCCTGCAGGAGCTGGGCCGCGCGCGCCAGGTGCTGTGTGTGACCCACTTGCCCCAAGTCGCCGCGCAGGCCGGCACGCACCTGCTGGTCAGCAAGGAAACCACCGGGGCAGGCGACGGCTCGGTCACACGCTCGCGCATCCGCGTGCTCGATCCCGCCGGCCGCGTGGTCGAGACTGCCCGCATGCTGGGCGGCGCCACCGTCACCGCGACCACGCTGCAGCATGCCGAGGAAATGCTTGCGCAAGGCATGGCCGAGGCACCAGCCAGCCAGTCGGCGCGCAGCGCGGGCGCCAAGGAAGGCCGGCGCGGCCGCCGCGCCGCAGGCTGATCTCCCCGCTGCCCGCCCATGGCCGCCCACTGCGGCGGCCGCCCACCCGATACTGACAGGAGCTTCACCATGACCCGCCAAGCGCCGCAAGCCGGCTTCCGGCATCGCCCCCGGGCATCCCTGCGCGCCGTTCTGGCGATCGCCACCGCCGCCTCGGCGGCACTGCTGGCGCTGTCCGGCTGCCAGGCCCAGTCCAAGGCCTACGCCCCGCCGCCGGGCAGCATCAGCGACGACCGCTCGCTCGGCGACATCATGGTCCGCTTCAAGCCGCCCGCGGTGAATCTGTCAGAAGATGCCGGCAAGCTGCTGGCCGAGATCAAGGGGCCGATCCGCTTCGTGGTCAAGCGCCCGATGTCGGACGGTGTCTGGCTGGTGACGGCAATCTCGCCGTCGGCGGAGGCGACCATCGACCAGGCCGTCGACACCCTGCGCGCCACGCCGCGCATCGACACCGCCGAGCCCGACCGCCTGATCAAGCCCAACCGGAATATGCCCACCAGCCGGGACATGCCGCAAAGCTGACGGCGCTCCGGCGCTGTCCGGAAGAGACGCGTTCTAAGCCCTCGGTAGCCCTTGCGCTATCGGCCAGGATCGTATTCGCTACATAGCATGCCCCGCACCGTCCCCGCCGGCCGGCGCCCCAGGAGGAACACATGCCGCAATCCAACGCGCAGCCCGTCTTCCGCCGATGCTCGCCGGCCCGCCGCTGGCGGGTAACCCTCCTCACCGCAGCCGCGATTTGCGGCGCGGTGCCGGCGACCGGGGCGCTTGCCGCGCCGGGCGCCCAGGCCTACACCGGCCATATCATCGTGCGCTGGCGCGATGGCTCCACCTCCGTCACCGACCCTGCCACCGCCGGCAAGAACCCGGCCTCGGCAGCGACGGGCGAGCCCAAGGACAACCTGCAGCAACTGCGCGAGCGCACCGGCATCGCGGCCACGCTGCGCCGCCCGATGGGCGGCAACCTGCAGCTGCTGCAGGTCCCGGCCGAACTCGCCGCCGACCCCGAAGCGGCCGCGGCGCGGCTGCGCCAGGACCCACGCGTGGCCGACGCCGTGCCCGACCGCTGGCTGCGGCTGCACGACACCCTGCCCGACGACCCTGAGTTCCGCGTCAACCAGCCCTATCTGATGGGCACCGGCACTGCGGTCGGCGGCGTCAACCTGCCGCGCGCCTGGGACCGCACGCGCGGCAGCAGCGGCGTGGTGATCGCGGTGGTCGATACCGGCGTGCTGCCCCACCCCGACCTGGCGGGACGGCTGCTGCCGGGCTATGACTTCATCAGCAGCACCACCATCTCCAATGACGACAACGGCCGTGACAGCGACGCCACCGATGCGGGCGACAACGTGCCGGTGGGCTTCACCTGCCCCGGCAGCTCCACGGCGGAACAGGAGGCTACGCCAAACAGCTGGCACGGCACGCGCGTGGCGGGCGTGCTGGGGGCGCTCACCAACAACGCCCAGGACATCGCCGGCGTCGACTGGAATGCGCGCATTCTGCCGGTGCGCGTATCGGGGCGCTGCGGCGCGCTGCTGTCCGATACCGTCGACGCCTTACGCTGGGCCGGTGGCCTGCCGGTGCCCGACGTGCCGGCCAACCCGACGCCCGCGCGCGTGGTCAATATCAGCCTGGGTGGCGGCACCTGCAGCAGCATCGAGCAGCAGGCCGTCAACGACCTGAACGCGCGCGGCGTGGTGGTGGTGGCCGCGGCGGGCAACAACCGCGGCGCGGTGGAAGCGCCGGCCGATTGCAGCGGCGTGATCGCCGTTACCGCGCATGCCAACGACGGCGAGAACGCCACCTATGCCAACATCGGCGCGCAGGTCGCCATCAGTGCGCCCGGCGGCGGCTGCGGCAATTCGCGCGTGCAGAACGGGCAGTGCACGGTGACGCCGTCGGTGATCCGCACGCTGAGCAACCTCGGGCAGACCTCGCTGGGCGCGTACACGGTGTCGTCGTCGCAGGGCACCAGCTTTGCGGCGCCGATGGTGTCGGGCGTGGTGGCGATGATGTTTGCGGTGAACGGGGCGCTGACCCCGGCGCAGGTGACCACGGCGCTGAAAGCTTCGGCGCGGCCGCACCCGTCCGGCACCTTCTGCACCACCAACCCCGGTGTGTGCGGCGCGGGGCTGCTCGATGCCGACGGGGCCCTGGTGGCGGCGGGGGCGGCACCGGCCGCCGCAGTGGCGCCGGCGCCCTCATCCGGCGGCGGCGGCGGCGCGATGCCGGTCTGGGGTGCGTTGCTGCTGACGTTATCCGGCCTGCTGGCCTTTACGCTGCGGCGGCGTGCCTGAATTCTGAAGCGTGGCGCGCGGGCGCTGCCGGTCAGGCGTCGCCCGCGCCTGCCGCCGGCCGCCGCGCCAGCCACCACTCCTGCAACACCCAGCACAGCAACCCGGCCACGGCGCCCGCCGCATGCGCGGCGCGCACCACGCCGAAACCCAGCGCCGGCTCGAACACCACCGGCGCCAGCCACGACTGTTCCAGCCAGACCTTGACCAGCACGCCCAGGCACAGCAGCACGCCCAGCGCGCGTGAGAAGCCCGGCGCGCGCAGCAGCGCCAGCGCGCCCCACACGGCCAGCCCGTGCAGCGCACCGGACAGCCCGCCATACCAGCCGATCGCCGGCACGCGCAGCAGCACGGCTTGCACCGCGATGCCGCAGGCGATCAGCACCAGCAGCATCGCGCGCGCCCGCGCGACGCGACCCGCGAGCGCCAGCAGGCCGGTGGCCGCGAGCGCGTCGGCCAGCCAATGGCGCCAGCCCAGGTGCACCCACATGGCGCTCGCCAGCCGCCACCACTGGCCCTCCATCCGCACCGCGTCGCGCAGGTAAAGACCGTGCGCATGCCACCACGGCACGAAGGTGAACCAGGCCGACAGCGCCCACACCAGCGCGATCGCGGCCAGCAAACCCGGCCACGATGCGCCGGCGGGCGCGGGCGCGGGCCGGCCTGCCGCGCTCTCAGTCCTCACCGAACACGGCCCGCCACAGCGCGCGCACCTGCGCGGTCTGCGGCGCCACCGAGGCCGGCGCCACGCGCGCGTGCGCCTGACCGTCGAGCCGCAACTGGTGCTGGCGCGCGCGGAACAGCCGGTAGGCATCGCCCACCGCCAGCGCCAGCGTGGCATCGATCAGCCCCAGTTCGCCGGCCTCGCGCAGCAGCGCGATATTGCCGGCGTTGCGGGTCAGCTGCGGATGGGCGCGGCTGTGCAGCAGCACCAGGTACTGCACCGTGAACTCGATATCGACCATGCCGCCGCGGTCGTGCTTCAGGTCGAACAGGCCGGTCGGGTTGGGATGGCCCTCGGCCACCTTGCGGCGCATCTGCACGATCTCGTTGCGCAGCGCGGCGGCGTCGCGCTGCTGGCACAGCACCTCGCCGCGCAGCGCCTCGAAGCGGTCGCCGATGACGGCGTCGCCGGCGCAGTAGCGCGCGCGCGTGAGCGCCTGGTGCTCCCACACCCATGCGGTGTTGTCGCCCTCGCGCAGCTGGTAGCGGCGGAAGGCGTCGAAGCTGGTCACCAGCAGGCCCGCGGCGCCGTTGGGGCGCAGCCGCGTGTCGACGTCGAACAGCGCGCCGGCCGCGGTATGGCTGGTCAGCCAGGTGATCAGCCGGCGCGCGTAGGTGGCGTAGACATCGGGCGCGCGCTCGTGCTCGTCGTCATAGAGGAAGATGATGTCGAGGTCCGAGGCGTAGCCCAGTTCCTTGCCACCCAGCCGGCCGTAGGCGATCACCGCAAAGCGCGGCGTGTCGCGGTGGCGCGTGGCGAGCTGGCGCCAGACCGTCTCCAGCGTGGCCTCGAGCATGGCGTCGGCCAGGTCGGACAGGCGGTCGGCCACCTGCTCCACCGTCAGCATGCCCTGCAGGTCCTGCAGCAGCACGCGGAAGGTCTCGGCATGATGCTCGCGCCGCAGGATATCCATCTGGTGCTCGACCTGGCCCTCGGCGGCGAGCAGCCGTTCGTGCAGCCGCTTGCGGAACGCGGCCCAGTCCGGCGGGCCGGCGAGCGCGTCGCTGTCGAGCAGCTCGTCGAGCAGCTGCGGATGACGCGTCAGGTAGGCCGCGGCCCAGCGCGAGGCATGCAGCGTCTGCGCGACGCGGTCCATCGCCTGCGGGTACTCGGACAGCAGGGACAGGTACGAGGCGCGGCGGCTGATCGCTTCCAGGAAGTCGATAAAGCGGGCGATGGTGCTGTCGGCGTCTTCCTGGCGCGCGGCCAGGTCGAGCGCGCGATTCACCAGCTGGTCGAAGCGCGCGCGGCTGGACTCGGACAGCGCGCGGTAGCGCAGCGACGTCGCGATCGCGCGCAGGCGGTCAAGCAGTCCGGTGCAGTCGGTGAAGCCGGCGACCTGCAGGCGATTGCAGGGCGCCGCGACATCGTCGCAGGCTGCGTCGTCCTGTTCCTGTTCCGGATTGTCCTGCGCTTGTGCGGCGTTATCGTCGAACACGATGCCCGGCCAGAGCGCTTCGCAGGGGGCGGCATCGGGATCCGAGAAGGTCGCCTCGAACTGCTGCGCCACCGGCTCCTGCAGCGCCGCCAGGCGCGCCAGCAGTGCCTGCCAGTCGGCGCAACCCATCATCCGCGCCACCGCCAGCTGCTCGTCGGGCGACGTCGGCAGATGGTGGGTCTGGGCGTCGTCGCGGTACTGCAGCCGGTGTTCGAGCTGGCGCAGGAAGCGGTAGGCATCGCCGAGCTGCTCGGCCTGGCCGGCGGGCAGCAGGCCGCGCTCGACCGCGACCGCGAGCACTTCCAGCGTCGGCCGCACGCGCAGCGCTGGGTCCTGGCCGCCGCGGATCAGCTGGAACACCTGCGCCATGAACTCGATCTCGCGGATGCCTCCGCGGCCCAGCTTGATATTGAACGAGCGCTGGTTGACGCCGTGCCCGGCCAGCCCGCCGCTGCGCTTGGCGGCTTCGCTGCGGATCTGCGCGTGCAGCGAGCGGATCGCCGCGATCACGCCGTAGTCCAGGTAGCGGCGAAACACGAACGGCATGGTCAGCCGCGCCAGCAGGCTGGCGGTGCGCTGCGCGTGCGGCGTGTCCAGTGCCGACACTACGCGGCCCTTGATCCAGGCATAGCGTTCCCACTCGCGGCCCTGCACCACCAGGTATTCCTCCAGCATGCCCAGGCTGCACGCCAGCGGGCCGGCGTCACCGTTGGGGCGCAGGCGCATGTCGACGCGGAACACATAGCCGTCGCCGGTCACGTCGGCGAGCAGGTTGATCAGCCGGCGTCCCAGCCTGATGAAGTACTCGTGGTTGGACAGGCTGCGCGAACCGCCCTGGGTCTCGCCGTCCTCGTCATAGAGGAAGATCAGGTCGATATCGGACGATACGTTCAGCTCGCGCCCGCCGAGCTTGCCCATGCCGACCACCACCAGTTCCTGCACCTCGCCGCTGTGGGCGCCGACCGGGCGGCCGAAGGTGGCGACCAGGTCGTCGCCCAGCATCGTCAGGCCAAGCTGGATCACCAGCTCGGCCAGGTCGGTCATGGCGCCGGTGACTTCGCCCAGCGTGGCCAGGCCGCGCAGATCGCGCTCGATCACCACGCACATGACCTCGGCGCGCAGGCGGCGCAGCGCCCGCTTGGCGGCCTCTTCGGCATCGGCCGAGGGCTCGTGCAGCGCTTGCAGGCGCGCCTGCATCCAGGCGCGCGTCAGCGGCCGCGTGGCGGCATCGGCGAGGATGGCGGGCAGGTCCGCGCGGGCCTGGAAGATGCGGCGCGCGTAATGCGAATACGCAGCCGAGTACAATGCGTGGCCGCCGACCTGGCCGCCGCCGTCGGCTGGCTCGGGCCCCTGCGCCGCCGTGGTGGCAAAGGCGCCGGTGGCCATGGTGCCGGGGCCCTGCCCCGCAGGTGCCGGTGTGGCGAGCGCGCCATGTTGGTCGGTGGCGCCGCCGGCGGCGGAACTCGTCGGGTCAGAGGCAGTCATTCCAGTATTTGAAATGCGAGAAAAGGTGCGGCCAGCGCCGGTGTCATCCTGCAAGCGCATCAGGCGCGCCATCGTAGTGAACGCTGCACGCCACGTGCGCAGGCTTGGCCCGCGCGACCTACGCATTCTTGTTTTAGCCGGCCGGGCACCAGATTGGAGAGCGGCTAGTATTGTCGGATAATCTGCGCATGTCCAGCCGTGCCCCACAACCCGCTGACGGTTCTCCCCCCAATAGCGGCGCGGGTGGGCACGAGGCCGCCGCTACGCTGGCCTCGTCCTCCTCACATCCTGCGGCTTCCCCTCAGATCGATGCCCCTGGCGCCCCGCGCAAGGCGTCCGCCTTTGCGCGCGCCGGCGGACTGGCCCGCGCGGGCGTGCAGGCCGGCCTGCGCGCGACGGCCGCCGCCGTGCGCCATCCGTGCTGGCGCGGGCTGGGCCGCGCGCTGGTGCGCCTGGCGCTGGTGCTGGCTGTGCTGGCGCTGGTGGTGGGCCTGCTGGTCCGCTTCGTGCTGTGGCCGCAGGCATCGACCGCGCGCCAGTGGCTGGAAGAGCGCGCCTCGGCGGCGCTGTCGGCACAGGTCAGCATCGGCACGCTCGATACCTACTGGGACGGCTGGCATCCCGCCTTCCGCGCGGGGGACTTGCGCGCCGTGGACGCCCAGCGCCGCGTGCTGCTCGCCTCCGCCACGCTCGACGGCAAGCTGGCGTGGCGCTCGCTGTTCAGCATGAACTTGCAGTTCGTCACGCTCAGCGCCACCGGCACCGACGTGCTGGTACGCCGCACGCCCGAAGGCCGGCTGCTGGTCGGCGGCATGCTGGTGGACGCGACCGGCGGCCAGCAGGACGACGACCGCTTCCTGGGCTGGCTGACGTCGCAGGGCCGGGTCTCGCTGTCGGGCGGCAAGCTGCGCTGGCTCGACGAAAAGGCAAAGCTGCCGCAGCTCGACGTGGGCGAGATCCGCCTCGACGCCCGCCGCGTTGGCGCGCGCCATGCGGTGACGCTGGAAGCGCGCTCTCCGGCGCTGGGCCCGCGCCCGCTGGTGGTGCAGTCCACCTTCCGCAACGACTACCTGCACAGCGCCGGCAACTGGCGCTACTGGACCGGCCAGGCCACCTGGGACCTCGGCCAGCTGCAGCTGCCGGTGCTGCAGCGCTACCTGGCGATGTTCGAGCGCGTCGCCAGCGGCACCTTCAGCACCGACGGCAGCATCGAATTCCGCGAGGGCCGCATCGTGCGCAGCCAGACCCGGCTGCGCGCCAGCGGCGTCGACCTGCAGCTGGCCGGCGCCACCGCGCCGCTGCGGCTGGCCAACGCGCAGGCCTTCCTGCTGCACCGCACCGAGCGAGACGGCAGTAACCTGCTGACCGTCGACACGCTGCTATGGCAGCCGGCCGAGGGCGACGGGCAGGCCGCTGCCGGCGACAGCACCTGGCGCGAAGGCATGCGCAAGGTCACCCTGGGCTGGGCCAGCAACAACGACGGCAGCCTGCGCAAGTTCTCGCTCAAGGCGCCCACGCTGGACCTGAACACAGTGCGCGCGCTAGCCACCTCGATGCCGCTGGACACGGCGCTGCTGCGCCGGCTGCGGGCGCTGCAGCCGGCCGGCCACCTGGACAACCTCGAAGTCAGCTGGAGCCGCGAGCGCACCGGCATGCTGGATCGCCGCGACGGCAAGGCGCACTACAAGTTGCAGGGCACGCTGCGCAACGTCTCGCTCAACGGCCAGCCGGCGGCGCCGGCGCTGGGCGCCGACGGCAGGCCGCGGCTGGGCACGCCCGGCTTCTCGAACCTGTCCGGAACCTTCGCCTTTGACGACCAGCAGGGCAGTATCCGTTTCGAAGGCAGTGGCGCGGCGCTGACGCTGCCCGGCCTCTTTGAAGAGCCGCGCCTGCCCTTCGACCAGATCGGCGGCGACGTGCGCTGGACCCATACCGGCGGCAAGCTGGCGGTGACGCTGGACGGCATCCGCTTTGCCAATGCCGACGCGGCGGGCACGGTGCGCGGCACCTGGCGCGAAGGCGGCGACGACGGCTCCGGCATCGCCGACCTGAGCGGCGAAATGACCCGGGCCCAGGTGGCGCGCGTGCCGCGCTACCTGCCGCTGTCGATCCCGGCCGGCACCCGGCACTACCTAGCCGGCGCGCTGGCGGGCGGCGAGGCGGCCAACGTGCGCTTCGTGCTCAAGGGCGACCTGGCGCACTTCCCGTTCCACGCTCCGCACGAGAAGGCGGGCGAGTTCCGCGTCGAGGTGCCGATCGAACACGTGCGCTACCAGATCGCCCCGCACGAGACCGCCACCGGCGCCGCCGGCGGCGCGCCGCTGTGGCCGGACTTTAGCGATATCGCCGGACAGGTGGTGTTCGATCGCGGCGGCATGACCTTCCTGGCGAAGCGAGCGGCGGTGCAGGATATCCCCGGCGTCACGCTGCAGGACGTCAGCGGGCGCATCGACGATCTCAGCGAGCATGGCCGGCTGGTGATCGACGGCGGCGCCAGCGGTCCGGTGCAGGGCTTCCTGCGCTATATCACCACCTCGCCGGTGCGCGAATGGACCGCGCGCGTGGCCGATGCGGCGCGCGCGCATGGCAACGGCGAACTCAAGCTCAAGCTAGACATGCCGCTGGAACACGCCAACGCCGCCAAGGTCGCGGGCCGCTTCCACTTCCCGGGCAACGATGTCGTGCTGAGCCCGCAGATGCCGCTGCTGGGCAACGCCAGCGGCACCATCACGTTCAACGAGCACGGCTTCGGGCTGGAAAACCTGCGCGCGCGCTTCCTGGGCGGCGAGGTGCGGCTGGGCGGAGGCACCCAGCCCGACGGCGCCACGCGCGTGAGCGCCAGCGGCAACGCCTCGGCGGCCGGGCTGCGCGAGGCGGCCGCGGGCTCGGCGCTGGCGCCTCTGGCGGCGCGCCTCGAAGGCAGCACGGGCTACAGCGTGGTGATCGGCACCGTCGGCGTTGCCCCGCAGCGTCAGCTGCAGGTGCAGCTCAGCTCCGAACTCAACGGCATGGCGATCAGCCTGCCCGCGCCGCTGGCCAAGGCCGCGGCGCCCGACCTGCCGCTGCGGGTGGACCTGCGCCCGGCCAGCGGCGCGGGCCGCGCCGGCACTGACGAACTGGTGGTGCAACTCGGCAATGCGCTGAACGCGCGCTACCTGCTGCGCCGCGACCAGAATGGCGACAGCGGCAACAACGGCATCGAGGTGCTCGCCGGCGGCATCGGCGTGCAGCAGGCGGCGCCGCCGCCGGCAGCCGGCGTCAGTGCCGCCGCCACCTTCGAGCAGCTCGATATCGACGCCTGGCGCGCCGCCTTCGCCACGACCGCCGCCAACGGCAACGCCGCGGGGACACCCTCGCCCTTCCTGCCCGGCCGCATCGCGCTGCGCGCACGCACGCTGCACGGCATGGGCCGCACGCTGGATGATGTGACGCTGGACGCGACGCGCGAGGGCGACGGCTGGAACGCCAAGGTCGACTCGCGCCAGGTCGCCGGCGCGGTGCAGTGGCGCCCGGCCGGGCCGTCGGCGTCCGGCTCGCTGCAGCTGCGCCTGTCGCGCCTGAACGTGCCCGATGCCAGCGACGAACACAACGTGGTGGACGCGCTCGCCAGCAGCATCGACGACCTGCCCGCGATCGACCTGGTGGCCGACCAGTTCATGCTGCGCGGGAAAGACTTCGGCAAGCTCGAGGTCAAGGCGCGTACCGGCATGAGCGGCGCCGACCCGGTCTGGACGCTGGACAAGCTGCAGATCGACCAGCCCGGCGCCACGCTCACCGGCAGCGGCAGCTGGCGCGTGCCGCGCCGCCTGCGCGCCGATGGCAACGCCGAGCGCCGCACGCTGCTGTCGTTTGTCATCGATATCCGCGACGCCGGCGCCACGCTCGACCGCCTGGGCCTGGCGCATACGCTGCAGGACGGCAAGGGCAAACTGGAGGGGCGCGTGGCCTGGCGCGGCTCGCCGCTGTCGATCGACTATCCGACGCTGTCCGGCAAGCTGTCGCTGGAACTGGAGAACGGCCAGATCCTGAGCGTCGAGCCGGGCGCGGCGCGGCTGCTGGGCGTGCTCAGCCTGCAAGGGCTGCTGCGCTTTGCCACGCTGGATTTCCGCACCCTGTCCGGGCGCGGACTGCTGTTCGACCGCATTGCCGGCACCGGCACCATCGAGAACGGCGTCGGCACGATCGAGGAATTCCAGCTCCGCAGCCCGCAGATCATCGCCAGCATGGCCGGCACCGCCAACCTGCTGCGCGAGACGCAGGACCTGCGCGTGGACGTGGTGCCGCGCATCAACGCCACCTCCACCTCGGTCGCCGCCGCGTTTATCAACCCGGTGCTGGGCATCGGCACGCTGGCCGCCCAGTTGCTGTTCGCCGACGAATTCTCCAAGATGTTCACCCAGCACTACCGCATCACCGGCAGCTGGGCCAACCCGCAGATCGGCAAAGTGGAGGACAATAAGGCGCGAGGCACGACCTTCCAGAACGGCGCGGATCCGGCCTTCCCGCGCTGATTTTCTTGGTGAACCTGCTTTACCGGTGAACCTTTCGCCGTCCACAGAGGAAACCAACGCCCATGACAGCCCCCGCCCCGTTTCGCGTTGCCGCGGTCCAGACCGTCACCGGCACTTCGCTCGATGCCAACCTCGCACGCGCCGACGCGCTGATCGCCGAGGCCGCCGCCAGCGGCGCGCAGCTGGTGCTGCTGCCCGAGTACTTCTGCATGATGGGCCGGTCCGAATCCGACAAGATCGCCGTGCGCGAGCACGACGGCGACGGCCCGGTGCAGCAGTTCCTGGCCGACGCGGCGCGCCGCCACGGCATCTGGCTGGTGGGCGGCACGCTGCCGATGTGGTGCGACGACCCGGAGCGCGTCTACAACACCTCGCTCGCCTTCGACCCGCGCGGCGAGCGCGTGGCACGCTACGACAAGATCCACCTGTTCGGCTTCACCCGCGGCACCGAGAACTATGACGAGTCGCGCACCATCCTGGCCGGCCGCACGCCGGTCAGCTTCGATGCGCCGTGCGGCCGGGTGGCGATGTCAGTGTGCTACGACCTGCGCTTTCCGGAGCTGTACCGCGGTCTGGCCGCAGGCGAAGGCACCAGCGTGATTCTGATGCCCGCCGCCTTCACCTACACCACCGGGCAGGCGCACTGGGAAATCCTGCTGCGCGCCCGCGCCATCGAGAACCAGTGCTATGTGCTGGCCGCCGCACAGGGCGGCAAGCATGAGAACGGGCGGCGCACCTGGGGTCATTCGATGCTGGTCGATCCCTGGGGCGAAGTGCTGGCCATGCTGCCCGAGGGCGAAGGCGTGGTCGGCGGTGTCATCGACCCGGCACGCCTGGACGAGGTCCGGCAGAACCTGCCGGCGCTGCGACACAGGGTGCTGTAGCATGTACGCAATCGCGGGGCCTGCGGGCGCCCGCTCACGGATTTTCCCGCGCCGGCAAGACAGAGAGCAAGCCGGCACGATCCAAAGTTAGAAAGGACATTTCATGAACGCCGGCGATCTCGGAATCCGCAACCTGGCCACCGCGCAGCAACTGCTGCTGGCGCCGTACGGCCTGGATGAAGCCAAGCTCCAGCGCGTGCTGGCCGATATCTTCACGCACAAGGTCGACTACGCCGACCTGTACTTCCAGTACACCCGCAACGAGGCCTGGAGCCTGGAAGAAGGCATTGTCAAGTCGGGCAGTTTCAGCATCGACCAGGGCGTGGGCGTGCGCGCCATCTCGGGCGACCGCACTGCCTTCGCCTACTCGGATGACATCAGCCTGCCGGCGCTGTCGCAGGCGGCAGCGGCCACGCGCACCATCGGCCGGGCCGGCAGCGGCCGCATCAAGGTCGCTGGCGAGATGGCCACGCACGCCGGGCGCAACCTGTACGCCCCCAACGACCCGCTCGATTCGATGAGCGCGGCCGAAAAGGTGGCCCTGCTCGAACGCATCGAGCGCATGGCACGCGCCAAGGACTCGCGCGTGGTGCAGGTGATGGCGGGCCTCGCTGGCGAATACGACGTGGTGCTGGTGGCGCGCAGCGACGGCGTGATCGCCGCCGACGTGCGCCCGCTGGTGCGCGTTTCGGTCACGGTCATCGCCGAACAGGGCGGGCGCCGCGAGATCGGCTCGTCCGGTGGCGGCGGCCGTTATGCCTACGGCTACTTCACCGACGACCTGCTGCAGACCTACGTGAACGAGGCGGTGTCGTCGGCGCTGGTCAACCTGGATGCGCGCCCCGCCCCGGCCGGCGCCATGACCGTGGTGCTCGGCCCGGGCTGGCCCGGCGTGCTGCTGCACGAAGCGGTCGGCCACGGCCTGGAAGGCGACTTCAACCGCAAGGGCTCGTCGGCCTTTGCCGGCCGCATGGGCGAACGCGTCGCGGCCAGGGGCGTGACCGTGGTCGACGACGGCACGCTGGCCAACCGCCGCGGCTCGCTCAACCTGGACGATGAAGGTAACCCGACCCAGTGCACCACGCTGATCGAGGACGGCATCCTGCGCGGCTATATCCAGGACACGCTCAACGCGCGCCTGATGAAGATGCCGGTCACCGGCAACGCACGCCGCGAAAGCTATGCCGCGCTGCCGATGCCGCGCATGACCAACACATATATGCTCAATGGCGACAAGGATCCGCAGGAGATCATCGCTAGCGTCAAGAAGGGCCTGTACGCGGTCAACTTCGGCGGCGGCCAGGTCGACATCACCAACGGCAAGTTCGTGTTCTCGGCGAGCGAGGCGTACATGATCGAGGACGGCAAGATCAGCTACCCGGTCAAGGGCGCGACGCTGATCGGCAACGGCCCGGAATCGCTGAAGGACGTCACCATGATCGGCAACGACATGCGCCTGGATTCGGGCGTCGGCGTATGCGGCAAGGAAGGCCAGAGCGTGCCGGTGGGCGTGGGCCAGCCGACGCTGCGCATCGAGAACATGACGGTGGGTGGCACCGCCTGACGCCTCCGCGCGATACGGAAAACGGGACCTACACGGTCCCGTTTTTCATTGGCGCGACGCGCCATGGCCGCAGCCCACGGCCGTTGCGGAAGAACGCGGCGTCGCCGACACTTGCCAACATTTTCAAAAGGCGCTATAAAGATGCTTCGCTGTGCGACAAGCAACGGACGCACCGCGAAAAATCGTCCACCGGCGCGCAATTTCCTGCCTTTCTGCCACGCAGTGCAGCATAAATTCAGCGCCTACCGACCAAATCGACCCAGCCTGACCCAAGCCAACGTTTTTTTCCGCCATGTCCGCTAAGTTTTACTTTTACTTTTTTAGCGATCTCACACCGCTGGCGGATAGGGAGGGACGGCTGTAAGCAGCGCCCCGAATACAAAAGAAACCGCCAGCGACCCTGGCGGTTTTTTTATACCTGTTTGCCGAAGTACCCCAAGAACCCGATTCCCCACTCCACGACCTCACAGAAATCCCGGAGCCATCATGCTGAAGAACACCGACGACCTGCGCATTCGCGAACTCAAGGAACTGCTGCCGCCCGCGCACCTGATCCGCGAGTTTGCCTGCTCCGAAAAGGCCTCGGACGTGATCTACGGCGCGCGCCAGGCCATGCACCGCATCCTGCACGGCATGGATGACCGGCTGATCGTCATCATCGGCCCCTGCTCGATCCACGATACCCATGCCGCGCTGGATTACGCCAAGCTGCTCAAGGACCAGCGCGAGCGCTTCGCCGGCGAGCTGGAAGTGGTGATGCGCGTGTACTTCGAGAAGCCGCGCACCACGGTGGGCTGGAAGGGCCTGATCAACGACCCGCACATGGACGGCAGCTTCAAGATCAACGACGGCCTGCGCACCGCGCGCGAGCTGCTGCTGAACATCAGTGAGATGGGCGTGCCGACCGGCACCGAATACCTGGACATGATCAGCCCGCAATACATCGCCGACCTGGTCAGCTGGGGCGCGATCGGTGCGCGCACCACCGAGTCGCAGGTGCACCGCGAGCTGGCATCGGGACTGTCGTGCCCGGTGGGCTTCAAGAACGGCACCGACGGCAACGTCAAGATCGCAGTGGACGCAATCAAGGCCGCCTCGCAGCCGCACCATTTCCTGTCGGTAACCAAGGGCGGCCACTCGGCGATCGTTTCGACCTCCGGCAACGAGGACTGCCACGTGATCCTGCGCGGCGGCAAGGCGCCCAACTACGACGCCGCCAGCGTGCAGGAAGCGTGCGACGCCATCGCCAAGGCCGGCCTGGCCTCGCGCCTGATGATCGATGCCTCGCACGCCAACAGCAGCAAGAAGCATGAGAACCAGATCCCGGTGTGCGAAGACATTGGCCGCCAGATCGCCGGCGGCGATGAGCGCATCATCGGCGTGATGGTCGAATCGCACCTGGTGGCGGGGCGACAGGACCACGTGCAGGGCACGCCGGTGGAGAACCTGACCTACGGCCAGTCCGTGACCGATGCCTGCATCGGCTGGGACGACTCGGTCAAGGTGCTCGAGGGCCTGGCCGAGTCGGTGCGCCAGCGCCGGCTGGTGCCGGGCAGCGGCAACTGATGCTGAAGCTGCGGGCGCTCATGCCCGCACGCATGGCGGCCGGCTACATCCGGCTGTCATGCATGGCGCCGCCGCTGAGGTCGGCCAGGTCCGGCGTGACCTCGGCGTAGCGCAGCAGTTTCCCACCATGGCGGGCAATAAAGGCGGCGGCATCGCTTTCGGCCCTGAAGCTGGCCAGCGTCGGCCCCATCGAGCCATGGCGCCGGCTGCCGGCAACATAGAGGCCGGTGGTGGCATCGAACCAGTGGCCGCGCGGACGCTCCCAGTCGGCGCGGGCCATGTCCTGCACGAACGCCGCGCGCACCGGCCTGATCCGCTCCGGCCGCAGCAGCGCGTGGAACATCTCCACCGTATCGCAGAACCAGTGCGGGTGCGCCTCGCCCAGGTAGAAGACCTGCGCCTTCGGCCCGGGATAGTCGGCCAGCAGCATGCCGTCCAGCGCGCAGGCGGTGGCGGACTCGAGCTCTTCCGGTTGCGCGGCGGCATCCGGCTTGCGACCGCAGGCGGCGACCAGGACGGCGCTGCCGGCCATGGCCAGAAGCAGGTTGCGGCGACGTAATGACAAAGGGGAACACATCAGCGGAATCTCCTGGCAGCAAGAACCAGCGGCACGGCGATCCACGCCACCAGCGCCGCGCCGGTCGGCCAGGGGCTGGCCAGCGCGGGCGGCACGATGCTGGCAACACCGCCGGCGCTGCGCAACTGGTCCAATGAAAAGGCATTGACGATACGGAACAGGTCAGCCGGGTTCAGCAACAGCAGCCAGGCGATCCAGTCGGTGGCGGCGACGCTGTTGCCCTCGCCGCCGCCGGCAACCAGCACCCCGAGCAGCAACAGGTCGAACACCAGCACGAAGAAGAACCACAGGCCGATGGCCAGCCCCGACGCCTGCGCGCGATCGCGGCTCAACACCGACAGCCACAGCGCCAGACTCAGGAACGCGAGGCCGAGCAGCGCCGCGCTGGCGACGAAGCCGAGGTAGTGGTACAGCCCCGGCCAGCCGAACTGGCGCGCCAGCAGCACCGCCATCAGCGCAAAGCCGCCGGCGGTGGCCAGCACCAGCGCGGCGGCCAGCCCCAGGTACTTGCCCAGCAGCAGCTCGCCGCGCGTCAGCGGCAAGGACAGCAGCAGGTCCAGCGAGCCGCGCTCGCGCTCGCCCACCACGGCGTCGAAGCCCAGCAGCAGCGCGATCATCGGCACCAGGTAGATCACCAGGCTGGCCAGGCTGGTGATGACGAACTCCAGCGAGCGCGGCCCTAGCACGCCCTGCTCGGCGCCGCCGAAGTAGCCGATCGCCACCGACAACGCGGTGAAGACCGCGGCCACGGCCAGCACCCAGCGGTTGCGCATCCGGTCCCGGAATTCCTTGGCCGCGAGCGCGGCAACCTGCCTTGCATCGATCCACGCGCACATGCTTATCCCCTCATGCCAAGGAACAGGTCTTCGAGCGACGGCTCGCGGATCTGCAGGTCCAGCAGCCGGCTTGCGAGTGGCTGCAGCGCGGCCAGCACCGGCATCTTGGCGGCGGCCGGGCAGCGCACGGTCAGCTCGCCGGGCGTGGCGCCTTCAACAATCTCCAGCGCGTGCTGCGCCGGCGGGCCCAGCATGCGCAGCGCCTCGTCGCGCGCGCCCGGCTCGACCCGCAGTGCCAGCGTGAGCGGCATTCCGGCCCGGGCACGTAGTGCCTCCAGGCTGCCGGTGGCCTGCAGCCGGCCCGCGGACAGGATGGCAAAGCGGTCGATGCGCTGCTGCAGCTCGGCCAGTATGTGCGACGTGATGACGATGGTCACCCCGGTCTCGCGCAGCGCGTTGAGCATGGCGTAGAAGTCGCGGATCGCGGCCGGGTCCAGCCCGTTGGTCGGCTCGTCGAGAAACAGCACGCGCGGCGCGCCCAGCAGCGCCTGCGCAAACCCGAGCCGTTGCCGCATGCCTTTCGAGTACTCGCGCACCGGGCGCGCGGCGGCGCCGGACAGGCCCACCTGCGCCAGCATCGGCACGCATGCATCGGCGGGCACGCCTTTCAGTCGCGCGAAGAAGCGCAGCGTCTCCAGCCCGCTCAGGTTGTCGTACAGCACCAGGTGCTCGGGCAGGTAGCCGATGCCGCGCCGCGCGGCCCGGAAGGCGTGACTGCCCACGGCGGCACCGGCGACAACCAGCGTGCCTTGCGTGGGCGGCAACAGGCCCAGCATCATGCGGAACAACGTGCTCTTGCCTGCGCCGTTATGGCCGATCAGCCCGAGTAGCTCGCCCTGCCCGACGGTCAGGCTGACATCGTCGACGGCACGCAGCGCGCCAAAGTGCTTGCTGACACCAGACAGCACGATGACGCCCATGGCCGGATCAGTTGCCGGCGTCGGTCTGCTCATGCCAGTTCCTCCAGTTGGCGCGGGCCGGACGCATCCGCGGATAGGCATCGACCACGCCCGGCACCCGGATCACCGGGAACTGGCGCCCGGCCAGCCGCAGCGCCTGCAGTGCGGGGCTGCCCAGCAGCAGCGT
The DNA here is from genome assembly GCF_040149425.2 of Cupriavidus sp. DF5525. NCBI lineage: Bacteria > Pseudomonadati > Pseudomonadota > Betaproteobacteria > Burkholderiales > Burkholderiaceae > Cupriavidus > Cupriavidus sp. DF5525. Next base: position 1,110,963 of record NZ_CP168265.1, on the reverse strand, counting down.
CACGCCCGGGTAGCGCCAGCTGAGCCGGTCGACCAGGTCGTTGGCCTGGTATGGGACGTCGCCCACGCTGTCGCCGTCGCGATCCCAGCCCAGGTAGTTGCTCCAGTAGTTGCCCTGCAGGCGCTCGGACGGATTGCGCCCGCCCCAGGGCTCGTCGCGGGCGCCGACATAGCGCACCGGCTCGCGGTTGCCGATGAAGTCGTTGCCCTGCACCACGTTGCGGGTCGAGCCCGCCGACAGGTGCACGCCGATGGCGTTGCCCAGCACCAGGTTGCCGCGCAGCTGCGCATACTCGACGTCGTAGATAAAGAAGCCGCGCTGATTGTGCGCGACCACGTTGCCCTCGATCACCGAATCCTGCAGCGTGCGCAGCATGATGCCGTGGTCGGCGTTGCCCCAGGTGCGGTTGTTGCGCACGACCTGGTCGCGCACTTCCATCAGCGCCAGCCCGCCGCGATTGCGGTAGCTGTCGTTGTCTTCCCACAGGTTGTGGTACGAGTTCATGTAATGGGTGCCGTAGCGGCTGTGGTGCAGCCGGTTGCCGCGGAAGACCGCCTGGTGCGATACGTCCACATAGAGCGCATCGCGCACGAAGCTGATGTTGTTGTCGAGGATGCGCGCGCCGCGCGTGTTATAGAGCTGCACGCCGTTGCCGCGCTGCGCCGAGTTGTAGTCGCGCTTGCCGGTGATGGTGTTGGCTTCGACGCGCACGTCGTCGGCCTTTTCGATCCACAGGCCGAACAGGTTGTAGGTCAGGTCGCAGCGGCGCACGACGGCGCGGTGCGCGCCGGGCTGGATGTAGATACCGGCGTTCTGGTCCTTCAGGCTGTCGCCGGAATCGCGCACGATCAGGCCTTCCACCACCACGTCGGAGGCGGTGATGCGCAGCGTGTCGCCGCGCAGCGCGCCGCTGAGCGTGGGCCGGCCGATGCCGCGCAGCAACAGCGGCTTGCCGACGACAAAGTTGCCGGTGTAGGTGCCGCGTTCGATGTCGATGGTGTCGCCCGCACGGGCCGCTTCGATCGCAGGCTGCAAGGGATCGCCCGGGCGCACGCGCCAGGTGGCGGCATGCGCCTGTGCGGCGACAAGCGCGCACGCCATCGCCAGGGCAAGGAACGGCTTCATGCGGACAGCATCCCCATGCCCTTCAGCGTCAGGAACAACACGGCGCCCACCAGCAGGTTCTTGAAGCCGACGTAGCACAGCATGTCCATCACGGTGGCGCGCCGGTAGCGGCCGCGCCACCACGGGCCGTCCTTGACATAGCGTCGTCCCGACAGCCGGATCAGCACCTCGTACACGCTCCAGCCCAGCCACCAGCCGATCACGGCGCCGGCGCGCAGCTGCCCGGTGGCGGCCAGCGCCCAGGCCACGGTGGCCGCCAGCGCAATCGCGAGCCCCGCCACCTGCAGCGCGCGCGCCGAGCGCCAGCCCTGCCCGCTCCACGGCCAGAGGTGATCCCACAGCGCGCTGAGCCAGCGCGCGGCGCCCGCCTTGGCTGCGTACGGCGGCGCCACCGGATCGGTCGGCAGGCGCGGATCCGGGCCCGCCAGTTTCGGCGCCGCACCCGGCACCGAAACTGGCACCACCGGAATGAAATAGCCGTCGCGGCCCACCGGCGTCAGCGCCAGCCCGTCGCGCTCGCGCCGCTTGCGCTCGCGCGCCAGCGGCGGGCAGCCGCGCGTGTCGGTGTAAAGCACCATGCAGTCCAGGCAATGCAGGCATTCGCGCTGGTCGATACGACCGTTGGCATCGATCGCATGGGAGCCACAGCCCACCGCGCACGCCTTGCAGCGGTTGCAATCCGCCTTGCGCCGCAGCCCGAACCAGCGGAACGTGCTCGGCATCGCCAGCGCGGCGCCGAGCGGGCACAGGTACTTGCAGTACGGCCGTTCGATAAACAGCGACAGCCCCAGCAGCGTGCAGGCGAAGAGCCCATACGGCCAGGCCCGGTTGCCGATACCGACCAGGAACGTGGTCTTGAACGGCTCGACTTCCGCCAGCATTTCGGCCAGCCCCATCGAGAACACCGACACCGCCAGCAGCCCGAAGAACACGCCGTACTTGACCCACTTGAGCCGGTCATGCCACCGGCGCGGCAGTTGCCGCTGCCAGCGTTTGAGGCCGAGGAAGCGGCCCAGCTTGAAGATCGCCTCGGACAGCGAGCCGAACGGGCACAGCCAGCCGCAGAACAGCCCGCGCCCGAACAGCAGCACCGTGACGATAATGAAGATCCAGAAGCAGAAGATAAAGGGATCACTCAGGAACAGCGCCCAGTCCCAGCGCAGCAGCAGCGCATGGAACCACGTCAGCACCTGCGTGACCGATGGCTGCGCCATCGCGCCAAAGCCGACGAACATGATGCTGAGCGCCCAGGCCGTGTACTTGAACGCATTCACCGGCCACTTGTTCTTGTGCGTGGCGCGCCGCGTCAGGCGGTCGCGCAGCGCGTAGACCAGCGTGACGGCGCACTGCAGTGCCACGAACAGCGCGATGGCGCTCGCCTGCTTGCGCCAGACCTTGCGCCACGGTGCCTCGGGCTCGTCGATATGCGGCCGGCCACCCTGCAGCATGGTCTCGGGCAGCCAGTATGGCGCGTCGAAGCTGGCAAAGCTGCGCGTGCCGGTGGCGCGGTCCACGCGATTGCCGAGGAACGACAGCTTCCACGGATACGCCGCGGAAAAGCCCGGCGAGCGGATCACGAAGATCGCCGACTCGGTAGGCGTCGGCGCGCCCTCCGCTGCCACGCCATAGAGGTTCAGGTAGTCGAGGTCGCGGAAGGTGAACGCGTCCGCGCCCTGGCGCACCTGCACTCGGTCATAGATGCCGCCGCGCACGAAGCCCGAGCCCTTGAACGATTCCGCGCCCGCGGTGCGGATCACGAAGATGGCGTGCTCGTCCGGCTGCAACTGCGCCCGCAGCCCCTGCCAGCCGGCGTCGCCCAGCACGCTGCGCCCGATATCGGGATGGTTGAGGTCGCCGAACCACAGCTCGATAAACGGCCCGTCAGCACCTTGCAGGCCAACCTGCGCCGGCTGCACCAGCAGCCGCTGCACCGCGCCGCTCGCCGCCAGTTGCTGCCAGCTGTAGCGCTTGCCGCTTTGGGCAAAGCTTGCCGGCGCGCGCTGCGTCGGCGCCAGGATGCCGACCTGCCGCGCGACTGCCGCACCCGACGTGGTCAGCACCTGGTTCTGCGCGATCACGGTCACGGTGGCGCCGGAAATGGCATCGACCCCGACCACGCCTTCATCGGGGCGCGACTGCCCCACTTCGATCTTGTCGGCGACGGACTTGCCCACGTACTGCCGGTTGAAATTCAGCAGGGCCGATTCCGGAATGCCCAGCAGCAGGATCGGCTCCGAATGCTTCAGCACCTTCACGCCGGCATAGCGGCCGTGCGTGTCCAGGCCGATCAGCGTCACCACCGGCTTGCCGGAATACGCCGGCGTATCGGTGATATCGGTGGACAGCATCACGTAGCCGAGCAACACCGGCTTGCCGTCGGCGCCGGTGCCGTAGCCCTCCACATAAGGCGGCTGGCCCTTGCGCGGCGAGAAGCGGGTGGCGCCGGGCAGCACCTCGGCGCACGACACCAGCGCGCACAGGTCTGCGGCCGTGGCCAGCTCGGGCGGCAGCGCAGCCTCGTAGGCGCCGGCGTGCGCGGTCGTGGCGGACAGCCCCCCTAGCAGGCATGCGGCCAGCAGGACCGCGAACAGTTGGCGGATAGCGTAAATCATGGAAATGGCAGGCTGTCGAGGCGGGTTGCGCCGCCCTTCCCGTGTGGGAAGGGCGGCGCGCGCAGTGGTCGGGGCAAGCCGGCTCAGGCCTCGACGATCATGCGACTGCGCATCTCCAGGTGCAGCGCGTGACAGAAGTGGGTGCAATAGCACCAAAACACGCCCGGCTTGTCGGCGACAAAGGTCACCGACGCCGTCTCCTGCGGATTGACGATGAAATTGATGTTGTACTTCGGGATGGCGAAACCGTGCGTCAGGTCCTCGATCTTGTCCAGGTTGGTCAGGATCAGCGTGACCTCGTCGCCCTTCTTCAGCTTGATCTCGCGCAGGCTGAACACCGGCGCCTGCGAGGTGATCTTCACCGTCACCTTCCTGCCGTCGCGGAACACGCCGGATTGCTGCGCATCCTTGATCGCCAGCGGGAAATCGTCCAGTGCATACACCTGCCTGGGCCGCAGCAGCTCGCGGCGGAAGATGACGAAGTCATGCGGTTCGCTGTGCACCGGGTGGTCCGCCAGCAGCACCATCTTGTCGCCGGAGATATCGATCAGTTGCTCGTTCTCCGCGTGCAGCGGACCCACCGGCAGGAAGCGGTCCTTGGAGAACTTGCAGCCCACCGCCAGGAACTTGCCGTCAGCGGCCACCGTCTCCGATTGCGAGGCATTGAGGTGGCCGGGCTGGTATTGCACGTCGAGCCGGTCCACCACGTACTTCGCGTTCTTGTCGCCCTTGTGGAAACGGATCGCCGCTTCGATGTTCCACTTGACGATCTGGCTGTCCAGGAACAGCGTGGTGTAGGCATTGCCGCGGCCGTCGAACGCGGTATGCAGCGGCCCCAGGCCCAGCTCGACCTCGGCGACGATGGCGTCGTCGAGCTTCGCCAGCTTGCCGTCGAACCATTCCAGCACCCTGGCGAGCTCGATCACCGTGCCGGTGGGCGACAGCTTGCCCGCGCAGATGAAGTACTTCTGGTCCGGGCTGGCATTGACGCCGTGCGGGTTCTTGGGCACCGACACATAGGCGGTCAGCGCGGTCTTCGGGTCCTGGTTGGCGGCATGCGTGCCGTCGACCACCGGCACCTTCGAAGCACCGATGGTCTTGAACTTGCCTTCCTTGATGGCCGCCTCGATGCGCGCGATGTTGAAGAACAGGCAGGCATCGCGCTCGGCCGACATCATGTCCTCGAAGCGTGCGCCCATCTCCACGTTGTACTGGTTGGTGGCGGCCAGCTTGCCGTCGTACGAGGTCGCCACCAGGTCGCAGTTGCCATCGATCAGCACCTGCCAGCGCACCGCCATCGATTCGGCGTCGACGCAGGTGAAGAGCGAGCGGTACTTGCCGGCGTCCTCGGTCGGCGTATTGGGCAGCGGCACGCCAAACTCGGCGCCGCAGAATACGCGCGTGGTGTAGTTGATCTTCGCGTCGACGGGGTCGCGCTTGTCCGGGAAGATGCCGTGGAAGCCCTGCACATTGGGCAGCTCGGTGATCTTGTCGCAGATGAAGTAGTCGAGCCGGATGCGCGCCAGGCGCGCGTTGATCTTGTCGTTGATCCACGCATAGCGGCCGTCGTAGTTGCCGTCCTTGTACGAGGCATGCACGTGATGCGTGTCGCCGACGGTGTATTGCAGGCTGCCGTCGGGACGCGTGCCCATCACGCGCTTGGATTCATTGGTAATACCCCATCCAGTCAGCGCATCCGGCACGAAGCATGGAATGCGGTGCAGCTCGCGCCCGGAGGGCAATCCCAGCACGCGCACGTCGCCGGCATGGCCGCCGCTCCACAGGCCATAGTAGGTATCGAGCTCGCCCGGCTTCAGGTGCACGGAGGTGCCGGCATGCGCGGCATGGGCACCGGCGCCACTTGCAGGGGTGGCTGCGGCCGGCGCGCCGCCCTTGTCGGTGCAGGCTGCCACGCCGGCAAGGCCGGCGAGCGCCGCAGTATTGATAAAGCGCCGCCGTCCCGGCGCGGCCGGTGCATCGGTGTATGGCAGTTGATCCTGGGAATGCCTGGTCATCTTCGATCCTCGAACCGTCATTGCAAAGGGCGGAGTCCGCTCCGCCGGCTTTCTTCGTTGTGTGTCTTCCTGTGGCCTCGTGCTGCCGGCTACAGATACTCGAAGCAGTTGGCGCGAACGAGGTTGATGATCGTCAGGGTTCTCTTAAATATTCATTATTGATGCATGTTTTTTGGGGGCGCTGCGCAGAGAATGGCGACACAGCAACGTCACCGGCCGATGCGGCTAGCGCCGCGAACCTCGTCATGCGCTTCAAGACCCTACTGCAGACACTGTCTTCCACCGCTGTCATCGACACCACGCGCCGCGCCATGATCCGCGGCGCCGCCGGCGTGCCGCTGCTCGCCACCGGCATGTTCGTGCGACCCGCGCTGGCCGACCCCACGGTCACGCGCGCGTCGCGCCGCCTGCTGGGCACGCGGGTGGACATCGTCGTGCAGGGCGCCAGCCACACCGCGGTGCAGGCAGGCATCGCCGCGGCCTTCGGCGAGATGGCGCGGCTGGAGCAGTTGATGAGCCGCTACCGCCCCGACAGCCAGGTCAGCGCGCTGCAGCGTGCGGCGGGCCGGCATCCGGTGCGCGTGGCGCCGGAAGTGATGGCGGTGCTGCAGGCCGCTGCCGCGGTGTCGGCGCGTAGCGGCGGCGCCTTCGATATCACGGTCGGTGCCTTCACCGGCTGGCGCTTCGGCGAGGATGGCATCCGCGTGCCCGACGCCGCCGAGCTCGCGCGCGAACGCCCGCTGGTGGGCTACCGGCAGGTCATGCTCGACGCCCGGCGCGGCGAGGCGATGCTGGCCCGCCCCGGTATGCGCCTGGACCTGGGCGGCATTGCCAAGCTGCCGATCCTTGACGCGGGCATGCAGGTCCTGCGGCGCCACGGGCTGCGCCATGCAATGGTCAACGGCGGCGGCGACGTGCTGGCCAGCGGCCAGCTGCAAGGGCGCGACTGGCGCGTCGGCGTGCGCGACCCGCTGGCGCCGGCGCGGCTGCTGGGCGTGCTGCAGGTGTCTGACGCCGTGGTGGCGTCATCCGGCGACTACGAGCGCTGCTTCATCGCCGGCGGCCGGCGCTACCACCATGTGCTGGATCCCGCCACCGGCCTGCCCTCGGCGGGGCCACACGGCGTAACGCTGGTCGCGACGACGGCGGCGGCGGTGAACGGGCTGGGCGCCGCGCTGATGGTGGCCGGCCAGGCTGCGGCGGGCCGGCTGCTGGCCGGGGTGGCTGGCGTCGATGCGCTGGTCGCCGGCGACGGCCGGCCATGGATGTCGCCGGGCATGGCGCAGCGCCTGCAAGCCTGAAGGGAGCGCCGCGCCCGCCACTTCGGCGCGCCAAAAGAAGAAGCCGCTTCCGGGGAAGCGGCTTCCTGGCCATCGGCGCGGCAAGGGCCGCGCACCGGCTTACTTCTTCAGCACCAGGTCGCCAGGCAGCGACTCGATGTAGGCGGCCATGTCCTTCAGTTCCTTGCGGGTGAACGGACGCGGCTTGCCATCCTTGCCGGTCACGGCCGGGTTGGCGTTGACCTGGCCGGCCATGATCGCGTTGGAGCGGCCCACCAGCGGGCTGCCCGACACCTGGTAGGACAGCAGCGCGTGGTACAGGTAATCGGCATGCTGGCCGGCGAGCTTCGGGTAGTCCGGCGAGATCGGCTTGTTCATGCCAGCACCGTGGCAGGCCACGCAGGCACCCTTTTCTACCAGCGCCTTGCCGTTGGCAAGGTCGGCGGCCGAAGCCGGCATGGCAGCAGCACCCAGCACGAGTGCGCCGAGCGCGAACGAAAGCGTCTTGAGCGTCTTCATGGGGTCTCTTACTTGAGGGAGTTGTTCTGCGTGCCGGCCTTCTGCTGCGAATAGTAGGCAGCTACGTTGGCGATGTCCTGCTCGGTCAGCGAAGCGGCGATGCTGCGCATGGTCGGGTGCTTGCGCTCGCCCTTCTGGTAGGCCTTGAGCGCGTTCTCAATGTACTTGGCGCTCTGGCCGCCCAGCAGCGGCACTTCATAGATCTCCGGGAACGACGCACGGTAGCCCGGAATGCCGTGGCATCCGATGCACATTGCAACCTTGTCCTTGGCAGCGTCTCCATTGCCCTTGACTTCCTGTGCCTGCGCTGCCGTTGCAGCAGCGCCCAGCACCACCATCGTGAGGAGCTTTTTCATTGTCTTAGCGGATTGGAAGTTAAACCGTGCGTGACCTGCCCTGCCGGGCGGAGACGGTTTCAGAATGCTTCTGCGGGAAGCCTGGCAGCCGGTGGGAATGCCGAGGTGCAACCCGCCAGACATGTCGCATCCGGTTGCTTGCCGTGATGTGGAACACCATTCTGGAACCACCTCTCGCAATCGCCGCGACCCGGAAGGGCCGCTGGGACTTCTGAACGCGGACTGCCGGATACTGGAGAACTGGACGTGGGGGCGCGTCAAACCGCCGCATTGTACAGCAGGCGGCACCTGCCAGTCCAGCGACCGGGGCTGGACGCGGCCCTCCCGTCAACCGTGCCAACACGAACCGCAAAGGTCTTTTATACTGGCCCATTCGGGGAATCCGCACGACCGTTCGCAGCCGCTGCCGAAGCGCCGCCACGGGCGCCCGGCTCCGGACCCTATTTCCAATAATGAAGCGCGCGTGACAGCGCGAAGAGACTGCGCCACACGCCAACCCGGCCGATCCACGGCCGTCACCTCAGGTTGCCTCATGTCAAACTCCGCCAACGCTTCCGCCCAAGCACCCTCCGCCCAGCAGGTCAAATTCGAGGGCAGTGACCAGTATGTCGCCACCGACGACCTCAAGCTGGCCGTCAACGCCGCGCGCACGCTGCAGCGTCCGCTGCTGATCAAGGGCGAGCCCGGCACCGGCAAGACCATGCTGGCCGAGGAAGTGGCCGCCGCGCTGGGCATGCCGCTGCTGCAATGGCATATCAAGTCGACCACCAAGGCGCAGCAGGGCCTGTACGAGTACGACGCTGTCTCGCGCCTGCGCGACTCGCAGCTGGGCGACGACCGCGTCCACGACATCCGCAACTACATCATCAAGGGCGTGCTGTGGCAGGCCTTCGAGGCCGACGAGCAGGTCGTGCTGCTGATCGACGAGATCGACAAGGCCGATATCGAATTCCCCAACGACCTGCTGCGCGAACTCGACCGCATGGAGTTCTACGTCTACGAGACGCGCGAACTGGTCAAGGCAAAGCACCGCCCGCTGGTGATCATCACCTCCAACAACGAGAAGGAACTGCCCGACGCCTTCCTGCGCCGCTGCTTCTTCCACTACATCAAGTTCCCGGACGCTGACACCATGCAGCAAATCGTCGACGTCCACTACCCGGGCATCAAGCGCGAGCTGGTCGCCGCCGCGCTGGAATCGTTCTATGAGATGCGCAACCTGCCGGGCCTGAAGAAGAAGCCCTCGACCTCCGAGCTGATCGACTGGCTCAAGCTGCTGATGGCCGAGGACATCCCGCCCGAGGCGCTGAAGAGCCCGGACAAGAAGGCCGCGATTCCGCCGCTGCATGGCGCGCTGCTGAAGAACGAGCAGGACGTGCACCTGTTCGAGCGCCTGGTGTTCATGAACCGCGCCAACCGCTGAGGCGACTCCCGTCATGACCGCGTTCGCCAAACCCGTCGCGCTGGTCGGCCGCCACGCCACGCTGGAGCCGCTGCGCCCCGATCACGCCGAAGGCCTGCGCGCCGCCTGCGCCGACGGCGAGCTGTGGAAGCTCTGGTACACCAGCGTGCCCGCGCCCGAGCGCATGGAAGCCGAGATCGCGCGGCGCCTGGGCCTGCAGGAGCAAGGCTCGATGCTGCCCTTCGCGGTGCGCGACGCTGCGGGCGAGCTGGCGGGCATGACCACCTATATGAATATCGACTCGGGCAACCGCCGCGTCGAGATCGGCTCGACCTGGTATGCACGACGCGTCCAGCGCACGCCGCTGAACACCGAATGCAAGCTGATGCTGCTGGGCCATGCCTTCGACCACCTCGAATGCATCGCCGTGGAGTTCCGCACGCACTGGATGAACCAGCAGAGCCGCGCCGCGATCGCGCGCCTGGGCGCCAAGCAGGACGGCGTGCTGCGCAACCACCAGCGCATGCCGGACGGCTCGTTGCGCGACACCGTGGTGTTTTCGATCATCGCCAGCGAATGGCCGACGGTGCGTCAACATCTGCAATTCCAGCTCGAGCGGCCGCGCGCCGAGCCCCCCCGATAGCGAGGCATCATGCTGATCGATTTCTTCTTCTCGCTGCGCCACGCCAAGCTGCCGGTCTCGGTCAAGGAATACCTGACCATGCTGGAAGCGCTCAAGGCCCAGGTCATCTCGCCGTCGATCGACGAGTTCTACTACCTGTCGCGCATGACGCTGGTCAAGGACGAGAAGCACTTCGACAAGTTCGACCAGACCTTCGCCGCCTACTTCAAGGGCGTGGAGAGCCTGGTCGACTGGAAGTCCGACATCCCGCTCGACTGGCTGCAGAAGACGCTGGAGCGCGAGCTGTCGCCCGAGGAAAAGGCCAAGATCGAGGCCATGGGCGGGCTCGACAAGCTGATGGAGCGCCTCAAGCAACTGCTCGAAGAGCAGAAGGAAAAGCACGAAGGCGGCAACAAGTGGATCGGCACCGGTGGCACCTCGCCGTTCGGCCACGGCGGCTACAACCCCGAGGGCATCCGCATCGGCGGTCCCTCCAAGGGCAACCGCACCGCGATCAAGGTGTGGGAGACGCGCGCCTACAAGGACTACGACGACCAGGTCGAACTGGGCACGCGCAACATCAAGGTGGCGCTGCGCCGGCTGCGCCGCTTCGCGCGCGAAGGCGCCGATACCGAACTGGACCTGGACGACACCATCCACTCCACCGCGGCCAACGCGGGCCTGCTCGACATCAAGCTGCGGCCCGAGCGCCACAACAAGGTCAAGGTGCTGATGCTGATGGACGTGGGCGGCTCGATGGACGACCACATCAAGCGCGTGGAGGAACTGTTCTCGGCCACCAAGACCGAGTTCAAGCACCTGGAGTACTACTACTTCCACAACTGCCTGTACGACTACGTGTGGAAGAACAACCGCCGCCGCCACGCCGAAAAGCTGGCCACGTGGGACCTGCTGCACAAGTACACGCCCGACTACAAGATCATCTTCGTCGGCGACGCCACCATGAGCCCGTACGAGATCCTGCAGCCGGGCGGCTCGGTCGAGTACAACAACGCCGAAGCCGGCGCGGTGTGGCTGAACCGCATGACCGAGCAGTTCCCGCACTTCGTCTGGCTCAACCCCGAGCCGGAAGGGCTGTGGCAATACCGGCAGTCGATCACGGTGATCAACCAGCTGATGAAGGGCCGGATGTTCCCGGTCACGCTGGCCGGGCTGGAGCAGGCGATGAAGGTGCTGTCGAAGTAGCGGCAGCACCCTTTTCTTCCTCCTTCCTTCCGGGGGGCACCGTCAGGTGACGATGCCCCCCGCGTCCGGCGCGGACACCGGCCGCACACCGGCCAGGTCGGCGCCCTCCATCACCCACTCGCGAAACGTGCGCAGCGCCGGCAGGTGCTGCTTCTGCTCCGGATAGCACAGGTAGTAGCCCTTCCTGGCCAGCACCTGCGCCGGGTGCGCCACCACCAGCGCGCCGGTGGCCAACTCTTCCTCGATCAGGCAGCGCGGGATCAGCGCAATGCCCAGTCCCGACAGCGCCGCCTGGGTCAGCAGCGAGAACTGGTCGAAGCGCGCCCCGCTCCAGGCCTGGCGCGTCGGCACGCCCAGCGTGGCGAACCAGTCGGGCCAGGCTTCGGGCACGGTGGTGTGGTGCAGCAGCGGATAGCGCAGCAGCGCGGCCGGCGTGGGCGCCACGCCGTCGGGCTGGTCGGCCAGCAGGCCCGGGCGGCATACCGGCAGCACCTCGCGCCCGGTCATGTAGTCGGCCAGGCTGCCCGGCCAGACGCCGTCGCCGAAACGGATCGCCGCATCCAGGTCGGGCTCGGAAAAATCGTAGCCCTGCGCATGCGGGACGAATTCCAGCGTGACTTCCGGATGGCGTGCGAAGAACTGCGGCAGGCGCGGGATCAGCCACTTGGCGCCCAGCGTCGGCATGCTGGCGATATGCAGCACGCCGCCGCGGCCCTGGCTCGCCATCAGCTCGACCGTGGCCGCCTCCAGCTCGTTCAGGCTGGGGCCGATGCGCTCGAGGTAGCGTTGCCCCGCGGTGGTCAGCACCAGGCGCTGGCGCACGCGCTCGAACAGCTCCACCCCCAGGTAGGCCTCCAGGCTGCGCACCTGCTTGCTCACGGCGCCCTGCGTGACATGCAGTTCGCGCGCGGCCACGGTAAAACTGTTGTGGCGGGCGGCGGCTTCAAAGGCCTGCAACTCGGTCAGCGACGGACATAGGCGTCGCATAAATCACCTCTATTTCACGACCAGATGGAATGAGCTAGGGATTTTATTTCGTTTGCGATGGGCTTGCCCGGACGCGCAGAATCGTGAAAACCACTTTGTTCCGCCATTCCTCCTTCCGCCCTTCACCCTCTTCCTCATAAAGCCTCCATGCAACGTCGCCATCTTCTCCGAGTCCTGGCCGCCGCTTCGGCCGCTGTCGCCGCCGGCATCTCCTTCAGCGCCGCCGCCCAGTCCGGCTACCCGAACAAGCCGATCACGCTGGTAGTGCCGTTCCCGGCCGGCGGCACGACCGATATCGTCGCGCGCATCGTCGCCGACAAGCTCGGCCAGCAGCTGGGCCAGCCCGTGGTGGTCGACAACCGAGGCGGCGCCGGCGGCAGCATCGGCACCACCTTCCTGTCCAAGGCCGCGCCGGACGGCTACACGCTGGGCATCGCCACCGCCTCGACCCACGGTATCAACCCTGCGGTCTACCCGCGCCTGTCCTACGATGCAACCAAGGACTTCACCACCATCACCAACCTGGCCTCGGTGCCCAACGTGATGAGCATCAACCCGGCGGTCAAGGCCACCGACATGAAGTCCTTCATCGCACTGGCGCAGTCGCAGCCGAACAAGCTGGCCTATGGCTCGGCCGGCAACGGCAGCGTCTCGCACATGATGGGGGAACTGTTCAAGATGAGCAGCAAGACCGAACTGCTGCACGTGCCGTACAAGGGCGTGGGCCCGGCGCTGAACGACGCGCTGGCCAACCAGGTGCAGGTGCTGTTCGACAACCTGCCGTCGTCGCTGCCGTTCATCGAAGGCGGCAAGCTGCGCGCACTGGCCGTAGCCGCGCCCAAGCGCGTGCCCGCGCTGCCCAACGTGCCGACCTTTGCCGAGCTGGGCCTGGGCGAAGTCAACGACGCCGCCTGGTTCGGCCTGATCGCGCCGGCCAACCTGCCGGCCGATATCCAGGGCAAGCTCAACGCCGCCGCAATCAAGGTGCTGGCCATGCCGGAAGTGAAGGCCAAGCTGGAGAAGCTCGGCGCCACCCCGGTTGGCGACACCCCTGCCCACTTTGCCGCCCAGGTCAGGAGCGAAGTGGCCAAGAACAAGCGCATTGCCGCCACCGCCAAGATCTCCCTCGACTGATTTTGCCCCGCCATGACTGAAACAGAACGAAAGACCGCGGACAGTCCGTTCTTCCTGTACCAGCCGGAGGGCGAGCCCTCCGCGCTGTTCCTGGACTCGCCGCACAGCGCGACCACCTACCCGACGGACTTCCGCCCCGACCCGGCCCTGCCGCTGCCGCTCTTGCGCCAGGCCGAGGATACCTTTGTCGACGAGCTCTACGCCGGCGCCCCCGCGCGCGGCATCCCGCTGCTCTGCGCGGGCTTCCCGCGCAGCTACCTGGATGCCAACCGCGCGCTGGACGAGATCGACGAGACCCTGCTGGAGGTGCCGTGGCCCGGCGCAAAGCAGGAGACCTCCAAGACACGGCTCGGCAAGGGCCTGGTCTGGCGCGTGCTCGATACCGGCGAGCCGATCTACGACCGCAAGCTGAGCGTGGAAGAGGTGCAGGCGCGCATCAACTGCTACTACCTGCCGTACTACGCGCAACTGCAGAAGCTGGCCGACCGCGCCATCGCCGGCCACGGCGCCGCCTGGCACATCAACTGCCATTCGATGCCGAGCCACGCCGCCGAATACGCGACCGAGTTCCCGGGGCTGGAGCATCCGGACTTTGTCGTCGGCGACCGCGACGGCACCACCTGCGACAAGCGCTTCACCGACCGCGTCGAAGGCGTGCTCAAGGACATGGGCTACGACGTCTGGCGCAACCACCCATACAAGGGCGTGGAGATCGTGCGCGTGGTGGGCCAGCCGCAGGCCGGGCGCCACAGCCTGCAGCTGGAGGTCAACCGCAAGCTGTATATGGACGAAGTTGGGCTGACCCACACCGCGGGCTTCGCCAAGCTGCGCCATAACCTGAACGCGCTGCTCGACGAGCTGCTGCGCTTCACGCGCTCGATGCCCTCGCGCGTGGCGTGAGCGGCAACGCGCCGTTGGCCGGGACAGTCGTCCACGGCCAACAGCGACGGTGGCTGCGGGTTCGCCGCAGTTGTGCGGCAAGGGTGATTCCTGCTAGCAGGCAAGTCACTTCCTGCGCGACATCATGGGTTGGAAGAATGGGTAACAAGATTTAGGAACTTTGTCAGATAGGTTTCCTCTATCATGGCAATCCTTTGCGACCCATTCTGCATCCCAGCCCCCTGGGCTGGCACGCACACACCGCTAACACCGTGATCCGACGAATCTCCGAACTGCTCGGCAGCGGGCTCCGCATGGTGACTGCCGCAGTGGCCGGTGCGATCGCGCTGGCAGGCTGCGCCAACATGCCGGCCGACGAGGCCGCCGCCCCGGCCACCGTGCCGGCACCTGCCACGACCACCGCCACGCCTGCCGCCTCCACCACTCCGCCCACCAAGACCATCACCCTGCCTGACCGCGGCCGCGTCAGCCTGTCCGAGTACCGCGCGCGCATGCGCGAACAGCTGATGAAGACCGAGAACGCCACCAGTGACGTGGCCGACTGCGCCGCGCACGCCAGCTGGGTGGTGCCGCGCTCGGCCACCTACGACGCGCTGAAGATCCCCACCGGCGCGCTCGCTGCCGGACAGGCCACCACCGAACCGTGGAGCGGCCGCTTCTCGCCCGGCAAGCAGGCCGTGCCGGTCAGCTCGGTAGTCACGTTCGCCGCCACCGCGCACAAGCGCCGCGGCGACAACGAATGGCAGCCGGTGCGGGTGCGCTGCGGCTATGACGATGGGATGATGCTGGCGTACGAACTGCTGGACAGCGGCGGCGCCACTGTCACCGAGGCCTCGGGCCCGCCGGCCGCGCCGGCCGTGACCCGCACCTCGTCCAGCAAGAGCCGCAAGGGCTCGGCGTCGAAGTCGAGCGCTTCTGCATCGAAGTCGTCGAAGTCCGCGTCGTCCAGGTCGACGTCCGGCTCGGCCCAGACGAGCAGCAAGACCAAGAAGAAGCAATAAGCTGGAAATAAGCGCGGCGTCCACGTGGACGCCGGACGGGCCCGCCCTTGCGGCGGGCCATTGGCGTTGGGTCAGCCGAGGTAGTCCAGGATCGCCTGCAGCATCGCCGTGCCCAGCAGCGCGCTGCGCGCGCCGTTCCAGCCGACCTCGGGGTCGGGCAGGTCGGCGTTGTCCTTGAACGGCATTTCCAGCGTCAGCGCCAGGCAGCCGAAGGTATGGCCGATGTACTTGGACGCCAGCTTGAGCGCATCGGCGTTGTACTTGCTGGCCGCATAGCCGTGCACGTCCTGGAAATCCGGCGAGGCGCGCTTGAAGGCCCCGATAAAGCGCAGCTGCTCGCGCCGGCGCGCTTCGGTGAAGCCGGGCAGCATCTCGCTGCCGGCGACGAAGTTGTACGGCAGCCCCTCGTCGCCGTGGATATCGAAGAACATGTCGCAGCCGCTGGCCTCGATGGCGCGGCGCACGTGATAGACCTCGGGGCTGGTATCGGGGCTGGGCGCCATCCACTCGCGATTCAGGTTGGCGCCGGCGGCGTTGGTGCGCAGGTTGCCGCGCGCCGAGCCGTCCGGGTTCATGTTCGGCACGATATGGAACACGGCGCGCTCCAGCAGCTTGCGCGCGACCGGGTCGCCGGCCCACACCCCGGTGCCGGTCAGGCGCTGCAGCACGCCTTCGACGAACCACTCCGCCATGCTCTCGCCCGGGTGCTGGCGCGCGATCATCCAGATGGTCTTCTTGCCAGGGCCGGGCTGGCCCAGCGTGACACGGGTCATGTCGCGCCCGTCCACGGTGCTGCCCAGGTGCGACAGGCGTGCCAGCGGCGAGCGCTGGCAGGTGGCCAGCAGCGACAGGTGGCGCTCGTCCGGGTATGGCTCGAAATACGCAAACCAGACGCTGTCATGTTCCGGCGTAAAGTCCACCGTCATCACGTGGCCGTCGAAGCGCGTGGGCACGCGGAACCAGTGCGCGCGGTCGTACGAGGCCACCGCGCGGTAGTCACGCCAGCCGTCCGGATAGGTGCAGTCGCCGGCGTTGAGGAAATGCATTCGGCACGCCTGCCCCGCCGCGCCCTGCAGGCGGAAGTGGAACCACTGGCGGAAGTCGGCATGCGAATCGGCACGGATGCGCAGGCGGATATCGTCGGCACGGTCGAGCGCCTCGACCTCGATGGCGCCGGAATCGAAATGCGAGGAGATATGCAGGGCGGAAGGCATGGCGGGCAGTCTCGTGGCAGTGGGTACGGGCAGTCGGTTCAGTCTTCCAGGCGGCGGCGGAACACCCAGCGGGCGGCGTCGGAAGCCGCGGCGTCGAAGGCGTAGCCATCCTCGGCAAAGCGCTTGAGCTTTTCCGGCTCGGTAATGCGATGCGTGACCGCGTAGCGCGCCATGGTGCCGCGTGCGCGCTTGGCGTGGAACGAGATGATCTTGTAGCGGCCGCCCTTCCAGTCCTCGAACACGGGCGTGACGATGCGCGCGTTCAGCACCTTGGGCCGAACCACCTTGAAATACTCTTCCGAGGCCAGGTTGACCAGCACCGGCGCGCCTTCCTGCCTGAGCGCGGCCATGTCGCCGTTGATCATCTGCGTGACCTCGTCGCCCCAGTACGCGTACAGGTCCTTGCCGGCGGCCGTGTCGAGCCGCGTGCCCATCTCCAGCCGGTACGGCTGCATCCAGTCCAGCGGACGCAGCACGCCGTAGAGGCCCGACAGGATGCGGATGTGCTTCTGCGCGAAGCCGAGGTCGTCGGCCGACAACGTCTTCGCGTCGAGGCCGTCGTAGACGTCGCCGTTGAAGGCCAGCACGGCCTGCTTGCTGTTGGCCGCGGTGAACTCGGGCGACCAGTCGGCGTAGCGGGTCACATTGAGCACCGCGAGCTTGTCGGAGATGTCCATCAGCGCGCCGACGTCCTGCGGCGCCAGCTTGCGCAGGCGCTCGATCAGCGTGGCGGAACGGTCGATAAAGCGCGGCAGCGTATGGGTCTTGATGCGAGGGGGTGTCTCGTAGTCAAGCGACTTGGCGGGAGACAAAACGATGAGCATGGCAAAATCGCGGCAGTAGCCAAGGACAAACAAGCCAAGATTGTAGCGAATGCGCCTCGACACCACCGGAACTACTCTCCCTGCCAGCATCGCCGGCGTCACATCCACGCCCCCGGCGGCACCCCGCGTGGTGCTCGACTCCAATATCTGGGTCGACCTGCTGGTCTTTCGCGACCCGCACGTGGAGCCGATCCGCGTGGCGCTGGAGGCCGGCACCATCGCCCCGGTGATCCGTGCCGATTGCCGCGAAGAGCTGCGCCGGGTGCTGGCCTATCCGCAATTTGCCCGCTTTGCCGTCGATATCGACGCCGCGCTGGCCACGGTCGACCGCCTTGCCAGCCTGGAAGCCGCGCCGCCGCAGGCCGACTTCGACGCCATCCGGCTGCCGCGCTGCAAGGACACCGACGACCAGAAGTTCGTCGAGCTGGCCCACTTTGCCGGCGCGGCGTGCCTGGTGTCGAAGGACAAGGCCGTGCTGAAGCTGCGCACCCGCCTGCGCCGCTCCAGCGGTGTGGAAGTGCTGACGCCGCCGGGTTTCGGCGCGTGGCTGGCCACGCAGGCCGGCGCCGACAGCGCGGCCGATCCGCTTTAGAATTGCCGCACCTCGCGCGGGCCTGACCGGAACGCGCAGCAGGCCGCTCCCCATCTCACCGCATCGACACGCTCGCAACATGTCCGCAGACACCACGCTCGCTCCCCTGACCCCGCCGCCGTCGCGCCTGCCCGCCGTCGGCACCACCATCTTTACCGTGATGTCGGCGCTCGCTACCGAGAAGAACGCCGTCAACCTGGGCCAGGGCTTCCCGGACTTCGACTGCGACCCGAAGATCGTCGACGCCGTGACTGCAGCCATGCGCGCCGGCCATAACCAGTACCCGCCGATGGCAGGCGTGCCGCGCCTGCGCCAGGCCATCGCCGCCAAGATCGCTAACCTGTACGGCCACCAGTACAGCTGGGACACGGAGATCACAGTCACCGCCGGCGCCACCCAGGGCATCCTGACCACCATCCTGTGCGCCGTGCACCCGGGCGACGAGGTCATCGTGCTCGAGCCCTGCTACGACAGCTACCTGCCCGCGATCGAGCTGGCCGGCGCCACCGCCGTGCCGGTCACGCTGGAAGCGCCCGAGTTTCGCGTGCCCTTCGACAAGCTGGCCGCCGCGATCACGCCGCGCACGCGCATGATCCTGATCAACACGCCGCACAACCCGACCGGCACGATCTGGCGGGCGGGCGACATGGACAAGCTGGCGCAGATCCTGGCCGGCACCGACATCCTGCTGCTGTCGGACGAGGTCTACGAGCACATGGTCTACGACGGCCAGGAGCACGCCTCGGTGTCGCGCCACCCCGAGCTGGCGCGGCGCAGCTTCGTGATCTCCAGCTTCGGCAAGACCTACCACGTGACCGGCTGGAAGGTCGGCTACGTGGCCGCGCCGGTGGCGCTGATGGCCGAATTCCGCAAGGTCCACCAGTTCAACGTGTTCACCGTCAACACGCCGGTGCAGTACGGGCTGGCCGACTATATGGCCGACCCGGCGCCCTACCTGCAGCTGTCGGCGTTCTACCAGGCCAAGCGCGATTTCTTCCGCGCCGGGCTGGCCAATACACGCTTCAAGCTGCTGCCGTCGGACGGTACCTACTTCCAGTGCGTCGATTACTCGGCCATTTCCGACCTGAGCGAGGCTGATTTTGCGATGTGGCTGACGCGCGAACTCGGCGTGGCCGCGATCCCGGTATCGGCGTTCTACACGCAGCCGCGTGAATCGGGCTTGGTGCGCTTCTGCTTTGCCAAGAAGGAAGAGACGCTGGCGCTGGCGCTGGAGCGGCTGGGCAAGCTGTAAGCGCTGGCGGATCGGCCGGCAAACGCAAAACGCCCGCGACGAGTCGCGGGCGTTTTGCGTTGAAGCAGCCGAGTATTACTTGTTGCGGCTCAGCATCAGCTCGGTATTGGCCTTTCGGTCGGCATTGACCTTCTGCACCGTCTCGCGCTGCGACAGCGTCTTCAGGTAGTCCTTGACCGGCAGGTCTGCCAGCAGGTCGGTGCCGTAGATGATTTTGGTGCACGACGACACCAGCGGCAGGTGCACCGCGGCGGCACAGTCGGCCAGCGTGAAGCTGTCGCCAGCGATATAGGGCGAGAACTTCGCCAGCTTGGCGAACGCGGGGATATAGCGGTTCAGCAGCTTGTGCTGGCGCTCCTTGACGTTGTCGCTGACCTTGCCGCCGAAGAAGGCCTCGGGGTACAGCTCGCGCGCGGTCAGCTCCAGGTACAGCTCCATGAAGGTGACGATCTCGCGCACCTTGCCGGCCTGCAGGGGATCCTGGGGCAGCAGCGGCTTCTGCGGATAAGCCGCTTCCAGGTATTCGACGATGACTTCGGACTCGCACAGCGAGCCGGATTCGGTGATGATGTAGGGCACCTTGCCCGCCGGCGACGCGGCCGGGTCGGTTTCACCGAGCCATGCCAACACCTCTTCGAACGGCACCTCCTTTTCCAGCAGCGCCAGCTTCACTTTGTTGTAGTAGTTGCTGGCGGCAAAACCGCAGAGCTTCAGCATGTCGTCTCTCTCCGTTGTTGGAATGGTCGCCCGCAGTGCAGATCCTGCAGGCGTGTGGGCGATTGTGGACCATCCGGGGCCTGCAGTGTCCGGCCTGGCCGATCAGCGCACGCCGCCTGCCCTGCCCATCTGTTCGGGAAGGTGCAAAAAACGTACGATCGTGCTAATTTAACCACAACTTTTGGGACGAACGATGAGCACTTTCACCATCGACACGCTGGGCATCGTCGGCACCGGCGCCATGGGCCGCGGCATCGCGCAGATTGCCGCGCAGGCAGGCCTCACCGTCAACCTGTACGACGCCAACCCGCAGGCGGTCGCCGCCGCGCGCCAGTACCTGCAGGATACGCTGGCCAAGCTCGCCGACAAGGGCAAGATCAGCACCGCCGACGCCGAGGCCACGCTGGCCCGCGTCAAGCCCTGCGGCGCGCTGGAAGACCTGGCCGGCTGCGACATGGTGCTGGAAGCCATCGTCGAGAAGCTTGAGGTCAAGCGCGACCTGATCGCCAGGCTCGAAGCCGTGCTGCGCGAAGACGCCATCATCGCCTCGAACACGTCTTCCCTTTCGATCACCGCGATCGCGGTCGGCGCGAAGCAGCCGGGCCGCATCGCCGGCTACCACTTCTTCAACCCGGTGCCGCTGATGAAGGTGGTCGAGGTCATCGACGGCCTGTCGGGCAACCCCGCGGTGGGCGATGCGCTGATGGCGCTGTCGCGCCGCATGGGCCATACCCCGGTGCGCTGCAAGGACATGCCGGGCTTTATCGTCAACCATGCCGGCCGCGGCATGAACATCGAAGGCCTGAAGGCCGCGCAGGAAGGCGTGGCCGAGTTCGTTGACATCGACAACATCATGCGCGAGCAGGCCGGCTTCCGCATGGGCCCGTTCGAGCTGATGGACCTGACCGGGCTGGACGTGTCGCACCCGGTGATGGAATCGATCTACAACCAGTTCTACCAGGAGCCGCGCTACCGCCCGTCGCCGATCACGGCGATCCGCTCGGTCGGCGGACTGGTCGGCCGCAAGGCCGGCGCCGGTTTCTACCGCTACGCCGACGGCCAGAAGCAGGTGCCTGCGGCCGCCGTGGTTCCGAGCGCGCGCCCGTCGAGCGTGTGGGTCAGCCACGCCAGCGAGCGCGGCCACGCCATGGTGACCAAGCTGCTGGGCGCGCTGGGCGTGACCCCGGAAGGTGGCAACAAGCCCTCGGCCGACGCACTGATCATCGTCACGCCGCTGGGCCTGGACGCCACCACCAGCGCGCTGCAACAGGGCCTGGACCCGGCCCGTACCGTCGCCATCGACACGCTGCTGCCGTTCGAGGCCACCAAGCGCCGCACGCTGATGACCACGCCGGCCACCAATGCCGCCGCGCGTGACACCGCGCACGGCCTGTTCGCCAGCGACGGCGTGCCGGTCACGGTGATCCGCGACTCGGCCGGCTTTGTCGCGCAGCGCGTGCTCTGCTGCATCATCAATATCGCCAGCGATATCGCGCAGCAGCGCATCGCCACGCCGGCCGACATCGACCTGGCCGTCAACCTGGGCCTGGGCTATCCGAAGGGCCCGCTGGCGCTGGGCGACGCGGTCGGCCCGCAGCTGGTGCTGGAGACGCTGCGCAATATGGAAGCGCTCACCGGCGACATGCGCTACCGCCCGAGCCCGTGGCTGTGGCGCCGTGCCGGCCTGGGCCTGTCGCTGCTGGCCGAAGAGCAGTAATCCCTCCCCGCACCGCAATCAGCGAGACCCGCCCCCATGCCCGCACAGCTGCTATCTGAACGCGTCGATTCGACGCTGGTGCTGACCATTTCGAACCCCGAGGCACGCAATGCGCTGCACCCGGACATCTATGCGGCATCGAAAGCGGCGCTGGAACAGGCCGCCGCGGATGACTCGGTGCGCGCGGTGATCTTCACCGGTGCCGACGGCATGTTCTGCGCAGGCGGCAACCTGAACCGGCTGCTGGGCAACCGCAGCCAGCCGCCCGAGGTGCAGGCCGCCAGCATCGAGGTGTTGAACGGCTGGATCCAGTCGCTGCACGCCTTTCCCAAGCCGATCATCGCGGCAGTGGAAGGCGCGGCCGCCGGCGCGGGCTTCTCGGTAGTGCTGGCGTGCGATTTCGTAGTCGCGGCCAGTGACGCCAAGTTCGTGATGGCCTACGTCTCGGTCGGGCTGACGCCGGATGGCGGCGGCTCGTACGAGCTGGCGCGCGCACTGCCGCGCCAGCTCGCAAGCGAACTGATGATGGAAGGCAAGCCGGTCAACGCCGAGCGGCTGGCGCAGTTCGGGCTGGTCAATCGCGTCACGCCGTCGGGCGAGGCGCTGGCCGAGGCATTGCGCCTGGCGCAGGGCATCGCGAAGCAATCGCCGCATGCGGTGGGCCGCATCAAGGGCCTGATCAACCATGCGGGCACGGCCTCGCTGGCCGAACACCTGGTAGCCGAGCGCGACAGCTTCGTGGCCGCGCTGCATCACCCCGATGGCGGCGAAGGTATCAGCGCCTTCCTGGAGAAGCGCAAGCCGCAGTATCGCTGATCACCCCGGCTGATCACCCCGGCTGATCACCCCGCCGATCATCATTACGGCCAGCCCGCGACAGACGGGCATGCCGCTACCAAGCAAGGAGACAACGCATGGAATTGCCGCCGCCCTCGCGTCGCCGCATCTACCTGATGCGGCATGGCGCCGTCTCTTACTTCGATGAGGCCGGGCGCCCCGCCCTGCCCGAGATGGTGCCGCTCAACGAGACCGGCCGCGTGCAGGCCACCGCCGCCGGCCGCGCCTTTGCCGCCGAACAGATCCGCTTCGACCGCGTCATCGTCAGCGGCCTGCCGCGCACCGTCGAGACGGCCGAGCGCGTGCTGGCCGAACTGCCCGGGATGGACGACGTGGTGCCGGAAGTCTGGCCCGCGCTGCAGGAGATCCGCGGCGGCGACCTGTCCGCCATCGCCGACCAGGACCTGCGCGACGCCTTTGTCGGCGCCTTCGAGGGCGAAGTCCCGGAAGACAAGCGCTTCCTCAACGGCGAGACCATCGGCCAGTTCCTCGACCGCGTACTGCCCTCCCTGGAGCGCCTGCGCGCCGATCCCGACTGGGACACCGTGCTGATGGTGCTGCACGGCGGCACCAACCGCGCCATCCTGTCGCAGGCGATCACCTGCGGGCGACGCGTGTTCTTCGGCTCGCTGCTGCAGACCGCGGGCTGCATCAACGTGCTCGACATGGGCGACGACCCGCTCGACTGGGTGGTACGCATGACCAACTACTCGCCGCCCACGCCCGTTCACAGCGGCACGCGCCACACCACCATGGAAGTGCTGCTGCACCAGTATTTGCGCGGACGCCAGCCGCAGGGCTGAGCGCGCCGCGAGATGGATCGAATTCCAACCGATGCCGAACAGAAAACCAACGGAGACAGCATGACGAGCAACGTATCGCACTTCGAGGGCACGCGCCCGGTGGCGGACCAGCAGCGCTTCGACACCGACGCGCTGGAAGCCTGGATGCGCCAGCACGTGGAGGGCTTTGCCGGTCCGCTGACCGTGGAGCAGTTCAAGGGCGGCCAGTCCAACCCGACCTTCAAGCTGATCACGCCGGGCCAGACCTACGTGATGCGCGCCAAGCCCGGCCCCAAGAGCAAGCTGTTGCCGTCGGCTCACGCGATCGAGCGCGAGTACCGCGTAATGGCCGCGCTCGCGGGCAGCGACGTGCCGGTGGCCCGCATGTATGCGCTGTGCGAGGACGAGTCCGTGATCGGCCGCGCCTTCTACATCATGGAGTTCGTCGCCGGCCGTGTGCTGTGGGACCAGTCGCTGCCGGACCTGAGCCCCGCCGAGCGCGGCGCCATCTACGACGAGATGAATCGCGTCATCGCTGCGCTGCACACGGTCGACTACAAAGCCATCGGGCTGGGCGATTACGGCAAGCCGGGCAACTACTTCCAGCGCCAGATCGAGCGCTGGTCCAAGCAGTACAAGCTGTCAGAGACCGAATCGATCCCGGCCATGGACGCGCTGATGGACTGGCTGCCGCAGCATATCCCGCAGGAAGACGCCGACCTGACCTCGATCGTGCACGGTGACTATCGGCTCGACAACCTGATGTTCCACCCCACCGAGCCGCGCGTGCTGGCCGTGCTGGACTGGGAACTGTCCACGCTGGGCCACCCGATGGCCGACTTCAGCTACCACTGCATGAGCTGGCATATCGCCCCGGGGCAGTTCCGCGGCATTGCGGGGCTGGATTTCACCGCGCTGGGCATTCCCGATGAAGCTGCCTATCGCCGCCTGTACGAGCAGCGCACCGGCCGCCCGATCACCGGCGACTGGAATTTCTACCTCGCCTTCAGCATGTTCCGCATCGCCGGCATCCTGCAGGGGATCATGAAGCGCGTTGTGGATGGCACGGCATCGTCGGCGCAGGCGCTGGATGCCGGCAAGCGTGCGCGGCCGATGGCGGAGATGGGGTGGGAGTATGCGCAGAAGGCGAAGGGCTGACACGGCCACTGCCGCAGCAAAGTAACGCAGCAAAGTAATACGGGCGCCATCGGCGCCCGTATTTCATCAGCCACGTGCGGCGCTCAATCCCCCAGCGCCACCCCCTCCCGCCGCGGATCCGCGCCACCAGCCCACACCGCCTTCCCGTCAGGCCCTTGCTTGCGCATGATCGCCTGCGTGCCGCTCGTCATCTCGATCTCCGCCACCTGGTGGCCGCGCTGCTGCAGCGCCTGCACCAGGCCCGGCGATACCAGCCCCTTCTCCACCTCGGTCGGGCCATTGCGGCTGCCGAAGTTGCCCATGCCGATCGCCGCCTGCACGTCCATGTTCCAGTCGAGCATGCCGACCAGCGTCTTGGATACGTACTCGATGATCTGCGAGCCACCGGGCGAGCCGACCGTGGCGACGAGCTGGCCCGTCTGGCGGTCGAACACCAGCGTCGGCGCCATCGACGAGCGCGGGCGCTTGCCCGGCTGCACGCGGTTGGCCACCGGCTTGCCGTTCTCGCTCGGCGCGAAGGAGAAGTCGGTCAACTGGTTGTTCAGCATGAATCCGCGCACCATCAGATGCGAACCGAAGTACGACTCGATCGTGGTGGTCATTGAAATCGCCCCGCCGCGGTCATCGACGGCAACGATCTGCGAGGTGGAGATGCGCGGCGGCGAACGGTCGGGTGCATAGGCCACCGCAGTGCCCGGCGGCACGCCCGGCTGCGCCTTGCCCATGCTCTTGTCGGCGATCAGCTCTGCGCGCGAGGCCAGGTAAGACGAGTTGACCAGGCCGGCCACGTTGACCGGCACGAAGTCCGCATCGGCGACGTACAGGCCGCGGTCGGCATAGGCCAGGCGGTCAGCTTCGGAGATCGCGTGGACGGCGTCAGGGTTGGCTTCCATCACCGCGGGCGTATTCACGCCCTGGGGCTTGAGCGCAGCCAGCGCGTACTTGGGATTCTTGGTCTCCAGCGCCTGCAGCGTGCCCAGGATCTGCGCGATCGCGATGCCGCCTGACGACGGCGGCGGCATGCCGCAGATCTTCCAGCGCTTGTAGTCGGTGCAGACCGGCTCGCGCTCCTTGGCCTTGTAGTTGCGCAGGTCCGCCAGCGACAGCGAGCCGGCGTTGGCGCTGCCGTTCACCTTGGCGACGATGTCCTGCGCGATCGGGCCGCTGTACAGCACGCCGGCGCCGCGCCGGGCGACATCGCGCAGCGTCTGCGCGAGCCTGGGGTTCTTCAGCACCGTTCCGGCCGGCTTGGGCTTGCCCTGCGCATCCAGGAAGTACGTGGCCATCTCGGGCGAATTGGCCAGGAACTTGTCGGCGGCCACCTGCGTGTACAGCCGATCCGAGATCGGGAAGCCCTTCTCCGCCAGCGCGATGGCGGGCTCGAACAATTTGGCCCACGGCAGGCGGCCGTGCTGGCGGTGTGCCATCTCCAGCGCGCGCATCACGCCCGGCGTGCCGACCGAGCGGCCGCCGATCTGCGCCTCGCTGAACTCCATCGGCTTGCCGTCGGGGCGCAGGAACAGGTTTTCGGTGGCGCCGGCCGGAGCCATCTCGCGGCCGTCAATGGCCTGCACACGCTTGCCGTCCCAGTACATGATGAAGGCGCCGCCGCCGATGCCAGTGGCCTGCGGCTCGACCAGCGTCAGAACGGCCTGCATGGCGATGGCGGCGTCGATGGCCGAGCCGCCCTGGCGCAGGATGGTGCGCCCCGCCTCGGTCGCGAGCGGATTGGCGGCGGCGGCCATGTGGCGCTGCGCGTAGACCGTCGACATGCCGGGGCGGTAGCCGGAGGAGACCTCCGGGGCCGGCGGCATGGCGGCCGGAGGTGTCGTTGCTACCGGGGCAGCGGTCGGCGCGGCAGGCGCGGCCGGTGCGGCCGTCCCTCCGCCTTGCGTACCACAAGCACCGAGCAGCGCCGTCAGGCCAAGGGCCAGCGCGCCGCGCCAGACCGTCGAAGAGGGGTCAAGGTGAGCCATGCGATATCTCCGGGGGAAGGATCAAGGGATTGTAGTGGCGATCGGCGCATCCGGGGGGCGGGGGAAAGTCTGAATCCCGCCACATGGCGCGACAGCCTCGTGCCGGTGAAAAAAAAACAGCCGTCTAACCCCGAACGCCCGCCTGCCCCGTTTCATCGACAGGCCGTCATGCCGGCGTTCCGCCGCGGCCCCCAAGGAGAACAACATGCAACTTCGCGCACCGGTCGTTTCCACCGTCGGCGCCCGGCGTTCCCGGGCCGCCACCGCCATCTGCGCAGCCGCGCTGGCGCTGGCGCTGTCGGCCTGCGGCGGCCGTTCGCCGGCGGTTTCCCAGGATGTGTCGCAGCCGGCCCCGCCGACGGAGGCCCACGCCCCGGCCGTGCCTGCGCCACCATCACCGGCCTATGTGCCGTCGGCCAACGCCGCCAAGGCCGCGCCGGCCGCCGAAATGCACACCCGTGCCGCCATGGCGCCGCGGCCGTACTACGTGCCTCCGCCTCCGGCGGCAGACCGCGAGCGCTACGGCGCGATCGACGAGAATGGCGTCAAGCTGGTGGCGCAGGCACCGGTGTCCACCTTCAGCATCGATGTCGATACCGGAAGCTACAGCAATATGCGCCGCCTGCTCAATGCCGGGCGCCTGCCACCCGCCGACGCGGTGCGCGTTGAGGAATTGCTGAACTACTTCCCCTATGACTACGCGCAGCCGGCCGATGGGCGGCCATTCGCCGTGCATACCGCGCTGGCGCCCGCCCCGTGGCATCCTGCCAACGTGCTGCTGCGCATCGGCATCAAGGGCAAGGACATGGCCAGCGGCGCGCTGCCGGCCGCCAATCTGGTGTTCCTGGTGGACGTGTCCGGCTCGATGAATTCGCCCGACAAGCTGCCGCTGTTGAAGTCCTCGCTCAAGCTGCTGGTGAACAAGCTGCGCCCGCAGGACCGCATCACGCTGGTCACCTACGCCAGTGGCACGCGCGTGGCGCTGCCACCCACGCCGGGCAGCGACAAGGCCGCCATCGGCGCCGCCATCGACCAACTGGTGGCAGGCGGCAGCACCGCCGGCGCCAGCGGCATCGCGCTGGCCTACCAGGCCGCGCAGCAAAGCTATATCGCCGGCGGCATCAACCGCGTGCTGCTGGCGACCGACGGCGACTTCAACGTGGGCGTGACGGACTTCAGGCAGCTGAAGAGCATGGTCGAAGAGAAGCGCAAGTCGGGCGTATCGCTGTCCACGCTCGGCTTCGGCACCGGCAACTACAACGAGCAACTGATGGAGCAGCTGGCCGATGCCGGCGACGGCGCGTACTCGTATATCGACAACCTGATGGAAGGCAACAAGGTGCTGGTCAGCGAAATGAGCTCCACGCTGGCCACCATCGCGCGCGACGTGAAGATCCAGGTGGAATTCAATCCGGCCACGGTGAAGGAGTACCGGCTGATCGGCTATGAGAACCGCATGCTGGCGCGCGAAGACTTCAACAATGACAAGGTCGATGCCGGCGACATCGGCGCGGGCCATACCGTGACCGCGCTGTACGAGCTGACGCTGGCGGGCCAGCCAGGGCTGGTCGATCCGCTGCGCTACCAGCAGCCCGCACCGGCGCCCGGGCGCGACGGCGAGCTGGCGCATGTCAAGCTGCGCTACAAGCTGCCCACGGCCAGCACCAGCCAGCTGATGGATGTCACCGTCGCCCGTCAGGCGATCCGGCCGCTGGCGCAAGGCGATGACGACTTCCGCTTCGCCGCGGCCGTGGCCGGTTTCGGCCAGGCGCTGCGCGGCGGCAAGTTTACCGGTACGTGGGGCTACGCCGATGCCCGCGCGCTGGCGCAGGGCGCGCGCGGCGCCGACCGCTTCGGCTACCGCGGCGAGTTCCTCAAGCTCGTGGACCTGGCGCAGAGCCTGGCCACGGCCGCTCCCGTCGGCACGACCGGAGCAGGATCGCCCGAGCGTGCGGCACGCTGACACCACATCGCCCCGCGAGGCAGCGGGAGGCGGGGCGACGACCTGTCGCGCCGCCTCCGCCTCTCCTATACTCCGGCGCATGCAGGCACCCGAGCCCCCACCCGAGCCCCCTTCTCCCGCAAGCCACCCGTCCGGCGACGCGCTGGCCTCGCTGCCCGACCACGACCTGATGCTGCTGGTGGCCGGCGGCATCATCGAGCAGCCCGTCACCGAGCTGTTCCGCCGCCACAATGCCGGCCTCTACAACTATGTGGCGTGGCTGTGCCAGGGCAATAGCGGCGAAGCGGAAGACATCGCACAGAAGACCTGGGTCAAGCTGATGACCCGCTGCGGCGACTACCAGCCCACTGCGGCGTTCCGCACCTTCCTGTTTCAGATCGCGCGCAATACATGGCTCGACCAGGTGCGCAGCGCCGATGCGCGCCAACGTGAGTCGCAGGATGAGCAGCCGTTGGAGATACCCGCCGACGACCTCTCGCCCGAAGCCGAACTGCAGCTGCGCCAGCACGCGCACCATGTGCATCGCGCATTGTTGCATTTGCCGGTGGCGCAGCGCGAAGTGGTGGTGCTGCGCTTCTTCAGCGATATGAGCGTCGAGGATATCGCGCTGATGCTGGGCGAGAAATTCGAGACGGTGAAGAGCCGGCTCCGCTATGCGTTCGCGCACCTGCGCGGCGAGCTGGCCGGCAGCGTGCCGGGATCGCAGGAGACGCGGTCGTGAGCGCGGTGGATCGATTTATCGATGGCGAGGACCGGCTCTCGGCGTTGCTGAAGCGCCTGCCGGCCTACGCGCCATCGGACGCGCTGGAAGCGGCCGTGCGCGCTGCCGCGCGGACAGCGCAGCAGGAAGCCGATCGGCTTCGGACCAGTGCGGCGCCGTTGCCCTTCCCCGCACCGCCAACGCTTGCCGCGGCGGTGTTGCAGGAGGCCGCGCGCGTGCAGGCGGCACAGGCAGCACGGCGCGACGCATTGCTCGATCGCGTTGCGGCGGGCCAGCCGGCAGCCGATGTGCTCGGCGCACCGGTCAGCGCCGCCACGCGCGACTGGCTTGCTGCGCAAGCGCAGGCCAACGCGGCCGCGCAGAAGGCCGAGCAGGCGCGCACCTCGCACGCCGTGCGCGCACGCCAGTGGTGGCGTTCGTTGGGACTGGCCGCGAGCGTCGCCGCGGTGGCGGGGCTTACGACCAGCATCGTGCTGAGGCAGATCGACGATGGCGCGCTGCTGCCGGCGACCACGCGCGAGATATCCGCGCCAGCACCAGCGCCCGCTGCCGACATCGCGGCTGCGCCCGCAACAGAAGCCGCACCGGAAGCCGCAGCCGCGGCGCCGGCAAGCCCGGCACCGCCAGCCGTGCAAGCCGCCCCCCCCCCGCAGCGCGAGCAACGGCGTCCCGCCACGAATGAAGACAAGCGCAGCCGCGCGCCGGCCGAACGCAGCGCACCGCGCGAATCCGCCAGGGACAGCGAGCCCGCGGCGCAAGCCAGCGAAGGCCTCTCTACCCACGCGCCGGCGATCACGGCGTCACCGCCCGCCCTGCCCATGCCGCCAGCGCCCGCTTACTCGGCCATGGCGGAAGCCGCACCGCCTGCTGCACCCGCTGCCGCAGCGCCGGCCCCGCCTCCACCACCGGCCGCCGCACCGCAGGCCAATTTCGCCCGCAAGGCCGCACCGCCGATGGCGGCCGCACGCGAGCGCGCAGCGGCCGCCGCGTCCGCTGCGCTTGCCATGACCGTGTCGACACAGGACGACCCCGCCGCGACGGCGGCGCGCCTGGACACACTGACCCCGCTCACGCTGTGGGCAGCCGAGCCGGACAATACGGAAATAAGGGAATGGGCAGAACGGCTGTGGCAGTCGCTGCCGGCGGGACAACGCCCGCCAGTGCCATTTGCCGTGCAGGCCGACCGCACGCTGGCGCCGGGCCAGGTGCGCATCGAACTGCAGCACCGCGCGCCGCAATGAGCGCGCCGGTGCGTGGTGGCTGACGTGTGAAGGTCAGCGCGCGAAGATCAGCGCGTGGTGAACGACCAGCTCAGGTCCACCGGCTGCGAACCCAGCCGGCCGGTGACGTGTACGGTATAGCGCTGCTGGCTGGCCAGCGGCGCCACCGGCGTGCAGATGGCCAGGCCGCGCGCGGCGCTGGTCAAGCCCGACGAACGGCTGTCGACCTTGACGCAGTTGACGTTGCTGCCCTGCGCATCGGTGATGGTGAAGTTGTCGGCATCGAACTGCAGCGAGGTGTTGATCGCCTGCAGCGACACCGGGTAGCCCACGGTCTTGCCCTCGTAGCCCGGCGCCGGGTTGGGGCTTTCCGTATTGACCCAGCTGGCCGGCACGTCGGCCTGGCCGTTGAACGGGTAGGCCACCATCTGGTTGTCGCTGCCGCCCTTGGAGGCGTCGGCAAGGTCGATGGTCTGGTAGTAGGTGGCTGCGGTGCCGCTGCCGTTCGGGCCCACGCTCTCGGCAAAGCCGCTGCCGGCCGAGCCGTAGCTGCCCAGCAGCGCGGCGCGGTGGAACGGCGCATTGACCAGGTCGGAGACCAGCGCGTCCTTGGGCGACATCGACAGCTGCGCATTGGCCGCCGAGGTCCAGCGGTTGGCGCCCGCCACGACTTCGGCGGTGGCGTTGGTCGGGTAGGCGGCCTGGATGCGCGCGTTCGGAGTAGCGCCGGTGTAGCCCGGCCGGCCGCTGGTTTCGTCGTGCGTCAGCGTGTTGTTGGCCAGCATGTAGGCGGTGTGGTTCTGCGCGACCGTGTTGAGCCCATCGCGCGCGGCCAGCGGCGGCAGGCCTACCTGCTCGCGGCGATAGTTGGCGTAGCACAGGCCGGCGGTGCGCGGCTCTTCCAGCACGCGGTAGTTGCTGACCGCACTGCCGCGTGCCGGCAGCAGCGTGATGCCGCTGCCGGCGGCAGGCGCCGGTGCGGCACCGCTGACGGTATAGCAGGCGCCTGCCGTGGAAGTCGAACCGGTCTGGCCGCCCGTCGGCGTGCTGCCCTGCCCTGCTGTCTGCGTGGAGCCCTGCGGAGAGCCGGCCGAGGTGCCGGCATCGCCGCCATCGCCACCGCCGCCGCCACAGGCGGACAGCGCCAGCGCGGCAGCGGCGCAAAGGGTGGTCAGGGCGAGCGTGGTGCGCCGCGCGCGTCGCGGCAGAGTCTCTTGGCAATCAGCAAGCAAGCGTGTCCCGGTCATCGGTCTGAATCGTCGTGGTAGTCGGAGGAAGGAGACTGCCCGGAGGATCCGCCGAGGCGGACAGCCAGCAAGACAACCTGCGCAAGCGCCGGATGGAACGAGGCTCGCGCCGGAGGCGCCGGGGGCAGAAAGACCGGTCGATGGTATTGGCGTCAAACGCGAGGGTCTAGCCTGTGAACAATTGCTTACGTGTGACCCGCGCGCGGCGCACCGGAGCGCCGCATCCGGCGCCTGGCGTCGGCTCCATGCGTATGCTGGAGCGCTCAGGCAGCGCTCGTCACATCCGCCGTGCCGCCGAGTGACGCCATCACCGCCATCAGCTGCTCCCGCAGCCAGCGATTGGCGCCGTCGTTCTCGCCGCCCGCATGCCAGTACAGGTGCAGTTCGAGCGTCGGCACCTTGAAGGGCAGCGAGAGCAGCCGGTTGGCATAAGGCTCGTTGGCGATACGCGCATAGCGCAGCGGCAGCGTGGCCAGGAGGTCGGTGCAGCTGACCACCCGGCAGGCGGCGGCGTAATGCTGGCAGCGCAGGCGCACGCGCCGTGTCAGGCCCATGCGGTGCAGCGCCTGATCTTCCAGCCCGGCGCCGCGGCGGCGCGACGACACATGCACATGCTCGGCCGCCAGGTAGCGCTCGAGCGTCAGCTCCTTCTTGACCAGCGGATGGTCGCGCCGCGCCAGTACCACCATCGGGTCGTCCATGAACGGCGCATGGTGGATGGCGGGCGACACCGGCAGCAGGATGTCGATGGCGGCATCAATGGTGCCGGCCAGCAGCTCGGATTCCATCTCGCGCCGGTCAAAACGGATCGCGGCAATCTCCACATGCGGCGCCACCGCGGTCACGCGCGCCATAAGCGGCGGCAACAGCGTGGATTCCAGCGCGTCCCGCATGCCGATGGTGAAGCGCCGCACGGTATTGGTGGGGTCGAAGTGCGGCGTGTCCTGCAGCGTCCGCGCAAACGACTGCAGCGCGGTGCGCACCTCGGCCGCCAGCGAGCGCGCCAGCGGCGTGGGCGCCATGCCCTGGCCGCGCCGCTCGAACAGCGGGTCGTCGAACAGCGTGCGCAGCCGGCCCAGCGCATGGCTGACCGCCGGCTGCGTCAGGTTGAGCTGGCGCGCGGCCGCGGTGATGCTGCCTTCGCTGTAGATGGCGTCGAACACCACGAAGAGATTGAGGTCGATGCGGGAGAGCTGCATGCGTGGATTCTGTCATGGAATGCAGGGAATTGATACTGGCAAATCCAGAAAATTCATTTTTCTAATTATCGACTTTCAGATAGAGTGCATTCCATCGGCCCATGCCGCACTGATGCCGAGGCAATACGGCGCCGCCGCCCACCCTGGCGTCCACTGATCCGTAGCGAGGAGACCACATGGATTTCGAATACAGCCCGAAGGTCAAGGAAATGCAGGCCAAGCTGCTGGCCTTCTTCGACCAGCACATCTACCCGAACGAAAAGCGTTTCGCGGAGGAAATCGACGCCAACCGCCGCGCGGGCAACGCCTGGGTGCCGACCAAGGTGATCGAGGAACTGAAGCCGCTGGCGCGTGAAGCCGGGCTGTGGAACCTGTTCCTGCCGCGCTCGCCGCGTGCGCCGCAGGGCCTGTCGAACCTGGAATACGCCACGCTGTGCGAGATCATGGGCCGGGTGCCCTGGTCGGCCGAGGTGTTCAACTGCGCCGCGCCCGACACCGGCAACATGGAAACGCTGGAGCGCTACGCGTCCGAAGAACTGAAGGACAAGTGGCTGGAGCCGCTGCTGGCCGGCGAGATCCGCTCGGCCTTCCTGATGACCGAGCCCGCCGTGGCCTCGTCGGACGCGACCAATATCGAATGCCGCATCGAGCGCGATGGCGACCACTATGTGATCAACGGCACCAAGTGGTGGTCGTCGGGCGCGGGCGACCCGCGCTGCAAGGTCTACATCGTGATGGGCAAGACCAATCCCGACGCCGGCCGCCATGAGCAGCAGTCGATGGTGGTGGTGCCGGCCGATACCCCGGGCATCACCATCAAGCGCTTCCTGCCGGTATTCGGCTACGACGATGCGCCGCACGGCCACATGGAGATCGAGCTGAAGGACGTGCGCGTGCCGGTCTCGAACATCCTGCTGGGCGAAGGCCGCGGCTTCGAGATCGCGCAGGGCCGCCTCGGCCCGGGCCGCATCCACCACTGCATGCGCAGCATCGGCGTGGCCGA
The DNA here is from genome assembly GCF_040149425.2 of Cupriavidus sp. DF5525. Taxonomy (NCBI): domain Bacteria; kingdom Pseudomonadati; phylum Pseudomonadota; class Betaproteobacteria; order Burkholderiales; family Burkholderiaceae; genus Cupriavidus; species Cupriavidus sp. DF5525. The sequence continues at coordinate 1,077,382 of NZ_CP168265.1, read as the reverse complement.
GCGCGCGCTGGAGCTGCTGTGCAAGCGCGCACTGTCGCGCGTGGCCTTCGGCAAGCCGGTTTCGAGCCAGGGTGTGACGCAAGAGCGCATCGCCGAAGCCCGCTGCGAGATCGAGATGGCGCGCCTGCTGACGCTCAAGGCCGCATACATGATGGACACCGTGGGCAACAAGGTGGCCAAGGCCGAGATCGCCATGATCAAGGTGATCGCCCCCAACGTCGCGCTGAAAGTGATCGACTGGGCCATCCAGGTCCACGGCGCGGCCGGCGTGTCCAGCGACTTCCCGCTGGCCAACTGGTGGGCGCATCAGCGCACGCTGCGCCTGGCCGACGGCCCGGACGAGGTGCACCGCAACGCCATCGCCAAGCTGGAGCTGGCCAAGCACATGAACGTGAACCCGGACAGCATCAAGATGCCGGTGGCACGCGGTTTCTGACCGTCGGGCCATGCCGAGGGGCCCCGCCCCTGCCGGCAGCATGGAAAACGCGCAGCCCGTCTGCGCGTTTTTTTCTTCTGTGCTTAAATCGCCCGGTTCGCCACGTCAGTGGTTGATGTGGCCACTTTGATCGCAGCCAGGAGACCTTTTGCGATGATCGACGTCTACACCTGGGCAACGCCCAACGGCCACAAAGTCCACATCATGCTGGAGGAATGCGGCCTGGAGTACAAGGTCCATCCGATCAACATCGGCGCCGGAGACCAGTTCGGCGAGGACTTCCTGAAGATCAGCCCGAACAACAAGATCCCGGCGATCGTGGATCCGGACGGCCCGGACGGCAAGCCGATCTCGCTGTTCGAGTCGGGCGCCATCCTGCTTTACCTCGCCGGCAAGACCGGCAAGTTCCTGCCCGAGGACGTGCGCGGCAAGTACCAGGCGCTGCAGTGGCTGATGTTCCAGATGGGCGGCGTCGGCCCGATGCTGGGCCAGACGCACCATTTCCGCATCTACGCGCCCGAGAAGATCGAGTACGCGGTCAACCGCTACACCAACGAAGCCAGGCGCCTGTACGGCGTGATCGACACGCAGCTGTCGAAGCACGCGTACCTGGCCGGCGACGAATACACCATCGCCGACATCGCCACCTTCCCGTGGTTGCGCAGCTGGCAGAACCAGGGCGTGGAGCTGGACGACTATCCCGACCTGAAGCGCTGGTTCAACGAGATCGCCGAGCGTCCCGCGGTCAAGCGCGGCGTGGAAGTGCTGGCCAGCGCGCGCAAGGCGCTGCAGGACGACAAGGCGCGCGAGGTCCTGTTCGGCGCGACGCAGTACAAGCGGCACTGAAGCCGCCGGGGTCTGGCCCGGGCGCCATGCCTCCGCGCTCAGGCCGCCACCAGCGCATGGCACGCGGCGGCACGCCCGTCCGCGTGCCGGATGGCGCGCCCGCTTCCGCTCACACCTCCGCCTGCGCCCACGGCGATGCCATCGCCGGGCCCGAAGCAGCACAGCAGTCCGGTCCCCGGCAGCAGCACGTCCAGGCGGCATGACTCGTGCGGATCCGGCGCGTAGATCGCGCCAGGCTGCAGGAAGGCCACGTCGACCCCGGCATGTGCATGGGCCTCATGCCAATGCAGGCCGATCGCGCCGCGATAGCACAGCGCCCAGCGCAGGCCGCGCGCCTGCAGGCGCCGGGCCCAGTCCTCCACGGACGGGTCGAGCTGGATGAACGCCGGCTGCACGCCATACCCCGCCCCGCCAGTGCCTTGGCCGGGGCTGCCCCCGGCTTCTTCCGTCCCGACCGCGGCGATGCTGCCCAGCGCGCAGCGGCGCGCGCCCTCCGGCAGCGACACCGCGCACGCCGCATTGTCCTGCTGCCGCGGCACTGCGCGCACAAAAGATGGTGTCGACCATCGCCCGCACCTGCATCGGCACGCCCCGCGCGGGCGCGAACAGTTCGCCGCCGCCCATCAGCAGGCAGTCGTGCCCGGGCGCCGACATGCGCAGGCCGCCGCGCAGGCAGCCCCACCACTCATTGCGGTCTGCCACAAAGGCGTCCTGTGTCTCGCCGGCGCAGAGGAAGACGTAGTCGCAGGTATCGCCGAGGCCAGCCGAGGCGGTCAGCACGCGCGACTGGAATCCGAGAGTGAGGTCCGCCGGGGTATGGCGGCCGGAATGGAGGGCGCGCATCCGCGCCTCGAACAGCGTGAAGATCTGCATGGCAATTCCCCTGGCAGGGCGACAGGACGCAAGTATCCCGTCGACGCATGCCGCACGCTTGTCAGCGTTGCGTGCGGCATTGCGCAGTGGCCCGTTTGGCACGGCCATGCAGGCCGTCCGGATCATGCCATCGTGCCGCGCCAAGTTGGCTGGCGCATCCCTTATTCCGCGGATCAGGCACCGATAGTGAGGAGGAGAATAAGTTGTCGTGGCCTCAGGGTCAAACCCTTAGCCTCAGACCACTCCGAACTCTTCACGACCCCATGACTTCTCGACATCTCAGACTATTCGGATTGCATCTTGCCTGGCTACGCAAGCAGCGGGGCTGGTCCCAGGAAACCCTGTCGCTCGAAAGCGGTCTGGCGCGCTCGTACCTGAGCGGCATCGAAGGCGGCAAGCGCAATGTGGCGCTGATCAATATCTGCACACTGGCCGAGACCCTTGCCGTGCCGCCATCCGAAATGCTGGACTTCAGCCTGCTGGACTTCAGCCGCCACAACGCCAGCCAGTTGCAAGTGGAACAGCCGCGCATGCCTTTCGGTAACCGGCAGCAGGCAGCGATCGAGGCCACCGTGCGCCATATGGCCGAACTGAGCGAGCCCGAGCTGAACGTGGCGGCGGCGGTGGCGCGGGCGCTGGCTGGCAAGGGCAGCTTCCGCCCGCCCGTGGGCTATGTCAGGCACGCCACCAAGCCCGGCGCCGCCGACGACACCGGGGGCTAGACGCCCAGCATGCCCTGCCGTTCGATAAAGCGGATGACCTCGTCCAGGCCCTGCCCGGACTTGATGCTGCCCATCACGAACGGCCGGGCGCCGCGCATCTTGCGCGCATCGCTTTCCATTACTTCCAGCGAGGCGCCCACGTACGGCGCCAGGTCCGTCTTGTTGATCACCAGCAGGTCGGACTTGGTGATGCCGGGCCCACCCTTTCTCGGAATTTTCTCACCGCCGGCGACGTCGATAACGTAGATCGTCAAATCAGAAAGTTCTGGGCTGAAGGTTGCAGCCAGGTTGTCGCCGCCGGATTCGATGAACACCACGTCGGCGTCCGGGAACCTGGCCAGCATGCGGTCGACCGCTTCCAGGTTGATCGACGCGTCCTCGCGGATCGCTGTGTGCGGGCAGCCGCCGGTTTCCACGCCCATGATGCGCTCGGCCGGCAGCGCGCCGGAGATCGTCAGCAGGCGCTGGTCTTCCTTGGTGTAGATGTCGTTGGTGATGGCGACCAGGTCATAGCGGTCGCGCATCGCCTTGCACAGCATCTCGAGCAACGTGGTCTTGCCGGAGCCGACCGGGCCGCCGACGCCGACGCGCAGCGGAGGGTTCTTCTTGGTACGGGCCTGGGTCATGGTGAAGTGTGGATTCAGGATCGGAACAGCCGGGAGTACTGCGTTTCGTGGCGTGCGGAAAGCAGGCCCAGCATCGGTGAAAAAGTAGAGAGTTGTGGCGGCGCGGAATCGGCGCGGCGCACGGCTTCCTCTACGGTATCGAGCACCGCTGCGTGCAGGCGGCGCAGCATGTGTTGCCCGGCCACCTGGCCTAGCGGCACTGCCTTGATTGCGGCGGCTACCTGGTTCTCGGCCCAGTTGAAGCAGTAGGCGGCAAGCCCGTCGCGCGCATCGACCTGCAGCGCCACGCATGCCGCGGTGAAGGCCGTCGGCAGGCAGACCGGCGACAGCGCCGCCAGCGCGTCACGCAGCGCCGGGGTGCCCCACTCCATCTGCGCAATCAGCTTTGCCAGCGACCAGCCCATCTGCTCGGTCTCCAGCCGCAGTTCGGAGGTCTCGCGCGTGGCGTGGAACCAGTCGTTCCATGCCTTCACTTGCGCGGCGTCGCCGGACAGCCAGTGGCGATGCAGCAGCAGCCACAGCGGCGCTTCGCATTGCGCCTGCACGTGCAACAGGTTGTCGCGGATCCAGCGTTCGGCGGTCGGCGCGTCATGCACGTTGCCGCAATCGATGGCGGCCTCCAGGCCTTGCGAATAGCTGAAGCCGCCGATGGGCAGCGCGGGGGATGCGAGGTGGAGCAGGGAGATGAGTTGGGAAAGGCCGGGCATGATACGGCGACTCAATGCAGACAGCGCGGGTCAGCGCTTGTGACCACAGTGGTCATCATGGACATGATGCGGATCGCCATGATCGTGGGCATGGTCATGGCTATGGCCGTGCCCATGCGAGTGAGAGTGCGCATGCGAGTGCCCGTGCTCATGGTCATGCGCATGGCTGTGATCATGCCCATGATGCTCCTGAAACACCGCCTGCGCCGCCGCATAGTCCTCGGCAAACGTCGCATCATGCCCATGCTTGTGCCCGCCGCCATAGGCCCCAGCCTCCGGCTCGAATGGCAACTCCGCACGCTCGGCGCGCACGCCCAGCCGCTTCAGCATGTCGGCCAGCACCTGGTCGTATTCCAGCCGCAGGTAATCGCGCCCGATCTCCACCGGCGTGTGCCGATTGCCAAGGTGATACGCCGCGCGCATCAGCGCGTGCGGATCATCCGAGCGCACTTCCAGCACGGTTTCAGCGGCGGCCTGCACCTCAATAAAGCTGCCGTTCTCCGCCACCAGCAAGTCGCCACCCCGCAGCACGGTACCGCGCGGCAGGAACAACGCGGCTTCCTCACCATTGTCGAGCACCGCCCGCAGGCGACTCTTGCTACGTTCGGAGAAAGGCAGCACCAGCTTGGTAGCACGGCGCACCAGCACCGGCGCGATGCCGTGCGGGGCGCTCAGGAGTTTGTCGATCTTCAGCATGCGGGATCCGGGGCTCCGCCCCGGTGGTTCAGAACAGGAAATAGCGCTGCGCCATGGGCAGCTCGGTGGCTGGCTCGCACGTCAGCAACTGGCCGTCGGCGACCACCTGGTAGGTCTCGGGGTCGACCGTGACGTGCGGCTGCCAGTCATTGTGCACCATGTCGCGCTTGCTGACCGTGCGCGTGCCGCGCACCGCCGACAGTGTTTTGGCCAACCCGTAGCGCTCGCCGATGCCGGCCGCCAGTGCCGCCTGCGACACGAAGGTCAGCGACGAGCGGTGCAGCGCCCCGCCGGCCGTCGCGAACATCGGGCGGTAGTGCACCGGCTGGGGCGTCGGGATCGACGCATTGGGGTCGCCCATCGCCGCCGCGGCGATCATGCCGCCCTTCAGGATCAGGCTCGGCTTGACGCCGAAGAACGCCGGGCGCCACAGCACCAGGTCAGCCCACTTGCCGACTTCCACCGAACCCACTTCATGGGCGATGCCATGGGTCAGCGCCGGATTGATGGTGTACTTGGCAACGTAGCGCTTGACGCGGAAGTTGTCGTGCCCGCCGCGCGCATCGTGCGGATCGCCCGGCAGCTTGCCGCGCTGCAGCGCCATCTTGTGCGCGGTCTGCCAGGTGCGGATGATGACCTCGCCCACGCGGCCCATCGCCTGCGAATCGCTGGAGATCATCGAGAACGCGCCCAGGTCGTGCAGGATATCCTCGGCAGCGATGGTCTCGCGGCGGATGCGGCTTTCGGCGAAGGCGATGTCCTCGGCAATCGACGGATCCAGGTGATGGCACACCATCAGCATGTCGAGATGCTCGTCCAGCGTATTGACGGTGTACGGGCGCGTCGGGTTGGTCGACGACGGCAGCACGTTGGCCTCGCCACACACCTTGATGATGTCGGGCGCATGGCCGCCGCCGGCGCCTTCGGTGTGATACGTATGGATGGTGCGGCCCTTGAACGCCGCGACGGTCACCTCGACAAAGCCAGCCTCGTTAAGCGTGTCGGTGTGGATCGCCACCTGAGTGTCGGTCGCGTCCGCCACCGACAGGCAGGTATCGATCGCCGCCGGCGTGGTGCCCCAGTCCTCATGCAGCTTCAGGCCGATCGCGCCAGCTTCCACCTGCTCCAGGAGCGGCGCCTGCTGGCTGGCATTGCCCTTGCCCAGCAGGCCGATATTCATCGGGTAGGCGTCGGCTGCCTGCAGCATGCGCTCCATATACCACGGCCCCGGCGTCACGGTGGTGGCGAAGGTGCCGGTGGCCGGTCCGGTGCCACCGCCGATCATGGTGGTGACGCCGCTCATCAGTGCCTCTTCGATCTGCTGCGGGCAGATGAAGTGGATATGGCTATCGATGCCGCCGGCGGTGACGATCATGCCCTCGCCCGCGATCACCTCGGTGCCCGGCCCGACCACGATGGTCACGCCCGGCTGGATATCGGGATTCCCGGCCTTGCCGATCGACGCGATGCGCCCGTCCTTCAGGCCGATATCCGCCTTGACGATGCCCCAGTGGTCGACGATCAGCGCATTGGTGATGACGGTATCGACGCAGTCCTTCGCCATGCGCTGGCTCTGGCCCATGCCATCGCGGATCACCTTCCCGCCGCCGAACTTCACTTCCTCGCCGTAGATGGTAAAGTCCTTCTCGACCTCGATGATGAGCCCGGTGTCGGCCAGCCGCACGCGGTCGCCGGTGGTCGGGCCGAACATCTCGGCATAGGCCTGCCTGGAAATCTTTGCCATCACAGCGCTCCCATGATCTTGCCGTTGAAGCCGAAGACGATGCGGTCGCCATCCAGCGCCACCAGTTCGACGGTTCGGGTCTGGCCGGGCTCGAAGCGCACCGCAGTGCCGGCCGCGATATTCAGCCGGAAGCCGCGGGTGGCCTCGCGGTCGAACGCGAGCGCGATGTTGGTCTCGTAGAAGTGGAAGTGCGAGCCGACCTGGATCGGACGGTCGCCGGTATTGGCCACCGTCACGCTGACCGTGGCGCGGCCGGCGTTGAGTTCGATCTCGCCGTCGGCGGGCATCAGTTCACCGGGGATCATGGCAGTCCTCCTCAGGCAACCAGCAGGCCGGCGCCGTACAGCGCCACGCCGGCGCCCGCCAGGCGCGCCAGCCAGCCGGCGCGGCGGCGCAGCAGCGTGCCGGCGCCGATACCGAGCAGGTGCAGCGCCATGGTCGACACAGCGAAGCCGCCAACATAAGCCAGCACGGCCGGCAGTGCGCCCGCGGTGCCTGGCAGCTCGGCGCCGTGCGCATAGCCATGAAACACGGCGAAACCGCCGACCAGCAGCGTGCCAGCCCACGCCGGCAGCTTGGCACGCAGCGCCACCAGCAGGCCGATCACCAGCAACGAGGCAGCGATCATCGGCTCGACCGCCGGCAACGCCACCCCGGACAGCCCCAGCGCAGCACCTACCAGCATCAGCGCGATGAAAGCCAGCGGCAGGCGCATCGTGTCGGATGCCGAGCGCGCGATCAGCGCGCTCCACACGCCCACCGCCGCCATCGCCAGCAAGTGGTCGGCGCCGGTGAAGGGATGCGCCAGGCCGGCCCACAGGCTGGCGCCGACAGTGGCGGCATCATGGCCAGGATGCGCCAGCGCGGCGCTGGCGGCAACGGTCAGGGCAGTGCCCAGGGCAAGGCGCAGGCAGGCGGTACGATTCATGTCGGCTCTCGGTTGATCTTGTTGTTCGGGATCGGGCGTCGGCGCGTGGCGCTCAGACGATGGGATGGTGCACGGTCACCAGCTTGGTGCCGTCAGGGAAAGTCGCTTCGACCTGGATCTCGGGGATCATCTCGGCCACGCCGTCCATCACGTCGTCGCGGCTCAGCACCGTGGTGCCCTCGTGCATCAGCTCGGCCACGGTGCGGCCGTCGCGCGCGCCTTCCATGATGGCGGCGGTGATCAGCGCCACCGCCTCCGGGTAGTTCAGCTTGAGTCCGCGTGCCTTGCGCCGTTCAGCCAGCAGCGCGGCGGTGAAGATCAGCAGCTTGTCTTTCTCTCGCGGCGTCAGTTCCATCTTGTGTTCCTTGTTCTACGGATGTTTTCGCTTATGTTGCCCACAGGCGCAGCGGCCGCGCGACCACACCGTGAATCGGCTCGCGCAGTGCCTGCCAGCTATCCACCATGACGTGGCGCACGGCTTCCATCTGCCGGCCGAGCACGCGCAACAGCAGCATCGATTGCCCGTTGGCTGCGAGGCAGGTCACACCGGCGCGCAGCTCCGGCGTATAAGGCAGTCGGTCGGCAAGCATTTCAGCCAGCTCCTGCGTGGCGCTCTTGCCCACTGCCCACAGCGTGCCCAGCACGTTCAGGCCGTCGAGCCCGGCCACCCCTGTACGCAGCGGCGAGGCCGCCTCGAAATGCGATTGTTCGATCCACAGCGCACGCTCGCCCGCGCCGATCCGGGTATCCAGCCACAGCGCGCCGCGAGCCCACTGCTCGCCCGACGCCTGCCGCCCCAGCACCACAGCATCCCAGCCGATCGCGCTGCCGCCGGGCGCCACCTCGAGCACCGTCGAAATGCGCGCGCGGGCATCGTCAAAGACGATGTTCTCCTGCGGCAGCCAGTCCAGCCGCGCGCCCGGCCCGACGGTGAGGCGCACATACTGCGCCGCCTCGCGGCCGAGCGACTTGTACCACTTGGTCGCACCCGGTGTGGCCAGCACAGCATGCGCGCCCGCCTCCACCGTCACGTCGATTTCCAGGCTGTCCCCGCCCGCCACGCCCGCCGGCGGGTGCAGGATGACGACGTGGCAGATCCCGCCCTCGGGATACAGCGGCTTCTGCACCAGCAGCGGCCCCTGGTGGCGCCGCTCAATCAGCGCGGTGCGTTCGCCGCGTTGCGCAAAGCGCAGCCGCAGCGTTGCCTGCCATGCGGCGGGCACGGCGAGGGACGAAGGGAAATCGGGATGACGCATGGCAAGGAAAAGCCGGCGGCGGAGCGCGCGCGATGGCGGGGGTTGCAGGCATCATAGCGCGCCACCCGCCTGGGCGGAAGCGGCGCGCAGCCGACAATTCCCCGCGCTGCGCCGTGCCCGCCTTACACGGCGATCAGCTCCCGCACGCCGTCCTGCTCCATGCTGGCGCCGGCGCCGCGCGCCACCACCTCGCCGCGGCTCATCACCACATAGTGGTCGGCGATATGGCGCGCGAACTCGTAGTACTGCTCGACCAGCAGGACCGTCATGCCGAACTCGTCGACCAGCAGCCGCAGCGCGCGGCCGATGTCCTGGATGATGGACGGCTGGATGCCTTCTGTAGGCTCGTCCAGGATCAGCAAACCCGGCTCGCTCATCAGCGCGCGGCCGATCGCCAGTTGCTGCTGCTGGCCGCCCGACAGGTCGCCGCCGCGGCGCAGGCGCATGGTGCGCAGTACGGGAAAGAGCTGGTAGATCCGGTCCGGCACGCCGGACGGACGCGCGCGGCTGGCAGCGCCGATCAGCAGGTTTTCTTCCACGGTCAGGCGCGGGAAGATCTCTCGGCCCTGCGGCACGTAGGCCAGCCCGGCCGAGACGCGCTCGTAGGGCGGCTTCTTCTCCAGCGCCTTGCCCTCCCACTGGATGCTGCCGCTGCGCGTCGGCACCACGCCCATCAGGCACTTGAGCAATGTGCTCTTGCCCACGCCGTTGCGGCCCAGCAGCGTGGTCAGCTTGCCGGCGGGCACGTCGAAGCTGACGTTGCGCAGGATATGGCTGCCGCCATAGAACTGGTTCAGTGCATTGACCTGCAGCATGCTTATCTTCCCAGGTAGGATTCGATCACGCGATCGTCGCGCTTGACGCTGTCGAGCGTGCCTTCGGCCAGCACGCTGCCCTCTGCCAGCACCGTGACCTTGCCGGCATCGCCAGCCAGCGCGGCAACGAACTCCATGTCGTGCTCCACCACCATCATCGAGCAGCTGCCGCGCAGGCCGTTGAGCAGCGCCGCGAGCTGCATCGTTTCCTCATCGGTCATGCCTGCCACCGGCTCGTCGAGCAACAGCAGCTGTGGCTGCTGCATCAGCAGCATGCCGATCTCCAGCCGCTGCTTCTGCCCGTGCGACAGCAGGCCGGCGGGCCGGTAGGCCTCGTCCTCCAGCCCGGTCAGCGCCAGCGTCTCCTCGATGCGGCGGTGCCCCTCCCCCGTCAGGCGCGCGCGCAGCGAAGACCACCAGCGCTTGTCGGCCTTCATCGCCAGCTCCAGGTTCTCCCACACCGCGTGCTGCTCGAACACGGTAGGCTTCTGGAACTTGCGGCCGATGCCGACCTGGGCAATGCGCGGCTCGGTCATGCGCATCAGGTCGATGGTCTGGCCGAGGAACACGCGGCCGCTGACATTGGCGTTGCGCGGGCCGGTCTTGCCGGTGATGACGTCCATCATCGTGGTCTTGCCGGCGCCGTTGGGGCCGATCACGCAGCGCAGTTCGCCGTGGTCGATCGACAGTGTCAGCTTGTTGAGCGCGCGGAAGCCGTCGAACTGGACTGTCAGGTCTTCCAGGTACAGGATCGGGCCGTGCGACACATCGATGGTGCCGGGCTCGACGATCCGGCCCAGGCCGGTGGCGTCGCCGCTTTCCGCCTGGCCATGTTCGAGTGCGGCGTTCATGCTTCACCTCCGGTGCGGGCCGCCACGGCAGGCGCGGAAACAGGTTCTGGTGCAGGCGGCGCAGCAGCCGCGCGTCGCTCGCGCAGGCGATTCCACAAGCCGGTCACGCCGTCGGGCAAGTACAGCGTCACCAGCACGAACATCGCGCCCAACAGGAACAGCCAGTACTCGGCAAAGTGGGCCGTGAAGACGGTCTTGGCGCCATTGACCAGGAAGGCGCCGATCACCGGCCCGATCAGCGTGCCGCGCCCGCCCACGGCTACCCAGACGGCCATTTCGATCGAGTTGCCGGGCGACATCTCGCCGGGGTTGATGATGCCGACCTGCGGCACATACAACGCACCTGCGATGCCGCACAGCACAGCGGAGAAGGTCCACACGAACAGCTTGTAGCCGAGCGGATTGTAGCCGGAGAACATCACGCGCATCTCGGCATCGCGCACCGCGGTGACAACGCGGCCGAGCTTCGAGGTAACGATATAGCGGCAGGCGACAAACCCGGCCAGCAGCGCCAGGAAGGTCAGCACGAACAGCACCGTACGCGTTTGCGGCGCGGCGATGGCAAAGCCCGCGATGCGTTTGAAGTCGGTAAAGCCGTTGTTGCCGCCAAAGCCGGTCTCGTTGCGGAAGAACAGCAGCATCGCTGCATACGTCATTGCCTGCGTGATGATCGACAGGTACACGCCCTTGATGCGCGAGCGGAAGGCAAAGAAGCCGAACAGCCACGCCAGCACGCCCGGCACCAGCACCACCAGCAACAGCGCGAAGCCCAGATGCTCAGTGCCATGCCAGAACCACGGCAACTCCTTCCAGTCGAGGAACACCATGAAGTCCGGCAGGTCGCTCTTGTACACGCCCTCGCGCCCGATCGAACGCATCAGGTACATGCCCATGGCATAGCCGCCGAGCGCGAAGAACAGCCCGTGGCCCAGGCTCAGGATGCCGCAGTAGCCCCACACCAGGTCCAGCGCGATCGCCGCCAGCGCAAAGCACATGATCTTGCCGACCAGCGTCAGCGCATACGCCGACAGGTGCAGCGGATGGCCCTCCGGCAGCACCAGCGCGCATACCGGCACGCCGATGCCGACGATCACCGTGACCGCCACCAGCATCATCCAGCCGCGCCGCGAGAATAGCGACTGGCGCTCTGGCACCGCCAGCCGGAACGGCGTGGCGGGAGAATTCGATTGGAATCGCTGCATCATGCCTCCGCGCTGCGCCCCTTGAGCGCGAAAAGTCCCTGCGGCCGCTTCTGGATGAAGAGCACGATCAGCACCAGGACAAGGATCTTGGCCAGCACCGCGCCGTAGAACGGCTCGATGAACTTGTTGATGATGCCCAGTCCGAACGCGCCGACGATGGTCCCCGCCAGTTGCCCCACCCCGCCCAGCACCACCACCATGAACGAGTCGATGATGTAAGCCTGGCCTAGGTCAGGACCGACATTGCCGATCTGCGACAGCGCGCAGCCACCCAGCCCGGCGATGCCGGCGCCGAAGGCAAAGGCATAGCTATCCACCTTCCACGTACGCACGCCGACGCAGGCAGCCATGGTGCGGTTCTGCGTGGTGGCGCGCACGAACAGCCCGAGCCGCGTACGGTTCAGCACCGCCCACGCCACCGCCACCACGGCCAGCGCAAACAGGATGATGACGATGCGGTTGTACGGGATCACCAGCCCAGGCATCCATTCGACGCCGCCGCTCATCCAGGCCGGGTTGGCCACTTCGACGTTCTGCGCGCCGAACAGCGTGCGCACCGCCTGCATCAGCAGCAGGCTCACGCCGAAGGTGGCCAGCAGCGTTTCCAGCGGACGGCCGTACAGGTGGCGCAGCACCAGCCGCTCGAGCACGAAGCCCACCACCGCCGCCGCCAGGAACGACGCCGGCAGCGCCGCCGGCAGGTACCAGTCGAACGCACCCGGAGCGTAGGCACGGAACAGCGACTGCACCACGTAGGTGGCATAGGCGCCGATCATCAGGAACTCGCCGTGCGCCATGTTGATGACGCCGATCAGGCCATAGGTGATGGCCAGCCCGAGCGCAGCCAGCAGCAGCACGCTGCCCAGGCTCAGCCCGGCGAACAGGTTGCCAATCAGCTCGGCGCGGCGTTGGTCGCTGCGCAGCGTGTCCAGCGCCTGCTGGGCGGCCAGGCGAACGTCGGCGTCGGGCTCGCGGTAGTTGCCGGCGCTGTCGCGCTCCACCAGCGGCGCCAGCTTCTGGCGGCTCTGCGGATTGCTGTCGTTGCCGAGGATACGGATCGCCTCGAGCCGCGCGTCATGCGCAGCAGGATCGGCCGGCTCGGCCAGCACCAGGTTGGCCCAGATCACGTCGAGGCTGGCGCGCAGGCCGGCATCGGCCTCGTTCTTGCGCGCGGCTTCGACCGCGGGGCGCGAGGCGCTTTCCGGCTGGGCGCGCAGCGTGGCGACCGCCTGCGCGCGCACCGCGATGTCGGGCGACTGCAGCAGCAGGCTGCTGGCGGCGCTGTCGACCAGTGCACGCAAGCTGTTGTTCAGGGTCAGCGATTCCAGTTCGTCGGTCTTCACCGAGACTGGTTTGCCGGTGATCGCATCGACGGTCTTGTCGCCGTCCTGCCGCACCATGCCGACCGATGGTGCGTATTGCAGCGCATCGTCCTGCAAGGCTTTCAGGATCGGGCCGGCCTGCTCGGGCGGTGCCTTCGCCAGCGCGGTCAGCGCGGCGGTCTTGGCGTCGAAATCGTCTTCGACCAGCGGCTTCAGGTCAGCCTGCGTCAGCGCCGCGGCCCACGGCGCCGCGGCCAGCAGCAGCGCTGCCAGCATGGCGCGCAGCCACGGCATCGCGTTTATCGGGAGGTGTTGGCGCATAAGGGCTGGCGGAGTGGCGGCGCTTATGCGCCTTGTTGTTCTGGTGTGCGAGAAGGGGGCGACGCGCTTCCCTCCCCCGCCTTGCGGGAGCAGGAAGCTATCGCCAGGGAGACGGACTTGCGTCCGCTTACATCACCTTGTCCGGCTTGCCTTCATTACCCGTGATAAACGGGCTCCACGGCTGCGCGCGCACCGCCTTCGGCGTCTTCCACACCACCGAGAACTGGCCATCGCCCTTCACTTCGCCGATCATCACTGGCTTGTACAGGTGGTGGTTCTCGCCCATGGTCAGCGTGAAGCCGTCCGGCGCCTTGAAGGTCTGGCCGTACATCGCCGCACGCACCTTGTCGGCGTCGGTGGACCCGGCCTTCTTCACGGCCTGCGCCCACATCTTGATGCCCACGTAGGTGGCTTCCATCGGGTCGTTGGTCACGCGCTTGTCGCCGCCCGGCAGGTTGTTGGCCTTGACCCACGCCGCCCACTGCTTGCGGAAGGCGTCGTTCTCGGGGTTCTTGACCGACATGAAGTAGTTCCACGCGGCCAGGTGGCCAACCAGCGGCTTGGTGTCGATGCCGCGCAGTTCCTCCTCACCCACCGAGAACGCCACCACCGGCACGTCCTTGGCCTTCAGGCCGGCGTTGCCCAGTTCCTTGTAGAACGGCACGTTGGAGTCGCCGTTGATGGTCGAGATCACCGCGGTCTTGCCGCCCTGCGAGAACTTCTTGATATTGGCGACGATGGTCTGGTAGTCGCTGTGGCCAAACGGCGTGTAGACCTCTTCGATGTCCTTGTCGGCAACGCCCTTGCTCTTCAGGAAGGCGCGCAGGATCTTGTTGGTGGTGCGCGGGTAGACGTAGTCAGTGCCCAGCAAGTAGAAGCGCTTGGCGCCGCCACCTTCCTTGCTCATCAGGTATTCCACCGCCGGGATCGCCTGCTGGTTGGGCGCCGCGCCGGTGTAGAAGACGTTCTTGGACATTTCCTCGCCTTCATACTGCACCGGGTAGAACAGCAGCGAGTTCAGTTCCTCATAGACCGGGAGCACCGACTTGCGCGACACGGAGGTCCAGCAGCCGAAGGTCACCGCAACCTTGTCCTTGCTGACCAGCTGGCGCGCCTTCTCCGCGAACAGCGGCCAGTTGGAGGCCGGGTCCACCACCACCGGCTCGAGCTTGCGGCCGAGCACGCCGCCGCTCTTGTTGATCTCGTCGATGGTCATCAGGGCCACGTCTTTCAGCGACGTTTCCGAGATGGCCATCGTGCCGGACAGCGAGTGCAGGATACCGACCTTGATCGGTTCCTTGGACTGCGCCATGGCCAGCGGGCTGATACCGATCATTGCCGCGGCGGCGATGGCCGACAGCTTCAGCATGTCACGTCGTTGCATTTGCAGCTCCCGTTTATGGTGTTAGTCAGGGACTACGCTCCCCGGGTGATGCTTCTGCAACTAGCGTGCCATTGGAGTCCTGGCGGTTTGAGGCCGGATACTGGCGGCCGGCGTGGCGCGACGAGGCCGGCGACCCCTGCGCGCACCATGGGCGTGCATTGCACGTGCGCACTGAGACAGTGCGCCGGCACAAATGCGTGCACCCACAGTGCATCGCGTGCGCGATCACGACGAAGGCGTGCGCCAGAACCGGGCGGACCCATACGGGGGGTGCGCGTCCCGCCCGGATATTAAGCGCACACTTAAACCCGTAGATACGTTCAAACCCTAAGGCTGTAGCGAAGCCACGCAGCAAAAAAACGGGGCCCCTCGCGGGGCCCCGTTTCTCGATGCCAGGACTTCAGTCCTTACATCACCATCATGTTGGTATTCAGGTTGTGCATGATCCACAGCGAACCCGCCAGCACGATCACCAGCACCAGCACCGTGAACAGCAGCGCGACCACGTTGCTGCGCTGCTCGGACGACGAGTCCAGGTGCAGGAAGTACTTCAGGTGGACCAGGATCTGGACCGCGGCCATGCCCAGGATGATCCAGAGGATGGTGCCCTTGTCCATGGTCCCGTCCATCACGAGCTTGAACGGGATCACGGTCAGGATCACGGCCAGGATAAAGCCGATCGCGTACGACTTGAAGCTGGCATGGGTGTCATGCGAGGCATGCGCGTGCGAGTCGTGGGCGCCATGCGCCGCCGGTGCGTTGTGTTGTGCCATCACACTGCTCCCATCAGGTAGACCACGGTAAAGACGCCGATCCAGACCACGTCCAGGAAGTGCCAGAACAGCGACAGGCAAGTCAGGCGCTTGACCAGCGTTGGGGTGATGCCCTTCCTGGCCAGTTGCCACATCAGCACGATCATCCACAGCATGCCGCTGGCGACGTGCAGGCCGTGGGTGCCGACCAGCGTGAAGAACGACGACAGGAACGCGCTGCGGCCCGGGCCGGCGCCTTCGGCGATCAGGTGGTGGAACTCGTTGATTTCCATCGCCATGAAGGCCAGGCCCAGCAGGAACGTGATGCCGAGCCACACCTGCACGCGGCTCAGGCTGCGGTTCTGCAGCGAGATCATCGCCATGCCGTACGTGATCGAGGAGAACAGCAGGATGAAGGTCTCCACCAGCACGTAGTTGAGCTCGAACAGCTCCTTGCCCGACGGGCCGCCTGCCACTTCGCCGCGCAGCACGGCGAAGGCCGCGAACAGTCCGGCGAAGATGATGCAGTCGCTCATCAGGTAGATCCAGAAGCCATACACCGTATTGGCACTGGTATCGTGGTGCGCATGGTCATGGCCATGGGCGTCGGCGTGAGCCGAGGCGCCGGCCTGCGCGGGGATGCGGTCTAGGACTTGAGTCGACATGGTTCTTAGGCCTGCGAAGCAATGCGCTGCAGTTGGCGCGTTTCGATCTGCTCGACCTCGGTGGCCGGCACGTAGTAGTCGATATGGTCGTCGTTGCTGCGGTGGATAAACGCCCAGATCATGCCCACCAGGCCAACGATGGCCATCCACCAGATATGCCAGGTCAGGGCAAAGCCGAACACCAGGCTGAAGGCGCCGATGATGAAGCCCGCGCCCGTGTTCTTGGGCATGTGGATCTTCTCGTAGCCTTCGGTCGGCAGCGTCTCGCCACGGGCCTTCATGTCGGCGAACGCGTCCAGGTCACGCACCACCGGGGTGTGCGCGAAGTTGTAGAACGGCGGCGGCGACGAGGTGGCCCACTCCAGGGTGCGGCCGCCCCACGGGTCGCCGGTCACGTCGGCCAGCTTCTTGCGGTCGCGGATCGACACGACGATCTGCAGCACCTGGAAGAAGATGCCCAGTGCCACGAACACCACGCCGACCACGGCCAGGTACAGCCACGGCGTCCAGGCCGGGTTGTCGGTATGGTTCAGGCGGCGGGTCATGCCCATCAGGCCCAGCACGTACAGCGGCATGAAGGCGAAGTAGAAACCGACCAGCCAGCACCAGAAGGCGCACTTGCCCAGGCGCTCGTTCAGCGTGAAGCCGAACGCCTTCGGCCACCAGTAGGTGATGCCGGCCAGGTAGCCGAACAGCACGCCGCCGATGATCACGTTGTGGAAGTGGGCGATCAGGAACAGGCTGTTGTGCAGCACGAAGTCGGCAGCCGGCACGGCCATCAGCACGCCGGTCATGCCACCGATCACGAAGGTGATCATGAAGCCCAGCGTCCACAGCACCGGCGAGGTCATCTGGACCCGGCCGCGGTACATCGTGAACAGCCAGTTGAAGATCTTCACCCCGGTCGGGATGGAGATGATCATGGTCGTGATGCCGAAGAACGCGTTGACATTGGCGCCCGAGCCCATCGTGAAGAAGTGGTGTAGCCACACGATGAACGACAGCACCATGATCGCGGCGGTCGCGTACACCATGCCCTTGTAGCCGAACAGCTTCTTGCCCGAGAACGTGGCGATGACTTCAGAGAAGATACCGAACGCCGGCAGGATCAGGATGTACACCTCGGGGTGGCCCCAGATCCAGATCAGGTTCACGTACATCATGGCGTTGCCGCCACCGTCGTTCGTGAAGAAGTGCGTACCGGCGTAGCGATCCAGGCCCAGCAGCGCCAGGGTCACGGTCAGCACCGGGAAGGCGGCCACGATCAGCACGTTGGTGCACAGCGCGGTCCAGGTGAACACCGGCATGCGCATCAGCGTCATGCCAGGCGCGCGCATGCGCATGATGGTCACCAGGAAGTTCACGCCGGTCAGCAGCGTGCCGAGGCCGGAGATCTGCAAGCTCCAGAGGTAATAGTCCACCCCTACCCCAGGGCTGTAGTCCAGGCCCGACAGCGGCGGGTAGGCCAGCCAGCCGGTCTTGGCGAATTCACCGACGCCCAGCGAGACATTGACCAGCATGGCGCCCGACACGAACAGCCAGAAGCTCAGCGTGTTCAGGAACGGGAAGGCCACGTCGCGCGCGCCGATCTGCAGCGGCACGACCAGGTTCATCAGGCCGGTCATCAGCGGCATGGCCACGAAGAAGATCATGATCACGCCGTGGGCGGTGAAGATCTGGTCGTAGTGCTCAGGCGGCAGAACGCCGGTCGCGCCATTCGTGGCGAGCGCCAGCTGGGTACGCATCATGACCGCGTCGGCGAAGCCGCGCAGCAGCATGACCAGGGCGACCAGGCAGTACATCACGCCGATCTTCTTGTGGTCGACCGAGGTGAACCACTCGTTCCAGAGATAGCCCCACTTCTTGAAATAGGTGATCGCGCCTAGCAGCGCGGCACCGCCCAGGGCGATGCCAGCCAGAACGACCATGATGATCGGCTCATGAAACGGAATCGCCGACAAACTCAACTTGCCAAACATCATTGCTCCTAGGATTGCGCGCCCAGCGTCGGCTTCACCGGCGTGGTCATCGACAGCTGCTTTTCACCGAGGGTGTTGCGCGACGTGCAGATCGGGCCGCCCTTGAACCCGTCGGCGGCCAGCGCGGCGCCGCTTTGGCCCATGTACTTGTGCAGGATGCTGTGGAAGAGCTGGTCTTCCACCTTGCCGTAGTACGTGACCGGCTCCTTCTCGCTGGGTTGTGCCAGCGTCTGGTAGCCTTCAACGCCCAGTTCGGTGGACGAGGCGCGAACCTTGGCGACCCACTGGTCGAACTCGTAGTTCGACATGGCGAGGGCCTTGAACTTCATGCCCGAGAAGCCGCCGCCGCTGTAGTTGGCGGAAACGCCGTCATACGAGCCGGCTTCGTTGGCGATCAGGTGCAGCTTGGTCTGCATCCCTGCCATGGCGTACACCTGGCTGCCCAGTTGCGGGATGAAGAACGAATTCATGATCGAATCCGAGGTGATCTTGAAGTTCACCGGGGTGTCGACCGGGAAGGCGATCTGGTTGACCGTGGCGATCTTCAGTTCCGGATAGATGAACAGCCACTTCCAGTTCAGCGCCACCACCTCGATGGTGACCGGCTTCTTGTTGGATTCGAGCGGCTTATAGGGGTCCAGGTCGTGCGAGGACTTCCAGGTGATGATGCCCAGCGCAATGATGATCAGGCAGGGGATCAGCCATACCACCACTTCGATCGCGGTGGAGTGCGACCAGTCGGGTTCATAGCGTGCCGAGGTATTGCTGGCGCGGTACTTCCACGCAAACCACAGCGTCAGCACGATCACCGGGACCACCACCAGCAGCATGAGCCAGGTGGCGATCAGGATGATGCCTTTGATGTCGACGCCGACCTGCCCCTTCGGGTCGAGCAGCGTCATGTTGCAGCCAGCGAGCAGGAGCAGGCCGAGGCAGGGCAGGAACCGCGTCCAACGCGGCAGTATGGGTTTCTTCATGTCACGACTGGTTTGGTTACACCGCGCTTTGGGCAAAAGCGTGGCTAAACCGCCTGATGCTCGCGCAAGAGGCGTGGGGCTATGGGAAAACCGGAAGGACGTGTCCTTAGCTGGCGTTGCGGTCGGGCGGCGGATCTAACGCCGGAGGACCATGCGGCCTTGCAACGCCATGAACACGGAAGGACAACTGACTGCGCGCGCTGCAGGCCCTGTGGGACCTTGCCGGCGCTGCGGCACCTGGTGGCCGAAACCGCGAACGGTCCCGGCTCAGTACAGCGGCCGGGTAGCGTTGGAATACGAGGTTTTTGCACTTCCCGACGGACCTGCCTTCATGGCAGGCGCGGTTTTCGGCCGGGGAGTGCAACACGTAAAACATCGTGGGCGCGACTGTACCGCAACGCAACATTACGGGTAAACCCAACGCCACAGAACACACTGTTCGGCTGAACGGACAATCGACAACGCTGACCGCAGCGCGAGTCTTGATCGGCGTCAACGTCACAAAATCCGTATGTAAATATGCAGAAAGCCGCGCATTGCGCGGCTTTGCCGGGTGCGACAACACCGTGTGGCATATTGTCGCAGTGCGTCAGAACCGACCTCGCAGGGTCAACCGTACCGGCGTGTGATCGACTCTGCCACGCACACGGGACGCTCGCTGCCCTCGCGTTCGATCGTCACTTCCCATGTGGATTGCGCGCCCACCAGTTCGGGCGACTTCGGCAGCGGGTCGAGCCGTTCGACCTTGAGCAGCTTGATGCGTGCCCGCAGCTTGCTGCCGACCGGCACGGGTGCGGTGAAGCGCACGCGATTCAGGCCGTAGTTGACGCCGATCTTGGACGGCATATGCAGTGCGTTGTGCATGAACTTGGGCAGCAGCGACAACGTCAGGAAGCCGTGGGCGATCGGGCCACCATAGGGCGACTCCTTCTTTGCGCGCTCCACGTCGACGTGGATCCACTGGTGGTCGCCGGTGGCCTCGGCAAACTGGTTGACCTGCTGCTGGGTCACCTCGATCCAGTCGCTGACCGCGACTTCCTGGCCCTGCAGGCCTTCCAGCTCTTCCAACGATGCGATGGTACGCATGGCGGTTGTCTCCTCGATGGGTGGGTTGGTGTTCTTGCGCTCAGGCCGGCCGACGTCCGTACATGCCCATGCCCTTGACCGTGCAGACCAGCTCGCCGCGCTGGTTGGTGGCTTCCCACTGGGTGTGGACCACGCCGCGGTCCGGCTTGGACTGCGACGGCCGGGTATCCAGTACGTTCAGCACGACGGTGAGCGTGTCGCCTGCGTAGACGGGCTTGAGCCAGCGGATCTCGTCGACACCGGGCGAACCCATGCTGGCCGACTTGCCGGTGGTGCTCAGCACCAGCAGGCGCATCATGATCGAGCACGTCATCCAGCCGCTCGAGATCAGACCGCCGTAGATGCTCTTGGCGGCGGCTTCCTTGTCGACATGGAACGGCTGGGGATCGTACTGCCGCGCGAAGCTGAGGATCTCTTCCTCCGTGACGAGGTAGGAGCCCAGTTCGCGGCGGCTGCCGACTGCAAAATCCTCGAAATACAGCATCGGTTGTCTCTCCGTGGTGTCTGGCTGTTGACTTGTCTGCACGATGATCGCATGACAGGGGCAGGCGAGCGTCCGTATTTGCGGAACCCGCCCCTAACAGCGCGCAAAGAAAAAAACCGCGCCTGGACTACGGCGCGGTTTCTGTCTGGCCCTGCTTGGCTCAGGCGGCTTCCTGGAACCCCGGCTGGGCGGCAAACCTGCCCAGGTGGTGATCCACGTCGCCGAAGCTGGTGTTGATCAGCGTCAGCCGCTTGAACATGTGCGCGGCCGGCAGTTCGTTGGTCACGCCCATGCCGCCGTGGATCTGCACCGCTTCCTGGCCGACCGTGCGGGCTGCCTGCCCCACACGCGCCTTGGCGGCGGAGACATAGCGGCGGCGCTCTTCCGGCGACGCCTCCTCAAAGCGGGCCGCGGCCAGCAGCGTGATCGAGCGAGACTGCTCGGCATGGATAAACATCTCGACCATGCGGTGCTGCAGCGCCTGGAAGCGCGCGATCGGCTGGCCGAACTGCTGGCGCGTCTTGGCATAATCCAGCGTGGCGGCATTGAGCGTATCCATCACGCCCACGGCCTCGGCGCACAGCAGCACGGCGGCGTAGTCGGCGACCTGCTCGATGATCGGGAAAGCCTTGCCAGCCTCGCCCAGCAGTTGCGCCGGCGCGTCCTGGAAGGTGATGTCGGCCGCGCGCAGGTTGTCGATGGTGCGGTAGTCCTTGATGCTGACGCCGGCACCCTTGGCATCGACCAGGAACAGCGAGATGCCGTCCTGGTCGGCATCGGCGCCGCTGCTGCGGGCCGACACGACCAGCTTGTCGGCCTGGCCGCCATGCACCACCACGACCTTGCGGCCGCTGAGCTTGCCGTCGCGCGCGGTCACGCGCACGTTGTTCAGCTCATAACGCGCCTGCGGCTCGTTGAAGGCCACCGCCAGCTTCAGTTCGCCGCCGGCGACCTGCTCCAGCAGCGCGTCCTGGCCCCCGGCCAGGCCGAGCGCATAGGCACCCACCACCGTGGCCAGGTACGGTTCAACGATCAGTCCGCGGCCCAGCTCCTGCTGCACCACCATCATGTCCAGGGCCTTGCCCGCGAAGCCGCCCTGCTCTTCCGGCACCGGCAGCGCGGTCAGGCCGAGCTCGACCAGCGAGCCCCAAGCGGCCTCGCCGTAGCCGGCGGCGCTTTCGTAGTTCTTCTTGCGGGACTCGAAGCCGTAGTCCTTGTCGATAAAACGGCGGACGGCGTCAGCCAGTTGCTTCTGTTCGTCGCTGAGATTGAAGTTCATGATGCGTGTCTCCTCACAGCCCCAGAATCATCTGGCTGATGATGTTCTTCTGAATTTCGTTGGACCCGCCGTAGATGGAGGTCTTGCGATAGTTGAAGTAGTACGCGGCCAGCGGCGCCGCGTCGTCGTAGCCGGTGACGGCGTGTTCGGTCTCGCACTCCAGGTAGGCCGTGTCGAACGGCTGGGCGTACGGGCCGACGGCCTCGACCATCAGCTCGGTCAGCAGCTGCTGGATCTCGGTGCCCTTGATCTTGAGCATAGAGGCCTCGGGGCCGGGGCCCTTGCCGGCGGCTTCGCTCGACACTACGCGCAGCACGGTAATCTCCAGCGCCATCAGCTCGATCTCCAAAGCGGCGACCTTGGCGCCGAACACCGGATCCTCCAGCAGCGGCTTGCCGTTCTTCTGCTGCTGGCGCGCCACGCGCTTGAGGAAGCCCAGCTCGCGCTTGGAATTGCCGACGCGGGCGATGCCGGTGCGCTCATGGCCGAGCAGGTACTTGGCGTAGGTCCAGCCGCGGTTCTCTTCGCCGACGCGGTTCTCGACCGGCACCTTGACGTTGTCGAAGAAGACTTCGTTCACCTCGTGCTCTTCGTCGAGCATGATGATCGGGCGCACGGTGATGCCCGGCGTCTTCATGTCGATCAGCAGGAACGAGATGCCCTCTTGCTTCTTGGCTTCGGGATCGGTGCGCACCAGGCAGAAGATCATGTCGGCGTGCTGGCCGAGCGTGGTCCACGTCTTCTGGCCGTTGACGATGTAGTGCTTGCCGTCCGGGGTCAGCTCGGCGCGGGTCTTCACCGACGCCAGGTCCGAACCCGAGCCCGGCTCCGAATAGCCTTGGCACCACCAGTCGGTGCAGTCCAGGATGCGCGGCAGGTAGTAGGACTTCTGGTCCTCGCTGCCGTACTTCATGATGACTGGCGCAACCATCGCCACGCCGAAAGGCAGCACGCCGGGCGCGCCGACGCGGGCATTCTCCTCGTCCCAGATATGGCGTTGCGTAGCGTTCCAGCCGGTGCCGCCGTACTGTACGGGCCAGTGCGGCGCCGACCAGCCCTTGCCGGCGAGGATCTTGTGCCAGCGCACCAGGTCGTCGCGGTTCGGACGGCGGTGATTGAGAATCTTGCTGCGGATGTCCGCCGGCAAGTTGGCTTCGAGCCAGCTACGCACTTCCTCGCGGAAGGCGTTGTCGGACGCCGAGTAGTTGAGATCCATGCCCGTCTCCAGTGGTGCCGGCATTTTCTGAAGCTGCCGGCGGTTTGTTCTGCCTGCGCGTCATGCGCCGACAGCAACGGGCACAGGACGCAATTCAGTGAGCCGTCTGCTTCAGCGCATCCGGCACTACGAGCGGAAAAGTCTCGATGCCCTCCTCGGCCAGCGCCTGCACTTCCTCCGGCGAGGCCGAACCGCGGATGCCGCGTTCCGGCGCTTCGTCATAGTGCATGCGCCTTGCCTCTTCGGCAAAGCGGTCGCCAACGTCCTCGGTCTGGGCCAGCACCTGCTTCACTGCCTTCAAATAGAGCGCTTGCAGTGTTGCCGGTGGCGCGGCTTGCTGCGCCGCCTGCTGCGCCGGTTTGGCGGCGCCCTTGGGCGCGGTCGCGCCCGACAGGTTCAGGCGCGGCGCGCTGGGCAGCCGCGTAACGGCGTGGTCGCCACAGACCGGGCATTGGACGAGGTCACGCGAGATTTGCGACTGCGCTTCTTCCTCCGAGGCAAACCAGCCCTCGAAACGATGGTCTTGCGCACAGCGCAGGTCGAGCACCTTCATGATCTATCCAGCCCGTCAAAAGCTATATTATCCGTGAATCGAAATTTTGTGAACGGTCGTGCTAAATTTTTTCGAACGACCGTTCGGAACAGCTGCCTGCCGCACAATTCACGCCGCGCGCCGTGCCCTGTCACCAGCTTAGCGCAGGCCAGTCCAACGCGCCGACGTGACGAATGCGTATCTCAGCCTGGCAGGGACTGCTCGCCTGGCTGCCACGTACCGGAGATCACTTTTTCCAGCCAGAATGCGCCGATGATGGTCTTCACGTCGGTAATGCGCCCGCTGCGGACCCAGTCGAGCACCTGCTCCACCGGGGTGATGAAGGTCTCGATGAACTCGCCGTCGTCGAGTTGCGCCTCGCCGTGCGTCAGGTCGCGCGCCAGGAAGATGTCGATGAATTCGGTCGAATACGAGATCACCGGATGGATGCGCGTCAGGTAGTCCCAGCGCGCCGCGCTGTAGCCGGTCTCCTCCAGCAGCTCGCGCTCGCCGCAGCGCTGCGCGCCCTCTTGCGGATCGAGCTTGCCGGCCGGGAATTCCAGCATCACTTCACCGATCGGGTAGCGGAACTGGCGCTCCATCAGCACGGTGCCGTCGTCGAACAGCGGGATCATCATCACCGCGCCGGGGTGGACGATGTACTCCCGCCCGGTCTGCTTGCCGTCGGGCAGCCTGACGATGTCTTGCTTGAGGGTGAGGAACTTGCCGCGATGGACCGTGGCCGAGGCGACGCACACTTCCTTCAGTGCGTCGTCGTTTTCAGTCTGGTCGGCGGGCAGCGAGGTACCGCCTTGAGTCTTGTCGGTCATGGACGCTCCGGATCAGGCAGGGCCCGGGGCCGACAAGACCGGCTTCAGGCCGTGCGGTGTTTGACGAGGTATTGCCAGGTGAAGCCCGGGAAGGCAAACACCAGCATCATGCAGGCGGTGATGGCGTAGAACTGCCAGCCCTGCGGGAAGGCGTTGCCGAGGCTGGCTTCCACCGCAAAGCCGGCGGCGCCGGCCACCGCGTACCACAAGATCAGTTCCAGCAGGCGCAGCCACAGGGGCTTGCGCGCCTGCCGCAACGGGATCACCGCGAACAGGCGCTGGTTCACAAACGGCAGGTTCGCACTGACCAGTGCCAGCAGGATGACAAACCAGCCGCTTGCGGATGCGCTCATGGCGTGTGGCGGATCAGGAACCCAGCGTCGCGCGGATGGCCTGGTAGCACAGGTTCATCAGCGCGGCCGGGAAAATGCCCAGCAGGATCACCGCGGCGCCGTTCACGCTCAGCATCGAGCGCAGGCCAAAGGTGGCTTCCAGTTCTTCTTCAGCAGCGGGCGCATCGAAGTACATCAGCTTGACGATACGCAGGTAGTAGAACGCGCCGATCAGCGAGAACAGCACGGCCACCACGGCCAGCCAGGTCATGCCGGCCTTGACCACTGCATCCAGCACGGCCAGCTTGGCATAGAAGCCCACGGTCGGCGGAATGCCGGCCAGCGAGAACATCATCACCAGCATCAGGAACGCGAACCACGGGTTGCGGCGCGACATGCCCCTCAGGTCTTCCAGCGTCTCGGCCTCGAAACCCTTGTTCGTGCGCAGCAGAATGATGCCGAAGGTGCCCAGCGTGGTCAGCAGGTAGGTCACCGAGTAGAACATCGCCGAGCTGTAGGCATCCGCGGCGCCGTCGGCCTTGTTGGCCACCACGCCCGACAGCAGGCCCAGCAGCACGAAGCCCATGTGCGAGATGGTCGAGTACGCCAGCATCCGCTTCAGGTTGCTCTGCACGATGGCAGTCAGGTTGCCGATGGCCAGCGAGATGATCGACAGCACCACCAGCATCATCTGCCAGTCGTTGGCCAGCGGCAGCAGGCCTTCCACCAGCACGCGGATAAACAGCGCGAACGCAGCAACCTTCGGGCCGCCGGCGATAAGCAACGTCACTGCGGTCGGCGAGCCCTGGTAGATGTCCGGGATCCACATGTGGAACGGTGCGGCGCCCAGCTTGAACGACAGGCCGGCGACGATAAAGACCACGCCGAAGGCCAGCATGGTGGTGTTGACGCGACCCGACTCGACCACGCGGAACACCTCGCCCAGGTTCAGCGAACCGGTGGCGCCGTACATCATCGAGATGCCGTACAGCAGGAAGCCCGAAGCCAGCGCGCCCAGCACGAAGTACTTCATCGCCGATTCAGAGGTCACGCGCGAATCGCGGCGCAGCGCCACCAGCGCGTACGACGACAGCGACAGCAGTTCCAGGCCCAGGTACAGGGTCAGGAAGTTGTTGCCGGTGATCATCACGATCTGGCCGCCGAGCGTAAACAGCGCGAGCTGGTAGAACTCGCCGGCGAACATGTCGCGCTCAGCCAGGTAGCGGCGCGTATAGACCAGCGTCACGAACAGGCCGGCCGAGCAGAACGCGGACAGCACGTTGGCCATCGGGTCGATCACCACCAGGTTGGAGAACGCGTAATGCGTCTCGCCGGCGGCGGCGTTCAGGCCGAACCATACGGTCAGGACCAGCGTGGTGAGCAGCGACAGCGGATAGGCCACGCTCTGCTTGCCCTTGCCGCGGGCAAGGTCGATCCAGTTGACCGCGCCGATGGCGATCGCCAGGAAGATGATCGGCGCCACGGGGCCGAGTGTCGAGGACGGTTGCATGTTGATATCTCTCCCCGATTACAGCTTGGACTGTGCAGCATGCTGCAGCAGGTTCACCACGGACGGGTGCATCACGTCGGTAAAGGGCTTCGGATGCAGGCCCATGTACAGCGTCATGATGGCCAGCAGGCCGAGCATGACGAACTCACGCTTGTTCAGGTCGGCCAGCTCGCGCACGTGCTGGTGCACGATGTCGCCGAAGATCACGCGCTTGACCATCCACAGCGAGTAGGCAGCGCCGAAGATCAGGGCGGTGGCGGCCAGCAGGCCGATCCAGAAGTCGAACTTGACCGCGCCCAGGATCACCATGAATTCGCCGACAAAGCCCGAGGTGGCCGGCAGGCCGCAGTTGGCCATCGCGAAGAACACTGCCAGCGCGGCGAACTTGGGCATGGTGTTGACCACGCCGCCGTAGTCGGCGATCTGGCGCGAGTGGACGCGGTCGTACAGCACGCCGATGCAAAGGAACATCGCGCCGGAGATAAAGCCGTGCGAGATCATCTGCACGATGCCGCCTTCCACGCCAATGTCGCTGAAGATAAAGAAGCCCAGCGTGACGAAGCCCATGTGGGCGATCGACGAGTACGCCACCAGCTTCTTCATGTCCGCCTGCACCAGCGCGACCAGGCCGATGTAGATCACGGCGATCAGCGAGATCGTGATGATGAACGGGGCCAGGTAGTGGCTCGCGTCAGGGGCGATCGGCAGCGAGAACCGCAGGAAACCGTAGGCGCCCAGCTTCAGCATGATGGCGGCCAGCACCACCGAACCGCCGGTCGGCGCTTCCACGTGAGCGTCCGGCAGCCAGGTGTGCACCGGCCACATCGGCACCTTGACCGCGAAGGCGACGAAGAAGGCAATGAACAGTGCGATCTGCTCGTTCATCGACAGCTTGGCCTGGTGCCATTGCAGGATGTCGAAGGTGCCGGTCTTGTTGTACAGGTACAGCAGCGCGACCAGCGTCAGCAGCGAGCCGGCCAGCGTGTACAGGAAGAACTTGAACGCGGCATAGACGCGGTTCGGGCCGCCCCACACGCCGATGATGATGTACATCGGGATCAGCGTGGCCTCGAAGAACACGTAGAACAGCATGCCGTCCAGCGTGCAGAACACGCCGACCATCAGGCCCGACAGGATCAGGAACGAGGCCATGTATTCGGCCACACGATCGGTGATCACTTCCCAGGCCGAGATCACCACGATCACCGTGATGAAGGCGGTCAGCACGACGAACCACATCGAGATGCCGTCAACCCCCAGCAGGTAGTTGATATTGAAGCGCTCGATCCAGTTCGCCTTCTCGACGAACTGCATCGACGCGGTGGTGCGGTCGAAGTGGAACACCAGCGGCAGCGTGACGACGAAGCTCGCGATCGAGCCGAAGAGCGACATCCACCGCACGAAGCCCGGGCTTCGGTCCGAGCCGAAGGCGAGGATCAGCAGGCCGAAAAAGACAGGCAGCCAGATTGAGAAAGACAGAACCATTTCTATATTTTCCTTACTTGGTGCCTATCACTTGGTGCCGATCACGCCCGTGACCGTCAGCGTCAGCAGCACCAGCATGCCGACGATCATCGCGAATGCGTAGTGGTAGATATAGCCCGACTGCAGGTAACGGCTGGCCGAGGCGAACGAAGCCACCACCCGCGCCGAGCCGTTGACGAGCAGGCCGTCGATCAGGCCCTGGTCGCCGCCCTTCCACAGGCCGGTACCGAGCAGGCGTGCGCCACGAGCGAACACCACCTGGTTGATGGCATCCATGTAGTACTTGTTGTCGAGCAGCTTGTAGAGACCCGAAAAGCGGTTCGCGATGGCTTCAGGGATGTCCGGGCGCTTCATGTAGAAGAACCACGACAGCACCACACCGGCGATGGCCAGCCACAGCACGGGGGTGGTCAGCGAGTGAATCGCCATCGGCACCCAGCCGTGGAACGCTTCCTTGAGCTCAGCCATGGCGTGGTGGTTCTCGCCGACGAAGATCACGTCCTTGAAGGCCACGCCATTCTTGAAGAAGTTGCCGAACAGCATCGGGTCGATCGCGATCGCGCCAACGATCACCGACGGGATCGCCAGCAGCACCAGCGGCAGCGTCACCACCCACGGCGACTCGTGCGGCTTCTCGCCGGCGGCCAGGCCATGGTGGTGGTCGAGCGAAACCTCTTCGTCCTCGTGGTCGCCCTCATGGTGCTGGTGGACATGGTTCTGTCCCCAGCGCTCCTTGCCGTGGAAGACCAGGAAGTACATGCGGAACGAGTAGAACGCGGTCACGAACACGCCGGCCAGTACGGAGTAATAGGCAAAGCTCGAACCGGCGATATGCGATTCGGCGACGGCCTCGATGATCGAATCCTTGGAGTAGAAGCCCGCGAAGAACGGCGTGCCGATCAGCGCCAGCGAACCCACCAGCGAAGTGATCCAGGTGATCGGCATGTACTTGCGCAGGCCGCCCATGTTGCGGATGTCCTGGTCGTGGTGCATGCCGATGATGACCGAACCGGCGCCCAGGAACAGCAGTGCCTTGAAGAACGCGTGCGTCATCAGGTGGAACACGGCCACCGAGTAAGCCGAGGCGCCCAGCGCCACGGTCATGTAGCCGAGCTGCGACAGGGTCGAGTAAGCCACCACGCGCTTGATGTCGTTCTGGATGATACCCAGGAAGCCCATGAACAGCGCCGTGATGGCACCGATCACCAGCACGAACGACAGCGCGGTATCCGACAGTTCAAACAGCGGCGACATGCGCGCGACCATGAAGATGCCGGCGGTCACCATGGTGGCCGCGTGGATTAGTGCGGAGATCGGGGTCGGGCCTTCCATCGAGTCAGGCAGCCAGACATGCAGCGGGAACTGCGCCGACTTGCCCATCGCGCCGATGAACAGGCAGATGCAGGCCACGGTGATCATCAGCCAGTCGGTGCCCGGGAAGATCACGGTCGCCAGCTGGTCGCGCGCGGCGAACACTTCGGTGTAGTTCATGCTGCCGCTGTAGGCCAGCAGCAGGCCAATGCCCAGGATGAAGCCGAAGTCACCGACGCGGTTGACCAGGAAAGCCTTCAGGTTGGCGAAGATCGCCGTCGGGCGGGTGTACCAGAAGCCGATCAGCAGGTACGACACCAGGCCCACCGCTTCCCAGCCGAAGAACAGCTGCAGGAAGTTGTTGCTCATCACCAGCATCAGCATCGAGAAGGTGAAGAGCGAGATGTAGCCGAAGAACCGGTTGTAGCCGGGATCGCCTTCCATGTAGCCGACGGTGTAGATATGCACCATCAGCGAGACGAAGGTGACGACCACCATCATCATTGCCGTCAGCGAATCGACCAGGAAGCCGACTTCCATCTTCAGGCTGCCGATGGCCATCCACTCGTACACGGTGGCGTTGAAGCTGGCGCCGTTCATCACGTCGATCAGCACCATCACCGACAGCACGAAGGAAATGGCAACGCCCAGGATCGTGGCGGTATGCGCCACGATCCGGCCGCCGCGCGACTCCGAGGAAAACAGGTCGAAGAACTTGGTACCGAACAGGCCGGCGATCGCGGAGCCGACTAGCGGCGCCAGCGCAATCGCAAGCAGCAGGTTGGGGTTGAGCGTGGTTGCCATAGGACGCTTAGTGGTGTGCGGTCGGTGAGTCTTGGGTATCTGCGTAGTGCGCCACGGATCAGCCCTTGAGGGTGTCCAGGTCGTCCACGTTGATCGTATCCAGGTTGCGGAACAGCACCACCAGGATTGCCAGACCGATTGCCGACTCGGCGGCGGCCACCGTGAGGATGAAGAAAACGAAAACCTGACCAGCCAGGTCGCCCAGGTAATGCGAGAAGGCGACGAAGTTGATGTTCACCGCAAGCAGCATCAGTTCGATCGCCATCAGCAGCACGATCACGTTCTTGCGGTTCAGGAAGATGCCGACGATGCTGATCGCGAACAGGATCGCACCGAGGACGAGGTAGTGAGCGAGAGAGAGCACAGCGTTTCTCCGGGCTTTAGTTCTTATTGGCGGCAGCCGCGGCTTCCGTCTGCGAGGTCTGGCTTTCGGACTGCATCGGCACCAGGCGCACGCGGTCGTCGCGGCGGGTACGCAGCTGCGCCGACACGTCCTGGGCCTTGACGTCCTTGCGGCGGCGCAGGGTCAGCGCGACGGCGGCGATGATGGCCACCAGCAGGATGATGCCGGCCACTTCAAAGGCGTAGATGTAGTCGGTGTAGATCACCTTGCCCAGCGCGGCGGAGTTGGAGTAGCCCGGATCCTGCGAACCGTTGGCGACCACCGGCGTGGTGGTGCCGATGAAGTTGCGCACCAGCACGATCGCCATCTCGGCGATGATCAGCGCGCCGACCACCGATGCCATCGGCACGTAGGTCCAGAAGTCCCGGCGCAGGTGCTCGATGTCGATATCGATCATCATCACCACGAACAGGAACAGCACCATCACCGCGCCGACATAGACCAGCACCAGCAGGATGGCGAGGAATTCCGCCTTGAGCAGCATCCAGATCGCGGCGGCCGTGAAGAACGACAGCACGAGGAACAGTGCGGAGTGCACCGGGTTCTTCGCAGTGATGACTTTCAGTGCGGAGAGCACCAGCACCAGCGCAAAAACGTAGAAGATGGTGGTCGTGAGTTCCATGGTCCCTATCGGATCCTCTCAGGGCCGTCCGGCACAAGCCACCCCTTCGGGTGGCCCGCTCCTGCGGCATCCTTGCTTTGGCCCCTCACACTCAAGGGGCCGAATTCAAATTCGGTGGCAGCGGCTGCCAGGTCTGCTACTGGCGGCAGCCGCAAACCGGTCAGCGGTACTTGGCGTCGGCAGCCTTGGCCGCGGCGATCTGCGGCTCGTAGCGGTCGCCCACTGCCAGCAGCATGTCCTTGGTGAAGTACAGGTCGCCACGCTTCTCGCCGTGGTACTCCAGGATCTGCGTTTCCACGATGGCGTCGACCGGGCAGGCCTCCTCGCAGAAACCGCAGAAGATGCACTTGGTCAGGTCGATGTCGTAGCGGGTCGTGCGGCGGGTGCCGTCGTTGCGCACGTCCGACTCGATCGTGATGGCCAGCGCCGGGCACACTGCCTCGCACAGCTTGCAGGCGATGCAGCGCTCTTCCCCGTTGGGGTAGCGGCGCAGCGCGTGCAGGCCGCGGAAACGCGGCGAGATCGGCGTCTTCTCTTCCGGAAACTGGACGGTGACCTTGCGCGCGAAGAGATAGCGGCCGGTCAGCGCCAT
Organism: Cupriavidus sp. DF5525; assembly: GCF_040149425.2. Taxonomy (NCBI): domain Bacteria; kingdom Pseudomonadati; phylum Pseudomonadota; class Betaproteobacteria; order Burkholderiales; family Burkholderiaceae; genus Cupriavidus; species Cupriavidus sp. DF5525. Next base: position 1,045,794 of record NZ_CP168265.1, on the reverse strand, counting down.
ACCCTTGAAGAGTTCCTTCAGGAGCAGGCTGTTGAAGAAGTCCTTGATGGCGAGCAGCATGATGCTTCCTAGTATTTCCACACGGTGCGCGCCCTGCCGTGTTGCAGAAGGCGCACCGCCGTTTGGCCGTTCAGGGCCAGATGTTCCAGGGCGACTTGATCCAGATCGCCACGATGATCAGCCACGCCACCGTCAGGGGGATGAACACCTTCCAGCCCAGGCGCATGATCTGGTCGTAGCGGTAGCGCGGGAACGAGGCGCGGATCCAGATGAAGACGGACAGCAGCAGGAATACCTTGATCACCAGCCAGAAGAAGCCCGGGATCGCGTTGGTCAGCACGCTACTGATCGGCGGCGCCCAGCCGCCCAGGAACATCAGCGCGGTCATCGTCGAGATGACGATCATGTTGATGTACTCGGCCAGGAAGAACAGCGCGAAGCCCATGCCCGAGTATTCGATCATGTGGCCGGCGACGATTTCCGATTCGCCTTCCACCACGTCGAACGGGTGGCGGTTGGTTTCGGCCACGCCCGAGATGAAGTAGACGCCGAACATCGGCAGCAGCGGCAGCCAGTTCCACGACAGGATGTTGATGCCCATGTCGGCGAAGTAGCCGGTGTTCTGGCCGTTGACGATCGCCGACAGGTTCAGGCTGCCGGCAACCATCAGCACCGTCACCAGCGCGAAGCCCATGGCGATTTCATACGACACCATCTGGGCCGCGGCACGCATGGCGCCGATGAAGGCGTACTTGGAGTTCGAGGCCCAGCCGGCCAGGATCACGCCGTACACGCCCACCGAGCTGATTGCCATCACGTAGAGCAGGCCGGCGTTCACATCGGCCAGCACCACTTCGGCCTGGAACGGAATCACGGCCCAGATCGCCACGGCCGGCATCAGCACCATCAGCGGGGCAATCAGGTACATGCCCCGGCTGACCTGCGTGGGCATCATGACTTCCTTGAGCAGCAGCTTCAGCACGTCGGCAATCGGCTGCAGCAAGCCGAGCGGGCCCACGCGGTTCGGGCCGAGACGGACGTGCATCCAGCCGATCAGCTTGCGCTCCCACAGAATCAGGTAAGCCACGCACAGCAGCAGCGGCACCACAATGACCACGGCGCGAATCAGGATCCACAGCGGCGTCCATGCGCCGCCGAAGATGGCGTGGCCTTGCGAGGTAATCCAGTCGATCATGTTGCGTTCTCGCTATTCTTCTGCGCTTAGGCGGTGACTTCGGCCTGCTGGCCGACCGGCAGTTCGACGGCCTTCTCGATCGTCACGGTGCCGAACATCCCGCCCAGCCCGATGGCCGCCGGCGTTGCCGCCGGCACGCGCACGGTGTTGGCCGGCAGCGTGGCTTCGAGCACGGCCGGCAGCACCACGCTGCCCTGCCCTTGCGTGACGCGGACCGGGTCGCCCGACTGGATGCCCAGGCGGTTGAACAGGTCGGCCGGCAACGCGATCTGCATGGCGCGGCGCGCGGCGGCGGTCAGCTGCAGCGAATCGGCGCGGCGCACGATCGGGTCGGCGTGGTAGATGGGCACGTCGGCGATGCGTTCGATGCCGTTGGCGGCAGCGGCGCTGACGCGGATCGCCGCATCGGTGCCGTTGTCCAGTTGCTCGGCAACCGGGGCCGACAGTACTTCGGCACGGACCGCTTCGGCGGTGTCGTAGTCGAAGCCGGCCACGTCGAGCAGGTTGCCCAGCACGCGCAGCACCTTCCAGCCCGGACGCGACTCGCCCAGTGCGCGGACCACGCCGTTGAAGCTCTGCGGCAGGCCTTCGCAATTGACGAAGGTACCGGCGGTTTCCGTGAACGGCGTCACCGGCAGGATCACGTCGGCGTACTGCATGGCCGCTTCCGAACGGAACGGCGACAGCACCACCACCGTGTTGGCCTGGGCCAGCGCGGCCAGTGCCTTGCGCGGGTCGGCGGTATCGAACTCGGGTTCGGTGTTCAGCAGGATGTAGGCCTTGCGCGGCGTGTCCAGCATCGCCTGCGCATTGGCGCCGCCCTGCTTGGGCAGCGCGCCGGCGACATAACCGCCGACGGTGTTCGCCGCCTCGGTCAGGAAGCCCAGCTTTGCACCCGTTTCCGTGGCGATCCACTGTGCCAGCGCGTGCAGCGCAGAGAACTGCGGATGGCGCACGGCCTCATTGCCAAGGAACACGGCGCGGCGCTCGCCCGACAGCAGGGCTTCTGCGGTCTTGCCGGCGGCATCGCCGCCATCGAAACCTTCGGTACCGGCCGGAGCGGCCACGCCCTTGGCGGCAGCCACGGCACGGGCCACGCCGGCGAGAGCCGCGGTCCAGCCCGACGGCGCCACGTCGATGCGGGCGGCCACGGGCATCAGCAGGTCTTCACCACCCGCGCCCAGCACCGCGACACGGGCACCCTTCTTGGTGGCCTGGCGCAGGCGCGAGGCCAGCAGCGGATGATCCTTGCGCAGCGACGAGCCAATCACCAGCACGCGTTGCAGCGCGGTCACGTCGGCTACCGGCATGCCGAGCCACGGCGCGCCCTTGAGCGCCGCCGAGAAGTCGGACTGGCGCAGGCGGAAGTCGACGTTGTCGCTGCCCAGGCCGCGCACCAGCTTGCCCAGCAGGAACAGTTCTTCCAGCGTGCTGTGCGGGCTGGCCAGCGCGGCGATCTGGTCGGCGCCATGCTCGCGCTTGATGCCGGCCAGCCCGTTGGCGACGTATTCCAGTGCGGTCTGCCAGTCGGTTTCCATCCATTCGCCGCCCTGCTTCAGCAGCGGGCGGGTCAGGCGGTCGGCACTGTTCAGGCCTTCATACGAGAAGCGGTCCTTGTCGGAGATCCAGCACTCATTAATGTCTTCGTTTTCCAGCGGCAGCACGCGCATCACGCGCTGGTTCTTGGTCTGCACCACCAGGTTCGCGCCCAAGCCATCGTGCGGCGACACCGACTTGCGGCGTGCCAGTTCCCAGGTACGGGCCGAGTAGCGGAACGGCTTGCTGGTCAACGCGCCGACCGGGCACAGGTCGATCATGTTGCCCGACAGTTCCGAATCGACGGTCTTGCCGACGAAGGTGGTGATTTCCGAATGCTCGCCGCGGCCCAGCATGCCCAGCTCCATCACGCCGGCCACTTCCTGGCCGAAACGCACGCAGCGGGTGCAGTGGATGCAACGCGTCATCTCCTCCATGGAGATCAGCGGGCCCACGTTCTTGTGGAACACCACGCGCTTCTCTTCCTTGTAGCGCGACTCCGAGGCACCGTAGCCCACGGCCAGATCCTGCAGCTGGCATTCGCCGCCCTGATCGCAGATCGGGCAGTCGAGCGGGTGGTTGATCAGCAGGAATTCCATCACGGACTTCTGCGCCTTGACTGCCTTCTCCGAATTGGTGAAGACCTTCATGCCAGGGGTCACCGGCGTGGCGCAGGCGGGCAGCGCCTTGGGCGCCTTCTCGACCTCGACCAGGCACATGCGGCAGTTGGCCGCGATGGACAGTTTGCGGTGGTAGCAGAAGTGCGGGATGTAGGTGCCCAGCTTGCGGGCGGCTTCCATCACCAGGCTGCCTTCAGCAACCTCAACCTTCTTGCCGTCGATCTCTAGTTCAACCATGTTCTGCCACGCTTAGATGTAGGCCGGAACCATGCACTGCTTGTGTTCGACGTGATACTCGAACTCTTTCCAGTAGTGCTTGAGCATGCCGCGGACCGGCATCGCCGCGGCATCGCCGAGCGCGCAGATGGTGCGGCCCATGATGTTTTCCGCGACGTTGTTGAGCAGGTCCAGGTCTTCCTGGCGCCCCTCTCCGTGTTCAATGCGATTGACCATGCGGTAGAGCCAGCCGGTGCCTTCGCGGCACGGCGTGCACTGGCCGCACGATTCCTCAAAATAGAAGTACGACAGGCGCAGCAGCGAGCGGACCATGCAGCGCGTCTCGTCCATCACGATCACCGCGCCCGAGCCCAGCATCGAGCCGGCCTTGGCGATCGAGTCGTAGTCCATGTCGGACGCCATCATCAGGTCGCCCGGCACCACCGGCGCCGACGAACCGCCCGGGATCACCGCCTTGATGCGCTTGCCACCGCGCATGCCGCCGGCGAGTTCCAGCAGCTTGGCGAACGGCGTGCCCAGAGGGATCTCGTAGTTGCCGGGACGCTCGACGTCACCCGAGATCGAGAAGATCTTGGTGCCGCCGTTGTTCGGCTTGCCCATCTTCAGGTAGTTCTCGGGGCCGACGGCGAGCAGGAACGGCACCGCGGCGAAGGTCTCGGTGTTGTTGATGGTGGTCGGCTTGCCGTACAGGCCAAAGCTGGCCGGGAACGGCGGCTTGAAGCGCGGCTGGCCTTTCTTGCCTTCCAGCGATTCGAGCAGCGCGGTTTCCTCACCGCAGATGTAGGCGCCATAGCCGTGGTGGGCGTGCAGCTGGAAATCAAAGCCCGAGCCCAGGATGTTGTCACCCAGGAAGCCGGCAGCACGCGCCTCTTCGAGGGCCTCCTCGAAGATCTTGTACTCGTTCCAGATCTCGCCGTGGATGTAGTTGTAGCCCACGGTGATGCCCATCGCATACGCGCCGATGGCCATGCCTTCGATCAGCGAGTGCGGGTTGTAGCGGATGATGTCGCGGTCCTTGAATGTGCCGGGCTCGCCTTCATCGGTGTTGCAGACCAGGTATTTCTGACCCGGGAACGTGCGCGGCATGAAGCTCCACTTCAGGCCGGTCGGGAAGCCCGCACCGCCACGGCCGCGCAGGCCGGAGACCTTGACGTCGGCGATCACCTGTTCCGGCGGGATCTTCTCGGTCAGGATGCGCTTCAGTTGCTGGTAGCCGCCACGCTTGACGTAGTCTTCCAGGTGCCAATTCTTGCCGTCCAGGCCGGCCAGGATCAGCGGCTGGATATGGCGGTCGTGCAGACTGGTCATGTTACTTGCCCCCCTTGGCTGCAGCCTCGGCCTTGAGCTCGTCCACGAGCGCGTCGAGCTTGTCGTCGCTCATGAAGCTGCACATGCGGGTGTTGTTGACGATCATCACCGGCGCGTCGCCGCAAGCGCCCATGCACTCGCCCTCTTTCAGGGTGAAGCAGCCGTCAGCGGTGGTCTCGTTGTAGTCGATCCCGAGCTTGCGCTTCAGGTACTCGCCGGCCCGCTCGCCGCCCGACAGGGCGCACGGCAGGTTGGTGCAGACGGCGAGCTTGAATTTGCCCACCGGCCTGGTGTCATACATGTTGTAGAAGGTCGCCACCTCTTCCACCCACACGGGTGGCATCTCGAGGTAGTTGGCGACGAACTGCATGACTTCGGGGGAAACCCAGCCCACCTCGCCCTGCGCCACGGCAAGCGCCGCCATCACGGCCGACTGCTTCTGGTCGGCCGGATACTTCGCGATCGCGCGATCGATTTCCTTGAGAGCTTCTGCTGATAGCATGGTCATTGCAGTAAAACGGCGGAGGCAGCGCAACTGGGCGTCCTTCCGCAGGTTTGCAGCCGTCGCTGCCGTTCCGCCGGCGGGCCTTAGGCCTTGCCGGTCCGCCGCGGGTCTTCCGGGCCGCTCCACTCAGCGGAGCGCCGCGGAAAGCGCCCGGATCGTCGTCCGGGCCGGCGGTCCGTGATTAACGGTCGATCTCGCCGAAGACGATGTCTTGCGTGCCGATGATCGTTACCGCGTCAGCAATCATGTGTCCCTTGGCCATTTCGTCCAGCGCGGCCAGGTGGGGGAAGCCAGGTGCACGGATCTTCAGGCGGTACGGCTTGTTCGCGCCATCCGAGATCGCGTAGATGCCGAACTCGCCCTTCGGGTGCTCCACCGCCGCGTACGCTTCGCCTTCGGGCACGTGGAGGCCTTCGGTGAACAGCTTGAAGTGGTGGATCAGCTCTTCCATGTTGGACTTCATGTCCACGCGCGAGGGCGGTGCTACCTTGTGGTTATCGGTAATCACCGGGCCCGGGTTGCGGCGCAGCCATTCCACGCACTGCTTGATGATGTGGTTGGACTGGCGCATCTCTTCCACGCGCACCAGGTAGCGCGCGTAGCAGTCACCACCCACGCCCACCGGGATGTCGAAGTCCAGCTTGTCGTACACCTCGTACGGTTGCTTCCTGCGCAGGTCCCACTCGATGCCCGAGCCGCGCAGCATCGGGCCGGTAAAGCCCATCTGCAGTGCACGTTCCGGACTGACCACGCCGATGTCCACCAGGCGCTGCTTCCAGATCCGGTTGTCGGTCAGCAGCGTCTCGTATTCGTCGACGTGCTTCGGGAACCGGTTGGTGAAGTCCTCTATGAAGTCCAGCAGCGAGCCCGAACGCGCTTCGTTCATGGCCTTGATGGCACGCTCGTTGTGGACTTTGGAGGCACGATATTGCGGCATCGTGTCAGGCAGGTCGCGGTAGACGCCGCCCGGACGATAGTAGGCCGCGTGCATGCGCGCACCCGAGACCGCCTCGTACATGTCGAACATGTCCTCACGCTCGCGGAAGGCGTACAGGAACACCGCCATCGCGCCCACGTCCAGCGCGTGTGCGCCGATCCACATCAGGTGGTTCAGCAGGCGGGTGATCTCGTCGAACATCACGCGGATGTACTGCGCGCGGATCGGCACTTCGATGTCCAGCAGGCGCTCGATCGCCATCACGTAGGCGTGCTCGTTGACCATCATCGACACGTAGTCGAGGCGGTCCATGTAGGGCACGCTCTGGATCCAGGTCTTCTGCTCAGCCAGCTTTTCGGTGGCACGGTGCAGCAGGCCGATATGCGGGTCGGCGCGCTGGATGACTTCGCCGTCCAGTTCCAGCACCAGGCGCAGCACGCCGTGCGCGGCCGGGTGCTGAGGGCCGAAGTTCAGGGTGTAATTCTTGATGTCTGCCATGGCGCGATCTCAGTGCTCCAAACCGCCGTACTTGTCCTCGCGGATCACGCGTGGCGTAATCTCGCGCGGCTCAATCGTGACCGGCTGGTAGATAACCCGCTTCTGCTCCGGGTCGTAGCGCATCTCGACGTAGCCGGAGACCGGGAAATCCTTGCGGAACGGATGGCCGACGAAACCGTAGTCGGTCAGGATGCGGCGCAGGTCCGGGTGGCCGTCAAACACGATGCCGTAGAAATCGAAGGCTTCGCGCTCGAACCAGTTCGCCGAGTTCCACACGTCGATCACGCTGGCCAGCACCGGGAAACCGTCATCCGGGGCGAACACGCGCACGCGCAGGCGCCAGTTGTGGGTCACCGACAGCAGGTGCGAGACGGCGGCAAAGCGCTGGCCATCCCAGGCGCCGTCGCCGTATTCGGAATAGTCCACGCCGCACAGGTCGATCAGCTGCTCGAAACGCAGCGACGGATCGTCGCGCAGGATGCGGGCGACTTCCAGGTAGTCGTCGGCCTTGACGATCAGCGTCAGTTCGCCGGTCGCCTCGATCAGATTCTGCACGCGCTTGCCGAGAGCCTTCTCGAGCGCGGCCTTCAGGGTGTCGAGCTTCGCCATTTCAGCCCTTGCGCGCGATGGTGTTGGTACGCTTGATCTTGTTCTGCAGCTGGATCACGCCGTAGATCAGCGCTTCGGCCGTCGGCGGGCAGCCCGGCACGTAGATATCCACCGGCACGATCCGGTCGCAGCCGCGCACCACCGAGTACGAATAGTGGTAGTAGCCGCCGCCGTTGGCGCACGAGCCCATCGAGATCACCCAGCGCGGTTCGGCCATCTGGTCGTAGACCTTGCGCAGCGCGGGGGCCATCTTGTTGCACAGCGTGCCGGCCACGATCATCACGTCCGACTGGCGCGGCGACGGGCGAAACACCACGCCAAAGCGGTCCAGGTCATAGCGCGCGGCGCCGGCATGCATCATTTCCACGGCACAGCAGGCCAGGCCAAAGGTCATCGGCCACAGCGACCCGGTGCGGGTCCAATTGATCAGCTTGTCAGCGGTAGTCGTGACGAAGCCTTCGTTGAGAACGCCTTCGATTGCCATTTCACATCACTCCCAATCGAGCGCGCCCTTTTTCCAGATGTAGACGAAGCCCACGATGAATTCCAGCAGAAACACGCCCATGGCGATGAATCCCGGCCAGCCGATATCCCTCAGGGCAACACCCCACGGAAACAGGAAGGCGGTTTCGAGATCGAACAGGATAAACAGGATGGCGATGAGGTAGTAGCGCACGTCGAACTTCATGCGCGCATCCTCGAACGCTTCGAAGCCGCACTCGTACGGCGACAGCTTCGCGGGATCGGGCTTGTTCGGACCGAGGATCCGACCGATCGACATCAGTGCCACGCCGAGCACGACACTGAAGATGATGAAGATGAGAACGGGGAAGTAGGCTTCGAGATTCAAGGTACGGCCAGCCTTATCTGGAATGTTGTCAACAGCACCAGCTGAAGCGGCGTCCTGTTGCCCACCCCAGGCGCTAAGCCATGAGCCTCATGGCGCGCCGCCTTGCGGACTGCCGGAGCCCCACGCTCGGGTGCATTGCCCGGCCAGGGACTCCGATCAAGTTGTTTGGTGCCGACGGCGAGACTCGAACTCGCACAGCTTTCGCCACTACCCCCTCAAGATAGCGTGTCTACCAATTTCACCACGTCGGCTGGGGGAGAAACAATATTGCCTGGCGCCGGGTTTTCAGGCCCTTCAGGCCTTTTGCAGAGGCTTTCGCCTTCGCTTAAGACCCATCGCTGGGGAATCGTTTCAAGCCTTGCATTCTAACCCAAATTTCTTGCTTTGTTCAACGCACAACTGCAAAAAAACTCAGGAATCCGCCGCAAGGCTAACGGATTATTTCGGTACAGCGGGGGCTGCGGGCGCCGATGCGGCAGCTGCCGCAGCCGGGGCCGCGGCCGGTGCCGAAGCGCCTGCCGTGGCGGGCGCCGAAGCCGGCGCCGCGCCCATCACGCCCAGCGAAGCGGCCGGCTTGTAGTTGCCCAGCAGCGTCAGTGCCAGCGTGCAGACGAAGAACAGCGTGGCCAGCACGGCGGTGGTGCGCGACAGGAAGTTTGCCGAGCCGGTGGCACCGAATAGGCTGCCCGAGGCGCCCGAGCCGAACGCCGCACCGACATCGGCGCCCTTGCCATGCTGGATCAGCACCAGGCCAATCACGCCCAGCGCAGACAACACCTGCAACACCACCAACAAAGTCTTGAAGATTGCCATTTGATTTAAATAAGCGTTACTTGCCTGATCGGACGATCGGTACGGCCGGCATTCAGGCGTTGCCGATCGCGAGAAAATCTTCCGACTTCAGCGAGGCGCCACCAATCAGGCCCCCGTCGATGTCGGCCATCGAAAACAGTTCGGCCGCATTGTCCGGCTTGACGCTGCCGCCATACAAGATAGCCATGCGTTCGGCCACGCCGGCGTCGCGCGCCGCCACCCGGCCGCGCAGGAAGGCGTGCACCGCCTGCGCCTGCGCGCTGGTCGCGGTCTTGCCCGTGCCGATCGCCCAGACCGGCTCATAGGCCAGCACCACGCGGCTCAGTTGCTCCACCGACAACGCTTCCAGCACCGCCTGCAGCTGGCGTCCGACCACCGCCTCGGTCTCGCCCGCTTCACGCTCGGCCAGCGTTTCACCGACGCAGATCACCGGGACGATGCCGAACTCAAGTGCGCGCAGCGCCTTGGCCGCCACCACCTGGTCGGTCTCGCCATGATAGGCGCGGCGCTCGGAGTGGCCGGCCAGCACGTAAGTGCAGCCGAACTCGCCGATCATCGACGCAGCCACTTCGCCGGTGAAGGCGCCACGCGCCTCCGCCGATACATCCTGTGCACCCCAAGCCACTTGCGAGCCATTCAGCAGCGCCTGGCATTGTGCAAGATAGGGGAACGGTGCGCACACCGCCAGCTTTGCGCCGGTCGAACGCCCGGCACCAGCCTTGATTCCCTCCAGCAGCGCCGCGTTCGCAGCCAGGCTGCCATGCATCTTCCAATTGCCGATGACGAGCTTCTGTCTCACTTGTGCCCCTCCGAAATCAAACCCGGTATTGTAGCGTGTCGCAGGGGCGCGGCGCTACCGCCGCCCGATGGCCGCGGCATTCGTCACATCACAACGGAAGCCGGCCGGGCCTCACCAGTTCAGCACGATCTTGCCAATGTGCTCGCTCGACTCCATCAGCCGGTGCGCGTCAGCGGCCTGCGCTGCCGGGAACACCTCGTGGATCACCGGCTTGATCTTGCCGGCGGCCAGCAGCGGCCACACCTGCTCGTGCAGCGCCGCGGCGATCTTGCCCTTGAACGAGGCCGGGCGCGGGCGCAGCGTCGAGCCGGTCACGGTGATGCGCCGGCGCAGGATGTCGCCCAGCGGGATCTCGGCCTTGGCACCGCCCAGCAGCGCGATGATGACGATGCGGCCATCGTCGGCGATGCACTTCAGTTCGCGTGCCAGGTAGGGGCCGGCGACCATGTCGAGGATCACGTCGACGCCCTTGCCTTCGGTCAGCGCCGCCACTTCGGCGACGAAGTCCTGGGTCTTGTAATTGATCGCGCGGTCGGCGCCGAGGTCCTCGCACGCCTTGCACTTTTCATCGGTGCCGGCGGTGACGAACACCTTGAAGCCCAGCGCCTTGGCGATCTGGATCGCGGTCGTGCCGATGCCGCTCGACCCGCCCTGGATCAGCAGCGTCTCACCTTTGCCGCGCGGGCCCTGCCCCAGGTAGCCGCGATCGAACACATTGCTCCACACGGTGAAGAAGGTCTCGGGCAGCGCCGCCGCCTCGATATCGCTCAGGCCTTGCGGCACCGGCAGGCACTGCGCCACCGGCGCGGTGCACAGCTGCGCGTAGCCGCCACCCTGCACCAGCGCGCAGACGCGGTCGCCGACCTTCAGGCCGAAGCGGTTGTCCGCATGCGACAGGTCGCCGCCCACCACCACGCCCGCCACTTCCAGGCCGGGCAGGTCCGATGCGCCCGGCGGCACCGGGTAGTTGCCGGTGCGCTGGAATACGTCCGGACGGTTCACGCCGGCGGCGGCCACGCGGATCAGGATCTCGCCCGCGGCGGGCACCGGGTCAGGACGCTCGGTCAGCTGGAGGACTTCCGGGGCGCCGTATTCGCGGATCTCGATGGCTTGCATGCTTCTCTGCTCCTTGTCTTTGTCCTGGCGCGGGCCGGGCTGAACGCTCACCGCGCCAGGATCGGTGTGAGCCGTTGCTCGTTTGGGTTGCCGGCAGTGTAAACAAAAAAACGGCTGGGCATCGCCCAGCCGTTTTTCTGCGGCACCGCCTTGCGGCGGCGCCATTGGGACAATCCGTCCCGCTTACTGCTGCTGCTCCGAGCCACCGGCCGGTGCTGCCGGCGCGGCGCTTTCGCCGGCATTGATCGGGCTGATGCTGCCACCCTCTTCTGCCAGTGCGGCCTTCAGCGACAGGCGCAAGCGGCCCTTCTCGTCGGCCTGGATCAGCTTGACGCGGACCTGCTGGCCTTCCTTCAGCCAGTCCTTGATGTCCTTCACACGCTCGTTGACGATTTCCGAGATGTGCAGCAGGCCATCCTTGCCCGGCAGGATGTTGACGATGGCACCGAAATCCAGCAGCTTCAGCACGGTGCCGGCGTAGATCTTGCCCACTTCGGCTTCGGCGGTGATGCCTTCGATGCGGCGCTTGGCTTCGGCCATGCCTTCGGTCGACGTCGAGGCGATCGTGATGGTGCCGTCTTCCTGGATGTCGATGGTGGTGCCGGTTTCCTTGGTCAGCGCCTGGATGGTCGAGCCACCCTTGCCGATCACTTCGCGGATCTTGTCCGGATGGATCTTCATGGTGATCATGCGCGGGGCGTGTGCCGACAGCTCGGTGCGGGCGTGGCCCATCGCTTCCTGCATCTTGTGCAGGATGTGCAGGCGGCCTTCACGGGCCTGTGCCAGCGCAACCTGCATGATCTCCTTGGTGATGCCCTGGACCTTGATGTCCATCTGCAGCGCGGTGATGCCGTTGTCGGTACCCGCAACCTTGAAGTCCATATCGCCCAGGTGATCTTCATCACCCAGGATGTCGGTCAGCACGGCAAACTTGTTGCCTTCCAGGATCAGGCCCATGGCAACGCCGGCCACGTGCGCCTTGACCGGAACGCCGGCGTCCATCAGTGCCAGGCAGCCGCCGCAGACCGAAGCCATCGACGAGGAACCATTGGATTCGGTGATTTCCGAAACCAGGCGAATGGTGTAGGCGAACTCGTCGTCCTTCGGCAGCACCGGGATCAGTGCGCGCTTGGCCAGGCGGCCGTGGCCGATTTCACGACGCTTCGGGCTGCCCACGCGGCCGGTTTCACCGGTGGCGAACGGGGGCATGTTGTAGTGGAGCATGAAGCGGTCGCGGTACTCGCCGGCGAGCGCGTCGATGATCTGCTCGTCGCTCTTGGTGCCGAGCGTCGCCACCACCAGCGCCTGCGTCTCGCCGCGGGTGAACAGCGCCGAGCCGTGCGCACGCGGCAGCACCGACGAACGGATCTCGATCGGGCGCACGGTGCGGGTGTCGCGGCCGTCGATACGCGGCTCGCCGCCCAGGATCTGGCCGCGCACGATCTTGGCTTCCAGGTCGAACATGACATTGCCGACTTCCACCTTGTCGGCTTCCACGCCGGCGGCTTCCAGTGCGGCCGCCACGTTGGCGTTCACTTCCTTCAGCTTCTGGCTGCGGGCCGACTTCTGGCGCAGCTGGTAGGCTTCCTGCAGCAGCGGCAGCGCGACTTCGGTGACCTTGGCGATCAGCGGCTCGTTCTTGGCGGCCGGGGTCCAGTCCCACTCGGGCTTGCCACCTTCGCGCACCAATTCATGGATCGCGTTGATCGCGATCTGCATCTGCTCATGGCCATAGACCACGGCGCCCAGCATCACGTCTTCAGACAGCTGGTTGGCTTCCGATTCCACCATCAGCACGGCGCGCTCGGTACCGGCGACCACCAGGTCCAGGTCCGAGGTAGCGATCTGCGAGCGGGTCGGGTTCAGCAGGTACTGGCCGTCCTTGTAGCCCACGCGCGCGGCGCCCACCGGGCCGCTGAACGGGATGCCCGACACGGCCAGCGCGGCCGACGCGCCGATCAGCGCGGGGATGTCGGCGGGCACTTCCGGGTTCAGCGAGATCACGTGCACCACGACCTGCACTTCGTTGTAGAAGCCCTCCGGGAACAGCGGGCGCAGCGGACGGTCGATCAGGCGCGAGGTCAGCGTCTCGTTTTCCGACGGACGGCCTTCACGCTTGAAAAAGCCGCCGGGGATCTTGCCGGCCGCGTAGGTCTTCTCGATGTAGTCGACGGTCAGCGGGAAGAAGTCCTGGCCCGGCTTCGGGTTCTTGGCGGCGACCACGGTCGCCAGCACCACGGTGTCTTCCACATTGACCAGCACGGCACCGCCGGCCTGGCGGGCGATTTCGCCGGTTTCCATGCGGACCGTGTGCTGGCCCCACTGGAATTCCTTGACGACCTTGTTGAACATGGACATTTGCATTCCTTGACTTGCGTGCACGCCGCGCGGGTCCATACATGAGACCCGGGCTGGGCATGCGACGCCTGCGTTCCCAGCCGCAGGCAAACTGCCGGTTGCCGGTCGCAGTCTCAGGGAAGTGCTATGCCATTCCAGCGCGGCACTGTTGCCGATGCCGTGCTGGAATGACACAAAGCCCTGTTTCCTTGTCCGGTCCGGGATACCGAAAAACACAAAAAGAACAACTTACTCCGTTGCGCGGCTTGCTGCAACGGGGCCCCGGGGAATCGGAATTCTCGCCGGGAAGCGTGAAGCGAAAATCACTTCCTCAACTTGCCGCATGCCCGGCCGGTGCAGAAGCGCCCGGCCAGAAATGCAAAATGCCTGCCCCAGCAATGCTGAAGCAGGCATCGAGGCCTCACGCGAAACCGTGCAAACCCAGGAATCGCGCTGCCATCGGACGCAACCTCTGGCGCAACCTTACTTGCGCAGGCCCAGCTTTTCGATCAGGGCACGGTAGCGGTCGGCGTCGTTGGACTTGAGGTAGTCCAGCAGACGGCGGCGGCGGCTCACCATGCGCAGCAGACCGCGGCGGCTGTGGTGATCCTTCATGTTGGCCTTGAAGTGCGGGGTCAGTTCGTTGATGCGGGTGGTCAGCAGGGCCACTTGCACTTCGGGGCTGCCAGTGTCGTTGGCGCCACGGGCGAACTGCTTGATGACTTCGGACTTGTTGATATCGGCGACTGCCATAATGATTTCCTTTCACTTGCGAACGCTACAGCGCGGGATGCGCCGCATGCGTCGTGTCACTTGCTTTTGGATTCTCTGCCGCCAACCAGCCGATGGCCCGGCGACGACAGCCGTGCATTATAACGGAAAAGCCATGGCAGGAGAACCTGCCGCCGGCCCTTCCAAATACATCGCTCAGGGACGCTCCATCCGGCACGTGGTTGGCAGCGTGGTTTGCGCCGCCTTGAGCTTGCGCACCGTGCGGAAGCCGTAGCCCGAGCCCTCGTTGTCGAAGCGCACGGTCCCACCCTGCCGCTCCATCACCGAGACGTACAGCGGTTGCAGCACCTGGTGGTCGTCGGCGCGCACGGTGGCCTCGTGGAAGTCGTTGACGAAGCGCATGTTCTCGAGCGCGCGCGCCACCTTGACCGCGTCGGTGGAGCCGGCTTGCTCGATCGCGCGCGCCAGCATTTCCACCATCATCTGCATGCGCAGGTGGACGTAATCGTCCTTGGGCTCCGGATAACGCGCACGGAACTGCTGGTAGAAGGCGTCGGATGCCGCCCCGCCCACGTTCGGGTGCCACTCCGCCACCGCCAGCACGCGGCCGACGCCGGCATCGCCCATCGCTGCCGGCGCGCCCAGGCCATTGCCATAGAACGTATAGAACTTGGCCCGCAACCCGCCCTCGCGCGCAGCTTTTACCATCAGCGTCAGGTCATTGCCCCAGTTGCCGGTGATGACCGCATCCGCCCCGCTCGCCTTGATCTTGGCGATATAGGGCGCAAAGTCCTTGATCTTGCCGATCGGGTGGAATTCGTCGCCGACTACCTGGATATCCGGCCGGCGTGCCGCCAGCATCTCGCGCGCCGAGCGCGACACCTGGTGGCCGAAGCTGTAGTCCTGGGCGATCAGGTACACCTTTCGCACCGACTGGTCCTGCCGGATCACCTCGGTCAGGGCCTGCATGCGCATGTCGGCGCTGGCGTCGAAGCGGAAGTGCCAGAAGCTGCAGTTCTCGTTGGTCAGGCTGGGATCGACCGCCGAGTAGTTCAGGAACAGCACGCGCGCATCAGGCTGGCGGGCGTTGTGGCGGTTGATCGCCGACACGAGCGCGCCGGCCACCGCCGAGCTGTTGCCTTGCAAGACGAAGGGAACGCGTTTGTCAGTGAGCGCTCGCAACTGGATCAGGCTTTCGTCCACATTGCCCTTGCTGTCGAAGGTAACGAGTTCCAGTTGCCGCGCGCCCTCGGCGGTCTTGACGCCGCCGCGCGCATTGATGCGCTCGATGGCCAGGCGCAGGTTGCGCGCCACCGCCTCGCCGGCGTTGGCGAACGGACCGGAAAGCCCGTCGATCATGCCCAGCCGGATCGGCTCCTGCGCCGACGCGCCCGCCGCCGCCGCCAGCAACAATCCGCCCAGCCATCCCCGCCACCACGCCGCAACCTTCATGTTCTCTCCCGGAAAGCGCTGGATGGTACGGCAGCAGCCATGCTCCAGGCAAATGTCCCATGGACGTTCGGGCGGGCACAATTTCCCCGACGAAGCCGCGACATTGCACGAAGAACTGCCAGAAAGCAGCGCTTCATGCACACAAGCCGGGGCCCGGCACTACACTTCCGGTATCACACCCTGCATCAACCGAGGTTTGCCATGAGTTCTGATATCGCCGGCGGCGCGCGCCGGCTCGCGCTGTGGCTGGGCGCCGTGCTGCTGTCCGCCTGCGCCACCCTGATGCCGGTGCAGGAAGGCCAGAAGCTGATCGGGCAACCCCAGGCCGCGGTCCAGGCGATGTTCGGACCTCCCACCGACGCATTCCCGCTGCGCGACGGCACGTCGCGCTGGATTTATTCACATCAGCCGATGGGCCAGCAGGCCTACGGCGCCGACTTCGACCGTAATGGCAACCTGACCAGCTTCCGCAACATGCTGTCGACCCCCGAGCTATACAAGGCGCAGGTCAACACCTGGACCAAGCGGGACGTGGTCGAGCATTTCGGCATGACGCGCCTGCCGATTGATTACTACCCGCGGATGCGCAACGAGGTCTGGTCCTACCGCTTCCGCCATGAAGACGTGTGGCCGTCGCTGTTCCATTTCTATTTCGACGATGCCGGCGTGCTGCGCCGGACGCAGATCACGCCCGACCCGCTCTACGAACCGGATGAAAGGTTCCGCCGCTGGTAGGCGCACATGAAAAAGCCCGCCATCCCCGGATCGGAAATGACGGGCTTGGTCCGGACGCTCAGGCCGGGTCAGCCTTCCGCCGTCTAACGCAGGTGTCGGGTCAGATCTGCGGGTTGATCTTCTGCACGGCCTTGTCGTGCAGCTTGTTCAGCGCGGCCAGATAAGCCTTGGCCGAGGCGGCGACGATATCCGGGTCGGTGCCCACGCCATTGACGATGCGGCCGGCCTTGGACAGGCGCACGGTCACTTCGCCCTGTGCCTCGGTGCCGCCGGTGATGGCGTTCACCGAATAGAGCACCATCTCGGCACCGCTGGCCACGCGCGACTCGATCGCATGCAGCGTAGCGTCGACCGGGCCATTGCCCTCGCCTTCGCCGCTCTGCTCCTGGCCGTCCATGCTGAACACCACGCGCGCATGCGGGCGCTCACCGGTCTCGGAGTGCTGAGCCAGCGAGATGAAGCGGAAGTGCTCGTTGGCATCGTGCTGGGCCTCGTTCGAGACAATGGCCATGATGTCTTCGTCGAAGATCTCGGCCTTCTGGTCGGCCAGTTCCTTGAAGCGGGTGAATGCGGCGTTGACTTCGCTCTCGCTCTCGAGCTCGACGCCCAGTTCCTGCAGGCGCTGCTTGAAGGCGTTGCGGCCCGACAGCTTGCCCAGCACGATCTTGTTGGCGCTCCAGCCCACATCCTCCGCACGCATGATCTCGTAGGTATCGCGCGCCTTGAGCACGCCATCCTGGTGGATGCCCGAGGCATGCGCGAACGCGTTGGCGCCCACCACGGCCTTGTTCGGCTGCACCACGAAACCCGTGATCTGCGACACCAGCTTCGAAGCCGGCACGATCTGCGTGGTGTCCACGCCGACGTCCAGGTCGAAATAGTCGCGGCGCGTCTTCACCGCCATCACCACCTCTTCCAGGCTGGTGTTGCCGGCGCGTTCGCCCAGGCCGTTGATGGTGCATTCGATCTGGCGCGCGCCGGCCAGCTTCACGGCGGCCAGCGAGTTGGCGACGGCCATGCCCAGGTCGTTATGGCAGTGCACCGACCAGATCGCCTTGTCCGAGTTGGGGATGCGCTCCCGCACCGAGCGGATCAGGTCCGCATAGCCCTCGGGCACGGCATAGCCCACGGTATCCGGCAGGTTGATCGTGGTCGCGCCTTCGGCGATCACGCCTTCCAGCACGCGGCACAGGAAGTCCATGTCCGAGCGGCTGCCGTCTTCCGGCGAGAACTCGATGTCATCGGTGAACTGGCGCGCAAAGCGCACCGCCAGGCGGGCCTGCTCGTACACCTGGTCCGGCGTCATGCGCAGCTTCTTCTCCATGTGCAACGCGGATGTGGCGATGAAGGTGTGGATGCGGAACGAATTGGCGGGCTTGAGCGCCTCGGCGGCGCGGGCGATGTCCTTGTCGTTGGCGCGCGCCAGCGAGCAGATGGTGGAGTCCTTGACGACCTGGGCGATCGAGCGGATCGCTTCAAAGTCGCCGTTGGAGCTCGCCGCGAAACCGGCCTCGATCACATCGACCTTCAGGCGTTCCAGCTGGCGCGCGATGCGGATCTTTTCCTCGCGGGTCATGGAGGCGCCCGGCGACTGCTCGCCGTCACGCAACGTGGTGTCGAAAATGATGAGTTTGTCAGACATTTGTGGAGCTCCTGATTGCTTATAGTGTGCTGTCCCCGGCATGCCGCCACCGGAGCTTTACCGCCTGTTCCGCGCTCCACGGCTGTGGAATGCAAAACGCCCCGGCGTGCATGAAGCAGGCCGGGGCGTTGGAAAATTCCTTGCGGATTTCGCGCTAAGGGGTGAGTCCGTCCTTAGCGTGCGCGCGTCCCGACCTGATGGCCTAGTAGGCCACCTAGGGTGGTGCGGGCGATTAGGACTTGGCGCGAAATCATGGTTGCGACTATAGCTGACTTGGCGAGCGCGTGCAACACAGGGTTTTGCCGCACGCGCCCCGCCAGCGTCTGCAGGGGTTAGCCCTTGGGCGGGATGCGCAGCTTCTGGCCCGGGTAGATCTTGTCCGGGTGGCTCAGCATCGGCTTGTTGGCCTCGAAGATCTTGTTGTAGTCGGCGCCGTTGCCATAAGCCGCCTGCGCGACCGCCCACAGCGTGTCGCCCTTGACCACGGTGTGCCACTGCGACTCCGCCGCTTCGACATTGACCGACATCTTGTCCTCGACCTTGTCCACGCCCTCGACGTTGCCCGCGCACAGGATGATCTTCTCGCGTGTGGCCTGGTCCGGCGCCACGCCAAATACGGTGACCAGCCCCTGCGAGCCGTCGACCTGCACCATCAGCCCGGTGGCATCGAGCCCCATCTTCTTGATGTACGCCTCGATCGCGTCGCCCGCGGCACGATTGGCGGCATCAACCTTCTCGGCCGACGCATCCGCCTTGGCGGCGTCCTGCGCAGCCTTGGCCTCGCCGATGCCGAACAGCTTTTCCCCTGCTTCCTTGATGAAGTCGAACATGCCCATGACATCCTCCTGACGGTAAGTGGAAAACACTGCAGAGTGCCACGCCGTCCAGGCCGCGGCATGAAAACAATTGTGAATCCCCCGTGATCCCCCAAAACCCCCAAAGACCCGGAAAGCACGAAGGGCGCCGTAGCGCCCTTCCCTGCCTGCAACAATCAGGAATCGCTTCCGTTGTCGCGCATCTTCTTCACGCCGCCCTGCTGTCCGTGCAGGGCACGCCAGCCCCACAGCAGGTAGCCCGAGATCGCGTAGGCCACAAAGAGTCCGAACAACGCGACCGGCGGATCGGTCGATACCACCACGAACAGCACCAGGACCAGCACCATCATGCCGAACGGCACGCGGTAGCGTACGTCGAGTGCCTTGCCACTGTAGAACGGCGCGTTGGACACCATCGACAGCCCGGCGTACAGCGTGATGCCGAACGCCACCCACGGCATCCACAGCTCCTTGACCGGCAGCTTGTTGTCGATTACCAGCCAGACGAAGCCGGCGACAAGCGCTGCAGCCGCAGGACTCGGCAGCCCCTGGAAGAAACGTTTGTCGACAACGCCAATATTGGCGTTGAAGCGCGCCAGTCGCAGCGCTGCGCAGGTGCAGTAGACAAAGGCTGCTATCCAGCCCCACTTGCCCAGATCATGCAGGATCCATTCATACATCACCAACGCCGGCGCCACGCCGAACGAGGTCATATCCGACAGCGAGTCATACTGCTCGCCAAACGCACTCTGCGTATTGGTGATGCGCGCCACGCGCCCGTCCATGCCATCGAGCACCATGGCCGCGAAGATGGCGATGGCCGCCACGTCGAAGCGCATGTTCATCGCCTGCACGATGGCAAAGAACCCCGCGAACAGCGCTGCGGTGGTGAACGCGTTGGGCAGCAGGTAGATGCCGCGCCGGCGCGGACGCTGGCGCTCGTAGACGACGTCGTCGTGGTCATCGGCGGCATCGGCATCGTCGTCATAGTCTTCGGCGCCGCGCAGCTGGTTATGGCGGAACGGCCGCAGATGCGTCACGTTGCCATTGTTGACCCGCTTGTTACGTCGATGGAAGGCAACCATCACAGTCCTCCTGTATGGCCGTCGCTCACTTGACGTCGAGTTCGGCGAGGATGGTCGACGAGGCAGACACCTTTTCGCCGATGGTCACGCGCGGACGCGCATCGAGCGGCAGGTAGACGTCCACACGCGAACCAAAACGGATAAAGCCATAGCGCTGGCCGCGCGACAGGTTGTCGCCGACCTTGGTGTAGCACAGGATACGGCGCGCCACCAGGCCGGCCACCTGCACCAGCGTCACCAGCTGGCCGTCGGCCGCGCGCCGGATCAGCACGGCATTGCGCTCGTTCTCGGTCGAGGCCTTGTCCAGGTCCGCGTTGACGAACTTGCCCGGGAAATATTCGACCTTCTCCACCGCGCCGTCGACCGACACGCGGTTCGAGTGCACGTTGAAGACGTTCATGAAGACGCTGATCTTCAGCGCCTCACGGCCGCCGTAAGGATCCTGCGCCTTTTCGACCACGACGATGCGGCCGTCGGCCGGGGCCAGCACCGCGTTGGGCTGCGAAGGGATCGGGCGCGGCGGATCGCGGAAAAATTGCAGCACGAACACCGTGATGATCCACAGCGGCAGCGCCCACCAGAAGCCCGCGCTGGCGTGCACCAGCAGCGAGATGACAAAGGCGCCGGCCAGGAACGGCCAGCCTTCACGGGCGATCAGCGGATGAGGATAGTTCATGCAGTACGAGTTTCGGTGGATACAAAGCTATGGCAAGACGGCGCGGCGGCGGCGATAGCGGCCGCCGGATCGGTGCCCCATTGTCGCGGAGCAGCATGATGCACGCCTTGCCCGAAGTCTGACAAGCATAACAAAAAGCCGTCCAGGCCCCGCACCCTCCCCTTCTGATGATAGAAGGGCATGGCACGGAACGCTGAACGGCTTCGGCCCGTCGCCGTGCGGCGCGGACCATCAGGCAGTCAGGTCAGCTTAGTTCTTCGACTGGTCGACCAGCTTGTTCTTGGCAATCCACGGCATCATCGCACGCAGCTTGGCACCCACTTCTTCGATCTGGTGCTCGGCGGTCAGGCGACGGCGCGAGATCAGGGTCGGGGCGCCGGCCTTGTTCTCCAGCAGGAAGCTCTTGGCATATTCGCCGGTCTGGATGTCGGTCAGGCACTGCTTCATCGCCTTCTTGGTCTCTTCGGTCACCACGCGCGGGCCGGTGACGTACTCACCATATTCCGCGTTGTTGGAGATCGAGTAGTTCATGTTGGCGATGCCGCCTTCGTAGATCAGGTCGACGATTAGCTTCAGTTCGTGCAGGCACTCGAAGTAGGCCATTTCCGGCGCGTAGCCGGCTTCCACCAGCGTCTCGAAGCCGGCCTTGATCAGCTCGACGGTACCGCCGCACAGCACGGCCTGCTCGCCGAACAGGTCGGTTTCGGTTTCTTCGCGGAAGTTGGTCTCGATGATGCCGGCACGGCCGCCGCCGTTGGCGGTGGCGTACGACAGCGCGATGTCACGGGCGGCGCCGGACTTGTTCTGGTGCACGGCGATCAGGTGCGGCACGCCGCCGCCTTGCGAGTAGGTCGAGCGCACGGTGTGGCCCGGGGCCTTCGGCGCGATCATGATCACGTCCAGGTCGGCACGCGGGATCACGGCACCGTAGTGCACGTTGAAGCCGTGGGCGAAGGCCAGCGCGGCGCCTTCCTTGATGTTGTCGTGCACTTCGTTCTTGTACACGTCGGCGATCTGCTCGTCCGGCAGCAGGATCATGACCACGTCGGCACCCTTGACGGCATCGGCCACTTCCTTGACCTGCAGGCCGGCGGTGGCGGCCTTGTTCCACGACGCGCCGCTCTTGCGCAGGCCGACCGTCACGTTGACGCCCGAATCCTTCAGGTTCAGCGCGTGGGCATGGCCCTGCGAGCCATAGCCGATGATGGTGACGTTCTTGCCCTTGATCAGGGAGAGGTCGGCGTCCTTGTCGTAAAACACTTTCATGATAAATCCTTCAATCTCTGTCTTTTGTATGAGGTGGGCGGCATCCTCGTGCGCATCGTGTGCGCCCGGATCGCGCCGCCCGGGGATACTGCTTGAACCTGTGCGACTGGCTGTGCGGGCGGCTGGCGATCAGACCTTCAGGATGCGCTCGCCGCGGCCGATGCCCGAGCCGCCGGTACGGACGGTCTCCAGGATGGCGGTGCGGTCGATCGCGTCCAGGAACGCATCGAGCTTGACGCCGTTGCCGGTCAGCTCGATGGTGTAGGTCTTCTCGGTAACATCGATGATGCGGCCGCGGAAGATGTCGGCGGTGCGCTTCATTTCCTCGCGCTCCTTGCCGACCGCGCGCACCTTGACGAGCATCAGCTCGCGCTCGATGTGCGCGCCTTCGGTCAGGTCGACCACCTTGACCACTTCCACCAGGCGGTTCAGGTGCTTGGTGATCTGTTCGATCACGTCATCCGAGCCGGTGGTGACGATGGTCATGCGCGACAGCGAGGAGTCCTCGGTCGGCGCCACGGTCAGCGTCTCAATGTTGTAGCCGCGCGCCGAGAACAGGCCCACCACGCGCGACAGCGCCCCCGGTTCGTTTTCCAGCAGGACCGAAATGATGTGTCGCATTACAGGTCCTCCGCGCCGAGCAGCATTTCAGAAATGCCCTTGCCCGCCTGGACCATCGGCCAGACGTTTTCGGTGGGATCGGTCTGGAAGTCCAGGAACACGGTACGGTCCTTCAGGCGGAACGCCTCGCGCAGCGCCGGCTCGACGTCGGCCGTCTTCTCGACGCGCATGCCGACGTGCCCGTAGGCCTCGGCCAGCTTCACGAAATCGGGCAGCGCGTCCATGTAGGAGTGCGAGTAGCGGTTGTCATACTCGATCTCCTGCCACTGGCGCACCATGCCCAGGTAGCCGTTGTTCAGCGAGCAGATCTTCACCGGGGTGTCGTACTGGAGGCAGGTCGACAGTTCCTGGATGCACATCTGGATCGAGCCTTCACCGGTGATGGTGACGACTTCCTTCTCCGGGAACGCCTTCTTGATGCCCATCGCGTACGGCAGGCCCACGCCCATCGTGCCCAGGCCGCCGGAGTTGATCCAGCGGCGCGGCTCGTCGAACTTGTAGAACTGCGCGGCCCACATCTGGTGCTGGCCAACGTCGGAGCAGATGAACGCATCGCCGTGGGTCAGTTCCCAGATCTTTTCCACCACGTACTGCGGCTTGATGATCTCGGAGGTGCGGTCGTACTTCAGGCAGTCCACCGAACGCCACTGCTCGATCTGCTCCCACCATTTGGCGAGCGCCTCGCGCTTGGGCTTGATGTCGCTGGCCTTGAGCTGGGCGATCAGTTCCTGCAGCACGTCCTTGACGTTGCCGACGATGGGGATGTCGACCTTGACGCGCTTCGAGATCGACGACGGGTCGATATCGATATGGATGATCTTGCGCGCCTGCGAGGTGAAGTGCGACGGGTTGCCGATCACGCGGTCGTCGAAGCGGGCACCGATGGCGATCAGCACGTCGCAGTTCTGCATGGCCATGTTGGCTTCATACGTCCCGTGCATGCCGAGCATGCCGAGGAACTGCTTATGGGTGCCGGGGAACGCGCCCAGGCCCATCAGCGTGTTGGTCACCGGGTGGCCGGTCATCGCCGCGAGCTGGCGCAGTTCGTCGCTGGCATTGGCCAGCACCACGCCGCCGCCGGTATAGATATACGGACGCTCGGCACCCTGCAGCAGCGCCACGGCCTTGCGGATCTGGCCCGAGTGCCCCTTGTTCACCGGGTTGTACGAGCGCATGTCGATCGACTTGGGGTACTCGTACTTGCAGGCATTGCGCGAGACATCCTTGGGGATGTCCACCACCACCGGGCCGGGACGGCCGGTCGAGGCAATGAAGAACGCCTTCTTGATGGTCGAGGCGAGATCGCGCACGTCCTTCACCAGGAAGTTGTGCTTGACGATCGGGCGGGTGATGCCGACCGTGTCGCACTCCTGGAAGGCGTCCTGGCCAATGGCGTGGGTCGGCACGTTGCCGGTGATCACCACCATCGGGATCGAGTCGAGGTACGCAGTGGCAATGCCGGTAACGGCATTGGTCACGCCGGGACCGGAGGTCACCAGCGCTACGCCCACCTTGCCGGTTGCCCGCGCATAGCCGTCTGCGGCATGGACCGCGGCCTGCTCGTGGCGCACCAGGATGTGCTCGAACTTCTTTTGCTTGTGGAGCTCGTCGTAGATGTACAGCACTGCGCCGCCGGGATAACCCCAGACGTACTCGACGCCTTCTTCGGCAAGTGCATGAACGAGAATTTCCGCCCCGATCATTTCGGGTGCGGCAGATGAATTGCTGTCTGCGTGGGAGAATTCCGCGCTGGGCATGTTCATTTCAGTCCTTTGCAATTTTCGGCAAAAAATTGTTTGGATGCTCTCTGCCGGGCTTGTGGCTCGGGTTCAAGCGGTGCGCGTCTGCATGAAAGACCGCCTCATAAGCGGCCGGATGAGACAACCACTGATGTCGTGTGAACCAACGATGATACTGCAATGCACCAGCGCGGTCTACACCATGGCTCACGGTTGTCAGGCCCGGCTGGTGAGGGATTTCCCCGAGGCGACAGCTTTTTTCCCGCCCCTCAATGTCTTTACTGAAATACAAAGTGGTACATGAAGGCGTTTTTTTGCTAGCATCGCAGCACTTGCGTGTGCCACGGGCCGTACGCAGCACATTCACCAAAACCGGGCCATTGACCCGCAGCAACAAAGCCGCAACTCCGCCTGAATGGCCACCGACCAGGAACTGTCCGATTTTCTTGCCAGCGTCGAGCGGCGCGCCTTCAAGCAGGCCGTGTTCGCGGTCCGCGACGACGAGGCGGCACTGGACATCGTCCAGGACGCCATGATCAAGCTGGCCGAGAAATACGGCGACAAGGGTGCCGCCGAACTGCCGCCGCTGTTCCAGCGCATCCTGCAGAACACCATCCACGACTGGTTCCGCCGCCAGAAGGTGCGCAACACCTGGGTGTCCTTGTTCTCCAGCCTGCGCGATGACCGCGACGGCGGCGACGACACTGACCTGCTGGAGACGCTGGAGGCGCAGGCCGGCTCGGAATCGGCCGAAAGCAGCGCCGACAAGGTCGAGCGCGCGCAGGTCATGCACATCATCGAGCAGGAGATCCAGCGCCTGCCCACGCGTCAACGCGAGGCGTTCCTGATGCGTTACTGGGAAGATATGGACGTCGCCGAGACCGCCGCCGTAATGGGGTGCTCCGAAGGCAGCGTCAAGACGCACTGTTCCCGTGCCACGCATACGCTGGCGCAAGCCCTGCGTGCACGGGGGGTCCGACTATGAGCATAAACGAGAGAGAAATCCGCGAACGCCGGTTTGTCCATGAGGTTCGGGCGGCACTAGACGCCGCCGCGGACGACCTGCCGGCCGACATTACTCAACGGCTCGCCGCCGCGCGCCGGATGGCGCTCGCCCGCAAGAAGGCCGCGGTCACCGTGCCGGTACCGCAACTGGCCATGCCGGGACCGCAGGTCACCCTGTTCGACGATGACGACGCCTCGCCGCTGCACCGTGCCGGTGCCTGGCTGCGCCGCCTTGGCCTGATCTGGACGCTGGTGGCGCTGGCCGCCGGCCTGATGGGCATCTACCACTGGCAGGAGCAGAAGCGCATCGAAGAGCTGGCCGATGTCGATGCCGCCATGCTGCTCGACGACCTGCCGCCCACGGCCTACGCCGACGAGGGCTTCCACGTCTTCCTCAAGCGCGGGCAATAGCATGGCACCCGCAACGTCCCGCTCCGACGCCCCGCGCCGCCGGCTGGCAGCGCTGCTGCTGGCTGCGGCCACTACCGCCGCCTGCTGGGGACTGCTCCCGCCCGCGGCGCACGCCCAGGGCGCTTCCGGCGCCACGCCGGCATCGCAGGCCGCCGCCAGCGCCCGCCCCGCCTGGACCGAGCTGAGCCCGGTGAACCAGCGCATCCTGGCGCCGCTGCAGCCGCTGTGGGACACGCTGCCGGAACTGAACCGGCACAAGTGGCTGCGCATCGCCGAACGCTACCCGAAGTTCTCGCCAGCGGAACAGGCCCGGCTGCAGGCGCGCATGGCCGAGTGGGTCAAGATGACGCCGCAGCAGCGCCGCCTGGCGCGCGAGAACTACCAGATCACCCGCTCGCTGCCGGCCGAGAAGAAGGCCGAAGCCTGGGACAAGTACCAGCAGCTGCCCGAAGAGCAGAAAAAGAAGCTGGCCGCCGCCGAACGCGTGCCGCACCGCCCTGGCGCTGTCAGCGCGTTGCCCAGCGGCAAGCGCCTGCCCAGCGACACCAGCAAGCAGATCCGCCACGGCTCTAAATCGGCTAGCGCTGGCGCCCATGCGGGCAACCATGCCGCGGGCAAGCCGGCCAGCGAAGCCCAGGCGGCTTCGGCCCCGTCCGTCGCGGCAGCATCGGCCGCGGCGCCCGCTGTCCCGGTAGCGCCCGCCGCTTCCGCCGCCACCGCTGCCGAAGGCACCCCGGAAGCCGCCGCCGCGTCGGAAGACACCGCACGCCAGTAGCTGGCGGGTGTCCCCGCCGGGTAACCCGCAAGCCATTTGCGGCAAGCCCTTTGGCATAATGGTCGTCTTGCCGGGCGCGACATGCCTCGCGCCCGCCCTGCTTCTGTCGCCTTCCATGCCCGCCGCCACTCTCCGTCCCAAACCCGTCGACCCCAAGCCCGCCGCAGCCCCTGCCGCGCCGCCCCTGCGCCGCCGCTTCGCCTGCATGCTGTACGAGGGCGTGCTGCTGTTCGGCGTGCTGAGCGCGTCCACCGCGGCCTACCTGCTGGTGCGTCCGCTGTTGCAGCGCATCGGCGCGGACGGTCCGTTGACCATCCAGTTGTGGAGCTTCCTGGTGATGGGACTGTATTTCACCTGGTTCTGGCAGCGCACCGGCCAGACCCTGGCGATGCAGACCTGGCGCATGCGCGTGGAGAACGCCGCCGGCGTGCCGCCGCGCTGGCCGCAGGCGGCGCTGCGCTATGTGCTGGCGTGGCTGTGGCTCCCGCCGTCGGCCGCGGTCGGCCACCTGCTGGGGTTGGTGAAAGGCCCGTTCGTCGGCGTGCTGTGTGCCGGCCTGCTGATCTGGATCCTGCTGGCCTGGCTCGATCCGCGCCACCAGTTCCTGCACGACCGCCTGGCCCGCACGCGGCTCACTGACCTGCGCCCGCCGCCAAAGCCATGAGCCTGTCGGCGGCCGGCATCCGCCGTATCGCGGTGGCTTTGCAGACGGCCGCGGCGCTGGGCATCGCCGCCGCACTGGTGCGATGGGGCGGCTGGCCATGGGCCGGCGCCGTGATCGCCGGCGTGGCCGTCATCTTTGGCGGACTTGCCAGCGGCATTGCACTCGCCTTTGCCATGACCGACCGCGGCCTGTGGGTCGGGCGCGGCAACCACCCGCCCCCTCCGCCCGCCGAACTTGCCGCCACGCGCCGCCCATTGCGCCTCGCTGACGCGCTGCGCTGCTACCTGAACGAGTACGTGGCCGTGCTGCGCATGTTCGACTGGCTGCAGCCGTTCCGCGCGCACGCGCCCTTTGCCGCGCCGGCCGACGCCCTGCCCGGCCGCGACGCGCCGCCGGTGCTGCTGGTGCACGGCTATGCCTGCGGACACGCCATCTGGCTCGACATGCAGCCGAGCCTGGCCGCCGCGGGCTACCGCTGCGCAGCGATCGACCTGGAACCGGTGTTCGGCGATATCGACGACTACGCGCACGCGCTGCTGGCCGCCATCCGGCGCCTCGCCGCCGAGGCCGGCCGCGCCCCGCTGCTGGTATGCCACAGCATGGGCGGCCTGGCCGCGCGCGCCGCGCTGCAACTGGCCGGCGACGAAGACGCCTGCGCCGGCGTGGTGACGCTGGGCAGCCCTCACCACGGCAGCGCGCTCGCGCGCTTCGGCGGTGGTGACAATGCGCGCCAGATGCGCTGCGGCAGCCCGTGGCTGCGCGCGCTGGCCGCCACGGAAACCCCGCGCCTGCGCGCGCGCATGATCTCGGTCTTCAGCTGGCACGATTCGATCGCCGGGCCGCCCTGCACCGGCTGGCTCGACGGGGCCGGGCATATCCCGCTGTCGGGGATCGGGCATGTGTCGCTGCTGCGCCATCCCGCCGCGGTGCGTGCGGTGCTGGACGCGCTGGCCGAACTCTCCGCGCGCGGGCGCTGAGGTCCGCCACCGGCACAAGCTGTTCCACTTCCGCCACGCTTCATGTGGCAGTCATGTTTCCGTCACGGCACCGTCATCGCACGCTGGCTGAATGCAGCCATCGCCGCAACCGGGACTGCCATGGTGCAAGCAATCCGATCTGCCCGCGGATATCTGTCGAGGGCCGTGCAACTGACGCAACGGCTGGGCCGCAGCCCAGAAAGCGGCTGGGGGAGTGATCCCAACAGCGTCGCCGCACTGACCGCCTTCATGCCGCCGGGCATGGATGGCGCAACACTGGCCCCGCCGCGTGAGCAACAGGACGCCTACCCGCCCGAGCCGCACCCGATCCACCGCTACCGCGCCATCTGGCTGTCCGACATCCACCTGGGCACGCCCGGCTGCCAGGCCAACTACCTGCTGGACTTCCTCAAGCACAACGAGTCCGAGCAGCTCTACCTGGTCGGCGACATCATCGACGGCTGGCAGCTGCGCCGCGGCTGGTACTGGCCGCAGAGCCACAACGACGTGGTGCAGAAGCTGCTGCGCAAGGCGCGCAAGGGCACCGAGGTGGTCTACGTGCCCGGCAACCATGACGAGGGCGCGCGCCAGTTCGACGGCATGGCCTTCGGCGACATCACCGTGCGCGAAGAAGCCATCCACGTCACCGCCACCGGCCGCCGGCTGTGGGTGGTGCATGGCGACCTGTTCGACGGCGTGGTCCAGCACGCGCGCTGGCTGGCCTACCTGGGCGATTCGCTGTACACGATGATCCTGGCGATGAACCGCCATTTCAACCGCCTGCGTGCGCGGCTTGGCTTTCCGTACTGGTCGCTGTCGCAGTACCTGAAGCACCAGGTCAAGAACGCGGTCAACTACATCAGTGCGTTCGAGACCGCGATGGTCGACGAGGCGCGCCGGCGCGGCTGCGACGGCGTGGTCTGCGGCCATATCCACAAGGCCGAGATCCGCGAGCTCAACGGCCAGCTCTACTGCAACGACGGCGACTGGGTAGAAAGCCTGTCGGCGCTGGTCGAGACCATGGAAGGCGAGCTGAAGATCGTCTACTGGACCACGCTGCTGGACCCGCCCGCCCCCGCCACGCGCCGCGGTCGCCGCGCCGCCGTGGCCAGCTGATCCCGGCCGGCGCGCTGCGCGCCGGCCACGCCCATCCGCATTGCCCTTCCACCGCCCCCCGAGGAGGCTGCATGAAGATAATGATCGTCACCGATGCCTGGGAACCGCAGGTCAACGGCGTAGTGCGCACGCTCAAGTCCACGCGCCGCGAACTGGAGGCCATGGGCCACACGGTCGACATGATCACGCCGCTGGAATTCCGCACCGTGCCGTGCCCGACGTATCCCGAGATCCGCCTGTCGCTGCTGCCGTCGGCACGCGTGCAGCGTCGTATCGAAGCCTTCGGCCCCGACGCCCTGCACATCGCCACTGAAGGCCCGCTCGGCCTGGCCGCGCGGCGCCATGCGATCCGCCGCAAGCTGCCGTTCACCACGGCCTACCACACGCGCTTTCCGGAATACGTGCAGGCCCGCTTCGGCATCCCGCTGACCTGGACCTACCGCTTCCTGCGCTGGTTCCACGGCCCGGCGCGCGCCGTGATGGCGCCCACGCCGGTGGTGCTGGACGACCTGCAAAGCCACGGCATCACCCACGGCGTGCTGTGGACGCGCGGCGTCGACCTGGACGTGTTCACGCTGCAGCGCCCCAACGTGCTCAACACCGCCCACCCGATCTTCCTGTACGTGGGCCGGGTGGCGGTCGAGAAGAACGTCGAGGCCTTCCTGTCCCTGGACCTGCCCGGCTCGAAATGGGTGGTCGGCGACGGCCCCGCGCTGGCGGCGCTGCGGGCGCGCTATCCGGGCGCCAACTACCTCGGCGTGTTGAGCCAACCGGAACTGGCCCGGGTGTATGCTTCGGCTGACGTGTTCGTGTTCCCGAGCCGCACCGACACCTTCGGGCTGGTGCTGCTGGAAGCGCTGGCCAGCGGGCTGCCCGTGGCGGCGTACCCGGTCACCGGTCCGATCGATGTGCTGGGCGACAGCCCCGCGGGCGTGATGCACGAAGACCTGCGCGAAGCCTGCCTGGAAGCGCTGCGCATCGACCGCGCCACGGCCCGAGCCCATGCCGAGCGGTTCTCGTGGCGCGCCGCCTCCGAGCAGTTCCTGGCCCATCTGCGCCCGGTCGCCGCTGGCAAGGCGGGCGGCGCGGCGCCCCAACCCGCATCCCACACCCATGCCGAAACCCCATCCGGAACTGCCATCCGACCCGCCTCTGCAGAGGCCGCCGCAGGCAGTCCAGAGCGCTGACTATTCGATCGAGCAGAACCCCCATAAGGGCAACCGCGGCCTGACGCGCGCCTGGCATGCGGCCATCAATTCGCTTTCGGGGCTGCGCTTTGCGGTGCTCGAGGAGAGCGCGTTCCGCCAGGAGCTGACACTGGTGGTGATCCTGGCGCCGTGGGCCTTCCTGCTGCCGGTGGACGTGGTCGAGCGCATCCTGCTGCTGGGCACGCTGCTGGTGGTGCTGATCGTGGAGTTGCTCAACTCCAGCGTCGAGGCGGCGATCGACCGCATTTCGCTGGAGCGGCACAGCCTGTCCAAGCGCGCCAAGGATTTCGGCAGCGCCGCGGTGATGCTAGCGCTGGTGCTGTGCGGCGGCACCTGGGTGGCCATCGCCGGGCCGCACGTGGTGCGCTGGGTGCGGGCGCTGGCGGGCTGATCCGTCGCTCGCCCGGTGTGCCTGGAGCAGTGGCCGGGGCCGATTGCTTATAATCGCTACCCTGCCACGATTCACCGATCGCCCGGACGCCCATGGAACCGAAACCGCAAACCGGCCCCCGCCGCACCAGGGACCGCATCCTCGACGTCTCGCTGCGCCTGTTCAATGAAGTCGGCGAACCGAACGTCACCACCACCACGATCGCGGAAGCGATGGAGATCAGCCCCGGCAATCTCTACTACCACTTCCGCAACAAGGACGACATCATCAACTCCATCTTCGTGCGCTTCGAGCAGGAGATGGAGCGCCGCCTGAAGATGCCGGATGACCGCAAGGCCACCCTCGACGAAAGCTGGGGCTACCTGCAGTACATGTCCGAGTTCATGTGGAACTACCGCTTCCTGTATCGCGACATCAACGACCTGCTGGCGCGCAACCGGATGCTGGAGACCAACTTCAAGCGCATCGTCGAGCAGAAGAAGCGGTTCGCGCACGAGATCTGCCGCCAGTTCATCGAAGACGGCGAGATGGAAGCCACGCCCGAGCAGGTCGAGGCCATCTGCACCAACATGGTGGTAATCGCCACCTACTGGCTGTCGTTCCAGTTCGTGCAGCATCCGCGCCAGTACAACGATCCCGAGCAGATCCGCGGTTACCTGCACGGCTCGAGCTATCACATCTTCTCGATCCTTGCACCCTACCTGCGCGGCCGGCCCCGGGAAGCCTTCGACCAGCTTGCGCGCGACTACGCGGCAGCCAAGACAGCCGCCGAAGCGGCAAAGGAGAAGAAGTGAAATCCGTCTGCGTCTATTGCGGCTCCAACCCCGGCAACCGCCCCGAATACGCCGAGGGCGCGCGCCTGCTCGGCCGCACGCTGGCCGCAAGCGGACTGGCGCTGGTCTATGGCGGCGGCAAGGTGGGCCTGATGGGCATCGTCGCCGATGCCGTGCTCGAGCACGGCGGCAACGCCATCGGCATCATTCCCGACGCGCTGATGCAGAAGGAAGTCGGCCACCGCGGCCTGACCGAGCTGCACGTGGTGCGCAATATGCACGAGCGCAAGCAGATGATGGCCGACCGAGCCGACGCCTTTATCGCCATGCCGGGCGGCGTGGGCACCTTCGAGGAACTGTTTGAGACCTTTACCTGGCTGCAACTGGGCTACCACGACAAGCCGGTGGGCCTGCTCAATGTCGGCGGATTCTATGACGGCTTGCTGGGCTTCCTCTCCCATGCCGTGCAGGAAGGTTTCATGAAGCAGGTGCATGCCGATCTGCTGCACGTGGCTGACACGCCGGCTGCGCTGCTGCAGAAACTGGCCGACGCGCCGCGCGTGCGCGTGGACAAGTGGCAGCAGGCGCGCGACAAGACCTGAACGCGCCCCGCCGCCGGGCTTCGTTCAGAACGACGAGCCCGGCTGCCGCAGCAACGCCAGTTCCTGCGGCGTACTCTGCCTGCCCAGCACCGCGTTGCGGTGCGGGAAGCGGCCATAGCGCGCGATGATCACGCGGTGCTTCTCGGCCCACTCCACCACATCCACCTTCCCGCCGCTGGCGTCGCGCAGCTGCGTCATCAGCCGGACCGCCTCGTCCTGGTCTTCCAGTGCTTCCGAATGCTCGAACGGCATGTAGCAGAACATGCGGTGGTGGTCGGTCGGCAGCGCGCGGTCCCTGCCGGTGGCGACGATGCGCTTGGCCAGCGCCAGCGCCTGCGCGTCGGTGGCAAAGCTGCGCGGGTCGTTGCGGAACATGTTGCGCGGGAACTGGTCGAGCAGCACCACGCGCGCGCACGCGCCCTCGGGGGTGACCGACCAGTCGTCCGTGGCGCCCTCATGGGCGGCCTGCCAGTCGGCGAGGAATTGACGGCGGATCTCAGCATCGTATTCGTCCGACTTGGTGAACCAAGGGCGGCGCGCGGTGTTCCAGCCGGCCGAACCAGGCGTATCGAACCAGAAATCGAGCACGCGTCGGGCGGCCTCAGGCAACGGGGCTGTCATGGGGCGGGAAGTCCTTTCGGTATGGAACGGCGGGCGCCTCAGCGCGCCACGTTGCGCATCCAGTCGGCGGTCTGGAAGAACGCCTGCATCAGGCGCAGCTGCAGTTCCTCGGGCAGGCCGACGTCCTGCATCGCCAGGGCCATGCAGCGCATCCACTGGTCGCGCTCGCTGACGCCGATCTCGAACGGCATATGGCGCGCGCGCAGGCGCGGATGGCCGAAGCGGTCGATGAAATGGTTGGGGCCGCCCAGCCAGCCGCACAGGAACCAGAAAAGCTTGTCGCGCGAGCCCTCGAGCGAGGGCGGATGCAGCGCGCGCAGCCCGGCGAACTCGGGCTCCAGGTCCATCAGGTCGTAGAAGCGGTCGACCAGCTCGCGCACGCGCGCTTCGCCGCCGACCAGTTCAAAGGCGGTCACATCGGGCTTGTCGTTGGATTCAGTACTCATCACATACTCGATCTGCGCGGCCGAAGTTGCTCGGTGAAGTTGCTTCAGGCATCACGCAAGGTCGCCAGCGCGGGCTGGCGCAGCACTTCGCGCAGGCCCAGCCAGCCGCCGGCAAAAGCGCACAGCATGCCAGAAACCACGCCGACCGGCACAATCCAGGCATTAAAGCGGTACGGGAAGTCAAAGACGAACTGCGACAGCCCCCAGCCCACCGCGATCGCGCCCAGGCTCGCCAGGAATCCGGCCAGCCCGCCCACCACCAGGAACTCGGCGTACTGCGTCTGCCGCACCAGTGCGGCCGATGCGCCCAGCGCCTTGAGCAGGCCGGCGTCGCGCATGCGCTCGTCGCGCGCGCCGGACAGCGCCGCGTACAGCACGGTCACGCCCGCGGCCAGCGTGAAGATAAACAGGAACTCCACCGCCGCGATCACCTGGTCCAGGATGTCCTGGATCTGACGCAGGATCATGTCGGTATTGACCACGGTGATGTTGGGGAAGGCCGCGATCAGCCGGTTGCCCATCGCGGCACTGGCCGCAGGCAGGTGGAACGACGTGATATAGGTCTCGGGCAGCCCCTGCATCGCCTGCGGCGGCAGGATCACGAAGAAGTTGACCCGCATCGAGCCCCAGTCGAGTTTGCGCAGCGAGGTCACGCGCGCCTGCACGGCCTGGCCCGCGACGTCGAAGCGCAGCGTGTCGCCGAGCCGGATGCCCAGCGTCTTGGCGATGCCCTCCTCCACCGACGCACCCGCTTCCGCGCCATCCGCGCCGTTGGACCATCGCCCCGCAATCACGCGGTTACCCTCGGGCAGCGCATCGGCATAGGACAGGTTGAACTCGCGCTCCACCAGGTTGCGCGCGCGCCCGTCCTCGAAGCTGTCGCCACGGATCGCGCGCTCGCCGATATGGGTCAGGCGCCCGCGCACCATCGGGTACAGCAGGTCGTTGATTCCCGCACCCGCCAGCAGCTTGCGCAGCGGTTCGCGCTGGTCGGGCTGGATATTGATGATGAAGCGGTTGGGTGCATCGGCCGGCGTGGCGCTGCGCCACGAGTCGACCAGGTCGTTGCGGGTCATGCCGAGCAGCAGCAGCGCCATCAGCCCCACCGCCAGCGCCACGGTCTGCAGCACCGTCACCCCGCGGCGGCGCTCCAGCACGGCCAGCGCGAAGCGCCAGCCCATCGCCGCGCGGCCGCGCAGGCGCCCGCGCATCAGGCGCGACAACAGCGTCAGCAACGCCAGCGCCAGCACCCCGAACACCACTCCCGCGGCCACAAACCCGCCTGCCGTGGTCAGTCCCAGCCGCAGGTCGCGCGCGGCCACCAGCAACAGCGAAACAAAGGCGCCCAGGCCCAGCGCATAGGCCACCCATGCCGACACCGGCGGCAGCCCGATATCGCGCCGCAGCACGCGCAGCGGCGGCACGCGCGTCAGCGCCAGCAGCGGCGGCAGCGCAAAGCCCGTCAGCAGCACCAGCCCCGCCAGCACGCCCACCACCGCCGGCAGCAGCGACGGCTGCGGCAAGGACACCTTGAGCAGGCCGCCCAGCGACAGCAGCAGCCCGTAATGCGCCACATAGCCGATCAGCACGCCGGCCAGCGCGCCGGCCGCGCCCAGCAGCAGGAACTCCAGCCCGAACGCGCGCAGGATCTGTCCGCGCGTCAGCCCCAGGCACTTGTAGACCGCGCAGGCGTCGGTGTGGCGCTGCATATAGCGGCGCGCCGACATGGCGATCGCCACCGCCGCGATCATCGACGACAGCACCGCCACCAGCGACAGGAAACGCTCGGCCCGGTCCAGCGTGGCGCGCATCTGCGGCTGGCCCGATTCCAGCGACTCGATCCGCGTGTTGCGCAGCTTGCGGCGCTCGATCTCGCCCCGCGCCCACTTCTGGTAGCTGGCGCCCACAGCGTCGGGGCCGGCCACCAGCAGGCGGTAGGTCACGCGGCTGCCCCAGCCGATCAGTCCGGTGCCCTCCAGGTCCGACAACGGCATCAGCACTCGCGGCGCGAAGTTCATGAAGCCGGTGCCGCGATCCAGTTCCTGCGTGATGATGCGGTCGATGCGGAAGGTGCGGCTGCCGAGCTGCAGCTTATCGCCCACGGCAACGCCCAGCGCGCCCAGCAGCGCTTCGTCGACCCACACCGTGCCGGGCGCCGGAATGCCCTCGGCCGGCCCCTCCGCCGCGCCCGGTGCGCTGGCCACCTTGAGCTTGCCGCGCAGCGGATAACCGTCGGTCACGGCCTTGAGCGCGGCAAGCTGGCTGGGCGCATCGCCGCCGGCCGGCGCCTTGCCGTTGGCGGTGGCCATGCTCGGGAAGGTCACGGTCTGGGCCACCGCCAGCCCTGCCGCTTGCGCCCGCTGCGCAAAGGCCGCATCGAAAGGCTGGTCCGACACCAGCAGCACGTCGGAGGCGATCATCTGGCGCGCATCGCGCTCCAGCCCCAGGCGCATGCGATCGGCCATAAAGCCGACGCTGGTCAATGCCGCCACCGCCAGCACCAGTGCGAACAGCAGCAGGTAAAGCTCCCCCGCCAGCCAGTCGCGCCGCGCCATGCGCAGCGCCTGGCGCCAGGCGGAGAAACGGCTGCCGTGTGCAGTGCTCGCGCCGGCGGCAACGGGACTGGCGGGGGTGGTCGGGGCGATGGCGGACTCGGAGGGCATCGGATTGTTCGGTTCTTGGATCCCGGCGGCGGTTCGCCTCGGGTCAGTCAGGGAAAGCCGGCGGCACTCAGCGTCCGCCGGGCAAGCTATCGGGTCGTTCGGTCCTGCCGCGCAGGCTCGCATGCAGCCGGCGCACGCTGCGCCACAGCTTGGGAATCAGCCAGATCGCGACCACCAGGAACACCACCAACAGGACCAGGAACACCACCGGCAGGAAGAACGCCAGCAGCAGGCTGCCGGTCGCGGTCAGGTCTTCAGTGAATGAGGCCGCCCAATTGGAGAACGGTTCCGGCGACACGTTGATCAGCGCGCGCGTGCCGGCCTTGGCCGCATGCGCGGTGCCGGCCAGCGTGCCCCCGATCAGGCCCGCGGCGACCACCCACTGCGGGTCGAGCTGGCCGAAGGCCGCAGCCGCCAGGATGGCGCCGGCGGGAATGCGCACGAAGGTATGGATGCCGTCCCAGACCGAATCGAAACCCGGCACCTTGTCGGCGACGAATTCGGCCAAGGCCAGCACCGCGGCCACGCCGATGACCCACCACGATTCCAGCGGCTGCAGCCCGGGCGGCAACTCCAGCAAGCCCAGGCGCGCCAGCACGCCGGCGGCGAACACGGCGAGGTAGAGGCGAAAACCGCTGGCCCAGGACATGCCCGCGGCCAGCGCGGCGGTTTCCAGCATGGTGTTCCTTGCAAGGGCGGGCGCAAACGTAGAGCGCCCTCGCAAGGAGTGTAATACGGACCGGGCAGACGGCGCGGCGGCGCGCCTTCAGCCCTCTTCCTTGCCGTCGGGCCCGAACCACGGCAACGCCTCCTGCGGCGTCAGGATGCCCAGCGGCTCGGCCATGGTGTAGCCCGGCAGCGCCTCGATGCGCCGGGCAAAGGCGGGATCGGCAAGCAGCCCCAGCACCGGGGCCATCCAGCCGGCGGTCTGGTCGTTCTTGCGCAGCGCCAGGTAATAGGCCTCGCGCGTCAGCGGCACGAAGCCCAGCCCGTGCGCCTCGGCATTCATGCGCAGCCCGAAGCCGACCTGCGCGCGCCCGCTGTGCACCGCCTCGGCCACCTTCTCGTTGCTGAATTCGGTCTCTTCATAACCCGCGATCTGGTCCGGGTACAGGCCCTGCGCGGCCAGCAACTGGTCGAACAGCATGCGCGTGCCCGAACTGCGCTGGCGGTTGACGAAGCGTGCCTGGGTGCGCGCCAGGTCGCGCAGGTCGCGGACCTCGCGCGCCACCTCGGGGGCGACGATCAGCCCCTGCTCGCGCCACGCCAGCCGCAGCAGCCGCACCGAGGTCGGCCGCAGCCACTTGCGCAGCGTCACGTGCGCCACCGAGCCCGCGGTCTGCACCGGCGAAACGTAGAAGCCGGCCAGCTCCGACTGCCGCTCCTGCAGGCAGATCAGCCCCTCCACGCTGCCGCAGAACACGGCATCGAGCTGCAGCGGCGTGCCGGCCTGGCCAAGCGCGCCGGCCAGCACCTCCACCGCCGGGTCATGGCTGCCGGTGAAATGCACGCACGTCTGCGGCTGCTGGGCGTCATCCAGCTCGGCGATGAATTCCGCCATCGCCTTCTGCACAGCCGGCTCGATCGACTCGCGCAGGCGCAGCTCGGCGCGCAGCAGGCGCTCGCCAAAGCGCGTCAGCGAGGCACCGCGTCCGCGCTCCATGTCCAGCATGCTGCGCCCGAACATTTCCTCCCAGGTACGCATCACGCCCCAGGCGTGCCGATAGGACAGGCCGATCTCGCGCGCGGCGCGGTGCAGCGAGCCGGTTTCGCGCACGGCCTTCAGGAGCTGGAACACCTTGCCGTTGGCGCGCGGATTGTCGTCCGGCGCGATCACGGGGAACAGGTCAAAGCGGAACGTCATATGTTCTGCCTTACATATTTACTTTTCGATTTTGACTGCATGACAATGAAAATCCCGGCTGTTATGTAGTTTGTCTCATTCTCTACGATCCTCGGAGAGAATAGCAATTATGTCGGCAAAAACATAATACAAAGGAGCCAGAATATGTCGCCACGCCTCGCCCAACGCCTGCCTCGTCACCTGCGCCGCGCCACGGCCATCGCCTGCCTGGCGCTGCTGTCCGCGGCCCATGCCGGCGAACTGAAGCTGGCCACCACCACCAGCACCGAGAATTCCGGCCTGCTGAAGTACCTGCTGCCGCGCTTCGAGCAGAAGTCCGGCGTCAATGTGAAGGTGATCGCGGTCGGCTCGGGCAAGGCCATGAAGATGGGCGAGATGGGCGACGTCGACGTGCTGCTGGTCCATGCCCGCAAGATGGAAGACGCCTTCGTCACCGCCGGCTACGGCGTGAACCGGCGCGACGTCATGTACAACGACTTCATCGTGGTCGGCCCGGCCAATGACCCGGCCGGGATCAAGGGTGGCAAGGACGTGCTCGCGGGCCTGCGCAAGGTGGCCGGCAGCGGCAGCAAGTTCATCTCGCGCGGCGACAACTCCGGCACCGACGTGATGGAGAAGGAGTACTGGAAGCAACTGGGCATCGAGCCCAAGGGCCAGCCCTGGTACGTCAGCGCCGGCCTGGGCATGGGCGAGGTGCTCACCATGGCGGCGCAGATGCCGGCCTATACCCTGTCAGACCGGGCCACCTATGGCGCCTATCGCGCCAAGACCGGCCTGGCGATCGCGTTGGAAGGCGATCCGAAGATGTTCAATCCGTACGGGATCATCGCGGTCAACCCGGCCAAGCATCCGGGGACCAACTACACGGACGCGATGAAGCTGGTGGAGTGGATGACGTCGAAGGAAGGGCAAGAGGCCATCGCCAGCTACAAGGTCGAGGGGGAGCAGTTGTTCTTCCCGGACTACAAGGCCAAGTGAGGGGCAAGGGGCTAGCCTCCGGCTGATCGCCCCAGTACCGAGGCAATGAACGCGGATTTTGCAGCCCGGTAGGCGCGCATCTCCGCGCCTTCCTGGGAACGCTTGAGCGCGTTGTATCGCTCGATTAGTGCCGGGTCGGCCAGCAGGCTGTCCCGGAACCGGACGAACACATCCAGCGGCGCCCCGCGCACCACCAGCTGGATTCCGACTGGTGGCCGTACCTCATCGCACTTGAAGGCGGAAAAGCTGTCCGTGCGCACCGAGCCAGTGTTGCGTTCGAACAGCCCCGACAGCGCCAGGTCCGCGGCAGCGAACGCCTCTGGGCCCACCTGGACAGATATGTCGAGATCGCCTTTCGTCAGGCACCCGCTGACCGCCGTGGCGCCCACGTGCTCGATGGCGGCGTCCGGTGGCAGGACCGCGGCAAGCCGGGGCCGCAGGGATCGGAACATGCGCTCCGCGGCCTCCCGCGCAGTAGCAGGCGAGGCGAGCCTTAGTCGATCCGTGGCTCCGTCTTCCACTGCCTCAGCCCGCCTCGGTCTCCAGCCGCGGCAACTGCGGCAGGTCTGTCGCCACCTCCGCGATCATCCGCCGCATCCACATCACATCCGGCGCCGCATGGCAGCGCTCGTGCCAGAGCTGGTAAAAGCGCATGCGCGGGAACGACACCGGCGATGGCACCATCCGGATCGGCAGGTATTGCGCATAGTGCGCCGCAAACTGGCGCCCGGTGGTGAAAACCATATCGGTCTTCATCAGCACATACGGCACCAGCCCGAAATACGGCAACGTCACCTGGATATTGCGCTTGTAGCCCTGCTCGGCCAGCGCCTGGTCGATCATGCTGCGCTGCATCGATGCATAGGGCGCCGGCGCCAGGTGCGGCATCTCCAGGTAGTGCTTGAGCGTCAGCCCCTTGCGCGCCAGCGGGTGCTGCGCGCCGAGCATGCACACCACCTCGTCGTCGAACAGCGGCGAGATATGCAGGTGCTCGGGCGGCGACAGCCAGTTGCCGACCACGATATCCAACTGCCCCTGCTCCAGGTCCTCCAGGAAATCCGACGACGAGGTCATCGGATGCACGAACAGCTTCGCCCCAGGCGCCAGCCGGCGCACACGCTCGACGATATTGGGCAAGAAGAAGGCGTCCAGGTAGTCCGGCGCGCCCAGGTGGAAGGTGCGCGTGGTGGTGGCGGGGTCGAACTGCTGCGGCGGGCGGGCGATGCGGTCCATCGCGGCCAGGCTCTGCTCGGCCAGCGCCAGCAGTTCGCGGCCGCGCTCAGTCGGCACCATGCCGTTTTTGCCCCGCACCAAAATGGCGTCGCCGGTGATCTCGCGCAGCCGCTTCAGCGTGTTGCTGATGGCGGGCTGCGACTGGCCCAGGCGTACGGCGGTACGGGTGACGCTCTGCTCGGTCAGCAGGGTGTGCAGCACCCGCAGCAAATAAGTATCGAGATGGTCGCGTCCGTGCATGGCGATGGCGGCCCTCCGGCGGGGGCCAGATGGGTGGCGTGGGGGATGGGAACGGCGCATAGTGTATGACACGCACCCCACAATCGGTCAAATTGCACCCGGCTGGCAGCGCTGGCTCCGTGCGGAGGGGCACCGACCGGCGTGCCTGCTGATGGCGCATATCACCTGGGCCGAATATTGCATGAAAGGCCGGGGTGCTATGTTTCCGCCATCACCAAAAGAGAGAAGACCATGGAGACGCAAACCATCCGCTTTTTCCATCGCGGCCAGGTCAAGGAAGTATCCGACGCCCCCATTACCCGCACCGTGCTGCAGTACCTGCGTGAGGACGCGCGCTGCACCGGCACCAA
Source organism: Cupriavidus sp. DF5525 (assembly GCF_040149425.2). Lineage (NCBI taxonomy): Bacteria > Pseudomonadati > Pseudomonadota > Betaproteobacteria > Burkholderiales > Burkholderiaceae > Cupriavidus > Cupriavidus sp. DF5525. The sequence goes on along the minus strand of NZ_CP168265.1, from coordinate 1,005,354 downwards.
GGAAGGCTGCGCCGAAGGCGACTGCGGCGCCTGCACCGTCGTGATCGGCGAGTTGCAGGACGGCGGCGACATCGAATTCAAGGCGGTCAACTCCTGCATCCAGTTCCTGCCCACGCTCGACGGCAAGGCCCTGATCACGGTCGAAGACCTGCGCCAGGCCGATGGCACGCTGCACCCGGTGCAGGAAGCCATGGTCGAATGCCACGGATCGCAATGCGGATTCTGCACCCCGGGTTTCGTGATGTCGCTGTGGGCGCTGTACCAGCAGCACACGCCCGGCGGCGAATCCCCTTCGCGCCAGACCATCTGCGACGCGCTGACCGGCAACCTGTGCCGCTGCACCGGCTATCGCCCGATCATCGACGCCGGCGAGCGCATGATGGCCCTGCCCGCCCCAGCGGCCGACAAGCTCGACCCGAAGCAGATCGCCGAGACGCTGCGCAACCTGAAGCGCGGCGAGACCTTCCGCTACCGCGCGCAAGGGCAAGAGTTCTTTGCTCCGCGCACCGCGGCCGAGTTCGGCACGATCAAGGCGGCGCAGCCCGATATCCGCATCCTGGCCGGCAGCACCGACGTCGGCCTGTGGGTGACCAAGCAGTTCCGCGAGCTGGGCAACCTGCTCTACGTGGGCCAGGTGGAAGACCTTAACCAGATCGGGGAACGCGACGGCATGATCGAGATCGGCGCCGCCGTGACGCTAGAGAAAGCCTATGCCGCGCTGAACGCCTCCCACCCCGAGCTGGAAGAAATGTGGAAGCGCTTTGCCTCGCTGCCGATCCGCAATGCCGGCACGCTGGGCGGCAATATCGCCAACGGTTCGCCCATCGGCGACTCGATGCCGGCGCTGATCGCGCTGGGCACGGAAGTGGTGCTGCAACACGGCGAAACCCGCCGCACAATGCCGCTCGAAGACCTGTACCTGGCCTACCAGAAGACCGCGATGCAGCCGGGCGAATTCGTCGCCGCGCTGCGCGTGCCGGTGGCGGGCCCGCAGCACTTCCGCACCTACAAGCTGTCCAAACGTTTTGACGAGGATATTTCCGCCGTGTGCGCCGCATTCGGCATCACCGTGCAGGACGGCATCGTCAGCGAGGCGCGCATCGCCTTCGGCGGCATGGCCGCCACGCCCAAGCGCGCCGCCGCCACGGAAGCGGCCCTGACCGGCCAGCCGTGGAACGAAGCCACTGCCCGCGCCGGCATGGCCGCGCTGGCGCAGGACTACACGCCGCTGTCCGACATGCGCGCGACCGCGTCGTACCGCAGCCGCGGCGCCGCCAACCTGCTGTACCGCTTCTGGCTGGAAACCAGCAATGAAGCGCTGCCTGCGGCAGCTGTCAACGTCCGCGCTCCTGGCGCCGGCGCCATTGCCATCGTCACGGCCTGAGCCAGAGAAAAAGGAAAGCATCGGCATGAACAAGCAAACCGAACCCTTCCTGCTCGACGCCAGCGTCGCCGCCGAACCGGTTCCGCAGGTCGGCATCTCGCGTCCGCATGAATCCGCCCACCTGCACGTGGCCGGCACCGCCACCTACACGGATGACATCCCCGAGCTGGCCGGCACGCTGCACGCCGCGCTCGGCATGAGCACCCGCGCGCACGCCCGCATCCAGTCGATCTCCCTCGACAAGGTGCGCGCCGCGCCCGGCGTGGTCGCCGTGCTGACGGTGGACGACATCCCCGGCAGCAACGACTGCGGCCCGATCATCCACGATGATCCGATCCTGGCGCGCGGCGTGGTGCAGTTTATCGGCCAGCCGGTCTTTATCGTGGTGGCGAGCTCGCATGATGCGGCCCGCCGCGCGGCGCGACTGGGCGTGATCGAGTATGAGGACCTGCCGCCGGTGCTGTCGCCGGAGGCCGCGCACCAGGCCGGCAGCTATGTGCTGCCGCCGATGCACCTGAAGCGTGGCGAAGCCGCCGCGCATATCGCAAGCGCCGCCCACCAGGACAGCGGCAAGATCCGCCTGGGCGGCCAGGAACAGTTCTACCTGGAAGGCCAGATCTCCTACGCCGCGCCGCGCGAGAACGACGGCATGCACGTGTGGTGCTCGACCCAGCACCCGACCGAAATGCAGCACGCGGTCTCGCACATGCTGGGCTGGCATGCGCACCAGGTGCTGGTCGAGTGCCGCCGCATGGGCGGCGGCTTCGGCGGCAAGGAGTCGCAGTCGGCGCTGTTCGCCTGCTGCGCCGCGCTGGCTGCCTGGAAGCTGATGTGCCCGGTCAAGCTGCGCCCGGACCGCGACGACGACATGATGATCACCGGCAAGCGCCATGACTTCTTGTTCGACTATGAAGTCGGCCACGACGATGAAGGCCGCATCGAGGGCGTCAAGGTCGAGATGGTGTCGCGCGCCGGTTTTTCCGCCGACCTGTCGGGTCCGGTGATGACCCGCGCCATCTGCCACTTCGACAACGCCTACTGGCTGCCGAACGTGCAGATCGACGGCTACTGCGGCAAGACCAACACGCAGAGCAACACCGCCTTCCGCGGCTTCGGCGGCCCGCAAGGCGCGTTCGCGGTCGAGTACATCCTGGACAACGTGGCCCGCAACGTCGGCAAGGATTCGCTCGACGTGCGCCGCGCCAACTTCTACGGCAAGACGGAGAACAACGTCACGCCTTATGGCCAGACCGTGGAAGACAACGTCATCCACGAACTGATCGACGAACTGGTGGCGACCAGCGAATACCGCGCCCGCCGCGAGGCCACGCGCGCGTTCAACGCGCAGAGCCCGATCCTGAAGAAGGGCATCGCCATCACCCCGGTGAAGTTCGGCATCTCGTTCAACGTGGCGCACTTCAACCAGGCCGGCGCGCTGGTACACGTCTACAACGACGGCTCGGTGCTGGTGAACCACGGCGGCACCGAGATGGGCCAGGGCCTGAATACCAAGGTGGCGATGGTGGTGGCACACGAACTCGGCATCCGCATGGAGCGCGTGCGCGTGACCGCGACCGATACCAGCAAGGTGGCCAACACCTCGGCCACCGCCGCATCGACCGGCGCGGACCTGAACGGCAAGGCCGCGCAGGACGCCGCGCGCCAGATTCGCGAGCGCCTGGCGGCGTTTGCGGCGCGCAAGGCCGGCGTGGAACCGTCGGAAGTGCGCTTCAACGATGACCTGGTCTGCGCGGGCGAACTGCGCCTGTCGTTCGGCGACCTGGCGCGCGAGGCCTATGTGTCGCGCGTGCAGCTGTGGTCCGACGGCTTCTACACCACGCCCAAGCTGCACTGGGACCAGAGCAAGCTGCACGGCCGCCCGTTCTACTACTACGCCTACGGCGCCGCCTGCTCCGAGGTGCTGGTGGATACGCTGACCGGCGAATGGAAGCTGCTGCGCGCCGACGCGCTGCACGACGCCGGCCGCTCGCTGAACCCGGCGATCGACATCGGCCAGGTGGAGGGCGCGTTTATCCAGGGCATGGGCTGGCTGACCACCGAGGAACTGTGGTGGAACAAGGACGGCAAGCTGATGACGCACGCACCGTCCACGTACAAGATTCCCACGGTCAACGACTGCCCCGAGGAATTCAACGTGCGCCTGTACCAGAACCAGAACGTCGAGGACAGCATCCACCGCTCCAAGGCGGTGGGCGAGCCGCCGCTGCTGCTGCCGTTCTCGGTGTTCTTCGCGATCCGCGACGCGATTGCCGCGGTGGGCGACTACCGCATCAACCCGCCGCTGCAGGCACCCGCCACCAGCGAGGCGATCCTTGACGCGGTGGAAGCCGTGCGCGAGGCCGCGGCACAGGCAACCGAATCAGCAGCCGAATCAGCAACCGAAGCGACGGCCTGATCGATGGCAAGGAAGCGCGCGCCTGCGGGCGCCCCGGACTTTCCCCCCTCGTCTGCGTCGACAGGCGAGGGGCCGGCGGAAGAAGCAGGCGCGCGCCACCTCTGACACAAGCAATACCAAGCACCTCCACAAGGCCCCCGACATGCAGGACGCACCGCTCAAACCCTTCCGCTTCGCCGACGCCGCCCGCATGGTGCGCACCGGCGTGCCGGTAGCGATGGTCACCATCGTCGAGGTCAAGGGCTCCGCGCCGCGCGAGCCCGGCATCCGCATGCTGGTCAGCGCCGACGACCTGGTCGGCACCATCGGCGGCGGCCACCTGGAGTGGCGCGGCATGGATATCGCGCGCGCGATGCTGGTGCGCGGTGAAGCGCGCCGTATCGAGCGCATTCCCCTCGGTCCGGCGCTCGGCCAATGTTGCGGCGGCGTGGTGCAACTGGCGTTCGAGGTGCTGGGCGAAGCCGACCTGGGCTGGCTCGACGCAATCGAGCGCAATTTCGCCGCTGGCAAGTCGCTTCAGCGGCACGTGCCAGCCAGCGGGCCCGTGGCGCAGGCGGACAGCAAAGCCGTCATCCCCGGCGTCGTGCTGCACGCCGACGGCAGCTGGATCGACACGCTGGTGCCCGACGCCATGCACGTGGTGCTGTTCGGCGCGGGCCATGTCGGCCATGCGCTGGTCAAGGTGCTGGCCACGCTGCCATGCCGCGTGCACTGGGTCGACGAGCGCGACACGCTGTTCCCCGGCGGCCTGCCCGACAACGTCGAGGCCGAGGCCAGCGACACGCCCGAGGCCGTGGTCGCGCAGGCACCCGCGGGCAGCTATTTCCTGGTCATGACGCACAGCCATGCGCTCGACCAGACCCTGTGCGAAGAAATCCTGAAGCGCACCGATTTCGCCTACTTCGGGCTGATTGGTTCCAAGACCAAGCGCGCGCGCTTCGAACACCGCATGGCCGAGCACGGCATCGACCCGGCCCGGTTTGCGGAAATGACATGCCCCATGGGGGTTCCCGGGATCATCGACAAGGCTCCGGCTATGATTGCGGTAGCCATCGTCGCCCAGCTGCTCCAGGTCCGCGAACAGCGCCTCGCCGCGCTGCGTGCCGGCCGCCCGGAGGCGGTGCATCCCTGAACCCGTGCCGCCGGCCCGCCGGAAGGTACAGAAAAGCCCAGAACCGAGGCCCCCATGACCATCGATGCCGCGCTCGCGGACAAGATCCGCCGCACTCCCAAGGCCGAACTGCATGTGCATATCGAAGGCACGCTCGAGCCGGAACTGATCTTCCGGCTGGCCCAGCGCAACCAGGTCGCGCTGCCCTACCCGAGCGTCGAGGCACTGCGCGCCGCCTACGCCTTCACCGACCTGCAGTCGTTCCTGGATATCTACTACGCCGGCGCCAGCGTGCTGTTGACCGAGGAAGATTTCTTCGACATGACCATGGACTACGTCAAGCGCGCCGTCGCCGACAACGTCCGTCACGCCGAGATCTTCTTCGATCCGCAGACCCATACCGCGCGCGGCGTGCCGATCGGCGTGGTGATCGACGGCATCGCCGATGCCCTGGCGCAGGCGCGCACTGAGTATGACTTCTCCAGCAGCCTGATCCTGTGCTTCCTGCGCCATCTGTCGGAGGAAGACGCCTTTGCCACGCTGGACGCCGCGCTGCCCTACCGCGACCGTTTCGTCGGCGTCGGCCTGGATTCGTCAGAGCAGGGCAACCCGCCCGAGAAATTCGCGCGCGTGTTCGCAAAAGCGCGTGAGCTGGACCTGAACCTGGTGGCCCACGCGGGCGAGGAAGGCCCGGCGCAGTATGTCACCGACGCGCTCGATATCCTCAAGGTACAGCGCATCGACCACGGCGTGCATGCCATCGACGATCCGGCGCTGGTCGAACGCCTGGCGCGCGAGCGGGTGGCGCTGACTGTGTGCCCGCTGTCGAACGTCAAGCTAAAGGTCTACCCAGACCTGCGCGACCACCCGCTCAAGCGCATGCTCGATGCGGGCGTGTTGATCACGCTGCACTCGGACGACCCGGCTTATTTCGGCGGCTATATGAACGCCAACTGGGAAGCCACCTTCGATGCGCTGCCGCTGGACGCGGCCGATGCCCACAAGCTCGCGCGCAACAGCTTTGAAGCGGCCTTCCTGCCTGCCATGCAGAAGGCCGAGTACCTGGCGGAAGTCGACCATTTCTGGTCGAGCCCGCCCAACTCCCCGCCCGCCACGGCCCCCGCGGCCTGAGCGTCGGCGCATGCCAATAGTCCGGCCTGCAGCGCATTGCGCGCAGGCCGGCCAGAAGAGACAAACCATGACGACCACCCCCAAGACCCCTTCCCTGACCCGCGCCATCCGCGGCCGCGTGCTGCATTTCCTGCGCGACCCGCAGTTCCATGAGGATGCGTATCAGTATTGGGACGACGGGGTGCTGATCGTCACGGCCGGGCGCATCGCCGCCGCCGGCGACTACACCGAGCTGGCCGCGCGCATCCCGGCCGACGCCGAGATCGTCGACCACCGCGGCAAGCTGATCGTGCCCGGCTTTATCGATACCCACGTGCACTACCCGCAGACCGACATGATCGCGTCGCCATCGCCGGGCCTGCTGCACTGGCTCGAGACCTACACCTTCCCCGAAGAGCGCCGCTTTGCCGATCCCGACTACGCGCGCGGCGTGGCCGGCTTCTTCACCGAAGAACTGCTGCGCAACGGCACCACCAGCGCGGTGGTCTGGAGCACGGTGCACAAGGCCTCGGCCGAGGCGCTGTTTGCCGAGAGCGAGGCGCGCAACCTGCGCATGGTCACTGGCAAGGTGATGATGGACCGCAACTGCCCCGAGTTCCTGCGCGACACCGCCGAGAGCGGTGCGCAGGATTCCGCCGACCTGATGTCGCGCTGGCATAACAAGGGGCGCCTCGGCTACGCCATCACGCCGCGCTTCGCGCCGACCTCGACCGAAGCGCAACTCGCCGCCTGCGGCGAGCTGGCACGCGCCTACCCCGACGCCTTTATCCAGACCCACGTCGCCGAGAACCGCGACGAGGTCAAATGGGTCGCCGAGCTGTTCCCGGATGCGCGCAGCTACCTCGACGTCTACGACCACTACGGCCTGCTACGCCCGGGTGCGATGTACGGTCACGCCATCTACCTGGACCAGGACGACCGCCGCCGCCTGGCCGACAGCGGCGCCGCGGTGGCGCACTGCCCCACCTCGAACCTGTTCCTCGGCAGCGGCTTCTACGACTTCCACCAGTCCGACGCCAACCGCCTGAACGTGACACTGGCCACCGACGTGGGCGGCGGCACCTCATTCTCGATGTTCCGCACCATGAACGCGGCGCACAAGGTGGCGCGCATGGGCGGCTACTACCTGACCGCGCTGCGCATGTTCTACCTGGCCACGCGCGCGGCCGCCGAGGCACTGGGCTGGACCGACCGCGTCGGCAGCTTCAGCGAAGGCTGCGAGGCCGACTTCATCGTGCTGGACCCCAAGGCCACGCCGCTGATCGCCCGCCGCAGCAACCGCTCCGAAACGCTGGAAGAAGAACTTTTCGCCTTCGCGATGCTGGGCGATGACCGCGTGATCGACAACGTCTATGTGATGGGCGAAGCTGCCCACGTGCCGGCCGCCTGATCCGTCACATCTCGCCTGCAAGCGCCCGCCGCCACGCGGCGGGCGTGCGTTTACCGCTTCCTGCGTCCCACCGGCTTGACGCCCGTCAAGATCATTCCCGGCAAAGCCTTCTAACCTTTGCGGTCTGCCGCGCCCGATCCGCATCGGCTGCGCGCCGACGCCAATCCGACCGCAACCAGAAGGTTCCGCATGACCGCATTCCAATCCGCGCATCCCGAGCATGCCCCCCATGCCGCCCATGCCAAACGCGCCGCACCCGACGGCGCGCCCCTCCCGGAGCCGATCGCACCGGACGCACCGCTGCCCTCGCGCAAGATCATCCGCGGCTGGCTGATTCCGCTCGGCCAGCGCAGCACGCCGCGCGCGCTGGCGCTGTTCGCCTTCGACTACCTGCTGTTCGCCGCCGTGCTGGCCGGCGTGGTGCTGGCCCAGCACGGGGCCGCCAAGCTCGCGCTGGGCGTGCTGGCGGGCCTGGTGATCGCACGCCTGTTTATCATCGGCCACGATGCCTGCCACCAGAGCCTGACGCCGCGCCGCGGCCTGAACAAATGGCTGGGCCGGCTGACCTTCCTGCCGTCGCTGACGCCCTACAGCCTGTGGGAAGTCGGCCATAACGTGGTGCACCACGGCTACACCAACCTGAAAGGCTTCGACTTCGTCTGGGCGCCCTACTCGCTGGAAGAATTCAACGCGCTGCCGCGCTGGCGCCGCGTGATGGAGCGCATCTACCGCACCGGCTTCGGCCCGGGCCTGTACTACCTGGTCGAGATCTGGTGGTGCAAGCTGTTCTTCCCGAGCAAGCGCCAGATGGCCACGCGCCGCCCGATCTTCCTGGGCGACTGCGCGCTGGTGGCGGCCTTCGGGCTGGCGTGGATCGGCGCGCTGGTCGGGCTGGCGTTCGCCACCAGCCAGTCGGCGTGGATGCTGGTCGGCGCCGGTTTCGTGCTGCCGTTCCTGGTGTGGAACATCACCGTCGGCTTCGTGCTCTACGTGCACCACACCCACACCAGCGTGGCGTGGTACGACACCAAGGCGATGTGGGCCAAGGCGCAGCCGTTTGTCTCGACCACCGTGCACCTGCGCTTCCGCCACGGCATCGGCGCCGCGTTGCACCACATCATGGAACACACCGCCCACCACGTCGACATGAGCGTGCCGCTGTACCGCCTCAAGCGCGCCCAGGCGCTGCTGGAACACGCGCTGCCGGGCCGCATCATCATCGAGAATTTCTCGTGGCGCTGGTACTTCGACACCGCACGCCGCTGCAAGCTGTATGACTTCAAGGCGCTGTGCTGGACCGATTTCCGCGGCCGCCAGACCAGCGGAAACGCGCCCGTACCGGCCTGAACGGCCACACCTTTGCCCTGTCGGCGGTGGACGATCGCCGCCGCCGCCGCTATAATCTCAGCTTCCATTGGGGAGTAGCCGCCCTGCTCTCACCGCGCCGCGCAATGCGGACATCGGGGGACAGGGGCGTACGTCAACAGACTTGACCGCTTGCGGTTATGGCGTGCGCAGCTCTGGACCCGCCGGCCTTGTTGTGATTGGCCCGGCAGCGTCCATGCCTGGCGAGACCGATGACCATACCTTTCTGGCCGGGCCGGGAAAGGTGTGCGTCATTGGCATCTCGCGATGCATTGCGGCCCGGTTATCCCACATAACAACATGGAAGCCTTCCTCGTCTCCACAGGCATCGTCGCCCTTGCTGAAATGGGCGACAAGACGCAATTGCTGTCGCTGGTGCTGGCCGCGCGCTATCGCAAGCCCGTCCCGATCATCCTCGGCATCCTGATCGCCACGCTGGTCAACCACGGCTTTGCCGGTGCGCTCGGCGGCTGGATCACGCATGTGATCGGCGAAAGCCTGCTGCGCTGGATCCTCGGCCTGGGCTTTATCGCGATGGGCGCGTGGATGCTGATTCCCGACAAGCTGGATGATGCCGAGCAGGCGAAGCCGGTGAAAGGCGCCATCGGCATCCTGGGCACCACCATCGTCGCGTTCTTCTTTGCCGAAATGGGCGACAAGACGCAGATCGCCACCGTGGCACTGGCAGCGCGCTTCAGCGACGCCGTGGTTCCGGTGGTGGCGGGTACGACGCTCGGCATGATGATCGCCAATGCGCCGGCTGTGCTGCTGGGCGACAAGTTTGCCAACAAGATGCCAATCGGGCTGGTGCACAAGATTGCGGCGGCGATCTTTGTGGTGCTGGGGGTGTTGGCGTTGCTGAATATCGGGGGGTGAGTCTCGGCACAGGCTGGCCGCAGGCCTGACTTCGGCCCCGCAGCGACAGCCTCCGATACACCAAACAAAAAAACGGGGCACAAGGCCCCGTTCAAACCCTCGCCGGTCCGGTACTGACGGCTGCCGACTGCGCAGCCCTCCGGACCGTCGATCACCGATGCTCGGATTTCGCGAGCCGGCTCGCCGAGCCGGCCCCAATACGCTCAGATCAGACTCAGTTGGTGGTCTTGGCACCGCCCTCGAACCACTGCCCCAGCAGCGCGCGCTCGTCGTCGGTGATCTGCGTCACGTTGCCCAGCGGCATCGCCTTCTGCTGCACCGCCTGCTGGTAGATCAGCTGCGCGTGGGTCTTGATGTCCTCTGCAGTTTCGAGCTTGATGCCCTTGGCCGCGGTCGGCATCATCTTCGGCTGCTCGGCGTGGCACTGCACGCAGCGGGCGTTCATCACTTCTTGCACCTTGGCAAAGCTGACGGCGGCCACGGCAGCTTCGCCGCCTGCGCCCTTGGCCACGGTCGGGCGGGGCTGCGGCGCGATGATCACCGCCACCACGGCCAGCGCGGCAACGCCGGCGGCGGGCCACAGGACGTTGATCTTGCCCTTGTGCTTCAGGATGAAGAACTGGCGGATCAGCACGCCCGACAGCATGATCAGGATCAGCACCACCCAGTTGTACTTGTGCGCGTAGGTCATGCTGTAGTGGTTCGACAGCATCGCGAACAGCACCGGCAGCGTGAAGTAGGTGTTGTGCACGCTGCGCTGCTTGCCGCGCTTGCCGTGGATCGGGTCCACCGGCTGGCCGGCCTTCAGTGCCGCCACCACCTTGCGCTGCCCCGGAATGATCCACGCGAGCACGTTGGCGCTCATGATCGTGGCGACCATCGCGCCGGTCAGCAGGAACGCCGCGCGGCCCGAGAAGATATGACAGGCCACATAGGCAGCGGCAGCGATGTAGAGCGCCACCAGGATGCCGACGAGGCGGTCGTTCTTGCCGAACAGACGGCAGATGCCGTCATAGACGATCCAGCCGATCAGCAGGTACGACACCGCAAAGCCGACCGCCGCGCCGGGCGACATGTCGAACACGTTCTTGTCGATCAGGTACGTGCTGGCGTTGAACAGGTACAGCACCACCAGCAGCGCGAAGCCGCTCATCCAGGTCGAATACGACTCCCAGTAGAACCAGTGCAGGTTCTCCGGCAACGCCTTGGGTGCGGTCAGGTACTTCTGCGGGTTGTAGAAGCCGCCGCCGTGCACGGCCCACAGTTCGCCGTCGACGCCCTTGTCCTTCAGGTCAGGCGCCGTGGGCTTGGTCAGGCTGTTGTCCAGCCACACGAAATAGAACGAAGAGCCGATCCATGCGATGGCGGTGATGACGTGCACCCACCGCAGCAGCATATTGGCCCAGTCGAGGATATAGCCTTCCATGTCTTGTCTCCTGTTTCCCTATGCCACCGCTTCAGCTGCCGCGGTAGGTCGAATACGACCAGGGCGATACCAGGAGTGGCACGTGGTAGTGCGCGTTGACGTCGGCAATGCCGAAGCGCAGGGGCACCACGTCCAGGAAGGCGGGCTCGGGCAACTTTACGCCTTGCGCGCGGAAGTAATCGCCGGCAGCGAATTCCAGCTCATACACGCCGACGGCAAAGTCGGCGCCTTCCAGCAACGGCTGGTCGCAGCGGCCATCGTGGTTGGTGACCACGGTCTTCAGGGTTTCGCGGCGATTGTCGACAATTTTATGGAGAGTAATCGACATGCCTTGTCCGGGCGTCCCGGCAGCGGTGTCGAGAACGTGGGTGGTCAAGCGTCCCATCGTATTTATCCTTTTGCGATTGGGTTGTGAGGGGCGCCGCTGCCTTCACTAGCACCATTCGTGGGAATGGTGCCCGCTCGGTACGTCTGGTAACGCATCCCGGCGCTGGGTTGGTGCGTGGCGACAATGCGCCTGCACCCACCCGGTTGGCAATTCAGGGATTACCCTGAGTTGTCGAAAACCTGACTCGGTTTTGTTGACAATTCTGGGGCCCCAACCAAATAATTGTCAACAATTTTTGGATCACCGTACCCTGATACCCGGGATTCACGGTGCCCTGACTGACTGCTGGTGCCACGATGTCCAAGAGCCTGAAGCTGATTGCCGGTGTTGCCGATGTTGCCGCTACCGAGCCGACCGAGATCAACCCCGCCAAGCCGGGCAAGCCCGCCCGCAAAGGCTCGGTCGAAGAGCGCATGTACCACGAGATCTACGACGCGATCATGGAGCACCGGCTGCCGCCGCGCACCAAGCTCACCGAGCATTCGCTTTGCGAAATCTATGCCACCGCGCGGCACACCGTGCGCAAGGTGCTGTCGCATCTCGCGGCCGATGGCATGGTCGATCTCGAACCCAACCGCGGCGCCTTTATCGCCAGCCCCTCCACCGACGAGGCGCACGACATGTTCGAGCTGCGCCAGATGCTGGAGCGTGCGGTGCTGGACAAGCTCGCCGCCATGCCCGACGTCAAGACCGTGATCGCGCCGCTGCGCAAGATGGTGGCCAGCGAGCGCCAGGCCTTTCTCACGCATGACCGCCCCAAATGGATCCGCCTGTCCGCCGAGTTCCACACGGCGCTGGCGGAACTGTCCGGCAACGCCCTGCTGGTCAACATGATGCGCCGGCTGGTATCGCGCACCACGCTGATGATCGCCAGCGTGGAAGCCCCGGGCAACAACGCCTGCTCGTTCGACGAACACGAGGAAATCCTCGACGCCCTGGAACAGGGCGATGCCGCGCTGGCCCAGTCGCGCATGGCGCACCACCTTGGCGCCTGTGCGGACCGCGTGCAACCAGACGAGCCGGGCAGCTTCGATCTTCGCAGCGTACTAGGCCGCTCCACCTAGCACGGTGTTCCCGCCACCGCTCCCAAAAGCAAGGCCACGCCTGACCGCAAACAGCACCGGCTACCACAGAGTGCTGAGACGACAGGCCTACATGCGTCCGGTGATCACCCAGGACCAACGGCCAGGACAGTGGCGTTCCCATCAAACCAAAGGAGAGGAGACGCACCAATGAATTCAGCAAGCACCACGGTCCCCACGGACCTCACCAACGAGCGTTTGCCTTCAGGGCGCCTGCTCGCGCTCGGTTTGCAGCACGTTCTGGTGATGTACGCCGGCACGGTTGCCGTGCCCCTGATCGTGGGAGGCGCGCTCAAGCTGCCCAAGGACCAGCTGGCGTTCCTGATCAATGCCGACCTGTTCGCGGCCGGCCTCGCCACGTTGATCCAGGCCTTCGGTTTCTGGAAATTCGGCATCCGCCTCCCCGTAATGATGGGGGTGACCTTTGCCTCGGTGGCACCGATGATCGCCATCGGCACCGATCCCAATGTCGGCCTGCTCGGCATCTACGGCGCCGTGATCGCGTCGGGGATCTTCGGCATCCTGATCGCGCCGATGATGGGACGCATGCTCGGGCTGTTCCCGCCGGTGGTGACCGGCACGGTGATCACGCTGATCGGCGTGTCGCTGATGCGCGTGGGCATCAACTGGGCGGCCGGCGGCCAGCCCACCACGCGCGCGGTGATCGACGGCGTGGCCAAGGAAGTGCCCAACCTCGCCTACGGGGACCTGACCAACCTCGGCATCGCCGGGCTGACGCTGCTGATCATCCTGCTGCTGACCAAGTACGGCCGCGGCCTGGTGGCCAACTGCGCGGTGCTGCTCGGCATCATCGCCGGCACGCTGGTGGCGATGGCGCTGGGCAAGGTCTCGTTCGAGGGCCTGGATGAAGCCAGCTTTGTCGCCGTCATCACGCCGCTGCACTTCGGCATGCCGACCTTCGAGCTGACCGCGATCCTGTCGATGTGCATCGTCATGCTGATCACGCTGGTGGAATCGACCGGCATGTTCCTGGCGCTGTCGGACATCACCGGCAAGAAGCTGAGCAACGAAGACCTGACCCGCGGCCTGCGCGCCGACGGCCTGGGCACGGTGATCGGCGGTGTCTTCAACACCTTCCCCTACACCTCGTTCTCGCAGAACGTGGGCCTGGTGACCGTGACCGGCGTGCGCTCGCGCTACGTGGCCGCTGCCGGCGGCATCATCCTGATCGCCTTCGGCCTGTTTCCCAAGATGGCCCACGTGGTGGCCTCGGTGCCGCAGTTCGTGCTGGGCGGCGCCGGCATCGTGATGTTCGGCATGGTGGCCGCCACCGGCATCCGCATCCTGGGTTCGTGCGATTTCAACCGCAACCGCCACAACCTGTTCATCGTCGCGATCTCGATCGGCGCCGGCATGATCCCGACGCTGGCACCGACGTTCTTCCAGTACCTGCCAAAGTGGACGGGGCCGTTCACCCACAGCGGCATCGTGCTGGGCACGATCGTGGCCGTGGCACTGAACCTGTTCTACAACGGCATCCAGTCGCGCGAAGAGGCAATGCGCAACGCCGCCGCCAATTCGCACGGCACCGAGTAACTGAAGTAGCCGGGCGCGGCCGCGCCCGGACATGACTGGCACGTTGATTGCGTATTTTGCGGCACTTGCGGGCGCCGCGGCGTGCCGGCCGGTCTCCTGAAGCAAGCAACGACACATGACAAAAGAGAACTATCCACGCGATCTCATCGGCTACGGCGCGCAGCCGCCCCATGCCCGCTGGCCGGGCGGCGCGCGCGTCGCGCTGCAGTTCGTGCTCAACTACGAAGAAGGCGGCGAGAACTGCGTGCTGCACGGCGACGCGGCCTCTGAACAGTTCCTCTCAGAGATCGTAGGCGCCGCGGCCTACCCCGACCGCCACATGAGCATGGAGGGCATCTACGAATACGGCTCGCGCGCGGGCGTCTGGCGCATCCTGCGCGAGTTCGAGAAGCGCTGCCTGCCGCTGACGATCTTTGGGGTGTCGATGGCACTGCAGCGCCATCCCGAGCTGACGCGCGCCTTCGTCGAACTCGGCCACGAGATCGCCTGCCACGGCTGGCGCTGGATTCACTACCAAGGCATCGACGAAGCCACCGAGCGCGAGCATATGCGCATCGGCATGCAGATCATCAAGGAGCTGACCGGCGAGATGCCGCTGGGCTGGTACACCGGCCGCGACAGCCCCAATACGCGCCGCCTGGTGGTCGAGCATGGCGGCCTGCTGTACGACTCCGACTACTACGGCGACGACCTGCCCTTCTGGACCGAGGTGGAAGTCACCGGCGGCGAGAAGAAGCCGCACCTGGTGGTGCCGTACACGCTGGACTCGAACGACATGCGCTTTGCCACGCCGCAGGGCTTCAACACCGGCGAGCAGTTCTTCCAGTACCTGAAGGACGCGTTCGACGTGCTGTACGACGAAGGCGATCCCAACGGGCTGGACAGCCCGAAGATGCTGTCGATCGGCATGCACTGCCGCCTGCTCGGCCGCCCGGGCCGATTCCGCGCGCTGCAGCGCTTCCTCGACTATGTGCAGGGACACGACAAGGTGTGGATCTGCCGCCGTGTCGATATCGCCCGCCACTGGACAGAAACCCATCCCTACACTCCCCGGAAGCAAGCATGAGCCAGACCCATACCATCGCCCAACTGAACCTCATGCCGGTCGCGGAATTCGTGCAGGTGCTGGGCGGCATTTACGAACATTCGCCCTGGTTTGCCGAGGCCGCGGCCGCGCAGCGCCCCTTTGCCGACGCTGCCGCGCTGGCGCAGGCGCTGCGCCAGGCCGTCGATGAAGCCGGCGAAGCCGCGCAGCTCAAGCTGGTGCGCGCCCACCCCGAGCTGGCCGGCAAGGCCGCGGTGCGCGGCGAGCTGACCGCCGAGTCCACGCGCGAGCAGAGCGGCGCCGGCCTGAACCTGTGCACGCCCGAGGAATTCGACCGCCTGCAGTCGCTTAACGCCGCCTACAACCAGAAGTTCGGCTTTCCGTTCATCCTGGCCGTGCGCGGCCACGACCGTCACGGGATCATCGCGGAGTTCGCGCGCCGCCTCGAAAACTCGCCGCAAGACGAGTTGCAAACGTGCATCAACCAGATCCATCGCATTGCTCAGTTTCGGCTTGACGACTTAGTATCCGCCTGAGAAAAAAGCGTCGCCTGCATAACAAAAACGCTGTACCCCGATGCCGCCGGTATCCCACACCGAGCCCAAGCCAGGCGGCACAAATAAAAAAGCAAAACAACACGATAAGAACCCGACAGGGACCCAGTACACAACGTTCCAAGCAGGATCGAAACCACGGAGGTCTTAACATGCAGAAGCAGTACAAGCCGGCATTGAAGCTGGCGGCAGCAGCGGCTACCCTTCTTTCCGGCGCGGCCATGGCCCAGTCGAGCGTCACGCTCTACGGCCAGGCCGACATGTTCATCGGCGGCGTCAAGAGCCCGGGCTCGGGCGAGCGCGCATGGGTCGCCAATTCTGGCGGGATGCAGACGTCTTACTGGGGCATCAAGGGGGCCGAAGACCTGGGCGGCGGCACCAAGGCCATCTTCGACCTGAACGGCTTCTTCCGCACCGACAGCGGCAACAGCGGCCGCTTCAACGGCGACTCGATGTTCAGCCGCAATGCCTTTGTCGGCCTGCAGAACGACAAGGCCGGCACCATCAAGCTCGGCCGCAACACCACGCCGTACTTCGTGTCGACCATCCTGTTCAACCCGCTGATCGACTCCTATGTGTTCTCGCCGGCGATCTTCCACACCTACTTCGGCGCGGTCAGCGGCAACGTGGCCGATCCGGGCATCATCGGCGATTCGGGCTGGAACAACTCGGTGCTGTACTCCACGCCGAACTTCGGCGGCCTGACCGCCAACTTCATCTACGCGTTCGGCGAGCAGGCAGGTGCTGCGGGCAAGAACAAGTGGGGCGGCAACCTGATGTACTTCAACGGGCCGTTCGCGGCAACCGTTGCCTACCAGCAGGTCCGCTTCAGCGAGGTGCCGACCGACCTGGCCAGCCTCGGCTTCTCGCGCCAGGACGCCGCCCAGGTCGGCCTGTCGTATGACTTCAACGTGGTCAAGCTGTTCGCCCAGGGCCAGTACATCAAGACGCGCGCCACCACGGCCGTTGATGGCGACATCAAGCACATCAACGGCCAGTTCGGCGCGTCGGTGCCGATCGGCGCCGGCAGCCTGCTGGCATCGTACGCTTACGACAAGACCGACAACTCGCTGGGCGACTTCAAGCGCAACACCTTCGCCATCGCCTACGATTACAACCTGTCCAAGCGCACCGACGTGTACGCCGCCTACTACTACGACAAGATCACCGGCATCGAGCACGGCGACACCTTCGGCGTGGGTGTGCGCCACAAGTTCTGATGACGTAATCGTCTCACCGGTAGTACTCGGCCCGCCTCTCCGGCGGGCTTTTTCATTGCCGCGCTCACGTCACTTCTTGTCGAAAATCGCCCCTTCGATGCTGCACCGCGCCATCCCATGCTACGGCGCACACCAGATCGAAAACTGAAGATTCATAGGGGGATTCAATTGGAAGCGCCTCCGGACGCTTCCTAGATTGGTGATCCGGACCCTCAAAACTACAGCGAGAGAGGTGACTCATGCGGCGCTACGCAAAGACCCGATCCGAACTGATGGCCATCCTGAACCAGTGCCTCGACAACAACCCCGAGTGCGGCGAATGCGAGCTGCACGCGGTGCGAATGCACCAGCCTGACCATACCGGATGCAACTGGAGCGCCGAGGTCGATTTCCCGCAGGAAGCCGTCGATAACCTTGGCCCGCAGCTTGCCGCGGCCAAGTCGATCATCGTAGTAATGCGCGAGCAGTACAACGTGCTGCAATAGCAACGGCGGCACACGCCCGCGCCGTGCGAATGCGGCGGGGCACCATCAAGCAAAAAGCCGGGTCATCGACCCGGCTTTTTGCATCTGGCTTGCCGCGCTTTCAGCGCATCAGCGCACCGCGCCGCTCTCCGCCACTGCCACTGCCGTCATGTTGACGATACGGCGCGTGGTCGCCTGCGGGTTCAGGATGTGCACCGGCTTGGCCGCGCCCAGCAGGATCGGACCCACGGTCACGCCCTGCCCGCCCGTAATCTTGAGCAGGTTGAAGGCGATATTGGCGGCGTCCAGCGTCGGCATCACCAGCAGGTTGGCGCTGCCGGCCAGCTTGGTCGACGGCAGGAAGTGGCGGCGCACGTCTTCGTCCAGTGCGGCGTCACCCTGCATCTCGCCTTCCACTTCCAGGTGCGGTGCCACCTTGGCCAGGATCGCCGCAGCCTCGCGCATCTTGCGCGCCGACGGACGGGTCGAGGAACCGAACATCGAATGCGACATCAACGCGGCCTTGGGAACCAGGCCGAATCGCGCGATTTCCTCGGCGGCTAGTTGCGCGATCGCGGCCAGTTCCTCGGCGGAGGGATCGTCATTGACGAAGGTGTCAGTGATAAACAGCGTGTGCTTCTCCAGCATCAGCGCGTTCATCGCGGCGAAGACCTTGGCGCCCGGCGCCAGGCCGATCACGTCACGCACGTGCTCGAGGTGCGCCTCGAAGCGGCCGACCGTGCCGCATAGCAGCGCATCGGCATCGCCCATGTGCATCAGCATCGTGCCGATCAGCGTGTTGGAGCGGCGCAGCGCCACCTTGGCCATGTCCGGCGTCACGCCGTCGCGACCGCGCAGCGCGTGGTAGGCCTCGTGGTAAGCGCGGTAGCGCGGGTCTTCCTCCGGATTGACCAGATCGAAGTCCACCCCGGCCTTGAGGCGCAGGCCGGCCTTCTCGATGCGCATCTGGATCACGTGCGGACGACCGATCAGGGTCGGACGGGCCAGCCCTTCGTCCACTACGGTCTGCACCGCGCGCAGCACGCGTTCTTCCTCGCCCTCGGCGTAGGCCACGCGCTTGGGCGCGGCCTTGGCGGCGGAGAACACCGGCTTCATGATCAGGCCGGTGTGATAGACATAGGTGGTGAGCTGCTGGCGATACGCTTCGAGATCCTGGATCGGGCGCGTGGCCACGCCGGACTCTTCCGCGGCCTTGGCCACCGCCGGCGCGATCTTCTCGATCAGGCGCTGGTCGAACGGCGTCGGGATGATGTAGTCCGGGCCGAACTTCAGCTCACGGCCACCGTAGGCGGCGGCGACGGCGTCGTTCAGCTCGGCCTCGGCCAGCTCGGCGATCGCCTTGACGCAGGCCAGCTTCATCGCTTCCGTGATCTTGGTCGCGCCGCAGTCCAGCGCGCCGCGGAAGATGTACGGGAAGCACAGCACGTTGTTGACCTGGTTCGGGTAGTCCGAACGGCCGGTGGCGATGATGCAGTCCGGACGCGCGGCCTTGGCCACTTCCGGGCGGATTTCCGGCTCGGGGTTGGCCAGTGCCAGGATGATGGGCTTGTCGGCCATGGTCTTGACCATCTCGGCGGTCAGCACGCCGGCGGTCGAGCAGCCCAGGAAGACGTCGGCGCCCTTGACGATGTCGGCCAGCGTACGGGCCGAGGTGTTCTGGGCGTAGCGCGCCTTGTTGGCTTCCATGTTGGCGTCGCGGCCAACGTAGATCACGCCCTTGGAATCGACCACCGAGACGTTCTCGCGCTTCACGCCGAGGCTCACCATGGTGTCCAGGCAGGCGATGGCCGCGGCGCCGGCGCCCGACACCGCCAGCTTGACCTTGGCGATATCCTTGCCGACCACCTTCAGGCCGTTGAGCAGCGCCGCGGCCGAGATGATCGCGGTGCCGTGCTGGTCATCGTGGAAGACGGGGATGTTCATGCGCTCGCGCAGCTTCTGCTCGATGTAGAAGCATTCCGGCGCCTTGATGTCTTCCAGGTTCACGCCGCCCAGCGTGGGCTCCAGCGCGGCCACGATCTCGACGATCTTGTCCGGGTCGCGCGCGTCGAGCTCGATATCGAACACGTCGATGCCGGCGAACTTCTTGAACAGGCAGCCCTTGCCCTCCATCACCGGCTTGCCGGCCAGCGGACCGATATCGCCCAGGCCCAGCACGGCGGTGCCGTTGGTCACCACCGCCACCAGGTTGGCGCGCGAGGTGTACTCCGCGGCGGTGGCGGGATCCTTGGCGATCTCCTCGCAGGCATACGCCACGCCCGGCGAGTAGGCCAGCGACAGGTCGCGCTGGTTGGACAGCGCCTTGGTCGCGGTTACCTGGATCTTTCCCTTGGTGGGACTGCGGTGGTATTCCAGCGCAGCGAGGCGCAATTGCGCTTCAGGACTGTTCGGGGCATGTTGCGGTGCATCACCGCTGGTCTTGCTGCTCATTGGCTCGTCCGGAAAATGGCCCCGCACCGGAAGCGTCCCTCTCCCGCCATGGTTCGTATCAGCCGCGATCAGATCGAAGGCCGGCAGCGAAGAAAACATCTTGGCAGCGAAACTGACGATTCCGGCAACAAGGCCGGAAAAATCGAGCACTTATTCTAGCCCACGGATCAGCACAAAGTGCCACCAGAGCCAGTCTGGAAGCCGTTTTTTGGGCGGAATGTTCTAGTTAAACTGCTTTTACCAATCGGTATGCAATGAACGTGCAGGGGCATGCCCCTGCACGCATTTGCACGCACTGTCTTCGTGACACTGAAGTTGGCAGAAAAAGCTGCCCTAATTGGCGTTCTTCTCGACCTCAAGGGTCACGCGGCGCGGCCGGCCGCTTTCCGCCGGGAAGTCGGTAAAGGCGCTGCGGATCAGGTAAGGCATGGCCGCCGGCAGGGTGCCGTTCTCGGCGTGGTTCTGCGCGGTCACCTGGTAGACCCGCTTGCCGGTGGCAGCCTCGATGAAATAGACACGCAGGCTGGAGAACGTCACCGGCACGTCCCGCACCACCGTCTGCGGCGGCCAGTAGCCCGGCCCCCAGGGTCCGTACGGACCCCACGGGCCCCAGGGGCGGTAGTAACCGTACGGACCCCAGTACGGGCCCCATGGGCCGTAATCCGGGTAGACGGTCTCAGCCACGCGCACGAGGCCGGGCGCGGCGTCATAGTCCATGCTGACACGGTAGCGCGCCTGATTCGCCGGCACCTGCTCGAAGCCGACGCCGGACAGTGCCGTGGCCAGCCAGGCCTCGTAAGTCTGCCGGTCCAGCTGTGCCGCCTGTCCCGGGGCGTGCTCGAAGCTGTAGGTGCGCGGCGCCTCGTTCTGCCAGCCGGCCTGGCGGAATGCCGTGACATCGGTCACCACCGTGCTGGCGCAGCCCGACAGCAACAGCGCCGCCAGCAATGCCATCGACCCACAGAGCCGGTACAGCCCTGGACCCATTCCGTTTTGCTTGCCACTGCCGACACCGCCTGCGCGCTGCCCCATAGTCCTACCTCACTTTCCACTCGAAACCCACGTGTCTCTGAGACCACGCCGCGGCGCCGGAATTCCCGGCGGGCCCTCGCCACGCAACCCGGTGGCCGGCGATGCGGCTGACAACCATGCCCCGTCGACCCCTTGGCTACAATGAGGACTTCGGCGCCATGCTTTTGTCCCCGGCTGCCATGGCCCGCCCTTCCCAACGGTCTTCCGAAGACAGGATCTCTCCATGCTGCGCACCGACACGCCCGTTACCGTCTATCGCAAGGACTATACCCCGCCCCCGTTCGCCATCGACCACGCCGACCTGGTGCTGGACCTCGACCCGCAACGCACCGTCGTCACCAGCACGCTGCGCTTCGCGCGCCAGGCCGGCGCGCCCGATGCGCCGCTGGTGCTGTGCGGCGAGGAGCTCGAACTGATCGGCGTCAGCCTGGACGGCAAGCCGGTCGCCAACGCGACCCAGGAAGCTGGCACGCTGACCATCCCCGGCCTGCCGGCGCAGGGCACGCTGGAGATCGTCACCGCCTGCGAGCCGGCGGCCAATACCACGCTCTCGGGCCTGTACGTGTCCAACGGCAACTTCTTCACCCAGTGCGAGGCCGAGGGCTTCCGCCGCATCACCTACTTCCTCGACCGCCCGGACGTGATGGCGACCTACCGCGTCACGCTGCGCGCCGATCGCGTCGCCTATCCTGTGCTGCTCTCCAACGGCAATCTCGTCAGCAAACAGGACCTGCCCGATGGCCGCCACGAAGCGGTGTGGGAAGACCCGTTCCGCAAGCCCTCCTACCTGTTCGCGCTGGTCGCCGGCAAACTCGAATGCATCGAGGAACGCATCCAGTCCGCCTCCGGCAAGGACAAGCTGCTGCAGGTCTGGGTCGAGGCCCGCGACATGGAGAAGACCCGCCATGCCATGGATTCGCTGATCCACTCGATCCGCTGGGACGAAAAGCGCTTCGGGCTGGAGCTGGACCTGGACCGCTTCATGATCGTCGCCGTCGGCGACTTCAACATGGGCGCGATGGAGAACAAGGGCCTGAACATCTTCAACACCAAGTATGTGCTGGCCAACGCGCAGACCGCCACCGACACTGACTTCGCCAATATCGAAGCGGTGGTCGGCCACGAGTACTTCCACAACTGGACCGGCAACCGCGTGACCTGCCGCGACTGGTTCCAGCTCTCACTCAAGGAAGGCCTGACGGTGTTCCGCGACCAGGAGTTCTCGGCCGACATGATGGGCTCCGAGTCCGGTCGCGCGGTCAAGCGCATCGAGGACGTGCGCGTGCTGCGCCAGGTGCAGTTCCCCGAGGATGCCGGCCCGATGGCGCATCCGGTGCGTCCCGACAGCTACGAAGAGATCAATAACTTCTACACCGTCACGGTGTACGAGAAAGGCGCCGAGGTCGTGCGCATGTACCAGACCCTGCTCGGCCGCGAGGGCTTTCGCAAGGGCATGGACCTCTACTTCGAGCGGCATGACGGCCAGGCCGTGACCTGCGACGATTTCCGCGCGGCGATGGCCGACGCCAACGGCCGCGACCTGACCCAGTTCGGCCTCTGGTACAGCCAGGCCGGCACGCCAGTGGTGACCGCGCGCACCGCGTGGAACGCCGACGACGGCAGCCTGACGCTGACGCTGTCGCAGCGCTGCCCCAAGGTCGGCATCGAGACCCGCGCCGGCACGCCCGAGAAGCAGCCCTTCCATATCCCGTTCGCGCTGGGCCTGCTCGGCGCCGAGGGCCAGGACCTGCCGCTGCAGCTCGAAGGCGAAAGCGCGCCCGCGGGCACCACGCGCGTGCTCGACCTCACGCAGGCCGAGCAGAGCTTCCGCTTCATCAACCTGCCACAAGGCGAGGCCGCCCCGCTGCCCTCGCTGCTGCGCAACTTCTCCGCGCCGGTGATCGTCGATGCCGAATACACCGACGCGCAGCTCACCTTCCTGCTGTCGCACGACAGCGATGCCTTCAACCGCTGGGAAGCCGGCCAGCGCCTGGCCACCCGCGCGCTGCTGCAGCTGGTGGCCGACGTGCAGGCCGGGCGCGAGCTCAAGCTCGATCCCGCGCTGGTGCAGGCCATGCGCACCGTGCTGACCGATGACACGCTCAACCCCGCCTTCCACGAGCAGGCACTGGTGCTGCCCGCCGAGGCCTACCTGGCCGAGCGCATGGGCGTGGCCGATCCCGCCGCCATCCACCGTGCCCGCCAGTTCATGCGCGAAGGCCTGGCGCGCGCGCTGCGGGCCGACTGGCTTGCCGCTTACGAGGCCAATGCCACCCCGGGCGCATACTCGCCCGATGCGGCCTCGGCCGCCAAGCGCGCGCTGCGCAACCTGGCGCTGGGCTACCTCGCGGACAGCCGCGATGCAGACATGCAGGCCCTCGCCGACCAGCAGTACCAGACCGCCGACAACATGACCGACCGGTTCGCCGCGCTGTCCGCGCTGGTCAACAGCTTCGCGCCCGGCCGCGAGCATGCGCTGGCGGATTTCTACGAGCGCTTCGAGGACGACGCGCTGGTGATCGACAAATGGTTCTCGCTGCAGGGCATGCAGCGAGGTGAAGTCGGCCCGCACGCCGGCAAGCGCACCATCGACACCGTGCGCGCGCTGATGGAGCACCCCGCCTTCAACCTGCGCAACCCCAACCGCGCGCGCGCGCTGATCTTCAGCTTCTGCTCCGGCAACCCGGCGCAGTTCCACGCCGAAGACGGCTCGGGCTACCGCTTCTGGGCCGACCAGGTACTGGCGCTCGACGCCATCAACCCGCAGGTCGCCGCGCGCCTGGCGCGCGTGATGGACCGCTGGCAGAAGTACGAACTGAACCTGCGCGACCGCATGCGTGCCGAGCTGGAGCGCGTGGCCGCCAGCAATACGCTGTCGCGCGACGTGCGCGAGATCGTCGGCAAGGCGCTCGCCGCCTGACGGGAGAAACCGAGCGGAAAAAGCAAACAAGGAGGCACCGCACCGCCCCCTTTGCCCAGCCCCCGGCAATGCCGCCAACGCGGCCAGCCGGGGCCGGGCATGTAGAATTGCGGCCACCCAAGGAGAACCAACCATGACTCGCATCAGCCTCACGCGCTACCTGGTCGAGGAGCAGCGCAAGCACAACACGATCCAGCCCGAACTGCGGCTGCTGATCGAAGTGGTCGCGCGCGCCTGCAAGGCCATTTCCAACGCCGTCAGCAAGGGCGCGCTCGCCGGCGTGCTGGGCTCGGCCGGCACCGGCAACGTACAGGGCGAAACCCAGCAGAAGCTGGACGTGATCGCCAATGAAGTGCTCCTCGACGCCAACGAATGGGGCGGCCACCTCGCCGCGATGGCGTCGGAAGAGATGGAATCGTTCTACGAGATTCCCAACCGCTACCCGAAGGGCGAATACCTGCTGCTGTTCGATCCGCTCGACGGCTCGTCCAATATCGACGTCAACGTCTCGATCGGCACCATCTTCTCGGTGCTGCACATGCCCAAGCCCGGCCAGACCGTGACCGAGGCCGACTTCATGCAGCCCGGCACCCACCAGGTCGCCGCCGGCTACGCCGTCTACGGCCCGCAGACCACGCTGGTGCTGACTGTCGGCAACGGCGTGCACATGTTCACGCTGGACCGCGAGGCCGGCAGCTTCGTGCTGACCCAGTCCAACGTGACGATCCCCGAAGACACCAAGGAATTCGCCATCAACATGTCGAACATGCGCCATTGGGCTCCGCCCGTGCGCCGCTACATCGACGAATGCCTGGCCGGCGACGAAGGCGCGCGCGGGAAGAACTTCAACATGCGCTGGGTCGCCTCGATGGTCGCCGACGTGCACCGCATCCTGACCCGCGGCGGCATCTTCATGTACCCGTGGGACAAGCGCGAGCCGGGAAAGCCCGGCAAGCTGCGCCTGATGTACGAAGCCAACCCGATGGCGATGCTGGTCGAACAGGCCGGCGGCGCCGCCACCAATGGCCACGAACGCATCATGGACGTGATGCCCGAGAAACTGCACCAGCGAGTGTCAGTGATCCTGGGCTCGAAGAACGAGGTGGAGCGCGTCACCCGCTACCACCAGGAGGCCGAAGGCAAGGCCTGAGCCTCGCCGTCCGGCAAGCAAACGGGGCGCCCGGCCGGCGCCCCGTTTTTATTGGCATGAGGGCCGGGAGGCACAGGGGCTTCCCAAGCCGATAAAACGCTGCTACTATTGCGGGCTGTTCCAGTTCACATGGAACATGTTGCCGAAGTAGCTCAGTCGGTAGAGCAGCTCATTCGTAATGAGAAGGTCGGGGGTTCGATTCCTCTCTTCGGCACCAATAAAATCAAGCACTTAGCCCAGCCCATCCGGTTGGGCTTTGTTGTTTCTGGGCGCCGTGTAGCCACCATGTAGCCGGTTGTCCGCGGCAATTCCGCAGGGACTGGAATGCGATCCCGATGCGGAATTCATCAGGGCGCATCCGAGCCAATGAATCGACCATCTCACGCAAGCGACGCCTGGCTCGATCTTGTCCAGCTAGTAGCGGTGGGTGATCAGGGGTTCGAGGCTGAGATGGTCGCTGCCTCGACAGCTTGTCGGAATCACGTCTATCATTGACGCTAATGAAGGCCGGAGTGCACTTGACTTGTGCACGCAAGGGACGGCACCTGGCGCGGGGCTTGAGTGTTTGGACGCGACTGCATGAACGCGACTGCAGCGCGGAATCCGGCGCGCGATCGACCCTGGTCCTGCAGATTGAAACACTGCCAAGCAAAGCACGCGAACTGGCCCTGCGGTCCTGGCCAAGTCGCATTTCCTGCCGCGGGGTATTTGCAAGATGAGCAGCCATCCAATGGATCCGCCTGCGCCGCCGCCAGCTCCGCGCACATGGGACGCACGTCTGGCGCGACGGCTTGTCGAACCGCTCAAGGATTCCTGGGTTACGCCCAATCATCTGACCACACTCCGGCTTTTGACCGGCATGGCCGGCGTGGCGTGCCTCACGCAAGGCGGCTTCGCCTGGGCGAATGGCGGTGCGCTGCTGGTCGTGCTTTCCAATTTTATTGACCACACCGACGGAGAACTCGCGAGGATCAGCGGGAAATCCAGCAAGTTAGGCCATTTCTACGATCTTTTCAGCGACGCAGTGGTCACTATCCTGCTCTTCGTCAGCATGGGGATCGGCGTCTCGGGCCAGTTTCCGGACGCCGCGGTGTCAGGGGTCGTGCGCGGCAGCGTGGCGGGCGTGGCCGTGGCGCTGATCTTCTTCTTGCGCATGCGCATCGAAGCGCTCGCTGGCAAGACCGCCGCGAAACAGGCCTCGGTCGGTGGCTTCGAGACGGAGGATGTGCTCTACCTCCTGCCACTTGTGACCCTGAGCAGTGCCATCGCCCCGTTCCTGACGGCGGCGTCGATCGGCGCGCCCTTGTTCGCGGCATGGGTGATCATCGACTACTGGCGCGTCGTGCGGCGCGCTCGCCCCGTTACAGCGGCTACCAGACCATGAGGCGCCGATGAGCGGACAAGCCGAAGCGGACCCGGGTCTTCTCACCCTGCCTGGCGAGCGGCAGCAGCCGTTCGCCGACCCTGCCGATGCGCGTGCCGATCCCGATACAGAGGTGGCCGCACGGGTTGGCACACTCGGGCACAGCGTGCTGCGCGCGGAATTCGAGCGCCAGGGTGCGTTCTTGCATGTGGGCGACTTCCTGCCGGACGACGTCACGGAAGGGCTGGTTGCCAGCGCCCGGGCCTTGCAAGACCAGATCAATCGCAATTATCTCCCGGGCCACAAGCAGGGCGGCAGCGTCAGCCGCCATACGATCGACCAGCACGCACCTTTTATCGCGCAACTCTATCGGTCCAAGGCGCTGATCGGCTGGCTCGAACAGATCTGCGGCGAGCAGCTGCTGCCTTCGCCCGAGGAGGATCCGCATGCCTACGCGCTCTATTACTACACGCGCGAGGGCGATCATATCGGCTGGCATTACGACACCTCTTACTACAACGGCCGGCGCTATACCTTGCTGTTCGGCGTGATCGACGAGTCGTCGTGCCATCTCGACTACGAATTGCACACGCGCGAGCCCGATGTGCCCACGCAAGCGGGGTCGGTACAGATTCCCCCCGGTGGCCTCGTTTTCTTCGATGGCGACAAGTTGCGCCACCGCATCACGCCACTCGGGGCGAACCAGATGCGGGTGTCGCTGACCTTCGAATACGTCACCGACCCGGGCATGCGGCCCTGGCTGCGTTTCGTCTCCAATATGAAGGACGCGCTCGCTTATTTCGGCTTCCGGCAAGTATTCAAACGGCTGGCCAAGGGCCAGCAGCCCCGGGCATGACGCGTGCGGCGATGATTTTGCTGTCGGTCGGTGCGGCGCTCTTTGTCGCCTTGATTGCCTTCACCGGATTCGGCTCGGTGGCGTCGACGCTGATGTCCGCGGGCTGGTTGAGCCTGCTGGTGGTGGCGTTTCACCTGCTGCCGCTGGCGCTGGATGCAGGTGCCATCTTCGTACTGTTCGATCGCCACGCCGAGCATCGCACCATGCGCGACGCGCTGCTTGCGCGCTGGGTGGGCGAGTCCGTGAACAGCCTGCTGCCCGCCGGACAGCTAGGTGGACCGGTGGTGATGGTGCGCCATCTCGCGCAACGCGGTGCGCGCATGCGCGACGCTGCCGCGGCCATCACCGTCAGCACGACGATGCAAGCGATCGCGCAGTTGGTGTTCGCGGTGCTCGGACTCGTGCTGTTCGGCGCGTCCACGGCGCGCGGCGCGGGCGAGGATTTGCGCCTGCCGGCCATTGCCGTCACCGCGCTGCTGGCGCTGTGCATGGTCGGGTTCTATGTGGCGCAGCGGCGCGGCCTCTTTGGGCGCGTGCTGCGCTTGCTGTCGAAATTGTCGGGAAAGCGCGATTGGTCTGCGCTGACGACGCGTGCCGATGCCGTGGACGCAGCCGTGCGCCAGATCTATCGCGCGCCCGGCAAGGTCGCCGCGACCTTCGCGCTGAGCCTGGCGGGCTGGCTGGTCGGCACCGGGGAGGTGTGGCTGGCCCTGCGGTTTCTCGGCCATCCCGTCAGCTGGCTCGACGCCTTGCTGCTGGAGAGCGCCGGGCAGGCGATCCGCGGCGCCGCGTTTGCGATTCCCGGCTCGCTGGGCGCCCAGGAGGGTGGCTACCTGCTGCTCGCGCCATTGGTGGGCCTGCCTGCCGACGCGGCGCTGGCGCTGTCGCTGATCAAGCGCGCCCGGGAAATCGCGCTTGGCGCGCCCGGGCTTCTGTATTTGTACTGGAGTGAACGAAACCACCGGCGGCGAAGCATGGGGGGTGTGCCGGCTACCGATTGATGGCGATTTGCATGGAAGCGGAGAAAAATATGCGAGCGATTATTCTTGCCGCGGGCCTTGGCCTGCGTTTGCAGCAACCGCCCGAAGAACAATTCCCGAAATGCCTGTTGCGCTTCGATGGCATCACCCTGCTGGAACGGCATCTACGCATGCTGGACGCGGCGGGCGTCACGGAGATCGTGCTTGCGCTCGGTTTCCAGCCTGAGCAGGTCAAGGCCGAACTCGACCGGCTCGGACGTTCGCCCCATCCTGAAATCGTTCTGAATCCGCGCTACGAGCTCGGCAGCGTCCTGACCGTGCACACCGTTGCCGACGCGCTCACGCGCGGCGGCGACGTGCTGCTGATGGACGCCGACGTGCTCTACGACGAGCGCATTCTCGCCGCGCTGGTCGCCGGCGAAAGCGTCAACCGCCTGCTGATCGACCGCGACTTCGAAACCGGCGACGAGCCAGTCAAGCTTTGCCTGCGGGACGGCCTTCCAGTCGAGCTGCGCAAGCAGGTCGCGGTGGGCCTGGAATATGACACGATCGGCGAGTCGGTCGGCTTCTTCCGTTTTAGCGAGCAGACCGCGCGCCGCCTGGCGCAGATCGTCGCGGGGTATGTCGAGCGCAACCAGGAGAAGATGCCGCACGAGGAGGCCGTGCGCGATCTGCTGCTGGAGGGCGGCCATGCATTCGAGATCGCGGACGTGACCGGTGCGCCCTGGCTCGAGATCGACTTCCCGGGCGACGTCGTGCGCGCGCGCGATGAAGTGTTGCCGGAACTCCGGCGCCGGTCTGGAGTCTCCTCGGGAGTCACGCCATGAACGCACGCGATCCGGCTTGGTCCACGGCGTCGCGCAGCGCCGCGCTGCGCCAGTTGCTGGTGGGCAGCGAACTTGAATTCATGATGGAGGCCCACAACGGACTCTCGGCCCGGATTGTGCGCGAAGCGGGCTTCAAGGCCATCTGGGCCTCCGGCCTGGCGATCTCGGCGCAATTCGGCGTGCGCGACAACAACGAGGCAAGCTGGACACAAGTGGTCGACATGCTCGAATTCATGGCCGATTCCAGCGGCTTGCCGATCCTGGTCGACGGCGATACCGGCTACGGCAACTTCAACAATGTGCGGCGCCTGGTGAGGAAGCTCGAACAGCGCGGCATCGTGGGTTTGTGCATCGAGGACAAGCAGTTCCCCAAGACCAACAGCTTTATCGACGGCGAACGCCAGCCGCTGGCCACCATCGACGAATTCTGCGGCAAGATCAAGGCCGGCAAGGATACGCAGACGGATGCCGATTTCTCGATCGTCGCACGCGTGGAAGCACTGATCGCGGGCTGGGGCATGGACGAGGCCTTGCGCCGGGCCGAAGCCTATCGGCAGGCCGGTGCCGACGCGATCCTGATCCACAGCAAGCTGTCGCGGCCGGATGAGATCCTCGAGTTCGCACGCGAGTGGGCCGGCCGCGCTCCGCTGGTGATCGTGCCGACCAAGTACTACAGCACCCCCACCGAGGTGTTCCGCCAGGCCGGCATCAGCGTCGTGATCTGGGCCAACCACCTGATCCGTGCGGCGGCATCGTCGATGCAGGCGGTGGCCAAGGAGATCCACGACACCCAGACGCTGGTTCATGTCGAGGACCGTATCGCGCCGGTGAGCGAGATCTTCCGCCTGCAGGATGCCGACGAGTATTCCGCCGCCGAACGGCTGTACCTGTCTGGCTCCGAGGCGCCCGGCGCGGCGGTTGTGCTGGCGGCGAGCCGGGGTGAAGGGCTTGACGCCCTGACCGCCGAGCGGCCCAAGGTCATGCTGCCGGTCGCAGGCAAGCCGCTGCTGCGCTGGCTGGTGGACGCCTTCAAGATGCAGGGCATCCACGACATCACCGTGGTCGGTGGCTATCATGCCGATGCGATCCAGAGCACGGGTGTCAAGCTGGTGCGCAACGAGCGCCACGCAAGCACCGGCGAACTGGCGTCGCTTGCGTGCGCGGCCGACGGCCTGCATACAGATACCGTGATCGCCTACGGTGACCTGCTCTTTCGCAGCTACTTCCTGCGCGACCTGTTCGAGAGCGATTGCCGCTTCAGCGTGGTGGTCGACTCGTCGCAGACGCAACCGGCGAATCAGAGCGTACGCGATTTCGCCTACTGCTCCGCGCCTGACGATCGCGCCCTGTTCGGCCAGAAGGTCCTGCTGCGGCATGTGTCGAACAAGGCGCGGGAAGTGGCCGTCACCGGCGGGCAGGCGCCGCAGGGGCGCTGGATCGGCCTGCTGTGCGTGCGCGGCGCCGGGCGTGAGGCCTTGCAGCAGACACTTGCCGGCCTGCGTGCGCGGGCGGATTTCGACACGCTGGACATGCCTGACCTGCTCAACGCCTTGATCGATGCAGGCGAGGAGATCGACGTGAAGTATGTGCACGGCCACTGGCGCAGCGTGAACGACCTGGAGGACTACCAGCGCGCGGGCGAATTCGCGCATGCCCGGATGCCGTTCGCCGAGGGCGCACCCGGCAGCGAGAAACGCCGATGATCGAAGCGGCTCAGTTTATCGAGGCGGCGCTGGCGCGTGGCTTCTCTTGGTATGCGGGGGTGCCGTGCTCCTACCTCACCCCCTTCATCAATTACGTGCTGCAGGATCCATCGTTGCACTACGTCTCGTCGGCGAACGAAGGCGACGCGGTAGCGCTGATCGCAGGCGTGACGCTCGGGGCCAGAGGGGGCCGGCGCGGCATCACGATGATGCAGAACTCCGGCCTTGGCAATGCGGTGAGCCCGCTCACTTCGCTGACCTGGACGTTTCGCCTGCCGCAATTGCTGATCGTGACCTGGCGAGGGCAACCGGGCACCGCGGACGAGCCGCAGCACGCGCTGATGGGCCCGATCACGCCTGCGATGCTCGACACCATGGAGATACCCTGGGAGCTGTTCCCGACCGACGCGGCCGCCATCGGCCCGGCGCTCGATCGCGCGCTGGCGCATATGGACGCGACCGGACGCCCTTACGCGCTGGTCATGCAAAAGGGCAGTGTCGCGCCCTATGCGCTCAAGCCGCAGGATCGACCCGCGCCGCGTGCGCGATGCGCGGTGCGCACGCAATGGCGGGGGGGCGCGCCGGATGCGCTGCCTTCGCGTCGCGATGCCTTGCAGCGCGTGATTGCACATACGCCGGCCGCTTCGACGGTGGTACTGGCATCGACCGGTTTCTGCGGCCGCGAACTGTATGCGCTCGATGACCGGCCAAACCAGCTCTATATGGTGGGCTCGATGGGTTGCGTGGCGCCGTTTGCGCTCGGCCTCGCACTGGTGCGCCCGGACCTGCATGTGGTCGCCATCGACGGCGATGGCGCCGCCCTGATGCGCATGGGCAACTTCGCCACGCTGGGTGCATACGGCCCGTCGAACCTCACGCACGTGCTGCTCGACAACGGCGCACACGACTCGACCGGCGCACAGGCCACGGTGTCGCCCAATGTGTCATTCGCCGGCGTGGCGGCGGCTTGCGGCTATGCCTCGGCGGTCGAAGGCGACCGCCTCGAGCTGCTTGACGATTGGCTTGCGGCGGCTGTGCCTGTCGAGCCGGGTGCACCCGCTCCCGGCTCGCGTTTCGTGCGGCTGATGATACGCGCCGGCACGCCGGATGGCCTGCCCCGGCCCACCATCACCCCCGCGGAAGTGAAGTCACGCCTCGCGCGCCACATCGGCGCTGATCACGGAGAGAACTGATGCTATTGCTCAACCCCGGCCCGGTTACCTTGTCTGAGCGCGTCCGCCGCAGCCTGCTGCAGCCCGACCTATGTCATCGCGAAAGCGAATTCTTCGATTTGCAGGACGAGGCGCGCGCGCGGCTGCTCGACATCTACCGGCTGGACCCCGCCGAGTGGGCTGCGATATTGATGACTGGGTCAGGCACAGCAGCAGTCGAAAGCATGATTGCCGCGCTGGTGCCCGCGGGCGGCAAGCTGCTCATTGTCGAGAACGGCGTGTACGGCGAGCGCATCACGCAGATTGCGAGTCAATACCGCATCGACCATGAGGTGCTCAAGCATGACTGGATGCAGGCGCCCGATCCCGACCGGCTGGCCGCTATGCTCGACGCGGACCGGACCATCGGCCATGTGGCGGTGATCCACCATGAAACGACGACCGGGCGCTTGAACGATCTGCACGCGCTCGACGCCGTTTGCCGCCAGCGAGGCGTTCGCTTGCTGGTCGACGCCGTCAGCAGCTTCGGCGCCGAGGCGATCGACTTCGGCGGCAGCATTGCCGCCGTGGCCGCCACTGCCAACAAGTGCCTGCACGGCGTGCCGGGGGCCGCCTTCGTGATCGCGCGGCGTGACGCGCTGGCCCAGGCCGCAAGCCGGACCTACTACCTGGATCTTGGCCGGCTGGCACGCCTGCAGGATCAGCGCAACACCCCTTTCACCCCGTCCGTGCACGCCTACTACGCCCTGGTGGAAGCGCTGCGCGAGCTCCACGACAGCGGCGGCCAGCCCGCCAGGCACGCGCACTATGCGGCCCTGGCCGAGCAAGTGCGCGCGGGACTTGCGTTGCGTGGCATCGCAAGCGCGTTGCCGGCGGACCAGTCCTCCGTCGTCCTGCGCGCCTACCGTTTGCCGGCAAGCTTGTCGTACACGCAGTTGCACGACGGCTTGAAAGCGCGCGGCTTTGTGATCTATGCAGGGCAGGGGCAGCTGTCGAGCGAACTATTCCGGATCTCCACGATGGGACATATCCAGGCGCACGACATCGAGCGCCTGCTGCGGGGGTTTGCGGCATTGATGACTTGATGCCACTTCGGCTTGCTGCGGTGACCGCACAGTTACCTCGACGGCAGGATTTGGCGATGCCGCGTCACCGCGACGACTGATGAAGCGTTGAGCTGAGGACTCGATCCACAAACCCGGACGGCGTCAGGCTCTCCGGGTTTCTTGTTGCCTGGGCTCGGCCAGCGATGGCGGCGGGCGCCCCACCCGCCGCGCCCACCAGTACCGGAACGGGTGCTCGGGGTCGGGATAGAGCACAGGCTGGCTGAAGCAGCCGGCGTGCTTCATCAGGAGGTAGGCGGCAAGAATGGCCGCCCAGAATACGAGCAGTTCCACGATCACGGCCACCCTTGTTATCCAGGTGGCCGTTTTCATTATAGGTAGCCGGCGAACAACGGGACCGATGACGCACCCCGTGCATACCCTACCCCCTTAATACACCTCCGGCACGATCATCTCCTTCGGCACCGGCTGCCGCACATAGTCCTCGTGCCGCTCCCGCCCCGGCAACACCACGGTGGGCGCTTCCACTTCCGCATAGGGCACCTGGCTGAGCAGGTGCTGGATGCAGTTCAGCCGCGCGCGCTTCTTGTCGTCGGCCTGCACCACCCACCACGGCGCCTCGGCGATATGGGTGCGCTCGAGCATGATTTCCTTGGCCTTGGTGTAGTCCTCCCAGCGGCGCTGCGACTCCAGGTCCATCGGGCTGAGCTTCCACTGCTTGAGCGGGTCGTGGATGCGGCTGAGAAAGCGCAGGCGCTGTTCGTCGTGGCTGATCGAGAACCAGTACTTGATCACCTGGATGCCGGAGCGCACCAGCATCTTCTCGAACTCGGGCACGGAGCGGAAGAACTCTTCGTACTGGTCGTCGTTGCAGAAGCCCATCACGCGCTCGACGCCGGCGCGGTTGTACCAGCTGCGGTCGAACAGCACGATTTCGCCGGCGGCCGGCAGGTGTGCGGCGTAGCGCTGGAAATACCACTGCGTGCGCTCGCGGTCGTTGGGCGCTGGCAGTGCCGCCACGCGGCATACGCGCGGGTTGAGCCGCTGCGTGATGCGCTTGATCACGCCGCCCTTGCCGGCGGCGTCGCGCCCCTCGAACAGGATCACGATCTTGTGCCCGGTGGCGGCGACCCAGCTCTGCAGCCGCACCAGCTCGCCCTGCAGGCGGAACAGCTCGCGGAAATAGCGCCGGCGGCTGTCCTGCTCGGCCTCGTCGGACAGGTGCACCGGATCGCCGAAGGCCTCGCTGGCTTCGCGATCGTCCAGTTCCAGTTCGATCTCTTCGTCGTAGTAGTCGGCGACTTCATTGTGGATACGCCGCACAAGATCTGCCTCTCCCGGTCTCATCTGCTCTCCCTGTGGATACAACGCGGTCGCGGCAATGCTCGCATGCCAGTGTTGCAGCCGCGTGAAGGCGGGCGGGCCTGCCCCGGCAGGCCCGCCCTGCATGCAGGTTACGCCAGCTACGCCGAGGGGTTGATGTTGTGGTTATGACGGAACAGGTTGTCCGGGTCGTAGCGCCGCTTCACCTCGACCAGCCGGTCATAGTTGAGCCCGTACGCCGCGCCGACGCGGTCGACCTCTTCCTGGGTCAGAAAGTTGACGTAGACGCTGCCCAGTGCATAGGGCGTCGCCGCGCGGAACACTTCGCGTGCCCAGGCGATGCACCGGTCGTCGTCGGCAGGCGAATCCCAGCGCCCGTGCAGGTTCATGATGAACTTGGCGTCGCGGCTGGCATAAGCGGTCGCGTCCGGGGCCACGCGGTTGGTCTGGCCGCCCATCGCGCCGATAAAGACCTCGCACTGCGGGGACGGCAGCTTGCCGATCTGCTCGATCAGCATCGTGATCATGCCGTCGTCCAGGCCGGCAAAGTTATGCGACTTCCAGTAGTTGCGCGCGCCCGGCGTCAGCAATGGATCGAAGGCCTGCTGCCAGGCGGTGAATGGCATCGGGCCGACGTGCTCGCCGTAGGGCGTGCCAAGCTTGCGCAGCGGCTCGACCAGTTGGGGACCCTTGTCGGGCGGGCCGATATAGCAGATCGCCAGCGCCGCGATCGGCTTGCCGTGCGCCTCGGGAGGCAGGAACGGCAGCGGCGGCGCCTGGCGCAGCACCACCCATACGGTCAGCTCGTCCGGCATCGACTCGTACAGCTCGCGGTAGGCGGGGATCACGGCGGCCGCCTGCTCCAGCGGATAGACGATCAGGCCGCCATACACTTCCGGCCCCACCGGGTGCAGGCGGAACTCGAACATGGTCACCACGCCGAAGTTGCCGCCGCCACCGCGCAGCGCCCAGAACAGGTCGGCGTTCTCGTCGGCGCTGGCGCGCAGCAGCTTGCCGTCGGCAGTCACCACCTGCGCCGATACCAGGTTGTCGACCGTGGTGCCGAACTTGCGGCTGAGCCAGCCGAAGCCGCCGCCCAGCGTCAGCCCCGCGACGCCCGTGGTGGAGTTGATGCCCAGCGGCGTGGCCAGGCCGAAGGCCTGCGCTTCATGGTCGAAGTCGCGCAGCGTGGCGCCGGGCTCCACGTAGCCACGCTGCGCCTTGGGATCGACGCGCACGGACTTCATCTGCGACAGGTCGAGCACCATGCCGGCTTCGCAGATCGCCAGTCCGCCGATATTGTGGCCGCCGCCGCGTATCGCCAGCAGCACGCCGTTGTCGCGCGCGAAATTGACGGCGGCGATCACGTCGGCAGTGCCGGCGGCTCGCACGATCAGCGCCGGGTGGCGGTCGATCATCGCATTCCAGATGCTGCGGGCCTCGTCGTAGCCGGGGTCGGCCGGTTGCAGCAACTGCCCCCTCAGGCGGGACTTGAGTCCCTCGACAAGTTCGCTGGATAGCTGGGCCATGATGTGCCTCCCGATGCTGGTTGCGAATATCGGACGGCGCGCGGCGGATGGGGAAGTGATGACCACGAGGACCGATGACTTCACCATTTAAGGCGGGCACCGGATGAATGTAAACGTGTACTGGGTAGTGCGCGCGGCAAGTGCGGTACGGCGATCATGCCGCCATGCCGGCCTATCATGAATCGACGGCGCGCAATCGCAGCGCCTAACGAACAGCGCCATGAACCCTTCGACCTCACCTCCCCTATTCCTTTGCGGCGACGTGATGACCGGCCGCGGCATCGACCAGATCCTCGCGCATCCCAGCCAGCCGCTGCTGCACGAATCGTATGTGCATTCCGCGCTCGACTACGTGCACCTTGCCGAGCGCAAAGCCGGACCGATCGCGCGCCTCGCCGCGCCGGAATACCCGTGGGGCGTGGCGCTGGCGGAACTAGAAAGCCGCGCGGCGCGGCCGCGCATCGTCAATCTCGAAACCGCCATCACCACCAGCGACGACGCCTGGCCGGGCAAGTCGGTGCACTACCGGATGCATCCGGGCAATATCGCTTGCCTGCAGGCGGCGGGCATCGACTGCGCGGTACTGGCCAACAACCATGTGCTCGACTGGGGACGCGCAGGGCTGGACGATACGCTGGCAGCACTGGACGGGGCGCACATCGCGCATGCCGGCGCCGGCCCCGACGAGGCCTCCGCCGCACGTGCCGCGCTGTTGCCGCTGCCGGGCGGCGGCCGCGTGGTGGTGCTTGGCTTTGCGATGGAGAACGCCGGCACGCCGGCGGCGTGGCGCGCCAGTGCCGGGCATTCGGGCGTGAACCTGCTCGATGACTGGTCCGATGCTTCGCTTGAACGCATCGCGGCACAAGTGCGCGGCATCAGGCGGGCGGGCGACGTGGTAGTGATTTCAATCCACTGGGGACCGAACTGGGGCTACCGCATCGACCCGGCGCAACGCGCCTTCGCACGCGGCCTGGTGGGGCGCGCCGGCGCGGATATCGTCCACGGCCATTCCTCGCACCATCCGCTCGGCATCGAGCTGCATGCGGGCAAGCCGATCCTCTACGGCTGCGGCGACTTCATCAACGACTACGAAGGCATCGGCGGCTACGACGAGTACCGGCCCGACCTGGCGCTGATGGCCTTCGTCAGCTTCGATCGCGGCGGCCGCGCCGACCTGCGGCTGGTGCCGCTGCGCCGCAGCCATTTCCGGCTGCAATATGCGCGCGAAGTGGATATCGCGTGGCTGCTGGCGATGCTCGCGGACGAAGGGCGCGCGCTTGGCACAAGTTGCGAGCGCAGTGGCGTGCACGAGTTGCGCGTGTTCGCGGCGTGAGGCCTGCGCCAATGAAAAGCCCGCCGGCGAGGCGGGCTGACAACGTGTGGCCCCGCGCGCGAGGCCGTTTTCTAATGCCGGTGAATCATGTGATCGAACCAGGTCTTCACCGACTGCTCTTGTTGCTGCAGCAGCGTCGGGTTCTTTTCGCGCAGGACCCAGATGACGATCGCCGCACAGGCAACCAGGGCGATCAACACCAGCGCAGTGATCATTGTGGCAGCCATAGCAACCTCCTGTCGGTAGTGTGGTTGCACCTTCAGTGTAGGTCGGCTGGCAGGCGGTTGCAGGGACGCAGAAAGCAGGAAGGCCAGCCGTGCTGGCTGGCCTTCCGGTTATTCAAGTGCCACGTGTGTCGGTTCTGTGTAACGCTTCCACAGTTTGCTGATTCCGCTTCTGCATTCACTGCCCGACGCTAGCTCTTCTCGCCCATCCTGCGGCACCCCAGGACATAACTGCAGCATAGTACAAATCTCCGGGGAGGGAAGCGTCCAGAAGGCTTGCTATGCGGCGCCGGCTCAGGTCACCGCGATGCGGTCGTCGACGAGCCGGATCTGCCCGCCAGGCTTGTCTTCCATCACTTTGAGCACACGGCTGCCTACCTGCAGCGTAACGCCGCCGTGGATGCGGTGCGCGGCGTCGATCACGGCGTCGGCGGCGGGCTGCATCTGCTGGCCGAGTTCGGTCAGCCGCCCCTCCAGCTCGAACAGGTCGCGCGAGAGCTTGAACAGCGTCGCGCGCGCCTTCTCGCGCAGGTCGCCGACGGCTTTGTCCGGGTGCTGGGCGAAGAACGCCACCAGTTGCCTGACCTTGTTCTGCTCTTCCAGCAGCCGGCGGCGATCGCCTTCCAGCGCGGCGCGCTGCGCGTCGGCGTAGGGGTTCAGGCCGACCTGCACGCTGGTGGCGGTGCCGGCCGGGGCGCCCAGCACCGCGGCGCGCACGGCCAGCATGGCGCGGCTGCGGCCGCCGCTGATGCTGCCCTGCACGCCGGGGCCGCCCACCACGATGCGCTCGCCCGCGGCAACATCGCTCTGGCGGATGCCGCTGTCGACAGTGACCTCGGTACCGGCCTCGACCACGGCGTTCTCGATAAAGCGCGCCTTCACCGCGCCCTTGCAGCGCACGCTGGCGCGGCTGATACCGCCTTCGGTGTGTCTGGACTTGGCCTTGCCGATAATGCCGCCCTTGACCACGACGTTGCCGCCCGCCTCGACGTTGGCGGCCTCGATGGTGCCTTCGACCACCACGTCGCCGCTCACGCTTACCGACATGCCGGTACGGATATCGCCCGACACGCGCAGCGTGCCGTCGAACGCGACATTGCCGGAATGCAGGTCGACCGACTCCACCTGCACCACCGGGCTGACCGAGATGCCATAGACGCCGACCACAGGGGATCCTGCGATCACCGCGACCAGCAGGTTGGCATCGTCGGGATCGGCGGCCGCGCCGGTGAGGCCTTCTGCGAAGGGTGGATCCTCCACAGGATCTGCCGCGATGGGCTTGCCGAACACGTCCACGCCGTCGTTGCCGGGCACGGCCGGGATGCGGCGCATCAGCGGCGTGCCGGGGCTGAGCAGCAGCAGGTTGCCCAGGTCGCGCAGGTCGACCTTGGTGGCTTCGTCGTCGGCCTGCGCCGGCTTGCGCGGCTCAAGCAGGTTGACGAAGCGCGCCGGCTCGCCCTGGCGGGGTGCCACGCCGGCGGCGATGGTGCGCAGCTCGCAGGTGCCTTCGGCCAGTGCGGCATCCAATGCAAGGCTCTGGATCGGCGCCACCACGCCAAGGTCCGCCACGGCACGGCGGATGTCCTCCGCGGTGACCGGCCTTCCGCCTTCGGGCGGCATCAGCGTCAGCCGCACGGCCAGGCCGTCGCCGGTGATATCGAGTTCAAAAGCGCCGTCGATCAGCGCGCCGATGGTGGCGTCGATCTCATGCTCGGCGCGCTGGCATTGCGCCAGGAACTGCGCCACCGCGCGCGCTTCCAGCCGCGCGCCGGCCCAGCCCAGGCTGGCCAGGCATTGCTTGAGGCTGTCGTGATCCGGCGGTAACCTGCCGGGCTCCGGCGTGTAGCGCGCATGCACCTGCTCGCCTGGCTCCGTGAGCTCCAGGCGCAAACCTGACTCGTGAATCATGAGTCCCCCGACTGTTCTTGTGGAGAGGCAGCCCGCCACGGGCTGTTCCACATGGCAGTACCGCACTGCGGGACGGCCGGCCATGGCGCCGGCGCTCCGCTTGTTATCGATCTATGACCAACGGCAGAAGGGTCGCCAAACTTGAGCGCACAACATACCCTGCCGAGGTGGGGTCTGCGCCACCTGCGCCACCTGCGCCACCTGGGCCACCTGCGCCGGCGGGGCCCGGCGGGACTTTTGGGTAAACTGTCGGCATTCCAGGGCGCGCCGCGCCCTGCCAGCCTGTGCAGTCCCCCATGTCCAATACCCACGAAATCCGCCCCGGCCAGTCCATCGAGCTGCTCAAGGAACTCCATATCCTGACGCGCGACGGCAAGATGAACCAGGACAGCCGGCGCAAGCTCAAGCAGGTCTACCACCTGTTCCAGTTCATCGAACCGCTGCTGCAGGAGGTCAAGCAGGACCGCGGCCGCGTCACGCTGGCCGACCATGGCGCCGGCAAGTCCTACCTCGGCTTTATCCTGTATGACCTGTTTTTCAAGACGCTGCAGGACGACTCCCACATCTACGGCATCGAGACCCGCGAAGAGCTGGTGAAGACCTCGCAGGCGCTGGCCGCGCGGCTGGGTTTTCCGGGGATGTCGTTCCTGAACCTGTCGGTGGCGGATTCGATCACCTCGCCGGAGCTGCCGCCGAAGGTGGACGTGGTTACCGCGCTGCACGCGTGCAATACCGCGACCGACGACGCGATCCGCTTCGCGCTGGCCAAGCAGGCGCGGCATATCGTGCTGGTGCCGTGCTGCCAGGCGGAAGTCGCAAGCGTGCTGCGCAAGCACAAGGGCAAGCTGCTGGCCGGCAACCCGCTGACCGAGATCTGGCGCCATCCGCTGCATACGCGCGAGTTCGGCAGCCAGGTGACCAACGTGCTGCGCTGCCTGCAGCTCGAGGCGCACGGCTACCAGGTCAGCGTGACCGAGCTGGTGGGCTGGGAACACTCGATGAAGAACGAGCTGATCATCGCGCAATACAAGGACCTGCCGCGCCGGCGCCCGGCCGAGCGGCTCGAGGACGTGCTGGAACAACTCGGGCTGGAGGAGATGCGCGAGCGCTTCTTCACCACACCGGCGTAATCAGCCTTTCCGCGGCTCGTCCTCGCCCGCCATCCAGCGCTGCCAGCCGGCATGGCCGAGGCGGCGCATGGTGGCCTGGTTGCGCGCGTAGATATCCGCCGCATCCGGGAACGCCGCCACCGCGCGCGCGATGCTGTCTTCGCGCAGCAGGTGCAGAATCGGATACGGGGCGCGGTTGGTGTAGTTCTCGATATCGTCCGGCTCGGTGCCCGCGAACTGGTAGTGCGGATGGAAGCTGGCGATCTGCAGCGTGCCTTCCAGGCCGAGGCTGCCGAGCAGGCGCTCGGCGAAATACAGCAGGTCGTTGAAGTCGAGGAAGTCCGCCACCGCATCCGGCAGGATCAGCAGCGTCGTGTCGATCTGCGCAGGGTCGGCTGCCTCCAGCAGGCGCAGTTCGCGTTCCAGGTCGTCCATCACATCCGGCGCTTCCGTGGCCGTGCTGACCACGTAGCGGACCTGTTCCTTCACATACACGCTTTTGGCGAACGGGCACAGATTGAGCCCGATCACGGCGCGCTCCAGCCAGTGGCGGGTGGCGGCAATGACGGTGTCTGCGGAGGTGGCGGCGGAAGACATGATGGCAATACTCGGGGAAACCGTCATTCTAGCGCTGCCGCAGGCTCTATAATCCGCGGCGGAAACACCCTCGCCGTCCCTTGAGCTTCCCCATGCCCTCTTCCCTCAACCCTTCCCTGCACAGCACCAGTACCGACGTTGCCATCATCGGCGGCGGCCCGGCCGGGCTGATGGCCGCCGAAGTGCTGGCGGCACAGGGTGTCAGCGTGGCCTTGTATGACGCGATGCCGTCGGTCGGGCGCAAGTTCCTGATGGCCGGCAAGGGCGGTATGAACCTGACGCATGCGGAGCCGGAGCCGGCCTTCCTGGGCCGCTATGGCACCCGCGCGGCACAGATCGCGCCGATGCTAGCGGGCTTCGGCCCGCAGGCCCTGCGCGAGTGGGTGCATGGGCTTGGCATCGACACCTTTGTCGGCAGTTCGGGCCGCGTCTTCCCGACCGACATGAAGGCCGCGCCGATGCTGCGCGCCTGGCTGCACCGGCTGCGTGAATCCGGCGTGCAGTTCCATATGCGCCATCGCTGGCTGGGTTGGGAGGACGGCGCGCAGCACACCCTGCGCTTCGCTACGCCGCACGGCGAAGTGTCCGTGCAGGCTCGCGCCGTGGTGCTGGCGCTGGGCGGCGCAAGCTGGGCGCGGCTGGGATCGGATGGCGCGTGGGTGCCGCGACTGGCGGAGCGCGGTGTCGAGATTGCGCCATTGCGGCCGGCCAACTGCGGTTTCGATGTGGCGTGGAGCGAAGGCTTTGCCTCGCGCTTCGCGGGCACGCCGGTCAAGCCGGTGGCCATCGCCCTCACGGATCCCGACGGCCATCCGCACTACCGGCAGGGCGAGTTCGTGATCAGCGCGAACGGCATCGAAGGCAGCCTGGTCTATGCGCTGTCGGCACCGATCCGTGACCGCCTCGAAGCCGAAGGCAACGTGGTCATCCACCTGGACCTGCTGCCTTCGCACAACGCCGAACAGGTCAGCACCGAGGCCAACCACCCACGCGGCTCGCGTTCGCTGTCGAGCCACCTGCAAAGCCGGCTCGGTATCACGGGCGTGAAGGCAGCGCTGCTGCGCGAATGCCTGCTGAAGGACGCGATGTACGACCCCGGCACGCTGGCCATCTCGCTCAAGGCGCTGCCGCTGCGGCTGCTGCGCGCGCGGCCAATCGATGAAGTGATCAGCAGCGCCGGCGGCGTGCGTTTCGAAGCGATGGATGAACGGCTGATGCTGCGCGCAATGCCCGGCGTGTTCTGCGCGGGCGAGATGCTCGACTGGGAAGCGCCCACCGGCGGCTACCTGCTGACGGCATGCTTCGCCAGCGGGCGCACCGCGGCGCTGGGCGCCGCGGCGTACCTGCAGCAGGCTTAGGCGGCGGCCTTGCCGCCGACGAGGCTCAGCGCCACCGCCTCGGCCACTTCGATGCCGTCGATCGCGGCCGAGTAGATGCCGCCGGCATAGCCCGCACCTTCGCCCGCCGGGTACAGGCCCTTCACATTGATGCTCTGGTAGTCGTCGTTGTTGCGGCGGATGCGCAGCGGCGACGAAGTGCGCGTCTCCACGCCGGTCAGCACCGCATCGTGCAGCGCAAAGCCGGGCAGCTTCTTGTCGATCTCGGGAATGCCTTCGCGAATCGCTTCGATCACGTAATCCGGCAACGAAGTGCTCAGGTCGGTCGGCGTCACGCCAGGCTTGTACGAGGGCTCGACCGAGCCCAGCGAGGTCGACGGCCGGCCGGCAATGAAATCGCCCACCAGTTGGCCAGGCGCGCAGTAGTTGCTGCCACCCAGTTCGAACGCGCGTTCTTCCCACTTGCGCTGGAACTCGATGCCAGCCAGCGGGCCGCCGGGATAGTCCTCCGGCGTGATGCCCACCACGATGCCCGCGTTGGCATTGCGCTCGGCGCGCTTGTACTGGCTCATACCGTTGGTGACCACGCGGCCCGGCTCGGATGCTGCCGCCACCACCGTGCCGCCCGGACACATGCAGAAGCTGTAGACCGAACGCCCGTTGCTGCAGTGATGCACCACCTTGTAGTCGGCCGCGCCCAGCAGCTTGTTGCCGGCGAACTTGCCGAAGCGGCTGCGGTTGATCAGCCCCTGCGGATGCTCGATGCGGAAACCCAGCGAGAACGGCTTGGCCTCCATGAACACGCCGCGCTCGTGCAGCATCTCGAAGGTATCGCGCGCGCTGTGGCCGACCGCCAGGATGACGTGGTCGGCTTCCAGGTATTCGCCGTTGGACAGCTTCAGGCCGCGTACCTGGCCGTCGTCGATCTCGAAATCGTCGACGCGCGTCTCGAAGCGGATCTCGCCGCCCAGTTCGATGATTTCGGCGCGCATCTTCTCGACCATGCTCACCAGGCGGAAGGTACCGATGTGCGGGCGCGCCTTGTACAGGATGTCCTCCGGCGCGCCGGCACGCACAAACTCGTTCAGCACCTTGCGGCCATAGTGCCTGGGGTCCTTGATCTGGCTGTACAGCTTGCCGTCCGAGAACGTGCCCGCGCCGCCTTCGCCGAACTGCACGTTCGACTCCGGGTTGAGCACGCTCTTGCGCCACAGGCCGAAGGTGTCCTTGGTGCGCTCGCGCACTTCCTTGCCGCGCTCCAGGATGATCGGGCGGAAGCCCGACTGCGCCAGGATCAGGCCGGCCAGCAGGCCGCACGGGCCCATGCCGATCACCACCGGGCGCGGATGCGAGCTGCTGGCCTGCGCGCGCGCGACGAAGTGGTACTCCATGTCGGGCGTCACGCTCCAGTTCGGCTTGCCGGCCATGCGCTTGATCGCCGCGGCTTCGTCACTGACTTCGATATCGATGATGTAGGTCAGCTTGATATCCGAGCGCTTGCGCGCATCGTGGGCACGGCGGAACACGGTATAGCCGATCAGGCCGTCTCCCTTGACGCCGATCTGCGCCGCGCTGGCGCGCACGGCGGCGTCCAGGTCGCTTTCGGTATGGTCGAGCGGGAGTTTGACTTCACTTAGACGTAGCATGGGGAACCCGAGAACTGCGGCCGGGGGGTTGGGCACACAAACGTGCCAGGCCGGCCGGAGCGCAATTTTATAGTTTTTCGGGCGCGAGGTCGGCAATCCGGCGGGATGCAGGCTTGCGGACCGAGCCGCCGGGGCGCGCAGGCCGCATGAGCAAGGCCTTCACGAGTGCCAGCAAACCCGGCGGTTGCGCGATCGCCAGCGCGCCCGGGCGCCGCGCCGCAACCTCCAGCCAGCCGCGTGCGGGCACGACCAGCGTGTCGCCGGCGCGCAGCCGCTGGCGCGGCATATGGCAGGTATCGGCCAGCCATTGCGGCGGCCCGACGATTTCCAGTTCGCCCGCACTGGCATGCAGCACGGCGCCCGCCGCCACGCGGATGCGCAGGCTCTGACCGGCCGCGAGCCGCACGGAGGGT
Organism: Cupriavidus sp. DF5525; assembly: GCF_040149425.2. Classification (NCBI taxonomy): domain Bacteria; kingdom Pseudomonadati; phylum Pseudomonadota; class Betaproteobacteria; order Burkholderiales; family Burkholderiaceae; genus Cupriavidus; species Cupriavidus sp. DF5525. The sequence goes on along the minus strand of NZ_CP168265.1, from coordinate 961,008 downwards.
GATGCGGAGGAAGTGTCTTCAGGATCGCTTTGCATGACGTGACTCCGGTAACAGGCACAGGACTCCAGCCTATCGACCGGCACCCGCCCGCGGCAGGCACACCCCGGAACCGCACGGACCAGAACAGCAAAGCGAATTCCGCCCTGTTACGATACAGCCGCCCCGCTTCTGTATCTGTACCGATGCGGCCAACCACGCCACGATGCCGCCATGGATTCCGCCCCGCTCTACCGCCAGGTTGCCGGCCACTATCGCCGCGCCATCGAATCCGGCACGCTCACCGCCGGCGACCGCATGCCGTCCGTGCGCGCGCTGATGGCGCTGCATAGCGTCAGCCTGTCCACCGCGCTGCAGGCCTGCCGGCAACTTGAGAGCGACGGCTTGCTGGAAGCGCGGCCGCGCTCGGGCTATTTCGTCGCGGCGCCGCAGCGTTCGCCGCTGGCGGCGCTGGCCGAGCCGGCGGCGGCCTTGCCCGATCCGGCGCAGTACGTCGGCATCCACCAGCGCATTTCCGGATTGCTGGCGCGCGGCCAGCACCAGCATGTGCACACCAACCTCGGCGGCGCCTATTGCGCGCCGTCGCTGTATCCGACCGAAGCGCTGCGCAGCGCCGCGGCCCGTGCGCTGCGCCGCCATCCGATGCTGTTCGGCGAAGCGGTCGAGCCCGACGGCTACCACCCGCTGCGCGCCGCGCTGGCGCGCCAGGCGCTGCGCTCGCGCGTGCAGCTGGCGCCGGAAGAGATCGTCATCACAAACGGCTGCACCGAGGCGCTCAACCTGGCGCTGCGCGCGGTAGCCGGTCCCGGTGACGTAATCGCGGTGGAGTCCCCGACCTACTACGGCCTGCTGCAGATCCTGGAAAGCCTGGGCATGCGCGCGCTGGAAATCCCTTGCAGCCCGCAGACCGGCATCTCGCTCGAGGCGCTGGAGCTGGCCGCGCAGCACTACGACAACATCCGTGCGGTGGCGGTGGTGCCCAACCTGCAGAACCCGCTCGGCTGCATCATGCCGGATGCGAACAAGGCGCGGCTGGTGCAGTGGTGCGAGGCGCGCGGCATCGCGCTGATCGAGGACGACTGCTTCTCGGCCACCGCCGACGGCGACACCCCGCCGGCCGCGGCCAAGGCATGGGACGAAAGCGGCAACGTGATCCACTGCGCCTCGCTGCACAAGGTGCTGGCGCCGGGCATGCGGCTGGGCTGGATTGCCGCGGGCAAGTGGCAGGCGCGCGTGGAGATGCTGAAGTTCGGGCTGTCGCGGCCCAACGAGATGCTGTCGCAGATGGCGGCGGCGGACTTCCTGGCCTCCGGCGCGCATGACCGCCACCTGCGCCGGCTGCGCACGCGGCTGCAGGCGCAGCGCGAATGGTTCGCGCAGGCGGTGGCGGCGAGCTTTCCGGCCGGCACGCGGCTGGGCGCGCCGCGCGGCGGCATGCACCTGTGGGTGGAGATGCCCGCGCAGGTCTCGTCCGAAGCGGTGTTCGACGAGGCCCTGGCGGCCGGCATCCGCGTGATGCCGGGCGTGATGTTCTCCAATGCCGGACGCTTCGACCACTGCCTGCGCATCAACTGCGGCACGCCACGCTCGACGCAGATCGAACGCGCGCTGGGAACGCTGGCCTCGGTGGTGCAGCGGCTGGCCGGCTAGCGGCGCCGTCTATTTGCAACATCACTCCCTTTTTACGCCTTGCTCGCCTATCCTAGTGCGCTGTTGCGCAGGAGGGGTGGCCCGGCTGGTTCCCGGGCATCGGCAAAGACCGCCGCGCAGCACGGGAAAAAATAAAAAGGAGAATGGCCTTGAGCAGTGCATCCGCGGCGTCGCCCGCCGGCAATACCGGCAACCTTGGCGATCACCCAGACGACTACCCGACCCTGTTCCAGCTCGCACCGGTATCGCTGTGGCTGGAAGACTTCAGCGCCGTGCGCCGGCACTTCGAGCGGTTGCGCAGCGAAGGCGTTACCGACCTGCGCGCGTGGCTGCGCGCCGACCCGCAGCAGGTGGCGCGGTGCTCTGCGCTGATCCGCGTGATCGCCGTCAACCAGCGCACGCTCGACCTGTTCCGCGCGGCCGATCTCGACGACCTGGTGGCCAACCTCGACACCGTGTTCCGCGACGACATGTTCGACCAGCACGTGGAAGAACTCGGCCAGCTGTGGGATGGCGGCAAGCGCTTTGCCAGCCAGACCGTCAACTACACGCTCGACGGCGAGCGGCTCGATATCCGGCTGGAGGCCACGGTGATGCCTGGCCATGAAGACACCTGGGAACGCGTGCTGCTGTCGGTCGAGGACATCACCGCGCGCGTGCGCACCGAGCGCGAACTGCGCCACAGCGAGCAATATGCGCTCGGAGTGTTCGAGCATTCACCGGTGTCGTTGTGGGTGGAGGACTTCAGCGCGGTCAAGATGTTGCTGGATGAGGTGCGCGCCGCCGGCATCACCGACTTCCGCACCTTCCTCAACGTGCATCCGGATTTTGTCTCGCGCTGCATGCAGGAGATCCGCGTGCTCGACGTCAACCAGCAGACGCTGCTGATGTTCGGCGCGGAATCGAAGCAGATCCTGCTGTCGCGGCTGGGCGACGTGTTCCGCGACGACATGCGCATCCACTTTGCCGAGCAGCTGATCGACCTCTGGCATGAAAAGCTGTGGCAGCAGCGCGAGGTCATCAACTACGCGCTGGACGGCCGCGCGGTGGATGTCTTCATGCAATGGTCGGTGTTTCCGGGGCGCGAAGCGGACTGGGACCAGGTGCTGGTGTCGCTGACCGACATCACCGCGCGCAAGAAGGCCGAGGCCTATGTTGAGTTCCTGGGCAAGCACGACGTGCTGACCAAGCTCTACAACCGCGCCTACTACGAAGACGAACTGGCACGGCTGGGCCGCAAGGGCCCTTGGCCGGTCAGCGTGGTGGCGGTGGACCTGAACGGGCTGAAGGTGGTCAACGACCAGTTCGGCCACGCCGACGGCGACGGACTGCTGCGCCGCACCGGTGAGGTGCTGAAGAAGGCCGTGGGCGAGCAGGCCTGCGTGGCCCGCATCGGTGGTGACGAGTTCATGATCCTGCTGCCGGGGCGCGACGAGCGCGGCGCCGCCACCGTGGTCGAACAGATCGACAAGGTGGTGGAACTGAACAACCAGTTCTATCCGGGCGCGCGGCTGAGCTTCTCCATCGGCCACGCCACCTGCGTGCAGGGCGACCGCCTCAGCGACGCCGTCAAGCTGGCGGACAGCCGCATGTACGACGCCAAGCGCGCCTACTACGAGACGCCGGGCAACGAGCGGCAGCGCGACTGAGGGACTGGCCGGGCGTGTTTCAGCCCGGCGAGCATTCGCCGCGCATCAGCGCCCACTCCTCGCACTGCTTGCCGGACGGAAAAGTGCAGATGCCAGTCTGGCCGCCGGGCGTCGACACGATCTGCAGCTTGCCGCCGCGTTGCGTGCAATTGACCGAGGCGGGGTTCGCCATGCCGATGGCGGCGCCGGTGTCTGCCGGGCGTTCTGCAGGCGTGGTGGCGCAGCCAGTCGCGCAAATGGCGCCGGCCACCCACAGTGCGGTACGAACGCACATCGCGATCTCCGTGTCGAGGTGAAGGAGAGGCGGCGGACCGCCCAAAGCAAAGAGCCGGCGCAAGTTATTCCCCCCAGCTATTCATACATAGTTAGGGCTAGATAGGTGGCTCCTCCCCCCCAACACCCCTGAAAGAGGGGTGTTTTTTTATCATCCGTTTTGCGAAGCTATGCCCTAAGTGTCCATACGATGTAGTACGCACGAGCGTTGTACATCGCAGCACTGATTGTTTCGAGTAGCCGGCTTTCTTTGAAAGCCGAGTAGCCGGTGGGGTCCGGGGGAGGGACGGATGAGGCGTCGGGCTGTGGATAACTTGACTCTGGAACGCTGGCGGGCCCTGGATGCACTTGGGGTGTTGGAGAAGTTGGGGTGCTACATGAAAGCCGATAGCTCCTACGAGCCGGTCAGTGCCCACGATACCCAGCGCTGCCACGTCAGCATAGATGGACGCGACTTCGAACTGCTCGTTCGAGGGCCCAAGTTCTACGACACCCGGCTCGGCCGTGGCGGAGGTGGTGCGGTCGATTTGGCCATGCATTTGCACAACCTCGACTTCAAGGACGCCACTGCGCTGCTGCGCAGCCTGGGTGTTTAGGTCCCATGTTCGTGACCGTCAAGGCCCGCGTCTACACCGACGCCACCGGCGTCTATATGGAGCTCCCCGTTCTCCTGACGCCAGCCGGCGTGCTGGAGCCGTTGCTCGACTACTGCCTCTATCGCAGCCACGACCGGAGCCTGACGTGGATGACGAAGGTGAATCGCTCGGTGCGGATGTTCCTCGAATACCTGCAAACGAACCCGGCCGAGCGCGACACCTACCGCCTGTTCCAGAACTTCGCCCAGCGGCTATACACCGGGACCTTCGACCGGGAGACCAGGCTCGACCCCAGCGGCTTGTGCTGGCCGCCACGCTCGCCGCAGGATGCCTCACACATCATCACCCACCTCTCCGACTTCTTCGATTGGCTCGGCAAGATGCGACCCGAGGCGGCCAAGGTGAATCCCCGCTATGCCGGGGGTGCCTTCGACCGACAGACTGACGAGGTGGCCTACCAGTACCGGCGCAGCCAGGCTTTCCTCGGGCACACCTGGGCGGAGAACGCATCCCCCGCCGAGACCGGGTACCTTGTGCGAGGTCGACGCCTGCCCAAAGTCGAACGGAGCGACCCGCCGGCCTTCCCGGAGGAGCGCTTCGAGGAACTGCTGGTCAAGGGATTTTGCGCGGCCGGGCGCTACGACTATCGCAGCATGCTCATCACCCTGCTGCAGCACGGCGCAGGCTTCCGCGAATCGGAGCCGTTCCACCTCTACATCTCCGACGTGTTCCCGGACGCCGCCAACCCGCGCCAGGCCCAGGTCCTCATCCACCACCCGAGCCACGGTGCCGCACCCGCCGATTGGCGCGACGAGCGGGGACGACCACGTCAAGGCAAGCGAGCGGAATACCTCGCCCACCACTTCGGCCTAGTGCCCCGCACCGACCTGATGGACCGCCGGCACGCCGGCTGGAAGGGCGGCACGCACGATGCGGCCTTCTACAAGCAGGCGTACTGGTTCGTGCCGGAGTATGGCGAGTGGTTCCTGCAACTCTGGCATCGCTACCTCGAACAGGTCGCCCGTGTCGAGCGCGACCACCCCTTTGCCTTCATCAATCTGAACCGCGAGCCCGTCGGCGCCATGTACACGCTCACCCAGTACAACAAGGCGCACGCCGCCGCGTGCGAGCGCATCGGGCTCAGGGTGAGCAAGGCGCTGGGCACGACGCCGCACGGTCACCGCCACGCCTACGGCCGGCGGCTTAGCAACGCTGGCGTGGGCAAGCCGTTCATCCGCCGCTTCATGCATCACGCCTCGCTCGAGAGCCAGGAGGTCTACACACAGGCGAACACCCGCGAGACCGTGGCTGAGCTCGAAGCAGCCGCGCAGCGGCTGCGTGACAAGTACGCAGGGTCACAACCGGCTTCAAGTCTGGTGCTGCCCGACATCGAACTCAACCAGTGAGGAACTCGCATGGCCAAAAAGAAGACGACGACTGCGCCAGAGGCGTCTGCCACTCCCGTCGGAAGGGATAAGGGTGTACCGCGCGAGACGGACATGACCCTCGGCTGGGTCGAGCGCGACTATCCGCAGCTCGCCGCCTGGCGCGCCCTGGCGGTGGAGTGGCTGAAGGGCGAAACACGAAACATCCATGGGCGGCTGCACGCTCTGACAGCATTCCTTGAGCGCTATCTAATCCAACAGGGCTTGCCTCTTGACCCAGCGGTATTCCTCGCGCGGACCACCCTCCCGCCCGACTTCTACCGGACGGCCTGCCCTGACTCCAAACACGGCGTTGAATACAACAACGCCGTCCACGCCTTCCTGGACTTCGTGCTGCGGCGCGAGTTCAGTACAGCCGCCGACGACGGCCAAGTGGTGGTCTCACCGGCCTTCCACAACCCCGTGCCTCGGAGGTCCCAGAGCGGTCTGCCCAAGCGCGACGAGAGCGTGCACTCGCCGCTCCCCTATGGCTATATCAACGAACTGAGGCAGATGCTCGCGGCGGGGCCGCACTTTCGCGACTGGCAGTGGGCGCAGGATGCGCTGGGGGTCGCGCTCGGTCAAGGCGGGCGCGTTGCGCCCGACTGGTTCGAGGTGACCGAAGACCGGATTGACCGGAACGACCCGGACTGCGTGTGGAGGGTCCGCAAGGTAAGCCGAAACTATCGTGGTGGCCAGGTGCTGGAGATGTGGAGCCCGGTCCGCTGGGTGGCGTTGCTCGTGAAACTCATCCTGCCGCTGCGCACGTTCCAGGTGCGCATGCTCGACTCGGGGGAGACCGATACCTGGCGCTACGTGGCGGGGAACTGGACTTTGAATTCGAGCCGGCTCGCGCAGGGCAGCGAACGCCGGCCGCTGCAACAGGGGGTGTTCCGTCGCAGCGACGCGCTCGCGGATGGCAAGGCCGTCTCGGTCGTGCTCTACGTCAACACCAACAAGACCGCCGACATCGCCAAGTCCGGTTCCGAGAAGGGCTACGTCCTGCCGTGGTCCTTCGGCGGACCGGTGCATCAGGACGTCATCTACTGGCTGGAGAAGCTGCGCGACTGGCAGGAGAAGTACCACCCGGTAGCGCGGCGCACGGCCTGGACGGAACTGGACGCCCGCCACCTCAAGGCAAAGAGTAAAGTGCAACTGGCGGGCTATCCCGACACCTGCTTCCTCTTCCGCTTGCCGGAGGCCAGCGAGGGCGAGCGTCATCTGCCTATCCGTGATGGAGGGCTGGATGGTGGCTGGTTCGCGTTGCTGGGAGCACTGGAACAGCGACTCGCCGACCGAGGTGAAACCCATCGCAATGGCTCACCAATTAGGTTTTTGCCTCCGGTCGAAGAGCGGTCAGGCTATCCGACAACCCTCTTCCCCTTGCACAGCCTGCGCGTTTCCCTTGTCACTGCGCTGGCGCTCGAAGGCCAGGTGCCATTCCCTGTGCTGCAAAAGCTGGTCGGCCACAGCCGCCTGCTGATGACTCTCTATTACACAAAGCCCGGTGCCACCCACATCCGCGACGTGCTACTCGGCGCGGCGGAGCGGCTGGAGGCGAACAAGGAAGCCAGCATACAGAACTTCCTGCTCGATACCGAGCACGACCAACTCCTGCAGCAGGCCATCTCCAACAGCGTGCCCAGCCTCGCCGCCGCCATCCCGCAGCATCCGGCCGCGCGCAACCCGGCGGGCTGGATGCCGATGCACCACGGACTGTGTCTGGTCGGGGGCAACACCAGCGAGGGCGAGGATATTGGCTCGGTGGGCGGCTGCTACAACGGTGGGCCGAACCTTGGCTCACAGTCATCCCCGAAGTACGGGCCCGTTCCGGGCGGCAGTCGCAACTGCGTGCGCTGCCGCTGGTTCGTGACCGAGCCGCACCACCTGCCGGCGCTGGCCGCCCACTTCAACACGCTCGCGTATCACTTCGACGAGGCGCGCAACGCCTGTCTCACTCGGGAAAGCGAGCTTCAGGAGCTGAAGAAGCAGAAGGCCGACGCGGAAGACGCCTGCCAGCCGTTTGCCTGCCTGGACGCCTACCGGCAGGCCGAGCGAGTGTGGGAGAGCGCCATGAAGCGCTTCAGCGACCTCGCCGAAGACCTCGTGGCCTGCTGGCGTCTCATCGAGCGCTGCAAGGCGGCACTCGAAGCTCTGCAGGGCGACGGCACGCAATTGGTGGCCGCCGGCACGGTGGGCGACGTGCATGTCGGCTTCGAGGAAACGGAGTCGGAATTGCTCCAGCTCGCCGGGGTGTGCGAAAACGTCGAGGTCTACCCCGACCTCGAACCCGGCAAGGCGGTGTTCCGCCGCAGCCAGTTGCTCGACGCGGTGCTCTACCGTGATGACCTGCCGCCCGTGTTCATGCTGCTGAGTGAACAGGAGCAATTGCTCGCCGGCAACGCCTTCCTGCGCAGCTTGGCGCAGCAGATGAACCCGGCGAATCCCGCGCTCGGCCAGCGCCAAGTGATTCGCCTCATGGATGCAGGCGTGAGCCTCAGCCAGCATTTCGATATGGACCTCGCCTCGCTGCTGCCCAGGACGAATCGCATCCGGGCGTTTCCCGCCGGGCACCAGGCCCTCACGGGAGATGAAGCATGAACGGGAAAACGGACATCCACCCCGACGCGGTCGTGGAGTCGCTGCTCGCCAAGGGCGGGCGCTCGAACCGGCGCGCAGGCCTGGCAAAGATGCAAGAGCTTTGCCGTCGGCAGCATGAGACCGGCTCGCGCGACTTCTCGCTGCCCGCCATTGGTCGGCTGGCCGAAGCCGAAGGCATCATGAAGGGCCGCGTGCTCTACAACGCCCAGTCCGCTGACTATCGAACACTCATCGAAGCCTGGGGGGCCTACGCCGGGCCGCCTGCGCCCAAGCCGCCGAAGACGCTAGCGAGCCACGAGTACCTGATGCGCATTGAGGACCCGGCCATTCGCTCCATCATGCAGGCCATCATCGCCGAGCGTGACAAACTCAAGGCGCAACTCAATGTCCTGAAGGCCAACACTCAGGTGACTGTGGACCGGCGTCCACTGGGCGCAGCCATCGCGGCCGCGCCTGGAACGCAGCCGGTGACGGTGCTCGCCCCGTCCGCGCAACTCACACCGTCTGAGCGCGAAGCCTTACGGAATGCGGTGTCGGCCGACTATCTCGAAAACCAGGGCCTCCGCGAAGGCAGCCACGGTGAAATCGTCAACGCGCGTGGCCGGACAGTGTTTGAGGTGGGGTTCGCGCGAGCGATTCGAAAAGTGCTTGCATAGGCGAAGCAAAAATGAAAGGAGGAGAGGACAACATGAGTGTGGCTTATTACCTTGCCTGCCTTGAATCCGGGCGCTATGTGTGGGTAGGGGCATTAGGTCCGGACTGCCAAGCTATGCCCGAAGGGCAAGCCGGCGCCATATCGCGATTTGCGCTGGCCCATCGTGGCAAGCCGCTGGCTGTGGTAAGTGATACCCATCCTATCCTTGATGAGGGGGAGGAATGGGAGGCATTGCCCGAAACGTAACATGCCCAGAGCAAACATCACCAGGTCGGGGCGAATACGAAGCGGCAATAAAAAAGCACCGGCGTTATCGCCGGCGCTCTGAAGTTTCGGTGCATTACGATGTAGACATACATCGCAGGCATTTAGGGCGCAGAACCCTTCCTTTGCTACGTTCTTGGCAGTGGCACCAACGAACTATGTACCTTTAGGGTATAAGTCCTTGCGCCGGCTCTCTTGCGTATTACAGGTAGACGATCAACGCCACGCCCACCACGATCAGCCCGAACTTGGCCACGTAGTAGGCCTTGCGGTTCCAGGCCTTGAAGCGCCGCCGGTATTGCCCGCCCAGCCAGACGAAGCGGAACAGCCGGTTGATCATGCCGGTCTGGTCATGCTCGTCGTTAGGCGAGCTGGCCGCGGTCATGACCTTGCGGCCCATCCAGTGGTTGAACTTTGTCGCCCAGCCATAGCGCATCGGACGCTCGATATCGCAAAACAGGATCAGCCGGTTGGCGTCGCTGCGGTTCTCGGCCCAGTGCAGGTAGGTTTCGTCGAACACCACGCCTTCGCCGTCGCGCCAGCTGTGGCGCTCGCCGTCGACCTCGATATAGCAACGGTCGTCGTTGGGCGTGGCCAGGCCCAGGTGGTAGCGCAGCGAACCGGCGAACGGGTCGCGGTGCGGGTTGAGCTTGCCGCCCGGCGGCAGCTCGGCGAACATCGCGGCCTTCACGGTCGGCAGTTCGCGCAGCAGCGCAACCGTCTTGGGGCACAGCACTTCGGCCGACGGGTGCTGGGCTTCGTACCACTTCAGATAGAAGCGCTTCCAGCCGTACTTGAAGAAGGAATTGAAGCCGGCATCGTCGTTCTTTTCCGCGGCCTTGATCTTGCGCATCGCGGCCAGCGCCAGGCCTTCGTCGCGGATTTCAGGCCAGGCGGCGCGCAGCTTTTCCAGGTCGGGGAATTTTTCGACCGGAATATACGGGGTGCGCGGCACGCCCGAAAACGCGTACATAAAGCAGTTGATCGGCGCGACCAGCGCCGAATGGTCCAGCAGCTGGCGCCAGATGCGCAGGCGCACCTTGCCGCGGAAGTGCACATACAGGATGGCACCGAGGTAGCCCGCGACGATTATCCACTTGATCACCGAAATCCTCCTGGTCAACCGTCACCGCCGCAACACAAGCGCTGCGGGCAGGCTGGGTGAAAACCGGTATTTTAGCGAAACGGCAGGCGCACCGCAGCTTGAGCCGGATGCGGCACATGGCCCCGGCCGCGGCCGGGTGCCCAGCAGGTGCGTTCAGGACTCGCCGCGTGACTGGCGGGCGATGCGCTCGATCAGCGCCTGCGCGTCGTCGGGCAGGCCCTGCAACGTCAGCAGGCGCGCATTGAGCACCAGGTTTTCCAGCACCAGCTTGGCGGTGGAGGCCCACATCGTGGCCAGCAGCGCCTCCGTTGGCAGGCCGGACGCTTCCATCTCGACCGAGCGCTCGGCGATCAGCCGGCATGCCAGACGGCGCAGCGCGCCGTCGTCGAACGGCAGGTCGGCGTAGTCGATCGGGTCTTCCTTCTCTACTTCCACCATCAGTTGCAGCAGGGTGTCTTCTGTCATGGGGCAGACTCCTGGCAAGGCAAAATTACCAAACTACACGCGGAAATCCGCAGCCATGTCGGCATCGGTGCGCGCCTCCAGGCGGCCCGAACGGCACGCGGCCACGAATTAATCGTAGTCTCGCTCGACCTGGTCGGCATAGCCGTTGGCATAGCCTACCATCGCGTCGGCCATGCGGTCGCTGCGGCCCAGGTAGCCGCTGATCTCGGCGCCGAGGCCACTGGCCTTGGCGTGCGCCCGCGCCAGCACCCAGCCGCACAGCGCCGCGTACCTCGGCGTCCATCAGCTCGATCTGGCGATCATGCGGCCGTAGCGCAGCGGCACCAGCCGCGGCACCCGGGCCTTCGCTGCTGGTCTCCAGCAGCGCCACGGGGTCGCGGTCGACGTTGCCGATGGTGTCATGCGCGCCACGCGGCACCTGCTGGCGCAGGGCCTTGCCACGCTCACAGCGTGCCTCGACCTTGTCCGTGGATGCGGGCGCCCCTTCCGCTTGCCGTATCGCCACAATGCCTCCCCTGCCGGCGCCGCCGCGGTTGCCCTTTGTGCAGCATCTGCAACGAAGCTAATGCAGCGCGCCGCGGCTTGTCAATCGACAGGCCGCGGCGAGAGCGAGGCGGGACGCTTACAGTGCCGGCGGCTGGCGGCGGAAGCCCACGCCGAAGCGGTTCCAGGCGTTGATGGCCGAGATCAGCAGCGTCAGGTCGGCCATTTCCTTTTCCGAGAACTGCTCGCGCAGCGCGTTGTAGTCCGCGTCCGGCGCCTGGCTTTGCGGCAGCAGTGTCAGTGCCTCGGTCCAGGCCAGCGCGGCGCGCTCGCGCGGGGTGAACCAGCTCACCTCGCGCCAGGCGGGCAGCAGGTTCAGGCGGCGCTCGCTTTCGCCATGCTTGCGGGCGTCGGCCACGTGCATGTCCAGGCAGAAGGCGCAGCCGTTGATCTGCGAGGCGCGGATCTTCACCAGTTCCTTCAGGCTGGATTCCAGCGAGCAGCGCGCCAGGTAGACCTCCAGTCCGATCATCGCCTTGTAGGCGTCCGGGGCCACGTCCTGCCAGTTCATCCGTTCTTCCATGGTGGTTCTCCAGTTCGTCAGGGTTGGATCCTTGCAGGCACCTGGCGCGTTCTGCCGGTGCCCGTTGGAATGAAAGATAGGCCTCCAGATTGGCGCCGTACACGGCCAATTTACGGCAGACTTGGTAGACCAATTTCCCCCGCCCCGGACCGCCATGGAACTGCACCTCGCCCTGGACCAGGCCAGCGACCTGACCGCGCAGATCGTCCACCAGATCCGCGACGCGATCCAGGCCGGTCGCCTGGAAGCCGGAGCGCGCATGCCGCCCACGCGCCTGCTCTGCACCCAACTGGGCGTGGCGCGCAAGACCGTGACCACCGCCTATGAGCGCCTGGTCGCCGAAGGCTGGCTGCATGCCCGCGTCGGTGACGGCACCTATGTGGCCGAAGGGCTGGCCCGGCCGCCCGTGCTCTTGGCGGCGGCGCCGGTGCTGCCGCCCGCGGTGCAGCGCTGGATGGCGGTGGAAACGCCCTTTCTCGGCCCGGCGGGCGCGGCGCGCTATGCCTTCCAGCCCGGCCAGTCCGATACCGCGCGCTTTCCGCACGAGGCGTGGTCGCGCTGCGTACGCGCGGCACTGGCCGCCGAGCGGCAACGTCCGGCCGGCCCGGCCGATCCCGCCGGCGAGATGGCGTTGCGGCAGGCCATCGCCCGCCATATCGCCTTCACCCGCGGAGTGCAGAGCGCACCCACCGATATCCTGGTCAGCGGTGGCTCGCAGCAGGGCATCGACCTGATGGCCAGGCTGGTGCTCGGACCGGGCGCGGTGGTGGCGATCGAAGATCCGGGTTATCCGATGGCGCGTGCGCTGTTCCAGGGAATGGGCGCACGCGTGGTGCCGGTGCCGGTCGACGGCGAAGGGCTGGTGGTGGCGGCGCTGCCGAACGACGCCACGCTGGTCTACGTCACGCCCTCGCACCAGTCGCCGCTGGGCGTGCCGATGAGCCTGGCGCGGCGGCAGGCGCTGCTGGACTGGGCCGCGCGCTGTCATGCGGTGATCCTGGAAGACGACTACGACAGCGAATTCCGCTACGGCGGGCAGGCGCTCGACGCGCTGCAGACGCTGGATCGGCACGGCTGCGTGGTCTACCTCGGCACCTTCTCGAAAACGCTGGTGGCCAATCTGCGCGGCGGCTACATGGTGGTACCGCCGTGGTTGATGCCGGCGGCGCGCAAGGTCAAGCACCTGATGGACTGGTACACGCCGACGCTGATCCAGCAGGCGCTGGCGCGCTTCCTGGCCGAGGGACACCTGCTGCGCCATATCCGGCGCTCGCATGTGCGCCACACGCCAGCGGCGCGCGCGCTTGCTGGCGCGACTGCATGGCGACCTGTCGCCGTGGCTGGAGCCGCTGCCGGCGATCGCTGGCTTCCACCTGGCGGCGCGGCTGCGCGTGCCGGTGGCGACCGAAACGCTGGTGTCGATGGCGCGGCTGGCTGACCTGGAGCTCGCCACGCTCGACCCGTTCTATGCACAGCAGCCCGCCACCTGCGCAGGCCTGTTGCTGGGCTTCGGCGCGATCGATCTGCTCGCTATCGACCCCGCACTGGACCGGCTGGCAATGGTACTCTCTGCGCTGGCACCGTTACCGCCACATGCCGCGTGATGCACGCGGCACGGAAATCGCACCAGGTGATGCATGCCGCGCTCGCGACATGCCGGTGACATAGCGCCGCAGTCATACTAGTGACCGCAAATATGCCGTGAACAAATCGGACGAGCGCCAGTCTTACTCGCTCATTCGCATTTCCACACACCACCAGAGTAGCGTTCATGACCAAGCGTTTGTTGTCCGCCATGCGTCAGTACGCATGGTTTGCAGGGGTGAAGCATCATGTCGTGCAGGGCGTCGAAGCCCTGGCGGAACTGCTCAAGTCCCCTTCCGCCGCGGCGCGCGCCGTCGCGGCCATCGTTGCCGAAACCGAGCACGGCGTACAGGTCTGGGTCTCGTACTTCGGCAAGCCGCTGGACCCGCACACCAACTACGTGCTGTGGCCGAACCGCGCGCTGCGCCCGGCGCGGCGGCGCATCCAGCCCTCTCCCATCGAACAGTTGCAGATGCGACGACGGCGCGACGACTAGCCGCGCCACGCTTTGCCGCATCGCTGCAGCGCCCCGCCGAAGCACGGCGCCGGGCGCTGGTGGCGCTCACGCGTCGGCCAAGCGCCGCAGCAGGTTGCGATAGACGCCGGTCAGCCCGATGACCGCTTCGTGCACCTGGCCGAGTGTCTGCGACACCTGCCTTTGCAGGCGGCGGCTCCACTACAATGGTTTTGCTGTTCCCGTCCCCGACAAGGAGAAGACATGTCCGAACCGCTACATGACGAAGCGTTGGTCAATCTCTACCTGGAACGTATTTCGGCCCTTTCGGTGAGCGCCTTCGATGGTGCCGATGTCAGCGGCGAACTCGATACGGTGATGCGCGAGGCGGTAACGAAATGCCAGGCCGCCGGCGGTCCGCAGGCGCAGGGAACGCTGACCGTGCTGGCCTCGCGGCTGCGTGAACGCGCGCAGGCCGCCGACCGCGAAGACCAGCCGCTGGTGCGCGATACGTTCACGCGCGCGGCGGAACTGGTGCGCGCATAGACGCCAATGGTTGCGCGTCGCGCAGTATTACATCGAAGCTGTGAGAGTCAATCTGGCCGGACGGCCTATAGGGCAACGCCTTGAAGGATTGCGGCGAATGCCGCGAAAGGCGTTGGTTGCGGGGGCAGGACTTGAACCTGCGACCTTCGGGTTATGAGCCCGACGAGCTGCCAACTGCTCCACCCCGCGTCTGAAGAAAAAGATTATGTCTGATTCACACGCGCATGGCAAGCATTATCTTTGCCTGCGCGTGAAATCGTTCGTGCCTGCATGTTTGCGCGTGCCGCGCTTCATGCGATGCGCTTCAGTTTGCCGTCCAGTTCATGCGCCATGAGCGCGGTCTCGACATAGAGCGGTTGACCTGGCCCAGCGCTTCGAGCTTGGTGTCGAACGAACGATTGGGAAAGGGATTGTGGCGTCCTGCGAGGATCTCGCCGTCGGTGCGACGGATGATCTCGACCAGGATGGCCCACTTGCCCTTGGGCAGCGCAATCACTTCATAGACGATCTTGTAGCCTTCATATTCCGGCATGGCGGAGGCACTCCTTGTGCTGCAATGGCGAGCGAGACTTCGCCCGTCCGCTTCCAGCGTAGGAATGCCGGCCCCAATCAAAAATGATCCAGGTCAATGACGATGGATCACGGTTTGATATAAGCCGTTGCGCCAATCGCAATGGCGCATCCAGGTGCGCCACAAGGCCTGCATGCCGCGCGCAGGTATCACACCGGTGGCCCGAGCAGGCGGTCCACCAGCGCATAGCCCGCACCGAATGCCGCCACTTCCGCCGCATGGCGCGTGGCGAACTGTTGCGGACCGCTGGCAAGCAGCTCGGTATCGCCTGCATCGGCAGGGTCTGCCCCCTCCTGCGACACCCGCACTTCATAACCCCATCGCCCGATACTGCCCCCGCCTTGCGGCGACACCAGGACATAGACGTCCATGCCGCGATACTCCTCGACGCGCCAGTCTGCGTGTTCCATGCAATTTGCTCCAGGGTCGGATATGGTGGTGCTGCTTCGAGCCTAGGAGGCTGCACGTGCGTGTGCAAGGTATGACGCAGCAATCGCGCTGTCAGCGAGCGATCTGGAATGGAACTGGGGGGAAACGAGGAGGACGAACGGAGAGCGGAGAAACAAAAAGGGCTTCCGTTTCCGGAAGCCCTCTTCTTTCTACATAGGTGGCGCGGCTGGCAGGATTCGAACCCACGACCCCTTGGTTCGTAGCCAAGTACTCTA
The DNA here is from genome assembly GCF_040149425.2 of Cupriavidus sp. DF5525. Lineage (NCBI taxonomy): Bacteria > Pseudomonadati > Pseudomonadota > Betaproteobacteria > Burkholderiales > Burkholderiaceae > Cupriavidus > Cupriavidus sp. DF5525. The sequence goes on along the minus strand of NZ_CP168265.1, from coordinate 945,443 downwards.
TCCAACTGAGCTACAGCCGCACTCGAGAAAAGAGATTATATCTGAGTTTTGGATTTTGTGAAGCCCCTCCGCAACTTTTTCTCATTTTTTTGTGATGTGGGCCTCCCGCCAGCGTTTTTCTATAATGAGTACCCGAAGAAGTGATCCGGACCATGAACAAGGCATTTGTCAAAGAGTCGTCTGGCGACGAGGACGACGACCTCCCCGAAGGCGCAACGCCGCTACCTCCCGGCACCAAGAACTACATCACCGCCGGAGGCTACAACCGCCTGCGCAATGAATTGATGCAGCTGATCGACGTCGACCGGCCCGATGTGGTGCAGATCGTGTCGTGGGCGGCATCCAATGGCGACCGCTCCGAGAACGGCGACTACCTGTACGGCAAGAAGCGTCTGCGCGAAATCGACCGCCGCATCCGCTTCCTGACGCGCCGACTGGACAAGGCCGAGGTGGTCGACCCGTCCCTGCAGGGCGACAACGACCAGATCTTTTTCGGCGCCACCGTCACCTATGTCAATCGCGCCGGCGAAGAAACCACCATCACCATTGTCGGCATGGATGAAGTCGACCTGGACAGCAACCACGTAAGCTGGATCTCGCCGATCGCCAAGGCACTGATCAAGGCGCGCGAAGGCGACACCGTGGCGTTGCGCACGCCTGCCGGGGTCGAGCAGATCGATATCCTGGAAGTCCGCTACCCGACGCCGCGCGGCGCCGAGTAAGCGCGCGCCGCCGGCGGCGGCGCTCAGCCGCCGTCGTTGCGGTCGCGGAAGATGCGGATGACGTCGGGGTTGCGGCGCAGCCCGCGCATCACGTTGGCAAGGTGCAGGCGGTTCTGCACCTGAATGAGGAACTGCATGTACGTGGCTTCCTGGTGGCTGCCGTCCTGCTGCTCCATCGCCACGTGCGCGACGTTGGCGTCGGCGGCGGTCAGGTCCGCCGCGACGCGCGCGACGATGCCCTTGACGTTGCGCACCATCACCTTGATCGACACATCGAAGGCGCGCGTGGTCTTCTTGGCCCACATCACGTCGATCCAGTGCTCAGGATCCTTGCTGTGCAGGCGCTTGGCGATCCTGCAATCCTGCACATGGATCTGCAGCCCTTCGCCCTTGCCCAGGTAGCCAACGATGGAGTCGCCGGGGATCGGGCGACAGCACGCCGAGAAGATCATCGACATGCCTTCGTCGCCGGTGATCGGCACCGCCGGCGCTTCTTCGCCGGCAAAGGTCTGCACCGCCGCCAGCAGCGCGCTGTCGACGTCGCCGGACAGCTCCTGCAGCAGGATCTCCATGCGCTTGGCCACCACCGCAGGCACGCGTCGGCCCAGCGCTAGGTCGGCGAAGATGTCTTCGCGGTGCTTGTTGCCGGTCCACTGGATCATGCGGTCCCACACCGACTGCGGCACGGCCTTCAGCTCGATGCCGAGCTAGCGCGCGGACTGTTCCAGCAGGCGCTCGCCGAGCTGGATGGCCTCGTCGAGCTTGGTGGTCTTCAGGTAGTGGCGGATCGCCGCGCGCGCCTTGCCGGTGCGCACGAACGACAGCCAGGCCGGATTGGGCTTGGAGTACGGCGCCGTCACCACCTCGACGATATCGCCGCTCTTGAGCTCGGTGCGCAGCGGCAGCAGCTCATTGTTGATCTTGACCGCGACGCACTGGTTGCCCAGGTCGCTGTGCACCGCGTAGGCAAAGTCCAGCGCGGTGGCGCCGCGCGGCAGCGCGCGGATATGGCCCTTGGGCGTGAACACGTAGACCGCGTCCGGGAACAGGTCGATCTTGACGTGCTCCAGGAACTCCTGCGAATCGCCGGTCTGGCTCTGGATATCGAGCAGCGACTGCAGCCACTGGTGCGCCTGCTGCTGGATATCGTTGGCGTGATCGGCCTGGTGCTTGTACATCCAGTGCGCGGCCACCCCCGCCTCGGCGATCTGGTGCATGTCGCGCGTGCGGATCTGGAACTCCACCGGCGTGCCGAACGGGCCCACCAGCGTGGTGTGCAGCGACTGGTAGCCGTTGATCTTGGGGATGGCGATGTAGTCCTTGAACTTGCCAGGCATGGGCTTGTACAGCCCGTGCAGCGCGCCCATCGCCATGTAGCAGTGCATCTGCGTTTCCACCACCACGCGGAAACCGTACACGTCGAGCACCTGCGAGAACGACAGCTGCTTGTCGTGCATCTTGCGGTAGATGCTGTAGAGCGTCTTCTCGCGGCCAGACAGTTCGGCCACGATGCCGGCGTCGGCCAGCGCCTTCTGCGCGGCCTCCAGGATGCGCCTGACTACCTCGCGCCGGTTGCCGCGTGCGGCCTTGACGGCTTTTTCCAGCGTGGCATAGCGGAACGGCGAGCCGACCTTGAACGACAGTTCCTGCAGTTCGCGGTAGATCGTGTTCAGACCGAGACGATGCGCGATCGGCGCATAGATCTCCATGGTCTCCACCGCGATGCGGCGGCGCTTCTCCGGCGGCACGAAGTCGAGCGTGCGCATGTTGTGCGTACGGTCGGCCAGTTTCACCAGGATCACGCGCACGTCGCGCGCCATCGCCAGCAGCATCTTGCGGAAGCTCTCCGCCTGCGCCTGCTCGCGGCTCTGGAATTCGAGCTTGTCCAGCTTGGTCAGGCCATCGACCAGTTCGGCGACCTTGGGACCGAATTTCTCGGCCAGCTCGCTCTTGGTGATGCCCTGGTCTTCCATCACGTCGTGCAGCAGCGCCGCCATGATGGACTGGACGTCCAGCTTCCAGTCCGCGCACAACTCGGCCACCGCCACCGGATGGGTGATGTAGGGCTCGCCGCTCTGGCGGTACTGGCCGAGGTGGGCCTCGTCGGAAAACTGGAAGGCTTCGCGCACCCGCGCCAGGTCGGGCGCCTTCAGGTACGCGAGCTTTTCCATCAGCCGGGTGATGGAAATGACCTGCTGGCGCGGCGGTACCGCCGGCTGCGAGGTCGGGCCGAAGAAGTGCCGGTATGACTGCGCCAGCACTGCATCGATAAACAGACTGTCCGCCGCCGGCTGCGTCGTCTGCTGCACCGCGGCCAGTTCGTCCTGCACGGCGGCGCCCCTGGCCTTGGCCGGCGCCAGCGCGACGGCGCGTTCGCCGACGACATCGTCGCCGAGCGGATCGGGCAGATTGGGAGCGCCGGTGCGCGCGTTCACGGAAGACTGGCCCGGAATGGTGCGCTTACGCGCCGTGGGCGGAACCGCATCCCCATGCGCCTCCCCGCGCGGGTGCGCAGGCACCACGGCTGTCGGCGACGGCTGGGTGGGAGGCTTGGAGGGCGGATGGGGCGAAGGCATGGCGGCGGCCCGGGAAATCCGGCTGGATACGTGCTGGCACGATGCGAGGATGAGCCATGGGCCGCCTGGTCGATCAGGTCGGGACCTTTTTCAGCATCTCGATGCCGACCTGGCCCGACGCGATCTCGCGCAGTGCCACCACGGTCGGCTTGTCCTTCGCTTCGACCTTGGGCGTGTGGCCCTGCACCAGCTGGCGCGCACGATACGTGGCCGCCAGCGCGAGCTCGAAACGGTTCGGAATGTGTTTCAGACAATCTTCGACGGTAATACGCGCCATATCAAATCCACCTTGGGACAAAACCTTGTGTTGGGTTGCCATTTTACAGCACGCGGCGGAAAACGCCGGCGGCGCCTCCGCGCGCATGCATCGGCTCAGTGAATGCCGAGCTCGATAAACAGCTCCGAGTGCCGCGCCTTCTGCGACGAAAAGCGCAGACGGGTGGCCCTGACCACGTTGCGCAACTCCTCCAGCGCATCGTCGAAGACTTCATTGATGATGACGTAGTCCGACTCCGACGCGTGCGACATCTCGCTGCCCGCCGCCAGCAGCCGGCGCACGATTACGTTGGGCTCGTCCTGGCCGCGCTTCTTCAGGCGCTCTTCCAGCGCGGTCAGCGACGGCGGCAGGATAAAGATCTCGACCGCGTTGGAAAAACGCTGGTGCACCTGCTGCGCACCTTGCCAGTCGATTTCCAGCAGCACGTCGTTGCCCAGCGCCATCTGTTGCTCGATCCACACGCGCGAGGTCGCGTAGTAGTTGCCGTGGACCTCGGCCCACTCCAGGAACTCGCCGCGGTCGCGCGCGGTGCGGAAGGCGTCGACGGTGACAAAGTGGTACTCGCGCCCGTCCTGCTCGCCAGGGCGCGGGGCGCGGGTGGTGTGCGAGATCGACAGGCGGATGGCCGGGTCCTGCGCCAGCAGCTTGTTGACCAGCGTCGACTTGCCGGCTCCGGACGGCGCCACCACCATGAAGAGGTTGCCGGGGTAGACGGTATCGATGGCAGTGTGAGGCGCAGTTTTAGACGTTGGGCTCATGATGATTCTGGTGACAGTCTTTATTCGAGGTTCTGGACCTGCTCGCGCATCTGCTCGATCAGCAGCTTGAGCTCCATCGAGGCATCGGCCAGTTCCTTGGCCGCGGCCTTGGAGCCGAGCGTGTTGGCCTCGCGGTTGAGCTCCTGCATCATGAAGTCCAGGCGCTTGCCGACCTGGCCGCCCTTCTTCAGGATGTGGCGCGTTTCGTTCAGGTGCGCCTGCAGCCGCGACAGCTCTTCGGCGATATCGATGCGGATGCCGTAGACCGTGGCTTCCTGGCGGATGCGCTCGGCGATCTCGTCGCGGCTCATCGACGGCATGCCGTTGGGCGCGGCCAGGTTGAAGGCTTCCTGCAGGCGCTCCGTCAGCTTTTCCTGGTGGTGCGCGATCAGTTGCGGGATGGTCGGCGTCAGGCGCTCGACGATCGCCAGCATGGCGTCGACCCGCTCCATCAGCGTGGCCTTGAGCGCGTCGCCCTCGCGGCGGCGCGCTTCCAGCAGTTGGTCCAGCGCCTCGCGCGCGGCGCCCAGCACGGCTTCGCGCAGCGAATCCTGCGACAGCTCGGGCTCGACCAGCACGCCCGGCCAGCGCAGGATCTCGCCCATGCGCAGCGTGCCGGCGCTGGCGAAGGTGGCGGCCACCGTGGTTTCCAGCGCGCGGATCTGCGCCAGCAGGCCGTCGTTGAGCGCCAGCGTGGCGCCGCCGGCGTCGGTGCGCTGCAGGTTGATGCGGCATTCCAGCTTGCCGCGCGACAGTTCGGCCATCAGCATTTCGCGCAGAGCCGGCTCGAAGGCGCGGCACTCTTCCGGGGCCCGGAACAACAGGTCGAGGAAACGCGAATTGACAGTGCGGAATTCCACCGAAACTGACGCCGTGCGCCCGCTGGGGTCGCCCTGCGCGTTGGTCAATGGCGCCTGGCGCGTCGCCAGGCCATAGCCTGTCATGCTGTGGATCATTGGATATTCTCGTGAATGGGGGCGGCCCCGGGGCGCTGGCGGCCCGCAGACGCCCTCCTCGAGCCTCCCGCGACCGGATCCGGGAGCGCACTCAAAACGTTGAAAGGAGGGCAATAATGCCCGTATTTGTGTTCTTTACAAGTGACCGATTAGCCCGGACAATCCGGAGGCAATTCAGGTCCCTATTCCCATGACAGAGTCCAAGGGCACGACACAACCGAAGAGTGCACCGCTGCCCGTCGGCACGCTGTTGTCCAACTATCGTATTGTAAAGAAGTTGGCCAGCGGGGGGTTCAGTTTCGTCTACCTGGCCACCGACGAGACCGGCGCACCTGTTGCCATCAAGGAATACCTGCCGTCGTCGCTGGCGCGGCGCAACCCGGGCGAACTGATCCCCGTGGTGCCCGAGGAAAACGCCGCGGCGTTCCGGCTGGGCCTGAAGTACTTCTTCGAAGAGGGCCGCTCGCTGGCCCGCATCTCCCATCCCAGCGTGGTGCGCGTGGTGAACTTCTTCCGCGAGAACGCCACGGTCTACATGGTGATGAACTACGAGCTGGGCAAGACGCTGCAGGAGCACGTGCTGGCGGCCCGGCAGCAGGGCCGCGCCAAGGTGCTGCGCGAGCATTTCATGCGCAAGGTCTTCCACGACCTGATGAGCGGCCTGCGCGAGGTGCATATCCACAAGCTGCTGCACCTGGACATCAAGCCCGGCAACATCTACCTGCGCGAGGACGAATCCCCGATCCTGCTGGATTTCGGCGCCGCGCGGCAGACCCTGACCATGGAAGCGGCCCGCTTCCAGCCGATGTACACCCCCGGCTTTGCCGCGCCGGAGCTGTACGGCAAGCATTCCGAGCTGGGCCCCTGGACCGACATCTACAGCCTGGGCGCGACACTCTACGCCTGCATGGCTGGCATGCCGCCGCAGGAAGCCAACCAGCGCGAGAAGGACGACCGCATGGGCGAGGCAGTGCTGCGGCTGCGCAGCAGCTACACCAACGGCCTGGTGGACCTGGTCGAATGGTGCCTGCGCCTGACCCCGTCCGAACGCCCGCAGAGTGTGTTCCGGCTGCAGAAGGAGCTGCGCGAGCAGACCAATGCGCTGGGCGAGCAGGCTGCGGCCCAGCCGCCGGTGCCGGCCGAGCGCCCCGCCCCGACCTCGCGCTTCCTGACGCTGCTGCGCCGGCGTGACGAGCCCGCCCCCGGCGCAAGCGTCGAATAAATCACAACCTGCCACGCCCCCGGCGCGGCCAATTTATTAGATTTCCCGAGCCAACATGCGATTCTCTGTCTACCAGGAAAGCAGGAAAGGCGGCCGCCGCATCAACCAGGATCGCATGGGCTACTGCTTCACGCGCGATGCGCTGCTGATGGTACTGGCCGACGGCCTGGGCGGCCACGCCCATGGCGAGGTCGCCGCGCAGCAGGCGTTGCAGACGCTGGCCCGCCAGTTCCAGGCCCAGGCGCGCCCCACCGTGCGCAACCCGGCGGAGTTCCTGCAGGACACCATCATGCTGGCGCACCGCGAAATCCACCGCTACGCGGAAGCCCACCGCATGGCCGACGTGCCGCGCACGACCGTGGTCTGCTGCCTGGTACAGCACGGCCAGATCCACTGGGCGCACGCGGGCGACTCGCGCTACTACCTGCTGCGCAAAGGCCGGCTGCTGACGCGCACGCGCGACCACTCCAAGATCGAGAACCTGCTGCAGCAGGAGCGCGTGCTGCCGATGCAGGTAGCCAACCACCCCGAGCGCAACAAGCTCTACAACTGCCTGGGCTCGCCCAACCTGCCGCTGATCGACCTGGGCGGGCCGGTGCGGCTGGAGCCGGGCGACGTGGCCCTGCTCTGCTCGGACGGGCTGTGGGGCAGCCTGGAAGAGCCGGTGGTGGTGGACAAGCTCTCGCGCCTGTCCGTGGTGCAGGCAGTGCCGGCGCTGATCGAGCAGGCGCTGCAGAACGCCGGAGAAGGCGCCGACAACACCACCGGCATCGCCATGATGTGGGAACTGGACAGCACCACCACCGGGCAGGATGCGGTGATGACCGACACGCTGCCGCTGAATGCCTTCACCACGTCGATCCTGGAGCGCACCGGGTCGGACAGCGACCTCCTGTCCGAGGAGGAGATCGAGCGCTCGATCGCCGAGATCCGCGCCGCAATCGACAAGACCAGCAACCTGATGCGCTGACGCCGTACGCGGGCCCAAAGGAGCACCAAAGGGGCACCAAGGCAGCGCTCAAAGGCTGGCGGCGTTAGAATCGCGGTCTCTCCCCGATTCGGACAAACCATCTCATGCGACCCAGCGGCCGCGCAGCCGATGCGCTGCGTTCCATCAGCCTTACCCGCCACTACACCCGCCACGCCGAAGGCTCCGTCCTGTGTGCCTTTGGCGATACCAAGGTGCTGTGCACCGCCAGCGTGCTGGCCAAGGTGCCGCCGCACAAGAAGGGCAGCGGCGAAGGCTGGGTCACGGCCGAATACGGCATGCTGCCGCGCGCCACGCACACCCGCTCGGACCGCGAGGCCGCGCGCGGCAAGCAGACCGGCCGCACGCAGGAGATCCAGCGCCTGATCGGCCGCGCCATGCGCTCGGTGTTCGACCTGGCGGCGCTGGGCGAATACACGCTGCACCTGGACTGCGACGTGCTGCAGGCCGACGGCGGCACCCGCACCGCTGCCATCACCGGCGCCTTTGTCGCCGCGCATGACGCGGTTTCCGCCATGCTGCGCGATGGCCTGATCGCCGCCAGCCCGATCCGCGACTTTGTCGCCGCGGTCTCCGTCGGCATGGTCGACGGCGTGCCGGTGCTCGACCTCGACTATGCCGAGGACAGCAGCTGCGATACCGATATGAACGTGGTCATGACCGGCAGCGGCGGCTTTGTCGAGGTGCAGGGCACCGCCGAGGGTGCGCCCTTCAGCCGCGCCGACCTGGACGCGATGACGCGCCTGGCCGAAGCCGGCATCGCGCGCCTGGTGCAGCACCAGCGTGAAGCGCTCGGCCTGGCCTGAGGCAGGATCGACATGCAACGCCTGGTACTGGCCTCCAACAACCCCGGCAAGCTGCGCGAGTTCGGCACGCTGCTGGCGCCGCTCGGCTTTGACGTGGTGCCCCAGGGCGAACTGGGCATCCCCGAGGCCGAAGAACCCTTTGCCACCTTCGTCGAGAACGCACTCGCCAAGGCGCGCCATGCCAGCCGCCTGGCCGGCCTGCCCGCACTCGCGGACGATTCCGGCATTTGCGTGCAGGCGCTGGACGGCGCGCCCGGCGTCTATTCGGCGCGCTACGCGCAGATGGCGGGCAAGGCCAAGTCGGATGCGGCCAACAACGCGCACCTGGTGTCGCAGCTCGCCGGCAAGCTGAACCGCCACGCATACTACTACTGCGTGCTGGTATTCGTGCGCCACGCGGAAGACCCGTGCCCGGTCATTGCCGAAGGCCTTTGGCACGGCGAAGTCGTCGACGCACCGCGCGGCGCGGGTGGCTTTGGCTACGACTCGCATTTCCTGCTGCCGGGCGCGGGCAAGACTGCTGCCGAGTTGTCGCCCGAGGAGAAGAACGCGGTCAGTCACCGTGCGCAGGCGTTGCGCGCACTGGTTGCACGGCTGCAGGCCGAGGCCGCGGAGAGCCCAGGCCAATGATCCCGATCATACCGGCCGGCAGCGCGCCGACCGCTTCCGCCACGCCCGTCGACAGCAAGCAGCTCTGGCTCAAGCCCGGGCAGATCAGCCTGCCCGGCTCGCCGCCGCTGTCGCTGTACGTGCATATCCCGTGGTGCGTGCGCAAGTGCCCGTATTGCGATTTCAACTCGCATGCGGCGCCGGGTGCCGACAACCACGAGATCCCGGAGGACATCTACCTGGACGCGTTGCGCGCGGACCTGGAGCAGTCGCTACCGCTGGTGTGGGGCCGGCCGGTGCATACGGTCTTTATCGGCGGCGGCACGCCCAGCTTGCTGTCGGCCGCGGGCATGGACCGGTTGCTGTCGGATATCCGCGCGCTGCTGCCGCTTGATGCCGATGCCGAGATCACGATGGAGGCGAACCCCGGCACCTTCGAGGCCGACAAATTCGCCAGCTATCGCGCCAGCGGCATCAACCGGCTGTCGATCGGGATCCAGAGTTTCAAAGACCGCCACCTGCAGGCGCTCGGCCGCATCCACGGCGGCGCGGAAGCGCGCAAGGCGATCGAGATCGCGCAGGCGAGCTTTGACAACATCAACCTCGATTTGATGTATGCGCTGCCGGGACAGACGCTGGAGGAATGCAGGCAGGATCTGGAGACCGCTCTCTCGTATGGCACTACGCACCTGTCGCTGTACCACCTGACGCTGGAGCCGAACACGCTGTTCGCCAAGTTTCCGCCTGCATTGCCGGATGACGACAGCGCGTATGAGATGCAGGACCTGATCGAGGCGCGCACGGCGGAAGCTGGCTATCGGCACTACGAGACTTCGGCCTACGCCAGGGCGCATCGCGAGGCGCGCCACAATCTTAACTACTGGCGCTTTGGCGACTATTTAGGGATCGGCGCGGGTGCGCACGGCAAGTTGTCGTTCCCGCATCGTGTGTTGCGCCAGATGCGGCACAAGCATCCGGCTACCTACATGGCGCAGGCGCTGGCTGGCAATGCCGTGCAGGAAGCGCGGGATGTCGGGGCGGATGAGTTGCCGTTTGAGTTCATGCTCAATGCGCTGCGGCTGACTGATGGTGTGCCTGCGTCAAGCTTTCATGACTACACCGGGTTGCCGCTGCATACGATCAGCAAGCAGTTGGCTGAGGCGGAGACGAAGGGGTTGTTGGAAGCGGATCTGACTGTCATCCGGCCGACTGAGCTTGGAAGGCGGTTTTTGAATGACTTGCAGGAAATGTTTTTGAAGGATTGAAGGGGGCCGTCGAGCATCTACCAGACACATGCCAAAAAAAGGGCCACGCACCCGCAGCCCTTTAGATTCTGGCAAACGTCAGACCGACACGTCAGTACGGCGTCGCCATGTCGTTAGCCACCCGCGCCCGCATGCCGACCTGCAAATTACCCAGGTTCGACTGCGTCACCGTCGCCACGCGACCATCATCGAGCCGCACATTCACCCGATACGCAGTCTGCGTACTGCTGCCCGCGCGCTTCTCGATCTGGTTGCCAGCCACGGCGCCGACCACTGCACCGCCGATGGTAGCCGCAGTCTGCCCACGCCCGCCGCCGACCTGATGGCCCAGCAGGCCGCCGGCGGCACCGCCGATGACCGTGCCCAGAATGCCTGAGCTGCCCTGCGTGTTGGTGATCGGCTCGATCGATTCCACGCGGCCGTAATACACCGCACCGGCAGGTGCCTGCGAGGTGTTGGGCGTCTGGTAGCCCGGAGGCGGCGCGTTATAGCCGGTGTTGCTGTAGCCGCCGCTATACGGCGCAGCACAACCAGCCAGCACCGCGACGGCGGTAGCGGCCGGAACAATCAGCCATTTCTTGCTATGGATTCGCATTTTGAGTTCTCCTCTGTTGCCAGGCGAAAGCCGGGAATGCGGCACACGCCGCTGCACCCGGCACGCCAATATGAGCGATGCCGGCATGAGAAGGTTCCGCCATGTCAGACGGACGCCGACATCCGCGGCCGCAAGTGTGGCAGGAAGTTTACGCAGGCATCGATGCCGCACTGCAAGACCACCATCGTTGCACGCGGGCCTTGTATAATGCGCGACCTGACCGTCAGGTCGGCAGGCAACGATGCGCGAAACGGGCCACCCTTTCGCGCTACAATGCCCGCACTTTCCGGAAGCGTGGCCGAGTGGTTTAAGGCAGCAGTCTTGAAAACTGCCGATGGGGTGACCCATCCGTGAGTTCGAATCTCACCGCTTCCGCCAGACAGCAAACGGCCCGCACCAGTCAACCGGTGCGGGCCGTTTTCACTTGGGATCGTCGTACAGCCCTTGCGTCAGCAGGCGGTACGCCTCGGCCTCTGAAATCTTAAGCCGGTACTTACACGCCAGCACGCGCGCCAGCCCATGTGCCGAACCCGGCGGGCTGTGCCGCAGTTGCTCGCGGTAGGCTTCCACTTCATAGCGCAGGCGCCAGCGCCGGCTGGCCAGGTAGAACACGCCCATCAGCCCCCAGCTGCGCCAGAACTGGCGCACATGGACCTTCTCATGCTCGATCAGCGCCTCGCTGGCGCCGGGGCGCAGCAGGATCAGCGGGCCGGGCGTAAAGCCGTCAAACCCGCGCGGGATCAGCCAGCGGGTTTCGACGACCAGGCACAACGGCGAGCGGCAGTAGCGGAGCATGCGTAAAGCATAGCGCGATCGGCGCTGTCCTGCGCTGGCCTCAGGCGGCCGCGCGCAGCGGTGCCGGTGCAGCGGCGGAAGGCATCGCAGCGGCGGAAGGCATCATCGCGGCCTGCCCGCGCGAACGGCCGGAGCTGAGGTAGCCCGCGATCGATTCCTGCGTGACCTCGCCCAGGTAGTCGCCGTCCGCGCCCATCACCGGCAGCCAGCTGGTGTTGTGCTGGTACATGCGCGACAGCACGATGCGCAGGTGCTCGTCGAACGCCGCGGTGACGGCGAACGGGCGCATCACCTCGCTGCACTGGCCCTTGCCCGAACGCGCATCGCGGCGCGTCACGTAGCCGAGCGCGCGCTGCGCGTCGTCCACCACCGGCAGGTGGCGCACGTCGGCGTCGTCCATCACACCCAACGCTTCGGCCAGCGGCATGTCGGGGCGGCAGCTCGGCGGCATGGTGGCGGCGTCGCCGGCGCGCACCAGCAGCAGGCGCTTGAGCGTGTTGTCATGGCCGACGAAGGCCTGCACGAACTCATCGGCCGGATGCGCCAGCAGCGCGTCGGGGTGGTCGAACTGCACCAGCTTGCCGCGGCGGAACACCGCGACCTTGTCGGCCAGCTTGATGGCTTCGTCGATATCGTGCGAAACCATGATCACGGTCTTGCCGAGCTGGCGCTGCATCTGCAGGAATTCGTTCTGGATGCTCTCGCGGTTGATCGGGTCGACCGCGCCGAAAGGCTCGTCCATCAACAGCACCGGCGCATCGGCCGCCAGCGCGCGGATCACGCCGATGCGCTGCTGCTGCCCGCCCGACAGCTCGCGCGGATAGCGGCTGAGCATCAGGTTGGGATCGAGCTGCACCATCGCCATCAGTTCGCGCGCGCGCTCGCGGCATTGCTTCTTGTCCCAGCCGAGCAGGCGCGGCACCACCATGATGTTCTCTTCGATGGTCATGTTGGGGAACAGGCCAATCTGCTGGATCACATAGCCGATCTTGCGGCGCAGGGTCACGCCGTCGATGCCGCGCGTGTCCTCGCCCTCGATGCGCACCGTGCCCGAGGTCGGCTCGATCAGCCGGTTGATCATCTTCAGCGTGGTGGTCTTGCCGCAGCCCGACGGGCCCAGGAAGACGCAAATCTCGCCGCTCGGCACCTTCAGCGACACGGCATCCACCGCGCGCACTTCAGTGCCGTTCTTTTGCGGGAAGGACTTGGTGAGTTGTTCGAGTTCGATCATAGACGGATCCCCTTCGGCGTCAGCGCCCGCTGCAACCACTGCAGGAAGGCGTCCGCCACGATGGCGAGCAGGCTGACCAGGACCGCGCCCACGGCCAGCTTGCTCATGTTGCTCTGGCTGATCGCCTGCAGGATCAGCACCCCAAGGCCACCCGCGCCGATGATGGCGGCAATGGTGGCAACCCCGATATTCATCACCACGGCGGTACGCACGCCGCCGAGGATCACCGGCACCGCCAGCGGCAGGTCCACCAGCCGCATGCGCTGCCAGGTGGTCATGCCGATGCCGCGGCCCGCTTCCTGGATGCCGGGGTCGACATTGGCCAGGGCGGTGTAGGTATTGCGCATGATCGGCAGCAGCGAGTACAGGAACACCGCCGTCACCGCGGGCACGTAGCCGAGCGCGTGGCCGAAGCGCGCGAAGATCGGGATCATCAGCCCGAACAGCGCGATCGACGGCAGCGTCAGCACGATCGTCGCCAGCGCCAGCAGCGGCGTGGCGAGCGCGCGGAAGCGCGTGATCACGATGCCCAGCGGCACCCCGATCAGGATCGCCAGCCCCACTGCCGAGCCCACCAGCGCCAGGTGCTCGCCGGTCATTTTCAGCAGCGTGGGCCAGCTGTGTTGCAGGTACGAGATCAAGTCCATGCCGCCCTCCTCAGATCAGTCCGTGGCGGCGCAGGAAGTCCTCCGCGACCTTGTCCACCGGCTGTTGGCCGATGTCAACCTTGTAGTTCATGTCGGTCATGCTCTCGTTGTCGAGCTTGGCCGCCAGCGCATTGAGCAGACCCGCCAGTTCCGGATGCTTGTCGAGCACGGGCTTGCGCACCACCGGCACGGCGTTGTACGGCGGGAAGAAATGCAGGTCGTCTTCCAGCAGCACCAGGTCGAAGCCCTTGACGCGGCCATCGGTCGCATAGACCAGGCCCAGTTCCACCTGGTTGTTCTTCAGCGCCGTGTAGACCAGGCCCGGGTCGAGCTGGATCACGTCGCGGCGCGAGAACGGCAGCTTGTACAGCGCCTTGAGCGGCTCCAGCCCGTCCGGGCGCGCGGCGAATTCCATGTCGACCGCGAACGGATGGCTGGCGTCGGGGCCGGCCTTGCGCATCTGCTCGGCAAAGGCCGACAGCGTGGTCACGCCGCTGGCCGCCGCGCGTTCCTTCGGCATCGCCAGTGCGTAGGTGTTGTTGATGTTGGAAGCATCCAGCCACACCAGCCCGCGCGCGCCGTCCATCTGCTTGACGCGTTCGTAGCTTTCCTTGGCCCCCAGCTTTTCCTGGACCTTGTTGAACACGATCAGCGCGGTGCCGGTGTAGTCCCAGACCACGTCGAGCTGGTTGCTCTCCATGGCCTGGCGCATCAGCGTGCTGCCCAGGCCGGCGGTCAGTTCGGTGGTGAAGCCCTTGGCGCGCAGGTACTTCGACGTCATCGACGACAGCAGCAGCTGCTCGGTGAAGTTCTTGCCGCCCACGCGGATCGGCGTGGCTTCGGCATGCGCGTCAGGCGCAGTGGCCAGCGCCAGGCCCGCGGCAAAAGCCGTGACGGCAGCCACGACCATGGCGATACGCCGGGCACGGCGGCGGATGAATTGCATGTGGTTTTTCATATCGGCCCCAGGATCAGCGCGCCAGCCCGCGGCGGCGCAGGTACATCTGCCCGGCGGCGGCGAAGAGCGCGTCCAGGGCCAGCGCCAGCAGCGCCGTGGCGGCCGCGCCCAGCAGCAGCAGCGACTGGTTGTTCAGGTAGATGCCCGGGAAGATCAGTTCGCCCAGGCTGTTGGCGCCGATCAGGAACGACAGCGGCACCGTGCCCACGTTGATGACCAGGCTGATGCGGATGCCGGCCAGCATCACCGGCAGCGCGTTGGGCAGTTCCACGCGCAGCAACCGCTGCACCGGAGTCATGCCGATGCCGCGCGCCGCTTCCAGCAGTGTGGGCGAAACCGTGCGCAGCCCTTCATAGGTGTTGCGCACGATCGGCAGCAGCGAGGCCAGCCACAGCGCCAGGATCGCAGGCCGCTCGCCGATGCCGAGCGCGGCCAGCGCCAGTGCCAGCACCGCCAGCGACGGCACGGTATTGCCGACGTTGAAGATCTGCATCAGCCGGTCGGCCCAGCGGCGCATGCACGGCCGGCTCAGCGCGATTCCGGCAGGAATGCCGGTGGCCAGCGCCAGCGCCATGGACATCGCCACCAGCCGGAGGTGGTCGGCCACGTCGTAGAGCAGGCGCTCCTGATACTGCCGGATCACATCGACGCCGATCCACGCCACCAATGCGGCCAGTGCGGCAAGCGTCAGTCCTGCCCAGGCAAAAGCCCGTGCCGATTGCTTTGACATACTCTCCCCTCTTCCGGGTCAGAAAAGCGCGCGAGACGCCACTTCCGAACAGCGGAAAACAATTTGGGCTGGTGGTTGCGGAGATGGAGGCGCCACCGGCCCAGTTCAGATTGCATTGCCGCCATGACCGGCAGGGTTGCCGGCGGACGGTCTGTGGGCTCCACCGCCGGTGACGGAGAGCCCGATTGACGGGATGCCGGTGCCAGGCACGGGCAGTCCCTGAAGCGGCGCAACCGGCAAGCAATCGGTAAGCGATTGGCGTAAGGCTCGGTTGGCCAGTGGCAGCGCAAGTATTGAAGGTTTTGGGCGCGCCGCCGAATCCATTGGCCGTTGACTGGCAAGGGCTGGCGGGGTTTTCCCTTACCTTGCTTCTTGCGTCAACGGATGACAAAGAGAGCGCTATTATAGCGATCTTCATCGATCTTGTCATCTTCCCGCTTTCTGGCGCCAATTTGGCGTCAACTTCGGGGCGTTACGCGCCCTCTCCAGCACGCACCGGCGCCCGTTCCGGCGCGCCGGGGATCGTTCTGAATTTGGCCGGCAAGTCCGAGCAAATCGATACACGGATAGAACAATCTGTTCCCGGCCGACCCTCTACTCTTTCCCAGCCAAACCACTAAATTGACGAGGTAGCTGAAACGACGGGAAGCACGGCGCAACCGGCCGGTGCAACCCGCCCACAGGAGAAAGACATGGACACCCGTACCACCCTTGCCACCGCTCCCGCCACCGCCGCGGAAACCGTGCAACGCTCGCGCGCCGTGGACCGCGTCGTGCGGGGCATCGCCACCTCGGACGGCGCCGGCGTCAAGCTGACACGCGTGCTGACGCAGAACCTGCAACGCCGGCTGGACCCGTTCCTGATGCTCGATGCCTTCGGCACCGACAGCAAGGACGACTACATCGGCGGCTTCCCCGATCACCCGCACCGCGGCTTCGAGACCATCACCTATATGCTGGCCGGCCGCATGCGCCATCGCGACAGCGCTGGCAACGAGGGCCTTCTGCAAAACGGCGGCGCGCAGTGGATGGTGGCGGGCTCAGGCGTGGTGCACTCGGAAATGCCCGAGCAGGAAGACGGCCGCATGGAAGGCTTCCAGCTGTGGCTGAACCTGCCGGCCGCGGACAAGATGACCGCGCCGTGGTACCGCGACCTGCCGTCCGCAGAGATTCCCACGGTGGCACTGGACAACGGCGGCACAGTGCGCGTGCTGGCGGGCGCCACGCACGGCGTGGCCGGCGCGATCACGCGGCCTGTGACCGAACCGGTCTACCTGGACGTCCACCTGCCAGCCGGGCAGACCTTCGCGCAGGCGCTGCCGGACGGGCACAACGCCTTTGCCTATGTGTACCGGGGCGAGGTGTCGATCGGTGACGGCGACGACCGCGCCGTGCTCGAGGCCCAGCGCATGGGGGTGCTGGACAATGCCGGCGTGGCCGACGGCGTCATCGTCCGGGCCGAGTCCGACGCGCGCTTCCTGCTGATCGCCGGCAAGCCGCTGAACGAGCCGATCGCGCAGTACGGCCCGTTCGTGATGAACACGCAGGAGCAGATCTACCAGACGCTGGCGGATTTCCGCGACGGGCGCTTCGCCACCATCCCGGCCGCGACCGGGGCCTGACGCCGTCCGTAGCGGCTAGCAGGCTGCAAGCCGCCGCCTCCGCAAGGGGGCGGCGGCTTTTTTCATGCTGTGGCCGGCATGCGACTTGCAACCTGTCTGCAACCGTTGCAGGGCATGGAAAGTCACCGCATTCGGCCCGTCCGGACCCCGCTCACTTATATAATTCACCACCAATATCTGGCATCACGAATTCATGATGAATGCTGCAATGCGTCGCGGCGATGCTGCGCCACGCACTGCCGCGCTTCTGACTCGCCTTGTTCGCATTCCCCACGTTGCTGCCACTACAACAACCCGAGCCGCCTCAGTGACATCTCAACTCCCTCCCAGGCTGGCGCTGGCCCATATCAGCAAGCGCTACCCGGGCGTCGTCGCCAATGACGACGTCAGCCTCAGCGTCGCCCCCGGTGAAATCCACGCCGTGCTGGGTGAAAACGGCGCCGGCAAATCCACCCTGATGAAGATTATCTTCGGCGCAGTCCGGCCCGACGCCGGCGAAATGCACTTCAACGGGGAGCCGGTCAGCATCAACAGCCCGCACGATGCGCGCAACCTGGGCATCGCGATGGTGTTCCAGCACTTCTCGCTGTTCGACACGCTGACGGTGGCCGAGAACATCGCGCTCGGCCTGCCCATCGGGCAACAAGGCGGCATGAAGGAACTGGCCGAGCGTATCCGCGCAACTGCCGAGCGCTACGGCCTGCCGCTGGAACCCAACCGCCATGTGCATACGCTGTCGGTCGGCGAGCGCCAGCGCGTGGAGATCGTGCGCGCACTGCTGGCCAACCCGCAACTGCTGATCCTGGACGAGCCCACGTCAGTGCTGACGCCGCAGGCCGTCGAAACGCTCTTTGTCACACTGCGCCAACTCGCGGCCGAAGGCACCAGCATCCTCTACATCAGCCACAAGCTCGACGAGATCCGCGCGCTGTGCCATCACGCCACCGTGATGCGCATGGGCAAGGTCACCGGCGTGTGCGATCCGCGCCAGGAAACCGCGGCTTCGCTGTCGCGGCTGATGATCGGCGGCGAGCCCCCGCGCGAGGCGCGCGTGGCCGCGGAGCGCGGCCCGGTGCGGCTGAGCGTGCAGGATCTGTCGCTGCCGCGCACGCATGCGTTTGCGACCGAGCTGAACCGGATCTCGCTGGATGTTCATGCGGGCGAGATCGTCGGCATCGCCGGTGTGTCCGGCAACGGCCAACAGGAACTGCTGGCGGCGCTGTCTGGCGAGGACACGCGCGCGGACAACGTATCCGTGCAACTCGGCGGCAAGCCGGTGGGCAGGCTCGACGCACGGCAGCGCCGCCGCGCCGGCCTGGCCTTCGTGCCGGAAGAGCGCCTGGGCCGCGGCGCGGTGCCGGGCATGAGCCTGTCGACCAATATCCTGCTGTCGCACCAGACGCCCCCCTATGTTCGGCAAGGCATGATCTCGCCGAAGGCCGCCACCGGGCTCGCCGCGACGGTGATCAACCGCTTCCGCGTCAAGGCCAGCGGACCCGAGGCGCTCGCACGCAGCCTCTCTGGCGGCAACCTGCAGAAATTCATCGTCGGCCGCGAGATCGAGAGCGGCCCGAAGGTACTGATCGTGGCGCAACCGACCTGGGGCGTGGACGTGGGCGCCGCGGCGCAGATCCACAACGAGATCCTGGCGCTGAAGGCCACCGGCTGCGCCATCCTGGTGGTGTCGGAAGAACTGGACGAACTGTTCGCGATCTGCGACCGGCTGCACGTGATCGCCAAGGGCCGGCTGTCGCCGTCGGTGCCGACCGAGACCGCCACGCGCGAACAGGTTGGCCTGTGGATGAGCGGACTGTGGGATGGCGGACCCGCCCAGGCGCAAACGAGCGCGGAGGTCGCAAGCCATGGCTGAGATGCGACACCTGCTGCCCCGCTCCCCCATTACGCTGGCGCCGCGCGGCCTGCCGTCGCGCGGCATGGCCTATGCGTCGCCGGTGATCGCGCTGGCGCTGACGCTCTTGTTCGGCGCGCTGCTGTTCCTGGTGCTCGGCAAGGACCCTGTGGCCGCGCTCAAGGTCTTCCTGGCCGATCCGCTGCGCGACAAGCGCGCCATCGGTGAAGTACTGCTCAAGACCGTGCCGCTGGTGCTGTGCGCGCTCGGCCTGTCGGTCTGCTACCGGGCCAATGTGTGGAACATCGGCGCCGACGGGCAACTGATCGCCGGCGGTATCTTTGCCGGCGCCACGGTGTTGTATTTCGATGTGCCGGGCCAGACCATCAACGGCACCGTGGTGCTGGTGCTGGCCTCGCTCGCCGGCATCGTCGGCGGCATGCTGTGGGCCTCGATCACCGCGCTACTCAAAGACAGGTTCAACGCCAACGAGATCCTGGTCTCGCTGATGCTGACCTATATCGCGCAGCAGCTGCTGCTGTGGGTGGTCAACGGGCCGCTGAAGGATCCTAACGGCATGAACTTCCCGCAGTCCAAGGTGTTCTCGTCCGAGTACCTGCTGCCCAACCTGATGTCTGGCTCGCGCCTGCACGCCGGCTTTGTGGTGATGCTGGTGCTGGTGGCGGTGATGACGGTGTTCGTGTTCCGCAGCTTTGCCGGCTACCGGCTGCAGGTCGGCGGCACCGCGCCGGCGGCGGCGCGCTACGCCGGCTTCTCGGCGCGCGGCGCGCTGTGGAGCGCGCTGCTGATCTCGGGCGCGACCGCGGGCCTGGCAGGCGCGTTCGAAGTGGTCGGCCCGATCGGGCAGCTGCTGCCGTCGATCTCGCCGGGCTACGGCTTTACCGCGATCATCGTCGCCTTTATCGGCCGGCTGCATCCGGTCGGTACCGTCTTTGGCGGCATCATGATGTCGCTGTTCTATATCGGCGGCGAGATGGCGCAGTCGCGCCTGGGCCTGCCGTCGGCCCTTGGCTGGGTGTTCCAGGGCATGCTGCTGTTCTTCCTGCTGGCCTGCGACACGCTGATCGAAAACCGCCTGCGCTGGCGCGCCACCGCCGCCTGAGCGGAGCATACAAAGAACATGGAACAACTCGCTCCCCTCATCGCCACCGCCATCAACGCGGGTACGCCGCTGCTGCTGGCCGCGCTTGGCCTGCTGGTCAACGAACGCTCGGGCGTGCTCAACCTGGGCGCCGAAGGCATGATGCTGGTCGCGGCGGTGGCCGGCTTCATGGTCGGCTACCAGACCCAGTCGCCGATGCTCGGCTTTGCCGCCGGCGCGCTCGCCGGCATGCTGATGGCCACGCTGTTCTCGTGGCTGGCGCTGGTGCTGGCCACCAACCAGGTCGCAACCGGGCTGGCGTTGTCGATCTTCGGTACCGGGCTGTCGGCCTTCATGGGCCAGCGCTTCGTCGGCTACGCCATGCCGGCACAGGCCAAGGCCGTGCCCGGACTGGCCGACCTGCCCTTCGTCGGGCCGGCGTTCTTCCAGCACCACTGGATGGTCTACTTCAGCCTGCTGCTGTGCATTGCCATCATGTGGTTCCTGTTCCGCACGCGCGCGGGGCTGACGCTGCGCGCGATCGGTGAATCGCCGGAATCGGCGCACGCGCTGGGCTATCCGGTGCGCACCATCCGCTTCGGCGCGCTGCTGTTCGGCGGCGCCTGCTGCGGGCTGGCGGGCGCCTACCTGTCGCTGGTCTATACCCCGATGTGGGTCGAGAACCTGGTCGCCGGCCGCGGCTGGATCGCGCTGGCGCTGACCACCTTTGCCACATGGCGCCCTGGCCGCGTGCTGGTGGGCGCGTGGCTGTTCGGCGGCGTCACCATCCTGCAGTTCTACCTGCAGGGGATCGGCGTGTCGGTGCCGTCGCAGTTCCTGTCGATGCTGCCGTACGCAGCCACCATCGTGGTGCTGGCGCTGATCTCGCGCAACCCGGCGTGGATCCGGCTGAACATGCCAGCCTCGCTGGGCAAGCCGTTCCGCCCCGGCAACGCCTGATTTTTCTGACGGAAATATCCCTGAGCCGCACCAACAATTCATCACAAGGAGAAATCATGATCGTCACGCGCAGGAAGACCCTGGCGGCCCTGGCCGCCACCGCACTGCTGGCCCTGGCCGGTTGCGGCAAGAAAGAGGCCGACAAGCCTGCCGAGACGGCAGGCCCGGCCTCCCCGCCCGCTGCCGAGCAGAAGGCCGAGCCGCTCAAGGTCGCCTTCGTGTACATCGGGCCGGTGGGCGATGCCGGCTGGACCTTTGCGCATGACAATGGCCGCAAGGCCGTGGAAGCTAAGTTCGGCGACAAGGTCAAGACCACCTTCGTCGAGAACGTGCCCGAATCCGCCGCCGACGCCGAGCGCGTGTTCCGCGACCTGGCCAGCCAGGGCAACAAGCTGATCTTCGGCACCACCTTCGGCTACATGGAGTCGATGCTCAAGGTCGCCAAGGAATTCCCGGACGTCAAGTTCGAACACGCCACGGGCTTCAAGACCGCCGAGAACCTGGCCCAGTACGACGTGCGCACCTATGAAGGCGCGTACCTGGCGGGCGTGGTCGCCGGCAAGATGAGCAAGACCGGCAAGATGGGCGTGGTGGCCTCGGTGCCGATCCCCGAGGTGATCCGCAATATCGACTCGTTCACGCTGGGCGCGCGCAGCGTCAACCCCAACGCCACGGTCAAGGTGGTGTGGGTCAACAAGTGGTTCGATCCGGGCAAGGAGCGCGAAGCCGCTACCACGCTGATCGGCCAGGGCGTGGACATGCTGATGCAGAACACCGACTCCGCCGCCGTGGTGCAGACCGCGCAGGAGAAGGGCGTGTATGCCTTCGGCTGGGACAGCGACATGACCAAGTTCGGCGAGAAGGCCCACCTGGCCGCCTCTGTGATCTCGTGGGGCGTCTACTACAACAAGGTGGTCGAAGACGTGCTGAACAAGCAGTGGAAGAATGGCACCACCTGGTGGGGCCTGAAGGAAGGCATGATCGACCTGAAGGCGTTCAACACGATCGTGCCTGAGGACGTCAAGAAGCTGGTCGAGGAGCGCAAGAAGGGCATCGCCGATGGCAGCGCGCCGATCTGGAAGGGTCCGATCAAGGACAACACCGGCAAGGAGCAACTGGCCAAGGACCAGGTTGCCGACGACGGCTTCCTGCATGGCGTGAAGTTCTACGTCGAGGGCGTGGAAGGCAAGATCCCGGGCTGATTGCCGGTGCACCAAAGCAGCCCGAGCTAGCCTCAGCAAGGTGTTCTCCCTCTCCCCTCAGGGGGAGAGGACCCGCCAGCCCTGGAAACACCCAAGGCATCTCCATGCACCTCCGGAACTTGAAGCCGTCCACAATGGCCCAAGCTATCTGCGTATGCGCCAGTGTCAGGCGCCGCCATGTGAAGGAGGCCTCTCATGTTGAAGCGATTTT
Source organism: Cupriavidus sp. DF5525 (assembly GCF_040149425.2). NCBI lineage: Bacteria > Pseudomonadati > Pseudomonadota > Betaproteobacteria > Burkholderiales > Burkholderiaceae > Cupriavidus > Cupriavidus sp. DF5525. Next base: position 923,362 of record NZ_CP168265.1, on the reverse strand, counting down.
CGGCCCTGTGGACGCTGGTTCGTCGCGACGGCCGCCTGTTCTGGTACGCGCTGCGCCACCCGGATGCGCCGGCATGGCTGAAGCCCGCCGCGCTCGGATTGCTGTTCTATGCGATCTCGCCGATCGACATCATTCCCGACGTGGTTGCGGGGCTCGGCATCGTTGACGACGTGGTGCTGATCCCGCTGGCGGTACACCTGATCCTGAAGCGCCTGCCGCCGCATATTCTGCGCCAGGCGGAGTCGCGCGCCGCCGCCACCACGGTCCGGCCGCGCTGACGGCGTCGCACCAAAAGAAAAGCCCCGGGGCTGCGAACTGCACCCCGGGGCTTTTGCATGCCTGCGTGACCGGTGATCAGTTGGGCAGCAGGATGGTCGAGCCAGTGGTCTTGCGCGACTCCAGGTCGCGGTGCGCCTGCGCCACCTCGGACAGCGCGTAGCGCTGGCGGATGTCGATCTTGACCTTGCCGGTGGTCACGGCATCGAACAGGTCGGCCACCATCGGCTCCAGCAGTTCGCGGTGCACCACGTAGGTCATCAGCGTGGGGCGCGTCAGGCGCAGCGAACCCTTGTTGCCCAGCACCGAGAGATCGAACGGCGGCACCGGGCCCGAGGCGTTGCCGAAGCTGACCATGGTGCCGCGCGGCGCCAGGCAGTCAAGCGAACCCTGGAAGGTGTCCTTGCCGATCGAGTCATACACCGCCGGCACGCCCTTGCCGTTGGTGATCTCCTTGACGCGGTCGACGAACGATTCGCGCGTATAGACGATGGTGTGGGCGCAGCCGTTGGCGCGCGCCAGTTCCGCCTTTTCGTCGCTGCCCACGGTGCCGATCACCGTCACGCCCAGCGCCTTGAGCCACTGGCTGGCGATCAGGCCGACGCCGCCGGCGGCCGCGTGCAGCAGTACCGTATCGCCCGGCTGCACCTTGTAGCTGTCGCGGATCAGGTACTGCGCGGTCAGGCCCTGCAGCATCATTGCGGCGGCGGTGTCGAACGGGATCGCGTCGGACAGCCGCACCACGATATCGGCCGGCATCACGCGCACCTGCGCATACGCGCCGGTGGGACGGCCGGCATAGGCCACGCGGTCGCCGACGCTCAGGTGCTTGACCCCATCGCCCACCGCCTCGACCACGCCGGCGCCTTCCATTCCCAGCCCCGCCGGCAGCGGCTGCTTGTACAGCCCGGTGCGGAAATAGACGTCGATGTAGTTCAGGCCCACCGCCTCATGGCGCACGCGCACCTGGCCGGGGCCGGGCTCTCCCACTTCGACATCGACCCACTGCATCACTTCGGGACCGCCGGTCTGTTCGATCCGGATGGCTTTGCTCATCTGCGTCGCTCCTCGTTATGGTGTTGCATCGATCTGGCGAAATCAGGCTGTCTTCGCTTCGTCGGCCATCTCACGGGTCAGGCCCGCGAGCAGCAGTTCGGCAGTGGCCACGTTGGTTGCGCACGGCACGTTGTGCACGTCGCAGGCGCGCACCAGCGCATTGATATCGGGTTCATGCGGCTGCGGCGTCATCGGGTCGCGCAGGAACACCACGGCGCGCACCAGGCCTTCAGCCAATTGCGCACCGATCTGCAGGTCGCCGCCCCACGGCCCCGACAACATGCGCGTCACCTCCAGCCCGACCTCGTCGATCAGGCGCCCGCCGGTGGTCCCGGTGGCCAGCAGCTCGCACTGCGAGAGAAACGCGCGGTGGCGCGTGGCGAAGGCGACGATATCGTCCTTCTTGTGGTCGTGAGCGATCAGCGCGATGCGGGGGCGAGTCATCAGTGTTTCCTTGTTGCGGGGTCGGTGAACTGCGGAATGCGGTAGCGTCAGAAGGTGCCCGGGTAGGCGCCGCCGTCGAGCAGCACGTTCTGGCCGGTGATGTAGCCGGCGTGGCGGCTGCACAGGAAGGCGCAGGTGGCACCGAACTCTGCCGGGTCGCCGAAGCGGCGCGACGGGTTCTGCGCGGCGCGGCGCTGCGCCACTTCATCCACGGTCAGGCCGGCCTTCTTGGCGCCGGCTTCCATGGTCTTGTGCAGGCGGTCGGTTTCGAACGGGCCGGGCAGCAGGTTGTTGATGGTCACGCCATGCTGCGCCACCTCGCGCGCGACGCCCGCGACAAAGCCGGTCAGGCCCGAGCGCGCGCCGTTGGACAGGCCCAGCACGTCGATCGGCGCCTTGACCGCGCCGCTGGTGATATTGATGATGCGGCCCCACTTGCGCGCGATCATGCCGTCCACGGTGGCCTTGATCAGCTCGATCGGGGTCAGCATGTTGGCGTCGAGCGCGGCCAGCCAGTCGTTGCGGTTCCAGTCGCGGAAGTTGCCCGGCGGCGGGCCGCCGGCGTTGTTGACCAGGATGTCGAGGTCGCCCAGCTTGGCCACCGCATCGAGCGCGGCCTTGCGGCCTTCCGGCGTGGTGATGTCGGTCGCCACCGCGATCACGCGGCGGCCATGGCGCGCGCGCAGGCCGGCGGCGGCCTTCTCCAGCGCCTCGGCGCCGCGCGCCACGATCACCACGTCGACGCCTTCAGCCGCCAGCGCATCGGCGCAGGCAAAGCCCAGGCCCTTGCTCGCGCCGCATACCAGCGCATGCTTGCCGCGCAGTCCCAGATCCATGTCTTTCTCCTTGTTTCGTTGTCGTTGGCAGGCCGGCTCCGCGCCGGCCCCGCATCATGATTTCTTTGCCGACAGCAGGTACATGCCGCCCAGCACCAGCGCGCTGCCGGCCAACTGCGCCCCGCTGACCGGCTCGCCCAGCAGCCAGAAGCCGAGGAACAGCGTCGACACCGGGCCGATCATGCCGGCCTGCGACGCCAGCGGCGCGCCGATGCGCGACACCGCCACCATGGTCAGCGAGACCGGCAGTACGGTGCAGAACACTGCATTGATGAGTGACAGCCACATCACCGGCGCGGGCTGCGCCAGTTCCGCCACCGGCCGCCCCAGCACCAGGTACTGGATCACGCAGCAGGCGGTGGACACGCACATCGCATACGCCACCAGCCGCAGCGAGCCGATGCGCCGCACCAGTTCGCCGCTCAGGATCAGGTAGATACCATACGTCATGGCACTGGCCAGTACCAGCGCGCCGCCCAGCCACACCTGGCTGCCGCTGACGTCCAGGTCATGCGCGAACACCAGCACGATGCCCGCGTACGCCAGCAGCAGCGAGACCCACTGGCGCCTGCCGATCGGCCGGCGGAACAGCAGCGCGGTAGTCAGCAGCACGAACGACGGCGTCAGGAACAGGATCAGCCGCTCCAGCCCGGCGGTGATGTATTGCAGGCCGATGAAATCGAGGAAGCTCGACAGGTAGTAGCCGATAAAGCCCAGGAACACCACGCGGCCGCGGTCGGCCCACGACAGTGGCGGCAGCCGGCGCGACTGCCACCAGCCGATCGCCATGAACAGCGGCACCGCGAACAGCATGCGCAGCGTGATCACCATGACGGCATCGACGTCGTAGCGGTACATCAGCTTGGCGACGATGGCCTTGGCGGAGAACAGCACCGCGCCGACGGCGGCGATGGCGAGCCCCGAGCGCTGCGGCGACGGCAGCGCGGCTGGCGCGGCGAGGGGCTTCTGGGAGGCTGGCACGGGGAATACGCGGGAAAGCGGGGAAAGCCGGAGAAAGCGGACCGCCACGGCGGCCCCGCGAATCGACCCGACGATTGTATTCGAAAAGGCGCAACCGCATCGGCACCCGGACCGGACGCTCCCGGGCAGCCGCCAATGGCTGCGATCCCATACAATGGCCGCGCGACGCCTGCGTCACGGCGGGCGCCAGAACAACATATCCTGAGGAGACCCCGCCATCATGACGACCTGTCCCGCACGCCCCGGCCGCCGCCCCTTCCTGCTCGCCGCAATGGTCGGCGCGGTTGTCCTTGCCGGCAGCTTCAACGCCACGGCTGCCCCCGGCGACGCCTTCCCCTCCAAGCCGATCCGCTTTGTCGTCCCGTACGCCGCCGGCGGCACCACCGACCTGGTGGCACGCACCGTCGGCCAGCGCGTGGGCGAGAAGCTGGGCCAGCCGGTGGTGATCGAGAACCGCCCCGGCGCCGGCGGCAATATCGGCATGGACGCCGTGGCCAAGGCCGCGCCGGACGGCTACACCATCGGCTTCGGCGCGATCTCGACCAATGCGCTGAATCCGCATATCTACAAGCAGGTGCCCTTCGACCCGCGCAAGGACTTCACCGCGATCAGCCTGCTCGGCACCTCGACCATCGTGCTGGAAGTGAGCCCCTCGCTGCCGGTGAAGAACGTGAAGGAGCTGGTGGCCTACGCCAAGGCCAATCCAGGCCTGACCTATGCGACCGCCGGCACCGGCACTTCGATGCACCTGGCCGGCGCGATGTTCGCGCAGATGACGCAGACCAGCCTGACGCACGCGCCGTACAAGGGCAGCAGCCCGGCCATTAACGACATGCTCGGCGGCCATATCACGGTGATGTTCGACAACCTGCCGGCGTCGCTGCCGCATATCCAGGCCGGCAAGCTGCGCGCGCTGGCGGTGGCGGGCAGGCAACGCGCGCCGTCGCTGCCGGACGTGCCGACGCTGGCCGAGGCGGGCCTGCAGGGTTATGCGGTCGAGCCGTGGTTCGGCGTCTATGGTCCGGCCAATCTGCCGGCGCCGGTGGTGCAGGCGCTCAACGCCGCCTTCGTCGAGGCCCTGGCGCGCCCCGACGTGCGCGAGAAGCTGGCGCAGGCGGGCTTCAATCCGAAGGGCTCCAGCGCGGCCGAATTGCAGTCGCTGACGCAGTCGGAATACGAGCGCTTCGGCAAGGTCGCGAAGACCGCGGGCATCACGGTCGAATAAGCCCGTTTGGTGCTCTCGCTATTCTCCCGGATCGGTATACTCGGGGCACGCTCATCCACCGCATCACCATCGACGTGCCCCAGTCCTCCAACCCGTCCGACAAGACCGCCAACGACTACGACTTCACCGAGCAGGTAGGCCACCTGTTGCGGCGCGCGTACCAGCGCCATGTGGCGATCTTCCAGCAGACCATCCCGGACTCGCAGCTCACTGCGGCGCAGTTCGTGGTGCTGTGCGCGGTCAGGGACCGGCAGCCGTGTTCGATGAACGAGGTGGTGCGGGCTACGGCGATCGACCAGGCTACGGTGCGCGGCATCATCGAGCGGCTGAAGGCGCGCAAGCTGATTGCCGTGTCGCACGACCCCAATGACCGGCGCAAGGTGGTGGTGACGGTGACGCCGGCGGGGCTGGCCTTGATCGACGAGACCGTGCCGTTTGCGAAGCAGATTTCGGAGCAGACGTTTGGCAGTCTCAATCCGGCTGAGCGTGTGGCGGTGACTTACCTGCTGCGGAAGATGAGCGAGATCGACGAGGGCAACGGCAGCGCCTGAGCGGGCGCCACCTTCAACAAGCAGGCAGCTTCAGCGCGCCTGCAGCGCGGCCAGGACGGTCTCCGGCACGAACGGCGGCCGGCGCAGCCGCACTCCCATCGCATCGAACAAGGCATTGGCGATCGCCGGCGCACCCGGCAGCGATGCCGACTCCCCTGCCCCCATCGGCGGCTCTGACTGCCGCGGCATCAGCACCACCTCGATCGGCGGAATCTCCGGGAAGGTCAGCAGCGGATAGCTGCCCCATTCACGGCTGGCAACGCCGTCAGCGTCGAAACGCACCTGCTCCTTCAGCACGCGGCTCAGTGTCTGCACCACGTTGCCGTGGATCTGGTGGCGCACGCCGTCGGGATTGACCATCATGCCGGTGTCTTGTCCCACCACGACCTTCCCGATCGTGATGCGGCCGGTGGCGGCATCCACCGCCAGGTCGACCACCCAGGCCGCCCACGCCGCGCCGAAGCCCGGGAAGCGGCTGTGGATATAGCGGGCGTAGGCCACACCGCGGCCGCGCAGGCAACCATCGGCACCCGGCATGCCGCGCGAGCCTTGCGCGCCGCGCTGCCAGCCCGCGGCATCGGCGGTGGCAAGCAGCAGGTCGGCCGCACGCGTATCTGGCAGGTGGCGCAGCCTGAAATCCACCGGATCATCACCTGCCTCCGCAGCCAGTTCATCGATCACGCACTCATGCGCAAACACGTTCGGCAATGCCGACACGCCGCGCAGCCACGATGCGCGTACGATCGCCGGCGTGTCATCGCAACCGATGCGCCGCGCGGCATACGCATACGGCGGCACGGCGGTGCGATCTCCCATCTCCAGCATGCGCGGCGCATTGGGCACGGCACCGGTCAGCACCAGCGCCAGCGTCGGCGCATCGTTGGACGGATAGCGGCTGGTGAAGTCGTAGCCGAGCAGCGCACCGTCCTGCCCCAGCGTCGCGCTGACGTCCATTAGCTGCGCCGCGCCCTTGGGCTCCCACAGATGCTCCTGTTCGCGCGACAACTGCACGCGCACCGGCCGCCCGACCGCGCGCGACAACAGCGCGGCATCGGCGCAGACATCGTCGGCGCAGTTGCGGCCGTAGCAGCCGGCGGCTTCCATGCGCACGATCTCGATGCGGTCTTCGCCGAGCCCGCACAGCTTTGCCAGGTCGATGCGAAGCACATGCGGATTCTGCGTGCCGGACCAGACGGTCAGGCCATCGTCGTGCCAGTCGGCCACCGCGCATGAAGGACCGATCGAACCGTGCATCTGGAAGGGCCAGACGTACTGGCGCTGCAATACCTTGCCGGTTGCCGGCATTTCGCCGTCGGCCAGCAGCTCGCGCCGCGTGGCCGGATTGGCGCGCAAGGCGGGCTCGGGGTCGTCGAGCGCCGGCAGCGGAGGTACCGGCCTCCAGCGCACGCGCAGCCGGCGCGCGGCCTGCACGGCGTACTCCTCGCGCTCGGCCACCACGCCGACGAAGTCGCCCTGCACTACCACGTCGACCAGGCCCGGCACATCGCGCACGGAAGCGCGATCCACTTCCAGCAAGCTGTTGCCGATGAATTCGCCGCAGTCGCGTCCCGCGTACGGTGGGCGTACCACGCGGCCGTGCAACATGCCGGGCACGCGCACGTCGTGGACGAAGCTCAGCACGCCGCGCGCCTTGTCGGGGATATCGACGCGGCCCGCCGGGCGGCCGACGATGCGGTAGGCCTCTACCGGCTTGGTCGGCACGTCATCGGCCAGCGGCAACTCCACATGCTCGCCGGAAACCAGCGCGCCGTAGCCGATGTTGGCCTGCGTGCCCGAGACCCGGAATAGGCCGTCCTCCGCCTCCAACTTTCCAGCGTCAACGCCGAGCTGCCGCGCCGCGCGCGCCTGCAGCCACGCACGCGCCTGCGCGGCTGCGCGGCGCAGCGGCAGGGCCGAGATCTGGATCGAGGCGCTGGCGATGGTGGGGCCCTGGTTGGGCGTGGCTTCGGTATGGCCGAGCACCATGTGCACGCGCTCCATCCGCACGTCGAGTTCCTCGGCCACGATCTGCGCCAGCGCCGTGCGGATGCCTGTTCCCAGGTCGACGTGGCCGTTGAAGGCCAGCACCTCGCCGCTGTCGCGCACGGCGATGAAGATATCCGGCAGCGCCGCCACATAGTCAGAGGCCGCGCCCGGCTGGCCGGGCGCGGGGCGCGTTGCTGCCTGTGGGGCGCGCGTGACCAGCAGCACGCCAGTGGCCTGCAGCAGCGCCAGCCGCAGCGCGCGCGGCGTGGCGGGATCGGCGTGTGCCGAGGGTTGCAGGTTCGTTGCCGTCATTATTTTCCAGACTCCTTCAGCGGCCTCGCCCGGGGGCGCCGTTATACTGCGAGCCAACAGGGGCACAGCTTAACCATCCACCATGACGATCACGACCGCGACCAAAGCTACGACAAAGCGGGCGGCAGCCGGCACGCGGGCCAGGCAGGCGCAGGACAGCCGCGACCGCATCCTCAGGGCTGCGATCAAGGTTTTCGCGCAACGCGGCTACGACGGCGGCCGCATCGAACGCATCTCGTCGCTGGCCAAGACCTACGACCGGATGATCTACTACTACTTCGGCAGCAAGGAAAAGCTGTTCGTCGAAGTGCTCGAGACCATCTACCTGCAGCTCAACGAAGCCGAGCAGAAGCTTGAACACGAACTCGACGCCGCCGACCCGGTGCGCGCGCTGTCGCAACTGATCGACTTCATCTGGCAGTACTACCTCGACCACCCGGAATTCGTCGCGATCCTGTCCAGCGAGAACATGAGCCAGGGCAAGCATGCGAAGAAGTCCGTGCGGCTCAGGGAGATCTCCAGCTACGCGCTGTCGGTGCTCGACGGCATCCTCACGCGCGGCAAAGCCGCGGGGCTGTTCCGGCCGGACGTGGGCGCGCGCGACGTCTATATGGTGATCGCTTCGCTCGGCTACTTCTACAATTCCAACCATCATACGCTCAGCGCCTTTTTGGGCGAGCCCATGATGAGCCCGCCCGCGCTGGCGCACTGGCGCGATGTGATCCAGCAGACGGTGCTGCGCGCGGTGACCGCGCCCGGTGCAGTGCCTGACACAGGCCTGGCGCCGCCGGCGGCGCCGCGCAAGGCGGCTCGCGCCAAACGGGCGGCGGCAGGCTGAAGCCGGGCCCGGCCGCATCTCCATCCTCAGGCGGCGGCCCGGGCGCCAGCGCCCGCGATCTGCGCCAGCGCGTTGTCGCGGGTGAGCACGGTGGCGTACTTCTGCGCCATGTCGAACAGGTTGGCCTCGTGCGGGCCCAACGCCCGGTCGCCCACACAATCCGACACCACCAGCGGGCGGAAGCCCAGCGACATCGCATCCACCACGCTGGCGCGCACGCAGCCGCTGGTGACGCAACCCGCCACCAGCAGGGTCTGCACGCCGCGCTGCGTCAGCCACGCCGCCAGCGAGGTGCCGAAGAACGCCGACGGCACCGTCTTGCGCACCACCAGTTCGCCCGGCGCGGGTGCCAGCTCCGGCACGATCGCGCTGTTGTGGCCGTGCTCCTTCAGCGTCAGCATGCCCGGTACCTTCAGCGTGAAGATATTGTGGTCGCTGTCGTCGTCGGCAAACACGATGCGGCTGTGCGCCACCGGCCAGCCCTGCTCGCGCGCCGTGCGCAGCAGCGGCTGCGTATTGCGGATCGCTTCGGGGATATTGCCGCCGCCGAACACCGCCGGATCGGCAAAGCCGTTGACGAAGTCGATGATCAAGAGGCCGTACGGCGCCCGGAGCTCCATCGACGCGCCAAAGCCCTGGCGCTGGTAAGTCTGCACTGCGTCATTCATGGCGCATTTCCTTGTAGAGCGAGGCGGCGGGGGCTTGGTGGCCGTCCATCACCTTGCCGCGCACCACCACCGGCTCGCCGTCGAGGCTGACGGTGCAGTGGCGCACCGGGATATCGATATGGCAGGCGGTGGTGCGGCTGCCGCCCGCTTCATTGTTGGGGCCGAACGAGCACAGGAAGTTGCCCTCGTAGGCGCGCGCGTCCATGCCGATGGTGGCCTCGCGGTCATACATCGCCAGCGCCGACCAGCTCGCGCGCGGCTGCAGCCCCCAGCCGATATGCGACATCGCATAGGCTTCGGGGTCGTTGAACGAGGCCATGTAGTCCGCCAGCAGCTCGGCATCCACGCCGCCTTCGATGCGGCGCACATAGCCCGCCTCGACCGTGATGCGGATCGGCGCCTGCAGGTAGGACTTCATCGGCAGCAGGATGTCGCCGCGGTCCAGCACGATGGTGCCGTTGGTGCCGCCCTCGTCCGGCCAGGTCAGCACGAAGCCGCTCGGCCAGTGGTCCCAGCGGCCGGGCTCGTCGACAAAGCCGTACTCGCTGATCGCGGGGAACTCGCCGAGGCGGCAGCGCAGGTCCATGCCGGCGTCGGACACGATATGCATCTCGCGCGCCTTCGCCAGCCGCGCGGTGGCGGCCTTGACGCGGGTGCGGTCGGCCTCGGTCGGCACCAGCCGCGCCAGCACTTCGGGCGGCTCCACCGCCAGCAGGATCTTGGTCCCTTGCGACAGGATCTCGTGCTGCTCTGGCGAGAACAGCAGCGTCATCAGATCCAGCACCAGGTCGCTCGCCTTCAGCGCGGCGATGGCGGCCGGGTTGCCGGTCAGTGGCGTGGTGCCGAGGTAAGCCAGCGCGTCGCGGCTGAGCGCCTTCTCGCCGTTGACCGGCGGCAGGTCGAGCCGGTTGACGATGGCGCCCATCGATGCCGCCGCCACCATCGCCGTGCGCAGCGTCTGCGGGTGCGTGGCGGCGCCGGTCAGCACGGTGACGGTCTGCCCTGCTTGCAGCTTCGACAGCGTCAGCACCTGCTTCCACGCCGCGGTCAGGTCGTAATCGCTTACAGGCATGTTCGCTCCTTGTTCAGTTCAGCGCCTCGCCGAGGAAGTCGCCGAACGCGCGGTAAAAGCCGGCCTCGTCGTCCCACGGGATCATGTGGCCGGCATTGGCGACATGCGCGACCAGCAGTGCGGGCAGCAGCGTGCGCATTTCTTGCGCGTCTTCCGCGCGGATCACATCGCCGCGGCCGGCGGTCATCAGCAGCGCCGGCACCGACACGTGTGGCAGGTCGGCGTGGATATCGTCCTCATGGAAGCCGTTGAAGCTGGCCAGGATCGCGCGCTCGTCGCAGGTGTGCAGCCACTGCGCGCGCAGGCGCAGCTGTGCTTCGGTCCAGGTCGGGCAGAAGCGGCGCATGCCTTGGACGTCGATGCCCTGCTGCGCCAGCCGGATCGAATCGACGTACCAGGGCAGTTGTGACGGATACGGACGGCGCCCCGGGCCCGACACCGGCGGATCGACCAGCACCAGCCGCGTCAGCCCGGCGGGCTTGCCGCGCGCGGCGCGGATGCCGATGCGAGCGCCCATCGAATGGCCGACGATGGCATAGCGCTGCAGCCCGAGAGCTTCGGCAAAGGCGACCACGTCGGCAGCTTGCGCGTCCAGGCTGTAGTCCAGCTCCGGCCCGGCCTGCGACAGGCCGCGGCCGCGCACGTCGAGCACATAGGTATCGAACTGCCGCCCGAACTGCTCGCCGACAAAGCCCCACGTCACCGCCGGGCTGGTGATGCCCGGCACGATCACGATGGCATCGCGCTGCGCGCGCGCGCCATCCTGCCCGCCGTACCGCAGGTAGTGCTGGCGGATGCCGTTGGCGTGGACGTTGGCGCCATAGAGGAAGGTGCTGGTCGTCATGGCCGGCTCCTTCAGTAAGCGCCCGACAGCAGCGCGCCCGCGCCCGGCACTACCGGCTCCAGGCCGAGGCGTTTGAGTAGCGCGTAAGTCGTGGCGATAGCGGCGGTGACCACCGGCTTGCCAGTCATCGCCTCAACCTTGGCCACCGCCGGCAGCGACGGCATCTGCACGCAGGCCGACAGCACGATGACATCGGCGTCGGCGGTATTCATCTGCGCGACGATGTCCGGCAGCCGCGACGGGTCGTGGCGGCCCACGTCGAGGTTGTCGGGGATCTCCAGCGCGCGGTAGTCCACTACCTCGTAGCCTTCATTGCGGATGTAGTCGACCACCAGCTCGGTCAGCGGCTTCATGTAGGGCGCCACCACCGCGATGCGCTTGGCGCCCATCACCTTGAGCGCATCCACCAGCGCGCCGGCGCTGGTGATCACCGGCGCGTCGCCGCCGTTCTCGGCGGTATGCGCCTGCAGGCGCTGCTCGGACACGCGGTGGTAGCCGTGGCCCATCGCCATGATCGCCACCAGGCAGGCGTAGCCGAGCACGTCGACGCGGGCGTCGCTCAGCTCCACCGCGCAGCGGTCGGATTCGGCGTCCATCGCCGCCAGTTCCTCCTTGACCACCTTCTTCATCCGCATCCGGCTGGAATGGAAGGTGAAGCGTTCAGGGCGCACCAACTGGCGCGCGGCCAGCATCGCCGGGATCTCGGTTTCCATCGTGGTGTTGGAGCTCGGCACGATCTGGCCGATTCGGAAAACTTTCTGCACTGTCGACTCCGTCATTGGTTTGTCTGTCTACCCGCCTGCGCTGGCCTGCCGGCCCCTGCATGCTGCGATCGATTGTAGTGTACACACTTTATATAGGCAAACAGAATCTGCGCGGGGCACGATTCACTCGTTCAGTGCATACTTAATTAACCAATCCCTGTTTTTGCTCATAAATTCGCCGATAAATGGCGTTGTGCGTGATCAATCATGTTTACATAAGGGTTTTCCATAGGTTCGATATTTTCTTCCTTTACGTTGATATTTTGAGTGTGTACACTCGTTTTCAACGGTCGGCCACATGGCCGCCCCGCCCCCCCAAACGACCCATGTGTCATTGCCCCAGGAGAAAGAACGTGCAAGGCAAACCGCGAATCGCAGTTGTCGGCGCCGGACTCGGAGGGACGGCCGCGGCCGCCCTGCTGCAGCGAGCCGGCTTCCAAGTCAGGCTGTATGAACAGGCACCGGCGTTCTCGCGCCTGGGCGCTGGCATCCATGTGGGCCCCAATGTGATGAAGATCATGCGGCGCATCGGCATCGAGGACGCGCTCAACGCCATGGGCTGCCACCCCGACTACTGGTACAGCCGCGACGGGCTGACCGGCGAGGTGATCGCGCAGATCCCGCTGGGCGACTACGCGCTGCAACATTACGGTGCCAGCTACCTGACCGTGCACCGCGGTGACTTCCACAAGCTGCTGACCGATGCCGTGGCGCCCGGCACGCTGTTCTTCAACATGAAGCTGGAAAGCGTCACCGACCAGGGCGACGTGGTGCAACTGCGCTTCACCGACGGCACGGTGGAAGAAGCCGATATCGTGATCGGCGCCGACGGCGTCAACTCGCGCATCCGCGAAACCCTGCTTGGCGCCGAGCCGCCCAAGTACACCGGCTACGTGGCGCACCGTGCGGTATTCCCCATCGCGCGCGTCAAGGGCTTCACGCACGAGCGCTGCACCAAGTGGTGGACGGACGACCGCCACATGATGGTCTACTTCGACACCAGCAAGCTGGATGAGATCTACTACGTGACCGGCGTGCCGGAGCCCGAGTGGGACATGAGCAAGAGCTGGGTGCCGAGCAGCATCGAGGAAATGCGCGCCGCGTTCGACGGCTGGCACGAAGGCGTGCAATCGCTGATCGAAGGCACCGTTGAAGTGACGAAGTGGCCGCTGCTGGAGCGCGACCCGCTGCCGCTGTGGAGCCGCGGCCGCATGGTGCTGCTGGGCGACGCCTGCCATCCGATGAAGCCGCACATGGCGCAGGGCGCCGCGATGGCGATCGAGGATGCGGCCATGCTGACGCGCTGCTTCACCGAGGCCGGCGTGGACGACTATGCCAGCGCCTTCGCGCTGTATGAAGCCAACCGCGCCGAGCGCGCCGGCAAGGTCCAGCTGGTCTCGCACAACAACACCTGGCTGCGCAGCAACGAGAACCCAGACTGGTGTTTCGGCTACGATGTGTTCGACGTGCCGCTGGTGTCGGCCGGGCGCACGCCGCTGTCCGCGGCGGCCTGATGCCTGCCTGACCCTGGCCTGCCGGCACAGCATGCCGGCAGGCAATATGCCGCCGCAGCCCCTCGCCGACGAAGGGGCGCGGCGCCGCGATGCGTGATGTGCAAACCGCCCCCAGCCCACGATGAACGCGCCCCGCCCCCTGACGCTGCAGGTCAACCACGCCGAGCACACGCTGAGCGTGGCGCCTGACACGCCGCTGCTCTACATCCTGCGCAACGACCTGGCCTGCAACGGCCCCAAGTATGGCTGCGGCCTGGGGCAATGCGGCGCCTGCACGGTGCTGGTGGACGGTATGGCCGCGCGCTCGTGCGTGCTGCCGGTCAGGGCGGTGGTCGGCCACGCCGTCACCACGCTGGAAGGACTGGGCACGGCGACACAGCCCGACCCGGTCCAGCAGGCCTTTATCGACGAGCAGGCCGCGCAATGCGGCTACTGCCTGAACGGCATGATCATGACCGCGAAGGCGCTGCTCGCGCAGAACCCCGATCCCGACGAGGCGCAGATCCGCGAGGCACTGCGCTTCAACCTGTGTCGTTGCGGCACGCATGTGGAAATCGTGCGCGCAGTACAGCGCGCCGCGGTGCTGCAGCGGCAGGCCGCCGAGGGAGCGGCATCGTGACGCAAAGACTCGTACCGCAGGCCGGGCCTGCCAGCGTTGTGGCGGACCTTGCGCCGCCGCCGGCCGCGATCTGCCTCGTCGCCCATGTGCTGACGCCGCCCGGCCTGCGCTGGCTCGATGGCAAGCCGCTGTCGCCGCGCCTGCTGAGTGCTGACCGCGACGCGGCACTGGCCTTGCCGGGCGTGCGCGCCGTGGTGCTCCGCAACCAGTTTGCTGGCGTTATCGCGGAGACCGATGCGCTGGCGGCCAATGCCGCACATGCCTTGCAGGCGCGCTGGTCGGCACCGCCGCGCGCTGACGGCGCACCCGTCCCGCGTCGCGCGATTACGCAACGCGGCGACGCCGGCGACGTGCTGGCCAACGCCGCGACGCGCCATGCGCAGGACTACCAGTGGCCGCTGGCCGGCACCCGTGCCCAGGCCCGCTGCACCGTCATCGCCGACTGGCGCGATGGCATGCTGTATGTGTGGCTGCCCGCAACGCGCCCGGGCGCGTTGCGCGAGGAACTGGCCGCGCTGCTGGGGATCGTGCCGCAGCAGGTGGCGCTGGCCTGCTGGCAAGCGCCGGACGATGGCGCCGACCCGGCGCTGCTGGCGCACCACGCCGCTGCCGACGCCGCACTGCTTGCCCATGCCGCCGGCAAACCGGTGATGCGCCGGCTGTGCGCCGACGACATCGGCTTATCCGACGCAGTACTGGCCGTGCGCGTCGACACCGCACGCGCCGGCTATGCGATCGATGCCTACGCTTCCACGCTCGCCGGCACCGCCGCGCCGTCGGTGCCGCTGGCGCTTTGGCTGACGCATACGCCGTCGCCAGTGACGGACGGCACCGACACGGCCCACGCAAGCAACGCCGGCATTCCGCCCTACCGCATTCCCAATGTCGATGTCGGCACGGTCGGCGACATCGCCGCGTTCGACGCCGCACCGCTTGCCGCCGCCCGCGCGCAGGTCTTTGCGCGCGAATCCCATCTCGACGAAATCGCCGCCGCATCAGGCAGCGATCCGATCGCGCTGCGGCTCGCGCATCTCGACGACGCGCGCGGCGTGGCCCTGGTATGGCAGGTAAGCGAGCGCGCGGGCTGGACGCCGGCCGCGCCGCGTGCCGCCGCAGCGGCCGGCAACGTGCGGCGCGGCCGCGGCTTCGCTTATGCGCATACCGTCGACCACGATGCCAGCCAGAGCTGGTCGGCGTGGGTGGCGGAAGTGGAAGTCGACGGCACCACCGGCGACCTGGCAGTCACGCGCGTGACCGTGGGCCGCGACAGCGAATCGCTGGCGCCCACGCAAGCCGTACCCGCCACGCGCTCGCTTGAACAGGCAGTCGCCGACACCGCACTGCAACTGACAGCCGCCACGCCTGCCTTCGACACCTGGCCATCCGCTGCACCCACGACCCAGACGCTGCCTGCGATGGCCGGCAACGCACTGCCGGAAGTGCGCCTGGCCGGCACGCTCACCGGGTACGACAAGCTCGCCGCGGGGCCGGCCGATACGCTGCCCGCCGCAGCGGCAGTCGCCAACGCCATCTTCGATGCCACCGGCGTGCGCCTGCGCGCACCGCCTTTCAGCGCCGAACGCATCCGCCTGGCACTTGCCGAGAGTGAAGACAAGCGCGGCAGCCGGCGCAAGAAACGCGGCTGGCTTGCAGCCGCTGCCGCCACCGCAGCCGGCCTGTGCGCGACGCTATTTCCGTGGCGTGCGCCGATCGCGCCGGTCGCACCGCCCGAACCCGGTTTTTACTCCGCAGCCACGCTGGAGCGGGGCCGCCTGGTGGCCGCAGCAGGCGACTGCGCGGTGTGCCATACGGCGCCCGGCGGCGTGAAGAATGCCGGCGGCCTGCCGCTGGAAACGCCGTTCGGCACGGTGTACAGCACCAACATCACGCCCGATGTGCAGACCGGCATCGGCAACTGGTCGTTCGCGGCGTTCGAGCGCGCTATGCGCGAAGGCATCCACCGCGACGGGCGGCGCCTCTACCCGGCCTTCCCCTACACCGCATTCGCCAAGGTCAGCGATGCCGACATGCAGGCGCTGTATGCCTACCTGATGGCCGCCGAGCCGGTGAAGTCCGAGGTCCCGCAAACCCAGCTCGCTTTCCCGTTCAACATGCGGCCACTGCTGGCGGGCTGGAACCTGCTGTTCCATCGCAACGAACCATTCAAGCCCGACCCCTCGCGCTCTGCGCAATGGAACCGCGGAGCGTATCTCGCCGAAGGCCTGGGCCACTGCAGTGCCTGCCATTCGCCGCGCAACGCGCTCGGCGCGGAACAGGGCGGGCGCAAGTACCTGACCGGCGGCAGTGCCGAAGGCTGGGAAGCAGCGCCGCTGACCTCGCTCTCGCACGCACCGGTGCCGTGGACCGAAGCGGCACTGTTCACGTATCTGCGCGGCGGGTATGCGCCGCATCATGGCGCCGCGGCTGGACCAATGGCGCCGGTGGTGGAAGAACTCGCGCAGTTGCCAGAATCCGACGTGCGCGCAATCGCGCACTACGTGGCCTCGTTCGGCACACCGCCGCCAGCGCCTTCGGTGCTGGCCGCGCAGGCAGCGCGAATCGAGCAGCGCAGCGCGCAGGCCGCGCTCACCCTGAACGGTCCCGGCGAACGCCTGTACCAGAGCGCGTGCGCGGTCTGCCACCAGTCAGACCAGGGCATCGCGCAGTTCGGCGTCAAGCCATCGCTCGCACTCAACACCAACCTGCACAGCAAGCTGCCCGACAACGTCATCCAGGTGCTGCTGCAAGGCATGCCGGCACCGCCCAACAGTGAGCTGGGCGCGATGCCGGCCTACGCCGACACGCTCGACGACCGGCAGATCGCGCAACTGGCGCAGTACCTGCGCGCTCGCTTTGCCCCCGACCAACCCGCCTGGCAGGACCTGGAGAACACCGTCGCGCGCCTGCGCGCGACGCCTGCCCATTAATACCAACTGAGAACCGCGGGGCCGGCTCGCCACGCCCTCCGCATCCACGCTGACCGCACATACGCCGTGCCGGGCAAGGCGCTTCGCCACCGGGCAGGGAGGCGTGCGCCCCCACGCCGGCGACATGCGCGCCACGCGCGGGAAAACCCCGAGGAGGGAAATCGCAATTCGGCCTTGCCCGCCAGTTTCATGTAGCTTACGCTGAACGATCATGTAGTGCGCACTACATGAGTGCGGCGTGAGCACGCAGCGGTGCCTCCCCGCACAAGGACGGCGCGCCGCAAGCGGCAGACGAGACAACACAACCAAAAGATTGGCCCTCTACATCACCGGAAGCGCTGGCCCGGGGCTTGCATAGTCCACCGCCGTGCCAACCGGGGGCCGGGCCTGGACCAACCAAGGGTAGACAACAAGGAGTGACTATGTCGTATCAGAATCAAGAAGGTGTTGCGAGATTGCTACCGGGTTAGTCCAGCCTCGCCAGATTGAAGTAGCCACCACGTTTCGTTGCAACTCGGTGCGATGGCATCACGCATTAGTGAGTACCGTAGTCTGGCCCTGCTTCGATAAACGTGTGCTTCCGAGTTCAAGAACCAGCCTATAAAGACAGGTAGACAAAATGTCGTCATCAATCTCATCAATGGCAACAACGACAATCCCAGAAGCAACGATAAGCTCGCCCCCCCAGCCAAGCGCGAGGGTAGGGACGTCTCAAACCATCACTATCGAGCAAGGCATCCGCGCGGCCGGTGTCGGTCGATTCCAGTATCGGCTCTTTGTCATATTCGGCCTGGTCTGGCTCGCTGACGCGATGCAGGTGCTCTCGATCGGCTTCACCGCGCCGTCCATTGCTGCGACATTTGGCATCCCCGTACCGACGGCTTTGCAGACCGGTACGATGTTCTTTGTCGGCATGCTGATTGGCGCTTTCGTGTTCGGTCGGCTTGCGGACAGGATCGGCCGCCGACCCGTGCTCATGATGGCGGTGGTCATCGACGCGATCTGTGGTGTCGCGTCCGCCTTCGCACCGGACTTCCAGTGGCTTCTGTTGCTGCGCTTCCTGACCGGCATCGGCGTCGGCGGCACTTTGCCCGTTGACTACACCATGATGGCCGAGTTCCTGCCCTCCGACCGGCGCGGTCGCTGGCTGGTCCTGCTGGAGTCATTCTGGGCCGTCGGCACGATCTTGCTCGCCGTTCTTGCCCTGGTTGCCGTTTCGCAAGGCGATGACGCCTGGCGGCTGATCTTCCTCGTCACTGGCATCCCCGCCCTGGTCGGCGTGATCTTCCGGTTCTTTGTTCCCGAGTCTCCGCTCTATCTGAATAAAGCGGGACGCTCAGCAGAGGCACGCGCCGTGCTTCAGCGTGTAGCCGCCGCCAATCGCGTTTCCGTGGAAATTGGCTCCCTGGAGCCGCAGCCGATGGAGCGCAAATCGGTTTTTGCGCTCTTCGCGGCCGGATGCCGACGCCGCAGCATCTGCCTGCTTGCCGCCTGGATGCTCATCTCGATCGCCTACTACGGCGTCTTCGTTTATCTCCCGGTGAAGCTGGCTGGCCAGGGCTTTGGCTTCATGCGTGGTCAAGTGTTCCTGATCCTGCTCGCGCTCGTGCAGCTTCCCGGCTTCGCGCTCGCCGCTCACGGCGTCGAGCGTTGGGGTCGGAAACCGACCCTGATCGGCTTCCTGCTTCTCAGCGCGGCAGGTTGCATGCTCTATAGCCTGGGCCAGTCCACTGCGCTCGTCGTCGGCTCCACCTTGCTGATGAGCTTTGCGCTCCTCGGTACGTGGGGAGCACTTTACGCCTTTACGCCTGAGGTGTATCCGACGGATCTGCGGGCCAGCGGAATGGGCACTGCGGGTGCGATGGCGCGCTTCGGTGGCCTCTTCGCACCTTCGATCATTGCCCCGATCATGGCTACCCAGTTCACACTTGCCCTTGCGCTCCTTTCGTCATTTCTTGCCCTGGCGGCGATCGCCATTTTCATGGTGGATATCGAGTCGAGGAACCGCGCGCTGGATTAGGGCAAGGTAGCGTCGAGCCCGTCGGCGGTCCCGGCGGTCGAGGGCGCCCGCCGACGGCGCTGGCCTGGGCGGGGTCTTGAAACGAAGCCACGGGCAGGGCGGCCCGCTTCCATTACAATCCGGCTGCAACGGCGTGGCGGCCGGGTCCACCGGACCGGCCGCCCGCTTCACCCTCTTCCGCCGAGCCCTCCCCGCCAGCCATGAAACAAGATCCGCGCTTTCCCAATCTGTTTATCCTCGACCACCCGCTGATCCAGCACAAGCTTTCGCATATGCGCGACAAGGAGACCTCCACGCGCACCTTCCGCGAGCTGCTGCGCGAGATCACGCTGCTGATGGGCTACGAGATCACGCGCAACCTGCCGCTGACCACGCGCCGCATCGAGACGCCGTTGGTCGAGCTGGATGCGCCGGTGATCGCCGGCAAGAAGCTGACCATCGTGCCGGTGCTGCGCGCGGGCGTCGGCATGAGCGACGGCCTGGTCGAACTGATCCCTTCGGCGCGCATCGGCCATATCGGCGTCTACCGCGACGAGCAGCATCGCCCGGTCGAGTACCTGGTGCGGCTGCCGGACCTGGAAGATCGCAGCTTCATCCTGTGCGACCCGATGGTGGCCACCGGCTATTCCGCCGTGCACGCGGTGGAGGTGCTCAAGCGCCGCGGCGTCAAGGACGAGGCCATCACCTTCGTCGCGCTGGTAGCGGCGCCCGAGGGCGTGGAGGTGTTCCAGAAGGCGCATCCGGGCGTGAAGCTGTTCGTGGCTTCGCTCGACAGCCACCTGGATGGCGACGCGTATATCGTGCCGGGCCTGGGCGATGCGGGCGACCGGCTGTTCGGCACCAAGAACTGACCGTCACGCCTGGTGCGGACCTGAGCGGGCTTGACCGGCCTCAATAGTCCGCGCCGCGTGGCTCCCTACACTGGCGGCAGGCACTGGCGGCAATCCGCCGGCGCGCACCGCCAATCCACAGGGAGCCAAGCATGGAAGCCTTCAAGATCCTCTTCAGCACCAGCACCGGCCTGATGAGCCTGGGCGTGATCGTCTTTATCATCGGCATGGGCTGGTTTTTCGCGCGCATGTTCGCGCGCAAGATGCGCGAGGATGCGGAAGCCGCGAAGGCACAGCAGACGGCGCAACGCCGCTGACCGTAACGAGCCGCAACCGCGGCCCGCCCTGCTTATTTCCGACGCTTACTTCTTTTTGCCGAGCAGGCTGCCCAGCACGCCACGGATCAGTTCGCGGCCCACCTGCGAGCCCACCGTGCGCGCGGCCGACTTGGCCATCGATTCCAGGATCGAATCGCCGCGACCGGTCTTGCCAGTGCCCTTGGTCAGCGTGCCGAAGATCTCGCCGGCGGTGCCGAGCCAGCCGCTGTCCTGTTCGCCGGCTGGCTGTCCGGCTGGCTTTCCGGCCGGAGCCTTGGCGGTGCCGCCGTTGCCATTGCCGACCGTCGCCACGCTGCCGCGCAGCTTTTCATAGGCCGACTCGCGGTCCACGGTCGTTTCGTAAGTACCCGCCACCAGCGAGTTGGCGATCAACTGCTTGCGTTCCTCGTCCGTCGCCGGGCCGATGCGGCTTCCCGGCGGCAGTACCCACGCCCGTTCGGTCACGCAAGGCGTGCCCTTGGCATCCAGGAACGACACCAGCGCCTCGCCCACGCCCAGCTCGCCGATCGCGGTCTCCACGTCCAGCTTCGGGTTGGCACGCATGGTGGTGGCCGCCACCTTGACCGCCTTCTGGTCGCGCGGCGTGAACGCGCGCAGCGCGTGCTGCACGCGGTTGCCGAGTTGGCCCAGCACGGTGTCCGGGATATCGATCGGGTTCTGCGTGACGAAGTACACGCCCACGCCCTTGGAGCGGATCAGCCGCACCACCTGCTCGATCTTGTCGAGCAGTGCCTTGGGGGCGTCGTTGAACAGCAGGTGCGCCTCGTCGAAGAAGAACACCAGCTTGGGCTTGTCCAGGTCCCCGGCCTCCGGCAGCTTCTCGAACAGTTCCGACAGCATCCACAGCAGGAAGGTGGCATACATCCGCGGCGAGTTCATCAGCTTGTCCGCAGCCAGGATATTGACCACGCCCTGGCCCTTCTCGGTCTGGATAAAGTCTTCGAGGTTAAGCATCGGCTCGCCGAAGAACACATCGCCACCCTGGGACTCCAGCGCGATCAGCCCGCGCTGGATCGCGCCGATCGAAGCGGCCGAGATATTGCCGTACTCGGTGGTGTACTGCGAAGCGTTGTCACCGACGTGCTGCAGCATTGCGCGCAGATCCTTGGCGTCGAGCAGCAGCAGGCCGTTGGCGTCGGCGATGCGGAACACCAGGTTGAGCACGCCCTGCTGGGTGTCGTTCAGCTCCAGCATGCGCGACAGCAGCAGCGGCCCCATGTGCGAGACCGTGGCGCGCACCGGGTGGCCCTTCTGGCCGAACACGTCCCACAGCGTGGTCGGGCACGCGCCCCACGCCGGCTCCGGCAGGTTCAGGTCGGCCAGGCGCTGCTTGAGCTTGTCCGAGAGCTGACCGGCCTGCGAAATGCCGGTCAGGTCACCTTTGACGTCCGCCATGAAGACTGGCACCCCCAGGCGCGAGAACCCCTGCGCCAGCGTCTGCAGCGTGACGGTCTTGCCGGTGCCGGTGGCGCCGGTGATCAGCCCATGGCGGTTGCCCATCTGCGGCAGCAGCACCAGTTCAAGTTCGGCGTTCTTGGCGATAAGGATGGGGTCGGCCATGATCTTCCTGATAACAAGATGCCGCGGGGCTCGCCACGGCAGCGGCGCGGGCAGGCCCGCGTGATAAAATCCTGGGCTGATTATAGCCAGCCGCCAGGCATATCCGTCACCTGGCGCGCGCCGTCCCGAGGCCTTGCGGCCCAGCCGCGGCGCGCATGGCGACCCCGCATTCCATCACCGCACAACAGCGTTTTCCGTCTCGGAGAGAATCATGGCCGGTCACTCGAAATGGGCCAATATCAAACACAAGAAAGCTGCCGCTGACGCCAAGCGCGGCAAGATCTGGACCCGCCTGATCAAGGAAATCACCGTGGCCGCCAAGCTCGGCGGCGGCGATGTCGACTCCAACCCGCGCCTGCGCCTGTCGATCGACAAGGCCATGGACGCGAACATGCCCAAGGACAACATCCAGCGCGCGATCCAGCGCGGCGTGGGCGGCCTGGAAGGCGCGAACTACGAAGAGATCCGCTACGAGGGCTACGGCCTGGCCGGCGCGGCCATCATCGTCGACTGCCTGACCGACAACCGCACCCGCACCGTGGCCGAAGTGCGCCATGCCTTCTCCAAGCACGGCGGCAACATGGGCACCGAAGGTTCGGTGGCGTTCATGTTCACGCACTGCGGCCAGTTCCTGTTCGCGCCAGGCACGCCGGAAGACAAGCTGATGGAAGCGGCGCTGGAAGCCGGCGCCGACGACGTCGTCACCAACGACGACGACTCGATCGAAGTGACCTGCCCGCCCAACGATTTTTCCGCGGTCAAGACTGCGCTGGAAGCCGCCGGCTTCAAGGCGGAAGTGGTCGACGTGGTGATGAAGCCGCAGAACGAAATCAGCTTCACCGGCGACGACGCGGCCAAGATGCAGAAGCTGCTCGACGCCCTGGAAAACCTGGACGACGTGCAGGAAGTCTTCACCAACGCGGTGATCGAAGACTAAGTCATATCTAGCCCCCATCGGCGGCAGCCCGGCTCCAAAGACCCAAGCTGCCGCCTTTTTGCATGCGTTTCTTTTCTGGCAGTGGATCATGAAAGTATTGGTTGTCGGCTCGGGTGGACGTGAACACGCGCTGGCCTGGAAATTGGCCCAGTCCCCCAGGGTGCAAGTGGTGTACGTCGCGCCGGGCAACGGCGGGACCGCGCTCGACAAGCGCCTGCAGAATGTTCCGCTGACCGATCCCGAGGTCATCGCCGCCTTTGCCGAGCGCGAAGGCGTGGCCTTCACCGTGGTCGGCCCCGAGGCGCCGCTGGCGGCGGGCATCGTCGATATCTTCCGCGCCAAGGGCCTGCGCATTTTCGGGCCGACCCAGGCTGCCGCGCAGCTGGAATCGTCCAAGGACTTCGCCAAGGCGTTCATGCAGCGCCACGGCATCCCTACCGCTGCTTACCAGACCTTCTCCGACGCCACCCAGGCGCACACCTATATCGACGCGCAGGGCGCGCCGATCGTGATCAAGGCCGACGGCCTGGCCGCGGGCAAGGGCGTGGTGGTGGCAATGACGCTGGACGAGGCGCATCAGGCGGTCGACATGATGCTGGCCGACAACAGACTCGGCGACGCCGGCGCGCGCGTGGTGATCGAGGAGTTCCTCGAAGGCGAGGAAGCCAGCTTTATCGTGCTGGTCGACGGCAAGAACGTGCTGGCACTGGCCACCAGCCAGGACCACAAGCGCCTGCTGGACGCCGACGCCGGTCCTAACACCGGCGGCATGGGCGCCTACTCGCCCGCGCCGGTGGTCACGCCCGCTCTGCATGCGCGTGCGCTGCGCGAGATTATCCTGCCGACCGTGCGCGGCATGGAAAAGGACGGCATCCCGTACACGGGCTTCCTGTACGCCGGCCTGATGATCGACAAGGACGGCAACCTGAAGACGCTGGAATTCAACTGCCGCATGGGCGACCCCGAGACGCAGCCGATCCTGGCGCGCCTGAAGACCGACCTGGTCGACGTGATGGAGCACGCCGTCAACGGCAAGCTCGACGCCGTCGAACTGGACTGGGACCGCCGCACCGCCCTGGGCGTGGTGATGGCCGCTTACGGCTACCCCGACGCGCCGCGAAAGGGCGACGCCATCACTGGCATCCCGGCCGAGACCGACGACAGCGTGACCTTCCACGCCGGCACCACGCTCAAGGACGGCACGCTGCTGACCTCGGGCGGGCGCGTACTGTGCGTGGTCGGGCTGGCCGACACGGTCAAGGCGGCGCAGCGCGCCGCCTATGCCGCGGTCGAGCAGATCCAGTTCGACGGCATGCAGTACCGGACCGATATCGGCTACCGCGCCATCAAGCGCTGATCCCGCCCCCCGGCCCGGCTGAGTCGCCGCGCCGGACGGCTTCGGACGCAAGCGACCGCCCGGCCGCCCCAGCCGGTACAATCGTGACAATGCTGTGACCCACCCGGCAGCCAACAGGCTGCCGGCGTGTCATCCAGCCGGTCCATCCGCCGGTTTTATCCGCCTTCGCCAACCATGATCGATTCCCAGGCAGTCCGTGCCTATCTGCTCGGCCTGCAAGACCGCATCACCGATGCCATCGGCGCCATCGACGGCCAGCCGTTCCTGACCGACGCCTGGGAGAAACCGCCCACCGAACGCCTGCGCGGCAGCGGCCGCACCCGCATCCTGGAAGGCGGCACGGTGATGGAGCGTGCCGGCGTGGGCTTCTCGCACGTCAGCGGCGATACCCTGCCACCCTCGGCCAGCGCCAACCGGCCGGAACTGGCCGGGCGCAGCTTCGAGGCGATGGGCGTCTCGCTGGTGTTCCATCCGCGCAACCCGTACGTGCCCACGGTCCATATGAACGTGCGCTGCTTCCTGGCGGTCAAGCCCGGGGCCGAGCCGGTATGGTGGTTCGGCGGCGGCATGGACCTGACGCCGTACTATGGCAACGCCGACGACTGCACCCATTTCCACCGCACCTGCAAGCAGGCGCTCGCGCCCTACGGCGACGAGCTGTACCCGCGCTTCAAGCGGTGGTGCGACGAATATTTCTTCCTGCGCCACCGCAACGAGGCTCGCGGCGTGGGAGGGATCTTCTTCGACGACTTCTCGGCGCTGGGCTTCGAGCGCAGCCTGGCGATGATGCAGTCGGTCGGCGATGCCTTCCTGGACGCCTACCTGCCGATCCTGCAGGCGCGCAAGGACACCCCCTACGGCGAGCGCGAGCGCGACTTCCAGGCCTACCGGCGCGGGCGCTACGTCGAATTCAACCTCGTGTTCGACCGCGGCACGCTGTTTGGCCTGCAGTCGGGCGGACGCGCCGAATCCATCCTGATGTCGATGCCGCCGCTGGTGACCTGGCGCTATGACTGGCAACCGGAACCGGGCAGCCCCGAAGCGGCGCTGTATACCGACTTCCTGCCGGCACGCGACTGGGCCTGACGGCAGACCTATGGCCAATCCTGCGCAACACCGCAAGCCCGCCGCCGACGCGGGCGAACCGCCGCACCCCTCCCGTCCCTACCGCCTCGGTATCCTCGGCGGCACTTTCGATCCGCCCCATGTCGGCCACCTGGCGCTGGCACGGCTGTGCACCGAGCACCTGGACCTGGACGAACTGGTGTGGATTCCCACCGGCCAGTCCTGGCAGAAAGGCGCCGACGTGACGCCCGCCGCCGATCGCCTGGCCATGACCGAACTGGCCGCCGCCGCGCTGGCGGACGGCGGCGCGAAGGTCCGCGTGAGCCGCATGGAAGTGGACCGCGCCGGCCCCAGCTACACCATCGACACCGTGCGCCAGCTACGGGCCGAATACGGCCCCGAGGCCTCGCTGTGCTGGCTGATGGGCGCCGACCAGTTGCTGCGCCTGCACACCTGGCACGGCTGGCAGGAACTGTTCGCACATGTGCACCTGTGCACCGCCACGCGCCCGCGCTTCGAGCTGGCCGCGCTGGAGGGCCCGGTGCTGGAAGCGCTGGCCGAGCGCCAGGCCGACACACACCTGATACAATGCACGCCCTCCGGCCGGATGTGGATCGACCAGACGCTCGCCGTCGACCTGTCTTCCACCCATCTGCGCCAGCGCCTGGCAACCGGCCAGCCGGCAGATGACCAACTGCCGCCGGGCGTGGCACACTACATCGCAAGCCACGGGCTGTACCGCGACGTTCCTGCGAGGACGTGACCCCCCGGCCAGGGCGTGACCGGGGTCTGACCAGGCCCGGCGCCCACCACCCAACCGATCTCAGCTGAACAAGAAGACACCATGGATATTCGTAAACTGCAACGCGCCATCGTCGACGGCCTCGAGGATGTCAAAGCGCAGGACATCAAGGTGTACGACACCAGCCACCTGACCGAGCTGTTCGACCGGGTGGTGATTGCCAGCGGGACGTCCAATCGCCAGACCAAGGCGCTGGCAGCTTCGGTGCGGGATACGGTCAAGGAAGCCGGCGGCCATATCGTGGCGGTCGAGGGACTGGAAACCGGCGAATGGGTGCTGGTCGATTGCGGCGACGCCGTGGTCCACATCCTGCAACCCCAGTTGCGCATGTACTACAACCTGGAAGAGATCTGGGGCGACAAGCCGGTGCGCATGAAGCTCGCCACCGGCGCCCGCGGCCTGGCCAAGGCCAGCGAGCCGATGGAAGAAGACGAGGACGACGTCCCCGCCGTGCGCGGCACGCGCCGCGCCAGCAGCCTGCGCCCGGCGCTGGCCCGCCTGCCGGAAGGCATGAAGGAGCCGTCGCCGCCGATGGGCCACGAGGACACCGACCCGGACGCGATCGCCACCATCCGCAAGCCGGCCCGCAAGACCGCCACCAAGACCACGGCAACCAAGACGGCCACCAAGACCCCCGCCAAGACGACCGGCACCCACGCCGCGGCACCGCGCAAGACCGCCGCCGGCACCACGGCACGCAAGACCGCCACCAAGACGGCTACCAAGACCGCAACGAAGGCTGCAGCCAGCAAGTCCGCCGCAGCCAAGCCGGCGGCCCGCAAGCGCACCACCCGCTCGGCCTGATTCCCGGGCGCGCGGCTGCCTGCTGGCCGCGCAGCAGACAAGTCCTCATGCAACTGGTGATCGTGGCCGTCGGCCACAAGATGCCCGGCTGGATCGAAACCGGCTTCAGCGAGTATGCCAAGCGCATGCCGCCCGAGTTGCGCATCGAACTGCGCGAGGTCAAGCCGGAAACCCGCTCCTCCAGCAACAACGCCGCCACGGTGATGCAGCGCGAAGCCGCGCGGATCGAGACGGTGCTGGGCTCGCTGTCGAAGCAGTGCCGCATCGTCGCGCTGGACGAGCGCGGCCGTGACTTCACCACCGTGCAACTGGCTGCGCAACTGACCGACTGGCAGCGCGAGGGTGGCGACGTCGCCTTCCTGATCGGCGGCGCCGACGGGCTCGACCCGGCGCTGAAGGCGCGCGCCAGCACCCTGATCCGCCTGTCCAGCCTGACGCTGCCGCACGGCATGGTGCGCGTGCTGCTGGCCGAGCAGCTGTACCGGGCCTGGTCGGTCACGCAGAACCATCCTTACCACCGGGCCTGAGCCCGCCGCTCACCGGCGGTCGCTATCGCCGCTGGCGGTACAATGCGGGCCACCGCCGGGCTACCGGCACGCTCTCCATCCATGCCGATTCCGCCGCCCGGTTTCACGGGCGGGATCTTCGCCCCCGCGATGCACGACTACCTCTACCTCGCCTCCCAGAGCCCGCGCCGCCGCGAATTGCTGACCCAGCTCGGCGTGCGCTATGAACTGCTGCTTGCCGATGACGACGAGGACGCTGAAGCGCTCGAAGTCGTGCTGCCCGGCGAGACCCCCGACGATTACGTGCAGCGCGTGTGCGCGCTGAAGGCCGAAGCCGCGCTGCGCCGACGCGAGCGCCGGGCACTGCCCGACGCGCCGGTGCTGACCTCCGACACCACGGTGTGCCTGGGCGGCCGCATCCTGGGCAAGCCTGCCGACGACGCCGACGCCGCGGCCATGCTTGACTCGCTGTCAGGTACCACGCACCGCGTGCTGACCGCCGTGACGGTGGTATCGACCACCGGGATGTGCCATGCACTGTCGGTTTCCGAAGTCAGCTTCCGCCTGATGCAGCCCGCCGAGATCGAGCGCTATGTCGCCAGCGGCGAGCCGCTCGGCAAGGCCGGCGCCTACGGCATCCAGGGCCGCGCGGCCGAGTTCGTCGAGCGGATCGCGGGCAGCTATTCAGGTATCATGGGCTTGCCTTTGTTTGAGACGGCGGCGTTACTTCGCCAGGCCCGCCTGCAATTCTGAGCGGCCCGCCCCCGCGCCCAGACAAGACCCGGCCTGCGCGCCGGGCCACCCTATACAGCCGGGCCACCGGCGCCGCGTTTCACCGCTATGACTGAAGACATCCTCGTCAACATCACGCCCCAAGAGACGCGCGTTGCCATCGTGCAGCAGGCCGCCGTCCAGGAACTACATGTCGAACGCACGCTCACGCGCGGGCTGGTCGGCAATATCTACCTGGGCAAGGTCGTGCGCGTGCTGCCCGGCATGCAGTCGGCCTTTATCGACATCGGCCTGGAGCGCGCCGCCTTCCTGCACGTGGCCGACATCTGGCATCCGCGCGACGCCGACCGCAATGGCACCACGCCGCAACTGGCGATCGAGAAGACCCTGTTCGAAGGCCAGGCGCTGATGGTGCAGGTGATCAAGGACCCGATCGGCACCAAGGGCGCGCGCCTGTCCACGCAGGTGAGCATTGCCGGGCGCACGCTGGTGTACCTGCCGCAGGATCCGCATATCGGCATCTCGCAGCGCATCGAAGGCGAAGTGGACCGCGAGGCGCTGCGCAGCCGCGTGCAGGGCCTGGTGCCCACCGACGAGCGCGGCGGCTTTATCGTCCGCACCATCGCCGAGGAAGCGACCGACGAGGAACTTGGCAACGACATCGCCTACCTGCGCAAGATCTGGGGCGCGATCCGCCAGAACGCCACCACGCAGCCCGCACCCACCCTGCTCTACCAGGACCTGAACCTGGCGCAACGCGTGCTGCGCGACTTCATCAACGACGCCACCGGCGTGATCCAGATCGACTCGCGCGAGAACTACCAGATGCTGGTGGAGTTCGCCAAGGAATACACGCCGGCGGTGCTGCCGCGGCTGTCGCACTACACCGGCGAGCGCCCGATCTTCGACCTGTTCAATATCGACGCGGAGATCGAGAAGGCGCTGTCGCGCCGGGTCGACCTGAAGTCAGGCGGCTACCTGATGATCGACCAGACCGAGGCGATGACGACCATCGACGTCAACACCGGCGGCTACGTGGGCGCGCGCAACTTCGACGACACCATCTTCAAGACCAACCTGGAGGCAGCCCACACCATCGCGCGGCAGCTGCGGCTGCGCAACCTCGGCGGCATCATCATCATCGACTTCATCGACATGGAGAATGTCGAGCACCGCGACGCGGTGCTGTCTGAACTGAAGCGCGCGCTGTCGCGCGACCGCACCCGGATCACGGTCAACAGCTTCTCGCAGCTCGGGCTGGTGGAGATGACGCGCAAGCGCACGCGCGAATCGCTGGCGCACGTATTGTGCGAACAATGCCCGGTATGCCAGGGCAAGGGGCAGGTCAAGACGCCGCGCACGGTCTGCTACGACATCCTGCGCGAGATCATGCGCGAATCGCGCCAGTTCAATCCGCGCGAGTTCCGCATCCTGGCCTCGCAGGAAGTCATCGACCTGTTCCTGGAAGAAGAAAGCCAGCACCTGGCCATGCTCGGTGACTTTATCGGCAAGCCGATCTCTCTGCAGGTGGAATCGACCTTCCACCAGGAACAGTACGACATCATCCTGATGTGAAGCCAGATGGAGAAGGGGCTGCGCGGCCGCTGGCAAGCGCTGCCGGTTCGCATGCCTTCCCGCCTCGGTAGTCGCCCTAGCTCCCTCTTCCTCCTGTTCGCGCTTCGATCCGCTATAACTAAGCGAGGGAAGTCAGCGGCATCGTGACCGATGCCGCGCCCGGCGCGCAGCGTCCCGGTGTGACACAGCGGGACACGGCTGCGCCGGTCGGCGAGGAGGAGTCCGGCATGAACGCCACGAACCATGGGGCCTGTCTGCTGGCCGTCCTGCTGCTTGCTGGCTGCATCGAGTTTCCTGTTATTGCAAGACGCCCCAGCCCACCCTCACTGCCGCCCGCAGTGATCGCCGAAGCGCCGCCACCCAAGAAGGCGCCGCGTGCCACCCCGATCGCGCAAAAGACCATCAATATCGTCGCCACCTGCAAGCGCACCGAGGAAGACGGCTTCCGCGAAGATGCGCAGATGGATGTCAGGGGCAACGAAGTGCGGGCGCTGAAGTGGAAGCTGTGGGTGTCGCGGCGCGGCAGTTGCGAATTCAACCTGGCCGACTTCCGCCAGGTCGCCGACACGCCCCACATCGAACTGCAAGCCATCGACGGCAGCCAGTGCAAGCTGCTGGTGTGGCAGGACCCGCGCCGCGTGACGCTGGCCCATGCCCGCTGCGAGAAGCACTGCACGCCCGGCATCTATGAGCAGGCGTGGCCGGTGCTGTTCGATCCCAACAATGGGAAATGCGCCGAGATACGCTGAGCCGTCACGGCAAACGGCGCGCTATTTCGCTTTCGGCACCCGCCCCATCAGGTAGAACTCGTCGTTCGGGCGCATGCTGATGGAGTTGGCCATCCGGTTCGACAGGCCGAAGAACGCGGTGATGGCGGCGATGTCCCAGGCGTCCTCGTCAGAGAAGCCGTGCTCGCGCAGCGCCGCAAAGTCCGCCTCGTCGACTTCATGCGACGCCTTACACACCTTCATCGCAAAGTCGAGCATCGCGCGCTGGCGCGGCGGGATGTCCGCCTTCAGGTAGTTCACCGCCACCTGGTCGGCCACCAGCGGCTTCTTCTCGTAGATGCGCAGGATCGCGCCATGCGCCACCACGCAATACAGGCACTGGTTGGCGCCCGAGGTCGCCACCACGATCATCTCGCGCTCGCCCTTGGTCAGCCCGCCCTCCTTGAGCATCAGCGCGTCGTGATAGGCGAAGAAGGCGCGGAATTCATCCGGGCGGTGCGCCAGCGCGAGGAAGACGTTGGGGACGAAGCCGGCTTTTTCCTGGACTTCGAGGATGCGGGCGCGGATGTCGTCGGGCAGGTTGGCGACGGCCGGGACGGGGTAGCGGCTGATGGGGAATGCCGGGTCGGGCATGGTGGTCTCCTGTAGTTGTGCGTCTGTCACATGGTGTTCTTCTGCTTCAGATACTAACGGATCGGCGCGGGTTCGGCGCCGGCCATGTTGCGCATGGATCGCACGTACTGATGTCCACCGGATCAGGCATACTACGCACCTTCTGAACAAGGCGAGCGCCCCCTCCGAGCCGCCATACTCTTCCCGATGAAACGCATTCTCATCGTCAAGCTGACATCCCTGGGCGACATGGTTTTCACCCAGCCGCTGGTCGCGGACCTGCAGCGGGCTTTTCCCGGCGTGAAGATCGACTGGATTGCCGACTCCTATTGTGCCGATGTGCCGCGCTGGAACCCGAATATCGACCGGGTGATCGCCGCGCCGCTGCGTGCGCTGAAAAAGTCGCGCAAATGGTCCGACCTGCGCGCCATCTTCAGCGCGCTGCGTGAGCTGCGCCGCGAGAAATACGATGCCGTGCTCGACGTCCACGGCGTCTACAAGAGCGCCATCGTCTCGTTCCTGGCGCGCACGCGCCACCGCTATGGCTATCCGGTGCAGGAACTGGGCGAGAGCGGGGCCAGCTTTGCCTACAACCATATCTTTGCGCCGTTCGTCGAAGAGGACTGCGCGCGGCAGCGGATGCGCCGCGCGGTCAGCCGCGCGCTCGGCTTCGAGCTGACCAAGGAGATGGACTACGGCCTGCAGATGCCTGCGGATACGCCGGCCCCTGCGGCCAAGGGTCCGTACGCGATGCTGTTCCATGCCACCTCGAGTGAAGAGAAGAAGTGGCCGGTAGCCGACTGGATCAGCGTCGGCAGCGCGATCTCGGCACGCGGGTTGCGCGTACTGGTGCCCTGGGGCAACGAGGCGGAGCGCAAGGAAGCCGAGACCATCGCCGCCAGCGTGCCCGGCGCCGAAGTCATGCCGCGCCTGAGCATCACCGGCGTGGCGCAGATGGTTGGCAAGGCCTCGCTGGTGGTCGGCATGGATACCGGCTTCGTGCATATTGCCGACGCGCTGCGCCGCCCGACGGTGATCCTGTTCACGACGACTTCGCGCCACCTGTACGGTGTCGATGCGCCGGCGCGCGCGGTATCGCTGGGCGGGGGCGGCGTGGTGCCGCAGCGGGCCGAAGTGCTGGCCGCCATCGACGAGGTGCTGGGCGTGCAGCCGCCGGTCGCTTCACAGCACACCGGGCAGAAATAAAAAAGGCCGGCGCTCGGCGCCGGCCTGCAGTCCGGGGAGCTCCCCCGGCGTCTTACTGGTGAGTCGCGAACTGGATCCGGTGCAGCCCGGCGTAGAGGCCGTTGGCGGCCAGCAGTTCCTCATGCGTGCCCAGTTCCGCCAGCCGGCCGTGGTCCAGCACGGCGATACGGTCGGCGTTCTCGATGGTCGACAGCCGGTGCGCGATCACCAGCGTGGTCCGGCCCTTCATCAGTTCTTCCAGCGCCGCCTGCACCTGGCGCTCGGACTCCGAATCCAGTGCCGAAGTGGCCTCGTCCAGGATCAGGATCGGCGCATCCTTGTACAGGGCGCGGGCGATCGCCAGGCGCTGGCGCTGGCCGCCTGACAGCTTCATGCCGTTGTCGCCGATATTGGTGTTGACGCCCTCCGGCAGCCCCTTGACCGTGTCCGTCAGATAGGCCGCCGCCAGTGCGCGCTCCACCCGCGCCATGTCGATCGCGTCCTCGGATTGCGCGCCATACGCCACATTGGCCGCCACCGTGTCGTTGAACAGCACCACGTCCTGGCTGACGAAGGCGATCTGGTTGCGCAGGTCCTTCAGCGCCAGCTCGGGCAGCGCCATGCCGTCCAACAGGATCCGTCCCTGCGTGGGGTCGAAGAAGCGCGGCACCAGGTTCACCAGCGTGGTCTTGCCGCTGCCCGACGGACCCACCAACGCCACCACCTCGCCGGGGCTGACGCGCAGATTGATGCCCTCCAGCGCGGCGCGCGGCGCTTCGCCATAGCGGAAGCCGACGTTCTCGAACGCCAGCTCGCCGCGGGCCCGGCCGAGCGCCTTGCCGCCGTCCTGCGGCTCGACCGGTTCGTCGATCAGGCGGAAGATCATCTCCGCCGCGGTGATGCCGCGCGTCAGCGGCTGGTTGATGTCGGTCAGGTGCTTGAGCGGCGAGATCAGCAGCAGCATCGCCATCACGAAGCCGGTGAAGCCGCCCACCGTGGTCTGGTTGCCCTGCGCCTGCACCATCGCGATGGTGATGATGACCGACAGCGCCAGCGCAGCCAGGAAGGCCGTGACCGGCTGGTTCAGCCCGCCGGCCACCGCCATACGCATCGAGTAGTTCTTCAGCCGCTCGGCCACGGTGCGGAAGCGCGACAGCTCATACAACTCGCCGCCGTGCAGCTTGACCACCTTGAAGCCGCCCACGGCCTCTTCCACCACGTACGCGGCGTTGTTGGTGTAGGTCTGGTGGTCGCGGTTGAGCTTGCGCAGCCGGCGGTTGATCTTCGACATCAGGTAGCCGATCACCGGCAGGATTACCGCGACGATCAGCGTCAGACGCCAGTTCGTATAGAACAGGTAGATCAGCAGCGCCACGACCGTCAGCGAATCGCGCACCAGCGTGATGAACACGCTGGTCAGGATCTGCAGCACCTGGTTGACCTCGAAGATCACCGCATTGATCAGCGATGCCGCAGTGTTGCGGTGGAAGAACGCTGCCGGCGCATGCAGCAGGCGCTCGAACATCTGCATGCGCATCTTCAGCAGCACACGGTTCGAGATCAGGTTCAGCAGGTAGCCCGAGGCAAACTGCGCCACGCCGCGGATCAGCGCCACGCCGGTCAGGAGCGCGGGCACATGCCACAGCGTGCCGGCGTATTCGCCGCCGAAGCCTTTGTCGAGCAGGTCGTTGACGACCTTGGGAATCACCCCTTCACTGGCTGCGACCACCGCCATGGCAAGGATGGCGCCGACAAAGACGCGAAGCTCGGGGCGCAGGTAAGACCAGAGCCGGGCCGACATGCTGGACGGCACGGTAGAACCCGGCGAAATGGGCGGTTTGGATTTGGTCACTGAAGTGTCTTCTGTGTAGATGCGTTGGCCCGGGCGCGCACGCTAGCCCGGACGCTTCTGCCGGGCCACCCGCAGGAAGGGCCTGACGAGGAACTGGAACAGGAAGCGCTGATAAACGTAGCGGCGCAGATAATAGCCGATGCTGCGCCGGGCCTTGTCGGTGGCGTCGAGGTCGGCGCGATGGCCCTCCAGCGCCGATTCGTCCGCCAGCTCGGTCAGGCCGATGCAATACGGCACCACGGCGCGGACCGAGACCAGGCCGCGCTTCTCGAATGCGGACCAGTAGTCGGCCGCGCACCACAGCGGCTGCAGGCCGTCGAGCAGCCGCTGCGCCGCGGCGCGGGTGACCACATAGCCATGTGCGCGCCACCACTCGCCATAGCGCCTGACCAGCTTGCGGTCGCTGCCGAGCTGGCGCGTGCCCCAGCGCGTGTATTTGTCGATATGGGACAGCAGCACAACGTCGGGCCGGGCCGGATCGAGATGCTGCTGCAGGTCGGCGAGCACCGCCGGCAAGTCGTCGCCCAGCAGTGCATCGTCCTCCAGCACCAGCGCGAACTCCGCACCGTCGTCCAGCACTTTCCGGTACACGCCGAGATGGCTCAGCGCGCACCCGACCTCGCCGCGGCTCATGGGCCGGTAGCTGACCGCAGCGGCGGCCGCATCATAGCGCCGCGCTACTTCGTCTTCGGGCAGGGCGCGCCCGTCCACGGCGGGGAACACCTGGAAAGGAACGCCGAGCCGTTCCAGCTGGCCGGAAATGCGCTGCCGGCGTGGCTGCGCGCTTGCCAGGTTGATCACGTAGGCGCCGATCATGCCGCCACCGCCTGCGCATCCGGCCGCGCCAGCGGCTCGGGCTGGTGATCCCTGGCCACCACAATGGCAAAGCAGGTGGAGATCATCAGCGTGTAGAACGCGTTGGTCATCGCAATGAAGAACATGGCTTCGGTCAGGCCGAACAGCAGAAAGCCGACGCTGGTGGCAAGGCCCATGGTGGCAGCCACGCGCACCACCGCATCGCGGTTACGTACATGGCGCAGGAAGAAAACGGCCGGCACCAGGTAGGCGGCGAGTACCGCCAGCATGCCGGGCAGCCCCATCGTGGCGCCCAGATACAGGATGTCGTTGTGCGAGTGCGAGAACTGGGTCGTGGCCGGCGTGATAAAGCCGCTGGCCGCGAGCGCATGCAGGGTGGACGAGAAGCCTTCCGGACCCACGCCGGTCAGCGGGTGCGATTGCAGCATGTTGAGCGACGCCTTCCACAATTGCAGCCGCCAGCCCTCCGAGGTGTCCAGGCCGGTTTGCGAAGAGAAGGCCGCGATATTTGAGAATGCCTCGGTCACGCGCGTCCTGACGATGCTGCTGCAATAACCGCCGACCGCCATGCTGCCGACTAGCGCGGCCAGCAGTGCCGCGCGGCTGCGCCAGTTCAGCCCGCGCATGACCATCAGCACGAACAGCAGCAGTACGGGAATGGCAATCCAGCCGCCGCGCGTGGCGCTGATATACGAGGTGTACAGCCCGGCCACCCCCGCCAGCAGCTTGGCGCCGACGGCCAGGCGGTGGCGGCGGCGGTCCCAGCCTACCGAGATCAGGGCCAGCATGCCCATTAGCAGCGACAGGTTGGCAAACGGAATCACGTTACTGATGCCGACATGGATCGGCCGGCCGTGTTCCGCCAGCGTGTGGATCCAGACCGCGGACACGATCGCGCCAGCCACCAGCCCCCACTGCACGCCTTGCAGCGCGCGCCTGCCGAGCTGGGCCAGGCCCCATGCCAGCAGCGCGAACAGCGCAAAGCGCAGATAGAGATATGGCACGTCAGGCGGCTCGCCACTGAGGACCTGGCGCAGCAGCAGCGCGGCCGGCAGCGACGCCATCGCGGCCACCATGACCCAGTGGGTGCGCAGCATCGTCCCCCATGACGCCAGGCCGGCCCGGCGCTGCAGCGCGAGGGCAATCAGGCACCACATCAGCAACAGGGTGAAACCGGTATTGGCTGCGGAGGGATAGGTCAGCAGCAGGAGCGGAAAGGAGATCAATGCGGCACACGCCACCAGGGACAAAACCTTTTCCATCCCTGTAAATTGGGACAAATGTGCTCTTATCATCAAGTTCGTGATTGAGAAAACTGCCCGGGGAGGCTGGCAGGAAGCTGCCAGGCGTCTCCAGGGGCACTGCGCCGGTGCGGTAGAATGCGCGGTCAACATCCACCGCCTGGCGCCGTGGGCAACGCCGGCGGCCCGTCGGTTTGTCCGACCTGTGCGCCGCCCTTACGTTCCATGAGAGTCTCGGCCGTCATCATCACCAGGAATGAAGCTCACAATATCGGGCCATGCCTCGACAGCGTGTCCTGGTGCGAAGAGGCGATTATAGTGGATTGGGCTAGCACGGATGACACCGTGGCCATTGCGCGTGCAGCCGGCGCCACAGTGATCCAGACCGAGACGTGGCCGGGCTTCGGTCCGCAGAAGAACCGCGCGGTGGACGCCGCCAGCGGCGACTGGATCCTGAGCCTGGATGCGGACGAACGCGTAACGCCGGCCCTGCGCGAAGAAATCCTGGCACAGCTGCAGCAGCCGGGCGCGCAGGCCCTCGCCCTGCCCCGCCTGTCCGCGTTCTGCGGCACCTTCGTGCGCCACGCAGGCTGGTATCCGGACTACGTGACCCGCGTCTTCCGCAAGGGCCGCGGCCGCTTCACCGATGACCTGGTCCACGAGCATCTCAAGGTCGACGATCCTCTCGTTCATCTGAAAGAACCGCTGGTCCACTACAGCTACCGTTCGCTGTCGGACGTGCTGCGCAAGATCGACGCCTATTCCAGCGCCGGTGCGCAGCAGGCCTACGCCCGCGGCAAGCGCAGCTCGGTCGCCTCGGCCGCCGGCCACGGCCTGTGGGCCTTTATCCGTACCTATTTCCTGAAGCGAGGCTTCCTGGACGGCAGCGCGGGCTTCGGCGTGGCGCTGATGAATGCGCAGGCCAGCTACTACAAGTACGCCAAGCTGGCGCAGCTGCACGCTGCCGCTGCCAGTGCCGCGGACGCAAAGCCCGCCCCCTGACGCGGCCGCCTCCATCCTCCATTCCCTCCATCGATGAAAGTTGGCATCTCCTGCAATCGCTTCGGCGCCGGCGGCGGCCTGGAGCGCTATGCCCTCGACATCAGCCGCGCAATGGCGGCTCGCGCCGGTACCGAGGTGTCGGTCTACGCGCGCCGCTTCGACGCGGGCGTGGCGCAGTCGGCCGGCGTCGCGCCGCATCGCATCGTGGTGTCATGGCTGCCCGGCAAGCTGCGCGACCGCTATTTCTCATGGCGCCTGCAGACGCGCGTGCCCGCCGACGAGGTGCTGATCGGCTGCAACCGCGTGCGCGGCTCGGACATCGCCATTTGCGGTGGCACCCACCGCGGCTACCTGGCCGCGCGCGGCACGCCGCCGCGGCGCTCCGACCAGTGGCAGATCGACCTGGAGAGTGCGCAGTACGCCGGCGCGCATCGCGTGGTGGCCCATTCCGCGCTGATGCGGCGCGAGGTAATCGAGTTGTACGGGATGCCGCCGGACCGCGTGGAACTGATCTACCCTCCGGTCGACACGCAGCGCTTCACGCCGGTGGATGCCGAGGCGCGCGCCGCGTTGCGCCGCGAGTTCGGTTTCGGCCACGACGAGGTGGTGTTCCTGTTCCCGTCTTCAGGCCATGCCCGCAAGGGTTTCGACCTGCTCGCCGACTATTTCTCGAAATCGGACCTCCCGATCACGCTTGCCGTGGCCGGCCGCCCGGTCGGGCGCACCATCCCGCGGGTACGGGAGCTGGGCTACAGCAGCCGGATCGACGCGCTCTACCGCGCCGCGGACGTCACTATCCTGGCGTCGGGCTATGAACCGTTCGGGCTGGTCGGGGTGGAATCGGTGCTGTGCGGCACGCCGCTGGTGTTTGCCGACAATATCGCCTGCCTTGAGGTGATCCGGCCGCAGGCGGTGCATGCGTTCGCACGCGATCGCGCCGATACGCTCGACCGCGCGATTCGCGCCGCGGTCGACGCGGCACGCAGCGGCCAGGGCCGGCTGGCGGATCCGATGGCGATGCTCAACTACGATCCAGGCATCGAGGCCCACGTCGACGCGCTGCTATCGCTGGCAGCCAGCGCGCGCGCCGCCCGGCAGGCGGCCTGATATCGCCGCTGGCATCGGTTTATTCGTAGACGGTGCTGACGCTGTCCGGCGCGAGCGCCAGCCGCAGCGCGGTCAGCGCCTCGTCGGACGGCACCACCTTCCAGTCCGGACCGAGCATGGCCTCGCACGAAGCTGCCGTGGCCTGGTAGTGGATGCGCACCGGCAAACCCTGTACACCGCTGGCGCGGGCCAGGTGCGGCGTCAGCAGTTCGCGGAGCATTCCGGTCGAAGAATTGCCGTTCATCGCCAGCCGCACGGCGCTGGCAAACCGGGTGCGCGCCGCCACCAGGTCCATCACCGACTCCGCCGTAAACCGCACCCCGCCGGTGAATGTATCATGCCGCGCATTCCCCGTGGCGATCAGCAGCTCGTCCTCGCGGAACATATTCCGGTTGGCGTCGAACAGCTCGTTGAACACCGTCATCTCGACCAGCCCGGTGCCGTCGTCCAGCGTCACGATCAGCATCTTGCCGCGCTGGGTCATCTGCGTGCGGATGCCGCTGATCACGCCGGCGATGGTCTTGCCGCGCACGTCGCGGCCGAAGCCGCCGCCGTTGCCCTGCACTTCCTTTTCCAGCGCGGCCAGCGTGCCCTTGTTGAAGCGGCGCACCTCGTCGCGGTAGGCATCGAACAGGTGGCCTGAGAAGTAGTAGCCGAGCGCCTGCTTTTCTTCCTGCAGCGTGCGCTTGGGGCTCCAGCGCGGTTCGTCGAGCAGCTCGGGGCGGTGCGCCTCGCCGCCATCGCCCATCAGGTCGAACAGCGACACCTGGTTGGCGGATTCGGCTTTCTGCTCGGCCGCCTCCATCGCGATCGGCACCGAGGCCAACAGCTGGGCGCGGTTGTCATTCAGGCTGTCGAAGGCGCCGGCACGGATCAGCGCCTCGATGGTGCGGCGGTTGACCTGGCGGCGGTCGACACGCTCGCAGAAGTCGAAGAGATCCGTGAAGGGCCGCTCCTCGCGCGCGCGCAAGATGTCTTCGATGGCGCCCTGGCCGCTGCCCTTGATGCCGCCCAGGCCATAGCGGATGGTCTTGGCATCGGTCGGCGCGAAGCGGTATTCACTGGCGTTGACGTCCGGTGGCAGCACCGCGAGCTTGTTGAGCTTGCAGTCCTCGTAGAGGATCTTGACCTTGTCGGTGTCGTCCATGGCCAGCGACATGTTGGCTGCCATGAATTCGGCCGGATGGTGGGCCTTGAGCCAGGCGGTGTAGTACGCCAGCAGCGCATACGCGGCCGCGTGCGACTTGTTGAAGCCGTAGCCCGCGAACTTCTCCATCAGGTCGAAGATGTCGTCGGCCTGCTGCGAGCTCAGGCCGTTCTTGTCGGCGCCCTCGCGGAACATCACGCGATGCTGGGCCATCTCCTCAGGCTTCTTCTTGCCCATGGCGCGGCGCAGCAGGTCGGCGCCACCGAGCGAGTAGCCGCCGATGATCTGCGCCATCTGCATCACCTGTTCCTGGTAGACCATGATTCCGTAGGTCTCTTTCAGGACGGGTTCGACGCGCGGATCGGGGTACTCCACCTTCTCGCGGCCGTGCTTGCGCGCGCAGAAGCTGGGGATCAGGTCCATCGGGCCCGGGCGGTACAGCGCCACCAGCGCGATGATGTCCTCGAAGCGGTCAGGCTTGGCGTCCTTCAGCATGCCCTGCATGCCGCGGCTTTCCAGCTGGAACACGGCGACGGTGTTGGCCGTCTTCAGGATGTCGAAGGCGGGGCTGTCGTCGAGCGGGATATGGCTGCAGTTCCAGTCGGCCTTGCTCGGGTCGAGGCGGCGGATATAGCGCTCGGCCCAGTCCAGGATGGTCAGCGTGGTCAGGCCCAGGAAGTCGAACTTGACCAGGCCGGCGGCCTCGACGTCGTCCTTGTCGTACTGGCTGACCACGCCGCTCATGCCGTCGTTCTGCGCGCCCTGCGTGTACAGGGGGCAGAAGTCCGTCAGCCTGCCGGGTGCGATCAGCACGCCGCCGGCGTGCATGCCGACGTTGCGGGTCATGCCTTCGACGCGCTGCGCCAGTTCCAGCAGCTGGCGCACTTCTTCTTCGTTGTTCTCGCGCTCGGTGAGCAGCGGCTCTTCCTTCTTGGCCTCCTCGATGGTGACCAGCTTGCCCGGCTTGAACGGGATCAGCTTGGCGATGCCATCGACAAAGCCGTAGCCAAGGTCGAGCACGCGGCCCACGTCGCGCACCGCGGCCTTGGCCGCCATGGTGCCGAAGGTGGCGATCTGCGATACCGCGTCCTTGCCGTACTTCTCCTTCACGTACGTGATCACGCGATCGCGGCCGTGCTGGCAGAAGTCGATGTCGAAGTCGGGCATCGAGACCCGTTCCGGGTTCAGGAAACGCTCGAACAGCAGCGCGTACTTGAGCGGATCAAGATCGGTAATGCCGAGCGCATACGCCACCAGCGAACCGGCACCCGAACCGCGGCCCGGGCCCACCGGCACGCCGTTGTTCTTGGCCCAGTTGATAAAGTCGGCCACGATCAGGAAGTAGCCGGGGAAGCCCATCTTGATGATGGTGCCGGTCTCGAATTCCAGCCGTGCGTAGTATTCGGGCCGCTTGGCCTCGCGCGCCGCCTCGTCGGGGAACAGTACCGCCAGGCGCTTCTCCAGTCCGTCCTTGGCCATGAACACGAGATAGTCGTCCAGCGACATGCTGTCGGGCGTCGGGAACAGCGGCAGGCGCGGCTTGCCCAGCTCCAGCGTCAGGTTGCAGCGGCGCGCGATCTCGACCGCGTTCTCCAGCGCCGAGGGGATGTCCGCGTACAGCGCGCACATCTCGTCCTGGGTCTTGAAGTACTGGTCGGTGGTAAACCGCCGGGTGCGGCGCGGATTGGCCAGCAGCTCGCCCTCGGCGATGCACACGCGCGCCTCGTGCGCGGTGTAGTCGTCCGGCGTCATGAACTGCACCGGATGCGTGGCCACCACCGGCAGCTGCAGCTCGGCCGCCAGCTGCACGGCGTGCTGCACGTAGGCATCGGTGCCCGCGTGGCCGGCACGCTGCAGCTCGATATAGAAGCGCTGCGGGAATACGCTCGCCCAATGCTGCGCGGCTCGGCGTGCGCCGTCGGCATTGCCGTTGGCCAGCGCCATGCCGATATCGCCGCCCATCGCCCCCGACAGCGCAATCAGGCCGGTTGCCAGCGGCAGGTCATCCTCGCCGGGCTCGAGGAACCAGGCCGGGTCGATCTCGGCGCGGCCGCGGTGCTGGTTGCCCAGCCACGCGCGTGACAGCAACATGCACAGGTTCAGGTAGCCGCGGCGGTCCTGCACCAGCAGCAGCAGGCGCGACGGCTTGTCGCGATCCTCGGCGTTGGTGAGCCAGACGTCGGCACCGACCACCGGCTTCACGCCCTTGCCGCGCGCCTCCTTGTAGTAACGGATCAGCCCGAAGGCGTTGGCAAGGTCCGTCAGGGCGAGCGCGCCCATGCCATCGGCGGCGGCGGCCTTGACGGCGTCTTCCAGGCGGACGATGCCGTCCACGATGGAGTATTCGGAATGCAGGCGGAGGTGTACGAAGCGGGGTGCAGACATGGGCGACATTGTACCGGCTCGGCCCGCTTGCCGGCCTCCAATATTCCGTGCAGGCGCCGCGTGGAGGCCGCATCGCAAAGCTGATCGGGGTGCTTGGGAATGCGCGGCAGGAGCGCCCGGGCGCGTTATAATTTCGTCTTTCCAATCAGGCAGTTATCGCAAGCCGTCGGCGCCCTCCCGGACGCGGCCGAGCAGGCACAGTCTCTCATGCAGATCGTCAATATTTCCGCTTACAAATTCGTCTCGCTGGACGACATCGAGACCCTGCGCCCGGCCATGCGCGAGCGCTGCGAAGCGGCCGGCCTGAAAGGCACGATCCTGCTCGCGCCCGAGGGCATCAACATGTTCCTGGCCGGCCCGCGCGAAGCCATCGACGGCTTCATGGCGTGGCTGCATGCCGATGCGCGCTTTGCCGATATCGCGCCCAAGGAGAGCCTGTCGGAGAACCAGCCCTTCAAGCGCACGCTGGTGCGCGCCAAGAAGGAAATCATCACCATGAAGATGCCGCTGATCCGCCCCGAGGCGGGCCGCGCGCCTTCGGTGCGGCCGGTCGACCTGAAGCGCTGGCTGGACCAGGGGCACGACGACGAGGGCCGCCCGGTGGTGATGCTCGATACGCGCAATGATTTCGAGGTCGCGGTCGGCACTTTCGAGGCGGCGGTCGAGTACGACATCGCCAAGTTCAGCGAATTTCCCGAGGCCGTCGCCGCGCACAAGGCGGAGCTGGAGGGCAAGACCGTGGTGTCATTCTGCACCGGCGGCATCCGCTGCGAGAAGGCGGCGATCCATATGCAGGAAGTCGGCGTCGAGCGCGTGTACCAGCTCGAGGGCGGCATCCTGAAGTATTTCGAGGAAGTGGGCGGCAGCCACTATCGCGGCGACTGCTTTGTCTTCGACTATCGCACCGCGCTGAATCCGAACCTGGAGCCGGCCGGCCCCAAGCAGTGCTTTGCCTGCCGCGCGGTGGTCACGCCAGAGGAGCAGCAAAGCCCGCACTACGTGATCGGCAAGAGCTGCCCGCACTGCATCGGCGGCAAGGACCAGGCCGCGGCTTAAGGTCCAGGGCAGACAGGCGGCTCAGGCCGCCAGCAGGTGGTAGAGATTGCGCAGCATGCCCGCGGTGGCGCCCCAGATAAAGCGGTGGCCGCCGTCCTCGCGCGGATAGGGCATGGCGTAGAAGATCCGTTCGCCGTCGACCCAGCGGAACAGGCGCCGCTCATGATGCGAGGGATCCATCAGGAAGGCCAGCGGCACTTCAAAGACATCGGCCACTTCCGACGCGTCCGGGCGCAGCGTAAAGCCGTCGCGCACCAGCCCCACCACCGGGCTTACGTGGAAGCCGGTGCCGGTGATGTAGTCCGGCAGCGCACCCAGCACTTCCACGTAATCGCGCGCCAGTCCCACCTCTTCTTCCGTCTCGCGCAGTGCCGTGTCGATGCGGTTGGCATCCCACTCCTCCTGGCGTCCGCCCGGGAAGCTGATCTGGCCGGCATGCGCGCTCAGGTTGGCATTGCGCTGCGTCAGCAGAACCGTCAGGCCATCGCGCCGCTCCACCAGCGGCACCAGCACGGCGGCGTCGCGCAGCCCCCGGCTGCTGTCGTAGACGCGCGATTCATCGGTCAGCTCCGGCGCCCAGGCCGGCGGCACCTCGAAGCGGTGCCGGATAAAGTCCACCTGCAGCCGCGGCGCGCTCAGGGCGCCGTTGCGCAGGTCGGTGTCGATGACGGGGAGGGATTCGGGATCGAAGGCGGGACGCATAACAAGCGCAAGTATGACAGAAGCGCGCGTTTCGGCGCCGCAGCAAAATCCGCCGCACCCGTGGCCGCGCTGACACAATGCAAAAAGGGCACCGTGAGGTGCCCTTCCTGAGGAAACGCTGGCCGGGCTGCCCCGGCCGGCACGTCCAGCTTACTGCGCAGCCTTGGCAGCGACAGCAGCCTTCGACACCAGCTTTTCCTTGATACGTGCGGACTTGCCCGAACGCTGGCGCAGGTAGTACAGCTTCGCGCGACGCACGTCGCCGCGACGCTTCACTTCGATGCCGGCGATCAGCGGCGAGTACAGCTGGAACGTACGTTCCACGCCTTCACCCGACGAGATCTTGCGCACG
Organism: Cupriavidus sp. DF5525; assembly: GCF_040149425.2. NCBI lineage: Bacteria > Pseudomonadati > Pseudomonadota > Betaproteobacteria > Burkholderiales > Burkholderiaceae > Cupriavidus > Cupriavidus sp. DF5525. Next base: position 879,738 of record NZ_CP168265.1, on the reverse strand, counting down.
ATGAAGGACGAATTCAGGCCGCGGTTACGCTTGGCGATCACCACGCCTTCGTAGGCCTGCACGCGCTTGCGGGTACCTTCCACCACGTTCACGTTGACGATCACGGTGTCGCCAGGTGCGAATGCGGGGATGGTCTTGTTCGCGGTCAGACGCGCGATCTCTTCCTTCTCGATCTGCTCGATGATGTTCATCGTTTTTTCTCCATAACCATCGTGCCGGCGTTGTATGCCCCAGGCATTGCCCGGGCCCCGGCAGAGGATGGGGTTTTACCTGGCGGGAGTTTCCCCCCGCCCTTCCTTCGCCGCCCATTCCGACAAGAACTTCTCGTCGGCGCGGGACAGCAAACCTTGTTCGCGAGCAGCCTCGATCAGGTCGGGGCGCTTGCTCGCGGTATTGGCCAGCGCCTGCTGGCGCCGCCATTTCTCGATTTCGGCGTGATGGCCCCCGAGCAGGATCTCGGGCACCCTCACGCCTTCATATTCTTCCGGCCGCGTGTAGTGCGGACAATCCAGCAGGCCGTTGACGAAACTGTCCTGCACTGCGGACTGCGCATCGCCCAGCACGCCGGGCAGATGCCGCACCACGGCATCGATCAGCGCCATCGCCGGCAGTTCGCCGCCCGACAGCACGAAGTCGCCGAGGCTGACTTCCTCGTCCACGCGGCGGTCGATCAGCCGCTGGTCGATGGCCTCATACCTGCCGCACAGCAGGACCAGGCCCGGCCGTTCGGCCAGTTCCATCACCTTGGCATGCGACAGCGTCTTGCCCTGCGGCGACATCAGCACCACATGCGGCTTGGGCACGCCGGCTTGCGCCTGCGCTGCCACCGCGGCATCGATCGCATCGTCCAGCGGCTTGGCCAGCATCACCATGCCAGGGCCACCGCCATAAGGCCGATCGTCGATGGTGCGATAGTTGTCGACGGTGAAATCGCGCGGATTCCACGTGCGCAACGCATACCGCTGCTGCTTGGCTGCCCGGCTGGTAATACCCCAGTCGGTCAGCGCGCGAAACATCTCGGGAAACAGCGTGATCACATCGAACTGCATCCGCTCTCTCCCTTGCTAACCCTGCACCGCGGAGGCACGGGTTCAGTAATCGAGCCCCCAGTCGACCACGATGCGCTTGCCCGCGGCATCGACCGAGCGCAGGAACGCATCGACAAACGGGATCAGCCGCTCACCGGTCTTGCCGTCAGGCTGCACAAAGGCCACCTGCAGGATCTGGTGGGCACCGTTGTCGATCAGGCCGGACACCTCGCCCAGCAACTCGCCTTGCTCGTTGCTGACGGTGCACCCGATCAGGTCGACCCAGTAGAACTCATCCTCTTCCGGCGCCGGAAAATCCGCGCGCCGGATCCACACGCGACGGCCCTTGAGCGCTTCCGCAAGATTGCGGTCGGCAACGCCGGTCGCTTGCGCCACCACCGTGCCGCTGTGCTCGCGCGACTGCGCGATCTTCACGCAGAGCGGCCGGGCATGCGCCGCGTCAGCTGCGACATTGGCACTAACCAGCCCCGCCTGCGGCGGCGCCAGCAGCCACCAGCGGCGGGCATGCAGCAGCGCGGAAGCGTCATCGGCATGCGGCTGGACCTTGATCCAGCCGCGAATGCCGTAGGCCGCGCCGACGTAGCCGACCTCTACCAGGTCTTCAGGCAGGGGCTCGGCATACAGCAGCGCCGCCGGCAGTTTGTGAGCCTTTTGCGGCTCGCCCTGGGGCTGAACCAACGGTCGGTTCAGCGGCTTGGCGGCGCCTTGTTTGCGTTCAGTCACGTGTGCAACGAGAACGCGCCTGGCCTCACCAACGGGAGAGGCCAGCCGCGTTACAAGCAGCTATCGGGCGATCAGGCAGCAGCCTTGGCGCCTTGCTTGACCAGGCGGGCAACGGTCGGCGACAGCTGGGCGCCAACACCTTGCCAGTAGGCCAGGCGATCTTGCACCAGGCGCAGACCTTCTTCACCTTCCGAAGCCAGCGGGTTGTAGAAACCAACGCGCTCAATGAAACGACCATCGCGACGGTTGCGCGAGTCGGTGGCGACGATGTTGAAGAACGGGCGCTTCTTGCTGCCGCCGCGAGCCAGACGGATAACGACCATGGAATGATTCCTCAGAAAACGGGGTGTTCGAGGGCGTTCGAACACGAAACGCAAGAGTATAGCCCAATTCCCGAGGCCAAACAAACACTTAGGTGATTGACGCGCGCAGGCGGTGCGGGCATCGTGGCAAAAACCGCGACAGGAGGCCCACATGCGCCCGGCTCTGCACTTCATGGTTCGCGCCGTACTGCGTACGGTACTGCCCGGCATTGTACTGCTCGCCGCCACGGCCCCCGCCCGGGCCGCCTTGCCGCTGGACCAGGTCCGGCTGCCGCCCGGGTTCCGCATCGAGGTAGTGACAGAGGACGTGCCCGGCGCGCGCGCCATGGCCTTGTCGCCGTCCGGCACGCTCTTCGTCGGCTCGCGCGGCGAAGGCAAGGTCTATGCGGTGACCGATGCGCTGGGCACCAGGCCTCGGGTGCGCGTAGTCGCCACGGGCCTGCGCATGCCGGCCGGCGTGGCGCTGCGCGACGGCAACCTGTACGCGTCCTCGGTCTCGAAGATCGTGCGGCTGGACAATATCGAGTCCCGCCTCGACAATCCGCCCGCGCCGGTGGTGGTGAGCGATCGCTTCCCGACCGAATCGCACCACGGCTGGAAATTCATCGCCTTCGGGCCGGACGGCTACCTGTACGTGCCGGTCGGCGCGCCGTGCAATGTCTGCGCGCCGGACGAGAACCGCTACGCCAACATCATGAAGATGAAGCCCGACGGCAGCGACCTGCAGGTGGTGGCGCGCGGCGTACGCAATACCGTCGGCTTCGACTGGCACCCGGCCACCCGCGAGCTGTGGTTCACCGACAACGGCCGCGACCGCATGGGCGACGACGTGCCGGACGACGAACTGAACCGCGCCACCGCCGCCGGCCAGCATTTCGGCTACCCGTACTGCCATGCCGGCAACGTTGCCGATCCGGAATATGGCAGCAAGCGCCCGTGCTCGGAATTCGTGCCGCCGGTGGCCCGCCTGGGCGCGCATGTGGCCGCGCTGGGCATGCGCTTCTACACAGGCACGCAGTTCCCGCCGGCCTACCGCAACAGCGTCTTTATCGCCGAGCACGGCAGTTGGGACCGCAGCAAGCCGTCCGGCTACCGCGTGGTCACTGTGGCGCTGGATGGGTCCGGCAAGGCGGTGCGGCAGGAGGTGTTCGCACAGGGCTGGCTGCGTGGCGGCAAGCCGTGGGGAAGGCCCGCCGATGTCCTGGTTGCGCCCGACGGTTCGCTGCTCGTCAGCGACGACCTGGCCGGTGCGATCTACCGGATTCGCTATACGCCGTGAAGCGTCCTGAGTTCCCCGGAAACCCGCGCGGCGCGGGGCCTGAAGGGGGCCAGCGGGGCCGAAACAATCCGTTACACCGGTAACGGGATTGGCATAGGCGGCCTGATGGCCCATGCGTACCATGAACCCATCTTCCAACAGCATCACAGCGCGACAGGAACCTGGGAATTCGCATGCTCACCCGCTCTCTCCTGCGCGACCTGGTGGCTGGCATCCTGGTGGCCTCGGGCCTGGTCGGCGCGGTAGCCGCCAGTCATGCCCAGGTCGCGTTCTGGCAAAAAATCCGCCCCGAAGCGCGCCCCGCGCGCCTGCAATCAAGCGACGGCTGGCAAGTGGCCAGCGTGCGCGCCGAAAGCCGTGACCACGTGCAGGCCCAAATCGACCGGATGGAGGCCCGCGCTCGTGCTGACGACCGCCTGAATGGACGCCGCGCGGCGCTGTCCGGCGCGCGCGACGACAACCGCGGCCGACCGCCGGAGCGCGCCACTCCTCCCAACGAAGCCCGCAACGACGTCCGCACGAACAACGTCGGCCCCGGCTGGCAGGCGCGTGGCCGCGAAGGTGGCCGCTAGCTGAGCGCGGTGGCCGCCCCCGCGCGACTTTCCCGATTCCGCGGAACTCCGCCCTCGCTTTCCGTGTCTCTATATAAGTGTGTGCCCCGCTTTCCGGGTGCGACGCACAGGCTGCCGCCCGGCGCTGCCCGGGGCTAACAGCGTGCCGTCCAGTGCAGACGGCAATCGAACTGACCTGCCTCTGCCCGACACCTCCTGTCGGACCCGATCAAGACGGCTCGGGCGCAGCCTCCAGAACGACAATAATTCTGTGAGGTTTGTCATGTCACCCCTCTTTAGCGACCTGGCCGAACACGCAGGCCAGTTATCGCTATCAATCCTGTTCATGGGCATCCTGACCCTGGTCCTCTACGGCGAGACGCATATCAGCGAGCATGCGGCCCCTTTCATCAAGATCCTGCTTGACGGCTGGCATTAGCGCCGCCTTGCGCGTCTTCTGACGCACCTCCCTTCCTTACGCTGACTGCCGGCGTACAATGTGTGCCGGCCGGTACCCGTGTGCCGCCGTTCTTGTGCCGGTGCACTGCCGGCCTGCAACCGCCCGATATCCGACCATGCCAGTAGCCACGCCCGCCCGCCATGCCTCTACGCTCGCGTCGCCGCCCACCCGCGGCAAATCGAAGCTGCTGACCGTGGCGCTGGCGTTCCTGTTCGGCAGCCTCGGTGCGCATCGCTTCTACCTGGGCGGGCTGCGCGACCTGTACGGCTGGGCCCATCTGCTGGCGCTGCTGGCGGGCGTCATCGGCGTTGCCTCGATGGCGGCCGATGCGGGATCCCCTGCGCTGAACTGGACCTTCGCCGTCGCCGGCGGCGTGTCCGTGATCAGCGCCTTCCTGGCAGCCATCGTCTATGGGCTGCGCCCCGACGACAAATGGGACGCGCGCTTCAACCCGCACGGTAAACCCACGCGCTCCGGCTGGCCGGTGGTGATCCTGGTGATCCTGTCGCTGCTGATCGGTACCGGCCTGCTGATGGCCGGGCTGGCGATCAGCTTCCAGACCTTCTTCGAATCGCAGGTCGAGGCCGCTCGAGCCCTTTCGCAATAACAACGGCGGCGGCAAAGCGCGCTCGATGCACTTCGACCTGCTCGACGTCGCCGTCTTCGCCCGCGCCGCGGCACTGGGCAACCTGTCGGCGGCGGCGCGCGATCTCGGCCTGTCCACCTCGACCGCCAGTGCCAGGCTGGCCCGGCTCGAACAGTCCCTCGGCTGCCGGCTGCTGCATCGCACCACGCGCCGGCTGGCGCTGACCGCGGATGGCGACCGTTTCCTTCTGCATGCAGAACAACTACTGGCTACGGCGGAACTGGCCGGCCAATCGGTCGGCACCAGTGCCGAGCACCCGCGCGGGCAACTGCGCGTGACTGCGCCTGCCTCGTTCGGGCGCCAGCATGTATCGCCCGCCCTGCCCGACTTCCTGGCCGCCTACCCCGACATCTCGCTCGACCTGCGCCTGACCGATCAGGTGATCGGGCTGGTCGATGCCAGCATCGACGTCGCGCTGCGCATGGGCGTGCTACCGGACTCCACGCTGGTGGCACGTCCGCTCGCGCCCAGCCGGCGCGTGATCTGCGCCGCGCCCGGCTATCTGCAACGCCACGGCGTGCCGCGCCATCCCGACGACCTGCGCCAGCACAACTGCCTGGTGCTGGCCGACCAGTCGGCGTGGCGCTTCGATACGCCGCTGGGCGAGACCGTGGTCAACGTGCACGGCAACCTGCGCGTGGACAACGGCGAAGTGATTCGCGATGCGCTGGTGGCCGGTGTCGGCATCGCGCTCAAGTCGACCTGGGACGTGGGGCCGCTGTTGCGCAGCGGCGAACTGGTGACGGTGCTGGACGAATACCCGGTGCTGCCGGCCGTGTCGATCTGGGCTGTGTTTCCGAGCCGCCACCTAGTGCCGGCCAAGACGCGCGCCTTTGTCGATTTCTTTGCGGCGCGCTTCGGCAATCCGCCGTACTGGGACCGATTGGATACGACCTGACACCTTGTGCAAAGCACATTTGCGCGCGATCAAGGCGGGCGCAATCGATAGCTCCGCTTTGGCGCAAATCGCCCATACTGGAAAGACCGCCCACTCCCGGCGGCACTACGCCCGGCGAAGCATGGCTTCGGCGGCGCAAAGGAGCACAGACCGACATGCCAACCTATGAGGAAGGACGCCTGGCGGCGATCGCCGTCCGGCTGGCGCTGTCCTCAGGACTGTCGCCATCGAGCGCCAAGGCCGCTCTGGATCTCGCTAGCAGCATGATCAGCGACCAGCAGGCCACCGAAGCGGCTCTGAGGGCTCAGAAAAGCGAACCTTGCGGATCGTCCTTGCCGCGGGGACCCCTGGCTGGGGGGCGAAAACGAGAAGTATCCAGTTCGAACCGGTTGTAGCGGAAGCCGAGCCGTTCGGCGGCCTTGTAGACGCGCTGTCGCAGCAAGTCCGCCCACACGCCCGTCCCCCGCATGCGCGTGGCAAAGCTGGCATCGTAGGCTTTGCCCTCGCGCATTTCGCGCACGCGATTCATGACCCGCTCGGCGCGGTCGGGGAAATGGGCCTGCAGCCATTCTTCAAACAGCGGCCGCACTTCCCACGGTAGCCGCAGCACGATGTAGTTCGCATAGACGGCGCCCGCCTCGCGCGCCGCTTCCAGTACACGCTCCAGGTCAGGCTCGGTGATGAAAGGAATCACCGGGGCGATGCTCACGCCCACCGGGATGCCCGCGTCGGTCAGCGTGCGGATTGTGCGCAGCCGGCGCGACGGCGTTGCCGCGCGCGGCTCCAGCGTGCGCGCGATGCCGGCGTCGAGCGTGGTAATGGTGACCGCCGCCACTGCCAGTTTCTTTGCCGCCATCGGCGCCAGCAGGTCGATATCACGCTCGATCAGTGACGACTTGGTGATCAGCGCGACCGGATGGTCGTGCTCGCTCAGGACTTCCAGGATGCCGCGCGTGATGCGCTGCTCGCGCTCGATCGGCTGGTAGGCGTCGGTGTTGACGCCCAGCGCGATGGTCTCGCAGCGGTATGAGGGGCGCGCCAGCGCCTCGCGCAAGCGCTCGGCTGCGTTGGCCTTGGCAAATAGCTTGGTTTCGAAATCAAGTCCCGGCGACAGGTCGAGGTAGGCGTGCGTCGGCCGCGCGAAGCAGTAGATGCAGCCATGTTCGCAGCCGCGATAGGGATTGAGCGAGACATCGAACGGGATGTCGGGCGAGGCGTTGCGCGTCAGGATCGAGCGGGCGCGTTCGATGCGTACCGTGGTGCGCAGTGGCGGCAGTGGCGCCTCCGGTGCAGGCAAGGTAGCGTCGGGTTGCGCTGGTCCATTCGTCTCATCCGCCACCACGGGTTCGTCAGCAGGCCCACTGTCCCAGCCATCGTCGAACGCCTCTCGCTGGTCGCGCTCGAAACGCCCCTGCAGGTTGCTGACAGCGCCGCGCCCCTTGCGGGCAACAACGGGCGGCCGCGTGCCTGCCTGTGGCCATTCCGGTTCGGCCTCGGCATCGTGCCACGCATTGCGGCGGTCATGATCCTTCGGTTCGTGTGCGGGGCGCCCCATCGTGTACTTCGTCAACCCGGCTGGCTCTTCTCTTCGACCGAGATGGCCAGCGTCTCCTTGATTTCTTCCATCACTACATAGCTCTTCGACTGCGCTGCGCCGGGCAGCTGCAGCAGGATGTCGCCCAGCAGCCTCCGGTATTCGCCGATCTCGCGGATGCGCGCCTTGATCAGGTAGTCGAAATCGCCCGACACCAGGTGACATTCCAGCACTTCCGGGATGCGCAGCACCTCGCGCCGGAACTGCTCGAACATATTGCCCGACTTGTTGCCAAGCGAGATCTCCACAAACACCAGCAGCGCGCTGCCTAGCAGCGCCGGGTTCAGCCGGGCGTAGTAGCCCATGATGACACCATCGCGCTCCAGGCGCTTGACGCGCTCGATACAGGGCGTGATGGTCAGGCCGACCGCCTCGGCCAGTTCCTTCATCGACATCCTGCCGTCACTCTGCAGCGCAGTCAGGATCCTGCGGTCGAGCCGATCGAGGGAACGCACGGGCTGGCGACTCGTTCTCATGAGTTTTTCCTGTTTTCCTGAAAAATTCGATAACTATGACTGGATTGTATTCAATAGTATAGAGATAAATACTTCATCAACTTGTCATCGCAGTTGGAGCCCCCGGACATGCGCGTTCTCGTACTTGGCAGCGGAGTTATTGGCGTCACCAGTGCGTGGTACCTGGCCAAGGCCGGTCACGAAGTGACCGTTGTCGATCGCGAGGCGGGCCCCGCGCTCGGCACCAGTTTTGCCAACGCGGGGCAGATCTCGCCCGGCTATGCGTCGCCGTGGGCAGCGCCGGGCGTGCCGCTGAAGGCGATCAAGTGGATGTTCCAGGAACATGCCCCGCTCAGCATCCGTCCCGACGGCACGCTGTTTCAGCTGCAGTGGATGTGGCAGATGCTGCTGAACTGCAGCGCCGAGCGCTACGCCGTCAACAAGGAGCGCATGGTGCGGCTGGCCGAATACAGTCGCGATTGCATCCGCGCGCTGCGCGCCGAGACGGGCATCGCTTACGAAGGCCGCCAGCAAGGCACGCTGCAGGTGTTCCGCACCGACGAGCAGCTGCAGGGCGCGGCCAAGGACATCGCCGTGCTGGAAGAAGCGGGCGTGCCCTACCAGTTGCTTTCGCGCGACGAACTCGCGGCGAGCGAACCGGCGCTGGCCGCCGTCCGCCACAAGCTGGCCGGCGGCCTGCGCCTTCCCAACGATGAAACCGGCGACTGCGCGCTTTTTACCCATCGGCTGGCAGGCATGGCCGAGATGCTGGGCGTGAAATTCCTGTACAACCGCTCGATCGACAGCCTGATGACCCAGGGCGATGCCGTCACCGGCGCCGTGGTCGATGGCGAGCCGATGGACGCCGACCTGGTAGTGGTGGCGCTGGGCAGCTGGACCACGCAACTGGTGAAGCCGTTCTTGCACGGCATGTCCAACCTGCCGGTGTACCCGCTCAAGGGCTTCTCGATCACGGTTCCGCTGAGCGACCCGTCGCGCAGCCCCGTGTCCACGGTGCTGGACGAAACCTACAAGGTTGCCATCACCCGCTTCGACGACCGCATCCGCGTGGGCGGCATGGCGCAGATCGTCGGCTACGACCGCAGCCTGGACCCGGCCAAGCGCCGCACGCTCGAGCACGTGGTCACCGACCTGTTCCCGGGCGCCGGCGATGTCAGCCAGGCCACCTTCTGGACCGGCCTGCGGCCGATGACGCCGGACGGTACGCCGATCGTCGGTCCGACCCAGGTGCGCGGCCTGTGGCTGAACACTGGCCACGGCACACTCGGCTGGACCATGGCCTGCGGCTCGGGCAAGCTGCTGTCGGACCTGGTGTCGGGTACGTCGCCGGCAATCCGGGCCGATGACCTGTCAGTGGGCCGCTACCTGAAGCCGGCCCGCCATCGCCTGGCACCGCGGCCGGCCACGGCCTGAAGCAGGCGCAGCCTCGATAAGCAAAAAGGGCGACCCCGCGGGGTCGCCCTTCTTCGTCCCTAGCTACCGACAGGCCGCTCAGAACTGCTCGGCCGTCATCGTATTCACCGGTGCCGCACCGCTGACGATGGCATCGCGCAATGCCGATGCCTGCGACAGGATGTGCTCCGCGAAGAAATGCGCGGTGGCGATCTTGGCGTCATAAAAGCCCGGATCCTCGGCACGCTTCGCGTCGGCGGCCAGCATGGCACGGCCAAACTGCCAGCCAGAGAACACGATGCCACACAGCTTCAGGTAAGGCACGCTGCCCGCAAAGACGGCGTTCGGGTCCGACTTGGCATTGGCCACGACAAACGCCACCACGTCTTCCAGCGCCGCGCGGCCCTTGGCCAGCTGCGCCTGCACCGCGGTGAACCCGGCGCAGCTGTGCTTGCCCAGCGCCGCCTCGGTCTCGGCGATCTGCGCGCAGATCGCGCGCGCCACCGCGCCGCCGTCGCGCACGGTCTTGCGGCCGACCAGGTCGTTGGCCTGGATCGCGGTGGTGCCTTCGTAGATCGGCAGGATGCGGGCGTCGCGGTAGTGCTGCGCCGCGCCGGTTTCCTCGATAAAGCCCATGCCGCCGTGCACCTGCACGCCCAGGCTGGTGACATCGATCGACAGCTCGGTGCTCCAGCCCTTCACCACCGGCACCAGGAACTCGTAGAAGTCCTGGTTCTGCTGGCGCACGGCCTCGTCCGGATGCTGGTGCGCCGCGTCGCTCGCGGCCGCGGCCACGTAGGCGACCGCGCGTGCGCCTTCGGTCAGCGCGCGCATCGTCATCAGCATGCGCTTGACGTCGGGGTGGTGGATGATGGTCACCGCCTCGCGCGCCGAACCGTCGACCGGGCGGCTCTGCACGCGTTCGCGCGCGTACGCCACGGCCTGCTGGTAGGCGCGCTCGGACACCGCCACACCCTGCATGCCGACCGAGAAGCGCGCCGAGTTCATCATGATGAACATGTACTCGAGGCCGCGGTTTTCTTCGCCCACCAGCGTGCCGATGGCGCCGCCGTGGTCGCCGAACTGCAGCACCGCCGTAGGACTGGCCTTGATGCCCAGCTTGTGCTCGATCGACACGCAGTGCACGTCGTTGCGCTCGCCCGGGCTGCCGTCGGCATTGACCAGGAACTTCGGCACGATGAACAGCGAGATGCCCTTGACGCCCTCGGGCGCGGTGGGCGTGCGCGCCAGCACGAGATGGACGATGTTCTTCGCCATGTCGTGCTCGCCGTAGGTAATGAAGATCTTGGTGCCGAACAGCTTGAAGGTCCCGTCGCCCTGCGGCTCGGCGCGGGTGCGGACCGCGGCCAGGTCAGAGCCGGCCTGCGGCTCAGTCAGGTTCATGGTGCCGGTCCACTCGCCCGAGATCAGCTTGGGCAGGAAGGTGGCCTTCTGCTTATCCGTGCCTGCCGTCAGCAGCGCCTCGATGGCACCGTCGGTCAGCAGCGGGCACAGCGCGAACGACAGGTTCGCGGTGTTCAGCATCTCGTTGCAGGCAGTGGCGATCAGCTTGGGCAGGCCCTGCCCGCCGAACTCCTGCGGATGCAGCACGCCCTGCCAGCCGCCCTCGCCGAACTGGCGGAACGCATCCTTGAAGCCTGGCGTGGTGGTGACGACGCCGTCCTTCCAGCTGCTCGGGTCCAGGTCGCCGGCACGGTTGAGCGGTGCGACGACCTGCTCGTTGAACTTGGCGGCTTCCTCGAGCACGGCCTCGGCCGTTTCCGGCGTGGCTTCCTCGAAGCCGGGCAGCTGGCTGACGGCTTCAAGGCCAGCCAGCTCGTTCATGACGAACAGCATGTCCTTGAGCGGAGCACGGTAGGTCATCGATGTCTCCCAATGTGTATAAAAAAGCCGTTCACGGGTTGCCCCGGAACGGCTCTATGTGCATCCTTGCCGGCCGCCGCGCGAGGCGGTGGCCGGCGCAGCAGCATCAGCCCAGTGCGGCAACCAGCTCCGGCACCACGGTGTTCAGATCGCCCACCAGGCCGTAGTCGGCCACGGAGAAGATCGGGGCTTCGGCGTCCTTGTTGATCGCGACGATCACCTTGGAGTCCTTCATGCCGGCCAGGTGCTGGATCGCGCCGGAGATACCGACGGCGATATACAGCTGCGGCGCGACGATCTTGCCGGTCTGGCCGACCTGGTAGTCGTTCGGCACGAAGCCGGCGTCCACGGCGGCGCGCGAGGCACCCAGTGCGGCGCCCAGCTTGTCGGCCAGCGGCGTCAGCACCTTGGTGTAGTTCTCGCCCGAACCCACGCCACGGCCACCCGAGACGATGATCTTGGCGGCGGTCAGTTCCGGACGGTCGCTCTTGGCCACTTCGCGCGAGACGAACTGCGAGATGCCCTGGTCGGCCACGGCCGGCAGGGTCTCGACGGCGGCCGAGCCACCTTCGGCGGCGGCGGCGTCGAAGGCCGTGCCGCGCACGGTGATGACCTTGACCTTGTCGGACGACTTGACGATGGCGATGGCGTTGCCGGCGTAGATCGGACGCTCGAAGGTGTCCGGGGCGTCGACCCTGGAGATTTCCGAGATCTGGGCCACGTCCAGCTTGGCGGCCACGCGCGGCAGGATGTTCTTGCCGTACGGGGTGGCCGGGGCCAGGATGTGCGAGTAGTCGTTGGCGATGGCCAGCGCCTGCTCGGCCACGTTCTCGGCCAGGCCGTCACCGAAGTACGGGGCGTCGGCCAGCAGCACCTTGGTCACGCCGGCGATCTTGGCGGCGGCGTCGGCCGCGGCCTTGGCGTTGGAACCGGCCACCAGCACGTGCACGTCGCCGCCGCATTGGGCTGCGGCGGTCACGGTGTTCAGCGTGGCGCCCTTGATGGATTGATTGTCGTGTTCAGCAATGACGAGTGCAGTCATGTTATTTCTCCCCCGCGCTCTCAGATAACCTTGGCTTCGTTCTTCAGCTTCTGCACCAGCGTCGCGACGTCCGGCACCATCACACCCGCGCTGCGCTTGGCAGGCTCGACCACCTTCACGGTCGACAGGCGCGGCTTCACGTCCACGCCGAGGTCTTCCGGCTTGACGATATCGAGCGGCTTCTTCTTGGCCTTCATGATGTTCGGCAGCGTGACGTAGCGCGGCTCGTTCAGGCGCAGGTCGGTGGTCACCACGGCCGGCAGCTTGATCGACAGCGTTTCCAGGCCGCCATCCACTTCACGGGTCACCGAAGCCTTGCCGTCGGCAACCACCACCTTCGAGGCGAACGTGGCTTGCGGCAGGCCAGCCAGCGCGGCCACCATCTGGCCGGTCTGGTTGGAGTCATCATCGATGGCCTGCTTGCCCAGGATCACCAGTTGCGGCTGTTCCTTGTCGATCAGCGCCTTCAGCAGCTTGGCCACGGCCAGCGGTTGCAGGTCTTCATTCGATTCCACCAGGATGCCGCGGTCGGCACCGATGGCCATCGCGGTGCGCAGGGTTTCCTGGCACTGCGTGACGCCGCACGACACGGCGACGACTTCGGTGGCAACGCCGGCTTCCTTCAGGCGCACGGCCTCTTCGACGGCGATTTCGTCGAAGGGGTTCATGCTCATCTTGACGTTGGCCAGATCGACGCCGGTGCCGTCCGCCTTGACACGGACCTTGACGTTGTAATCCACCACCCGCTTGACTGCGACGAGTACTTTCATGCGCTCACTCCACTGATAGTCAGAAATTTTGTTCGCTCGTCATTATAACCACCGGGCTGGCGGCTTCCCTGTTTTTCGAACGATCGTACTATTTTATCGGCAAAATGATGCCGGGCATAGCCCGGCAGACCCCAGCCGTCCGACGATTTTGCCGCAAACCGGGGCTTGCGGGGCTCGTCGGATTGGATGAAACCTTCGACTTACCAGGCGGTAATCACGGACTCCTTGTAGGTCGAAGTGACGTATTGCTTGATTTCCGGCGAGTGGTAGGCCTTCACCAGCTTGGCCACCCAGGGCTTGTTCTTGTCGACCTCGCGGATGGCGATCAGGTTGGCGTACGGGCCTTTCGGGCCTTCCATGGCGATCGCGTCCTTGGTCGGCGACAGGCCGGCCGATTCCGCGTAGTTGCCGTTGATGGCGGCGGCGTCCAGGTCATCGAGCGAGCGCGGCAGTTGCGCGGCGTCCAGCTCGACGATGCGGATCTTCTTGGGGTTCTCGGCGATATCCAGCGGCGTAGCCTTCAGGCCGGCGTTGGGCTTGAGCTTGATCACGCCCTTGCTCTGCAGCAGCAGCAGGCCGCGGCCGCCGTTAGTCGGGTCGTTGGGAACGCCCACGCGCGCGCCCTGCTTGAGCTGGTCGAGCGACTTGATCTTCTTGGAGTACACGCCCATCGGGAAAGTGACGGTATAGGCGATATGCGCGAACTTGTAGCCGCGGTCCTTGATCTGGGCTTCCAGGTACGGCAGGTGCTGGTAGCTGTTGGCATCCAGGTCGCCGGCGGCGAGCGCGGCATTGGGCTGGATGTAGTCGCTGAATTCAACCACCTGGATGTTCAGGCCGTCCTTGGCGGCGACCTTCTTCACCTGTTCCATGATCTGGGCGTGCGGGCCGCCGGTCACGCCGATCTTGATCGGCTTTTCCTGGGCCACGGCACCAGTAGCCAGCGAGGCGCCGAGCGCGGCGCCGAGAATCCATTGCAGCAGGTTGCGACGTTGCATGATGTGTGTTTCCTGTTTCACAAAATAAGGAGCTTAACGGTGGCTGATGCGCCGGACGAGCCAGTCGCCGAAGCTTTGCACCGCCTGCACGAAGACGATCAGGATCACCACCACCGCCACCATCACTTCGGTGATGTAGCGCTGGTAGCCATAGCGGATGCCCAGGTCGCCCAGGCCACCGCCGCCGATCGCGCCGGCCATGGCCGAATAGCCGACCAGGCTGACGAAGGTGATGGTCAGGCCGGCGACGATGCCGGGCATAGCCTCGGGCAGCAGCACCTTCCACACGATCTGGCCGGTGGTAGCGCCCATCGACTGGGCCGCCTCGACCAGGCCCTTGTCGACCTCGCGCAGCGCGCTTTCCACCAGGCGCGCGATAAACGGGATCGCCGCGATGGTCAGCGGCACGATCGCCGCGGTAGTGCCGATCGACGAACCCACGATAAAGCGCGTGAACGGGATCACCACCACCAGCAGGATGATGAACGGGATCGAGCGCACCGCGTTGACCACCACGCCGATGCCGCGGTTGAACAGCGGGTGCGACAGCACGCCGCCGCGGTTGGTCAGGTGCAGCAGCACGCCCAGCGGCACGCCCAGCAGCGAGCCGACCACGCCCGAGATCGCCACCATCAGCAGCGTCTCATTGAACGAGGTCAGGAACAGGTCAGACATCTCAGACCACATGCTCGAACTCCTCCACCACGACGCCTTGCGCCTGCAGGTATTCCATCGCCGCCTTCACGTCGGCAAGCTCGCCGGTGGCCATGATCGCCAGCGAGCCAAAGGCCTGGCCCTGGATCTCGTCGATATGGCCGTGCAGGATATTGAAGTCCAGCCCGTAGCGGCGGATCGCCTGGGCCAGCACCGGCTGGTCGACGCCCTCGCCGGTGAAGGCGAGGCGGTAGACGTGGTCGCGGCCGTTGCCGAGCCGGCTCTCCACGCGCTTGAGCACGCTCGCCGGCAGTTCCTGCGAAATGACATCGCCAATCATGGCGCGGGTGACGTCATGCTGCGGGCGCAGGAACACATCGATCACGCGCCCGGTCTCCACCACCTCGCCCGCTTCGAGCACGGCCACGCGGTCGCAGACCTGTTTGATGACTTCCATCTGGTGCGTGATCATCACCACGGTCAGGCCGAGGTCGCGGTTGATCTGCTTGAGCAGGTCGAGGATGGAGCGGGTGGTTTCAGGGTCGAGCGCGGAAGTCGCTTCGTCCGACAGCAGCACTTTCGGTTTGCTCGCCAGTGCGCGCGCGATGCCCACGCGCTGCTTCTGCCCGCCGCTGATCTGCGCCGGGAAGCGGTCCTTGAGCGCCGACAGACCGACCAGGTCCAGCAGCGGCAGCACGGTCGCGGCAATTTCCGCCTTGGGCTTGCCGGCCAGTTCCAGCGGCAGCGCCACGTTGTCATACACGGTGCGCGACGACAGCAGGTTGAAGTGCTGGAAGATCATGCCGATCTCGCGGCGTGCCAGGCGCAGCGCGCCGTTGTCCAGCGCGGTCAGGTCCTGGCCGGCAACGATCACGCGGCCGCTGGTGGGCCGGTTCAGCAGGTTGATGGCACGGACCAGCGTGCTCTTGCCGGCGCCGCTGCGGCCGATGATGCCGAAGACCTCGCCCGCCGCAATCGACAGGCTGACGTCTCGCAATGCATGCACGTCGCCTGACGCGCCCGGGAAGCGCTGCGACAGTCCTTGCAGTTCGATCATGGAAAGGTGACCAAAAGAAAACGGCAACAGTCGCGGAGGTCTCCAGCGCTGTTGCCGCACGTTATTTTTGTGAAGCGCGTATTTTAAGCGATTCGCTTCATACCATAAACGACTTTTTACCGATGTCTTTATACGTTCCCGGCATATAAAGACCCTGGAAGTTGCTTATGATCCACGCCACGAGGGCGCGCGTTTGTCAATAAAGGCCTGCACACCCTCCAGCGCCGAGTCGGCCATCATGTTGCAGGCCATGGTCTGCCCGGCAAGCTGGTAGGCAGCTTCAATTCCCATCTCGAGCTGGCGGTAGAACAGCCCCTTGCCGGCTGCCACCGCGGCGACCGGCTTGGCGCAGATGCTGGCGGCCAGGCGCGCCACCTCGTCGTCCAGCTGGTCGGCGGGCACCACCCGGTTGACCAGCCCGCGCTCGCGCGCGGTCGCAGCATCGATCATGTCGCCGGTCAGAAGCATCTCCATCGCCTGCTTGCGCAGCAGGTTGCGCGACAGCGCCACGCCGGGCGTCGAGCAGAACAGCCCCAGGTTGACGCCGGATACCGCAAAGCGCGCGTCATCGGCCGCCACCGCCAGGTCGCACATCGCCACCAGCTGGCAGCCGGCCGCGGTGGCGATGCCCTGCACGCGCGCGATCACCGGCTGCGGCATCTTCTGGATCGCCATCATCATGCGCGTGCAGCGGTCGAACAGCCGGCGGTAGTAGTCGTGCGAGGGCGAGGCCCGCATCTCGCGCAGGTCGTGCCCGGCGCAGAACGCCTTGCCGGCGCCGGCCAGCACCACCACGCGCACGGAGTCGTCCGCAGCGATCCGCGCCAGCGCCCCGGTCAGCGCATCCAACAGCCCTTCGGACAAGGCATTGAACGCCTGCGGGCGGTTCATGGTCAGGCGCGCCACGCCAGCGGCATCGCGCGATTCGGTCAGCAGCGGCGCATCCACGCGTGCATCGTTCTCGGCCATGGCGACGGTCTCCTAATGTTCCATCAGGACCTTCAGGTGCGCCAGCACGCTGCGGCCCAGTGCACTCAGGTTGTAGCCGCCCTCCAGGCAGCTGACGATGCGGCCCTGCGCATGCGTACGCGCCACGTTGACCAGCTGGCCGGTGATCCAGGCGTAGTCCTGCTCCACCAGCCCCATCTGCCCGAGGTCGTCCTCGCGGTGTGCGTCGAAGCCGGCCGAGATAAACAGCATCTGCGGGCGGAACTCGTTCAGCCGCGGCAGCCAGATGGTCTCGACCACCTCGCGCACGGCCATGCCGTTGGTGTACGCCGGCAGCGGGATGTTCACCATATTGGGCGCGATATGCTCGGTGCCGCTGTACGGGTAGAACGGGTGCTGGAAGATGCTGCACATCAGCACGCGCTCGTCGCCGCGGAAGGCCGCTTCGGTGCCGTTGCCATGGTGCACGTCGAAATCGATGATCGCCACGCGCTCCAGCCCGTGCGCCTGCAGCGCGTGGCGCGCGGCGATGGCGACGTTGTTGAAGAAGCAGAAACCCATGGCGTGGTCGGGTTCGGCGTGGTGGCCGGGCGGGCGCACGCAGCAGAACGCGTTTTCCAGCTCGCCCGCGATCACGGCGTCGGTGGCCGCCACCGCCGCGCCCGCGGCCAGCTTTGCCGCGGCGAGCGTATGGCTGTTCATCGAGGTATCCGGGTCGATCGGGTAGTAGCCGCTCGCGGGGCTGGCGCTTTCCAGCGAATCGACATAGTCGGGCCGGTGCACGCGCTCGAGCTGCTCGCGCGTGGCGGGCGTGGGCTCGCGCCGCTCCAGCAGGCCGTCCAGGCCGTGCGAAATCAGGTGATCCTCGATCGCCTGCAGGCGTTCCGGGCACTCGGGATGGAAATGCCCCATCTCGTGCCGCTGGAACTCCGGGTGCGTGTAATAGCCTGTCGGCATCTCTTATCGTCGCAATGTTGTCTCCACTCGCTACGTTAGCACAGGCAAGGGCCAGCCACCGCGCGCCACCCCACAGGCTTGCGGTGCGGACTGCTGCTTTAGTGGCATCCGCTATACTCGGTGCGACTTGCAAAGGACACCATGACCGACACCCAGCGCTCACTGCGACGCCCCCTGCTGGGCGCCGCGCTTTCCGCTGCCGCACTCGGACTCTGCGGCCTCTCCCCCAGCCTGCTCGCCGCCGGCAAGCGCCGCGTCAGCGTGCGCGAGGAAGAAATCGAACCCGGCCGTTACCGCGACAACCCGCAAGCCCGCGCCTTTATCGACGAAATGGTGGCGCGCCACAAGTTTGACCGCGGCGCGCTTCAGGACTGGTTCGGCCAGGCGGTCTATTCGTCGACCGTGGTGCGGCTGATCATGCCGCCCGCGACCACCGGCCGCAAAAGCTGGCGTACCTACCGCTCGCGCTTTATCGAGCCGATCCGCATCAATGCAGGCGTGCGCTTCTGGCAGGACAACCGCGACACACTGCGCCGCGCCGAAGCCGAATTCGGCGTGCCGGCCTCGGTCATCGTCGGCATCATCGGCGTGGAAACCATCTACGGCCGCGACATGGGCACCTTCCGTGTGCTCGACTCGCTGTCCACGCTGGCCTTCGACTACCCGGACACGCCCAACCGCGACGCGCGCAGCGCGCTGTTCCGCAACCAGCTGGCGGACTACCTGCTGTGGTGCCGCGACACGCGCACTGACGTGTACTCGGTGCTGGGCTCGTATGCGGGCGCGATCGGCATCCCGCAGTTCATGCCGACCAGCCTGCGCGAATACGCCGTTGACTACGACAACAACGGCCGCACCGACCTGCGCAACAGCCCCACCGACGCGATTGGCAGCGTGGCGCGCTTCCTGCAGCTGCATGGCTGGGAACCGGGCCGCCCGGTGGTGTGGCGCATTGCCGGCGATGCCGGCAGCCTTGGCGTCGCCACCGCGGCCGCGGACGGCGAGCCTTGGCCGACACGCACGCTCAACCAGCTGACCCGCGCCGGACTGCGCGTGGACGAGCCCATCGACCCGGCGCGCGAAGGCGAGACCGGCGTGCTGGTGGTGGACCTGCCGACGCCGGACCTGCCGACGGAGTACCTGCTTGGGCTGCGCAACTTCTATGTGCTGACACGCTACAACCGCAGCTTCTTCTATGCGCTTGCGGTGTACCAGTTGGGCGAGGCGGTGAAGGCGGCGATGGGCTGACGCCGGCGCGCCCTCACAAAGCAAGAAGGCCTCGCACGCGCGAGGCCTTCTTGCTTGCGGCGTTGTCCGGATCAGGCCGGGAACACGCCGGTCGACAGGTAGCGGTCGCCGCGGTCGCACACCACGAACACGATGGTAGCGTTCTCCACTTCCTCGGCAATGCGCAGCGCCACGCAGAGCGCGCCCGCAGCGGAAACGCCGCAGAAGATGCCCTCTTCGGCCGCCATGCGGCGCGCCATATGCTCGGCATCGGACTGGCTTACCGGCTCGGTGCGGTCGATATGGCTGGGATCGTAGATCTTGGGCAGATACGCTTCAGGCCACTTGCGGATGCCCGGGATGCGCGAGCCTTCGGCCGGCTGTGCGCCGATGACCTGGATCGCCGGGTTCTGCTCCTTGAGGTAGCGCGACACGCCAGTGATGGTGCCGGTGGTCCCCATCGCCGACACGAAGTGGGTGACGCGCCCGTCGGTATCGCGCCAGATCTCCGGGCCGGTGCCCTCGTAGTGCGCCTGCGGGTTGTCCGGATTGGCAAACTGGTCGAGGATCACGCCCTTGCCGTCGCGCTCCATCGAATCGGCCAGGTCGCGGGCGTATTCCATGCCGCCCTTGACCGGGGTCAGGACGATTTCGGCACCATAGGCCGCCATGCTCTGGCGGCGCTCGAGGCTCAGGTCCTCGGGCATGATCAGCACCATCTTGTAGCCGCGCACGGCGGCCGCCATGGCCAGCGCGATGCCGGTGTTGCCGGAGGTCGCCTCGATCAGCGTATCGCCCGGCTTGATGCGCCCGCGGGCTTCGGCTCGGGCGATCATCGACACCGCCGGGCGGTCCTTGACCGAACCGGCGGGGTTGTTGCCTTCGAGCTTGCCGAGGATCACATTGCCGCGCGCGTCGTTGGCGGCACCGGGAATGCGCTGCAGTCTGACCAGCGGCGTATTGCCGATGGTGTCTTCAATAGTCTTGTAGGCCATGGGTGTCGGGGATCGATGTCGCCGGCCATTGTAATCCAGACACCTTTCCCTCGCCGGCAGGCGGGCTTTGCGCCGGGCGCGCCGCCTGCCGTAACCTGGCAGCCGCTCAGCCTTCCTCGTGGTTGCCTTCGCCCAGCAGGTGGTACAGCAGGATGCAGCCGAAGGTAGCGGTGCCGATGCCGCCCAGCGTCATGCCGCCCAGCTTCAGCGTCAGGTCGCCGGCAGCCACGGTCAGCGTGGCACCCACGGTGATCAGGTTGCGCGAACTGGAAAAGTCCACCTTGTTCTGCACCCAGATCCGCCCTGCCGTGGCCGCGATCAGGCCGAACACGACGATGGTCAGCCCGCCGATCACGGGGCCCGGGATTGTCAGGATCAGTGCACCGAACTTGGGCGAGAAGCCCAGCAGGATGGCCACCGCCGCCGCGACTACGAAGATCAGCGTCGAATAGATCTTGGTGACCGCCATCACGCCCATGTTCTCGGCGTAGGTGGTCACGCCGGTGCCGCCGCCGCCGGCCGACAGCATGGTGGCGATGCCGTCGCCAATAAAGGCGCGGCCGATATACGGGTCGAGGTTGCGCCCCGTCATTACCCCGATGGCCTTGATATGGCCCAGGTTCTCGGCCACCAGCACGATCGCCACCGGGGCGATCAGCAGCATCGCGCTAGCCTCGAAGACCGGTGCGGTGAACGCCGGCGTGCCGAACCAGCTGGCCGCAGCCACGCCGGAGAAATCGATCGGCTTGCCCAGCCCCATCACATTGGTGCCCAGGTAGTAGGCCAGGTAGCCGGCCAGGCCGCCGATCAGCACCGGCAGGCGCCCGAGCATGCCGGGCGCGCGCACCGCCACCAGGCCAACGGCCACCACCGTCAGCAGGCCCACCCAGGTATCGAGCGCCGCGCCGCTGACCGCCTTGACGGCCACCGGCGCCAGGTTCAGGCCGATGGCCGCGACGACGGCACCGGTCACCACCGGCGGCATCAGCTTTTCCACCCAGGCGTAGCCGGCCGCCTGCACCACCAGCCCGATCACCGTGTACAGCGCGCCCGCGGCAATGATGCCGCCCAGCGCCACCGGGATATTGGGGTTGGGACCGCTGCCCGCATAGCCGGTGGCTGCGATCACCACGGCGATAAAGGCGAAGCTGGAACCCAGGTAGCTGGGCACCCGGCCGCGCACGCACAGGAAGAAGATCAGCGTGCCGATGCCCGAGAACAGGATGGCGATATTGGGGTTGAAGCCCATCAGGATCGGCGCGATGGCGGTCGAGCCGAACATCGCCACCACGTGCTGGATGCCGGCCAGCAGCGTCTGCCCGGCCGGCAGCCGCTCATCGGGCCCGATCACGCCTTCGGTCTTGAGCCGCCATTTAGGCAGGAATCCCGCGTCCTCGCCATTCGCCATGTGTTCTGCTCCCTGTGCTCCGGGCGGGCCGCGCAGTCAGCAGCCGCCGCGATTGTGGTTGGTGATCCGGCGCTGACTGGCTGCTTATTGCCTGTCAGCTGCCGCGCGCGGCAGATCCTGCCGGCGCGGCGTCCGCATGATACTCCGCGCCCGCAGGCGTGCGAAGCCGCAGAGGTGTAGCACGAGGCGTACCAACAGGGAGATGCCCAGACGCAACGGTACCGGGCACAGGCTTGTGTACAAGTCAGCCGGCCGCTCAGCGCGATGCCTTGGCTGCGCCTGCCGGCGCTGCGGCAGCCGCCTTCGCCGGCTTGGCAGACGCGGCCGGCGCCGCAGCGGCGGCGCCAAAGGTGAGCCCCGCCTCCTGCAGCTTTGCCACCGACTTGGGCCCCACGCCACTGACGCGCTCGGCCAGGTCCACGGCATCCTTGTAGGGCCCGCGCTTGTTGCGTTCGTCGACGATGTTGCGGGCGGTGGCGGGGCCCCCGCCCTTGATGGAGGTCAGCGCCGCCTCGTCCGCCGTGTTGACGTCGATCGCCGCTTTCGCGATGCCGCCGCCGGACAGGCAGATGGCTGCAATCAGGGAGAAACGCCGGACAAATTGCCAGACCCAGTGCTTGAACATGGAAGCTCCTTTCCTGTGGATGGTTGGAGGTACCCTCGGGTACCACCCCGCCATTGCGGCGAGGCCAGGTCAGGATAGGGGCAGTCTGCCGCGGCGGCGCATACGGCAACACAAGTTGACACCGGCCGCACGAAAACCTGTCGGCCGGCTCGGCAACAGCGGAAAAGCGAGGCGGTCAGCCAGCGCGTTCGAGCAGCCAGCGGCAGTAGCGCGCCACGCCTTCCTCGACGGTCAGGAAGGGCTCGTTATAGCCGGCACTGCGCAGCTTGGACACATCCGACTGCGTAAAGCACTGGTACTTGCCGCGCAGTGCATCGGGGAACTTGACGTACTCGACCAGGCCTTCCTGCACCAGTTCCTCCAGCGACAGGCGCGGCTTGCCGTCGGCCTCGCGCAGCGTGTTGACCACGGTGGTGGCGATGTCGTTGAACGGCTGCGCGCGACCGGTGCCGAGGTTGAAGATGCCGGATTTTTCCGGATGGTCGAAGAAATACAGGTTGACCTTGACCACGTCCTCGACCGAGATGAAGTCGCGGCTCTGCATGCCCGGACCGTAGCCGTTGTACTCGCCGAACAGCTTCACCGTGCCGTCGGCGCGGAACTGGTTGAAGTTGTGGAACGCGACCGAGGCCATGCGGCCCTTGTGGGTCTCGCGCGGGCCATACACGTTGAAGTAGCGGAAGCCGACGATCTGCGACAGCGCCGACGGCAGCCGGCGCCGCACGATCTGGTCGAACAGGAACTTGGAGTAGCCATACACGTTCAGCGGACGCTCGAACTCGCGGTCTTCGCGAAATACCTGCGAGGCGCCGTAGGTGGCCGCCGACGACGCATACAGGAACTGCGCGCCCTGCTCCAGGCAGCTCTCCATCAGCGACAGCGTGTAGCGGTAGTTGTTCTCCATCATGTAGCGGCCGTCGGTCTCCATGGTGTCGGAGCAGGCACCTTCATGGAACACCGCGCGCACCTTGCCGAACTCGCCACGGGCAAAGCGCTCGAGGAAGTCCTGCTTGTCCAGGTAGTCGGAGATTTCGCAGTCGACCAGGTTGTGGAACTTGTCCGCACGGGTCAGGTTGTCGACGGCGATGACGTTGGTCTCGCCGCGGTCATTCAGTCCCTTGACGAGGTTGCTGCCGATAAAGCCGGCAGCGCCGGTCACGATGATGGTCATGGTCACTTCAGTCTGGTGGTGCCGCGCTTCACGGGGCGGCGCCGAACAATTCGGGATAGGTGACGACGGCGGTGCCGAGCTTGCCCACCACGATGCCGCCGGCACGGTTGGCATGCTGCACGGCTTCCTTGAGCGTCAAGCCGGCGCCCAGCATGGTGGCGAGCGTGGCGATCACTGTATCCCCCGCACCGGATACATCATAGACCTCGCGCGCCTGGGCGGACACGTGCAGCACCTCGGCCTCGGTGTAGAGTGTCATGCCCTCTTCCGAGCGCGTCAGCAGCAGTGCCTCGAGCTGCAGTTCGCGGCGCAGGTTCTGGGCGCGGATGGTCAGGTCGGCCTCGGTCTTCCAGGCGCCGACCACGGCACGCATCTCGGCCCGGTTGGGCGTGATCAGTGTGGCGCCACGATAGCGCGAGTAGTCCTCGCCCTTGGGATCGATCAGCACCTTGCGCCCGGCAGCGCGGCCGGCGTCGACCATGCGCGTGACGTGCGTCAGGCCGCCCTTGCCGTAGTCGGACAGCACCAGCACCTGGTAGTCGTTGATCAGGCTGACGAAGCGGTCCTGTACCGCGGCCAGCACTTCGTGCGCGGGCGCGTTCTCGAAGTCCACGCGCAGCAGCTGCTGCTGGTGCGCCACCACGCGTAGCTTGATGGTGGTATTGAGCTTGGCATCGCGGTGCAGGTAGGGCTCCACGTGGCTTTCCGCCAGCAGAGCCTCGAGCGTGCGCGCCGGCTCGTCGTCGCCGACCACGCCCAGCATGCCCACGCGCGCGCCCAGCGCGGCGGCGTTGCGCGCCACGTTGGCGGCGCCACCTAGGCGCTCGTCGCTGCGCTTTACCTGCACCACCGGCACCGGCGCTTCCGGCGAGATGCGCTCCACGTCGCCGAACCAATAGCGGTCCAGCATCATGTCGCCAACCACCAGGATATGGGACTGCCGGATCTGTTCTTGCGAAATGACGGTCTTGTTCATGACGATCCTTGGCAATATCGCGGCGGCCGCGGCCGCCTTGTCATCTTATCGGTTGATGTGTCCGTTGACCCGCCCGCGCTTCATTCGTTCGCGGCACGTTGCCGCGCCCTGGTCGGGCGGCCGATGGCGTGGTACTCCACGCCGCTCTCGACCATCGCCTCGGGCTCATACAGGTTGCGCCCGTCGAAGATCACCGGCGTCTTCAGGCGCCGCTTGATCTGCGCGAAGTCGGGGCTACGGAACACCTTCCACTCGGTCACGATCACCAGCGCGTCGGCGCCGTCGAGGACATCCATCTGGTGGTCGTGGAAGCTCACGCGCGCGGCGCCGCCCGGCAGGTCGGCCAGGTCGGCATCCAGCACGCGCCGCGCTTCGGCCATCGACACCGGGTCATGCATGCGCAGCGACGCGCCGCGCGCCACCAGCTCGCGCGCCAGGATCCGCGACGGCGCCTCGCGCATGTCGTCGGTATTGGGCTTGAACGCCAGGCCCCACACCGCGAAGGTGCGCCCGGCGAGGTCCTCGCCGAAGCGGCGCACGATCTTGTCGCCTAGCACGCGCTTCTGCGCGCCGTTGACGGCTTCCACCGCCTCCAGCACGCGCATCGGCTTGCCGTGGTCGGCGGCGGTGCGCATCAGCGCCTGCACGTCCTTGGGAAAGCACGAGCCACCGTAACCGGCTCCGGCATACAGGAAACTGTAGCCGATGCGCGGGTCCGAGCCGATGCCCATGCGCACCAGCTCGATATCGGCGCCCACTTCGTCGGCGAGGTTGGCCAGCTCGTTCATGAACGAGATGCGGGTGGCCAGCATCGAGTTGGCGGCGTACTTGGTGAACTCGGCCGAGCGCACGTCCATGTAGAAAGTGCGTTCGTGGTGGCGGTTGAACGGCGCGTAGAGCTGGCGCATGGTGGCCTGCGCGTGGCGGCCCGCCACGTCAGGGTTGCAGCCCAGCACGATGCGATCCGGACGCATGAAGTCCTCGACCGCGGCGCCTTCCTTCAGGAACTCAGGGTTGGACACCACCGAGAACTGCAGGTCTTCCAGCCCACGCGCGGCGAGTTCCTCGCGGATCGTGGCGGCGACGCGGTCGCCGGTGCCGACCGGCACGGTCGACTTGTCCACCACCACCTTGAAGCCGGTCATATGGCGGCCGATATTGCGTGCCGCGGCCAGTACGTACTTCAGGTCGGCCGAGCCGTCTTCATCGGGCGGCGTGCCCACGGCGATGAACTGCACGTCGGCGTGCTCGACGCTGGCGGCCACGTCGGTGGAGAAGGTCAGTCGGCCGGCGGCGCGATTGCGCTGGATCAGTTCCTGCAAGCCCGGCTCGTAGATCGGCACCCCGCCCGCATTGAGCAGTGCGATCTTCTGTTCGTCCAGGTCCAGGCAGAACACATCGTTGCCCAGTTCCGCCAGGCAGGCGCCGGTGACAAGGCCCACATAACCGCTGCCGATAATGGTGACTTTCATAGCTTCAGTTCAAGATCTGTTGCACCGTCCGCCGGGATCAGCCGAGCGTCTCGGAACGCCGCGGGGCGTAGGTTTCCCAGCGGTTGCAGCCCGGGCACTGCCAGTAGAACAAGCGGGCCCGGAAGCCGCACTCGCGGCAGGTGTAGCGCGCCAGGTTGCGGGTGCGCAGCTGCAGCAGATCGCGGATAGCGGTGGTTTCCTTCGCGTCCTCGTCGCTGTCCGCCTCTGCGGCCACCGGGGCATCGCCCGCCGTGGCTTCGGCCTCGGCCACGGCTGTCTGCGCCTCGAAATACCTGGTCAGCGCCAGCAACGTGGGCTGGCGGCGCAGCTGGTCGCGCATCAGCCGTGCCGCGGCTTCGGGGCCATTCACGTCGAGCTCGGCCTTGTACGCCGTATCGAGCAGCTCTGGCGCCAGCTTGCCCTTGAGCAGGCCGTGCAGCCATTCCAGCGCGGTCCCCTCCTGCTGCAGGCTGGCATAGGCCTTGACCACGCGGTCGGCCACCAGCGGCAGGAAAGAAGCGTCCTGCCGTTCGATGCCGAGCCAGTGGCCGAGCGCGGCACGCGCATCGCCGGCCGCCGCGGCCACGTCGCCCAGCAGGATCGGGGCGCGCACATTGGCGGGATTCTCGGCGACGGCCTGGTTCAGCCACTTCACCGCATCCTCGGGCCGCTTGCGCTGCAGCGCGTCCTGCGCCAGCTCGCAGCAGAACTGGGCGATCTGCACGCTGTAGCTCGTCTGCTCCAGCGTCTGCAGTTCGCGCGCGGCATCGATGGCCTTCTGCCACTCCTTCTCGACCTCGTAGAGCTCGAGCAGCACGCGCTTGGCCGAGGCCGCGTACGGTCCCGACATCAGCCGGCGCAGCGACTCCTCGGCGCGGTCCAGCAAGCCCGCGCGCAGGAAGTCCTGACCCAGCTCGTACAGCGCATGCTCGCGCTCGGGCTCGGGCAGGTCGGGCCGGGTGGCCAGGTTCTGGTGCACGCGGATGGCGCGCTCGGTTTCACCGCGGCGGCGGAACAGTGCGCCCAGCGCGAAGTGCAGCTCGGTGGTTTCGGGGTCGAGCCGGGCGACCTCGATAAAGGCGTCGATGGCCTTGTCGGGCTGCTCGTTGAGCAGGAAATTGAGGCCCTTGAAGTACGAGCGTGGCAAGGCGCCCTGCTCGCTGATGAGCTGGCGCACATCGAAGCGCGCCGCCATCCAGCCAAGGCCAAAGACAAGTGGCAGCGCCAGCAGCCACCAGGTTTCAAACATCATGGATCAGACTTTCGGGCCGACTACGTTATAGGGAACAGGCTTGCCGTCGCGCGGCACGGCTGCCGCGGGCGACGGCGGCGTTGCCGCGGACGCGCTCGCCTGCGCGCCGGCATCGGCCAGCGCGCGGCGCAGCCGGGCAAGCTCCATGCGCTGGCGCATCAGGTTGGGCGCCACCGAGGCCAGCGCCGCCACCGCGCCGAGCACGAAGGCGGCGAACAGGATCAGGATCAGCGGGGCATGCCAGACGGCGTTGAAGAACAGCTGCAGCGAGGCTTCGGCGGTATTGCGCAGCGCCAGCACGAACAGCAGCACGAAAACGACGATGCGGACGATCCAGGCGAACAGTTTCATGCGGTTGGGCAGCGTGGCAGCGTGACGTGGAAGCGGCACCGGCGCACTCGCGCGAGGTCCGGCAAAGACCCCGGCATTGTAGCGGAATCACTTAACCTATTCGGTAACCGGGCGGTAATGCAGCCCTGCCGGGGGTCTAACGCGCCGCCGGCAGCGGCCGCTGACAAGCGCCTGCGCACGAATGCAGCACCTGTATCGACGCGCGTGCCAAGGCCACTCGACGCCGGCACCAACAAAAAAAAGCGCCCCGAAGGACGCTTTCTTACAGACAACACAAGCAGCAGGCTAAGCCTGGGCAATCAGGAGCGGACGAAATTCAATCCACCCTCGTGCAGTCCCGCCGGTGCGGCGGGCGCACTGCCCTGGCCTACCTTGCCCGGCACGGCCTGAGCCGCGCCGGCGGCATGGCCATTGCCGGCGGCGGAATGGCCGTTGCCATTGGCGCCCGGAGGCGCCGGCTGGCTGCGGTCAACCCGTTCGCGCAATTCCTTGCCCGCCTTGAAGTGCGGCACCCGTTTTTCGGGCACCAGCACACGCTCGCCGGACTTGGGATTGCGCCCCACGCGAGGCGGACGCCGGTTCAGACCAAAACTGCCGAATCCGCGGATCTCAATGCGGTGGCCATCGGCCAGCGCCTCGGACATCGCGTCGAGTATCGTTTTGACCGAGATGTCCGCGTCCCGCAGCAGCAGCTGGGGGAAGCGGGCAGCCAGTTTTTCGACGAGCTCCGACTTGGTCATGGGCATACGCGCAAGCGCGGGGGCCTGCGATTACTGGTTGTCCTGGCCGAGCTTGGCCTTCAGCAGGGCGCCGAGGTTGGTCGTGCCAGCCGTGCCGGTGTCAGCCTGGAACTTCTGCATCGCTTCTTGCTGCTCTGCGCTGTCCTTGGCCTTGATCGACAGGTTGATGTTGCGCGACTTGCGGTCGACGTTCACCACCAGGGCGGTGATCTGCTCGCCTTCCTTCAGCACATTGCGGGCATCTTCCACGCGGTCAGCGGAGATTTCCGATGCACGCAGGTAGCCTTCCACGTCGTCAGCCAGCTGGACCACGGCGCCCTTGGCGTCAACGGCCTTGATGGTGCCCTGAACCAGCGAACCCTTGTCGTTGGCCGAGATGAAGTTGTTGAACGGATCGCCCGACAGCTGCTTGATGCCCAGCGAGATGCGTTCCTTGTCGACGTCGATGCCCAGAACCACGGCTTCGACTTCGTCGCCCTTCTTGTACTTGCGCACGGCCTCTTCGCCGGACTCTTGCCAGGACAGGTCGGACAGGTGCACCAGGCCGTCGATGCCACCAGGCAGGCCGATGAACACGCCGAAGTCGGTGATCGACTTGATCTGGCCGCTCAGCTTGTCGCCCTTCTTGTGGTTACGCGAGAAATCGTCCCACGGATTGGCCTTGCACTGCTTCATGCCCAGGCTGATACGACGCTTGTCTTCGTCGATATCCAGCACCATGACTTCGACTTCGTCGCCCAGCTGGACAACCTTGGACGGGGCAACGTTCTTGTTGGTCCAGTCCATTTCCGACACGTGCACCAGGCCTTCGATGCCGGCTTCGATCTCGACGAACGCGCCGTAGTCGGTCAGGTTGGTCACCTTGCCGAACAGGCGGGTGCCTTGCGGGTAGCGGCGCGAGATGCCGACCCACGGATCTTCGCCCAGCTGCTTCACGCCCAGCGAGACGCGGTTCTTTTCCTGGTCGAACTTGAGGATCTTGGCGGTGATTTCCTGGCCAACCGACAGCACTTCGCTGGGGTGGCGGACACGGCGCCAGGCCAGGTCGGTGATGTGCAGCAGGCCGTCGATACCGCCCAGGTCAACGAACGCACCGTAGTCGGTGATGTTCTTGACGATACCGTTGACGATGGCGCCTTCCTTCAGGGTTTCCATCAGCTTCTGGCGCTCTTCGCCCAGGGTCGCTTCGACCACGGCGCGGCGCGACAGCACCACGTTGTTGCGCTTGCGATCCAGCTTGATGACCTTGAATTCCAGGGTCTTGCCTTCGTACGGGGTGGTGTCCTTGATCGGGCGCACGTCAACCAGCGAGCCCGGCAGGAACGCGCGGATGCCGTTGACCATCACCGTCAGGCCGCCCTTGACCTTGCCGGTCACGGTACCCGAGATGATCTCGCCGTCTTCCAGCGCCTTCTCGAGGTTCAGCCACGATGCCAGGCGCTTGGCCTTGTCGCGGGAAAGGATAGTGTCGCCATAGCCGTTCTCGAGCGCATCGATGGCCACGGAGACATAGTCGCCGGCCTGCACTTCGAGTTCGCCCTGGTCGTTCAGGAACTCCTCTACCGGCACAAATGCTTCGGACTTGAGGCCGGCGTTGACGACCACGAAGTTGTGGTCGATGCGCACGACTTCAGCGGAAATCACTTCGCCAGCCTTCATATTGGAGCGGGCGATCGATTCCTCGAACAGTGCGGCAAAGGATTCGTTAGTTTGCAGGTCGGACATAAACGTAAGGTGAAATCCGCAGTACGCTGGCCGGCGCGACTATCGCGCTCAGTCTGCCAGTGCAGCGGGGTCAGGTTTTACAAATACCAGCTTCGGGCAAGCCCGGGCTGGCTCCATCCGGTGCTGTCGGGGTGCGCCGCTTTACCTATGCGTCCGCATGCATCTCATGCATCGGACCGCACAGCGGCAAACCACTCCAGCACCTGCGCCACTGCCTGGTCCACCGTCATGTCGGAGGTATCCAGCAGCTTTGCATCCTCGGCGGGACGTAGCGGCGCGGCGGTGCGGGTGCGATCCCGTGCATCGCGCGTCTCGAGGTCACGCAAAAGGTCTTCGATATTAGCAGAAATTCCCTTATCAATCAATTGTTTATAGCGCCTGCGCGCACGCGCTTCAACACTTGCCGTGAGGAACACTTTCAGCTGGGCATCCGGGA
This sequence comes from Cupriavidus sp. DF5525, assembly GCF_040149425.2. Lineage (NCBI taxonomy): Bacteria > Pseudomonadati > Pseudomonadota > Betaproteobacteria > Burkholderiales > Burkholderiaceae > Cupriavidus > Cupriavidus sp. DF5525. The sequence continues at coordinate 849,659 of NZ_CP168265.1, read as the reverse complement.
AGATCACGGTGCCCATGTCGCGGCCGTCGGCCACCAGACCCGGCAGCTTGCGGAAGCTGCGCTGCAGCTGGGTCAGCGCGTCGCGCACCGGCTGGTGCACGGCGATGGCGGAGGCCCGGTTGCCGATCGCCTCGGCCCGGATCGCCCGGCTCACTTCCTCTCCCTGCAGCCACACCCGGTCCGGGCCGAACTTCACATCGAGGCGGGCAGCGATTCTTGCAAGGGTGCCGATATCCGCCGGGTCAACGCCCGCACGGTCGCTGGCCAGCGCCACCAGCCGGTACAGGGCGCCGCTGTCGAGCAGGTGGAAGCCCACGGCATCGGCAACCTTGTGCGCGACGGTGCCCTTGCCCGAGGCTGTCGGCCCGTCAATGGTGATGACGTTGACGATAGTCATTACTTATGACACCCACAGAAACGATTGATTGTTAATTCTATTGAGAATCATTATCATTTAATTCATGATGCTTCGCCTGACGCGACGGGCGAAGCCAACACTAAAGTATCGGTCGCGAGGCAATCTACCATGGCAAAAACCCTGACCTTCGGCATCATGCACCTCGGCATTGCGTTCAGCGTGACGTATGCGCTAACCGGCAGCCTTGCCATCAGCGGTGCCATCACCTTCATCGAACCGGCCGTCAACACGGTGGCCCACTACTTCTTCGACCGCTACTGGGAAAAGCACGAGCGCCGCCAGGCGGCGGCTCGCGACAGCGCTGCCAACCCGCGCGCCAGCACTAACCTCGTTAGCGCGTAACGCCCGCGAACACGCTGAAGTAGTCCGGGAACGTCTTCGCCACGCAACCCGGATCGTTGATCCGCACCGGCAGCGGCCCGAATGCGGCCAACGAGAAACACATCGCCATGCGATGGTCATCATAGGTGCCAATGCCGTCGGCCGGAGTCTGCCATGGTTGCGGCGGCGTCACACGCAGGAAGTCCGCCCCTTCTTCCACGACTGCGCCCAGCTTGCGCAGTTCCGTTGCCATCGCCGCGATGCGGTCGGTTTCCTTGACGCGCCAGCTGGCGATATTGGTCAGCGTGGTGGTGCCTTCGGCGAAAAGTGCCGCCACCGCCAGCGTCATCGCCGCATCCGGGATGTGGTTGCAGTCCAGCTCGATGCCGTGCAGGCGGCCGTCGTCGCGTTCCGTGCCACGCACTTCGATCCAGTTGTCGCCCGCCATCACATTGGCGCCCATGCGATTAAGCGCCTCGGCAAAGCGCACGTCACCCTGGATGCTGGCCATGCCCACGCCTTCGACCCGCACCGGGCCGCCGCCGATCGCACCGGCGGCGAGGAAATACGACGCCGACGACGCATCGCCTTCCACAAAGATCTCGCCCGGCGAACGGTAGGCCGCGCCGGCCGGCAGCACGAAGCGCTCCCAGCCCTGCCGCTCCACCTGGATGCCGAAACGCGCCAGCAGGTTCAGCGTGATCTCGATATACGGCTTGGAGATCAGCTCGCCCACCACCTCAATCTCGATCCGACCGCTGTCGCTCTGCGCCATCGGCAGGCTCATCAGCAGCGCCGTCAGGAACTGGCTCGACACATCGCCGCGCACACGGATCGGCGCATCGATGCGGATGCTGGCCGGCTGGATATGCAGCGGCGGGAAGCCTTCGTTGCCGAGATAGTCGATCACGGCCCCGACCTGGCGCAGGCCGTCGACCAGGTCGCCGATCGGCCGCTCGTGCATGCGCGGCACGCCCGACAGCTTGTAGCTGCCGTCCTGCAGCGCGAGCGCGGCCGTCAGCGGGCGAATCGCGGTGCCGGCGTTACCCATGAACAGCTCAGCCGCCTTGTTCGGGAAATTGCCGCCGGCGCCGGTGACGATATAGTCGGCGTCCTCTTGCCGCCACCCCACGCCCAGCGTGCGCAGCGCCTGCAGCATGACGCGGGTGTCGTCGGAATCGAGCAGGTCGCGCACGCGGGTTTCGCCGGTGGCCAGCGCAGCCAGCAGCAGCACGCGGTTGGAGATGCTCTTCGAGCCCGGCAACCGGACGGTGCCGGTGGCGCGGGTCAGGGGGCCTAGCGTCAGGTGTTCCATGTCTTGGTGGGCGCCGGGGCGCCGCGGTAAGGCGATTCGATCAGGCTGCGGCACTATGCCGCTCAGGGTTCGATATTGTTGCCGTTGCCCGCGGCACGCTCGGCGCCCCAGGCAAGTCGGGTGTTGCTGGCGCGTGTGAAGACGCGTTCGAGCGCGTCGCCGTCGCCCTTCTCGATCTTCTCCTTCAGGTGCGCCAGCACCGACTGGTAGGTGTTCAGCTCACGCAGCAGCGCTTCGCGGTTGGCCACGCAGATGTCGCGCCACATCTCCGGCGAAGACGCCGCGATGCGCGTGAAATCGCGAAAACCACCGCCGGCAAAATCCAGCTTCAGCGCCGCGTCTTCTGCATTGGCGACCTGCGCCACCAGCGCGTACGACAGCACATGCGGCAGGTGGCTGACCGCGGCGAACACTGCGTCGTGCTGCACCGCCGACATCACGTGGCAGTGCGCGCCGGCGCTTTCCCACATGGCACGCACCGCGGCCACATCGGCACGCGCGTTTTCCTGCAGCGGACACAGCACGGTCTTCTTGCCGACGTAGAGGTCCGCCAGCGCGGCCCCGACGCCATTGAGCTCGCGCCCGGCGATCGGGTGCGCCGGCACGAACTGCGCGACCTTGTCGCCCAGCGCGGTCTTTGCGGCCATGATCACGTCGGACTTGGTGCTGCCCGCATCGGTGACGATAGTGCCGGGCTGCAGGTGTGGCTCCAGCGCGTGCAGCAGCGCGAAGTTCTGCGCCACCGGCGCGCACAGCACGATCACGCTGGCGCCGCGCGCGGCGTCCTCCAGCGTTGCGGCCTGGTCGATCACGCCAAGGTCCAGCGCCCTCTGCAGGGACGCGGGGGAGCGCCCCACGCCAACCACCGTGCCCGCCACACCTGCGCGCTTGAGCGCGAGCGCGAGCGAACCGCCGATCAGGCCGACGCCGACAATGACAACACGGGAAAAATGCAATGCACTCACAATCTCAGGCCGCAACGGGCAGTGGCTCGGTCCGGACCGAGGTAATTCGATGACTGGCAGACCGGCCGGCGCCATGCCGGCCGGGGAACGCCGCGGTAATAGCCGCGATTGTAGCCGCGCTCACGCGAGCGCCCGCTCCAGCGCCGCGACAAAGGCTGCGTTCTCCTCGGGCAGGCCGATGGTCACGCGCAGCCAGCGCGGCAGGTTGTAGTTGCCGACCGGGCGCACGATCACGCCCTGCTTGAGCAGCGCCAGGTTGACGCGCGCACCAGCCCCGTCGTCGTCGCCGACGCGCACCAGCACGAAGTTGCCCGACGACGGCACATATTCCAGCCCGAGGCGATCGAAGGCCTCCGTCAGCTGCGCCTTCCCGGCGCGGTTCAGTTCGGCGCTGCGGCGCAAGAACTCGCTGTCACCGAGCGCGGCGACAGCCGCTGCCTGCGCCACGCTGTTGACGTTGAACGGCTGGCGCACGCGGTTGAGCAGGTCGGCCAGTTCCGGCTGCGCCACCGCGTAGCCGACGCGCAGCCCGGCCAGGCCATAGGCCTTGGAGAACGTGCGCGACACCAGCAGGTTGGGATAGCGGCGCACCCAGGCGACCGAATCGTATTGCTGATCGGCATCGAGGTATTCGTTGTACGCCTCGTCCAGCACCACCACCACGTGCGCCGGCACCTGCTGCAGGAAGGCCTCGATCTGCGCGGCGGGCACGAAGGTGCCAGTCGGGTTGTTCGGGTTGGCGATAAACACCAGGCGCGTGTCCGGCGCAATCGCCGCGGCCATCGCGCCCAGGTCATGACCATAGTCGCGGGCGGGCACTTCGATGGCGCGCGCGCCGATTTCCTGCGTGGCCAGCGCGTAGACCGCGAACGAATATTCGGCATAGACGATCGACTGGCCGGGCTCGACCAGCGCATGCGCGGCCAGCTCCAAGATGTCGTTGCTGCCGTTGCCGAGCGTCAGCCATTCCTCCGGCACGCCGAAGCGCGCGGACAGCGCGGCCTTCAGCGCAAAGCCGTTGGAATCGGGGTAGCGGCCGAGCTCGGCCACGGCGTCCGCCACCGCGCGCTGCGCGGATGCCGGCATGCCCAGCGGATTCTCGTTGGAAGCGAGCTTGACGATGCCGGCCTCGTCCAGGCCGACCTCGCGCGCGACTTCGGAAATCGGCTTGCCGGCCACGTACGGCGAGATCGCACGCACATAGTCGGGTCCGAACACTACGCGGCCTTGCTTACCCTGCTCTGCCATCTCGTCTCCTTGTTCTTGCTTACCGTGCCTTGGCGGCTTACTTGCTCGACGGATACGACCCCAGCACCTTCAGGTAGGCCGCGTTGCGGCGCAGCTCGTCGATGGCGCGCGCCACTGCCGGCTCATGCTGGTGCCCTTCCACGTCGACGTAGAAGTAGTACTCCCACGCGCCGCTGCGCGCCGGGCGCGACTCGAAGCGGCACATCGACACGCCGTTCTCCGCCAGCGGCGCGAGCAGCTGGTACACCGCGCCCGCCTTGTTGGGCACGGACAGGATCATCGAGGTCTGGTCGCTGCCCGACGGCTCGGTCTCGTAGCGGCCGATCACGGCAAAGCGCGTGCGGTTGTGCGGATCGTCCTGGATATGGGTGCGCACCATATGCAGGTGGTAGCGGTTGGCGGCGGACTCGCCGGCAATCGCGGCCACGGTCGGGTCTTCGCTGGCCATGCGGGCAGCCTCGGCATTGCTCGATACAGCCTGGCGCTCCAGGTGCGGATAGTTGGCCGTCAGCCAGTGCTGGCACTGCGCCAGCGCCTGCGCATGGGCGCGCACCACCGTTACGCCCTGCATGTCGGGCGTGGATGCCATCAGGTTGTGGTGCACCTTCAGCGCGATCTCGCCGCTGATTTTCAGCGAGGTCTGCAGGAACAGGTCGAGCGTGCGCGACACCGCGCCTTCGGTCGAATTTTCCACGGGCACCACGCCGTATTCGACCGTGCCCGCCTCCACCGCGCGGAACACTTCATCGATGCTCGGGCAAGCCACTCCCGACACCTCATGGCCGAAATGCGCGTACAGCGCCTGCTCGGAGAACGTGCCGACCGGGCCCAGGAACGCGACTTCCAGCGGCTTTTCCAGCCCGCGGCAGGCGGACATCACCTCGCGCCAGATCGCTGCCACGCTTTCGCCGAGCAGCGGGCCCGGGTTGGCACCCTGCACCTTGCGGATCACCTGCAGCTCGCGCTCTGGGCGGAACACCGGCGCGCCGTACTTCTTCTTGACCTCGCCGACGTCGAGCGCCAGCTTGGCGCGGTGGTTCAGCATGGCCAGCAGTTCGCGGTCCACCGTGTCAATCTGCTCGCGCAGCGGCGCCAGCTCAACCGACAGCTTGCGCTCGGCCTCGCTCAGGTGGTTGCCGTTGGGCTGCTCGTTTGGCTGCGTCTCCTCGCGCGCAGGGGTGCTGTCTTGGCTTGTCATTGTATGAATCCGGTGGGCCGCCGGAGCGCGGCGGCCGGAGAAAAACTGTCCGCGCCGACCGGCGCGGTGTCGCGCGCGGCAGGGCGCGAGTTGCCTGTCAGGCGGACGTGCGTTCGAACTCGCGCATGAAATCGACCAGCGCCATCACGCCTTCCAGCGGCATCGCGTTGTAGATGCTGGCACGCATGCCGCCCACGGTCTTATGGCCCTTGAGCTGCACTAGGCCGTTGGCCCGCGCCTGCGCGAGGAACGCGTCATTGCGCGATTCGTCGCCCAGGAAGAACGGCACGTTCATGCGCGAACGGCAGCTCAGATGAATCTCGTTGCGGTAGAAATCGCTCTGGTCCAGGAAGTCGTACAGCGCCGCCGCCTTGGCGATATTGCTCTGTTCGATCCCCTGCACGCCGCCCTGGCGCTTGAGCCATTTGAACACCAACCCGGCGATATAGATCGCATAGGTCGGTGGCGTGTTGTACATCGAGTTGTGCTCGGCCACCATGCGCCAGTTGAACGCCGACGGGCACAGAGGATGCGCATGCCCGATCAGGTCTTCGCGCACGATCACGATGGTGACGCCGGCCGGGCCGATATTCTTCTGCGCGCCGCCGTAGACCACCTGCACGTGCGACCAGTCGATCGGGCGGGACAGGATATGGCTGGAGGCATCGGCCACCACGACGCGATTACCCTTGACCTGGCCGATGTCGGGGATCTCCTGGAACTCGACGCCGACGATGGTCTCGTTGGTGCACAAGTGCACGTAAGCGGCATCATCGGACAGCTTCCAGTCTGCAACGGCGGGGATGCGGTGGAATTTCTCTGCCTCGTTGGACGCCGCGATATTGACCGTGCCATAGCGACGCGCTTCCTGCTCGGTCTTGATCGACCAGGTGCCGGTCACGACGAAATCGGCCTTGGGCTGCTCGGTGCTGCGCAGCCGCATCAGGTTCAGCGGCACGATGGCGTTCTCGCCGATGGCGCCGCCTTGCAGGAACAGCACCTTGAAATTGGAAGGGATGTGCAGCAGCTCGCGCAGGTCGGCGATCGCTTCGTTATGGATGCTTTCGAATTCGCGGCTGCGGTGGCTCATCTCCATCACCGAAACCCCGGTCCCGTGCCATGACAGCATCTCCTCGGCGGCCTGTTGCAGCACTTCGGCGGGCAGCGCCGCCGGGCCTGGGGAGAAGTTGTAGACGCGTTCGGCCAATGCACGCTGCATCATGCCGGCAAGAGCGGGATTCTGGGGATCGTTCATGAGACGGGGGAATGGAAAAATGGCTGCCGGTGTTACCCAAGCAGCCATTATCCCTCAAACCCGCGCCCCGTTGGGCACCCGGGGCCGTGCCCCAGTGCCGCACTGGTCCGCAAGGTTGCGGACCAGTGCGGCGGTTCGCTCACACGCTTACTTCGAAGCGGCGGTGATTTCCTTCTCCGCGGCGTCGCGCATCGACTTGCCGACCTGCGGGCCGTACTTCTGCATCATCGAACCCCAGATCTCCTGGGTGGCCTTGCCCTGGTTGGCCATGAACTTCTGGCCGGTGGGCGACTTCAGGAACGTGGTCAGGTCCTTCAGTTCCTGCGTCGAGTAGTACTTGCCGAAGGCATCATAGTGCGCCTGGATCGCATCCTTACGGAAGCCATCGGTGTTGAACGCCGAGCCGGCGCCGTCGACCATGCGCTGTACCGCGCCGTTCTTCTTCAGCTTTTCGACCGCGGCCTGCTTCTGCTTGTCGTTCATGGTCTTGTTCTCGACCAGCACTTGCTCCAGCACCAGCGGGGCTTCCTGCTTGGCGCCCTGCTGCCAGTTCTCGGCCTGGCCCTTGACGGCCTGGTCGGCCTGCATGACGGAAAGCAGTTCCTTGATGGCTGCGGTCTTTTCCGCGTCCCCCTGGGCGTGAGCATGCTGCGCCACCATGAAGGTCGGAACGAAAGCAGTCAGAACAGCGATACGTCGAAAGGTTTTGAGCATTGTGACTCCCTGGTAAATACGTCCGTTTTAGTCCGGACAGCCGCGAAACGAGTTCCGGCCGGCGTCCTAATGTTGCAACAATTTACGATTGGCTACAGATTGGCTACAGATTGGCCACGGAATGGCTACGGATTGGCGTCGGCCCCGGCGGCGCCGTCCGCCTCTTCCGCCTCTTCGGAGCCGGTGCCGTTGTCGGCATCACTTTCCACGATGCGCTGCAACCCGGACAGCTTGGTGCCCTCGTCCACGTTGATCAGCGTCACGCCCTGGGTGGCGCGGCCCATTTCGCGGATTTCGCCCACGCGGGTACGGATCAGCACGCCACCGGTGGTGATCAGCATGATCTCGTCTTCAGGTGAAACCAGTGCCGCAGCCACCACGCGGCCGTTGCGCTCGCTCGTCTGGATCGCAATCATCCCCTTGGTGCCGCGGCCATGTCGAGTGTACTCGGCGATCGGAGTGCGCTTGCCGTAGCCGTTCTCGGTCGCGGTCAGCACGCTGCCGCGGGTGCCGGCTTCGGCCTCTTCGGCCGTCTCGGCCGGCGCCACCAGCATGGCGATCACGGTCTGCCCGTCTTCCAGGTTCATGCCGCGCACGCCGCGCGCCTGGCGACCCATCGGGCGCACGTCGTTCTCGTCGAAACGCACCGCCTTGCCGGCGTCGGAGAACAGCATCACGTCGTGCTGACCGTCGGTGACTGCGGCGCCGATCAGGTAGTCGCCCTCGTCCAGGTCGACCGCGATGATGCCGGCCTTGCGCGGGTTGGAGAACTCGGTCAGCGCTGTCTTCTTGACCGTACCGCGGGCGGTGGCCATGAAGATGAAGTGCTCGGCGTCGAACTGGCGCACCGGCAGGATCACATTGATCTTCTCGCCTTCGGACAGCGGGAACATATTGACGATCGGGCGACCGCGCGAATTGCGCGAGCCCTGCGGCACTTCATAGACCTTCAGCCAGTACAAGCGGCCGCGGTTGGAGAAGCACAGGATGTAGTCGTGGGTATTGGCCACGAACAGCGTGTCGATCCAGTCGTCTTCCTTGGTCGCCGCCGCCTGCTTGCCGCGTCCGCCGCGCTTCTGTGCGCGGTACTCGGAAATCGGCTGGCTCTTCATATAGCCACTGTGCGACAGCGTGACCACCATGTCCTGCGGGGTGATCAGGTCTTCCGTGTCCAGTTCGGTCGCGTTGAGCTCGATCTGCGAGCGGCGCTCGTCGCCGAATTCAGCGCGGATGGCGGTGAGTTCGTCGGAGATGATGGTGGTAATGCGTTCCGGGCGCGCCAGGATATCGAGCAGATCGGCGATTTCCGCCATGATGTCGCGATATTCCTGGACGATCTTATCCTGCTCGAGACCAGTGAGGCGTTGCAGGCGCATTTGCAGGATTTCCTGCGCCTGGGCGTCGGACAGCTTGTACAGGCCGTCCGGCTGCATGCCGAATACGGCCGGGAGGCCGTCCGGGCGATAGGAAGCGCGCCCGCCCGGGGTGTCGTTTTCGGCACGTGCCAGCATGTCGCGCACCAGGCCCGAATCCCAGGCCTTGGCCATCAGTTCCTGCTTGGCGATCGGCGGGGTCGGCGCGGCCTTGATGATCGCGATGAACTCGTCGATATTGGCCAGCGCCACGGCCAGGCCTTCCAGCACATGGCCGCGCTCGCGCGCCTTGCGCAGTTCGAACACCGTGCGGCGGGTGACGACCTCGCGGCGGTGCGCAAGGAAGTACTCCAGCATCTGGCGCAGGTTCAGCAGGCGCGGCTGGCGGTCGACCAGCGCCACCATGTTCATGCCGAAGGTGTCCTGCAGCTGGGTGTTCTTATATAGGTTGTTGAGGACGACCTCGGGCACCTCGTTACGCTTGAGCTCGATCACCACGCGCATGCCGGACTTGTCCGACTCGTCGCGGATGTCGGAAATGCCCTCGACCTTCTTCTCGGTGACCAGCTCGGCGATGCGCTCGAGCAGGGTGCGCTTGTTCACCTGGTAGGGCAGCTCGTCGACGATGATCGCCTGGCGCTGGCCGCGGTCGATGTCCTCGAAGTGCGTCTTGGCCCGCATCACCACCCGGCCGCGGCCGGTGCGGTAGCCTTCGCGCACGCCCTGGATGCCATAGATAATCCCGGCGGTCGGAAAATCCGGAGCCGGAATCAATTCAATCAGTTCATCCACCGTCGCCTGCGGGTTGCGCAGCAGGTGCAGACAGCCGTCGACGATTTCATTCAGGTTATGCGGCGGGATATTGGTGGCCATGCCCACCGCAATACCGGATGAACCATTGATTAGCAGATTGGGAATACGGGCCGGCAGAATTGTGGGCTCTTTTTCAGAGCCGTCGTAGTTGCTGTCGAAATCGACGGTTTCCTTGTCGATGTCGTGCAGCATCTCGTGGGCGATTTTCGCCAGGCGGATTTCGGTATATCGCATGGCCGCGGCGTTATCGCCGTCGACAGAACCGAAATTGCCCTGGCCGTCGACCAGCATGTAGCGCAGCGAGAAGTCTTGCGCCATGCGCACGATGGTGTCGTAGACTGCGGTGTCACCGTGCGGGTGATATTTACCGATCACATCCCCGACGATACGGGCCGACTTTTTGTACGGACGGTTCCAGTCGTTGTTAAGCTCGTGCATCGCAAACAGCACGCGCCGGTGTACCGGTTTCAGGCCGTCCCGCACATCGGGAAGCGCGCGTCCGACAATCACGCTCATGGCGTAATCGAGATAGGAGCGGCGCATTTCCTCTTCTAGGGAGACCGGAAGGGTTTCTTTTGCGAATGGATCCATTGCGGCGTGGTTTATGCGGCAGGTTTAAGCGAATGTCAGGGCCCTTTTGCGGGTGGCGCCGGGCGGCGCCTGACAGCGGGGCAACACGCCATTCTAACATGCCGACACCCCCGCCTCGCCCCCTCCGGACAGCTTCCCGGAAGGCGCCCGCGGGCCCCTGCGAAAACCCTGAAACCCTGATGCCACAAGGCTTTGCGGGCGACACAAGACCCATGTTGCACAAACACCACAGGCCCAAAACCCATGGGGCGAATCGAATATATTTACTTCTTAGGAAACGACCCTTGTGGCACAATTCCCCAGCGAAGAGCCAGACATTGTTCGAAGTGGAGCATCAGCCACATCGAGAATGTTATACTCCGAAGAATGTATGACTTGTTTTCGTCCATTTGCTCGCAGTAACCCTGCGGTGATCTCATCCTGAGAGGAGAAATATGAAAAAATTTGCCAAGCTCGCGCTCGTTGCAGCTACCGCAGTAATGGCTGCATCCGCTCAAGCCCAGTCCGTCCCCTATGAAAAAAAGGCAGTGAACGACAACTGGGGCAACGGTACGAGCGAGTACGTGTGGAAGAATGGCACGAACGAGCTCTGCTGGCGCGACAGCTCCTGGACTCCGGCCACCGCCAACGCCCTGTGCGACGGCGCCCTGGCCCCCGCAGCCCCGGCCGCACCGGCGCCGGCTCCGGTGGCACCGCCGGTTGTGTCGAGCGAGAAGGTCACTTTCGCTGCTGACACCCTGTTCGACTTCGACAAGGCCGTGCTGAAGCCCGAAGGCAAGGCCAAGCTGGACGACCTGGTCTCGAAGCTGCAAGGCATCACCCTGGAAGTCATTATCGCCGTGGGCCACACCGACTCGTTCGGTTCGGACAAGTACAACGATCGCCTGTCGATCCGTCGTGCTGAATCGGTCAAGGCTTACCTGGTGAGCAAGGGCGTTGAAGCCAACCGTGTCTACACCGAAGGCAAGGGCAAGCGCCAGCTGAAGGTCGATCCGAAGTCGTGCAAGGGCAACCGCAAGGCCCAGATCGGCTGCCAGCAGCCGAACCGCCGCGTGGAAGTCGAAGTGGTCGGCACCCGCAGCGCGCGTTAATCGGATCCTTTCCGATGAAGAAAAGCCCAGCGCAAGCTGGGCTTTTTTTTGGTACCGTTTTTTTGGTACAGTTGCCCCGACCTCCCCTTCACATTCGCCGGCGCAGGCAGCCAGCCGCCGGCCCCCATACGATGACGCTGCAATCGCAAACCCCGTCCGCCGCCACGCCGGATCCGCTGCGCCGGAACGCCGACCCCAAGGAAATCGACAAGTTCAGCGAGCTGGCCCACCGCTGGTGGGACCCGGAAAGCGAATTCAAGCCGCTGCATGAGCTGAACCCGCTGCGCCTGGGCTGGATCGACGGCCTCGCCGGCCTTGCGGGCAAGCGCGTGGTCGACGTGGGCTGCGGCGGTGGCATCCTGTCCGAGAGCATGGCGCGCCTGGGCGCCACCGTGCGCGGCATCGATCTCTCGACCAAGGCGCTCAAGGTGGCAGACCTGCACAGCCTCGAGTCCGGCGTAGTGGTCAACTACGAGGAGATCGCCGCTGAAACGCTGGCCGCCCGTGAGCCGGCCAGCGTGGATGTCGTGACTTGCATGGAGATGCTGGAACACGTGCCCGATCCCGCTTCGATCGTCCGCGCCTGCGCCACGCTGGTGAAGCCCGGCGGCCATGTGTTCTTCTCGACCATCAATCGCAACCTGAAGGCCTACCTGATGGCCATCGTCGGCGCCGAGTACGTGCTCAACATGCTGCCGCGCGGCACGCACGACTACGACAAGTTCATCACCCCGTCCGAGCTGGCGCGCTTCGCCCGCCAGGCCGGCCTGGACCTGGTCGAGATGCGTGGCATGACCTACAACCCGTTGTCGCAGGTCTATTCGCTGAACCGCGACACCGATGTGAACTACATGATGGCGTTCCGCCGGGTGGCGGCATGACGGGGGGCATCGCAGGCGTCTTTTTCGACCTGGACGGCACCCTCGCGGACACGGCCCCGGATCTCGCGGCAGCGGCCAACCGGCTGGTGGTCGAGCGCGGCAACCCGCCGGTGGCCTATGAGAAGCTGCGCCCGGTCGCCTCGCACGGCGCGCGCGGCCTGCTCGGCGCGGCCTTCGGGCTGCGCCCGGAGGACGCGGAGTTCCCCGCGCTACGCGATATCTTCCTGGACTACTACGAGGCCGACATTGCAGTTCACACGCACCTGTTCGACGGCATGCCGCAGGTGCTGTCGGCGCTGGAGGCGGCGGGCATCCCGTGGGGCATCGTCACCAACAAGATCGCCCGCTTCACGGTGCCACTGGTGGCCGCCATCGGCCTGGCGCCGCGCGCCAGCGCCGTGGTCAGCGGCGACACTACGCCGCATGCCAAGCCCCACCCCGCCCCGCTGCTGCACGCCGCCGCTAGCGCCGGCGTCGATCCGCGCCGCTGCGTCTACGTCGGCGACGACCTGCGCGACATCCAGGCCGGCAAGGCCGCGGGGATGATCACGGTGACCGCCGCTTATGGCTATTGCGGCGACGGCGAACCGCCCGAGACGTGGGGCGCCGACCACCTGGTGCGCCACCCCGCCGAGCTGATCCCCTTGCTGGTACCCGCCGCGGTCGCCTGAGTGCGCCGCATGGGACATGCGAGCCCCGGCTGGAACTCCTCGAGACAGCGTGCGTCCAACCGGGTACAATCCAGCTTCCTCACTGGGGCCGACCTGGTTTCGACGTGGGTTACAAAGCAGTGGAGGGCATACCGAGGACCCGTCACCTCGTTAATCAATGGGAATGCAATAACTGCTAACGACGAACGTTACGCACTGGCCGCTTAATTGCGGCCGTCCTCGCACTGGCTCGCTGACGGGCTAGGGTCGCAAGACCACGCGAGGTCATTTACGTCAGATAAGCTCCGGAAGTGTCACGGGTCCGGAGACGAAAATTTAGTGACTCGCCGTCGTAGAGCGTGTTCGTCCGCGATGCGCCGGTTAAATCAAATGACAGAACTAAGTATGTAGAACTCTCTGTGGAGGGCTTGCGGACGCGGGTTCGATTCCCGCCGGCTCCACCAGTTTCACCTCACCCTGGCGTCCGCTGCGCCAGGGTCGCGAATCAACGGACCTTCTGGTCCGTTTTTTCGTTTACCGGCTGTGCGGCCAACTGCGCCGCCGCCATCGCGCGGGGACGGTGCCGAGCGCGATGATCTTTGCACTGGATTATCAGTAGCGGGTCTACAGTCTGGCACTGCACCGAGACCGCGAGCGACTACAATACCCGGTTGCCGTCCTCCACGCCCTTCGCCATGTCAGACCATCCCCGCTTCACCATCAACCGTTCCATGGTTGCCCTGGTCCCGGAACAGCCGTTCCTGGACTGGATCCAGGCCGTTGATCCGCAGCCGGTCGCCGGCCTCACGCTCGAACACGTGCGCGAAGACCAGAGCGTGTTCCTGGTGCCCGAAGAACTGGCCGACACGCATGAGAATGCGGTGCGCTGGGTCGAGAAACGCTGGCAGGCGTTCTTCGAATTCATGCTGGGCGAGTGGTTCGACGACTCGATGTGGCCCGAGACGCTGACGCTGCAGATGTTCCGCGCGTGGTTCAGCGTACGCTACCACTCGATGGTGTTCGACATGGTGCCCGATGTGCCGGTCATGCACGAGGACTGGGACGAGGACGACGACTCGCCCGACCTCCTGCACTAATCCCCACACACCATCGCGCATCTCGGCGCAGATCGCAGTGACTGGGACGCAGGAAGTCAGCTTGCCTGCACGATTCCCCAACCTTCCCCACCGCATTAGGAATTTTCCGAGCACAGGCGTAGCGCAGTCGGCCTAGAGTTGTTTCGTCCTCAACAGGCTCGGTGAACCTGTTCATCGGGCGCATCCGGGCGCCCTTGCCGGGCCAGATCCGGCATGCCGCGACTCTACGACCTATGATCCGAATCCGCTTCCCTCGCGCACGCAGGCGCTGGCTCCTGGCGTTTGCATGCCTGGCTGCACCGCACTTCGTGCATGCCGCGTGCACATCGACTCCAGCCATGCCGTACCTGCAAACCATGAACAACATGGCGGTGGCAGTCAACCTTGCCAACCAATGACCAATGCCGTCGGTGTCAACTGCGATACGCGCGCGGCGAACCTTGGCTACGTCAATCCGGACATGAGCTATTCCGTTCCGCGCCGCTTCAGAGGAAGCGGTCCAGGATCTTGCGGCTGTGCTTGTCCAGCGCCATCAGGTCGCGGATCAGGTAGTGGATGCCATGGCTGTCCGACACCAGCAGCGTGCTGCCGGTCAGGCGCCGGATAGCCTCTTCTCCACGCAGCACCAGCGAGGTCTGGCCGCGGTCGGTCTGCACCGTCCACACACTGGGTGTGGCGTAGGTCGACACGCTGACGATGTGGCGGATCTCGGGCATGAACTCGCGCGACGCGAGCTCTTCTTCGATCAGGCTGCGCTCGGCCTGTGGCAGGTCTTCCAGGCGCGGAATCCACACCACTTCATGCCCGTCCGTGCTCATCAGGCCGATGCCGCCCTGCGGCGCGGAAATCGGGAAGGCGCGCACCGGCACCACGCCTTCGTGGACGGTGCCGTCGGCGTCGGTCAGCACCAGGCGGCCGAATGCATTGCGGTCAAGAGTGAACACGGCTGTCTGCGTGGCCGCTTGGATGTCATCAGGCATTGGCTGCCTCCGGCGTTTCCATCAGGGCTTTGTCTTCTTCGATGTCGTCTTCGGTATCGACATTGCGCGCTTGCGCCTGGTAAAGCTTGTAATAGGCACCTTCTCGCAGGAGCAGCTCGTCGTGGCTGCCGACCTCTACGATCTGGCCGCGGTCCATCACCACCAGACGATCGGCCTTGCGCAGCGTCGACAGCCGGTGCGCGATGGCGATGGTGGTGCGGCCCTGTACCAGGTTGTCGAGCGCCTTCTGGATTTCCTTCTCCGTAGCGGTGTCGACCGACGAGGTGGCCTCGTCCATGATCAGGATGCGCGGGTTGATCAGCAGCGCGCGCGCGATCGAGATGCGCTGGCGCTCGCCGCCCGACAGCGCCTGGCCGCGCTCACCGACCAGCGAGTCGTAACCATGCGGCAGGCGCAGGATGAATTCGTGCGCATGCGCGGCGCGCGCGGCGGCGATGATCTCCTCGCGCGTGGCATCGGGCTTGCCGTAGGCGATGTTGTCGGCGATGGTGCCAAAGAACAGGAACGGCTCCTGCAGCACCAGCCCGATATGGCGGCGGTACTCGGACACCGGCAACGAACGGATATCGACTCCGTCGACGCGGATCGCGCCCTCTGACACGTCGTAGAAACGGCAGATCAGGTTGACCAGCGTGCTCTTGCCCGAGCCGCTGTGCCCCACCAGGCCGATCATCTCGCCCGGCGCGATCGACAAATCCAGCCCGCGGATCACCGCGCGGTTGCCATAGCGGAAGCCCAGGTCGCGCATGTCGATAGCGCCCTCGACCTTGTCGAGCTTCGCGGGCCGCACCGGCTCCGGCACGCTCGACACGTGGTCGAGGATGTCGAAGATACGCTTGGCGCCGGCCGCGGCCTTCTGTGTCACCGAGACGATGCGGCTCATCGAATCCAGCCGCGTGTAGAAGCGGCTGATATAGGTCAGGAACGCCACCAGCACGCCCACCGTAATGGCGCTGTGCGACACCTGCCAGATGCCGAACACCCACACGATCAGCAGGCCGATTTCAGTCAGCAACGTCACCGTCGGCGTGAACAGCGACCACACCGCATTGACGCGGTCGTTGATCGCCAGGTTGTGCTTGTTGGCCTCGCGGAAGCGCGCCACTTCACGCTTCTCCTGTGCAAACGCCTTGACCACGCGGATGCCCGGGATGGTGTCGGCCAGCACGTTGGTGATCTCCGACCAGATCCGGTCGATCTTCTCGAAGCCGTGGCGCAGACGGTCGCGCACCAGGTGGATCATCCAGGCGATAAACGGTAGCGGCACCAGCGTCACCAGCGCCAGCCACGGGTTGATCGACACCAGGATCGCCGCGGTCATCACGATCATCAGCACGTCGGTGGCGAAGTCCAGCAGGTGCAGCGACAGGAACACACAGATGCGGTCGCTTTCCGAGCCGATACGCGCCATCAAGTCACCGGTGCGCTTGCCGCCGAAATACTCTAGCGAAAGCTTTAGCAGGTGTTCATAGGTAGTTGTACGCAAGTCGGCGCCGATGCGCTCCGATACGCGCGCCAGCAGGTAGGTGCGTGCCCAGCCCAGGCTCCACGCCACCAGCGCCGCGCCAAAGAGGCCTGCCAGGTACATCCGCACCAGGTCGTAGTCGATCGGCACGCCGTTCTGGAACGGGATCAGCACCTTGTCCATCAGCGGCATGGTCAGGTACGGCGGCACCAGCGTGGCGGCGGTGGACAGCACGGTGAGCAGGAAACCGGCCAGCAACTGCCATTGGTACGGCCGGGCGAAGCGCCACAGGCGCAGCAGCGCCCAGGTGGAAGGCGGCGTTTCCAGCTCACGGCTGCATTGCGGACACTGCTCCTCCTCCGGCGGCAGCGGCGCCTTGCAGGTCGGGCACGGCACTTCGCCGGCGTCGGGCGTGGCGCGGGCGCTGGCGGCGTCGCGGCGGGCCTGGAACTGGTCGGCCAGCCGCAAGGCGGACGGATTGTAACCAAGCGTATATCGCCAGGTGGCCAACCGCCCCCCCGGCCCGCTCAGTTCCAGCGTGCCGACGCCGGCATGGTCAGCGTGGGTCAGGCGCAGGGAAGGCCCGATGTTCCATTCCCGCACATTTTTTTCACCGGGAGCCCGGGCAACGATGCGCTGGTCCGTCACAACCAGCCACCCTTGGGTAAAATGCAGCCTCGCGTCGAGGTCCAGTTCCAGTCCGGCCAGGACGGACTCGCCGGGTCGGAGCCACGATCCGGAATCGGTTCGCCAGGGCTCTTCGGCCACGGGGGTGTTGAGGGCAGGCAGGGAGGACTGGGTCATGTAAGGCGCGGCGTGCGTCCAGGGGGTACGGACATAACTTGAAACAATTTAAGCCGGGCACGCGCTGGCGGCCCGCGAATTCGCCCGCAGTATACATAACGACGAACGAGCGGGTGGTCCTGATGCATTGCACAAACTCTTTTAAGCCAAGAAAGTCAACCCGTACAACGCTGTAACGTTACTGAAAGGTTAGGCTTCCATTTCTCGGGCGGTTCCGCCCACTGCCTCAAGCTAATTCAATGAAAAAGAAGGACATTGAGATTTTCGATGTCATGTCGCTGCGCGGCCCGAATATGTGGACATATCGGCCCGTTCTGGAGGCATGGGTCGATATCGGGGAACTGGAGGACTTTCCCTCCAACACGATTCCGGGGTTCTACGAGCGCCTGTCGGCCTGGCTGCCGTCGCTGGTCGAGCATCGCTGCAGCATCGGCGAGCGCGGCGGCTTCCTGCAACGCCTGAAGGAAGGCACCTGGCCGGGCCATATCCTGGAACACGTGACGCTTGAGCTGCAGAACCTGGCGGGCATGCCGGGCGGCTTCGGCAAGGCCCGGGAGACCCCGGTGCGCGGCGTCTACAAGGTCATCGTACGCGCCTGGCACGAAGAAGTAACCCGCGCCGCACTGTTCACCGCCCGCGACCTGGTCATGGCTGCGATCGAGGATCGTCCCTTCGACGTCCCCGCCGCCGTGGACAACCTGCGCCGCCTGGTCGACGAGCACTGCCTGGGCCCGAGCACCGCCTGCATCGTCGATGCCGCGGACGACCGCGACATCCCGGCGCTGCGCCTGTCCGACGGCAACCTGGTCCAGCTCGGCTACGGCGCACGCCAGCGCCGCATCTGGACCGCCGAGACCGACCGCACCAGCGCCATCGGCGAAAGCATCTCGCGCGACAAGGACCTGACCAAGAGCCTGCTGGAATCCTGCGGCGTGCCGGTGCCGGAAGGCCGCATGGTCGATTCGCCGGAAGATGCCTGGGACGCTGCCGAGGACATCGGCGTGCCGGTGGTGGTCAAGCCCTATGACGGCAATCACGGCCGCGGCGTGTTCACCAACCTGGTGGCCCGCGAGGAAGTCGAGACCGCCTACGGCGTGGCCATCGACGAAGGCAGCGGCGTGATCGTCGAGCGCTTTATCCCCGGCAACGAACACCGCCTGCTGGTGGTCGGCGGCCGCCTGGTCGCCGCCGCGATGGGCGAGACCGCCAGCGTCGTCGGCGACGGCAAGTCGACCATCGACGAGCTGATCGAACTGCAGATCAATTCCGATCCGCGCCGCGGCAACACCGAAGACCATCCGCTGAACCGCGTGCGCCTCGATTCGGCCGCGCGCCTGGAACTGAAGCGCCAGGGCATGGATGGCAGCTCGGTGCCACCGGAAGGCAAGAATGTGCTGATCCAGCGCAATGGCAACGTCGCCTTCGACGTGACCGACCGCGTGCACCCGAGCGTCGCTGCGCATGCCGCACTGGCCGCGCGCGTGGTCGGCCTGGACATCGCCGGCGTCGACCTGGTGGCCGAGGACATCTCGCGCCCGCTGGCCGAACAACGCGGCGCCATCGTCGAGGTCAACGCCGGCCCCGGCCTGCTGATGCATATCAAGCCGGCCGAAGGCACGCCTCGCCCGGTGGGCCGCGCCATCGTCGATCACCTGTTCCCCGAGGACGACCAGGGCCGCATCCCGGTGGTGGGCGTGACCGGCACCAACGGCAAGACCGTGGTCGCACGTCTGGTGGCGCGCCTGCTGCAGCTGTCGGGCAAGCACACCGGCCTGGCCTGCAGCGACGGCCTGTACCTGGACCGCCGCCAGGTGGAAGGCGGCGACCGCGCCAACTGGGAAGCGAGCCACCGCATCCTGATGAATCGCGCAGTAGAAGCCGCCGTGTTCGAGAGCGACAGCGGCAGCATCCTGTCTGAAGGCCTGCCCTATGACCGCTGCCAGGTCGGCGTGGTCACCAACTTCGACCAGCCTGACCACCTCGGCGACTACTACGTCGAGGACGAAGACCGCATGTACAACGTGCTGCGCACGCAGGTCGACGTGGTGCTCAAGGACGGCGCCGCCGTGCTCAACGCGCGCGACGAACGCCTGGTGGAAATGGCCGAACTGTGCGACGGCGACGTGATCTTCTTCGGCCTGACGCCGGAGCTGCCCGCGATCGTGTCGCACCGCGCCGCCGGCAAGCGCGCGGTGTACCTGCGCGAGGGCAAGATCGTGCTGGCTAACGGGAACAGCGGCAACAGCGAGACCCCACTGGTCGACGTGACCGCGGTGCCGCTGACCTATGCCGGCCGCGTCGCGTTCCAGATCGAGAACGTGCTGGCGGCCGTGGCCGCAGGCTGGGCGCTGGGCATCTCCAACGACCTGATCCGCGCCGGCGTGGTGACCTTCGACGTCGGCCAGGTCGACGTGCCGGGCCGCTTCACGCTGTTCGAGCGCAACGGCGCCACCGTGGTGGTCGACGACGCCCACAACGCCCCCGCGCTGGAAGCGCTGGCTGCCGCGCTGGAGCGTTTCCCGGCCGATCGCCGCATGGTGGTCTACGGTGCCGGCGTGCAGCGCCGCGATGAAGACCTGGTGCGCCAGGGCAAGGTGCTGGGCCGGCATTTCGACCGCGTCTTCCTGTGCGAAGACCGCAGCGTCAAGCGCGCCCTGCCCGATGCTGAAGCGCGCGCGCTGCTCAAGCAAGGCCTGTATGAAGGGCGCCGCGTGACCAAGATCATCGACGAAGGCACGCGCGCCAGCGCCATCGAAACCGCGCTCGGCCAGCTGGTGCCGGGCGACCTGCTGGTACTGCAGTGCGACGAGGCCGCCACCGGCGCCACCGTCGACCTGGTGCACCACTGGATGGGGCAGCCTGCGCGCCGCGCCTGAGCGCGGCCCCAAGCTGAACCGCGCACAGAAGAACACGGAAACCGTTCTATGGAAGTCTCACGTATCCGGGCCCTGCGGGGCCCGAACCTGTGGTGCCGCCACACCGCCATCGAGGCCATCGTGGCCTGCCAGGATGCCACCGACATGCTGTCGGCGCTGCCCGGCTTTGAAGACCGGCTGCGCGCCCGTTTCCCGGAAGTCGGGCCGCTGCACCCGGACGAGGAAGCCGGCGAGATGTCGCTGGCCCACGTGCTGGAAATGACGGCGCTGCGCCTGCAGGCCGCCGCCGGCTGCCCGGTCACGTTCAGCCGCACCGCACAGACGGTCGAGCCCGGCACCTACCAGGTCATCGTGCAATACAGCGAGGAAGAAGTCGGCCGGCTCGCCTTCGAACTGGCAGAGGCCCTGTGCCTGGCCGCGCGCGCCGACACCGCCTTTGACCTGGCCGACGCGCTGCACCGCCTGCGCGAGCTGGACGAGGACGTGCGCCTGGGACCGAGCACCGGCTCGATCGTCTATGCTGCCATGGCGCGCGGCATTCCCTACCGGCGCCTGACGCAAGGTTCGATGGTTCAGTTCGGCTGGGGCAGCAAGCAGCGCCGCATCCAGGCCGCAGAAACCGACCGCACCAGCGCCGTGGCCGAATCGATCGCGCAGGACAAGGAACTGACCAAGAGCCTGCTGCACGCCGCCGGCGTGCCGGTGCCGCTCGGCCGCTCGGTGCGCAGCGCCGAGGAAGCCTGGGCCGCCGCGCAGGAAATCGACGCCCCGGTGGTGGTCAAGCCGCGCGACGGCAACCAGGGCAAGGGCGTGGCCGTGCGCATCCGCACCCGCGAGGAAGTGATGACGGCCTATGAGGTCGCCTCGGACATCAGCACCGACGTGATCGTCGAGCGCTATATCCCGGGCCATGATTTCCGCCTGCTGGTGGTCGGCAAGCACCTGGTGGCAGCCGCGCGCCGCGACCCGCCGCAGGTCACCGGCGACGGCGTGCATACCGTGCGCCAGCTGGTCGAGGAAGTGAACCGCGACCCGCGCCGCGGCGAAGGCCATGCGACCTCGCTGACCAAAATCCGCTTCGACGATATCGCGCTGGCCGTGCTGGCCAAACAGAACCTGACCGCTGACTCCGTGCCGGCAAAGGGCACGCGCGTGGTGCTGCGCAACAACGCCAACCTGTCCACCGGCGGCAGCGCCACCGACGTGACCGACGACGTCCACCCGGACATCGCCGCGCGCGCCGTGGCCGCGGCGCAGATGGTGGGCCTGGATATCGCCGGCGTCGACGCGGTGTGCGAGACCATGCTCAAGCCGTTCGAGGAACAGGCCGGCGGCATCGTCGAGGTCAACGCCGCGCCGGGCTTGCGCATGCACCTGCAGCCGTCGTACGGCAAGGGCCGCGCGGTCGGCGAGGCGATCGTCTCGACCATGTTCGCCGATGGCAACGATGGCCGCATCCCGGTGGTGGCGGTCTCCGGCACCAACGGCAAAACCACGACCGTGCGCCTGATCACCCATATCATGGCCGCCAGCGGCCTGCGCATGGGCATGACCGGCACCGACGGCGTGTATATCCGGGGCGAGCGTATCGACACCGGCGACTGCAGCGGCCCGCGCAGCGCGCGCAACGTGCTGCTGCACCCGGACGTGGACGCCGCCGTGTTCGAGACCGCGCGCGGCGGCCTGCTGCGCGAAGGCCTGGCCTTCGACCGCTGCGACGTGGCGGTGGTGACTAACGTCGGCGAAGGTGACCACCTGGGGCTCTCCTTCATCAACTCGGTGGAAGACCTGGCGGTGCTCAAGAGCGTGATCGTGCAGAACGTCGCGCCGCACGGCATGGCCGTGCTCAATGCCGCCGACCCGATGGTGGTGCGCATGGCCGACGCCTGCCCTGGCAGCGTCACCTTCTTCGCGCACGATCCCAACCAGCCGGCCATGGCCACGCACCGTGCGCAGGGCAAACGCGTGGTGTTCGTCGACGGCGCCGAGATCGTTGCCTCCGAGGGCGATACCGAGGTACGCATCGCGCTGGCAGAGATCCCGCTGACGCGCAACGGCACCATCGGCTTCCAGGTCGAGAACGCGATGTCGTCGATCGCCGCCGCGTGGGCGCTGGGCATCGACTGGACCATCATCCGCCGCGGCCTGGCCACCTTCGTCAGTGACGCGCAGACCGCGCCCGGACGCTTCAACGTGTTCGACTACCGCGGTGCCACGCTGATCGCCGACTACGGCCACAATCCGGATGCGATCCAGGCGCTGTGCAACGCGGTCGAGACCATCACCGCCAAACGGCGCGTGGTGGTGATCAGCGGTGCAGGCGACCGCCGCGACGACGATATCCGCCGACAGACCCAGATCCTGGGCGGCGTGTTCGACGAGGTGATCCTGTACCAGGACCAGTGCCAGCGCGGCCGCGCCGACGGCGAGGTGCTGGCGCTGCTGCGCGAGGGCCTGCAAGGCGCGCAACGCGCCGGCAAGGTCGAGGAGATCCGTGGCGAGTTCCTCGCCATCGACACCGCGCTATCGCACCTGCAGGCGGGCGACCTGTGCCTGGTCCTGGTGGACCAGGTGGAAGAAGCGCTGGGGCATATCGCCGGGCGCATCACGCAGGGCTGATCGCACACCGGCGACAAAAAAGGCCAGCTCCCCGGAGCTGGCCTTTTGCTTTGGTGCGGCGGCGCTCAGTGCCGCCCCGGCAGCGACAAGCGCCGCTCCAGCATATGCTGCAACCCGGACAAGCCCGTGCTTAACACCCAGTAGATCGCCGCCACCGCCAGGTACAGCGGCAATGGCTGGTAAGTGGCCGCGATCACCTCCTGCGCCGTGCGCAGCAGCTCAGTCACGGTGATCACCGACACCAGCGAGGTGTCCTTGATCAGGCTGATCAGGCTGTTGGACAGGCTCGGCACTGCCAGCCGCAGCGCCTGCGGCCCGACCACGTAGCGCAACGCCTGCGCCGGCGTCAGCCCCAGGCTGTAGGCCGCCAGCCATTGACCGCGCGCCACGCCCAGGATTGCGCCGCGCATGCTCTCGGACAGGTAGGCGCCGACGTTCAGGCTGAGCGTCAGCACGCCCGCCGGGGTGGGTTCCAGCGCGATGCCAACACCGGGCAGCCCGTAGTAGACGACAAAGATCTGCACCAGCAGCGGCGTGCCGCGCATGATGCTGACATAGGTGCGCGCCACTGCCTTGAGCACGCGGCTGTGGCTGATGCCCATCAGCGCCACCACCGTCCCCAGCATCAGCCCGAAGACCATCGACCACAACGCGAACTTGATGGTCAGCAGCGTGCCCTGCAGCAGCACAGGCAGGGAATCGATGACGAGCTGGAGAGCGGACATGAAGGCGGCGGAGACGTAGGAAGATGAACGGACGGCGCAAATGGCAAGCGGCGCGGCAGCCCTCCGGGGCCGCCGCGCCGCGACATGATACCGCCCCTGCTTACTTGGCTGGCTTGGTCACGTCAGTGCCGAACCACTTCGCCGACAGCTTGGTCAGCGTGCCATCCTTGCGCAGGTCATCCAGCGCGCGGTCGATCGCTTGGGCAAACTTGGGGTTGTCCTTGCGGAACGGGATCGCGACTTCCGAGCTGGCGCCCGGCACCACCGCGCCCGGGCGCAGCGGCAGGTTGGCCGTCTTGATCAGGTAAGCGACCATCAGGCGGTCATTGAGCGCGGCGTCGACGCGCTGCGCCGCCAGGTCGCGCAGGTATTCGGGCGCGCCCGGATAGGTCTTGACGTCGATGCCGGGCACCGACTTGGCCAGGTCATTGTAGTTGCTGCCCAGGCTCACGCCGAGCTTGTGGCCCTTGAGCGCTTCCAGCGACTTGAACTCTCGCTTGTCATCCTTGCGCTGGATCAGCTGCGCTTCGGAGTAAACGTAGGGCTTGGAGAAATCCAGCGCCTGCTTGCGCTGCGGCGTGGCGGCGACCTGGTTGACGATCACATCGAACTTGCCCGCCTGCAGGCCGGCGATGATGCCGCTCCATTCGGTGGTGACGAACTCCGGCTTGACGCCCAGCTTGCCCGCGACCGCGCGCGCCACGTCGACGTCGAACCCTTCCAGCTCGTTCTTCGCGCCGCGGAAGCCGAACGGGGGATACGTGCCCTCCAGGCCGATCTTCAGCACGCCGGCCTGCTTGACGGTGTCGAGCAGGTCGGCGGCATTTGCCGCGGTAGCGGTGAGGCCGGCGCCGGCAAGCAGCGAGGCGGCCAGCAGGGATTTGAGCCAGCCAGTTCGAATCGATCGCATATGTTCTCCAGTGGATGCGGATAAGCAGTAAGTATGCAGACAGCGCCGACGACCTCTCGTGAAGGGCCGCCGGCCGGTTGTGCTGCTATGAGCCTATATCGGGCTCAACACTACCGCAAACACTATCAACGAGGAAATAACGATTCATTATGGCTAAATAACCGCCGGGCCGAGTCAGCGCCACGGCGGCACCGCCCTGCCCTTACTGGTAGGCCTTGTCGTTCGGCGCCGCGAACAGCGCCTTCATGTCGGCCGAGAGCGGGTAATTCATATTGATGCCGCGCGGCGGGATCGGTGCCATGAACCACTTGTTGTAGAGCTTCTCGGCGCGGCCGCTGGTCTGCAGCTCGGCGATCACGCCATCGGCCAGCTTCTTGAACGAAGGATCGTCCTTGCGGAACATGCAGGCGTAGTTCTCCGTCTGCAGTGGTGCGCCGACCACCACCCAGTCGCCCGCGCTCTTGGCCTTGGTGCGCTCGCCGTACAGCAGCGGCTCGTCCATGACGAAGGCCGCGGCGCGGTTGGTTTCCAGGATCAGGAAGGACTGGCCATGGTCCTTGGTGCTGATCAGGTTCATGTTCATGGCCTTCTCGCCATTCATCTTGACCAGGAGACGCTCGCCGGTGGTGCCGGCGGTGGTGACCACGTTGCGGTCCTTCAGGTCGGTGAACTCCTTCACGCCCGAATCCTTCTTGGTCAGCATCTTGATGCCGTAGACGAACAGGCTGTTGGAGAATGCCACCTGCTTCTGGCGCTCCAGGTTGTTGGTGGTGCTGCCGCATTCGATATCGATGGTGCCGTTCTGCACCAGCGGGATGCGGTTCTGCGAAGTGATCGGCGTCATGCGCACCTGCAGGTTGGGCATCTTGAGATCGCTCTTCACCTTCTCGACGATCTGCAGCAGGATCTCGTGCGAGTAGCCCATCACCTCCTTGCCGTCGGTGTACGAGAATGGGATCGACGATTCGCGATAGCCCAGCGAGATCACGCCGCTGTCCTTGATCTTCTTCAGCGTGTCGCCGTCGGCGGCCTGGGCGGCGCCGGCAGCCAGCAACAGGGCGGCGGCCGCGAGCGTGCGGCGGGTGGCGGGTCGTCGGGTGTGCAGTGGTTTCATGTCGCGCTCCTTGTAGTGGGGCTTGTTCATTGAGGCTCGTTTTGTGGACTGCTTCGCTTACTGCGTCATGAGTTGCGAACTCACGGGTACTGCAAAAACCGATGCATGCCGGCGGCGCTAGGCGCGTGCGGCATCGAAATCCCCTGCGTCGATGGTGGGGCGCCGCCCAGCCAGCCGGTCGGCCAGCAGGCCGGCACTGCCCATGGCCAGCGTAAAGCCCAGCGCGCCGTGGCCAAGGTTCAGCCACAGGCCGGACACCCGCGACGGCCCGACCAGCGGCAGGCCGTCGGGCGTCGCCGGGCGCAGCCCGGCCCAGGGCTGCAGCTGCGCCAGCGGCAGGTCGGGCACGATGCCGTCGAAGAGCGCGCGCGTCTGCGCCACCAGGGTGCCGACCCGCTCCGGGTCGATGCGGGTACCGCCGCGCACCAGGTCGGCCATGCCCGCCACCCGCAGTGTATTGCCGATGCGGGCATAAACGATCTTGTTGGCGAAATCGGTCACGCTGATATGCGGTGCGCGCGCGCCGCTGGCGATCGGCACCGTGATGCTGTAACCCTTGAGCGGCCACAGCATCGGCCGCACGCCCAGCGGCCGCAGCAGCGGCACGCTGCCGATACCGCCCGCCACCACGACCACGTCGGCCGGCACCACGCCGGTGTCGGTGTGCACGCCGGTGACGCGGCCGCCCTGTTGCACCAGCCCCTGCACGCTGGTGCCGAAGCGCATCGACACGCCCGGCCGGGCGCCGCTGTCTTGCAGCAACCGTGCCAGCGATACGCAGAAGCGGTGGCAGTCGCCGACTTCCTCGCTAGGCGTGTAGATGGCGCCCGCAATACCGGCGCGGATGCCGGCCAGCGCGGGCTCCAGCGCCACGCAGGCGTCACGGTCCAGCGCCTGCTGCTCGCAGCCCAGGCTGGCCTGGTAATCGAGCAGCCGGCAAGCCGAGGCGAACGCGGCCGCATCCCGGTGCACCACCAGCTTGCCGCGCCGCGCAAAATCGAAGCCGGCGCCGCCGCCGTCGTGCTGGTGCCGATGTTGGTGCTGTTCGACGAAAGCCTGCATCAGGTCGCGCGAATAGAACCCCAGCCGCAGCAGCTTGCGCGTGGTGGCCTCGCTGGTGGCGGCGTTGCAGGCGCCCATGAAGGCCGCCAGCCAGCGCCACTGCGCCGGGTCGGCTGCGGGGCGGAAGCGCATCGGCGAATCGCGCCGCAGCAGCCAGCCCGGCACCTTGGACATCACGCCCGGGCCCGCCAGCGGCGCCACATAGCTGTAGCTGAGCTGGCCGCCGTTGGCAAAGCTGGTCTCCTCGCCCGGCCCGTTGTGACGCTCCAGCACCGTCACCTCATGGCCGTCCTCGGCCAGGCGCCACGCCGTCGTCATGCCGACCACCCCGGCGCCCACGATCACTACCCGCATTGCCATCCTTGTGCATTGAAACCGATGGGCCAGAGCGTAGAGCAGCGGCGCCGGCTTGCCCAATGCGAATACGTGTCAGAATATGTCATCAGGCTATGGATGGCCTTTCCTGACACTTCAAACCCATGCGCTTGCGCCAGATCGAAGTCTTCCGCGCCGTGATGCTGACCGGCACCGTCAGCGAGGCCGCGCGCCTGCTGCATGTGTCGCAGCCGGTGGTCACGCGCGTGCTGCAGCATGCCGAGGCCTCGCTCGGCTTCCGGCTGTTCGAGCGCGTGCGCGGCCGGCTGCAGGCCACGCAGGAGGCGACCGCGCTGTATGGCGATGTCGAAAGGCTATATGGCGAGATCGAGCGCGTGCGCCGCGTCTCGGAGAGCCTGCGCCACAAGGGCGCCGGGCGCCTGCGCGTGGCCGCCACGCCCAGCCTGGCCAACCCGCTGCTGGTGCCGGCGGTGCGGCGCTTCTGCGCGCGCCACCCCGACACCCAGGTGCAGGTGCTGACCCACCATACCGACGAGATCGTCGGCGCGCTGCTGGCCAACCAGATCGACCTGGGCTTTGCCTTTTCCCCGCCGCGCCATGAGGCGATTTCAAGCGAGCCGGTGGCCAGCGGCCGCATGCTGCTGGCGGTGCCGCGCGGCCAGCCGCTGCCCGCCGGCGGTCGCCGCCAACTAGTGCCGATGCAGCGGTTGATGGAACGCCCCTTTATCGGCTATGACGACAACAGCTCGCTCGGCCTGCTGGTGCGCCAGACCCTGGCGCGGCACGCACTGGAGCCGCGCTCGACGCTGGAGGTGCAGACCTACTCGCTGGCGCTGGCATTGGTCGACGCCGGGCTGGGCATGACGCTGCTGGACCAGTACACGGCGCTCAGCGCCAGCCCGGAGCGCGTGGCGCTGCACGAGGTGACGCCGGTGCTGCCGTTCGAGATCCAGCTGCTGCGCGCCAGCCACCGCGCCGGTTCCAGCCTGGCCGACGACCTGCGCACGCAGTTCGCCCTCGCCGCGCAGGAACTGGCCGCGACGCTGCCGCAGCGGCTGGAAGCGCCGGCCGTCAGCTTTGACGCACCGGCCGGCACCAGAAGCCGCGCTTTACAGCCGATCTGACAGCCGATTTGACAGCCCCGCGCGCCGTGCACCATCATCAAGCCGCCTGCAAGTACAGCTTGCACGCGCCAATCCTATGTTCATCCTGACCCTGCTCGCCCTCGTCCTAGTCAGCGCCTTCTTCTCGGTCTCCGAGATCGCGCTGACCGCCGCACGCCGCACCAAGCTGCAAGTCCTGTCCGAGCGCGGCGATGGCCGCGCCACGCGCGTACTGCTGCTCAAGGAAGAGCCCGGGAATTTCTTCACCATCGTGCAGATCGGCGTCAACAGCGTGGCCATCCTCGCCGGTATCCTGGGCGAGAAGCATGTGTCGGACCTGCTGCTGGAAGCGCTGTCGCCCTATATGCAGGTGGTCCACGCCCAGCGCGTGGCCAATATCGGCTCGTTCCTGATCGTGACGCTGCTGTTTATCCAGTTTGCCGACCTGATCCCCAAGCGCATCGCCATGACCTTCCCTGAGCGGTGCGCGGTGGCGGTGATCGACCCGATGCTGACGCTGCTGCGCGTGCTCAAGCCGCTGGTGTGGATCTTCAACGCCGCCGCCGATGCCACGCTGCGGCTGCTGCGACTGCCGACCAAGCCGGTCGACCAGATCACCACCGAGGACATCGCCGCGATGGTCGATGCCGGGGCCGAGGCGGGCGTGCTGCACAAGCACGAACTCCATCTGATCGAGAATGTGTTCGAGCTCGAGTTCAAGAGCATTACGGCGATCATGACGCCGCGCGACGACGTGGTCTACCTGAGTCTCGACGAACCCGCCGACAGCGTGCGCCGCAAGCTGGTCAACCAGCCGCACGCGCAATACCCGGTGTGCGGGCACGACCTGGACGACGTGCAGGGCTATATCGATTCCAAGGACATCCTGCAGCTGCTGCTGGCGGACGAGAGCGCCACCGTGATCAACAATATCGGCCGCCACCACGACAAGAACGTGCTGGTGATCCCCGACACGCTGACCCTGTCCGAGGCGCTGACGCGCTTCCGCGAGATGCACCAGAACTTTGCCGTGGTGATGAACGAGTACGGGCTGGTGGTGGGCATCGTCACGCTGGACGATATCGTCGGCGCGCTGATGGGCGACATCCTCTATTCCAACGAAGACGAGCAGATCGTGCGGCGCGACGACAGCTCATGGCTGGTCGACGGCCTGACGCCGCTGGTGGACCTGAAAAAGGCGCTGGAGCTCGACACCCTGCCGGGCGAAGACTATGTCGATACCGCGGGCGGGCTGGTAATCTACGCGCTCAAGCGCATTCCGAAGAAATCGGAGTCGATCACCGTGGCGGGCTATCGCTTCGAAGTGCTGGACATCGACCATCACAAGATCGACCAGCTGCTGGTGTCGCGCCTGCCGGATGGGCAGGAAGGTGCAGCGCCAGCACCGCTGGCGTAGCTGACTCTGCCTGGCGGTAGCGCTCCAGCGTATCCGGCATCCTGAACCACGCCACGTAGCTGCCCGAGATCACCACCGCTGCCGCTGCCACCACGCCCAGCCGCCACGGCGCCACCGACTCCTTCGGCGCCGGCACGTGCAGCGTGTGGTACGCGGTGCCGAGCAGCGCGATCCACGCCAGTCCCAGCGCATAGCCAGCGGCCACGTCCGACAGCCAGTGCATGCCCAGGTACAGCCGTGACACCCCGATCGCCGCCACCGCCACCACAGTCAGCGCCAGTACCGGGATGCGCACGCGCCACGGCTGGCGCAGGCACATCAGGAAGGCCAGGAAGCCGTATGTCACCATGCTGCTGGTGGCATGGCCGCTAGGGAAGGAATACGACTCCAGCCCGGTATAGATGCTGGCCGGGCGCACGCGCGCCATGCCCAGCTTCAGCGCCATCACGCAGGCACGCGCGCCCAGCAGCGCGGCGGCCCAGTACAGCGCCGCGGTCCACGCACGCCGCCACCAAAGCCAGGCAAACACCGCCACGCCCACGGTCACGGAAATGCGCGCACCGCCGAGTTCGGTCACGGCGACCATCGCGATATCGAGCCAGTCGGTGCGCCATGCGCGCAGTTGCGCGAACACCATCTGATCGATATGCACCACCTCATCGCCTTCGGCCACGGCACCGGCGAGCCAGAACAACGCGCCGCCGCTGGCCAGCAGCGCGGCGCCGGCCAGCACCACCACCAGCAACTCCGCAACCTCGCGTTCCAGCACGCGCAGCGTGAGGTTGGTCAGCCGCGTGCGCCGCGGCCGCCCCGACAAAGCGCCGGCGCCCCACAGGCGCCACTGGTCGAGCCGGCGCACCACCGGCCGCAGCAACGCGACCAGCAGCGGCACCAGGCTCAGCAGCAACACCGTGACCAGCGTGAACAGCGCCAGCAGCCCGAGCGCCGTGCCTGGCGTCAGCCATGCGTCAGCGAAAGCGCTCGCGCGCGCCGGTACGTCAATCATCGGACGCCCCCGGCCGCGCTGACGATGCGCGCGATATTGGCGCGTGCCGGCGCCTCGCAATCGGCGAAGTCATCGGTCAGGAAGAGCTGCGGGCGCTGCGCCAGCTGGTTCAGGAATGCGGCGCGGCGGCGCAGAAATTCGGCCTGCAGCGCCTCGCCTTGCAGGCCGGTGCGCGCGGCCAGCAGCGCGCGGTTCTCGGCGAACACGTCCTGGCTATGCGCATCGAACACGTCCGGCGCCGCGGCCAGCCTGAGCAGGTCGAGGTCGAGCACGGTCGCGGATTCGGCAATGCTGGCGGTATGCGCGCGGGTGTCGAGCACGATCTGCGCGGCGCGGTCCAGCACGGCGCGGCCCACGTCGGGCGCCACCGTTTCGATCAGGGCGGCCGACGCTGCCTCGTTGTGCTCGCACCCGGCTACATAGACCGCGTCATGGCACAGCACCGCCAGCGCCTGCGCGCGGTCGAGCACAATGCCGCGCGCGTGGGCGGCATCGAACATCTCAAGGATATGCCGGCGGTCGTGATAGTGCCGGTACGGCGTGTCGTGCAGCGCCAGCACGTCCAGCACCGACTTGCGCGGCAGGAAATGCAGGCACGCCAGCGCAGCCGGCCAGTCCGGCGCAAAGCGCGGCACTTCGCCCTGCGGCGTGGCAACCGGTTCGGTGAACACATCGGCGCGGCGCACCCACAGCAAGGACGGGTCGCGCATCGCGCGATAGACCACCACCGGCGCCAGGTCGGCCTCGAGCCGGCCGATGCCGAATACGGCATAGGCGCCACCCTTGTAGTGGCGGTACGGCATGCCGGCGATCAGGGCGGAGTCGGTTGGAAGCTCGGCGGGATCGCCGTGGAAGACCGGTGCGAAGGGGTTGTTGGCGGGCGGCTGTGTCATCGTGCGGCATCCTGCATGGCGGATCGCCATGATAGTGCACCGGCACTACGTCATGCCGCTTGCGCGCCCGCGGTTGGGGTGAGCGCTGCGGCGCTTTGCCGGCCGCAAAAAAACAAAACCGACGCCTGCTTTCACAGTGCGTCGGTCCGAGTGTAACTACAGGTTGTTGCTTGCCCGGCGAACCGGGCAGCTTCTTATCAATGGCGGAGAGGGTGGGATTCGAACCCACGGTACCGTCGCCGGTACGCCTGATTTCGAGTCAGGTACATTCGACCACTCTGCCACCTCTCCGGTAACTTGTTGCCTTGTGGCGAAACCAAGATTATAGCCATGTCCTGCAGGCCGATGCAAGAGGCTGACAACGGATTTTTTACGCCTCAGGCTCCAGCCGCGTGATGCCGCCCATGTACGACTGCAGCGCAGTCGGCACCGTGACCGAGCCGTCGGCGTTCTGGTAGTTCTCCAGGATCGCCACCAGCGTGCGGCCCACCGCCAGGCCCGAACCGTTGAGCGTATGCACCAGCTCCGGCTTGCCCTGCCCTACGCGCATGCGCGCCTGCATGCGGCGCGCCTGGAAGTCGCCCATGTTCGAGCACGAGCTGATCTCGCGGTAGGTGTTCTGCGCGGGGATCCACACTTCCAGGTCATAGGTCTTGGTGCTGCCGAAGCCCATGTCGCCGGTGCACAGCACGATGGTGCGGAACGGCAGTTCCAACTTTTTCAGGATTGCCTCGGCATGGCCGGTCAGTTCCTCCAGCGCCTCGAACGATTGCCCGGCCGGCACCACGTGGACCAGCTCGACCTTGTCGAACTGGTGCTGGCGGATCATGCCGCGCGTGTCCTTGCCGTACGAGCCCGCTTCCGAGCGGAAGCACGGCGTATGCGCGACGAAGCGCAGCGGCAGCTTCTCGCCCGCGACGATGGCGTCGCGCACGATATTGGTCAGCGGCACCTCGGCGGTCGGGATCAGGTAGAAGTTCTCGATGCGCTCGCCTTCCTCGCTGCCGACCTTGCGCGGCACCTTGAACAGGTCTTCCTCGAACTTGGGCAGCTGGCCGGTGCCGCGCATCGACGCGGCGTTGACCATGTACGGCACGTACATCTCGGTGTAGCCGTGTTCCTGCGTATGGGTGTCAAGCATCAGCTGCACCAGGGCGCGGTTCATGCGCGCGAGGCCGCCGCGCAGCATCGAAAAGCGCGAGCCGGTCACCTTGACCGCGGTGTCGAAGTCCAGGCCCAGCTTCTCGCCCACGTCGACGTGGTCGCGCACTTCGAAGTCGAACTGGCGCGGCTCGCCCACGCGGCGCACCTCGACGTTCTGGGTTTCGTCGTTGCCCACCGGCACGCTTTCGTGCGGCAGGTTTGGGATCGACAGCATCAGTTCGGACAGGTGCGCCTGGATCTCGTCGAGCCGCGCGGCCGAGGCCTTGAGCGTGTCGCCGATGCCGCCGACTTCCGTCATCACAGCCGAGGCGTCCTCGCCCTTGCCCTTGAGCATGCCGATCTGCTTGGACAGGCTGTTGCGACGCGCCTGCAGTTCTTCGGTCTGGGTCTGCAGTTGCTTGCGTTCGGCCTCGAGTGCCTGGAACGCCGCCACGTCGAGTTGGTAGCCGCGCGTGGCAAGGCGTTGCGCCACGGCGTCGATGTCTTTGCGGAACAGCTGGATGTCGAGCATGTTGCTTTGGTGAAGTGCAGGGCCAGCGACATGCCGGCGGACCCGCCATTTTACTGCACCCGCATGGCCGCACACGAGCAAACTGCGGCGGGATGCCGCCGCTATTCAGTCAGGGCCTACTCGCCCGCCTTGCCGCCCTTGCCACCGTCCCTGGCCTTGGCGGCGCGCTGCTCGCGGTGCCAGGCATCGTCCAGTTCGCGCAGGTGGCGCAGCTTCTCGGCAATCTTGCCCTCCAGGCCTCGCGGCACCGGCTGGTACCAGCCCTGGGCTTTCAGGTCGTCCGGAAAGTAGTGCTCGCCGGCGGCGTAGGCTTCGGGCTCGTCATGCGCATAGCGGTAGGCGTGGCCGTAGCCGAGTTCCTTCATCAGCTTGGTCGGCGCATTGCGCAGGTGCACCGGCACCGCGCGCGACTTGTCCTTGCCGACAAAGGCGCGCGCCGCGTTGTAGGCGTTGTAGCCGGCGTTGGACTTGGGCGCCACCGCCAGGTAGATCAGCGCCTGCGCCAGCGCCAGTTCGCCTTCCGGGGAGCCGAGACGCTCATACGTTTCCGCCGCGTCCAGCGTGATGCGCGCGGCACGGGGATCGGCCAGGCCGATGTCTTCCCACGCCATGCGCACGATGCGCCGCGCCAGGTAGCGCGCGTCGGCGCCGCCGTCGATCATGCGGCAAAACCAGTACAGCGCGGCGTCGGGGTCGGAGCCGCGCACGGACTTGTGCAGTGCGCTGATCTGGTCGTAGAAGGCATCGCCGCCCTTGTCGAAGCGGCGCAGGTTTTCCGACAGCGCGCTGCCCAGCAGCGCGGTATCGATCTGCGCGGCGCCGGCGGTGCGCGCGGCGCGCGCCACGATCTCGATATTGTTCAGCAGCTTGCGCCCGTCGCCATCGGCCGAGGCCACGATCAGCTGCAGCGCTTCGTCCTGCCAGCTCAGGCCGCCCAGCTCTTCGCTCGCACGCGTGGCGAGCTGGGTCAGCTCGGCATCGTCCAGGCTCTTGAGCACGTAGACCGCCGCGCGCGACAGCAAAGCGCCGTTGACCTCGAACGAGGGGTTCTCGGTGGTGGCGCCGATAAAGGTGAACAGCCCGCTTTCCACATGCGGCAGGAACGCGTCCTGCTGGCTCTTGTTGAAGCGGTGGACTTCGTCGACGAACACCAGCGTGCGCCGGCCGTGTGCGCGGAACTGCTCGGCGCGCTCGACCGCCTCGCGGATGTCCTTGACGCCCGACAGCACCGCCGACAGCGCGATGAACTCGGCGTCGAAGGCATCGGCCATCAGCCGCGCCAGCGTGGTCTTGCCCACGCCGGGCGGGCCCCACAGAATCATCGAATGTGGCTCGCCCGACTCGAACGCCACGCGCAGCGGCTTGCCGGGACCCAGCAAGTGCTGCTGCCCGATCACCTCGTCGATGGTGCGCGGGCGCAGGCGCTCGGCCAGCGGTTGCCGGGAACGGTCGGGAGTATCGGAAAACAGCGTGTCCGCCACGGTAATCAAGCCTTGTGAATGCAGAACGCCACAGTGTAGACCATCGGCACCCCAAGGCTCCCGTGCCTGCTACGCGGCAAACGCCACCACGTCTTCAATCTCGACGCGGATGCCGATCAGCTCTCCCACCGCGTGGTTGTGGTGTGACGGCACCAGCGCCAGCACGCGGCCGCCGCTGGCCAGGCGCAGCGTGTACAGAATCTCGGCACCGCGGAAAGCCTTGTGGACCACCTCGGCGCGCATCGGGCTGGCGTCGTCATGGACGATGTCGTCCGGGCGCACCAGCACATCGACGGCGGCGCCTTCGGGCAGCGCCAGCGGCGCAATGGGGCGCAGCAGGCCCAACTCAAGGTCGATCTCGGAGCCGGCGCGCAGGCGGCCCGGCATCAGCACGCCCTGCCCGATAAAGCCCGCGACAAAGCGCGACGTCGGCCGGTGGTACAGGTCGTGCGCGCTGCCCCACTGCTCGATCACGCCGTCGTGCATCACGCCGATCTCGTCGGCCATGGCAAAGGCCTCGTACTGGTCGTGCGTGACCAGGATCGCGGTGGTGCCCTGCGCCTTCAGGATCGCGCGCACCTCCAGGCTCAGGCGCTCGCGCAGGTCGACGTCGAGGTTGGAGAACGGCTCGTCGAGCAGCAGCAACTCCGGCCGCGGCGCCATGGCGCGCGCCAGCGCCACGCGCTGCTGCTGGCCGCCAGAGAGCTCATGCGGATACTTGGGGCCCGCGCCGGCGAGGCCGACCAGCTGCAGCACCTCGTCGACCCGCGCCGCGCGCTCGGCGCGGCTCGCCTGCGTCAGCCCGAAGCCGACGTTGCCAGCCACGTCCAGGTGCGGAAACAACGCATAGTCCTGGAACACCATGCCGATGCGGCGCTGTTCCGGCGCCAGCATCAATCCGGACGAGGACACCGTCTGCCCGTCCAGCACGATGCACCCGTCCTGCAGCGGTTCGAAGCCGGCAATGGCGCGCAGCACCGTGGTCTTGCCGCAGCCGCTCGGCCCGAGCAGGCAGGCGATATTGCCCCGCGGCACCGAGAACGACAGCCCCTTGACCACCGCTTGGCGGCCGAAGGCGTGGCGGATATGGTCCACCTCGATGACGGCGGCGTTGGTGGCGCTATCGGCTGCCCCGGCCGCGCCGGCGCGGGTGGCCGGCCGGCTGCGGGCCTGGGCCCCGGGTAATCGGGAATAGGAATCGGTTCGCATGTGCGCATTATAGGGATACAGTGCGGACACCGCGCCCCCGCACGCGGCCGCAGTATGCCCCGCATTGCTAGAATGCGGCAGCCCGCACGCGGCGCCGGCGCCACGCCGTGCGCTGCGCGACGCATTTCCGCTTACTTTCCGACGCATGCTCCTGTCCAGCCGCCGCCGCTTCCATCCCCTGACCCTCGCCACGCTGGCGATGGCGTTGCTGATCGCCGTGCCGGTGCTGGTGATCGCGTCGGCTGTGCTGCTGCCGGCCGGAGACACCTGGCGCCACCTGATCGACACCGTGCTGGCGGAATACGTGCTCAATACGGTCTGGTTGCTGCTGGGGGTGGCCGCGGGCGTGCTGCTGCTGGGCGTGACCACCGGCTGGCTGGTGTCGACCTATCGCTTCCCCGGGTACTCGGTGATGGAATGGGCGCTGGTGCTGCCGATGGCGATGCCAGCCTATGTCATCGCCTACGCCTACACCGATGTGCTGCAGTTCGCCGGGCCGGTACAGGGCTGGCTGCGCGAACTGACCGGCTGGAAGGCACGCGAATACTGGTTCCCGGAAATTCGCTCGCTGGGCGGGGCGATCGCGCTGTTTTCGCTGGTGCTGTACCCGTACGTCTACCTGACTGCACGCGCCGCCTTCCTGCAGCAAACCCAGAACACGCTCGAAGCCGCGCAGCTGCTCGGCCACGGTACGTGGAGCCGGCTCTGGCGCGTGGTGCTGCCGCTGGCGCGTCCCGGCATCGTCGCCGGCACCGCGCTGGCAATGATGGAGACGCTGGCCGACTTCGGCACGGTGGCCTACTTCGCCATCCCTACCTTTTCCACGGGCATCTACCGCGCCTGGTTCTCGCTCGGCGACAAGAACGCCGCCGCGCAGTTGTCGGCGTGCATGCTGCTGTTCGTCGCTGCCATCCTGCTGATGGAACGCGCCAGCCGCGGCCGCGCGCAGGTCTACGGCAACCAGCGGCGGGCTGCGGCCTGGAGACTGGATGGTGCACGCGGCTGGCTGGCGCTGGCGGTGTGCGCGGTGCCCGTGCTGCTGGGCTTCCTGATTCCCGCACTGATGCTGTGCCGCATGGCCTTCACCGACGGCGACGCGCAGTTCGGCCCGCGCTTTGTCGGGCTGGTGCGCAACAGCTTCCTGCTGGCCAGTGCCACGGCATTTACGGCGGTGGTGGTCGCGCTGGCGGTCGGCTACGCCGCGCGCGCGGCCAACGGCCGGCGGGGCTGGCTGATGCGCGGACTGACGCGGCTGTGCGGCATGGGCTATGCCCTGCCCGGTTCAGTCATCGCCGTGGGCGTGCTGGTGCCGGTGGCGCGGTTGGACAATGCGATGTCGGCCTGGCTGCAGCAGCACTTCGGACTGTCCGTCGGGCTGCTGCTGACCGGCGGCATTGCGGCGCTCGTCTATGCGCTGCTGGTGCGTTTTCTCGGCGTCGCGCTGCAGACCGTCAACGCCGGGCTGGGCAAGATCACGCCCAGCATGGACGCTGCCGCACGCAGCCTTGGCCACGGCCCTGGTGCCACGCTGCGGCGCGTGCATTTCCCGATGCTGCGCGGCAGCCTGCTGACCGCGGCGCTGATCGTCTTTGTCGACGTGATGAAGGAACTGCCGGCCACTTTCGTGATGCGCCCGTTCAACTTCGACACGCTGGCGGTGCAGGCCTACAACCTTGCCGCCGACGAGCGCCTGACCGAAGCCGCCACCGCCTCGCTGGTGATCGTGGCGGTCGGCCTGCTGCCAGTGATCGTGCTGTCGCGCACGATCCGGCGCGAAGCGCAACGCTGATCGCACGCTCCCCGGGTCCGGAACCGTTCGCCCTAAAGTCCCGCCGTGCTGCGCCGATAGCCTTTCATGGCCCGGCGCTCGCCCGGGATAAGAACAGCGGCATGCCTGCCGCGCCAGAACGCATGACGGGGGCCTATGCTGCGATACCACATCCTGCTGTTCAAGTTGAACCGGCTGGTCAGCCGCAACAAGCTGAGCGGCGTGGAAGAAATCTCGCTCGCCGGCCAACTGGCCGAGATGATCCACTCTGCCGATGCCGCCGCGCGCGTCATCGCCGACCTGGCGGAGCACGCCAACCCGCAGGTGCGCCGCATCGCGCTGAATGCGATCCGGCGTTCGCGGCAGTTCTCATCCCCCGAGCTGCTGCCCGCGCTGGTGCGCCGCATGGCCGATGCCGAAGCGGCCGTGCGCCATGACGCGGTCTGGATCGTGCAGGAAACCCGCATGGATGGTGCCGAGTTGCGCGCCGCGCTGCGCCGCCTGGCCGGCAAGGTGCAGCTGCCGTGGGACGCCGAGCGCGCCCGCGCCAATCCGGGCGACACCGCGCTGGCCGCGCAGGTGCGTGCGCGCATGGCCCTGGACAAGCTGCTGGAAATGAGTGCGGCCGAGCGCAACCAGGCGCTGGCGGCGATGACACTGGGCTTGGCCTCGGACCAGCCCTATGCGGAGGGCACGGTCGGGCACAAGGGCCTGCTGCACCGGGCGCTGGTGCGGCGGCAGGCCGGTCGGCGGCTCAACAGCAGCGTGAAGCTGACCTTCCGCAAGATCGAGCCGACCCAGGTGACGGGGAACAAGCGGTTCCTGCTGTAGCAGGAACCGCGTTACCGCGGGACTTGTGTGCTTACTTGAAACCGGCGCGGTCCACCAGCTTCTGCGCCTGCGGCTGGTACTTGCCCAGCTCGGCCACGTTGATGCTGTCGGCCTTGAACGTGCCCAGCGCTTCCAGCGCGGGGTTGCTGACCTTGACGCCCTGCACCACCGGCCATTCGTTGTTGCCGTCGGCAAAGTAGCGCTGCGCCTCGTCGCTGGCCAGGTACTCCAGGAACTTGACCGCCGCTTCCTTGTTCGGCGCATGCTTGAGCATGCCGCCGCCGGAGATGTTCATGTGCACGCCCTGGCTCGACTGGTTCGGCCACAGCACGCCCAGCTTGTCGGCCACGGCCTTGTCTTCCGGCTTGGTCGACTTCAGCAGGCGCGCGATGTAGTAGGTGTTGGAGATGGCCACGTCGCACTCCCCGGCGGCCACGGCCTTCAACTGGTCGGTATCGCCGCCCTTGGGCACGCGCGCCAGGTTGGCGGCCACGCCACGTGCCCATTGCTCGGTGCGCGCCTCGCCGTCGTGGGCGATCAGGCTCGACACCAGCGACAGGTTGTAGACATGGCCGCTGGAACGCGTGCAGACCTTGCCCTTCCACTTGGGGTCGGCCAGGTCTTCATAGCTGGCGATATCGCCCGCCTTGACCGCGGTCTTGTTGTACGCGATCACGCGACCGCGCGCCGAGAAGCCGAACCACTCGCCATTGGGATCGCGGTAGTTGGCCGGGATGCGCGATTCCAGCACCTTCGACTTGACCGGAGCGAACACGCCGGCCTGCTGGGCGCGCCACAGGCGGCCGATATCGACGGTGATGAACACGTCCGCCGGGCTGTTGGCGCCTTCATTGCGGATGCGCTCCAGCAGCGGGTCTTCCTGGCCTTCGATGCGGTTGATCTTGATGCCGGTCTGCTTGGTGAAGTTGTTGTACAGCGCCTCGTCCGTCTGGTAGTGCCGGGCGGTATAGAGGTTGAGCACCTTTTCCTGGGCGGCGGCGGCAAGCGGCAGCGCCAGGATGGCAAGTGCCGCGGCGCGCGGCAGCAAGGTTCGGATAGTGGTCTTCACGCGGATGGCTCCCCAGCATGTTTTGGGCAGCCGCCTGCATCCGGTGCCGCCCGGTTATTGGATTCCGGATAGCGGGAAACAATATTGATTCTTGTTCAGGCGGTCAAATTACATTTCTGTCATGTTGACGGCCGGTTGAGCGGGGTCAAATGGCCTGCCCGGTACCCCGGGGTTGCCGCCTGCGCGCTGCATGCCCGCGAGCGGCTTGCCGTATACGTCAGTCAGCCGCGGCGCACCCACACCACCTTGCCGGCCATGATGCCCAGCGTGCGGCGCTGGGGATTGTAGTCCATCGTGCCGGGAAACTGCTGGCCGTCGCGCTCGCCCAGGCGCCAGGCGCAGCCTTGCAGCAGGGCGATGACCTCGGCTTCGGGCTTGCCGACCAGGGTGTCGTCGGGCACCTTGTCTGCGGCGCAGCCGGCGGGGGTTCCGCGCGAGCCCTGCGGGCCGGGCATCGGTGCGGGTGCTGACGGTTCGGCGGGCTGGGCTGCGCAACCGGCCAGCAGCGCTCCGCCGACTGCCAGCCAGAGCAGTTGACGGGTACGGCTACGGATCATGGTTTGCATCGCAGGCATGTTGTTCTCCTGAGGGGTATGGCGTGGCATGAGGATTCTGGGACACATGGTGATCTGGAGGGTTCAGTTTCTTTTTGCTGCTCGATGGCACGCGTTGCGAAAGCCATCGAGCATCGACAAGATGCAACCCGCAGCCACAGAAGCCTTAACCCTTAGCCCTTGCCGCCAGCGTCTTCATCGCATCCGCCGGCAACGGCCCATGACAGGTCCGCTCCCCACCCGCCTCACTAACCACCAACCACACCTGCTCCGGCTTGCCCTTGGGATGCAGCAACCACGCCGGCCCACGCGCATTGCTGCTGGGCGGCAGGTCTTCCAGCACACCAGTGCTGGCCGATTGCAGCATCACCGCGCATTCGTTTGCGGACACGCGCGTGGCCTGCAGGAAGGCCGGGTTGCCCAGCACTTCCGGCAAGGCGCTGTCCGGCGCGCGCAGGAAGGAATCGACATCGAACTTGCTGGCGCCACCACCGCTGCTGGCGCACGCCGCCAGCGCCAGCGCGCCGGCACCGGCCAGCAGCGCGAAGCCGGGGCGGCGATACGCGCCTACGGCACCTGTTGAACCTTCCTGGGATTCGTTCATGGCGGGCCTCATTGCTTCATCACGTCGGCGCCCTTGGGCACCGTGAACCGGAATGCATCGGCCGCCAGCGGCGGGTTTTTCTGCATGCCCGAGAAGGTCAGCAGCGTGGTGTTGCCGAACGCGTCGCGCAGCTCCATGGCATCAAGGTTGCCGCCCTTGAAGCCGATGCCGATGCGCTCGAACTGCGTGTCCTTGGCCTTCGGCGTCAGCTCCAGCCATTCCACGCCATCGCGCGTCGGACCGTTCTTCACGACGAAGTTCTTTTCCAGGTCATTGCTGCCGAACAGGATCGCCGCGGGGCTGGAGCCGAGCGCTCCGTCGAGCTTGCGCTCGGTGACCTGGTTGAGGTCCTTGTCGTAGATGTAGAGCGTCTGGCCGTCGGCCTGCAGCAGTTGTTCGTAGGGCTTGGTATAGCGCCAGGTGAACTTGCCCGGGCGCGAGAACACGAAGGTGCCGCTGGATGTGCCGGTCACCTTGGTATTGGCGCCCTGCCCCTTGACCTGGCGCTGCGTGAATTCACCGCGCGCACTCTTCACGCCGGTGACAAAGCTCTGCAACTGGTCGGTGGCTGCGGCATGGGCCGGCGCCTGGATGGCGAACATCGCCAGCGCGGCGCAGGCCGACACGAAAATGCGGTTGCGCATGGATCGGGTCCTGGTTGTTGTAGGGTGCGTTGCCGCGCGCGGCATCCAAAGCTGAAGGCCGCCGCACGGGCTACTTGTCTGGTTAGAGCAGGCGGCAGCCAGAGGATTCCGCACGGCGCGCGCCGCCGGGTAACCGGATATTACGGCAGATACTGCACGAACTGCGCTCATGCGTCAGCGAATCCTCCGAAATGGGGAGGCAAGGCGAATGGTGACTGCGAGCGACACACTTCCCTTTCGCGCGCGGAGCACAAAGCAGGGCAAGGCACGTAGCGCTATCTCCACGTCGGGCCGCATGCTCCTCTGCTATCAAGCGGCCGTTCGCACCGGTGCACACAACCACATCCAACGCTTATCCAGACAAGCCCACCGAGGGTCGGTGGGCGCTCGGCCACGGCTCCCGACGGCTGGACCGGGACGAGGTCGACAAGATCGCCAGGCGCCGGGTCAGGATCGAACTGGAGGCACAACAGAAAAAAATGGCCGACACGAAGACTCTCACCCCCGCCATGGTCGGCACAGGCATCCTGGCCGGCGTGGCATTCAACTTTTCCGTGATGACGTTGCTGAACGAGTCCGCGCAGGACAAGGTCGATAAGGCGACTGGGCCGCTCTCCGCCCGGATTTCCGAGATGGACAAGCGGGTCACGGACCGCTTCGATGCCGTGGACAAGCGCATGGAGCGCCTGGATGGGCGTGTCGACAAGGTGGAAGAACGTCTGTCGCGTATCGAATCGCGCCTGGACCGGGTCGACGCCCGCTTTGATGCCGTCCACGCCCGCTTTGATGCCGTCGATGCACGCTTCGATGCCGTCGACAAGCACTTCGAATCCATCGACGCAAAGCTCAATCTGCTGCTCAAGCGGCGCTAGTACGCCTCACAGGCACGGCGGCCTTCCGTCCGCTACGGGAGGTGGGCGGCACCTGTATCGCCCCTACCGTCCCTGCAGTCAATCATCGCCGCCACCGCCGCCCTGCGCCAGGATGTCGCGATTACCGTTGCCCGACATCGCCGACACCAGCCCTGCCTTCTCCATATCCTCCAGCAGCCGCGCAGCCCGGTTGTAACCGATGCGCAGATGCCGCTGCACCAGCGAGATCGACGCGCGCCGGTTCTTCAGCACCACCTCGACCGCCTGGTCGTACAGCGGGTCAGCCTCGCCGCCGCCACCGCCGATGCCGGCACCGCCGCCAAAACCATCTCCGCCGCCGGCGTCATCGGTCAGCCCGCCTTCGAGGATGCCCTCGATGTAGTTGGCCTCGCCGGACTCCTTGAGCTTGTCCACCACGCGGTGGACTTCCTCGTCCGACACAAAGGCGCCGTGCACGCGCACCGGCAAGCCGGTGCCCGGCGCCAGGTAGAGCATGTCGCCCATGCCCAGCAGCGCCTCGGCGCCCTGCTGGTCGAGGATGGTGCGCGAATCGATCTTGCTGCTGACCTGGAACGCGATCCGGGTCGGCACGTTGGCCTTGATCAGGCCGGTGATCACGTCCACCGACGGCCGCTGCGTCGCCAGCACCAGGTGCAGGCCGGCCGCGCGTGCCTTCTGCGCGATGCGCGCGATCAGCTCCTCGACCTTCTTGCCGACCACCATCATCAGGTCGGCCAGTTCGTCGATCACGATGACGATGGTGGGCAGCCTTTCCAGCGGTTCCGGTGCGTCCGGGGTCAGGCTGAACGGATTCGGGATCTTCTCTTCCCGGGCCGCGGCTTCGTCGATCTTCTTGTTGTAGCCGGCCAGGTTGCGCACGCCCAGCTTGCTCATCAGCTTGTAGCGTCGCTCCATCTCGCCGACCGCCCAGTTCAGCGCATTGCCGGCCTGGCGCATATCGGTCACCACCGGGCACAGCAGGTGCGGGATGCCTTCGTAGACGCTCATTTCGAGCATCTTCGGGTCGATCAGGATCAGCCGCACACTCTCGGCCTTGGCCTTGTACAGCAGCGACAGGATCATCGCGTTGATGCCGACCGACTTGCCCGAGCCGGTGGTACCGGCCACCATGCAGTGCGGCATCTTGGCCAGGTCGGCCACCATCGGCTTGCCGGCGATGTCCTTGCCCAGCGCCATGGTCAGGCTGGACGCGCTCTCGTTGTAGATCTGCGAGCCGAGGATTTCTGACAGGCGCACGGTCTGGCGCTTGGGGTTGGGCAGTTCCAGCCCCATGTAATTCTTGCCCGGGATGGTCTCGACCACGCGGATTGACACCAGCGACAGCGACCGCGCCAGGTCGCGCGCGAGGTTGACCACCTGGCTGCCCTTGACGCCGGTGGCCGGCTCGATCTCATAGCGGGTGATGACCGGGCCCGGGTAGGCGGCCACGACCTTGACCTCGACGCCGAAGTCCTTGAGCTTCTTCTCAATCAGGCGCGAGGTGAATTCCAGCGTCTCGGCGCTGACGGTTTCCTGGTGCGGCGGGATCGGGTCCAGCAGCGCCAGCGGCGGCAGGTCCGAGTCCTGGATATCGGCAAACAGCGGCTGCTGCTTCTCGCGCTCGACGCGCTCGTGCTTGGGCACCGCCTGCGGGCGCACGATCTGCACCGGCGCCGCCTCCTCGATGCGCACGCGCTGCACCTCGACGGTTTCCTTGCGCTCGACCTTGGCGGCCTCGCCGATGATGCGGTCCTGCTTGC
Organism: Cupriavidus sp. DF5525; assembly: GCF_040149425.2. Classification (NCBI taxonomy): domain Bacteria; kingdom Pseudomonadati; phylum Pseudomonadota; class Betaproteobacteria; order Burkholderiales; family Burkholderiaceae; genus Cupriavidus; species Cupriavidus sp. DF5525. The sequence goes on along the minus strand of NZ_CP168265.1, from coordinate 805,931 downwards.
TCTCGCGGCGCTTCTTGAAGCCGAGGAAGAGCGTCTCGACAAAGCCGCCGATCTGCTCGGCCACCGTCAGCCACGAGAAATGGAAGAACAGCGACAGCCCGATCGCCAGCAGCAACAGCAGCAGCAGCGTCGCGCCGGTGAAGCCCAGCGCCACCTGCAGCCAGCCGCCCAGCAGGTCGCCCAGCACCCCGCCCGGGGCGCGCGGCAGCGCGGCGCGCAGCGGGTACATGCGGATCGCCTCCAGCCCCATGCTGGAGAACAGCGTCAGCCCGAAGCCGATCCAGCTCACCGCCACGCCCTGGCGGTGGTCCTCGTGCTCGGGCAACTCGGCCGTCAGCGTGCGCCAGCCGCGCCAGCAGCGGCGCACCAGCAGCACAGCCAGCCAGTAGGCGGAGAAGCCGAAGATAAAGAACAGCACATCTGCGACCCAGGCGCCGACGCGGCCGCCCAGGTTATGGATGTCGGCGACCTGGTTGGCATGCGACCAGCCGGGATCGGTCTTGCTGTAGCTGGCCAGCACGCACAGGAAGCCCAGCGTGACAGCCAGCAGCAGGAACCAGCGCACCTCGCCCAGCAGTTTGCCGATGCGGGATGGCAAGGCTGAGGGATCGGTTCGGGTGGTCGTCGTGGTAGCTCGGGCCATGCCTGGATAAGACTCGCGTTTTAGGTGATTCCGAATGCTTGACTCGGATCCGTCTCAAGCCGATGCCGGCCTAAGTCAGTACTGACTGACCTGGGTGACTCACGGTCATCGTGGCGGCCATTTTAACGTGGGCAGGGACTATCGCACCCATTGGAATTTGCAACAGTGAGCAAATGCGGCTCCTCTTATAATGTCGCTTTCGAGCAATGCCGGTGGGCCTCATGCCGCACCGGCCACAGGAACGCATCATGGCAAAACACGCAAAAGTGCTGATTCTCGGTTCCGGTCCCGCCGGCTATACCGCCGCGGTCTACGCGGCCCGCGCCAACCTGGAGCCGGTACTGATCACCGGCCTGGCACAGGGCGGCCAGCTGATGACCACCACCGACGTCGAGAACTGGCCAGGCGATGCCAAGGGCGTGCAGGGTCCGGAACTGATGCAGCGCCTGCTGGCGCATGCAGAAGAATTCAAGACTGAAATCATCTTCGATCACATCCATACGGCCAAGCTGGTGGACGAGAACGGCCAGCCGGCCCGCCCCTTCCGCCTGATCGGCGACGCCGGCGAATACACCTGCGACGCACTGATCATCGCCACCGGCGCCTCGGCCCAGTACCTGGGCCTGCCGTCGGAAGAGGCCTTCATGGGCCGCGGCGTGTCGGCCTGCGCCACCTGCGACGGCTTCTTCTACAAGAACCAGGAAGTGGCCGTGGTCGGCGGCGGCAATACCGCCGTGGAAGAGGCGCTGTACCTGTCGCACATCGCCAGCAAGGTCACCCTGATCCACCGCCGCAACAGCTTCCGCGCCGAGCCGATCCTGGTCGACCGCCTGCTGCAGCGCGAGAAGGAAGGCCGCATCGTGGTCCGCTACGACAGCGTGCTGGACGAAGTGCTGGGCGACGACTCCGGCGTGACCGGCATCCGCATCCGCAACGCCAAGAGCGACCAGACCGAGGAACTGAAGCTGGCGGGCGTGTTCATCGCCATCGGCCACAAGCCGAACACTGACCTGTTCGAAGGCCAGCTGGCGATGCAGAACGGCTACCTGGTGACCAAGTCCGGCCTGCAGGGCGATGCCACCGCCACCAGCGTGCCGGGCGTGTTCGCCGCCGGCGACGTGCAGGACCACGTCTACCGCCAGGCCATCACCAGCGCCGGCACGGGCTGCATGGCCGCGCTGGATGCGCAGCGCTTTGTCGAAGACCTGAAGTAAACGCAATCCGGCCCGCCGCGGCCGGATGCCTGACGGCGGGCCGCGCTGGCCCGCCGGCGCCCGCCCCGCTTTTCGCCACCGCCTGACCCCTCCCCAGTCGATATAATCCCGGCGAGCCTCCGGAGATTTTTCATGACGCACGGCGCCCGCAAACCCGACCGACCGCCCCAACGCTTCGGCCTGAACGACCTGGCCAAGTTGCGCGACACCCTCAAGGCCGACACCGAGCGGCGCGAAGCCGAGCGCCTGGCCGCCGAGCAGGCCGCGCAGCGCGCCCGCGAGGAAGCCGATGTGTTCCGCGCCAGCGTTGGCCAGGTCAGCCAGCTGCGCGACCGCAACCGCGTCCCGCTGCCCGGCAGCAAGCCCGCCCCCGTGCCGGTGCAGTCGCGCCGCAACGACGAGGCCGTGCTGGCCGCCTCCCTGTCAGATGATTTCGATGTCGAAAGCCTGCTGGAAACCGACGAGTCGCTGTCGTTCCGCCGCCCCGGCATCGGCATGGACGTGATCCGCAAGCTGCGCCGCGGCGAATGGGTGCCGCAGGACAAGGTCGACCTGCACGGCCTGCGCAGCGACGAGGCGCGCGAGGCGCTGGCGGAGTTCCTGCGCCGCTCGGTGCGCAACGGCGTGCGCTGCGTGCGCGTGATCCACGGCAAGGGCCTGGGCTCGCCCGACAAGCTGCCGGTGCTCAAGGGCAAGGTGCGCAGCTGGCTGGTGCAGAAGGAAGAAGTGCTCGCCTTCGTGCAGGCCCGCGAGGCCGAGGGCGGCGCCGGCGCGCTGATGGTGCTGCTACGCCAGCCGCGCACCTGATCCACGGCCAACCCGGCACCGGATGCACCTTCCCCTCGAATTGCTGATGGGGCCGCTGCCCCTGATCCTCCACATCATGGAGGTGATCGGGGTGCTCGCCTTTGCCGTCTCGGGCGTGGTCGATGCGCGCAAGCAGCGCCTGGACGTGGTCGGCACCTTCGTGGTGGCGTTTGCCACCGCCTTCGGCGGCGGCACCGTACGCGACGTGCTGCTGGACCGGCGCCCGTTCTACTGGGTCGACCACGAAGGCTATGTGCTGCTGATCTTCGCGATGTCGTTCGGCGCGTCGCTGATGCTGCGCGTGTTGAGCCGGGTGGCCTCCGAACGCACCCTCATCGTGGCCGATGCGATCGGCCTGGGGCTGTTCTCGGTGACCGGCGCCTCGCTGGCGCTGGTGGCGCAGATGACGCCGACCGTGGCCGTGATGATGGGCATCATCTCGGCCGTGTTCGGCGGCGTGGTGCGCGACGTGCTGTGCAATGAAGTGCCGATGATCCTGCGCGACCGCTCGCCCTACGCCACCTGCTCGTTCATCGGCTGCTGGATCTATGTCGGCATGACCTGGCTGGCGGTGCAGCAGGAGGCGGCGCTGCTGACCGGGGCGGTGGCGATCATCGCCATGCGGCTGGTGTCGGTGCGCTACGGCTGGAAGCTGCCGAGCTGAAACCGCCGGCGCAAACAAAAACGCCGCCCTGCGAGGCAAGGGGGTCGCTTAAAGTGTTGACGGGGGTAACGAGAAAAGCATAGAGTGCTGTATATTCATACAGTGCTCTAGGTAAGCCTTTGCTCCACACCTTTGAAGCCCGCCTCAATCTGACCCCCGAGTTAGCCGCCTTGTTGGCGGCTAACTCGGAACGCTGGTCGTGGGGCGCGCGTAAGGCTTGGAGTCTTCTGTATCGACAAAACCTCACTCGAACGACCGCCTACGCCACCTTAACGAGGGAAGGCTTTACCTCGCATCAAGTCGATTCCATGCTGACGCAAGCTGAAATGCGCCATGCAGGCTTGGTCGAACTCAAAAAGTACGAACGAGGTCAGCTTGAGCTGGCCATTCAGCGACGCGAATGCGCACTAGCCGACAAAGGCAAGAAAATTCAGGCCCTGTCAAAACGGCAAGATAAGCTACGCGCTCAACGCGATAAAGTAGCACCGAAGCCGGGGAAAGCCCGTTCAAACCGCTACCTTACGACGCTAGCCCGCCTACGGGAAGTCGATACCGAACTCGAATTTTGCCGCAACTGGGTTGCACAAAAAGAACGCGTTCTTACTGCCAAGCGCGGCAAGCTGTCCGCGCTGCTTAAAGCTATTGATGAAGGCCGCTACAGTCTCTGTTTTGGCTCGAAGAAGCTGCTTCAGCAGCGGCCCGGCGAACACAACACCGAGACCACTCCATTCGCCTCTGTCGAGGATTGGCACGAGGCCTGGGACACAGCCCGAAACGGTCAGGTCTGGTCGATAGGACATACGGCTAAGCCCAGCGGCAATAGCGAACTACAGTGGCTGCCGGATACCAACCAGTTGCGCGTCCGGTTGACGGACAAGCTTGCGCATGAACGCATGGACGCTTTGGGCATTCCTCGCAGCGGAGGGCCGCAAAAGGTGATGCCCCTTCGCATGAAATGCCGATTCATTGTGATTGACGGGGTCGACTTTGCCTCGCATCGGGGCGCGGCCCGCGCAGCGCTGATTGACGCGTTTGGAAAGCGGCCTGTCACAATGCGGCTCTTGCAAAGGCTATCACCGGCCGGCGAGCGCATTTGGTATCTGCAAGCGAGCGTTGACGTTCCCACCGGTTTCAACCCAGAGACCGCTCGCACTAGAGAGGCTGGTGTCCTTGGACTGGATTTGAATGCCCGGGGCGTTGCCTGGGCTGTGGTGAAGCCCGATGGGAACCGGTTGCGGGAGGGTCATCCGCAGAGCGGCTTTCTCGGCTGGGACCTAAAAGGCCTTTCCGACGCTGTACGCAAGCAAGTCATCGGAACAACCGTTGCAGAGCTTGCCCGCCTGGGCAAGCGCCTAGGCCTCGCAGTGGCCATCGAGAACCTGGATTTCGCGACGAAGAAGGCCGGCTTGCGCGCCGGCGGCGTCAACAAGCGATATAACGAGATGCTAAGTTCGTTTGCAAGCTCACAGTTCGCAGAGCTGATGACCCGTGCCTGTGAAAAAGCTCATGTTCGGCTCTATTTGGTGAACCCTTCGTACAGTTCGGTCGGAGGCTTCACCAAATATGGCCGTCCCAATCGAATCGGCGCGGATGAGTCCGCCGCTCTTTGGTTGGGCCGGCAAGCTTTGTACGGTATCCCCTGGAAGACAGTGGGTGCCCAGTGCTTCGTCAAGAGGCACAACGAGCGACTCGTCTTTTCGCACCTGCCAGCCACCCCGAAGCAGAGCAAGACGGCCCTGGCAGGGGCTCAATGGAGAGATGTCGCTCGGGCTCTAGGCAAGAACCGGAAGCGATGGGGTGAAAACCTCCGCAATTGGTTCCTCTGCCAGGTCGAAACCCCTTCCCCGCAGACCGTCTGCGAGCCTGATGTGGCGTCATTGCCAACGGGATAGAAGTGTGGTTTTCAGCTCGAGGCCTCTAGGACCTCGAGCGGCGCGGTGAAAACTGCGTTTTGTCGCTCGTGTTCTCTTGTGGAAGAAATTTTGCCTAAGAGAATGGCCAAGTCTGCTGGTACAGAGATGGCCATTGAGAATTTCATCAACACTTTAAGCGACCGCCTAGCCCTGCGAGGCGGCGTTTTTCTTGTTTCTGGCCGGCGGCTCAGACCGCGGCTTCGTCCTGTTCGCCGGTACGGATGCGGATCACGCGCTCGATTTCGGTGACGAAGATCTTGCCGTCGCCGATCTTGCCGGTATGGGCGGCCTTGACGATGGCGTCCAGCACGGTGTCGAGCTGGTTCTCGGCCACCACCACTTCAATCTTGATCTTGGGCAGGAAGTCGACCACGTACTCGGCGCCGCGATAGAGCTCGGTATGCCCCTTCTGGCGGCCAAATCCCTTCACCTCGGTCACCGTCAGCCCGGTCACGCCGACGTCAGCCAGCGCTTCACGCACCTCGTCGAGCTTGAACGGTTTGATGATGGCGGTAATCTGCTTCATGACTGGCCCCTGTTTATCGTTTGTTCACACGCCTGGCGGCGCTCTCCGGCGAGCATTTTACCAGTCATTGGCCGCCCGCATTCCCCGCAAGGCCGCGCCGGGCGCACTGTGGACAACCCTGTGGAAAGGACCCCGGAAAACCTGTGCAAATGCTGTGCACAGGCTGTGTACAGCACTTTGTTCAGGCGGCGCTGCGAAAGCGCCGCCTGTAGTCCGCCGGCGGCACGCCCAGCCGCCGCAGGAAGGCGCGGCGCAGGTTGTTCGTGTCGCCGAATCCGGTCAGCGCGGCGACGCGCTTGAGCGGATGGCGCGAGCCTTCCAGCAGCCGGCGCGCCGCGTCGATGCGCGCCCCCTCGACGAAATCCGCCGGCGTCACCTGGCATTCCTGTTTGAAGATGCGCGAGAAATTGCGCGTGCTCATGCCGGCCTGAGCGGCCAGCGCCTCGACCGACAGGTTGCAGGCCAGGTTCTCCACCACCCATCCCTGCACCTCGCGGATGGCGTTGCGCTCAGCCGTCTGCGCCGCCAGATGGGCGCTGAACTGTGACTGCCCGCCAGGGCGCTTGAGGAACATCACCAGCTCGCGCGCCACGCGCAGCGCCACCACCCGACCGAAATCCTCCTCGACCAGTGCCAGCGCCAGGTCCAGCCCGGCGGTCACGCCGGCCGAGGTGTACAGGTTGCCGTCCTTCACGAAGATCCGGTCCGGCTCGACCCTGACGCCCGGGAACTTCCGCGCCAGGCGCTCGGTGGCATTCCAGTGCGTGGTCGCGCTGCGGCCGTCCAGCAGCCCGGCATGCGCCAGCAGCATCGCGCCCGAGCACACCGAGCCGATGCGCCGCACGGTGCGGGCCTGGCGCGCGAGCCAGTCGCGGATCGCCTGGTCCTGTTCGAGCAGGTTGAGTCTGGGGCCGCCAGCGACCAGCAGCGTGTCGATATCGGCGCTGGCAGTCTCCAGCGTCGCGTCCGGCATGATGCGCATGCCATTGGCAGCGGTCAGCATACCGGGCGATGGGGAGACGATCTCGAACTGGTAGGCGTCCGGTTGGCCGGCCTGCCGGGCCCCTTCATGGAACACGTCGAGGGGACCGGCCAGATCGAGCATCTGGACGCCGGGGAAAGCAAGGACTGCGATCTTCATGGCAGCAAGGCAAGGGGCATGGATGATGGCTGGATACCGCAAGTCTAGGCAAATCCGGCCAGAATGGCAGGCGCATGGCCGAGACTGATGCCGGTCCGGCTGGATTTGCCGGCACTCCCTGCCCGGCGCGGCGCCCTAGCGATAACGCACGATGGTGATGTCGACGACGCGCCGGGACTCCGCCAACGCCGTGTTGCCACCAGCGCGATGTAGCGTGGACAGCCGCGTGCGCTGTGCATCCAGCAGCGCGGCGTCGCCGCCCGCCTCGCGAACGCGGCTGGCCACCCGCGACAGCAGGATGCGCTCGCCGATCCAGCCTTCCGGCGTTTCCACGCTGGTATAGGCCAGCACTTCATAGGGCCGGGGCGGCTCGCCCCGCAGCCAAATATCGACGCCGTCCACGTGCTCGCGCGCACCGCCCTGCCCGTGCCGCACAACAGGCGCGCCTTCATGAGGCCGGATCGGCGCCTGGATGCACGCGGCCAGGCCCAGGCAACAGGCCAGCAGCCAGGCGGCACGGGCGGCGCCCCTCGTCATTCGTCTCGTCATTGCTGTCTTTCCTCTGCTACGCAATCGAACCGGGGCGCAGTCTAGGGAGGAAATACGGCCCTGCGGCATCACTGGCCGAGGCCGCGATTCGATTGGCCGAATCTGACGTGTATTTATCCTTTCGGCCAACGAGAGCGCCAACCATAATTCCTTCCACCAGGCCCGGGCCCTTCATGGGACGCGGCCCCGGCAACCCTCCCGCCAGGCACACGGCGTGCCGGCCGATCCACTGAAGCAGACGCACCCCTATGACTTTTGCAGCCAACCCCGCGGCCAGCCTGCCGGCGCCGCGCAGCTCGGTGAAGAATCTCCCCGTCAACCTGTTCGGCGCCGTGATGGGCCTGTCCGGCCTGTCGATGGCATGGCGCGGCGCGGGCCCGGTCTTCGGCACCAGCCCCGCCATCGGCGACGCCGTCGGCGACGCCGTCGGCGTGGTCGCCGTGCTCGCCTTCCTGGCGCTGGCCGCCGGCTACCTGGCCAAGTGGCTGCGCTACCGGGATGCGGTCCGGGCCGAGTTCAACCATCCGGTGGCCGGGAATTTCTTCGGCACCATCACCATTGCCATCCTGCTGCTGTCATCGGTCGTCGGCGTGCACCATCAGGCGCTGGGCCAGGCGATCTGGACGCTGGGCACCGTGCTGACCATCGCGCTGACCTTCGTCATTGCTGGCCGCCTCTTCCGCGGCAAGGGCGATCCGACGCACGTCGTGCCGGCGTGGCTGATCCCGGGCGTGGCCACGCTCGACATCGCCGTGGCCGGGGGCACCATGCCGATGGCGTGGGCGCACGAGGTCAACCTGATTGCGATTGCGGTCGGCACGATGATGGCGCTGGTGTTCTTCACCATGATCTTGTCGCGCCTGGTCCACCACGATCCGCTGCCGGCCGGCATGGTGCCGTCGCTGATCATCCTGATCGCGCCGTTCGAGGTGGGCTTCCTGGCCTACGTCAACGTGACCGGGCACATCGACATGTTCGCCGGCATGCTGTTCTACTTCGGCCTGTTCCTGTTCCTGCTGCTGTCGTGGCGCGTGTTCCGCCGCCCGGCGCCGTTCGCGCCGTCGTGGTGGGCCATCAGCTTCCCGATGGCGGCGCTGTCGAACGCGGCGCTGAAGTATGCGGCGCATGTGCAAACCGGCGTGCTGGCGTGGGTGGCGGGCCTGATCCTGCTGGTGCTGACGGTGGCGATCGCGGTGCTGTTCGTGCGCACGCTGCATGGCCTCTTCACGCAGCGCCTGCTGGCCGCCTGAGCGATGTCGTGGATATTGTTGGGCGTGGCCGGCCTGCTTGAAATCGCCTTTGCCTTCGGCATGAAGTGGTCGGCCGGCTTCAGCCGGCTGTGGCCGAGTGTCTATGCCGTGGCCACCGGGCTGGCCAGCATCGTGCTGCTGACACTGTCGCTGCGCGTGCTGCCGGTCGGCACGGCCTATGCGGTGTGGACCGGCATCGGTGCCGCGGGCACCGCGATGCTGGGCATGCTGTGGCTGGGCGAGCCGGTGTCGCTGGCGCGCGTGGCTTGCATCGGGCTGATCCTGAGTGGCGTGGTCGGGCTCAAGCTGGTGTCGGGCCCTGCAGCCTGAAATTCCCAAGAAAAATGGCCCGCACACGCGGGCCATGCTCATCGGCAAAAGGGTCGCCCTGTCAGTCCGGGACTTTCTCCAGATCCGCCAGCCACACCACAGACTCCGAATCGCTCGGCGCCCGCCAGTCGCCACGCGGCGACAGCGAGCCACCCGAGCCCACCTTGGGCGCATTCGGCACGCAGGAGCGCTTGAACTGGCTGGTGCGGAAGAACCGGTCCAGGAAGATCGCCAGGTTTCGCTTGATCTCCGCCAGCCCGTACTCATTGCGCGCCACCTCCGGCCCGTAGGGCCAGACCCCGCGCTCGCGGTCGCCCCAGGCGTGCTGCGCCAGGAAGGCGATCTTCGACGGCGTGAAGCCGAAGCGCAGCGTGTAGTAGAGGTTGAAATCCTGTAGCTCGTAAGGGCCGATGGTGCTCTCGGTCTTCTGCTCCGGGCCGTGGTTGGTATCGCCCGGCACCAACTCGGGGCTGATATCGGTGCCCAACACCGCCAGCAGCACATCCGAGCCGCCCTCGCCCACCTGCCCGGTTTCCGCCACCCAGCGCACCAGGTGCGAGATCAGCGTCTTGGGCACGCTGGCGTTGACGTTGTAGTGCGACATGTGGTCGCCCACGCCATAAGTGCACCAGCCCAGCGCCAGCTCGCTCAGGTCGCCGGTGCCGATCACGATGGCATGGTGGAAGTTGGCCAGCCGGAACAGGTGGTTGGTGCGCTCGCCGGCCTGCACGTTTTCGAAGGTCACGTCGTAGACCTTCTCGCCGGCGGCGTAGGGGTGGCCAAGGTCCTTCAGCATCGCCATGCAACTCGGGCGGATATCGATCTCGGTGGCGGTGCAGCCCACCACCTGCATCAGCTGGCGCGCCTGCTGCAGCGTGCGGTCGCTGGTGGCGAAGCCTGGCATGGTGTAGGCGAGGATATTGGCGCGCGGCAGGCCGAGGCGATCCATCGCCTTGGCGCAGACCAGCAGCGCGTGCGTGGAATCGAGCCCGCCGGACACGCCGATCACCACCTTGCTGATCTTGCTGGCCGAAAGCCGCTGCACCAGCGCCTGCACCTGGATGTTGTAGACCTCGTTGCAGCGCTCGTCACGCTGGCGCGGGTCGGCCGGCACGTACGGGAAGCGCGCCACGTTGCGCGACAGCGGCAGGGTCTTGTCGCGCGGCAGGTCCAGCGGGAAGCTGATCACGCGGAAGCGCCCGGCCTCTTCCTTGTGCCGGCGCACTGAATGGCCGAAGGTCACCTGGTGCATGCGTTCGCGCGACAGGCGCTCGACGTCGACATCGGCGAACAGCAGGTGCGAGTCATCGGAGAAGCGCTCGGACTCCGCCAGCAGTTCGCCGTTCTCGCAGATCAGTGCCTGGCCGTCCCAGGCCAGGTCGGTCGACGATTCGCCCTTGCCGGCGGAGGTGTACAGGTACGCCGCCAGGCAGCGCGCCGATTGCTGCGACACCAGCTGGTGCCGGTAGCCGGACTTGCCGACCACGATATTCGATGCGGACAGGTTCACCAGCACGGTCGCGCCGGCCAGCGCGGCGAACGACGACGGCGGAATCGGCACCCACACGTCTTCGCAGATCTCGGCGTGGAAGCGGAAGAACGGCAGCCCTTCGATATCGAACAGCAGCCCGGCGCCGAACGGCACGTCCTGGCCCAGCAGCCGCACGCTGTCGGCGTTGGCACAGTCGGCCGCGCTGAACTGGCGCCCTTCATAGAATTCCCAGTAATTCGGCAGGTAGGACTTGGGCACCACGCCCTGCACCCGGCCCGCCGCCACCACCACGGCGCAGTTGAACAGCTGGTGCTGCACGCGCAACGGCATGCCCACCACCATCGCCAGCGGCAGCTTGCGCGAGGCTTCGACGATGGTGCCCAGCGCCGTTTCACAGGCGTCGAGCAGCGTGCGCTGGTGGAACAGGTCGTCGCAGGTGTAGGCCGACAGGCCCAGTTCAGGGAAGGCAGCTAGCACGGCGCCCTGCTGCGCGGCCTGCGTGGCGAGCGCCAGCGTCTCGCGCGCGTTGAAGGCGGGATCGGCGACGCGGCAGACCGGCACGCCGACCGCCACGCGCGCGAAACCGTGGGAATAGAGGTTGAAGAAGGATGGCTTCATGATCGGGAACCTGGGGTGCGGCACCGGCGCGCGTGGCACAGCCGGGTGCGATTCAGCAGGAAGTGGTGGCGTGACGCATACTCGCCATTCTACGTCGCCAATCCCTGCGCTGCCGTCAAGGCACTCCGCAGCGCCCGTGGGCCGTTTCCGGTAGACTCGACCGGGCCGGCCGCCAGACCAGGGCCGCCGCGCCCTACCCCTCCCTCATTCTCGATCACGGACCCTTGCCAATGCAGTCGGATTCCGGCAATACCGCGGCCGCAGACAGCCAGAACGCCAGCCAACCGGACGCCCCGGGCTATCGCACAGAGATCGTCTCCGACCTGGCCGGGATCGACCCGGCCGCCTGGGACGCGCTGCTGTCACGCCAGCCCGAAGCCACGCCCTTCCTGCGCCACGCCTTCCTGCATGCGCTGCACGCCAGCGGCAGCGCATGCGGAGAAACCGGCTGGCATCCGCGCTACCTGACGCTGTGGGCCGGCGAGCGGCTGGCCGGGGCGATGCCGCTCTATGCCAAGGCGCATTCGTATGGCGAGTATGTGTTTGACTGGGCCTGGGCCGACGCCTACGCGCGCCACGGCATCGAGTACTACCCCAAGTGGCTGTCGGCAATCCCGTTCACGCCGGTGCGCGGGGCTCGGCTGATTGCAGAGGACGAGTCGGCGCGCCGGCTGCTGCTGCAGGTGGCCCTGACGCTGGCGGCGGAAAGCAAGATGTCGTCGCTGCATATCCTGTTCCCCGACGATGCCGAGGCCGACCTGATGCAGGAGGCCGGCATGCTGATGCGCCATGGCGTGCAGTTCCACTGGACCAACGGTGGCGAAGGCGCAGATCCAGGCCCGGGCGGCGAACGCTATGCCAGCTTCGACGATTTCCTTGCCACGCTGTCGCAGAAGAAGCGCAAGAACATCCGCGCCGAGCGGCGCCAGGTGGCGCAGGCCGGCATCACCTTCCGCCACCTGCGCGGGGCCGAGATCGACGACGATGCGTGGCGCTTCTTCAACCGCTGCTATCGCCAGACCTACCGCGAGCACCATTCCACGCCCTACCTGAACCTGGATTTCTTCCGGCGCATCGGCGCGGCCATGCCGCAGCATCTGCTGCTGGTGGTGGCCGAGCGCGAGGGCCGGCGCATCGCGTCCTCGCTGCTGGTGTACGACGACGCGCCCGGGGTCAGCACGCTGTACGGCCGCTACTGGGGCGCGCTCGAATACCAGCCGTGCCTGCACTTCGAGACGGCCTACTACCAGCCGCTGGAGTTCTGCATCGCGCAAGGCATCCGCACCTTCGAAGGCGGCGCGCAGGGCGAGCACAAGATGGCGCGCGGCTTCCTGCCGGTGGCCACGCGTTCGGCGCACTGGCTGGCGCATCCGGATTTTGCCGATGCGGTCGAGCGCTTCCTGGTACGCGAGCGCCAGGGCATCGACGCCTACCTGGACGAGCTGGGTGAACGCAATCCGTTCGCGCGCTCCTGATCGCTGCGCTCAGCGCAGCATCCGCCGCAGCGTGTTGTCGCCCAGCATGTAGTGGTGGAACAGCGCCGCCATCGCATGCAGGCCGATCACCAGGTAGAAGGCGGTGCCCAGGGTCTCGTGGGTCTCCTTGACGGTGTCCTTCAGCGCGGGATCCGGCCCCACCAGCGCGGGAATCTCGATACCCAGCTGCGGCAACGCCAGCAGGTGCCCGCCGGCATTGATTGTCAGCAGCCCCAGCAGCGGCTGGGCCAGGATAAACAGGTACAGCACCCAGTGCATGGCCGACCCGGCCAGCTGCATCAGGCGCCACCCCGGCTCCGGCATGGGCGCGCCGCGCACCAGGCGCCACAGCAGGCGTGGCACCGCCAGTCCCAGTACCACCAGCCCCGCCCATTCGTGCACCAGCATCGCCAAGTTGCGTGGCGGTGTGCCCTTGGCGAAGTTGCCCTTCAGTTCGATGGCGGCGTAAGCGAGCGCTACCAGCAGGAATACCGCCCAGTGCAGCCATACCGCCAGCCGGTCATAGCGGCGCGACGGCGACAACACCTCCGGCAAGGCCTGGATTTCCGTGATGCGGTCCATGGTGGGTTCTCCTTATCGTCAGCACCGCCCTAGCGTAGCGCAAGCCACTTGCCTGGGTGCTAACCACCATCAAGCGGCAGGCAACAAAAAACCCCGCCACAGCGGGGTTGCTTCAGCCGGCATTCAGCTGATTTTTCTTGCAGCTCACTTCTTGTAGTTCGCCACGCCGTCGGTGATTTCCTTGTGGGCTTCCTCGATGCCGGCCCAGCCTTCGACCTTGACCCACTTGCCGGCTTCCAGTGCCTTGTAGTGCTCAAAGAAGTGCTTGATCTGGTCCAGCGTGTTCTGCGGCACGTCCGACAGGCCCTTCATGTAGGCGGTGGCCGGCGACAGCTTGTCCAGCGGCACGGCGACCAGCTTGGCGTCCACGCCCGACTCGTCGGTCATCTTCAGCATGCCGAGTGCACGGCAGCGCACCACGGCACCGGCCAGGATCGGGAACGGCGACAGCACCAGCACGTCCACCGGGTCGCCATCGCCCGACAGCGTCTGCGGGATGTAGCCGTAGTTGGCCGGATAGCGCATGCCGGTGCCGATAAAGCGGTCGACGAACAGCAGGCCGGTTTCCTTGTCGGCCTCGTACTTCACCGGATCGCTCTGGGCCGAGATCTCGATAATGACGTTGAAATCGTTGGGGATGTCCTTGCCCGGGGTTACGAGGTTGAAGCTCATGCGGTTCTCCAGATGCCTGCGCGGTGTTGTTGGATGGCGGGCATTATAGCGGCTCATGCCTGACCGGACGCTGACAGCCGCCGCATTGCAGGTCGCCCGCCGTCGGCGATAATGGCGCATTCTTCAGCCGTCACTGAATTGCGCAGCCCCCGTGCTGCCCTCTAGCCGCTTCGGAGCCACCCATGCACGCCCAGCACTTCGTCGCCAACCGCCTGATCGCGCCTGACAACGGCCTGCGCATCAAGGTATTCGATCCGTCCAGCGGCGAGCCGTTCGCCGAGATCGCCCGCGGCAACGCCACCGACATCAACGTCGCCGTCCATGCGGCGCGCCAGGCCGCCGAAGGCGCCTGGGGCCAGATGGCGCCGGCCGAGCGAGTGCGCCTGCTCAACCGCGTCGCCGTGGCGCTGATCGCCCATGAGGACGAGCTGGCCACGCTCGAGGCCCGCGACACCGGCAAGCCGCTGCGCCAGGCGCGCGCCGACGCCCGCGCCGTGGCGCGCTACTTCGAGTTCTACGCCGGCGCGGTGGACAAGCTGCACGGCCAGACCATCCCCTACAACCCCGGCTACACCGTGCTGACCGTGCGCGAGCCGCACGGGGTGACCGGCCACATCATCCCGTGGAACTACCCGCTGCAGATCTTCGGGCGTAGCGTGGGCGCGGCACTGGCCACCGGCAACGCCTGCGTGGTCAAGCCGGCCGAAGACGCCTGCCTGTCCTTGCTGCGCGTGGCCGAGATCGCCGCCGAGGCCGGCCTGCCCGAAGGTGCGCTCAACATCATCACCGGCTACGGCCATGAAGCCGGCGCTGCGCTGGCGCGCCACCCGGGCATCAACCATATCTCGTTCACCGGCTCGCCCCAGACCGGCAAGCAGGTGGCCCAGCTCGCCGCCGAAAACCATGTGCCGGTCACGCTGGAACTCGGCGGCAAGTCGCCGCAGATCGTCTTTGCCGATGCCGACCTGGATGCGCTGGTGCCGGTGGTGGTCAACGGCATCGTGCAGAATGCCGGCCAGACCTGCTCGGCGGGCAGCCGGCTGCTGGTGGAGCGGCCGGTCTACGACGCCCTGCTCGACCGGCTGGCGTCGGTGTTCGAATCGCTGCGCGTGGGTCCGTCGGAGCTGGACCTGGAATGCGGCCCGCTGATCAGCCGCAAACAGCAGCAGCGCGTGTGGGACTTCGTTTCCGATGCGCAGCACGCCGGCGTGTCGGTGATGGCGCAGGGCCAGATCGTGGCCGAGGCGCCGGAGGCCGGCTACTACCAGGTGCCGATGCTGTTCCGCGACGTACCGCCCGCGCACCGGCTGGCGCAGGAAGAAGTGTTCGGCCCGCTGCTTGCGGCGATGCCTTTCGACACCGAGGCCGAGGCCATCGCACTCGCCAACGGCACGCCGTACGGGCTCGTCGCCGGCGTCTGGACCCGCGACGGCGGGCGCCAGCTGCGCCTGGCGCACAAGCTGCGGGCGGGCCAGGTCTTTATCAACAACTACGGTGCCGGCGGCGGTGTCGAGCTGCCTTTCGGCGGCACCGGCCAGTCCGGCTACGGCCGCGAGAAGGGCTTCGAGGCCCTGTACGGATTCACCACACTGAAAACCATCGCCATTCAACATGGGTAACATCAATTTCCTGTCCGTCGCCTTTGCCATCTTCTTTTTCTGGATGGCATGGCATGTGCGGAACAAGCGCGCCACCAATCCCTCCGGCATGCCGCGGCTGCAGGTGTTCAAGCGCAAGTGGGGCGACGTCGTGGGCGATCGCGTGCACTGGTGCCTGTATGTCGCGCTGCCGTTTTTGCTGGCGCTGATGATGACGGCCAACGCGCTGCGTGGGCGGGGGCCGTTCTCGCATTGAGTACCTAAGCACAGCCAACAGATCACCGACAACCACAACACAAGGAGACACGCGATGAGACTGGCCAACAAGGTAGCGATCGTCACCGGCGGCGGTTCGGGCTTCGGCGAAGGCATCGCCCACACCTTCGCGCGCGAAGGCGCCAGCGTGCTGGTGGCCGACCTGCGCGAAGACGCCGCCGAGCGCGTGGCGGCCGCGATCCGCGATGCCGGTGGCCAGGCGCGCGCGGTGCGCGCCGACGTTGCGCGCGGCGACGACACCGAGGCCATGCGCGAGGCCGCGCTGGCCGCCTTCGGCGACGTGCATATCGTCGTCAACAACGCCGGCACCACCCATCGCAACAAGCCCATCCTGGAAGTCACCGAGGACGAGTTCGATCGCGTCTACGCCGTCAACGTCAAGAGCATCTACTGGTCGGCGCGCGCCTTTATCCCGCACTTCCGCCAGCGCGGCGGCGGCGTGTTCGTCAATATCGCCTCGACCGCCGGCATCCGGCCGCGTCCTGGGCTGGTCTGGTACAACGGCAGCAAGGGCGCGGTGATTACCGCGAGCAAGGCGATGGCGGCCGAGCTCGGCAAGGACAATATCCGCGTCAACTGCGTCAATCCGGTGATCGGCGCAACCGCCTTGCTGGAAGAGTTCATGGGCATGCCTGACACGCCCGAGAACCGCGCCAGATTCCTCGCCACCATCCCGATGGGCCGCATGTCGACGCCGCAAGACGTGGCCAACGCCTGCCTGTACCTGGCGTCGGATGAAGCAGCCTTTATCACCGGCACCTGCATCGAAGTCGACGGCGGACGCTGCGTGTAAGCACCGCCCGCCAGGCTTTGTCGTAATACAGCTGTACCGCGTCGCAGAAGCGCAAACATCCTCAGGAGACAGCATGACAACGACCGCAGTAAACCCCGGCGTCAGCGGCGCCGCCTTTGAAGACGCCACCTACCGCAAGGTGAGCTGGCGCCTGGTGCCCTTCCTCTTGCTGTGCTACGTGGTCGCCTATCTCGACCGCGTCAACGTGGGCTTCGCCAAGCTGCAGATGCTCAACGACCTGAAGTTCAGCGAGACCGTCTACGGCCTGGGCGCGGGCATCTTCTTCATCGGCTACTTCCTGTTCGAAGTACCGAGCAACGTGATCCTGCACAAGGTCGGCGCGCGCATCTGGATCGCGCGCATCATGATCACCTGGGGCGCGATCTCGGCGGCGATGATGTTCGTCACCACGCCGACCATGTTCTACGTGCTGCGCTTCCTGCTGGGCATCGCCGAGGCGGGCTTCTTCCCCGGCATCATCCTGTACCTGACGTACTGGTACCCGGCCAACCGGCGCGGCCGCACCACCACCTTCTTCATGACCGCGATCGCGCTCTCGGGCGTAATCGGCGGGCCGCTGTCCGGCTGGGTGATGCAGGCCTTCGACGGCCATAACGGCTGGGCCGGCTGGCAGTGGATGTTCCTGTTGGAAGGCATCCCGTCGATCCTGGTGGGGCTGTGGGTGCTGGCCTACCTGGACGACCGCATCACGCACGCCAAGTGGCTCACGCCGGAAGAAAAGGCGCTGCTGGAGCGCAATATCGCCAGCGAGGACGCGCACAAGGAAGACCCGCCGATCCGCACCGTGATGTTCAGCCCGCGCGTATGGCTGATGAGCGCGATCTACTTCTGCTTCGTCATGGGCCTGTACGGCGTCAGCTTCTGGCTGCCCACGATCATCAAGCAGACCGGCGTGAAGAGCGCCCTCGATATCGGCCTGCTGACGGCGATCCCCTACGGCTGCGCGGTGGTCGGCATGGTGCTGGTGGCCCACAGCGCCGACCGCAGCGGCGAACGCCGCTGGCATATCGCGATCCCCGCGCTGCTCGGGTCGCTCGGGCTGCTGCTGTCGGTGCAATGGCACGGCGACACCACGCTGGCCATGGTGGCGCTGACGCTGGCAACGATCGGCATCCTGACCACGCTGCCCCTGTTCTGGAGCCTGCCGACCGCATTCCTCGCCGGCACCGGCGCGGCCGCGGGCATTGCGCTGATCAATTCGCTGGGTAACCTGGCCGGCTTCCTGAGCCCGTACGCGGTGGGCTGGCTCAAGGATCTGACGCACAGCACCGATTCCGGCATGTACCTGCTGGCGGCGTGCCTGGTGGTGGGCGCCGCGCTGACGTTGTCGGTGCCTCCGCGCGTGGTGGGCCGCAAGTAGGCGCAGCGACCGCTGAGAAGGCCTGAAACCGGCCGTTCCTGCGGGGAAACGGCCGGTTTTCCATTTGGGATCTCGTGAAGTCTCTCCCCCGCCGCTTGCGAGCCACAACGCGCCGTCCGCTGACGCGGATGTAGGACCAAAACGGGCAGTGTCGCCCCACCTTGCGCGCTAGCATGGAAAAGAAGACACCCGGAGTGATCCCCACGGGGTCCTCCGGGGCATCTGATTCCGAGATACGCCAAGGAGGCCACGATGCCGCAACGTCCCCCGTTTGCCCCTACCCGTTCGCTCGAGCGCGTTGAAGCCCGCCTGGCGCGACGCTCGCGCGTCAAGCGCCTGGTGATCGCGCTCGGTGCCGGCGTAGTAGCGCTGCTCGCTTTCATGCCGGCCGCCAGCCATGCGCAGGCGCCGGTGGTGGAAGCCACCCCTGCGCCGACGCCGGCCACGCCTGCGCCCGTGACGCCAGCCCCCGCTGCGACTGCACCGGACAGCACCATGGCGCCGACACCGGGTGCCACGATGCCGGCCCCTGCCCCGGCCACCACCATGCCGCCGGCTACTGCGCAGCCCGCTCCGGGCATGACTGCGCCGGGCACGGCAGCCCCGCCGCCGACGGCATCGCCGCTGCCGGCGCCAAGCGGCACGCCGCCGACCGTACCGGCGCCACCGCCTACCGCCGCCCCGGCCCAGCCGCGCCCGCCGCTGGCCACGCCGGCACCCCCGCCGCCGCGTGATGCGATGGTGCAGCGTACCGCTGGTGCGGTCACCTATATCTGCGGCGGCGTGGCCGAGGATGAACAGGTCAAGCTGCAGTCACAGGCGCGCAACTACAACATGAGCCTGCTCTTCACGCAGGGCGAGCGCGGTGAATACCTGTCCGATGTCGACGTCAAGCTGATGCGCGGCAGCAAGGAAGTCGCCAGCTTTGTCGCCGACGGGCCGCGTTGCCTGGTGAAGGCGCCGCAGGGCACGTATAACGTGCGGGCGACTTACAAGGGCCTGACCAAGACGGCGACGGTCAGTACTGGTGGCAAGAACGCGCAGATGCGCTGGTAATGGCGCGCGCCGTTCGCGGCGCGGCCGATGGAGGAGGAAGGAAGGCGCGGCATCTTGGATGTCGCGCTTTTTTGTGTTTAGGGCCCTTGGTAGGACGACGGGCTATTAATTGCTAGTAACAGGCTCCCTCTCCCGCTTGCGGGAGAGGGAGCAAACCGCCAGCGCGCACTACGCAGCGCGACTCAAGCCGCCGGCCCATCCCCCAGCATCTGCGCCACCGACCCCGCCGTCCCCGCCGCCCGCTCACCCAGCAACCGGTGCAACGTCCCCAGCAGTTCATCCTCGTTATAAGGCTTGCCCAGATACACGTTGACGCCGATCTCCTCCGCATAGCGGCGATGCTTGTCCGCCGTGCGCGAGGTGATCATCACCAGCGGCATATGCGCGGTGCGCGAATCGGAACGCACGTTGCGGGTCAGGTCGAAGCCGTCCATGTTCGGCATCTCGATATCCACCAGCATCGCATCCGGCATCACGTCTTGCAGCTGCTTGAGCGCGTCCACGCCATCGCGCGCCAGCACCACCTGGTAGCCGGCGCGGCTCAGCAGGCGCTGGGTGGCCTTGCGCACGGTCAGCGAGTCGTCCACCACCATCACCGTCGGCTGCATGGCCAGGCCCGGCACCGGCTTGGCGCTGCCATCGCCACCCAGTTCCGCCACCGCGCCAAGCTGCGCCGGGGCGGCCTGCGTGGGCACTGCCGGCAGTGCCTGCGGACCGCGCTCGCGCACGAAGCGCTGCGCCAGCACCACCGGGTTGTAGATCAGCACGATCTCGCCATCGCCCAGCGTGGTCGCGCCGGCAATGCCTTCCAGCCGCGCCAGGTGCGGGCCGATATGCTTGACCACCACTTCGCGGTTGCCGACCACCTCATCGACATGCACCGCCACGCGTTCCGCGCCGCTGCGTACAACCACCACCGGCGAGTACTTGCGGCCCGCGGTGACGGCGTTGCCTTCTTCCAGCAGCGCGCCGAAGTAGTAGAACGGGACCTCGGCGCCGGAGAAGGGCAGGCGGCCCTGGTTGTACGCCTCCAGCAGCGCCTGCGTGCGCAGCTGCTGGACCTGGTCGATCATGCCGCTGGGCACCGCATAGAGCCGCCCGCCCAGCGAGATCACCAGCACCTGCGTGATCGCCGTGGTCAGCGGCAGGTGCACGGTGAAGGTAGTGCCCTGACCGGCCTTTGAATCCAGCGAGATGCGCCCACCCAATGCGACGGTCTCGGCGCGCACCACATCCATGCCCACGCCGCGGCCGGCAAGTTCCGACACGGCCTCGGCGGTGGAGAAGCCGGGCGTAAAGATCATCTCGGTGAGACGCGCTTCGCTGCCCTCGTCATCGGCCGCCAGCAGCCGGCGCTCGACCGCGCGCGCATGAATGCGCGCCAGGTCCAGCCCGCCGCCGTCGTCGACGAAATGCAGCACCACCTCATTGCCTTCCTGCTGCACCTCCAGCGTCAGTGCGCCGGTAACGGGCTTGCCCGCGGCGCGGCGCTGCGCGGCCGATTCGATGCCGTGCACCACCGCGTTGCGGATCAGGTGTTCGATCGGGCCGGCCATGCGGTCGAGCACCGAGCGGTCGATTTCCACCGTACCGCCCTTGATCAGCAGCCGCACTTCCTTGCCGGTCTCCGCCGCGGCCTGGCGCGCCACGCGATAGAGCCGCTCGGCCAGCGCGTCGAACTGCACCATGCGCGCCTGCATCAGGCCGCGCTGCAGCCCGCGCGTCAGCCGTGCCTGCGCGGCCAGGTCGCCGGCGGCGCGGTCGAAGCCGCGCTGCAGGTTCTGCTCGACGGTGGCCACGTCGTTGACGGACTCGGCCATCATCCGCGTCAGTTCCTGGAAGCGGGTGAAGCGGTCGAACTCGAGCGGATCGAATTCCTGCTTGTGCTGCGCATCGGCGATGCGCGAGGCCATCTGCGACTCGGCCTGGATCTCGATCTCGCGCAGCTGGCCACGCAGGCGCGCGACGTTGTCGTTCAGTTCGCCCAGGTAGGCGCGCATCGCCTCCAGTTCGCTGTCGAGCCGCGCGCGCGTGGCGCCGACTTCGCCGGCCTCGTTGATCAGTGTGTCGAGCGCGCGCGCCTGCACGCGCACCAGCGCGCGTGGCGGTTCTGCGGGCGCCAGGGGCGTTGCCGGCAGCGTGACCATCACGTCGGAGGGTCCCGGCACGGCCGGCAGGTTGGCCGCCGGGGCCACGGTTTCGGTTGCCTGCGGGGCAGCGGCCTCGGTCTCTGCGTCCTGCGCCGCCTCGGCCAGTCCATTGACCACATCCGGATCGTCGGCCGGCAGCAGGCGGCCCGCCTGCAGCGCCTCGGCATGCGCGAGGATGCGGTCGTACCAGGCATAGAGCCGCTGGAACAGCTGCGGCCCCACACCCAACGGCCCCTGGCCGCGCAGGCTGGCGTCCAGCAGCGTTTCCATCTCATGCGCGGCCTGCCCCAGCGCCATCGCGCCGGCCATGCGCGCGCTGCCCTTGAGCGTATGCAGCGCGCGCAGCACCAGGCCGCCATGGCTGGCCTCGTCAGGTGCGGCTTCCCAGGTGCGCACCAGCTTGCCCAGCTCGGGCAGCGTGCCCTGCGCCTCTTCCAGGAAAATCTGCACCAGCACCGGATCGGGTGCGCCTTCCGCGCCGTCTTCATGCTGCGCCGGCGCAACCGGCAAGCGGTGCGCGGTCGGCAGCGCGATCACCACAGCATCGTGCGGGGTGGGCGGCGGCGCCGGTGGCGTTTGCGGCGGCTCATCCTGCTGCACCGGCGGCTGCCCGAACAGCTGTGCCACCGAGCCATCGGCGTCAGCCGGTGCCTGCGGCGCGGGCACGGCCACGCGCGGGCGCAGCAGCGCCCGTTCGCCGAACTCCACCAGGCTGCGGCGCAAGCCGGCGTCGGCATCGGGCCAGACGCCCGCGGCGAACTGGTGCAGCATGCCGCGCAGGCGCTCGACTGCCTGCTCGAGCAGGCGGAAGTCGCCCGGATGCATCACCACCGGGTGGGAGCCGAGCTGCAGCAGCAGCGCTTCCAGCGCCTCGGCAATCTCGCGCACCGGCTCCAGC
Source organism: Cupriavidus sp. DF5525 (assembly GCF_040149425.2). Classification (NCBI taxonomy): domain Bacteria; kingdom Pseudomonadati; phylum Pseudomonadota; class Betaproteobacteria; order Burkholderiales; family Burkholderiaceae; genus Cupriavidus; species Cupriavidus sp. DF5525. The sequence goes on along the minus strand of NZ_CP168265.1, from coordinate 783,903 downwards.
CCCACGGTCGAGGCGCTGCCTTGCAGCGTGTGGGCCACGCGCAGTGCCAATTCGCTCGGGCACGGATGCCCCTCGTGGCGCCACTCGGACAGGTCGGTGGTGAACTGGCGCAGCAGGTCGTCGGCCTCCTGCAGGTAGACGTTGTACAGCGCCAGGCCGATGCGCACCGGCCCGATCACCTTGTAGTGGTCGTCCTCGCTCGACAGCCCGCCGGACAGGCGGAACGGGATGACGTTGTCGTCGCCGCTATCGGTTGACGGCTCGGTCAACGGCTCGGTTGAGAGCTCGGCCGGCACGTTTTCCACCGCATCGGCCGGGGCATCCGCCAGCGGCGCTTCGGCAGCCGGCGCCTCGGCTTCAGGCAAGCCCGCAGCGCCATCTCCGGCCGGCGGCGCGGCCGGATCGCGCACCGCTGCGGCGGCTGCCACCAGCGGCGCGATGTCGTGCCACGCGGCCGCGTCGCGGTGCAGCTGCGCGACCCACGCCGACAGCTCGGCATGCGCGCGGCGCAGCAGCGACAACAGTGCCGGCACCGGCTCGCGCGCTTCGGCGATCCACAGGTTCATCACCTGCTCCACCGCCCACGCGGCTTCGCCATAGCGATGCAGGCCGACCATGCGGCTGGAGCCCTTGAGCGTATGGAAGGCGCGCCGCACGCGGCTGAGCGTGTCGGCCTCGCGCAGTATCTCCAGGCCCGAGCCGAGGTCGCCGGCAATGCCGCCCAGCACCTCGTCGGCCTCGTTCAGGAAGATATCGAGCAGTTCGGCGTCGATGGCCGCGCTGTCGCCCGCGGCGGGCATGCCCTGCGCGGCCGGCGGGGTCGGTGCGGGCGCGGGCTCGGGCATCGCAGCGGCCAGCGCGACCACCAGGCGCCCGCCCGCCTCGTCGCTGCCCGCCAGCCACGCATTGCACTGCGTGATGGCGTCGGCGGCCTGGCGGCGCAGCGCGGCATCGTCGTCGATGGCAGCCTGGTCGGCCAGGGCCTGCAGCGCTGAGCGCAGCCGCTGTACCGGCGCCGCATCGGGGATAGCACCGGTGCGGATCGCTTCCTCGGCGGCGGCACGCGCGGCGTCCAGCGGATGCTGGGGGGCCTGCGCGTCGTCGCTGGCGCCGGCTTCGGTGAGCGCGTCGGCACGGCGCATGCGGCCGAATTCGAGGGTATCGGCAAAGGCATGGACCACGCCGAGTTCCGCCGCCACCGCGCCCAGCAGCGCGGCGCGTGCGCCGGCGTCGGCAAGATCGCCGGGCTCCGCCAGGCGCGCATTGACGGCCTGTACCGCGGCGGCGGCCTGCGCGGCGTCGGCGGCAAGCGCCTCGGGCAGCGCCGCGGAACCTGGGAGCTGTGACAGCGTGGCGCCGAGCGCGGCGAACGCCTCGCGCGCATCACGCAGGTGCCCGGCGCCGTCGGCACGCGCGGCATTGCGGTCGTAGCTGTCGAGCCACGATTCGCCGCTGTCGAGCTGCGCGCGCAGCTGCGCCACGGCCTCGCTGCGCAGCGCCTGCGCGCGCGCCTCCTCGACCATGCGCGCCAGCCACGCCGGCGCGAGCGCGCCGGGATCGGCCAGGCAGTCGGCGAGCGCATCGCACTGCGCGGCAAAGCGCGCCGCCGCGGGATGCGCGGATTGCCCGTGCACGCGCCACGGCAGCGCCAGCGCGCGCGACAGGAACAGCGCGATACCGGTGGCGCCCAGCGCCTCGCCCCGCGCGCGTTCCCAGCCCTGGGTCACGGCCTGCGCCAGGCAACGCTGCAACGCAGGCTGCGCCAGCGGCAGCGCGGCCTCGGCGAGCGCGGCCAGCGCGATTTCCCAGGCGGCCTGGTCGCCGGCGGCCGCGCGTTCCAGCCCAGCAGCGGCTTGCTGCAGGTTGCGCGTATCGATCAGGTCGAGCCAGCCGTAGTAGCGCAGCCGGAAGTCGGCATTGGCGACGGCGTGCGCGGCATCGAGGCGGAAGGCCTCGAGCGTGCGCGCGATGTCCGCGTGCAATGCCGCCACGGCCGCATCATCCTGCGCATGGATTCCCGCCAGGCCGGTGCACACCAGCAGGAACATCGCGTCGTTCAGCAGCGCCTGCGGCACGCGCACCTGCCCTTGCAGGTATTGGCGCAGCAGCAGGTTGACACGCCCGGCAAAGCGCTTGGCCAGCAGGTCGGATGGCAGCAGGCCATGCGCCAGCGCCGCGAAGGCCAGCCCCAGCACATGCCAGACGTCGCGGTCAGGGTGGTCGGTGGCGCGCCGCGCCTCCTGCTCGTTGGTGCGTACCGCGTCCAGTGCCGCACGCAGCGGCAGCCAGGCTTCGCGCAGCAGCGCGCCGTCAGCGCACGCCGGGGGGAGCCGCAGCGCCTTGAGCAGGGCTGCTTCGAACTGCTGGCGCGCGCGCGTGACCGCGGTTGGGCTCTTTGCCGGCAGCAGCATGCCGGGGAGCATCTGCAGCTCATCGAGCCACAGGTCAGCCGGGTGCACGCGCTCTTCTGCGAGCAGCCCGAGCACGCCCGCATAGGGCTGGAACAGCCGCAGCGGCGCTTCGTCGTCGCCGGCCATCAGGTCGTCGACATACTCGGCCAGCGCCTGCACGCCGGCGCGGAACACCGCCAGCGCTTCGGGGCCCGCGGCGACCGTGCCGGCGTCGATGGCATCCAGCAGGCGGCGCAAGGCCTGGCAATACGGGTCGGTGCCGCGCAGCCCGACGATATGCACCGCGCCGGCGGCCTGGTGCAGGTGCTGGCCGGCCAGCCGCAGCGAGGTGGTGTCGCGCGCGCCCAGCGCCTCGGGCGCCTGGCGTACCTCATCGACATAGTGGCCCAGCTCGGTGGCGGCATCTTCCAGCGCGCTGCGCAGGCTGGGGGCAAGCCACGCCAGGCCGGACAGGTCGCGCGCCGGCGGCGCCGCGGGGGCATCTTGCAGCGCGTGCGCCGCGCCAGGTTGCGGCGCAGGCTCCGGTTGCGGCCATGCCGGGCCGGAAGGGACGGAGGGACCGGCGGCCGAGGCACCGCCTTCGGCGGCATCGCGCGGAACAGGGAAATTCAGGGACATGACGGCTTCCATTGCGGCGCCACGGGGGCGGCCGCGGGCGGCCGGCCACGGCGGGGCCGGGCCGGCGCTGAGTTGGCTTTGCAGGCGTGGCCAAAGCGGGGGCCGCTATGCGCGGAAGCGGTCGCAGGCGTCATCCGGCCACTCAGACGATCTTGAATCGCGACACGGAGTTGCGCAGCTCTTCGGTCAGCAGCGTCAGCTGGCGCACCGACTGCGCGGTCTGGCGCGTGCCGGTGGTGGTCTGCTCGGTGACCTGCAGGATGCGCTCGATATGGCGGGCCACGGTGGTGGCCAGGTCGGCCTCATGCGAGGTCGATTGCGAGATCTGCTCGATCAGCTCGGCGAGCTGGCGCGACACGCGGCCGATCTCGACCAGCGCGGCGCCAGCGTTGTCAGACAGCCGCGCCCCTTCGACCACGCCCTGGGTGCTGCGCTCCATCGCGTGCACCGCATCCTGGGTATCGGTCTGGATGGTGCGGATCAGCGCGCCGATCTGCTTGGTCGCCTCGCCGGAGCGCTCGGCCAGCCGCTGCACTTCTTCTGCCACCACCGAGAAACCGCGCCCGGCCTCGCCGGCCGACGCGGCCTGGATCGCGGCGTTCAGTGCCAGCACGTTGGTCTGCTCGGTAATGTCCGAGATCAGCTCGACGATTTCACCGATCTCCTGCGACGACTCGCCCAGGCGCTTGATCCGCTTGGAGGTTTCCTGGATCTGCTCGCGGATGTCGTTCATGCCGGTGATGGCGTTCTGCACCGCCTGCTGGCCTTGCTCGGCAGCAGACAGCGAGGCGCGCGCCACGTTGGCCGACTCGGCAGCGCCGCGCGATACCTGCGTGATGCGGTCGGCCATCTCCACCACCGATTCGCCGGTCTGGCGGATCTGGCGCGACTGCTCTTCGGTGGTCGATACCAGCTGGGTCGAGGTGGACTGCACCTGCCCCGAGGCCTGCGTCACCTCGCCGGCGGTCTGCTGCACCCGGCCGACCAGCTCGCGCAGTTCTTCCACGGTGTAGTTGACCGAGTCGGCAATGGCGCCGGTGATGTCCTCGGTCACGGTGGCCTGGCGCGTCAGGTCGCCGTCGGCGATGTCCTGCAGCTCGTTCATCAGCTGCAGAATTGCCTTCTGGGTGTTGTCGTTGTTGCGCTTTTCTTCCAGGCGGCGCGATTCGGCCTCGCGTTCGCGCGCCTCGGCTTCCAGCGCGCGCGTGCGCGAATCGCGCAGGTACAGCGCCGCCAGGCCAACCAGGCACAGCAGCGTCATCAGCGCCGACACCACGGTCGCGCCCAGCGTCACCGGGCGGAAGCGCGCCGACTCGGCATAGGCGCGCTGCAGCGTCGACAGCTCGCCGCGCAGCGCCTCGTTGTCGTTGAAGATCTGCTGCTGCGCGCGCTTTGCCGCAATCAGGCCGGGCAGGTTCTGCAGGATGGTCTGGGTGGTCTTCTGCACCGCCTCGAAACGCTGCAACAGCTGCTGCAGGTAGCCGCGCGTCTCTTCGTCCGCGGCCGCGGACAATCGCAGCGCCTCGCTGCCGTTGAGCAGGCCGTCCAGCGTCTCGCGGAAGGTGTTGGTGTCCTTGCCCAGCAGGAACGCGGTCTCGGGATTGACGCCTTCGCCGGCCAGGAACTCGTTCAGGTTCTTGCCCAGGCGCTGCGTCAGCATCACCAGCTGCGCGGAAGCAGCCACCTCGCGCGCGTTGGCGCCGGACTGCAGCTTGATCGCGGCCACCTGTTCGGCGGATTCGAGCAGCTCCGGGTTGGAGGCGTTGAAGATCTGCAGCGTCTGGCCGATGGTGGTCAGCACCGGCTGCTGCGCCAGCACGTCAGCCGCGCTCTTCTCGGAGCGCTTCCACGATTGCATCGCGGTTTCCAACAGCGGCGCGGCCGCGCCGGAGCTGGCGCGCACGCGCTTCTCGTCGCTGCCGTCCTGCAGCGCCTTCAGGTCCCCGGCGAGCGCGTCCTTGGACTGGCGCAGCTGCGTGAAGGCCTGCGCATTGCCCAGCAGCGCCACCGGCACCGCCTTGCCCAGGCGCTGCGAGTGCATCAGCATGTCGCCGGCGATCTCGATCTGCGCCGCGGCGTTGTTGGCGATGCGGTTGTCCATGTACACCGAGCCCAGCAGCGCCACCAGCGACACCACCACGCCCACCGTCAGCGCCCGCTGCTGGGACGAGAACGGCATGCGCCCGAGCCAGGCCGTGACCTGCTCCAGCGGCGTGGCGCCAAGCCCCCTGGCGGCGGCGGATGGGACGGGTGCGGGCTCCGGGCCGCCGGCATAGGCCATGCCCGGCTCGGTCACCAGGCCGGCGGCCGCATCCGCTGCCGGTTTGCGCCGGCCCAGGCTGATTTTCTTGAAACCCATAGCACCCTCTTCCGTTTTATTCGTTGTCGTGCCCGGCGGCTCGTTGCCGGGTGCGGCAGGCCGTGGCCTGCGCTTCGTTATTGTTATTTGTTTTGTTGCGGGACCTCAGGCCGCGCCCCGTCCTACCTGCAGGAACGCCGGGGCGTCCAGCAGCGCGCGCACGTCCAGCACCTGCCAGTCACGCCCGTCGCGGTCGGCAAAGCGCTGGCCCTCCCAGGCCCGCGTGGCGGCGGACGGCGTCGTCGCGTCGCCGTGCGGCAGGCTCAGGTCGGCGGCATGGCGCAAACCCGCCACGCGCGTGGCCAGGATGGCGCAGGCGCGCTCGACCTGGCGCGACAGCACCACGATCTTGCTGCCCGGCTGCACCGGCGTCGGCGCGCCGCCGCAGAACAGGCTGAAATCGATCACCCCAAGCAGGCTGCCGCGCGCGTTGACCAGCCCGCTGTACCACGGCTGTGTCAGCGGCACGCGGCTGGGCGCGCGCATGTCCAGCACCTCGCCGGTGTCGGCCAGCGGCAGCAACCAGTTGCGCGGCCCGACCTGCAGCGCCAGGTAGCTGTCGGCCGCGGGCAGGCTGCGCGCCTCGCGCAGGCGCCGGGCCAGCATGGCCTGGTAGTCCTGCAAGCGGGTCTGGCGGGCACGGAGGTCTTGGCGTGGCGCGTTCATCTGGCGGTCCCCGGAACAGGTGGCGGCGGCATCCCGTACGGCATGCGCGCGCGAATTCAGTGCGACAGCGCGGCGATCTTGCCCAGCAGCTCTTCGCCGTCGACGGGCTTGACGATGTAGTCGGACGCGCCCTGGCGCATGCCCCAGATGCGGTCGGTGTCCAGGCCCTTGCTGGTGCACATGATCACGGGGATGTCCTTGAAGCGGTCGTCGCGCTTGATCGCGCGGGTGGCCTGGTAGCCGTTCTGGCCGGGCATCACCACGTCCATGAGGATCAGGTCGAAATTCTCGGCTTCCAGGCGCGCGAAGGCCTGGTCGCTGTTGCCGGCGACCGCGACCTTGAAGCCGCGCTTGCCGAGCAGGTCGGACATGAACAGGGCTTCGGTCGGGGAATCGTCGACGATCAGGATCTTGTTGATGGCAGTCATGAGGTTTTCCTTCGATGCAGTTCGGTTCACTCAGGCCGGCAGCACGGCACCCGCGGACTGGCACGGCAGGCAGCCCTGCACGGCCTGCAGCAGCGCTTCACGGGTGAACGGCTTGGCCAGGTGGTCATGCGCGCCGACCAGGCGGCCGCGCGAGCGGTCGAACACGCCGTCGCGCGAGGACAGCATGATCACGGGGATGGCATGGAACCGGGGGCTTTTCTTGATCAGGGAGCAGGTCTGATACCCGTCGAGCCGGGGCATCAGGATGTCGCAGAAGACCAGGTCCGGATGCAGATCGCCGACCTTGGCCAGCGCCTCAAAGCCGTCTTCGGCCAACGTCACCTGGTATCCCGCCTGCGACAGGAATATCTCCGCCGTGCGGCGGATGGTGCTGGAATCGTCGATCACCAGCACCTTGCGGCGCGGCGGCGCCGTGGCGTCTGGTGTGGAATTGCCAGGCGTCGCGTGGACGCCGGCGGCAGTGACCCGCTGGTTTTCTTCTGTTTGAGCGACCCGCATGTTGTTCCCGCGACCAGCTGCCCCATGCGGAGCGCCGGCAATCACTTGAGAACACCCGTGCGAAGCAGCGCGACCCATGCGCGCCCCGACGGACCCCCGACAAATTCTTATTTCCCTTCAAGGCCGGGCTGTGCCCGGCAGCGGCGGTGCGTGGAACCCGCACCTGCCTGCCGTCTTCCTCACCGATGGCGGATGGACGGCCAGTCATTTTGCAACAGAGTGTGACAAGACGCCGGGGGGCCGTCAATCCGGTCCGGCGGGCCCTTGCCGGCGTTCTGTCGCATTGGCGCGACGCGCGCGGCCAGTATGCGGCTTTTCTGTGAAGCCTCGATGGCGTGCAGCCGACATGGCGCCTGCCGCCCCGCCGGGCTCGTCAGATGGCAACCATCTCGAAATCTTCCTTGCGCGCGCCGCACTCCGGGCAGGTCCAGTTGATGGGCACGTCTTCCCACCGGGTCCCGGGGGCGATGCCGTCTTCCGGCGCGCCTGTGGCTTCGTCGTAGATCCAGCCGCAGATCAGGCACATCCAAGTCTTGAATTCTTCGTCCATAACAGGCTCTGGCCACTCTCCATTAAAATCCAGCGCAGATGGTACCGAAACCGTGACGCCGACGCCAGCCGGCGACCGCCGGAATCGTGCCAGTTCCGCCGTGTTCGCGCCTGTTAGCGCCCTGTTAGCGCATGATTGGCAGTCAATTGCAGCGAAATTCAGCTGTTCTTGCCGCATGTCAACGACAAGTCCTGGGCCCAGCCGGACACGTTCTCCGCAGACTTGATTCCCACCTCAACGCCATGTCCCGTAATCAGCAGCTCTTCGACCGCGCCCAGCAGACCATCCCGGGCGGCGTCAACTCGCCCGTGCGCGCCTTCCGCTCGGTGGGCGGCACGCCGCGCTTTATCACGCGCGCCGAGGGAGCCTATATGTGGGACGCCGACGGCCAGCGCTATATCGACTACATCGGCTCCTGGGGCCCGATGATCGTCGGCCACGCCCACCCCGAGGTGGTGCGTGCCATCCAGGAAACCGCCACGCACAGCTTCTCGTTCGGCGCGCCGACCGAGGCCGAGATCGTGATGGCCGAGGAAATCTGCAAGCTGGTGCCGTCGATCGAGCAGGTGCGCCTGGTCTCCTCCGGCACCGAGGCCACCATGAGCGCGCTGCGCCTGGCGCGTGGCTTTACCGGCCGCGACCTGATCATCAAGTTCGAGGGCTGCTACCACGGCCATGCCGACAGCCTGCTGGTCAAGGCCGGCTCGGGCCTGCTGACCTTTGCCGACACCACGCAGAATGCGCCCTCTTCGGCCGGCGTGCCGGCGGACGTGACGCGCCACACCATGGTGCTGGAGTACAACAACGTCGAGCAGCTCGAGCAAGCCTTTGCCAAGCATGCCGGCGAGATCGCCGCGGTGATCGTCGAGCCGGTGGCCGGCAACATGAACCTGGTGCGCGCCACCGATGCGTTCCTGAAGGCCATGCGCGAGCTGTGCACGCGCGACGGCGCGGTGCTGATCTTTGACGAAGTGATGACTGGCTTCCGCGTGGCGCTGGGCGGTGCGCAGGCGCACTACGGCATCAAGCCGGACATGACCTGCCTGGGCAAAGTGATCGGCGGCGGCATGCCGGCCGCGGCCTTCGGCGGGCGGCGCGACATCATGGCCAAACTGGCGCCACTGGGCGGCGTCTACCAGGCCGGCACGCTGTCGGGCAACCCACTGGCGGTGGCCGCGGGCCTGACCACGCTCAAGCTGATCCAGGCGCCGGGCTTCCACGACCGGCTGGCGGCGCAGACGCGCAAGCTGGCCGATGGCCTGGCCGAAGCCGCCAAGGCCGCCGGCGTGCCGTTCGCGGCCGATGCGGTCGGCGGTATGTTCGGCATCTACTTCCGCGACGGCGTGCCCGGCAGCTTTGCCGAGGTGACCAAGAGCGACACCGCGCGCTTCAACCGCTTCTTCCACGCCATGCTGGACCAGGGCGTCTACCTGGCGCCGTCGGCATTTGAGGCCGGCTTTGTTTCGGCGCAGCACGACGACGCCATCCTGGCGGCCACGCTCGACGCCGCGCGCAAGGCGTTCGCGGCAGGCTGAGCGCCCCGTCAGGCAGGCGGCGCCCGGTGCGCCGCCTGCCACATGGGCGGTGCGCTACACTTGGGATTCGCTTAATCCATGTCTAACCCGCGGAGTTTCCCGATGCGCGCCTCTTCGTCCCTGTCCTCGCCGCTGTCCGTCTTCCGCTGGCTGCTGCTGGCGGTCATGGCCAGCCTGCTGTCCGCGTGCGGCTACAACGACTTCCAGTCCAAGGACGAGGCGGTCAAGGCGGCCTGGAGCGAAGTCATCAACCAGTACCAGCGCCGCGCCGACCTGATCCCCAACCTGGTCAACACCGTCAAGGGCTACGCGTCGCACGAGCGCGAGACCCTCGAAGCGGTGACCAAGGCCCGCGCCGCCGCCACCAGCATCCAGGTCTCGCCCGAGACCCTGAACGACCCGGAAGCCTTCAAGCGCTTCCAGCAGGCGCAGGGCGAACTGTCCGGCGCGCTGTCGCGCCTGCTGGCGGTGTCCGAGAACTACCCGCAACTGAAGGCCGACGCCTCGTTCCGCGACCTGCAGTCGCAGCTCGAAGGCACCGAGAACCGCATCACCGTGGCACGCCAGCGCTATATCGCCGCGGTGCAGGACTTCAATATCCTGGCGCGCAGCTTCCCGACCAACCTGACGGCGATGATCTTCAAGTATCCGGTCAAGCCGTCGTTCACGGTGGAAAACGAGAAGGCCATCTCGACGCCGCCCGCAGTCAAGTTCTGAGGCTGCACACATGGGCCACACCCTGCGCTCGCGCCTGCGGCTGGGCTGGCTGGCCGTCGCCCTGCTGTGGCTGGCGACGATCTTGTCCGGCCCGGCGCTGGCGGCTGACGGGTTCGTGCCGGTGCCGCCGCTCACCCAGCGCGTCACCGACCTGACCGGCACACTGACGCCGCAGCAGCGCGGCGCGCTGGAAAACGTACTGGCGGAATACGAGCAGCAGCGCGGCAGCCAGATCTTCGTGCTGATGGTCCCCACCACCGACCCCGAGCCCATCGACGCCTACAGCATCCGCGTGGCCGACGCCTGGCGCGCCGGGCGCAAGGGCATCGACGACGGCGTGATCGTGCTGATCGCCAAGGACAACCCGCCGGGGCTGCGCAAGATGCGGCTGGAAGTGGGCCGTGGCGTGCAGGGCTCGCTGACCGACGCCATGTCCAAGCGCATCCTGCAGGACATCATGGCGCCGCACTTCCGCCAGAACGACTTCTACGGCGGACTGGCGGCGGGCATCTCCGCGATCCAGGCCACCATCGACAAGGAAGGCCTGCCGGGCCCGCAGGCACGCAAGGTGCAGCAGGCGTCCGCGCTGGCCGACTTGCTGCCGGTGCTGTTCCCGCTGGCAATCATCGTGTTCTTCTTCCTCAGTGCAATCCTGCGCCGGCGCGGCCCGCAGATCGTCACCACCCGGCGCGGCCGCGATGTGATCGCCGGCGGCCTGGGTGGGCTGGGCGGCTATGGCATGGGACAGGACTGGGGCCGTCGCGGTGGCGGCTGGGGCGGTGGTGGTGGATTTGGCGGCGGCAGCGGTGGTGGCGGCTTTGGCGGCGGGGGCGGCGGCGGCTTCGATGGCGGCGGCGCCTCCGGCAACTGGTGACAGCAAGGAATACAGACGATGCCGAATCTGCGACGCGCACTGCACCACATCGCCACCACGGCCAGCGCCGCGCGCCGGCACTTCCCGCCTGACGCGCAGAAGCAGCTGCACCAGGCCGTGCATGCCGGTGAAGCCCGCCACCGCGGCGAGATCCGCGTGGTAATCGAGGCCAGCATGCCAGTCGGCGATGCCTGGGCCGGGGTCACGCCGCGCGAGCGCGCCCGCTTCCTGTTCGGCGCGCTGGAAGTCTGGAATACCGAAGACCATACCGGCGTGCTGCTCTATATCAACCTGGCCGACCATGCGGTCGAGCTGCTGGCCGACCGCGGCATCGACGCCCGCGTGGGTGCCGACACCTGGCGCGAGCTGTGCGACGAGCTGGCGCGCGGACTCAGGAAGAACCTGTCGGTGGAGCCGGTGCTGGCCACGGTGGCGCGCATCCACGACCTGCTGGCCACGCACTTCCCGTCGGATGATGGGTATAACCCTAACGAACTGGACGACCGGCCGATCGTGCTCTAGGGCCTGTCTATGGTTTCACCATCGGTCCTGAACACAATGGCGAGCGATGCGCCGGCGAGCCCGCCTCGCTGATTGCCGTTCCGACCTTCGGTGTCCCAGCTCTCTTCGCGATTTCCCCATTCTCCCGAATCAGCTCGCAAGTGCCAGTGCCAGCATTTGCGTGAGAGGGGAGCTTTTCATGCGCGAAACATACTTTTGCCCGATATGACCTCCAGCGCTCAAGGGCTACGCTTGGTGAACAACTGCATCACAGCGAGAGAGGTAGAGCATTCAGACTCCGCTGAATAAGGGGAGGACCATGTTGGAAATCGCAGCGGAGAAAGACCGGCGGGCACCTGCGCCCAAAATAGACCTTCGAGAATTGCTGTTGGAGGCTGGTCTCAGAGCTGCCACCGCCTTGGTGTTCGCATTATTCGCATACGCGGCAATCCGGCAGTGGATTGCTGACCCAACGCGAATCACCTTGCTGCTGCTCGTATTGGCAAATTGCCTGACGGTTGGCCTGTCCCTGTTTGTCCGGGTTCCGAAGAAGCGAGACTGGAATCCCGTCACAGTACTCTGCTCATTGGGAGCTTCGTACTACTTCATTGGAGTAAACCTGGGGCCAGGGAACAGCCTGGTACCCGAACTGTTCGGGGCTGGCCTGCAGATCCTCGGGATTTCGTGGCAAATCTATGCAAAGGTCTCGCTGCGTTTCTCGTTCGGGATACTGCCTGCCAATCGTGGGATTGTGTCGCACGGCGCTTACCGATTTGTGCGACATCCGATCTACCTGGGCTACTTCATCGCCGACGTCGGCTTTTTGCTAACGAACTTCGGGTTGCAGAACTTGCTTGTCTACGCCGGCCTGTATGCCCTGCAGGCGGTGCGGATAAATCGGGAAGAAAAGCTGCTGTCCGATGATCCCGAGTACCGCCGGTATCGCGAAACTGTACGGTTTCGCGCATTGCCGGGCGTTTACTGAGCGGCCCCTGCCCAATCGTCAGCGGGGGCGGCGCGCGCCCATCAGATACCAAACCGCCGCCAGCGCCTGCAGCACCACCAGTCCGCTCCATGCCGCCAGGTGCGCTGCCTTCGGATATTGGCCACCGGTAGCCGGCCACAAATCCAGCACGAAGCCGACCCCGACCTGGCAGGCAAAGGTCGCGAGGAACACCGTCAGCGTCAGCGCCGTGGTGGCGCGGCCGATCAGCGCGTCCGGGAAGCTGCGCGCCAGCACCGCATAGGTCAGGATGCCGCTCGAGCCGAACACGCCATAGGCCGCCCACAGCAGCGCCGGCGGCAGCGGCACCTGTGCCATCAGTAGCACCTGGACCACGATAAAGCCGGTCATGCCCGCACCGGCAAAGGCGTACAGGCTCACGCCAATCCGCTCCAGGTGGCGCGCGGCCCAGCCCGCGCCGACGCAGCCGGCCATCATCGCAAAGCCGATCACCGAGACCAGTCGCGCGCTGGTGGCGGGGCCGAAGCCAGCCACGTCGCGCATAAAGGCCCCGACCCACAGCGTCTGCACCGCCAGGAACACGCCCTGGTTGAGCAGCGTCAGCGGCACCACGCGCCAGAAGCGCTCGCTCGCCAGGATCTGGCGCGTGCCGCGCAGCTGTTCGCGCAGGCTTTCCTTGCCGGCGCGCGGCTTGTCGGGCACGCCGAACCACAGCAGCACCGCCATCGCCAGCGAGACGCCCGCCAGCCCGGCGCTGACCGTGCGCCAGTCGGTGAGCGACAGCAGCCACGACAGTGGCGTGCCGACCAGCACTGCGCCCAGCCCGCCGATGGCCATCACCACGCCATTGAGCAGCGGCATGCGCGACAGCGGGAACCACATCGACAACGCCTGGATGGCCGCGCCCAGGCACACCGATACGCCCACGCCAATCAGCAGCCGGCCAGCGGCCAACCCGGCCATGCCGGGCGCCATCGCGAACACCAGCGAGCCGGCCACCGCCACCAGCAGCATCGCCGCCTCGGTGCGGCGCGGGCCGTAGCGGTCCAGCAGGATGCCCGCCGGCAGCTGGGCGCAGGCAAAGCCGAGGAAGTAGAAGCTGGTGAGCAGGCCCAGGTCGCCGGCATTCAGGCCCAGCTCGCGCGTCAGGTACGGCGCAAAGCCGAGGTTGACCCCGCGGAACACATAGGAGACGAGAAAGCCCAGCGAGAACACCGCCAGCACGCGCCAGCGGGCCCGGGCGGGCTGCGCAGCGGGTTGCAGGTCCGGCGGCGCGGAAGACAAGTCAGGCGTCGTGGTGGTCGTCATGGCCTGCATTGTCTTCCCCATTCCGGTGCAAGGCCAACGAAAGATACCCGCCGCAATTGTGAGTAGAATTTGACGGCCATGGCCAATTCTCCCGGCAGTCGAGCCGGTCGCCCCGTCCACCTGCCGCCCCTGCAAGCGCTACGCGCGCTCGAGGCCGCCACGCGCCACCGCAGCTTCTCGCGCGCGGCGGAAGAGCTGGCACTCACCCACAGCGCCATCAGCCACCATATCCGCGGGCTGGAGACCAGCCTGGGCACCAAGCTGTTCCAGCGCACCGGCAACCAGATGACGCCGACCAGCGCCGGCGCGCGGCTGGCCGAGCAGGTGCGCGGCGCGCTCGACAGCCTCGAAAGCGCGCTGCGCGAGGCCGGCAACAGCGCCGCCCCGCCGGTGGTGCGGCTGCAGGTCAGCGTGATGGCCGACCTCGCCAATGCCTGGCTGATCCGCCGGCTGCCCAGCCTGCACGCGCAGGTGCCGTCGCTGGACCTGCACCTGCGCCTGCACGCCGAGATCACGCCGCCGGACCCGTACAGCGTAGACGTGGGTATCTGGCACCAGCGCATCGACCTGCCCGGCTTCGAGTGCCACAACCTGATCGAGGATCATGTGATCGCGGTGGCCAGCCCGGCGCTGCTGGCGCGCTACCCCGGCTTCACGCTGGCCGACGTGCCGCGCACGCCGATGCTGCGCTTTGCGCTGCGGCCCTGGCGCGACTGGCTCGAAGCCGCCGGCCTGCCCGGCGACGAGCCCGAGCGCGGCCCGATCTTCCAGGACGCCGGGCTGATGCTGCAGTCCGCGGTCGCCGGGCTGGGCGTGGCGACCGCGCGCGCGCAGCTGGCGCACGACTATCTGGCCAGCCGCGAGCTGGTGCAGATCGGGCCCACCCGCATCCCGTCGAGCCTGCAGTACTGGGTCACCTGGCGCGAGGGCAATCCGCGCGAGAAAGCGATCCAGCAATTCCACGCGTGGTTGCAGGAACAGGTGCGCCAGGGAAGCGCTGCCAACGAACGCTGCCGGCGCTGACAGTGGCGGGCAGTTTCATTCCTGAAATTGATTCGCCCGCCGATGTTGGCAATACGAATCATTTTCGTCCACGCAAGCAAAATCAACGGGTTGGCGTCTTACGCGAGCTGAGCGGCGGTGTGTCAGCGGCGTGCACATCAAGGGCGCCTACTGGCCCCGAGTTTCACAAATGCAACCATATTTCACGCCGGGCCCACCGCCTTGAAAAATCTGCCCACCCCATCCAAACAGATGAGAAACGGCTGGGGCCGTCGTGCCTCGATTCGTGCAAAGGCCTGTCAACGTGGCGTTTATCTCAGCCCGACCACGCCTGCGCGGGGCGCGCGGCGCCAAAAGGCTGAGGTCTTTCCCGCTGCGCCGGGGCTGTGGCCGGGGTACACGCTTCACGCCGTTGTAACGAGGATGAAACTCCTGGACGAGATCACCCGCGTGCAGCATCAGAGCCCTGGCGCCCTAACCTTTGAAATCCGGCCTCCCCTCTTTAGGATGGCCTTCAGCGGCGCTAAGTATCGTATGACGCACCTACGGCGCGCTGAGCGTGCGTAACACGTCCCATAACAATTCGGACAGATGCTGCATCGCAACACAAAATGGCCAGTCGACGTATCAAAAACGGAACGTAATAACTCGCCGAGGCCTGGCCACAACTGGCCGGAAATTCGCCTTTTCCTTTGCTATCAACGATTTAGCCCGCTCTGGCACGTTCGTCGCACTTATGTCCGCGCGAACAGAAGCCCGGAACAGGGGGACGACTGGAACCGAAGCGGCAACACAGTGGCACGGGGTCGCCGAAGATCAGTTTCAGTACGATCCCCGCAAACTCCCAGGGCGGGATTCGGGCTGGCGCTGTAAGCGAGGGGTCACGCGGCAGGGACTGGCCCGCATCGGTGGACACCTTGCCGTGGCCGCCGGCAAGGTCAGAAGGAGGTCTTTCAGGGACACGGGCCGCAAGCTTGCGTGAGCGGCCCGTGAAGCCTGGAAACTGCGCGTCGCCACGGCAAGCCGGGCGGCATGCAGAAAACAAGACAGCCGCCCGGCATCGCCGGAGCGCCTGACAAAACGGGGTGTAGCGAAGGCCTGCCATGCAGGCGCAGCGAAGCAGCCGCCGTCGCGACCGACGCCATCATCAGGGGCGAGGCCGCGACGGCGGAGGGAACGGGCCGGTCAGCCCGTGCAGCGCGGCGCCCGGGCGGCAAGAGAACAAGTTTTCGGGAGGGTGCCGGGCCGTGGCAACGTAACGATGCGGCCGGCGCAAGCCTTAGCAGTACCGAAGCCAGTGACGGCATCCGCCGGCGCCGGCTTCGTCAAAAAAAATCCGGGGAAATCGTATGAGCGCATATGCCAATCGTCCGCTGCTGTACCTGTCGCAGCACCATGACGCCATGCTATGCAGGCTACTCGCACAGCGGGGCTGGAAGATCAGCTTCGCGTCGAACCTGCACGACCTCAATGCGCTGCCACACGGCGCCCAGCCCATCGCCGCCCTGCTCGACCTGCACTGTGGCTTCAGCGATGCCGAGCTGGAGTCGTTCGAACCCTGGCTCTCGCAACCCCAGATCGGCTGGATCGGCATCGTCGCCAGCCGCGATGCGCTGACCGACGCGGCGCGCCGCCTGCTCGGGCTGTACTTCGTCGACTACTACACCGCGCCGTTCGAGCCCGCCGACCTGGCGCACTCGCTCGGCCATGCGCAGGGCATGGCGCAGCTGCGACCCGGCGTGCAGCGCCCGGTGGCCGGCACCACGCGCGCCGACGGCATGATCGGCAACTGCTCTGCCATGCAGACACTGTTCCGCGGCATCGAGAAGGTGTCGCGCTGGGATACCCCGGTGCTGATCTCGGGCGAGTCCGGCACCGGCAAGGAACTGGCCGCGCAGGCGATCCACCGCGCCTCCGAACGCGCGCAGAAGCCCTTCGTCGCGGTCAACTGCGCCGCCATCCCGCCCACGCTGCTGATGTCCGAGCTGTTCGGCTACGAGCGCGGTGCCTTCACCGGCGCGACCAAGCGCAAGCCCGGCCGAATCGAGATGGCCCAGGGCGGCACGCTGTTCCTCGATGAAATCGGCGACATGCCGCTGGAGAGCCAGACCAGCCTGCTGCGCTTCCTGGAGACCGGGCGCATCGAACGGCTGGGCGGCACCGAATCGGTGGAGGTGGACGTGCGCATCATCTCGGCCACGCACGTGGACCTGGAAGCGGCGATCGCCGCCGAACGCTTCCGCGGCGACCTCTACCACCGCCTGTGCGTACTGCGCGTGCGCCAGCCCCCACTGCGCGAACGCGGCAGCGACATCATGCTTATCGCCGAGCACGTGCTGGAGGGCGTGCGCAAGCAGTCGCCGGCCCGCATCCGCGGCTTCTCGCCCACCGCGCTGCGCGCGATCCAGCTGCACAACTGGCCGGGCAATGTGCGCGAGCTGATCAACCGGATCCGCCATGCCGCCGCGATGTGCGAGGACGGCGTGATCCAGCCCGCCGACCTGGAACTGGCCGCGCCCGTGGAGGAACGCCCGATGACGCTCGCGGCGATCCGCGAGGCGGCCGAGCAGCATGCCATCATCGAGGCGCTGCAGCGACATCATGAGCGGCTGATCGATGTAGCGGCAGAGCTTGGCATCTCGCGCGTGACGCTGTTCCGGCTGATGCGGGATTACAAGCTGCAGGTGAAGAAGGGGGATCTGGGGTTGATCTGCGTGCAGGGCTAGCCGATCCATCGCGGAGGAGCCGACCGATGTCACCTGATGCCTACCTTGAGATGGCCGAAACCGAAGCCTGTCACTGGTGGTTCCGGGGGCGGCGCGAAATCGTCGCCACGATTCTGTCCGGCCTGGCGTTGCCGCGCAACGCTTCCATCCTGGAAATCGGGGCAGGCACCGGCGGAAACCTTGAGATGCTCTCGCGCTTCGGCAATGTCAGCGCTGTGGAAATGGATGGCACTGCCCTGCGGCTGGCACGCGAGAAGGCCCTCGGCGCCTGCGACATCCGCAGCGGCAGATGCCCTGACGACATGCCATTCGCGGAGCACAGCTTCGACCTGGTTTGCCTGCTGGACTGCCTTGAACACATTGCCGACGACGCCGGGTCGCTGGACTGCGCGGCAAGGATGCTAAAGCCAGGCGGAGCCGTGCTCATCACCGTGCCGGCCTACCAATGGCTATGGAGCGCCCACGACGTTTTCCTGCATCACCAGCGCCGCTACAGCAGGCGCTCGCTGCATGCGCTGGCCACGCGCTGCGGCATGCGCGTGCAACGGATGTCCTATTTCAATACGCTGCTGTTTCCGCTTGCGGTTGCTGCCCGCGTCGGCGACCGGCTAAGCGGCAACCAGAAGGCAACGGGAGCGGGCCTCCCGCCCCAACCCGTCAACCACGCCTTGCACCGCCTGTTCAGCACGGAACGCCACTGGCTGGCACGCGGATCGCTGCCGTTCGGCATTTCCCTGATGGCCGTCATGCGCGCATCGTGAACGCCAGCACCGCCGCGCCCGAACTGCGCCGGGTCACACGCTTCCTGGTATCGGGCGCCACCTCGACGGGCGTGCATGTCGCCATCACCGCGACGCTGGTCACCGCGCTGGCGACCTCACCGGTCACGGCAAACTGCGTGGCCTTTGTGTGCGCGACAGCCTGCTCCTATCTGCTCAACACCCTGTGGAGTTTCTCTTCACAGCTGCGCCACCGGACCCTGGGCCGCTTTGCCGGCGTATCCCTGCTCGGGCTGTGCCAGACCATGGGCATTTCCTGGACCGCCCAGTACGTGGGGGCCAGCTATTGGGTGGGCCTGGCCTGCGTCGTGGTGACGGTGCCGGTCTTCACCTACCTTGCGCACCGGGCCTGGACGTACCGGGATTAGGCATCGCCACGCGGCCAGGCCGCAATGCATCAGCGGCATCAGCGGCCGCTGCCCACTTTCCCGCGGTCGATCCGGATCACGCGCCTGCCGGAAGCGATCAGCCGGTCCTGACCGGTTTCCTGGTAGCGACGCCGCACCAGGTAGATCGGCCGTCCCTTGGCTTCATCATAGATGCGGCCGACATACTCGCCGACCACCCCCAGGCCGATCAGCTGTATGCCCCCCAGGAACAGCAGCACTGACAGCAGCGATGCATAGCCCGGGACATCGACCCCAAGGATCAGGGTCCGCGCCACGATAAAGCCGCCGTAACCGAAAGCGCCAAGCGCGATCACGATGCCGATATAGGTCCAGCTGCGCAACGGCATGGTGCTGAAGCTAGTAATGCCCTCGAGCGCAAGATTCCACAAGCGCCAGCCAGAGAACTTGGAACGCCCCGCGCTGCGCACTGCGCGCTCATAGGGCACGATCACGGTCCGGAAGCCTACCCACGCGAACAGGCCCTTCATGAAGCGATGCCGTTCCGGCAGTTGCTTCAGCGCATTGATCACGGCGCGGTCCATCAGGCGGAAGTCGCCGACGTTCTCGGGGATCTTCAGGTCAGACAGGCAGTTGTGCACGCGGTAGTAGGCAGCCGCGCTCACCCGCTTCAGGAACGAGTCGCTGGCCCGGCTGGTGCGCTGCGCCAGGACCACCTCGGCGCCTTGCCGCCAGCGCTGGACCAGCGTGGGGATCAGCTCGGGAGGATCCTGCAAGTCAGCGTCGAACGGGATCACGGCATCCCCGGCCGCTTCATCGATACCGACGGTCAGCGCGGCTTCCTTGCCGAAGTTGCGCGTCAGGTCGATGACGCGGATGCGCGCGTCGCGCCGCGTCTCGACCAGCAGCCGGGCAAGCGTATCGTCCGTGCTGCCGTCATTGACGCAGACGATCTCGAAGTCAGTCGCCGGAATCGCTTCCAGGATCGGCACCACACGGGTGAAGAACGCATGCAGCGCGGCCTCCTCGTTGTAGAACGGCACCACCAGCGACAGCAGCTTGGATTCAAAGTTGGCCATGATCTGCTTCCTCCACGGCGCGCGATGCCGCGCGCCTCGTCATCAGGCATCACACGATGCCTTGCCCGTCCGTTCCTGCCGGATTCGCCATACGCCCAGCGCCAGCGCCAGCATCAGGCCCAGCGGCATCGGCTGGAAGCCGATCCACCCGCCCAGCGACATGCCGTACAGCGGCAGCAGCCACAGCAGCACCAGCAGTTCGCGCTCGCCGCGCAACCAGCCATTGCGGTGGCCATGCGTTCCCAGCCAGGCAATGGCCAGGCCGAGGAAGGCGAGGTCGTAGTCCCAGAGATAGGCTGGCACCAGCAGCCCGGCGCAGGCCAGTACCGCGGCGCGCAGCGCGAAGCTGCACGGCCGCGACCAGGCATAGATCACCGCAGCCAGCGCCGCTGCCGCGACCATGGCGTGCAGCGCGTAGGACAATGCCAGGCTGCCCGACAGCGCCTTCACCGCCACGAACACGGTCGGCATGCGTTCGAATAGCACGGCGCCCTTCTCCAGTTCAGCGGCGGCACGGCCGGCGTTGCCCAGGAAGGCGACGAAGGGCTCGGTGCCGAATGCCAGCAGCGCTGCCAGCGCAAGCGCCAGCGCCGTGGCCGCCATCGCGCCCAGCGCACGCCAGTTGCGCGCGCACAGCAGTGCCACCGGGAACATCAGCGCAAGGTGCGGCTTCACCGTGACCAGCCCGAGCAACACGCCGGCTAGCACCGGGCGCGAGCGCAGGCAGGCCAGCGCCAGGCCGGCGCAACCCGCCAGCCATAGCGCGTTCTGGCCGCAGGCGAGCACGACGGCGATTCCAGGGAAGGCCATGCCGGCCAGCCATGCCTCGCGCGGAAGCGTGCGGCACAGCGCCCACGCATACCAGCCGGCGCCGCCGGCGAGGAAAAGGAACGTCGCCAGCCCGTACGGCAGCAGCCCGAAGGCCAGCACAAACAACAGAAAGGTCGGCGGATACAGCCACGGCAGTACACCGTAGCCGAGGGCAAGGTTGGGCACGGTAGCAAGTTCTACCTGCCACAGCATGGCGTAGTCGTAGGGCGCGGCAGCGCCGTTGGCCAGCGCCAGCTTGGCTGCGCTCCAGAACACGACGAAATCGCCGCCGGGAGCGAACACGCCTGGCACCTGCAGTGCGCAGGCGCGGAAGCTCCAGATGCCGAAATACAGTGCATAGCAGACCAGCGCCACACGCGAGTACAGGCGCAGGCGGCCGAGGTCGAGCCAGTGGGCGGCGGGCGCGCGGCGCGTGCCCTGCCCGGGCGTGACCGGCTGCATGGATATCTGCGTCATGGAAGGCCCCCGTTCTCTTGTCCGTGCGGGCTGTCTGTGTACGCATTGCGCAGCCGCTACCGGCGGCAATGGGGACGCCCTGTTTTCGCTTAGTCTTGTTGCGCCAAGGCATTAACGCAAGACACGGGGAGAGCCCGCAGCCCGGCTGGCGTGAAATGAAACACGGTGTGGGCCACCGACGTTTCGCTTCTGAATCACGACCCCGGCGCATGCCCGGAAGCCGCCGCGGGCAAGGGATTGCGGGATGCCACCGGGGGCCGGAAGGAGGCATCGCGACGCAGCACGTGAGAGGCTGACGTTTCTATCCGGAAACGTCGGTCCCCCAGGCAGGCGGCTCGTCCATCTGTCGGCCGGTGGCGCGTGACCCACCACTGCCCATCCCTCGCGCTCATCCAGGCGCGGTAGGCGTCGCAGCGATCCTCATGCTTATGGTTGAGCCGCGCACCCGGCCGCCGGCCTTGCGCACCGTGTCGGCTCCAATCAGCCCTAAGCCAAAAGTCGCGTCATCCGAAATCCGTTGCCGCACAAGCGTTTCCAGGTGGCAACGAGCGCCGGCCGAAACCCCGCTTTTGGCCTTGCGCCGGCGCCGGCCAGCTTGCACCGCTGCCCGCAAAGCCTTATGCCGCAACGGTTTCCGCCAGGCTGGCCCACGCTTTGCCTATGCCAGGCATGCGGCGCACCGCCAGGAGCACCGCAACTGCCGACACAGCGATTGCCGACAGCAGACGTACACAAGGGGAAATTAACCATGCCAGCTGACCGCCAGCCCGCGATTCCGCGCCGCTATGCCGCACAGGCCGCCTGTGCGCGCCGCGGCGGCAGCGTGCAACCACGCGCCTTAGCATCCACCGGCAACAGCCATCACGCCGCACGCTGCATGCATGCCTCCGCCGAACGCCGGCTGCAGGCACGCAGCCCGCGCGGCGCACGCGCCGGCGCCGGGCGCTGGCCCTTCCATGCCTGCGCCACCTGCGCGCCCCCGAGCAGCCGCTTTACCCGACCCTGAACCCGTAGTTGTGTTTCAAGCAAGTCCAGAAGCCCGCGAGGGCGCTTTTCCACAGAAGGAGAATGTCATGCAAACCCTGACCCATACCCTGAAGCAGTTTGTCCGCGACGAAGAAGGCGTTACCGCCATCGAGTACGGCCTGATCGCTGCGCTGATCGCTGTCGTGATCATCACCACGGTGCAGACCGTGGGCACCAACCTGAGTTCGGTCTTCAGCTTCATCGGCGACAAGCTCAAGCTGCCGGCCTGATCGAAGCAGCACGGTCCGTGCGGGTGTGGGCGGCGAAGCCCGTCGCCCTACACCCTGCCCGGATTTCAAGTAGACCCAGTTCGGAGACTGCCATGCCGGGCCTGATTGCACTGTGGAGGGCTTTTCAACGCGATGAACAGGGCGTGAGCGCAATCGAGTACGCGCTGATCGCTGCGCTGATTGCCATGGCCATTGTTACCGCTGTCGGCACCCTGGGCACAAGAGTCAAGGCGCTCTACGAAATGGTCGTGGCAGTCATGCCCGCCATGCCCTGAATCAAGAGGAACGCCATGCACACCACCTCGGCGCTCTCACCGTATATCGGCCCGATCGCCATCGCGATCGTGCTTGCCGCGGCAGCCATCGACCTGCAGCACCGTCGCATCCCGAACTGGCTGACGTTCGGTGCGTGGCTGCTTGCCCTGCCGGCACAGCTGGTAATTCATGGCCTGGGCAGCGGGCTATCTGGCTGGGCGCTGGGCTGGCTCACCGGCCTGACCGTATTCCTGCCGCTGTATGCGCTGCGCGGCATGGCCGCCGGCGACGTCAAGCTGATGGCGGCCGTGGGCGCATGGCTCGGGCCGTCCATGGCGCTGCAGATCGCGCTGATGGCTTTCCTGCTGGGAGGGGCCTGGGCGCTGGCACATGTCTGCTGGTTCCGCCACGGCAGCCAGGTGGTGCGCAATATCGCCGGGATTGTTCGCGGCAAAGCGCACGGTCCTTCGGTCGGCTCCATGCCCTACGGGGTTGCCATCGCCGCCGGCACGCTGGCCCTGCTCTTTGCCAGCGCATGACGCGGGACACGGTACCGTGGCAGCCAGAGGCTGCTGCCTGAACAACGAGAACGCACACCAGAAAGCGAACGGGGAACAGCAATGATCGAGCATCACGAAACAGCCCAGGCAGCGCGGCATCTCGAGCCGGTGCCGTCAAGCGCCAGGAGCGCGCACGCCGATCGCGGCGCGCCGGTACCGCCGTGGCACGTGCTGCCCCGGAGCATCGCCGATACGGGGCTCGACATCTCGCTGCTGCTCGGCCTGCTGCTCAAGGCCGCCTACCTGCACCGCAGCGTCACGCTGGCGGTGCTGACCGATACGCTGAAGCTGCCCGCCACCGTCGTCAACGAAGTGGCCGCCGTGGCAGTGCGCGAGCGCCTGCTGGAGATCGCGCACCGCGGCGCCAGCGACCTGGACGTGCGCTTCCGCCTGACCGACGCGGGCTACACCCGCGCGGCTGACGCCATGGCGCGCAGCAGCTACACCGGCGCGGCGCCGGTCACGCTGGACGCCTACCTCGACGCGGTGCAGCGCCATTCGGTCAGCCACGCGTCGGTGACCAAGGCCGATGTGACCGCGGCCTTCCATGACCTGGTCATCCCGCTGCACCTGCTCGACGCGATCGGCATGGCGCTGAACACCTGCCGCGCGCTGATGATCTACGGCCCGGCCGGCAGCGGCAAGACCTACCTGGCGCAGCGCCTGGGCGCGCTGTTGCCCGGCGCGGTGCCGGTGCCGCACGCGATCACCGTGGCAGGCGAAATCATCCAGGTGTTCGATCCGCTGGTGCATAAGCCGTTCGACGACAGCGAGGCGTCGCTGGCGCACCGCTCGCTGGACCGTCGCTGGATCCTGTGCCACCGCCCGGTGGTTCTGTCCGGCGGCGAACTGACCCTGTCGATGCTGGACCTGCGCTATGACAGCACCTCCGGCTTCTACCAGGCGCCGCCGCACATGAAGGCCAACAACGGCATCTACATCATTGACGACCTGGGCCGCCAGCTGGTAGGCGTGACCGAGCTGCTCAACCGCTGGATCGTGCCGCTGGACCGCAACGTCGACATGTTCTCGCTGCGCACCGGCGTGCGCTTCTCGGTGTCTTTCGATGTGTGGCCGGTGTTTTCCAGCAACCTGGAGCCCGCCGATCTGGGCGACGATGCCTTCCTGCGCCGGCTCGGCAGCAAGCTCTATGTGGGGCCGCTGACGATCGACGACTACCGCGAGGTGTACCACCGCACCGCCGCCGACTTTGGCCTGTCCAGCACCGAAGCTGTCTTCGACTTCCTGGTGCAGAGCCTGCACTACGAGGGCGACACGCCGCTGCTGGCCTGCATCCCGCGCGACTTGTTGCGGCTGGTCGCGTCCGGCGTGCGCTACCACGGCCACGCCGCGCACGTCACCGAAGAAGCCTTGCTGATTGCCTGGCAGAGCTACTACGGGCTGCGGCCGGCACCCGACATCCCCGGCATGGGACATCGCTGGCCGGGCGGGCACCGCACCGCGGGCTGACACGGCAACCACCACACACCGATCACTGCAGGGAGAGTCATCATGAAAAACACACGCGCAATCCTGATGCTGCTGATTGCCCTCGTCGCCGGCGTGGCGGCGGTGGTGTCGGCATCGCGCTGGCTGGTCCAGCAATCGTCCAGCTCGGTGCGGCAGGTGGCCGTTGCCGCCGCCGACCTGAACCTGGGGCAGCCGCTCAATGGCAGCCAGCTGCGCCTGGTGAGCTGGCCCTCGGGCAGCGTGCCGCCGGGCGCGTTCGAAGACCTCAAGGAGCTGGAAGGCCGCGTGGTGCGCACCAGCCTGCAGCGCGGCGAGCCCATCCTCGACGCCAAGCTTGCGCCGATCGGCACCAAGGGCGGCCTGTCCGCCGTGATCAACGACGGCAAACGGGCCATCACCGTGCGCGTCAATGACGTAGTCGGCGTGGCCGGCTTCGCGCTGCCGGGCAACCACGTCGACGTGATCGTCAATACCAACGAAGAGGCCAAGAGCACCCAGAACGGCAGCATCTCCAAGATCGTGCTGGAGAAGATCCTGGTGCTGGCAGTGGCGCAGCAGGTCAGCCGCGACGACACCCAGCCCAAGGTGGTCAACGCCGTGACGCTGGAAGTCACGCCCGAGCAGGCCGAGAAGCTGGACGTGGCGCGCAGCGTAGGCACGCTGTCGCTGGTGCTGCGCAACCAGATGGACGTGGCCGACATCAACACCGGCGGCGCCACCAAGGGCACGTTGCTGGGCAAGGTCCCGGAACCGGCGCCGGTCAAGGTCATCACCCAGACCGCCACGCGCACCGTGGTCAAGACCCGCACGGTGGCAGCACAGCCCGCCCGCGGCAACTGCATTGGCGTGCTGGCCGGGATGCAGGGCGGTCTCGAGTGCTTCTGACCAGCCCGTGACCCTGACTGACATGACGGACAACGAATCCTGATCAGCATCACCTCTCCGGGGGGAGATTCAAAATGAAACAGAAAATGACCGAAGCCGCCGGCAGCACCCGCACCCTGGTGCTGGCCGTGATCCTCTGCACCCCGCTGGCCGTCGCCGCGCAGGTCGCCATGGAGGCGGGCAACCTGACCAAGACGACCACGCCGGCCGCCGCCAAGGCGCCCGCGGGCCCGATGCAGATGACCATCAGCATGACGCCCGGGGCGCCCGCCACCGTCGCGCAGAACTCCGCCCCGGCGCCCATCCCGGCCGCCGAGGCGCGCGGGCCGAACTGCACCGGCGCGATCCGCAACGAATCCAGCGTGGTGGTGCCGGTCGGCAAGTCGCAGCTGATCCCGCTGCCCGAGGCCGTGCGCAACCGCACGCTGGGCAACCCGAACGTGGTGCAGGCCACCATGGTGTCGCCGCAGACGCTCTACGTGCTGGGCCGCAGCGTGGGCACCACCAACATGATCGTGCAGGGCCGCAGCGGCTCCTGCAGCATCATCAACGTGGTGGTCAATGCCGATGCCGGCGGGCTGCAGACCTCGCTCGGCCAGCTGCTGCCCGGCGAGCCCGGCATCCGCGTGATGACCGCCGCGGACAACCTGGTGCTGACCGGCAGCGTCACCAACGCCCAGTCCGCGCAGATGGCCATGGACATCGCCCAGGCCTACGTCAACGCCGCGCAGGCCGAAGGCAGCAAGAAGGGCGGCGTGCTCAACATGATGTCGGTCGATACGCCGCAGCAGGTGATGCTGGAAGTGAAGGTCGCCGAGGTCTCCAAGACGCTGCTGAACCAGCTCGGCTCGACGGTGAACCTGCAGGGCGGCTTCGGTTCGTGGACCGGCGGCCTGGTGACCTCGCTGCTGACCGGCGCCTCGACCGCGATTTTCGCCAGCAAGGCCAATAACCGGCCCTTCGATATCGCCCTCGATGCGCAGAAGAACGATAGCCTGGTCAAGATCCTGGCCGAGCCCAACCTGGTCACCATCAGCGGCCAGGAAGCCAGCTTCCTCGCCGGCGGCAAGATCTATATCCCGGTGGCGCAGGCCAATGTGCTGAACGGGGCCGGCACCGTCACGCTGCAGGAGGAAGAGTTCGGCGTGGGGCTGAAGTTCACCCCCACCGTGCTGGCCAACGGCCGCATCCACCTGAAGGTGGCACCGGAAGTGTCCGAGCTGTCGCCCACCGGCGCCACCGTGCGCGGCAGCAGCCTGACCGGCCAGACCGTGCTGCCGGTGATCACCACGCGGCGCGCCTCCACCACCGTGCAGATGCGCGACGGCGAGAGCTTTGCCATCGGCGGCCTGCTGCAGGACAGCGCACGCGGCTCGCTGAAGGCACTGCCGGGTGCGGGCGAAGTGCCGGTGCTGGGCACGCTGTTCCGCAGCACGCAGTACCAGCAGGACCTGACCGAGCTGGTGTTCATCATCACGCCGCGCCTGGTCAAGCCGATGCAGACCAACAACTACCCGCTGCCGACCGACAGCTTCTCCACGCCGAACCCGCTGTCGCTCTACTTCATGGGCAATATGGAAGGCCGCGGCAAGCCCCTCCCCATCCCCGCACCGGCGCCGTCGCAGCCCGCCGCGCCGGCCGCAGCGCCCGCCACGGCGCCGTCGGCACCGCGCAGCGAAACCGCGACCGGCACCTCGGTCTCGATGGGGCCGGTGCCGACGGGACGGCCGCTGGATGAGCCCGCCGCACCTGCAGCGGCGCCGGCAGCCGCGACAGCAATGCCGCCGGTCGCCGAAGTGCCGACACCAGCCCAGGCGCCCGTCCGCAGCATCGCGGCCGCCCCGCCAGCCGACGACGCCGCCGCCGCGCGCATCGCCCGCATCGAAGCCACCGCCGCGCGTCTCGCGCAGGCACGGACCGCCGGCACCGGCAGCCACACCGCCTCGGGCGGCAACTGATCCGCCGCGCCCACAGGAGAACCATCATGAGCAAGACCCTCAAGCTTTCGCGCGGCGCCGCCGCCCTGGTGCTCGGCAGCCTGACCTGCCTGACGCTGTCGGCCTGCATGACCTCGACGCCGGTCTGGGACAGCCAGCGCGGCGTGGCGCTGGCCACGGTCACGCAGCTGCAGATCATCAACCCCGACGCGCCGGCCGGCCTTCCCACAGTCACCGGCACCGACGGCAAGACCGCGGTAGCGGCGATGAGGAACTTCGACCGCTCACTGTCCAGGAATCAGCAAAACGGCACGCCCGCCATGACCATCGACTTCGGCGCCGGCGGCTACGGCGGCGTGGGCATGGGCGGCAACGGTTCGCGCTAGCAGATCACGGGGGAGCGCCATCATGACCAGACCCAGGCTTCAGGGCACCACGCTGGCGCGCCGCCACGCGCGGCAGCGCGGCGCCGTCGCCATCATCATGGGGCTCATGATCGTGGTGCTGGTCGGCTTTATCGGCCTGGCGCTCGATCTGGGCAAGCTGTACGTGGCCAAGAGCGAGCTGCAGAACAGCGCCGATTCCTGCGCGCTGGCGGCGGCGCGCGACCTGACTGGTGCCACGCCGCTGATGGTGTCGGAAGCGGCCGGCATCACTGCCGGCTCCCGCAACCAGGCCCTGTTCCAGAAGGAGCAGGTGCAACTGGTGGCCAGCGACAGCGTCACCTACACCGATTCGCTCGACAACCCCTTCCTCGACAAGGACTCGGCCACCTACCCGCTGGACACCATCAAGTACGTGCGCTGCGACGTGTCGCGCACAGGCATCGCCCACTGGTTCGCGCAGGTGCTCAACGCCCTGCCCGGCGTCAATATCGGGCCGAGCACGGTGGCTGCCTTCGCGGTCGCGACCACCACGTCCGCACAGACTGCCTGCGCGATCCCGGTGTTCGTGTGCCGCCCCGACACCGCCACCCCGCCCGTGCCCGGCGGCTACACCATCGGCCAGTGGCTGACCACCAAGGCCGGCACCGAGGACAAGGACAGCGTGGCCTATGGCGGCGGCAACTTCGGCTGGGCCGACCTGACCGGCGGCACCAGCGCCAAGGAGATGGCCAACCAGCTCAAGGGCGCGGGCCAGTGCAACCTGCCCGCGCTGGGCGCGCAGATCGGCACGACCGGGGAGAAGGCCTCGCTGTCCGACGAATGGAACAGCCGCTTCGGCATCATCAAGTCTGGCAAGACGCTGGGCGTGACTGACTTCACCGGCTTTACCTATACCGACGCCACCTGGATCGCCAAGAGCAACGCCTACGACGGCAGCTCGACCGACAGCCTGGGCAACGCGCAGCCCAACTTCCTGGCCGCGCGCAAGGCCTACAACGCCTACCAGGGCGACGCCACCACGAAGCTCGACACGCAGGGCAGTGCCGCCGCCAAGTCCGTCTACGAGGCCGGCGCCGACCGCCGCCTGGTGCTGGCGCCGATCGTGGACTGCACCACACTCGCCACGCCGGGCGCCCACAAGATCCCGGTCACCGGCTGGGCCTGCCTGCTGATGGTCGAGCCCATGCAGAAAGGCGGGAACAACAGCACGGTGCGGCTGGAGTACCGCGGCGATTCGAGCATGGCGGGCAGCCCCTGCGCCACGCAAGGGATGCCGGGCGCAGGCACCGGTGTCGGGCCGCTGGTGCCGGTGCTGGTGCAATAGGAGACGACGATGAAACGGCTCTTGACATCACACAAGCGCCAGCGCGGCGTGGCCGCCGTGGAATTCGGCATCCTGCTCGCGCCGATGGTGCTGATGGCCTGTGGCGTGGCCGAGTTCGGGCGCGCGATCTACCAATACGACACGCTGACCAAGGCCACGCGCACCGCAACGCGGTACCTGTCGCAATTCTCGCCGGAGGACGTCACCTATCCGGCCGCGGAGGCCAAGTGCCTGGCGGTGTATGGCAACAGCGCCTGCTCCGGCACCCCGCTGGCGCCGGGGCTGACCACCTCCATGGTCGTGATCTGCGACCGCGTGGATGCCAGCGGTTGCCCCGGCCAGTCGTTCAACAACGTCAGTACCTACGACAACCCGGGCGGCACCGGCACCCCGGCGGGCACGGTGAACCTGGTCGCCGTCAGGATCACCGGCTTCGCGTATTCGCCGATGCAGTCCTATATCAATGTGGCCGGGCTGACCTTCAGCGATATCTCCACCGTCATGAGGCAAGTGCTATGAGACCGCTCGCCCTCCCCCGCCGCGCCAGGGCGCGCCAGCGTGGCGCCGCGATCGTGGAATTCGGCCTGATCGCGGCCGTGTTCTTCACGCTGCTGATCGGCATCGCCGAGTTCTCGCGCGTGCTGTTCTACTGGAACACCGCCGCCGAAGTGACGCGCCTGGGTGCGCGCATGGCGGTGGTGTGCGACGCCGGTGACGCCGTCATCAAGAACCGCATGCGCGACCTGCTGCCGCTGCTGCAGAACTCGAACATCAGTGTGGCCTACGAGCCCGCCGGCTGCGATTCGGACGCCGCCACCGCCCGCTCCACCTGCCAGAGCGTCACCGTCAGCGTCGCCAACGTCACGGTGGCCACGGTGATCCCGCTGGTGCCGCTGAGCCTGGGCATGCCGCCGTTCACGACCACCATGACGCGCGAAAGCCTGCGCACGTCGACCGGTGGCACGGTATGCAGCTGACAAACGGCGGCCACGACGCCATCCGCCCCCTTACATCGCACCCGAGCATCGACCAGAGCATTGCGAGGACATCATGCTGAAGATCCTGATCGCATCCGAAGACGCCGAACGGCTGGCCGAGATCAACCGGCTTAGCGCCGCGGTCGGCAACTTCCAGGCCATGTCGCTGCAGGAAGGCCTGGCGCGCTTCCCGTATCACGCCAGCCGCCTGCGCATGGCCGACCTGCTGATCCTGGAGCTGCCGGCCATCGGCACGGGACAGATGCTGGCCATCGAGACCCTGCGCCAGCAGCACCCTGACCTGCCCTGCATCCTGGTCACGCCGGCGCCCGGCT
The DNA here is from genome assembly GCF_040149425.2 of Cupriavidus sp. DF5525. NCBI lineage: Bacteria > Pseudomonadati > Pseudomonadota > Betaproteobacteria > Burkholderiales > Burkholderiaceae > Cupriavidus > Cupriavidus sp. DF5525. Next base: position 753,848 of record NZ_CP168265.1, on the reverse strand, counting down.
CCGAGGTGCTGATCAAGGCCATGCGCGCCGGCATCCGCGACGTGCTGTCGTGGCCGCTGGACAAGGGCCAGCTGGCCGAAGCGCTCAAGCGCGTGGAGGCCACGCATGTGCCGCGCGCACGCGAAGCCGCGCAGGTGATCTCGGTGATCTCGTGCAAGGGCGGTGCCGGCACCAGCTTCGTCGCCGCCAACCTGGGCGATGCGCTGGCGCGCCACCTGACCAAGCGCGTGCTGGTGGTGGACCTGAACCGGCATTTCGGCGACCTCACCCACCTGGTCAGCGACAAGGCGCCGCCGTCCACGCTGCCCGACATCTGCAGCCAGATCGACCGGCTGGACGCGGGCTTTCTCGATGCCTGCCTGGTGCACGTGGACAACGGCTTCGATGTGCTCGCCGGCGCCACCGACCCGGTCAAGGCCAGCCAGATCCAGAAGGACAAGCTGGAGTGGATCCTGTCGGTGATGCAGCCGAACTACGACTTCGTGATCTTCGATATCGGCCAGAGCATCGATCCGCTGTCGATCGGCATGCTGGACCACAGCGACCGCATCTGCGTGGTGGCCGAGCCGGCCATTGCCTACGGGCGCCCGGGCCGCCGGCTGATCGACATCCTGCGCGCGCTGCACTACCCCGCCGACAAGATCCGCCTGGTGCTGAACCGCACTGGCCGCAAGACCGAGATTCCGCTCGCGACGGTGGAGGAGATCTTCGGCATGAAGGTGGCCTTTGCCCTGCCCGACGACCCTGCTGTCGTGGACGAGGCCGTCAGCCACGGCGAGCCCGTGGCCAAGCTGAGCCGGCGCAGCGCCATTGCACGCGCCCTGCAGGCCATGGCCACGCAACTGGCGGCCTCGCCCGAAGCCGAACGGCGCCCGCGGCCCGAGGCGGTGTCACCGTTGCGCCGGCTGATGCTGCGCGCCAGGAGCGCCTGAGCGTCCGGCGGAATCCATCCGAACAGAAACAGATAACGAGGGGAACCCATCATGTCCATCCGCGAACAACTGGCCGGTGCCGGCCCTGCCTTCAATGCCAACGGCCACGCCGCGATCCAGTTCGGCGGGCAGGCCACCGCCTCCGCCTCGCCCGGCTACCACGCGCTCAAGCGCGACGTGCACGAGACCGTGCTGGATCGCGTCGAGCTGGAGCGCCTGGCGCGCTTTCCGCAGGAACAGGTCAGGCAGGAGATCGGCACGCTGGTCAACCTGATCGTCGACGAACAGAAGGTACTGCTCAACGACAATGAGCGCCGCCAGCTCACCGTCGAGATCTACGACGAGATGTTCGGCTTCGGCCCGCTCGAGCCGCTGCTGAAGGATCCCACGGTGTCCGACATCCTGGTCAACACCGCACGCCAGACTTACGTGGAGCGGCGCGGCAAGCTGGAGCTGACCGACGTGGTGTTCTACGACGACGCGCACCTGATGAAGGTGATCGAGAAGATCGTCTCGCGCATGGGCCGCCGCATCGACGAAACCAGCCCGATGGTGGACGCGCGCCTGCCCGATGGCTCGCGCGTCAATGCCATCATCCCGCCCTCGGCCATCGACGGCCCGCTGCTGTCGATCCGGCGCTTCGCGGTCAATCCGCTGCAAGTGTCCGACCTGGTCAACCTGCGCAGCCTGACGCCGCCGATGGCACAGATGCTGCAGGCGCTGTCGACGGCCAAGGTCAACGTGCTGGTGTCGGGTGGCACCGGCAGCGGCAAGACCACGCTGCTGAACATCCTGTCGGGCTTTATCCCCGAGGACGAGCGCGTCATCACCATCGAGGACGCGGCCGAGCTGCAGATGCGCCAGCCCCACGTGCTGCGCCTGGAGACGCGCCCGCCCAATATTGAGGGCAAGGGCGAGATCAACCAGCGCGCGCTGGTGCGCAACGCGCTGCGCATGCGCCCGGACCGCATCATCCTGGGCGAAGTGCGCGGCGGCGAGGCGCTGGACATGCTCAACGCGATGAATACCGGCCATGAAGGCTCGCTCACCACCATCCACGCCAACACCCCGCGCGACGCGCTGACGCGGCTGGAGAACATGGTCAGCATGGCCGGCCTGACCATGCCTGCAAAAGCCATGCGCCAGCAGATCGCCTCGGCCATCACCGTGATCGTGCAAGCGGCGCGCATGACCGACGGGCGGCGCAAGATCATCAGCATCTCGGAGATCACCGGCATGGAGGGCGACATCATCAACATGCAGGAGATCTTCACCTTCCAGCGTACCGGCGTGGACAAGGACGGCACGGTCCGCGGGCATTTCCGCGCCACCGGCGTGTATCCCAAGTTCTCCGAGCGGCTGCGGGTGTTCGGCGTGGGTCTGCCGGACGAGACCTTTGACCCCGCCAAGCGCTACGAAGTCTAATCCGGCTGCCCAGATACAACGACAAGCAACCCCGGGGAGATACACATGAGTACGATCTTCTACGCCTTCGGCATTCTGCTGTTTGTTGCCGTGGTGCTCTGCGTCGAGGGCATCTACCTGTGGTGGAACAACGCCCACGGCCCGGCGGCCAAGCGCATCGAGGCACGGCTGCGGGCGCTGTCCGCGGGCGGCCACGTCAGCGCCGAACGCCTGTCGATCCTGAAGAAGCGCATGCTCAGCAACTCGCCGCGCATGCAGCGGTGGCTGATGAGCGTGCCGCGCATCGGTATGCTCGACCGCTGGCTGGAACAGTCCGGCAGCACCTGGTCGGTGGCGCAGCTGCTGGGCTACTGCGGTCTGGTGGTGCTGTGCGCGGTGGCGCTGATACCGCTGCTCCCGGTTCCCGTGCCGTTCATCCTGGCCGGCGCCGCGCTGGCGGGCTTGCTGCCCGTGCTGCATGTAATCCGGCAGCGCCATAAGCGGCTCACGCAGATGGAAGCGCAGCTGCCGGATGCGGTCGACATGATCAGCCGCGCACTGCGCGCGGGCCACGCGTTCAGCGGCGCGCTGGGCATGGTCGGGCAAGAGATGAAGGCGCCGATCGGGCCGGAGTTCCGCACCACCTTCGAAGAGATCAACTACGGCGTGGCGCTGGACGAGGCCATGACCAACCTCGCCATCCGTGTGCCGATCAACGACCTTCGCTACTTCGTCATCGCGGTGCTGATCCAGCGCGAGAGCGGCGGCAACCTGGCCGAGATCCTCGACACCATCGGCAACCTGGTGCGCGACCGCCTGAAGCTGTTCGACAAGATCCGCGTGCTGTCGGCCGAGGGCCGGCTGTCGGCGTGGATCCTGGGGCTGCTGCCGTTCTGCACCGCCGGGCTGATCCTGGTTGTCAACCCGGGCTTCATGCGGGTGCTGTGGGAAGACCCGCTGGGGGTGCGCATGATCGGCGGCGCGCTGTTCTCGATGGTCATGGGCGTGCTGTGGATGCGCAAGATCATCCGTATCCGGGTATGAGGCGGCACCGTGCAACGTCACAAGCGGCGGCGCTATAACAAGCAGGGACAGCCATCCTGACGGGAGTCCATCATGCAAGGCATTATCCAGGGGTTTCAGGCAGATCAGCTGATCTTGCTTGGGCTGATATTCGTGGCGGCGTTCGGCATGGTGTTCGGCGTGCTGCACGTGTTTTCGCCCGACCGCATGCGGGGGCGCATGGAGCAGCTCGCGGGCCAGGCGGGGAGCGTCGCGCCGGACGCGGGCAAGGTGCAGGCCTGGGTCGACAAGCTGGTGCAGTGGTCCAAGCCCGTGTCGCGGCTGTCGCTGCCCAAGGAAGGCTGGGAGAACTCGCAGCTGCGCGTGCGCTTCATGAACGCCGGCTGGCGCAACACCAGCGCCGCGCCGCTGTACTTTGCCGCCAAGACGGTGCTGGCGGTGGCGCTGCCGATGATCGGGCTGATGGCGCTCAGCGGCCAGCCGGCCATGCAGGAGCGCAACATTATGTTCGCGCTGCTGGCGGTGCTGGGCGCCATCGGCTACTACCTGCCGAACGTGGTGCTGGCGCGCAAGGTGTCACAACGGCAGCGCACCGTGTTCGAAGAATTCCCCGACGTGATCGACCTGCTGACCGTGTGCGTGGAAGCCGGCCTCGGGCTCGATGCGGCGCTGATGCGCGTGGCCGACGAGCTGGCGCTGCGCTGCCCGGTGCTGGCCGACGAGCTGCAACTGATGCTGCTGGAGTTGCGCTCCGGCTTCTCCAAGGAAAAGGCGCTTTCGAACCTGTCGCTGCGCACCGGGGTGGAGGACGTCGACAAGTTCGCCTCGATGCTGATCCAGGCCGACCGCTTCGGCACCAGCCTGGGCGAGTCGCTGCGGGTGCTGTCGGACATGCTGCGCACCAAGCGTCGCATGCGGGCCGAGGAGCAGGCGGCCAAGATCGCACTCAAGCTGCTGTTCCCGCTGATCTTCACCATATTTCCCTCACTGCTGCTGGTGCTGCTGGGACCGGCGTTTATCCAGATCTATCGCGTCCTGTTGCCGACGATGGCAGGACAGGGTGGATAGTACTCACGGGTAACCAATTGCGGTTCCCCCGGCTGTCTCCCGGCGCAATGCCGGCCAGACAGTCCCTTGCCCGGACCTGGTTCCGGGCTTTTTTGTTTACGGGCCAAACCGGCACGGGACTTGACCGGAGCGGCAGGCTTCTAAAGAATGCAAGCAATTCCCCCGCCGACCTCGCCCCGGAGTCCCCATGAAGCTACGCATCCTGAGCGACCTGCATATCGAGCACAACATGCCGCAGTCGGTACCGGACTGCGACGCAGACATCGTGGTACTGGCCGGCGACATCGCCAACGGCCGCGACGGCATCGACTGGGCGGCACGCACCTTCAGCCAGCCGGTGGTCTATGTCCCCGGCAACCACGAGTACTACGAAAGCAATTTCGACACCGTCGACCGGTTGATGGCGGAAGCCGCCGCCGATCACTCCGGCATGCAAGTTCTCAACGGTTCGGTGGCCGAGTTCAGCGGCGCGCGCGGGCGCGTGCGCATCCTCGGCACCACCTGGTGGACCGACTACACGCTGTTCGGCAACGACCGGCGCGAGGACGCGATGCAGGCCTGCGCCGCAGTGATGCTGGACCACCGCCTGATCGAGCTGGCCGGCGACGACGGCCGCGCGCGGCACTTCACGCCGGAGGACGCGCTGGCGCGCCACCAGGCCGCATCGGCCTGGCTTGCCGCCCAGTTGGCGCAGCCCTTCGACGGCAAGACGATAGTAGTCACCCATCACGGCCCCGACCTCGGCAGCCTGGACCCGCGCTATTCGCATGACCTGGTTTCCGGCGGCTTCCTCTCGCGCCGGCCCGACCTGGTGGCGCAGGCCGACCTGTGGATACACGGCCATACCCACACCAGCTTCGACTACTGCATCGACGATTCGCGCGTGGTGTGCAATCCGCGCGGCTATGTCAGCCGGCGTACCGGCGAGCTGGAGAATCAGCGCTTCGACTGGTGTTGCGTGGTCGAAGTCTGACGCCGCGGCGCGCGCCTTCAGCGGGCACCGTTCAAAATAAAAACCCCCGCGGGCTCGCACCCGCGGGGGTTCTTGTCTGACAGCCTGCCGGCAATCACCGGCAGTCGGTCGGCACAAATTACATCATGCCTTCCATGCCACCCATGCCGCCCATGCCGCCCGGCATTGCCGGAGCCGACTCTTCCTTCGGCGATTCGGCCACGGCGCAGTCGGTGGTCAGCATCAGCGAAGCCACCGAAGCGGCGTTCTGCAGTGCGGTGCGGGTGACCTTGGTCGGGTCCAGCACGCCCATTTCCACCAGGTCGCCGTACTCGCCCGAAGCCGCGTTGTAGCCGTAGTTGCCCTTGCCTTCGATGACCTTGGCAACGACGACCGACGCTTCTTCACCGGCGTTCAGCACGATCTGGCGCAGCGGCTCTTCCATCGCGCGCAGCACGATCTTGATACCGGCGTTCTGGTCGGCGTTTTCGCCGGTCAGTGCCGAGATCGCAGCGCGGGCACGCAGCAGGGCCACACCACCGCCGGGGACGATGCCTTCTTCCACCGCAGCGCGGGTGGCGTGCAGGGCGTCTTCCACGCGGGCCTTCTTTTCCTTCATTTCGACTTCGGTGGCAGCGCCAACCTTGATCACGGCAACACCGCCGGCCAGCTTGGCCACGCGCTCTTGCAGCTTCTCACGGTCGTAGTCCGAGGTCGCTTCTTCGATCTGGGCGCGGATTTGCTTCACGCGGCCTTCGATCGCCGCTGCGTCGCCGGCGCCGTCGATGATGATGGTGTTTTCCTTGCCGATCTCGATGCGCTTGGCCTGGCCCAGGTCGTTCAGGCCGGCCTTTTCCAGCGTCAGGCCGATCTCTTCAGCGATCACGGTGCCGCCGGTCAGGATGGCGATGTCTTCCAGCATGGCCTTGCGGCGGTCGCCGAAGCCCGGGGCCTTGACGGCGGCGGTCTTCAGGATGCCACGGATGTTGTTGACCACCAGGGTCGCCAGGGCTTCGCCCTCGACGTCTTCAGCGATGATCAGCAGCGGGCGGCCGGCCTTGGCCACTTGCTCCAGCACCGGCAGCAGGTCGCGGATGTTCGAAACCTTCTTGTCGAACAGCAGCACGAACGGGCTGTCCAGCTGGACCACCTGCTTTTCCGGGTTGTTGATGAAGTACGGCGACAGGTAGCCGCGGTCGAACTGCATGCCTTCCACGACTTCCAGCTCGTCGGCCAGCGACTTGCCGTCTTCGACGGTGATCACGCCTTCCTTGCCGACCTTGTCCATGGCTTCGGCGATGCGCTCACCAATCGAGGTGTCGCTGTTGGCCGAGATCGCGCCAACCTGGGCGATTTCCTTGCTGGTGGTCGTGGGCTTGCTGACCTTCTTCAGCTCTTCCACGGCAGCGGTAACAGCCTTGTCGATGCCGCGCTTCAGGTCCATCGGGTTCATGCCGGCGGCAACGTACTTCATGCCTTCGCGCACGATCGACTGGGCCAGCACGGTTGCGGTGGTGGTACCGTCACCGGCGTTATCGCTGGTCTTGGAAGCCACTTCCTTGACCATCTGGGCGCCCATGTTCTGCAGCTTGTCCTTCAGCTCGATTTCCTTGGCCACGGACACGCCGTCCTTGGTCACGGTCGGGCCGCCGAAGCTGCGCTCCAGCACCACATTGCGGCCCTTCGGGCCCAGGGTCACCTTGACTGCGTTGGCGAGGATGTTCACGCCTTCGACCATCTTGGCACGTGCGGCGTCGCCGAACACTACGTCTTTAGCTGCCATTCTTGAATCTCCTGAAATCTGTACGGGTGGCGGTCAGTCGGTGAATTACTTGTTCACCACGGCCATGATGTCTTCTTCGCGCATGACCAGCAGTTCCTGGCCTTCCACCTTCACGGCCTGGCCGGCGTACTTGCCGAACAGCACACGGTCGCCGACCTTGACGTCGAGGGCGATGTTGTTGCCCTTGTCATCCTTCTTGCCAGGACCGATTGCCAGTACTTCGCCTTGATCGGGCTTCTCGGCAGCGTTGTCGGGAATCACGATACCGGACGCGGTCTTGGTTTCGTTGTCCAGACGCTTCACGATCACGCGGTCGTGCAAAGGACGCAGATTCATACGGACTCCTAGATGCAAAAGTGAGTTTCTATTCACAAATCGGCCGGCTACCGAGGCGACGGCCGTCTGAAATGTTCAGGTGCCGCAAGGGGCTGTTCATGCTGTTAGCACTCACCCCCGGCGAGTGCTAATTATAGGGACGGGGTAGGGGCATTTCAAGACAGGGACTTGATGCGGGTTTTCCCGAAGCGGGTGCATTCTGCTGGGAACAACGCCCGGCCAGTCGCTTCCGTATGGCGAATAAGCCACTCCACTGCGGCCAAATCCCACAGATCTGGTGAGCTGACCTGCAGGCCAAAGCCGCCATGACAATCCGCAGGCGTCGGCAGGGCTACCCAGATGCCGGGGCGGCGTCACTTCGTCGTGCAACCGAAGCGGATAGTGATTGTTATTGGTACACCATGGTGAACGTCATCAGCGTGTTGGCGGTTCCGCTGGTCACCTTGCTGCCGGTCTGGTAGTAGCGAGCCCGGAGGGGGATCGTATAGTTGCCGCCGGTGCTGCCATTAAAGCCAGCCAGGCTCACCGTGCTACCCAGCGCAAAGGGCTTGTCCGAGCCATCCAGCAACTGGACGCCGACTCCCGTCACCGTCGATGCACCATCGAGTGCCACGACCGAGCCGTTACCGCCAAGCACGTTTGTCAGGGCATCAATCTGGTATCGGATGTTATTGATCCCGGGCGGGCAATTATTCAGGGCGATATTGAATCCTTTCGAGGCAGAATAGGCTCCCACGCCAGTGAATTCCGAAGTGCGATGCACGCCAAGATCGACCAGGACATCCGGGGTCTGACAGGAAGGCGCTAAACGAAATACTTCCCGCCGCGGTGGCAATATAAATAACCAGGGAATTGTCAAAATCGTACCTGACTGTCGGGAGGCTGGCAGCGGATATCGTCCCATAGGAAATCGGACCGGTCTTCACAAAAACATAATTCAGGTTCTGGCCGCCCCAATAAAAATGCACCGACCCTGTGCCCGTGGATGTGATGGGAAACGGTGTCTGTTGGTTGGTGATTTTCACCCCGATACCGGGGACGTTGGTGGGGAAGACCTTGTCCGCACCCGCCGGGTATGGCGTGACCGGAAGCGTCCAGCTACGGGTGAACGACCCGGAACAGGACGCATAGAACTGGCTGGTATTCGCTGGGGCCCACTTGAATGTCGCCAGCATTGCACCGACGGGCGCATCACGGGGTACAACAATCAATCCACCCAAGATAAGCAGCATCAACAAGCCTTATAAGCGGCATGTCGATGAGGCTTGTGGCGTGGTGGACGGGGCTTGGCGCGATCTGGTCGCACGCGCTGGAGACGTGTTGCGATCAAGGTCAAGGTCTCGTTCAGGGCAGCCTTGGCCCAGCGCAGGCCGAGCAGCAGTGCAGGCAGGACACGTTTAAGGGCGGTGATGGCGTAGGCACGGTTGATCCGATGATCCGAGTCAATGTCATGTTCCTGCGCGGCCGCAAGACAGCACAGGGCGTGCAGGTTATCGCACAGGACTTTGGCTCCGAAGTCCTGCCTGGCGGCCAACTGTGAGAGGCCGGACAGGTGTTCGAGTGCCATGCGGTGTTTGAGGCGTTTGAAGGCCTCCTCGAGACGCCAGCGCTGGTGATAGAGATCGCGGAAGGTGGCAGCCGGATGGCGGTGCCTGTCGAGCAGATTGGTGATGAGCACGCGAACCTTGGCGGCTGGCGAGATCTGCCGGATGAGCCGGACGGTCTGCGGGACGGACGCACATTCATAGTCGCGCGCGTCATTGCGGGCTGGAGCCGGGAGCGTGACGACGGTCTCGGCGCGGCCGGAGCGGACGAAGTCCCGCAGGGCAGCAAAGCCGCTACCGTCGGCGCGCATGCAGAAAGGGATGTTTCGTTGGTTGAGTACGGCTACCAGCCAGCGGGCCGGGTAGCCGCGGTCGAGCAACAGCAAGTCGTCGGATTGCAGGCGGTCCAGATGCTCGAACAGGATCTGGCGTTCGTTCTCGAGCACGCTGTGCAGTGAGGCGGCGAGCATCATCTCGGCCCCGGGGAGGTACAGGCCGAAAGCGAGTTGATCACGGGTGGCGGCTCGAGGCAGATGGCTGTGGCGGATGGCAAAACGCAGGTGCGAGGCGTCGGCTGCGACCAGCCGAAAGCCATGCCAGCGCGGCAAATGGTTGGACACCTGCTGAAGCAGCCAGTCATTGAGGTGAGCAAAGACATCGCCGCTGAGTTTGCTGCGAGCCTGGGCGAAGGCTTGTTCACTGACTCGCCGGCACAAGGTGTTTTGGCGGGCGAGCGCGGCGAAGAATTGATCGAGTTCGGCTTGAACGCCCATGCGCAAGTTGCCAAGCATGAACGCGATCAGTGTGGGCAGGGTGAGCTTGCGCTGACGGGTGAATGCGGCTGGATATTCGGGATGACGGGCAAGATCGTGAAAGACCTTGGTGTGCAGATATTGGGTAAGCGTAGCGAACAGATCGGACAGGGGCATGAGAGCCAAGCGAAGATCGAGAAACGATCCTCTATTGGCCGCCGCCCTGCTTGCGCTAAACAGCCAGCGCAAGCAGGGCGGCGGCCGCTCGAACCTCGTCATCTGTCAAGCGTGCGCGTGGCAAATTGCGATTCTATTTGACGGCTTATCTTGGGTGGATTGGTACAACAATGGCCCCGCTCAAGGGAACCGTGATGTTCAGCAATTCAAAGCCGTCCGCATAAGTGCAGGATGCCCACGCCGACGGGAGAGCTGACATGAAAATACCCGCTCCCATGAATGCTGCCGCCAGCCAACTCACCAGTCTTGCTTGCCACGCTTGCGGGCAAGATCGCGAAAAAAATTGCACAAATGCGATCATCATGAATTCAGTCGAGATTTTCCTGCGTATACCTGCCCGGGGCGGCGGCCGTGACCTGCATCGCCGCGCACGGATTTAATAAGGAAGACACAATGGACGATGGTATGGCTCGGCGTGATGCCGAAAGTGGAAAGCCTAGCGGCAGTAATCGATGCAATGCGACTGAACGGGATGCAACGCTGGTTTCGGCCGCCCGCAATCAGCGAACGCTTAAATATGGTGTGAGATTCTCATAAATTGCTCACACCGAATGGCTAGACATAATGGAGCCCATAGGCGGAAAGGCGGTTTCTTTGTAGGAATTCTCCCTACGTCGCATCGGCACGACACGGACAGCACAACACCGCAGCACTGCCTAGACTGAGGGCAACCGTGACATTCCGGCTCCACCAGGAATGTGCGGCAGAAGTCGTGCCGGACAACCGCTGTCGGCGCCTACGACAACAACTCTGGAGGTTCTCCATGAATCGAAAACAGCCCGCTCGCCTTCCCAAGATCGTCGGCGCGATTGCCGCTGGACTGGCAGGCCTCACTTGCGCCACGGCGATTGCCCAGACGCCGGCCAGCCCTGCCACGCCGGCAACCCCGGCCGCCCAGGGCATGCCGGCCACCCCGGCAACCCCGGCCGTCCCTGCCGCCGCGGCAGGCTCCCAAGGCGCATCGCCCGGCGTGACCCAGATCGAACCGCCAAAGGATCCACTGGTCGAGCGCCGTGAGGCACGCCAGAAAGCCTCGGCCGAGTACAAGGCCAAGAAGAAGGCGGCCAAGGGCGAGTACAAGCAGGACGTCGGCGCGGCCAAGCAGGAGCGCAAGACCGAAAACAAGGCTGCGGACGCTACCGCCAAGCAGGAAATGGCTGCGCCAAAGCAATAGCGCCAGCCGCCGCGGAACTAGTGGCCGGCATCAGCCGGCCACTTTTCATTATCGCCCTTCGCCTTTTGTTCCCTCCCCCTCCATTGCCCCCTCGGCAGCTTCCGGATGCTGGCGGCTTGTAACAGGCAGGATCGCGCCTAGACTCGATATGAGGGAGTCGCGCGTCTTTCCGCCCGGCTTGCCATCTCCGCCATGCCCGTCGTTCGCCCGCACCACTGGTTAGCAGGCCTGCTCCTGTCCGGCCTGATGGGCGCGTTCAGCCTGTGCAGCACGTATGCCGTAGCGCAGCAGAAGCCGGCACCGGCGTCCGCACCCGCTGCGAAAGCCGCGGCCGGCACGGCAGCTCCCGCGGCCCCGCGCGGCCTCAGTCTGGCCAACAAGCCGCGCACGGGCGATTTCGACACGATGCTCAACAGCCGCGTCATCCGCGTGCTGGTGCCATACAGCCGCACGCTCTACTTCAGCGACAAAGGCCATGAGCGCGGACTGACGGCAGAGCTGGTGCGTGCCTTCGAGCGCTACCTGAACAAGACCTACGCCGACCGCCTTGGCAAGCGCCCCCTCACCGTCATCATCATCCCCACCACACGCGACCGCCTGCTGCCCGACCTGGCGGCGGGCCTGGGCGATATCGCCGCCGGCAACCTGACCGAGACCGAAGCGCGGCTGAAGCTGGTCGACTTTGCCGCGCCGCGTGACCGCAAGCCGGTGCGCGAGCTGATCGTGACCGGCCCGAAGTCACCGGCGCTGAAGAGCCTGGACGACCTGGCGGGCAAGACCGTCCACGTGCGCCGCGCGAGCAGCTATTACGAAAGCCTGACCGCACTGAACAATCGCCTGCGCGAGTCCGGCAAGGCTCCAATGCAGCTGGTGATGCTGCCCGATGCCCTCGAAGACGAAGACGTGCTCGAGATGGTCAATGCGGGACTGCTGGCGATCGTCGTGGTCGATGACTGGAAGGCGGCAATGTGGGCGCAGATCCTGCCTGACATCAAGGTGCACCAGGACCTCGCCGTGCGCGAAGGCGGCTATGTCGGCTGGGCCTTCCGCAAGAACAGTCCACAGTTGCGGCAGGCGATCGACGATTTCTATGTCAACCACGTCAAGAAGCAGGGCGTGGCGGAATACCTGCTCAAGCAATCCATGCGCCGGATCAAGCAGATCAAGAACAACACCGACGACGCCGAATACAAGCGCTTCCAGCAGACCGTTGCCTTCTTCGAGAAGTACGGCAAGGACTATGGCTTCGACCCGCTGATGCTGGCGGCACAGGGCTTCCAGGAATCACAGCTCAACCAGCAGGCGCGCAGCCGTGTGGGCGCCGTCGGCATCATGCAGATCATGCCCGCCACCGGCAAGGAATTGAACGTGGGCAACATCCAGATGGTCGAGTCCAACATCCACGCCGGCGCCAAGTATATGGACCGGCTGATGACAAAGTACTTCCCCGACGCGCACTTCTCGGAATCCAACCGCCCCCTGTTCGCCTTCGCCAGCTACAACGCCGGGCCGGGCAATATTGCCAAGATGCGCAAGGAGGCAGCGGCGCGCGGGCTGGATCCCGACAAGTGGTTCAACAATGTCGAGATCGTGGTGGCGGAGAAGATCGGCATCGAAACCACCACCTATGTGCGCAACATCTTCAAGTACTACGCGGCATACCGGCTCATGCAGGAAAGGCAGGCCGCGCGTGAGCGGGCACTGAAGCAGGTCCAGCAGTAGGCAACCGAGCTGGCGCCCGCGCTGGCGTGAAGGATGTGGAGCCTGGCCGCAGCAACATGCGTCCGGTCAGGTCGCGAGGATCAGTCAGCCAGGCCGCTGCCGTCGATATAGCCCAGCGCGTCGCGTACCGCGCGCCGGGCCTTGAGCACGTAGCAGACCTGGCGCTCGCGGATGGACAGTGCCACCACTTCAGCCTGCATCAGTTCCTGGAACACGTGCGCGGCGCGCGGCAGGCTCAGCCCGGCCAGTCGCGCCAGCTCGGCGGCGGGCAGCCCGTCCTCGCCGGCTTCCAGCAGCGCGCGGCAGATCGTGGCCCGCGCGGGCTGGGTCATCAGGGCAAGCGTCAGCGCGCTCTCTTGGGTCTCCATGGCCACACCTCGATCCTCTGGCATTGTGCTTTGCCGCGCATGACGGGCGGCTGCCGGCCCTCTCCAGGCGCCGTTTTCCTACGTTCTACGCGGCTCGCGGGGCAAAGGCAATAGAGCAGCCTATGGGCTGCGCGATTACAACACGCTGCCGCAGGCCCGCAGGCCGGCCAGGGCGGTCGGCAGGCGGCGCCTGTGTGATCCGCCGGTGTGATCTCGCCTATGTGACCTCGATAATGCCGTTCATCGTCTCATGCCCCGATCCGCAAAAGATGTCGCACAGGAAGCCGTAGTTGCCGCGGCCGCGCGCCGTTGCCGGTAAACGCACGGTCACGCCCGGCGCCACGTCGGCACGCACGCCGAAATCCGGCACGCTGAAGCCCATGATCACGTCCTGTGCCGTGAGTTCGAATACGACCGGCTCGCCGGCACGCAGCGGGATGTGATCCGGGGTAAAGACGAACTTGCGCGCATGGATGCGGATAACGCGCGGCGCAGCCGCATCGCCCCGGCCGGCACCGGCCAGCATGGCCGCGCCGAGGCCAAGCATCCAGCCCAGCGCCGTGCGCCGGCCGAGCAGCGATGAATTCATGGCGGGCTCCGGCTCAGGTCGCGATCGGTTGCTCGGCCAGCGCGAACGCGCCCGGCGCCGGTTTCGCTTCGACCTCGCGCCAGCCCAGTCCGCGATAGGGCTGCGCGGCGTCCCATGGCACCGGCAGGCGCTGCGGCTGCGAGCCCGGCGGCGGCAGCGGGAACATCAGCGAGCGCGCGGCGTGGTGCGCAATGTGGCGCGTCATGTGGTGATGCTCCTGATGGATATGGCCGTAGAACACGGTCACGTTCGGATAGGGCATCAGCGTGTCGATCACCTGCGCACCGTCGCGCGTGGCCCAGTCCCATTGCGGATACAGGTCGAACAGCGGGCGGTGCGTGAACACCACGATGCGCGCGCCCTTTGGTTGCCGCGCCAGGTCCGCCGCCAGCCACGCGCGTTGCGCATCCCCGACCCGCCCCGCCGGATCGGACACGTTGTCGAGTACGACAAAATGCACGCCTTTGTGATCGAAGGTGTAGTGCGTCGGCCCGAACAGCTCCTGGTAGGCCGCACCCGCATCGAGGCTGGCGTCGTGCTCGCCCGGCATCAGGTGGATCGTGCTGACGCCCAGGCCGGCAATGACCGACTGGAACTCGCGCAGGCGGCGCCTGCGCTCCTGCGGGTCGTCAGTAGTGTGCGTGAGATCGCCGGTAAACATGATGAAGTCCGGCGGCTGGCGCAGCGCATTGACGGCGGCGATGGCCTTGGGCAGCGTGCCCCGCGCATCGGGGTTGGCCGGCCCCTGGAAGCCCCAGTGCGCATCCGAAAGCTGGACAAAGTAGAAATCCTCATCGCGCCCAAAGGCCCAGCCCGGCAGGCCCGATGCAAAGACCGCGCCGCCGGCGGCGCCTGCCAGCCTCAGGAAATCGCGTCGCTTCAGTGTGTCCATGGTGCCTCCGTCGCATGGTTGCAGGGATGTGCCTGTCATACCGGCTTGCGGGAGGCTTTATTCCCGGTAATGCCGATCCGGCAAAAATCCGTCCGCACCGGGAATAAACTGAGTGGAACCCCGGTATACCCGGGACGTGCGCCACCGGCGCCGGCGCACAAACCGACCGAGGCACGCATGCAGCACGCATCCGACGATCGCCGCCGCTTCGATGAACTGGTGCTCCCGCAACTGGACGCCGCCTACAACCTCGCGCGCTGGTTGTCGGGCAGCGCCAGCGAGGCCGACGACGTGGTTCAGGAAGCCTTCCTGCGCGCTTACCGGCTCTTTGGCAGTTTCCACGGCGACCAGCCGCGCCCGTGGCTGCTGGCCATCGTGCGCAATACGTGGTTCACCGCCTGCCAGAAGCGCAAGTCCGCCGGCGAGGTGTGCAGCTATGACGACCTGCACGAGAACCAGCCCTTGCCGGCCTGGCACGATGGCCAGGACAGCCCCGAGCAGTGGCTGCTGCGGCAGGAAGACGTGCGTCTGGTGCACCGTGCGCTGGAGCAGCTTCCGGTGGCCTACCGCGAAGTGCTGGTGCTGCGCGAACTGGAGGAACTGCCCTACCGCGACATTGCTCGCGTCGCGGATATCGCCATCGGCACGGTCATGTCGCGGCTGGCGCGCGGGCGGCGGATGCTGGCGGCGGCTGTGACGGCGCTGCAGCAGCAGGGCACGGCGCAAGCGCCGGCACACGCACGCCCGCCATCCGCTGGGCTGGCGCCGGCACCGCACCCCGCCAGGGAGACAGGTCATGGACTGCAATGAGGTTTGCGAACTGCTCCCCGCGTGCGCCGACGACGAACTCGGCGCGGCGGAAAGCCTGCGCCTGGAGCAGCACCTGGCGCAATGTGCCGCGTGCTCGGCCGAACTGGGACGCCTGCGCGCGCTGCGCACTGCCGTACGGGAAGGCGCGACTTATCATCGCGCAAATCCCGCCCTGCGCGCCCGGATCGCTGCCGCGCTGCCTGCGGCCGGCCTTCCGGCAGGTGGTGAGGCATCACGCCGACGCTGGCTTGAGTGGTTTGCCTGGCGCCCGGCCGTTAACGCCGGGCTGGCGGCACTGACCGTGGCATCGATGGCGTTCGGGCTGACTTTGTTCATGTTGCGGGATTCCCCGCAAGACGCCCTGGCCCGGGAGGTGGTCAGCAGCCACGTGCGCGCGCTGATCGCCGACCACGCCGTCGACGTGGCATCGACGGATCGCCACACGGTCAAGCCGTGGTTCAACGGGCGGCTCGACTACGCGCCGCCGGTCCATGACATGGCGGCCGAGGGCTTTCCGCTCGTCGGCGGACGGCTCGACTACATCCATGGGCAGCGGGTGGCGGTGCTGGTCTATCGACGCAACCAGCATCCGATCGATGTGTTCGTGCTGCGCGGCGCGGGCACGCGCGAGGCAGCGCTGGACCTTGACGGCACCCTGACCCGACAGGGCTACCAGATCGCGCACTGGCAGGCAGGCGGCATGGACTACTGGGCCGTGACCGATGCCTCGGGGGCCGACCTGCAACGCTTCAGCAAGGCATGGCGAATGGCCGGCGGCAGCACGCAATGACGTGCGCACCGCCGCCGGTCATACTGCCCGCTCCGCCTACGCCATCACGAACGGCAATTGCCGCTGGCGCTTGCCCGTCAGCGTGAACAGCGCGTTGGCCACCGCCGGCGCGAGCGGCGGCACACCGGGCTCGCCCAGGCCGGTGGGATTCTCCTGCGAGGGCACGAAGAACACGTCCACCACCGGCGCATCGGTGATGCGCGGCGGCGGATAGTCCGGGAAGTTGCTGTTCTTCACGGCGCCGTATTCGATCTCGATGGCAAACCCCGGCTTGGTCATGGCCAGCCCGAAGATGCACGCGCCCTGGATCTGGGCTTCGGCCGACATCGGGTTGACCACGCGGTTGGCATGCACGCCGGCGGTGACGCGGTGCACGCGCGGCTCGCCCTTCACCACCGAGACGTCGACCACGTAGGCTACCACGGTGTTGAACGACTCGTGCACGGCCACGCCCCAGGCATGGCCCTTGGGCAGCTTGCGCTTGCCGTAGCCGGACTTGTCCACCGCCAGCTGCAGCGCGGCGCGGTGGCGCGCGTGCTTCTTCTCGTCGAGCCGGGCCAGGCGGAATGCCACCGGATCCTGCTTGGCGGCGGCGGCCATTTCGTCGGCCAGCGTTTCCTTGACGAAGGCGGTATGCGTATTGCCCACCGAGCGCCACCACAGCACCGGCACGTCCACCTGCGGGTGGTGCACCGACATCTGCAGGGGCAGGTCGTAGTCGTTCTCGACGATGCCTTCGGTCATGGTGGCGTCGACGCCGTTCTTGACCATGAAGGCCTCGAACGGCGTGCCCTTCAGGATCGACTGGCCGACGATGGTATGCTGCCAGCCCACCACCTTGCCCTGCGCATCCAGCCCGATGCGGGCGCGGTGCAGGTGCAGCGGGCGGTAGTAGCCGCCGCGGATATCGTCCTCGCGACTCCAGATCACCTTGAGCGGCTCGGCGTGGCCCGCCGCGACCCAGGCTTTGAGTACGTTGGCGGCTTCCACGATGTAGTCGGAGGTCGGCACCGCACGCCGGCCGAAGCCGCCGCCGGCCATCATGGTGTTGAGCACGACCTTGTCCGGCGCGAGGCCCAGCGTGCGCGCGATCGCGGCCTGGTCGACGGTCTGGAACTGCGAGCCCACCCATACCTTGACCGCCTGCACCTTGCCGCCGGCAACCTCGGGCTGCAGCGTGCAGTTGAGCGGCTCCATCGGCGCGTGCGCGAGGTATGGGAAGCGATAGTCCGCCTCGATCTTGCGCGCCGCGCCGTTGATGGCGGCACCGATATCACCCTCACCCGGGCGCGCCACCGTGCCCGGTTGCGCGGCAAGCTTCGCGTACTCGTCGAACAGCGCCTGCGACGACACCTTCGAGCCCGCGTCTTCCCACTGGATATCGAGCGCATCGCGGCCCATCTTGGCCGGCCAGTAGCCGCTGGCGATCACCGCCACGCCGCTGCCGCCGCGATCGACCGGCACCTGCATCACGCCGCGCACGCCCTGCACCGCGCGCGCCTTGTCGGCGTTGAAGCTCTTGACCTTGCCGCCGAAGCGCGGCGGGCGCGCCACCACCGCCACCACCATCTTGTCCAGGCGGGTATCAATGCCGAACGGCGTGGTCGCCTCCATCTTGCCGCGCGAGTCCAGCCGCGGCGTGGGCTTGCCGACGATGCGGAACTGCGACGGGTCTTTCAGCGTGACCCGCTGCGGCACGGGCAGCTCCATCGCCGCGGGCGCCAGTTCGCCGAAGGTGGCGCGATGACTGCCGGACGTGATGACGCCCTGCTCCACCTTGCAGCTGGCCGGATCGACCTTCCACTGCTGCGCGGCCGCCGCCACCAGCATGGCGCGGGGGCGCGCGCCCAGTTCACGGTATTGCTCGAACGAGTGGTTCAGCGCCGTGGAGCCGCCGGTCATCTGCATGCCGAAGGCGGGGTCCTTGTACGGGTCGCCGGCCGGTGCCAGCGTGGCGCGCACGTTGCGCCAGTCGGCGTCCAGCTCCTCGGCCAGCGCCATCGGCAGCGCGGTGTGCACGCCCTGGCCGAACTCAAGCCGGTTCACGGCCACGGTGACGGTGTTGTCCGGCGCGATGATCAGGAACGCCTGCGGCGGCGGCGCTGTGGTCCTGGGCCTGGCCGCGTCCTGCGCCTGCGCCAGCGGCGCCACGCCCAGTGCCAGCCCGCCGCCGGCCAGGCCGGTCAGCTTCAGGAAACTGCGGCGGTCCAGCGTGGCGATGCCGCCGTGTTGACGCGCTTCGCCATCATTGCCGCCCTGGCCGCCGGCCAGTGCCTCGATGCCTCGGATTCGCATAGTCAGTTCTCCCGCTCAGGCCAGCGCACGGGCGGCGTCTTTGATCGCCGCGCGGATGCGCTGGTACGTGCCGCAGCGGCACAGGTTGCCGGCCATGGCCTGGTCGATGTCGGCATCGGTGGGGCGCTTCTTGGTGCGCAGCAGGCCGATGGCGCTCATCACCTGGCCGTTCTGGCAGTAGCCGCATTGCGCGACATCGTGCTTGATCCACGCGTCGAGCACGGCGCGCCCGACCTTGTCGGTGGCGATGCCCTCGATGGTGGTGATGCGCGCGCCGGCGGCGGCGGATACCGGCGTCACGCAGCTGCGCGTGGCCTGGCCGTTGACATGCACGGTGCAGGCACCGCACGCGGCCATGCCGCAGCCGAACTTGGTGCCGGTCATGTCGAGGTTGTCACGCAGCGCCCACAGCAGTGGCGTGGACGGGTCCACGTCGACTTCACGGGTCTTGCCGTTGACGTTGATATTGAGGGTGGTCATGGGGGGACACTCCTTGGGTACGTTGCCCGCTTGTTCCTACGGGTGCTCCGGCCACCGCAATCGGCGCCGACAAGCGGCGCTGACGGCTGCGCAAGTGTGGCGGGGGCACGGCCCGAGCGCCGCAGCCTGGCGCAAGGGACAGGTGAGGATAGTGCAATTCCGGTCACCTTGCCGGACGCGGTGCGCTCTACCCTGCGCCCCGATCCGTTTTGCACGAACTTTGTGCAACGGGCCGCTGTCAGTCATGGATTCATCGCTTTTCGATTCGCTACGCTGAAACAGTGCCGTCGACTATTCCAGAACACCACCTTCCCCGGGCCGGCACCGCATCAACGCCACGGGCCTCATCACCGCCGGCCCGATCTGCAGTCCGGGCACACGCGACCCAGTCCCCCACCCTCACCCGGCTCGACAGCATCCAGGCCCTGCGCGGACTGGCCGCTGCCTTCGTGGTGGTCTTCCACTCGGGCCTTGCGCTCGGCGGCCCGGACGCGCCGGTGCTCGGCTGGCTGACCGACAACGTGATCAAGCGCGGCCATGTCGGCGTCGATGTGTTCTTCGTCATCAGCGGCTTCATCATCGCGTGGGTCGCGGTGCTGGCCCGGCCCAGGCCGGAGCGCCCGCTCAGCTTCCTCATCCGCCGCGGTTTCCGGCTGGCGCCGCCGTACTGGACCATGTCGGCGATCCATGCGCTGCTGCTCAACCCGGTGACGCCGGCGGCGTTCGCCGCATCGCTGGTCTTCCTGCCGACTTCCACCGCGCAGGCGCCCTATTACGGTTATCCGGTGCTGTATGTGGGCTGGTCGCTCAACTATGAGCTGGCGTTCTACGGGGCCTTTGCGCTCGGCCTGCTGCTGGCCGGGCGGCGCGCGCTGCTGGTGGTGCTGGCGCTGTTCGCGCTGGCCACGCTGGTGCTGCCGTGGTGGCGCTTCGGCACGTTGGTGGCCGATCCCGCGCAGGGCTATCCGTTAGCCTCGCCGTGGCTGGCGATGGCGAGCAATCCGCTGGTGCTGGAGTTCCTGCTGGGCTGCGGGCTGGCGTGGGCCTATGCGCGCTGGCGCCACCTGCTGACGCCCGCGATCGCGCTGGGCATGCTGGCGATCGGCGGCGCGGCGTTCGCGCTGTCGCTGCCGCTGGTCGGGCCGGACTTCAGCCTGATCGGCCGTGGCCTGCCCGCAGCGCTGCTACTGGCCGGCGTGGTGGCGGCCGAGCACGCCGGCGTGCTGCGCGTGCCGCGGGCGCTGGTATGGCTGGGCGAGCTGTCGTTCGCGCTCTACCTGACCCACCCCACGGTGATCGAGGGCGTCAAGCGGCTGATGCCGCAACTGACGCCGGACCAGACCGGCCTGCAGCTGCTGCGCTTTGCCATCGACGCGGCGCTGGCGCTGGGCCTGGCGCTGCTGCTGCACCGCTGGGTCGAGCTGCCCGGCATCGCCGCCGGCCGGCGGCTGGCGCGCGGCTGAGCCTTACTTGCGCGGCATGCCGGCAAGGTAGAGGTACAGCGCCGTCAGCTCGGTATCGTTCATGCGCCCGAACGAATCGAAAGGCATGACGCGGCTCAGCTGCGTGCCGTCGGGCCGCTTGCCGCTGCGCATCATCTCGATAAAGGCCGAGGCCTGGCCGTAGCGCGACATCGCCCCGCCCGAGACCGGTCGCAGGTCCGCCGCGGGCGGCCAGTCCGGTGGCGCCCCGGGGATCTTGCCACCGCTGAAATCGTGCCCGTGGCAACCCAGGCAGGCATTGGCGACATAGCCGCCGTACTGCGCCGAGGCCGTCGGCACCATGGCAGGCTGCGCCGGCAGGCTGTGGTCGATCTTGGACGCCGCATCCCGCACCACGCCTACGCCGTACAGCGCGCGCACCATCCACGACAGGCGGATATCGGCCGGCGCGCCCATGCCCGGCGGCAGGCTGCGCAGATATCCCACGAGCGCTCCCAGGTCTTCGTCGCTCAGGCGGTTGTAGTCCTCGCTCGGCATGATCAGCAGCGGGCGGCCCGAAGGCGCCACGCCGTGCCGGATGCTCCTTACCCAGTCCACGTTCCGGTAGCCGGCGATGTCCGGGTTGCCCTGCGTCAGGTCGGGCGCGCGCACGCTCAGGCCGCTGGGATCGTCGAACACCTGCTTGCCGCCGGCGCCGGCGCCATGGCACTCCATGCAGCCGCGCGACTCATACAGGTACTTGCCGTGGGCGATCGCGGCGGCGTCCTCGCGCACGGCCACGGGCGTCACCTTGACCGGCACGATACGCGCCGCCTTGCGCTCGCCCACCCACACCGCGGCATAAGCCACCGCGGCGACCACCACGGCCGTGCCGGCCAGCCCCAACGCCGCCACTCGCAGAAAACGCGCCATTTGCCTTCCCCTGTCCGCCGCCCTGGATTCAGCAGCTTGCGGCCAGGGACCGGGGGGCTGTCTGTGGGGAAGGACACCAAGCGGCGGGGATCGCTCCGATCAGGCCAGCCCGGCCGGGGCGCGGTCGATAAAGCCGGTCATGCGCGCCAGCCGGCCGTCGGCCGACACGGTGGCGAAGTCCGTGCCGACCACCAGCGCGGGCTCGCCAGCCGGGCCCAGTTCCCAGGTAAAGCGCAGGTGCTCGCCGTGCGCGTCGACCGGGCTTACGCGGGTGAAGCGGAACCCGGGGAATTTCGCCTGCACCGCGGCGATCATGGCGTCGATGCCGGCATGGCCGTCGCCGCGCATCAGCGGATCGACATAGCTTGCCGATTCCGTCCACGCCAGCGCGATCAGCTCGCGCCGGCGCGCGGCATCGGTTTCATTCCAGGCGGCGAGGTAGCGGTCGGCGAGGGTGGCGAGGTCGGCAGCGGGGGTGGCTTGGGCTTGGATGGCAGCGGACATGGCGTTCTCCTGGTCTTGGTTGGGAATCCTGAAAGGCTGGCGTCAGGCCATGGCTGCATGATGGTCGCGGCGCCGCCGCGGCGCGATTACCCGTGAGGTTATTGGTGGGGTTACCGGGGGGAACAGCGAAGCTCGAAGCCCAGCTTGCGGACACCTCCTACCAAAAAATCGCCCTGAACACCAGTGGCAAATAACGCCCCCACCTGCCCGCTGTCCCTGTTATGGCGAGCCCCCCACCTCCGTTACATTCCGCTCTACGCTGGCCGGCAGTGCGTCCGCGCGCGGCCGGCGGCCTAAGCCGCCCGGGGCGCGCCGACGCTGCCGACATCCTCCCAACCCATCATCACCGCCTTCGCACCACTCCCGTCCATGACGCCCGACACGGCCCCACCGAGCCACCAGGCCGCCACCGCCCTCCCCGCTCCGCCGCGCCGCCGCTGGCAGCCCTTGCTGCTGGCGGGCACCGGCTTTTTCGTGCTGGCGGCGGCGGGCCTCTGGCTGGCGCGACTGCCCGGCACCGTAGCGGCGATCTGGCTGGCCAATGCCTTCGGGCTGGGGCTGCTCTTGCATCGCCCGCGCGGGGAGGGGCCCTGGCTGCTGGCGGGCATACTGGCCGCCGGCGTGCTGGCCAACCATGCCGCCGGCGACAGCCTCGGCACCGCGCTGATGCTGTCCGGCGCCAACCTGTTCGAGATCCTGTGCGCCGCCGGGCTGCTGCGCCTGCTGGACCGGCATGCCGGGCTCGATCGCCATGGCCCGCTGGCCGCCTTCGCGGTGATGCTGGCGGTGGCCGGCATCCTGGCACCGGCGCTGGGCGCCAGCGCCGGCGCCGTAATCATCGCGCATGCCTATGGCAGCCCCGTTGCGCCGGTGTGGTGGACCTGGTGGCAGTCGAGCACGCTGGGTATGGCGGTGCTGCTGCCGATGATGCTGTCGATGACGGCCGCGCGCGTGCGTGCCGCCTTCGCGCGGCCGCTGCTGGCGCCGCAGGCGGGCCTGCTGGCGCTGAGCCTTGGCTTCGGCGCCTTCGCCCAGTGGCAGGGCCACGACCCGTTCGCGGCGATGTCGCTGCCGCTGGTGCTGGTGGCGCTGGCCGGCAACCCGTTCGCCACTGCGCTGCTGACGCTGGTGGTCACGCTGGGCATGGAGGTGCTGATGCTTGCCGCCCACGGCCATGAGCCGGTGCCGCTGTCGGCGGCGGTGATCATGGTGTTCCCGGTCTGCATCGCCTACCTCACCGAGCAGAACCGGCACGGCGCCGCCAGCCTGCGCCGCAGCGACAAGCGCTTCCGTCAGGCGATGGAGCATTCGGCGATCGGCATGGCGCTGGTCGGCAGGGACGGCCGCTGGCAGACCGTCAACCGCGCCTTGACCGAGCTGCTCGGCTATAGCGCGGACGAACTGTGCGAACTCAGCTTCCAGCAGATCACCCACCCCGACGACCTGGACGACGACCTGCGCGCGGCCCGCAGCCTGCTGGCGGGCGAGGTCGAGTCCTACCGCCGGGAAAAGCGCTACCGCCACAAGGACGGCGAGTACCGCTGGGCGCTGCTGGCGGTATCGGTGGTGCGCGACGAGCACAGCGGCGAGCCGCAGCACTTCATCACGCAGGTCGAGGACATCCACACCCGCAAGTTGGCGCAGCAAGAACTGGAACGGCTGACGCGTCGCATCCAGCTGGCGGTGGAAGCCGGCGGCGTGGGCATCTGGGAGTGGGACTTCACCAGCGCCGGCATTACCTGGGACGCACGCATGCATGCACTGCACGGCACCGACCCCGCCGCGGGCGCGCCGGTGGTGGACCAGTGGATCGAGATGCTGCATCCGGAGGACGTCAACCGCGTCAGGGCCGAGATGCGCCAGACCATCCGCGGCGACGCCCCGTTTGACACCGAATACCGCATCGTGCGTCCCGGCGGCGAGGTGCGCCACGTGCGCGCGATGGCGACTGTTACCCGCAACCCCGACGGCATCGCCTACGCGCTGGTCGGCACCAACTGGGACATCACCGAGCAGCGGCACCTGACCGAGGCGTTGTTCGAAGAGAAGGAACGCCTGCACATCACGCTGCGCTCGATCGGCGATGCGGTGATCTGCACCGATGCGGCCATGCGCGTGACCTTCATGAACCCGATCGCGGAGCAGCTGACCGGCTGGACCATGGCCAGCGCCACCGGCCTGCCGCTGGAGCAGGTCTTCCGCATCGTCGACGAATCCACCGGCAACCCGATACCCAGCCCGGTCGAGGCCTGCCTGCGCACGCTCGTGCCCGCCTACCTGCAGGACGGCGCGGTGCTGCAGAGCCTGACCGGCGAGCGCCACGACGTGCAGGACTCGGCCGCGCCGGTGCTGACCGCGCGCGGCGAGGTGCTGGGCGCGGTGCTGGTGTTCCAGGACATCACCACCGCGCGCGCGCTGCAGCGCGAACTGGCGCGCTCGGCCATGCACGATGCGCTGACCGGCCTGCCCAACCGCACCTGGTTCGAGAAGCGACTGAGAGAGGCCTGCGATGCCGCGCGGCTGCAGGGCCACCGCGCTGCGCTGTGCTTTATCGACCTGGACCGCTTCAAGATCGTCAACGACACCGCCGGCCACGGCGCCGGCGACGTGCTGCTGCGCGAGCTGGGCTACCTGATCCGCAACCACGTGCGGCCCGACGACGTGCTGGCGCGCCTGGGCGGCGACGAGTTCGCGCTGCTGCTCAAGGACTGCACCGTGGACCAGGCCGAGCAGGTGTGCCAGGACGTGATCGACGCCATCCGCGGCCGCCGCTTCCCGTGGGAGGGGCGCGTCTACGACGTGGGCGCCAGCATCGGCATCGCCGCGATCGACCTCGACGTGCCGCCGGTCAGCGAACTGATGAGCCGCGCCGACGTGGCCTGCTACGCCGCCAAGGCCGCCGGCCGCAGCCGCGTCTCGGTCTACCGCCGCGGCGAGAGCGACGCGCGCCGTCACCACCGCGAGCTGGAAATCGCCGCCGGCATCCATTCCGCGCTGGAAGCCAACCGCTTCCGCCTGTTCGCGCAGGAGATCCGGGCGCTGCAGCCCGAGGATGCCGATGAGGGCAGCGAGCCCCGCCACATCGAGATCCTGGTGCGCATGGTCGACGAGCACGGCGAGCTGATCATGCCCGGCGCCTTTATCCCCGCGGCCGAGCGCTACGACCTGATGGGCCATATCGACCGCTGGGTGATCCACCACGTGCTGCGCGGCTACGGCGAGCGGCTGCGCGCGGTGCCGGGGCTGTCGGTGTCGATCAACCTGTCGGCCAACTCGCTGGGCGAGCCGTTCCTGCTACCCTTCCTGCATGCCGAGCTGGAAGCGAGCGCGCTGCCCGCCAGCCGCATCCGGCTGGAGATCACCGAGACCGCACTGATCAACAACATGTCCGCGGCCAACCGGCTGGTGCTGGAGATGCGGCGCGCGGGCTGCACGGTGTCGCTGGATGATTTCGGCTCGGGGCTGTCGTCGTTCGCGTACCTGAAGCAGTTCCCGGTGGACTACCTGAAGATCGACGGCAGTTTTATCCGGCAGCTCGCCGACAACGCGGTGGACCGGGAGATCGTCAGCTCGATCAACGATATCGGACACCGGCTCGGGGTGCTGACGGTGGCGGAGTGGGTGGAGGATGAACGCACGCTCGACGCGCTGCGCGCGATCGGCGTGGATTATGCGCAGGGGTATGCGATCGGGCGGCCGGAGCCGCTGGATGCGTTCCTGCAGTCGTGCGGGCCGCGGGATGTGGAGATGTCCTGACGGCGGCGGGCCTGCTGGCGCGGCGTGATAAATTCGGCGGCTCTCACCTCGCCTATCTAAGGGGAACCTGTTGTCGCTCGTGTCCGACTCTATGCCGGCGCCGCTTTATGCGCGCGTCAAGCAGCACATCAGCAGCAAGATTGCTGATGGTAGCTGGCCGCCCCATCATCGTGTGCCGTCGGAGACGGAGCTGGTGGAGGCGCTTGGGGTGAGCCGGATGACGGTGCATCGCGCGTTGCGGGAGTTGACGGCGGAGGGGATGTTGGTGCGGTTGCAGGGGGTTGGGACGTTTGTGGCCGAACCCAAGCGGGGGACTGCGCTGTATGCGGTCAACAATATTGCCGATGACATTGCTTCACGCGGGCATCGGCATCGGGCGCGGGTAATCAGTCTGGGTGAGGAGCGCGCCGGGCCGGCGCAGGCGGCGGCTTTGGATGTGGCGCTGGATCAGCGGGTGTTTCATTCGGTGATCGTGCATTACGAGGATGATGTGGCGATTCAGTTGGAGGATCGGTATGTCAATGCTGCGGTGGCGCCGGATTATCTGGAGCAGGATTTCACTCGGGACACGCCCTATCAATATCTCTCGCGCGTGGCGCCTTTGACTGAAGGCGAGCATGTGGTTGAGGCGGTGTTGGCGTTGCCTGAGGAATGCGGGTTGCTGAATATTGAGCGGGGCGAGCCTTGTTTGCTGATTCGGCGGCGGACGTGGTCTGCGGGGCGAGTGGTGACGTCGGTGCGGTTGGTGCATCCGGGGTCGTTGCATAGGTTGGAGGGGAGGTTTACGTCTTAGCGGTTTTGCGGGCTTGGATGTCGATAATCGATGGCACGTGTTGCTGGTGACATGTTGTCGTTGTTGAACCGCTTGGTTCCGCCCTCCTGGGCGGGTCACTTTTGTCCGAGCGACAAAAGTGACCAAAAGCGCGTCGCCTGAGCGGCTGGCTATCAAGGGGGCGCTTCTGGTCGGAGGGCTTTGGTTTCCGTGCGGCGCCCACCGACTGCGTTCTACTCCGCGAGTGTTCTTGAGCCCGTCACCGGCGTCGTCGCTGTGCGAGCGCAGCGACGCACTTCCCGGCGCGCGCGCCTCGCCCCAGCTGATGCGCCGCGCGCAGCGCAGCCGTAGGCGTTGACGCGATGCCCCAGTCAGCAGGCGGCCTACGCCCTGCATGGGGATCGTTCAAAAGTGGGCCTTCGCAAGGCACTGTCACTCACTCACATAGAAGCGGAAATCACCGCCGCCCGAACCACCAGCAGCGCCGGGCCGTCGAGCATCGACAAGACGTAACCCGTAGCGCACACCTCTTCCCACCTCTACCCAAAAACCACCCCAATCCACCCCCAAATCCGGGAATACCCCAATTCATCCATACTTGTATATACAAGACTATACATGCCTATGCGTCGCCGATAAAACCCAGTGCGCCGCCCCGTCCAAAGCTAGGCCCCAAAGGAGCACCCCGTGACCACCCCCACCCGCTTCCGCGACACCGAAATCCGCGCCCCCCGCGGCACCAAACTCACCGCCAAGAGCTGGCTCACCGAAGCCCCCTTGCGCATGCTGATGAACAACCTCGACCCCGAGGTCGCAGAAAACCCGAAAGAACTCGTCGTCTACGGCGGCATCGGCCGCGCTGCCCGCAACTGGGAATGCTACGACCGCATCGTCGAAGCCCTCACCCGCCTGGAAGACAACCAGACCCTGCTGGTCCAGTCCGGCAAACCCGTCGGCGTGTTCCAGACCCACCGCGATGCCCCCCGCGTGCTGATCGCCAACTCCAACCTGGTCCCCCACTGGGCCAACTGGGAACACTTCAACGAACTCGACGCCAAGGGCCTGGCCATGTACGGCCAGATGACCGCCGGCAGCTGGATCTACATCGGCAGCCAGGGCATCGTGCAAGGCACGTATGAAACCTTTGTCGAAGCCGGCCGCCAGCACTACAACGGCGACCTGAAGGGCCGCTGGGTGCTGACCGCTGGCCTCGGCGGCATGGGCGGCGCGCAGCCGCTGGCCGCGACGCTGGCCGGCGCCTGCTCGCTCAACATCGAATGCCAGCAAAGCCGCATCGATTTCCGCCTGAAGACCCGCTACGTCGACGAGCAAGCCACCGACCTGGACGACGCCCTCGCCCGCATCGACCGCTACACCTCGCAAGGCAAGGCCATCTCGATCGCCCTGTGCGCCAACGCCGCCGAAGTCCTGCCCGAGCTGGTGCGCCGCGGCGTGCGCCCGGACATGGTCACTGACCAGACCAGCGCCCATGACCCGCTCAACGGCTACCTGCCGGCAGGCTGGAGCTGGGACGAATATCGCGAGCGCGCGCAGCGCGAGCCGGCGGTGGTAGTCAAGGCCGCCAAGGCCTCGATGGCCGCGCACGTGCAAGCCATGCTCGCGTTCCAGAAGATGGGCGTGCCCACCTTCGACTACGGCAACAACATCCGCCAGATGGCCAAGGAAGAAGGCGTGGCCAATGCCTTTGACTTCCCCGGCTTCGTGCCCGCGTATATCCGCCCGCTGTTCTGCCGCGGCATCGGCCCGTTCCGCTGGGCCGCGCTGTCGGGCGATCCGCAGGACATCTACAAGACCGACGCCAAGGTCAAGGAACTGATCCCCGATGACGAGCACCTGCACCGCTGGCTCGACATGGCGCGCGAGCGCATCAGCTTCCAGGGCCTGCCGGCGCGCATCTGCTGGGTGGGACTGGGCCTGCGCGCCAAGCTGGGCCTGGCGTTCAACGAGATGGTGCGCAGTGGCGAGCTGTCGGCGCCGGTCGTGATCGGCCGCGACCACCTGGACTCCGGCTCGGTCGCCAGCCCCAACCGCGAGACCGAGGCCATGCAGGACGGCTCGGATGCCGTGTCCGACTGGCCGCTGCTGAACGCGCTGCTCAATACCGCCAGCGGCGCGACCTGGGTCTCGCTGCACCACGGCGGCGGCGTCGGCATGGGCTTCTCGCAGCATTCCGGTGTGGTGATCGTGTGCGACGGCACCGATGAAGCTGCCGCCCGCATCGCCCGCGTGCTGCACAACGACCCTGCCACCGGCGTGATGCGCCATGCCGACGCCGGCTACCAGATCGCCGTCGACTGCGCACGCGAGCAGGGCCTGGACCTGCCGATGTTGCGCGACTGACCCCCGCGGCCGACAAGAGCCGTTGTGCCGAGCCGGGCCGCTGAGCGCGCCCGGCCAACTCCATTCCCCCCTTTTAGGATTACGGAGACACCCATGTCCATCGACACCACCGCCGGCGTGGCGGTCGCGGCGCCGCAGCCGCAGCTGTCACGCACGCGCGCCATTGCCGCCATCACCATCGGCAATGGCCTGGAGTTCTACGATTTCGTGGTCTACAGCTTCTTTGCGACGCTGATCGGCCGCCTCTATTTCCCCGTCGACAATCCCACCGGGCAACTGCTGATGTCCTTCGCCACCTTCGGCGTCGGCTTCCTGATGCGCCCGCTCGGTGGCCTGCTGATCGGCATGTACGCCGACCGCGCGGGGCGCAAGCCGGCGGTGGCGCTGACGCTGTGGCTGATGGGCCTGAGTTCGCTGATCTTCGTGGTGACGCCGCCGTACGCGCAGATCGGCATCCTGGCGCCGATCATGGTGGTGGTGGCGCGACTGGTGCAAGGCTTTGCCATCGGTGGCGAGATGGGCGCATCGACCGCGCTGCTGCTGGAATACGCCGATGACCGCACGCGCGGCTTCTATACCGCGTGGCAGCCGTTCAGCCAGGGACTTGCTGCACTGCTGGGCGCGATTACCGGGCTGGTGCTGAGCAATCTGCTGGCGCCGGCGGAACTGGAAGCCTGGGGCTGGCGCCTCGCCTTCCTGATCGGCATCCTCGTCATCCCGGTCGGCCTCGTCATCCGCCGCCGGCTGGAAGAAACCGCCACGCCCGTGCGCCACGGCGAGCACGCCGCACAATGGCCGCTGCTGCGCCGCCACGGGCGCGAGATCATCGCCAGCATCCTGCTGATGATCGGCCTGGCCTCGTCGACCTATATCGTCGTGTACTACCTCAGCAACTACGCGGTCAGCGTGCTGAAGATGCCGCTATCGCTGGGCATCTGGGCGGCGTGCGTCGCGGCGCTGGTGCAGGTGGTGCTGTCGCCGTTCGCCGGCTGGCTGAGCGACCGCATCGGCCGCAAGACCGTGGTGCTGTGGTCGCGCGTGGCGCTGCTGGTGATGATCTACCCGGCCTTCGTGCTGATCAATGCCGAGCCGTCGCTCACGCGCCTGCTCGTGGTGGTGGGCTGCCTGTCGGTGCCGATGTCGATGACCGCGCCGGCCTCGATGGTGCTGGTCAGCGAGGTGCTGCCGCAGCGGCTGCGCGCCACCGGGCTGTCGATCGCCTATTGCGTGGCGATCGCGATTTTCGGCGGCTTTGCGCAGTATTTCTCGACCCGGCTGATCCAGGTCACCGGTGATGCCAATGCGCCGGCTCTGTACGTGATCGGCTGCGGGCTGGTGTCGCTGATCGGGCTGGCGATGGTGCCGGAAACGCTGGGGCGCCGCTTGAAATGAGCGAGCTTGCAACACTGGCGGCGCCGCTGGCACCGGATACGGTCTGGCGCGGCCGCCGCGATGCTGGCGAGGCGGGCGACACCC
Source organism: Cupriavidus sp. DF5525 (assembly GCF_040149425.2). Classification (NCBI taxonomy): domain Bacteria; kingdom Pseudomonadati; phylum Pseudomonadota; class Betaproteobacteria; order Burkholderiales; family Burkholderiaceae; genus Cupriavidus; species Cupriavidus sp. DF5525. The sequence goes on along the minus strand of NZ_CP168265.1, from coordinate 723,474 downwards.
GCCGCCTGTTCGAGATCGTCGCGGGGTGCGCCACGGCGCGCGAGGCAGGCGTGCCGGTGCTGCTCGGCTTCTGCTGCGATGCCGGCGTGCTGCGCAACCAGGGCCGCCCCGGCGCCGCCGGCGGTCCGCGCGAAATCCGCCGCGCGCTCGCCGGCGTGCCGGCCCACGGCATCGGCCGCTTTATCGACGGTGGCGATATCGACTGCGAAGGCGATGCGCTGGAAGACGCGCAGCAGCGGCTGGGCGCAGCGGTCGCCGCCGAACTGGCCGCGGGCGCGTTCCCGCTGGTGCTGGGCGGTGGTCATGAAGTGGCTTGGGGCACGTGGCAAGGGCTGCGCGCGCACCTGGATGCGCGGGCTGACCGCGGCCGCGTGCTGATCGTCAACCTGGATGCCCACTTCGACCTGCGCAGCAGCCGGCCCGGCAGCTCGGGCACGCCGTTCGACCAGATTGCCACCGACTGCCTGCGCCGCGGCGACCGCTTCGACTATGCCTGCCTGGGTGTGAGCCGGCTCGGCAATACCGCCTCGCTGTTCGCACGCGCCAACGCGCTGGGCGTGCGCTATGTCGAGGATGTCGACATGCAGGAACGCCACCTCGAAGCACGCCTGGCCGCGCTGGACGAGTGGGTGGCCGACGCCGACCACGTCTACCTCACCATCGACCTCGACGTGCTGCCGGCGGCCGTGATGCCCGGGGTCTCGGCCCCGGCTGCCTATGGCGTGCCGCTCGCCGTGGTCGAGGCCATTACCACGCGGTTGCGCGACAGCGGCAAGCTGCGCGTGGCGGATATCGCCGAATTCAATCCCCTCTATGACCGCGACGGCTGCGGTGCGCGCGTGGCGGCGCGGCTGTGTTATCGGCTGCTCGGCGGCTAGCGCAAACCCCTCCTTTTCAGCCGTCCCAAAGCCCCTCGCCACCGCCCTCCGGCGGCCCCGGCGGGGGCGCCTCACCCGTCACTTCCCGCTCCGCCCCAACAGGTAATCTTGCGTGCCAGACTTGCGCAAATCCACGGGTTAACACCTAGAACGCCGTTCGGGTTTCCGAACGCCAACCTCGCAAGACAGTCCGGATTCCCGAACTGTGCGCCGGAAGCACATCATTTTCTCCTTTTGATTCAACGAGTTGCAGGGCAGCCGAGACCCCTCCCAGCTGGCACGGCGCGTGCAATATAGGCCGCCGCTAACAGCGCCCAACAGGTCGGCCGGCACGTTTCCCAGCGTCCCGGCCCATGCCAAAAAACAATGGAGGAAACACATGACTGACCCCGCCTTGCCCACCCCCCAGATCGCCGCCCCGGCGAACCGCAGGCACCTGTTGCCGCGCTGACAAAACACACGGCCGGCCCGGCGCCCCAAACGCCGTCCAGCCTTCCCGCAATACAGACGCCCGCCCCTGCATCAACACTCGCGAGGGAACGGACGCACAGGCCTGATCCACGATGAAACTGAATCGACTGCCCACCCTGATCTTCATTGCGATGCTGCTCGGCGTGCTGGTCGGCACCGCCGCGCACAACATGGCGCCGGACGCCGCCACCGCCAAATCGATTGCGGACCACCTGTCCATCCTGACCGACGTGTTCCTGCGGATGATCAAGATGATCATCGGGCCGCTGGTGTTCGCCACGCTGGTGGCCGGCATCGCCAGCATGGGCGACGGCCGCGCCGTGGGCCGCATCGGCCTGAAGGCGATGATGTGGTTTATCGCGGCCTCGATCACCTCGCTGCTGCTCGGCCTGGTGATGGCCAACCTGCTGCAACCGGGCCACGGCATGAACCTGCCGTTGCCGGCCGCTGACGCCGCCTCGAACCTGAAGACCGGCGCGCTGAACCTGCGCGACTTCATCGCCCACATGTTCCCCAAGAGCTTCGCCGAGGCGATGGCGCACAACGAGATCCTGCAGATCGTGGTGTTCTCGCTGTTCTTCGGCTTCGCGCTGGGCACCGTCAAGGACGGCGTGGGCAAGCCCGTGCTGCAAGCCATCGAGGGCCTGGCCGAGGTGATGCTGAAGGTCACCAACTACGTGATGGCGTTCGCGCCGGTGGGCGTGTTCGGCGCGATCGCTGCGGTGATCACCGCGCAGGGCCTGGGCGTGCTGGCCGTGTACGCCAAGCTGCTGGGCAGCCTGTACCTGGCGCTGGCGCTGCTGTGGGTGGCGCTGATCGCCGGCGGCTACTTCTTCCTGGGCCGTGACGTGTTCCGCCTGCTCAAGCAGATGCGCACCCCGCTGATGATCGGCTTCGCCACCGCCAGCAGCGAATCGGCCTACCCGAAGGTGATCGACCAGCTGACCCGTTTCGGCGTCAAGGAGCGCATCACCAACTTCGTGCTGCCGCTGGGCTACTCGTTCAACCTGGACGGCTCGATCATGTACACCTCGTTCGCCGCGCTGTTCGTGGCGCAGGTGTATGGCATCGAGCTGTCGCTGACCCAGCAGATCACCATGCTGCTGGTCCTGCTTATCACCAGCAAGGGCATCGCCGGCGTGCCGCGTGCTTCGCTGGTGGTGGTCGCCGCCGTGCTGCCGATGTTCGGCCTGCCGGAAGCCGGCATCCTGCTGGTGCTGGGCATCGACCACGTACTCGACATGGGTCGCACCGTGACCAATGTGCTGGGCAATGCGATTGCCACCGCCGTCGTCGCCAAAAGCGAAGGCGCCATCGGCGCGCCGGTACCGTCCGAGGAGGATGAACCCGTCGCGGATACCACCACCGGCCTGGCATCTGTCCAGGTCGTGGCGGGCAAGTAACAGCGTCCGCCAGGCGTGCCAGGGCCCGGTTGCCGACGAGGCAACCGGGCCTTTTTGCATTCGCGCGCAGGAACTGGCCGCTTCGGTGTGGTAAAAGTAGGCACCCGCGCCGGCCCCCTCGCCACCTGCTTGCGGCGCGGCGGCTATGCCACCTGCCTTACCCAACACCTGATGACCGGCCCGCTACACCCTCCCGGCGGCACCACCCGCTCGCCCTCCTCCGATGCAGCGTCCGCTGCCGGCACTGCCGGCGCCCCGGGCCTGGCGCGCCTGCCCCACGGCCTGCGCGGCGCTGCCCCGCTGCTGGCCTTGCTGGCGCTGGCGTTGCTGGTGGGCCTGGCGGGCGCGCTCGGCTACCGCTACAGCTATGACACCGCGCTGGCGCGCCAGGCCGAGCGTGGCCAGGTGCAGCTGCGCCTGTACACCCAGGCGCTGGAGAGCGAACTGGCGCACTACGACTACGTACCCGGCCTGCTGTCGCTGGACGAGCGCATTGCCGCGCTGCTGCTGCGCCCGGACGACCCCGCGCGCGCGGCGCGCGCCAATGACTATCTCGCCGCCCTCAATACCCGCGCCGGCACGCGCGTGGTCTACGTGCTGGATGCGCACGGCAAGGTGCTGGCCACCAGCAACTGGCAGCGCCCCGACAGCTACCTGGGCGAGGACCTGAGCTTCCGCCCCTACTTCCGCGCGGCCATGGACGGCCAGCTGGGGCGCTTCTACGGCGTGGGCACCACGCGCAGCGAATCCGGCTACTACCTGTCGGCGCCGCTGGGCGAGCGCGACAATCCGGCCGGCGTGGCGGTGGTCAAGATCGGCCTGGAGCCGCTGGAGAACCGCTGGCAGGGCGCCGACAGCCAGATGCTGCTGACCGACGAGAACGGCGTGGTGATCCTGGCCTCGGACCCGTCGTGGAAGCTGGCCGCGCTGCGCCCGCTGTCGGCCGAAGCGCGCGAGCGGCTGTCGCGCAGCCTGCAATACAACCGCGCCCCGCTGCCGCAACTGCCGCTGGAGACAGTGCGCAAGCTCGCCAATGGCAATGGCGGCAGCAGCGATGAACTGGTGCGCCTGCGCCGCGGCCCGCCGATGCTGGCGCAGCACGCCGCGCTGCCCGGCACCGACTGGCAACTGACGCTGCTGACCAATACCTCGCAGGCGCGCGTGGCCGCGCTCAACACCGCCGCGCTGGCGGGCGTGCTGACCGCCTTCGTGCTGCTGCTGGGCGCGGCCTGGAACGTGCGCCGGCGCATCGTCAACGAACGGCTGGCGGCGCGCGCGGCGCTGGAAGCGGCCAACAGCGAGCTGGAGCGCAAGGTGGCCGAGCGCACCGCCGACCTGTCCGCCACCAACCAGCGCCTGCAGGCCGAGGTGGCCGAGCGCATCCGCGCCGAGACCGTGCTGCGCCAGGCGCAGGACGGGCTGCTGCAGGCCGGCAAGCTGGCCGCGGTGGGCCAGATGTCGACCGGCATCGCGCATGAGCTGAACCAGCCGCTGGCGGCGCTGCGCACCATTTCCGGCAATACCGGCAAATTTCTCGAGCGTGGCGACTATGGCACGGTGCGCGCCAACCTCGACACCATCATCGGCCTGGTCGAACGCATGGGCCGCATCACCGGCGCGCTCAAGTCGTTCGCGCGCAAGTCCGGCAATGGCAAGCGCCAGGCCCGGCTGGCCGAGGCGGTGGACAACGCGCTGTTCCTGCTGCAGACCCGCGTGGACGCGGTCCAGCCCGAGCTGCAGCGCGATATCGACCCGACGCTGGCGGTGGTGTGCGATCCCAACCGCCTCGAGCAGGTGCTGGTCAACCTGCTCGGCAATGCGCTCGATGCCGTCTCCGGCAAGCCCGGGCCACGCATCGCGCTGCACGCGCACATCGGCGGAGGCATGGTCCACCTGACCGTGCGCGACAACGGTTCGGGCCTGTCGGAAGACGCCTTCGCGCGGCTGTTCGAACCGTTCTTCACCACCAAGCCCGCCGGGCAGGGACTGGGGCTGGGCCTGACGCTGTCGGCCGGCATCCTCAATGAAAGCGGCGGCAGCCTGTCCGCCACCAACCACCCCGACGGCGGCGCCTGCTTTACGCTGGTGCTGCCGCTGGCGCCGCAGGACGCCACCTCCAAGGACGCATCCCATGCCGGCTGAGCTGACCGTACTGATCGTCGAGGACGATGCCGACGTGCGCCTGGGCTGCGAGCAGGCGCTGCGCCTGGAAGGCATCGCCACGCGCGGCGTCGGCAGCGCCGAGGCCGCGCTGCGCGAGGTCGGCCCCGGCTATGCGGGCGTGGTCGTCAGCGACATCCGCCTGCCCGGCCAGGATGGCATGGCGCTGCTGGCGCAACTGCGCGAGCGCGACCCGGCGCTGCCGGTGATCATGATCACCGGCCACGGCGACGTCGGCCTGGCGGTGCAGGCGATGAAGCAAGGCGCCTACGACTTCCTGGAAAAACCATTCTCGCCCGAGCAACTGGTGGACGCCACCCGGCGCGCGCTGGAACAGCGCCGCCTGGCGCTGGAAGTATCAGAACTGCGCGATCGCCTGGCCGGACGCGAGAAACTCGAAACTCGCCTGATCGGCCATTCGCCTGCGGTCGAGCGGCTGCGCCGCCTGATCGCCGACCTCGGCGGCACCGACGCCAACGTGCTGATCCACGGCGAGACCGGCACCGGCAAGGAACTGGTGGCGCGCTGCCTGCACGAGTCCAGCCAGCGCCAGGCGCGCAACTTTGTCGCGATCAACTGCGGCGGGCTGCCCGAGCAGCTGTTCGAAAGCGAGATTTTCGGACACGAGGCGGGCTCGTTCACCGGCGCTGCGCGACGGCGCATCGGCAAGATCGAGCATGCCGAGGGCGGCACCCTGTTCCTCGATGAAATCGAGAGCATGCCGATGCCGTTGCAGATCAAGCTGCTGCGCGTGTTGCAGGAGCGCGTGGTGGAACGGCTCGGCTCCAACCAGCCGGTGCCGGTCAACGCACGCGTAGTGGCCGCCACCAAGGCTGACCTGCGCTTGCTGTCCGATGCCGGCCAGTTCCGCGCGGACCTGTACTACCGCCTGAACGTGATCACGCTGGAACTGCCGCCGCTGCGCGAGCGGCGCGAAGACGTGCCGGCGCTGTTCGAACACTTTGTCGCGCAGGCCGCGCTGCGCTTCGGGCGCGAGGCGGTGCCGGCCACCCCAGCCGAGCTGGCCGCGCTGGTGGCCTACCCGTGGCCAGGCAATGTGCGCGAGCTGCGCAACCTGGCCGAGCGCCACGTACTGGGGCTGGGCTGCAACCCGGGCCACGGCACCACCGCACCCGAGGCCCTGCCGCTGGCGCAGGCGGTCGAGCAGTTCGAGCGCGCGCTGATCGCCGACGCCATGCGGCGCCACGACGGCAACCTGAGCCGCGCCAGCGAAGCGCTGGGGGTGGCCAAGACCACGCTGTTCGACAAGGTGCGCAAATATGGGTTGCACGGGTTGTAAGCCAACAGTAAACCTGGCCCTGCATCCTCGCTGCCGGCGATCCATCACGGCATGACAAGACATTTCTGAAGCGACTGCTGAATTTCGGACAGCGGCCGCGGGCGTTGCGGCGCGCCGGGGAACCACCTCGGCACGCCGGTGTCTGCGTTACTGTCGCTGCCCCACACCCCCTCGGTACAAATGTGCGGTGAAGTACAAAGGTGCGACGGAATATAGTTTTTTCTTACTAATAGACTTGCCTTTGCGGCATATTATGGGCTTCCGGCAAATCCGGACCCGAGGCAATGCAAGTTGCGGAAATAGCTGCAACCCCGGGAAATGACAAAAACGTCAAATCAAAAATAAACAGCCGTCCGGCCGGCGGGGAGCGGGCCAGGACACAGGGTCAGTCAACCATTGGCAGTAACGAACACGCGGCGCAGGTGCCTGGCGCCACGCGCGCCCTCCCGGCGCGACTGCCTTCAGGACTACGGGTGATTGGATGAAACTGGATCCGGCACTGGCTGAAAAGCCTTACTACAGCACGCGAACAGCGGCAAAACTGCTCAATGTCTCATTGGGCACCGTACAAAAGATGGTCGAACGCGGCGAACTCGGCGCGTGGAAAACCAACGGCGGCCATCGGCGCATCCACAAGGAAACCGTGCATCGCCTGCTGGCGACGCGCATCGGCCACGAACCGGCATCGCCGCACGGCCTGGACCTGGTGGTGTTCCATCCCAACCACCAGGAAGCGCAACGCATCCACGGCCAGCTCGGCAAGTGGGGGCTGCCGCTCAAGAGCGTGGTGGTCGATGACGTGCTCGACACCGTCATCACCTCAGTCAGCGAGCATCCGCGCGTGGTGCTCTACTACGTCGACGAACTGAACGACAACGAGTCGGCCACCATCGAGAAGCTGCAGAACTTCTTTGCCAGCCAGCACGTGATCTTTGCGGTGATCACCAACCGGCAGGCCTATGACGGCGTGGCCGACGCGCTGCAGCACTGGGGCATCATGGTGTTCCTGAAGACGCCGTCGCTGGAAGAGGTCAAGGGCTTCCTGCGCGCACAGCTGATGATGGGGCGCGCCCCCTGAGGCTGCGCAGCGCCATCGGTCAACAAGAAGAGACCAGGGGCCACGCAGGCCCCTGTTTGCCGTTGGCCTCAGGCCACCGCCACGTGGCGCGGCGGTGCCAGCCCCGCTTGCCCGTCGGCCTGTGCCATCATCCAGCCGTACAGGTTGCGCGGGTCGGGCGGCATCGCCACCAGCTCCACCGCCCTGCCCACGCGGTGCGCGTGCGCCGCGGCGTAAAGCCAGCGCAGCGCGGCATAGTCTTCCAGCGCAAACCCCACTGAATCGAACACCGTCACCTCCTCCGCTGTGGCGCGTCCGGGCGCATGACCGGCCAGCACCTGCCACAGCTCGGTCACCGGCGACTCCGCCGCCAGCTGCTGGATCTCGCCTTCGATGCGGGTCTGCGGTTCGTACTCCACCACGATGCGCGCGTGACGCAGGATATCCGGATGCAGCTCGGTCTTGCCAGGGCAGTCGCCGCCGACCGCGTTCAGGTGCATGCCCGGACGGACCATAGCCGGCGTCAGGATGGTGGCGCGGGTCTTGTCGGCAGTGACGGTGGAGACGATGTCGGCGCCGGCCAGCGCCGCCTCTGTCGACGCGGCCGGACGGATCACCAGCCCCGGAACACCTGACAGGTTGCGCATCAACCGTGCCGTGGCGGCCGGATCGATGTCATAGGCGACAATCTCGCGCACACCCAGCATGGCGTGAAACGCCAGTACCTGGAATTCCGCCTGCGCCCCGTTACCGATCAGCGCCATGCTGTGCGCGCCGGGCCGGGCCATGGCGCGCGCGGCCAGGGCCGAGGTAGCCGCGGTGCGCAGCGCGGTGGCCAGCGTCAGATCGGCCAGCATCAGCGGAAAGCCGGTTTCCACTTCGGCCAGCAGGCCGCACGCCATCACCGTGGGCATGCCGTGCTGCGCGTTGCGCGGATGGCCGTTGACGTACTTGAACGCGTACTGGATGCCGTCGCTGACGGGCATCAGCTCAATCACGCCACGCGCTGAATGGCTGGCCAGGCGCGCGGACTTGTCAAAGGCATGCCAGCGCAGGAAGTCCTGCCGGACCTGCTCGGCCATCTGCACGATGGCGGCCTGCGCGCCGATGGCGGCCACCAGGCGGGCCACGTCATTGGCGTCGAGGAACAGCGACCGGGCGGAATCTTTCATAATTGTCTCCATGGGCTGTCTGTGCCGTGCGTGGTTTTCAGGCGGCCACCGCGGCGATGCCCGGACCGCTGCTGCGGTCCAGCCGCAGCGTCATGCAATACGCGCCACCGCCGGACAGCATGAAGGGCGACAGGTCGACCTCGTGCAGCGTGTAGCCGCGCCGGCCCAGTTCCGTGCGCAGGTGCGGCGTGGTACGGGTCATCACCACCTGGTCGTTCAGGTTGACCGCATTGACGCTGAAGTGGCGCAGGTCGTCCGCGGTGGCCTCGATGCGCAGCCGTGCCGGCACGCGTGCGCGCAGCTCGCGCAGCGCGGCTTCGCTGAAGGCGGGCGGGTAGTACAGCACTTCGCCGCCGGACAGCGGGCAGAAGCACACGTCGAGGTGGTAGCTCTGCTCGGTGGCCAGTTCCAGTGCCACCACGTCCTTGCCGAAGTAGTTCGATACGGCGGTGGCCGCCTCGTGCGACGAGCGTGGCCCGAAGCCGGCCCAGAAATGGCCGCGGCTGGCGTCCCAGATGCAGTCGCCCGCGCCTTCCTGGAAACAGCCTTCGGGCAGCAGCGCGACCTCGTCGAGCAGGCCGCGCTCGCGCAATGCGCCAAAGATCGTGCCGAACGGGGCTTCTTCGCCGCGCCGCTGCGGGTAGCGGAAGCGCGCCAGCAGCGCGCGGCCGTCGAGCACCACCGCGGCGTTGGCCGGGAACACCATGTCGGGCAGCCCCGGCGCGCCGGCGGCCACCTCCACCGCAAAGCCGGCCCGGGCCAGCGCCTCGCGCAGCGCATCGAAGGACTCCATGGCGCTGCGGTGCATGCCGCGCGGGTCGCGCGCCCAGGCGGCCGGGTCCATCCACGGATTGATGCTGTACGACACGTCGTAGAAAGTCGGCTCGACAAGCAGGATCGTGGGGGTGTTGATCACGGTGGCTCCTTTTTTCGTGATGGCGGTTGGGAAAGAATTCGGTCGATTGAATTCTCGGGCAGGCTGGCGCTAACTAATAGCCAGCAATATGCGCAATTTGCGCCTACCATTCAGCAAATCGCCAGATCACTTTGGCAAATCGCCAACAACCCCTTTTCGCCTGCCATGGATGCCACCGATCACCAGCTCCTGTCACTCCTGCGCGACAACGCGCGCACGCCCGTCACCGCGCTGGCCCAGGCGCTGCGCGTGTCGCGCGCGACCGTGCAGAACCGGATCGACAAGCTGGAAAAGGAAGGGGTGATCGTCGGCTATACGGTGCGCCTGCGGCCCGAGGCCGAGGCACACCGGATCCGCGCATGGATGACGATCGCCGTGGAAGGCAACAAGGCCCGCGCCGTGCTGCAGGCGCTGCGCGGCGAGCCCAACGTGCAGGCGCTGCACACTACCAACGGGCGCTGGGACATCATTGCCGAGCTGCGCGCCGACAACCTGGAGGCCTTTGACCGCACGCTGGACCGGATCCGGCTGATCGACGGCATCAGCGCCACCGAGACCAGCATCCTGCTGTCGACCTACAAGCTGTAGGCGACGCTCAGGCCGCTACGCGCCCGCGCAGGCGCTCGCGCCGCGATTCCTCATGGTGCACATGACCGCTGGGGCGCAGCAGGTCGCGCAACGACAGGATCCCGGCCAGGCGCATGGTCTCCACGCTCTCCACCACCGGCAGCCGCGCCACGCTCAGCGCCGCCATGCTGCCGGCGGCGGCGCGCGCGGTCTGGCCGGGCAGCAGCACATGGGCTGGGGTGGTCAGCAGGTCGCGGCAGCGCATGCCTTGCGGCACCTCGCCCGCCGCCAGGCCCCGGATCGCGCTCCGCTCCAGCATGCCGAGCACGCGCCCGTCCGCCACCACCGGATAGGCGCGATGCGCGGCATGCTCGCCGAAATAGCGCGCCATGGCCTCGGCCACCGGCAGGTCGGCGTCGATGGCGACCACCTCGCGCGTCATCAGCTCGCCCACGTGCGCGCGCTCGAGCGGATCGACGCCGTACTCGCGATAGATATGCAGGCCGCGCCGCGCGATCTTCTCGGTCATGATCGAGCGCTTCATGGTCAGCACCGAGAAGCCGTACGCCACCGCCGTGGTCAGTAGCAGCGGCAGCAGCGCCTGCGTGTCATGGGTCAGGCCGAAGGCAAAGACGATCGCGGTCAGCGGCGCACCCAGCACGCTGCCGAGCACGCCGGCCATGCACACCAGCGCCCATAGCTGCGGCGAGCCGCCCGGCAGCCACGGGGCCAGCACCACGCCCAGTCCCGCGCCCAGCATCAGCAGCGGCGCCAGCACCCCGCCCGAAGTGCCCGAGCCCAGCGCCGCGATCCAGATCAGGGCCTTGACGGCCAGCAGCGCCACGGCGATCTCGATGGCGATGCGGTTGTTCAGCAGGTCGCCGATCACGTCATAGCCCACCCCCAGCGCGCGCGGCTCGAAATAGCCGCCGATGCCGACCACCAGCCCGCCGAGCGCCGGCCACCACATCCAGTGCACCGGCAGGCGCGAGAACGCGTCTTCAGTGCGGTACAGCGCCAGCGTCAGTGCCGCGCCCAGCGCGCCGCACAGCAGTCCGGCCAGCACGCACGAGGCCAGCGCCGGCGTGCCGGCCGCGGCGGTCTGGAGCGGGAACAGCGGGCCCGCCTCGAAGAACAGCGGGCGCAGGAAGCCCGCCACTGCGCACGCCAGCGCCACCGGCAGCAGGCTGCGCGGGCGCAGCTCGAACAGCAGCAGCTCGACCGCCAGCAGCACCGCCGCCACCGGCGTGCCGAAGATCGCCGTCATGCCGGCGCACGCGCCTGCCACCAGCAGCGCCTTGCGCTCGCCCGCCGTCAGGTGCAGGTACTGCGCCAGCAATGACGCCAGCGAACCGCCGGTCATGATGATCGGCCCCTCGGCGCCGAACGGCCCGCCGCTGCCGATCACGATGCCCGAAGACAGCGGCTTGAGCACCGCCACGCGCGGCGACATCTTGCTCTTGCCGAACAGCACCGCCTCGATCGCCTCGGGGATGCCGTGGCCGCGGATCTTGTCGCTGCCGTAGCGGGCCATCAGCCCGACGATCAGCCCGCCCAGCACCGGCACCGCGATCACCCACGCACCGAGCGCATGGCCGGCCGGCGAGCGCTCGGCCAGCGACAGCGTCTGGTAGAAAAACAGGTTGGTGAAGAAGCGGATCAGGTTGACCAGCACGTCAGCCGCGACGGTGCTGAGCGCACCGATGCCGAGCGCGATGACGGACAGCATCAGCAGGCGGCGGTTGACGGCGTAGTCGCGCTTTTCGGACGGTGCGGCGGACGACATTGGCGGGCTCCTTGTTCTTGTGCGGTGCAAAATGCGCCAATGTTGGGATGCGCTGCACCAAAGGCGACCGAATATATCACCCCGTGATATATTACGTGCACCATTCCCAAGCGCCCCCCGTCACAAGAATGCCAACCGCCCCCGCCGTCTCCGCCCTGGCGCAGAATGCCCGTGCCTGGTTACGCACTTTCGTCCCGCTGCCGGTCGCCGCGAACCGCCATGAGCGCCTCAAGAGTTGCATTGGCGCCCTGCTCGGCCTGTTCTGCACAGAGTGGATCAGCCACCAGACCCTGGGTGGCTTCAACCCCTGGTTCGTCGCGCCGATGGGCGCCTCGGCAGTGCTGCTGTTCGCGGTGCCGTCGAGTCCGCTGGCGCAGCCGTGGTCGATCATCGGCGGCAATCTGCTGGCTGCGCTGGTCGGCGTGGCCTGCGCGCGCTGGATCCCGGATCCCGGGCTGGCCGCCGCGACCGCCGTGGCGGTGGCGATCGCGCTGATGTTCCAGTTCCGCTGCGTGCATCCGCCCAGCGGCGCCGTCGCGATCACCGCGGTGTTCGGCGGGCCGGCGGTCAGTGCGCTGGGCTTCGGCTTCGTGGTGGTGCCGGTGCTGTTCAATTCGATGCTGCTGTTGTTGATGGCGCTGGCCTTCAACAACCTGTCGCAGCGGCGCTACCCGCACCGCCCGCCGGAGCCTGCGATGCAGCATGGCACCAAGGACGTGCCGCCAACCCAGCGCGTGGGTTTCACCCGTGCCGACCTGGACGCGGCACTGCAGCAGCGTGGCGAATTCCTCGACATCGAAGAAGACGACCTCGAGCAGATCCTGGTGGCCGCGCAGTTGCGCGCCTACCGCCGTCACTTCGGCAACGTGCTGTGCGGCGAGATCATGTCGCGCGACGTGGTCATGGTGCGGCCCGACCAGCCCGCCCATGAAGCCGGCCACCTGCTGTCGCGGCACCGCATCAAGGCCTTGCCGGTGGTGGACGCCAACCGGCGGTTGGAGGGGATCATCACCCAGAGTGATTTCTTTGCGGCGCAGCGGGATACCGGGGCGCGGCGGCTGGCCGGGACTGTGCGGGATCTGATGACGCGTGCGGTGGTCACTGCTCGGGCGGAACAGCCGATGGTGGAGTTGGCGCAGGCGTTTTCGGACGGCGGCTTGCATCATGCGCCGGTGATCGACGACCACCGCCGCGTGGTCGGCATGGTCACCCAGTCCGACCTGGTTGCCGCGCTGCTCAAGAGCGGCGTGATGGCGGTTCCGGGTTGAAGGTGGGCTCTGGGCTGCGGTCTTGTATGTCGATGATCGGCGGCTCTCGCTGCTGGTGACATGTTGTCGCGGCTGGTGACATGTTGTCGTTGTTTGAACCGCCTGGTTCCGCCCTCCTGGGCGGGTCACTTTTTGTCCGAGCGACAAAAAGTAACCAAAAAGCGCGTCGCCTGCGGCTGGCCTTTTATCAAGGAGGCGGCGTGGGTGGTTCGGGCGGCGGTGATTTCCGTTTTGGCGTGGCCGCGGTTCGAGCCTGCTACGCCAGGTGAGTCAGTGACGGTGCCTACGTACACCGACTTTTGAACGATCCCCATGCAGGGTGTAGGCCGCCTTCTAACCACCGTATCGCATCAACGCCTTCGGCTGCGCTGCGCGCGGCGTCCGGGTCCTAATGGCTGGGATGCGCCTGCCTGTGACACCCTCATGGGTGACAAACGAGTTCAATCACATGGGTAACACGCTGAGGCTTGGCTAGCCAAATTAGAAACCTGTTACCTATGTGCTTGAACTGTTTTGTCCCCTACGTCGGTGAACCGTACCGTCCTAAGTGACCCGCCCAGGAGGGCGGAACCAAGCGGTTCAACAGCTGCAGCATGTCACCAGCCGCGACCAGGTCGTCGATCATCGACTGCCTGCCGCAGCCACCCCAACCATGCCATATCCCCCAACCTGTTCAACATCACAATCCTATGGCACTGTGGACCCACCGGACATACCGCACCGCAGTGACGCCTGAATCACCCCCTTTCAGATGTCCCGCCCCGCCGTAAGCTATATTTACGCCGTTTCCGTCACCCGGACGGAACCTAGGGAGACCCATCAATGAGTTCCGGCCAGTTAATCGAGAAAATCGCAGCGGTTTTCGCCCTGATCGTGCTGATCGGCGGTTCCCTGCTGGTGCTCGCGCCGTTCACCACTGCGCTGCTGTGGGGCGCCATCCTGGCCTTCAGTTCGTGGTACCCGTACACAGTGCTGTCGCGTTGGCTGGGCAACCGGCGCGGCCTGGCGGCGCTGATCTGCGTGCTGGTGGCAACCGTGATCGTGCTGGGCCCGTTCGTCTACGCCGGCGCCAGCTTCTCCGCGCACCTGGACGAACTGTCCGCGCTGGTCGACCGCTATGTGGAACAGGGCCTGCCACAGCTGCCCGATTGGCTGAGCAGCCTGCCCTTCGTCGGCTCCTACCTGCACAGTTCCTGGGAGAGCGTGATCCACGCCGACTCCGAGATGGTCGCCAACCTGCGCAAGCTGATCGCGCCGGTGGGCCATGTATTGCTCGGCGCCGGGCTCTCGATCGGCGCTGGCTTGGGCCAACTGGCCCTGTCGATCATCCTGGCCTTCTTCTTCTATACCGGCGGCGAGTTCGCCATCGCCTGGCTGCGCGCGGGCATGCGCCGCATTGCCGGCGAGCGTGCCGACCACCTGCTGGAGCTGGCCGGCAGCACCGTCAAGGGCGTGGTCTACGGCGTGCTGGGCACCGCTTTTATCCAGGCCGTGCTGGCCGGCATCGGCCTGTGGATCGCGGGCGTGCCGGGCGCGGCCATCCTGGGCTTCATCACCTTCTTCCTGTCGGTGATCCCCGTCGGGCCGCCGCTGGTGTGGCTGCCGGCGGCGCTGTGGCTGTACCACACCGGCTCCACCGGCTGGGCCATTTTTCTGGTGGTGTGGGGCGTGGCGGTGGTCAGCATGGCGGACAACATCGTCAAGCCGCTGCTGATCAGCAAGGGCACCGGCTTGCCGCTGATCTGGATCATGCTGGGCGTGCTCGGCGGCGCGCTGGCGTTCGGCTTCCTGGGCGTGTTTATCGGGCCGACGCTGCTGGCAGTGGCCTATGCGCTGCTGCGCGACTGGACCATCGGCTCGGAGGGCGAGCTGAAGCAAGACCTGATGGCCGGCGATGCGATCGCCGCGACCCCGGCCGCGGCCCCTCCCACCATCTCGGCCGTGCCGGCGAGCCCTTCCGCACCGGCCGTGGTCGACAACCCCGACGTCCCGCCGGCCGCCACCGGCAAGCATCCCGGCTGATGGCAGTACATGACGCGCCCCCGGCGGCCGACCCCTCGCCCGACACCTCGCCCGCCGCGCTGCACCGGCTGGTGGCGTGCGAATACTGTGACGCCATCTACGAACGCACCCCGATCTCGCCGGGCGAACGCGCGCTGTGCCTGCGCTGCGGCGGCGAGCTCTACCGCGAGAGCCGCCGCCACTACCGCCGCCTGCTGCCGCTGGTCATCACCGCGCTGGTCCTGTTCCTGATCTCCAACGCCTTCCCGATCGTGGAGATGGACCTCAAGGGCGTGCGCACCCAGACCACGCTGTTGGGCGCGGTACAGGCGCTCAACGACGACCAAATGGCGCTGGTGGCGGCGCTGGTGTTCGCGACCACCATCCTGTTCCCGCTGTCCGAGCTGCTGATGATGGCCTACCTGCTGGTGCCGATGGCGCAGCACCGCATGCCCGCCGGCTTCGACCGCATCGTGCGCGGCATCCGCCAGACGCGGCCGTGGGGCATGATCGAAGTCTTCATGATCGGCGTACTGGTCACGCTGGTGAAGCTCTCCACCATGGCGCGCGTGCTGCCCGGCATTGCGCTGTGGTCGTTCGGGGCGCTGGTGATCGTCCTGGCGGCGATGCTGTCATTCGACCCGCGCGACCTGTGGCGCCACCTGGAATCGCCGGACGGCGACGCACAGGCCCCGGCCAGCGACCCCGGCACCCCGGACGAGGAAGGCCGATGACGGGCACCCCGCAACCGCCCCGGCAGCCGGTTCGGCTGGCTCGCCCGCGCCAGCTCGCGCGCGAGGTCGTGGCCGAACTCACCGACGACGACGAACGCACCCCGCTGCCGCTGGTGCCCACCGCCAGCCGCCTGGGCCTGGTGTCCTGCCACGCCTGCGACCTGGTCAGCCCGAGCACGCTCGAAGGCGAGCCCTGCCCGCGCTGCGGCGCCACGCTGCACCATCGCAAGCCCGAGAGCCTGGCGCGCACCTGGGCCTTCCTGCTGGCGGCCTATATCCTCTATATTCCGGCCAACCTGCTGCCGGTGATGGTCACCCGCTCCATCCTCGGCACGCAGCAGGACACCATCCTGTCCGGCGTGATCTACCTGTGGTTGTCCGGCTCGCACCTGCTGGCCGTGGTGGTGCTGATCGCCAGCATCATCGTGCCGCTGCTGAAGATGGTGATCCTGACCTTCCTGCTGCTTTCGGTACATTTCCGCTCGCGCTGGCGGATCCGGCAGCAGACCCGGCTCTATGGCCTGGTCGAGGTGATCGGCCGCTGGTCCATGCTCGATATTTTCGTGGTGGCACTGCTGGCCTCGCTGGTGCGGGCCGGGGCGCTGGCCACCATCATCCCCGGCGGCGGCGCTCTCGCCTTTGGCGCGGTCGTGGTCCTGACCATGCTGGCTTCGCTGAGCTTTGATCCGCGCCTGCTGTGGGATTCGCTGGAAGATAACAATGCCCGACACTGACAACCAACCCTCCACGCCCGGCGGCACCCCACCGCCGGGCCTGCCGCGGCCCGAGCGCCGGCGCCGCGCGCGCTGGATCCCCTCGCTGGTCTGGCTGATCCCGATCGTCGCCGCCGTGGTCGGCGTCTCGCTGCTGGTGCATACGCTAGCCTCGCGCGGGCCCGAGATCACCATCACCTTCCGCACCGCCGAGGGCCTGACGCCCGGCAAGACCGCGGTGCGCTACAAGGATGTCGATATCGGCCTGGTCAAGTCGGTGCGCCTGGCGCGCGACCGCTCGCACGTGGTGGCCGTGATCGACCTGACCAAGGACGCCGAGAACTTCGCCGTGGCCGATACGCGCTTCTGGGTGGTGCGTCCGCGCTTTGCGGCCAGCGGCGTGTCGGGGCTGGAAACGCTGCTCTCTGGCGCCTATATCGGTGTCGATGCTGGCAAGTCGGGCGAATCCACGCGCGACTTCAAGGGCCTGGAAGTGCCGCCGGTGGTGACCACCGACGCCTCCGGCAAGCAGTTTGTGCTGCGTGCCTCGGAACTGGGCTCGCTCGATATCGGCTCGCCGGTGTACTACCGCCGCGTGCAGGTGGGCCAGGTGGTGGCGTACCAGCTTGAGCCCAACGGGCGCGACATCACGCTGCGCGTGTTCGTCAACAAGCCTTATGACAAGCTCGTCACCGCCGATTCGCGCTTCTGGCATGCCAGCGGCGTGGACCTGAAACTCGATGCCGGCGGGCTCAAGCTGTCGACGCAGTCGCTGGTGACGGTGCTGCTGGGCGGCGTCGCCTTCCAGGCGCCGGACCGCACTTCCGCCACCGAGGCCGCCGCCGAGAACACGCAGTTCCTGCTGGCCGGCGACCAGGCCGAGGCGATGAAGGAACCGGATGAACTGGCGCCGACGCTGGCCGTGCTCAACTTCGACCAGTCGGTGCGCGGGCTGTCGCCAGGCGCGCCGGTGGACTTCCGCGGCGTGAACGTGGGGCAGGTGCGCTCGATTGGGATCGAGTACCAGCGCGACAAGAAGGCATTCCGCATGCCGGTGGTGGTTGAGCTCTATCCCTCGCGCATGGGCTTCCGCGAGCGCGACGTAGAGGACCGCGTGCGCGCGCGCCAGATCCTCGAGGGGCTGCTCAAGCGCGGCATGCGCGCACAGCTGCGCACCGGCAACCTGCTCACCGGCCAGCTCTACGTGGCGCTCGACTTCTTTCCGAAGGCGGAGCCGGCCAAGGTCGACCTGGACGCGCCGATCCCGGAATTCGCCACCACCCCGGGCACCTTCGACCAGCTGCAGGCGCAGGTTGGCGATATCGTCAACCGCATCGACAAGGTGCCGTTCGACCAGATCGGCCAGGACCTGCGCAAGACGGTGGCGAGCCTGAACCAGACGCTGGCCACGGCCGACAAGCTGGTGCAGCAGCTCAACGGCGACGTCGCGCCGCAGGTGCTGGCGGCGCTGCAGGACGCGCGCAAGACGCTGACCACGGCCAACGGCACGCTCGCGTCCGACGCGCCGCTGCAGCAGGACACGCGCCGCATGCTGCAGGAACTGACGCGCACCGCGACCTCGCTGCGCACCCTGACCGATTACCTCGAACGCCATCCCGAAGCGCTGGTGCGCGGCAAGCCGGAGAAAGATTGATGAAGCGACTTCCTCTCACCAGCCTTCTGGCGGGCGCGCTGGCTGCTGCCGCCGTGGCCGGTTGTGCCTCGCCCGAACCGCGCTACTACACGCTGGCCCAGGGGCCCGCCGCGGTGGCGACGTTGCCGCCGGCGACGCCGGCGGCCTCCACCAATACGCTCTGGCTGGAAGTCGCGCCGGTGCGCGTGCCGGAGCGGCTCAACCGCCCGCAGCTGGTGGTGCGCGATGGCGCGGGCGGCGACGCCAGCCTGCGCTTGCTGGACCTGGCGCGCTGGTCGTCGCCGCTGCCGGATGAACTGCGCGATGCGCTGTCGCAGCGGCTACAGGCTACGCTGGGTGCGGTCGATACCTACCAGCAGGGGTTGTCAGACGTGCAGCCGCTGTATCGCATCACGACCGAAGTGCTGCGGCTCGATGCGGATGTGGGGCAGCGGGCGGGTGCCACCATCAACTGGACGGTGCGGCGGCTGCCGGATGGCAAGGTGGTCAGCGGGCGGACGCAGGCTGAGCTGCCGGCACCGGGCGCGGTGGATGGGGTGGTGGCGGCGTATCGCGAGATCGTGGCGAGTACGGCGGCGGATATTGCCGCCGGCGTGCAGTCGCTGCGGTAAGCCGGGAGTGCCCGGGCTGGCCAAAGGAGAGAAACGACAGCGCCGTCAGTCATCCCCCCAGGCCGCCAGATCCCGCTCCCGCCGCGCGGCGGCTTCAGCGGCGCGACGCCGGTCCGCCGCGGCCATCGCCGCCAGGCACTCCGCCGCCCCGCCCTGCACCAGCTTCACGGAACACGCCAGCATCAGGTTCTTGCCGAACCCGAAATCTTCCACCACAAACCCGCGCGCATCCAGCGGCCGCCCTGCTTCATCGGTCACCACCGTGACCCGCTCGCGCAGCGTGCCCGCATCCGCGCTGTAGCCCCACACCGGCTTCTGCAGCGCCACCGCAAAACCCACCTCGAACGCCGTGCCGGAATCCGGCTCGCCCGGCCCGCGGAAATCGTCGAGGTTGGCCACCACCATGTCGGCGCGGCGCAGCAGCGCGATATTGGCGTCATAGACCCAGCGCGCGGTGTCCTGGCCCGACAGGCCCTGTGGCGCGGACTTGTCGAGCGGGTACAGGCCGGTGAAACCGTGCGCGGCGCACAGCGCCTTGAGATGCTCGCCCCAGGCGAGCGCATCCTTGCGAAAGACGTCAAAGCCAGCAAGGTAGATGGTTTTCATGGCACGTGGGAGGCAGGAAAAGAGGACGCCCGCAGCATAACCCGGCGGTGCCGCCCCGCGTGCCCGAACATCGCACAATCTTGCACGCGCGCAAGTCCGCTGCGCTTTGCCGCCGCCTGCGCGGCACGTGACCCTGCGCTACCATTGCCCGTCAGGGCCGACGCCCTGCCCGCCTATCCCAACGACTTCCGCTCTTCCCATGTCCGCTCCCCAGATCCTCCAGGTCGGCCCGCTCGCGCCGCAGACCAACGCCACCCTCCAGCAGCAATACGGCGTCGCCGCGCTGTGGCAACAGGCCGATCCGCTGGCCTGGGCGGGCAGCGAGGGGCAGCAGGTGCGCGTGGTGGTGACCTCGGCGCGCCATGGCTGCAGCGCCGCGCTGATCGATGCGCTGCCGCGGCTGGAGGCCATCGTCAGCTTCGGCGTGGGCTATGACTCGATTGCGCTGGACGCGGCCCGTGCGCGCGGCATCCAGGTCAGCAACACGCCCGACGTGCTCAACGATTGCGTGGCCGACCTGGCCTTCGGCCTGCTGCTCGACGCCGCGCGCGGCATTGCATATGGCGACCGCTTCGTGCGCGCGGGGCGTTGGCCGCAGGGCGGCTTCCCGCTGACGACGCGCGCGTCGGGCAAGAAACTCGGCATCCTCGGGCTCGGCCGTATCGGCGAGATCGTGGCGCGCCGCGCGCAGGGCTTCGACATGGAGATCGCCTACAACAACCGCCGCCCGCGCGAGGGTGCACCGTGGCGCTTCGAGCCCGACCTGAAGGCGCTGGCCACGTGGGCCGACTTCCTGGTGGTGACCTGCGTCGGCGGCCCGGCAACCGCCGGTCTGGTGTCGCGCGAGGTTATCGACGCGCTCGGGCCCAAAGGCATCCTGGTCAATGTCTCGCGCGGCAGCGTGATCGACGAAGCGGCGCTGGTGGCGGCGCTGGTCGAAGGCCGCCTGGGCGGCGCGGGGCTGGACGTGTTCCAGGACGAGCCCAAGGTACCGCCCGCGCTGCTGGCGCTGGACAATGTCGTGATGGCCCCGCACATGGCCAGCGGCACGCACGAGACGCGCGCCGCCATGACCGCGCTGACGCTGCAGAACCTGGATGCATTCCTCACGAACGGCAAGGTGCTGACGCCGGTGCTGTAGCGACCTGTCGCCCTGCCTATACTGGATGCACCGGCTTCATTTCACCCTGCGGGCCGGGGTCTGGAGGGCAATATGGCACGCAAATTTATCGATTGCCGCGAGTTCCCGAGCGAAACCAACTGCACGGTTGCGCTGAGCGCCGACAGCGAGGACGAACTGCTCGAAGCCGCGGTCCAGCATGCGGTGGCGGTGCACAAGCATCAGGACACCCCTGAACTGCGCACTCAGTTGAAATCGTTGTTCAAGGAAGGCACCCCGCCGGCATGAAGCCGGCAAGGCTGGCGCCCGCGCGGGCGCCGGCCCCCGCCCTGGGGCTCATTCGCAGCTCCTGATACAGCACTTGAGTCAGGCCGAATACCCATGACAGCCGTCATGGCGCATCATTGACGCAGCGCTATATACAGACTTATATTGCGCCTGACACTCCAGCGGCCGCCCCCACGGCGCCGCTGGCCAGAGCTTCCCAAGGATTCCCGATGTCCGCTTTCCGTTCCCGCCGCTGCGGGATGCTGCCGCGCCTGCTGGCGGGCGCCGCCGCCGCGCTGGCCCTCGCCGCCCCGCCCGCCTTCGGCGCCGACCTGGTGGTCTCCGCCGCCTCCAGCCTGACCAACGCCTTCAAGTCGCTGGCCGAGTCGTACCAGCGCGCCCATCCCGGCACGCAGGTGGTGCTCAACTTCGGCGCCTCGGACGTGCTGATGCAGCAGATCGTCAAGGGCGCGCCGGCCGATGTGTTCGCCTCCGCCGACCAGGAAGCGATGAACAAGGCCGAGGCCGAGAAGGTGATCGCCCCGGCCTCGCGCCGCAACTTTGCCGCCAACCAGGTGGTACTGATCGTGCCATCGGACAGCAAGCTGGCGATCGGCTCGCTGCAGGACCTGATGCGCCCCGAGGTCAAGCGCATCGCCTATGGCAACCCGGCATCGGTGCCGGTGGGCCGCTACACGCGCGGCGCGCTGGAAGCGGCCGGGCTGTGGGATGCCGTCACCGCCAAGGGCGTGCCGGCGCAGAACGTGCGCCAGAGCCTGGACTACGTGGCGCGCGGCGAGGTCGAAGCCGGCTTTGTCTTCGCCACCGATGCAGCGGTGATGCCGGACAAGGTCAGGGTCGCCGTGCGCGTGCCGAGCCGCACGCCGGTGACCTATCCCATCGCCGTCACCAGCCAGTCGCGCCAGCAGAAGGAAGCCGCGCAGTTCGTCGACTACGTCGCCTCGCCCGAAGGCCAGGCGATCCTGTCGCGCTACGGCTTCCAGAAGCCCTGACCACGCAACCCGCGCACCATGGACGCCGTCTGGGTACCGCTGCTGCTGTCGCTGAAGGTGGCTGGCTGGGCCACCGCGCTGAACGCCGTGCTCGGCGTCGGCGCGGCGTGGGCGCTGGCGCGCTGGCGCTCGCCCCTGCGCGACGTGGTCGATGCGGTGCTGACGCTGCCGCTGGTGCTGCCGCCCACCGTGCTGGGCTACTACCTGCTGGTGCTGGTGGGCCGGCGTGGCGTATTTGGCGAGTGGCTGGCGCGGCTGGGCATCGAACTGGTCTTCACCTGGCAGGGCGCGGTGCTGGCCTCCACCATCGTCGCCTTCCCGCTGGTGCTCAAGTCCGCGCGCGCCGCGTTTGAAGGCGTGGATCATCAATTGGAAAATGCCGCACGCGTCCTGGGCGTGCCCGAGGCCGGCATCTTCTTCCGCGTCACGCTGCCGCTGGCCGCGCGCGGCATCATCGCCGGCGTGCTGCTGGCCTTTGCGCGGGCGCTGGGCGAGTTCGGCGCGACGCTGATGATCGCGGGCAACCTGCCCGGGCGCACGCAGACGCTGTCGGTGGCCATCTATGAAGCCGTGCAGGCCGGCGACGACAACACCGCCAACCTGCTGGTACTGGTGACCTCGGTCACCTGCGTGCTCTTGCTGGTGGTCGCGGGGCGGCTGGTGCCGGCGGCCGCGCGCAATCCCGCCCACCTTTACGAACGCCGGCGCCTGCGCCCTCGTGTCTTCCGCTGAGCCGCACCATGAGCATGCATGTCAGCATCCGCAAGCAGATGGTGTCGGCCGACCGGCATTTCGCGCTGGATATCGATTTCGATTCGGCGAGCCACCGCATCGCGCTGTTCGGCCCCTCGGGAGCGGGCAAGAGCCTGACGCTGCGCGCCATTGCCGGCCTGCTGGCGCCCGACAGCGGCCGCATCGTGCTGAACGGACGCACGCTGTTCGATGCTGAGGCGGGCATCGACATACGGCCGCAAGACCGCCGCGTGGCCTACCTGTTCCAGGAATATGCGCTGTTCCCGCACCTGACCGTCGGGCAGAACATCGCCTTCGGCCTGTCGCGCGGCTGGCGCAACCCGCGCCGCGCTGCGATGCACCCGGAAGCACAGCGCTGGATCGATGCCTTCGGCCTGGCCGATATCGTCGGCAACTATCCCGCCGAGATCTCCGGCGGCCAGAAACAGCGCGTGGCGCTGGCGCGCGCGCTGGTGGCGCAGCCGGATATCGTGCTGCTGGACGAACCCTTCTCCGCGCTGGATCCCGCACTGCGCGCACGCATGCGCGCCGAGCTGCGCGCGCTGCAGGCCAGCCTCGATGTGCCGATGCTGGTGATCTCGCACGATCCCGCCGACGTGGAGGCCCTGGGCGACCACGTGCTGGAAATCCGCGAAGGCCGCATCTTCGGCAGCGGCACCAGCCGCCAACATCCGCCGGTCTACGCGCCGGTGTCGGCGCGCATGGCCTGAGCGCGCAGCAGGTCGACGTAGGCGCCTTCGATCAGGTTCGACGCCGGGATGCCGAGCCGCGCCAGCAGCGCGTGCGCCTCGGCCACGCCGTCCTCCACGCGTTCCTCGTCGGCCAGCACCACTTCCAGCTCCAGGAAATCGCCCAGCGCCTCGACCCGGTCCAGGTGGACGCGCGTGCGGCCGGCCAGGTAGAGCGTGCGCAGCTTGCGCACGCGTCCGCCTTCGCCATGCGCGGCGGCCAGCGCGGCGCGCAACGTATCGGGGGAACGCGTCGGCGACAGGATGTAGAAGCTCTCCTTGGGGCCAGCCTCGTCAGCGCGCGCGTAGAAGATCAGCTCGCCATGGTCGGGCGCGAACTCGCGCAGTTTGAGCCGCCCGTTGGCGCACTGGAAGAAGGTATCATCCTGGCGGATGTATTCGGGACCTTGATCGGCCAGTGCCGCAGCGCGAGGTAGCACGGTCTCTACGCTGTCGATGCGGGCCTTGATCTCTACGTTTCTTGGCATACAGGTCTCCGTGCAATCAGCCGAGCAGCAGGCGCGCGGCAATCACCCACATGGTGACGCCGATCACCACTTCCAGCACCTGCCACGCGCGCGGCCGCGCAAACACCGGCCGCAGCAGCGCCGCGCCATAGCCCAGCGAAAAGAAGAACAGGAACGAGGCGGTCATCGCGCCCGCGGCGAATTCCGTCGCATGTCCGGCGAACTGCGTCGACACCGAGCCGATCAGCATCACCGTGTCGAGGTACACGTGGGGATTGAGCCAGGTGAATGCCAGGCACACCGCCAGCGTCGCGCCCAGCGGGCGCGGTGCGGCATCGCTCGGGTCCAGCACCGCGTTCGAGCGCCACGCAGCCAGGAAACTGCGCGCGCCATACCAGATCAGGAAGGCCGCGCCGCCATAGCGCATCGCCGTATCCAGCCACGGCAGCTTGCGGATCATCACGGCAAAGCCGGACACGCCCAGCAGGATCAGCAGCGCATCCGAGAGTGCGCACACCAGGCTTACCCAGAACACATGCTCGCGCCGCAGCCCTTGCCGCAGTACGAAGGCATTCTGGGAACCGATGGCAAGGATCAGGGAAAGGCCGAGGGAGAAGCCGGCCAGGGCGGCATGCATTGGTTGTGGAACGGCTGTTTTTTTGGGTGCTTATTATTGCATGCAACCCTTGCGCCGCTCGTTGCAGCATCTTGACGCTTGTCGTGCTTCCCTAAGGCCTGCCCTCTCCCCCTGCCCTTCTCCCCGCATGCGGGAGAGGGGAGCAAACCGCCGGCAGGCGATGACTCTGGGCTCGACTCGGCGCGCTACCCCACCACGCCCAGAATCACACTAGAGGCCTTGAACAACGCCACCGCAGGCAAACCCACCTGCAGCCCCAACGCCTCCACGCTCCCATTGGTCACGATCGCCGCAATCGTCCCGCCACCATCCAGCTCGATCACCACCTCGGCATTCACTGCCCCCGGCATCACCCGCGACACCACCCCAGGCAACTGATTGCGCGCCGACAACCGCATCCCCGGATCCGGCAACCCCACCAGCACCGAAGACGCCTTGATCAGCGCAAACGCTTCGACACCTTCAGCCAGTTCCAGCGTCTCGACACTCTCATGCGTAATGGTGGCAACCACCCGCTGCCCGCCAGGCAACTCCAGCACAACCTCGTCATTGACCGCGCCGCCGCGCACGCTGGCAACGCGCCCGAACAGCTTGTTCCTCGCACTGGTCTTGATCATCATCCTCCTCATCAGATGGACATCTTCGGCCGCACCTTCGCCCAGCCGGGACAGCTGCGCAAGAAAGCGCCGGTGCTCATCCTCGAGCGCACGATAGGTGCGGATCAGTTGCTCGCCGCGCGCGGTCAGCCGCGTGCCGCCGCCGCCCTTGCCGCCGGCGGCGCGCACCACCAGCGGCTCGCCGGCGCTGTTGTTCATCGCGTCGATGGCATCCCATGCGGCCTTGTAGCTGATGCCGACGGCGCGCGCGGCCGCGGTGATCGAGCCTTGTTCGCCGATCGCGGCGAGCAGCGCGATGCGGTCCTTGCCGCCCCAGTCTTGCGAGCCGGAGCGGAACCAGATGGCTCCCTGGAGTTCGAGCATGGTTGCGAGGCGCCCGCAGGCGCCGCGAAGAAGTGGGAAACGCGGCTATGGTAATCCGATTCCGCGTTGGTTCGAGGCCCTATGCCATGATGTGCACGCCGCCATCCACATACACCGTATTGCCGGAGATGCGGCGTGCATACGGCGTGGCCAGATAGGCGGTGGCGAAGCCCACATCCATGATGTCGACCAGCTCGCCCAGCGGCGCGCGGCCGGCGGCTTCGGCCAGCAGCAGGTCGAAGTCCTTCAGCCCCGACGCCGCGCGGGTCTTCAGCGGCCCCGGCGAGATCGCGTGGACGCGGATGCCCTTCGGTCCCAGCTCATGCGCCAGGTAGCGGCAGCTCGCTTCCAGCGCGGCCTTGACCGGCCCCATCAGGTCGTAGTTGGGCACCACGCGGTTGGCGCCTTCATAGCTCATTGCGAACAGCGTGCCGCCTTCCTTCATCAGCGGCACCGCATGGCGCGCCATGCGGATGAACGAGTGGCACGAGATATCCATGGCGCGCGCGAATCCCTCGGCCGACGAGTTCAGCAGGCCGCCCTGCAGGTCGGCCCTGGGCGCGAACGCGACCGAATGCACCACCGAGTCGAGGCCGCCCCACACGCTTTGGATGCGTGCGAACAGCGCCTCCATCTGCCCGGCGTCTTCCACATTGAGCGGCATCAGGATCGGCGCCTGCACGGCCTCGGCCAGCGGCGCCACGTGCGGATAGGCCTTGTCGTTCAGATAGGTCATGGCGACCTGCGCGCCGAGTTCGCGAAACGCTTTTGCGCAGCCCCACGCGATCGACTCGGCATTGGCCACGCCGACCACCAGCACACGGGCGCCGTCAAGCGGCGGATTGGATACGTTGACCATGGCTGGCTCCGGGATGACATCAGGCGCGATGAGTAAGCATTTGCAGGCGCTCAATTGCGTGGCCGTGGCGGTGTGCCCGCAGCCGGCTTGCGCGGCGGCACCGCGCGCGAGGCCTGCGGCTTGCCGGCCTGCGGGTGCTCGTCGGGCAGCACCCCATCCTGCGCGCCCTCCGCTGCGTCGGCACGCCCGGCATTATCCGCAACCTCCGGCGCATGCCCGGTGCCCATCACCTCGGCGACCTCGCGATAGCGCGCCAGCCGCTCGCCATCCAGCGGGCCGTTGACCGTCATCACGCGATGCGCCGCCATCATCAGCCTGCGGCGCGTGTCGCGATCCGGCACCAGCGCCGGCAACGCCTGGATCGCCCGCTTCGGATCGAGCCGCACGATAAAGCTCTGCTGGCGCACTGCTGCCTTGAAGGTCACCAGGTCGGCATGCCACGCGCCCTCGGGCTGCTCGCGTGCCATGCGGCGCAGCAGGTTGAAGGGGCGTTCCTCGATGGAACTCGGGCGGTCGGCCACATAGGCCAGCACGCGCACGAAGGCTTCCAGCGGGCCGCCCTGCCCGATCGACGCCTCGGCATCGCTCAGCCGGCGCTCCGCCAGCTCCCTGCGCAGCGCCACGGTGACGGGCGATTCCACGTTGACCGGCGCCTGCGCGCGCAGGCCCACCAGCGCCGCCATCACCGGCGAGCCGTAGATCGCCTCGAAGGCCCGCTCGTACCACGCGTCGCGTGCATCGCGGAACTGATCGAGCGCGCTGATGATCTGCGCCGAGGCCGCCTTCTCCATCGTCAGCAACGGGTTGTCCGGCGATACCGGCGTGCGGTTCGCGCGCACCATCGGCGCCATCGCGCCGATCCAGGACATCCACGGGTTCATGTCGGTCGCCACCGCGCGCTCCAGCCGCGCGGGGTGCAGCGCGCGCATCCATTGCGCGCTGAATTCATTGGACATCGCGCGCACCCACGGCGAAACGAAGGTGTCGTAGATATGCTGGTTGATCTCGGCCACGCGGCGCACCACCTCGAAGGGGCGCTCATCGTCACGGCCATCGTCCAGCGCCAGGATGTCGGCCACGCTACGGCGCTCGAAGCGGATCAGGTAGCGCCCTTCGACCAGGTCGCGGTGCGGCAGGTCGGGGGCGACATCCTCGATCCTGGCCTCGTACAGGCCCGGCGGCAGCACGTCGATCAGGTCCAGCGCGCAGAACAGCTCGCTGTGCTCGCGGTTGGCCACGCCGGCGGACACGAAGATGCCCAGGTGGCCCACGGTCGGGTGCAGGCAGTAGACGATCACCTGGTCGTTGGCGACCAGTTCCTCGTCGGTGGGGTACAGGTCCGGAATCCAGTTCAGCGCCTGCTGCGGCGGCGTGATGTTGTCTCCCCAGGACGCGAAGACGATTACCGGCGAGCGTATGTTGCGCAGGTCCACTACGGTCTTGCCGTCGCTGCTGTGCACCTCGCCCGCGGTCAGCCGGTTGCCGACGAACAGGTTCTGCACGATCCAGTCGATCTCGTCGCGGTTCATCAGGAAGTGGCCGCCCCACCAGCGCTCGAACTCGAGAAAGCGAGGGCCTTCGGTATCGGCCTTGGCGTAGACGTCGTAAAGCTTCTGCCACAGCGTGTTGGCAGGATTGAGCTGCTCGAAGTTCTGCACCAGCCAGGCACCGTCGAAGCGGCCGTTGCCCATGTCGGCGGTCAGCGAGGCCAGCCACGAGCCGCCCAGCAGCCCGCCGCTGTAGCGCATCGGGTTGCGCCCGCGCACGCCCGACCAGTACGCCAGCGGCGCGCCCGCCACCAGCAGCGGCCCGGTGCGCTCGGGCGCGACCGCGGCCAGGATCATCAGCGCCCAGCCGGCCTGGCAGTTGCCGACCACGAAGGGCTTGCCCGGTGCGTCCGGGTGGCGCTCGCCGACAATCTTCAGGAAGGCGGCCTCGGCGCGCGCCACCGATTCGATGGTCTGCCCCGGGCAGGGCTCCTGGAAGAAGGTGACGAAGTAGCACGGATGCCCGCTGCGCAGCGCGATGCCGATCTCGCTGTCGGTCTTGAAGCCGCCGATGCCGGGGCCGTGGCCCGCGCGCGGGTCAATCACCACGAAGGCGCGCTTGGCGGGATCGGTCGGGCTGTCGGCCGGCGGCACGATGCGCAGCAGCGCGTAGTTGACGGGCTCGGGCAGTTCGCGGCCGTCGGCCAGCAGTTCGTGTTCGAACACCAGCACGGCCGGCATGCCCTCGCGCTCATGCTCGGCGGACTCGTTGCCGCGCTGGCGCAGGATATCGAGCAGCAGCACGGTGCGCTGCCAGGCGTCGGTGAAGTATTCCAGCGCCGGCTGGCCCAATGCCGCGAACGGATTGGCGGCGCCTGCGGGCTGGCTGGTGGAGGGTGCTTGTGCGGAGCCGCCCTGCGGCGGCCCGGCGGGTATGCGTGCGGTCATTCCACTTCCCCCGATTGGCGCCGCTGCCGGGCGTTTGCGCGCTGTCGGCGCAGCCGGAGTGACGCATGTTGCATTGCAACTAAAACAAGCCTAGCAGCCGCCTGGGAGTGCTGCAAGCCGCGAACGGGTGTGCGTGAAGCCGCACGGCGGGCCGCCCGAGCCCGTCATCGCAGCGATAAATTCGTCGCCTATACTGGCCCATTGCGCTTGCGCGTTGCAGCAAGACGGGGAACTGGCCGCGCTTCAGCCGGCCAGGTAGTGTTCGCGCAGCTGCGCGACGTCGACCTCCAGCGCGTCGCGCAGGTAGTTGTCCAGGCTGCCCCACCCCTGCTCGATGGCCTGCACCGAGGCATCGAGATAGCTGGCGCGGACTTCCAGCAGCGGCATCATCACTTCAGCCGGCACACCGAGCTGCCCCATGCGCGCCAGCGCCGTCTCATTGAACTGCGCGTTGCGCCGGTTCGATTCCAGGTAGTTGGCCAGGATGTCGTCCTGCGCCACGCCCAGCGCCGCCAGCAGCAGCAGCGAGGCAAAGCCGGTGCGGTCCTTGCCCGCGGTGCAGTGGAACAGCAGCGTCTTGCCGCCCTGCGCGGTGCGCATAAAGCCGGCGAAGGCGTCGCGGTAGCGCCCCGGGAAGTCGCGGTAGACCTCCAGCATGAAGGCATCCATCTGCGCCGGCGTGCTGGCGCGCAGGCGCGGCATCAGCACATCCATCGCCATGCTGCCGTCCAGCACCGGCACCGCCATCCAGCGGAAGCGCTGGCCGAAGGCAGCCTCGTCGGGCGATTTCTCGCCGGGCGAGCGGAAGTCCACCACCATGTCGAGTGCCAGCGCATGCAGCCGGTCAAGATCCGCGGCGCTGGCCAGCGCCGGGTTGCCGCTGCGGTACAGCCGGCCGTGGCGCACCCGGTGGCCATCGGCGCCGGCCAGGCCGCCGAGGTCGCGCGCGTTGCTGATGGTGTCGAAAATAAGCTCTGCCTGAATGGCGTTGCTGGCAGTGCCGTTGCTGATTTCGCTGACAGCCCCGTCGATGCCTGCCGCCGGTGCCGGCGGCACGACCGCATGGGCGTGCAGCAAGCCCGCCCGGTGAATCCACTTGGTCATTGTTGTTCCCTGACTGTTCTTGTCGAGGCGGGCTCGTGCGCTGCAGCAAGTTCAGCGGCTCCGGTAGGCCGGCACATGCCAGCGCAGATGGCACCCGGCGATATAGCGCCGGTCCAGCTTCGCCACCAGCTTCCACACCGCGAGTGCGCTGGCGTCGATATCGACCCAAGCCCACGGATGCTTCGGGTCACCGGCCTCCACCAGTTCCACCGAGCGGATGCTGGCGTACCGTGCGAGTGCCTTGTGCAGCGCCGCTGCACTGAGTCCTGCCTTCAGCCCGCGTACTAAAACCTTCATCATCGGCTCCAATTATTTCAGATCACCCCGACGCATGCATCACCCGCGCGAGGCGGCGGTGCGCATGGTGTCCGGCAACCGCCGCGAGGCGTTGCAGCGCCTGCGTTTACAGGTTGGGATGCCGGAAGCGGCTCAGAAATCCGTCACCTATAGCAAAACTTGATCTACGTCATGGCCGGCGCAAACAGGCGCCGCACGGCCTCGACAGCCTCCTCGTCACATCAGAGAATTCCTAGTCGACGCGGCGGCCGCGTCAAAAGCCCGGCCGCTAGCAGCACGCACAACGCGGATGCCATCTCGCGACCGACATTGCCCGCCGCGCCGGCAACCCGCCGGTACTTCGCGCCGGTGCGCCGCCCGATCGCCGAGAGCAGTCCGTGCCGTGGTGTCCAACGAGGATCATCAACCACAAGGATGATGGCGATGCCCGACACTTCCTCCACCGCCTCCGCGGCCACTCCCACGCCGCCCGCCCCGCCCACTGCAGCAGTCGTTCCAGCCGCGCCCAAGGTGACGCTGCACTGGGGCCTCTATGTCGCCGTCACCGTGCTGATCGGCGTGCTGGCGATCCCGCTGCCTGAAGGCCTGACCGTCGCCGGCCACCGCATGCTCGCGATCCTGGCCTTTGCCATCGTGGTGTGGATCACCGAAGCGGTCTCGTACGAGACCAGCGCGATCATGATCACCTCGCTGATGGCGGGGCTGATCGGCTTTGCGCCGACCGTCAACGACCCCAACGTGCTGTACGGCACCTCGCGCGCGTTGGGCATGGCGCTGGCCGGCTTCTCCAATACCGCGCTGGCGCTAGTCGCCGCGGCGCTGTTTATCTCGGCGGCGATGACCGTGACGGGGCTGGACCGCCGCATCGCGCTGGTCACGCTGTCGGCCATCGGCACCAGCACGCGCCGCATCCTGGTCGGCACCATTGCCGTCACCATCGCGCTGAGCCTGGTGGTGCCGAGCGCCACCGCGCGCAGCGCCTGCGTGGTGCCGATCATGATGGGCGTGATCGCTGCCTTCGGGGTCGACAAGAAATCCAATATCGCCGCCGGCATCATGATCACCGTGGCGCAGGCCACCAGCATCTGGAACGTCGGCATCCAGACCGCCGCGGCGCAGAACCTGCTGACGGTGGGCTTCATGGACAAGCTGCTGGGCGAGCGCATCACCTGGCTGCAATGGCTGATCGCCGGCGCGCCGTGGGCCATCGTGATGTCCGTTGTGCTGTACTTCCTGGTGCGCTTCCTGCTGCCTGCCGAGACCGACGCCATCCCCGGCGGCAAGGAAGCGGTGCAGCGCGAACTGTCCGCGCTCGGCCCCATGACCGGGCCGCAGAAGCGGCTGGCCGCGGTCTCGATCGGCCTGCTGCTGTTCTGGGCGACTGAAGGCAAGCTCCACAGCTTCGACACCGCCACCGTGACCTTCGTCGGCCTGGTGATCCTGATGCTGCCGCGCATCGGCGTGATGGACTGGAAGACCATGCAGCAACGCACGCCGTGGGGCACGCTGATCGTGTTCGGCGTCGGCATCAGCCTGGGCACCGCGCTGCTGAGCACGCAGGCCGGCCAGTGGCTCGGCAAGTTCGTGGTCGCGCATTCAGGCCTGGCCACGCAGGGTCCGGTGATGGTGTTCGCCATCCTTGCCGCCTTCCTGATCCTGATCCACCTGGGCTTTGCCAGCGCCACCGCGCTGACCGCGGCGATGCTGCCGATCCTGATCTCGGTGCTGCAGACGCTGCCGGGCGACATCAACCGCGTCGGCATGACCATGCTGCTGGGCTACACGGTGAGCTTCGGGTTTATCCTGCCGATCAACGCGCCGCAGAACATGGTGTGCCTGGGCACCGAGACCTTCAACGGCCGGCAGTTCGCGCGCATCGGCATCCCGGTGACGATCGTGGGCTACGCCATGATGCTGCTGTTCGCGGCGACGTACTGGCGCTGGCTGGGCTGGGTGTAGGGAGCGGCGGCGGCGGTTTGGCGACCTCGCCGCCGCGCGCTGGCACAATATGCGGCATGAAAAGCCTCTGGTCCGCCTTCATCAAGCTGCTGGTGCTCGCCGTGATCGGCGGCACGTTGCTCGCCACCATCGCCATCCTGGCTGTCGACCGGCAATTGCCGTCGCTCGATGCGCTCACTGCGTTCCGCCGCACGCCCGACTACGTGCCCTTCGACAAGATCCCGCGCGAACTGACGGACGCGGTGATCGCGATCGAGGATGAGCGGTTCTATGTGCATGACGGGATCGACTATGTCGGCGTGATTCGAGCGGGGATTGCCAACCTGTCGGATGACCTGTCGCAGGGGGCGTCGACCATCACCATGCAGGTGGCGCGGAATTTCTACCTGTCGCGCGACAAGACCTATACGCGCAAGCTCTATGAGGTGCTGCTGTCCTACCGCATCGAGAAGGCGCTGAGCAAGGATGAGATCCTTGAGCTGTATATGAACAAGATCTACCTGGGACAGGGGGCGTATGGATTCGCCGATGCGGCGCGGACTTATTTCGGCAAGCCGCTGGATCAGCTGACGTTGGCGGAGTGCGCGATGTTGGCGGGGTTACCAAAGGCGCCGTCGGCGAACAATCCGGTGGCTAATCCCAGGCGGGCGCGGCAGCGGCAGGCTTATATCCTGCATCGGATGCTGGAGCTTGGGAGGATTTCGCGAGGGGAGTATGACGGTGCGTTGTTGGAGCCGTTGAGGCTTAGGTGAAGGGGGCTGGTAGATGCTCGACGGCTGGTCGCTGCTTGTGACATGTTGTCGATGTTTGAACCCAGCGCTTCAACAGCGACAACATGTCACCAGCAGCGCCGGGCCGTCGATCATCCCAAAAGATGTTTCTCACTCCAACATCCCCCGATACCTCCCCACCGCCTCCTGCACAATCTCAAGCAGCCCATTGCCGGCCTCGGCATCCACATGCCCAAGCAACGCCTTCCGCATCCGCGGCTCCCAAAACCGCTTGATATGCCCGGCAATATCCGAAACAGCCTCCTCCCGATCCGGCATCGCCTCAAAGAAGCTGCCAATCTGGTTGGCCATGGTAATCAGGTTGTCGACATTCATGCCAGGCTCGCTTCGTGTTGCAAACGTTGGGGATGGGCGTACACCACGTGCGCACCAGCGCGCACGAAGCCGGCCAGCGTGATGTTGGACTGCTCCGCCAGCCGTACAGCCAGCGCGGTGGGCGCGGACACGGCCGCCAGCAGGCCGGCGCCGATGGCTGCGGTCTTCAGCACCATTTCATAGCTGGCGCGGCTGGTGACCAGCACCGCGCCGCTGGCGATATCCTCGCCACTGCGCGCGAGCGCGCCCGCCAGCTTGTCCAGCGCGTTGTGGCGCCCCACATCCTCGCGCACCAGCGAGACATGGCCGTCTGCGCGCAGCCACGCCGCGGCGTGCGTGGCGCCGGTGTGGCGCTGCAGCTCCTGCCGCAGCTGCAGCTGCACAAATGCAGCCTGGATCACGTCGGTGTGGAAGCTGACATCGCTCTGCACCGGTGCCGGCATGCGCATCACCTGCTCCAGCGACTCGGTGCCGCACAGCCCGCAGCCGGTGCGACCCGCGAGCGAGCGGCGGCGGTCCTTGAGCTGCATGAAGGCTTCCGACGCAATCTCCAGCCGCACCGCGATACCGTGCTGGCGCATCTCGACCTCGATGTCATAGACATCGCGCGGCGCGGACACAATGCCCTCGCTCAGGCTGAAGCCCAGCGCAAAGTCCTCCAGGTCGGCCGGCGTCGCCAGCATCACCGCGTGCGAGATGCCGTTGTACTCCAGCGCGACTGGCACTTCCTCGGCCACTTCGTCCGGGCTCAGCATGATTTCGCCCTGGCGCCAGCGGTTGACCGCAAAGGTGCTGTGCGTAGCCGGCACGGCGTCTTCCGACGCGGCCGGATCAATCTCCGGTGACTGCATGCAGCGCATCATGATTTCACCCTCCGCTCAGTTCGCCGCGGCTTGCGCCGGATCGGCGCTGGCCGCTTCCAGCAACTGCAGCTGCTGCGTATTGAAGTCGTGGTACTGCTGCTG
Source organism: Cupriavidus sp. DF5525 (assembly GCF_040149425.2). Lineage (NCBI taxonomy): Bacteria > Pseudomonadati > Pseudomonadota > Betaproteobacteria > Burkholderiales > Burkholderiaceae > Cupriavidus > Cupriavidus sp. DF5525. Next base: position 689,487 of record NZ_CP168265.1, on the reverse strand, counting down.
CCACGCCGACGGTTGCGCCACCGGCATCACCTGCACCGCGGTCACCTTGTATTCCGGACAGTTGGTAGCCCAGTCCGAGTTGTCGGTGGTAATCACGTTGGCGCCGGATTCCGGGAAGTGGAAGGTGGTGTAGACCACGCCCGGCTGCATGCGCTCGCTGACGATGGCGCGCAGCACGGTATCGCCGGCCCGGCTCTGCACGCCGACCCAGTCGCCGTCCTTGATGCCGCGTTCCTCTGCATCGTGCGGATGGATCTCGAGCCGGTCTTCGGAGTGCCAGTGGACGTTCTCGGTCCGGCGCGTCTGCGCGCCGACGTTGTATTGCGACAGGATGCGCCCGGTGGTCAGGATCAGCGGGAATGCGCGCGTGATCTTCTCGGTGGTCGGCACGTACTTGGTGATGATGAACTTACCCTTGCCACGCACGAAGGTGTCGATATGCATGGTCGGCGTGCCTTCCGGCGCGTCGGCGTTGCACGGCCACTGGATGCTGCCGAGCTGGTCCAGGCGCTTGTAGTTGACGCCCGAGAACGTCGGCGTCAGGCGCGCGATCTCGTCCATGATCTCCGACGGGTGCTTGTAGTGCATCGGATAGCCCAGCGCATTGGCCAGCAGGACGGTCGCTTCCCAGTCGGCATAGCGCGCCTTGGGCGGCATCACCTTGCGCACGCGCGAGATGCGGCGCTCGGCATTGGTGAAGGTGCCGTCCTTCTCCAGGAACGACGAACCCGGCAGGAACACATGCGCGTACTTGGCAGTTTCGTTCAGGAAGATGTCCTGCACCACGATGCATTCCATCGACGACAGCGCTTCGGACACGTGCTGCGTGTTCGGGTCGGACTGGACGATGTCCTCGCCCTGGCAGTACAGGCCCTTGAAGCTGCCGGCCAGCGCGGCCTCGAACATATTGGGGATGCGCAGGCCCGGCTCGGGGCTGATCTCGACATTCCACGCGGCTTCGAACAGGCCGCGCGTGGTCGAGTCCGACACGTGGCGGTAGCCCGGCAGTTCATGCGGGAACGAACCGATATCGCACGAACCCTGCACGTTGTTCTGACCACGCAGCGGATTCACGCCCACGCCTTCGCGGCCGATATTGCCGGTGGCCATGGCGAGGTTGGCGATGCCCATCACGGTGGTGGAGCCCTGCGCATGCTCGGTCACGCCCAGGCCGTAGTAGATGGCCGCGTTGCCGCCGGTGGCGTACAGGCGGGCGGCACCGCGCAGTTGTTCAGCGGGGATGCCGGTGACGGATTCCATTGCCTCCGGCGAGTTCTCCGGCAGCGCGACAAAGTCGCGCCATTGCTGGAACGCGCGGTCCTCGCAGCGCTCGGCGATGAAGGCTTCGTTGAGCAGGCCTTCGGTCACGATCACGTGCGCCAGCGACGTCACCAGCGCCACGTTGGTGCCAGGGCGCAGCTGCAGGTGATAGTCGGCGCGGATGTGCGGGGAATCGACCAGGTCGATACGGCGCGGATCGACCACGATCAGCCTGGCGCCGGCGCGCAGGCGCTTCTTCATGCGCGAGGCGAACACCGGGTGGCCGTCGGTCGGGTTGGCCCCGATCACCATGATCACGTCGGCCTTCTCGACCGACTTGAAGGTCTGCGTGCCGGCCGATTCGCCCAGCGTCTGCTTCAGGCCGTAGCCGGTCGGCGAATGGCATACGCGTGCGCAGGTGTCGACGTTGTTGTTGCCGAAGGCGGCGCGCACCAGCTTCTGGACCAGGTAGCCCTCTTCATTCGTGCAGCGCGACGACACGATGCCGCCGATGGAATCCTTGCCGTGCTCCGCCTGGATGCGCTTGAACTGCGACGCGGCGTAGTCGATCGCTTCTTCCCACGACACTTCGCGCCACGGATCGGTGATCTTCGCGCGGATCATCGGCTTGAGGATGCGGTCCTTGTGCGTGGCATAGCCCCAGGCAAAGCGGCCCTTGACGCAGGCGTGGCCTTCGTTGGCCTTGCCGTCCTTGTACGGCACCATGCGCACCACCTCGTTGCCCTTCATCTCGGCCTTGAACGAGCAGCCCACGCCGCAGTAGGCGCAAGTGGTCACGGTGCTGTGCGAAGCCTGGCCGAGCTTGATGACGGAGGTCTCGGTCAGCGTCGCGGTCGGGCAGGCCTGCACGCAGGCGCCGCACGAGACGCAGTCCGATTCCATGAACGACTGGCTGGTGCCGGGCGAGACGCGCGAGTCAAAGCCGCGGCCGCTGATGGTCAGCGCGAAGGTGCCCTGCGTTTCTTCGCAGGCGCGCACGCAGCGATTGCAGACGATGCACTTGGACGGGTCGTAGGTGAAGTAAGGATTGGATTCGTCCTTCTTCATCTCTGTGTGCGTGGCAATCGGCTTTGCTTCCGGGCCGCCGTCGTTGTAGCGCACTTCGCGCAGTCCCACCACGCCGGCCATGTCCTGCAGCTCGCAGTTGCCGTTGGTCGGGCAGGTCAGGCAGTCGAGCGGGTGGTCGGAGATATAGAGCTCCATCACGCCGCGGCGCAGGTCGGCCAGCTTGTCGCTCTGGGTCTTCACTTTCATGCCGGCTTCGACCGGCGTGGTGCACGATGCCGGATAACCGCGGCGCCCCTCGATCTCGACCAGGCACAAGCGGCACGAGCCGAAGGATTTGAGGCTGTCGGTGGCGCACAGCTTCGGCACGGCGATCTGGGCTTCCATCGCGGCACGCATCACCGAGGTGCCGGCGGGCACGGTGACGCTGACGCCGTCGACCTCCAGGGTGACCAGTTCGGTGGATTCGCTGGCGGGTGTGCCGAAGTCGATCTCGTTGCGGGCATTCATGGCGATCTGTCTCCCGATTCTTGTGGGACCTGGCGGCTCAGTTGACGCTCAGGCGGCCTTGGCAGGGTTGGAGGCGAGGCCGAAGTCCTCGGGGAATTCGTTCAGCGCGGACAGCACCGGGTACGGCGTCATGCCGCCCATCGCGCACAGCGAGCCGTTGAGCATGGTGTCGCACAGGTCGCGCACCAGCGCCACGTGTTTCACGGGCTGCTCGCCGGCGATGATGCGGTCCATCACCTCGACGCCGCGGGTCGAGCCGATCCGGCACGGCGTGCATTTGCCGCAGGATTCGACCGCGCAGAACTCCATCGCGTAGCGCGCCTGCTTTGCCATGTCGACGGTCTCGTCGAACACCACGATGCCGCCGTGGCCGACCACGCCGCCGAAGGCGGCATAGGCCTCGTAGTCCAGCGGCACGTCGAAGCGCGACTCGGGCAGGTAGGCGCCCAGCGGGCCGCCAACCTGCACCGCGCGGATGGCGCGGCCGCTGCGGGTGCCGCCGCCGTAGTCGACCAGCAGTTCGCGCAGCGTGACGCCGAATGCCTTCTCGACCAGTCCGCCCTGCTTGATATTGCCTGCGAGCTGGAACGGCAGCGTGCCGCGCGAACGGCCCATGCCGTAGTCGCGGTAGTACTGCGCGCCGCGCGCCAGGATCACCGGCACGGTGGCCAGCGAGATCACGTTGTTGATCACGGTGGGCTTGCCGAACAGCCCTTCCAGCGCAGGCAGCGGCGGCTTGGCGCGCACCACGCCGCGCCGGCCTTCCAGGCTTTCGAGCAGCGCGGTTTCCTCGCCACAGACGTAGGCGCCGGCACCCTTGCGCACTTCGAGGTGGAAGCGCTTACCGCTGCCGCGGATATCGTCGCCCAGCCAGCTGGCCGCGCGCGCGATGCCGATCGCGCTTTCCAGCACCGCGATGGCATGCGGGTATTCGGAGCGGCAGTAGATGTAGCCCTGCTCCGCGCCCACCGCGAGGCCGGCAATCGTCATGCCTTCGATCAGCATGAAGGGATCGTCTTCCATCACCATGCGGTCGGAGAACGTGCCCGAATCGCCTTCGTCGGCATTGCAGACGATGTACTTGACTGCGGACTGCGCGCCCAGCACGGTCTTCCACTTGATGCCAGTGGGGAACGCTGCGCCGCCGCGGCCGCGCAGGCCGGAGTCGGTGACTTCCTGCACGATGTCGGCGGGCTGCATGGACAGCGCGCGTTCCAGGCCGGCAAAGCCTTCATGCGCGCGGTAGTCCTCCAGCGACAGCGGATCGGTGATGCCAACGCGGGCAAAGGTCAGGCGCTCCTGCTTCCTCAGGAACGGAATCTCATCGGTCAGGCCGTGCGCCAGCGCATGCGCGCCGCCTTGCAGCAGGCCGGCGTCGAACAACGCGGGCACGTCCGCCACCCCAACCGGGCCGTAGGCCACGCGCCCGGCGTCGGTCTGCACCTCGACCAGCGGCTCCAGCCAGAACATGCCGCGAGAGCCGTTGCGCACGATGCGTACGTCGTCGCCGCGAGCCGCGGCTTCGCGGGCAATGGCGCGGGCGACATCGTCCGCGCCGAGCGCCAGCGCGGTGGAATCGCGCGGCACGAAGATGGTGGTAGTGGCGCTCATGCCTGGGCCTCCGTGGTTTCGTTGGAGGCCTGCGCCTCGCGCAGCGACCGGATCAGCGCATCGAAGCGCTTCGCATCGACATAGCCGTGCAGCTGCTCGCCCACCATCACGGCCGGGCCGCAGGCGCACTGGCCCAGGCAATAGACCGGCTCAAGCGTCACCTGGCCGTCCGCGCTGGTTTCATGGAAGCCGCAACCCAGCGCCCGCTTCGCATGCTCGGCCAGTGCTTCGGCGCCGACCGCCTGGCAGGCTTCGGCGCGGCAGACCTGGACCACGTGCCGGCCCGCCGGCTGCTGGCGGAAGTGGTGGTAGAAGGTGATCACGCCATGCACCTCGGCACGCGACAGGCTGAGTGCGCGGGCGATCACGGGTACGGCGTCGTCGGGAATGTAGCCCTGCGTGTCCTGGATCTCGTGCAGGATCGGCAACAAGGCGCCCGGCAGGTCCTGCCGTGCCGCCACGATCGCCGCGATCGCAGCAGTGCGCGCGGCGTCGGCGGATGCCGGTGCGATGGGAGCGGTTTCTGGCATGGCGTCTCCTGTGGGGGCCGCACGGAGCGGGCTGCGCGGGCCGTTATATGCTATTTTTTTCCTATTTCCGGGCTTGCGATCTGGCCTGGCTGCCCGTTGAAGCGACTATATGAGAGTGACAGCGCCCCTTCAATAAGCTATTTTCTACATATGATTCGCATCTCGATCCTTCCCCACCTGCAGATCCGGGACGACGCCAGCCCTGGCGACGAGGCCCTGGACGTTTCCCGGCTGGTGGCCCTGCTCGGCCATATCGGGGAATCGGGCAGCATCAGCCAGTCGGCGCAGGCCGTGTCCTTGTCCTACCGCTATGCCTGGGGCATCCTGCGCGACGCCGAGGCTTTGTTCGGCGGCCCGCTGATCGACAAGACCCGCGGCCGCGGCAGCGCCCTCACGCCGCTGGCGCAGCAACTGGTGTGGGCCAGCAAGCGGATCGGCGCGCGCCTGTCGCCGACGCTGGATAGCCTGGCTTCCGAGCTGGAAATCGAGTTGAAGAAGCTAATGGACCAGTCCGAGGCGGCGGTGCGGCTGCATGCCAGCCACGGCTTTGCGGTCGCGGCGCTGCGCGATTTCCTCGACGAGCAGCAGGTGCGGCACGACCTGAAGTACTGCGGCAGCGTCGAAGCGGTTGCGGCGCTGGCCGAGGGCGCGTGCGATATCGCCGGCTTCCACGTGCCGGTGGGCGAGTTTGAACACGGCATGTGGCGTCACTTCACCACGTGGCTGAAACCCGACACGCACTGCCTGGTGCACCTGGCGGTGCGCAGCCAGGGGCTGTTCGTGCGGCAGGGCAACCCGCTCGGCATCCACACGCTGGAAGACCTGACGCGGCGCGAGGTGCGCTTCGTCAACCGTCAGGTGGGCTCGGGCACGCGCCTGCTGCTGGACCTGATGCTGGCCGCGCGCGGCATCGACCCGGCGCGCATCGAAGGCTACAGCAACGGCGAGTTCACCCACGCCGCGGTGGCGGCGTATATCGGCAGCGGCATGGCCGACGTGGGCTTCGGCGTGGAAACGGCGGCGCGGCGCTTCGGCCTGGGGTTCGTGCCGGTGATCAAGGAGCGCTACTTCTTTGCGATCGAGAAGACCATGCTGCGCAGCGCCGCGCTGGCCGGCGCGGTGGGCGCGCTCACCAGCGAGGCCTTCCGCCAGCGCGTCAATGCGCTGCCGGGCTATGACGGCGCGCTGACCGGCACGGTGCTGACGCTGGCGGAGGCGTTCCCGGATTACGCGGGCGCGCGTGTGCGCTAGCGTTGCAGCAGCGCAAGCCGGTCAGGATGATCGGCCCATTGCTCATGGCCGGGGATCGGGCCCTTGGCCTGCAGCAGCGGCGGCCAGTCGGGCCGGCGCGACAGCTCGGCGTTCAGCGCGATGAAATGGCGCTTGTCCTCGGGCAGGTCGTGCTCCGAGTAGATCGCGCCGACGGGGCAAAGCGGGACGCACATCGAGCAATCGATGCACTGGTCAGGATCGATGGAGAGGAAGTTGGGCCCTTCGTGGAAGCACGACATCGGGCAGACTTCCACGCAGTCGGTATGGCGGCACTGGATGCAGGCATCCGTTACGACAAAGGTCATGGGGCGGGGGCGGTACGGCAGTACGGCGGTAAAGACCTATCGATCGTAGCGGCCCGCCCTGCCGCGCGGGGCGGGCCGCCTTGTGCGACTCGTTCAAATCGCCTGAAGCGGCATCTTTCTTGCGTCAGTACGCCACCACCGACAAGGTGGTGCTGGCCGGCACGCGCACGGTGTTGCTGTAGGTGCCCGTGACCGCGCCGGTGCGGACCAGGTAGCTGCCGTAGGCGGACAGGTACGGCAGCGTCGATGCCGCCGTCTTGATCGCGGCGTAGCTCTGGAGGTCGATCGCCGGCAGCGTAAAGCCGCTGTCCGTGCGCGCCGGGTAGCCATAGCCGGCTGGCAGGCCCGTGCTCGGCATCAGCGTATTGGTGCTGACTGCCCAGCGACGCATCTGCTCGGCCAGCGTCACGCCAACCTGCGCACTGGCAATGGACTGCTCCAGCGCCGTCTTGGAATCGGTGGTAGTACCGCGCGCCAGCAGGTCCTTGAAGAAGGCCAGGCCCAGGTGCCGGTTCAGGAAGCCACCGAAGGTGCCGGACACCGAATAGCTTTCGCAGAACGCGCCGAAGCCGGTGAACGAGAACAGATTGCAGTTGCTGCTGTTGGTGCGCACATAGTCGGGCATGCGCACGTCGCGGATATTGTTGAAGCTGGCGTCGATGGTGTGACTGGCAAAATCTTCCATCATCATCGCGGTCATTTCCTCGAGCCAGTCGTCGAACGAGTAAGACGGCCCCATCCGCACGCTGCGACGGTAGAAGTTCTGCATGTGCATGCCTTCATGCGCCATCACCATCTTCATCGACTGAATGCCGTCGGCGCCGCCGAGGTAGAGCGTCTCGGCGTCCAGGTACAGCGACACCGATTCATTGCTGGTGGGATCGACCGAGCGCAGCAGGTTGTGCAGCCCCCAGAAGTAGCCGACCATGCCGAACGGCTTGTTGTTGCGGTCGAAGTTCAGGATCACGATATCGATCGGCTGGGCACTGCCGGCGATCAGCGTGGTCGGGTAGTTGTGCGCGCCCCACAGCGGGCCGCCCACGGACTTCAGCATGTCGTAGACGCCCTGGGCGCTGCCGGCACCGACAAAGGCATTGGCCAGCGCGCCGACCAGCGCGGCATCGACCTTGCCCGTGGTGTATTCCGCGTCTTCCACCCACAGCCTGACCGTCACGCCATCCTTGGTGGTGACTTGCTGTACCACGCTGGCGGTGCGCGTGGTCGCGTCGGTGTGGTACCACCCTCGGGTGGTGGCCATCGACGCGGCTTGCGGCGCGGGCGCGCTCATCACGCTGCGCAGCGGCGCTGCCGCCGCGACGCGCTCGGCCCAGCCGCTGCGGTTGAAACCGGCGATCTCGCGGCGCGTGGCTTCGGCGTCGGCGCTGGCTGACGCAGCCGGGTCGCTGACGCTTGCGAGCGAGCGCATCGACAGGCCGGTCACCGACTCGCTCAGCACCGAGGGCTTGATCGACGGCAGCGTCAGGCTGGTGCCGCTGGTATTGGTCAGCATCAGCGACAGCGACTGGCCGCCCAGCCCGCTGATCGAAAACCTGACGTCGATATCGGCACTGCCCGCGTTTCGCTGCTGCCAGATGCCGGTGCCGCTGCCCGCATAGGTCGAGCCGGTGGCCGCGCCGCAGCCGGTGCAGGCCTGCTCCAGGCCGTTGATCACCAGCGGCTGCGCGACCGTGACGGGCTCGCTGTCCGTGGTGGTGGTCGTGGTCGCGGGCGGCTGCGACGATGCCGCGTCATCACCGCCACCGCCGCCGCAGGCGGCAAGCACGGCCGCCGCCATGGCGGCGGCGAGCAGGTTCAGGGGCAGGTGCAGTCCATCGGCAATCCGGGGCATTTCCGCGCAACTCCGTTGAAGGTGGTAATCAGGATCTGAAACGTCAGGGCCGCCGGCCGCAGCCAGGGCAACGGCCAAGACAGCGGGCGGTTTGCGGCGGTATCCGACGATAACGGCAGCAAAACCGCAACGCTTGACCCTACCTGCAGGTGGTAGGCAGGCAAGCTGGCGACACCGCATTGTGGGCGACGCAGGTCACGGCGGCGAGTTGGCAGCGAGGATCAGTGGTAGCGGCGCCACAGGTGCGCAGGGCCGCAAAGCGGGAGAGCGGCGCGGGAGATCGCGCGGGATGGCATTGCGTGGGCGCAGCCCGTTATCGGCGCCGGCTGCGCCGGGCTGGCATGAAGGCCTCGCGGACGAAGGCCATCGAAGAAGACGCGGGTGATGGCGCAAGGGCGGCCGCCATTGCAGCGGCCGCCCACCGGTCCGCCCGCCACCACCCGCGGCGGATCAGGCGGTTGCGCGCATCAGCTCGTCCTTGCGCGCGGCCATGGTCTTGGCCACCTCGCGCAGGTTGACCTTTTCCTTGATCACGTTCTTGAACAGTTCGCCTTCCTCTTCCTCGATATGGTGGGAGACGTATTCCGAAAGCACCGTGAAATTGGCTTCCAGCAGGTCCCCGGCGGGGTCCTCCTCGATCGCGGCGAGCAGGTCCTTTGCCACCTGGTGCTCGACCTGGGCCTCGTCCAGCATGTCATCGATCTCGTCGCTGGCGCCGCGCAGCGCCGGGTAGAAGATCTCTTCCTCGACCGTGGCATGCACCGTGAGCTGGTGGCAAACGTCCAGCGCGATCGACTCCTTCTCGTCGCGGTTCTCGGTGTCCTTGAACGCCTTGAACTGCTTCTTGACCGCACGGTGCTCGTCCATCAGTGCGCCGAGGGCTTCGGCCTGGTCTGCGGGGATCTTCGACTTGTCCACGATGTTCTCCTTGGCTGGGGTGCGGTGTTCCGGCTTCGCTACGTGGGAGGCAGGTTCCGTGCCCGTACAACTGCCGCCCACCGCACGACGCCCGCAGGACGTGTGTGGGCAGCGTGCGCACCCGCGCCGCATGCCGCATTGCAATTCCTGCGCGAAGGCTTGTAATTGTGCCCGCGGCGCCGCGCCGGCGAGGGCAGCGTGGGACGCAATGCGGGCGTGCGCGGCGCGGCATGAAAGTTGCGCGGGTCGGTCATCCGTGCGGTCCCCGCCGCCGCGCATATTCCAGACAGGAGACAACCGTGATCGCAGAAGCCCGCACCAGGATCCGCAAACGCAGGTCCCTGAAACGCCATGCCGGCCCCGCGCTGGCCGGCTTGCTGTTCCACAAGGCATCGCGACGGGAGCGCGCGACAGCGATGTGCGCGAGTTCGCGACGACATTGCCCACGCCGGAGCATCGCCTGGAGCAGCCAGGACGATGGCCTCCGAGGTGTCGCGTTGGTGCGTCGTCAGTGCGTCGCTTCAGTGAGCCGCTTGAGTGAGCCGCGTTAGTGCCCACCGTCAAGCCCAGGCCCCCTGTCCGAAAGCACCCGCTTATGCACAGCCGCATTTAATGCGTTTTTCCCGCACACTATGCGGCTGCCGGTGCAGGGCTGCTCAATGCTTTGACTGAAGGACTGAAACGCGACAGCTGCGTTTGCTCCGCGTTCGCCGCAGACGTTTATTGCAGACTGCCGTGCGAGATCCCGCCATGCCGTCAACATTCATATATTCGAATCGCGCCGTTGGCCCCGAGGCCATCGACGAAGAACTACAAGCCGCTGCTGAAGCCGGCTACAACGTGGACGCGCGCCACGCCTTCTGGGAGTGCGAGCCGGCCTCGGTGCCGGCTTTGCAGCGCCCCCGCCTGCGCGCACTGCAGCAGCAGGTGCAGGCCGGCGATGCCGTGGTCATGCTGCGCCTGTGCAGCATGGGCTGGAGCGTGCAGGAGGTGCTGGCCACCATCCGGCGCTTCCGCCTGCTGGGCGTGGCGCTCCATTGCGCGCAGCTGTCGCGCACGAACCTGTCCAGCGCCTCGCCACCCGAAGCGGTGGAGGTGTTGCGCGCCGTAGCAGCGCTGGAAGGCACCACGCGCAGCGTGCGCGTGCGCGAAAGCCTCGCCGCGGCCAAGGCGATGGGGCGGCAGGTCGGCCGTCCGCCCAAGCACACGCCCGAGCAGCGCAGCGCCATCCTGCATGCGCTGCGCGCCGGCCATTCGGTCAGCGAGATCGCGCGCCAGTTCAATACCTCGCGCCAGACGGTGCTGCGCATCCGCGCCGCGGAACCGGCCGTGCAGCCGGCGCGGCACGACACGCGGCCCTCTGCTGCGCCGGCCACGGAACCGGAAGCGGAAACTGCCGACGACTGACGCTGACCAGCCTCGGGCTGGCCGTGGGTCGACGTATTTACGCGCACCGTTGCAAGAATCCCATGCGTTGCCGGGCCGCGCGCGCCCACCTGGCGCCGCCCGCGGCTTGGAACGTTCCTTGCGAAAGTAGTCTGAGCAGAACGTCCCCGGCAACGAAGTCCTGCTGAACACAGCCCCGCCGCCGCGGGACCGGCACCCGAACCACCTTTGCAAGGCAACCGCGCAGCCCCGTCATGCGACGCCGCCCGACGCGGCCCTTGGCGCATCGACATGACTATCCGACTGCAGAAAGCCGTGGGCATGCCGCCGGCCCTGGCCGATCCGGCCGGCGGCGGCAGTGCGCTGACGCACGCGCAACTTGCTTCCACACCCTCTACCCCCTCGTCCCCGCCGTCATTGCATGCCCGCCCCGGCGGGCCGCGGCACTTCGCGCGCCCGACCGTGCTGCTTGAAACGCTGCTGGCCACGCGGCTGGAGTTGCTGAGCCGCGACCAGGCCTGGCCACCACACACCCTAGCGCGGCGCCAGGCGGTGCTGATGCAGCTGTGGCAGGAACGCCCGCCCGGCCTGTTCGAGCACGGCGGCACGGCTGAGAGCATCGCGCGCTGCCTGCACGCGGCGTTCGCCGAAGCCGCCGCGGGGCGCAGGCTGGAAGCCGCGCAGCAGTTCAAGCGCGCGTACTACCTGGTCTGCTGCACGGCCTCGGCCGGCACGCGTGTGCGGCTGCGCGCTGCGCCCGCTGCGTCCGGATATCGAGCATGAACCCGGCAGCGGCCGCGCCGCCGACGTCATGCCCGAGCGCAAGAAGCCCCCCGTCAGCCGCACTGAGCTGAACCAATGCCGTCGTTGCCCGCTGTAGCGCAACGCCACCCAGGGCGTGCCCGGCGAGGGGGCCGCGCACGCGGCCGCTGTAGCGCAACGCCACCCAGGGCGTGCCCGGCGAGGGGGCCGCGCACGCGCGCATCATGCTGGTGGGCGAGCAGCCCGGCGCGCAGGAGGACCTGCAGGGCTCTCCCTTTGTCGGCCCGGCGGGCCACCTGCTGGACGAGGCGCTGGGCAAGGCCGGCCTGGACCGTGACAAGCTCTTCATGACCAATGCGGTCAAGTGCCTCCGAGAGCGCGGGCAAGGCGGCCCGCGACGGCCTGCACGGCCAACCGCGCAAGGGCACCGGCGGCGCGTCCATCGACCAGACCCGCGTGCCTAACGCGAAGGGGCGCTGAGCCCCGCGGGCGCAGACTCGCCATCCTACGGATGGCGAACCCGATGCAACGCTTTGCGGACAAGGTCCCGCCGGTCGACGGCGGGCTGATGGCCTCGAACGGACAGCCGCACCAGGCGTTGCGGAAGGCGTTTCAGACCGGCAGGCCCTTCGCGCGCAGCGCTGCATCGAAGCGCTCCGGATCCGATGTGCCGGCCGCGTTATCCGCGCGAATCCTGGCTTCTTTCTTCAGGTGTGCCCGGCAGCGTTCGAGAACGTCGGCAGCCTCGGCGGCGGGCACTGCGATCACCCCATCCGCATCGCCGACGACGAGATCACCGGGCAACACCGCCAGACCCGCGCAGGCAAGGGCAATGTTGATCTCCCCGGGGCCATCCTTGCCCGGTCCGCGATGGGTGTGCCCCCTGGCGAAGATGGGCATGCCGTCCTGCGCCCATTCGCACAGGTCGCGGACGGCCCCGTCGATGACCAGTCCGCCCAGCTTCTTCGCCATGCACGTCGTCCGCATCAGGCCGCCGACGATCGCCTGCGTGACATCGCCGCCGCCGTCGATCACCAGGACGTCGCCAGGCTGCACCATCATCAGGGCCTTGTGGATCATCAGGTTGTCCCCGGGGCGCACCCGGACCGTCACGGCGGGTCCGCACAGCACGGTGTCCAGGCGGGCATGGTATTGCCGCAAGCCGACCGTGCCGATGTTGCGGCTCATCGAGTCGCCGATGGCTGCGACCGGCATGTCGCGGAAAGCCTCCACGATATCCGGAGCGGGTCCGTCGACACGCGGGTTGATGCGGTAACCGGCGGGCCATTGCACTGGCGCGGTGGTTTCGGAAGTGGTCATCAGGGTCTCCAGGGATCAACGGTAATCGGGCGGTCAGGAAAAGACTTGCGGGTTGGCACAAGCGGAGCGTTCTGCCGGAACGCCGTCCAGACATCCCAGTACATTGCGGGCGGCGGCGCTCGCCATGGCGGCCAGCGCTGCGGGCGTGGAGCCGCCCACATGCGGTGTGAGCACAACGTTCGGCAGTGTCGAAAGCGGGCTGTCGGCAGGCAGCGGCTCGACAGCCATGGTGTCCAGCCCGGCGGCATAGAGCTGGCCACTCTGGAGGGCGGCGATCAGCGCAGCCTCGTCCACCACCTCACCGCGCGCCGTGTTGACCAGGATCGCGCCGCGCGGCATCCGGCTGAACGCGGCTTCACCGAGCATGTTGCGCGTGTGTTGGTTGAGCGGCACGTGCAGGCTCAACACGTCGGCACGCGGCAGGAGTTCGGCCAGCGACGGCAGCAGTTGCGCGCCATCGACCGGGCTGGGACCGTCCGTCAGCGCCGGATCAAACGCCACGACCTTCATGCCCAACGCAAGGCATACCGTCGCCACGCGCTGGCCGACCTGCCCGAAACCGGCCAGGCCGATGGTCTTTCCGCGCAGTTCCACGCCGTCCTGCGCGCGCGACCAGCGGCCCCCGTGCAACTCGGCATCCATCCAGCCGATGCGCCGCGCGGCGGCGAACATCAGGCCCAGCGTCATCTCGGCCACCGACTGCGCGTTTGCCCCCGGCGTGACGTAGACCGGAATGCCTCGGCGCGTGGCCGCGTCCACATCGATATTGCTGACCCCAACACCGTGCTTCGAAATCACCTTGAGCGTCGGACAGGATTCGATGGCCTTCGCCGATAGCCGGACCGTCCTCGAGATCACCGCGTCGATGGGCTCCGATGCCATGACGCGCTCCACTTCCTCCACGCTGTCAGGCTGGGACAGATAGAGCACGCGGGCGCCGGCCTGGGCGAGCAGTTCCACGCCGGCTGGCGCCAGCTTGGGAGCGGTGACGAAGATGGTAGTCATGACATTTCAATGTTGAAGCGCAAGCATTCAGACGGGGGACGGATCCGTGGAGCTTTTGCCGGGTGGGTGCAGAGAATTCGTTCGGAAGCTCATTCGAGCCTGATATTCGCCTCGCGGATCAGCGCGCCCCACTTCTGATGCTCGGTACGGATGTATTCGGCGAACTGCCTGGGCGTTCCACCCATGGGCGTACTGCCCTCGGCGGCCAGCTTGCCTTGCACGTCAGGGTTCTTCAGCGCCTTCTGCACCTCGGCGTTGATGCGGTCAACCACGGCCTGAGGCGTGCCTGCCGGCGCGATCAGGCCGGTCCAGGTGATCGCATCAAAGCCGGGGTACCCCGATTCGGCAACCGTGGGCACGTTCGCCAGCTCAGGTACGTTTTTTACACGTTGCGCGGAGCTCACCGCCAACGCGCGAACTTTCTTCCCCGCGAGTTGCGGAATCGCTGCCGCGGTATTGGCGAAATTGAGGTCCACCTGGTTGCCGAGCAGATCCACCATGGCCGGGCCGGCGCCCTTGTACGGCACGTTCAGCATCCGGATGCCCGCGCGCCGCTCCAGCATCTCGCCGGCAAGATGGCCTACCGTGCCGTTGCCGGCAAGGCCGATGCGCAGGGACTCTGGCTTGCTCTTCGATGCCGTAACGACGTCTGCCAGCGTCCTGAACGAAGACGCGGCATTGACCACCAGCACGACGGGCTGGGAGGCAACCGTCGTGATGGGTGCGAAGTCCTTCAGCGGATCGAACGGCATCTTCGGATAGAGCGCCGGGTTGATCGCGAGGTTGGCGGTCTGGCCCAGACCGATCGTGTAGCCGTCGGCCGGCGCCTTCGCCACCGCGTCGAGACCAACGTTGCCACCGGCACCGGGCCGGTTCTCCACCACGACGACCCAGCCCGCCTGCGACGTCAGCTTCTCCGCCACCAGCCGCGCAACCGTGTCGGTGCCGCCGCCGGGCGGAAACGGGACCACCAGCCGGATCGGCCTGGCTGGCCAGGCTTGCGCGAACGCACTGCCCGCGAGCATGGCAAGCGCGGCGGCAGCCGCGAGGAATCGCGTTTTCGTCATCATGTCTCCTGTGTTATGGCTTGTATTGTTGGCTGGCCAAATCATTCCGTCCATTTGATAATGTTCATGTTTTCATTCCTGGAAGTTATCGATGGACATCCAGCTTCGGGACCTCAGGTACTTTGAGGCAGTCGCCGAACTCGGCCACGTCGGCAAGGCTGCCGACCAGTTGGGGCGAACGCAGCCTGCGATCACGAAGGCGGTACAGCGGCTGGAAGATGCGTTCGGCAGCGCCCTGTTCGAGCGCAAAGGCCGCGGCATACACCTCACCGCGGTGGGCGAGGTGCTGCTCGCGCGGGCGCGCATGCTGCGCGGCGCAACGGAAGAGGCGCTCAGGGAGGTTGGCGACTTCGCCAGGGGGAACGCGGGACACGTCCGCATCGGCAGCGGACCGATTGCCGCCGAACATGTGTTGCCGGAGATCTGCAATCTCCTTCTCGCCGAAGCGCCGGAGACCACGATCGAGATCACCGTCGCACCGAGCCTGGTTTTGCGGGAGCGCCTCAGGGAAGGTGCGATCGACCTGCTGATCGGCCTCATGCCCGAGTCCGACGACGCCTTCGTCAGTTGCGCCATCGTCGAGGACGTGGTCGTCGTTGCGGCGAGCCGCAATCACCCGGTCTTCGACCTGCCCCGCATCACGATGAAATCACTGCTGTCGTGGCGCTGGGTATTGCCGGCCCGGTCCATCCCCAGCCGGCAATGGCTCGATGCGGCCTTCCAGTCGCATGGCTTGCCGCCGCCCACGGCGCAGATCGATGCGAACTCGATCCCCCTGCTGCCACGCCTCATTGCGAAGAGCGAGCTGCTCAGCTTCCTGTCCCGCCACACGCTGGCTGCCGGGAACGGCAGCCAGCACCCGCTGCGCGAAGTGCCGCTGAAGGAGGCAACGCTGAAACGCCGGCTCGGCGTGACATACCGGCGCGAAGGCTACCTGTCGCCTGCGGCGCATCGCCTGATGGCGCTCTTGCAGGAGCGTGGCGGGCGCTTGTTCAACGCAGGCAGGGGGGATGAATAGCGGCTTTGGTCACTGGGCGGCAGTCGCTACGTGAGGGCGCTGCAACGCCCTCACATCATTCGGCGCGATGGCGGACAGCAGATGTGCCACGTCCGGCGATTTGAAGATCGATCGCGTCAGCGAACTTTCAAGGCATACCGACAGCGCCGTGCAAGGAATCGCGACTGCCGCGCGCGTTCCCCGCCGACACCAGTTGCTCAGTTCAACCCACCCGGGTTCTGCGCCGCACCGCGCTGCTTCGCCTTGGCCGCCCAGTACGCGCCAACCTGCCGCTCGGTCACCTCGCCCTTCTTTTTTGTGTCGATCAGGTCGAACTGCTTGTAGACCTCCGGCATACCGGCCTGCGCTTCGTCACGGGTCAGCTTGCCATCGTGGTTGGCGTCCGCCGCCTTGAACTTCTCGGAGAATTTCGCCATGGCTTCCTTGGGATTCATTGGCTGTTGCTGGGCGCCGATGGTTCCGGAGGCGAAGCATGCGGCCAGCGCCAG
This sequence comes from Cupriavidus sp. DF5525, assembly GCF_040149425.2. Classification (NCBI taxonomy): domain Bacteria; kingdom Pseudomonadati; phylum Pseudomonadota; class Betaproteobacteria; order Burkholderiales; family Burkholderiaceae; genus Cupriavidus; species Cupriavidus sp. DF5525. Next base: position 673,160 of record NZ_CP168265.1, on the reverse strand, counting down.
GCCGGCAAGCGAAAGCTGTCGTGCAATCATCAGAGTCTCCCTGGATATTTGGATGGCGAGTGCAGTCGGCCTGACGGTCGTCCGCAACGGGCCAGTATTTGCAGAGATCGGGGGGCAATGACTTCCCGGGCCCTGCCTGAGATCATCGTCGGCTTTCAGTGATTGGGGAATTCAGTTATTTCGATTTCCGATATAAGAGCCCTCCCAAGGAAATGACACGCCGCTCATTCCGGCTTGAAGTCGATCGACTTCAGCACGGCGCCGATGCGCGCGTAGTCGCTGCGCAGCGATTTCGTCATCTCTTCGGGCGTGCGCGGCTGGCCCGCGTCGAGGCCGAACTCTCTCAGGCGCTCACGCGTGGCCGGCTGCGCCATGACCTTCAGCGCGGCTTCGCGCAACCTGGCCTGCGCCGCGGCCGGGACGTCTGGCGTGACCCACAGGCCCAGCCAGACCAGCGCCTCGAGCTGGGGGTAGCCGAGTTCGGAGAAGGTCGGCACATTGGGCAGCATCGGCGAACGCTGGGGCAGGCTGACGGCGAAGGGCACGATCTTCCCGCTCTTGATCAGGGGAATCGCGTTCGGTATGCCTGCGAACATCAGCTGCACGTGCCCGCCCATCACGTCGGCGAGCGCCGGGGGCGTGCCCTTATAGCCGATGTGCGACATGTCGATGCCGACGGCGCGATTCAGCTGCAACCCCATCACGTGCGAGACGGTGCCGGGGCTGTAGGAGGCGTAGTTGACCTTGCCCGGATTCGCCTTCACGTAGGCAATCACCTCGGCGAGGTTCTTTGCAGGCAACGACGGATTTCCCACCATCACCAGCCCGCCGCGCGCGAGTTCGGCGATCGGCTTGACCTCCCTGAACATGTCGAAACGCAGCTTGACGATATGGGGGATCTCGCTGACCAGCGCATCGAGCGCAACCAGCATCGTGTTGCCGTCGTGCGCCGCCTGCGTCAGGTCGTTGACCGCGAGCGCACCGCCGGAGCCCGGCTTCGGCTCGACGATCACCGGCTGGTGCAGTTCCTTCTGCATGCCTTCGGCCAGCAGGCGCGACACGATGTCGAGGGAACCGCCGGCAGGCCCGGCTGCGATGATGCGAAGCGGCTTGTCGGACTGCACCTGCGCAAACGCCGCAGTTGGCGCCAGCATGGCGACCGCCATGCCCAGGACGACGCCGAGGCTGCGGGGGGAAAGGGAAATGGTCATGTCTCGCTCCTGTCTTTTGATGTCAGTGATTTGGGTCGAACGGTCGTGGAATACGATCAGGCCGGCTCCTGCGTCCCGCTTGTGCGATGGCGTGCGGCGTCTGCCTCGTAGCTGCGCGAAGCCAGGACGAAGAAGACCGCAGCCGCCAGCGCAAACACCGGCGCCAGCGTCAGTGCCAGCTTCAGGCCGAGAACGTCCGAGAACGCCCCGACGAGCAGCGGGCCTGGCGCAAGCCCAATCAGGTTGTTGGCCAGGGCGATGGTCGCCGTCACCGTCGCGCGCACGCCGGGATGGGTGACATCGCAAACGATGGCCCCGGAACAGCCGCCGTGCGCCGCGGCGAACAATGCGCCAAGGAAGATCAGGCCCAGGGCCAACGGACCGGGCGGCAGCGCGAACGCGGTGATTAGCACCAGGGCCGACAGCACCGCATAGGCGGCGGGCACCAGCACCCGGCGCCGCGGGTGCCTGGCGCTGAGCCGGTCCGCCAGACCGCCGCCAAAGATCATGCCGATGCCGGAAGCCAATACGGCCACGCCGGCCATCAGCCCGGCCTGCTTCACATCCATGCCCTGGTAGCGGCCGAGGTATGTCGGCAGCCATGCAATGAGGATCGCGGGTATTGCCATTTGCAATCCGCTCGCGATGTAGGTGAGATTGCCCGAGCGCGCGGCAAACACTTCGCGCGCGATCTGGCCGATGCGCAGCCGGGCCGGCGCGGCATCGCCCTGCCCCTCGGCGCTCAACGCGACGGTCTTGTAGTCGCGCACGACGAAGGGATAGATCACGGCCAGCAGCAGGCCCGGCGCACCCACGGCAAAGAACGCCATGCGCCACCCCGCCTGGGCCGCCACAGCGCCCCCGACGACCACGCCGAGTACGGACCCGAACAAGCCGGCCGACAGGAACGCGCCCAGCACCGCGGCGCGCTGCCTGGCGGGAAATACATGGGCCAGCAACGCGGCCCCCGCTGCACCGTAGGCCGCCTCGCCGAGGCCGACGAACATCCGCGCCAACAGCAACTGGCCATAGCTCTGCGCCAGGCCGCAGGCGATGGTCGCAAGACACCACACGAAGGCCATCAGCGTGATGCTTTTGACGCGTCCCCAGCGGTCCGAGACCAGGGAAATCGGCACGCACAGCACGCCCACGGCGAGCGAGACCACGCTCACCAGCATCCCGAGCTGCGAGTCGGACAGCGCCCATTCGGCTTTCAGGGCTGGGAAGACCGCGCCGATGACCTGGCGCGACAGGTAGTCGGACAGCATCAGGCCAAAGGTGAGCGCGAACACGGCCCATGCATAGGCACGCGACAGCCCGGTGGGCGCGTTCAGGGGGGTGTTGGCCGTTACGGCCGACAGGGTAGTGGTTTTCACGTCTGGCATCCCTTGGGTTAAGCCTTCTGGTCGAAGTGCGCTCAGATGTACGTCGGCCACGAGCGCATCTCGTGCTGGCCGATGCCGCCGTTGCGTTCGCGGCGATGGGTGGCCAATGCTTCGATCAGCCAGGCGCGGGTCTGCTGCGGGGCAATCACGGCCTGCACGCCGAAGGCGCCGGCCAGTGCGTAGGCCGAGGTATCGCGTGCCAGTTCGGCCTTCAGTTGGTCAAAGCGCGCCGGGTCGTCCTCGCGCTTGATGCCGTGGAGCACGCTGACACCGATCTGCGGGTCCATGAAGCTGGTGTCGGCGCTGGTCCAGGCCGCCACCTCGTCGCTGTTGCGGCCGCCGCCCATGTTGATATAGGCCTGGCCGTAGCTCTTGCGCAGGATTACTGACAGCTTAGGCACGCTGCACAGCTGCACGGCGTGAATCATGTTCATGATGTGCGCGGGTGCAGCCTTGCGCTCGCCCTCGATGCCAACCAGGAAGCCCGGCGTGTCGACCAGGAAGAGGACAGGAATGTTGAACGAATCGCACATCACCAGGAACGACGTGACCTTGCGGCAAGCCTCGGGGTCCATCGCGCCGCCCTTGAACATCGGATTCGAGGCGACGATGCCGACGCTCTCGCCATTCAGCCGCGCCAGGCCGGTCACCGCGGCACGACCGAAGCGATCCTTCAGGTTGAGGAAGCTGCCTTCGTCGACGATGCCAGCGATGACCTTGCGCATGTCGTAGGTCTTGCTGCGCGCGGACGGCACCAGTTCGAGGAGCTTGTCCGCGTCGGGCGCGATCGCCTCGGCAGCCGGAACGCTCGGCGGGCGGGCACCGGCGTGCGAGGGCAGGTAGCTGAGGAAGCGGCGGATCGCCGCGAGCGCTTCCTCGTCGCTGTTGACAATCACGTCCACCAGCCCGGTCTGCTCGGCATGCAGCTTCCAGCCGCCGAGTTCCTCGGGATCGACCGCTTCGCCGATGGCGAGCGACGTGACACGCGCGCTCGACACCGCGAGGAACGCGCCCTTGCGCATCACCACGAAATCGGAAAGGCAGGTGTACCAGGTCGACGAGCCCAGGCAGGGCCCGAGCACGGCGCTCACCCAAGGGATTTCACGCCGGCGGCAGTACTGCTGCGGGTCCTGGCCGGCACCGGCCATCGCTTCCGCGCCCAGGCTGTCAGGCACCCGCGAACCGCTCGACTCGCCCAGGAAGATCAGCGGCATGCCGCTGCGCGTGGCCGTCTCCTTCAAGCGGGCGATCTTGCGCATGTTGATCGCAGAGGACGACGCGCCCATGACCGTCATGTCGTTCGACACCACGGCCACGCGCCGCCCTTCGATGCGGCCGGTGCCGGTGATCTTGGCGTCGGCCGGTGAGCTGTCGCGATCGGCGGGCAGGAGCGAGACGGCCAGCATCCCGGTTTCGCTGAACGAGTCTGCGTCCAGCAGTTGCTCGACACGCTCACGCGCATTCAGGTGGCCGCTGGCGCGGCGCTTCGCGAGCTTGGCTTCGCCGCCCATCGCGAGAGCGTCAAGGACGCGGGCGTCGAGTTGGGCGCGTTGTTCTTCGTAGGTGGAGAGGCCTGCCCCCGCGACGTTGGTGGCGGGGCTGGATTGTGCGGATGTTGCGGATACTGCGGATGTGATTGTCATGTACGGTCTCCTCGCTCAGCGCATCGTGCGGCCGACCGGGCCGAGGCGGCGGGCGGTGGCCTGGTAGGCGTCTTCGACCCAGGCGCAAAGCAGCGGCCGCGTGCTCGCCGGTTCGATGATGTCGAGCACACCGAAGCGCTCGGCGGTGCGCAGCGGCGACGAGATCGCGTGGTAGTGCGCTTCAAGGTCCAGGCGGTGCGCGACCGGGTCGGCGGCGGCGGCGATATCCTGCTTGTAGGCCGCGGCGACGCCGCCCTCAACCGGAATCGAGCCCCAGCGTGCCGACGGCCACGCATAGCGGTTCGGCAGCGCGGTGCCCGACGGCCCGTGCCACGGGCTCAGCATGGCGCCGGCCAGGCCCACGCAACGCCGCAGCACGATCGCCAGCCAAGGCACGCCAGACTGCTCGATCGCATGCATGGCCTGCAGCGCGGCGGACAGCGTGCCTTCGCGTTCGGCGTCGGGGCCGGTCATCACGCCCGGCTGATCGGCCAGGTTGACGATGGGCAGGTGGAAGGTGTCGCACAGGTCGACGAAGCGCGCCATCTTCAGCGCGGCGGCGCGCGTCAGGGCGCCGCCCATCACCATCGGGTTGTTGGTCATCACGCCCACGGCATGGCCGTTCAGGCGCGCCAGGCAGGTGATGGTCGAGCCGCCGAAGTCCGGCGACATCTCGAACAACGAGCCTTCGTCGAAGATCGCCTTTAGGATCTTGCGTGCCTGGAAGACCTTGCGCTTGTCGGCGGGGATCGCCCGGTTGAGCCACTCGTCGCAGCGATCGACCGGATCCTCGCAGGCCACGCGCGGCGGCTGTTCCCACACATTGCCGGGAAGGTACGAAAGGAAACGCCGCGTGGCCTCCAGGGCCTGCTCTTCGGTTTCAACGGCCAGGCTCACCGCGCCGCTGAAACGGTGCATCGCGTCGTAGCCGCCGAGCCCCTCCTTGTCGATGTCGAGGCCCAACGCCTGCTTCACCACCGGCGGCCCGCCGGCGAAGACCTGGCTCTTGCCACGAATCATGATGGACAGATGGGCGGAACCGACCCGCACGGCGCCGAGCCCCGCGCAGGCGCCCAGCGCGATGCCGACCACAGGCACGGCGCCGAGCAGCTGCGTCATCGGCAACATGGCATAGCCCGGAATCTTGGTATGGCCGAGCTTGTCGAGCAGCTTGACGCTGCCGCCGGCGCTGTCGACCATGCGCACGATCGGCAGCTTGTACTCCCACGCGTAGCGGTCGGCATAGATCCACTTTTCCGACACCGAACCTTCGGACGAGCCGGCGCGGATCGTGAAGTCGTCGGCCGCCACCACCGTGCGCCGCGCATCGATCTTGCCGATGCCGACCACCGCATTGCTGGGCGTGAATTGCTCGCGCTTGCGATCTGCACCGTACTTGACGGAACCGGCCAGCACGCCGATCTCGGCGAAGCTGCCGGCGTCGAGCAAGTAATCGATACGTTCGCGCGCCGTGAGCTTGCCTTGTGCGTGATGGCGCACGACCTGTTCCTCGCCGCCGAGTGCATGCGCGATGGCGCGGCGCTGTGTCAGCTCATGGAGTTCGTCCGTCCATTCGCCCGTAACAGGCTGGGTTGCGGGCTGCGTTGCGGGCTGGGTTGCCTGAGTCGTGTTCATTTGGAAATCGCTCCTTCTGCATGGCGCGCCAGATAGGCGTCGCGCAAGTCGTTCTTGGTCACCTTGCCGGCATGGTTGCGCGGCAGCGCGTCGACAAACTCGATCACGCGTGGTTTCTTGTAGCCGGCGATCAGCCCGGCGCAATGCCGGCCGAGCGCATCGGCGTCGCCGCTTTGTCCGGGCCGGCGCACCACGAATGCGGCGACCACCTCGCCCCACTCGGCGTCGGGCAGGCCCAGCACCGCCACCTCGGCTACTGCCGGATGCGCGTGCAGCGCGTCCTCGACTTCGCGCGCATAGACGTTGAAGCCGCCGCTGATCATCATGTCCTTGTTGCGGCCGACGATGTAGAGAAAGCCTTCGTCGTCGAAGCGGCCAAGGTCGCCGCTGTAGTACCAGCCGTCACGGATGGATTCGCGCTCCAGGTCTGGCCGGCGCCAGAACGCCACTGCGCCGATGCCCTGGTGCGCGAGCGCGATCTCGCCTACTTCACCGGTCGGCAAGGCTTGCCCGTCGGCATCGCGCACCGTGATCCGGACATTCGTGGTCGGCCGGCCGCACGAGGCGATGCGCGCCGAGGGCTGGCCGTGCTCCAGGTGCTCGTGCGGGTAGAGCACGGACAAGGGCTGGACCGCTTCGGTCATGCCGTATTGCTGGCGCAGGATCGGACCCAGCCGCTGCAACGCCTCGTGGATCGTGCTGGTTGGCGTCGGCGCGGTGCCGTAGTGCACGCGCCGCAGGGCAGACACGTCGGCTGCGGGGTTGGCGGCCAGCGCTTCAAGCAGGCGGCTCAGCATGGTAGGCACCACCATCAACTGGGTGATGCGATCGCTGGCGATCTGCGCCAGCACCTGCCCGGCATCGAAGCGGTCGGCCACGATATTGCGTGCCCCACGCAAGTAGCACGGCAGCAGGTGCACCCCGGCCGCATGGGTGAGCGGGCCGACGTGAAGCATCGCGTCGTCGATGCCGAGGCCGTATTCCATGGCACCAAACTGGTTGGCCAGGCGTGCCTCCCAGCGTTCGATGCTGTAGGCAACGCCCTTCGGCTGGCCGGTCGTTCCCGAGGTGTAGGCGATACGCAGCAGCAGGTCGGCCGGCACCTCAAGACCCGGGAAACGGTCCGAAGCGCAGGCGAGCAGCGCATCGAACCCGAGCACACCGGCGCCCTGCCAGCCCACGCCGATCACGTGGCGCAGCGACGGCACGAGATGGCGCACCTGCTGCGCAATCTCGCGAAACTCGGCGCCGGCGATCAGCACCGAAGCCTCGGCGTCGTTGAGGATCGCCGCCTGTTCGCGCAAGGTGTGGCGCGCGTTCAGGGCCACGTAGGTCTGCGCCGCCTTCTCGGCGCCGAACTGGCTGTCGATGCTCTCCACCGAGTTGTTGAGCAGCACGGCGAGCCGTTCGCCGGGACGCAGTCCCAGGCCGATCAGCGCGTTGGCGAGCTGGTTGCTGCGCCGTTCGATCTGCGTATAGCTGAACCTGCGGTCGCGGAACACGACCGCGGGCCGGTCGCGAAACTGCCCAGCGGCCCATGACAAGGCATGGCCTGCGATTCTCTTTGCACTCATTGAAGCAAGTCCTTTGTTCGGAGGGCGGCATTCGCCCTTTCGTGTCCGGTGGCTTCGTGTCCGGCGCTCGCCGTGTCCGCCTCCAGTTGCCTGACGGCTTCGTGGCGCGAAGCGTCGATCAGGTGTTCGACGGCATTGGCCGCGCGGTTCACGTCGCCGGCCTTCAGGTCGTTCAGCAGCGCCCGCCAGGTGCGTGCCGATTCTTCGCGCCGCGCCGCGGTGGCCAGCCCGAGCTTTGTGTAGCGCCGCGTCTGCCGCGCCAGCGAGCCCAGGATTTCCGCCAGCCGCTCGTTCCCGGAACTGTCGGCCAGCATGCGCCCCAGTCGGTCGGTGATGGCGAGATAGGCGTCGCCCGGGCCGGAGCCCTGTACCACCGTTTCAAGCTCGCGCACTTCCGCGTCGAGCCAGGCAATGACCGCTTCGTTGCGGCGGCCAAGCCGGCGGATCATCGCTGCCACCAGGTCGCGGCGGATATCGAAGATGTCGCAGACCTCCTTGATGGAGAGCTGCGTGACGTGCGCGCCACGATTAGGCAGGATGCGCACGACCGAGTCCTTCTCCAGGATGCGCAGCGCTTCGCGCACCGGTCCGCGGCTGACCGCGAACTGCTCGGCGAGCGTTTCTTCGCGGATACGTTCGCCCGGCGCGTACTCGCCCCGTTCGATGGCCGCGAAGATGCGCTCTGCGATCTGCTCCGGCACCGTTTGCAAGTGATGCCCGGCACAGACGCGCATCGGCGCCCCTTGCCAGTCTCCTTCCGCGTCCGGGTGCTTCATGGCGCTCACTCTTCCTCGAAGACCGCGATTTCCTGCCCTTCGCGCACCGGCTCGCCCTCGGCGATCAGTAGCCTGAGCACCCGGCCGTCTTCGGGCGCCAGCACCGGGATCTCCATCTTCATGGATTCGAGAATCATGATGGTGTCGTCGGCCTGCAGCGCGGTGCCTGGCTCCACGACTACCTTCCACACGGTGCCGGTGATCTCGGATCGAATCGTCTCTGTCGTCATGTCGAGTTCCTGAATTAGCCCGACCCTACGTCGGATGACTGAACTTTATTCTACATTGTGATTGTTGACAATAGTAATGTGAGCATGATTTAATGAATCCATGCGCTGACGAAGACGCGCACACTTCCGTAGATGGAGACAAAGCCATGCCCCTATCCCATACCGACGTACGTCGTATCCTCGAAATCCTCGACAGCGCTGAACACCTGGAATCGCTGGACGTGACGGTCGGCGAGTTCGCGCTGCATGCGCGCAAGCCCGGGGCCGCTTCAGGCGCTTCCCAGCTGGCGCCTATGCCTGCGGCAACGCGAGCCGCCGCGCCGGCTCAAGCCCCCGCCACGACTGACGTGGCCGCCAGCCCGCCCCCCCTTGAAGATGTGCCTGCGGGCCTGATCGCAGTACGCGCGCCGATGGTCGGCACCTTCTATCTGCACCCCAGCCCCGAGCAGCCGGCCTTTGTCGCGGTGGGCAGCACGGTCAACATCGGCGACACGGTGTGCCTGGTCGAGGTGATGAAGATGTTCAACTCGGTCAAGGCCGAAGTGGCTGGCACCGTCGAGCGCATCGCGGTCGAGGACGGCAAGCCGGTGCAGCACGGCCAGATCGTGATGCTGATCAAGCCGGCACAGGAGGGCTGAATATGCACAACAATGCACAAGCCCCCGTGGCAAAGCGCAATATCCGGCGCGTGTTCGTCGCCAACCGTGGCGAGATCGCCGTGCGCGTGATCCGCGCCTGCCGCACCCTGGGCATCGAGGCGGTGGTAGGTGTTTCCGAAGCGGACACCGATACGCTGGCCGCCAGACTGGCCGACGAAGTAGTAGTGCTCGGTCCGCCGCTCGCTGCCGAGAGCTACCTGCGTGCCGACAAGATCGTCGAGGCGGCATTGCGCACTGGCTGCGACGCGGTGCATCCCGGCTACGGCTTCCTGTCCGAGCGCTCGTCGTTCGTGCGCGCCTGCCTCAAGGCCGGGCTGGTGTTCGTCGGGCCGTCCGCCGAAGCCATCGATGCGATGGGTGACAAGATCACCGCCGTGGGCCTGGCCGAACAGGCTGGCGTACCGCGGGTACCCGGCTCCGGCGCGCTGGCCGATGTGGCGCATGCGCGCCACGTCGGGGCGCAGATCGGCTACCCGGTGCTGATCAAGGCCACCGCTGGCGGCGGCGGGCGCGGCATGCGGGTGGTCAGGGATGAGAGCGAACTCGAATCGCTGATGCGCTCGGCCGCCAACGAAGCCCAGTCCGCGTTCGGCGACGCCACGCTGTATATGGAGAAATTCATTGAGCATGCGCGCCACATCGAGATCCAGGTGATGGCCGATGCGCACGGCAACGTGGTCTACCTGGGCGAGCGCGAGTGCTCGACCCAGCGCCGCCACCAGAAGCTGATCGAAGAGGCACCCTCCCCGGCGGTCGATGCGGAAATGCGCCAGGCCATGGGCGAATGCGCGGTGAGCCTGACGCGCAACGCCGGCTACTGCGGCGCGGGCACGATCGAGTTCGTGGTCGACCAGCGCGACAACAAGTACTTCTTTCTCGAGATGAACACGCGCATCCAGGTCGAGCACCCGGTGACGGAGATGATTACCGGCTTTGACCTGGTCGCCGAGCAGATCCGGGTTGCGGCCGGGTTGCCGCTGTCGTTCACACAGGACGACGTCCAGCTGCAGGGTCATGCCATTGAATGCCGTATCAACGCCGAGGACCCGGACCGCAACTTCCTGCCGCGTCCGGGGGTGATCTCGCGCTGGGACGTGCCCAGCGGCGAAGGCATCCGCGTCGATACGCATTGCTATGCTGGCTACACCGTGCCGCCCTACTACGATTCGCTGCTCGGCAAGCTGATCGTCCACGCAGCCACGCGCGAGCAAGCCATCGCACGCATGCGCGCTGCACTGGAGGGCCTGCAGGTCGAAGGCCCGACCACGACCGCGCGCTTCCATGACGCCGTGCTGGCGCATGAAGACTTCGTCGGCGGCCGGGTCACGACGCGCTGGGTCGAAGAGACCTTCCTGCCGCAGCGCAAGGCGGAGCAAAAGGCCGCCAAGGACGCCGCCAAACAGGCTGCCAAGGATGCGCAGGCTGCCGCCGAGGTGAAGTCATGAGCAAGCCCGCCCTGCGTTACACAGACGTCAGCCTGACCGACGGCCAGAGCGCGCGCTGGGCCGGCGCCATGACGACGCCGATGATGCTTGCCGTTGCCACCCGGCTGGCGGCAGTCGCCCCCGCGGCGATCGAAGTCGCTTCCCCGGCCACGCTGCAGCAATGCGTGGCGAGGGGCGAAGACCCCTGGCAGCGCGTCGAGCTGTTGCGCGAACGCTGCCCCGGCATTGCACTGCGCGCCGCCATTGCGCTGCTGACGGAACACGGCAGGCGCGGCATCGACGTGATCCCGACCGAGGCCGCCACGCTGTGGTTGCGCGAACTGGTGCAGCGCGGCGTGTCCGAGATCGTGCTGATCGACCCGATGGTGGAGATCGCGCGCATCGCGCCGGTGCTGAAGGCCGGCAAGGCGCTTGGCCTGACCATGATCGCCGCCCTGCCGTTTGCGCACGGCTCCACGCACAGCGACGATGCGCTGCAGGAGCAGGCCGCGGCACTGGCCGAGGCAGGCGCCACCCGCGTGATGCTGCGCGACGAGGCCGGCCTGCTGACCCCGGACCGGCTGGCCACGCTGCTGCCCGCGCTGCGCGCAGGACTGGGCACGGGACCGGGTGCCACACCTCTTGATCTCCATCTGCGCTGCCAGACCGCGCTCGGCCCCATGGTTGCGCTGGAGGCGGTACGGCTCGGCATCGACGGGCTCGACACCGCGTTCGCGCCACTGGGCAACGGCGCCTCGGTGCCGGCGCTGGGCACGCTGCTGAAATCGCTGCGCATGCTGGCACTGGGAACACCAGCCAGCGAGCAGACGCTGCATGCCGTCGGCGAAGCCGACCGGCTGCTCGCGGAACTGGCCGATCGCCACGGCTTTGCGCCGGCACGCCCCTGGGTCTTTGACATCGCCCCCTACGCGCACCAGTTGCCGGGCGAAGTCGCCGCGCAGTGCATGCAACGGCTGGCCGAACTGGGGCTGACGCACAAGCTGCACGCCTTTGCCAACGAGTGCGCGCTGATCCGCAGCGAGATCGGTATGCCACCGATGCTGGCGCCGTTCGCGCGGCCGATCGCGGAACAGGCGCTGCAGCATCTGCAGGGCCTGCCGCGCTATGCCGAGCTTCGGCCCGGCGTCCGCCGCGCCTTGCAACAGGTTCACGGCGCGGCGGCAGGCAACGTCGACGCCACGTTGCTCCAGCGTGTCGGTGCGGTGCCCAAAGCAGCGGCACCATCGCTCGCCGCATTGCGCGCGGCACATCCCACGTCGAATGACGCGGCGCTGGTGCTTTTCCTGGCCTGCGGCGTCGCACCGGAGGGGCTTCCCGCACCGGCTTCGCTGGAAGCGCTGCGTTATGTACCCACCACGCCAGCGGATGCACTCCTCGCCGGACTCACGGCACGCGCCGCCCGCTATGCACAGCTCAGCGTGCAGGGGCCCGGCGTTTCGATTCAACTCCAGGGCACGGAGGGCTGAACTCATGCTCGAAGACCTCAAGAAACTCGTTGCCGCGGAAACCGCGCGCACCGGCAAGCGCCGCACCATCCGCCTGACCGACGACACCCTGCGCGACGGCCAGCAATGCCTGTGGGCCACCCGCATGCGCACCGAGCACATGCTGCCGATCGCGGAACGCATGGACCAGGCCGGCTTCCTGTCGCTGCAGGCGATCGCGCTGGTGCAGTTCGATGCCAGCGTGCTGTTCCTGAACCAGGACCCGTTCGAGCGCATCCGCCTGCTGCGCGAGCGGTTCACGCGCACGCCGCTGCGCGCCGCCATCCGCAGCAACCTGATGCGTGGCTTCTTCCCGGTGGCCGACGACATCACCGAGCTCTTCGTCGAGCGGCAGATCGCCAACGGCGTCCGCGACATCGGCATCTTCGATGCGCTGATGTGCTCGGACAACCTCGCCCCCAGCATCGCCATGGCGCGCCGGCTCGGCGCCAACGTGACGCTCTTGCTCGGCTACAACATCGCGCCCGGCTATGACGACGCCTTGTATGTGCGCAAGGCGCGCGAGGCCGTCGAACGCTTTGGCGTGCAGACCGTCACGCTGGCCGATGCGGCCGGCATCCTGACGATCGACCGCGTACGCACCCTGGTGCCGGCAATGAAGCAGGCCATCGGTGATAAGGCACGACTGGAATTCAACACCCACTGCCTGACCGGACTCGGGCCCTTGCTCGCGCTCGAGGCCGCGGTGCACGGCGCCGACAGCATCCTGACGGCGGTGGACCCGATGGCCAACGGCAATTCGCTGCCGGCCAGCCAGATGATTGCGCGCAACCTGCGCGAGATCGGCTTCGACGTGGTGGTCAATGACGGCTTGCTCGACGAAGTGGGCGCGTATCTTGGCGCGCTGGCCGAGCGCGAAGGCCATCCGGTCGGCGTGCCTGCCGAATACGAGCCCAGCCACTACATCACCCAGTACGCGGGCGGTGCGATGAGCAACCTGGAATCGCAACTCAAGCTCGCCGGCATTTCCGACAAGCTGCCTGCCGTGCTGGAAGAGATCGGGCGGGTGCGCGTGGAGCTCGGCTCGCCGATCATGGTCACGCCTTATCCCGCCATCATCGGCGCGCAGGCGGTGATGAACGTGATCAACGGCGAGCGCTACAAGGTCGTGCCCGACGAAGTGAAGAAGTATGTCTGCGGGTACTTCGGTGCCCTGCCGCTGCCGGTCAACGCGAACGTGAAAGACAAGGTCATTGCCAACGGCTCGAAGGATGTGAGCCTGACGCCGCCCGTGATCGAACCGGTACTGCCGGGCTTGCGCAAGCGCTACAAGAATATCGGCGACGACGAACTGCTGCTGCGCTATATGTACGGCGACGAGAAGGTGAACGGCCTGGCGCCGACGGGCACGGGCGACAGCTTCAGCGTCCACCACCCGGTCGTCGATCTCGTGGCCGGCCTGGCACAGCGCCAGAGCAAGGCGAAGGTGCAGGTCTCCGGCAGCGATTTCTCGCTGAGCGCGAACTGAGGAGAGCCACATGAACGTTTCCCTCGCAAGGCCGCAGCCGATTCCCACCGTCGAAACCGTCCACTACTGGCGGGCGGCGGGCGAAGGCCGGCTCGAGCTCCAGTACTGCCGCGCCTGTTCGCGCCACCAGTTCTACCCGCGCCGCTTCTGCACGCAATGCCTGTCCGACCAGCTCGAGTGGGTGCAGGCCAGCGGCCGCGGGCGGATCTACACCTACACCGTGTGCCATGTCGCCGCGCATCCCGCTTTTGCGTCGCACGTGCCCTATGCGATCGGCATGATCGAGCTCGACGAGGGCGTGCGCATGCTGGCAGGCATTGTCGATGCCGACCCCGATTGCCTTGCCGTCGGCGCGCCGGTTGAAGTGTGCTTTGAACGCATCAGCGACGACATCGCACTGCCAATGTTCCGGCTCACGGGCAGCGCCAGCGCCCGGCCCATTCCCGATACCGGAGACAAACCATGATCATCGATTCCTTCGACGCCGGCGCCACGGCATTTCCAGACCGCATCTTCGTCCAGGGTGGCGACGTGCGCATGAGCTACCAGGACGCGGCCGGCGCATCGCATGCGGTTGCCGCCGCGCTGGTGCGCGACGTACAACCGGGCACGCATGTCGGCGTGCTCTCGCCCAATCATCCGATGGTGCTGCCGGCGATGCTGGGCGTGATGCGCAGCGGCGCGGTGTTCGTACCGCTCAACGCGCGCGATCCCATCGAGGACATCATCTGGTTCGCCAGTTTCTGCGAGATCACGGTGCTGATCTGCCACGCACAATATGCGCCCCATCTCGAACGCCTGAAGCGGGAAATCCCGACGCTCGGACGCGTCATCGGGCTGACCGAGCCGCTGGAACCGAACGGCCACTACATCGCGCAATGGGTGAAGGACTTCGCCGGGAAACGCGTGACGGTGCGGCGCGAAGCCGACGACATCGCGATCATCAAGTCCTCCGGCGGCACCACCGGCCGCCCGAAGGCGATCATGCAGAGCCACCGCTCGCTCGAGACGGCGTACCGGATCAGCAACCAGTTCATGCCGCCGCGCAAGGACCCCGTGCACCTGGTGGTGGCGCCGCTCACGCATGCCGCGGGCGCTACGATGGTGGCACTGGCACGAATCGGCGCGCGCAACGTGATCGCGCCGTCGGCCGATCCGGGCGTGATCCTCGAAGCGATCGAGCGCGAACGCGTGACGCATATCTTCCTGCCGCCCACCATGATCTATCGCCTGCTCGCCCACCCCGATGCGCGCACGCGCGACTGCTCCTCCCTCGAGTACGTGCTGTATGGTGCCGCGCCGATGTCGGTCGACAAGCTGCGCGAAGGCATTGCCCTCTGGGGCCAGGTGTTCATGCAGAGCTATGGCCAGTCGGAAGTGCCCGGAGTCATCACCTGCCTGTCGCGCAAGGACCATTTCGTGCACAACGACCCCGAGCTCGACAAGCATCTCGCCTCCGCCGGCCGCCCGTCAGGCGCCTGCGAGGTTGCGCTGATGGACGACGAGGGCAATATCGTGGGCACGGGCGAACGCGGCGAGATCGTGGCCCGCGGCGACCTCGTTTCGCCCGGCTATTACAACAACCCCAAGGCCACCGCCGAGGCGCGCGCGTTCGGCTGGCACCATACCGGCGACATCGGCGTGTTCGACGAGAACGGCTACCTGTATGTGGTCGATCGCAAGAAGGACATGGTCATCTCCGGCGGCTTCAACATCTACCCGAGCGAGATCGAGCAGGTGATCTGGGGACATCCCGCGGTGCAGGACTGCGCCGTGGTTGGCGTACCCGACGCCGACTGGGGCGAGCGCCTGACCGCCGTGATCGAGCTCAAACCCGGCTGCAATGCCACCGCCGACGAGATCGTCGATCTGTGCCGCAAGCGCTTCGGCAGCCTGAAGACGCCCAAGCAGGTGGAATTCTGGCCCACGCTGCCACGCAGCCCGGTCGGCAAGGTGCTGAAGAAGGATGTGCGATCGCAGCTTACGGCTGCATCAAAGCCGGTTTGAATGGATGGACATGGACCCGAAAGCACTGAGTGGCCGCTATGCCATCGCGGGCGTCGGCGAGGCGGGCATGGGCAAGGCCCAGCCGGGCGACACCGCGTTGTCGCTGCAATGCGAAGCGGCGCGGCTCGCGATCCTGGACGCGGGGCTGAAGCCCTCTGACATCGACGCCGTTTTCGCGCACTGGGATGACCGCGCCGCCGGCTTGCTGGTGACCGAGTACATGGGGCTACAACCGCGCTATGTCGACAGCACCGTGGTCGGCGGGCAATCCAACCTGACGCATATCGTCCACGCGATGGCGGCGATGGAGGCGGGCCTGTGCAATGTTGCGCTGATCACCTATGGCAGCACACAGCGCCTGGACCGCAGCCGCGCGCGCGGCGGCCACGCGCAGGATGCCCGCGTGCCGAACGGCCAGTTCGTGCAGCCGTATGGCATGCTGAGCCCGATCGGCTTCTACGCGATGCAGGCACGCCTGCACATGCACCGCTACGGCACGCGCGCCGAAGACCTTGGGGAAGTCGCGCTGGCGGCCAGGCGCTGGGCGCAGCTCAATCCGCATGCGGTGGCGCGCGAGCCGTTGACCATGGCCGACTACCTGGCCTCGCCCATGGTTGCCGACCCGCTGCGCAAGCTCGATATCTGCCAGGTCACCGACAGCGCCGGCGCCATGGTGCTGGTGCGGACCAGGCGCGCGCGCGACTTGCGCCGCCCGCCGGTGCTGGTGCAAGGGTTCGCGGAGCAATATATCCAGCACGCCACGCCGTTTGGCATGGACGACTGGATCGACAACGGCGTGCTCGCGGAGATGGGCCGGCTGGCCTTGGAGCGCGCCGGCCTGAGCCGTAGCGAGATCGACATCGTGCAGATCTACGACGCGTTCACCAGCAACGTGCTGATCGGCCTGGAGGCGCTGGGATTCTGCGGGCGCGGCGAAAGTGGCGCCTTCGTGCAAGGGGGACGCATCGCGCCGGGAGGAGCGTTCCCGCTGAATACCTCGGGCGGCGGCTTGTCCTTCAATCACGGCGGCATGTTCGGCATGCCGCTGATGATCGAGTCGGTCCGTCAGCTACGCGGGGATTGCGGGGAGCGCCAGGTGCCTGGCGCTCGCAACTGCCTGGTGCAGGCAGGCGGCCTGGTCATGTCCGCGTATATGGTGATGGTGCTGGGCACGGCTTAGCGGGTTATGCCATGACACCAGAAGCCAGTCTGCCAGCCTGTGCCCGCCGCTCAGTTTCCGGCGGCGCGCGGCGCGGCATCCCGCTGCGCTTCGAGCTGCCTGATCGCCTCGCGCATCGAATCGCCGATCAGCTTTTCGACCGCTTCCGCCGCGGCATCGAGGTTGCCCGACTTGAGGCCCTTCTGCAGCGTGCGCCAGTTGCGTGCCGATTCCTTGCGCCGTGCCGGCGTGGACAGGCCAAGCTGGGTGTAGCGCAGCGTCTGCCGCGCCAGCGAACCCAGGATCTCGGCCAGGCGCTCATTGGTGCAAGCCTCGCGCAGGATGCGCCCCAGGCGGAACGAGGTTTCGATGAAGGCGGCGGCGCCGTCCGGCTCCTGCGCCAGCGTTTCCAGCGCGCGCACGTCGGCTTCGATGGTCGCCGCAAGCTGCGCCGCCTCTTCCGTGCTCAGCCGGCTGATCATGGTGCCGGACAGCTTGCCGCGGATCTCAAAGATATCGGCGACTTCCTTGATCGAGAGCTGGGTGACGTGGGCGCCCTTGTTGGGCAGGATGTTCACCACCGAATCCTTCTCAAGGATGCGCAAGGCCTCGCGCACCGGTCCGCGGCTGACTGCGAACTGCTCGGCCAGCCCTTCTTCGCGGATGCGCTCGCCCGGGGCGTACTCGCCGTTCGCGATGGCGGTGAAGATGCTATCGGCGATCTGCTCAGGCAGTGTCCTCAGTTGGCGGCTGGCGGGACGATTGGATTGTGTGGTCATGTCGAAAACTCGAAACTGCGCAATTCAGGAACTACGATTGTAGACAAACGCAATGTAAGCATGAGATTAGACCACAACTGCGTGGGGAAGATCACGAGCCACAGCGAGAGACTGCGCTGAATCACGACGAACCATCATGTCAAAGCCCCAGATCCTGACCTATATCGATGCCGGCACCTCCGACGGCACCGCGCGCCTGATGCGCACCATCGGGCAGCAGCTTCGTTCCGGTGCGTACGAAATCCGTGCGGTCATGGCCGATGACATCCGGCATGACGCATCGCTCTTCGATGACGCGGTGCTGTTCGTCATGCCGGGCGGTGCCGACCTGCCCTATTGCGCGGCGCTGAACGGTGCCCCCAACGCGCGTATCCGGCGCTTTGTCGAACAAGGCGGGGTCTACCTTGGCATCTGCGCGGGTGCGTACTACGCGTGCAGGGAACTCGCCTTTCACGCCGGCAGCGCGGGCGAGATTTGCGGCACGCGGGAGCTGAGCTTCGTGGATGCGGTCGCGGTTGGCTCCTTGCCCGAACTCACGGGAGGCGTCGCCTATGACGGCACGCCGCGCAGCACCGCCGCGGTGGAGATCCGGACGACGGACCGGCTGACCACTGCCCCGGTGTCGCTTTACACGCACTACCACGGCGGCTGCCGCTTCGATTTCGGCCATGCCCCGGGGCCCGAGGCCGAGGTGCTGGCCGTCTATACCGGCATCGAAGGCGACCCGCCCGCGATCGTGAGCTCACGCGTGGGCAAGGGCAGCGCGATCCTGACCGGCGTCCACCTGGAGATCTCGGAGCGCGAGTGCAAGGACGCCTTGCTAGGCCACAGCGACAGGACCGCGCACGTCCACGTCTGCCAGAGGCTGGCGCAGACCGGCGAGGCGCGACTGGCGGTGTTCCGCCAGTTGCTGGTCCATGCCGGCCTCGCGCTGGGATGACCGGTCAGGGCGTCCAGTACCAGATGGCGGAGTTGGAGATAAAAGTCTCCCACATCGCGTGCGGCTTGCCGGGATCATCGTCCTCGTAGCGGCGGGCCAGCACCCATTGGGCCTCGATGCGCTCGCGCGATGGATCGCCCAGGCCATCCTGTTCGCCCTGGGCCAGGTAGCGGCCGGCAAAGGTGGTCAGCGAGGCATGCTGCTCCGACTGGTTCTTCCAAAGCACCGTGAAGCCGATCAGCGCGCCGTCGGTCATGCCGTGGGTATCGAACCAGGCATTGGGGTCGGGCTTTCCCACCTTGGTCTGGTAGCGCCCGGTGAAATGGGCACCCGGCCCGATGGAAAGAATCTCGAGCCCGCCGCCGTTGCGGCTCAGCCATCGTCCAACTCGGATTGTCATGGTGTCTCCTTGCGTCTTGTCCGGCGCGGCGGGCGTCTGAAGCCCGGCGAGTCCCGCTTGCCTGAGGTTATGGCTGCTCGCTGCCACGCAGTCCGGCGAGGTTGTGCTTGATCACGTCCAGCACCGCGGCGGTCATCACCGAGGTGGAGACGCCGAACATCAGGATCCCGTTGGCCGCCTCCAGCGGCCCCAGCAAACGCCGGTCCGCGGACATGACGATATCGCCGTAGCCCAGCGTGGCGAAGTTGACACCGGAGTGGTACAGCGCGGTGGCGTAGTCGCTGAATTCGCCAAGCAGCATAAACAGGACCGCCCAGATCGCCATCTGCACGAAATTGCCGAGCAAGGTCACCAGCATCACCATCGCCAGCATCAGGATATCCAGCGACAGCGCTGCGCGGTTTCGCCGGACATTGTCGAAGCGTACGTAGTAGCGCAGGCAAATGGTGATGAAGACGGCCTGCAGCAGCAGGCAAAGCATCATCACGGGAAGGCCGATTAGCAGATTGCGCAGCATGATGGGCCGGTTCAGGTGCCGTGTCGGCGCACACGGCGGGGTTGATCGAGCAACTGGAGCATCATCCAGGCATACAGGGTAACGCCGATAAACAGTGCCATGCGCACGGCGAATGCCGTGTAGACATCCTTGCCGGCGGCGCTGTCCTGCACCGACTGCCCCAGCAGGATAATCAGGGTCACTAGGGTATTCAGCCAGAAGCTCGGCGGCTGCCGCGTCGGGCTGAGGCCATAGAGCTTGCGCGCGACCAGCAGGCCGAACAGCAGCATCCACAGGAAGAACATCCACAGGTGCACGAACAGGCTGAGCGCGCCCCAGAACAGTATCGCCAGCGCGCCGCCGAGCAGCGTCGAGCCGATGAGTTCGCGGCCGGCGTTGCGAGCCGTGGTGGTGCAGCTTTGCCGGCCGAGGCTGACCGCTTTCATGATGATCGGCATGTAGCCGGCCGGATCGTTCAGCGCCAGCAGGTAGGCCGGCATCACCACCAGGGTAGCGCGTAGCGCGATCCAGGCAGCCTGGTCAGCCGGCAAGGCCGGGGCCGCGGGCGCTGCCGGCGCACCGGCGGGTTCGGGAAACAGCCAATGGCCGATCGCCAGCACTGCCACCGCGACCAGCAGTCCCTTGACCAGCGCCTCGATGACCGTGACCGCCAGTCCGAAATCGAAAGTGCCGGCGGCCGAGATCATGGTCAGGCCGACCACCAGGAAAGTGGAGACCAGGTTGTTGCCGCCGCTCAGACCAAGGCGGAAGGCCAGGAACAGGCCGAGGCCGATCAGCAGCACGCCGCTCAAGCCGTAGTGGCGCAGCAAGGGAATCAGCAGCAGCCCACTGCCGGTGGTCAGCATCACGACCAGCGCCAGGCCCAGCCCGGCCTTGAGCGACATCGGCCGGTTGAGGCTGGCAAGCAGGAACACGGCGAGGACCGGGGCGACCATGGGGATCGGCAGCTGCAGGCCGAAGCTGGCCGCCAGGCACAGCGCGGTGCCGCTGGCCAGCCGCAGCGCGCGCTGCGCGCGCTGCGCGCGGGGCGAGCGCGAGCGCGCGCCGGACAGGGGCGCAGTGCTGTCAGTAGACATAGGAAAGCCAGCTCATCAGGAACAGGAACACGCGGCCGAGCGGATTGAGCGGATTGCCATGCAGCGGGAACGCCATGACCTCGGCCTGTCCGCCTACGCGGATGCCGCGCAGCGTGGTCAGTTCGCCCGGGTTGAACTCGACGATCACCGGGAAGCGTTGGGCCGGGCGCAGCCAGTCGCGGCTGTTCTGCACCGTCGGCAGGCTGCCGGGCGGCGTGCTGGGGCCGGTGTTGACGCCGTAGCCGACGCTGCGCACGCGGCCTTCGAAGATCCTGCCTGGCAGTGCGTCCAGCACGATGGCAACCGGTGTGCCAGGCTCGACGTGGCCTAGGTTGTTCTCGGTCATTTCCGCATTGATCCACATATCGTGGATCGTGATCAGCGTCATGACCGGGTTGCCGGCAGCAGCAAACTGGCCGGCATCGGTGCGCAGGTCGGTGACCAGGCCGGCCGAGCGTGCCCGCACCCGGGTATTGGCAAGGTCCAGCTCGGCCTTCTCCAGCGCCGTGGCGGCGCTGCGCAGCTTGGCATTCTCTTCCTCGCTGCCCCCCTGCTGCTCGCGCGCGCGCTGCACCTCGGCTTTGGCCGCGGCCACCTGGCTGGTGGCTGCCTCCAGGCTGGCGCGCGCGATTTCGAGGCGGCGCAGTGAAATGGTGCCGGGATCCTCGCGGTACAGGCGTTCCAGGCGTTCGCTGTCCTGGCGTGCCTTGAGCTCGTTGGCGCGCGCGGCACGCAGGGAGGCCTGCGCCGACTCGATGCCGGCGGTGCTGGCGCCGATCTGCCGGCGTGTCGACTCGAGATCGGCACGGGCGCGGTCGACGGCAATCTTGTAGTGCTGCGGATCGACCTCGAACAGGACCGCGCCTGCCGCAACGTCCTGGTTGTTGCGCACATACACCCGGGTCACGCGCCCGGACACTTCAGACGCGACCGGCACGACAAAAGTCTGCACCCGTGCCTGCTGCGTGTAGGGGGTCAGCCGGTCGGCCAGGAGGTACCAGGCCAGGCTGATGAGGATCACCAGCAGGACCCACCTGATCCCCTTCCTTGCCGGATCGGCGGCGGCGGATTCAGGCGCGGGTGGCGCCGCTGGCGCGGGCGGCGCAGGCGCTTCGGCTGGCTTCGGCGTGTCGTTGCTCATCGTTGCTCGCTGACAGGAACCTGCCTCTGGTCTGCAGGCAGGCTGGCATCGACGGGTCTGGGACCCGGCTCATTCAGCAGGTCCCCCCAGTTGGTGCGTTGCTGCATCTGTTCACGGGTGGCCGCGTCGACCAGCGGCCGCTCGCTGTACCACCCGCCGCCCAGGGCCCTGTACAAGGCAATCAGGTTGCTCACGGCACTGCTGCGATTGAGCAGGTAGGCGTCCTGCTGGGTGGCAAGCGCGCGCTGGGCATCCAGTACGCGCTGGAAGTCCGAATAGCCTTCGCGGTACAGCGCGTTGGCCAGCGTCAGCGAGCGATTGGCAGCGACCGTCCCGTCGCGCAGGATTTCCTCGCGCTCCAGCGCCTTGACCAGGCCGCTGGCGGCATCGTCGGCCTCGCGCGCGGCCTGTCGCACGGCGTCCTGGTAGGCGACGATCAGTTGCTGCAGGCGGGAGTCCTGGACGCGCACGTTGTTGCGGATCCGGCCATAGTCGAACACGTTCCAGCGCAGGCTGGGGCCGCCGACCAGGGCCAGGCTGTTGGGCGTGCCGGCCAGCGTGGTGGCGGACCAGACAATGCTGCCCAGCAGTGTCAGCGACGGATAGAGCTCGGCTTGCGCCACGCCGATCAGCGCCGATTGCGCGGCAATCTGCAGCTCGGCGGCGCGGATATCCGGGCGGCGCAGCAGCAGGTTGGCGGGCACGTCCTGCAGCACGGCCCGGTCGATCAGGGGGATCTCACCTTCCTTTTCCGCCAGCTCCGACAGTTCGGGCATCGGGCCGGGGGGGCGGCCCACCAGCACCGCCAGCGCATTGCGCGTGCGCATGATCTGGCTTTCAAACTCAGGAATGCTGCTCAGCGTGCCCAGGTATTGCGTCTTGGCTTGCTGCAGGTCGAGCTCGTCGGTCTCGCCGCTCTTGAACAGCCGCTCGGTGATCTCAAAGCTGCGCTTCTGCAGCCTGGCATTGTCGCGGGCGATGCGCAGCCGCGCCTCGGCCGTGCGCAGCGCGAAGTAGGTTTCCGCCATCTGGGCCCGCAGCAGTACCAGCACGTCTTCATGGTTAGCGCGGGCCGCAAAATAGGCGGCATCGGCAGACTCGATGGCGCGGCTGAAGCGCCCCCAGAAATCCAGTTCCCAGCCGATGTCGAAACCGGCGCTGTATTGCCAGAAGCGATTGTTTTGCGGGTTGCGGCCGCCGGCCTGCCGGCTATCCGTGTACAGGACATCGGCCCTGGCCTGCTGCAGCTGAGGGTAGCGCCCGCTCTGGGCAATGCCCAGCTGCGCGCGGGCTTCCATCACCCGCAGGCCCGCGATCCTGAGGCCGGCGTTGTTCGCATCGGCTTCGGCAATCAGGCGTTCGAGGGTCGGGTCGGCGAACACCTGCCACCACTCGCGGATGTCCGGCTGCGTACGCATTTCGGTCGCCTGGTCGAGCGCCGGGCTGCGCCACTGCTGCGCCCAGGGCTCACGCTGCGGCTGGAAGTCCGGTCCCACGCGCGCGCAGCCGCTGAGGCAGAATGCGCCGGTCAGCAAGACGCGGAACGGAAGATGCCAGCGCGACATGGGCGCCCCGGACCACCTCAGACCTGCTGCCGGTTTGCCAGGTCTCCCTCCTGCTCCTGCGCCTGCACCTGCGGCTGGTCTTCCACCCATTGCCAGAACAGCTGGTAGCCGACCGCGAGCACCACCGGGCCGATAAACAGGCCAATCACGCCGCCGGTGACCATGCCGCCCAGGGCCCCGATCAACACCACCGGCATCGGCACATCGACGCCACGCCCCAGCAGCAGCGGCTTGAGCACGTTATCGGCCAGCCCCGCGATGAAGACATAGATGGAGAAGACAATGGTGGCAACGTTGGCGCCCTCCGTGGCCAGGACATAAATAATCACCGGGATGGTGATCAGCGTGGCCGGCAACTGCGCGATCCCCAGGAGCAGCACAAGTAAGGCCAGCACGCCCGCCGCGGGAACACCCTTGATCACGAAGGCGACACCGATCAACAGCATCTGGATAAAGGCGATGCCGACCACGCCCTGCGCCACCGCGCGGATGGTCGCGGTGCATAGCCTGGCGATGTGCGGGCCTCTGGCCGGACTGAAGATGCGCGAGGCAATCTGCTCGGCGCTGCGGCTGCCGGCCTCGCCGTAGGCCATGAAGATGCCCCCGATGATCAGCGCGAAGATGAAGATCAGCAAACCCTTGCCAATGCCGGCGATCGCGACCAGCAGGGCAAGGCTGATGTCCTTGATCTGCGGCGCATACTTCTGTGCCAGGCCGGTCAGGTCCGTGGCGGCGTACTGCCACAAGTCGTACACGCGTTGGCCAATCAACGGCCAGGCGGCTACCGACTCTGCCGGCGGCGGAATATGAATGCCCTCGCTCTTGACCATGGCCATGGCATTCTCCACCGAATCGACCATGGCGGAGCCCAACAGATAGGCCGGCACCGCGATGATGGCGATCGCGATCACGACGATCAGCGTGGCGGCACGGCCGTCATTGTTGCCCAGCCTGCGCCTGAGCCTGACCTGCAGCGGATAGATCGTAATCGCCAGGATCACGGACCAGACGATGAGATCGAGAAAGGGGTTGAATATCTGGAAGCAGAAAATCGCCAGCACGGCGATCAGCCCGGCACGGATCAGTACGTCGAGCAGTCCCCGGGACAGCGCTCTCTCGGAAGTGGGCGTGGGCAACATCGATTGCCTCCTTGCAGATCGCCGCAAAGGTATCGGATCGGTAAGCCACTTGCTGGCTCAACGGGCGGCCGAGTCCCGCCTGCAAAAGGCGCGCCCGCCGTGTCATCCACGCCAACGCACGGCCCTGGCAATCTCACCGCCGCGCATCAGCTCAACGAGGTTAATTACTGGTCTCTTGGACCGGTGAAATCTAGTCTAGTCCATCGGCGCTGGCCGGGACAACCTCGAAAGTTGCGCCTGCCGCCACATAAGCCGCCTAGTATGGTGATAGCCAAAGGACGCCGACACGTCCGGTCTTGCTCGTCCTAATTCGCTGCGGAGGACCTATGGCCAGATTGCCGACGCCAGCATGGGTAATCGCCGTTTCGTTGCTGCTTCTGCTCGGCGGCTGCGCCAGCCGGCCTGTCAACCCGCCGCTTGCCCACGCCGATCCGGCTACCGGCTATCGATACACGACGCGCCCCCACTATGCGAAGACCAGCGAAAACCTGGTGATCCTGGCTTTCTCGGGCGGCGGGACACGCGCCGCCGCCTTCTCATACGGCGTGCTGGAATTCCTGCGCAATACGGAAGTGGTCGGCCCCAGAGGCGTCAAGTCGCGCCTGCTCGACCATGTCGGCGTCATTACCGGCGTGTCCGGCGGGAGCTTCACCGCGCTCGCCTATGGCCTTTATGGCGACAAGCTCTTCGACGACTACGAGCAGCGCTTTCTCAAGCGCGACGTACAGGGCGAGATTACGTTCCGCACGCTCAACCCCGCCTACTGGCCGTCCCTGTGGTCGGGCGGCTGGGGCCGCTCCGAACTGGCGGCCGATCTGTATGACGAGATCCTGTTCAACGGGGCGACTTTCGGCGACCTGAACCGCGGGCAAGGCCCCTTCATCATTGCATCCGCCACGGATATTTCCACAGGCGCCCGCCTGCCTTTCACCCAGGGCGCCTTCGACGTACTCTGCTCGGACCTGAACGCGGTACGGCTGTCCCGCGCCGCTGCCGCATCGTCTGCCGTGCCGGTCGTGCTGACGCCCATTACACTCAATAACTACGGCGGCAACTGTGGCTACGCACCACCCGACTGGGTCCAGCCTTTTATCGATGCCGCCGACCCGCCCAGGCCGGCTGCGCGTGCGACCCGGCACCTGAAGGAAGAGGCGGAACTCGGAGACAGCATCAACCGGCCCTACATCCATCTCGTGGATGGCGGTGTTTCCGACAACCTGGGCATGCGCAGCGTGCTGGACGCGCTGGAGCTGATGGAAGCGCTGCACCTGGTCGGCCAGCCTACCCCGCTCGACCATACGCGTAGGATCGTGGTCTTTGTCGTCAACTCGCTGTCCACGCCAAAGACGGCATGGGATAAATCGGAGTCCGCGCCCGGTACGCTGGAGATCCTGGTCAAGGCGACGGGCGTTCCCATCGACCACTACTCCTACGAGGCGACCGAGCTGCTCAGGGACAGCCAGGCGCGCTGGCACTCCATGGGCCAGGTCCGGCAGTCCTCTGCCTTCAAGGCGAACAAGGATGCCGCGGTCGCCGCCACGCTGCGCACGCCGGACTCGACCATCTACGCCATCGATGTCTCGTTCGCCCAGTTGGCGGACAAGGCGGAACTGGCCTACCTGAACGAGCTGCCCACCTCGTTCTCCCTGCCTCCCGAGGCCGTCGACCGGCTGCGCGCGGCGGCGGGCAAGATCATCCTGGCGTCGCCCGATTTCCAGCGGCTGCTGCGCGATGTCGGCGCCAGGATTGTGGCCGAACCGGCGCACACGCAACCGTCAGCCCCCTAGTGTTTCCCCTAGTGTAAAAACCGTGGCGAAGCCCGCCGCAGTGCGCTACATTTGCATCAAATAAATCTTCTATTTGATTATTTATTCGATGCGCGCGGTACGTCACGCGCCACCAGGAGACAGCGCCCCCCGATGAGTTTCCAAAACCACTCCTTCTAGCGACGGCGGTGATAGGTCGCGATTTCACGCGTAGCGATCTCGTAGACCTTTTCCAGTTGTTCCAGCTGTCCGGCAGCCTTCAGGGCGCCGGATTTAGGGCCGAATTCGCCTTGCGCGGTCTCGAGCAGTGTCTCGCGCCGCAACCGGGCGAATTCGTCGCACACCCTTATGCCTTCGTCAGTGGCGAAGTAGTAAATGCCCGTGCGTGCGCTGCCGTATTTGTCGACCAGTTCGGCCTTGAGCAGCTTGCGCAACTCATATTGCATGTTGGGCACGTCCTGGCGATTGGTCATGTGCAGCAGGTCCTTGATGGTCTTGGGCCGCTCGTGCATCCGGATGATGTGCAGCAGGGTATTTTCCTGCCCGCTCAGCGTAATCCCGGTCACGGCCGCCAGGCATTCGGACTGCCACCGCAGGAACGACTGATAAGCCCGCATGACGGCGTATTCGAGGTCGGTGATCTCGACGCTGAAATCATCCGTCGCCAGGTGCCAGCGATGTTGCTCGGCAGTGCGGTCGATTTTCGCGGATGGCGTGGAGTTACTCGAGGTCTTGGGCATTGTCAGCTCGACGCACGTTGCGTGCGTGGGTTTTTCAGGGCAGTACGGGCGCCGCATTATCCGCGGGCGGCGCCTGCTTCAGGGATTCTACTTGGCCGGGAGATACGCATGAGAAAAATTCTGAACACGAAGGACTTTGTACTGGGCACGTTTGCGACCAATTGCTCGGGTGGCATGTCGGTGACCAAGATCGGCGAGCGCTGGGACAACTCGTGGGAAAACAACGCGAAGCTGGCGCAGATGCTGGACGAAGCCGGCATCGATTTCATGCTGCCGATCGCGCGCTGGATCGGCTACGGCGGCGAGACCGACTTCCACGGCTCGGTGCTGGAAACGATCACGTGGGCTGCCGGCTTGCTGGCGCAGACGAAGAACCTGACGGTATTCGCGACCATCCACACCGCGGCCAACCACCCGGCGGTGGTGGCCAAGCAGATCGCGACGCTGGATCAGATCGGCCAGGGCCGCGCGGGCCTGAACATCGTGGCGGGCTGGAACCGCCCCGAGTACGAGGCCCTGGGCCTGCCGCTGGCCGCCGGTCACGACAAGCGCTACAGCTATGCGCAGGAGTGGTTCGACGTCATCAAGCAGATCTGGGAGCGCGACGGCGCCTTCAACTATGACGGCGAGAACTTCCACCTGAAGGGCATCTACGGCCTGCCCAAGCCGTGGCACGGCGAGCGCCCGCCGATCCTGAACGCCGCGGGTTCCGGCGAAGGCCGCGACTTCGCCATCCAGAACGCCAACTTCCTGTTCACGCCGGCGATCGACCTGGCGCGGTCCAAAGTGGAAGTGGCCGAACTGAAAGCCAAGGCCCGTGCGGCAAACAAGCCGGTGCAAGTGCTGACCTTCTCGCACGTGGTGTGCCGCCCGACCGAACAGGAAGCGCGCGACTACCTGCGCCACTTTGCGCAGGACAACGCCGACTGGGCCGCGGTGGACAACCTGGTGGCGCTGCAGTTTGCCAACGCGCAGTCGTTCCCGCACGACCTGCTGGCACTGATCCGCGACCGCATGGCGGCGGGCCACGGCGGCTTCCCGCTGGTGGGCACGCCCGAGCAGGTGGCCGACGGCATCTGTGCGCTTGCCGAAGCCGGCTTCAAGGGCACCACGCTGTCGTTCGTCGACTACGTGAAGGAGTTCCCGTACTTCCGCGACACGGTGCTGCCGATCCTGGAGGCACGCGGCCTGCGCCAGCCCGGAGGGTCGAAACATGGCGGCCAGTAAGCACGATCCGCTGGCGGCGCTACAGCAGCAGTTCAAGCAGGCGATGCGCGGCTTCGCCGGCGCGGTGACCGTGGTGACGGTGGCCGAAGGCGAAGAGCGCAGCGGCTTCACCGCAACCTCGGTGTCGTCGTTCTCGGCCGAGCCGCCGATGCTGGTGGCGTCGATGAAGGCGACCAGCTCGTCGGCCGGGCTGCTGCAGCGCACGCGGCGCTTCGGCGTGAACCTGCTGCGCGTGGAGCAGCAGGCGATCGCGCAGCGCTTCACCGGTTTTGGCGGCGAGGCCGGCGCCGCGCGCTACGGCAGCGACGCCTGGACCCAGCTCACCCGCGACGGTGCCCCGGTGCTGGCCGATGCCGTGGTGGCCATGGATTGCGAGGCGGAGGAACTGCTGGAGCGCCACGGGCACATCCTGATCATCGGGCGGGTGCGGGCGGTACATGTGGCCGAGCAGGCCCCGGCGCCGCTGCTCTACTGGCAGGGACGGTACACGCGGCTGGCGCACGCGTCGGCCTGACACGGCGAATACAACAAGGAGACCCCATGAGCAACACCCTGCAACAGCTTGCCGCGGACCTTTCCGGCGGCAAGGCAAGGATCATCGACCTGACCCAGACCCTGTCGCCGGACTTCCCCGCGCTGGTGCTGCCCCCCGAATTCGGGCAGGTGTGGGCGTTCAAGATGGAACGCATCAGCCAGTACGACGACAAGGGACCGGGCTGGTACTGGAACAACTTCTCCTGTGGCGAGCATACCGGCACGCATTTCGACGCGCCGGTGCACTGGATCTCGGGCAAGGACCACGCCAACAACACCGTGGACACCATCGACCCGGCCAACTTCATCGCCCCCGCGGTAGTGGTCGATGCCAGCGCCGAAGTGGCGGAGAACCCCGACTGGGTGCTGACGGTCTCGCACCTGCAGCGCTGGGAAGCCGAACACGGCCGCATTCCCGCCGGCGCCTGGGTGCTGCTGCGCACCGACTGGAGCAAGAAGACCGACCCTGCCGAGTTCCTCGGCCTGCGCGAGGACGGCGCCCATACGCCCGGCCCGGAACAGGCCACGGTCGAGTGGCTGATCCATGAACGCAACGTCCACGGCTTCGGCGTCGAAACCATCAACACCGATGCCGGCCAGTCCTACGCCTGGCCGCTGCCGTACCCCTGCCACACGCTGATGCACGGCGCGAACAAGTACGGCCTGCAATGCCTGAAGAACCTGGACCAGCTGCCGCCTACCGGCGCGTTGATCGTGGCGGCACCGCTGAAGATCCAGAACGGGTCGGGTAGTCCGTTACGGGTACTGGCGATCGCGGCCACCTGACAGAACCGCAGACGTCCACAAGAGAAGAGAGAGAGAAGGGAAGACAATGAAGTACCAACGCAGGATCCTCGCCGCCGTGGCGGCCGCCGGCAGCCTCGTCTCCGGCGCCGCACATGCCCAGAGCGCCGTGCAGCTCTACGGCACGATCGACGCCTTTGCCGGCTCCGTGCGCGCCAGTGGCGATGCCCACGGCACCGCGATCGTCGACAGTTCCGGCCTGACCACCTCGTACTGGGGCATTGGGGGGCAGGAGGCGCTGGGCAACGGCCTGAACGCCGAGTTCACGCTGGAGAGCTTTTTCCGTACGGACAATGGCAAGGTCGGCCGCTTCGACGGCGACGTCATGTTCGGGCGCAATGCCTTTGTCGGCCTGAATGGCGGCTTCGGCGCGATCAAGCTGGGACGCAACACCACGCCGTGGTTCTTGTCCATGCTGTTGTTCAACCCGCTGGCCGACTCGGCGGTGTTCTCGCCGATGTTCCTGCACACCTACACCACGCCGCCGGGCGCGCCGGTGGGCAACTCGGTGGCGGGCGACACCGCCTGGGGCAACTCGGTGCTGTACCAGAGTCCGGGCTTCGGCGGGCTGCGCTTCAATGCGATCTACGCGACCGGGGAGAGCACCGGCCACCAGGGCAAGCAGAACTACGGCGGCAATGCCACCTATTTCAACGGCAACTTTGGCGCCACGCTGGCGGTGCAGCGGGTGGGGGTCAATGCGCCGGAGTTCGCGGCCAGCGGCGCCAGCTACCAGATGGCCTACCTGGCGGGCGTGTCCTACGACTTCAAGGTGGTCAAGCTGTTCGGCCAGTACGCGCAGTCGGACAACAGCTTCAGCACGCTGAGCCGCCAGCGCAACCGCACCATGCAGGTGGGCGCGAGCGCGCCGCTGGGACCGGGCTCGCTGATGGCAACGTGGGTGCGTACCTGGCAGGGCGGCAACGAGACGCTGGGCTCGGCCCGCCGCGATACCACCACGCTGGCCTACGACTACCCGTTCTCCAAGCGCACTGACCTTTACGCCGCCTGGCGCTATGACAAGGTAACCGACCTGAACCCGGGCAACACCTTCGGCCTGGGCCTGCGCCACAAGTTCTAGTTGCGGCCTCGGCGCCTCCCTTCGAGGCGCCGACCAGACTCCCTTCGTCGCCTCAAAAAACTATTTCCACAATCATATATTTATGCCTAAACTATGTGGAACAACAACGAGCGCGTGGCGACGATCGCGCGAAACAGGTTCCCTGGCGGCTTCTCCGGTTCCATATCCGCCACCCATCAGGAGACAGACAATGATCCCAACTGGCACCGTTCAGCCCTGGCGCCCCGCTTCCCGCGCGACCTATACCGTACTTTTCGTATGCTTCCTTGCGATTCTCTTTGAAGGCTATGACGTCGGCGTCATGGGAGCGGTACTGCCCGCACTCGCCGACGACCGCAACTGGAACCTGACGCCGCTGGAACTCGGCGCCCTCAGCAGCTATGCCCTGGTCGGCATGTTCTTTGGCGCCTTCCTGATCGGCACGCTGAGCGAGATGATCGGCCGCCGCCGCATGCTGCTGCTCTGCGTTTCCTTGTTCTCGCTGACCATGCTGGGCGCGTCCTATGCACCGACGCCCGCCATCTTCGGCGTCTTGCGATTCATCGGCGGGCTCGGCCTCGGTGGCGTCATTCCCGTCGCCGCCGCCTTGACCATCGAGTACTCGCCGCCGCACCGCCGCAGCTTCAACTATGGGCTGATGTACTCGGGGTATTCGGTGGGCATCCTCTGCGCCGCGCTCATTGCGATGTGGCTGTTGCCCAGTCTTGGCTGGCGTGGCGTGATTGGCCTGGGTGCCGTGCCCATGGTGTTGATACCCCTGATGGCGTGGATGCTGCCTGAGTCGCTGGAGTACCTGGTGGGGCAAGGGCGAATCGCTGAAGCGCAGGCATTGGCCGATCGCACTGGCCATGGCCGGCTGCCGTCACAAGCCCGGCCCGCCAACAGCGCCGCCC
Source organism: Cupriavidus sp. DF5525 (assembly GCF_040149425.2). NCBI lineage: Bacteria > Pseudomonadati > Pseudomonadota > Betaproteobacteria > Burkholderiales > Burkholderiaceae > Cupriavidus > Cupriavidus sp. DF5525. The sequence continues at coordinate 641,861 of NZ_CP168265.1, read as the reverse complement.
GCGCCGCCTGGCGCGACGTGATGTCGAGCATGTTCGCCCGCAAGCAGCTACGCGCGACGGCGTGCTTCTGGATCGCACTGTTCTTCGGCTTGCTGCTGGTCTACGGCCTCAATACGTGGTTGCCAACCATCATGCGCAAGAATGGCTACGACCTCGGCTCCAGTCTTTCCTTCCTGGTTATCTTCAGCCTTGCTTCCGCGGTGGGCGGCCTCTTCCTGGGCGGCGCGGCCGACAGGATGGGCGCACGTGGCACCGTTGCGCTCTTCTACCTGATCGGCGCTCTCGCCATCGGCGCGCTGATGTTCCGCAACTCCGTTGCCGTCAACTACCTGCTGGTCGCTCTGGCAGGCGTGGGCAGCGTCTCGGCATCCCTGATCCTCACCGGCTACCTGGCCGGATACTACCCGGCACACGCACGGGCCGCGGCAACAGGATGGGCCCTGAGCTTCGCGCGATTCGGCGCCATGAGCGGCCCGCTCGTCGGCGGCTACGTCGCCGGCTCAGGCCTGAGTTTCGGCTGGAATTTCATCACGTTCTCCATTGCCGGCCTCGCCGCTGCGCTGGCTGTGGCGCTGCTGCCATCGGCAAGGGAACCAGTCGTCGTGACTCGCGGCGGCCAGCAAAGCAACGCAGAAATCGCCTGAGGAGGGGCTTCGGCTTCCGCGGAAGCCGTCCCAGTGACCCCTAGCTCCGCACATATATATGATTATGGAAATGTTTATGTTTAAACGATATCCGTCTCACCCCAACGTGAGCATCAGGAAGAAAAGCCATGGCTGAGCGTTCGTTTGTCGAAGAGGTCAAGAAGTTGCGCCTGGGTTCCGGCGAGGTATTCAGCGGCGAGGGCATCCTTGCGGTCACCAAGGCGCTGCTGGAGTCTGGCGTCGCCTACGTGGCCGGCTACCAGGGCTCGCCGATCTCGCACCTGATGGACGTGCTGGCCGATGCGCAGGACATCCTTGCCGAGCATGGCATCCGCTTCGAGAACAGCGCGAGCGAAGCCACCGCGGCCGCGTCGCTGGCGGCCTCGGTCAACTACCCGCTGCGCGGCGCGGTAACGTTCAAGGCCACTGTGGGCACCAACGTGGCGTCGGACGCGCTGGCCAACCTGGCTTCGGGCGGCGTCACCGGCGGCGCGCTGATCATCGTCGGCGAGGACTACGGCGAAGGTTCCTCGATCATGCAGGAACGCAGCCATGCCTTCGCGATGAAGTCCCAGATGTGGCTGCTCGATCCGCGCCCCAACCTGCCGTGCATCGTGCAGGCGGTGAAGGACGGCTTTGACTTGTCCGAAGCTTCCAATACGCCGGTGATGCTCCAGCTGCGCGTGCGCTCGTGCCATGTACATGGCCAGTTCGTCGCCTCCGACAACCGCCGCAGCCGCTTCTCGATCCAGGACGCGCTGGACCATCCCACGCGCGACCTCAGCCGCATCGTGCTGCCCCCGGCGAGCTTCGTGCACGAGCATGAGAAGATCAAGCAGCGCTGGCCCGCCGCCGTGAAGTTCATCGAGGAACGCCAGCTCAATGAGTTCTTCCACGGCGAGATGGATGACATCGGCATCGCCGTGCAGGGTGGCAGCTACAACACGCTGATCCGCGCACTGGAGCAGCTCGGCCTGGCCGATGTGTTCGGCGAGTCGAAGATCCCCCTGTACGTGATGAACGTGGCCTACCCGCTGATCGATTCGGAGTGGGAACGCTTCTGCGCGGGCAAGCGCGCGGTGCTGGTGCTGGAAGAAGGCCAGCCCAACTTTATCGAGCAGAACGCCGCCAACATCCTGCGCATGGCCGGTGCCACCGCGGCGCTGCATGGCAAGGACCTGTTGCCGCTGGCTGGCGAGTACAACACCGCGACCGTGCTCAAGGGGCTGCGCGCCTTCCTGGAGCAGTACGGCAAGATTGATCCGCTGCCTGAGCCGAAGCCTGCCCGCAAGGTGATCCCGCTTGTGCAGGCCCCGGCCGCCACCGTCGATGCCGTGGCCGCCGAATTGCTGGAACCGCAGAAGCTCGTCGACGAGAGCGTGCATGCGCGCCCGCCCGGCTTCTGTACCGGCTGCCCGGAGCGCCCGATCTTCACCGCGATGAAGCTGGTCGAGCGCGAGATCGGCGAGCACCACGTGAGCGCCGACATCGGCTGCCACCTGTTCTCGATCCTGCCACCGTTCAACCTGGGCAACACCACCATGGGCTACGGCCTGGGCAGCGCCAGCGCCGCGGCCCTGAACGCGCCCGGCGGCAAGCGCGCCATCTCCGTGATGGGCGACGGCGGCTTCTGGCACAACGGCCTGACCAGCGGCATCGCCAACGCAGTCTTCAACAAGAGCGACAACCTGACCATCGTGGTCGACAACAGCTACACGTCGGCCACCGGCGGGCAGGACATCCTGTCCTCGACCGCGCTGAACGACACCCGCAGCACCGGCCACGCCATCGAGGACGCGGTCAAGGGCGTGGGTGTCAAGTGGGTGCGCACCATCCGCCACACCTATGACCTGAAGGCGATGAAGGCCACCCTCAAGGAAGCGCTGACCACCGGCGCCAAGGGTCCCAAGGTGCTGATCGCGCAGAGCGAATGCATGCTGAACAAGCAGCGCCGCGAGAAGCCGAAGGCGCGCAAGGCGATCGCCGACGGCCAGCGCGTGGTGCGCGAGCGCTTTGGCGTGGATTCGGACACCTGCACCGGCGATCACTCGTGCATCCGGCTATCCGGCTGCCCTTCGCTGACGATCAAGCCCAATCCGGACCCGCTGCGCACCGATCCAATCGCCTCCGTGCTGGACAGCTGCGTGGGCTGCGGCCTGTGTGGCGAGGTCTCGCACGCAGCGGTGCTGTGTCCGTCGTTTTATCGCGCGCAGATCGTCACCAACCCGACCCGCATCGACAAGCTGCGCCAGCGCCTGCGCGACGGCGTGATCGGCTTCCTGCAGCGTCGCGATGCCGCGCGCCGCACCCGCCTTGCATTCTGAACACCAAGTTTCGAGAGGTTCAATCGTGAACGCACCCAACAACCTCAGCGCCAAGCCGATCAAGGTCGCCATCCTAGCCATGGGTGGCGAGGGCGGCGGTGTGCTGGCCGACTGGATCGTGGATCTGGGCGAGCACAACGGCTATATCGCGCAAACCACGTCGGTGCCCGGCGTGGCGCAGCGCACCGGCGCCACCATCTATTACGTCGAGCTGTTCCCGCGCGACCTGGCCGAGCAGGCCGGCCGCCAGCCGGTGCTGGCGCTGATGCCCACCCCTGGCGATGTCGATGTGGTACTCGCCTCCGAACTGATGGAAGCCGGCCGCGCCGTGCAGCGCGGACTGGTGACGCCGGAGCGCACCACGCTGGTGTCTTCCACCCACCGCGTGTATTCCATTGCGGAGAAATCCGCGATGGGCGACGGGCGGGTCGACAGCAATGAGCTGATCGCCCATGCCGGCAAGGCCGCCAAACGCTTTGTACGCTTCGACATGGCGCAGGCCGCCGAAGCCAGCGGCAGCGTCATCAGCGCCGTGCTGTTCGGCGCGCTGGCGGGTACCGGCGTGCTGCCGTTCAGCCGTGCGCAGTTCGAAGCCACCATCGAGCGCGGCGGCGTGGGCGTGAAGCCCAGCCTGCGCGCCTTTGGCGCGGCGTTCGCCACAGCCGAGGCCGCTGAGACGCCCGCCGCGGAAGCTGCAAAGCCGCTGGGCGAACTCAAGCCGCAGGATCCCAGGGTTGCGCAGTTACTGCAGCGCGCCCGCGTCGAACAACCGGCCGAGAACTGGCCCGTCGTGATCGAAGGCGTGCGCCGCATGATCGACTACCAGGACGTGGCCTACGCCGGCCTGTACCTGGATCGGCTGGCGGCCGTGCACCGGGCCGTCGGCAACAACGACATCGCGCTGCTGCGCGAAACCGCGCGCCACCTGGCGCTGTGGATGTCGTACGAAGACACCATTCGCGTGGCCGACCTCAAGACCCGCGACTCGCGCTTCGCGCGCGTGCGGGGCGAGGTGCGCGCCGGCGACAAGCAGCTGCTGGCGATCAACGAGTTCATGCACCCGCGCCTGGAAGAAATCTGCGAGACGCTGCCGGCCGGACTCGGCCGCTGGCTGATGAAGCCGCATTTCTTGCACCACCTGGTGCGCCGCTTCACCACCTCGGGTCGCGTGGTCACCACCAGCTCGCTGCGCGGCTACCTGATGCTGTGGGCCGTGTCGCGCCTGCGCGGCATCCGCCGCAGCACGCTGCGCTATGCGCTGGAAACCGAGCGTATCGAAAGCTGGCTGGCCCAGGTACTGGCCGCCGCGCGCCTCAACCCGGCGCTGGCGCTGGAAGTGGTGCAGTGCCAGCGGCTGGTGAAAGGCTACAGCGACACCCATGTGCGCGGCCTGACCAACTACCAGACCCTGATGAACGCCGTGATGCGGGCGGGTGCCCGCCTGGCCCCGGCCACGCTGCGCGAGTTGCGCGAGGCGGCGCTGGCAGACGAGCACGGCAAGAAGCTGAAGGAAGCCCTCCTCCGCCATGCGCTGGCGTGACCTTCACGTGCCAGCCCCATAGCAGATACCGCAGACCATGAGCACTACGCATACCTTCCGGCGCCGGCACAAGATCCATTTCTCGGAATGCGACCCGGCCGGCATCGTCTTCTACCCGCAGTACTTCGTGCTGTTCAACGACCTGATCGAACGCTGGGTCGACACCCTGTTGCCGGACGGCTACCACGGCGTGATCGGCGCGCGCCGGCTGGGCATGCCGACCGTGCACCTGGAGGTGGACTTCAAGGCGATCAGCCGCTTTGGCGACCAGGTCTGGCTGGAGCTGGAACTGGTGCGCCTTGGGGGCAAGTCGATCACGCTGGCCTGGCGCTGCACCGGCGCAGACGGCGAGCTGCGCATGGCGGCCACGCAGACCATCGTGATGACCTCGCTGGACACGCACCTGGCGATTCCGGTGCCCGACGACCTGCGGGCCGCCATCGAACACGGCCCTGCCCTCGCAGACCGGCCTTTTCCCGAAACCACCGTCTGAATGCCGACGTACCCGCAGCGCGGGTGCCGAAGGCTCCGGTAGTAACCTCATTGGAAGCAGCCATGAACATTGTATGTATCGGCGGTGGCCCCGCCGGCCTGTATTTCGGCCTGTTGATGAAGCTCCAGGATCCCGCCAACAAGGTCGTGGTGGTCGAGCGCAACCGCCCCTATGACACCTTCGGCTGGGGCGTGGTGTTCTCCGACGCCACCATGGACAACCTGCGCGAGGCCGACCCGGTCTCGGCCGAGACCATCGGCGATGCGTTCAACCGCTGGGACGATGTCGAAGTCCACTTCAAGGGCCGCGCGGTGCGCAGTGGCGGCCACGGCTTTATCGGTATCGGCCGCAAGAAGCTGCTGAACATCCTGCAGGCGCGCTGCGAGGAAGTCGGTGTGGAGCTGGTGTTCGAGAACTACGTCGAGGACGACCAGGCCATCGCGCGCAAGTACAACGCCGACCTGGTGCTGGCTTCCGACGGCCTCAACAGCGTGGTTCGCAAGCGCTATGCCGACACCTTCCGCCCCGACATCGACACGCGCAACTGCCGCTTTGTCTGGCTGGGCACGAAAAAGGTGTTCGACGCCTTCAACTTCATCTTCTTGCCGACCGAGCATGGCTGGTTCCAGGCACACGCCTATCGTTTCGAGGACGGCACCTCAACCTTCATCGTCGAGACCCCGGAAGAAACCTGGAAGGCCGCCGGCATCGACCAGATGAGCCAGGAAGAGGGCATCGCCTACTGCGAGAAGCTGTTCGCCCCGTACCTGGATGGCAACCCGCTGATCAGCAACGCTGGCCACCTGCGCGGCTCGGCGATCTGGATCCAGTTCCCGCGCGTGATCTGCGAGAAGTGGGTGCACTGGAACAACCTGACCGACGACAGCGGCCTGGAGAAGAAGGTGCCCGTGGTGCTGATGGGCGATGCCGCCCACACCGCGCACTTCTCGATCGGCTCCGGCACCAAGCTGGCGCTGGAAGATGCCATCGAGCTGGCGCGCGCCCTTCGCAACACCGACGGCCCGCTGGAAGATGCACTGAAGCACTACGAAGCCGTGCGCTCGGTGGAAGTGCTCAAGATCCAGAACGCCGCGCGCAATTCGACCGAATGGTTCGAGAACGTCAGGCGCTATGAAGACCTGGAGCCCGAGCAGTTCGCCTACTCGCTGCTGACCCGCTCGCAGCGCATCTCGCACGAGAACCTGCGCGTGCGCGACAAGGCCTGGCTGGAAGGCTACGAGTCGTGGCTGGCCGAACGCGCCGGCACGGATGCCGCCGCCGTGCCGCCGATGCTGACGCCGTACACCGTGCGCGGCGTGGAACTGAAGAACCGGGTGGTGGTGTCGCCCACCGCCATGTACTCGTGCCAGATGGGCGTGCCGGGCAATTTCCACATGGTGCACCTTGGCAGCCGCGCACTGGGCGGTGCCGGCCTGGTGATGGTGGAAATGACGGCGGTGTCGCCGGAGGGCCGCATCACGCAGGGTTGCCCGGGCCTGTGGAATGACCAGCAGGCCGCGGCATTCGCCGGCATCGTCGGCTTCGTGCATGAGCACACCAGCGCGCGCATCGGCGTGCAGATCGGCCACGCCGGGCGCCGTGGCTCGACGCAACTGGGCTGGGAACAGATGGACCACCCGCTGGCCGAGGGCAACTGGCCGCTGATCTCGGCCTCCGCACTGCCGTACCTGCCGGGCGTTTCGCAGACGCCGCGCGCCATGACCCGCGCAGACATGGACCGCGTGCGCGATGACTTCGTCGCCGCCACCCTGCGTGCCGCAGCCGCCGGCTTTGACTGGCTGGAGCTGCAGGCCGGCCACGGCTACCTGCTGTCGAACTTCCTCTCGCCTGTGACCAACCAGCGCAGCGACGAATACGGCGGCTCGCTGGAAAACCGCATGGCCTTCCCGCTGGAAGTGCTGCGCGCGGTGCGCGCAGCATGGCCGCAGGACAAGCCCGTGTCGGTGCGCATTTCCGCCACTGACTGGGTCGAAGGCGGCAACAGCGCCGATGACGCGGTGGCCATGGCACGCCTGTTCAAGGCAGCTGGCGCCGACATGATCGACTGCTCTTCCGGCGAAGTCACGCCGGAGCAGAAGCCGGTCTACGGCCGCATGTTCCAGACCCCGTTCGCCGACCGCGTGCGCAACGAGGCAGGCGTGCCGACCATCGCCGTGGGCGCGATCACCGAAGCCGACCACGTCAACGGGATCATCGCCTCGGGCCGCGCCGACCTGTGCGCGCTGTCGCGCCCGTACCTGGCCGATCCGGCCTGGCTGCTGCGCGAGACCGCGCAACTGGGCTACCGCCGCGTGGAATGGCCCAAGCAGTACCTGTTCGCCAAGGATCAGCTGGAGCGCAACATCAAGCGCGCGGCCGCCTGACGATGGCTCGTCCCTCTCTCGCTCCACGGGAGAGGAGAAAACCAGACCAAGAGGAAGACGATGTCGAATACCTCGTATGACACCTACCGCGAGAACGTAGCCGGCCGCGCCGACGTGGAAGACACGCCCGAGCTGGTCGCCTACTACAAGGAGCTCGATGCGCTCAAGACCGGCGCGCTCTGGACGGTGGCTAACAAGATCGAACCGTGGCAACCGAAGTCCGAATCGGTGCCGGTGCTATGGCGCTACCGCGACCTTCGGGATCACGTGCTGCGTTCGGTCGACCTGGTAACGCCGGAGAAGGCCGGCCGTCGCGTGATCTACCTGAACAACCCGGGCCGCCAGGACGTTTCGGCAGCGGTGGGCTGGCTCTACTCGGGCCTGCAGGTGATGCATCCCGGCGAAGCCGCGTCTGCGCATGCGCACTCGTCGTCGGCGCTGCGCTTCATCATGGAAGGCAGCGGCGCCTACACCATCGTCGACGGCCACAAGATGACGCTGAACGCCAACGACTTCGTGCTCACGCCCAACGGCACCTGGCACGAGCATGGCGTGGCGGCCGAAGGCACCACCTGTATCTGGCAGGACGGCCTGGATATTCCGCTGGTCAACGCCATGGAAGCCGGCTTCTATGCCGTGCACCCGGACCTGCAGCAGGCCGTGACACACCCGGTCGATGACATGCCGGCGATCTGGGGCGGCAAGGGCCTGCGCCCGCATGAAGGCAACTGGACCAAGCCGTATTCGCCGCTCTACAAGTACGAATGGGCGCCGACCTACGAGGCGCTGGTGCGCCACAGCAAGGTCACCGATGGCAGCCCTTACGACGGCGTGCTGATGCACTACGTCAATCCGGTCACCGGCGGCCCGGTGATGCCGACCATCGGCGCCAGCATGCAGCTGCTGCGTCCGGGCGAAGCCACCAAGGCCCACCGCCACACCGGCAGCTTTATCTACCAGGTCGCCAAGGGCAGTGGCTACTCGGTCATCAACGGCCAGCGCTTCGACTGGACCGAGCGCGACATCTTCTGCGTGCCGTCGTGGGCCTTCCATGAGCACGCGAACGCGTCGGCCAGCGATGACGCCGTGCTGTTCTGCTTCAACGACCTGCCGGTGATGCATTCGCTTGGCCTGTATCGCGAGCAGGCGCTGGCAGAGAACGGCGGGCATCAGGCGATTATTTCCTGACGGTTTTCTCCCCTCTCCCATGCAATGGGAGAGGGGAGAAAACCGTCCAACTTATGCAGCCGCAAGCACGCGGCATTTACGGAGTCATCAAACCATGCGTCTCGTAACCTATCGCGCTGAAGTCGCTGCCGCCGCCCGCCTGGGCGCCATCGTCGACGGCAATGTCGTTGACCTCGCCCGCTTCGGCGCCGCCGTCGGCGTGGACATTCCCTCCACCATGCTCGAATTCATCGACCTGGGCCCCGAGGCAGTCCGCTCGACCAGCGCGCTGCTGAACGAATGTCGCGGCAAGCTCCCGTTCGGCGTGGCCGTGCCGGCTTCCAACGTGAAGCTGCTGGCGCCGATCCCGCGTCCGCGCAAGAACATCTGGGGCATCGGCCTGAACTACGTCGAGCACGTCGCCGAATCCAGCCGCAGCCTGGACACCTCGAAGGAGCTGCCGAAGGAGCCGGTGATTTTCTCCAAGCCCCCCACCACCGTGATCGGCCCGGGCGACGCCATCGAGCACAACAAGGAAATCACCCAGCAGATGGACTGGGAAGTCGAGCTGGCCGTCATCATCGGCACGCGCGGCAAGGGCGTGAAGGAAGCCGACGCACTCAACTACGTGTTCGGCTACAGCGTGATGATCGACATCTCGGCGCGCGACTGCCGCCGCGCCGGCCAGTGGATCTATTCCAAGGGCCAGGACACCTATGCCCCGTTCGGCCCGGTCATCGTCACCGCCGATGAAATCCCCGACCCGCACACGCTGGACCTGTCGCTGACCGTCAACGGCGTGACCAAGCAGAGCTCCAACACCCGCCACATGCTGTTCAAGGTGCCCGCACTGATCGCCGACATCAGCAAGGGCATGGCACTGGAACCCGGCGACGTCATCGCCACCGGCACGCCGGACGGCGTGGGCGCGGGCCGCACCCCGCAGGAGTGGCTGTGGCCGGGCGACACCGTGGTGGCCACGGTGGAAGGCATCGGCGAGCTGCGCCACCCGGTGGTGGCCGTCTAAACCCCGTCGTCCCCGCGCAAGCGGGGATGACCGCTGCAAGCGAGGCACACACATGCTCAACCTGCCCAAGTTCAAGGCCGCGGCCGTACAGGCCGCCCCCGTCTTCCTCGATGCCGATGCCACGGTCGACAAGGTCTGCCGGCTGATCAGGGAAGCCGCCGACAACGGCGCCAGCCTGGTCGCCTTCCCCGAGGTATTCGTGGCCGGCTACCCCTACTGGAGCTGGCTGACCAACCCGGTCGACGCCAGCCCCTGGTTCGAGCGGCTGGTCAAGGCTTCCATCGAGATCCCCGGCCCCGAGATCCGCAAGATCGCGCAGGCGGCGCAGGCCAACCACATCAACGTGATCGTCGGCGTCAACGAACGCAGCCGCACCGGCGTCGGCACCCTCTTCAATACGCTGGTGACCATCAGCCACGAAGGCCGCATCCTGGGCCGCCACCGCAAGCTGGTGCCGACCTGGGCCGAGAAGCTGACCTGGGCCAACGGCGACGCCTCGGCGCTGCGCGTGCACCAGACCAGCGTCGGCCCGCTCGGCTCGCTGGCCTGCGGCGAGAACACCAACACGCTGGCGCGCTTTTCGCTGCTGTCGCAGGGGGAGCTGATGCACGTGGCCAGCTACATCGCGCTGCCGGTGGCCCCGGCCGACTACGACATGGCCGAGGCCATCAAGGTGCGCGCCGCCGCTCACTGCTTCGAGGGCAAGGTGTTCACCGCGGTCTCATGCTCGACGGTGTCGGAGGAAATCATCGAGGCCATGAGCCCGCTGAATCCCAAGGCACGCGAACTGCTGTCGCGCCGCAACAGCGCCTTCTCCGGCTTCCTGGGGCCGGACGGCCGCGTCATCGGCGAGCCGCTGATCGACGCGGAAGGCATCGTCTACGCCGACATCGACCTGTCGCGCTGCATCCAGCCGCGCCAGATGCACGACATCACCGGCCACTACAACCGCTTCGACATCTTCGACCTGCGCGTCGACCGCCGGCCGCTGCAGCCCGCCCAGTTCCTGGACGGCGCCAGCCAGGCCTTCGACCTCGCTGCCGAGGAAGCGGAACTCAACGCATTCGACCTTTCCGAGAGCAAGTAAATGTCTTTCCTGCTGACGCCCCAGAAGCCGCTGCGCATCGGGCAGATCGTGCCGTCTTCCAATACCACCATGGAGACGGAAATCCCCGCCATGTTCCGCGAGCGCGAGAAGGACTTCGCCGAGCGCTTCACCTTCCACTCCAGCCGCATGCGCATGAAGAAGGTGGTGAAGGAAGAGCTGGAAGCCATGGACCGCGATAGCGACCGCTGCGCCATAGAACTGTCCGACGCGCGCGTGGATGTGCTGGGCTATGCCTGCCTGGTGGCCATCATGAGCATGGGCAAGGGCTATCACCGCGTCTCCGAGGCGCGCCTGACGCAGCGCACCGTCGACAACGGCAACCCCGCGCCGGTGGTGACCAGCGCCGGCGCGCTGGTGGACGGCCTGCACGCCATGGGCGCGAAGCGCGTCTCGGTGGTGTGCCCGTATATGAAGCCGCTGACGAAGATGGTGGTCGAGTACATCGAGAGCGAAGGCATCGAGGTCAAGGACTACGCCGCGCTGGAGATCCCCGACAACCTGCAGGTCGCCGCGCAGGACCCGGCCAACCTGCTGGAGATCTACAAGCGCATCGACACCACCGGTGTCGACGCCATCGTGCTGTCGGCCTGCGTGCAGATGCAGTCGCTGCCGTCGATCCAGAAGGTGCAGGACGAGTCGGGCATTCCGACCGTCTCGGCCGCCGTGGCCACCACCTGGCAGATGCTGCGCAAGCTGAACCTGCGCACCGAGGTCGCCGGTTGCGGCGAGCTGCTGAGCGGCAAGTACTGAGCGCCATCCAACGCTTCCGTCGTCCCTGCCCGTGCGGGGACGACGTCGCGCATATGCACATGGACGACATTCACTTCTACGAGCCCACGCGTGGCCACGGGCTGCGGCACGATCCGCTGGCCGCCATTGTCGGTCCGCGCCCGATCGGCTGGATTTCGACGGTTGACAAGGCCGGGCGCGCCAACCTGGCTCCCTACGCATTCTTCAACGTCTTCAACTACACGCCGCCGGTGGTGGCGTTCTCCAGCGTCGGCTACAAGGACACCGTGCGCAACGTCGAGGACACCGGCGACTTTGTCTGGAACCTGGTGACGCGCCCGCTGGCCGAGCGCATGAACATGACCAGCGCCGGCGTGGCACCCGAGGTCGACGAATTCGGCCTGGCGGGCCTGACGCCAACGCCGTCGCGCCTGGTGTCGGCGCCCCGCGTGCAGGAGAGCCCGGTATCGTTCGAGTGCCGCGCGACCAGGGTCATGCAACTGAACCAGGCCGACGGCGCCATGCTCCAGACATGGATGGTGCTGGGCGAGGTAGTCGGCGTGCATATCGACCGCGCCTTCCTGCCGGACGGGGTCTATGACACCGCCGCCGCACGTCCCATCCTGCGCGGTGGCGGCCCGGCCGACTACTACGAGGTCAGCAAATCGACGCTGTTCCAGATGCGCCGGCCGGCCTGAGGCGCGAAGCCGGGCTCAGTTCTGGTCTCAGTTGGCCGGGCGGTGCAGGTCGATCAGCAGCTTCAGCGTGGTGCGCAGTTCGTCGGCCTTTTTCTTGCCGAGCGGCGCCAGCACGTGGTCTTCATGAGCCCGGGCCTGTGCGATCAGGCTGGAGGTCAGCTTCTGCCCGCGCGGCGTGATGCGTACCAGCGTGATGCGCCGGTCGGTCTCGTGGGGGATGCGCTTGACGTAGCCCTGCGCCTCCATGCGGTCGAGGAGGCGCGTCACGGTGGGCTGCTTGGTCACCGAGATTTGCGCCAGTTCCCCGATGCTGATTGGCTTGCCGCCGGACAGCGTGGACAGGACGCGCCAGTCCGAAATGGTGAAACCGTTGGCCTGCACGATCACGTGGAATTCCCCCGAAATCAGCTGACTGGCCTGGGCCAGCAGGGCCGGGGTGTAGTTGTCGACGAAATCGTCGTCGGCGGTGTCGATGGGCTGGTTCATGCGGTCCGGTGGCGGGAAGCGGCCTCGTCGGCCGCGCGGGCAGAACATACCACGGCGGGAGCGTTCGTCCACGGCAAGGCAGCCCGGCAGGGTGGCGCCCTTCTTGCTGCCCGCAGGAACTTTAAGTATAAAGCAACTGATTGCGCAGGCTTCTCTCGCTGCGCAGGCGAGCCAGACACGCTGCAATCCTCCAGGAGCGAGACGATGCAGACCGCCCCCCAGTCACCCGCCGAGCTACCGTCTTCCCCGGCGAGTGATGACAACTGCTCGCCGCAAGCCATGCTGGCGAACTACCCCTCTTTCCGCTCCGAGGATGTAGAGGAGGCCCAGGGCAAGATCGCTGCGGTCTTTTGCCCGCATGAACTGCGCGTGGTCGGCGCGCTGCAGCAGTTGCACGTCCAGCACAACCTGGTGCGGCTGCATGAGACTGCCATCAACTTCCTTGCCTATGGCGCCCACGTAGAAATCGACCCTGGCTGCCTGGGGCACTTCTATCTCGCCCAGATCCCGGTAGCGGGGCATGCGGAAATCCAGTGTGGACCGCAGCAGATACTCTCTGACGTCCGCACGGCCAGCCTGCTGAGTCCCAATACTCCGACCCGGATGCACTGGCACGAGGATTGTGCGCAAGTCTTGCTGTGGATCCAGAAGGAAGCGATCGAGCACCGCTTCGCCTTGCTGACCGGGCGCGATCCCGGCGGTCCTCTTTCATTCGATCCGGCGCTGCCCCAGCACGCAGGGCTTTCAAGTCCATGGAGCCAGGCCGTGCTCGACCTTGCCAGGAATATCGACCAGCACGGCACCCACTGGCTCCAGTTCCCGGCCGCGGTGGCGTCGATGGAGGACTACCTGTTGCGGACGCTGCTGCTGCTTCAGCCGCACTCCTACACCTATCTCCTGGCGCGCAGCGCCGAACCCGCCAGGCCGCGTCATATGCAGCGGGTGATCGATTATGTCCGCGCCAATGCCGACACACCGCTGACCGTCGCCGACCTTGCGCAAGTCGCCTGTGTGAGCATCCGGGCGCTGGAGGAAGGCTTTCGCCGCCATCTCAATACGACGCCGGTCGCATACCTGCGGGACGTCAGGCTGGACTGCGTGCGACAGGCGTTGATTGCCGCCGCCGGAGCGGAGCAGGCCTCCATCACGGATATTGCATATCGCTTTGGCTTTACGCATCTCGGCCGGTTTGCGGCTTACTACAAGAAGCGCTTCGGCGTGTCTCCGTCGGCGACCCTGCGCCGGGCGGCAACAGAGCGGCATTCCCCTTCCTCGTAGTCGTTGATACATCAAATTCAGCCCCGCGCTCGCGGATGAATCGATACCTTCACGCCCAGCCAGCCGGCAAGGCTACCGCCCCGCTCTCTCCTGACGCCACCGCCCCCCTTTTCCCGGCCCGCCAGCAACGGCTCGTTATCTGGATATCGGACGGCGGATTGTGGATAGCAGCGTCATCACCGCTACACCAAACTACGTTGCACATGGCTACGTGCGAGCCAACACAACAAGTGGAGACGGACATGCAAGGAATCGAAGGCAAGACAGCGATCGTGACCGGCGGCGCGACGATGATTGGCGAGGCGGTGGTCTCGGCCCTGGTCTCGGCAGGCGCCAACGTCGTTGTCGTCGACATCGACCAGCAAGGCGGCCGCAATGTGGCTGAGCGCCATCCGGGGCGCTGCCGCTATATCGCCGTGGACGTGACCAGCGATGCCGACATCGCTGCCTGTATCGGCGACACGGTCGATGCCTTCCGCGGCATCGACCTGCTCGTCAACTGCGCCTGCACCTATGTGGACAACGGCGCCGATTCCACACGCGAGCAATGGCTTGAGTCCTACAACGTCAATGTCGTCGGCGCGGCGATGATGCTGAAGGCATGCGTGCCGGAGATGAAAAAGCGCGGCGGCGGAGCGGTCGTCAACTTTGCCTCGATCTCCGCGGGCGTGGCGCAGTCGGGGCGCTGGCTGTACCCGATTACCAAGGCGGCGATGCAGCAGTTCACCCGCGGCGCCGCGCTTGACCTTGCCCCCGACAACATCCGTGTGAACTCGGTCTCGCCAGGATGGACGTGGTCGTCGGTCATCAGCGCGCTCAGCGGCGGCGACAAGGCAAAGGCCGACAGCGTTGCCGCCGACTTCCACCCGCTCGGACGTCTCGGCAAGCCTGAGGAAGTTGCGCAAGTGGTGCTCTTTCTCCTGTCCGATGCGTCGGCCTTCGTCACCGGTACCGACTACGCCTGCGACGGCGGCTATGGCGCCCTGGGCCCGGAGGGCCGGCAGGCAGCCATCCACCGGCTCACGGCATAACGCTGTCCGCCAAACCCTCGCGCAGGCAACCAGGTTGGCGCCAGCCCTGCGCCAAACACGCACAAGACCCCCCACTGGAGAGACGCATGACAACCCATCCCATTGCCAGGATCACGCCGCGCAAGATTGCCATTGTTGGCGCAGGCCAGGCCGGCCTGTTGCTCGGATGCGCCTTGCTGGATCAAGGCTACGAGGTCACGCTGGTGACCAACCGCACGGCGGAGGAAGTCTGGAGCGGCAAGGTCATGTCCTCGCAGTGCATCTTCGACCAGTCCCTGCAGATCGAGCGCAACTGGAGCATGAATCAATGGGAAGCGCTTTGCCCCACGGTGGACGGCATCGGCCTCACCATCCCTACGCCAGATGGCAAAGGCGAGATGGCCATCCATTGGCGCGCCCGCCTGAATGCCTATGCGCAGTCGGTGGACCAGCGCGTCAAGATGCCCGGCTGGATGGCGGAGTTCGAACGTCGCGGCGGCACCTTGCGGATCGAGAACGTCGAGATCGCCGAGCTTGAAACGTTGGCCGAAAGCCATGACCTGGTCCTGCTGGCAGGCGGGAAGGGGGAGATCGTCAACCTGCTGACCCGCAACGATGCGCGCTCTCCCGTGCGCCAACCGCAGCGCCAGCTGGCACTGGCCTACGTGACCGGCATGCAGCGCAGCGGCCCCTTTGAGTGCGTCAATTTCAACCTGATTCCCGGCGTCGGCGAGTACTTCGTGTTTCCGGCCCTGACCACCAAGGGCAGCAGCGAAACACAGGCCTGCGACATCATGGTCTTCGAAGCCATTCCGGGCGGCCCGATGGACCGCTGGGCCGACGTCAGGTCCGCCGACCAGCATCTGGAGGTCTGCCTGGGCATTCTGCGCGACTACCTTCCCTGGGAAAGCGAGCGCTGCGCCGGCGTACAGCTCACTGATGCCAACGGGATCCTGAGCGGGCGCGTCACGCCGACCGTGCGCAATCCCAGCCTTACGCTGCCCTCCGGCCGGCTGGTGATGGGTCTCGGCGACGCCGTCATGGTCAACGATCCGATCACGGGCCAGGGCTCGAACAACGCTACCAAGGGCGCCCTTCACTATTTCGAAGCCATCCTGCGCCATGGCGACCAGCCCTTCGACAAGGCATGGATGCAGAAGACCTTCGACGGCCTTTACGAAGGCTACGCCGAGCCGGTCATCCGCTGGACCAACTCCCTGCTGTTCCCGCCGCCCGACCACATCGTCAAGCTCCTGGCCACTGCGCAGCACGCACCGCGCATCGCCCAGCGCATCGCCAACGGCTTCAACGATCCACGCGACTACGGCAGCTACTGGTTCAACGAGGAAGCCACCGAGGCCTGGATCGCGCAAGAGTCGCAGTCCCGGGCTGCCTGAGACAGCACCACAGCCACACGAAAACAAGCCGCCTGCTCGCCTCATCGCTGGTGAAGCAGGCCACAGGAGACAACCATGACCGACGTTCGCGATTTTCGGAATGCCCTCGGCCGTTTTGCCACGGGCGTAACCATCGTCACCACCCGCACCCTCGACGGAGAGCCGTGGGGCGTGACCGTCAATAGTTTCAGCTCGGTATCGCTGGAGCCTCGCCTGGTGCTGTGGAGCCTCGCCAAGAAGTCCTACAGCCTCGAGGCATTCCAGACGGCCGGCAGTTTCGTGATTCACGTCCTGGCAGCCGACCAGGAGCACGTCTCCAACCGCTTTGCACGCGGCGCGGACGGCAAGTTCGCTGGTGTCCCGTGCACGGACGGCATCGACGGCTCTCCCGTCCTGCCAGGATGCGCGGCGGTGTTCCAATGCCGGAACACGCACCAGTACGACGGCGGCGACCACGTCATCTTCATTGGCGAGGTCCAGCATTACGACACGTCGGACCGCGAAGCCCTGCTCTTCTACAAAGGCGGCTATGCCCGGGCCGCGAATGACCTGAGCGATCTCGCCGACCTGATCCGCGGCGAATACGCTGCCGCGACCTGATTCCGCTACTGCCGGCGGCCAGACGCAGATGGCATATGCATGCCAGCGTCTGGCCCCCCTCTCATCCTTGCCCCCGGGATATTCCATGAATACGTATGACGCCGTCATTGTCGGCAGTGGTATCAATTCGCTCGTCTGTGCCGCCGTCCTCGCCAGGCGCGGCAAGCGCGTCTGCGTGCTGGAACGGAACAGCACCCTGGGCGGATGCATTCGCACCGAGGCCTTGAACGCCCCCGGCTATCTGCACGATACGTTGTCGACGGCGCACCCGTTGTTTGTCACCTCGCCCGGCTACGCCGAACTGAAGGACGATCTCCATCACGCAGGACTCAGCTATGGCAACAACGACACGCCCACCGGCGTCTTGTTGCCCGACAACCGTTCGCTGATCCTGAGTACCTCCCGCGACCGCAATGTCAGCGCCTTCAATGCCCTGGCAAACGGCGACGGCGATGCGTATCTGGCCGCGATGCAGGAGGTCGAGCAGAATGCCGGCCTGGTGTTCTCGCTCCTCGGCAACAAACTGTGGAGTGCCGGCGTCGCAAAGACCGTGGCCGGCCGTCTGTGGAAGCAGGGCGTGCACGACACGGTTGCCTTCTTCTCCCCTGCCCTGATGAGTTGCCGGAGCTGGCTGGAGACCCGGGTCAGGTCCGACCTGGTCCGGGCGCTGCTGGCACCCTGGGTCTTGCATACCGGCCTGGGCCCTGAGAGCGCGATGTCGGCCCTGATGGGGAAAGTGGTCGCGTTCACGCTGGAGGCGGTGGGGCTGCCGATCGTCCAGGGCGGCAACGCCCGCACCGTCGATGCATTCCGCCGGATCGTCGAGAGCCGGGGCGGCGCTTTCCATGTCAATGCCGACGTCGAGGACATCCTGGTCGAAGGCGGCTCGGCGCGTGGCGTGCGGACGCGGGACGATCGCGTATTCATGGGCAAGGAGATCGTCTGCAACGTCACGCCCGGCCAGCTCTACGGCAAGCTGCTCGCCCCCGCGCACGTCCCGCCGGGCCTGCGCCAGCAGGCTGCGGAGTACCGCTATGGCAAGGGCAATATGCAGATCCACCTGGCGCTGTCCGCCCCACCGGACTGGCCCCAGGACCATCTCAGGGATGTCATCTACCTGCACCTTAGCTCGGGCCTGGACGGCGTCTCCAGGGCTGTCAGCGAAGCAGAGCGAGGGCTGCTTCCGGCCGAAGGCACGATCTGCGTTGCCCAGCCGTGCGCGGTCGATCCATCCCGCAGCCCGGCCGGTGGCTGGGTGCTCTGGATCCAGGTCCCCGAGTGCCCGCGGCAGGTCAAGGGCGATGCCCTGGGAGAGATTGCGGTGCCCGCGGACGGTCGCTGGACGCCGGAACTCAGGGAACGCTACGCCGACCGCATCATCGACCGCATTGCGCGCCAGGTTCCCAACCTGAAGGCGAGCATCGTCGGGCGGACTGTCCTGTCGCCGGCAGACCTCGAAGCGATGAACATCAATCTCGTCGGCGGCGATCCCTATTCCGGCGAATGCAGCATCGATCAGTTCATGTTCTGGCGGCCGGTCCCGGGCGTCAAGGATCACGCGACCCCGGTCAGGCATCTCCACCATATCGGCGCGTCTACCCATCCGGGGCCGGGTCTCGGCGGCACGTCCGGATACCACGTCGCCAATGCGCTCGCCAGGAAGCGGGCGACATCCATCTCAAGGAAAAATCACCTGACGGGAGACAACCATGAGTGAGCCACGGCCTCGCACGGTTGCAGCGCATTAAAAGAACCGGTTTGGCGGCCACAAACTATGGTTCAAGGTAGTCACGGTCTTCTGACGAAAATGGGCCCACGCTCGTCGCGGTGCCCGAGGCGCGGGAGGTGAAGCATGGCTACCATTCACCGCCGGGTGTTCCCCGCCCCCCTGGAACTCCGGGTGCGAGATGTCACGCTTTCTGCGAGCGACGATTTCCAGGCCCAGCGGGACAAGCTCGCGCGCATCATGCTGGACGCGATGTACCAGTTCGTGGGACTGCTGGATGTGCACGGAACGATGCTCGAGATCAACCGTGCCGCGCTCGAGGCGATTGGCATACGGATGGACGACATTCGGGGGAAGCCGTTCTGGGAGGCCCGCTGGTGGGTTGTCTCGCCCGAGACCCAGGCGTTGCTGCGAGAAATGATCCAGCGCGCCAGCCAGGGCGAATTTGTCCGTTGCGACTTCGAAAACTACGTCCAGGCCGAGGGCGAGGAGACGATCATTGTCGACTTCTCGCTGCTGCCGATCCGGGATGCGAACGGGAACGTTGTATTCCTGCTCCCGGAAGGCCGCAATATCACCGAGAAGAAGCGCGCCGAGGCCGCGCTGGCGCGGAAGAACGAGGAACTGCAGGCAAGCTGGGAATTGATCCGCCGCCAGCACGACGAGCTCCGGAGCCTCTATGACAGGCTTCTGGCCGAGCAGGAATTGTCGGAGCGGCTGCTGCTCAATCTGCTGCCCTGCTCGATCGCTGAACGGCTCAAAGCGCGTCCTGACCTGATCGCCAGCGGCGATCCGGAACTCATCGCCGACAGCTTTCCGGACGTGACGGTCCTGTTCGCGGACATCGTGGCCTTCACGCGGTTTTCAGCGGGCATGAGCCCCGAGCAGCTGGTTGCCGTCCTCAATGAGATCTTCACCGAGTTCGACACCATTGCCGACCATCGCGGCCTCGAGAAGATCAAGACCATCGGCGACGCCTACATGGCAGCCGCGGGGCTGCCGGAGCCGGCGCCTGATCACGCGGTGCGGGCAGCGCAGATGGCACTGGACATGACAGAAGCGTTCATGCACTTCAACCAGCGCACCGGCTTTAACCTGCAGATGCGCATTGGCATCAATAGCGGGCCAGTGGTCGCCGGAGTCATCGGCAAGCGCAAGTTCATCTACGACTTGTGGGGTGCGGCGGTCAACATCGCCAGCCGGATGGAATCCCACGGCGTGGCCGGACGGGTGCAGGTCACCGACGCGACCAGGCAGCTGCTGGGCAAGTCGTTCCTGTTCGAAGAGCGCGGCGCAATCGAGGCGAAAGGAATCGGCACGCTGCATACGTGGTTCCTGACGGGCCGCAACCCCGCCTGCCAGGCTGGCGCGATGGCCAGGTAAGGAGTAAGGCGAAAAGAAAGAAAGCCCTCGCGCTGGAGGGCTTCCTTGCTGTCGATTCGCGCTGAACCGTCGGTCAGCCAGCGAAATTCTTGCCGGCGAAGTCCCAGTTCACGACGTTCCAGAATGCTTCGACGTATTTCGGACGGGCATTGCGGTAGTCGATGTAGTAGGCGTGTTCCCACACGTCGCAGGTCAGCAGCGCCTTGGCGTCGGTGGTCAGCGGGGTGGCGGCGTTGGAGGTCGAGACCAGGTCCAGCGAACCGTCGGTCTTCTTGACCAGCCAGGCCCAGCCCGAACCGAAGGTGCCCACGGCGGTCTTGGTGAACTCTTCCTTGAACTTGTCGAACGAGCCCCACTTGGCGTTGATGGCGTCAGCCAGCGCGCCGGTCGGCTGGCCGCCGCCGTTCGGCTTCATCGAGTCCCAGTAGAAGGTGTGGTTCCACACCTGGGCAGCGTTGTTGAAGATGCCGCCCGACGACTTCTTGACGATTTCCTCGAGGGTCGAGTTCTCGAACTCGGTGCCCTTGATCAGGTTGTTCAGGTTGGTGACGTAGGTCTGGTGGTGCTTGTCATGATGGAACTCCAGCGTCTCCTTGGAGATGTGCGGAGCCAGGGCATCATGCGCGTACGGGAGCGGGGGGAGCTTGTGTTCCATTGTTCTGTCTCTGTGGGTTGGGGTTGTGGGGTCCGGAATTGCCGATTGTAGGGGACTTGCCACACCCGCGCAAACCGCGGGGCAATGCCCCCAAGTCCGATGTTAGTTTGTCCGGGCGGGGGTTTCCGGGGGATTTCCCGCAGGTCTCGCAAGCGATTCCTGGCGCGGCCGCGGCACCGTCGCAACGCTTCAGAAATCCGCCAGCTTGGCCTGCACGCCGGCGATCGCCAGGTCGGCCACGCCCTCGGCCAGGTGGGCTTCGACCACGCTGCCCGGGCGGATCTCGGTGGGCGAGCGCAGTGCGCGCCCGCGCTGGTCGAGCAGCACCGCGTAGCCGCGTTCGAGCGTGCGCTGCGGCGCCAGCAGTTCGAGCGCGCCGGCGGCGCGCGCCAGGCGCTGGCCGGCACGCTCCTGCTGGCGCACGGCGGCGTTCTGCAGGCGCTGCCACAGCCGTGCCACATGGGCGTGTTCGGCGGCGGTGTCGGGACGGCATGCGTTCCAGCGCATCGCCAGCAGTTGTTGGCGATGGCGCTGCGACACCACGGTGTCGCGCAATGCCGACCGCAAGTGTCGGGCCAGATTGTCCACGCGCGCGCGCCGCTCCTGCAGCTGCGCCTGCGGGCTGCGCAGCCGGCGCGCGAGCCAGTCCAGGTGCTGGGCGCGCAGGTCCAGGCCGCGCCGCATGCATTGCGCCAGGGCGTCGCGGGCGCGGTTGGCCTGCTCCAGCAGGTGGGCGCGGTCGGGGCTGACCAGTTCGGCCGCGCCGGTGGGCGTGGGCGCGCGCACGTCGGCAACGAAGTCGGCAATGGTGAAGTCGGTTTCGTGGCCCACGCCGGAAATGACGGGCAGCGCGCAGCGCGCGATCGCGTGCGCCACCACCTCTTCATTGAACGACCACAGGTCTTCGATGCTGCCCCCGCCGCGGCACAGGATCAGCACGTCGCACTCGCGCCGCGCATCGGCGGCGTCGATCATGTCGGCGATCTTCTGCGCCGCGCCCGCACCCTGTACCGGCACCGGGTAGACCACCACCGGCACGTGTGGCGCGCGCCGGCGCAGCGTAGTCAGCACGTCGCGCAGCGCGGCGGCCTGCAGCGACGTGACCACGCCGATGGTGCACGGATGCGCCGGCACCGGGCGCTTGCGCTCGGGCGCGAACAGCCCCGCCTGCGCCAGCTTTTCCTTGAGCCGCAGGAAGGCCTCGTACAGGTTGCCCAGGCCGGCGCGGCGCATCGCCTCCACGCCCAGCTGCAGTTCGCCACGCGCCTCGTACATGGTGACCACGGCGCGCACCTCCACCGCCTCGCCCTCGCGTGGCTGGAAGTCGACATGCTGGTTACGGCCGCGGAACATCACGCAGCGGATCTGTGCGCGCGCATCCTTCAGCGAGAAATACCAGTGCCCGCTGGCCGCGCGCGTGAAGTTGGAGATCTCGCCGCGCACCCACGCGAGCGGGAAGCTGCGTTCGAGCAACTTGGCGATTGTGTGGTTTAGCTCACCAACAGCGATAACGTCCCGGCCGCTGCGCAACGCGGTGGAGGAAGAGTCACGCGAAAAGTTCGACAGATCGGGCATGGTGCGGCGCTGGCAAGCGGCGTGAATGGGACATGTCCACAGCATAACTGGTCTGTCAAGGGGGTTGCGCTGATGCGCGCAGCCTGCCCCGGAAGCCGCATAGGCCCGTGCAACTCTTTGATTTTTATGTGGATTGTGTTCGCAATAAAAATTAGGCAATGTAACTGATTCTCTTATGCATCAATCACTTACAGAACCCCGGATGCGCTTGTTCACAAAGTTATCCACAGAAACTCTGGATAAAAAGGCTCGTATACCTCACTTTTCGGCCGGAAAAAGCCGTTAGACGTTTCGGCATCACTCGCAAAGCGGCGCTCTCTGCGCGTAGAGCATGTCCTCAGCTTTGTCTCATGCCCCCAAAGAGACGCCCGCCATACCTGCATATTTTGTAGGCAATAGGTCATCTGGCCATACAAATCAATGGGTTATCTCGCTTCTCCCGACATTGTCCACAGGGCATCCACAACGCTCTCCCTGCGGATTGTGGAAAAACCCGTGTTTACCCAAGCCAGGCCTCAGGCCGGGCCCGCGCCACTCCGCCACGCCCTTCTGCCTGTTTTTTAAGCAGCGGTCACTCGCGTCTTTGAAATCAACGACTTAGGCACTTTCTCAGATAGCTTTCCACAAGCCCTCCACAGTACTGTCCCGCTCCTGTGTGGACACCCGCAGCGCGACTGTGCGCCGACGCACAGACCAGGCCGGGGGAAAGCGGATACGGCGGGAGTGCGCAATACGCCGCCGTGCCCATGGCAGGTGTTTGCACAAGATTTAAGCACTCCTCGCATAGGCCTTTCGGATCAAGGGGTTAGCACGCTTGTCAGGCAGCTGTCCACAATCGATCCACAACACTGTCCCGCCGCGCTGTGGAAAGACGGCGCCGCAACCCCGCGCGGCGATGCGCGCCCGAGACACCGGCGCACGCCGTCGCTTGCCGCGCGACAGGGCGCAGGTTAGAGTGGCGCCTGATTTTTCAGAGCAATGCCGGAGCGCGCGCCGCGCTAGCGTGCCAGCTGCGCATCAAGGCATGCCGACCAGGTGGTTGGGGTTTTGTTATTGCTTGTCGATCCCGGGGGTCCAATTGTTTTCCATCATTCAAGCGGCTGGCTGGCCGATCTGGCCGCTGTTGCTCGCCTCGGTCATCGCGCTGGCGCTGATCGTCGAACGTTTCCTTACCCTCAAGCGCAGCAAGGTGCTGCCCGCCCGCCTCTATGAAGAGGCCCTGGCCGCCGCGCAGCAACGCCGCGCCACGCCGGAAGTGGTCAATACGCTGGAGCAGAACTCGCCGCTGGGCCGCGTGCTGGCCGCCGGCCTGCGCCACGTGGTGCTGCAGCCGCATACCTCGCGCGATGCCGCCAAGGACGTGGTCGAGGAAGCCGGCCGCGCGGTCGCGCATGAACTGGAGCGCTACCTGAACGCGCTCGGCACGATTGCCTCGGTGGCGCCGCTGATGGGGCTGCTGGGCACGGTGATTGGCATGATCGAGATCTTCGGCAGCCAGGGCGGCACCGGCGCCAGCCCGGAACAGCTGGCGCACGGCATCTCGGTGGCGCTGTACAACACCGCCTTCGGCCTGATCGTGGCGATCCCGGCGCTGATCTTCTGGCGCTACTTCCGCCGCCGCGTGGACGACTACGTGGCCGAGCTGGAATTCCGCGCCACCGCGTTCCTGGACGCGATCCTGCCGCAGCGGCGCGCCTGATCCCGGAACGCCATCGCCATGCATTTCCGTTCCCGCCAGCGGCGCGAAGAGCCTGAGATCAACCTGATCCCGCTGATCGACGTGCTGCTCGTGATCCTGATCTTCCTGATGATCACGACCACGTACTCGCGCTATACCGAGCTGCAGATCCAGCTGCCCACCGCCGACGCCGAGCGCGCCCAGCAGCGGCCGCGGGAGATCGTGGTGTCGGTGTCGGCGCGCGGCGTGTACTCGGTCAACAAGCACGTGCTGGAGCAGAAGGACGTCACCAGCCTGGCGGACCAGCTGCGTGCGGCCTCCGGCGACGCCGGCAGCGGCCAGCCGCCGGTGGTGATCGTCAACGCCGATGCGCAGGCCTCGCACCAGGCCGTGGTCAACGTGATGGAGGCCGCGCGGCTGGCCGGGCTGTCGCGCCTGACCTTCGCCACGCAGAGCGCCCAGCCGCGCTGAGCGGCGTCCGCGTTGGAGCGCACGCGGCAGGCTGGCTTGCCGCATGCGCTGCGCAGTGCCCATAATGGTTGAGCCTCCGCGAGCCCGGGGGCGAGATCCCCAGCGCACTACAATCCCATCCCAACCACGACTCACCGCCCGCCGCATCCATGCCCGTTCCCCGCCACGCCCTTGCCGACTTCGTCACCGCCCAGTGGCAGCGCCGCGGCTGGTTCGCGTGGGTGATGCTGCCGTTTTCGCTGTTGTTCGGGCTGGTGGCGCGTGTGCGCCGCCATGGCTACCAGCGCGGCTGGTTCAAGTCGACGCGGATGCCGATGCCGGTGGTGGTGGTCGGCAACGTGACCGTGGGTGGCACCGGCAAGACGCCGGCGGTGATCGCGCTGGCGCAGGCGCTGACCGAAGCCGGGCTGCGGCCGGGCGTGGTATCGCGCGGCTACGGCGTCGAGCTCAGGCACCCGCGCCGCGTCAAGCCGACCTCGCAGGCCAGCGACGTGGGCGACGAGCCGCTGCTGATCGCGCGCGCCGCCGACGTGCCGGTGTGGGTCTTCCCCGACCGCGCGCTGTGCGCGCAGACCATGCTGGTCTCACACCCCGGCGTCAACGTGCTGCTGCTCGACGACGGGCTGCAGCACTACAAGCTGCAGCGCGACTTTGAAATCGTGATGTTCGACTCGCGCATGGGCGGCAATGGCCTGATGCTGCCAGCGGGCCCGCTGCGCGAACCGCTGACGCGCCCGCGCGACGCCACGCTGATCAACGACCCCAACTTCCGCGCCACGCCGGACCGCCCCGGTGTCTATGGCATGCGGCTGGAACTGGACGACGCCTGGCAGCTGAACGACCCGACCATGGCGCGCCCGGTCAGCGCCTTTGCCGGCCGCCGCGTGCTGGCCGCGGCAGGTATCGGCAATCCCGAACGCTTCTTCGCCAGCCTGCGCGCCGCGGGGCTGTCGCCGAAGACGCTGCCGCTGCCCGACCACTATGACTTTGTCGTCGACCCGTTCGCCGACCACCCCGACGCGCTCGATGCCGACGTGATCCTGATCACCGAGAAGGATGCCGTAAAATGCGAGCGCTTCGACGACCCGCGCATCTGGGTCGTGCCCACCAGGCCCGTGATCGACGCGGGCCTGATCGACAAAATCCGCAGCGCCGTGCTGGCGCAAGTCAAACCCGCGCCGGCCGCTGCGGCCGCCACGCCCGGCGCCGCCGGACGCAACGAGGAACACCGAGATGGACAACCGGCTGCTTGAAATCCTGGTCTGCCCGCTGTGCAAGGGCAAGCTGGAATACGACCGCGCCGCGCAGGAACTGATCTGCCACGCCGACAAGCTGGCATACCCGATCCGCGACGGCATCCCCGTGATGCTGGCCGACGAGGCACGCCAGTCAGTCCCCGGCCGCGTGGTCAATCCCGAGCCCGACGCCCCTGCCGGCAACTGAGCGGGGGCGCCATGACTGTCCCGGCGTTTACCGTCGTCATTCCCGCGCGGCTGGCTTCGACCAGGCTGCCTGACAAGCCGCTGGCCGATATCGGCGGGCGTCCGATGATCGTGCGCGTGGCCGAGCGCGCGCATGCGTCGTCGGCGCAGCGCACCGTGGTCGCGACCGACGCGCCGGCGGTCGCGCAGGCCTGTGCCGCGCACGGCGTCGAAGCCGTGCTGACGCGCGCCGACCACCCTTCCGGCACCGACCGCCTGGCCGAAGTGGCCGCGCAGCTGGGCCTGGCAGACGACGTCATCGTCGTCAACGTGCAGGGCGACGAGCCCCTGATCGAGCCGGCGCTGATCGACGAGGTGGCGCTGCACCTGGCGCACCACGCCGACTGCGCCATCGCCACCGCTGCGCACCCGCTGCACGAGATCGCCGAGGTCTTCAATCCCAACGTGGTCAAGGTGGTGTGCGACGCCGCCGGCCGCGCGCTGTATTTCTCGCGCGCGCCGATCCCGTGGGCGCGCGATGCCTGGTCGGGCGTGCCGGCCGTGCCCGCCTCGATGGCACAGGTGCCGCTGCCGGCCATGCCGGTGCTGCGCCATATCGGGCTGTACGCCTACCGCGCGGGCTTCCTGCGCCGCTTCCCGACGCTGGCGGCGGCGCCGCTGGAGCAGGTCGAGGCGCTGGAGCAGCTGCGCGCCATGTGGCATGGCGAGCGCATTGCCGTGCTCGAAACCAATGCGGCGCCCGCGCCGGGTGTCGACACCCAGGCCGACCTGGAGCGCGTGCGCGTGTTGTGGGCACAGTCGATGGCGCAGGAAGGGCCCTGACGGCCAGGCCCATGCGACACCCGAAAGACGCCTGCCCGCTCAGGTTCATACTGCTGCAACCTGAACAGGGGGGCGGATTTCGGGCCGATTTCGCGCCGCCTCATGGCATAATGCTTGCCGATACAGAGCCGCCCGGCAGGCGCGAAGCAACGCGCCGCCTGGCCAAGGCTCGGTGGGGAGATAAAGATAGAGCCCGTCCGGTGCGCCGCGCCGCCATCCCCCTGGCAGCCGCCGCCGGCCGTATGCGTGAGGCATGCGTGAGCAATGCCCGCGTTGAACGCAGTCAGAACGCATCAGGACAGCAGTAAGTCTTGCGTCAAGTTACGGCGTTACCCTCCTTCTAGATCTCCCGCCACACCAGATTCAAAACTCTGAGGACCCGTAAATGCGTTTGATCCTGTTGGGCGCGCCTGGCGCCGGCAAAGGCACGCAAGCCAAGTTCATCTGCGAGAAGTTCGGCATTCCGCAAATCTCCACCGGCGACATGCTGCGCGCCGCGGTGAAGGCCGGCACGCCCCTGGGCGTGGAGGCCAAGAAGGTCATGGACGCGGGCGGACTGGTGTCGGATGACATCATTATCGGCCTGGTGAAAGACCGGCTTAAGGAAGACGACTGCAAGAACGGCTACCTGTTCGACGGCTTCCCGCGCACGATTCCCCAAGCCGAGGCGATGAAGGAAGCGGGCGTGGCGATCGATTACGTGCTGGAGATCGATGTGCCGTTCGACGCCATCATCGAGCGCATGAGCGGTCGTCGCGTGCACGTGGCGTCGGGCCGTACCTACCACGTCAAGTACAACCCGCCCAAGGCGGAAGGCGTGGACGACGAGACCGGCGAGCCGCTGATCCAGCGCGACGACGACAAGGAAGAGACCGTCAAGAAGCGCCTGGACGTGTACTCGCAACAAACCCGGCCGCTGGTCGATTACTACTCGGACTGGGCGGCCAAGGGTGACCCGTCGGCAAAGGTTTCGCCGCCGAAGTATCGGAAGATCGCCGGGCTGGGCAATGTGGATGAGATTACCGCGCGGGTATTTGAGGCGTTGAAGTAATCATCTCGCCTTCTCGCGACGTGGAAAGCGGCCTTCGGGCCGCTTTTTGTTTTTGATCCCCTTACCCGTTCCCCTTGCACATCCGCTGTCACTCCGTAAAATACGGTCGATCGAATTGACGTTTACGTAAACGGCAACAAAAACCACCTGACACCGAGGAGACAAGCAATGCAGATCCAGGGCAACGTATTCATCGTCACCGGCGGCGCCTCCGGGCTCGGCGCGGGCACCGCGCGCATGCTGGCCGAAGCCGGCGGCAAGGTCGTGATCGCCGACCTGAACGAGTCGGTCGGCCAGGCGCTGGCCGCCGAACTGGGCGGACAGTTCATGCGCTGCGATGTCACCTCGGAGGCCGATGGCCAGGCCGTGGTTGCGGCTGCCCAGGCGCTGGGCCGGCTGTCGGGCATCGTCAACTGCGCCGGCATCGCCACGGCCAACAAGACCGTCGGCAAGAACGGCCCGCATCCGCTCGATGCCTTCGACAAGACCATCCGCATCAACCTGATCGGCACCTTCAACATGATCCGGCTGGCGGCCGCGGCGATGGTGCAGAACACGCCCGACGGCGAGGGCGAGCGCGGCGTGATCATCAATACCGCGTCGGTGGCGGCCTTCGACGGCCAGATCGGGCAGGCGGCCTATGCCGCGTCCAAGGGCGGCGTGGTGGCGATGACGCTGGCGATCGCGCGCGACCTGTCGCGCGACGGCGTGCGCTGCATGACGATTGCACCGGGCATCTTCGAGACGCCGATGCTGCTGGGCATGCCGCAGGAGGTGCAGGACGCGCTCGGCAATATGGTGCCGTTCCCGCCGCGCCTTGGCCGCCCGGCGGAGTATGCCAAGCTGGCCCGCTCGATCATCGAGAACACCATGCTCAACGGCGAAGTGATTCGCCTGGACGGCGCGATCCGGATGCAGCCCAAGTAATTGCCAGGCGCTGCCCGCTCAGCCGGGCAGCAGCATCACCAGCATCAGGCCCGGCGCCGCCGCCGGCACCAGCGTCAACTGCTCGAACTGCAGCGCGCCCAGCACCGGATGGCGAAAGCCGCGACGGCCGCCCTCGCGGTCTTCCACGTCCTGCGACAGCCAGGCATCGCGGAAGGCCGCGCTCTCTTCCATCAGTCCATCGATCAATGCGCGCGTCGGCGCCTCGTCGGCGTGACGGATGCTGTGCGCGCGGAATTCGGCCACCAGGCGCGCGGCGCGGTGGGGCCAGTCTTCCACCAGCACCTGCAGCGCCGGCGACAGGAACATGGCGCGCAGCAGGTTGCGCTCGTTGCCGGCGGCGTCGAGCCAGCCGGTGAACAGGCGCGCGGCGGCGTCGTTCCAGGCCAGCGCGGTCCATTGGCGGTCGAGCAGGTAGGATGGCCCCGCCACCGCGTGCACGCTGGCCAGGACCGTGGGCGGCACGGTCTCGTCGGCGGCCTGCTGTGGATCGCGCCTGCCGGCCAGTTCGAACAGGTAGGCGCGCTCGGCCCGCGACAGGCGCAGCGCCGCGGCCAGGCTGGCCAGCGCGCGGGCCGACAGCGAGACCGGCCGGCCCTGCTCCAGCCAGGTCACCCAGGTCGTGCTCAAGCCCGCCAGCTGCGCCACCTCCTCGCGGCGCAGCCCTGGCGTGCGGCGGCGGCGTCCGGGTGCGAGGCCGACGTCGGCCGGCACCAGCCGTTCGCGGTGCGCGCGCAGGAAGGCGCCGAGCACGGCTTCGCGCGAAGATGGCGATGCGGGCAAGGAATCGGAGAGATCGGCAGACAGAGGCATGGCAGGCTGGTGGCGGTTATACCAGGATAAATCGCTGACTTGTACCGGGAAAACAGCCCGCCTACAGTAGGCCGAACCCGCCTCGCGGGCAAGTCCCCACCCTTCAACCTCCCGACAAGAAGGCCTGACTTCCGGCCCAAGGAGCCAGCACCATGCAACAACAGCAACTCGTTGCCGCCCAGTTCGGCGCCACCGCCAGCGCCTACCTCACCAGCGCCGTCCATGCCCAGGGCGCGGACCTGCAGCAGCTGAAGGATGAACTGGCGGCACTGATCCCCGAGGCCAAACGCCCACGC
Organism: Cupriavidus sp. DF5525; assembly: GCF_040149425.2. Lineage (NCBI taxonomy): Bacteria > Pseudomonadati > Pseudomonadota > Betaproteobacteria > Burkholderiales > Burkholderiaceae > Cupriavidus > Cupriavidus sp. DF5525. The sequence continues at coordinate 612,119 of NZ_CP168265.1, read as the reverse complement.
AGCCGGGTGCTGGACCTGGGCTGTGGCGCCGGCCACGCCAGCTTTGCCGCGGCAGCGGTCGTGGGCGAAGTGACGGCTTACGATCTGTCGGCCGAGATGCTGGCCGTGGTCGACGCCGCGGCGCAAGCGCGCGGGCTGGCCAATGTGCGCACGCGCCAGGGCGCGGCGGAGCAGTTGCCGTTCGAGGATGCCAGCTTCTGCGCGGTGGTTTCGCGCATGAGCGCGCACCACTGGCGCGACGTGCCGGCGGCGCTGGCCGAGATCCGCCGCGTGCTGCGGCCGGGCGGCAAGGTGATACTGATCGATATCGCCGGTGCGCCAGACCCGTTGCGCGATACCTGGCTGCAGTCGGTCGAGTTGCTGCGCGATCCCTCGCACGTGCGCGACTACACGCCGGCTGGCTGGCACGCGATGTTCGAGGCGGCGGGCTTTGCTGCCGAGGGCATCAACGTGTCCGATATCTGGCGCATCGGCATCGAGTTCGACAGCTGGGTCAAGCGCATGCGCACCCCGCCGGTGGCGATCGAGGCGATCCGCCACCTGTGGCAGGTCGCGCCCGCCGAAGTGCGCGAGCACTATCGCGTACAGGCAGACGGCAGCTTCGAACTGGAAGCGGTGATGGTCACCGCGCGCTGAGGTTGATGGGGCCAGGTCAGGCCGCGGCGCCCATCGCGGGCGCCTCGGCGCGCACGGTCAGGCGCCGCACCAGCTCCCACACCGCCGCCGCGGCGGGCGACAGCGAACGATCCTCGCGCCGGACCATGACGATGCTGCGCTCCTCGCGCGGCACCAGCGGGCGCCACACCAGCGGCGACGCCGCCGGCAGCGGCAGCGCGAACGACGGCAGCACCGAGGCGCCGATGCCGGCCTCGACCATGCCGAACACGCTGGCCGAGTGGCCCAACTCCTGCACCACCTGCGGCACCACGCCGTGCCGTCCGAACACGCGGTCGATCAGCGGCCGGCTGCCGGACGCAAAGTCCAGCAGCACCAGTCGCATGCCGTCCAGGGCCGACCAGGGCACCGAGGCCGACTGCGCCAGCGGATGGTCGCGCCGGCAGACAAAGCAGAACGGGTCGGTCGCCACCGGTTCGACCACCAGCCCGTCGCGCACCAGCGGATCGATCACCACGCCGAAGTCCACCGCACCCGCGCGCACCTGTTCCAGGCCGTCGGCCTGCACGTTGTCGCGCACGGTCAGGCGGATTTCCGGGTATTGGGCGGCACAGGCGGCGACGTACATCGGCATCAGCCGGGCGGAGATGGTCGGCGCGCCGGCGATCACCACGCGGCCGCTATAGCGTTCTCCCAGCTGCCGCGTTTCTTCGAGCGTGTCGTCCAGCTGCCCCAGCAGCCGCTCCAGCGCGGGCGCCAGCGCGTGGCCGGCTTCGGTCAGCACCACTTCGCGCGTGGTCCGGTCCAGCAGGCGTACGCCAAGTGATTCCTCAAGCTCTGCGACGCCCCGACTCACCGCAGGCTGGGTCAGGCCGACTGTGTCGGCGGCCCGGCTGAACCCGCCGGTATTCGCCACTGCCAGGAAGACGCGCAACTGGCGCAGTGTGTAATTCATGCAACGGCCGGATAAATAGATTCTATAAATGAATTTGCATTCTAGACCCGGCTGGCGTCCAATACTAGGCAAAACCCTAACCCACCAGCAGTCATGTCTCGCATTGTCCGCAATCTCAAGAAACTCTTTGACCTGATCGACGGCTTCGTCCTCATCATGCTGACCGCCATCGCCATCGCGCTGGCGGCCCCTGAACTCGGCGCCGGCGACGGGCCGCTGCACCTGGGCGTGGTCACCAGCGTGGGCGTGGCGCTGGTCTTCTTCCTGCACGGCGCGGCGCTGTCGCGCGACAAGCTGGTGGCGGGCGCCAAGCACTGGCGCCTGCATGTGTTCGTGCAGGCCTTCACCTACGTGGTCTTCCCGATCGTCGGCGTGCTGCTGATGCTGTCGCTGCGCAACCAGCTGCCGGCCGACCTGCTGCTGGGCGTGTTCTTCCTGTGCGCGCTGCCGTCGACGGTGTCGTCGTCGGTGGCGATGACCTCGATGGCGCGCGGCAATGTGTCGGGCGCGATCTTCAACGCCACCATCTCGGGCCTGATCGGCATGCTGGTCACGCCGCTGCTGATGGGCCTGGTGATCAGCGCCAGCGGCGCGTCGATGCCGCTGGGCAAGGCGCTTACCGGCGTGGCGCTGCAGCTGCTGCTGCCGTTCGCGCTGGGCCAGCTGCTGCGTCCGCTGATCGGCAACTGGCTGGCGAAGAAGAAGCACATCACCACCAAGATCGACCGCGGCGTGATCGTGCTGATCGTCTATTCCTCGTTCTGCGACGCCACCGCGGAAGGCCTGTGGCACCAGTACCAGTGGCAGACCATCGGCGCGGTGATGCTGATCGCCGCGATCCTGCTGTTCGTGGTGCTGGGCATCACCACCCTCACCGCGCGCCGGCTCGGGTTCTCGGTCGAGGACGAGATCACCGCGGTGTTCTGCGGCTCCAAGAAGAGCCTGGCCAACGGCATCCCGATGGCCAAGATCCTGTTCGCCGGGCATCCCGCGCTGGGGCTGCTGGTGCTGCCGCTGATGGTCTACCACCAGTTGCAGCTGATCGTGTGTTCGGTGATGGCGTCGCGCTATGCCAACCGCGATGCGTTGCTGGAGGATCGCGCCGCGGCGCGGGCCTGAACCGCGCGGCGATAAAAAACCCGGGGCGTGCCCCGGGTTTTTTTCATGCGTTGCCGGCGCTCAGACCGACGGATTCTTCGACAGCGGCGGGTTGCGCGCAAAATACGCCCGGATTCCCTTCAGGATCGCGTTGGCCAGCTGCTCCTGGTGCGCGTTGTCGTTGAGCTTGCGCTCCTCTTCCGGGTTGCTGATGAAGGCGGTCTCGATCAGGATCGACGGGATGTCCGGCGCCTTCAGCACGGCAAACCCCGCCTGCTCGACGCTGCCCTTGTGCAGCTTGTTGATGCCGCCGATCTCGCCCAGCACAGCCTTGCCGACCTGCAGGCTGTCATTGATCTGCGCGGTCGTGGACAGGTCCAGCAGCACGCGCGCGACCTGCGCATCCTTGTTGCCCATATTGGCGCCGCCGATCAGGTCGGAGGCGTTTTCCTTGTTGGCCAGCCAGCGCGCCGCGGTACTCGACGCGCCGCGCTCGGACAGCGCGAACACCGACGCGCCCTTCGCCTCCGGCGACAGGAAGGCATCGGCGTGGATCGACACGAACAGGTCGGCCTGCACCCGCCGCGCCTTCTGCACGCGCACGTTCAGCGGCACGAAGAAGTCGGCGTCGCGCGTCATCATCGCGCGCATATTGGGCTGGGCATCGATCTTGGCGCGCAGCCGGTGCGCGATCTGCAGCACCACGTCCTTCTCGCGCGAGCCCGCCGCGCCGATCGCGCCCGGGTCTTCGCCGCCGTGGCCGGGATCGATCGCCACGGTCAGCAGCCGGCGCATCTTGAACGGGCGCTCGGCGGTAGGATTGTCGCGCGCCACAGGGGGCACCACGGGGGCGCTGGGCGTGGGCACCACGGGTGCGGACGGCTTGGGCCGGGCCGCGACCACCGGCGGTGGCGCGGTGGTCGGGGGCACCTCGCCCTTCTCGTCGAACCTGCGCACCAGGGCGCCGATCGCGTCTTCCTCGGCACCGGCCGGCGCGCCGGCCACGCCTTCGGCGCCCGGCTCGGGATCGGTGGTGGCGAAGCGGCGCTGCTTTTCCTCGGTCTCGCGCACCAGCTTCCACAGCGGGTCGGGCGGGTTGACCGGATACAGGTCGAACACCAGCCGGTTGCGGTAGCTGCCGATCGGCAACAGCGTGAACACCTGCGGCGCCACGTTTTCCTTCAGGTCGAACACCATGCGGACCACGCGTGGGCGGTTCTGGCCAACGCGCACGGTCTGGATATAGGGGTCATTGGGGGTGATCTTGGCGACCAGCTCGCGCAGCGTGGGCGACAGGTCCAGGCCGTCAATGTCCACCACCAGCCGGTCGGGGTCGCGGATGATCTGGTGGACCGCGGCCAGCGGCGCATCGGACTCGATGGTGACGCGCGTGTATTCCTCGGCGGGCCAGACGCGCACCGCGACAATGCCCGCGCCGAACACGATCTGTGGGCCGGCGAGGGTCAGTACCGCCGTGCCGGCGCCCAGCTTCAGTGCTTGCGCCATCCATTTGCGGCGCGCCTGCAGCAGTCCGTCGGGTCCATCAGGGCGGTCGGTGGCAAGTCGCTTGATCAGCATGCGTTCAGCAGGGTAAGTCCAGTGTGAGTATAGGCGCGCATGGCGGCGATACGGCGCTCGCCGGTATCGCTTTCCATGTCATCCGGCCCGGCCATGTCCGATTGGAGCAACACATGCAGGTCCGGTTCCCCGAGCAGCCTGCCGGCCTTCTCGGGCCATTCGACCAGGTTGAAGGCCGGTTCGGCAAAGCAGTCGCGAAACCCCGCGTCGATCCACTCCTCCGGGTCGGCAAAGCGGTACAGGTCGAAGTGGTAGACGGTCAGCGGCGAGCCGTCGGCGCGGGCGACCTCATAGGGCTCGCACAGCGTATAGGTGGGGCTGCGGACCTTGCCCGCATGGCCCAGCGCGCGCAGGATGGCGCGCGACAGCGTGGTCTTGCCGGCGCCCAGGTCGCCGGACAGCTGCACATGTACCGTGCGTGGCGGCATGGCCTGCACGGCGGAGGCCAGCGCGGCGCCCAGGCGCGCGGTGGCGGCTTCGTCGGGCAACGTCAGGGTGCGTTCTTGGAGCAAGGGCATTGCGTACAATTCAGGGATGATCGACCCAGCAGTCAAGCCGCCGGCCAGCGCGCCAGGCGCGCCCAGTGTGCCCACGGACGTGCCCCCAGGCGTGCCCACAAGCGCCCCCACCTCCAGCCACGCCGGCCAGCCGGCCGCGGGCCCGGGGGAGCTGGCGGCGCTCGCGGCATCGATCCGCGCATGGGGCGCTGCGCTGGGTTTTGCGTCGGTGCGCATTGCCGATGTCGATCTGAGCCATGCCGAGCCGGGGCTGATGGCTTGGCTCGAGCAGGGTTACCACGGCGACATGGATTATATGGCGAACCACGGCCTGCGGCGCGCCCGTCCGGCCGAACTGGTGCCCGGGACGGTGCGCGCCATCGTGGCGCGCATGCCGTACGTTCCCGCCGCCGGGGCGGCGGCGGATGCCGGCGACTGGCGCCGCCATGAACTGGCCCGGCTGGACGATCCGGCCACCGCGGTGGTGTCGCTGTACGCGCGCGGCCGCGATTATCACAAGGTGCTGCGCAGCCGTCTCCAGCAACTGGCCAGCCGGATCGAGGCCGAAATCGGAAAGTTCGGCTACCGCGTCTTTACCGATTCCGCGCCGGTGATGGAAGTGGCGCTGGCCAGCCAGGGCGGACTCGGCTGGCGCGGCAAGCATACGCTGCTGCTGGACCGCGACGGCGGCTCGATGTTCTTCCTCGGCGAGATCCTGGTCGACATCCCGCTGCCCGCCGATCCGCCCGAATCCAACCACTGCGGCAACTGCCACCGCTGTCTCGATATCTGCCCCACGCGCGCCATCGTGGCGCCCTATCGGCTGGATGCGCGCCGCTGCATTTCCTACCTGACCATCGAGCACAAGGGGCCAATCCCGGTCGAGTTCCGTGCGCCGATGGGCAACCGCGTCTACGGCTGCGACGACTGCCAGCTCGCCTGCCCCTGGAACAAGTTCGCGCACGTGGCCACGGTGCCGGACTTCGACGTGCGCAACGGGCTGGATGCGCCCGATATGGTCGGCCTGTTCGAATGGACCGAGGAAGCATTCAACCAGCGGCTGGAAGGCAGCCCGATCCGGCGCATCGGCCATGAGCGCTGGCTGCGCAACCTGGCGGTCGGGCTGGGCAACAGCCTGCGCGCGGCGGTTTCCGGCACGCGCCCGGAGGATGCCGCATTGGCCGCGCGCATCCGCACGGCGCTGCTGGCGCAGCGCGAAACCGCTACGCCGCTGGTGCGCGAGCATATTGACTGGGCGCTGGCGCAGGGCCAGCCGCCGCCGGCAGCGGCAAACAATGGTGGCTAGCTGACCAGCGCCAGCCACAGCGGCGTGGTCACGATCGCCGCCACCGTCATCACCGAGATCGTCGCCGCCACCATCGGCCCGTTGCCGCCCATGCGCACCGCCAGGATATAGGCGCTCGACGCCGTTGGCAGCGAAGCGTACAGCACCACGATCTGGTACTGCAGGGTGGTCAGCGGCAGGTGGCGCCCCACCAGCCACGCCACACACGGCATCGCCAGCAGCTTGACGCCGGTCCACCAGGCCACCGGCCCGACCGTGCCCGTGGCGCCGCTCATCTGCAGGCCCGCGCCCACCGTCATCAGCCCCAGCGCGGTGGAGGCCGAGCCCAGCCGGTTCAGCGTCATCGCCAAGACCTCGGGCGCGTGCAGCCCCATCAGGTTGGTCAGCAGGCCACCCGCGGTGGCCAGGATCAGCGGGTTGCGCGCCAGCTCCTTCCACAGCGCGGTCTCGCCGTGGCGCGCCAGCGCCCACACCGCCGCGACGTTACACAGCGGCACGGTACAGCCGACGATCACCGCCATCATGGCCAGCCCCTCGGTGCCGCCCAGGCGCGAGGCCAGCGCCAGCCCGATATAGGAGTTGAAGCGGAACGCAGTCTGCACGCCGGAGGCAAAGCTTATCGCGTCGGGCCGCAACACCCATTTGACGGCGTAGCCGCCGGCCATGCCGCAGGCCAGCACCAGCAGCGCCAGCCCGAGCATGGCCGAGGTCGACGAGAAATCGAACACCGCGCTGTTGGTCGACTGCAGCAGCAGCGCCGGGAACAGCACGAAGTACACCAGCCGTTCCACGCCGGACCAGAAGGCGCGATCGAAAGGGGAATAGCGCACCAGCAGCCAGCCGATCAGAATCAGGCTGAAATCCGGCACCAGCAGCAGGGCAGGAGACATTGTCGTTGTTGTAGTGAGGATGGCAGCATGGCGCGGCATCCGCCCACGCCGCCCTGAGGTGCCCTATGGTGCCATCCGGCCGCCGCCATCCTGTAGCGAGAGCGAGGCTGGGGAAGATAAAGGCGAAAAAACCGTAATGTGCGGACTAGGGCAGATACGGATAGGTATTTTTCCAGATTTGCGCCAGCATGGCATGCCTAGTTGTACGTCCGCCGCCATGTTGTCCCGCACCCGTTCCGCGCCGCCGCGCCCGGACACCCACCTCCGCTCCCGTTCCCGCCCTGGCTTGCCGCACGGTATGCGCCTGCACCTGGCTGCCCTGCTGGTCGCACTGTGCGCCACCACCGCGGCGGGCGCCGTGCCGTCGCCGGCGCGCGCGGTGGAGGTCGAGGGCATGCGCTTTGACGATGCCGCGCGAGTGGGCGGCAAGGAACTACTGCTCAACGGCACCGCGCTGCGCGCCGGCTTCCTCGCCAAAGGCTACGTGGCCGCGTTGTACCTGCAGGAAAAGGCCCGCAACGCGACCGTGGTATTGGGCACCTCCGGGGCCAAGCGGCTACAGTTGCGCATGCTGCGCGAGACCGAGCCGCCGGCGATCGTGCGTTCGCTGCGCCAGGGCATCAGCGACAACCACAGCGAAACGCAGGTACAGGGGCTCGCCGCGCGGCTGGCACAGTTCGAGCGCACGCTGGTAGAGCTCGGCACCGCGCACAAGGGCGACGTGATCAACCTCGATTTTTCACCGCAGACGGGTACCGTGATCGCCATCAACGGCACGCCGCGCGGCCGTCCGATCCCGGGCGAAGACTTCTACCAGGCCGTGCTGCGGGTGTTCCTGGGCGAGCGGCCGGTCGATCCGGACGTCAAGCGCGGGCTGCTGGGCGGCTGATAAGCGGGCGGCTGACCCGGGCGCGGCGCCCCCCTTTCGATTACGCTGCCGACGCACTGCCCCACCTGTGGCACTGCGACGGTTTTTTTGCTTCCGGGCGGCACCCTGCCCGGATTTCCTGACGGGAGACATGATCTCATGCAAGCTGGCAAACTCGCACTGACCCTGGCCCTGGCGGCCGCCGCTGGCGCGGCGCACGCGCAGAGCTACCCCACCAAGCCCATCCGCCTGATCATTCCGTTCGCACCCGGCGGCACCACCGACATCGTCGGCCGCGGCGCGGCGGACCAGATGAGCCGCATCCTGGGCCAGCCGGTGGTGGTGGAAAACCGCGCCGGCGGGGGCGGTTCGATCGGTGCCGACGCGATTGCCAAGGCGGCGCCGGACGGCTACACCATCGGCATCTCGACGGTGTCGACCATGGCCGTGAACCCGGCCTGCAACCCCAAGCTGTCGTACGACCCGATCAAGGACTTCAAGCCCATCACCAACCTGGCCAACGTGGCCAACGTGATCGCGGTGAACCCGAACTTCCCGGCCAAGGACTACAAAGAGTTCCTGGCCGTGCTGAAGGCCAACCCGGGCAAGTACTCGTTCGCCTCGTCGGGCACCTGCGGCTTCGGCCATATGCTGGGCGAGCAGTTCAAGGTCTCGACCAAGACCTTCATGGTCCATATCCCCTACCGTGGCGCGGGCCCGGCGCTGAACGACGTGCTCGCCGGCCAGGTGCCGATCATGGTGGACAACCTGCCGTCATCGATGCCTTACATCAAGGCCGGCAAGCTGCGCCCGATCGTGGTGGCATGGAACAAGCGCCTGGAGTCGCTGCCGAACGTGCCGACCTTCGGCGAAATGGGCCTGAAGGAGCCGAACGACCCGGCCTGGTACGGCCTGGTGGCGCCTGCCGGCACGCCTGACGACGTCATCAAGAAGCTCAACGACGCCGCCGTCAAGGCGCTGCAGGACAAGGACTTCCAGCAGCGCCTGCGCACCGCCGGCGCCGAGCCGTCGGGCAATACGCCGGCGCAGCACGCGGCGGAGATCAAGAAGGAATTCGACAAGATGAAGAATCTTGTGAAGGTACAGAACATCAAGCTGGAGCAATGATCAGGCTGGTGTGATCTCACCGCAGAAGGGCCCGCCGCAAGGCGGCCCTTTTTTCTTGTCCGGCCAAAAAGCACTAAAATCCAGCATTCGCCCCAGCCCGACCACCATGCCCGCCACCTACGACGCCATCCTCCCTGCCCCGTTCGGCAAGATCGGCGTGCGCACGGACGGCGAACGCATCCGTGCGATCGTGTACCTGCCGGAGCACGTCGAGGCCCGCGCGCCCGCCGACGCACTGACACAACGGCTGGCGGTGCAGCTCGAGGCCTACTACGCCGATCCCGACGCCCGCTTCGACCTGCCGCTGGCCCCGGCCGGCAGTGACTTCCAGCAGCGCGTCTGGCAAGCCATTGCCGCGGTGCCGCGCGGCGCGGTGACCACCTACGGCACCATCGCCGACGCCATCGGCGCGATGCCGCGCGCGGTGGGCCAGGCCTGCGGGCAGAACCCTTTCCCGATCGTGATCCCCTGTCATCGCGTGGTATCCGCGCGCGGCATCGGCGGTTTCTCCCATCATGCCGAAGACGGCTTCTACCTCGACGTCAAACGCTGGCTGCTGCGCCATGAGGGCGCCATGCTGATATGAGCGGCGCCCACGCGATACAGCCAGACAGTACCGCCGCCCCCAGCGACGCCGACGTGGCGCTGGTCGGCCGCTTCTGCGACGCGCTGTGGCTGGAAGACGGCCTGTCGCGCAACACCATCGACGCCTACCGGCGCGACCTGACGCTGCTGGCGCGCTGGCTGCAGCATGAAGGCCGTGGCGAGCTGCTGGGCGTGGACGACAGCGTGCTGTCGGCCTACTTCAACGCGCGCCACACACAGACGCGCGCGTCATCGGCCAACCGGCGCCTGGCGGTGTTCCGCCGCTTCTACCAGTGGGCACTGCGCGAGCACATGATCGAGGCCGATCCCTGCCTGCTGTTGCGCCCGGCCAAGCAGCCGCCGCGCTACCCCAAGACGCTGACCGAGGCCCAGGTCGACGCGCTGCTCGAAGCGCCCGACACCGGCACGCCGCTGGGCCTGCGCGACCGCACCATGCTCGAATTGATGTACGCCAGCGGCCTGCGCGTGTCGGAGCTGACGCAGATGAAGACCATCGAGATCGGCCTGAACGAAGGCGTGGCCCGTGTGGTCGGCGGCAAGGGCGACAAGGAGCGGCTGGTGCCGTTCGGCCAGCAGGCCGGCGACTGGCTGCGCCGCTACCTGGCGAGCGCGCGCCCCGCGCTGCTCGCCGGGCGCGCCTGCGACGCCCTCTTCGTCACGCAACGCGGCGAAGGCATGACGCGGCAGGCGTTCTGGCACCTGATCAAGCGCCATGCGCGCGATGCCGGGGTGCATGCGCCACTGTCGCCGCATACGCTGCGGCACGCCTTTGCCACGCACCTGCTCAACCACGGCGCCGACCTGCGCGTGGTGCAGCTGCTGCTGGGCCACGCCGACATCTCCACCACCCAGATCTACACGCACGTCGCGCGCGAACGCCTGCGCGAGCTGCACCAGCAGCACCACCCGCGCGGCTGAGCGGCATCCAGGACATGAGCAAAAACAAGCACGTCTCCGAAACCCCGGCCACGCAATCCCTGCGCAAGCACGGCGTGGCCTTCGGCGAGCATCCCTATGAATACGTCGAGCATGGCGGCACCGGCGAATCGGCCCGCCAGCTCGGCGTACCCGAGCACGATGTCATCAAGACGCTGGTGATGGAAGACGAGCGCGCGCAGCCGCTGGTGGTGCTGATGCACGGCGACTGCTCGGTCTCGACCAAGAACCTGGCGCGCCAGATCGGCTGCAAGAGCGTGCAGCCGTGCAAACCCGAGGTGGCGCAGCGCCACAGCGGCTACATGGTGGGCGGCACCTCGCCGTTCGGCACGCGCAAGCGCATGCCGGTGTATGTGGAAGCGACCGTGCTGGAGCTGGAACGCATCTACATCAACGGCGGCCGGCGCGGCTACCTGGTCAGCCTGGACCCAAAGCTGCTGCCGGGGCTGGTCGATGCCAAACCCGTGCAATGCGCGCTGCCTGACTGAGCTGCCGCCCGGCCGGCGCGCTACCAGTGAAAGCCGGCCCCGACCCCGACGCCATACCTGCCGTGCGTAGCCGCGGTGGCGTTGGCCTTGTAGACCCAGTTACCGCTGTCTGACATGCGCGAAGCCGCTCTTCCAAATCTAAGCAAGCCTACGCATCGCTGATGGCGACGTCTTTGCAGATTTGGACGCGCGGTCACCAACCCGAGCGCGCGGTAACGCGCGCATTCGCTGCCGGTACTCCGGCAGGCGCATTGAATTCACATTGGCGCCCCCTCTCGGGACTCCCGTCCATCCTTGCGGATGGAATCGCCAATCACACCGCCCGATAATCTGAACGGGGCCCGAGCAGGGCAGATGGGAGCAGTCCACAGCGTCGCCGACTTGCGTCAGCAGCCGCCGCAGACCGTTTTGACAGGCATTCTCGTCGCGCAGGTGGCAGGTGCCGCAGCCCGGGCAATCCCACTCCCGAATTGCGGGCGCTATCCCGCCCTCGACAACGTGACCACACGCATGGCACGTTCGCGTGGTGCCGGTTTCATCCAGCACCAGCGCATGCTTTCTGGAGCGCGTCGCGACCCACGAGAGAATGTCCTTGAATGCACCGTGCATCGTTCTGTTTCTTACCGCACGGTTGTATTTGCGGCCCTTGCCGTGGTTGGTGTTCTCCGGCACGTAGTTGCCGATCCCAATCACGTCGTAGTGCCTGCAGAGCTGGTTCGCCAGCGAATACATGAAGTGCTTTTTCTGTTCTCGCACTTTGGTTTGCATTCGCTCCACAGCGTCGTCCAAACGCTTCCAGCGGCGACTGGGACGCCAATGCGTCGACACCGTGCCATCGCCGTGGACGGTATCTACCCACAGCGACTTTGCTATGCACCGGTCACGCAGACTCGTTAGCCGATCGAGAATGCGCTCCGACTCCTTCAACTTCTCAAGATTGGACAATTCGAAGGCGCGCCCCTCAGTATCCAGAGCGTAGCCAAAGTTCTTCAGGTTCGGATCGATGTAGACCACGCGCGTGCCGCGTTGCCTGGCCTTCTTCTGCCCCTTGAGCGTGAACACAGCGAAATAGCGGTCGCGGCCCTCGCGGACGATCCGGCAAGTGCGAGCGCTCGCGATCTCCTTGGGTGTCTTCTCCATCTTCAGGCGCAGCGACAGCCGCTGTCCTTGCGCGTTCGCGCCGAACGATAGGTTGAGCCAACCGAACTGGGAAACATTCCAGCCTTTGCCTGGCTCGTCGTATTCCAGGCTCATCCAGTGCTTGGCCCATGCCTTGTACTTGACCCAGCCCACGTCTGGGCCGCAGCGCTGTCCATTCTTCGACTTTCGATGCGAGGCAATGGCCTTGGCCATGCGCAGCGCGACATTCTTCAGCGGTGAAGAAAACACACAGCGCAAGAACGGATGACGCTCCTTGAGCGGCGGCACGAGGTTGCGAAGCCCGATCTCGGAATAGACCTCCGACAGGAGCTTCTTGGTTCGCGCCTCATCAAGATAGCCATAGCCGCCGACGATGGACAACTCCGCCATGCGCGTCTCGACTTCGTCCTTGAGTCGATTCCATAGCCAGTTGCAGATTTTGGATTGCCCGTCGAGCTTGCCCGCAGCATCAGCGTCCACCACCAGACGGACCTTCCTCGCGAACTGGATAGTGGTGGGATCAGCCCTCTTGAATGGCATCTGCAGCCTCTTTCAGGGCTTTCATGGCGTGACGATTCTTGTGGGAACGGCTGCCATAGAGGCGCGCCGAAAAGACGGTAATGATCTCAAGCACGTCGCAGGCAAGATCCTCCTCATACGTCGAATCGCCTTTGGCATTGATGATGACGACTTCCGTTCCGAATTGCTCGCACAGAGCAAAAACGAGCTCTGCACCAAATCGCAAGAGCCGGTCCTTGTGTGTGATGACAAGCCGATCAACGCCTCCGGCGCAGATACGTTTGAGCAGTTGCTTGAGGCCCTTCTTCTCATAGTTCATGCCGGAGCCGAGATCCCGGATGAGTTCGAAGGGCCATCCCTTCGCAGCGCAGAACGACTCCAGCACCTGGCACTGACGCTCCAGATCGGCCTTCTGGTCGTGGCTGGAAACGCGCGCATAGGCGAGCGTAGTACGCCCGCGCTCTGCTTCCTCGACCTTCTTGCCGGCCAACTCCATTAGAGCGGTCAAATTATAGCGACGATGACCACCCGGAGTCCGATCGGCGGAGATCTTCCCGTCGGACTCCCATCGGCGAAGCGTGCCAGGGTGGATGCCCAGCATCGCGCACGCCTCCTTCATCGTAACTTTAGCAAGTATGCTCATGAGTGATAATAATTGCACACCTATAAGCAGTTTACAAGGGGCTGCTCACTTGCCCCAACGCCATCGCGGACTGTCCGCCATAGGTACTGCCCGCCATGGCGAGCATGCCCCGGCCCGGCAGCACCGCCTGCGGCAGGCTGGCCATCGCCATGGCCGACGCGATGCCGGCGTAGCTGTCGCGGCGCACATCGGCGACCTGGCGGTCGGCATAGGTGTTGGCCGCGTTGATCGTATCGGCCTGCGCCGACTGCAGCTGCGACACATTGACCGCATCCGTCGGCGCCGTGCCGGCTGCCACGTTGGTGATCTGGCGTTCGTTGCCGGCCGCGCCCACCGATACGGTGTTCTCGCGGGTGGCGACAGAGTCGGCCCCCAGCGCCACGCTGCCAGCGGCCGTGGCGGAAGCGCCCGCGCCCAGCGCGACCGCGCCCGCGGCGTTGGCGCTGGCACCGTTGCCGACGGCGACGCTGCGGTCTGCAGCGGCCACCGCATTCGCGCCTGCCGCCACGCCGTGCGTGCCCGGCGCGGCGTGGGCCGCATCGGCGCTGGTCTGGCTGCCATCCGCACGGAAATACAGGGCATCGACGCCCTGGGCGGTGCTTACGTTGGTGATCTGCTGTTCCAGCGCGCTGATCTGGCTGTTGAACTGTGCATAGATATCGGCGACCGGGGTGATTGTGCTCAACGCCGACTGCAGCTGGCTCACATTGACCGCATCGGTGAGCGCGGCGCCTGCCGCGACATTGGTCAGCCGGCGTTCCGCGCCGGGCGCGCCGACCGACACCTGGCCCACCGGCACCAGGCCGGCGAGCGCAAAGCCGGGGTTGGGGTTGAACGCCGTGGCATTGGTCATCGGCGTGGCCACGGAATACGCGCCCAGCGCCACGCTGTTGACAGCGTCGGCCCTTGCGCTGAAGCCGACCGCCACCGCATCCTTCGCCGTCGCCCCCGACTGGTTGCCAAGGGAGACCGCTTCTTCCGCCGCGACGGTCTGCCGGCCGATAGCGATGCTATGCGTGGCCGTCGCATCCGCCTCGATGCCAAGCGCCAGCCCGAACTGGCCCGCGCGCGAACCGCTACCGAAAGCCGTGGCCCAGGAATTGGTGTCATAGGTGTTCGAACCGATGATCAGCGAATTGTTGTAGTTGGCCTGCGCACCGCTGCCGATGGCTACGGCATCCATGGCTGCCGTGGTGTTGCCGCCCAGGGCGAGGCCGCGCTGGCCGATCGCCCAGGCGTCGTAGCCGATGGCTACGGTGGCCTCATCGGTAGACCTGCTGTCTACGCCGATGGCGATGCTCGGCTCGCTGGTGGCGTTGGTCGAACTCGCGCCGGTGCCGATGGCGATATTGGTGTTGTTGCCGCTGACGGTGCCGCCATCCACGGCGCCGGCCACTGCGTAGCCGGAGGCGAGCAAGGTGGTGGCGGCAGACAGGGCCAGCGTGCGCCGGCCGAACCGGGCATTGATGGACAGTAGCGGAATGGGCCGCGCGGCCAGGGCGCGACATGCCGGGGACCGACTGGCAAGCCGGCGTAAGGCGTGATTCATGCTGGGGATTTCTGGGAACAATCAGGAAAAGGAACCGGCACCGATGCGAGACTTCGCACAGGGCACACGGGCCATACAGCGGCGCACATGATGAAACGGCCGCCAATAGCCGGGATGCGGAAATATCAGATGCTATGGTTTGAATGTTTGACGTTTGTCAGCGATATCTCGCAAGCCACCGCGCGAGTGAACGCCACACCACTCCGGAGTACAGGACATCCAGCGGGGTACGGCGCTGCCGCCAGACATTCGAAGGGTCCCTCGATGCAAATCCGGGAAGACACGGACATAGCGACCCCGCCGCCGCGCTACAATCGCGCCAGCCCGAAAACACCCCACTACACATGGCCAACCTGCTTTTCGCCCTCGCCGCCTACCTGATCGGATCCATTTCCTTCGCTGTCGTTGTCAGCAAGCTGATGGGCCTGCCCGACCCGCACTCGTACGGCTCAGGCAATCCCGGCGCCACCAATGTGCTGCGCACCGGCAACAAGAAGGCCGCGATTTTCACGCTGATCGGGGATGCACTGAAGGGATGGCTGGCAGTGTGGCTGGCGGCGCGCTTCGGCCCTGCCTACGGCCTGAACGAGACCGGCCTGGCCATGGTGGCGCTGGCGGTATTCCTGGGTCACCTGTTCCCGGTGTACCACCGCTTTGCCGGCGGCAAGGGCGTGGCCACCGCGGCCGGCATCCTGCTGGCGATCAACCCGATCCTGGGCCTGGGCACGCTGGCCACGTGGCTGATCATTGCGTTCTTCTTCCGCTATTCGTCGCTGGCGGCACTGGTGGCGGCGATCTTCGCGCCGTTCTTCCATGTGCTGATGAACGGCGTCGACATCATGGCCGGGGCGATCTCCCTGATCAGCGTGCTACTGATCGCGCGGCATCGGCAGAATATCGCCAAGCTGCTGGCTGGGAAGGAAAGCCGGATCGGTGAGAAGAAGAAGGTCTGAGCCTTACGCTTCGGCTCCCCCGAACAGCATCTCCACCCGGAACCCGCCACCGTCGGCATTCACCAGGTTCAGCTTCCCCCCTGCCTGCCGCACGAGCCGGTCCACGATCGCCAGGCCCAACCCGGAATGCGCGTTCCCCCCGCGTGCCGGGTCCAGCCGCACGAAGGGCAACGTAACGCGCTCCTTGTCCTCGTCCGGGATGCCTGCCCCATGGTCCTCCACCACCAGCAGGTAGCCCTCGGGCGTGCGCGTAGTGGCAATACACACCGGCGGCTTGCCATACGCATAGGCGTTGTCGACCAGGTTGCCGACGATGCGGTCGAGCTGCGTGGCGATCATGCGGAAGCCTTCGCCCGCGCCCAATGACAGGACCACCTGCCGCTCCTGCTCCGCCAGCGACGCGGCCAGCTCGTTGACACGCTTGTCCACCGGCACCGGCCGCGCGGTCGATTCGCTGGTCTGCGCAAAGCTCAGGAACTGCTCGACGATCGCCGACATGGACTCAACGTCGCGCGTGACCCCTGCCGCAGCCTTGGGATCGGCCAGCATCTCCGCGCGCAGCCGCAGCCGCGCCAGCGGCGTCTTCAAATCATGCGCGATGCCGGCCAGCATGGTGTTGCGCTCCTGGTCGATGCGCGCCAGGTCGGCCACCATGCGGTTGAAGCGCTCGATCAGCTGGCGCAGCTCGTGCGGTCCACGCTCGCGCAAGGGCGGCACCGCGTGCTGGCGCGACAGTAGCTCGGCCGCATTGGCCATGTCGCGCACCGGCCGCTGGATCTGCCACGCGATCAGCACCGCAAACACGATTGCCACGCCCACCACCAGCATCACGCCCGGCACCAGCCGGTTGTCCGGCGGCGGGTTGTGAACCCACAGGATCGGCATGGCGATCCAGTTGGCGCGGTCCGGCAGCTTGATCCAGATGCGCGGCGTGGTCTCGTCCTCGAGGCGGATCTCGGTGCCTTGCGGCAGCCGCGAGATGAACTGCTCGACCAGCCGGCGCGAGCGCCCGCCCTTGGGCACAGTGGCGAGCTCCTCGGCGCTGGCGGTGCTGGCGGTCTCCACCAGGCTGGGCAGCTTCGCCGGCGGGCGCGCATCGAGCGCGCGCTCGATGCTGTCGAGCTGGAACAGCATCTGCTCGACGGAGTAG
The DNA here is from genome assembly GCF_040149425.2 of Cupriavidus sp. DF5525. NCBI lineage: Bacteria > Pseudomonadati > Pseudomonadota > Betaproteobacteria > Burkholderiales > Burkholderiaceae > Cupriavidus > Cupriavidus sp. DF5525. The sequence goes on along the minus strand of NZ_CP168265.1, from coordinate 595,200 downwards.
TCGACCTGCTGCTGGCGGCGGTCCATGCGCAGGATGGCGAGCCAGGAGAAATGGCTGATCACGAGCACGGCAGCAATCAGCAGGGCAATGCGGCCGAACAGGGTGTCGATACGTCGCAACTTCATCGGGTAGCAGGGTCTGGTGGCACGCGGCGCCAGGGGGCGGGCGCCGCGGCTTTTATTCGGGGAGCCCCGCGGACATCTCTTCCGCTTCGTCGGGCACGAAGGTGTAGCCACGCCCGCGCACGGTCTGGATATAGCGCGGGCGCTGCGCGTCTTCATCGAGCAGCCGGCGCAGGCGCCAGATCTGCACGTCGATGCCGCGGTCGCTAATGCCGCTGGCGCTGCCGTACATCAGCTCGACGATGCGCTCGCGCGACAGCACTTCGAGCGGATGCATCAGCAGCAGCTTGAGCAGCGCGAACTCGGTATCGCTGATCGACAGCGGCTGGCCCGCGCGCTGCAGCGTGCGCTGGCGGAAATTGACGCGGAAGGGGCCGAAGGCGACCGATTCGCGGTCCTCGGGCGCGGCCGCGGGACGCGCCAGCTTGCGGCGCAGCACGGCGTTGATGCGCGCCAGCAGCTCGCGCGGCGAGAACGGCTTGCCCAGGTAGTCATCGGCGCCGATCTCCAGGCCGACGATGCGGTCGATCTCGTCGCTGCGCGCGGTCAGCAGGATCACCGGGATATCGTCGTTCTTGGCGCGCAGGTTGCGCAGCGCGGTCAGGCCGTCGACCTTGGGCATCATCAGGTCCAGCACGATCAGCGCCGGGCGCTCGCGCTCCAGGCGCGCCTGCAGGCCGTCGCCGTCATGCATCACCGAGACGGCAAAACCTTGCTGGGTCAGGTATTCGCGCAGCAGGTCGCGGAGTTCGGGATCGTCGTCGACGACGAGGATCTGGGTAGGCTGGTTCGTTCGCATAGGCACATGATAGTCAGCCCGGGCGGCGCACACGCCGGATTGGCCGGGCGGTTTTGTTTCCGGAGGTTACACCCGGGGCGCTGGTAATCCGCTGTAATAAAACCGCCAGGCGCGGAAATACGGGCGCCCGGCCCCGCACATTATCCTTGCGGCATGACTTGCCTTCGGCGCCACGCGTATGCGCGCCGCACGGCACTTGGCGGCCCGCCGCCGGCCCCGCGCAGCACCCAGGCGCGCTCCCGGGCCGGTGCTGTTTGCGTTGCGGCATACTGCTGCATCGCCACTTGCCAGCCGAACACTGCCGGCGCGCCGCGCGCGCCGCTCCCAGGATTTGCGGATATGTCCAACCCCGAACAAGGCCAACCTACTCCCTCCCCCGCTTCGCCTCCTCCGTCTTCGCGCCCGCCCGAAGGCAAGCCGCCCCGGCGCCCGGCCCGGCGTGGGCTCTATATTGGCCTGCTGGTGCTGCTGCTGGCCGGCGGCGCCTGGTACTGGTACGCCCACCGCAGCCCGGCCCCGGCCGGCACGGCGGGCGCGCCGGGTGGCGCCAGCGGGCCCGGCGCACGCGGGGGCCCAGGCGGCGCCGGCATGCCGCGCTCGCCGGTGGTGGTGGCCGAGGTAGCCAGGCGCGACATGGACGTGGTGCTCAACGGCCTGGGCAACGTCACGCCGGTGTCCAACGTCACCGTGCGCGCGCAGGTGTCGGGGCCGCTGCTGAAGGTGCTGTTCAAGGAAGGCCAGATGGTCAAGGCCGGCGACGTGCTGGCCGAGATCGACCCGCGCCCGTTCCAGGCGGCACTGGACCAGGCCGTGGGCCAGCTCGCGCGCGACCAGGCGCTGCTGCAGAACGCCAGGCTCGACCAGCAGCGCTACCGCACGCTGCTGGGCCAGGACTCGATCTCCAAGCAGCAGGTCGATACCCAGGACGCGCTGGTGCGCCAGTACGAGGGCGTGGTCAAGACCGACCAGGGCAATGTCGCCAACGCGCGCCTGCAGCTGGGCTATACGAAGATCGTGGCGCCGGTGTCGGGCCGCATCGGCCTGCGCCAGGTCGACCCGGGCAATATCGTCAACACCAGCGACACCAACGGCATCGCGCTGATCACGCAGATCCAGCCGATCGCCGTGATGTACACCATCCCCGAGGACAACCTGCCGTCGGTACTGAAGAAGCTCAATGCCGGCGAAGAACTGCCGGTGCAGGCGTGGGACCGCCAGGTGCGCAACCAGCTGGGAGAAGGCACGCTGCTGACCACCGACAACCAGATCGACACCACCACCGGCACGGTCAAGCTCAAGGCGGTCTTCCCCAATGCCGACGGCATGCTGTTCCCGAACCAGTTCGTCAACGTGCGCACGCGCGTGGATACGCTCAAGGACGCCACCGTGATCCCGGTGGCGGCGATCCAGCGCGGCCAGCAGGGCACGTTCGTCTACACGGTCGACGACAGCGGCAAGGTCAAGGTGCAGGTGATCACGCTCGGGCCGGGCGATGGCAGCCGCAATGCGGTGCTCAAGGGCCTGGAGCCGGGCCAGCGCGTGGTCATCGACGGCGCCGACCGACTCAAGGAAGGCATGACGGTCGAAGCCGTGGACCCGGCCGCGCGCGCCGCCGCGGTGGTGCCGGCCAGCCAGCCGCGCGCACGCGGCCGGCGCCGCGATGGTGGCGGCGCTGGCGGCGCCAGCGGTGCGCACGGCGATGCCAGCGGCGCGGCAGCGTCGGGCGCGGCGGCGGAACACCGCCGCCACCGCCAGGCCGGCGCCAGCGCCCCGCCCGCCAGCGGCACGCAGCAGTAAGGACGCCGCATGAACCCCTCACGCCTCTTCATCGAGCGCCCGGTCGCCACGGCGCTGCTGATGCTGGCCATCCTGCTGTCCGGGCTGGTGGCCTACCGGCTGCTGCCGCTGTCGGCGCTGCCCGAAGTGGACTACCCGACCATCCAGGTCACCACGCTCTACCCCGGCGCCAGCCCGGACGTGATGACCTCGTCGGTGACCGCGCCACTGGAGCGCCAGTTCGGCCAGATGCCGGGCCTGAAGCAGATGTCGTCGTCCTCGTCGGGCGGCGCCTCGGTGATCACGCTGCAGTTCGAGCTGACGCTGCCGCTGGACGTGGCCGAGCAGGAGGTCCAGGCCGCGATCAATGCCGGCAGCAACCTGCTGCCGTCCGACCTGCCGATGCCGCCGGTCTACAGCAAGGTCAACCCGGCCGACGCGCCGATCATGACCATCGCCATGACCTCCGACACCATGCCGCTGCCCAAGCTGCAGGACATGGTCGACACGCGCGTGGCGCAGAAGATCTCGCAGATCCAGGGCGTGGGGCTGGTCACCATCAGCGGCGGCCAGCGCCCCGCGGTGCGCATCCAGGCCAACCCGACCGCACTGGCTTCCCTGGACATGTCGATCGACGACCTGCGCACCGCGATCGGGTCGTCCAACGTCAACGGCGCCAAGGGCAGCTTCGACGGGCCCGCGCGCGCCTCCACCATCGACGCCAACGACCAGCTGCGCTCGGCCGACGAGTACCGCCAGATCATCCTGGGCTACAAGAACGGCGCGCCGATCCGCATCACCGACGTGGCCGAGATCGTCGACGGCCCCGAGAACAGCCGCCTGGCCGCATGGGCCAACGACAAGCCCGCGATCGTGCTGAATATCCAGCGCCAGCCGGGTGCCAACGTGATCGAGGTGGTGGACCGCATCAAGACGCTGCTGCCGCAGCTGCAGAACGCGCTGCCGGCCTCGGTCCACGTGCAGCTGCTGACCGACCGCACCACCACCATCCGCGCCTCGGTCGAGGACGTGCAGTTCGAACTGCTGCTGGCGATCGCGCTGGTGGTTCTGGTGATCTTCCTGTTCCTGCGCAACATCCCCGCCACCATCATCCCGGGCGTGGCGGTGCCGCTGTCGCTGGTCGGCACCTTCGGCGTGATGTACATGGCCGGATTCTCGATCAACAACCTGACGCTGATGGCGCTGACCATCGCCACCGGCTTCGTGGTCGACGATGCGATCGTGATGATCGAGAACATCATGCGCTACATCGAGAAAGGCGATTCGCCGATGGAGGCGGCGCTGAAGGGTTCTAAACAAATTGGCTTCACCATCATCTCGCTGACCTTCTCGCTGGTGGCGGTGCTGATCCCGCTGCTGTTCATGGGCGACGTGGTCGGACGCCTGTTCCGCGAGTTCGCGATCACGCTGGCGGTGTCGATCCTGATCTCGGCGGTGGTGTCGCTGACGCTCACGCCGATGATGTGCGCGCGCCTGCTGCACCACGTGCCGGAAGAAAAGCTGTCGCGCTTCCACCGCTCCACCGGCCGCTTCTTCGACAACGTGATCGAGCGCTACGGCCGCGCGCTGGAGTGGGTGCTCGATCGCCAGAAGGCGACGCTGGTCGTGGCCGTGGCCACGCTGGTGCTGACCGGACTGCTGTACCTGCTGGTGCCCAAGGGCTTCTTCCCGGTGCAGGACACCGGCGTGATCCAGGGCATCACCGAGGCCGCGCAGACCACCTCGTTCGACGCCATGGCGCGCAAGCAGCACGCGGTGGCCAAGGTGGTGATGCAGGATCCGGCCGTGGCAAGCCTGTCGTCGTTTATCGGCGTGGATGGCACCAACACCACGCTCAACGCCGGGCGCATGCTGATCAACCTCAAGCCCAAGGGCGAGCGCGACCCCATCGAAGTGGTCACGCAGCGGCTGCAGCAGGCGGTGCACGACCTGGGCGGCGTGTCGCTGTTCACGCAGCCGGTGCAGGACCTGACCATCGAAGACAAGGTGTCGCGCACGCAGTACCAGTTCACGGTGGAAGATCCCGATCCCGAGACGCTGGCCACGTGGGTACCGAACCTGGTGGAACGCCTGCGCCAGGAACCCGAGCTGCGCGACGTCACCAGCGACCAGCGGAACAACGGCCTGCGCGCCTATGTCGATATCGACCGCGACGCCGCGGCGCGCTTCGGCATCACCACCGCGGTGATCGACAGCGCACTGTACAGTGCCTTCGGCCAGCGCCTGGTGTCGACCATCTTCACGCAGTCGAGCCAGTACCGCGTGGTGCTGGAGACCATGCCCGAGTTCCGCAAGAGCCCGCAGTCGCTGGCCGACCTGCGCCTGCCCTCCTCCTCGGGCGGCCAGGTACCGCTGGGCGCGTTCGCGCGCATCACCGAGCGCACCGGCCCGCTGGTGATCAACCACCAGGGGCAGTTCCCGGCGGCGACGATCTCGTTCAACCTGGCGCACGGCGAATCGCTGGGCGCCGCGGTCGACAAGATCACCAAGGTCGAACAGGAGCTGGGCCTGCCGATCTCGATGCAGACCAGCTTCCAGGGCGCCGCGCTGGCGTTCCGCGCCTCGCTGTCGAACACGCTGTGGCTGATCCTGGCCGCGGTGGTGACGATGTATATCGTGCTGGGCGTGCTGTATGAAAGCACCATCCATCCCGTCACCATCCTGTCGACGCTGCCGTCGGCGGGCGTGGGCGCGCTGCTGGCGCTGCTGGTGGCGGGGCAGGACCTGGGCATCATTGCCATCATCGGCATCATCCTGCTGATCGGTATCGTCAAGAAGAACGCGATCATGATGATCGACTTCGCGCTCGAGGCCGAGCGCGAGGGCGGCATGCGCCCGCGCGACGCGATCTTCCAGGCCTGCCTGCTGCGTTTCCGCCCGATCCTGATGACCACCATGGCGGCCCTGCTGGCGGCACTGCCGCTGATGCTGGGCTCCGGCATCGGCAGCGAGCTGCGCCGGCCGCTCGGTGTGACCATGGTGGGCGGCCTGCTGGTCAGCCAGGTGCTGACGCTGTTCACCACGCCGGTGATCTACCTGGCGTTCGACCGCGTGGCCACGCGCGTGAAGGGCTGGCGCAAGCGGCGCTTCGGCGATCCTGAGGAAGGCGGCACGGGTGACGAACCGCCTGGCCCGCAGGAGCCGGTGCAGCGATGAACCTCTCCGCTGCCTTTATCCACCGGCCGGTCGCGACCGCGCTGCTGACGCTCGGCATCCTGCTGGCGGGGCTTGCCGCGCTGCGGCTGCTGCCGGTGTCGCCGCTGCCGCAGGTGGACTTCCCCACCATCTCGGTGTCGGCCTCGCTGCCGGGCGCGAGTCCTGAAACGATGGCCGCCACCGTGGCCACGCCGCTTGAGCGTGCGCTCGGCACCATCGCTGGCGTGACCGAGATCACGTCGAGCAGCTCGCTCGGCTCGACCCGCGTGACGCTGCAGTTCGACCTGTCGCGCAATATCGACGGCGCCGCGCGCGACGTGCAGGCGGCGATCAATGCCTCGCGCGCCACGCTGCCGACCAGCCTGCCCAACAACCCGACCTACCGCAAGGTCAACCCGGCCGACGCGCCGATCATGATCATCGCACTGACCTCGCCGACGATGACACGAGGGCAGCTCTATGACGCGGCCTCGACCATCCTGGCGCAGAAGCTGTCGCAGGTGGAGGGCGTGGGCCAGGTCACTATCGGCGGCGCGTCGCTGCCGGCTGTGCGGGTGGAACTGAATCCCACCGCGCTGAACAACTACGGCATCTCGCTGGAGGACGTGCGCAACACCATCAGCGCGACCAACGCCAACCGGCCCCTGGGCACGCTGGAAAACACCACCAGCAACTGGCAGGTCTACGCCAACGACCAGGCAATGAAGGCGGAAGACTACATGCCGCTGATCATCCGCTACGCCACGCCGGGGACCTTCTCGTCGACGTCGGCGGGTGCGCTGATTGCCAGCACCGCCAACGCCGCCGCCAGCGGCGGCGTCAGCACCAAGGTGGTCAACGGCGTGACCGTGACCACGCTGACCACCAGCAGCGGCACCACTACCATTACCAGCGGCGCCACCGGCGGCACCAGCGCCACCAGCGGGCCCAATTCGTTCGCGGTGCCGGTGCGGCTGCGCGACGTGGCCAATGTGGTCGACTCGGTGCAGGACATCCGCAATGCAGGCTCGGCCAACGGCAAGCCGTCGGTGCTGCTGGTGCTGAACCGCTCGCCGGGCGCCAACATCATCGAGACCGTCGACCGCGTCAACGAGATGCTGCCGCAACTGCAGAAGATGATCCCGGCGGCGATCTCGATGGACGTGATGATGGACCGCACGCCCACCATCCGCGCCTCGCTGCGCGAGGTCGAGCACACGCTGATGATTTCGGTGGCGCTGGTGATCATGGTGGTGCTCGTGTTCCTGCGCAATGTGCGCGCCACCTTTATCCCCAGTGTGGCGGTGCCGGTGTCGCTGATCGGCACCTTCTCGGTGATGTACCTGGCCGGGTTCTCGCTGAACAACCTGTCGCTGATGGCGCTGACGATTGCCACCGGCTTCGTGGTCGACGATGCCATCGTGGTGCTGGAGAATATCTCTCGCCACATCGAGGAAGGCATGAAGCCGCTCGCCGCGGCGCTGCGCGGTGCGCGCGAGGTCGGCTTCACGGTGCTGTCGATGAGCCTGTCGCTGATCGCGGTATTCATTCCGCTGCTGATGATGGGCGGGATCGTGGGCCGGCTGTTCCAGGAGTTCGCGATCACGCTGTCGGTGGCGATCCTGGTTTCGCTGGTGGTGTCTCTGACCACCACGCCGATGATGTGCGCACGGCTGCTGCGTCCGCCCGAGCCGGAGAAGCAGGGCCGCTTCTTCCGCGCCACCGAGCGCATGTTCCAGTGGCTGCACGACGGCTATGCGCGCTCGCTGTCCACGGCGCTGCGCCTGAGCCCGCTGGTGTGGCTGGTGCTGATCGCCACCATCGCGCTCAACGTGTACCTGTACGTGATCGTGCCCAAGGGCTTCTTCCCGCAGCAGGACACCGGCCGGCTGATCGGCTTTATCCGCGCCGACCAGGCCACCTCGTTCCAGGCGATGCGCGGCAAGCTCGACAGCTTTATCACGATCGTGCGCTCGGATCCGGCGGTGGAGAACGTGACCGGCTTTACCGGCGGTTCGCAGCGCAATACGGGGCAGATGTTCGTCACGCTCAAGCCGCTGTCCGAGCGCAAGGAATCCGCCGACGCGATCATTGCGCGACTGCGCGACAAGCTGGCCAAGGAGCCGGGCGCGAGACTGTTCCTGCAGTCGGTGCAGGATATCCGCGTGGGCGGGCGGCAGAGCAGCTCGCAGTACCAGTTCACGCTGCAGTCCGACGATCTGGAGGTCTTGCGTGTGTGGGAGCCCAAGGTGCGGGCAGCGCTATCCAACCTGAAGGGGCTGGAGGACATCGATACCGACACCAACGACAAGGGCCTGCAGACCTCGGTGATCATCGACCGCGATGCGGCCTCGCGTCTGGGCGTGACCGCGCAGCAGATCGATGCGGTGCTCAACGATGCCTTCGGCCAGCGGCTGGTGTCGACCATCTATCACCCGCTCAACCAGTACCGCGTGGTAATGGAGCTGAGCCAGGAATACCTGCAGGGCCCGAACGCGCTCAAGGACATCTACGTGGTTACCGGCAACGGCAACCGCGTGCCGCTGGCGGCGTTCTCGCGCGTGGTGCCGACCAGCACGCCGCTGGGCGTGAACCACCAGGGGCAGTTCGCGGCGTCGACGATCTCGTTCAACCTGGCCGAGGGCATGTCGCTGTCGCAGGCGACCGATGCCGTCACGCGCGAGATGGCGCGCATCGGCGTGCCGGAGACCTTGCGCGCCAACTTCCAGGGCGGCGCCAAGGCGTTCCAGGACTCGCTCAAGAGCCAGCCGGTCCTGATCCTGGCGGCGCTGATCACGATCTATATCGTGCTGGGCGTGCTGTATGAAAGCTACGTGCATCCGCTGACGATCCTGTCGACGCTGCCCTCGGCGGGCGTGGGCGCGCTGCTGGCGCTGCTGGCGTCGAAAACGGACTTCAGCATCATCGCGCTGATCGGCGTGATCCTGCTGATCGGCATCGTGAAAAAGAACGCGATCATGATGATCGACTTCGCCATCGACGCCGAACGGCGCGAAGGGCTGTCGCCGCGCGACGCGATCTACCGCGCCTGCCTGCTGCGCTTCCGCCCGATCCTGATGACCACCATGGCCGCCCTGCTGGGCGCGGTGCCGCTGGCGATCGGCCGCGGCGACGGTGCCGAGCTGCGCGCGCCGCTGGGCATCTCCATTGTCGGCGGGCTGGTGGTGAGCCAGCTGCTGACCCTGTACACCACGCCGGTGGTTTACCTGACGCTGGACCGCTGGCGCCTGAAGGTCAAGGCCTGGCGCCAGCGCCGCCGTGGCACTGGCACGCCGGACCAGGCGGCCGCCGTCTAGATTTGCAGAGACTCTCGCTATGACTGTTTTTACCCGTCTGCTGACCCATGCCCTGCCGGTGCCGCTGGCGTGCGCGCTGCTGCTGGCCGGCTGTGCCGTCGGCCCTGACTACAAGCGCCCGGACGCGCCGGTGCCGGAGGCGTTCAAGGAAGGCACTGCGGACAGCACGGCCGACGCCACCGCCTGGCGCGGCGACTGGAAGACTGCCGAGCCGCAGGACGCGACCACGCGCGCCGACTGGTGGACGGTGTTCGGCGACAGCCAGCTCGATGCGCTGATGTCCGAGGTGCAGATCTCGAACCAGAACATCAAGGCCGCCGAGGCGCAGTACCGCCTGGCCGTGGCCGCGCTGCAGGCGGCGCGCGCCGGCTTTTTCCCGATCGTCGACGCGCAGGCGGGGGCCTCGCGCGCGCGCGGCACCGGCGGCAATACGCTCAACGGCCAGAGCGCGACGCTGGGCGCGACCTGGGAAATCGACGTGTGGGGCCGCGTGCGGCGCCAGGTGGAAAGCAGCGAGGCGAGCGCGCAGGCCAGCCAGGCCGACCTGGCATCGACGCTGCTGTCGACCCAGGCGACGCTGGCGCAGAGCTATTTCCTGCTACGCGTGGCCGATGCGCAGAAGGCGTTGCTGGACCGCACCGTGGCGGATTACGCGAAGTCCTTGCAACTGGTGCAGAACCAGTACGCCGCCGGCACCGCGCAGCGCTCGGACGTGCTGCAGTCCGAAACCCAGCTCAAGAGCGCGCAGGCGCAGCAGATCGATATCCAGATCACGCGAGCGCAGCTCGAGCACGCCATCGCCATCCTGGTCGGCAAGCCGCCCGCGGCGCTGACGCTGGCCGCCGACGACTTCCGTGCCGCGCCGCCGCTCGTTCCCGCGGCGGTGCCGTCGGAACTGCTGGAGCGCCGCCCAGACATCGGCGCGGCCGAGCGCCGCATGGCCTCGGCCAATGCGCAGATCGGCGTGGCGCAGGCGGCCTACTATCCGACGCTGTCGCTGTCGGCCAGCGGCGGGCTGACCGCCAGCACGCTGGCGCGCTGGATGTCGCTGCCCGACCGCATCTGGTCGATCGGCGGCGGGCTGGCAGGCACGCTGTTTGACGGCGGATTGCGCAGCGCGGCCAAGGCGCAGGCGGTGGCCGTCTACGACCAGACCGTGGCCAACTACCGCCAGACCGTGCTGACGGCGTTCCAGGAAGTCGAGGACAACCTCGCCGCGCAGCGGCTGCTGGAGCAGGAAGCGGTGGTGCAGAACGACGCGCTGCGCTCGGCGCGCGAGGCGCTGGTGCTGGTCAACAACCGCTACCGCGCCGGCACCGCCGGCCTGCTCGACGTGCTGACCGCGCAGACCAGCGCCTACACTGCCGAACGCACCGCGCTGTCCATCACCGGCCGCCAGTACACGGCGGCAGTGGTGCTGATCAAGGCGCTGGGCGGCGGCTGGCATCCGCAGGCGCTGGGGGACCCCACCACGGGAAGCACCAGGGACGCGGCCACTGCCACGGTGGGCCAGCGCTAGGCGGAAGCGCCGGGGCTCTCTCCCGGGACGTCGGCCGGCGCGCGCGGCAGCGGCTGCCGGCAGATCCGTTCGCGCAGCCAGGTGGCGGCCTTGCCCAGCGGCCGCTGCTTGTGCCACACCAACTCCATCGCCACCGGCCAGTCCTGCTGCTGGAACGCCAGCGGCGGCGACACCAGCCGCGCCGCGGCCGGCGAATTGGCCACCACGTGCCACGGTACGAAGGCCCAGCCCAGCCCGCGCTTGACCAGCTCCACGATCACCCACTGGCTTTCCACCCACCACACGTCGGCAGCGACGCGAAGGCGCATCTTCTCTTCGCTGTCGGTGCGGGTCGCGACCATCAGCTGGCGATAGCGCTTGAGCTCTTCCCAGTCGACGCGCTGCCCCGCCAGCGGATGCTCGGGCGCGCACAGGATCTGCATCGGCACCCAGCCCAGCGCATGGAAGCCCAGCGCGGGCGGCAGCACCTCCTGCCGCCACATGATGCCGAGATCGGCACCGCCCTCCAGCACCAGGCGGCTGACGTCCTCCATCAGCGGAAACAGCAGTTCCAGCTCGACCGCGGGGAAGCGGCTGGAAAACTCCTCCAGCAGCATGCCCAGCGTCTCTTCGGGATAGAGCTCGTCGACCGCCAGCACCAGCCGCGTCTCCACGCCCTCGCCCAGGCTCTTGGCGACCCCGCGGAAGTGTTCGCATCGCTCCAGGATCACACGGGCCTCGGCCAGCAGGCGCTCGCCGGCGGGCGTCAGCACCGGGTAGCGGCCAGTGCGGTCGAACAGCGCATTGCCGGCGTCGATCTCCAGGTTGGACACGGCCGCGCTGACCACCGACTGGGCCTTGCCCAGCCGGCGCGCGGCGGCGGAAAAAGAGCCGGTATCGGCGGCGGCAACGAAGGCCTGCAGTTGATCGAGTGAGAGACTCATGCGGCGCCTCATCGGGGCATCTATCGGATATGCCGATAGTATCCAACTTGGCAATCCCTGCCCAGCAGATAGACTTGGCCCGGTCTGTACTTCTGCCCCGCAAGGAGGAACCCAATGCGCAACACCCGGGACCGTATCCGCCACGCCATCGGCTTTGAGGCGATCGGCCTGCTGCTCTTCGCTCCGCTGGCGAGCTGGGCGTTCGGCTACGATCTGCACCAGATGGGCCTGATCGGCGCGGTCGCCTCGCTGATCGCCACCGGCTGGAACTACCTGTACAACCTGCTGTTCGACAAGGCGATGCTGCGCATCACCGGCCAGCTGCGCAAGTCGGTGCTGGTGCGCGTGCTGCACGCGATCCTGTTCGAACTGGGCCTGCTGGTAGTGTTCCTGCCGTCGTTGGCGTGGTACCTCGATATCAGCCTGCTCGACGCGCTGATCATGGATATCGCCGTGGCCGGCTTCTATATGGTCTATGCGCTGGTGTACAACTGGGTCTACGACATCGTCTTCCCGGTGCCGTCGCTGAAGCGCGCGACGGCCAAGCCCGACGGCGCGGCGCTGAGCTGAGCGCGGGTTTTTCCTGACCCCGGACAGGTCACTTCCGGGGCTTTCCCCACCTTGCTGCGCGCGGTCGAATTGTTATACTCCATAACAAAATTCGATTCGACCGGACTCGATGCCGTTGCGCTCGCGCACCGGCATCGCCTGCAAGCGAGGAGACACCATGAAGATCGCAATCGCCGGAGGCGGCATCGGCGGACTGACGCTGGCGCTGCTGTGCCATCGCCACGGCATCGAGGCCGAAGTGTGGGAAGCCAGCGAATCGCTGCGCCCGCTGGGCGTGGGCATCAACCTGCTGCCGCACGCCGTGCGCATCCTGTCCGAGCTGGGGCTGCGCGATGCGCTGGCGGAACTCGCCATCGAAACCTCGTCCCTGTCCTACTACAACAAGCTCGGCCAGCGCATCTGGCATGAGCCGCGCGGGCTCGCGGCCGGCTACGACTGGCCGCAGTTCTCGATCCATCGCGGCGAGTTCCAGATGCTGCTGCATCGCACCGTGGTCGAACGGCTCGGTGACGGCGCCGTGCATACCGGGCATGCGTTCGAAACCGTGCTGGATACCGGCGCGGGCGGGCCGGTGCGCTTCGGGCTGCGCCGCCGCGACGACGACGCCGAGATCGAGGCCAGCGCCGACGTGCTGGTCGGCGCCGACGGCATCCACTCCGCGGTGCGTCGGCATTTCTATCCCACCGGCGACGCGCCCCGCTTCTCGCGCCGCATGCTGTGGCGCGCGGTCACCGAGGCGCCGCCCTACCTGGACGGCCGCTCGATGTTCATGGCCGGGCACCAGGACCAGAAGTTCGTTGCCTATCCGATCTCGGAACCACTGCGCCGCCAGGGCCGCTCGCTGGTCAACTGGATCGCCGAGCTGCGCGTGCCCGACAGCGTGCCCGGCAGTGTGCCCAACCCGCCGCCGCGCAGCGACTGGAACAAGCAGGTCGACAAATCCGTGTTCCGCGCCGCCTTCGCCGGCTGGCAATGGGACTGGATCGACATCCCCGCGCTGATCGACGGCGCCGAAGCGATCTATGAATTCCCGATGGTCGACAAGGACCCGCTGCCGCGCTGGACCTTCGACCGCGTCACGCTGCTGGGCGATGCCGCGCACCCGATGTACCCGATCGGCTCGAACGGCAGCGCGCAGGCGATCCTGGATGCGCGCTACCTGGTCGACAGCCTGCTTGGCACGCCCGACACCGGCTACGCGTTGCGCGAGTACGAGGCCGAGCGGCTGCCGCGCACCGCGGGTATCGTGCTGCGCAACCGGATGAACGGGCCTGAGCAGGTGATGCAGCTCGCCGAGGAACGCGCGCCGCAGGGCTTTGCCGATATCGGGCAGGTGATTCCGCGTGCGGAGCTGGAGGCGATTTCGCTGCGCTACAAGCAGTTGGCGGGGTTCGACCGGCAGTCGATGCAGGGCAACACATAGGCCGGTGCTCCAAAGCCACCCGAGCTAGCCTAAGCAAGGTGTTCTCCCTCTCCCCCGCCCCTACCGCAAGCGGGAGAGGGGAGCAAACAAGCGGTTGAGAAACACACAAGACCATTCAGACAGAGGAGACACCATGGTGCCCCTGCCCCCTACCAAGCTCACCCGCCTGGCGCTCGCCGCCGCCCTCGCCTTTTGCACCGGCACCGCCCTGGCCGACATCACCGTCGGTATCAGCCTGTCCACCACCGGCCCGTCGGCATCGCTGGGCATCCCGCAAAAGAACTCCCTGCCCTACCTGCCCCAGCGCATCGGCGGCGAAGCGGTGCGCTACATCGTGCTGGACGACGCCTCCGACCCCACGCAAGGCGCCAAGGTCGCACGCCGCTTCGTCGCCGAGGACAAGGTCGACATCATCCTCGGCTCGTCGGCCGTCGCACCGTCGATCGCCATCGCCGAGGTCGCGGACGAAAGCCGGACCGTGCAGCTCGCGTTCTCGCCGATCGAACTCAAGCCCGGCCGCGGCGCCTGGACCTTCCGCCTGGCGCAGCCGGTGCGGCTGATGGCCAATGCCGTGGCCGCCACCGCCAAGAACAACGGCGTCAAGACCATCGGCTTTATCGGCTTTGCCGACGCCTATGGCGAGACCTGGCTGAAGGACTTCACCGCCGCGGCCACGGCCAACGGCATCCGCCTGGTCGCGACCGAGCGCTACGGCCGCGCCGATACCAGCGTGACCGCGCAGGCGATCAAGCTGATCGCCGTCAAGCCGGACGCCATCCTGATCGCCGGCGCGGGCACCGGCGCGGCGCTGCCGCACACCACGCTGCGCGAGCGCGGCTACGGCGGGACCATCTACCACACGCACGGCGCGGCCACCAAGGACCTGATCCGCATCGGCGGGCGCATGGTCAACGGTGCGATCCTGCCGGCCGGACCGGTGATCGTGCCGGAGCAGCTGCCCGCGGGCGACCCCGTGCGCAAGCCGGGGCTGGACTACGTCACCCGCTACGAGAAGCAGTACGGCGCCGACACCCGCACCCAGTTCGGCGCCCACGCCTACGATGCCGGACTGGTGCTGGAGCGGATCGTGCCGGTGGCGCTCAGGCACGCCAAGCCGGGCACGCCGGCGTTCCGCCAGGCGCTGCGCCACGCGCTGGAGACCGAGAAGGACATCGTGGTCTCGCACGGCGTGCTGAACTTCAGCGCGCAAGACCACTATGGCTTTGACCAGCGCGGCCGCGTTATGCTGACCATCGATAACGGCAACTGGAAGCTCCTCAAATGAATCCCGACGCATCCGGCGACCCACCCGCCACCGCAGGCAACAACAGTGGCGCAGGCGCCGCCGGCACGCGGCGCAAGGCGCAGGACCCGCTCGCCCCCAATCCCGCGGGCACGGGGGCCGACACCGGCTTCGATCCCCATGTGCCGAACGTGGACTATGGCGTGCTCGACAGCCTGGTCGGCTACGCCATCCGCCGCGCGCAGATCCGCATCTACGAAGACTTCGTGGTGTCGCTGGGGCAGTGGCAGATCACGCCGCCGCGGTTCTCGGCGCTGGTGATCATCTCGCGCAACCCGCACCTGAAGCTGACCGAGCTGGCTCGCATCCTCGGCATTGCGCGCTCGGGCGCGGTGCTGCTGGTCGATGCGCTGGAGGAGATGAAGCTGGTGGCGCGCCGCCCGGCGCCGGGCGACCGCCGCGCCTACAGCCTGGTGCTGACCCCGGCCGGGCGCCGCACGCTGGAAGCCGCCACGCAGGCGGTGGTCGAGCACGATGCGCATGTCGGCTCGGCGCTGACCGAGGCGGAACAGGCTACGCTGAAGTCGCTGCTGGCACGGCTGGCACCGCCGCGTGCCGGCTGACGGCGTAGCGGGCAAGCCTGCTGTCATCCGGCTGGCGGTTTGCATGCGTTAACATGGCCGCCATGCCAAGAACAACCGCCACGCCAACCGCATTGCGACCTGGCGCGCTGCTGCGCCGCCTGTCGCCCCTCCTTGCTGCTGCCCTGCTGCTGGCGGCGGGCCCCGCCCTCTCGCCGGCGCTGGCCAAGCCGCCGGCCAAGGCGCTTAGTGCCACCAAGGCCGCCAAAGCCGCCAAGGCAGAGCGGGCGACCAAGACAGGAAAAGCCGCCCGCGCCGCCGACCCGGCGCTGGTGCAAGCCGGCGTGCCGGCGCAGGTGGCCGCCGCGCTGCGTCGCGCCGGTGTGCCGGCCTCGGCCGCCAGCTTCTACGTGATCCGGATGGGCGCGCCCGCCGCGCGCGCCAGCTGGAATGCCCAGCAGCCGATGAACCCGGCCTCGACCATGAAACTGGTCACCACCTTCGCCGGGTTGCAGCTGCTAGGCCCGGATTACCGCTGGCAGACCTCGCTCTACGCCGACACCCAGCCCACCGGCGACGGCACCGTCAACGGCAACGTCTACCTGCGCGGGCGCGGCGATCCCAAGCTGGTGCCGGAGGAAATGGCCAAGCTGGTGGCCAGCGCGCGCGCCGGCGGCGCCACCACCATCAACGGCGACCTGGTGCTGGACCGCAGCTACTTTGCCGATGGCCTGGACGGCAACGGCACCATCGACGGCGAGGTGCAGCGCGCCTACAACGTCGGCCCGGATGCGCTGCTCTATGCCTTCAAGACGCTGTCGTTCACGCTGACGCCGGACCCGGCCACCCAGACCGTGGCGGTCAACGTCACGCCCGCGCTGGCGCAACTGAAGCTCGACAACCGGCTGACGCTGACCAACGGCCGCTGCGGCGACTGGCAATCGAGCGCCGGCCCGACCGTGGCGGCGCAGCCGGACGGCACCGTGCTGGCGTCCTTTGCCGGCGATTATTCCAGCGGCTGCGGCGAGCAGGTGCTGAATATCGCCACGCTCTCCCATGCGGAATTTACCTGGGGCGGCTTCGTCGCCGAATGGCAGCGCGCCGGCGGGCGCTTTACCCACGTGCCCGCGCTGCGCAGCGGCCAGGTGCCGCGCGGCGCGGCGCTGCTGGCGCGCCACTACGGGCTGCCGCTGGCCGACATCGTGCGCGACATCAACAAGTTCTCGAACAACGTGATGGCGCGCCAGCTGTTCCTGACCATCGGCGCCGAGATCGACCGCGGCGGGCCGGCCAGTACCGAGCGCTCCGTACGCGTGGTGCGGCGCTGGCTGGCGCGCCAGGGCCTCGAAATGCCCGGCCTGGTGCTAGACAACGGCTCGGGCCTGTCGCGCGAGGAACGCATCAGCGCCTATGACATGGCGCGCCTGCTGCAGCAGGCCGCGGCCAGCAACGTGGGCCCGGTGCTGATCGATTCGCTGCCGGTCCTGGGCGTCGACGGCACGCTGCGCAACCGGCTGACGCGCGCCGACGCGGCCGGCAGCGGCTACCTGAAGACCGGCACGCTGGCCGACGTGCGCGCCCTGGCCGGCTATGTCGATTCGGCCGAGGGCGGCCGCTATGTGGTGGTGAGCATGATCAACCACCCCAACGCGTCGCAGGCGCAGGAGGCGCACGACGCGCTGATGCAGTGGGTGTACCGCGGCGCACCCTGACGCCGCGCGATGACAGGCCGCGGGGGATGGCCGTGGCCTGCCGCCAACGCCGGGCGGCATTTTGTTAAGCGGCCACTTACCACGCTGCGATCCCCCCCTATAATGGCAAGGTGCCTACCGCGTCCTGCGGCGGCAGCCTTCCGGGCGGGCCCTCGGCCCCGGGCCCGCATTGCCCCCTCTTCCTCAGACATGACTTCCCGACAACCCTCGGTGTGGTTGCGCCTCTGGCATCGCTTCGCACCCGCCGAACGCGCCGGCTTTATCGCCGGCGCACACTACTTTGCCCCGTCCCTGCCCGCGGTGTTTTCCTGGGGCCTGGTCACCGGCGTGGCGATGAGCAAATCCGTGATGACCGTGCCCGAAGCCATCGGCATGTCGCTGCTGGTCTACGCCGGCTCGGCGCAGCTGGCGGTGCTGCCGCTGTTCGCGGCCGGGCTGCCGCTGTGGACGGTCTTTCTGACCGCGACCATGGTCAACCTGCGCTTCGTGATCTTCAGCGCGGCGATGCAGCCCCACTTCAGCTACCTGACGCTGCCGCGGCGCACGGTGCTGGGCTTCTTCAACGGCGACCTGCATTTCGTCTACTTCATGCAGAAGTACAGCACGCCGGGCTATGAGCCCGGCAAGGAAGGCTACTTCTGGGGCATGGCGCTGACCAACTTCGCGATGTGGCAGGTGTCGTCGGTCATCGGCATCGTGCTGGCCAGTCTCTTCCCCGACAGCTGGGGGCTGGGCGTGGCGGGCACGCTGGCGCTGATCCCGGTGATGATCGCCACCATCAGTTCGCGCTCGACGCTGATGGCGGTGGTGATTTCGGCGGTGCTGGCGCTGCTGTGCTTCGACTTGCCATACCGGCTCGGGCTGGTGGTGGCGGTGGTGGGGGCGATTGCTGCCGGCATGGCCAGTGATGACCTTGCAGCGCGCGCGGCATTGCGGGGGATCCGCCGCCGGCGCAAGACCAGGGCAATCGCGCGGGCAGCCTCGACGCAGACAACACCGGGAGACCGCGCATGAGCCATGGCGAGATCTGGATTGCCATCGTTGGCATGGGCGTCGTGACCGTGGTGACGCGGGCGCTGTTCCTGATGGCCGGCGAGCATGTCACCGTGCCGGACCGGCTCCAGCGCGCGTTGCGTTATGCGCCGGCGGCGGCGCTGGCGGCGATCATCCTGCCGGACCTGATGACGTGGCAAGGGCACTTCACGGTGGCGTTGTCGAACGACAAGCTGATGGCGGGGGTTGCGGCTACGCTGTTCTACCTGCTGACCAGGAAGATGGTGGGGATGATTGCGGTGGGGATGGCGGTTTATACGGGGTTGCGGCTGTTTGGCGGCTGATACCGCCGAGCCTGCGGGGAAAAAATAGAACGGCTTCGCCTCCGATGGAGCGCGAAGCCGTTTTCGCTTGCGTGACGCCTGTGCCGGGGCCCTACCCTGCGAACGCCGCAGCTGCCCGCTCCAGCCGGTCGCGCACGCCGGCCCAGTCCGGCCCTTCCGGCAGCGGCTCGAACATCAGCTGCGTGTAGCCCTGCTTATCCAGCTTGCGCAGCAGCCGATACAACTCCCGCGCAAAGGCCGCAGCATCCGCAGGCGCCTGCACCCAGGTACAGCGCTGGTCCGCCAAGGGCGCGCGCCCGACCCACGCCACACGGGCGTCCTCCGGCAGCGCTGCGAGATGCGCGGAAGCGGACTGCGCATCGGCCAGCAACAACGGCGTATGCGGAGCGTAGTGGGCCTTGAGCGTGCCGGAGGCACGCGGCGCCGCGGCGTCGGGCGGCAACGGCGCCTCCCCCAACACCTCCGCCATCATCGCGGCAGTAATCGCACCAGGGCGCAGCAATACCGGCCCAATCCCCTGGTCCAGCCGCGACAGGTCGACGATGGTCGATTCGATCCCGACTTCGACGCCGTCGCCTTCCAGCACATACACCGCATCGCCAAACTCGTCGCGCACATGCTGCGCCGTAGTCGGGCTGACCTGCCCGAACTTGTTCGCCGACGGCGCCGCGATGCCGCCACGGCCGCGCTTGAAGCGCGACAGCAGGGTCTGCGCCACCGGGTGAGACGGGCAGCGCAGGCCGATGCTGTCCTGGCCCCCTGCCACCGCCGCGTGGATATGGGCGGCACGCTTGAGGATCAGCGTCAGCGGACCGGGCCAGAAGGCGTCGATCAGCTTCTGCGCGGCCTCGGGGACCTCGTCGGTCCAGTAGCCGATGTCGGCGCCGTCGACCACGTGCACGATCATCGGGTGGTTCGAGGGCCGGCCCTTGAGCGCGAAGATGCGGGCGACCGCCTCGGGGTTCTCCGCGTCGGCGCCGAGGCCGTAGACGGTTTCGGTGGGAAAGGCGACCAGTTCCCCGGCCTCAAGCAGGCGGACGGCTTCGTCCAGTTCAGCGGCCGTGGGTATGCGCGGCGACATCGTGTTCCTTGGAGTCTGGCTTCAGAGGGGGATATGCAGCGCCTGCGCCGCAGCGGCAAAGGCAGCGTCGGCCGCTTCGGCATGCTCGCCCACGCAGTTGATATGGCCCATCTTGCGCGACGGGCGTGCGTCGCTCTTGCCGTACAGGTGCAGCTTGGCGCCGGGCTGTGCCACCACCTCGTCCCAGGCGGGGGTGCGTTCCAGGCCGAACTCGAACCACACATCGCCCAGCAGGTTCAGCATCTTGCCGGCCGAGTGCTGGCGCGTGTTGCCCAGCGGCAGACGCGCCATCGCGCGCACCTGCTGCTCGAACTGGCTGGTCTCGCACGCGTCCATGGTGATGTGGCCGGAGTTGTGCGGGCGCGGCGCCATCTCGTTGGCGACCAGCGAGCCGTCGGTCAGCACGAAGAACTCGATGCACAGCACGCCCACGTAGCCCATCTCGGTGGCGATGGCCGCGGCGGCGGCGCGCGCGCGGTCCGCGATTTCCGGCGAAACGCTGGTCGACGGCATTTCCGTCGAGAACAGGATGCCGTCGCGGTGCACATTCTCGGCGAGCGGCCAGGTGGCGGTGGAACCGTCCGCGGCACGCGCGGCCAGCACCGACACTTCATAGGCCAGCGGCAGCATCTGCTCCAGCACGCATGGCACGTGCTGCATCGCCTTCCAGGCGGCGCGCACGTCGTCGCGCGTCTTCACGCGCGCCTGGCCCTTGCCGTCATAGCCCATGCGCGCGGTCTTGAGGATGCCGGGCAGCACGTGGTCGGGCAGCTGGTCGACGTCGGCGTCGTGCTGGATCACCCAGTGCGGGGCCGTGGGCACGCCGGTGCGTTCGGCGCAGGCGGCGAAGAACTTCTTCTCGCCGATGCGGTTCTGCGCGATCGACACGCAATAGCCGCGCGGCGCGACGAAGGCGCCGAGCTGCTCGAGGCGGTCCAGCGACAGCGACGGCACGTTCTCGAACTCGGTGCTCACCGCCTCGCACAGCTTGCCCATCTCGGCCAGCGCGGCCTCGTCGGTGTACTGGGCGCAGATATGCTTGTCCGCCACCACGCCCGCCGGGCTATCCTGGTCCGGATCGAGCACGCACACGCGATAGCCCATGGCCTGCGCCGCATGCGTGAACATGCGGCCAAGCTGGCCGCCGCCCAGCATGCCCAGCCACGCGCCGGGCAGGATGGGCGCGTCGGGACGGTCGACGCCGAACTCGGCGCGCGATTCCGGCGTGTGGGCTTCGGAGAGGTAGGGATGGATATCGGTGGGCATTGCTCGGTTCCGTATGGGGCGGAGAAGGACTGCGCGAAGAATTACAGCGGCAGCGTCATCGCGCGCGCGGCTTCGGTCTGCTTCGCGCGGAAGGCTTCCAGCGCGGCGGCCAGCGCTTCATCGGTGGTGGCCAGCGTGGCGATCGCGTGCAGCGCGGCGTTTGCGGCACCGGCCTCGCCAATGGCGAAGGTGGCGACCGGCACGCCCTTGGGCATCTGCACGATCGACAGCAGCGAATCCTCGCCGCGCAGGTACTTGGACGGTACCGGCACGCCGAACACCGGCACGATGGTCTTGGCGGCGATCATGCCCGGCAGGTGCGCGGCACCGCCGGCACCGGCGATGATGGCGCGGATGCCGCGGCTGCGCGCGCTCTCGGCATAGCGGAACATGTCGTCGGCCATGCGGTGCGCGGACACCACCTGGGCCTCGAACGGCACGCCGAAATCCTTCAGCATGGCCACCGCGTGCTGCATCACGTCCCAGTCGGAACTGCTGCCCATCACCACGCCGACCAGCGGCTTGTCTTGCTTGCTCACTTTATCTGTTCCTTCGATGGTCGCTCCCGCACGCGCGGGAACGACGGCCATGGCTTACTGCAGTTCTTCGCCCGTCAGCCGCGTCAGCGCCTCACGGTACTTGGCCGCGGTCTTCTCGACCACGTCGTCCGGCAGCTTCGGCGCCGGCGCGGTCTTCGGCCACGGCTTGCCGTCGATGCGCACGGCCTCAAGCCAGTCGCGCACGAACTGCTTGTCGAACGACGGCGGGTTGGTGCCGACCTGGTACGAATCGGCCGGCCAGAAGCGCGACGAATCGGCGGTCAGGACCTCGTCCATCAGCGTCAGCACGCCATTGTCGTCCAGGCCGAACTCGAACTTGGTGTCGGCGATGATGATGCCACGCGTGGCGGCGAACTCGGCCGCTTCCTTGTACAGGCGGATCGAGATCTCGCGCATCTTGCGCGCCAGCGCGATGCCGATGCGGGCCTCGACCTCGGCGAACGAGATGTTCTCGTCGTGCTCGCCCATCTCGGCCTTGGCGGCCGGGGTGAAGATCGGCTCGGGCAGCTTCTGCGCGTTCTGCAGGCCCGGCGGCAGCTGGATGCCGCACACCTTGCCGGTGGCCTGGTAGTCCTTCCAGCCGCTGCCGGCGAGGTAGCCGCGCACCACCGCTTCCACCAGGATCGGCTTCAGGCGCTTGACCACCACGGCGCGGCCCTTGACCTGCTCCACTTCCTCGGGCGCGACCACGGTTTCCGGGGCGATGCCGGTCTCGTGGTTCGGCACGATGTGCGCCAGCTTCTTGAACCAGAAGTTCGCCATCTGGTTCAGCACGCGGCCCTTGGCCGGAATCGGTTCGCCCAAGATGACGTCGAAGGCCGACAGCCGGTCGGTAGTGACGATCAGCAGCTTGCCGTCGCCGACGGCGTAGTTGTCGCGCACCTTGCCGTGGCCCAGCAGCGGCAGCGAATTGATGGAGGACTGGTAGAGAGCGTTGGACATGATGGTTCCGATAAAACGGCGAAGCCGCCGGGCGCTGGAAGCGTGCCGCGGCGGCCGGAACTGCAATCCGCCTTCCGCTTGCGTGGAAGGCGGACAAGGGACATTACTGCACGACCTGCGCCAGCTTGCCCGACTTGTACTGCTGTGCGACGTCGGTCAGGCCGATCGGCTTGATCTTGCTGGCCTGGCCTTCGCAGCCGAAGGCGATGTAGCGGGCCTTGCACACCTGCTTGGCGGCCTCGCGGGCCGGCTTCAGGTATTCGCGCGGGTCGAACTTGCTCGGGTTCTCGGCGAAGAAGCGGCGGATCGCGCCGGTCATGGCCAGGCGGATGTCGGTGTCGATGTTGATCTTGCGCACGCCGTACTTGATCGCTTCCTGGATTTCCTCGACCGGCACGCCGTAGGTTTCCTTCATGTCGCCGCCGAACTTGCGGATCTCTTCCAGCAGCTCTTGCGGAACGGACGACGAGCCGTGCATCACCAGGTGGGTGTTGGGGATGCGGGCGTGGATTTCCTTGATGCGGCTGATCGCCAGGATGTCGCCGGTCGGCTTGCGGGTGAACTTGTAGGCGCCGTGCGAGGTGCCGATGGCGATCGCCAGGGCGTCGAGCTGGGTGGCCTTGACGAAGTCGGCGGCCTGCTCGGGATCGGTCAGCAGCATGGAGTGGTCCAGCACGCCTACGGCGCCGATGCCGTCTTCTTCGCCGGCTTCGCCGGTTTCGAGCGAGCCCAGGCAGCCCAGTTCGCCTTCGACGGTCACGCCGACGGCGTGGGCCAGTTGCACCACCTTGCGGGTCACGTCGATGTTGTACTCGTACTCGGCCGGGGTCTTGCCGTCTTCACGCAGCGAACCGTCCATCATCACCGACGAGAAGCCCAGGTCGATCGCGCCCTGGCAGATCGCCGGCGACTGGCCGTGGTCCTGGTGCATCACCACCGGGATATGAGGATAAGCCTCGACCGCGGCCTCGATCAGGTGGCGCAGGAAGTGCTCGCCGGCGTATTTGCGCGCGCCGGCCGAGGCTTGCATGATCACCGGAGCGTTGACCTCGTCGGCGGCCTGCATGATGGCCTGCACTTGCTCGAGGTTGTTGACGTTGAAGGCCGGCAGGCCGTAGCTGTTCTCGGCAGCGTGGTCCAGCAGCTGGCGCATCGATACGAGTGGCATGTCTAACTCCTAAATAAAAATGGGGTGTCTCTGCGTATTCTTCTGTCGGCGCTTATTGCCCAAGCCTGCCGGCGGCGCCATGTTCGCGCATCTCGCGCGGGCATTCAGTCGGGCATGGCACACACGGCTTCACCATCACCATCAGCTACCTACCCTGACGATCTTCAGGGTATTGGTACCGCCCGGCTGGCCCATCGGCTCGCCGATGGTCAGCACGATGAAATCGCCGCGCTGCACCACGCCCTGCGCCAGCAGCAGTTCTTCCGCCTGCTCCAGCGCGGTGTCGCGGTCGGCGCTGGACTGCAACGGCAGCGGCACCACGTTGCGGTACAGCTGCATCTTGCGCTGCGAGGCCAGGTTGGGCGTCATCGCATAGATCGGCACATGGATGCGGTGCCGGCTCATCCACAATGCGGTGGCGCCGGAATCGGTCAGCGCGGCAATCGCCTTCACCTGCAAATGATAGGCCGTGAACAGCGCACCCATCGCCACCGACTGGTCGATGCGCGAAAAGGTCTGGTTCAGGAAATCGGTGTCGAGCTGCACCACCTCGGACTTCTCGGCTTCGACGCAGACCGCGGCCATGGCTTCGACGGTCTCCACCGGGTAGCGCCCGGCGGCGGTCTCGGCCGACAGCATCACGGCGTCGGTGCCGTCCAGCACGGCGTTGGCCACGTCCGAGACCTCAGCACGCGTCGGCACCGGGTTGACGATCATGCTTTCCATCATCTGCGTGGCGGTGATGGTCAGCTTGTTGGCCTCGCGCGCCAGCTTGATCATGCGCTTCTGCAGCGCCGGCACGGCGGCATTGCCCACTTCCACGGCCAGGTCGCCGCGCGCCACCATGATGCCGTCGGAGGCCTGCAGGATCTCTTCCAGCACGCCCGGATGGATGGCCTCGGCGCGCTCGATCTTGGCGATCATGCGGGCCTTGTGGCCGTGCGGCTGGCCGGCCACGGCGACGAGCTGGCGCGCCATTTCCATGTCGGTGGCGTTCTTGGGGAAGCTGACGGCAACGTAGTCCGCGCCCAGGGCCATGGCGGTCTTGATGTCGTCCATGTCCTTGGCTGTCAGCGCCGGCGCCGACAGCCCGCCGCCCTGGCGGTTGATGCCCTTGTTGTTGGACAGCTCGCCGCCCACGCGCACGGTGGTGAAGATCTCGGTGCCGAACACGCGGTCCACCACCAGCACGATCAGGCCGTCATTGAGCAGTAGCAGGTCACCCGGGCCGACGTCGCGCGGCAGGTCCTGGTAGTCCAGACCGGCGCGCTCCTCGTTGCCGAGCTGGCAGTTGGAATCGAGGATGAAGGGATCGCCCGGCTTCAGCGTGATCTTGCCGTGCTCGAACTTGCCGACGCGGATCTTGGGGCCTTGCAGGTCGGCCATGATGGCGACTTCGCGCCCGCACGCCTGCGCGGCCTCGCGCACCATGCTGGCCCGGTCGATATGGTCCTGGGCGGTGCCGTGCGAGAAATTCAGCCGCACCACGTCGACCCCCGCCGCGATCATGCGCGTGAGCACCTCCAGCGAGCTGGAGGCGGGGCCGATGGTGGCAACGATCTTGGTAGAACGAGTCATGCGCGGAATTCCTTGTTCAGAGCTCGATGTCCCGGGAGGCGCGGGGATGTGGCATGCCGCCGGGGCCGGCGGATGCGTCAGCCTGCAGCGCGCTGTTCCAGCACTTCGAACGCGGGCAGCTTCTTGCCTTCCAGGAATTCCAGGAACGCACCGCCGCCGGTCGAGATATAGCCCACGCGGTCGGCAATGCCGTACTTGGCGACGGCGGCCAGCGTGTCGCCGCCGCCGGCGATTGAGAACGCCTTGGAATCGGCGATGGCCTCGGCCAGCACCTTGGTGCCGTTGCCGAACTGGTCAAACTCGAACACGCCTACCGGGCCGTTCCAGACGATGGTGCCGGCGGCCTTGAGCTGCTCGGCCAGTTGCACGGCGGTCTTGGGGCCGATGTCGAGGATCATGTCGTCGTCGGCCACGTCCTTGACGTCCTTGACGGTGGCCGCGGCGGTGGCGCTGAATTCCTTGGCGCACACCACGTCGACCGGGATCGGCACCGAGGCGCCGCGCCTGGCCATGATGTCGATGATGGCCTTGGCGTCGCCGATCAGGTCGGCTTCGGCCAGTGACTTGCCGATCTTCAGGCCGGCAGCCAGCATGAAGGTATTGGCGATGCCGCCGCCGACGATCAGGTTGTCGACCTTGTCGGCCAGCGACTTCAGGATGGTCAGCTTGGTCGAGACCTTGGAACCGGCCACGATCGCCACCAGCGGACGCGCCGGCTGGCCCAGGGCCTTGCCCAGCGCGTCGATCTCGGCGGCCAGCAGCGGGCCGGCGCAGGCGCTCGGGGCGTATTTGGCGATGCCGTGGGTGGTGGCTTCAGCGCGGTGGGCGGTGCCGAAAGCGTCGTTGACGTAGACGTCGCACAGCTTGGCCATCTTCTGCGCCAGCTCGTCGCTGTTCTTCTTCTCGCCCTTGTTCACGCGGCAGTTCTCCAGTAGCACCACCTGGCCCGGCGCCACTTCGACGCCGTCGACCCAGTCCTGCACCAGCTTGACCGGCTTGCCCAGCAGCTCGGACAGGCGCGTGGCGATCGGTGCCAGCGAATCCTCGGGCTTGAGCTCGCCTTCGGTCGGGCGGCCCAGGTGGGACGTGACCATCACCGCCGCGCCGGCGTCCAGGCACGCCTGGATGGCGGGCACCGAGGCGCGGATGCGGGTGTCCTCGGTGATATTGCCGGCGTCGTCCTGTGGCACGTTCAGGTCGGCGCGGATAAACACCCGCTTGCCGGAGATTTTGCCTTGGGAAATCAGATCGGAAAGACGCAGGACAGAGGTCATGGCGGTGGTTGGCGCGAGATTTCGCTGAAAAATCGGGGAAACGGGCATTTTACCTGATCGCGGTCAACGCTTTGCCGATTCCGGGCTGAATCGCCTTCCCGTGTGCCGCTACCGGCACAACCGTAACGACCTTCCGCACCGCGGGGCATCCCACCCCCACCGAAGAAGGGTCCTGGGGATACCCCCGTGTTCCCCCGAGTGCGGTAATGTATGCAACGTCTGCTAGATCAGACACGTAGCCAATGCAGAGCCGCCCCGATAGCGGCCATAAGAACAAAGAAAGCGGAAATAACAATAATCATCCGGGCGTGCGCGGGGGCGCACCGCCGGGACCGCGCATTTTTGTCGCGAATGCAGGGGGTAGTCAGATGAAAGAAGCCGACATGCACGGAGCGATCCGTGGCTTGTACGAGGGCATTCTCGATCCCGGTGCCTGGCAGCAGAGCCTGCGCACCCTGACGGAACTGGCCGGCACGGCCCACGCCTCGATGATGGTCTGGGACACCGTGCGCGACCAGGTCACGGTCAACGAAATCGTCAATCCGGTGGTGGAGCTGTTTACGGAATACCAGTCGGACTACCAGGCCATCGATCCGGCCAAGCATTTCGCACCGCGCATGCGGCCGGGCGACTGGTATATCGACGCGCGCGAACTGGGCGAGGGCGCAATGGCGCGCCACCCGTTCTACCGCGATTTCTTCCATCGCTTCGACCTGCACTCCTACGTGGCCTGCCTGGTCGCGCGCCAGCCGCACTATGAGGTCTATTTCTCGATGCAGCGCGCGCGCACGCAGCCGCTGTTCTCTGCTGGCGATACCGGCGGCCTGGACTGGATCATCCCGCATATGCGCAGCGCCATGGCGATGCGCGACCGCACGCTGGGGCTGACGGTGCTGGCGCGCCTGTCGACGCAGCTGGTGGAGCGCCTGAATTTTGCGCTGCTGGTGTTCTCGCCACAGCGCCAGGTGCTGCTGAGCAACCGCGCCGGCGAGCGCTGGGTGCGGCGGCTGGACCCGGCCGGCAAGGTCTCCGAATGGACCCTGTCGCGCCCCTTCGCCGAGATGCTGCAGGCCGCCTGTGATCCGCAGCACCCGGTAGCCGCGCAGGCCGCGCGCGCCAGCGACGGCAACGGCACCACCGCGCAGGTGATCGTGCTGCCGCTGCCACCCTCGCATGCCTTTGCCGAGCAGTGGCAGGAGCCAGCGGCGCTGGTGGTGGTGCATGAGGCGGACAGCGCGCCGCTGTTGCTGGCGCCCGTGCTGCGCGACCTCTACGGCCTGACGCGGGCGGAAACCCGGCTGGCCACGCAACTGGCCACCGGCCAGGGCCTGCCCGAAGCGAGCCAGCAGCTGAACATCCGCCATGAAACGGCGCGCACGCAGCTCAAGGCCGTGTTCCACAAGACCGGCACCAACAGCCAGGCCCAGCTGACCCACCTGCTGGCGCGCCTGGGTGCGGCGCTGGAGGGGGGCGCGCCGCCTGCCTGACGGGCGTCCCCAGCTCACCGTCTGGAGCACGCCAGGCGTGCCAGCCGGCGCCGATCCGGCGGCCGGCCCCCGGCACGTTACCAGGCTCGAAAAGTACCAAAAATACAAAAAAGAAGAAGGGAACCCATGAGCGACACACAGATGCACGAGACCATTCGCGCGCTGTACGAGGGAATCTTTGATGCCGAGGCCTGGCAGCGCAGCCTCGGCGCACTGTGCCAGGCCAGCGACAGCGTGCATGCCGCGCTGGTGGTGCTGGACACCGTCCACGAGCGCGTGCTGGTCAACCAGGTAATCAACCAGGTGCCGGAAGAAGTGGCCGCCTATCACGAGTACTACGAAGCCATCGACCCGGCGCTGCCGTTCGCGCCGCGCATGTCGGTGGGCACCTGGTATATCGATTCGCGCGAGCTGGGCGCGTATGCGATGCGGCATTCGCCCTTCTATGGCGAGTTCTTCCGCCAGTTCGGGCTGTCATCGCTGATGGCCTGCCTGGTTGAGCGCAAGCCGCACTACGAGGTGTTCCTGTCGCTGCAGCGCCCGCAGGGCCGCGACCACTATTCGCCCGAGGATGCGCGCGCGCTCGACTGGGTGATCCCGCACGTGCGCCACGCCATCGCGCTGCGCGACCGCACCCACCAGGTGTCGGCGCTGGCGCATGCCTCGTCCCAGCTGATGGAGCGGTTGCCCTTTGGCGTGATCGTGTTCCAGGACGACGGCAAGGCCTTGCTGACCAACAGCATCGGCGAAGCCTGGGTGCGGCGGCTGCTGCCCGCGGTGTCGATCGAAACCAGCGCCGCGGCGATGTCTGCCACGGGCCTGCGCCAGGAAGAATGGCGCCTGTCGCGCCCGTTCGCCGAGGCGCTGCGCGCCGTGTCCGACCCGGCCAACCCGCAGCCGGCGCAGGCGCTGCGCGCGGTCGACGGCGCCGGCCGCCAGGCGCAGATCATCCTGCTGCCACTGCCGCCGGCCCATCACCTGGCCATCGACTGGCAGCGCCCGACCGTGCTGGTGGCGATCCACGAACCCGGCATCGCGCCGGTGACGCTGCCGGCCGTGCTGCGCGATCTCTACGGGCTGACGCCGGCGGAAACGCGGCTGGCGATGCAGTTGTCATCGGGCATCGGGCTGCCCGAGGCGTGTGAGTTGATCGGCATCCGGCGGGAGACTGGGCGCACGCAGTTGAAGGCGATTTTTACCAAGACTGCGACGGGGACGCAGGCGCAGTTGGCGCATTTGTTGACGCGGTTGGGGGTTAGGGGGTAAGGGGGGATTGGGTTGGGGTGTCTTCGTGCTGAAGCTGTGCCTGTGGCAGGCATCTGGTAGGTGCTCGACGGCCCTCCGCTGCGGCCGGCATCTCGTAGCTGCGCGACGGCCACCTCTGCGGTTGGCATCTGGTAGATGCTCGACGGCCCCCCCTTCAATCAACCGACGCCCCTACCGTCTTAACCACCCCCGCCCACTTCTGCCGATCCGCCTTCACCGTAGCCTTGAACTGATCCACCGTCTCAACCCGCGGCGTGTTGCCGGCGTCAACCAGCTTCTGCCGAATCGCCGGCGTTTCCAGCGCCACCTTGACCGCGTCATTGATCTTGCGCGCGATCTTCGGGTCCAGGCCCTTGGGGCCGAAGAAGCCGAACCAGATGGTGCTGTTGAAGCCCGGCACGCCGCTCTCGGCGATGGTCGGCACGTCGGGGATCACCTGCACGCGCTGTTTGGTGGTCACGCCCAGCAGGCGCACCTTGCCGGCGCGGTACTGCGGCAGCACGCTCTGCACCTGGTTGAAGATGCAGCAGACCTCGCCCTTCACCACCGCCTGCAGCGCATCGGGGCCGCCCTTGTATGGCACGTGGACCATGTCGAGTCCGGCGCGCGCGTTGAACTCGGCAAACGCCAGGTGCGTGCCGGTGCCGTTGCCGGTGGACGCGAAGTTGTACTTGCCGGGGTTGGCCTTGACCTTCTCGATGAATTCCTTGACCGATTTCACGTCGATCACGGCCGGGTTGACGGTCAGCACGTTGGAAACCTCGACCAGCGGCGCGACCGGGGTGAAATCGGCTTCGGCATCAAACGGCAGGTTCTTGTACAGCGCCGGGTTGATGCCGTGAGTGGCGGCGGTGCCGAGCAGCAGCGTGTAGCCATCCGGCCTGGCGTGCGCCACCACTTCGGAGGCGACGTTGCCGCCGGCACCGGGCCGGTAGTCGTAGATGATGGTGGTCTTGAGCGACTTCTGCAGCGATTCCTGCAGCGTGCGGCCGACGATGTCGACGCCCGAGCCGGCGGTAAAGCCCATCAGGATCGTCACCGGCTGCGTCGGCCATTCGCCCGGGCCCTGGGCGCGCGCCGGACCGGTCACGGCGGCGGCGGCGCACAGCGCGGCCAGGCCGGCGCCCAGGCGGGAAGCGGAACGGAAGGACAAGCGCGGAAGCAGGCGGGACGAATTAGGCATGGGGGCACCGTCGGAAAGAGTCAGGACTGAACAAGGGGCCGGCCGGGATCTGAGCCCCGGGCCAGCGCCACAAGATAGCAAGGTTCCTGCCAAAACCAAACGACCAAGTTCGCTTGAGGGTATGCCGTGCGGGCATATGGTGCACCACAGCGTCCCGCACCGCACCGGTCAGCGCCGCAGCAACCCCACCAGTTCGTCGATCTCCGGCAACGGCGCGCCCGTGCCCGCCGCGCTGTCGTCGTCGGCTTCCAGCAGGCCGTCGGCCAGCGCGCGCTTGTCGCGGTGCAGGTCGACGATGCGCTCCTCGATGGTGCCGGCATTGATCAGCCGGTACACCGTCACCGGGCGCTGCTGGCCGATGCGGTGCGCGCGGCCCATGGCCTGGTCTTCGGCGGCGGGGTTCCACCACGGGTCGGCGATGATCACGTAGTCGGCCGCGGTCAGGTTCAGGCCGAAGCCGCCGGCCTTCAGGCTGATCAGGAAGACATCGCCCTCGCCCGCCTGGAAGGCGGCCACGCGGCGCGTGCGCTCGGCCGCGGGGGTGGCCCCGTCCAGGTATTGCAGCGCCAGCCCGGCGCACTCAAGCCCCTGGCGCAGCAGCTGCAGGAAATCGACGAACTGGCTGAACACCAGCGTCTTGTGGCCACTGGCGGCGAGCTCGCCGGCCAGGTCGACAAAGGCGCGCAGCTTGGCGCCCTCCGATAGCTGGCCGCTGATCTCGGGCGTGACCAGGCGCGGATCGCAGGCCGCGCGGCGCAGCCGCATCAGCTGCGCCAGCACGTGGATGCGTGCCTGCGCCTGGTGCTGGGCCTGCGCCAGGGCGCGCGCCCGTGCTCCCGCCGGCGCGCCTTGGGTGGCCTTGCGCGCGGCTTCCACGCGCGCCAGCGCGGCCTCGGCTTCGGTCTGGGCCTGGCGGCGCAGCGCCTCGTAGTGGGCAGCCTCGACCGGCTCGGGCTCGACCCGGATCACCAGCTCCGTGCGTGGCGGCAGTTCGTCCAGCACCTGCGCCTTGGTCCGGCGCAGCACGAAGGGCGCGATCATGCGGCGCAACCGCTGGCGCGCCTCGCGCACGCCGCCGCGCTCGATCGGGTTGGCGAAGTGTTCGTTGAAGCGCGCCAGCGAGCCCAGCAAACCCGGGTTGCAGAAGCGCATCACCGACCACAGCTCGGCCAGCCGGTTCTCCACCGGCGTGCCGGTCAGCGCCATGCGGAAGCCTGACGGCAGCTCGTACATCGCCTGCGCGCGCCGCGTGACCGCGTTCTTGAACGCCTGCGCCTCGTCGGCGACCACGGTGTTCCAGTCGCGCGCGCAGAAGTCCTTGCGCGCCTGCTGCAGCAGCGTGTACGAGACGATCACGAGGTCATGCGGACCGGCCTGGGCCAGCAGGGTTTCGCGTTCGCCTTCCGCGTAGACATGGACGTTGAGCGTGGGCGCGAAGCGGCGCGCCTCGGCGGCCCAGTTGCCGCACACCGAGGTCGGCGCGATCACCAGCGCGGCGCCGCCGCCGGCGCGCGCCACCAGCACCGCCAGCGCCTGCAGCGTCTTGCCCAGACCCATGTCGTCGGCCAGGCAGGCGCCCAGGCCCGAGGCGGCCAGCGTCATGGCCCAGCGATAACCGGCCTCCTGGTAGGGGCGCAGTTCGGCCGCCAGCGTCGGCGGCACCGCGATCTCGGTTTCGCGCGCCGCGCGCAGGCGGGCGATGCGCTGGCGGAAGTGCGCATCGGGGTCGATGCCAACGCCGGCCAGCACGTCGTCCAGCCACGGCGTGGCCATCTGCGGCACGCGGATGCCGTCAGGGACGCGCTCGCCGACGCCGGCGAGGTCGCGCAGCCGGCCGCGCAGCGCGCGCGTCAGCGCCACGTAGACGCCCTGCCCCATCGGCACGAAGCGCCCGGCCTGGCTGCCGGTCCAGTCGATCAGCTTGCCCAATTCCAGCACCAGCCCCTCGGCCACGCGCAGCTCGCCCGCCAGCCGGTACCACGCGCCGCGGCTTTCGATCTGCACGCCGAGTTGCGGCAGGTCGGCCGGCAGCACGCGGATCTCCTTGCCGCGCGGCCATTCCACGGACTGCACCGCGGGCAGTCCGGGCAGTGCTTCCAGCACGGACAGCGCGTCTTCGGGATCGTCCAGGGTCCAGGTGTACTCGCCGCCCGGCGGCGACTGGGTCACCAGCACCGGCAGCGCGGCGAAGACCTCGGCCACGCTCGCCAGCTCGGCCTCGAGGTCGCGCTGCGTGGCCAGGGTCTCGCCACGCACCGCGGCCATCAGGCGCTCGCGCCCCGCACCGGGGGCCAGGCGTGGCCCGAGCGGGCCCAGCGGCGTCACCACCAGCCGCAGCGAGATGCCGCGGGCCACGGGCGCCACTTCGGCGCGCAGCCGCGTCTCGGCCTCCACCGCCCGCGTGCCGACTGCCTGGTCGGCATGGACCTGGAAGTGGCCTGCCAGCGCGCGCAGGGTCTGGTCAAGCTGGGCCTGGCCGTCCGCGGGGATCGCCAGGCCGTCACCGACCAGCCGCGCGGCATCGAACTGCGCCGGGGTGTAGCGGATCACCCGCAGCCGGTGCGGGCCGTCGCGCACCACCGTGACCTGGCGCAGCGCCTCGGCCTCCTGGCGCGCGGCGGCGGGCAGGTAGGCCTCCATCGCCGGCGCCTCGCGCACCGGCGGGAAGATGCGCAGCACGTAGCGGCCGGCGCTGTGGACGGCTTCCAGCGCGGGCGCGTCCTCCACCATCTCCAGCGTCTGCGACGGCGCATGCGCCAGCACCACGCCCGGGTGGCCCACCAACGCCATCACCGCGGCGGCACGGTCCAGCACATAGCGCCGGTTGTGCGACTGGTCGCGGCGGATGGCGCACGCCACGCGGGCATCCCACGGCTCGAGCCGGTCGTCCTCGGCGACCCGGGCCAGCGGCACCGGCTTCGGCTTGCCCCAGCCGCGCGCGCCGCGCACCTGCTCGAGCGGCTCGATCGTGCCCGGCGCGCCGTCGGCGTCCAGCGTCAGGGCCCACAGCAGGCGCCGGGACTCGGCGCCTGCTGTGGGTTCGGCGCCGGCCAGGGCCCGCAGTGCTGCCAGCGCCTGCTGCCAGTCGCGGCCCGGCGCTGGGCTGGCGCCGTCCTCGCCGGGTTCGGGCAGGTCGTCATGGCCGGGATGTGTGGTCAAAGGCACGGCGGTTCTGGGATGTGGGAACGTGCAACAACGGCGGGAACAGCAAGAAATGGCGTCCGAAATGCGGCAAACGCCCGGAAAAGAGGATTCTAGACCGCCGCAACGCCTGCATCGCGTTGTGACCCATGCCCCCGCGGCTTACAATGTCGTTTTTGCTAATTTGACGGCGCTGGGAGAATAGACATGTCGATGGCGGATCGCGACGGCAAGATTTGGATGGACGGCAAGCTGATCGAATGGCGCGACGCCAAGATCCACGTGCTGACGCATACGCTGCACTACGGCATGGGCGTGTTCGAAGGCGTGCGCGCCTACAAGACCCCCGAAGGCACCGCCATCTTCCGCCTGAAGGAGCACACCCGCCGCCTGTTCAACTCGGCCAAGATCTTCCAGATGGTCATGCCCTTCGACGAGGCCACCCTGGAAGCCGCCCAGCGCGAAGTGGTGCGCGCCAACAACCTGGAATCCTGCTACATCCGCCCGCTGGTGTGGATCGGCTCGGAAAAGCTGGGCGTGTCGGCCAAGGGCAACACCATCCACGTGGCGATCGCGGCCTGGCCGTGGGGCGCCTACCTGGGCGAGGAAGGCATGGAGCGCGGCATCCGCGTGAAGGTCTCCTCCTTCACCCGCCACCACGTCAACGTGTCGCTGGTGCGCGCCAAGGCGAGCGGCTACTACATCAACTCGATCCTGGCCAACCAGGAAGCCACCGGCCTGGGCTACGACGAAGCGCTGCTGCTCGACACCGAGGGCTACGTCAGCGAAGGCTCGGGCGAGAACGTGTTTATCGTGCGCAACGGCGTGATCTACACCCCGGACCTGGCCTCATGCCTGGACGGCATCACCCGCGACGCCACGCTGACCATCGCGCGCGACCTGGGCATCGAGGTGCGTGAAAAGCGCATCACCCGCGACGAGATGTACTGCGCCGACGAAGCCTTCTTCACCGGCACCGCCGCCGAAGTCACGCCGATCCGCGAACTGGACGACCGCATCATCGGCGAAGGCCGCCGCGGCCCGGTGACCAAGCAGATCCAGGACGCGTTCTTTGCCGCCGTGGGCGGCACCGAAGAAAAGTACAAGAAGTGGCTGACGCTGGTCTGAGCACCGGCTTCCAGCCCTTTTGCGCCATGCGCCCGTGATTGCGGGCGCGGCACACCCGCTGTTTCATCGAACAATAAGCTTGACTCCCCGCAACACCATGACGCAAACCGCCACCATCATCGAAATCGGCGCTGAAGACATTCCGCTGCACTGCCCCACCGCCAACACCCCGGCATGGAACTACCATCCGCGCGTGTTCCTCGACGTGGCGGACACCGGCGAGGCCAAGTGCCCCTACTGCGGTACCGTCTACAAGCTCAAGCCGGGCACCGTGCTGAAGGGCCACCACTGACCCGAGCCGCCGGTTTTCGCACTACCCTGACGCTCCGGGCCGCCGCCCACAGGCGGCCCGGAGCGTCGGCGTTCCCGGCGTCCGCGCCGGCGTGCCGGCTCCAAGCGCCCCGCCCATGAAGAAAGCCCTCGTCATCGCCCCCAACTGGATCGGCGACGCCCTGATGGCGCAGCCGCTGTTCGCGCTGCTCAAGGCGCGCCATCCGCGCCTGGTCATCGACGCCCTCGCGCCCAAGTGGGTGGCGCCCGTGCTAGCGCGCATGCCCGAGATCGGCCGCGTGTTCCCGTCCGACCTCGCGCACGGCAAGCTGCAGCTGTCTGCGCGGCTGATGTTCGCCCAGCAGCTCAAGAACGAAGGCTACGATCTCGCCTATGTGCTGCCGAACTCGCTCAAGTCGGCGCTGATCCCGTGGCTGGCCGGCATCCCGCTGCGCATCGGCTATCGCGGCGAAGCGCGCTTCGGCATGCTCAACATCCGCCACGCCAACCCGCCGCGCGACAAGCGCCCGCCGATGGTGGAGCATTACGCCCGCCTGGCGCTCAAGCCCGGCGCGCGCCTGCCTGAAAACCTGACCGAGCCGCGCCTGCGCGTCGACCCGGCGCGCGTGGCGGCCACCGCCGAGCGCTTCGGCATCGCGCCGCACGCACGCGTGATCGCGTTCTGCCCGGGCGCCGAGTTCGGCCCGGCCAAGCGCTGGCCGGCCGGCCACTTTGCCAAGCTGGCGCAGATGCTGCGGCGCTCCTACCCGTACGCGCAGATGATCACCCTGGGCTCGGCCAAGGACGCCGAGATCGCCAACGAGATCGTCAAGGAAGCGCCGTTCGTGCGCAACCTCTGCGGCCAGACTTCGCTGGACGACGCCGTGGACCTGCTGGCGCTGTCCGAGGCCGCGGTCTGCAACGACTCCGGCCTGATGCACGTCACGGCGGCGCTGAACCGGCCGCAGGTGGCCGTATTCGGCTCGAGCGATCCGCGCCACACGCCGCCGCTATCACAGGCTGCGAGTATCATGTGGCTGCAGCTGGAGTGCAGTCCGTGCTTCAAGCGCGAGTGCCCGCTGGGGCACCTGCGCTGCCTGAAAGAAATCGAACCAGAAATGGTGTTCGTCGAGTTGCGCACGCTGCTGCACCGGCCCCGGCCGCAGCCCTGAAGACCCCTGACACTGCCACCATGCCTCGTTTTGCCCGCCTGTTCGATTCCGCCGAAGACATCGTCGAAGCCTTTCGCGAAGCGCTCAAGCTGCGCGATGCCGACGGCGCGCTGCGCCTGTGGCTGGACGAGGACTCGATCACCTGCGTGCTGCCCGACGGCCAGCGCCTGATCGGCCACGAACAACTGCGCCAGGCGTTCTCGCAGTTGCTCGAGGAGCAGCCGGTGCTGGTCGATGCCATCGAAACCAGCAGCCATGCTTCGATGGCCGTGTCGATCTTCGACGTGACCGAGGCGCTGCGCTTTGGCAGCGACCGCGTCGAGGCCGACCTGTTCGTGCACACCACCTATGTGCTGATGCAGAACCACGAAGGCTGGCGCCTGGCGCATATCCACTGCAGCCCGGCCAACGCCGTGCAGGTCGCCGCGGTGGCGGCCGCGCCGGGGCAGGCGCTGCACTGAACCCGCACGGCCGCGCCGCGGCCTGCTGCAATACCGAGCCGGCATGACGCAGCTTCCGCACCACCGCCTGCCGCACGCCGTGCAGGTGGATTCCTCTCCCTCCCTCACGCCGGCGCATGGCTACGGCGACGGCATGACGATGCCCTGGTGGCTGCGCGGCAGCCACGCCCAGACCATCATCCCCGCCCGCTTCACCCGCCGGCCGCCGCGTGTGACATTCCGCCGCGAGCGCTGGGACACACCAGACCAGGATTTCATCGACCTGGACTGGACCACCCACGCCGTCGAGCCCGATTCGCCCCTGGTAGTGATGTTCCACGGCCTCGAGGGCGACTCGGGCAGCCACTATGCGCAGGCGCTGATGCATGCGCTGTCCGTGCGCGGCTGGCAGGGCGTGATCCCGCACTTCCGCGGCTGCTCGGGCGAGCTCAACGTGGCGCCGCGCTTCTACCATTCGGGCGATTCCGCCGAGATCCGCTGGGTGCTGGAGCGCATGCGCCGGCATCACTGCGCCGAAGGGCGCAAACTGCTGGTGGTGGGCATCTCGCTGGGCGGCAACGCGCTGCTGCGCTTCCTGGGCGAGGAAGGTGGCGCCGCCAGCCATGTGCATGCGGCGGCGGCCATTTCCGCGCCGCTGGACCTGGCGGCAGGCGGGGCGGCGCTGTCGGTGGGCTTCAACATGGTCTATACGCGCATGTTCCTGCAGACGCTCAAGCGCAAGTCGCTGGCCAAGCTGGAGCAGTTCCCCGGCCTGTTCGACCGCGACACCATGCTGGCCAGCCGCGACCTGTACGCCTTCGACAACGTGGTCACCGCGCCGCTGCATGGCTTTGTCGATACCGACGACTACTGGCGCCGCGCCGCCAGCAAACCCGTGCTGCGCGAGATCGCCGTGCCCACGCTGGTGCTGAACGCACGCAATGACCCCTTCATGCCGGCCCGGCACCTGCCCGGCCCGGCCGAGGTCAGCCCGCAGGTGTGGCTGGAGCAGCCCGAGCACGGTGGCCATGTCGGCTTCATGACCCCGGACGCCAGCTGGCGACGCCACCTGCCGCTGCTGCCCGCCGGGCAGTTCGGCGGCCATATCGAATGGCTGCCGGCGCGGATCCTGCGCTTTTTCGACAGCATGATGTGAGGCGGGCGCGGTACCGCCGCCCGCCCGCAGAGGAGACAGAACATGGACGAGATCGTCAGGCAAGCCATGGCGCGCTGGCCCAACGTGCCCAACGCCTACGGCTGGCTCGCGCTGGATCGGCGCGGCCAGTGGCGCCTGCGCAACGAGTACGCCCAGGAGCACGGGCTCTCGGGCGATCCGATCCGCCACGAGGCGCTGGTCGCCTTCATCGAACGCAACTACCTGTGCGACGAGCGCGGCGCCTGGTTCTTCCAGAACGGGCCGCAGCGGGTGTTCGTGTCGCTGGCCTATGCGCCGTGGATCGTGCGGCTGCACGAGGGCACGCTGCGCACGACCACGCAGCAGCCGTTTGCGCTGCAAGCCTGCTACGCCGACGAACATGGCAACGTGGTGCTGGCCGGCACCGTGGAAGGCATGGCGGCAGATGCCGCGCCGGCGCTGCAGGCCGCGCTGCTGCACGACCACGACCTGGAACTGTTCAGCGGCGCCAGCACGTGGCACGGCGAGGCCTGCGGCACCGAACTGGGCGTGTTCCATCACGCCGGCCGTGACCTGCCGATCGAGCCGATCGCCGAGGACGAGGTGCCGAAGCGCTTCGGCTTCGTACGCCAGCCGGAGCCGCCGGCGGCCTGAACGCAGTGCTGAATGCAGTGTGAAAGGCGGCGGTACCCGCTGTCAGTTCGGTATGCCCTTGCTGTCCTGCTTGTCTTCGCGGTACTGGCGCTCCAACTGGTGCAGCCGCGCATCGACTTCCGACAGCGCATAGAAATCGCCGTCGCCGGCCTTGCGCGCGATCTGTAGTTGCTCGATGGCGGCCTGGTAGGCGCCGTCCATCGCATACTTCTCGGCCAACGCCTGGTGCTGCTGCAGCCGCTTGCCCTGGCCCGCGTAGGCGCGCGCCAGCATCTCCCACCATTCGCTGCGGGTGGTTTCCTGGCGCGTGCGTTCGCGCAGGAAGCGCACCGCGTCGTCATAGCGGCCTGAGCCGACCAGGGTCTCGGCATAGACCACGGACACCGCGTGCGACAGCGGGAAGGCCTTCATCGACGCGCTGGCCTGGCTGAGCGCCTCGGGCACGCGGCCCTGCGCGCGGGCCAGTTCGACCGCCATCACATCCAGCATCGGGCTGCCGGAACTGGCGCCGGGGATGGTGCCATAGAGCCGCCGGGCCTCGGCAAGCTCCTGCTCGCCGGCGGGGTAGCGGCCCAGCCGCTGCTCGGCAAAGGCAATACCGTAGTGCAGCGCCGGCGCCCGCACCGCCGACGCGCCCGGCAA
This sequence comes from Cupriavidus sp. DF5525, assembly GCF_040149425.2. Taxonomy (NCBI): domain Bacteria; kingdom Pseudomonadati; phylum Pseudomonadota; class Betaproteobacteria; order Burkholderiales; family Burkholderiaceae; genus Cupriavidus; species Cupriavidus sp. DF5525. Next base: position 556,335 of record NZ_CP168265.1, on the reverse strand, counting down.
CTGCGCGCGCAGCGCGGAACGCAGGTTCTGCAACTCGCCCGGCGACGACTCCTGGATCACGCGCGCGCGCATCCGCGCGAACTCGTACTCCGGCGTATTGGCGACCTTGCGTTCGCTGACATGCCTGACGCGGTCCTGCATGTCGGCGATCCGCTCCGAGGTCAGCGGGTGGGTGCGCACATAGGACGGCACCGAGTTCTCGGCGGTGCCGGACACGCGCTGCAGCCGCATGAAGAAGTCCGGCATGCCCTGCGGGTCGAAGGCCGCCGCGGTCATGATCTGGAAGCCGACGCGGTCGGCCTCGCGCTCGGCACCGCGCGAGAACGACAGCTTGTTGGCGATGGCCGCGCCCTGCCCGCCCATCGCCAGCGCCGCCGCGGCATCGGGGCTGCGCGTGGCGGCCAGCCCCGCCAGCACCATCGAAGCCAGCGCGATCCACATCGACTGGTCCTGCGAGGTGATGCCGCGCGCGATATGGCGCTGCATCACGTGGCCGATTTCATGGCCGAGCACCGAGGCCAGTTCCGACTCGGTGTCGGACTGCACCAGCAGCCCGGTATGCACGCCGATATAACCACCCGGCATGGCAAAGGCGTTGATGCTGCGGTCGCGCACCGCGAACAGGTCGAAGCCGGTGGCAAAGGTGCCGGCACCGGTCGAGCCGGAAATACTCTGGCGCCGCGCGGCCTGCACCAGCCGGTAGCCGAGCGCGTTCAGGTAGTCGGACAGCAGCGGGTCCGACACGTACAGCGGGTCGCGGCGGATATCGCGCATGAAGCGGTCGCCCAGCCGCTTTTCCATATCCGGCGACAGCGAGGCGGTGGACGGGTCGCCCATGTCCGGCAGCTGCACGCCGCCGGCTTCCACCACGGGATTGTTGGTGCGCAGGCCGAACTCGGATTTCTGGCCGGCCTTTATGCTGCGGTTCAGGTTGTCGTAGACCTGGTCGCTGGCCTCCGACGAGACCGTCGGCGCCGGTGCCGGCGGTGGGCGGCTGACGGCTGTCGTCGCGGCCGGCGTGCCCGCTGCCGCCGGCGTCCGGGGCGTACCCTGCGGCCATGCCGGCGCCGCGAAGGTCAGCGCCAGCAGCGCCGCCAGCGGCCGCCGCCAGGGCGCCCATGCGCCGCCATCGCCACGATGTGACGCACAGCCGCCAGGAACGGCGTCCGCCGCGGCGTCACGGCCGCGTGCGGCAGACCTGCGAAGCGAAGGGTGTTTTGGCATGTTGCTATGATAGCGGCCTCCAGTAGCCGTTCCCATCGGATGGTTCTCTCACACACCGAAGGCCACCCGCCCGAAGTCCCGCCGGAAATTCTGCCATGTCCCAGCTCACCCATTTCGATACCGCCGGACAAGCCCATATGGTCGACGTCGGCGACAAGGCCAGCACGCACCGCGTGGCCGTGGCCACCGGCACCATCACCATGCAACCCGCCACCTTTGCGCTGGTGCGCGACGGCAGCGCCAAGAAGGGCGACGTGCTGGGCATCGCGCGCGTGGCGGCGATCATGGCCACCAAGCGCACCGCCGACCTGATCCCGCTGTGCCACCCGATCGGCCTGACCAAGGTCGCGGTCGAGTTCGCGCTGGACGAAGCGGCCGCCACCGTCGCCTGCACCGTGCGCACCGAGACCCGCGGCCAGACCGGCGTGGAAATGGAGGCGCTGACCGGCGTGCAGGTGGCGCTGCTGACGATCTACGACATGTGCAAGGCGGTGGACCGGGGCATGGTGATGGGCAATGTGAAGCTGCTGGAGAAGCACGGCGGCAAGTCGGGCGACTGGGTGGCGGGCGGCACTAAGTAGTTGATCCGGCGATCCCCCGGCTCGCGGCAAAACCAGGAAGCGCAAACAGGAAACCCGCCGAAGCGGGTTGGTGGAAAGGGGGTCGGAACGAAGTAGACGTGGGGTTGCGGCCCGTATGGGTGGCCGCCTTTGGCTAAGTTCGTTCCGACTTAGGCCTCAGTCTACGAGAACCGGCTTACGTCCCGTATCGGGGTAAATCGTAATAGCGAGACGCGGAAGTGCTTCAGCGAAGCCGACTTCGATCTCGTCCATTACCACGGCTTCGTTGCTCCGTCAGGAACCTCTCACCTAGACTACATCGATCAAACCGACGAGGCAGGCCACCGTCCAGCCCCGCGCGATTTGGCGCCCCCCCACGCCCGCGCAAAGGAGATCGACCATGTTGACCCAGAAGACGAAGGACATCGTAAAGGCCACTGCACCGGTGCTGGCCGAACACGGCTTCGACATCATCAAGTGCTTCTACAAACGCATGTTCGAAGCGCATCCCGAACTGAAGAACGTGTTCAACATGGCCCACCAGGAGCAGGGCCAGCAGCAGCAGGCGCTGGCACGGGCGGTCTACGCCTATGCGGAGAATATCGAGGACCCGAGCAGCCTGATGGCCGTGCTGCAGAACATTGCCAACAAGCATGCGAGCCTCGGCGTCAGGCCGGAACAGTACCCCATTGTTGGGGAACACCTGCTGGCGGCCATCAAGGAAGTCCTGGGCGACGCCGCAAACGAGGAAATCATTTCGGCATGGGCGCAAGCCTACGGGAACCTGGCCGATGTCCTGATGGGCATGGAGAGCGATCTATATGAGCGTTCTTCGGAGCAACCGGGTGGCTGGAAGGGATGGCGCACCTTTGTGGTTCGCGAGAAGCGCCCCGAAAGCGACGTGATCACGTCATTCATCCTTGAGCCGGTCGATGGTGGTCCGGTGTTGAACTTCGAACCCGGCCAATACACCAGCGTCGCGATGGATGTGCCCGCGCTCGGGTTGCAGCAGATTCGCCAGTACAGCCTGTCGGACATGCCAAACGGGCGCAGCTATCGGATCTCCGTCAAACGTGAAGCTGGCGGGACGCAGCCACCGGGCTATGTCTCGAACCTGCTGCATGATCACGTCAATGTCGGGGATGAGGTCAAGCTGGCGGCGCCGTATGGGAGCTTCCATATCGATGTCAACGCCAAGACACCGATTGTGCTGATCAGCGGCGGCGTGGGGCTGACACCGATGATCAGCATGCTTAAGCGGGCCATACAGGACCCGCAGCGCCACGTGGTGTTCGTTCATGGCGCACGCAATAGTGTAGTACACGCTATGCGCGACCGACTACGTGAGGCGGCTAAGGCATACGAGAACTTTGATCTCTTTGTGTTCTACGACCAGCCGCTGCCTCAGGATGCGCAAGGGCGGGATTACGATTTCCCGGGACTGGTCGATGTGAAGCTGATTGAGAAATCGGTTTCCCTGCCCGATGCCGACTACTACATCTGCGGTCCGATCCCGTTTATGCGCATGCAGCATGATGCGCTCAAGAGCCTGGGCATCCATGAGGCTCGCATTCACTACGAAGTGTTTGGCCCAGACCTGTTTGCTGAATAGCAGCAAGGCAGTGGGAAGCATTCAGGGGACAAACCAGCCGCCAGCAATGCTTCCCATTGGCCCGAGACTCACGCGCCCCGTTGCGCCGTATCACACCGTCTTACGCCACTGTCGTTCCCCGGTAATAAAGGTAACGCCGCATTTCCACGTACGCCGCGCCGGCGCCGGCGCGTGACAATTTGGTATTCAATACGATTGCGGGCCGGCGCAATTCGCGGCCGGCGGTCTCTGCCCGTGGCGCGCCATATGGCGCGTGCGGGGATGAGGTGAATACCATGAACGGGCGCATGCTCTGCCAGCTGGCCCTGGCACTGGCGGCGACGGCCGCGAGCGGCGCCGCCCTCGCCGGGCGGGCCGATTTCCACGATGCCGTTTGGCACGATAGCGACGCACGCGGCGGCTTTGTCCAGACGCGCACGCGCGTCGGCGTGGGCCTCTATTTCGGGCCCGGCGTGTTCTATGGCGGCTACCCCTACGCCTACCCGGCTCCCTACTACTACCCGCCCCCGATGGTCGCCGTGCCCGCGGCGCCACCGCAGTACATCGAACAGGGCCCGAACGGCCCGGTGCCGGCCCCCGGCCCGGACAGCGCCGTGCCGCAGGATCAGGGCTGGTGGTACCACTGCAACCAGCCCGAAGGCTACTACCCCTACGTGCAGTCCTGTCCCGGCGGCTGGCAGCGCGTACCGGCCCAACCGCCGCCCAACTCCTGACGCGGGGTGACACCATGCATGCCCTGATCCGGGCCACGCTGGCCGTGGCCACCCTGACCCTCGGCGCCTGCGTCGTAATGCCCTCGGGTCCCAGCGTGATGGCGCTGCCGGGCACCGGCAAGAGCTTCGACCAGTTCCGCGCCGACGACTACAACTGCCGCCAGTTCGCGCTTGGCCAGGTGGGCGGCGTCTCGTCGTCGCAGGCCGCCAACAATGCGGCTGTCGGCAGCGCCGTGGTCGGCACCGCGCTGGGCGCGGCGGCCGGCGCGGCCTTCGATGGCGGATCGGGTGCGGCGGTGGGCGCGGGCCTGGGCCTGCTGACCGGCGCCGCGTTCGGGGCCGGCAATGCGCAGTACGCAGGCTACGGCACGCAACGGCAATACGATGCCGCCTACGTGCAGTGCATGTACGCCAGCGGCAACCGCGTGCCGGTAGCCGGTCGCGTGGCCGCGGCGCCGGCTCCGGCTCCGGCGCCGCGTTACTACTACGCGCCCCCGCCGCCGGCCTACTACGCCCCGTACTACTAGTCCCGGCGGCTCCATTCCGACAGCCGGCGCGAGCGGTCGCTGACCCACGCGCAGAACGCCTGCGGGCGCTGCTCCGGCTTCACTTCGCGGCACGCCTGCGCGATCGCCGCGTACTGCGCCACTTCATCGCCGAGGTAGTACCAGCGCAGCCGCTCCATCCACAGGCGGCCCTGCGCGGGATCGCCGGTCAGCGCCAGCAGCCAGGCGGTGCGCGAGATCATCGTCGGCGTCGGCAGCAGGTGCACCGCGGCGATATGCGCGGGCAGCAGTTCAGCCGCGTTGTCCGGCGTGATGGCGGCCTGCCCCGCGGCATCGGCCTGCGCATGCTGGCGGAACCAGAAGCGCGGCATTGGCAGTGCGTTGCGGGCCACGCCGGTCGCGTATTCGCGGGCCTCGGCGCGGCGATAGTCCTGCCACATCGTCGCCAGCACTGTCACGGCGACCACGGCGAACGCGAGCGTGAGTCCCCGCGCCAACGGCACCGGCATGCGCCAGTACCCGAAGCCCGATGGCTCCAGCCAGCCGAGCAGGAAGCAGAACGGCAGGAAGAAATACAGGTAGTGCAGCGGGTATTCGAGCATCGAATGTGCGCACAGCATCGCCAGCCAGGCGAGCATCAGCACGGTCTGGCGGCGCTCGTCGGCATCGGCCTTCCACAGCCTCGCCCGCACCACGCGCCACAGCCAGGTGGCAAGAATGACCGCGACGCCGGTCGTCCCGGCGATACCGGTCTTTGCCAGCAGGTCGAGCATGGCGTTGTGGGCATGCAGGGCCATCTCGACCTTCATGCCGACCTGCGGCAACTGCAGGAACTGTGACCAGCCGAACTCGCCCCAGCCCACGCCGAACCACGGGTGCGCGCGGAACATCGCCACGGCATGCGACCACAGTGCGCTGCGTGCGGACATCTGGTCCTTGGCTTCGAGCTGCGCGATGGTGTCGAACAGGCGCCAGTCAAGCAGCTGGCCGGCTGCGCGGATCGCCGGTTGCAGGACCAGCAGCATCACGACGATTACTACCGCGGCCACCACCAGTCCCGACGCGCGCCGCATCGGGTCCGCCTCGCGCGGTGTACCGCGCGCCAGCCAGGCTGCGACCAGCGCGTAGACTGCGGCCAGGCCGACGTGCAGCACGCCGGTGCGCGAGCCAGACAAGACGATTCCGCTCTCCAGCAGTGCGACTGCCGTGAGCCACATCGGAAAACGAAGCTTGCCGCGCGAAGCGAGCCACACGGTTGCCGCCAGCGCGAGCCCGTGCACCGTGGCCTGGTGGTTGGGCTGGTTCAGGTTGCCCCACAGGCGGCGGTTGTCGTCGTAGAAGTAAGTGGAGACGAGGCCGAAGGCGCGGGTCTCGAGATGGAACAGTTGCACCCACTGCGTAACGGTGCCGAGCAGGCCGGCGATGAGGAAGGCGGTGGCGAAGGCATCGCCGATATCCTGCGTGCTCGTTGCTGTCGCGCGGCGGTGCCACCATGCGGCGCAGGTCACTGTGGCGCCGAGGATCAGCGTGAGGACCGTGACGGTGCGGCTGCCGGTGATGTCAGGGCGGCCGAGGGCGCCGAGAATGAGGCTGATGGCGGTTAACCAGAGGAACAGAAACGAGACCCACGGTAACGACACAAAGCCTTCCGCCGTCGCAACGGCGGGCTTGCGGATCGCATGGACGGCGAAGACGGCGATGGCACACAGTGCTGCGATCCATTCGCCATAGAACGTCGCGAGCGGCAGAGTGTGCCGGGAGACTAGCAGCGGGGCGACGATTGCTGCGATGAGGGCGGCCGACGGTAGGAAGGGCCTGGACGGCTGCATCGGGGCGCCTGTTTAGGGGAAAAGGCGCATGATAGCTTGGGGCGTGGATAAAGAAAAAGCGCCCGAAGGCGCTTTTTCCTGGAGGTTCCTGCGTCGCTTAGACGCCAGTCTGCGCCCTGGTGCAGCCAGCGCTATTCCCGGCGGTCCACGTCACAGCGTTGGTGCCAACGGCCGGGGTAAAGGTTACGTTGCAGCCAGCCAAGGCGGCAGCGCCAGTAATAACGATCGCCGCAGTTGCCGGCGTGACAGCCACAGTGCCGTTAGGCGGGTTCTGGATGCCAGGATAACCAACAGCAGTCGTAAGAAGGGCGACGGTATCGCAAGAAGCAATCGTGCCACTATTCTCCTGCAGACACTGTGCGATCGCCATCTTCAGCGCCGCAACGGACGTAATGTTGTCCGACCAACGTGAGCGCGTCACATAGTCCTGATACTGCGGAATCGCAATCGCCGCCAGAATACCAATGATCGCCACCACGATCATCAGTTCGATCAGCGTAAAGCCCTTCTGGACTCGACGGCCCAGCTTCTTCAGTTGTTGTACCCGTTGCATGATTTGACCCCTCGAAGAGATTTTGGTTGAGCGTTGCACGTCTTCGGTTTCGTGACGCGGGAACCATTGAGCAGTAAGTGTGCCAGCGGCATCCCCATCCGTATGAGGTGAAAAGCGACAAAATTCGTCACCCGGCAGGGGCTTGTCGGCCACGAGCGCCAAAATTTGTCACCTGCGCCCCTTACCACCCGGCAAAGCGACAAAATGTGCGATCACTCACATGAGTTAGTTGTCCACCCCACCGACAGGGGCCTCGCCAACCGCAAACAAAAAGGGCGGCCAGCAGGCCGCCCTTCTCGCCTCGGCAAAGACCCCGTCAGGCCGCCTGCGCCGACCGGCGGCTCAGCAGCTTGCCCATGATCACCACCAGCATCGCGCCCGCAGCGCCAAATACCAGGTGGGCATGCGGCACGTGGACCTCGAACCAGGCTGCGTCAACCGGATCGCTGACCAGCATCTCACCCGCCAGGTAGCCCAGCAGCGCGGCGCCCAGCACGATGATGACCGGGAAACGTTCCATCACCTTCAGCAGCAGCGTGCTGCCGAACACGATCAGCGGGATCGACAGGCCCAGGCCGATGATCAGCAGCATCAGCTGGCTGCCCTCGGGGCCCTTCTGCGCGGCGGCGGCCACGGCGACCACGTTGTCCAGCGACATCACCAGGTCGGCGATCAGGATGGTGCGGATGGCGGCCCAGATATTGTCTTTGCCGTCGTGGCCTTCCTCGTCGTCATCGCCGGTCAGCAGTTGCACGCCGATGTAGACCAGCAGCACTGCGCCCACGATCTTCAGGTAGGGCAGGCTCAGCAGCTTGACCGCGGCCACGGTCAGCACCACGCGCATGATGATGGCGGCGGCGCTGCCCCAGAAGATGGCTTTCTTCTGCTGGGCGGGCGGCAGGTTGCGCGAGGCGAGCGCGATCACCACCGCGTTGTCGCCGGACAGGACGATGTTGGTCAGGATGATCGATCCCAACGCAATCCAGAATGTGGTGGAAGACAGCAGTTCCACGGCAGGGCTCCTCGAATTTTATAGGTGGCAAACCCGTCATCTGACGGGGTTTCGGATGTCTCAAAACACGGACATGACTGTTTACCGCACGAACCTTTCGATTAGATTTCAATTCTGTAATGTTTCGTGCCGGAAGCCACGCTGAAACGTCCGCCAGAAAGACAAAGCCCCCGCGCGGGCAGGGGCTTTGCCTGGTTCGTCATTCCAGCGCTCGCTGGAATGGCGAGGTACGACTTACAGCATCGCCTTCAGCAGGCGGCCCATCTCCGACGGGTTCTTGGTCACCTTGATACCGCAGGCTTCCATGATTTCCAGCTTGGCCTGGGCGGTATCGGCACCGCCCGAGATCAGCGCGCCGGCGTGGCCCATGCGCTTGCCCGGAGGCGCGGTCACGCCAGCGATGAAGCCGACCACCGGCTTCTTCATGTTGTCCTTGATCCAGTTGGCCGCGTTGGCTTCGTCCGGACCGCCGATCTCACCGATCATGACCACGGCGTCCGTTTCCGGATCGTCGTTGAACATCTTCATCACGTCGATGTGCTTCAGGCCGTTGATGGGGTCGCCACCGATGCCGACAGCCGACGACTGGCCCAGGCCCAGCGCGGTCAGCTGGCCCACGGCTTCGTACGTCAGCGTGCCCGAGCGCGACACCACGCCGATGCGGCCCTTGCGGTGGATGTGACCCGGCATGATGCCGATCTTGATTTCGTCCGGCGTGATCAGGCCCGGGCAGTTCGGTCCCAGCAGCAGGGTCTTCTTCTTCTCGCGGCGCATGCGGTCCTTGACTTCCATCATGTCGCGCACGGGGATGCCTTCGGTAATGCAGACCACCAGTTCCAGGTCGGCGTCAACGGCTTCCCAGATCGCGGCGGCGGCGCCTGCGGGCGGCACGTAGATGACCGACACGGTGGCGCCGGTCTGGGCCTTGGCGTCCTTGACGCTGGCGTAGATGGGAATGCCTTCGAAGTCTTCGCCGGCCTTCTTCGGGTTCACGCCTGCGACGAAGCAGTTCTTGCCGTTGGCATAGTCGCGGCAGCCACGGGTGTGGAACTGGCCGGTCTTGCCGGTGATGCCCTGGGTGATGACCTTGGTGTCTTTGTTGATCAGAATCGACATGCTGTAATCCTTTGCTTGGCTACGAGCGGCGCGCGCAAGGGCTCAAGGGAGCGCCTGCGCACCGCTCGCGTTCGCGTATGGTTGCGTTCGTGCGACGGCTTACTTGCCAGCGGCAGCGGCCACCACCTTCTGGGCGGCTTCTTCCATCGTGTCGGCCGAGATGATGGGCAGGCCCGAGTCGGCCAGCATCTTCTTGCCGAGGTCTTCGTTGGTGCCCTTCATGCGCACGACCAGCGGCACCGTCAGGTGCACGGCCTTGGACGCGGAGATCACGCCTTCGGCGATCACGTCGCAACGCATGATGCCGCCGAAGATGTTGACCAGGATGGCCTGCACGTTCGGGTTGCTCAGCATCAGCTTGAAGGCTTCGGTCACCTTCTCGGTGGTGGCACCGCCGCCCACGTCGAGGAAGTTGGCCGGCTCGCCGCCGAACAGCTTGATGGTGTCCATGGTGGCCATGGCCAGGCCGGCGCCGTTCACCAGGCAGCCGATGTTGCCGTCCAGCGAGATGTAGGCCAGGTCGAACTTCGAGGCTTCGATTTCGTTGGCGTCTTCTTCATCCAGGTCGCGGTAGGCGACGATTTCCGGGTGACGGAACAGCGCGTTCGAGTCGAAGTTGAACTTGGCGTCCAGGGCGATGACCTTGCCGTCGCCGGTCAGGATCAGCGGGTTGATTTCGGCCAGCGAAGCGTCGGTTTCATAGAACGCCTTGTACAGGCCTTGCAGGGCCTGGCGGGCTTGCGCCACGCTCGCGTCGGGCACGCCGATCTTGCGGGCGATGTCGTCGGCTTCAGCGTCGGTCAGGCCAACCGACGGCTCGATGATCAGGGTGTGGATCTTTTCCGGGGTGTGGGCAGCGACTTCTTCAATGTCCATGCCGCCTTCGCTCGAGGCCATCAGCGCGACCTTCTGCGAAACACGGTCCACCACCAGCGAAACGTACAGTTCCTTCTTGATGTCGGCGCCTTCTTCGATCAGCAGGCGGTTGACCTTCTTGCCTTCCGGGCCGGTCTGGTGCGTGACCAGTTGCATGCCCAGGATGTTCGAAGCGTAGGTCTTGACGTCGTCGATGCTCTTGGCAACCTTGACACCGCCGCCCTTGCCGCGGCCACCCGCATGAATCTGAGCCTTGACAACCCACACCGGGCCGCCGAGCTGTTCTGCGGCCTTCAGGGCCTCGTCAACCGAGAACGCGGGGATGCCGCGCGGAACCGGCACATTGTATTTGCGCAGGATTTCCTTGCCTTGATACTCATGGATATTCATGCGTGTTTCCTTTCGGGTAGGCGTAAAAGGTAGAAGGGAAGAATCTGAAAAAGGAGACGAAATCTCTCGTCTGGCTGGCCGATCCTGAGAATCAGCCGGAGGTGCCGGTTGGCCGGTCGGCCGGGACAGCGTCATTGCCGTGATTGCCGCGGTCGCCATTGGCCGCGGTCTGCGCCTGAGGCGCGGTTGCGACGGCAGGTGCTGCCTCGGCCCGTGCCTTGGGCGTCGGCTGGTGACCATACCAGCGCGGGTAAAACTCTCGTACCACCTCGCCATCGAAACGCAGGGCGTGGCAGCCGTTCAACTGATAGGGCGGCTCCGGATTCGGATCGTCCTCGCCGTTGTCGCGGATACTGATGACTTCACCGGCAAAGGCCTGGATCGCCGTGCTGGGCAGCACGCCGGCGGCCTCGGTCAGGTGCGAGCAGCCGTTGATGCCGCCCAGGCGCTCGCGCACCGCCTTGCGGAAGCCCTTGCGCAGGTTCAGGCCGATCAGCTTGCGGTAGGCCGGGCCGATGGTGTCGCACTGCGACGGGTACGGCACCCAGTCGGAGCAGGCCTCGGCATCCAGCACCGTCATTGCCTCGTCGATCGTGATGCGCAGCCACAGGTCGTGCAGGGGCTGGCCCAGCGGGCGGATGCGGTCGCCGGCAAGTTCGATGTCGCGGGGCTTGGTGTCGGTCAGGCGCACCTCGATATCCCACAGGCCGTCCTCCCTCTGGTACGCATCGGCCGTGATGGCACGGCGGTGGCGCGGGGAGCGGTTGACGGGCTGGGACAGAGGCATGGCCAGGCTGGAATAACGGAAACGCTGGGGGCTCGGGAACGGCGGTGCCGGAGCACCGAATAACCTGGGGAGTTTAACATGCCGCGCCGCGTTGCCCGGGAACATCCTTGTGCGGCGACTGTCGCCCCGCATTGTCGGCCGACCACGGGCCGCGCGCCATTGCGCGAGGTATTTCCGCAACGCACCAGCCGTAACGGGGATTTACGTGGTGTCGCGCACGACAGCGGCGTGGCTGCGGAGCCACGACTAATGGCGCAATGCAGCGAAAACACCCTTCCGCCCGTGCAGGTAATCGGGCAGAAAAATGAGAGGCTTTGAGCACCGACGTATCAAGTCTCGTCCCCGTACTCTTCGTCCGCCCCCTGGATAATCTTGCCGACCACGGAACGCGAAAACCCTCGCGCCACCATGAAGCGGACCTGCTTGGCCCGCTCCTCGGGCGTGGCCGGCGGCGAGCCGAAGCGCTTGCGCCAGACCTCGCGCGCGCGCTCGGCCTCGGTCGCGCGCAGCCGGTCCTGCAGTTCGCCCAGCTGTTCGCTGCCCAGCTTGTGGGTCTTGGCTTCCTGCATGACCCGGGCGGTGCCATAGCGGGCGCCGCGGCGGTGCACCAGGCTGTCGGCAAAGCGCTGGTTGGACAGCCAGTTCTCGCGCTCGAGCGCGTCCAGCAACTGCTCGAGCTGCTCGGGCGACTCGGCATGCGGCGCCAACTTGCGTGCCAGCTCGGTACGGCTGTGCTCGCGGCGCGACAGGTAGCCGACGGCGCGGGCCTTGAGGGAAAGCGGGGGACGGGTTGCCATCGAGGGGTCAGGGCATTGGCATGGGCTGGCACTGCGTCATGCAGCCAAAGCAAAAAGGCCGGCGCATCGGCGATGCTCCGGCCTTCCGGCTGCTGCAGCGGCCGCTGGCGGGGGTCAGCCTTCCACCACTTCCGCCGCGACGGGGTTCATCGCCACCACGCCCAGCGCCGCGCGCACCTTGTTCTCGATCTCGTCGGCAATGTCCGGGTTCTCGCGCAGGTATTCGCGCGCGTTGTCCTTGCCCTGGCCGATCTTGTCGCCGTTGTAGCTGTACCAGGCGCCGGACTTCTCGACGATCTTGGCGTCCACGCCCAGGTCGATGATCTCGCCCTGCCGCGAAATGCCCTGGCCGTAGAGGATGTCGAAGAAGGCTTCGCGGAACGGCGGCGACACCTTGTTCTTGACCACCTTGACCTTGGTCTCGTTGCCGATCACGTCGTCGCCCTTCTTGATCGAGCCGATGCGGCGGATATCCAGGCGCACCGAGGCGTAGAACTTGAGCGCGTTGCCGCCGGTAGTGGTTTCCGGCGAGCCGAACATCACGCCGATCTTCATGCGGATCTGGTTGATGAAGATCACCAGGCAGTTGGTGCGCTTGATGGTGCCGGTCAGCTTGCGCAGCGCCTGGCTCATCAGGCGGGCCTGCAGGCCGGGCAGCGAATCGCCCATTTCGCCTTCGATTTCGGCCTTGGGCACCAGCGCGGCCACCGAATCGATCACGATCAGGTCGATCGAGCCCGAGCGCACCAGCGCGTCGGTGATTTCCAGCGCCTGCTCGCCGGTGTCCGGCTGCGAGATCAGCAGCTCGCCGACGTTGACGCCCAGCTTGTTGGCGTAGCTGACGTCCAGCGCGTGCTCGGCGTCGATAAAGGCGCAGGTGCCGCCCAGCTTCTGCATCTCGGCCACGACCTGCAGCGTCAGCGTGGTCTTGCCCGACGATTCCGGACCATAGATCTCGACCACGCGGCCGCGCGGCAGGCCGCCGACGCCCAGCGCGATGTCCAGGCCGAGCGAGCCGGTGGATACCACCTGGATGTCCTTCTCGACCTCGCCGTCGCCCAGGCGCATGATCGAGCCCTTGCCGAACTGCTTCTCGATCTGGGAGAGCGCGGCGGCAAGCGCCTTCTGCTTCTCGGCGCTCACGCCGGCACCTGCCTTCTTGTCGTCCATGGTCGTCCTTGAATCAATGGTGTATAAATAGGCCGCATGTGGCGCGGCCCCGGCTTTTCCGGAGTCAGCGCCGCGGGCCCGACAAACTGCGCGGCCACGCTGCGGACATGCAAATTATGACGCGCCCGGCAGCCCGTGCGGAATTGCGGGTACTGTATAAAAAAACAGTATGCTTGGCAAGCCCCATCGCGCCCGGTTCATCCGATTCCCGGCGCCGGCTCTGCCGGCCAGGTGGAGACAAACCATGCGCATTCTGATCGCCGAAGATGACGACGTGCTGGCCGATGGCCTGACGCGCTCGTTACGCCACTCGGGTTATGCCGTCGACTACGTCGCCAATGGCCTCGAAGCCGATTCGGCGCTGTCGACCCAGACCTTCGACCTGCTGATCCTGGACCTGGGCCTGCCGCGCATGTCCGGGCTGGAGGTGCTCAAGCGCCTGCGCGCGCGCGGCGCGATGCTGCCGGTGCTGATCCTGACCGCCGCCGACAGCGTCGACGAGCGCGTCAAGGGCCTGGACCTGGGCGCCGACGACTACATGGCCAAGCCCTTCGCGCTGTCCGAGCTGGAGGCGCGCGTGCGCGCGCTGGTGCGGCGCGGTGCCGGCGGCGGCGCCACGCTGATGCGCCACGGGCCGCTGTCCTACGACCAGGTCGGGCGCATCGCCTACCTGAACGACCAGATGCTGGACCTGTCCGCGCGCGAGACCGGCCTGCTGGAAATCCTGCTGACCCGCAGCGGCCGGCTGGTATCCAAGGAGCAGCTGGTGGACCACCTGTGCGAGTGGGGCGAGGAAGTCAGCAACAACGCGATCGAGGTCTACGTGCACCGGCTGCGCAAGAAAATCGAGGTGGGCGGCATCCGCATCGCCACGGTGCGCGGGCTGGGCTACTGCCTGGAGAAATTCCAGCCGGCCGTCGCTGCCCAACACTGACAAACCCCGTCCGCCGATTTCATTTCTCCGCAGGCGAACCCGCGACCGGACCTGAGGCCACACCGTCGAGATGAGCCTGCTGCGACTGCCCTGGCGGCGCCCGCACCGCGCGGCGCCGCCCCCCTCCCCCACCGCGGCGCCCGACGCCGAGGCCGCCGACCAGGAACTGGCCGACGCGCTGCCGCACCTGGAAGAAAGCACCGCGCATCCGGCGCCGCGCTCGCTCTTCGGCGAGATCCTCGACTGGATGCTGGCGCCGCTGTTGCTGCTCTGGCCAATGAGCATCGCGGTGACCTACCTGGTGGCCAAGTCGATCGCCAACGGCCCCTTCGACCGCGCGCTGGAGGCCAGCGCCATCGTGCTGTCGCAGCAGGTGCGCGAGGTGAACGGCCGCGTCACGCTGCAGCTGCCACTGTCGGCGCGCGAGATCCTGCGCGCCGACGAGACCGACAACATCTACTACCAGGTGGTGGGCAAGCGCGGCGAGTACATCGCCGGCGACCACGACCTGCCGCTGCCGTCCGAGGAAGACCAGGGCCATGCGGGCCTGGTGTCCCTGCGGGATGACCGCGTGGCGGGCAACGACGTGCGCGTGGCCTATACCTATATCGACCTCAAGCACGTCAGCGGCACGCAGCCGGTGCTGGTACAGGTGGCCGAGACCCTGGACAAGCGCGCGCGGCTGGCCAACGAAATCATCAAGGGCGTGATCCTGCCGCAGTTCGTGATCCTGCCGCTGGCGGTGGTGCTGGTGTGGTTCGGGCTGTCGCGCGGCCTCGCGCCGCTCACTGCGATCCAGCAGCGCATCCGCACGCGCAACCCGGGCGACACCAGCCCCATCGACGAACGCGCCGCGCCGCAGGAGATCACGCCGCTGGTGGGCTCGTTCAACGAGTTGCTGGCGCGACTGGACCAGTCGGTGCAGACGCAAAAGCGATTTATCGCCGATGCCGCGCACCAGATGAAGACCCCGCTCGCGGGGCTGCGCATGCAGGCCGAGCTGGCCCAGCGCGAGCAGTCGCCGGAAGAGCTGCGGCGCTCGCTGGCGCAGATCGCCGGCAGCTCGGAGCGCACCGCGCACCTGGTCACGCAACTGCTGTCGCTGGCGCGCATGGAGAACCTGGCCGGCTCCGGCGGCATGGCGGCGCTGGACCTGTCGGCGCTGGCGCGCGAGGTGGTCAAGGACTGGCTGCCGCAGGCCTGGGCGCGCGAGATCGACCTGGGGCTCGATGCGAGCGACCATCCGGTGATGGTGCAGGGCAACCGGCTGATGCTGACCGAAATGCTGAACAACCTGCTCGACAATGCCATCCGCTACACGCCGCGCGGCGGCCATGCCACCGTGCGTGTCAGCGCCGATGCATTCGAGCCCTTCGCCTACCTGGACGTGGAAGACACCGGGCCGGGCATCCCGCCGGCCGAGCGCGAACGCGTGATGGAGCGTTTCTACCGCGTGCTCGGCACCAATACCGAAGGCAGCGGCCTGGGCCTGGCCATCGTGCGCGAGATCGTGCAGCAGCACGGCGGCGATGTGCAGATTTCCGACCACGTCTACCAGCAATCGCCGCGGCTCGCGGGCGCGCATTTCCGCGTGACGCTGCGGCGCCCCACCGAGCCGCCAGCAGAATGAGCCAGATCCCCTATCGTCCCGATGCCCGCCAGCGCCAGGCCTGGCATCGCAACCTGCGCTGGATCGCCGGGCTGCTGTGCGTCTGGTTCGTGGTCACCTTCGTGGTGGCATGGTTCGCGCGCGAGCTGCGCTTCGACTTCTTCGGCTGGCCGTTCTCGTTCTGGGTCGGCGCCCAGGGCGCGCTGGTGGTGTACGTGCTGATGGCCGCGCTCTATGCCTGGCGCATGAACCGCGCCGACGACGAAGCTGACAGGGCGACCGACAGCGAGGCCGTGCCCGCCCCCCTCCCTTCGCAGGGTGCTTCGCGCGGCGCAGGCATCGATGCTGCATAGCCGCACGCCGGTAAATCGCGCACCGAAGCCATCGCACGGCTGAAAGCGAGTGCGTCGCAGCATGCCAGGCACCGCGCACCGCTAGCGTATACCCCGATTATTTCGGCCTTTTTGCGCGCGAATCTGTCAGAACTCAGTAAGTTTCGCCTCCCACAATCCACTGCAACTCAGGCTCCCCGGCCAGCGGCACGGGCCTTTCCCGCGTCGCCGCGCCTTGCCCGAGATTCATTCCAGACGGAGGAGACAAGATGGCAAACGTGCAGAACGTCGCGGTGCCCGGAAGGGGCGCGCAGAACGCACCGATGACCCACGAAGAGCGCAAGGTGATCCTTGCCTCTTCGCTGGGCACGGTGTTCGAGTGGTACGACTTTTATCTCTACGGCTCGCTGGCGGCGATCATCGCCAAGCAGTTCTTCGCCGGACTGGATCCGACCTCGGCCTTCATCTTCGCGCTGCTCGCGTTTGCCGCCGGCTTTATCGTGCGGCCGTTCGGCGCACTGGTGTTCGGCCGCCTGGGCGACATGATCGGGCGCAAGTACACCTTCCTGGTGACGATCCTGATCATGGGCGTGTCGACGTTCATCGTCGGCCTGCTGCCGGGCTATGCCACGATCGGCTGGGCGGCTCCGATCATCCTGATCGCGCTGCGCATGCTGCAGGGCCTGGCGCTTGGCGGCGAGTATGGCGGTGCCGCCACCTACGTGGCCGAGCACGCGCCGCACGGCAAGCGCGGCTCCTATACCGCGTGGATCCAGACCACCGCCACGCTGGGGCTGTTCCTGTCGCTGATCGTGATCCTGCTGTGCCGCGAGCTGACCGGCCCGAACTTCGAAGTCTGGGGCTGGCGCATCCCGTTCCTGCTGTCGATCCTGCTGCTCGGCGTATCGGTGTACATCCGCCTGTCGATGAATGAATCGCCGGCGTTCCAGCGCATGAAGGCAGAGGGCAAGACCTCCAAGGCCCCGCTGACCGAGTCCTTCGCGCAGTGGCGCAACCTGAAGATCGTGATCCTGGCCCTGCTCGGCCTGACCGCCGGCCAGGCCGTGGTCTGGTACACCGGCCAGTTCTACGCGCTGTTCTTCCTGACCCAGGTACTCAAGGTCGATGCCAAGACGGCCAACCTGCTGATTGCCGGCGCACTGGTGATCGGCACGCCGTTCTTCATCTTCTTCGGGGCGCTGTCCGACAAGATCGGCCGCAAGTGGATCATCATGGCAGGCTGCGCGCTGGCCGTGCTGACCTACTTCCCGCTGTTCAAGGCGCTGACCCACTACGCCAACCCGGCGCTGGAGCGCGCCCAGCAGAGCGCCCAGATCGTGGTGACCGCGGATCCGAAGCAGTGCTCGTTCCAGGGCAGCCCGATCGCCCGCGAGATCGACTTCCGCAGCTCGTGCGATATCGCCAAGCGCACCCTGGCCCAGTCTTCGGCCAGCTATGAAGTGGTAGAAGCCCCGGCCGGCACGGTGGCAACGGTCAAGATCGGCGACAAGGAGATCAAGGCCTTCGACGCCAAGCTTGCCAACGGCCACAGCTTCGACGACGCCAGCAAGACCCAGATCGCGGCGTTCAAGAAGGAAGTGAGCGGCGCCATGTCCGCCGCCGGCTACCCGGCCAAGGCCGACCCGGCGCAGATGAACACGATCATGGTGCTGGTGATCCTGGTCATCCTGGTGATCTACGTCACGATGGTGTACGGCCCGATCGCCGCCATGCTGGTTGAGCTGTTCCCGACCCGCATCCGCTACACCTCGATGTCGCTGCCGTATCACATCGGCAACGGCTGGTTCGGCGGCCTGCTGCCCACCATCTCGTTCGCGCTGGTGGCCCAGAACGGCAACATCTACTACGGCCTCTGGTACCCGATCATCATCGCGGCCATCACCTTCGTGATCGGCGCGCTGTTCGTCCGTGAGACCAAGGACGTGAACATCTACGCCAACGACTGACGCCGGCTCGACCGGCAACGACGACGGCAGGCCATCCGGCCTGCCGTTTTTTTAGGCGGTTGCCTGCGGCCGCGCGGCGCTTCAAAAAACCTTGCAAGAAGGTGTTGACAGCCTAGAAAGGCCAGGTATAATCTCAGTCTTCGTTGGCGAATTAGCTCAGTCGGTTAGAGCGACGGAATCATAATCCGCAGGTCCGGGGTTCGAGTCCCTGATTCGCCACCATCTATTTAAAAAGCCGCGATCCCGCATGGGTTCGCGGCTTTTTTCTTTGGCGAATCGCTGAAGGTGTCACACAGCAGGGTGCTGGCCTGCCGCGTGACGATGATGGCTTTACGGCTGCGACAACGTGAACTCGTGCCGGCTCGTATCCAGCCGCGACACGCGATACTCGATCCGCTCGTCGTGATACGACGAGGCAACGCGCAGGATCTTCAGCAGCGGGCTGCCGACGGCGACCCCCAGCAAGGCGTGATCGTCCTCGTCGGCCAGTGCTGAGCGCAGGCGTTCTTCGGTACGGATGATATTGATGCCGAAGGCGTCCTGGTAGAAGTTGTAGAGCGTATTGGGCCGCTCGCGCAGCTGCTTTTCGGTCAGGCCCTTGAAGCGCTCCTCCGGCACCGTGATGGCGTCGATCATCATCGGCGCGCCTTCCAGCGACAGCACATTGGTGAAGCGGAACACGGGATCGCCCACCGCCAGCGCCAGTGCGGCCGCCTCTTCCTTGTCCGCCCTGGCGCGGCGAAACCTCGCCAGCCGTACCGTGGGATATTCGCGATGCCCGTCCTGGCGCACGATCCGGAAGAATCGGAAGAAGTGGTCCTCCTGCCGATGGGTGGCCACGAAGGTGCCGCGGCCCTGGTGGCGGATCATGATGCCTTCGGCCACCAGCTCGTCGATCGCCTTGCGCAGGGTGCCGATCGAAACGCCAAAGCGCTCTATCAGCTTGCGCTCTGAGGGGATGGCCTCCCCCGGCTTCCACTCGCCCTCCGCCAGCGCGGACAGGATGGCCTGCTTCACATCCTTGTACAGGATCCCGCCGATCGCACTGCCGGCATCAAATCTGGCACCCACCTTGAATTCCTTGTCCGAGTTCCCGCGCCGCCACCTGCCTCGCGGGGCTGGCTGCGCGGGTCGATTCATCTAGATAAGCCAGATCATACCGGAGCATACCGGAGCGCCTGGGCGGCCAGCCGCTGTCATTCCGCGCGGATATGTTTCTCTTCGATCAGCTTCGCCCAGCGCGTCACCTCGCCGTTGAAGTACTCGGCAAAGGGCCCGCTGGTCTGCGGCGCCGGAGCGAAGCCCGCCGCGACGATGCGCTCGCGCAGCGCGTCGGCCTGCAGCATGCGCGCCACCGAAGCCGACACCTTGTCCACAATCGGCCTGGGCGTGCCCGCCGGCATCATCAGCCCGGTCCAGTTCTCGACGATCAGGTCGGGGAATCCCGCCTCGGCCACGGTGGGGACATCGGGCAGCAGCGGATGCCGATCCCGCGTCGTCACCGCCAGCGCGCGCAGCTTGCCGCCCTTCACATAGGCCAGCGACTCCGGGAAGTTGGAGAAGACCACGTCGATCTGCCCGCCGATCAGGTCGGTCATGGACGGGGCGCCGCCCTTGTACGGCACATGGGTGAGGCTGGTCCCGGTCTGGCTTTCGAACAGCGCCATGGTCAGGTGCGGCGGCGTACCGTTGCCGCTGGAGCCGGCATTGAGCTTGCCCTTCTGTGCCGCGGCGGCCAGGTCCTTCATCGACTTGATCGGCGAGCTGGCCGGCACCACCACCAGCATCGGCGACGAGGCAATGCGCGCCACGGGCACCAGGTCCTTCTGCATGCTGAATGGCTGTTTGGGGAACAGCGTGACATTGGACGCATGGGTCAGCGTGACCGCCAGCCAGGTGTAGCCATCGGCCGGCGCCTTGGCGACCTGGTCGGCGCCGATATTGGCGTTGCCGCCGGGCTTGTTGTCGACGACCACGGGCCGCTTCCACTCCTCGGACAGCTGATGCCCCACCAGCCGGGCCATGATATCGGTCAGCCCGCCGGCCGAGAATGGCACGACATAGCGGATCGGCTTGCCGGGATAATCGCTGGCGGGCACGGAGGCCTGCGCGTTCCCCTGCGCCGCCGCGGGCGCGGACGCCAGCCCGGCCAGCGTGGATACTGCGGACAACACGACCAGAGCGCCGGTACCGTACCTGAGCGCGGTGCGAATCAAACCTCGATACATGCTGTGTCTCCGTTTTGTGGTTGCCGGCCCCGTCGTCGCGGGTCCGCTGTCGTTGTGGAATGAATTTCTAGGCGCGGCCCTCCTCGCCTGCGAGCGCGCGCAATTCGGTGAGCAAGGCGTCGGGAACCTCAATGCCATTGGCCCCGGCATCGGCCTGTGCGGCATCGCGCCGCGCGCCGGGCAGGCGTGTGCCTTCGTCTTCCAGCATCGCCTGCAGCAGCGCCTCGACGCGCTCGGCATACGCGTCGGTGCCGGCGAAGGCGCCAGGGTCCAGCACCATGAACAGTTGCCCGATGCGGGGGCGATTGCCGGCATCGCTGAAGAATGAATCGGCCTCGGCGCCGAACTGCGCACCCGCCAGAGATGTCACCAGCAACTCCACCATCAGCGCGAGCATCGCGCCCTTGACGCCGCCTGCGGGCAGCATCGAGCCGCGCAGCGCGGCCTGCGCATCGGTAGTCGGCTGGCCAGCCTCGTCCAGCGCCCAGCCGAGCGGGATCGGCTTGCCCTGCTTCGCCGCTACCATGATCTTGCCGCGCGCCACTTCCGAGAGCGACAGGTCGATCACCACCGGCGAGCGTTCCCGGCGCGGAAAGGCGGCGGCAATCGGATTGGTGCCGAACAGCGGGCGCCGCCCGCCCCATGCGGGCATTGCCGCTGGCGAGTTGCCCATCGCGATCCCCACCATGCCGGCCCGCGCGACGGCATCCAGCGGTAGCGCCGCGGCGCCGAAATGGTGGCTGTTGGTGACAGCCGCGACGCCCACGCCGGTTTCGCTGGCGCGGCGCATCGCCTCGGCGATAGCCAGGTCGCACGCGGGGAAGGCGAAACCGCAGCCCGCATCGACCAGCGCCGCGCTGGCCCGGGCGGACCGCACCGCGGGCCTGGCCCTGCCGTCGACACGATCCTCGCGCAGGTGCGCGACGTACATCGGCACGCGCGACACGCCGTGCGACGCCAGCCCTACGGCATCGGCCCGCACCAGCGCCGTGGCCGTGGCACCGGCCTGCAGCTCGCTCGCTCCCGCGCGGCGCAATGCGGCGTTGGCCAGCCGCCCCAGTTCAGTCATCGGCATGCGGCTCATGACAGGGCCTCCAGCGTCTGCCGCACCTGCTGCGCGATCATCATCGAGACCCGCACATTGGCCTCGCGCGTCACGCCGCCGATATGCGGGGTCAGGATCAGGTTAGGCACGCCCGCGAGCACACTGTCCGCGGGCAACGGTTCGCGCTCGAAGACATCGAGCGCCGCACCGGCCAGGTGCCCGTCGCGAAGCGCCTGCGCCAGCGCCGCCTCGTCGACCACGCCACCGCGCGCGGTATTGATCAGCACGGCCCCCGGCTTCATGCCGGCGATCCGCTGCGCATCGATCAGGTGCCGGGTGGCGGCGACCAGCGGTACATGCAGGCTGACCGCATCGGCTTGCGCCAGCAGCGTGTCGAGCGAGACGCTGCGCACGCCTGTGCGCGCCCACACCGGGTCGTCAGACGCCAGCATCGGATCGCAGGCCACCACCTGCATGCCGAAGGCCTGCGCCAGCGCCGCCGCCTGCCTGCCGATGTCGCCGAAGCCAACCAGGCCCAGGGTCTTGCCGAGCGCCTCCCTGCCCTCCGACAACCGCGCACGCGGCCACTGGCCGGCGGCCAGCTCGGCGCTGCTGGCGTATGCGCCGCGCAGCAGCATCGCGGCGGTGGTGACCACATACTCGGCAACCGAGCGCGCGTTGGCGCCGGCCGCGGGTATCACGCGGATGCCGCGCTCGCGGCAGGCCTCGACGTCGATATTGTCGAGCCCGACCCCGAGCCGCCCGACCACGCGCAGCGCTGGCGCACGCTCGAGCAGCGCCGCGTCGACCTGGGTGCGATTGCGCACGATCAGCGCGTGCGCTCCGGGCAACGCACCCAGCAGCTCGGCGCGGCGCTCCACCCAGGCCGGCTCGTACTGCAGGTCGAAGCCCGGGCGCAGCACCTGCACCGCGGCCGAGTCCATGAACTCGCTGATGCAGATGCGCTTCATCATGCCGACTCGTGGATGCGGGTCAGCACGAACTCGCGGTGGCCGAGCGCCTCCGCAGCCGTCCAGCGACCGTTGATCGTGGCGAGCATGCACTCGAGCAGCTTGTCGCCGGTCTGGTCCAGGGTCTGCTCGCGCTGCAGCAGGCCGGAGCAATCCACGTCCATGTGCTCGCTCATCAGCCGCACCGTGCGCGGATTGGCGCACAGCTTGATCACCGGCAGGATGGGGTTGCCGATCACGTTGCCCTGACCAGTGGGGAAGAAATGCACCACGTACCCGGCGGCTGCGCACAGGGTCACCATCTCGGCAGCGGCCGATGATGAATCCATGAACCACAGGCCCGGATGCGTCGGCTCCTCGGCCTTGTCCAGCACCCCGTCGACCGTGCACTTCTTGCCGATCTTCTGGATGTTGCCCAGTGCCTTCTCTTCGATGGTGGTGAGGCCGCCGGCGATATTGCCCTTGGTCGGTTGCGATTCCGACAGGTCCGAGGTCTTCCAGCGGTCGATCATGCCCTGGTAGCGCTCGAACATGGCCATGAACTGGTGCCGCACCTCGTCGTTGGCGCAGCGCGCGGCGACGATATGCTCGCCGCCGGTGAGCTCCGAGGTCTCGCCGAACACCAGCGTGGTGCCGAGCGGATGGAGCTTGTCGAAGGCATTGCCGACGGTGGGGTTGGCGCCGCAGCCCGAGGTGGTATCGGACTCGCCGCACTTGGTCGATACCCACAGCTCGTTGATCGGGCACTCCACGCGGTGCAGCGCCGTGGCGTACTGCACGTATTCCTTCGCCGCCTTCGAGGCGCGCATGATGGTGTTGTGATCGCCATGGCCTTCGATGCCGAAGCCGACCACCGGCTTGCCGGTCCTGGCGATGCCATCGACGACCTTCTTGGTCCAGCCCTCTTCGATGCCGATCACCACCACCGCGGCGACATTGGGGTTGCTGCCCGCGCCGATCAGCGTGCGGAAATGCAGGTCGAGGTCCGGGCCGAACTGCAGGCGACCATACGGGTGCGGGATCGCCATGGTGCCCTTGATCGCGACGGCGACGGCCTCGGCGGCCGCGTTGGACAGGTCATCCAGCGGCAGGATGATGACGTGGTTGCGCACACCGACGCGACCGTTGTCGCGGCGGTAGCCCCAGAAGGTGGTGTTTTGGTCGATCACGGACATGGCTTGGGTCTCTGATATTTGGTGGGGAGATGAGAGGAAGCGCGCGCGCCGGCTTACCAGCGCTTGGTCTTGATGTTGTGCACATGGGCGTGCTCGCCCGCCTTGATCGGTGCCACCACCTTGCCGATGTCGATGCCGTACTTGTAGACGGTGTCGTTGGGCTCCATGTCGCGCAGCGCCACCTTGTGCCCGATAGGGATCGGCTGCAGGGCCTTCACGGTCACGATCTTGTCTTCATCCATGATCCAGGCATTCAGCGTGGTGCCGGACTGGATCCCCTCCACCACGGCTACCGCCACGGTGTCCTTCGCGTCGTGCAGCACTACATGAATCATCGTTGTCTCCTCGGTATGGTTCGTCGGTGAACTGATCATAGGTAACGGTATGATCCATGTCAACCAACTCATATATATGATTTAGTTGAGTAAGCAAATGCAATGCTGCGCCGCCGCTTGCGCGGGCGAGGTCAATGGGAAGGCAGGAAGGGGAATTGCGGCGGCGTCAGCCGCCCTGGAGGCAGGTCAGCGTTCGCCCGGCGCATGCGGGCGAATGAAGCAAAGAGAGGACAAAGGCCGCGACAAGGGCCCGGGACAAAGACCGGCTTGCCGGCTTACCAGTAGCGCACGCGGCCGGTGTCGAGGTGGACGAACTGCTCGCCCTGGTAGAAACCGACGCCGCCGGCCTGCAACGACTTGGCGGCATCGCGCACATCGGACAGGGCAACGCCCGGCACGCGGATATCGATGGCCTTGCCGTCCATATGCAGGCTGTGCTTCGCCACGCCGCCGCCGCGCGAGGTGCGCAGCCGCGAGTTGGTAGCCGGGCTGCGGTAGCCGGAGATGACCTGGAACGGCTTGTCGGTGGCGAGTTCGCGGCGCACGCGGAACAGCACCTCGAAAAGCTGCGGATCGATCACCCCTACGGCGCCGGAATAATGGTCGCGCAGGAAGCCGTTGAGCGAACTCAGCGCATCCGGCAGGAAGCGGTCGCCCACGGCGTAGATCAGCGAAATATGCTCGCCGGTGTGGGTATGGTCGAAAGTGAGCTTACGGGCGTCTGCCAGGCTTGCCAGCGAGCGTCCATCCGGCAGGCTGGCCAGCGCGTTGCGCGGCGCGAGCGGCATCAGGCCCGCGGCCAGCGCCAGAGTCCCGGTGGTATGAAGAAAGCGGCGGCGTGCCTTGCGCGTCGCATCAGTCATGGTACTTCCTCTAGATGTGCGAGTCGCGCCTCATGGCGTCGAGCCCCTGGCGCGTGCGAGTGCCGGCGGCGTGGCGCGCCCGGTGCGTTGCCGCAGCGCGTTGTCCAGCAATTTATCGTGACCGTAGATGTCAGGGAGAAAGGATACACGACCATCGGCCCGCGCGATGACCGTGCCGTAGGCCAGCACCACGGGCAAGGGCTGTTGCAGGCGCACGGTTTTCGACTTGCGGCTCGCCATCGCATCGCGGATGCGCGCTTCGGTCCACTCCGGCATGTCCTGCATCACGAACTGCGCCAGCGCAACCGGCGTCTCGACGCGGATGCAACCGTGGCTGAAGTCGCGCCGGTCGCGCTTGAACAGCTGCGGCGTGGGCGTGTGGTGCAGGTAGATGTTCTCGTTGTTGGGGAACGCGAACTTGATGTCGCCCAGCGCATTCGCCGGGCCGGGGCGCTGGCGGATGCGCATGCGGCCATTGAGCACCGCGTCCAGGTTCTCCTCTGACAGCGTGGTCACCGCCTTGCCGTCGCCGGTCACGAACTCCAGCCCTTGCCGGTCGAAGTAGCCGGGGTCCTGGCGCAGGCGCGGGATGGTCTCGCGTTTGGCAATCGACGGCGGCACGTTCCAGTACGGGCTGAACTCGATATAGCGCATGTCTTCACTGAACAGCGGCGTGCGCGTATCGAGCGCCTTGCCGACGATCACCTTCATTTCCAGCTTGATATCGAGCTTGCCGTCGCGCACTTCATAGGCGCGCAGCATGAACTCGGGGACGTTGACCACGATCATGCGCGGACCGTCCAGCGGCGTCCAGCGCATGCGCTCCATGGTCAGTTCGATCTGCCGCACACGGCTGGCGATGGGTGCGTTGAGCTGCGCCAGCGTGGCCTGCCCGATCACGCCATCGGGCTGCAGGCCGTGCCGCGACTGGAACGCCTTGACGCCGTCGACCAGCGCGCCTTCATAGCGCGGCGGCACCGGCGTCCCCCCCGGCAGGTCGCCCAGTCCGGCCAGGCGGGCGGCCAGCGCCACGTTGCCAGCCCACCGCTGGCCCGGCGTGAGCTTGCTGCCGGGCAGCGCCGGCAGTGGCTGCAACCAGACCGGCTGCCTGGCGATCTCGCGATACCGGCCCAGCGCCTGGCGCAGCGTGCCGTACAGCGGGAATGACGGCGCGGCCTGCTGGACGGCGTCGGGGAGCCGGTGCTGCGCCACGGCATCGCGCAGCACCATGGCGGCGTCGAAGGGGCGGTCGGCCTGCGGGCTGAAGTTGGCGTGGACGGCGCGCGGGTTGACGCGGCCGGCGTGCAGGTCGGCCAGCATCCGCTCCATCGCGCCAGTCAGCGCGGCATCGAGGCGCGCCGCGGCGTCGGGTGGCAGCACGGGGCCGGTGGCCGCCTGGGTCACCGCCTGGCGCAGCGCGTCGGCATCGTAGTCGCGGGGATCCAGCCCATCGGCGGCGACACCGGCGAGCGCGTCGACCGCCTGGCGGGCTTCCGGCACCGGGCGTCCCTGGGCGAACCACAGTGGCCCCTGCACCGTCGCCGGCGCCTGCGCCGGCGCTTGCGCGAATGCGACCGGCACCAGCGCCGCGGCTGCACAGGCCAGCACCGCGGCGGCAAGACTGCGCGCGAGCCACGCGCCGCGGCCACGCATGGCGGCCTCGTGCGCAGCCAGAACGGAAGGTTTTCGGGCAGCCGTGGCCGCTGAGGTGGCGCCGGTGTGGGGTGCTGCCGCAGTCAGGATCAGAGGCATCGAGCGGACGGGTCACATTCGTCGTACACCACCACAGTCTACCCGCGTTGGCGCGATGGCGCGGCGCACCGTCCAGCGCGATGCCCGGCGGCAGCGGGCGCAACCAGTGCACCGTGCGGTACGTCGCCACCGGTGCCGCCACCGTCGGCGCCGCCAATTCCAGCGTGCTGTACACGATCACGTATTCCTGAGCTGCGCCGGCACGCAGCCGGCTGCCAGGCCCACCCCCCAAAACGGCGTGGGCCGACGCAATTTGCGCACCTCAGACTCAGGGCGCTGCTCACCACACCATCTGGTGCCGGCGCGCATAGTCGACCAACTCCACCAGCGAGCCGACATTGAGCTTGGCCATGATATTGGCCTTGTGCGTGCTGACGGTCTTGCTGCTGATCAGCAGCTCGGCCGCGATGGACTTGTTGGAATGGCCACGCGCCAGGTATTGCAGGATGGTGACCTCGCGGTTGCTCAGGCGCGGCACCGGCATCCTGCTCCTCGCCGATCTGGCGCGCGGCCTCCAGCGTCTGCATCGGGAACACCAGGTAGCCGCTTAGCACGCCGCGCACCGCCTGCAGCACCTCGGCGAGCCCGCGCTGCTTGGCGACGAAGCCGTGCGCGCCGGCGCGCAGCGCGCGCACCGGCGCCAGCGTGGTATCGCTGCCGGACAGCACCAGCACATGCACCATCGGAAACGCCGCCGAGATGCGCCGCACGAACTCGGTGCCGGGGTAGCCGAACCATTCCGCATCGACCAGCACCAGCCCCGGCCTGGTGCTCGCGCACCAGGCGGAAGGCTTCGGGCATGCCCTCCGTTTCCAGCACCCGGTCGGCGTCCAGCTCGGTGGCGAGCCGGGCGGACAAGGTCGCGCGGAAGCTGGAGGGTTCGTCGACGATCAGCGCGTGATGCAATTTCGGGCTCCTTGACAGTGTGGCTTGCTGCCAAGGTTAAGGGCCCTCCCCAGTCCTGAAGCGCCGAATCCTCGCTGCGCGGTTGCAGCAATCTCTGCGCCGCCGTCGGATGGTTCCGTAGCGGACAATGGGCTAGCCGTTGGCGGCGTCGAGCACCTCGGTGAGCTTGCGGCTGGCGTCCAGCGCCGCGGGGAAGCCGCAGTAGACCGCGCTGTGCACCATCAGCTCACGCAGCTCCCGTGGCGTGACGCCGTTGGCAAGCGCGCCGCGCAGGTGCCCGGCCAGTTCCTGCGGCCGGTTCAGCGCGATCAGCATCGACACCGTGGCCAGGCTGCGCTGCTTGCGGTCCAGGCCCTCGCGGGTCCAGACCGTGCCCCAAGCGAATTCCGTGACGAGCTGCTGCAGGCTGGTGTCGCCCTGCTGCGCGGCGGCGTCCAGCGCGCGCTGGACGTGGGTGGGCCCGAGCACCTCGGTGCGCACGTCAAGGCCGGCCTCGAAGGCGGGCGTCGGGGTATAGGCGGAAGGTTGGGTGGGTTCGGCCATGGCATGTGTCTCCGGTGCAAGGGGATAGCGCATGGTAGCCGAACCGGTGCGAATGGCCGCGGCGGTCACTCCGTGCCGGCTGGCAGGAAGCGCGGCGCCGGTGCCGAGCGCGGGACCTCCCGCTCGTCCTGCTGGTACAGGCGATAGGTGCCGCGCGCCTGGTTGTGCGGATGGCGTGCGGCCTCGTCCAGGGTCAGCACGCGCGCGAAGCACACGTCGGTGCCGCCCAGCACCGCTTCCCAGTGCGTGCTCGGCTGCGCCGCGATGCAAGCCGCAATGCGAGCCTTGACCGCCGGCCACAGGGTGCGGTCGTACTGCGCTGCCGGGTCGATGTCGGTCAGCTCCAGCCGCTCGAGCAGCTCGCGGTAGAACTGCGGCTCGAGCGCGCCCAGCGTGATGGCGCGGCCGTCGGCGCAACGGTAGACGTCATAGAACGGCGAATCGTGGAAGGGACTGGGCTGCGGACCGCCCAGCGTGCCCGCGGCGCGCGAGACCTGCACCAGCGAGCCCAGCATGGCGACGATATCGGTGATCGCCGCATCGACCACGCAGCCCTCGCCGTTGGCGCGCGCGCTCAGGATCGCGCTGGTCAGGCCGAAGGCAAGGCCGAGCGCACCGGTGGCATCGCCCATCACCGTCGGCGGCACCATCGGCAGCGCGTCGTCGCGCGCGGCCATCGACAGCAGCCCGGTCAGCGCGATGTAGTTCAGGTCATGGCCGGCGCTCTGCGACAGCGGGCCGGTCTGGCCCCAGCCGGTCATGCGGCCGTAGACCAGGCGCGGGTTGCGCGCGTGGCAGGCCTTGGGGCCCAGGCCGAGCCGTTCCATCGCGCCAGGGCGCAGCCCTTCGATCAGCGCATCGGCGCCGGCGACCAGGTCCAGCGCGGCGGCTACGCCTTCGGGCGACTTCAGGTTCAACTGCACCACGCGCTTGCCATGCTCGAGTTCCATCTCGGCCGGCACGGGCTGGCCGCGCAGGATGCGGCGCGCGTCCGGCGCGACCGGGCGCGTCACCAGCGTGACCTCGGCGCCCAGGCCGGCCAGCATCGCACCGCACAAGGGGCCGGGGCCGATGCCTTCGAACTCCACCACCTTGATGCCGCGCAGGGGCAGCATGCCTTGCTCACTCATGATCGTTGTCTCCAGGGTCGCCGTCCGCCCGCGCCATGGGCGCGGTGGCGGCTTGTATTCGCTATGGGTTGGATGGTCGGATGCGCCGCGCCAGCGGGCGCGGGGGGCTCGGGAGCATGCTACGCGCCACGGCGCCGGCGCGGCAATGGCCAAATGTTTCAGGCAGGTTGACGTATTTGTCATGCCGAAGGCGGCGTCCGGCTATCGCACTGCCGCATCGCCGATTTCCGAACCAACTTGATCTAAATCGTGTCCGAGCAGGAAACTACCTGCCATGATGGTTCCAGATGGCGGCGGCGCCGCACCGCTGCGCCGCCCGTATTCACCGATCCCCGCCATGCGGCGGTGTTCCTTAACCTGGCTCGTCCGACAGCCCCCATCCAGGAGATTTCCGTCATGACCAATATCGTGCTCGCCACCGACGGCTCGGCCTTCAGCGACGCCGCGGCGCGCTTTATCGCCGAAGGCAAGCTGCTGCAGAGCGGTTTTACCGTGCATGTCGTGCATGTGGCGCCGGAAGTGAGCGGCCAGGTGCGCGCCTTTGTCAGCAAGGAAACCATCGACGACTGGCACAGGGAAGCCAGCGACAAGGCGATGGTCGGCGTGTGCGACATCCTGGCGGCGGCCAATGTGCCATTCGAGCGGCACGCGCTACACGGCTTTGCGCCGGAGAAGATCGTCGCCTATGCGCGCTCGGTCGATGCGCAGGCCATCGTGATGGGCACGCATGGGCGCGGCTCGTTCTTCGATGCGGTGATTGGTTCGGTGGCGGGGCGCGTGCTGGCGCAGGCGCAATGCCCGGTGCTGCTGGTGAAAGCGCCGGAAAAAAAGGGATGATCTGAGCGGCAGGAAAACCGGCACCGTCAGAGGTGCCAGCGACTCAACCTCAAGCGCCCCAGAGGGGCGCTTCGTCCATCAGCGCCACCTGTTCGCGCAATTCCAGGATCCGGTCCTGCCAGTAGCGCGCCGTGCCAAACCACGGGAAGGCGGCGGGAAACGCCGGGTCGGCCCAGCGGCTGGCAAGCCAGGCGCTGTAGTGCAGCAGCCGCAGTGTGCGCAGCGCTTCCACCAGCCATAGCTCGCGCGCGCGGAACTCGGCAAAGTCTTCATAGCCGGCGACGATATCGGCCAGCTGGTCCTGCATGGCCGCGCGGTCGCCTTCGAGCAGCATCCAGATGTCCTGGATGGCCGGTGCCATGCGGCTGTCGTCGAAATCCACGAAATGCGGGCCCGGCGCACCGTGAGTGCCGCCGCGCGCGTCGTCCTCGTCGATCCACAGCACGTTGCCGCGGTGGCAGTCGCCATGCACGCGCAGCAGGCGCACATCGCCGGCGCGCTCGTAGCAGCGGCGCACGCCGTCCAGCGCCAGGTCCGCCACCGACTGCCACGCGGGCAGCAGGTCGGCGGGGATGCAGCCGCTGGCCAGCAGCCAGTCGCGCGGGGCGATGCCGAAGGTGTCGAGGTCGAGTGCGGGGCGGGCCTGGTAAGGCTGCGCGGCGCCGAGCCCGTGGATGCGGCCGATAAAGCGGCCGAGCCAGGTCAGCGTGTCGGAGCGGTCCAGCGCGGGATCACGGCCGCCGCAGCGGGGAAATACCGCGAAGCGGAAGCCGGCGTGGTGCAGCAGCGTACCGGCTTGGCCCGGCGCCAGCGCCATGGCGGGCACGGCCGGGATCTCGGCATCGGCCAGTTGCTGCACCAAGGCGTGTTCTTCGAGGATGGCCGCGTCAGTCCAGCGGCCGGGGCGGTAGAACTTGGCGACAACCGGCGCGGCATCCTCGATGCCTATCTGCCAGACGCGGTTCTCGTAGCTGTTGAGCGCCAGCAGGCGCCCATCGGGGCGCAGGCCGGCGGCTTCGAGCGCGTCCAGCATCAGCTCCGGCGTCAGGCCAGCGTAGGGTACGCCGGGGTCGGCCGGGGCGTCGGACGCGTGCATGGTGTCAGCCTGGTCCGCTCAGCGCGCCGGCTTGCGGTTGCCGCCGAGCAGCGCGGCCTGCGGCGCGGGGCGGCGGTTGCGTGCGGGAGCCGGCGCGGCGTCGTGCGCCGGGCGCGCGGGCTGGGCCGCGGCGCGCTGCTGGCCGCGCGCCGGGTCCTGGCCGTCGCGGCGCGGGGCGGGGCTACGCGCGCCGGCGGGCTGGCCGGTGCGGTTGCCGTTGCCGGAACCGTTGCCGCGCGAGCCGCCTTCGGCAGCGCGCGTGCGCGGCTGGCCTTGCGGCTGGCCGCCCTGCCCCTGGCGCGGCTCGCGCGCAGGACGCTGGCGTGGGGCGCTCTCGCCTTCGGCGCCATTGCCGGCCGGACGTGCCTGGCCGCGTCCGCGGCCCTGGCTTGGTGCCTGGCCGCCACCGCCGCGCTGCTGGCGGCCCTTCTGGATCGGCTCGGGCGCGATGCTGGGGTCGACTTCGAAGCCCGGCAGCGCGGTCTGCTCAAGCTTGCGCTTGATCAGCCGTTCGATATCGCGCAACAGCGCATGCTCGTCCACGCAGACCAGCGAGATCGCCTCGCCCTCGGCGCCGGCGCGGCCGGTGCGGCCGATGCGGTGCACGTAGTCTTCCGGCACGTTGGGCAGGTCGAAGTTGACCACGTGCGGCAGCTGGTCGATATCGATGCCGCGCGCGGCGATATCGGTCGCCACCAGCAGGCGCAGCGTGCCGGCCTTGAACTCGGACAGCGCGCGCGTGCGCGCCGACTGGCTCTTGTTGCCGTGGATCGCCAGCGCCGACAGGCCATCCTTGGTCAACTGCTCGGCCAGGCGGTTGGCGCCGTGCTTGGTGCGCGTGAACACCAGCACCTGGTGCCAGTCATGCTGGCGCACCAGGTGGGCCAGCAGTTCGCGCTTGCGCTCGCGGTCCACCGGGTAGACGCGCTGGTCCACGGTTTCGGCGGTGGTGTTGCGGCGCGCCACCTCGATCGAGGCCGGGTTGTTCAGCAGCCGGTCGGCCAGCGCGCGGATATCGTCCGAGAACGTCGCCGAGAACAGCAGGTTCTGGCGCTTGGCCGGCAGCACGTTGAGGATCTTGCGGATGTCATGGATGAAGCCCATGTCGAGCATGCGGTCGGCTTCATCGAGCACCAGCAGCTCCACCTGCGACAGGTCGATGGTGCGCTGGGACACGTGGTCCAGCAGGCGGCCGGGCGTGGCCACCACGATCTCGACGCCGCGCTTGAGTTGCTCGATCTGCGGGTTGATGCCGACGCCGCCGAACATCACCATGGAGCGCAAGCGCAGGTACTTGCCGTAGTTGCGCACGCTCTCCTCGACCTGAGCGGCCAGTTCCCGCGTGGGCGTCAACACCAGCGCGCGCACCGGCACCCGGGCCGGCCGCGGCGCGCCATTGGCGGCACGGGCCGCGGCGGTGTCAGACAGCAGCTGCAGCATCGGCAGCGTAAAGCCGGCGGTCTTGCCGGTGCCGGTCTGGGCGCCGGCGAGCAGGTCGCCGCCCTTGAGGATGGCGGGGATCGCCTGGGCCTGGATGGGGGTCGGCGTGGTGTAGCCCTGTTCGGCCACGGCACGCACAATCTTTTCGGACAAACCGAGTTCAGAGAAAGACATGAATTGCTGCTTCGGCCATCGCTGCGCACGTGGTGCGCCTAACGCCGGATGGCTCGTGTAATCGATAGCGCTATCGGATCAGAAAAGGGCGAAAGTGGCCGGGGGCCAGCCTGGCGGGACCATCGGGGCCCGGCCGCGCAAGAAAGGTCGCTAGTGTACCAGCCCGGGGCGAGCCGGTTCTGCACATGGCCCAGGCCCGTATGCACGGCGGCGCACACTGGTCCGGAGCGGGTGGCGCTGCGCTATCATGGCTGCCTCCCCCGGCCACTATCCCGGCCCCCTGCCCGGCCCTGCCCGGCGCCCCGGAAAGCCGCCATGCGCTTGCGATTCCTCGAAGACCAGGAAGTTACCCTGTTCGCGGCCATCCCGGTCGGGATCGTCGCGGCCATCGCCACCACTTTATTCAAGGAGGCGCTGGAAGGCGCCGGCGTGGTGCTGTTTTCCAGCCACGCCGACGTGGTTGCCGTCTTCGCCACGCTGGCGCTGGTGTGGCGCGTGGTGGTGCCGGCGGTCGGTGGCGCGCTCGCCGGGGCGCTGCTGGTGCTGGCCAACCGCCTGGCCGGCAGCCACCGCGGCGCCACTGACTATATGGAGGCGGTGGCCAATGGCAGCGGCCGCCTGCCGGTGCGCATCACGCTGCTGCGCGCGCTGTCGTCGTTCTTCTCGATCGTCAGCGGCAGCTCGGTCGGCAAGGAAGGCGCGATGATCCAGCTGGCCGCGCTGTGCGGCTCGCTGTTCCCGTCGACGCGGCTGGAGCGCGGCGGCGGCTCCAATATGCGGCGCATGCTGACCGCATGCGGTGCCGCGGCGGGCCTCGCCACCGTCTATCACACCCCTTTTTCCGCCGCGGTCTTCGTTGCCGAAGTGGTGTTCGGGGCACTAGCGGTGCAGCGGCTGATGCCGTTGTTCCTCGCGTCGGTGGCCGGCGCCATGGTCAGCCAGTGGCACGGCGGCCTGCAGCCGCTCTATCCCGGCCTGGACATCGCGCCCGACCTTCGCCCCCACATCCTGCTGGCCGCGGCCGCGCTGGGCGTGGCCGCCGGCATCGCGGGCGCGCTCTTCATGCGTGCGGCCGGCTTTGCGCGCAGCCGCTTCGCCGGCGTGCCAGGCGGGCCGGTGGCGCGGCTGGCGCTTGGCGGGGCGCTGGTCGGCGTGCTGGCGATGGCGGTGCCGGAGGTGGTGGGCAACGGCTACTCCACCATCCAGACCATCCTGCAGGAGCAGCCGCTGAGCGTGCCGGTGGCCGGCGTGCTGCTGGCCAAGCTGGTGGCGACCGTGATCAGCATGGGCTCGGGTGCGGTCGGCGGCGTGTTCACGCCCTCGCTGTTCGTCGGCGCGGCACTCGGGCAGTTGCTGGCGATCGGGATGCAGGGGACGGCGGCCGGCGCGGCGCCGCTGCTGCCGCTGGTCGGCATGAGTGCCTTCCTGGCCGCCACCAGCCAGGCGCCGCTGATGTCGGTGCTGATGGTGTTCGAGATGACGCTGGCGCCGGCGCTGCTGCTGCCGTCGATGATCGGCGCGGTGGCGGCGTACTACACGGCGTCGCGCTGCCAGACGCTGTCGCTGTACAGCGTGATCGCCGAGCGCGCGCAAGCCTCGGCCGCGGCCGAGCATGCGCGCACGCTGACGCTGGCCGGCCTGTGCGACCCGACCGACACCGTGCTCGACCCCAACGCCACGCTGGGCGCGGCGGCGGACAAGTTCGCCGAAACCGGCACGCGCTATCTCTATCTGGTGGAACCTGACGGCCGCCTGCTGGGCGCGTTGTCGATCCATGCCTTGCAGCGCGCCCAGCGCGAGGGCGCGCCGGATGACGTACTGGCACTGGCCGAGCGCGACTTTCCGGCGCTGACACCCGATTCGCGGCTGCGCGACGCGCTGGCGGTGTTCGCCGAGCACGGCATCAACCGCATCCCGCTGGTGCGCGACACCACCAGCCGCGAACTGATGGGCACGGTGTCCAAGCAGCGTGTGCTGCAAGAGGCATCCTGCCTGTTCTGAGCACAAACCCGATCCCCGCATCGCCAGGCCCGTCAGCGGGGAAAAGAGCGGGTAAAATGGCGGGTTGCGCCCGCCTTCGGGCGATCCCGCCAACGCTTCGTCCTTTTTGTCGGAGTTCCCCCCATGCCAGCAGGTCATGATGCGCGCCGCCAGGCGCCGGAGTCTGTCAAACCCTCGCGCGGGCGGAGGCGTGCGCTGGCCTGCGCCGGCGCCCTGCTGCTCGGCGCGGCCAGCGCGGCGGCCCAGCCGGTGCGGGTGATCCCGGACGATGCGCAGGCGGCAAAGCTGGTCATCGCCACACCGTCGGCCGGCGCGCCGCAGACGGCCACGCTGGACGGCAAGACCGTGGGCGTGGCGCCGGGGCTGCGCCTGTTCGGCACCGACAACCAGCTGCTGGCCAAGACCGCGGTGGCGGGCCAGAAGCTGCCGGTGCGGTACAAGCTGGACCTGTACGGCCAACTGCTGACGGCCTGGGTGCTGAGCGAGCCCGAACAGAAGGCGCTGAAAGCAAAATCGTAGTCCCCCTTGAAGTTCGCCCCAGAAGTGCGACCGGCGTGCCCCACGCGCCGGCCGCGTTGTTGCAACACCCTGATGCCCCCAGGTCAACCACTGAGATCGGCATATGAAGAAAGTTTTCGTCAAGACGTACGGCTGCCAGATGAACGAGTACGACTCGGACAAGATGGTCGACGTCCTCCACGCCAGCCAGGGGCTGGAACCCACCGACAACGTCGAAGACGCCGACGTGATCCTGTTCAACACCTGCTCGGTGCGCGAGAAGGCGCAGGAGAAGGTGTTCTCGGAACTGGGCCGGATGAAGGCACTCAAGGCCGTCAAGCCTGATCTGGTGATCGGCGTGGGCGGCTGCGTGGCCAGCCAGGAAGGCGCCAGCATCGTCTCGCGCGCGCCGTATGTCGACGTGGTGTTCGGCCCGCAGACGCTGCACCGCCTGCCCGACCTGATCGCGCGGCGCCAGCGCACCGGCCAGTCGCAGGTGGATATCTCCTTCCCCGAGATCGAGAAGTTCGACCACCTGCCGCCGGCACGCGTCGATGGCCCGAGCGCCTTTGTCTCGATCATGGAAGGCTGCTCCAAGTACTGCAGCTACTGCGTGGTGCCCTACACCCGCGGCGAGGAAGTGTCGCGCCCGTTCGAAGACGTGCTGGCTGAAGTCGCCGGCCTGGCCGAGCAAGGCGTGCGCGAAGTCACGCTGCTGGGCCAGAACGTCAACGCCTATCGCGGCAAGATGGGCGATACCACCGAGATCGCCGACTTTGCGCTGCTGATCGAGTACGTGGCCGAGATCCCCGGCATCGAGCGCATCCGCTACACCACCAGCCACCCGAAGGAATTCACCTCGCGCCTGGTCGAGCTGTACGGCCGCTGCGGAAAGCTGGTAAACCATTTGCACCTGCCGGTGCAGCATGCGTCCGACCGCATCCTGATGGCGATGAAGCGCGGCTACAGCGTGCTGGAGTACAAGAGCATCATCCGCAAGCTGCGCGTGCTGCGCCCGGACATGTCGATGTCGTCGGACTTCATCGTCGGCTTCCCCGGCGAGACCGATGCCGACTTCGAGAAGCTGATGGCGATGATCGAGGAGATCGGCTACGACACCTCGTTCTCGTTTATCTTCAGCCCGCGCCCCGGCACGCCCGCGGCCAACCTGCACGACGACACCCCGCACGAAGTCAAGCTGCGACGGCTGCAACGGCTGCAGGCCACGATCGAGGAAAACGTGCAGCGCATCAGCCGGAACATGGTCGGCTCGGTGCAGCGCATCCTGGTGGAAGGGCCCGCGCGCAAGGACCCGACCGAGCTGCACGGACGCACCGAGAACAACCGCGTGGTCAACTTCGCGCTGCCGGGCGTGCCCCAGGCCGGCCGCGACCGGCTGGTCGGCCAGCTGGTCGATGTCAGCATCACGCAGGCGTTCCCGCACTCTCTGCGCGGCGAGATCGTGGTACGCCAGTAATCCACGCAGGTTTCAGCGAGGCCATCGCCAACCGATGAAGATCCCTTCCGCAGAATTCGTCGCCCCCAGGGACGACAACACCCGGCTGCAAAACCTGTGCGGGCCGCTCGACGAAAACCTGCGCCAGATCGAGCAGGCGCTCGACGTGACCATCCAGCGGCGCGGCCACCGCATGACGGTGCGCGGCAACAATGCGCAAGACACCGCGGCGGCGCTGGAGCGCTTCTACAACCAGGCGCGCACGCCGCTGTCGATCGACGACGTGCAGCTAGGCCTGGTGGAAACGCGCCAGCTGTCCGCCCACGGCAGCTACCTGCCCGGCAACGGCGACGATGTCGAAGAGCGCGAGATCGGCGACGAATCGCCGGTGCTGCACACCCGCCGCCCCGGCCTGCAGGGCCGCACCGTGGCGCAGCGCGACTACCTGCGCAATATCCTGTCGCACGACCTGACCATGGGCATCGGCCCGGCCGGCACCGGCAAGACCTACCTGGCGGTGGCGTGCGCGGTCGACGCGCTGGAGCGCGATGCGGTCAAGCGCATCGTGCTGACGCGCCCGGCGGTGGAAGCCGGCGAGCGCCTGGGCTTCCTGCCCGGCGACCTGGCGCAGAAGGTCGATCCCTACCTGCGCCCCCTGTATGACGCGCTGTACGACCTGCTCGGCTTCGACCGCACGCAGAAGATGTTCGAGCGCCAGATGATCGAGATCGCGCCGCTGGCCTATA
Organism: Cupriavidus sp. DF5525; assembly: GCF_040149425.2. Classification (NCBI taxonomy): domain Bacteria; kingdom Pseudomonadati; phylum Pseudomonadota; class Betaproteobacteria; order Burkholderiales; family Burkholderiaceae; genus Cupriavidus; species Cupriavidus sp. DF5525. The sequence goes on along the minus strand of NZ_CP168265.1, from coordinate 519,152 downwards.
TGCGCGGGCGCACGCTGAACCATGCCTTCATCATCCTGGACGAGGCGCAGAACACCACGCCCGAGCAGATGAAGATGTTCCTCACGCGCATCGGCTTCGGCTCGAAGGCGGTGATCACCGGCGACATCACGCAGATCGACCTGCCCAAGGGCCAGAAGAGCGGCCTGGTGGAGGCGCAGCACGTGCTGCGCGACGTGCGCGGCATCGCCTGCACCCGCTTTACCAGCATCGACGTGGTGCGCCATCCGCTGGTGGCGCGCATCGTCGATGCCTATGACGAATACCACGCCCAGCACAAGGACGCGTAATTGAAATCCCAGAAATCCAAGTCTTCCGGCGTCAGCCTGACCCTGTTCGATAACGAAGGCCGCGCGCGCAAGAGCGCCGCGCACGCGCTGCGCGTGCAGTTGCCCGACGGCCGCAGCATCACCCTGGACCTGTCGCAGGCCGCCGACGGCGTGCTCGCGCTGCTGGCCGAGCATACCGATACCAACCAGCAGGCCGGCCTGCTGGTGCGCCCGGACAACCATGACGCACTGTCGGTGGCCGTGACCGCCACGCCGGTGGTCACCACCACGGGCACCCCGGCCACCCCGCCCGCCCTGGAACTCGAGATCCAGAATGGCGACGGTGTCGGCAAGCGCGCCGGCCTGCCGCCGCGCCGCAAGATCGAAACCTGGGTCAAGTCGGCGCTGTACGCCGACGCCACGCTGACCATCCGCTTTGTCGGCGAGGAAGAAGGCCGCACGCTGAACCGCACCTATCGCGGCAAGGACTACGCCACCAACGTGCTGACCTTTGCCTATGCGGAGAACGAGGAGGACCCGGTCACGGGCGATATCGTGCTGTGCTGCCCGGTGGTGGAAGCCGAGGCGCGCGAGCAGCACAAGCCGCTGGAAGCGCACTATGCGCACCTGATCGTGCACGGCGTGCTGCATGCGCAGGGGTATGAGCACGAGGACGAGGCCGAGGCCGAGGAAATGGAGGCGATCGAGACCGAAACGCTGCAGGCGCTGGGTTATGCCGATCCCTATCTTGCGGAGCGCATCGCGACCGCGTGATGCCGCCCGCACAGGCGGCGTCCTGACGGGCGCTGCCTGCATCACTTGCGGCGTCGGCGGCCCGCCCACCGTCACGGGACGGTCAGGCTTTTAGTGTATCCTTCAGACGATCTCCACCACGCGCTCGCCGCGAAATGAACGACCCCTATCCCAGTTCGAAGCCCGCCTATCTGAGGCAGACCGATCGTCCCAGATCGCTTCTCGAACGCCTGTCAGACCTGATTTCCCCCGAACCGGACACCCGAGCGGAACTGCTTGAAGTGCTCCAGGAAGCGCACGAGCGCAACCTGATCGATGCCGATTCGCTCTCCATGATCGAGGGCGTATTCCAGGTCTCCGAACTGACCGCGCGCGACATCATGGTGCCGCGTGCGCAGATGGATATGGTCAACATCGCCGACGCGCCGGAGACCTTCATCCCGTTCATGCAGCTGACCGCGCACTCGCGCTTCCCGGTCTATGAAGGCAGCCGTGACAACATCATCGGCATCCTGCTGGCCAAGGACCTGCTGCGCTACTACACCGACCCCGCCTTCGACCTGCGCGAAACGCTGCGCCCGGCGGTGTTCATCCCCGAGTCCAAGCGCCTGAACATCCTGCTGCGCGAATTCCGCATCAACCGCAACCATATCGCCATCGTCGTGGACGAGTACGGCGGCGTGGCCGGGCTGGTGACGATCGAGGACGTGCTGGAGCAGATCGTGGGCGATATCGAGGACGAGTTCGACCTCGACGAGGACCAGGACAATATCCTGCCGATGCCCGACGGGAGCTGGCGCGTGCACGGCCTGACCGAGATCGCCCAGTTCAACGAGGCCTTCGGCACCGCCTTCTCCGACCACGACGTCGATACCGTGGGCGGGCTGTTGTCCAACCACGTGGGCCATGTGCCCCACCGCGGCGAGATCATCACCCTGCCGCCGATCCGCTTCGAAGTGCTGCGCGCCGACGCGCGGCAGGTACACCTGCTGCAGGTGCACCGCGAATCCCAATCCGACAGCTTGAGCGTGGCCGGCGCATGAAGCGTCCCGCCCCGATCCTCAACGGCGCCGCCGCTGCCGACGCCGACACTGCCGGCGTGCCTGGCACGCAAGCGCGGTCGCGCGCCGCCGCCATGGCGCGGCTGCTGCTGGCCGGCGTGCTCGGCATCGCCCATACGCAAGCTTTTGCCCCGCATGACTGGTGGTGGCTGCAGATCCTGTCGCTGGCGGGCCTGGCCGCGCTGATGGCCGATGCGCCGCGCGCGCGCATGGCCGCGGCCACCGGCTTTGCCTTCGGGCTGGGCTGGTTCCTGTCCGGCATCTGGTGGCTCTATATCAGCATGCACGTCTACGGTGAGATGCCGGCGTGGATGGCGGCGCTGGCAGTGGTGCTGTTCTCGGGCTACCTGTCGCTGTGGCCCGCGCTGGCCGGCGCGCTGTGGCACCGGCTGACGGCGCGCCTGCCCCAGGCCGGGCTGCTGGCGGCGCTTGCGTTCGGCGCCGCCTGGGGCCTGACGGAATGGCTGCGCGGCGTGGTGTTCACCGGATTCCCGTGGCTGTCGGGCGGCTATGCCCATACCGACGGCCCGCTGGCGGGCTTTGCGCCGCTGGCCGGCGTCTACGGCATCGGCGCGCTGGCGGCCGCGGTGGCGGCGCTGCTGGCAGCCGCGGTGCGCAGCCTGGGCCAGGGCGCGCGCGGCCGCGCGCTGGCGGCGCTGGCGCTTGCGCTGATCCTGCCCGCGGCGGGCGCGGCACTGGCACCGCTGGCGTGGACCACGCCCGCCGGCAAGCCGCTGTCGGTGCGGCTGCTGCAGGGCAATGTGGCGCAGGACATCAAGTTCGAGGCCGCCGGCATCCAGCGTTCGCTCGAGCTGTACCGCGACATGATCACCGCGCAGCCGGCCGACCTGGTGGTGACGCCCGAGACCGCCTTCCCGGTGATCCTGCAGGAGCTGCCGGTCGAGGTGGCGGTGGCGGTGCGCGACTTCGCACTGGGCAGCGGCACCTCGGTGCTGTTCGGCGCGGCGGGTGCGGATTCGCCGGTGGACTTCACTAACAGCGTGTTCGGCATCGGGCCGCAGACCGAGCGGCTGTACCGCTACAACAAGCACCACCTGGTGCCGTTCGGCGAGTTCATCCCGCTGGGCTTCCGCTGGTTCGTCGACATGATGAAGATGCCGCTGGGCGACTTCCGCCGCGGCGGGCTCGACCAGGAGCCGCTGCCGGTGCGCGGCGTGCGCGTGGCGCCCAATATCTGTTATGAGGATTTGTTCGGCGAGGAGATTGCGCAAACCCTGCGCCAGCAGGTGGCGCCGGCCAATATCCTGGCCAACCTGACCAACCTGGCCTGGTTCGGCGACACCATCGCGCTGGACCAGCATCTGCAGATCTCGCGCATGCGCGCACTGGAGACGCGCCGGCCGATGCTGCGCTCGACCAATACCGGAATGACCGCGGTGGTGCGCCCGGACGGCACGGTGCAGGCGCGGCTGCCGACCTTCACGGTCGGCACGCTCACTGCCGAGGTGCAGGGCATGCAGGGGCTGACGCCTTATATCCGCTGGGGGAATGCGCCGGTGCTGGCGCTGTTTGCGCTGGTGCTGGGGGTGGCTGCCTGGCGGGTGCGCCGGGCAAGCTGAGGGCGCCGGAGGCGGCGGGATCGCCGCTGCGCTTCCGGGTCCGCTATAGGCGCAAGGCGCGCAATTCGCGCGGCTCGCGTGGGCCGCTTCAGCCCATCAGGCCGGTCGCCACCGACACGGCGGCCGCGGCGATCATGACCGCGATTGCGACCAGGTAAGGTTTGCGAGAAAGAAGTGTCATGGTCAAAGTCCCCATCGATAATCAGTCACCGACAACCGGCCGCTGCCTGAAGCAGTCAGCCGGCCGTGCCAGCCATGCCGGCACGGATGTCAATCGCAACGCTCGAACGGGTTGCTTACTCATACTGTATACAAAAACTTTATCGGCAAGCGCCCGATCCACTTGAAAAACGGGTCGGTATTTTCCCGAAGCGTTGCGTAAGGCCGACATCCGGCGGGCTCCCGGAAGTTCGATCGGCCCCCTCCCCGGCCCCGCCAAACGGGGCGCCCGGCCAAAAAGCCGATAGAATTCAGGGTTTGGCGAAATCCGTATGCGGCGGCCACGGCACGCGCTGCGCGGCCACCATGCCGGGCGGCGCCATCGCCCCGGGCGCCTCTACCTAGTCTTCATATGCTGACCTTCCAACAAATGATTCTGACCCTGCAGGCCTACTGGGACCGGCAGGGCTGCGCGCTGTTGCAACCCATCGATCTGGAGGTCGGCGCCGGGACTTCGCACGTGCACACCTTCCTGCGCGCGATCGGCCCCGAGCCGTGGCGTGCCGCCTACGTGCAGCCGTCGCGCCGCCCGAAGGACGGGCGCTATGGCGAGAACCCCAACCGCCTGCAGCACTACTACCAGTACCAGGTGGTGCTCAAGCCCGCGCCGGAGAACATCCTGGAGCTGTACCTGGGCTCGCTCGAGGCGCTGGGCCTGGACCTGAAGCAGAACGACATCCGCTTCGTCGAGGACGACTGGGAGAACCCCACACTGGGCGCCTGGGGCCTGGGCTGGGAAGTCTGGCTCAACGGCATGGAAGTGACCCAGTTCACCTACTTCCAGCAGGTCGGCGGCATCGACTGCAAGCCCATCACCGGCGAAATCACCTACGGCATCGAGCGCCTGGCGATGTACCTGCAGAAGGTCGAGAACGTCTACGACCTGGTCTGGACCGAATGGGTCGAGAACGGCGAGACGCGCCGCCTTACGTACGGCGACGTGTACCACCAGAACGAGGTCGAGCAGTCGACCTACAACTTTGAGCACAGCAATACCGAAATCCTGTTCCGCCATTTCGCCGAGCACGAAGGCGAGGCCAAGCGCCTGATGGGCAATGGCGAAGGCGGCGAGGAAGGCCAGGCCGCGTCCGGCACGCGCCTGGCGCTGCCCGCCTACGAGCAGGTGCTCAAGGCCGCGCACACCTTCAACCTGCTGGATGCGCGCGGCGCGATCTCGGTGACCGAGCGCGCGGCGTATATCGGCCGCATCCGCAACCTGTCGCGCGCGGTGGCGCAGGCCTACTACGACTCGCGCGAAGCCCTCGGCTTTCCGATGTGTGGCGGCAACAGGGCCAACGGCGGAGCCAAGGCATGACGCAACTGGCGCGCAGCGCGCTGTGCTGCGCCATGGCGCTCGCCGCGCTGGCCGCCGCGGGCAATGCCGCCGGCGCGCGCGCGCAGGCCGCACCCGCCCCGCAGGCGCTGCTGCTGCCGGCGGAACTGAGCAATGTGTGCGAGGCCGACCCGCAGGCGCTGCAACTGGCCATGGCGCGCCACTGGCGTCCGTCACTGAATTCGCTCGACCAGTGGACGCAGCTGGTGCGCTCGTTCTCGTGCGACCTGTCCGGCCAGCGCGACCTGGGCTGGCACCGCGTGCCGCTGCGCGCCTATGAGAGCGCGATCCGCTATCCGCTGACCTGGGTCGAGGTGGAAACGCGCGACGGCCGCACCCGCCGCAAGGTCAAGACGTACTACTCGGCCGCGCAGCTGCCGCCGAAGATCGATTTCTGGGTGGGCGGGCGCATCGACGAGATCCGCTACGACAAACGCCAGCGCCGCATCGATGCGCGCTTCCCGGCCGCGGGCAGCCGCGGCGGCAGCAACGGCGCGGCTAGCGCCGCGGCGGCCGCGCAATGCGCCTACACCACGCTGCAATTCCGGCAACAGAACGGCCTGTGGCTGCTGTCCGGAGTGGAACCTAATCTTTCGCCGCGCTGCTGATCCAGCGACGCGCGCTACAACCTGTTGGATACGATTCATGTCGCAACCCATGACCGACTCGCTGCTGATCGAACTGTTCACCGAAGAGCTGCCTCCCAAGGCGCTGGCGCGTCTGGGCGACGCCTTCGCGCAGGGCCTGTTCGCAGGCCTGGGCGAGCGCGACTTGCTTGAGACGGGCGCCACCGTGACGCCGTTCGCCACGCCGCGCCGGCTGGCCGCGCTGGTTTCCGGCGTGCGCCGCAACGCGCCGGACCGCGAGCAGCGCGAGAAGGTCCTGCCGCTGTCGGTAGCACTCGGCGCCAACGGCGAGCCCACCCCGCCGCTGGCCAAGAAACTGGCCGCGCTGGCCAAGTCCGTCGGCGTGGCCGAGATCGACTGGCAGTCGCTGGAGCGCGCCTCCGACGGCAAGGCCGAGGCCTTCTTCTACCGCTACACCGCGCGCGGCGCCGAGCTGGCCGCCGGGCTGCAGGCGGCGCTGGAAGACACCATCGCCAAACTGCCGATCCCCAAGGTAATGAGCTACCAGCGCCCGGACGGCAACACGGTGAATTTCGTGCGCCCGGCGCACAGCCTGATCGCGCTGTTCGGCAGCGAGATCCTGCCGGTGTCGGTGCTGGGCCTGCAGGCGAGCAACCTGACCCAGGGCCACCGCTTCCTGTCGCATGGCGCGATCGAGATCGCCCATGCCAACGACTATGCCAGGCAGCTCGAGTCCGCCGGCCGCGTGGTCGCCAGTTATGCCGAGCGCCGCGAGCGCATGCGCACCGCGCTGCTGGCCGAAGCCGGCGCCGACCAGGTGATCATGCCTGAGTCGCTGCTGGACGAGGTCAATTCGCTGGTGGAATGGCCGGTGGTCTACGCCTGCCATTTCGAGGAAGCCTTCCTGGCAGTGCCGCAGGAATGCCTGATCCTGACCATGCAGACCAACCAGAAGTACTTTGCGCTGACCGATGCCGACGGGCACCTGCGCAACCGCTTCCTGATCGTGTCCAACCTGGCCACCGAGACGCCGCAGTCGATCATCACCGGCAACGAGCGCGTGGTGCGCCCGCGCCTGGCCGATGCCAAGTTCTTCTTCGACCAGGACCGCAAGAAGACGCTCGCCTCGCGCGTGCCGCAACTGGCCAGCGTGGTCTACCACAACAAGATCGGCACGCAGCTGGATCGGGTGCAGCGCCTGCAGCAGATCGCCGGCCATATCGCCGACGCGCTCAACGCTGCCGGCGTGCCGACCGACAAGGCCGCCGCGATGCGCGGCGCCGAGCTGGCCAAGGCCGACCTGCTGACCGACATGGTCGGCGAGTTCCCCGAGCTGCAGGGCACCATGGGCACCTACTACGCCCGCCACGACGACGAAGCCGAAGACGTGGCGCTGGCCTGCTCCGAACACTACCGCCCCCGCTTTGCCGGCGACGCGCTGCCCGAGGGCGCCGTCAGCACCGCCGTGGCGCTGGCCGACAAGCTCGAAACCCTGGTCGGGATCTGGGGCATCGGCCTGCAGCCCACCGGCGAGAAAGACCCATTCGCGCTGCGCCGCCACGCGCTGGGCATCCTGCGCATGCTGATCGAGAAGCCGCTGGCGCTGTCGATGGCCTCGCTGCTGGCGCTGACGCAGCAGTCCTTTGCCGGCGTCGCCGCGGTCAAGCCGGCGCCCGAGGCCATCACCGACTTCCTGTACGACCGCGTGCGCGGCTACCTGAAGGACAAGGGCTACACCACCAACGAGGTCGAGGCCGTGGTCAGCCTGCGCCCCGACACGCTGCACGACATCCTCGGCCGCATGGAAGCGGTGCGAACCTTTGCCGCGCTGCCCGAGGCCGAAGCCCTGGCCGCCGCCAACAAGCGCATCACCAACATCCTGCGCAAGAACACCGAGCCGGTCGGCGCGGTCAACCCGGCGCTGCTCCAGGAAGAGGCTGAAGGCGTGCTGCATGCCGCCATCGAGCGCGTGCGGCCGGCGGTGGAAGCTGCCTTTGCCAGCGGCGACTTCACCGCCGCGCTGCGCGACCTGGCGCAGCTGCGCGAAGCGGTCGACCGCTTCTTCGACGACGTGATGGTGATGGCAGAGGACGCGCAGCTGCGCGCCAACCGCCTGGCGCTGCTGGCCTCGCTGCATACGCTGGCCAACCGCGTGGCCGACATCTCCAAGCTGGCCGCCTGAGCAGCGCCAGCCTCAGCCACACCGGAGCCGCACATGCCGCAGACGCCGCCCAAGTTCGTCATCCTGGACCGCGACGGGGTGATCAACCTCGACAGCGACCAGTTCATCAAGACGCCCGATGAATGGGTGCCCATCGACGGCAGCCTGGAAGCCGTCGCCGCGCTCAACCAGGCCGGCTTTCGCGTGGTGATCGCCAGCAACCAGTCCGGCATCGGCCGCGGGCTGTTCGAGATGAGCGCGCTCAACGCCATGCACGAGAAGATGCACACCTCGCTCGCGCGCGTGGGCGGGCGTGTCGACGCGGTGTTTTTCTGCCCGCATACGGCGGCCGACGGCTGCGACTGCCGCAAGCCCAAGCCGGGCATGCTCGAGGAGATCAGCGAGCGCTTCGGCATCGAGCTCCGGGGCGTGCCGATCGTGGGCGATTCGCTGCGCGACCTGGAAGCCGGCGTCGCGATCGGCTGCGCACCGCACCTGGTGCTCAGCGGCAAGGGCCGCAAGACCCTCGACAAGGGCGGCCTGCCGCCCGGCACGCGGGTGCATGACGACCTGCGCGCGTTCGCGCGCTGGCTGACCGGCAACGACGGCGCCGAGCGCCCGCCCGCACAGAACGCCGGCTGACCGCCCGCACCTTTTCCCTAATTGCGCCCCCCGCATGACGTTTCTCCGTTCCCTGTTGTTTGCGCTGTACCTGCTGGTGCTGACGCCGCCCTACGCGTGCGCCTGCTTCCTGGTGTTCCCCTTCATGAATGCCGACCAGCGCTTCCGCTTCGTGCGCGGCTGGCCGCGGATGGTGATCCGGGCCGCGCGCGGCATCTGCGGCATCGATTACCGCATCGAAGGGCATGAGCATATGGACCGCATGCTCGACAAGCCGGTGGTGCTGCTGTCCAAGCACCAGTCGGCCTGGGAGACGGTAGCCTACGTGGCGCTGATGCCCAAGCCGCTGTGCTTCGTGTTCAAGCGCGAGCTGCTGCTGGTGCCGTTCTTCGGCTGGGCGCTGGGCATGCTGAAGATGGTCCATATCAACCGCAAGGAAGGCACGCGCGCCTTTGCCTCGGCCGTGCGCCAGGGCCGCGAGCGGCTCGCCGAAGGCGCCTGGATCATCATGTTCCCGGAGGGCACGCGCACGCGGTCGGGCGAGGAAAGGCCGCGCTACAAGAGCGGCGGCGCGCGCCTGGCAGTGGAAACCGGTGCCTGGGTGCTGCCGATGGCCGTCAACTCGGGCCGCATGTGGCCGCGCAATTCGTTCCTGAAGTATCCGGGCACGGTGACGATCTCGGTCGGCCCGCCGATCGCCTCGGCCAACAAGACCGCCGACCAGCTCAACCAGGAAGTCGCGGCATGGATCGAGCGCGACATGCGCCGCATCGACGCCGAGAGCTACCGTAGCGAACTCCGGAGCGAGCCAGCCGCATGAAGCTGCTGCGCCCCGCCACCGACGCCGACGGCGCACAGCTGGAGCTGCCGCTGGCGGAAACCGCCCACGCGCCGCAGCCTGCTGCCCCGCTCGCCCAGGAACCGCCGCAACTGACCGCCTGGCCGGTGCCGCAACCCAACGCGCGCCTGCTGCATATCGGCGAGCGCCCGCTGCACTACACGCTCAAGCGCTCGTCGCGCCGCACCATCGGCTTCACCATCGACGACCGCGGGCTGTCGATCACCGCGCCGCGCTGGGTCACGCTGGCCGACATCGAATCGGCCATCCTGGAAAAGCAGCGCTGGATCTTCAACAAGATGGGCGAGTGGCGCCACCGCGAGTCGCGCCGCATCCTGCCCACGGTGCAGTGGCGCGACGGCGCCAGCCTGCCCTTCCTCGGGCAGCCGCTGACGCTGGCGCTGGAATCGCCGATCGGCGGGCTGCTGTTCGACGCCGACCGCCGCATGCTGCACCTGGCACTGCCCGGGCATGCCGACGAGCAGCAGATCAAGGACCGCGTGCAGGGCTGGCTGCAGCAGCAGGCGCGCCGGCTGCTGCCCGAGCGGCTGGAGGTCTATGCCGACAAGCTCGGCGTACGTCATTCCGGCTTTGCACTGACCTCGGCCGCGACGCGCTGGGGCAGTTGCACCGCCGATGGCAAGATCCGGCTGAACTGGCGGCTGATGCATTTCCCGCTGTCGATGATCGACTACGTTGCGGCGCACGAGCTGGCGCACCTGAAAGAGATGAACCACGGGCCGCGTTTCTGGGAGACCGTGGAATCGATCTTCCCGGAGTTCCGCGACGCGCGGGCGCAACTGCGTGCGCATCCGCCCGAGCTGTTGCCGACATTCTGAGCGAGCCGGGCGCCGCGCGCCCGCTCGCCGGTGCGTTTCCCGCAAACGCACTAAAATGGCGCCTTCATATACGTACAACGCCTGAAGGCCCCTCAAATGCGACTCCTCCACACCATGCTGCGCGTCGGCGACCTGCAGCGCTCGATCGATTTCTACACCCGCATTCTCGGCATGCAGCTGCTGCGCGAGAGCGACAATTCCGAATACAAGTACCGCCTCGCCTTCGTCGGCTACGGCCCGGAGAGCGAGACCGCGGTGCTGGAGCTGACCTACAACTACGGCGTCGACAAGTACGACCTGGGCACCGCCTACGGCCATATCGCGCTGGAAACCGACAACGCCGCGGCAGCCTGCGAGCGCATCCGCGCTGCCGGCGGCAAGATCACCCGCGAAGCCGGTCCGGTCAAGGGCGGCACCACCGTGATCGCCTTCGTCGAAGACCCGGACGGCTACAAGATCGAGCTGATCGAGCGCCACTCCACCCGCGACGCCAGCCGTCCCTGAGCGTCCCGGCCGTGGACGCCCAAACCCTGACCCGCCGGCCGCTTGACGGCATGGCGGTGGGCCTGATGGTGGTGCTGTGCGCCGCCTGGGGCCTGCAACAGGTGGTGATCAAGGTGACCGCGCCGCTAATGGGCGCGGTGCTGCAGGCCGGCGTGCGCTCGGCGGTGGCGGCGCTGCTGGTGTTCGGCTTTGCCGCCTGGCGCGGCACGCCGATCTGGCGGCGCGACGGCACGTTCAACGCCGGGCTGCTGGCCGGGCTGCTGTTCGGCGCCGAGTTTTTCTGCATCTTCGTCGGGCTGGGGCATACCACGGCCTCGCGCATGGCGGTGTTCCTGTACACCGCACCGATCTTCACCGCGCTGGGGCTGCATTTCGTGGTGCCCGGCGAGCGGCTGCACACCGGGCAATGGCTGGGCGTGGCGCTGGCTTTCGTGGGGATGGCGCTCGCGTTTGCCGATGGCATCGCCACGCCGTCCGCGCATGGCGGTACGCTGCTGGGCGATGCGCTGGGCATCCTGGCGGGAGCGCTGTGGGCGGCGACCACCGTGGTGGTGCGCGCCAGCCCGCTGGCGAGCGCACCGGCCAGCAAGACGCTGCTGTACCAGCTGGCGGTATCGGCGGTGATGCTGCTGGCGATGGCGGTGGCCGCGGGCCAGACCGCGACCGTGCAGATCGATGGCGTGGTGCTGGCGAGCCTGTTCTACCAGTCGGTGCTGATCGCCTTTGCCAGCTACCTGACCTGGTTCTGGCTGCTGCGGCGCTACCTGGCGTCGCGGCTGTCGGTGTTTTCCTTCCTGACGCCGCTGTTTGGCGTGGCCTTCGGCGTGGTGCTGATGCACGACGCGGTGGGGCCGCGCTTTGCGGTGGCGGCCTTGCTGGTGCTAGCGGGGATCGTGCTGGTCAACCGCCGCGCCTGAGCGGCCGCGGGTACTGCTATCACCGCGGCGGCCGTGGGCCGCCGCCCTGCTCGCGCCTCAGCGGCGCGCCTCGAACGAGAACATCCCCAGCGCGTCGCGCACCTCGTCCAGCGTCTGCTGGGTCAGCGCACGCGCCTTTTCGGTGCCCGTGCGCAGGATGTCAAATATATAGTCCGGATCCTTGGCCAGCTCTTCGCGACGCGCGCGGATCGGGGCCAGCATGTCCTGCAGGATGCCCTCGATGCGGCGCTTGAGCACCATGTCGCCCAGGCCGCCGCGCTGGTAGTGCTCCTTCAGCCCCTTGACTTCCTCGGTATTGGGATCGAACGCATCCAGGTAGGTGAAGACCACGTTGCCCTCGACCTGGCCCGGATCCGACACGCGCAGGTGGTTGGGGTCGGTGTACATGCTGTGCACCGCGGCCTTGATCTGCTCGGGCGAGGCGCCCAACGCGATCGCGTTGCCCATCGACTTGCTCATCTTGGCCTTGCCGTCCACGCCGGGCAGGCGGCCGAACTCGGGGATCAGGGCCTTGCACTCGGGCAGCACGTCGCGGCCGACCTGGTGGTTGATGCGGCGCACGATCTCGTTGGTCTGCTCGATCAGCGGCGCCTGGTCTTCGCCCACCGGCACCACGTGGGCCTTGAAGGCGGTGATGTCCGCGGCCTGCGAGGCCGGGTAGCACAGGAAGCCGGCCGGGATATCGCGCCCGAAACCACGCGCCTGGATCTCTTCCTTGATGGTCGGGTTGCGCTCGAGCCGCGCCACCGTGACGAAGTTCAGGTACATCAGCGTCAGCTCGGCCAGCGCGGGCAGGTGCGACTGCACGGTGATGGTGGTCTTGGCCGGGTCGATGCCGACGGCCAGGTAGTCCAGCGCCACTTCCAGCACGTTGCGGCGCACCTTGTCGGGATCGTGCGCGTTGTCGGTCATGGCCTGGGTGTCGGCCAGCAGCAGGTACTGCTCATGCGAGTCCTGCAGCGCCAAGCGGCTCTTCAGCGAGCCGACATAGTGGCCGAGGTGCAGCGGGCCGGTGGGACGGTCGCCGGTCAGGATCACGGGACGCCGGTTGGTTTGGGTCTGGGCTGTCATGGGACGGTCTTGCACGAAAGAGTCGCGGGAAATTCGGAATTCGGATGCGTCAGGCGGCCTGTCCGGCCTGTCCTGGCGCTGCACCACCAAGGCGCCGGGCCAGTTCGACATACTCGCCGACGGGCACTTCCTCGGCACGGCGGCCCAGGTCGAAGCCCATCGCGTCGAAGTCGACCTGGTCGCGCAGGAACGACAGCGTATTGCGCAGCACCTTGCGCCGCTGCGAGAACGCCGCGGTAACCACGTCGCCCAGCACGGTAATGTCGCAATCGGCATGCGGCGAGCGCAGCCGGCCATCGGGGTGGCGCGGCCAAGGGATCATGCGCACCACGGCGGAATCGACCTTGGGCGGCGGGTTGAAGCTGCCCGGCGGCACGTCGAGCACATGCTCCATGTAGTAGCGGACCTGCAGCATGATCGACAGCCGCCCGAAGGCCTTGCTGCCGGGCTCGGCCACCATGCGCTCCACCACTTCCTTCTGCAGCATGAAGTGCTGGTCGCGCACCTGATCGGCGAACTCCATCAGGTGGAACAGGAGCGGGCTGGAAATGTTGTACGGCAGGTTGCCGACGATGCGCAGCGGCCGCCCGGGCACCTCCAGCTTGCCGAAGTCGAAGTCCAGCGCATCGCCGGCGTGGACCTGCAGGCGCTCGCCGTAGCGGCGGCGCAGGCGCTCGACCAGGTCGCGGTCGAGTTCCACCACCTGCATCTGCGGGATCCGTTCGAGCAGCGGGGTGGTCAGCGCACCCAGGCCGGGGCCGATCTCGACCAGCACGTCGTCGCCCTGCGGGCTGATGGCATTGACGATGCCGTGGATGATGGTGTCGTCGACCAGGAAGTTCTGCCCGAATCGTTTGCGGGCCACATGGCCCTGGTGCACGTTTGAACGCATGGGGTTTATTCGTCCGGCTTCAGCATGGCGGCTGCATGCCGGAACTGGTATGGGCGGGATGGCCCGTAGCGCCGTTGCCGCCGGGGTGCCGGCCGTTGGCGTGGCCGGCCATGGTGACCGCACTGCGGATGGCCTCGATCATGCTGCCGTGCTCGGCCTGGCCGGTACCGGCCAGGTCCAGCGCGGTGCCGTGGTCCACCGAGGTACGGATAAAGGGCAGCCCCAGCGTGATGTTCACGCCGTGGCCGAAAGTGCCGTATTTCAGCGGCGCCAGCCCCTGGTCATGGTACATCGCCAGCACGCAGTCGGCATCGCGCAGGTGGCGCGGCTGGAACAGCGTGTCGGCCGGGTACGGGCCGCGCGCGTCGATGCCGGCGTCCCGCGCCTGCGCCAGCGCCGGCTCGATGATGTCGATCTCTTCGCGGCCCATATGGCCGCTTTCGCCGGCGTGCGGGTTCAGCCCCGTCACCAGGATGCGCGGACGCCCGATGCCGAAGTAGCGGCGCAGGTCGGCGTCGACGATCGTCAGCGTCTGCCGCAGCAGCGGGATGGAAAGCGCGTCGGGCACCGCGCGCAGCGGCAGGTGGGTGGTGGCCAGCGCCACGCGCAGCATGGCGCCGTCGTGCGCGGGCTGCGGGCCGGCCAGCATCATCACCACGCGCGGCACGCGGGCGCTCTCGGCCAGGTATTCGGTATGGCCGGTGAAGGGCACGCCGGCGTCGTTGATGGTGCTCTTCTGCACCGGCGCCGTGACCATCGCTGCATATCGGGGCGCGCGCTTGCCATGCGCGCGGCAGCCGGCGATGGCGGCATCCAGCAGCGCCAGCACATAGCGGCCGTTGCGCGCATCGAGCCGCCCGGGCTCGCACGCCACGGCCAGCGGGATGTGCTCGATCACCACATCGCCGTCGGCAATGCGCCGCTCCCAGGCGTGGGTGGCGCCCAGCGCCGCGGCGCGATCGGCCAGCAGGCGGGCATCGCCCAGCACATGGAAGCGGTAGTGCCCGCTGCCGCCATTGCCGCCGTTGTTGGCGCCGGTGAGCTGCAGCAACGCCCCGATGGTGATATCGGGGCCGATGCCGGCGGGTTCACCGGTCGAGATGGCCAGGGCTAGGGGGTCGGGCATGGCAGGTCGGGGCAGATCCGGCGCGCGCTTCAGCGCTGGCGGTTGACGCGGTACTCCACGTACGCCTGCGAGCGCAGCTGGCGTACCCAGTCATCATACGCGGCGCGCAGCTTCTGTTCGCGGACTTCCGCGCGGGCAAAGTCGCGCTGCTTCTCGGGCGAGAGCTCGGTCTCGCGGCGGTTCAGCACCTGGATCAGGTGCACGCCGAACTGCGTGACCACCGGCTCCGAGATCTCGTTCGGGCGCAGGCGGCTCATGGCCTGCTCGAACTCGGGCACCAGCTCGCCCGGCGAGACCCAGCCGAGGTCGCCGCCGTTCTGCGCAGAGCCGTCCTGCGAGAAGCGCTTGGCCGCGTCGGCAAAATCGCCGCCGTGGGTGATGCGGTCGCGCAGCGTGCTGAGCTGGCGGCGCGCCTCGGCCTCGGGCATGTTGGGGCCGGTGCGGATCAGGATATGGCGCACCTGGGTCTGGGTGATCTTCCCTGCCGCGGCCGGGTCGGATGGCGCGCCCGCGCGCTTGGCCACCAGCTTGACCACGTGGAAGCCGGCGGCGCTCTCCACCACCTGCGGCGCAACGCCGCCGGCCTGCAGGTCGACCACCGCATTGGCGAACTGCGTCGGCAGGCGGCCGATCTCGCGGAAGCCCATCGAACCGCCCTGGGCGGCCTCTGCACCTTCGGAATTGGCCTGCGCCAGCTGCGCGAAATCGGCGCCGCCCTGGGCCTGCTTGAGCAACCCTTCGGCCTTGGCGCGCAGTGCCTGCTTCTGCGCGTCCGAGGCGTTCTCGGGCACGCGCACGAGGATCTGCGCCACGTTGTACTCGGTCGGGCCGCCGGTGGCGCCCTGGCCGCCGCGGGCTGCCAGGTAGTTGTCGATCTCGCCGTCGTAGACCTGCACCTTCGAATCGACCTCGCGCTCGCGCAGGCGGATCACCTGCACCTGCTTGCGCAGCTCATCGCGGTACTTGGTCCAGGTCATGCCGCTGCCTTCCACGCGGCGGCGCAGCTCGGTGGCGTTCATGCGGTTCTGCTGCGCCACCGATTCGATGGCGCGGTCGATTTCCTGGTCGGTCACGCGGATGCCGGCGTCCTGCGCGGCCTGGATCTGCACGCGCTCCATCACCAGGCGCTCCAGCACCTCACCCAGCAGGTCGGGGCGCTGCGGCACCGGGCGGCCGGCGGCGCGCAGCTGGCCTTCGATCTCGTCGGCGCGGTCGAGCAGCTCGCGCCGCGTGATCACGCCGTTATTGACCACCGCGACCACTTCGTCGACCAGTTGCGAACGCTTCTGGCCGCCGGCTTGCGGCACGCCCAGCTTGGGCTGGCTCGCCGGCGCGGTGACGTCGGAGGACTGCGGCACGAAGATGCCAGTGGCGCGCGACGCCCCGGGCGCCTTGAGCTGGGCGGCGGCGGGCAGGGCCAGCGCCGCCAGCACGGCGGGCAGCAGCAGGCGGTGCCACGACGTCAGGAGAAAGGAAAACACAGCGAATTCTTGACGTTTCATCTTAATCCGTCATTCATAGTGATCGAACTGGGTCGTTGGCACCGGCTTGGCGGTCACGGGCTCGTAGCCCGGCACGTTCAGGCGGAGGATATTCAACGGGTTGGAACCGATCTTGGAAAGGCCACGGAACTCCACCTGCAGGAAGACCCGCCCGGTGTAACCCTGCGTGGTGTTGCGGAAACGCTGGTAGACCACGCGGCCGACCCAGCAGTCCGCCGCGTACTCGATGCCGGCCAGCGTGTCGACCATCTGGCTGGCGGCCAGGTCGAAGGCAAAGCGCGCGATGCCATAGGCCCGGCGCGTGATCGGCCACTGGCCCGACACCTCGAACTGGTCGATCGCGGTATTGTCCGTCACCGTGGTCGGGCGACGATAGCGGTAGCCCGCATTGATCACCTTGCGCGGCTCCGGGCGGTACGCGAACGCCACGTTGCCATAGTTGATCCGGTCCGTATCCAGGTTGTACTGCACACCCATGTCCAGATAGTAGCCACGGAACATCTGGATGGTGGTGGCCGCCAGCAGGTCGGAGGCGCCCGGCTTCGGATCGGCGACGGTACCGTTGATCTGCACGCGCTGCCCGGTAAAGTCGTAGCGCTGCGCGATGGTGCCGCGGAAGCGTTCGATGCCGGTATCGGCCTCGATCAGGCGCGTGGTCAGGCCGCCGGTCAGCTTGTTGTTGTCGGCGATGCGGTCATAGCCGGTGAACGGGTTCTCGCTGAAGATCTGCCCGTAGCCGAAGTCCGACTGCACCGTATCGAACAGCGGGAACTGGCTCTGGTCGCGGAACGGCGTGTAGACGTAGAACAAACGCGGTTCCAGCGTCTGCACGTAGTTCACGCCGAACATCCGGCTGATGCTGGGCGCATCGCGCTCGAAGGTCATGCCCGAGTCCAGGCTGACGGTCGGCAGCACGCGCGAAAAGTTGTCCTGCGCGGTCGGCGTGTTGGTGGCCGACTCCATCTGGTACTGGGTCGCGTTGAAGGTGACCTTCGGCGTCACGTACCAGCCCGCACGCACGATCGGGTAGCTGATGCTCGGCTGGATGAACATGCGCTCGCCCTGCGGCTGCTGGAAGCCGGTGGACGTCAGCGGGATGCGGAAACGCGTGTAGTCCGCTTCGACCTGCACGTCAAAGCCGCCCAGGTCATAGCGCAGGTACTTGCCGTTGAGCTGCGGCACGCGCTCGTAGGACGGCTCGCTCGGGCGCAGGGTCTGGAACTTCTGCACCCGCGCCATCAGGAAGAAATCCTGCCAGTTGTAGGTGACGCCGCCTTCCTGCAGGTACTGGCGTTGCGCGGACTGCGCCACGCTGCGGTTGAAATCGTCCGGGTACTGGTCGTCGGAGACCCGGTTGATATTCAGGTAGGCGTTGAGCCCCTTGGCCAGGTTCTGGTTGTGCTGGATCGAGTAGGCCCAGCGGTTCGAGTTGGTCTTCTGGTCGTCGGGCAGGAACTCGGCGCGCACGCGCCCGGAGTAGCCCTGGCCCAGGTAGCGGTACTCGCCGCCAAGTTGCAGGCCGCGCTCGGTCATCAGGCGCGGGTAGATCGTCAGGTCGCGGTTGGGCGCGATATTGACGTAGTACGGCGTCGTCAGGTCGAAGCCCGAGCGCGAGCCGTAGCCCATCAGCGGCGGCAGGAAACCGCTGCGGCGATCGTCGTTGAGCGGGAAGCTGAACACCGGCGCCGCCGCGACCGGCACGCCGAAGAAATTCAGCACGCCGCCGTAAGCCACGCCCACCTGGCGGTCGCTGTCCAGGTCGATCTGGTTCGCGCTGAAGTACCAGTCGGCATTGTCCGGCGAGCAGGTGGTGTACGACGCGCGCTTGATGGTGCTGCGATCCTTGTCCAGGAAGTCGATGCGCTCGGCCTTGCCGGTGCCGCCGGTTTGCTGGAAGTAATAGTCCGGCGACAGCATGTAGCCTTCGTTGGCCTCGACTTTCACCCGGGCCTCGGGGCCGACCGCCAGCGTGCCGCTGCGCGACATGCGCACGTTGCCCTGGGCGAAGGCCTCGTCGGTGTCCTGGTCGTAGCTGAGCTTGTCGCCCTTGATCACGCCGCCGTCGCGGCGCAGCTCGGCATGGCCTTCGAGCTCGACCCCGCGCTCGCTGTAGCCGGTCATGCGGTCGCCCTCGATAAAGACGGGAGCGTTGGAATCGGGCTCGCTCTTCGTGGGGGGCTCGGCAAGCCGCGGCACGATTTCGCCGGAGACCGCGGGCAGTTGGGGCACGGCCGGCGCGGCTTCGAACACCGGCTCGGCCTGGTCCAGGTCGGGGATCGCCGAGCTGGACATCTGCGCCTGGGCCCCGGCCGACAAGCCGGCCATGGCCAGCACCAGCGGCCGCAGCGCGCCCGCGTGCAGGCCGGCGGCGCGCCTGGCCCGGGGGGCGGCGCCGATGGCAGGCGAAGGCAAGGCCCTGTTATTCGGTGTTCGTCGTTGTTCGGTCATTCGCACGGGTTGTCAGTCTCGGCGTCGGCTGCGGCCCGCCTGCAAGCCGCCAGCTCCCGCCGGGAGCAGGCTGCGGGGCACCGAAAGGCCCCTCCCGGGGGCCGCCCGGCGCCCGGGTCTGGTCGGGTATTATACGGGGCAACCAAAGCTCCTCTTCCGGCTTACGTTCGGTTTCATTTCTTTATTTCCGCGCCCCTCCTGTATGGCAGCTCTCCCCCACGACCCGCGCCTGGACCAGCTCAAGGCCTGGGTGTCCGGACTCGGACCGGCATGGTCCGCCGATCCTGACTCCTGCGCCCCCGCCTCGGCCGACGCCAGCTTCCGGCGCTATTTCCGCGTCAGCACCGGCCATCCGGCGCACCCCACCGCCATCGTGATGGACGCGCCGCCGGCGCACGAGGACTGCCGTCCGTTCATCCATGTGTGCAAGCGCTTCGGCGATGCCGGCGTGAGCGTGCCGACGGTGCTGGCGCAGGACCTGGAGCAGGGCTTCCTGCTGCTGGCCGACCTGGGCAGCCAGACTTACCTGTCGCGGCTGGACGATTCCACCGCCCACGGCATGTATGCCGACGCCGCCGCCGCGCTGGTGCGCATCCAGGCCGCCACGCGCCCTGGCGAGCTGCCGGCCTACGACCGCGCCCTGCTGCAGCGCGAGCTCGACCTGTTCCCGCAGTGGTATATAGCCAGACATTTGGGGGCCACGCTGAGCGACGGTCAGCAGGCCGACCTGCGCGAAGTGATGGACACGCTGCTTGCCAACAACCTGGCGCAGCCGCAGGTCTACGTGCACCGGGATTACCACTCGCGCAACCTGATGGTGCTCGACGGCGGCGCCAACCCGGGCGTGCTGGACTTCCAGGACGCGGTGATCGGCCCGATTACCTATGACGCGGTCTCGCTGTGGCGCGACGCCTATATCGAATGGGACGAGGAG
Source organism: Cupriavidus sp. DF5525 (assembly GCF_040149425.2). Lineage (NCBI taxonomy): Bacteria > Pseudomonadati > Pseudomonadota > Betaproteobacteria > Burkholderiales > Burkholderiaceae > Cupriavidus > Cupriavidus sp. DF5525. The sequence goes on along the minus strand of NZ_CP168265.1, from coordinate 499,458 downwards.
CAGCAGCTGGACTGGCTGATCCGCTACTGGGAGCGCGCGCGCAAGGCCGGCCTGCCGGTCAATGCCGACTTCGGCGAGTTCTACCGCGACTTCGAGTGGATGGGCCTGCAGCGCCATCTGAAGGTGCTGGGCATCTTCGCGCGCCTGTACCATCGCGACGGCAAGGACGGCTACCTGGCCAACCTGCCGCTGGTGCTCAAGTACACGCGCCAGGTGGCCGGCCGCTACACTGAGCTGCGCAAGCTGATCCGGCTGCTGGACGCGCTCGAAGGCGTGGCCAGCCCGGCCGGCTACACCTTCTGACGCGCCGTGCCTGAAGCCAACCGCCCGAACCCCGATGGCGCGCCCGCCATCACCGCCGCCGGCGAATGGCTGGCCGGCGCGCGCGCCCTCGCCCCGATGCTGCTGGGCGTGGTGCCGTTCGGGCTGATCTACGGCGTGCTGGCCGTCGGTGCCGGCATGCCCGCCTGGCTGGCCTGCGCCATGAGCGCGATCGTGTTCGGGGGCGCCTCGCAGATGATCCTGACCCAGCTGTGGACCGCCGGCACGCCGGCGGTGGTGATCACGCTGACGGTGGCGATGGTCAACCTGCGCCACGCGCTGTATTCCGCCACCATCGCGCCCACGCTGGCGCACCTGCCGCGGCGCTGGAAGGCGCTGATCGCCTACCTGCTGACCGACGAAGCCTTCGCCGCGATGACGCACCGGCTGGGTGATACCGGCCCGCGTGCGCAGTATCGCCACTGGTATTACTTTGGCGGCGGCTTTGCGCTGTGGGCCAGCTGGCAGCTGTCGACGCTGGCAGGCGTGCTGGTCGGCGCGCAGGTGCCGCGCGACTGGCCGCTGGACTTCTTCCTGCCGCTGACCTTCATCGGCATCATCGTGCCGGGCCTGAAGCACCGTTCGCACGTGGCCGCAGCGCTGGCTGCGACTGTGCTGGCGGTGGCCTGCTACAGCCTGCCGCACAAGCTCGGCCTGATGGTGGCTGCGCTTGGCGGCATTGCCGTGGGCATGCTGGTGCTGGGCCGCGGCAACCGCCCGGGTCCGCGTGCAGCCAGCCATGCCGGGTCGGCCGGCAAGGAGGCTGCATGAATTCGATGACCCTGCTGTGGGTCTTCCTTGCCGCGGGCCTGGCCACTTTCCTGATCCGCCTGTCGTTTATCGCCGTGGAAGGCCGCGTGCGGCTGCCGTCGTGGTTCCGCACCGCGCTGCAGTTCGTGCCGGCGGCCATGCTGTCGGCGCTGATCGCGCCCGACCTGCTGATGCAGCACGGCGAGCTCGCCCTGAGCCCGACCAACGCGCGGCTGGTGGCCGGCGTGGTCGCCATCCTGATTGCCGCACGTACCCGCAGCGTAGGCTGGACCATTGCCGGCGGCATGGCCACGCTGCTCGCCCTGGAGGCCCTGTTTTGATAAAGACCATGATCTTCGCCGCCGGCCGCGGCGACCGCATGCGGCCGCTGACCGATAGCCGTCCCAAGCCGCTGCTGGCGGTGGGCGGCAAGCCGCTGATCGTCTGGAAGATCGAGGCGCTGGCGCGTGCCGGCCTGCGCGACATTGTCATCAACCACGCCTGGCTGGGCGAGCAGATCGAGGCGGCGCTGGGCGACGGCAGCCGTTTCGGCGTGCGCATTGCATACTCGCCCGAAGGCGAGGCGCTGGAAACCGCCGGCGGCATCGCCAAGGCCCTGCCGCTGCTGTCGCACGCCCCGGAGCGCGGCGAGATCTTCCTGGCCGTGTCCGGCGATATCTTCTGCGACTACGCCTTCCGCGCGCTGCTGCCGCGCGCCGCGGGGCTGGCCGGCGCGGCCGAGCCGCGCATGCACCTGGTGATGGTGCCGAACCCGCCGTTCCATCCGCGCGGCGACTTCGCGATGGATGCGCAAGGCCGGCTGTCGCTGGACGAGCATCCGGCAAATGGCGAACGGCTCACCTTCGGCAACATCGGGCTGTATGACACGCGCTTCTTCACCGCCATCGCGCCCGGCACCCGGGTGGCGATGACGCCGACCTATCACGCCGCCATCGCTGCCGGCACCGCAAGCGCTGAGCGTTTTGACGGGCGCTGGGAGAACGTGGGGACGCCGGGGCAGCTGGCCGAGCTGGATGCCTCGCTGGTACCCGCCCGCGCCGCCGCGCAAGGGCGCTAGCGCGCACGCCAGGACCCCGCCGCGCCACACGGCTTTCGCTCCACCGACGCAGCGGGACGCCCAGCGGCGGTAGAATCGGCCTGATCCTCCTCATCCAGGCCCTGACATGTCCGCACCCGACAACGCCCTCCTCGCCGCCTGTCGCGACCGCCGCGCCCGTGTGCTGCAGCACCTGCGCGCCGGTGGCGGTGGCGTGGCGATCCTGCCCACCGCGCCGGAAGCCATGCGCAACCGCGACAGCGACTACCCGTACCGGCACGACAGCTATTTCTACTACCTGACCGGCTTTACCGAGCCCGAGGCCGTGCTGGTGCTGGTGGCCGGCGCGCCCGGCGACCCCGCCGACGCCGACCGCAGCATCCTGTTCTGCCGCCCCAAGCACGAAGAGCGCGAGATCTGGGACGGTTTCCGCTTCGGCCCGGAAGGCGCGCGCGCCGCATTCGGCTTCGATGAAGCGCATTCGGTCGAAGAGATCGACGCCACGCTGCCGTCGCTGCTGGCCAACCGCGCCCAGCTGGCCTACCCGCTCGCCGACTCGACCCGCACCGACGTGCAGATGCGCCGCTGGATGGACGCCGTGCGCATGCAGGGCCGCGCCGGCGTGGCCGCGCCCTCGGTCGCGCTCGATATCCGCAAGCTGCTCGACGAGATGCGCCTGTTCAAGGACGCGGGCGAGCTGGCCATCATGCGCCGGGCCGGCGAAATCTCCGCCGGCGCCCATGTGCGCGCGATGCAGGCCACGCGCGCCGGGCTGCGCGAGTACCACCTCGAAGCCGAGCTGCTCTATGAATTCCGTCGCCACGGCGCGCAGAGCGTGGCCTACAACTCGATCGTCGCGGCCGGCCCCAACGCCTGCGTGCTGCACTACCGCGCCGGCCCGGCCGAGCTGAAGGACGGCGACCTGTGCCTGATCGACGCCGGCTGCGAGCTGGACGGCTACGCCTCGGATATCACCCGCACATTCCCGGTGTCGGGCCGCTTCTCGCCGGCGCAGCGCGAGCTGTACGACCTGGTGGTGGCCGCCCAGGAAGCCGCCATCGCCGAAACCCGCGCGGGCGTCCCCTACAACGTGCCGCACGACGCCGCCGTGCGCGTGCTGGCGCAGGGCATGCTCGATACCGGCCTGCTCGACCGCAACAAGGAAGGCACGCTCGACGACGTGCTCGCCAGCGGCAGCTACCGCCGCTTCTACATGCACCGCACCGGCCACTGGCTCGGGATGGATGTGCACGACGTGGGCGAATACCGCGTGGCCAGCCACACCGGTGAAGGCGAGCGCCCGTGGCGCCCGCTGCAGCCCGGCATGGTGCTGACCATCGAGCCCGGCATTTACGTGCGCCCGGCCGAGGACGTGCCCGAGCGCTACTGGCATATCGGCATCCGCATCGAGGACGATGCCATCGTCACCGACGGCGATTGCGAGCTGATCACGCGCGGCGTGCCGGTGCGCGCCGACGAAATCGAGGCGCTGATGCGCGACCAACAACCTGCTTCCGGAGACCCGCGATGATCGGCTGGCTGCGCAGGATCTTTCCCGGCCAGGACACCGCCGGCAGCAATGCCGGGACCCGGCACGATCCGTCCGACCCCTTCATCATCAACCTGTATGACGACCGCGTGGTGGTGCACCGCCCCGACGGCCAGCGCGAGGAAGTCGCGTGGGACATCCTCGAGCGCGCGGTGGTGCGCGTGTCGAACCGTGCGCCATGGGCCGGCAACGCCTGGCTGATCCTGATCGGCGCGGAGGATAGCGGCCAGGGCTGCGTGGTGCCGCTCGATGCCGCCAACCATGCTGAGCTGGTCGAGCGGCTGCGCGCGCTGCCGGGCTTCAACCAGCAGAAGCTCGACAATGCGCTGCGCGATGCCGCGGCCGGCAAGTCGCGCTCGGACGCGATCTGCTGGAAGCGCGGCGCCGGGGCCGGCACTGAAGGCGCAAATGCGGGAGGCGATGCAGGAGGCAGCAACAATGCCGGCAGCGCAAGCTGATATCCGCGATATCGCCATCGTCGGCGGCGGCCCGGTCGGGCTGGCGCTGGCCTGCCAGCTGCTGCACACCACCGACTGGCGCGTCACGCTGATCGATGCCGCCACGCCGGCACGCGCCGCACGCGACCCGCGCGCAATCGCGCTGTCGCACGGCAGCCGCCAGCTGCTGGAGCAGATCGGCGCCTGGCCCGTGGCCGGCAGCCCGATCGAACATATCCATGTGTCGCAGCGCGGCCGCTTCGGCCACGTACGGCTGCACCATGACGACTACGACGTGCCGGCGCTCGGCTACGTGGTGCGCTATGGCGAGCTTTGCGACGTGCTGGAACGCGCTCTCGGCCGCGCCGCGCAGGCCGCCGGGGAGGACCGTCTGCTGCGCGTGTTCGAGACCCGCATCGACCAGATCGAGCAGGATCCGCTGCCACGCGCCGCGGATGACGCCGATACCGGCCACGTGCACCTGACCGGCACCGCCCACGACGGCCAGCTGGCGCGCTTTGCCACGTGCCTGGTGGTGCAGGCCGAGGGCGGGCTGTTCCACGAGCAGGCCGCGCACCAGGGGCGCGGCGCGCGCACGCGCGACTATCGCCAGACCGCGGTGATCGCCCATGTCGCCTGCTCGCGTCCGCAGCCGGGCTGGGCCTGGGAGCGCTTTACCGAGGAAGGCCCGCTGGCGCTGCTGCCGCACGACGAGCACGGCGTGCAAGGCTACGCGCTGGTGTGGTGCTGCCCGTCGGAACAGGCGGCGCGCCGCATTGCGCTGCCCGAAGCCGAGTTCGCCGAGGAGTTGGGCAAGGCGTTCGGCGACCGCATGGGACATTTCACGCTGGCGGGCAAGCGCCATGCCTTTCCGCTGGGGCTGAACGCCGCGCCGGTCACCGTCAACGGCCGCGTGGCCGCGGTCGGCAATGCGGCGCAGACGCTGCACCCGGTGGCAGGCCAGGGGCTTAACCTGGGCCTGCGCGATGCGTTCGCGCTGGCCGACTCGCTGCGCACCGCCTGTACGCCGCAGGCGCTGCAGGCCTTTGCCAGCCGGCACCGGCTGGACCGCGCGGTCACGATCGGCGTCACCGACCTGCTGCCGCGCCTGTTCGGCGTCTCCTACCCGCTGGCCGCCCATGCCCGGGGCGCGTCGCTGGCGGCGCTGGCCTGCCTGCCGCCGCTGCGGCACGCACTGGCGCGCCATATGATGTTCGGCATGCGGCGCTGAGCCAGCGCCAGTGGCGCGGGCGCCACGCGCGGGGTGGCTCCGCCAGGGGCAAGCGAATTGCCCCGCCCCGCGCAACGGTCCGCCCGCCCGCCCCGCCATCATTGCCCCGGCGCCGCCCATGCGGCGGCATTTGCGCCACGTTCTGTCTGCAAAACGGTCATGGATGCTCAAATATTGGGCAGTCGCGGCCGTTTGGCGGTAGAATCCTGCCCTCGCACATGCCCCGATCCACCGCCGGCCGCAGTTTCGGCAGGGGCATGTTTTACCGTTTCGTCTTCCGTTTCAAAGCAGGCTGTCCGGTTCCCTCATGGCGCAAAACGCGCGGCAAGGACGGCATGGCCCGCAGGATCGCCACACCACCACCGCCCAATCGTGCAGATCGGACCGCATCAACTCCGCAATAACCTGTTCGTCGCCCCGATGGCGGGCGTGACGGACCGGCCGTTCCGCCAGCTGTGCAAGCAGCTCGGTGCGGGCTATGCGGTCTCGGAGATGGTGGCGTCCAACGCACAGTTGTGGAAGAGCGAGAAGACCATGCGCCGCGCCAACCATGCCGGCGAGGTCGAGCCCATCGCCGTGCAGATCGCCGGCGCCGAACCGTCGATGATGGCCGAGGCCGCACGCTACAACGTGGACCGCGGCGCGCAGATCATCGACATCAACATGGGCTGCCCGGCCAAGAAGGTGTGCAACGTCGCCGCCGGCTCGGCGCTGCTGCAGAACGAGCCGCTGGTGGTGCGCATCGTCGAGGCGGTGGTCGCCGCCGTCGGCGAGCGCGTGCCGGTCACGCTGAAGATCCGCACCGGCTGGAACCGCGAGAACCGCAACGCGCTGCGCATCGCGCGCATGGTGCAGGACGCGGGCATCAGCATGCTCACCATCCACGGGCGCACCCGCGCCGACCTGTACCACGGCGACGCCGAGTACGAGACCATTGCCGCGGTCAAGGCAGCGCTCTCGATCCCGGTGGTCGCCAACGGCGACATCACCACGCCGCACAAGGCCAAAGAGGTGCTGGCACTGACCGGCGCGGACGCGATCATGATCGGCCGCGCGGCGCAGGGCCGGCCGTGGCTGTTCCGTGAGATCGAACACTTCCTGAAGACCGGTGAGTTGCTGCCGTCGCCGGAAGTGGCCGAGATCCGCGCGATCATGAACGCGCACCTGGAGGACCACTACGCCTTCTACGGCGAGTTCACCGGCGTGCGCACCGCGCGCAAGCATATTGCCTGGTACACGCGCGGGCTGCGCGGCGCGAACCTGTTCCGCCATCGCATGAACACGCTGGAATCCACCACCGAGCAACTGGCAGCGGTCAACGCGTTCTTCGACGAGCAGGCGCAGTTCTCGGACCGGCTGGTGTACGTGGACGACGCCGCACCGCAGGCAAACGAAAAAGACGAAGCGAACAACAACAAAAACGGGGAGTTGCTTGCCGCATGAGCCGCAACGCTATCGACCAGTGCATCCGGGAAAGCCTGGACACGTACTTTCGCGACCTGGACGGCGAAGAGCCGTCCAATATGTACAACATGGTGCTCGAGGCGGTGGAAAGGCCACTGCTCGAGGCCGTGATGCTGCGCGCCGAGCGCAACCAGTCGCTGGCTGCCGCCTACCTCGGCATCAATCGCAATACGCTGCGCAAGAAGCTGCAGCAGCACGGTTTACTTTGAATTTGAAGCATCTCCCACAGCCATGATCAAGCAAGCCCTACTCTCTGTTTCCGACAAGACCGGTATCGTCGACTTCGCGCGCGAACTGAATGCGCTCGGCGTCACGCTGCTTTCCACCGGCGGCACCGCCAAGCTGCTGGCCGACAGCGGCCTGCCCGTGACGGAGGTGGCCGACTACACCGGCTTCCCGGAAATGCTCGACGGCCGCGTGAAGACGCTGCACCCCAAGGTCCACGGCGGCATCCTGGCGCGCCGCGACCTGCCCGAGCACATGGCTGCGCTGGCCGAGCACAACATCCCGACGATCGACCTGCTGGTGGTGAACCTGTACCCGTTCCAGCAGACCGTGGCCAAGGATGACTGCACGCTGCCCGACGCGATCGAGAACATCGACATCGGCGGCCCGACCATGCTGCGCTCGGCGGCCAAGAACCACCGCGACGTGACCGTGATCGTCGACCCGGCCGACTACGCGGTGGTGCTGGACGAAATGCGCGCCAGCGGCAACAGCGTCGGCTATGACACCAACTTCCGCCTGGCCACCAAGGTGTTCGCGCACACCGCGCAGTACGACGGCGCCATCACCAACTACCTGACCAGCCTGGGTGCCGACAAGTCGCACCAGGGCCGCAGCGCCTACCCGCAGACGCTGAACCTGGCCTTCGACAAGGTGCAGGAAATGCGCTACGGCGAGAACCCGCACCAGTCGGCCGCCTTCTACCGCGACCTGAAGGCCGTGGACGGCGCACTGGCCAACTACGTGCAGCTGCAGGGCAAGGAGCTGTCGTACAACAACATCGCCGACGCCGACGCCGCCTGGGAATGCGTCAAGTCGTTCGATGCCGCCACGGGCGCCGCCTGCGTCATCATCAAGCACGCCAACCCGTGCGGCGTGGCGCTGGGCGCGAACGCGCTCGAAGCGTATGACAAGGCCTTCAAGACCGATTCGACCTCGGCCTTCGGCGGCATCATCGCCTTCAACGTCGAACTGGACGAAGCCGCCGCGCAAGCCGTGGCCAAGCAGTTCGTCGAAGTGCTGATCGCCCCGTCGTTCAGCGCCGGCGCGCGTGCCGTGTTCGCGGCCAAGCAGAACGTACGCCTGCTCGAGATCCCGCTGGGCAAGGGCATCAACCAGTTTGACTTCAAGCGCGTCGGCGGCGGCCTGCTGGTGCAGAGCCCGGACGCCAAGAACGTGCAGCCGTCCGAGCTGCGCGTGGTGACGCGCCGTCACCCGACCCCGAAGGAAATGGACGACCTGATGTTCGCCTGGCGCGTGGCCAAGTTCGTCAAGTCCAACGCCATCGTGTTCTGCGGCGGCGGCATGACGCTGGGCGTCGGCGCGGGCCAGATGAGCCGTGTGGATTCGGCCCGCATCGCCAGCATCAAGGCACAGAACGCCGGCCTGACGCTGGCCGGCTCGGCGGTGGCCTCGGACGCGTTCTTCCCGTTCCGTGACGGCCTGGACGTGGTGGTCGACGCGGGCGCGACCTGCGTGATCCAGCCGGGCGGCTCGATGCGCGACGACGAAGTGATCGCCGCCGCCGACGAGCGCGGCATCGCCATGGTGGTGACCGGCACGCGCCACTTCCGCCACTGAGCACTGGCCAGCTCGCTGGTCTTGCAGCGCAAGACCGCCGGCTCCCGAAGCGGTTTCGTTCTCCTGCAAGGGAAAGCGAAACCGCTTTTTGCATTAGGTGCCGGCGCAAAAAGCAATACACTAGCGACGGCATCCACCCTACCCAGCCCATGCGAATCCTAGGCATCGACCCCGGCCTGCGCACCACCGGCTTCGGCGTGATCGAGAAGCACGGCAACAAGCTTGCCTACGTAGCCTCGGGCACGATCAGGAGCGACGGCAATTCGCCGCTGCCGGAACGACTGAAGACGCTGTACGACGGCATCAGCGAAGTGTCCCGTACCTACGCGCCCGACTGCGCGGCGATCGAGAAGGTGTTCGTCAACGTCAACCCGCAATCGACGCTGCTGCTCGGCCAGGCCCGCGGCGCGGCGATCTGCGGGCTGGTCAGTTACGGGTTGCCGGTGTTCGAGTACACCGCGCTGCAGCTCAAGGTGGCGGTGGTCGGCTATGGCCGCGCCAACAAGGCGCAGGTTCAGGAGATGGTGACGCGGCTGCTGATGCTGCCCGGCCAGCCCGGCAGCGATGCGGCCGATGCGCTCGGCGTGGCGATCTGCCATGCCAATGGCGGCGATACCCTGGGCACGCTGGCGGGCCTGGCGCCCGACCTGGTGCGCAAGGGCATGCGTGTGCGCCGAGGCCGGCTGATCGGCTGATTGGCCGATTACGGGGTCGCCCGGCCCGCGTCTCTTACAATCGGGCATTCGTCTTTCCACAGGAACGCTGCATGCCAAGCCAGTCCCGACTGAGCGCGCCGCGCTCGCGCGCCGCCGGCCTCATCTTCCCTGCTTCCCGACGATGGCTGTTCCCGGCCGCGGCCGCCGCGGCCTGCGCCGTGCTGCTCGCCGGCTGCGCCACCGCGCCGCGCCACAAGCCCGCGCCGCCGGCACCGGCTCCGGCACCCACCCCGAGCGCACCGCCGCCCGCTGCGGAAAAGCCCAAGGCGCTGGTGATCGCGCACCGCGGCGCCAGCGCGCTGCGCCCCGAACACACGCTCGCCGCCTACACCAAGGCGATCGAGGACGGCGCCGACGTGATCGAGCCCGACCTGGTGATGACCCGCGACGGCGTGCTGGTGGCGCGCCACGAGAATGACATCACCGGTACCACCAACGTCGCCGAGCTGGCGCAGTTTGCCGAGCGCAAGCGCACCAAGGTCATCGACGGCGAGCGCCTGACCGGCTGGTTCACCGAAGACTTCACGCTGGCCGAGCTCAAGACATTGCGCGCACGCGAGCGCATCCCGCGCGTGCGGCCGGCCAATGCGCGGCTGAACGACCAGTTCGAAGTGCCGACCTTCGACGAGATCGTGCGCCTGGCCGAGCAGGCCTCGCTGCGCACCGGCAAACCCATCGGCATCTATGCCGAGCTGAAGCATCCGAGCTATTTCCGCGGCATCGGCCTGCCGCTCGAAGACAAGCTGGCGGCTGCCGTACGCGCGCAGCCCTACCTGCGTCAGGCACCGGTCTTTATCCAGTGCTTCGAGAGCGGCAGCCTGCGCGCGATGCGGCGCACGCTGGGCCGCGGGCTGCCCAACGTTAAGCTGGTCCAACTGGTCGGCAACCCGCGCAAGGGCCCCGCCGACTGGAAGCTGGCCGGCGACCCGCGCACCTTCGACGACATGCTGAGCACGACTGGCCTGCGCGAAGTGGCGGCCTACGCCGACGGCATTGGCCCGGAGAAGAGCAGCGTGGTACCGCGCGATGCGCAAGGCGCGCTGGCTGCGCCAACGGCGGTAGTCCGCAACGCGCATGCGGCGGGCCTCTTCGTCCACCCCTACACTTTCCGCCCGGAAAACAGCTTCCTGCCCAAGGCGCTGCAGACCGGCGGGGACGACGCCACGCGCAGCCCCGCCGGCATGGTGCGCGAGGTGCAGGCCTTCATCGCCGCCGGCGTGGACGGCTTCTTCACCGACGACCCGGCGCTGGGCCGGCGCGCGGTCGATACGCCGGCGCGCTGAGGCCGGCAGGCGGCCGCGGGGTACACTTGCGGCCGCCCCATCCCCTACCTGACACACCACACCGCACCATGATCGGACGCATCGCCGGCACCCTAATCGAGAAGAATCCCCCGCACCTGCTGGTCGACTGCCACGGCGTCGGCTACGAGGTCGACGTGCCGATGAGCACCTTCTACAACCTGCCCGCGGTGGGCCAGCCGGTGACGCTGCTGACGCAGCTGATCGTGCGCGAGGACGCGCACCTGCTGTACGGCTTCGGCACCGCCTCGGAACGCAACACCTTCCGCGAGCTGATCAAGATCACCGGCATCGGCGCACGCATGGCGCTGGCGGTGCTGTCGGGCATGTCGGTATCGGAGTTGGCGCAGGCAATCACGCTGCAGGAGGCAGGCCGGCTCACGCGCGTGCCCGGCATCGGCAAGAAGACCGCCGAGCGGCTGATGCTGGAACTCAAGGGCAAGCTGGGCGCTGAGCTTGGCCACGTGCCGGGGGCACAGGTGGTGCCCGACAGCGCCATCGACGTGCTCAATGCGCTGCTGGCGCTGGGCTATTCGGAGAAGGAAGCGGCCCTGGCGATCAAGCAAGTGCCGGCCGGAACCGGCGTGTCCGAGGGCATCAAGCTGGCGCTCAAGTCGCTGTCCAAGGGCTGAGGCGTAGAATGACGGGGTTATTGCCGCTGTTTGGTCCCTGACCGCCATGATCGAAACCGACAAGCTTTCCGCCCCCGCCCGCGTGATCTCCGCCACCCCCGCCTCGTCGCAGGAGGAGGCGTACGAGCGCGCGCTGCGGCCCAAGCTGCTGGACGAATATGTCGGCCAGGAAAAGGTGCGCGGGCAGCTCGATATCTTCATGCACGCGGCGCGCAACCGGCGCGAGGCGCTGGATCATGTGCTGCTGTTCGGCCCGCCCGGGCTGGGCAAGACCACGCTGGCCCACATCATCGCGCGCGAAATGGGCGTGAGCCTGCGCCAGACCTCAGGCCCGGTGCTGGAGCGCCCGGGCGACCTGGCCGCGCTGCTGACCAACCTGGAAGCCAACGACGTGCTGTTCATCGACGAGATCCACCGGCTCTCGCCGGTCGTCGAGGAAATCCTGTACCCGGCGCTGGAGGACTACCAGATCGACATCATGATCGGCGAAGGCCCGGCGGCCCGCTCGGTCAAGCTGGACCTGCAGCCGTTCACGCTGGTGGGCGCGACCACCCGCGCCGGCATGCTGACCAATCCGCTGCGCGACCGCTTCGGCATCGTGGCGCGGCTGGAGTTCTATACCGCCGAGGAGCTGGCGCGCATCGTCACGCGCTCGGCGCAACTGCTGCACGCCCGCATCGACCCGCACGGCGCGCTGGAAATCGCCCGCCGCGCGCGCGGCACGCCCCGTATCGCCAACCGGCTGCTGCGCCGCGTGCGCGACTACGCCGAGGTCAAGGGCGACGGCACCATCACGCGCGAGATGGCCGACGCCGCACTGGCAATGCTGGACGTGGACCGCGTGGGTTTCGACCTGATGGACCGCAAGCTGCTGGAGGCCGTGCTGCACAAGTTCGGCGGCGGCCCGGTGGGGGTGGACAACCTGGCCGCGGCCATCGGCGAGGAGCGCGACACCATCGAGGACGTGCTCGAGCCTTACCTGATCCAGCAGGGCTACCTGCAGCGCACGCCGCGCGGGCGCGTAGCCACCGCCGCGGCCTACCGGCATTTCGGGCTGGCCTCCCCCCAGGCCGGCGGCGCCGGCGAGCTGTTCGACGGCCAGTAAGCCAGCCGCGGCGGTAGCGGCGGCGCGGCGGCGACTGCTCTCCCCCGCCCCTTCCAGAGGCCATGCGGGCGCCAATTAAACGTTTTAATTTCGCCCCCCAAATTTTTTCGAAGTGGATTGCTGGGCCGTGGTCGATTGTCCACAATGGCTTCATCAGCACCTGACAGGTGCCTCCGATGACCGCGCCGGCTGGTAAGCGGTGCCGTTATGACCTGATTCCCACCCTGAGGAAAGTCATGAGCCGCAGCATCCGCCGTCATTCCACACTCCTTGCCACCGCCATCGCGGGCGCCGTCCTGACCATGGGCAGCGCCTATGCCCAGCGCACGCCCGCCCCCGTCATGGTGGCGGAAGAGGCCGTGATCAGCGGCAAGATCATCGATATCGACCCCGACTCCAAGGCCGTGCTGGTGCAGGGCCCGCGTGGCAACGTGGTGGAACTGATCGCCGGCGACGAAGCCCGCAACTTCGGCCAGGTGCGCAAGGGCGACATCGTCACCGTGGCTCGGGGCGCCGCCGTGGTGGCATCGCTGGAGCCGATCGACAGCAAGGCCACGGCGCTGGCCGAGCAGGTCGAACGCACCTCGCGCGCGGCCGAAGGCGGCAAGCCCGGCATCATGCGCGAGGTCACCACCACCGTGACTGCGGAAATCACCAAGATCGATCCGGCCAAGAAGCTCATCACCTTCCGCGGCCCGCGCGAGACCCTGCGCACCGTCAAGATCGAGGACCCGGCGATCGACCTCAACAAGATCAAGCGCGGCCAGATGGCCAAGGTCGTCTACCGCGAAGTCGTGGCCATTACGGTCAAGGCGCCGGCGTCGGCCACAGCCAACTGAGCCGCCGCGCCGGGCGCGGTACTTTTCTACCAGGAGGTTACCTATGAATCGTCGCCATTTTGTTACCCGGGTTGCCGGCTCGGGCCTGCTTGTCGCCACCGTGATGGCCGCGGGCTGCAGCACCACCGGCACCAGCGCCTCGAGCGACCCGGCTGCCAAGAAGAAAGAGATCGATGCGGGCGTCGATGGCGCGCTGAACCGGCTCTATTCCTCGGCCAACGGCTCGCGCGAGCTGGCTCAGCGCGCGCAGGGCGTCCTGGTGTTCCCGCGCGTGATCTCGGCCGGCCTCGTGGTCGGCGGCGAGTATGGCGAGGGCGCGCTGCGCTCCCAAGGCTCGACGGTGGGCTACTACAGCACCGCCCAGGCTTCGGTAGGCCTGACCGCCGGCGGCCAGTCCAAGTCCGTCGTCATCATGTTCATGACGCCGGAGGCGTACAACAAATTCCTCAACAGCAAAGGCTGGACCGCTGGCGCCGATGCCAACGTGGCGCTGGCCAAGATTGGCGCAAACGGCCAGCTCGACACGCTGACCACGCAGCAGCCGGTGGTCGGCTTCGTGCAGACCAACGCGGGGCTGATGTTCGATGTGTCGCTGAACGGTTCCAAGATCTCCAAGCTGAATATCTGATACGGGCAGCGGGCGCCCGCGGGGCTGCCCGGCCTGACCTGATTTCTCCAAGGACGAGTTTCCCGGCTGCGGCCGGGATTTTTTTGTCCTGCGCCCTCCCGCCGACAGTAACGGACCCTCGCTGGCATAATCGCGCCCAAAACACCGTGCGCTCCAGCGCACCTGACCGGGAGCCCCCATGTCCGCCATACCCGCCAGCACGGCCCAGGCCGGGCGCGTCTACCGCTACTACGACCTTGTCATGGTGGCGTTCGTCACCGTGCTGCTGTGCTCCAACCTGATCGGCGCGGCCAAGGCGGCGCAGGTGACGCTGCCGCTGATCGGGACGGTGACCTTCGGCGCCGGGGTGCTGTTCTTCCCGATCTCATACATCTTTGGTGACGTGCTGACCGAGGTCTACGGCTATGGCCGCGACCGGCGCGTGGTCTGGGCCGGCTTTGCCGCGCTGGCCTTCGCCACCTTCATGAGCCTGGTGGTGCTGAACATGCCGGTGGCGCCATTCATGGCGGACTACCAGAAGAGCCTGCAGGACGTGTTCGGCAACACCTGGCGCATCGCGCTGGGCTCGCTGATCGCGTTCTGCTGCGGCAGCTTTACCAACAGCTACGTGCTGGCGAAGATGAAGCTGTGGACCGGCGGGCGCTGGCTGTGGACGCGCACGATCGGCTCCACGCTGGCCGGGGAGCTGGTAGATTCGTCGCTGTTCTATGTGATCGCCTTCTATGGGATCTGGCCGCTGGAGAAGGTGATCCAGGTGGCGGTGGCGCAGTATGTGCTGAAGACCGGCTGGGAGGTGGTGATGACGCCGGTGACGTACAAGGTGGTGGGGTTTCTGAAGCGGGCGGAGAACGAGGACTGGTTTGACCGGAATACGAACTTCACGCCGTTCAGGGTGAGGGTTTGAGGCGCCAGCGCCGAAAAGGACAGCGGTTTTGGGTGCGCCAAAGCCCCCCGAACTAGCCTGAGCAAGGTGTTCTCCCTCTCCCGCAAGCGGGAGAGGGGAGCAAACCCGCGGTGCATGAGACACCGCCGCCTACGGCACCCGCCGATCCACCTCATCCAGCGCCAGATTCTCCAGATGGCTGACATCCCCCCACTGCGCCAGCGTCAGATGCGAACTGTCGCTGCGCAGCCGGTTGACACTGGCGTTAAGCAGCTCATGCTGACGCGGCGCCTCCAGCGTCATGCCCGTGGCCTCGCGGTACAGGCAATCCAGCACCCCGCCATGCGCCACCAGCGCGATGCGCTCGCCCGGATGCCGGCGCGACAGCGCCAGCGCGGCTTCGACGGCGCGCTCGTGGAAACCCAATAGCGACTCGCCTTGAGGCGGCGCGTAGTCCGGCACGCGCGCCTGCCAGCGGGCGAAATCCTCGGGCAGGTGCTCGGCCACTTCGGCGTAAGTCTTGCCCTGCAGCGTGCCATAGCTGCGCTCGCGCAGGCGCGGATCGGGCCGCACCTGCAAGCCGAGCGCCTCGGCCAGCGGCGTGGCGGTCTCCATCGCGCGCGACAGGTCGCTCGAATACACCGCATCGATCGGCTCGCCCGCCAGCGCGGCGGCCAGCGCGCGCGCCTGGGCGCGGCCGGTGTCGTTCAGCGGAATGTCGAGCTGGCCCTGCAGCCGGCGCTCCCGGTTCCAGGCCGTCTCGCCATGGCGGATCACGATCAGGTGGGTATAGGCCAGTGAATGCAGCCCGGGGCTTTGCGACATGCCGTTTCCTTCGGTTTCCTTGAGGCCTGTGCCGCGCGGCTCGCGCCGGCGGCGGCCCGGCGTTATTTCGCCAGCTTCGGGTTCAGCGTATAGGTGCCGGTCAGGCTGGCCTGCGCCAGCACGTGGCCCTGGATCGCCTCGCGCACCTGCGCACCGGTGAAGGTGCCGTCCAGCGGTAGGCGGTCGATGTCCAGCGCGTACAGCGTGAACACGTAGTGGTGCAGCAGCGTGTCGTTCCACGGGGGGCACGGGCCGTCATAGCCGTAGTAGTCGCCCTTCATGTCGGCGTCGCTGGCGAACCAGCCGGTGTAGTCGTTGATGCCATGGCGCAGGCCGCCCGCGGTGGCGGTGCCGCCGGTGGCCTCGGGGCCGGGCTTGCCGCGCGCGATCACGCCATCGCTGTGCGAACCGGCCGCGATCGAGGTCAGGCCGGGCGGGATATCGACCAGCACCCAGTGGAAGAAGTCCACGCGCGGCAACGAGGCCGGCACTTCGCGGCCTTCCTGGTTGACGTCGTCACCCTTGCTGGGCACGTCGCGGTCGTGGCAGATCAGCACGAACGAGCGCGTCTCAACCGGCGCATCTTCCCAGTGCAGGTCGGGGTTGCGGTTGGTCGACAGGGCCACATGGGCAGCAGCGTCGGGCACGCAGAAGGCGAACTCGCCGGGAATCGGCGCGTTGTCGTTGAAGGACTTGCTCCAGAGTTTCATTTGTCTCTCCTGTCTTGGTGCCGCGCCAGGGCGCGGCAACTTGGAATCCGTGCGGCGCGCGCGCCGCTACGCCTGGCCCGCCCCGGCCGGCGCTACGCGCAGCCAGAACGTGACCGGGCCGTCGTTGACCAGGCTGACCTGCATCATCGCGCCGAACTCGCCAGTCTGCACGTGCGGGTGCGCAGCGCGCGCCTGCGCCACGAAATGCTCGTACAGGCGCTTGCCGTCTTCTGGCGACGCCGCCGGCGTGAAGCTCGGGCGCGTGCCGCTGTTGGTATCGGCCGCCAGCGTGAACTGCGACACCACCAGCAACCCGCCCGGGTTGCCGTTGCCGTCCATGTTCTGCACCGGCAGGTTCATCTTGCCGGCCGCGTCCGAAAACACCCGGTACGACAGCATCTTGGCCAGCAGCCGCTCGGCCTGCGCCTCGGTGTCGCCGCGCTCGGCGCAGACCAGCGCCAGCAGGCCGGCGCCGATCTCGCCGGTGGTGCGCCCCTCGACCGTCACGCGAGCCTGTGCCACCCGCTGGATCAGTGCGATCATCCCGACCGCCTCAGGCCAGCGTGACGCGCGCGAAGCGGCGCTTGCCGACCTGCACGACGTAGGTGCCAGCGGCAACCTTGGTGGCCTTGTCGCTGACCGTGGCGCCGTCGATCTTGACGCCGCCCTGGTCGATATTGCGGTTGGCTTCCGAGGTTGACGGCACCAGATTGGCCTGCTTGAGCAACTGGGCGATGCCCAGCGGCGCGCCCGTCAGGCTGACCGCCGGGATATCGTCCGGCACGCCGCCGCGCGCGCGGTGGTTGAAGTCTTCCAGCGCCTTTTCGGCATCGGCCTGGCTGTGAAAGCGCGCCACGATCTCCTGCGCCAGCATCACCTTGCAGTCGCGCGGGTTGCGGCCCTGCGCGATTTCCTGCTTCATCAGCTCGATCTCGTTCATCGGCCGGAACGACAGCAGCGTGAAGTACTGCCACATCAGGTCGTCCGAGATGCTCATCAGCTTGCCGAACATCTCGTTGGGCGCCTCGGTCACGCCGACATAGTTGCCCTTGGACTTGGACATCTTCTCGACGCCGTCCAGGCCCACCAGCAGCGGCATGGTCAGGATGCACTGCGGCTCCTGGCCGTATTCCTTCTGCAGCTCGCGCCCGACCAGCAGGTTGAACTTCTGGTCGGTACCGCCCAGCTCCAGGTCCGACTTCAGCGCGACCGAGTCGTAGCCCTGCATCAGCGGGTAGAGGAACTCGTGGACGGAAATCGGGATCCCGGAGCGGAAGCGCTTGGTGAAGTCGTCGCGCTCCATCATCCGCGCCACGGTGTACTTGGCGGCCAGCTGGATCATGCCGCGCGCGCCCAGCGGATCGCACCATTCGCTGTTGTAGCGGATCTCGGTCCTGGCGGGGTCAAGCACCAGGCTGGCCTGGCGGTAGTAGGTCTGCGCGTTGGCCTCGATCTGCTCGCGCGTGAGCGGCGGTCGCGTGCTGTTGCGGCCCGACGGGTCGCCGATGGTCGAGGTGAAATCGCCGATCAGGAAGATGACCTGGTGGCCGAGGTCCTGCAGCTGGCGCAGCTTGTTCAGCACCACGGTATGGCCAATGTGGATGTCCGGCGCGGTCGGGTCCAGCCCCAGCTTGATGCGCAGCGGCACGCCGGTGGCTTCGCTGCGCGCCAGCTTCTGCGCCCATTCGGATTCGATCAGCAGTTCGTCGCAGCCACGCCTGGAGACTTCCAGGGCTTGCATCACCGACGGCGTCAGGGGGTATTTGGCCTCGGGGCCCTGGGAAACTTCAGTCATGACGTAAGTCTTTGAAAAACATGAAATTTTAGGAAAGATTCCGACAGCCGCCAAGACAGGATTTTGGTATAATCCGCGTTCCCGGGCGCCAGCGGAAGGCTTTCCAGTGCGCCACCCGCCACTTCTTGTTGCTGCGAAATCATTGCAGTAATGCCGGTGGCCAATAAGTGAACAGCACGCGCCGCACCTCGGGGGAGGAAGGCAGACGAGACACATCGTTCCGGCAGCGGTGCTCAGACCAAGGTTGAATTTTACGTGATGTGGTCCAGACTCCGCGAAGTTTTCGCGCGCGAGTTGGTGGTTCTCGTTGACCCGACCAACCCCCAGCATGCGCGCCGGCGCAAGCAACTGACGGCCTCGGTGGGCGCGATCTTCACGCTCGGCATGGCCGCGGCGATGGGCGTTGCACCACGCAGCGCCTTTGACGATCCGCTCGCCCCGCGCACGCAGCAGACGCTGCGCATGCCCGACGTGCGCGAGCAACTCGAACAGCTTACCGATTCCGAGGCCGTCTACGTGCGCGAAGAGCGCATGCAGCGCGGCGACACCATTGGCAGCCTGCTGCGCCGTCTCGGCGTGGACGATCCCGATGCGCAGGCCTTTATCGTCAAGAACCCCACCGCGCGCGGCCTGTTCAACCTGAACCCGGGCCAGGCGGTGCAGGCTGAGATCGACGAAAGCAATATGCTGGTGTCGCTGCAGGCCAACCTCGGCGGCGACGCCGCGGCTTCGCGCGAGCTGGTGATCGAACGCGTGCGCCCGGCCGTCGACAACACCAACGCCACCTACAAGGCCAAGGTCCTGCGCGTGGACAATGACGTGCAATACGAGATGGCCTCCGGCGCAATTTCCGGCGGCGGCTTCTTCAAGGCCATGGACGCGGCCAACGTGCCCGACGAGGTCGTGCAGCAAATGCTGTCGATCTTCTCCGGCGTGATCGACTTCCACCACGATATCGCCAGCGGCGACCGCTTCCGCATCATCTACGAAGCGGGCTTTCGCGACGGCACCTTCGTGCGCAACGGCCGCGTGATCGCAGTCGAGCTGATCAACCGCAACCAGCTGCACCAGGCGCTGTGGTTCTCGCCCGAGGACAGCAAGGACGGCACTGGCGCCTATTACACCTTCGACGGGCGCAGCATGAAGCGGCCGTTCCTGCGTTCGCCGGTGGAGTTCTCGCGGGTGTCGTCGGGCTTCGGCGGCCGCGAGCATCCGCTGCATCACGACTGGGCCCAGCACAAGGGCGTGGACTTTGCGGCCCCGACCGGCACCAAGGTGCTCGCCACCGGCGACGGCGTGGTCGAGTTCGTCGGCCAGCAGAACGGCTACGGCAATATCGTCATCCTGAACCACGCCAACGGCTACTCGACCTACTACGCGCATTTGTCCGGCTTTGCCGGCATGCGCCAGGGCCAGCCGGTGCGGCAGGGGCAGCTGATCGGCTATGTCGGCTCGACCGGCTGGGCCACCGGCCCGCACCTGCACTATGAGTTCCGCTTCAACGACGTGCCGCAGAACCCGCTGACCATCACGCTGATGGAATCGCCGGCGCTGAGCGGCAAGTCGCGCCAGGAGTTCCAGACCTACACCAGCGGGCTGCTCAGCCGCATCAATGCGCTGCGCACCTACAACGTGCTGACCGCCTCCAACTGACCGTGACCCTGGCCGCGACTGGCAGCGAACGTTACATCGGCATCATGTCCGGCACCAGCATGGACGGTGCCGATGCCGTGCTGGTGGATTTCAGCGGCGCACGGCCTGCGGTACTGGCGGCTGCCAGCCAGCCGTTTCCAGAAACCCTGCGCGCGGCGTTCTCCGCCCTGCAGCAGCCGGGCGAGGACGAGATCCATCGCGAGGCGCTGGCCGCCAATGCGCTGGCAAAGGTCTATGCAGACTGCGTGGCCATGCTGCTGCGCGAGGCGCGGGTCGGGGCCGATACGGTCGTCGCCCTCGGCGCGCACGGGCAGACCATCCGCCACCGGCCGGGCCTGTACGACGGCATCGGCTACACGCGCCAGAGCCAGCATCCGGCACGACTCGCCGAGCTGACGGGCATCGACGTGGTCGCGGACTTCCGCAGCCGCGACGTGGCTGCCGGCGGCCAGGGCGCACCGCTGGTGCCGGCGCTGCACCACGCATTGTTCGGCAGCGATGCCGAGACCCGCGTCGCGTGCAATATCGGCGGCATTTCCAACATCAGCATCCTGCCCGCTGCGGGCGGCGCCGTCAGCGGCTTCGACTGCGGCCCGGGCAACGCGCTGCTCGACTACTGGATCGGACGCCACCAGGGGCTGCCGTTCGACAGCAACGGCGACTGGGCAGCCAGCGGCCGCGTCGACGCGGCGCTGCTGGCACAGTGCCTGGCGGAGCCTTATTTCAGCGCGCCGCCGCCCAAGAGCACGGGGCGTGACCTGTTCCATCCGGGCTGGCTCGAAGCCCGTCTCGCATCGTTCCAACATCTCCCACCCGCCGACGTGCAGGCCACGCTGGCGGCACTGACCGCCGAGGCCATCGCGCGCGATGTGCGCACGCATGCGCCCGAGGCGCGCCGCCTGATCGTCTGCGGCGGCGGGGCCCGCAACGCCTACGTGATGGTGCGGCTGGCGCAGGCGCTGCCGGGCGTAGCCATCGAAACTTCCGAAGACTACGGCGTGCCCGTCTCGCAGGTCGAGGCCATCGCCTTTGCCTGGCTGGCGCGCCAGTGCGTGCTGCGCCTGCCGGGCAACGTGCCCACCGTGACCGGCGCCGCCGGGCCGCGCGTGCTGGGCGCGATCTATCCGCGCTGAGCGCTACGCCTGCGGCGCTGCGCCGCCCATCTCCACCCAATCCATGAACGCCTGCGCCAGCGGCGAGGCCCGCATCGCCGGCGAGCGCGCCAGCACCACGCGTTGCGGCGTCACCGGCTCGCGCAGCGGCAGGCAGGCGATCGGCATGCCGTCGTAGCTGTGGTCGCCGGCGGGGCGCGTGCACGACAGCGCCACGCCATAGCCGTGCGCCACCAGCCCGCGTTGCATCTCGAAGGTCTGCGTGTACTGGTGCAGGGTCGGATGCAGGTCGTGCGCCCAGAACAGCGACAGGAAGTACTCGCGCGTCTGGGGGATGTCCTCAAGGATCAGCTGCTCGCCGGCGAGGTCGGCCAAGCTCACGTCCGCGCCATGCGCCAGCCGATGGCTGGCGGGCAGCAGCGCATAGGGCGGCAACTGCGCCAGCGTGCGGCGCTCGGTGCGCGCGTCGAGGCCGAGGTCATAGGTCAGCGCCAGCTCGGCCTTGCCGGCCTGCAGCGAGCGGTGCACGGTGGCAAGGTCGGCTTCGAACAGCGTGACCGATACGCCTGGATGACGCTGCCGGAACCCCGCCAGCAGGCGCGGCACGAAATACGGCCCCAGGTCCTGGAAGCAGGTGAGCGACAACTGGCCGCTGAGGCCCGCGCCGGCATCGTCGGCGGTGAGGCCTGCCGCCAGCGCCAGGATGTCGCGCGCACGGCCCAGCAGGCGCTGGCCGGCCGGCGTCAGGACCAGCCCGCGGCTGACCTGGCGCTTGAACAGCGGCTCGCCCAGCGTGTCTTCGAGCTGTGCGATCGCGGTGGACACGGACGGCTGCGACACATGGCGCGCGCGGGCCGCGGCGCTGATGCTGCCGTGCTCGGCGGCGGCGACGAAGTATTCCAGCTGGCGGAAAGAGAAAGCAATCATGATTTCCTATATCGCAACATAGGAAATATATGCTTTTCCTATCCTTGCCGGGTGTCGATACTGACCGGAATCCCCACACGGAGCCCCCGGCATGGACATCACAAAAGAACAGATCGATACCTACCAGCGCGACGGCGTACTGGTGCTGCGCGGCGTGTTCGCGGAGTGGGTCGAGCGCCTGCGCGATGGCTTTGCACAGAACCTGGCCGAGCCCGGTCCCTTTGCCATCGAGAACGTGCGGCCCGGCGAGAGCGGCCGCTTCTTCGAGGACTACTGCAACTGGCAGCGCATCGCCCCGTTCGATGCCTTTATCCGCCAGTCAGCGGCGGCGGAGATCGCCGGCCGCATCATGCAGTCACAGGCGGTGCAGATGTTCCATGAACACATCCTGGTCAAAGAGCCCGGCACGGCCAAGCCCACGCCTTGGCACCAGGACCTGCCCTATTACTGCGTTGATGGCACCCAGACCGCGAGCTACTGGATCCCGCTGGACCCGGTGACGCAGGCCAATACGCTGCGCGTGGTGGCCGGCTCGCACCGCTGGCCGCGGCTGGTGCGGCCCAAGCGCTGGGCCAGCAATGAGAACTTCTACAGTGGCGACGATACCTTTATGGAAATGCCCGACGTGGAGGACGGCAGCCATACGCTGCACGCGCCCGAACTGGAGCCAGGCGATGCGGTGGTGTTCGACTTCCGCACCGTGCACGGCGCCGCGGGCAACACCGGCACCGGCAGGCGGCGCGCGTTCTCGGCACGCTTCCTCGGCGACGACGTGCGTTTCATGCAGCGGCCCGGCCGCACCTCACCGCCTTTCCCCGGCATCGGCCAGCAGACCGGCGAACGCATGCGCGAGGACTGGTTCCCGGTGGTCTGGCGCGCCGCGCGGTAATCCGCCGCCGCAAAAGAAAAACGCAGCCGAAGCTGCGTTTTTCCTGGGACCGGGCGGGTCAGACCGAGAACGACGAGCCGCAACCGCAGGTGGTCGAGGCATTCGGGTTCTTGATCACGAACTGGGCGCCGTTGATGTCTTCCTTGTAGTCGATCTCGGCGCCAACCAGGTATTGGTAGCTCATCGAGTCGATCAGCAGGGTGACGCCATTCTTGACCATGGTGGTGTCGTCTTCGTTGACTTCCTCGTCGAAGGTGAAGCCATACTGGAAGCCAGAGCAGCCGCCGCCCTGCACGAACACGCGCAGTTTCAGTTCGGCATTGCCCTCTTCCTCGATCAACTGCTTGACCTTGTCGGCGGCGCTGTCGGTAAAGACGAACGGTGCCGGCACGTCCTCGGTAACGGGTGCCTCTGCGACTGCGTTCATGGGGTGTTCTCCTGTTTAGATACGACTGTATTCTAAGCGCTACTGGAAGATCGTGCCGAAACCCTGTGTTTTCAAGGGATTCCCGGCGTATCGGGAGCCGCTCAGGCGACCTTTTCAGTAGGACTGGACTCGTCCGTGGGAGTTTCGTTGTCCTTGCCCGCAGCGCTATCCACCGCTTCCGTCACATCGGTCACCGGTCCCGCCTCGACGAGGTTCGGCAGCACCTTGATCTCGCCTTGCGCCAGCGGCATCAGGCGGCCCTCCACCAGCGCGCCCTGGTGCATTTCCAGCGCCGCATAACGCACGTCACCCAGTACGCGGGCGTTTGGCTGCAGTTCAAGCAGGTCGGTGGCCTGCACTGGACCCTTGACGGTGCCGTTCAGCACCAGGTGTCCCACGCTGATCTCGCCTTCGACCATGCCCTTTTCGCTGACCACCAGCATGCTCGGCTTGCCGGGCGCCGCGGTGATATTGCCGCGCACGCGCCCGTCCAGGCGCAGGCCGCCGGCAAACATCAGGTCGCCGTCGATGGCGGTGTCTTCGCCGAGCAGCGTATCGATCGAAAGGCCTTTCTTTTTCGAAAACAGCATCGCTCTCACTCCTCTCTGGTTCGTACCGGGCCCTCCGGACCGGGGCGCAATCGCCAGCGGCAGACGGCTTGCCGTTGGCGACAGGGCGTGATTGTATCCGCGTGCAGCGAATACCCCACAAAAGTATGGCGGCCAATCCGCTATTTCAGCAGGCTGTTGCGTTTTCGTACCCACACGGACGAAAAAAAACCGCACGACCAGCGTGCGGTTTTTTCCGGCTTCGCAAGATCCGGCAGTACCGGATCCGCGAAAACGCATCAGCGCTTCGAGAACTGCTTGCGACGACGCGCCTTGTGCAGACCGACCTTCTTACGTTCCACTTCACGTGCATCGCGCGTGACGTAGCCAGCCTTCGACAGGGCCGACTTCAGGGTCGCATCGTAGTCGATCAGGGCACGAGTGATGCCATGGCGCACTGCGCCGGCCTGGCCGGTTTCGCCACCGCCGGTCACGTTGACCTTGATGTCGAACGTTTCGCCGTGGGCGGTCAGTTCCAGGGGTTGGCGCACGATCATCAGCGAGGTTTCGCGAGCGAAATACTCTTTGATGGGCTTGCCGTTGACGACGATGTCGCCCTTGCCCGACTTGATGAAGACACGAGCCACAGCGCTCTTGCGGCGGCCAGTACCGTAATTCCAGTTACCGATCATGGATTGGCCTCCTTAGATTTCCAGCGCCTTGGGCTGCTGCGCTTCGTGCGGATGCTCGGCTTCGGCGTAAACCTTCAGCTTCTTGATCATCGCGTAGCCCAGCGGACCCTTCGGCAGCATGCCCTTCACAGCCTTTTCCAGGGCACGGCCCGGGAAACGCTGCTGCATCTTGCCGAACGTCGTTTCGTAGATACCGCCCGGGTAACCCGAATGGCGATAGTACTTCTTGTCCGTTTCCTTGGTACCCGTGACACGCAGCTTGGCTGCATTGACGATGATGATGTAATCACCCGTGTCGACGTGCGGAGTGAATTCCGGCTTGTGCTTGCCGCGCAGACGGCGTGCCACTTCGCTGGCGACACGGCCGAGGACTTTGTCCGTCGCGTCAATCACGTACCAGTCGCGCTTTACCTCATGAGGCTTGGCGGAAAAGGTCTTCATGATTTTTCCTGACTATTGGTTCGTGCCCGTAATCCGACTCGCGAAGGCTTGTACTCGCCCCTGCAAGTCTTGTGGCCGGTCCCTGGGACTGGCCTGGTCCTGCTTTCTTCTTCCGCGGGCATGACGGAAAAGCCGTCGATTATACTGGCGCCTGCCGGAGTGGCACAAGCAAAGACTGATCTTTTCGTCAAGATCGTTGCGGCTTGGCGCCGCGCCTGGGCAGCCTCGGGCACTTTCCGACGGCCGTCTAGCCGGACCGTAGGGGCGAAAAAAAACCCAAGCCGTTGAGCTTGGGTTTGAATCCACCAAAGGAGGAGGGTGGAGGAGACACTTGGAGATCGACGGGAGCCTGCGGGCGGTGCGGAGGGCTTGGCCGGGAGGCTTCGCTTTCGCACTCTGGCGCGCTGTCAGCGCCGTCGTTCAATGATTGAAATTATACATGGGGTTTTCCCGGATGCAAGTGAAATCTGTACTGCGAAATGCAATTCCATATTGCGGAAAGCGGGACAATCTTTGCCAAAGACTAGAATTCCGTTTTAAATCAACAAACTAACTACATCGCGACGGCATCACCAAGCTGTCAGATTAGAGGAAACCCTCAGATTTCCTAAGGATATCGGCATCCCGGGCCCAAACTTGACGATGCCATATACTCAGAATTGCAAGATTCGATATCACTCGCTTGTGACCGGAAACTCACAATACAAACGACAGGAACGAACAAAATGGAATGCAAAGTAACATGGCTGGGCGCGGACGGCATGAGCTTCGTCGCCCAGACCGGCAGCGGCCATATCGTTGCGATGGACGGCGCGCCCGAGGGCGGCGGCCATAACCTGGCGCCGCGGCCGATGGAGATGGTGCTGCTCGGCACCGGCGGCTGCACCGCCTACGACGTGGTGCTGATCCTCAAGCGCGGCCGCCAGGACGTGACCGGCTGCAGCGTGCAGCTGCAGGCCGAGCGCGCCGGCGAGGACCCCAAGGTCTTCACCCGCATCAACTTCCATTTTGTGGTGACCGGCAAGAATCTCAACCCCGCCACGGTCGAGCGCGCGATCAAGCTGTCGCACGAGAAGTACTGCTCGGCGTCGATCATGCTGGCCAAGACGGCCGAGATCACGCACACGCTGGAAATCGTCGAAGGCTGAGGGGATGTCGCAAACCCGGTGCGCCGCGCAGGCGGCCGGGTCATGCCGAAGACAGAAGCAAAGCAGGCCGATAAGCCGGATTCTGTGCGCGCCGCCCGCCTTGCGGCTTGCGGCGCGTGACAACCATTCCTCTAGGCCGGCTGTTACCAGCCGGCTCCAGCTCCCTACCCGCAGGCTCAGCGGGCCGCTTCATCGCCTGCCTATTTGGGATTGCTCCAGGTGGAGGTTACCGCGTTTCACCCTTCCTACCGGGCGTACCCGGTGGGAAGACTCGTCTCTGTGGCCCTATTCCGCACGTTGCCGTGGATGGCTGTTAGCCAACACCCTGCCCTATGGAGTCCGGACTTTCCTCCCCCTGCACCTTGCGGTGCAGGCAGCGGTTGCCTAGCCTGCTTTGCGGCCCGCAGTCTAACACCGAATCACGGCGAAGGTCGCTGCCGTCAGCCCGCGGCCAGGTCGCGGCGCCGTCCCGGGCGGAATACCGTGGTGTCGGCATAGAAATCCGGCGCTGCATTCGCGTCGCACCAGCCGGGGACGCCCATGACCGGCAGCGGTGCGAAGCTGCGCCCGCCGCGTAGCGCACCGGCATGGACTGCTGTCTTCAGTGATTCGGTCAGCACACCGTCCAGCGTCGCGTCTGCCACCGCGCCCGGAGCAAGCGGCAGTACCCACGCATGCGCCGTTACCGCCTTGTATGGCTGCACCAGCTTTTCGAGCAGCGCATGCCCGAACGGCACTACCGCGCAGGACTCACCCCACGCGGGCCGGTTCTCGACAAAGAGCCGCTGCCATGCAAACCCCTTGAGCGCATCGGCCAGTCCCGCGTCGGTAGTGACAAACAGCACCGCGTTCTCATCGAACAATGTGGCCGCGTCGCGCACGCCGCCGCGCGTGGTCTGCACGCCCTCGCGGGCGATGACCTCGGCCTGGACCTCGTTGAGCAAACGCTTGGTCCGCGGGAAATGCAGCCAGATCAGCGCGTTGAAGAAATCGTGGAGACTGTCCCGGGTCGGGACTTCGCCGGTGGCGTGGATATGCGCCTCGTAGGCGCTGCCATCCGGCAGGGCCTGCTGGGCGATAAAGCGCAGTGGCAGCCCGCGCGCGTTGCGCAGGTCCAGCGCATCAGCCTGCGCGTCGAGCAGCGCACGCAGGTCGGCGCCGCCCTGCACCGCCGCGGCCAGTGCGGCGCCTTGCACGGCAAAAGGCTGGAACCACGGCCGGGACCAGTCGATCCCGGCCAGCGCAGCGGCGAAGGGTTCGTCCGCCGCGCAAGCCTGCATGCGCAAGGCCTCAGCGGGCCTTCCAGCGCAGCGTCTCGCCGCCGCGCAGCGGCACCAGCGTGGTGTCGCCGTAGGGCAACTCGGCCGGCAGTTCCCAGTCCTCGCGCTCCAGCGTCAGCGTGCCGGTGTTGCGCGGCAGGCCGTAGAAGGCGGGACCGTTGAAGCTGGCGAAAGCCTCCAGCTTGTCGAGCGCGCCGGCGGCGTCGAAGGCCTCGGCATACAGCTCCATCGCATGCAGCGCGGTATAGCAGCCGGCGCAGCCGCAGGCGTGTTCCTTCAGCCCGCGCGCGTGCGGCGCGCTGTCGGTGCCAAGGAAGAAGCGCGGGCTGCCCGAGACGGCGGCCGCCACCAGCGCCTCGCGGTGGGTTTCGCGCTTGAGCACCGGCAGGCAGTAGTAATGCGGGCGGATGCCGCCGGTGAAGATGGCGTTGCGGTTGTACAGCAGATGGTGCGCGGTGATGGTCGCGCCGACCGGGCCGCTGGCTTCCAGCACGTACTGGGCAGCATCCTTGGTGGTGATGTGCTCGAACACCACCTTGAGCTCGGGCATGTCGCGGCGCAGCGGCGTCATCACGCGCTCGATAAAGACGGCTTCGCGGTCGAAGATATCGATGCTCGGATCGGTCACCTCGCCGTGCACCTGCAGCGGCAGGCCCTCGCGCTGCATCGCTTCCAGCGCGGCGTAGCAGCGGCGGATATCGGTCACGCCGGCGTCGCTGTTGGTGGTGGCGCCAGCCGGATACAGCTTGACGCCGTGCACGAAGCCGCTCGCCTTGGCCGCGACGATCTCTTCGGCCGTGGTGTTGTTGGTCAGGTACAGCGTCATCAGCGGCTCGAACTGCATGCCGGCCGGCAGCGCGGCCAGGATGCGGGCCCGGTAGGCCTGGGCCTGCGCCACCGTGGTCACCGGCGGCTTCAGGTTGGGCATGATGATGGCGCGCGCGAACTGGCGGGCGGTGTCGGGCAGCACGGCGGCCAGCGCAGCGCCGTCGCGCAGGTGCAGGTGCCAGTCGTCCGGGCGGGTGATGGTGAGCTTCTGGGTCATGGCTTGCTTGGGCCGGCCGCCGGGCGGCGGCAGGCGTTCGTCGAAATCAGAGAATCAGGATGGCGCGGTAGTCGTTCACGTTGGTGCGGGTCGGTCCGGTGACCACCAGGTCGCCGATGGCGTCGAACAGGCCCCAGGCGTCGTGCGCGTCGAGCTGGCGCTGCCCCGGCAGGCCGGCGGCTTCGGCGCGCGCCAGCGTGGTCGGGTCGGCGAGTGCGCCGGCGTTGTCTTCCGAGCCGTCGATGCCGTCGGTGTCGGCCGCGATCGCGTGCACGCCGGGCATGCCGCCCAGTTCGACCGCGAGCGACAGCAGGAACTCCGAGCAGCGCCCGCCGCGCGCCTTCGCGCCGCCACCGGCAGGCAAAGTGACCGTGCACTCACCCCCGGAAATCAGCACCACGGGCGCGGCAAACGGGGCATTGTACGCGCGAATCTCACGCACCAGCGCGGCGTAGACCCGCGCCACTTCGCGCGCTTCGCCGGTCACGGTATCGCCAAGCACCACCGGGGTGATGCCGCGTTCGCGGAACAGCGCCGCGGCCGCCTCCAGGCTGCCGTGGGCGGTCGCGATCATGCGGTTGTCGACCCGCTCGAACAGCGCATCGCCCGGCTTGGGTGTCTCCGGCACCTCGCCGCGCGCACCGCGCTCCAGGTGCAACTGCACGCTGGCCGGCACCTGCGCGCCGTAGCGGCGCAGGATCTCCAGCGCCTCGGCAAAGGTGCTGGGGTCTGCCACGGTCGGGCCCGAGGCGATTGCGCTGGGATCGTCGCCGGCCACGTCCGAGACGATCAGAGTGGTCACCGGCGCGCGGCTCGCCTGTGCCAGCCGCCCGCCCTGGATGCGCGAGATGTGCTTGCGCACGATATTCATCTCGGTGATCGGCGCGCCACAACGGAGCAGTTCCTTGGTGGTGGCCTTCAGGTCGGCCATCGGGATGCCTTCGGCCGGCAGCGACAGCAGGCTGGATCCGCCGCCCGAGACCAGCACCAGCAGCCGGTCGTGCTCGGTCAGTGCCTGCACGCTGGCCAGGATCTCGGCCGCGGCCTGCTCGCCGGACTCGTCGGGCACCGGGTGGCCCGCCTCGATCACGCGCACGTGGTCGGTCGGCATGCCGTGCGCGTAGCGGGTGACCACCAGCCCTTCCAGCGTGGCCTTGCCGTCATAGGCACGCTCCACCGCCGCGGCCATCGACGCGGCGGCCTTGCCCGCGCCGACCACCAGCGTGCGCCCGCCCGCATGGGGCGGCGGCAGGTGCTGTGCCACGATCTGCAGCGGATCGGCCGCCGCCACGGCGGCCCGGAAGCTTTCCAGCAGCAAGGCGCGGGGATCGCCCGCGAAACCGGCGCTCACAGTGCCTCCGCGATGGCGCGGCCCAGGTCGGCGGTACCGGCCTTGCCGCCGATATCGCGCGTCAGCGGCGCATGCTCCGGCCCGGCGGCCAGCACCTTCTCGATCGCGCCCAGCACGGCGGCGCCGGCATCGTCATGGCCCAGGTGCTCCAGCATCATGGCGCCGCACCAGATCTGGCCGATCGGGTTGGCCACGCCGCGCCCGGCAATGTCCGGGGCCGAGCCATGCACCGGCTCGAACAGGCTGGGGAAGGTGCGGTCCGGGTTAATATTGCCCGACGGCGCGATGCCGATGGTGCCGGTACAGGCCGGGCCCAGGTCGGACAGGATGTCGCCAAACAGGTTGCTGGCCACCACCACGTCGAACCAGTCAGGGTGCTGGACGAAGTGGGCGGTCAGGATATCAATGTGGTACTTGTCGACCTTGATGCCGGGATAGCTGGCCGCCATCGCCTCGACACGCTCGTCCCAGTACGGCATCGTGATCGAGATGCCGTTGGACTTGGTGGCCGAAGTCAGGTGCTTCTTGGGGCGCTTCTGCGCCAACTCGAAGGCGAACTTCAGGATGCGATCGACGCCGATCCGGCTCATCACGGTTTCCTGCACCACGATCTCGCGCTCGGTGCCCGGGAACATGCGCCCGCCGATGCTGGAGTACTCGCCCTCGGTGTTCTCGCGCACCACGTAGAAGTCGATGTCGCCCGGCTGGCGGCCGGCGAGCGGGCTCCTGATGCCCGGCATCAGCCGCACCGGGCGCAGGTTCACATACTGGTCGAACGAGCGCCGGAACTGCAGCAGCGAACCCCACAGCGAAACGTGGTCAGGCACGGTATCGGGCCAGCCCACCGCGCCGAAATAGATGGCGTCGTACTTCACCAGCGTGTCGAACCAGTCGTCAGGCAGCATCTTGCCGTGGCGCGCGTAGTAGTCGCAGCTGGAAAAGTCGAAGTGGTCCCACTGGAAGTCGATGCCGAAGCGGCGTGCCGCGGCATCCATCACGCGAATGCCCTCGGGCATGACTTCCGTGCCGATTCCGTCTCCGGGAATCACGGCAATCTTGTATTGGCGCATAGTTCTTTGGGGAGGTACGAGCAGATGGCCGTGGCGCGCGCGGCCTGGAGCGCGCTTGGCAGCGGCCCGAACGCGCGGGATAATGTCTGCATTCTATTGCAAAGCGGCAGCCTGCTGCCGACCGGTGCCCCGCTATGTGTCAGTTGCTAGGCATGAACTGCGCCACGCCAACCGACGTGACGTTCTCCTTCACCGGCTTCGCCGCCCGCGGTGGTCTGACCGACCACCACGCCGACGGCTTCGGCGTGGCGTTCTTCGAAGACAAGGCCTGCCGCCTGTTTATCGACAACCAGTCCGCCGGCACCTCGCCGGTGGCGGACCTGATCAAGCGCTACCCGATCAAGTCCAAGAACGTCATCTCGCATATCCGCAAGGCCACGCAGGGCACCGTGCTGCTGGAGAACTGCCACCCTTTCATGCGCGAGCTGTGGGGCCGGCACTGGATCTTCGCCCATAACGGCGACCTGAAAGGTTTCTCCCCGTTCCTGTCCGGCGTCTACCAGCCGGTGGGCGATACCGACAGCGAACTCGCCTTCTGCACGCTGATGCAGGGCCTGCGCAAGCGCTTCCCCGGCTCACAGCCGCCGCTGAACGAGTTGTGCCACGCGCTGGCCGACATCACGCGCGAGATCACGCTGCACGGCGTGTTCAACTACCTGCTGTGCAACGGCCAGGCCCAGTTCGCGCACTGCTCCACGCACCTGTACTACATCGTGCGGCAGTGGCCGTTCTCGACCGCGCATTTGATCGACGCCGACCTGTCCATCGACTTCGCCCAGGTCACCACGCCGGACGACCGCGTGGCGGTGATCGCCACCCAGCCGCTGACCGACAACGAGACCTGGACCCGCTTCGCACCGGGCGAGCTGATCATGTTCGAGGACGGCCGGCCGACCATGACGCTGACGGTGCCGATTCCGCCGGAGGTGCAGGCGAAGAATGCGGCCAATACGGCCTGCACGTGAGGCGCTGGTTGGATCATGCAAAAAGGGACGCCTCGAGGCGTCCCTTTTGCTTGCAAGGCCAGGCCGGTCAGTGATGCAGGATCTTCGACAGGAACTGCCGCGCCCGATCCGAGCGCGCGTCGATATTGCCGAAGAACTCTTCCTTGTCGGCGTCTTCGACGATCTTGCCCTGGTCCATGAAGATCACGCGGTTGGCCACCTTGCGCGCGAAGCCCATTTCGTGGGTCACGCACATCATGGTCATGCCTTCGTGCGCCAGCTGCACCATCACGTCCAGCACTTCGTTGACCATCTCGGGATCCAGCGCCGAGGTCGGCTCGTCGAACAGCATGCAGATCGGGTCCATTGACAGCGCGCGCGCAATCGCCACGCGCTGCTGCTGGCCGCCGGACAACTGGCCGGGATACTTCGCCGCCTGGTCCTTCAGGCCCACGCGCTCCAGGTACTTCAGGCCCTTGGCGGTGGCCTCTTCCTTGGAGCGGCCGAGCACCTTCATCTGCGCGATGGTCAGGTTCTCGGTGATCGACAGGTGCGGGAACAGCTCGAAGTTCTGGAACACCATGCCCACGCGCGATCGCAGCTTGGGCAGGTTGGTCTTGGGATTGCCCACCGAGGTGCCGTCGACCAGGATGTCGCCCTTCTGGAACGGCTCGAGCGCATTGACGGTCTTGATCAGCGTGGACTTGCCCGAACCGGACGGGCCGCACACCACCACCACTTCGCCCTTGGCAACCTTGGTGGTGCAGTCGGTCAGCACCTGGAAGGCGCCATACCACTTGGAGACATTGTTGATTTCGATCATACAGCCACCTTTTTCTGGTAACGCTTGACCAGCAGCGAAGCGGAGAAGCAGATAAGGAAGTACACCAGGCCGGCAAACAGCAGCAACTCGACGATACGGCCATCACGCTCGCCGATGCCATAGGCCTGGCCAAAGAAGTCGGCCAGCGCGCTGACATAGACGAGCGACGTATCCTGGAACAGGATGATGCCCTGGGTCAGCAGCAGCGGCACCATGTTGCGGAACGCCTGCGGCAGGATCACCAGCCGCATCGACTGTCCATAGGTCATGCCCAGCGCCTGCGCGGCGAACATCTGCCCGCGCGACACGCTCTGGATACCCGCCCGGATAATCTCGGAGTAGTACGCCGCCTCGAACAGCGCGAACGCCACCAGCGCGGAGGTCATACGCAGGTCAGTGGCCGGCGACAGGTTGAAGAGGTTCTGCAGCACCTGCGGAATGATCAGGAAGAACCACAGCAGCACCATCACCAGCGGGATGGAGCGGAAGATGGTCACATAGCCCTGCGCAAACCAGTTCAGCAGCCTGAACGACGACAGCCGCATCATCGCCAGGATGGTGCCCCAGATGATCCCGACCACCACCGCGGTAACGGTGATCTTGAGCGAGACCATCATGCCCTCGCCCAGCACCTCGAGCGTATTGACGTTGATGGAGGTGAAATCGAATGAATAAGCCATGGCGCCCCCTTACTTGCCGCCGATAAAGCCGGGCACGCGGGTGCGGGCCTCGACCCAGCGCATGATCAGCATCACCGTCACGTTGATCAGCGCGTACATCAGCGTCACCGCGATGAACGATTCATATGGGCGCGCGGTGTAGTCCACCAGCTGCCGGCCCTGCGCCGCCAGCTCCAGCAGGCCGATGGTCGACGCCACTGCCGAGTTCTTGAAGATATTCAGGAACTCGGAAGTCAGCGGCGGCACGATCACGCGGAAGGCCATCGGCAGCAGCACGTGCCGGTACGTCTGCGGCAGCGTGAAGCCCATCGCCAGGCCTGCGTTCTTTTGCCCGCGCGCCAGCGAGTTGATGCCCGAGCGCACCTGCTCGCAGACCCGCGCCGCGGTAAAGGTGCCCAGGCACAGCATTGCCG
Source organism: Cupriavidus sp. DF5525 (assembly GCF_040149425.2). Classification (NCBI taxonomy): domain Bacteria; kingdom Pseudomonadati; phylum Pseudomonadota; class Betaproteobacteria; order Burkholderiales; family Burkholderiaceae; genus Cupriavidus; species Cupriavidus sp. DF5525. The sequence goes on along the minus strand of NZ_CP168265.1, from coordinate 465,966 downwards.
CGATGAACTGCTGGGCGAAGGGGTTCATCTGCTTGATCGCCTCGCCGCCGGGCAGCAGCTCGGGCATGACGAAATACCAGATGAACAGCTGCACCAGCAGCGGGATGTTGCGGAAGATTTCCACATAGGTGGCGGCGATGCCCGCCAGCCACTTGTTGGGCACGGTGCGCAAAACGCCGAGCACCGAGCCGATGACCAGGGCAATGACCCAGGACGAGAGCCCCAGCGCGAGCGTCACCTTCAGCCCGGAAATCATCCAGTCCAGGTAGGTCTCGTTCTGGGCGGCCTGTTCGAGGAATACTTCCCAATGCCAGATGTAGTTCATGTTGCGTCCTCAAAAAGAAACGGAAGGACATGCCTTCCGTTTCGCACTGCTGTCACCGTCAGGTCAGTCCAGCGCCTTGTCGTTCGGCGTCTTGAACAGCGCCTTCATGTCTTCGGACAGCGGGAAGTCCAGGTTGAGGCCCTTCGGCGGCACCGGTTGCATGAACCACTTGGTGTACAGCGTGTTGATCGAGCCGTCCTTCATCATGCCGGCGATCACGGTGTCGGACAGCTTCTTGAACTGCGGATCATCCTTGCGGATCATGCAGCCATAGGACTCGCGCGACTGGGGCTTGCCCACCACGATCCAGTCGGCCGGGTTCTTGGCCTTGGCGCGCTCGCCGTACAGCAGCGCGTCGTCCATCATGAACGCGACCGCGCGGCCCGATTCCAGCGTCAGGAACGACTGGCCGTGGTCCTTGGTGCTGATGATGTTCACGCCCAGCTTCTGGTCGTCGTTCATCTTGCGCAGCAGGCGCTCCGACGTGGTGCCGGCGGTGGTGACGACGTTCTTGCCCTTCAGGTCGGCCCAGTCCTTGATGCCGCCGTCCTTCTTCACCATGATGCGCGTGCCGATGATGAAGATGGAGTTGGTGAAGGCGACCTGCTTCTGGCGCTCGACGTTGTTCGTGGTCGAACCGCACTCCATGTCGATGGTGCCGTTCTGCAGCAGCGTGATGCGGTTCTGCGAAGTGATCGGGATTTCCTTCACCTGCAGGTTCGGCACCTTCAGCTGTTCCTTGACGGCTTCCACGATCTTCGTGTTGATATCGTAGGAATAGCCGACCTGGCGCACGCCGCCCAGGTTGTAGTTGAACGGGATCGACGACTCGCGCACGCCCAGCGTGATCACGCCGGTGTCCTTGATTTTCTTGAGCGTGCCCGTCAGTTGTTCAGCTGCCTGTGCCGTCCCGCACATCACACCCCCGGCAATCATCAGGGCAGCCAACTTGGCAAAATTCATAACATCTCCTTGACCATGAAGAGAAAGCGGGATTCTAGAGACAAAACCCCCACTGATGAAACAGTATTGCGCAGCATCCGCCGCAATACAACTGGGTTTTCTCCTAGAACCCCGATTCAGGGCAATAGCTGTGCACGGCTTCCGGATACGACAACGCGGCCTCCGGCATATGCCGGAGGCCGCGTCTGGCGGTCATGTTCCTGGCGACCCGGGAGGATTGCTGCAACGCACCATGCCAGTGCTCCGCATCGCATCCCGGTTCGACCCGATCCCGCTATCAGGGATACAGGCCGCGCATCTCGCGCGCCTGCAGGATCCGCGTACAGGCCACGATAAACGCCGCCGTGCGCAGCGTCACCTTGTTGTCCTGTGCCACTTGCCAGATTGCCCGGAAGGCCTCTTGCATGATCCGTACCAGGCGCTGGTTGATTTCTTCCTCGGTCCAGAAGAAGGAGGAGAAATCCTGCACCCACTCGAAGTAGGACACGGTCACGCCGCCGGCGTTGGCGATCACGTCCGGCGCCACCAGGATATTGCGCTCGCGCAGGATGTCGTCCGCTTCCGGGGTGGTCGGGCCGTTGGCGCCCTCGATCACCAGGCGGGCCTTGATCAGCGGCGCGTTCTTGGCCGTGATCTGGCCTTCCAGCGCGGCCGGGATCAGGATGTCGCAGTCGACTTCCCAGAACTGCTCGGTGCGCAGGACTTCGCCGCGGAAGCCTTCGATGGTGCCGCTGTGCGAGGTGTATTCCATCAGCGCCGGCACGTCCAGGCCGGCCGGGTCGAACAGCGTGGTGCGGTGGTCCTGCACCGCCACCACCTTGGCGCCGGCCTCATGGAACAGCTTGGCGGCCACGGCGCCCACATTGCCGAAGCCCTGCACCGCCACGCTTGCGCCCTTGATCTCCAGGCCCAGGTTGCGCGCGGCTTCCGAGCCGACCACGAACACGCCGCGGCCCGTGGCTTCGTGACGGCCCAGCGAACCGCCCAGCGAGATCGGCTTGCCGGTCACCACGCCGGTGGCCGTGCTGCCGGAGTTCATCGAGTACGTGTCCATCATCCAGGCCATGACCTGGGCGTTGGTGTTCACGTCCGGCGCCGGGATGTCCTTGCTCGGCCCGATGATGATGTTGATTTCGCTGGTATAGCGGCGGGTCAGGCGTTCCAGTTCGGCGTGCGACAGCGTGCGCGGGTCGACGCGGATGCCGCCCTTGGCACCACCGTAGGGCACGTTGACCGCGGCGTTCTTCACCGACATCCAGGCCGACAGCGCCATCACCTCGGACAGGGTCACGTCCTGGTGGAAGCGCACGCCGCCCTTGCCCGGGCCGCGCGACAGGTTGTGCTGCACGCGGTAGCCCTCGTAGTGGGCGATGGTGCCGTTATCCAGCTCGATGGGTACGTCGACGACCATCGCCCGCTTGGGGCGCTTCAGGGTTTCCACCCAGCGTGCCAGCGAGCCCAGGTAAGGCGTGACGCGGTCGACCTGTTGCAGGTAGATGCCCCAGGGGCCGAGATTGTCGGCATTGAGGTAAGACGGGAGTGCGTGCTTGGCGATAGCGGGATTGGTCGGTGCAGCGGAAGACATCAGTTGGTTCCGGTGTGGAGAATGCCCGCAAGCTTAGGCTTGGCGCCGGGCCCGAATCCAATGCCGTTTGCTCATCCGGTCATGCAAAACCTGCATAACCTTGTCATCCTTGGGAAATGCCCCCCGGGGTGATCTGGCCCGCCGACAGGGTCGACCACACCTGGTCGACCAGCTGGCGCTTGCGCCGTGCCCCGGCGCCGCGCCGCTCGCCGCCGTTCTCGCCCGGCTGCTCCCGGTACAGCCGGATCTCCATGTCGATCGACAGCGGCAGCCCACGCGCCGACTCGGCCCGCACCAGCCGGCCGGCGGCGACGTCCTCGCGCACCGCGCTTTCAGGCAGGAAGGCCATGCCGTGGCCGGCCAGCGCCATCACCTTGAGCGCCTCGGCCATATCGGTCTCGTAGCATTTGTCGAGCTTGAGCGCTTCCGAGGTGTCCGCCAGCAGCAGCTCGACCATGCGGCCGAGGAAGGCGTTGGGGGTGTAGCTGAGAAACGGCACCGGCTTCTTGTCGGTGCCCGGCAGCCGGAACAGCGGCTTGCCGGCGGCGTCCGGCACGCTGTACGGCGACAGCCGCTCGGTACCCAGCACCAGCATGTCGTAGCGGGCCGGGTCGAGCTGGATCGCCTGGCGCGCGTGGTGGTAGACCATCACCAGGTCGCAACCGCCCTCCACCAGCATCAGCACCGCGTCATGGACGTTGAGCGCGCGCAGCCGGCACGGCAGCGTGCCGATCTTGCGCTCCAGCGCCTTGAGCCATTCGGGGAAGAAGGTCAGCGACAGCGTATGCGGCACCGCGAATTCCAGCACCTGCGCATTGGCCGAGCGCTGGCCGCGCATCAGCGCGCGGGTCTCGCTGACCTGCGCCAGCATCGCCAGCGCCTGTTCGTAGAACACCTTGCCGGCCGCCGTCAGGCTGGTGGGATAGCTCGAGCGATCGATCAGCTCGGTGCCGACCCACGCCTCCAGCGACTGGATCCGGCGCGAGAACGCCGGCTGCGTGACGTGGCGCAGTTCGGCCGAGCGCGAGAAGCTGTGCGTCTCGGCCAGGCTGACGAAGTCTTCAAGCCATTTGATTTCCATGACGCGGATTATCCACCGGCGCCGGGGGGTGCGTCACCTGCCTGGCCGCGTTGTCAGGCGCGGCCGGCACGGCTGGCCATGCCCTCAGGCGTCCTGCGTCGCGTCGCCCACGTCGACCGCGAGCGCATCCGCGCCGACGGCCTCGCCGCCCTGCGCCGCGGCGCGCGCCTGGATGTCCCACATCTCGGCGTAGCGGCCGCGCGCGCGCATCAACTCGGCATGCGTGCCGCGCTCGACGATGCGGCCGCGGTCCATCACCAGGATCTGGTCGGCGTGGACCACGGTGGAAAGCCGGTGTGCGATCAGCAGCGTGGTACGGTTCTGCGCCAGCCGCATCAGCTCGGCCTGGATCGCCTGCTCGGTGCGCGAGTCCAGCGCCGAGGTGGCCTCGTCGAACACCAGCACCGGCGGGTTCTTCAGCAGCGTGCGCGCGATCGCCACGCGCTGCTTCTCGCCGCCGGACAGCTTCAGGCCGCGCTCGCCCACCGGCGTGTCGTAGCCCTGCGGTAGCTCGCGGATAAAGCTGTCGATCTGCGCGGCACTCGCGGCGGCAATGACCTCGTCGCGGTTGGCCTCGGGCCGGCCGTAGGCGATGTTGTAGAAGATGCTGTCGTTGAACAGCACCGTGTCCTGCGGCACGATGCCGATGGCCCGGCGCAGGCTGTCCTGCGTGATCGCGCGGATATCCTGGCCATCGATCTCGATGGCGCCATCATTGACGTCGTAGAAGCGGAACAGCAGCCGCGCCAGCGTCGACTTGCCCGAACCGCTGTGCCCCACCACCGCGGTGGTGGTGCCGGCCGCGATAGTGAAATCCACGCCATCCAGGATCACGCGATCGGGCTCGTAGCTGAAGCGCACGTCGCGGAAACGCACCTGCGCACCGTTGACCTGCAGCGGCTGCGCGCCAGGCGTGTCGGCCACCTCCTGGTGCGTCCCCAGCAGCACGAACATGCGGTCCATGTCGGTGGTGGCCTGCTTGATCTCGCGGTAGATCACGCCAAGGAAGTTCAGCGGGATATAGAGCTGGATCATCAGCGTGTTGACCAGCACCAGGTCGCCCAGCGTCAGCTTGCCATCGACCACGCCCACGGTGGCGCGCCAAAGGATCAGGATCAGCCCGGCCGCGATGATGGTCTGCTGGCCGAAGTTGAGGAACGACAGCGAGTTCTGCGAGCGGATCGCGGCGGTGCGGTACTTGCGCAGGTTCTCGTCGTAGCGCTGCGCTTCGTACTCTTCATTGCCGAAGTACTTGACGGTCTCGAAGTTGAGCAGCGAATCGATCGCCTTCTGGTTGGCGCGCGAATCCAGCTCGTTCATCTTGCGGCGGAAATGCGTGCGCCATTCCGTCACGACGATGGTGAAGACGATGTAGCCTGCCAATGCGCAGCCCGTGATCGCCGCGAACCAGATGTCGTAATGCAGGATGAAGAAGCCGATCACCAGCCCCATCTCCACCAGCGTGGGCAGGATGCTGTACAGCGAATACGAGATCAGCGACTGGATCCCGCGCGTGCCGCGCTCGATGTCGCGGCTCATGCCGCCGGTCTGCCGGTCCAGGTGGAAGCGCAGCGACAGCGCGTGCAAGTGGCGGAAGACCTGCAGCGCGATCTCGCGCACGGCGCTCTGCGTGACCTTGGAAAAGAGGATCTCCCGCAACTCGGTGAACAGCGTCGCCGACAGCCGCAACATCCCGTAGGCCACGATCAGCCCCACCGGCACCACCAGCAGCGCGCGCGGATCGCCCGCGTGCAGGTTCATGCTGTCGATCAGGCGCTTCATCAGCACCGGCACGCCCAGGTTGGCCACCTTGGCGGCCACCAGGAACGCCAGCGCCAGCATCACGCGCCACTTGTAGTGCCAGACGTAGGGCAGCAGGTTGCGCACCGTCTGCCAGTCGCTGCGGGGGGCGCGCTGACCGGGAAACAGCTTGACGGAAGTGGGGTCGGGGGCCTGCTCGGCGGTCGTGGAATAGCGGCGCATACGTTAGAATTCGGGCCAATGCGCGATTGTCGCAGAGATCGCGTTGCGCGGCAGGCGAAGGGTTTTTCGCCCCGGCCCGCGCCTCCCTCCTTCCGCTGTTCACCCGCACATCGCCATGAATGCTCCCCATACCGTCCCTGCCCTGCCTGCCGGCAAGAACCCCGCCCTGCGTGTCGTGCCGATGCCTGCCGATGCCAATGTGCATGGCGATGTGTTTGGCGGGTGGATCATGGCGCAGGTGGATATTGCGGGGTCGATCCCCGCGGTGGAGCGCGCCCAAGGACGCGTGGCGACCGTGGCGGTCAATTCGTTCCTGTTCAAGCACCCGGTGTTTGTTGGGGACTTGGTGAGTTTCTACGCCGATATCGTCAAGACCGGGCGCACGTCAATCACGGTTGCGGTGGAGGTGTATGCGCAGCGGATGCGTCATAGCAACGAGATCGTCAAGGTGACGGAGGCTACGTTGACTTATGTGGCGACGGATGAGTCGCGCCAGCCGAGGGTGTTGCCGTCGGCTTGAGGAAGCGGCTGGCAAGCCTGAAACCACCAGCGGTTTTCTCCTCCCTCCCGCAAGCGGGAGGGAAGAAAACAAGCGAGATTGGATGGACGCAGGGCGCCTTACTCAAACTTCGTAAAATCCGGCCTCCGCTTCTCAAAGAACGCCGCAAACGCCTCTTTCGCTTCCGGCGCCACCAGCATGCGCCGGAACACCGCGCCTTCATCGGCCATCTGCTTTTCCACTTCGGCCACATCGCCCGCCTTCATCAGCCGCTTCGTCTCGCGAAGCGAAGACGCCGGCAGTGCCGCCAGCTTGCGCGCCTGTTGTCGTGCAAAGTCGTGCAGTTCGACGACCGGCAGCACGCGCGTGACCAGCCCGATCTCCAGTGCTTCCTGCGCGCTGAACGCTTCGCCCAGCAGCAGCTTCTCGGCAGCACGCTGGTAGCCGACCAGACGCGGCAGCAGCAGGCTCGACGCGGCCTCGGGGCACAGTCCGAGCTGTACGAACGGCAGCGACAGCTTGGCGGTGTCGGACGCATAGACCAGGTCGCAATGCAGCAGCATGGTGGTGCCCACGCCCACCGCAGCACCGCTTACCGCCGCGACGATGGGCTTGGTGGCATGGCTGATCTGGTACAGGAACTGGAATACCGGTGCCGATTCCGCGCCCGCGCCGGTGGTGGGCGGGCGCTGCATGAAGTCTTCCAGGTCGTTGCCTGCGGTGAAAACCTCCGGCTTGCCGCTCAGCAGGATGGCGCGCACGTTGCGGTCGGTCTCGGCCGCGCGCAACGCGTCGGCCATGGCCTGGTACATGGCCGCGGTAATGGCGTTCTTCTTGTCGATGCGGTCGAACTCGATCGTCAGGATGCCCTGCTCGATGCTGGTAAGGATGCTCATGGTTACCTCGTCTGTGGATGCATTGCTGGAGGGTTATTCGAAAGGCGGCGGCGACTCGGAAAGATAGCTCAGCGCGAACGCGCGCGCACCGACGTTGAGCGCCACCGTCAGGCTCATTGGCGCCAGCATCAGTTCCACGCCTCCGCTGCGCGCGGTGCGTTCCAGCGACTGGTAGGCCGGCATCGCGCGCACCGCGTCCAGCGGCCCGGCGTAGCAGACCGAGATCGCCGGCACCAGCAAGTCGCCGCCGCGGAGGCACTGCTCGGCATGCTGCAACACGCGGCGCGCCCCCTCCTCCGAGCCGCGCGCCTTGGCGATCGCCTCGGTATGCCCGCGGTGCATGCGCACCACCGGGCGGATATTGAAGGCGCTGCCCATCACGTAGCGGCCCCAGGTAATGCTGCCTTCGCCCTTCTGGCGCGCGCGCGTGTACATGTAGAGCAGTTCGTCGGGCACCAGGAACATGTGCGCCGCATCGCGCAGGCGCGTTTCAACCGCTTCCTGCACCGCCTGCGGGCTGGCGCCGGCGGCGGCCATGCGCGCGGCTTCGCGTACGATCAATGCCTGGCCCGGGCCAATCGCGCCGGTATCGATCACGGTCAGGTCGAATAGGCCTGAACGCCCTGCTTCCTTGCGCAGGCGCACGCTGCGCGCAACAGTGCCGATCACCGCTCCGGTCGCATGCGCATACAGCTTGCTGCGCGCGCTGGCGATGGTGAACAGGATGGCGCGGTCGCAGTGGGCCACCACGTTGCGCAGCAGGTGTTCTTCCAGCTCGCGCTCGAGCAGCGGGATCGATTCGGCGTAGTGGTCCTGGCGGCCGACCAGGTATTGCTCGTAGAGCGTTGGCAGCGCCGCCTCATCGCGCGTGTCGGCGACGAAATGCTCGCCGGCGCGGATGCGGAATGGAATGGTGTGGACCTTCAGCTCGGCCATGACGTCGCACGGCAGATCGCACGCGGCATCGGCCAGGATAGCTGTCTCCTGCATATTGTTGTCTCCCCTACCTGGTGACCCGCGTCGCGGGCGGCAGCCCCGGTCCTGCTTTCCTCACCTGACAGAAGGGCGGAACGGCCCCCCGGCCGTCCCGCTGGCGCGTTTAAACGCGCTCGAAGATCCCTGCCGCGCCCATGCCCGTGCCGACGCACATTGTCACCATGCCGTACTTCAGGTTATGGCGGCGCAGCGCATGCACCACCGTAGCCGAACGGATCGCACCGGTCGCACCCAGCGGGTGGCCCAGCGCAATCGCGCCGCCCATGCGGTTCACCTTGGCCGGATCCAGCTCCAGGTCGCGCATCACCGCCAGCGACTGCGCGGCAAAGGCCTCGTTCAGCTCGATCCAGTCGATCTGGTCCTGGGTCAGGCCCGCGGCCTTCAGCGCGGCCGGAATCGCTTCCTTGGGGCCAATACCCATGATCTCCGGCGGCACGCCGCGCACCGCGAACGAGACAAAGCGCGCCAGCGGCACCAGGTTGAACTGCTTGAGGATCTTTTCCGAAACCAGGATCAGCGCGCCGGCGCCGTCCGAGGTCTGCGAGCTGTTGCCGGCGGTGACGCTGCCCTTGTTGGCAAACACCGGGCGCAGCTTGCCAAGGCCATCCAGCGACGTATCCGGGCGCGGGCCTTCGTCCAGCGCGATGGTGCGCGTCTTCACGCTGACCTGGCCGCTGGCGAGGTCGGGGAAGCGCTCGACGATCTCGATCGGCGTGATCTCGTCCTTGAACTCGCCCGCCTGCTGCGCGGCGATGGCCTTCTGGTGCGAGGCCAGCGAGAAGGCGTCCTGGTCTTCGCGGCTGACCTTCCATTGCTGCGCCACTTTCTCGGCGGTCAGGCCCATGCCGTAGGCGATGCCCACGTTCTCGTCGCGGGTGAAGATCTCTGGCGACATCGACGGCGTGTTGCCCATCATCGGCACCATGCTCATCGATTCCACGCCGGCGGCGATCATCACATCGGACTCGCCCACGCGGATGCGGTCGGCCGCCATCGCCACCGCGCTCACGCCCGAGGCGCAGAAACGGTTGACGGTGATGCCGCCCACGGTGTTGGGCAGGCCGGACAGCAACGCTCCGATACGGGCCACGTTCAGGCCCTGCTGCGCTTCAGGAATCGCGCAGCCGACGATGGCGTCTTCGATCAGCTTGGGGTCCAGGTCGGGCACCTGCGCCACGGCGGCTTTCAGGATGGTGGCCAGCAGGTCGTCCGGGCGCGTGTTCCTGAACGCGCCCTTGGGGGCCTTGCCGATCGGCGAGCGGGTGGCCGCAACGATGTATGCGTCTTGCAGTTGTTTCATGATGTCGGTTCCTCGCTTGCCTGATTAGTTGCGCACCGGCTTGCCGGTCTGCAGCATGCCCATGATGCGCTCCTGCGTCTTGGCGGTGCCGAGCAGGTCGATGAAGGCCTTGCGCTCCAGCGCCAGCAGCCATTCCTCGCTCACCAGCGAGCCTGCCTCGACGTCGCCGCCGCAGACCACTTCGGCGATGCGGGTAGCGATCAGGAAGTCGTGGGCGGAGATAAAGCCGCCGTCGCGCATATTGACCAGCGACGCCTTGATCGTGGCGACGCCGGAGCGGCCGGCCACCGGGATCAACGTCGGCAGCGGCGCGCGGTAGCCGGCGTTGGCCAGCGCACGCACTTCGTTCTGCGCCACATAGAGCAGTTCGTGCACATTGAAGGTGATCTTGTCGGACGGCTGCAGGTAGCCCATCTGGCGCGCTTCCAACGCCGAGGCCGAGACCTTGGCCATCGCCGCGCTCTGGAAGCGGCTGGTCAGGAACTGCAGGTAGTTGGTGCTGCCCGCTGCCTGTACGGCACGAGCGGCTGCCAGCGCGGCTTCCTTCAGGCCGCCGCCAGCCGGGACCAGGCCTACGCCAACTTCGACGAGGCCCACGTACGTTTCCAGCGCCGCCACGCGTGCAGCCGAGTGCAGCATCAACTCGCAGCCGCCACCCAGCGCGATACCGGACGCCGCCGACACCACCGGCACCGAGGCGTACTTGACGCGCATCATGCCGTCCTGGAACTTCTTGACGAACGGTTCGATGCCCTTGGCACCGCCCATCATGAAGGCGGGCATCGCCGCTTCCAGGTTGGCACCCGCGGAGAACGGGCCGCCCGGCGCGCCGAGCTGCAGCGAGGTCGGCTGCCACACCACCACGCCCTTGTAGGCCGCCTCGGCGAGGTCGATGGCGCGCGTCAGGCCGTCGATCACGTCCGGCCCGATGGTGTTCATCTTGCTTTTGAACGAGACCACCAGCACGTCGTCCTGGCCTTCGCTGACCCAGATGCGCACGGCGTCGTTCTCTTCGATGGTGCGGCCGGCCTTGCGCGGATCCATCTCGGCCGTGCCCTTGAGCGAGGCACGGAACGCCTGGCGCTGATACACCGGCAGCGTGCTGCGCGCGACGAACGACTGCGTGGCCGGCGACCACGAGCCGGCGGCGGCATGCACGCCCTCGTTCTCGGCCACGGGACCTTCGAATACCCATGCGGGCAGCGGCGCGGCGGACAGTGCCTTGCCGGCTTCCACATCTTCCTTCACCCACTCGGCCACCTGCTTCCAGCCGGCCGCTTGCCAGTCCTCGAACGGACCCGAGTTCCAGCCGAAGCCCCAGCGGATCGCCAGGTCGATATCGGCGGCGGAACCGGCGATCTGCTCCAGATACACGGCAATGTAGTGGAACACGTCGCGGAACACCGACCACAGGAACTGTGCCTGCGGGTTGGTCGATTCACGCAGCAGCCTGATGCGCTCGGCCGGTTCCTTCTTCAGCATGCGCACGACGATCTCGTCGGCCTTCTTGCCGGACTCGACGTACTGGCCGGTCTTGGCGTCGAGCACCTTGATCGCCTTGCCTTCCTTCTTGTAGAAGCCGGCGCCGGTCTTCTGGCCCAGCGCGCCCGCATCGACCAGGCCCTTGAGCACGGCCGGGGTCTTGTACACCGGCGCGAACGGGTCGTCGTGCAGGTTGTCCTGCATGGTCTTGATCACGTGCGCCATGGTATCCAGGCCGACCACGTCCGCGGTGCGGAAAGTGGCGGACTTGGCGCGCCCCAGCTTGGAGCCGGTCAGGTCGTCGACCACGTCGAACGGGATGCCGAACTTGTCAGCCTCGGCAAACACGGCCAGGATCGAGAAGATGCCGACGCGGTTGGCGATGAAGTTTGGCGTGTCCTTGGCACGCACCACACCCTTGCCGAGCGTGGTGGTCAGGAAGGCTTCCAGCTGGTCGAGGATCTCCGGCTGCGTGGTCGCGGTCGGAATCAGTTCGACCAGGTGCATGTAGCGCGGCGGGTTGAAGAAGTGCACGCCGCAGAAGCGCGACTTCAGGTCCGCATCAAACCCATCGGACAACGACGTGATCGACAGGCCCGAGGTGTTGGTCGCAAAAATCGCGTGCGTGGCCAGGTGCGGCGCCACCTTCTTGTACAGGTCGTGCTTCCAGTCCATGCGCTCGGCGATCGCCTCGATCACCAGGTCGCACTCCTTCAGCAGGGCGATGTCGTCTTCGTAGTTGGCCGCCTGGATCAGGCCGGCCTCGTCCTTGATGCCCAGCGGCGCGGGCGAAAGCTTCTTCAGGTTCTCGATGGCGCGCAGCGCGATGCCGTTTTTCGGGCCTTCCTTGGCGGGCAGGTCGAACAGCACCACGGGCACGCGCGCGTTGATCAGGTGGGCGGCGATCTGCGCCCCCATGACGCCGGCACCCAGCACGGCGACTTTCTTGACGATGAAATTGGACATGCGCGCTCCTAGATTAGTGAGCGTTGAGATGAGAGTGTGGGCTTTTCCATTGCTGGGTGGTTGCTCCCCTCTCCCTTTGGGAGAGGGGAGCAACCCTCAGAAGGGGTCGGCCATGCAGGTCAGATCAGAACAGGTCTGCGTCCAGCGCCATCAACGTGGCCGAGCCGGCGCGCGCCTTGCGGATCTCGGCGGCCGTTTCCGGCAGCAGCTTGGCAAAATAGAAGCGCGCCGTGGCCAGCTTGGCGGTGTAGAACTTGTCGCCGCTGCCTTCCTTCTCCAGCGCGATCTTGGCCATGCGGGCCCAGAAGTACGAGAACACCAGGTGGCCCACCACGCGCAGGTACGGCACCGCGGCGGCGCCCACTTCGTCGGCATTGCCCATCGCCTTCATGCCGATTTCCATGGTGAGCTTCTGCACCTTGTCGCCCAGGTCGGCCAGCGGGTTGACGAACTCCTGCATGGCTTCGTTGGTGCCCTCTTCTTCCACGAACTCCTGCACGATCTTGCCGAAGGCCTTCATCCTGGCGCCCATGTCGCCCAGGATCTTGCGGCCCAGCAGGTCCAGCGCCTGGATGGTGTTGGTGCCTTCGTAGATCATGTTGATGCGGGCGTCGCGCACGTACTGCTCCATGCCCCATTCGGAGATGTAGCCGTGGCCACCAAACACCTGCATGCCCTCATTGGTCGAGGTGAAGGCATTGTCGGTCAGGAAGGCCTTGATCACCGGCGTCAGCAGCGCGACCAGGTCGCCGGCCTGCTTGCGCACGGCTTCGTCCGGGTGCGACAGCTCGCGGTCGATCTGCAGCGCGGTCCAGTAGCTGAAGGCGCGGCCGCCCTCGGCATAGGCCTTCTGCGTCAGCAGCATGCGGCGCACGTCGGGGTGCACGATGATCGGGTCGGCGGCCTTCTCCGGCGCCTTCGGGCCGGTCAGCGCGCGCATCTGCAGGCGGTCCTTGGCGTAGGTGACCGAGTTCTGGTACGCCACCTCGGTCAGGCCCAGGCCCTGCGCGCCCACGCCCAGGCGGGCGGCGTTCATCATCACGAACATGGCGTTCAGGCCCTTGTTAGGCTCGCCCACCAGCCAGCCGCGTGCGCCGTCCAGGTTCATCACGCAGGTGGCGTTGCCGTGGATGCCCATCTTGTGCTCGATCGAGCCGCACTTGATGCCGTTGCGCTCGCCCGGGTTGCCGCTGGCATCGGGAATGAACTTGGGCACGACGAACAGCGAGATGCCCTTGGTGCCGCCCGGCGCGTCCGGCAGGCGGGCCAGCACCAGGTGGATGATGTTCTCGGCCAGGTCGTGCTCGCCCGCGGAGATGAAGATCTTGGTGCCGGTCAGCAGGTAGGAGCCGTCGGCCTGCGGCTCGGCCTTGGTGCGCAGGATGCCCAGGTCGGTGCCGCAGTGCGGCTCGGTCAGGCACATGGTGCCGGTCCAGACGCCGGACACCAGCTTGGGCAGGTAGGCCTGCTGCAGCTCGGGCGTGCCGTGCGCATGCAGCGCCTCATACGCGCCGTGCGACAGGCCCGGGTACATGGTCCACGCCTGGTTGGCCGAGTTGAACATCTCGTACACCACGTTGTTGACCACGATCGGCAGGCCCTGGCCGCCGAAGGCCGGGTCGCACGCCAGCGCAGGCCAGCCGGCCTCGACGTACTGCTGATAGGCTTCCTTGAAGCCGGTGGGGGCCTTGACCACGCCGTCGCCGGCGTAGGTGCAGCCCTCAAGGTCGCCCACCTGGTTGAGCGGGAACACGACGTCCGAGCAGAACTTGCCGGCTTCCTCGATGACCTGGTTGATGGTGTCCGCGTCGATGTCCGCGTGCGGCGGCATCGCCTTGAGTTCGGCTTCGGCGCCGAGCAGTTCATGGAGCACGAACTGCATGTCGCGCAACGGTGCGGTGTACTGGCCCATCTGAGACTCCTTGGAGTTGTGCGATGCCGCCACCCGCCCGCCCCGCTTGCGCGCGACGGCCCGACCGGCGACCTCAGGTACGGTAAGACTGAATCAGTTTGTTGAGCGCGACCATGGCAAGCTCGGCACTGTCAGGCAGGCGCAGGAAACGGGCGTCATGATGCAAGCCTAGTTCAAGGCTGTACATCTCGAACAGCATCAGGCGCGGATCGCAGTCCGCGCGCAGGTGCCCCTCTTCCTTGGCCTGGTTGATGGCGCGTGTGATCGCTGCCCGCCAGATGGTGACGCTCTTGACCAGTTCGTCACGCACCAGGCTGCCGGCGCGGTCGTCGTACTCCACGGCGCCGCTGATGTAGATGCATCCCGTCGTCACTTCCTGGATGCGCTTCTCCATCCAGCGCCGCACCATCGACCACAGCCGGGGCAGTCCGCGCGGTTCCTGCAAGGAAGGGTAGAAGACCTCCTGCTCGAACCGGCGGTGATACTCCCGCACCACCTCCACCTGCAGGTCTTCGCGCGAACCGAAGTGCGCGAAGACACCGCTCTTGCTCATCTGCATGCGTTCCGCGAGCAGGCCGATGGTCAGACCCTCGAGCCCGTCGCGGGACGACAGTTCCAGTGCGGCATCCAAAATCGCCACGCGCGTCATCTCACCCTTGCGCATGGGCGCGGGGGAAGCGGCGGCGGATTCGAGACGGGCTGACTGGTGTCGCATGTTTTTTCTCCGTTCTGCGGTGCCCTGCTGCGGCATCGCGTATGACCCTGACGTTGCATTTCTTGCTTGCGGCCGACCGGCGGATTTGCCGGTGCATACCGCGAATGCACGCAGTCTAAGCCAAAAAAGAACGGTCGTTCAGATTATTCTGGCGCAGCAGTCGACCATCAAGCTTTTAATTAGACCGGTGTTTCTAAACGGACTGCAATGCAGCATGTCCGTCACCGCTTGCGCAGCACCCGGTTTCAGCCGCATCGCAGCGGAACCGTTGTCGCATGGCAGCAAACGCACACTGCGGCGTCGTTCAGTAGCGGCCGGTCACGCCCGCAATGATGACACCCAGGCGCAACAACATATAGGCCGACCAGTTGGCGAACCGGTGCAGCGGCGAGCGGCGCGCATGCACCTCGGGCATCACGCGCACACTGCGGTGCGCAATGGCGCGCTCCAGCGCCGCGCGCAGCTCCGCGGCAAAGGCCGCATCATAAACGGCGACATTGGCTTCGCGCGCCAGCAGCAGGCTGAACGGGTCCATATTGCTCGATCCCACCGTGGCCCAGGCTTCGTCGACCACGCCGACCTTGGCATGCAGGAAGCTGTCGGCATATTCGTAGATCTCGACGCCGGCCTCGAGCAGCGAAGCGTACAGCGCGTGCGTGGCGTAGTGCTGCAGCCGGTATTCGACCATCCCCTGCAACAGCAGTCGCACGCGCACGCCGCGCCGGCGGCAGGCCAGCAGCGCGCGGCGCATCTTGTGGCCGGGCAGGAAGTAGGCGTTGGCGAGGATCACGTCGTGGCGCGCGGCGCCCAGCGCGCGCAGGTATTCACGCTCGATGGTGCGGCGGTTGCGCAGGTTGTCGCGCAGCAGCAGCGCCGCGCGCACGCCGCCTTGCGGCTCCGGTCGCGGCGGCAGGTCGGTGACAAGAGGGTATTCGGCCACCGCGGCGGCGCGGTCGCTGCCGTGCACGTCGCGCAGCGACAGCCGCCACCAGAGCCGCTCGGCGGTCAGCGCGATGTGGTCCACCAGCGGCCCGCTCACTTGCACGGCGAAGTCGTAGCGCGGCCCGAGATTGGCTCCCTCGAACGGGCCGTGGTTGTGGTCGTCGATGATATTGATGCCGCCGACAAAGGCCTCGCGCCGGTCGATCACCGCGAGCTTGCGGTGCAGGCGACGCAGGTGGCGCCGCGCCAGCCGGAAGCCGCGCAGCACGCGGTAGACGCGCAACTGCACGCCGCTGGCGCTCAGCCGCTCGGCCATCTCGGCGGGCATGTCGCCGGCGCCGAAGCCGTCCACCGTCACGCGCACCGACACGCCGCGCGCGGCGGCGCGGATCAGCGCGTCGCTGACCGCGCGGCCAACCTCGTCATCAGCATAGATGTAGGTTTCCAGGATCACCTGGAACACGGCCTGGTCGATCGCGGCGATCAGCGCCGGGAAGAAGTCCTGGCCGCCGCGCAGCAGCCGCACCGTGTTGCCGGAGGTGGGCCTGCCGCGGCGCCAGGTCCAGCGCAGCATGCGGTGGCGCTGCGCGGGATCGCCATGGGCTGCCGGGTCGCGCATGGCGGCATCGGCGGCGGCGGCGAGGTCGTGCGCGGTCTGGCCGGCCGCACGGTCCGCCGGAGCCCCTGGACGCGCGGCGGGGGCGGAGGGGGATATCCGTGACATGCCGAGATTATCGGACAGATTTCCCGACGGAAGGCGCCGCGTGCACATTGCCCTCGCATCTCTGCTATCGTCGATGCCGATGCATTGCCGGCGGGCCATCTCGCCAGGCATCCGACCAAAGACGCCCCAACGGAACCGATCGTGAAGGTATTCGGCATTACCGGCTCGTCCGGCAGCGGCAAGACTACGCTGCTCGACCAGCTCATTCCCTGCTTCGTCGCCGCCGGCCTGCGCGTGGCCGGCGTCAAGCACACCCATCACGGCTTCGATCCCGACACGCCCGGCAAGGATTCCTGGCGCATGCGCGAGGCCGGCTGCGCCAATGTCGTGCTGGTCGGCGCGCGCCATCTGACGCTGATGCGCCACTACCCGGAAGCGGTGCCCTCGCCCGAACTGGACGACGCGCTGGCGGTGCTCCCGCCGGATACCGACCTGGTGCTGGTGGAGGGCTACAAGCGCAGTGATTTCCCGAAGCTGGAGGTCTACCGCCCGGCGCTGGGACGCACGCCGCTGTGGGACGAGGTACCGGGCGTGGTGGCCGTGGCCAGCGACGAGCCGGCGGCGGTCTCGGCAATGACCTCGCTGCCGGTGCTGGATCTGAACGACACGCAGGCGGTGTTCGCCTTTATCCGCGACTACCCGGCCGTCGGACGCTGACGCCGCGGCTTCAGGCCGCCTTGTCGGCCGGTGCCGGCGTTACGTCCCCTTCGCCCTGCGGATGGCCCAGCTCCGCCACCAGCGGCACGTGGTCCGAGCGCTGGGCCCAGTCGCGGCCCGTCAGGGCGTGTGCACGCTCGATCTCGTAGCCGCGCACATAGATGCGGTCGAGCTGCCACCACGGCATATGGCTGGGAAAAGTGTGCAGCCGCCCGCCGCGCGCGTGCGAGGCCTCCACTGCGCCAAGCGTATTGCAGATCTGCGCGTCGAGGCGGTGGTTCCAGTCGTTGAAATCGCCGGCGATGACCAGCGGCACGCCGTTCGGCACCACGGTGCGCACGCGCTCGACCAGCGCCTCGGCCTGGCGCGCGCGGCTGCGGGCGAACAGGCCGAAGTGCACGCAGATCAGGTGGGTTTCGATGCCATGGACATCGGCCACCGCATGCAGCAGCCCGCGCTGTTCGAAACGGTGATCGGAAATATCGAGGTTTTCGGACATCAGGATCGGATGGCGCGACAGGATCGCGTTGCCGTGATGGCCGTGCTCATAGACCGCATTGCGCCCGTAGACGGAATGCGGGTAGGCATCGGTGGCCAGGTAGTTGAGCTGGGTGTGCTCGGGATCAAACAGCGCCGCCGCCACCAGCCGGTCGTTGCGGTCCTGCACTTCCTGCAGGAACACGATGTCCGCATCCATCGCATGCAGGCCCGCGCGCACGTTCTGGATGCGCGGTCGCCGCGAGATGCCGGTCACCCCCTTGTGGATGTTGTAGGTGACCACGCGCAGCTTCATGGCTGCGCTCCGCACGCCGCCTGCCGCCCGCCGGACCCTTCAGCCCCTTCAGCGCGCCAGGCGAGCTGGCGGATCGCTTCCGCATTGCTGCTGGAAAAGCACTGCTGCGCGGCCTGCTCCCATGGCAGCCACTGGTATTGCAGGTGTTCGAGCGGCGCCAGCGTCACCGGCAGCACCTCATGCACGCGCAGGCCGAACCAGTGTTCGGTATTGCGCGTGATGCCATCGGCGTAGCGGTGGCGCCACTGCGGGTAGATTTCGTACTGGATCGAATGGCCCCAGTCGGTGAGCTGGTGCTCGCTGGCGATGATGCCGGTTTCCTCGGCCACTTCGCGCGCCGCGGTCAGTGCCAGCGGTTCATCCAGGGTATCGAGGCTGCCGGTCACGGATTGCCAGAAGCCGGGGCGGTCGGCGCGTTCCAGCAGCAGGACTTGAAGATCTGGCGTGTAAATCACCACCAGCACGGATTCCGGGATCTTGTAGGGCATGGGACTGGGCGATAGGACAAACCCAAGGATAGCGCAGCCGCGCCCGCTTGCCACGCGAAAGCGCCGCGCTGCCCTGCTCCATCTTCCCTTATGCGGCGTCGCGCGCGCTGTGTGGTGCGCTGTGTGGTGCGCTGTGTGGTGGGATGTAGAAAGGATCGGTACTGCGTTGCCAGGTATCGAACACCTGCGGCGAATCGCCATGGCCCCATGCGGCGCGCAACTGGTCCATCAGCGGCGCGAGCGCGCGGCGGTAGCGTTGCGATGCGGCATGGGCCTGCTCGGCCAGTGCATCGGCGCGGTGCCGGGCTTCGGCCTGCAGCCGGCCCCGCTCCTGTGCGATCTCCTTCTCGCGCTGGCCCAGCGTGTTGTACTTCTGGATCAGGAAGCGCTGGTAATCGCCGCCATCCACACCCTGCGCGGCCTGCGCGTTGACCTGCTCGAAACGCAGCACGATGCTGCCGGTTTCGTGCTCGATATGCGCGGCTTCGGCGTCCAGGGCGTGCAAAGATTCCTGCAGCCTCTGGGCGTCGCGGCGCAGCCCCTGCACTTGGGCGGCCTCGTCCTCGAACACGCGCTGCGCGCCCAGGTAGGCCTGCACCACCGGCTGCGGCGCTACCACCAGCAGCGGGTCGGCGCCGCCGGCACGCTGGCCGGGCAGCAGCGCGTCATCGGCCAGCCGCAGGTTGCCCAGTTCGTCGAGCCAGCGGCCGCGCGTCATCACCGCGCCGACGGTATCCAGCGCCAGCCGGCGCAGCGCATCGGCGCGCTGCTGTTCCACCGGCTCGGCCGCCGCCGCGGGCGCAGCCGACTGCACCGCGTGGGCGATATCGGGCACGCACGCCGCCACGGTGGTGGCCACCGATTCGGACATCGCCTGCGCCGAGCGGCGCACGGCGCGGCGCAGTTCGAAGCGCGCCAGCAGCATCATCAGCAATCCCGCCACCAGCCAGGTGATGATGGTTTGGTCATGGGCCAGCAGGAACTGGCGGATCAGGTCGACATCCAGGTTCACGAATTTCTCCCGAGTGCCGGGAGCCTTCATCGCGCGGCCCCTCGGCAAATTACGTGTCAAAGAAAGCAGACCCGGTGGCGGCGCCCTTCGTTCCGACCGGTAACAAATCGAAACTAATGCGCCGCCGGCACCACTGTGTGGCGGTCCGACGTTGCGCACAAAGCAAAAAAGCCGCGCAAATGCGCGGCTTCCTTGCGACAGACGTCAGTCGGCTCAGGCCGTCGGCTTGGGCTCGGCGGCGCGCAGGCGGATATGCAGCTCGCGCAACTGCTTCTCGTCGACCGAGCTCGGGGCCTGGGTCAGCAGGTCCTGGGCACGCTGGGTCTTGGGGAAGGCGATCACGTCGCGGATCGAGTCGGCGCCGGCCATCATCGTGACGATACGGTCGAGGCCGAAGGCCAGGCCGCCGTGCGGGGGCGCGCCGTACTGCAGCGCGTCCAGCAGGTAGCCGAACTTGGCGCGGGCTTCATCGTCGTTGATGTTGAGCGCGCGGAACACCTTGCTCTGCACGTCGGCACGGAAGATCCGCACCGAGCCGCCGCCCATTTCCCAGCCGTTCAGCACCATGTCGTAGGCCTTGGCCAGGCACTTGCCCGGGTCGGTCTCCAGGTATTCCAGGTGCTCGTCCTTGGGGCTGGTGAACGGGTGGTGCATCGCCACCCAGCGGGCGTCTTCCTCGTCGTACTCGAACATCGGGAAGTCGACCACCCACAGCGGCTTCCAGGCGTCCTCGAACAGGCCGTTTGCCTTGCCGAAGTCGGAATGGCCGATCTTCAGGCGCAGCGCGCCGATCGAGTCGTTGACGACCTTGGCCTTGTCGGCGCCGAAGAAGATGATGTCGCCGTCCTGGGCGCCGGTGCGCTTCAGGATTTCATCGATGGCGGCATCGTGCAGGTTCTTGACGATCGGCGACTGCAGGCCGTCGCGGCCCTTGGCCACTTCGTTGACCTTGATCCAGGCCAGGCCCTTGGCGCCGTAGATGCCGACGAACTGGGTGTAGGCGTCGATTTCGCCGCGCGAGATCTGGCCGCCGCCCGGCACGCGCAGGCCGACCACGCGGCCGTTGTCGCTGTTGGCCGGGCCCGAGAACACCTTGAAGTCGACGTCCTTCATCACTTCGGTCAGCTCGGTGAATTCCAGCTTGACGCGCAGGTCAGGCTTGTCCGAGCCGAAGCGGGCCATGGCCTCGCGGAACTCCATCACCGGGAAGGCGTCCAGGTCGACGTCGATCGCGTTCTTGAACACCGTGCGCATCATGTCCTCGAACAGGTCGCGGATCTCCTGCTCGCTCAGGAACGAGGTCTCGCAGTCGATCTGCGTGAACTCGGGCTGGCGGTCGGCGCGCAGGTCTTCGTCGCGGAAGCACTTGGTGATCTGGTAGTAGCGGTCGAAGCCCGAGACCATCAGCATCTGCTTGAAGATCTGCGGCGACTGCGGCAGCGCGAAGAAGTGGCCCGGGTTCACCCGCGACGGCACCAGGTAGTCGCGCGCGCCTTCGGGCGTGCTCTTGCCCAGCATCGGGGTCTCGATGTCGATAAAGCCCTGGGCGTCCAGGTACTTGCGCACTTCCATCGCCACCTTGTAGCGCAGGCGCAGGTTGTACTGCATCTGCGGGCGGCGCAGGTCCAGCACGCGGTGCGTCAGGCGCGTGGTTTCCGACAGGTTGTCGTCGTCGAGCTGGAACGGGGGTGTGACCGACGGGTTCAGCACGGTCAGCTCGTGGCACAGCACTTCGATCTTGCCCGAGGTCAGGTTGGCGTTCTCGGTGCCGGCCGGACGCGGACGGACCTTGCCGGTGACGCGGATGCAGAACTCATTGCGGATCTCTTCGGCGGCCTTGAACATCTCCGGGCGGTCCGGGTCGCACACCACCTGCACCAGGCCTTCGCGGTCACGCAGGTCGATGAAGATCACGCCGCCATGGTCGCGGCGGCGCTGGACCCAGCCGGTCAGGGCCACTTCCTGGCCCGAGAATTGTTCGGTCACCAGACCGCAGTAGTGAGTACGCATGGAGGACATAAGGAGATTCCCGGTAAAACGCGGCCGCCCGAAGCGCATGGTGTAACCCGGACGGCCCGTGATCAGTTTGAGTGCTTAAGGATCGGTGGTCTCGACCGCTTCCTCGCTGCTGGCCTTGCCCGCCGGATTGGTAGCGGCTGCCGGATGGTCCGGGCGGCCCGCGCCGCCGTTCTTGCGGGGCAGTTCGGCCGGTGCCACCACGCCCATCGAGACGATGTACTTGAGCGCGGCGTCGACGGTCATGTCGAGTTCGATGGTGTCGGCCTTGGGCATCATCAGGAAGAAGCCCGAGGTCGGGTTGGGCGTGGTCGGCACGTAGACGCTGACGTACTCGCCCTGCAGGTGGTTCTGCACGTCGCCGCCGGGGCGCCCGGTCAGGAAGGCGATGGTCCACGAGCCCTCACGCGGGTACTGCACCAGCAGCGCCTTGCGGAAAGCATTGCCGGAGGACGACAGCAGCGTGTCGGAGACCTGCTTGACGCTGGTGTAGATCGGGCCCACCACCGGGATATGGCCCAGCAGCGCTTCCCACCAACGCACCAGGCGCTGGCCGATGAAGTTGTGCGCCAGCAGCCCGACCAGCAGGATGACCAGCAGCGTCAGGATGGCGCCCAGGCCGGTGACGCGCTTGCCGAACAGCAGTTGGTCCGGGCGCCAGGCCTCGGGCAGCAGCGCCAGGCTCTGGTCCATCGTGCCGATGATCAGGCTGAGCACCCACAGCGTGATGCCCAGCGGCACCAGCACCAGCAGCCCGGTCAGGAACCAGGTCTTGAGGGCAGAAGTCTTCTTTGCGACCACGGGGCGGGTCCGGCTCAGTGGCAAGCGCAGGCGCTGCCGCAACCGCCGGCGGCCGGCGTGGCCGAGGCGGTGCTGGTCGACGACTCAGCCGCGGCCGGGGCGCTGGCCGCGGCCGCGCCACCCGCACCAGCGGCATCAGCGGCCTTGGCGGGCGCGCTGGCACCGCCGCTGCCGCCGCGGAAGTCGGTCACGTACCAGCCGGAGCCCTTGAGCTGAAAACCGGCTGCGGTCAGCTGCTTCTTGAACGCGCCAGCGGTGCCGCACGACGGGCAGTCGGTCAGCGGGGCATCGCTCATTTTCTGCAGCACATCGCGCCCGTGGCCGCAGGCGTCGCAACGGTAGGCATAGATCGGCATGGTGTTAATTTCGCGAGAAAAACGTCGGGATCGGTACAAAGGCGGGCATCGCCGCCGGGGCCGGAAACTGCGTGGACCGCGGAAAACCGCGCGCCCGCCGACCCACATGGCGATGCAAAGCCTTGAATTATAAACCGTTCCGGGGCTGGCTGATGGCCGGAAATGAGGGGGTTCCGGGCGCCGGGCACGGCGGCGGGGCCGGGCTGCCCGTCAGGCGCGGTCAGGCGATATGCACTTCCTTGACCGGCGCGTGATCCGCAATCCACTGCGGCAGCAGCGAACCGACCACCATGCCGCTGATCGAGAACATCAGGCCCACCATCTGCGGCGGCACCACCGCATCGGCAAAAGCGACCTCGCAGGTCAGCCACGACGACAGGCCCAGCAGGATCGCCGCCAGCCCGCCCTGGCGGGTGGCGTGCTTCCAGAACATGCCAAAGGCCAGCGGCACGAACGACGACACCAGCGTAACCTTGTAGGCATTTTCGACCATATGGAAGATCGACAGGTGCGAGTTCAGCGCGAACAGCGTCACCAGCGTGGTGAATACCAGCACCACGGCCTGCATCACGCGCAGGAACTGCTTGTCATCCAGGTGGCGGAAGTACGGGCGCAGGATGTTCTCGGCAAAGGTCACCGACGGAGCCAGCAGCGTGGCCGAGGCGCAGCTCTTGATTGCCGACAGCAGCGCGCCGAAGAACATCACCTGCGCGAACATCGGCGCGTGCTGCAGGATCAGCTGCGGCAGGATCAGTTGCGAATCGGTATCGATGTACTTGCCGACCATGCCCGGGTCGATCAGCGTGGCCGAATACGCCAGGAACATCGGGATAAAGGCGAAGCAAAAATACAGCACGCCGCCCAGCACCGAGGCGCGCCCGGCGATCTGCTCGGTGCGCGAGGAAGTCACGCGCTGGAACACGTCCTGCTGCGGGATCGAGCCCAGCATCATGGTGAACAGCGCCGCCGCAAAGCCGATGATCTGCACGATATCGAGCGATGGCAGGAACTCGAGCTTGCCGGCTGCGGCCGCGTGCGAGACCACGGCGGTGACGCCGCCGGCCTGGCCGCTGACCTCGTAGCCGATATAGAGCATGCCGATCACGATGATGATCATCTGGATGAAGTCGGTGATCGCCACCGACCACATGCCGCCGAACAGCGTATAGACCAGCACGCTGGCCGCGCCGATCATCATGCCGGCCTCCTGCGACAGCGCGCCATCCGACACGGTATAGAACACCAGCCCCAGCGCCTTGATCTGCGCCGCGACCCAGCCCAGGTAGGACACCACGATGCAGAGCGTGGTCAGCACCTCGGCCAGCCGCCCATAGCGGTTGTGGTAGTAGTCGCCGATGGTCAGCAGGTTCATCCGGTACAGCGGCCGGGCGAAGAACAGGCCTACCAGGATCAGGCACAGCGACGAGCCGAAGGGATCGGAAACGACACCCGACAGGCCTTCTTTCAGGAATACGGCGGGGATGCCCAGCACGGTCTCGGAGCCGAACCAGGTGGCGAAGACGGTGGCGGTGACGATGTGGAACGGCAGGCTGCGCCCGGCGACGGCGAAATCGGTGGTATTGCGCACGCGCAGCGCCGCCCACAGGCCGATGCCGACCGAGATTACCCAGTAGATGATGACGAACCAGATCAGCATGCCGCTGCCCTATGCAGAAAGTGCCCTTGTGGCGAAAAACCGAATGCCGGGCGGCGCATGGGTATACATCTGCCCGGAGTCCAATTCATCGGTCGGGGCCGCATAAAGAGCTGCTTGGCGTTCCCGCGCTGGGGGCGGATAACGCGGCCGGGCCTGCGGTCGTAGCCGAATCAAAACGCGGATTATAGCGACGCAGACCAGCGTGGGCGAAAAAAATTCCCCGATGGCGCAAATGCGCCACGCGATGCATCGCTGCCGCCACAAGGGCTGGCCGGCGGACCCGCTCAGCCGGCCAGCCGGCGCCAGACCTGCCAGCGCTCCTGCCCCTGGAAGACCGGCAGCGGCGCGGCCGAGGGCTGGTCCTCGATGCGCCCGAAGGCCGGCGCCAGCAGCGCGTCCAGCTCGGCCGCCGGCATCGCGAAGGGTGGCCCGCCCTGGATTTCGCCCAGGTAGAAGTAGCCGGCCAGCAGCCCGCCCGGCGGCAGCAATTCGGCCACCCGGGCGGCATAGGCGGCACGCATCGCCGGCGGCAGCGCGCACAGGAAGGCGCGCTCGTAGACCAGCTGGCACGGTGGCTGCGGCGTGAAGGTGAAGAAATCCCCCTGCTGCACCACCTCGCCGGCGGCACCCAGCGCCCGCCGGGCCGAGGCCACCGCCTGCGGCGAGAAGTCGATCGCCGTCACCGGCCAGCCGCGCTCGAACAGCCAGGCGGCCTCCCAGCCGTTGCCGCAGCCGGGCACCAGCGTGGGGCAAGGCGCTCGGCTATCGATAAACTGGCGGAATTCCTCGGGCACGCCGCCCAGGTCCCAGGGCGTGAAGCCCTGTTCGAAGCGCTCGTCCCAGAAGGCGGGATCGGCGGCGTTGCGGGTGGCGAACTGGGGTGCCGGCTTGGCGGGATCGGTCATGGTCTCCTCTGTTCGGTCAATCAATGCCTGCCGCGGGTCTACCAGTACCCGGCCCAGGCCAGCACATGCGTCAGCACGATGCCGGCGACAAAGCCGCCCACCAGCAGCAGCGTGGTGCCGATCAACCGGTTGGTGCGGCGCTGCTCCAGGACCAGCATCGCCAGCAGCTTGTCCTGCTCGCCGTTGCTGGTCAGCGCGCGCCGCTCCAGGAACTGGTGCGCCAGGCGCGGGAAGTCGGGCAGCATCTTGGCCCACAGGGGCGCCTCCACCTGGACCCGTTCCCACGCGCCCTTCCAGCCCACCTGCTCGTGCATCCAGCGTTCCAGGAAGGGCTTGGCGGTCTTCCACAAGTCCAGGTCGGGGTTGAGCTGGCGGCCCAGCCCTTCGATATTGAGCAGCGTCTTCTGCAGCAGCACCAGTTGCGGCTGGATCTCGACATTGAAGCGGCGCGAGGTCTGGAACAGGCGCATCAGCACCATGCCCAGCGAGATTTCCTTGAGCGGCTTGTCGAAGTACGGCTCGCAGCAGGCCCGCACCGCGCTTTCCAGCTCTTCGACGCGGGTCTCGGGCGGCACCCAGCCGGACTCCACGTGCAGCAGCGCCACGCGGTGGTAGTCGCGCCGGAAGAAGGCGATGAAGTTCTGCGCCAGGTAGTTCTTGTCGAACTCGGACAGCGCGCCGACGATACCGAAGTCCAGCGCGATATAGCGGCCGAAGGTCTCGGGCTGCACCGACACCAGGATGTTGCCCGGGTGCATGTCGGCATGGAAGAAGCCATCGCGGAACACCTGGGTGAAGAAGATCTCGACGCCCTCTTCCGCCAGCAGGTCCATGTCGACGCCCGCGGCCTTCAGCGATTCGGTGCGCGAGATCGGGATGCCGTGCATGCGCTCCATCACGAACACGGTGCTGCTGCACCAGTCCCAGAACACCTCGGGCACCAGCAGCAGGCTGGTGTCGGAAAAGTTGCGGCGCAGCTGGCTGGCGTTGGCCGCCTCGATCATCAGGTCGAGTTCGTCGTGCAGGTACTTGTCGAACTCGGCCACCACCTCGCGCGGCTTGAGGCGCTTGCCGTCGGCCCAGAAGCGTTCCAGCCAGGTCGCCATGTCGCGCATCAGCGCCAGGTCGCTGTCGATCACCGGCAACATGCCGGGGCGCAGCACCTTCACCGCAACTTCGCGGCCGTGGCTGGGGCCGCCCTTGAGCGTGGCGAAGTGGACCTGTGCGATCGAGGCGCTGGCCACCGGCTGGTGCTCGAAGGTTTCGAACAATTCGTTAAGCGGGCGCCCCAGCGCGCGTTCGATGATCTTCACCGCCACCACCGAATCGAACGGCGGCACCTGGTCCTGCAGCTTGGCCAGTTCGTCGGCGATATCCGGCGGCATCAGGTCGCGCCGGGTCGACAACACCTGGCCGAACTTGACGAAGATCGGGCCCAGCCGCGTCAGCGCCAGCCGCAGCCGCACGCCGCGCGGCACGTCGAGCTTGCGGCCGATGGTGATGACGCGCACCAGGAAGCGGATCCGGCGGCTGCGGAAGCCGGAGAGCACCAGCTCGTCCAGGCCGTAGTAAAGGATGACGAAGAGAATCTTGCCAAGGCGCAGGAGGCGGGTCATTCGGGAGTCTTCACGAGGCCGGGCGGGCAGTCACGTTGTGGGTTGATGGATACGCGGGCGCAGCCCGCTCAGCGGTGCGGGGACGGCAGCCTGGTGGCCTGGCCGGCCGGGCCGCCGCGCTCCAGGCGCTCCAGCCGTTTCTCGAGCCGGGCCAGGCTGTCGCGAACCCGGCCCACCTCGGTGCCGAATTCCTCCAGCGCGGCATGCCGCACCAGCGTCGGATGCTCGTCCAGCAGGTAGTCGGTGACGTTGTCCACCAGCGCGCGGCCCACGCGCGTGGCCTGCTCATGCACCTGGCGCGCGCCGTCGACCACGCGTTGCGCCACGCTGTCGCTGACGGGCCCGCCCAGGATGCCGCGCAACGCGCGCGACAGGTCCTCGGCGGCGTCCCAGCGCACGTTGCGCGCCAGCGTCGACACGGTGTTGGCCAGTTCGGCATCGCCCTCGATGCGCACGTGGCGCATGGCGGCGGCCTGCCCGCCTTCGGCCACATCGGCGGCCACCAGCGGCCACTGCTGCAATGGCACGCGCAGCGTCACCGCGGGCGCTTCGACCTCGGGCGCCATTTCCGTGCAGCCGTGCTCGGTGACCTTCAGCGACAGCACGAAGGCGGCCGCATCGAAACGGATCACGCGCCCGGCAAACGGCGCCAGCTGGTTGCGGGCCCACGGCTCCTGCTCGAGCAGGTGGTTCAGCGCCGAGACGGCGGGCGTGGCCAGGGCGGTAGGCAGAGTGTTCATGGTGGCGTGGGTTGGCTGGCAGACGGGCAGCGACGCTGCACGTCGGGCGTCCCAAACAAAAAGGCCCACGCTTTCACGTGGGCCTCCATTCTAAGCTACTCCCCCCGGCGCATCATCGCCAGGGGGGGTGCGGCATCAGGACTCTTGCTGGATGCCGGCCAGCAGCCAGCCGCCGGTACCGCTGGCGGGCTTGGCCAGGTTCCACACCTCGCCGAACGGCTGGGCCACCTCGCCGGCCTTCTCGCGGATCATGCCCGAGAAGCGCACGCTGGCGATATGCTGGGCCGGCGTCGACTCGATGCCGAGCAGCTGGCCTTCCAGCGTGACCACGTCGGTCTTGTTGACTTCGGCGCCGCGCTCGGCCAGGTCCATCTTGATCTCGGCGAACATTTCCGGCGTGGTGAACTCGCGGATGTCCTCCAGGTTGCCGGCGTCCCACGCGGCCTGCAGGCGCACGAAGTGGACCTTGGCGTTGCGCATGAAGGCTTCGGTGTCGAAGTCGGCCGGCACGCCCCACGGCTGCTGGGCCACGGCATCGGCTGCCAGCGGTGCGGCTGCCGCCGCGGGCAGTACCGTGTTGGTGGCCGGGCTAGCCGAAGGGACGGGCGTCGGCTCACGGAGCATGGGCTCGGCGTTGCGGCCCAGGTTCGGGGCGTTACCGGCACCAGCGAAGGCCGGCTGCTGGGTGCGCTTGCTGCCGCCGCGGAACTTGCGGATCAGCCAGATCGCGGCGAACGCGACCAGCGCGATCAGGATCAGGTTGGACAGGAAGCTCAGCGCCGCGCCGCCCAGGCCGAAGTGCGACAGCAGCCAGCCAATACCCAGGCCGGCGGCGATGCCGCCCAGGATGCCGCCCCAGTTGCGCTTGGGCGCCGCGGCCGCGGCCGCGCCGGCTGCGCCGGCCGTTGCCGGAGCTGCCTGTTGTGCGGGCTGCTGCGCCTGCTGGGTCGGCGAAGTGGGCTGCGGCGCCTGCTGGCGCTGCGTGACCGACTCAGATTGCTTCCCGATGCTGCGCGAACCGCCCATGCGCTTGGCATTGGCGTCGAACATCACTCCCAAGGCAATCGCGGTAATCAGCGACCCCACCAGGAACTTCCCACGAATTGACGACATATTCTGTTATCCCCTGTCAGTTTCACCCTATCTTGGGGCGAGGCATGGCGATTTCAAGTTCTTTCTAATACTTCCGCCCGACGTGGAGCGCCACCACTCCGGCCGTCAGATTGAAGTATTCGACATTATCCAGGCCGGCATGTTCCATCAAGCGTACAAGTGAGACCTGGTCTGGATGCATTCTGATCGATTCCGCGAGATAGCGATAGCTGGGGGCATCCCCTGCCACGCGCTCCCCCAACCAGGGGAGCACCTTGAAAGAATAGACGTCGTAGGCCTTCTCCAGGGGTTTCCACACCTTGGAGAACTCCAGCACCATGACCTTGCCGCCCGGCTTGACCACCCGGCGCATCTCGGCCAGCGCGGCATCCTTGTGCGTCATGTTGCGCAGGCCGAAGGCCACCGTGACCAGGTCGAAGTAATTGTCCGGGAACGGGATGTGCTCGGCGTCGCACAGGCATACCGGGGTGACGATGCCCTTGTTCAGCAGCCGGTCACGGCCCACGCGCAGCATCGACTCGTTGATATCGGTCAGCCAGACCTGCCCGGTCGGGCCGGCCTGCTTCGCGAAGGCCTTGGCCAGGTCGCCGGTGCCGCCGGCGATGTCCAGCACCTTGTGGCCGGGCCGCACGCCGGCCTGGGCGATGGTGAACATCTTCCAGAGCCGGTGCATGCCGCCCGACATCAGGTCGTTCATCACGTCGTACTTGCTCGCCACCGAATGGAACACGCCGGCGACCTTGCCGGCCTTCTCCTCTTCGTCGACCTTTTCGAACCCGAAGTGGGTTTCACTCATCTCTCAAGACTCCAGGATTGTCGGGGGCGGCTCAATGATGGCCGCAGCCGTGGCCGCCGGCGGCGCCGGCGGCAGGCATCTGGGTGTCGCGGTCCGCGCCGGCGGCTTCCAGGCGCTGCAGGTAGTCCTGCCAGAGCGCATCCTGGTTGTCGCCGAGGCGGTACAGCAGGTCCCAGGAATAGATGCCGGTGTCATGGCCGTCGGAAAAGCGGATCAGGATGGCGTAGTTGCCGACCGGCTCGACCGCGGCGACGCCGACCTCGCGCTTGCCGGTCTGCAGCACTTCTTGCCCCGGGCCGTGGCCCTGGACTTCAGCGGACGGCGAATACACGCGCAGCAGCTCGAACGGCAGCCGGAAGCTGCGGCCGTTGTCGAAGCCGATCTCCAGCACGCGGGATTGCGTGTGGACCGTCAGCGCGGTGGGATGGGGGGTGTCTTTGTCCAGGCCTGCCATGATGATCGCGGCCCGTGCTACGGGCGCTCCTGATAGGGTGATTTCAGCGTGACAGGACAGGTGCGGCGCCGGGAACGCCGCCGCGCCGCCTCACGCTTCGCATACAACTCGATAGCTTACCCCAGGCTCGCCGGCTTGCGCAGCCCGGGCGGCTTCCCCATCCTGCGGCACATAGCGCAGGCGCCGGCCGTGGTAAGCCGCGACGGTGCTGCGGTGCGCGATGCTGATGATCGCCGCGCCGGGCAGCGACTCCACCATCAGCTTGTACATGGCGCCCTCGGTTTCCTCGTCGAGCGCGCTGGTGGCCTCGTCCAGGAACAGGTAGTCGGGCTTCTGCAGCAGCGCGCGCGCAAAGGCCAGCCGCTGCTGCTCGCCCGGCGACAGCCGCAGCGACCAGTTGTCGAACACGTCGAGCTGGTCCACCAGCGCGGCCAGCCGCGCCTGGCGCAGCGCCACCTGCAGCGCTTCCTTGTCGTGCGCGGTGCCGGCGTCCGGGTAGGCCAGCGCATCGGCCAGCGTGCCAATCGGCAGGTAGCTGCGCTGCGGCAGGAACAGCATGCGCGCACCCTCGGGCATGGTCACCGTGCCGCTGCCGTACGGCCAGATCCCGGCCAGCGCGCGGAACAGCACGCTCTTGCCGCAGCCCGACGGGCCGCTGACCAGCCAGCGCTCGCCCGGCGCCACCGACAGCGAGAACGGCGCCACCAGCGGCCGCTGGCCCACGGCCGCGCCGCGCGCCGCCCGCACCGGCAACGCCAGGGCGAGGCCGTCGATGGTGATGCCGTCCTGCGGCTTGCCGGTGTGCACCACCTCGATATCGCGCGTGCCGCCCGGCGCCAGGTCCTGGCGCTCGGCCACGCGGATCGCTTCCTGGAAATCGATCAGGCGGTTGGCCGCCGCCTTCCAGCCCACCAGCGTGGCGTAGCTGTCGACGAACCAGGACAGCGCGCCCTGCACCTGGCCGAAGGCGGAGCTGATCTGCATCAGCCCGCCCAGCGTCATCTTGCCGGCGAAGTAGCGCGGCGCGGCCACCAGGATCGGGAAGATGATGGCGAACTGGGCATAGCCGGAGCTGACGAAGTTAAGGCGCCGCGTGTACAGCATCAGCTGGTTCCAGTTGGCGCGGATGCGGTCGAAGCGTGCGCGCAGCCCTGCCTTCTCGGTCGGCTCGCCGCGGTACAGCGCCACGGGCTCGCTGTTCTCGCGCAGCCGCACCAGCGTAAAACGGAAATCCGCCTCG
The DNA here is from genome assembly GCF_040149425.2 of Cupriavidus sp. DF5525. Lineage (NCBI taxonomy): Bacteria > Pseudomonadati > Pseudomonadota > Betaproteobacteria > Burkholderiales > Burkholderiaceae > Cupriavidus > Cupriavidus sp. DF5525. The sequence continues at coordinate 434,953 of NZ_CP168265.1, read as the reverse complement.
TACTGTTCCTGCTGGAAGTTCAGGCCGATCAGCGGACGCCCGACGAAGTGCGCGACCAGCGATCCGACCACGGCGTAGCCTGCCGCAAACCAGACCATGTAGCCCGGGATCATCAGCTCGCTGCCACCCAGCGCAAAACTGATCGGCCCCGACAATGTCCACAGGATGCCGACGAAGGAGATCAGCGTCACCACCGAGTTGAGAAGTCCCAGCGACAGCGACAGGCCACCGTCGGTGAACAGGCGCAGGTCGTCCGCGATCCGCTGGTCGGGGTTGTCGGTGGTGTGGGTCTGTTCGATGCGGTAGTACGCCTGGTGCCCGAGCCACCGGTCCATGAACTGGCCGGTCATCCAGGTACGCCAGCGCATCTGCAGCATCATCGTGTAGTACTGGCGGGACAGGTAGGCAACGATATAGAAGCCGGCAATCCACGAGAAACGCAGCAGCAGGACCTTGAACGAGGCATAGTCGCGCTGCTCCAGCGCGTTGTAGAACACGCGGTTCCACTCGTTGAGCAGCACGTTGATATAGACGATGCCCAGGTTCAGCGCGATCACCAGGGTGAGCAGGCCAAGGCCCGCCACGCGGTCTTCGGATTTCCAGTAGGGCTTGATCAACGCCCAGGTCGCGGCCATGCGCAGCCGGCTCTGGATCTTGAGGGCCCTGGCAGGGACGGCCGGGCCCGGTACGGTGACGGAAGTCGGGGTGGTCGAGGACATAGCGGCAGCTCTTGGCCCGCCAGCGGATGCGGGCCGGGCTTGTTGTTCTGGATGCCGCGGCGGCTGGCCACGGCTGCGACAGCAGTCAGACGGTTGCGGGCAGGCGCGGGTTCCGCGTCAAGCCTCAGGCATCATCCGATTCAAGCAGCGAAAGTGCCGTACGCAGCGCGGGCAGCCGGCTGGCCAGCTCCTGCACGCGCACGGCATCCGCCGCGCGTTGCGGCGCAGCCCAGATCGCCTCAGGGAAATGCGTGTCCCAGCGATAGCGCGGGATGATATGCCAGTGCAGGTGCGGCACCATGTTGCCGAAGGCGGCCAGGTTGACCTTGTCCGGCGTCATCACCTCGCGCACCACCCGCTCCACGCGCGCCACCAGCCGCATCAGCCAGGCCTGGTCGGCATCGTCCAGGTCGCTGAGCTCGGCCACGTGATCGTTCCAGACGATGCGGCAGAAGCCCGGGAAGCGGTCATGCTCGACCAGGATCAGCCGGGCGCGGTCGCCCATCCAGACCAGTTCGCCGCCGTCGGTCTGGCAGAGCGGGCAGTTAGCAGAACGCGCCATCGTCGCGACTTACACCAGCACCCGCTCGATGCCACCCGCATTGGCCTTGGCCACGTACTCGGGCATCCAGTTCTCGCCCAGCAGGTGCTTGGCCATCTCGATCACGATGTAATCCGCCTGCACCGAAGCATCTTCGTTGTAGCGCGAAAGCCCCTGCAGGCAGGACGGGCAGCTGGTCAGGATCTTGACGTCGCCAGTGAAGCCGTCGGCGCGCAGCTTGTCGGCGCCCTTGGTCATCTCCTCTTCCTTGCGGAAGCGGACCTGCGTCGAGATGTCCGGACGCGTCACCGCCAGCGTGCCGGACTCGCCGCAGCAGCGCTCGTTCTTCTCGATCTTGCCCAGACCGGTGTTCCCGCCCATCAGGTCGTTGACCAGCTTGGTCGGGTCCATGGTCTTGATCGGGGTGTGGCAGGGATCGTGGTACATGTAGCGCGTACCGGTCACGCCCTCCAGCTTCACGCCCTTCTCGAGCAGGTATTCGTGGATGTCGATGATGCGGCAGCCCGGGAAGATCTTGTCGAATTCATACCCGGCGAGCTGGTCGTAGCAGGTGCCGCAGCTGACCACCACGGTCTTGATGTCGAGGTAGTTCAGCGTGTTGGCCACGCGGTGGAACAGCACGCGGTTGTCGGTGACGATCTTCTCGGCCTTGTCGTACTGGCCGTTGCCGCGCTGCGGATAGCCGCAGCACAGGTAGCCAGGCGGCAGCACGGTCTGCACACCGACGTGCCACAGCATCGCCTGCGTGGCCAGCCCGACCTGCGAGAACAGCCGCTCCGAGCCGCAGCCCGGAAAGTAGAACACCGCTTCCGATTCCGGCGTGGTCGCCTTCGGGTCGCGGATGATCGGCACGATCTCGTTGTCCTCGATATCGAGCAGTGCGCGCGCGGTCTTCTTGGGCAGGTTGCCCGGCATCTTCTTGTTAATGAAGTGGATCACCTGCTCGCGCACCGGCGGCTTGCCCACGGTCGCGGGCGGATGCGCGGTCTGCTTCCTGGCGAACTTCTTCAGCACCTCGTTGCCCAGGCGCTGCGCCTTGTAGCCCCAGTCGATCATGACCTTGCGGGTCAGGTTGATGGTCTCGGGGTTGGTGGCGTTCAGGAAGAACATCGACGCCGCGGTGCCGGGGTTGAACTTCTTCTGCCCCATCTTGCGCAGCAGGTTGCGCATGTTCATCGACACGTCGCCGAAGTCGATCTTGACCGGGCACGGCGTCACGCACTTGTGGCAGACCGTGCAATGGTCGGCCACGTCGGAGAACTCGTCCCAGTGCTTGACCGAGATGCCGCGGCGGGTCTGCTCTTCATACAGGAAGGCCTCGATCAGCAGCGAAGTCGCCAGGATCTTGTTGCGCGGGCTGTAAAGCAGGTTGGCGCGCGGCACGTGCGTGGCGCACACCGGCTTGCACTTGCCGCAGCGCAGGCAGTCCTTGACGCTCTCGGCAATGGCGCCGATATCGCTCTGCTGCATGATGATCGACTCATGCCCCATCAGGCCGAACGACGGCGTGTAGGCATTGCGCAGGTCGGCGCCGGGCAGCAGCTTGCCCTTGTTGAAGCGGCCCTGCGGGTCGACCTTGGCCTTGTAGGCGCGGAAGTCGCCGATCTCTTCCTCGGTGAGGAATTCCAGCTTGGTGATACCGATGCCGTGCTCGCCCGAGATCACGCCGTCGAGCGAACGCGCCAGCGCCATGATGCGGGCCACCGCGCGGTGCGCGTCCTGCAGCATGTCGTAGTCGTCGGAGTTCACCGGGATATTGGTGTGCACATTGCCGTCGCCGGCGTGCATGTGCAGCGCCACGAAGACGCGGCCGCGCAGCACCTGCTTGTGGATCTTCTGGGCCTCGTCCAGGATCGGCTTGAACTCGCCGCCGTTGAAGATCTTGCGCAGCTCGGCGCGGATCTCGGCCTTCCACGACACGCGGATGGTGCGGTCCTGCAGCAGGTGGAACACGGTGGCGTCAGGCTGATGCTGCAGGCGCGCATCGAACTCCTGCCCCAGCAGTCCCAGTCCATGCCCGATCAGCGAGGCCTTGGCCTGCGTCAGCGGCACGTCCATATGGTCCTGCAGGTAACGCCAGCGCGCGCGGATCTCGCGCAGCAGCGTCAGCGCGTGCTGCACACGGTCTTCCAGCAATTCAGCGCTGGGGATCTCATTGGCGTCGTCGCTGCGGCCCAGCGGCAGGTTGCCGCGCGCGAAAAACGCTTCCAGCGTGTCGACCAGCTTGAGCTTGCTCTTGATCGACAGCTCGATATTGATGCGCTCGATGCCGTCGGTGTACTCGCCCATGCGGTTCAGCGGGATCACCACGTCTTCGTTGATCTTGAAGGCGTTGGTATGCTTCGCAATCGCTGCGGTACGCGAACGGTCGAGCCAGAATTTCTTGCGCGCCTCGGGGCTGACGGCGATAAAGCCTTCGCCGCTCTTGCCGTTGGCCATGCGGATCACTTCCGAGGTGGCGCGCGCCACGGCGTCTTCATCGTCGCCGACGATATCGCCGATCAGCACCATCTTCGGGAAGGCGTTGCGCTTGCTCTTGGTGGCGTAGCCGACCGCGCGCAGGTAGCGCTCGTCCAGGTGCTCCAGGCCGGCCAGGATGGCGCCGCCGGGCTTCCTAGTCTCGGCGTCGAGGAAGTCCTTGATCTCGACGATGCTCGGGATGGCGTCGCGCGCCTGGCCGAAGAACTCCAGGCACACCGTGCGGATGAACTTCGGCATGCGGTGCAGGATCCAGCGCGCGCTGGTGATGATGCCGTCGCAGCCTTCCTTCTGCACGCCCGGCAGGCCGGCCAGGAACTTGTCGGTGACGTCCTTGCCCAGGCCTTCCTTGCGGAACTTGCGGCCCTCGATGGCCAGCGTCTCGGTGCGCAGCACCTTCTCGCCCGGCGCACGGTTGCCGTCCGACCACTTCAGCTCGAAGGTGGCCACCGGCACGTCGTGGATCTTGCCCAGGTTGTGGTCCAGCCGGGTGATTTCCAGCCAGTTGCCCTCCGGGTCCACCATGCGCCACCAGGCCAGGTTGTCCAGCGCGGTGCCCCACAGCACGGCCTTCTTGCCGCCGGCATTCATGGCCACGTTGCCGCCGATGCACGAGGCATCGATCGAGGTCGGGTCGACCGCGAACACCAGGCCGGCCTTGTCGGCCGCGTCGGCCACGCGGCGCGTCACCACGCCGGCGCCGGAGAAGATGGTCGCAACCTTGCGCGACACGCCGGGCAGGTCAGTTTCCTCGACCGGGCCGAGCTGCTCCAGCTTCTCGGTATTGATCACCGCGCTCATCGGCGTCAGCGGCACGGCGCCGCCGGTATAGCCGGTGCCGCCCCCGCGCGGGATGATGGTCAGGCCCAACTCGAAGCAGCCCTTGACCAGGCCGGCGATCTCTTCCTCGGTGTCGGGCGTCAGCACGACGAACGGGTATTCCACGCGCCAGTCGGTAGCGTCGGTCACGTGCGAGACGCGCGACAGGCCGTCGAACTTGATGTTGTCCTTCTGCGTGACCTTGCCCAGCACGCGCTGCGCGCGCTTGCGCAGGTCATAGGCCGCGGCGAATTCGTTCTTGAAATCCTCGATCGCCTGCTTGGCGAAGGCGACCAGTTGCTCCACGCGGTGCGAACGGTCCTCGGCGGCGGGCTCGGCGTGCTCGGCACGGTCGGCGGCGCGGCGCTTCTCGATCTCGTTCAGGCGGTGATGCAGCGCGCTGACCAGCATCTGGCGGCGCTTGGGATTTTCCAGCAGGTCGTCCTGCAGGTAGGGATTGCGGCGAACCACCCAGATATCGCCTAGCACTTCGTACAGCATGCGGGCGGAGCGGCCGGTGCGGCGCTCGCTGCGCAGCTCGTCCAGGATGCGCCAGGCTTCCTCGCCCAGCAGGCGGATGACAATCTCGCGGTCCGAGAAGGACGTGTAGTTATAGGGAATCTCACGCAGGCGCGGGGGGGCGTCCTGCGCGGCGAGCTTGGCGTCGAGCACGAGTGGGGCGTTCATTGGGGGACCGCTTCCTGCTGCGCACGGGGACAGTGCGCGAATCGTTCATTAAAGGGCGATTGTACTGCAAGGCCCGGTTTCGCCGCACCGCAGCATCAGGGAATCCTTGTCGGAACAAGGGATTAGGCGATCTTTGGGCGGTGGCAGTGGCGCCCTGCCGTGGTGCCGGCGGCGCACCGGATCAGAACCAGGCCTTCCACGTTTGCGCAATGTTGTGCCAAAAACTGTCCGGGATCCACAGCAGGCTGGCCGTCATGAACAGGTAGCGGATGAATTTGCCGACTGCCATCCAGGCCAGGCTGGGCCAGAAAGAGAGCCGCAGCCAGCCAGCCAAAGTGCACAATGGATCACCAATGCCGGGCAGCCAGGAAAACAGCAGCGTGGGCGGGCCGAGCCGGCGCATCCAGCGGAAGTAGCGCACGTCGAGCTTGGGCTTGGGCGGCTTGCGCGTGTGTTCGCGGTGCTCGAGGTGCTCAATTTCGTGTTCGCGCGCCCGGCGCCGCTTGTGGTAGCGCACCAGCGCCAGCTTGGCGGCGTAGCCCAGCCACCAGTCGATCGCGCCGCCGACCGTGTTGCCGAGCGTGGCCACCAGGATCGCCGGCCAGAACATCTGCGGGTTGAGCTTGACGTAGCCGAACACGGCCGGCTCGGAGCCCAGTGGCAATAGCGTGGCCGAGATCAGGCTGACCACGAAGATCGCGGACAGGCCCACCTTGGGCAGGGCGACGGTTTCAAACAGCCAGTCGAAGAACGCTTCCATGTCGGGGTGGGCGAGGGGGTCGGGCCATTCTAGCAGCGGCCCATCCGAGGCCCCCGCCCCCCGGATGGGGCGGGCAAACCTCATGGCACCTGTGCGGGATTTGTGATTAACTGTTAGAGCCTGTTGCGACCGATCGTTCGCCGGCCGCGGCATTTGCGCCAGCATTGAAGCCGCTCGCCGCGTGCGCTGGCGCACCTACAGCAGTTGTAGCGGCAGCACCAATATCACGAATTAGCCGTCCTATAGCCGTCTTAAGCGGCAGTACCGCGTCGTGGCCAGTCCCGCGCAGTTCTTTCGGGATTTCGGGCAATTGGTCATGCGCGTCCACCCCACATGGAGACAAGCATGGCGATTCCGATCCGCCTGACGGTCAACGGCAAGCCCGTTGACGCCCAGGTAGAACCCAACACCCTCCTGGTCCAGTTCCTGCGCGAACAGTTGCGCCTGACCGGCACCCACGTCGGCTGCGACACTGCGCAGTGCGGCGCCTGCACGGTCCACCTGGACGGCCGGGCGGTCAAGTCGTGCAACCTGCTGGCGGTACAGGCCGACGGCGCCAAGGTCACCACCATCGAGGGCCTGGGCGCGCCCGGCACGCTGCACCCGATGCAGGAAGCCTTCCGTGAATGCCACGGCCTGCAATGCGGCTTCTGTACGCCGGGCATGGTGATGAGCGCCACCGCGCTGGTGCAGGAGCACCCGGGCGCCGACGCCGCCACCATCCGCGCCCACCTGGAAGGCAACCTGTGCCGCTGCACGGGCTACCACAACATCGTCCGGGCAGTGCAGCAGGGCCAGGCGGCCATGCAGGGCGCCGCCGCCAGCGCGGAATAAGGGGGACAGGCCATGAACGCACCCGAGAACCAGCGCCTGGTAGGCGCGCCGGTCAAGCGCAAGGAAGACTTCCGCTACCTGACCGGCAGCGGCCAGTACACCGACGACATCGTGCTGCCGCAGCAAAGCTATGCATTTTTCCTGCGCTCGCCGCACGCGCACGCGCGCATCCGTTCGATCGACAAGAGCGAGGCGCTCGCCGCGCCCGGCGTGATCGCCGTGCTGACCGGCGACGAACTGGCCGCCGATAAAGTGGGCGGCCTGCCCTGCGGCTGGCTGATCCACAGCATGGACGGCTCGCCGATGAAGGAGCCGCCGCACCCGGTGATCGCGCACGACAAGGTGCGCCACGTCGGCGACCAGGTGGCGCTGGTCATCGCCGAGACGCTGCAGCAGGCGCGCGACGCCGCCGAGAAGATCGACGTCGACTATGAAGAGCTGCCCGCGGTGGTCAACGCCGCGGACGCTGCTTCAGCTTCGACGCTGGTGCATGACGACGTGCCAGCCAACACCTGCTACACCTGGGGCCATGGCGACAAGGCCGCCACCGACGCCGCCTTTGCCAAGGCCGCGCACGTGACCACGCTGGACATCGTCAACAACCGGCTGATCCCCAACGCGATCGAGCCGCGCGCGGTCAACGCCAGCTACACGCGCCAGGACGACAGCTACACCGTCTACGTGGCCAACCAGAACCCGCACGTGGAGCGGCTGCTGATGGGCGCCTTCGTGCTGGGGCTGCCGGAATCGCGACTGCGCATCATCGCGCCGGACGTTGGCGGCGGCTTCGGCTCCAAGATCTTCCTGTATCCGGAAGACGTGGCGCTGACGTGGGCATCGAAGAAGGTTGGCCGGCCGGTCAAGTGGACCGCGGACCGTTCCGAATCCTTCCTGACCGACGCGCACGGGCGCGACCACGTCACCAAGGCCGAGCTGGCGCTCGATGCCGACGGCAAGTTCCTGGCGCTGCGCGTACACACGGTCGCCAATATGGGCGCCTACCTGTCGACCTTCGCCAGCAGCGTGCCGACCATCCTGTATGCGACGCTGCTGGCCGGCCAGTACGCCACGCCCGCGATCTATGCCGAGGTGCAGGCGGTGTTCACCAACACCGCGCCGGTCGATGCCTACCGCGGCGCCGGCCGTCCCGAAGCCACATATGTGGTCGAGCGCCTGGTGGAAACCGCAGCGCACGAGCTCAACACGGATCCCGCCGAACTGCGCCGCAAGAACTTCATCCGCCAGTTCCCGTACGCCACGCCGGTGGGCCTGACCTATGACACCGGCGACTACGAGCCATGCCTGGCGCGCGCGCAGGAGCTGGCCGACGTCAAGGGCTTCCCGGCCCGGCGCGACGAAGCCAAGCAACGCGGCAAGCTGCGCGGCCTGGGCTACTCCTGCTACATCGAAGCTTGCGGGCTGGCGCCGTCGAATATCGCCGGCGCGCTGGGCGCGCGCGCGGGGCTGTTCGAGGTGGGCGAGATCCGCGTGCACCCGACCGGCACCGTGACGGTCTTCACCGGCTCGCACAGCCACGGCCAGGGCCACGAGACCACCTTCGCGCAGATCGTCGCCGACCGGCTCGGGCTGCAGCTCGACCAGGTCGAAATCGTGCACGGCGACACCGGCCGCGTGCCGTTCGGCATGGGCACCTACGGCTCGCGTTCGCTGGCAGTGGGGGGATCGGCGATCATGAAGGCGCTCGACAAGATCGAGGCAAAGGCCAAGAAGATCGCCGCGCACCTGCTGGAAGCATCGGACACGGACATCGAGTTCAGCAACGGCGTGTTCCGCGTGGCTGGCACCGACCGCACCAAGACCTTCGGCGAAGTTGCGCTGACCGCCTACGTGCCGCACAACTACCCGCTCGACAAGCTGGAGCCGGGCCTGAACGAAAACGCGTTCTACGACCCGACCAACTTCACCTATCCGTCCGGCGCCTATGTGTGCGAAGTGGAGGTGGATCCGGATACCGGTGAATCGAAGGTGGTGAAGTTCACCGCCGTGGATGACTTCGGCAACATCATCAACCCGATGATCGTCGAGGGCCAGGTGCATGGCGGCATCGGCCAGGGCCTGGGCCAGGCCATGCTGGAGCAGTGCGTCTACGATCCCGACAGCGGCCAGCTGCTGACCGGATCCTACATGGACTACGCCATGCCGCGCGCCGCCGACCTGCCCGACTTCACCGTCGAGACCGCCAGCGGCACGCCCTGCACGCACAACCCGCTGGGCGTGAAGGGCTGCGGCGAGGCCGGCGCGATCGGCTCGCCGCCAGCGTTTATCAATGCGCTGGTGGATGCGCTGTCGCCGCTGGGCGTCAAGGATGTGCAGATGCCGGCGACCCCGCACCGTGTATGGCAGGCCATCCAGGCCGCTCGCCCCTGAGCGCCACGGACCGACGAACCGGAAAGGAAACCGACATGTACACATTCCAGTTTGAACGTGCCGCGGATGCCAAGGCGGCGGTGGCCAGGCTCAAGGCCGACCCTGACGCCAAGTTCCTCGGCGGCGGCCAGAGCCTGCTGGCCGCGATGAAGCTGCGGCTGGCCTCGCCTTCCGTGCTGGTGGACGTGGTGCGCATTCCCGGCATGGCCGAGATCCGCGTCGAGAACAACGAGATCGTGGTCGGCGCGGCTGCGCGCCATGCCGACGTGGAAACCAATGCCGAGGTGCGCAAGCGCATTCCGGCGCTGGCGGCACTGGCCGGCGGCATCGGCGATCGACAGGTGCGTGCGATGGGCACGCTGGGTGGCGCGCTGGCCAACGACGATCCTGCGGCCTGCTATCCCGCGGGCGTGCTGGGGCTCGGCGCAACCGTAGTCACCGACCGCCGCACCATCGCGGCCGATGACTTCTTCAAGGGCCTTTATGAAACCGCGCTGGAACCGGATGAGCTGATCACCGCGGTGCGCTTCCCGATCCCCGAGCAGGCTGCCTACGTCAAGTTCCGCAATCCGGCTTCGCGCTTTGCGCTGGTCGGGGTGATGGTGGCGCGCACCGGCAATACGGTGCGGGTGGCGGTCACCGGCGCGGGCGACAGTGTGTTCCGCTGCCAGCCGCTGGAGCACGCGCTGTCGGGCAATTTCACTGCACAGGCTGCGCGTGGCGTGAAGGTCGATGCGGCGAACCTGAATGCCGACCTGCATGCGTCGGCGGAGTACCGGGCGCACTTGATTCCGGTGCTGGCGGCGCGGGCGGTGGAGGAGGCGACGAAGGGGTAGTGCCTGTCCATCGCCCGCTGTGGTCTCCCCTCTCTCGCCCAGCGGTGAGGGGTCGGGGGAGAGGGCCGGCGCTTGAATCAAGCGTTTTCGCACGCGAACCTCCTGCCCTCTCCCCCAGCCCCTCTCCCGCAAGCGGGAGAGGGGAGCAAACCGCCGGCGCATTTTGCCGCGTCGGCACACAAGATTGCTCATGCTCCCCACCTCCATCGACGACACCCTCGCCCAGCTCGAACGCCAGCAGTACTACGCCGACCGCGAAACCGCCACGGTGCTCTACCTCGCGCTGCGCATGCAGCGCCCGCTGTTCCTCGAAGGCGAGCCCGGCGTCGGCAAGACCGCGCTGGCGCAGGCGATGGCGGGCGTGCTCGGCACCCGGCTGCTGCGGCTGCAATGCTATGAAGGGCTCGATGCCGCCAGCGCGCTGTACGAGTGGGACTATCCGCGCCAGATCATGGCGCTGCGCCTGGCCGAAGCGCGCGGCGAACGTCCCGAGGCGCAGTCGCTGTACCACGATGACTACCTGCTCAAGCGCCCGCTGCTGGAATCACTGCTGCCCGACCCTGCTGCACCGGAAGTCCCGCGCGTGCTGCTGATCGACGAGATCGACCGTGCCGACGAACCCTTCGAAGCCTTCCTTCTGGAAGTTCTGTCCGAATTCCAGGTCTCGATCCCCGAGATCGGCGTGATCCGCGCCGAGCGCCCGCCGCTGATCGTGATCACCTCCAACCGCACGCGCGAAGTGCATGACGCGCTCAAGCGCCGCTGCCTGTACCAGTGGATGGGCTACCCCGAGCGCGACCGCGAGCTGCAGATCGTCGCCGCGCGCGCGCCCGAGGCCGCCGCCGCGCTGCAGGCGCAGGCGATCGACTTCGTGCACCGGCTGCGCGGCATCGACCTGTTCAAGGCGCCCGGTATCGCCGAGGCCATCGACTGGTGCCGCGCGCTGGCCGCGCTGGGCGTGACCGAGCTGGATCCGCAGTCGGTGCGCGACACGCTGGGCGTGCTGCTCAAGTACCAGGACGACCTCGCACGCGCCGACGGCCCCACCGTGGCGGAGTTGCTGGCCGGCGCCGCACCGGGAGGGTGACCGTGGCCACGCTGCACGCCGCGGCACGTACCGGCGGACCGCAAACCGGCCTGCCGGTATTGGCGCGCAACGTTACCCACTTCATGCGGCTGCTGCGCGACGGCGGCTTTGCGCTGTCGCCGGCGCATGCGGTCGATGCGCTCAGCGCGCTGCGCCATGTCGATATCGGCCGCCGCGACGAGGTGCGCGCCGCGCTGGCCGCGCTGGTGCTGTCGGGCCCCGACCAGCGCCCGCTGTTCGACGCCGCCTTCGACCTGTTCTGGCGTGACCCCGACTGGGAAGGCAAGCTGCGCGCGCTGCTGCTGCCGCGCGTCGATGCCGGCGCGCCGCCGCCAAAGCGCAGCAACCGGCTGGCCGACGCGCTGGCCGCGCGCCAGCCCGAGGCGCCATCGCGCCCTGCGCAGACCGAGGCCGAGCGCGTCCACGTGCCGCTGACCTTCTCCGACCAGGAGCGGCTGGCGCAACGCGACTTCGAGACCCTGACCGCGCAGGAATGGCGCGCGCTGCAGCACCTGGTGCGCACGCGCCGCGCCCATCTTGCACTGCAGCGCACACGCCGGCTGCGCGCCGCCACCTGCGGCACCCATGCCGACCTGCGCGCCAGCGCGCGCCTGGCGGTGCGCCAGCATGGCGAGTGGCTGCGCTGGAAATTCCGCAAGCACGCCGAGCGCAAGCCGCCGGTGGTGCTACTGCTCGACATTTCCGGCTCGATGAGCCAGTACTCGCGCGCGGTGCTGTATTTCTGCCATGCGCTGATGCAGTCGCGCGAGCGGCTGTCGGTGTTCCTGTTCGGGACGCGGCTGACCAATATCACCCGCTCGCTGCGCGAACGCGATCCGGACGAAGCGGTCGCGGTCATCACCGGCCAGGTGCGCGACTGGGCGGGCGGCACCCGCATCGGCGCCGCGCTGGCGAGCTTCAACCGCCACTGGGCACGCCGCACGCTGTCCGGGCGCGCCACCGTGCTGCTGGTCACCGACGGCCTCGATCATGAGCAGATCGACCTGCTGGGGGACGAGATGGCGCGGCTGCGCCGCTTTGCGCACCGCATTGTCTGGCTCAACCCGCTGCTGCGCTATCCCGGCTTCACCCCGCAGGCGCGCGGCGTGCAGGCGATCCTGCCGCATGTCGACGCGCTGCGCCCCGCGCATAACCTGGACAGCCTGCTCGCGCTGGAGACCCTGCTGTCCGATCATGGCGGCCCTCCCCGGGCCGCCCCCGCCAAGCCAGACAAGGAAGCCCCGCCATGGAAATGAACCAGAGCCAGCGCCTGCCGGTGCCGCAGCAAGTGGCATGGGAAGCGCTCAACGACACCGAGCTGCTCAAGCAATGCATCCCGGGATGTGAGAGTATCGAGCCCGACGGCGAAAACGCCTACGCGCTGGCCCTGACGGCTGCGGTGGGGCCGGTCAAGGCGCGCTTCAAGGGACGGATGGCGCTGGAGGACATCCAGGCCCCCGACAGCTACACCATCCGCTTTGACGGCCAGGGTGGCGCGGCGGGCTTCGGCAAGGGCACCGCCCGCGTCAGGCTGGAACCGGATGGCGACGAGACCGTGCTGAGCTACACCGTCGATGCCCACGTCGGCGGTAAGCTCGCGCAGATCGGCTCGCGGCTGGTGGATGCCGCGGCGCGCAAGATGGCGGATACCTTCTTTACGCGCTTCACCGAGGCGGTCACGCCGGACAATACAGAAGACACGCCAGCGGCCGAGGGCGCCCCCGCCGCAGCCGCCGGCGACAATGAACAGACAGAGGAACCGAAGCGGAAACGATCATGGAGAGCGTGGATCTCGAAGTCCTGAAGAACAGCGTGCAGTGGCAGCAACAGGGCCACCGCGTGCTGCTGGTCACGGTAGTGCGCACCTGGGGCTCGTCGCCCCGCCCCGAAGGCGCGATGCTGGCGGTACGCGACGACGGCCTGGTGGTCGGCTCGGTTTCGGGCGGCTGCATCGAGGACGACATCATCGACCGCGTGCGCCGGCAAGGCATCACCGCCGACCACCCCGAAGCGATCAAGTACGGCATCAGCGCCGAGGAAGCGCACCGTTTCGGCCTGCCTTGCGGCGGCACGATCGAACTGGTGACCGAGCCGCTGACCCCGGCCAGCGGCATCGCCGAACTGCTCGACGCGGTCGAGAACGGCCGCCTGGTCGCGCGTACGCTCGACATGGCGACGGGCGCCGCCACGCTGGGCCCGGCCAACGCCACCGACGGGCTGGTGTTCGATGGCAAGACGCTGCTGACCATCCACGGCCCGCGCTACCGCATGCTGGTGATCGGCGCGGGTCAGCTTTCCAAGTACCTGTGCCAGATCGCCGTGGGCCTCGGCTTCCAGGTCACCGTGTGCGACCCACGCGAGGAATACACCGAGACCTGGGACATCTCCGGCATCACCATGGTGCGCACCATGCCGGACGACACGGTCATGGACTTGAAGCTGGACGAGCGCTGCGCGGTGATCGCGCTGACGCACGATCCCAAGCTGGACGACCTCGCGCTGATGGAGGCGCTGCGCACGAATGCTTTCTACGTCGGTGCGCTCGGTTCGCGCCGCAACAACCAGGCACGGCGCGAACGGCTCAAGGAGTTCGACCTGACCGACCTGCAGCTCGCGCGGCTGCACGGCCCGGTAGGCATCTACATCGGCAGCCGCACGCCGCCGGAGATCGCGATCTCGATCCTGGCCGAAGTGATCGCGGCCAAGAACCATGTGTCGCTGCCCGACATCCTGCAGGTCGAAGGCGCCAAGGCTGCGCGCGAGATGGCAGCCAGCACCGGCAGCAGCTGCGAAGTCGCGCCCGGCCCGGCCACCTGAGGACAGCATGACGCCATGACCGCCGCCCCCAACGCTCCCCTGCTCCGCACCGACCTGCCTACCGGCATCCTGCTGGCCGCGGGTTTCGGCCGCCGCTTCGATGCGGCGGGCAAACGCAACAAGCTGCTGGAAACGCTGCCCGGCGGACGCACGGTAGCGTGGCGCAGTGCGCGCACGCTGGCGGCAGCACTGCCGGAATCGATTGCGGTCATTCGCCCGGGCAATCCGGCGCTGGCGGAGGAACTGCGCCGCGGCGGCTGCCGCGTGCTGGAATCCGCCGAAGCCGACGCGGGCATGGGTGCGGCGCTGCGGGCTGCGGTGGCGGCAACGCCCGAAGCGCGCGGCTGGGTGGTGGCGCTGGCCGATATGCCCTGGCTGCCGATGGAACTCATCCGGGCAGTGGCGCTGACGATCACCACCCCGGAGACCATCGCTGCGCCGTGGCGCAATGGGCAGCGCGGGCATCCGGTCGGGTTCGGGGCCGCCTGGCGCGAGGAACTGCTGAAGCTGGACGGTGATGAGGGGGCGCGGGCGTTGCTGAAGGACAAACCCGTTACGCGGATCCTGACTGACGATGACGGGGCGTTTCGGGATATCGATACGCCGGGGGATTTGCGCTAGCCCAATGCGGCTTACGTCGCCTCGCCCTGCCCCGCCGCTATCTCACTAGTCTTCACCGCCATGATGAAATCATTCCGGTGCAGTCCCTTGATCTTCTTGGTCCGCCACGACACCGTGGCATGCCCCCAGCCAAAACTGATCTCCGGATGATGTCCCTGCGCCTCGGCCAGTTGCCCGACGCCATTCACGAACGCCAGCGCCTGCGCAAAATTCCCGAAGGTAAAGCGCCGCTCCAGCCGGGTCGCTCCATCGAACAAATCCCAGCCAGGCGCCTGCTGCATCAGAGCTTCAGCTTCATCCGGCGTCAACGGCGGCACCCCGCCGCGGCAAGGCGTGCACGATTGCGCTGCCAGGTCTTCACTCATGGTCTTGCTCCCCGACCGGAGGATCAGGCGCCTTCGGTCTCTGTCAGTGCGCGCAAGAACTCGCTGCTCCACCAGTGCACATCCTGCGCGCGGATGCGCTCCAGCAGCTTCTGGTGGCGCTGCTGGCGTTCGGCCAGCGGCATGTGCAGCGCTTGCTGGATCGCCTGCGCGGTGGCGCGCGTGTCGTAGGGATTGACCAGCAGCGCCTCGCGCAACTGCTCGGCCGCACCGGCAAAGCGCGACAACACCAGCACGCCCGGGTCTTCCGGGTCCTGCGCGGCGATGAATTCCTTGGCCACCAGGTTCATGCCGTCGCGCAACGGTGTCACCAGGGCCACGCGGCTGGCACGGCACAGGCCCGGCAGGCGCTTGCGCGCGGTGGTGCGATGGATATAGCGCACCGGCATCCAGTCCAGTTCGCCGAACTCGCCGTTGATGGCGCCGCTCAGGCGCTCCATCTCGCTGCGCAGGTCGACATAGGCGTCGACCGACTCGCGCGAGGGCGCAGCAATCTGCACCAGCGTCGCGCTCATCCGGTTCTCGGGGTATTCCGCCAGTAGCCGGTAGAACGCCTTGAGCCGGTGCGGCAGCCCCTTGGAATAATCGAGCCGGTCGATGCCGAGCAGCAACCGGCGGCGCGCATATTGTGCGCACATCATCTCGAAGGTTTCCTTCGCCTCGTCGCCGCGGCCCAGTTCCATGAACTCGTCGACGTCGATGCCGATCGGAAAGGCCTGCGCGCGCACCGTGCGGTGGAAAGCGCGGTAGCGATGCTCGCCCATGGGCTCGGCCTGGGCCTCTGCCTGGACGTAGCGCGAGAAGTGCTCCACGTCGGCATGGCTCTGGAAGCCGAGCAGGTCATAGGCGAACAGCGCGCGCATCAGCCATTCATGCTGCGGGATGGCCGCCAGGATCAGCGGCGGCGGCAGCGGCACGTGCAGGAAAAAGCCGATCTTCTGGCCGCAGCCGATCGCGCGCAGCTCTGACGCCAGCGGGATCAGGTGGTAGTCGTGGATCCAGATGACGTCGTCGGGCTCGAGCAGCGGGGCCAGCTTGCGCGCGAACAGCTGGTTCACGCGCCGGTAGCCGTTCAGGAAGTTGGAGTCGAAATCCGCCAGGTCGAGCCGGTAGTGGAATACCGGCCACAATACGCCGTTGCTGTATCCCAGGTAGTAGGCATCATGGTCTTCGCGGCTCAGGTCGACAGTGGCCAGCGTGACATTGCCGGCTTGCTGCAGGTGCAGGTCGCCTTCGCCGGGGGTGCCGCCCTGGGCGGTTTCCAGCGCCTTGCCGCTCCAGCCGAACCACAAGCCGCCGGTCTGGCGCAAGGCCTCGGAGAGCGCGACGGCAAGGCCGCCCGCCGCCACGTTGCGGGGATCGGCGACCCGGTTGGATACCGCTACAAGTCTGGGCATATGTTGTTTTCTGGAGTCCTCTGTTCTTGTTGCCGTGCCAGGTTGCGTGGGTCAGATCACCGAATCCCACGGCGCCGACAGCCGCATGGCGCCGTTGATCAGGCCGACCATCGAATACGTCTGCGGGAAGTTGCCCCACATCTCGCCGGTCACGGGGTGGGTGTCCTCGGACAGCAGGCCCAGCGGGTTGCGCGCGGCGAGCATCGATTCGAAGATCTCGCGCGCCTCGTCGCGCCGGCCGATGCGCGCCAGCGCGTCGATGCGCCAGAAGGTGCAGATGTTGAAGGCGGTCTCGGGCTTGCCGAAATCGTCCGGCGCCTCGTAGCGGCGCATGTACGGGCCGTCGCACAGCGACGTCTCCAGCGCCTTGACCGTGGCGATAAAGCGCTCGTCGTGCGGGTCGATGAAATTGACCTCGGCCATCAACAGCACGCTGGCATCCAGTTCGCGCCCGCCGAAGCTCTCGGCAAAAGACTGGCGCGATTCGCTCCACGATTCGGCCAGGATGCGTTCCTTCATCCGGCTGGCGTGGTCGTGCCAGTAGGCGGCACGGTCCGGGATCTGCAGCTTCTCGGCGATCTTGGCCAGGCGGTCGCAAGCGGCCCAGCTCATCAGCGCCGACGAGGTATGCACGCGCGCCCGGGTACGCAGTTCCCACATGCCGGCGTCAGGCGTGCCGAACACCTTGACTGCCTGCTCGCCAACCTGTTCCAGCCGGTGGAATTCAGCCGCCCCGCCGCGATGCAGCAGCCGGTGGTCATGGAAGGCCTGCGCCGCGCCCAGCACCACGTTGCCGTAGACATCGTGCTGGAAGTGCTCCTGCGCCTGGTTGCCGACGCGCACCGGGCCCATGCCGCGGTAGCCGGCCAGGTGGTCGAGCATGCTTTCGGGCAGCTCCCGCTCCAGGCCAATGCCGTACAGCGGCTGGATATGCCCGTCCTGCGACTGCATCACCACGTTTGCCAGCCAGCGCAGGTAATCCTCCATCGTGCCGACTTCAGACAGGCTGTTGAGCGCGCGCACGACAAAGAAGGCGTCACGCAGCCAGCAGAAGCGGTAGTCCCAGTTGCGCCCGCTGCCCGGGGCTTCGGGAATGCTTGTGGTCATGGCGGCGACAATGGCGCCGGTCTCTTCATACAGCGACATCTTCAGCGTGATGGCGGCGCGGATCACCGCGTCCTGCCATTCGCGCGGCACCGCGAGCCGGCGGCTCCACAGGCGCCAGTACGCGGTGGTCTCTTGCTCGAAATCGCGTGCGGTTTCTTCCACGCCGTGCGCCAGCGTCTCGTCCGGGCCGAGGATGAAGTTGTACCCGCGCGTCACCAGGAACGGCGTCTGCGACAGCACGTAGGCCAGCGGCGCGTCGGTGGTCATGCGCAACGTCATGGAATCGCCGATGTAGCGCACATGGCTGCTGCCGCGCGTGATCTCGGGCGCCTTGCGGCCCCATTCGAAGCGCGGCGCCACCGCCACGCGCACGCGCGGCGCGCCGCGCACCGGGCGGATGCGCCGGATCAGCGCAGTCGGGCGGAAATAGCGCCCGAGCCGGAAGAAGCGCGGCGCGAAGTCGGTGATCTCCAGGCAGTTGCCGTGCGTGTCGGTCAGGCGCGTGCGCAGCACCGCGGTGTTGGGCTCGTACCACTGGCTGGCGCTGTGGAAATCCTCGATCTCGATCGAGAAATGGCCGGCGTTCTCGCTCGGGTCCAGCAGTGCGTTGAACACCGGATCGCCGTCGAAGCGCGGCAGGCACGACCACACGATGCGCCCGCGGCAGTCCACCAGCGCGGAGATGGAACAGTTGCCGATCATGCCAAGCGACAGCGACGGATTGGCAAAGCGGCCACTGCCATCCATGGTCTTGTGCACGCCTTCGCGCGGCTGCCTGCCCAGTTCCCCGGGGCTGCTTGTATTGTTGGTCACAGCGATACCTCCCTCAGGATGTCGTTGTGTGAGGCACGGCGCCCGGCTTGCCGGTGGCGCGTGCAGCGTCGTCAAGTGCCCTGGCCGAGCGATGCAGCCAGCTGCGCAGCGCGGCCGGCCCGGCCACGGTGGTGCCGGCCAGCGTCTGGCGCTGGCCCACCAGCACGCCCAGGCCGCCGAGCTTGCGCACGGCGGCAAAGCCGGGCTCGTCGGTCAGGTCGTCGCCGGCAAAGAGCGGCACGCGCTTGGCAAACGGCGGCGCCTTCATGAATGCGGCGATGGCGTCGCCCTTGTCGACGCCGGCGGGCTTGATCTCGACCACCATCTTGCCCGGCAGCGCCTCCAGCCCGACGGCATGGCGCAATACGTCAGTGACCGCGGCTTCGACCACGCCGGCCAGTTCGGGCGCCTGGCGGTAGTGGATGGCGACGGCGACTGACTTGCGCTCCAGCATCAGCGCCGGATAGGCGCGCACCAGCGCTTCCAGGTGGGGGATCAGCGGTTCCAGCCCCGGCGCGGGCGTCTTGGACACCATGCCGCCGTCGGTGCGGAATTCGGCGCCGTGCACGCCGGCGGCCGGGAGCTGCAGCGGTCGCAGGAAGTGGTCCAGTTCGATCACGGGCCGCCCGGAGATGACGGCCAGCGCGCCGTCCAGTCGCTGGTACAGCGTACGTAGCGTGCCGACCAGTTCGGGTTCGACCTGCACCAGTTCCGGGCGCGGGGCCAGGTCGGCCAGCGTGCCGTCGAAGTCGAGAAACAGGGCGGTATTGGGTTCGATAAGCGGTAGGTGAGGCATCGCGTTAAACCGTAACACGTCGTTTTGACAGGCGTCCACCGGGCTTCGTCCTACATGGCGTGGGCGCAACCTGGCGCGGATGCAAGTCCGGGACAACCAGTCGCTTCCCGCAAACCCTGTCCGCGCGAGTGCGCCGCCCCGCACACAAAGAGCGCCCTGGACCCGGCCCGGACGACGCACCGCGGGCGGCGCGCGCGTCGCCCGGGCCGGGTGGAAGGCGCCGCCATCCTTTATCATTGACGGTTTCAGCCAGAATTTCCGCCTTTTTTTGCGCCGCTTTTATTCGCCGCCCCAAGGCCCCTGCCCAGACACCATGACCCGCAAGTCCGCCGCCTCCGCCGCCAAACCCGATTATTTGAAGAAGATCCTGACCGCCAAGGTCTATGACGTGGCACAGGAGACTGAGCTAACCTATGCGCACCAGCTCTCGGCGCGCACCGGCAATTCGGTCTGGTTCAAGCGCGAGGACACCCAGCCGGTGTTCTCCTTCAAGCTGCGTGGCGCGTACAACAAGATGGCGTCGCTCACGCCGGAGGAGCTCAAGCGCGGCGTGATCGCCGCCTCGGCGGGCAACCATGCGCAGGGCGTGGCGCTGGCCGCGGCGCGGCTGCAATGCAAGGCGATCATCGCCATGCCGGTGACGACGCCGCAGGTGAAGATCGACGCCGTGCGCGAACGCGGCGGCCAGTGGGTCGAGATCGTGCTGCACGGCGAGTCCTACAGCGACGCCTACACCCACGCCGCGGTGCTGGAGAAGAAGCACAAGCTGACCTTCATCCACCCGTTCGACGACCCCGAAGTGATCGCCGGCCAGGGCACCATCGCCATGGAAATCCTGCGCCAGCACCCGGGCCCGATCCATGCAATCTTTGTCGCCATCGGCGGCGGCGGGCTGATCTCGGGAATCGCGGCCTACATCAAGGCGGTGCGTCCGGAGATCAAGGTGATCGGCGTGCAGACGGTGGATTCGGACGCGATGAAGCGCTCTGTCGACGCAGGCAAGCGCATCGAGCTGAAGGAAGTGGGGCTGTTCTCGGACGGCACCGCGGTCAAGCTGGTCGGCAAGGAAACCTTCCGCATCACGCGCGAGCTGGTCGACGAGATCATCCTGGTCGATACCGACGCCATCTGCGCGGGCGTGAAGGACGTGTTCCAGGATACGCGCAGCATCCTGGAACCGGCCGGTGCGCTCGCCGTGGCCGGCCTCAAGGCCTATGCGGAGCGCGAGAAGCTCAAGGGCCAGCACCTGGTGGCGATCGCCTGCGGCGCCAACATGAACTTCGACCGCCTGCGCTTCGTCGCCGAGCGCGCCGAAGTGGGCGAGGCGCGCGAAGGCGTGTTCGCCGTGACCATCCCCGAGGAGCGCGGCAGCTTTAAGCGCTTCTGCGAGCTGGTGGGCACGCGCAGCGTCACCGAGTTCAACTACCGCATCGCCGACACCAACGTGGCGCATATCTTCGTCGGCGTGCAGATCGCCAGCCGCGCGGAGAACGACAAGATCGCCGCCAGCTTCCGCAAGCACGGCTTCGACACGCTCGACCTGTCCAACGACGAGCTGGCCAAGCAGCATATCCGCTACATGGTGGGCGGGCGCTCGCCGCTGGCGCATGACGAACTGCTGTTCCGCTTCGAGTTCCCGGAGCGGCCGGGCGCGCTGATGAAGTTCCTGTCGAGCATGAGCCCGAACTGGAACATCAGCCTGTTCCACTACCGCAACCAGGGCGCGGACACCTCCAACATCCTGGTCGGCATCCAGGTGCCCAAGAACGAGATGCGGGCCTTCCGCGCCTTCCTTTCGACGCTGGGTTACGTACACTGGGACGAAACGGACAACCCGGTGTACAAGCTGTTCCTGTCCTGACCGACCCTGCTGAGCGCCCCATGAGCCTCCCTGAACATTCGCCGCTGGGCAAGCCCTCGGCCTACAAGACCGAATACGACGCCTCGCTGCTGTTCCCGATCCCGCGCCAGCCCAAACGCACCGAGATCGGCCTGCCCGAAGGCAAGCCGGTGCCGTTCTTCGGCGTCGATATCTGGAATGCGTACGAGCTGTCGTGGCTAAACCTGAAAGGCAAGCCGCAGGTGGCGCTGGCCACCTTCATCATCCCGTCGGACACGCCCAATATCATCGAGTCCAAGTCGTTCAAGCTTTACCTGAACTCGTTCAACCAGTCGAAGATCGCTTCGCCCGAGGCGTTGCAGCAGCTGCTGCACCACGACCTGTCCGAGGCCACTGGCGGTACCGTGCAGGTGCGGCTGGTGACCGAGGCCGAGCTGGGCAAGCAGCAGATGGGCGAACTCGACGGGCTGCTGCTGGACCGTCTCGATATCGAGGTGGACCGCTACGAGCCGGCGCCCGAGCTGCTGCGTGCCGACCAGGAAGAAACGCCGGTGGAGGAAACGCTGGTGTCGCACCTGCTGAAGTCCAACTGCCTGGTGACCGGGCAGCCGGACTGGGGCAGCGTGCAGATCCGCTATGTGGGCGCCCCGATCAACCAGGAAGGGTTGCTGAAGTACCTGATCTCGTTCCGCAACCACAACGAGTTCCACGAGCAGTGCGTGGAGCGGATCTTCATGGACGTGCTGCGCCAGTGCAAGCCGGTCAAGCTGGCGGTGTACGCGCGCTATACGCGGCGGGGCGGGCTGGATATCAATCCGTTCCGGACCAACTTCAATACGGTGTGGCCGGATAACAAGCGCAACGCGCGGCAGTAAGCCAGGCGGGGAGGATCAAAACTCCCCGTGAAACCGCACCCCGAAAAACTTCACCGGCCCCCGGTCGCGGTTGTACCCCGGATTGCGCACGTACTGGAAATCCGGGCTGATGCTCAGGTACTGCACCGGCTGGAAGCTGTAGTAGATCTCCAGTATCTGCTCCGGCCCATAGCGCAGCGCACCGTCCCCGAGAAACGCCCCCTGCCCGCCCGCGGCCAGGTAGTTGCGATGGTGGGCCCCCAGCATATTGATCGCCACCGCCACCCCCAGCGCATCGCGCCCCCGTCCCCACGCATCGCCCTTCAGCACGCCGCCCGCTGACACCTGCCGGCCGATCTCGGTAAAGGCGTAAGTCTCGGTCTTGTCGTCCGACAAGCTGGCGCGCGCAAACAGCCCCAGTGAATCGGTGACCTGCTGCAGCAGCGTCACGCCCACGCCGCTCTTGGCGTGCTCGCGCCGCACGTCGGCGAGGTCGGGCGTGGTGTTGTTGGCGATGCCGAACTGGATCGCGTCGTTGAACGCGCCCATGCGCGCCTTGTTGCGGAACCAGAGCAGACGTGCGGTGCCGGGGCGGCCCGCCAGCTCATAGCGCTTTTCCAGTTCGATGATGTCGCCGTAGTGCTGGAACATGCGCGTGTCCAGCTCCAGCCCGTTGGACTCCAGCGGCTGCAAAAAGCGCCCGATGCGCGCCGACCAGCCGTCGCCGATGTACTCCAGCGCCAGGCCCCAGCTATAGCCGCGCGCATCGGCCGGATAGTCGAACGCACCGTGCGTCATGAACGCCCAGTTCATGAACTGCGTGCGCGGGTCCGAACCGAACTCGTTCTGGTCGAACACATCGAGCACGCCGAAATTGCCCGCGGTCAGCACCAGCCGCTGCCGGTCGACGGTGCGCGCGAACTGGTTGAAGTCCGCGTCCAGCGTTTCGCTGCCGCCGCCCATGTCCCATGTCTGCCGGACAAACGCGCGCGCCCGGTAGAACACCGGGCTGGTGCTGGCTGCCTTGCCGAGCTCGCCGTTGGACAAGCCGCCCAGTCCGTGCAATCCGGAGAACGGTACCCCTTGCGTCGCCTCCGGGTTGAAGTGGAATTCCGCACCGCGCCACAGCTTCAGTCCCAGGTCCAGCGTCGCGCTGAAGGAATAGCTCTTGGCCCGTTCGGTGCCAAGGCTGTTCGGGCCGGAATAGGCCGCGTTGAAGGCCGGCTTGCGCTGCCAGATGTAGGTGCTCTGGCCGTGGAAGGCGAAGGGATTCTCCGCGCCGCCGGAATCCTGTGCCGGCACCGACTGCTGTGCCATCGCCGGCAGGCATGCGCAACAGGCCAATGCCGCCAGCCAGCGACGGAAACGGAACGGTCGGCGCGAGCGCGCGGCGGCAAGTGGCGGAAACGGCATCGGCTGGAGGATGGTGGAAAGGATGTGCCGGGGGCGGCGCGCTTCGGCGCCCGCAGCATAGCCAAGCCCCATGACATGTCCACCGTGTGCGGCAAGGTCGACGTTGTAACCGCGCTTGAATTAATTAACGCAACAATTAATATTCCATCGACACCGCCCACGCACTCACTTGCCCCCCATGCCGCGCCAACCCGCCAAACCGAAACCTTCCGCCCGCCGCAGCCCCGGCCGCCCCGCCGCGGGCCAGCCCGGCCAGCGCGAACGCATCCTCGATGCGGCCACCGAGCTGTTCTCGCGCCAGGGCGTGGCCGGCACGCCGGTCAAGGCGATCGCCGCGCAGGCCGGCGTGACGCCGGCGCTGGTCCACTACTACTTCAGCGACCGCGAGTTGCTGCTCGACGCCGTGACCGAGGAAAAGCTGCAGCCACTGATTGCCGGCGTCTTCGCCGCCGCGGGCGGCGACACGGAGCCGCTGGCGATGCTGATCGGCCTCGCCAGCGCGCTGATCCGCGCCGCGGCCGCCACGCCGTGGTTTCCCGGCCTGTGGATCCGCGAAGTCGCCAGCGCCGACGGCGCCCTGCGCGAGCGCGTGCTGGACCGCTTCGCGCTGCAGCGCGTCGGCGCACTGAGCGCTCCGCTGGCGGCCGCGATCGCGCGCGGGCAGCTCAACAGCGGACTGGAGCCGGTGCTGCTGATGCCGTCGCTGGTCGGCCTGACGCTGCTGCCGCTGGCCACCGCGCATATCTGGCGGCGGCTGCCCGGCGCCGAGGCGATCGATACCGACGCGCTGGTGCGCCATGTATCCGCGCTGCTGACGCACGGCCTGGCACCCGTGCCCGCCGCAAACGCTGGCAAGCCCAAGCATTCCCCGGAGTCACCATGAAGTACGCAAACCACAAACGCCCCCTGCCGGGGCTGGCGGCAACGTTTGCCGCGCTGCTCGTTGCCGGTTGCGGCAACCAGCGCACCGATAGCTGGCAAGGCTATGTCGAAGGCGAGTTCGTCAGCGTGGCCTCGCCCTTTGCTGGGCGCCTCGACACGCTGTCGGTCCAGCGCGGCCAGCAGGTCAGCCAGGGCGCCGCGCTGTTCGTACTCGAATCCGACGACGAACGCGCCGCGCGGCAGCAGGCCGAAGACCAGCTGCGCGCGGCCGAAGCCCAGCTGCAGGACATGAAGACCGGCAAGCGCCCGGTGGAAGTCGACGTCAGCCGCGCCCAGCTGGCGCAGGCGCAGGCCCAGGCGCAGCGCAGTGCCGCGGCCCTGCGGCGCGATGAGCGCCAGTACGAGATCGGCGGCATCGCGCAGGCGCAGCTCGACGAAACGCGCGCACAGGCCCGCAGCGACGCCGCGCGCGTGCGCGAGTTGCAGCGCGATATCGACGTGGCACGCCTGCCCGGGCGCGACGCGCAACAAGCCGCGCAAGCCGCGCAAGTGGCGGCCGCGCGCGCGGCGCTGGCGCAGGCGGACTGGAAGCTGTCGCGCAAGACTGTCGCCGCCACGCAGGCGGGCCTGGTCTATGACACGCCCTACCGGCTGGGCGAATGGGTGCCGGCCGGCAGCCCGGTGGTGCGCATGCTGCCGCCGGGCAACGTCAAGGTGCGCTTCTACGTGCCAGAGACCGTGGTTGGCGCGCTGCGCAACGGCCAGGCGGTGCAGGTGCGCTGCGACGGCTGCGCCGCGCCCGTGACCGCCAGCATCACCTATGTGGCCAACGAGGCCGAATACACGCCGCCGGTGATCTACAGCAACGAGACCCGCCGCAAGCTGGTGTTCCTGGTGGAGGCTCGCCCGTCGACCGCCGACGCCCCGAAGCTGCGGCCCGGCCAGCCCGTCGAAGTGGTGCGGCAATGAACACGACAGTCAACACAACCGCCAACGGCCGCCCGGCAGAACTCGCCATCGACGTACGCGGCCTGAACAAGCACTTCGGCGACAAGCACGTGGTCAACGACCTCAGCATGCAGGTCGCGCGCGGCGAGATCTTCGGCTTCCTCGGCCCCAACGGCAGCGGCAAGACGACGTCCATCCGCATGATGTGCGGGCTGCTGACGCCCGACTCCGGCGCGGGCACCTGCCTGGGCTACGACATCCTGCGCGAGGCTGACGAGATCAAGCGCCGCGTCGGCTACATGACGCAGAAGTTCTCGTACTGGGACGACCTGTCGATCCGCGAGAACCTGGACTTCGTCGCCCGCGTCTATGGCATGCCGAACCGGCGCGAGGCTGTCGACCGTGCCCTCGAGGACCTGGGCCTGGCCACGCGTTCGGCGCAGCTCGCCGGCTCGCTGTCTGGCGGCTGGAAGCAGCGGCTGGCGCTGGCGGCCTGCCTGCTGCACGAGCCCGAACTGCTGCTGCTCGACGAACCGACCGCGGGCGTCGATCCCAAGGCGCGGCGCGACTTCTGGGAGCAGCTGCACCAGCTCGCCGCGCGCGGCATCTCGGTGCTGGTCAGCACGCACTACATGGACGAGGCCGAGCGCTGCCACAAGCTCGCCTATATCGCCTACGGCAAGCTACTGGCGCAGGGCACCGCCGATGAGGTGGTAGCCAGCCAGCAGCTGTCGACCTGGAGCGTGGAAGGCGACGACCTCGCCACGCTATCCGAGCAACTACAGGGCGCACCGGGCGTGGAGCAGACCGTGGCCTTCGGCACCGCGCTGCACGTGACCGGGCGCGATGCGCAGGCGCTCGCGGATACGCTGTCGCGCCTGGCCGGTCCCGGCCGGCGCGTAGCGCAGACCCAGACCAGCCTGGAGGACGTGTTCATCCATATGATGAGCCGGGCCGAAGACAACATGGGCACGCGCAAGGCAAAGGAGCCGACATGACCGCCGCCTCCCGCAAACCCGCTGCCGGCAATGGCACCGCCACGCGCTTCTCGGTCCAGCGCTGGTGGAGCATCGTGCTGAAGGAATTCCTGCAGCTGCGTCGCGACCGCGTCACCTTCGGCATGATCGTCGGCCTGCCGATCATGCAGCTGCTGCTGTTCGGCTTTGCCATCAACACCGACCCGCGCCACCTGCCGACCGCGGTGATCGCCGCCGACCAGAGCGAATTCACGCGCTCGTTCATCGCCAGCATGCAGAACTCGACCTACTTCAAGGTGGTCGCCACGCTGCCCGACGAAGCCGCGGGGCGCCAGGCCCTGATGAAGGGCGAGGTGCAGTTCGTGCTCAGCATCCCGCCCGACTTTACGCGCAAGCTGCTGCGCGGCGAACGCCCCGCACTGCTGGTCGAGGCCGACGCTACCGACCCCTCGGCCACCGGCCAGGCCATCGCGGCGCTGCCGCAGCTGCCCTACAGCGTCGGCACCCATGACCTGAAGGGAGCGCTGGCGCCGCTGGCCGGCGGCAAGGCGCCGTTCGACGTGCAGGTGCAGCGCCTGTACAACCCGGAGGGCCTGACCCAGTACAACATCATCCCCGGCCTGATGGGCGTGATCCTGTCGATGACGATGGTGATGATGACCGGGCTGGCAATGACGCGGGAACGCGAGCGCGGCACCATGGAAAACCTGCTGGCCACGCCAGTGCGGCCGATCGAGGTGATGACCGGGAAGATCGTGCCTTACATCTTCATCGGGCTGCTGCAGTCGACCATCGTGCTGCTGGCCGCACGCTGGGTTTTCGACGTGCCCTTCGTCGGCTCGGTAACGGCGGTGTACCTGGCCGCGCTGCTGTTTATCGCGGCCAACCTGACCGTGGGCATCACGCTGTCGTCGCTGGCGCAGAACCAGCTGCAGGCGATGCAGCTCACCTTCTTCTACTTCCTGCCCAATATCCTGCTTTCGGGCTTTATGTTCCCGTTCGCCGGCATGCCCGGCTGGGCGCAGGTCATCGGCAACATCCTGCCGATGACGTATTTCAACCGCATGGTGCGCGGCATCCTGCTCAAAGGCAACGGCTGGGTCGAACTATGGCCCCAGGTCTGGCCGATGGCGCTGTTCATCGTGGTGGTGATGGCGATCGCGGTGCGTTTCTATCGCCGCACGCTGGACTGAAGGAGTTCGCCATGTCTCGACTGACACCTGTGTTCGCCGCCGCCGCGCTGTTGTGCGGCTGCGCCGTCGGACCGGATTTCCACGCCCCCGCGCCGCCGGATGACGCCGGCTATGTGCGGGGCCCGCAGCCGGTGGCAACGGTTGCCGCCGATACCGCGGACGCGCCCGGCCAGGCGCACGCACAGACACTGGCCGCCGGCGCTGACGTGCCGGCGCAGTGGTGGTCCCTGTTCCGCAGCCCGGCGCTTGACGCCACCATCCGCACCGCGCTCGACGCCAGCCCCACGCTCGCCCAGGCCCGCGCCCGGCTGCGCGAGGCGCAGGAGAACCTGGCCGCGCGCACCGGGGCCACACGTTGGCCCGCGGTCGACGCAACGCTCAATACCACCCGTCAGCAGGTCGATTTCCAATCGCTGGGCATCACTGCGTTTCCCAGCCCCGGCCCGTTCACGCTGTACGGCGCCACGGTGCAGGTGTCATACGTGCTCGACCTGTTTGGCGGCCAGCGACGCGAACTGGAGGGATTGCAGGCGGCGGTGGACTACCAGCGCTACGAACTCGAAGCCGCGCGCCTGGCGCTGGCCGCCAACGTCGCCACCGCGGCGATCCGCGAAGCGGGCTTGCGCGCGCAGCTGGCCGATACGGTCGCGGTCGCGCAAGCCCAGCAGCGCCAGCTCGGCATCACCGAAGAACGCCTGCACGCAGGCGGCGTGGCGCGTGTGGAAGTGCAGCGCCAGCGCGCGGAACTGGCGCAGACGCAGGCGCTGGTGCCATCGCTGCAGCGACAACTCGAGACCACGCGCCACCAGCTCGCGGTCTACACCGGCCAGACGCCGGCCGCGGCCCAGTTGCCGGAATTCCGCCTCGACGACCTGCACCTGCCCGACACGCTGCCAGTCAGCCTGCCCTCCTCGCTGGCGCGCCGCCGCCCCGACATCCGCGCGGCCGAGGCGCTGCTGCACCAGGCCTCGGCCAATATCGGCGTGGCCACCGCCAACCTCTATCCGCAGGTGACGCTGAGCGCCAGCGGCGGCACCCAGGCCACCGCCGCGCGCGACCTGTTCAGCAGCCTCAATGTATGGAGCCTTGCCGCGGGGCTGGTGCAGCCGGTGTTCCGCGGCGGTGAATTGCAGGCGCGCAAGCGCGCGGCGGAGGCGGCTTATGAGCAGTCGCTGGCCGCGTATCGGCAAGCCGTGCTGCAGGGATTGCAGAACGTGGCCGACTCACTCCGCGCCCTCGAAGCCGACGCCGCCGCGCTGCGCGAACGCGCCGACAGCGCACGCCAGGCGCGCGACACGCTGGCGGTGGTGTCGGAGCAGTACCAGCTGGGCGGCGTCAGCCAGCTGACGGTGCTGGATGCGGAACGGCAATCCCGGCAGGCTTCGCTGGAACTGGCGCAGGCGCGCGCCGACCGGCTGGCGGATTCGGCGGCGTTGCTGCAGGCGTTGGGGGGTGGGTGGTGGCAGGAAGAAAACGGCGCCGTGGCAGCGGCGCCGTAACTGCGACCTACTGCTTGTCGGCCTGCGTGTACCAGTAAGTCCGCTTGCGCTTGCCGATCCCCGGCGGCGAGATCTTCTGCGCACCGAGCGACGAGGTATTGTCGCCACCGCCCGGCCCGGTCTGGTTGCCGCCGCCGATCAGCACCGGCACGTTGCTGGTGTTGCCCTGGGCATCGCTCACCGCCACCACGCCGAACACCGGCGACGGCGGCAGGCCGCCGTTGTTGAACTGGACATAGCGGTTGTCGTTAAGCCCCTTGCCCGTCAGGAACGACACCGCATAGCCCCTCGCGATGCCGAGGTCCGGATAGCAGACCCCGGTCTTTGGCACGCTGGGAGTATTGGTACCGAAGTAGGTGTAGCCGGCCACCGTCAGCGGCGCGTTGACCACCTTCTCACCGGTCCCCAGCGTCAGGTAGAAGCCCTTGCTGGTACCCGAATCCGCATACACCGTGGCGGTGGCGTTGAACAGGCTGCTGTCGGTCAGCGGCGTCCATGTCGCCGGCAGCCCGCCGATGAGCGCGGTGTCCTTCAGCATGTAAAAACGGTTGGTGACGTTATAGGCCAGGCCCGCCACGTTGCTGGTGGTGTATAGCGGATGCTCGCGGTCGCCGCTGCCGATCATCACCGCGTCGTAGGCGCCGGTGGTGATGACGTCGGGCGGGTACATGAACTTGCGCGCATCGTTGCTGGTCTGCGCGCCGCCCAGCGAGGCGAACTTGCCCAGCGTCCAGGCCGCCGGGCCCGTGCCGGTGGCGGTCTCGAAATCCAGGCGCCAGACATTGCCGCCCATGTCGCCGACATAGCCCTTGTCGATCAGGCCGTCGCCGTTGCGGTCCACCACCGCGACGTCTGACGGGATGGCGCGGTTCAGGCCGGTGGGTACCGAGCAGACGGTGGCGTCGAGGCCGGTGCAATCGGCCAGCCACGCCCGCACCACAGTGCCCTTGAGCGCGTCGAACACGATCACGCCGCGCCCCTGCCCCGTTGCGCCGCCGCCCTGCGACGGCTCGGCGTCTTCGGCGGTATCGTAGCCGGCGCCCATCACCACCAGCGGGTTGGTGTAGCCCTTGACGCGGATCACGCGCGGCTGCGACCAGGTCTGGCCCAGTTCGGCGATCTGGTTGCTGTCGGACTTCCACAGGAACTCGGGCGCCACCGGGTTGGTCACGTCCAGCGCATAGACCAGCCGCCCGCCGCGCCGCGCCGTCAGGTAGATCACCACGCGCGGATTGGCCGGGTCGCGCAGGTCCTGGAACACCGTGGTGGTGCCGTCGAAGAAATAGTCGCGCGGCTTGGCGCCTGAGCCGGTCGGCGAGCCGCTCAGCTGCACCTCGGGCGCGTTGGTGTAGAGGCGGCCGAGCTTGCCGTAGAACTCCGGCGGCACGAAGCCCCACAGCTCGCCGCCGGGGCGCACGCCATTGATGCCGGTGGTCTGATTGCCGTTGACCGCATGGAAGACGCCGTCATTGGCGCCATAGAAGACCACCACGCCGGTGGTGCCGCCATAGTTGATCACCACCGGGCGCGAGTGCAGCACATCGCCGTGCACCGAGCCGCGCACCGTGACGCTGCCGCCGGGGCCCTTCTGCTGTTCCTTGCCGGCCACGGTGCTCTCGCCCAGCGCCCCCACGTCGCGGCCGCGCACCCAGTTGATCAGGCTCTTCACGTCGGCAGCACTGCTGTTCAGCGCCGTCTGACCGGTGGTATCGGTCAGCCAGGTGTTGGCGGTATCGAACGACGCCAGGGCCGTGGTGGTGCACGCGCCCGACGGGCAGGTGTAGAGCTTGCGCGCGGCCTGGTCGGTGACGATCTGCGCGCGCAGCATTTCGCCGGCGCCGCCCTTCTCGACGATCTCGCCGTCGCCGCCGATCACACCGGCAACGCCGTCCGCGGAGTCCAGCGCCCCGGCCGCGCCCGAGGGGCTATTGACCCAGAAGCCCTTGGCGGGCCAGCCGGCGACAGCGCTGCCGGAATAGCTGCTGCCGCTGAACGCCAGCGGCGGCTCCGCGGTCCAGAAGCTCTTGGCATTGGGCGAGATAAAGCCCGTGCCGGCGTTGCTGATCGCGCTCTTCTGGTTGGGCCCGCTCGGGTTCGCGTCCAGCACCACGATCTGCTTGTTGCTGTCGTAGCCGAGCTTGTATTGCTTCAGGTTGCCCATCCAGCGCGGCGCCGCGGTGGCGTCGGGACGGAACATGCCGATGTAGATCTGGTTCAGGTACGAGCCCTGCCCGTTCACGCTGACCGGCAGGCTCACCGACGAGAACACGTTGTTGACTGCCTGCATCTCGTTGAAGATCTGCAGCAGCGCATCGACCAGCGCCTGCACGTCGCCCAGCTCCACCACGTAGCGCTTGCCACCGGCGTTGTCGGCCATGCTGCGGGTCGACTCGACATAG
The DNA here is from genome assembly GCF_040149425.2 of Cupriavidus sp. DF5525. Taxonomy (NCBI): domain Bacteria; kingdom Pseudomonadati; phylum Pseudomonadota; class Betaproteobacteria; order Burkholderiales; family Burkholderiaceae; genus Cupriavidus; species Cupriavidus sp. DF5525. The sequence goes on along the minus strand of NZ_CP168265.1, from coordinate 403,844 downwards.
TCCGGATTCTTGCCGTCCGTGACAGCGATGGTGTAGGTGATGATGTTCTGGTTGTTATCGACGTTGCCGTTCACGTCCGTCTGGTACATGAACCGCGCCCATTCATCGCCCCAGTTGCTCTCGTACTTGTTGGCGGCCGAATCGAGCTTGAGCTGCGTGAGCTGCGTTGCATTGGCTCCCGCCGCCACCAGCGCATCCTTGGCCACGGTTCCGGTGTCCTGCGGCTTGCCGTTGTTGACCGCGTTGGCGATATAGATGACGAAGTTCTTCTGGCAGGGGTTGGTGATCGGCGATGTGTACTGCGTGCCCGACAAACCCTTCTTGCCGGCAAAGAAGGCCCACGCCTCCTGCATGCCGGAACCCACCTGCGAATTGTTCGCGTTGTCGGCCTGGCGGTCGATGCTCTTGATGTACTCGAGGAACTGGGGGCCGTTGGTCTTATCCATCAGCGGCAGGGTGTAGGGCGCCGCCGCCGGATGGCGGAACTGGCCGCCGACGTTTGTGCCGGTGCCGAACATCATCAAGCCCATGTTGATGTTGCCGGCCAGCTGCTCGTTGGTCACCAGCGTGTTGACCGCGCGGTACAGCGCGCACTGGATCGCGCCCACATCGGTGCCGGCATTGTTGGCGCTGACCACATCGGGCGTGTCGCAGCCCTTGATGATGGTGCTGGCGTTCCATGTGGACGCGTTGTCCAGCAGCAGCAGCACGTTGGGCTTGGTGCCGGCGTTGGACTGCAGGCCGGTGAACAAGTCGATGTCCTCGGCGCGCGCGCCGTTCACGCCCGCAAAGGTAAGCAAGGCGATTGCGAAGGCCGCAAGGCGGCGCTGCCGGCAGGCGTTGGTCGTCATGCTGGTTCCCGTCCGATCGATAGTGAAAAGGTCGTGGTGTCCTGCGCGTTCACGGACAGGCCGAACCGGTTGGCATGCGCACCGCCACGCCCTGGTGCACGGTGGCAACCGTGCCGGTATTGGCGGCATCGTTGACGGTGGCCGCCACATCCCATTGCGTGGCATTGCACAGCGAATTGCCGCCGTTGTTGCCCGCCGTCACGATCCCGGTGTTCTGCACGCCGCTGCCGATCAGGCAAGACACGTCGTCGGCATCGCTCAGGTCAAGCTCGACGTTCTTCATCGGCTTGCTTGTCACGCACTCCGGCTGCGCCACCTGCGCCACATAGTCCGCCTTGCCGTCGCCGCTGACGTCCACCGGCACGGCAACCGCCGCCGGCGCCTTGGTGAAATCGTTGCTGATCACCTGCTCGATCGCCTGCTGCGCCACGTCGCGCGCTTCGGCGGTGTGCTGCTGGTTGGCGGCCACCTTCACGTTGACCAGCCCGGAATTGACCATGGCCACGGCGATCAGCAGGAACAGGACCATGAACACCAGCGTGACCACCAGCGTGACCCCGTCCTGCCTGCGGCGCAGTGGCCGGCCCTGCCGTTTATGACCCGGTAGCTTGATCATTGCTTGCTCTTTGCGGTGTGAGGTCATTGCTCGCGCAGCCCGGCCACGTTGACCAGCCGCGCCACCTGGGCGTAGACGTGGCGCTTGAAGCCGTCATTGAACGGCCCGCTGGCGGCGGCGCGGCCAAGGTCGTAGGTGCGGTTGTCGGACTGGCCGCCGGAGGGCCGCAGCGTGCGCGCCAGCAGGTTCACGCGCACGGTGGTGACGTTGCCCCAGTTGGCGAGCGCATTGGTCCAGTCGTAGCCCGGCACGGTGGCGCAGGCGGCGGCGTTGTTGCTGCCCGGGTCGTCCACGTAGCAGTCGGCCGAGCCGTTGCTGTCCAGGTCCACGCCGTACAGCAGGTGCATGTCCTGCACGCCCTGCGCAACCGAGCGCGACTGGAACGCACCGCCCACCAGTTCGGCCATCTTCAGCGTGGGGATGCCGTCGCCGCCGTTGGTGCAGCGGTCGCAGCCGGCCAGGTAGAACACGCGCACCACGGCCTGGCGCAGCGCGGCGGGCTGGGCGGGATCGCAGGCCTTGGTGCGCAGGCCGAAGGCCGCCGCGGCGCTGGCGTCGAAGACGAAGGAATTGGCGTCCTGCGGGCAGGCCGAGACCTGCAGGTAGGGCACGCCCGGCGTGGGCGCGGCCACCGGCGTGGTCGACACGCGCCGCACCACCAGCACCTCGGAGGTCGCCGCCAGGTCAGGCAGGCATGGCGCCGCCACGCCGGGCCCATAGCCTGCCAGTGCCAGCGGCACGGTCAAGCCTGCCGCGGAGAAGCCCAGCGCCGCCGGGTCTGCCGCGCACAGCGCGGGCTCGGCCACGGTGGCGCCGCGCGCGATGCTGCCAGCGCCGAAGAAACCCGCCAGTTCCACCTCGCGCCGGATCTGGTCCAACGCGTAGCGGCCGTTCTCCACCTGCTCGGCCGACTTGACGAACTCGGTGCGCGACAGGCTGTTGGCGTAGTACAGGCTGGCCAGCGCGGTCAGCAGCACCAGGCCGATGGTGATACCGATCATCAGCTCGATCAGCGAGACGCCGCGCTGGCGCCGCCGCAGGCGGCCGTTGGCAATGCGCAGCGTGTTCATGACACGGTCCCCAGTGTGCCGATGCGGATCTGCGTGCTGACCGCGCGGCGATAGGCATCGTTGCCGTACTGGTCCTTGCCACAGCCGAGCGCGGGCGCGCCGGTGGTGGCCAGGCCCTGCCAGGCGACGGTGATACGGTAGACCTGGCTGACGGCATCGACGGTCTCGATGCAGCCGCGCGCGCCGATCATGGCGCCCACCGCCTGCGCGGGGGCGCCGCTGGCGCCAGGGCGCTGCTCGGCGCTGCCAAGCAGCGCGGTGTTCCAGGCCTGCAGGTCGGCGTTGGCGGTGGCCTGCTGCGCCGCGGTGCCTTGCGTGCAGCCTGCGGGCGGCGCCGCGGTGGTGCCCAGCAGCATGCCGTTGGCACCGTTGGCGTAGCAGGTGGCGACCTGGCGGTTGGCGTTGATGCGCACCGCCATGTCCTGCAGCAGCGCCAGCGCCTGCACGCGCTGGTAGGACTCCATCTCGGTCTGGCCAGAGCGCGTCACCAGCCCCGCCGTGCCGAGCAGCGCGACCAGCAGGATCACCACTGCCACCAGCACTTCGATCAGCAGGAAGCCACCCTGCTGCCGGCGGACAGGCAAACGCGGCCGCGGCCGCGAGGTTCTGTGCGTCATGTGCAGGCTCCCGTGGCCGAGGCGACGCGGCCGGTCTCGCTGACCTGCACGCAGACGCGCGAGTTGGCGGAGGTATCGCCGCTTGGCGCGACCTCGAAGGTCATTGCCGCGCCGGTGAGCCGGCCGTCGTTGCCGATGGCCAGTGCCCCGGCGGCGCTGGGGGTGATGGTCAGGCCGCTGTAGGGCCCGAAGGTGCGCACCGTCTCGGCGCCGGCGGTGACCGCCCAGCCGGCGGTCCACGCGGCGCCGGTGGCGGCCAGGCTGACGGTGGCGTTGCGCTTGACCGCTTCGCTGCGCGCCAGCACCAGCGCTGACGCCAGCTCCAGCGAGGCACCGCGCACGCGCTGGCCCGCCACCAGCGACGCGAACGACGGCGCCGCCGCGACCGCCAGGATCGCCAGCACGCTCAGCGCGCACAGCAGTTCGACCAGGGTGAAGCCGCGCGTGTCCGCGCGCCGCGGCAACCGCATCAGTGAAGTGGCGCGCCGCATGATCAGTTCCAGCAGTTGGTGGCGGCGCCCGACGCGGTCTTGGCGCCGGCACTGGTCAGCGTCAGCGTGCCGCAGTCGGTGTCGCCGCTGAGCTGGCTGCCCAGCGGCGTGGCCACGATGGTGTAGCCGGGCGGCGGCGCCACGGTGGGCGCCACGGTGACCTGGTAGCGTCCCGCCAGCCCCGCCGGCACGGCCATGCCGAGCGCGCCGAGGTTGGCGGCATAGGCGCGGTTGTCGACCAGGAAACGCTCCTGCGCGCCCGAGACCTCGAGCATGAAGGACTCGATCGCCGCGCGGTTCGAGCGCACGACGTAACGGCTGTAGTTGGGAATGGCGACGGCGGCGAGGATGGCGATGACCGCCACGGCGATCATCAGCTCGATCAGCGTGAAGCCGCGCGCGGGCCTGCCACGGCATGGCATGCCGCCGGCCCCCTGTGCCATATCGATGGCACCCCTGGTGCGGAACCTGACCCGGCTCCCGCCCCCGGACGTGATTTGACCCTTGACCCGAAACGGCAGGTTGACCATCCCGCCGTGTCGCACTGCAGGGCTTCTATGTCCCATGCTCGCGCTCCGATACTCATTATGTCCCGGACGACCTATTTCCGGAGGTTATGGCGGGCAGTGTAAGTCACGACTTTTTAAAGGGTGAAGAAATTTCTGAAGGCGGTGCAGCAGCGTTGCGGCAATCCCACAAAAGGGGGCTTGCGCACATGGCAGGGCATACAGCTTTGGGCCGCGGCGGACGTTAACCGGACGCCAGTTGGACATCAAGCGGAAATCAACCGGCAGCGGGAGCCGGCAAGCGCGCCCCGGGGCGCAGCTGTGCAACAATCGTTACAACACCGAATCCGGAGTACCCATGCCGTCCGACCACCCTACCCAGCCGCCGCAGGACCTGGAGGCCCTGCTCGCGCTGTTGCGCAGCAGCTTCCCCGCGCTCAGCACGCAGTTCCAGAGCGGCGCGCGCTACCTGCTCGACCATCCGCAGGAAGTCCCGGTGCTGTCGATGCGCAAGATCGCCGCCAGCGCGGGGGTGCAGCCGGCCACGCTGGTGCGGCTGTCGCAGCATCTGGGCTTCGAGGGCTGGCAGGGGCTGCGTGAGCTGTTCGTCGATGCGCTGCGTGGCGGCACCCAGCCGTACGCGCACCGTGCGCGCAAGGTGGTGCGCGAAAGCAGCGCCAGCCGCATGCTGGGCGAGATGCTGGACGCGCAGCACCACAACCTGGACATGATCGCGGCCAACAACGACCAGACGCTGCAGCATGCGGCGGAACTGCTGTCGCAGGCGGCGTGCGTGCATGTGGCGGGCTTTCGCGCGTGCTTCCCGATCGCGTTCACTTTCCAATACGTCTACCGGCTGTTCCGCAGCACGGTGCACCTGATCCGCGCCGAGGCCGGCACGCTGGAGATGGAGTTGCGCGGCCTCACGCCCAAGGATGCGGTGCTGGTGGTCAGCTTCGCCCCCTACTCGCAGGAAAGCATCCGCGTGGCCACGGCCGCGCGCGAGTGCGGCTGCAAGGTGATCGCGCTCACCGACAGCACGGTGGCGCCGATCGCGCTGGCGGCGGACTGCACGCTGCTGTTCCCGGTCGAGAGCCCGTCGTTCTTCCCGTCGATCACGGCCGGCGTCGCCGTGGTCGAGGCGCTGGTCGAACAGTTGCTGGCGCGCAAGGGCAAGGGTGCGATTCGCGCGCTGGAGCAGGCCGAGGGCGAGCTGCACCGCACCGGCGCCTACGTGCCGGCCGGGCGCGGCTGAGTTCGGCTGAGCGCGATTATTCGAAGGCTTCGTCGTTGGGACTGGCGTAGGCCTTCTTCAGCGGCTCGCTCATCGGCAGCTCGAAATTGACATGCTTGGGCGGCACCGGCGCGGCGAACCATCTGGCGTAGAGCTTGTTGATCTCGCCGCTCCTGATCAGCCCGGTGATGGCGCCATCGACCACCTGCTTGAAGCCCGGGTCGTCCTTGCGCATCATGAACGCGTAGGCCTCGAACGACTGCGGCGTGCCCACCACCGTCCATTCCGCCGGGTTCGGCGCCAGCGTGCGTGCGCCCGACAGCAGCACGTCGTCCATCATGAACGCCGCCACCCGCCCCGACTGCAGGATCAGAAACGACTCGCCATAGTCCTTGGCGCTCTGGATGCTGATATTGGCGCGCTTCTCGTCATTGAGCCGGCGCAGGATGCGCTCGGAGGTCGTGCCGGCATTGGTCACCACCGCCTTGCCCGACAGGTCGCCGAAGTCATGCACAGGGCTGCCCTTCTTCACCAGCAGCCGCGTGCCGGCGACAAAGAACGTGGTCGAGAACGCCACCTGCTGCTGGCGCGACTTCAGGTTGGTGGTGACGCCGCACTCCAGGTCCACGGTGCCGTTCTGCACCAGCGAGATCCGGTTCTGCGAGGTCACCGGCACCATGCGCACCTGCAGGTTCTGCACGCCAGTTTCGCGCTTCACCGCATCGATCACGCGGTCGCAGATGTCCTGCGAGAAGCCGATCACCTTCTGGTTGGCGTCGTAATACGAAAACGGGATCGACGAGGTGCGGTGGCCGATGGCGATCGTGCCCGAGGATTTGACCTTGGAAAGCGTGGGGCTGGCCGCAACGTCGGCGGCGTGCGCGACGCCGGCGGCGCCAGCGCAAAGCACCACGGCGGCGGCGAACGGTGCGAGCAACGCCCGGCGGCTCCGGGAACCACTGCGCTGGCGAGTGACTTCTGCTGCTTTCATGACAGGCTCTCCTTGGGTAGCGTTCACGCGATGCGCCATCGCGAGGGGAATCCTAGCCAATGAGAAACAAGTGTTCCATCATGGATAACCATGAAACATATGTATTTCCCCCCGGCGCAATGAAACAGATGCCGCGAGCACCCGCCCGGACGCGCGGGCATGGGGCAGCCATGCGCCGGGCGTGTGCAGGGCGCGGCAGGCGGGAAATGGCGGGGGAAAGACTTTGCCGGAGCGGCTTTTGGCGGGATGGCGCGGGCCAGGCGGCGGACGCGTGGAGCCGCCGCCCCCCGGAGTGGCTTGCTACAGGCACTTCTCCTGGTACGCCTGCTGTAGCGTCTTGCGCGGCCGCTCGCGTTCCAGTTCGGGCATGGTCCGGCCCTGGGCGGTTTCGATGCCCTGCCCGGAGGTGCGGTATTCACGCTTTGGCGCCGTGGCGATCTGGTCTGCCAGTTCGCGGCATTCGGCCGACTGGATGCTGCCGGGCGTCGCGGCGGGATCGGGCCGGTACGGCGTGGTGCCTTCCTGCACCGCCTCGTTGATCGCGGCGGCGGCGGCACCCTGGCCGTCCGGCTTCTGCGCGTGGGCGCTGCCGGCCATGGCGAGTGCGGCGATGGCGGCAAGGCGGATCAGGGATCGCTGGGGGCTCCGCATGATGGATGGCTCCTTTGGTCTGTGGCCCGATGGCCGGGGCAAGCTGCCAGCTTAGTCGTTCCCGGCCGGTCTGGCACCAGCGGCATTGCTGGTAGTCCGGGTAGTACCGGCATTTCGGGCAGTTAAGCCGTCGCCCGTACCGCTGCGTGGCCCCGCTAGTGCCTGCCGCGGTGCTCGTCCTCCTCGTCCAGCAGCCAGTCGCGGCGCATCATCACATAGGTGAACGAGGCAGACCAGCCGATCAGGATCAGCCCCACCAGCGGCTCGATGCTGGCGATCAGCCGGGTCGCGCCGACCGGGGACAGATCGCCCAGGCTCTGCGTGGTGAAGGTCTCCAGCGCAAAGTAGGCATAGACCAGCAGCGACGGCTCGCCGTGCCGGGTGGGCATGCCCGGCGCAGTGGACCCGGCCAGCCAGCCGAGCCCGAGCACGTTGTCAGCGAACCAGAACCCCAATGCGAACACCATCGCCTCCAGGCAATGGACCACGATGATGCAGACGATCAGCACGCCGATATTCACGCGCCCGCTCCAGCGCCTCGGATGCAGCCCCGACAACAGCCGCAGCGCTTCGTAGTGGATGCCGACAACCGCCACGGTCAGCACGGCGGCGCATAGCAGGGCCAGGGAATAGTGTGTGGCGGTGGAGGGTTCCATGCGCAAAGGGTTGGGCGGATCGGGGGCGGGCGCAGGCGACTGGTAATTGGCGCAGGGCAAAAAACGACGCCCTCCAAAATAGCACTGGAAGGCGTGTGGGAAAACCGGGGCGGGCGAATGGCTTGTAACGGCGCGTTGCGGTGCTCGCGGGCTCGTGACAGTTCGTTGTTGTACCGCCTGCCCTGGCTGAGGGAATGTGTTGGGGTGGTCGGCTGGCGGGACGGCGGCGGGGGCCGCTGTCCCCGTGCGCTCAGTTGCTCTTGCAGGCCAGGTTGACGTACAGCCCGCCGCCCCAGTTGAAGGGGCGGTTGCCGCTGACCTGGATCTGGATGATGTCATTGGCCGCCACCGCCGTCGTGGCCGCCGTCGCGCAGGTCCGGTTGGTGCCGCTGAGCTTGCATGCGTACCCGTCGGTGATGGCCAGCGGGCTCAGCGTTTCCAGCGCTGTGCCGCTGGCAACGCGGTACGCCACCACCGAGTACAGCGCGCTGTCCGGCACCGTCCCGGCCAGGCTGGCGGTCATGGTCAGCCCGCCGGTGCAGCCCACCGGCATCATCGCGCCGAAATAGGGATCGGCGCTCTGCAGGTCCAGCCCGCTGCCGTTCATCACATAGGTACCGTTGCCGCCTGGGGCGGTCGATACCGCGAAGTTGGCGGTGTAGATCAACGCGCCGCCGGGCTCGCCCTGCTCGCCTTGCGGTCCCTGCGCCCCCGTCTCGCCTTGTTCGCCCTGCTCACCCTGAGGGCCCGAGGCGCCGCTGTCGCCCTTCTCACCGCTGTCGCCCTTGTCGCCCTTGTCCCCCTTCTCGCCGTTCTCTCCCTGCGGGCCCTGCGCACCCGTTGCGCCATCGGCACCGGCGGGGCCGGCCGGGCCCACAGGGCCGGTCAGGCCGACCACGGAAATCCCGGTCGGCCAGCTATCGCCGGTCTTCGGCCCGAACAGCGTGTTGGTCGTCGTATTCAGGTAGAAGCTGCCTTCCGAGCCGTCCGCCGCGGCCGGGTCCGCCGGACCGTGCAGCAGCATCGCCCCGGGCGCGCCGGCCACGCCCTGCGGCCCGATCAGCGCCACGCCTGCGGGCCAGGCGCCGTTGGCCTTGGGACCGTACAGTGTCGAGGTCGATACATTGAGGTAGAAGTCCCCGTCCGTGCCGATATCGGCGCTCGGCGCATTGGCGCCGGACAGGATGGTCTTGCCGTTGACGCCAGACGGGCCGGGCACGCTTTCGGACGGGACGGCGTTGCTGGCCGGCGCGGAATCGCCGCCGCCCCCGCCGCAGCCGGCGACCAGGATGGCGAGGCAGGCGACCGGGATCGCCGCAAGTTTCAGGTTGATGCGTTGCATGATGGAGCCCCCCGTCTTTTTTTTAATGACCGGCCCGGATACGTACCGGGCGAGTTCAATTTAAGTCCTGCCGCGCGCCCTTTAAATCGGGCATCCGCACGGGCTGTTTCAGGAATGAAGCGCAGCCGCGCGCGCCAGGAAAATCCACCAAGCGCAGTATCCGGAAATGGCCTGGGCGAGCGGACGCTTGAAACCGCGAGTGCGCCGAAATGAAAGATGCAAACGCCGTAATACCTGCGCAGCGCAAAGGGTGAGCGTGAAGGGACGTTCGGAACGGACGCATGGCGGCTTGCGCAGACCACGTCTCGCGGCACGGTATTCGCGCGGCGTGCTGTTCCGTGCCGCCAATGCATAGCCTCGCCCGAATGGCTGAATTCCGGATGGGATGAGCGCTTGGCAGCGGTTTGCAGGCGTTTCAGCCGCGCATCAAATAATCGCCATATACCCCTTCGAGAGGGTATTTGAAGCGAGCCCGGAAAACCGGCCGGTGATTATGCCCGGGGTCGGAAGCGCTTGTGGACCGCGCGCGATGCACTATGCTGGAAATTTCAACTGCTCCCGGCGGAGGCCAACGTGCGCAAATCCATTTCGATCCTCGCGGCACTGCTGCTGTGCGGCGCCTCCGGCCTGGCGCTCGCCCACAATTGTCCCAACGAGATGAAGGCCATTGATGGCAAGCTGTCGACCAAGCCGGCGCTGTCGCCGGACGACGCAGCCAAGGTCGCCAAGCTGCGCGCCGATGGCGAGGCGTATCACAAGGCCGGCAAGCATGACGAAGCGATGAAATCGCTGCTCGACGCCAAGAAGATCCTGGGTATGTGATCCCTGCGGCAAAAAAGAGCCGCCGCGCAGCCATGCGCGGCGGCTTTGCCTTGTCTGCCCGTGTTGCCGGACGGGTGGACGGTGACCGGAGCCGCTCAGGAACCCGAGCCGACCTGCTGGATCACGCCATTGGGCGCCACCAGGTAATACTCCGCGCCAACACCGACCCAGCGCGTGCCCTTGCGCGGCGCCGGCAGGTTGTATTGCTTGTAGTCGTCGATCACATACTGGCGGTCCCTGAACTCGGTCGGCAGGCGGTCGCCTTTCTTCCATTGCTGCACCTGCATATACGGCGAGCTTTGCGCGGCAGGCGGCGCGGCCGTGGAGCCCGTCGTCGGCCTGGTGGTCCCCTTGGTGCTCCGGGTACCGGTGGTTCCGGTAGCGCCCGGGGGTTTGGTCGTGCCGGTGGCGTCAGGCATGGCTGTCGTGCCAGGGCTGCCTGTCATGCCTGGGGTGGTTGTCGGGCCTGGGGCGCCTGTCATGCCAGGCGTGGTGGTCGTGTCTGGGGTGCCGCCGGCGCCGGTGGCGCCAGCAGCGCCGGAGGCTGTGGCGCCGCCCTGTGCCTGCGCCAGGGCCAGCGGCGCTGCCAGCACGCTCGCGGCCAGCCACAGTGCCGGTATCGCTTTCTTGGTATTCATCGTGATCTCCTTGCGTACGGGAAAACCGAACTGCCGGAGGATCCGGACAGCACCTACAAGGTTAGAACACAAAAGTGCGCACCGGCCAACGCATATGCCGGGGTGCTGCACCGCACCAGGGCTGGTCCGGGCTACAGGTAGATCACCTCGATGGTGGCCATGCCTTCAAGCTGGATCGCGCTGGCGCCCGGCAGTTCACCCAGCCTGGCCAGGCCGGCCGAGACCTCGCCGCCCACGAGAAAGGTGCGGCCGCGCGCGAGTTGCCCGTTGGACACCCACGTGACCGCCTTGCCGTCGTTGCGCAAAACTCGGTCGCGGTCGCCCGCCTGCAGCACGGCTGGGATCAGGCATGCCTTAAAGCACGCGGCAAATGCGCGGGCAGGCCGCCGCTGCGCGCTTCCAGCGGCGCCCAGCGCTTACTGCGCGCCGCCCAGCAGGCCGTTGGCCCTGGCGTATTCGTACAGCTCGTGGTCATTGCTGAGCCCGAGCTTCTTCATCGCCACGCTCTTCTGCGCGCTGATGGTCTTGCTGCTGCGATTGGACTGGCGCGCGATCTCGACCAGCGGCACGCCGGCCGCGCACTGGCGCAGCACTTCCGGCTCGCGCCGGGACAGCCGCGCCCGCGGCTTCGGCGAGTCCAGCCCTCTGGCAGCGAGCAGCGCCTGCACCGAGGGCGGCAGGTAGCTATGGCCACGGAAGGCGGCATGAATTGCCGGCACCAGGTGCCGGACCGGATCGGTCTTGCTGAGAATGCCCGAGACGCCGGCCTGCTGGATATTGCGGATCAGCGCCGGGTTGTCGAGCATGGTAATGACGACGATGCGTGTGTGCGGATAGCGCCTGCGCAGCATCTGCAGCATCGGCAGGCCATCGCCGTGCTCGCCGCCGGGCATCGAGTAGTCCGTCACGATCACATCGCAGGGCGTGCTGTCCAGGTGCGCCACCAGTTCGCCGGAGTCGGCGGCGTGGCCCACTACGCTGAGCCCCACCTCGCACGCCAGCGCGCGCAGGATGCCACTGAGCACGACCGGGTGATCATCTGCGATCACGACCCTGATCATGGTTAAGCGTCTCCGGAACCTGACCGTGCGAGGCAGGCTTCCAGGTAAAGCCTGAGATCACCGATGCGATCCCGCGCGGCCTGCACGGCCCAGGCTGCACCGGCTTCCAGCTCCCGGCACAATTCGGCCGCCTCCTGCGCGCCGTCGACCTGCGCCAGGGCACCCCGCATGCGGTGCGCATGCGCCTGCACCGCATGCATGTCGCCACCGCCCGCGGCCGCGTGCAGGGCATCGAGATCAGCGTGCGTGGTCTGCACGAGCAGCGCTGGCGCCGCGTCGGCGCATCCACGGCAGCTGGCATGGCGGCGACGGACGCAGCGCGCGTCGGCGCCAGATCCTGCAGGCATGCGGCCAGCGCCGGCAGCAAAACCGGCTTGCTGAGGCAGCGATCCATGCCAGCGGCCTGGCAACGCTTGGCTTCACCACCGTCGGCACTGGCCGTCAGTGCCACGATCGGCACCGCCGCCGTCTCACGCGAGCTGGTGCCAAGCACCAGCGTCACCGCAAAGCGGCTGCCCTCGCCCGGCGTGCTGGCGAACGCCACGTCGCCGCCCATCCGCCTGGCCAGCCGCCTGCAGATGGCCAGGCCAAGTCCTGCGCCGCCCTGGCGAGGCGCGCTCGCGGCATCGCCTTGCACAAAGGGCTCGAACAGGCAGGGCTGGAGTTCTTCGGCGATGCCGATGCCGGTATCGGCGACCTCCAGCATCAGCCGGACCCTGTCGGCAGGCGGCGGCAGCGGTTCGTGCCACATGCGGATAGTGACGCGCCCCTGCGCGGTGAACTTGATCGCATTGCGCACCAGGTTGGCGAGCACCTGCCTCACGCGCAGAGGATCGCCCACCAGCCACGGCAGGCCTGGCTGCGGCTCGCAGGAAAGCGCCAGGCCTTTGCCCAGGGCCAGCGGTGCCTGCGCACGCGCGACCGATTCCGCCAGCTCCACCGGATCGAACGGCACGGCGTCGAGCGCCAGCTGGCCGGCTTCAATGCGCGAATAGTCGAGCAGGTCATCAAGCAACTGCAGCAGCACGCGCGACGATGACGTGATCGTGGCCACCTGCTGCCGCTGCACGGCCGTCAGTTCCGTCATCGACAGCAGCTCAAGCGTGCCGAGCATGCCGTACAGCGGGGTCCGGATCTCGTGGCTCATGGCTGCGAGCAGGCGCGGGTTGACCGGGCGGGTCTCGGCGGCCTGCTCGCGCACTGCGCTGGTATCGGTGGGTTTCATCGGATCGCCCCGTCGTAGTGGGTGCGTGCGCGGCGCGCCAACCGGATTAGCGTTCGCGCCCGCGCTGCATGGCATGCAAAAAGAATAGCCCCGGCAAGCGCGGTTTGCCGGGGCTTTGGTTTGCATAGATTCGGTAAGGACTGAACGTTCGGAAGGCCTGCGTCCCGTGGGCAATCCGCGCACGACGATGCTCAACGTGGTGTTGAACTACTGAGGCCCCCCAGGAACGCTACCGCGCAGGCGCGCCGGGCAACTTCGCGCCTTGGCCCCGCTTTTGTATGGCTATGTATCCCGCTGCGGCGACGATACGTTGGGCAACAGAAACAGCCACCAGCCGCAACATCCGCGATACATCGCTCCTTTGAAATACGTGCCGTAGCCCGACGGCTTCCGTCGGCGATGGTCCATCACGCAAGGAGCAAAACCATGTTCAGTCATGTAGCGGTCGGCACCAACGACCTCGAACGCGCCAAGAAATTCTACGATGCCGTGCTGGGTGCGCTCGGCTATGGCGAAGGGGTACTGCGCCCCAAGGGCGACTATGTCTACGCCTCCGACAGCGGCCTTTTCATCGTGACGCCGCCGGTCGACGGGAAGCCGGCCACGCATGCCAACGGTGGCACCGTCGGCTTTGCCTGCCAGTCGGCCGAGCAGATCGAGCGCTGGCACGCCGCCGGCCTGGCCAATGGCGGCACATCGGTCGAGGATCCGCCCGGCATCCGCAACACCCCTGCCGGGGCGTTGTATCTCGCCTACATGCGCGATCCGGATGGCAACAAGCTGTGCGCGTTGCATCGCATGCCGGCCTGACACCATGCGAGCTGTGTCCCATTCCGCGAAAACTGGCAGAAATTCAGGGGTAATCGGGTGCTATCATCAGCCGGCACCGGCCGCCTCGGCCGCGAACCATCAAATGACGCAAGAGGAATGGGGCATTCGCAATCGCAGAAGCAGCAGACGCATGAGCGCATCGTGGAGGTTGCCGCGCGGCGTTTATGCGAGCATGGCCTGGAAGGGCTGAGCATCGCCAACCTGATGAAGGAGGTTGGCCTGACGCACGGGGGCTTTTACAAGCATTTCGAATCCCGCGACGAACTGGTCGCCGAAGCCCTTGCCTCTGCTTTCGCAAGCACCCAGGCACGCTCGGCCGCGCGAGCCACCTTCGAGGCGATGGTGTCGGCGTACCTGAGCAAGAGGCACCGCGACTCTCCGGGCAACGGCTGCGCCGTTGCGGCGGTGGTCAACGACATGGGCCGCGCCAACGAGGAGGCGCGCGCGCTATATACCGAGCAGGTACGCAAGAGCCTGGGAACTATCGGCGGGCTGCTGGCCGCGGCTGCCGATGCTGGCCACGATGCCGGAGCGATCGTCGCCCTGAGCACCATGGTCGGCGCGCTTGGCCTGGCTCGGGCGGTGGATGATCCAGCGCTGTCGGGAAAGATACTGGCCTCGGTACAGGAATTCCTGCTCGCGCAGTTCGATTCGGCGTCCGCCACGGACGACTAAGCAGGTCCCCTAAGGGCCGCGTCTGCGCTTCAGCATTCCGTCGGCCCCTCCTCTCACGAAGATCCCCGGCGCGCTTCATGCGCATACCTCATTGATCCCGCACGATTGATTCGCGCGAAAGGATGATGATTGACATCCATTTAGATGTCAATCATCATCCTCGACGGCCGCGGCGCACGACGTTCGCGCGCCCGCATAAGAGTCGTACATCGATCATGCGTTTCACAAAAAGAAAAAGAGGGGTCAAAACATGAAGTTCCTTGCTCAATGCCGCGCGCCTGGCAGCGCGGCATCCCGCGCCGTGCGCGCGTCGGTCTCGATGCTGGCTGCAATACTGCTGGCAACCGCCTGCGGTGGTGGTGGCGGTGACAGTGCTTCGACACCGCCACCACCACCACCCGTGCAGGAGCCGCTGGCCTATACGCCATTGTTCGCGGCCGATACGCCGCTGATGGAGCAGATCCAGTACCGCGAACCTGACGGCACGCTGGTCACGCTGATGGGCTCGCGCCCGACCGAGCGCCACGCACGCGAACGCGGCGAGCCGTGGGACGCCCCCGATGCGGGTCCGGGCCGTTACCTGACCTTCCCCACCTTCTACTTCCAGAACCGCACCTTCGGCCTCGAGATCCGCGACCATGTGCCGGCCGGGCGCCAGCGCATCGAGATTTATCTGCGGGTGAACCAGGGCATCTTCGACGGCACCACCTTCAGCCTGTTCCGCAATGTGCTCGATCCCAACGTGCGCGACTACGGCTGGGCGCTGAACTTCGGGTTCAACAATCCGAAGGAAGGCGGCCTGCCGATCTGCCGCGAGGGGCAGCCGCGCGAGGATTGCATGATGGTGGTCGATTCCAACTGGCGTACCGATCCGCACAGTACGCTGAAGATCGGCGACAGGATCGAGCTGGCGCCGGCACCCAGGCTCAAGCGCGATCCGGTGGTCGATGGCGGCGGCAGCCGCTACTACTCGTTCGAGCAGCTCTACGTCGTGGGCGTCGGCATGCGGCCGTGGTACGGCATCGTCCCGAACCTGGACTCCGAGGTCCTGCCTGACGAGACGCTGCTCGGCGGCCAGGCCAGCATCTCGTACAACTACTCGGAAGAACCGATGCGGGTGTTCCAGCAGATGGCGAACAATATCGGCATCGCCAACACCCAGCGCTTTGTCGAGGGCCGGCGCCTGTTCCACACCTCGTTCCTGGACGGCACGCACTCGGAACACGATGTCGACAACCCGAAATTCACCGCGCACATCGGCCAGCTCGGCCCACGCTACAACCAGCCGCGCTGTATCGAGTGCCATACCAACAATGGCCGCAGCGTGGCCGCGGGCATCGGCGCCAAGCTCGATACGCTTTCGTTCCTGACCGCCACGGCCGACGGCAAGGCCGATCCCGTCTACGGCCACAACGTGCAGCAGCACGCGCAGGATCCCGCTGCGCCTGCCTATGACGTGACCGTGCAGTCGTACGAGACCACGGTGCGCACCTTGCCCGATGGCGAGAAGGTGGAACTGGTCAAGCCGGTCTATGCGTTCAAGGGACCGGTGCCGGCGCGCTTCTCGACGCGCCAGGCGCCGCAGGTGATCGGCATGGGCCTGCTCGAGGCCGTTGCCGAGCCCACCATCCTGGCGCTGGCCGACCCGAACGATGCCAATGGCGACGGCGTGCGGGGCATCCCGAACTGGGTCGTCGATCCGGAGACTGGCAAGACCCACCTTGGGCGCTTCGGCTGGAAGGCCTCGAAGGGAAGCCTCAGGCAACAGGTCGCGGACGCGCTGCTGAAGGACATGGGCGTGACCTCTCCGGTCTTCCCGGACCGGGGTTGCCAGCGTGGCGCACCGGATTGCCGCGGCTCGACCGCGCCCACCGCGGTCAATGAAACCGAGCTGCAGCGCCTGTCGCACTACCTGTCGCTGATCGGCGTGCCGGCCCAGCGCAGCCTGCGCAGCGGCTTCCCGGATGGCATCCGGGTGTCGCCGGAGCATGACGTGAATCCCGCGCAGATCGCGCGCGGCAGCGAGCTGTTCGCGCAAGTCCGGTGCGTGGCCTGCCACACCCCGACCATGAAAACGGGCAACACGCACCCGTTTGCCGAACTGCGCGAACAGACCATCCATCCGTACAGCGACCTGCTGCTGCACGACATGGGCCCCGGCCTGGCCGACTCCCTCAGCGAGGGGCGCGCCTATCCGAGCCAATGGCGTACCGCGCCGCTGTGGGGCATCGGCTCGCTGCGCTTCGTCCAGGGCGGCGACCAGAACGTGCGCCTGCTCCACGACGGCCGCGCGCGCAACCTGCTGGAAGCGATCCTGTGGCACGGTGGCGAGGCAACGGACAGCCGGACGCGCTTTGAAGCGCTGCCGAAGGCTGACCGCAATGCCATCGCGGCGTTCCTGCAGTCGCTGTAATCCCGGGTGCCTGCCCGCTCTCCGGAGCGGGCAGGCGTGCACAAGCGTGACGGCTGGTCTCGCAGACCGATCCCATTCCTGAATTACAAATGAGCGTGCGCAAACGTATTGGCCACTGCCTGCTGGCAGTGATGATGGCATTCGCACTCGCCGCGTGCGGCGGTGGCGGGGAAGACAACACCACGAAGAATGGCAACGACAGCAATGGAGGCACGCCACCGGTCATGGCGCCCACCACGCCCCCTGCTTCGACACCGGCGACCGGCAAGAGCGCCAAGCGAGGCATCGCCTACGATCTCGCCAGCGCGGCCGACTTTGCCGCCCTGGCCCCCGGCGTTTCATGGTGGTACAACTGGGCCTCGCAGCCGAACGGCGCGGCGCCTGCCGATGCCAGGTCCGCCTACGGCATGGACTACATTCCCATGCTCTGGAACGACAACTTCGACGCCGTCGCCGTCGAGGCTTACCTGCTTGCCCGTCCGGGTATCCGGTACCTGCTGCTGATGAATGAGCCGAACCTGCTCGACCAGGCCAATCTCTCGCCGGCCGCCGCCGCCGCCGCATGGCCCCGCTACGAGAGCATCGCCGCTCGCACCGGCGTGAAACTGGTTGGCCCCGCGATCACATGGGGAACGATGCCAGGCTATGAAGACCCGGTAGCGTGGCTGGATGCGTTCTACGCTGCGTATCGTGCCGCCAACGGCAACCGCGACCCACGCATCGATTACCTCGCCTTCCACTGGTACGACTATGGCCTCGGCGGCCAGCTCGATCGCCTGGCCAAGTACGGCAAGCCGTTCTGGGTCACGGAGTTTGCCAACTGGCACGCAGGCAACGACGGCGCGCAGATCGACACGCTGGACAAGCAGAAGCGGCAGATGCAGGAGATGGTGGCGACGTGCGAACAGCGCGCTGACGTGTTCCGGTACGCGTGGTTCACGGGCAGGTGGAGCCATGACGTCCATTTCACCAGCCTGCTGGCCGCCGATGGAGCACTGACGGAGCTTGGGCGGTATTACCTCAGTCTGCCGTACTGAGCGGGGGAGCGCTGCACAACCGCTCTCCGCAGCGGTTGCACGTCACCCCCGCGATTTACTTGTGCTGCATCTCTACGACAGTCGGTTTTCCGTCGACGCTGTCGAAGGTTGCCGATACCGCATCGCCCTCCTTGAAGTTCTTCAGCGAAGCGCGGTCCTTGACCGGAAATGCCATGGTCATCGGGCCCATTCCGAGGTTGGCGATAGGACCATGCTTCAGCGTGACCTTGCCGGCCTGCACATCGATCTTCCTGATCTCGGCCGCCACGGGTTGCGGCGCCGGTTGCGAGGAGGCGGACGGCTTCATGTCCATGCCGCCCATCGAGCCCGCCGCGAATGCGGCCGGCATGGTGGCGAAAGCCAGTACGAATGCGAGAGTCTTGGCGGATTTCATTGCGGTTTCCGTTGAAGTGAAGGATGGGTGGAACCAGAAGGCGTTGTGATGTGGCGCCGACGTAGCAGCAGGTACACCGCCGGCACCACGAACAACGAAAGCAAAGGCGCCGTAAGCATGCCGCCGACCATCGGCGCTGCAATACGCTGCATGACCTCCGAGCCGGTGCCATGCGACCACATGATCGGCAGCAGGCCGGCAAGGATGACGGCGACGGTCATGGCCTTGGGGCGCACGCGCAGCACTGCGCCTTCCTGGATGGCGTCAAGCAGCGCGGACAGGCTGGCGTCGCCCCGAGCCTCGCGCGCGGTCCATGCCTGCTTCAGGTAGAGGAGCATGATGACGCCGAATTCCGCCGCCACGCCTGCCAGCGCGATAAAGCCGACCACGCCGGCAACCGACAGGTTGTAGCCGAGCAGGTAAAGCAGCCAGAAGCCGCCGATCAGCGCCAGCGGCAGCGTGCCCATGATCAGCAGCGCTTCATCGAGACGGCCGAACACCAGGTAAAGCAGCACGAAGATGATCAGCAGCGTGAACGGCACCACCACCTTCAGCCTGGCGGCTGCCCGCTCCAGGTATTCGAACTGCCCCGACCAACTCACTGAGTAGCCGGCCGGCATCGGGACCACCCTGGCGACGGCGGCCTGCATATCGTGGACGGCCGAACGCAGGTCGCGCCCGCGGATGTCGACGTACACCCAGCCGGACAGGCGGGCGTTCTCGCTGCGCAGCATCGGCGGCCCCTGCACCACCTGGATGCGCGCCACGTCGGACAGCACGATCTGCTGGCCCCTGTCGGTGACGATGGGCAGGCTGCGCAATTGCTCCACCGAATCGCGGTAATCGCGCGGATAGCGGACATTGATGGGGAAGCGCGCCAGGCCGTCGACCACCTCGCCCACATTGTCGCCGCCGATGGCCGACGAGACCACGCTCTGCACGTCCGCGATATTGAGGCCGTACCTGGCGGCTGCCAGCCGGTCGATATCGATGTCGACGTAGCGCCCGCCCGCCAGGCGCTCGGCCAGCGCCGACGTGACGCCCGGCACGGTCTTGACGGCCTCCTCGATGCGCGTCGCCAGGCGGTCGATCTCCCTCAGGTCGGCGCCCGCCACCTTGATCCCGACTGGGCTCTTGATGCCGGTGGCCAGCATGTCGATCCGGTTGCGGATCGGCGGCACCCAGATATTGGACAAACCCGGCACCTTCACCACGCGGTCGAGTTCCTCCACCAGCTTGTCGGTGGTCATGCCGGCACGCCACTGGTCGCGCGGCTTGAACTGGATGGTGGTCTCGAACATCTCCAGTGGCGCCGGATCGGTCGCGGTATCGGCGCGGCCTGCCTTGCCGAATACGGTTGCCACCTCCGGCACGGTCCTGATCAGGCGATCGGTCTGTTGCAGCAACTGCGCCGCTTTGCCGGCGGATAGCCCCGGCAACGCCGACGGCATATAGAGCAAGTCGCCCTCGTCGAGCGGCGGCATGAACTCGCCGCCGATTCGCATGGCCGGCCACGCCGTCGCGGCTAGCAGCACCGCGGCGATCGCCAGGGTGGTCTTGGGCCAGGCCAGCACCCGCGCCAGCACCGGGCGATAGGCGCGGATCAGCCATCGGCTCAACGGATTGGACTGCTCCGACGGAATCCGGCCGCGGATCAGGTAGCCCATCAGCACCGGGACCAGCGTTACCGACAGGCCTGCCGCCGCCGCCATTGAATAGGTCTTGGTAAAGGCCAGCGGCGAGAACAACCGGCCCTCCTGCGCCTCCAGCGTAAATACCGGGATAAACGACAGCGTGATGATCAGCAGCGAGAAGAACAGCGCCGGTCCCACCTCGGCCGCCGCTTGCCCGATCACGCTCCAGCGCTCGCTGCCCGTCAGCTTGCGGCCGGGTTGGTCCGTATGCCAGTGCTCCAGGTGCTTGTGCGCGTTCTCGATCATGACGACCGCGGCATCGACCATGGCACCGATGGCAATGGCGATGCCGCCCAGTGACATGATGTTGGCGTTGATGCCCTGGTAGCGCATCACCAGGAAGGCCGCCAGCACACCCAGCGGCAGCGAGACGATGGCCACCAGCGCGGAACGCAGGTGGAACAGGAACAGCAGGCAGACCAGCGCGACAACGATGAACTCTTCGACCAGCTTGTGGGTCAGGTTTTGCACCGCGCGGTGTATCAGCGCGGAGCGGTCGTAGGTGCTCACGATCTGCACGCCGGCCGGCAGGCTCTTCTGCAGCGTGGCGAGCCTGGCCTTGACCGCCTCGATGGTTTCCAGCGCGTTCTTGCCCGAGCGCATCACGATGACGCCGCCGGCAACCTCGCCCTGGCCATCGAGTTCGGCGATGCCGCGCCGCGTCTCCGGACCGAGCTGCACGGTAGCGACATCGCCCAGCCGCACCGGAATCCCGGCGTCGCTGGTCACCAGCGGGATCTGCCGGAAGTCGTCGAGCGTCTTCAGGTAGCCGCTGGCGCGGACCATGTACTCGGCCTCGCCCATTTCCAGCACCGACCCGCCGGCTTCCTGGTTGGCGCCTTTGAGCGCAGCCAGCACCTTGCCTTGCGACAGGTTGTAGGCGCGCATCCGGTCCGGCATCAGCACGACCTGGAACTGCTTCACCATGCCGCCGAGCGACGCGACCTCGGCGACGTTGGGCAGCGATTTGAGCTCGAAGCGCAGGAACCAGTCCTGCAGTGCGCGCAACTGGCCGAGGTCATGCTGGCCGGTCTTGTCCACCAGCGCGTACTCGTAGATCCAGCCGACGCCGGTGGCGTCGGGCCCCAGCGCCGGCCTGGCCGCCGCGGGCAGGCGGGATTGCACCTGGTTCAGGTATTCCAGCACGCGCGAGCGCGCCCAGTACAGGTCGGTGCCATCCTCGAACAGCACGTAGACAAAGGAATCGCCGAAGAAAGAATAGCCTCGCACCGTCCTGGCGCCGGGTACCGACATCATCGTGGTGGTCAGCGGATACGTGACCTGGTTCTCGACGATCTGCGGCGCCTGGCCGGGAAACGGCGTGCGGATGATGACCTGCACGTCGGACAGGTCAGGCAGGGCGTCGAGCGGCGTGCTGCGCACGGCCCACAGGCCCCATGCGGTCAGCAGGACCGTGGCCAGCAGCACGAGGAAGCGGTGGCGAATCGAGGCCAGGATCAGGCGCGCGATCATTGCCGGCTCCCTTGGGCGCTGGCTGCCGGCTCGACCGACGACAGCCTGGCCACGCCATCGTTGTCGAGATGAAAGCGGAAGCGGATGTTGTCGCCTGCCTTCAGTCCGTTGGGCAGGCCCGTTGGTGGCGCGGCGAAGTCCATGGTCATCGCGCCCCACTGTGCCGACGGAATCGGACCGTGCGAGATCGTGACGCTCTCGGCGCCGTTCACGGCTTCGATGCGGCCGGTGCCTTCATGCTCGGCGGCCGGCACGGCCGGCGCCGCAGGCGCGGTCGACATGCGTGCGGCGGTGCCGCGCAGGCTGGCTTCAGAGTCGAGCAGGAACTGGCCGGACGTGACCACTTTCTGCCCCGGCTTCAGTCCGTCCAGCACCTCGACCATGCCCTCGGCCTCTTGGCCGGTCTTGATTTCGGTCGCGACAAAGCCCGCCTTGCCTGCATCCACCATGACGATGTTGCGCTGCCCTGTGCGAATGACCGACTCCGCCGGGATCAGCAGCGCGTCCTTTCCGGCGCCGCTGTCAAAGCTGACCGTCACGAACATCCCCGGCAACAGCTGCCTGCCCTTGTTGGGCAGGACAATGCGGGCCCTGACCGTTCGTGTCGCCGGATTGACGTCGGGGAGGATGGCGTCGACCTTGCCGGCGATGGCATCGGCCGCGCCGCCCGGCTGTACCCTGGCCCCGACGCCAGGGCGGATCGCGCCGGCCTGCCCCGACGGGATCTCGGCAATCACCCACACCTGGCTGAGGTCGGCCAGGCGGAAGAGGGTCATGCCAGGCGAGACGGTCATGCCCTCGCGCACCCCCACCTCGGTCACGAGCCCATCGACCGGGCTCACGACGGCAAGATTGGGCTGCAGCTTGCCCGAGGACTCCACCGCGCGGACCTGGTCCGGCGTCATGCCCGCCTGCAGCATGCGGGCCCTTGCGGCACCGCGCAGGTCGCCAGAATGCTCGCCCGCCGCCATGCGCGAGACGGCAAGAAACTCCTCCTGGGCCGCGACCCAGTCGGGCGAATACAAGGTCGCCAGCGGCTGGCCCCGCCGGACGGGGTCGAGGGTGGCCCTGACCGCAACCTGTTGGACGAAGGCGTTGGTGCGCGCCTGGATCACGCGCACGCTGCGCTCGTCGATGGCGACATTGCCGGGCGCCTGGAGCACGGCGCCCAGCCGCCCGGACTTGACCTCGGCCGTGCGAATACCCAGGTTCTGGGCGACGTGGCTGTCCACCGTGACACCACTCCCGCCGCCATCACCGTCCGCGTAGACCGGCACCAGCTGCATGTCCATGAATGGGGACTTGCCCGGTTTGTCGAAGCGCTGGCCGGGCACCATGGGATCGTGCCAGTACAGGATCTTCTTGCCGGTTCGGGGGTCGGTGTCGCCGGCTTTAAGGGCGGATTCCGCACCGGGCACGGCCGACGTCTGCGCGGACTGCGTTCCCCGTGCAAGCCCGAGCCGGTAGGCGCCGTAGAGAGCGGCGCAGACGACAAACAGCCCGGCCATCGCTGCAATGGCGTGCTTTTTCATTTGGCTTCCTTCATGGCGGGCTCGGTCTGCGCGGTGGGCAGCGGCACCAGGTAGTTCAGGTCGGCCCACAGCTTCGCGGTCTTTGCCTCGAGCAGCAGGCGATCCATGGCGGTATCGATGGCGCGATGGTTCGCTTCGGCGACGGCCAGCAGCGGGCCCGTGTTGGCCCGGTAGGCCGTCAGCGCCGCCTCCGCCTGC
The DNA here is from genome assembly GCF_040149425.2 of Cupriavidus sp. DF5525. Taxonomy (NCBI): domain Bacteria; kingdom Pseudomonadati; phylum Pseudomonadota; class Betaproteobacteria; order Burkholderiales; family Burkholderiaceae; genus Cupriavidus; species Cupriavidus sp. DF5525. The sequence continues at coordinate 380,826 of NZ_CP168265.1, read as the reverse complement.
GCGCGGGCGAGCGGCAAGGTCTTGTCGTCGTAGCGTCGCAGGCGCTCAAGGTTGCGCTGCAGTTCGGCAAGCCGGGCGCCGACCATGGCCTGGGTATTGCGCCGGATCACTTCCAGCCTGGCCCGCGCTTCGCCTGCCTGCGCCAGCCGCGCCGATATATCCCGGTCCTGGCGATTGCCCTGGTCCCACGGCACCGGGAAGCTGACATTGAGCGATCCCATATTGGAGTAGGCCGAGCCGCGCTGGCTGTACATCAGCTCGACCGTCACATCGGGCCTGGCGGCTTGCCTGGCCAGCTGGATCTCCGATTCCGCCAGGGCCACGTCGCGCTGCGCAGCCGAGAGTTCGGGCACGGCCTCGAATTCGCCCTGCGCCAGTTGCAAGGCGCCCTGCGGCACGTCGAGCAGCGGCCGGTCCGATAGCGGCCGCCGGGCCGCGGCGCCGATCCAGCGTTCCAGGTTGAGCGTGGCGGTAGCCAGGGCGGCCCGGTTCTCGTCCTCGCGGTCATGCAGTTTCTGGATTTCCAGCTCCATCGCCAGTACGTCCGCGCGCGAGCCGCGCCCGCCCCGGTAGGCAGCAGTGGCCGCCTGCACCGCCAGTTCAAGCGGCTGGCTGTGATGGCCGAGCAGGACGCCGGCCTGTTCGGCATACCAGCGGTCGAGCCAGGCACTTACGGCATTGCGCTGCACGTTGGCCAGTCCGACTGCGCGCTGCGCCTCGGCGGCGGCGGCTTCCGCTTCGAAACGCGCCGCTTTGGCGCGACGCTTGTCCGCGCGCGTGAATTCCTGTGTCACGCTGACGGAGCGCATGGTCATGGAGTCTCGGCTCAGCGAGAACTGGTCAGAGCCGTTGACAGGAACATTGTTGATCCCGAGCTTGAGCACGGGGTCCGGCAGCTGGCCGGCGGCGACCGCCATTTGCACGGCGGCCTCGACGGCGCCGCGCGAGGATTCGGCGTCGCCTGCATGACCGCTCGCGATCGCAACGGTTTCCGCGAGGGACAGCGAAGATTGCGCGGGGGCGCCCTGCGGCGCGGCCAGGCCGACAGCAGGCGCGCTAAGCAGCGCCACGGTCAGGTGACGTAGAAAATGCATAAAGCCTCCGGGAGCGACAACTGCCGCCCGCACGGGAAGCGGGCAGCACCAGGTGACGTCGAACCGGAGGCTAAGTCTGGAAACTGCAGTGAAGGATGTTGAGCGGTGGCGGACCGCGTGCCTCCGCCTTGGCGTGCAGAGCGACGCGTACCTCCGCGAGCTCCACGGGCGTCGGCTCAATGACGCGCATCAGTACCGGCATGAAGGCCGGAAGTTGCGGCGATACATGATCGGCACTCTTGGAATCGGCCTGGCAGTGCGCCAGGCAAAGACCACTCTGGTCGATACGCTTGTTGTCCTCACTCGCGGCCATGTCGGGACACGACTCGGTCATTGCCGCCATCGCGCCGCTGCTCGCCATCTGGTAGCGGCTTCCGGCGCAGGCGTACGCCGCCGCTGCCAGTTGGACTGCCAGGAAGACAACGAGGAGGACGCCGGCGAACCATGGCCGCCGGCAGGCGGAATAACGCAAGCTTTGCAGTGCCGTGGGCGAGATAGTCGCAAGCATACTGTCTTTTGCGGGCGTTGCAACCCGGCTGCGTGGCAGGCCGTGGCACCTCTGGCTGCAAGGCTTCATCGCCAACGGGCCGCTCGTTCTCTTACTGGCCCTGCGCCCCGCGATACCGCGGCAGAGGCGCTGCCTCCCTGTCATCACGATGTCTTGGTCGCCGTGTACGTTGCCGCGTCAAAATGTCACAGGCATCGTCAGCCGGGGCATTTTTCCCATATCTATTCTTCTACATTTCCATTATTGTGGAATAATGGAAGAAAACGATGTCGCACAGGGCGACCCAGATGGTCAGGTAGCGTTCGAAGAAGCCAATGGCGGGCTTGGTCGAAATGGGGGCGTGGGTGGTGGCGTTTTGATTCATGAGTTCCGGCGCCTTCAGTTCTTCGCGATCGCGTTGAGCGCGTCCTGCAGTTCGGCGTTGCTCATGGTTTCCAGCGGCAACGCCAGCAATTGCAGCATGCGGTAGCCAATGGCCTCGCGCGTCAGTTCGAAAACCGCAAGCTGGGTGTCGCGCACTGCGTGGCGGGCCCATCGTCGCTGATCGGCGCCAGCAACTTCTCGAGCTGGCCGTGGCGACGGCGATCAGCCTGTTCGGCTTCAAGTCGGGGGCAGCGCTCGCGACGGTGGTCGGCGTGCTGATTGAAGTGCCGGTCATGCTGCTGTTCGTCAGCATCGTCAATCGGACCCAATCCTGGTATGAAGCGGGGTCGAAGGCCTGACGCTTGCCCCCAGGCAAACAACAAGAACTGCTTAACGCCCGGCCCTGGTCCCGGGCGTTTTTTGTTTCCGCCCAAGGAGGGCCCGGTATGCGCAGCGCCATCGATGGCAGGCAAGTGACCGCCTCACCCGCACCGCCGGTACGGCTAGCCGTGGTTGTGCCTGCGTTGGGCATTGCGCAGATTGCCTCGTGGGGCAGCCTCTACTATGCGTTTGCGGTGTTGTCCGGGCCGATCCAGGCTGAACTGCAGATCGATCAGCCGGTTCTCTTCGGGGCGTTCACGCTGGCACTGCTGGTGTCCGCGCTGACAGCGCCCCGGTGCGATCGACCGCTTTGGCGGCAAGCGCATCCTGTGCGCCGGTTCCCTCCTCGCCGCGCTGGCACTGGGGACGCTGGCGATGGCGCTGGCGCCGCTGTGCTATGCCTTTGTGGCGTCGAGCGGCGCGCCTTTCGTATGGCGGGTGTTGGCGCTGTCAGCGCTGGCAAGTCTGTCGCTGGTGTTGCTGATTGCGGCGACCCGATCAGGGATGTCGCGCAGGTGCCGCCTGTCCCGACCGCAACCAGGCTACGGCAGCGCCGGCTGGCCTGCGTCGGCGATCGTAGTGCTCAGGCCGTCTGGGACGAGACGCGGCGCCGCTTTGCAACTTCCGGCTTGCATTCCACCTTCGCCACGCCGCAGCCCTCAGGACTGCCCTCGCAGCAATGCTCCATCAGGAAGGCAATGAGTTCGTTCATCTTGTCGAACTGTGCCCGGTAAATCACGAACTTCCCTTCCTGGGTGCTCTTGATCAGACCGGCGTGGACCAGTTCTTTCAGATGGAAAGACAGCGTGGCGGGCGGCACGCCTAACGCTTCGCCGATCCGGCCCGCGCTGACGCCTTCCAGGCCGGCCTGCACCAGCAAGCGGAAGATCGCGAGTCGGGAATCCTGGGCAAGTGCAGCCAGCGCTGCGACGGCGGTTTCGTTCTTCATTTGTCGAACTGTAGAGGCATTGGCGCAACCGGCGCAAGCTTGGGCGGGGCAAACCCAGGCGCAAAAAAGCCCGCAAGATTGCGGGCTCGGAGATGAATCCTTGCAAGACCTGCCAGGCAGGGCTCAGAACGGAATATCGTCGTCCATATCCTCGAAGCCATTCGACGGCGCCTGCTGCGGACGGCGCGCACCGCCACTCTGACCACCGCCCTGGCCACCACCCTGGCCGCCACCCTGGCCGCCACCCTGGCCGCCACCCTGGGCGCCACGGCCGCCGCCATAGCCGCTACCGCCGCCGCCCGAGGCTTCACGGCTGTAGCCACCGCCACCAGCGCCGCCGTAGCCACCTTCGTCACCACCGCCGCCGCCACCCTGGCGCGCACCCAGCATCTGCATCTGGTCGGCGACGATTTCCGTCGAGTACTTATCCTGGCCGGACTGGTCCTGCCACTTGCGGGTGCGGATGCGGCCTTCGATATAGACCGACGAGCCCTTGCGCAGGTACTGGCCGGCGATCTCCGCGAGCTTGCCGAAGAAGGCGATGCGGTGCCACTCGGTGGCTTCCTTCATCTCGCCGGACCCCTTTTCCTTGTAGCGGTCGGTGGTCGCCAGGCGGATATTGGTGACGGCGTCGCCGCTGGGCATGTAGCGCGTCTCGGGGTCTGCGCCGAGGTTGCCGACGAGAATGACTTTGTTGACCGATGCCATTTGAATGTTCTCCAAAAGCCACGCGCTGTGTTGAAAAGCGTGGCAATACGATAAGGGTGAAGCTAACTGTAGTGTGACCCGATACTGCGCCAGCGGCTACCGCATCCGGCTGCCTTGCCCGTCACCGCGGCGCCGCCAGGCGCAGCAACGTAAACGAACATCGCGCCCCCGGCCGGACGTCGGGTGGCGCGATCATGCTAGGCCATTTTCAGGCCGGAATTCTTTACGGTTCGATGCGGCTTGGGCCAGCTTCGGGTGCAGATTCAGGCCGCTGCTGCCGGCGCGCCTTCCTGTCCACGGGCCGGCGGCGCCTTCATGCTCCAGGCGATTATAAGCCAGAGCAGCAGCACCGCCGCGCAGCCGACGAACACCGCGCTGCGCCCTTCATGCTTGAGCAGCCAGCCGCCCCCGGCGCCGCCCAGGAACAGGCCCAGCGCCTGCGTGGTGTTGTACACCCCCAGCGCCGCCCCCCGCGCAGCCGCGGCATAGCGCGATACCAGCGACGGCTGCATCGCTTCCAGCACGTTGAACGCGACAAAGAAGAGCAGCAGCACGCCGACGATGGCCCACAGGCCATGCACGGCGGCGAACAGCAGTTGCACCGCCGTCATCAGCGCGACCGCGCCGAGCAGCACCGGACGCACGCGCCCGTAGCGCTCGGCCGCCATCATCGGGCCCAGCATCAGCACGAACGACACCAGCACCACCGGCAGGTAGACCTTCCAGTGCTGGTCCAGCGGCATGCCGGCATCGCTCAGCATGGTCGGCACCACCATGAACATCGCGACCTGCGAGGCATGCAGCGCGAGCACGCCGACGTTCAGCCGCGCCAGGTCGGCATTGAGCAGCACGTGGCGGAACGGCAGGCGCACCGGGTGCGGCGCCGGCGGGCTCGGCACCAGGAACAGCGTCACGGCAATGGCGACCACGCCCAGCACCGACATCAGGCCGAAGATGCCCGACATGCCGATGCTGTGCAGCAGTGGCGAGGCGATCACCAGCGATAGCGCAAAGGTCAGGCCGATGCTGCCGCCGACCATCGCCATGGCCTTGGTGCGATGGCGCTCGCGCGTCAGGTCGGCGATGCAGGCGGTGATAGCCGCGGAAATCGCGCCCATGCCCTGCAGCGCGCGGCCGGCGATGATGCCGGTGAGCGTGTCCGAGAACGCGGCTACCAGCCCGCCCGCGATGAACAACAGCAAGCCGGCCACCATCACCGGCTTGCGCCCGACGCGGTCGGACAGCCAGCCCAGCGGAATGTGCAGGAAGGCCTGCATCAGGCCGTAGATGCCCATGGCCAGGCCCACGCGCTGGGCATCCTGCCCGTCGGGCAGGGTGAGCGCGTATTCGGCAAAGACTGGCAGGATCAGGAACAGGCCCAGCATGCGCAGCGCGAAAATGCTGGCCAGCGACACGCTGGCGCGCAGCTCGGTGCGCGTCATGCGTTCGCGGGCGGGAGCCTGGGATGCGCCGGCAGGGCTCGCATCCGGGGAAGAAGACTGGATCGGCGGCATTGCGATCGGGGTGATCTTGGTGTTCTCGGAATCGGGTCAGCTGAGGATCGGGCTGGCGGCGCGCGGTTGCCTGTTTTGGCCGGCTCGCGGAGGTCGTGGCTCCCGCTTTCGGGGCCGGGCCGGCGGCGGCTGTGCCGGGTTTCCGGTGCAAGCCCTGTCCGGGCGGACAACCGCGGAAACCGAAGTTGGGTATATTAACAGGTTTGCTCCTTCGCGCTTCCCGGGTCACCTGGCCATGCCAGCTGGCCCCCGGCGTGTGCCCGGGCGCGCATTCCGGCCGTCGCCAGCGGTCGGAAGTGCCAATCGAGGCACTTGTTTCTGCCATTCCTTCAGACAACTCTGCCACCTCCGGCGGGGAACGGCCTGTCTGGCGACGACTTTTCGGCATATGGAAGAAATCAAGATCCGTGGGGCGCGTACCCACAACCTGAAGAACATCAATCTCGACCTGCCGCGCAACCGGCTGATCGTGATCACCGGCCTGTCGGGCTCGGGCAAGTCCTCGCTCGCCTTCGACACGCTCTATGCCGAGGGCCAGCGCCGCTACGTGGAGTCGCTGTCCGCCTATGCCCGCCAGTTCCTGCAGCTGATGGAAAAGCCGGACGTGGACCTGATCGAAGGCCTGTCGCCGGCGATCTCGATCGAGCAGAAGGCCACCAGCCACAACCCGCGCTCGACGGTCGGCACCGTCACCGAGATCCACGACTACCTGCGCCTGCTGTATGCCCGCGCCGGCACCCCCTACTGCCCCGACCACAACCTGCCACTGCAGGCGCAGAGCGTGTCGCAGATGGTGGATGCGGCACTGGCGCTGCCGGAGGACACCAAGCTGATGATCCTGGCGCCGGTGGTGGTCGACCGCAAAGGCGAGCATTCGGACCTGTTCGACAGCATGCAGGCGCAGGGCTTCGTGCGCTTTCGCATCCGCTCGGGCGGCGGCACCGCGCACGAGGCCGAGGCCAGGGTCTACGAGGTCGACGCGCTGCCCAAGCTGAAGAAGACCGAGAAGCACAGCATCGACGTGGTGGTCGACCGCGTGAAGGTCCGCGCCGACATCAAGCAGCGCCTGGCCGAATCGTTCGAGACCGCGCTGCGCCTGGCCGATGGCCGCGCGCTGGCGCTGGAGATGGATACCGGCAAGGAGCACACCTTCAGCTCGCGCTTTGCCTGCCCGATCTGCTCGTACTCGCTGCAGGAGCTGGAGCCGCGGCTGTTCTCGTTCAACAACCCGATGGGCGCCTGCCCGAGCTGCGACGGGCTGGGCCAGATCACCTTCTTCGATCCCAAGCGCGTGGTGGCCTTCCCCAACCTGTCGCTGGCCTCGGGCGCGATCAAGGGCTGGGACCGCCGCAACCAGTTCTACTTCCAGATGCTGCAGAGCCTGGCGGCGTACTATGACTTCGACACCGAGACGGCGTTCGAGGAGCTGCCGGAGAACGTGCAGCAGGTGGTGCTGCACGGCTCGGGCGAGCAGGAAATCCCGTTCACTTATATCAACGAACGTGGGCGCACCACCGTGCGCGCGCATGTGTTCGAAGGGATCATCCCCAACCTGGAGCGGCGCTACCGCGAAACCGATTCCGTCGCCGTGCGCGAGGAACTGGCCAAGTACCAGAACAACCAGCCCTGCCCGGCCTGTCACGGCACGCGCCTGCGCACCGAGGCGCGCCACGTCAAGCTGGGCGAGGGCGAGCAGGCGCGCGCGATCTTCGAGATCAACGGCTGGCCGCTGCGCGACGCGCTGACGTACTTCCTGACGCTGGACATGCACGGCGCCAAGCGCGAGATCGGCGACAAGATCATCAAGGAGATCTCCGCGCGGCTGAACTTCCTGAACAACGTCGGGCTGGATTACCTGTCGCTGGAGCGCAGTGCCGATACGCTGTCGGGCGGCGAGGCGCAGCGCATCCGGCTGGCGTCGCAGATCGGCTCGGGCCTGACCGGCGTGATGTACGTGCTGGACGAGCCCTCGATCGGCCTGCACCAGCGCGACAACGACCGCCTGATCGGCACGCTCAAGCACCTGCGAGATATCGGCAACTCGGTGCTGGTGGTCGAGCATGACGAGGACATGATCCGCGCCTGCGACTATGTGGTCGATATCGGCCCGGGTGCCGGCGTGCACGGCGGCATGATCGTGGCCGAGGGCACGCCGCGGCAGATCGAGGAATCGCCGGCATCGCTGACGGGGCAGTACCTGTCGGGCCAGCGCCGCATCGAGGTGCCGAAGAAGCGCTCCGCGCCCGACGACGAACGGCTGCTGCGCATCGTCAACGCCAGTGGCAACAACCTGCGCAACGTCACCGCCGAGGTACCGGTCGGCCTGTTGACCTGCATCACCGGCGTTTCCGGCTCAGGCAAGTCGACGCTGATCAACGACACGCTTTACCACGCGGTGGCGCGCCACCTGTACGGCTCCACGCCGGAACCGGCCGCGCACGACCGTATCGAGGGGCTGGAGCATTTCGACAAGGTCATCAACGTCGACCAGAGCCCGATCGGCCGCACGCCGCGCTCCAACCCGGCCACCTACACCGGCCTGTTCACGCCGATCCGCGAACTGTTCGCCGGCGTGCCGTCGGCCAAGGAGCGCGGCTACGATCCGGGCCGCTTCTCGTTCAACGTCAAGGGCGGGCGCTGCGAGTCCTGCCAGGGCGACGGCGTGCTCAAGGTCGAGATGCACTTCCTGCCCGACGTCTACGTGCCTTGCGACGTCTGCCACGGCAAGCGCTATAACCGCGAGACGCTGGAGGTGCTGTACAAGGGCAAGAACATCTCCGAGGTGCTGGACCTGACCGTCGAACAGGCGCATGAATTCTTCAGCGCGGTGCCGGTGGTGCGGCGCAAGCTGCAGACGCTGCTAGACGTGGGCCTGGGTTATATCCGACTGGGGCAGTCGGCGACCACGCTGTCGGGCGGCGAGGCGCAGCGCGTCAAGCTGTCGCTGGAGCTGTCCAAGCGCGATACCGGGCGCACGCTCTACATCCTGGACGAACCCACCACCGGGTTGCACTTCCACGATATCGAGCTGCTGCTCAAGGTCATCCACAAGCTGCGCGACCAGGGCAATACCGTGGTCATCATCGAGCACAACCTCGATGTCATCAAGACCGCGGACTGGCTGATCGACATGGGCCCGGAAGGCGGTGCGGGCGGTGGGCAGGTGATCGCGCGCGGCACGCCGGAGGATGTCGCCAGGAGCAAGGCCAGCTTTACCGGCAAGTACCTGGCGCCGCTGCTCAAGCGGGCCTGAGTTCAGTCCAGCCCGGCGGCTGGCAGCACGCGCGTGCGCCGCGCGGCGCCGCCGGACTGCAGCTCGATCGCGACGCCGCCGCCGCTGTCCGCGCCGTGCCCGGTCAGCGCGGTGATCACTACCTGGTGCGTGACCAGCAGGTAAGGCCCGCCGCGCGGGTCGAGGCCGTCGATAAAGCGCGACAGCTGCGCGGTCTGTGCTTCGCGGCGCTGCGCATCTGCGCCAAAAAATGAATTGAGCAATGGCTGGACCCGCACCGGACCCAGGTCGATCAGGCGTGCGGTGTCCTGGCAACGGCACCAGGCGCTGCTGTAGACCTGCGTCGGCCGGAAGCCTGCCGCCTTCCAGCTGCTACCGAGCCTGGCCGCCTGCTGCCGGCCATTCACGTCCAGGTTGCGTTGGGTCGAACAGTCGTCCAGTTTGAAACCCGGTGGATCTCCGACTCCCGGCGCACTCGCATGCCGCAGCACGACGACGACATTGGGGCGCTTCAGCTCACTAACGGCGATTTCGCCCTGTGATGCCGGAACGACCTGGGCGGCGGCCACGGATGGCGCCATGGCAAGCCATGCAAGGAAGAGGCGAAGAAGCGGCATCGGCGTCTCCGGTGACGGGCCAGTCCATCCTGTATAGCAGGTACGCGTGCCAGGCAAAGATCGCCCTGCCCGCTTGCATTCACCACCCCGCGCCCTACCATGAACCGGACGACGGCAAGCCGCGCCGCAATTCAGGAGCCAGCCATGGAACTGACGGTCGTACCGGTGACCAAGCCGGAAGCCACCAACTTCATCCTCGGTCAGTCGCACTTCATCAAGACCGTGGAGGACCTGCACGAGGCGCTGGTGGGCACCGTGCCCGGTATCCGCTTCGGGCTGGCGTTCTGCGAGGCCTCGGGCAAGCGCCTGGTGCGGTGGTCGGGAACGGACGAAAGCCTGATTGACCTGGCCTGTGAGAATGCGCGCGCCATCGGCGCGGGGCATAGCTTCCTGATCTTCCTCGGCGACGGTTTCTTTCCGGTGAACGTGCTGCCCGCGGTGCGGGCGGTGCCGGAGGTGTGCAGGATTTTCTGCGCGACGGCCAATCCGACGCAGGTGATCATCGCCGAGACCGATGCCGGGCGTGGCGTGGTTGGCGTCATTGATGGCGCCTCGCCGCTGGGGATCGAAACCGAGGCGGATGTGGCCGAGCGGAAGGCGTTGTTGCGGAAGTTCGGCTACAAGCTCTAGCGCAGCGCTTCGTGCTGCGCCGCCTGCACCCTCGGCACCGGCGGCACGTCGTCTTCCTTCATCCGGCTCCGGTTCAACACCCCAGCCTGCTCCAGCACCGGATATGCCGTCGCACAGAACAGCGAATTCAGCCGCTTCAGCTCGCTGATCACGTCCAGGTGCAGCGAGCTGGTTTCAATGCTCTCCGCGGTCTGCACCGCCACGCGCTGCAGATGGGTGCGCGCGTACTTGCGCTCCAGTTCGCGGAAGTTGGCCTTTTCGGCCATCAGCGCCTGCGCGCTCTTGAGATCGCCGTTGAGGAACACCGACAAACCCAGCCGCAGGTTGGCGACCAGCCGCGCATGCATCTCGGCGATCTCCTGCATGCCCGCCTCGGAGAACATCAGGTTGTGGGCGATCTTCTTGTCCTTGGTATCGAGCAGGATGCGCTCGATGATGTCGCCGGCGTGTTCCAGGTTGATGGTCAGCGAGATGATTTCGGTCCAGCGCTGGCCGTCGCGCTCGTCCAGCGCTTCCAGGCTGATGCGGGTCAGGTAGAGCTTGATCGCGGTATAGAGATCGTCGACCTCGTTGTCGATGCGGCAGGTGGCGGTGGCCAGCTTGGCGTCGTTGGTGCGCAGCACGCGCAGCATGTTGTCGAGCATCTGCTCGACGCGGTCGCCGATGCGCAGCACTTCGCGCGAGGCGTTGGACAGCGCCAGCGTGGGCGTGGACAGCGCGGCGGTGTCGAGATGGCGCGGCGTGACCTGGCTGTCGCCGGTATTGCGTCCGGGCAGCACCTTCTCGCACAGGCGCGCCAGCGGCCCGGTCGCGCCCAGCAACAGCACCGCCAGCGTGACGTTGAAGAGCAGGTGGAAGTTGACGATCAGCCGTTGCGGGTCATGGTCGAGCAGCGCCAGCAGTTCTTCGGCCTGACCCAGCAGCGGCAGCGCGACCAGGCAGCCCAGCAGGCGCGACAGCAGATTGCCCAGCGTCACGCGCTTGCCCGGCTGGTTGTTGCCCGAGGTGGTCAGCAGCGCCGATATGCCCGAGCCCAGGTTGGCGCCCAGCACTAGCGCCAGCGCCACGTGGATCGACACCACGCCGGCCGAGGCCAGCGCGCCGCAGAACAGCACCACGGCCAGGCTGGAATAGCACAGGATGGTCAGGAAGGCACCGATCAGCATGTCGAGCGCGGTGTCGCCGGTCAGCGTGCTGAACAGCACCTTGACGCCGGCGGCCTGGACCACGGGGCGCGTCGCGATGGAGATCAGCTCGAGCGCCAGCGTGATCAGGCCCAGCCCGATCAGCACGCGCCCGACGTGGCCCGGCTTGCTGCCCTTCCAGCTCAGATGGCAGATCACGCCAACGAAGATCAGCAGCGGCGACAGCCACGACAGGTCCAGCGAGAACACCTGCACCATCAGCGCGGTGCCGACGTTGGCGCCGAGCATGATGGCCAGCGCCGGTGCCACGGCGATCAGGCCTTGGCCGACGAAGGAACTGACGATGACCGCGGTGGCGTTGCTGCTCTGGACCAGCCCGGTGACGCCGAGGCCGGCGGCAAAGGCGGTGAAGCGATTGGAGACGCTGGTCGACAGGACGTGGCGCAGGTTGGCGCCGTAGACGCGCAGGATGCCGACCTTGACGATGTTCGTGCCCCAGACAAGGAGGGCCACGCCTGATAACAGGTGAAGGAGTACGCCCATTGTGCGCCTTTGTGTGACCGGTGCCGAAATACTGCCAGGAGGCTCGGCCCGATCATCGTGTCGTTGTCAAGGGCTCATTATGCGCCCGTCACCCGACAGCGGCAACGGAGGGGCCAGGCGCTGCGGGCCGCAGGCAACACACAGGCAACACAAGGCGGGAAGGCCGCAGCGAAGCGCCCGCCGCGGCATCAGGGCGGGACCAGGACAACCTCAGGGCAGCGCGACCTTGATCCCGAGCCCGACGAAGATGGCCCCGGCGGCGCGGTCCAGCCAGCGTCCAGTAGCCGGGCGGCGGCGCAGCCAGGCGCCGAGCCAGCCAGCGCACAGGCCGAACAGCGAGAACACCACCGCGGTCTGCAGCATGAAGACCACGCCCAGCAGCAGGAACTGCAGCCCCGGATGCGCGGCATCGGCGCGCACGAACTGCGGCAGGAACACCAGGAAGAACAGCGTGACCTTGGGGTTCATCACGTTGCCGAGCACGCTCTGGCGGAACACGCGCGCCAGCGGCACCGCATCGACATCGCCGCCCTGCGCCAGCCCGCCCTTGGCGCGCAGCGCCTGGATGCCAATCCAGATCAGGTAGGCTGCGCCCGCGTACTTGATCAGCTGGAACGCCAGCGGCGACGAGCGCAACACCGCCGCCAGCCCGACCGCGGCGATCACGGTATGGAACAGGCAGCCGACCGAGAACCCCAGCGCCGCCACCAGTCCTGCGCGCCGTCCCTGCGCCATGCCGCGCGCCAGCACCTGCAGGTTGTCGGGGCCGGGCGCCACCGTGACGGCGATCGAGGTCAGCAGGAACAGCAACAGGTCTGGCATGGCGTCTCCTTCAGCGCAAAGTCCGGTCTCTCAGTGTCTGAAATTCAATGCCCCTCAAAGCGGCACACCGTGAACAGCGGCAGCCCGCCGTCCTGCAGCAGCCTGGAGCCGCCCAGCTCGGGCAGGTCGACGATGGCAGCGCCTTCCACCACGGTCGCGCCCAGCCGCTCCAGCAGCTTGCGCCCTGCCATCATGGTGCCGCCGGTGGCGATCAGGTCGTCGACCAGCAGCACGCGGTCACCGGCCTTGCAGGCATCGGCATGGATCTCGACGGTGGCGCTGCCGTATTCCAGCTCATACTCCTCGGCCACGGTCTGGAACGGCAGCTTGCCCTTCTTGCGGATCGGCACGAAGCCCAGGTTCAGCTCGTACGCGACGATCGCACCCAGGATAAAGCCGCGCGCGTCGATGCCCGCTACCAGGTCGAGCTGCGCATCCATGTAGCGGTGCACAAAGACGTCGATCAGCACGCGCAGGGTCTTGGGGTTCTGCAACAGCGGGGTGATGTCGCGGAACATCACCCCGGGCGCGGGCCAGTCCGGCACGGTCCTGATGCGGTCGCGCAGGTAGCCGGTGACGTCGCCGAGGTCGGGGGACTGGATGATGGAATCTGCCATAGGAATCTGGAAACGGAACGCGCGCTATGTCGCGCGCCGGTAGGAAAGCTGTTCGCGGTATCGGGCCGCAAGTGACGCCAGCTGCGGTAACCCCTGCGGTAACCCATTACCACCCGCGCCGTGGCACCGGCCAGCACAATGACCCTGCCGGCCGCCGCGCCGGGCTGCCGGGTCCGGCACCTGCCGGACACCCGTAACCATACAGGAGACCGCGATGGCAAAGAAGATTCTGATGCTGGTCGGCGACTACGCCGAAGACTACGAAACCATGGTGCCGTTCCAGGCGCTGCAGATGGTCGGCCATACCGTTGATGCCGTATGCCCCGACAAGAAGGCGGGCGACGCCTGCGCCACCGCCATCCACGATTTCGAGGGGGACCAGACCTACACCGAGAAGCGCGGCCACAACTTCACGCTGAACGCGACCTTTGCCGAGATCGACCCCGCCGCGTATGACGCGCTGGTCATCCCCGGCGGCCGCGCGCCGGAATACCTGCGGCTGAATGCGCGCGTGCTGGAGATCGTGCGCCACTTCGCCCAGGCGGACAAGCCGATCGCCGCGGTCTGCCACGGCGCCCAGCTGCTGGCCGCGGCCGGCGTGCTGGAAGGCAAGACCTGCTCCGCCTACCCCGCCTGCGCGCCGGAAGTAAAGTTGGCCGGCGGCACCTATGCCGAGATCCCGGTCGACCAGGCCCATACCGACGGCAACCTCGTCACCGCCCCGGCCTGGCCGGCGCATCCGGCATGGCTGGCGCAGTTTCTTGCGGTGCTGGGCACGCGGATCGTACATTAGAGCCTTCCGAACGCGGCGCCAGTGCCGGCGTCACGGCAGTGCGCGGCCCATGCGACGGGCGGCGCACCCGCACGCCGGCCGTGCCGCCTGCAGGGGACTTTGATGTGTGAAATATTTATCCGCGCCAACCCGGCCTCTTACCAGAGCCAGGCGCGCTCGCTGCGCCTGCGCGGCGTGGCTACCAGCATCCGGCTGGAAAGCCTCTTCTGGGAAGTGCTGGAAGAACTGGCGCGGCGCGACGGCATGACCGTCAACCAGCTGATCACCCGCCTGCATGACGAGCTGAGCGCCCATCGCGGCGCCGAGGCCGTCGCCGGCAATTTCTCGTCCTTTCTGCGAGTGTGCTGCCTGCGCTACCTGATGTTGCAAGGCGAAGGCCGCATCCCCGCCGACCCCGCCGTGCCGATCCGCTCGCTGGACGCGCGCGCGGTGCTCGACAATCTGCCTGAGTCCTGGGCGGAAACGCGTCCGCATTGATACCGGCGGGCGGCTGTCTCAACCGTTCAGGATGCGCGTTTCGGCCGCTTCCAGCGCTTCAGGCGGGCCGCGCAGCACGACGATATCGCCCGGCTCCAGCACGGTCTCGGGCTCGGGGTCGAAGGCGCGGATGCCGCGCCGGCGCACCGCGGTCACCTCTACGCCGATGCGCTCCAGGCCCAGCACGCCCAGGCGCCGCCCGACCGCGGTGGACTGCGGCCCGAGCGATACCGAATGCAGCCGCACCGAATCGCGCTCGACCATGTCGTCGTCATCGTCGCGGCCATGGAAGTAGCCGCGCAGCAGGCTGTAGCGCGCGTCGCGCGCCTCCTGCACGCCGCGCACCACGCGGCGCATCGGCACACCCAGCAGCACCAGCGCGTGCGAGGCCAGCATCAGGCTGCCTTCGATGATTTCGGGCACCACCTCGGTGGCGCCGGCCTTCTGCAGCGTGTCCAGTTCGGAATCGTCGACGGTGCGCACGATCACCGGCAGCGCCGGCGCCAGTTCCTGCACGTGGTGCAGCACCTTGAGCGCCGACGGCGTGTTGGCGTAGGTGACGATCAGCGCGGCGGCGCGGTGGATGCCGGCGGCGATCAGCGCCTCACGCCTGCCGGCATCGCCGTAGACCACGGTATCGCCGGCGGCGGCGGCCTCGCGCACGCGGTCGGGGTCGAGGTCGAGCGCGACGTAGGTGATGCCCTCCCGCTCGAGCATATGCGCCAGGTTCTGCCCGCTGCGGCCGAAGCCGCAGATGATCGCGTGCTTCTCGGTCTGCAGGCTCTGCGCGGCGATGCGCGTCATGTTCAGCGACTGCATCAGCCATTCGTTGGCGGCAAAGCGCAGCACCACGGCGTCGCTGTACTGGATCAGGAAGGGCGCCGCCAGCATCGACAGCAGCATCGACGCCAGGATCACCTGGATCAGCACCGGGTCGACCAGGTTGAGCCCGTCGATCTGGTTCAGCAGCACGAAGCCAAACTCGCCCGCCTGCGCCAGCCCGAGCCCGGTGCGGATGGCCACGCCCTGGCGCGAGCCAAAGAGCCGCGCCAGCACCGTGATCAGCACCAGCTTGAACACCACCGGCACCACCAGCAGCGCCAGCACCAGCCACAGGTGGTCGAGCACCACGCGGATATTGAGCAGCATGCCGATGGTGACGAAGAACAGGCCCAGCAGCACGTCGCGGAACGGCTTGATGTCTTCTTCCACCTGGTGGCGGTACGGCGTCTCGGAGATCAGCATGCCGGCCATGAACGCGCCCAGCGCCATCGACAGCCCGAGCCGCTCGGTCAGCGCCGCCATGCCCAGCGTGACCAGCAGCAGGTTCAGCATGAACAGTTCCTGCGAGCGGCGCGCTGCCACCACATGGAACCACCGGCTCATCAGGCGCTGGCCGAGGAAGAAGATCACGCTCAGTGCGACCACGATCTTGACCGTGGCCAGGGCCAGGGCCTTCACCAGGTCGCCCGGGTCCTGCGACAGCGCCGGGATCACGATCAGCAGCGGCACCACGGCCAGGTCCTGGAACAGCAGGATGCTGATGATGTTGCGGCCGTGCTCGCTTTCCAGCTCCATGCGCTCGGACAGCATCTTGGACACGATCGCCGTGGAGGACATCGCCAGCGCCCCGCCCAGCGCCACCGAGGCCTGCCACGACAGCGCAAACAGCCAGTTGAAGGCCCAGCTCGCCGCCACCACCGCCAGCATCGACAGCACCACCTGCGAGCCGCCCAGCCCGAACACCAGGCGCTTCATCGAGCGCAGCTTGCTCAGGCTGAACTCCAGGCCGATCGAGAACATCAGGAAGACCACGCCGAATTCGGCCAGGTACTTGGTCTGCGCGGTGTCGCTGGCCAGTCCGAGCGCATGCGGGCCAATCAGGATGCCCACGGCGAGGTAGCCGAGCATTGGCGGCAACTGCAGCATACGGAAAGCGACCACGCCGAATACGGCAGCGGCCAGCAGCACCAGGGTCAGTTCCAGCGGAGAATGCATCAGGCGTGTTTCAGGCGGTCGGGCGGTCAGGCAGTCAGGCGATAGGGAAGCCAGGCTAGCGGGGTGACCGGCCAGGCACGCGTCCGACCCGGCACGGGCACCCTGCCGGGGCAACACGGCAAGCGCGGCGGGGCGCCCGGAGGCGACCAAGGCGCCGTCGCATTCGTTGGTATACTTCGTCGCCATGATAGCCAATTTCGATGCGGATCGAGCACTCCGGCTCGCGCGCAATACCCTCCAGACCGAAGCCGATGCGGTTTCCGCACTTTCGGGCCGCCTGACCCTTGACTTTGCCCACGCGGTGCAGCTGATCCTGCAATGCAACGGGCGCGTAGTGGTCTCCGGCATCGGCAAGTCCGGTCATATCGGGCGCAAGGTGGCGGCCACGCTGGCCTCCACCGGCACTCCCGCGTTCTTCGTGCACCCGGCCGAGGCCAGCCATGGCGACCTGGGCATGGTCACGCGCGACGACGTGCTGATCGCCTTTTCCAATTCCGGCGAGACCGGCGAGCTGCTGTCGATCATCCCGATCGTCAAGCGCATCGGCGCCCGGCTGATCTCGGTCACCGGCAACCCCGAGTCCAACCTGGCCAAGCTGGCCGATGTGCACTTGGACGCCGCCGTGGAAAAGGAAGCCTGCCCGCTGAACCTGGCGCCAACGGCAAGCACCACCGCGGCGCTGGCGCTCGGCGACGCGCTGGCAGTGGCGGTGCTGGACGCGCGCGGCTTCGGCGAGGAAGACTTCGCCCGCTCGCACCCGGGCGGCGCGCTGGGGCGCAAGCTGCTGACGCACGTGCGCGACGTGATGCGCACCGGCAACGCCGTGCCCGAGGTACGCGAGAACACCCCGCTGGCGCAGGCACTGATGGAAATTACCCGCAAGGGCATGGCCATGACCGCGGTGGTTGACCCCGACGGCCACGCCATCGGGGTCTTCACCGACGGCGACCTGCGCCGCCTGCTGGAAACCCCGCGCGACTGGAAGACCGTGCCCATCGGCGAGGTCATGCACCGCAACCCGCACGTGGTCAACGAGAACCAGCTCGCCGTGGAAGCGGTACAGGTGATGGAAGCCAACCGCATCAACCAGCTGCTGGTGGTGGACGACGACGGCCGCCTCACCGGCGCGCTCCATATCCACGACCTGACCCGCGCCAAGGTCATCTGAACGGGGCGCAAGCAAGGACACCATGCAGGCACTACTCGCCTCCCTCAGCGGCATCGTGATGCGGCTGCTGCCGCTGCTGCTGATGGCCTTCGTGGCGGGCAGCACGTTCTGGCTGGTCCAGATCAACTCGCCCAAGGAAGACCAGGCCGCGCAGACCACCAAGAAACACGAGCCGGACTACTTCATCGACCGCTTCTCGGCCACCGAGCTGGCACCGGACGGCAGCACCAAGATCCGCTTCACCGGCGATCGCATGGTCCATTTCGAGGACGACCAGACCTACGAGGTGACCCGTCCCGCGATGCGCGCCTACCAGCCCGACCGCCCGCCCGTCACCGCGCGCGCCGACATCGGCCGCATGAACGCCGAAGGCTCGGTGATCGACCTGTACGGCAACGGCTTCATCCTGCGCCAGCAGGGGCCCGACGCGTCCAAGGACCCGCAGTTGACCGCGGCGTCGAGCTACTTCCAGCTGCTGCTCAACGACGACATCGTCAAGACCGACAAGGCGGTCAAGCTCACGCGCGGCCCCTCGGTGATGACAGCCAACGGCCTGATCTTCAACAACGTCACCCGCGAAGTACAATTGCTCGGCAATGTACGCGGCACCATCATCACCGGACCGTCGCCGGGCCGGTGATGATCCCGGCACGGGGCCCCGTTGGCAGCAAGGCTGCAACGAACCCCGCCCGCCCCAGGCACCACCAACACGTACCAAAACGTACCAAGACGCCCTCCAGCGACCCCTGCCAACATGACTGCTTTCCTGACGACATCGTCCCGTCGACGCACCGCCCCTGCCCTGCTGGCTTCGGCAGTGGCCTTCGGCCTGCTGCTGGCCCAGCCCGCCCTTGCCGAGCGCGCGGACCGCGACAAGCCGATGGTGCTGGAGGCCGACAACGCCAGCTACGACGACGTCAAGCAGATCTATACGCTCACCGGCAACGTGGTGCTGACCAAGGGCACCATGATCCTGAAGTCGGACGCGGCCGAGCTGCGCACCGACCCGGAGGGTTATCAGTTCGCCGTGGCCACCGCCAAGCCGGGCAAGCAGGCGTATATCCGGCAGAAGCGCGAGGGTGTCGATGAATATATCGACGGCTGGGGCGACCGCATCGAATACGACGGCAAGCAGGAACTGTCCAAGCTGATCGGCAATGCCCGCATGGCCCGCCTGCAGGGTGCCAAGATGGTCGACGAGATCCGCGGCGCGGTGCTGACCTACGACAGCCGCAAGGAGTTCTACACGGCTGCCGGTAGCGGCGGCGAGGGCTCGCCCGCCAATCCTTCCGGCCGCGTGCGCGCAGTGCTGTCGCCGCGCCAGGACCAGGGCGCCCAAGGCGCGCCCGGTGCCGGCGGCTCGCCGCTGAACCTGAAGTCCGCGCCCGCGCCGACCAACAAACCCTGACGCCGGCGCCGCATACGACATCCCCTGCGCCGCCGCCTGAATGAATGCCTGAGCCAATGACCGATACCGCAACGATTGCCGAAAAGCCTTTCGTCGAAGCCTCCACCGTCCTAGCCGGGGGCAGCACGCTGGTCGTGCGCCACCTGAGGAAGCGCTATGGCACGCGCACGGTGGTCAAGGATGTCTCGCTGGACGTGAAGAGCGGCGAGGTGGTCGGGCTGCTCGGCCCCAACGGCGCGGGCAAGACCACCTCCTTCTACATGATCGTCGGCCTGGTGGCGCTGGACGAGGGCGATATCGTGCTCGACGGCGACCATATCAGCGGCCTGCCGATCCACGAGCGCGCACGCATGGGGCTGTCCTACCTGCCGCAGGAGGCCTCGGTCTTCCGCAAGCTCAACGTCGAGGAGAACATCCGCGCCGTGCTGGAGCTGCAGGTGGAAAACGGCAAGCCGCTGGGCAAGGCCGAGATCGACCGCCGCCTCGATTCGCTGCTCGACGACCTGCAGATCGCGCACCTGCGCAACAACCCGGCGCTGTCGCTGTCGGGTGGCGAGCGCCGCCGCGTGGAGATCGCGCGCGCACTGGCCTCGTCGCCGCGCTTCATCCTGCTGGACGAGCCCTTCGCCGGCGTGGATCCGATCGCGGTGGGCGAGATCCAGCGCATCGTCAGCTTCCTGAAGGCGCGCAATATCGGCGTGCTGATTACCGATCACAACGTGCGCGAAACGCTCGGCATCTGCGACCACGCCTACATCATCAGCGAAGGCACGGTGCTGGCCGCGGGCGAGCCCGAAGAGATCATCGCCAACGAATCGGTGCGGCGCGTCTACCTGGGCGAGAACTTCCGCATGTGATGTACCGGCCTGCTGAAAGTGGTCAGAAGCGTTGTCTCGAGCGCTACCACACACGGCAGGTTTTGTTCAGGCAGCGCGTGGGATACCCCACAGCGTGCGGCGATCAGAGCGCATCAGCGATAGCAATTTCCGTTCCAACAACGGAAAGATGCGCATAAAATAGGTCGCATGAAACCGTCGCTACAGCTCCGCCTCTCCCAGCACCTGGCACTCACGCCGCAACTGCAGCAGTCGATCCGGCTGCTGCAGCTTTCAACGCTGGAACTGCAGCAGGAAGTCGAACAGGCGCTGACGGAAAACCCCCTGCTCGAACGTGAGAACGACTGGATCGAAAGCCCGCTGCGCGTGGCCGCCGACGGCTCGGTCAACCTGCAGAGCGCGCCCGCACCCGCGCCGGCCGAGCCGCAAGGAAACGGTGACGCGCGCACCGACGCCGCGGGCGACGATGACAGCTACGGCGACAGCAGCAGCGGCGACGACTATGGCAGCGACTGGAGCCTTGACGACTTCGCCCGCCGGCCGCAAGGCGACGATGACGAAAAGACGCCGATGCAGCTGCGCGACGCCGAGCCGACGCTGCGCGAATACCTGATGGAGCAGCTCGCGCCGCTGAAGATCTCGACGCGCGACAAGGGCCTGGCGAT
Organism: Cupriavidus sp. DF5525; assembly: GCF_040149425.2. Lineage (NCBI taxonomy): Bacteria > Pseudomonadati > Pseudomonadota > Betaproteobacteria > Burkholderiales > Burkholderiaceae > Cupriavidus > Cupriavidus sp. DF5525. The sequence continues at coordinate 360,358 of NZ_CP168265.1, read as the reverse complement.
CTTCCTGATCGAATCGCTGGACGACGACGGCTACCTGAGCGCGTCGCTCGAGGAAATCTGCACCGAGCTGCCGGAAGAACTCGAATTCGAGATCGAGGAAGTCCACGCGATCCTGACGCTGCTGCAGAGCTTCGATCCGCCCGGCGTGGGCGCGCGCAATGCCGCCGAGTGCCTCGCGCTGCAATTGCGGCGCCTGAAGCACCCGCAGCGCGACCTGGCGCTGGTCATCGTCACCAACCACCTGGAACTGCTGGCAGTGCGCGACTACACGCGGCTGAAGAAGGCGCTGCAGGTGGACGAAGCGGCGCTGAAGGCGGCGCATGAACTGATCCGCTCGCTCGCGCCCTATCCCGGCCATGCCTACAGCCGCCCGGAAGCCGATTTCGTGGTGCCCGATGTATTCGTGCGCAAGAGCGGCGGCGGCTGGACCGCGCAACTCAACCCGGATGTGATGCCGCGGCTGCGCATCAACGATATGTACGCGCAGATCCTGCGCGGCGCCAAGGGCGAGTCGGGCACGGCCGGCCTGCAGCAGAAGCTGCAGGAAGCGCGGTGGCTGATCAAGAACATCCAGCAACGGTTCGACACCATCCTGCGTGTCTCACAGGCCATTGTCGAGCGTCAAAAGAACTTTTTCACCCACGGCGAAATCGCCATGCGCCCCTTGGTTTTGAGGGAGATTGCCGATACACTGGGTTTACACGAGTCAACCATCTCCCGGGTGACGACCAATAAATACATGGCAACGCCGATGGGTACTTTCGAATTGAAGTACTTCTTCGGCAGCCACGTGTCCACCGAAACCGGTGGCGCGGCTTCATCAACGGCCATCCGCGCCTTGATCAAGCAACTGATAGGAGCCGAAGACCCGAGGAATCCCCTTTCCGACAGTCGCATTGCCGAACTGCTGGGCGAACAAGGCTTCGTTGTCGCACGCCGCACCGTTGCCAAGTATCGCGAAGCCCTGAAAATCCCCGCAGTCAATCTCCGCAAGTCTTTGTAGCCGAGCCCACCGCCTGCCTGGTGAGGCTCTTTCAGAAGGAGAAGCGCTATGAACTTCAAGATCAGTGGACACCACCTTGACATCACGCCGGCATTGCGTGAGTACGTGGAAACGAAGCTGGAGCGAATCGTCAGGCATTTCGATCAAGTCATTGGCGTTAGCGTGCTGCTCTCTGTCGATAATCACAAAGAAAAGGACCGGCGCCAGTACGCGGAAATCAATCTACATCTCAGGGGCAAGGACATCTTTGTTGAAGCGCATCACGAAGACCTGTATGCGGCAATCGACGCGCTCGTCGACAAGCTCGACCGTCAGGTGATCCGCTACAAGGACCGCGTGCAAAGCCACGACCGCGAGGCGGTCAAATATCAGATGGCCGCAGCGCAAATGCAGCAATGACCGTGCCCGGCGGCTCCCAGCGAGCCGTCGAATCCGAGACTAGACAGGCAAGCCGCGCTCAAACGCGGCTTTTTTGCGCCCTGGCGCCAGAAAATGAGCATAAAGCGCCCTGGCTGTGGCGGCGGTGCAAACTAGTACCACCCGATTGGGCGAGGGTGTTCGCAACGACGGCGGCAAGGTGTATGCTGCGCCATACATGGCAGGCGGGCATTTTTTGCATCCAACCCGGTGCGTGACCTTGTGTCGTTTTGCACCCGAATCCGGCGCTGCGCTGCACAATGGGGAGGAAGCCGCTGCTCTATAATGGCCGGACGCCCGCGGGCGGCTGACGGCCCGGCGTCGAGTGACTTTGCAGCCGCCCGCAGCAGCCCACTGCCCGGCCGGAACGGCTGATCCGCCCCGCTAACTGAAATCCTGCGCATCGCCCATGAATCGTTTGGCCAAATTGCTGCCACCCGGCAACATCAACCTCGATGTAAGCGTCACCAGCAAGAAGCGTGTGTTCGAGCAGGCCGGGCTCCTCTTCGAGAACAACCATGGCGTGGCGCGCGCTACTGTGACGGACAACCTGTTCGCGCGCGAATCGCTGGGCTCCACCGGCCTGGGCGCCGGCGTGGCGATCCCGCATGGCCGCATCAAGGGCCTGAAGCAGCCGCTGGCCGCCTTCATGCGGCTGGCCGAGCCGATCCCGTTCGAGTCGCCGGACGGCAAGCCGGTGTCGCTGCTGATCTTCCTGCTGGTGCCCGAGCAGGCCACGCAGCAGCACCTGGAAATCCTTTCTGAAATCGCGCAACTGCTGTCGGACCGGGACATGCGCGAAGGGCTGGCAACCCTGCCCACGCCCGATGCCGTGCACCAGTTGCTGATTGCATGGCACCCCTGATCCACTGATCCCCAGAGCGGGCCGGCACCAGACCGGGCAGGCGCAAGACGCTTCGCACACCGCCTCACCAGTCATACCGCATGGAACTCACCGGCGTCACCTCCCAGTCGATCTTCGACGACAACGCAGCCGACCTCAAACTCTCGTGGGTGGCCGGCCTGGAAGGGGCGGATCGCGCCTTCGACGTGGAATTCGCCCGCGAGGCCACCTCCGCCGCGGACCTGGTGGGTCACCTGAACCTGATCCACCCCAACCGCATCCAGGTGCTCGGCAAGCCCGAGATCACCTACTACCAGCGCCTGGACGACGAGACCCGCAAGCGCCAGATGGGCGAGCTGATCCTGCTCGAGCCGCCCTTCCTGGTGATCGCCGACGGCATGGAGCCGCCGCCCGACCTGGAACTGCGCTGCACGCGCTCGTCCACGCCGCTGTTCACCACGCCGGTGTCGTCGGCCGCGGTGATCGACCACCTGCGCCTGTACCTGTCGCGCATTTCCGCGCCGCGCGTGACCATGCACGGGGTGTTCCTCGACATCCTCGGCATGGGCGTGCTGATCATGGGTGAATCGGGCCTGGGCAAGAGCGAGCTCGGGCTGGAACTGATCTCGCGCGGCCACGGGCTGGTGGCCGACGATGCGGTCGACTTCGTGCGCCTGGGGCCGGACTTCATCGAGGGGCGCTGCCCGCCGCTGCTGCAGAACCTGCTGGAAGTGCGCGGCCTGGGCCTGCTCGATATCAAGACCATCTTCGGCGAGACCGCGGTGCGGCGGAAGATGAAGATCAAGCTGGTGGTGCAGCTGGTGCGGCGCAACGACGGCGAATTCGAGCGTCTGCCGCTCGATTCGCAATACCTCGACGTGCTCGGCCTGCCGATCCATATGGTCAAGATCCAGGTTGCGGCCGGCCGCAACCTTGCCGTGCTGGTCGAGGCCGCGGTGCGCAACACCATCCTGCGCCTGCGCGGCATCGACACGCTGCGCGACTTCATGGACCGCCAGCGCGCGGCGATGCAGGCCGACGCGGTTTCGCGCGGCCAGGGCCGGCTGCTCTGACCCTTCCGCACTGCGCTTTCAATTGCTTACAACGGCGGCAGGCGCTGCCGTCAACGTGCTTGGGACGTCCTACGTTTTGTGCTGTAATGGGCATCGAGCCCATCCACAGGCCGCCACGAGCCCCCATACCCGCGCGGCCATGATGTTTTCCACAGCCAGGAGAGCAAGCATGAAAAAACTGATCGCGATGTGCGCGCTGGTGACCCCGCTGATGGCGTCCGTGGCCTTTGCCCAGACGGCGTCGGCACCGGCCGCTCCCGCCAAGGAAGCCAAGGCCCCGACCGCGCAGCAGGAAAAGATGAAGGCCTGCAACACCCAGGCCGGCGACAAGAAGGGCGACGAGCGCAAGGCGTTCATGAAGGAATGCCTGTCGGCCAACAAGTCGGCCGTGCCCAAGACCCAGCAGGAAAAGATGGCGGCCTGCAGCAAGGAGGGCAAGGGCAAGAAGGGCGACGAATACAAGGCGTACATGAAGGAATGCCTGTCCAAGTCGGCCTGACCAATGTCCAGCTGACACACAATGAATGGCGAACCGCGAGGCTCGCCATTTTTGCTTGCGGCGACTGTCATGACGCGGCCATCACCTGATGCTATGCTTCACATGCTATGCGCATCATTCTCATCACCGGCATTTCCGGTTCCGGCAAGTCCGTCGCCCTGAACGTCCTCGAAGATGCAGGCTATTACTGCGTCGACAACCTGCCGGCGCAGTTCATCCCGGAACTGACCCGCTATCTCGCCAGCCAGGGCTATACGCACCTGGGGGTGGCCACCGACATCCGCAGCCGCGAATCGCTCGACGAGCTGCCCGACACCGTGCGCGCGCTCGCGCCCGAGCACCAGGTCGAGGTGGTGTTCCTGACGGCGAGCACCGACGCGCTGGTGCAACGCTACTCCGAGACGCGCCGCCGCCATCCGCTGTCGATCCGCACCGAAGGCACGCCCGGCCCGGGCGGCGAGCCCGCCCTCAACGACACCGCGCTGATGGAAGCGATCGAAATGGAGCGCGAGCTGCTGAGCCCGCTGGCCGAGGCCGCGCACCGGATCGACACCAGCAATGTGCGCACCAATACGCTGCGCAGCTGGATCAAGGAGCTGATCCGCGACGACAGCGAACGGCTGACGCTGCTGTTCGAGTCCTTCGGCTTCAAGCACGGTGTGCCCAGCGACGCCGACATGGTGTTCGACGTGCGCTCGCTGCCCAACCCCTACTACGACCTGGCGCTGCGCCCGCTGACGGGCCGCGACAAGCCGGTAATCGACTTCCTGCAGGGGCAGCCGATGGTGCTGGCGATGGCCGAGGATATCCGCGCCTATGTCGAAAAGTGGCTGCCGAGTTTCATTGCTGACAACCGCAGCTACCTGACCGTGGCGATCGGCTGCACCGGCGGCCAGCATCGCTCGGTCTATATTGCGGAAAGGCTCGCCAACTATTTCCGGGCGCATGGTAATGTGCTGGTGAGACACCGAGAGCTCGCGCCGGCGGGCTGACGCGAATCGTGCCTGCCTGCGGGCGGTGGCGCGCAGCGTTTGCCTGGCGGCGCGCCATTGCTGCCCGAACAGCGTCCCCTACGCAAGCTGGCACCGCATGTCTTCGACCGATCTCTACCGTCATACCGCGTCCGCAGGGTCCGACGACCCAACGCAGACGCTCGACAACCTGCCGCTGTTCCCCTTGCACACCGTGCTGTTTCCCGGTGGACGGCTGCCGTTGCGCGTGTTCGAGGCGCGCTATGTCGACATGGTGCGCAACTGCCTGCGCGACAGCACGCCCTTTGGCGTATGCCTGATCGAAAGCGGGGAAGAAGTGGCGCGCCCCGACCAGGCCACCGTGCCCGAGCCGATCGGCTGCCTCGCCGACATCGTCGATTGCAATATGGAGCAACTGGGCGTGCTGCTGATCCGCGCGCGCGGCCGCGAACGCTTCCGCATCATCAGCCACGAGACGCGCGACGACGGCCTGCTGGTGGCGCGCGCCGAAGTGCTGCCCGCCGACATCATCGACTGCAAGCTGGAGCTGCTGGGTGAATGCCTGGACGCGCTGCGGCGCATCGTGACCCGGCTGCATGCCGAGCAGCCCGACCGCCTGCCCTTTGACGAGCCCTACCTGTGGGACGACCCGAGCTGGGTCGCCAACCGGCTGTGCGAACTGCTGCCGGTGCCGCTCAAGGCCAAGCAGATGCTGATGGCACTGCCCGATGCGGGCATGCGCATCGAGATCGTGCACCGGTATATGCGCCAGAACCACATGGTCTAGGCGCAGTTCCCCACATCAATCAAAACAGCCCGCCGCGCGCCTGGTCTTCCAGCAGCCTGCGCACCGGCGCGGGCGTGCCCAGCGCATCGAGATCATCGAGCGAAATCCAGCGTTGCGCGGCTTCCGCGGCGCTGTCCCGCACCATCAGGTTGCCGGGGTCGGTGCTGACATCGACCCGGATGGCACGGATCAGCAGGCGGAAATGCGTGAACACGTGGGTCAGCTCGCCGGTCAGCGCGGCACGCGTCGGCTTGCCGAAGGCGCGCGCATAGTCGAGCGCCGCCTCTTCCGCGGCTTCGGCATCGAACGGCACGGCGTCGACCGGCATCTCCGGCAGGCTCCACAGGCCGCCCCACACGCCACTGTCCGGGCGCAGGCGCAGCAGCACTTCACGCTCGCGCCGCACCAGCAGCATCACGGTGCTGCGCTCGGGGATGGCTGCGCGCGGCTTGGGCGTGGGCAGCACGGCGGTGAGGCCGTCGCGGCGCGCCACGCAATCGGTGGACAGCGGGCACGCACCCGCATTGGCCAGGCATGCAGGCTTGCCACGCGAGCATACGGTTGCACCCAGGTCCATCAGGCCCTGCGTGTAGGCGATCATGTCCTCGGCCTGGCGCGGACCCGGGGCCGGCAGCGCCGCCTCGGCCAGCTGCCACATGCGCGCTTCCACCGCGCGTTCGCCCGGATGCCCGTGGATGCCGAAGAAGCGCGCGAACACACGCTTGACGTTGCCGTCCAGGATCGGCGAGCGCACGCCGGCGCTGAACGCGGCGATCGCCGCGGCGGTGGAGCGGCCGATGCCGGGCAGCGTCGCCAGCACCGCCGGGTCGGTCGGGAACTCGCCACCATGTTCGCTGACCACCTGCATCGCGCACCGGTGCAGGTTGCGCGCACGCGAGTAGTAGCCCAGCCCCGCCCACAACGCCATCACCTGGTCGGCCGGCGCCGCGGCCAGCGCCTGTACCGTGGGCAACTGCAAGATAAAGCGCTGGAAGTAGTCGATCACCGCGCTGACCTGCGTCTGCTGCAGCATGATCTCCGACAGCCAGATGCGGTATGGGTCGCGCGTGTTCTGCCACGGCAGGTCGTGCCGGCCATGCACGCGCTGCCAGTCGACCACGCGCGCGCCGAAATCGGGGGGGACGTGGATGTCGTCAGGCACGGCGGGAACGGCTGGAGCGGCACGGGGGGCGGGCTTGCGGGGCATCGGGTGAGACTGGTGTAGAACGTGGGGGCGCTGCGGTCGCGGGCGCACCAAATAAAAATGGCGCCGCTACGCGCGGCGCCACATGATATACCGCCCGGCGACGGTGCCCCGCGCTAGGCCACTGCCAGGTCCACCCCGGCGGGATTGGCTGTCGGCCGCAGCAACCGCTGCGCGAAGTTCTCGATATGCCCGCTGCGTTCGTCCAGGCCGTTGAGCACTTCCTCGAGCTGGGCGATGCGGCTTTCCAGCGTGTCGGTGGCTTCGTGGATGCGCTCGATCGAATCGACACGGCGGCGCAGCTGCTTCTGGTGCTCGCGCACCTGCGCTTCCAGCGGCGTCATTACCGACTTGAGCCACACCTCGATATCGCGATTGAGGTCGCGGAAGTTCTCCAGCACGCGGCTGGCCATGGTGCTGAACGCGTTCTGCACCAGCTGCGGCCGCGAGCGGGTCAGCATGCTGACCGTGCCGAAATGCGCATGCACCAGCCGCAGCGTTTCCTGCAGCTCGGCAATGTAGCGCTCGGCGGTGAACTGCATCGGCGCGGGCAACGTGAAGCCGTGCTCGGCATTGAAGCGCCGGTACATGCTTTCGATCAGCTGATGCAGCTGGCCGATCTTGTTGTCGGCATCGGTCACCAGCGCGGTCAGTTGCGCGAACAGCGCGTCCATGTCCTCGCGCAGGCCGCGCGAGAAGAAGCGCTCCTTCATCTGCTCGCGCGCGGTGCGCATGGTGTGGCGCACGTCGCGCAGCTGCAGGCTCTTGATGATGTCGGCGCTGTGGCGCCCGAACACCAGCCGTAGCGCCTGGAACTTGCTGATGCTCTGCTCGAACTCTTCCTTCTCGCCCTGCACGCGCATCAGCATGTGCTTGACCATCGCGTGGTTCTTGCCGCGCAGGCCGCGCAGCTCGAACAACTGCTCGACGATGTCGCGGCGACGGCTCTGCAGCAGTTGCTGCGCGGCGCGCGCCATGTCCTGCACCAGCCGGTGCGCCTGGTCCGAGACGATCTCGCGCCGGCGCGGGATCAACTGGTTGGACAACACATGCTCGAACTCGGGCAGGCCGCTGCGCGCGAGCAGCGCGTCGTCGTGCGTGACCTTGGCCACCAGGCCCTTCTGCGCGGATACCGGATAAATGCGTGACTGCTCGATGCCCAGCACCTTCCCGGTGGTGGAGACCTGCCGCGCGATCTCCTGCGCGATCTCGGCCGGCTGGCGCAGCGGGTCCCACAGCCCGTCGATCTTGTTGAGCACCGCCAGGCAGCCGCGCCGGTGGCCGGCGCCGACATGGCTGCGCCACAGCTCCAGGTCGCTCTTGGTGACGCCGGCGTCCGCCGCCAGCACGAACACCACTACGTGCGCGTCCGGGATCAGCCGCAGCGTCAGTTCGGGCTCGGTGCCGATCGCGTTCAGCCCGGGCGTGTCGAGGATCACCAGGCCCTGGCGCAGCAGCGGGTGCGGGAAATTGATGACGGCGTGGCGCCAGCGCGAGATCTCGACCATGCCTTCGGCATCGACCGCGTAGGCGGCGTCGGGATCGTTCTCGTGGTACAGGCCAAGCGCCTCGGCCTGCTGCGGCGGCACGCGCACGGTCTGCACCACGTGCTGGAAGGCTTCCAGCATACCTTCGGGCGAAGACGGGTCGAGCGGCACAGAATGCCAGTGCGCGGCCGAGGTGCCGGCCTCGAGAAAGTCCGCGGTCGAGGCTTCCTGCAGGCGCGTTTCGATCGGCAGCAGGCGGATGCACGGCGGCTCGGCCTCGTCATAGCGCAGCTCGGTCGGGCACATGGTGGTGCGCCCAGCCGACGACGGCAGGATGCGGCGCCCGTAGTCGGCAAAGAAGATGGCGTTGATCAGCTCGCTCTTGCCGCGCGAGAACTCGGCAATAAAGGCGACCTTGAGGCGGTCGCCGCGCAGTACGTTCTGGATGCGCTGCACGCGGTCATCGGCCTGTGCGTCGTACAGGTCGTGCTGCTGCAGCCAGGATTGGAATTCGGCCAGTGACTGGAGGACCCCCGTTCTCCAGGCGCCGTATTGTTCGAATTGGTGGGCGAGCGTTGTCATGGAGCTGTTTGGCTGACTCGGTTTCTACCTCGGGGCTGGCCACCGGGTGGCGTGCCCGTGTTCACGCAATGCCGGCCGCCGCCGCGAATCTTTCAGACGGTTGGGCCATTTTTGTAACTTTTTATGACTGCGCACACGATACAGGTTTCCACGGCGGTTTTGTGGAATTCACGCCCCTTGTGGGTTCCGCGGACGAGGAGTGTTGCGCCGACCCATCGACAATCCGCAGCGGCGCGCATTGTGCGCCACACAGCGCATGTCGCAGCAGCTCAGTGCTGGCAGTTCGGGCAGTAGAAAGTCGAGCGCTGGCCCTGCACGATCTGGCGCACCGGCGTGCTACAGACCCGGCACGGCTGCCCGGCGCGGTCATAGACAAAACAATCGAGCTGGAAGTAGCCGCTGGCGCCGTCGCTGCCGACAAAGTCGCGCAGCGTGCTGCCGCCGCGCTCGATCGCCTGCGCCAGCGTTTCGCGCACGGCCTGCGCCAGGCGGTCGCAGCGCGCGCGGCTGAGGCGCCCGGCCGGCGTGGTCGGGCGGATGCCGGCGCGGAACAGGCTTTCCGATGCATAGATGTTGCCCACGCCCACCACGATGCCGCCCGCCAGCAGCACGGTCTTGATTGCGGCACTGCGCCCGCGCGTGTGGCGGTGCAGCCAGGCGCCGTCGAAGGCGGCATCGAAGGGCTCGATGCCGAGCGTGCGCAGCAGCGGGTGTTGCTGCAGTTCGGCCTCGGGCAGCGTGGTCCACAAGATCGCGCCGAAGCGGCGCGGATCGCGAAAGCGCAGCACCACCGGGCCAGGCCCGGCGCCAGGTTCGGCCGTGAGCAGCAGGTCCAGGTGATCGTGCGTGCCGGGCGGCGGCGCATCGGGCAGCACCCGCAGCGTGCCGGTCATGCCCAGATGCACCAGCAGCCAGCCGGTGGCTGCCTCCCCATCGGCGCTGACGCATTCGAGCAGCAGGTACTTGCCGCGGCGCTCGATCCGGCGTACCACGCGCTGCGCCAGACGGCTTTCCAGCTCCGGATCGACCGGCCAGCGCAGGCCCCGGTGGCGTACCGTCACCGCGGCGATGCGCCGGCCCACCACATGCGGCAGCAGGCCGCGCCGGGTCACCTCGACCTCGGGCAATTCAGGCATCGAACCTCTCCGTTTGTTACCGCTCCAAACTCCTGCCGGCCCTGCGTGCGCAAGCCCGCGGGCGCCGAGCAGCGCATTGTAGCGGCAGGCTACAATGCCCTTATCCAATCCTTCGCCAGCGTGCGCCGGAGCACTCAATACATGTCGGACCTTATTCCGGACCAGATGCCGGACACCACGTCGCATCCCCTCACTGAGCACGTCGGGCACGCCAGGCACGCCGCGGGTAATCCACTGGCCGCAGCCATAGGCGCCGTTTCCCGCACAGCGCGGGCCGCTAGCGCACTCGCCGTGTTCCGGCAAAGTCACCGCCGCCATGTGGGTGCGCTGGCCGCCTCGGCACTGCTCGCCGTGGCCGCGGGAGCGGCCCATGCCGCACCGCCCGCCGAGGCCCCGCTGCCCAGGCTGCAGCTGGCCGCCGCCGAGGGCGACCGCGCCGCGGCCGCCAAGGCGGCACGCAGTGCGCTGCCGTCGGTCGAGCTGACCGACGACATCGTCTATATGGTGCTCGCCGCCGAGATTTCCATGCAGCGCGGCCTGGTCGGCCCGGCTTACCGCACCTACCTGGAACTGGCGCGGCAGACACGCGACCCGCGCTTCGCGCAGCGCGCCACCGAGATCGCCTTCAACGCGCGCGTCCCGCAGCAGGCGCTGGACGCTGCGCGGCTGTGGCGCGAGATCTCGCCGAACTCGCCCGCCGCCACCCAGGTGCTGTCGACGCTGCTGGTACTCAACGGTCGCTGGGACGATGCCCGGCCGCTGCTGCAGCAGCAACTGGCTTCGGTGCCGGCCACCCATCGCGGCGATGCCATCCTGCAACTGCAGCAGCAGCTGTCGCGCACCAGCGATCCCGCCGGCGCCGCTACGCTGCTGCAGGAGCTGACCAGGAACGATACGCGTCTGCCCGAGACCCAACTCGCGCTGGCGCGCGCCAAGGAAGTCGCCGGCGACGTGCCGGGCTCGCTTGCCGCGCTGGACCAGGCGCTGAAGCTGCGGCCCGGCTATGAAGCCGCGGCACTGATGGCCGCCGAGCTGCGCGCCGAGAAGGAGCCCGACGAAGCCGTCGCCATCCTCAAGCGCTTCCTCGACAAGTCTCCCGACTCGGTCAACGGCCATATCACGCTGGCGCGGCTGTACCTGCTGCGCAATGACATGCAGGCGGCCCGGCAAGAGTTCGAGACGCTGCGCAAGGTGGCACCGGCAGACCCGCGCGTGCCGCTGGCGCTGGGTCTGACCAGCCTGCAGGCCAGGAACTACACCGAGGCCGAGCAGTACCTGAAGGAATACCTGCAGCTGGTCCAGAAGCAGCCCACCGCCAATCCCGACATTGCTTACCAGTACCTGGCGCAGATCGCTGAGGAACGGAAGGACTATGCCGGCGCGATCCAGTGGCTGGACCGCATCGAGGACATCCGGCTGGCACCCGCGGCGACCGCCAAGCGTGCGCAGCTGCTGGCACGCATGGGCAAGCTCGACGACGCGCAGGCGCTTTTCGGCGATATGCTTTCCGACGCCGAGGACATCCCCGATCCAGGCCAGCGCTCGCAGCGCATGACCGCCATCCGTCAGGCCGAGGTCGCCACGCTGATGGAGACCAAGGCCTACGACCGCGCCCGCAAGGTGCTGGACGAACGCATCACGGCCGAGCCCGAGAACGCCGACTGGATCTACGAGCTGGCCATGCTGGACGAGCGCCAGAAGCGCTACGACAGCATGGAAAGAGGCCTGCGCAAGGTCATCGCGCTGCTGCCCGAGCAGAAGCAAGGCTACAACGCGCTGGGCTACTCGCTGGCCGACCGCAACGAGCGGCTGCCCGAGGCGCTCAAGCTGCTGGAGCGCGCCTCCGAACTGGGCCCGGACGATCCGTACATCATGGACAGCCTGGCCTGGGTCAAATTCCGCATGGGCGACCTGCGCCCCGCGGCGGACCTGCTGCGCAACGCCTACGCCAAGGCGCCCGAAGCCGAGATCGGCGCGCACCTGGGCGAGGTGCTGTGGCAGCTCGGCGAGCACGACGAAGCGCGCAAGACCTGGACCGAGGCCGTGCGCATCGATCCGGAGAACGAGACCCTGATCGACACGCTGCGCCGCTACAAGGTCAACGTACAGACGTCCAAGTAACCTCCGCGCACCGCGGCCTCGCTGGAGGCCCGCGGCGCCGGACTCATGTCCGCCGGCGGCTGCCGCAGCGCGCCGCCGCTTCCCGACAATGCCCATGAACCGAACCCGACGCCTGGCACTGCTTTGCCTTGGCGCCCCCCTGCTGCTGCAGGCTTGCGCCAGCGTGGCGCCGTCGCGCAATTTCGATGCCGATGGAACCGCCGCGAGCCAGCAATACACTGGCCGCTTCTCCGCCAACTACGTGCGCTACGGGCGCGACGAAGGCGTGCAGGGCAGCTTCCGCTGGGAGGAGCAGGGCCGTAACGTGCGCCTGGACCTGGTCTCCCCGCTTGGCCAGACGCTGGCCGTGGTGACCGCCACGCCATCGGGCGCCACGCTCGACCTGCCCAACCAGCCGCCGCGCAATGCGCCCGAGGTCGACACGCTGATGGAAGAGGCGCTCGGCTTCGCGCTGCCGGTGGCAGGCATGCGCGACTGGCTGCATGGCCGCGCCGCGCAGGGCTCGCCCGCGCGCACCACGCGCGACGAGCAGGGACGCCTCGCAACGCTCGCGCAGAACGGCTGGACCGTGCGCTATGTCGCGTGGCAGGACACCTCTGCGCCCGATGCGGCTGCCCGCCCGGTGCCGCGCCGTATCGACCTGGCGCGCGATTCCGCCGCCAATCCGCTGTCGGTACGCCTGGTGATCGATCCGCGAACGCCATGACCCGAACCGCTGCCCTGCCCCCGCCCGAGCTGCGCGACTGCCCGGCGCCGGCCAAGCTCAACCTGTTCCTGCATGTCACCGGCCGCCGCCCTGACGGCTACCACACGCTGCAGACCGTGTTCCAGCTGGTCGACTGGTCCGACACGCTGCATTTCCGCAGGCGCGATGACGGCGTCATCGCGCGTGTCACCGATGTGCCCGGCGTGCCGGCCGACACCGACCTGGCAGTGCGCGCCGCGCGCGCCTTGCAGGCGGCCAGCGGCACCGCCTTCGGCGCCGACATCGCCATCGACAAGGTGCTGCCCATGGGCGGCGGCATCGGCGGCGGATCGTCCGACGCGGCCACCACGCTGCTGGCGCTGAACCACCTGTGGGGCCTCGGCTTTTCGCGTGCCGAATTGATGCGCATCGGCCTGACGCTGGGGGCCGACGTGCCTGTGTTCGTGCTCGGGCATAACGCGTTTGCCGAAGGCGTTGGCGAGCAACTGACGCCGGTCGATTTGCCCGACAGTTGGTTCGTCGTCATCCACCCGAAACAACACGTGCCGACCGCTGAAATTTTTTCGGACAGCTGCTTGACAAGGGATACGCCGCTCTCCATAATTGCGGTCTTCGCTGCTCGCACAAACAAATTCGATTTCGGTCGCAACGACCTGGAACCGATAGCAACAGCGAAGTTCGGCGAAGTCGCCCGAGCCCTTGCATGGCTGAAGCAACACAATCAGCATGCCAGGATGACCGGTTCCGGAGCCTGTGTGTTTGCGCGTTTTCCCGACGCAACAACAGCGCAGCAGGTTTTGGAAAGGTTGCCTCCCGAGTGGGATGGCAGGTGTGTGCGCAGTCTGGCACGTCACCCGCTCGCAGCGCTCGCATAGCAAGTTATCGTTCGGCGCGGTACGGCAGTGTGGTACCACGAAGAACGGCCCGGTTGTGTAGGGGAGTCGCCAAGTTGGTCAAGGCACCGGATTTTGATTCCGGCATTCGAAGGTTCGAATCCTTCTTCCCCTGCCATTACATTCCTATAGTGTCCTTACGGACCCTCTGTATCAGTCACCGGCTTTGCCGGTGACGCCAAGCTCCCCCAGCAGCAAGACAGGTGCCCCGAATGAGCAGCGAAGGCTTGATGGTATTTACCGGCAACGCCAACCCCAAACTCGCGGAGGCTGTCGTACAGCACCTCGGCATTCCGCTGGGCAAGGCGCTCGTTGGCCGTTTCTCCGACGGAGAAGTCCAGGTCGACATCCAGGAAAATGTTCGCGGCAAGCACGTCATCGTGCTGCAGTCCACCTGCGCGCCGACCAACGACAACCTGATGGAACTGATGGTGATGGTCGACGCGCTCAAGCGCGCCTCGGCACGCAGCATCACCGCCGCCATGCCCTACTTCGGCTATGCCCGCCAGGACCGCCGCCCGCGTTCGGCGCGCGTGGCGATCTCGGCCAAGGTCGTGGCCAACATGCTGGAAGTCGCTGGTGTCGAGCGCGTGCTGACGATGGACCTGCACGCCGACCAGATCCAGGGCTTCTTCGATATCCCCGTCGACAACATCTACGCTTCGCCGGTACTGCTGGGCGACCTGCGCGAGAAGAACTACGGCGACCTGCTGGTGGTGTCGCCGGACGTCGGCGGCGTGGTCCGTGCCCGCGCGCTGGCCAAGGAACTGAACTGCGACCTGGCGATCATCGACAAGCGTCGTCCCAAGGCCAACGTGGCCGAGGTGATGAACATCATCGGTGAAGTCGACGGCCGCAACTGCGTGATCATGGACGACATGATCGACACCGGCGGCACACTGTGCAAGGCTGCCCAGGTGCTGAAGGAGCGCGGCGCACTGAAGGTCTTCGCCTACTGCACGCACCCCGTGCTGTCGGGCGGCGCCGCTGCCCGCATCGCCGAGTCGGCACTGGACGAAGTGGTGGTGTGCGACACCATCCCGCTGTCCGAGGAAGCCGCCAAGTGCACCAAGATCCGTCAACTCTCGACCGCCCCGCTGCTGGCCGAGACCTTCACCCGCATCGTCAAGGGCGACTCGATCATGTCGCTGTTCGCGGGATCCTGATAAAATTTTTGGTTTACCACGTTGATTGCCAGATTTTGGCGGTCAACGTGGCTTGATCGGCGCATATCTATCTTTGCGCCGCAACGGGGCTGTCTGGTCGCGGACAGCCTTCTTACTTTGGAGTCATCATGAAAGTTGTCGCTTTCGAGCGTAGCGTACAGGGAACGGGTGCGAGCCGCCGCCTGCGCAATTCGGGCAAGACCCCCGGCATCATCTACGGCGGCGCCGCCGAACCGAAGATGATCGAACTGGATCACAACGCGCTGTGGCACGCCCTGAAGAAGGAAGCGTTCCACTCGTCGATCCTGGAACTGGAAGTCGCCGGCAAGTCGGAACAGGCCCTGCTGCGTGCATTCCAGATGCACCCATTCAAGCCGCTGGTGCTGCACGTCGATTTCCAGCGCGTGTCGGCCAACGACAAGATCCACGTCAAGGTGCCCCTGCACTTCATGAACCAGGAGACCGCTCCTGGCGTGAAGCTGGGCCACGGCCTGGTCAACCACATCGTGAACGACCTGGAAGTGTCGTGCCTGCCGGCCGACCTGCCTGAGTTCATCGAAGTGGACGTCGGCACCATGGAGCTGGGCCAGACCCTGCACCTGAGCGATCTGAAGCTGCCGGCAGGCCTGACCGTCATCACCCACGGTGACGACAATCCCGCCATCGCCAGCATCTCGCTGCCGGCTGGCGCCGCTTCGGCCGCCGAAGGCGCTGCCGAAGGCGAAGGCGAGACGCCGGCTGCCTAAGCTGTCGTTGCGCCGTGGCGGCCCTGGCCGCACGCAGCCAAAAGCCGCCGGCCCTGCCGGCGGTTTTTTTTGGCGTATGCTTGGCGCCTGCAGGCGGTACGCCGTTGTTGCACGCAGTAGCCGCTGCCACCCAACCTGTTCAACACGCATGATCAAGCTCATCGTCGGCCTCGGCAATCCCGGTGCGGAGTACGAGGCCACCCGACACAACGCCGGCTTCTGGCTGGTGGACCAGCTCGCCCGCATGGGCGGCGCCACGCTGCGCGTGGAGGGCCGCTTCCATGGACTGGCCGCGCGTGCGCGGTTGTGGGACCAGGATATCTGGCTGCTCAAGCCGTCGACCTTCATGAACCGCTCCGGGCTGGCCGTGGTGTCGCTGGCGCGCTTCTACAAGATCCTGCCCGACGAGATCGTCGTGGCCCACGACGAGATGGACCTGCCGGCGGGCACCGTGAAACTCAAGCGCGGCGGCGGCGCGGGCGGCCACAACGGGCTCAAGGACATCTCGGCCCACCTGACCACGCAGGAATACTGGCGCCTGCGCCTGGGCGTGGGCCATCCGCGCAACGCGCCGGGCGGCGCCGGTGCGGGCCGCGAGGACGTGGTCAGCTTCGTGCTCAAGCCGCCCCGGCGTGAGGAGCAGGAAGCGATCGAGGGAGCCATCGACCGCAGCATCGACCCGCTGGGGCTGCTCGCGCGCGGCGATGCCGAGCGCGCGATGGCGCAGCTGCATACCGCGCGCTGACGGGAGCGCACGCAGGCACACTCCTGCGACAACAGCATGAAAACGGGCCGCAAAAGCGGCCTTTTTCAATTGTTGTCGCGTTCCGATCCAAAACTCTGCTGTCGCAGACATCCGGTCATCAAAGTTACACAGGCGGCACCTACATTGCGGGCTTCCCACCGCGCCGGCATCCCATGATGGCTTGCGCCCATGACAAACCCACAGGAGGAAAAGCCCATGTCGTACCTGACCGACGAAGCGCGTGCCGCCGGCCGCGCCGCCAAGCCCGACGTTGACGTGCCCGGCCAGATGCTCGAAGACATCGTCGCCGCCAACCCGGCGCGCCGCCGGGTGCTCCGCGGCGGCCTCGGCCTGTCGCTGGTCTCGGCCTTCGGCAGCGGCCTGCTGGCCGCCTGCGGCGGCGGTGACGATCCCGCCCCGGCCCCTGCACCCGCCCCAGGGCCGGCGCCCACCGGCCCGGTCACCCCGAGCTATGAAGTCACCTTCGAGCCGGTCGCCAAGTCCACCGCCGATGCCGTGGTGGTGCCCAACGGCTACAGCATCGACGTGCTGTTCTCCGCCGGCGATCCGGTGGAAGCCGGCGCCACCGGTTATGCCGGCGCCTTCCAGTCGTCCGCCGAGACCGAGCGCCAGGCCGGCGGCAACCACGACGGCATGCACTTCTTCGCGCTGCCGGGCGTCGATCCGCAGAAGGGCGGCCTGCTCGCCATCAACCACGAGCTGCCGGACTACAACATCCTGTTCCCGACCGCCTACGACGCCGCCACTGCCAGCCCGGAGCAGAAGCGCATCGCGCTGTCGGCCGTCGGCATTTCGGTGATCGAGGTCGAACTGGCCGCCAGCGGCAAGTGGCAGGTCAAGCGCGACTCGATCTACAACAAGCGCTACACCGGCAACACGCTGTACCGCGTGGGCGGCCCGGCTGCCTCGGTGGTGGGTTCGACCGTGGTCGGCATGCTCAACAACTGCTCGAGCGGCTACACGCCGTGGGGCACCTACCTGACCTGCGAAGAAAGCACGGACAACTACATCGACCCGAACCAGGCCGACAACGGCTACGGCTGGGTGGTGGAAGTCGATCCGTACGGCACGCTGGGCGCGCCGTCCAAGCGCACCGCGATGGGCCGCTTCGACCATGAGAACGTCGCCTTCCTGACCGACGCCAGCAACAACGTCGCCTTCTACATGGGCGACGACGGCACGCCGGGCTGCATCTACAAGTTCGTACCCAGCAAGGCCTTCGATCCGAACACCCGCGCCGCCAACGCCAACCTGCTCGACAGCGGCACGCTCTACGTCGCCAA
Source organism: Cupriavidus sp. DF5525 (assembly GCF_040149425.2). NCBI lineage: Bacteria > Pseudomonadati > Pseudomonadota > Betaproteobacteria > Burkholderiales > Burkholderiaceae > Cupriavidus > Cupriavidus sp. DF5525. The sequence goes on along the minus strand of NZ_CP168265.1, from coordinate 342,674 downwards.
ATTCAACGCCGACGGCAGCGGCCAGTGGATCGAGCTGACGCAGGGCAAGAACGGCCTGACCGTCGGCGCTTCGGATCCGGGCAACTGGACCCAGTCGGCCACCTCGCCGGCGCCGACCACGGTCGACTTCACCAGCCAGGCCGACGTGCTGGTCAACACCAAGGCCGCCGCGCGCGTGGCCGGCGGCACGCTGATGGACCGTCCCGAGTGGATCACGGCCGCACCGGACAATACGCTCTACTGCACGCTGACCAACAACAGCGGCCGCCAGCAGACCGACGCCGCCAACCCGCGCAAGAACAACCTGCACGGCCATATCATCAAGTGGATCGAAGCCGGCAATTCGCCGCTGGCCACCACCTTTACGTGGAGCATCCTGCTGCAGGCCGGCGACCCGTCGCTGGCCACCGACAACCTGAAGGGCAATATCAACGGCGACACCTTCTCCAGCCCGGACGGCCTGCGCGTCGACCCGAAGGGCCGCCTGTGGGTGCAGACCGACTCCAGCACCAGCGCCAGCTTCATCAACACCTTCGGCAACAACAGCATGTACTACGTCTCGCCGACGGGTCAGTCCAAGCGCTTCCTGGTGGGTCCGACCGGCTGCGAAATCACCGGCATCGCCTACACGCCGGACCTGACCACCTGCTTCATCAATATCCAGCACCCCACCGGCAAGTGGCCGGACGCGGCCAGGCCGCCGCGCTCGTCCACCATCGTGGTGCGCCGTACCGACGGCAAGCCGATGGGTGCCTGACCGCGCAGTGTCGTAAGTAGTAAGTAGTAAAGGGGAAAAGTTAAACCCCCGTCACCTTGCGGTGGCGGGGGCTTTTTTTGCCTTGCCGAGGGAACCGTTCAGGCCGCGTGTTTGGCAGCCGTCAACAGCCGGTAACGCTGCATCAGCACCTCATGCGTCTCGACCCTGTTCGGATCCTTGGGAATGCAGGCCACCGGGCAGACCTGCTGGCATTGCGGCTCGTCGAAGTGCCCGACGCACTCGGTGCACTTGTTGGGGTCGATTTCATAGATCTCGGGCCCCATCGAAATGGCTTCGTTCGGGCACTCGGGTTCACAAACGTCGCAGTTGATGCAGTCGTCGGTGATCATCAGCGCCATGGTGTTTCCTTCCTGCGGACACGCCCGCGCCCGACTGGCCGCGAATCGACGTATCTGAATCTGCTATTTTATTCCGGTTTGCCGATTTTCTCTTGCAGCCAGCGTTCCACCGACGGGAACACGAACTTGCTGACGTCGCCGCCCAGCACCGCGATCTCGCGCACGAAGGTGCCGGAGATGAACTGGTACTGGTCGGACGGAGTCAGGAACATGGTTTCCACGTCGGGCAACAGGTAGCGGTTCATGCCCGCCATCTGGAACTCGTACTCGAAGTCGGACACCGCGCGCAGGCCGCGCACGATCACGCGCGCATTGTTCTTGCGCACAAAGTCCTTGAGCAGGCCGGAAAAACCCTCGACGCGCACATTGGGATAGTGCCCGAGCACTTCACGGGCGATGGCGATGCGCTCTTCGAGCGCAAAGAACGGGCGCTTGTTGGGGCTCTGCGCCACGCCGACCACCAGTTCGTCGAAGATATTCGACGCACGGCGGACCAGATCCTCGTGTCCCCGGGTCATTGGATCGAAGGTGCCGGGATAGACCGCGATGACCATACTTCCTCCTTGATCTGCCCGCTGCCGGCCGTATGTGGGCCGCCTCGTTCGCCGGCCGGACCGGCGCGGGTGCTGCGTCGCGAGCGTTGTGACAGCGGCGTAGTGTAACCCTAAATCCGCCACTTGGAAGGCCCCTGACGCTCCCTTTTGCTGCAGCGCACCGTCACCGGGCGCCCCGCTTCAGGGCATAGAGGGCCTTCGTGGAGCCTGATTGGAACCTCAGGCGGCGCCGTTGCCAGGGCTGCGGTGCAAGAGCAGGTGAAAATGCACCGCGCCGGCGCGCGCGTGCCGCACGATCTCAAGCGACGCAGGCACTGGCGCATCGGCACCGGTCAGCGCATGGTCGGTTTCCACATAGACCGCGCCGCCCGGACGCGACAGCCGCGCCGCATGTTCCAGCGCTGGGCCGATCCAGTCCTCGGCAAAGGGCGGGTCCAGGAAGATCACGTCGAAGCTGGCATCGGGCATCTGCGCGGCTACGGCAAAGGCATCGCCCTGCACCACGCGCACCGTGCCGGCGTCGAGCCGGTACTGGTTGTCGCGCAGCTGCTTGGCCACGCGCGCGTTGGACTCCACCAGCGTGACCGCGGCCGCGCCGCGCGACGCGGCCTCGAAGCCAAGTGCGCCCGAGCCTGCGAACAGGTCCAGGCATTCCATGCCGGTCAGGTCCTGGCCGAGCCAGTTGAAGAGCGTCTCGCGCACGCGGTCGGGCGTCGGGCGCAGGCCCTGGGCATCGGGTACGGGCAGCAAGGTGCGCTTCCAGCGTCCGCCAATGATGCGGACTTGAGATGGCGCCTGGCGGGGTGCCGGGCGCGGGGCCGGGGATGCAGTGGGCCGCCCGCCGGTGGCGGGGGTAGCGGTTCGCCCGCCAGGGGCGGGCGATGGCAATCGGGAGCGCGAATTCATCCCGTGATTGTAGAGCCTGCGGGCCGTTCTGCCGCACGCTCGGGTGTGCGGCGGCGCATCGACAAACCGGCCCGATGCGGCGTGGCCGTCACTGCTTGGCTGTGGTGGCTGGCGCGGTCACCGGGCCGCCGACGATCACCGTGGCCATGCCGTCCGGGCGCACATGGCGCTGGAACGCCGCCCTGACCTGCTCGCGCGTGACCTTGCCCACTTGCGCGGTCCAGGTATCCAGGTAGTCCAGCGGCAGCCCGTACCAGCCGATATTGGCCACGTTGGTCAGCAGCTTGCGGTTGTTGTCGATGCGCAGCGGGAAGCCGTTGATCAGATTGTCCTTGGCCGCGCGCAGCTCCTTCTCGGTCGGTCCCTCGGCAACAAAGCGCGCCAGCACCTGGCGCACCAGCGCCAGCGCCTCGTCGGTCTGTGCCTTCTTGGTCTGCAGGCTGATGCCGAACGGCCCGGGCTGCTTGGACGGCGCGAAATAGCTGTCGACGCCGTAGGTCAGGCCGCGCTTCTCCCGCACCTCGTCAGTCAGACGCGAACTGAAGCCGCCGCCGCCCAGCACGTAGTTACCCACCAGCAGCGCGAAATAATCGGGATCGCCGCGTGCGATCGAGGGCTGTCCGATGACCACGCTGGATTGCTGCGCCGGGTGTGGCACGCGCTGTTCGGTGGCGGGGATGTTCAGCTTGACTTGCGGCATCGCCGGCGCGGCAGTGCCCTGCGGCAGCCCGCGCGTAAGCAGTTCGGCGATGGCCTCGGCCTGCTTGCGATCGACGGCGCCAATCAGCGTGACCACCGCGCGCTGCGCGTTGTAGTTGTCGCGCCAGAACTTGACGATGTCGTCGCGCTTGATCGACGCCACGCTGTCCGGCGTCGCCGCCACGCCATAGGGATGGTCGGGGTACATGGCCTTGGCCAGTGCCTTGTCGGCAATCACGCCCGGCTTGGTGTCGGCTTCGCGGATGGCGGTGATCAGGCGCTGCTTCTCGCGGCCGACCACGGCGTCCGGGTAGGTCGGCGCCTTGATCAGCTGGGCCGCCAGCGCGACCGACTGGTCCAGTTCCGGCTGCGCCGTCAACGTGCGCAGGCCGATGCCGCCGCGGTCGCCGCCGGCCGCACCGCCAAAGGCGGCCCCGGTATCGGCAAAGCCGTCGGCGACCTGCGCTTCGTCGCGTGCCGGCTGGCCGTCCTGCGCGGCCGCACCCTTGTCGAGCAGCGCGGCGGTCAGCGTGGCCAGCCCTGCCTTGCCCGGCGGGTCATAGCGGCTGCCGGCGTCGAAGTCGATATTGATGTCGAGCATCGGGATCGACGGGCTGTGCACGAAGAAGACACGCGCGCCGGTGGAGGCGGTCCAGTGCTCGATCGGGATGGCGGCCTGCGCCAGTTGCGCGACCAGCAGCACGGCGGCGCCGAGCGCGGCGCCTGCCAGTTTGCGCAGCGCGCGCTGCGGGGTAGCAAATGCGGTGACGAATTGAGACATCGCCTTTCCTCAGTGGCGCAGGCCCGACGGGGCCTGGGTCTTGGGCTTGTTCGGGTCGATCGGCTGCGGCACCAGCGTGGCCACGGTCAGGTTGTCGTCGCTAAAGTACTTTGCTGCAACGGCCTGCACCTGGGCCGGCGTGACGGCCTTGATCTTGTCAAGCATGCGGTCGATCTGGCGCCAGGAGATATCGGAAATCTCGGAAACGCCGATCTCCATGCCCTGCCCGAACACCGAATCGCGCTTGTAGATCTGGCCGGCCACCACCTGCGCCTTGACGCGCTTGAGCTCTTCAGGCGAGACGCCCTCTTTCGCGATGCGCTGGATCTCGGCGCGCAGCGCACGCTCGATCTCGTCGGTGTTGTGGCCCGCGGCTGGCGTGCCGTCGAGCACGAACAGCGACTCGCCGCGGTTGATGCTGTCGTAACCGACATTGACGTCGTCGGCCAGGCGCTGCTCGCGCACCAGCTCGCGCGTCAGGCGCGCGTTGTCATAGCCGTTGAGAACGGCCGACAGCACCTCCAGCGCGTAGGGATCGACGTCCTTTTCGACATCGCGCAGGCGCGGCACCTTGTAGGCCATCACCATGTACTGGTTCTCGGCCGGTGCCTTGACCCAGATGCGCTTGATGCCCTTCTGCTCCGGCTCTTCCTGGTCCTTGCGCAGCGGCAGCGTGCGCGGCTTGAGCTTGCCATAGTAGCGCTCGGCCAGCGCGCGCACTTCCTCGGCCTTGACGTCGCCGGTGACGATCACCAGCGCGTTGTTGGGCACGTACCAGTGGCGGTACCAGTCCTTGACGTCGTCCACGCGCATATTGACCAGGTCGTCCATCCAGCCGATCACCGGGTGGCGGTAGCCGGCGGCGGTATAGACCGTGGCCAGCAGCTGCTCGTAGACGTTGCCGCGCGCGGAGTCGTCGGTGCGCAGGCGGCGTTCTTCCATCACCACCTTCATCTCGCGCTCGAACTCGTCCTTCCTGATGATGAGGTTGGCCATGCGATCGGCCTCCAGCTCCATCATCCTGGGCAGGTACTGCTTGCCGATCTGCTGGTAGTACATGGTGAAGTCGCGGTTGGTCATGGCGTTCTCGCGCCCGCCCAGTGCGGCGACCTGCTTGGAGAACTCCCCCACCCCGACCTTGGGCGTGCCCTTGAACATCATGTGCTCGAGCATATGCGCCACGCCCGTGGTGCCGCTCACCTCATCGATGCCGCCCACGCGGTACCAGATCTGGTGCGCCACCGTGGGCGCGCGGTGGTCTTCCTTGACGATCAGCCGCAGGCCGTTGGAGAGCCGGTACTCGGTGGTGCCCTGCGCGGTTGCGCCGGCCGGCGCGGTCTGCGTACCCGGCATCGGCGAGGCAACCACGCCCTGCGCCCCGGCCGGCATCGACCAGGGCAGCAACGCCAGCAGCAACGTGGGAATGACACGCCGCGCGAGACGCGCGGCGCGGGCGGGAAGCGATTGGAGTGGTGCGAAGGGCGGTTGTGAGAGGCGTTGAATGCGCGTTTGGGCGCCTTCGGCGCCCGCTGCGGTCAGGACAGCGCAATGGTTCATGCGACCCCGTCTGCTAGAATTTTGCCGATCGATCCATGTGTGCATGCGTGCGCCCACGGATCTGCCATGTAGCGAACTATACGCAATCGCCGGCCGGGACTACAACGGTTTCTCCCCTGCCACCGCGATGCCTGCGTAACTCCTTGATTATTAACCGGTCGCCTGCTGGCATGGCTGCCGCCAGGGTCTCGGCCCCGGTATTGACCCCATTCCCCAATGTTTAGTTTCTGGAAGAAGCGCAAGGCCGAGCCCGCGCCTGTCGAGGCCCCCGCCCCGGCACCCGCTCCGGCCGAGGCGCCTGCGCCCGCCCCAACCCCTGCGCCCGCGCCGGCGCCAATCCCTGCGCCGACACCCGTCCCCGTTCCGGTCCCGACGCCAGTCCCCGCGCAGGTGCCACCACCGGCCCCGGCCCCCGTGGCGGCTCCGATCCCCGCGCCAGCGCCCGCACCCATTCCGGTGCCGGTCCCGACGCCGGCCGAGGCGCTGGAACTGGTCCCACCGCCCGCGCCCACGGCCGAAGCCAGACAGGGCTGGATGCACCGCTTGCGCACGGGACTGTCCAAGACCAGCCGCAACATCGGCACGCTGTTCGTCGGCGTCAAGGTCGACGAGGCGCTGTTCGAGGAGCTGGAAACCGCGCTGCTGATGGCCGATGCCGGCGTTGAAGCCACCGAATACCTGCTGGGCGAGCTGCGCAAGCGGGTCAAGTCCGAGCGCATCGAGTCGGCCGAAGGCGTCAAGGCCGCGCTGCGCGACCTGCTGACGCAGCTGCTGCGCCCGCTGGAAAAGACCATGGCGCTGGGCCGCGAGCAACCGCTGGTGATGATGATCGCGGGTGTCAACGGTGCCGGCAAGACCACCAGCATCGGCAAGCTGTGCAAGCACTTCCAGCGCTACGACCAGAAGGTGCTGCTGGCCGCAGGCGACACCTTCCGCGCCGCCGCGCGCGAGCAGCTGACGATCTGGGGCGAGCGCAACAACGTCACCGTGGTGGCGCAGGAAAGCGGCGACCCGGCCGCGGTGATCTTCGACGCGGTCAACGCGGCCAAGGCGCGGGGCATCGACATCGTGATGGCCGACACCGCCGGCCGCCTGCCGACACAGCTGCACCTGATGGAAGAGCTGAAGAAGGTCAAGCGCGTGATCAGCAAGGCCATGCCGAGCGCGCCGCACGAGGTGTTGCTGGTGATCGACGCCAATACCGGCCAGAACGCCCTGCAGCAAACCCGCGCCTTCGACGACGCGCTGGGCCTGACCGGGCTGATCGTGACCAAGCTCGACGGTACTGCCAAGGGCGGCATCCTGGCGGCGATCGCGCGCCAGCGGCCGGTGCCGGTCTACTTCATCGGCGTGGGCGAGAAGGTGGAGGACCTGCAGCCGTTCAGGGCGGATGAGTTTGCCGAGGCGCTGCTGGGATAATCCCCGCGCACGCGCGGAAAGCAAAGCGCCCCGGCCAGTGCCGGGGCGCTTTGCATTGCAGTCCTGCGACGACTATTCCGCGTCAGGCTGCGACTTCGGCTCCGCCTTCTGGAACGCCGGCAGTTCCATGCAGGCCTCATAGATCTTCGCGATCGCCGGATAGCGGCTCACGTCGACATTGAAGCGCTGCGCGTTGAACACCTGCGGCACCAGGCAGATATCGGCCAGCGTCGGCGTGTCGCCAAAGCAGAAGCGCCCGGCCGTGCCGCCGCGCTCCAAATTGGCCTGCAGCGACTCGAAGCCCAGCTCGATCCAGTGGCGGTACCACCCGTCCTTGACCTCGTCGCTCGCGCCCACGGTGTGCTTCAGGTACTTCAGCACGCGCAGGTTGTTCAGCGGGTGGATCTCGCACGCGATCTCCTGCGCCAGGCCGCGCACGTAGGCACGGTCCAGCGCCGTGCCGGGCAGCAGCTTCGGCTCGGGATGGACTTCGTCCAGGTACTCGACAATCGCCATCGATTGCTGCAGCACGTGGTCGCCGTCGACCAGCGCCGGCACCAGGCCGTCCGGGTTCACCGCACGGAACTCCGGCTTGAGCTGCTGGCCCCCCTCCTTGAGCAGGTGCACCGGCACGTACTCATATGGCAGGCCCTTCAGCTCCAGCGCGATGCGCACGCGGAACGAGGCCGAGCTGCGGAAGTAGCTGTAAAGCTTCAGCATCGGATCAGACTACCTTGATGGTGAGATCGCCCACGCCGCCGACGTGGCATTGCATGACATCGCCCTTGACCACCGGGCCCACGCCCTCGGGCGTGCCGCTGTAGATCAGATCGCCCGGCTGCAGCTCGAACAGCCTGGACAGGTACGACACCATCTCCGGCACCGACCAGATCAGGTCGGACAGGTCGCCGCGCTGCTTCTCGACGCCATTGACTGTCAGCGTGACCTCGCCCTTCTCCGGATGGCCGATGGCCGAGACCGGCACGATCGGGCCGATCGGCGCGGACTGGTCGAAGGCCTTGCCGGTCTCCCAGGGGCGGCCCGTCTTCTTCGATTCGTTCTGCAGGTCGCGGCGGGTCATGTCCAGGCCCACGGCGTAGCCGAACACATGCTCGGCAGCCTTGTCCACCGGGATATCGCGGCCGCCCTTGCCGATGGCGACCACCATCTCCACCTCATAGTGGCAGTTGCCGGTGCCCGGCGGATACGGGAAGGTGCCTTCGGTGCCGTCGGCGACGTAGCTGACCGCGTCGGAGGGCTTGCAGAAGAAGAACGGCGGCTCGCGGTCGGGGTCCGAGCCCATTTCACGGGCATGGGCAGCGTAGTTGCGGCCGACGCAGTACACGCGCCGGACCGGGAAGCTAGCGTTGCTGCCACGCACCGGCACGCCAACGGGAGCCGGCGGGGCGAACACGAATTCGGTCATGCATCTCTCCAGATGTTTTCTGATCAGTACTGCGTCACGGGTTGCAGAGGGCAGCATTGCGGCGTCGCCAGCAGACGCGCCCGGCGCAGCAGGGCAACAGGATACACCGCGCGGGTTGGCCGCGTACAACGGCATACAATGAATCCAGGCATCCTCGCAGCCGAGCCGCACCGGCCTGGCGCAGCGTGACCCACTCTCACCCGGCGCGAATCTTGCATGGCGCACTGCAACAGAGCCTAGCCATGACCCGACGCCATCCGCCCCCCTCGCCCACGCCGAATGCCGCACCAGCCACCTCCACCGGAGGCCGGGTGCTGCGCATCCTTCTCGTGCGCGACCCGCTCGACGCCAATCCGCTGAATGTAGAGACTATTCGCAGCGGCCTGGTCAGCGCGGGCTTTGCCGAGATTCAGATCGTCGACGCCGACCTGCGCCTGCCTGACGTCATCACGGCCACCCAGCCGGACATGCTGATCATCGCCTCGGAATCCGCCGCACGCGACACCATCGAGCACGTCTGCGTGTCGACCCAGCACGCCCCGCGGCCGATCGTACTGTTCACCGACAACGACGACAGCCAGCGCATCAAGGCCGCGCTAACGGCCGGCATCACCGCCTATATCGTCGACGGCCTGCGTGCCGAGCGCGTCAAGACGGTGCTCGACGTGGCCTATGCCCGCTTCGAACTCGACCAGCAGCTGCGCGCCGAGCTCGACGCCACACGCCTCAAGCTGGCCGAGCGCAAGGTGGTCGAGCGCGCCAAGGGCCTGCTGATGCAGGCGCGCGGCATCACCGAGGACGAAGCCTATAAGCGCCTGCGCAGCATGGCGATGGAGCGTGGACTGAAGCTGGTGGATGCCGCACAGCGCGTGATCGACGTGATGGGCTGATTCGCCAGCCCGCAGTGCGCGGCCGCACGGGGCTGGTGCATTGCACGATCCTGGCGCCGCTGAAGCGGTGCCTTCCCTTCCCGCTGTCTCCCTCTCACTCCCCCTGATACGGCGGTGTCGATCACGCACGCACCGCGTTCGGACATTCCTCACCAAATCGCGTCCCGCAGCAACCTCGCCGCCACAATCACGCCCGCAAATGTTGCACTGCACAGGCTGGCACACGCCTTGCGTTATGCAGGTATCGGCCAACGGCGGCCGATCGACAATTTCGGCGGACACGGCCAACGCGGGCCGCGTCACGCCACGGACAACGGCGTCCCTGCGCCGCAACGGTCTTCTGGAGAAGCCGGCTGCGGAAGGGGACGCTTTTTTCTTTTTTTTTGGAGCCATGCAATGCCCTCTCGCCTCAGGATTACCAAGCCGCTGCACGCAGCCGTCCACGTTTCCGACGCTACTGCCGATGCAGTGCCGGCCAGCAGCGGCCGCCGCCGTGTGCTCGCCACCATTGCAGGCGCCAGCGTGATGACGCTGGTCGACCCGCTGGTGCGCGCCGGGGCGTGGGCAGCGGGCTCCGACGCACCGGAGAAGACCGATGTGCGCATCGGCTTTATCCCGCTGACCGACTGCGCCTCCGTGGTGATGGCGTCCACGCTCGGCATCGACAAGAAATACGGCATCAAGATCACGCCGACCAAGGAAGCCTCCTGGGCCGGCGTGCGCGACAAGCTGGTCAACGGCGAGCTCGATGCCGCGCACGTGCTGTATGGCCTGATCTACGGCGTGCAGCTCGGCATTGGCGGCCCCAAGAAAGACATGGCGGTGCTGATGAACCTGAACAACAACGGCCAGGCCATCACGCTGTCGTCCAAGCTGGCGGAAAAGGGCGTCAAGGACGGTGCCAGCCTGAAGGCGCTGATGATGAAGGAGAAGCGCGACTACACCTTCGCCCAGACCTTCCCCACCGGCACGCACGCGATGTGGCTGTACTACTGGCTGGCGGCCAACGGCATCAACCCGATGCAGGACGCCAAGGCCATCACCGTGCCGCCGCCGCAGATGGTGGCCAACATGCGCGTGGGCAACATGGACGGCTTCTGCGTGGGCGAGCCCTGGGGCGCGCGCGCCATCGCCGACAAGATCGGCTTCACCGCCGAGACCACGCAGGCGATCTGGAAGAACCACCCGGAGAAAACGCTCGGCACCACCGCGGACTTCGTGCAGAAGCACCCCAACACCGCGCGCGCCATGGTGGCCGCGATACTGGAGGCGTCCAAGTACATCGACGCGTCGGCCTCCAACCGCCGCAAGACCGCCGAGACCATCGCCGCCAAGTCCTACGTCAACACCGACATGGACATCATCCTGGACCGCATGCTTGGCCGCTACAACAACGGCCTGGGCAAGACCTGGGACGACCCCGACGCGATGAAGTTCTACCAGGACGGCAGCGCCAACTACCCGTATCTGTCCGACGGCATGTGGTTCCTGACCCAGCACAAGCGCTGGGGCCTGCTGAAGGAGCATCCGGACTACCTCGCGGTGGCGAAACAGGTGAACCGCATCGACGTCTACAAGCAGGCCGCCGCCGCGGCGCAGGTGCCGCTGCCCAAGAGCGACTTCCGCACTGCCAAGCTGATCGACGGCGTGGTCTGGGATGCCAAGGACCCGAAGGCCTACGCCGATGGCTTCAAGATCAAGGCCTGACGAAGTTCGGGCCGCCACTTCCCCACTGATCCGCAGTGCCCCTGACAAAAAGGAGCCAGACGTGAATGCCATCGCCCATACCGCGCCCAAAGGCGCAACCGCGGCCACTGCGGCCGATCCCGACATCAAGGAACGGGCCCGCCGGCGCGAGCAGGAACTCGCCGCGCAGGAACGGCGCGCGCAGCGCCGCGACGCGCTCGGCGCGCTGGTGCTGAAAACCGTGCCGCCGGTACTGGGCTTCGCCCTGTTCGTGCTGGCCTGGCATGGCATCGCCACGCTGATCCCGGCCATCCCCACGCCGGGTGCGACGTGGAACGCCGCAGTGCCGCTGTTTGCCGACCCGTTCTACCGCAACGGGCCCAATGACCAGGGCATCGGCTGGAACGTGCTGGCGTCGCTGGCGCGCGTGGCCGCAGGCTTCGGCCTCGCGGCGGTGATCGGCATCCCGGCCGGCTTCCTGATCGGGCGCTTCGCCTTTCTGAACGCGATGACCGCCCCGGTGATCAGCCTGCTGCGCCCGGTCTCACCGCTGGCGTGGCTGCCGATCGGGCTGCTCCTGTTCAAGGCTGCCAACCCGGCCGCGATCTGGGCGATCTTTATCTGCTCGATCTGGCCGATGGTGATCAACACCGCGGTCGGCGTCACGCGCGTGCCGCAGGACTACCTGAACGTGGCGCGCGTGCTGGATCTGTCGGAGTGGAAGGTCTTCACCCGCGTGCTGTTCCCGGCGGTGCTGCCGTACATGCTGACCGGCGTGCGGCTGTCGATCGGCACCGCGTGGCTGGTGATCGTCGCGGCCGAGATGCTGACCGGCGGCACCGGCATCGGCTTCTGGCTGTGGGACGAGTGGAACAACCTGAAGGTCGAGCACATCGTGATCGCGATCTTCGTGATCGGCATCATCGGGCTGCTGCTCGAGCACGCGCTGCTGGCGCTGGCCCGGCGCTTCAGCTACGGCACCAACTGATACGCGGGGAGAAACGCCATGGAAAAGTTCGTCAGCATCGAGAACGTCGGACAGACCTTCAAGACGCGCAAGGGGCCGTTCGTGGCACTGCGCGATATCAACCTGCATATCGCCGAGGGCGAGTTCATTACGCTGATCGGCCATTCCGGCTGCGGCAAGTCCACGCTGTTGAACCTGATCGCGGGCCTGGCCATGCCGACCACCGGCGCGCTGATCTGCGCCGGGCGCGAGATCGCCGGCCCGGGGCCGGAACGCGCGGTGGTATTCCAGAACCATTCGCTGCTACCGTGGCTGACATGCTTCGAGAACGTCTACCTGGGCGTGGAGCGCGTGTTCGCCGCCAGCGAAAGCAAGGCGCAACTGAAAGCGCGCACGCACGACACGCTGTCGCTGGTGGGCCTGACGCATGCCGAGAACAAGTACCCGCACGAGATCTCCGGCGGCATGAAGCAACGGGTGGGCATTGCCCGCGCGCTGGCGATGGCGCCCAAGGTGCTGCTGATGGACGAGCCCTTCGGCGCGCTCGATGCGCTCACCCGCGCGCACCTGCAGGACGAACTGATCAAGATCGTCGCGCGCACGCAGAGCACGGTGGTGATGGTGACCCACGATGTCGACGAGGCCGTGCTGCTGGCCGACCGCATCGTGATGATGACCAATGGCCCCGCCGCGACCATCGGTGAGATCCTGAAGGTGGACCTGCCGCGCCCGCGCGACCGCGTCGCGCTGGCCGACGACAAGAGCTACCACGCTTGCCGCACCGCGGTACTGGATTTCCTCTACCGCAAGCAGCGCAATCCGGCGCTGCGGGAGGCGGCCTAGGCTCGCCCGACCGCCGCACCCATCGGCGGCGATGGGCGCGGCGGCCCTGCTCCGCTATCATGAACCCAGAACAGACTCCTACCCCCCGCCGCCATGACCACGCCTGCCGCCACGCTTGCCGCACCCTTCCCTGCCGCCCGCTATATCAAGGAGATCGGCCGCGGCGTCAACGGCGCCCGCGCGCTGCCGCGCGAGGATGCCCAGGCCTTGTTCGACGCCATGCTGGCCGGGCGCGTATCCGACGTCGAACTCGGCGCCGTGCTGATGGCCTACCGCATCAAGGGCGAGGCGCCGCACGAACTCGCCGGCATGCTCGAGGCCGCCCATGCGCACTGCGAGCCGCTGCCCGGGCCGCCGGACCGGCAGGTGGTGGTGATCCCCAGCTACAACGGCGCGCGCAAGCAGCCCAACCTGGTGCCGCTGCTGGCGCTGCTGCTGGCGCATGAAGGCATCCCCGTGCTGGTGCATGGCTCGCGCGAGTTCAACGGCCGCGTGACCAGCATGACGCTGTTCGCGGCGCTGGGCGTTCCCCTGTGCGGCACCACGGCCGAGGCTTCGGCGCTGCTGCGCGATGGCACCGACCACGGGCCGCTGGCGGTGCTGCCGGTCGACGTGCTGTCGCCCGGCCTGTCGCAGCTGCTGGACCGGCGCACCGTGATCGGGCTGCGCAATTCCTCGCACACGGTCGCCAAGATGCTGCAACCGGTGGGCGAGCACTCCCCCGCCGAAGGGCTGCGGCTGTACAGCTATACGCACCCGGAATACCGCGAGACGCTGACCGACTACTTCTCGAACGAACCCGCCAACGTGCTGCTGGCACGCGGGACCGAAGGCGAAGTGGTGGCCGATGCGCGCCGCAACAGCCGCATCGACTGGCTGCATGAAGGGCACCAGCAGACGCTGGTCGATCCTGTCGGGGGCTCGCTGGCTGAAGTGCCGGAGCTGCCACCCGGCAGCGATGTCGATCAGACCGCGGCCTGGATCCGGCGCGTGCTGGATGGCGCCGTGCCGGTACCGGCGCCGATCGCCACGCAGATCGAGGCGATCCGGGAATGCCTGCGGCAGGGCACCCGGGTGACCTGGGCCAGCCCGGTCTGAGCCGGCCCCTTTCCTTCCCTTAAGGCTTGCGCGGCGGCAGCGGGATGCGCTCGTTCTCGTCTCCCGGCACCCGTGGGAACTGGTCATCCTCCCAGCGCCTGGCGGCGGCCTCGATCGCTTCCTTGCTGCTCGCGACGAAATTCCAGTAGATAAAGCGGCGGCCGTCGGTCGGATCGCCGCCCAGCAGCATCACGCGCGACGGCGCCGTGGCCAGCAGCGTGGCGCTCTGGCCGGGCGTCAGCACCACCATGTGTTCCGCCGGCAGCGGCTCGCCGTCCAGCGTGACGGCGCCGTCCACCGGGTAGATGCCACGCTGGGCATGCTCGGCCGGGATTTCCACGCTGGCGCCCGCGTCCAGTTCGATCGCCACATACAGCGTGCGCCTGAACACCTTGACGGGCGAGGTCTTGCCGAATGCATCGCCGGCGATCACGGTCATGCGCACGCCGGGCCGCTCGATGCGTGGCAGGGTCTCGGCCGGATGGTGGAAGAACGACGGCTCGTCGGTTTCATGCGATTGCGGCAGCGCCACCCAGGTCTGGATGCCGTGCAGCCGCGCGCCCGCCGCGCGCACATGGTCCGGCGAACGCTCGGAGTGCACGATGCCGTGGCCGGCGGTCATCCAGTTGACGTCGCCCGGACGGATCGCCTGCTCGCTGCCCAGGCTGTCGCGGTGGATGATCTCGCCCTCGAACATATAGGTAACGGTGGCCAGGCCGATATGCGGATGGGGGCGCACATCGGCTCCCTCCCCGGGCGGCAGTTGCACCGGCCCCATATGGTCGAAGAAAATAAACGGCCCTACCGTCTGGGTTGCCGCTGCAGGCAGCAGCCGCCGTACGGTGAAATCGCCCAGGTCGCGCACATGCGGCTTGAGCAAGTGTTCGATAGCAGACATAACTTCTCCGGTGGAATAAGAGAGGCTCGCAAGCATGCCAGCGTGGCGCCGCTTGCGTCGAGTGTAGCCGCTGGTGCAACAAATCATTCCACCAGCGGGCAGAACCGGCGGGGCACGCTTTGCTCTAATACTGAGTGCGCCCTGCTGCGAGTATCCCCGACGGCGCTTGATTGCGAAATAGCTATCCAATATGCTATGACAATCGTCGGGAACTATCGCAACAGTCAGGACTCCAATTAGCACTCACCCGGCCTGAGTGCTAAGATGCGTTGCAGTGCCGCCGCCCATCCCAAGAGAAGGTGCGCGGCGCACCGGCAACCGAACCGCCGGATGCGAAAGGAGCCATTGAGTGAACGCAGTCTTGTCTGCTGACCAAAATCTGACCCCCAGCCGTCTGCCGACGGCCCCGAAGCACGGGGGTAGCCTGGCGCTGACCTTCCCGGCCACGCTGGGCAATCTCGACAGCTATATCCAGGCTGTCCACCGAATTCCGCTGTTGACCGCGGAGGAAGAGCAGCGCCTGGCGCGCGAACTCCGCGACCACGATTCCGTTGACGCGGCCCGCCGCCTGGTGATGTCCCACCTGCGCCTGGTCGTGTCGATCGCCCGCCAGTACCTGGGCTACGGCCTGCCGCACGCCGACCTGATCCAGGAAGGCAATATCGGCCTGATGAAGGCGGTCAAGCGCTTCGACCCCGACCAGGGCGTGCGCCTGGTGTCGTACGCGATGCACTGGATCAAGGCCGAAATCCACGAGTACGTGCTGAAGAACTGGCGCATGGTCAAGGTGGCGACCACCAAGGCCCAGCGCAAGCTGTTCTTCAACCTGCGCAGCCACAAGCAGGGCTCGCACACGTTCACGCCGGAGCAGGTCGAGGCGGTGGCGCGCGAGCTGAACGTCAAGCCCGAAGAAGTGATGGAGATGGAAACCCGCCTGTCGGGCGGCGACCTGGCGCTGGAAGGCCAGATCGACGACGGCGAGGAGGAATTCGCCCCCATCGCCTACCTGGCGGACAACCATAACGAGCCCACGCGCGTGATGGAAGCCAAGCGCCACGACCGCATGCAGGTCGAAGGCCTGGAAGAAGCGCTGGCCAAGCTGGACGAGCGCAGCCGCCGCATCATCGAGGCGCGCTGGCTGAACGTCGAGGACGACGGCTCGGGCGGCGCCACGCTGCATGAGCTGGCCGCCGAGTTCGGCGTCTCGGCCGAGCGCATCCGCCAGATCGAGGCCGCGGCAATGAAGAAGATGAAGGGCGCGCTGCAGGCCTTTGCCTGATCCCGCTGCCCCGCCAGAAGCAAAAAGGCCGGTCCACTGGACCGGCCTTTTTGTTTGCCTGCTGGGCGCGGCTGCGGCGTTATGCCGCACCCCGGGGCATCAGGACAGCAGCTGTTTCAGGTCGTGCGCGATCGGTTCCGGGCCCTGGCCGTGGCGGATAAACAGGCGCAGGCGGCCATCCGGGTCGAATACATAGCTGCCGGCGGAATGATCCACCGTGTAGTTGTTCGGCGACGAGCCCGGCACCTTGGCGTAGAACACCTTGAAGTCCTTGGTCACCTTCTGCAACGCGGCTTCGTCGGCCGGGCGCAGGCCCAGGAAGCGCGGATCGAAGGCAGGCACGTACTGGGCCAGCAGCGCCTGCGTGTCGCGCTCCGGGTCGACCGTCACGAACAGCACCTGCACGCGGTCGGCGTCTGGGCCCATCTTCTCCATCACGGCCTTGAGCTCGGCCATGGTGGTCGGGCACACGTCCGGGCAATGGGTGTAGCCGAAGAACATCACCACCGCCTTGCCTTTGAAGTCGGCGATATGGCGCACCTTGCCGGTATGGTCGGTCAGCGAGAAGTCCTTGCCGAAGTCGGCGGCACCGCTGATGTCGACATTGCGGAACGATGCCTTCTGCTGCCCGCAGGCGGCCACGGCCAGCGCAAGCACGGCCAGCAGGGAGAAGCGGCGGAAGGCGGAAAACAGGCCGGAGGCAGGACTGGGGCGGGGCATGCGGCGGGAACCGGTCAGGGGGTGGGAGGGAACCAGCGGCGCCGGAGGCGCGCGGCGACAGCTTGCAGTATCGCCGATCGCACCGCCGCGCTGCGCCGGCCGCGACAAGATGACGCAGCCGAGCAGCCAGTTGGCGCAGGTCAGACCTGCGGAACGAACTTGAAGTAGTGATCGACCAGCAACGCCGCGAACAGCAGCGACAGGTACAGGATCGAGAAGCGGAAGGTGCGCTGCGCCAGTTCGTCCGAGTAGTTGCGGTACATCTTCCAGGCGTAGGCCAGGAAGCCGGCGCCCAGCGCCAGCGCGGCCGCCAGGTAGATGTAGCCGCTCATGCCGTAGACGAACGGCAGCAGCGTCGCGGCGATCATGACCAGCGTGTACAGCAGGATATGCAGCAGCGTGTAGCGCTCACCGTGCGTGATCGGCAGCATCGGCAGGCCAGACTTGGCGTAATCGGCGCGGCGGTACAGCGCCAGCGCCCAGAAGTGCGGCGGCGTCCAGGTGAAGATGATCAGCACCAGGAACCAGGCCTCGGCCGGCACCTCGCCTGCCACCGCGGCCCAGCCCAGCGCCGGCGGCATCGCCCCGGACAGCCCGCCGATCACGATGTTCTGCGGCGTGGCCGGCTTGAGCAGGATGGTGTAGACCACCGCGTAGCCCAGGAAGGTAGCGAAGGTCAGCCACATGGTCAGGTCGTTGGCGAACTCGTGCAGCAGCCACATGCCCGCGCCGCCGAGGATGGCGGAGAACACCAGCGTCTGCGGCGTTGTGATCTCGCCGGTGGCGGACGGGCGCCAGGCCGTGCGGCGCATCAGCGCATCGATCTTCTGCTCGACCAGGCAATTGATGGCAAACGCGGCGCCGGCCAGCAGCCAGATGCCGGCGGCACCGCCGATCAGCACGCGCCACGGCACCATGCCAGGCGTGGCCAGGAACATGCCGATGATGGCGCAGAACACCGCCAGCTGCGTCACGCGGGGCTTGGTCAGGGCGGCATATTGGCGGGCAAGGTGCCGTATCCGGCTCAGCTTGCCCAGTGAATGGGTATGTGTAGCGGTAACCACGGAAGGGGTCTTGTCTTTCATGTGGCGCGGGCGGCGTTCGGCACGGGGGCAGGAGCGCGGGCGGCCCGGGTCGCGAGCCCTATATTGTAGTGGAGGCGGACGAGCAGCAGCAGGAGCACCGCCGCCCCGCCGTTGTGCGCGACCGCGGCCACCAGGGGCCAGTCGAACACGATATTGGACATCCCGGTCGCCAGTTGCAGCACCAGCGTGCCGAGCAGCCAGCCGGCGGCGCGGTCCAGCCCTTCGAGCCGGCGCGCGCGCAGCCCGAACCACGCCAGGTAGCCGAGCACGATAAAAGCGAAGCCGCGGTGCACCCAGTGGATCGCCACCAGCGCCGCGTGCGGGATGTAGTCGCCGTCGGCGGTCATGCCCAGCTGGCGCCACAGCGTGAAGCCGTGCGCGAAGTCCATCTCCGGCACCAGCTGGCCGTTGCACAGCGGGAAGTCGGTGCAGGCCAGCACCGCGTAGTTGGTGCTGACCCAGCCGCCCAGGAAGATCTGGATCACCAGCAGCAGCAGGCCGATGCGCACCGGCCATCGCAGCCGCGCGGCCTGCGGCGCGACCGGGTGCGGCGGATCGTTGCGCGAGCCCAGCCAGATCAACGCCGCCAGCAGGCTCATGCCCAGCATCAGGTGCGTGACCACGATGATCGGCTGCAGCTTCATGGTCACGGTAAAGGCGCCGAACGCGCCCTGCACACACACCAGCAGCAGCACGCCGGTGGCGAACCACGGCGACTGCTTCAGCTCGCGCCGCTTGACCCACGCCAACACCATCAGCGCGATGATCAGCACGCCGACCGCCATGGCGAAATAGCGGTGGATCATCTCGATCCACGCCTTCACCAGCGTCACCGGTCCGCTGGGCAGCGCGGTCTCGGCCGCGCGGATCGGCTCCATCGCCGAGTGCGGGTTGGAGTGGCCGTAGCAGCCGGGCCAGTCCGGGCAGCCCAGGCCGGAGTCGGTCAGCCGCGTGAAGCTGCCGAACATGATCAGGTCCAGCGTCAGGAATGCGGTGATCCAGACCAGCTTGCGGTATTTGTTGCGATCGCCCTTGACCAGCACGTAGCACAGGGGCAGCAGCGCGATCAGGATGCCGATAATGGCCAGTTGCAGCAGCATGCCGTCTCCCTCAACCGATGCGCGAGACCTTGAGCAGCTTCTTCAGGTCGCCGCTCATCTTCTTGGGGTCCGGGTCCTGCGGGAAGCGCATCATCAGGTTGCCGAGCGGGTCGACCAGGAAGATCGTGTCCTCGGCGCGCTTTCCGGTCTCGGCCGGCAGCCACTGCTGCGCGGCCTGGCGGTCGATGCGCAGGAAGCGCACGCCGGCATAGGGCTCGTTGTAGGCGGCGCTGAGGCGTTCGTCGACCTTGCCCTCGTCGGTGATCAGCCACACCGGCACGATGCGCTCGCGGTCCTGCCCCTGGCCGGCGCGTATCTGGCGGATGGTAAAGAGCTTTTTGGCGCAGGCCTCGTCGCAGGCCGACGGATCGGAAGTCACCAGCAGCCATTTGCCGCGGAACTGCTCCAGCGGCACGGCCTGACCGCGCTCGTCGGTGACGCGCACCGGCGGCATTGGCCGCTGCGGGTCGACCAGCGCGCCGTAGTTGGTGGCGCCACCGCGCGGCTTGATGACGTAGTAGGTGAAATACGAGGCAATCACCGGCGAGGCGCACACCAGCAGCAGCATCAGCATCTGGAAGCGGCCGCGGCGCGTGCGCGCGTCGATGCGGGGATCCGGCGGCGTAGCCGTGACGGCCGGAGCCGGAGCGGAGTCTTGCTGTGCCATGGGTACGTCTGTCCTTTGTTTCGGCAAGCGCACGCCCCGGAGAAGGCGCGTGCGGTCAGTTCATTCGGTTCGGGGTGTGGTCGAGCCCGCCGCCGGCCGGCGCGCGCGGCGCCAGCCGAATACGACCACCAGCACCACCGTCAGCACGGCCAGCCCGAACCACTGGAAGGCGTAGCCGTAGTGCCGGTCTGCGCCCAGGTCGGCCGGGGCCCAGTCGCGCGCCAGACCGTCGCCGGTATCGCTGCGCTGCTCGACCACCAGCGGATGCAGAGCCAGTCCGGTTTCGGCGGCATACGCCGCAATTTCCACGTTCTGGCGGATCTTGCTGCCGGCCTCGGCGCTGGCCGGCTGGCCCAGGCTATAGACCCGCGGCACGGCCGCCAATGCCGTGCCCTCGATGGTCACCTCCCCCTCGGGCGTCGGGAACGGCGCGATCCGGGTGCGGTCCTGCGCGTCGCGCGGCAGCCAGCCGCGTAGCACCAGCACCGCTTGCATGGCGCCCCGATCACTTGCAGGGGCGTTGATGCGCAGCGGCGTCAGCACCAGGAAGCCGGCGCGGCTGTCGCTGCCATTGCCGTGGGGGCGATTATCCAGCAATACGGTGCGCGCTGTGTCGAAACGCCCCGTCACGCGCACGGTGCGGTCCGTCACAACTTGTGACAGCGGCGCCGGGCCCAGCACCACCGGCGGCTGTGCCGCCAGCGCCTGCAGCCGCGCGGCGCGGCCTTCTTTCTCATGCGCGCGATTGAGCTGCCAGTTGCCGAGCGCGCAGGTGATGGCGACCACCACCAGCGCGGCGGCCAGTGGCAGCGGGCTGAAGATACGGCGTGCCGTCATCGCCCGGTCATGCCCGTCAGCGCCGCGCGCGCGAGGCCGGTGCGATAATGGGCGCTTCCGATGCCCATCGCGGCTACCCCAACGAGACCGCGGCCCGATCCGCAGCCAACCTGCCCCGCCATGCGCTTTGTCATCATCGTCGCCTTTGTCCTGATCATTGCCAGCCTGGCTTCCGCCCTGTTCTTCATGATGCGCGACCGCGGCAAGACGCCCAACATGATGCGCTCGCTGATGCTGCGCGTGGGCTTTTCGGTGGCGCTGTTCCTGTTCATCCTGTTCTCGAACTGGATGGGCTGGATCCACAGCACGGGCATCCGCATGACGCCCTGAAACACCCGGGACGCAAAAGACAAACGCCGCAGGCTGGTCGACCCCCTGCGGCGTTTCTCTTTTACGTCGGCGCCGGCGGCCCCGGTCGGGGCCCTGCCGGCGGGTACAGCAGCGTAACTTACAGCCAGTACACCACGACGTAGAGCAACAGCCACACCACGTCAACGAAGTGCCAGTACCAGGCTGCGCCTTCGAACGCGAAGTGGTTCTCCGGCGTGAAATGGCCCTTGAGCACGCGGCCCAGCACCACCGCCAGCATGATCGCGCCCATGGTCACGTGGAAGCCGTGGAAGCCGGTCAGCAGGAAAAAGGTCGAACCGTAGATGCCCGAGGTCAGCTTCAGGTTCAGATCGCCGTAGGCGTGCATGTACTCGTACACCTGCAGGCACATGAAGATCGCGCCCAGCAGGATGGTCAGCACCATGCCCTGGATCAGCTGGCTGCGCTTGCCGGCCAGCAGCGCGTGGTGCGCCCAGGTCAGCGTCACGCCGGACATCAGCAGCAGCGCGGTGTTGATGGTCGGGATCGGCCACGGACCCATGGTCTGGAACGACTCCACCACGCCGGCCGGCCCGAGGTTGGGCCACACCGCGGCAAAGTCGGGCCACAGGATCTTGTTGTTCAGGTCGCCCAGCCACGGCATGGCAATGGCGCGGGCGTAGAACAGCGCGCCGAAGAAGGCGGCAAAGAACATCACTTCGGAGAAGATGAACCAGCCCATCGACCAGCGGAACGACAAGTCGATGTTCTTGCCGTACAGGCCGCCTTCGGACTCGCTGATGGCGTCGCCGAACCAGCTCTTGAGCACGAACAGAAACCACAGCAGGCCGAAGCCGCACACGTACGGCGCCCAGGGCTGCCCGTTTACCCAACCGGAGGCGCCCGCGCCCGTCAGCAGCAGGCCGAAGCTCGCCGTGATCGGGTGGCGCGACGGGCCCGGTATGAAGTAGTACGGAGCGTTTGCGCGATTCGCACTCATTCTTTTATCTCCAGCTCAGAGTCTTTGATTCGGTATTCGTTATCCGCGCTTCGGCGCTCCGGGCCGCCCGCCTCCTCTGGGCCGGCCGCGCCGCTGCGGCTGTTTTTTTCTGCGACTGCCTGCGACTGCTTTTGTTGTCTACCCTTCCTGCCCTGCTACCCCGCCGCCTGGCTCACCACCATGCGCACGATGACGACCAGCACCGCGATGAAGATGGCCGCCGCGATCACCCCGGCGATGACTACGTGCACCGGGTTCAGCCTGGCCATGTCGCGCTCGTGCTCCGCGCCCTTGCGCAGGCCGATGAACGACCACAGCACCGCGCGCATGGTCTGCGCGAACGACATCTTGCGCTTGACCGCGTCCTTCATCTCATCCATCGCCCGTCCTCCGCAACGCCGGCATGCCGCGCCGGCCGGCTTCAGATGCCCTTGCCTGCCGGCGCCGGCTGCGGCGCCAGCAGGCCCTCGGGCGCCTGCGCCACCGGCGTGCCCACCTCGAAGAAGGTGTACGACAGCGTAATGTTCTTCACATCCTTGGGCAGCGCGGGATCGATCACGAACACCACCGGCATCTCGCGCGCCTCTTTTGCCTTGAGCGTCTGCTGCTTGAAGCAGAAGCACTCCAGCTTCATGAAATACTGGGTCGCCTGCTTGGGCGCGTAGCTCGGGATCGCCTGCGCCGAGATATCGCGCGGCTGCCCGTTGGCAACTTCATAGACGATCGTCGCCATCTCGCCAGGATGCACTTCCATGCTGTTCTTCACCGGCCGGAAGGCGAAAGGCCCGCGCGCATTGGAGTCGAACTCCACCGTGATGGTGCGGCTCTTGTCGACCTGCGTGTTCTTCACCGCGCCGTGCAGCTCGCGCGTGGTGATCACGTTGATGCCGGTGATCTCGCAGATCTTCTTGTACAGCGGCACCAGCGCATAGCCGAAGCCGAACATCACGGCCACGATCACGACCAGCCGCAGCATCATGCCGCGGTTGAACCGCTTGTCTGCTTCCCTGCCCTGCTGGTCGATGCTCATCTCGCTATCCTGCAGCTACCCGGCCACTTCAGCCAAGGAACACCATCTTGGCGAAGAACCCCAAAAAGAAAACCACCACGATCGACAGCAGGATCAGGCCAAGGCGCCGGTTGGCGGCTTTCTGGTCCGGGTGTGATGGGTTTTTGTCTGGAGCCTGCATCATTTGCTTACCTGCTGGCGCGGGAGGCGGACGCTGCCGCCTCCCGCTGCCTGATTACGCTGGTGCCGCTTCAGCGGACCTGCGGGGGCACTTCAAAGGTGTGGAACGGCGCCGGCGACGGCACGGTCCACTCCAGGCCCTCGGCACCTTCCCACGGCTTGTCCGCGGCCTTCTCGCCGCCACGGTACGACGGCAGCACCACGAAGAAGAAGAAATACACCTGCATCAGGCCGAAGCCCAGCGCACCGAGCGACGCGATCGCGTTGAAATCCGCGAACTGGGTCGGGTAGTCGGCATAGCGGCGCGGCATGCCGGCCAGGCCCAGGAAGTGCATCGGGAAGAAGGTCACGTTGAAGAAGATCAGCGAACCCCAGAAGTGGATCTGGCCGCGGGTCTCGTTGTACATGAACCCGCTCCACTTCGGACCCCAGTAGTAGAAGCCCGCGAACAGCGCGAACAGCGAGCCGGCCACCAGCACATAGTGGAAGTGCGCCACGATGAAGTAGGTGTCCTGCAGCTGGATGTCGATCGGAGCCACCGCCGGCATCAGGCCGGTGAAGCCGCCGATGGTGAACACGAAGATAAAGCCGATCGCGAACAGCATCGGGGTCTCGAACGTCATCGAGCCACGCCACATGGTGGCGATCCAGTTGAAGATCTTCACGGCCGTCGGCACCGCGATCAGCATGGTCGCGTACATGAAGAACAGCTGGCCGGTCACCGGCATGCCGGTCGTGAACATGTGGTGGGCCCACACGATAAACGACAGGATGGCGATCGAGGCGGTGGCGTACACCATCGAGCTGTAGCCGAACAGGCGCTTGCGCGAGAACGCCGGCACCACGTGCGAGACGATCCCGAACGCCGGCAGGATCATGATGTAAACCTCGGGGTGGCCGAAGAACCAGAAGATATGCTGGTACATCACCGGGTCGCCGCCGCCGGCGGCCGAGAAGAAGCTCGTGCCGAAGTGGCGGTCGGTCAGCACCATGGTGATGGCGCCGGCCAGCACGGGCATCACGGCGATCAGCAGGTAGGCGGTGATCAGCCAGGTCCAGCAGAACATCGGCATCCTCATCAGCGTCATGCCGGGGGCACGCATGTTGAGGATGGTCACGATGATGTTGATCGAGCCCATGATCGACGACGCGCCCATGATGTGCATGGCGAAGATGGCCATGTCCATGCCCGGGCCCATCTGCACCGACAGCGGCGCGTACAGGGTCCAGCCGGCGGCGGTGGCGCCGCCCGGGGCGAAGAACGAGCCGGCCAGCAGCAGCGCGGCGGGCGGCAGCAGCCAGAAGCTGAAGTTGTTCATGCGCGCGAACGCCATGTCGGACGCGCCGACCTGCAGCGGGATCATCCAGTTCGCAAAGCCCACGAAGGCCGGCATGATCGCGCCGAACACCATCACCAGCCCGTGCATGGTGGTGAACTGGTTGAACAGCTCGGGGCGGAAGAACTGCAGGCCGGGCTCGAACAGCTCCAGGCGGATCAGCAGCGCCAGCACGCCACCGGACAGCAGCATGATGAACGAGAACAGCAGGTACAGCGTGCCGATGTCCTTGTGGTTGGTGGCGAACAGCCAGCGGCGCCAGCCATGCGGGTGATCGTGCGCGTGGTCGTCATGCGCATGATCGTGCGGATGGGCGAGCGCGTCCGGGGTAGCAGTACTCATCGCAAATGCTCCTCTAATCCTGTTCTGTCTTCAGCGGGTCAGCCCGCGACGCGGTCGCCCGCGAGGCTGGCCTGCTTGTCTGCAGGCTTGGCTTCGGCCTTGGGAGCCGCGCCGCCTGCCGCGCCGCCGCCTTCCGGGAACTTGCCCGCGCGGGCACCCACGAAGTCGCTCGGCTGGATCACTTCACCCGTCTTGTTGCTCCAGGCGTTGCGCGTATAGGTCATCACCGTGGCCAGCTCTGTATCCGAGAGCTGCTTCCACGAGGGCATGCCGCCCTTGCCTTCGAGCAGGATGTGCATCTGGCCGGCCTTGGGGCCGTTGACCAGCTTGGCGCCGTCCAGCGCCGGGAACGCGCCGCCGCCCTTGCCGTTGGGCTGGTGGCAGACCGCGCAGTTGGCGGCGTAGATCTTCTCGCCGCGCACCTTCGACTCGTCCAGCGTCCAGGTCTTGTTGGGGTCGTCGGCCTTGGCCGCCAGCTCCTTCTTCTTGCCGTCGACCCACTTGGTGTAGTCGGCATCGGACACCACGCGCACCACGATCGGCATGAAGGCGTGTTCCTTGCCGCACAGCTCGGCGCACTGGCCGCGGTACACGCCGACCTTCTCAGCCTTGAACCAGGTGTCGCGCACAAAGCCCGGGATCGCATCCTGCTTGACACCGAAGGCCGGAACCATCCAGGCGTGGATCACGTCGTTGGCGGTGGTGACGATGCGGATCTTCTTGTTGACCGGCACGACCAGCTCGTTGTCCACCTCCATCAGGTAGGTGTTGGACTTGGGCTGCTCGTTGTTGATCTGCTCGCGCGGGGTGGTCAGGGTCGACACGAAGGAAATGCCTTCGCCCTGGCCCTTCAGGTAGTCATAGCCCCACTTCCACTGGTAGCCGGTGGCCTTGATGGTGATGTCGGAGTTGGTGGTGTCCTTCATCGCCACCACGGTCTTGGTGGCCGGCAGGGCCATCGCGATCACGATCAGGAACGGGACGATGGTCCAGACCACTTCCACCGTGATGCTCTCGTGGAAGGAAGCCGGCTTGGAGCCCTTGGCCTTGCGGTGCGTGAAGATGGAATAGAACATCACGGCGAACACCGCGACGAAGATCACCGTGCAGATGATCAGCATCATCCAGTTCAGCCAGTGAATCTGTTCGGCGATCTTGGTAACCGGCTCGGTCAGGTTGAGCTGGCGCACGGCGGGGCCGCCCGGCATGTCGCTCACCGCGGACGCCGCCTGGCTGGCAAGCAGGGACACACCTGCCAGACAAACTGCGGATGCCTTCTTCCACATTTTCATTTGTTATCTACCCAATTTACAGATTCAGATCTGTCCCCGCCTCCGCCCCCGCCGCCTCCTCAGAGGCGACGCAGGACCGCTGCGAGCTCCTGCGCGAACTTGCGTCGCCGGTACGGGTCCACGTAACACCCCACCTGTACCTCACGCCCGCCCGAGCGCAGCGTCACCAGCGCGCGGAACGATTCACCCAGTTCGACCCGCACCCAGCGCGGGTTGAATTCCTGGCGCGTCACCTTTGTGCCGCTGGCTGTCTCCACGACCAGCATGCCGTCGGTAATGCTGACGCGCTCATAGTCTGTCGCATGGCGCGCATACACCAGCAGCGCGATCCCCAGCCCGATCAGCTCGATGCTGGCAAACGGCAGCACGAGCCAGGACCCTTGCCACGCGAAAAACAACGCGATGGCAAGCGAAACAGTGAGGATCGAGAGGTAAAACCAGCCGACCTGGCGTGGAGACAGCGAGCAATTTCGCTTCATCAGCCAGTCGTGGGGCGCGGGGAGAGGTCCGTCGAGATTTCCGCCGGAGTCACCACCTGCCGTCTGGAGTGCGATACCCAAGTCTTGCATCGCCAACCACTCTGCATCGGATGCACACCCGGGACGATGGCGCCCGGGTTGCACAGTGCGGGTGCAATACCAGGACGTTCTTGTGCCAGGGGACCACTGCGACAAACTGGCGCATTATAGGGCGCTTCCCCTACACGGACAAGGGCGCACCTTGACCGGAAGGCTTGCGCCCCGCTTGATTCTGTGCATGCACAAACGCCCCGCGATCTCCCTGCACGCCGCGCCAGCGCTCACTCTGCGGCAATCTGTCGCACGCGCAAGTTAACTCTGTTTTAACCTGCCTTGCGCGGCCTTGCACGGCCGATCTGGTCCAGCGGCACCACGGCGCGGCCCTGCTCGTCCAGCGCCTGGCCGCCGCGCGGCGCCAGCTTCCACGCATGGCCGTAGACGATCTCGAAGGTCAGCGGGATCACGCCATCGGCGTTGCGCCGGCGCTCCAGCGCCTGGGTCAGCGCCTGGTACCAGCCGCGGCCGCGCAGGCCCTGCGACAACGCGCCCGCCGGGCCGCGCAGGCCGCCGAAGGCCTGCACCTCGCGCAGCAGCGTGGCGGGCGACTCGTAGGTCACGGTCAGCGTTTCCATGTCCATCACCGGCGTGGACCAGCCGCTGTGCACCAGCATGTCGCCGATATCGTGCATGTCGACAAAGCGCAACGTATGGGGCGCGTCGTCGACTTCGGCAAAGGCCGCGCGCAGCTCCTTGAGCGTATCCGGGCCGAACAGCGAGAACAGCACCAGCCCCTCGTCGCGCGTGACGCGGTGCCACTCCGGGAACACACGGTGCGGCTCCGGATGCCAGTGCAGCGCCAGGTTGGACCACAGCAGGTCGAAGCTCGCGGGCGCAAAAGGCAGTGTGGCAAGATCGCCCTGGACCAGGTCGAACAGGGGCCGCTTGCCTAGCATGCGCCCAAGCCAGCCCGGACGGCGCTGCGGGTCGCGCTGGCCGGCTTCGGCCAGCATCGCGCCGGAAATATCGAGCCCCGCGATCTGCGCATCGGGAAATCGCGCGCGCAGCCCCGCCAGGCCCTGGCCGTGGCCGCAGCCGATATCCAGCGCACGCTGCGGCGCCAGGCGGATCACCTCCATGCGCTCTTGCATGCGGCGGCCGATCTCGCCCAGCAGGAAGTCCAGCTGGCCGAAGCCGCGGCTGCGCCGGTCAAAGGCGAGCCGGGTCAGGCGCGCGGGCGGCAGGAAAGCATCGGGGGATTCAGCGGCATGCAGGGACACGGACAGACAGGGCAGCAAGAAGACCAGGAAGCGGCACAGGTGCAGGCACGGGCGCCGGGCGAACGCGGCCGCCTTGCCCGATGGGCCGCGGCCGGACGGCAAGTATACGCGCGCGCCGCGCTGGCCGCCCGGAGCGCGCTGGCGCTGGGGCGCCATTTCAGCTGCCCGGCGTGCGCCGCGATGCCGCCCGCGTTCGACCACGCCTGCACGCTGGGCGACTATGCCTCGCCGCAGGACCAGCTGGTGCTGGCGCTCAAGTTCGGCCAGGCGCTGCCGCTGGCGGGCTGGCTGGCGGCCCGGCTCGCGGCCGGGCTGCCGGCGGCGTGGTCCAGCGCCCGGCTTGGGCCGCCCGACCTGGTTGCACCCATTCCGCTGTCGCCACAGCGCCTCGCCGCGCGCGGCTTCAACCAGGCCTGGGAGATCGCGCGGCCGCTGGCGCGCGGTCTTGGCCTGCGCGCCGATCCGGTGCTGCTGCAGCGCAAGCGGGATACCGGCAGCCAACGTGCGCTGGACCTGGCGGCACGGCAGGTGAACCTGCGCGATGCGTTCCGGCTGGCGCGTCCCGCACGGCTGGACGGGCTGCATGTGGCGCTGGTCGACGATGTCATGACTTCCGGCACCACCTTGCACGAAGCGGCCCGCGTGCTCAAAGCGCACGGCGCTGCCCACGTCAGCGTAATCGTGGCGCTGCGCACGCCATAGGGCCGGGATGACAGTGAGCGGTGCGCGCGGTAAGCTGCGCACCGTTCTGACGAAGGGCGGCACCCGGCGCCCGAGATACCCCCCGCATCATGTTCAACGTCGTCCTGGTCGAACCGGAAATCCCACCCAACACCGGCAATGTGATCCGCCTGTGCGCCAACACCGGTGCACAGCTGCATCTGATCAAACCGTTGGGATTTCCGCTGGAAGACGCGCGCATGCGCCGCGCCGGGCTGGATTACCACGAGTACGCCACCATGCGTGTGCACGACAGCTGGGACGCGCTGATGGCCAGCGAACAGCCAGATCCCACGCGCATGTTCGCGCTGACCACGCGCGGCTCGACACCGTTCGGCCAGGTGGAATTCCGGCCGGGCGACTGGTTCGTGTTCGGTTCCGAGACGCGCGGCCTGTCACCCGAGCGGCGCGAGTGGTTCCCGCCGGCGCAACGCATAAGGCTGCCGATGCGGCCCGACAACCGCAGCCTGAACCTGTCGAATACGGTCGCGGTGGTGGTGTTTGAAGCGTGGCGGCAGAACGGGTTCGCGGGCGGAAGCTGAACGCCGCCGCACCGTTTATTCCGGCTGCACCCCGGCCGCCCGGATCACCTTGTCCCAGCGCGCCTTCTCGCTCGCCATGGTCTGGCGCAGCGACGCCGGCGCGGTGCCGGCCGGCACGAAATACTGCGCGCGCATCTTGTCGCGCACGTCGGCGCTGCCGATGATCGCCACCAGTTCGCGGTAGAGCCGGTCGATCACTGGCTGCGGCGTGCCCGCCGGTGCCAGCACTGCCTGCCACGAAATCGCTTCGAAACCCGGATAGCCGGATTCCGCCACCGTCGGCACCGACGGCAGCACCGCGGTGCGGCCCGTAGTGGTCACGGCCAGCACGCGCAGCTTGCCGGCATTGACCTGCGGCATCGCGATCGCCGGCACCATGAAGCCCGCCTGCACCTGCCCCCCTACCATCGCGGTGGTGACCTGCGGGAAGCCGGGATACGGCACGTGCTGCAGCTCGATGCCCGCCATCGCCTTGAGCTGCTCCATCGCCAGGTGCGAGGCGCTGCCGTTGCCGGGCGAGCCATAGTTCAGTTCGCCCGGTTTCGACCGGGCCAGGGCGACGAATTCACGCAGGTTGTGGACCGGCAGGCGTGCGTCGACCACCAGCACGTTGGGCGAGGTCGCCACCAGCGTCACCGGCGCGAGCTGGCGGAACGGATCGTAGTTCAGGTTGCGCGACAGCGTCGGCGCGGTGACCAGCGGGCCGTTGATGGTGAACACCAGCGTGTAGCCATCGGGCGTGGCGCGCGCCACCATGCCGGTGCCGATATTACCGCCGGCGCCAGGGCGGTTTTCCACCACCACCGGCTGGCCCAGCGCAGTCGCAAGCTTCTCGGTCACGATCCGCGCGATCAGGTCGGGCGACGAGCCCGGCGGGAACGGCACCACCATGCGGATGGGCCGGGCGGGCCAGGGTTGGGCGAGCACGCTGGCGGAAGCGCCGGCAGCGCAGGCAGCGGCAAGCGCGATCAGCACGTGTCGGCGGGTAGGCATGCGGGAAGTAT
Organism: Cupriavidus sp. DF5525; assembly: GCF_040149425.2. Lineage (NCBI taxonomy): Bacteria > Pseudomonadati > Pseudomonadota > Betaproteobacteria > Burkholderiales > Burkholderiaceae > Cupriavidus > Cupriavidus sp. DF5525. The sequence goes on along the minus strand of NZ_CP168265.1, from coordinate 312,616 downwards.
CGTCAGGAAGGTTGGGTCGCGCGCGCTGTCACTCGTCGCGCGCGTCGCGCTGGAGCAGCTGCGCCACCGCGTCGGCGGCGCTCAGCCCGTCGAACAGCACCGCGCACACCGCGCGGGCGATCGGCATCTCGACACCGTTCGCGGCGGCAAGCTCGGCCACCGCCTGCGCGCAACGCACGCCCTCGGCCACATGGCCCAGTTCGGCCAGGATCTGGTCCAGGCTCTGCCCCGCCGCCAGTTGCTGCCCCACCTTGCGGTTGCGCGACAGGTCGCCGGTGGCGGTCAGGATCAGGTCGCCGACGCCAGCCAGGCCCATGAAGGTCTCGACCCGCCCGCCCAGCGCCAGGCCCAGCCGCGTCATCTCGGCCAGCCCGCGCGTCACCAGCGCGGCGCGCGCGTTCAGGCCCAGGCCCAGCCCGTCGCTGGCGCCGGTGGCGATCGCCAGCACGTTCTTGACCGCGCCGCCCACTTCCACGCCGGTCAGGTCGTCGCTGCCGTAGATGCGCATGGCGTGGTGGTGGAAGGCCGCCTGCGCGCGCTCGGCCAGCGACGGCACGCTGCCCGCCACCGTCAGCGCGCACGGCAGGCCCTGCGCCACTTCGCGGGCGAAGCTCGGGCCGGTCAGCACGCCGTAGTCGAAGCCATCGGTGCGCCCGGCGGTGTCCAGCTCGGCGCGCACCATCTGGTGCGGCAGCAGGTGCGTGCCGGACTCGAAGCCCTTGCACAGCCACAGCATCGTCACCGGCCGCGCGCTGCGCGTGGCGAGCCGGCGCGTCATCTCGCGCAGGCCCGACACCGGCGTGGCCACCACCACGATGCCGTCCGGATCGTCCGCGGCATGCGCCACCGCAAGCTCGAAATCCGCCTGCACCGCGAGCCGCTCGGACAACGTCACGCCCGGCAGGTAGGCAGCATTCTCGCGCGTGGCGGCGATGGTGGCGAGCTGGGCGGGGTCACGCCCCCACAGCACCACGTCATTGGTGGCCGCGGCATGGCTGGCGAGGGCGGTGCCCCAGGCACCGGCACCAAGGAAGGTCAGTTTCATGGGAGCTCGCACGGAGGATGGGCGCAGTCGATAGTAGTCCCGGAGCCCAAATGGCGAAACGGGGCCGCAGCCCCGTTCCGATGCATGACTCCGGACGCCGGAATCAGTGGCGAGCCTGGCTGCCGTCGGGCATCACGATGCCGCTGCTGCCGCCTTCGGCACCCTGGGCTTCTTCCATGGCCGCCTGCAGGCGTTGCTCGTACAGCGCCTGGAAGTTGATTTCCGACAGGTGGATGGCCTGGAAGCCGGCGCGGGTGATCACGTCGGCGATATTGCTGCGCAGGTACGGATACAGGATGGTCGGGCAGGCGATGCCCAGCAGCGGGTCGAGCTGCTCCACCGGCACGTTGCGGATATCGAAGATGCCGGCCTGGTGCGCTTCCACCAGGAAGGCGACCTTGTCCTGCACCTTGGTCGTCACGGTGCCAGTCACCACCACCTCGAAGATGCCTTCCTGCAGCTGCGAAGCGCCGACGTTGACCTGCACTTCCACCGACGGGGCTTCCGATTCCAGGAAGATGCCCGGCGAGTTGGGCTGCTCCAGCGACATGTCCTTCAGGTAGACGCGCTGGATATTGAAGAAGGGTTGATCGTCCTGCTGGGTGTTTTGCTGGTCGCTCATGAAAGGCTTCCGGGAAGATGGGCGTTGGGCGCGGCGGCGGCAGCCCCTGATGGGTGCAGGGCTGGCCGGTGCCCGGTTGGAAAACGCATATGGTACATGACGCGGGTGGCGATTTCACCCGCGCCGGGACAAAGCCGGCCCGGAATCAGACGGTTCCGAGCGAGCAGCAGTCGCGGGGCGCTCAGGCAGCCAGCAGCGGCACCAGGCCACCCTGGCGGTCCAGCGCCGACAGGTCGTCGAAGCCGCCCACGTGGGTATCGTCGATGTAGATCTGCGGTACGGTGCGGCGGCCGGTGCGAGACATCATCTCTTCGCGCTTGCCGGGTTCGCGGTCGATCAGGATCTTCTCGATTGCTTCCACGCCGCGGGACTTCAGCAGGCGTTCAGCCATAACGCAAAACGGACACACCACGGTGCTGTACATGACGACGCGGGCCATGCGGGTTCTCCTTGAATGCAATGCGGCGCGCGCACCGGCTTTGGGCCGGGCGGCGCACGGTGTAACGGAATACGGGCCGGAGTTGCCGGGATTACTTCACCAGCGGCAGACCTGCCTGCTGCCAGGCGGCGATGCCGCCCTCGAGCGCGTAGATCTCACTGTAACCGGCTTCCTTCAGCGCTGCCTGGGCCTTGCCCGAGCGCTGGCCGGTCTGGCATACGACGATGATTGGGGCCGACTTGTCCTTTGCAAGGCCGGCCGCGCGCGAGGCCAGCTCGGCAAGCGGGGCGCTCTTGGCCTGCGGCAGGTGACCCTTGGCATACTCGGCGGGCTCGCGGATGTCGACCACCACCGCCCCGCGCTTGTTGATCAGCTGGGTGGCGGCGGCCATATTGACGGTCTTGCCGCCGGTGCTGCGCGAGATCGCGGGCCAGGCCAGCAGGCCGCCCGAGACCACGGCTAGGGCGATCAGGGCAAGGTTGTTATAGTCGGCAAAGAAATTCACGTTGGCATTCCGGTAGGTTGGGTCGGCGGCATTATAAAATACGCGGTTTGGCGTCCGGGGCCTGCCGCTGCATGGCCAGCCGCCATTGTCGCCTGCCTGAGACATGGAGTTCACATTAGAAAGCCATGAGCTCACTCGGGGTGACGGCGCGGACGCACGCACAGGTTATCTACTCTCTGGAAGCAGCAGCATGTATAAGCTCGTCCTTATCCGCCACGGCGAATCCACGTGGAACCTTGAAAACCGCTTCACCGGCTGGGTCGACGTCGACCTGACCGAAACCGGCGCGGCCCAGGCCAACTTGGCCGGCAAGCTGCTCAAGGATGCCGGCTTCAGCTTCGATATCGCCTACACCTCGGTGCTCAAGCGCGCCATCCGCACGCTGTGGCACGTGCAGGACGAAATGGACCTGATGTGGATCCCGGTGCGCAACGAATGGCGCCTGAACGAGCGCCACTACGGCGCGCTGGCCGGCCTGAACAAGGCCGAAACCGCCGCCAAGTTCGGCGACGAGCAGGTGCTGGTGTGGCGCCGCAGCTATGACACCCCGCCGCCCGCGCTGGAGCCGACCGATCCGCGCGCCTCGTTCAACGATCCGCGCTACGCCAATGTGCCGCGCAACGAGATCCCGCTGACCGAATGCCTGAAGGACACGGTCGCGCGCGTGCTGCCGCTGTGGAACGAATCCATCGCCCCCGACATCCAATCCGGCAAGCGTGTGGTCATTGCCGCGCACGGCAACAGTATCCGCGCGCTGGTAAAGTACCTGGACCAGATCTCGGATGACGAAATCGTCGGACTCAACATTCCCAACGGCACCCCCCTCGTGTACGAGCTGGACGCCGACCTGCGCCCCCTGCGCCACTACTACCTGGGCGACCAGGAAGCCATCGCCGCCTCGCTGGCGGCCGTGGCCAACCAGGGCAAGGCACGCTGAAGCTGGTCCGGGCGGCCCCCACAGGCGCATGTGTACGCGCATGTGCGGCCGCCCACCCTGAACCGGGGCACGGCAGGCCCCATTCTACGCTCGGACTTATACTGTCGGACAAACCGCCCAGCGCCGGGCGGCCGCAGCCGGCATAATCCCCACACGTACACTCCGTACACCAAGTACACGTTCAGGCAGCCCTCATGCGCAAGACGCTCAAGAACATCAGCCTAGTCTCTGTCGGCCTCGTCGCCGGCGTGCTCGCCACGCTGCAGATCTCGGCGACCGCCCAGAATTCATCGGGGCCCTTGCCGCTGGACCAGCTGCGGCTGATGGCCGATATTTTCGGGCAGATCAAGCGCGAGTACGTGGAGCCGGTCGATGACAAGAAGCTGCTGACCGAAGCCATCAAGGGCATGGTCGCCAGCCTCGACCCGCACTCGTCCTATCTCGACGAGAAAGACTTCAAGGAACTGCAGGAAGGCACGCGCGGCCGCTTCGCCGGCCTCGGCATCGAGATCTCGCAGGAAGAAGGCCTGGTCAAGGTGATCAACCCGATCGAGGACACGCCGGCGTTCCGCGCCGGCATCCAGCCGGGCGACCTGATCACCCGTATCGACGACAAACCCGTGCGCGGCCTGCCGCTTGAGCAAGCGGTCAAGCGCATGCGCGGCGAGCCCGGCACCAAGGTCACGCTGACCATCTACCGCAAGAGCGAGGAACGCACCTTCCCGGTCTCGATCACGCGCGCCGAGATCCGCGTGCAGTCGGTCAAGGCCAAGATGCTCGACAACAATATCGGCTGGATTCGCCTCACCAGCTTCCAGGAACGCACCGTCTCCGACCTGGCCCGCAAGCTGGCCGAGATGGCGCAGAAGAACCCGAACATGAAGGGGCTGATCCTGGACCTGCGCAACAACGGCGGCGGCGTACTGCAGGGCGCGGTCGGCGTGGCCGCGGCCTTCCTGCCGAACGACGCCACGGTAGTGTCGACCAACGGCCAGGTGCCCGATGCCAAGCGCGTCTACAAGGCGGCGTACAACAACTACCGCCTGTCCTCGCTGGAAGACGATCCGCTCAAGGACCTGCCCGCGATCTACAAGAAGATCCCGATGGTGGTGCTGACCAACGCCTACTCGGCCTCGGCTTCCGAGATCGTGGCGGGCGCGCTGCAGGACCATCACCGCGCGCAGATCATGGGCAAGACCACCTTCGGCAAGGGCTCGGTGCAGACCGTGCGTCCGCTCACCAACGACACCGGCATCAAGCTGACCATCGCGTACTACTACACGCCGAGCGGCAAGTCGATCCAGGCCAAGGGCATTCGCCCGGACATCCCGGTCGACCAGAACCCCGAAGGCGATCCGGACGACGCGCTGATCACGCGGGAGATCGATACCGAGCGCCACCTGCACAACAAGCAGGAATCGGAAGAGCCGGAAATGACCGAACGCGAGCAGCGCCGGGTGGAAGAACTGCGCCGCCTGGAAGAAGAGAACGCGAAGAAGACGCCGGAAGAGCGCGAGAAGGAACGCCGCAAGAAGCCGGTGGAATTCGGCTCGGCCGACGACTTCATGCTGCAGCAAGCCGTGGCCCAGCTCAATGGCCAGCCGGTCAAGCGCTCCAAGTCGCGGCTGGAAACCAATCCGCCGGCCGACAACGGCAAGGCAGCCAAGCCCTCGGGCAAGAGCGGCGCCAAGGGTGCCAGCGCCCCGGCCGCCAAGCCGGCCGCTCCGGCCCCCGGCAAGCAGCCGCCAGCCAGCGCGCCGATCGGCGAGCCGCTGGGTACGCCGACGGGCAAGGCGCCCTGAGGCCTGCACAAGGCTGCTGGTTTGCTCCCCTCTCCCGCTTGCGGGAGAGAGGCAGGGGGAGAGGGCAGGAGGGTCAAAGGCCGACGGCGGTGGGTTCAAACCGTTGGCTTAGCTTGATGTGACTCCTTGCTAGCCCACCCCTCTCCCCAACTCTCTCCCCATGAGGGGAGAGGGAGAACACCTTGCTTAGGCTAGCTCGGGCGGCTTTGGAGCACCCAAGACGGAGCACCCAAGACCGCCCTCCTCTTCAGCACTCGAGGGATTACCTCATGAGCGACGACGGCCTCAACGACGAACAGCTATTGCGCTACTCGCGCCATATCCTGCTGGACGAACTCGGCATCGAAGGCCAGCGCCGGCTGCTGGCCGGCCACGCGCTGGTAATCGGTGCGGGCGGGCTGGGCGCGGCCGCGCTGCCCTTCCTCGCTTCGGCCGGCGTGGGCCGCATCACCGTGGTCGACAACGACGAGGTCGACCTGACCAACCTGCAGCGCCAGATCATCCACACCACCGCCAACGTGGGCCGGCCCAAGGTCGATTCCGCGCGCGAGGGCATGCTGCGCATCAACCCGGGCCTGGAGATCGTGACGGTGGCCGCGCGCGTGGGCGATGCCGAGCTCGACCAACTGGTGGCCACGGCCGACGTGGTGCTGGATTGCTGCGACAACTTCGCCACGCGCCAGGCGGTCAACCGCGCCTGCGTTCGCCACAAGGTGCCACTGGTGTCGGGCGCGGCGCTGCGCTTCGACGGCCAGATCAGCGTGTTCGACCGCCGCCAGCCGGATGCGCCCTGCTACGCCTGCCTGTTCCCGCCGGCCGAGCCCGCGCCGGAAGTGGCCTGCGCCACCATGGGCGTGTTCGCGCCGCTGGTCGGCATGGTCGGCACGGTGCAGGCGGCCGAGGCGCTCAAGCTGCTCGCAGGCGTCGGCGACAGCCTGGCGGGCCGGCTGCTGATGGTCAATGCGCTGTCGATGGAATGGACCACGATGCGGCTGGCGCGCACGCCGGATTGCCCGGTCTGCGCGGGGCGCTGAGCGCAGCTACTCCTTGGGCGCCGCGTGCGCCAGCAGCCAGTCGGTGACGGCGGCGCGGTCACCACGGAAGACGATGCGCGCCGTGCGCTGCTCGCGCTGGTAGTCGTACATCGGATCGTAGTAATCGCGCAGCAGCACTTCGATCCAGCCGCGGTGCAATGCCACCTCGCCGGATTCCGCCTGCCGCGCCAGCGCCTGCTCCAGCAGGCTCGATAACTTGCCATAGCGCGCTCCGCCCAGCCTTGGAGCGATAGCGGCCATCGCTTCGCGCAGACGCGCGGCGTAGGCCTCGAAGCCCTCCGCCGTACCCTTCTCCGCGAGAAATTCCGCCGCCAGTCCCTGCACATAGTCGCGCAGCACGCGCTCCACGCGTTGCTCGAACGACGCCTCCAGCCATACCAGCGGGCTTGCCTGAATGCGCTGCGTCAGCGCCTGCGGCACGTCGCGGCTGCCGATATAGCGGCCTTCGTCTTCCACCACCAGCGCGTGGAAGCCTGTGTCGATATGGCGCAGCAGGTCGATCGCCAGCGCGTTCTCGAAGTCGACCTGCTGCGGCTGCGCCAGTGCGCGGCGCCCGAATGCCGAGCCGCGATGGCGCGCATGGCCCTCCAGGTCGATCGCAGCGGGCACGTCGGCCAGCACGTCGGTCTTGCCGCTGCCGGTCAGGCCGCCGAGCACGAACCAGCGCTGCTCGGCGGCGGCTGTATCGATGGCCGAGATCAGGAAGCCTCGCATCGCCTTGTAGCCGCCGGTCACGCGCGGGTAGTCGACACCGGCTTCACGCAGCCACTGCTGCACCAGCTGCGAGCGCAGCCCGCCGCGGAAGCAGTACAGGTAGCCATCCGGATGCGCGCGCGCAAACTCCGCCCACGCCGCGATCCGCGCCGCCTTGCGTTCGCCCGACACCAGCTGGTGGCCCAGCACGATCGCCGCCTGCTGGCCCTTCTGCGCGTAGCACAGGCCAACCTCGTGCCGCTCGGCATCGTCCATCAGCGGCAAATTCACGGCCCCCGGGAAGGCGCCGCGCGCGAATTCCAGCGGTGCGCGCACATCCATCGTCGCCACGCCGCTGAGGAACAGGGTACGGAGGTCGGCGGTGTCTTCGCGCATCACTGGATCTCGACCGCAAGCGAGGCGCGCGCAACCATCTCGCCGACCGGCGTCAGCGCCAGTCCCAGGCGGGCGCACTCAGCCACGAACTCGGCTTCGCCGGCAGGCTCGACCGCCACCAGCAGGCCACCACTGGTCTGCGGATCGCACAGGACCGCGCGCTGCACGTCCGTGAGCGGCATGATGCGGTGGCCGTAGCTGTCGAAGTTGCGCTGCGTGCCGCCCGGCACGCAGCCCTGGCCGATGTAGTCGACCACGTCATCCAGCACCGGCACCGCGGCATAGTCCAGCCGCGCGGTCAGGCCACTGCCGTCGGCCATCTCCACCAGGTGGCCGAGCAGGCCGAACCCGGTGACGTCAGTCATCGCGCACACGCCCGCCAGGCGCCCGAACGCGCTGCCGGGCCGGTTCAGCACGCACATCCAGTCCCGCGCAAGGTGACGGTTGTCGGCGCGCAGCAAACCCTTCTTTTCGGCGGTGGTCAGCACGCCGATGCCCAGTGGCTTGGTCAGGTACAAGCGGGAACCGGGCGTGGCCGTGTCGTTGCGCTTCAGGTGCGCGCGTTCGACGATGCCGGTCACCGCCAGCCCGAAGATCGGCTCCGGCGCATCGATCGAATGCCCGCCCGCCAGCGGAATGCCGGCGTCGTCGCAGGCGCGGCGCCCGCCCGCCACCACTTCGCGCGCCACCTCGGGCGGCAGCACGTTGACGGGCCAGCCGAGGATGGCGATCGCCATCAGCGGATCGCCGCCCATCGCGTAGATATCGCTGATGGCATTGGTGGCGGCGATACGCCCGAAGTCGAACGGATCGTCGACGATGGGCATGAAGAAGTCGGTAGTGGACACCACGCCCCGCTCGCCGTCGGCGCCATCCAGCGCATACACCGCCGCATCGTCGCGCGAGGCATTGCCGACCCACAGGCGCGGGTCCAGATGCTGCGCACCACTGCCCGCGAGGATCACGTCGAGCACTTTCGGAGATATCTTGCAGCCGCAGCCGGCGCCGTGGCTGTACTGCGTCAGGCGGATGGGATCGGTCATGGTTGGCTCCGTCGCGGCGCCCTGTCCGGGCAGGAGCCACTACCCGGTCAGGCACGCCTGGATGAAGAAAGGAATTGGAATGAGAAGGGTTACTGCAAACAGGCAAGCAAGGTGGCAGCGCCGGGTGGCGCCGCGCGCTGGGGCGGGCCGCCTGTGCAGCGGCCGCGCCGGAGACGGCGGCTTACTGCTCGCCTGGCTCCATCTGCGACTGCAGGTAGTTCTGCAGCCCGACCTTGTCGATCAGGTCCAGCTGCGTTTCCAGGTATTCGATATGTTCCTCCGTATCGGTGAGGATATCGACCAGGATTTCGCGGCTGACGTAATCGCCGACGGATTCGCAGTAGGCAATGCCTTCCTTGACGGTGGCGTGCGCGCTCTGCTCCAGCTTCAGGTCGCACTTGAGCATCTCGGGCGTGTCTTCACCCAAAAGCAGCTTGTGCAGGTCCTGCAGGTTGGGCAGGCCGTCCAGCATCAGGATGCGCTCGATCAGGCGGTCGGCGTGCTTCATTTCGCCGATCGATTCCTTGTACTCCACGTCGCCGAGCTTTTTCAGGCCCCAGTGGCGATACATACGGGCGTGCAGGAAATACTGGTTGATCGCGGTCAGCTCGTTCTTGAGCTGGGCGTTCAGATGCTGGATGACCTTCTTGTCACCTTTCATTGGCGGCTCCTGTTGCATCGGGCCCGCGCAAAAACACGAAGCGGCGCCAATGGCGCCGCGTGCAGTCGGTGAAAAAGGAAATGCGCAAAACGCGCCGTGAACTGGCTTTCAGTTCATATGGGCGCGTTCAGGCAACCAACGCCTTGCGCTGGTCGTTCGCGACTGCCGGGTCCCGAGTGTCCATTATGGTACATGGGCCTGATGCGGAACAGGAAGAAATCTCCACAACCTGGATGTTGGCGAGGGTCGCCACGGTGACGTTGCGCACCGCTGCCACGCCTTCCTGCAACACCTGGTGCGCGCACTCACGGCAGCGGCCGCAGCACGTGCCAACGCCAAGCGTTTCGGCCAGTTCGTCGAGGGTTTCGATGCCAAGGTGTGCGGCACCGTGAATCTCACGATCGGTGATCTGGTTGCAGATACAGACGTACACAACTCCCTCCTGTGGGGCGCGTGGCACCGGCATGCCACTGCGAATGAACGTCAGAATATCAGAGATGCAAAATGATAACAATTCCCATTAAGCCACACGCGAGGAGGTCGGGAGAACGGCACAAGGCAGGAAAAGAAGGCGGCGATGGCGGCACTTTCGAAGCGTGAATTGTGACGCATATGCCGCATTCAGTCATCAAAAAACCCTGACATCGTCATGGTCTCGCGAGCAGCCGCAGGGCTGCGGCCTGCTCCTCCGGGTCGTAGGCATTGAGCACCTGGTCGACCAGCGGCTCGAGCAGCTGGCAGTTGGCGTGCAGGATCTCCTGCTTGACCCGCAGCAACTGCGCCGGGTGCATCGAGAACTCGCGCAGGCCCATGCCCAGCAGCAGCCGCGTCATCGACGGGTCGCCCGCCATCTCGCCGCACACCGCCACCGGCACGCCGGCACGGTTGGCTTCGCGGATGGTGCGCGCCACCAGTTGTAGCACCGCCGGGTGCAGCGGGTCGAACAGATGCGCCACCGCGTTGTCGGCGCGGTCGATCGCCAGCGTGTACTGGATCAGGTCGTTGGTGCCGATGGAGAGGAAGTCCATCTTGCGCAGGAAGAGCGGCAGCAGCAGCACCGCTGCCGGGATCTCGATCATGGCGCCGACCTTCATGCCCGGGTCGTAGGGCTCGCCGCGCTCATCCAGCTGGCGCTTGGCCTTCGCGATCAGCGCCAGGGTCTGGTCGATCTCGCTGGCATGCGCCAGCATCGGCACCAGCAGCCGCACCGGGCCGAAGGCCGAGGCGCGCAGCAGCGCGCGCAACTGGGTCAGGAACATGCCCGGCTCGGACAGCGACCAGCGGATCGCGCGCAGGCCCAGCGCCGGGTTCAGCGCGGTCTCGAACTCGTCGCCGCGGCCGTCGCCACGGCCATCACGGCCATCCAGCGGCTTGTCGGCGCCGACATCGATGGTGCGGATGGTCACCGGCAGGCCGTGCATGGCGTCGACCGCGCCGCGGTAGGCCTGGAACTGCTCGTCCTCGTCCGGCAGCTCGTCGCGCCGGTTCATGAACAGGAATTCGGAACGGAACAGGCCCACGCCGACCGCGCCGGCCACTAGCGCCGCGCCAGCGTCCTCGGCCATCTCGATATTGGCCAGCAGCTCGATCTCGAGCCCGTCCAGTGTTACTGCCGGCGTGTGCCGCAAGCGTTGCAGGCGCTTCTTTTCCAGCGCGCGCTCGCTCTGCCGGTGGCGGTATTCCTCGAGGATGATGGCGGTCGGGTCGACGATCACCAGCCCGGCGTCGCCGTCGATGATGATCCAGTCGTCCTGGCGGATCAGCTCGCTCGCGCTCTGCACGCCGACCGCGGCCGGGATATCCAGGCTGCGCGCGACGATGGCGGTATGCGAGGTGCGCCCGCCCATGTCGGTCACAAACCCGTGGAAGATGGTGTGGCGGAACTGCAGCATGTCGGCCGGGGCGATGTCGTGGGCGACCACGATCACGCCAGGCGCGGCTTCGCCGTCGGCGGCCAGCGCCGGCACTGGCGCGGGCACCAGCACGGGGGCCCCCGCCAGCGCCTTCAGGATGCGCTCCACAACCTGCCGGATATCGGTCTTGCGCTCGCGCAGGTACTCGTCCTCGATTTCCTCGAACTGGCGCATCAGCTCTTCGAGGCGCGTGGTGAGTGCCCACTCAGCGTTGTAGCGGCGGCCCCGGATCAGCCCCTCGGGCTCGCGCGCCAGCGCCTCGTCGTCGAGGATCATCGCGTGCACGTCGAGGAAGGCACCCAGCTCCTCGGGCGCGTCGCGCGGCAGGTCGCGCTTGAGCGCCGCCAGTTCCGCCCGTACCGCGGCGCGCGCGGCGCGCAACCGTTCGACCTCGGCGTCGAGCCGGTCTTCATCGACCAGGTAATGCGTCACATCCAGCGCCGCGGGCGCGAGCAGGTGCGCGCGCCCGATGGCGACGCCACGCGAGACCGGGATGCCGTGCAAGGCGAAAGGCATGTACCGCTCCGTCAGGAACGTTTAAGAATTTATGTCGAGGCCGCCGGCCTCACTCTCCCTCACCAAAACGATTGGCGATCAGCGCCAGCAGCGCGTCCATCGCCTCCTGCTCGTCGGGCCCGTCGGTCTCCAGGGTGATGGTCGAGCCGATCCCGGCCGCCAGCATCATCACGCCCATGATGCTCTTGGCATCGACCTGGCGTCCGTTGCGGGACATCTTGACCTGGCTGACAAAGCTGCCTGCGAGCTGGGTCAGCTTTGCGGACGCGCGAGCATGCAGTCCGAGCTTATTGATGATGGTGGTGTCCCTCTGCAGCATATTTGTCGGGATGATTGGCGGTTTGGTTCTGTACGGTGGTGGTGCCGACCTGCAGCACGCCCTGCGAGCCGCCGGCCAGCGCCTTGGTGGCGAGCTGGTCGAGCTTTTCGCCGCGGTAGCAGATCGCGCGCACGAGCATGGGAAGGTTGACGCCGGCCAGCACGCGCACGCGGCCCGGCTCGGCCAGGCGCGCGGCGATATTGGCGGGGGTGGCGCCGAAGATGTCGGTAAGTACCAGCGCGCCGTTGTCTTCGCAGATCGCGGCCAGCCGGCGCCTGGCTTCAGCCAGCACGGCGGCGGGATCCGCGTCGGGAAGGACGTCGATGGCTTCCAGCCGCTGCGGCTGGCCGCAGTAGACGTGGGCGGCGCAATCGCGCAGGGCCGAAGCCAGCGGGGTGTGCGCGATGATCAGGATGCCTGCCATGATGGTGAATCCGTTGGATTGCCCAGATTGTAGCAGGCGGCCCCCGCACTCCCGCTCACGTCCGGGGCGGTCAGGTTTAGCTGCCGGCGGCGCCCACGGCATGCTCCAGCGCGTCGATGAACATCGCCGCGACATGGAAGCCGGTCTGCTGGGTGATCTCCTGGAAACAGGTCGGACTCGTCACATTGACTTCGGTGAGGTAGTCGCCGATCACATCCAGCCCCACCAGCAGCAAGCCCTGCTCCCACAGCCCCGGCGCCAGCGCCTCGGCGATCTCGCGGTCGCGCTTGCTCAGCTCCTGGGCGCGTCCGGTGCCGCCGGCGGCCAGGTTGCCGCGCACTTCGCCGGCCATCGGCACCCGCGCCAGCGAATATGGCACCGGCACGCCGCCGATCAGCAAGATGCGCTTGTCGCCGTCCTTGATCGCCGGGATATAGCGCTGCACCATCAGAGTGCGCGCTCCGTCATGGCCCAGCGTCTCGACGATCGCGGCCAGGTTCATGCCGTCCGCGCCGACGCGGAACACGCCCATGCCGCCCATGCCGTCGAGCGGCTTGACGATGATGTCGCGGTGCTCAGCGTGGAAATCGCGGATGCGCGCCAGGTCGCGCGTCACCAGCGTCGGCGTGATGAATTCCGGGTACTGGGCGATCGCCAGCTTCTCGGAATGGTCGCGGATCGCGCGCGGCTTGTTGAAGACCCGCGCGCCCTGCGACTCGGCCAGTTCCAGCAGCCAGGTGCTGGTGACGTATTCCATGTCGAACGGCGGATCCTTGCGCATCAGCACCGCGTCGAAGGCGGACAGCGGCTCCAGCGCGCTGTTGCCTTCGCGGTACCAGGCATGGTCGTCGCCGGTCAGGTGCAGCCGCGTGGCCATGGTCTCGACCACGCGGCCGGACAGCGTCAGCTGCGGCTGCAGGCACCAGTACAGCTCGTGGCCGCGCGCGGCGGCCTCGGTCATCATGGCGTAGGTGGAGTCCTTGTAGGTCTTGAAGGTCTCCAGCGGGTCAGTGATGAAGAGGATGCGCATGGGGCTCGTCACAGGATCGGGTTCGGGTCGGTTTTCTCGAGTTCCAGCGACGCCGCCAGCAGCGCCAATCGCGCCACCACGCCGTACATGTAGAACCGGTTAGGCACCGCCGCGCCGGGCTTGGCGTGGCTGTCAGGGATGCCGTTCGGGGCGAACGCCAGCGGCACGAAGTGCATGCCCGGGGCGTTCAGGTTCTCGTCGTTGCCGCGGCCGGTGTGCACGCGGTAGAAGCCGCCGACTACGTAGCGGTCGATCATGTAGACCACCGGCTCGGCCACCGCCTCGTTGACCTTCTCGAAAGTGTGCACGCCTTCCTGGATGATCACGTCGCTGACCTCGAGGCCTTCCTTGACGACGCTCATCTTGTTGCGCTCCTTCCGGTTCAGGCCCTTGACCTCGGACGGGTCGCGCACGGTCATGATGCCCATGCCGTAAGTGCCGGCATCGGCCTTGACCACCACGTACGGCGTTTCCTTGATGCCATACTCGCGGTACTTCTTGGCGATTTTCTTGAGCACGCCTTCCACCGCGTCGGCCAGTTCTTCCTCGCCCACGCGCTCGTGGAAATTCACGCCGGTGGTGCGCGCAAAGTACGGGTTGACCATCCACTGGTCGATGTCGATCAGCTTGGCGAACTTCTTCGCCACCTCGTCATAGGCGGCAAAGTGGCTGCTCTTGCGGCGGGTGGACCAGCCGGCGTGCAGCGGCGGCAGCAGGTACTGCTCGTTGATGTTTTCCAGGATCGGCGGGATCCCGGCCGACAGGTCGTTGTTCAGCAGGATCGAACAGGGATCGAAGTCCTTCAGCCCCAGGCGGCGGCCCTTGGTGCCCAGGCGCGCCAGCGGCTCGACCACCAGGGTCTGGCCGTCGGGCAGTTCGATCGGGGTCGGTTCGGTGATTTCCTCGGAGAGCGAGCCCAGGCGCACGTTCAGGCCCGCCTGGCGCATGATCAGCGACAGCCGCGCCACGTTCTGGAGGTAGAACATGTTGCGGGTGTGACGCTCCGGGATCAGCAGCAGGTTCTTGGCGTCCGGGCAGATCTTCTCGATCGCCGCCATCGCCGCCTGCACCGCCAGCGGCAGCATTTCGGGCGCCAGGTTGTTGAAGCCGCCGGGGAACAAGTTGGTATCGACCGGCGCCAGCTTGAAGCCGGCATTGCGCAGGTCCACCGAGCAATAGAACGGAGGGGTATGCTCCTGCCATTCCAGCCTGAACCAGCGCTCGATGGACGGCGTGGCGTCCAGGATCTTCTTTTCCAGTTCGAGCAGCGGACCGTTCAGCGCGGTGATGAGATGCGGGACCATATCCATCCTATAGATCGTCTTTATCGTTCGCCCCGATTGTAGAGGAACGGCCAAACAGGCGCTGGCACACCCTTTATAAGGATATGCAGGCCATGGCGTAAGGGATAACGATATGGGGATGGGCGTGCGGAAATAAAGGGCCGGCCCGCGCGGCGGCCGGTGTCCGCGGTTGCCGGCCGGGGCTTGAGGCGGCAACCCGCCCGGACGCCATTCGTACAGGCAAAAAAAAAGCGCGGCGATGCCGCGCTTTCAAATGGCCTGACAGATACGGGGAGCGTTCTGCAGGTGGAGGAAACTGCCTCACTGGCAATGTATGTGCCCCGCACATTAAAGACAATTGAAGCTTTTTAAGATCGGAGTTAAGCACTTTGCGAAAAGCCCGTGTGCGGTGCGGGGAGATACCCGCGAGGCGGCGCCGGCACTGGGCTGGCTGACTTTGGCGCGGGTCCTGGATAACCCCGTGGAGCCCCGGCAAAGCCGGCCGGATGCGGCTTCGGAAGCCTTTTGCACATAATCGCGACTTCGGGCACTGGCGAGCATAATCCGAGCCTGGGCCGCGCCCGCTGAACATAAAAAAGCCCGGCACAGGGCCGGGCCAAACTCCTGAGAGTCGATTCCCAATCAGCTCTCCAGCACAACACCTTTGTGATCAGACTTCATATGCGGTCTCGCCGTGCGAGGTGATATCCAGGCCCTCGCGCTCTTCGTCTTCCGGCACCCGCAGTCCGATCAGCATGTCCACCAGCTTGTAGGCCACAAAGGCCACCACGCCCGACCACACCACCGTGGTCAGCACGCCTTCGAACTGGATCCACAGCTGGCCGGCGATCGAATAGTCATCCGCCACCTTGTTCGCCACGTAGTCGTAGATGCCCGTGCCGCCCAGGCTGGGGGAAGCGAACACGCCGGTCAGCAGCGCACCCACGATGCCGCCCACGCCGTGCACGCCGAACACGTCCAGCGAGTCGTCCATGCCCAGCATGCGCTTCAGGCCGGTTACGCCCCACAGGCACAGCAGGCCGGCGATCAGGCCGATCACGATCGAGCCCATCGGGCCGACGAAGCCGGCCGCCGGGGTGATCGCCACCAGGCCGGCCACCGCGCCCGAGGCGCCGCCGAGCATCGAGGGCTTGCCCTTGCCGATCCACTCGCCGAAGGTCCACGCCAGCACCGCGGCGCAGGTGGCCAGCAGCGTGTTGACGAAGGCCAGGGCAGCACCAGCGCTGGCTTCCAGGCCCGAGCCGGCGTTGAAGCCGAACCAGCCGAACCACAGCAACGAGGCACCGACCATGGTGAAGGTCAGGCTGTGCGGACGGATCGCCTCGCGGCCAAAGCCGATGCGCTTGCCAAACATGTAGGCGCCCACCAGGCCCGCCACGGCGGCGTTGATGTGCACCACGGTGCCGCCCGCGTAGTCGAGCGCGCCCTTCTGGAACAGCCAGCCCGACTTGGCGGTCGCGGCAGCGCCGGCGGCGGCGTCGGTGTAGGCGTCAGGACCCGGCCAGAACCAGACCATGTGCGCCATCGGGATGTAGGAGAAGGTGAACCACAGCACCACGAACACCAGCACGGCCGAGAAGCGCGCACGCTCCGCGAAGGCGCCGATGATCAGGCCGCAGGTGATGCAGGCGAAGGCGCACTGGAAGGCGAAGAAGCCCAGTTCCGGGATCACCACGCCCTTGCTGAAGGTGGCCGCCATGGCTTCCACCGTTAGGCCCTTCATGAAGAGCCGGTCGGTGCCGCCGAAGAAAGCGTTGCCCTCGGTGAAGGCAAAGCTGTAGCCGTAGACCGCCCACAGCAGCGCCACCAGCGAGAAGATCACCAGGCACTGCATCAGCACCGACAGCATGTTCTTGGAGCGGACCAGGCCGCCGTAGAACAGTGCCAGGCCCGGCAGCGTCATCAGGATGACGAAGGCCGTGGCGACCAGCAGCCAGGCGGTGTCACCCTTGTTGGGCACCGGTGCGGCAGCGGCCGGCGCGGCAGCGGCTTCCGCGGGGGCGGCGGCCGGGGCAGCGGCGGCAGGTGCCGCTGCAGCCGGGGTAGCCGGAGCTTGGGCAGCAGCCGCGGGCGCGGCGGAGGCGGCCGGGGCAGATGCCTCCGCCGCCGGCTTGTCCTGTGCGGCGGCGGGCGTGGATACGCCCACGCCCGCCGTGCCGATGGCCAGCGCCATTGCGCCGGCTGTCAGGAATCGCTTGAACCAGGTTTTCATTTGATTAACCTCTTGTGTTGTGCTGTCTCGGGGTCACAGGGCATCGCCGCCGGTCTCGCCGGTGCGGATGCGGATGACCTGCTCGATCGGTGCCACGAAGATCTTGCCGTCGCCGATCTTGCCGGTGCGGGCCGATTTCTCGACCGCCTCGATGGCGCGCTCGACTACGTCGTCGGGTACCGCCACTTCGATCTTCACCTTGGGCAGGAAGTCGACGATGTACTCCGCGCCGCGGTACAGCTCGGTGTGGCCCTTCTGGCGGCCGAAGCCTTTCACTTCGGTCACGGTGATGCCGGACACGCCCACGTCCGACAGTGCTTCGCGCACCTCGTCGAGCTTGAACGGCTTGATGACTGCAATGATGAGTTTCATCAGGATTCTCCTGGGGGAGGGCCGGCATCAGCCCGCCCGGGCTGCGTCAGAGTTAGAAAGTCTTGGTGATCGAGGCCCACGCCGCTGCCTTGCCCAGGTAGCGGCCACGGTTGGCGCTGGTGTAGGCCACTTCCTTGGCGTTGGTGTCAACATAGGCGACCGCCAGCGCAAAGCCCTTGCCCAGGTCCTTGGTCAGGCCGATCTTCCAGTCGGTATAGGAGGCATCGCTGTTGTGCTTCACGCCCTGGTAGCCGACGTGCGCGTTCAGCGTCAGGTCCCAGAAGTTCAGCGGGACGTTGGCGCTCAGGTCGACGTAGTAGCTGTTCTTGCTGTCGGCCCAGCCAAACAGGTTGGTGACCGAGTGCGAGTACTTGAGCATGACCGGGCCCCAGCCGATGCCGGCGTACAGTTCCGTGGTGTACGGGCGCGGATTGTTGTAGCCGCCCGGGTAGTAGTACTCGAGCACGCCCAGGTCATAGTTGAATTCGGTGCCGGCGACCTTGAAGGTGTTCTTGAAGCCGCCATAGAAGTCCATCTCGACCGGTGCCGAGACCGCCGGGTTGGCATCCTCGAGCCAGCTGATGCTGGAGTTCCAGTTACCCACGTAGAAGCCGCTTTCGTGCGCGTAGTCAAAGCCACCCTGGATCGCGGGCCGCAGGTTGGTCTGGCTGATACCGCGATAGCGGTAGTCCGAGACCAGCGACACGTTGGCCGTAAACGTATGCGGCGATGCCGGCTCGGCAGCGGCGGCGGCGGGCGCCGGGGCTGCCGCCGCGTCGGTGCTCTGCGCGTACGCGGTGGCGGCGGCGCCGGACAAGACGACCGCGCTGACTGCAAGGGCCAACTTCTTCATGGATTTCTTCTCCTTTTTCCTGATGGCTCGGATTTCGTTTATTGGGATTTCTGTAAGGCAGGCGGGATCACTACTGCAACAGCCGTGCCAGCCCCTCGGAAAACGGCGATGACAGGCGGCGGCCAGCGCTCCGCAGTGAACAAAGGCGCGCTTGAATCTGCCTTGCGGCAAAGCCAGATCGGGTTAAAAGGTGTGAACGTCGGTAGGCCGGAGCTTTCGCCGGCGTGGCGCAAGGGCGATAATCAAGTCCTGACGGTGGCCGGAAGCAGCAAACGCACGAGCGATCCGCCCGGATTGAGGGCGCCCAAAACCTGTGCGAAAGCGCGCTATACGCCAGATGCCCACCCGAATTGGCACCAGTTAGGTGCACAAAGGAGAAACCATGAAACCGACCGATCTCTTCAACGACCTGCAAAACAAGGTCAGCGAGGCGCTGCGCAATTCGCCGGCAAGGGACATCGAAAAGAACGTGCGCAGCATGATGACGCAGGGCTTCGCCCGCCTCGACCTGGTCACGCGCGAGGAATTCGACGTCCAGTCGCAGGTGCTGGCCCGCACCCGCGCCCGCCTGGAGGAACTGGAAAGCCGCGTGGCCGAGCTGGAGCGCCGGGCCGGCATCCCGCCCGGCGCCGGGTCGGTGGACTCGACCGGGGGCGCATGACCGCGCCGCGCCGGCCGGACCAAGCCCGCCTGCCTGAAGGCCGCCAATCCTGGCGGCCTTTTTTGTTAGTAGTTGTCCATCGGGCACGCCCGGCCCCGCCGGTGCGCGTCGAGACCCACCTGGCCAATGGCCTGCCGGCGTTCACCATCGTCGGCATGGCCGACACCGGCGTGCGTGAAAGCCGCGAGCGCGTGCGCGCCGCCATCCTCAACAGCGGCTACGAGTTTCCCAACCGCCGCATCACTGTCAACCTGGCGCCGGCGGACCTGCCCAAGGAATCCGGCCGCTTCGTTATGGCGATCGCACTGGGCATCCTGGCCGCCAGCGGCCAGATCCCGTCCGAGGCGCTCGACGCCCATGAATATGCCGCCGAGCTGTCGCTGTCCGGCGAACTGCGCCCGGTGCGCGGCGCGCTCGCCATGGCGATGGGCCTGGCACGCGACAACGCCGCGCGCGCGGCCGCCGGCGAAGCGCCGCGCGCCTTCATGGTGGCGGCAGGCAACGGTGCCGAGGCCGCGCTGATCGAAGACCTCGCAGTACACGCCGCCGCCACGCTGCGCCAGGCGTGCGACCACCTCGCCCCCCTGCCCGACGCCCGCCTGCCCCGCGCCGCGCCTGCCCTGCTTTCCACGCCCGCCAGCGGCGGCCCCGACATGCGCGACGTGCGCGGCCAGATGCAGGCGCGCCGGGCGATGGAAGTCGCGGCGGCAGGCCAGCACTCCGCGCTGTTGGTTGGCCCGCCCGGCACCGGCAAGTCGATGCTGGCGCAACGGCTGCCGGGACTGCTGCCGCCGATGTCGCTGCAGGAAGCGCTGGAGTCGGCCGCGGTCATGAGCCTGACGCCAGGCGGCTTCCGCGCCGAACTATGGGCGCAGCGCCCCTGCCGCGCGCCGCACCACACCGCGTCCGGACCGGCGATGGTCGGCGGCGGCGGCAACCCGCGCCCAGGCGAGATCTCGCTGGCCCACCACGGCGTGCTGTTTCTCGACGAGCTTCCTGAATTCGACCGCCGGGTGCTTGAAGTCCTCCGCGAGCCGCTGGAATCCAGCCGCATCACCATCGCCCGCGCCGCCGGGCACGCCGACTTCCCGGCCTGCTTCCAGTTCATCGCGGCGATGAACCCGTGCCCTTGCGGCTACCTCGGCCACCCCGACCGCCCCTGCCGCTGCACGCCGGAGCAGGTGCGGCGCTACCAGTCGCGGATCTCCGGACCGATGCTGGACCGCATCGACCTGCAGGTGGAAGTTCCCGCGCAGGACCAGGGCGAAATGCTGGACGGCCCGCCCGGCGAACCCAGCGCCTCGGTACGCGTTCGCGTGCTGGCTGCGCGCGAGCGACAGCTTGCGCGCCAGGGCAAGCCCAACAGCGAGTTGGGCGGGCGGGAGATCGAGCTGCACTGCATGCTTGCGCCGCAGGCGCAGGCGCTGCTTCGGGGGGCAATGACGCGGCTGGCGTGGTCAGCGCGGTCGTATTTCCGGGTGCTGAAGGTGGCACGGATCATTGCGGATCTGGAGGGCGCCGACGTGCTGACCGTCGCGCATGTGGGCGAGGCGATCCAGTACCGGCGGGCGTTGCGGATGGCGGCTGGGTGAGCGCGGCGATTCAGACCATCAGCGCGGCCATCGTCGCCCGCGCCGCCGGGTCAAGCCCTGCCGGAACCTCCCCCCGCGCCAGGCATGCCTGCAGGTCCGCCCGCCAGCGCCAGCAGCGCGTCACGGATCGTGCGATCGATGCGCTGCCGCGTGAAATCCAGTTCGATGCCGGCCGCGTCCAGCCGCGCGTAGTCGCCGCGTCCCGGCTCGTGCAGCCGTTCGCGCAGATGCGGCTGCGGCCGCGCCGCTAGCGCGGCGAGCGTCCGCCATGCGGCGCGTTCGGTAAGCGGTGTCATGCCTCCTCCGACCATTGCATGCCCTCGCGCGCCATGAACGCCGACGATGCCGCCGGTCCCCACGTCCCCGCCGTATAGGGCCGTGGCCCTTCGTCCTGCTGGCGCCACGCTTCCAGGATCGGATCGACCCAGGTCCAGGCCGCCTGCAGTTCATCGCGCCGCACGAACAACGCCAGCCGCCCGCGGATCACGTCGAGCAGCAGGCGCTCGTAAGCCTCGGCGCGCCGCGTGGTGAAGGCCGAGTCGAGGTTCAGCGCCAGGCTCAGCGGCTTCAGCTTCATGCCCTCACCGGGCTGCTTGACCATCAGCGTGAGCCGCACCGACTCTTCCGGCTGCAGCCGGATCACCATGCGGTTGGGCTGCAACGTGCTGCCCGGATCGAAGATCGAATGCGGCACCTGGGCGAAGTTGATCACCACCTCGGTCACGCGCTCCTGCATGCGCTTGCCGGTGCGCAGGTAGAACGGCACCTTGTTCCAGCGCCACGTGCCCAGCTCGGCGCGCATCGCGACAAAGGTCTCGGTGCGGCTGTCGGGCGGGATGCCGTCTTCCTGCAGGTAGCCGCGCACCAGTTCGCCGGCGATGGCACCGGCGGTGTACTGGCCGCGCACCGTATTGCGGCGCACGTCCTCGGGCGACATCGGCCGCAGCGAGCGCAGCACCTTGAGTTTCTCGTCGCGCACGGCGTCGGAGTTGAGTGCCGCGGGCGGTTCCATCGCCAGGATGCTGACCAGTTGCAGCAGGTGGTTCTGGATCATGTCGCGCATCGCGCCGGCCTCATCGTAGAAGCCGCCGCGGCTGCCCACGCCCACGGTCTCGGCCACGGTGATCTGCACGCTGCAGACGAACGGCGTGCGCCACAGCGGCTCGAAGATCGAGTTGCCGAAGCGCAGCGCCAGCAGGTTCTGCACGGTCTCCTTGCCGAGGTAGTGGTCGATGCGGTAAGTGCGATCCTCGGTGAAATAGCGGTTCACCACTTCGCTGATGGCGATGGCCGAGGCCAGGTCCACGCCCAGCGGCTTTTCCAGCACCAGGCGCGTGTCGTCGGCGATCAGGCCGTGGCCCGCGAGGTTGTCGCAGGTGGCGGCGAACAGTCCCGGCGGCATCGCCATGTAGTAGATGCGCAGCGCCTCGTCGCGCAGCTTCTCCGCCAGCGCCTCATAGTCGGCCGGCTGCGACGCATCCAGGCGCACGAAGTCGAGCCGCTCCAGAAAAGTCTGCCACTTGGCCGCGTCGAGATAGCGCGCGTCCACGAACGGCTTCGCCTTCTCGTCGGCAAAACCGACAAAGGCCTCGCGGTCCCACGCGTGGCGGCCCACGCCGATGACCCGGGTGCCGTCGGGAAGGTTGCCGTCGCGATGGCACATGTAGAGCGAGGGCAGCAGCTTGCGCGCCGACAGGTCGCCGGCGCCGCCGAAGATGACGAGGTCCAGCGGCCGCGCGTCGGCACGGCCCAAAGAAGAGGCGGATCGGGTGGTTGGCATGGCGGACTCCTTGCTTGCCGGGTTGCCGGCGTGGGGCGTATTGGTTGTAATTGACGCGCGCAGCGGTTTCAGCGCGTCTCAGTCACCTTGCGCAGGTATTGCGGCTGGTCGGGGTTGCGGCCGCGCGCCAGGGCCAGCGCCTGCGCGGCGACGTAGAAGCTCTGGATCGCGGCGATCGGGTCGAGCAGCGGATGGCCGGCCGTCACCAGCGGCAATTCCACCGCCAGATTCGCATCCTCCGTGCCAGGCGGCGCGGCCAGCAGCACGCGCGCGCCGCGGGCGCGCATCTCCGCCGCCAGCGCCAGCAGCCCGGCCTGTTCCGGCCCACGCGGCGCGAATACCAGCAGCGGATAGCCGTCGCCGATAATCTCCATCGGGCCGTGCCGCACTTCCGCACCGGAAAACGCCTCGGCCTGGATGCCGGAGGTTTCCTTCAGCTTGAGCGCGGCCTCCTGCGCGATTGCCAGCCCTGCGCCGCGGCCCAGTACGATCATGCGCTGCGCGCCGCGCAACGCGGGCACCAGCGGCATCCAGTCCTGCGCGGCGGCCTCGCGCAACACCGCGGGCAGCCCCTCGCAGGCCGCGACCAGTTCGCGCTCGCCGGTGCGCGCCGCTTCGAGATGGCCGACCAGCAAAGCCGAGATCGACAGCATGGCGATATAGCTCTTGGTCGCCGCTACGCTCTGCTCGGGCCCGGCACGCAGGGGCAACTCGTGCGCGCACGCCTGCGCCAGCGGCGAGTCCGGGGCGTTGACCAGCGCCAGCGTGGTGGCGCCGCCGTCGCGCAGCGCCTGCATGGTCTCGACCAGGTCCGGGCTGCGTCCCGACTGCGAGAAAGCCACCGCCAGTTGCCCCGCGACGCGCAGCGAGCTGCCATGCAGCGTGACCGTCGACATCGGCAGCGAGGCCACCGGCACGCCCAGGCGGCGGGTCACCAGCGCGGCGAAGTAGCTGGCGGCATGGTCCGAGCTGCCACGCGCCACGGTCAGTACCGCGGGCCACGGCTGCGCGGCCAGTTCCGCCGCCAGCGCGGCCACGCGCGGCGCATCGGCCAGCTGCGCGGCCACCACGCCCGGCGCGCTCAGCGCCTCTTCAAGCATTCTCGACACAACACTCTCCTTCGACATAGACGGTATGTACCGACAGCGAGCGGTCCAGCACCACCATATCGGCCCAGCAGCCGGCAGCCAGCATGCCGCGGTTGGAAAGGCCCAGGTATTGGGATGGATACAGCGACACGCGCCGCGAAGCCTCGGCCAGTTCCAGCCCGATCGCGACAAAGTTGCGCAGCGCCTGGTCCATGGTCAGCACGCTGCCGGCCAGCGTGCCGTCGGCCAGCCGCACGCTGCCGTCCGACTTGTAGACGGTCTGGCTGCCCAGGTGGTACACGCCATCGGGCATGCCGGCCGCGGCGGTGGCATCGGTCACCGCGTACAGGCGCGGTATTGCGCGCAGCGCCGCGCGGATGGCGCCGGGATGCACGTGCAGCAGGTCGGGGATCAGCTCGGCGAACTCGGCGTGCGCCAGCGCCGCGGCCACCATGCCGGGCGCGCGATGCTGCAGCGGCGTCATCGCGTTGAACAGGTGGGTGAAGCCGCTGGCGCCGGCCTCCAGCGCCG
Source organism: Cupriavidus sp. DF5525 (assembly GCF_040149425.2). Lineage (NCBI taxonomy): Bacteria > Pseudomonadati > Pseudomonadota > Betaproteobacteria > Burkholderiales > Burkholderiaceae > Cupriavidus > Cupriavidus sp. DF5525. The sequence goes on along the minus strand of NZ_CP168265.1, from coordinate 288,823 downwards.
CCACCGCGTCTTCATAGGTGCCCAGCGTATGGCCCAGCTGCACGCGCACGCCGCGCGCGGCCAGCGCGCGGATGATGTCGAGGTGGCCCGGCAGTTCGGGCGCCAGCGTCACCACCTTCAGCGGCGCCGCGCCCAGGTACTGCTCCAGTTCTTCCTGCGTGGCGATGGCTGACGTGTCGGGTTGCGCGCCAAGCTTGCCGGGGTTGATATATGGCCCTTCCAGGTGGACACCGAGCATCCGCGCCGCGCCGCGCGGGCGTTGCGCGCAGGCGCGGCCCAGCGCCTGCAGTGCCGGCAGCAGCACGTCGTGCGGCGCCGTCATGGTGCTGCCCAGCAGGCTGGTGGTGCCAAAGCGCACATGCGCGCGCAGGATCACCGGCACCGCCGCCTCGCCGTCCATGAAGTCCTTGCCGCCGCCGCCGTGGTTGAGCAGGTCGACAAACCCCGGCAGCACGTACGGGGCATCGTTGCCGTCGGGCGTGGCGGGCACGCCCTCGATGCGCGCGATGCGTCCGTCCGGGCCGGCGTGGATCTCGCCCAAGACCCAGCCGGCGGGCGTCAGGATGTTTCCTTTCATGGCATCACTCTCCACTTCCGCAACATCGCCGGCACGCCCCCATCAGAACAGGTGGATGATGCCGGCGTACGCGCCCTGCTGGTTCGCCCCCGCGCGCGGCATGGTTGTCCGGCGAGGCCTCGACCGAAAAGGTGGCGTTGCGCGAGTTGAACACCGAGGCGACCGTGCCGTAGAGCGAGGTGCGCTTCGACAAGTCATACTTTGCGCCCAGTGTGACAAGCGTGCCATGCCCGCCGCTTTTGTTTAGGGTGGCGTAATAGACACCGGACAGCAGCGTAAGCGCCGGCAGCACGCGGTGGTTGGCGCCGATCCACGCCATCTGGCTGCGCGTGGCCGCATACGGGATCTCGGGCGTGGCCACGGTATCGCCCGACGACACGGTCAGGTTGTAGCCGGCGAACAGGCGCAGGTTGTTGAGCGCATAGCTGCCACCCAGCGTGTACTGGCGCGAATTGACATACAGGTTGTTCATGCGGCCCTGGTCGTCGCGCAGTTCTTCGTAGATGCCGGTGAGGTTGAAGTTGCCCTGCGCGTACTTGAGTGCCGCGCTCAGCTGCTTGCCGCTGTTGAAGCTGCCGGCCTCGCCGTTGCTGCCGGCCTGCGCGCGCACGCTCAGCCCGCTCCACACCGGCGAGTTGTAGGTCACGGCATTGGGACGCGAGCCCCAGTTGCGGCCATAGACCAGCGTGGCCACCGAGCTGGCCTGCAGGCCCATCGGGTCGATCGCGCCGCTCTCGTCATCGGTCAGGCGCATGGCGCGCCCGAGCAGCAGCGTGCCCCAGTCGTTGCCGGCCAGGCCCACTTGCGCACGGCGGTTGAACAGCGGATCGGAGCGGCCAGTGCCGGAAGTGATCATGCCCTCCAGGTTGAACACCGCGTGCATGCCGCCGCCCAGGTCCTCGGCGCCGCGCATGCCCCAGAAGCTGACCCCATACTGATTGCTGCCGAAGCGGAAGGTATCGACATCGCCGCCGGGTCGGGCAATGCCGTTGACATAGTCGAGGCCGGCCACGGCGCGGCCATACAGGGTGATGCCGGTGGGACTGGCGGCTTGCGCGCAGGCGCTGCCAGCCGACGCCGCGAGCAGCGTCGTCAGTGCAATGCGTTTCACGATCAATTGGCTCCTTGATGGGTAGGCGGTCGCCATCGGCGCTGTCGTTGTGATCGCGCTGGCTGCCGATGGCGGTGTTCGACCGCAGCCGCGCACGGCTGCGGCGGCGGGGGTCAGGTCGGCACGGCGGCTTGCAGTGCGCGCTGGAATGCGGCGGCGGGTCCGTTGGCGGACTGGCCGAAGGCGATATGCGCGGTGTCGTCGCCGGCCCACATCAGCTGGCTGCCGGCGGGGCTGGCCAACTGCCCGGCGCGCACGCGGGCGCGCTCGCGCACCACCACGCGCAGCCGCATCTGCGCGACCACGCCGACCGAGGCGATATTGGCGGCGCCGCCCAGCGTGTCGAGCCACCAGTCGGGATCGAAGCTTGCCGGCGATGTCGCTTGCGTGGGGGCGGTCTCGACAGCCGCACTCTCCCCTTGCTGAGTCCGGAGCCGAAGCCGGCGCGGCTGGACAACTTCAGCGAGCTGGCGCGCCGGCGCGGCATGACGCCGGCCAGCGAACTGGTGGCGTTCGAGCGCCGCCGCGCCACGCAAGCCGCGGCTCTGGCGTTGCAGGAAGGGGAAGAGATTGTCAGGCTGACCCGGCTGCGCAAGGCCGACGGCCAGACCTACTGGATGGATGTGACCACGCTGGCGCTGGCGGTGCTGCCGGACGCCAGCGCCATCGGCGAGTCGCTCTACGCCTACCTGGAACGGATTGGCAAGCCGGTGCTGCGCGTCACCGAGAAGCTACGCGCCATCGTCGCCAGCGACGAACTGGCGGCACGCCTGAACATCGCCCCGGGCGAGCCGCTGCTGCATATCCTGCGCACCGACTACACCCACGGCGACAAGCCGGTCGAGCTGACCGACGGCTATTGCCTGAACGATTTCTACGAGTTGAAGCAATAGCGCCCGGCGACTGGAGGCTCCACCGGCGGCGGGGTCGGGTCTTCCTCGGGCGGCAATGGCAGGTCGGGAGGCACGCCCGGCGGCGACGGCTCTTCCGACGGTGGCACGGTATGGCGCGGCAGCGCGTGCGCGCCATGGGGGTTCAGCGAGGCTGGCATGCGGGGTCTCCGTGGCCGGGGTTCCTCCTCATTGAAGCAAACCCGGCCGGTGGGCGCCAGTGCCGTCGCGCAGCCTTGCCGGGGCGAGCGCCTCAGGCGTGGTGCCGGCGCACGAAGAACAGCGCCGCGCCCACCGCCATCAGCACGCTGCCGAAGAAGCGGTTCTGCCAGCGCACCGCGCGCGCATTGCGGAACAGCCCTTGCATACGCGAGGCCAGCAGCGCATAGCCGTGCATCACGATCAGGTCAACGCCGCACATGGTGGCGGCCAGGATCGCCAGCTGCGGCGCCAGCGCATGGTTGGGATTGATAAACTGCGGCAGCACCGCGACCATGAAGATGATGCCCTTGGGATTGGTCACATTGGTCAGCAGGCCAGTGGCAAAGCGCCGGCGCGGGCTCATCACGGCCACGCGCGCGGGGCCGGCATCCGCTGCCGAGCCCTCGCTGCTCTCCACTTTCGCGCGCCACTGCTGCACGCCCAGGTAGATCAGGTACAGGGCGCCGACGGTCTTGACCACCATGAAGGCCTGCTCCGAAGCCAGCAGCAGCGCGCCCAGCCCGCCCCCAGCCACCAGCAGCACGATCACCAGCCCGCTCTGCAGGCCAAAGATGGTGGTGCTGGTCTTGCGCAAGCCGTACGACAGCCCGTGGCTCATCGACAGCACCGCCCCCGATCCCGGCGACACGGCGATCACCCAGCACGCCGCGAAATAAGCCAGCCAGACTTCCCAACGCATTACGACTCTCCTTTGACGACAACCCTGTCGCTGCCCCATGTTGCCGGCAACGGCTGAAAAAAACGAACATTTCCTTCGGCGCGGCGCTCGCTGTCAGAGCGGGTGGAAGCCGGTCAGGAACTGCTCCACCTGCTCGGCCTGGCGCAGATCGCGCGCCGCATCGCCCGCCTCCAGCACCACGGCCTGGTACGCACGGATACCCACGGCCACCAGCCGGGCGGTCAGCCGCCGCGGCGACTGGTCCTGCGGCGACACGCCGCTGGCCTGCACTTCCACGCCTTCGAGCGGACGGCCCGGGCGGTCCGCGGTCATGATCGTGACCGGACGGGTGCGCGCGGGCTCGCCCGACGGCGTGCCGAGGTTGGCCAGCAAGCCAGCCTGCATCGCGGCCAGCGCCTCGCGCCGCAGCTCGGGATCGTCGGCGGGCAGCGTGACCACGCCGACGGCGAACAGCGTATCGTCGACCCGCGCGGCTTCCATCGTCATCGGCAGCTTGCGGCCGGCGATGGTCACGTCGCGTGCGGCGCTGGTTGGCTTGCCGGGATAGAGCGCGGCGTAGCCGCCTTCGCCGGACTGGATGGTGCGCCAGTCATAGCGCGGCGAGCAGGCGCACAGGACCAGCGCCAGCAGCGCGGCGGCGCACGACGACATCAAGGGCTTGCGGGCGGCGGCGGGAAGGCTCGGCGGGGGCGGCACAGGACGCATGGGGGAGCGATTGCGGACAGCGCGCACAGGCCGGGGCGGCTCTCGGGGGCTGCCGTCGCCTGCGGGCGGAAACCGGTATTATCCCGGAAGCGGCCCGCCAGTGCTTGCCGCGCCGCTCCATTGCCCCCGACACCTTTGCCCGACGCTTTCGCCATGCCCGCCAACATCGCCCTCCGCGCATCCGCCAGGCTTTGCCGCTGCTGGCTGGCCGCGTGCGCGTTGATGGCCGCAACCGGCGTGCAGGCCGCGGCAGGGTCGGCGCACCTGTCTCCGGCCACCGACCTGGCCGCCCACGGCGCCGAAGCCGCGCGCCGCGGCGAGCCGGTGGTGGTGCTGGTGTCGATGCCGGGCTGCAGTTATTGCGAGACCGTGCGCCGCAACTACCTCGGACCGCAGGCTGCCGCCGGCGAGATCGCCGTGGTGCGCGAACTCGACCTGACTGCCGACACGCCGCTGCGCGATGCCGACGGCAACCTGACCACCGCACGCGCCTGGGCGCGGGCGCACCAGGTGCGCGTGGCGCCCACGGTACTGTTCCTCGACCGGCAGGGCCGCGCCGCCGCCCCGTCGCTGCGCGGCATGCAGCCGGACTTCTACGGCGCCTACCTGGAACAGGCACTGGACCAGGCACGCGCCGCCGTCGCCACCCGGCGCTGATGCGGTTGCGGCAGATTGCCGCAGCCACGCCGCGCGCAGCGCCCGGGCGCCAGCGGCATTAGAATGTCCCATTGCCGATCGAATCCGCCTGACCGCATCCCATGACGACTTCCCCTCCCGCCGCCAGACCCGCCCGCAAGCCCTGGCCCATCGTCGCGGCCGTTGTCGTACTCGCGCTGCTGGGCTGGTTCGGCTACCGCGCGCTTTCGCCGGCCAATGCGGCGCCGGCGGCCACCTTCACGCTGCTGTCGGGCGAAAAGGTCAGCACCGCCGACCTGAAGGGCAAGGTCTACATGGTCAACTTCTGGGCCACCAGCTGCGCCACCTGCGTCAAGGAAATGCCCGACATGGTCAAGACCTACGAGCAGTTCAAGGACAAGGGCCTGGAATTCGTCGCCGTGGCGATGAACTACGATCCGCCGATGTACGTGGTGAACTACGCCAAGACGCGCGCCCTGCCGTTCAAGGTGGCGATGGATTCGGACGGCAGCGCGGCCAAGGCCTTTGGCAATGTGCAGCTGACGCCTACCACCTTCGTGGTCGACAAGGACGGCCGCATCCTGAAGCGCTATGTGGGCGAGCCCGAGTGGGATGCGCTGCACAAGCTGCTGGACGGGGCCCTGGCAAAGTCTGCGTAACGCTACCGCCTGCAACGGCCGCGAAAAGGTGCTCATCGAGCACCTTTTTTCTTTTTCGATGCCAGCTCAGGCGTTGCCAAGCTTGCGCAGCCGGCCTGTATGGATATACAGTTAGCGCCAGCTTTTTCCCAGCCTTTCCATCCTGGTGGCGATCCGTGCGCATGCGCGGGCCGCGCCCTGCCCGACCCTCGAGCCCTGCCTGTGTCACTGGATCTTGCCCCTGCTTCGAACCTTGCGGACCTCGCGGCCCCGGAAGCCGATGCGGCCCCCGCCTACCTCTCCCGGCTCAACCCGGAGCAGCGCGCCGCGGTCCAGCACGGCAGCGGCGCGCCGCTGCTGATCATCGCCGGCGCCGGCTCGGGCAAGACCAATACGCTGGCGCACCGCGTGGCCCACCTGGTGCTGGGCGGCGCCGACCCGCGCCGCATCCTGCTGCTGACCTTCTCGCGCCGCGCCGCCGCCGAGATGGGCCGCCGGGTCGAACGCATCGTCGACCAGGCGCTCGGCACCCAGACCGGCGCCGGGCGTGCCGCGCTGCAGTGGTCCGGCACCTTCCACGCCATCGGCGCGCGCCTGCTGCGCGAATACGCCGAGACGCTGGGCCTGTCGCCCGCCTTCACCATCAGCGACCGTGGCGATTCGGCCGACCTGATGCACGTGGTGCGCCACGACCTGGGCCTGTCCGAAACCGCCAGCCGCTTCCCCAAGAAGGAAACCTGCCTGGCGATCTACTCGCGCGTGGTCAACACGCAGGCGCCGCTGGAAGACGTGCTCAAGCAGCAGTTCCCGCGCTACGCGATGTGGGCCGATGCGCTGCGCACGCTCTTTGCCGGCTATGTCGAGGCCAAGCAGAAGCAGCACGTGCTCGACTACGACGACCTGCTGCTGTACTGGGCGCAGGCGATGGCCGAGCCCACCATCGCGCAGGACATGGGCGCGCGTTTCGACCATATCCTGGTCGACGAATACCAGGACACCAACGCGCTGCAGGCATCGATCCTGCTGGCCATGCGCCCCGATGGCCGCAGCCTGACCGTGGTGGGCGACGACGCGCAGTCGATCTACGCCTTCCGCGGCGCCACCGTGCGCAATATCCTCGATTTCCCGCAGCAGTTCACGCCGGCGGCGCAGCAGGTCACGCTATCGCAGAACTACCGTTCGACGCAGCCGATCCTGCAGGCCGCCAACGCGGTGATCGGGCTGGCTGCGGAGCGCTATACCAAGGATTTGTGGTCCGACCGCGCCTCGGCGGAAAAGCCCGGCGTGATCGTCGTCAACGATGAGGCCGACCAGGCCCGCTACGTGGTCGAGCAGGTGCTGGCGCGGCGCGAGGCCGGGCTGGCGCTGATGGCGCAGGCTGTGTTGTTCCGTGCCGCCGACCACAGCGCGCAGGTCGAGATCGAGCTGGCGCGGCGCAATATCCCGTTCGTGAAGTTCGGCGGGCTGAAATTCCTGGAATCGACGCACGTGAAGGATGTGCTGGCCGTGGTGCGCTGGCTGGAAAACCCGCGCGACCGCATGGCAGGCTTCCGCACGCTGCAGCTGCTGCCCGGCATCGGCCCCAAGACCGCGGCACGCGTGCTCGATGCGCTGGCGCTGGCCACCGAGCCGCTGTTCTCGCTGGAAGCATTCGAGCCCCCGCCTGCTGCCGCGCCGGCGTGGGCCGACCTGCTGGCGCTGGCGCGCGCGCTGATGGCGCCGACCTCGCCATGGCCGTCGGAATTCGAGCAGGTGCTGGCCTGGTACGCGCCGCACCTGGAACGCCTGCATGACGATGCCGCCGCGCGCCAGGCCGACCTGCAGCAGCTCGAGCGCATCGCCGCCACCTATGGGGCGCGTGAGCGCTTCCTGACTGAATTGACGCTGGATCCGCCAAGCGCGTCGAGTGATGAGTCTGGCGTGCCCTCGCGCGACGAGGACTACCTGATCCTGTCGACCATCCACTCGGCCAAGGGGCAGGAGTGGAAGGCGGTGTATGTGCTCAATGCGGTGGACGGCTGCATGCCGTCCGACCTGGCAACGGGTACGACCGAGGAGATCGAGGAAGAACGGCGGCTGATGTACGTGGCGATGACGCGGGCCAAGGACCATCTCGACATCGTCGTGCCGCAGCGTTTCTATGTGCACCAGCAGGTGGGCTTTGGCGACCGGCATGTTTATGCGTCGCGCACGCGTTTTTTGCCTAATCGCGTGATGCCGAACTTCCACAGCCGTGCGTGGCCGCCGCCGCCGATGCCGGGGGAGGGGCCGGTCAAGCCGGCGTTGGCGCCGGTGGATCTGGCTAGCAGAATGCGGAATATGTGGCGCTGACCTGCGCCACGCGTCGACTTAAGCCACCTTCTCCAGCAGCAATCCCTTCAGGTACTCCCCTTCCGGGAACGCCGCCAGCATCGGGTGATCGGTCCCCGCCGACAGCCTGCGCAGGATGCGCGCATCGGCACGCGCATCGGTAACCGCGCCCGCCACGATCTTCTGGAACAACTCCATGCTGATCGCACCCGAGCAAGAGTACGTGAACAGCAACCCGCCCGGCCGCAGCAGCTGCATGCCGACCAGGTTGATCTCCTTGTAGGCGCGCGCGGCGCGGTCGATATGCTGCGCCGACGGCGCGAACTTGGGCGGGTCCAGCACGATCAGGTCGAACTGGCGGCCCTCGGCGCGGAATTCGCGCAGCGTCTTGAACACGTCGGCATCGAGCCAGGTAGCACGCTCTGGATCGAAGCCGTTGAGCGCGACATTGCCCGCGGCGATCTTCAGCGCCTCGCCCGACGAATCGATCGAGGTCACCGATGTCGCGCCGCCGCGCAGTGCGGCCAGCGAGAAGCCACCGGTGTAGCAGAAGCAGTTCAGCACTTCGCGGCCTTCGGCCAGGTCGCCGACCAGCTTGCGGTTGTCGCGCTGGTCGACGTAGAAGCCGGTCTTGTGGCCGCTGCGCACATCGACGTAGTAGCGCACGCCATGCTCGGTCACCGACAGCGCCGGATCCGGCTCGGCGCCGGCCCGCACGCCCGTCACCAGCTCCAGCCCTTCGCGCTGGCGCACGGCGGCGTCGGAGCGCTCGTAGACGTTGGGGCAGCCGGTTTCCTTCACCAGCGCCTGCACGATCGCGGCCTTCCAGTGCTCCACGCCCGCGGAATTGAACTGACACACCAGTTGGCCCTGCGCGCCGTTGCCGTAGTAGTCGACGATCAGGCCGGGCAGCCGGTCCGACTCGCCGAAGATCAGGCGCACCGCATCGCTGTCCTTCACCCATTGCTGCCGGTACGCGATCGCCGCGGCCACGCGGCGCTTGAACAGGGCGTGGTCGACCGGCTCGTTCTCGTCGAAGGTCCACACGCGCGCGCGGATCTGCGATTCGGGGCTGTAGGCAGCCTTGGCCAGGAAGCGGCCGTCGGCGGCGCGCACGATCACGGTGGCGCCCGGCTCGCAGCGGCCTTCGGTGGTGGCGATGCCGGTGGCATAGATCCACGGGTGACGGCGCAGCAGGGATTTTTCCTTGCCGGGTTTCAGGGTGATGGTGTTCATGTCGGTATGGGGAAACAGCAGGCCCGCGGCAGCAGAGGCTGGCGAGAATGCGTCAAGGCGGCACCCCTCTCCCGCGCGCGGGAGAGGGGAGAAAACAAAGCGGGAACGAAGCGTTAAAGCACCACCTTCACCATCGGATGCGCAGTCAGCGCCCGATACAAATCATCAAGCTGCTCACGGCTGGTCACCCAGACCGTCACGGTCAGGCCCAGGTAATTGCCATTGCGCGACGGGCGCATCTCCATCTTGCCCGCATGGAAGTCAGGATCGAACTCCTGCACCAGCGTAACGATGGCCTCGGCAAAGCCGTCCTGCATCGAGCCCATCACCTTGATCGGGAAGTGGCTCGGGTATTCGATCAGCGACTGCTCCGGCGGGATATCGCCGGGCTTGCTGCCGCTGCCCTGGTTGTCGGCTGTCATGTCGGATTCTCCGGCGCGGCCCGGCACGCTGCATGGCGCGCCGGGCCCCGCGCATTCAGGTCACTTGCGCTTGAACCACAGGCGGATGGTGTCCCACAGGCGGCCGAAGAAGCCGGCCTCGGGCACGTCTTCCAGCGCCACCACCGGGAACTCCGCCACCTTGTTGGCACCGTCCATCAGCTTGACCATGCCCACCTGCTGGCCCGCCGCGATCGGCGCGATCAGCAGTTCCTGGCGCTCCAGCACCGGCTTCAGGCGGCCACCGGTGCCCTTGGGCACGGTGACGAAGGTCTCTTCCTGCACGCCGATCTTGACCGCGCCGTTCTTGCCCTTGTAGATCTCCGGCGTGGCCAACACCTGGCCCTTGTCGTACAGGCGCAGCGTGTCGAAGAACTGGAAGCCGTAGTTGAGGACCTTCAGGCTTTCCTGCGTGCGCACCTGTTCGGTGGTGGTGCCGATCACGATGGAGATCAGGCGGCGCGAGCCGTTGGGCACGTTGGCCAGCGGCCGCTTGGCCGACGAGATCAGGCAGTAGCCGGCGGACTTGGTGTGGCCGGTCTTGACGCCGTCCACGGTCGGGTCGATATACAGCAGGCGGTTGCGGTTGGGCTGCCTGATCTTGTTATAGGTGAACTCCTTCTGCGAGTACATGCTGTAGTACTCGGGGAAGTCCTTGATCAGGCGCGTGGTCAGCGTGGCCAGGTCGACCGCGGTGGTGTAGTGGTTCGGGTCGGGGATGCCGTCGGTGTTGGTGAAGTGGGTGTTCTTCATGCCCATGCGCTGGGCCTCGCGGTTCATCATCGCGACGAAGCCCTCTTCCGAGCCGCCCACGGCCTCGGCCAGCGCCAGCGCGGCGTCGTTGCCCGACTGCACGATCAGGCCCAGCAGCAGGTCCTGCACGCTGACCGGCTTGTTGGGCTCGATGAACATGCGCGACTCGTCGCTTTTGACCTTGAGCACCAGGTTGGTCGGCACCACGGTCTGTTCCAGCGTCAGGCGCTTTTCCTTGAGTGCCTCGAACGCCAGGTAGGCGGTCATCAGCTTGGTCAGCGAGGCCGGCTCGATGCGCGCATCGGCGTTCTGCGACGCCAGGGCCTGGCCGCTGGTCACGTCATACAGCATCCACGACTTGGCTGCGACCTGCGGCATCGGCACGCCCTGCGCAAGGACGGCGGCAGGCGCGGCGGCCAGCGCAACGGCCGCGACGATGGCGGCGGGTGCAAAAGCGGACGAAAGACGTGTCGTGGCTCTATTCAGCATTGTTTCAGTTTCCGACAAGAAAGGGATCGTGCGGGACATGCGGTGCAGCGGCGCGAAACGGCCAGCGTTACCGGTCCCACGCGTTGACGACGAGCTGCTTGATCAGGTGCAGCTTGCGGTGAAAGAAATGGTCGGCGCCGGGGATCACGATCACCGGCAGCTCCTGCGGGCGGGCCCAGTCGAACACGCTCGCGAGCGGCACGGTGTCATCCTGCTCGCCGTGGATGACAATGGTGTCGGCCGGCACCTCGGCCACTTGCCAGCGGCTGGCGGCGGTGCCTACCAGCACCAGGCGTTGCGCGGGCGTGCCGGCTTCGGCGAGACGGCGCGCCACGTGCGTGGTGACGAAGCTGCCGAACGAGAAGCCGCCCAATGCCAGCGGCAGCGTGGCGGCCTGCGCCGACCATGCGGTCTGCTCGCGCATCCACGCGATCACGGCGAGCTGGTCGTCCTGCTCGCCGATGCCGTTGTCATGTTCGCCGGCGGTGCCGCCCACGCCGCGGAAGTTCGGGCGCACCGTGGCGTAGCCCAGCTGCACGAAGGCGCGCGCCAGCGTCTGCGCGACCTTGTTGTCCTTGGTGCCACCAAAGAGCGGATGCGGGTGCGCCACCAGCGCCAGGCCGCGCGGCTCTCCCTGGGGCAGGTCCACCGAAAGATCGATCGCACCGGCGGGACCGGCAATGGAGAGTACCTGGGTATGCGCGTTCATGATGGGCGGTCAGGATGGCGAGGAACTGGCTGGCTCAGGCCCGGAATCGTCCGGGGCAAAAAATGAAAAAACCGTCCGGCTGGCGGGCGGCGAGGTAAGACTTCAAACGTGGACTTCAGCTCGACGCCAAGTCCGTAAAACAACAATGCGGCGGCCGGCGCAGCGTTTGCCGCGCCGGCCGCCGCCGGCATGCGTGTCCGTTCAGCGATCCACCATCAGCCGCTCCACCGGCTTGCCGTTGAGCAGGTGGCTGTCGATGATTTCATCGATGTCGTGCTCGTCGACAAAGGTGTACCAGATGGCTTCGGGGTAGACCACCAGCACCGGGCCGAGTTCACAGCGGTTCAGGCAGCCCGCCTTGTTGATGCGCACGCGGCCTTCGCCACCGGCGATGCCCAGTTCCTTGCAACGCTTCTTGGCGTATTCCTGCATCGCCTTGGCGTTGTGGTTGGCGCAGCAGTCCTCGCCGGCGTCGCGCTGGTTCAGGCAGAAGAAGACGTGATGCTGGTAGTAGCTGCTCATGCGTGCGGTGTGCGGTGAGAAAAGCGGGCCCCGGACAAGGGTCGGCCGGATGGCATTGGAACGGAAGCTCGGAATTATACGGCGTCGCGGGGGTGTAGCCGCGCATCCGGCAGGCCTGCGCCGCTATCGTCGTCGCCAATCCGCACCCACCGGGTGGCGCCTCGCGCACCTTGCGCGGATTCGGCGTTCCGAATCCCCGGAGACGCGCAGTCCGGATTTCCGGAATCCCGGAGGCCGGGCGCCTCCGCAAGACCCGTGTTTCCTTGTGAATCAGGCAGTTAGCCACACCGGTTGGACTGGCATGTCGATTGCGAATCCACGTCCCGAACGCGCCGCAACCGTGACGGCGCGCCACCCCGGCCACCACCGCGCCGGGTACGGTCAAAACCGAGGACGACATCATGAAGAAACCCTTCTACAAGATCCTGTACGTGCAGGTGCTGTTCGCCATCCTGGTCGGCATCCTGCTCGGCCATTTCGTGCCCGACACCGGCGTGGCCATGAAGCCGCTGGGCGATGGCTTTATCAAGCTGATCAAGATGATCATCGGCCCGATCATCTTCTGTACCGTGGTGACCGGCATGGCCGGCATGAGCGACATGAAGAAGGTCGGCCGCGTCGGCGGCAAGGCGCTGCTGTACTTCGAGGTGGTGTCGACCTTCGCGTTGCTGATCGGCCTGGGCGCCGCGCACCTGCTCAAGCCGGGCGTGGGCTTCAATATCGACCCGTCGACGCTGGACACCAAGGCCATCGCGCAATACGTGTCCAAGGCGCACGGCCAGAGCACGGTCGAGTTCTTCATGCACATCATCCCGGACACGGTCTTCAGCGCCTTTGCCAACGGTGACATCCTGCAGATCCTGCTGGTGTCGCTGTTCTTCGGCACCGCGCTGGCGGTGATCGGCGAGCGCGCGCGCATCGTGGTGGATCTGATCGAGCAGCTCTCCAGGGTGTTCTTCCATATCGTCCACGTGATCACCAAGGTCGCGCCGATCGGCGCCTTCGGCGCGATGGCGTTCACCATCGGCAAGTACGGCCTGGGCTCGCTGGTGCCGCTGCTCAAGCTGATCGGCACCTTCTACTTCACGGCCATCATCTTCGTGCTGGTGGTGCTGGGCTCGATCGCGCGCATGACCGGCTTCAGCATCGTGCGCTTTATCTCGTACATCAAGGAAGAGCTGCTGATCGTGCTGGGCACCAGCTCGTCGGAAGCCGCGCTGCCGCACATGATGGAGAAGCTGGAGAAGCTGGGCTGCTCCAAGTCGGTGGTGGGCCTGGTCGTGCCGACCGGCTATTCGTTCAACCTGGACGGCACCAACATCTACATGACGATGGCGGTGATCTTTATCGCGCAGGCCACCGGCATCGAACTGACGCTGTTGCAACAGCTGACCATCCTGGCGGTGGCGATGATCACCTCCAAGGGCGCCAGCGGCGTGACCGGCTCGGGCTTTATCACGCTGGCGGCGACGCTGGCGGTGGTGCCGACCATCCCGGTCGCGGGCATGGTGCTGATCCTGGGCATCGACCGCTTCATGAGCGAATGCCGCGCGCTGACCAACATCATCGGCAACGGCGTGGCCACGGTGGTGGTGTCGGCCTGGGAACGCGAGCTGGACCGCAAGCGCATGGCCCGCGTGCTGCAAGGCGGCAGCGACGATGTGGCGGATCTTGCCGACGTCGGCCAGGGCGCCCGCTAAGCGCGCCACCGCTGTGCGGGCGGCTGCCCCGGCCGCCCGCCAGCGAGTATCATCGGCGCGACAGCCCTCGCGCGCGCCGATGCCCCACTCCGACGACTTTCTCGCCGTGCATGACCCCGCCGCCACCCGTCCGGCCCACGCGCCGGACGCCGGCAGCGGCCGGTGGTGGGGCTTTGCCGTGCTGCTCGCCACCGGCCTGCTGCTGCTGTGCGGGCTGACCTGGCTGGTCTCGGTCCAGCGCGGCCTGGCAAGCCTGCAGCAAAGCACCGCCACGCGTGCCGACCGCTACGCCGCCACGCTTGAAAGCACCCTCGACCGCTACGAATTCCTGCCCGCACTGGTGTCGCTGCACCCCTTCGTGCGCGGGCTGCTCGAATCCCCTAACGACCCGGACCGCGTCGCCGCCGCCAACCAATACCTGGCGGAGGTCAACCGCCGCGCGCACGCGTCCGCCACCTATGTGATCGCCGCCAACGGCATCGCGCTGGCGGCCAGCAACCACGGCCAGCCCGGCAGCTTCGTCGGCACCGACTACCGCTTCCGCCCCTATTTCCAGATCGCCTCGGGCGGCAAGCTGGGGCGCTTCTATGCCATCGGCATCACCAGCGACGAGCCCGGCTACTACATCGCACAGCCGGTCGAGTCCGGCGGCAAGGTGATCGGCGTGACCGTGGTCAAGCTCAACCTGGAGTGGTTCCAGCGCGCCGGCAGCGGCGCCGAGCCGCTGATGGTCAGCGACGACAACGGCGTGATCTTCCTGTCGTCGGTCCCGGCATGGCAGTACCGCACGCTGCGCCCGCTGGCGCCAGCGCTGCAGGCTGAGCTGGAGAATACGCGCCAGTACCACGGCCGCGCGGTGACGCCGCTGCCGCTGGAGCCGCTCACCTCCCCGGTCACGCGCTGGCTGGCCGACACCACGCTGGACGCCGGCGCGCGGCTGGTGCGCGTGCGCAACGACGCACCCACGACCAAAACCACATTCGCCCCCGACGGCGCCGAGCGCGCCGACCGCTACCTCGAACTCGGCCGCACCGTGGGCCCCGCCGGCTGGACCATGCAGGTGATGGCGCCGCTGGAACCGGTGCTGGCCAATGCGCGCAACGCCACCGTGGCCGCCGCGCTGGCCTACGCCTGCATCTGCCTGCTGCTGGTCAACTGGCGCCAGCGCCGCCAGCGCGCGCGCGACATGCTGTACAGCCGCCGCCTGCTGGAGGCCGCCTACGACGAGCTGGAACGCCGCGTGGAAGCGCGCACCGCCGACCTGATGGCCATCAACGAGAAGCTGGAAGAACAGGTGGCCGAGCGCACCCGCGCCGAAAGCGAGCTGCGCGCGGCCCAGGACGAACTGGTGCAGGCCAGCAAGCTGGCCGCGCTGGGGCAGATGGCGGCGGGCATCACACATGAGCTGAACCAGCCGCTGGCGGCGCTGCGCACCTTCTCCGACAACACCCGCGTGCTGCTGGAGCGCGGGCAGCTTGCCGCCGCCGAAGGCAACCTCACCGCGATCGCCGACCTGACCGAGCGCATGGGCAAGATCACCAGCCAGCTCAAGCTGTTTGCCGGCAAGGCACGGCCGGTGCGACGTCCGGTGGTGGTGCGCGCGGCGGTCGATCACGTGCTGGCACTGCTGGCGCCGCGGCTGGCCACAGTGACGGTCAGCGTCACCGGATTGGATGATGTGCCGGGGCTGGCGGTGCGTGCCGACGAACTGAAGCTCGAGCAGGTACTGCTGAACCTGCTGGGCAACGCGCTCGACGCCATCGCCACGGCGGCGCCGCAGCAAGGCCGCATCGAACTCGACGTGCAGGCCGACGGCCAAGCCGTCATCATCATCGTGCGCGACAACGGCACCGGCATTGCGCCGGAAGCGCTGCCACGCCTGTTCGAACCTTTCTTCACCACCAAGGAAACCGGGCAAGGCCTGGGGCTGGGGCTGGCGATCTCTTCGTCGATCGTGCGCGAGTTCGGCGGCCAGCTCAGCGTGGCCAACGTCCCCGGCGGCGGCGGCGCGCAGTTCGCGCTGGTGCTGGCGCGCGCGCCGGCCAGCGATGCCGCCGATCCCGTGCGTACGGTTTCCGCACCCCAATGAGTATTGCCATGCAAGACGGTCTGCGTGTCCTGTTTGTCGAAGACGAGCCGCTGGTACGCCAGGCCACCGCGCAGAGCCTGGAGCTGGCCGGCTTCTCCGTGCTGGCGCTGCCCTCGGCCGAAGCCGCCCTTCCCCACCTGCACGGCGCCTTTCCCGGCGTGGTGGTGACCGACGTGCGCCTGCCCGGCGCCAGCGGCCTGGACCTGCTGCAGCACTGCCGCAACGCCGCGCCGGGCGTGCCGGTGGTGCTGGTGACCGGCCACGGCGACATCACCATGGCCGTGCAGGCCATGCGCGAGGGCGCCTACGACTTTATCGAGAAACCCTTCGGCGCCGACCGCCTGACCGACACCGTGCGCCGCGCGCTGGAACGGCGCGCGCTGGAGCTGGAAAACCAGGCGCTGCGCCGCGAACTGGCCGGCCCTGCCGCGGGCACCCGCATCATCGGCCGCTCTCCCGCGATCGAGCAGGTGCGCGCGCTGGTGGCCAACGTCGCGCCCACCGACGTGCCGGTGATGATCAACGGCGAGACCGGCACCGGCAAGGAACTGGTGGCGCGCAGCCTGCACGCGCTGTCCGGCCGCGCCGAGGGCCCCTTTATTGCGCTGAACTGCGGCGCGGTACCCGAAGCGATCTTCGAGAGCGAGATGTTCGGCCACGAGGCCGGCGCCTTCACCGGCGCGGGCAAGCGCCGCGTCGGCAAGCTCGAACACGCGTCCGGCGGCACGCTCTTCCTCGACGAGATCGAAAGCATGCCGCTGGCGCTGCAGGTCAAACTGCTGCGCGTGCTGCAGGAAGGCACGCTGGAGCGGCTGGGCTCAAACGCCTCGATCAAGATCGACGTGCGCATCGTGGCTGCGGCCAAGGGCGACATGGACGCGCTGGTGGCACAAGGCACCTTCCGCGAAGACCTCTACTACCGCCTGAACGTGGTCACCATCGCGCTGCCGCCGCTGCGCGAGCGGCGCGAGGACATCGTGGCGCTGTTCGAGCATTTCATGCTGGTGGCCGCGGTGCGCTACCAGCGGCCGGCGCCGATCCTGTCCGAGGCGCAGCGCCAGGCGCTGGCGCAGCGGCCGTGGCCGGGCAATGTGCGCGAGCTGCGCAACGCCGCTGACCGGCTGGTGCTGGGTGTGCCCGAGGGCGGGCAAGCCGGCGCGCAGGGTGCCGCGCCCGACGAGACCACCCCGCTGCGCGAACGGATGGAGCACTACGAGCGCGCAGTGATCGCCGATGCGCTGGCGCGTACCGGCGGCGCGGTGAGTCAGGCAGCCGACTTGCTGCAGGTCGGCAAGGCCACGCTGTACGACAAGATCAAGCGCTACGGGCTCTGAGGCCGGCCCCTGTCACGCCGCTTTCACCACTCTGCCATGCAGGCGTCACATTGGCTGCCTATCCTTCGCATGCGGTTGCGGCATTGGCAGGTGCCCGCCGTCTGTATCAATCTTCGTGGTAATTGATGGCCCCGCGGTGTCGCGGGGCATTTTTTTGGCTGACGCAAGCTTCACACTGGCCACACATTGCCCTCACCCCGGCTGGCCACACTGGAGACTCTCAATCTCCGGGACCTGCCATGCCCCTCTTCGACTATGACGTCGTCGTCGCCGGCGCCAGCTTCGCCGGCGCTGCCTGCGCCCTTGCCGCCGCGCGCGCCGGCCTGCGCGTGCTGGTGCTCGAACGCAAGGACGATCCGGGCGACAAGCTCCACACCACCGGCATCCTGGTCAAGGAAGCCATCGAACGAACCTGGCTGGGACGCGCTCCCACCGACTGCGTGCACCGTGTGGAGCGCGTGCGGCTGTACTCGCCCCGGCTGCGCAGCATCGACCTGAGCGCACCGGGCTACTACTTCCACACCACCGATACGCCCAGGCTGATGCGCTGGCTCGCGGCCAAGCTGGTGCGGCATGGCGTGGAGCTGCGGCTCGGGCAGGCGTTCGTCGGCGCGGTGCCGCGCAACGGCGGCTGGCATGTGTCCGGCGTGGGCAATACGCGCTACCTCATCGGCGCGGATGGCGCGAAGTCGCGCGTGGCGCAGTGTGCCGGGCTGGGACGGGTGGAGAGCTTCCTGTACGGCGTTGAATACGAGTTCCCCGGCCTGTCACTGCCCGAACCCGGCGCGCTGCACTGCTTCCTCACCCGCCGCTTCGCGCCCGGCTATATCGGCTGGATCGCGCAGAACCCCACCGGCGTGCAGGCCGGCCTGGCGCTGCGCCATCTGCCGCGGCGCGGCCGCGCGCCGGATCTCGACGGGCTGCTGGCGCATGTGCGCGAACGCGCCGGGCTGCCGGAGCTGGCACGGCCGGCAGCGACGCGCGCGGGCCTGATCCCGTGCGGCGGCGGCCCGGCCTTTCCGCTCGCACGCGACGGCGTGATCCTGACCGGCGATGCCGCCGGCATCGTCTCGCCGGTCACTGCGGGCGGTATCCACTACGCCTTTGCCCATGGCGAGTCGGTCGGCCGTGCCATCGCCGGGCACCTGCTGCGCGGCGGCCCGGCGCCGGAAGCCGTCGCCACTGCCAGCGCGCCGCGCTTTCGCGCCAAACGCGCGTTGCGCTGGATGTTCGATCGCTTCCAGTGCGACTGGCCCTTCGACCTGCTGCTGTATTCGTCCCCGCTGCGCTGGGCGGCCGAGCAGATCTACTTCCACAAGCGTCGCGGCGACAAGCCCGCGCCGCCGCCGCGCACGGCGGTCAGCCTGGACTAGAATGCCGGGCATGGAACAACCGCGGATCCTGGTGGTGGAAGACGAACAGGCCATCGCCGACACCATTCTCTATGCGCTGCGCACCGATGGCATGCAGGCCGAGCACTGCACGCTCGGCAATGCGGCGCTCGAACAGATGCGCGCCAGCCCGGCCGACCTGGTGATCCTCGACGTGGGATTGCCCGACATCAACGGCTTCGAGGTCTGCCGCATGCTACGCACCTTCTGCGATGCGCCGGTGATCTTCCTGACCGCACGCCACGAGGAAATCGACCGCATCGTCGGGCTGGAGATCGGCGCCGACGATTATGTAGTCAAGCCGTTCTCGCCGCGCGAGCTGGCCGCGCGCGTGCGCGCCATCATTCGCCGGGCGCGCGGCGGCAACGCCATGGCGAAGACCAAAGACAGCGCCGGCTTCACCCACGACAAGGCTGGCGCGCGCCTCGCCTATCGCGGCCACTGGCTCGACCTGACCCGCTACGAGTACTTGCTTCTGGCATTGCTGGTGACGCACCCGAGCCGCATCTACTCGCGCGCGCAGCTGATGGAGATCGTCTGGCAAGACGCGCTCGACACCAGCGACCGCACCGTCGACACCCATATCAAGACCCTGCGGGCCAAGCTGCGCGACACCACCCCGGACGCCGCCGAGCGCATCCGCACCCATCGCGGCATGGGCTATTCGCTGGAACCCTGAGCGCGCGCCATGCATATCGGCCTGCGCATCTTCTTCGGCTTCTTCCTGATCGTCGGGCTGGCGACCGTGCTGACGCTGCGCGTGTTCGTGCAGGAGGTCAAGCCCGGCGTGCGCCAGGCCATGGAAGACACGCTGATCGATACCGCGCACGTGCTGGCGGCACTCGCCGCCGACGACATGAAGGCCGGCCGCATCGCCGACGGCGACTTCGCGCGACGCATGGCGGCGCTGCGCACCGCGCCGGTCGATGCCGAAGTGTGGGGCCTGCACAAGGACAGCATCGGCTACCGGGTCTATGTCACCGACGCCAACGGCATCGTGCGTTTCGACTCGACCGGCACCGACGTGGGCCGGGACTATTCGCGCTGGAACGATGTCTACCTGACGCTGCGCGGCCGCTACGGCGCGCGCAGCACGCGCACCGATCCCAACGACGAGGCCACGACCGTGATGCACGTGGCTGCACCGGTGCGCGACGGCGAGCGCATCATCGGCGTGCTCACCGTGGCCAAGCCCAATGCGGCGATGGCGCCCTTTATCGAGCGCAGCCAGCACAAGATCCTGCTCTATGGCGGGCTGCTGATCGGCGCCGCCTGCGTGATCGGCATCGCCTGCACGCTGTGGCTGGTGCATGGACTGCAGCGGCTGCGCAGCTATGCGCGCGCGGTGGCCGCCGGCGAGCGCGCCGAGATGCCGCTGCGCGGCGCCGGCGAACTGGCCGAGCTGGGCCGCGCGGTGCAGGGCATGCGCGAGCGGCTGGAGGACAAGCAGTATGTCGAGCACTACATCCATACGCTGACGCACGAGATGAAGAGCCCGCTGGCCGCGATCGGCGGCGCGGCCGAACTGCTGCAGGAAGAGATGCCGGCGGCGGACCGCCAGCGCTTCGTCGCCAATATCCGCGCCCAGTCCGGGCGGCTCGAGACCATGATCCGCAAGCTGCTGGCGCTGGCCGACGTGGAGCAGCGCCAGCGCCTAGAAGTGCGCGAGCCGGTGCGGCTGGCGCCGCTGCTGGCCGAACTGTGCGACGAACTGGAACCCCGTGCGCGCCAGCGCGGCGTCACGCTGCGGCTGGCCGCGGACGGCGGGCCGGACCTGGTGGCCGGCGATCCGTTCCTGCTGCGCCAGGCGATCGCCAACCTGCTGGAAAACGCCATCGACTTCGCGCCGGCGGGCAGCGAAGTCACGATGCGGCTGGAACGGCGCAACAACGCCGTCGCCATCGCCGTGGCCGACCAGGGCCCCGGCATCCCGGACTACGCGCTGCCGCGCGTGTTCGAGCGCTTCTACTCGCTGCCGCGCCCGCACGGCGCGGACAAGAGTACCGGCCTGGGCCTGTGCTTTGCGCGCGAGGTGGCGACGCTGCATCATGGCGATGTGACGCTGGCAAACCGCCCCGGCGGCGGCGCGCTGGCAGAACTGACGCTGCCGGCCGCCTAGCACCGCAGGATCGGCATAGACTGTGGCTTCTAGCGATGCGCCGCTGAAACTCCCTATAATCGAACGACCGTTCATTTAGGGCACGGCAACGTGCCCGCCAGTGGTTCAGGAGACACCATGCCCGCCGCCAAGCAACTGCCCCAGGTCCTGCAGAACCTGGCCCTGCCCGTCATTGCCTCGCCCATGTTTATCGTCAGCTATCCGGAGCTGGTGCTGGCGCAGTGCAAGGCCGGCATCGTCGGATCGTTCCCGGCGCTCAACGCGCGCCCGGCGGAGCTGCTCGACGAGTGGCTCACCCAGATCCAGGACGAACTCGCCGCGTTCAAGGCCGCCAACCCGGGCGCGCCGGTAGGCCCGGTCGCGGTCAACCAGATCGTGCACACGTCAAACGCCCGGCTCGAGCATGACATCAAGGTGTGCGTGGAGCACAAGGTGCCGATCTTCATCACCTCGCTGCGCGCGCCGGTCAAGGAGATGATCGACGCGGTGCACAGCTACGGCGGCATCGTGCTGCACGACGTGATCAGCATGCGCCATGCCGAGAAGGCGATCGAGGCCGGTGTCGACGGCCTGATCCTGGTGGCGGCCGGCGCCGGCGGCCATGCCGGCATGCTGTCGCCGTTTGCGCTGGTGGGCGAAGTGCGCAAGCTCTTCGACGGCCCGATCGCGCTGTCGGGTTCGATCGCCACCGGCGAGGCGGTGCTGGCGGCGCAGGCGATGGGCGCTGACTTTGCCTACGTGGGCACGCGCTTTATCGCGTCGCAGGAGGCGCATGCGGCCGAATCGTACAAGCAGTCGATCACCAGCTCGGCCGCCGCCGATATCGTCTATACCAACCTGTTCACCGGCGTGCACGGCAACTACATCCGCGAGAGCATCAGCAACGCCGGCCTGGACCCGGACAACCTGCCCATCGCCGACAAGAGCAAGATGGACTTCTCCAGCGGCAGCTCCAAGGCCAAGGCGTGGAAGGATATCTGGGGCGCCGGCCAGGGCGTGGGGCAAATCCATGACATTCCCACCGCCGGGGAAATCGTTGCGCGCATGAAAGCGGAGTACGATGAGGCCAAGGCGCGGCTGGGTATCGCGCGCTGAACGAACCATTACCGGGCCGCCTTGCGGCCCTTTGTTCGCCCATTGCCCCTGACTCGTCCCGCCACCTCGCCCGATCCTGAAGCCGCGCTGAGCCGCCGCCAGAGGGCGCTGCGCGCCCTCTGGGTGGCGCTGGGCGGCATCTGCCTCTTGCTTGGGGTGATCGGCATCTTCCTGCCGGTGTTGCCAACCACCCCGTTCGTGCTGCTGGCCGCGGCGTGCTTTGCGCGCGGCTCGCGGCGCTTTCATGAATGGCTGATGGGGCATCCGCGCTTCGGGCCGCTGGTCAGCGACTGGCAGCGGCATCGCAGCATTCCATTTCGGGCGAAGTGCCTGGCCTTGTCGATGATGTGGGTGTCGATGGGGACTACGGCGTGGTTGCTGCGCGGGCGGCCGCTGGCGTCGGCGGCGTTGCTGGCGTGTGCCGTGGGGGTGAGTGTGTGGATGGTCCGGTTGCCGACGCGGCCGCCGGAAGGGCGCAAGTCCTGAGCTGCCGCGCGTGACTGGCCCCGCCGATGCGGGGCCTTTTGCTTGCCTCAATCGTACCGCCGCGCGTCCTCGATCACCTTCCCATCCTGCGGCAATGACCCCGCCGCCACGAACGCCACCGCGCCGCGCAGCCGCATCACCTCGCGCAGCGACTCCGCCACCGCGCGCTGCAACGCCTCGTCCTCGCGCGTGGCATCGCAGTGCAGCGTCATTACGTCGGCGCCGAGTTCTCCGGTCACCACCAGCCGCGCAGCGCGGATCTCCGGATGGCGCCGCATCACGTCCGCCACCTGCCCCGGATGCACAAACATCCCCTTGACCTTGGTCGCCTGGTCGGCGCGACCGAGCCACCCTTTGAGGCGGATATTGGTGCGCCCGCACGGGCTCGGCCGCTGCGACGACTCCGCCACGATCGCCGACAAATCGCCGGTGCCGAAGCGGATCAACGGATAGTCGCCATTCCCCAGCACCGTCACCACCACCTCGCCAGTTTCGCCCTCGGCCATCGGCCGCGAGCCGCCGGGTTCGACGATCTCCACCAGCACGCCCTCGTCCACGACCCAGCCGTCGCCGCCTTCGGTTTCATAAGCGATCAAGCCGACATCCGCGGTGCCATACATCTGCTGCACGCGCACGCCCCGCTCCTTGAACCAGGCGCGCAGCGACGGCGGCAGCGCCTCGCCCGACACCAGCGCCTTGGTCAGGCTGGTGCAGGGCGTGCCCAACTCGTCGCCACGCTCCAGCAGCAGCTTCAGGAACGACGGCGTGCCCGCATACGCGGCCGGCTGCAGGCTGGCCAGCGCCTGTACCTGCGATTCGGTCTGGCCCACGCCCGCGGGGAACACGCAGCAGCCGAGCCGGTGCGCGCCGGTTTCCATCATCATGCCGGCCGGCGTGAAGTGATAGGAGAAGGTGTTGTAGACCAGATCGCCGGCGCGGAAGCCCGCCGCGAACATCGCGCGCGCCACGCGCCACCAGTCCGCATCTTTGCCGTCGGGTTCGTGGATCGGGCCGGGCGACTGGAACACGTGGCGCAGGCCGCCAAGGGGCGTCGCGTTGAGCCCGCCCAGCGGCGGCAACGCGCGCTGGCGTGCCGACAGTTCTGACTTGCGCGTGACCGGCAGCGCGGCCAGCGCCGCGCGCGAGGTCAGCAAGCGCGGGTCGACGTCGCTCAGCATCTCGGCAAAGTAAGGCGCGTTGTCGCGCGCATGGGCTACCTGGCGTGCCAGGGCGGCAAGGAGCGCCTGCTCGCGGACTTCCGGCGCGCGGGTTTCGAGCGAATCGAAGTGTTCTGGCATGGTGCTGTGCGTCAGGGAAATGGATGCGGCTTGCCGCCGCGCCGCCGGCGCGTGGTGGCAATGCCGGATAAATTGGGTCGGCTTATGTCGGCTCAGGCCAGCCAGCGCTTCCTGCGCCGGTAGCTCTTCACGTCGCGGAACGACTTGCGCCCGGCACCGTCGTCCGCATCGTTGGCCGCCACGCCCAGGTAGAACTCCTTCACGTCCTCGTTGGTGCGCAGCGACTCGGCGTCGCCGTCCATCACCACGCGGCCGTTTTCCAGGATGTAGCCGTAGTCGGCATAGCGCAGCGCCACCATGGTGTTCTGCTCGGCCAGCAGGAAGCTGACCTTCTCGCGCGAGTTCAGGTCGCGCACGATCTCGAAGATCTCCTCGACGATCTGCGGCGCCAGGCCCATCGACGGTTCGTCCAGCAGGATCATCGCGGGCTTGGCCATCATGGCCCGGCCGATCGCGCACATCTGCTGCTCGCCGCCGGAGGTGTAGCCCGCCTGCGACTTGCGGCGCGTCTTCAGCCGCGGGAAGTAGGCGTAGATCTTCTCCAGCTCGTCGCGCGTCTGCGCGCGCGACAGGCCGCGCGTATAGGCGCCGGTGAGCAGGTTTTCCTCGATGGTCAGGTGCGCGAAGCAGTGGCGGCCTTCCATCACCTGGATCACGCCGCGGCGCACCAGGTCGTTGGGCGTGAGCTGGTCGACGCGGTCGCCGCGATACTCGATCGAGCCCTTGGTGACGTCGCCGCGCTCGGCCTGCAACAGGTTGGAAATGGCCTTCAGCGTGGTGGTCTTGCCCGCGCCGTTGGCCCCGAGCAGTGCCACGATGCGGCCCTCCGGCACTTCGAGCGAAACGCCCTTGAGCACCAGGATCACGTGATCGTAGATGACTTCGATATTGTTGACGGAGAGGAGGCTCATGGTGCGGCTCGGTTGGTGTTGCAGTCGGCTGCGGCGGGCATGCGGCGCCAGGCACCGCACGCCCGCCAGGTTGCTGTCAAGACTTCGAACAAGCCGGCGTAATCCCCTTCTCCTTCGCGTACTGCGCCGCCGTGGCCTTGAACAGCGGGTGGATCAGGCTCTTGTTGCCCTCGATCCAGTCCGACACCACCACCCACTTGCTGCCGTCCCACTGCTGGATCTTCACCTTGCCCGAGCCCTCGTGGTTGTCGCAGCTGGTCTTGATCTCAGGCAGCAGGCCGGTGGCACCCAGTTGCTGCAAGCGAGCGTTGGTCAGGTTCAGGTTCTCGAAGGCCCAGCGCATCTGCTCGCCGGTCATGGCCTTGCCCTTGCCGAACTTGGCCTGCGCCACGCGGACCGCTTCCACCGTCACCACCGCCGCCGACACGCCGCGGTTGTACAGCACCGACCCCACCTTGTTCTTGTCCTGCATATTGCCCTTGCCGGCGCCGTAGACCACCTTCTCGATATCGGCGATCAGCGGCACGCTCTTGCCCGCGACGTTCCAGGTCGCGCTCATGTAGCCCTTGGAGGCATCACCGGCCGGCACTGTGTCTTCCTCCGAGCCTGCCCACCACGAACCAATCATCTTGTCGCGCGAGAAGCCGACCTTCTGCGCGGCCTTCAGCGCGGTCTGGTTCATCACGCCCCAGCCCCAGAAGATCACGTAGTCGGGGTTCTCCTGACGGATTTTCAGCCACTGCGCGCCCTGCTCGTTGCCGGGGTGCGCCACCGGGATCTCGACCAGGTTGAACTTGCCCAGCTTCGCCTCAGCCTGCAGCGCCACGATCGGCTCCTTGCCATAGGCCGAGTCGTGGTACAGGTAGACGATCTTCTTGCCGGCGAGCGAGCCACCGCTCTTCGAGGCCAGGTACTTGACGATGGCCGACACCTGCATCTGGTACGTCGTCACCAGCGGGAACGCATATGGGAACACCGAGCCGTCCACCGCGTCGGTGCGGCCGTAGCCCATCATCACCAGCGGCACCTTGTCGGCGGCAGTCTTGTCGACCAGCGCGTACGAGATGCCGGTCGACATCGCGTGGTAGGCCGTGCCCTTGGTGGTGGCGTTCTTGGACTTCAGGCGCTCGTAGCACTCCACGCCCTTGGCGTTGTTGTACTCGGTCTCGCACTCTTCCCACGATAGCTTGACGCCGTTGACGCCGCCGTCCTTCAGGTTGACGTAGTTGAGGTAGTCGATGAAGCCGCCATACCAGGACTGCCCGTTGGCGCCATACGGCCCCACGCGATAGCTCGGCAGCGCGACGAACTGCTCGTTGCTCTGCGCCATGGCCGGCGCCGCCGGCGCCAGCAGTGCAGCCGCGGCGCTGACCACCAGGGCGGCGCGTTGCACGTTGCGAATCAGGTTGGTCATGACAGTCTCCTTCGCCCTCGGTGGAGCGTTTCGTTATGCTGAAGCGTCAATGCTTCGGATGACATGCAGGTACTGCGGTAATCCCTTGCTTCCCTCCCCGTCAGTGAGGGAACGGCCACAGCCTCAGCTTCTCCTTGGCGATCTGCCACAGCCGGGCCAGCCCGTGCGGCTCCACGATCAGGAAGAAGATGATCAGCCCGCCGAACACCATCAGCTGGATGTGCGACACGGTGGCATTGGTGAACGGCAGGTGCAGCAGCGCGGCCAGCGGCGGCAGCACGTTGTCCAGGAAGATCGGCAGCAGCAGGATGAATGCCGCACCCAGGAACGAGCCCAGGATGCTGCCCACGCCGCCGATGATGATCATGAACAGCACGCGGAACGACAGGTCCAGCGAGAAGCCGTCCGGCTCGACCGAGCCGAGGTAGCAGAACGCGTACAGCGCGCCGGCCACGCCGCAGTAGAACGAGCTGACCGCGAACGCCAGCAGCTTGGTGCGCATCAGCGGGATGCCGATCACCTCGGCCGCCACGTCCATGTCGCGCACCGACATCCAGGCGCGGCCGGT
The DNA here is from genome assembly GCF_040149425.2 of Cupriavidus sp. DF5525. Classification (NCBI taxonomy): domain Bacteria; kingdom Pseudomonadati; phylum Pseudomonadota; class Betaproteobacteria; order Burkholderiales; family Burkholderiaceae; genus Cupriavidus; species Cupriavidus sp. DF5525. The sequence continues at coordinate 262,501 of NZ_CP168265.1, read as the reverse complement.
GGCCGAGCGCACCAGGTTCTTGGCCACCAGCGCCAGCACCGTGACGATGCCCAGCACGAACAGGTATTTCTTCACCGGGGTGTCGATGGCGAAGCCGAACAGGTCCAGCCGCTGCGCGGTGATCACGCCCGAGGAGCTGTTGTTCGAGAACCAGGGAAACTTGGTCAGCGCCCACACCACGAAGAACTGCGCCGCCAGCGTCGCCACCGCCAGGTAGAAGCCCTTGATGCGCAGCGACGGCAAGCCAAAGGCCACACCCACAAGCGCGGCGGAAAGGCCCGCCATCACGAACGTCAGCAGCACCGGCATGCCTTCCACGCGCAGCTGGAAGTTGTAGGCGGCGTAGGCACCCACCGCCATGAAGGCCGCGGTGCCCAATGACAGCTGTCCGGCATAGCCGGTCAGGATATTCAGCCCCAGCGCCGCCAGCGAAAAAATCAGGAACGGGATCAGGATGGCCGAGAACCAATATTCCGATCCCGTCAGCGGGATCACCACGAACGCCACGGCCATCAGCAGCGCAAAGCCGATGCGGTCCTGGCGGATCGGGAAAATCTGGCTGTCGGCGACGTAGCTGGTCTTGAACTGGCCGGCTTCACGATAAAACATGGCAAGTCTCCTGTGCGAAGTCGGTCAGACGCGATCGATGTGTTTCTCGCCGAACAGCCCTTCGGGCCGCACCAGCAGAAACAGCAGGGCAAACACATACGGGAACCAGCCTTCGATGCCGCCGAAGTTGCCGCCGAACATCGACTGGAACACCGGCGGGATATAGATCTCGGCCAGCTTCTCCGAGGCGCCGATGATCAGCCCGCCGACGATGGCGCCGGGCACCGAGGTGAAGCCGCCCAGGATCAGCACCGGCAGCGCCTTGAGCGCGGTCAGCGTCAGCGCGAACTGCACGCCATTGCGCGAGCCCCACAGCATGCCGGCCACGAGTGCGACGAAACCCGCCACGCCCCACACGATCGCCCAGATGTTCTGCAGCGGGATGCCCAGTGACAGCGCCGCCTGGTGGTCGTCGGCGACAGCGCGCAGCGCGCGGCCGACCTTGGTGTACTGGAAGAACAGCGCCAGCGATCCGACCAGCACACCGGCAATGGCCGCCGCCGCAATATCGAACTTGGAGAGCACGATATTGAAGTTGGTCATGATCGACTCGATCGGCTCGTCGACGATGCCCAGGTTGATCGGGCGCACTTCGTTGCCGAACAAGAGCGGCCCCAGCCCTTCCAGGAAGAACGACAGCCCGATGGTCGCCATGAACAGCGTGATCGGTGGCTGGTTGACCAGCTTGCGCAGCACGAAACGCTCGGTGCTCATGCCGACCAGGATCATCACCACGAAGGCGCCGATCACCGCCGCCCACATCGGCATGCCCTTGTCCATCAGCCCCACCACCGCCAGCGCGGCAAAGTAGACCATCGCGCCCTGGGCGAAGTTGAACACGCCCGAGGCCTTGTAGATCAGCACGAAGCCCAGCGCCACCAGCGAGTACATCAAGCCGGACAAGAGGCCGCCGATCAGGATTTCAAAGAAGAACGTCATGGTTTGGAACCCCTCAGTGCGATGTGCCCAGGTACGCCTTGATCACGTCCGGATTGCCCTTGACTTCCTCGGGCGTGCCGTCGCCGATCTTCTTGCCGTAGTCGAGCACGACCACGCGGTCGGAGATATCCATCACCACCCCCATGTCGTGCTCGATCAGCACGATGGTGGTGCCGAACTGCCGGTTCACATCGAGGATGAAGCGGCACATGTCCTGCTTCTCTTCCACGTTCATGCCGGCCATGGGCTCGTCCAGCAGCAGCATCGACGGCTCGGCCGCCAGTGCGCGCGCCAGCTCCACGCGCTTCTGCAGGCCATACGGCAGGCGCCCGACCGGGGTCTTGCGGATCGACTGGATCTCCAGGAAGTCGATCACCTCCTCGACCTTCTGGCGATGGCGCATCTCTTCGTTGCGCGCCGGGCCCCACCACAGCGCATGCGCGAACAAGCCCGTGCGGAACTGGGTGTTGCGCCCGGTCATGATGTTGTCCAGCACCGTCATGCCCTTGAACAGCGCGATGTTCTGGAACGTTCGCGCGATGCCCTGGCGCGCGGCGGCGGTGGGGTGCATCTGCTTGCGCTCCTCGCCGCGGAACACGATGCGCCCTTGCTGCGGGTGGTACACGCCGTTGATCACGTTCAGCATCGAACTCTTGCCCGCGCCGTTGGGACCGATGATGGCGCGCACCTCGTGCTCGCACACGTCGAACGAGATGTCGGTCAGCGCCTTCACGCCGCCGAACGCCAGCGAGATATGCTGCAGGTCCAGGATCACCTCGCCGCCGGTACGCGCGTGCTCGCCGGTGCGCTGCGCGTGGCGCGTACCGGGTTGTGCGCCGCTGTCGTCAGCCAGTCCTGCCGGAGATAGCGGGCCCGCCGGGGCGATCGCACCGCTGCCCCCCGCGCCGCTGGCATCCGTGCGTGCTGTCCCCGTCCATTTGCGCTGTCCAGCGCCTTGCCAGGCCACTTGCGTCATGTTGCTGCCTCCGCTTATGCCGCGCGCGCCGCCACAGGCAGGCGCTTCGCATCTACCAGCTTCAGCGTGGCCGACACGCTGCCCTCGCGCCCGTCTTCAAACTTGACGCGCGTCTCGATGAACTGCTCGGACTTGCCCGCATAGAGCGCCTCCACCAGTACGCCGTATTTCTCGGCGATAAAGCCGCGCCGCACCTTGCGCGTGCGTGTCAGCTCGTCGTCGTCCGGGTCCAGCTCCTTGTGCAGGATCAGGAAGCGCGCAACCTGCGAACCGGCCAGCATCGGGTCGTTGGCGAGGTCCGCGTTCACCTGGTTCACGCATTCGCCGATCATCTCGATCACGTCCGGCTGCGCGGCCAGGTCGACATAGCCGGCATACGGCAGGTGGCGCCGCTCGGCCCAGTTGCCGACCGCCTCGAAGTCGATGTTGATAAAGGCGCAGACGTTGTCGCGGTCGTTGCCGAACGCCACCGCTTCCTTGATGTACGGGAAAAACTTGAGCTTGTTCTCGATGTACTTGGGCGCGAACATCGAGCCATCGGCCAGCTTGCCCACGTCCTTGGCGCGGTCGATGATCTTCAGGTGCCCGTCGGCATCGAGCACGCCGGCGTCGCCGGTCATGAAGTAGCCCTCGTCGTTGATGGCCTCGCGCGTGGCGTCGTCACGCTTGTAGTAGGACTTGAGCAGGCCCACGCCGCGCACCAGCACTTCGCCGTTCTCTGCGATGCGGATTTCCATGCCCGGCGCGGCCGGTCCCACGGAGTCGAACTTGACCTGACCGTCGGGCTGCAGGCACACGTAGGCGCAGGTCTCGGTCTGGCCGTAGAACTGCTTCAGGTTCACGCCGATCGAGCGGTAGAAGCGGAACAGGTCCGGCCCGATCGCCTCGCCCGCGGTATAGCCGACGCGGATGCGGCTCATGCCGAGCACGTTGCGCAGCGGGCCGTAGACCAGCCCTTCGCCCAGCGCATAGCGCATGCGGTCGGCATAGGACACAGGGCGGCCGTCGAGGATGTCGGCACCGCAGCGGCGCGCCACGTCCATGGCCCAGTGGAACAGCTTGCGCTTGATCCAGCCGGCATCCTCCATGCGGATCATCACCTGCGTCAGCAGCCCTTCATAGATGCGCGGGGGCGCAAAGTAATAGGTGGGGCCGATCTCGCGCAGGTCGGTCATCACCGTTTCGCGCGACTCCGGGCAGTTCACGGTGAAGCCCGCCACCATCGCCTGCGCATACGAGAACAGGTTGTCGCCCACCCACGCCATCGGCAGGTAGGAGAGCACGTCATCGTCGGCGCCGAGCTTGTCGAAGGCACAGCCATTGCGCGCCGCGCCGATCAGGCCCGCATGCGAATGGCACACGCCCTTGGGCTTGCCGGTTGTGCCGGAGGTATAGAGGATGATCGCGGTGTCGTCGGACTGGCCCGCGGCGATCGCCTCGTCATAGAAGCCCGGATGCGCCTGGTCGAACTCGCGGCCCAGTTCCTGCAGCCGTTCATACGAGATCAGCGACGGATGGTCATAGTCGAGCAGGCCGCGCGGGTCTTCATAGATGATGTGGCGCACGGCACGGCCGGAAGTGGCCAGCTGCGCTTCGACCTCGAGCAGCTTGTCGACCTGCTCCTGGTCCTCGACGACGGCGAACTCGATCTCCGCATCGTTGAGCACGTAGACCATCTCGTTGGCGATCGCGTCCTGGTACAGCGGTACCGGTACGGCGCCGAGGGCCTGCGCCGCGGTCATGGCCCAGTACAGGCGTGGGCGGTTGTCGCCCACCACTGCCAGGTTCATGCCGCGCCTGAAACCGAGTGCGGCCAGCCCACAAGCCAGCGCCCTCACCTGCTGTGCCGCCTGGGCCCAGCTGTATGTCTGCCAGATGCCGAGATCCTTCTCGCGATAAGCCGGATGATCCGGCCGCTGCTGGGCGTGCGCCAGCAGCCATCGCGGGAAGGTCGTCGCCGACGATTCCTGCATCGCTGTCTCCTGTCCCTCCGGCGTGGGGGTCCACGCGCGGTGTCAAGCGCCGGTCCGGTCGTTATACTTGGCTTGCTTTGCCCGGCGGCATCTGCCGCATCGCATCAAGCCCGTCTGTGCCTGTTCTGAGGGGGGCCGGGAAAGCTTTTTCGTCTTTCCCCGGCGTGCCCCGTGTGGCACCCGCGGTTCCGTTGTGATCGTACGATAGCCCATGCCAACCACCCGGGTTGTCACGCCGGTGACAATTCCGGGTTAATCCCTACCGGAGCAATTCCAGGCCATGCTGAACGATTTTGTCGACCGCTGCGTGTGGGCAGCAGACCTGAGCCCGGAGCAGCGCGAGCGCGTGCGCCGCGCGATGTTCGTGCACGAGTACAGCCAGGGCGACTACGTCTGCCACAAGGGCGACATCGCCGAGCACTGGATGGGCGTGCTCGAAGGCATCGTCAAGATCACCACGGTGTCGCCGTCAGGGAAGTCGGTCACCTTCACCGGCGTGCCCACCGGCGGCTGGTTCGGCGAAGGCGCGGTGCTCAAGTCGGAGATCCGCAAGTACGACGTGATGGCGCTGCGCCGCTCGACCATCGCCTTCCTGCCGCGCGACACTTTTCAGTGGTTGCTGGATACCAGCCTGCCGTTCACGCGCTTTTTACTGACGCAGTTCAACGAGCGCCTGGGGCAGTTCATCGCGGCGGTGGAATACGAGCGGCTGCTCGATATCGATTCGCGCGTGGCGCGCGCGGTGTCGTCGCTCTTTAACGAGCACCTGTATCCGGGGATCGGAAAGACGCTGGAGATTTCGCAGGAAGAAATCGGCCTGCTCGCCGGCATTTCGCGCCAGCGCGCCAACCAGGCACTGAAGGTGCTGGAGCAGCAGGGGCTGGTGCGGGTGGACTACGGCGTGATCGAGGTACTGGATCTGGAGGGGTTGCGGCAGTACGGCGAATAGCATGGCCACCGCCATCGACGACGCCACGCTGCGCGCCTACCGCGAGACGCACTATCGCGTGCTGGGCGATATGCCGATGACCTTGCGCATCGACCAGGCCAGCGCCCCGCTGGCAGCGCTGCACCGCGCCCATGGTGTGGCAGCGAGCGCCTTCATCACCGCCGCCAACCCGTTCAGCCAGCGCTGCGACGATGCCGCCAACGCGCGCCGCCAGCAGGCGCTGGCGCAGGACGTGACTCAGATGGGATTGCGTGCGATCGACGCCGCCGGCGAGCATCCGTGCAACGGCTGGCCGGCCGAGCCGAGCTTGCTGGTGCCCGGTTTGTCGCTGGCCGATGCCAGGGCGCTGGGGGAGAAATACGGGCAGAACGCGCTGGTGTGGAGCGGCGCGGACGCGGTGCCGCGACTGGTGCTGCTGCGCTGAGCGCCGCGCGCCTGTCAGGCGTTGCCTGCCGGCGCGTCAGCCGGCATGGCAATCAGTGACCGTGGCCTCGGTGGCCGCCATGGCCGCCATGGCCGCCATGGCCGCCGTGGCCATGGTGCCCGTGGTGTCCGCCGTGCCCGTGGCCACGATAGTGACCGTGATAGCCGTGGTGGCGATGGTGGTGGTGATGGCGGTGGCCGCGCCACTCATGGCGGCCATACCAGCGCCGGCCGTCCCAGTAGCGGTCACCATGCCAGCCGTGGTAGCGCGGCGCATAGACCACGTGCGGCGGGGGTGCCACATAGACCGGCGCGGGTGCCACATAGACCGGCGCGGGCGCCACATAGACCGGCGCGCCGACATGCACGCCCACATCGACGTGGGCCATCGCGGAGCGGGCAGCCAGCAGGGACAACGCACCGGCGAGCAGCGCGGCAAAAAGAACCGGATGGGCCATTGTGATTCTCTTGTTGTAAATGGAATGGGTGCACTCTACCGCGCATTCCTGTTACTGGATGCGGCGGATTGTTTCGGCATATAACGCCGTGTAAGCGGGATTTGGCAGCCCGGCAGCGGGACGGCCCGGAATGGCCGGCGGCCGCGCGAAGCGGCCGCCGGTACTCATTGCCCGCCGCCGTGGGGCAGCGGGGCCTGTCACATGCGGCAGGTGCCGCCTGGATTACTTGCTGTAGACGTACACGCCGCGGCCGGTCTTGCGGCCCAGGTAGCCGGCGGCCACCATCTCACGCATCAGCATCGCCGGGCGGTACTTCGGATCGGCAAATTCCGTGTACAGCACTTCCATCACCGCCAGCATGGTGTCCAGGCCAATCATGTCGGCCAGCGCCAGCGGCCCAATCGGGTGGTTGCAACCCAGCTTCATGCCTTCATCGATTTCTTCCGGCGACGCCAGGCCTTCGCCCAGCACGCAGAAAGCCTCATTGATCATCGGGCACAGGATGCGATTGACGACGAAGCCCGGGCTGTTCTTGACCGTGATCGGGTACTTGCCCAGCTCCTTGGCCAGCGCTTCCACGGCGGCGTGCGTGGCGTCGCTGGTCTGCAGCCCGCGGATCAGTTCCACCAGCGCCATCACCGGCACCGGGTTGAAGAAGTGCATGCCGATAAAGCGGTCGGCGCGCGAGGTCACCGCGGCCAGCTTGGTGATCGAGATCGACGAGGTGTTGGACGCGATGATCACGTTCTCGCCGACGATGTCGTCGATCTGCTTGAGGATCTTGACCTTCAGGTCGTAGTTCTCGGTGGCGGCCTCGATCACGATATCGGTGGCCTTCAGATCGTCATACGACGTGCTGCCCTTGATGCGCGCCAGCGCCGCGGCCTTGTCGGCCTCGGTCGCCTTTTCTTTCTTGATCAGCCGATCCAGGCTGCCCGCCACGGTGGCCACGCCCTTCTGCACGGCGGCGTCGCTGATGTCCACCATCACCACCTTGAGACCCACTACCGCGCAGGCCTGGGCGATGCCATTGCCCATGGTGCCGGCACCGACGATGCCCACTGTCCTGATTGCCATCTTGTCTTCCTCTGTCTGCTGGTTGGATTGTGTTGGATTGTTCCGGATCAGGCCGCCTGCTCGCGCAGCGCGGCGATGATGCGCTCGGCGTGCCCCTTGAGCAGGTCCGGGTCCTGCATCTCGCGCGCGTGACCGCGCAGGGCGTGATCGTTATAGCGCGGCACGATATGGAAATGCACGTGCGGCACGGTCTGCCCCGCGGCCGCGCCGTTGAACTGGCCGATCGAGATGCCGTCCGGCGAGAACGCGGCACGCACCGCGCGCGCCACGCGCTGCGTGGCGCGGATGGCCGCCTGCGCGCCCTGCTCGGACAAGTCGAACAGGTTGACCGCGGCTTCCTTGGGCACCACCAGCGTATGGCCATCGGCCTGCGGCATGATGTCCATGAAGGCGATGGTGTCGTCGTCCTCGTACACCTTGATGCACGGCATCTCGCCGCGCAGGATCTTCGCGAAGATGTTGTTCGGGTTGTACTGGCTGTCCATGGTCTTGTATTGCGGTTATCTCGGATTTCGTAGCCGGCGCGATGCTGGAATCGCCGCGGCGCAGCATTCGAGTGTAACGCAGGGCGGCCGTTCACTGCGGCCGCCCTGCGCGATAAACGCGCACTGAGGCGCTCCCTGCGTGAGCCCGGGTCTACATATTGCGCCGGTACTGCCCGCCCACCTCGAACAGCGCATGCGTGACCTGCCCAAGCGAGCAAACCCGCACCGCGTCCATCAGCACCGCGAACACGTTCTGGTTGTCGATCACCGCCTGGCGCAGCCGCTGCAGCATCGCAGGTGCCTCGTCCACATGCGCCTGCTGGAAGGCCTGCAGCCGGTCGAGCTGGCTCTGCTTCTCGGCCTCGCTCGAGCGCGCCAGCTCCAGCTTCTGCGGGATCGGGTCGCCCTCAGGATTGCGGAAGGTGTTGACGCCGATGATGGGCAGCGTGCCATCGTGCTTGAGCTGCTCGTAGTAGAGCGACTCTTCCTGGATCTTGCCTCGCTGGTAGCCGGTTTCCATCGCGCCCAGCACGCCGCCGCGCTCGGCGATGCGCTCGAACTCCTGCAGCACCGCCTCTTCCACCAGGTCGGTCAGTTCCTCGATCAGGAAGCTGCCCTGGTTCGGGTTCTCGCACTTGGCCACGCCCCATTCGCGGTTGATGATCAGCTGGATCGCCAGCGCGCGGCGCACCGATTCACCGGTGGGCGTGGTGATGGCCTCGTTGTAGGCATTGGTGTGCAGCGAATTGCAGTTGTCGTAGATCGCGATCAGCGCCTGCAGCGTGGTGCGAATATCGTTGAAGTCGATCTCCTGCGCGTGCAGCGAGCGGCCCGAGGTCTGGATGTGGTACTTGAGCTTCTGGCTGCGTTCGTTGGCGCCGTACTTGTCGCGCATGGTCACCGCCCAGATGCGGCGCGCCACGCGGCCCAGCACGCTGTACTCCGGGTCCATGCCGTTGGAGAAGAAGAACGACAGGTTGGGCGCGAAGTCATCGATATGCATGCCGCGTGCCAGGTAGGCCTCCACATAGGTGAAGCCGTTGGCGAGCGTGAAGGCGAGCTGCGAGATCGGGTTCGCACCGGCCTCGGCGATGTGGTAGCCCGAGATCGACACCGAGTAGAAGTTGCGCACCTGGTGGTGGACAAAGTACTCCTGGATATCGCCCATCACCTTTAGCGAGAACTCGGTAGAGAAGATGCAGGTGTTCTGGCCCTGGTCTTCCTTGAGGATGTCGGCCTGCACCGTGCCGCGCACGTTCTGCAGCACCCACGCGCGGGTCTTGGCTTCTTCGTCGGCGGTGGGCTCGCGCTGGTTGTCGGCGCGGAACTTGTCGAACTGCTGGTCGATGGCGGTGTTCATGAACATCGCCAGGATGGTCGGCGCCGGGCCGTTGATGGTCATCGACACCGAGGTCGACGGACTGGTCAGGTCGAAGCCGTCGTACAGCACCTTCATGTCGTCGAGCGTGGCGATCGACACGCCGGAGTTGCCGACCTTGCCGTAGATATCGGGCCGCACGTGCGGGTCTTCGCCATACAGCGTGACCGAATCGAAGGCCGTGGACAGGCGCTTGGCGTCCATGCCCTCGGACACCAGCTTGAAGCGCCGGTTGGTGCGGAACGCATCGCCCTCGCCGGCGAACATGCGCGTGGGATCCTCATTCTCGCGCTTGAAGGCGAACACGCCGGCGGTGTACGGGAAGCTGCCGGGCACGTTCTCGCGCATCAGCCACTTCAGCACCTCGCCGTCGTCCTCGAAGCGCGGCAGCACCACCTTGCGCACCTTGGTGCCGGACAGCGTGGTGGTGACCAGCCCCGTGCGGATCTCCCTGTCGCGGATCTTCACCACGTACTCGTCGCCGCCGTAGGCTTCGCGCATCTGCGGCCACATCGCCAGCAGCTTGCGCTCGACCTGTCCGAGGGCGGTGTCGCGCTCAGCCGCCAGCGCATCCAGCGCGGCGCCATCGCCTTGCGCGGCCTGCAGCATGGCGCTCGATGCGCGCAGCTGCTGGCGCTCGCGGGCGATGCGGCTCTGCTCCATCACGCGGCGGTGGTAGCCGCGCACCGTGTCGGCCAGTTCCGCCAGGTAGCGGCTGCGCGCGGGCGGCACGATCACGTTCTGGCCGGTGGAAATGCGCCCCCACAGCGCGGGCAGCGTGCCCGGCTGCAGCTTCAGTCCGCGTTCGGCCAGCGCCTCGCGCAGGCCCTGATACAGCATGGTGACGCCGTCGTCATTGAAGCGCGAGGCCTGCGTGCCGTACACCGGCATGTCTTCGGCCTTGCCATGCCATTGCTCGCGGTTGCGCTGCACCTGCTTGGCGACGTCGCGCCAGGCGTCCTGCGCACCCTTGCGGTCGAACTTGTTGATGGCGACGAAGTCGGCGAAGTCCAGCATGTCGATCTTCTCGAGCTGGCTGGCCGCGCCGAACTCCGGCGTCATCACGTACAGCGACCGGTCCACATGCGGCACGATGGCCGCGTCGCCCTGGCCGATGCCCGAGGTCTCGACGATCACCAGGTCGAAGCCCGCCACCTTGCACGCGGCGATCACGTCCGGCAATGCCTGCGAGATCTCCGAGCCCGCCTCGCGCGTCGCCATCGAGCGCATGAAGATGTTCGGATGGTTGATCGCGTTCATGCGGATGCGGTCGCCCAGCAGCGCGCCCCCAGACTTGCGCCGCGACGGGTCGATCGAGATCACGGCGATCGACAGCGCATCCTGCTGGTCGAGCCGGAAGCGGCGGATCAGCTCGTCGGTCAGCGACGACTTGCCCGCGCCACCGGTGCCGGTGATGCCGAGCACCGGGATCGATGCGGCTGCCGCTTGCGAATGCATCGCCTGCACCAGCGCCGGATCGGCCTTGCCGTTCTCCAGCGCGGTGATGAGCTGCGCCAGCGCGCGGCGGTTGCCGCCGGCGACGGGTTCGAGCGAGGCCGGCGCATAGCGCGACAGGTCGATATCGCAGCGCTGCACCATGTCGGCAATCATGCCGGCCAGGCCCATGCGCTGGCCGTCCTCGGGGCTGAAGATGCGCGCCACGCCGTAGGCCTGCAGCTCGCGGATCTCGTCCGGCACGATCACGCCGCCGCCACCGCCAAAGACCTGCACGTGCTCGCCACCTTTCTCGCGCAGCAGGTCGACCATGTACTTGAAGTACTCGACATGGCCGCCCTGGTAGCTGGAGATCGCAATGCCCTGCGCGTCTTCCTGCAGCGCCGCCGTCACCACTTCCTCGACGGAACGGTTGTGGCCAAGGTGGACCACCTCGCAGCCGTGCGACTGCAGGATGCGGCGCATGATGTTGATCGAGGCGTCATGGCCGTCGAACAGCGACGCCGCCGTGACAAAGCGAACCTTGTTGACCGGACCGCGGCCCTGCGCGGTGGGCTTGGGCTGCGGCGCGCCGCGGCGCACATCATGCACATCGGAAAGGTCGGTCATTGTCTCCACCGTTTCTGGTGTTGGCTGCCACCGCGGCGTCCGCCTGGGGTGCTGGTCTGTGCCGGCTTGGCTGAAGATGCGCGGGCTGCGCCCCGGGGGTTGGGGCCGATCGATTATATGACGTTGACGTTAACGTAAATCAATGGGTTGGAACCCCGAGGGCAGGGTTTCGGTGTCCTTATAGAGTAGGTGTCCGGGGCGACTGTCGGGCAAGCAAAAGGCCACCTGTCGGTGGCCTGAGGTTGCTAACAAAAGCTGGGAGTGTTGCCTCCCCTCTCTCGTTTATGGGAGAGGGGCGCAAACCGCCGGCGGTGGCCGGTCTATCGGCATAACGCCCAAATCCTCGGGCACTCCCCGAACGCATCCGTGCTGTGCTCTTCCACACGATGCCGCATCACACGCAGCCACGCCGCCAGCCGCCGCAGCGACCACGGTGCCGGCGTCTGCGCCAGCGTGAAGCGCGCACCCGGGCCGTCGCCCGACAGCCATACACGATAGCCCTCCGGCAGCGCGAGCTCGGCGCCCGGCTCCAGCCAGATATCGTTGGGATTGCCCTCGACCGTCACCCACAGCTTGCCCGCCGCCGCGCAGACGGTCTGCCCGTAACCGGCGCGCCAGCTCACTGGCTGTCCGGGCTCATCCAGTTCTAAAGTCCGTAGTTCGCGCATGTTGCACTCCTCATCAGCCCGGCGGTCTGGTCCGGTGCCGACGCCTGGATGCCGAATGACCACAGGAGCCGGCGCCTTTCTCCGCCATGCTTCCATTATTCGCATCCCTCACTACAATCCCATGTACAGTTGTGAACAGTTTTCGATGAACTGTTCAGTAGTTTTTTCTGACAGTTGCGTTCTCCGGTTTCCCCCGGCTGCCCTGCCTATGAAACTAATCTTAGATGCTTCTACCGGAATTCCACTGACCGATCAGATCGTCAACGGCGTGAAGTCGTGGATCGGCAACCGCGAGGCTCGGCCTGGCGCAAAGCTGCCGTCGATCCGGCAGCTGGCGGCCGAGAACGGCATCAGCCGCTTCCCGGTGATCGAGGCCTATGACCGGCTGGTGTCGCAAGGGCTGCTGGATTCGCGCCAGGGTTCGGGCTTCTATGTGGCGGACAGTCCACTGGCGGGGCGCTCGGCGCGCGGCTGGTCGGACCCGAGCCTGGCCGAAGACCTGTCGGACCACATCATCGAGCAGTTCAACCACCCCAGCGGCACGCTCAAGCTGGCCGGCGGCTTCGTTCCCGAGACCTGGCGCGACGTGGAAGGGCTGCAGCAGGCGATCCGCGCAATCTCGCGCAACGAGATCGACAGCGTGATCCACTACGCCACGCCCACGGGCCACCCGGAGTTGCGCCGCCAGGTGCTGCTGCGCGTGCGCCAGCTGGGCATCGCGGCGGAGCTGCCACAGGTACTGATCACCAGCGGCGCCAGCCAGGCACTGGACCTCGTGGTGCGCCACCTGCTCAAGCCCGGCGACACGGTCTTCGTCGAAGACCCCGGCTACTACAACCTGTTCGGCCTGCTGCGGCTGCACGGCGTGCAGCTGGTGGGCGTGCCGCACACGCGCAACGGCCCCGACCCGGACGCCACCGAGGCGCTGCTGCGCCAGCACAAGCCCAAGCTGTTCTTCACCAACAGCGTGCTGCAGAACCCGACCGGCTCGACGCTGGCGCCGCCGGTGGCGTTCCGCCTGCTGGAGCTGGCGCGCCGGCATGGCTTCCGCTTTGTCGAGGACGATATCTTCTCGGACTTCCAGACGCACTTCACTGACCGGCTGGCGACGCTGGACCAGCTAGAGCACGTGATCTACATCGGCGGCTTTTCCAAGACGGTGTCGGCCTCGCTGCGGATCGGCTACCTGGTGGCGGACAAGGCGCTGATCAAGGACCTGGTCGACGTGAAGGTGCTGACCAGCGTGGCCGGCTCGCACTTTGCGGAGGCGGTCACGGCGGCGCTGCTGGAACGTGGCGGCTATCGCAAGTTTGTGGAGCGGCTGCGGCTGCGCGTGCGCGAGGCATCGGCCAATGCGGTGCGGCAGCTCACCGGCTGCGGCTGGGAAGTGTTCTGCGAGCCGTCGGGCGGCAACTTCCTGTGGGCGCGCCCGCCCGGCATCGAAGATTCGCGCGAGCTGGTGACGCTGGGCGAGGAATACGGCGTGACGCTGGCACCAGGCAATTACTTCCGCCCCGGCGGCGAGACCTCGGCCTGGATCCGGATCAACGCCGCCTATGCCAACGAACCGCGCGCGGTGGCCTTCATGAAGGCCGCCGCCGAGCGCGGTGGTTGATGGGGTCTAGCCTCCGTGGTTATGCAGGACGGCATTGCGCCGCGCATAGGCAAAGTAGGTCACCAGCCCCACCGCCAGCCACACCAGGAAGGCGATCCACGTCAGCGCCTGCAGGTGCGCCATCAGGAACAGGCAGAAGCCGATCGACAGCAGCGGCACCACCGGCACGCCCGGGCAGCGGAACGCGCTCGGCAGTTCCGGGCGCGTCTTGCGCAGCACCAGCACCGCCACGGAGATCAGCGTAAAGGCAATCACTTTTGGGATGGAAGCGCCGCGGTGCAGGTCCGCGAAATGATAGGAAAATCAGGGTGCTGACCGCCGACCGATCAACCGCCGCAGCCCGGCGCCGAGAGGATGCCGTCCACACGCGCGAATGCGGCGGCCAGGGGATCGAGCGCCAGCACGGCGGCGGCACAGAGCGCAAGCAAGGCCAGCGCCGCGATTCTTGCGCGCAGCGGCCATGGCAGCGCCCACGCTGCCAGCGCCAGAGGCAGCAGGGTGACTCCGGCAAAGACGATGCGCAGCAACGCCGGCGCGATCATGGCCCGGGCCTCAACGGCTGGCGGCTTCCGGCATCGCCGGGAGGTCGGCCAGCGCGGGCAGCGGTCCCGCGCGGCGCAGGCCGAACCACGCCCAGGCGGCCGAGCACAGCGTCACCGCGACCAGCGCCGCGATCGTGTGCTGGTAACTGCGGGTTGCGTCGAACGACCACGCCCCGAGTTGCACGGTCAGGAAAGCGCCCAGCTGATGCCCAAGGAACAGCAGGCCGAACACCTTGCCCTTGATCCGGCTGCCGTAGCGCTCGAAGCAGAACATCGAGGTCAGGACCACCGTGCCCAGGTAGCTGGCGCCGAAGCCGATCGCGAACGGCAGCACGCCCAGCCCCGGCAGCAGCAGCAACAGCATCGACGCCGAGCGCAGCGCGTAGAACCCGGCCAGCAGCCGGTGCTTGTCAAAGCGCAGCGCCAGCGCGCCGGAGGCGATGCCGCTGGCCAGCTCCAGCACGCCGAGCGTGCTCATGCCATAGCCCATCGCCAGGCGCGGCTCACCCTGCCCTTGCCAGTGCGCGATCAGGTGCACGTCGATAAAGGCCATGGTCGCGCCGCAGCCGAAGAAGCTGGCCGCCAGCGCGTAGAAGACCGGATCGCGCCGCACCACCGTCCATGCCGAGGCTTCCACTGCCGCCGTGCGCTGCCCCGACGCCGGTTCCCAGTGCGATGCCAGCCACAACGCCATGGCAACCGGCACGGCGAACACCGCTCCGGCCACGCCGAAGGCCGCGCCCCAGCTTGCCTGCGGCTGCAGCCAGATCCACAGCGGCGACAGCACAATAAAGCCGATCGCGGTGCCGTTGGTGACGACCGCATAGGCCAGCCCCTTCTTGCGTTCCTCGAACAGGCGGTCGACCAGGATGCCCATCGGCACGAAGGTCATCGCCGCCAGACCGAAGGCACCGGCGAGTCCGAACATCAGCACGAAGAACGCCAGCGACTGCTGCCATAGCGCCACCCCGGCGAGCGCCAGCCCCGCCGCCAGCGCACCGGCCGCCGAGGTGCGCAACGGACCGATCCGGTCGCTGAGCGCGCCGACCACCGGCGACATCAGCCCGGTGGCCAGCATGAATACGCTGCCGGACCAGGCGAACTGCGCCCGGCCCTGGCCGAAGTGCGCCGCTAGGTCGACGAAATACACCTGGTAGAGGCCCTTGACCGCGGTCGAGACGAACATCGCGGCAAAGCCGATAGCGACCAGGGCAAGGGTGATGGCGGGGATGCGGGTGCGGGGCATGTCGATCTCTCAGTCGTGCGAGGCTTGGTGGCATGCTAAGCAAGCCCGCCCCCTCGCCACGGCAACCGCCTGGACCAGAAAAGCAAATTTTCGGCCATCACTGTTGCGTTGCGCTGGAATCGCGCGAGAATGACGGCATCGTATCGCTCGCTCTTCCCTTGCCGCGATGACTACCGCCTATCTCCTGGTGCTGCCCAACGTCCACATGCTCGACCTTGGCGGCCCGCTGCAGATCCTGTCGAGCGTATCGGAGCTGGGCGTTGCGCCGCTCAAGGTGCGCTGCGTCGGGCCGCATTCGAGCGTCACTTCGTTCCAGGGGCCGGCACTGGGCCAGGTCGAACGCCTGCCTGCACGACTCTCCCCCGGCGACGTGGTGCTGGCCATCGGCAGCAAACTTCTGGACACGCTGACTACCTCGCCCGCATGGCACGATACCGCGAGTTGGCTGAAGGCGTCTTTCGGCGACGGCAGGAACGCCGACGTACAAGTCGCCGCCGTCTGCACCGGTGCCTTCCTGCTGGGCGCCGCCGGCCTGCTCGACGGCCGCCTGTGCACCACCCACCATGCCCACACCCGCCGCCTGCGCACGCGGCACCCCGCCGCCTCGGTCGTCGACAACCGGGTGTTCGTTCGCGATGGCAATGTGTGGACGTCAGCCGGCGTGGCTTCGGGCATCGACCTGGCGCTGCGTCTGGTGGCCGACGCCTACGGCGACGAAGCCGCCATCGCCGTGGCACGCGACAACGTGGTGCCCTTCCGCCGCTTCAGCGGCGATCCGCAGCTCGCTCCGCAGTTCCGCGCGCGCTCGCATGGCAACGCGCTGGTGCATGCGGTACAGGACGCGATCTCGCGGGAGCTCGACACCAATGTTGCCGACCCGCGCTTCGCCGACCGCTTCGCCATCAGCGTGCGGCACCTGTCCCGCATGTTCCATGAAGAAACCGGCCTCACGCCCAAGCAGTACCAACTCACGCTACGCATGGCGCGCGCGCGCAAGCTGCTGGCGGCATCGACATTGCCGGTAGAAGAGATTGCGCTGAAAAGCGGCTTCGGTAGCGTGCAGGCCTTCCGCGCCTGCTGGAACAAAGCCGAGCCGTCCACGCCTAAGGCATACCGGCAAGCCCGCGCCGGCAGCGCGGAATGACTGCGCTCAGGTGTGCATCAGGATATTGACCAGCCGGCCGAACGGATCGCGCACGTAGAAGCGGCGCACGCCCCACGGCTCGTCGGCGGGACCGTACTCGATGGCAATGCCGGCGGCCAGCATGCGCCGGTGCGCCTCGTCGACGTCATCGACTTCGATCGACAGGTCCGGCACCGGCGTGCCGTTGCCACCTTCCGTGGCGACACTGAGCTGGACGGTCATGGTCGCGGTGCTGCCGTAGGTCTGGAGCCAGCCGTGGTCCATCAACACGTCCAGGCCCAGGATGTCCTGGTAGAAAGCGCGGGCACCGGCCGGGTCGGCGGCGGCAATGTTGGCAACGATCCGGTTGACCCTCATGCCCGCGCGCCGGTTACTTGGCCACCGGCATCGTGAACTCAGCGCCTTTGGCAATCGAATCCGGCCAGCGCTGCATCACGCTCTTGTAGCGCGTGTAGAAGCGCACGCCTTCTTCGCCATAGGCGTGGTGATCACCGAACAGCGAGCGCTTCCAGCCGCCGAACGAATGCCAGGCCATCGGCACCGGGATCGGCACGTTGATGCCGACCATGCCCACCTGGATCTGCCGCGCAAAGGCGCGGGCGATGCCGCCATCGCTGGTGTAGCAAGATACGCCGTTGCCGTATTCATGCGCATTGATCAGCGCCACGGCATCGGCAAAGTCATGCACGCGCACCACCGACAGCACTGGGCCGAAGATCTCTTCCTTGTAGATCGTCATGTCCGGCTTGACGTTGTCGAACAGCGTGCCGCCGACATAGAAGCCGTTCTCATGCCCTTCGACCTTGTGGCCGCGGCCATCGGTCACCAGCGTCGCGCCCTCTTCCACGCCCTTGGCGATATAGCCCTCCACCTTCGCCTTGTGCGCAGCGGTCACCAGCGGACCCATTTCGGCGTCCGTCTCCATGCCGTTGCGGATCTTCAGCGAGCTGGCGCGTTCGGCGAGTCGCGGCACGAGCTTGTCGGCCACGTCGCCAACCGCCACCGCCACCGAGATCGCCATGCAGCGCTCGCCGGCGGAGCCGTAGGCCGCGCCGATCAGCGCATCCACCGCCTGGTCGAGATCCGCATCGGGCATCACCACCAGGTGGTTCTTGGCACCGCCCAGCGCCTGCACGCGCTTGCCGTGCCTGGTGCCTTCCGTATAGATGTACTCCGCAATCGGCGTCGAACCGACGAACGACAGCGCCTGCACATCCGGATGCGCCAGCAGCGCATCGACCGCTTCCTTGTCGCCCTGCACCACGTTGAACACGCCATCGGGCAAGCCGGCCTGGCGCAGCAGATCGGCAATCAGCAGGCTCGGCGACGGATCGCGTTCCGAAGGCTTCAGCACGAAGGTATTGCCGCAGGCGATCGCCACCGGGAACATCCACATCGGCACCATCACCGGGAAGTTGAACGGCGTGATGCCGGCCACCACGCCCAGCGGCTGGCGCAGGTTCCAGTTGTCGATGCCGCCGCCGATGTTGTCGGTGAAGTCGGTCTTGAGCAGGTTGGGGATGCCGCAGGCGAACTCCACCACCTCGACGCCGCGCGTGACTTCGCCCTTGGCGTCCGAGAACACCTTGCCGTGCTCGCGCGTGATCAGCGCGGCCAGGTCGTCGTGGTGCTGGTCGAGCAACTCCTTGAACTTGAACAGGATGCGCGCGCGGCGCAGCGGCGGGGTTTCCGACCATGCCGGGAAGGCGGCCTTGGCGGCAGCCACGGCGTCGGCCACATCCTGCGTGGTGCCGAGCGCGACGCGAGCGCTGACCTCGCCGGTGGCGGGATTGAAGACGTCGGCCAGGCGCTGCCCGCCGGCGCGGCGCACGGCGCCGCCGATGTAATGGTGGATCTCGGCCAGCTGCCGGTTTTCTGCGATATTCACTGGATTTTTCCTCGATGGCCGCAGGCGTGCGACGCCTACGGGCCCTTGAAAACGAGAGACTGCCGGGCCCTCAGGCCCGGCAAGGATGCATGGCGGCCCGGGCCGCTTACTTGACGTCCTGCAGCGCCAGCTTGACGGTATCGAACAGCTCGGCGATCTGCGCTTCCGAGATGATCAGCGGCGGCGAGAACGCCAGGATGTCGCCGGTGTAGCGCACCAGCACGCCGCGCTCCAGGCATTTCAGGAAGGCCTCGTAGGCGCGCGCGCCGGGCTGGCCCGGACGCGACTCCAGCTCGATGCCTGCCACCAGCCCGTAATTGCGGATGTCCTTCACGTGCGGCGCGCCACGCACGCCGTGCACCGCCGCTTCGAACACCGGCGCCAGTTCGGCGGCGCGGCCGAACAGGTTCTCGCGCTCGTACAGGTCGAGCGTCGCGATCGTGGCCGCGGCAGCCAGCGGGTGGCCGGAGTAGGTGTAGCCATGCATCAGTTCGATCGTGCCCGGCGCGGCGGCGTTGACCACAGTGTCATGGACTTCGCGGCGCACGGCCACGGCGCCCATCGGCACGGCGGCGTTGTTGATCGCCTTGGCCATGGTGATCAGGTCCGGCGTCACGTTGAAGCGCTCGGCCGCGGTGGCGGCGCCCAGGCGGCCGAAGGCGGTGATCACCTCGTCGAAGATCAGCAGGATGCCGTGCTTGCTGGTGATCTCGCGCAGCTTTTCCAGGTAGCCGACCGGCGGCACCAGCACGCCAGCGGAGCCGGCCAGCGGCTCGACGATCACGGCGGCGACGTTGGCCGGGTCATGCAGCGCCAGGATGCGTTCCAGCTCGTCGGCCAGGTGCGCGCCCCATTGCGGCTGGCCCTTGGAGAAGGCTGCCTCGGCGATGTTGAGCGTGGCCGGCAGGTGGTCGGTGCCCGGCATCAGATTGGCCGAGTAGGCCTTGCGGTTGGGGCCGATGCCGCCCACCGCCATGCCGCCGAAGCCCACGCCGTGGTAGCCGCGCTCGCGGCCAATAAAGCGCGTGCGCTGGCCTTCGCCGCGCGCGCGGTGGTAGGCCAGCGCGATCTTCAGTGCGGTGTCGACCGACTCGGAGCCCGAGTTGGTGAAGAAGATGCGGTCCAGCCCCTGCGGCATGATCGCGGCGACCTTGGAGGCAGCCTCGAACGACAGCGGGTGGCCCATCTGGAACGGCGGTGCATAGTCCAGCGTGGCGGCCTGGCGCGCCACGGCCTCTGCGATCTCCTTGCGGCAGTGACCGGCGGCGACGCACCACAGGCCCGCGCATCCGTCCAGGATCTGGCGGCCGTCGTGGGTGGTGTAGTACATGCCGCTGGCCGACGCCAGCAGGCGTGGCGCCGCCTTGTACTGGCGGTTGGCGGTAAAGGGCATCCACAGGGCATCGAGATCGGGAATCACGGTCTTGGCGGCGTCCATACGTCCTCCTCGGGGAAATCTGGTTGGCGCGCTGGCTGGTTGCGCAGCGGCGATCTTGTGCCGCCTTGCTCGTAAAAAGGTGCAGGCAAGGAAACGGCGGCAATGACGGCCACTCTACCGGCGGCCTCTGGCCGACAAAATATACAGTCCTGACAGCACTGCCTTACCGTACAGTTTGCTCACGCGCAACCGTACAGGCAAGCGTTGCCGGGGTGTGGCCGGCCCACCACCGTGCCACATGCCGCACCGGACCGCCGTGCGGCATCCCACGCTGCACTGCGGCAAATTTCGCGTGGCGGAACGCGGGCCTGAGCGAGCCCCGGTGCGGGCCGCTAAACTGTACAGGTTCGTGCCTGCCAGAGTGCCTGATGCTGACCCTGAACCTGACCCGCAGCCGCCGCGGCGGCGAAACCCTGACCGAGCAGATCGTGGCCGGTATCGCCGAGCTGGTGGAGCAGCGCGCGCTGCGCGCCGGCACCGCGCTGCCCTCGGTGCGCCGCTTTGCGCAGCACCATCACGTCAGCACCTTCACCGTGGCCGAGGCCTATGGCCGGCTGACCGCGCTGGGCTACCTGGCGGCGCGTGCCGGCTCGGGCTATACCGTGGCGCACCGCCATGCGCCCACCGGCCACGCACGCGCGCCGCAATGGGAAGCACCGGGGCTGAACGCGGCGTGGCTGCTCTCCGATGTGTTTGCCGACCACTCCGTGCCGATCAAGGCGGGCGCGGGCTGGCTGCCCGGCGACTGGCTCAACGAGGAAGGGCTGCACCAGGCCATGCGCGCCTCGGCGCGGGTACCGGCGGCGCAACTATCGGGCTATGGCCACCCGTACGGTTTCGCGCCGCTGCGCGAGCATATCGCCACCAGCCTGGGCCAGTACGGCATCCCGCTGCAGGCGCAGCAGGTGGTGCTGACGCAGGGCGCGACGCAGGCGCTGGACCTGGTGGTGCGCACGCTGCTGCGCGCCGGCGACACGGTGCTGGTGGAATCCCCCTGCTACTGCAATCTCTTGCAGATCCTGCGGCTGGCTGGCTTGCGCGTGGTCGGCGTGCCGCGCTCGGCGGCGGGGCTCGATACCGATGCGCTGGACGATGCCATCCGCGCGCACGCGCCGCGCGCGCTGTTCGTCAACACCGTGCTGCAGAACCCGACCGGCGCCAGCCTGAGCAGCATGAACGCCTTCCGCGTGCTGCAACTGGCCGAGCAACACCGGCTGCTGGTGGTGGAAGACGACATCTATCGCGAACTGGCGCCAGCCGGCTCGCCGATGCTGGCGGCCATGGACGGACTGTCGCAGGTGGTCTACGTCAACGGGTTCTCCAAGACCATCACGCCTTCGCTGCGCGTCGGCTATCTCGCCGCCAGCCCGGACCTGGCCAAGGCCTTCGCGCGCACCAAGATGGCGGTCGGCCTGACCTCGTCGGAGGTGACGGAGCGGCTGGTCTATTCGGTGCTGACCAGCGGCCACTACGGCCGCCACGTGGCGGCGCTGGCCGAACGGCTGCGCGCGCAGCAGGACCGTGTGACCGAGAAGATGGAAGCCCACGGGCTGGAAGTGCTGCTGCGCCCGGAAGGCGGGATGTTCGCGTGGGCGCGGCTGAGCGAGGCGGTACAGGCGCGGCTGCAGGCCAGCAGGCGCGGCGAGCCGCTGCACGGCAACCGGCTGGCGACGCTGGCGCTGGAACACGGCATCTGGCTGGCCCCGGGCTCGTACTTCGAGCCGGACGAGACCGATTCGCCGTGGATCCGCTTCAACGTGGCCACCGGCGATGCGCCGCAGCTATGGCAGTTCTTCGACAGCCTGGCGCAGGCGCCGCGCGCGGCGGCGGCCTGACCCAGTGCGCGGCAAGCCCCGCCATTCATGGTGGGGAAGGATAGCGCGGACGGCGTAGCCGTCCTTGCTGTTGGTTTTTCAGTGTGGGGTCTGCTGTTGTTCGATGTACTGGCGCACGATGGCGATCGGTGCGCCGCCACAGGATGATGCGAAGTAGGAAGGCGACCACAGCACGCCCTTCCAGTAGCGTTTCTGGATGTCGGGTCTTTCCTTGCGCAGCAGGCGGCTGGACACGCCCTTGAGGCTGTTCACCAGATTCGACACCGCGACCTTTGGCGGGTACTCCACCAGCAGGTGAACGTGATCGTCCTCGCCGTCCATCTCGATCAAGTTCGCCTCGAAGTCGGCGCATACCTTGTCGAAGATGGCGTGCAGCCGTTTGATGGCGTCGCCGTCGAACACTCTGCGGCGGTATTTCGCCACGAAGACCAAATGGACGTGCATCTTGAAAACACAGTGTCTTCCGTGTCTAATATCGTTGTCATCGCTCATAGGCCAAGAGTATGATTGAGCCATGCAGCGACTTCAAGCCTACAAGTACGAACTGATGCCGACCGGCGAGCAGCAACGCAACATGCGTCGCTTTTCTGGTTCGTGCCGGTTCGTCTTCAACAAGGCACTGGCGTTGCAGAAGGCTCGTTACGAGCAAGGCGAGAAGAAGCACGGCTACGCCGGACTGTGCAAGCTGCTCACCGAGTGGCGCAACAGCACGGAAACCGCATGGCTGGCCGATGCGCCGGTTCATCCGCTGCAACAGACGCTCAAAGATTTGGAGCGGGCCTACGGCAACTTCTTTGCCAAGCGGGCCGACTTTCCGCGCTTCAAGAAGAAGGGCCAGGGCGACAGTTTCCGCTATCCCGACCCCAAGCAAATCAAGCTCGACCAGGCCAGCAGCCGCCTGTTTTTGCCCAAGCTGGGCTGGCTGCGATACCGCAACAGCCGGAAGGTGCTGGGGGTGGTGAAGAACGTCACAGTCAGGCAGTCCTGCGGCAAGTGGTTCGTGTCGATCCAGACCGAGCGTGAGGTCGAACAGCCGGTGGCACGGGCCGCGAGCGCGGTTGGCATCGACATGGGTGTTGCCCGGTTCGCCACGCTTTCGGACGGGACGTTCTACGCCCCGCTCAATAGTTTCAAGCGGCAAGAGGCCGCGCTGCGCAAAGCGCAGCAGGCGATGAGCCGCAAACAGAAGTTCAGCAGCAACTGGAAGAAGGCGAAAGCCCGCGTCCAGCGCATCCATTCCCGCCTCGGCAATGCCCGCCGCGACTACCTCCACAAGTGCTCCACCACGATCAGCCAAAACCACGCGATGGTGTGTATCGAGGACTTGCAGGTACGGAACATGTCCAGGTCGGCGGCAGGCAGCACCGAACAGCCGGGTAAGCAGGTTCAGGCCAAGTCCGGCCTGAACAAAGCCATCCTCGATCAAGGCTGGTTCGAGTTCCGCCGCCAACTGGACTACAAGCTGGCTTGGAACGGTGGCTATCTCATCGCCGTGCCACCGCAGAACACGAGCCGCACCTGTCCATGCTGCGGCCATGTCTCGGCAGACAACCGCCAGACGCAAGCCCGGTTCGAGTGCGTGGAATGCGGTTTCGAGGAAAATGCCGATGTGGTCGGCGCGATCAATGTTCTAAGGGCGGGACACGCCCGGTTAGCCTGTGAAGTGAACGCTGCGGTAACGGCGTCAGCAGCAGGAACCCATCGAAGCGACTCAGGGGCGGCTCAATGCCGCGTCTGAGCGCCGTAGGAATCTCCGGCCTTCAGGTCGGGGAGGATGTCAACGGAAAGAATCAGAAGCGATAGCGCAGGTAGCCGGTGTAGAAGTTGGAGCCCGGGTTGGGATTCTTGATACCGGCATTGGAGATGTGCTGGAAGCGGAAGCCGGCCTCGGCCGCCTGCTTGGGGCCGAAGGCCACGCCCACGCCGATCATGTCCGAGAACTGGAAGGCGGTGCTGAACTGGTGCTCGCCGGAGGTGCTGGTATGGCTGAGCACGCGCGCGCCCACCGACGCCTCCAGGAACGGCACCAGCGCGCCGCCGCGCTTTTCCACGCGCAAGATCGGCGAGAAGCCCAGCTCGGTGATGTTGCGGCGGTTGGTGCCGCTGCGCGTGTTCCACTCGGCCAGTTCCACTTCCCACTGCAGCCTGGCCAGCCACCCCTGTGGATTGCCCCAGGCAAAGCCGGAATCTCAGTTCAGCCCGATCTCGTACTTGTTGATGTCGTGGCCAGGGTCGCGCCCGAAGGCGACGTACACGGCGGGGTCGGCGTAGGCGGTGCCGCACAGGGTAAATGCCGCAGCCACGGCAATGGCAGCCTTACTGGCCAGCCGGTCGAGCAAGGCGGTGAGGGTACGCATGCGAGCCGTCTTCTTCTGATTCGGGTGCTGCTTTTTTTATTCTGGCGGGAGCATGACCGGCGCCGCTCCCCGGCGCGGCGTCAGCTCCAGAGGCGCTCGACGACCCAGCCCGCGGTGGCGCAGACGGCCACCCAGGAGGTGAGGCAAATGGCAATGAATCGGTAGCTCATCTCGGAAACGACAACAAAGATGTTGTGGCAATGTGAATTCTTCGCCGAATCATACATCCATTCATGAATGTATGTAAGGGCGTCGGAAATATCCCAGCGAAACACTGGGATATTTCACAACGTGGAAAACACACCGCTTCCAGAAACCGGGCGCTTGGAAAGGTGCCGGGCCTACCCGGCATGAGGAAACCGGCTGCGCCGCAAGGCAGCAGCAGCCGGCGGCGCCGTCAGCCGCGCAGGAAAGGCAGCACTTCCTCGAGCAGGCGCTCAGGAATCTCTTCGGCGATGTAGTGCCCGCTCGGCAGCGCATGGCCGCGCACCCGGCGCGCCACCTCGCGCCACGCTTCCAGCGGCCGGAAACACTGACCCACCGCGCCGTGCTCGCCCCACAGCGCCAGCATCTCGCACTCGACCATGCGCCCCGCAGCGAGGTCCGCGCGGTCATGTTCCAGGTCGATCGAGGCGCTGGCACGGTAGTCCTCGCACAGGCCGTGGGCGGCGCCAGGCAGGCTCAGGCAGCGCAGGTACTCGGCCATGGCGGCGTCGGTGAACGGCGCCAGCCCGGCGCTGCGGCTGCCCATGGTCTGGCGCAGGTAGAGCGCGGGATCGGCCTCGATCAGGGTCTCGGGGAACGGCGCCGGGCGGATCAGGAAGAACCAGTGCCAGTAGGCGCGGGCAAAGGCCTCGTGGGTCTGCTCGTACATGGCCAGCGTGGGCGCGATGTCGAGCGTCACCAGCTTTTGCACGGCCTCGGGATGGTCGACCGCCAGCCGGTGCGCCACGCGCGCGCCGCGATCGTGCGCCAGCACGCTGAACTGGTCGAAACCCAGCGCGCGCATTACCGCGAGCTGGTCGGCGGCCATGGTGCGCTTGCTGTAGTTGGCGTGGTCAGGCAGGCCGGCGGGCTTGTCGCTGTCGCCATAGCCGCGCAGGTCGGCCGCCACCACGGTGAAGTGCTGCGCCAGCACCGGCACCACCTTGTGCCAGATCACATGCGTCTGCGGGTGGCCGTGCAGCAGCAGCAAACCCGGGCCCTGCCCGCCCGCCACCGCGTGTATGGTTACCTCGCCGCAATCGATCCGGTGCGGCGTGAATCCTTCGAACATCGTCTGTCTCCTGTGCTGGCCGCTGGCATTGGCGTCCGATGGCTAAGTGTAATCACGAAATCCATGGAAATGATTTCCTCTGGCGACACTCATTCGTTCCAGGCATTCATCAATCTGGGCCGGCTACCCGCCCCTGCGCCCGTCAGGGATGTAGCCGTTGGCGCACTGGTGCTCTGCTACCCTTGCCTGAGTGAATGGCCGCCCCGCAGAGTCGCGACTGACCGACTTCAAGCTTTGAGCAGGACCTGACGATGCACACCCACGACCTGTCCGCGTGGACCCACAGCCACGCCTTCGACACCGGCAACCGCGCCGCCGAGCGCGGCACGCGCCTGGTGATGGCGATCACCGCCGTCACCATGGTGGTGGAAATCGCCGCTGGCCTCTGGTTCAACTCGATGGCGCTGCTGGCCGATGGCTGGCACATGAGTTCGCACGCCCTTGCCATCGGCCTGTCGGCCTTTGCCTATGCGGCCGCGCGGCGCTATGCCGGCGACTGGCGCTTTGCCTTCGGCACCTGGAAGATCGAGGTGCTGGCCGGCTTTGCCAGCGCGGTGTTCCTGCTGGGCATCGCGGCGCTGATGGCGGCGGGCTCGGTCGAGCGGCTGTTCAGCCCGCAGGCAATCCACTACCGCGAGGCCATGGCCGTGACCGCGCTGGGACTGCTGGTCAACCTGGGCTGCGCGCTGATCCTCGGCGGGCATTCACACGGGCACGATCATGGCCACGATCACGGGCATGGCCACCATCACCATGACCACGACGGCCAGCACCACCACGACATCAACCTGCGCGCCGCCTATATGCACGTGCTGGCCGATGCCGCGACCTCGGTGCTCGCGCTCGTCGCGCTGGCCGGCGGCTGGTGGCTGGGCTTGGCCTGGCTGGACCCGGTGATGGGGCTGGTGGGCGCGGCGCTGGTGGGCAAGTGGGCGATCGGCCTGCTGCGCCAGAGCGGCACGGTGCTGCTGGACCGCGAGATGGACCACCCAGTGGTGGAAGAAGTGCGCGAGGTGCTGGCGAGCCTCGACCATGGCCACAACCAGGGTGAGCAACCTACCAGCGTGACCGACCTGCATGTATGGCGCGTAGGCCGGCAGAAGTTCGCCTGCATCGTCAGCCTGGTGACGCATGACCAGGCGCTGACGCCGCAACGCGTGCGGCAGGCGCTGTCCGTGCACGAGGAACTGGTGCACGTGACGGTGGAGATCAGCCGCTGCGAGGATGGCGCGCACTGACGCGCGCATCTCCCGCTCACTCCACCTGGTGCGGGCTCAGCTCAACTCGCACCACATGCACAGCGGCGGCGTATCCGTATGGCGATGGAATTCGCTGGAGGACATCACCTCCTGCGGCAGCTTGGCGGCCGGCACCAGCGTAAAGCCGTAGCGGGCGAAATAGCTGGGGCAACTCGAGGCCAGCAGCACCGCGCGCCGCGCGCCGTTGGCACGCGCGCGCATCAGCGCGGCATGCACCACGTGCGTGGCCACGCCCTGGTCGCGGTGCTCTGGCAGCACGGCGACCGAGCGGATGACCACGGTCTGACCGAACAGCTCACCGGCAGCGCAGCCGATGATCTGCGATTCGAGAATGGCGACGTGGAAGTGCTCCAGCAAGCGGAACACATCGTCTGTCGGCAGGCCGCAACGCTCGAGCACTGCGCCCACGGCTGGCGCGTCCGAGGGCATGGCCGCCCGGATCCGCAGGTCCTTGATCATCTGGAGCCTCTCTTCTTCACATCACTTAGCGACGGGAACACCATGGAAGCCCGGTCATGGTTGCGCTGCCGGCAGGCGGCGCGCTATGCACGCAGGCCGTTTTGGCCTGACGCGCAACACTACCCGATCCGCCCGCTTTGATCTATCAGGGATGAAACCGAATAAGGGGGGTGTACGGAAATACGTAGGTTATTTTGGCGCAGGCGCGCGCATGGCTGCGCGTTCACGCGGCCGGAGTGGTATGCGGGAAAACGCTGAGAGATGAGCGCGTTGCAGGAGCGTCGCGCAGCGCAAAGGAACGGGATGCCGTTCACGCCCGGCGGCAATGCGCCGGCAAGAGAATACTGGAGGCGGGGATACGGAATCGAACCGTCGTACACGGCTTTGCAGGCCGTTGCATCACCACTCTGCCACCCCGCCGTGGACGACGCGTCATACAGGCGCGTCGGGTTGCGGGCCGCAGTGTAGCGGGAAATGGAAAAGTCTGCAGGGCACCGCGCAGGCGCTGCCCCGGAGCGGCTAGCCGATGTCGCCCATGGCGGACTGGATATAGTTCTGCGCGCCGACCTTGCCAATCAGTTCGAGCTGCGCTTCAAGCCAGTCGATATGCTCTTCGGTGGCCTCCAGGATATCGACCACGACCTTGCGCGACACGTAGTCGCCGACCGATTCGAAATACTTGATCGCATCCTTGCAGCTTGCCTGCGAGACCTGCTCCAGCTTCAGGTCGCAGCCGAGCATTTCCTCGGTGTTTTCGCCGATCAGCAGCTTGTTCAGGTCCTGCAGGTTGGGCAGGCCGTCAAGCAGCAGGATGCGCTCGATCAGCTTGTCGGCATGCTTCATTTCCTCGATCGATTCCTCGTATTCGTGCTTGCCCAGGGCATTGAGCCCCCAATGCCCGTACATGCGGGCATGCAGGAAATACTGGTTGATCGCGGTGAGCTCATGCCTGAGCTGGCCATTGAGCAACTGGATCACCTTTTTGTCGCTTTTCATGGCAACCCCTAACGACCCCTCGATACGGGTGGATCAATTATTATTTTCATGCACACGGAATATCCGCAGGGAATCTCCCGTCGTGGCTTTCATGGTAGTCCGGCCAAGGCGTACATCAAGCGAATTCGGCGGGTTTTCCAGTTTCCCCGGGCTAATTGAGGATGCGAATGGCAATAGTTTCTATTCGCCCTCTATTCGTCCGATTCGCACACGATAACCAAATGAAAAACGGGCGGACGCGGTATCCGCCGCGCCGCCCGTCCTCGGGATTCAGGCAGGAATAATCAGTCCAGCTTCGCGCCCGAATCCGCCACCAGCGTTTTCAGCACCGGCCAGTCGCGCGCATAAAGCGCCTGCGCCTCGGCCGGCGAACTGCCCACGGTGCGCAGTCCCAGCGCCACCAGCCGCGCCTGCATATCCGGCGTCTGCAGGATTGCGCGCACCTCGCCTTCCAGCTTTGCGACCACCGGCGCGGGCACCCCCACCGGCGCCAGCAGGCCGATCCATCCCAGCGTCTTGAAGGCGCTGTCCTGCATGCCGGATTCGGCAAAGGTCGGCATCTCCGGCAGCGCGCTGCTACGCTGCGTGCCGGTGACTGCCAGGGCCTTGAGCTTGCCGCTCTGGATATACGGCTTGGCCGTCAGGATGCTGGCAAAGCCGAACTGCACCTGGCCGCCCAGCAGGTCCTGCATCATTGGCGCCTCGCCCTTGTACGGCACGTGCGTGGCATCGCCGCGCGTGAGCTTGCTGAAGTAGGCGCCGCTCAGATGCGACAGCGAGCCCACGCCCCACGAGGCATAGGTGACCTTGCCCGGCCGGGCGCGCGCGTAGTCGCCCAGCTCACGCACCGTGCGCGCCGGCACCGACGGATGCACCACCAGCACCAGTTGCGCATCGGCCAGCACGCTGATCATGGTCAGGTCCTTGCGCGGGTCGTAGGGCAGCTTCTCGTACAGGAACTGGTTGGTCAGCACCGACTGCGTGATCGTCAGCAGCAGCGTGTAGCCGTCGGGCGCGGCCTTGGCCACGGCGTCGGTGCCGATGATGCCGGAGGCGCCGGCCTTGTTGTCCACCACCACGGGCTGGCCCAGCCGCTTGCTGAGCTTCTCGCCCATGGCGCGGGCAATGGTGTCGGTGCCGCCGCCGGCCACATAGGGCACCACGATGCGGATGGGCTTGACGGGATAGGTTTGCGCCGCGGCCGGCAGGGCCAGGCTGAGCGTAAGCCCGCCGAGTGCGAGCGCGAGCATTGCGCGTCGGTTCATGTCGTCGTCTCCAGGTCGTCTTTATGGTTTTGGAGGACAACGGTAGCGGGCTTGAGAAACCACGTCCAATGCAATATTTTTCATATTTCCATGCAGAAACGGTTAAGTTCATGGGCTTGATGGGAATAAGGCAGCTGCATCACTTCGTCACCCTGGTCGAACAGGGCAGCTTTGCCCGCGCCGCCACCGCACTGCACCTGTCGCAGCCGGCGCTGACGCGCAGCATCCAGGCGCTGGAAGCCGACCTGGGCCAGCTGATCGACCGCAGCTACGGCAAAGTGCGCCCGACCGCAGCCGGCGCGCTGGTGCTGGAACGCGCGCGGCGCATGCTGCGCGAGGGCCGCGAGCTGCGGCGCGACCTGCAGCTGCTGGAGGACGTGGAGATCGGCGAGATCCGCGCCGGTTTCGGGCCGTTCGCCGCGTCGTTCCTGCTCGATCCGGTGCTGGAGGCGCTGGTGCGGCGCTACCCGCGCCTGCGCATCGACGTGGAGACCGCCGACACCCCGGCCATGCTGCGCGCGCTGGAAGCCGAGCGGCTCGACATCTTCGTCGGAGAAAGCCGCAGCCTGGCGGCGCTCGGCCACCTGCAGATCGAGCGGCTGCCGGCGCTCGAGACCGGGTTCTTCGTGCGCCGCGCGCATCCGCTGGCGCAGTTGCGCGAAGTCAGCCTCCCCGCGCTGACGGCCTTCCCGGTGGCGGGGCCGCGGCTGCCGCCGCATATCCGCGATTTCTTCCGGCAAGCGCTGCACGATGCTGGTGAGAATGCCGGCCCGGCCGGCGAAGACGCCCCCGCCCTGTTGACCGTCACCTGCAACGACATGCACGCGCTGCGCACGCTGATGCTGGGCACCGACGCCGTGGCGCTGGTACCGGCGGCGATGATGGCCGACGCCTGTGCGCAAGGCGCGGCGGTGGCCCTGCCGATGCGCCCGCCCAGCGAACTCAGGGCGCAGTACGGCATCGTGTCGCTGGCCGGGCACTCGCCCTCGCCGGCCGTACGCGCGTTCGCGGCGCTGGTGCATGAAGTGCTGGCGCAAAGCCAAGGTGCGCCGCCGCATGCAGGCTGACCCGCCCGTGGCTCACTGGCACAAGCTTGGTGTATCCGCTGACAGCGCGGGCGTGCCTGCTGTATGTGGCGTGAGCCTGCGCACCAAAGCAAAGAGGCCCAGAAGGGCCTCTTTTGCATGATGATGCGCCGACTTACTCCACCGTCACCGACTTCGCCAGGTTGCGCGGCTTGTCCACATCCGTTCCCCGCGCACACGCCGTGTGATACGCCAGCAGCTGCAGCGGCACCACATGCAGGATCGGCGACAGGTCGCCATAGTGCTCAGGCATGCGGATCACCTGGATGCCGTCCGACGACTGGATCTGCGTATCGCTGTCGGCAAACACATAGAGCCGGCCACCGCGCGCGCGCACTTCCTGGATATTGGACTTGAGCTTTTCCAGCAGCGCGTCATTGGGCGCGACCGTGACCACCGGCATCGCCTCGGTCACCAGCGCCAGCGGCCCGTGCTTCAGTTCGCCCGCCGGATAGGCCTCGGCATGGATATACGAGATTTCCTTGAGCTTGAGCGCGCCTTCCAGCGCGATCGGGTAGTGCAGGCCACGGCCCAGGAACAGCGCGTTCTCGCGGCGCGCGAAGTCTTCCGACCAGGCGATGATCTGCGGCTCCAGCGCCAGCACGCCGTGCAGCGCGGCGGGCAGGTGGCGCAGGTTGGCCAGGTCGCGAGCCTCGGCCTCATCGGTCAGCAGGCCGCGCGTCTTGGCCAGCGCCAGCGTCAGCATGTACAGCGCGGCCAGCTGCGTGGTGAAGGCCTTGGTCGAGGCCACGCCGATCTCGGTGCCGGCGCGGGTCAGGAAGCGCAGTTCGGTTTCGCGCACCATCGCGCTGGTGGCGACGTTGCACACCGCCAGCGTATGGACATGGCCGAGCGCGCGTGCGTGGCGCAGCGCGGCCATGGTGTCCGCGGTCTCGCCGGACTGCGAGATCACCACCACCAGCGCGCGCGGATTCGGCACGGTGTCGCGGTAGCGGTATTCGCTGGCAACCTCGACCTGGGTCGGGATCTTGGCGATGCTTTCCAGCCAGTACTTGGCCGTGCAGCCGGAGTAGTAGCTGGTGCCGCAGGCCAGGATCAGGATGCTGTCGATGCCGGCAAAGACCTCGGCGGCGCCCGGGCCGAACAGTGCCGGCGAGATGGTCTCGATGCCTTCCAGCGTGTCGCCCAGCGCGCGCGGCTGCTCGAAGATTTCCTTCTGCATGAAGTGGCGGTATGGGCCCAGTTCGACCGACGCGGCGTGGGCTTCGACCAGGTGCGCCTCGCGCTCGACCGCGTGGTCTTGTGCGTCGTGGATGGCCACGCCATCCAGCGAGATCTCGACCACATCACCCTCTTCCAGGTAGATGATGCGGTTGGCGGTGCCGGCCACGGCAAGCGCGTCGGAGGCGAGGAAGGCCTCGTTCTCGCCCAGCGCCACCACCAGCGGCGAACCGGCGCGCGCGCCGACCACGACGCCGGGCAGGTCCTTGGCGAATACGGCGATGGCGTAGGCGCCGTGCAGGCGCTTGGTCACCGCGCGCACCGAGCCGAACAGGTCGCCGCGCGTGGCGCTGCTCGGGTAGGTGTAGGCCTGGTGGATCAGGTGGGCGACCACTTCCGTGTCAGTCTGCGACTCGAAGCCGTAGCCGACCGCGCGCAGTTCCTCGCGCAGCGGCTCGTAGTTCTCGATGATGCCGTTGTGCACCAGCGCGATGGTCTCGCCCGACAGGTGCGGGTGCGCGTTGGTGGTATCGGGCTTGCCGTGGGTGGCCCAGCGGGTATGCGCGACGCCGGTAAAGCCGGACAGGCCCGAGGCCTGGGTCTGCGCGTCCAGGTCGGCCACGCGCGACACGGTGCGCGCGCGCTCGACCGCATCGTCGCGCACGACGGCGACGCCGCACGAGTCATAGCCGCGATACTCCAGGCGGCGCAGCCCTTCGATCAGGACCGGAACGATATTGCGCGTTGAAACCGCGCCGACGATGCCACACATGGTGAACCCCCGTTTCAGGCGCCGCCTGTGCGGCGCCGGTATCAAACCACTGACGCCGCCCCGGCGAGGCGGAGGCGGCGTTTCCCTGGCCGCTCAAGCGGCGGCCTGACGATTACTTCTTCGGCTGCTTGACCGGACGCTGCCAGGCGTCGATGGTCAGCTGCTTGGCCCGCGACAGCGTCAGCTTGTCGGCGGGCGCCTCCTTGGTCAGCGTGGTGCCGGCGCCCAACGTGGCGCCGCGGCGCACCGTCACCGGCGCCACCAGCTGCGTGTCGGACCCGATAAAGACATCGTCCTCGATCACCGTGCGGTGCTTGTTCACACCGTCATAGTTGCAGGTGATGGTACCCGCGCCAATGTTGACGCGCGACCCCACTGTGGCGTCGCCCACATAGGCCAGGTGGTTGGCCTTGCTGTGCGCAGCCACCTGTGCGTTCTTGACTTCGACGAAATTGCCGATATGCACGTCCTCGCCCAGCTCGGTGCCGGGGCGCAGGCGCGCGTACGGGCCGATGCGGCCGGCCGGGCCGATCCTGGCCTCGTCGATATGGCAGAACGGGTGCACCAGCGCGCCGGCACCCACGGTGCTGTTGCGGATCACGCAATTGGCGCCGATCCGGGCACCGTCCTCCAGGTGCACGCGGCCTTCGAACACGCAGCCGACGTCGATGGTGACGTCGCGGCCGCAGGTCAGCTCGCCGCGCACGTCGATGCGGGCCGGATCCAGCAGCGTCACGCCGGCTTCCAGCAGGCGGCGGGCCTGGTTGCCCTGGTGGATGCGCTCGACCTCCGCCAGTTGCAGCTTGCTGTTGACGCCAAGCGTCTCCCAGATCGCCGCAGGCTGGGCCGAGACGATCTCCACGCCTTCGGTGGCGGCGCGCTCGACGGTGTCCGTCAGATAGTACTCGCCCTGGGCGTTGTCGTTGCGCAGTGTGGAAAGCCACTTGCGCAGGTGGCCGGTCGGGCACACGATAATGCCGGTGTTGATCTCGCGGATCGCCTTGACCGCGTCGCTGGCGTCCTTTTGCTCGACAATGCGGACGACGTTGCCGGCGGCGTCGCGCACGATGCGGCCATAGCCGGTCGGATCGGGCATTTCCACCGTCAGCACCCCGAAGCGCCGTGCGCCGGCTTCGGCCACCAGTGCCTTGAGCGTGGCGGCGGTAGTGAGCGGCACGTCACCATACAGAACCAATGTAGGCTGGCTGTCGTCCAACAATGGAAGTGCCTGCATCACCGCATGGCCCGTGCCGAGCTGCTGGGCCTGCTCGGCGAAGGCGACATCGTCTGCGGCAACGGCCTCGCGCACGCGCGCGGCACCGTGACCGACGACGACGACCAGCCGCGACGGCGACAGCGCACGAGCCGTATCCAGGACGTGGGCCAGCATGGGCCGCCCCGCAACCGGGTGCAGCACCTTGGGCAAATCGGAATACATCCGCTTGCCCATGCCCGCGGCGAGAATGACGATATTCACAAGGAGACCCCTAAGTGAGTGTGTCCAAAAATATTCTGGAAAACGCCGGCCGGGTGTTTCGCGGAATGTACCGCCAGGGTTGGCGGAACAGCGCCGCCGGGTCCGCGAAAAATCCCGCAAACCCTTGCCAGCACTGGGCTGGCGGCCAGCGAAACAAGCCCGGGGCGATGCGCGCCGATTTTAACATGGCGCATTCTGCGCAACGCGCCGCTGTTTCTGAAACTCACAATCGCTGGGCACGGCGGATTTTCGTGTTTCTGGGTGCGGCGGCACTGTGCGCATGCAGCGCCATGAAGCTGGGATACCAGCAGGGCGACCACCTGGCGTACTGGTGGATCGACAACTATGTCGACGTCAGTTCCGAGCAGGAACCGCACACGCGCGAGGCCATCGCGCGCTTCTTCGCCTGGCACCGCAAGGCGCAGCTTCCGGAGATCGCCAGCCTGCTGCAGCACGCCAAGGCCGAGGTGCGCCAGCCGGTCACCCCGGCCATGGTCGAGCACTTCCAGGACGCTTCGCAGCGGCTCGCGCGCCAGTCATTTGACTATGCGATGCCCGACATGGCCGACCTGCTGCTGACGCTGACGCCTGAGCAGATCAGCCGGATGGAGAAGAAGTTCGCCGACGGCAATGCCAAGTACCGCAAGACATTCCTGAATTCCAAGCCGGCCGAGCGCGAAGAGGCGCGCTTTGACAAGGTGATGGAATACGCCAAGCTGGTCTACGGCAGCTTCTCCAACGAACAGGAGAAGGCGATCCGCGCCGCGCTCGCCCCGGTGGTGCAGAACGCCGACGCCCGCTATGCCGAGCGCGTGGCCCGGCAGCAGGAATGGATCAAGCTGGTGCGCTACGTGCAGACTACGCAACCGCCCAAGGCGCAGGTGATGGACCTGCTGCGGCGCTTCCGCGAATACTGGCAAAACCCGCCGGGCAGGCGCGCCGTCAGCCACGAGGCCACCAACAACGCCGGCGTTGCGCTGACCGTGGCTATCGCCAACATGACCACGCCCAAGCAGAAGGCGCACGCCGAAGACCGCTTCCAGAAGTGGATCGACGATACGCATGCGCTGATGCGCGATAAGGCGAGCGGGCCGGTGCGGTCGGCGGCGGCCAACTGAAGCCACGGCCTCGCCCAAGGCAAAACGCCCGCGCAAAGCGTAATGCCGTTCAGTTAAGGTCCTTTCTGAGGAACCGGACGGAGTAGCGCTTAGGCAGGGCTTTGACTACACGGGGGCACTTACGCCCCCGTCGTTTTTGGACGATCGCCAACTGAAGTTTGGCGCGCATGCGCTGCAGATGGGCCGGCAGCTTGCCTGGGGCCATGCCGGCTGCCCAGATCAACTCGCCCTGTATCAGGCGCAAGGCCAGCACAAAGCTCAGGTCGGTGGGCTCGGCGCGGGCCTCGAGCGCAGCCTTGGCCATCTCCAGACGCACCAGGTTGTACGCAATCAGTGCTCCCCAGATTTCCTGATGCACGCCCTCAGGCTGGCGGCTGCGCAAGGTCAGTTCGGCCCCGAGCATCGTCTGCTTCAGTTCCCGATAGCTGGTTTCGATTTCCCAACGGCGCTTGTAGCACCCAATGATGTCGGCTGCCTTGAAGCGCCGACGGTCTGTCAACGAGGTCAACAGGACGCGGCCTGAGTCCTCATCCCGGATCGCGCGAGCTGTCCAAGTCTCTGGCAAGGCAGGATTCTTGCGGCGAGCCTGAGGCGAGACCTTCATCTGGACGATGCCATCGCCCTCGTTGCCTGAGAGCAGCTCCCACTGCAGATTCTTCTTGGCGGGGATCAGGAAGTGGCGCTCGCTGCCGCCCATGCGCAAGCCCCACAGGATTTCTGCGGCCAGAAAGCCCTTGTCAAAGATCGTCAACGAATGATCCGGGATCCGCTCAATGAGCTCCTTGGCATAGAGCATCTCGTTGCGCCCATAACAGCCAAAGGCGATATCGGCAACAAGATGGGTGGGAACAGCCGTGAGCGAGACCCCGCGGACTTGTGGATAGCTGGCGACCTTGCCGCTGGCGTAGCTCTGCGCGCCAAAGTGGAGGCGATTCTCAGGGCTATCGGCGGTGCGGAAGGTGGTCCCATCCATGGCGTAAAGCGCCAAGCCCTTCCATTTGTAGTGCGCAGCATCCTGAGCCACCCACGCCCGCGCGGTCTGCTCGAACAGCCACAACAGAGGCTTGTCTCCAAGCCGCTCGCGGGCTTGGGCAATCCCGCTCTTGCTGACACAGGCGTTGACATCGTTGGGCAGTGCCAGGTCCAGCGTCTCCAGCACATCGGGAATCGATTGGTGCCGATAGAGCGCCAGCGCGATGACCAGCCAGACCACCTGCTCTGCTGGCAGTCGACGCCGGCGAACGGACGCTATTCCTGTGGCTGCCAGCGCCTGCTCAATCCAAGCCATCGGCAGATGCTCGCTGAGCCGGGCAAAACTGGCCGGCTCACTAAGCTCAAGGGTGGCGTGGACTTGTTCCGATAGCATCGGAACGGCAAGTTAACAGCTCGACACCTTGTTTACAACCCCTGCAAAGAAAAATGCCGTTCAGACTTAACTGAACGGCATTACCGCGCAAAGCGGGCGTTTTGCTGTATGGCTGGCGCAGCGTTACTGCGTGCCGGCCTGCTCCGCCGCGGGCGTTGCTGCCGCGGCCGGGCGCTCGAAGCGCACGAACTCCATCCGGTTCTCTTCCACGCTGCCGGCGAACACCAGCGGCTGCTGCTGGAAGGTGGTCTCGCCGAACAGCGAGGCCTCATCCACCTTGGCCAGCCCGGTGGCCAGGCCCGTGAACGGGAACAACTCGGTATCGGCCAGGTGCGACGGCACCACGTTGCGCAGCGCCGAGAAGATATTGTCGATGCGCCCCGGGTTCTCGCGCTCCCACTGCTGCAGCATCTCGCTGACCTTCTTGCGCTGCAGGTTCTCCTGCGAGCCGCACAGG
The DNA here is from genome assembly GCF_040149425.2 of Cupriavidus sp. DF5525. Taxonomy (NCBI): domain Bacteria; kingdom Pseudomonadati; phylum Pseudomonadota; class Betaproteobacteria; order Burkholderiales; family Burkholderiaceae; genus Cupriavidus; species Cupriavidus sp. DF5525. The sequence goes on along the minus strand of NZ_CP168265.1, from coordinate 225,725 downwards.
TTGCACGGGATGATCGGGAATTCCATCGCACGCGCATACGCGGCGATGTCCTTCTCCGAGCAGTAGGCCAGCGGGCGGATCACGATGTGCTGGCCGTCGTCGGTCGACAGCTTGGGCGGCATCGCCTTCATCTTGCCGCCGAAGAACATGTTCAGGAAGAAGGTCTGGACGATGTCGTCACGGTGGTGGCCCAGCGCGATCTTGTTGGCGCCCAGCTCCTTGGCGGTGCGGTAGATCACGCCGCGGCGCAGGCGCGAGCACAGCGAGCAGGTGGTCTTGCCCTCGGGCACCTTCTCCTTGACGATCGAGTAGGTGTCCGCCTCGACGATCAGGTATTCCACCCCCACCGACTTCAGGTACTCCGGCAGCACGTGCTCCGGGAAGCCGGGCTGCTTCTGGTCCAGGTTCATCGCGATCAGCTTGAACTTGATCGGCGCGCGCTTCTGCAGCGCCATCAGGACCGACAGCATGGTGTACGAGTCCTTGCCGCCACTCATGCAGACGAGCACGGTGTCGCCGTCCTCGATCATGCCGAAGTCGCCAATGGCCTTGCCGGTTTGCGATTGCAGCCTCGTCTCGAGGCGGTAGAAGTTGTTCGAGTGGCTCATGGAGCATCCTGTTGCGTGGCGCCCGCCGGATGGAATGGCCGGCGCGGCGCGAAGGGGCAACATTTTACTTTAGGCGCCCGCACGATGCTGGCGCCAGTTGGCCGCGGCTCAGGCCTGCTTGATATGGAAGACCTCGACGCCGACCGAATCGCAGTCCGGGTACACGTCGGGCTTTTCGGTCGAGACACGCACCGCGCGCACCTTGGGATGCTTGAGCATGGCGCGCGCGACGTCGTCGCACAAGGTTTCCTGCAGGTGCACGTGGCCTTGCGCCATGCGCTCGGCCACGGTGTTGCGCATGAAGTCGTAGTCGACCACTTCTTCGAGCTTGTCCGCCTGGGGCGTGCTCTGCGCCAGCGGCACGAACAGGTCGATATTGATCAGCACCCGCTGTTCGCCCTTCTTTTCGAACTCGTGCACGCCGATATTGATCTGCACTTCGTAGTTGCGCAGGAACATGCGTCGGCAGTCTTGCAGGCTGGGGTGGGAAAGGGCGGCGAGCATGGTCATGGCGGCAGCGGAGGGAGAAAAAAGTAAACCGCGCCCGGCGGGCGCGGCACATCGATCGGTACTTCGGTAATCCCGAATTTCGGAGGAAGGCTGGCTTCCAGCTTACTCGGTCAGGAACATCACGTCGCGCGCGAGCGGCATCAGGTGCTGGCCGCCGTCCACGTAAAGCGTGGTGCCGGTCACGGCGCGCGCCTGCGCCAAGTAGGCCACCGCCTGGGCGATGTCCTCGGGCGTGGACGACTGGCCCAGCGGCGTCACCCGGTGCGCGCGGCGGAAGCTCTGCTCGGACTGCTCCCCCGACACCAGCGTGATGCCCGGTGCCACGCCGACCACGCGCAGGCGCGGCGCCAGCGCCTGCGCCAGCTGCACCGTGGCGGTCTGCAGCGCGGCCTTGGACAGCGTGTACGACAGGAAATCGGGGTTCAGGTTATCCAGCTTCTGGTCGAGCAGGTTGATCACCACGCCGCGCAGCTCGGCGGCCTTGTCAGAGCCGGCTGCGGCAGTGAGGGCCTTGTGCAGTTCGCGCGCCAGCAGCAACGGCGCCGCCACATTGGTGCGCATATGCGTATCGAGCGACGCATACGAGAAACTGGTCGCCACGTCGTACTGGAACAACGAGGCATTGTTGACCAGGCAGGTGGGCACGCCCAGCACGGCCGTGCAGTCGGCCACCAGGCGGCCGGTGGCGGCTTCGTCGGCCAGGTCGGCGCGCAGCACCGCGGCGCGGCGGCCGAGGGCGCGGATCTGCGTGGCCAGGGCCTCGGCCTCGTCCACAGAGCGATGGCAGTGCACGGCCACGTCCCAGCCCTGCGCGGCAAGTTCGAGCGCGATGGCGCGGCCCAGGCGGCGCGCGCCGCCGGTCACGAGCGCCACGCCGCGCGTGGCGGGCTGGCCTGGCTGGGCGGGCGGTTGGCCGGCCGGAGTATTGGATGCGGGCATTGCTACAATCGCGGGATGCAGAAAGCCGCTAGTTTACCCCTTCCCCCCGCCGACGCGCAGGCCGCCTCCGATACCCTTACGGCCCGTATTGGCGAAACCATCGATACAGCCGGCGGCTGGATCGGCTTTGACCGCTACATGGCGCTGGCGCTGTACGCGCCGGGCCTGGGCTATTACAGCGGCGGCTCGGCCAAGTTCGGGCGCGACGCCCGCGACGGCAGCGACTTCATCACCGCCCCCGAACTGAGCCCCTTCTTCGCGCGCACGCTGGCGCGCCAGTTCGCGCCGCTGCTGGCCCGGGGCCTGCCGGGCGTGATGGAATTCGGCGCCGGCACCGGGCGGCTGGCGGCGGATTTGCTGCTGGGGCTGGAGCAGGAAGGCCGGTTGCCGGAGTCGTACGCCATCGTCGAGCTGTCGGGCGAACTGCGCGCGCGCCAGCAGGCCACGCTGGCGCAGCGCGCACCGCACCTGGCGGACCGGGTCACGTGGCTCGACACGCTGCCGGACACCTTCGCAGGCGTGATCGTCGGCAATGAAGTACTGGATGCGATGCCGGTGCAGCTCTACGCGCGCAACGGCGGCCGCTGGCATGAGCGCGGCGTGGTGCGCAGCGACGATGGCGAACGCGCCTTCCGCTTCGAGGACCGCTCGCTGGCCGACGCCGACGTGCCGGAGACCCTGCGCGCCATCCCAGGCAACCACGACCTGGTCACCGAGACCCACGCCGAAGCCGAGGGCTTCACGCGCGCGGTGGGCGCCATGCTGGCAAGTGGCGCCGCCTTCTTCATCGACTACGGTTTCCCGGCCGGCGAGTACTACCACCCGCAGCGCGCCGGCGGCACGCTGATGTGCCACTACCGCCATCATGCGCACCCGGATCCGTTCCTCTACCCCGGCTTGCAGGACATCACCGCGCACGTGAACTTCAGCGGCATCGCCCTGGCCGCCGTGGATGCGGGCCTGACAGTGTCGGGCTTTGCCTCGCAGGCGCGCTTCCTGATGAACGCCGGCATCACCGAGCTGCTGACGGCACTGGATCCGTCCGACGCGCGCGCCTTCCTGCCGCAGGCCAACGCCGTGCAGAAGCTGCTGTCCGAAGCCGAAATGGGCGAGCTGTTCAAGGTGATCGCGCTCACGCGCGGCCTGGATGACAGCGAGCCGATGGACGGCTTTGCCCGCGGCGACCGCTGCCACACGCTGTAACGGCACCGGAGGCCGCCATGCTGCGCTGGACCCTCACCATCTTCCTGAGCGTGATCGTGTTGTCCGCGGCGCTGCCGTGGCTGCAGAAGATCGGGCTGGGAAAACTGCCCGGCGACGTGCGCTTCCGCGTGTTCGGACGCGAATTCGTGCTGCCGTTTGCATCGACGATCCTGATTTCGCTGATCGCGCTGGTGATCGGCAAGCTGCTTTAGTTTTACGGAATCACTTGATCGCGCCGACGGTAAACCCGGCAACGAAACGGTCAAGGAAACTGTTGTAGAGCGCAGCGACCGGCACGCTGACGATCAGGCAGGCGCCCATCAGGGAACCCCAGAAATAGACATCGCCCCGCACCAGGAAGGTCGGCACGCCGACGCTCACCGTGTACTGCGACGAACTGGTGATGAAGGTCAGCGCATAGACGAATTCCTGCATCGCCAGCGTGGCGCTGAAGATGACCACGGTCAGTATCCCGCTCGACGACAGCGGCACCACCACCTTCAGGAACGCGCCGAAGCGGCTCAGGCCGTCCATCATCGCGGCTTCCTCGATGTCGCGCGGCACAGCCTTGAAAAACCCCATCATCAGCCAGCTGCAGAACGGCACCGTGAAGCTGGGGTACACCAGCACCAGCGACCACAGCGAATCCTGCAGGCCCAGTGTGCCGATGATGCGCGAAAACGGGATGAACAGGATGGTGGGCGGAATCAGGTAGGTCAGGAAGATGCCGATGGCCCACTGCCGGCCCCATCGCCCCGACAGCCGGGCCAGGCTGTAGCCGGCGGGCACGGCCAGGAGCAGCGTGATCAGCACTACACCTACGGACACGACCAGGGTATTGAACACCCAGCGCAAATAGCGGGTCTCGCCGAACAGTATCCGCAGGTTCTCCATCGTCGGCGGCAGGTTGAACAGGAACGGGTTGTTGGCGGTGTTGATCAGGTCGTGCACATCCTTGAAGGTCGTGATCAGCATCCAGTAGAAGGGAAACGCGCAGAACGTCGCAAATGCGGCGACGACGCCGAAATGGGCGCCGCGCGCGGCCCAGCGTCGCCAAGTGATGGCAGCGGGGCGCATTTCAGGTCACCTCGGTGCGGCGCGCCACGGTCAGCAGCACGATCACGACCGCCACCAGCACCGGGAACAGGAACAGCGAGATGGCGGCCCCTTCCGCCAGGTCGCCGCCCTGGATGCCGGTGAAGAAGGCCAGGCTGGCCAGCACCTGGGTGGTGTCGTATGGCCCGCCGCGGGTCAGCACGTAGATGATGATCATGTCGGTGAAGGTGAACACGATGCCGAACAGCAGCGCCACCAGCATGATGGGCATCAACAGCGGAATGTTGATGAGGAACAGGTGCCTCCAGAAGCCGGCGCCATCCATGGCGGCGGCGTCGTGGATGTCCTGCGGGATGCCGCTCAGCCCGGCGAGGATGATCACCGTGGCCAGCGGCAGCAGGCGCCAGACGTCCACCACGATGACCGAGGCCATCGCCAGTTCCGGCTGGCCGAGCCACACCGGCCAGTTGTGCGGCCCCAGAACCCCGACCGCGGCCAAGGTCCAGTTGATGATGCTGTAGACCGGATCGAAGATCCACAGCCAGCCGATGGTGCCGAGCGAGATCGGCGCCACCCACGGGAGCAGGATCAGCAGGCGCACCAGCCATTTGCCGCGGAAGTCTTGGTACAGGGCCATTGCCAGTATCTTGGCCAGCACCACCACCAGCGCCTGCGACACCAGCGTGAAGACCAGCGCATTGCGCAGCGAACGCCAGAACGTATTGCTTTCCAGCACGCGCCGGAAGTTCTCCAGGCCGACGAAGTGCAGCACCTGGCTGCCTACCGTGGCATCCGAAAGGCTGTAGTAGATCGACAGCATGAACGGAAAGCCGACCAGCAAGGCGATGTAGATCACCGCCGGGGCGAGCATGGCGCGGCCGAGCCAGCGGTCGTCGTCGGCCAGGCGCTGCGCGGGCTGTCGCGCTACGTCCTGCGCAGGCTGCCCAGTGGCGATGTGCTGCGGCTTCACGGCGCGGCTCCCAGGCTGGCCCCGGATTTCGCATCGAAGCGGCGCAGGTCGCGCTCGCGCACCACGAACCGGTGGCCGGTGCCGGCCTCGATCGGGACCGTCACCGTGCAGGGAATGCGCGAGACCACGCTGGCCGTCGGCAGCGGCGCTTCCAGCTTGCCGTACACCAGGCGGTCCGAGCCCAGGTTCTCGATGCGCGTCACGTCCACAACAAAGGCTCGCAGCGCATCCCCTGCGGGATAGGCTTCGCGCGGCAGGAAATGCTCAGGCCGGAATCCGGTCACGACCCCGTCGGCCTCCATCAGGTTCATCGGCGGCGAGCCGATAAAGGTGGCGACGAAGAGATTGGCGGGATGTTCATAGACCTCCTGCGGCGTGCCGATCTGGTGAATCCTGCCATGGTCGAGGATGGCGATGCGGTCCCCCAGGCCCAGCGCCTCGATCTGGTCATGCGTGACGTAGATGGTGGTGATGGCCAGCCGGCGCTGGAAGCGCTGCAGCTCGTCGCGCGCCGAGGTCCGGAGCTTGGCGTCGAGATTGGACAAGGGCTCGTCGAGCAGGAACGCCACCGGCTCGCGCACCACCGCGCGCGCCAGCGCCACCCGCTGGCGCTCGCCGCCGGACAGCTGGCGCGGCTTGCGCTGCAGCAGATGGCCGATGCCGAACAATTGCGCAGCCCAGTCCACCTTGCGCCCGACCTCCTCGCGCGACATGTGCCTGGCCCGCAGCGGAAAGGCGATGTTGTCGAACACATTGAGGTGCGGGTACAGGGCGTAGCTCTGGAACACCATCGCCATGTTGCGCAGCCTGGGCGGCAGCGCCGTGACGACGCGGCCGTCCACCAGGATGTCGCCGCGGCTCGGCGCCTCGAGCCCGGCAATCAGGCGCAGCAGCGTGGTCTTGCCGGAGCCGGACGGCCCCAGCAGGACCAGGAACTCGGCATCGCGGGCGCCAAGGTCGACGTTATCGACCGCGTTGGCACCGTCGAAATGCTTGGTGAGCGAGCGAACTTCTACTGAAGCCATATCCAGCCGCGCGCTACACCATGCCCTTGTCTCGCCACTTGGAGAAGATGCGCTTGCACGCGGCATCGGCGATCCGGACCGCGTTCTCCGGCGTCTCGTCGCCCGTGGCTGCCTTGGCGAACATGGTGTTGAGGACCCAGGTATTGAAGATCTCGTCGACGGCCGCGTTGGCGTAGCCGGGGTAGCCGACATTGGTCGCCTGGTTCATCAGCGCGCCGAGCACCTTGTACTTGTCGCGCGGCGTGGCCTTCTGGTCGTCGGCGATCAGCTTCTGCAGGTCGGGCACGGTGCTGAGGAAGCAGGGGAAGTTGTAGAACTCGCTGCCCAGGAAGCCCTGCCGGAAGTTGTCGATATAGTCGACCAGGAACTTCTTCGCGCCGGCGATGTTCTCGGCGAATTTCCAGATCACGTAGCAGTCCATCACGTGCTCCAGCGCGATGCGCCGCACCGGCCCCTGCAGGGCCTGCGTGAGCCAGATGTCCCGCCCGATCGGCAGGTTCTTGTTCTCGGCCTCGCGGGTGATGGAGATGGCGTTCAGGCAGAGCGAGATCTTGCCCGCCAGCATGGCGCGGTTGTTGGACGACGGGTCCCATGCCAGCACTTCCGGCGTCATGGTCTCCTGGAACAGCGCCTTGACGAACTTCACCGCTTCCAGGGTGTTCTTCGAGTTCAGCACCACGGTGTGCCGGTCATCCTGGATCGAGCCGCCGAAGGCATAAAGGATGGCGCGCATCGCCATCGCGGTGTCGAGTTCCGCGGACAGCCCGACGCCAACCGGAATGCCGCGCTTGGCCTTGATCTTGCGGCCGGCGGCGAGGACGTCCAGCCAGGTGTCCGGCGGCTTCATGCCGACGTCGTCCCAGAGGTCCTTGCGGTAGTTGATCGGGTCCGGCACGAAGCTGTCCGAGAAGCCGAAGTACTTCTTCGTCTTCGGGTTGTACGTGCTCTTGATCGCCAGCTCCATCGGCTTGCCATGCTTGCGCTGGCATTCCTCATAAAGCTCGCGATGGTCGATCACCTGCTCCTCGTAGACCGGCGGCGGCGACAGGAACATGAACAGGTCATGCCCCTTCTGCGCCGACACTTCGGCCGCCGCGCGCGTGGCCAGCGCCGGAATGCCGACGTGGTCGACCACCACCTCGGTGTCGTTCTTCTGGCCCCACTCCTTCACATAGGTGTCATCGAACCACTTGTCGTAGCCCGGCACGAAGTGGTTCCACTGCAGGATCTTGAGCGTGTGCTTTGCCGCGCGGGCGTAGTGCGGGATCAGGAAGGGGCCGACGCCGGCAACGAGGCTAGCGGCCCCTGCGGTCCGAATGAATCTGCGCCGGCCGGTATTGGTATGCGGATTGGGGCTGGTGGCGACTGCCACGTGGGTACCACCTGGATGCGCTGTCTTGGCCATGGCTATCTCCTTATGCGAGAAAGCGGTCGGCTCCCATCCCGGTCGAGCAACGATCTACCTGATCAACTCAAGCGTAGGCCTCATTTCATGATTAGGGAATCCCGGGAACACCTCATGGAGTGATGGACCCGTGACATACGGCACTTCCGCTTTCAGAAATGAGTCCTACGTTGGAGAGAGTGAGGAGGTGCCATGAAAAACGCATCTGCACGAAGCTCGCCAGGCGATCCCAGGCACGCTATCCATTTACGCCATGCCACCGTCTGCGCCCTGGCCGGTCTTGGCCTGGCCGTGTCGGTCCCCGCCGCCGCCAAGGTGGAGGGCAACACCATCATCCTCGGTGCCGCGGTCTCCCTGACCGGCAAGTACTCCACCAATGGCAAGAACACCCAGGACGGCTACAACCTTGCCGTGAAGCGCGTCAATGAGATGGGGGGCGTCAAGGTCGGAGGCAAGGCCTATCAGTTGAAGGTCCTCTACTACGACGACGAATCCACCTCGGCACGCGGCGCGCAACTGGCCGAGCGGCTGATCGGCCAGGACGGCGTGAAGTTCGTCCTGGGGCCCTACAGTTCCGGGTTGACCAAGGCCATCGCCCCGGTCACTGAGAAGTACAGGATTCCGATGGTCGAGGGCAACGGCGCGGACCGCAACCTGTTCACGCAGGGCTACCGCTATATGTTCGCGGTGCTCAACACATCCGACTATTACCTGCGTGCGGCCATCAACCTTGCCGCCGAAGAAGCGCAGCGGGCGGGCAAGGCGCCGAAGAACCTGAAGGTAGCCATCGCCATCGAGAACGACAACTTCTCGCAGGACGTGCGCGACGGCGTGGCAGAGGATGCGAAACGCCTTGGCATGCAGGTGGTAATAGACGACAAGCTGCCGCCCGAGCTGAACGACATGTCGGCCACGCTGGCCAAGGTAAAGGCGCTCAAGCCGGACATCCTGGTGGTATCCGGCCATGAAAAGGGCGCGGTGCTGGCGGTGCGGCAAGTGGCGGAGATGCGCATCGACGTGCCGATGCTGGCCCTGACCCACTGCGACTCCGCGCAAATCATCGAGAAGTTCGGCAAGAGCGCGGAATTCGCGGTGTGCGGCTCGCAATGGGACCGCTCGCTGAGCTACAAGGACCGCTGGTTCGGCACGGCCGACCAGTATGCGCGGCGCTTCGAGCAGGAGTTTCGCTACGAGGCACCCTACCAGGCGGCCGAATCCAGCGCCGCGGTGCTGGCTTTCGCCGATGCCTTCGAGCGCGCCGGCTCGTTCGATACGGAAAAGGTCCGCGACGCGCTTGCAGCCTCCGACCTGATGACGTTCTACGGCCCGCTCAAGTTCGACCAGAGCGGCAAGAACATCGCCAAGTCGATGGTGCTGTACCAGGTACAGGACGGCAAGTTCAAGGTGGTCGCGCCGGCCAAGTGGGCGTCGTCGAAGGTCATCTATCCGGCACCTGCCTGGGCGCGGCGCAAATAAGGGGCTGCTGCGCGGCCTGACGCAGATGACCAATCTCGCGGTCCTCGTCCAGAGCCCCGAGCTTAACCTGCAGCTCGTGGTGGATGGCCTGCTGGCCGGCGCGATCTTCGCGCTGGCCGCCTACGGCATGGCGCTGGTATGGGGCGTGATGAACCTCATCAACGTGGCCCAGGGCGAGCTGGTGATGCTGGGCGGCTATATCGTGATCTGGCTGGTCGGCAAGGGCGTGCCCCCGATGCTGGCCGTGCCGGTTGCCGCGGCGGTGATGTACTGCGTGGGCTGGGGACTCTATCGCATCGTCATCTTCCGCCTGGTCGAGCGCGATCTCTTTGTCTCGGTGCTGGCCACCTTCGGCCTGAGCATCGTGCTGCAGCAGCTCGCCAACCTGGTATTCGGCGCCAATGTGCGCACGGTCGATGCGGGGCTGGGCAGCCTGCTGCTGCCGGGCGGACTGGTGGTGCCGAAGATCAAGCTGGCGGCGTTCGCCGCAGCCCTGGCGCTGGGCGCCAGCCTGATGCTGTTCCTCAGGCATTCCCGCCGCGGCCAGGCGATCCGGGCAATCGCCCAGAACGCGCGCGCTGCCCGTGTGCTGGGGGTGGACGCCGATCGTATCTACGCCTCGACCTTCGCCCTCAATGCCGCCATCTGCGGCGCGGCCGGCGGACTGGTGGCAATGACCTGGATCATCCACCCCTACCTGGGCCTGCCCTATACCGTGCGCGCCTTCATGATCGTGGTGGTGGCCGGGCTTGGCAGCATGCTGCCGGTGCTCGGCGCCGGGGGTGGGCTGGGCATTGCCGAGAACTACGCCGGCTTCCTGCTCGGTACCGAATACCAGACCGCCTTCCTGTATGCCCTGCTGGTGGCGATCCTGGTGAGCCGCAACCTGATGCTGCGCCGGCGGCGCGGCTACCTGCGATGAACCCGCACCTGCGCGGCGCGCGCCGGCCCGCATCGGAGGTCCCGGTCACCCCGGCCGCCCGGGCTGCCTGGCTGGCGCTGCTGGCGGGCAGCCTGGGCGCGCTGATCGCGCCGTGGCTGTTCGCCGGTATCACCACGCAACTGACCTTTCTCTGGCTGATGGTGCTGTTCGCGCTGACGTGGGACGTGATGGGCGGGCAGATGGGCTACAACTCCTTCGGCAACATCGTATTCTTCGGCGTGGGCGCCTATGTCTGCGCGGTGGCGCAGCGCGACTTCGGGCTGGGATACTTCGCCGGCCTGGCCGCGGGTACCGGCCTGGCGGCGCTGGCGGCTGTGGCTGCGGCGCTTGCGCTGGGTCCGGCCATGCTGGGCTTGCGCGGCCACTACTTCGCCATCGGAACGCTGGGCCTGGGCATCGCCTGCGCCGATGCCGCCGCCGGCTGGGATTTCATCGGCGCGGGATCGGGCATGACGCTGCCGCTATTCCCGGGCGCGGCAGGCAGCCGCGAGCCGTTCTTCTACTACGCGATGCTGGTGCTGGCCGTGGCGACCCTGCTGTCACTGCGCTGGCTCTACGCGCGCCCGTTCGGGCTCGCGCTCAATGCCATTCGCGACGACGAGGACAAGGCCGAGGCGCTCGGCCTGCACACGACGCGCTACAAGATCCTGGCCTGGTGCGTCTGCGCCGTCTTCCTCGGCATGGCGGGCGCCCTGACGGGCAACCTGGTGGGCTTCATCGATCCGCGCGAGCTGGCCTTTGCCGGCGCTACTTTCGGCGTGTGGATGGTGGTGATGGCAATCCTGGGCGGCAAGGGCACGCTGTGGGGGCCGGTGATCGGCGCCGCGCTGTTCCACCTCACCCAGGAGCTGTTCTGGACTTACCTGCTGAACTGGCAGCGCGTTGCGCTGGGCGTGCTGATCGTGCTGATCGTGGTGCTGTTCCCGACCGGCATCATGGGCTGGCTGCGCGAACCCAGTGCAAAGCGCCGCCACATGACGGGGAGCGCCGCGCCATGACCGACCTGCTTGCGGTGCGCGACGTCACCAAGCGCTTCGGCGGTGTCGTCGCCAACCATGAGATCTCCCTGCAGGTGCCACACGGCAGCATCGTGGGCCTGATCGGGCCGAACGGTTCGGGCAAGACGACCCTGTTCAATTCCATCGTCGGTTACCACCCGATCGATGGCGGATCGATCATGTTCGACGGGCGCGAGATCTCGCGCCTGCGCGTCCCCGAGATCGCCCGCCTGGGCCTGGTGCGCACCTTCCAGCAGACCCGGCTGTTCGGCAAGATGAACTGCCTGCAGAACCTGTTGGTCAGCGTGCCCCATGTGCATGAAGGACTCGGCGCGATGTGCACGCGGCAGACGCCGGCGGTGACGGAACGGGCCCGGCAGATCCTGCGCTTTGCCGGCCTGGAGGACCACCTGGACCAGCGCGGTGCCGACCTCTCGTTCGGACAGCAGAAGCTGCTCGAGATCGCCATGGCCCTGATGAACGAGCCCAGGCTGCTGCTGCTCGATGAGCCGACCGCTGGCGTGAACCCGGTGATGATCGACAGCCTGATCGCGCTGCTCAGGGACATCAATGCGCGGCTCGGCATCGCACTGCTGGTGATCGAACACAATATGCGGGTCATGATGCAGTTGGCCGGCCACGTCTATTGCCTGGCGCATGGCGAGATGCTGGCGCAGGGTTCGCCGGCGCAGATCACCGCCAACCGCGCAGTGATCGAGGCCTACCTGGGAGGACAGCCATGATCACCGCGCGCACCGCGGCCCGGCCGGTTGCCCACGCGCCCGCCGCCACGCTCGCCGCCGCCCTCTCGCGCCCCCGGCCAACCGTCGCGCAACTCGAACGACTGGCCGGCGGCACGCCGATGGTCGCCGTGGACAACCTGGTCGCCGGCTATGGCGGCATGGAGATCCTGCACGGCTTCAGCCTGCGCGTGGCGCGCGGCAGTTCGCTGTGCCTGATCGGCCCGAACGGCGCGGGCAAGTCAACGGTGCTGCGCGCCATCTACGGCCTGGCCCGGGTCATGTCGGGGACCATCGCCGTGGCCGGCGCGCCGGTCACCCACCTGCGTGCCGAGCAGAAGCTGCGGCAGGCAGGCGTGGCCTATGTGCTGCAGGAGGGTTCGATCTTCCCCGACATGACGGTGGAAGAAAACCTGCTGATGGGCGGGTACCTGATGCGGCACCCGCGAGACGCCGCGGCCGCCGCCGAGCGCATCTTCCAGCGCCATGGCGCGCTCGCGCAACGGCGCGGCCAGCGCGCCAGCGTGCTCTCCGGTGGGGAGCGCAGGCTGCTGGAAATCTCGCGCGCGCTGATGATGGACCCCGCCGTGCTGCTGGTGGACGAGCCCTCGATCGGGCTGGAGCCGCGCTATGTCGATCTGGTGTTCGAACTCCTGCGCCAACTGCAGCAAGACGAGGGCAAGACCATCCTCCTCGTCGAGCAGAACGCCCGCAAAGGGCTCGCCTTCGCCGACCTCGGCTATGTCCTGGTGGCCGGGCAGCTGGCCATGGCCGGCACCGGAGGCGAAGTGAGCCGGGACCCGGAGGTCGGCCGGCTGTTTCTCGGTGCCTGACCCGGACGGGATGGCAGGCGCCGGTTTGCAAGGAGACCCAAATGTTCAAGCATATGCTGCTGGCGGTCGACGGCTCAGAACTGTCCGAGGCGACCTACCGCAAAGCGATCGCGCTGGCCCAGGGAATCCACGCCAGCATCACGGCGATACAGGTCGTGAGCCACTACGACACGTTCCGCCTGCAAACCCCTACGCGGCGGGAAATCGCGGAGCACTACATGAAGGAGATGTACAGCCAGGCCGAGGCATACCTGGCGAAGATCGCAGAGGAATCAGCTGCGGCGGGCGTGAAGTGTGAAACCACCTGCGTCACTGGCGACCACGTCTACGAGACCATCATCGATACGGCCGGGGCCAGGGGCTGCGACCTGATCGTGATGGCATCGCACGGGCGCCGCGGGGTGCAGGCACTGGTCCTCGGCAGCGAAACGCAAAAGGTGCTGACGCATACGAAGATTCCGGTGCTGGTTTATCGCTAGCTCCCGAGCCGCTGCGCCACCGCCGCTACGCGCGCCGCATGAACGCGGTCGCGGATCTGGCTGACATCGTCGGCGCATGCGCGCGCGATCGCGCCGGCGTCGACGGCCGCCGCTGCGTCCAGCGCGGTCAGCAAGCGCGCCGCCTGGGGGTACGCGCTCGATTCAAAGCCCTTGCGTCCGCGCATGTCGGCCTCGCAGGCCTGCAGCGCTTCGGCAAAGCGGGCCGGCTTGCGCAATGCATCGCAGCGTTCGAGCAGGCGCATCACGGCCGCCGCGCCGATCTCCAGCGAGCGGTGGATATTGCCGTGCTCGCGCGCCACCACCAGCGCCAGGTCGCGGCACTCGTTGGGCACGCGCAGGCGCGTGCAGACGTCCTCCAGCAATTTCACGCTGCGCATCTCGTGGCCGGTATGGCGCGGCAGCACGTCCTCGGGCGTGGTGCCCTTGCCCAGGTCGTGCACCAGCGCGGCAAAGCGCACCGGCAGCGGCGTGCCCATCGCGGCGGCGCAGTCGATCACCATCATCACATGCACGCCGGTATCGACCTCGGGGTGGTAGTCGGCGCGCTGCGGCACGCCCCACAGGCGATCGAGCTCGGGCAGCAGCCGCGCCAGCGCGCCGCATTCGCGCAGCACCTCGAACATGCGCGACGGGCGCGCTTCCATCAGTCCGCGCGCCAGCTCCTGCCACACGCGTTCGGCCACCAGCGCGTCGACTTCGCCGGCGGCGACCATCTCGCGCATCAGCCGCATGGTTTCGGCAGCGACGGTGAAATCGTGGAAGCGCGCGGCGAAGCGTGCCAGCCGCAGGATGCGCACGGGGTCTTCGGCAAAGGCGTCGGAGACATGGCGGAACAGCCGGGCCTGCAGGTCGCGCTGGCCGCCATGCGGATCGATCACCGGCCCGACCAGGTTGCCGTCGGCATCGACGGCGCGCGCCATCGCGTTGATGGTCAGGTCGCGCCGGACCAGGTCGTCCTCGAGCGTGACATCGGGCTCGCAATAGAAGGCAAAGCCCTTGTAGCCCATTGCGGTCTTGCGCTCGGTGCGCGCCAGCGCGTATTCCTCATGGGTCTCAGGATGCAGGAAGACCGGGAAATCCTTGCCGACCGGGCGATAGCCCGCGGCTTCCATCTCGTGCGGGGTCGCGCCGACGACTACGTAGTCGCGGTCCTGGCTGGGCTTGCCCAGCAATTCGTCGCGGATCGCGCCGCCGACGGCATACACCTGCATCGTTCTGGCCTCGTCAAGTGCCGGGCGCGCGGGGCACAGCCCCGGCGCCGGCGGTGTTGCTAGTGGTTGACGATTATCGCATCGGGGCGATCGGGGGCCAGGCGGTAGGGCTCGTCGTCGGCGAGGAAGTCGCGTTCCTCGCGCGCGGCGACGATCCATTCCTGCATGGTCGGCAGCGCCAGCATGAAGTCGGCATAGGCCTTGGCCTCCTCCGCTTCATCGGGAAGATGGATGCCGTAGGTGGCAAAACGGCTCACTACCGGCGCGAAGAACGCATCCGCCACCGTGAACTCGCCGAACAGGAACGGGCCGGCGGCGCCATGCTGCGCGCGCAGCCCGCCCCAGATCGCGGCGATGCGGTCGACGTCGCGCTGCACGGCGACGTTCCAGCCGCACCCGGGCAGCACCGCGGTCACGTTCATCGGCAACTGGTTGCGCAGGTTGCCGAACCCCGAATGCATCTCGGCGCAGACCGCGCGCGCCACCGCGCGCGCGGCGCGGTCGGCCGGCCACAGGTTTTTTTCCGGGAAGCGCTCGGCCAGGTATTCGGCGATCGCCAGCGAGTCCCACACGGTGACCTCGCCATCGATCAGCACCGGCACCTTGCCCGCGGGCGAATAGCGCGCGATCTCGGCGGCGAAGTTCCCGGTGAACAGGCGCACCTGCACCTCTTCGAATTCGATGCCGGCCTGGCGCAGCAGCAGCCACGGGCGCAGCGACCAGGAAGAATAGTTCTTGTTGCCGATGATGAGCTTCATCGTGGGATCCTTGGGGGAGGAGACGGAGGGAGACGGCGCAGTCGCGGCGCCAGCGGCCTGCGCACGGGGCGGTGCCCCTGCGCACGGTCGGCGTGGCAGCCGCGCGCCGGATCGGTCATTTTGCCAGCCCGGCCGCGCGTATCAAAGTGAATTGCACTCGCAACCGATATGAATTCCGGTCACATAGCGGACAGGCCGGACAGGCCGATCCCGCGACGTCAGCGATGCACGCTGGCGCGCATATGCGTCAGCGCCTTGTCGCGATTGCGCCCGGCCAGCGCGTCGGTCATCACCGACTCCAGGCTGGCGGGATGCAGGTTCAGTTCGGGCGCGAGCGGGCGTTCCAGCACGTTGTCGAGCTGCATCGAGTCCAGGTTGTCGCGCGACAGCAGCGGATCGCCCGGCATGTGCTCCATGATGGTGGCCTGCACGCGCGCCAGCGCATCGGGCAGCGCGATCACCGGGCGCGGATGGCCCGAGGCACGGCCGGCAAAGCGCACCAGCTCTTCCAGCGTGTAGACCTGCGGCCCACCCAGCTCATAGCCATGGCCAATCGTAGCGGGGTTCACCATTGCATTCAGGTAGGCCTGCACCACGTCCTGCACGAATATCGGCTGGAAGCGCGCATGCGCGCATGCCAGCGGCACCACCGGTGCCATCTGCTGCATATGGGCGAACAGGTTCAGGAAGTGGTCGTCGGGGCCGAACACCACCGAGGGCCGGAATATGGTCCAATCCAGGCCGCTGGCGCGCACGATGCGCTCGCCGTCACCCTTGCTGCGCAGGTACATCGACGGGCCCTGGCTGTCCGCGCCCAGCGCGCTCATATGCAATAGCCGGCGCACGCCGGTAGACAGGCACGAGGCCACGATCTGCCGCACCATTTCCACATGCGCGCTGGCGAAGGCTTCGCCGTAGGGTTCGGCGCGCTCGCCGTGCAGGACGCCCACCAGGTTGACGACGATGCCGTCGACGCCCAGCGAGCCGATCGCGTCATCGAGCGCGGCATTGTCGGCCAGGCCCAGTTCGACCACCTCCACGCGCGGCAGTAGCAGCAGGTGCTGCGCGTGCTCGACATTGCGCGTGCCGGCCACGATGCGCTGCGGGGCGATCGGGGAATCCGGGTTGCTGCCCGGCTCCAGCGGCGCGCCCGAGGCCGAGGCAGCCCCGGCCAGGCGCGAGACAAGGTGGCTGCCGATAAAGCCGGCACCACCGATGACAAGGACGTTGCTGGTCTGCATGAATGCCTCCGTGCCAAGAGAACTGCACGCCGCGGCACCCGCGCCAGCAAGGCCCTGCGCCGGGAACGCATCCCGGCGCCGGCCCCGTCAGGGCAGGCTGGTGGTGGTCACCGGCGACGGCGCAACCGTGCCCAGGCGCGATTTCAGCGACTGCGGCCGGCCACTCATCAATGCAGCATAGTACGTAGCGTTGGAAAGCACATTCTTCACATAGCCGCGCGTTTCATTGAACGGGATGGTCTCTGCAAAGATCGCGCCTTCCACCGGCTTCGCCAGCGTGCTGCGCCAGGCCTTGGGCCGGCCCGGACCGGCGTTGTACGCGGCCGAAGCCAGCGTCCAGGAGCTGTCAAGGTCGGTCAGCACCATGCTCAGGTAGTTGGTGCCGAGCAGGATGTTGATATTGGGATCGCCCATCATCGTTGGCGAGAAATCGTTCATGCCGATCTTGCGCGCCACGTACTTGGCCGTAGCCGGCATCACCTGCATCAGGCCGTGCGCGCCGGCGGAGGAGCGTGCGCTCATCAGGAAGCGCGATTCCTGGCGGATCAGGCCGTACACCCACGCCATGTCCAGGCCAACGTCGTCGGTGGCGCGCTGCATGATGTCGCGGTACGGCATCAGGAAGCGCAACGTGAAGTCATGCTCGTTGCGAGTGCGGTCGGCGGTGTTGACGGTGCGATCCAGCAGTTCGATGCGGCGCGCGTACTCGGCCGCGGCCAGCAGCTCGCGGTCGTTCATGCCGCGCAGCTCCCAGTTCCACTCCCGGTTGCCCTCGAAGCGCAGGTTCATCGCATAGAACTTCTGCGCGCGCTGGAAACCCGGGCGCGTGCGCATGGCCATGGCCTCGGCGTCGCTGACGCTGGTACGCGCGGGCAGCGTGATGCGGTTGCCCAGTTCTTCGCTGGCGAGCTGGCCGTAGAAGTTGAACTGGCCGGCGATCTGCTGGAAGTTCTGCTGCGCCTCGGTATCGCGGCCCTCGGCCTTGAGCGCGCGGCCGTACCAGTAGAGCCAGGCCGGATCCTTGGCGCGCAGCTCCGGACGCATCAGCTCGACCGCCTGGCGCACCTGCTTCCAGTCGCCCTGGCGCAGCGCGGCGCGCACGCGCCATTCCTGCGTGTCATCGGACAGCCACTGGTTACCGCCCTGCTCCATCTGGCGGCGGTAGTAGCCGGCCGCCTCGGGCAGCAGCTTCTTGGCCGCGAACTGACCGATCACGCCCCAGGCCGCGCCCTGCTCGTCGCGCGAGAGCGTTCCCTGCGCGGTGCTGAGGTAGGCTGCCGCCTGCGACGGGTCGCTGCGCGCCATCTTGACGATGGTGGCGAGCGTGTCGCCGTCGGCGCGTGCGTCGGGCACCAGCGCGGCAATCCTGCCGGCCAGCGTGATGAAGTTCTGCTCCAGCGCCAGGCGCGCCTGGAAGGCGGCGTCGCTGGGCTGGATCTGCCGGCTCTGCACCAGGTAGCCGATCAGGTCGACGCAGCCTTCGCCGTAGTACCTGGGGTCGCTCAGCACGCTGCGTGCCTCGGCGGCCACGTTCTGGCCCTTGAGCGCGCGCGACAGCAGCGCATAGCACTCGACCTGGGTGTCGTCCTTCAGCGCGAACTGCGGGTACTCGACATCGAAGTTGGCCCAGTCGCGCTTCTTGCCCAGCACCAGCAGCCAGTCGTTGCGCATGCGGTCGGCAATGGCCTCGCCCTTGTAGCGCTGCAGGAATGCGCGCACCTGGTCGTCGGGCGCGTCGATGCGCGCCAGGCCGCTGGCGTCGAACAGCTGCGGCTTGATGCGGAAGTACTCGACATAGGACGGGATCGGGTAATCGACCAGCGTGGCCGAGATCGCATAGGCACGCTCCACGTCGTTCTTGCGCGCGGCTTCGCGCAACTGCGCGAAGGCGTCGTCGGGATCGCCCGGGATCGCCGCGGGCTGCTGGCGTGCCACGGGCTGCGGGCGCTTCTGCGCGTGGACCGGCGTGACAAGCAGTGCACATGCAAGGGCGATCCAGGCGGCCCGCCCTGCACGCTGCAGATATACTCCCTTCAGCATTCTTTGCTTCCTTGTCGATGACGGCGGCGCCGGCGCCCGCAACGTCGTGCAAGGCTACCGCATCCACCGTCCGTGTTGGTTCGGACGCAGGCATTATCCCACGCCATGTCTTCCACTCCTGCCATCCCTTCCCCGGACACCGCCGACGGCGACCGCCGCGCGCTGCGCTCGCGGCTGCTGGCCCTGCGCGCCGGCCTGGCGTCGCGCGCCGAGGCCGATGCCCGCATCGCCGCCGCGCTGGCCAAACTGCTGGCCGGGCTGGCCGTGCGCTGCCTGGGCTTCTACTGGCCGATCCAGCAGGAATTCGACGCCCGCGACGCCGTCGCGCGCTGGCTCGCCGCCGTACCGGGCCGCCAGGCCGCCCTGCCCGCGGTCAGCCGCCCGGGCGCGCCGCTGGACTTCCACCTG
The DNA here is from genome assembly GCF_040149425.2 of Cupriavidus sp. DF5525. NCBI lineage: Bacteria > Pseudomonadati > Pseudomonadota > Betaproteobacteria > Burkholderiales > Burkholderiaceae > Cupriavidus > Cupriavidus sp. DF5525. Next base: position 206,861 of record NZ_CP168265.1, on the reverse strand, counting down.
TGGGCGCCCGATACGCCGATGGCCACCGGCCACTACGGCATCCCGGTGCCCGACGGCACCGAGGCCGTGACGCCCGATGCGCTGGTCATTCCCTGTGTCGGTTTCAGCCCGGACAAGTTCCGCCTGGGCTACGGCGGCGGCTTCTACGACCGCACGCTGGCGGCCATGCCGCAGCGTCCGGTGGCGATCGGCATCGGCTACGAGTCCTGCCGCATCGCGCTGCTGGCGCAGCCGCATGACATCGCGATGGACTGGATCGTGACGGAAACGGGGACGTTCTAGCCTGGCAGGCTGACGGGAGCCCGGGCGGCGCTCAGCCCCCCTGCACCAGCTCGTCCACCAGCGCGCGCATGCAGCGCCAGTGCGAGCCCTCCCAGAACACGCGCCGGCAGTGGTCGCAGGTGGAAAAGCTGCGATGGCGCTCGAGCACGCCATCCGGCACGCGTCCCGCGGCGGCGGTGGCATCGAGCGTGCGCAGCGGCGCGTTGCAGTCCAGGCACAGCGAGAACGGCCGCGCGCTGCGCGCCAGGTCCAGCCGCGCAAAGATCTCGCGCACCTGCTGCCTGGATTTGATCGCGCGCACATAGCAGCCGTGTGTGATGCCGCGGCGCTTGAGCAGCTCGCGGTCGCGCGTCAGCACGACGCGGCCTTCGTCGACGGCGATGCGCTCGATCTCGCTGTCTTCGAAGTGGTTGTCGTAGAGGGTGTCGAAGCCGGTCATGCGCAGCAGGTGCGCCAGTCCGCCCAGGTGGGCATCGGCGACAAAGCACATCACGCGCAGCGGCTGCTCGCGGACCCGCAGCAGCGGCGAGACGTCGAGGCGTTCGAACTTGGGATAGACGGAGACGCGGTCGCCGTCTTGCAGCAGCCGCTCGAAGCCGGAGGATTCGCCGTTGACCAGGATCAGCTCGACCTCGGTGTGCGGCACGCCCAGTGCTTCGATCATGTGCTTGACGGTGGCGGCGCGTGCGCAGGCGCAGGGGAGGTCACGCCGGCGCTGGTCCGGCGCGAGGAAGTCGTTCAGTTCCTCGTAGAAGCGGAAGGTGGCGGTGACCATGGGGGCGAGTATGGCACCGTTTTCGCGCTGCGTGCGCGGACTCAGCCGGCCTGGTTCCCCAACCGCAGCGCCGCCTCCACCGCCAGCTTCGCCCACGGCGTCATCGCCGCCGGCGATTCCAGCGCCGCGGGCGGCAGGCTCAGGTAGTGCCGCATGGTGACCACGCGCTTCGCCGACTGGTAGCGGAACGGCTCGCTGCCCTCGGCCTCGAACTTCGCCAGCGTCGCGTCATCGGCCTTCAGGTAGCAAGTGCCATCCGACACCAGTGCAAACATCAGCCCGTCATAGAACAACCCGTGCCCGCCGAACATCCGCTTCGCCGTGACAGGCCCGATGCGCGCCGCCAGCGGGCCCATCAGTTCGAGCAGGTGTTCGATGAAGGGATCCGGGCGGCGCGTGGCCATGTTGCGCCTTACAGCTTCAGCCGCTGCCAGATCGCCTTGGTCGCGCCGGCCGCGTTGAGCGTGTAGAAATGCAGCCCCGGCACGCCCGCGGCCAGCAGCCGCTCGCACAGGGCGGTGACCACGTCCAGGCCGAAGGCGCGGATCGATTCGCGGTCGTCGCCGAAGCTCTCCAGCCGCTTGGCCACCCAGCGCGGCACTTCGGCGCCGCACATATCGGAGAAGCGCATCAGCTGCGAGTAGTTGGTGATCGGCATGATGCCCGCCACGATCGGTACCTCCACGCCCATCGCACGCACATCGTCGACGAAGCGGAAGTACGCGTCGGCGTTGTAGAAGTACTGCGTGATGGCGGAGTTGGCGCCGGCATTGACCTTGCGCACGAAGTTCTCCAGGTCGTGGCGCGGGGACTTGGCCTGCGGGTGGTACTCGGGGTAGGCCGCGACTTCGATGTTGAACCAGTCGCCGGTCTCGGCGCGGATGAACTCGACCAGTTCGTTGGCGTAGCGGAACTCGCCGATCTCGCCCATGCCCGAGGGCATGTCGCCGCGCAGCGCGACGATGTGGCGGATTCCGCCCTCGCGGTATTTTTTCAGGATCTCGCGGATGCTGTCGCGCGACGAGCCCACGCACGACAGGTGCGGCGCGGCCTCGATGCCTTCGCGCTGGATTTCCAGCACCGCGTCGAGCGTGCCTTGCTGCGTGGTGCCGCCGGCGCCGAACGTCACCGAGATGTACTTGGGCTTGAGCGGGGCCAGCTGCGCACGCGTGTTGCGCAGTTTTTCCGTGCCCTCCGCCGTCTTGGGCGGGAAGAATTCAAAGCTGAAGTAGCGGTCTTGCATGATGGTGGCGCGCCGCGTTGGCGCGGCGCGCGGTATGGATTCGTGGTCCGCTTCAGTCGTTGCGGTCGCCCAGCAGCAGACTGGACAGCAGCCACGAGATCACGCTGTACAGGATGGAGCCCAGCAGGGCCGCCCAGAAGCCGCCGACCGTAAAGCCCGAGAGCAGGTTGCCGACAAACAGGAACAGCAGCGCGTTGATGACGAAGATAAACAGCCCCAGCGTCAGCAGTGTCACCGGCAGCGTCAGGATCACCAGGATCGGACGGATCAGCGTGTTGACCAGGCCCAGCACCAGCGCCGCCAGCATCGCCGAGCCGAAGCTCTTGATGTGGATCGACGAGATGATGTACGGCAGCACGAACAGCGCAACGGCGTTGATGACCCAGACGACCAGTAGTCTCATGACGGCTCCTTGAAGGTGGTTCCTCCCCTCTCCCACAAGCGGGAGAGGGGAGTCCGGCAAGCTGCGAACGGTGAACCGTATCAGTAGCGGTAGTGATCCGCCTTGTACGGGCCTTCCTTCTTCACGCCGATATACGCGGCCTGCTGGTCGGTCAGCTCGGTCAGCTGCGCGTTCAGCTTGCGCAGCTGCAGGCGCGCCACCTTCTCGTCCAGGTGCTTGGGCAGCGTGTAGACGCCGACCGGGTATTTGCCGCTGTCGCGTTCCTGCCAGAGTTCGATCTGGGCGATGGTCTGGTTGGCAAACGAGCTGCTCATCACGTACGACGGGTGGCCAGTGGCGCAGCCCAGGTTCACGAGGCGGCCCTTGGCCAGGATGATCAGCTTCTTGCCGTCCGGGAACTTGACGTGGTCGACCTGCGGCTTGATCTCGTCCCACTCGTACTTCTCGATCGAGGCGATGTCGATCTCGTTGTCGAAGTGGCCGATATTGCAGACGATGGCCTGGTCCTTCATCTTGGCCATGTGGTCATGGGTGATGACGTGGTAGTTGCCGGTGCAGGTGACGAAGATATCGCCGTGCTCGGCAGCGTAGTCCATGGTCACCACGCGGTAGCCTTCCATCGCGGCCTGCAGCGCGCAGATCGGGTCGATCTCGGTCACCCACACCTGGGCCGACAGCGCGCGCAGCGCCTGCGCGCTGCCCTTGCCCACGTCGCCGTAGCCGGCCACGATGGCAACCTTGCCGGCGATCATCACGTCGGTGGCGCGCTTGATGCCGTCCACCAGCGACTCGCGGCAGCCGTACAGGTTGTCGAACTTGCTCTTGGTGACCGAGTCGTTGACGTTGATCGCCGGAAAACGGAGTTCACCCTTTTGCGCCATCTGGTACAGGCGGTGCACGCCGGTGGTGGTTTCCTCGGTCACGCCGCGGATGGCTTCCAGGTTGCGGCTGTACCAGCTCGGGTCCTTGGCCAGCTTTTCCTTGATCGCGGCGAACAGGTAGGTTTCTTCCTCGCTGGTCGCCTTGGCGATGACGGACTCGTCTTTCTCGGCGCGCGCCCCCAGGTGCAACAGCAGCGTGGCGTCGCCGCCGTCGTCGAGGATCATGTTGGGCGTGCCGCCGTCAGACCAGTCGAAGATGCGGTGGGTGAAGTCCCAGTATTCCTTCAGCGATTCGCCCTTGAAAGCGAACACGGGCGTACCGCCGGCAGCGATGGCGGCAGCGGCGTGGTCCTGCGTCGAGAAGATGTTGCACGAGGCCCAGCGCACGTCGGCGCCCAGTGCCTTGAGCGTATCGATCAGCACCGCGGTCTGGATCGTCATGTGCAGCGAGCCGGCGATGCGTGCGCCCTTGAGCGGCTGCGCGGCGGCGAATTCATCGCGGATCGCCATCAGGCCGGGCATTTCGGTCTCGGCAATGGCGATTTCCTTGTGGCCCCAGGCGGCCAGGCCGATATCGGCGACGATGTAGTCTTGCTTCAGGTCGGTCACAGCGTTCATGTTTCACTCCGGTGAAGAGTGGCACGCAGGTGACGAGTACGGGAGATGGGCCGCGCCGCCAATTGCATGACAAAAAGCATGCATGGCGGGCGGATAGGTCGACTCGCCTCCGTGCGAAACCACGGATCAGCGAGCGCCGTTGAAGACAGTCCGAGCCTGGCGGATGGCATGGGGCGGCTTTCCCGCCGGCCGGGCAATGTGCTCTGCCCTGGCCCCATCCGTTGCAACGCTCCTCGGAGTGGCGGTATTGTAGCGTGCCCGGCTGCCTTGCGCACCGGCGATTTGCCTGCGCGCCTGCGCCGGCTCCCCGATTCCCTTCCCAGATGATCTCAACGCCACCCCGCACCCTGACCATCGCCGGTTCCGACTCCGGCGGCGGCGCCGGCATCCAGGCCGACCTGAAGACCTTTTCCGCGCTGGGCTGCTTCGGCATGAGCGCCATCACCGCGATCACCGCGCAGAACACGCTGGGCGTGACCGGCGTGCACGCCATTCCGGCCGACATGGTGGCCGCGCAGATCGACGCGGTGGCCAGCGATATCGGCGTCGACGCGGCCAAGACCGGCATGCTCGGCACCGCCGCCATCGTCGAGGCCGTGGCCGCGGCGGCGGACCGGCATGGCATCCGCAAGCTGGTGGTGGATCCGGTGATGATCTCGACCTCGGGCGCGACGCTGTCGGACGACGCCACCACGCAGGCGATGGTGCGGCTGCTGTTCCCGCGCGCGTTGCTGGTCACGCCCAACCTGCCCGAGGCCTCCTACCTGCTGGGCCGCAAGATCACCCGCCGCGCCGAGATGGAGCAGGCTGCCGCCGACCTGATCGCGATGGGCTGCCCCGCCGTGCTGCTCAAGGGCGGCCATCTGGAAGACGATGGCCCGGCCAGCGGTGCCGGCGGGCTGGACGACTTGTTGATGCTGAAGGACGGCACGGTGCGCGTGTTCACGCATCCACGCATCGATACCCGCAACCTGCATGGCACCGGCTGCACGCTCGCGGCGGCGATCGCGTCGCAGCTGGCGCGCGGCGATGCGCTGGAAGTGGCGGCCGGCAAGGCGCTGGACTACGTGGCGCAGGCTATCGCGGCCGGCGCCGGGCTGCGGCTGGGCAGCGGGAACGGTCCGCTGAACCACGCTTTCGCGCCGCGGGCGCTGGGTTGAGGGCCACATGACGATGCTGACCGATATCGACCTGCGCAGCGATCCCGAAGCCGCCTTCTACCTCAAGCATGAAGTCGTCGACGTGGTGTTCGCCTCCGAAGCCGGCGAGCTGATCAGCCGCGAAGGCCCCAACCGCTACCGGCCGGGCGACGCGCTGATCACCAGCCGCACCGGCGATCGCTGGTGCGTGTCGCGCGACCGCTTCGACCCCAAGTACGAAGCCGTGCCGCCGCTCGCGCACGGCCAGGACGGCGCCTACCGCAACAAGCCGATCCCGGTGCTGGCGCGCGAGATGCACGATGCCTTCAGCATCGAACGTAGTGCCGGTGGCGACGTGCTCCATGGCAAGCCGGGCGACTGGCTGATGCAATACGCGCCCGGCGACTTTGGCATCACCGAGCGCGCAAGGTTCGAACAGGTGTACCGGCCGCTGCAGGACTGAGCGGCCGGCCTTCAGGAAGGGATCAGTTGCCGCCGCTGGACAGCGGCACCAGCTTGAACGCGGCCCGCGCCACGCACACCACGGTGCCGGCCGCATCCTTCACTTCCCCCTCGCAGAATGCGATGCGTGCGCCACGGCGCAGGCAGCGCGCCTCCAGCGTCAGCTCGCCGCGCGCGGCGGCCAGGAAGTGGGTCGACATGTCGATGGTGATCACGCCGGTTTCCGTGGGCGCATGTGAGCGCGCGGCACCACTCAGCGTGAAGTCCAGCGTCGCCATCAGCGTCCCGCCATGCACATCGCCACGGCTGTTCACCAGCTGCGGGTGCGCCGGCAGCCGCGTGCGGCAATAGCCCTCCTCGATAAGCTCCGGCTGCAGGCCGAAATAACGCATCAGCGGGACGTCGATGCCGAAGTAGGGCTTCTCGAGCGTGCCGGGCGCGGCGGGGATGATTTCGGCGGAGGGCTGGGAGGACATGGTCGGGATGGCGGGGATGGTGGGCGGGGAATGCTGCCTGCCATCATAGCGGCGGGCTGCCGCTCGGTTTTGGCGGCTGGGCGAATGTCGCACAAATCTTGGCGCTAGCGATACACGTTCCTGCGGTTCCCAAGACGCAGCACGACAACAGTGATGCGCGCGTCTTCGATCTGGCAAATCAAGCGCCAGTCGCCGACCCGGTATTTCCGGTATTCGCCAAGCTCGCTGCCCTTCAGGGCTTCGCCAAGCGAGCGGGGGTCGGCGGATGCCGCGACCCGCTCGCGCAAGAACGTAACAATACGCCTGGCGACCGGGCGGTCCAGTTTGGCAAGTTGTTTCTCTGCCGTTTGCGTGATTTCAATCCGCCAGGCCAAGCCGCGCCTCCAGCTCATCCAGCGTTACCGTGGATTCCTCGCCGGAGCGAACACGCGCGGCAACCTTGTCTGCCAGATACAGGTCTTCAAGGTCATCCAGGTGCTGCATGATGGCCTCACGCGCATAAAACGTCTTGGTGCGGCCGGTGCGTTTGGCAAGGACTTCCAGGCGTTCTTCGATGTCCTCGGGTAGTCGGATGGCGAGCATCGCAGCCCCTCCAAAGTGATTGCTATACAAGTATAGCAACGATGGGGTCATGCCGTCAGAATACCTGCCGCATCGCCACCCGCTGCCGCAATCCCGCCGCCCGTTGCGCCGCCAGTGCATACGCCAGCAGCGGACAAAGCTCCTCATCGCGCAACTGGCGAAACCCCAGCGATGCATAGAACGGCGCATTCCACGGCAAATGCGCAAACGTGGTCAGGTTCAGCGAGCGCAAGCCACCCGCCCGCGCCCAGACCTGCACCGCCCCAACCAGCGAGCGCCCGATGCCGCGGCGCCCGTGCTCCGGGTGGACATCCATTTCATCGAGATAACCGCACTCGCCTTTGCTGCTGGCCAGCGCAAAGCCGGCCAGTGCGCCGCCGCGCTCGGCCACCCACAGGCGGCGTTCGCGCTGCGCGGCTGCAAGTGCCGAAGCCGGTGTGCTGACCAACCGCAGCAGCGCCGGCAGGTCGGCATCCGGGAACAGCGCCGCCGCGGCCAGCTCGATCTCGGGCAGGCGCGGCAGGTCGTCTTCCACCGCCAGGCGAATGCGGGGCGCGGCGGCGGTCGGCGCCATCGCGGGGCGGCGCTCAGGCGGCCGGGAACAAGCTGACCAGGTGAGCCACCGCGGCCGGCACGTCGTCGGCTTCGGTCACGGCGCGCACCACCGCCGCACTGCCGACGCCCACCGCCAGCACTTCGCGCATATTGGTCGCGTTGACGCCGCCGATCCCGACCAGCGACGGGATCACCGGCTGCATCAGCTTCACATAGGCGCGGAAGCGGCCCACGCCTTGCGGCTGGGTCGGCATCACCTTGGTAGTGGTCGGGAAGATCGCGCCCAGCGCCAGGTAGCTCGGGCGGATCGCGGCCACGCGCAGCATCTCGGCGTAGCCGTGGGTGGAGACGCCCAGCCGCAGGCCGGAGGCACGGATCGCGTCCAGGTCGGCGTCGTCCAGGTCTTCCTGGCCGAGGTGGATGCCGTAGATGCCGCTCTGGTCGCCGCCGTTGGCCGCGCGGTAGTCGATCGCGGCCTGCCAGTGGTCGTTGATGAACAGGCGCGAGGTCGACCCCCGCATGGCCTTGGCAGCGCGCGCGATCTCGGCGCGCACTGCGGCGGAGTCATCCGACTTGAAGCGAAGCTGCACCGTCGGCACGTTCAGCGGTGCCAGCCGCTCGATCCACTCGGCAGTCGGCACCACCACGTACAGACCCAGCGCGGGACACGGCACGAACGGGGCGGCCGTTTGCTCCGGCGCCACCAGCGCGGCATGCCGCACGTGCGGGAAGCGGGCAAAGTCCGACGGCCAATCGGCCGAGCCTGGCTCCCAGGCGCGCGCCAGGCACAGTGCGTCATGCGCGGGGAAATGCAGCGACAGGCTCGCCAGCAGCACCGCGACGAACGCGGGCGAATGCGGCTGGTCGGTGTCCGCGGTGACAGAGAACACCCATGTGCCCATCGGCGAGCGCACCGTGTCGATCCACTGGCCGCCTTCGCGGTCGGTCTCGAGCAGCGTGGCGCCGCTGGCGGCGACGCGTGCGATCACGTCCTCGGTGGCTTCGCCGTCGGACAGCAGCACGTCATGCGCGCCCGGCTGCGCCGGGGCATCTTCCAGACGCCAAGCCTGCCAGGGCTTGTCGTCGACGCCGAAGGTCTCGCCATAGTGTTCGAGCACCGCCGCACGCAGCGGGCCGTCACTGGCGGCATGCACGGGGCGGCGCGTCATGCCCGCTGCTCCGTATCCGCATGCCAGAACGGCATGCCGACCACCGGCGTGCTGGCCTGCGCGACCTCGCGCTCGGGCATCGGCCCGGCCAGATAAGCAGTGCGACCCGCTTCCACGGCCTGCGCGAAGGCGCGCGCCATGTTGACCGGATAAGCGGCCTGCGCCACGGCAGTGTTCAGCAGCACGCCGTCGTAGCCCCACTCCATCACCTGCGCCGCATGCGACGGCAGGCCCAGGCCGGCGTCAACGATCAGCGGCGTGTCCGGCAGCCGCTCACGCAGCACGCGCATAGCATGCGGGTTGACCGCGCCGCGGCCGGTGCCGATCGGGGCGGCCCAGGGCATCAGCGCCTGGCAGCCAACGTCGAGCAGGCGGCGGCACAGCACCAGGTCTTCGGTGCAGTACGGCAGCACCTTGAAGCCTTCCTTGATCAGGGTCTCGGCCACGGCGGGCAGGTTCAGCGTGTCGGGCTGCAGCGTGTAGTCGTCGCCGATCAGCTCGAGCTTGATCCACGGCGTTTCGAAGACCTCGCGCGCCATCATCGCGGTGGCGATGACCTCCTGCGCGGTGAAGCAGCCGGCGGTGTTGGGCAGCACCGGCACGTTGAGCGCCTTGAGCATCTGCCAGAAGGCCTGGCCGCCTTCGCCATTGCCGACCGCGCCCTGGCGGCGCAGCGCGACGGTGATCATGGCGGGCGTCGACGCCTGCACGGCCGCTTCAAGCGTGGCCGGCGACGGATAGCGCGCGGTGCCCAGCAGCAGGCGCGAGCCGAACGACTCGCCATACAGCACGAACGGGTCGCGCAAGGTTTCGGAAGGTTCGAATGTCATGGGTCAGCCTCCCGTTACGGGTTGCACGAGGTCGATGCGGTCGCCGGCCGCAAGGGGGGTGTTGGCGTGCGCGGCGCGCGGCACGAACTGGCCGTTGACCGCCGCGGCAAAGGGGGGCGCGATCTGCGCCGCGGTCACCGCGTCCGCCAGCGTGGCGGATTCGGTAAGCGCGAGCGGTCGGCCGTTGAGCAGGATTTCCATGTCAGTCATGCGTTAGTGCAGCAGCCCGGCGGGCGCGACCATGGTGGCTGCGGGCGCTTCGGTGACCGCCTCGATCATGCCGGGCCAGCGCAGCGCCGCCGGCACCGCATGCGCGGCGGGATCGCCCTTGAGCAGCGCACCGACCACCGCGCACGCGGCCTCGGTCACCGCCGGCGCGATCAGGAAGCCGTGGCGGTACAGGCCGTTGACGCGCACCACGCGCGCACGCTGGTCGACGCGGATCGCCGGCAGGTGGTCGGGCCGTGTCGGGCGCCGCTGCACGTTCAGTTCCAGCACGCGCGCCTCGCCAAAGGCGGGATGCAACGAATGCGCCGCCGACAGCAGTTCCAGCGCGGAACGCACGCTCATCGGCGATTCGTCCTCGCTTTCCAGTTCGGTGGCGCCGATCACGTACAGGTCGTTGGGCTTGGGCGCGATATAGATCGGATAGCGCGGATGCAGCAGCCGCACCGGCCGGTGCAGCTTGACGTCGGGCGCATGCACGCGCACCACTTCGCCACGCAGGCCGCGCAGGCCCGGCTTGTCGCCGCCCGGCTGCGCAGGCCAGGCCGAGCGCGCGCCCAGGCCGCGGCAATCCAGCACCACGTCGGCACGGATACCGAGCGTGGGCAGCGTCGCGGCATCGACTTCGCCGGCTTCCCAGACGCAGTGGACGCCTTCGCTGACCGCGCACGACAGCAGCGCGCGCAGCACGCCGCGGTTGTCGAGCTGGCCTTCGCCCGCGAGCAGCAAGCCCTGCGGGAAACGGCCCGCCAGCGCGGGCTCGACCTCGCCCACACCCTTGCCATCCAGCACGCGTAGCCGCTGCGCCACCAGTTCCGGCGGCGCCACCGCGCGCATGCGGCTGGTGAACAGCGACATCTCGCCGCGGTCGCGCGCATGCCAGACCACTAGCGTGCCGTCCTCCTGGAAGAAGACCGGCTCCGGCAACTCGGCCAGCCACGCGCGCCACAGGTCGACGCTGGCGATACCCAGGTCGACGATGCGGCGCTCGGCAATGGCCGACTCCGCCAGCGGCGCGAGCATGGCCGCTGCCACATAGGCGGCCGAGCCCGCGCCGTCCGGACCGGCCCGCTCCACCAGCGCCACGCGGGCGCCGCTGCGTACCAGTTGCCAGGCGGCCAGGCGGCCGGCTAGACCGGCCCCGAGGATGGCGACGTCAAACGACTGCACTGCTGTCATGAGGGGTGTTTGTGCCGGACGGGGCGTGCGGCCGCGCCGGCCTCCTTGTTGTCGGTGCCGCCGCGCGAGGCGCTGCGCGGCGGCGAAACACGAGCGGGCATGGGTGCGAAGCCATGCCCGTACTGCCTGTCACTGCCTTACGAGTAGATCTTGCTGCCTTTCTTCAGGAACTCGATCGACTTCTCTTCCATGCCCTGCTTCGCTTCCTTGGGCAGCGAGGCCGCGTAGTCGCGCACTTCCTGCGTGATCTTCATCGAGCAGAACTTCGGCCCGCACATCGAGCAGAAGTGGGCGATCTTGGCGCCCTCGGCCGGCAGCGTTGCGTCGTGGTACGAGCGCGCGCGTTCCGGATCGAGGCCCAGGTTGAACTGGTCTTCCCAGCGGAACTCGAAGCGTGCCTTGGACAGCGCGTTGTCGCGCAGTTGCGCGCCGGGCCAGCCCTTGGCAAGGTCGGCAGCGTGGGCCGCGATCTTGTAGGTGATGATGCCTTCGCGCACGTCTTCCTTGTCCGGCAGGCCCAGATGCTCCTTGGGCGTGACGTAGCACAGCATGGCGGTGCCCATCCAGCCGATATTGGCCGCGCCGATGCCGCTGGTGATGTGGTCGTAGCCGGGGGCGATGTCCGTCACCAGCGGTCCCAGGGTATAGAACGGCGCCTCGTAGCAATGCTTGAGTTCTTCGTCCATATTGGCCTGGATGCGCTGCAGCGGCACATGGCCCGGGCCTTCGATCATCACCTGCACGTCGTGCTTCCAGGCCTTGGCGGTCAGCTCGCCGAGCGTGCGCAGTTCGCCGAACTGGGCATCGTCGTTCGAGTCGGCGATGCAACCCGGACGCAGGCCGTCGCCGAGGCTGAACGACACGTCATAGGCCTTCATGATCTCGCAGATCTCGTCGAAGTGCGTGTACAGGAAGTTTTCCTTGTGGTGCGCCAGGCACCACTTGGCCATGATCGAACCGCCACGCGAGACGATGCCCGTGACGCGGTCGGCGGTCATCGGCACATAGCGCAGCAGCACGCCGGCGTGGATGGTGAAGTAGTCCACGCCCTGCTCCGCCTGCTCGATCAGCGTGTCGCGGAACATTTCCCAGGTCAGGTCCTCGGCGATGCCGCCGGTCTTGTCCAGCGCCTGGTAGATTGGCACCGTGCCGATGGGCACCGGCGAATTGCGCAGGATCCATTCACGCGTTTCGTGGATGTGCTTGCCGGTGGACAGGTCCATGATGGTGTCGGCGCCCCAGCGGATCGACCACACCATCTTTTCCACTTCCTCGGCCAGCGACGAGGTCACCGCCGAGTTGCCCAGGTTGCCGTTGATCTTGACGCGGAAATTGCGCCCGATCGCCATCGGCTCCAGTTCGGTGTGGTTGATGTTGGCCGGAATGATGGCGCGGCCCGAGGCGATTTCCTGGCGCACGAATTCCGGCGTGATGTCTTCCGGACGCAGCGGCAGGCCGGCGCCCAGCGCGTTGCCGGGGTGCTGGCGCAGCAGCGCCTTGTATTCGGGCTTGTCGTACAGCGCCTGCAGGTTCAGCGACTCGCGCAGCGCCACATACTCCATTTCCGGCGTGATGATGCCCTTGCGCGCATAGTGCATCTGCGACACGTTGGCGCCGGCCTTGGCGCGGCGCGGGTTGGTCAGCTGGGCAAAGCGCAGGTGCGCGGTGGCGGGATCGTTGGCACGGTCGCGGCCGTATTCCGACGACAGGCCCGGCAGCACTTCGGTGTCGCCGCGCTCGTCGATCCACTTGGCGCGCAGCGCAGGCAGGCCGGCCTTCAGGTCGATGTGCACGTCCGGATCGCTGTACGGACCCGAGGTGTCGTACACCGGGATCGGCGGATTCTGCATCTCGCCCTTGTCGGTGCGCGTGGAGGTCTGCAGGATGGTGCGCAGCGGCACGCGGATATCGGGGCGGCTGCCCGTCAGGTAGGTCTTGCTGGAAGCCGGGTAGGCGAATTTCTGGTCGAGGTCGCTTTCGAGCGATTCGAAGGAAGCTGCGGGGGCAGTACGGGCCATGGGTGTCGTCCTCTCTCTTGCGGGGTGGACGAAACCAGGAGCCCTGTGAGCGCTGCCTCGGCCTGGGGCCGGTGTAGCGAGTCCCGGAGGGACAAGAGACTTGGTCTTGTGAAACTTCCCACGCCGGTACTAACCGGATCGGGTTCGAAGGGACTCTCTCAGCCGCACGGCCCATCCGTACGGCACCCCTGTTTCATCCAACGGGGTGAATTTAAGCACAAGCCCCCGGCAGGCGCCACCCCTAATTCGGTCGCAACTGACGTGCGCCAACGTATCCAATGCGCCATGCTGCAACGCGTCATGCGGCTTGCGCCGCAGCCAAGGGCATCCCCCGGCACTCAAACGCTTGTTACGTGCTCTACCATGCAGTAAGACCGTGTCCATCTTCCATGCCGCCATGACCGAAGCTGCCACCCACCGCGTGTTCAACCAGGTGCCCGATCTCGTGCACTACAACCTGTTCGCCACCGATCCCGCCCTGCGCGGTGCGCTGGCGCGGCTCGGCGGCGACTGGCACGCCGATGCGCTCGGCCAGTTCGGCGCGCGCCTGGGCGAGCCGGAGGTCCAGCAATGGGCGGCGGACGCCAACCGCTACACGCCCGAGCTGCATACGCACAGCCGCACGGGCGAGCGCATCGACGTGGTGAGCTTCCACCCGAGCTGGCATGCGCTGCTGTCGCTGCTGCGCAGCCAGCAGTTGCAGTCGCTGCCCTTCGCGCAGCCGCGCGCGGGCGCGTGGGCGGCGCGCACGGCAGGCTACTTCCTGCAGGCGCAGGTGGAATCAGGCTCGCTGTGCCCGCCCACCATGACCCTGGCGAGCATCCCCGTGCTGCGCAAGGAAACCGCGCTGTTTGCCGAACTGGAGCCGCGGCTGTATTCGGCCGAACACGATGCGCGCGACCTGCCCTGGCGCGACAAGACGGCGATCATGATCGGCATGGGCATGACTGAGAAACAGGGCGGGTCCGACGTGCGCGCCAATACCACCGTGGCGCGCCCGGTGGGCGGCGAGGGCCGCGGCGCGGAATATGCGCTGACCGGCCACAAGTGGTTCTTCTCCGCGCCGATGTGCGATGCGCACCTGGTGGTCGCGCGCATGGGCGCCGAAGGCGGGCCGCTGTCGTGCTTCTTCGTGCCGCGCTTTCGCGATGACGGCAGCAAGAACCCGATCCTGATCCAGCGCCTGAAGGACAAGCTGGGCAATCGCTCCAACGCGAGCAGCGAGGTCGAATTCCGCGACGCCACCGGCATCCTGATCGGCGAGGAAGGCCGCGGCATCCCGACCATTATCGAAATGGCCACCAGCACGCGGCTAGACTGCGTGATCGGCAGCGCCGCGATCCTGCGCGCGGCCTTCGTGCAGGCGTTGCACCACACGCGCCACCGCAGCGCCTTCGGGCGCCTGCTGGCCGACCAGCCGCTGATGCGCAATGTGCTGGCCGATCTGGCGCTGGAAGCGGAAGCAGCCACGCTGATGATGATGGAACTGGGCCACGCCTTCGAGCACGCCGACGACGATCCGCTCGCCGCCGCGTGGAAGCGCGTGGTCACGCCCGCGGCCAAGTTCTGGGTGTGCAAGCGCACCCTCGAAGCCACCGGCGAAGCGATGGAGGTGTGGGGCGGCAACGGTTATGTCGAGGAAGGCCCGATGGCGCGGCTCTATCGCGAGGCGCCGGTCAATTCGATCTGGGAAGGCTCGGGAAACATCATGTGCCTGGACGTGATGCGCGCGATTCAGCGCAATCCCGACGATGCGGCGCGGCTGCTGCACGACCTGTCGCGCCGCGCCGGCGGCCATCCCGCAGTGCGCGCGGAGCTGGCCTCGCTGCAGGCAATGCTGCGCGAGGCGCCGGAGCATCTCGAAACGCATGCGCGCCGCTTTGCGCAGGGCCTGGTGCTGACCGCGCAGGCGGCGCTGATGCTGGCGCATGCCGATACGGAGAACGCTGAGCTGTTTGTCGCCAGCCGGCTGGGGCGGCAGCATGGGCGCGTGTTCGGCACGCTCGACAGCGACGCCGATACGCTTAAGCGAGTGTTCTCGCGCGGCTTCGAAGGTTAGCGCTGCACGCGGGTATTCACGCCTCCATCGACTCCAGTACCCGCAACATCACCCGCGGCGCGTAGCGGATCAAGTCGTGCGCGCGCTCACCGATCATGATCGCCGGCGCATTGGTATTGCCGCCGATCAGCGTCGGCATGATCGAGGCGTCGACCACGCGCAAACCCTCCACGCCGCGCACGCGCAGCTGCGGATCGACCACCGCCATCGCGTCCATGCCCATGCGGCAGGTACCCACCGGGTGGTAGATGGTATCGGCATGCTCGCGGATCATCTCGCGCACGTCGGCGTCGTCGCTGCCATCGGCACGCAGGTGGGCGGAATACAGTTCGCGTCCGCCGAAGCACGCCAGCTGCGGCTGCGCGAAGATCCTGCGCACGATGCGCACGCCGGCCACCATGTCGTCCAGGTCGCGCACATCGCTCAGGTAGCGCGGGTCGATCAATGGCGCGCGCCGGATATCGCCCGATGCCAGGCGCACCTCGCCGCGGCTGCGCGGGCGCAGCACGCAGACGTGACAGGAATAGCCGTGGCCGCTGTTGAGCTTGCGCATGTGGTCGTCGGCCATGCCGACCACGAAATGCAGCTGCAAATCGGGCTCGGGCAGGTCCGGGCGGCTGCGCAAAAAGCCGCCCGCCTCGGCGAAGTTGCTCGACAGCATGCCGGTGCGCTCGCGCCGGTAGCGCAGGATTTCCGAGAACAGCCGCGCCAGCCCGCCGAACGACACGCCGAACAGTTCGGGCGCCGCCACGCGCTTGTGCAGGATGACGTCGAGATGGTCCTGCAGGTTGGTGCCCACGCCGGGCAGGTCGTGCACGACGCCGATGCCGAGTTCGCGCAGCTGCGCCGCGGGGCCGACGCCCGACACCATCAGCAATTGCGGAGAGCCGAACGTGCCGGCGCAGACGATCACGTCGCGGCGCGCGCGCAGCAGGTGCTGGCGACCGTCGCGCGCGACCAGCACGCCGGCCGCATGGCGGCCTTCGAACACGATACGCAGTGCCTGCGTGCCGGTCAGCACATGCAGCCGCGCGCGACCGCCGTTGCAGGCCTTGTCGCGCACGTTGCCGCCGTGCAGGTAGGCGCGCGCCGCGTTCCAGCGCTCGCCCGCGTGCTGCGTGACCTGGTACCAGCCCACGCCTTCTTGCTCTTCGCCGTTGAAGTCGTCGTTGCGCGGGAAGCCAGCCTGCTGCGCGGCTTCGATAAAGCGTTCGCCGAAGGGGTTGGGGCTGCGCAGGTCGGAAACGTGCAGCGGGCCGTTGCCGCCGTGCAGCGGGTCGTCGTCGCTGCCGGCCAGGCGCTGGTTGCATTCGGCCCGGCGGAAGTACGGCAGCACGTCGTCCCATGACCAGCCGTCGCAGCCGGCGTCGGCCCACGCGTCATAGTCGGCGGGCCGGCCGCGCGTGTAGATCATGGCGTTGATCGACGACGAGCCGCCCAGCCCGCGCCCGCGCGGCTGGTAGCCGCGGCGGCCGTTCAGGCCGGGCTGCGGCACGGTCTGGTACCCATAATTGCGCGCGCCGGCGCGCGGCAGCATCGCGGCTGCCGCGGCGGGTGTTCGTACCAGCACATGGTGATCGTGGTGCCCGGCCTCGAGGAGGGCAATGGTGTCGTCGCCGCTGTCGGCGAGCCGTCCGGCCAGCGCACAGCCCGCCGAGCCCGCGCCGACGATGACGAAGTCATAGGTGGTTTCCATCTGTCTCCCCGCGAGTCCGCAGGCGGCGCGCATGCGTGAGCCGGGCGGGGCCGGACTGACCGGCCGCGCGCGCCCTGTCCGTCCAGCGGATGGCAAGCCGTGAGATTCAGTGTAGACGCTGGCCGCAGGGGTGGAGAAGGACAGTAGGGATGACCCGCGGCGCGATGCAGACGGCCGTTTGAATCGTCCGTCCGGTGGCAAACTTCCATTGCCACCGCTGGCGCGCTACCTTATCTTGCGCGGGCGCACGCGGATCGGATCCAATTGCGCAGCCAAAGGCGCGAGCGTCTGCCTGGCCGGCTGCCGCGATCCGTTTCCATTTCCCGTACACCGATTGCCCAGGAGCGCAGCAATGCGAGAAGTTCCCGACCTGTCGTCCGTCTTTGGCGCCATGCACGCCGCGTCGCGGCGTGACCAGCTGCCGGCCTGGACCCTGCGCGCCGATCGCCTGCAACGGCTGCGGCGCCTGGTGACCGCGAACCAGGCCGCGATTGCCGCCGCGATCAATGAAGACTTCACCAACCGGCCGCGGCAGGAAACCGCGCTGCTGGAAGTGTTCCCGAGCGTGGCCGCCATCGATGATGCACTGCGCCACGGCAAGCGCTGGATGCGCGTGCGCCGCGCCGCCACCGGCTTCTGGTTCCGCCCGGGCCGCTCGCGCCTGGTGCCGCAGCCGCTGGGTGTGGTGGGCATCATGGTGCCCTGGAACTATCCGCTGTACCTGACGGTGGGGCCGCTGGCGGGCGCGCTGGCCGCGGGCAACCGCGCCATGGTGAAGCTGTCGGAATACACACCTCGCTTCGCGGCGCTGTTTGCGCAACTGGCACAGCAGGAATTCGCGCCGGACGAGATCGTGGTGGTCAACGGCGATGCCGAGGTCGCCAGCGCCTTTACCGCGCTGCCCTTCGACCACCTCCTGTTCACCGGCTCGACCGCGGTCGGCCACCATGTGATGCGCGCGGCAGCCGCCAACCTGACGCCGGTGACGCTGGAACTGGGCGGCAAGTCGCCGGCCATCGTCGGCGCCGGCGCGGACCTGGCGCGTGCGGTGGAGCGCATCCTGGTGGGCAAGCTGATGAACGCGGGCCAGACCTGCATCGCGCCGGACTATGTGCTGGTGCCGGAAGACCTGCGCGATGGCCTGGTGCAAGCCGCGCGGCAGTGCGTGAACCGGCTCTATCCCGACCTGGCGCGCAACCCGGACTACACCAGCATCATCAGCCCGCGCCACTTTGCGCGGCTGGCAGGGCTGGTTGACGAAGCGGCGGCGCAGGGCGCGATCGTGGTGCCGCTCTCGGACGCGCAACCCGACGCGCAGGCGCGCCGCCTGCCGCCGGTGCTGCTGCTGGATGCGCCCGAGGGCGTGACGGCGATGCGCGAGGAGATCTTCGGGCCGGTGCTGCCGGTGGTGACGTACCGCACGCTGGATGAAGCGGTCGACTACATCAATGCGCGCCCGCGCCCGCTTGCGCTTTATCTGTTCGAGCGCGACCGCGGCGCGATCGGCCATGTGATGCGCCAGACCGTTGCCGGCGGCGTCACCGTCAACGACACGTTGTTCCATATCGCCCAGGACGGGCTGCCGTTCGGCGGCGTCGGCGCCAGCGGCATGGGGGCCTATCACGGCCAGGCGGGCTTCGACACCTTTTCCAAGGTGAAGCCGGTGTTCCACCAGGCGGCGCTGAATGGCGCCGGCCTGCTCAAGCCGCCCTATGGCAAGACCTTCGAGACGATGCTGAAGCTGCTTCTGCGTTGATCAGGCGTTGATCACGCCTGATCAGGACACAAGCATCGGACGCCCGAGCATGCGCGACAGCACCGCCTCGGGCGAATGGGTGTGGTCGGAGATCGCCTGCGGTTCGAGGTAGATGGTCTGCTCCATCATCGCGCGCCCGCGCATGGCGGCGTGCAGCAGCTGGTCGCTGAACACGATCCAGGTCGAGCCCGGCGGGAAGTGGAATTCCTGCTGCGGCACATTGGCCTGGTAGTCCAGGTCGGCCTTGGCCAGGTCATGCAGCTGCAGCATGCGGTGGTCGTATTCCGAGCGCGTGCGCTTGGTGATATGCAGCAGCTTCATCAGCGCTGCCTGCCCCGGCCACAAGCTGTGCGTCTTGGGCACGAACTTCTGCGCAAAGTCGGCGAACGGCTCGCCCACGCGCCACACCCGCGGCGCGGCCGGGTCGATGTTGTGGAATACGCGCAGCAGGCGCTTGCCCAGCATCGGGTTGGACGGGAAGGAATCGACGTGCAGCCGGGTGTCGTCCTTGCGCCAGCTGACCGGGCGGCCGGCGATCTCGCTCGGGCGCAGCGAGGTGCCGGCGCGCGTCATGTGCGGCACGTACTCGGGGAAGAGCGTACTCACCAGCGCCTCGCTGCTGTCGGCGTAGCGGCGAATCAGCTTGTACAGGTCCGCCAGGTCCTGCTGGCTGCCCTGGGCGCCGCGCACCGCGGTGTCGTCGGCGCGCAGGTTGATGTTCTTGGACTTGCCGTCGGAATAGCGGCTGTCGAGAAAGCGCTCTTCGCCCGGCTCGAAGCGGAAATTCAGGTTCGGGAAGTACAGCACGGCGCCCTGCTCCAGCTCGCGGCGCAGCGTGGCACGCTCCTCGGCCGTGACCTGTGGCGCCCAGTCGGTGTAAGGCTGCGGGCGGATCAGGTTGAGCGTGCCGGCGGCAGCCGGGCGGCTCGGCGATGTGGCAGTGGCAAGGACAGGCGCTTCAGACATGGCATCCTCTGGGAACGGTCACCAGCAAGGGGATCGGCCGCCTGCGGCGGCGGGTCGGGAATGGCTGGATTTTACTCCCTGCGGCCCGCAGTGGCGGCGGCGCCACACATGGAGCCGACCGGGATCAAACCCACATGAAAAAACCCCGCGGGCCCTGGCGGGCCGGCGGGGCTTGCAGTGAAGGCGGGTACGGCTTACAGACCGGCCGCGGCGCGCAGGGCAGCCGCCTTGTCGGTGGCTTCCCACGAGAATTCCGGCTCTTCGCGGCCGAAGTGGCCGTAGGCAGCGGTCTTCTCGTAGATCGGGCGCAGCAGGTCCAGCATCTGCACGATGCCCTTCGGGCGCAGGTCGAAGTGTTCCTGCACCAGCTCGGCGATCTTGGCGTCGGGGATCTTGCCGGTGCCTTCGGTGTAGACCGTCACGTTGATCGGGCGGGCCACGCCGATGGCGTAGCTGACCTGCACCTGGCACTGGCGCGCCAGGCCCGAGGCCACCACGTTCTTGGCCACGTAGCGCGCGGCATAGGCGGCCGAGCGGTCGACCTTGGACGGGTCCTTGCCCGAGAACGCGCCACCGCCGTGCGGCGAAGCGCCGCCGTAGGTATCGACGATGATCTTGCGGCCGGTCAGGCCGCAATCGCCCTGCGGGCCGCCGATGACGAAGCGCCCGGTCGGGTTCACCAGGTACTTGGTTTCCTTCAGCATCTCGGCCGGCAGCACCGCCTTGATGATCTCCTCGATCACCGCTTCACGGATCTGGGCCTGGGTGATGTCCGGCGAATGCTGGGTCGACAGCACCACGGTATCCACGCTGTGCGGCTTGCCGTCGACATAGCGCACCGTGACCTGCGACTTGGCGTCCGGGCGCAGCCAGGGCAGGCGGCCGTCGCGGCGCAGCAGCGACTGGCGCTCGACCAGGCGGTGGGCGTAGTAGATCGGGAACGGCATCAGTTCCGGGGTCTCGTCGCAGGCGTAGCCGAACATCAGGCCCTGGTCGCCGGCACCCTGGTTCAGGTAGTCATCGGAGGCGCGGTCAACGCCCTGGGCGATGTCGGGCGATTGCTTGTCATAGGCGACCAGCACTGCGCAGCCCTTGTAGTCGATCCCGTACTCGGTATTGTCGTAGCCGATGCGCTTGATCGTGTCGCGCGCGATCTGGATGTAGTCGACGTTGGCGGTCGTGGTGATTTCCCCCGCCAGCACCACCAGACCGGTGTTGCAAAGCGTCTCGGCCGCCACACGCGCATACTTGTCCTGCGCCAGGATGGCGTCGAGGACGGCGTCGGAAATCTGGTCGGCGACCTTATCGGGATGGCCTTCGGAGACGGATTCCGAAGTAAAAAGGAAGTCGTTTGCCACGAACTTATTCTCCAGGTTGGCTATTGCGTGCCAGCCCGTTCGGTCCATGGCGGCGACGCTTTAGCGGTATTTCAAGCAGCCCGGTTAGAGCCGCATCGCCCCGCAAGTTGTCAGTTAACTCGGCGATACACGCTATTATACGCGCCTGCCGGGCTCTTGCAGCGCACCAACGGGACCAAAGCAACACTTCGCCGCTGGCCCCCGTGCTGGTCTCCCGATGACGGCACGCTGCGCGCGGAACTGAACACCGCAATCGAAAAAATCGCCTGTTTCCCGTCTGTTCCCCGGCGCAGACCTGGCACAGGCTTCCTTTTCGCGCCTGATGACCTTTCTTTTCTGGCTGATCTCCCGCCTTCCCCTACGCCTGCTGCAAGCCGTGGGCGGCGCACTCGGGCTTCTGGCGGGGCGCCTGCCCGGCCGCTACCGCCAGCGCCTCAGAGAAAACTTCCGCCTGGCGTTTCCGGACGCCACCGACGCGATGATCGACGAAGCCGCCCGCTCGGCGGGGCGCATGATCGTCGAGATGCCCTACTTCTGGAGTCGCCGCAAGATCGGCGCGAAGCTGTACGGCTTTGACGACGACATGTGGCCGGCCTTGGAGGCGCTGCAAGCGCGCGGCAAAGGCCTCATCATCCTGACGCCGCACCTGGGCTGCTTTGAAGTGCTGCCGCAGTCCCACGCATTGCTGCGCCCGGTCACCGCGTTGTTCAAGCCGCCGCACCAGCCCTGGCTGCGCGACTGGATCGAAAAGATGCGCACCCGCCCGAACCTGCATATGGCGCCGGCCACGCCGCGCGGGGTGCGCATGCTGGTCAAGGCCCTCAAGCGCGGCCAGGCGGTGGGCATCCTGCCCGACCAGGTGCCGACCGGCGGCGAGGGTCACTGGGCGCCATTCTTCGGCAAGCCGGCCTACACCATGGCGCTGGTGCACCGGATGCAACAGCTGACCCAGGCGCCGGTGGTGGCGGTGTTCGCCGAGCGGCTGCCGCGCGGCGCCGGCTACCGCGGCCATTTCCGCGTGCTCAACGACGGCGGCCTGCTGCCCGAGGATCCGACCCAGGCCGCCGCCGTGATCAACCGCAATATCGAGCAACTGGTGGCCATGGCGCCCACGCAGTACCTGTGGGGCTACAACCGCTACAAGCATCCGGCCGGGGCCGAACTGCCGCCTGACCCCACCACCAGCACCGCGACCAAGACGACCACTGATCCATCCCTTTCATGAGCCGCGTGTTCACCTGGCTCGGCATCGGCCTGCTGACGGTGCTGGGCAAACTGCCATATCCACTCGTTGCCCGCTTTGGCGAAGCGCTGGGCAGCCTGCTGTACGTGGTCCCGAGCAGCCGCCGGCGCGTGGTGCAGGCCAACCTGCGCCTGTGCTTCCCGGACAAGACCGAGGCCGAGATCGACGCGCTGTCGCGCGAAGGCTTTCGCATCCTGTTCCGCAGCTTTGCCGAGCGCGGCATCTTCTGGACCGGCAACGAGGCGCAGATGCGCCGCTGGGTGCAGATCGACGACCAGGCCGACCTGGTAGCGCTGGACGGCACTCCCCATATCCTGGTGACGCTACACCTGTCGGGCGTGGAGGCCGGCGCGATACGGCTGACCATCCACCTGCGCGAGCACGTGGGGCGCTCCGGCGCATCGCTCTATACCAAGCAGAAGAACGCCCTGTTCGACGGCTTCCTGAAGCACGCGCGCGGGCGCTTCGGCGCCAACATGATTGCGCGCAATGACAGCGCGCGCGACATCCTGCGCTGCCTGAAGAAGGGCGAGGCGCTGCAGTTGATCGCCGACATGGACTTCGGCGAGCGCGATTCGGAGTTCGTGCCGTTCTTCGGCGTGCAGGCGCTGACGCTGACCTCGGTGTCGCGGCTGGCACGGCTGACCGGGGCCAGGGTGGTGCCGATCTATACCGAGATGCTGCCCGACTACCAGGGCTACGTGCTGCGCATCCTGCCGGCCTGGCAAGACTACCCCGGCGAAAGCGTCACCGACGACACGCGCCGCATGAACACCTTCTTCGAGGACTGCATCCGCCCGCGCGTGCCCGAGTACTACTGGGTGCATAAGCGCTTCAAGCACCGCCTGCCGGGCGAGCCCGAGATCTACTGAGCGCCGGCACGCCCTGCGCCCCACGACTACAATCCCCCTCATGAAACTCCAGTTCACCAAGATGCATGGCGCCGGCAACGACTTTGTCGTGCTCGACGGCATCGGCCAGCAGATCGACCTGACCCCCGCGCAGTGGCGCGCGCTCGCCAGCCGGCACTTCGGCGTGGGCGCCGACCAGATGCTGGTGGTCGAGAAACCCTCGCGCGCGGATGTCGACTTCCGCTACCGCATCTTTAATGCCGACGGCAGCGAGGTCGAGCACTGCGGCAACGGCGCGCGCTGCTTCGTGCGCTTTGTCGCCGACAAGGGTATGACCGACAAGCGCTCGGTGCGCGTGGAGGTGATGAACGGCGTGATTACGCTGACGCTGCAGGACGACGGCCAGGTCACGGTCGACATGGGTGCGCCCGAGCTGGAACCGGCGCGCGTGCCGTTCCGTGCCGAAGGCCTGCCGACCCGCAGCCAAGGCGCCGACACGCTCTACGGCCTGGAAGTCAACGGCCGCACCGAATGGATCTCGGCCGTGTCGATGGGCAATCCGCACGCGGTGCAGGCGGTGGACGACGTGGAGAACTTCCCGGTGCTGCAGGACGGCCCGGTGTTGGAATACCACTCCGCCTTCCCCAACCGCGTCAACGCCGGCTTCATGCAGGTGGAAGACCGCCACACCATCCGGCTGCGCGTCTACGAGCGCGGCGCCGGCGAGACGCTGGCCTGCGGCACCGGCGCCTGCGCGGCGGTGGTGGCCGGCATCCGGCGCGGGCTGCTGGACTCGCCGGTGCGGGTGCACACCCACGGCGGCGAACTGACCATCGCCTGGGATGGCGGTTCGGAGCCGGTGCGCATGACCGGTCCGGCGACCACCGTGTTCGAAGGCAGCATTGACCTGGCAGCCCTGCCGGCCTGACCATAGGGGCTGCGCGCCCCTTTCCGTCCTCTCTTCCGCCTTACCGCCGACGGCAGCCGGCGGCGCGCCCAGTCCTTTTGATCTTGCAGGTCAGACCGATGGAGCGCCCCATGCCGCTGGACGATTTCCGAATTACTTCAGGCAAGCGATTCCGCCTTGCTGACTTCGACCCGGGCAGCAAGCCGCTCTCGTGCGGCAAGAAAGAGGAAGATCTCGCCCGCATCATCGAACTGAGCAACGCGCTCGACGCGCAGCAGGACATCTTCTATGCCGAGCACCGCCGCAAGCTGCTGGTGGTGCTGCAGGGCATGGACACCAGCGGCAAGGACGGCACCGTGCGCGGCGTGTTCCGCAGCTTCGATCCGCTGGGCATCCGCGTGGTGGGCTTCAAGGCCCCGTCGCCGGAAGAACTGGCGCGCGACTACCTGTGGCGCATCCACCTGCAAGTGCCCAAGGCGGGCGAAATCGTGGTGTTCAACCGCAGCCATTACGAAGACGTGCTGATCACGCGCGTGCACGGCTGGATCGACAATGCCGAATGCGAGCGCCGCTTCCGCCAGATCCGCGCGTTTGAGGCCATGCTGACCGAGACCGGTACCACCATCGTCAAGTGCTTCCTGCATATTTCGCGCGACGAGCAGAAGGCGCGGTTGGAGGCTCGCCTGGCGGATCCGGAGAAGCACTGGAAGTTCGATACCACCGACCTGGCCGAGCGCAAGCGCTGGAAGGCCTACATGGACGCCTACGAGGCGGCGATCCTGGCGACCAGCACGCCCGAATGCCCATGGTACGTGGTGCCGGCCGACTCCAAGACTCACCGCAACCTGATGGTGGCGGAAATCCTGACACAGGTGTTCGCAGAACTGAAACCCGCCTATCCGCCGCCGCGGCCCGAACTGGCGCAGGTGAAGGTCGAGTAGCGCGGCCGGCGCCGGCGCGGCTCAGCCGCCGTTGCCGCGGTGCACGTCGTGGGTGACGAAGGGATGCTCGCGGCTGGGCATGGCCAGCCATTGCGGGTGGCGCAGCGTCTGGCGGATATCGTCCAGCCCGCTGGTCCAGTGCTCATGCATGGTCAGCGAGCCGAACTGGTAATCCTTGGCCATGTTCTCGAACGACTTGTCGCGGTAGATCAGCTGGATCACGTTGCGGCGCGCGTCGCAGGCCTGCTCGGCGGCGCGCCGGTACCACGCGTTGTCGCGCTTTGCCTGCGGCACCAGCGCCATCACTTCATTGAGCATGCGGCGCATGTTCTGCTGCTCGCGCATGTAGTCCGTAATGGCGCGCGTGCGGCTGGAATAGCGGATGTCCTTCTCGCGCTCGGCCACGTCAATCAGGTCGTGCGGCAGCTTGCCGCGCGCGCTCCACAAGTCGACCTGGAAGATCAGCGCGTCGCGCCGCGGCTGCGCGGTCAGCACCTCGGCCAGCGGTGTGTTGGAGACCAGGCCGCCGTCCCAGTAGTACTCGCCATCGATTTCCACCGCCGGGAAGCCTGGTGGCAGCGCGCCCGAAGCCATGAAATGCTCGGGGCGGAGTTTGTCGCGGGTGTTGTCGAAATAGGCGAAATTGCCGGTGCGCACATTGACCGCGCCCACCGAAACACGCATCAGGTCGGGGCGGTGGTTGATCAGGTCGAAGTCGGCAAAGCGCTCCAGCGTCGCCTTCAGCGGCGTAGTGTCGTAGAAGCTGGCGCGGGTTGGCTCGGCATAGCGCGACAACAGCTCCGGCCAGCTGCGCGGCTGGAAGAAGCCGCGCTGGCCTTCGAACATCGCGCGCGCGGCGTGCAGGCCGTCGAACCAGATGCGCAGCGGCTCCGGCCAGGTTTCTGCATGATCGATCAGCCAGGTATGCGACAGGCTCGGCAGCCACGGCTGCGCGCAGATGTGCTCCCAGAAGGCGCACAGCTGCTCGACCCGGCGCTCCGGCGGATTGCCGGCGATCACCGCGGCATTGAGCGCGCCGATGGAGATGCCGGCGACCCAGTTCGGGTAGATGCCGCCCTCGGCCAGTCCCTGGTACACGCCGGCCTGGTAGGCGCCCAGCGCCCCGCCACCCTGCAGCACCAGCGCGCGCACGGCATAGGCTTCATGCGCGGGACGGTCCGGGGCCTTGGCGGCCTGGCGCACCGGCTTGCGCGGGCGCACTTGGGCGCCGCGCTCGGCGAGGGAATCGGCCTGGTTGCCGTTTTCAGCCTGGGCGGATGGCGTTGCCGCCTGCCCTGCCTTTTCTTGTTGCTCTTGCCGTTCCTGCCGCTCTTTTGCCGCCACGCCGCGCTCCCTGCCAGTTAGAAAGTCCGCCTGCCCCGCTATCCGATGATGGGACGCTGCTGTCAGCGCCCACCGCCATCAACGGCTTCAGACGCCGTAGCGCTGACGGTAGGCCGCCACCGCCTCGCGCGAGGCGGACAGCGCCGGATCCTGCGACGCATCGAGGTAGGCCAGCAAGTCCTTCAGGCTGGCGATCGCGATCACCGGGATGCCGAATTCACGCTGCACGTCCTGCACGGCGGAATGCGTGCCGACCTGCTCGGCGGTGCCGCTCTTCTCCATGCGGTCCAGCGCGATCAGCACCGCGGCGGGCTCGGCACCGGCGGCCCGGATCATGTTGACGGACTCGCGCACCGAGGTGCCGGCCGAAATCACGTCGTCGACGATGACGACCTTGCCCTGCAGCTTCGCGCCCACCAGCGTGCCGCCTTCGCCATGGTCCTTGGCTTCCTTGCGGTTGTAGGCGAAGCCGACGTCACGTCCCATGCCCGCCAGCGCCACTGCGGTGGCCGACGCCAGCGTGATGCCCTTGTAGGCCGGCCCGAACAGCACGTCGAACTGCACGCCCGAGCCCAGCAGGGTTTTCGCATAGAATTGCGCCACCTGGCCGAGCATCGCGCCCTGGTTGAACAGGCCGGCGTTGAAGAAGTACGGCGACTTGCGGCCAGCCTTGGTGACGAACTCGCCAAACGACAGCACGCCGGCATCGAGCGCAAAGCGGATAAAGGTCTGGCTGAGGTCGGCGCCCTCTTGCGTGCTTGCAGGCGTGTTCTGCGTCATCATTTCTCTCTGAATTCAAAATTTCCCGAGATGTTACGGATTATCAGCGCCAACCTCAACGGCATCCGCTCCGCGTCCAAGAAGGGCTTTTTCGACTGGATGGGCAAGCAGGACGCGGACATGGTCTGCGTGCAGGAACTGAAGGCGCAGGCCGCCGACATGACCGAAGCGTTCCTTGCGCCACATGGCTACCACGGTTATTTCCACTACGCCGAGAAGAAGGGCTACAGCGGCGTGGGCCTATATACGCGCCACAAGCCTGAGCGTGTGGTCACCGGCTTCGGCAATACGGAATTCGACAGCGAAGGCCGCTATGTCGAAGTGCAGTATCCGCACCTGGCGGTGATATCGGTGTACGTGCCGTCCGGCTCCAGCAGCGAGGAGCGCCAGCAGGCCAAGTTCCGCTTCATGGAATCGTTCCTGCCACACCTGCTGCAACTGAAGGCGAGCGGGCGCGAGATCGTGCTGTGCGGCGACGTCAACATCGCGCACAAGGAAATCGATATCAAGAACTGGAAGGGCAACCTGAAGAACTCAGGCTTCCTGCCGGAAGAGCGTGCATGGATCGGCGAGCTGTTCGACACCCACGGCTATGTCGACGTGTTCCGCAGGCTGGATCCGCGCCCGGACCAGTACACGTGGTGGAGCAACCGCGGGCAGGCCTATGCCAAGAACGTGGGGTGGCGCATCGACTATCACCTGGCCACGCCGAAGCTCGCCGAGACCGCGCATATCTGCTCGATCTACAAGGACGAAAAGTTCAGCGATCACGCGCCGCTGTCGATCGATTACGACTATCCGCTCTGAGCGGTTGCCATCAAGCCGCCCGGACTTCTTCAAGCAGCTCCGGGTGGCGGTCGAGCAGCTTCAGCA
The DNA here is from genome assembly GCF_040149425.2 of Cupriavidus sp. DF5525. NCBI lineage: Bacteria > Pseudomonadati > Pseudomonadota > Betaproteobacteria > Burkholderiales > Burkholderiaceae > Cupriavidus > Cupriavidus sp. DF5525. The sequence continues at coordinate 179,250 of NZ_CP168265.1, read as the reverse complement.
GCTTGACCAGCGCCAGCGGCGGCTTGGTCTTGCCGGTTTCATAGCGCGAGAACGCGTTGACGCCGCCGCCAAAGATCTCGGCGGCTTCGCGCTGGTCGAGGCGGAGCTTCTTGCGCACGCCGGTGATGTAGGCCGGATCGACGAACGCGGCATTCACCTGGCGGCTGAACGCGTTCATCAGTTTCATCACCCGGTCGCTTTCCTGCCAGTCGGTCACGGACTCACCGCAGGCCGGGCAGGACTGTCCGCGCACTTTTTCCAGCACGGTGGTTTCGCCGCGATAGGTGTAAGGGATGTCGCGGACATCGGCCAGCAGTTCGGCCGCGCCGCATTCGGGGCATTTCACTGCACAGCTCCTTTCATCGCGCCTTGAACGACACGACCAGCAGGCCTTCGGTCACCGTCAGCTTCAGGTACGCGTAACCGGACGGTAGACGTCCTGCCAGACGGTGTGGTCGGCGTAAGTGGGCCGGACGCAGCGCGCCGATTACCTCGGCCAGCCCTGCCATGTCCAGCCCCAGCGCCACGGCCCCATCGCGGGCGGTTCGCGTGACCGTGACCCGCCGTGCTGCCAGAAGCTCCCGCACCCGCCACAGCGAGTAATGCGCCGTCCCCTTCTCCATGCAAATTAACCTACTTGGTTATATTCTGCAAGCGCCGAACTGTGCCAGATCGCAATATTCCAACCGGTGCAAACCCTGCGACCCGCCCCCATCCCCGCTACAATGCAGGGTCCCCACCGGGTCCGGCAGGGGACATTTCGCATATCCCGCGCATATCCCGCATTTCATTGAGCGAGTCCGCCATGGTTTTCAAAGTGTTCGTCGATGGTCAGGAAGGCACCACCGGTCTCCGGCTGCTTGACTATCTTTCCGGTCGTCCCGACGTGGAACTGCTGCGCATTGCCGATGACAAGCGCAAGGACCCGGCCGAGCGAGCACGCTTCCTGAACGCCGCCGACGTTGCCTTCCTGTGCCTGCCCGACGTGGCCTCGCGCGAGGCGGTGTCGCTGGTGACCAACCCGAATACCTGCGTGATCGACGCCAGCACGGCGTTCCGCACCTCCGACAACTGGGCCTACGGCCTGCCCGAACTGGTGCGCGGCCAGCGCGAGAAGATCCGCGCCAGCAAGCGCATCGCGGTGCCGGGCTGCCACGCCAGCGCCTTCGTGATGGCGGTGCGCCCGCTGGTGGATGCCGGCGTGCTGCCGCCGGACTACCCGGTGTCGGCGTTCTCCCTGACCGGCTACAGCGGCGGCGGCAAGAAGATGATTGCCGACTTCGAAGCCGGCGGTAACCCGAAGCTGCACAGCCCGCGCCCCTACGCGCTCGCGCTGCAGCACAAGCACCTGCCCGAGATGCGCGTGCAGGGCGGCCTGTCGCAGGACCCGATCTTCAACCCGATCGTCGGCAACTTCCTCAAGGGCCTGGCGGTGACGGTGCCGGTCTTCGGCGAGCGCCTGGCGCGCAAGGTAAGCCCGGAGCAGATCGTCGAGATCTACCGCAAGCACTATGAGGGCGAGCAGTTCGTGCGCGTGCTGCCGTACAACAGCGAAGAGAACCTCGACGACGGCTTCTTCGACGTGCAGGCCAACAACGACACCAACCGTGTCGACCTGTTCGTGTTCGGCACGCCCAAGCGCCTGAACCTGGTTGCCCGCCTGGACAACCTGGGCAAGGGCGCGGCCGGTGCGGCGGTGCAGTGCATGAACGTGCATGTGGGCGCCGATGAGGCCACGGGTCTGAGCGCCTGAAGCGGCGGCAACCCTGAACGAGAAAAGCCGGCAATGCCGGCTTTTTTCTTTTGCAGCGGAATGCGCCTCAGCGCTTCAGCGGCTTCTGCCGGTCGTCGTCGCCGCTGTCCACTGGCGCATCGCCCAGGCCCGCCATATTGGCGCGGTACGGCGGCAGCTTGTCCACCGTCGAGTTGATCGCGCGCGCGTAGAGCGGGAGCACCTCGGGCAGGTGCTTTTCCAGGTCGGCGATGCGGCTGCGCCCGGAAGGGTGCGTGGACAGGAACTCGGCGCCGGACTGCGACACCTTGCCCATTTTCTGCCACAGCGTGATCGCTGCGCGCGGGTCGAAGCCTGCCCGCGCGGCAACATCCATGCCGATCAGGTCCGCTTCGGATTCATCCGCGCGCGAGAAGCGCAGCGTCAGCAGGTGCGCGCCGGTGCCCAGCGCCATATTGCCCAGGTTGCCGAAGCCGAACAGCTGGGAAATCACGTTGGCGCCCAGGTTGGTGATCTCGGACTTGGCGGCGCGCTCGCGCGCGTGCTCCTGCAGCGCGTGGGCGATCTCGTGGCCCATCACCATCGCGACCTCGTCGTCGGTGAGCTTGAGCTGGTCGAGCAGCCCGGTATAGACGGCGATCTTGCCGCCGGGCATGCAAAAGGCATTGACCTGCTTGGAGCCGATCAGGTTGACCTCCCACTGCCACTGGCGCGCGCGCTCGTTCCAGCGCACGGTATGCGGCAGCAGCCGCTTGCCGATGGCGCGCAGGCGGATCAGCTGCGGGTTGTTGTCGGCGGCCAGTGCATGCTTGGCGATGGCCTCCTGCTTGAGCTGTTCGTACTCCTGCGTGGCCTGCTGCTCGATGGCCTCGGCCGGCACGATGTTGCGCACCGCCGAGCCGCCGCGGTTGAGCCGGATGCCGTCGGCATCGCCTTCCTGCGCCGGCGCGGGCTGGCTCCAGGCCGTGGGCAACGCCACCGCGGCCAGCGCCAGCGCGCGGGCCAGCCGGGTACGGGCGGGACGCTGAACACCTTGCAAGCGGCGGAGCATGTGCGGTTCCTCGGGCGCAGTCAGGAAGCGGAAAAGCCCGCCGCGCAGTGCCGCATGTGGCGGCGAGGCGGACGGGTGATGCAATAATACACGGCGCCCGCGCAGCCGCGCGGCGCCACACGCCTGCCCCGTTCATGACTTTCCAATCGTATCTCGACATCTTCCGCAACCGCCGCATTGGCGCCATGCTGGCGCTGGGCTTCGCCTCCGGGCTGCCGCTGGCGCTGACTTCCGGCACCTTGCAGGCGTGGATGACGGTCGAGGGGCTGGATATCAAGACCATCGGCTTCTTCTCGCTGGTCGGGCAGGCCTATATCTTCAAGTTCCTGTGGGCGCCGCTGATGGACCGCTACACGCCGCCGCTGATGGGGCGCCGGCGCGGCTGGCTGCTGGTGACGCAGGTGGGCCTGGTGCTGGGCATTGCCGCCATGGCCTTCTGCCCGCCGCGCGAGGCGTTGTGGACACTGGCGGCGTTGGCCACGCTGGTGGCCTTCCTGTCGGCCTCGCAGGACATCGTCTTCGACGCCTACAGCACCGACGTGCTGCGCCCCGCCGAGCGCGGCGCCGGTGCGGCGGTCAAGGTGCTGGGCTACCGGCTGGCGATGCTGGTCTCGGGCGGCCTGGCGCTGTGGCTGGCCGACCGCGTGCTCGGCTGGCAGCAGACCTACCTGCTGATGGCGGCGCTGATGGGCGTGGGTATCGTCACCCTGCTGTGGGCCCCCGAACCGGACGTGCCGGCGCGCGCGCCGCGCACGCTGGAAGAGGCCATACTCGGCCCGCTGCGCGACTTCTTTGCGCGCCCGGGCGCATGGTGGCTGCTGCTGCTGATCGTGCTGTACAAGCTCGGCGACGCCTTTGCCGGCAGCCTGTCGACCACCTTCCTGATCCGCGGCGTGGGCTTCTCGGCGGGCGAGGTCGGCATCGTCAACAAGACCCTCGGGCTGGCCGCCACCATCATCGGCGCGCTGTTCGGCGGCACGCTGATGGTGCGGCTGGGGCTGTACCGCTCGCTGATGCTGTTCGGCATGCTGCAGGCGGTGTCGAACCTGGGCTACTGGATCCTGGCGGTGACGCCGGCGCACCTGTGGACCATGGGCGCGACCATCGCCGTGGAGAACCTGTGCGGCGGCATGGGCACGGCGGCCTTCGTGGCGCTGCTGATGACGCTGTGCAACCGCTCGTTCTCGGCGACGCAGTACGCGCTGCTGTCGGCATTGGCTTCGGTGGGCCGGGTCTATGTGGGCCCCACCTCCGGCTATATGGTCGAGGCCTGGGGCTGGGCGCCGTTCTACCTCGGCACGGTGGCGGTGGCGCTGCCGGGCGTGATGCTGCTCTGGGTCATGCGCAACACCGTGCACCGCTACGAGGCCCAGGCGCGCGAAGCGATCGCCTGAGCCTTATTCCTTGTAGTAGACGATCTGGTGCGAACTGGCGATCAGCTCGCCGGCCGGGCTCCACAGCTGCGCGCGCTGGTCGAAGAAGCCCTGGCGGAACACCTGCGCCTGCGCGCTGGCCAGCACGTGGCTGTCGCCCAGCGCCGCCAGCGTCTGCGCATCGGCATGGAAATAGGTGGTCATCGACACCGTGCCGGCCGGCACGAAGCCCGCGCGCTTGAGGAAGATGCGCGGGTAGAAGCTGTCCGCCCACGCCGCCACCGCGGCGAAGTCTGGCGTGCGTGCCGGCGCATCGCGCAACCAGAACTGCGTCAGGCTGTCCGGGTGCTCGGTGCCGGGCTCGGCGGTCGGCTTGGCGCCGCGCACCGGGCGCATGTCGTAGGATTTGAGCCAGCGCACCGGCGCAAACCCGCCCATGGCCGGCAGCGTGTCGGCGGCCGGGACCTCCGGCATCACCGCCTCGCCGCAGTCCCAGGTCTCGCGGCGCACGGCAAACATGGCGGTGGCGGTGGTGGCCACACCATCGCCCTGGCGCAGTTCCAGGGTCCAGTGCTGAGTCGAGCGGTTGGTGCGCACCGGGCGCGCCTCGATCTCGAACGGTCCTTCGGCGATCGGTCCGGCAAAGTTGACGGTCAGCGAAACCGGGTCGCCCAGCCGCTGCGGATGGTCCAGCGCCGCCTGCAGCAGCGTGGCGGCGGTGATGCCGCCGAACGGACCGATCATGTTCCAGTACGCCGGCGTGGTGCGGCCGAGGAAACGGTGCTCGCCGGCGGCCTCCAGCGCAATCGCATCGTCAAAGGAATGGAGCGCAGCAGGAGCGGCGGCAGTCTGGGGAGCGATAGCTGACATGGCGATGGGGGCGAATAGCACGATCGTTCGATGAGCTGCCTACACTAGCCGTAGTCAGACATTTGGTCAACACGATCATGCATCAGGCGCCCGTCCAGCGTCCTCGGGGTGCCGCATCAGCCCTCCGCCCGCCGCCGCAGCGGCAGGCTCCAGCCCAACTGGTTGGCGATCACGCCCAGCAGCACCAGCGCCATGCCGGCGACCTGCAGCGGGCCCAGCACCACGTCGAACACCAGCACGTCGATCACGATCGCCACCAGCGGGTAGATGAAGGACAGCGTCGCGATCGACACCACGTTGAGCCGCTGGAAGGCGCCATACAGCAGTGTGTACATCACGCCGGTATGGACCAGCCCCAGCGCCAGCAGCGCGGCCCAGGTGCCAGCGTCGTAGCTGCCTGCCGCGGGATGGGCCAGCGGCGCCAGCATCATCACGCCCAGCACCATCTGCAGCCCGGCGATCTGGCCAGGAGGGATCGCCTGCAGCCGGCGCGTGGCCAGGGTCGTCACCGCGTACAGCAGCGCGGCCAGCAGGCCCAGGCCGATGCCGGCCAGCATCGCCGCGCCGGTGGCGCCGTGCTCGAGCCCGGTGATCAGCATTACACCGGCAAAGGCCAGCACCAGCCACGGCAGCCGCGCGAACGGGAACGGCTCGCGCTGGACCACCGAGGTCAGCAACAGCAGGAAGAACGGCTGGGTGTGATAGACCACGGTGGCAATGGCGATGCCGCTGTACGCGTACGCCGAGAACAGCGCCAGCCAGTTGAGCACCAGCGTGACACCGCCCAGCACCAGCCAGCCGAGCTGCGCGCGGGTCATCCGCACCCAGCCGCGCTGCAGCGTCAGCACGCCCAGCAGCGCCGCGCCGCCGAACAGGCAGCGGAAGAACACCACATCGAGCGGCGCCTGGCCGCTGGTGACCACGAACCAGCCGATGGTGCCGGACAGCAGCATGGCCGCGACCATGCGCCAGGCGCCGCCTGGCAAGGGTTGTTGGGAGGGCATGAGGGACTCCGCTCAGAGTGATGGCCGCATTGTTCCACCATGCAATCCGCTCAACAATCCCGTCTCAGCTCAATTAGTATTTGATCTGAAGTCAAAGAATGAGGACGTGCGATGCTGGATGCACCACTTAATGCGATGGCCGTATTTGCGCGCGTGGTCGAGTGCGGCAGCTTCTCGGCCGCCGCGCAGGACCTCGGCATGACCCCGTCGGCGGTCAGCCGCCACGTGTCGCGGCTGGAAGCGACGCTGGGCGCGAGCCTGCTGCAGCGGACCACGCGCGCCTTTGCGCTGACCGAGCTGGGCCAGTCGGTCTATGCCGCCTGCGCACGCATGACCGCCGCCGCGCGCGAGGTCACCGCGCTGGCCGGCGAGCACGGCGGTACGCCGCACGGCGTGCTGCGCGTCAGCGCCCCGGTTTCGTTCGGGCAAGCCTGGCTGGCGCCGCGGTTGCCGGCGCTGCTTGCCAGGTACCCGGGGCTGGACCTGCAGCTGACGCTGGCCGACCGCATGGTCGACCTGGTCGAGGAAGGCCTGGACGTGGCCGTGCGCATCGCCCGCGAACTGGCGCCAGGGCTGGCCGCGCGGCCGCTGCGCGAGGTGCGCTACCGGCTGGTGGCCTCGCCCGGCCACCTGGACCGCCACGGCACCCCGGCCACGCCCGCCGAACTGGCGGCCGCGCGCTGCCTCTACCTCGGCTACGGCAACTTCGGCGAACGCTGGACCATGCGCCGCCAGGCCGGCGGCGAGACCGTGGTGGTGCGCATCCCGCCGCGCCTGACGCTGAACAACAGCCTGGCGATCATGACCATGGTGGAGCGCGATGCCGGCATCGGGCTGGTGCCGGACTTCTCGCTGGGCAGCGCCCTCGAGGATGGCCGCGTGGTGACAGTGCTGCCGGACTGGGACATCCTCGAGCCCTACATCGGCACCGCCTACGCGGTGTATACGCCGACGCGGCACGTGCCGCCCAAGGTGCGGGCCTTTGTCGACCACCTCGCCGCGACCGCCGGCGACGCGCCGGTCTAGCTGAGCCTCACCCCTTGCCGAGGACCCGCCGCAGCAACCACAGCATGGCCTCGCGCACGCGTGCTGCATCGGCGCCCGCCTCGATCTCCAATGCCGCGCGGTCGAACGCCGCCGACAGCAGCGGCGCTAGCGCGCGCACTGCCATGTCGCCCCGCTGGCCGACACCCGCGGTATCCAGCCCCTCGCGCAGCGTGCGGGCGGCGTTGGCCTCGTCCAGCGCCAGCGTTTCGCGCAGCCCCAGCGCCGCCGGCCCCTCCACCAGCAGCAGCCGCGTGCGGCCCGGCACGGTCATCGCATCCAGGTAGGCCTGCGCGCCGGCGATCAGGGCCTCGGCAGGGTCCTGCCCATCGGGCGTGGCCGCCTCGATATCGGCGGCGACCGCCGCCGCTTCCTCGGCCAGCACGTGCCGGAACAGGTCGCGCTTGTCGGCGAAATGGTGGTACAGCGCGCCGCGCGTGATGCCGGCGGCGGCGCAGACGTCAGGCGTCGAAGTCTCGCCATAGCCGCGGCTGACGAACAGCGTGCGCGCGGCATCGAGCAGCGCCTGCCGGGTTGCCTCGGTACGTTCTCGGTTCGAGCGGGCCACGCATTTCCTCCTTGCATACATGCAGCCTGTATCTTAATATCAATTTACATACAGTCTGCATGTATCTAACAACCGAAAGGAGCCGCATCGTGAAAGTCACCAGCTACTACCCCGTCATCATGACCGGCGACGTTGCCGGCACGGCCGCGTTCTACCAGCGCCACTTCGGCTTCGTGGCCCTCTTCACCAGCGACTGGTACGTACACCTGCAGCTAGCGGACGACCCGGCGGTCAACCTGGCGGTGCTGGACGGCAGCCACGAGACCATCCCCGCTCTGGCGCGCGGCCAGTGCGCGAAGGGCTTGCTGCTGAATTTTGAAGTGGAAGACCCCGATGCGATCCATGACCGCCTGCGGGCGGCCGGGCTGCCAATCCTGCTGCCGCTGCGCGACGAGGCTTTCGGGCAGCGCCATTTCATCACCGCCGACCCCAACGGCGTGCTGATCGACATCATCAAGCCGATCCCGCCGTCGGGAGAATTTGCGGCGCAGTACGAGGCCGGCGCGCTGCCGGGCTGAAGCCGATGGGCCCCGCTCAGGCCGCGCAGACCCGGTACACCGCCAGGCTGCCGCGCCAGTTGACGCCCCAGCTGACGGTCACGCCCTCGTGCATCACCACGCGGTCGATCACGCGCAGCCCGACCTTGGGCGCGAGCGCCTCGAAGTCGCTGATGGTCAGCACGCGCACGTTGGGCGTGTTGTACCACTGGTAAGGCAGCGACTCCGACACCGGCATGCGCCCGCGGAACACCGACAGCCGGTGCGGCCAGTAGCCAAAGTTCGGGAACGAGACGATGCACTCGCGCCCCACCCGCAGCGTGTCGCGCAGCACCTGCGCGGTGTTGTGGATGGTCTGCAGCGTCTGCGACAGGATCACGGTGTCGAAGCTCTTGTCCTCGAACAGCGCCAGCCCGCCCTCCAGGTTTTGCTGGATGACATGCACGCCCTTCTGCGCGCACGCCAGCACGCCTTCGTCGCGGATCTCGATGCCGTAGGCCTGCACATCGAGTTCGTCCTGCAGCACGCGCAGCAGGCTGCCGTCGCCGCAGCCCAGGTCGAGCACCGTGGAATTGGGTTCGATCCAGCGCGCGATCGCGCGGAAGTCGGGGCGCAGCGCCAGGATATTGGGATTGGCCAGGGCGTTCATGCGCCGATCTCCTCTGCGATACGGTCGTAATAGGCGCGCATCAGGTTGTGATAGCGCGGGTCGTCGAGCAGGAAGGCGTCGTGACCATGCGGCGCGTCGATCTCGGCGTACGAGACCGGGCGCTTGTTGTCCAGCAGCGCCTTGACCAGTTCGCGGCTGCGGCTGGGCGCGAAGCGCCAGTCGGTGCCAAAGCTCGCCACCAGGAAGCTGGCCTGGGTCTGCGCGATGGCGCGCGTCAGGTCGCCGCCGTAGGCCAGCGCCGGGTCGAAGTAGTCGAGCGCGCGCGTAATCAGCAGGTAGGTGTTGGCGTCGAAGTACTCGGCGAACTTGTCGCCCTGGTAGCGCAGGTAGCTCTCCACCTGGAACTCGACATCGAACGAGAAGCGGATGTCGTCGGTCTTGAGCTCGCGGCCGAATTTCTCGGCCATGTCCTCGTCCGACAGGTAGGTGATATGGCCGATCATGCGGGCCACGCGCAGGCCGCGCTTGGGCTTGACGCCATGCGCGTAGTAGTTGCCGCCGTGGAAGTCGGGGTCGGACAGGATGGCGCTGCGCGCGACCTCGTTGAAGGCAATGTTCTGCGCCGACAGCTTGGGCGTGGATGCGACCACGATGCAGTGGCGCAGCCGGTCCGGGTACATCAGGCTCCAGGCCACCGCCTGCATGCCGCCGAGGCTGCCGCCCATCACTGCGGCGAACTGCGTGATGCCGAACGCGTCGGCCACGCGCGCCTGCGCGTTGACCCAGTCTTCCACCGTCACCACCGGGAAGCTCGCGCCATAGGGCTGGCCGGTGGCGGGGTTCACGCTCATCGGTCCGGTCGAGCCAAAACACGAGCCCAGGTTGTTGACGCCGATGACGAAGAAGCGGTTGGTATCGAGCGGCTTGCCGGGGCCGACCATGTTGTCCCACCAGCCCACGTCGCGCGGGTCGTCAGCATAGACGCCGGCCACATGGTGCGAGGCATTGAGCGCGTGGCAGACCAGCACCGCGTTGGAGCGGGCCGCATTGAGCGTGCCGTAGGTCTCGACCATCAGGTCGTAGCCGGCGATGGACGTGCCGTTGCGCAGCTTCAGCGGCTCGGCGAAATGCATGCGCTGCGGCGTGACCACGCCGACCGAATCGGGCGGCAGGGCGAGCGCGCTGGGCGCGGCAGACGGCAGGGCGACATCAGTCATGGAATCCGGGCCCGTGGCGAACGGGCATAAAAAAACCCGACCGGCATTTGCGTATGCAGCATCGCAGCCAAGTCGGGATTCACTGGATTCCTTGCGGGATTCCGCGTGCCGGCGCCATCCATTGCAGTGGTGACATGGGGCGCCGACCCAACCTCTTTAGCCGCATTTATAGTGGCAACCCGGACCTTGGTCCCTTGGCTGCCGCGCGCCCGCAAGCCAGTCATCAAATCGGCGCGACCGGGCAATTATAGAGCAATCGGCCCGGCATGTTGTTTTCAGCCCAGCAAGACCCTCAGGTGCGCCTCGACATGGTCCGACGGCGACTTGCGGAAGCCGCTCTTGGCATAGCGGTGCCACTGGCCCTGCACCGCCGCCATGATCAGCGCGGCGCGTGCCGGGATATCGGCGTCCGCGGGGAACGCGGCCTGTGTCACCGCCACCTTCAGGCACTGGCGCAGCGAGGCCTCGATGCGGTCCACCACCTGGTTGATGCGTTCCTGCAGGCGTTCGTGCTCACCCACCAGCGCCTCGCCGGTCAGCACGCGCGTCATGCCCGGGTTCTTCTCGGCGAACGACAGCAGCATGCGCACAATCGCATGGACCTGGCGCAGGCCATGCTCTTCCTTGTCGGCGATCTGGTTGATCAGGCCGAACACGGTCTGCTCGATAAAGCCGATCAGGCCCTCGTACATCTGCGCCTTGCTGGCGAAGTGGCGATACAGGGCCGCCTCGGACACGTTCAGGCGCGCGGCCAGCGCGGCGGTGGTGATCTTTTCCCCGCGCGGGTGTTCCAGCATGGTGGCCAGCGTCTGCAGGATCTGCACGCGGCGCTCGCCCGGGCGCGGGCGCTTGCGCACGGGCGCGGCCGGCGCCTGTTCGCCCGCCGGCATGTCGATGTCCTCGGCCCTGCCTGAAATGACAGCCTCCGGCTGGTCCCCGTTGCTCTGCGTCATGACCCGGTTCTCCGCATTCGTCGTTGGAGTTGATGCATGGATTGTACTTTTATGTCCACATAGGCCGGCCGGTTCGGCACGCGGGCACGTACGCGCGGCACGTTGTCGGGCTGCGCCTGCGGCGCCTGGGTCTCTGCCGCCACCAGCGTGACCGACTGCTCCTGCGCGGCGTGGCCGACATGGCGCCGGTCCTCGGCCTCCAGCGTGGAGCGTACCGCGGCATCGCGCCGGCTGCCGTCGTCGCGCGCCGCAGTGGGCACAGCAAGCGCCTCGTGCGGGCGCGACGGCGCGATCGTGCGCAGGTAGCCGGTCACCCATGCCGTGCGGATACCGGTGCCCGCATAGCGCTTCAGGTGCGACACGGTGTCTTCCACCAGCACCGCGCGATGGGGCGCGATGCCCGTCTGCACCAGCAACCGGCGCAGCATGCGCCGGTCCGGCTTGGGCCGCAGGTGGCCGTGCACCCACATCTGCTCGATCGCCACCACGCGCTCGAAGCAATGGCGGATGCCGGCAATCTCCATCACCGCATGCGCATAGTCCTGCGGCGCATTGGTGACCAGGATCTTGCGCCCGGGCAGGCTCCGCAGGTGCGCGGCCAGCCCACGCCGCACGCGCACCATCTCGGCCAGCGCCGGGAATTCATGCGCGGCGCGCAGGAAGTCCGCGGGATCGACGCCATGGTGGCGGATCATGCCGAGCAGCGTGGCGCCGTAGCGCTGCCAGTAGTCCACGCGCACGCGGCTGGCGGTGGCCTCGTCGCAACCGAGCACGCGCGCCACGTAGGCGGTCATCAGCCGGTTGATGGCCGGGAAGATTGCGTGCGACGCGTCGTGCAGCGTGTTGTCGAGGTCGAACAGCCAGACCGTGCGGCCTGAGTTGTCGCCCGCCGGGCGGCGGCGCAGGCGAGCGCGGACACGGCGCGGAGGAGGAAGACTGGAAGGCACGCCGGACGACTCGGAGGATATGGGGGTGTTCCGGGGCGGCTGGTTGTGGCCAGGGCCGCCCCGGCGGCTCCGCTCAGTGCGAGCGGATCATGGTGCCGAACGCCTGCTCGGTCAGGATTTCCAGCAGCAGCGAATGCTCGATGCGGCCGTCCACGATGTGCACCGAATGCACACCGCTCTTGGCCGCATCCAGCGCCGACGAGATCTTCGGCAGCATGCCGCCCGAGATGGTGCCGTCGGCGAACAGCTCTTCGATCTCGCGCGCGGTCAGGTCGGTCAGCAGGTTGCCCTTCTTGTCCATCACGCCGGGGATGTTGGTCATCATCACCAGCTTCTCGGCCTTCAGGATCTCGGCCATCTTGCCGGCGACCACGTCGGCGTTGATGTTGTAGGCCTGGCCATCGTCGGAGAAGCCGATCGGCGAGATCACCGGGATAAAGGCATCGTCCTGCAGCGCCTTGACCACCGCCGGGTTGATCGCCTCGATATCGCCCACGTAGCCGATATCGATGAAGGCGCCCGGGTTCTCGCGATCCGGCATCTGCAGGCGCTTGGCGCGGATCAGGCCGCCGTCCTTGCCGGTCAGGCCCACGGCCTGGCCGCCGTACTGGTTGATCAGCATCACGATGTCCTGCTGGACTTCGCCGCCCAGCACCCACTCGACCACTTCCATGGTCTCTTCGTCGGTGACGCGCATGCCCTGCACGAAGGTGCCGACCTTGCCGACCTTCTTCAGCGCCTCATCGATCTGCGGGCCGCCGCCGTGCACCACCACCGGATTCATGCCGACCAGCTTCAGCAGGATCACGTCGCGCGCGAAGCCGTGCTTGAGCTTCTCTTCGGTCATGGCATTGCCGCCGTACTTGACCACGATGGTCTTGCCGTGGAACTTGCGGATATACGGCAGCGCCTCGGCGAGGATCTCGGCTTTCAGCGCGGGGGCAATGGCGGCCACCGTCGTTGCGGCAGGCCCGGGGTTGTCGGCGTTCATGGGGGACATCCGTGAGATTCAACAGGTATGATGGCTAATCGGCCGCGTACCCGGGGGAAACCAACGGGGATCGCCCGAAAGTGCGCCATCCGGCCACGGCAGGCGCCGATTTTACAAGAAACCGCGCGGGGCGCGAGCCTGCCGGCCCAAGCTGCGCGCGCAAGCCGCCGGCAAGCGCCCCACGGGGCACCAGACAGCGCGCCGGCGTTCCGTCCGCGCAACAGCCGCCCCGCACTCGGTCACCTGAGCCCGATCACTGTGCCCCGATCACTGTGCCCATTTGGCAAGCCACTCCGCGCACCAGTTCCCACCATGCCAGAAACCAACCCCGCGTTGCCCCCTCCGATCCCGGCCCCGGCGCCGGCGTGCCGCCGATGAGCGACGCTCGCACGGTCCTCACCGGCCAGCTGCGCCCGGTCGAGCATTGCAGCCGCTGTGGCGCCGGTTTCGTCTGTGGCTACGTGGCCGGGCTGCCCGAGTGCTGGTGCGCCAGCCAGCCGCTGCTGCCGGCGCGGCAGATCGTGCCCGGCCAGCACTGCCTGTGCCCCGCCTGCCTGGCGGCGCGCCGGAGCGAGGATCAGGCGCCGGCCCCGGCCGTGGGCACGCCGGCCGGCTGAGCCGGCGCACTGCCCCACTGCATCACCAGCATCCCGGCCACGATCAGCACCGCGCCCGCCAGCCGCGCCGGCGTCAGCACACGCACGGCAAACCCGGCCAGCCCGAACTGGTCCACGAGCAGCGCCGCCAGCACCTGCCCCGCCACCACCGCGGCGATAAAGCCGGCGGCGCCCAGTTTCGGCGCCATCATCAGCGCGGCCGAGATATAAAACACCCCCAGCACCCCGCCGATCCAGATCCAGCCCGGCGCGCGCGCCAGCTGCGACGGCGCCGGCAGCGGCACCCGCAGCAGGCACAGCACCGGCAGGATTGCTGCCAGGCTGACCAGCAACGACACCAGCGTGGCCGACAGCGGATGGCCCAGCGTGCGCCCCAGCGTGGCGTTGGCACCCGCCTGGAACGGGATCACGGCACCGGCCAGTACCGCCGTGGCAAGCGGCAGCAACAGCGAAACGGGGATCGAAAACGGGACCTGAGTGACTGACATGGTGCGCTCCGTGAGGCAATATGCGATGCCTGCCAGTGTGAAATATCGCAAAGCGAATTCCCAATTCTGCTTTCGTACGTTTAATATTCGCCGAATGAATAGCCTACGCGGAATCGACCTCAACCTGCTGGTGGTGCTGGAAGCACTGCTGGCCGAGCGCCATATCTCCCGCGCCGCGCTGCGGCTGCACCTGAGCCAGCCGGCGGTGAGCCACGCGCTGGGCCGCCTGCGGCAGCTGCTCGACGATCCTATCCTGGTGCGCGGCAAGGGTGGACTGGTGCTGAGCGCGCGCGCCCATGAACTGACCGGCCCGCTGGCCGAGGCGCTGGCGCAGGTGCGCATCCTGCTGGGGCCGAGCGGCTTCCAGCCCGCCACCACGCGCCGTACCTTCCGCCTGGCGATGTCCGACTATGGCGCGCTGGTGGTGCTGCCGCGGCTGCTGCGCGCGGTGCGCAAGGCCGCGCCCAATATCGACCTGGTGGTGTCGCAGGCCAGCCGCGAGGGCATGACCGCGCAGGTGGCCGACGGCGAGATCGACATGGCGCTGGGCGTGTTCACCTACCAGCCCGAAGGCGTCAAATCCGCCGAGCTGTTCCGGGAGAGCTACGCCTGCGCGGTGGATGCGGCGACCGTGCGCGATTCCGGCCGGCTCGACCAGGTGGCTTACCTGGCGCGCTCGCACGTGCTGGTGGCCACGCACAGCGAACGCATGGATGCGATCGACACGGCCGTCGCCAAGCTCGGCGGGCGCCGCAAGATCGCCTGCGTGGTGCCGCACTGGAGCGTGGCGCCGGCGCTGATCGCCGGGACCAACCTGGTGCTCACCACCGCGCGACGCAGCCTGGCCGCGCTGGAAGACGACCCCCGCTATGCCGTATTCACGCCGCCGTTTGCGTTGGACGACTTCACCTTCAGCATGATCTGGCACGAGCGCACCGAGGCCGATCCGGCCCACGCGTGGCTGCGCGAGCGCGTACTGGCGGCGGCTGCCAATCAGGAATCGGAAGAGCCGATCAGCTTGCGCGGCTGACGGCGGAGTGCGGGCTTGGCGGGCTTGCCGCCACCCGGATTCGGTGGCTGCGGTCTGGCATCACGACGCTGGGTGGCGCCGGTGGCTGGCCTGGCGGGCCGCGTGTCCCCGCGAAAGACCAGCTTCTGCCGGGTGCCGTGCTGCTTGTTGGCCATGTTGGCTGGATGAGTGGATGGACGAGGCCGGGCCCGTCAGGCGATCAGTGCTTGTGCTCGCCGTGGCCGCCGCTCGCGCCGGCGGCAGCGGGCACCATGTCGCGCACTTCTGCCGTGACCTTCTGCTCGGTCACCTTGCCGCCCTGCTCGATCTTCAGCGTGATGGGCACGGTGTCGCCCTTCTTCAGCTGCGACTTCAGGTCCATCAGCATCACATGGTAGCCGCCGGGCTTCAGCTCGACGTCCTTCATCTTTGGCAGGTCCAGCGACTTGATCTGCCGCATGCGCATCACGTTGCCTTCCATCTTCATCTCGTGCAGCTCGGCCGTGCCCACCGGCGACGATACGCCGACCAGCTTCGCGTTCTCGTGCGCGTGCAGCACCATGAAGGCGCCCGATGCGGCCTGGGTCGGCACGGTGCCGCGCACCCAGGCATTGCTGACATCGACCTGGGCCAGCACGGCGCCCGAAGCCAGCGTGGCGGCGAGCGCGGCGAACGATGCGGCCACCGTGGCCGCGCGGATCTTGGCTTGCATGTAAGGCTCTCCTGAAAGCAGACATTAGACCATGCCGATGCCTGGCCGTGCCCGGCAAGGGGGGCGCCGGCGCGGCAGGCCGGGGAGCGCCGGCGCGGCGCATAGCCGGCTAGTCTGGCAGGCCGCGCGGCGCGCCGCCAATGCGGCAAGGTGTCGCACGCGCAGGTGCCCCGCGGCGGCATTGATACACTCGCGCCATGACCACCCGCGCCGTCGTGCCAAGCCTGCCCGAACTCCCCTTCCTGACGCCGCTGCCGGCCGGCTCCTCCGCCCGCCACGGCCAGGTGACGCTGCGCCGGCTGTTCTGGCTGCGCTGGGCGCTGCTGGCCGGGCAGGCGCTGACCATGCTGAGCTGCGACCCGATGGCCGGCATCCGGCTGCCCTACGGGCCGCTGCTGGTGGTGTTCGGGCTGCAGGCGCTGTTCAACCTGCTCACCGGCCTGCGCCTGCGCCAGCACACGCGGCGCAACAGCGCGCCCGGCGAGGCCGAACTGATGGGCCAGTTGCTGGTGGACCTGACCGCGCTGTCGGCGATCCTGTTCTTTACCGGCGGCGCCACCAACCCCTTCGTCTCGTTCTACCTGCCCGGCCTCGCCATTGCCGCGGCGAT
Organism: Cupriavidus sp. DF5525; assembly: GCF_040149425.2. Taxonomy (NCBI): domain Bacteria; kingdom Pseudomonadati; phylum Pseudomonadota; class Betaproteobacteria; order Burkholderiales; family Burkholderiaceae; genus Cupriavidus; species Cupriavidus sp. DF5525. The sequence continues at coordinate 162,957 of NZ_CP168265.1, read as the reverse complement.
CCTGCCCTGGCGCCAGGTGATCGCGCTGGCGCTGTACGCGCTGGCCTGCTACACGGTGCTGCTGTTCGAGTACGTGCCGCTGGACCTGCACAACCCCGACAACGCGGTGAACTACCACCTGGCGGGCATGTGGCTGAATTTCGTCGCCAGCGCGGTGATGATCGCGCTGTTCGTCGCGCGCCTGTCGGGCGTGCTGCGCCAGCGCGAGGCGCAGCTCAACCTGGCGCGCGAGCAGTTGCTGCGCGAGGCGCGCGTGGAAGACCTCAACGGCCAGGCGGCCGCCGTGGCACATGAGATCGGCACGCCGCTGGCCACGCTCGCGGTGATCGCCGGCGAACTGCGCGCGGATGCCTCCGACCCCGGCCGCGGCGCCACCGCGATCAACGCCTACCTGCCCGACCTGCAGACCATGGAGCAGCAGCTCGGGCTGTGCCGCACCACGCTGGCAAGGCTGCGCGAAGATCCCGCCACACTGGCGCCACAGCGCATCGACGGCTGGCTGCCGGCCTTTGCCGAACGCTGGCAGCTGCGCCATCCCGGCGCCGGCCTGCAGGCCGGCACCACCCCGGGCGCCGGCGCGCAAGCGGTAGAAACTGCCCGCGTCGGCCAGATCCTGACCATCCTGCTCGACAACGCCGCGCGCAGCCAGCAGGCCGCCGGCCGCGGCAACGAACCGCTGCAGCTGCAGATCGCGATGGAGCCCGGCTACACCGCGCCGTGGCTGTCCTTCCGCGTGGCCGACCACGGCGACGGCATCCCCGAATCCCTGCGCGGCCAGCTCGGCGAAACGCCGGTGGCCAGCCAGCACGGCGGCCAGGGTATCGGCCTGTACCTGGCGCAAAGCGCCGCCCGCCAGATGGGCGGCGAACTGGCCTGGCACGACCGCCCCGGCGGCGGCACCGTGGCCGAGCTGCGCCTGCCCGCGCTGTCCGCGCTATCGACGTTTTCCGCGCCTGCCGCGCATCCGGAACCATCGCGCCACCACTGAACATGACCGACACCTTCCACCCGGTACCTGAAGCCACCGCACCCGCAGGCACGTCCTTCCTGCTCATCGACGACGATGAAGTCTTCGCCGGCACGCTGGCGCGCGCGCTCACGCGCCGCGGCTATTCGGTGCAGGTCGCGCACGACGGCCGCAGCGCGCTCGCGCTGGCGTCGCGCACGGCCTTTGCCTACGTCACGCTGGACCTGCACCTGGAACCGCCGCCCGAAGCCGGCAGCACCGCGCCGGCCGAATCGGGCCTGCAACTGGTATCGCCGCTGCGCCAGGCGCTGCCCGACGCGCGCATCCTGATCCTGACCGGCTACGCCAGCATTGCCACCGCGGTGGCGGCGGTCAAGCAGGGCGCGGACGAGTACCTGGCCAAACCGGCCAATGTCGATTCGATCCTGACCGCGCTGATGGCGGGCGTGTCGGAAGAGGCGGCGCAGGCCGCAATGGAAGAGCCGGTGCCGCTGTCGGTGGCGCGGCTCGAGTGGGAACACATCCAGCGCGTGCTGGCCGAGCACGGCGGAAATATCTCCGCCACGGCGCGGGCGCTGAACATGCACCGGCGCACCTTGCAGCGCAAGCTGGGCAAGCGGCCGGTGTCACGCTAAAGGAAAAGGCCGCGCGTATTGCGCGGCCTTTCCGGTGACAAATGCTGCCGGTGTTTTACAGGCGCAACTGGACGTAGTCCCAGTCCAGCCCGTCGGCGCTGTCCTGCGGCGTGCTGCCTTGCGCGACGATGCGCATGGCGTCGCCGGCATGCCGGTCGGCCAGCGTGAACAGCGCGCCCGAATCCAGCGCCAGCGTCGCTGCCGCGGCAGTGGCCGCGCCGCGCGAACCCGATTGCGCCGCCTCGGCGGCGGGCACGGCGGGACGGATGCAGAGAAAGGCCGTCGCGGCGGCCAGCGCGGCCAGCAGGCCTCCTGTGGCGAGCACCACACGGCGGGTCTTGTATTGGATCATTGGATTTCTCCTGCCAGTGAGTTGAGTGGGATGCGGTGGCTCCCGCACCGGTCAATCGACCGTCAAGGTGACGAAGGGTCGCATTGACGCGCCTTCGCGCGCCAGCGTGCTTACCAATGCTTACGCGCCTTACCGGCATGTGGCAGCCGGATACGCACGGATATGAGAAATCCGTTCCCGCCAGGGGACGGAAACTGACCCACAGATGCAAAAAGGGCGCACCGTGGTGCGCCCTTCCCGCTTGCCGACAGTACCGACTTACAGCACGTAGCGCGACAGATCCTCATTGCCGGCCAGGTCGCCCAGGCGCTCATCGACATACGCGGCATTGATGGTCACGGTCTCGCCCGACGACTTGGTCGCATGGAACGACAGGTCTTCCAGCAACCGCTCCATCACCGTGTACAGCCGGCGCGCGCCGATGTTCTCCACCTTTTCATTGACCGAGAAGGCGATCTCCGCCAGCCGGCGGATGCCGTCATCGGCAAACACCAGTTCGACCGCTTCCGTGCTCAGCAGCGCCTGGTACTGCTTGGTCAGGCTCGCGTCGGTCTGCGTCAGGATGGCCTCGAAGTCTTGCACGGACAGCGAGTCCAGCTCCACGCGGATCGGGAAGCGGCCCTGCAGTTCGGGGATCAGGTCGCTCGGCTTGGACAGGTGGAACGCACCCGAGGCAATGAACAGGATATGGTCCGTCTTGATCATGCCGTACTTGGTGCTCACCGTGGTGCCTTCCACCAGCGGTAGCAGGTCGCGCTGCACGCCCTGGCGCGACACCTCGCCGCCGCCGATATCGCTGCGGCTGGCGATCTTATCGATCTCGTCCAGGAACACGATGCCGTTCTGCTCGACGTTGGTAATGGCCTTGTGCTTGAGCTCATCGTCATTGACGAGCTTGGCGGCCTCTTCGTCGATCAGCAGCTTGAAGGCTTCCTTGACCTTCATCTTGCGGCGCGCCTTCTTGCCCTGGCCCAGGCCGGCGAACATCGAGCGGATCTGCTCGGTCATGTCTTCCATGCCCGGCGGGCCCATGATGTCCATGCTCGGCATGCCGGCGGCCAGCTCCAGCTCGATTTCCTTGTCGTCGAGCTGGCCTTCGCGCAGCTTCTTGCGGAACACCTGGCGCGTGTTGGAATCCTTTTCTTCCGGCTGCGTAAAGCCGATATCGCGCGGCGGCGGCAGCAACACGTCGAGCAGGCGGTCCTCGGCCGCGTCCTCGGCCTTGGTGCGCACCTTCTTCATCTCGGATTCGCGGGTCTGCTTGATCGCCATCTCGGCCAGGTCGCGCACGATGGTGTCGACGTCGCGGCCCACATAGCCCACCTCAGTGAACTTGGTCGCCTCGATCTTGATGAACGGCGCGTCGGCCAGCTTGGCCAGGCGACGTGCGATCTCGGTCTTGCCGACCCCGGTCGGGCCGATCATCAGGATGTTCTTGGGAGTGATTTCCTGGCGCAGGGGCTCGGCCACCTGCTGGCGGCGCCAGCGGTTGCGCAGCGCCACGGCCACGGCCTTCTTGGCCTTGTTCTGGCCGATGATGTGCTTGTCGAGTTCGGAAACGATTTCCGACGGGGTCATGGTGTGCGACATGGTATCCGTTCAGTTGGGGCGCGGTGGGGCGTGCGGCCAGCCGGGCGTGGCAAAAGCTGGCAGTGGCTGGCCTTCGCTTATTCCAGCGTCTCGATGACGAAGTTGGTGTTGGTATAGATGCAGAGTTCACCGGCAATGGTCAGCGCCTTCTCGACCACGTCCTTCGGCGGCAGTTCGGTGTTTTCCACCAGCGCCTTGGCGGCGGACTGCGCATACGCGCCGCCCGAGCCGATGGCGGCGATGCCGCCCTCGGGGTCGAGCACGTCGCCGTTACCGGTGATGACCAGCGTGGTGTCGCGGTCGGCGGTGATCAGCATGGCTTCCAGCCGGCGCAGCGCGCGGTCCGAGCGCCAGTCCTTGGCGAGGTCGACCGCGGCGCGGGTCAGGTTGCCCTGGTACTTCTCCAGCTTGGCCTCGAAGCGATCCAGCAGCGAGAAGGCATCGGCCGTGCTGCCGGCAAACCCGACCAGCACCTTGCCGTTGTAGATGCGGCGCACCTTGCGCGCGGTGCCCTTCATCACGATATTGCCGAGAGTGACCTGACCATCACCGCCGAGTGCGACCTGATTGCCGCGGCGGACGCTGACGATGGTAGTGCCGTGATACTGTTCCATGGTGGCTTCCGTGAATATGTCAGGACCGTAGTTGGCGACGCCTCCGGCCGGTTTCAAGGCCCTCGCGTGCGCCGGGCGCGGTCTGACCAATATAGGATGCCTGCCGCCACGTTGCCCGGCGCCGCGCCCAAACAAAAAGGGCCATGCGTTGCCGCATGGCCCTTGTCCGCAACGCGCGGGGCCAGCGGCCCGCGCGCCTCGCACATCACTCCATCAGATCAGTCCGCGTACACGCCGGCTTTCTTGATCACCGGGGTCCACTTGTTGATTTCGGCGGTCAGGAAGGTGCGCAGCGAATCCGGCGTGGCGCGCTGCGCCGGCACGGCCTCGGCGCCCAGCTCGGCCATCTTGGCGCGGAAGGTCGGGTCGGTCACGGCCTTCTGCAGTGCCGCCGACAGCTTGTCGATCACCGGCTTGGGCGTGCCCTTGGGGGCATACATGGCGTGCCAGATCTTGACTTCCACGCCCGGCAGGCCCTGCTCGGCCGCGGTCGGAATGTCCTTGAACGCTTCCACGCGGCGCGACTGCATGGCCGCGTACGGCTTGAGCGCGTTGGCCTTGAGCTGGCCGGCGATATTGGTGGTCTGGTCGCACATCAGGTTGACCTGGCCGCCCAGGATGTCGGTCAGCGCCGGCGCGGTGCCCTTGTACGGCACGGTGGTCAGCTCGGTCTGGATCGCGCTCTGGAACAGCAGGCCGCACAGGTGCGAGGCCGAGCCGATGCCGGCGTTGGCCAGCGACAGCTTGCTGGCGTTGGCCTTGATGTACGGCAGCAGATCCTTGAAGTTGTTCGGCGGCAGCGACTTGTTGCCCACCAGGATCATCGGCACGTCGGCGATCTCGCCCACCATCTCGAAGTCCTTCAGGGGATCGAAGCCCAGGTTGCGGTACAGCGCCGGCGCGGTGGACATGCCGATATGGTGGATCAGCACGGTGTGGCCGTCGTTCTTGGCCTGCACCACCTTCTTGGCCCCGATGGTGCCGCCGGCGCCGCCAAGGTTCTCGATGATGATGGTCGCGCCCAGATGCTTGGACATGATCGCGGTCAGCTCGCGCGAGAGCTTGTCGGTCGGACCACCTGCGGCAAACGGCACCACCGCCGACACCGGCTTGCTGCCGGGATATTCCTGGGCGTACGCGCCCGACACCACACCCATTGCGCTGACTGCCAGCGCTGCCGCGACCATCTTTGCCACTCGTTTCATGCTCTCTTCTCCTGGTTCCCTTCAAATACCCGTCTGCAAGGCGTTGCCGCCGGCCCGGCCCCGGCTGTGGGGGCGCTGATTGCGCAGGCTCTTTGGCCGCGCTTTGACCATGCCGGCAGGCACCGCCGCCCCGCCGCACGCAGCGGCATGGGCGGGGGGATGATGTTAGCAACGCCAGACAATGTGCAGGTATAGGGGCTAACCCGCCTGCAACGCTGCACATATGGCGAGATACGCCGAAGATATGGGAGGAATGCACGGAAAAACGCGGGGTTCGCAGCGGCGGGGCGCTAGCGGAAAAAACCGAGCATTTCTTCAAGCAGCGGCTCGGGGGCTTCCTCCGGAATGTAATGCCCGCACGGGAGCGCGCGGCCGCTGACGTCGGCAGCCACCTCCTGCCACAGCGCCATCGGCTCGAAGCAGCGCGCCACCACGCCGTGCTCGCCCCACAGCACGCGCAGCGGCAGCTCCAGCCGGCGCCCGGCCTCGCGGTCGGCGCGGTCGTGTTCCAGGTCGATGGTGGCGGCGGCGCGGTAGTCCTCGCACATGGCATGCACGTGCGCGGGGTCGCGCATGGCGGCGACGTAGGCGGCCATGGCATCGGGGGCGAACGGGCTTGGGCCGGCCTGGCGCAGGCCCATCAGTTTCTGCAGGTAGAACTCCGGCTCGGCGTTGATCAGCGTCTCGGGAAAGGGCGCCGGCTGGATCAGGAAGAACCAGTGCCAGTAGGCGGCGGCGAAGGCCATGCTGGTGCGTTCGTACATCGCCAGCGTGGGCGCGATGTCCAGCAGCATCGCCCGGCTGACCGCCTCGGGATGGTCGGCGCACAGCCGGTGTGCCACGCGCGCGCCGCGGTCGTGGCCGCACAGCGCAAAGCGCTCGAAGCCGAACGCGGCCATCAGCGCGACCTGGTCCTGCGCCATGTTGCGCTTGCTGTACCCCTCGTGCCCGGGGTTGCCCGGCGGCGCGGAACTGCTACCGTAGCCGCGCAGGTCGGTGGCGATCACGGTGAAGTGGTCGGCCAGCGCCGGCGCCACGCGGTGCCAGATCAGGTGGCTCTGCGGATGGCCGTGCAACAGCAGCAGCGGCGGGCCCGAGCCGCCCTGCACGCCGGCGATCTCGATTTCGCCGACGTGGCGCCGGAAGGGCTCGAAATTGGGGAACAGCAGCGCGCTGGCGTCGTTCAGCATGGGTGTCTCCATGTGTGTCTGCTCTGTTTGACGGACATCTCTGTGCCGATCATAGGCGACAAACAGCACCTTCGGCTTGGTCGCACGGAGGTGGAGCCGGCAATACAACGCCGCCCCCGGGAAGTCCCGCTGACGCAACTGAATTGCATCAACCGGGGCCCTATGGTTAAATCGCCCCATGACCCGTCCCAGCCCGGACCGGCCGGCCCTTGCGCCGGAACCGGCGATCCCCCCGCCCCTGGAGGCCGCCCACGAGCGCCTGCGCCAGTTGGGCGCGCGCGTGACGCAGCCGCGGCTGTGCATCCTGGCCTGCCTGATCGGCAGCGACGAGGCGCTGACGCACCAGGCCGTGATCGACCGCCTGCCCGAGCAAGGCGAGACCGTCGACCGCGTCACCGTTTACCGCGTGCTGGACTGGCTGGTGGAACAGGGCGTGGCGCAGAAGCGCGCCGGCAACGACCGCGTGTTCCGCTTCAGCTTGGTCGAGCACGAGGCCGCGCGCGCGCAGGAGCATCGCCAGCACAGTCATTTCCACTGCACCCGCTGCGACCGCACCTTTTGCCTGGACGATGCCAGTGCGCCGGCGCAGCCGGTCGCGCCGCGCGTGCCCAGCGGCTTTGCCATCGAACATGTCGAACTGACCGTGAACGGCGTCTGCGCCGAGTGCGGCAAGCGCGCGCCCGCGCACTGAACACGGCCTTCTCAAATTCCCGGAGAACAACAAATGTCCAAACTGACCCCGGTCACGATCCTGACGGGCTTCCTCGGCAGCGGCAAGACCACCCTGCTCAAGCGCATCCTGAACGAGCCGCACGGCATGAAGATCGCCGTGATCGAGAACGAGTTCGGCGAAGAGAACATCGACAACGAGATCCTGGTACAGGACGGCCGCGAGCAGATCGTGCAGATGAGCAACGGCTGCATCTGCTGCACCATCCGCGGCGACCTGGTGCAGGCGCTGTCCGGGCTGCTGACGCGGCGCGACGCCGGCGAGATCGACTTCGACCGCGTGGTGATCGAGACCACCGGCGTGGCCAACCCCGGCCCGGTGGCGCAGACCTTCTTCATGGACGAGGAAATCGCCTCGCGCTACCTGCTGGATGCGGTGATCACGCTGGTCGACGCCAAGCATGCGCATATGCAACTCGACAAGCAGGAGGAAGCGCAGCGCCAGGTGGGCTTTGCCGACGCCATCTTCATCACCAAGTCCGACCTGGTCGGCAAGGACGACGTGACCGGGCTGCGCCACCGGCTGGTGCGTATGAACCCGCGCGCGCCGATCCGCCTGGTCAACTTCGGCGAGGCGCCGATCGACACCATCTTCGACCTGCGCGGTTTCAACCTGAACGCCAAGCTGGAGCTGGACCCGGAGTTCCTGCGCGCGGAGGATCACGACCACGACCATGATCACGACCACGGCGAGCACTGCGGCACCGACTGCGGCCACGATCACGACCACGATCATGGCCACGAGCACGACCACCACCATCACCACCACCATACCGACCGCATCGCGTCGTTTGTCTTCCGCAGCGACAAGCCCTTCCACTACGGCAAGCTGGAGGAATTCCTGTCCGGAATCCTGGCGGTGTACGGGGAAAAACTACTGCGCTACAAGGGCGTACTATATATGGAGGGCGTGGACCGCAAAGTGGTATTCCAGGGGGTCCACCAACTGATGGGCAGCGATATCGGCGGCAAGTGGGAAGACGAGACCCCGGGCACCCGGATGGTGTTCATCGGCGTGGACCTGCCCCGCGAAGCCATCCTCAAGGGCCTGGAGAACTGCCTGGCCTGAGTGCACCAGCCGCCCCTCGGGGCGGCTGCCTCCAGATACCGCCCTGCGGCGGCCCTCTCATTCGGGGTACCGGGGAAATACCGAAGTGCTGGCTGGCTTTCCCCCGTATCTCGGAAAAATTTGTTCAAGTACAATAGGCCGGATTTGATACCGGTGGCGCACCTTTTTTCCGCTACCGATATCTTGCAGGGCGGCGGTTGTCGTCAGCATGAGGCAGGCCGCCGGGCAGGTGCGGTCGCAGTGCTTCGTGCGGAGACCGCCTTTCCGCTTGGGGTACCCCGGCACGCGCCGTCACTGACTGACGCGAGAGAGAGGTGTCCCCATGACAGCCGCAACGAAGACAAAAGAAAGCCGCAGCAAGACTGGTAGTGCAGCGGCAGAGACGCTCAAGGCGCAGCCTGTGAAGGCCGCGCCCGCTCCCCGCGGCAGTACGGCGAACGCCGAAGCGGGCGCAACGAAGGGAGGCCCGCGAAGCAGCAAGACTGCAGCCAGCCAGAGTGAAACAACCGTGGCGCGCAAGCCCGCGGACAGCGCACCCGAGCGGACCCAGACGCCGCCGGCCGCATCAACAAGAGAATCAGCAGCAACCATGAGCAGCAACAAACTTCTGACTGAAGCTGAAATCCTGAAGATGAGCGACAAGGATTACATGAACGAAGCGCAGCTCGCCTTCTTCAAGCATCGCCTGGAGCAGCTGCGCGACGAAATCCTGAAGAACGCTGACCAGACCACGGAACACCTGCGCGAAACGGTCATCGTGCCGGATCCGGCCGACCGCGCCACCATCGAGGAAGAGCATGCGCTGGAACTGCGCACGCGCGACCGCGAGCGCAAGCTGCTGAAGAAGGTCGAGCAATCGCTGCAGCGCATCGAATCGGGCGACTACGGCTGGTGCGAGGAAACCGGCGAGCCGATCGGCGTGCCGCGCCTGCTGGCCCGGCCCACCGCCACGCTATCGCTGGAAGCCCAGCAACGCCGCGAACTGCGCCAGAAGCTGTTCGGCGACTGAGACGCCGCGCGCCGGCAACGCCGGCGCGGCAGGCGCGACGTGACGGCCCGGTTCTCCGGGCCGTTTGTGTTTGCGCTTACTCACGGCCTGGCGGCGCTTTGTCGTGGCGTCGCCACGGCCTACCATTGTCAGAATCCTCCGGCTGTCGCCGGCCCGGCCTTTCTGGTAAATTCGCAACTTTGTTGCAACAACGAGGCAACGGCCGCCGAGGTGCGCCCGCTGCCTGCCGTATTTTCTGTCTTTCTGCCCTCCTGCCATGGCCGATCGCCTGCCCGTCGCCGTGCTGTCCGGTTTCCCCGGCGCCGGCAAGACCACGCTGCTGAACCACCTGCTTGCGCATAGCGCGGGCAGCCGCGTGGCCGTGCTGGTCTGCGGCGCGCAGGACGGGCAGACGCTGGCGCCGCTGCCGCCGGGCTGCGAGGCCACCGTTCTGCCGTCGGGTGACGCCATGCTCGCCGAAGCGGCGCGGCTCGCCGCCGAAGGCCGCTTCGACGCGCTGCTGGTGGAAGCCGACGGCCTGGACGAGCCACTGGCCATCGCCGAAGGCTTCCTGTTCGAGGCCGAGCATGGCGCGGGGCCTGATGCCGCAGTGCAGCCCGACACGCTGGTGACGGTCATCGATGCCGCCACCTTCCTGCGCGACCTCAACGAGGCCGAGTTCCTCGGCGACCGCGGGCTGGCGCAAGGTGGTGGCGACGACCGCACCGTGGCCGAAGTGCTGCTCGCGCAGGTCGAGTTCTGCGACGTGATCGTGCTGAACAAGGCCGACCTGGCCGAAGCCGCCGAACTGGCGCGCCTGCATGCGGTGCTGCATGCGCTCAACCCGCGTGCCGACATCATCGAGGCCAGCTTCGGCAAGGTGCCACCGCAGCGCGTGCAAGGCACCGGCCGCTTCGACTTCGAGGCCGCCGCCGACGCCCCGGGCTGGCTCGCCGCGCTGCGTGGCGAGGTGCCCGCTGCCGACGCCGCCACCGGTGTGTCCACCCTGGTCTACCGGCGACGGCGCCCGTTCCATCCGCAACGCTTCGCGGACCTGATCCACACCGAGTGGCTGCGCGAACACGGCAGCGTGCTGCGCTCCAAGGGCCTGTTCTGGCTGGCCAGCCGCATGGAAACCGCCGGCGACTGGAACCAGGCCGGCGGCGTCTGCCGCCACGGTGGCGCCGGCGCCTGGTGGGCCGCGCTGGACCCGGCCGAATGGCCGAGCGACCCGGCGCAGCGCGCCGAAGTGGAAGCCGACATGTTGGTCGACGGCGCCCTGGCGCCGTTCGGCGACCGCCGCCAGGAACTGGTGCTGACCGGCGTGGAACTGGACCCTGCCGCGCTGTGGGCACGGCTCGATGCCTGCCTGCTGACCGACGCCGAGATGGCGGCGGGCGCGGACGCCTGGGCGGCTTACCCGGACCCCTTCCCTGCCTGGGTCGACGACTTCGACGACGAAGACGGCCACAGCCATGACCATGACCATGGCGATGACTGCGGCTGCGGCGACCCCGACCATGACCACGGCAGCCACGGCGGCCATCGGCATGCGCACTGACTGGTTCGCCCGCCTGCGCACGCACGGCCCGGGCCTCTTCTCCGCGCTGTGGCTGGCGCTGTGCCTGCTGCTCGCGCAGCATGCCGGGCTGACCCACCGTATCGTGCACGGCGGCGTGCTGCCGCCGGCGGCCGCCCTGGCCGCCACGGCCACGGCAACTGACACCGCGCCAGCGGCCGATACCGACCCGCACTCGCAGGCGCAGACCTTCACCGGCCACTCGTGCGTGCTGTTCGACGGCGCCACCGTTGCCGACACCCTGTGCGGCAAGCTGCCGCTGCCGGATCTCGCCTTCGGCAAACCGGTCAAGCCGGCCAACCTGGCCTGGCGCTGGCCCGACCTGCCCGCTGCACAACCCTTCCATTCGCGCGCGCCACCGGCGCCGGCCATCGCCCTCGCCTGATCCGGGACGCGGCCCTCGCCGCGCGCCCGGCCCATGAATATCCGTGCTGAACGCCTGCCACTCCGGCTGCGCGGCCACGCCCATTGCGGGCCGGCCGGCGCTGGGCGACCGCCGTGCCAGCCGGGCCGATTGCCACTGCCTCTCTCCGCGCGCCATGTCTAACCGCTCACACCCGCAAACCAGCGCACCGCGCCTGACCCCGCTGGCAGCCCTTGCCGCTTCGCTCACCGCCACCATGGCGACCGCCTTCGTGGCGCCCGCCGCGCTGGCGCAGAATGCCACGCCGCCCGCGGCGCCCGCTGCCGACACCGCTCCTGCCACGCCTGCGGCGCCTGCCACCGCGCCTGCCGGCGCAACCCTGCGCGAAGTCGTGGTCACCGCCAACCCGCTCGGCAGCGACCTCAACGACATGGTGGCGCCCGTATCGACGCTGGGCGGCGACGCCCTTGCCGTGCGCCAGGCCAGCACGCTGGGCGAGACCCTCGACAAGCTGCCCGGGGTCTCGTCCACTTACTTCGGGCCCAACGCCAGCCGGCCGGTGATCCGCGGCCTGGATGGCGACCGTATCAAGGTGCTGCAGAACGGCGGCACCACCGTCGACGCCTCCACGCTATCCTACGACCACGCCGTGCCCGTCGATCCGCTGGTGGCCGAGCGCATCGAAGTCGTGCGCGGCCCCGCCGCGCTGATATACGGCGGCAACGCCATCGGCGGCGTGGTCAACGTGATCGACAACCGCATTCCCAAGGAGCCGATCGAAGGCATCGGCGGCGCGGTGGACGCCAGCGCCACCGCGGGCGGTGACCAGGCGCGCAATGCCAGTGCGCTGATCGAGGCCGGCAACGGCAAGTTCGCCGTGCACGCCGACGCCTTTGCCCGCAAGACCAGCGACCTGCGCATCCCCGGCTTCGCCCGCAGCGACCGCCTGCGCGCCGCTGAACCGCTGCCCGAGGGCGAAAGCGAAGCCTACGGCCGCCTGCCCAACACCAGCGCGCAGCAGGAAGGCGGCTCGCTGGGCGGCTCCTACACCTGGGCCGACGGCTTTATCGGCGCCAACTACAGTGCCTACCGCAACGAGTACGGCACCCCCGCCGAAGACGACGTGCGGCTGAAGATGCGCCAGGACCGCTTTGCGCTGGAAAGCGAGGCGCGCAACCTCGCCGGCAACACAGGCGGCTGGATCGAATCGGTCAAGGGCAAGTTCAGCTACACCGACTACGAACACAAGGAGATCGAAGACGGCGAGACCGGCACGATCTTCAAGAACCGCGGCTGGGACGCGCGCTTCGAGGCCAAGCACGCCAGGATCGGCAACATGACCGGCGTGATCGGCACGCAGTTTGGCCACACCGATTTCTCGGCGCTGGGCGAAGAGGCGTTCGTGCCCAGCACCAACACCGACAACGCTGCGCTGTTCGTGTTCGAGGAACTGCCGCTGACGGCCTCCGGCGACCTCAAGCTCAACCTGGGCGGGCGCCTCGACCACAGCAGCATCAAGGCCAGCGCCAACGGCAACGACCGCTTTGCCGATGCCAACCGCAGCTTCAATGCCACCAGTGCCTCGGCGGGCCTGCTGTACAAGGTCAATCCGCTGTGGTCGCTGACCAGCAACCTGTCGTACACCGAGCGCGCGCCGACGTTCTATGAGTTGTACGCCAACGGCCCGCACGTCGCCACCGGCGCGTGGGAGTTGGGCGACCCCAACGCCAACAAGGAGCGCGCCACCTCGATCGACCTCGGCGTGCGTTTCAAGTCCGGGGCGCACAGCGCAAGCTTGTCGGGCTACTACAGCCGCTTTGCCAACTACCTGGCGCTGACCTCGACCGGCCGCGCGCGCGATGAAGCGGGCGACGTGGTCGCCGCCGGCAGTCCCGACTCGCTGCCTGAGTTCCAGTACCTGGGCGTGCCGGCCACGCTGTATGGCTTCGAGGCCGAAGGCAAGACGCGGCTGTGGCAGAAGATGCTGACGACCAGCGATACGCTCGACTTCGAAGCGCGTGCCGACTACGTGCGCGGCGAGAACCGCGATACCGGCGAGCCGCTGCCGCGGCTGGCGCCGCTGCGCCTGGGCGGCGCGCTGGTGTATGGCGCCGGGCCGTGGGGCGCGCGCGTGGATGTCACCTATGCGGCAAAGCAGACACGGGTGCCGGTGAATGACACACCGACCGATGCCTATACGCTGCTGAGCCTGGCGCTGACCTACAAGTTCAAGACGGCGGGCACGCAGACGCTGGTGTACCTGCGCGGGGACAACCTGACCAACCAGGATGCGCGCAATGCGGCGTCGATTTTGCGGGATATCGCGCCACTGGCCGGGCGCAGTGTGAAGGTGGGGTTCAGGACGACGTTCTGAGGTGAGCTCGGCATGGCGGCGGCGCTACTTCGTTGCAGCGCCTGCCCTCTCCCCCGGCCCCTCTCCCGCAGGCGCTTGCCTTTACCCACAACTTCCGGCGGCTTACTCGTTTTTCTGGAAGATCCGATACATTTCGGTGATTTCGTGCAGGGCGAGGAAGCCGCGCCACAGGACAGTAGCACCGGGGGGATCGTCGTTTTTGCGACCCAGGTAGCCACCGAGCTTGGCGACCCAAAGGACCGCGTCGCTGAGTTTGGGTGCCTGCTCTGGTGGCTTGGTTGTGCCGTGCGTGCGGCAGTACAAGGCCTGCCATTCGAGCGATTGCAGTAGCACCGAGCAAGGGATATCGGCTTCGAGCCGGCCCAGCATAGTTGCGTACAAGATGCGCCAGCCGATTACGGCGAACAGCGCCGTGGCCCGCAGGAACCGCTCCAGCGTCCCGAACTGCCGGGCTTCGATCTGGCAGCCACTTTTCAGGACACGATGCCAGGATTCAATGGTCCAGCGACGGGCGTACCAGCTCAGCCGTTCGAGCACATCTTCCAGCGTTTGGGTGGGCATTGAACTGAGCAACATCCATTCGAGCGGCTCAACGCCTTCGGGCGGGTCGAGTTCCAGCGCGTGAATGGCAAATACTTCGAGACTCGGTAGGGCCTCTGCACCGCGGCTGCGCGGCGGTCGCAGTTGGACGGGCACACAGCGCAAAGCCAGTCGGGCGCTACGCGCCTGCCTGGCGCCGCTCCTGGGCACGTGCAGTACGGTCTCCCCAAGTACAGGAGCCGCAGCAACCGTCTCCCACAGATACTTCTCTGGGTGGTCCACGCCCCGATTCCAGGCGGCCCGCACCAACCAGTCCACCCCCGCTGGGCGCGGCGCCAGGAACACGTCATACACATCGCCCTCGCGATCGCTGACGGCAACAAGGTGCGTGTCCGGACACTGCATCTTGAGCGGCTCAAGGCATTCCAGCCCCTCCAGCCACTTCACGCTTTCCTTGTCACGAATGGACAGCGCCCGGCGCTGCCTGGCCTTGCCCGATGCTTGCGGCGCACGCACCCACGTCTTCATGCTCAACACGCCCAGTGGCAGGCCCTCAGGCGTCACCGCCAGCACGCTGTGCAACATGAATCCGTGCAAATTGCCGCCCGTGCCGTGACCAAGTCCCTCAGTCGCGGGCAAATTTGCCAGATTGAATTCCGTGGTGTCCTGCACCGCCAATACGACAGGTACCTGCTGCATGCGACCCACGGTTTGAGTGACGTGGCTCGCCAGTATTCCGTCCGGGTCGACCGCCTCATTATCAAAGAAGCGATATGCCGCCTTGAGTTGGGCACCACTCAAGGCCTGCGGGAACGAAACATGGGCTTTTTGCGCCAGTCCGCGCGCCAATGCCACAAGGCGCTGCGTGCGACGTGCATCGCCCAACTGAGCGCCACCGAATTCGTCGCTGGCCCAGTCTTCCAGATCTTCCGTATCAGGCAAAATTGCCACCACTGATTGTCAACTTCACCCGAAGTTAACACCGTCCAATCCGGTTTACAACCTTTCCTATCGAGATGTGGGTAAAGGCAAGCGCAGGCGGGAGAGGGGCGGGGGGAGAGGGCAGGCACGTCCATCCCGGGGCCGTCCGAACCAGCTCAATCCCGATTCACCACCCACTCCCCATCAACCTGCAGCGCTCCCACACCCGCCAGCGCCCGCACCGTCTGCGCATAAATCTCCGCCATCGCCTGCCCCGGCATGAACCGCTCCCGGATCCGCACCATCAACGGCGCCGCCTCCATCCATGCCACCAGCTCAGCCTGCGCCATGCGCTGCTGCTCGAGCAGCTTGAACTTCACCAGCACCTTGACCGCATGGCTGGCATTGCGCGCCGGGTCGGCACTGAGGTAGCCAAGACGCCCTTTCGCGCGTTCCACCGCGGCTGCCACATCGTCAAACATCCGCCCATGCCCCGGGATCACCACCCTCGCATCGAGCTCCGCGATCCGCTCCAGCACCGCCGCCTGCTCGGCAAACCCGCTCTCGCCTTCGAGCTCGGGAAAGATCACGCCGAAGCCGTTCTCCCACAGCGCATCGCCCGAAATCAAGATGCGCTGCGCCGGCGCGAACAACATCACCGCATGCGGATCGTGCCCGGGCGCGGCCACCACCTGCCAGTCGATGCCGCCGAGGCGCAGCGTGTCGCCATCCTGCAGCACGCTGTCGAAGGTAAAGCGGTCGCACTGCTGCCCCGTGGCAATATAGCTCAGCGCATCGATATCCCAGGCGGCCACGGCTTCAGCCTCGGCCGCGGGGATCGCGGTTCGCGGCTGCCAGCGCGCCTGCAGCGCGGCGTTGCCGCCGCAGTGGTCGGAATGCAGGTGCGTGTTGAAGATGCGCGCGAGCGGGCGGCCTTGCAGCGCGGCCGCCACCAGTGCCACGGTCTGCGGCGCGTGCGTGACGTAGCCGGTGTCCACCAGCACCGTGTCTTCACCGTCGACAAACAGGATATTGTTGGCCGACAGCCAGCCGCGCTCGAACACGCGCATCGTGGCTGGCAGCTGCGGAACGGGTGCTTCGCTCAAGGGGATGCCTCCTCGCCTGCCAGCCATGCGGCGCGCTGGGGCAGTTGCGCCCAGATGCGGCGCTTGTCTTCGTCGCTGGCTGACGACCAGCCGGCGATCTCTTCGATGGTGCGCAGGCAGCCCTCGCAGAAGCCGCTGGCCGCGTCCATGCGGCAGACGTTGCGGCACGGCGACGGCACGGGCGCGGCCCGCAGCGCCGCGTCGGCCTGCACGGCTATCTCTGCAGCGGACGTCACGGGCGCGGGCATGTCAGCCATGTCGATGCAGTCAGGCGGCACTCAGGCCGCCGCGCGGGCGGCCTTGGCCGCCACCTTCTGATTAAAGCGGCCGGCGTCGATCAGGTGGCGCTCATGCACGCCTTCGGAGATCTTGTCCTCGCCGTCCCACGCGCTCAGTTCAAAGCGCAACCGGCGCCCGTCCACCTCGACCAGTTCGCCCTTCACCGTCACAGTCATGCCCGGCGGCGTCAGCGCCAGGTGCGAGAAGCTGACCAGCGTGCCGAGCGACTGCTCGCGCGGCCAGTCCAGGTGATCGCGCAGCATCTGCAGGCAGGCGCATTCCATGATGCCGACCATATAGCCGGTGGCCAGCACGTCGGGCATCTCCGGGCAGCAAGGGATGTCGTCATACAGCTGCGGCACCGTGGCCTTGGGCGGCACTGTGTACTGCCACCGGAAGGTCAGGCCGGGGCGAAGTTCGGGGCTCATGCCGCGGATCCCGCGGCCACGTCGGCCACTTCCGCACCGGTCATCTGCTGCAGCTGATGCGGCGTCAGGTTGAACACCGCGTGCGGATGCCCCGCCGCCGCCCACAGGCTGTCATAGCGGAACAGGTCCTGGTCCAGCAGCATCACCGGCGCCACCGCATGGCCGATCGGGCAGACGCCGCCGATGGCATAGCCGGTCTTCTCGCGCACGAAGCGCGCGTCAGCCTTGCCCAGCGCGCCCACGCGGGCGGCCACCTTGGCCTCGTCGACGCGGTTGCTGCCGCTGGCGATCACCAGCACCGGCACATCGTCGGCCACGCGCCGGAAGATGATGGACTTGGCGATCTCGGCCACGCTGCAGCCCAGGCCCGCCGCGGCTTCCGCGGAAGTCTTACCGGTCGCGGGCAGCAACACTACCGGGCGATCGTGGCCAAGTTCGGCCAGCAGGTCCGCGACGCGCTGCGCGGACTCCGGCAGTGCTTCGTTACTTGCCGTCATGCATTCTCCTTGTGCTGTGTCCAACAGTCAGACGCAGGCGGGCGCCGCATCGCTGGCGGCGGCCCATTTGGTCAGCATGGCGCGGCCCACGCGCGAACTGTTGGCGCGGCCGATCGCCTGCGAGATGTAGTCGCCGGTGCGCACCATCGCTTCCAGGTCGATGCCGGTGTGGATACCCATGCCGTGCAGCATGTACAGCACGTCCTCGGTCGCCACGTTTCCGGTCGCGCCCTTGGCGTAGGGGCAGCCGCCCAGCCCCGCCACCGAGGCGTGGAAGATCGAGATGCCCACTTCCAGGCTGGCCAGGATGTTGGACAGCGCCTGTCCGTAGGTGTCGTGGAAATGGCCCGACAGCCGGTCGAGCGCAAACTCCGCCGCGGCTGCGCGCATCACTTCCTGCACGCGCACGGGGGTACCCACGCCGATGGTGTCGGCAATGTCGATCTCGTCGCAGCCCAGCTCGCGCATGCGGCGCACCACGTCGACCACCGCGTGTACCGGCACTTCGCCCTGGTACGGGCAGCCCAGCGCGCACGAGATGCTGCCGCGCAGGCGCACGCCCTTGTCTTTCGCCGCGGCGGCAACGGGCTCGAAGCGCGCGATCGATTCCGCGATCGAGCAGTTGATGTTCTTCTGCGAGAACGCCTCACTGGCCGCGCCAAAGATCACCACCTCGTCGGCACCGGCGGCGATCGCGCCCTCGAAGCCCTTCATGTTCGGCGTCAGCGCCGAGTACAGCGTGCCCGGCCGGCGCTGGATGCGCGCCATCACCTCGGCACCGTCGGCCATCTGCGGCACCCACTTGGGCGAGACGAACGACGCCGCCTCGATATTGACGAAGCCGGCGTCGGTGAGCTGGTTGATCAGCGCGACCTTGACGTCGGTCGGCACCATCGCCTTTTCGTTCTGCAGGCCGTCGCGCGGGCCGACTTCAACGATCTTCACGTAGTTCGGGATGGTCATGGCTGTCTCCTGTCCGTTGTTCGTTATGTTGGTGGCGCGCAGTGGCGACGTCAGTAGCCGCGCTGCACGTCGACCACGCCCGCGATCGGCTGGCCCGCGCGCATTGCGCGAATCTTGCCGGCGATCTGGGTGATGCTGTCCTCGCGCAGCGTCAGCGCCGAGATATGCGGCGTGATGGTGATGCGCGGCTCCTGCCAGAACGGGTGCTCCGCCGGCAGCGGCTCGGTGCGGAACACGTCGAGCGTGGCACCACCGATCTGTCCCGATTGGACCGCGGCCAGCAGGTCCTCTTCGACCAGGTGCTGGCCGCGCGCCACGTTGATCACATACGCGCCCTGCGCCAGCCGCGCGAACAGCCCTGCGTTCAGGATGTTCTCGGTCTGCGGTGTCAGCGGCAGCACATTGACCAGCACGCGCAGGCCGTCGAGGAACGGCGCCTGGCCGGCATCGCCATAGAAACCGCTTACGCCTTCGATGGCGCGCGCGGTGCGGCTCCAGCCACGCACCGGGAAGCCGAAGCCCGCCAGCGCGCGGGCGATATGCGTGCCCAGCGTGCCCACGCCCATCACGCCGATGGTGAAGTCGACGCGGCGGTGCGGCTTGAGGAATTTCCAGGTGCCGGCGCGTTGCTGCGCTTCATAGGCATCGAGCTTGCGGAAATAGCGCAGCGCGGCGTGGGTGACGTACTCGGCCATCTGCGCGGCCATGCCGGCATCGTCGAGCCGCACGATCGGTACGCCGGCAGGCAACGCATCCGGCGCTTCGTCGCGCAGGCGCAGGATGCCGTCGACACCGGCCCCGAGGTTGAATACCGCCTTCAGGTCGGTACGGCCACGCAGCATTTCCACCGGCGGGCGCCAGACCACGGCGTAGTCGGCTGGTTCGCCACGGCTGCCCTCCCACGTCACGCATTCGGCTTCGGGGAGTGCTTCGGCGAAGCCTTCGATCCACGGATCATAGCGGCCGTCAGGGACGTACAACTGCAACTTCATTTTGTCTCCAGGGGGATTCTGGTGGTGGGGTAAACAGCTATTCTGGCAGAGTAATGGGGTTGGCGTTGACGCACGCCAACCGCCATGGACGGCGCGGGACCGCGCTCGGCGATCCCGGCCCCCATGGGCAGACTTACTTCCCTTCGAACGCCAGCAGCTGCGCCCCTTCGGCCACCTGCTCGCCGACGCCGTACAGCACTTCGCTGACCACGCCGTCGGCCGGTGCGCTGATGGTGTGCTCCATCTTCATCGCTTCCATCACCAGCAGCGGCGCGCCGCGCGTGACGGTGCTGCCGGCCTCGACCATCACCGCGATGACCTTGCCCGGCATCGGCGCGGTCAGCTTGCCGCCTTCGCTCTCGGCTTCGCCCGCGTGCGCGAGCGGATCGAGCCAGGTCAGGCTGACATGCCGCCCGGCATTGAAGACATGGAACGCCTCGCCATCGACATGTACCTGCCCATGCGCGCGGCGCGTGCCGAGGTCGACGCGGATATCGCCCGCCTGGCAGGTGCAGGCGAATGGCGCGGCCTGGTCGGCATAGATCAGCGTGCTGCGGTGCTCATTGATGTGCAGCGTGACGTCGAGCACCTGCTCGCCATAGCCGAAGCGCAACTGGCGCGTCGCGCCACCGTTCAGCCGCCACGCGCCGCCGTGGGTCCACGGCGAATGCTGGTCGGCGGCGTCGATGCGGCGCTCGCGGTTCTCGCGATCCATCAGCGCGGCCACGGCCAGCGCGATGATCTCCATGCCGACCGGCGCCGGCGCCGGGAACAGGACCTTCTCGTTGCGCTCGATCAGGCCGGTATCGAGATCGGCGGTGCGAAACGCCTGCGACGACACCAGCCTCTGCAGGAAGGCGACGTTGGTCGACAGCCCCACCACGTGATACGACGCCAGCGCCTGGCGCATGCGTGCCAGCGCTTCGTCGCGATCCTTGCCCCAGACGATCAGCTTGGCGATCATCGGGTCGTAGAACGGGCTGATGGTGTCGCCCTCGCGCACGCCGGCATCGATGCGGATGCCGGCCGGGCCGTGCGTATCACCGCCGCGCATGAACTGCACCGCCGGCGGCGTGCGCAGGAAGCGCAGCGTGCCGGTGGAGGGCAGGAACTGCTTGTCGGGATTCTCGGCGTAGATACGCGCTTCCAGCGCGTGGCCGTCGATGCGCAATTGCTCCTGCGTCAGCGGCAGCGGCTCGCCGGCGGCGACGCGCAGCTGCCACTCGACCAGGTCCTGCCCGGTGATCATCTCGGTGACCGGATGCTCGACCTGCAGGCGCGTGTTCATCTCCATGAAGTAGAAGGAGCCGTCCTGGTTGGCGATGAACTCCACCGTGCCGGCGCCGACATAGCCTACGGCTTTGGCCGCGGCGACCGCGGCCTCGCCCATGGCGCGGCGGCGTGCTTCGGTCATGCCCGGTGCCGGCGCTTCTTCCAGCACCTTCTGGTGGCGGCGCTGCACCGAGCAGTCGCGCTCGAACAGGTAGACGCAGTTGCCGTGGGTATCGGCGAACACCTGGATCTCGATGTGGCGCGGGCGGGTCAGGTATTTCTCCACCAGCACCTTGTCGTCGCCGAAGCTGGCCGACGCCTCGCGCTTGACCGAGGCCAGCGCGGCCTCGAAGCCATCGCCAGACTCGACCACGCGCATGCCCTTGCCGCCGCCGCCCGCGCTGGCCTTGAGCAGCACCGGGTAGCCGATGCGATCGGACTCGCGGCGCAGCAGGGCCGGATCCTGGTCCTCGCCATGGTAGCCCGGCACCAGCGGCACCGAAGCCTTCTCCATCAGCTGCTTGGCCGCGCTCTTGCTGCCCATCGCATTGATGGCCGACGCGGGCGGGCCGATAAAGACCAGCCCGGCCGCGGCGCAGGCCTCGGCAAAGGCCTCGTTCTCGGAAAGGAAGCCGTAGCCCGGGTGGATGGCCTGGGCGCCGGTCTCCTTCGCCATCTCGATGATGTGGTCGGCGCGCAGGTAGCTGTCGCGCGCGGCCGCGCCGCCGATATGCACGGCCTCGTCGCAGAAGGCGACGTGGCGCGCGTCGGCGTCGGCGTCCGAGTACACCGCGACGGTGCGGATGCCGAGCCGGCGGCAGGTGGCGGCCACGCGGCAGGCGATTTCACCGCGGTTAGCGATCAGGATCTTGTTGAACATGGCTCCCTCCTTGTTATCCCTGTTATTGGGATCTTACGGCGGCGAGCTGTCCAGCGGGCTATCTCCTACCTTGTCATCCCGCGTAACCCTCTGCGCGGATATCGAGGCGGGCCAGCAGGGCGCGATCGCGGTCGGCCTGCGGATTGCCGGTGGTCAGCAGCTTTTCGCCGTAGAAAATAGAATTGGCGCCGGCCATGAAGCACAGCGCCTGCAACGCTTCGTCCATGGCCTCGCGGCCGGCGGACAGGCGCACCATCGCACGCGGCATGGTGATGCGGGCCACGGCGATCGTGCGGACGAACTCGAACGGGTCCAGCGCTTCGGTGCCGGCCAGCGGCGTGCCTTCGACCTGCACCAGGTTGTTGATGGGTACCGACTCCGGGTACGGGTCCATATTGGCCAGCTGCGCGATCAGCCCGGCGCGCGCCTCGCGCGCCTCGCCCATGCCGACGATGCCGCCGCAGCAGACGTTGATGCCGGCGTCACGCACATGGCCGATGGTGTCGAGCCGGTCCTGGTAGGTGCGCGTGGTGATGATCTTCCCGTAAAACTCCGGCGAGGTATCCAGGTTGTGGTTGTAGTAGTCGAGGCCGGCTTCCTTGAGTTGCTGCGCCTGTTCGGCCTTGAGCATGCCCAGCGTCACGCAGGTTTCCAGGCCCATGGCCTTCACCTCGCGCACCATGTCCATCACAGGTTCCAGGTGGCGGTCCTTCGGGCTGCGCCAGGCGGCGCCCATGCAGAAGCGCGTGGCGCCGTTGGCCTTGGCCGCACGCGCGGCGTCGAGCACCTCGTCCAGCGCCATCAGCTTCTCGGCCTTGACGCCGGCATCGTGGTGCGCGCTCTGCGGGCAGTAGCCACAATCCTCCTCGCAGCCGCCGGTCTTGATCGACAGCAGCGTGGACAGCTGCACGGTGTTAGCGTCGAAGTTCTCGCGATGCACTTGCTGGGCGCGGAACAGCAGGTCGTTGAACGGCAGCGCGAACAGTGCGGCCACGTCATCGACGCGCCACTCGGCGTCATCGGGCAGGGCATGCGAGCGCGCGGTCTGGCGCAGGGCGTCAACGGAAACGGTGGTAACGGTGTGAGCTTGGGTCATGATTGGATTCGAATTCTGGTTCAGGCGGCGAGGCCAGCGGCCTCGGCTTGGTATTGATTGGCGGCAAGCAGCGGCGCGAGATCGAGCCTGGAAGCGGCAGCGGCGGGTTCCTGTTGCCAGGGCAGTTCACCCAGGCATGGCGCGTCCAGCGACGCATGCAAAGTGGCGATGTTCTCGTCGGCGAGCAGCATGTCCGGGTCGACCCGGTTGGCGATCCAGCCGGCCAGGTTGAGGCCGCGCGCTCGGATGGCCTGGGCGGTCAGCACGGCGTGGTTCAGGCAGCCAAGCCGGATGCCGACCACCATCACGACCGGCAGGCCGAGCATGACCGCCAGGTCGGCGGTGCTCCAGCGCACCGCGCCGACATCCAGTGGC
Organism: Cupriavidus sp. DF5525; assembly: GCF_040149425.2. NCBI lineage: Bacteria > Pseudomonadati > Pseudomonadota > Betaproteobacteria > Burkholderiales > Burkholderiaceae > Cupriavidus > Cupriavidus sp. DF5525. The sequence goes on along the minus strand of NZ_CP168265.1, from coordinate 139,952 downwards.
ACGTGGAAACCGCCCACGCCCTCCACCACCACGGCCTCGGCCTGGTGGCGCAGCGCGTCGAACGCTTCGCGGATCGGTGCGCGTGTAATGCGCACACCCTCCTGCGCGGCGGCGAGGTGCGGCGAGCACGGCGTGCGCAGCAGGAACGGACAGGTATGGCCAAGCGGCACCGTCACCGAGCTGGCGGCGCGCAGCTGCGCCACGTCATCGTTGTGCCAGTGGCCGTCGCGCCATTCGCTGCCGCTGGCCACGGGCTTCATGCCCGCGGTGCGGTAGCCGGCGGCGTTCAACGCGTGCAGCAGCGTGGCGCTGGCGTGGGTCTTGCCGACGCCGGTATCGGTGCCAGTGACAAAGCAGGCGAAAGGCTGGCGTGCTGTCATGCCGCCTCCCGCTGCGCCACCGCGGCGCTCAGTACATCCAGCAGGCGCTGCACGTCGGCTTCGGTGTGCGAGGCCGACAGCGTGATACGCAGCCGCGCCGTGCCCTCGGGCACCGTCGGCGGGCGGATCGCGCCGACGCGGATGCCGTCGCCCTCCAGCGTTGCCGACAGCGCGAGCGCGGCGCCGTTGTCGCCGACGATAAGCGGCTGGATCGCAGTCTCGCTGTCGCCGAGCGTCCAGCCCGCGATCGCGGCCAGTTGCGCCAGCCCGCCGCGCAGCATGGCGATGCAGCGCGTCAGTTGGGCGCGGCGTTGCCTGCCCTCTTCGCCTTCGATGATCGCCAGGCTGGTCAGCAATGCATGCGCGACCGCCGGCGGCGCGGCCGTGGTGTAGATATATGGCCGCGCGGTGTTGACCAGGTGCTCGATGATGGTCTCGTGCGCGGCGACGAACGCCCCCGCCACGCCCGCGGCCTTGCCGAGCGTGCCGATATAGATAAAGCGCTCGGACGAGAGCCCCAGCGCCTCCAGCACGCCGCGGCCCTGCTCGCCCAGCACGCCGAAGCCGTGCGCATCGTCGACGATGATCCACGCGTCATAGCGGTCGGCCAGCGCCAGCAGTTCGCGCAGCGGTGCGACGTCGCCGTCCATGCTGAACACGCTGTCGGTGACGATCAGCTTGCGTTCGCTGGTGCTGGCCGCCAGCAGGGCTTCCAGCGCGGCGGTATCGCAGTGCGGGTAGCGCTGCACGTCCGCGCGCGCCAGCCGGGCGCCGTCGATCAGCGAGGCATGGTTGAGCGATTCGCAGAACAGCGTCGCGTCCGCCGCGCCCAGCGCGGTCAGCACCGCCATGTTGGCCATGTAGCCGGTGCAGAAATACAGCGTGCGCGCGTGCGGGATATGCGGCGCGAACCAGCGCGCCAGTTCCGCTTCGAGCTGCGCATGCGCCAGCGAATGGCCGCTGACCAGGTGCGAGGCGCCGCTGCCCGCGCCATAGCGATGCGCGCCTTCGGCCAGCGCGGCGATCACGTCGGGATGGTTGGCCAGCCCCATGTAGTCGTTGCTGCAGAAGGTCAGCAGCGATTCCGGCCGCGTCTCTTCCACTTCGCCCACGGCCTGGTGCGGCGCGCACGCGGTGTGCGCGATGCGGCGGCGGCGCGTCAGGGCCAGCGCGTGGCGTTGCTCGGCAGCCCGCTTCAGTTGTTCAAGCAGCATGGCGCACCTCCCCGTTCACCAGCGTGGTCACATCGTCGAGCGCGGCCAGCAGTTGCTCGCCCAGCCAGCGCGCCTGCGCGGCATCGAAAACGTAGGGCGGCATCACGTACAGCGTATTGCCGATCGGGCGCACCAGCAGCTCGCGCGCACGCGCGGCGTGGTGGAAGCGCGAGGCAAAGTCAGCGCCCGCGGCGTCATCGCGCACATCGGCGGCCCAGATCAGGCCCCGCTGGCGCACGTGCCGCAGGCGCGGGTCGGCGGCCAGGGTGGACATCGCCTCGGCCAGCCACTGCGCACGTTCGCGGTTGCGCGCGAGCACGTCGTCCTGCGCGAACAGGTCGAGCGTGGCCAGCGCGGCGCGGCAGGCCAGCGGGTTACCGGTATAGGAATGCGAATGCAGGAAGCTGCGCGCCAGCTCGTCGGCGACGAAGGCGCGCTGGATCTCCGGGCGCGACAACACCAGCGACAGCGGCAGGTAGCCGCCGCTGATGCCCTTGGACAGGCACAGGAAGTCGGGCCACAGGTGCGCGGGCAGCACCGCCATGTCCTCGGCCGCGGCGCGCGACTGTTCCCACGCGAAGAAGGTGCCGGTGCGGCCGCAGCCGACCGCGATCTCGTCGGCAATCAGGTGGACCCGGTAGCGGTCGCACAGCGCGCGTGCGCCGTCGAGGTAGGACGGATCATACATCGCCATGCCGGCGGCGCCCTGCACCAGCGGCTCGACGATCAGCGCGGCAATCTGGCCGGCGCGTTCTCGCAGCAGCGCTTCCAGTTCCGCCAGCGCACGGGCGGCAACATCCGCCGCCGACTCGCCGGGCGCGGCCTGGCGTGCGTCGGGCGACATCACCACGTGCGCGCGGCGGATCAGCGCGTCGTAGGCGTCGCGGAAGACCTCCACGTCGGTCACGGCGAGCGCGCCCACGGTTTCACCGTGGTAGCCGTGGCGCAGGCAGACAAACTCGCGCTTGGCCGGCAGGCCGGTGTTGCGCCAGTAGTGAAAGCTCATCTTCAGCGCGATCTCGACGGCCGAGGCCCCGTCCGAGGCATAGAAGACATTACCGAGCGCGCCGCCGGTCAGTGCGGACAGGCGCTCGGCCAGTTCGACCGCTGGTGCGTGGGTGCAGCCGGCGAGCATCACGTGTTCGAGCGTCTCCAGCTGGCTTGCCAGCGCGGCGTTGATACGCGGGTTGGCGTGGCCAAACAGGTTGACCCACCACGAGCTGGTGGCGTCGAAATAACGGCGGCCGCTGGCGTCATGCAGCCACGGGCCTTCGCCGCGCACGATCGCCAGCGGTACGGCGTCGTCGTCGGGGCGCAGGCGCGTGCAGGGGTGCCAGACCGCGTTGCGGCTGCGCTGGCCCAGGGCCTGCGCGTCGCTGCCTGGGGAAAGGGACAGGTGATCCAAGGTAGCCCTCCTTTGTTGACCGTCCGTGTGCGTGGCGCTGCCGGCTGGGCCGGGCAGTGCGACGAAGGCGGACTGGTTGGGGAGGGTCATGTTAGAAATGTCTCCTGGATGTTGGCAATGGCGGCGGGATTTTTGCGTTAGCGGTGGTTTAGCTGGATTTGATGGATGTTACGGGGGTGAAGCAGCTCTCTTGTCGCTAGCGTGCTGCGATCTCCACGCAAGTCTTTTTTTCAGTGCGGCACGCTTTCGCATGCTGCTGCGGGACTCCCCTCTCCCGCGCGCGGGAGAGGGGAGCAAACACCCCGCAAGCTAAGCGCCATCCTCAAGCCGGCCGCCACGACGGCGTACGCTTCTCCAAAAACGACTTCACTCCTTCCCGCCCCTCTGCCGACGCCCGGATCTTCGCAATCCGGTCCGCCGTATCCGCCAGCAGGTCGTTGTCGATCACCCGCCCCGACACGTCCTGCACCAGCCGCTTGCTCTCGCGCACGGCATTGGGACTGTTGGCGACCAGCGCCGTAGCCAGCTCGCTGACCTTGGCATCGAGCCCCTCCGCCGGCACCACCGCATGCACGAACCCCAGCCGCAGCGCCTCGGCCGCATCGAAGCGCTCCGCAGTGATGAAATAGCGGCGCGCCGCCTGCTCGCCCATCGCACGGATCACATACGGGCTGATGGTGGCGGGCAGCAGGCCCAAGCGCGCCTCGGACAGGCAGAAATGCGCGTGCTCGGCCGCCACCGCGATATCGCACGCGGCCACCAGCCCCATGCCGCCGGCATAGGTGTCGCCCTGGATGCGTGCGATCACGGGACGCGGGCAGGACCAGATGGTGTGCAGCATCTGCGCCAGCGTCAGCGCATCGGCGCGGTTCTGGTCGTCGGAGTAGCCGGCCATCTTCTTCATCCAGTTCAGGTCGGCGCCGGCACAGAAGGCGGGACCATTTCCGGCTAGCACGACGGCGCGCACTTCGTCCATGTCGCCGAGGGCGCGGAAGGCCCCGGTCAGCTCGGCGATCACGGTCTCGTTGAACGCATTGCGCACGTCAGGCCGGTTCAGCGTGACGGTGGCGACGTGGCTGGCGATATTGACAGTCAGGGTGGTGAATTCCATGGTTCGTCTCCGTAGACGGATAGTTATCGGGGGTGCCGCTCAGGTGCCACTATCGAACGGCAGCCCCAGCGAGCGGAAGAAGTCGCCGACTTCCGGCAGCCACACTGGGATGCCCTCGCGCTGGCTGAACAGGCGGTGCGAGTCCATGCCGAACTCGCCCACATCGAACATCCGCGCATTGGCCCCGGGGCCGGTGGCGCGCGACTTGAAGGCGTTGAACAAGCGGCCGGGCAAGGGCACCGGCCAGTAGCTGTCGTTGTCGCCGTACACCCATAGCGACGGGTACCGGGCCAGGCTGCCATAGCTGGCAAAGACATCGACCAGCCGCTCTTCCCAGTCCGGGCAGTTCAGGTTGCGCAGCCCGCCGGCAAAGTTGACCACGCCGCGCACGCCGGGATAGCCGATGGTGCTGAACGCCATCGTGGTCAGCCCGCCCTGCGACTGGCCGATCACGACGATGCGCTCCATGTCCACGTAAGGCAGCGTGGCCATGTAGTCGAGCGTGGCGACGACATCGTCGGCCTGCATCAGGCCGTTGGTCTCGATGTCACAGCTGCCGCCCACATAGGCGCCGCCCGAGCGCGCAAAGCCCTGCCGCATCGGCAGCACCACCACATAGCCGCGCCGCAGGAACTCGGCGCTCTGCGCCGCAAAGCGCGCGCGCCCCTGCATGAACGGCCGGCCCGGCGCCTTGCCGTGGTTGATCACCACCAGCGGGAACGGCCCCTCGCCCGAAGGCTTGAACACCGTGGCTTCCAGGTCGATGCGCGACGGGATCGCCGCCTTGGGCAGCATCATCACCTGCTCGGTGAAACGCATGCGCGGCGCCGCCTTGCCCGTGCCATCGCCGTTGGCGTACTGCGCATGGCCCGCCGGCGGCTGCAGCACGGCGAGCACCGCTACCAGGGCAAGACTGCGAAACAGGCGGGCGACACTGCGCATGGTGATGGGTACGGCTGCGACGGCGTGGTGATTACATGCGGAACACGCCGAACTTCATGTCCTCGATCGGCGCGTTCAGGCTCGCGGACAGGCCCAGGCCCAGCACAGTGCGGGTCTGCGCGGGATCGATCACGCCGTCGTCCCACAGGCGCGCACTGGCGTAATAGGGATGGCCCTGGTGTTCGTACTGGTCGCGGATCGGCTGCTTGAAGGCGTCTTCCTCCTCCGCGCTCCACTTGCCGCCCTTGGCCTCGATGCCGTCGCGGCGCACCGTCGCCAGCACGCTCGCGGCCTGCTCGCCGCCCATCACCGAGATGCGCGCGTTCGGCCACATCCACAGGAAGCGCGGCGAATAGGCGCGCCCGCACATGCCGTAGTTGCCGGCACCGAACGAGCCGCCGATGATCACGGTGAACTTGGGTACCTGCGCGGTGGCAACCGCGGTCACCATCTTGGCGCCATTGCGGGCGATGCCTTCGTTCTCGTACTTGCGGCCCACCATGAAACCGGTGATGTTCTGCAGGAACACCAGCGGGATCTTGCGCTGGCAGCACAGCTCGATAAAGTGGGCGCCCTTGAGCGCCGACTCCGAGAACAGGATGCCGTTGTTGGCGATGATGCCGACCGGGTAGCCCCAGATGCGCGCGAAGCCGCACACCAGCGTGGTGCCGTAGCGTGCCTTGAACTCGTCGAACTCGGAGCCGTCGACCAGGCGCGCGATCACCTCGCGCACGTCATAGGGCTTGCGCGTGTCGGTGGGGATCACACCGTACAGCTCTTGCACCGGGTACAGCGGCTCCACCGGCTCGTGCAGGCGGATCTGGTCCGGCTTGCGGCGGTTCAGGTGCTGCACGATATTGCGCGCCAGCGACAGCGCATGGTGGTCGTTCTGCGCGAAGTAGTCGGCCACGCCCGACAGGCGCGTATGCACGTCGGCGCCGCCCAGGTCCTCGGCGCTGACTTCCTCGCCGGTGGCGGCCTTCACCAGCGGCGGGCCGCCCAGGAAGATGGTGCCCTGGTTCTTGACGATGATGGACTCGTCGCTCATCGCCGGCACGTAGGCGCCGCCGGCGGTGCACGAACCCATCACCACCGCGATCTGCGGAATACCCTGCCTGGACAGGTTGGCCTGGTTGTAGAAGATGCGGCCGAAGTGGTCGCGGTCGGGAAACACGTCGTCCTGGTTGGGCAGGTTGGCGCCGCCGGAATCGACCAAGTAGATGCAGGGCAGGTTGTTCTGCTCGGCGATCTCCTGCGCGCGCACGTGCTTCTTGACCGTCATCGGGTAGTAGGTGCCGCCCTTGACGGTGGCGTCGTTGCAGACGATCACGCATTCCTGCCCGGCCACGCGGCCGATGCCGGTGATGATGCCCGCGCCGGGCGCGGCATCGTCGTACATGTCATAGGCCGCGAGCTGCGACAGCTCCAGGAACGGCGTGCCCGGATCGAGCAGTTGCTGCACCCGGTCGCGCGGCAGCAGCTTGCCGCGCGACAGGTGCTTGTTGCGCGCGTCTTCGCCGCCGCCCTCCGCGAGCTTCGCGATCTTCGCCTTGAGGTCGGCCACCACGGCCTGCATGGCCTCGGCGTTGGTCTTGAACGATTCGGAGCGGGCGTTGAGCTTGGTTTCCAGCGTGGGCATGGTTTGTCCCTTCCTGCTTCTTTTTACCGCCGATTGAGAGGATGTCCCGGCATCAGGTCATAGGGGTGCTTCCAGCCCGGCAACGCGCGCATGCGCTCCGCCCAGGCATGGATATGCGGATACTCCTTGCGCCAGTGCACGCCGATCTCGTCGTCGAAGAACACATAGCCCGCCAGCGAGAAGTCGGCGATGGTGGTGCGCTCGCCCACCACGAAGGCACGCCCCGCCAGATGCGCATTGAGCACGTTCCACGCGCCTTCGCAGCGCGCGCGGAAAAACTCCAGCACGGCCGGGTCCGGCGTCCTGGCGAAGTTGCGCATGAAGCGGTAGGTAGCGGTGTAGGAGGTGAACTTGTGGTTGTCGAACAGCAGCCAGCGCAGCACCTCGGCACGTTCAGCGTCGTCGCGCGGACCGTAGGCATCGAGCCGCGCGGCCAGTGATTCCAGGATGACGCCGGACTGCGACAGGCGCTGGCCGCCGAACTCCAGCACCGGCACCTCGCCCATCACGTTGATGGCCCGGTACTCGGGGGTGCGGGTCTCGCCGTTGAAGAAGTCGACGAAGCGCGGCTGCCACAGGCGCTGGCCGCGCTGCACGCCGACCGTCTCCAGCAGCAGCGCCACCTTGTAGGCGTTGCCGGACTGGGCGAAGCAATACAGCAGGTACTCCGGCTGGTTCTGCTTTTCGGTGCTCATGATGTCTCCCCGATCATGTCGCCATCCACATAGAGCCAGCGCGGCGCCTCGCCAGGCGCGCGCGGCTCGCGCACAAAGCGGCTGCGTTCATGCAGCCGCATGGCGCGCCCGCCTACCTTGTAGCGCGCCACGAATTCCACTTCGGCATGCGTGTCGTCCTGCTGCGCATGCGACTTGACCGCCAACCCGAGCCAGCGCGTGGCGGTGTCCGGCAAGAGATCGGCCGGGCAGGTGGACGGATGCCAGGTCTGCTGCAGCCAGTCCATATCGCTCAGCACATAGGCGCTGTAGCGCGAGCGCATCAGCGCCTCGGCGTTGGGCGGCAGCGCTTCGCCGCGGTGAAAGCGGCCGCAGCAGGCGGCATAGTCCGCGCTGCCGCACGGGCACGGCACCGGTCCGGCCTTAGGCAGCCGGCGTACCGCGTTCTCTGCCGCCTTTCCCCTGGTCATCCCACCAGCTCCGGCAGGTCGCGCATGTCGGTAAAGATGGTGTGCGCGCCGGCCCCGCGCAGCAGCGCGGCATCGTTGCGCTCGGCGTAGCCCAACACCGTCATGCCGGCGGCCACGCCAGCGGTCACGCCGGTCGGACTGTCTTCCACCACGGCGCAGCGCCCCGGCGCCACGCCCATGGTGCGCGCCGCCAGCAGGTAAACATCGGGCGCGGGCTTGCTGCGCGCCACTTCGGTGGCGGAGAAGATATGCTCGCGCTCATCCTGCTGGAACAGCTCGACCAGGCCGGTCTTGGTCAGTTGCAGCTTGACCTTGATGCGGTCCGCGCCCGAGGCCACGCACACCGGCATGCCGGTGGCCGCGATCTTGCCGATGGCGTCGCGCACGTGCGCCACCGCGGCGACCTCGGCTTCCAGCACCGCGTTGCGGCGGGCGAGCCAGGTCGACAGCCAGTTCTCGGGGAGCGGCGCGCCGCGCATGCGTTCGATCATCTCCAGTTCCTCGCGCACGGCGCGGCCGAGGAACAGGCGCGTGGAGTCTTCCAGCGAGATCTCGATGCCGAGTTCGTTCAGCATCTGGTTGAGCACGCGGTTGACGATGGGCTCGCTGTCGACAAGCACGCCGTCGCAGTCGAAGATCACGCAATCGAATCGGCCGGAATGGCCACGGGTTACTGCAGTCATGCGGGTTTCTTTTCCATGTTGTCCAGGCTCCCGACACTGGGTACGGCCCGGAGTTCAGTCTGACGGCGGCTCTTCAGGTGCGCCTCGACCTGGTCGAAGCGGTCGAAGCCCCAGAACGGCTCGCCGTCGACAATGACGAAGGGCGAACCGAACACGCCCTTGGCCATCGCCACCTCGATCTCGGCCTTGAGCTGGTCCTTGATCTGGTAGCTGGTGGCGCCGGCGTCCAGCGCCTGCACATCGACGCCCAGCGGCTCGGCCAGCTTCATGATCTCGGCCGGCTCGGCGATATTGATGTCGTCGGCGAACAGCGCGCGGTACACCGACTTGGCGAACGCCGCCGCGATGTCGTCGCCGTGATGGTTCTGCAGCCACAGCATCGCGCGCGCGGCGTGCGTGGTCGGCAGCGGGAAATGCGTGGGGCGCTTGTATTCGATGCCATGGAAGCGCGCGGTGCGCTCGAAGTCGCGCCACGAGTAGTCGCCCTTGAGCGGCAGCTGCGGCAGCGGCGAGGCGCCGGTGGTCTTGAACACCACGCCCAGCAAGATCGGATGCCAGGCGACGATGCGTCCGTACTTCTGCGCCAGCTCGTCGATGCGGGTACTGGCGAAATAGCCGTAGGGCGATGAGAAGTCGAAATAGAAGTCGATCGCTGCGGTCATGTCGGGGGCCCTTCTTGTTGGGGTTGCCGGTACTCGGGTCAGGGAGGTGTGCCGCTTTCACGGCATGCCCCCATCGTACGCGCTTATCTGTGGACTAGGCGAGCGCTCGTGCGATCAGGATCTTCTGGATATCGCTGGTGCCCTCATAGATCTGGCAAACGCGCACGTCGCGGTAGATGCGCTCCACCGGGAAGTCGCTGACATAGCCATAGCCGCCGAACACCTGGATCGCATCCGAGCACACCCGCTCGGCCATCTCGCTGGCAAACAACTTGGCCATCGCGGCCTCTTTCAGGCAGGGCCGGCCGCCATCGCGCAGCGCGGCGGCGTGCCACACCATCTGGCGCGCCACGTCGATGCGGGTCGCCATCTCGGCCAGGCGGAACTGCACCGCCTGGTGCTGGAACAGCGGCTGACCGAAACTCTCGCGTTCCTTGGCATACGCCAGCGCCGCCTCGAACGCGGCGCGCGCCATGCCGATGCTTTGCGAGGCGATGCCGATGCGCCCGCCTTCCAGCCCGGACAGCGCCATCTTGTAGCCGCCGCCCTCGTCGCCCAGCAAGTTGGCCGCCGGCACGCGGCAATCCTCGAGCAGGATCTGCGCGGTGTCCGACGAATGCTGGCCGAGCTTGTCTTCCAGGCGCGCCACCACGTAGCCGGGCGTGGTAGTCGGCACGATAAAGGCGCTGATGCCGCGCTTGCCGGCGGCCTTGTCGGTCACGGCCAGAACGATCGCCACATCGGCGTTCTTGCCGCTGGTGATGAACTGCTTGACGCCGTTGAGCACGTAATCGCCGCCGTCGCGGACGGCGGTAGTACGCAGCGCCGACGCGTCCGAGCCGACGTGCGGCTCGGTCAGGCAGAACGCGCCCAGCATCTCGCCGCGCGCCAGCGGCACCAGCCATTGCTGCTTCTGCGCCTCGCTGGCGAACGACATCAGCATGCTGCACACGGGGCAGTTGTTGACGCTGATCACGGTGGAGGTGCCGCCGTCGCCGGCCGCGATCTCTTCCAGGATCAGCGCCAGTGACAGGTAGTCGAGACCGGCACCGCCGTATTCCTCGGGCACGGCCACGCCGTACGCTCCGAGCGCGGCCAGCTCGCGGTGGACATCCTTGGGGAAGGTCTTGTCGCGGTCCCATTGCGCGGCCTGCGGCGCGATCACCTCCTGCGCGAACTGGCGCACGGCGTCGCGGATCATTTCCTGTTCGGGGGTCAGCAGCATGTCGGTTCGGTGATCGGTATGCGGGCGCGCTTACCAGGGGATGGGCGTGCCGTCGTAGTTATGGAAAGTGCCGTTATCGCGCCGCTTGACGCCGGCCAGCACCTGGCGTATGCCTTTGACGCTCTGCTGCACGGTCAGGTCGGCTTCCTGGCCGCCCATGTCGGTCTTGACCCAGCCCGGGTGCAGCGCGACGCAGGTGGCGTGGCGCGCATCCAGCGACACCGCGCGCAGCGCCGCATTGGCGCCGGCCTTGCTGACGCGGTACAGCCAGCTGGTGTTGTGCTCCATCGCGCCGATGCTGCCCATGCGCGAGGACAGCACCGCCAGCACGCCGCCATGGCCGGACTGGCCGGCTTCGACATAAGGCAGCAGCAGCGGCAGCGCCATCATCGGGCCCAGCACGTTGACGTGCATCACCTGGTCGAACTCCTGCGGCGTGACCGGTTGCGCGCCTTCCGTGCGCGGACCCAGCACGCCGGCGTTGTAGATCGCCACGTCGAGGGCTTCGCCGTCGAGCTTCCAGCCCAGGCCCGCGACCGCGCCGGCATCGGACAGGTCGACCTGGTGGGCTTCGGCGCCGAGCGCCTGCAGCGCGCCGACGCCTTCGGGCGTGCGTGCCGCCGCAATGACGCGCCAGCCGTCGGCACGGTACTGGCGCACGAATTCAAGGCCGATGCCGCGCGAGGCACCGAGGATCAGGACGGTTGGCAAGGCTGTGCTCCTTTGTCTGGGTGCGTAGGTTCAGCGGACTGCCTGGGTCTTTGCACCCCTCTCCCGCGAGCGGGAGAGGGGAGAAAACAAGCGGGAGAGGGCGTGTTAGAGGATTTCGATCCCCACCGCGGTCGCTTCACCACCACCAATGCACAAGCTCGCCACACCACGCTTGCCACCCGTCTTGCGCAGCGCGCCGATCAGCGTGGTCATGATGCGCGCGCCGGAGGCGCCGATCGGATGGCCCAGCGCGCAGGCGCCGCCGTTGATATTGACCTTGTCGCGCGGGATCTTGAGGTCCTGCATGGCGGCCATCGGCACCACGGCGAAAGCCTCGTTGATCTCGAACAGGTCGACGCTGTCGGTGGTCCAGTCCAGCTTGCGGTACAGCTTGGCGATGGCCTCCACCGGTGCGGTGGCAAACAAGCCCGGTGCCTGCGCATGGGTGGTGTGGCCGAGCATGCGGGCGATCGGCTGCAGGCCGAGCTTTTTCGCGGTGGAGGCGCGCATCATCACCAGCGCCGAGGCGCCGTCGTTGATGGACGACGACGAGGCGGCGGTGATGGTGCCGTCTTTGGCGAAGGCAGGCTTCAGCGACGGGATCTTGTCCAGCTTAATGCGGCGCGGGCCTTCGTCGGTGTCGATCACGGTGTCGCCGCCCTTGCCGGACACGGTCACCGGCGCGATCTCCCAGCGGAAGTCGCCGTTCTCGGTAGCCTGCTGCGCGCGGCGCACGCTTTCCATCGCAAAGGTGTCCTGCTGCTCGCGCGTGAAGCCGTACTTGGCGGCGCAGTCCTCGCCGAAGGTGCCCATGGCGCGGCCCTTCTCATAGGCGTCTTCCAGGCCGTCCAGCATCATGTGGTCATAGATCATGCCGTGGCCGATGCGGTAGCCGCCGCGCCCCTTCGGAATCAGGTACGGGGCGTTGGTCATGCTCTCCATGCCGCCGGCGACGGCGACCTCGAACGAGCCTGCAATGAGGCCGTCAAAGACGGTCATCGCCGCGCGCATGCCCGAGCCGCACATCTTGTTGACGGTGGTGCAGCCCACGCCCAGCGGCAGGCCCGCGCCCAGCGCCGCCTGACGCGCCGGCGCCTGGCCCTGGCCGGCGGGCAGCACGCAGCCGAACACCACTTCTTCCACCTGCTCGGGCTTCAGGCCGGCGCGCTCGACGGCGGCGCGGATGGCCACGGCGCCCAGTTGCGGCGCGGTGACGCTGGCGAATTCGCCCTGGAACGCAGCCATTGGCGTGCGGGCGGCTGAAACGATGACGATCTCTTCCATGTCGGGTCTCCTGGATCGGTGTTGATGAAGCGGTATTCGTTGCGGCAGCGGTCAGCGGATCGATGCCTGCGGCGGGTCGCCGTACTGGCGGTAAGCCGCGGCCAGTTGCGCGTGCAGTTCGTCGTTGTTGCTGGCGGCCATGCCCAGGTCGCGCAGCAGGCCATCGGACACGCCGTAGACCCAGCCATGCACGGTCACGGCCTGGCCGCGCGACCAGGCGTCCTGGATCACCGTGGTCTGGCAGACGTTGTTGACCTGCTCGATCACGTTGAGCTCGCACAGCCGGGTATGGGCGTCGTCTTCGCGCAGCAGCGTGCCGAGGTAAGCCTCGTGCTTGTCGGCGACGTCGCGCACATGGCGCAGCCAGTTGTCGGCCAGCCCGATGCGCTCGCGCTTGAGCGCTACCTTGACGCCACCGCAGCCGTAGTGGCCGACCACGGTGATGTGGCGCACCTTCAGCACTTCCACCGCGAACTGGATCACCGACAGCGCGTTCAGGTCACTGTGCGCGACCACGTTGGCGATATTGCGGTGGACGAACACTTCGCCCGGAGCGAGCCCCAGGATCTGGTTGGCCGGCACGCGCGAATCGGAGCAGCCGATCCACAGGTATTCCGGCGCCTGCTGGTTGGCCAGCCGGGTGAAGAACGTCGGGTCCTCCGCGTTGACACGGTCGACCCACTCACGGTTGTTGCGGAACAGCTGGGCAATGGCGTCAATCATGCGACTCTCCTTGCAGGACCGGCGTCAGCTGCGGCACCAGGTGCGCCGCCAGTGTCGCCGTAACGGTGGATGAATCGCTCTGTACTCTGATAGGCAAAGAAGTCATGAACATGTCCGGCCAGCAGCCGGTCCTTGTGGCCCTGCCACATGGCAGGCTCGAAAAAATCCGCATGATGGCGCAGGAACGCCGCGCGCACGCGCGGATCGCCCAGCAGGAAGGTGCGGAAGGTCTCTGGGAAAATATCGTGCGGACGCACCGTGTACCAGACTTCGCCCGACATCTCCTCTTCCTCGTTGCGCGGCTGCGGCACGTGGCGGATATTGCAGTCGGTCAGGTACTCGATCTCGTCGTAGTCGTAGAACACCACGCGCCCGTGGCGCGTGACGCCGAAGTTCTTGTACAGCATGTCGCCGGGGAAGATGTTCGCGTCCATCAGCTCCTTGATGGCGTTGCCGTATTCGAGCACGCCGTGCTCGACCTGCTCGTCGGTGCCCTCCTGCAGGTAGATGTTCAACGGCGTCATGCGACGCTCGATATAGACGTGGCGCACCACGATCTCCTCGCCGCCGTCCTTGCCGCGCTGGTATTCGATCATCGACGGCGCGTGCTGCTCGAACTCGCGCACCAGCGCATCGTCGAAGCGCGACCGCGGGAAGGCCACGTCGGAGTACTCCAGCGTATCCGCCATGCGGCCGACGCGGTCGTGCTGCTTGACCAGCTGGTACTTGGACTTGACCAGCTCGCGCGTGGTTTCCTTGGGCGCCGGGAAAAAGTCCTTGATGACCTTGAACACGTACGGGTACGACGGCAGCGTGAACACCAGCATCACCAGCCCGCGGATGCCGGGCGCGACGATGAACTTGTCCGACGAATGCTGCAGGTGGTGCAGGAAGTCGCGGTAGAACAGGTTCTTGCCCTGCTTCTGCAGACCCAGCGAGGTATAGATCTCCGCGCGCGGCTTGCGCGGCATGATGTCGCGCAGGAAGGTCACGTAGGCCGACGGGATCTCCATGTCGACCATGAAGTAGGAATGCGTGAACGAAAACAGGATCAGCAGCTGTTCCTTTTTCAGCAGCACCGTGTCCAGCATCAGCTTGCCCGAGGGGCCATGCAGCACCGGAATCGCCAGCGGGAAAGTGCGGTCGCCGTTCAGGATGCGGCCGATGATGAAGGCCGCCTTGTTGCGGAAGAACAGCGACGACAGCGTATGGATCTGGAAATTCGGCGCGATGCGCAGGTCGCCGAAATGCTCGCCGACCGCGCGCACCACGTAGCTGATGTCGCGCTGAAGGTCTTCGAACGGGCGCTCGAGCTGGAAGTTGTGCACGATGCGCTCGAAGCACGCCGCCATGCCCTCGCGGCTGCCCGGATAGTAGGCACGGAAAGTCGGGCGCGTGGGCGATTCCTCGTTCTCGATGTATTCGGTCGAGATCGCCGGGCGCACGAAGATGAAACCGTTGTTGAAGTACGAGCGGTGCAGGATGCGCGTACAGACCGAGTTGAAGAAGGTCTCGGCCAGTTCGGGCTGGTGATGGTTGGTCAGCAGGCCGATGTAGTGCAGCTTGATCTGCTGCCAGATCTCGTCCTCGATATTCTCGGCGTCGTATTCGTCTTCGAGGATGACGCTCGACTCGCGCACGCGCTCGTTGTAGAACGCGATGCGGTCGCGCTGGATCTGCTGCAGCCCGTGCCAGTCGCCGGCCTCGAACTTGATCTTGGCCTGGTGGCTGACCTCGCGGAACAAACGGTAGTGCTTGTCGAACCCGTCGAGCATCGTTCTCGCCACATCGTAGGCAATCTGCGAGGAAAGCAGTTTGGGGAAGTGGGACATGGGTCGACGGGGGGCGGCTGGCGCGGCGGTCTTGCGACGGGTAGTGAGATTGTAAATGGGTTCGGGCGGGGGCTCCGGGTGATTTCGGCGCCCCGCGCCGTATGACTGGCCTGGCTTACATCGTTTCGGCGAACAGTTCGCGGCCGATCAGCATCCGGCGGATCTCCGAGGTACCGGCGCCGATCTCGTACAGCTTGGCGTCGCGCCACAGCCGGCCGGCGGGGTACTCATTGATATAGCCGTTGCCGCCCAGGATTTGTACGGTCTCACCCGCCATCCAGGTGGCCTTCTCGGCCGTGTACAGGATCACCGCGGCGCAGTCCTTGCGCACCTGGCGCACGTGGTCGCTGCCGAGTCCGTCCAGGTTCTTGCCGACCGTGTACAGGTAGCTGCGCGCGGCCTGCAGCGTGGTGTACATGTCCGCCACCTTGCCCTGGATCAGCTGGAACTCGCCGATGCTCTGGCCGAACTGCTTGCGGTCATGGATATACGGCGTAACCACGTCCATGCAGGCCTGCATGATGCCGACCGGGCCGCCCGACAACACCGCGCGCTCATAGTCCAGCCCGCTCATCAGCACCTTGGCGCCGCCATTCTCGGCGCCCAGGATGTTCTCGACCGGCACTTCCACGTCCTGAAACACCAGCTCGCCGGTATGCGAGCCGCGCATGCCCAGCTTGTCCAGCTTTTGCGCCACCGAGAAGCCCTTCATGCCCTTCTCGACGATAAACGCGGTCATGCCGCGCGCGCCCAGGTCGGGCTCGGTCTTGGCGTAAACCACCAGCACATCGCAGTCCGGGCCGTTGGTGATCCACATCTTGGTGCCGTTGAGCACGTAGCGGTCGCCCTTGAGCTCCGCGCGCAGCTTCATGCTGACCACGTCCGAGCCGGCGTTGGGCTCGCTCATCGCCAGCGCGCCGATCCATTCGCCCGACACCAGCTTGGGCAGGTACTTGGCCTTCTGCGCCGGCGTGCCGTTGCGGTGGATCTGGTTCACGCACAGGTTGGAGTGCGCGCCGTAGGACAGGCCGACCGAGGCCGAGGCGCGGCTGATTTCTTCCATCGCGATCATGTGCGCCAGGTAGCCCATGTTGGCGCCGCCGTATTCCTCGGCCACGGTGATGCCGAGCACGCCGAGGTCGCCCATCTTCTTCCAGGCGTCCATCGGGAACTGGTCGGTGCGGTCGATCTCGGCAGCGCGCGGGGCCAGTTCGGCCTGGGCCCAGGCGCGCACGGAATCGCGCAGCATCTCGATGTCTTCGCCCAGATCGAATTTCAGGCCTGGCAGTTCGGTCATGATGGTCTCCTGTTGGATTCGGTGTGTGTCGTGTTTTTGTCGCCGGATAGGCGGTTCAGACGTGGTCCAGGGTGCGGACCACGCAAAGCGTCATCAGCATGGTGGCCACCTGCTTGCGGCGGCCGGCCTGCTCGACGTAGACCTCGCCCTGCGCCACGATCAGCGTGCGCCCGGGCTTGAGGACGCGGCCCACCGCCACCAGGCGTTCGCCCTGGGCGGGGGACAGCAGGTTGATCTTGTATTCGGCGGTCAGGCCCGCCTCGCCCTCGCCCACCATCGACAGCGCGGCGTAGCCGCAGGCGCTGTCGGCCAGCGCGCCCACCGCGCCGCCGTGGAAGAAGCCGTGCTGCTGGGTCACGCCCTCGGACCACGGCATCGCGATCTCGACCTCGCCGCGCTCCACCCGCTGCAGCGTGGCGCCGAAGCTGGTCATCAGCCCCTGGCGCGAGAAACTGGTGGCGATGGCGTCGGCGCGCGTGGCGGACAGTGCTTCGGGTTCAGCGGGGACGGCACAGGCGTTGGAGGACGTCATGGCGGGTTTCCGGTGTGAAGGCCGATGAAGGCGTTAAGGCACGGCGCGCCGCCGTAGTGGCGGGCTGTCCGGGTATTCTATTTACGTTTACGTAAACGTCAATCCCGTCCGGCACGGATGCCGGACGAAGTGCTGTATCAGGCCGATCGGTTACGGGCCGGCGCATCGCCGCCCTCCGCCGGCGAGGTCTTGCCGCCGGTCTGCGCGGCCAGCAGCGCCCTGCACTGGCGCTCGTGCTGGTCGATCTCGGCCAATTGTGCCTGCAGGTCTTCCAACTGGCGCTCGAGCGCGCGGCGGTGGTCAGCCAGCGAGTGCAGGAAGCGCTCCAGTTGCGGGGCGGTGTCGCGCGGCGACTCGTAAAGATCAAGGATCTCACGGATCTCATTGAGAGTGAGCCCTAACCGCTTGCCGCGCAGCGTCAGCTTCAGCCTGGTGCGCTCACGGCCGTTGTAGACGCGCTTGCGCCCGCCCGGGCCCTCGCGCTCCGGCGACAGCAGGCCCTGGTCCTCGTAGAAACGAATGGCGCGGGGCGTGACGTCGAACTCGCGGGCGAGATCGGTGATGGTGTAGGTGGCGGAGCCGGGGGATTGCGTGACTGCCATGGTGCGCCCAGGAAGTGAACGGTCGTTCGTTGCGGAATCAAGTTTTCGCTTAAGATGGAGACGAACCGCTTGAATTGACGTTTACGTTAGCGTCAACTCCGGCGACTGGCAACTAGCGCTTATACGCCCCCAGGGCCTGACGCAGCAACGAGAAAGCCCGCCTGCCCCCGATCCCCGATCCTCCGGCACAAGGCTTCGACCAAGAGACTCCTCATGAACGCACTCGAACACCAGCTCCAATACCCGTTCGGCGACACCATGCCCGAGCCCGGCACCAAACAACAGGTCGCCCCCGGCGTCTACTGGCTGCGCATGCCGCTGCCGTTCGCGCTCGACCATATCAACCTGTGGCTGGTGCGCGACCGCCTGGACGGCCGCGAGGGCTGGACCATCATCGATTGCGGCATCACCAACGATGTCATCAAGGGCCACTGGGAGACCATTTTCGCCAATGAGCTGGATGGCCTGCCGGTGGTGCGCGTGCTGGTCACGCACAGCCACCCCGACCACGTCGGCCTGGCGCACTGGCTGTGCAAGC
The DNA here is from genome assembly GCF_040149425.2 of Cupriavidus sp. DF5525. Classification (NCBI taxonomy): domain Bacteria; kingdom Pseudomonadati; phylum Pseudomonadota; class Betaproteobacteria; order Burkholderiales; family Burkholderiaceae; genus Cupriavidus; species Cupriavidus sp. DF5525. The sequence continues at coordinate 122,028 of NZ_CP168265.1, read as the reverse complement.
GCTTCGGCGTGCGGCTGTGGATGAGCCTGGGCGACTACATGAGCGCGCGCGTGATGGGCAGCGGCACCGGCGCCGGCTCCAGCGCGGGCGGCGAAGCAGCCGCCGCGCACTTCGCGCTGCACGGCCTGACCGATCCAGACAGCCAGGAAAAGCTGCGCGCGCGCAAGACCTACTACCCGTCGCTGGTGCCCGACCTGCCGGCGCAGTACCGCCGGATGATGGCGGGCGACACGGTGCGCATCGGCACCGATGCGGCCACGTCCGGCTGGCGCGTGATCACCGGCTTCGGCCATTCGCCCGAGCACGTGGCGCTGTATAACGAAGCCACCAACGTGCTGATCTCCGGCGACATGGTGCTGCCGCGCATCTCGACCAACGTCAGCGTGTTCGACATGGAGCCCGAAGGCAATTCGCTGCAGCTCTACCTGGATTCGCTCGGCAAGTACGAGCCGCTGCCGCAGGACGTGCTGATCCTGCCCTCGCACGGCCGCCCCTTCCGCAACCTGCATACCCGTATCACCCAGCTGCGCGAGCACCATGTCGACCGGCTCGCCGAGACACTGGAAGCGTGCCGCGAGAAAGCCTGCAGCGCGCACGACATCGTCAGCGTGATCTTCAAGCGCCAGTTCGATATCCACCAGATGACCTTCGCCATGGGCGAGTCGCTGGCGCACCTGCATTGCCTGTGGCACCGCGGCGAACTGGTAAGGGAAACGGGCGATGACGGCGTGATCCGCTTCCGCGCGGCCTGAACCTGAGCCGGGACCCTAGTTGGCGGCGGCCAGCGCCGCCAGGTAGTGCACGCCGTCCACGGCGCGGCTGCCGTACCACGACAGCATCTCGCCATCGACCAGCAGCACCGGCTTGCCGAGCTGGCGCTCGAGCGCGTCGGCGTGGTCTTCGGTAAAGCGGTAGGGCTCGGTCGACAGCATCACCAGGTCGAGCTCGCGCACCAGGGCGTCGCTCCAGCGGAAGGTGGGATAGCGTTCGCCGGGCGTGTTGGGGCGGCTGCAATCGCCATCGACGCACGCCTGCGGCGTGCCGTCGGCGGGCTCCGGCCAGGTCTGCCAGTTGGCCAGCGCCAGCATGCGGCTGATATAGGTGTCGCGCGACACCGTCATCCACGGGTCCTGCCAGATTGCGTACAGTACGCGGCGCGGCGGCCAGGGGCGTGCGCGGATCGCATCCAGCTCGGCTTGCAGCGCGGTGCAGAGCGCCTCGGCCTGGGTGTGGCGTCCGAAGATGCCGCCGAGCAGCCGGTACAGGCCGAGGTTGTCTTCCGGCGCGCACGGATGGGTGACGATCACGTTGGGCACGAAGCTGCGGATCTCATCCACGGTCTCGCGCCGGTTCTCGTCGATATTGACCATCACGTGCGTGGGCGCCAGCTCGCGCAGCCGCGCCATTTTCACGTCCTTGGTGCCGCCCACCTTGGGCACCGCGCGCACGGCCGGCTCCGGGTGGATGCAGAAGCCGGTGCGCGCCACCATCTGCTCGCCCAGCCCGAGCGCAAACAGCAGCTCGGTCACTGACGGCACCAGCGAGGCGATGCGCACCTCGCCGCTGGCGGCGGCGTGCTGTTGGCCGATGGCGTCGCGCCACATGGTCAGGGCTCCTGGCTTTCTGCGCGCCGGGGCTTGCGCGGTGCGCCCGCGGCCAGCGCGTCATACAGCCAACGCGGCATCACGTGCAGCAGCGCCGCCACCACACCCATCGGCCACGGAATCACACGGAAGCGCCGTCCGGCGGCAATGACGCGGACCGCCTTGCGCGCGAACACGTCGGCATCGGTCAGGAACGGCATCCGGTAGGGGTTGTGCGCGGTCATCGGCGTACGGATATAGCCCGGCGCGATCGTGACCACGCGGATGCCGTGCTCGCGTTGCTCCAGGCGCAGGCTCTCCAGCAGCTTGATCACCGCCGACTTGGAGGCGCTGTATGCGCCAGCGCCCGGCAAGCCGCGCACGCCGGCGACGCTGGCGATGCCCACCAGCGTGCCGCGCCGCCCGAAGTGCCCGGGCTCGCGCGCCTGCATCGCATGCATGAAGGGCTGGAAGGTGGTCAGCAGGCCGAACCAGTTGGTGTCCATCACCTGGCGGAAGGCGTCGAGATCTTCGCGCTCGCTGGCGACCGTGCCGACCGAGACGCCGGCATTGGCAATCACCACGTCAGGGCAGCCGAAATGGCCGAGGAAGTCTTCCGCCGCGCGCGCCATGGCGTCGGCGTCGCGCACATCGGCACCATAGACGCGCACCGCGCCCGGGTTGGGCAGCGTGGCGACGAACTCGCGCAACGCGTCCTCGCGGCGCGCCACCAGGCCGAGGATGGCGCCTTGCGACGCGTATTCGCGCGCGAGGGCCTGGCCTAGTCCGCTGGAGGCGCCGGTGAGGAAGACTTTCAGGGGACGCATCGTCGGGGTGCGGGGAGTTTCGGTTACCCTGACAATACCACTGGTGGGCTCCCTCTCCCGCAAGCGACGCAAGCGGGAGAGAGGAGAAAACCAGCGGCCTGCGGGAGGCCGCCGGCAACCATTACATCTTCTTGGCCTTGACCTGCTCCACCAGGTAATCCATGGCCTGGACCGCGCTGGTCTTGTTGCCGGCGATCGACGGCGAGGTCACGTACTTGCCCTGCACCACCACGGTCGGCACGCCGTCGATCTTGTAGGCGTCGGCGATCTTGTTGGCGCGCTGCGAGTTGGTGGTCACCGTGAACGAGTTGTACGCGTCCAGGAAGGCCTTGCGGTCCACGCCGTTCTTGGCCATGAAGTCGGCGATCTCGTTGGGGTCGAGCATGCGCTTGCGGTCGACGTGGATGGCGTTGAAGACCTTGAGGTGCATCGCGTCGAGCTTGCCGATGGCTTCCAGCGCATAGAAGATCTTGGTGTGCGGCATCAGGTCGTCGCGGAAGGCGACCGGCACGCGCTTGAACACCACGTTGTTGCCCTGCTTCTTGACCCAGGCTTCCAGGTCGGGCTCGAATTCAAAGCAGTGCGGGCAGCCGTACCAGAAGAACTCGGTGACCTCGATCTTGCCCGGCGTGACCGGCTGGGCCGTCTTCAGGACCTGGTATTCCTTGCCCTCGGCGGGCGCCGCCTGGGACGGGGCGGACATCAGCAGGCCGCCCACGGCGGCGAACATGGCGAATAGTGCGGCGAGTTTCTTCATTTGGTGCGGCCTTGCGGTTTGGACGATGAGCGTATGACAGCGGCGGCGGCGTCCGGTTCAGCGGGACGCCGGCCGCGGCCGTGACAAGGTGTTGCGGTGGTTACCGGGTATTAATCAGCCACCAGGCGCTGCGGCAATCCGCCGCAGCCACCCGGGATAACGCCTGACCCTGCGGTCCGGCTTACTGCTTGGTAAAGCGGATCACGGAGGCCTCGAAGCCCGACGACTGCAGCCGCTCGCGCGTCTTGTTCATGTCCTCGATGCGATTGAACGGCCCCATGCGCACGCGGTACATCTTGACGCCGTTGACGTCGCGCTCGGTGATCCTGGCTTCAAAGCCCTGCATCGCCAGATTGGCTTTCTGGCGGTCGGCGTCGTCCGACGAGCGAAACGCGCCCACCTGCAGCAGGTAGCCCACCTTGTTGGCGTCGGCCTGGGCGATCTCGGCGATCGGGTCGGCCACCGGCTTCTCGGCCGGCTTGGTGGCGACGGGCTTGTCAGCCGGCTTCTCCACGGGCTTTTCCACCGGCTTCTCGGGCGGACGGGCGACGGCCACCGGGGGTTGCTGGCCGTTCTGCTTCGGTTCCGGCTCGGGCGCCTGGCCCACCGGCTTGGCCGGCGTCTTGCTCCACAGCGGCTTGTTGGGGTCGCTCGGGCCCTCGTCGGCACGCTGGGCCGGCGGCGGGAGCTGGCTGGCGACATTGCCGGGCTCGCTCGGCCGCGGGGCGCTCTTCTGCTGGAACGGCGTCGGCGACTTGGTGATGTACAGGGCGACCACCACGGCGATGGCCAGCCCGACGATCAGCCCGAGCACCAGGCCCAGGAACGTACCGCCGCGCTGCTGGCTGCGGCGGACCTTGCGCGCGTCGCGCTTGCGTTGCTGTTGCATGAAGTCCTCTTTGGTGATGCCGGGATTATAGGGCCAGTGCCGCCACGGGCAGCACCGGCTGTTTCCCCGGGGCTGCGCGCTCCGCGCGGCCCCATTTGCGCACCCGGCGTGGCGCCGGGCGCTTCCTTACATGCGGCGCGGCGCCGAGACGCCGATCACCGCCAGGCCGTTGCGCAGCACCTGGCGCGTGGCGGCCAGCAGCGCCAGCCGGGCGCGCTTGACGGCCTCGTCGTCCACCAGCACGCGGTCGGCGTTGTAGAAGGCGTGGAAGTCGCCAGCCAGGTCGCGCAGGTAGAAGGCGACCGCGTGCGGCGCCAGCTCGGCGGCGGCGGCCGACAGCATGTCCGGGAATTCCGCCAGGCGGCGGCCCAGCGCCTGCGCCTGCGCGCTGGCCTCGGGACCGGTCACGGCCGACAGGTCGGCGCCGGCCAGTTCGGCAAGGCGGCCTTCCCAGTCCGCGCCACCCCACGACTCGAAGATCGAGCAGATCCGGGCATGCGCGTACTGCACGTAGTACACCGGGTTCTCGTCGTTCTGCTTGAGCGCCAGGTCGACGTCGAACACGAACTCGGTATCGGCCTTGCGCGACAGCAGGAAGAAGCGCACTGCGTCGCGGCCGCGGGTGAAGTGCTCCGCCCAGTCGGCGACGCCCTGCTCCAGGCAGCCGCGGATAGTCTCGTCGCCGCCGTTGGACCATTCGATCAGGTCGCGCACGGTGACATAGGAGCCGGCGCGTTTGGAGATCTTGACCTCCTCGCCGTCCTTCATCACGGTGACCATCTTGTGCAGCACGTAGTCGGGGTAGCCCTGCGGGATGCCCATGTCCAGGCCCTGCAGGCCAGCGCGCACGCGCGCGATGGTGCCGTGGTGGTCGCTGCCCTGCACGTTGATGACCTTGGTGAAGCCGCGCTCCCACTTGGTGGTGTGGTAGGCCACATCCGGCACGAAGTACGTATAGGTGCCGTCGCTCTTCTTCATCACGCGGTCCTTGTCGTCGCCGTCGTCGGTGGTGCGCAGCCACAGCGCGCCCTCGCTCTCGTAGGTCTTGCCCTTGGCAACCAGCGACTGCACCGCGGCTTCGACGCGGCCGTCGCTGTACAGCGACGACTCCAGGTAGTAGCGGTCGAACTTGACGCCGAAGGCCTGCAGATCGATGTCCTGCTCGTTGCGCAGGTAGGTGACGGCAAACTTGCGGATCGAGTCGATGTCCTCGACGTTGCCCGAGGCGGTGACCGGCTCGCCATCGGAGGCGCTGACGGTCTTGCCAGCGAGGAAGTCAGCGGCGATATCGGCGATGTAGTCGCCGTTGTAGGCGGCCTCGGGCCAGTCGGCGTCGCCCGGCTTCAGGCCGCGCGCGCGCGCCTGCACCGACAGCGCCAGGGTCTGGATCTGCACGCCGGCGTCGTTGTAGTAGAACTCGCGGTGCACGTGGAAGCCCTGCCAGGACAGCAGGTTGGCCAGCGCATCGCCCAGCGCCGCCTGGCGGCCGTGGCCGACGTGCAGCGGGCCGGTCGGGTTGGCCGAGACGAACTCCACCAGCACCTGGCCGTGCACGCCGCGTTCGCGCGCGCCGTAGTGGTCGCCCTCGGTCAGCACCGCGCGCAGCACGTCGGCCTTGGCCGCGGCCGTCAGGCGCAGGTTGATGAAGCCGGGGCCGGCGATCTCCAGGCCCTCGACCAGGCCCTGCGCGCGCGCGTCGGCCTGCACGGCGGCGACGATACGCTGCGCCAGCTCGCGCGGGTTGCTCTTGAGCGCACGCGCGACCTGCATGGCGACATTGCAGGCGAGGTCGCCATGGGCGGCCACCTTGGGCCGCTCGAAGGTGACGGCGGGCAGGGTGGCATCGGCCGGGGCGAGCGCGCGCACGGCATCGGTGAACGCAGCGGCGAGATTGGAGGTCTGAACAGGCAGCATGGATGTCGGAAGCCCTGTGGGCTAGGTATTCAGGCACCGCCTTGGGCGGCGCCGTCGCCAGGAAGGCGGCAAGTGACGGCAAAGGAACAGTGAACGCCGCGCTGCGCCGCGTGACAGGCATTGGAATCGGGAACGCCGAATTTTATCAGGTGCTATGCTGACATCATGCGCGATGATGGCCCCGGGCCACAATCCGGGCCACATTCGGGGACACTATCGGCGTGGCATCCCGCCCCCGGGACCGCCGCGCGCCGCACTTCCGTGAAAGGAATACACATCATGCTGATCACCTTCAAATCCCATGCCGCGCAGGACCTGATCATGATGAAGGATCTGGCGATGACGCTGCTGGGCATCATCGGCAAGCGTCTCGGGGAACGAGGGGTGATCACCGTTGAAGAGCTTCCAACCGCGATCCACAAGCTGGAAGCCGCGGTCGCCGATGCCCGCAAGCCCCATCCCGCCGACTCGGCCGTCGCAGCGGAAACTGGCAAGGACGAAGAAGAGGAAGAACCGCTGCACCTGGGCCAGCGCGCCTACCCGTTCCTGGACATGCTGCGCGCCTCGCAGCGTGAGGGGACCAACGTGATGTGGGGTGTGTGACGGGATAAGACGCCCGGTTGCGCCCGGCACGGATTGCCGCGCGCACAAAAAAACGCCCGGCTCCGCAGTAGGGTTGCCGGGCTTCCGGACGAGGGTTCCGGAAAGGGGGATTCCTGCCGGGAGCCGTCGGCCCCCAGTCATTCGTCTTATCGCTGGCCGGGCCTATTCCTCATCGCTATGGTGGCGGCCGTTGGCCAGCAGCAAACCGATCAGCGCCCCCACGGCAGCGGCGAGCGCCACTGCCTTGAGAGGGGATTCAGCCACACGCTGGCGCGAGTGCTCCACGGCACCGTCCATGCGTTCGCGTGCGCGCATCACGCCGTCGGTGGTCTGGGCGCGCAGGCGCTGGGCCATTTCCGAGGCCCGTTCGCGCAGGCGCTGCCCCGCACGCAGGCTCTCGGCCGAGCCTTCGTGCGCCAGCACTTGAATGGTGTGCTCCAGCTGGGTGATCAGGGCCTTGACCTCGCCCGATACCGGCGCCGCCGCTTCGCGCGTGTCGCGCGCGGCGTGCTTGATATGGCTGATAGCGCTGTCGGCACTGTCGGACAAGTGGTTCAGTTCCTTTCGGACTTTCGGGTTCTGCGTCAGCATACGGGCTCCTCAGGTGTCGGTCGGCGGGGAGAAACCGGCTCGCGGCCGGTACTTAGCGTCCTCTGCGGACCAGGCCCATCACGGCCGCAACCAGCGCCACGACCAGGAAGATGAAGAACAGGATCTTGGCGATTTCCACTGCACCGGCGGCAATACCGCCGAAGCCGAAGATCGCGGCGATCAGGGCAATGACGAAAAATACGAGTGCATACTGCAGCATGGCTAGGCTCCGGAAAATGTCGGACCACGCCAGCGCACTGGCCGGGCCCATGTGAGGGCTTGCGCCAAGCGGTGCAAGCTCATAGCCTCATCGTAGGAAGCCAGCCGGCGCGCCAATACCGACAGGGAGCCGATTCCGCTGTCAGCCGAGTCCTACAACCACCCTATAGCCCCGACAGCGCCGTGGCCGCGCAACCACGGCGCCGCTGTTGCCCCATGGCAATCGATGTGATTCCATAAGCGCTCCCTGGCGCTGCGCGGGCAGGCGGCGCGCCTCCACTACAGGAATTGCCCTATGTTCAAGCAGTCCTTCCTTCCCCACACGCTGCTGCTCGCGGGCGGCATCGTCCTGACGCTGGTAGTGCTGGTGGCGTCCGAGACCGGCAATATCCGCCTGCGCGAAAGCTATACCGACGTGATTCGTTCGCAGCGCGTGCAGACCGAGCTGGCCGCGCTCAACGGCGAGCTGGTCAACGCCGAGGCGGGTCAGCGCGGCTTCCTGCTGACCGGCAAGGAAAGCTACCTGGAGCCGTACTACAAGGCCCTGCCCCGCATTGCCGAGCTGATGGCGCAGGTCCGCGCCGACTACGCCAACGACCCGGAGGCGCTGAAGCTCTTCGGCGACACCTCCAAGCTGATCAACAGCAAGCTCAACGAAATGGCGCTGACGCTGGTGTACGGCAAGCGCGACCTGGAAGTGGCGCTGGAGCTGATCCGCACCGACTACGGCAAGCAGACCATGGACAACGCGCGCCGCGGGCTGGACCAGCTGCAGGCGCGCGAGGCGGGCTCGGTTTCGCACCGGCTCGAAGGCGCCGAGAACGATGTGCAGCTGTCGCGCTACGGCATCGGCCTGCTGACGGCGATCAACATCATCCTGCTGATGGCCGTGGGCGTGGGCCATGCCAAGCGGCTGTCGATGGCCGAGGCGGCGCGCACCCAGCTGGAAGAGGAAAGCGTGAAGCTGGACCGCAAGGTGCGCGCGCGCACGCGCCAGCTGTCGGCACTGGCGGGCCACCTGCAGCGCGTGACCGAAGACGAGAAAACGCGCCTGGCGCGCGAGCTGCACGACGAGCTGGGCGCGATCCTGACCGCGATCAAGCTGGACCTGCACTGGGTGCGCCGTCAGATACAGCAGGAACACGCGGTGGCCGCCGAGCGGCTCACGCGCGTGATGCTGCACGTGGACCAGGGCATCCAGATCAAGCGCCGCCTGATCGAGGACCTGCGCCCGACGGTGCTGCTCAACCTGGGTCTGCGCGCGGCGGTGTGCCAGCTGGTGGAGGAAGTAGGCGCGCGCAACAACTGGGAAACCGGGGTCAGCGTGCCCGAGGACCTGCCGCCGCTGCGCGACGAGGCTGCCATCGCGCTGTACCGGATCGTGCAGGAATCGCTGACCAACGCCAGCAAGTACTCCGAGGCGAAGCGCATCGACGTCTGCCTGGAATGCCACGACGACCGGCTGACGCTGACCGTGCGCGACGATGGCAAGGGCATGCCGCCCGACTTCGACGCGGTCAGCACCTCAGGCCACCACGGGCTGCTGGGCATGGAGCAGCGCGTCACCGCGCTGGGCGGCAGCATGCAGATCGATTCCGCGGCGCACTCGGGCGTACGCATCCATGTCGAGGTGCCGCTGACGGCGTCGGTGCTGCAGCCGGCGGAGGAACCGGAAAGCCAGGAGCCGGCGCGCGCCTGAGGGGCGAGGCAGGAATCAAGCGAGACGCGCGCGGCCTGCGTGGCCGGGCGCACGGACGTGCATCGCGCCGCCTGGTATCAGGGCGCGGGCGCCGCGTGTTCCTCGATCACGCGGAACACCTGCTCCAGTTCGAGCGACTTGTCGAAGAAGTAGTCCGCCCCGGCCTCGGCGCACTGGCGCCGGTACATGTCGACCTGGGCATGGTTGGTGTAGACGATGCGCACCGTGCCGGAGCCGTTGCGCTGCATCGCGCGCAGCACATTGATGCCGTTACCCTGGCGCAGCTGCAGGTCGACAATGGCGACATCGTACTTGCCGGCCGCGAGCAGGCGCAGGGCCATCGCCTCGGTATCGGCCCAGTCCACGTTCTCGATAAACGAGAAGTCTTTCAGGTATTCGAGCAGCATGCCTCGCAGGACCGCCGAGTCTTCAATCAGCAGTATGCTCAGCGCCCGGTAGGAAGTGTTCGAAGCCTGCTCCGACATATTCAAGGTTGCTCGCCCGGTTCGGCACAGCCCAGCCGCGGGCTGCTACTCGACCAGGCCGTTTTTGATGGCGTAGTAAGTCAGGTCCGCGTTGGTCTTCATGCCCATTTTTTCGAGGATGCGGGAACGATAGGTACTGACGGTCTTGACGCTGAGAAACAGTTCGTCGGCGATCACCGACACGGACTGCCCGCGCGAAAGCTTGCAGAAGATCTGGAACTCGCGCTCGGACAGCATCTGGTGCACCGGCTGCTCGGTGGGCTTGTCGAGCCCGCCGATCAGCAGGTCGGCCACGGTCGCGCTCACGTAACGCCGCCCCTGGGCCACCGTGCGGATGGCCTTGACCAGGTCGTCCGGGGCGCTCTCCTTGGTCAGGTAGCCGGAGGCGCCGGCACGGATCAGGTTGATCGCGTACTGGTCTTCCGGGTAGGTGGACAGGATCAGGACGGGCAGGTCGGGCTTGCGCTGGCGGATCAGCTTGAGCACGTCGATGCCATTGCGGTCAGGCATCGAAATGTCGAGAACTAGGACATCGAACTCGGCGTCGCGCAGCTTCGCCATGACTTGGTCGCCGCTTCCGGCTTCGCCTGTCACCTGGATGTCGGGCTCTTCGGAAATGAACTGGCGCAGCCCGGCACGCACAATCTCGTGATCGTCAGCGATCAGGACGCGGATCATGTGGGGCTCCACGGATAGAACGGACCGGCACACTGCCCGGTGCACGTCGGGGTGCAGGCGGAACCGCTTGCGTTGCTGTCATTGTAGTGCCGGCCGCGCGCGCGGGCTGTCAGTGTCAGGCTGACAATGACGTGCGGCCACAACGCGTACGCAGCACATGGGGCACGGGCCAGGCGGCACGCACGCCGCGCCGGGTGCCGGCTTGCCGGATCGCCGCGCACAATTGCACGCACCAGCGCACGCACAAACGCAAAGCGGGACGGATGCGATCCGTCCCGCTTTGCTGCGGCGCGTCAGGGGTTGGGAGAATCCCGGGAGGGTCCTGGCGCCGGTGACTGCAGAGGGCTAGTACTGCAGGGGATTACTGCGCCTTGGCGCCTGCTTCGGCACCCACGCCCACGCTGGCGTCGGCCTTCGACTTCTTGGTCGACTTGGCGGCGTGCTTGCCGGACTTGGCCTTGCTGCCGGCCTCGGCCTTGGCCGCACCCGTGGTGTCGGCCGCGGCGCCGGTGGTCTTGTCTACCGCCGCGCCGGCGGTCGACAGGCCCTTGTCCGCTGCCGTACCCGCTGCCGACAGGCCCTTGTCAGTTGCCGCACCGGCGGTCGACAGGCCCTTCTCGGCCGCGCTGCCCGCGGTGGACAGGCCCGACTGCGCGGCGCCAGTTGCCGGCGCTGCGTTCACCGAAGCGCCCGCATCGGCCTTCGTACCCACGGAGACGCCGGTGCCTTGTGCCATGGCGAGCGAGGAAGCAGCGGCGAGCGACAGAGCGGACAGGGAGATCAGCAGTTTCTTCATGGAAGGACTCCTTTCAGGGTGCCCCGCAACGAAACATTCGCTGCGGTGTTCACGCCGTGGTGTTTGCGTGAATCGAGCCCTCAGTCTAGGGACCGGGGCTGCACCGGTCTGTGAGGAGTTGAAAGGCTGTGTAAGGAGTTGTGTTGCGCCGCAAACAACGCCGACATGCGGCGGATGCGGCCTGCCACGCTGGTTTTCCCTGCTGCATCAAGGCCCCGCGCAGCGGGGCGGTGCCGATATCGGCACCGCCCCGCCGTCGCACGCGGTTACAGGTTGGGCGCGAGTGCGCGCTCCAGCGTCGAGCGGTCTTCATGGCGGCGCGCCGCCATGTCGTCGAGCTGGTCCTGGCCGATCTTGCCGATGGTGAAGTAGGTCGAGTCGGGATGCGCCAGGTAGAAGCCGCTGACCGAAGCGGCCGGGGTCATTGCCAGCGACTCGGTGATGCCCATGCCGATCTCGGCCGCGTCGAGGAATTCGAACATCGGGCCCTTGACGGTGTGCTCTGGACAGGCCGGATAGCCGGGCGCGGGGCGGATGCCGCGGTACGACTCGGCAATCAGCTGCTCGTTGCTGAGCTGTTCGCCCGCGTCATAGCCCCACAGGTCCTTGCGCACACGCTCGTGCAGGCATTCGGCGAAGGCCTCGGCTAGGCGGTCGGCCAACGACTTGAGCATGATCGCGCTGTAGTCGTCGTGGTCGGCTTCGAACTGCGCTTCCTTCTTGTCCACGCCCAGGCCCGCGGTGACCGCGAACATGCCGACGTAGTCGGCGATGCCGCTGTCCTTCGGTGCCACGAAGTCCGCCAGGCAGCGGTTCGGGCGGCGCACGCCGTCCACCACCGGGCGCTCGCTCTGCTGGCGCACGTTGTGCCAGGTCAGCGCGACCTTGCTGCGGGTCTCATCGGTGTAGATCTCGATATCGTCGTCGTTGACGGTGTTGGCCGGCAGCAGCGCGATCACGCCGTTGGCGGTCAGCCAGCGCCCCTGGATCAGGCGCGACAGCATGGCCTTGCCGTCCGAGAACACGCGGCGCGCCGATTCGCCGACGATCTCGTCGTTGAGAATGTCGGGGAATTTGCCGGCCAGGTCCCAGGTCTGGAAGAACGGGCCCCAGTCGATGTAGTTGGCGAGTTCGGCCAGGTCGTAGTTGCGGAACACGCGCCGGCCGATGAACTTGGGCTTGTGCGGCACGTAGCCGCTCCAGTCGAGCGGCGTCTTGTTCGCGCGTGCCTGCGCCAGCGTCACCATCGGCGTGGCTTTCTTGTTGGCGTGCTGGGTGCGGATGCGGTCGTAGTCGGCCTTCAGCTCGTCCAGGTACTTGGCCGCGCCGTCATCCGACAGCAGGCTCGAGGCCACGCTGACCGAGCGCGAGGCGTCCGGCACGTACACCACCGGACCTTCATAGTTGGGCGCGATCTTGACCGCGGTATGCACGCGCGAGGTGGTGGCGCCGCCGATCAGCAGCGGGATCTTCTTTACGCGGAAGTAGTCGTCGCGCTGCATCTCCGAGGCGACGTAGGCCATCTCTTCGAGCGACGGCGTGATCAGGCCCGACAGGCCGACGATGTCCGCGCCCTCGACCTTGGCCTTGGCCAGGATCTCGTTGCACGGGACCATCACGCCCATGTTGACCACCTCGAAGTTATTGCACTGGAGCACCACCGACACGATGTTCTTGCCGATGTCGTGCACATCGCCCTTGACCGTGGCGATCACGATCTTGCCGCGCGCCTTGACGTCGCCGCCGGCCTCGGCCAGCAGGCGCTTCTCTTCCTCGATGTAGGGCAGCAGGTGCGCCACCGCCTGCTTCATCACGCGGGCGCTCTTGACCACCTGCGGCAGGAACATCTTGCCGGCGCCGAACAGGTCGCCGACGATGTTCATGCCATCCATCAGCGGGCCTTCGATCACCTCGATCGGACGGCCGCCGCGCGCCTCGACTTGCTGGCGAACTTCCTCGGTGTCTTCGACGATAAAGGTGTTAATGCCATGCACCAGCGCGTGCGCCAGGCGTTCGCCCACCGGCACCGGCTGCTCGGGCGTGCCGCGCCAGGCCAGGTTCTCTTCCTTCTTCGCGCCGCCGCCCTTGTAGCGGTCTGCAATCTCCAGCAGGCGATCGGTGGAATCTTCGCGACGGTTGAGGACCACGTCTTCCACGCGCTCGCGCAGCTCGGGATCGAGCTGGTCGTACACGCCGAGCTGGCCGGCGTTGACGATGCCCATGTCCATGCCCGCGCCGATAGCGTGGTAGAGGAACACGGTGTGGATCGCCTCGCGCACCGTGTCGTTGCCGCGGAACGAGAACGACACGTTGGACACGCCGCCGCTCACTTTGGCGTACGGCAGGTTCTGCTTGATCCAGCGCGTGGCGTTGATGAAGTCGACCGCGTAGTTGTTGTGTTCCTCGATGCCGGTCGCGACCGCGAAGATATTCGGGTCGAAGATGATGTCTTCCGGCGGGAAGCCGACTTCATTGACCAGGATGTCATAGCTGCGCTTGCAGATCTCGGTCTTGCGCTCATACGTGTCGGCCTGGCCCTTCTCGTCGAAGGCCATCACCACGCTGGCCGCGCCATAGCGGCGGATCAGCTCGGCGTGGTGGCGGAACTGCTCCTCGCCCTCTTTCAGCGAGATCGAGTTCACCACCGGCTTGCCCTGCACGCACTGCAGGCCGGCCTCGATCACTTCCCACTTGGACGAGTCGATCATGATCGGCACGCGCGCGATGTCCGGCTCGGAAGCGATCAGGTTCAGGAAGCGAACCATCGCGGCCTTCGAGTCCAGCATGGCCTCGTCCATATTGATGTCGATGACCTGCGCGCCGTTCTCGACCTGCTGGCGCGCCACCGCCAGCGCCTCGTCGAACTGGCCGTTCAGGATCATGCGCGCGAAGGCCTTGGAGCCGGTCACGTTGGTGCGTTCGCCGACGTTGACGAACAGCGTGTCGTCGTCGATGGTGAAGGGCTCGAGGCCCGAGAGGCGCATCGGGCGGGGGGGCAGTTTGTTGTCGCTCATGTTCTCAGGCTCCGGGCTCAGGCGGCGTCGCGATACTGGCCGGGCCAGGTGCGGGGGGTCTTATCTGCCACGCGCTGGGCGATGGCGGCGATATGCTCGGGGGTGGTGCCACAGCAGCCGCCCACCAGGTTCACCAGGCCGGAAGCGGCGAATTCTTCCACCAGCGACGAAGTGACTTCAGGCGTTTCGTCGAAGCCCGTGTCGCTCATCGGGTTCGGCAAACCCGCGTTGGGGTAGCACGACACCGCGGCATCACAAACCTTGGCCAGTTCGGCGATATACGGGCGCATCAGCGTGGCGCCAAGCGCGCAGTTCAGGCCGAAGGTGATCGGCCGGGCGTGGCGCAGGCTGTTCCAGAACGCTTCCACTGTCTGGCCCGACAGGATGCGGCCCGAGGCATCGGTGACGGTGCCCGAGATCATCACCGGCACGCGTTCGCCGGTGTCCTCAAAGAGCTGGTCGATGGCGAACAGTGCCGCCTTGGCGTTGAGCGTGTCGAAGATGGTCTCGACCAGGAACACATCGGCGCCGCCTTCGAGCAAGGCCTTGCCCTGCTCGTAGTATGAGACGCGCAGCTCTTCGAAGGTCACGTTGCGCGCGCCCGGGTCGTTGACGTCGGGCGAGATGCTGGCGGTCTTGGGCGTGGGGCCGAAGGCGCCGGCAACAAAGCGCGGCTTGTCGGGCGTGCTGTACTTGTCGCAGGCGGCGCGCGCCAGGCGCGCGGCCTCGACGTTCATCTCGTACGCCAGGTCGGCCATCTTGTAGTCTTCCTGCGCCACGCGGGTAGCGCCGAAGGTATTGGTCTCGATCAGGTCGGCGCCGGCAGCCAGGTATTGCTCGTGGATCTCGCTGATGACCTGCGGGCGCGTCAGCAGCAGCAGTTCGTTGTTGCCCTTGACGTCCACCTTGTGTTCGGCAAAGCGTTCGCCGCGGTAGTCCGCCTCGGTCAGCTTGTAGCGCTGGATCATGGTGCCCATGGCGCCATCCAGGATCAGGATGCGTTCTTGCAGCAGCCGGGGCAGCTCGGCAGCCCGGGTGTAGGGGCGCGGCGTGGCGCGGGATTCAGGGGCACTCATGGCGGGGAACTCTGGAAAGGCGAGCCGCCCGTCGACCGATGGTGGCACGACGGTGGGCCGCGGCTGTGGCCGATGCTGGCCAAAGAGAAGCGATTTTATCAGGTGTATCAAGGCCTTGCGGCCGCCCGTGGTTGCCTGTCGGACGGTCTGGCGCCTACACTGAGAGACGTAACCGTCACCGCATGGGCACTTCCACGCCCGCTCCTTTCCCGACCATGCAATACCTCTCCCCCGCCGACGCCCAGGCCCTGCTGGAGCAAACGCCCGAGACGCTCTTCATCGACTGCCGCAGCGAGATGGAATACCTGTTCGTCGGCCATCCCAAGGGCGCCCACAACGTGCCGTGGAACGACGGCCCGGACTGGGAGGTCAATCCGCATTTCGTACCGGTGGTGAAGAAGCTGGCCGGCCAGGTCTCGGCGCGTCCGGTGCTACTGATCTGCCGCAGCGGCAACCGCTCGTCGGCGGCGGCGCGGGCGCTGGAAGGGGCGGGGTTTTCCAACGTCTGCTATGTGCTGCATGGCTTCGAGGGTGACCTCGACGCGCAGCGCCACCGCAATACGCTCAACGGCTGGCGCCATGACGGGCTGCCATGGGAGCAGTACTGAGCGCGGCGCGCAGCACCCGCAAAAAGCAAAAACGCCCGCCGAAGCGGGCGTGACCATTCGAAGCAAAGCCGCTCAGTGCATCACCAGCGGGTGTGTCATCACATTGTCGAACTTGCCGAGGAAGTCATCGACTTCCTCCACGGATGGCTCGCTTTCAATCAGGCGCTTCACATCGGCGCGGAAGCTTTCGGCCAGATGGCCGCCGAGGAAAATCTCGCGCTTCAGGTTCTTGTCGACGATTTCATAGCCACCGAACTCAAGCGGCGCCTGATCGACATCCGCACCGAATTCAACGATGCAGTAGTTGTCGCTGTTGTAGATCATTTGCATGGCACACCTCCTGGGCGTCATGGATGGGCGGCATGCCCTTGTGATTCTTGCCTCGTTGATGCCTTGAGGGGGGCGCCGCGGCTTTACCTCCAAACTTGGGATGACCCGCGGGAAATCAAGCTGCCAGTGCTGGTCACCACATTGCCACGATTTGCTGCCTTACATAGGTTGGGCATCGGCCAATGCAACAAGTTTCTTGAGCGTTTTACATCAGTGTGTTGCTTGTCACGGAACGTCGCACTGGCCTCCGCATGCGGCGTTGCCGAGAAAAGCGTCCAGCGCGGCATGGAAGCGCTCGGGCTGCTCCACATGCACCAGGTGCGCCGCCTGCGGCATCACCTCCAGCCGGGCCCCGGGGATGGCGGCGGCGATGCTCTGCGCCATCGCCACCGAGGCACCCTGGTCCTGCTCGCCTGCTACTACCAGCGTAGGACAATGTATGCGGGAAAGCGCGCCGGTCAGGTCGAAAGCCATGATGGCCTCGGCCACACCCACATATCCGCGCACTTGGGTAGCCACCAGCATGTCGCGGATACGCGACACTTCGTCAGGATGGCTCGCCCGGAACGGGGTGGTAAGCCAGCGCTCCAGCGTGGCGTCGGCCATGCCGGCCATGCCGTGTGCCTCGGCCTGGCCGATGCGGTTATGCCACATCGGGTGCGCTTCCATCGGCGTCTGGCTGTTGGTGGCCACCAGCACCAGCGACAACAGCCGCTCGGCATGGCGCAGCCCAAGCGCCTGCCCGACCATGCCGCCGACGGAAATGCCGCAGAAATGCGCCTGCGGTATCTCCAGCGCGTCCATGACCGCGATGACATCGTCGGCCAGCCGCGTCATGGTGTAGGGCCCCAGCGGAGCATCGCTGGCGCCGTGGCCGCGCAGGTCGGGGCGCACCACGCGGTAGCGCGCGGCCAGGTGCTGCGCGGTGGCGTCCCACAGCGTGTGGTTGGCGCCCAGCGCGTGGGCCAGGATCACCCACGGCCCGTCGGCACCGTCCAGCCGCACATAGATGTCGGCGCCATCGGCGCGGATGCGGTGGGTTTCGGCGGGTGGCATGGCAACGGTCATGGCTGGGCTCCTTGCTGTTGGCAATGCGTCAGTCAGTGTCGGCGCGCCGGCTACTGGCCCTCGGCGCCGCGATATACCAGGTCGATCTGGGTCCCGTCGGGCTCGGTCTGGCGCAGCCGCACCGGCATCCAGCCGAGCGACTGGGCCAGCCACAGTTCGACGCGCCGGCGGTCGTTGGCGCGGCGCTGCAGCCGCACGAAGTGCTTGGCACGTATCACGCCATGGCCCGTATCGATGTCATCCTCTCCAACATACTGCACTTGCATGGGTTCCACATCGCGCGTGTCGGCCACAAGGAACTGTTCCGTCACACCTGGCGTGACGTAGCGCTGCGGATTGCCGCGCACCAGGCCTACCAGTTGCAGGAACACACTGAAGCGGTCTTGCGCCCCGGGCGGGAACTGCGCCTGGCTGCCCGAGGCCAGCACGGCGATGCCGGTCGCGGGGTCGAAGCGCGAGCTCTCCAGCTTGTTGCGGCGGCGCTCTTCGTAGCGCTCGGGCAATAGTCCCTGCTCGGCCATCGCGCCGCTGCTTTGGAAGGCAAACTTGAACCACAGCACACGGGTCTCGACCGCGAGCCGGTAGCGCTTGCCGTCCTGCTCCCAGCGGATCAGGCCGTCCGGGTTCTGCACGCCGTTGACGAAGCTGGCGTAGTGCATGGTGGCCGATGGCGGCGCGTTGTAACGGGTGCCGTCCGGGGCACCCCCACCATTCGGTGCGGCGGGTTGCGCCACCGCGGGTCCGGCTGCGGTGCCTTCGCCACCCATACCGGATGCCATCTCGGCCGGGCCGTGCGGGCTGGTGGCAAGGGGTGGCGCAGGCGTCTCTTGCGTTTCGGGAGCCGGGGCCGGCGCGGCCGGTTTCGGGCGCGGACGTGGGGCGTGCAGCGGCCTGGGCGGGGCGGGCGGCTTGGGTGGTGGCAGCAGGACCGCCTCCAACGTGGGCGTGTTGCTGACGTCCACCGGGATCAGCGGCCCCGGCATGCGCACGAAGCCCACCACGGCCAGCAGGTGGACCAGCAGCACCAGCGCAATGACGATGATCCAGCGTCGCCGGCGCCAGACGCGGGGATCCGTGCCTGGCCGCGCGGGGAGGCGGGGGCGCGGGTCGGGTTTAGCCGGTTTGTCCGGCCGGAGGGGCGGCACCAAGGTAGCCGAGTTCCGATGAGAGCTGTTGGGCGATGTCGCGTACGCGGCAATCCATCGTACCGCCCCATTCTGCATCGAATATGCTTTGCGCGCCCAATACGATCAGTCCCATCGCCAGATGGCCGTTGGCATCGAACACCGGCATCGAAAACGCGTTGATGCCCGGCAGCACCCCGCCCCGCGTGCGCGCGGCACCATGGGCGCGCACCTCGGTGCAGATCGCATCGTATTCGGCCAGCGAGCGCGGCATGTCCGGCACGCCATCGTTACCGCGCGCGCCCAGTTCGCGCTCAATCAGCGGCAGCGTCTGCTTGCGCGGCAGGTAGGCGCCGTACAGGCGTCCGGTGGCGGAGTTCAGCATCGGCATCACGTCGCCCAGACGCAGGCTGACGGTGACCGGGTGGCTGGATTCCTCCCAGTGGACGATGGTGGGGCCGTGGTTGCCCCAGACCGCGATGCCGGCGGTCAGGTCGATCTCGTCGCGCAGCTGCGACAGGATCGGGCGCGCCTTCTTGACCGGGTCGAGCCGGTTCAGCCCCGCCAGCCCCAGCTGCAGCGCAAACGGCCCCAGGTCGTAGCGCCCGCTGACCGGGTCCTGCGCCACCGCGCCCAGCCGCATGAAGCTGACCAGGTAGCGGTGCGCCTTGGCCGGGTTCATGCCGGCGGCCGCGGCCAGGTCGCGCAGCATCATCGCGCGCGGCGATGCCGCCAGCGCCTGCAACAACTTGAAGCCCACCTCGATGGACTGGATCCCGGAGCGCAGCTTTGCGTCGTCTTCTTCGAGTTCGGACATGCAGCGGATTGGTTGGCTTGTTGATGGGCCCGAAAGGCCGCTCCCAGGAGCGTTCCCCGGGCAAATTCCTAGGTAAATTTACTATAGCGAAATCGATTTACCAATTTTTAAGTCCTCGGTAGACTTTCTTCGCAACAGACCTTGCCGGCGTACACATGCATGCCCCGCCGAGCCGGGCCCCTTTTTAACACGGAGACTACCGATGCGCCCCCTGCGTCCCTTGCTTCAGCTTCGTTCCACCCGCATCGTGCTGATGGCCCTGGCCGCGGCCGGCGCCCTGTCCGGCGCCAGCGCGCCTGCCCGCGCCGACGACTGGCCGGCGCAGCCGATCCGCTGGGTCGTGCCCTACCCGGCAGGCGGCGGCACCGACGTGGTGGCGCGTACCATCGGCCAGGCAATCACGCCGGGGCTGGGCAAGCAGGTGGTGATCGACAACCGCCCGGGCGCGGCCACCATCGTCGGCGCCGATGCCGTCGCCCACGCCAAGCCCGACGGCTACACCGTGCTGACCGCCGACACCGCCACGCTGGCCGCCAACCCGTCGCTGTACAAGAAGCTGCCGTACAACCCGGAGAAGGATTTCGTCTACATCGGCCAGCTCGCGCGCTTCCCGCTGGTGCTGGTGGCCAATCCCAAGTTCCCGGCGCGCACGCTGAAAGAGGCGGTCGAGTACGCGCAGAAGAACCCGGGCAAGGTCAACTTCGCCTCGCCCGGCGCAGGCAGCCCGCACCACCTGGCGATGGAACTGTTCATGGACCAGACCAAGGTCAAGATGACGCACGTGCCCTACAAGGGCGCCGCCCCGGCCGTGCAGGACCTTCTGGCGGGCCAGGTCGACCTGATGTTCCTGGACCTGGCCTCGGGCCAGCAGAACGTGACGGCAGGCAAGCTGCGCGCGCTCGGCGTGGCCACGCCCAAGCGCCTCGCTGCCCTGCCCGGCGTGCCCACCGTGGCCGAAGGCGGCGTGGCCGGCTTCGAGGCCTACGCCTGGCAGGGCATGGTGGCCCCGGCCGGCACGCCCAAGGCCGTGGTCACACGCCTGAACGCCGAACTGGTCAAGGCGCTGAAGACGCCCGAGGTACAGAAGAAGCTCGAAGGCGTGGGCGTCGAGGCGGTCTACAGCACGCCCGAGGAATTCGCCAGCTATGCGCGCGCCGAGGCTGACCGCTGGGGCAAGCTGATCAAGGCCAAGGGCATCACGGTGGACTGAATGTCGGCCACGGTAGACTAGCGGGCGTTGTGTCCGCCACGCGGACGCCCCCCCGATCTCTACCGCACCGCATTCATGAAACTCGCAACCCTGAAGGACGGTTCGCGCGACGGCCAGCTGGTGGTCGTGTCGCGCGACCTGAAGCAAGCCCACTACGCCACCGATATCGCCGGCAAGCTGCAGACCGTGCTGGACGACTGGAACTTCTACGCACCCCAGCTGCAGGACCTGTACGACGCACTGAACGCCGGCCGCGCGCGCCACCCCTTCCCGTTCGCCGCCAAGGACTGCATGGCGCCGCTGCCGCGCGCCTACCAGTGGGCCGACGGCTCCGCCTACGTCAACCATGTCGAGCTGGTGCGCAAGGCGCGCGGCGCCGAGATGCCGCCTGAGTTCTGGACCGATCCGCTGATGTACCAGGGCGGCTCGGACGACTTCCTCGGGCCGCAGGACGATATCGTCTGCGCCAGCGAAGCCTTCGGCATCGACTTCGAGGCCGAGGTGGCCGTGATCACCGGCGACGTGAAGATGGGCGCCAGCCCCGGGCAGGCCGGCGACGCCATCCGCCTGGTGATGCTGGCCAATGACGTCTCGCTGCGCAACCTGATCCCGGCCGAGCTGGGCAAGGGCTTCGGCTTCTTCCAGAGCAAGCCCGCCACGGCGTTCTCGCCGGTGGCGGTGACGCCAGACGAGTTGGGCGAGGCCTGGCGCGAGCGCAAGTTGCACCTGCCGATGACCGTGCACTGGAACAGCAAGAAGGTGGGCCAGCCCGACTGCGGCACCGACATGGTGTTCGACTTCGGCCAGCTGATCGCGCATATCTGCAAGACGCGCAATGTGCGCGCCGGCAGCATCGTCGGCTCGGGCACGATCTCCAACGTCGACCGCAAGAAGGGCTACTGCTGCATCGCCGAGAAGCGCACGCTGGAGACCATCGACGAAGGCAAGCCGTCGACCGAATTCATGAAGTTCGGCGACGCGGTCAAGATCGAGATGTTCGATGCGCAGGGGCATTCGGTGTTCGGCGCGATCGACCAGCTGGTGGCGGCGGCCTGAACGCCGCCCGGCCTGTCGGCAAGGCCGCGCCCGTCCGGATGCGCATATAATTAACCGACCGATCGGTTGGTAAATTCGCAATCCATCCGGCGCGGCCCACGCCCCTCACCTGACAGGCCACCCATGACTGCCCCCAATAATGACTCGCCTTCCGCTGAACTCTCCGAACGCTACGCCCGCTATCGCGCGCTGACGCTGCGCCGCCACGGCCCCATCCTGGAAATCATCATGGGCGCCGCCCAGTCGGCCAACCAGAAGCTGGCCACGGCGGACGCCAACATGCACCGCGAGCTGGCCGAGATCTGGCGCGACGTCTCCGCCGATCCCGAGGTGCGCGTGGCGCTGATCCGCGGCGAGGGCAAGGGCTTTTCCGCCGGCGGCGACCTGGCGCTGGTGGAGGACATGGCCAATGACTTCGAGACCCGCACGCGCGTGTGGCACGAGGCGCGCGACCTGGTCTACAACGTCATCAACTGCGACAAGCCGGTGGTCTCGGCCATGCACGGCCCGGCCGTGGGCGCCGGGCTGGTGGCGGGCCTGCTGGCCGATATCTCGATCGCCGCCAAGACCGCGCGCATCGTCGACGGCCATACCCGGCTGGGTGTGGCGGCGGGCGATCATGCCGCGATCGTGTGGCCGCTGCTGTGCGGAATGGCCAAGGCCAAGTACTATCTGATGCTGTGCGAGTCGGTCAGCGGCGAGGAGGCCGAGCGGATCGGCCTGGTCTCGCTGGCGGTGGAAGAGGACGAACTGGTTGCGCGCGCTTTCGAGGTCGCCAACCGGCTGGCGGCCGGGTCGCAGACCGCGATCCGCTGGACCAAGTACGCCCTCAACAACTGGCTGCGCATGGCCGGCCCCGCCTTCGATACCTCGCTGGCGCTCGAATTCATGGGCTTTGCCGGCCCCGACGTGCACGAAGGCATGGCGAGCCTGCGCCAGAAGCGGCCGCCACAATTCAGATAACGACGACGCAGCCGCCGGCCCACTGTTGGCCGGCCCTGGGCTGCGTCGCACACGGAGCGCGCGACCATGTTCGGACAGATTCCCGATTTCACCAACGGCTTCGACTTTGTGCGCCGGTTGTGGGGCAGCGGTACCGGCATGCCCGGCGGCCTGATGCCCGGGTTGCAGGCGATGGCCCCGCCGATGGACCTCGATGAGCTCGACAAGCGCATCGCCGACCTGAAGGCGGTGGAGAGCTGGCTGCAGCTCAATACCAACCTGCTGCACACCACCATCCAGGGCCTGGAGGTGCAGCGCGCCACGCTGGTGGCGCTGCAGACCTTCGGCAACGCGCTCTCGCCGGAGGCCATGCAGTCGGCGATGGAGAACGTCGCGCGCGCGGCCAACGCGCCCAGCGCCACGCCACCGCAACGGTCCGGCGCCGATACCGGCGCCACGGGTCACAACGAGCCGCAGGCCGAGGCCGCTGCGCAGGAGCCTGCCCAGGCTGCAGGCGCGCAGGCCGGGGCGGGCGAAGCGGAGCCCGCCGCGCCGCCCAACGCGGGGCTGTGGTGGGACATGCTGCAGCAACAGTTCAGCCATATCGCCAGCAGCGCCGCCGCGGCCAGCATTGCACCGTTCGGCATGAGCGGCTTTGGCGCGGCCGGCCCCGGCACGCCTGCGCAAGCGCCCGCGGTAACGCCGAAAGACGCCCCCCCGCGCAAGGCCGCGGCGGCCAAGCCCGCTGGCAAGCCGGCGGCAAAGAAAACCGCTGCAAAGAAGGCGCCGGCCAGTAAGGCGGCCAAGGCCAAGCCCGCCAAGAACGCGGGGAATGGCAACGGCAATGGCAACAGTGGCGCCAACGGCGGCAGCAACGCTTCCTGACCCCCAGCCGGCGCGGCCCCACCACACCCTTCGCCCAGCCCCCAATGCACCGCGACCCCTTGTCGGGACCCCGCCCTGCTCCGCAATCCGGACCCAACCCCGCTGCCACCGCGCTGATCATGATGGGCGGCGGCGCCCGCGCCGCGTACCAGGCGGGCGTGCTATGCGGGCTGGCGCGCATCGCCGCGCGCCACGGCAAGGCGCACGGGGCGCTGCCGTTCGGCATCATCGCCGGCACCTCGGCGGGCGCGATCAACGGCGCCGGCCTGGCCATCCACGCGGCCGACTTCCAGGCCGCCACGCAAAGCCTGGGCGCGCTGTGGCACAGCATCCATGCCGACGACGTCTACCGCACCGACGTGCTGCGCGTGGGCGTGTCGGGCGCACGCTGGCTGTCGACGCTGGCGCTGGGCTGGGCCACGCAGCGGCGCGCGCCGCGCGCGCTCTTCGACAACACCCCGCTGGGCAGCATGCTGGGCGAGCTGTTCGAGCCCGCGCGCGTGCAGGCCAGCCTGGACAGCGGGGCCCTGCAGGCGTTCGCGGTGACAGCGCTGTCGTACAGCACCGGCCGCCACGTGACCTTCTACCAGTCGCACCACCGCATCCACCCGTGGCACCGCAGCCAGCGCATCGCCGTGCCGGCGCAGATCACGGTCGACCACCTGCTGGCATCGGCATCGATCCCGTTCCTGTTCCCGGCCACGCCGCTGGAGATCGACGGCCACCATGAGTGGTTCGGCGACGGCACCATGCGGCAGATGTCGCCGCTGTCACCGGCGATCCACCTGGGCGCGTCGCGCATCCTGGCGATCGGCGCGGCCTCGCGCCAACGCTCGGGCTGGTTCGACACGGTACCGGCCGGCGGCTACCCGTCGCTGGCTCAGGTGGGCGGCCAGGCGCTGGCCAGCATCTTCCTGGACGGGCTCAACGCCGACCTGGAGCGGCTGCTGCATATCAACCGGCTGCTCGCGCGCATGCCGGAAATGGCCGGCGACCGCGAGGGCTGGCGCCCGGTGCAGGTGATGACGATCTCCCCAAGCGAGCCGATCGAGGCCATTGCCGCCGAGCACCAGAAGCAGCTGCCGCGCACCGTGCGCGCGCTGCTGGCGCCGCTGGGCGGCACCGAGGCGCGCGGCGCAGCCTTTGCCAGCTACCTGCTGTTCGAGCCCGAGTTCACCCAGGCGCTGATGGCCCTGGGCGAACGCGACGCCGAGGCCCAGGCCGCCGAACTGGCGGCGTTCCTGTTCGGCATCGTGCCCGGCGCGGCGCCCCCGGCGTTGGCGGCGGAGCGGGCGCTGTCGCCTTGAGTGCCCGGCGTCACAAAGACGGGGCGGCGTGAATGGCACTTGGCACGCCCGGGCGCCGCTGATCGGCCGCAAAATGCAGCCGGCTGCGCCAAACCTCGCAAATAACGTTGCATTTGGCCCGATCCCGGCTAAAAAAGAAGAAGAGAATAATTCGCATCTGGTAGAATCTGCCCGTAATTTCAAAGGCTTACCATGCTCTACCCCGAACTGTTCAAATCGTTGGAAGCCGTCCGCTGGCACATGGACAAGGACATCCCCTGGGATACCTTTGACGCCAGCCTGCTGACGGACGACCAGGCCAGGACCATCCGGATGAACGCGATCACGGAATGGTCCGCCCTGCCCGCGACCGAAATGTTCCTGCGCGACAACCGCCACGATTCCGACTTTTCGGCGTTCATGAGCATCTGGTTCTTCGAGGAACAGAAGCACTCGCTGGTGCTGATGGAGTACCTGCGCCGCTTCCGCCCGGACCTGGTGCCGACCGAGGAAGAGCTGCACGCCGTGCGCTTCGAGTTCGACCCGGCCCCGCCGCTGGAAACGCTGATGCTGCATTTCTGCGGCGAGATCCGCCTGAACCACTGGTACCGCCGCGCCGCCGAATGGCACACGGAACCGGTGATCAAGCATATCTACCGCACCCTGTCGCAGGACGAAGCCCGCCACGGCGGCGCCTACCTGCGCTACATGAAGAAGTACCTGGCCCAGTTCGGCGACAACGCGCGCGCCGCCTTCGCCAAGATCGGCGTGCTGATGGCCTCGGCGCGCCGCACCGAGAAGCCGCTGCACCCGACCAACCTGCACGTGAACAAGGCGCTGTTCCCCAACGACACGGTGCAGTCGCGCCTGCCGGACCCGGACTGGCTCGAGCACTGGCTGGACGAGCAGATCCGCTTCGACGAAGGCTGGGAGAAGAAGGTCATCGAGCGGATCCTGCACAACATGTCGCTGCTGTTCGAACGCACCTTCGAGACGGTGCAGGACCTGAACCGCTACCGCAAGGAACTGAATGCGCGCCTGCCCGGCGCTGGCGGCGCCCAGCCGGCGTAAGCCTGGGCCGCGCGGCCACGGCTGCATTCAGCAAAGCCCCGCTCCGGCGGGGCTTTTTCATTGGCGCGGCGCCAGCGCATTTCCCGTTTCCTGTTTTTCCGATGATTTCAGAAAACCCGGGGCCGTAGCAGAAGCCGCGCAACCGCGGGAGGTATTCGGTTACGCAATCACCGGTTTAAGCGCCCAGCGATGCCTTCCCGATACATCAGCCGCAAACCCAGTGGGGGCGCGATCCTCCAGGACATTTAATTCGGAAAATAAAATACTTAATTCACTGCCGATGATTATCTCGACGTGCGCCGATGCATTGATGATCCGCCATTAAAGATTAAATCAATTCATTTTGTAATATCCCGCAATTCGGATAGCATCGTTGCACCGCCGGCTTGGCAGGGGTGTGATCGGTAACGGAGGCCAGGCCGGCCAGGCGCTGGCCAGGGGGCTGATCGACTGCGTCGTCACGGTGGACGGGCTGCCCGGCCCGGGCGGCGTGATGGCCGAGCATGTGATGATGGCCCAGCGCAGCCTGATCCGGCTGCCGCCGCTCTCCGTCGCGGGCGACCACCCAGGGCAGGTGCGCGAGCACTGGACCCTGCGGCCGACGATGCCGACGCCGACAGCGCGGTGCGGCGCTACCTGGCGGGCGTGTCCGACAGCGTCAGGCTGACCGTGGCGCCGTCATGGAACGCTCAGGTGGCCCTGTGGCGCTCGCGCGGTGGCGTAACGCCGGTGCTGAAATTCAACGTGCCGTGGATCGAAGGCGCCAGCGCGGCCTACGTGGCGGACGTGCCCGAGGGCTTCCCGGCGTGGGCCAGCGTCAGCCTGCTTTACCTGAGCGGGCGCGCACAGGCCACATGCATCGACGCCGTGCGGCAGGCGCTGGTGGCGGTTTTGCGCGGCATTGCCGCTGCGACCGTGCCGCTGCCGGCCAATGACGCGGCCATGGCGCTGCCGCTGGCGGGCTAGGCCGCAAACCCGCAGCGGTGTCGGGCACAAGACGGGGTACCATCTCGGACAAGCGTGCCGGGCCCGTTGCGGGGCCGGCCTTCAACTTCCGACCCTGACCCATGTCCGTACCCGCCTTCGAATCCAAGCTGACGCCCTCCGACGACCCCGCCGCGCTGGCCGCGCGCATTGCCGCGCTGCCGCGCCCGCTGGTGTTCACCAACGGTGTCTTCGACATCCTGCACCGCGGCCATGCCACCTACCTGGCGCAGGCGCGCGCCCTGGGCGCGAGCCTGGTGGTGGGCGTCAACAGCGATGCCTCGGTGAGGATGCTGGGCAAGGGCGATGACCGCCCGCTCAACCATGAGTCGGACCGCATGGCGCTACTGGCCGCACTGGAATCGATCGACCTGGTGGCGCTGTTCCGCGAGCAGACCCCTGTCGAGCTGATCCGCCTGGTACGCCCCGACATCTATGTCAAGGGCGGCGACTACGACATCGACACGCTGGAAGAAACCCGGCTGGTGCGCAGCTGGGGCGGCCAGGCCTACGCCATCCCCTTCCTTCACGACCGCTCGACCACCAAGCTGCTGACCAGGGTGCGCCAGGGCGCCTGACGCGCTTGCGTGCGACTCAGGAGCAGGCCAGCACGTCCTCGGCGCCATAGCGCTGGCGCATATCCTCGATCCGAGCGCGCGCGGCGTCATCGGCATTGCGCACGCGCAGCCACTGGCGCGTGAGCGGGCGCGCGGCCTCGGTCAGCATGGCGGTGCGCACGCCGTGGCCGCGCAGCGTGTCGAGGTAGCGCTCGGCGCGCTCGCGCTCCCGGAACAGGCCCAGCGACACCGTGTAGGTGGCCGCCTCGGCCGCACCGGCGGTCACCAGCGAGTATTCCGTCACGTTGCGCCGGCGCAGTTCGGCGAGCTTGCGCTCGGCGTTCTCGCGGGTGGGCTGCGGCGGCAGGTGGATCCACCAGCGCACCTGTTCCTGGCGTTCGAACGCCTCCACCAGCAGCGCGGCAGCGGCCAGGTCGTCGGCGGCGCGGCGCGCGGCCTGGGCGCTGAAGCCGCCGATTTCCATGCAGGCGGCGGCCAGCGTGGTCACCGTGCCTGCCGTGGTGGCGGGCAACCCACTGCGCGGCGCGGCCTCTGCCGCCGAGGCCGGTGGCTGCAACCGCATGCGCTCCCCGCGCACCTGCTGCTCCAGCCGATGCGGCTCACGCGGCGTTTCAAACCAGCCCGACAGCGGGTTCGCCCCGAACACCCCGAGCACCGCCGCCAGCAGCGCGACATTGGCGAGCAGCAGCAACAGCAGCGCGATGCGCAGCGGGCGTGGGAGGTTGGCAAGCATGGGGCGGGGACGGAATGAATCGGGTGGGAGATAGCTGGCAGCTGGGGCAAAAAGATGGCAGGTAGCCCTACGCGTCGGCCAATGCCATCGCATGCAGGCCGAGCAGCACCAGATTATCGTGCATCTCGCATGGCACCGCGAGCGCGCCCTCCAACGCGGCGCGCGCTCCGCCCGAGAGCAGGCAGCGCGTGGGACCGCGCTCGCCCAGCGCACGCCAGGTGCGCTCGATCGCGCCCGCCTGCGCCGCCAGGCAGCCGGCGGCAATCGCGTCGTGGGTGTTGTCGGCCCAGCGCAGGTTCGCGCCGGCCACAGTGCCGGCGTCGTCGACGTCCAGCGCCGGCAGCTGCGCGGTGTTGCGCGCCAGCGTGCCGAGCATCAATGCCAGCCCGGGCAGGATCAGGCCGCCTTCGAAGCGCGCCCGACCATCTGCTGAAACCGTGACGATATCGAGCGTGGTGGCCGTGCCCGCGGTCACCACCAGCAGCGTGTCGTGCGGCAGCCAGCGGTGCGCGCCGATGGCGCCGACCCAGCGGTCCACGCCGAGTTGCGTGGGCTCGCGGTAGCCGTTGGCGAGGTTGCCGTGCGCGGCGGCGCTGCGCACCCATTGCACCGGCGCCAAGGCGCCGAAGGCATCGACCAGCGCCGCATCGACGGCCGCCGCGATCACCGGGCCGGCCACGTTGGCGATCCATACCGCCGGCATCGGGCCACTGCCGCGCAGCGCGCGCAGGCCGGCGGCGAGCGTCTTCAGTGCGCCGTCGTCGGCATGCGTGACCGCGCCGGCGTGCTGCCATGGCGTGGGCAGGCCCGCGGTCGCCGGCACCGGCGCATCCGGCTCGCACCACGCCCATTTCAGGCGGGTGTTGCCGATATCGATCAGCAGCCGCGGCGTGCTCATGCGGCGTCTCCCTGGCCCGGCGCAGGCCGCAGCGACAGCTCGCCGCTGGCGATGCGCTCCAGCCCCGCCGGCGTTTCCAGCAGCAGGTGGCCGGCCTCGTCGACGCCGCGCGCCATGCCCTCGGCCATCACCTGGCCGTCGTGCAGCAGCCGCACCGGCTGGTCGCGGTAGGCATCGGCGGCGGACCAGCGCCGCGCCATCGGCCCGAAGCCATGCGCGAGGAAGTCCGTGCGCATCACCGCCAGCCGCTCCAGCAACGCGGCCAGCAGGCGCGGCGCGTCGCGTTGGGCGTCGAAGCCGGGCAGCGCCTCGGCCACGCCCGCCAGTTCGCGGCCGAGCGCCGCTTCCATCTGCGCGTCGCGCACCAGGTTCAGGCCGATGCCGATCACGGCCCAGACCCGCTGCGGGCCCGCAGGCACCGATTCGATCAGGATGCCGGCCAGCTTGCGGCCGTCGATCTGCAGGTCGTTGGGCCACTTCAGGCCGACGCGCGCACCCAGCCGCGCATCGACATCGCCCAGCGCCTCGGCCAGCGCCAGGCCCACGGCCAGGCTCAGGCCGCTGAGTTGCGCCGGTGCCAGCGCCAGCGGCAACGCCACCGAGAAGGTCATGCCCGCCTGCCCCTGCCAGGTCCGGCCCTGGCGCCCGCGCCCGGCGGTCTGGCGGTAGGCCAGGCGCAGCCGGCCGGCGTCGGACCAGGGCATCTGGCGGCAGGTGGTGGTCAGGTCGGCATTGGTCGAGCCGGTTTTCTCCACCAGTTCCAGCGTCCAATCGCGCAGCGCGGGCGAGAGCGCGGCGCGCAGGGCGTCGGCATCGATGCGCCAGGAGAGGGCGGACTGGGCGGACTGGGCGGACGGATTGGACGGGCTGGCAGGATCGGCGGGCATGCGGGATAAAGGGAGCAAGAGGACTGGGATCGACGGGGATCGTATAGCGCACAGGCAAGCGCGGGCGCCGGCCACGGATGCCGCATTGTAGCCGTGCGGCGTGCCCGGGCAGGGCGGCGGCATGCCCGCGGTCGCGCCAGTGGGGCGGGTGGCTTAGAATCGGGACTCGGTCATCACATCCCTTGCCCTTGGAACGCCAGACGACGCCAGATTTCCAGATCACCCGCGGGGACGGAACCGTCAGCGTACAGCTGCGTGGCGACTGGACCGCGCTCGCCCTGGCCGGCTGCCACCAGGCGCGGCAGTTGCGGTCGCAACTGCACGAACTGGCCCTGGCGCCGGAGCATGCCCAGTGGTCGCTCGCGGAAGTGGAGCGGCTGGACCACATCGGCGGGCAGCTGCTGTGGCAGGCGTGGGATGGCAAGCTGCCGTCGCAGCTCGATGCCAGCGACGGCCAGCGCCGCGTGTTCGAGCGCATCGCCGCGGTGCAGGACGAAGGCTGGAAGAAGCACATGGTGGACCGCTTCAACCCGGTCACGCTGTTCGGCGCGAACGTGCTGTCGTTCGGCGAGCAGTTGGGCCGTGGCATCACCATGCTCGGCCAGCTCACCTTCGACCTGCTGCGCTTCGCGCGCATGCCGCAGCGCGGACCGTGGCGCGAAATCTCGGCCAATATCTACAACGTGGGCTACAAGGCGCTGGGCATCACCGCGCTGGTCGGCTTCCTGATCGGCATCGTGCTGTCGTACCTGTCGGCCAACCAGCTGCGCACCTTCGGCGCCAGCACCTTTATCGTGAACATCCTCGGCATGGCGGTGATCCGCGAGCTGGGGCCGGTGCTGGCGGCGATCCTGATCGCGGGGCGCTCGGGCTCGGCCATCACCGCGCAGATCGGCGTGATGCGCGTGACCGAGGAACTCGACGCGATGCGCGTGATGGGCATCTCGCACGGCTTCCGGCTGATCATGCCGCGCGTGATCGCGCTGGCCGTCGCCATGCCGCTGCTGGTGGCGTGGACCGACGTGATGGCGCTGGCCGGCGGCATGCTGGCCGCGCGCATGCAGCTTGGCATCAGCGCCGCCTTCTTCCTGCGCGAACTCCCCGACGCGGTGCCGGTGGCCAACCTGTGGCTGGGGCTGGGCAAGGGCGTGGTGTTCGGCATCCTGATCGCGCTGACGGCGTGCCACTTCGGGCTGCGCATCAAGCCCAACACGCAGAGCCTGGGCGAAGGCACGACCGCCTCGGTGGTGACCTCGATCACCATCGTGATCCTGGCCGACGCGGTGATTGCGATCCTGTTCAAGGACGTGGGCATATGAGTTCCTTGCCGCCCGCCTCGCAAGCCCCCTCGCAAGCCTCGCAACCGAAGCCCACGCCGGTGATCGAGGTGCGCAACCTGGTCAAGCGCTTCGGCAAGGTCGTGGTGCACGACGGCATCGACCTGGACGTCTACCGCGACGAGGTGCTGTCGATCGTCGGCGGCTCGGGCAGCGGCAAGACCGTGCTCCTGCGCCAGATCGTCGGGCTGGAGCGGCCCACCTCGGGCACCATCCGCGTGTTCGGCGAAGAGCCACGCCGGCTGAACGCGGCGCAGCTGCAGGCGCTGCGCAACCGCTGGGGCCTGCAGTTCCAGCGCGGCGCGCTGTTCTCGGCGCTGTCGGTGATCGACAATATCGCGCTGCCGCTGCGCGAGCTGCGTGCGCTGCCCGACAACCTGATCTGCCGCGCGGCCCTGCTCAAGCTGCAGCTGGTAGGCCTGTCCGCGCGCGATGCGGACAAGATGCCGTCGGACCTGTCCGGCGGCATGATCAAGCGCGTGGCGCTGGCGCGCGCACTGGCGCTGGAGCCCGAGCTGCTGTTCCTGGACGAGCCCACCGCGGGGCTGGACCCGATGGCCTCGGACGATTATGTCGCGCTGATCCGGGAACTTCGCCGCGAACTGGGCCTCACGGTGGTGATGATTACGCATGACCTGGACACGCTGGTGGCGCTGTCCGACCGCGTCGCAGTGCTGGCCGACCACAAGCTGGTGGCCGCGGCGCCGATCCCCGAAGTGGTGAAGGTGGACCACCCCTTCATCCGCGAGTATTTCCTGGGCGAGCGTGCCCAGCGCGCCCTGCAGGCGCTGCAGCAGCCAGGGCAGTCCGCGCAGTCCGCACACCCCGCGCGGCCGGATGCGGCGCCCTCTGGAGAAGCATGATGGAAAACAAGTCAAACGCATTCCTCGCGGGCGTGTTCACGATCGGCCTGGCCGTGCTGGTCATGTTCGCGATCTTCTGGTTCAGCAGCGACCACGCGGTGCGCGTGCCGTATGACCTGATCACCCGCTCCACCGTCAACGGGCTGGGCCCGCAGGCGGACGTGAAGTACCGTGGCCTGGCGGTGGGCAAGGTCGAATCGATCAAGTTCGATCCGCAGGTGCCAGGCCAGATCATTGTGCGCATCAGCGTCAACAAGGACACGCCGATTACGCGCACCACCTATGCCACGCTGGGCTTCCAGGGCGTGACCGGGATCGCATACGTGCAGCTCGATGACTCCGCCGCGCACGACGGCTCCGCGACCTCGCCGCCGCTGGCCACCTCGCCCAAGGCGCCGGCGCGCATCGCCATGCGCCCCGGCTTCTTCGAGGAGCTGGAGAAGCGCGGCGACACGCTGCTGACCCAGGCCGAGACGCTGCTGTCCTCGCTCAACGACATGTTCCAGACCGCCAACCGCGCCGAGCTGATGGCGGCGATCCGCTCGGTGCGCAAGACCGCCGAGGATTACTCGCAGCTCTCGGCTTCGCTGGCGCCGGCCACGAACCGGCTGCCGAAAGTCACCGAGAACCTGAACGCCACGCTGGAATCGACCCGGCGCCTGACGCAGGAGCTGGCCAACCCGAACGGCACCGTGATGCGCACCGTCGACAGCGTCGGGCGCGACCTGCAGGGCGCGTCCGCCTCGGTGCAGTCGGCGGCCGGCACCTTCAGCCAGGAAACGCTGCCGCAGCTCAACGGCCTGGCCCGTGACGCGCGCCAGACCGCGCGCACCTTCGAGCGCGCCGCCGGCCAGTTCAACGAGAGCCCGAACAGCGTGCTGTTCGGCGTGCCGACGCCGACGCCGGGGCCGGGCGAGCCGGGCTTCAGCACGCCCTGATGACGGCGCCCTCCTGTCCAGACCAAAGAACTGCCAACCGCCGAGACATCGCCGTGAACCCTGCCCCCGAGATGCCACGCCAACATCGCCGCGCCTCCGCCTCCGCCTCCGCCACGCTGCTGGCGCTGGTGGCCGCGGCGCTGGTGCTGTCGGGCTGCGCGCTGTCGCGCGGCACGCCCACCATCACCTATGACCTGGGTCCGTCCGCTGCCCTCCCCGCGACAAACCCGGGCCCGGCGCCGCTGCCCAGACTGCGCGTGACGCAGACCGACGGCCCCGACTGGCTCGAAGGCAACGCGCTCTACTACCGGCTGCGGTACGCGCAGGCGCAGCGGCTGCAGGCCTATGCCACGCAGCGCTGGGTGATGTCGCCCACGCGCCTGTTCGACGAGCGGCTGCGCGAAGCCGTGGCGGCGCGCGGCGCGCTGACCTGGTCCGGCGACACCAGCGTGCCGGCGCTCAAGGTCGACCTGCTCCAGTTCGAGCAGGTATTCGACAGCGCCACCACCAGCCAGGGCGTGGTGCGGCTGCGCGCCACGGTGTACCACCACGGCAT
This sequence comes from Cupriavidus sp. DF5525, assembly GCF_040149425.2. Lineage (NCBI taxonomy): Bacteria > Pseudomonadati > Pseudomonadota > Betaproteobacteria > Burkholderiales > Burkholderiaceae > Cupriavidus > Cupriavidus sp. DF5525. The sequence continues at coordinate 88,726 of NZ_CP168265.1, read as the reverse complement.
GATCGGCCAGCAGACCTTCGAGGTGCGCCGGCCCGCGCCCAGCGGCGATGGTGCCGGCGGCGCCAAGGCGCTGGCTGACGCCAGCGACGCGGTGATCGCCACGGTGCTCGACTGGGCCGGCACACTGCAGCTAAAGTAAAGACAAGCAAGGAGATATGCCCATGGAGCCGGCTCCCCCGCCGCCCTCCGCGCCGCCCTCGCCGCTGCCTGCGGCGGCAACGTCCGTACCCGAACCGGCCGGGCCACAGTATTCGCCGCTGGCCCGCGTGGGGCTGCTTTGCTTCACGCTGCTGGTGGTGTACGCAAGCCTGTACCCGTTTTCGGGCTGGGTCGACAACGGCATCTCGCCGTTCGCCTTCCTGACCGCGCCCAAGCCGCGCTATATCACCGACTTCGACCTGCTGACCAATGTGCTGGGGTATTTCCCCTTCGGCGCGCTGGTGGTGCTGGCGTTGCATCCGCGCATGTCGGGCGGGCGCGCCACGCTGGTGGCGCTGGTGGCGGGCGCGCTGCTGTCGGCGTGCATGGAAGCGTTCCAGACCTGGCTGCCGAGCCGGATCTCGTCCAACATCGACCTGATCACCAATGCGCTGGGCGCGCTGCTGGGCGGCGCGGTGGTGGCGCCCTTCACCCGCGCGCTGATCGACGACGGGCGCCTTACGCGGCTGCGCCATGCCTGGTTCGAGCCGCACGCCAGCTTTGCCATCATCCTGCTGATGCTGTGGCCGTTTGCGCAGATCTTCCCGCAGGAGCACCTGTTCGGCATGGGCGGCATCGTGCGCGAATGGCTGACCGATCCGGATTCGTGGCCGATGCAGGTGCTGCAGATGCTGTTCCCGCAGCTGGAGGCGTGGCAGGACCATATCGGACTGCGGCCCGAGGACATGCAGAGCCAGCAGTTGCTGGAATCGCTGGTAACCGCCAGCAGCTGGGTCGGCACGGGGCTGTTCGCCTCGATCGCCATGCGCCGCAGCGCACCGTCGCTGCGCATCCTGGCCGGCCTGCTGGCGGCGGCGCTGCTGCTCAAGGCCACCGTGGCCGAGCTGCAGTTCCCGGCCGAAAGCGCCTTCGTCTGGCTGTCCGAAGGCGGCCGCTTCGCGCTGCTGACCAGCTCGCTGGTGCTGGCGCTGCTGCTGTACCTGCCGCGCTGGCTGCGCGCGGTGCTGGCGATGGCGGCGCTGCTCACGCTGGTGGTGCTGACCAACGTGCTGCCGTCCAACCCGTATGCGTGGATTTCGGAGCAAGGCTGGCGCATGGGCCGCTTCGTCCACTTCAACAGCCTGGCGCAATGGCTGGGCTGGTTGTGGCCGTTCCTGGCGTTCTGCTATGTGATCTGGCGCTTCGAGCAGGTCAGCCTGCGCCGGCATGCCATGAAAAAAGCCGCGGCGCGCCGTGAGGCGGCCGCGGCCGGTACGCAGGAGTAGCCAGGGCCGGGCAGGCTAGTGCAACTGGCCGCCCTGCTCGCGTACGTCCGCGCGGGTCGCCAGCGCCGTCGCCACGGCCTGGCGCAATCCCTTGACCAGCGTTTCCTGCGCCAGGCTCGGCTGGCCGGGATGGCGCGCGGCCTGTTCGGGCAGATAGGGGATGTGGATGAAGCCGCCACGGACCTCGCCGCGCTTGTGCTGCGCCAGCCGGTGCATCAGCCCGTAGAACACATGGTTGCACACGAACGTGCCCGCCGTCTGCGACACCGAGGCCGGCACGCCCGCGGCGCGCATGTCGCGCACCATGGCTTTGATCGGCAGCGTCGAGAAGTATGCAGCGGGGCCGTCTTCGACAATGGCCGTATCGATCGGCTGCTCCCCGGCGTTGTCGGCGATGCGCGCATCGTCGACATTGATCGCCACGCGCTCCACCGACATCTCCGTGCGCCCGCCAGCCTGGCCGACGGCGATCACCAGCGTCGGCTGCAGCGCGCCGACCAGCTCGCCGATCGCGTCGATCGCCGCGCCGAACACGCACGGCAGCTGGCGCGCCACGATCACGGCATCGCCGACGCGCTCGCCGTCGAGCGCGCGCACCGCCTCCCAGGACGGATTGATCGGTTCGTTCTCGAACGGCTCGAAGCCGGTCAGAAGCACGGTATGCATGGCAAGGGCTCCGCGGTTACATCAGGAAGTACAGCAGCACGATATTGGCGACGAGGATGGCGAGCGCGCTCGGCACCTGGGCGCGGATCACGGCGTTCTTGTCGTCCAGCTCCAGCAGCGCGGCCGGCACGATATTGAAGTTGGCCGCCATCGGCGTCATCAGCGTACCGCAATAGCCCGAGAACATGCCGATCGCCGCCATCACCGCCGGGTTGGCACCGAACATGCCGACCAGGATGGGCACGCCCACGCCGCCGGTCATCACCGGGAAGGCCGCGAAGCCGTTGCCCATGATCACCGTGAACAGCGCCATGCCCACGCAGTAGACCGCCACCGCGACCAGCTTGTAGTCCATGTTGATGTAGGCGGTGGACAGGTGCGCCACGGCCTTGCCCACGCCCGCGTCGGCAAACACCAGGCCCAGCATCGCCAGCATCTGCGGCAGCACCAGCGCCCAGCCAAGCGACTCGGTCAGCCGGCGGGATTCGCGCACGCCCTGCGCCACGGTGTCGCGCGTCAGCCAGCACACCACCCCCAGCGAGATCAGGCAGCCGATGCCGAGCGAGACAAAGGTCACGTTCTTGGGATCGAGCAGCGGCACGCCGGCCAGCTTGACGTCCTTGAACAGCATCGTGCCGATCACGGTCACCAGCGGAATCAGCAGCGCCGGGATGAACAGCTTGTTGCCGAGGCGTTTCGCACTGGCGCGGCGTTCTTCTTCTGGCAGGCTGTCATGCTTGCCGTGGCCGACGCCGCCGAAGCCGGCGATCAGCGCCATCACCACAGCACCGATGCCCACTGCCGCGGGCGGCAACCGGTCGCCGATCAGGAACACGATCGCATACAGCAGCCAGAACAGGCCGGTGCTGAGGCGGCGCGGATGCGTGCGATCCGCGAAGGTCATCAGCGCGGTGATGGCCAGCACCAGGCCGGCGAGCCAGTAGAGATATTCGATGGAAACGATCATGGCTGGCCCCTTACTCGCCGGACTTCATTGCGACATTTCCGGCGGCGCTGGCTGTGGCGGCCTGGCCGCCCAGCTCACGCTCCAGCCAGCCATCCAGGCGCTTCAGGCGCACCGCATGGATCAGGAAGGCGCAGATCGCGGTGGGGATGCCCCACACGGCGATATGCAGCGGTTCGACGTCGATGTTCGATGACAGCAGGAAGGTATGCATCAGCGCGATGGCGCCGAACGCGACGAAGATGTCCTCGCCGAAGAACAGGCCCACGTTGTCGGTGGCGGCGCAGAAGGCCAGCACGCGCTGGCGCACCGGCTCGGGCAGGTGGCCGAAGCGGTTCTCGGCTGCGCCTTCTGCCATCGGTGCCAGCAGCGGGCGCACCATCTGCGGATGGCCGCCCAGGCTGGTCAGGCCGATCGCCGCGGTCAGCTCGCGCACGCCCAGGTAGACGATCAGCAGGCGCCCGACCGTGGCCGAGGCGATGCGCGCAATCCATGCCTGCGCATGCTCGCGCAGGCCGTGCCGCTCGAGCAGGCCGATCACGGCAAGCGGCAGCAGGATGATCAGCGGCAGGTTGCGCGCCTTGACGAAGGCGGTGCCGATCGCGGTGAAGATCTGCATCAGCGGCATCGGCGCGGCCAGCCCGGTGGCCAGCGCGGCGAGTACCACCACCAGCATGGGATTGAAGCGCAGCACGAAGCCGATAATGATGACGCCGACCCCGACAAGGGGCCAAAGATTGACTGCCTGTTCCATAAGAGACACCAAACGAATAAAACGAAGGCGCGCGGACGGCAGCCGTCGTACAGCACGACGGAGCGGGCCGCGGGAGAAACCAGCGAAGCGGCGCGGGTGCGCTCAGTCGCTGGCGCGAATCGCGATGCCTTCCGCGCCCAGCCGTTCCCGGATGCGGCGCGCAAAGGCAAGCGCGTGGGCGCCGTCGCCGTGCAGACACACGGTTTCAGCGCGGATCGGTACCCAGGTGCCGTCGATGGCGCGCACGCGTTGCTCGCGCACCATGGTCAGGGTCTGGTTCAGGGCAACTTCCTCGTCCTCGTGCAGCGCGCCGGGCGTGCCGCGCTTGACCAGCGTGCCGTCGGGGTTGTAGCCGCGGTCGGCAAAGACTTCCTGCTTGACGCGCAGGCCGGCCTCTCTGGCGATGTCGATCATCTGGCTGCCGGCCAGGCCGAAGAACACCAGGTCGGAATCGAAGTCGCGCACCGCGCGCACGATCGCGCGGGCCAGCGCGGGATCGCGCACGGCCTGGTTGTAGAGCGCGCCATGCGCCTTGACGTGATGGAGCTGGCCGCCCTGCGCGCGCACGATCGCGTCGAGCGCGCCGATCTGGTACAGCACGTCGGCGTAGACGGCCTCGGGGTCGCGCTGCATTTCTGTGCGCCCGAAGTTCTCGCGGTCCGGGTAGCTCGGGTGCGCGCCGATCGCGACGCCGTGCTCGATCGCCCACTTCACCGTCTGCAGCATGGTGGCCGCGTCGCCGGCGTGCCAGCCGCATGCCACGTTGGCGGAACTGATCAGCGCCAGCAGCGCCTCGTCGTTGCCGCAGCCTTCGCCGAGGTCGGCGTTCAAATCGATCTGCATTGCCGTTCTCCTGTGCGGTGCGGTGTGTGCCGCCGCCTTTGTCAGTGTGGCCGGTGCGTGGTCTGCGCGCCGGCGCGGTTACCTGTGCTGCGCGCGTGCCCTCATGCCGCCGCGCGGGTCAGCGTGCGCCGGCGCGCGGCGATGGTCATGCCTTTGCCCTGCCATTGCAGCGCCTGGTCGATCTGGCGCAGGTAGCGGTCCACCTCGGCCTGCGCCGCCGTGGCCTGGCCCAGCGTGACCTGCACGAAGCGCACCGGCGCGCCCAGCGGCACCTGCGCCAGCCGCCACAGGTCGGCGCCGATCACCACGCCGATCTTGGGATAGCCGCCGGTGGTCTGCGCATCGGCCATCAGCGCGATCGGCTGGCCGGCCGGCGGCACCTGCATCACGCCGGGGACCACCCCATGCGACAGCAGGTCGGCACTGCGCTCAGGGCGGCGCACCAGCGCCGGTCCGTTCAGGCGCAGGCCCATGCGATTGCTGTTGGGCGTGACGGTCCAGTCGGCCTGCCACAGCGCTTGCTGCGAGGCGGCGTCAAAATCCTCGTACTCGGGCCCGGGCAGCATGCGGATCGGCGTGGCCTTGCCATCAACCTTGGCCGGCAGCGCCCATGTCGGCGCCTGCACGCCGATCCAGTCGCCCTCGGCCGCCAGGCCCGGGCGCCCCGCGGGCAGGCGGTCGCCTTCCTGCAGCGGACGCCCGCCCAGGCCGCCGAAACCGGATTTCAAATCGGTGCTGCGCGAACCCATCACCGGCTCGACAGCGATGCCGCCGGCCACGCACAGGTACACGCGCGTGCCGCCGCGTGTCGACGGCAGCGTCAGGGTCTCGCCCTTGTGCGCATCGAAGGCATGCCACGACCACACCGGCACACCGTCCAGGTTGGCGCCGCACTCGGCGCCGGCCAGCGCCACGCGCAGGTCCGCGTGAAAGCGCACCGCGGCGCGGCCCAGCGTGAATTCAATGGCGGCGCAGCCCGGCTCGTTGCCCAGCAGCCGGTTGCCGACCGCCACGGCCAGCGGATCCATCGCACCGCAACGGCCCACGCCGAAACGGCGAAAGCCGGTTCGGCCCAGGTCCTGCACCGAGGCGAGCGCGCCAGGTCGGATGATCTCGATCACGCGATGATTTCCTCGGCGACAAAGCGCACGGTGTCGCCGGGCGCGAACAGGGACGGCGGATCGCGGTCCGCCACGAAGAGTTCGGCTGCGGTATGCCCGATCAGTTGCCAGCCGCCCGGCAGCACCGCCGGATAGATGCCGGTCTGCTCGCCGCCGATGCCGACCGAGCCGGCCGGCACCGCCACGCGCGGCTCGCGCCGGCGCGGCGTGGCCAGCTCGGGCGCCAGGCCGCCCATATAGGCGAAGCCAGGCTGGAAACCGAGGAAGTAGACGACGTACTCGCCGGCCGCATGGCGGCGCACCACTTCCTGCGGGGAAAGGCCGGTATGGGCGGCCACGTCGCCCAGGTCCGGGCCGTGCTCGCCGCCGTATCGCACCGGGATCTCCACCAGCTTGCCCGTCGCATTGCGCGCCTCGCCCGAGGCCCACGCGAGCTTCAGGTTGCGTTCCAGCGCGTCCACGTCGGCGCTGCCGTCAAAGATCACCGTCAGGTTGTTCATGCCCGGCACCACGTCCACCACGCCGCGCCAGTCCGCCGCCCTGGCGGCCATCGCCCAGATGCGACGCTGGACTTCCAGCGATGCGGGCGGAGCGACGCTGTACAGCAGCGCCTGCTCGGCGAGTCGGTGGACGGTGCAGGAGTTCATGGGATTCCCGGTAGCGCACTTGCTACCAGTGTAGGCAGGCAAGCCGGAATGTGACGCAGTTGTATTTCATCGATAATTTATCGATGAATTCATAATATCGAAACGAAACGAGGAGAAACAGTCAGGGTTGACCCTAGGGGCGCAAGGGCCACTGCGGCCGGCTGCACCATGGCGGGGCACCAAAGAAAAACGGCCGGGAAGTCCCGGCCGTCTCTGCTCGATCAGTTTGCAGCGCTGTCGCTCAGGCAAACCCCGCCTGATGCGCCTGCTGGTCGGCGTGGTACGAGCTGCGCACCATCGCGCCCACCGCGGCGTGGGTGAAGCCCATCTTGTAGGCCTCTTCCTCGAACATCTTGAAGGTGTCGGGATGGACGTAGCGCAGCACCGGCAGGTGGTGGTTCGACGGCGCCAGGTACTGGCCGATGGTCAGCATGTCGATGTCGTGGGCGCGCATGTCGCGCATGACTTCGAGGATTTCCTCGTCGGTCTCGCCCAGGCCCACCATCAGGCCGGACTTGGTCGGCACATTGGGGTTGCGGCGCTTGAATTCCTGCAGCAGCTTGAGCGAGTGCTCGTAGTCCGCACCCGGGCGGGCCTGCTTGTACAGGCGCGGCACGGTTTCCATGTTGTGGTTCATCACGTCAGGCGGGCAGGCCTGCAGGATGTCCAGCGCCTTGTCCAGGCGGCCGCGGAAGTCAGGCACCAGCACTTCGATGCGGGTGGCGGGCGACAGGTCGCGCGTCTGCGAGATGCAGTCGACATAGTGCTGGGCACCGCCGTCGCGCAGGTCGTCGCGGTCGACGCTGGTGATCACCACGTAGTTCAGCTTGAGCTGGGCGATGGTGCGGGCCAGGTTGCCCGGCTCGTTCACGTCGAGCGGATCGGGGCGGCCGTGGCCGACGTCGCAGAACGGGCAACGGCGCGTGCACTTGTCGCCCATGATCATGAAGGTGGCCGTGCCCTTGCCGAAGCATTCACCGATGTTGGGGCAGCTCGCTTCCTCGCACACCGTCACCAGGTTGTTGGCGCGCAGGATGTCCTTGATCTCGTAGAAGCGTGAGCTGCCGGTGGCGGCCTTGACGCGGATCCAGTCCGGCTTCTTGAGCTTTTCGGCCGGCACGATCTTGATGGGGATGCGTGCGGTCTTGTCGGCCGACTTCTGCTTGCGGGTCGGGTCGTACTGCTCCGCGGGGGACTGCGGGGCTTCGCTGGAAGTGGCGATCAGGGCGTCGCTCATACATTTCTCCGCACGCGCTCAGCGTGCATTTCGCTTTTGACTAGGAGGCCAGGGCCGGCGTGGCGGTTTCTTCGGCTGCCAGCACGCGGGCTTCGTGCGCTGCCAGCACTTCGCACAATGCCGCCGCCAGGCGCTGCGCGATTTCGGGTTGTCTTGCCGCGGTTACGGGCAGCGGGGTGCCACCGGCATCGGCCACCGGGCAGGTGGCGCCCGCGCTCGCCATGTCGACCGTTTCCAGTCCGGCATAGCCGCAGGGATTGATGCGCAGGAACGGCGACAGGTCCATCTGCACGTTGAGGCTGACGCCGTGGTAGCTGCAGCCGTTGCGGATCTTGAGGCCGAGCGCGGCAATCTTGGCGCCCTGGTGCGGCCCGTCGGACAGGTAGATGCCGGGGGCGCCGGGCTTGCGTTCGGCTGCGAGATTATACGCCGCGAGCGTGTCCAGCACCGCCTGCTCGATGCCGTGCACGAGCTCGCGCACCATCAGGTGGCGGCGGCGCAAATCGACCAGCAGGTAGGCCACGACCTGGCCGGGACCGTGATAAGTGATCTGCCCGCCACGATCGATCTGCACCACCGGGATGTTGTCATCCGGCGACAACAGGTGTGCGGGATCGCCCGCCTGGCCCAGCGTGTAGACCGGCGGATGCTCGACCAGCCAGATCTGGTCGGGCGTCTCGGGCGTGCGTGCGGCGGTAAAGGCGCGCATCGCGTCGAAGCACGGCTGATAGTCCTCGCGGCCGCGTTCGATGACGTGGATCGGATGCATGGCGAGAGTGTAACGAAAAGGGCCGGCTTGCGCCGGCTCCCTTCCCTGCACCGCTTACGGTCGCGAGCGTGGCGCATCGTCCGATCCGCCACGCGACCAGACCAGGCGCAGGTGCGCGCGGCCCGGGCGTGACGTGGACGATGCCTCGCCGGCTCCCGCGTCAGGATGCGGTGACCTGGTCCTGGTTAGGCGTCCACTCCGTACCTCGAACCAAACGGCGCAGGCTGCGATACACCAGGTGCGGCACATCGGCCAGCGACAGCGCCGGGCGGCGCGCTTCGGCGATTAGGGCCAGCCGCACCGGCTGCTCCGCGCGCGGATCGACGCTGACCGTCACCTCATCGCCGGAGCGCAGCAACAGGCTGCCGCCACAACGCAGCCAGTAGTCCTCCGAATCGTTCTCGCGCGTGAGCCATACGTCGGTGCCGCGGGCATTTTCCACGTGCAGGCGCTGGGCGGCGTGCACCGACAGCGCGGTGACTTCGCCAGGATTCAGGGTGAACACAGTCGTTGTGAGCACGGTTTTCATGAGGGTTCTCCGTTCAGCCGGCTTCGGCAGGGGGCGCCGAAGTGTCGCGGGTTTCTCGGCAACTGGCCCGGTATTGGGACCGAGCCAGTTAAATAACGTGGAAATCACCGTGAAAAAAATCGCAACAGCAGGGGCCGGTGAAAGAATATTAGTGATTGCCCGGGCACTATCAAAACGATATATTTTCTTTGTTCTTGTTAGTAAAACTCACATACCCCCAGAGATCAGGGAGACCGCCATGGCCTGGAAAAGCGCCTGGGAAAAGGACCTGCCGCGCGGCTGGCATCGTGAACTGCCGCGTCTGCCCGCGCTGACCGCCCTGCGCGCCTTCGAGGCCGCGGCGCGGCACGAGAGCTTTTCGCGCGCCGCGACCGAGCTGTTCGTCACCCACGGCGCGGTCAGCCACCAGATCCGCGCGCTGGAAGAAGAGCTGGGCATGCCGCTGTTCGAGCGCCACGGCAAGCGCGTCGCGCTGACGCCGGCCGGCCGCGTCTATGCCGAGCGCGTGCGCGACGCACTGCTGCAGATCGCCGATGCCACGCGCGTGCTGCAGGCCGGCAACCGTGACAAGCGGCTGACCATCAGCACCATGCCGTCGTTCGCCGCGCGCTGGCTGACGCCGCGCATCGGCAGCTTTATCGAGCGCCACCCGGAACTGGACGTCGAGCTGCTGTCGTCGAACACGCTGGTCGACTTTGCCCGCGAGGAGGTCGATATCGCGCTGCGCATGGGCAGCGGCGACTATCCCGGCCTGTATGTCGAGAAGCTGATGGACGACGTCTTCTTCCCGGTCTGCAGTCCCGGCTTCAACGGCGGACGGCTGCCCGAGCGGCCGCAGGACATGGCCGGCCTGCCGCTGCTGCGCGGCGAGGGCGATCCGTGGAAGCCGTGGTTCGAGGCCGCCGGGCTGGACTGGCCGGAGCCGCGCAAGGGCCTGCTGCTGGAGGATTCGTCGCTGCTGCTGCAAGCCGCTGCCGCGGGCCAGGGGATCGCGCTGATCCGCTCGTCGCTGGCCTACAACGACTTGCTGGCGGGGCGCGTGGTGCGGCTGTTCGATGTCAGCATCCCGTGTCCGTGGTTGCTGTATTTCGTGTGCGCGCCGGGCATGCTGGAGGCACCCAAGGTGCAGGCGTTCCGCGCCTGGTTCCTGCCGGAGATGGAGCGCTTTCGCGAAGTGCTGGCGCAGTGGGCTGACGACTAGTCTTCGGCTGGGTCGTCCGCAGCCTCGGCATCCTGCGGCGCCGCTGTCTTGCGCGCGCGACCGGCGCGCGGATGGGCCTTGTCGTAGACGCGCGCCAGGTGCTGGAAATCGAGAGCGGTATAGACCTGCGTGGTCGAGACGCTGGCATGTCCCAGCATCTCCTGCACCGCGCGCAGGTCGCCGGACGACTGCAGCAGGTGCGTGGCGAACGAGTGCCGCAGCATATGAGGATGCACGTCGGCCGGCACGCCGGCGCGCAAGGCCTGCTGCTTGAGCCGTAGCTGCACGGTGCGCATCGACAGCCGCTTGCCGCGCGGCCCCAGGAACAGCGCGTGCGCGTCTTCCGGGGCGGCGCCGGGGCGCAGCAGCGTGTCGCGCACCGCCAGCCAGGCGCGCAGCGCCTCGACCGCCTTGCTGCCGACCGGCACCGAGCGCTGCCGCGAACCCTTGCCGGTTACCGTGACCTCGGCGCCGGCCAGGTCGAGCCAGCTGCCGGAGCGGTAGCCATCGGCATCGGCGTAGCGCACATCGAGCTGCACCAGCTCGGACAGCCGCAATCCGCTCGAATAGAACAACTCGTAGACCGCGTGGTCGCGCAGCGCCTGCGCATCGGTGCCGGCGGGGTGCGACACCAGCGCCACCGCGTGCTCGACCGACAGCGCTTTGGGCAGTGCGTGGCCCGAGCGCGGCGCGCGCACACCGTCGACCGGATTGACGGTGACGCCGTGGCCATGGCGAGCCGCCCACTGGTAGAAGCCGCGCCATGCCGACAGCGTGCGCGCGATGCTGGTGCCGACCAGCCCGGCGGCATGCAGCCGGGCGGCGAAGTTGCGGATATGGTGGGTCTGCAGCGCCAGCAGCCCGGCGCCGGGCGCGTAGCGTGCCGCGTGGGATTGCAGCACGCGCAGGTCGCGGCTGTAGCTGGAGAGCGTGTGTTCGGCAAGCTTGCGGCTGCCGCGCAGCCAGTCGAGGTAGCGTGTGACGAGAGGATCGGGAGCCGGCGGGGGCGCGCTGTCGCTGGCCGGCGCGGGGTCGTTGGCCTGGCGGGGCGGCCGGCGTGCGGTCATGGCGTCAGCCGCTGTGGTCGACCGCGCCTCAGTCGCGAAGCCGGTTCAGCGCGGCACCGGCGACCTCGCCGATCTGCGTCAGGTAGGCGGTGCCCATGCCTTCATGGAAGCGGCGCGGATCGGGCGAGCCCAGCACCAGCAGGCCGAAGGCCGCGCCCTGTGCGTCCACACCCGCGTCGGCGGCGCGCACGGGCACGCGCAGCGTCACCATCGCCAGCGAGACGATATCGTCGCGCTCCAGCAGCGCCGCGGCCTCGAAGCCGCCGTTGGTGCCGCAGTACGGTGCGCGCAGGCCTTCGGCAAAGATGCGCAGGTCTTCGCTGGCGCCCTGCGCCACTTCCATATGGGCGTACTGCTCGGCCACGTCCCACAGCTTGAGCGCCACCGCCGGCACATCGAACACCTGCTGCAGGCCGTCCTGCACGGCATAGGGCAGCGCGTGCGAATCGGCTTCGGCCAGCAGGCGCAGCTGCCAGTCGTGCATGCGCTGCTGGGTGCGGTCGTTGTCGTGGCCGTGCCGGACCAGGTCCGCCAGGCGCAGCTCCAGACCCTTGTTCTTCTCGCGCAGGATTTCCATCTGGCGCTCCTGCAGCGACACGGCGCGGTGGCTGTGCGGGCTGGTCAGCTGCACCGCGGCCAGCAGCTCGGCGTGCTCTTCGAAGAATTCAGGGTTGCTCTGCAGGTAGGCTGCGACGTCTTGGGCGTTCATGGCGGGAACCGGTAGAGAAAATTGGGTGGCAGTTTAACAAACCCACCCAGCCAGAAGAGGGGCGCGGTGCTGGGTGCACCAAAGCCGCCCGAGCTTGCCTAAGCAAGGTGTTCTCCCCCTCCCGCAGGCGGGAGAGGGGAGCAAACCCTCAGCACGCTGGGCCGCGCTACGTCTGGATCAACCGCTTCTGCCGCGAAATACTCATCAGAATCCCGATCCCCGCCCCCAGCGTCACCAGCGCCGTACCACCATAGCTCATCAGCGGCAGTGGCACCCCCACCACCGGCAGGATGCCACTCACCATGCCCATATTGACGAAGGCATAGGTAAAGAAGATCAGCGTGATCGATCCCGCCAGCAGCCGCGAGAACAGCGTCGGCGCGTTAGCCGCGATAAACAGTCCGCGGAAGATCAGCAGCAGGTACAGCACCAGCAGCACCGCATTGCCGATCAGGCCGAACTCCTCCGAGTACACCGCGAAGATAAAGTCGGTGTGCTTCTCCGGGATGAACTCCAGGTGCGTCTGCGTGCCCTTGAGCCAGCCCTTGCCCTCCACCCCGCCCGAGCCGATCGCGATGATCGACTGGATGGTGTGGAAGCCCTTGCCGAGCGGATCGCTGGTCGGATCGAGCAGCGTGCAGACGCGATGCTGCTGGTAATCGTGCAGCACCGGCCAGTTCACGCCCGGCGCGCACATATCGTTCTGGAACGTGATCAGCAGCGTGATCGCCACCACCAGCAGCCCCAACAGCGGCAGGATCAGCCGCCACGACAGGCCGGCAAAGTAGATCACGTAGATGCCGGCGGCCATCACTAGCAGCGCGGTGCCCAGGTCAGGCTGCTTGGCGATCAGCCCGACCGGGATCAGCAGCAGCAGCAGCGCCACCACGAAGTCGAACCACTTGATCACGCCCTCGCGCTTCTGGAAGTACCAGGCCAGCATCAGCGGCATCGAGATCTTCATGATCTCGGACGGCTGGATCACCATGCCGACATAGAGCCAGCGGCGCGCGCCCTTGCGGATCAGCCCGAACATCGCCACCGCGATCAGCAGCGCCACCCCGACCGTATAGATGGGCACCGCCACCCGCATCAGCGTCTGCGTCGGCATGTAGGCGATCACCAGCATCACCACGTACGACAGCAGGATGTTGCGCAGCTGGTCCTCGACCCGGCCCGGCATGTCGATGGCGGCCGAGTACAGCGCCACGATGCCGGTGGCGAACAACAGGAAGACGATCAGTGAGAGCGGTTTGTCAAAACCGGTCAGCGCGGTCTTGACGAGTGACAGGACGCGGCGTCGATCCATGCGCGTCTCCTTCAGCGAGTGGCGTCGGCACCGCTGGCCGCCTTGGCGGACACGGGCTTGACGCGTGGTTTGGGCGCGGGCGCCTTGACCGGCTGCGCAGCGGGCGCGGAGGCCGGCTGCGGCGCCAGGGGCTTGCTGTGGCCCAGCGCCTGCAGCATGCGTTCATCGAGCGACTGCACCGCCGAAGCCGGCGCGATCGCGGCCGGGTCGATGGCCGCGGCGATGGCGGCGGAGGCGCCGGCGTGCGGCGCGGAGGCCACGGCCACCGCGCTGGCGCCGGCCCCGCTCGCGGCCGCGCCGCCGGACATCACAGTGGCGCTGGCAATGCTGGCGGTCTGGCCGGTGGTGAACACGCTGGGCGTATTGACCGGCGGGCGGCCTGCCACGAGCTCGGTGGCCGGCGGCGCGATCGCTTCCAGCTCGCCGGGCCATTTGCCGGTGAGGTAGAAGTCCATCAGCTTGCGTGCGATCGGCGCGGCCACCGCGGCGCCGAAGCCGGCGTTCTCGACGATCAGCGCGATCGCGATCTTCGGGTTGTCCGACGGCGCAAAGGCGGTGTACAGCGAGTGGTCGCGCTTGCGCTCTTCCAGTGCGTGGTGGTTGTATTTCTCACCCTTGGCCAGGCTGTAGGTCTGCGCGGTGCCGGTCTTGCCGGCGGATTCATAAGCCGCGCCAGCAAACACGCGCGCCGCCGTGCCGGAGTGCGTCACCGCCACCATGGCGCGCTTGATCACGTCGATATCGGCCTGCTTGAGCGGGATCGTGTAGCTTTCCTTGGGCACCGTCAGCGTGCGCTTGCGCGTGACCGCGTCTTCCACGGCCTTGACCAGGTGCGGCTTCATCACCTTGCCGTTGTTGACGATGACCGAGGTAGCCTGCGCCAGCTGCAGGATGGTGAAGCTGTTGTAGCCCTGGCCGATGCCCAGCGAGATGGTCTCGCCGTCGTACCACTTCTGCTGCTCGGGCTTGCGGTAGGCCTTGCGCTTCCAGTCGGTCGACGGCAGGATGCCGCGGCTTTCGCCTTCGATGTCGATCCCCGTGATCTGGCCGAAGCCCAGCGGCTTCATGAAGTCATGGATGCCGTTGACGCCCATGTCGCGCGCCAGCGCGTAGTAATAGGTGTCGCACGAATGCACGATCGAGCTGTGCATGTCGACCCAGCCGTGTCCGCCCGGCTTGTCGTCGCGGAAGGTGTGGTTGCCCAGCGTGAAGAAGCCCGGATCGGACATGCCCCAGGCTGCGGTGCGCTTGCCGGTGGCCAGCGCCGCCAGCGCCATGAAGGGCTTGTAGGTCGAGCCCGGCGGGTAGGTGCCGCGCAGCGGGCGGTTCAGCAGCGGCTTGTCGGGCGAGTTGTTCAGCTCGTTCCAGGTATTGGTATCGATGCCTTCGACGAACAGGTTGGGGTCGTAGGTCGGCTTGGAGACGAAGGCCAGGATGTCGCCCGTGGAAGGCTCGATCGCCACCAGCGCGCCGCGGCGGTCGCCGTAGAGCGCCTCGGCCAGTTGCTGCAGGCGGATGTCGAGCGACAGGATCAGGTTGTTGCCCGGCGTGGCGGGCGAAGTCGACAAGGTACGGATCGGGCGCCCGCCGGCACTCACTTCCACTTCCTCGAAGCCGGTCAGGCCGTGCAGTTCGGTCTCGTAGCTCTGCTCCAGGCCGATCTTGCCGATGTAGTTGGTGCCCTTGTAGTTGTCGCCGTCCTTGCGCGGGTCGTATTTGGCGCTCTCGGCATCGTTGGCCTCGTCCATGGCCTCGATGCGCTCCTGGTCGCGCTGCGAGATGCGGCCGATATAGCCGATCACGTGCGAGGCCGACTCGCCCAGCGGATACTGCCGGAACAGCCGCGCGCGCACGTCCACGCCCGGGAAGCGGAAGCGCTGCGCGGAAAAGCGCGCCACTTCCTCGTCGCTCAGCTGGCTGCGCAGCGGCAGGCTCTCGAAGCTGCGCGACTCTTCCATCAGCCGCTTGAAGCGGCGCCGGTCGCGCGGCTGGATATCCACCAGCGCCGACAGGCCCTCGATGGTGTTGTCCAGCGTGTCGGTCAGCTTGGACGGCGTGATCTCGAGCGTGTAGGCGGAATAATTGCGCGCCAGCACGATCCCGTTGCGGTCCATGATGATGCCGCGGTTGGGCTCGATCGGTGCCACCGAGATGCGGTTATCCTCGGCCTTGGCCGAGTACTGGTCATGCTTGTACCACTGCAGCCACAGGAAGCGCGTGAACAGCAGGCCAAAGCAGATCACCGTGAACAGGGCGGCAGCCGCCACACGGATGCGGAAGCGGCCGATTTCCAGTTCGACGTTGCGGATTTCGGTCATGGTACTGCGTTGGCCAGGAGTGAGCGTTTAGGTGCGGTCAGGTGCGTGCGGCGTCAGATCGGACGCGTCTCGTCGACATCGCTCGAACGGCGCTGCGGCGCCAGCAGCAGGCTGGTGGCCAGCGGCCACAGCAGCGCCTCGATCCCCGGCGCCAGCAACAACGGCCAGCCCGGCAGCGGCGCGCCCATCGCCAGGCGGATCAGCACCGGCACCGCGTGCGCGATAAACAGCAGCGGCAGCACATGCAGCGCCTGGGTATAGACGGTGAACCACAGCACGCGCCGGTGGATGGTGATGGCGAAGTAGGCCAGCAGCGTGTAGGCCAGCGCGTGCTCGCCCAGCAGACGCGCATCGTGCACGTCCATCAGCAGGCCGAGCGCGAACGCCACGCCCATGCCCACCTTGCGCGGCTGGTGGATGTTCCAGAACACCAGCACCAGCGCCACCATGTCGGGGATCCACAGCGTGTCGCCCCAGGGCATCAGGTTGAACAGGAACGCCAGCACGAAGCTGAGCGCGATAAAGGCGGGATTGACCGGCCGCAGCAGGTATTGGCGATTGGTCACTGTGACGCCTCCTTGGCAGGCGGGGCCTTGGCCGCGGCGGCGCTGGCGGCGGCGGCGCGCGCGGCGGCGGACTTGGCGCCCTTGACCGGCGCCTCCGGCTTGGCCTCGACGGTCTCGCGCGCCGGGATGGCGGCGTCGTAGCGCACCACCAGCAGCTGGCGGTGCGCGCGCACGCCGGCCACCGGCTCGCAGTACACGCGCGAGAACGCGGTATCGGCCTTGCGCTCGATATGGACGATCCTGGCCACCGGCAGGCCCGGCGGATAGGTGCCGTCCAGGCCCGAGGTCACCAGCAGGTCGCCCTGCTGCAGGTCGGCCGCGGCGGCCATGAAGCGCAGGTCGAGCTGGCCCGCGCGCGCGCCGCCGAAGGCCACGCTGCGCAGGCCGTTGCGCACCACCTGCACGGGGATGGCCTGGTCCTTGTCGGTCAGCAGCGTCACTTCGGACTGGAACGGCGACACGCGCGTGACCTGGCCCACCACGCCGCGCTCGTCGATCACCGGATAGCCGGCACGCAGGCCGTGCTGGCTGCCCCTGTCGATCACGATCCGCTGGCTGTAGGGGTCGCGCGCATCATAGAGGATCTCGGCGGCCGTGACCGGCGTGGCCGACTGCTGCGCCAGCCCGAGCAGCTTGCGCAGCTGGTTGTTCTCGGCCTCGAGCTGCGCCTGGCGCACCGAGGCCTCGGCCTGCTGCACCGCACTCTGGCGCAGTTCGCGGTTCTCGGTGGCGAGCATGGCGGAGGACTGCGCATAGTCGAACACCGTGCGCAGCGCGTCACGCGGCGTCAGCACCAGGCGTTCGACCGGCATCAGCACGGTGGCGGCAACCTGCCGGCCCACGCTGAGCGCGTCGAAGCGGGCGTCGACCACGAGCAGCGCCAGCGCAATGGCCACATACAGGACCAGCCGGGCGACAGCGGAGGTGCCTTGCTTGAAGAGCGGCGGAGGGGAGTAATCCATTTACCCGATTGAAAACCGGTGCACACGCGGAAACGCCCCGCCGCCCGCCGTACCGCGCCCCAAAAGGGGGCGGCACGGCCAGGCGGCGGGTTCGGTGGGGGCTAGCCCCTGACGGATGCAGCGCCGCGACACCGCCCTGATCGCTGGATCCGGCAGGCCGCGCATCGCCACGTGAGCGTCCTTCTGCTTACTCGTAGGAGAAGATGCTGCCCAGCTTGTCCATGCGTTCCAGCGCCATGCCGGAGCCGCGCACCACACAGGTCAGCGGGTCTTCGGCGACCAGCACCGGCAGGCCGGTTTCCTCGGCCAGCAGGCGATCCAGGTCGCGCAGCAGCGCGCCGCCGCCGGTCAGCATCATGCCGCGCTCGGCGATGTCGGCGCCCAGTTCCGGCGGGGTCTGTTCCAGCGCGATCTTCACCGCCGAGACGATCTGGTTGAGCGGATCGGTCAGGGCTTCCAGGATTTCGTTGGACGAGACGGTGAAGGCGCGCGGGATGCCTTCGGACAGGTTGCGGCCCTTGACTTCCATCTCGCGGACCTCGGAACCCGGGAAGGCCGAGCCGATTTCCTTCTTGATGGCTTCGGCGGTCTGTTCGCCGATCAGCATGCCGTAGTTGCGGCGGATGTAGTTGACGATGGCCTCGTCGAACTTGTCGCCGCCCACGCGCACCGAACCCTTGTAGACCATGCCGCCCAGCGAAATGATGCCCACCTCGGTGGTGCCGCCGCCGATATCGACCACCATCGAGCCCGACGGCTCCGACACCGGCAGGCCGGCGCCGATCGCGGCCGACATCGGCTCCTCGATCAGGTACACCTGGCTGGCGCCGGCGCCCAGCGCCGACTCACGGATGGCGCGGCGTTCGACCTGGGTCGAGCCGCACGGCACGCAGATGATGATGCGCGGGCTCGGACGCAGCAGCTTGCTGTCGTGCACCATCTTGATGAATTGCTTGAGCATCTGCTCGGTGACGGTGAAGTCGGCGATCACGCCGTCCTTCATCGGGCGGATCGCTTCGATATTGCCCGGCACCTTGCCCAGCATCTGCTTGGCTTCCTTGCCCACCGCCGTGATGGTCTTCTTGGCGTTGGGGCCGCCTTCCTGGCGGATCGCGACGACCGAGGGCTCGTCCAGCACGATGCCCTTGTCGCGCATGTAGATCAGCGTGTTGGCGGTGCCGAGGTCGATCGCCAGGTCGTTGGAGAAGTAGCTGCGGAGAAATCCGAACATCAGGAATCCTGTCTGTGGTGGTGTTCGCGGGTAGGCGAAGCGGCCGGCACCGCGGGCGGCCCGGCCACGAAATGCTTGTGTTGAATACGGAATGGTTCTCGGCTTCCCGGCCCGCCCGCCGTCCGGCGCGGGGCGGCCGGGAGCAGAGTCGGAATCGGGATCGGCACCGCCGCCGGCACGCGGTTGCAAAGTTGCAATCTAGCACTTTTGCGAATTTGCATTTTTGCGATTTGCAATGCGCGATGCCGGCCCTACGGGAACCTTTGATTAGACCTCGCGCAAAAGTTCGCGAGTATTTGTCGGGCGCTGGACCGGCATGTCATAAGACATTGAGACATAGTCCGGCCGGCGGCAGAGGCCTAATCAGAGGACCCAGATTTTTTCCACCTTCTGGCGCTTTCGGCGGCCCTGGCGCGGGGGCGCCGGCCAAGGCTGTATGCAGCCAGTTTGGCAGCCATGTGACGAAGGCGTTGCCAAAGGTCGGAAGCACGCAATGATACCTTATAATTCCTGCTGCTTCGGGCGTTTACAGCCTGAAAATACCTGTAATTCCGACGACTCCGTGGCGTCTTTGCCGCGCTCCGGAGCCGCCTGTCCGGGCCGCGCGACGCCTCCGCCGCACGGCCGGCCGCCGGCCCCGCCGGCGCCTTCCGCATCCGAGCATCCGAACACCACGCCATGGCCCTCGACCTATCCGACGTCAAGCGCATCGCCCACCTGGCCCGCATCGAAACCAGCGATGACGAGGCCGCCCAGACGCTTGCGCAGCTGAACAATTTTTTCTCGCTGGTCGAGCAGATGCAGGCGGTCGACACCACCGGCATCGTGCCGCTGGCCCACCCGCTGTCGGCCGTGCGCGACATGGCCCAGCGCCTGCGCGACGACGTGGTCACCGAAGCCGACCGCCGCGAAGATTACCAGCGCCCCGCGCCCGCCACCGAAAACGGCCTGTACCTGGTGCCCAAGGTGATCGAGTGACCGCCGCCGCCGCGAACCCCGCTATCGCGGCCGCTACCTCACTACGTCACCCTGCGCCACCCCTGATGCCAACCGACTGTCATGCCCTTTTCCGCTGATTCCGTGACTTCCCTGCGCCAGCTCGCCGACGCCCTGGCCGCGCGCTCCGTCTCCGCCGAGGAGCTCGCGCGCGAGTACCTGGCCCGCATCGAGCAAGCCGCCGCGCTCAACGCCTTTATCCACGTCGATGCCGAGCGCACCCTGGCGCAGGCGCGCGCCGCCGACGAACGCCGCGCGCGCGGCGAGGCCACGCCGCTGACCGGCGTGCCGGTCGCGCACAAGGACGTGTTCGTCACCCGTGGCTGGCGCGCCACCGCCGGCTCGAAGATGCTGGGCAACTACGAAAGCCCGTTCGACGCCACCGTGGTCGAGCGCATGGCCGCGGCCGGCATGGTCACGCTGGGCAAGACCAATATGGACGAGTTCGCGATGGGCTCGTCCAACGAGAACTCGCATTTCGGCCCGGTGCAAAACCCGTGGGACACCAGCCGCGTGCCGGGCGGTTCGTCTGGCGGCTCGGCCGCGGCGGTGGCCGCAGGCCTGGCGCCCGCCGCCACCGGCACCGACACCGGCGGCTCGATCCGCCAGCCGGCGTCGTTCTCGGGCATCACCGGCATCAAGCCGACCTATGGCCGCGTGTCGCGCTACGGCATGATCGCGTTCGCCTCGTCGCTCGACCAGGCCGGCCCGATGGCCCATAGCGCCGAGGACTGCGCGCTGCTGCTCAACGCCATGGCCGGCTTCGATCCCAGGGATTCGACCAGCATCCCGCCCGAGCAGGGCGGCGTGGACGAGGACTACACCCGCCTGCTGGGCCAGCCGCGTGCCAGCGCCACCGCCGAGCGCCCGCTGGCCGGCCTGCGCATCGGCCTGCCGAAGGAATACTTCGGCAAGGGCCTGTCCGCCGACGTCGAGCAGGCCGTGCGCGCGGCGCTGGCCGAGTATGAAAAGCTCGGCGCCACGCTGGTCGAGGTGTCGCTGCCCAAGACCGAGCTGTCGATTCCCGTGTACTACGTGATCGCACCGGCCGAGGCCTCGTCCAACCTGTCGCGCTTCGACGGCGTGCGCTACGGCCACCGCGCCGCCGAGTACCGCGACCTGCTCGACATGTACAAGAAGAGCCGCGCCGAAGGCTTCGGCCCGGAGGTCAAGCGCCGCATCCTGGTGGGCACCTACGTGCTGTCGCACGGCTACTATGACGCCTACTACCTGCAGGCGCAGAAAATCCGCCGCATCATCGCCGACGACTTCCAGCGCGCCTTCGACCAGTGCGACGTGATCATGGGCCCGGTGGCGCCGACGGTGGCGTGGAAGCTGGGCGAGAAGACCTCGGACCCGGTGCAGATGTACCTGGCCGACATCTTCACGCTGTCGACCAGCCTGGCCGGCCTGCCCGGCATGAGCGTGCCGTGCGGCTTCGGCGAGGGCAACATGCCCGTCGGCCTGCAGCTGATCGGCAACTACTTCGACGAAGCGCGCCTGCTGCAGACCGCGCACGCGTTCCAGCAGGCGACCGACTGGCACCTGCGCCGTCCCGCCAAGGCATGACCATGACCTCGCGCTCCGCCCCCCGCCTGCTTCCGCTGCGCCTGATGGCGGCCGCCGCGCTCGCCGCGGCGGTGGCCGGCTGCATCCCGCTGCCGGGCGGGCTCGGCCGGCCCACGCCGATCGCCAGCCGCGATATCGACCTGGTGGGCGACTGCCGCCGCACCGAGGAAGACGGCTTCCGCGAGGATGCCCAGCTGCGCGTGTCCGACAACAGCGTGCAGCAGCTGTCGTGGAAGCTGTGGGTCGGCAGGCGCGGCTCGTGCAGCTTCAACCTGGCGGACTTCCGCCAGGTCCAGAAGAGGCCGCATATCGAGCTGCGCGCCAATGACGGCAGCGGCTGCAAGCTGATGGTCTGGCAGGACCCGCGCCGCGTTACGCTGGCGCATGCCAACTGCCAGCAGCGCTGCACGCCCGGCATCTACGAGCAGGCCTGGCCCGTGATGTTCGAGCCCGGCAGCGGCGCCTGCGCCAGCACGCGCTGATCTTGCCAATACCGCCGATGCCGACCGCCATGGCCACCGCCTCCGCCACCCCGCCCCGCTCCACCAGCGCCGCCAGCCGGCTGCTGCGCGCGGCCGTGGCGCTGGCGCTGGGTGCGTGGCTGGCCGGCGCCGCGGCGCATACGCCCGACCTCCCCGCGCCCGCGCTGACGCAGCCGGCGCCGCTGACACCCGCCGGCGCGCTGGCACCGAACGCGGTGACGCGGCCGACGCCCGGATCCGCAGCGGCACCCGTGCCGGCGCAGCGCGTCCAGCTGCGCGGCGACGCGACCGCGCCCGCGCTGACCGCCTACTGGTTCCTGCCGCGCGAAGGCGCAACGGCGCGCGCGCTGCCGGTGGTGGTGGCGCTGCACGGCTGCGGCGGGTTGCTGTCGGCGCGCGCCGCGCGCGAGACCACACCAGACGGCGAGGTCGCCGCCATGCTGCAGCAGCGCTATCGCGAATACGCCCAGTGGCTGACCGAACGCGGCTACGCCGTGCTGATGCCCGACAGCTTCAGCGCCCGCGGACGGCCCCACGGCATCTGCACCGAGCCGACCGACACGCGCGGCATCGACGACCGCACCCGCCGCGCCGATGCGCTGGCCGCGCTGCGCTGGCTGGCCAGCCAGCCGGGCATCGATACCTCACGCGTCGTGCTGCTGGGCTGGTCCAACGGCGCGCAGGCGGTGCTGGCCACAGTCGACGCCAGCCGCCCGTGGCCGGCCGGCACGCCGCAGGTGGAACGCGCGGTTGCGTTCTACCCCGGCTGCAAGCGCGCGGTGCAGCAGCACAGCTTCCGCCTGCGCGCGCCGATACTGCTGATGATCGGCGGCGCTGACGACTGGACGCCCGCTACCCGCTGCGCCATGCTGCAGAGCGCCGTGCTGGCGCGCCAGCCGGGGGCGCGCTTCCGGCTGGAGATCTTCCCGGGCGCGTACCACGGCTTTGACGGCACCAGCGAGCTGCATATGCGCCGCGACGTGCCCGCTGCCGCACGCAAGGTGCAAGGCGTCACCGTCGGCGGCGACGCGGTGGCGCGCGTGGCCGCGCTGGCCCAGCTCGACTCATGGCTCGCCAGTCCCGACCCCTAGAAGGCGGAACGAAGCCAAAGAACACCGGGGCGGCAGCGCCGCTCCACCGCAACAAACAGAACCGAAAGAACCGAACAGGAATACCGCCATGCAATGGGAAGTGGTGATCGGCCTCGAAACGCACGCGCAGCTTTCGACGGCCTCCAAGATTTTTTCCGGCACCTCCACCGCCTTCGGGGCCGAAGCCAATACGCAGGCCTCGCCGGTGGACCTGGCGCTGCCGGGCGTGCTGCCGGTGCTCAACAAGGGCGCGGTCGAGCGTGCCATCCAGTTCGGCCTGGCGATCGGCGCCACCATCGCGCCGCGCAGCATCTTTGCGCGCAAGAACTACTTCTACCCCGACCTGCCCAAGGGCTACCAGATCAGCCAGTATGAGATCCCGGTGGTCCAGGGCGGCACCATCACCATCCAGGTCGAGGGCAAGAAGGGCGAGTTCTACGAGAAGACCGTCAACCTGACGCGCGCCCACCTGGAAGAAGACGCGGGCAAGTCGCTGCACGAGGACTTCGCCGGCATGACTGGCATCGACCTGAACCGCGCCGGCACGCCGCTGCTGGAAATCGTCACCGAGCCCGACATGCGCAGCGCCGCCGAAGCGGTGGCCTACGCCAAGTCACTGCACTCGCTGGTGGTGTGGCTGGGCATCTGCGACGGCAACATGCAGGAAGGCAGCTTCCGCTGCGACGCCAACGTGTCGGTGCGCCCGTTCGGGCAGAAGGAATTCGGCACCCGCCGCGAAATCAAGAACCTGAACTCGTTCCGCTTCCTGCAGCAGGCCATCGAATACGAAGTGCAGTGGCAGATCGCGGAGATCGAGGACGGCCGCAAGATCCAGCAGGCCACCGTGCTGTTCGACCCGGATACCGGCGAGACCCGCGCGATGCGCACCAAGGAAGACGCGCACGACTACCGCTACTTTCCCGATCCGGACCTGATGCCGCTGGAAATCGACGCGGCGTGGGTCGACCGCGTGCGCGGCGAACTGCCCGAACTGCCGGCCGCGATGCAGGCGCGCTTTGTCTCGCAATACGGCCTGTCGGCGTATGACGCCACCACGCTGACCGCGACCAAGGCGTTCGCCACCTACTACGAGGCCGTGGTGGCCGACGCCGGCGCGGCCAATGCCAAGCCGGCGGCCAACTGGCTGATGGGCGACGTGGCCTCGCAGCTCAACCGCGAAGGCATCGCCATCGATGCCGCGCCGGTCACGCCGGCGCAACTGGCGAAGCTGCTGACGCGCATTGCCGATGGCACGGTGTCGAACAACACTGCCAAGAAGGATGTGTTCCCGGCGATGTGGGCGGGCGAGCATGGCGGCGATGCCGATGCGATCATTGCGGCCAAGGGGCTGAAGCAGATGTCGGACAGCGGTGAGCTGGAGAAGATCATCGACGATGTGCTGGCGGCCAATGCCAAGTCGGTGGAGGAGTTCCGCGCCGGCAAGGAGAAGGCGTTCAATGCGCTGGTTGGTCAGGCGATGAAGGCGACCAAGGGCAAGGCGAATCCGGCGCAGGTGAACGAATTGCTGCGCAAGAAACTCGGCTGAGTTCAGAGGACTGAGACAGCCTCAACAAACCGCCTGTTTGCTCCCCTCTCCCGCGTGCGGGAGAGGGGCCGGGGGAGAGGGCAGGCGTGTCAAAAGCTGAGCGCGGCGGGTTAAAACCGTTGGCCCCGCTTGATGTGGTTCCTGGCTAGCCCACCCCTCCCCCAACCCTTTCCCCCTGAGAGGAGAGGGAGAACACCTTGCTTAGGCTAGCTCGGGCGGTTCTGGTGCACCCAACACCGTCGGATTCGCTTTCTGCTTCTCTCTTCCCTACATCCCCGCCCTGCCCCGCACCGTCTCCTGCAGCAACGACCTCAACTTCGCCAGCGCCCCCGGATCCCCATGCGCGGCCGAGCGCGCATACCAAATCTTGGCCTGCTCGATATCCCGGTCGACCACGCCTGGCTCGCCGTGCTCATAGAAACTGCCGACGATGTACTGCGCACCGCCGTCGCCGGCACTGGCGGCGCGGCTGTACCACGCGAACGCCTGCGCGTAGTCCCGCGGCACCCCGCGCCCGGTGAAGTAGTTGGTCGCCAGCGCCATCTGCGCCTGCACGTGCCCGCCCTGCGCCGCGCGCTCATACCAGCGGTTGGCTTCCTCGAGTGACTTGGGCACCAGCTCGCCGCGCTCATGCAGGTCGCCCCAGGTGTACTGGGCATGGGTCATCTCATTGTCGGCCGCCTTCTTCAGCCATACCAGAGCCTCCTGCGGGCGGGCGGGGGTGCCCTCGCCACGCAGCAGCATCATGGCGTAGTTGAACTGGGCGAGGCGGTTGCCCTGGCGGGCGGCACTGGCGAAACCGCGCAGGGCCTGGTCGAAGTTGCCGGCCTCATAGGCCGTGACGGCATCGCGGGTCTGGGCCTGCGCCGGCGCGGGCGGCTGCGGCGCGGCAGCGGCGGGTTGCACAGACAGCCATGCGGCGATGGCGCCGGCCAGCAAGACGGCAATCGGGGAACGGGCAATCGACATGGCGGACTCCGGGCGCGGCGCCTTCTTTGCTCCAGTGTAGGAGTCAGGGCACGCGCCCGGTAGGCAGGCTCGGTAGCAGTCTTACTATCCGCGCGAATAATCAACGCACCTTGATTTCACCCCATAACATTCGTCGTACAGATATATAAGCAACGTGCTCAGATCCATCCCGCCCGGTGCAGCCGCCGCCACAGCGCACCGCAGGCAAGCGCCGTCACGCCAATCACCGCCGGGTAGGCGTAGTGGAATTGCAGTTCGGGCATGAAATCGAAGTTCATCCCGTACAGGCTGAACACCACGGTCGGGATCGCCAGGATCGCGCCCCAGCCGGCCAGCCGCTTGACCACCTCGTTCTGGCCCACGGTGACCAGCGCCAGATTGACCTGCACCGCGGTGGTCAGCATTTCGCGCACCACGTCGAGCGTGCGCACCAGCCGGCTGGCGTGATCCTCGATGTCGCGGAAGTAGGCGCGCAGCTCCTTTGGCACCAGGTCCTCGTGCAGGCGGATCAGCTGGCCGCACATATCCTCGACGGGACTGACCGCATTGCGCAGCCGCAGCACCTGGCGCTTGATCCGATACAGGCGTTCGATCGCCGCGCGGTCGAATTCGTCGCGGAAGATGCCTTGCTCCAGCGCTTCGAAGGTATCTTCCAGCCGCGTCACGATTGGCAAGTAGTGGTCGACGACAAAGTCCATCAGCGCGTACAGCACGTAGCCGGGGCCGTTGGCCAGCCCTTGCGGGTCATGTTCGCAGCGCTCGCGCACCGGGGCGTAGGTGCTGCTGGCGCCGTGGCGCACCGACACCACGTAGTTGGGGCCGACGAAGAGATGGGTCTCGCCGACCACGACTTCATCCTCTACCAATTGCGCGGTGTTGAGCACGACGAAGACCGAATCGCCGTAGGCCTCCAGCTTGGGACGCTGGTGCGCGTCGAGCGCGTCTTCCACCGCGAGATCGTGCAGGCCGAAGGCGTGCTGCACCTGGCGCAGCAGCGCGAGGTCGGGTTCGTGCAACCCGAGCCAGACGAAAGTGCCCGGCACGCTCAGCACTGAAGGAATCTCTTCCATGCCGACCGTGCCGAGCCGTTTGCCCTGCCGGTAGGCTACGCAATTGACGATGGCGCCCATGGGAACTCCGCTATCAGATGGCGCAATCGTAACAAGGCTTTGCTTTGCCCACGCTATGCCGTCCCGCTGTCGCGCGGCGCAGGCCACGGCTGGCACACATTCGCCGGGCCACGCTGTGCCATCGCAGTGCATATGGAACGCACAGGCCACCCATCACGCCGGCATCGCGCCTACATCGCTTTTATCACGCCAATTGTTACAGTTCGCGACAGAGACAACGTTAGAATGTGGCATTTCCACGGTCACCCGGCTATGTCCCAGAAGAAAACGCCACGCTTCGAGCTGCGCAGTGGCAACGTCGACGCCCTCCTTCTCGCCCTCCAGACCGCCGACATGGCTGCGCTGCGGGATGACCTCCTCTCCCGCTTCGAAGCCACTCCCGACTTCTTCTCCAATGACGTGATCGCGCTGGACCTGCGCGCACTGGAAGACGATGGCGCCGTTGCGCTCGGAACGGTGATCGAGACGCTTGCCACGCTCAAGGCGCGCGCCATTGGGGTGGTGGCCCGTCCCGGCCAGCGCGAGTGGGCCGAGCGCTTCGGCCTGCCGCTGCTCGACAGCCAGAGCCGCCGCGGCAGCACCACCGATCGCGCCGCCGAGGCCAAGGCCGCTGCTGCCGCGGAACAGGCCGCCGACCAAGCCGCCGCCGAACAGGCCGCGCGCGAAGAGGCCGTCCGCGCGGCCGCTGCCGCCGCGACCGACGCCGCCGTGGCCGCCGCCATCCGCCAGACCCAGACCCTGCTGATCGACAAGCCGGTGCGCTCGGGCCAGCAGATCTACGCGCAGGGCGACGTGGTGATCCTCGACGTGGTCAGCCACGGCGCCGAAGTGATCGCCGAAGGCAACATCCATATCTACGCCCCGCTGCGCGGCCGCGCGCTGGCGGGCGTCAAGGGCAATACCGGCGCGCGCATCTTCAGCACGTGCATGGAGCCTGAACTGATTTCCATCGCCGGCATCTATCGCACCGCGGAGCAGACGCTCCCGGCCGACGTGCTCGGCAAGACCGCCCAGGTCCGCCTGGCCGATGAAAAACTGATCCTGGAAGCGTTGCGGCTCAAATAAGCCAGCGCGCCCCTCGGGATCCCCAATCAAAGCAGCGTAAGCTTCAACCCATTACTGGACCAAAGAGCCATGGCAAAAATCATCGTTGTGACCTCCGGCAAGGGAGGCGTCGGCAAGACCACCACCAGCGCCAGCTTTGCCGCCGGCCTGGCCCTGCGTGGCCACAAGACTGCCGTGATCGACTTCGACGTCGGCCTGCGCAACCTCGACCTGATCATGGGTTGCGAACGTCGCGTGGTGTATGACCTGATCAACGTGGTGCAGGGCGAAGCCAACCTGCGCCAGGCCCTGATCAAGGACAAGAAGTGCGAGAACCTGTTCATCCTGCCGGCCTCGCAGACGCGCGACAAGGACGCGCTTACGCGCGACGGCGTCGAGAAGGTCATCAACGGCCTGATCGACATGGACTTCGAATTCATCGTCTGCGATTCGCCGGCTGGCATCGAGTCGGGCGCGCTGATGGCGATGTACTTCGCCGATGAAGCGCTGATCGTCACCAACCCGGAAGTGTCATCGGTGCGCGATTCGGATCGCATCCTGGGCATCCTGGCATCCAAGACCAAGCGCGCCAGCGAGGGCGGCGACCCGATCAAGGAACACCTGCTGATCACCCGCTACAACCCCAAGCGCGTGCATGGCGGCGAGATGCTGTCGCTGACCGACATCCAGGAAATCCTGCGCATCAAGCTGATCGGCGTGGTGCCGGAGTCTGAAGCCGTGCTGCATGCGTCCAACCAGGGCACGCCCGCCATCCACCTGGAAGGCAGCGACGTATCCGACGCCTATGGCGACGTGGTGGACCGCTTCCTCGGCAAGGACAAGCCGATGCGTTTCATCGACTACCAGAAGCCGGGGTTGTTCTCCCGCATCTTCGGCAACAAGTAACGGTCAGGAGGGCTCATCCCAATGTCGATCCTTTCCTTCCTGCTGGGAGAGAAGAAGAAGTCCGCGTCGGTCGCCAAGGAGCGGCTGCAGATCATCCTCGCCCACGAGCGCACCGGCCATTCCGCGCCCGCCGACTACCTGCCCGCGCTGCAGCGCGAGCTGGTGGCGGTGATTTCAAAGTACGTCAAGATCAGCGACCAGGACCTGCGCGTGAGCCTCGAGCGCCAGGACAATCTCGAGGTCCTTGAAGTCAAGATCGAAATCCCGCAGGGCTGATTCCCCCAGTCCTCATCGCTGTTCACCCTGACCGCGGCGCGGCTCCTGCGCCGCGGTTTGTCCCTCCCCTCTCTCCCCGCTTTCTCCCGCTCCCCCGCCAGCTCAGTGCACAGGCCCGGTTTCCGGCTTTGCCGCTTCGCACCGATCCGGAATTGTGTAGCGGCCAGACAACGGAATTGCACCAAAATCCTGCTGGAAAGCGCGCTTTGGCGGAGTTTTGTGTCCTTAATGCTTACGTTTTGTTAGATTTTCGCGACGTCTACACCAAACGTAGACCTCGTCACTGCCGTGATCCGGCGGAGAACAATACAAGACAGAAAAGGAGCACCATGAAGAAATCGGCCATCGTCCTCGCAGCCGGCAGCCTGTTGGCAGGTTCGGCGTACGCCCAGGCGTCCGTCACCCTGTACGGTATCGTCGACCAGAGCATCCGCTTCACCACGAACGCCAACGCCAACAACGACAATCTGTGGGAACTGACCAACGGCGCGGTCACCAACAGCCGTTGGGGCCTGAAGGGCAGCGAAGCCCTCGGCAACAACCTGAAGGCAATCTTCCAGCTGGAAGGCGGTTTCGATCCGGACACCGGCCGCTCCAACCAGGCCAGCGCCACCAACCCGAACGGCCGCCTGTTCGGTCGTCAGGCTTACGTTGGCCTGTCGGGTGACTTCGGCGCGATCAAGCTGGGCCGCCAGTACACCGAAGGCTTTAACTTCTTCGGCGACTACGATCCGCTGACTATCGGCAACTACACCGCCAACGCCTGGCCGTTCTTCCTGACCCAGTTCCGCAGCGACAACGTGGTCAGCTACAGCGGCAAGTTCGGCGGCCTGGACGTGGGCGCCGGCTACGGCTTCGGCGAGCAGCCGGGCAGCATGACCAAGAACCAGTACTGGGGCGCTCGTGCCGCCTACACGTACGGTCCGTTCGGCGTCGGCGGCGTGTACCAGGAAATCCGCGACATCAACGGCAACAAGCAGCAAATGTGGGGCGCTGCCGGTAAGTACTCGATCGGCCCGGCCAAGATCTTCCTGGGTTACGTGGGTGGCAAGGACCGCACCGGCGTGATCGACAACGGCTTCCTGAACAACTCGGCTTCCGCGCCTCCCGCGCCCGTGGTCGCTGCCGGTGCTGTCAACAACCCGCGCAAGGACACCATCGGCTACATCGGCGTGACCTACCAGGCCACCCCGGCCCTGGCCCTGACCGGCGTGTTCTACGGCGACTACGTCGAGAACAAAAACGGCGTGAACGACAACAACGGCCGTCGCTACACCGGCGTGCTGCTGGCCGAGTACTCGCTGTCCAAGCGCACCCAGGTTTACGGTACGGTTGACTTCAACAAGGTTTCGGGCGGCACCACCACCGAACTGCCGGGCCGTAACAACCAGACCGGCGCTGCTGTCGGCATCCGCCACATCTTCTGATCGTTTGCCCGATTGGCAGACCCTGGCAGAAAGGCACCTTCGGGTGCCTTTTTTCATGGGCGCGGCCGGCGCCGCAGCCACAGGTACCAGCCTGTCTGCGGCGAGGCTTGCGTCGCGTCCCTGGCTGGTGGCGCCGCCATCGGCTGCAGCGCCGGCCCGGGCTCGGCCAGCCGCGCGGCGCTGTCTTCATCGACGGGATCGAGTGCGATCCATAGCGCCATGCCGCCCGCGTGGCGGCGGCACCTGATGCGCAGCGCGGTACCCTGCCCCGCGGCACCGATGGCGCACGAGAGCAGCCATCCCAGCGTTTGCACCAGCATGGCGTGGTCGCCGCCGATGCGCGGCGGGCGCCCTGCCGGCCGGTCCAGCCGGATACCGGCCTCGCCGGCGGCGTCCCAGACACGGTCCAGCGCTTCATCAGCAGGGCTTCCATGGCGAGGCGGCGCATGCGGTAGGGGTGGCGGGTTTCGCGCAGCAGCCGGTTCAGCGCATCGAAATACCGCAGCGAGCGGCGCGAATGGCCGTCGACCTGTGCCAGCAGCGCCGCGTCGGCCTGCGCCTGGGTGCGGCGCAGTGCCAGCCAGGCCAGCAGCGAGGCATGAGGCTCGCGCAGGTCGTGGCCGAGCACATGGAGCACCATGTCGCGCACGGCGCCGGGATCGCGCACGCCGGCGTCCGGTCGGCGAACAGGCGCTGCCCCCCCCTGCGCCGGAGCAGCCAGTGCGCGCCCGCCCACAGTGCCGCACCAAGCGCAGCAACGCGCAACAGGCCCGGCCTCATGCGGCAGCAAGCGCGGCGCTGCCGGTGCGCTCCAGCCGGTAGCCATGCGTGTAGACCGGCGTCAGCCGCAAGCCATGCGCCGCATGCAGGTCCAGTTTGCTGCGCACGCGCGACACATGGGCATCGATGGTGCGCGACATCGGCGAGATCTCGCGGCCCCAGACCGCGGCAGTGATGTGGTCGCGCGTGACGATGCGCCCCTCGTTGCGGAACAGCAGCACCGCCAGATCGAACTCCTTGGGTGTCAGCCCGACCGGGTGGCCGTTGCAGGTGACCTTGCGGGTGGCGCAGTCGAAGGCGTAGTCGCCGAGCCGCAGGCATTCGATGCGCGCGGCCAGTTCGGCCTGGCGCACCGGCTTGACCATGTAATCGTCGGCGCCGGCCGTCAGCGCGTTGACGATGTCGTGCTCGGCATCGCGGCAGGTCAGGAACATCACCGGCACGCGCCGGTCGAGATTGGTGCGCATCCACGCCAGCACCTCGCGCCCGGACAGGTCCGGCATCTGCCAGTCCAGCAGCAGCAGCAGGTCGAAACCGGCGTCGCGCAGCGCCAGCAGCAGGCGCCGGCTTTCGCCGAAGCTCACGCATTCATGCCCGGCGCTGGCAATGACCTGGCGGATCAGCGCCACATCCGCGGGCGCGTCTTCAAGTGATGCAATTCTCTTTCCCATATATTGTCTCGACGGCGCTTGCCCGGCCGGTTGGCGTCCCGTGGCCGCCGGGCCGTAGCGGCTCATTTAAGACCGCGTGCGCAGGCACACGAATAGGAAAGAACTCAAACTCGATTTTCCACAATCTTTTACTTCTCGCCTCAGCAGGCCGCTCCTACCATGGGCTTCGCTGCGGGCCGCGATGGTCCGCGCCGTCTTTCAACTCTTTTCCATGCGCGCATTCCGATGCACCCGCGCAGGAGCCACGCCCGTGAAGATCGCCGCGCTGCAGGCGGACCCGACCCTTGCCGTCCGCATTGAACAGACCCTGCGCCTGGGCGGCCACCAGTGCACGCGCTACCTCAGCGGCCGCTCGATGATCGGCGCGCTGCGCGGCAGGTCGTTCGACCTCTTGATGCTCGATTGCGATACGCCGGGGATTCCGGCCCTGGAAGTGCTGGCGTGGGTGCGCCGCACGCACGGCCACGAGGTGCCGGTGATGCTGACCGGCACCTCGGATGAAGAGGCCGTTGTGGTGTCCTGCCTGGCCCAGGGCGCCGACAGCTACCTGCCCAAGCCGCTGCGCACGGGCGAACTGGCCGCGCGCGTGCTGGCGCTGTTGCGCCGCACGCGCCTGGCGGGCGAGGCCTGCGACCTCGCGCATGGCGCCTTCCGCTTTGCCACCGCGGAGCGGCGGGTGTGGGTACATGGCAAGCCGGTGCTGCTGGCGCCCAAGGAATTCGACCCGGCGGTACTGCTGTTCCGCAACCTGGGCTCGCTGGTGCTGCGACAGGCCATGGTCGACCAGGTCTGGCGCTACCACGTGGACCCGGCCTCGCGCACGGTCGACAGCCACCTGTCGCGCGTGCGTACCAAGCTGGCGCTGTGGCCGCACAACGGCGTGCGGCTGTCGTCCGTGTATGGGCTCGGCAGCCGGCTCGATGCGACCTAGGCCGGCCCGGGGGGCGAGTTTCAGTCGGCCTTGATGCCGGCTTCCTTCACGATGCGGGCGTTCTCCGCGTACTCCTCGCGGATGGCCTTGGCGAACTGCGCCGGCGTACCGCCGGTGGGCACCTCGCCGCCCTTGAGCAGGCGCTCATGGACCTCCTGCTCGGCCAGCGCCTTGTTCAGCTCGGCGTTCAGGCGGTTGATGATGGCCGCCGGCGTCTTGCCCGGCGCGAACACGCCGAAGGTGGATGTCAGGTTGGCCTTGGGATAGCCGAGTTCGGCCAGCGTCGGCACCGACGGCAGGCTCTCCAGCCGTTTCGGCGCGCCCACTGCCAGCGCGCGCAGGCGGCCAGCCTGCATATGCTGCGTCAGCACCGGGCTGGCGTTGGTGCTCATCACCTCGAACTGGCCGCCGAGCGCGTCGTTCATCTGCTGGCCCGCGCCCTTGTACGGGATCAGCGTGATATCGGCCTTCGAC
The DNA here is from genome assembly GCF_040149425.2 of Cupriavidus sp. DF5525. NCBI lineage: Bacteria > Pseudomonadati > Pseudomonadota > Betaproteobacteria > Burkholderiales > Burkholderiaceae > Cupriavidus > Cupriavidus sp. DF5525. The sequence continues at coordinate 56,117 of NZ_CP168265.1, read as the reverse complement.
TTCTGCTTGATCTGCTCCAGCACCACATGGCCGACCGTGCCCAGGCCCGAGGTCGCCCAGCGCACCGAGCCCGGCTTGGCGCTCGCCTGGCCGACCACGTCGGCAAAGCCCTTGCCGCTGAAACTGTTGGTGGCAACCACCAGCACCGGCGAGTACATCACGCTCATCACCGGCGCCACGTCCTTCTGCGGATCGTAGTTGACGTGGCCGACGTGCGGATTGAGCGTCAGCGGGCTGGTCGATGCAAACCCCAGCGTGTAGCCGTCCGGCGCGGCCTTGGCCACCGCATCGATGCCGATGCTGCCGCCGGCGCCGGCCTTGTTCTCGACCACCACCGAGGCGCCCATCTGCGCCGACAGGCGTTCGCCCAGCGCGCGCGCCACGGTGTCGCTGATGCCGCCGGTCGGGTAGGCGACGATCAGGCGGATCGGGCGGCTGGGGTAGTTATCGGCTGCTGCTGCGGCGGCGGGCAGCGCGGCAGCCAGCAGGCCGGCGGCACAAGTCGCGGCCAGCAAGGTCGGGCGGAAAGGGAAGGCCATGATGTCGAAATGCGGGAGAAATTCGGGAGGAATCCGGTAGATCGCCTGGCGCGACTGCAACGTGCCGCGCTGGCTCGAGGCAGCCGCTATCTTAGCCGATCAGTTGCGTGCTCAACGCACCGCCAGCGCACCGCCAGCGCACCGCCAGCGCACCGCCAGCGCACCGCCAGCGCACCGTCAGCGCACCAGCGGCCGCTCGGGCACCCACGAGACAAAGAGCTCGTTGGCCCGGTCATACAGCCGCCATACCGTGCCGCAGTCGCGGCAGGCAAAGGTCAACATGCTGAACGGCACGCCGGCCGCGCTCTGGCTGACCAGCGGCGCCGTGCCGCGCAGCGCCAGGCAGGCCGGCGGCTCGCGCCGGCGCGGATCGGCCGCCAGCTCCAGGCAACGCTCGCAGGCGGGCTTGGCAGGGGCGGCGGGCTGCGGTGATGAGGGCGGCATCGGGGGCGGGGGCACGGCGGACTTCATGCCCGCCATGATGCCGCAAATCGGCTCCCGAAAGCAGCCGGCGGCAGGACACGCGGGATCGGATGCGCGGGTCAGGCCGTCCGCGCACGCGCCAGCGCCGCCGGTGCTGCCGCGCGCTGCCCCAGCCAGACACTGGCCAGCACCAGCAGAGCACCGGCCGCCTGCACCGGCGTCAGCGCCTGTCCCAGCACCAGGTACCCGAGCACGGTGGCGCTGACCGGGCTCAGCAGGCCCAGCGCCGACACCGCCGACGACGGCATCCGGCCGACGCCGCGGAACCACAGCGCGTAGCTCAAGCCCGCGCCAACGATGCTCAGCCACGCATAACCCAGCCAGTTGGCCAGCGTGAAGTGCCCCGGCAGCGGTTCCAGCGCCAGCGCGAACGGCAGCAGGAACAGCCCGCCCGCGCACAGCTGCCAGGCGGTCAGCACCAGCGGCGAGACCGGCGGCTGCCAGCGCCGCGTCAGCACCGTACCCACCGCCATCGACACCGCGCCGGCCGCCGCCGCCGCCACGCCGATGGCATCGAGCCGCGCGGCCGGCCCCAGCACCAGCAGCGCCACGCCCAGCAATCCGCCTACGCCGGCCAGCCACGCCGCGTTGCGCGGGCGCGCACCCAGCCACGCCCACGTCAGCGCCACCACGATCAGCGGCTGGATCGCACCGACCGTGGCCGCCACGCCGCCGGGCAGCCGGTACGCGGCGATAAACAGCATCGCCTGGAAGAAGCCGATATTGAGTACGCCCAGCACCGCGGCGCGCCACCACCAGCCGCCCTGCGGCAACGCGTGGCCGAACGCCAGCATCACCAGGCCCGCCGGCAGCGCCCGGATCACGCCCGACAGCAGCGGCTGCCCCGGCGGCAGCCATTCGCTGGTGACCAGGTAGGTGCTGCCCCAGATCGCGGGAGCGAGCCCGGTCAGCAGGATGTCACGTAGTGCAACACCGCCCGGAGAGGCCACGCGTGACACAGGCTGGGGCGCTGCGGGAGACGCCGACGGATTCGTCTTCATTTCAAGTTTCTTGATATCAAGATAAATCCACTTTACGAATCCGATTGTTTGATGTCAAGATACTTCGGTCTTGTCGCAATTCGCCTTTTGCCCGCACGCCGTCCCCCCATGCCTTCCCGCCGCAAACCCCAGGCCGCTGAAACGCCGGATCAAACCCCGGACCATGTCGACGCTATTCTCGCGCAATGGGCGCGCGAGCGTCCGGACCTGGACGCCTCGCCGATGGGCGTGATCGGCCGGCTGGCCCGGCTCAATCGCCATACCGGGCGCGCGATCGAAGCTGCGCTGGCAGAAACGGGCTTGTCGCCGTGGGAATTCGATGTGCTGGCGACGCTGCGGCGCGCCGGACCGCCGTTTATGCTGTCGCCGGGGGCGCTGATCGGCTCGCTGATGATCACCTCGGGCACGATGACCAACCGGCTCGACCACCTGGAGCGTGCCGGCCTCGTGCAACGCCGGCCCAACCCGGACGACCGCCGTGGCTTGCTGGTGGAGCTGACCGGTGCCGGGCGCGAGCGCGTCGACCATGCGGTCGAACTGCACGTCGCCAACGAACATCGGCTGCTGGAAAGCCTGACCGCCGCGGAGCAGGCCCAGCTCGCCGCACTGCTGCGGCGCTGGCTGCGCCAGTTCGAGCCGCCACCGGGCGGTGGCGGCGAAGACAAAGACGAGGCCTGAGCCTCAGGCCCGCTGCGCGCGCTCGCGCAGGTCCGGCAGGAGCACCGTCAGCAGCCCCAGCAGCGGCAGGTAGGCGCAGTACTCATACACCACACGGATGCCGTGCGTATCCGCCATCCCGCCCAGCACCGCGGCGCCGATGCCACCCATGCCGAAAGCAAAGCCGAAGAACAGCCCCGACACCATGCCGACCTTGCCGGGGATCAGCTCCTGCGCGAACACCAGGATCGCCGAGAACGCCGAGGCCAGGATAAAGCCGATGATGAAGGTCAGCACGCCGGTCCAGAACAGGCCCACGTGCGGCAGCACCAGCGTGAACGGCGCCACGCCCAGGATCGACGCCCAGATCACGCGCTTGCGGCCGATGCGGTCGCCGATCGGCCCGCCCAGGATGGTGCCGGCGGCCACCGCGGCGAGGAACATGAACAGGTGCAGCTGCGCGTCCTGCCGCGCCAGCCCGAAGCGCTCCATCAGGTAGAAGGTGTAGTACGAGGTCAGGCTGGCCATGTAGAAGTACTTGGAGAACACCAGCACCATCAGCACCACCATCGCGCGCACCACCACGCGCGTCGGCACCGGACTCGCCACCACGCCCGCGGCCTTGCGCTTGCGCGCGCCCTGCGCCAGCTGGCGCGCATACCAGCCGCCGATGCGCAACAGCACCACGATGCCCACCAGCGCCGCCAGCGAGAACCACGCCAGGCTGGCCTGCTGGTGCACGATCAGCGCGGCCAGCAACGGCCCCATGGCGCTGCCGCCGTTGCCGCCCACCTGGAAGATCGACTGCGCCAGCCCGTGCTGCCCGCCCGAGGCCATGCGCGCCACGCGCGACGACTCGGGGTGGAAGATCGAAGAGCCGGTGCCGACCAGCGCCGCGGCCACCAGCAGCACGCCGTAGCTCGGCGCCACCGACAGCAGCAGCAGGCCCGCCAGCGTGAAGGCCATCGCCACTGCCAGCGAATGCGGCTTGGGATGCTTGTCGGTGTACAGCCCCACCACCGGCTGCAGCAGCGACGCGGTGACCTGGTAGGTCATGGTCAGCAGGCCGATCTGGGTGAAGCTCAGGTTGAAGCCGCCCTTGAGCATCGGGTAGATCGCCAGGATCAACGACTGGATCATGTCGTTGAGGAAGTGGGCAAAGCTGATCGCCGTCAGCACGCGGAATCCGGTGCGTTCGGCCTGCGGGGAAGCGGAAGTCTGGGCGGCGCTGGTCGGCGCGGAGTCGATGGTTGTGCTCATTGGCGGCTCTCGACGGACGGAAAGCGGCCAGCGGGGGTGCCGGCCATGAAGGAGATAGGCCCGATGCTAGCTGGCGCCCGTGCGCCTGTCCTGCGAGAATGGGGCCGCAACCTTGGAGAAAAGGACATGCAGCGCGCCCCTAGTCACACCGCCCTCGCTCCGGCCGACACCAGCCGCCGCCGGCGCACCCGGGACCAGCCTGTGCCCCCTGCCATCACGCAGGGCGACACCTACTCCGATCCTCCGCGCTACGCCCGCTATGACCGCGGCCCGATGCCGGTCACCGCGATGGCCGCCGACTACCTGCCCGGAGAGGTGACCAAGCCGCACCAGCATCCGCACGCCCAACTGATCCACGCGGTGCACGGCGTGATGGTGGTGGCAACCGAGGAAGGCCAGTGGATCGTGCCGCCCACACGCGGCATGTGGATGCCGGGCGGCATCACGCACTGGATCCGCATGGTCGGCCGGGTGCAGATGCGCACCGCCTATATCCGCCCCGATGCCGCGCCCGACCTGCCGCAGCGCTGTACCGTGCTCGGCATCTCGCCGCTGCTGCGCGAGCTGATCCTGGCGGCGATCGACATCCCCCTGCCCTACGCGCCCGACACGCGCGACGCGCGCCTGATGCGGCTGCTGCTCGATGAAGTGATGCTGGTGCCGTCGCTGCCGCTGCACCTGCCGCGCCCAACGGACGACGGCTTGCGGCAGATCTGCGATGCGATCGTGAGTACGCCCGATACCGCGCTGACGCTGGCGGACTGGGGCGGGCGGCTGGGCGTAGATCCGAAGACCATCCAGCGGCGCTTTGCCAGGGAGACTGGGATGACCTTCGGGCAGTGGCGCCAGCAGGCGCGGCTGCTGGCGGCGCTGGAGAAGCTGGCAGCCGGGAGCAAGGTGGTGGATGTAGCGCTCGACCTAGGCTACGAGAGCCCGAGCGCCTTTGCGACGATGTTCAGGCGGCAGTTCGGCGTGCCGCCGAGCGTGTTCTTTCGCTGATAGTGGGCGTCACCGCCCCAGGTACCGCTCCACCAGCCGCGTCCAGTAAGCCGCACCCACGGTCAGGTTCTCGTCGTTGAAGTCATAGCCCGCGTTATGCAGCAGCGGCTGGTTGGCGCCGTTGCCCAGACGCACGAAGCAACCTGGCCGCTCCTGCAGGAAGTAGGCAAAGTCCTCGCTGCCCGCAATGCGCGCGGCCTGCCCCACCACCTTGTCGGCGCCGACCAGTTCCTCGGCCACCTGCCGCGCGAACTCGGTTTCGCGCTCGCTGTTGACCAGCACCGGGTAGCCGCGCACATAGTCGATCTCGGCGATCGCGCCATAGCCCTCGGCATGCGCGGTGGCAAGCTGGCGGATCCGGTTTTCCAGCGAGGCGCGCACTTCCGGGCTGAACGAGCGCACGCTGATCTCCATGCGCGCGCTGTCGGGGATCACGTTGGGGGCGTGGCCGGCGTGCAGCGTGCCGATGGTCACTACCGCGGTCTCGTTCGGGTCGACATAGCGCGACACCACCGACTGCAGCGCCATCACCAGGCTGCCGGCCACCAGGATCGGGTCGATCGACTGATGCGGGCGCGCCGCGTGGCCGCCCTTGCCGCGGATGGTGATGGTGACCGTGTCGCAGGCCGCCATGAACGGGCCCGAGCGGAACAGAAAGGTGCCCTGCTCCATGCCCGGATGGTTGTGCAGCCCGAAGATCGCGTCGCACGGGAAACGCTCGAACAGGCCGTCGGCCAGCATGCGCTCGGCGCCGCCGCCCGCGCCGATTTCCTCGGCCGGCTGGAAGATCAGGTGCACCGTGCCGTCAAAGTTGCGCGTGCGCGCCAGCTGCTTGGCCGCGCCCAGCAGGATCGCGGTGTGGCCGTCGTGCCCGCAGGCGTGCATGCGGCCCTCATTGACGCTGGCGTAAGGCAGCCCGCTGCGCTCGTAGATCGGCAGCGCATCCATGTCGGCGCGGATGCCGACACTGCGCCCGCCCTGCCCGCATTTGAGCGTGCCAACCACGCCGGTGCCGCCCACCGCGCGCGTGACCGTGTAGCCCCACGTCTCCAGCAGGCTGGCGACCAGACCGGAAGTCCGGACTTCGTCGAAGGCAAGTTCGGGATGCTGGTGGATATTGCGCCGGATGGCCTCGAGTTCCGCGCGGCTGTCCAGGGTGTCGGTCAGCGCGCAGTACTGGCGCATCAGCGGGGAGGACTTGAGGGTGGTGCCGAGGTAAGACTCGAGCTCGGGGGCGTGCTCAGACATGGCATGTGCTCTTTGGCGAAACCTGTATAAACAGTATTTCACGCAGAAAACACGAGCGAAATGCCAAGGGTGCGATTTCCTGTAAATCGATGTAATTTGGGCGTTTGGGGCACCGAAACTGTTGCCCTAATCGTACGCTTTGTGTGGAAACCAAACGCTTTGTGTGAAAGCGTTTCGACGGGGAACCTTTAGCAGATCGCTTCCGAGGCCCTTCTTCCCGTACGAAACGCCGGCGTTTGCCAACGCCAGCGCATGACGGGCACGCGCGGCGCGGTCCCGCCTGTCCTCACCGCTCGCCGTACGCCACCACCTTCTGCGTCTGCACGCCAAGCCCGTCCACACCGAGCCGCATGGTGTCGCCCGCCTTCAGGAAGCGCGGCGGCTTGAAACCCATGCCCACCCCCGGCGGCGTGCCGGTCGCGATCAGGTCGCCTGGCAGCAGTGTCATGAAGCGGCTGACATAGCTGACCACGGTCGCCACGTCGAAGACCATGGTGGCGGTGGTGCCCTTCTGCACGCGCTCGCCGTTGACCTCCAGCCACAGGCCCAGCGCCTGCGGGTCGGCCACCTCGTCGCGCGTCACCAGCCACGGGCCGGCCGGGCAGAAGGTGTCGCAGCCCTTGCCCTTGTCCCAGGTGCCGCCGCGCTCGATCTGGAACTCGCGCTCGGACACGTCGTTGACCACGCAGTAGCCGGCCACGTGGCGCAGCGCCTCTTCGCGCGAGACATTGCGCGCGGTGGTGCCGATGACCACGCCCAGCTCCACCTCCCAGTCGGTCTTTTCCGAGCCGAACGGCAGCATCACCGCGTCGTTGGGGCCGTTCAGCGAGCTGTTGGCCTTCAGGAACACGATCGGCTCGGCCGGCAGCGGCATGCCGGCCTCGGCGGCGTGGTCGGCATAGTTCAGGCCAATCGCCACGATCTTGCCGATACCCGTCCACGGCACGCCGAAGCGCGCGTCGTCGATCACCGGCAGCGATGCCGGGTCCACCCTGGCGAGCGCTTCCAGCGCCGCGGGCGCCAGTTGCGCCGCATCGATATCGCCCACCACGCCGGACAGGTCGCGCACGCGGCCCTGTGCATCGATCACGCCCGGGCGCTCGGCGCCGGGGTTGCCTACTCGAACCAGTTTCATCGTCGTTGTCTTCTTCAGGGGGTTGTTCAGGCGGTTTGCTTGAGTGTGGTATCGCGCGCACCGGCCTCTGCCAGCGAGCGCGCCACCACGCTCAGCACCTCTTTCGCGGTGTTCTCGGAATGCTGGCGCAGCACCTGCGCCAAGCGCGGCCGGCCGGGCTCGCGCAGCGCGGCCATGATGGCTTCGTGTTCCTCATGCGACTCCTGCCAGCGGATCGTATCCGCATTGGCGGCGCCGCGCGCGCGGTGCACCTTGCTCATCAGCGTGGCGTAGATGCCGGCCAGCACCGGGTTGCCGGCGCCGTCGATGATGATCTGGTGGATTTCCTGGTTGATGCGGAAATAGTCGGTACGCCGGCCCCCGGCATGCGCGTCGATCATGGCCTGGTGGCGCCGCTCGAGCTTGTTCAGGGCGGCGTCGCCCAGCCGTCGCGCCGCCAGCTCGCCGGCCAGCGCCTCCAGCCCGTGCAGGGTTTCGAAGGTGGCGCGCAGTTCCTCCAGGTCCAGCGGCGCCACCCGGTAGCCGATGTACTGCCGGTGCAGCACCAGCCCCTCGGACACCAGCACCTTGAGCGCCTCGCGCAGCGGCGTCTTGGAAACGTCGAAGGCCTCGCAGAAGGCCCGTTCGTCGATCCGCGCGCCGGGCGGCAGTTCGCCCTCTTCGATCATGGTGCGCAGCCGCACGGCAATTTCAGCCGACATGCCGAGCGTGCGCAGGCGCGTGGTTTTTGAAAGCGTTTGTGTCACAGACGTCACCAGAATGGGGAAATGCACCACGGCAAGGCTACCACATTCCAAAATTGTGCATGCGCAACATTGTAAAATCAACGACTTACACGCGTTGTAATTACAGATTACGTATCTTATACTCCGACCTGTTGCGCGACACGACTATTAAAACTGCCCATCCACGGACCAAAGAAGGAGACGCCGCCATGCAAACGACAAGCCGGGCGACAGTGCTTACGGAGGCCAAGACCTCCGTGCGCTGGAAGATTTTTCTGATGATGCTGTTCCTCATCGCGATCAACTACATCGATCGCGCCTCGCTCTCGGTGGCGATGCCGCTGATCGCCAAGGAGTTCGACCTCAGTCCCACCATGCAGGGCCTGATCCTCAGTTCGTTTTTCTGGACCTATGCGCTGATGCAGGTGCCGGGCGGCATGCTTGCCGACAAGTACAAGCCGCGCATCGTGATTGCCACCGCCACCGTGTTCTGGGGCATTGCCCAGGCGGTCGCGGCCTTCACCACCAACGCCACCTCGCTGCTGCTGACCCGGCTCGGCCTGGGCGCTGCCGAAGCGCCGATCTACCCGGCCGGCGGCAAGCTCAATGCGATCTGGATGACGCAGAACGAGCGCGGCCGCGGCGCCACCCTGCTCGACGGCGGCGCGCCGCTGGGCGCGGCGCTCGGCGCCATCATCATCACGTGGCTGATCGCCACGCTGGGCTCATGGCGGCTGGCCTTCATCGTGGCCGGCGTGGGCACCGTGCTGGCCGGCGTGGTGGCGTGGTACTACGTGCGCAATTCGCCGCGCGAGCACCGCGGCGTCAACGAACTGGAAGCCCGCTATATCGAGGAAGCGCAGGCCAATGAGCACCGCGCCGAACCGGCCAACCTGTCGGGCCGTTCGCTCGACTTCTTCAAGTACCGCTCGGTGTGGTGCATGGCGATCGGCTGGATGTGCTTCAACACCGTGTTCTACGGCCTGCTGACCTGGATGCCCAACTACCTGAACAAGGTGCATGGCTTCGACATCAAGCAGATGGGCGGCGCCAGCTTCATCATCTTCTTCAGCGGCTTTGTCGGCGAACTGATCGGCGGCTGGATCGCCGACAAGTGGAAGGAAGCCGGCGGCCGGCCCAACGTGGTGATGCGCACGCTGTTTGGTATCGCCGCGGTGGTGGCCACGGCCTCGATCTTCTCGGTGGCCTACGTCAGCGATCCGATCGTGGTGGTCGTGCTGCTGTCCTCCACGCTGTTCTTCCTGCGCTGGTGCGGCCTGTTCTGGTGCGTCCCGTCAATGCTCGGCACGCGCAACAAGATTGGCTTCCTGGGTGGCGTGATGAACCTGGGCGGCAATATCGGCGGCATCACCGTGCCGATCATCGTCGGCATGATCGTGCAGTTCACCGGCTCGTACTTCCTGGCGCTGATGTTCTTCGCCGCGGCCGGCGTCGGTCTGCTGCTGGCATCGACCGCGATCGACTACGAGACCAAGATCCCGGTCTGATCGCGGCCCGCAGCTTCGACTCACACATCCAATAAGACCCTCACTCACGCCTTGCCTCGTGCAAGGCATACCACCCACGCTGCGCCTGCTCCTGCCGGCGCGGCGTTGGAGGAGACATGTCATGACCCGCTTCCCACGTATGCTGGCTGCCGCCTTGCTCGTGCTGGGCGCCGCGCAGGCACATGCCACGCCGGCAGCCCCATCGGCACCCGTCGGTGACGGACTGCCGACGGCACAACCCGAAGCCGTCGGCGTCGATTCGGCAAAACTCGTCGCACTGTCCGAATGGATCCGCCGCGACAAGCTCGATGTGCGCAGCCTGCTCGTCATCAAGGACGGCAAGCTGGTGTTCGAGCGCTATGGCGACGGCCTGTCGCGCGACTACAACCACGAGCTGTATTCCGTCACCAAGTTCATCAGCGCGCTGCTGGTCGGCACGCTGGTCGGAGACGGCAAGCTGAGCGCCGAAGACTCGCCCGCGCCGCGCCTGGCCGCCGCGCGTCCCGACCTCGCCAGCGCGCTGGCAGACAAGCAGGCGATCCAGTTGCGCCATTTGATGTCGATGTCCAGCGGCCTGTCGTACAAGCTGGTGGAAGGCACCGACACGCTCTACTACGGCGTGCCGGACCGGCTGCGCGTGGCGGCCACCGCCGCGGTGCGCACCAAGGCCGGCGCCGAGTTCGACTACATCGACGTCAACCCCGTGCTGGTCGGCGCCGCCATCACGCAGGCCGCCGGGCAGCCTGAAGACCAGTATGCAAAAACCCGCTTGTTCGGCCCGCTCGGCATGAGCCACTACCGCTGGGACGGCGCCGACGGCAAAGGCGCGGTCTCAGGCGGCTGGGGGCTGCGGCTGCGCTCCATCGACATGGCCAAGCTCGGCATGCTGATGCTGAACCAGGGCCGCTGGAACGGCCAGCAGATCGTGCCGGCCTCGTGGGTCGAACGCATGACCACGCCCGCCGGTCCGGCGAAGGACTACGGCTTCTACTGCTGGGTCAACAACATCGTGCAGAGCGAACGCGAATTCAGCGCCATGGGCTACAAGGGCCAGTTCATCACCGTACTGCCGCAGCAGAACGCCGTGATCGTGATGAACAGCATCATGTCCACGCAAGGCGGCCTGCGCGATGCGGCGTACCTTGACCTGTACCGGCGCATGGTGAATGAGTACGTGCTGCCCGCGCTGCAGGCAGGCAAGTCCGTCAGGCCGGATGCCGCGCGGCAGGCTGCGCTACAAAAGGAACTGCAGCTGGCACGTGCCAGCCACGGCGTGCCCGGCACCGCCCTCGCCTTCAACGACAAACCCGAACAATAAACACAAAGGCGCCGTCGCACCCATAGGCTGCAAAGGCGGCGCCCGCCCTACTCCTGAGAACGACTGAAATGACCAAGCAAATCCGACTCGGCATGCTGACGCCGTCTTCCAACACGGCGCTCGAACCCATCACCAGCGCGATGGTCGCCGGCCTGCCCAATGTCAGCGCGCATTTCTCGCGCTTCACCGTGACCGAGATCTCGCTGCGCGACCAGGCGCTGGGCCAGTTCAATCTCGACAAGATCCTGGCTGCCGCCAGCCTGCTGGCCGATGCGCGCGTCGATGTCATCGCCTGGAACGGCACCTCGTCAGGCTGGCTCGGCTTCGACAAGGATGAAGCGCTGTGCAAGCAAATCACCGAAGCCACCGGCATCCCGGCCACCACCTCGGTGCTGGCGCTCAATGAAATCCTGCAAAAGACCGGCGCGCGCAACTTCGGCCTGGCCACACCTTACCTGGACGACGTGCAGCAACGCATCATCGCCAACTACGCGCGCAGCGGCTTTACCTGCGTGGCCGAGAGCCACCTGGACCTGCATGTGAACTACAGCTTCGCCGAGGTCGAGGAAGACACCATCCGCGACATGGTGCGCGGCATCGCGCAGCACAAGCCGCAGGCCATCACCACCTTCTGCACCAACCTGCGTGCCGCGCACCTGGCCGAGGAGCTTGAAGCCGAGACCGGCATCCCGCTGTACGACACCATCTCCACCGTGGTGTGGAAGTCGCTGCGCCTGTGCGGCGTGGATACGCGCGAGCTGCGCGGCTGGGGCCGCCTGTTCCGCGAAGTGGAGTAAGCCGATGTCCGCTCACGACAGCCTTGACCTGGTGATCCGCCGCGCGGACGTGGTCACCGCCGCCGACCGCTTCCGCTGCGATATCGGCGTGCGCGGCGGGCAGATCGTCGCGCTCGGCCACGGTCTGCCGCAGGGGGCGCGCGAGATCGATGCCGATGGGCTGCTGGCGCTGCCCGGCGGCGTCGACGGCCATTGCCACCTCGACCAGCCGATGCCCGACGGCCTGCGCATGGCCGACGACTTCTTCACCGGAACGCGCGCCGCGGTCTGCGGCGGCACCACCACCGTGATTCCGTTCGCCGCGCAGGAGAAGGGCGCATCGCTCAAGGCTGCCGTGGCGGACTACCACCGCCGCGCGGAAGGCCGTGCCGTGATCGACTACGCCTTCCACCTGATCGTCGCCGATCCCACGCCCGCGGTACTGGCCGACGAACTGCCGGCGCTGATCCGCAAGGGCTACAGCTCGTTCAAGGTCTACATGACCTATGACGACCTCAAGCTGTCCGACCGCGAGATGCTGTCGGTGCTGGATGTCGCCAGGCAGAACAACGCGCTGGTGATGGTGCATGCCGAGAATGCCGACTGCATCTCGTGGCTGACCGACAAGCTGGTCGGGGAAGGACGCATCGCGCCGCGCTTCCATGGCCTGGCGCGGCCCGCCGCCGTCGAGCGTGAAGCCACGCACCGCGCCATCACCTTTGCCGAGCTGGTCGACGTGCCGATCCTGATCGTGCATGTCTCCGGCAAGGAAGCGATCGAGCAGATCCGCTGGGCACAGGGCAGGGGACTGCAGATCCTGGCCGAGACCTGCCCGCAGTACCTGTACCTGACCGCCGACGACATGGCCTTGCCAGGCGACGACGGCTATGAAGGCGCCAAGTGCATCTGCAGCCCGCCGCCGCGCGATCCGGAGAACCAGGCCGCGGTGTGGCGCGCGCTCACCAACGGCGTGTTCAGCGTGTTCTCGTCCGACCATGCGCCGTTCCGCTATGACGACCCGCAAGGCAAGCAGCCGGGCGGCAACCGGCCTTCGTTCGAGCACATCCCCAACGGCGTGCCGGGCATCGAGACGCGCCTGCCGCTGCTGTTCGACGGCGTGGCGCGCGGCAAGCTGTCGCTGCACCAGTTCGTCGAGCTGACTTCGTGGCGGCCGGCGCGGCTGTACGGGCTGTATCCGCGCAAGGGCACCATCGCCATCGGCGCGGATGCGGACATCGTGCTGTGGGATCCGCACAAGCGCGTGCAGATCCGCAACAGCGCGCTGCACCACGCGGTGGACTACACGCCGTATGAAGGCATCGAAGTGACCGGCTGGCCGGTGCATTGCTTCTCGCGCGGCGAGATGCTGGTGCGCGATGGCCAGTACCTGGAACCGCAGGCGGGAAGAGGGCAGTTCCTGCCGGCGGGCGCGCCGATGCTTGGTTGATGACCTGCGGACCTGAAGACTGAAGAGCTGCGCATGTTTGCTCCCCTCTCCCATTTATGGGTGAGGGGAGCAAACCGCCGCAGGACTGCTGTTCTCGCTGTTCGACAAACACTATCTCCCCATGCAACTCCTGATCGTCAATCCCAATATCAGCGAATCCGTCACCGCGCTGATCGAAGCCGAGGCGCGCCGCACTGCCGCCTCCACCACCACGCTGAAGATGGCCACCGCCCAGTTCGGCGTGGCCTACATCGAAACTCGCTTCGAGGCTTTGGTCGGCGGCTACGCCACCGCCTGCGCCGCCGCGGAGCATGCCGGCCAGTTCGACGGCCTGGTGGTCGCCGCCTTCGGCGACCCCGGCCTGGCGGGCCTGAAAGAGCTGTTCGACGTGCCGGTCGTCGGCATGACCGAGGCCGCGCTGGCAAGCGCCTGCCTGCTCGGGCAGCGCTTCTCCATCATCGCGATCTCGCATCGCATCCAGGCCTGGTACCGCGAATGCGTGGCGGCCAACGGGCTGTCGTCGCGGCTGGCGAGCGTGCGTTCGCTGCAGGAGCCGCTGCGCGATATCGGCAGCGTGCAGGAAGACCATGCCGCGCGGCTGGAGCAGCTGTGCCTGCAGGCGGTGGAGCAGGATGGCGCCGACGTGATCATCGTAGCCGGGGCCCCGCTGGCGGGGCTGGCGCGCTCGCTGCAGGGGCGCCTGCCGGTGCCAGTGGTGGATGGCGTGTCGAGCGCGGTGCGGCATTGCGAATCGCTGGTGGCGCTGCGCGCCGGCAGCGCCACGCAAGGCAGCTTTGCGCGGCCGCCGCGCAAGCCCAACGCGGGGCTGACGCCGGCGCTGGCAAAGCTGCTCGACTAAGCCGGGCCAACCGGGCTGTGCAGATTTGCAGGGCGCATCCGCAAGGGCGCGCATTGCCGCACAGCGGGCGCGATCCTAGACTGCCTGCACGGCCGCCGCATGACGTGGCGGCCAGCCAACCACAACAGGATCGCGATGAAGCTCTTCTACTCTCCGGGCGCCTGCTCGATGGCCGTGCATATCGCGCTGCGCGAAGCCGGCCTGCCGGTCACGCTGGCCAAGGTCGACCTGATCCAGCACAAGCTGGTGCAGGCCGAGAATGGCAGCGACGACTACTACGCCATCAACCCGCGCGGCTACGTGCCCCTGCTGCAGTTCGACGACGGCTCGCGCCACACCGAAGTGGCATCGCTACTCCAATACATCGCCGACCAGGTGCCCGAGCGCACGCTGTTGCCCGCCGCCGGCACGCGCGCACGGCTGGAAGCGACCGGCTGGCTGACGCTGGTCTCGACCGAACTGCACAAGGTCTTCAGCCCCTGGCTGTGGCACAAGGAAACTGCGCAGATCACGCAGGAAGCCTGCAAGGCCAAGCTGCAGCTGCGCTTTGCCGAACTCGACCGGCACCTGCAAACCCGCCATTTCCTGACCGGCGACACCTTCACCGTCGCCGACGCCTATTGCTTCACCATCGTGGGCTGGGCCCGCATGCTGATGATGCCGCTGACCGCATACCCGGCGCTGCAGCAATATCTGTCGCGCGTGGCGGCGCGGCCGGCGGTGCAGGAGGCGATGCGGGCGGAGGGACTGGTGCGCGACTGAGCGTTGGCCGCGTGCGCAGCGCGCTCAGCGCTGCGCGCCGAGCAGCGACTCGATCTTCGCCACCAGCTCCTTGTCGTCAGGCTTGGTGCGGCTGCCGTAGCTGGCCACCACCTGGCCGTCGCGGCCGATCAGGTACTTGTAGAAGTTCCACTTGGGGGCGGTGCCGGTCTGCTTCGCCAGCAGCGCATACATCGGGTTGGCTTCGCCGCCGCGTACGTGCGACTTGCCAAGCATCGGGAACTTGACGCCGTACGTGTTGTAGCAGAAGTCCGCGATCTCCTTCTCCGAGCCGGGCTCCTGCGAGAAGTCGTTGGACGGGAAGCCCAGCACCACCAGGCCGCGCGCGCGGTATTTGGCGTAGAGCGCCTCCAGCCCTTCGTACTGCGGCGTGAAGCCGCAATAGCTGGCGGTGTTGACCACCAGCACCACCTTGCCGGCGTACTGGCACAGGTTCTGCGGCGCGTCGTCCTGCAGGCGCGGGAAGGTGAAGTTGAGCGAGGCGGGGCAGGTGCCTGCCGCTGCAGGCGCAGCAGCGGGCTTGTCGGTTGCGCGGGCAGGGGCCGGGAGCAGGGCAGCGCTGGCCGCGGCCAACGCCAATGCGGCGGCGAAAGTGGTGTTGCGCAGGGCGTGGCGGCTGGCAGGCGCGCCGGTGTACGGCGTGGCAGGCAGGGAACGGCGGTTCATGGCGACGGGGCTCCGGTGGTCGGCTCGCTGTATCGGGTACGCGTAGTCTACGCCGACGGCAGCCGGTCGGATGCACGGGGTGGCCCCGGCGCCACCGTCCAACGCCAGTCAGTCCATCGCCAGCGTGGCGGCGTGTTCGGTGACGCTGCTGCGCAGTTCCAGGTCCGGCATGCGGCGCACGATCAGCAGCGCGAGCACTGCCGCCGCAGCACCGGCGGCGAAAATCAGCTGGAAGCCTGACTCCACGCCACCGGCCAGCACCTGCTGCACCGCCGGCGAGAGGTGCGCCAGCGCTTCGCTGCCATGGCGCAGCGCGCCCAGGTCCAGCGCCTGCGTCACACCCGAGGCGGCCAGCGCATGGCGGAACTCCAGCGTCAGCAGCGTACCGGCCAGCGCCCCGCCGATCGCACTGCCGAGCGAGCGCAGTACCAGCAGCGCGCCGGTGCCGGCGCCGGTATCGCGGCGCTCGAGCACGTTCTGAACGCTCATCAGCGTCGACACCATGGTCATGCCCAGGCCCACGCCGGCCAGCGTCATCGCCGCCAGCACCACGGCCAGCGGCATCGCGGGGGTCACCAGCGCCAACCCGATCAGTCCCAGCGCGGCAGCGATATAGCCGCCCGTCAGGATGCCGCGCATGCGGCCCACGCGCGGCGCCAGCCAGGCCACGATGAAATTGCCCGCCACGGTGGCCAGCAGGAACGGCATCACCAGCAGCCCCGAGGTCGAGGCATCGGCGCCGCGCACCAGCTGGAAATGCAGCGGCAGCGCAAAGATGCACAGGAAGATATCGAGCGCGGCCAGGGCCGAGGCGGCGACGCCCATCACATAGGCGCGGTTGGCGAACAGCCGCGGCGGCAGCATCGGATCGGCGGCGCGGCGCTCCTGCCAGGCGAGCAGCGCCACGGCGGCCGCGGCGGCCAACAGCAGGGCGCCCAGTTGCGGCGAGATCCAGTCGTAGACGTCGCCGCCCCAGCTCATCGCCAGCAGGAAGGCGACGATGGCCACCGCCAGCAGCAGCGCGCCCGGCCAGTCCACGCGCGGGCGCCCGCCACGCGGCTGCAGCGCCGCCAGGCCGCGGTAGCACATGAACATCGCCAGCAGGCCCAGCGGAACGTTGACCCAGAACAGCCAGCGCCACGACATATGGTCAGAGACCCAGCCGCCCACCAGCGGTCCGGCGATCGACGCCACCGCCCATACCGTGGCCAGGTAGCCCTGGTAGCGCCCGCGCTGGCGCGGCGCCACCACGTCGGCGATGGCCGCCTGCGCCAGCGACATCAGCCCGCCGCCGCCCACGCCCTGCAGCGCGCGGAACAGGATCAGTTGCCCCAGCGTCTGCGCCATCGCGCACGCCACCGACGCCGCGATAAACAGCGTGATCGCCACCATCAGCAGCCGCCGCCGCCCGAAGCTGTCCGACAGCTTGCCGTATAGCGGCGTGACCACCGTCGACACGATCAGGTACGCGGTCACGATCCACGACAGGTGGCCGAAGCCGTTCAGGTCATTGGCGATCGCCGGCACCGCCGGGATCACCACGGTCTGGTCGAGCGCGGCGAGCAGGATGCACAGCACGATGCCGCCGATCACCCGCATGATGGCGCGATGGTCGTGGACGGGAGCGTGGGCGAGTGCGGCAGAGGAGGGTGAAGACATGGCAGGCAGAAAACCGCAGCAATGTGCGGCGAAATCAACTCAAAATGCGTGGGAATATCGGGCCAGAAACCGCTTTGGAGGGGGCGTGACGCCGTCGCGGGTGACCGCTATTCAGCAACCGCATAATTATAGGCCCGTGACGAATATCGTGCCGGCATCGCAGGTAAGATCCCGACCATGAGCGAGACCCCACGACAAGAAACAGGTCACGCCACCAGCGCGGCCGGACCCGAACTGGGCCAGTGGCACCCCGTGCTGGCCATGGAACAGGCACAGGGCGACGGCCCCTTCGCCGCCCGCCTGTTCGGCCGCGCGCTGGTGCTGTGGCGCAACGCCGATGGCTGGCACGCCTGGGACGACCGCTGCCCGCACCGCGGCGCCGCGCTCACGCTGGGCGCGGTGCGCGACGGCCTGCTGCATTGCGGCTATCACGGCTGGCGCTTCGAGTCAGGCGGCCGCTGCACGCGCTATCCCGCGCACCCCGGGCTGGTGCCCGCGCCACGCGCCTGCGCCACCACCCATCCGGTGCGCGAAGGCTATGGCCTGCTATGGGTGCGCCTGGCTGGCGACGGCACCGAAGCCGTGCCCGAACTGCCGCCGTTCCCCGAATACGACGACCCCGAATGCCGCCACATCGTCTGCGGCCCGTACGACGTCGCCACCTCGGCGCCGCGGCTGGTGGAAAACTTTCTGGACATGGCCCACTTCGGCTATGTGCATGACGGCTACCTGGGCGATCCCGGACACACCGAGGTGCCGCCGTACGAAGTCGAAGCCATCGGCGACGCCCGCAAACCCGACGCCCTGCGCAGCATCGGCTGCCGCGCCTGGCAGCCGCGCGCGCACGCCAGCGCCACCGGCGGAGCGATGGTCGAATATGAATACCGGGTTGTCGCGCCTTATGCGGCAATCCTGACCAAGGTGCCCGACCTGGGCGACAACCACCGCAGCGCGATCGCGCTGTTTATCTGCCCAGGGGATGAGGAATCAAGCCGGGTGTGGTTCGTGATGTCGCTGGTCACCGACGACGACGACACCAGCCTGCGCGAATTCCAGGACACCATCTTCCTGCAGGACAAGCCGATCGTGGAATCGCAGCAGCCGCGACGGCTGCCGCTGCGCACCGGCGTGGAAGTGCCGCAGCCGGCCGACAAGCTGGCAGGCGCGTACCGGCGCTACCTGGCGGCGCATGGGGTGAAGTTCGGCACGCTGGAGTAAGCGGCGGTCGCTTCAACGACCGCCGGTTTGCGCTCCTCTCCCGCACGCGGGAGAGGAGCCTGGGGCAGACCGCCAGCTCAGCGCCCGCCGCCCGTAATGTAATGCTCGAGCTGCTCAATAATGAACTGCTGCTCCGAGATGATGTCCTTCACCAGGTCACCAATCGACAGCATCCCGACCAGTTCCCGGCCTTCCATCACCGGCAGGTG
Organism: Cupriavidus sp. DF5525; assembly: GCF_040149425.2. Taxonomy (NCBI): domain Bacteria; kingdom Pseudomonadati; phylum Pseudomonadota; class Betaproteobacteria; order Burkholderiales; family Burkholderiaceae; genus Cupriavidus; species Cupriavidus sp. DF5525. The sequence continues at coordinate 37,630 of NZ_CP168265.1, read as the reverse complement.
GCGCAGCCGGTGCTGGGTCATCAGCGCCATGCATTCGTCGGTGCTCTGGTTGGCGCTGACATAGATGACCGCGGTGGTCATGATGTCGCGCACCAGCGTCTCGCGCGAAGTGCGTTGCATCAGGATCACCTTGCGCGCGTAATCGCGCTCGCTCAGGATGCCCTTGATCTCGCCTTGCTCGATCACCAGCAGCGCGCCGATGCCTTTCTCAGCCATCAGCTGCAGCGCGGCATAGACCGTCGCCGTCGGCGGGATGCTGTAGATGGACTGACTCGGCTTGGATTCCAGAACCTGGCGTGCGGTTTTCATCACCAACTCCTTTTCCGTCGAAAATGCGATGCGGCTGGCGGTACCTGCTTCGTGCCAATGCAATCAGAGTAGCAAAGTAACGCGCACCCTTACAGGGTGACTTACGCGAATCTTTGTAAGCAATGTTGTGACGGGCCCGCTGCGGCGGGTGCATCACTCCGTGCCATCGCCACTCTCTCCGTCCAGCGTCGACAGGCAAAGGATCTGCATCTGTCGCACCCATTGCTGCGGTTCCAGCGCCGCGCGCCCTGCCGCAGCAGCCGATAGCGGCCCGCGCCCCAGACTGCAAGCACCAGCGCCTGCACCGTTCGGTTGGGGAGAGGGCGGGCGTCTCAACGAAGTGAGATGGCGCGATGCTTGCCATGCGCCTGCCCTCTCCCCCGGCGCCTCTCCCGCAAGCGGGAGAGCGGAGAAAACCGGCGGCGAAGGTCTCGCCCGCGGCTTACTCCGTCATCATCCGCACCTTCACCTTCTTGCCCTTGACCTTGCCCGCATTGAGCCGCTTCACCGCCTCGCGCCCGATGCTTCGTTCCACCGCGATATAGGTCGACATCTCCAGCACATTGATCTTGCCGATCTGTTCCTTGGTAAAGCCCGCTTCGCCGGTCAGCGCGCCGAGGATATCGCCGGGGCGGATCTTCTCCTTGCGGCCGCCCAGCATCTGCAGAGTCACCATCGGCGGCAGCAGGCGTTCGCCGCTGGATGCCCTCAGCTCGGCCAGCGCATGCCATTCGAACTCGCCGCCATGGTGCTGTTCCAGGTTGCCGACGCGGCCCATCTCGTCCATGCTGACCAGGCTGAAGGCCCAGCCTTCCTGATCGGCGCGGCCGGTGCGGCCGATGCGGTGAACGTGCACTTCGGGGTCGGGCGTGATCTCGACATTGATCACCGCTTCCAGCTGCGCGATATCGAGCCCGCGTGCGGCCACGTCGGTCGCCACCAGCACCGAGCAGCTGCGGTTGGCAAACTGCACCAGCACCTGATCGCGTTCGCGCTGCTCCAGCTCGCCGTGCAGCGCCAGTGCATGGTAGCCCTGTGCGCGCAGCAGTTCCACCAGCTCGCGGCAACGTGCCTTGGTGTTGCAGAATGCCAGCGTGCTGACTGGCCGGAAGTGGTCCAGCAGGCGCCCCACCGCGTTCAGGCGCTCGCCTTCCTCCACTTCATAGAAGCGCTGGCGGATGGTGGTGTTGTCGTGCGTCGCTTCCAGCTTGATGGACTGCGGCTTGCGCAGGAAGCGGTGGCTGAGCTTGTCGATGCCGGGCGGGTAGGTGGCGGAGAACAGCATCGTCTGCCGCTCCTTCGGGCAGCGGCTGGCCACATAGGCGATGTCGTCGAAGAAGCCCATGTCGAGCATGCGATCGGCCTCGTCCAGCACCAGCGTGTTGATGCCGGCCAGGTCGAGGCTGCCGCGGTCGATGTGATCCAGGATGCGTCCGGGCGTGCCCACCACGATATGCGCGCCGTGGATCAGGCTGTCGACCTGCGGCCGCATCGGCGCGCCGCCGCACAGGGTCAGCACCTTGATGTTCTCTTCGGCGCGCGCCAGGCGGCGGATTTCCTGTGTCACCTGGTCGGCCAGCTCGCGCGTGGGGCACAGCACCATCGCCTGCACGTCGAAGCGGCGCGCATCGAGCCGGTGCAGCAGCGCCAGCCCGAAGGCGGCGGTCTTGCCGCTGCCGGTCTTGGCCTGCGCCACCAGGTCCTGGCCCGCCAAAGTGATCGGCAGGCTGGCCGCCTGGATCGGCGTCATTTCGTCATAGCCGAGCTGCGCCAGCGTGGCGAGCATGGTGGGCGACAGCGGCAGGGTGGAAAAATCGGTGCCGGCTTGCGGCTGGGCGGGGGTCGTGTTCATGCGCGATTATAGCGATCCGTGGTCAACGATCGGCCGGCGGCGTCCAGCCAAGCCGTGCCAGCAACGACTGCGCCGCGGCCGGCGCGCGCTCCTTGGCGCCGTTGATAAAGAAGACAAAGACCTCGCGCTTGCGCGCCGCGGGCTTGCGGTCTTCCACCGCCGGCAGGTCGTCCGGCTGCCCGCCCTGCGCCCACGCGCGCGTGCGTTCCGCCCACGCATCGAGCGCCTCGGGCGCGTAGCCGGTCTGCAGCTTCTCGCTGCTGGCCATCAGGCGTGCATAGACGAAGTCGGCGGTCAGGTCTGCCATCGATGGAAACTTCGGTGAATCGGTAAAGACCGTGGCGGCCTTGTACTCGCGCGCGAGCTTCAGGTAATCGGGCGACATGAAGCTCTCGTGCCGGACTTCCAGCACATGGCGCAGCTTCACGCCTTCAGCGGAGGCGGGCAGCAACTGCAGGAAGGCCTCGAAGTCCTCCGCATCGAACTGCTTGGTCGGCGCGAACTGCCATACCACCGGGCCCAGCTTGCTGCCCAGTTCGGCAATGCCGCTGTCGATAAAGCGTTCGATCGATTCGCCCGACTCGGCCAGCACGCGCCGGTTGGTGGCAAAGCGCGAGGCCTTCACCGCGAACACGAAATCGTCCGGCGCTTCATCGCGCCATTTGGCGAACGACGTGCGCTTCTGCGTGCCGTGGTAAGTGCTGTTAATCTCGATCGCGCTGAGGTGGCGGGTGGCGTATTCCAGCTCGCGCGACTGCGGCAGTTTGGCCGGATAGAAGTTGTCGCGCCACGGCGCGAAATTCCAGCCGCCGATACCGACGCGCACCAGGTCAGCGGGCGCGCCTGCTTTACGGGACTTGGGCGTGGACGTGGCCTCGGACTTTGCTGCAGGCGGGGATGCGGACTTTGCCGCGGTGCGTGCTGCCATGGCGCGATTTCCCGAAACGCGAGACTGGCAGTCTAGCGGGAAACCAGGGCAAGCGGGGAAAGCAGGAATGGCGCCGCAGGACCGCGCATGCCGGAACGCCAGAAAAAAAACCGGAAGCAGGCTTGCGCCCGCTTCCGGCTGCTTCAGCGTCAGGTCAGGACGCTCAGAACGAGAAGTTCTGGATCACGTCTGTGATATTCACGTCAACCTGCTGCACCACCACCGCACCGCCGGCACTGGTGGCCTGCACGCCGTACTTGCCCGCAGCCGCGCCATCCGGCGACAGCGGGATCGGCAGCGACGCCTGGTAGGTGCCGATCATTGGCGCGGCCACCGGCAGGGCCGGTTCGGTCGCAAACAGGCTGTAGGCGCCGGTATCGGTCGCGGCAGCCGTCGCCGCGATCTCGAAGGTGCCGCCGCTGACCAGCTGCAGCGCGCGCAGCGTGGCTTCAGCCGTGGCCGGCGTGACCGTGCCCGAGACCCGGCGATACGCCGAGGTCGGCAGCGTCATCGGCGCGGCCGCGGTCGAGATCGCGGTGCTGCTTTCCGCCACCACCGGCACGCTGCGCACGATGCCCGTGCCGCGGCCATTGGCAGCGCCCGGCACCACCACCACGTCGACCGTGCCGGCAGTGCTGCTCTGCTCGATCGGCGACAGCGTGAAGTTGCCGTTGGCGTCCGCCACGGTCGCCTTCACCACCACGCCATTGCGCTCGGCATAGACGCGCGCGCCCGGGGCCGAACCGACCACACCGGTCACCGCGCCGCTGACAACCTTCGGGATTGCGGTCACCACCGGCTTCAGGCCGTAGGTGCCATTACCGCGCTGGACCACCGACTTGCACGCGTCGAAATCCAGCACCAGGTCCGTCAGCGTGCCCCGCGACACGGTGAACGACCGGTTGATCTTGATGCCGGACTGCACCGCGCTCGGCGTATCGAGCGGCTGCTCGGTGCCGCCCGTGGGCACCACCGAGTTGGCCAGCGCACCAGAACCGCCCCCGCGGTTGGCATCGAGCACCAGGCGCACCTGCTGGTAATCGCCGGCGGGCAGCACGGTCTGGCCCAGCGTGGTCAGCACGCCGTTGGTCAGCGACAGCAGGTCGATCTTGCGCGCGGGCACCACGTCGATATCGACCCAGCCGCCGGCGCTGGCTTCGGCGTTGGCGCTGGTGTGCACGCGCACCTTGTTGACCGTGACAAAGACATTGTTGAAGCCGCAGGCGGGCGCATCGGTCATCGAGACCTTCAGCGTTCCCTGGCCGCCGCCACCACCGGAATCATCGCCGCCACCGCCGCCACAGGCGGCCAGCGCCAGCACGCCGCTCAGGGCAAGGACGCGCAGTGGCGCAGAAGTCAATGAAAAGGCTGACAAGGTAATCTCTCCGCATTTTGTTTGTGGGTGACCGCAGAATATGTTGCAGTTTGCATAACCGCTGTAAGTCTTTGTAATACGTTGTGAAAACGTCGACTGCTTGTCTGCATGACTGATCAGCCAGCGTTTGCGACTGCATAGCGTGCGGCGCGGGCCGTACCGACGCAATGCGATAGTGGCTCTGCTGCATAGGCGGCCGCGCGTCGTACCTTCATTTACCTGACTCCGGGCGTTGTCCCCGCTGCATCGCAATCCGGTTCGCATTGCGCCGCACCCTGAACCGGATTGCTGCAAGCGCAGACCCTGGTTCGTGTTACGAACAGCAGTTCAGATCCGATCGTTCCAATAACGAAAAGCGCACGATCGCGCACCAACCTGACGGGTTGTGTCGTCAACTCGAACGCAATCTACAGGAATTTGCTGTACCGCCTCAAGTCGGCCGCGGCCGCTCCGTATACAGCGGAGTGGAAATCCCACAAACACACGTCCCCAACGATTCCCTACGAAGGATCTCCCCGATGTTCACTACCATCCGTGCGCGGATCGTGGCCCTGTGCGTGGCCATTGTCGTGGCCGCGCTCGCCATCAATACGGTACTGAACCAGTTAGTTGCCAACCGCTACAACGAGGACGCCATCGACAGCAGCCTGGCCGCGGTGCAGAGCGGGCATACCAGCGCCATCGTCGAATGGGTCGCCTCGCACAGCCAGATGATCCAGTCGCTGCAGGAATCCGTGCTGCAGCCCGAACCCGACGCTGCGCTCAGGCAGGTAGCCGACGCCGGCCGCTTCACCAACATCCACGTCGGCTATGCCGACAAGACCGCGAAGTTCTCCAAGCCGGAAGGCATTTCCGCCCCGCTATGACCCCACCGGCCGCCCCTGGTACAGGCAGGCCGCCGCCGCCGGCAAGCCGGTGGTCACGCCGCCCTATGTCGATGCCGGCAGCGGCAAGCTGGTGGTCGCCTTCTCCGTGCCCGTGGTGCGCGACGGCGGCGTCAAGGCCGTGGTGTCCGGCGACGTGGCGATGGATACCGTGGTCGCCAACGTCAAGGCGATCCGCCCGACGCCGGCCAGCTTCGGCATGCTGGTGGCAAAGTCCGGCGAGATCGTCGCGCATACCGACGACAAGCTCACGCTCAAGCCCGTCACCGAACTCGTGCCGGCGCTGAGCGCCGACAAGCTGGGCGCACTGATCGACGCCAGGACCCCGATGGAAGTCGACGTGGGCGGCAGCGCCAAGCTGCTCGGCGCCCGCGCCATTCCCGGCACCGACTGGATGGTGATCGTCGCGCTCGACAAGGCTGAAGCCACTGCCGGCATGCGCTCGGTGCTGATCGCGTCGGTGATCGCACTGGTGCTGATCGGCGGCATCGCCGCCATCGTGGTGTGGGGCGTGGCGACCATGTCGCTGCGTGGACTGTCCACCGTGCGCGACGCCATGGACGCGATCGGCTCCGGCGACGGCGACCTGACCCAGCGCCTGCCCGCCGACGGCAACGACGAGGTCGCGCAGATCGCGCGCGCCTTCAACACCTTTGCCGACAAGCTCTGCACCATCATGCGCCAGATCCGCGACGCCAGCGAATCCGTGCGCGCCGCCTCCGACGAGATCGCCGCCGGCAATATTGACCTGTCGCGCCGCACCGAATCCGCCGCCGCCAGCCTCGAGCAGACCGCGGCCTCGATGGAAGAGATCACCGCCACCGTCAGCCAGTCCGCGAACTCCGCGCAACACGCCAACGAATCCGTCACCGCTGCCTCGCGCGTGGCGGCTGACGGCGGCGTGGTGATCGGAGAAGTCATCGCCACCATGGGCCAGATCGAAAACGCCTCGGTCAAGGTCTCCGACATCATCGGCGTGATCGAGGGCATCGCCTTCCAGACCAATATCCTGGCGCTCAACGCCGCGGTGGAAGCGGCCCGTGCCGGCGACCAGGGCCGCGGCTTTACGGTGGTGGCAGGTGAAGTGCGCGCGCTGGCCCAGCGTAGCGCGCAGGCGGCCAAGGAGATCAAGACGCTGATTGAAACCACGGTGGGCAGTGTGACTTCCGGCTCCGGCCAGGTCCGGCGCGCCGGCGACACCATGAACGAGATCGTCAGCAACGTCTCGAAGGTGACCTAGATTATTCCCAACATCACTCACGCGACGATGAAATAGACGCACATTATTCACTACATGAATAAATCGGTCAGCCAGCTCGATTCGCTGGTGCAGCAGAACGCGGCGCTGGTGTGGAGCAGTCGACGGCGGCTGCGGCGGCGTTGCAGACGCAAGCGGGGAGCTTGGCGGGGGCGGTGGCAGTTCAGGTCGAGTTGATTCGCTCAGCCTGCCTTCTTGTTGAGTCACCCACAATGCTGCCGATGCATCACTTGTCGCAATCACCCCTGGCGTACAATCTGGCATCCGTCGCGCCCGCCGCGCGGCTTGCACACGCCGGCCTTTTCCAAGTGAGCCTCGACTTCGAAACCCTCGAGCGCCTGCGCCAGGTCCATCCTGCCTGGCGCTTGCTGCGCTCCGACCATGCGAGCCTGGTCGCCGCTTTCCTCCATCGTGTCTTTGTCCAACCCAACCAACGTTCAGCGGGCCAGTCCGATCTGGCCGAGGCGCTGGAAGACGAGCTCTTCGCCTTGCGCGAACGGCTCGGGCAGGACGCGTTTCCCCGATCCGCACTCGACTACCTGAACGACTGGGCCGCCAACGAGAAGGGCTGGTTGCGCAAGTTTTATCGCCAGGGGTCCGATGAACCCCAGTTCGACCTGACGCCGGCTACCGAGAAGGCCATTGCCTGGCTCGGCACGCTGGCCGGGCGCAGTTTCGTTGGCACCGAATCGCGCCTGCTGACGCTGTTCGACTTGCTCAAACAGATGCACGACGGCACGCAGACTGACCCGCGCGTGCGCATGGCCGAACTGCAGCAACGGCGCGACGAGATCGACGCTGAGATCGCACGCGTGGCCGCGGGCGACCTGTCGCTGCTGGACGACACCGCGCTGAAGGACCGCTTCCAGCAGTTCGTCGCGCTGGCGCGCGAGCTGCTGACGGATTTCCGCGAGGTCGAGGACAACTTCCGCGCGCTGGACCGGCGTGTGCGCGAGCGGATTGCGCTGTGGGAGGGCTCCAAGGGCGCATTGCTCGAAGAGATCATGGGCGAGCGCGACGCCATCGCAGACTCGGACCAGGGCCGCAGCTTCCGCGCGTTCTGGGACTTCCTGATGAGCAGCAGTCGGCAGGAAGAGCTTTCCGCGCTGCTGGAACATGTGCTGGCGCTGCGCCCGGTCTCGGAACTCAACCCCGATGCTCGCCTGCGCCGCGTGCACTACGACTGGCTGGAGGCCGGCGAGCATACGCAGCGCACCGTAGCCCAGCTATCGCAGCAACTACGCCGTTTTCTCGACGACAAAGCATGGCTGGAGAACCGCCGCATCATGGATATCCTGCGCGGCATCGAGGCCAGGGCACTGGCCGTGCGCGACACGCCGCCCACAGGCTACGTGATGGCAGTGGATGACACCGCGGCCGACATCGAATTGCCGATGGAGCGGCCCCTGTTCACGCCATCGGCCAAACCGCGCATTACCGAGGCCGACATCGAAGCCGGCGAGGCCGAGGTCGATGCAGAAGCGCTGTTCTCGCAGGTTGTCATCGACAAGGCCGAACTTGCCGCGCATGTGCGGCAGGCTCTGCAAGGCCGCGCCCAGGTCACGCTGCAGGAGTTGTGCGACATGCGCCCGCTGCAGCACGGTCTGGCCGAACTGGTCGCCTACCTGCAACTCGCGGGCGATACCTTCCGCACCGTGGTCGATGAAAGCGCCACCGACTCCGTCTCGTGGATAGTGCCGACGCCGGATGCCGGCACGCTGGTGAGACAGGCCCGGATGCCCCGGGTGATTTTTGTCAGATAAGCATGGCGCAAGACGACATTTTCGATGACGCGGCACCAGCCGCCACTGGCGCAGTCGCGCCGGTGGCGCTGGCCCTGTCCGCGCTGGTGATCCCGCTGCTCAAGGGCGTGCTCTACCGCGACGCCGATGCCAACCTGTGGCATGCGCTGCTCAACCTGCAGCCGACGGTGCGCGACTATGTCGCCGTGCTCGGCCTGGAGCTCGTACTGGATGACGCCGAGGGCTACGCCTTCCTGCGCTCGCAGCCTGACAGCGACGACGACAGCGCCGAGCGCCCGCCGCGGTTGATCGCGCGGCGCCAGCTGTCGTTCCCGGTAAGCCTGACGCTCGCGCTGTTGCGCAAGAAGCTGGCCGAGTTCGACGCCACCGGCGGCGAAACGCGGCTGGTGCTGACGCTGGACGACATCGCCGAGCTGCTGCGCGTGTTCCTCCCCGCCGGCACCAACGAGGCAAAGCTGATCGACCAGATCGAGCTGCACGTGAACAAGATCGTCGAGCTGGGCTTCCTGCGCCGGCTCAAGGCCGACACCAGCACCGGCGCGAGTGCTCGCATGGGAGGCCAGGCCGGGTATGAGGTGCGCCGCATCCTGAAGGCATTCGTCGATGCGCAATGGCTGTCCGAGTTCGATGCGCGGCTGGCGGCCTACCAGATCCAGCTGACTGGCCAGCCGGGAACGCCGGTGGCAAACGGAGGGCCGTCCGATGCATGAGCCGCAAACCCTGAGCCTCGATTTCGCCGACGACGACACGCTGTCGGGCTTCCGGCTGTCGCGTCTGGAGGTCTTCAACTGGGGCACTTTCGGCGAACGTGTCTGGACCATCCGCCCCGCAGGCAGGAACGCCCTGCTGACCGGCGACATCGGCTCCGGCAAGTCCACGCTGGTCGACGCGGTGACCACGCTGCTGGTGCCCGCACAGCGCATCGCCTACAACAAGGCCGCTGGCGCGGAAAGCCGCGAGCGGACCCTGCGCAGCTATGTGCTGGGTCACTACAAGTCCGAGCGCAACGAAGTGAGCGGCACCGCGCGGCCGGTGGCGCTGCGCGACCAGAACAGCTACTCCGTCATCCTGGGCGTCTTCCACAACGCAGGCTACGACCAGACCGTGACGCTGGCGCAGGTGTTCTGGATGAAGGATGCCCATGGCCAGCCCGCGCGCTTCTATGTCTGCGCAGAACAGGACCTGTCCGTCGCCACCGACTTTGCCCACTTCGGGAGCGACATCGCCTCGCTGCGCAAGAAGCTGCGCGGCGTGAAGGCCGAGTTGTTTGACGCGTTCCCACCCTACGGCGCATGGTTCCGGCGCCGCTTCGGCATCGAGAACGAGCAGGCGCTCGAACTGTTCCACCAGACCGTGTCGATGAAGTCGGTCGGCAACCTGACCGACTTTGTGCGCAGCCACATGCTGGAGCCGTTCGACGTGGCACCTCGCATTGTGGCATTGCTGGGACACTTCGACGACCTGGACCGCGCCCATGAGGCGGTGCTGAAGGCCAAGCGCCAGGAGGCCATGCTGACCCCGCTGGTCGCGGATTGCGAGCGCCACGCGGAGCTGGTGGCTGCCTCAGAGCAGCTGCGCGCGTGCCGTGAGGCGCTGCGCCCGTACTTCGCGCGACTCAAGCTGGACCTGCTCGACAAGCGCATCGCCGGGCTCACGGACGAGTGGGAACGCCAGGACACCCGCGTGCGGCGCCTGCAGGACCGTCGCGATGCCCTGCGCAACGATGAAGCCGAACTGCGCCGCAACATTGCCGAGAACGGCGGCGACCGTATCGGTCGGCTGACCGAAGAAATCCGCCAGCAGAACGACGAATCCGCGAAACGCCGGCACAGGTCGGATCGATACGCGGAGCTTGTGCGCGCCGTCGACGAAACGCCGCCTGAGCAGGAAGCCGCCTTCCTGGTCCTGAAGTCACGCTTTGCCGAGCTTGCAGAGCGCTCCAGGTCGCGCGAGGCGGAAGTTGATAACGCGTTGACGGAACACGGCGTCACGCTGCGCCAGGGCAAGGCCGAGCACGATGCGCTGAGCGACGAAATCCGCAGCCTGAAGGCACGCCGCAGCAATATCCCGGCCGCGCAGGTCGCGATGCGCAGCGCGCTGTGCGAGGCGCTTTCGCTGGCCGAGGACGACATGCCATTCGCCGGCGAGCTGCTGCAGGTGCGCGAGGACGAGCGCGACTGGGAAGGCGCGGCCGAACGCCTGCTGCGCAACTTCGGCCTGTCGCTACTGGTACCAGATGCGCTCTACCCGCAGGTGTCCGCGTGGGTGGACCGCACGCACCTGAAAGGCCGGTTGGTTTACTTTCGCGTGCGCGAAGGCGGCAGGGCTGAGCCGCCCGCCCTGCATCGCGATTCGCTCGCGCGCAAGCTGGCCATCAAGCCCGATTCACCGTTCTACAGCTGGCTCGAACGCGAGGTCGCCGTGCGCTTCGACGTCGCGTGCTGTGCCACACACGAACAGTTCCGCCGCGAGACGCGCGCCGTTACGCGCGCCGGCCAGGTCAAGATGCCCGGGGAGCGGCACGAGAAGGATGACCGCCACCGCCTGGACGACCGCAGCCGCTACGTGCTGGGCTGGAGCAATGCCGCCAAGATCGCGGCACTGGAAGGCGAGACCCGCGCGCTCGAAACACGGCTGGCCGAACTGGCCGCACTTACGGCCGGGCTGGTGAAGGAGCGCGACGCCCTCAGGGAGCGGCTCACGGCGCTGTCCCAGCTCGACATTTTTGCCGACTTCGAGGAACTGGACTGGCAGACGCCCGCGCGCGAGGCCGCGCGCCTGGCCGAGGAGAAGCGCCAGCTGGAATCGGCCTCCGATTTGCTGCGGCAGTTGACGGTCCGGCTCAACGAAGTGGAAGCGGAACAGAAAGAGACTGAGGCGCAGCTGGAGGACCACCGCGACAAACGATCCAAGGCGGAGGGCAGGAAGAGCGATGCGCTGGAGCAGCGCGCTGAAACGCAGGCCATGCTGGACGCCACCGGCGACTTCGCGGCTGCCGTGCCGGTCGAGACCATCGACGCGTTGCGCGCCGAAATCCTTGGCCAGCACACCCTGACCGTGGAGGCGTGCAGCGGCCGTGAAACCGACATGCGCAATGATCTCCAGGCCCGGCTCGATGCGGAGAGCAAGCGGCTGGTGCGCCTGGGCGAGAGTATCGTCAAGGCCATGTCCGCCTACAAGGAAGCCTTCAAGCTGGAGACCAGCGAGGTCGACGCCAGCGTCTCAGCCGGCTTCGAGTACCGCAACATGCTCGACAAGCTGCGCGCCGACGATCTGCCACGCTTCGAGGCCCGCTTCAAGGAGCTGCTGAACGTCAACACGATCAACGAGATCGCCAACTTCAACGCGCAGCTTGGCAAGGAACAGCAGACCATCCGCGAACGCGTGGAGCGCATCAACGAGTCGCTGACGCAGATCGACTACAACACCGGCCGCTATATCCGGCTGGAGGCACAGGTCACGCCGGACGCCGAGATCCGCGAGTTCCAGTCGGAGCTGCGCGCCTGCACCGAAGGCGCACTGACCGGCTCGGAGGACAGCCAGTATTCCGAGGCCAAGTTCCTGCAGGTCAAGCGCATCATCGAACGCTTCAGGGGCCGTACGGGGCTGACCGACCAGGACAGGCGCTGGACCGCCAAGGTGACTGACGTGCGCAACTGGTTCGTCTTCGGGGCCAGCGAACGCTGGCGCGAAGACGATGCGGAATATGAGCACTACTCCGATTCCGGCGGCAAGTCCGGCGGGCAGAAGGAGAAGCTCGCCTACACCATCCTGGCGGCGAGTCTGGCCTACCAGTTCGGGCTGGAATGGGGCGCGGTGCGCTCGCGCTCGTTCCGCTTCGTGGTGATCGACGAAGCGTTCGGTCGGGGCTCCGACGAATCCGCGCAGTACGGACTGCGGCTGTTCGCCAAGCTCAACCTGCAGTTGCTCATCGTCACGCCGCTGCAGAAGATCCATATCATCGAGCCATACGTGTCCAGCGTGGCGTTCGTGCAGAACGAGGAAGGACGCGCTTCCAAGGTACGCAACCTGTCGATTGACGAATACCGGGCCGAAAAGGCCAGGCTGACCGCATGAACTGGAGCCGCCCCGCCGACCTGCGTGCCCAGTTGCAGAGGCTTTGGGACCGTGGAGACATCCTCGGTGCGCTGGTCAGCGGCGCCGCGCTGTTCCCCCGGCGGCTCACGCTGCGCGTGCCCACATCCGGCGAGCTGACTGAGAGCTTCGAGGCGGTTCGCAACTGGTTGGGCGAACTAAAGCAGATGCCGCATTACCGCCTGGAGATGCGCGAGTTCCGCCATCGCACCTTCGGCACCAATGCGCTGCCATGCGCCGTGTGGATCGACACGCTGGACGATGCAGCGGCGCTGCTGGGCAAGCGCCGCGAGATCGAACGCTTTACCGCATTGCTCGCCACTACGCGAGAAGCGCAGCCGTTGCTGGTGCCGTGGCTGGCTCAGCGTCCGCTGCGGGCACTGGATCTGCACGACGCCTGGGACCGGCTGCTGGAAATCGTCGGCTGGCTGCAGCGGCATCCGCGACCGGGTGTGTACCTGCGGCAAGTCGATCTTCCTGGCGTGCACACCAAATTCATCGAGGCTCATCGTGGCGTGCTTGCCGAGTTGCTGGACCTGGCGCTCGCGCCGGAAGCCATTGCAGCGGAATTTACCGGCACAAGCCAGTTCCCGGCGCGGTACGGCTTTCGCGACAAGCCGGAGCGGATCCGCTTCCGGATACTGGATCGCGCCAACCGGATGCTGCCAGGCGAAGCCCCCACCCACGACGTGACCCTCGATGCAGCGAGCTTCGCCGCACTCCGGCCAGGGGTTTCGTGTGTGTTCATCACCGAGAACGAAACCAACTTCCTGGCCTTTCCAGAGGTTGCGGACAGCCTGGTGATCTTCGGTGCGGGATACGGATTCGGCTTGCTCGCGAAGGCGAGGTGGCTGTCGCACTGCCGGCTGCATTACTGGGGCGACATCGATACCCACGGCTTCGCCATTCTTGACCAGCTGCGCAGCGTGTTCGGGCATGCGGAATCCCTGCTGATGGATCGCGCCACGCTTGTGGCGTTCGAGGCCCAATGGGGTGTCGAGGACAGCCCGACGCTGCGCGATCTGTCGCGACTGCGGCCAGAAGAGCAGGCGCTCTACGACGACCTGCGGGACAATCGGATTCGGAAAAACCTGCGGCTGGAGCAGGAGCGGGTGGGGTTCGAGTGGGTGCGGGAGGCGGTGGCCGGGTTGGGGTAGGCATATGCCGTTGCCGCGATAGAGGCCGCGATCGCCTGCCAAGAATGGCTTGCGGCATGACGACGCCATATTCACCGCAGGATATGCGGCTAATAGTGCAAAGATTCACCGCAGATTCCGGGCCGTCGGCATCCGCTCCCTCCGCCCGCCAATCGCCCCCGATGCCGCCGCCTGCAGGATGCGCCTGAATGTCGGACATTCCATATGACTAGGCGCCGGACAAGCCGCAGCATGCCGCAACCCATCGCGCATCGCACTCAGCTTATGGATGATCCGATCCAGCTCATCCGCCTTGGCCGCCAGCATCTGCCGGTCGATGCGCGGCCCGCCCTGCGGCGCGAACATCTGCGCAATGTCATCCAGCGAGAAGCCGGCAGCCCGCCCCAGCGCAATCAGCGCCAGCCGCTCCAGCACGCCGGCATCGAACACGCGTCGCATGCCGCGCCGGCCAATGGATGCGATGAGCCCCTTTTCCTCATAGAACCGCAGCGTCGATGCGGGAACGCCCGCTTGCCGGGCCACTTCTGCAATATCCAGGCTATTCACCGCTTGACCTCAAGTGGACTTGAACTGGCACAGTGTAGCTTCACGCCGCGATGGCGAGCAGACGGAGAGGAACATGGATGCCAGGCAAACCCCCGACAGCGAACAGGCCGCGCTTTGGAACGGCCCTGCCGGAAACGCGTGGGTCGACGAGCAGGCGGTGCTCGACCAGGTGCTCAAGCCGTTCGAGGCGATGCTCCTCGACACGGTCAGCGCGGGATCCGGGCAGCATGTGCTCGATGTCGGTTGCGGCACGGGCGCCACCACGCTCGCCTTGGCGCGGCGGCTCGGTGCGCAGGGCCAGTGCATCGGCATCGACATTTCGGGACCGATGATCGCGGTAGCGCGGGCGCGCGCCGAGCGTGAAGCCTCGCAAGCAAGCTTTATCCAGGCCGATGCGCAGGCTTACAGGTTTGCGCCCGCCAGCTTCGATCGCATCGTTTCGCGCTTCGGCGTGATGTTCTTCGGCGATCCCGTCGTCGCCTTCGCCAGCCTGCGACGCGCGGCGAAGGAGGGTGCCGAGCTGCACTGCATCGCCTGGCGAAGCGGTGCGGAGAATCCGTTCATGACCACGGCCGAGCGCGCCGCCGCGCCGCTGCTGCCGCTTCCGGTTCGCCAGCCCGGCGCGCCGGGGCAGTTCGCACTCGCCGACAGGGATCGTGTCGCCGCGTTGCTGGAAGAGGCCGGCTGGAGCGGGATCGAGATCCGGCCGATCGACGTGGCATGCACGCTGCCCGAGCCGGCGCTGGTGGGGTACTTCACGCGACTTGGTCCGGTCGGGGTGGCTCTGCTGCAGGCAGACGCATCCACGCGCGCGCAGGTCATCGACACGCTGCGCGTGGCCTTCGAGCCCTATGTACATGGCAACGAAGTCCGCTTCACGGCGGCCTGCTGGATGATCTGTGCCCGGGCGGCTTCGGACTCCGCGGAGATCGATCATGCCTGAGCCAGAAGGCTCATTCCTTTTGAGTGCGCTGCTGATCGGCACCGGCGCGACCTTGGTAATGGACGCCTGGGCCATCGTGCGCAAACGTGTGCTCGGCGTCCCGCCATTGGACTATGGCCTGGTTGGCCGCTGGCTTGCGCACCTGCCGCGCGGGCGCATTCGTCACCATCCGATTGCGGCCTCGCCTGCCGTGCCGGGAGAGCGGGTCATCGGCTGGATCGCGCATTACCTGACCGGCATCGTGTTCGCGGCGATCCTGCTGGCGCTGTGGGGGCTGGAGTGGGCACGGCATCCGACGCCCGGTCCCGCGCTGGTCGTCGGCATCGTCAGCGTGGCCGCGCCCTTCCTGGTGATCCAGCCCGCCATGGGCGCCGGCATCGCTGCGCGCCGCACGCCGCGGCCCAATGTGGCGCGGCTGCATAGCCTGGTAACGCATGCGGTGTTCGGGCTGGGGCTCTATGTGGCCGGATGTGCCACCACGCTGCTGGACAGGCCCCTGCGCTAGTCGTCGGTCACAACGGTCTTCAGGCCGCGTACGCCCAGGCAGTCGGGGAACCGCGCGCAGCCCCAGAACGGCTTGCCTGCGTGGCCGCCCTGCTTGGCGATCCGTCGGATCATGATGCCGCCGCAACGCGGGCAGACCGGCGTCGAGCCTTGCGGCACCGCGGCAAGCCGCGGCGGCGTTGTGGTGCGGACCGGCGTCTTCGCAGCGGGCGCTGGCTTTGCGGTCACTCGCTTCGGCGCTGCGACCCGGGTGCGCTCGATCATTTCCGCAAATGCCGGACCGTCGATCAGCTCGATATTTCGTGCGGAAGCGAACGCCCGTGCGTCAGCCGTGAACAAGCCCGATGTCACGACAAAGCCTTGCGCCGCGCCCTCTGCCGCCATCACGCCATACAGTTCCTGTACCGCCGTGACAGGAACCTTGATGGCGAGCCAGTGCTTGCACAGCACGAACGCCAGCTCGCTGCCCTTCCTGAGCCGCAAGTCGATGCCGCCGTCCGTGCCTGCGTCCCCCGTTCCGGCGACGGCATAGCCGCGCAGGCGGAACACCCCTCCGACCACGTTTTCGAAGTCCTGCCACGTCATCTGCCGCAGCATGTCGGCAGACTGGCTCGCAGCTATGCTGCGGCTGCGGGTCACTGCCTGCCGCTCGCACCGCGCCAGCCACGATGCCAGCGCGCCGACCAACAACGCCAGCGGCATGATGTACTGGCCGTAGGTGGACAGCCCCTTGACCATCTGGGCCAGGGCCATCCGGCCCATCTCCCCTGGCGCGGCCATCGGCGGGACGTCGGCAGCTGCATAGCGATTGAGTACGGCATAGGCGACCAGCGCCAGGGCTACGCCGGCCCACCATGGCAGTGCGGCCGCCATGCCATAGACATCGTCCAACATGCCCGTTTGCTTCCTGCGGCTCATATTGACCCTTCCTTCTCTTGGCTTTTCGTCACGCCGAAGCATGACGTGCTGCGCCCGCCACGTCGCCCCTGCGCACGCGGGGAGCGGCGGCGGTTTGTCACCCGGGGGCCACATGCCTGTGACCTGGGATGCCTGTCGGTTTGCGTAACGCCATTTTTCTGTGGCCTATCGCACGGCATCCCGCTCAGGCCGTACCAGAATAGAAGCTTCTCGACGCCGCTTCGGCGCGGCGCCGAACCATTCTCCCCACAACACGGGGCGACAGGATGACAAGCCCAGGCCGTCTGGCCACCTGCTTCACGTTCGGTCTTCTGCTCACTGCCAGTGCGCAGGCCTCGGATATCGCCTGCAAGACCACGCTGCGTCCGTCGATCGCCCGTTGCGACGACCCGCTTGCCGCCGGCGAGGCTTGCGAGCGAGTGCGGGACCGGCACCCGACTGCCGCCACCCTGATCTGCGACTACGCGATGCTCCGTAGCAAGCATGAATACATCCATGCCGAGCAGCAGCAGCTGCTGAGCGCCGGGGCGATCGAGCCGGACGATGTCGCCGCATGGCGAAGACGGCGGGATGCCTGTACTTCGGTGGCATGCCTGGACAGCGTCTTTGCCAGCTGGCGCGAGCACAAGAGCCAGACGCCGATTCCCCGCGCCGCCGAGCCGCGACCGAGAGCGCCCGACGCGCCCATGCGCGACGTTTCGAAGAGCAAGCCGGCTGCCGTCAGACCGATGGCCGAGATCCGGCGACCGCCGCCGGTGCCGAAGATGGCGTCGCGGGCCACGCAGCCGGCGCCGCCGCGGCCCGCTCCCCCACTCGCGCCGCAGCCTCCGCTCGAGCTCGTGCTGCCTGCGGAAATCCGGGAACACCCAGCCTACCCTGTCGCGATGGATCAGCCGTCCCCGGATCCCGCCCCCCCACCCGCGGCGCAGCCTCCGCCTGAGGCCGTGGTCGATACGGAAATCCGGGAGCCCCCCGTCGACCCGGTCGGGATGGATCGACCGACTCCGGTTCCCGCCCCCCTATGGACCCCCATATATCCCGTGGAGGCACCACAGCCAGACGGATGGAAATTTCTTGGCGCGCTGGCGTGGTTAGGCATGTGCGGCGCGGTCTTTATCTGGTGGCCCCGAAGAATGCCGGGTGAATGGCTGCCGGGTACCTCTCGCCTGCGCGAGCGAGCGCGAACCGCGACGTGGAGCGTGCTGGTGTCGGCCGGGCTCGTCCTGAACAGCATACTGCTGTTATACATCCTGACGTAGAGCCAGCCATTGCCCTGAGTCCAGGCCGGTGACACTGTCCCGCGCGTGGCTGGTCGCCGTCTTCCACCACAGCTCAGCATGCTCGCCGCCAGCCGCAGGCCACTGAGCGGATGCGTCACGCAATGCCGCACTTGCTCGCTGCGGCTTTCGCAATAGAGGCACCACGTGCAGAAGTGCTCGCAGTTGTTGGTCAGCAGGCGGTAGCGGTCTTCGCCCACCCGTGAGCGGGCGCGCCTGACGGTTTTGACGGCACCGTAGCGCGCCATCGGCGTGGGCAGTGCCGTAGTGCCGTGGCCGGCGACAAAAGCATCCAGGCTCAGCTCCTCCACCGGGCCGCGCTGCTGCCGGTGGCAATAGCCAGCGTAGTGGACCACCTTGCCATTGCCGGCGTAGATGCCGTGATGCGCGTAGCCGTGGCGCGGCGTGACGAGGTGGGCGCCGAGGGGCGTTTCGGTGTCGGCAGGGAACGGCGATGCCGGGGGCAAGACGGCTTCGGCCGGCAGATAGCACGTGGCCAGGGCCGTCCGGAAGCCCGTTTAGCCTGTAGCGAGTCCCGCGTTATGTGGCCCGCGATGCGCATCCAGCCAGCGCCCAAGGCTTTCGTCCTGCCGTTCTGTGGGATATCGCACGGCATATCCGCCACGGAGTACCAGAATAGAAGGTCAATGCGCGCCCTTGCGCGCGCCGCCTCCCCGTTGCCATGGGGCGACAGGATGACAAGGTTTACCGGCTATCTGGCCGCCTGCATTACGATCAGCCTTCTGCTCACCGCAAGTGCGCAGGCGTCGGATATCGCCTGCAAGAATGCACTGCGCCAGCCGGCCGTCCGCTGCGACGATCCGTTAGCCACCGGGAACGCGTGCAGGCGTGCAGACACGCAGCCGACTGCCGCCACGCTGATCTGCGACTACGCGATGCTCCATAGCAAGCACGAATACATCCATGCCGAGCAGCGGCGGCTGCTGCGCGCCGGGGTGATTGAGCAGGACGATGTCGCCGCATGGCGAAGACGCCGGGATGCCTGTACTTCGGTGGCCTGCCTGGACAGCGTCTTTGCCAGCTGGCGTGCGCACAAGAGCCACAAGCCGATTACCCGCGCTGCCGAACCGCAACCGAAGGCGCCCGACGCGCCTATGCGCAACGTTCCGAAGAACAAGCAACCGCCGCCGGCGCCGACGATGATGGCGCCGCCGGCCACGCGACTCGCCACACCGCTGCCTGCAGCCCAACCTGCGCCGCAGCCTCCGCCTCAGCCCGTGGTCGATACGGAAATCCGGCCCGTAGTCGATACGGAGCTCCGGCAATACCGCGCCCACCCTGTCGTGACGGATCGGCCCAGCCTGGATCCCGTACCCCTGACGACTTCCACTCACCCCGCCCAGGCACCACGGCAAAGGGGGTGGGAATCGCTTGGCACGCTTGCGTGGCTGGGTGTGTGCGGCGCGGGCTTTGCCTGCTGGTCCCGGAAGATGCGGGGTGAATGGCTGCCGGGTGCCACCCGCCTGCGCGAGCGGACGCGAAACGCGCCGCCGATCGTGCTGGCGGTGGCAGCGTTACTCGTCATGAACGGCATCCTGCTGTTGTGCATCCTGACGCAGAGCCAGCCATTGCCCTGAACCGCGCACTGCGGTCGCCTGGCGACTCACTCCGGGAGCGGATACTTCCTGGCATTCATCTCCATCTTGGCCCGGATCGCCGCATCCAGGTCCACGCCCAGTGCCGTCACGAGCTGCGCCAGGTAGATGGTGATATCGGCCAGCTCCTGCTCCACATGCTCGCGCTTGTCGGTCGACATGATGTCGCGCGATTCCGCCTCGGTCTTCCACTGGAAGATCTCGACCAGTTCGGACACTTCCACGCTCAGCGCCATCGAGAGGTTCTTGGGGCTGTGGTACTTGCCCCAGTTGCGGGCTTCGCCGAAGGCATAGGCGGCTTGCTGGAGGTTCTTGATGTCGATCAGCGGCATGGTGGTGTGGCGGTAGCGTATTCACTTGGCTCCGGCGCAGGGCGTCGGGGCGAAAACGATCATTTAAGCACGACGCCGCGCGCTCGACAGCCACGCCACCAAAGGCTTACGCTTCGCATGTGCATCCACCGTCGCAGCGGAGGTATCCATGCGTCCGACTTTCGGCTTAGCGCTCGCCACCCTTGCCGGCACACTCGCCTACCTGGCCATCGCCATCGCGGGCTGGGGCGGCATTGGCCCCTTCTTCGCCCATCCGGCCCGGGTTGCGCTGACGCTGGTGCTGGCGGCGCTGTCCGTTGCCGCGCTTTTCTCGGGCGGCAATATCAGCAGCGGCGTGCGCGAAGACCGCGGCAACCGCTGGGTGCTGGCCGCGTTCGGCGTGCTCGGGTTGCTGGCGGCTTACCTGCCGGCCTATACCGACCGCATCGGCTTCTGGACGATCGATGGCGACGCGGTGCGCTGGCTTGGCGTGGTGCTGTTTGCCGGCGGCGGCGTGCTGCGGCTTTGGCCGGTGTTTGTGCTCGGGCACCGGTTTAGCGGGCTCGTGGCGATCCAGCCGGGGCATACGCTGGTGACCACCGGGATCTACGGGGTGATCCGGCATCCGAGCTACCTGGGGTTCCTGATCAGTTCGTTCGGGTGGGTGCTGGGGTTTCGGTCGGGCGTAGGCGTCGTGCTGACTCTGCTGATGGTGCCTGTGCTGATCGCGCGCATTCGTGCGGAAGAGGCGCTGCTGCGGGACCAGTTTGGGGAACAGTACGAGGCGTACTGCGCGAAGACGTGGCGGATGGTGCCGGGGATTTACTAGGTATGGTAGCGGCGTGGGGCTCCCCGCGGCATCGGAGGACAAGGCACGGTCCAGCGCTCGCAGAATAATAGGACGAATCCTATCTGGGCGACGGCAAAGGCCAGGCTACCGCCAGCGCTGTCGACAGCGATGCCGACAGCCTGACAGCCCATGTCGCGAAGCTCCCCGTCCCGGTTGAAGTGACCTACCCGCTCAGCTACCAGTTGCGCACGGAAGTCGGCCAGGGACCGCTGGAAATGCTGGCGCTGCGTGGCTTCGTGCTGCCGTCGCGCATATTCGTGGATCGTGAGCCGCAGGCCGGGGCGCGCGCCACGACCGGTCCGCGCAAATAGCGCCCGTATACAGCAGGCCCGCCCGCCGGAACGGCGTCAACAGAACTGCCACCGCGTAGATGACTCTATCCAGCGCGAGGAGAAAGGCCACAAGACCGACGCTACGCACGAGCCGCGGTTCACCGTAGTACCCTGGTCATGGCACGCTCCGCGGCAATCGGCGTCGTGCGTTCAGGCAGTCCGGCCAGCGCCAGGTACGTATCAATTTGCGGCCAGACGGGGGGCCATGAAAGCTCGTTGATCAACGGCAGGTTCAGCGCCGCGTAAACCGGCACCCAGACGTCTTCGCCTTCCACCCGGCGCCGCACCGACAGATCGGGATTGAACTGGTACCACCCTTGTTCAAAGCGCCTGAAGAGCATGCGGTTGTATGCGTAGTCGCGCTCCGCTTCGTTTCTGGCCAGCACGCCGGAGAGATGCTGCCGCTTGTTGCGCTCGGGTCGCACCACATTGGCGGGCAGATGCTCCCAGGCCTCCAGGATGGCCCGCGTTTCAAAGGCGGCGTAAGGCCGGCGCTGGTGATGCGTGAAGCGCGACTTGAACAGCGCCCACATGGTCTGGAACAGGAAGTACTCTGACAGATGCCGGTCGATGCGCGCCAGCCGCGTTCCGTTATTGACATCGATAGCGGCCGGCGCCAGCAATTCATAAAGCGCCCCAAAAGGCCCGCTGGCGAACCGGGGCGAGCGGAACGCCTCCAGCATCGCCCAATGCAAGGCGTTGTGGCCATAGTGGTCGACGTTGTCGCGATCGGCACCGCGCTCCAGCAGCGCCTCGACCAGCGCCACATTACCGGCGGCGGCCGCCGCCATCAACGGTGTCTGGTTCATCGGCAGCCGGTGTTCTACGCCGTGGCGTTCACACTGCCGCAAGATGTCCTTGAAGTTGCCGGCAAAGTACGCAGCAAAGCTCTTGCGGGCCAAGCCGCTGCGCTCACCGGAAAACTGCCGGGCCCCGACAAAGCCGGCCTCCTGCGCGAGCCATGCCGCCAGCGCGGGCTCGTCATGACTGGCGGCGATCTCATAGAGTTGCTGCTTGGGCTTCCCTCCCGGCGCCTGTTCGCGGAACACCTTGAGCAGCAATTCCTCAAGTTTCGCCTGCCCGAACACCGGCCACGGCGGCGGCACCTCCTTCAGGATGCTGCTGCGGATGGCGTCGGCCTGCTCCTGCTTGCCTTGCAGCTCGAGCTTCCTCGCCTCTTTCTGCCAGTCTTCCAGCGAAGCCTGGCGCGTCTCGACCCTGGCCTGGCTGCCTTGCGCAAGATCGAGCAGCGCGAACAACGGATGTCCCGCATCTGACTCGATCAGGTAAAGATTTTTGGTGGCGCGCGTGAGCGCCACGTAGAGCGCATTGACAAAGAACTTGTAGACCTCCAGCGACTTGTCGTGCTTGTCCCGGGCGCGCCGGTAGGTCAGCGTGTCGGAGGCCAGGTCCTGCTTGTCCACGCCATCAGCAATCTCCGCGAACTCGGCGCGCTGGTCGGAAACAAAGCGATAGAGCACGATGTTCTCGTACTCCAGCCCCTTCGCTTCATGAATGGAAAACAGCAGTGGCGTGGAAAAGTGCTTTCTTGCCTCCGCCTTGTCCTCGTCGCGCAGCACCAGCACCGCGCACTGCGTCGACCTGCGGATGCTCTGGTCCAGTTCCCGCTTGACGTTGTCCTTGTCCGGCAGCAGCGTCACCTGGCCGGCATCCCCACCAACCGCATCGACCAGGAAATTGCTCTCGCGATCGATCGAACCAAAGCGGCGATGCTTGACCTTCAGCAACGTGTTGGCCACACGTGTCGCCTCAGTACCGTTGCGGAAGTTGGCAGTCAGGACGCGCAGCGCCTGCTGTTCGGCAAGCTGTGCATCATGCCAGAACAGGCTCTTGACCTGGCTCCAGCTAAAGAAGTTCGGGTGGACGATCTGGTTGGAGTCGCCGCAGAGCAGGAACCGCCCGGGCTTGCTGAGTGTCTTGAGCACCAGCGCCAGCTGCGCCATGGTCAGGTCCTGGACCTCATCGATCACCACGAAATCATAGCGGGCAGCCGCCAGCGGCGACCACTCCAGGGCGACAAGATTGAGGTCATAGAGACGGCTGTCAGCAAGCCACGCCCGATACCGCTCGAAGAGGTCATAAATCCGGCCCCGCATGTCCGCGCCAAAGATGGACTGGCGCACGCCCAGGGCCAGGTAGGCATCGCGATCCAGCACGCCGTGCGCCGATGCCGTGATCACGCCACGGATTTCCTCGAAGGCTTGATGACCGTCGATATCGCGGAACTGCTGGCGCTGGCGCTCAAACCACTGCGCAAAGTCCCGCCAGCCGGCCTCGCGGCCCTGCGGCATGCGGATCGACTCGACGAACTCCCGGTAAGACAGGAATTCAGCCTCCTGCGCCGGATGCTCAAAGCCGTTGGCGTAGTAGAGATCGCGCGCATTGCGCGCCAGGTAGGCTGAATGCGTGACATACAGCACCGCCCCTTCCGCATGCTTGAGCTTCTCCAGCGTCAGCGCGGTCTTGCCGCTGCCCGCGGAGCCGACCAGCACAAGCGGAGCCGGCTCACGGTAGACCGCCTCCTGCACATCGTCAAAGGAGATAGGCTTGTCCAGCACGTGGATATCGGAGCGATCCGGATGCAGGTAACGCACCGGCTCCGCCGCCAGCGCCGCCTCGGCCGCGTCGATGTCTGGAATCTTGTCTTCATCGATATCCGCGCCGCGGAGGAAGCGGCTGCCGCGGTAATCGTGGTTCTCGATCACTTCCAGCATCAGCGCGCAAACCTGTCCATCGTGGCGCACGAGCGAAAACAGCAGGCGGTTGGCGTCGTCCAGGCGGGCGCGATAGAACTTGCCATGCGAGAGGCTGGCAAGCTTCTTGACCTGGGCCGCCCGGAAATCGTCGCGGCCGATCGCGTCGGCAACCTTGCGGTAAGTGCTCCTGACGCGGGAAACATCAAGGCCGATGTATTCGAGGATCTTCATTGTCGGGCCGGACCAGTCGGTTTGCGGAAAGAGAGCGGCCATTTTAATGGAAGGTCGCGCCGGCCAAAGGCGCTGCCAGGAGCGCATTTTCGCCGCTACAGCATCAGGCGCGTGCCGGGCGCTTTGCACTGCGCGCAAGAGCGTTCCGAGAAATCACGCAAGCCAGTTCGTAAGGACATACGCCGAGCGATGAAGGCCAAGGGCGCAAGGCCGCCAAGCCGCCTTGCGCGTGCACGGCAATTTTGCGATCTTGCGGATATCCCGCTCGGAATAGTAGAGCCCGCTCATCTTCGGCGCCTTGCTGGAGGAAGTGAGGGGAGCGATGTATGCACCTCGTATGTTCTGAAGTGAGCCGCTTCGCCCCAACCCTTAAAAGTTGGATACCACGCAATAGTAGGTTCGCGCTTTGTAACGCACGATCCCGTAGACCGCCTGAGTTGGATCGGCATCGCCAAACCGCTCGAGCAGCAACGCTTCTTCCGCGCGGATCCGCGCGATCAGCACTGGCACCATCGCCAGCGTCAGCAACACCCCCACGCCTGAGCGGAATCCGAGTACCCATCCCAGCGAACTGACCGCGAGCCCAAGGTAGCTTGGATGCCGGATCACGCGTAGATGCCGGTCGTCATCAGGGCTAATGCGACGTATTGCGCGCGGACATGGCGGATGGTGCCGGGCGTGTACTAGGGCATTGCCTACGACACCATACCGCCAGCGTTGACACAGTCTGCACGCATGCTTGGCAGCAACCATTGCCCGCTATAGTATTGCCTTCGCCATTTCTGGCAAATCCAGACAGAACGAATAAAATCAGGCGCGCGGCCCGGCGCCGGCGCGGCAGCCATCATCGCGCCGCCGGCATGGCCGCTCGCCACTACGGGCGGAAAGGTCTGCGTGATCGAACAAATCGTCATCGTCGGCTTCGGCTGCATCGGCCAGGCCGTGCTGCCGCTGCTGGAGCGAACCTGGCCAAAGGCAGCGATAACCGTGGTGAACAGCGTGCTAGACCCCACTCGCATGCAGTTCGTAGCCAAGCACGGCTTGCATGCCATCGGGGCCAACATCACCGCCGGCAACCATGAAACGGTACTCGGCCCGCTGCTAAGCCCCGGCGCCTTCCTGCTGAACCTGGCCCCGTCCGTCTGCAGCCCCGTCCGTCTGCAGCCGCGACCTGATCGCACTGGCGCAAGCGCACGGCGCGTTCTACGTCGACGCCGGCATCGAACCGTGGGACTACGAGGCCGACCCGCAAGCCTCGCACCTGAGCAACTACGCGCTGCGCGATGAGATACTTGCCTTTGCCCGCGGCCGCGAATCCCTGCCGACCCCATTGGTCGCGCATGGCGCCAATCCCGGGCTGGTGTCCGTGCTGGTCAAGGCCGCGCTGATAGCGCTGGCCGGCGACGTGGGATTGCAGTTGCCGGAGCCTGAAGACTGCGTCGGCTGGGCCGCACTGGCGCGCGCCCTCGACGTGCGCGTCATCCAGGTCGCCGAGTACGACAGCCAGCAAGCCCCCGGCTACCCGCGCGACGGCGAATTCGCCAACACCTGGTCCGCCGAAGGCTTCATCACCGAATGCCTGCAGGACGCCGAACTCGGCTGGGGCACACATGAGCCCACGCTGCCGCCCGACGGTTATCGCCACGACTACGGCAGCGGCGCGGGCCATCGCGCTGGACCGGCCCGGGCACCGCACGCGCGTGCGGTCGTGGTCGCCACAGCATGGGCCCTTCGACGCGTACCTGATCACGCACAATGAATCGATCTCGATCGCCGAGTACCTGACCGACACCACTACCGGCCAGCCGCCATACCGTCCCACCGTCTACTACGCCTATCGCCCCACCACCGCCACGAAGGTGTCGATGCAATGGCTGGACGACCGCGCGGCACCGCGCGTGCGCGGCGAACGCATCCTGCGCGACGAGATCCAGTGCGGCGAAGACGAACTCGGCGTGCTGCTGATGAGCGGCCGGCACGGCGCGGTCTGGTACGGCTCGCGCCTGTCCGTGCAGCGCGCTCGCTCGCTGGCGCCGTACAACACCGCCACCAGCCTGCAGGTGGCATCGAGCCTGGTCGCCGGCATGCGGTGTGTTGGCCAACCCCGCACGCGGCGTGGTGGAATCCGACGCGCTCGACTACCGCCCCGTGCTGGCCGATGCCGCGCACTGGTGGGCACCGCTCGGCGTGCATTTCACCGACTGGCTGCCGCGGCCGGGCGCCACGTCGCTCGCCTTCACCGACTTCCTGCTCGACGACGCCACCGCCCGACCCGTCGCTTGCCAACCCGCAACGTCACCGACAATGGCCTGCTGATGCAACGCATCCCCCAGACCCCGCGCCGCAACTGGCCGCGCGAACTCGAGAAGGTCGGCTTCCACTTCCATTCGCTGCACGAGTTCAACGTCCCGCGCGAAGTCGATGACAACACCTTCTTCTACTGGCGCGAAGACGCCGCCTACGCCTTCAGCAAGCACGAAATTGAAACGCTGTACGCCGCCGCGTACGACCTCAACCAGCGCTGCCTGGAAGCCGTGCAGCACGTGATCGACCACGACCTGTTCGCGCGCCTGGCCATCCCCCAGGACTTCGCGCAGCTGATCCGCACCCCTGGGACCGCGACGAGCCCACGCTGTTCGGCCGCTTCGACTTGACGCTGGTCGAGCACGGCGTGCCGAAGCTGTACGAGTTCAATGCCGACACCCCCACCTCGCTGATCGAATCCGCCGTGGCGCAGTGGTACTGGAAAGACACCGTGCAGCCGCAGGCCGACCAGTTCAACAGCCTGCACGAGGCGCTGGTGGCGCGCTGGCAATGGCTGCGCCAGCACTACCGCAACGCCAGCGTGCTGCACTTCGCGTGCATGTTCGACAGCCAGGAAGACATCTGCAACACCGAGTACCTGATGGACACCGCGCTGCAGGCCGGCTGGTCAGTCAAGCTGGTCGACCTGCAAGACATCGGCACCGACGGCCGCGGCGGCTTCTATGACGCCGACGACGTGCCGATGGAAGTCGTCTTCAAGCTCTACCCGTGGGAATGGATGGCCACCTCCGACTACCGCGACCAGCTCGCGCACAGCCCCGTGCGCTGGGTCGAGCCGCCATGGAAGGCCGTGCTGTCCAACAAGGCCATCCTGCCGATCCTGTGGGAGCCGTTCCCGGGACACCCCAACCTGCTCGAAGCCAGCTTCGACCCCAGCCGCTTCGCCGGCCAGCCGCACGCCAAAAAGCCCTTCCTGTCGCGCGAAGGCGAAAGCGTGACCCTGCTCACCCCGGAAGGCCACGTCCACAACCCCGGCGAGTATGGCGAGGAAGGCTTCTTCTACCAGGCCTACTCGCCGCCGCGGCGCTTTGACGGCCGCTACACCACGCTGGGCGTCTGGATCGTTGACGACGTACCCAGCGGCCTGTGCGTGCGCGAGGAATCCGGGCCCATCGCCAGGAACACCAGTTTCTTCGTTCCACACTACTTCACGAACGAGTAAGCACATGGCCAAAAAGAAGCCGGGCAAACAACGGCCGTCGAAGTACGACAGCCCCTACAGCCCCAAGCCCAGCCGCTCCGCCAAGGTGTCATGGCAGGCGCAGTCCTTCAACACCCAGCCTAAGAAGTCGCCCACGCTGTGGATCATCGGCGCCTGCGCCGTGGTCGCCGGGGTTGCGGCACTCGGCTCCTGCAGCGACGACGCCGACGACGATCCCGGCGTGACCGTCCGCCGCGCCAGCTACGCCACGCTGGAAGACTGCGAGCCCGACTGGAACACGCCCAACGACTGCGAGAGCGTGCCGGCCGACGACACGCGCAACTTCTACAGCTCCAGCCTGGCCGACGCCGCCAGCAGCCCGAGCGCCAATGGCAGTTCAGGCAGCGGTCATGGCAGCACCGCCTACTACGCGCGCTGGTACGGCCCGTACTACACCGCCAGCGGCACCGTCTATCACCCCGACGGCTCGCAGACCCAGCGCGACATGTCCTCCGGCCCGCTGCGGCCGATGACTGCCTACGACAGCAACGGCATGCGCACGCAGCAGCAATGGGCGCCATCCACGCCGAACGCCGCGATGGTGGAAGAAGCCGCTGTGCGCCGCAGCTCGCTCGGCCGCGGGCAATCCATGGGGCTGTCCATGCGCGCCGCCGCCGTGTCGCGCGCGCCGGTGGTGTCGCGTGGAGGCTTTGCGAGCCGCTTGGGCAGCTCCGGGCGGTCTGGTGGCGGTTGAGTGTTGCTTCGCTTTCGCCACGTCTTATTTCCTTTCCTGATCCACTGACAACGAGTCGAACCTATGGTCAATGCCATGCATCCGGCGCTTGCCTACCTGATCTATATCGTCACCAGCTTTGGTTTGCTGGGGTTGTTCCTGCTGGTCTATACGCGGGTGACGCCGCATCGGGAATTCCAGCTGATTCGCGAGGGAAATGTCGCGGCGGCGTTGTCGCTGGGTGGGGCGGCGCTGGGGTTCTCGCTGACGTTGTCGTTGAGCATTCAGCATAACGCTACGTTTGGGATGTTCTTGTTGTGGGCGTTTGGGGCGTTTGCTGTGCAGGTGGTGGCTTACCTGGTGGCGGCGCGGGCGTTGGGGGGTGTCAGTGAGGCGATCTCCAATGACAACCGGGGGGTTGGGGCGGTGATGGGGGTGATTTCGTTGTCGGTGGGGGTGGTGAATGCGGCTTGTTTGACTTGAAGCGTCGCGCAGTGGGGGCAAGCTTGGAGACTGTGTGGCCTGCTATCTACACAATATATTGAATCACGGTAGCAGTCGACATTGCATTGAATTTCTGGCTTTTGCCAAGTTTTCGGCTAGTTGGACTTGCCTATTGGCGAGGGTGACCGAGGGCGGCGAGAGGTTATTGCCGAGTAGCCTTCTTAGGGTGAAGAGTCTGGATAACCTCCGCACTGCGCAGTAAGTCAGACAGCGAAAGCTGTAAGGCTTGCGCAAGTGCGTCCAAGGTTAGCAGGCGTGCTTCAGCCGCGCCTCGTTCGATTTTGCTGAGTGAGACGACATGAACGCCGGAAAGCTCACTCAATTGCTGTTGAGTGAGCCTTGCGTGTTCGCGTGCGAGTCGGATGGCTTGGCCGACCGCGTGAAGAAGGTCCATCCCGTTTTTTAGTGATCTCGGAAGTACCTTTCTTCTACCGACTGAGCCAAACTGGGTACAGATCTCTATAACTAATTTTTTAGCGTTTACGCTAAACTATGCAAGCTCACGATTGAAAATTGGCCGAGGCGCCTCTTCCGGCAGTCGCGACGCCCTGCTGTGACGGGCAACCCCGCACGACGAGGATCTTGTTTTTGACCATGGCGGCGTCTTGTACGCGGAGGCAGCTAATTCCGCCGTCTTCATAGGTTGCTTGCTGGCAGCAACCCGGGACCAAGCCTCGGACCTCGATTGAGCCCGTTTGGCATTGCACGGCCCACGCTATCGGCATGCACCCTGTATTGCCTCGATCTGCCGTGAAGCGAACCTTCAAGGAGGCTGCCCCCCATGAATCAACCCCTCATCACCGCAGAACAACGCGCGCAGTTGCTCGCTAACGGACGCGCATACGCAGCAGGCCACGCAGACGACCCGCTGCCCGTAGTGCGGCTGTTTACCCCTGACGCGCATGCGACCTGGCTACTGGCCGCGCTCGACGCCGCCGATGGTGACACCGCCTACGGTCTATGCGACGTGGGTATTGGCATGCCCGAACTGGGCCATGTAAAGCTGTCCGACCTGGCATCCATCGTTGGGCCGCTCAAAAGGCCGATTCTTCGCGACCTGTACTTCCGGCCAAACCGATCGCTATCGGCGTATGCGCAGCTGGCGCAGGTAGACGGTTCGATCCCCGACTGACCGAACCCGCCGGCCATTCTGCTAGCCAGACCGGCCGCCCTCTGCTGCGCCTCATTGGTTCCAGCAGGGGCGTCGATTCCGCAAAAAGCGACCAGCATGGAAAGGTGCGCACGATTTGATGTCCGCGCAGCAACTGACCGTTTCCACGCGGGCGTGGCGCATCGGACGATGCCTGATCGGCATCCCTCACGCGCAAACGATAGGGTCTTGGTCTCAAAAGGACCAGCCCTGACCGAAGTCCATTGATCACTACCTGACGAGGACCGACCGTGAATCCACAACAAGAACTACCTGTGAATCCCATGAGCGCAGTTGGGGGCGTCTTGCCCACACCGGCACGCACGCTGAGTGCTCGCGACTACAAGACCTTGGCCCTGGCTGCCCTCGGCGGCACGCTCGAGTTCTACGACTTCGTCATCTACGTCTTCTTCGCCACGGTGCTGGGCGCGCTATTCTTCCCGCCCGACATGCCAGATTGGCTGCGACAACTGCAGACGTTCGGCATTTTCGCCGCCGGCTACCTGGCACGCCCGCTGGGCGGCATCGTGATCGCCCACTTTGGCGACCGGCTTGGCCGCAAGCGCATGTTCACCCTCTCGATCTTGCTGATGGCCGCGCCCACGCTGATTATCGGCCTGCTGCCCACCTACGCCAGCATCGGCGTAGCGGCGCCGCTGCTACTGCTGGCGATGCGCGTGCTGCAGGGCGCGGCCATCGGTGGCGAGATGCCCGGTGCCTGGGTGTTTGTCGGCGAACATGTGCCGAGCCGGCATTACGGTTTCGGCATCGGCACGCTGACCTCTGGCATCACGGGCGGCATTCTGCTGGGTTCGCTCGTTGCCGTCGCCATCAACCGCCATTACTCACCGGAGCAGGTGAGCGATTTCGCCTGGCGCATCCCTTTCATCCTGGGCGGCGTCTTCGGACTGGTGTCCGTGTACCTGCGCCGGTTTCTGCACGAGACCCCCGTGTTCCGCGAGTTAGCTGACCGCAGCAATCTGGCGCGCGAACTCCCGATCCGCACCGTGCTGCGCGATCACCGCTCGGCCAGCATGTTCGTTGCCCTGCTGACCTGGGTACTCTCTACCTCTATCGTCGTGGTGGTGCTGTACACGCCCACCTACCTGCAGAAGGTCCACCACATACCCGCTGCGCTCGCGCTCGAGACCAATGCGTTCGCCACCCTCACGCTGACCATCGGCTGCGTGATTGTCGGCTGGGCATGCGACCGCATCGGCACCCGCGCCGTCATGCTGATTGGCTGCAGCGGACTGTTCGTGACCGCTTACTTCTTCTACGGCAGCCTGCCTGGCACGCCTGCCACGCTGTTCTGGCACTACGGGCTGCTAGGCCTGTTCGTCGGCACCATCGCCACCGTGCCTATTGCCGGCGTGCGTGCCTTTCCGGCACCAGTGCGGTTCACCGGTCTCTCGTTTGCCTACAACATGTCTTACGCAGTCTTTGGCGGCCTCACGCCGATGATTCTCACGCTGTGGCTGCAGCACGACACCATGGCGCCTGCTCACTATGTGGCAGTGCTGGCCGCTGTCGGATTCTTGCTTGCATTCTGGCCCCTCGCCAGGCGCGGCCATGCCATGCGCAATGGCGTGGCCAGCACGGCTGGCCACGCCGGTCGATAACGAAGGAGCAACGAAATGAACGCGACGGAAAACACGCCACCAGTCCGCCTGCTGACCCCCGCCGAGTTGGCTGTCTGCATCAAGGTGTTCCGCGACGCCCGGCAATGGACGCAAGAGCAGTTGGCCGTGGTCGCCGGGCTCAACGTGCGAACCGTTCAGCGCGTCGAGCAAGGCTGGCCGGTCGGCCCCGACACCTGCCGGGCACTGGCCAACGCGTTCGATTTCCTGGACATCGACGCGCTCAACAAGCCATTCGCGATTCCACCGGAAGACGAACTCAAGGCTGCGCAGGAACAGTTCAACCAGGAGCACGCCGCCTTCGCGGCGCTTCCGCTGACCACGGGTAAGCAGTTGGCCGAGTTGGCGCAGACCAGCACGATGGACATGTCGCAACTGGCCTTCGAGATGGGCCGCGAAGCGGATAAACGCTTCGCCGCGCTGATGGAATATTTCCGCGACTACCGGGATGGCCTGGGCGCCTATACCGAAGCACAGAAGCGCGAGGCGGCTGACACGATGCAAGCCAACATCGATGTGCTCAAGACCCTTGGCGTTTCGCTACGCTATGCCGAGCGCGAAGTGCTGCTGAAGGGGAACTCGGACCCGGACAGATCAATGCCAGCTAACGTTCTGTACGTGATCGGGTTTCCGCTCGGCAAGGAGCCCAAGCTATTCGCCACGCCAACTTCCGTTGAGATCCGCCTGTAGGGCGAAGTGTCAAGGCACACGCTTGCCAGCACCGCGATCAGCACGCACTGGCGAATAGCGGTAGGAATGGTGAATCAGGGAGACGGGAGACGCGCACCGCCTCCGGACAAACCGCGTGAACGAAAGAGAAGGAGCGCCGCAAGGCACCAAACGTCTG
Organism: Cupriavidus sp. DF5525; assembly: GCF_040149425.2. NCBI lineage: Bacteria > Pseudomonadati > Pseudomonadota > Betaproteobacteria > Burkholderiales > Burkholderiaceae > Cupriavidus > Cupriavidus sp. DF5525. The sequence continues at coordinate 5,424 of NZ_CP168265.1, read as the reverse complement.
GACGACGAGGAGCCGACCATGGTGACTCGGCTATCCTCTACCGTTGAGCGTTGCGGCTTTAGCATTGCCTGCAAGTCAGGTTCAGAAAGGCCGTGCTCCAGAAGATAAATAGGAGCACCACCGCGCGCGGCACGCAGCCCATCAAAGTGGGCCGTCAGCGATGTGTGCAGCCACTCGATTTCAGTTTCGGCTCCGATACGCCCCCTATCGCTTTGATTATTTTGACGCGGCGATCGCCTCTTTTTTGGCCGCGCGACAATCAATCAAACATCAATATTCCGCGCCACCAACGCATTACTCTCAATGAAGTTCCGCCGCGGCTCCACCTCATCCCCCATCAGCGTGGTAAAGATCTGATCCGCCGCAATAGCATCCTCAATCTGCACCTTCAGCAAGCGGCGTTGGGTGACATCAAGCGTAGTCTCAAACAACTGCTCAGGATTCATCTCACCCAGCCCCTTATAGCGCTGACGAGAAACCCCACGCTCAGCCTCAGACAACAGCCACTGCATGGCACCGTGGAAATCATTCACCGTCTGATCCCGCAGCTTATCCCCTTCACCCCGCTGCACCTTAGTCCCTTCCGGCGTCAGCCCCTGGAAAGTCTTGGCGGCATTGGACAGCGCCGCGTAATCCGCCCCATGCACAAAATCCGCATCCAAATGGGACAACCGCACGTTGCCATGATGACGCCGCGCAATCATCAGCCGATGCTTGTCAGTCTTCTCATCAAACTGCGCATACACATCAGCCGTACCGTCATCATTAACAGCCGCCCCAATCAACGTCTTGGCATGCATCTCAGCCAGCTTGGCCTTCAACGCCACAGCTGAAGCTTCCGCCGCAGCAGCGCTATCCAGGTCCAGCGTCACGCCATCCGCAATAGCACGCAGCGCATCCGTATCAACAACACGCGACAGACGCCCAATCACCCCTTCAGTCAGCTGATACTGACGCGCCAGCTCAGTCAGCGCATCACCGCTGATTTCCGTGCCATCCGGACGAATCAACGATGCCTTCTCCATCGCCAACTTCAACAGATAAGCATTGAGCTCAACATCATCCTTGATGTACCGCTCTTCCTTCCCATGCTTGATCTTGTACAGCGGCGGCTGCGCGATATAGACATACCCGCGCTCGATAATGTCAGGCATCTGCCGATAGAAGAACGTCAGCAGCAGCGTACGAATGTGCGATCCATCCACGTCAGCATCGGTCATGATGATGATGCGGTGGTAGCGCAGCTTGTCCAGGTTGTAGTCATCCTTGCCGATGCCGGTACCAAGCGCGGTAATCAGCGTCAGCACTTCCTGGCTGGACAGCATCTTGTCAAAGCGCGCACGCTCAACGTTAAGAATCTTGCCCTTCAGCGGCAGAATGGCCTGGAACTTACGGTCCCGGCCCTGCTTGGCAGAGCCACCTGCAGAGTCACCCTCCACCAGGAAGAGTTCCGACAGCGCAGGATCCTTTTCCTGGCAATCGGCCAACTTGCCGGGCAACCCCATGCCGTCCATCAACCCCTTGCGGCGCGTCATTTCGCGGGCCTTGCGAGCAGCCTCCCGGGCGCGGGCGGCGTCGACGATCTTGCCGCAGATGATCTTGGCATCGCCCGGGGTTTCCAGCAGGAAGTCGTTCAGGGCCTTGCTGACGAGTTCTTCCACGGGCAGGCGCACTTCGGACGAGACCAGCTTGTCCTTGGTCTGCGAGCTGAACTTGGGCTCGGGCACCTTGACGGAGAGCACGCAGGACAGGCCTTCGCGCATGTCGTCGCCGGTGGTTTCCACCTTGGCTTTCTTGGCGACTTCGTTTTCTTCGATGTACTTGTTGATGATGCGCGTCATCGCGGCGCGCAGGCCGGTCAGGTGGGTGCCGCCGTCACGCTGCGGGATGTTGTTGGTGAAGCAGAGCACCTGCTCGTTGTAGCCGTCGTTCCACTGCATGGCCACCTCCACGCCGATACCGTCTTTTTCGGTATTGGCGTAGAAGATGTTGGGGTGCAGCACGCTCTTGGAGCGGTTGATGTATTCGACAAAGCCCTTCACGCCGCCGGAGAAGGCAAAGTCTTCTTCCTTGCCGGTGCGCTGGTCGACCAGCTTGATGTGGACGCCGTTGTTCAGGAACGAGAGCTCGCGGATGCGCTTGGAGAGGATCTCGTAGTGGAATTCGACGTTGGTGAAGATCTCTTCGTCGGCCAGGAAGTGGACTTCGGTGCCACGCTTGTCGGTGGCGCCGATGATCTTCATCGGCGAGACTTCAACGGGCTGGCCGTCGGGGCCGGTCACGGTCTCGACGATGCGGTTCTGCACGTCGCCCTTGGCGAATTCGATCAGGTGGACCTGGCCGTCGCGGCGCACGGTCAGGCGCAGCCACTTGGAGAGCGCGTTCACGCAGGACACGCCCACGCCGTGCAGGCCGCCCGATACCTTGTAGCTGTTCTGGTTGAACTTGCCGCCGGCGTGCAGCTCGGTCATGGCGATTTCCGCCGCGCTGCGCTTGGGTTCGTGCTTGTCGTCGAACTTGACCAGGGGCGGGATGCCGCGGCCGTTGTCGACGATGGAGATCGAGTTGTCGCTGTGGATGGTGACCTGGATCTCGGTGCAGTAGCCGGCCAGCGCTTCGTCGATGGAGTTGTCCAGCACCTCGAACACGAGGTGGTGCAGGCCGGTGCCGTCGGAGGTGTCGCCGATATACATGCCCGGGCGCTTGCGTACCGCCTCCAGGCCTTCCAGGATCTGGATCGAAGAGGCTCCGTAGGTGTTTTCCTGTTGCGGTTTCTGCTGTTCGGTCATGTCTTTCTACTCACGGCAAATACGAAATTCGGGCCGGGCCGGCGTAGCGGCGGGGCGCGAAGGGTCCGCATGGCGGGTTACTAAAAACGGCAAAAGGGGCGGATCGCTTGGATCCTGCCCCCGCTGCGGGATGGTCATCCCCAGGACTTCCCGGCTTGGCCCGGGTGTCATTGCGTGCCGTTTGCTGCTCCGGTTTTCGTCTGTACTGGTCCTGTCACCGGATCATCAGATGCGCATCGGCATGACGACGTACTTGAAGTTGTCGTCTTCCGGCACGGTAATCAGCGCACTCGAATTCGAGTCGCCGAGGCTGACCTGCACCTGCTCGCTCTTCAGGTTGGCGAGTACGTCGAGCAGGTAGGTCACGTTGAATCCGATATCGAGCGCATCGCCCGAGTAATCGAGTTCCAGCTCTTCCTGCGCCTCTTCCTGGTCGGCGTTGGTGGAGCTGATCTTGAGCACGTGCGTGTCGAGGATGCAGCGCACGCCCTTGAATTTGTCCGTCGTCAGGATCGCGGTGCGTTGCAGCGCCTGCTGCAGCCGCACGCGGTCGATCGCAAAGGCGTTCTTGTAGCCCTTGGGGATCACGCGCTGGAAGTCGGGGAACTTGCCTTCGACCAGCTTGGAGATCAGTTCGATATTGGCGAACGTGAACTTGACCTGGTTGGCGGCGAGCTGCACCTGCACCGGATCGTCGTTGTCTTCCAGCAGGCGCTGCAGTTCCAGGATGGTCTTGCGCGGGATGATGACTTCCTGGCGCGCGCCCACACCGGCGGCTTCGGTTTCCAGCTCCACGCCGCAGTACGCCAGGCGGTGCCCGTCGGTGGCGACTGCCATCACCTTCTTGCCTTCGACCACCAGCAGCATGCCGTTCAGGTAGTAGCGGATGTCCTGCTGCGCCATGGCGAAGTGGACCATCGCCAGCAGGTGCTTGAAGGTCTTCTGCGGCAGCGTGACGCTGGCGTTGAATTCGCTGGCTTCGGCAACGGTCGGGAATTCCTCGGCGGCCAGCGTCTGCAGTGCGAAGCGGCTCTTGCCGGATTGCACGGTCATGCGCTTGTCGTTGAGCGACAGGGCCACGTCGCCGTCAGGCATCGCACGCAGGATGTCGAGCAGCTTGCGCGCGGCCACTGTCGTGGCAACGCTGTCGTTGCCGACGCCGCATTCAGCGTGCGTGGTGATCTGGATCTCGATGTCGGTCGACAGGAAGGAAACGTTCGACCCGGACTTGCGAATCAGCAGATTGGCCAGGATCGGGAGGGTGTGGCGGCGCTCCACGATGCCGCTCACGATTTGCAGCGGACGCAGCAGGTTGTCTCGCGAGGTTTTGACCAATTGCATTGAATTTATCCTTCGTCGTTTGTAGTCGGCGACCGCAGAACGCAAACAACTCCAAATTCACTTAGGAATCAAGGAGTTAATGTGTCATTGTACCAAGGATAAGCCGCTGCGGTGAAGCGGGGCGGGACCGGCCGGCGGGCCAGCTGTGCACAAAAAGCCACGCTGGCGCATAACGCACTTGCCATCCCGTCCCGACTCACCGCAAAGCCTTATCGGTGGCCACTTTCCGGACACTTGCCCCGGCGACGCTGACGTTAGTTCCCCAGGCGCCACGGGTTGTCCGTGGCGCGCACCCTACAGTATGCCAGCCCCGAGGGGCCGACCCTTCAAAACTGCCTTTTAGCCAGGGCTGATTGCGTCAGCCCTTGAGCGTCTGCTCCAGCACGTGCAGCTCGTGGTTGAGTTGCGCATCCTTGCTGCGTTCGTCGGCGATCTTGCGCACGGCGTGCAGCACGGTGGTGTGGTCGCGGCCGCCGAACAGCTCGCCGATCTCCGGCAGGCTCTTCTGCGTCAGCTCCTTGGCCAGGTACATCGCGATCTGGCGCGGCCGTGCAATATTGGCAGGCCGCTTTTTCGAGTACATGTCGGCGACCTTGATGTTGTAGAAATCCGCGCAGGTCTTCTGGATGTTCTCCACGGAGATCTGGCGGTTCTGCACGGTCAGCAGGTCCTTCAGCGCTTCGCGCGTCACCTCGATGGTGATGTCCTTGCCGTGGAAGTTCGAGAACGCCAGGATCTTGCGCAGCGCGCCTTCCAGCTCGCGCACGTTGGAGCGCAGGTGCTTGGCGACGAAGAACGCGACCTCTTCGGGCACGTTCACGTTCTCGGCGGCGGCCTTCTTCATCAGGATGGCCACGCGCATTTCCAGCTCGGGCGGCTCGATCGCCACGGTCAGGCCGGAGTCGAAGCGCGAGATCAGGCGGTCGTCGATGCCGGTGATCTCCTTCGGGTAGGTATCGCTGGTGATGATCACCTGCGCCCGGTTGGCGATCAGGGCCTCGAAGGCGTAGAAGAACTCTTCCTGCGTGCGGTTCTTGCCGGAGAAGAACTGGATATCGTCGATCAGCAGCAGGTCGAGCGAGTGGTAGTAGCGCTTGAACTCGTCGAACGCCTTGCGCTGGTACGCCTTCACCACGTCGGACACGTACTGTTCGGCGTGGATGTAGCGGATACGCGCGCGCGGGTTCTCCATCAGCATGTGGTTGCCGATGGAATGGATCAGGTGGGTCTTGCCCAGGCCCACGCCGCCATAGAGATACAGCGGGTTGTACGACTTGCCCGGGTTGTTGGCGAC